>NZ_JBYNWG010000001.1:7500-4807500 GCF_057786095.1 Mesorhizobium sp. P160219
ACCAGGGACCGCGACATTGCCGAGGCTTTCGCTGATTCGGGCTATACGGGCGATGACGCCACCGGCATGGCGGAGGCGATCGGCAAGCTGCTCAACGCACCGGCGCTGAAGGCCGGAACCGTGCTGCGGGTCGGGCTCGAGGTACATGGCGACGCCGCCAAGGTCGTTCGCACCAGCGTCTATGACAAGACAACGCACATCGTCACCATCGCGCTCGACGACCGCGGCCAGTATGTGCCGGCGCAGGAACCGGAGCCGAACCCCGAATTGCTGACCGCGTTCGACGATTCGTCGGCACCGGTGGTGGTGCGCGGCAATCTGCCGAACGTCTATGACGGCATCTACCGCGCCGCCTATTCCTATGGCATGTCGAAGAAGCTGACCCAGCAATTGGTCAAGCTCCTGGCCTCCGGCGTCGACTTCCAGTCCAGGCTCAATCCGTCGGACCGCATCGACGTCCTGTTCTCGCAGCCGGACGGCGACGACCAGGCCTCCGACGAATCGGAACTGCTCTATGTCTCGTCGACCTTCGGCGGCCAGACGCGCAATTTCTACCGATTCCAGATGCAGGACGGCTCGACCGACTATTTCGACGAGGACGGATCTAGCGCCGAGCAGTTCCTGTTGCGCAACCCCCTGCCCGCCGGGAAATTCCGCTCCGGCTTCGGCGCCCGCCGACATCCGATCCTCGGTTATGTCCGCATGCATACCGGCGTCGACTGGGCGGCGCCGATCGGAACGCCGATCATCGCCGCCGGCAACGGCACCATCGAAAAGGCCGGCTGGGCCGGCGGCTACGGCAAACAGATCATCATCCGCCATGCCAATGGCTACGAGACCTCCTACAATCACCAGAGCGCCTTTGCCAAAGGCATCGAACCCGGCGTTCATGTCCGCCAGGGCCAGACCATCGGCTTCCTCGGTCAGACCGGCCTCTCCACCGGTCCGCATCTTCACTACGAGCTGATCGTCAACGGCACCAAGGTCGACCCGATGCGCGTGCGCCTGCCGGTCGGCAAGGTGCTGAAGGGCGACGACATGGTCGCTTTCAAGCGCGAGCGCGAGCGCATCGATGAACTGCTCAAGCAGGAAGACAGCAATCCGCTGAAGGTCGCGAGCGCCAAGATCGAAGGCTAGTGCATGTCGCCCAGAAGTGTGCCGCGGCTCTGGGACAAGGACATGTGTCAAAACAAAGACTTAAAGCGCGTCGTATGAATCCGTTCAGCGCGACGCGCTTTAAGCCGTCACACTCGACGCCGGCGAATCATAATCGCCCCATCAGAGCATTCCGAATCGGGTCGGCTCCGAATCAGGTCGACTGCTCCTCTTCGGCTCGTGACCAAGGCAGCTTTTGCCCCGAAACGGTGGCCCAGGCGATAACAGCGGCAAGGAGGCAAAGCACGGCCGTCACTGTCGACACGGCCGCGAACGCCGCATCGCTGGCGGCGAGCCGTGTTGCATCAAGGTCTGGCGCCAGGCCGGCCAATGCCGGTTCGCCGAATCCCGGAATGCCCGGCCTGACGCTGGTATCGAGCATCGTCGAATAGACCCAGGCCGCGAGCGAGCCCATCGCCGCCACAGCAATCAGCCCGCCAATGCGCGAAACCGCATTGTTGATGCCGGAAGCGGCGCCGGTATCCTTGTCCTCGACCGCGGTCATGACCGCCGTCGACAGCGGCGACACCACCAGCGCCATGCCGAGCCCCATCACCGCCATCAGCGGAAAGATACCGGTCCAGAAATTGTGCATGCCGGCATGAGTGAGCAAAGCCAGCCCGGCAAAGGCGATGGCGACCACCAGGCAGCCGCTGGCGATCGGAAAACGCGGACCGATGCGATCCGACCACTGGCCTACGAGACCCGACAGCAGCGCGATCGACGCCGACAGCGGCAGGAAGATGAAACCGACCTCTTTGGTGCTCAGCCCCCATCCGGCGATCAACAGCATCGGCAGGTAGAACAGATTGGCCGACAGCGCGAAATACAGGAAGAAGGTGGCGAGGTTGGCGCCGGCGAAGGCGCCGATCCGAAACAGCTTGAGATCGATCATCGGCTCGCGCTGCCGAAGCTCGAAGACGATGAAGATGATAAGCAGCACGGCGCCTGCGGCGATGCTCGGCCCCGACATCAACCCCCTGCCTTCGGCGCTCATCGAGGTCAGTCCGTAGGCAAGCGCCCCGAAGGCAAGCGTGGCGAGAGCGGCGCCGCCGAGATCGAGGCTTCGCTTCTCCGTCGGCGCGTCGGCGGGAATCTTGGCCAGCAGGAGATAGATCGAGATCAGCCCGAGCGGCAGGTTGACGGCGAAGATCGCCCGCCAGATACCGCCGCCAAAGGCCGACAGGACGAAGCCACCGAGCACTGGACCGAGCGCCGTCGTCAGCGCCGAGGCGGCGGCCCAGATGCCGATCGCCCGGCCGCGCTCCTTCTTCGGATAGGCCTTGGCGATGATGGCGAGGCTGCCCGGCACCATGATCGCCGCACCAATGCCCTGAATGGCGCGAAAGGCGATGAGCACCAGCGCATTCGGCGCCACCGCGCAGGCCAGCGAAGCGACGATGAACAGCGCAATGCCGGCAACGAAGGCGCGCCTGAGGCCAAACCGGTCGCCGGCGGCGCCGCCGGCCAGAATCAGCGCCGACAGCGTCAGCGCATAGGCGTTGGAAATCCACTGGACCTCGGCCAGGCTGGCGCCGAGGTCGACGCGCATTGCCGGCATGGCAATGGCCAGGATCGACCCGTCGATGAAGCCGAGCGCTGACGCCAGGATCGCCGCTACCAGCACGAACTTGCGCTGCGACTGCGGGCAAAATGTACCGTTGGAAAGCGCCCTGGTCAGGGGAACGGCTGCGGCTTCGCTCGGAGACTTCATGAGCGTCTGCTTAGACTTGTTGCGGGCCGGCAACAACCAGCCAGCACCCTGCGCTCATGAATCCAGCTTTGGATATCGGCCTGCCTTATGGGCAGGCCGATATCACTGCGCTGGAGCGCTCACTTGCTCCGCA
The DNA here is from genome assembly GCF_057786095.1 of Mesorhizobium sp. P160219. Lineage (NCBI taxonomy): Bacteria > Pseudomonadati > Pseudomonadota > Alphaproteobacteria > Hyphomicrobiales > Phyllobacteriaceae > Mesorhizobium > Mesorhizobium sp. P160219. Next base: position 10,503 of record NZ_JBYNWG010000001.1, read on the forward strand.
ACATCATCGGCCGAGGGACCGCCGACGAACTCGACGGTGACGCCCGGCGACACCAGCTTGGCCAGTTCACGCGCATCCCAATTTGTCAGGCGCACGCAGCCATGGCTTTCGGTCTTGCCGATCTTGGAGGGATCGGGCGTGCCGTGAATGCCATAGGTCGGCTTGTCCAGCGCGATCCACACCGAGCCGACGGGGCCGTTCGGACCCGGCGGGATGGTCAGGATCTTGTCGTTCTGGCCCTGCTTGAAATTGATGCTGGGATTGTAGGTGTAGTTCGGATCGAGCGCGACGCGCGACACCGTATGGGTGCCGGTCGGCGAGGGCGTGTCGGCTGAACCGATGGTGGCCGGATAGGCCGCGACCAGCTTGCCACCGGCGTCATAGGCGAACACCTGCTTCTTGTCCTTGTCGGCGACGATGCGGGCAACCGGCGTCGCCACCAGCCTGCCGAAATTGGCGACCTTGATGATGGTGCCGGGACGGCTGAAGTCGGCCTCGGGATTGAGCCCCTTCAGGTAGTTCTCGTCCATGTGGAACCGTTCGGCCAAGGCTTCGGTGACGGAGGTGTAAGCCATGCGGTCGAGCTGCGCCTTCTGGCTGTAATCCTCCGGTATCGAGGCGACATAAGGCCCGGCCGCGTCTTCGGGCGTGATCGTATAATTGGCGAAAGCATCGCCACCGGTTTGCGCCAGCGCAGCCTGGATGCCGACCGCGTCGGTCGAGCGCAGATTGCTGCCGGTGATCTGGTTATAGGCGGCAAGCGCCTTGTCGACATTGGAGCCGAAGCGCCCGTCGACGACGCCGGGTGAAGCGCCGGCGCGGTCGAGCAGCACCTGCAAGGCGGCTACATCCTGGCGTGCGCCGAGTGAAAGCGAGGGATCGACCACGGTCTTGCCACCGGCTTTCGGCGGCAGCGCGGCCTGGCCGGCGGGCGCCGCCGGTTCGGCGGGATCGATAGAGGCTTCGTTCAGCGGCTGGCGCTTGACGGGCCGCGGTTCAGCGGATTTCGGCGCTTCCGGATAGGTGTCGCTGTCATTGGCATCATCCTGCGGAGCGGCCCCCAGGAATTTGTCGCTTTCAGGATCGTATTCATCAACCGGCGGGCCGGGGATTCGTCCCTGATCGTCCAGTTGCCTGCGGCGGAAACGCGCCATGTCTTCGGGATCGTCGAGATAGTAGCGGTCGTCGTCTTCGACCGGTGCGCGTCCAAGCTCACGTGCCCGCATTTCCCGGCGCAGCGCGCGGCGGTCGAGCCTGGTCTGCGGCGGCTGGATGGCGATGACCTTGCCGGTCTCGGCATCGACGATGACGCGGTTGCCCCTGGCGTCGTAATAGATGTCGAGATTGCCGTCCTGGGCAAGCACAATGCCGCCGCTATCGGCGGCGCGGACGGCCGGCAGTGCGTTGTCCACAGTCGGCGATGCCATGGCGCTGGACGTGAGCAGCCCGGCGGCGAGCACCGAAAAGGCAAGGATCGTGCGGAACATGGTGGTCAAACTCTCCGGTACTTACAGCGCCGCGCGTCCGTTTGGACGCGCAAAGGACGCTGTAACACTTCATGTCTGCGCATGATCCTTTCCGAAAATCGAATTTCGATTTTCGGGGTCATGCGTAATTGCCGCCGCCCGGCAGTGTTCCCACCAGAACGTTCTCGCCACCGTTTGGATGCGCAAGGAACGCCCTGATCGTCAAAAGCCTGCAGGCAAACCCCTTCGCCAGCAAACCACAACATAAGCTTTCCAACATGAACCGGGCATGAAGATGGCGGATTACTGGTTGCTACAGGCCCAATTCCTTGCGCGTCTGCTTCGTCAGCTTGAGGACGACGAGGCGGTGGCTTTCGCCGAGATAGTCCTTCAGCGCATCATCATCCATGCTCTGGCTTGTCTGACGCTGGATCCATTTCATGCCGCGCGAGGCGAGATAGGGCGCCGGCCGGCAGCCGGGCTGATCCTTCAGCACGTCATAAGCCATTTCAGAGCATTTGAAGGTGACGAAGACGCCACCCTCCCGGTCATGGCCGGCGATGGTGAAGACCTTGCCACCGACTTTCCAGACATCGGCCCCGCCCCACTGCACGACATGCGTCGTCTGCGGCAGCGAGGCGCAGAAGCTGTTGTAGTCGTCCAGCGTCATCTGCACCCCCGTCAAAGGATTGTTGTTTCATAAGAAAATGCCGCGCGTCCGGTCGGACGCGCGGCGTTGGATCAGGCTGCCGCGTCGGTCGGCACCACAGTGGGCCTGGACCGGAAATTCAACCGGTCGGAGCCGGCCGTGACCTTGACGGTCGAGCCGTCGAGTATCTCGCCAAGCAGGATTTTTTCCGCCAGCGGATCTTGCAGGTCCTTCTGCATCACCCGCTTCAGCGGCCGCGCGCCATAGGCCGGGTCGTAGCCCTTCGCCGCCAGCCAGTCGATCGAATCCTGGTCGAGCGACAGTGTGATCTTGCGGTCGGCGAGCAGGCTTTCCAGCCGCTTGAGCTGGATCTCGACGATGCGGCCCATATCCTGCCGGCGCAGCCGGTGGAACAGGATCACCTCGTCGACGCGTTGAGGAATTCCGGCCGGAACGACGCCTTGACGACATTCATCACCTCTATCAGTTTCTGGGGCGCGCCACAGAATTGACGTAGTAAAAATATGCCAATACTGTGAAGTGGCTCACAGAAGCGACAAGCCGGCGATGCAACGATAGCGGCCACCTCGTAGATCTATTTCCAGGTGTTGGGGAATGAACTTCGTAGGAGCGCAATTCTCGTACGGTGCCGGTTTGCATTGTCAGCCTGGCGGCAGGGCGGCATGACATGGCAGTGTTGGTTGAGAAGATTGGGGAGGTTCGATTGGCTATTTCAGGAAACGGTTGGGAAATTCTCATAACCCGCAAGAAGCAGCACAAGAGAGCGAACAAGAGCTACGCGCGAACCGTCGGAGACTACCAAGTGTTCCACAACGGAACCAAGGTCGCAGCGCTCAGCGGCATGCTCGCCGAAAGGCAGGGTCCGGGCGACAATACACAGAGCGGCGTCACCAATCACCGCCGAATTGCCGCGGGCACCTACGAACTGTCGACCCACGACGGTGCATCCAACGACAAATACCAGACCATCGGCTACTCGACGGACCCCGGATTGAAAGCGCGGCCGCGGCCCTGCTTCCGGTTTCTCGGCACGGGCGCCCGCAGCGGCATCCTGCTGCATCCGGGCGCCGGATATCTCTACAGCATCGGCTGCTTCAACCCGGGAACGACGCTCGGTTCAGCAGACGACAACCTTAAATGGGGTGACAGCCGCACCCGCGTCATCGCCCTGCTCGACGACATGAAGCAGTTCCTCGGCAACCAGTTTCCAACGTCGAACAACCGGAAGATTCCGAATGCCCACGCAGTCGTCGAGGGCGAGCCGACCTGAAACCTGACTTTGAGGGAGGAATGCCATGCCTGCGCCAAGCAATCCTGTACGCGTGACGGACATCTATCGCGGCGACAACGTGACCAGCTTCGCCACTGCCAAGGCGAATGGACTTATCGGCGTGATCCACAAAGCCACCACCGGACGAACCGGCAAGGACCCGATGTACAAAGGCCGCCGGACGGCCGCGCAAGCCGCCGGGCTGCTCTGGGGCGCCTATCACTGGGGAACCGCGGTGGATGTCGACAAGCAGATCGACAATTTCCTTGGCTGGGCAGAGCCGGACGACAGGACGCTGGTAGCGCTCGACTACGAGAAGACCTCCGGCAACCAGATGACGCTCAATCAGGCGCGCGATTTCCTGCACAAGCTGGCCCAGCGCCTCGGCCGCAAGCCGGTGCTCTACTGCGGCGGTCTGCTGAAGGGGCAACTCGGCCATACGCAGGACGCGTTCCTCGGCAGCCATCGGCTCTGGCTCGCGCACTACAGCGCCACGCCGGTGCCGCAGGCGAGCTGGAACAACTATTGGCTCTGGCAATATACCGACGGCGGACCCAACGACCCGGCCCCGAAGACCGTGCCCGGCATCCCGGGCAACAGCGCCGGTCGGCTCGACTGCGATCACTATGATGGCACGGCGGCGCGACTCGCGCAGGACTGGGCATCGTAGAGTCCGTCAGGCGGCCAAATGCCTCGGCATGCCTAAAGCGTGTCGCGCTGAAACGGATTCAGGCGACGCGCTTTTAAGTTGTTTTGATGCATGTCGTTCTCTCAAAACGGGGCCACTTTTGAGCGACATGCATTAACTGATAAAGTCAGGCGGCCGTCGATAGACTGATTAAAGCGTGCCGCTTTAAGGATGGCTTGTCGGCGATGCCGGCCCCGCCACGCAACTGGTCAGGCCGGATCGGGAGCGCCCCGCGATACGGCGAGGCGCTCTGTCTTCGCAATAGCCCGGCTCACGCCGCTTCGGCGTCCTTCACGACCGCCGGTTTCGCCCGGAAATTCAACCGGTCGGAGCCGGCGGTGACCTTGACGGTCGAGCCGTCGAGTATCTCGCCAAGCAGGATTTTTTCCGCCAGCGGATCTTGCAGGTCCTTCTGCATCACCCGCTTCAGCGGCCGCGCGCCATAGGCCGGGTCGTAGCCCTTCGCCGCCAGCCAGTCGATCGAATCCTGGTCGAGCGACAGTGTGATCTTGCGGTCGGCGAGCAGGCTTTCCAGCCGCTTGAGCTGGATCTCGACGATGCGGCCCATATCCTGCCGGCGCAGCCGGTGGAACAGGATCACCTCGTCGACGCGGTTGAGGAACTCCGGCCTGAACGAGGCTCTCACCACGCTCATAACCTCGTCGCGCACGGCATCGACGTCCTGCTCTTCGCCGAGATTGACCAGATATTCGGCGCCGAGGTTCGACGTCATGACGATCAGCGTGTTGCGGAAGTCGACCGTGCGGCCCTGCCCGTCGGTCAGCCGCCCGTCGTCGAGCACCTGCAACAGCACGTTGAAGACATCCGGATGCGCCTTCTCGATCTCGTCGAACAGCACAACCTGATAGGGCCGGCGCCGCACCGCTTCGGTCAGCGCACCGCCTTCCTCATAGCCGACATAACCGGGAGGCGCTCCGATCAGCCGGGCGACCGAGTGCTTCTCCATGTATTCCGACATGTCGATGCGCACCATGGCGCTCTCGTCGTCGAACAGGAAATTGGCCAGCGCCTTGGTCAGTTCGGTCTTGCCGACGCCGGTCGGTCCGAGGAACATGAACGAGCCGATCGGCCGGTTCGGATCCTGCAGCCCGGCCCGGGCACGACGCACGGCCTTGGACACCGCCTGCACCGCTTCGCCCTGGCCGACGACTCGCTTGCCGATCTCGTCTTCCATGCGCAGCAGCTTGTCGCGCTCGCCCTGCAGCATCTTGTCGACCGGAATGCCGGTCCAGCGCGACACGATATGGGCGACGTGGTCGGGCGTGACCACCTCTTCGACCATGCCGGCCTTGCCGTCCTGGGCTTCGGCTTCCTTCAGCTTCTTTTCCAGTTCCGGGATCTTGCCATAGGCAAGCTCGCCGGCGCGCTGGAATTCACCCTTGCGCTGGGCAATGGCGAGGTCGTTGCGGGCCGCGTCGAGCTGCTTCTTGAGGTCAGCGGCGAGGCCAAGCTTCTGCTTCTCCGACTGCCATTTGGCGGTGATCTCGGTCGATTCCTCCTCGAGGCCGACGAGTTCCTTTTCGAGACGCGCGAGCCGGTCCTTTGACGCCTCGTCCTTCTCGACCTTCAGTGCCTCGCGCTCGATCTTGAGCTGCATGATGCGGCGATCGATTTCGTCCAGCGCCTCGGGCTTGGAATCGACCTGCATCCTCAGCCGCGACGCGGCTTCGTCGACAAGGTCGATCGCCTTGTCCGGCAGGAAACGGTCGGCGATGTAGCGGTTGGACAAGGTCGCCGCCGCGACCAGCGCCGAATCCGAGATGCGCACCTTGTGGTGCTGCTCGTACTTCTCCTTCAGGCCACGCAGGATCGACACGGTATCTTCCACCGACGGCTCGTTGACGAAGACCGGCTGGAACCGGCGGGCAAGGGCCGCGTCCTTCTCGACATGCTTCCTGTATTCATCGAGCGTGGTCGCGCCGACGCAGTGCAGTTCGCCGCGCGCCAGCGCCGGCTTCAACAGGTTCGAAGCGTCCATGGCGCCATCGGCCTTGCCGGCGCCGACCAGCGTGTGCATCTCGTCGATGAACAGGATGATGCCGCCGGCCGCCGAGGTGACTTCGTTGAGCACGGCCTTCAGCCGCTCCTCGAACTCGCCGCGATATTTGGCGCCGGCAATCAGCGCGCCCATGTCGAGCGCCATCAACTGCTTGTCCTTCAGCGATTCGGGCACGTCGCCATTGACGATGCGCAGCGCCAGACCTTCGGCGATCGCCGTTTTGCCGACGCCCGGCTCGCCGATCAGCACCGGGTTGTTCTTGGTACGCCGCGACAGCACCTGGATGGTGCGGCGGATCTCGTCGTCACGGCCAATCACAGGGTCGAGCTTGCCGGCGCGGGCATCGGCGGTGAGGTCGCGCGCGTATTTCTTCAGCGCGTCATAGCCCTGCTCGGCGCTCGCCGAATTGGCGGTTCGGCCCTTGCGGACGTCGTTGATCACCTGGTTCAGCGCCTGCGCTGTGACGCCGGCCTTGGACAGGATATCGGCCGTCTTGGCCGACTTCTCCATCGCCAGCGCCTGCAGCAGCCGCTCGACCGTGACAAAACTGTCGCCGGCTTTCTTGGCCAATTCCTCGGCGGTCGAAAACACCTTGGCCAGCGGCTGCGCCAGATAAAGCTGGCCGTTGCCGCCTTCCACCTTGGGCATGGCCTCAAGGGCGGTCTCGACGCCAAGCTTGACGTCGCGCACGTTGCCGCCGGCGCGCTCTATCAGCGAGGCGGCCAGCCCCTCGTCGTCATCGACGAGGACCTTCAGCATATGTTCGGGAGTGAATTGCTGGTGATTGCGCGAGAGCGCCATGGTCTGGGCGGACTGAATGAATCCGCGGACGCGCTCGGAGTATTTCTCGAGGTTCATATCTGTCTCCTTCCATCACCGGCCCGCTTTGCGGCACCGGATCAGATTGCGGTGACGGACCCGCTCATCCGAGCCGGGTCCAGTTCACGCCAGATATGGGGCGCAAGCCATTGCCGCTCAAGACGTCCGGCTGATGATATTGCATGGCCGAGCAAACGAAAACGGCGGAGATTTCTCTCCGCCGTTTCATCGACTTATGTCTTGTGGGTCAGTTGTTGGCGTCGACGGCGAACGGGTCGCCGGCAGAGCTTTCGGCCGGCGCCGCATCAACCACGTCAACAGCGGCAGCGGTCTCGCCGGCGCCATCCACCACCTGGCCACCACCAGACTGTTCGTCACCGACCTGATCGGCATTGTTGCGCGGGCGGCGCGGACGCCGCGGGCGACGGGCAGCGCCGCTCTCGGCGGCTGCCTCATTGAGTTCGGCCCGGGCGGCAAGAGCCGCCGGCGACAGGTTTTCGTACAGCGGCGCCGGCTCGGAGAAACCACTCTCGGCTTCGGGCTCAACCGCGGAAACGGTTTCCGCCTGTGCCGGGGTTTCGGTGAAGCGCTGCTGGTCGCCGCGCTGGCCGTTCTGCTCGCCACGCTGGGCAAAGTCGCCACGCTGGTCGTTCTGGCCATAGCCGCCATTGGGGCGGCGGTCACGGTTGCGGCCATTGTTGTCGCGGCCGTTATTGTTGCGGCCATTATTGTCACGGCCACTGTTGTTCTCGCGGCCGTTTTCCTGGCCGTATGCGAGTTCGGCCGGCGTGCCCTCAATCGTCGGCTGCGGACCGTTGCCGTGGTTGGCCATCGGCGCTTGCGTCTCGCCGCCATTGCCGCTGCCGGCATTGTCAAAATCGTCGCGATCTTCATCGTCGTCGAATTCGTCGCGGTTCTGCGGGGCATTCTGGATCGGCATCTGCGCCTGTGCGGCGGCAATGATGCGGTTGTAGTGCTCGGCGTGCTGGAGGTAATTCTCCGCCATAACCCGGTCGCCGGAGCTTTGCGCGTCACGGGCCAGAGTGGCGTATTTTTCGGCGATCTGCTGAGCCGATCCACGGATTTTCACGTCCGGGCCGTTGCTCTCGTAGTTGCGCGTCAGGGGATTTGGGCCCTTGCGGTTGTTGTTATTGTTATTGTTGTTGCCACCGCCGCCGCCATTGTTGTTGCGACCGCGCATGCGCCTGTTCTGCTGTTGTGGCCTCATAAGACTCTCTTCATTTTGAAATTTTCGAAAAACGTTTCACGAACGGAGGCGCTCATGCAGCCAGCCGTTTCGTTTCTTCACCGGCGTTCGCCCGCATCAATTGCGTTGGCGCCACGTGTCATCCTGTTCCGGTTACATCACTTGCCGGACGATTCCCGCACGAAGCTTGGGCGTCGTTTGCGCAAGAAGGCAGCTATTTCCAAGGAAAACCGAATCGCTAAGAGCACTGCCTGCTTCGTCTCATCCGGTTAGGGCGGACCCTAGCCGCATTCCCCGGCATTGCCAAGCGCTTTTTTGCACTGCGTCAAGGCTTTCCCTGTTCAAACATAAGAACCCTGTCGTTTCCGCCAAGATCGACAAATGCCCCGGCCAGCCTGTAGCCGGCTGCCGCGAATATGTCTTTGACCTCATTGCGCTGCGTGTGGCCGATCTCGACCGCTATCTTGCCTTGTGCTTCCAGAAACTTTGCCGCCTCGGCAGCGATGATCCTGTAGGGGCCAAGACCGTCCACACCGCCATCAAGGGCTCTGTGCGGATCGAAATCGCGGACCTCGTCCTGCAGATTTCCAATGTCTCCAGTCGGTATATAGGGAGGGTTTGCGGCAATTACATGGTATCGGCCCGAAACTTTTTCGAACCAGTCGGACTGCAGCCCCACGAACCGGCCGGCGAGTCCGAGTTGCTCGGCATTGCGTATCGCGGTTGCCAGCGCGCCTTGTGAAATATCGACCCCGGTGGCCGTCGCGGCCGGAACCGCGCTGAGCAGCGCCAGCGCAATCGCGCCGGTACCGGTGCCGAGATCGAGGATACGGCATTCCACCAGCCTTTCGGCCGTCGCGCCGGCAAAAGGCAGGATCGCCTCGACCAGCGTTTCGGTGTCCGGCCGCGGCTCCAGCGTTTCCGGCGACAGCGACAGCCGCAGGCCGTAAAACTCGCGAAACCCGAGGATGCGGTGCACCGGTTCGCCGGCCATGCGGCGCTGCAGAGCAGCGCCGATTGCGGCAACCGCACCCGCATCGACCGTCCGTTGCGGGTCGGCGATCGCCTGCGTACGGTCCGTGCCGGAAAAATGCTCGACGATCAGCCTGGCATCCAGCGCCGGGTCGGGAAGGCCGGCCGCGGCAAGCCGCTCCCGCGCCACCCGCAACAACGGCCCGAGCGCGCCGGGCAACATGTCAGCCATCGAGGCCAATATCGGCGAGCAGCTTCGACTGATGGTCGGCAATCAGCGCATTGATGACCTCATCGAGCTCGCCCATCATCACCCGGTCGAGCTTGTAGAGCGTCAGGTTGATACGATGGTCGGTAAGGCGGCCCTGCGGGAAATTGTAGGTACGGATGCGCTCCGAACGGTCGCCCGAACCAACCTGCGATTTGCGTGACTCCGAGCGCTCCTCGTCCGCCTTGCTGCGCTCGAGGTCGTAAAGCCGCGCACGCAGAATCTGCATGGCTTTCGCCCGGTTCTGATGCTGCGACTTCTCCGCCTGCACCACCATGATACCGGTCGGCAAATGGGTGATGCGCACGGCCGAATCGGTGGTGTTGACGTGCTGGCCACCCGAACCCGAGGCGCGCATCGTGTCGATGCGGATGTCTTCGGCGCGGATGTCGATGTCGACCTCTTCGGCTTCCGGCAGAACGGCCACCGTCGCCGCCGAAGTGTGGATGCGCCCGCTGGCCTCGGTCGCCGGCACGCGCTGCACGCGGTGCACGCCGGATTCGAATTTCAGATGGGCAAAGACGCCCCTACCGGAAATGGTGGCGATGATTTCCTTGAAGCCGCCGGCATCGCCGTCGCTGGCCGACACCGTCTCGAAGCGCCAGCCGCGTTCGGCGGCATAGCGCTCATACATGCGAAACAGGTCGCCGGCGAACAATGCCGCCTCATCGCCGCCGGTGCCGGCGCGGATTTCAAGGATGGCGTTCTTGTCGTCGGCCGCGTCCTTGGGCAACAGCAGGATCTGGATGTCCTTCTGCAGCTCTTCGATTCGCGCTTCGACGCCCGGCAAATCTGCCTCCGCCAGGGCCCGCATCTCTGCGTCGGTGCCCTTGTCGGCAAGCATCGCCTCGAGGTCGGCTTGCTCGCGCTCGACTGAGCGCAGTTCCCTGACCTTGGCCACCATGTCCTGCAGCTCGGCATATTCGGAAGCCATCTTCACATAGGCATCGGCTGCCGGGCCGGCCGACATCTGCGCTTCGAGCATCTCGAAACGCTTGACGACCTGATCCATACGCTCGCGGGGAAGATTGACCATGGCTAATGCTATAGCGGGATGGAGCGGTCGTCGGCGAAGGCCTGCAGCAGCGCCCGCATCGGCAGCCCTTGAGCTGGCGCCATCAGATTGTCGGCAAAGAAAGCCTCCAATTCCTCCAGTGGCAGTTCGGTCAACATCGCCTTGACCGGGCCGATCGAGGCTGGAGACATCGAGATCGAGCGGTAGCCGAGGCCGATCAGCGCCATGGCGGAAATGGGTTTTCCGGCAAGCTCGCCGCACAGCGTCACCGGCGTGTGGTTGCGAACCCCGGCGTCGGCGATCTGCTTCAGAACCCGCAGGAACGGCGTCGACAGCGTGTCGAAGCGGTCGGAGAGCTGCGTGTTCCCCCGATCGACCGCCATGACGAACTGGAACAGGTCGTTGGAGCCGACCGAGACGAAATCGACCGCCTTCATCAACTCGTCGAGCTGGAACAGCAGCGACGGCACTTCCAGCATGGCGCCCACCTTGAGGCTGGTCGGCAGATGGTGGGCAAAGCGGGAGAGATGCCGCACTTCGCGGTCGATGATCTCGCGCGCCTGGGCGATTTCGCCGAGCTCGGTCACCATCGGCAGCATCAGCTTCAGTTCGCGCCCGCCGCAGGCCTTCAGCAGAGCGCGGATCTGGGTCCTGAGCAGACCCGGCCGGTCGAGCGTCAGCCGGATCGCGCGCCAGCCGAGCGCAGGGTTTTCTTCCTGGACAGCGCCCTTGAAGTAGGGCAGCACCTTGTCGCCGCCGATGTCGATGGTGCGGAAGGTGACCGGCTTGCCACGCGCCGCGTCCAGCACGTCGCGGTAGAGCCGCTCCTGCGCCTCGGCGCGCGGGAAGGTCGAGGCGACCATGAACTGCAATTCGGTGCGGAACAGGCCGATGCCGGCCGCACCCGCCTCGGCCAGCTGCGGCAGGTCGACGGCCAGGCCCGCATTCATCAGCAGGTCGACCTGGACGCCGTCCTTGGTCACCGACGGCTTCTTGCGCAGTTCCCGGTAGACTTCCTGCCGGCGCGCCCGGAAGCGCACTTTTTCGGCATAGGCAGCTTCGAGGTCGGGCTGCGGCCGCAGATGGATGGTGCCTTCCTCGCCGTCGACGATGATGGCATCGCCGTTTTCCGCCATGGAAACGGCGCCCTTCATCTGGCCGGCGACCGGAATGCCCATGGCGCGCGCTACGATGACGACATGGCTGGTGGCAGCGCCGTCTTCCAGCACCACGCCGCGCAGCTTGTCCCTGGGATAATCAAGCAGTTCGGCCGCGCCCATCGAGCGCGCGACCAGGATGGCATCCTTCGGCAGTGACGCCGCGACGTCGTCAGGCCCGCGCCCCATCAGCTGGCGCAGCAGCCGGTTGGCGAGATCGTCGAAGTCGCTCATCCTCTCGCGCAAATAAGGATCGGTCATGTGCAGCATGCGGGCGCGCATGTCGCTCTGCACCTTTTCCACCGCCGCTTCCGCCGTCAGGCCGTTGCGGATCGCCTCTTCCAGCCGGCGCACCCAGCCGCGGTCGTTGGCAAACATGCGATACGCCTCGAGCACCTCGCGATGTTCTCCCTCGAAGGCGACATCGCGCCGCTCCAGCATGTCGTCGATGGAAAGCCTGAGCGAACCGAGCGACGTCTCCAGCCGGCGCACCTCTTCCTCACTGTCCTCGTTGAACAGATTGGTGACGACGATGCGTGGCTCATGCAGCACGACATGGCCGAGGCCGACACCCTCGTTGAAGGACAGGCCGGTAAAGCTGACGGGACGGCGCAGGTCGAGTTCGAGGCCGGGCCGGGTCAGGCGCGCGAGATCGCCGGTGGCGATCATCTCGGCGATCACCATGGCGGTCGTTTCCAGCGCCTCGACCTCGTCGTCGCGGTAGTGGCGCATGGTCTTGTTCTGCACCACCAGCACGCCGAGCGTGCGCCCTGCCCTTAGTACCGGCACGCCGAGGAAGGAATTGTAGATCTCTTCGCCGGTCTCCGGCAGGTAGGCGAAGGCCGGATGTTCCTGCGCATTGGAGAGGTTGAGCGGCCGCGCGCTGGCGGCAATGGTGCCGACGAGGCCCTGCCCCAGCCGCAGCTGCGCCAAATGGACGGCGTTCGGGTTCAGACCTTCGGTGGCATAGAGTTCGAGCACCGAATCGGCGCGCAGCACATAGAGCGAGCAGACCTCGGCGACCATGTTGGAGGCGATGTCGCGCACGATCCGGTCGAGCCGCTCCTGCGGCTCCAGCGGCTCCTGCATGAGCTCGCGGAGCCGTTTCAGCAGAACGCGCGGGCCACTGGCCGTATCACGCATCGCGGCTTCTTCTCCAATGGGCATTTTGCCCGCCGCAGTTTCCACTGCCACCGGCGCACACGCAACAACTCAAATCGCTCTCGCTACTGCTTATCCAGACCGTACACGGAATGCAAAGTACGAACCGCGAGTTCCGTGTAGGGACCGTCAATCAGTATCGAAATCTTGATCTCGGAGGTAGTGATGGCGCGGATGTTGATCGCCTTGTCGGCCAGCGCCTTGAAAGCGGTGGCGGCCACACCGGCATGGCTGCGCATGCCGATGCCGATGACCGAAACCTTCGACATGCCGGCTTCCGACTGCACCACGTCATAGCCGATCGAAGCCTTCAGACGCTCCAGCACGGCCAACGCCTTGTCCACGTCGCCGGACGGCACGGTGAAGGTCATGTCGGTGAACTTGCCGTCCTCGGAGATGTTCTGGACGATCATGTCGACATTGATGTTGGCCTCGGCCAGCGGGCCGAAAATGCCGGCGGCAACGCCCGGGCGGTCGCCGACGCGGCGCAGAGAAATCTGCGCTTCGTCCTTGGCGTAGGCAATTCCGGTGACGACCTGCTGTTCCACGATCTCTTCCTCGTCGCAAATGAGCGTTCCCGGAGGATTGAGCAAATCCCCCATTCCGGGCGCATCGGGATCGTCGAAGGACGACCGCACGAACGTACGCACCCTGTGCACCATGGCAAGCTCGACCGAGCGCACCTGCAAGACCTTGGCGCCGAGCGAGGCCATTTCGAGCATTTCCTCGAACGAAATCTTGTTGAGCCGCCGCGCCTTCGGCTCGATGCGCGGATCGGTGGTGTAGACGCCGTCGACATCGGTGTAGATGTCGCAGCGGTCGGCCTTGACCGCCGCGGCAATGGCCACCGCGCTTGTGTCGGAGCCGCCGCGGCCGAGCGTGGCGATGCGGTTGTCCGGGCCGATGCCCTGGAAGCCGGCGACGACAGCCACCTGGCCCTCGCCGAAGCGCTTGATCAGGAACGCGCCGTCAATTTCGAGGATGCGCGCCGCGCCATGCGCGTTGTCGGTCTTGATCGGGATCTGCCAGCCCTGCCAGGAGCGGGCATGGACGCCCATATTCTGCAGTGTGATCGCCAGCAGGCCGGCAGTCACCTGCTCGCCCGAGGCGACCACGGCGTCATACTCGCGCGCGTCGTGCATGGGCGAGGCTTCGCGCGTCCAGCCAACCAGTTCATTGGTCTTGCCCGCCATCGCCGAAACCACGACAGCGACCTCATGGCCGGCATCGACCTCGCGTTTGACGTGACGCGCCACATTGCGGATGCGGGCGATGTCGGCGACGGAGGTTCCGCCGAATTTCATCACGATGCGCGCCATGGAAGCGAAATGCCTTTGACTGAAGCCGGCCCAGGACCGAAAGGGGAAGTAAGCGCTCGACAGAAGCCGGCCGCTGAATGCGCGCCTCCTTAGCCAAATGATCACGGTTTCGCAAGGCTGGCGGCGGATGCCGGCTTCAGGATCGCGGCATATTGCGTTCGGCCCCGCCGCCGCTTACCAAATGCTGCCCGCGGGAAACTCCTTTTGGTCCGGCATATCGAATGATTGTTCGCCTTCGACGCGCCATGCGGTGGCAATCGCTGCCGCTGTTCATCGGCTTCGCCGTGCTGGCGTTGATCGTCGGCACACGCGCCGTGCTGGTCGAGACCCAGAGAGCCAATCGTGAGGCCGCGCGCCAGGCGGTCGAGTATCAGGAATTGCTTTCCGGTTTGCTTACGATGGCTCAGGAGGCCGAGACCAGCCAGCGCGGCTATCTCCTGACCGGCGAGAAATCCTACCTCCAGCCTTATCGGCAGGCGGTCGACGCCATTCCGGGCCAGCTTGCCCGCATCGACGGCATGACCGCGCCCGACGACGAACTCGTGCAGCAGATCAACCACGTCAAGGACGCGCTTTCACAAAACCAGGCCGAATTGGCTGAGACGATTGCACTCTACGATCGCGGCGATGCGGCAAAAGCTCTGGAACTGGTCCGCAGCGGCCAGGGCAAGGCCGCCATGGACCAGATCCGGGCCAGCATGGACACGATCCGGCGCATTGGCGGCGCAGCCATCGCCGCGCGCGACGCTCATACCGACCTGGTCGAAAACTGGCTGCGAATCGGCTCGATAGCGGCGCTGCTGGCGATCTTCCTGCTTGGCGCCTACACGGTTCGCCTTTCGCGCCGCCGGTTCCGCGCAGTGGCGATCGCCCAGGAAGAGCTGATGCGCAAGAACATCGAGCTCGGCAACGAAATCCAGACGCGTGAAAAGGCCGAATCGCAGATCCGCCAGATGCAGAAGATGGAGGCTGTGGGCCAGCTGACCGGCGGTATCGCCCACGATTTCAACAACATGCTGGCGGTGATCATCAGCGCCATGAACCTCGCCCAGCGCAAGCTGACGCGGGGCGAGCACGACATCATGAAATTCATCGAAGCGGCGACCGATGCGGCGACCCGGGCCGCAAACTTGACGTCACGGCTGCTTGCCTTCTCGCGCCAGCAGCCGCTCGCGCCTCAGGTTGTAGACGCCAATCGTCTGGTCGCCGGCATGTCGGACCTGCTTCGGCGGGCGCTCGGCGAAACCATCCGCATCGAAACCGTGCTGGCTGGCGGCCTGTGGAAGACCCATGCCGATCCGAGCCAGCTCGAAAATGCCATTCTCAATCTGGCGGTCAATGCGCGCGACGCCATGGGCGAGGACGGCAAGATGACCATCGAGACCGCCAACAGCCACCTCGACGAGAGCTACGCCGCCACCCATGCCGAGGTCAAAGACGGCCAGTATGTGATGATCGCGGTCAGCGACACCGGCGCCGGCATGCCGGCGGACGTCATGGAGCGGGCTTTCGAGCCATTTTTCACCACCAAGCCGGTCGACAAGGGCACCGGCCTCGGGCTGAGCCAAGTGTTCGGCTTCGTCAAACAGTCCGGCGGACACGTCAAGATTTACTCGGAACCCGGCCAAGGCACCACGATCAGGATCTACCTGCCGCGCTTCTTCGGCCCGGAAGAGGCCGCCATATCTTCGGAACGAGCCGGAAATCCTGCCGTGCCGGTCACCGAAACCATCCTTGTCGTGGAGGACGATCCACGCGTGCGGGCTTCCACCGCCGATGCCATGCGCGAACTCGGCTACACCGTCATTCATGCCGCAAGCGGCCAGGAAGCGCTGGAAAAGCTGGGCGACAACCCCGGTGTGGCGCTCATGTTCACCGATATCGTCATGCCGGTGATGAATGGCCGCAAGCTCGCGGAGGAGGCGCTGGCGCGCATGCCGAAGCTGAAGGTGATCTTCACCACCGGCTTCACCAGGAACGCCGTCGTCCACAATGGCGTGCTCGACCATGACGTGCATTTCCTGGCCAAGCCCTTCACCATCGAGCAGCTGGCGGCGAAATTGCGCGACGTGCTGGACGCAAAATGACCGAGACCCTGGAAATCGTCACCTTTCGCCTCAAGCCTGGAGCGGAAGCGGGCTTTGCCGCCGCCAACAACCTGGTCGCCGACTGGCTGGCGCGGCAACCTGGTTTCGTAAACCGCTGCCTGGCGCGGCGGGACGATGGCAGCTGGGTCGATGTCGTGCGCTGGCGAAGTCGCGAGCAGGCTCTCGCCGCCGCGGGCCGCATCATGGCCGAGATCGGCGATTGCGAAGCGATGCGGGCCATCGATCCCGCGAGTGTTGAGATGGGACATGCGGCGATTGTGATCTCGAGGCCCTAGGTCGACTTGCCAGCAGTCGCATAAAACCGGCCTTGACTTTCTTGCCCCGGCACCCGACTTCCTAGCGTCCGAGGAGACCCGCCCCATGCCAGAGGCCCGACGATCGACAATCGATGCCGGAGAAGTGGAACGCTTTTCCGCGCTTGCCGCCGAATGGTGGAACCCGAACGGCAAATTCCGTCCGCTGCACAAATTCAACCCGGTCCGGCTGGCCTATATCCGGGACCAGGTGGCGGCGCGCTTCGGCCGCGATCCGCGGGCGGCGCGGCCGTTCGAAGGCCTGCGTTTCCTCGATATCGGCTGCGGTGGTGGATTGTTGTGCGAGCCGATGGCAAGGCTTGGAGCCGAAGTGGTCGGCGCCGACGCCTCGGCAACCAACATCGAGGTGGCGAAGCTGCACGCGGCCGAAGGCGGCGTGACGGTGGATTATCGCGCTACGACCGCTGAGGATTTGGCCGATTCCGGCGAGAAATTCGACGTCGTCCTCAACATGGAAGTCGTCGAGCATGTTGCCGATGTCGACCTGTTCATCGGCAAGTGCGGCGAGATGGTCAAGCCCGGCGGCATCATGTTCGTGGCCACCATCAACCGCACGCTGAAGGCACTGGGCCTGGCCATCATCGGCGCCGAATATGTGCTGCGCTGGCTGCCGCGCGGCACCCACCAGTTCGGCAAGCTGGTGCGGCCCGAAGAGCTTGAAAAGGCGCTCGGCAGCGCCGCCATGACCATCATCGACCGCACCGGCGTGACCTACAATCCTCTCGCCGACCGCTGGGCACGCTCCAAGGACATGGACGTCAACTATATGGTGCTGGCGGAAAAACGATCGGTCTGAACGAAGGGGCGGCCGTGGACACTATCAGGGCCCGAGAGCTGGCGCTCGATCTTCCCGAAACGGTCGAGCAATCGCATTTCGGCAAGGCTGACTTCCGCGTCCGCAACCGTATCTTCGTCTCGCTGCCCGAAGCCGACCGTGCTGTCGTCAAGCTCGACCGGGACCAGCAAGAGATGATGGCCGCGGCTGAGCCATCGGTTTTCAGGCCCGTGACAGGCGGCTGGGGCCAAAAGGGATGGACGTCGATCATGCTCGAAGCCTGCGACGAACAGACATTCCGCAGCGCCGTTCGGACGGCCTGGCGAAACGTCGCCCCGCCGGCGCTACGGAAGCGCCTCGACGCGAGCCAAATTTAAGCTTGAGCAGTTCGAGCAAAGTGTGAAGCGGTTTCCCGGGAAAGCGCATAGCGCTTTGCCTAGGGAATTGCGTAAACAAAGAACCTATGCCTTCTGGCTCTGCGCCTTGGTGGTGATGATCACGCCGATGGTGATGATCACCGCGCCGGCCCAGGTTAGCAACTGGTAGTGCTCGCCGAGGAAGATGGTTCCGGCAAACAGGCCGACGGCCGCCGCCACATAGCCGATCTGGCTGAGATAGACCGGACCGCCCACGGCCTGCAGCCGGAAGAAGAAGGCAAACATCGCCGAGGCCGAGGCGACCTGCGCCACGACGACCAGCGGCACGGCGCCAAGCGGGGCGAAGGCGCCGACCCCGAACAGCGTGAGAATGCCGATCAGCAGCAGCGTCGCCGAGGCCAGGTGGCTGCCGACGGCCAGTTCGATCGGACCGGTGCCTTCGGGCCAGTCGACGGTGCGATAGATATTGCCGGCGGCAAGGCTGACCGGGATCAAAAGTCCGGCCAGCACCCAGTAGACATCGGCCGGCTGGCCGGCCTCGCCGCGCGTCACCGCCACCATGACGGCGCCGATGAAGCCGACGGCGATACCGATACTGCCGAGCGTATCTGGCCGTCGAACGCCGAGCAGGATCGAAAACACCAGTGTGATGACCGGCGACAGCGTGAACATGATGCCGGTATAGCCGGCGCCGAGATGCGGGATAGCCGAAAACATCAGCAGATTGGGCACGGCGTAGGACACGGCGGCGGTGATGAAGAAATAGCGCAGTCTGTGCGACGTGAGCCGCATGCGCTCGCCGTTCGCGAGCAACGCGCACAGCAGCACGCCCCCGGCGCCGAACGAGATGACGAAGGCCCAGACCATGGCCGGAACGCCGGCAGCCGTCGCCAGCTTGCCGAACGGCAGGGTCAGGCCGAGCAGGCCGCCGGTGACGACCAGCAGGCCAAGCGCCAATTCCCAGAGAAATTTCATCGGATGGTCCCGTCACTCACTTGCGGCACTGGGTCGAAACTGTATCTTGAGGTAGCATACCACAAAGATTCTTAACGTCAAGATACTTAGCGGTGAGACAGATGGATCGCGCGGCAAAGGCGGTGGAGCAATGGAAGCGGGAACGGCCGGACCTGGAGGTGTCGCCGATGCTGGTGCTTGGGCGGCTGAACGAAGCCTCCTCGCTAATCGCCCGCGAGCGCCTCGCCCCGCTGTTTGCCCGTTTCGGACTGCAGGCCGGCGAATTCGATGTGCTGGCGACGCTGCGCCGCTCCGGCCAGCCTTACGCGCTGACACCGACCGCTCTCTACGAGGCGACGATGGTGACCTCCGGCGCCATGACCAACCGGCTCGACCGGCTTGAGAAGGCCGGACTGATCCTGCGCGGCCCGCACCCCAACGACCGGCGTGGCATTGTCGTGCAACTGACCGAAAAAGGTCTGGCCTTGATCGACGAAGCCCTGACCGCCCACGTCGCCAACGAGCATGAAATCCTCGCCGGGCTCACCGGCACGGAGCGGGGGGCACTGGCTCAGTTGCTTGGCAAATTGATCGATAGCGCCAGCTGATCGCTCAATTGCGCTCCTCGGGAAAACTCGGGATCGGCATGAAATCGATGCCATCCTCGGCCAAGCTCTTGGCTTCGTCCAACGTCGCCTCGCCATAGATGCCGCGCGCATCGCTCTCGCCGAAATGGATCTTGCGCGCTTCTTCGGCAAACTTGTCGCCGACATAGTCGGCATTCTCGCGCACCTTCTCGGCCATCGCCTTCAGTTGCGCCAAAGCCTGCTTCTGGGTTTCGCCCATGGCCAGCGCAATTGTTTCCTGCTTCCGCGCGGTGGAGACGGCTGGCGCCATCAGCGCCTTTTGCACCTTGTGCGAGCCGCAGCTCGGGCAATCGACGAAGCCGCGCTTCTTCTGCGTGTCGAAATCGTCATTGCTGCGAAACCAGCCCTCGAATTCGTGCTCGTGCTCGCAGATCAGGGCAAAGCGGATCACGAAGCCGCGCCCCTGAGCCGCGGCGCTTCCACTGCGCCGGCATTGACGGCAAAATCACGCGCGTTCTTGAGATTGGGGATTTTCTTACGCGCGGCCGACGACTGCGCCGTGTCGATCTCGGCGATGATCACCTCCGGATCGTCATGGTCGGCCTCGGCGAGAATTCGACCCCATGGGTCGACGATCAGCGAATGGCCATAGGTTTCGCGGCCATCCTCATGCAGGCCACCTTGTGCTGCAGCAACCACATAGGCGCCGTTCTCGATGGCACGGGCTCGCAGCAGCACATGCCAGTGCGCCTCGCCGGTCTGGCGGGTGAAGGCGGCAGGCACCGACAAGAGGTCGGCGCCGGCCATCGCCTCGGCGCGGAACAGCTGTGGAAAGCGTAGATCGTAGCAGACGGCAAAGCCGAGCCTAGCGCCGTCGATCTCGGTGACGACGGCCTCGGTGCCCGGCTCATAGGCGGCGGATTCGCGCCAGCTCTCGCCATTGTCGAGGTCGACATCGAACATGTGGATCTTGTCGTAGGTGGCAAGGGTGGCGCCGTCCGGCCCAAACAGCAGCGCCCGGTTGGCGAGCTTGCCGTCGGTGCGCAGGATGGCGGTCGAGCCGATGTGCAGGAAGACGCCGAGTTCGCTGGCGAGCTTGCGCGCGGCCGCCACGACGATGTCCTTGTCTTCCAAGGTGAAGGAAGCAGCCCTGGCTTCCTTGTCGCGGATCAGCGCACCGGTCATTTCCGGGGTCTGGATGTAGGTTGCACCGAGGCCTGCCGCTTCGCGCACCAGCCGTTCGAGATCGACCGCGTTGCGCTCGGGGCTCTCGCCCGAACGCATCTGGATCGCCGCCGCCTTGAAAATACCCATCGTCACGTCCTCTTTGAGCAATTCCAGGAAAAGTGTGTAACGGTTTTCCGTCCGGAATTGCGTAAAAACAAAGACATAGAGCGGCGCTACGAACCGCTCTTTGTCGTCGAGCCGTTGGCAAGCAGCCTATCCAGCTGCCCCCGTGCCTCCAACTCGTGGAGGTCGTCGGAGCCGCCGACATGCGTGTCGCCGATGAAAATCTGCGGAAAGGTCGAGCGGCCATGCGCCCGCGAAATCATTTCCTGGCGCAATTCCGGCGAAAACGAAGCGTCATGCTCGGTGTAAGCGACGCCCTTGCGGTCGAGCAGCCGCTTGGCCGCCGCGCAATAGCCGCACATCATACGGGTGTAAATCGTCACATCGAGCATCGGTCCGTGCCTTTCCTCGACCTTATATAGTCGCGGACTCGTCGGCCCGAAAGTCCCCCGGCAGGACACGCGCGAAGGTCAGCACATCGACCGCTCCGGCGCCGCCCTTCTTCAGCGCCCTGGCGACCGAGCGCACGGTGGCGCCGGTGGTGTAGACATCGTCGACCAGAAGCACGCGGCGCCCAGTGATCTCGATTTCGGCTTCCGCAGGCACACGGAAGGCGGCGCGGACATTGGCCTCGCGCTCCTGCCGCTCCAGCCCGACCTGCTGGCGCGTGAGCTTGACGCGCCGGACCGCCGAGGGCGAGAAAGGCAGCCCGCTAAGCTGCGCAACCGCCCTTGCCAACTCCGCCGACTGGTTGAACTGCCGGCGAAAGAAGCGCCGCCAGTGCAGCGGCACCGGTACGACGACATCGGCGTCTGCAATTAGCTCAGCGCCGGCGCGCAGCATCCAGCGCGCCATCCACGGCGCCAGATCGGTGCGATCCTGGTATTTCAGACCTTGCACCATCTGGCGGGCGACACCTGAATAGGCCACGGCCGCCCGCGCCCGCTCGAACGGCGGCGGATCGGCGATCGCCTCGGCCGACAGGAATCCCTCGCCCATATCGTGCGTGAATGGCGTGCCCATCACCGCGCACCATGGCCGCTCCAGCAGCCTGAGTTTCGGCCAGCAGGCACCGCACAAAACGCCGGGTTGCGAGACGTGCCTGCGACAGCCGGCACAGACCGGCGGGAACAGCATCCGCGCCGGCCAGTCCAACATGGCCAGTTTCAACATGGTTTGAGCGAGGCTCTTGATCTCCATCACCGGATCGGCCACGTGGTTTTGTCGTCCGCGCCAGGATATCACTAGACGGACAAACA
This sequence comes from Mesorhizobium sp. P160219, assembly GCF_057786095.1. Lineage (NCBI taxonomy): Bacteria > Pseudomonadati > Pseudomonadota > Alphaproteobacteria > Hyphomicrobiales > Phyllobacteriaceae > Mesorhizobium > Mesorhizobium sp. P160219. Next base: position 32,199 of record NZ_JBYNWG010000001.1, read on the forward strand.
GGGATGTCTACCGTTGCAGCCGATCATCGATACTGAACTTTGGCTGGTGCGCAAGCGCAGGGCGCTGGCCCACCCCGTAGCCGGCGCGGATTTTCTGATGCGGCGGGCGGCGGAAGACCTTGCCGACCGGCTCGGCGCGGTCGAGCGGAAATTCGGCAAGGCCGCGGTGCTGTTTTGCCAGACGCCGGACGCAACGGACGTGGTCGCTGCAAGCGGCAAGGCAGCGGAGATCGTGCGCGTCGAGGCAGATCCAGCGTTTCTGGACGGCCGGCCAGGGCTGATAGCACCGCTGGAAACAGTGCCGTTCCAGCCGGAAAGCCTCGACCACGTCGTTTCACTTCTGTCGTTGCAGGCGATGAACGACATTCCCGGCATGCTGGTGCAGATCCGCCGCGCTCTGCGGCCCGACGGGCTTTTCCTCGGCGCCTTTGCCGGCGCCGGCACGCTTTCCGAATTGCGCGAAAGCCTGCTCGCCGCCGAGACCGAACTCTATGGCGGCGCCAGCCCGCGTGTCATCCCCTTCACCGATGTTCGCGACGCCGGCGCACTGCTGCAGCGCGCCGGACTGGCGCTGCCGGTGGCCGACGTCGAAACGGTGACCGTCCGCTACGATACCCTCTTCGACCTCATTGCCGATCTCAGGGCGATGGGCGAAACCAGCGCGCTGACTGATCGCAGCCGGCGACCGGGAGCGCGAAAGCTTTTTACCCGTGCCGCCGAAATCTATGCCGAACGCTTTTCGGACGCTGATGGCCGCATCAGGGCAAGCTTTTCCATCGTCTGGATGTCGGGCTGGGCGCCCGATGCCTCGCAGCAAAAGCCCTTGAAACCGGGTTCGGCGAAGGTCTCGCTGAAGACGATACTGGAAAACCCCGGCGAGCGGTGACGGCGCTCCGGATCAGTGCTCGGCGAAGGCGTTTGCGAGCCTGCTGTTGTTGTCGCTGAACAGAAACTGGATCGCATTGCTGGCCTTGCCGACACCCCCGACGATGGCAAGCGACAGCACCGCAACGATCAGGCCATATTCAATGGCCGTGGCGCCTGTTTCGTCCTGCAAAAATCGGCGCAGCAATGGCTTCATGATCGTCGATCCCTCTCATCCCCGACCATATCGCCGACCTGTTAAGAAAGGTTAACGGCACAAGCTTAACAGGCTGTGAAATGGGCCTGCGTTGAGGAAGTTCTCAAGCTGGTGTCGACCTTGTTGGTCAGCAGTCGCCGCTGCGTTGGCCGTCGGCGCGGATGATGCAGACTGAGCTCGGTGAGGGCTGCAGCACGCTTCTGCGCAGCGTATAGGTGGCCCGCGAGCCGATCGAACCGGTGCTCATCGGGTCGAGACCGCCTGCAAGAGCATCGCGGCTGGATGATCGCGTCTGGTTGTCCAGCACGGGGACCGCGATCAGCGCCAGCGCCACTGCGGCCGAGCCGAACAACAGCGTGACGCGCAATAAACCGACGCCGGCGGCGCGAAAGCTGCGATCTGGCCGGATCGAGTCCCATTCCCTGTCGAGGCTCATGCAATCGCTCCCCGCGAACCCGCTTTGCCGCAATTTTTCACGACGAGATAAATCTTCCATTAACGCTGGCTAGATCAGACCGCGAAATGGCTTTGTATCACAACAGGTCGATGAGGAACTGGATTAGCGGCGCGTCGGCCGGCGGCATGGGATAGTCGCGCATCTGCTTTGGCCGCACCCATTTCAACGCCTGCCCTTCCCTGGGCTGCGCGATGCCGCGGAAGCGGCGGCAGACGAACAGGGGCATCAGGAGATGGAAATCATCATAGGAATGGCTGGCGAAGGTGAGCGGCGCCAGGCAAGGAATGTCAGTCTCGATGCCGATTTCTTCCTGCAGTTCGCGGATCAGGCATTGTTCCGGCGTCTCGCCTGGCTCTACCTTGCCGCCGGGAAATTCCCACAGGCCGGCAAGCTGTTTGCCCTCGGGCCGCTGCGCCAGAAGCACGCGGCCATCGGTATCGACCAGCGCGCACGCGGCGACCAGCAGCAGGCGTTTGCCGGTGATCTCGCTCATGCGCCCGGCGGCCGGCGATAGTGGTAGCGATAGACTTCGTCGAAGCCCAGCGAGCGATAGAGCGCCAGCGCCGGCGCATTGCCGGCCTCGACCTGCAGCCAGGCTTCGCGAGCGCCACGCAGCCTCGCCCACTTCAGCGCCGACAGAATCAGGTTGCGGCCATGGCCCTGATTGCGCGCCGACTTGGCGGTGGCGATCTCAAACAGGCCGGCAAGATCGCCGTCATGGACGCAGATCAGCACCGCCAGAGGGTCGGCCCCTTCCTCCAGCGCAAACAGCCCGACTTCGGGTTGGATAGCGCCGATGATTTCCGAAAGACCCGGCCGCAGCGATGCATCCGAGCCGCTGACCTTGAGCGACGCGCCGAGAAAGCGGCTGATATCCTTCAGCGGAATCTGGTCCATGGCCGGCGCCAGTTGCGCGTCCGCCAGCGGCAGCCGCATCACCAGGGATTCGTCGAATGTGCTCCAGCCCTCATTGTCGAGATGCTTGGCTAGGTCCGGCCCCGACAGCGGCGAGATGCGGAAGGTCAGCGGCCTGCCATAGGCGTCGAAGCGCCGGCTGGCGCGGCCGATGCGCTCGGCAATGTGCTGGGTGTCGCCGGGATCGAGCGGGTTGACCGAGTTCAGCCGCTTGGCCGGATGGCCGGCTGTCAGCCGCACCACCCAGGTGCCGTCATAATGCACGGCCGCCGCCGGCCAGGCGCGAAACCCCGCAGCCTCGTAGCGGCGCACGATGGCGAGCATGCTTGCCGGATGCCTGGAAGCCAACTCCATCAGCTCCGGTAATCGCCATTGATGGCGACATATTCCTTGGTGAGGTCGCAGGTCCACACCGTCGCCTTGCCGCGGCCGATACCGATATCGGCGCGGATGCGAATGTCGTCGCGCTTCATATAGGCCGAGGTCGCTTCCTCGGAGTAGCCCGGGTCGCGTTCGCCCTCATGCGCCAGACGGTTGTCGCCGAACCAGATCGACAGCCGGTCGCGATCGGCCGGCTCGCCGGCCTTGCCGACGGCCATGACGACGCGGCCCCAATTGGCGTCCTCGCCGGCAACCGCCGTCTTGACCAGCGGCGAATTGGCGATGGACAGAGCGATGCGCTTGGCCGAGCGCGCCGATTTGGCGCCGGTAACGGTGACTTCGACCTGCTTGCGGGCGCCCTCGCCGTCGCGCACCACTTGCAGCGCCAGCGATTTGAGCACCTTGCCCAGCGCCCGGCGGAACGCGCCGAGACGCGCGTCCTTGGGATCGCTGATGGCGGGCGCGCCGCGCTTGGCAGCGGCTCCGGTGGCGAACAACAGCAGCGTGTCGCTGGTCGAGGTGTCGCTGTCGACGGTGACGGCGTTGAAGGTCTTGGCCGTGCCGCGCGACAACAAGTCCTGCAGCACGGGGGCGGCGATCGGCGCATCGGTGGCGATGAAGGACAGCATAGTCGCCATATCGGGCGCGATCATGCCGGCGCCCTTGGAGATGCCATTGATGATGACGTCGGTGTCGCCGAGCTTGACCGTCGCTGTCGCCACTTTCGGATAGGTGTCGGTGGTCATGATGGCCTTTGCCGCCTCGGTCCACAGATCCGGCTTGCCGTCCTTGACTAGTCCGGCCAGCAAATGGCTGAATTTGGTGGTGTCGAGCGGCTCGCCGATTACCCCGGTAGAAGCGAGGAACACTTCGCCTGGCGTGCAGCCTGCGGCCTTGGCCGCGGCCTCGCCGGTCAGTTGGGTGGAGGCGCGGCCCTTCTTGCCGGTGAAGGCGTTGGCGTTGCCGGAATTGACCACAAGCACCCGCGCCTTGCCGGCGCCAAGGTTCTCGCGGCAGAAGTCGACCGGCGCCGAGGGGCATTTCGACTTCGTGAACACGCCGGCAACCGCTGTGCCGGCATCGAAGACTATGGCCAAGAGGTCGGTACGGTTCTTGTACTTGATCCCGGCCTCTGCGGTGGCGATGCGCACGCCCTCAATGGCAGGCATTTTGGGATATTTCTTCGGCGCGAGCGGCGAAATCGTTGCGGACATTGGAGACCTCGGGCGAGGGAAAAACGCTGGGCGAAGGCCGGTTTGCCCGATAGCACGGCCCGGCGCAAGGGCGTTTTCTTGGCCGCCGCTGTCGGCAAGCCACCAGGGATTAAGCTTGCATTTCAAATCCGTTGGCGTCACCGGGGCCTCTGGCGTTATGATATCGGCCATGGGCAGGCTGGTGATCTTGGCGGTGGCGTTTATGGGGCTTTTGCTCCTGAGCGCCGATGCGCAGCCGGAACGGCGCGTGGCGCTGGTCATCGGCAATGGCACCTATGCCGAAGCCGGCACGCTCACCAATCCGGTCAACGATGCGCTCGATATTGCCGGCAAGCTCCGCTCGATCGGCTTCGACGTCATCGAGGGCAACGATCTCGGCAAGCGCGAACTCGAGCGCAAGATCGGCGAATTTTCCGATGCGCTGGAAGGTGCGGGCGTCGGGCTTTTCTATTACGCCGGCCACGGCCTGCAGGTGGAAGGGCGCAACTACATCGTGCCGGTCGACGCCCGGCTCGACATGCCGGTCAAGCTGCAGCTCGAAGCCGTGCCGATCGACGAAGTCCTCGACATCATGGAGCAGCAGACCAAGGTCAGCCTGGTTTTCCTTGACGCCTGCCGCAACAATCCCTTTGCCCGCAGCCTGAGCCGCACCGCCACCACGCGCTCGGCAACGGCGCTTGCCGGTCTGGCGCAGTTCGATTCGACGCGCGGCTCCTTCATCGCCTTCTCGACGGCGCCAGGCGCTGTCGCCATGGACGGCACCGGACGCAATTCGCCGTTCGCCGCCGCCCTGCTGCGGCACATGGCCGAGCCCGGCCAGAGCATCAACGACATGATGATCGCGGTGCGCCGCGACGTGGTCTCCGAAACCCGCGAGGGACAGCGCCCATGGGAACAGGGTTCGCTGCTCGAACGGTTCGAGTTTGTGCCCGGCGGCGAAACGGTTGCACAGCCGAAGCCCGCCGTCCCCCCGGCGCCCGAAACAAATGTTGCGGCACTCGAACGGTCTGTAGGCGACGACAAGACCGCAATCGAGAAATTCCTGCGCGACGACTATCTTGCGCCCGATGCCGCGGCGATCGGCGAGACCGTCAAGCGGCTCTATGCGCCTTCCGCTACCATCTTCGGCACGCGCTATGACAGCGACGCCGTCGTCAAGCTCAAGACGGACTGGTTCGCGCAATTTGCATCCTGGTCGTTCAGTCTCGAGCCCGGCAGCCTCGAGGTGACGCCGCAGGGCGAGAACCGCGCCGAAGCCGTGTTCGCGATGAGCTACGACTATATGTCGAAAGACAAATCGGCGGCGCGCATGACCGGCAAGGCACGAGTCACGCTTGGGCTGGTGAAGAGCGACGGCCAGTGGCGGATCGCCTCGGAAACCTCGCAAGCGATGAACTGAAAATCCCCGCGCAGGGCGAACGTGAGGCCTGCTTCTACAAGCGCTGGAAACGGGCCGTTTCGTTTGCCTGCCAGCTCACCTATATTGCCGGCGAGATTGTTGGCGAGGACAGACATTGTTGGCGAGGACAGACATGGGCGAGGATCCGGCGCGCAGATCGATCGGGGCGCGGCGCAACCCAGACAGCGCCGAGGCCATTCTCGACGCCGCGGAGGCGGTGCTGGTCGAGGCCGGCTATGCCGGCTTCTCCATAGAGGCCGTGGCGCGGCGGGCGCGCGCCGGCAAACCCACGATCTATCGCTGGTGGCCGAGCAAGGCGGCCCTGCTGTTAGAGGTCTACAAGCGGCAAAAGCGTGTCGACGTCCCTGATACCGGCAGTCTCGAAGACGACCTCGTCGGTTTCCTGAGGAACCTCTTCGCGCATTGGCGCGACACATCCTCGGGCAGTGTATTCCGCTCGCTGATCGCCGAGGCCCAGTCGGACGAAGCGGCGGCCGCGGCCCTGACTGGCTATGCCGATGGGCGCGTGTCCCACACCGCTCGGATCATCGAGCGCGCCAAAGCGCGCGGCGAGGTTGCGGCCGATATCGACGCAGCGCTGGTCGCCGACCTCATCGCTTCCTATGCCTGGAAACACCTTTTGACCAACCGGCTGGACGAAGATGAGGCGACAATCCTTGCCACTGTCCGCTATGTGATGTCAGGCATCTCCCGCAATTGAAAAGGGCGCCGAACGGCGCCCTTTTCATGTTTTCGGTGCCGGCCTTACTTGCCGGCTTCCATCGTGTCGACGGCCTTCTTCAGATTGGCGTCGGGGATTTCAACCTTTGCGGCGCCGCGCAGCTGCTTGACCAGTGCGAAATACTTGTCGCGGATCACCGCCTGCTTGGCCTGGTCCTTGACGTCGTCGAAGGCCGGCGGCTGTTTGGTGCGCTTGTCCTCGAGCTTGATGACATGCCAGCCGAATTGCGTTTGCACCGGCTCCTTGGTGTATTTGCCGATTTCGAGCGCAACTGCCGCCTTGTCGAATTCCGGCACCATCTGCCCCGGGCCGAACCAGCCGAGATCGCCGCCATTGGTCTTGCCCGAGGGATCGCTGGTATGCTCGTTGGCGAGCTTCTGGAAGTCGGCGCCGCCATCGAGCTGCTTGATGATCGCCTCGGCCTCTTCCTTCGTCTTCACGAGGATGTGACGGGCATGAATCTCATTGACCGGCGGCGTGCTGGCGATTTCCTGGTCGTAGCGGGCGCGCACCTCGGCATCGGTAACCTTGTCGACGACGCCCTTCTCGACCATCTCGCCATGCAGCGCGCGCTGCTGCAGGAACGCCATGCGGCGCTGGAATTCGGGATCCTTGTCGAGCCCGGTAGCGACCGCCTGGGCGGCCATGACGCGGATTTCGATGGCCGCCGAAAGGGCCGCGGCGCGGCGCTGCTCGGGTGGCAACTGCGAGAACTGCTGCGACAGCTCGCCCTCGGCAAGCCCAAGGTCCGCCTCGGTCAGCTTCTGGCCATTGACTGTAGCGATAACGGTGTTCGGATCGACGGGGGCTGCCGCCGGCGCTGCTGCGGCATCGGCCGGGGCGGGAGCGGCTTCCTGGGCCATCAGCGGAGACAGCGACAGGGCCGACAGGCCGAAAGCCAGGCCAAGGCTGGCGAGCGACGCACGGCGAAACAGTAGGGACATCAAGATTAACTCCAAGGGGGGATTGGTAGGGCTTGCAGATCAGCCGGATTGTGGCGGAATTTGGCGCTGCCCATAGGGCTAACGCGGCGTTGACATCAGTTGAGCCCCCTCTTATCTGTCCAACGACTTTGCGTCCAGAACCGTTTTCCGGGCGCTTTTTGTGTTTGTCCGCGTTTCACGCGGAATTGATGGGGCCGGCCGGCGCTCATCTCAAAATTGAGAATTCTATCGAAAGGACCATCGGATGGTCAGTCTCGGCGGTCTCGCCCGTAAGGTTTTCGGTTCCTCCAACGATCGTCGCGTAAAATCGACCCGGCCGCGTGTCGAGGCGATCAACGCCATGGAAAACGAGATGCGGGCGCTGTCCGACGCCGAGCTTCAGGCCCGCACGGAAAAATTCCGCCAGGATATCGCCAACGGCGCCACGCTCGATGACCTGCTGGTGCCGGCCTTCGCCACCGTCCGCGAGGCATCCCGCCGCGTGCTCGGCATGCGCCCGTTCGACGTGCAGCTGATCGGCGGCATGGTGCTGCACAATGGCGGCATCGCCGAAATGCGTACCGGCGAGGGCAAGACCCTGGTCGCCACCCTGCCCGTTTATCTCAACGCGCTTGCCGGCAAGGGCGTCCATGTCGTCACCGTCAACGACTACCTTGCCACCCGCGACTCCGAATGGATGGGCCGCGTCTACAAATTCCTCGGCCTCTCGGTCGGCGTCATCGTCCATGGCCTGTCCGACGAGGAGCGCCGCGTCGCCTACGCGTCCGATGTTACCTATGCCACGAACAACGAGCTCGGCTTCGACTATTTGCGCGACAACATGAAGTATGAGCGCGCGCAGATGGTGCAGCGCGGCCACAATTACGCGATCGTCGACGAAGTCGATTCCATCCTGGTCGACGAGGCGCGCACGCCGCTGATCATTTCCGGTCCGCTCGAAGACCGTTCAGAAATGTACAACACCATCGATGCCTTCATGCTGCAGCTCGGCCCAGCCGACTACGAGATCGACGAGAAGCAGAAGACCTCGATCTTCACCGAGGAAGGCACCGAGAAGCTGGAAAACCTGCTGCGCGCGGCCGGCCTGCTCAAGGGCGAGTCGCTCTATGACGTCGAGAACGTCGCCATCGTCCACCACGTCAACAACGCGCTGAAGGCGCACCGGCTGTTCCAGAAGGACAAGGACTACATCGTCCGCAACGACGAGATCGTCATCATCGACGAATTCACCGGCCGCATGATGCCGGGGCGCCGCTATTCGGAAGGCCTGCACCAGGCGCTCGAAGCCAAGGAGCATGTGGCGATCCAGCCGGAAAACCAGACGCTGGCATCCGTCACCTTCCAGAACTATTTCCGCCTCTACAAGAAGCTGTCCGGCATGACCGGCACGGCGCTGACCGAGGCCGAGGAGTTCGGCAACATTTACGGCCTCGAAGTCACCGAGATCCCGACCAATCTGCCGGTCATCCGCAAGGACGAGGACGACGAGGTCTACCGGACGGTCGAGGAGAAGTACAAGGCGATCGTCAAGGAGATCAAGGAAGCGCGCGCCAAGGGCCAGCCGACGCTGGTCGGCACCACCTCGATCGAGAAATCCGAGCAGCTGGCCGAGCGCCTGCGCAAGGAAGGGTTCAAGGATTTCGAAGTGCTGAACGCCCGCCATCACGAGCGCGAAGCGGCCATCGTCGCCCAGGCCGGCAAGCCCGGCGCCATCACCATCGCCACCAACATGGCGGGACGCGGCACCGACATCAAGCTCGGCGGCAACGCCGAGATGCGCATCGAGGACGAACTGGGCGACATGCCTGCTGGTCCCGAGCGAGAGGCGCGCGAAAAGGAAATCATTGCCGATGTCGAGCGCCTGAAGGAAAAGGCGCTGGCCGCCGGCGGCCTCTACGTGCTCGCCACCGAGCGCCATGAATCGCGCCGCATCGACAACCAGCTCCGCGGCCGCTCCGGCCGCCAGGGCGACCCCGGCCGTTCGAAATTCTTCCTATCGCTGCAGGACGATCTGATGCGCATCTTCGGCTCCGAGCGCATGGACGGCATGCTGCAGAAGCTTGGCCTCAAGGAAGACGAGGCCATCATCCATCCGTGGATCAACAAGGCGCTGGAAAAGGCGCAGAAGAAGGTCGAAGCGCGCAACTTCGACATCCGCAAGAACCTGTTGAAATACGACGACGTCTCGAACGACCAGCGCAAGGTGGTGTTCGAGCAGCGCATCGAATTGATGGACGGCGAAGGCCTGTCCGAGACGATCGCCGAGATGCGCGAAGGCGTCATCGAGGAGATCGTCACCAAGAACATCCCCGAAAACGCCTATGCCGAGCAGTGGAACGTCGCCGGCCTCAAGGCCGAAGTCGCCGAATTCCTCAATCTCGACCTGCCGGTCGAGGACTGGGTCAAGGAAGAAGGCATTGCCGAGGACGACATCCGCGAGCGCCTGACCAAGGCCGCCGACGCCGCCGCCAAGGAGCGCGCCGAGCGGTTCGGCCCAGACGTGATGAGCTATGTCGAACGCTCGGTGGTGTTGCAGACGCTCGATCATCTGTGGCGCGAGCACATCGTCAACCTCGACCATCTGCGTTCGGTCGTCGGCTTCCGCGGCTACGCCCAGCGCGATCCGCTGCAGGAATACAAGAGCGAGGCGTTCGAGCTGTTCCAGGCTCTGCTCGGCAATCTGCGCCAGGCCGTCACCGCGCAATTGATGCGCGTCGAACTGGTCCGCCAGGCCGCCGAAGCGCCGCCGCCCGAAGCGCCTGAAATGTTCGGCAGCCACATTGACGGCACCACGGGCGAGGACGATTTCGAGGGTGGCGAGACCGCACTTCTGGTCCGCCAGGAGAGCAACGCCATCGTCGCTCCCGAAGACCGCGATCCGAACAACCAGGCGACCTGGGGCAAGATCGGCCGCAACGAAGCCTGCCCCTGCGGCTCCGGCAAGAAATACAAGCACTGCCACGGCGCGTTTGCTTGATCATTAGGTCGGCGGGGCAGCACCCCCCTCTGGCCTGCCGGCCATCTCCCCCTCAAGGGGGGAGATCAGCAGCTTCGGCGCCGTAACTTCTTTCAATTTCGACAATTGGCGAAAGCCACAGTGACAGCCAATCTCCCCCCTTGAGGGGGAGATGTCCGGCAGGACAGAGGGGGGTGCGAAGGATCGCGACCTCTCGGTCCAACCCTCGTCAAAACCTCACAACAACCCCGAATCGCGCGCGGTCGCTGTCGCCTCGCCGCGCGACACCGCATCCAGCTTGCCCAGCACCGCCGAGACATGGTGATCGACCGTCTTTGGCGAAATCGTCAATTGCTCGGCGATCCGCTTGTTGGAGAGGCCGCGTTCGATCAGCTGCAGCACCTGCATCTGGCGCAAGGTGAGGCCGGCGAGGTTGGCGCGCGTCGAGCGGCGCGGGCCGCGGGCGATGCCGCCAACGCCGTTCTTGCGCATGATATCGCGCAGGCGCTGGGCTGCCGGCCTTGCCCCCAGGCCGTCGAAAATATCCAATGCCAGACGCTGCCCCTCGTCATCGCCGAGGATGAGCGCCAGTCCGCGCTCGTATGGCGCATTCAATTCGGACCAGAGTGCCGAAGCCGAACGCCAGTCGCCGGTCAGGAGCAGCCGGTATGGTGTTGCCATCTCGGCGGTGTCGCCGGCCGGCATATCGGGAGAGAGCAATGTTCGCCACAGCGCCAGCTCCCCGACATGGGCACGCGAGCGCACCGGCGTTTCGGCGCGGGTGATCAGCGCCAGCGCCTCTTGCCTGTCGGCCAGGCCCAGCCATGCCTGCTCCGCTATCAAGGCCGCATAGGAGCTCAGCATCTGCAGGTCGCCGCCGCTTCCGACCAGGCGCGCCATTTCGGCGAACAGCGGCTCGGCCGAGGGATCGCCGCGCCTCAGGCGCAGTTTCGCCAATGCCAGCAGCGCCGGAAACCGGCCCACGGTGGTTGTCCGCTCATTGTCGATGACATCGCTTGCCGTCGCGGCGGCCTCATCCCATTGGCCCTGGCGCAGCTGCACATCGGCCAGCATGCCCCTGAGATAGTCGCGCCAGGTGCCGAGGTCGTTTTCGGTGCAATAGTGGATGCCGCTCTCCAGCACCGGACGCGCCGCGTCGTAGCTCATCTGGGTGATCTCGAAACAGGCGCGGTTGGTGAAGGCGCGCGCGGCATGTTCCTGGAAATTGCCTTGGAGCGCAATTTCAAGGCTTTCGTCGAGGCGCAGGCGTCCGGCATCCGGATTGAGCCACTGCTCGACGCAGCCGACATTGTTGAGGGCATGCGACGCGATGTCGGGACGGTTCATGCGCGCAGCCAGCGCCGCTGCCTTCTCGCCATAGAACAGCGTGTCCTCCACCCTCTCCGAAAGCATCGCCAGATGCGAAAGGTTCGAATAGGCCATGGCGAGTTCGGGACCGGCGGGAGCCGCTTCCAGCATCGCCACAGCCTCGGCGCCGAAGGCGGCCGCCGCCTCGCGGTCATCGCCCATTTCGCTCAGCCGGGAGAGCCATCTCAGGCTATCGCCCTCCTTCAGCCTGTTGCCGTCTGCCTGATGCAACCGGCGCGCCTCGCCCTGCGCTGCAAGCGCGTCGTCGATCTTGCCGATGAGATGGCACTCGAACGCATGACTTTCGTAGAGCGCGGCGCGCTCGATCACCGGCAGGCTGTCGGCCTGCTGCAAGGCGATCTCGTAGTAGCCGGCGGCATCGCGATGGGCGCCGACACGCGACGCTTCGCGCGCGGCGATTGGCGCAAGTTCGCGCACCGCCGCCAGATTGTGCGCCTCGACCGCATGATGCACCAGGCGGCCTGTGGAGACGTCGCCGTTTTCGAGCAGTGCCGCCAGCGCACGCTGGTTGAACTGCCGCCTGTGCGACGTCGTCAGCATCATTTCGATGGCGCGTCGCGCGATGTCGTGGCGGAAGGCGTAGCCGTCGCCGAGATCGTCGAGCAGGCCGTTGGCGACACACTCGGCCAGCTGGCCGGCGCTGGCGACGCCGCACAGGCCTTGCAAGGCCCAGGCATCGGCCCGGCGCGGAAACACCGACACCGCGTCGAGCATTGCGCGGGCGCCTGGCGACAGCCGTTCAGCCCGCGCCAGCACCGCGTCGCGCACGCTTGCCGGCAGCGCCATTTCGTTTTCGGCGCACAACAATTCGGTGACGAAGAAGGCATTGCCTGCGGTCGCCCGGTAGATGGCGTCGCCATCGCGGCCGGCCGCATCGGCGAGCGACAGCACGGCCGCCTGGCTGAGCAGCGGCACGTCGATGCGCGCCACGCTGCCGGCCGGGATTTCGCCCAGGGCGCGGCGCACCCGCATCTGTCCCTCGCTGCGGTCGGTGCGCGCCGTGAGCAACAGCAGGATGTGGGTGTTGGCGATACGCCGGCCGAGGAAGCGCACGAAATCGAGCGTCGCATCGTCGGCCCAGTGCAGGTCTTCGATCACCAGCAGGCTCGGTCCCTTGGCCGCAAAGGCGTCGAGCGCATCGGAAAACAGCGGCAGTCTCTGCCCATGCCGGGCGTCGATTGCGCGCGGCAGCGCCCATTGCGCCTCACGGGCCAGATCGTAAAGCGGCCCCAGCGGATCGGGGATCGACAGATCCTCGCAAGCGCTGCGCAACATTGCCGCGCTCTCTCCGACACGGGCCGCGAACGCCTCGACAATCGCCGTCTTGCCGGCGCCGGCCTCCCCCGCCAGCACCGCGACTCGGCCATGGCCGCCTATTGCATCGCCAAGCAGGCTCTCCAGTTGCTGCAGCTGCGTCTGCCGTTCCAGAAGCATCATTGTCATCGTCTCACAGGATCGGAGTTTTCCCACCATGGCGGGCCGCTCACGATTAGCCCGTGAAGAAAGCGCCGCAATGTGACTTTGCACACATTGCCGTGCCTCTTTCCACAAAGAACGACGCCAATATAGGGAATCGTCCCGTCCAATATGGGGAATCGTTCCGATGCGCGGGCCGGGCCGGCGTGGTCAACGTCCAGCCGCGCTCCGATCGAGCGTGAACCAATGGAAAAGGAAGTCTTCCATGCCTCGCTACCTGATTGAACGCACATTTCCGGACGGCCTCAACATACCGATGACCGATATCGGCGCCAGCGCGGTGGGCGGCGTCGTCATGCGCAATGCCGAAAAGGGCGTCACCTGGATCCAGTCCTTCGTCACGCCCGACAAGAAGCACAGCTTCTGCATCTACGACGCGCCGACGCCCGAAGCGATCCGCAGCACGGCTCAGAAAAACTCGCTGCCGGTCGACAAGATCACGGAGGTGCGGGTTCTTGACCCTTACTTTTACCTCTGATCCTGCGTTCGGTCGCCACGATGATGAGCATCAAACTGTCCTTCGCGGCCGTGGCGAACTGCCTGATGGGCTGCCGCTCGGCGGAATCGGGCCTGTCCTGGGAAAGACCGTCCGGCCAACCTCCGTGCTCGGCCGTCTATGGCGGTTCGCGACGAGGCTGCCTGCGTATCTGTCTGAAAGGCGGCGCTTGCCCCCGGAAGGCGACTATCTGAGGCGCGACATCGGGCTATCGGAGCGGGACGTCCCGCAGGAATATTGGCAATATTACTTTTGGGATCGTTGATTTTGCACGGTTTTTAAGGGCTGCGGCCAAAGCCCGGCAACGGAAGCCGCATCGCATGAACCGGGACGGACAAACCAAATCCTAAACCAACGCCGCAGCGTTTCGGGCAGCCTGATCGGCCGCCGTCGCCTCGAGCGTCAACAAACGGACGGAAGACCATGACCATAACTCTTTGGACGACACGCTTCGCGGCTTTCGCCGCCATCTCGATCGCGGCGGGTGCGGCCGCCCAGGCGCACGACGCCAATCCGCTGGTCGAAAAGGTGCGCGCAGCCAACAGCCGCTTCGAAAATGTGGCAGCCGCCACCGCCGAAGGCTATGCCCCCATCCCTTGCGCCAGCGGCATCACCGGCGGCGCCATGGGCATCCACTATGTCAACGGCGCCTATCTCAAGGACGATGCCGTCGATGTCGCCAAGCCCGAAGCGGTGATGTACGAGCCGACGGCCGACGGCAGCCTGAAGCTGATAGCGGTCGAATACATCACCTCGAAAGGCCCGGCCTCGCTCGAAGGCCAGCTGTTCAACTTCAACAGCGCCCCCAATCGCTACGGCCTCGGCCCGTTCTACGAACTGCACGTCTGGGCATGGAAACAGAACCCGACGGGCGCCTTTGCCGACATGAACCCGAACGTGTCGTGCGACGCCATGAAGGGGATGTAACGCCTCACATGTGACACCTCGGGCACCGGACATCCGGTGCCTGGCCATCCCCCTTGGCGGGGGAGGGGCGAGCGAAACGCCGACCGGCTCCCCAGTCTTCCCCGGCGTTCGCTCGCCTTTTATTATGCCCCGGCATACGATGACGCACCTTGCACACGCGGCCGTCCTTGGCCCCTCAGCGCACCCGCACCTGCCCACCCTTTCTTAAGGTGTTTCGGATACATCGAAAGCTTGGAAACAGGCGGAAAACGGAGAGACATCGGGGTGCGCTTTTCCGCGGCGACGACGGCCGGGCGGTTCTTGCCGCAGCGCTTGGCGCTGCGCATGAGGCCGTTGCTTGGCCGCATCGATGCGGTGCTGTTCACCGCCGACGAGCGCGGCGAAGCCGGCCGCATGTCGCTGATCGCCTTTGCCATCCGCATCGTCAGCGCCGTCATCGCCTTCATCAGCCAGGTGCTGATGGCGCGCTGGATGGGCTCGTTCGAATACGGCATCTTCGTCCTCGTCTGGGTGACGATGGTCATCGTCGGCAACCTCGCCTGCCTCGGCTTCCACACTTCGGTCATCCGCTTCATCCCCGAATACCGCGAACGCAACATGCTGGCCGAGCTGCGCGGCATCGTGGTCGCCAGCCGCCTGTTCGTGCTGATTGCCTCGACCGCGATCGCCGGGCTTGGCGCACTGGGCGTCTGGCTGTGCGCGAACTGGATCGAGAGCTACTATGTCATGCCCTTCATCCTCGGCCTGTTCTGCCTGCCGATGATTGCCATGGGCGACCTGCTGCAAGGCCAGTCACGGGCCAATTCCTGGGCGCTGTTTGCCTTGTCGCCGACCTATCTGGTGCGGCCGGTGCTGATCCTGGCGCTGATGGCGCTGATGCTGGCGCTGGGCTATGCGCCCGACGCCAGGACAGCCATCTTCGCTTCGATCGCCGCCACCTACGCCACCACGCTCGGCCAGCTCATCGGCGTGACCACACGCATGGGCAGGAATATCCCGGCCGGGCCGATGAAGGTGCATTTCGCCGAGTGGTTCATCGTTTCGCTGCCGATCTTCCTGGTCGAGAGCTTCTTCTTCCTGCTCACCAACGCCGACGTGCTGATGGTCGGCGCCTATCTCCAGCCCAATGACGTCGCCGTCTATTTCGCCACCGTCAAAACGCTGGCGCTGGTGCATTTCGTCTATTTCTCCGTCAAGGCCGGCGTCGCCCAGCGTTATGCGCAGTTCACCCATGGCGAACCGGAAAAGCTCGCCGCCTTCGCCCGCGAGACCGTGTCATGGACGTTCTGGCCGTCGCTGCTGATGGCGCTGCTGGTGCTGGCGCTCGGCGAACCGATGCTGGTTCTGTTCGGCCCGGAATTCACCGCCGGCTATCCGCTGTTGTTCCTGCTGGTGTTCGGCGTCGTGGCGCGCGCCGCCGTCGGCCCTTGCGAAAGCCTGTTGACGATGAGCGGCAACCAGAACATCTGCGCCGCCGTCTATGCCATGACGCTGGCCTTCAACATCGGTCTCAACGTGGTGCTCATCCCGCTCTTCGGCCTGTGGGGGGCGGCGATCGCCACCAGCCTCGCCATGGTCTTCGAGGCCAGCGCCCTGTCCTTCACCGTCTGGCGCAAGCTCGGCATCGTCATGCTGATCTTCGTGCCCGCTGCCGAGGGAGCCGCCTGATGGCCGCCATCCCGCTGATCGAGGAAACCAGCGGCGGTCCAGCCGGCGCAATGGTGTCGGGCCTTGCCGGCCTGGCGCGCGACGCCGATCCGGCGCATCTCGAGATCCTCGCCAACAACCGGCCGCTGCGCAAGCTGGCGATCTATCCGGCTTCGGCCGGCTTCGAACTGATCGAGGAACTCGACTATCTGTGCACCCGCACGATCGAGCCCAACGTCTTCTTCAACCCGCGCTTTCTGGCGCCGGCCATGCCCCGGCTGGAAGATCGCGAGGTCAAGCTGGCGGTGATCCGCGACGGCGACGAATACCGCAACCGGCTGCGCCTGCTGGTGCCGTTCTCGGTCGAAAGGCCGGCCGTGCCGCTCGGCGTTCCGGTGATGCGCACCTGGTCGAGCCCGTTCGGCCCGATCGGCACACCGCTGGTCGACCATGACGACCCGATCGGCGTCGTCGAGGATTTCTTCGGCATGCTGTCGCGGCCGCATCTCAAGCTGCCGAAGGTCTTCGTGCTGCCCGACATGCGCCTCGACGGCCCGTTGGCCAGCGTGCTGGCCACCGTTGCCGAGACGCGCGGCCTGACAATGGTCACCACCGGCAAGGCGGACCGGCCGGTGCTCGAAAGCACGCTCGACGGCGAGGCCTATTTGAAAGCATCGCTGCGCGCGCACCACTACCGCGAGTTCCGCCGCCTGAAACGGCGCCTGGGGGATCTCGGCAGGTTGGAACATGTCGTAGCGCGGGGACCGGACGAAATCCGCCACGCCATCGAAAGTTTTTTGACGCTGGAAGCCGCCGGCTGGAAGGGCCGCGAGCGCACCGCCATGGCCATCGACCGCTACCGCGCCGCCTTTGCCCGCGAAGCCGTGCACCGGCTGGCCGAGCACGACATGTGCCGCATCCATTCGCTGACGCTGGACGGCCGCACGATCGCCTGCCTGGTCGTCTTCGTCGAGGCCGGCGTCGCCTACACCTGGAAGACCGCCTATGACGAGACGCTGGCGACCTATTCGCCCGGCACGCTGCTGATGATCGAGGTGACCAGGCAGCATCTCGACGACCCCAATATCATGATGACCGATTCCTGCGCCGTGCCCGACCACCCGGTGATGAGCCGGCTGTGGAGCGAGCGCAAGCCGATGGGCTCGCTGGTGATCGGGCTGACGCCGGATGCCGACCGCCTCGCCCGCCAGGCCGCCTCGCAGCTGCACCTCTACCGCGAAACCCGCAACATGGCCCGCCTGCTGCGCAACCGCGTGAAGAGTTTGCTGGGACGGCGATAGCCACTGGATCAACGGCAAGACACCAGCTATGGGTCGCGCGGCAATTTCGGCCGGCCTTCACGACAAGCCATCCTGATGATCAGAACCTTTTTGCGTCACGCCGGTCCCCGTGCGGCCTTTTCGCTGCTTGCGCTGCTGCCTGTCCGCGCCCGGGCCGATAGCTGTCCCGAGGATTGCAGCGAGCCCGCGCCGTCCATCAACATCTACAGCCACACCGCCGCCGGCCATCTCAGCCCGGCCACGCTGGGTGCACTGCCGCGCGTCTATGTGCCGAACCGCTCCTCCAACAGCGTCACGGTGATCGACACCATGACACTCAAGGAAGTCGACAGGTTCCCGGTCGGCAGCAAACCGCAGCACGTCGTGCCGTCATGGGACCTGAAGACGCTGTGGGTCGCCAACAATGGCACCGGCAAGAACGGCAGCCTGACGCCGATCGACCCGATGACCGGCAAGCCCGGCCCGCAGATCGCCGTGGACGATCCCTACAATTTGTATTTCATGCCGGGCGCGGCCATCGTCGTCGACGAAGCCCTGGAGCGGCTCGATTTCCGCGATCCTCACACCATGGCGCTGAAGTCGGCCCTGCCGACGCCCACTTGTCCCGGCATCAACCACGCCGATTTCTCCGTCGACGGCGCCTACGCGATCTTCACCTGCGAATACGGCAATGGCGGGTTGGCCAAGATCGACCTGAAGAACCAGAAGGTGCTTGGCCATCTCGACTTCTCGAAAATGGGCATGCCGCAGGACATCCGCCTCTCGCCCGACGGCAAGGTTTTTTACGTCGCCGACATGATGAATGACGGCGTGTTCCTCGTCGATGGCGACAGTTTCAAGGAGATCGGCTTCATCCCGACCGGCATCGGCGCCCATGGCTTCGTCGTCAGCCGCGACGGCAAGCGGCTCTATGTCTCGAACCGGGGCTCGCACAAGATGGAGCAGGGCCAGGCAAAGGGACCGGGCAGCGTGACGGTGATCGACTTCGCTACCCGCGCGGTCGTCACGCAATGGCCGATCCCCGGCGGCGGCAGCCCCGACATGGGCAACGTCAGCGCCGACGGCAAACAACTATGGCTGTCCGGCCGCTTCGACAGTGCCGCCTACATGATCGACACGACATCAGGCGCGGTGACCAAGTTTCGGGTTGGCTCAGAGCCGCACGGCCTGACGGTGTGGCCACAGCCGGGGCGGTATTCGCAAGGGCATACGGGGAATATGCGCTAAGTCCGTGTTCGAGGCGCGGCTCGAACGCAAAAGGTCGCAAGGGCAACCGCCCATCGGCCGGGACCCGGAACGAGCAGGGGCTTTCCTTGGAAACCGCGAAGCTGTAGCTCCACACACTGGTTTCGGATACTGCCACAAGATGAACCTTCGCCGCATCGTCCTCATCGTCGCGCTTCTCAATCTTGCCTATTTCGGGATCGAGTTCGCTGTGGCGCTCGCCATTGGATCAGTGTCCCTGTTCGCCGACAGCATCGACTTTCTTGAAGATGCTTCCGTGAACCTCCTTATCCTGCTCGCACTTGGGTGGTCTGTGCGCTCCCGTGCGCGGGTGGGGATGGCATTGGCGCTCATCCTTCTCATGCCGGGTCTGGCAACGCTCTGGACGGCTTGGGAGAAGTTCAACGTGCCGGTGCCGCCGCAGCCCATCGCCTTGACCTTGGCGGGACTTGGCGCTCTCGCCGTCAACCTGTCCTGTGCCTACATGCTGGCCGCGCACCGGCATCGTGGCGGCAGCCTCACAAAGGCGGCCTTCCTGTCGGCCCGCAACGACGCCTTGGCCAACATCGCCATTATTGCCGCAGGGTTGGTCACGGCCTTGCTCTGGCATTCCGCGTGGCCCGATTTGGCGGTGGGATTGGGGATCGCGGTCATGAACGCCGACGCGGCCCGCGAAGTGTGGGAAGCTGCCCGTGAAGAACACCGTGCGGCGGCCTGAGAGCACGTAGAGCGGGGCTACCGGCCGCCGCTGATTGGCGCTATCGCTGTCATCCTCAGCAGCCGCGGTTGGCTCTGTGTTCGAGGCACTGTTCGAACCCGGAGGGTTCGCAAGGGCGACCGCCCGTCGGCCGGTCAGGCCGCCCCATCGGAGCCCGTGAGCGAAGCGAACTGGCGTGAGATAAAAAATGGTGCCCCTAGCCGGAATCGAACCAGCACTCCTTGCGGAACTCGATTTTGAGTCGAGCGCGTCTACCAATTCCGCCATAGGGGCTCAGGCCCAAAGGCCTGGATGGGCGCGGACTATACGGTTGGAGGCCTGTTCGTCAACTGGCCAAATGCGCCGCCGTGCCCTGCTTGCGGCAAAAGCCCGCCTTTCTGTTTCATGAAGCTCCTACCATTGTGCGGCGCGGGAAATCTTTCTAGACAGACGCGCATCAAAGCGCGTTGCGTGTGGCAACCTGCATCCAGGAGAGCCGATGCTTCGCGGACTTTACGACTGGACCTTGTCGCTGGCGGCCCGCAAATCCGCCGAATGGTGGCTGGCCTTCATCGCTTTCGTCGAAAGCTCGGTGTTTTTCATACCTGCCGACGTCTTGTACCTGCCCATGGCGTTGGCGCGGCCCGAACGCGCCTATCGCTACGCGCTGACCGCTACTGTCGCGTCGGTGCTGGGCGGCATTGCCGGCTGGCTGATCGGTTACTATGCCTACGACACGATAGCACGGCCGATGCTGGAGCACTTTGGCGGCCTTGACGCGTTCGAGAGGTGGCAGTCGGCCGGCACCGGGCTGATGCTGGTGCTGCTCGTCACATCGGGTGCCGCCCACCTGCCGCCGATCAAGGTGGTCACCATTCTGGCAGGCGCCCTCCACGTCAATCTTTTCGTCTTCATCGTCTCCGCCATCCTGGCGCGTGGCGCTCGTTTCCTGCTTCTTGCCTGGCTGCTGCGCCGCTATGGCGAAGAGATCAAGGAATTCATCGAGAAGCGTTTGGGATTGATCGTCGGCGCCGGCGCCGCCGCCCTGATTTTGCTCTATATCGTCGTCAAATACGCCTTCTGACCGCCCAAGGCGGGCGGTGGGTCAGGACTATGCCGGCGGACGGCGAATTCAACGGACGAAACATGACAGCCACGATGACAGCCGATACCGGACGCCAGCGGACGCGCACCGCTTTGTTTCTCGCCGTCGCCATGGCCGCCACGGTCGGCTCCGCGCTCGCCTTCCAGCACATAGGCGGCTACATCCCCTGCCATCTGTGCCTGGAGCAGCGCACGCCCTATTATATCGGCGCCCCGCTGATGCTGCTGGCGGTGATTGCCTCGATGCTCAGCGCGCCCGCATGGCTGACGCGCGGCCTGCTTGCCGTCGGCGGCCTGCTGATGCTCTATGGCCTCTATCTCGGCGTCTATCATTCGGGCGTCGAATGGGCCTGGTGGCAGGGCCCGGCCGATTGCACGGCCGGCGCCGGCCCGGTCGATACCGGCGGCAAGGGCGTGCTCGACGCGCTCGACAAATTCGTGCCGCCATCCTGCGACAAGGCCGCTTTGCGCATCCTCGGCCTGTCGCTGGCCGGCTGGAACGCCATCGCCAGCTTCATCCTCGCCGCCGTCGCCTTTCGCGGGGCAATGGCGCGCGATTAACCAAGTGCGAGGTCGCGCCATGCGGCCAGTCTCTAAATGTTGGCACCGCCCCTCATTGCCCTGCCGGGCCTTTCTCCCCGTATAGTGACGGGGAGAAAGGCGCAGTCATCAATGGTTTCGCCAATCCCGAACGCTGAAAGAAGGGCGCCAAATTTGCAGCCAATTCCCTATCTCCCCGTCACTATACGGCGAGAAGGTGGCGGCAGCCGGATGAGGGGCAGCACCCGACATCGGCGATTGCCATGGCAAGGCCGATCGGGCCAATCCCTACGGCTCCAACTCCACATCCCAGTAGAGATAATCCATCCAGCTTTCATGCAGATGGTTGGGCGGGAACAGCCGGCCATTGTTGTGCAGGTCGTGCACGGTCGGCTGGTAGGGCTTCTGCAGCGGCCACATCTTGGCGTGCGCCGGCATCATGCCGCCCTTCCTCAGATTGCAGGGTGAACAGGCGGCCACGACATTCTCCCACGTCGTCGCCCCGCCGCGATGGCGCGGGATGACGTGGTCAAAGGTCAGATCCTCGGGCGTGCCGCAATACTGGCACTGGAAGCGGTCGCGCAGGAACACGTTGAAGCGGGTGAATGCCGGGTGCCTCGACGGCTTCACATAGGCCTTCAGGCTGACGACGCTGGGCAGCTTCATCGAAAAGGTCGGCGAAGACACTGCATGCTCGTATTCGGCGACGATGTTGACCCGGTCGAGGAACACCGCCTTGATGGCATCCTGCCAGGACCAGAGCGACAAGGGGTAATAGCTGAGCGGACGGTAATCCGCATTCAGCACCAGCGCAGGAAGCCCATCCGGAGATACGGCAACCGTCACCTTGTTGACCTCCTCATTCTAGAACCGATCGGCGCGGATACTGTAAGCCCGACATGACAGGGATGTGAAGCGGATTGTCACTCGTCAAAAGCGGCAAAAATGCAGGATTTTAACGCTTTTTTGCCGATTCAGGCGGGGGGTGCTGCGTCCCTGCCCCTGGTTTCGCGATAATAGGACCAGAAAAGCCGCGATGCGACACCTCGCCACGGGCTCCATGATTCGGCCAGGGCGATGAGCGTTTTCTCCGGCGGACGCGGTTCGATGCCCAACGCGTGGCCGACCGCGCTTTGCAGCGCGACGTCGCGAGCGGGGAAAATATCGGGGTGGCCGGCGGCAAACAGGAGATAGACTTCCGCCGTCCACGGGCCGATGCCCGGCACCGCGATCATAGCCGCGATCGCCTCTTCGGCGTCGAGCGAACAGAGGTGATGCAGGTCGAGCCCCTCAACCACAGCCTGCGCAACCGCGATCAGACCGCGCTGCTTCGGCCGCGACAGCCCGGCCTCGCGAAACATGTCCTCGCCGGCGACAAGGATCGCCTGCGGCGTTAGCGGATCGACCAGTTTCACCAGCCGGCCGAAAATCGCATCGGCGCTCGCACGGGATACTTGTTGCGAAACGATAATGGAGGCCAGGCTTCGAAAGCCGGGCTCCGACAGCCGCAGCGGCACCTCTCCGGCCATGCCGCGCAC
Organism: Mesorhizobium sp. P160219; assembly: GCF_057786095.1. NCBI lineage: Bacteria > Pseudomonadati > Pseudomonadota > Alphaproteobacteria > Hyphomicrobiales > Phyllobacteriaceae > Mesorhizobium > Mesorhizobium sp. P160219. Next base: position 54,627 of record NZ_JBYNWG010000001.1, read on the forward strand.
CTTTTCCAGGCGCGGATCGATTGCGCAAAGCGCATCCAGCCCGCGCGCAATATCGTCCAGTGTCGCGATGCGTTGCATGTTTTCTTGTTCCTGAACCGGCCGCACGGTAGCAATTGGCAAAACCGCTGCACAACCCGATTGCCGCTTGTGAGATGACGCTCCTGACATTCCGCTTCGCGCCGAGCCCGAATGGCGAACTGCATCTCGGCCATGCCTATTCGGCACTGCTCAACCAGCAACTGGCGCGTGCGGCCGGCGGCCGCCTGCTGCTGCGCATCGAGGACATCGACACGATCCGCTGCACGCCTGAATTCGAGGCTGGCATCTTTCGCGACCTCGAATGGTTAGGTCTCGAATGGGAACAGCCGGTGCGGCGCCAGGCCGAGCATTTCTCCGACTATCAGGCCGTGCTCGACCGGCTGGTCCGCGAAGACCTCGTCTACCCTGCCTTCATGAGCCGTGGCGAGATCAGGGCCTTCATCGCCGACAGTGAAAAACGCGGCCGCGACTGGCCGCGCGACCCGGACGGCGTGCCGCTTTATCCCGGCGCCGACAAGGCGCTGCCGATCAGCGAACGCAACCGCCGCATCGCCGAAAATGCGCCCTTCGCCTGGCGCCTCGACGTTAAGGCGGCGCTGGCGCGCGTCGGCACGGATTTGTCCTGGCGCGAATTCACCAACGAGACGCTTTCGGCGACGCAGCGAGTCGAGGCGCGTCCGCAGGACTGGGGCGACGTCATTCTGGCGCGCCGCGACATCCCGACCAGCTATCACCTGGCCGTCGTCGTCGACGACGCTCTGCAAGGCGTCAGCCATGTCGTGCGTGGCCGCGACCTTTATTCCGCGACCGGCATCCAGCGCCTGCTGCAGGAACTGCTCGGCCTCGGCCAGCCGCAGTATTTCCACCACCGTCTCATACTCGGACCGGATGGGCGCAAACTGTCGAAGAGTTTTGCTGATACCGGCCTTGCCGCGCTGAGGCCGGCAGGCATGTCGCCGGACGATGTCAGGCGGCTGGTCGGGCTCTGACTAAAGCCGGGCCAGCCCCGCCTTGAGCAGCGCCAACGCGCCTATAAACGCGAAGGCGCCGCCCAGTCCCCAGGCAACCGCGAGCTTCAGATCTCTCAGGACGATGCCATGTTCGTTCGCGGCCATGACCGCAGCGAAAAAGCCGAGCGTGAACAGCAATGTGTTGCCGGTCGACCCAAAACCGTCCTCCTGCATGATGGCGTCGAGCGCTGAACCGAAGAAGAAGCCGAACACAGCCACACTGGCCACCGTCATCAAAAGCCAGCTTGTGTCGAGATGCAACAGCATGCGCGCTCCCTGTCGAAGCCAAAACGCCATGTCGCCGGATCCATCGACAGAAGTCGATTGCCCTGACGCCGCCCTTTGAATTCGGCCACCTCCTACATCAGGATGAGCTTATGTACCAATTGTTTCGCTTTGCTTGCCGGATTGAACCGCATTAGAGCAATTGCCGTATTTGTCTCTTCACCGAATCGGACCTCTCCACCGGAAACGGCTTCCCCGAAAATGCACAGTCTCAAGCGGTTCATCCCCGCCTCGTTTGTCGTCCTGTGGGCGACAGGTTTCATCGGCGCGCGCTACGCCATGCCCTGGGCCGAGCCCTTCACCTTTCTGGCGGCCCGCTTTGTCATCGCCGCCTTGCTGCTCGCCGGCCTGATGCTCGTGCTTGGCTCGAAGCGAGCCACAAGGGCAGAAGCGCTTCACGCCACGGTCTCCGGCATCCTCATGCATGGCATCTATCTCGGCGCGGTGTTCTGGGCGATCCACAGGGGCATGCCCGCCGGGCTTTCGGCGCTGATCGTCGGCCTGCAGCCACTGATCACGGCCGTGCTTGCCGGCCGGTTCCTCGGCGAGGCCATCCTGCCGCGCCACTGGGCCGGCCTTGCCGTCGGCCTTGTGGGGGTGATCATCGTGCTGTGGCCAAAGCTCGGCGCTCTCGGCGGCGGCGTTACGCCCGAAACGCTGGCGGCGTCGCTGGTCTCGGTGCTGGGCATGAGCGCCGGGACCATCTGGCAGAAGCGCTATGCCTCGGGTGGCGACCTGGTGGCGGCGACGATGTGGCAATATATCGGCGGCGGCTCGCTGATGATCCTGGCTTCGCTGGCCCTTGAGACCCACACGGTGATCATCAACGGCGAACTGATCTTCGCCATGGCCTGGCTGGTCCTGGTGCTGTCGATCGGCGCCATCTTCTTGCTGATGGTGATGATCCGCGACGGCGAGATGTCGAAGGTCGCGTCGCTGTTCTACCTGGTGCCGGCCGTCACCGCTGTCATCGCCTGGGCGCTGTTCGGCGAACGGCTCAGCCTCGTGCAGATCGTCGGCATGGCAATCGCGACGCTCGGCGTCGGGCTGGCCACGGCTCGGCCAGCCAAAACCTAGCTGCCGACACGCGCGCGCGCTTCGAGAAAGCGGCTGATCGCTGCATTGAGTTCGCCGCCGAGGATGAAGATCGCCGACAGCATATAGAGGAAAACCACGGCGATCATGATCGAGGCGAGGCCGGCATAGGTCGTCACATAGGACGAGAAATGGTCGAGGTAGGTCGCGAACATCGTCGAGCCGACAAGCCACGCAGCCAGAGTGAAAATGATGCCAGGCACCAGCGAGACAAAGCGGCGCTTGCCCGCCGGCAGCCAATAGTGGACGGCAAACAAGCCACCAATGATGACGGTTGAGGCGATGACGTAACGCCACAGCGTGATCGTGCCCGTATAGGGTTTGATCCACTCGAAATGAGCTTCCGCCAGCCGCGCCAGCAAGGGCGCAAAGACCAGGAGCACGCTGATCGCCAGGAAACCGGCCGTCGCGATCAGCACGAAGAAAATGCTCTGCACCCGGCGGTAGATGATGCCGCGCGTTTCGGCGACGCGGTAGGCGCGGTTGAGCGAGGTGCGCAGCGCCTCGATGCCGTTGGAGGCGAAATAGGCCGCCAGCAGCACGCCGTAGGTCAAAAGATCGGTGCGCCGCACGGTCAGCACGTTGAGCACTTCGCGCGCGATAGGCTTCGCGATCTGTTCGGGCCAGGTGTCGAAGACCAGGTGCACGGCAGTATCGGCGAACGCCTGCGCGCCGAGGAAGCTCGCCAGCGTGGTGGCGAAGATCAGGAACGGGAACAGCGCCATCAGCGAAGTGATCGCCAGATGGCTGGCCATGGCCCAGCCGTCATCGGTGTTGAAATGGCCAAGCGCGTCATAGAGCACGCGGCGCAGCACGACGATATTCCGCATCAAGAGCCGCGTTCCCTTCGATTGTCTCGACGCCGCGAATATGGGAAGGGATTGTGGCAAATGGCAACCCTTGCTCAAACCACGACGCCGCCTGCCAAAGAGTTGCGCACCATCATCGTCACCGGCGCCTCGTCCGGGATAGGCGCCCACTGCGCCCGTGCGCTGAAGGCGGATGGCTGGCGGGTGCTTGCAACGGCGCGCAAGCCTGAAGACATAGCCTCACTCGAAGCAGACGGCATCGAGGCGTTTTACCTCGATTACCGTGAGCCGGACTCTATCGAAGCCCTTGTGGGCTCGGTGCTGGAGCGGACAGGCGGACGCCTCGACGCCCTGTTCAACAACGGCGCCCATGCACAGCCCGGCGCCGTGGAAGACCTGCCGGTTGCGGCATTGCGCGAGCAGTTCGAGGCCAATTTCTTCGGCTGGCACGACCTCACCCGACGCATCGTACCGGTAATGCGTCGCCAGGGACATGGCCGCCTCGTTCATTGTTCCTCGATCCTTGGGCTAGCGCCGGTGCCTTTTCGCGGCGCCTACTCAGCCTCCAAGCACGCGCTCGAAGGCCTGATGCTGTGCATGCAGCAGGAACTCAGGGGCAGCGGCATCCATGTCTCGCTGATCGAACCGGGGCCGGTGACCTCGAAAATCGCCAGCAACGGGCTGTTCTGGTTCCTGAAAAACATCGACCACGAGAATTCCGTCCACCACCTCGCCTATGCCACGCAGCTGGCGCGGCTTCGGGCCGGCGGCAGCTCATCACGGCTGAAAAAGGGGCCGGAGGTGGTCTATGCGGCCTTGCGCCATGCACTTCTGTCGCGGCGCCCGCGCCCGCACTATGTGGTAACAGTGCCGGCCAGGATCGGCGTGATGCTCAAGCGCATCCTGCCGGCATCGATGCTCTACCGCGTTCTGGCCAGACGCGCCTGACCGCAACAGAACTGGGAACAGATCATGGCAACCGTCATCAAAGTCCTCCTCGTCCTCGTCATGGTCGCCGTGGTGATCGTGCTTGTCCGCGGCCTCATCAACATGATGCGCGGCGGCTCCGGTGTGAGCTCGAACAAGCTGATGCAGGCGCGCGTGCTGTTGCAGGCGCTGGCGTTGGCACTGATCCTGCTGGTGGTGTACTTCACCCGCAAGTGACGGCCGTTCGGGAGGCGACGTGGTCAAGCTCAACAAGATCTACACCCGCACCGGCGATGACGGCACCACTGGCCTCGGCACCGGTGAACGCAGGCTGAAATCCGACCTGCGCGTCGATGCCTACGGCACCGTCGATGAAGCCAATGCCTGCATCGGCATCGCCCGCCTGCACACAGCGGCAAGTTATCCCGCCATCGACGCCATGCTGTCCCGCATCCAGAACGATTTGTTCGACCTCGGCGCCGATCTCGCCGTGCCCGACGACGGCAAGCCGCTTGGCTACGAACCGCTGCGCATCATCGCCTCGCAGACCGACCGCGTCGAAAAGGATATCGACCTTCTCAACAAGGATCTGCAGCCGCTCAAATCCTTCGTGCTCAATGGCGGCACGCCGGCGGCGGCAGCACTTCATCTTGCCCGCACCGTGGCGCGACGGGCCGAGCGGATCATGGTGGCACTGGCGCAGGACCCGGCCGAACATGTCAATCGCGAGGGGCTGAAATACATAAACCGCGTCTCGGACTTTCTGTTCGTCGCCGCTCGTGCGGTCAATGACAACGGAAATGCCGACGTGTTATGGGTGCCCGGCAAGAACCGCTGAATTTTCGAAGGCGGGAAAGGGCTTGGGGCATGTTCATCCCGCTTTACGACTCCAACAGGTTGCGCCACATCCGGCTGCAATATGTGACGATCGGCCTGATCGCGGCCAACGTGTTGGTCTTTCTCATCACCACGATCGGCGGCGAAAATTTCAACAACGCCGCCGTGCTCGGCCTCGGCTTCATCCCTTCGGTTGTCCACGACACGGCAGAACTCTCGCCCCAATTCGTCGTCATTCCGGAGAGCCTGAGTTACCTCACCTATGCCTTCCTGCATGCCGATATCTTTCATCTCGGCGGCAACATGCTGTTCCTGTGGGTGTTCGGCGATAATGTCGAGGACGCACTCGGCCACATCCGCTACCTTATCTTCTACCTGCTTTGCGCCATCGCCGGCGCCTTCTTCCAAGGGCTCGTCGCCTGGAGTTCGGAGGTGCCGCTGATCGGCGCCTCCGGCGCCATTGCCGGCGTCGTCGCCGCCTATCTGGTCCTCTACCCCCGGGTGAAAGTGTGGGTGCTGGTCTTTGCCCGCATTCCGCTGCGTATCCCGGCCTTCATCCCGCTGATCCTGTGGATCGGCTTCCAAGTGGTGATGTTTGCCGCCGGCGGCGAAAACCAGATATCCTGGGCCTGCCATATTGGCGGCATCATTGCCGGTGGCGTGCTGGTGCTCATCATGCGCAGCCGCGGCGTGCCGCTGCTCGCCGGTGACGACGGCGAGCCGGAACCCGCCGATCAGCCAGCCGCTTCTACTGGGCCGGCGCCAGCCGGTCCCGCTCCCGTGCAACCTGAGACGCGTTGGGGCCGAGGTGGCGCTTCCGGTCACAACTGAACCGATTTGAGCGGTTTGGCCGCTGCCGTGGCATATTGACGTGTTGCGTCTCCACAACTACGGAGAGCGCCACCGCTAGGCGGCAGAAGACAAGAATTCCGTCCGGCCAGAATTCCGTTTGGCCGCAATTCAGTCAGGAATGTCGGCTTTCGACAACTCTGCGGAGGCGCACGCTGCTATAGCGCGCCCGGATATCTCAGGAGAGGTGACAGGCAAATGAAGATCCTTGTGCCCGTGAAGCGGGTTGTGGATGCGAACGTCAAGGTTCGCGTCAAGGCTGATGGTTCGGCGGTTGAACTCGCCAACGTCAAGATGGCGATGAACCCGTTCGACGAGATCGCGGTGGAAGAGGCGCTCCGGCTGAAGGAAGCCGGCAAGGCCGAAGAGATCATCGTCGTGTCGATCGGCCCGCAGCAGGCGCAGGAAACGCTCCGCACCGCGCTCGCCATGGGCGCCGACCGCGCCATCCTGGTCAAGACAGACGAACAGACCGAGCCGCTCGGCGTCGCCAAGGTGCTGAAGGGCGTCGTCGACGCCGAGCAGCCCGGTCTCGTGATCCTGGGCAAGCAGGCGATCGATGATGACTCGAACCAGACCGGCCAGATGCTGGCCGCCCTGCTCGGCTGGGCACAGGGCACTTTCGCCTCCAAGGTCGTGATCGACGGCGACAAGGCCAAGGTGACGCGCGAAGTCGACGGCGGCCTGCAGACGGTAGAGCTGAAAATGCCGGCGATCATCACCGCCGACCTTCGTCTCAACCAGCCGCGCTATGCCTCGCTGCCCAACATCATGAAGGCCAAGAAGAAGCCGCTCGACGAAAAGAGCCCGGCCGATTACGGCGCCGACGTCAAGCCGCGCCTGAAGGTGCTCAAGACCGAGGAGCCCAGCGGCCGCAAGGCGGGCGTGAAGGTCAAGAGCGTCGCCGAACTGGTCGACAAGCTGAAGAACGAAGCCGGCGTGCTCTGAGACTGGAAGGAACAGATAAAATGACCATTCTCCTCATCGCAGAACACGACAACGCAACTCTTTCCGACCAGACCGCCAAGGCGCTCTCGGCGGCGCTGCAGATCGGTTCGGACGTGCATGTGCTGGTCGCCGGCAAAGGCGCCAAGGGCGCGGCCGACGCCGCCGCCAAGCTCGAGGGCGTGAGCAAGGTGCTGCTGGCCGAGGCCGACGAACTGGCCGAGCGCCTCGCCGAACCGCTCGCCGCACTCGTTGTCTCGCTGGCCGGCGCCTACGACACCATAATCGCGCCGGCGACCTCGTCGGGCAAGAATGTCGCGCCGCGCGTGGCGGCCCTGCTCGATGTCGCGCAAGTCTCCGAGATCATCGAAGTGGTTTCACCAGACACGTTCAAACGGCCGATCTATGCCGGCAACGCCATCCAGACGGTGCAGTCGAGCGACGCCAAGAAGGTCATCACCGTGCGCACCGCCTCCTTCCAGGCTGCCCCCGAGGGCGGCTCGGCAGCTGTCGAGACGGTCAAGGCCGCGTCCAATCCGGGCCTGTCCACCTTCGTCGAGAACAGGCTGTCGGAAACCGACCGTCCGGAACTGACCTCGGCCAAGATCATCATTTCGGGCGGCCGCGCGCTCGGCTCCTCGGAAAAGTTCCAGGAAGTCATTCTGCCGGTCGCCGACAAGCTCGGTGCAGCCGTCGGCGCCTCGCGCGCTGCCGTCGACGCCGGCTACGCCCCGAATGACTGGCAGGTCGGCCAAACCGGCAAGGTCGTGGCGCCGGACCTCTATATTGCCGTCGGCATTTCCGGCGCCATCCAGCACCTTGCCGGCATGAAGGATTCGAAGGTCATCGTCGCCATCAACAAGGACGAGGAGGCGCCGATCTTCCAGGTTGCCGATTATGGCCTCGTCGGCGACCTGTTCGTCATCCTGCCGGAACTGCAAAAGGCGCTTTGACGCTCTCTGCCAAAGCGTATTAAATTGTGAAAGGGTGGGGTAGACGAAGCTACCCCACCCTTTTAGTTTGCACTGCACAAAAAGCAGGCCGCAAAGGCCTTTTCGACGGGATCGCTGCAAATGGCCAAGATCGAGACGATCGGCATCATCGGCGCCGGCCAGATGGGCGGCGGCATCGCGCATGTATCAGCACTTTCGGGTTTCAAGGTGCTGATCTACGACGTCTCGCCCGACCGTATCGAGAAGGGCATTGCCACGGTCAGCGGCAACATGGCCCGTCAGGTCGGCTCCGGCAAGCTTGAGGAAAAGCTGCGTAACGAAGCGATGGCGCGCATTTCCGCAGCCCCCACCATGGCTGATCTCGCCGGTGCCGATCTGGTTATCGAGGCGGCGACCGAGGACGAGACGGTCAAGCGCAAGATTTACGCGCAGCTCTGTCCCCAGCTCAACCCGGAAGCCATTCTGGCGACCAACACCTCGTCGATTTCGATCACCCGGCTTGCGGCGCAGACCGACCGTCCCGAGCGTTTCATCGGCATACATTTCATGAACCCCGTGCCGCTGATGAAGCTGGTCGAACTGGTGCGCGGCATCGCTACCGAGGATCAGACCTTCGAGGCGGCCAAGGCCTATGTGAAACAGCTCGACAAGACGATCACCGTCTCTGAAGATTTTCCGGCCTTCATCGTCAACCGCATTCTATTGCCGATGATCAACGAGGCGATCTACACGCTCTATGAGGGGGTCGGCTCGGTCGATGCCATCGACACCGCCATGCGGCTCGGCGCCAACCATCCGATGGGACCGCTGCAGCTCGCCGATTTCATCGGCCTCGACACCTGCCTGTCGATCATGCAGGTGCTGCATGACGGCCTGTCGGATTCGAAATATCGCCCCTGCCCGCTGCTGGTGAAATATGTCGAGGCCGGCTGGCTCGGCCGCAAGACCGGGCGCGGCTTCTACGATTATCGCGGCGAGCATCCGGTTCCGACGCGCTAACCACCAGACCGAAAGTTCCGTGCTACCTCAGGACGCCGCTGCAAGCGGCGGCTCTGCTTGGCCTCTTGACCCGGTATCGTCAGGCGCCACGGAAACACAGCCGCGGCCGGCGGCCTTGGCCGCATAGCAGGCAGCATCGGCCCGGGCGATGATCTCGTCGACTTCACCGCTGTTGCTGTGGATTGGCGCCAGCCCGATGCTGGCATCGATCGCATGCGGCCGGCCGTCCCAGCTGAACTGCAGGCCGCGGATGGCGTCGATGACAGAGCGTGCGGCAATCCTGGCGCCGGCGCTCGGCCCGGCTTTCAGGATGACCGCGAATTCGTCGCCGCCGAGGCGGGCCACGATATCCTCCGGCCCAAGCGCACCGCGAATGGCCTCGGCAACCCGCTTCAGCAAGGCGTCGCCGGCGGCGTGCCCGCCAGTGTCGTTGACCAGCTTGAAATGGTCCAGATCGATGAACATGAAATGATGTTCGCCCGCCGACCTGGCTGTGCCGGCCTTGCGGCTCCGGTCGACCAGTTCCTCCATGGTGCGGATAAAGCTCGAACGGTTGGCAAGGCCGGTCAGCGCATCATGCGCGGCGGCATAGGCGAGCTGGCGCTGCAAGGCGCGCGCATCGGTGAAGTCCTGGAAGACGATGACAAGACCGCAGAACTCCTGGCGGTCGTTCATGATCGGCGACACCACCTGGCGGATGCTGCAGCGTGTGTCGTCGCGACGGATGAGGACGGCGCGACTGTTCTGGTCGGCAGGGCTGGCGCTGCCGAGCGCCGGCCGCGTCATGCCGATCCTTTGCCCGGTTTCTTCGTCCACCGCCCAGTAGACATGGCCAAGCGTCTTGCCGAGCGCCTCCGCGCCAACAACGCCGGTGAGCTTTTCGGCGACCGGGTTCATGAAGGTGATGCGGTTGGCGGCATCGGTGCAGATGACGGCGTCGCCGATCGACTGCAGCGTCACCCTCAGCCGCTCCTTCTCGTCGGCCAGCATTGCCGCCGATACGATGAGGCTTTCCTCGGTTTGCTTGCGCTGGGTGATATCGGTCAGGCTGCCGATGGCCCTGACCAGCCGTCCGTCCTTGTCGCGTTCGAGCGTCTTGCCGCGGTCGAGGATCCAGACCCAGTGGCCATCCTTGTGGCGCATCCGGAACTCGGCTTCGAAGAACGGTGTCCTGCCCTCCAAATGGGCACGATCGGCTTCGGCGACGTTTTCGCGATCGTCGGGGTGGATCATCGCCAGCCAGCGGTCGGGGTCGCCGTCCAGTTCGCCATCGGCATAGCCCAGCATCTTCACCCAGGTGGCGGAGTAGGTGGTGCCGCCCTTCCGCATATCAAGATCCCAGACGCCTTGTCCGGCGCTGGCCAGGGCAAAATTCCAGCGCGTTTCGGCTTCGGCTATGCGCGCCTCGGATTGCTTGCGCGCATCGATATCCTCGATCTGGGAGACCAGGTAGAGCGGGCTCCCGCTCTTCTCGTCGCGAATGACGGAACCGGCAAGATGGGCCCATACCGGCGTGCCGTCCTTCCTGAGGTAGCGCTTTTCGAAGTGGAAGGCGTTGACGGTGCCCGCCCGCATGCCGTCCATCGTCTCACGGCCGATCTGCACATCGTCGGGATGGGTGATCTGAAAGAAGGTCAGCGCCTCGATCTCCTGCTTGCTATAGCCGAGCATGGCGGCGAAGGCCGGGTTGGTTTCATGGATGCGGCCGTCGAGGCCGACAATGGCGATGCCGATCGCCGAATCCTCCATGGCGCGGCGGAAACGCTGCTCGCTTTCGGCGATCTGCCGGCGGTCGTCCAGTATCCGGTAAATGAACAGGGCGGCGAGAATCAGCGCAACGGCGGCGACCGGCACCGATATCTGCAGGCAGAGTTTCAGCACTTCGGCGCTGACATCGAGCCGCGACAGCAGGAGCGCGACCACGGCAGCGCAAAGCCCTCCGGCCGCAAGCACCAAAGCCACGTGACTGTCAGCCCGCAGGCTTTTTCGCTCTCGTCGCATCACTGTGCATGCCACCCCATGCGCAACACATTTCTGCAAAAAACACTGGATGATCGATTTTAAGGAAAGGTTGCGCCGGAGCCACCGGCAACACGGTGAACCCGCAAACAATTGCCGGCATGATTAAGGATCGGTGATTATTGGGCGATCTTGAACCGCCCGGTCACCAGCGCACGAAGAACCGTCCCCCGAGCGCGCCCAGACCGGCGAGGACGGCGATGGCGAGCGTGTACCAGGTGGCGACGAAAAGCGGCGAATCGTCGAAGCAGTGCGCGGCGTAGAAGGTTGCCGCCAGGCCGCCGGCGAGCAGTCCCGCGACCGCCCCGGCCAACACCGGCCGCGTCGGCGCGCCATAGCGCAGCATCCACAGGAAGACGGCAAGCGGGCCGATTCCGATCAGCGGGATGAAGCCCATGCAGATCATCATGTTGGAGCCGACCATGCGCGTGCTCCACATCGGCTCCGGCACCATGAACAGTTCGAGAGCCACCGCCACGGCCACCAGCAGCGGCGCCGCCAGCATCCAGGCCGCGGCTCTTGCCGTCGAAGCGCCCGGCGTCGACAACGCCCGGACCAGGCCAAAGGCGGTGACGGCTAGCACGATGGTGAACACGAACTTCGCCAGGAACCGCATCGTGTGCATGGCGGTCATGATGTCGGGACGCGGGCCGATGGTGAGAAAGAAGACCAGAGCCGCGATCACCGCCGCGGCTGCCGCCGCCATCAACCAGGCCGAGCGCAGCGGCATCGCCTTGCTGCTTGTGTCGGCGTCGAGTGCCTTGATGAGATCCTCCGTCCTCATGTCACTGCCGCCCGAAGCGCCCCTGCCCAAATCGCTTGGCGATCGCGGCAAGCCCGCGATGCAGCGACACCCGCACCGCCGTCTCGCTGACGCCGAGCCTGGCCGCCGTCTCGCCGATGGAGCGGCCGTCGACCGAGATCGAAGAAACGACGGAGCGCTGCGCAGCCGGCAGTCCGTCCAGCGCCCGGTTGATGTCGCGTTCGCTGACGGTCTCGGTTTCCGGCTCGGCAAAGGTCTCGGCGATCTCGTCGATCTCGATTTCGATGCGCCGTCCGCGCCGCCGGAAAGCATCGATCAGCTTGAAGCGGGCTATCGCATAGATCCATGGCAACACCGGCGCGTCCTGGCGCCAGGTATGCCGTTTCACATGAATGGCCAGCAAGGTTTCCTGCACGACATCCTCGGGATCGACCCCGCCCTGTACGATCTTGCGCCTCGCAAAGCCGCGAACCAGCGCGGCGATCCGGTGCAAAAAGTCGGCGTAGGCCCTTTCATCTCCCGCGATCGCGGCCCGCATCAGCCGGGAAAGCTCGGCCTCATCCTTGCCGCTCACAAGAGTTCACTCCCCGATCTTCGCGCCTCGGCACCGATTTGTTACGTGTCCGGCGAAATAATGTCCAAGCCAAAGTGCCGCAAAATCACGAAAGTTTGCGGGAGCGGCGACCGATTGAAGCAGCCGAGCAATGTTGACTACTGCTGTCAGGTATCGATAGGTGCAGCCTGCGAAACCAGAACCACCGAGATTGAGGATGACGCCATGAGATACACGCTCTCCACCCTAGCGGGGGCCACAGCGCTGGCCGTGAGCATGATCGCCGGGCCGGCGATGGCCGCGGATGCAGGCATCATCGTCTACAACGCCCAGCATGAGAGCCTGGCCAAGGAATGGGTCGAAGGTTTCACCAAGGAAACCGGCATCAAGGTCACGCTGCGCAATGGCGGCGACAGCGATTTCTCCAACCAGATCGTCGCCGAGGGCGCTTCTTCGCCGGCCGACGTGTTCCTGACCGAAAACTCGCCGGCGATGACCCTGGTCGAAGCGGCGGGCCTTTTCGCGCCGGTCGACGCCGACACGCTGGCGCAAGTCCCGGCCGAATTCCAGCCGAGCAGCGGCAAATGGGTGGGTGTCGCGGCGCGCAGCACCGTCTTTGCCTACAACAAGACCAAGCTCACGGCCGAAAAGCTGCCCAAATCGATGCTCGATCTCGCCGATCCCGCCTGGAAAGGCCGCTGGGCAGCCTCGCCTTCCGGCGCCGATTTTCAGGCCATCGTCAGCGCGCTGCTCGAGCTCAAGGGCGAAGCCGCAACCGCCGACTGGCTGAAGGCCATGAAGGAGAATTTCACCGCCTACAAGGGCAACGGCACGGTGATGAAGGCGGTCAATGCCGGCGAGATCGAAGGCGGAATCATCTACCACTATTACTATTTCGGCGATCAGGCAAAGACCGGCGAAAACAGCAAGAACGTCGAACTGCATTATTTCAAGAACCAGGATCCCGGCGCTTTCGTCTCGATCTCCGGCGGCGGCGTGCTCGCCTCGAGCAAACACCCGAAGGAAGCCCAGGCGTTCCTCAAATGGGTGACCGGGAAAGGCGGCCAGGACGTGCTGAAGACCGGCACGTCCTTCGAATACGCTATCGGCAAGGACGCGCAGTCCAATCCCAAGCTGGTGCCGCTGGCCGACCTGCAGGCGCCGAAGGTCGATCCGGCGACACTGAACTCCCAAAAGGTGACGGACCTGATGACGGCAGCCGGCTTGCTTTAGGCTGGGTTCGTCCTAAAAGGGCAACGATTGCGCTCCTGCCGGACTTTCCGCAGGAGCGCTCTGTTTTCGAGATGGCATTGTCCATGACAACACATTGCGTTTCCGGCCGCGCCTGCGGCGCCCCCGCCCCGGCGGCAGTGGCGCGGTCGAGCTGATGCAAACTGCGGTCGATCTCGCACGTTCAGGCCAGACAGTCGGGCGGTCCCGCCGGAAGCCCATGTCCTGGATCGCGCTTGCCGCCATAATTGTCTCGCTGCTGTCGCTGCTGCCGCTGGCGTTCATCATCTGGATCGGTGTGCAGATCGGCTGGGACACTGCTTCGGCCCTGGTCTTCCGGCCGCGCGTCGGCGAACTTCTGGTCAACACCGTGCTTCTGGTGGCGCTCACCGTGCCGATCGCCACCGTGCTGTCGGTGACGCTGGCATGGCTGACCGAGCGCAGCGACCTGCCCGGCGCCCGCCTGTGGGCTTGGCTGTCGGTGGCGCCGCTCGCCATCCCCGCCTTCGTGCATTCCTACGCCTGGATCACCATGGTGCCGACCTTGCACGGCCTGTGGGCCGGCGTGCTGGTCTCGGTTCTCGCCTATTTCCCGTTCCTCTATCTGCCGCTGGCGGCGGCTCTGCGCCGGCTCGATCCTGCTTTGGAGGACGCAGCCGCAGCACTCGGCCTTGGACCATGGCGGGTGTTTTGGCGTGTCGTGCTGCCACAGCTGAGACTGGCCATTTGCGGCGGCGCGCTGCTGGTCGGCCTGCATCTGCTGGCCGAATACGGCCTCTACGTCTTCATCCGCTTCGACACTTTCACCACGGCGATCGTCGACCAGTTCCAGTCGACCTTCAACGGTCCCGCCGCCAACATGCTAGCCGGCGTCCTGGTGACTTGCTGCTTCGTGCTGCTCGCGCTGGAGGTGCTGGTGCGCGGCGAGGAACGCTATGCCCGCGTAGGCTCGGGTGCCGCGCGCCGCCAGCAGCGCACCAGGCTCGGGCGCGCCACGCTGCCTTGCCTGGCTCTGCCTGCCATCACCACGCTGCTCGCCATCGGCGTGCCCTTCGTCACCATCGGCCGCTGGCTGGTCGCTGGCGGCGCCGATGTCTGGCGTTTCGACGAGATCGGCCTGGCGCTTGGCCAGACGCTCTTCCTGGCGCTCGCCGGCGCCTTGCTTGCGACAATCGCCGCCATGCCGATGGCCTGGATCTCGATCCGCGCGCCCGGGCCGCTGCAGCGGCTGCTCGAGGGCTGCAACTACATCGTCGGTTCGCTGCCCGGCGTCGTCATCGCGTTGGCGCTGGTCACCATCACCGTGCGCATCGCCATGCCGCTCTACCAGACGCTGTTCACAATCCTGGTCGCCTATGCGCTGATGTTCCTGCCGCGCGCCTTGATCAGCCTCAGAGCCTCGATCGCACAGGCGCCGGTCGAGCTCGAACGCGCCGCCGCCAGCCTTGGCCGGCCGCCGCTGAAGGCGCTTTGGTCGACAACGATTCGCCTGTCGGCGCCGGGGGCTGCGGCCGGCATGGCGCTGGTCGCGCTCGGCATCATGAACGAGCTGACCGCCACCCAGATGCTGGCGCCCAACGGCACGCGCACGCTGGCCATGGCGTTCTGGTCCTATAGCGGCGAGATCGACTATGCCTCCGCCGCCCCTTACGCCTTCATCATGGTGGCGATGTCGCTGCCGCTGACCTGGCTGCTCTATGTCCAGTCGAAACGGATGGCCGGGCGATGAGCTTTCTCGAAATCAGTGGCCTCACCAAGCACTACGGCCCGGTCGCAGCCCTTGCCGGCATCGAGCTCAGCGCCGCAAGCGGCAGTCGCACCGCGATCGTCGGCCCGTCCGGCTGCGGCAAGACGACGTTGCTGCGGCTGATCGCCGGCTTCGAGGCGCCCGACCAGGGCCGCGTCGTGCTCGACGGCGAGGTGCTGGCCAATGGCGGCCATGCGGTGCCGGCGCACCGCCGCGGCATCGGCCTGGTGGCGCAGGACGGCGCCCTGTTCCCGCATCTCAGCATCGGCGACAATATCGGCTTTGGCATGGCCCGCGGCGAGGACCAGCGCGCCGAGCGCATCGCCGAGCTCGCCTATACCGTCGGGCTGGACAAGGCGATCCTCAAGCGCCGCCCGCACCAGCTCTCCGGCGGCCAGCAGCAGCGCGTGGCGCTGGCCCGCGCCATGGCGATGAAGCCCAGGCTGATGCTTCTCGACGAACCGTTCTCGGCGCTCGACACCGGTCTGCGCGCCTCGATGCGCAAGGCGGTCGCCGAACTACTCGAAGCCGCCGGCATCACCACCATCCTGGTCACCCACGACCAGGCCGAGGCGCTGTCCTTCGCCAGCCAGGTGGCGGTCATGCGCGACGGAAAGTTCTCTCAGATCGGCACACCGCGAGAACTCTATCTGCAGCCGAAAGACCGCATGGTTGCCGAGTTTCTTGGCGACGCCATCATCTTGCCGGCAAAGATTTCAGGCGGCTTCGCCACCTCCTCGCTTGGTCGCATAGCCGTCGACTCGAAGGAGCGGCGCGACATCGCCCGCATCATGCTGCGACCGGAGCAGGTGCAGGTAAAGCGCACGTCGCGCGAAGGCATGTCGGGTCCTGCGGGCACGATATTCGCCGAGGTGACGGACTCGGAATTCGCAGGCTCGATGTGCACCATTGCCGTGCGGCTGTTGAACAACCCCGATCCGCCGGACGCCGCGGCGATCGGCAGCACACCGCTGACCTTACGCAAGCCGGGAATCGACGCACCTGCCGTCGGCGAGATCGTGCGTCTGACAGTTTCCGGCAAGGCGCATGTCTTCGCCTGAACTGCCGATGCGTCGGTTTGGCGCGAGCGGCTGCGTCAATCGACTCGTTTCCCAGCATTGTCGAACCAATGCAGCTTCTCGGCCCTCGCCACGACGCGCAGTTGATCGCCGGGTTTGGCCGTGGCGCGGCCGGCCACACGCACGACGATGCGGTTGCCGCCGGCGGCACAGTGAAGAAAGCTTTCGGCTCCCACAGGTTCGACCGCCTCGACCGCCGCAGGCAGAATAAGCGCGCCGGATGATGCCTCGGCACTGAAGGTGACGTCGGCATCCTCAGGGCGGAAGCCAAGCGTGGCGGCGTTCGTAGGCGCGAAGTCAACCGTCTTGCCGTCGGTCAGCGCCGGACCAGCCGGTCCTTGCGAAAGAGGCAGAAGGTTCATCGGCGGCGCTCCGATGAAGGAGGCGACGAAGGTCGATGCCGGCTTCTCGTAGATGTCGAGCGGCGCGCCCGTCTGCTCGACCAACCCGCCATTCATGACGACGAGAATATCGGCCAGCGTCATCGCCTCAAGCTGGTCGTGGGTGACGTAGACCGAGGTGACACCGAGCGAGCGCTGCAAATTCTTGATTTCGACCCGCATCTGGCCGCGCAGTTTGGCGTCGAGGTTGGAAAGCGGTTCGTCGAACAGGAAGACTTTTGGATTGCGCACGATTGCGCGACCCATGGCCACGCGCTGGCGCTGGCCGCCGGAAAGCTCGCGCGGGCGCCGGTCGAGCAGCGCCGTGAGCTCCAGCACCTTGGCGGTCGAGCGAACCCTGCTGTCGATCTCGTCCTTGGGAGTACCCCGGTTGCGCAACCCGTAGGCCATGTTGTCGTAGACCTTCATATGTGGATAGAGCGCATAGTTCTGGAACACCATGGCGATGTCGCGCTCGGTCGGACCGATCGTGTTGACGATCTTGCCGTCGATGGCGACGATGCCGGAAGAAATGGTCTCAAGCCCGGCGATCATCCGCAGCAGCGTGGACTTGCCGCAGCCGGACGGCCCAACCAGAACGCAAAGCTCCTTGTCGGGAATGGCGATCGAGACACCCCTCACCGCCTCGACGCCGCCGGGATAGACTTTCTTCACATCCTTCAGATCGACGGTCGCCATCAGCTTCTCACTTTTCGGTATCGACCAGTCCGCGCACGAACCAGCGTTGCATCAGCACCACGATCAGGATCGGCGGCAGGATGGCCAGCATCGCGGTGACCATGACCAGATGCCATTGGGTATCGGCATCGGCGAAGGAGACCATCTTTCTAAGTGCGATGACGATGGTGTTCATGTCATTGCTGTTGGTGACGAGCAGCGGCCACAGGTACTGCGTCCAGCCATAAATGAAGAGGATGACGAACAGCGCCGCGATGTTGGTGCGCGACAGCGGCAGCAGGATGTCGAAAAAGAAGCGCCATGGTCCGGCGCCGTCGACACGCGCCGCTTCCACCAACTCACCTGGGATGGTCATGAAGAACTGGCGAAACAGAAGCGTGGCGGTGGCCGAGGCGATCAGCGGAATGATCAGGCCGGCATAGGTGTCGATCATGCCGAGATCGACCATCACCTTGTAGGTCGGCAGGATGCGCACCTCGACGGGAAGCATCAGCGTGATGAAGATCAGCCAGAAGAAGACCATCCGAAGCGGAAAACGGAAGAACACGATCGCATAGGCCGAAAGGATCGAGATGAAAATCTTCCCCACCGCGATGCCGAGCGCCATGATCGTGGTGTTGAGCAGCAATCGGCCGACACTGACGCCGCCGATGCGGCCGACACCGCCGAACAGCGCCTCGCTGTAATTGTTCCAGACCTGGTCGCCGGGCAAAAGAGGCAATGGCGGCTTGAGGATGGTCTGCAGCGTCTGCGTGGAGGCAACGAAGGTGTAGTAGATCGGGAAAGCGACGATCAGGATGCCCAGGATGAGCACGGCGTGGGCGATGAGGGCGCGAAGCGGGGACTGACCAATCATCGCTCGCGCTCAACCGTAGTGGACTTTGCGTTCCACATAGCGGAACTGGATGGCCGTGAGTGAGATGACGATGACCATCAGGATGACCGACTGCGCGGCCGAATCGCCGAGGATCAAATTGACGAAACCGTCATTGTAGACCTTGTAGACCAGCGTCTCGGTGGCCTTGCCTGGCCCGCCGCCGGTGACGGCATGAACGATACCGAAAGTGTCGAACAGCGCATAGACAGTGTTGACGACCAGCAGGAAGAAGGTCGTCGGTGCGAGCAGCGGGAAGACGATGGTCCAGAAGCGCTTCGTCTCCCCGGCGCCGTCCATGGCCGCCGCCTCTATCAACGTCTTCGGCACCGCCTGCAGCCCGGCGACGAAGAACAGGAAATTGTAGCTGATCTGCTTCCAGGCAGCCGCAGACACCAGCAGGATCATGGCTTGGTTTCCGTTAAGCAAGGGATCCCAGGCGATGCCGAGACCTCTCAAGGCGTAGGCCAGCGAACCGATCGAGGGGTTGAACAGAAACAGCCACAACATGCCGGCAATCGCCGGCGCCACCGCATACGGCCAGATCAGCAGCGTGCGATAAAGGCCTTTGCCGCGCACCACCCTCTCGGCCATGACGGCAAGCAACAGGGCCACACCCATGGCGACCATCGCGGTCGCCAGAGAGAACACCAGCGTAACTTTGATCGAGTTGAGGTAGGCCGGGTCGGCCAGCACCTTGCGAAAATTGGCGAGCCCGACGAACTTGCTCTTCAGCCCGAACGGGTCTTCCCTAAGCATCGACTGGTAGAGCGCCTGCCCCGTCGGCCAGTAGAAAAAGATCAGCGTAATGGCGAGTTGCGGCGCCACCAGCAGGTAAGGCAGGGTCTTGTTGGGAAAGACGACGCGTGGAGACAGTGTGGTTCCCTCGCTGTTCAGGAAGTCGTCCACGCGGGTCCGCGTGGACGAGGTTCAACTGACAAATCGCTTCAATTTCCGATCGCTTCCTGAATCGCCTTGTTGCCGCGTGCGACCGCGTTGTCGAGCGCCTGCTGCGCAGTCTGCTGGCCGGCCAGCATCTTCTCGAACTCCTCGTTCTCGATGTCGCGCACCTGCGGCAGGTTGACGAGGCGCACGCCCTTCGAGTTCTCGGTCGGCGCCTTGCCCAGCATCTGCAGGATCGGCGTCTCACGGCCCGGATTCTTGTCATAGAAGCCGGACTTCTTGGTCGCCTCATAGGCAGCGAGCGTCACCGGCAGATAACCCGACTTCTGGTGCAGATACTCCTGCACTTCGGTCTTGGACAGGTAGGAGAAGAACGCCGCGACGCCCTTGTATTCCTCGTCCGATTTGTTGCCGAACACCCACAGGCTGGCGCCGCCCGGCGTGGTGTTCTGGGGCGCGCCCTTGGCGTCACTATCATAGGGAAGCTGGCCGATGCCGTAGTTCATGCCCGACTTGACGATGTCACCGAGACCCCCCGACGATTCGGTGAAGATGCCGCATTCTCCGGCAAGGAAGATCTGCTTGGCTTCGGATGTACGGCCGCCATATTTGAAGGTGCCGTCCTTGGCCAGGTCGGCGAGGGCCTGGAAATGATTGACGAAGATCGGCGCATTGATCTTGAGCTCGACGTCGGTTCCGGCAAGTCCGTTCTGGTTGGTGCCATAGGAAACGTCGTTCCAGGCAGCGAAGGCCTCAAGGTGGATCCAGGTCAACCAGGTCGAGGTATAGCCGCAGGAAGCGGCGCCGCTCGCCTTGATCTTCTTGGCGGCTTCCCACACCTCGTTCCAGGTCTTTGGCGGATTGTTCACATCAAGCCCGGCCTTCTGGAAGATATCCTTGTTGTAGTAGAGGATGGGCGACGAGGAATTATAGGGGAAGGACAGCATGGTCCCGTCCGGCTTCGAATAGTAGCCGACGATGCCGGGCAAATACTGGCTCTTGTCGAAGGTCACGCCGGCGCTGGTCAGCACATCGGCCACCGGCTTGATCGCACCTTCGGCGGCCATCATGACGCCGGTACCCACGTCGAACACCTGGATGATATCGG
This sequence comes from Mesorhizobium sp. P160219, assembly GCF_057786095.1. Lineage (NCBI taxonomy): Bacteria > Pseudomonadati > Pseudomonadota > Alphaproteobacteria > Hyphomicrobiales > Phyllobacteriaceae > Mesorhizobium > Mesorhizobium sp. P160219. The sequence goes on from NZ_JBYNWG010000001.1 coordinate 74,730, forward strand.
GCGCTTGCCCCGCACGAAAGGCAGCGATGCCGGCATTCAGCGTTTCGGGATAGGTGCCCTTGAAAACAGGGAGAATTTCATAGTCGCTCTGGCTGGCATTGAAATCGTTGGCGATCTTGTCGACCACCTCGGCATTGGCGCCGGTCATTGCATGCCACCAACTGATCTGGGTGGCGGCGAAGGCGGAGGTGGTGGAAAGCAGGGTCAAGGTGGCGGCAACACCGGCCGCAAAGCCGAACAACTTCATGTTTCATCTCCCGTTTGTCATTGGCGAAAGGGGCACTCCCGCAAAGGCAATATGTGTCGCTGATGACAATCGGACAACGGATTTGTTGCTGTTTCGTGAATTTCATACCCGGCTAACTTCGCGCCCCCTCGCTCTGCAACGAGGACAGAGAGAAATGCCAAGCCGGCTCAGCGATACATGGGCGCGGTGGGCCTGCGACGATCGCCGACCGCCGGCGATGCATGAAGGGCCCCCGTGACAGCGCCACGCACCTGTACCATGCGGCCGCCATACCGGCGCTCGGCCAGATCGAGATCGGTAGAGCGGCATCGCGCCAAGCGCTGCTGTGACCCTGTCTGGAATGAGACAGGATCGCCGCAAGGTACAACCCGAAAAACCCGCTGTAGTTGTAGTTCGCATAACCGATTCTTCGTCAAGCGCGACATACTAATCAAGTGGACGGCTTGATTGCTGTGGGAGAGCAGGTGGGGCGAGATGCTGACGGTCTATAATTGTATCGTGCATGAGCACGATCTGAGACTGGTCGCACTGGCAGCGCTCATTTGCGGTATTTCTTCCTTCTCGGCGGTCAACCTGCTTCGCCATGTCGACCGCTCGAGCGAGCGCAACCGCTATACCTGGCTGATGATAGCAGCCACTTCCACCGGCTTCGGTATCTGGGCGACGCATTTCATCGCAATGCTTGCCTTTTCTCCCGGAATCCCCAACGCCTACAATGCGGAAATGTCGGCGCTTTCGCTCGCCGGTTCCGTCGCCCTGACCGCCGCGGGCATGTGGATCGCCACCTTGCGCCGGGGCATCGACTACCCTCTGGTCGGCGGCGCCGTCCTCGGCGCCGGTATCGCCGCCATGCACTATATCGGCATGGCCGCCTTCGAGGTCGAAGGGCGCATCGTCTGGAACCCGCTGCTGGTCGGCGTCTCGGTGCTGACAGGCGTCACCCTCGCCGCGCTGGCGCTGCTGGTCGTGTTGCGACGGCCGTCCATGCAGGCCACAATCGCCGCCGCCATCCTGTTGACGCTGGCGATCTGCAGCCTGCACTTCATCGCGATGGGCGCGGTGTCGATCTTCCCGGACTCCTCCATCGAGATATCGCAGTTCACGGTCGAACCGATGTCGCAGGCCTTCGCCGCCGCTGCTGTCAGCCTGGCTATCCTGGTGCTTTCAGCCGCAGCATTGTGGATCGACCTGCGCTTCCGTCGTCACAAGATCGAGGCCGAGCGCATGCACGGCCTCGCCAACGCCGCCGTCGAGGGCCTGATCGTATGCGACGGCGCCCGCATCGTCAGCGCCAATGACAGCATCGCCGCGCTAACCGGCATTGCGCCGGAAGTGCTGAACGCGATGCTGCTTGGCGACCTCTTCGGCGAACGCACCGCGGCCGGCATGTCCGACTGCAGCGGACAGGCACAGGAAGCGGAGCTCAGAGCCCATGACGGCGCCACCATCCCCGTCGAACTTATCGCCAGGAGCATCGACTATTGCGGCAAGCGGCACAGCGTGGTCGCCGTGCGCGACATCCGCGAACGCAGGAAGGCCGAGCAGGAGATACTGCGCCTCGCCCATTTCGACCCGCTGACCGGGCTCCCCAACCGCCGCAGTTTCTCCGGCCGGCTCGAGGCCGAAATTGCCGCAATGGACCGCGGCGGCAAGGGCGGGCATCTTGCGCTGCTGCTGCTCGACCTCGACCGCTTCAAGGAAGTGAACGACCTGTTCGGGCATGGCGCCGGCGATGCCATGCTGCAGAAGGTGGCGCTATGCGCCTCCGCCGTGCTCCGCCACGGACAGATGCTGGCGCGTCTCGGCGGCGACGAGTTCGCCATCATCGCTCCAAACCTTCCCGATCCGCAGGCGGCCGGCCGCATCGCCGAGGCGGTGCTGGCGGCCATGCGCGAGGAAAACCGGCTGTCGGTCGGTGGCGGGCTGGTGTCGGCCAGCATCGGCATTGCACTTTATCCGCTCGACGCCGATGAGCCGACACTCCTGGTCAGCCACGCCGACACCGCGCTCTACCGCGCCAAGGCCGAGGGCAAGGACACTTACCGTTACTTCGAGGCCTCGATGGGCGCCGAGGCGCGAGACCGGCGCGTGATGGAGCACGAACTGCGCCAGGCCATGGCGCGCGATGAGTTTCGCCTCGTCTACCAGCCACAAAAGGAGATCAGCAGCGGGCGGATGGTTGGGTTCGAAGCGCTGATCCGCTGGCGCCATCCGCAGCGCGGCGACGTGTCGCCGGCGACCTTCATCCCGGTGGCCGAAGACAGCGGCGTCATCATCCAGATCGGCGAATGGGTGCTGGCGACGGCCTGCGCCGAGGCAGCGCGCTGGAAGAACCCTCTCACCGTCGCGGTCAATGTCTCGGCGGTGCAGCTCCACAATCCGAATTTCAGCCGCAAGGTGCATGAAGTCCTGCTCGGCTCCGGCCTGACGCCCGGCAGGCTCGAACTCGAGATCACCGAAACGGCGCTGGTCAAGGACATGCCGCGCGCGCTGGCGACCTTGCGCCAGGTGAAGGCGCTTGGCGTGCGTGTGGCGATGGACGATTTCGGCACCGGCTACTCCTCGCTGTCCAATCTCCGCGCCTTCCCCTTCGACAAGATCAAGATCGACGGCTCATTCATCAAATCAGTCGACAGCAACGGCCAGGTGGCAGCCATCGTGCGCGCCGTTCTGGGGCTTGGCCGCGGTCTCGGCCTGCCGGTTCTGGCCGAGGGCGTCGAGACGCTGGGCGAGCTGAAATTCCTCGACGCCGAGGCCTGCGAGATCGGCCAGGGCTACTATCTAGGCCGGCCGAGCCCGATCGAGGCGTTCAGCGAACTGACCGGCGTCGCGGCGCCGGTGGCACAAGAGGACGCCAGCGTCAAACAACGCGGCGGCAGCATCTTGATGCTGCCGCCGGCGGCGGCCCTGCGCTCAGCCTAGAGCAATTTCAGGAAAAGTGTGAAACGGTTTTCCGTCCGAAATTGCGTCGAAACAAAAAAGTTAGCGCGGGTAGCCGTTTCGACGAAACGGTGAACCGCTCTAAGGGGCGAGTGCGGCCTCGACCAGGCGCTTGGCATCCGGTCCCGACCATTCTGCCGGTCCGTTCATATGCGCGATCAGGCAGCCTTCGCCGTCGATCAGCATGGTGACGGGGAGGCCTAGCGCCAAGCCACGCGTCTTGACGTCGTTGAACAGCGCCAGCGTCGAATCGCGGTAGTACCCGAGCGACCCGATGCCGATATCGGCGAGGAACTTCTTCGGCTTCACATCGTCGCCGGCATCGACATTGACCGCGACCACTTCGAAGGCATCGCTGCCCTTTTCCTTCTGCAAGGCGTCGAGAGCCGGCATTTCGGCGCGGCAGGGCGCGCACCACGTCGCCCACAAATTGAGCAGCACGGTCTTGCCGGCATGATCGGCGATCGTCATCGGCTTGCCGTCGGGACCGTTGAAGGCGAGACTTTTCAGCGATTGCGGCGGATCGGCGGGCAGCAATGCCGCCACCTGGCCGGTGGCCGCGGCGGCAACCTTTTTGGCGCGGTCGCTCTTGGCGGCGCAGGCGACGTCGTCCTTGCTGTTGCCCGCGCCGGCCGCAGGTGCGCTGCCGGTGGCTGCGTTGTTGCCAGACCCGCTCTCGCTGACATATACCGCGACCACGCCGGCCAGCACGCCCGCCAGCAAAGCGGCGAGGATCAGGCGCGGGGCCGGGAAGTATCTGCTACCGTCTGCCATTTTCTAAGACTGCTCCGGAGCACGGGTTATAGCGATGAGCGACAAGAAGGCCAGCAACCAGATGTGGGGCGGACGTTTTGCCTCGGGTCCGGCCGCGATCATGGAAGCGATCAACGCGTCGATTTCGTTCGACCGCAAACTCTATGCGCAAGACATAAGAGGTTCGATCGCCCACAGCGAGATGCTGGCTGAAACGGGCATTATTTCGGCGGCCGATCAAGAAAAGATCGCTCACGGGCTGAACACGATCCTGAAAGAGATCGAGGCCGGCACATTCGAGTTCTCGACCCGGCTGGAAGACATCCACATGAATATCGAGGCCCGCCTTGCCGATCTGGTCGGCCCGGCCGCCGGCCGCCTGCACACCGCCCGCTCGCGCAACGACCAGGTGGCGGTGGATCTCCGGCTCTGGGTCAAGGACGAGTGCTTTCGCGTCGCCGAGGCGCTGAAGGGGCTGATCTCAGCCTTGCTCGACCGCGCCGAGGAGCATGCGGCGACCGTGATGCCCGGCTTCACCCACATGCAGGCGGCGCAGCCGGTGACCTTCGGCCATCATTGCATGGCCTATGTCGAGATGTTTTCGCGCGACCTGTCGCGCGTCCGCGACGCCATCGAGCGGATGGATGAAAGCCCGCTCGGCGCGGCAGCGCTTGCCGGCACCAGTTTTCCGATCGATCGCCACAAGACCGCGAAGGCGCTCGGCTTCCGCGAGCCGATGCGCAATTCCCTGGACAGCGTCTCCGACCGCGATTTCGCGCTGGAGTTTTTGAGCCTGGCGGCGATCTCCGCCACGCATCTGTCGCGGCTCGCCGAAGAAATCATCATCTGGTCGACGCCGCAATTCGGCTTCGTCAGGCTGTCGGACAGTTTCTCCACCGGCTCCTCGATCATGCCGCAGAAGAAGAACCCGGACGCCGCCGAACTGGTGCGCGGCAAGACCGGCCGCGTCACCGGCCATCTGGTCGGCCTTTTGACGGTGATGAAGGGCATGCCGCTGACCTACGGCAAGGACATGCAGGAAGACAAGGAATCGGTCTTCGACGCCGCCGAGACGCTCGATCTGATGCTGGCGGCGATGACCGGCATGGTGCGCGACATGACGGTCAATGCCGCCGCCATGAAAAAGGCCGCCGGCTCGGGCCACGCGACCGCGACCGACCTCGCCGACTGGCTGGTGCGCACGCTGGGCCTGCCCTTCCGTGAGGCACACCATGTCACCGGTCGCGCGGTGGCGGTGGCCGAAGAGAAGAAGGCGAGCCTTGAAAAGCTGTCGCTGGAAGATCTGCAGTCGATCAACCCCGGCATCACGGCAGACATCTTCTCGGTTCTGGCGGTGCAGAATTCGGTGAAGAGCCGCACCAGTTTCGGCGGCACGGCGCCGTCGGAGGTCAGGAAGCAGATCCGCAGCTGGAAAAAGCGCATCGCCAAGGCATGATGCCGGGGTGCAATGCGCCTAAAACTCGGTTAAAAGCGCAGCACATAAAGTTTCGGACGGATGGATCGATGACCGCAAGCAGGATTTTGGTGACGCTGACGCTGCTGACGGCGATGGCTGCCGTGACCGCTTGCGGCCGTAAGGCCGGTCTCGACACGCCCTATGAAGCGGCCGTCCAGGCCCGCAAGGACGCCGAGCGCGCCAAACAGCCGGTGCCGCCGGAGCCGGAAAAACCGGTCGTGGACAAGAAGTTCATCCTGGACCCGCTGATCTAGAGCCGATGAGACCGGCTTGGTCTTTCTGGCCAGGTCTCGTGCTAACCAGGTCTCGTGCTCCAACTTCCGGAAACACTCTCGTGAACCATTTCGACTACCGCGACGGCGTGCTCCATGCCGAGGACGTGGCGATACCAGACATCGCCGCAAGCGTCGGCACGCCGTTCTATTGTTATTCGACGGCAACCTTGACGAGGCACTACCGGGTGTTCGCCGGGGCTTTTGCCGGTCTCGACACGCTGGTCTGTTACGCCTTGAAGGCGAATTCCAACCAGGCGGTGCTGCGGACGCTGGCAAAGCTCGGCGCCGGCGCCGATACCGTCTCGGAAGGCGAAATGCGCCGCGCGCTCGCCGCCGGAATCCCGGCCAGCAAGATCGTATTCTCGGGCGTCGGCAAGACCGCGCGCGAAATGGATTTTGCGCTCGAGGCCGGCATTCTCTGCTTCAATGTCGAATCCGAGCCGGAGCTGGAGTTGCTGTCGGCCCGCGCCACCGCGCTCGGCAAGGTGGCGCCGGTCTCGCTGCGCATCAACCCGGATGTCGACGCCAGGACGCACAGGAAGATCTCCACCGGCAAGGCCGAGAACAAGTTCGGCATTCCATGGCAACGGGCGCGCCAGGTCTATGCCCGCGCGGCCGGGCTGCCGGGCACCAAGCCCATCGGCATCGATACCCATATCGGCAGCCAGATCACCGAGTTGCAGCCCTTTGACGATGCTTTCGCGCTTCTGGCGGAACTGGTCGGCGCGCTGCGCGCCGATGGCCACGCCGTCGAGCATGTCGATCTCGGCGGCGGCCTCGGCATCCCCTACCGCACCGACAACAGCCCGCCGCCTCTGCCCGATGCCTATGCCGATATCGTCAGGAAGCATCTGACAAAGCTTGGGGTGAAGGTGATGTTCGAGCCGGGCAGGCTGATCGTCGGCAATGCCGGCATCCTGGTCTCGGAAGTGATATTCGTGAAGGAAGGCGACGCCAAGAACTTCCTCGTCGTCGATGCCGCCATGAATGATCTGATCCGGCCGACGCTCTACGATGCCTTCCACGACATCAAGCCGGTGGTGCAGCCGCCGGCCGATACGCCGCGCATGGCGGTCGATGTCGTCGGCCCGGTCTGCGAGACAGGCGACTATCTCGGCCTCGACCGTGACCTGCCCCGGCTCAAGTCTGGCGACCTAATTGCCGTCACCACCGCCGGCGCCTATGGCGCGGTGCAATCCGGCACCTACAACACCCGCCTACTTGTGCCTGAGGTTCTGGTCGACGGCGACCGTTTCCACGTCGTGCGCCGGCGCCAGACCTATGACGAGCTGATCGGCCTGGATTCGGTGCCCGACTGGCTGAAATAGAAGCCGCAGCGCCGGCTGCGCTACAGCCGGTTCTGGATGAGCATCCTTGTGTCGGCGATCCTGTCCTCGTCGCGGCGGTAGAACGTCCATTGCTTGATGCGCTTGGGGCGCAGCAGGCCGGCCTGGGTAAGCACGCGCATATGTTCGGAGAGCGTCGCCTGCGTAATGCCGAGCTTCTCCGCGATCAGCAGCGCGCAAACGCCGTCCTCGACCAGATCGCCGTCTGCCTGGGCCGGGAAATGCGCCTGCGGATCCTTCAGCCAGTCGAGGATCTGCAGCCTGCGTTCGTTGGCGATCGCCTTGAAGACATCAACCTCTTGCATTTAGCCATTTTGCCAAGTTACTAATTGCTGTCAATCCCAAGGAGATGGTCATGACGAACGGCAACACCGTCACGCGCGAACGCATTGCCGCGATGGAACCGCGCATCCGCCGCTATATCAGGCACACGCCGGTGCTGCGCGTCGACATGGCCGATTTCGACCGGCCGCCGCTGGCGGTCGACCTCAAGCTCGAATGCCTGCAGCATTCCGGTTCGTTCAAAGCGCGCGGCGCCTTCACCAATCTGCTCGAACGGCCGGTGCCTGCGGCCGGCGTGGTTGCGGCTTCGGGCGGCAATCATGGCGCCGCGGTCGCCTATGCCGCCATGCGGCTTGGCCACAAGGCGACGATCTTCGTTCCCGAAGTCAGCCCGGCGGCCAAGCTGCAGCGCATCCGCGGCTACGGCGCCGAACTGATCGTCGGCGGCGCCCGCTATGCCGAGGCGCTGGCCGCCAGCGAGGCTTTTGCCGAAAAGACCGGCGCGCTGCAGATCCATGCCTTCAACCAGGAGGAAACATTGGTCGGCCAAGGCACGCTCGGCCTCGAAATCGAAAACGATCTGCCCGACATCGACACGCTGCTGGTCGCTGTCGGCGGCGGCGGCCTGATCGGCGGCATCGCCGCCTGGTTTGCCGGCCGCATCAGGATCATCGCCATCGAGCCCGAAGGCGCGCCGACGCTGCATCGCGCCTTCGAAGCCGGCCACCCCGTCGATGCGCCGGCCGAAGGCGTCGCCGCCGATTCGCTGGCGCCCAAACGCGTCGGCGAGATGATGTTCCCGATCGCCGAGGCCTTCGTCGAACGCTCCATCCTGGTCACCGACGACGCCATCATCGCCGCGCAAAAGGCGCTGTGGGAGCGGGTGCGGATCATCGCCGAGCCGGGCGGCGCAGCGGCCTTCGCAGCGCTGCTGTCCGGCCGCTACACGCCGGCGCCGGGCGAGCGGATCGCCGTCCTTGTCTGCGGCTCGAATACCGATCCGGCGAAATTCTAAACCTTGCTTCGACTGAAGTGCAGACGCAAACCCGCCAAAGCTTTTCAAGTTTTCCGGAACCGCCTCGCCTTTGCCGTGTTTGCTGGTAAACTTCTGCTTGTTGAGTCCGGGCTATCCTGCCCGGGCAGGAAGGGCCGATGACGGAACGCCCCATTTCCAGTGGCGATCGCAGCCTGGCCGGGCGGCTTGCCCTGAGCCGGCTGGCGACACGGATCTCGATCACGGTCGAGCGCGGCTGGCCGCTGCTTCTGCCGCTGCTCATCGTCGCCAGCCTGTTTCTCAGCCTCTCCTGGCTCGGCCTTTTCCCCCGGCTGCCTGACATTGCGCGCATTATCCTGGTCACGGCGTTCGGTATTTCCACGCTGGCGGCGCTCTATCCGCTGCGTTTCTTCAAGCTTCCATCCGCCGCTGAAATCGACCGCCGTATCGAGGCCGCCAACCAGTTGCAGCACAGCCCGGTGCTGGTGCAGACCGACCGTCCCAGCGGCAAGGAAAGCATCTTTTCCCAGGCGTTGTGGCGCGAGCACCAAAAGCGCATGGCCGACAAGCTCGGCAGCCTTGGCGCCGACCTGCCGCGTACCCGCGTGCCGGAGCGCGATCCGTGGGCATTGCGTGCCGTGGCGGCGCTGCTGTTGGTCACCGCTTTTGCCTTCTCCTTCGGACCGTCCGGCGGCAGGCTGTCCGATGGTTTCAGTGCCCATGCGGCGCGCGACATCGTACCGCCGCGCGTCGATGCCTGGGTGACCCCGCCGGCCTATACCGGCAAGCCGCCCATCTTCTTGACCGCGCCAGTCATCGATGGCAACGCCAAGCAGGCGGTTGCCACCTTCACCGTGCCGCAAGGCAGCGACGTCTCGCTGCGCGTGACCGGCGGCTCCGGCGAGGAAACGCTAAGCTTTGCCGACAAGGGCGGCAATGCTCGCGCCATCGACCCGTCGGGACCACAGGTGGCGGCCGTCAAGGCAGCGGCGGTCAACCCCGCGACCCCCAAGCTGCGCCAGTTCACCGGCAAGCTGACCGCCGACGGCACGCTGACGCTGAAGTCGGGCGAAGCCGATCTCGGTCGCTGGGCCTTCGCGGTGATCCCCGACAAGCCGCCGACGATCCGCTTCGTCGGCGAGCCCAAGCGCGCCGTCAACGGCGCCTTCGAGCTCAACTACCAGATCGACGACGACTATGGCGCGGCCACCGCCAAGGCGGTTTTCGCGCTGGCCGATCCGGCGGCGCCCGATGCGCATCCGCTCTACGGCCCGCCTGACCTGCCGCTGGCGCTGCCGCGCCGCGGCGGCAAGGCGAACGCCGCCAAGACCACCAAGGACCTCACCGAGCACGTCTGGGCCGGCGCCAGCATCAAGCTGTCGCTTGTCGCCACCGACGATGCCGGACACACCGCGACCAGCGAAACCAAGACTATTGTGATGCCGGAGCGGCCCTTCGCCAACCCGCTGGCGCGGGCCGTGGTCGAGCAGCGCCGCCTACTGGCGCTCGACGCCAATGCCAAGCCGCGCGTGCTCGACCTGATGGACGTCATCACGCTGCGGCCCGAGGACACGTTCGACAACATGTCGCATTACCTCGCCATCATGAGCGCCCGCAGCCGGCTGAAGATGTCGGACAGCGACGATCAGTTGCGCAACGAGGTTGCCTATCTCTGGGAAATCGCGCTCGGCATCGAGGAAGGCAATCTCTCGTCCGCCGAAAAGCGGCTCCGCCAAGCCCAGCAGGCGCTGCAGGACGCCATCAAGCGCGGCGCCAGCGACGAAGAGATCGAAAAGGCGATGAAGGAACTGCGCGAGGCGATGAACGAATTCCTGCAGGAATTCGCCGAGCGCGCCAAGCAGAACCCGAACGCGCCGCAGATGCAACAGAATGGTCGCGAGCTGCGTCAGAGTGATATCGACCGCATGATGGACCAGATCGAGAACCTGGCGAAGTCGGGCGACCGCGACAAGGCGCAGGAGCTGCTGTCGCAGCTGGAAAACATGATGAACAACCTGCAGGCCGGCCGTCAGCAGCAGGGCGGCGAGCAGGACAGCGAGATGCGCCAGCAGATGGACAAGCTGGGCGAGATCATGCGCCGCCAGCAGGAGATGATGAACGACACCTACCGCATGGACCAGATGCAGCGCGGAGATAATCAGCAGCCCGGCGAAGGCAATGGCGACGACCCGGACCAGCCGGGCGTCGGCAAGGATCGCGATCCTCTCGCCCGGCCGAAGTCGATGACACCGCAGGAATTCGCCGATGCGATGAAGCAGCTGCAGGAAGGCCAGGGCCAGTTGCAGAGCGAACTCGACAAGCTGAAGAAGGGCCTGGAAGGCATGGGCATGCAACCCAATGAGGGGTTTGGCGACGCTGGCAAATCCATGGGCAATGCCGAAAAGTCGCTTGGCGAAGGCGAAGGCGACCAGGCAGTCGGCCACCAGGGTCGCGCGCTGGAAGCGCTGCGCAAGGGCGCCAAGGAGATGATGAAGCAGCTGCAGGCGATGCAGGGCGACCAGGGCGGCAGCCAGGAAGGCGGCCGCCAACAGGACGCCGGCCGCGATCCGCTGGGCCGACCACGCGCCAGCCGCGGACCCGATTTCGGCGATTCGGTGAAGGTGCCCGACGAGATCGACGTGCAGCGCGCCCGCCAGATTCTCGAGGCGATTCGCAAGCGGCTCGGCAACGCGCTCAGCCCCGACATCGAGCGCAGCTACCTCGAGCGGCTGCTGGAGCTGAAGTAGCCTCCAAGGCAACATCCGTCGAACTGAATGGTATCAGCGCCATGCCGAAACTCGGTGCCGTCACGCCCATCCTGCGCATCTTCGACATCGCCAAGGCACGCGAATTCTATGTCGACTTTCTCGGCTTCAAGGTCGAGTTCGAGCATCGCTTCGACGACAATGCGCCGCTCTACATGGGTGTAATCCGCGACGGCTGTGTCCTGCATCTGAGCGAACATCATGGCGACGGCGCGCCGGGTATAGCCATGCGCATCAAGGTCGAGGACATCGCGGCATTGCACCGCGAACTGATCGGCAAGAGATACCGCTACGCCCGGCCGGGCCTCGAAACCACGTCGTGGCAGACCCGTGAAGTGTCGGTCGGCGACCCCTTCGGCAATCGCCTGCATTTCTACGAGGATGCAACAGACTAAGCCGGCCGGTTGACGAACGCCTCGCGGATCGCCTCCTGCATGCCGTCGATAGCTTCGCCTGAGGCATTTGGGCTGCGGTGCATCACCACATTCGAGGAATCGATATGGCCGAACCCGTCAGCGGCGGTGAGTTCACGACAGCCATCCGGAATATTGCTGTGCGAGATCGGCGCGATCGCCAGGCCAGAGGTGACGGCGAGCTTCAGGCCGCCGGTGGTGTCGCTGGTATAGGCGACACGGTAGGCCAGCCCACGCTGCTCAAGCGATTTGATGGCAAAGTCCTTGCACCAGCCGGCCCGGTTGTAGAGCGCGATCGGCACCGGCCGCTCCTCATGCATGTGATGCAGGCTCGATGTCACCCACACGGTCGGATCGTGCATCAGCACCTCGCCGCCGGAAGGATCCTGCCATTCGAACACCACGGCGAGGTCGAGTTCACCGGCCGCCAACGCTGCCAGCTGGGCGCCCGAATGTGCATAGCGCACGGTGACCTCGACCTTGGTGTGACGCTTCGAGAAGGCGCCGAGCGCGCGCGACAGGATGGCGTGACCATATTCCTCGGGAATGCCGATGCGCACAGGCCCGCCAAGCGGTGCCGCCGCCATCGATGCCGCCGTCTCGTCGAGCAGAGAGACGATGCGGCGGGCATTGACGATCAGCTCGCCGCCACGGCGCGTCAGCGCCACGCCGCGCGAGCCGCGTTCGAACAGGCTGTCGCCGACCAGCTCCTCGAGCTTCTTCATCTGCATCGACACCGCCGACTGGGTGCGCCCGGCCTGCTCCGCCGCCCGGGTGAAATTGCCCGCTTCGGCAATGGCGACGAAGGTGCGCAGGAGATCGCTGTCGAGGGTTGGCCGCATCGAATCCGTCATAAGCAAATTTGATCTCTGGTATCATTCCAATTCGTTTGCAACATGTCAAACGCCGCAGCATAGTCCGCTCGCCCATTGGATATGCCGCCGCGAAACCGGCTGCGGACCAATCAAAGAGTCCTCACTCATACCCGCTGCCCGAAACGGTGGCGGGTTCTTTTTACCCGCAGCCGGGCGGCTGCGGACAGGCAAGGGGCCGACGGGACGACATGCGCAACCGGATCGTTCTCGGCATCATCAGCCTGTGCCTTGGCGTGCTGGTGTTCTCGCTCCAGGACCCGCTGGTCAAGGCGGTGTCGGCCGGCTATCCCGTGACCGAGGTGATGTGGATCCGCTCGATCGTCGCTTTGCCGATCCTGATCTTTCTCGTTCGCGCCGACGTCGGCCTGCGGGCCATCGCCTCGAAGCGGTTCGGCCTGCTGACGATACGCGCCTTCATCCAGTTCTCCTCCTATACGGTTTACTATCTGGCCATCGCTGCCTTGCCGCTCGCCGACGCGGTGGCGCTCTATTTCATGGCGCCGCTGTTCATCATGGCGATGGCCGGGCCCTATCTCGGCGAGCGCGTCTCCTGGCAGGCTCTCGCCACCGTGCTGACCGGCATGCTGGGCGTGGTCGTGATGCTGCGCCCGGGCGCCGGCCTGTTCGACTGGGCGGCGCTGCTTTCGTTGGGCTCGGCTTTGCTCTACGGCTTTTCACAGCTGATGGCGCGCAAGATCGGCGACACCGAATCCTCCACCGTCATGGCCTTCTACCAGAACGGCGCCTATCTGGTCGGCGCCGCTGCGGTTGCCGGCACATTCTGGCTTGCCGGCATAACCCATGCTGTCCACCCCAGCCTCGAATTCTTGGTGCGGCCGTGGGTCTGGCCGACGACCCCGGATTTCCTCAAGATGGCGGCCTGCGGCTTCGTCGCTTCGGCCGGCATGATTCTGCTGTCGCAGGCCTACAGGCTGGCGCCCGCCAACCGCGTCGCCACCTTCGAATACACCGGCATCATCTGGTCGCCGTTGTGGGGCTTCCTGTTCTTCGACGAGGTGCCGCGCTCGACCACTGCCATCGGTGCGGCGCTGATCATCGGCGCCGGTCTGCTGGCGCTCAACACCGAACGGCGCCGGAGCGCTGCGCCTGTCCTCGCCGCGTCTCAGGATGTCGCCTGAAGCGTGTCAGGCGAAGCAGGCGAGCGCCTGGTCGACCCGCGAGCGGATTTCAGCCAGCGTGAAAGGCTTTTGCACGACGTCGATAATGACGCCGTTCAATTCCTCGGCGCGCTCGCGCTGGTCGGCATAGCCGGTCATCAGCAGGATCTTCATGTCAGGGAAAAGCTTGGCTGCGGCGATCGCCATCTCGATGCCGTCCATTTCCGGCATGCGGATATCGGAGACGACGAGGTCGTAACCGCCGCCTGCAGCACTGACCATCGCCAGCCCCTGCGCGCCGTCGGCGGCGATATCGATCGAGTGCCCGGCGCGTTCGAGCGCGCGGGCGGCGAGGGTGCGGACGGACTCATCGTCCTCGACGATCAGAAGCTTTGCCATGGGCCGGAATTTGGCGGGCAAAAGTTGACTTTTTCTGAAAATTTGAAGCGTCGGGGGCCTTTTCTCAGGCATCGCCTTTGACGACACCGACAAACGGCAGTTCGCGAAAAGCGTGAGCGACGTCCATGCCGTAGCCGACGACGAAGTAATCGGGACAGTCGAAGCCGACATAGTCGGCGTTCAGCTCGGTCTGGCGGCGCATGCGCTTGTCCAACAGCACCGCGATGGCGCAGCTTTTGGCGCCGCGCGACAGCATCAGGTTGCGGGTGAAGGAGAGCGTCTTGCCCGACTCCAGGATATCGTCGATCAGCAGCACGTCGCGGCCGGCGACCTCATTGTCGATGTCGCGCAGCACCCTCACCTCGCCGCTGGTGGTGCCGGCGCCATAGCTGGAAATGAAGATGAACTCGACCTCGGGCGACAGCCCGACATCGTGCATGGCGCGGATCAAATCGGCGGCGAAGATGAACGAGCCCTTCAGCACCGAAATCACCAGCAGGTCGTGATAGTCGTGCTCGGCGATCTCCTTGGCGAGTTCGAGATTGCGCCGCGCGATCGCGGACGCCGAAAACAGGACCTCGATGTCCTTGCCGCGCACAACTGGCATCAACAACCTTTCCAGAGAAACCGACTAGCCGGCGAAGGTGACCGCCACGGCCTTGACGCCGTTTCTAGGCACATCGAGGCGGCTGGAAAAGCCGAATCTTTCGCCGGGCGCCAGAGAACGGTTGGATGTCCCCAGAGTATAGCGGGTGATGCGGCTGTCATTGCCGGTGACACGTATCTCCAGCGGCGGCAATTGTCCCGCCTTTAAACCGTCATTGACGGCCTCGCCATCGACGAACAGCACCGGGGTGGATCCCGAGGCGTCGACACGCGAGGTGACGCCGGCAATGCTGAGTACGGCGCCCGCCGGCTGTTCGACTGTCCAGAACGGCGTCTGGCGCACCAGCGCGTGGCCACCCGAGACCCAGAAGGTGGCAAGGGCCGCACCGATGCCGGCAATCCAGAAGATCGGCCCGCCACGCGATGCCGGCCGCCCGGCTGACGCATCTGATTTGCGCAGCATCTCCATGCCTTCGATCGACGGCGTCGCGATGTCGCGCGCCGGCGTCGGCATGGCTTCTATCAGTGGGATCAGCTGCGGCAGCACCTCATAATCGGCATCGACGATGTCGGTCGCCACAGGACGCGATTCCGGTGCGACACTTGTCCCGGTCATGATTTCGCCGGAAACCGGGCGCGCGGTTCGTTGCTCAGCCATCATGGCCCCGCTGTTGCCTCTTCGTTTCTTTTGCGTAAATGGAAATGGTTAACGCTTCCCCACCGGAACCCTTGTGACGCACTCAAAAACAGCGAAAATTAACCGACGGTTAACCATGGCGGCCGATGGTCGTTGGACAGAAAGGGCTGGCACGCCGCCGCCCTCAGGTCGTCGCACGTGATCCGCTTCGAAAATGTCGGCCTCCGCTATGGCATGGGTCCGGAAATCCTCCGCGACATCTCCCTGCACATTCCGGAGAGCTCCTTCCAGTTCCTGAGCGGGCCCTCCGGCGCCGGCAAGACGACGCTGCTGCGCCTTCTGTTCATGTCGCTGAAGCCGACACGCGGGCTGATCACCATCTTCGGCAAGGACCGCTCGCGCATCTCGCGCGCTGAACTGCCGCATCTCAGGCGCCGCATCGGCGTGGTGTTCCAGGATTTCCGCCTGCTCGACCACATGACCACCTATGAGAATGTCGCTCTGCCGCTGCGCGTGCGCGGCCGCGAGGAAGCGAGCTACCGCACCGACGTCACCGAACTTTTGAAATGGGTTGGCCTGGGCGAGCGCATGCATGTGCTGCCGCCGGTCCTTTCGGGTGGCGAAAAGCAGCGCGCGGCAATCGCCCGGGCCTTGATCGAACAGCCCGAAATCCTGCTTGCCGACGAGCCGACCGGCAATGTCGACCCGCCACTGGCACGCCGGCTGCTCAGGCTGTTCATCGAGCTCAACCGGCTCGGCACCGCGGTGGTGATCGCCACTCACGATCTCGGCCTGATGGAACAGGTCGACGCGCGCCGCATGATCCTGGCCGGCGGAAGGCTGGATATTTATGACTGAAGTATCGGCCGAACAGCTGCATGAAGACGCCGCCGAACCGGCGACGACGACGCAGCGTGTCCAGCGCCGCATGGCGCCGATCGTGCCGGCGCAGAATATTGCCGGCCGCGCCTTGGTGCTGGTGATCGCCATCATGACCTTCCTGTCCTGCCTGACTTTCGGCGCCGTCACGCTGGTGCGCGACACTGCCTCGGTCTGGGAAAACCAGATCTCGCGCGAGGCGACGATTCAGATCAAACCGGTCGACGGCCTCGACATGGAGGCAGCCCTTGCCCAGGCCTCGCAGATCGTCGGCGAATTCCCCGGCGTGAAGGAAACCCGGATCATCGATCGCGACGCCACCGCGCGTCTGTTGGAGCCATGGCTGGGCTCGGGCCTGAATATCGACGAATTGCCGGTGCCGCGCCTGATCATCGTCACCATCGACGAGACCAGTCCGCCCGACTTTAGCGCCATCCGTGCGGCGCTCACGCCCAAGCTGCCGAGTGCTTCGCTCGACGATCACCGTACATGGGTCGACCGGCTGGTCGCCATGGCCCGCACCACGGTCACCATCGGCATCGCCGTGCTGGTCCTGATGCTGTCGGCGACGGTGCTGACCGTAGTGTTTGCGACGCGCGGCGCCATGGCCGGTAACGGCCATATCATCGAAGTGCTGCATTTCGTCGGCGCCGAGGCGCGCTTCATCGCGCGCGAATTCCGCTGGCATTTCCTGGTCACCGGCATGAAGGGCGCGGCCGCCGGCGGCGCAGCCGCGATCCTGGTTTTCATCGTCTTTTCTTGGTGGTCATCGCGCAACATGGCAACGCCGCAGGCCGACCAGGCCACCGCTTTGTTCGGCAATTTCGCCATCGGATCGGCAGGCTATCTCGGCGTCGGCCTGATGGTGCTGGTGATCGGCGGACTGACGGCGGCGACCTCGCACGCCACCGTCGTCGCCTATCTCAGCGACATCGATGTCCGCCAGCCGGATGCGGGGTGACCCGTGAGGGCAGAAGCGAAAACAGTTCGGGGGCAAGGACAGGAATGGAAGGGATCACGGATCGAAAACCGACGTAACGCAATGTGCGCTTTTTTCCTTACCAAAAAGGCATTTCAGGATTAACCATAGGATGATGAACGCGCGGGAGTCGACCGGAACGGCTGGACAGATGCCAGTGGTGCGTTCGCGTGTGCGCACCGGGCTGGGCCGTTTGCGCACCGCCCTGCGTCTCGCCTCCCTCTGTCTACTGCTGCTTGTGGCCCTGTTTGCCGGTGGCTTCGGCTGGTTCGCCAGCAAGGTCAGCCACATGACGACCCCGACCAACCCGGCCAAGGCCGATGCGATCATCGTCTTGACCGGCGGTCAGGCCCGCCTCGACGCAGCACTCGATCTGCTTGCCTCCGGCAAGGGCGAGCGGCTGCTGATCTCAGGCGTGCATCCCTCTGCCAGCCGCCGCCAATTGCAGGCTGCTACCGGCGGCGACAAGGCGCTGTTTTCCTGCTGTGTCGACATCGACCGCGCCGCGCTCGACACGATCGGCAATGCCGAGGAAAGCGCTAAATGGGTGGAGAGCCACGCCTATGGCAGCGTCATCCTCGTCACCAACAATTACCACATGCCGCGCAGCCTGCTCGAGATGGGCCGCCTGCTGCATGGCGCCAGGCTTGAACCCTATCCGGTGGTCAACACCAATCTGGACAATGGCGACTGGCTGACCAAGCCGGAAGCACTACGCGTGCTTCTGACCGAATACAGCAAATACCTGCTGGCGCTTGCGCGCGGCGTCGTCCCGGTCCGCCAGACTGCCGACAGCGTCGCACTGGCCGAGGTTTCGACCGCCAAGGACTAAAGCAATTCCAGGAAAAGTGTGTAGCGGTTTTCCCGGGAAAAGCACGTACGCTTTCCCTTGGGAATTGCGTCCAGACAGACGACTCTGACGGCGCTCGATTACCCCTTGGCCGTGCCGTCTTCCGCGCCACGCAGCCGCGCAATCTCCTGTTCGAGGCTTTCAATCCGCTTGTCGCGTTCGGCGAGTGCGGCCGCGACATCGGCGGCCTCGAATCGCTGCGGAATGTGTTGCGGGCAATTGGCATCCCAGGCCGAGACGGTGAACAAGATGACCTGCTCGGGGCGCGCCTTGTAGTCCTGCGGCATCAGCCTTGCCAGAAGCTCGGCATCGTCCTCGACGACGCGCGCCGTGCCCCAGATCTTGACGCGCTGGCGATGCGCATAGTCGATCAGGAACAGGAATGCCTGGTTGTTGTCGGCGAGATTCCCCTGCGTGATGAACTGCCTGTTCCCGGAGAAATCGGCAAAGCCGATGGTCTTCTCGTCCAGCACCTTGAGGAAGCCGGCTGGCCCGCCGCGATGCTGGATATAGGGCTGACCCTCGCCATTTGCCGTCGACAGGAAGACGCTGGTCTGCGCCGCGATGAGGTCGGCGAGGTCGGGCGTCATATGGGCGCGCCATCCGCCGCGCTCCTCGGCGCTGGCATAGCCCTTGCGTGAACCTTTGCGGGTCTGGATCGCCTTGACCGTCGGCGTGAAGGCGACATCGCTGGTGAAAGTATGAGCATTCATGGAAGCCTCCGCGAGGCCGAAACACGGCCATTGTACGCGGAGATGTAAGTCCTTTCATGTTTTGGATGTAGATGGCATAATTGTAAGCTATCCTTCCAATTTCCGGAAGAAGCTATGGATCGGCTCGAAGCCATGTCGCTGTTCGTCGTCGCGGTAGAAGCGGGCAGCCTTTCCGCTGCCGGCCGCCATTTCGGCATTCCACTAGCAACAGTCAGCCGCAAGGTTTCCGACCTCGAGAAGCACCTTCAGGCGCGCCTGCTGAACCGTTCGACCCGGCAGCTCACGTTGACCGATGCCGGCCAGGCTTATCTCGCCGCCTGCCGCCGCATCCTCGGCGAGGTCGGCGAAGCCGAACGCACCGCCGCCGGCGAATACAGCACGCCGACCGGCGATCTGTTCATCACCGCGCCAGTCGTCTTTGGTCGCCTGCACGTGCTGCCTGTCGTCACCGAATTCCTGGCGGCTTATCCTCAAGTCAACATTCGCCTGACGCTGGCTGACCGGATAACCCAACTGGCGGAGGAACATCTCGACCTTGCCATCCGCATCGGCGAGCTTGCGCCTTCGAGCCTCATTGCCATCCGCGTCGGCGCGATCCGTCGCGTCGTGTGCGCCAGCCCCGCCTATATCGCCGCGCATGGCATGCCGCGGACGCCGGACGATCTGGCCGCGCATGAATGCATCAGTTTCGAAGGGCCTGCAGCGCTCGCCAGCTGGAGCTTTGCCGGCGACAAGGGCGAACTGATCGTGCCGATCCACTCACGGCTGCGCGTCAACACGGCGGAAGCTGCAATCGATGCCGCGATTGCAGGCGCCGGGATGACGCGGGTGCTCTCCTACCAGATCGCGGACGCAGTACGTTCCGGCGTGCTCGTCCCGGTCTTGCGACCCTTCGAGCCGCAGCCGTGGCCGGTGAGCCTCGTCCATGCCGGCCAAGGCCTGCTGGCGGTGAAACTCAGGGCGTTCCTCGATTTCGCCGCTCCGCGGCTGAAGCAGCGGCTGTTGCAGGCGACGTGGTGAGTTGAGGCTGGCTTGAGTCAGTGGCGAGCCGGCCTATGTCAGGCCATTGCGGCGTTTCCTTTTTGCCCGCGCTTGGTGTAACCAACGCACACCTCCTCAACGGGCCCTTCCCCGCATGCTCTATATCCGCTCGCTGGCGTTCAACTTCGTCTTCTATGTCAATCTGATCGTCCAGATGGTCCTCTGGACCCCTTACTACTTCCTCTCGCCACGCCATCGCGCCTGGTTCGTGCCGAAATTCTGGTCGCGCACCAGCCTGTGGCTCTACGACAAGATCGCCGGAACCAGGAGCGACATCACCGGCGTCGAGAACCTGCCGGAGGGCTCTTTCATCCTGGCGCCGAAACACCAGTCGTTTTGGGACGCGATCGCTTTCTTTCCCTTCCTCCACGATCCGCTTTATATCCTGAAGCGCGAGCTGACCTGGATCCCCTTCTTCGGCTGGTACATCCTGAAGATGCGGATGATCCCGGTTCACCGCGGCAGCCGCTCCAAGGCGTTGAAGCAGGTCGTTGCATCGACAAAGCAGGAGATGGGGCGCAATCCGCGCCAGCTGATTATCTACCCCGAAGGCACGCGCCGAGCGCCAGGCGACGAGCCGGCTTACAAATACGGCATTGTCGAGCTCTATACGCAGCTTGGCATCCCGGTGGTACCGGTCGCCCATGTCGCCGGCCTCTATTGGCCTCGCCGTAAATTCTTGCGCTTTCCCGGCACCATCAATGCCCGCTTCCTGCCGCCGATTCCGCCCGGGCTCGGCAAGGACGAATTCATGGACCGGCTGATCGGCGATACGGAAGCCGCCTGCGACCAGCTGCTGATCGAGGCATCGCAGGCTCCTAACCCGCCGCAAATGCCGCCGACGGCGGTCAAACGGCTGGCCGAACTCGCCGCGGCCGCCAAAGCAATTCCAGGAAAAGTGTGAGCGGTTTTTTCCGTGCCGAATTGCGTCAAAACAAAAAAGACCAAAGCTTGATCTCTTCTGCGAGCCGGCTCAAGGCCACGCCGCCAGCGCCGTGGTCAGCACCAGCGTCGCCGCGAAGGCCAGATTGATGATCCGCGACGCCAGCGGCTGGCGCAGGGTGCGGGCGAAGGCCGCGCCGGCCAGCAGCCACAGCACATGAATGGCGACGATCATCAGGGTGAGAACCGCCAGCCTGGCCGGGATGCCGAGAGCATCGGCGCCGGCTGCGGTCGCGGAGCCAGCAAGGACCGCAGCAATCGCCACATAGGCTTTCGGGTTGGCAACGGCGAGCAGGAAGCCGCCGAGGAAGGTCGGCAGAACCGCGCTGCTGTCACGCGCGGCCAGCGGCGGCGCCGTCGCTATTCTGTAGGCGAGGTAGAGAATATAGGCGGCGGAAGCGACCGCCAGCACTGGCGCTACGCCCGGCATCGAGGTGAGGATAGCCTTGATGCCGGTGGCCACGACCAGCAGCACCGCGACCGTGCCTAAAATGATCCCCGATGTGTAGTGAAGCGAATTGCGCAGGCCGAAGGCGGCCCCTATCGCCGTGACGCTGATCGTCGCCGGGCCAGGACTGCCCATGACGACGGTTGCCGCCAGCACCAGCGCCAGCAATTGCTGCCAGGGCTGCGCCTGCGAAAGAATGTCTGCGGCCATGCTGCCTCTTCTCCACAATAATGGAGAACAGTGTGGCAAGGCGGACAGCCGTCGTCTTGAACGATCGTGCCGAACCTGCGCGGCTAGGCGCTGGCCTTGTCCAGCGCCACGAGATCCTCCGCGCTGAGCTTCAGCGATGCGGCGCGCACCAGGCTGTCGACCTGGTCCAGCGTCGTGGCGCTGGCGATCGGCGCGGTGATGCCGGGCTGCGCCATCACCCAGGCGAGTGCTACTTCCGCCTGCTTGGCCGAATGGCGCGCCGCCACAGTGTCGAGTGCGGCCAGAATGCGCATGCCGCGCGCATTGAGATAAGCCTTCACGCCGCCGCCGCGTTCACTTTTGCCGAGATCGGCCTCGCTACGGTATTTGCCGCTCAAAAACCCCTTGGCGAGGCTGAAATAGGTGATGACGCCGATATCCTCGGCCACGCACAGATCATGCAGCGGCCCGTCGAAGGATGAGCGGTCGTAGAGATTGTATTCCGGCTGCAGCACGCTGTAGCGCGGCAGCCCGCGCAGGCTGGCAACATCGAGCGCGGCGCGCAGCTGGCCGGCGTCAAGATTCGAGGCGCCGATATGGCGGACCTTGCCGGCAGCGAGCAGCTTCTGGTAGGCGCCGAGCGTCTCTTCGTAAGGCGTGGTCGGGTCCGGCCAGTGCGACAAATACAGGTCGATCACATCGGTCTGCAGCCGCTCAAGCGACGCCTCGACCGCCCTTTCGATATGGGCAGCGGACAGATCCTTCTTGCCTTGTCCCATATCCGAGCCGACTTTGGTGATGACGATGATCTTGTCACGGTTGCCGCGGCTTTTCATCCATTTGCCGATGATGGTCTCGGACTCGCCGCCCGCGTGGCCCGGCACCCAGCGCGAATAGGCATCGGCCGTATCGATAGCGTTGAGGCCGGCGTCGCCGAACCGGTCGAGCAGGTCGAAGGAGGTCTTCTCGTCCGCGGTCCAGCCGAAGACATTGCCGCCCAGGACCAGCGGCGCGATGGAAAGGTCGGTTTGACCGAGACGGCGTTTTTGCAAGACGGGGCTCCGTGGGCTGGCGGCGGGCGACCCGAATGCTTCGGGCCGCAGCTAAGCTAGGTCTCGCCGCGCCGAGGTCAAAGGCCTCAGCCAATTTTTCCAGCGGGCCAGCGCTTCACAAAGGCGCGAGCGCTTCGCCTGCAGGCTCGCCGTGGTCTACCGGCTCACGAGGCGATCCGCTTCGCCACCTCTTCCAGCCAGTGGTCGCTGATACCCAGCGCCGCGAGATGCTGCAGCGTGTTGAGCACATAGTCCTCGTTGTTTCCGGACTGGCCGACGGCGCCACGGATAACACCTGCCGCATGCGCGGCATCGAGCCCGCCGGCATACTGCTCATGCTGGCGGTCGACGATATAGGCGACCGCTTTCACTCTCTCTCCCGCGGCCGCACCATTCACGTCGAGACTGATATCGAGCACACGCTCGAGGTAGACGCTGGTCACCAATTCGCGCTCGCGCAGATAGGTCAGCACCTCATCGCGCAGCTCGCCGGGCACGCGAAACGCCAGCCCGATGCAGGAGCCGCCACGGTCGAGGCCGAGCACCAGGCCCGGCCGCTGACGCGTGCCGCGATGCACGAAGGAATAGACGCAGAGCGACCGGCGGTAGCCGTAAAGCCGCGCGCGGCGGGTCTCGACATGCGCGAATCCCGGTCGCCAGATCAGCGAGCCGTAGCCAAAAACCCAAAAATCGCCCATATCGCCAAGCCTGATTGCACGAGAGTGACGCCGCCGCATCGGAATCGGTGCTCTTCTGTTCTTTTTGCTTGTTGCGTAAGCCACAGTCCACCCGCAACACGCCCGCGTTAATGAAAGCCGCAGCATGACGTCAAGTGACGAGCGTCCGTCGAAGTTTCGCCGCCGGCTGATGTGGCTCGCTGCCTTGGTCGTTATGCTGTTCGGCGTCTACAGCGCGGTCTGGTTCTATGTCGCCGGTCGCGTCAGCAGCGAAGCCGACAAGGCGGTGGCCTCGCTCAAGGACAAAGGCATCGAGGCCGGCTGCGCCAACCTCACCGTCAGCGGCTACCCCCTGAGTTTTGCCATCTCCTGTGACAATCTGGCTTACGAGGACGACGCCAGGAACGTTGCCGCCTCGGCAGGCAGCTTCAACTTCGTTGCAGAGCTCATCCGGCCTTTGTCGCCTGCCGCCGAGTTGCGTGGGCCGCTGCGCACCTCGGTGCCGGGGATGGCGCCGCTATGGATCGACTGGGACAATCTGCAGGCCAATGCCAAGCTCTCCTGGCCCCTGCCCCGGAGCATTTCGCTGCAGGCGGAGAGCTTGTCCGGCCAGACGGATCCGGCCGACGACACTGATCCGGTTTCACTGTTCAGCGCCGGAACCGCGGCGGGCGAGTTGCGACCCGACGGCCAGGACATCGGCTACGTCGGCAGCTTCACCGATCTTGAGATCGACGCCGACGCGATCGGCGGGCGCGTGCTGCCGCCGCTCGACGGCAGCGGCGACGCGACGCTGAAGAACGGCGTCGCGCTGATGAAGACGCAGGCCAGGAGCCTGCGCGGCCAGGCGGTCGACATCCACAAGCTCGATCTGTCGTCGCGAACCGCGCGCATCACCGTCTCCGGCCCGGTGTCGGTCGACGCCAACGGCCAGGTCAATGCCGACCTGACGATCAAGCTGCAGGATCCCAAAGCCGTGGCGGCAATTCTCGCCACCGCAATCCCCGAGCAGAAGAGCCAGATCGAGCAAGGCTTTGCCGGTCTGGCGCTGCTCGGCAACGAACCGTCGATGCCGCTCAAGGTGGTGAAGGGCAAGGTCTCGCTCGGCTTCATTCCGCTGGGCAAGATCAAGCCGCTCGATTAGAGCAATTCCAGGAAAAGTGTGAGCGGTTTTCCGTCCGGAATTGCGTTAACACAAAGAGATAGAGCATGATCGCAAAGAGCGGGAACGGCTTTTGGGGAGAGATCATGCTCGAGCAAGCCGACGCATGAACCGACCGGTGAAACTGCTGAGCGTTGGCGCGCTGACGCTGGATACCATCCTGCGCGTCGAAACCCTGCCCACGCATCAGGGCAAGTTCATCGCCTCGGACGGCATCCAGATCGCCTCGGGCATGGCGACAAGTGCTGCCTGCGCCGCCCGCCGTCTCGGCGCCGAGGTGTTCCTGTGGGCAAGTGCAGGTGACGATGCCGTCGGCGACCAATTGCTGGCCGGCATCGAGGCCGAGGGCGTCGATTGCCGCTTTGTCCGCCGCGTCGAAGGCGCCCGCTCGGCGCTGGCCGCGATCCTGGTTGACGCTCATGGCGAGCGCATCATCGTGCCCTTCTACGACCCAAAGGCGCAGGCCGACCCCGAGGCGGTGCCTGTCGCCGATCTTTCCGGCTTCGATGCCGTGCTGGTCGATGTGCGCTGGCCGGGCGCCGCCGCTCTTGCCTTGACCGCCGCGCGCGACGCCGGTTGCCCGGCAATCCTCGACGCCGACACGGCGCCGCTGGAGGTGCTGGAGCGTCTGTTGCCGCTGGCTTCGCACATCGTCGCTTCGGAGACGGCTGCACGCATTATCTGCGACCACGCGCTGGATCCCGAAACCGCCTGCGCCGACCTCGCCAGCCGCACAGACGCCTTTGTCGCGGTGACCGGCGGCGCCGCGGGAAGCTGGTGGCATGACCGGTCCGCCGGATGCGTGCGCCACATCGCGGCGCCGAAGATCAAGGCGGTCGACACGCTGGCCGCCGGCGACGTTTTCCACGGCGCCTTTGCTGTCGCGTTGGCGGAAACCATGCCGATCGAGCAGGCGTTGCGCTTTGCCAGCGCGGCGGCCGCGCTCAAATGCCAGCGCTTCGGCGGCCGGCTGGGGGCGCCAAACAGGGACGAGGCAATGGCCATGGTCGCGGCGACCTGGCCCGTCTGAAACAGATTTAACTTTTCACCGGGTGCTCGACCGCCTGCCGGCCGAAATCCGGCACGTCGATATCCTGGCCGGCCTCGATGATCGAACGGCGAACGGCCCGGGTGCGGGTGAACAGGTCGAACAGCTTGTCGCCGTCGCCCCAGCGGATCGCCCGCTGCAGCGAGGCGAGGTCCTCCGAAAAGCGCGCCAGCATTTCCAGGATGGCATCCTTGTTGTGCAGGCACACGTCGCGCCACATGGTCGGGTCGGAGGCGGCCAGACGGGTGAAGTCGCGGAAACCGGAAGCCGAATATTTGATCACTTCCGACTTGGTCACCGATTCCAGATCGTCGGCCGTGCCGACGATGTTGTAGGCAATGATGTGCGGAAGATGCGAAACGATGGCCAGCGTCATGTCATGATGCTGCGGGTCCATCGTGTCGATGTTGGAGCCGCAGCGCCGCCAGAATTCCGACAGCTTTTCCAGCGCGGCCGGATCGGTTCCCGGCAGCGGCGTGAAGATGCACCAGCGGTTTTCGAACAGCTCGGCGAAACCCGCATCCGGGCCCGATTTCTCCGTACCTGCCAGCGGGTGCCCCGGAATAAAGTGCACGCCGTCCGGTACATAGGGCTGCATTTGCGCAATGACCGAGGCCTTGGTCGAACCGACATCGGTGAGGATGGCGCCCTTTTTCAGCGCCGGCGCGATCTCTTGCGCCACCTCGCCCGACGATCCCACTGGCACCGAGACGATGATCAGGTCGGCATTGCGGACCGCTTCCCTGGCGTCGGTGGTGTAGCTCTCGCCAAGACCGAGCTCCTTCGCCCGTGCCAGCGTGGTCGGGCTGCGCGTCGCGATGGCGACATGGCGGGCCAGGCCCTCGCGGCGGATGATGCGGGCCAGCGACGAGCCAATCAGGCCGATGCCGACCAGCGCGATCTTTTCAAACATCGGTGAAGTCATTGTTTCAGCTTTTCAGGAATGTCGTGAGGGCATCGATGACGCCGCGATTGGCTTCTTCGGTGCCGACGCTCATGCGCAGCGCATTGGGAAAGCCATAGCCGGTAACGCGCCGCAATATATAGCCGCGCTGGGTGAGGTAGTCGTCCGCCGCCTCAGCCGAATGCTTCTTGTCGTCGGGAAAGTGGATGAGGACGAAATTGCCGACGCTGGGCGTCACGCGCAGCCCAAGCTTCGTCAGTTCTTCATTCAACCAGGTAAGCCAGGTCTCGTTGTGCAACGAACTGCGCTCGACATGGGCGCGGTCGCGGATGGCGGCAATGCCGGCCTCGATCGCTGTTGCGTTAACGTTGAAAGGGCCGCGAACACGGTTGATGGCATCGACGATGTGCAGTGGGCCATACATCCAGCCGATGCGCGCGCCGCCAAGGCCGAGCTTGGAGAAGGTGCGGGTCATGACCACATTCTGCGCGCTGCCCGCCAGCTCGATACCTGCCTCATAGTCATTGCGCCTGACGTACTCGGCATAGGCCGCGTCCAGCACCAGAAGCACGTTGCCCGGGAGCGCGGAATGCAGGCGGCGGACCTCCTGGAACGGCAGATAGGTGCCGGTCGGGTTGTTGGGATTGGCGAGGAAGATGATTTTGGTCCGCGGCGTCACCGCGGCCAGGATCGCGTCGACGTCGGCGCGCTCCTCGGTTTCCTTCACAGCAACCGGCTTGGCCCCCGCCGACTGAATGTAGATCTTGTAGACCATGAAGGCATGTTCGGTAAAAATCGCCTCATCGCCTGGCGCAAGATAGGTCTGCGCCAGCAGGCCAAGTATCTCGTCGGAACCGTTGGAGCAGATGATGTTTGCCGGGTTGAGGCCGTGCACCTCGGCGATCGCCTCGCGCAGCCGGCGGGCGGTGCCGTCGGGATAGACATCAAGCTTGCTGGCCACTTCGCGCGCGGCCTCGATCGCCTTCGGCGACGGGCCGAGCGGGTTCTCGTTCGACGACAATTTATGGATCTTGGCGACGCCGGCAGGTGCCGTGCTCTTGCCTGGTACATAGGCGTCGATGTCCATGATGCCCGCGCGGGGCGTCGGTCGTGCCTTGTCCGCTGTCTTGTCCATGTCGCAAATCCATCGAGAATGCCTCCGTCCGGAGGCCGCAGCGGAAATACAAGCCGTAGCCGCGAATGTCGAGAGGCGGGCAATAGCTGGCCGTTGACGCCGGGCCGCACGAGTTCTAGAAGAACGCAACAGTTCCGTGGTGATTTGGCCGGTCGGCTTGCAGCCACGTTAAACAACTCGCTAAAGGGCCGTTTGCGTGACGTAACCGGCTTTGCGATCGCATTGCCGGTTTTTTATTGCCTGACGGCGGGCAAGGAGAGTCACATGGCCGCGCTCCGCGCTACAAAAACCAACAACGAGGCCGACAACCCGTCGAGCCCTGTGTTGCGTTTTGGCCCTGACAAGCCGCTGAAGCTCGACGCCGGCACGCTTTTGTCGCCGTTCCAGATCGCCTACCAGACATATGGCGCCCTCAACGATGCCCGCACCAACGCCATCCTGGTCTGCCACGCGCTGACCGGCGACCAGCATGTCGCCAGCACCAATCCGGTGACCGGCAAGCCCGGCTGGTGGGAAGTGCTGATCGGTCCCGGCAAGATCATCGACACCAACCGCTTCTTCGTCATTTGCTCCAACGTCATCGGCGGCTGCCTCGGCTCCACCGGTCCGGCCTCGACCAATCCCGCCACCGGCAAGCCCTACGGCCTCGACCTGCCAATCATCACCATCCGCGACATGGTGCGGGCGCAACTGATGCTGGTCGACCATTTCGGCATCGAAAAGCTGTTTTGCGTGCTCGGCGGCTCGATGGGCGGCATGCAGGTGCTGGAATGGGCGTCATGCTATTCCGAGCGCGTCTTCTCGGCCCTGCCGATCGCCACAGGCGCACGCCATTCCTCGCAGAACATCGCCTTCCACGAGGTCGGCCGCCAGGCTGTCATGGCTGATCCGGACTGGCATGGCGGCAAATATTTCGAGCACGGCAAGCGCCCGGAAAAGGGGCTCGCCGTGGCGCGCATGGCCGCCCACATCACCTATCTGTCGGAAGCCGCCCTGCATCGGAAATTCGGCCGCAATCTGCAGGACCGCGAAGCGCTGACCTTCGGTTTCGACGCAGATTTCCAGATCGAAAGCTATCTGCGCCACCAGGGCATGACATTCGTCGACCGCTTCGACGCCAACTCCTACCTCTACATGACCCGTTCGATGGATTATTTCGACCTCGCCGCCGACCATGGCGGCCGGTTGGCAGATGCCTTTGCCGGGACCAAGACCCGCTTCTGCCTGGTGTCCTTCACCTCGGACTGGCTGTTCCCGACCGAGGAGAGCCGCTCGATCGTGCATGCGCTCAACGCCGCCGGCGCCTCCGTCTCCTTCGTCGAGATCGACACCGACCGCGGCCATGATGCCTTCCTGCTCGATGAACCCGAACTGTTTGCCGCCATCAAGGGCTTCATCGGCTCGGCGGCCCGCGCAAGGGGGCTCGCCTCATGAGCGTCAATGGCAGCCAGCGCGTCGACCTCGAAGTCGTGGCCAACCTGATACCGCCGCAGTCGCGGGTGCTCGATGTCGGCTCCGGCGACGGCCTGCTGCTCGAACTCCTGCAGGAGACCAAGCAGGTCGACGGCCGCGGGCTGGAGCTGTCACAGCGAGGCGTCAATGAATGCGTTGCGCGCGGCCTCTCGGTCATCCAGGGCGATGCCGACACCGACCTCGAATTCTATCCGGACAAGGGTTTTGACTTCGTCGTCCTGTCACAGACGCTGCAGGCGACCCGCAACCCGAAGCTGGTGCTCGACGAGCTGCTGCGAATCGGCAACCGCGCCATCGTCTCCTTCCCCAATTTCGGCCACTGGCGGGTGCGGCTGTCGCTGTTCGTCAAGGGCCGGATGCCGGTGACCGCGGACCTGCCCTATTCCTGGTACGACACGCCCAACATCCATTTCTGCACCATCCGCGACTTCGTCAATCTGGTCGAGGAACTCGGCGCTTCGGTCGAGAAAGCCACCGCGCTCGACGGCAACGGCCAGAAGATCGGCCTGTCGATGCCATGGTGGTTCTGGAATTTCTTCGGCCAGCAAGCGGTGTTCTTGCTGAAGCGGTAGTTTGCCCCTATTCCAGCACGTCCGTCGCCTTGTGCGGGTGCTGAACGCCATCGGCGATGATCACATCGGCGTGGGAGTTGTCGGTGCGCAAGGCCAGAATCTCCCGATAGGCTGATGAATCGTACCAGCCCCACGCATGCGCCCTGTCCGGAAACTCGATGACGATCAGATGCCCGGGCCATTCGTTTTCGACCACGTCCATGTCGCCGCCGTGGACAAGGAAGCGGCCGCCGAACGGCTCCAATGTGGCGTCGATCCTCTGCAGATACTCGACAATCTGCGGGCCCATTGTGACTTGACGCATATGGGCGACGGCGTAGGCGGCCATGGCTGAACTCCCTGTGAGATCGAAGCCCGACGACCGGCTTCGTTGGCGCAATCTGCAGACATGATGGCCATCGGTCGATTACGTCTGGGGTAATCGGCCGGCTTACCGGCGTCCTGGCTCAACAGTTTGTGATGACATTGCCGCTGGTTTTTTGTAGCGTCGAATCGAATGCCATCCCGGGGTAAGGCTTGGACGGCGACCATCAAAACCTCCGGCCTCCAGGCATTTCGGGGCACAATCGAAGCAACATGTCCAAGGCAACCGACCTCGCTCCGCTGATCTCGGTGATCACACCGACGCACAATCGCCGCAGCAAGGTGGTGCGCGCCGTGGAGAGCGTGCTGGCGCAGAATTTTCCCCGGTTCGAACACATTGTCGTCGATGACGGCTCGACCGACGGTACGGCAGCCGCACTTGCCGAAATCCGCGATCCACGGCTGATCTATGTTGGCTCGAAATGGCGCGGCGCCAATGCCGCCCGCAATGCCGGCATCGAGCGGGCGCAGGCGCCGGTGGTGACATTCCTCGATTCCGACGACGTCTATTTGCCGGATCGCCTGGCGCGGACGCTGGAGCAGTTCGACAACAATCCCTCGCTCGAAGTGCTGATCAGTTCCTTCGTGTCGCTGAAGGGCAATCGCCGCACCAACTGCGTCAACCGCGAGGCGCTGCTGAGCCGCGACTCGCTGGAGCGGGCCCTTGTCGCGCAGACCATCTTCATTGCCGGGTCGGCAATCACCGCCCGGCGCGAGTCGCTGCTGGCCATCGGCGGCTACGACAGTGACGTCACGCGCATGCAGGATCGCGAATTGTTGCTGCGCTTTGCCCGTCGCAGCGGCGCGCAGCTGTCCGAAGTGATCGACTGGAAAAAGTACAACTCGGAGAATTCGATCTCCGGTCGCCGGGACGGCTATGTCGAAGCCTATGCGAGCTTGATCGACAAGCACCCCTATATCGCCGACCGCTACCCCTACATTCCGCCTTACATGATCGCCCGGCAGCTCATCGCCGATGCACTCAAGGGCAGGGTTTCGCAGGCGTTCTCCGGCTATATGGCCAACCGGTCGTCGAAGGCGCTTGGCTATTCGCTGCCGCAGCTGTTGCGTGGCTATGTCGGCGGCCGGCGCTGGCGCCGCGATCTCTATGCCGAATTTCGCGACAAATACGGTGCACGGCCGGCCTGAAGTTTGCCGACAAGCCGAGCAGCGGCTTTCCCCTCCGAACTGCCTCAAACCTCATTTGTCGAGTTCCGGCAGATATGGGTCGGAATATAGCCGCCGGTCGCGTTCGCCCTGCAGGCAGTCCATGGGTGCGGCGGCATCGATCGGGACCACGGTCGCATCGGCGATGCCGCTCACCTCCAGGATCAACTTGCGGCGTATGGCGGTGGCGAATTCCGAGGCCACATAGATCGGCAAAACGAAGGAGCCGGGCCCACCGGTGACGCAGTCGTCATAATACTGGTCGAGATGGCTGAAGGTCGGCGACGGGCTGATCAGGATCGGCAGGCCGTTGATGACGATGCCCTTGGCCACCGCCGCATCGCGTGTCGTGGCGACGGGCAGCCCGGTGTTGTTGGGACCGTCGCCGGAAATGTCGATGACGCTGCGTGGCGCATCGAACCCCGTGCCCTCGAACAGCCCGGCGCCGAAGGCAAGCGCACCGGAAATCGAGGTGCCGCGAAAGCTGCGGAACGGCCGCGCTTCTATTCTGTCGGCGAAGGCGTTGGCGCTCTCTGCGCTGTCGATCACCTGCCAGGCGATGACGCCATCCTCGCGCACGACGCCCGCCCATTCGAAATAGGCAAGCGCGATGCGCCCGGTGGTTCCCGAGCGCACGGCCTTGATGAAATCGGGATGCCTGAGGGCCTCGACATAGCCAGCGCGCTGCAGCGCGAACTCCCTCTCGTCCATCGACTGTGAGATGTCGACGGCCAGCACCAGTTCGACATCCACGGCAACGGCCGGGGCAGCCACGGGCGTGGTGCAGGCAAGGCAAGCTAACAGACTGAACGCGTCGAGCATGGCCGCACCACCGATATTTCGATCCGTGATCTTCGCCGCGATCGCGGCGAAATAAAGCCCCTTCTACTTCTTTCGCCGCACGGCCGCTTTCGGCGGCGGGTCGATGGCGCCGGTCCTGACTCGGGCGGGTTTCAGTGGCGCAGCACCCGTATCCTTCACGATGTTCAATGCGCGTGGAAAGAAATGATCATTGTGCAGTCCGCGCCCGATGTTGAGGATCGCGGTTTCCGGCAGGCGTTTCTCCAACATGGACAGCACCCTTCGTAGCGAAGGACCATCGAACGCGTCCATCGCTTCGTCGATGATCACCCATTTCGGCTGCCGCAAGGCGAGCCTGGCGAAGGCCAGCGAGCGTTGTTCGTCATCGTTGAGTTCACGCTCCCACCGTGCGGAACGGTCGAGCGAGGATGACAGCCGCTCGAGCCCGACCTCGGCCAGCACCGCCCCAAAATCAGCATCGCCAGCCGGCGCCGAGCCATTCGGATGCAGCACTTCGCGTAACGTGCCGGCAGGAAAATACGGAACACGCGGCACGAAAATCGGCGTTTCTCCGGCCGGCAAGCCGATCCGCCCGCTGCCCCAGGGCCAAAGGCCGGCAATGGCGCGGAAGAACAATGTCTTGCCGGCGCCTGGATCGCCGGTGATCATGACGCGCTCACCGGGATGGATCTCGACATGGCTGTCTGAAAGTTTGGTGCAGCCCTCCGGCGAGGCCACTTGGAGCTTCTCGAAGGTCAGGCTGCCATTGGCGTTATCGCCGAATTCGATGCGCTTTTCCTTGTCGTGCAGCACATCGGTATCATCGAGCGCAATGCGGAAGTCGGCAACGCGCATCAGCGTGGCGCGCCAGTCTGCGATGCCGCCGATATTGTTGATGAACCAGCGCAGCGACGAGTGCACCTGGTTGAAAGCGCCGACCGCCATCATCAACCCGCCAAAGCTGATATCGCCTGAAAAATAGACCGGCGATGCCACCAGGATCGGCGCCACCACGGTGATCCAGCCATAGGTATCGGTCACCCAGGAAAGGTTGATCTGCGCTTTGTAGATGTTTCGCATCGCGCCCAGCACCGTGCCAAGGTCGATTTCGAGCCGTCTCTTGGCATCGGCTTCGCCGTGATAGAGCGCGATGGCGTCGACATTCTCGTTGACGCGCACCATCCCGGAACGCAGCTCGGCCTCGCGGGTGTAGCGGTCGCTGTTGAGGCGGATCAGCGGCCGCCCGACCAGCCAGCTCAGCCAGGAGGCGATGCCGGCATAGAGGAACGCGGCCCAGACCATGTAGCCCGGTATCGCCAGCGACCAGCCGTTGATGTGGAAGACGAAGCCCGACGAGAGTTGCCAAAGCACGCCGACGAACGACACCAGCAGGATGAAGGATTGCAGCAGGCCGACGCCGAGGTCCGTCGACAGATCGGACAGATGCGCGGCATCCTGCTGCATGCGCTGGTCGGGATTGACGCCGATGGCGCCGGCATTGGCGAGCCGGAAGGCCCGCGCCGGCCGCATCCATTGGTCGATCAGGTCGAGCGTCAGCGCCTCGCGCAGCTTCAGCCGGATCATCTGGTTGAGCCAGGTCTGAGCGATGTTGAGCAGCAGCAGCGTGCCGGCAATCACGGCAAAGATCATCAGCTGATGCAGGAAGGCCGCCATGTCGCGACGCGCCAGCGCATCGTAGAAAGGCTGGTTCCAGCGGTTGAGCAGAACCTGGCCGATCGACGTCGCGACGATGACCGCCATAATGCCGACCGACGTCCAGACCAGCCACTTGCGCACCGGTGAGCCTATCAGCGCCCGTTTGATCGTCGCCACCTGATCGCGCAGGCTGCTGGCATCGACGGTTACCGGCTGAGCGGCGGCGGACTTGTCCGGTTGATCAGCCATGCACGAGGTCCTTGCGTTCAGAAGCGTTGCTGAAACCAGATGGAGAGACTTGAAGGCATCCGCCGCTCAAACGGACCGCGAATGCATCTGCGACAGATAGGTGGGAAAAACCCACGCAACACCAGTTTTCATGATGATCACGAAGGTGTCACCTGACGCGTCGTCGATGTCACCCCTTCCGCCCGGCGGCCAAGCCGCGTCGCACCGTGCGGTGACAGTACCGGCACGAAGACACGGCGCGAAGCGCGCTGCGCGACCGGCACGCCCTGATAGAGCCGCTTCTGCGCCTCGACCACGATGACGCCGGAAAAGATCGGCCAGAACCGCCGGCCGGCGCGCTCCAGCACATTGTGGAACCGCATCATGAAGCGCCGCGGCGATGGCGGGAAGAACAGCGCGTCGGACCAGGAAGCCGGCGTGAAATTCGCCTCGCGCAGCAATTCTGTCAGCTGGCCGCGCGAGAACGGCCGGCCATTGCCGAACGGCGTGTGCTCGAACCGCGCCCAGACACCGCGCCGGTTGGGCACGACGATGACGACGCGCCCTGCCGGCGACAGCACCCGCCAGATCTCGTTCAGCGTCTCGCGCGGGTTTTCGACATGTTCGAGCGAATGCACGAGCAGCATGCGGTCGATGCAGGAATCGACCAGCGGCAATTCCTCGTCGAAGACCAGCGCCGTAGCCGTCGGCCCGTTCGCCGGCCAGACGACGGCGCCTTGCGTAGCAGGCATGAAGGCAAACACCCGCTCGGCATCGGTGCCGAACCGCTCCAGCCACGGCAAGGTATAGCCGAGCCCGACCAGCCGCTCATTGGGCACTGTTGCCCATATTGAGGACAGCGCCATGGTGATCGAGCGTTCAGCCAGGCGGCCGAGCGTGGTCGAATAGAAGGAGCGGAGATCGACGATATCGGAATGCATGCGCGGGACGGTAGCTGCGATGCCGCCCAAGTTCAACAAAGCCGGCACGTTCTGCAAAGCTAGATGACATCAGCGGCCAAGCGCCCTATGTCTGCGCCAACAGATGGAGAGATGCCAATGCCCGTCGAAATCGAACAGTTCATGTGCCGCAGCGACAATTTCGGCGTGCTGGTGCATGACCCGAAAAGCGGCGAGACCGCCATTATCGACGCACCCGAAGAAGCGCCGATCATTGCCGCTATCGAGCGTACCGGCTGGAAGCCGACAATGATCCTGACCACCCACCACCATGTCGACCATGTCGAGGCCAATCTGGCGCTGAAGGAGCGCTTCAAGCTGCGCATCGTCGGACCGGAGGCGGAAAAGGAAAAGATCCCCGGCATCGACGAGACCGTCGGGCAAGGCTCGGTCGTCCATCTCGGCGGTGAGCGGATCGATGTCATCGCCACGCCCGGCCACACTGCGGGCCATGTTTCCTATCATTTTCCGGCCTCGAAAGTGGCGTTCACCGCCGACACTTTGTTCGCGCTCGGCTGCGGCCGGCTGTTCGAATGCAAGCCGCCGGTGATGTATGAGTCGCTGAAGAAGCTCGCCGCACTCCCGGCCGACACGGTCATCTATTGCGGCCATGAGTATACGCTTTCGAACGCCCGCTTTGCGTTGACCGTCGACCCGACCAATTCGGCGCTGAAAGAACGCGCCGCCAAGATCGAGACCCTGCGCGCCGACAACAAGGCGACGCTGCCGACCACGATCGGCGAGGAATTGTCGACCAATCCGTTCCTGCGCTGGCACGACCCGGCGATCCGCAAGCATCTCGGTATGGAGGCGGCCTCCGACGCCGAAGTGTTCGCGGAAATCCGCAAGCGCAAGGACAATTTCTGAGCATCATTCCGGGATCAGCCATGACCAGCGCCGCTGAAATCATCGCCACGCTCGGCCTCAAGCCACATCCGGAAGGCGGCTGGTATGCCGAGACCTTTCGCGACGGCGCCGGGCGCGGCCATTCGACGGCGATCTATTTCCTCCTTGAACAGGACCAGATTTCGGCCTGGCACCGGGTCAAGGACGCGGCCGAGGTCTGGCACTTCCATGCCGGAGCGCCGCTGGCGCTGTCGATGTGCGAGGAAGGTAGTCCAATGCTTAACCAGGTGATCGAGCAGGTGCTCGGCATTGAGCTTGCGGCGGGCGAGCGGCCGCAGATCGTCGTGCCGGCCGGCTGGTGGCAATCGGCGCGCAGCCTCGGCGAATGGACGTTGGTCGGCTGCACCGTGGCGCCGGGCTTCGACTTCGCCGCGTTTGAAATGGCCGAGCCGGGCTGGCAGCCTTAGGCCAGAAGAAAACCAAGAGTTATGCAGAGCTGGGCGGCATAGTAGAGCACCCAGACCGCATAACGGATGCCGGCGCGATAGGGTGCTATTGCCGGAACCAGGAATTTCTCCGTGGCAAGCAGCCCGTCCGATGCCATGAACATAACAGCGCCGCCGATGACCCACGGATTGGCGAGCGTCAACGCCGAGATGCCCATCGCCAGAATGGCCGCGATATAGATGGCGATCGGCACCCGCAGGCCGGGACTGACACGGCGCCAGAGCGCCGCCAGCATGACGACTGCGAAGGCCGCCATGGCAAGCGCGATGGCGCCGCGCCATGTCTCGGTGCTGAGCACATCCAGCCCGCCGCCGCCGAGCAGGAAGAGCGGCACATAGAGGACATGCGCCGCAAGGAAGCTGGCCAGCCCGCCGAGGAAGGCCTTTTCGCCGTCACGCGACAGGAAGGCATCGCCGACGGCGCTGAGCGCCAGCGCAGAGACGAGCAACAGCGGCCCACCTTGCATGAAGGCCAGCGCCGCAAGCATGGCCACGGCCAGCGTCTTTGCCGCCGAGTGGGCCAGCGTCGGCCGCATGTCCAGGGTGAAGGCGTAGATCACCGCCGCCACCAGCGAAAAAATCAATGTTGCATTTGCGTTGGCGTCGATGC
This sequence comes from Mesorhizobium sp. P160219, assembly GCF_057786095.1. Taxonomy (NCBI): domain Bacteria; kingdom Pseudomonadati; phylum Pseudomonadota; class Alphaproteobacteria; order Hyphomicrobiales; family Phyllobacteriaceae; genus Mesorhizobium; species Mesorhizobium sp. P160219. The sequence goes on from NZ_JBYNWG010000001.1 coordinate 111,057, forward strand.
CGCCGGCAAACGGCATCGTCATGCGCTTGCCCCGCCAGTTGCCGCCTTGCGCAGGAACAACGATTTCGCCGCCAGCGCCGCGCCGCCGGTGATCAGTACGCAGGCCGCCAGGATACGCAGCGACGGCTCGGCAACGCCCGCCGCGATCAGCACCAATGTCGACAGCAGTGGCGCCGCATAGCTTGCCGCGCCGAGCACCTGGATGTTGCCTCGTTTGACGCCGATATCCCAGGCGTAGAAGGCGGCACCCACCGGCATCAACCCCAAACCAACCACCGCCAGCCACTGGCCGGGGCCATCGGGCAGCACCGTCTTTTCCAGCAGAAGATGGCAGATGAGGGACAGGGCTGCCGTGGCGGCGCAGAACCAGGTGACGATTGAGGTCGGCACCGCCGGAAAGCGCCGCGACAGCAGCGAATAGGACGACCACAGCAGCGCACAGACGGCCGCCATCGCATAGCCGAAGGTGTAGCGAGCATCGAAGGCGAGGCCGCCACCCTTGGTGACGATCAGCACGGTCCCGGCGAGCCCGAGCAGCGCGCCGACGACATGGTTCCAGGCCAGCTTCTCGCCCGGCATCAGCGCTGATCCCAGCACGATCAGCAGCGGCCACAGATAGGCGATCAGGCTTGCCTCCACCGCCGGCGCGTTGCGCAGCGCGGTGAAATAGAAGAAATGGTAGCCGAACAGTCCGGCAATGCCGATCACCCAGACCTGGCGTGGGATCTTCAGGCTTTTATCGGTCGCCGGCATGAACAGCCGGGCAACCAGCCCGACCGCGGTGCCGATGGTGAAGGTGATGGCCGAGAGCAAGAATGGCGGCACGGCGCCCGACGCATCGGTGAGCAACGCCAGCAGCGCCCACATGGCGACCGCCGAGAAACCGATCAGTGTTGCGCGCCCCATGCCCGTCTCCGGCGACTCGCCCCATTTCTATTCGGGTGGGCGCGTCTATTCAGTAGCTTCGAACCGCCCCGCGCTGACAGTCAAGGTGCCGATCTGCGTCCCGACCGTGGCGTGGATCGGCGCATATATGCCGGTTTGGCCGAGCGGTGCAAACGTCACCATCATCTGGCTCTTCTTCTTCAGGTAATTCAGCGCCTTGCGGCCCTTGCGGTAGCCTGCCACCGGCTCGAAGCTCATCTTGCAGGTAACGGTGTCGCCCTTGTAGCCCTTGACCGAGATCGATCCTTTCGAGGCGTAGGTCAGCGTCAGGTCGGCGCGCATCTCGCCGTCATAGAATTTCACCTTGCGCCCGCAGACCTGGTCGAGGCTGTCGGCATGGATAACGGTAGCCGCCATGGGATCGAGCACAGATGCCAGATCGTTGCTGCCCAGCGGTATCCAGTTTTTGGGATTGCGCTTTTTCGGTTCGGGAATGACCTGGGTGGCGGTCACCGCGCCATTGGCAAAGCGGATATCGACCATGGAAGCCTTCTTACCGGACTTATAATCGGCGCGAAATACCTGCGGCTGCATCTGCTTGCCCAGAATCTTGCCCTTTGACGAGATCGTGCCGCTCGTGTCGTCGAACAAGGTGGCGAGACCCGCGCTGGAGACGGTGCCGTCTATGGAATAGCTATCGCCTTCGTAGTGGCTGGAAAATGTCGCCTTGGCCACGGAAAGGCCGAGGAACGACACCGTGTATTCGCCCTTGAAGGACTGTGCGGTGGCTGCGGGCGCGGCGGCAAGGGTTGATGTTGGCAAGGCGGCGACAAGTATGGCGACAACGGCATGTGACGGGCGAAGCATGGCGGGCTCGGTCCTTGATTTTTTTAACCGGAGGCGGGCGACTCCGGCTTGAGATGTCCCTGTCCGACCGCTTATAGGCTGAATTCCGGCCTTTATGTGAAACGCTCGTCACAGTCGTGGGCAAGCCGGAGCTTGACGCATTGGCGAAATGCAACTATGGAACGCCAACTTTTCCATAAGGCCGCCTGACTGAAACCGCGCGCCACCCGGCGCGGGCGAACAAGGTTTGGCAGGCTAGACAGAACTGAAGGTTAGAACCATGTCCCGCACCTGCGAACTCACTGCCAAGGCAGTCCAGACCGGCAACAATGTGAGCCACGCCAACAACAAGACCAAGCGCCGCTTCCTGCCGAACCTCGTCAATGTGACGCTGATTTCGGAAGCGCTGAACCAGAATGTGCGCCTGCGCATTTCGGCCAACGCGCTGCGTTCGGTCGAGCATCGCGGCGGCCTCGACGCCTTCCTGGCCAAGGCCGACGCCAAGGAATTGTCGCAGCGCGCGCGGCTGCTGAAGAAGCAGATCGCCAAGAAGCTGGCCGACCAGCCCGCCGCTTAACGATATCAAGGCGGGGGACGACCGCCCTGAGCATCGGAGCAATCCGATGCTCAAAACTTCTAAGGCAGCAGCATCGGAGCAATCCGATGCTCAAAACTTGCAAGGCAGCGCGATCCGGATTTCGGCTAGCGCCTGGCTGGTTCCATTACCCAGGATAAAAAAATGACTTCCTTCTCGCGATATCTGCCCTTTGTGGCCGCCATGGCGCTTGTCGTCGTGGTATCGAACATCCTCGTGCAGTTCCCGATGCAGGGTCAGGCCGGCGGTCTGTCGCTGGCCGACATCCTGACCTGGGGCGCCTTCACCTATCCCTTCTCCTTCCTGGTCACCGACCTTGCCAACCGCCGCTACGGCCCGACGGTGGCGCGCCGCATCGTCTTTGTCGGCTTCATGACCGCGGTGGTCTGCTCGATTCTCGTCCCGCCCTTCCTGTTTCGCCACGGCCTGATCGAGTTCGAGACATCAGCCGACCGGCTGGTGCGCATCGCCGCAGCTTCCGGCGCGGCCTTCCTTTGCGCGCAATTGCTCGACGTCACCGTGTTCAACCGGTTGCGCCGGCAGAGCTGGTGGCGCGCGCCGATCGTCGGCACGCTGGTCGGCTCGGTGTTCGACACCCTGGTGTTCTTCAGCATCGCCTTTTCGGCCGCCTTCGCTTTTGCCGGCCCGAACGACAGTTTTGCGCTGGAGACGGCGCCGCTGATGGGCGTGCTGCCGGTCGAGACCATGCGCTGGGTCTCCTGGGCGCTGGGCGACCTGTCGGTGAAGCTGATCATCGCTGTTGTGGCCGTGATCCCCTACCGGCTGCTCGCCGCCCACTGGAGCCAGCCGGCCGTGGCTGTCTAGGCCGTGATTCCCTGGGTCCAGCTCGGCTCGGCCAAAACGCCTGACGGCGGACAGGAACTGCGCCTCAAGCAGCGCGGCAGCGAATTCTCGATCATGCTCGGCACCAATGAGCTGATGAACAGCCGCCTCAGCGGCTCCGAGGAAGCGCTGGCCAAGCTCTCCTGTGAAAAGATCGGCGGCCGCGCCCAACCGAAAATCCTGATCGGCGGCCTCGGCATGGGTTTTACGCTGCGCGCTGCGCTTGCCCAAATGGGCGCCGACGCAGGCATCACCGTTGCCGAGCTTGTCCCCGCCGTCATCGCCTGGGCGCGCGGCCCCATGGAGGCGGTCTTCGCCGGCTGTCTCGACGATCCCCGTGTGACGGTTCGCGAAGCCGACGCCGGGCACATCATAAGATCCGACAAGGCAGCCTGGGACGCCATCCTGCTCGATGTCGACAATGGCCCCGAAGGCATCGTCTACAAGGGCAACGACGCCCTCTATGGCGCTGCCGGCCTCGGCGCGGCGCGTGCAGCGCTCAGGCCCGGGGGCGTGCTGGCTGTTTGGTCGCAAGGCCCCGATGCCGGCTTCACACTTAGGCTCAAGCAGGCGGGCTTTGTCGTGGACGAGGTGAAGACGCGCGCCAATGGCAAGCGCGGTGCGCGCCACGTCATCTGGATCGCCACCAAGCCTTAGGGCTCTCAATCCTGGTGCAGGATGAATTCCAGATAGAGGTTGCGCTGCAGGATCGAATGGTTGTCGTCCGAGATCAGCGACACCATCAGCGCTCTGTCATCGCGGGTCCAGACGTCGAGTCCTTCCATATTGTCGATCTGGTAGCCCATGTCGGCTTCCATCAGCACCGGCCCGTCGGCAACCGCGCCCTTCTCGACGCTTTCGCCATAGATGCGCCTTAGCCGCATCCTGACACCGCCGGCCATCGAGAAACTGCGCTCCAAAAGCAGCAGGTCGCCATCCGGCAGGAAGGCGCCGTCAGTGATGTCGAAATCACCGTTGCGCTTGACCGTGAAGACGCCCTTGTGCGGCCCTCCGATGATGGCGGCATAGATGTTGCCAGCCTTGTCCAAGCTCTTTTCCGAGACCACGACGAGGCCGCCCTCGTGCTGGCCGTTGGGATTGGCGTGGGTGACGGTCTCGAAACCGCGGTTCTGTCGCAGTTCGCGGGCTGGAACCAGAAAGTTCAGTTGCTTGAACGGCGCCGTCATGTTGCTGGGGTCGATCTTGAACTGGGCGACGCGGTGATCGCGCTCGAAGCCGACGGTGGCGATGCCGTCCTTGACTGCAAGGCCCTCGGCATCGACTTCCCATTTCTTGTCGATCGGCCGGCCCTTCTCATCGACCATCTGCTGCATGCGGAAATTCTGGATGCCGGACGGCCGCTTGTCGGCATCATGGGTGATAGAGCCGAAGAACCAGAAGCCCGTATCGGCGACGCCGATGAAATCGCTGCCGGGTTTGACGAACCGAAATGCCGACAGCGCGCCGAAATCGCGCGTCGTCGAGTTCATCTCAAGACCGCCGACGAATTCCAGCGGCCCAAACTGCTTGTCGGCGCTGCCGATATGGAAGGTGGTGATCGGCCGCGCCGAGACTTCGACCGGCTCGACCGCGCTTGGGCCGGCGGCGATGGCCGGCGCAAACGCCATGCCGAACAAGGCAGTGACCGCGAAGAGCATCTGCCGAAACCCGCCGCGCAAAAAAATCATCCGGCGCGCCGGTAGCCGCCGCGGCGTGTATCGCGCACGTTTTCCTCGGCGAACAGCGAGGCCAGCTGCTCGGTCATGGCGCCGGCCAGTTCCTCGGCATCGACGATGGTGACGGCGCGCCTGTAATAGCGGGTGACGTCGTGGCCGATGCCGATGGCCAGAAGCTCGACCGGCGAGCGCGTCTCGATCAGCTCGATGACGGCGCGCAGGTGCCGCTCGAGATAGTTGCCAGGATTGACCGACAGCGTCGAATCGTCGACCGGCGCGCCGTCCGAGATCATCATCAGGATCTTGCGCTGTTCGGGCCGGGCGATCAGCCGGTTGTGCGCCCATAACAACGCCTCGCCGTCGATGTTTTCCTTGAGCAGGCCCTCGCGCATCATCAGGCCGAGATTGCGCCGGGCGCGGCGCCACGGATGATCGGCGGATTTGTAGATGATGTGGCGCAGATCGTTGAGCCGGCCGGGGTTCGGCGGCTTGCCGTCCTTCAGCCACTTCTCGCGCGCCTGTCCGCCCTTCCACGCCCGCGTGGTGAAGCCGAGGATCTCGACCGAGACGCCGCAGCGCTCCAGCGTGCGCGCCAGAATGTCGGCACAGGTGGCGGCAACCGTGATCGGCCGGCCGCGCATCGAGCCCGAATTGTCGAGCACCAGCGTCACCACCGTGTCGCGGAATTTGGTGTCGCGCTCCTGCTTGAACGACAACGGCTGCATCGGGTCGATGACGACACGAACCAGGCGTGCCGGATCGAGATAACCCTCTTCGAGGTCGAAATCCCAGGAACGGTTCTGCTGCGCCATCAGGCGGCGCTGCAGCCGGTTGGCGAGCCGGCCGACGACGCCGGAGAGATTGGCCAACTGCTTGTCGAGGAAGGCGCGCAGCCGGTCGAGTTCTTCCTCCTCGCACAGCTCTTCCGCACCGACCGTTTCGTCGAAGGCGGTGGTGAAAACCTTGTAGTCGATCTCTTTCGGCAGATTGGCGAAGGGGTTGTCGTTGCGGCGGGCTTCGCCCGGCGTCTCGGCGTCCGCATCGTCATCGTCGGAAAGATCGTCGGCGGTGGCGTCGGACGCCTCCGTCTCGGACGACTGTTCGTCATCAGCCGAGGCCTCGGCATCCTCGGACTGCGACTGCTCGGAGCCGGAATCGTCTTCACCGCCCTCCTCGCTCTGCTCCTCGCCTTGCGGCTGGTTGTCGTCATTGTCCTCGGAGTCTTCGGTCTCCTGATCGTCGCCGAGTTCCTCGGCCATCTCCATGGACGCAAGCATCTCACGCACGACCCGGGCGAAGGCCTGCTGGTCGCCAAGCTTGGCCGACAGTCCGTCGAGATCGGCCTTGGCTTTTTCCTCGACCCAGGGCCGCCAGAGGTCGACCAGCCGTTCGCCGCTCTTCGGGATCGGCCGTCCGGTCAGCTTTTCGCGCACCATCAGCGCCAGCGCCTCCTCGATCGGCGCGTCGGCCTTGTCCTTGACGTCTACAAGGTTGGCCTTGGCGTATTTGTCCTCCAGCATCGAGCCGATATTGTCGGCGACGCCTTGCATGGCGCGGCTGCCGATCGCCTCGACGCGGGCCTGTTCCACGGCGTCATAGATCGAGCGCGCCAGCTTGCCTTCCGGCGCCAGTTTGGTGTGGATGCGCTGATCGTGGCAGGCGCGCTTCAGCGCCATGGAATCACCCAGGCCACGAGTAATCGCGATGTCTGTCTTGGACGCTTTCTTCGGCAGTTCGGGCAGTCGGGCGCGGCTGCCGGCGAGCGCCGGGCGGTCCTTGGCGAAACCGACTTCGAGCTCCTTGTCGCCGGCGATGGCGCGCATGCAGACGGTGACGGCACGCTTGAAGCTGTCGGCTTCAGACCCCGTCTTCGACTTGTTGCGCGTGTTGTCGCCCGGACCCGCCATCGAGGCTCTGCTCAGCCCAGTACCACGTTGGCGGCGCTCTCGGGCAGGTCCTCGCCGAAGGCGCGCTGGTAGAACTCGGCCACCACCGAACGCTCCAGCTCGTCGCACTTGTTGAGGAAGGTCAGCCGGAACGCCATGCCGATATTGCCGAAGATCTCGGCATTTTCGGCCCAGGTGATGACGGTACGCGGGCTCATCACGGTCGACAGATCGCCATTGATGAAGGCCGAGCGCGTCATGTCGGCGACCCGCACCATCTTGTTGACGATGTCCTTGCCCTTGCCGTCGCGATAGTGCTTGGCCTTGGCCAGCACTATGTTCACCTCATTGTCGTGCGGCAGGTAGTTCAGCGTGGTGACGATCGACCAGCGATCCATCTGCGCCTGGTTGATCTGCTGCGTGCCGTGATAGAGGCCGGTAGTGTCGCCGAGGCCGACCGTGTTGGCGGTCGAAAACAGCCGGAACGCCGGATGCGGGCGGATGACCCGGCTCTGGTCGAGCAGCGTCAGGCGGCCCGACGATTCCAGCACGCGCTGGATGACGAACATCACGTCCGGACGGCCTGCATCGTACTCGTCGAAGCAGAGCGCGACATTGTGCTGGTAGGCCCAGGGCAGGATGCCGTCGCGGAATTCGGTGATCTGCAGGCCATCCTTGACGACGATGGCGTCCTTGCCGACGAGGTCGATACGGCTGACATGGCTGTCGAGGTTGACGCGCACGCAGGGCCAGTTAAGGCGGGCGGCGACCTGTTCGATATGGGTCGATTTGCCGGTGCCGTGATAGCCAGACACCATGACGCGGCGGTTGTAGGCAAAGCCGGCAAGGATCGCCAGCGTCGTCGCCTTGTCGAACAGATAATCCGGATCGATGTCCGGCACATGTTCCGAGGTCACCGAATAGGCCGGCACCACCATCTTGGACTCGAAGCCGAATTTGTCTTTCACCGACACCGTCGTGTCGGGCAAATTGGCGATGTCGCGATCGACCTTGTTCATCTCTATCCAAGTCTCCACTGGCGAAATGCCCGATTTCGCCGGCAATCGATTTTGTCCGGGGGCGGTCTTAGAGCCTTTTCCACCCTTATGAAAGTTGGAAAACGACGAACCGTTAGGTTGCTCAGCACAAACCCGCCTGCTTGAGCACGCGATAGGCCTGCAGCACATCGCGGAACCGGTCTTCCGAACCTCTATCGCCGCCATTCGCATCCGGATGGTGGCGCTTCACAAGTTCCTTATAGCGCGCCTTGATGTCCTTGCCAGTCGCCTTTGTATCAAGGCCAAGCGTTTCCAGCGCCTTGGCCTCAAGCGGCTTGGCCTTGCGTTCGCGCGCCTCGCGCGGGTCCTTCGGCCCTTTGAACAGATCGAAGGGATCGCGCATGCGGTTGTAATAGCCGGCGCGACCGGAACGCTGCTGGGCGAAATCGGGCGAGGAGCGCGTCGAGGCGCCGGCGACGCCCATCTTCCATGTCGGCCGGTGGCCGGTCATCGCTTCCTTCTGGAAGCGGGCTATCTCGGTGTCCGGCACGCCGGAGAAGTAGTTGAAACCCTTGTTGTATTCGCGCACATGATCGAAGCAGAACTGAAAATACTCGCCTTCCTTCATGCGTCCGACCGGCGCCCGGTGGGTACCGGCCTCCTTGCAGCCGTCCCACTGGCAGATCGGCGAGTGCGACTTCAGCTCCGCATCCTTGTCGGGACGGACCCGAATTTTCTCGAAATATTTGGGGTACGGTTTCATCTCACCCATTTATGGGCTGTTCGCACGTGCGAAACAAGAATTGACATTTTCGCGATCATCGCCCTAACCGCTGAATCGCGGCATAAAGCAGGGCGAATGGCGATTTTTGAGGCGGCCCGGCGGGATCGATCCCGATTTCCCGATCACGCCTTGCAGATATGGTGAAGGGAGATGGCGATGTCCATACAGGCGACGATGGAAGACAAGCTGAACAAGGCGTTTTCGCCGGAGCGGCTGGCGATCGTCAATGAAAGCCACCTTCATGCCGGTCATCACCACCACGGCTCCGACGATCACGGTGCCTATGACGGCACCGGCGAGACGCATTTTCGCGTCCGCATCGTCTCATCCGTCTTTGCCGGCATGAGCCGCATCGACCGCCACCGCGCCGTCAACGAATTGCTCGCAGCGGAGCTGCAAGCCGGCGTCCATGCGCTGGCAATCGAACCGGCTGCACCCGGCGAAAAGACCCGTTGGTAAGTCTCTCCGCCTCAGATCACCGCTTCGATGAGAAACGGTCCCGGACGCGACAGGGCACTGTCGAGCAGCGCGTCGAACCGCTCGCACGTGTCGGCGCGGGCCGCCTCGACGCCCATGCCTTTGGCCAGCGCAACCCAGTCCAGCGCCGGATGGTCGAGATCGAGCATGCGCCTAGCGTTCTCGCCGATCTCATTGACCCCGACATTCTTCATTTCGCCATGCAGGATGGCGTAGGTCCGGTTGGAAAAGATGATGGTCACGACGTCAAGCTTTTCCCTGGCCCGGGTCCACAGTCCCTGCACCGTGTACATGCCGCTGCCGTCGGCCTCGAGATTGATCACCTTGCGGTCCGGGCAGGCGATCGCTGCTCCTGTCGCCATCGGAATGCCGCCGCCGATCGATCCGCCCGTACCCATCATGTAGTCGTGCGGCGCCGCAAAGGCGGATAGCGCGAAGAACCGTCTCGCCGAGGTGACCGCTTCGTCGCAGACGATGGCATTGGCGGGAAGTTTGCGCGCCACCGACAGCGCGATGGCATCGTCCGTCAGTCTGCCGCTCAGCGTCGGTTCGTCTGGAAAGGCGGTTGCGGCGGCGAATTGCTGCGTCGGCTTGATGCCGACCTCGGCAGCCAGCGCCTCCAGCGCCGCTTTCAGATCCTGGCCATGCGCCGCCAGCGAAAGCACCTTGCAATCGTCCCGAACCAGCCGCCCGGGCTTGCCGGGATAGGCGAAGAAGGCAACCGGCTCCTTGGCGCCGACCAGCACCAGCAAGTCGATATCCCGGAGCATGGCCGTCGCCGCATCGACCGGATAGGGAATGCGGGTCGGGGCGAACCGCCCGCGGCCGCGCTGCATGCGGGCGATCAGAACCTCACTGAACAGCCTGACATCGCTTCCCGATGACATTCTCCCTGCGATTTCAAGTCCATCGGCGCGCGCCGCCTGCCCACGCACCACCATGCCGACACGGCCCGGCGCGGCGCGGATTGCTTCGGCGATCGTGCGCACAACAGCCATGTCGACGGCGGGCGGCGGCTCCAGCTTCACCTTGCCAGGCGAAATCGCAGCAACTTCGCCCCAGGCGGCATCCGCAGGCAGGATCAAGGTCGTGACGCCAGGCGGCGTGAGTGAGGCGCGGAAAGCCGCCTCTGCGGCCGGCACAATATCGGCCGGCCCCTTGACGCGGCCAACCCAGTTCGACATCGGCGACGCCAGGCCTTCTATGTCGCTGGTCAGCGGGGCATCGAGCGGCAGATGGTAGGAAGCATGGTCGCCGACAATGTTGATCATCGGGCTGCGCGCACGCCTTGCGTTGTGCATGTTGGCCAAACCGTTGGCGAGACCCGGTCCGGTATGCAGCAACGTTGCTGCCGGGCGGTCGGTCATGCGCGCATAGCCGTCGGCGGCGCCGGTCACCACGCCCTCGAACAGGCCGAGCACGCAGCGCATCTGAGGTTTGCGGTCCAGTGCGGCAACGAAATGCATTTCGGATGTGCCAGGATTGGCGAAGCAGACCGTGACGTCATTGGCCAGGAGCACGTCGCACAGCAGATCGGCGCCATTCATGATTTTCTTTCCCAATCGACAACTCAGGAACAATTGCACCTGTAGCCGCCGGGTCGGCAATGTCCCGCCGGGGCTTTTGGTCTGATCCAGGACGCCTCGCGGGGATCGGGGATCAACCGACGGTCCATTCAGGAAGGCCAGCATCGCGGCGGTCAACGCGTCGCCGTCCTCGCCGAAGTCGTGATTGATCGACATATGCGTGTAGGCGTTGCCGTCGAACAGCGTCACTTCAGTGCCGATGGCGCGCAGGCATTTGGCAAAGCCTTCGATTGGTCGTCGCGGCCTTCGGCGCGCGAATAGGCGATGAAGGTCGGCGGATGCTTGTGTCCATCGAGATAGCTGGCCGGCGACAACGCCGCCCATCAGCGCCGCAGCACCGGGCAACCCGCCATTCCAGCCACTCCGAATGTTTCCTCCCAAGCCTTCTACCCGGATTGCAGCCACTCTCCTTCATGTGAAGGGAACCAACAATGCTTTCCGACAGTTGAAGGTGATGAGGCGATTGGAATCCAGATCGGCTCCGAGGGCAGAACATCATGCGTGCAACCCAATCCGACGTCTTCGATCTTTTTTCGGAAATTTATGCCAATGCGGCGGACGAAGAGGTCAGCATCCAACAGTATCTTCTTGCCTGTCGGGAAGACAAATCGATGTACGCTTCGGCGCCCGAAAGGATGGTCGACGCAATCGGCGAACCAAAACTGGTTGACACCAGCAAAGACGAGCGCCTCGGCCGCATTTTCGCGAATCGGACCCTCAAGATCTACCCTCATTTTTCTGACTTCTATGGAATGGAGGATACGATCGAGCGCATAGCTGGATATTTCCGCTATGCCTCGCAGGGGCTCGAAGAACGCAAGCAGATCCTCTATCTCCTCGGCCCGGTCGGCGGCGGCAAATCCTCTCTGGCCGAGCGCCTGAAGAAACTGATGGAGCAGCGCCCGATCTACACGCTGAAGGTCGGCAACCAGATCAGCCCGGTTTTCGAGTCGCCGCTTGGGCTGTTCCATCCCGATCACATGGGTGATCTGCTAGAGGATAAATACGGCATAGCCCGGCGCCGGCTGAACGGATTGATTTCGCCATGGGCGGCCAAGCGCCTCGACGGATTGTCTGGCGACATTTCCAAATTCAGCGTCGTCAAGCTGATGCCTTCGCGGCTGCGCCAGATCGGCATTGCCAAGACCGAACCTGGCGATGAGAACAATCAGGATGTCTCGGCCCTGGTCGGCAAGGTCGACATCAGGCAATTGGAAAATTTTAGCCAGTCCGACCCCGATGCCTATTCCTATAGCGGTGGCCTGAACCGGACCACGCAAGGTCTGCTTGAATTCGTCGAGATGTTCAAGGCACCCATCAAGGTTCTGCATCCGCTGCTGACCGCGACACAGGAAGGCAGCTACAACGGCACTGAAAATTTCGGCGCCTTTCCCTACCAGGGGATCATCGTCGCCCATTCCAACGAGTCGGAATGGCAACAGTTCAAGAGCAACAAGAACAATGAGGCGTTTCTCGATCGCATCCTGGTGGTCAAGGTACCCTATTGCCTGCGGATCACCGAAGAGAGGCAGATCTATGAGAAATTGCTGCGTGAGAGCGAGTTGGCCGCCAGCCCCTGTGCCCCTGAAGTTTTGGACATCCTCAGCCGCTTTGCAGTTTCGACGCGCTTGGCCGAACACGACAACTCGCCGCTCTACACCAAGATGCGCGCCTATGACGGCGAAAATCTGAAGGAAGTCGATCCCAGGGCAAAGTCGGTCCAAGAATATCGCGACGCCGCCGGCGTCGATGAAGGCATGACGGGCGTCAGCACGCGCTTTGCCTTTAAGATCCTTTCGCAGACATTCAACTTCGACAATGAGGAGGTCGCCGCCGATCCTGTGCATCTGATGTACATTCTGGAGGAGGCGATCAAGCGGGAGCAGTTCCCGAAGGAAACGGAAGCGGCCTATCTTGAATTCATCAAGTCGGAGCTTGCGGCGCGCTACGCCGAGTTCATCGGCCACGAAATCCAGAAGGCCTATCTGGAGTCCTATAGCGAATACGGCCAGAACCTCTTCGACCGCTACATCGCCTATGCGGATGCCTGGATTGAGGACCAGGACTACAAGGACCCCGACACCGGCCAGATCCTCAACCGGGAGATCCTGGACAACGAACTTTCGCAGGTCGAGAAACCGGCAGGCATCGCCAATCCCAAGGACTTCCGTAACGAGGTGGTGAAGTTCACTCTGCGCGCTCGCGCAAGAAACCACGGCCGCAACCCGTCATGGACCAGCTATGAAAAACTGCGCGAGGTCATCGAGAAGCGGATGTTCGGACAGGTCGAGGACCTCTTGCCGGTGATCAGCTTCGGCTCCAAGCAAGACAGCGTTACGGAAAAGCGCCACAACGAATTCGTGCAGCGCATGATCGAGCGTGGCTACACAGAACGGCAGGTACGCCGGCTGGTGGACTGGTACATGCGGGTGAACAAGGCGGGTTGACAGAGCCGGATGGTTCCATGCCGATCTTCATCGACCGTCGCCTGAACCCCAAGGACAAGAGCCTTGGCAATCGACAGCGCTTCCTCAGGCGTGCTCGCGAGGAGTTGAAGCGGAGCATTCGCAATCAAATCCGCACTGGCAGGATCGCCGACGTGGATACCGAGCACGCCGTGCCCATGCCTGAAAGGAAAACAGCCGAGCCGAGCTTCAACGATGACAGGGCCAGCGGACGGCGCCGACACATCCTTCCGGGCAACAGGCATTTTTCCCCTGGAGACCTGCTCCCGAAGCCGCATGGGGGCGGCGCGGCGTCGTCGCCAGGAAACACGGCGTCGGAAGACGATTTTCGTTTCGTGCTGTCACGCGAGGAGGTGCTCGAACTCTTTTTTGAGGATCTCGAACTGCCCGACCTGGTTAAGCTCAATCTCAAGGAAATCCTTGCCTTCAAGCCGCGCCGGGCCGGCTTCGCGGCAACCGGTTCCCCGACCAACATCAATGCCGGCCGCACGATGCGCAACAGCCTAGGCCGGCGCATTGCGCTGAGGCGCCCCACGCAGCAGGAACTGGAGGCGATCCTCCGGGAAATCGTCACGCTTGAGTCGGCCCCGGCCGGCGCGGCGGTGCGCCAGCGCATCGCGGAATTACGCGACGAGCTTGACCGGCTGGAGCGACGGCGCAGGCGAATTGCCTTTGTCGATCCGGTCGATATCCGATTCAACCGCTTCGACGCCCGGCCGGTGCCGAATGCCAATGCCGTCATGTTCTGCCTTATGGACGTGTCCGGATCGATGGGCCAACGCGAAAAGGACTTGGCCAAACGCTTCTTCGTGCTGCTGCACCTGTTCTTGAAACGGCGCTACGAACGCACGGAGATCGTCTTCATCCGCCATACCCATGAGGCGCACGAAGTGGATGAGGACACGTTCTTCTACAACACGCAGAGCGGCGGTACGATCGTCTCCACCGCGCTCGACGAAATGCACCGCATTATCGGCCAGCGCTATCCTGCCAGCGAGTGGAACATTTACGCCGCGCAGGCCTCTGACGGGGACAATTTCACCACCGATTCCGAGCGATGCATAGAGCTCATGAACGGCAAGCTCATGCGCCTGTGCCAGTATTTCGCCTATGTCGAGATCATCGACGAACGCGAGAGCCACATATTCGGTGCTACCGAAAACGGGACGTCGCTTTGGCGCGCCTACAGTACGATCGAGCTGAAATGGCCCAACTTCCAGATGAGCCGCATCGCTGCTCCCGCGGATATTTACCCGGTCTTCCACCGGCTCTTCGCCAGGCAGCCGGTGGCCATCAAGAGCGCTTGAGAGAGAGAGATGGCCAGGCGAGCCAACGAAACGAATTTGTTGTTTTCCGGTTCTGACTGGAATTTCGAGAAATTATCGCGGGCTTTTGAAGAGATCGAGGCGATCGCGGTCGACGAGTTGCATCTCGATACTTACCCGGTCCAGATGGAGATAATCTCCTCCCAGCAGATGCTCGACGCCTACTCATCTATCGGCATGCCACTGATGTATCGGCATTGGTCGTTCGGCAAACATTTCCTTCACCAGGAGCTTCTTTACCGTAAGGGTGGTCGGGGGCTGGCCTATGAACTGGTCATCAACTCCAATCCCTGCATCGTCTACCTCATGGAGGAAAACACCATGGCGTTGCAGGCCCTTGTGACGGCCCACGCGGCGCTTGGCCACAATCATTTCTTCAAGAACAATCATCTGTTTCAGCAATGGACCGACGCCGGGGCAATCCTGGGTTATCTGGACTTCGCCAAGGGCTACATCGCCCGGTGCGAGGAGCGGCACGGCCTTGCAGCAGTGGAGGCCATTCTCGATTCCGCCCATGCGCTGATGGAACAAGGGGTGTTCCGCTACCACCGGCCGCCAAAGCTCTCGTCGGAGCGACAGCGCGAAGGGCTTCGCGAGCGCCTCGAATACGAAGAGCGCTCCTACAACGATCTGTGGCGCACGCTGCCGCCGTCGCAGAACAAAAACAAGTCCGGCAATGAGGATCAAGGGATGGCGGAGCGCAAGAGATCGCTCAACCTTCCCGAGGAAAACCTCCTTTATTTCCTCGAGAAGAACAGCCTGATCCTGGAACCCTGGCAGCGCGAGATCATCAGGATCGTCCGCGTCATCGCGCAATATTTCTACCCGCAGCGACAGACTCAAGTGATGAATGAAGGCTGCGCCACCTTCGTGCATTATACGCTCATGAACATGCTATTCGATCGTGGCCGGATCGGCGAAGGTGCCATGCTCGAAATCCTGCGCAACCATTCGAACGTGATCTTCCAGCCGGCCTTTGACGATCCCCGGTTTTCAGGCATCAATCCCTATGCCCTCGGCCTCGACATGATGCAGGACATACAGCGCATTTCGACCGAGCCGACGGCGGAGGACCGCGACTGGTTCCCGGACATTGCAGGACATGGCAACTGGCGCGAGGTCCTGCTTGAGGCCTGGGCCAACCACCGCGACGAATCCTTTATCCGCCAGTATCTCAGCCCGAGCTTGATCCGAAAATGGCGGTTCTTCGTGCTTGGCGATGGAGCCGACCAACCGCATTTCGAAGTCGCCTCGATCCACAACGAACGTGGCTATCACAAGATACGCGCCCAGCTTGCCCACAGTTACGACCTTGGAGCGAATCGGCCGGACATCCAGGTGATTGATGTCGACCTGCTCGGCGACCGGCAGTTGCGACTGCAACACAGGGTAAAGGATGGTGTTGTGCTCGAAGGGGCCAGCCGTGACGCGACGCTACGCCATGTCCGCAGCCTCTGGGGCTACGAGGTCAGCCTGGTCGCAGTTGACGCTCAAACCGGTGCGACCATCCACGAACGGTCTACGAGCCAGATCGCGGCATAAGCTCGGCAAAGAGCGTCCTGTTGCGGGCCTGCTCGTTACCTCAGGTTTCGCCCGCCGGCCTGATCCTGATTCTGGCGATCCGGTTCTTGTCGCGCTTCATCACCACGAAGCGCTTGCCGTGGAAGGTGAAAGCCTGCTTTTCCTCGGGGATCGACTGCGTCTCGTGGATGACCAGGCCGGCAATGGTGGTCGCTTCCTCGTCAGGCAGGTTCCAGTCGAGCGCCCGGTTGAGATCGCGGATCGGCACGGTGCCGTCGACGACCACGGAACCGTCCGCCTCCTGCTTCACGCCCTGAATGTCTACATCGTGCTCGTCGGCGATCTCGCCAACGATCTCCTCGATAATGTCCTCCAGCGTCACCAGCCCTTCGACCTCGCCATATTCGTCGACGACGATAGCGAAATGCGCCTTGGCGCGCAGGAAGGCGTTGAGCTGTTCCTGCAGCGTCGTGGTGTCGGGCACGAACCAAGGCTTCGAAGCGATCTTCATCACGTCGATCCGGGAAAAGTCGTTGCCGACCTCGTTCAGCGCTCGCAGCAGGTCCTTGGCGTGCAGCACGCCGACAATGTTGTCGAGAGAGCCTTTCCACAACGGCATGCGGGTGTGCGGGCTTTGCAGGATCTCGCGCACCACCGCTTCCGGCCCATTGTCGGCATTGACCGAGCGCATATTGGTGCGGTGGACCATGATGTCGGAGACTTCGAGCTCGGCGAGATCGAACAGCCCGCCGACGCGGTCGCGGTCCTCACGCACCATCTGGCCGTCGCGGCGGAAATCGTCGACCGCGCCGCGCAACTCGTCCTGTGTCGAGCGCTGCGGCTCGATGCGCGACAGCTCATAGCCGAACATGGCAAGCAGGCGCGTGCGCACGGCCAGGACCAGCAGGATGAGGATGGCAAGGACGGCGACGACGGTCCAGCCGGGCTCGTTGATCATCGCTGCCGGCTTTCCTGGCCCGGGTGGTTCTCCCTGAGGAACGAAAGCACTTCCGACGCCGGTACATCCTTGGCAATAAAAGCCTGGCCAACGCCGCGCGTCAGGATGAATGTCAGCGCGCCGCGCGACACTTTCTTGTCCTGGGTGATGAAGCCAAGCAGCGCCTCGGCATCGGGCAACTCACCAGGGATGTCGGCCATCCGCCAGGGTAGACCGACGGCGCGAAGATGCGCCTCGACCCGCGCCGCGTCGTCCGGGCTGGCCAGATTGAGCCTTGCGGAAAAGCGGTGCGCCAGCGCCATGCCGATGGCGACGCCTTCGCCATGGACGAGGCGGGCGCCGTCATACTGTGTGGCGCCTTCCAGCGCATGGCCGAACGTGTGGCCAAGATTGAGCAGTGCGCGGTCGCCGGTTTCGAACTCGTCGCGGGCGACGACATCGGCCTTGGCGCGGCACGCCTCGGCGATGGCCTCGGCCCGCTCCGGTCCGCCAGCGAACACCTTTTCCCAGTTCGCTTCCAGCCAGGCGAAAAACGCCGGTCGGTCGATCAACCCGTATTTGGCAAGCTCGGCATAGCCGGCGCGAAATTCGCGGATCGGCAGCGTGTCGAGCACTTCGGTATCGGCCAGCACCAGTTTCGGCTGGTGGAAGACACCGACCAGATTCTTGCCGCGCGGACTGTTGATGCCGGTTTTGCCACCGACCGAGGAATCGACCTGCGCCAGCAGCGAGGTTGGAATCTGGACGAAATTCATGCCGCGGCGCACGATGCCGGCGGCAAAGCCGGTGAGGTCGCCGATGACGCCACCGCCGAGCGCAATGACGACATCGCCGCGCTCCAGCTTGGCGGCGAGCACGCCGTCGACCACCTCTTCGAGATGGGCAAAGCTCTTGGTCTTTTCGCCGGCCGGCAAAGTGATGACGGCAGGCTGGATGCCGCGTGTTTCCAGACCGGCCTTCAGCGCGTCGAGATGTGCCGCCGCGACATTGTCGTCGGTGACCACCGCCGCCCTCGTGCCGGGCAGGCGGCGCGAAATCTCGGCGCCGGCGCGCGCCAAAAGGCCGGGGCCGATCAGGATGTCATAGGCGCGCTCGCCAAGGCCGACCTCGACAGTGACCGGTTCGCTCACAGCCGCACCTCGCCCGGCGCAGTCGGAGCCGGAATGCCGAAATGCCCGCACAGCGCGTCGACAACCTCGGTCGCAATGACCTCCTTGCGGTCGTCGCGTGTCGGCACGGTGATGTTGGACGTGGCATAGACCGGGTAGCGCTCGCCCATCAGCCGCTCGAGCACGGCGCGCGGATCGGCGCTTTTGAGCAACGGCCGGTTCTGCTTCTTGGACACGCGTTCCATCAACAGGTCGATCTCGGCCTTCAGCCACACCGACACGCCATGCCCGGCGATCGCTTCCCGCGTCTGCGCATTCATGAACGCGCCGCCGCCGGTCGACAGCACCTGCGGCCCACTCTCCAGCACGCGCAGGATGACGCGCTGCTCCAATGCCCGGAATTCGGTCTCGCCATAGCGTTCGAACAGTTCCGGCACCGTCATGCGCGACACGGTTTCGATCTCCTGGTCGCTGTCGACGAAGGGCAGCGACAGCATCGTCGCCACCTTGCGGCCGATCGCCGTCTTGCCGGCGCCCATCAGGCCGACAAAGACGATCGAGCGGCTTCCCAGCCTGTCGAGCAGCGCGGCATGGCTATCGCCGGGAGGATTTGCTGGTAACGCGTTCATGAGACCATGCTGTTTCTAAGCCGTCTTTGCCGGCGTATCGACATCAAAAGCCCGTTTGCGTCAAGCATAGCGCCTTTCGCACGCAGAGCCCTTCGTCCTTGAATTGACGGAATTAGCGTCCCATAAGGACACGGGCTTGGAATCGCAGAGCAAGAAGACGGGCGAAGATTGATGCCGACACTGTTCCGCTTTGTCGTGACGATGATGATTCTTGCCGGCATTGCCTATGGTACGATGGTGGCGTTGGCGATGTTCGTCGAGCCGAAAAAAGCCGAAATCACCGTGCGCATTCCACCGGAAAAGCTGAACCCCAAGAAAAACTGACCCAAAACTGACCCCTGGAACATGAACAGCGCGGCTCGCATCGAAGCCTTTCTCGAGATGATGAGCGCCGAACGCGGTGCCGCTGCAAACACGCTGTCTTCCTACCGCCGTGATCTCGAAGACGCTTCGCAGCAGATTGCCGGCGGGCTTGCCGCTGCCGCCGCAGCCGACATCCGCGCCTATCTCGACGATATCGCGGCGCGCGGCTTTGCGTCGACGTCGCAGGCGCGCAAACTGTCGGCGATCCGCCAGTTCTTCAAGTTTCTCTACGCCGAGGGCTTGCGCGGCGACGACCCGACCGGCACGCTGGACAGTCCGAAAAAAGGCCGGCCGCTGCCCAAGACGATGAGCGAGGCCGATACCGGTCGGCTGCTCGACCGTGCGGCGCTTGAGACAGGCGATGGCGTCAATGGCGACCGGGTGGCGGCACTGCGCCTGCATGCTTTGGTCGAGGTGCTCTATGCCACCGGGTTGCGCGTCTCCGAACTTGTCGGCCTGCCGGTGACCGTCGCCCAGCGCGACGACCGCTTCTTCATGGTGCGCGGCAAGGGCGACAAGGAGCGCATGGTGCCGCTGTCGGCCAAGGCCCGCATGGCGATGCGGGCATGGCTCACGGCCCGGGCGTCGGTGCCGGCTTTCGCCGACAGCCCGTTTCTGTTCCCGGCCGCCGGCGACAGCGGCTTTCTCTCCCGGCAGGTCTTTGCCCGCGATCTCAAAGGCCTTGCCGCGCGAGCCGGCATATCGGCGGCGAAAATATCGCCGCATGTGCTGCGCCATGCTTTTGCCAGCCATCTCCTGCAGAACGGCGCCGATCTCAGGGCGGTGCAGCAGCTGCTCGGCCACGCCGATATCTCGACCACGCAGATTTACACGCATGTGCTGGAAGAGCGGCTGGTGCGTCTGGTCAACGATCATCATCCGCTTGCCGACTAGGCCTCATATCGCTATGTGAGGGCAACGTGCCCGCGCGGAGCCTACGTCTGCGCGATGTTTGCCTTCCGACGCATCGGTCCGCTCAAGAATGTACAATTACCTCGATTTCGAAAAGCCGGTGCAGGACCTTGAACTCAAGATCCTCGAGCTGAAGAAGCTTGCCGAGAATGGCGAGGCGGTCGATGTCGGCGACGAAATCAGCCGGCTCGAGAAGCGCGTGCGCGACGCGCTGCGCGACATCTACAAGGCGCTGACGCCGTGGCAGAAGGTGCAGGTCGCGCGCCACACCGACAGGCCGCATTGCCTCGACTACATCAAGGGCCTGTTCAGCGATTTCACGCCGCTCGCCGGCGACCGCAATTTCGGCGAGGACCAGGCGATCATCGGCGGCTTCGCTCGCTTCCGCGGCGAACCGGTGGCCGTCATCGGCCAGGAAAAGGGCTCCGACACGGCGAGCCGGCTCAAGCACAATTTCGGCTCGGTGCGTCCTGAAGGCTACCGCAAGGCCGTGCGGCTGATGGAACTTGCCGACCGCTTCCGGATTCCACTTCTGACGCTGGTCGACACCGCCGGCGCCTACCCCGGCGTTGGCGCCGAGGAACGCGGCCAGGCTGAAGCCATCGCCCGCTCAACCTCGGCCTGCCTCGGCCTCAAAGTGCCATCGATTTCGGTCGTCATCGGCGAAGGCGGTTCGGGCGGCGCCATCGCGATCGCCACCGCCAACCGCGTCTACATGCTGGAACACGCCATCTATTCGGTGATCTCGCCGGAAGGCGCTGCCTCGATCCTGTGGCGCGACACGACGCGCTCGAAAGATGCGGCGACCAACATGAAGATCACCGCCCAGGACCTTCTGGAAATGAAGATCATCGACGCCATCATTGCCGAGCCGCTCGGCGGCGCCCAGCGCGCGCCCGAAACGGTGATCGCCGCCACCGGCGACCTCATCGCCAAGACGATGAAGGATTTTGCCGGCGCCAACACCGATTTTCGCGAACAGCGCCGCGAAAAATACCTGGCGATGGGCCGCAGCCTCTGATTTTGGCCGGCAGCGCACCGCAATGTGGCGTCAAGGAGCAATTTCGCCACAAAAATGCCGCCGCATTCGGCTCAATAAAAAATCCGTGACACCGGGCGAATTGCCGTGGGGGCGCTGTCCGACGCTTGCGGTAAGGAATTTTCAAGGTTAACGGGCTTAGGGTCCGTCAGTGTTCAGCATGCAGGCCCGGGCGCTATCCGGCCGTGACGCGAGAAAAAGACATAGCCGTATCCATGTTTACCAAGCTTGCCCGCACCGCACTTCTGATCGCCGCGCTTGGCGTTGCCGGCTGCAACGATTCCTCGATGAAGAATTTTGCGCCGGAAGCCAGCAAGCCGCTGCCGGACAAGATCCTGGCCGACATGAAAGCCAAGGGCATGATCCGCACCTCGTCGGTGATGGCTCGCATCTTCAAGGAAGAAGGCAAGCTCGAAATCTGGAAGGCCAAGACCACCGGCCGCTACGAGATGGTCGCCAGCTACGACATCTGCAAATGGTCGGGCAAGCTCGGCCCAAAATACACCGAGGGCGACCGCCAGGCGCCGGAAGGTTTCTATACGGTCCGCCCGTCGCAGATGAATCCGCGCTCGAACTATCACCTGTCCTTCAACATCGGCTATCCCAACGCCTATGACCGTGCCAATGGCCGCACCGGCGCCAATCTGATGGTGCACGGCGCCTGCTCGTCGTCGGGCTGTTATTCGATGACCGACCCGCAGATCGAGCAGATCTACGCTTTTGGTCGCGATGCCTTCCAGGGCGGCCAGACCGAGTTCCAGATCCAGGCCTTCCCGTTCCGCATGACCGCCGCCAACATGGCGCGCTACCGCAACGACCCGAACTATGAGTTCTGGAAGATGCTGAAGGTCGGTTACGACAATTTCGAGATCACCAAGGTGCCACCGAAGGTCGATGTCTGCGACAAGCGCTATGTCTTCAACCAGGTGGCGCCTGAGGGCACGACATTCGATCCGACTGGCGCATGCCCCGCGACCACGCAGCCCGATTCGCTGAAGAGCGCACTCAACGCCTATCAAAGCAGCTATGACGCGGCCTTCACCGGCGCGGTCAAGGCCAGCGTGCCGGCGCCCAAGCCAACCATTGCCGGCATCAAGGAAGCCGCCATCGTTTCAGACTGGTCGAAGCGCCGCGCCCGGGGCGAGCGCGTGCCGATCGAACCGCCGTCGCTGAATTCCGACGGCACGCTGACCGAGACGGCGCGCATGGGCCGCATCGATTCGCCCGCCGGCCGCAAGATGGCGGCGCTGGACGCAGAGAAGGAAGCCAAGCGCAAGGCCGAGGAACAGCGGGTTGCTGCCATCGAGGCTGCGAAAGCCGCCAAGGCCCAGGCACTGGCTGAAAAGCAAGCCGCAAAGGCCCAAGCGCTGGCCGAAAAGGAAGCAGCCAAGCAGGCCCCCCAGCAGCCGGTCGCCACTGCGAGCGTCGAGGCGGCGCCTGCAGAACCGCCGGCGGACGAAAGCCGGATGTCGAAGATCAAGAACAAGCTGCTAGGCATGTTCGGCGGCTGAGGTTTTTCGCCTTGCCGATGCATGTCGCCCAAAAGTGCGCAGCGGTTTTGGGACAAAGACATGCATGAAGACAAACAAACAAATCACACCGCGATCTATGACCTCAAGGGCCTGAACTGCCCCCTGCCCGTTCTCAAGGCGAAAAAACGCCTGGCGGCAATGCAGCCGGGCAGCCGGCTTTGGCTGGAGACCACCGACCCGCTGGCGGTCATCGACATCCCCGCCTTTTGCGCCGACGCTGGCCACCAGCTTGTTGAAACATCAGCCGTCAGCGGCGGCCACCGCTTCCTGGTCGAACGCGGCGCATAGCGAGCCTGACAATCAGCCCCCGGCTATCGCCAGCGGATTGCTCTCCAGCGCCGCGCGATCCGGCGTGTCGATCGACGGCCGGTTGGTGAAGGCGGAAAACAGCCGGCGCACATAATCTTCCGGCATATCGAGCGTGATCAGCACCAGCCTGGTGCCGCGTTGGCCGTCCGGCCAGGCCAGCAGCCGCGCCGGCGGATGCAGGATCTTCTGCACCCCGTGGACGACAAGCGGCCGCGACGGGTCCTCCGCAAGCTCGATGACGCCCTTCATCCGCAAAAGCTTGTCGCCATGCGCAGAACGCAGCAGGTCGAGGAACATCTCGATCGCCGAAAACGGCACCGGGCCGTCATGGACCAGCGAGTAGGAGCGCACGCGGGAATCGTGGCGGTGGTGGTGCTCATGTTCGCCGTGATCATGATGATGGTGGTGCTCATGGGCGGCTTCTTCGCCGAGCCAGCGCCGGACATCGGCGGATTTGGTCGCCGCATTGTAGAGGCCGCAATCGAACAGCGCCGTGACGCCGGTTCGGCCGTCGCCGGCCTCCAGCACCACGGCGCCTGGATTGAGCTGATGGAGTCGCGTTCGCAAAGCATCGACGTCGCCGGGATCGCTGGCCAGATCGACCTTGGTCAGCACGATGCGATCGGCGACCGCCACCTGCTTGACCGCCTCGACATGGCCGTCGAGCGTCGCATTGCCGTTGACCGCGTCGACCAGCGTGATGACGCCATCAAGTCGGAAGGCCTGCACAAGGGCGGGATGCGCCATGATCGACTGCAGCACCGGCGCCGGATCGGCGAGCCCGGTGGTTTCGACGACGACGCGGGCAAGGCGGGCGATACGGCCGGTCTGCAGCCGGTCGACGAGGTCAGCCAGCGTATCGACCAGTTCGCCGCGCACCGTGCAGCACAGACAGCCGTCGGACAACTGGATGATGCCGTCCGAGGCCTGCTCGACCAGCAGGTGGTCGATCGCCACCTCACCGAATTCGTTGATGATGACGGCCGTGTCGACCAGTGCCGGATCTTTGAGCAGCCGGTTGAGCAATGTCGTCTTGCCGGCGCCGAGGAAGCCGGTGACCACCGTGACGGGTATCGGAAAGCCAGCCATCGCCTAGTTCGCGGCTTTGACCAGCTGGTCGCCCTGCACCGCGGTTGCCTGGCCCACCACGGCCGGTTCGGCGCCCTTTGGCGCCGGAATGTCTGGCCGCCAGCTCGGCAGCGGCACATCGGCGTATTCCTGGCCGCCCTGGTCGAGCATCGCCTTCGGCGCCGGCCCGGTGGCGCCGCCGAGGCCCACGGCAACCAGCGTCGGCACGTGGTCGAGCTTTTCCTGATAGGGCGATTTCGGCACGTCGGCACCCTTCGCGGCCACCGGCGGAGCCGCCTCGGACTGCTCGTGCGGCGCCTTCTTCCTGCAGATCTCATCATGCATGTCGTTGGGTGACATTGTATCGCCATAGGAAGGCATGGCCGCGACCGTGAGCCAGTTCGGGTCGGGCGTGGCAAAGCCCTGGTCGAGCAGCCTGGCGGCGGTCTCGGCACGGCTGATCGCCGATTTTTCGCCGAGCACGACCGCGACCAGCGTGCGGCCATTGCGTGTCGCCGAGCCGATCATGTTGAAGCCCGAGGGACAGACGAACCCGGTTTTCATGCCGTCGGCGCCGGGATAGCGCCCGATCAAGAGATTGTAGTTTGAGATCGCCTTCTTGCCGACGGCAAGGCCTTCGATCGAGAACCAGGGGGCGTATTGCGGGAATTCCTTGCGGATCGCCATCACCAGCAGGGCAAGATCGCGCGCCGTCGTGTACTGCTCCGGCGAAAACAGGCCGTTCGGATTGACGAAATGCGTTCCGGTCATGCCAAGCCGCGCCGCCTCCGCATTCATGCGAACGGCGAATCCGGCCTGCGAGCCGCCTATGTTTTCGCCGATGGCCATGGCGATATCGTTGGCCGATTTGACCAGCATCATCTTCAACGCATTGTCGAGCCGCATCACCGAGCCCGGCTTGAAGCCCATCTTGCTCGGCGGTTCGCCCGCCGAATGCTTGGTCACCTTGATCGGTGAATCGAGCTGGACCTCGCCGGCGGCAATCGCCCGGAAGGTGACATAGGCGGTCATCAGCTTGCTCAGCGAAGCGGGATACCAGCGCTTGAAGGCGTCCTGGTGCTGCAGAACCTTGCCGCTGTTGAGGTCGAACAGGATCACCGGATTGGCCAAAGCTGGCCCAGCCAGCATAGGTAGCGCCAAGCCGCCCGTTAGCAGTAATTTGAGGATATGGCTGTGCCGCATCATGGAATCCGAAATCGCCTCTTGCCGTAGTCGCCCCTGGCTCCGTAAGATTTCGTTACGCGATGGCCAGCATGACCTGATCCGGCCCTCAATTTCCGGATCACATTGTCTGGGGTGCTATTTACCCTATGTGACGCCAAGATGGCAAAGTGCCAAGATGGCAACAAGCATGGCAATCACAATTGCAATCAAGCAGGCCAGATCGTCTGCTCCAACAGCGAGATGGAACCATTATGCCGATTCTCAACCGCGCCGCCGAGATGCAGGATGAAGTTGCCGGCTGGCGACGCCATCTGCACCAGACGCCAGAACTGAATTTCGATGTCTTCAAGACCGCCGCCTTCGTCACCGAGAAGCTGAAGGAATTCGGCTGCGACGACGTGGTGACGGGCCTCGGCAAGACCGGCGTCGTCGGCATCATCCATGGCCGCAAGGGGCAAGGCGCGACCATCGGCTTGCGCGCCGACATGGACGCGCTGCCGATCAACGAGATCACCGGCAAGCCCTATGCCTCGACCATTCCTGGCAAAATGCATGCCTGCGGCCATGACGGCCATACGGCGATGCTTTTGGGCGCCGCCAAATATCTGACCGAAACGCGCAATTTCGCCGGCTCGGTCGCGGTCATCTTCCAGCCGGCGGAAGAGGGCGGCGGCGGCGGCAACGAGATGGTCAAGGACGGCATGATGGAGCGTTTCGATATTTCGCGCGTCTTTGGCATGCACAACATGCCGGGCCTGCCGGTGGGCCAGTTCGCCATCCGGCCGGGCCCGATCATGGCGGCGACCGCCGAGTTCACCATCACCGTGAAGGGCCGCGGCGGCCATGCGGCGATGCCGCACGGCACGATCGACCCGATCGTCATCACCAGCCAGTTGGTCGGCGCCCTTCAGACGGTCGCTTCGCGCAGCACCGATCCGGTCGAGGCGGTGGTGGTTTCGGTGACGAAGTTCCACGCCGGCGACGCCTACAACGTCATTCCCGAGACCGCCGAGATTGCCGGCACGGTGCGCACACTGAAGAAAGAGATCGCCAAGAAGTCGGAAGAGCGCATCCGCACCATCTGCGAAGGAATAGCCACCGCCTTCGGCGCGACGATCACTGTCGACTATGACGCCAACTATCCCGTGACCTTCAATCATCCGGAAGAAACGGTCTTTGCCGGCGATGTCGCGGCACATGTCGCCGGCGACACCCAGGTCCACCGCGCCATCCAGCCGGTGATGGGCGGCGAAGACTTCTCCTACATGCTGGAAGCCCGACCTGGCGCCTTCATCTTCATCGGCAATGGCGAGACCGCCGGCCTCCATCATCCGGCCTACGACTTCAACGACGAAGTCATACCGCACGGCATGAGCTACTGGGTGAAACTGGCCGAAACGGCGCTGGCAGCCTGACCTGCCCCGACGAAAGGCCGGCCGATTAGCCTTCGGCCGGCCTCTTCATTGCCTTCGGCGAGCCTCTTGGCGAAACGATCGGAAGCGGCTATGTGTCGGGCCGCGTGGTCCCGTAGCTCAGTAGGATAGAGCGGCAGATTCCTAATCTGTAGGTCACAGGTTCGATTCCTGTCGGGATCACCAGCAAGATCAAAGGCTTGGTGACTGAGATAGCCTGTCGGCATGTTGCAGCACTGATGGACTGGTTTTCGGTGATTTTCACGGACGCGACCAAGCAAGCAGCCTGACTTTAGTTCCATAGAAAAAGTCCATCCCTGAGGTCTCAGGAGCGAGCTTTAAGCATCTACAGCCGCGAAGAGAATCGACCTCTTGCAAGTACAATTTCAGATCGAGCGATGGTTCCCAGTCGATCCGTTACGGTCTGAGTTCGGCGCCGCCAACTCAACGAAGCCGGCCGTATCCTAGCTGGCAACCAGGGGCACCGTGACGGTCGTGGCGTAATTTATCGGATACTGGTCGAAATACGGGAAAGCGATGACGAAGGCATAGCTGGCGGTCAGATGCGCCATCTTGAAACCGCCGCTGGCAGGGTCGGTCGCGATCGTCACAATGACGTTCTTCAGACCCAGGTTCACCAATTTCTGCGTGGCGATGGCCTGGATGTCGCTCTGCGAAAGCGTGTTGTTCAGCTGCAGCGCCCGGGAAGAGGTTTCCAGTGTATAGCGGACGGTCGACACGGCATTCATGGCCCAGCCGAAGGCGAAGATTCCGAACAAAAGCATCACCAGGAAAGGCGCGATCAAGGCGAATTCCAGCCCGGCTGCGCCGGAGCAGTCACGGCGCCACCTGGATCCGATCCTTTCAGCGGACACGGATCACCTGCTGATGACTGATCGCGCGCGGGTCCGGGAAGACACCGAAGTTAAACGGGGGCACCCAGGTGCCCGTCGCCGTTATCTGGACGAAGACGGTCGGCAGCTTCGTTCCGCCGCAAATGGTGGTCGCATCCACGACCGTGGCGCCGCACAAATAGGAGCGGACCAGTACGACCGCGGCGTCCTCGGGCTTGTCGTTCCAGCTCGAAAGCGCGACCGCCTGCGTTCCGGTGTCATTGGACGCGCCGGCCATTACGAGATTGGCCGCGGTTTTGACGCCCGCGCGCATCTGCAGGTAACTCGTTACGTAGGACCAGCCGTCGGCGATGCCGAGGCAGACGAGGCACAGGATGGGCAGCAACATGGAAAACTCGACGGCAGCTATCCCGGATTTGTCCAGGACAATGCGCAAGGTCCGCCCACCCATCCCGCTACTCGACGAGCTGAACGGATTGCGTCGCCGGAATGTTCTTCATCCCGAGGCTGGTGCAGTCCTGCTTGATGGTCGTACTGCCGGACCACTGGATGGTGTCGGCGACGACCTGAGTGCAGCCGCCGTTCCCCGAGAAGTTGCCAAGGTAGTTGACCTGCTGCCTGGGGAAATAGATGGCGCCGGTCAAAAGCGAGTCCGCTGTGCCGTTGAAGGTGCTCTGTGCCGCAGTCCCGGTCCTGTCGCCGTAGAACAGCACGCCGGAATAGGCTCCGGAGGTAGGCGCGCTCAGCGTCACCTTGGCGTTGCCGTTCATGCTGACGGTGTTGCTGCCTGCCATGAAGATGGTTACCCCGCTGCCGGCGACGACCGCGTTGGCGTTGACCTTCATACCGCCCTGCACGACGTAGACGCCGGGCTGCAGGGTGACGTTGCCGCTGAGGCTCATGCCGCTACAGTAGGTGCCAGGCTGGAGTGTTTGCGACGTCTTGTTGCCATTGACATTCTTGCAAGGGTTGCCGGCTGTCGGCGTCGCCAAGCCGGAGAAAGGATCGGCTGCCGGCAAGGCTCGGGTGATGTTGGACTTGCAGACTGTGGTCGCTGGATTGTTCAGCACCATGCCGCCGACCGTGATCAGGCAGTCGGCCTTGAGCACCGCCGAGCCCTGCGTCTTTATGGCGTCCGAGGCAATCGAGTCCGACATGACCGAACAGCCGGTGAGGTTGACGGTGGTGTTGCCGGAAAAGAGCGCAGCCTGGGAGGCCGACGGACTGAGCGCCAGCACGCAAGCTTTGGAGGCGTCATTGATCAGCGCCACCGCCCTTGCCTGTTCGGCAACGGGCGCCTGGTTGAAAATCGCCGTGAAGTAGCGGTCGAGGTTCTGCTTGACGATGACCTCCACTGCCTTCTTCGCGGTGTTCGGGCCGGACAATGGCGGCGTGTTGACCTGGATCGTGCCCGGCGTGGCAAAATTGTTCGAGGTCGCGGACTGCGTGGCGGCGGCGATGATGGTCGGGTTATCGGAACCCGCGACTTTCTCGAGCGCGCCGGCATAGGCCGCGGCATCGGCAACGGCCTGCAGCTTGAGGCTGCTGTAATACCAGAAGGATGTCTCCACACCGAGGCCGGCGCCGCCAACCACGACCGGCAAGGTGAAGGCAACGATGACGGCAACGTTACCGTTCGTGGCGCGCCTTAGGCGGCTCAAAGCAAACCAAATCCGGGTGAACGCGTTGGATGCCATATGTATTAGAAACCACGAATAGATAAACGAATGTCTAAAAACTCCATTCCGATTCGACGTAGTCGAACGGGCTAGCTAGGCGCAAGTTGCAGCGACCGCGCAACATCCTGTCGGAGGTTCCGCCCCAATCGACGAATGCGAAATATGCCGCTATCCCGAACTTTGTTGTCGACCAAGTGACATTTAAATGCCCCCTCTGCGAAGAAGCTATCGAGAAGACAGGGGACACCGCGCTGCCGGTACGGGGAAAGATCGGCTCACGCCGCCTCAGGAACTTTGTGCAATCCGTCCGGGGCTGGCTCTGAGGGCCACACACGCCCGAAACCAACTACTCCAGCCACAATCAGTCCGTGAGGCGCCCACGAAACAACGTGGTGCCGTCGGTCAGCTGCGACCTGGAGATATCCCGGAACCCAGCTTCGGCCATCCACCCGCGATACTGACCTTCCGTGTACGATTCGCCTGCGCGGTAAAGGTTCAGGAAGGTGAGATTGAGAAAGACACCCTCAGGCGGGCCGAGACGGTCGTCATCGACGACACCCCACCCCGCAATTGCGATCTCGCCTCCTTGGGTGAGGCAACGCGCCGCGTTCAGGATCGAACTGCGCGCCTGGTCCGGCGGCAGGACCTGGACGACAGCCTTCAGGATTGCCAAGTCATGCCGGCCGGTCGATGGCGCGACCGTTATGTCGCCTTCTTCGACAACCACATCGCCGGCACCGTATTCCGACAGGATCGCTGGTGCGACCGCCGCGACCGTCGGGAGTTCCATCAAAGTCGCCGCAATATGCGGCCATCGCTCGCGAAGACCGACCAGAATGGTCCCGGCGCCGCCGCCGATGTCGATCACCGAACTGACCGCCGAGAAGTCCAGTTCACGGGCGAGATTTCGGCCGAAAATCACCCCTCCCGGTGCGAGCATGCGGCTGAAGGCCGCTGCGGATTCTGGCCCCGCTTCGGAAAAGTCGTGCAGCGCGGCCGGCCGATTCTGCCGCAGCGACTCTGCGGTCAAAAGGTCGGCTCCCCAGAGTTCGCGCAGCAGCACATGATCGCCGCCGCGATAGGTCGGCTTGGACGCGTCGAGGAACTCCGACGCTTCGGCTCCGTTGCGAAACTGACCATCCTCGACGTCGAGGAGACCGATGCTGGCGAGCGCGTAGAGGAGCCGCGACAGACGAGCGGGCTCGACTTTGAGCGCTGCCCCAAGGCTGTCGGCAGTCGCAGCATCGCCGCCGAGCCAGGTGAAGATGCCAAGGTCCAGCCCGGCACGAAGCGCCAAGGCGGGGGGCACCCCTGCGATCAGCTTGTCGATCCGATCGGAATCCACCATGTCATATCCCGTTGTGCGATCCAGGATCGACTTTGAACAGCTCGGCCAACCTCGTCAAATCAGTTCGCCAGCGCGCCGCTCTCCGCGTCGAGCAGGTTCAGCTTGGCGGTATCGGGTTCGACGTAAAGCGTATCTCCGGGGCCAGCGCTGATCCTACCAGCGCCCGCGACCGTTGTGCGCCGGCCCGGCATACCTCAAAAATCCGGCTGTGATAATGGCTGGTCGCGCCTTCGGACGCTACGCAGGCAAGGCCAGCAGCGCCAGTCCGGCCAGCGCCGAGCCGGCCAATGTCGGCAGCATGCCGATCCTCAGTTTCAGCATGGCGACCATGGCGGCCGCCGCCAGCAGCGCGGCGCGCCAATCCAGCGACGACAGCACCGGTAGCTCCATCCCAAGACCAAAACGGTGCAACGCGCCGAAGACGACATGCAGTGCGAACCACAGCGCAAGGTTCATCACCACGCCGACCACAGCCGCCGTGATCGCACTCAGCGCCGCCGACAGCGCCTTGTTGCCGCGCAGCGCCTCGATGTAGGGGGCACCCAGAAAGATCCAGAAGAAGCACGGCACGAACGTCACCCAGAGCGTCAGCAATGCGCCGAGCGATCCGGCCACAAGCGGTCCCATCGCACCGGCGTGACGATAGGCGGCGACGAAGCCGACGAACTGCAGCACCAGGATCAATGGTCCCGGCGTCGTCTCGGCCAGACCAAGCCCATCGACCATTTCACCCGGCGCCAGCCAGCCGAACGAGGTCACCGCTGCCTGCGCGACATAGGAGAGCGCAGCGTAGGCGCCGCCGAATGTGACCACCGCCATCAGGCTGAAGAAGCCGCCAAGCTGTGCCCAAACACTGGCAGGGCCGGTCAGCGCCAGGATCAGTACGACCGGCCCGAGCCAGATCGGCAGCCAGATCGCGATGGTGCGCGGCGCGTGCCATTTCGTCGACTTGGTGTGAGCGAGGTCGCCGCGTTCGAACATGACGTCGACGGCGCCCCTGACATCGGGCAAATTGTCCTTGCCGCGTGCGGCTCCGGAAAAACGCGCCGGTGCCAAGCGGTTGCCGATCCAGCCGGTCAGCCCTGCAACCAGGATGATCAGCGGAAACGGCAGCCTGATGACATAAATGGCAAGGAACGCGGCCACCGCGATCGCCACCATCACCCGGTTCTTGAGCGCCCGTTTGCCGATGCGGAGGACCGCCTCGACGACGACGGCCAGCACCGCCGCCTTGATGCCGAAAAACAGCGCCTCGATGACAGGCGCATCATTGTAAAGCACGTAGAAGATGCTGAGGCCCAGCATGACAAACGCACCGGGCAGCACGAACAGGATGCCGGCGACGAGGCCGCCGGCGGTCCGGTGCAGCAGCCAGCCGATATAGATGGCGAGCTGCTGTGCCTCGGGGCCTGGCAGAAGCATGCAGTAGTTGAGCGCATGCAGGAACCGCTGCTCGCCGATCCAGCGGCGATCCTCGACCAATTCCTTGTGCATCAGCGCGATCTGTCCGGCCGGCCCGCCGAAGGAGAGCAGGCCGATCCTTGCCCACAGTTTCGCGGCTTGGCGGAAGGTCGGGACGACCGGAGCCTCGGTAGCCTGTGCATCGTCGTCCGCGGCGAGGGCGCTCATGGCGCTTTGCCCGCGCTGGGCCAATTGTGGGTTTCGTCAGTGGCATCGCGGCACCATCTGAAGAACGCATCGTAGAGCAGCATGCCGGCATCAAGCTGTTCGAGATCGTCGCGGAACATGCGCGACAGCCCGAGCGATGCAGCGAGGAACCCGGCCGCCTGCGGTACGAGATCGAGGCGCGCCGTATCGGCTGCACGCACGATCAGCGCAAGGCGATCGAGCGCTTCGGACCGCAACCCGAACTCTTCGATCATCGTGTCGAAGGTGCAGCGCTCGCCGCGATGGCTCCAGAACACGTCGTCGATGTCGAAGGCAACCGCCCCAAACCGATCGGCGGCCGCCAGCACTTCAGACGGCTCGACAAACAGGAACACCGCCGAGGGATCGACGAAGCGGCGGATCAGCCAGGGACAGGCGATGCGGTCGACCTTGGGGCGGGCACGCGTCACCCAGACCGTGCGGCCCTTGTCGTCGCGGGGCGGTATCTTGTCGGCCTTGACCAGAAGTCCCTTGGCCGCCTGCCACGCCTCGAAGCCGCCTTCAAGGGATTCGGCAGCAATGCCCTCATGGCGCAGCCATGCGGCAACGCCTTGCGAGAGCTTCAGCCCCTTCTGGCAGATGACGACAGCATGAGCCCCCGTGAACTCGGCCGCCCAGCTCGAAACAGACTTGAAGTCGCGCCGGCACGAGGCCGGAAGCAGCCGCGGATCGGCGTCGTAGTCTTCGTCGATGCGGACATCGACAAGAACAGGCGCGTCGGACAGACCGACAAGGCGGGAAAGCTGCGCTACGGTGATTGCGGTTGTTGACGGCATGGCGTCCACCTCCAGAGTGAGAGTTTGGACGCGATCATTGGGCTGACGCCTCACGGGGTCGTCGCGAAGGAACCCCTTGCCACAATGCTGGATTGATCCTTCGTCTTTGTCAAGGAAAGAGCGGCGCCGGGGGACCGCGCCTACTGCGCCGTCCAGCCGCCATCCATCGGCAAAGTCGTGCCGGTAATCTGCCTGGCCGAGTCCGAGCACAGAAACAGCGTCAGCGCGGCGAGCTCCTCCACGGTGACGAATTGCTTCGTCGGCTGTGCCGCCAGGAGCACGTCGCGCTTGACCTGTTCCTCGGTCATGCCGCGCGCCTTCATCGTGTCGGGGATCTGCCTTTCGACCAGTGACGTCCAGACATAGCCGGGCGCGATGGCGTTGACGGTGATGCCGTCCTGCGCGACTTCCAGCGCTACCGTCTTGGTCAGACCCGCTATGCCGTGCTTGGCCGAGACGTAAGCCGACTTGAACGGCGAGGCGACCAGTGCATGCGCCGACGCGGTGTTGATGATGCGGCCCCATTTGCGCGCCTTCATGCCGGGCACCACGGCCTTGATCGCGTAAAAGGCGGCAAGCAGATTGATGCGGATGATGGCTTCCCACTTGTCGTCGGGAAACTCCTCGATTGGCGCGACATGCTGTATCCCGGCATTGTTGACCAGAATGTCGAGGCTGCCTAAGGCCTGCTCGGCTTCGCGCACCATGGCGGTCACCGCTGCGCCGTCCATCATGTTGGCGCCGGAGTAGCGGCACTGGACGCCGAAATCCTTCTCGATGCCGGCGCGCTCCTGTTCGATCGCCGCGGCTTCGCCAAGGCCGTTGATCGTGACGTTGGAGCCCTCGGCGGCAAGGGCGCGGGCAATGGCCAGGCCAATGCCGCTGGTCGATCCGGTGACGAGCGCATTCTTCGAAGAAAGGGAACCCATGGAGATCTCGCGACTGTTAGGAGGACTACAAAGGCACATAGTTTGTGCGCCGCAACATGACAATGCCATAACCATATGCCGGCGCCATCACAGCCCTAAAACGCGCTTTGCAGGCCTCGCCGAGCGCCGTCTCAAGGCTGACACGTCAAGGCTGGCACGGCAGTGTTATGGTGCGGCGCAACATAGTCGGCCGCGCATTCGCGCAGTCATTCCTGAAGCATCGATCCAACGAATCAGGGGGGCTGTAGCTTGAAATCGCCGATGTCGTGATGCGTGCCTATGCCATGCCGCTCACTAACCGTCCTTTCCGCCCGGCCCGTATCGCTTCTTCGACCGCGACGCCCTAAGCTATCCCGCAATCTCCAGTAGGGCCGATACCAGCAAGTGGCGTTCGTCGGCGGACAGCACGTCGGAATCGAAGAGGTTCATGCTGCGCAGCCCTTCGATGGCCAGAAAGCAGACCAGCAGCGTCTTGAGGTCCGGCGTCTCGCTCTTCAGCCGCTGCAGCAGCTGTGACTTGAAGGCTTTTATCGGCGTCAGGAAATCCGGATCCTCGGCGATCGCCGAGAATATCCACGAAGCCGTCGGCTTCGGCTCCTCACAATCATCCGCCGAGAGCCGGATATAGGTGGCGAGCAGGCTCTCGCCGCTGGCGCCGGCGACACGGCCCGATTCCAGCGCCAGCTCGAACGCGCGCAGGTAATTCTCCACCAGGCCCTGCATCAGTTTGGCCTTGGTCGGAAAGTTATATAACAGGCCGCCTTTCGACACGCCGGCGCGGCTGGCGACGGCGTCAAGCGACAGGCTGCCGGGACCGGTCTCGCGTGCGACATCGGCGGCGGCGGCGAGTATCTTGTCGCGCGAATTTGCCCTTTGGGTCTTCATCGATCC
Organism: Mesorhizobium sp. P160219; assembly: GCF_057786095.1. Taxonomy (NCBI): domain Bacteria; kingdom Pseudomonadati; phylum Pseudomonadota; class Alphaproteobacteria; order Hyphomicrobiales; family Phyllobacteriaceae; genus Mesorhizobium; species Mesorhizobium sp. P160219. The sequence goes on from NZ_JBYNWG010000001.1 coordinate 145,605, forward strand.
CTTCCCCCGCACCAGCCTAGGCGGAATTGACAAGACCGTCCAGACGGTACAGTAAGTTCGCCGTCATTTGTAATCGGGACCTGGCGTCGATAAGTGTCCCGCTATTCGGCTATTTTGCCGGACACCGGCCGAGGGGACAGTTCGTGAAGCGCTTCATCTCTATCACCGCAATTCTGCTTCTGCTCGCTCTGGTGTGCGTCGGCGTTGTCGGCTTCAACCTGTTCCGCGACAACGCTATCAAACAGTATTTCGCCACCATGAAGCCGCCGGCGACGACCGTATCGACGGTTGTCGTCAAGCCTTCCGACTGGACGCCGGGCGTCGAGGCGATCGGCACGGTACGCGCCGTGCGCGGTGTCGACCTTACCGTCGAGACCAGCGGCATCGTCAAGGACATCCTTTTCCATGCCAACCAGAAGGTGCCGGTCGATTCGGTCCTGCTGCAGCTCGACGATGCCGTCGAACGCGCGGATCTGGTCGCGGCCAAGGCGCAGTCCGTGTCCGACAAGACGGCGCTCGAACGCGCGCTGGAGCTGCAGCGGCGCGGCGTCGGAACGGATGCCACGCTCGACACCGCTCAAGCCGCTGCATCGGCCTCCGCCGCGCAGGTCAACAAGCTGCAGGCCGTGCTCGATCAGAAGCAGCTGACGGCGCCGTTCGCCGGCACCGTGGGCATCCCCAAGATCGACCTCGGCCAATATCTCTCGCCCGGCAACGCAGTGGTGACCTTGCAGGATCTGGACACCATGCGGGTCGATTTCTCGGTACCCGAACAGCAGCTGCCGCTGCTCAAGATAGGCCAGGCGGTGCGGCTCGGCCTCGGCGGCACCGGCGGCGGCGCCGACATGCCGTTTGCCGGCTCCATTCGCGGCATCGATCCCAAGATCGACGCTTCAAGCCGCCTGGTGTCCGTCCGCGGCGAGGTCGCCAACCCTGACGGCAAGCTGACGCCCGGCCAGTTCGTCCAGGTTCGCGTCGAGCTGCCGCAGGAGAAAAACATTCTGTCCTTGCCGCAGACGGCATTGACGTCGAGCCTCTATGGCGACTTCGTCTTCGTCGTCGTTCCGGCGAAGCCGGCGGAAGGCGCCCCAGCCGCGAAACCCGAGGAAAAGCCTGCCGCGGGGGCCGACGCAGCAAAGCCGGCGGCAGATGCAAAGCCGGCAGACGCGAAACCGGCTGCCGAAGACGCCGCGGCGAAGCCCGCGGACAAGCCGGCTGTCGACCCCGCGAAGCCCGCGGCAGAACCGGAAAAGCCGGCGCTCGTGCTGTCGCAGGTGTTCGTGAAGCCCGGCCGCCGCAACGACGGCATGGTCGAGATCATCGAGGGCATCAAGGCCGGTGACGAGGTCGTCACCGCCGGTCAGAACCGTCTCTTCAACGGCATGTCCGTCGCTGTCGACAACACCATTGACCCCAGCAAGTCGGCTAACCAGCAGGCTCAGCAATGAACTTTTCCGACATCTTCATTCGCCGGCCGGTCCTCTCCACCGTCCTCGCCTGCATGATCCTGCTCCTGGGTTTCCAGGGCATCTTCAACCTGTCGATCCGGCAGTATCCCAAGGTTGACGAGACGGCGATCACCATCACCACCGCCTATCCCGGCGCCAGCGCCGACCTGATCCAGGGCTTCATCTCCGCCCCGATCGCGCGGGCCGTCGCCTCGACCGAGAACATCGACTACGTCACCTCGTCCAGCCGGCCGTCTTCGAGCACCGTGGTCGTCCAGATGAAGCTCGGCTCCAATCCGGATGTCGCGCTCACCGAGGTCCTGTCGAAGGTGCAGGGCGTACGCGGCACCTTGCCGGATGCATCCAAGGACCCGGTCATCGTCAAGGGTACCGGCCAAGAGTTCGCGATGATGTACATCTCGATGCAGAATCCGAACATGAGCAAGGAGCAGCTCACCGAATATATCGAGCGGGTGGTGCGGCCGCGCATGTCGACGGTCGAAGGTGTCGCCGACGTGCAGATCTTCGGCGCCGAGGAATATTCGATGCGGGTCTGGATCGACCCGGTCAAGCTTGCTGCGCGTGGCGTCACCGCCGCCGAAGTGCTGGCGGCGATCAACAACTCCAACTTCCTGTCGGCGCCCGGCAACACCGAGAACGAATATGTCGTCTCCTCGATCACGGTTCGCTCGACGCTGCAGACGCCTGAGGCCTTTGCCGAGCTTCCGCTGCGCTCGACGGACGGCCAGGTGGTGCGCTTGCGCGACGTGGCGCGAGTCGAGCTTGCCGCCGAGAGCACCGACACGAGGGTGAGCTTCAATGGCAAGCCCGGCACCTTCCTCGCCATCTTCCCGACGCCGGCCGCCAACCCGCTGACAACGGCGGAGGCGATCCACAAGATCGTGCCTTTGATTCAAGAGACGCTGCCGAAAGGCATGACCATCGAAATCGTCTACGATTCCACCGAACAGATCAGCGCCTCGATCGATGAAGTGTTCAAGACCATCGCCGAAGCCGTCGCCATCGTCGTCGTGGTCATCCTGTTGTTCCTCGGCTCATTCCGCTCGGTGATGATGCCGATCGTGACCATCCCGCTGTCGCTGGTTGGCGTCTGCTTCCTTTTGTTTGCGGTCGGCTATTCGATCAACCTTCTGTCGCTGCTGGCCATGGTGCTGGCCATCGGCCTTGTCGTCGACGACGCTATCGTGGTGGTGGAGAACATCCATCGCCACATGGAGGAGGACCACATGTCGCCGATGCAGGCGGCCTTCAACGGCATGCGCGAGATTTTCTCCGCCATCGTGGCCATGACCATCACGCTCGCCGCCGTGTTCGCGCCGCTGGCCTTCACCGGCGGCCTGACCGGCGCGCTGTTCCGCGAGTTCGCGGTGACGCTCGCCGGTTCGGTGGTGCTGTCCGGCCTCATAGCCGTCACCATCACGCCGATGATGGCGGCGCGTCTGCTCAAGGCGGGATCGCACAGTCGCTTCCAGCGCGTCGTCGACGGAACCTTCAGCCGTGTCGAGCATGTCTATGAGCGGGCGGTCACCGCCTCCTTGAGAAATCGACCGGTGACGCTGCTGATGGTCGTGGCGCTGGTTGCGCTCACCGGCTTCATGTTCACCAAGACCTCGAGCGAACTGGCGCCGGAAGAGGACCAGGGCTTCCTCTTGTCTATCGTGACGGCACCGCGCTACGCGACCTCGGACTACACCGAGACCTACGTCAACCAGATCCTCGGCCTGGTGAAGGACATTCCCGAAACCAGGGCGCAATTCTCCGCCGTTGCCTTTGGCGGCGCCACCAACGGCGCCTTTGTCGGCTTCGCCTTCAAGGATTGGGCCGAGCGCCAGCGCAACTCAAAGGAGCTTCAAGCCGATATCCAGGGACGCCTCGGCAAGGTGGCCGGCGTCGAGGCCTTCGTCTTCGCGCCGCCGACGCTGCCGGGCTCCGGCGGCGGCCTGCCGATCTCCATGGTGGTGCGCTCGACCGGTGGTTCCGCCGAGGTCTACGAGGCGGCCGAGCAGATTAAGAACAAGGCGCAGGCCTCCGGCCGCTTCATCGTCGTGCAAAACTCGATGTCCTTTGACGCTCCGCAGGTGACGGTGACCATCGACCGCGACCGCGCGGCGGCTCTCAACCTGCCGATCGCCGACATCGGCCAGACGCTGACGCTGCTGGTCGGCGGCGCCGAAGTGGCTCAGTTCGACCGCGACTCCAACAGCTACGACATCATCCCGCAGGTGCCGAAGGAATTCCGCGACAATCCCGAGAAGCTCGGCGAATATTTCGTGCGTAGCGTGACCGGCGAAATGGTGCCGCTTTCAGCGGTAGTGAAGATTTCGACCAACGCCGCGCCGGCCGCGATCGAGCAGTTCAACCAGCTGAACTCGGCGACGATATCAGCGCTGCCGCTTCCCGGCGTCACCACGGGCGACGGGCTGCAGACCCTGGAGAACCTTGCCAAGGAGAGCCTGCCCGATACCTTCTTCATCGATTATTCCGGCCAGTCCCGGCAGGAGAAGGAGCAGGGCAACACGATCCTTATCGCGTTCGCAGCCGCCGTAATCGTCATCTATCTGGTGCTGGCGGCGCAGTTCGAAAGCTTCCGCGACCCGCTGATCATCATGATGGCGGTGCCACTGTCGATCTTTGGCGCCATCGTGCCGCTCAATCTGGGGCTTGGAACGCTCAATATCTACACGCAGGTCGGCCTGATCACACTGATAGGTCTGATCACCAAGCATGGCATTCTTCTGGTCGAGTTCGCCAACCAGCAGCGCGAGCTGCATGGCATGAGGCGGCGCGATGCGATCGTCGCCTCGGCCAAGGTGCGCTTGCGGCCGATCCTGATGACGACAGCGGCGATGGCGCTCGGCGTCGTGCCGCTGATCGTGTCCAGTGGTGCTGGTGCGGCGGCGCGCTATTCGATGGGCCTCGTGATCTTCACCGGCATCCTGGTCGGAACCATGTTCACCCTGTTCGTGGTGCCGATGTTCTACACCTTCATCGCCAGCAAGGACCTGCCGCACCACGCCGAAAAGCCAGACCCGAAGCTGATGCCGGTGCACGCGGACTGAGCTGCGAACGGCGTTAGCGAACAAACGAAAAGAGGCCGGAAATTTCCGGCCTCTTTTTTGACTGGATTGATTTACCGCGAAGCTCTGATGGAGCTTCAGGCGGGAACTTGCGGTGCGGCATGACCTGGCCGGCTGCGCTGCACCATCGCTCCAAACGCAGTCTGCTACTTGACGATGACGATGCTGGTGTTGGTCGGGCCGAAGGTTTCGACCAACTGGTAGAAGTCGGCGGCATTGTCGGGATGCAGCCGCACGCAGCCATGCGACGCCGGCCGTCCCAGCCGCTTGATGGCGTTGGTCGCATGCACGGCGTAGCCGCCGCTGAAGAAGACCGAATGCGGCATCGGCGCGTTGTCGTATTTCTTCGAATGCCACATCTCGTGCATGCGGGTCGGCTTGAACGAGCCGGTCGGCGTGACATGCGCACTGTCGCCGGTCGAGACCTTCCAGGCGAAAGTCGGCCGGCCATCGACCAGCACTTCCATGGTCTGCTGCGACAGCGAAACACGCGCCACGATCTGGTTTGCCGCGGCATGGGCGGTGCTGTTGGCGGTGCCAAGCAGAAGCGCGGCGCCGCCGGCTGCGGCGGTGACGTTGATGAGTTTGGCGGAAATGGCTTTGTACATGATGGCTCCTCTTTGCCGGTCCTGCCGGCGTCAATTCGGTGGCCGCCTTATCCCCGCGCCATGTTTCAGACTGACTTCGCTGAGGCTCGTTTGTGTTTCGAATCTGTTTCCTCTGGTTAACAAGCAAGGTGGACAAGGGAAGCGTGCTCCGCCTTCGCTGCGCACTCCCGATCACGCACCGCGCCCCCAAACGAAAGTGCTGATGTCCTTATATGAAAGAAGATTGGCTTCGCTCGAAACCGACTTGCAACAAAGCGCGGCCTGGGCGGCATGATCTGGTTACAGGCTCGCGGCACAGTCATCCCAACGAGAACAGCCGGCGCCAACGAAAATGAGCATCAAATCGACCACCCTGTCCTGGCTCTTCAGGATAAGCATCGCCGCATTTGTCGTCGGCGGCATCGGCACAGTAGCCGGCACCCCGATGACGAAACTGGCGGTGATGAATTCGGGTGAGATTTCGACGCTGCATGCCGCGCTGTTCATAGCCTTGGTCTGGATTGTCTCCAGTCTGCGCATCAACCGTCTCAGGGCCCTCTGGCGGGTCGGCCTCGGGTTGAAGTGGATGCGCGGCCCCTCCGGCAACTTGCTGCCGAGAGGACCGAAGGCCCGCGTCGCAACGGGGGGCTCCGTGGGCGACGCGGGCACTTCGGGTTTATCCTGAAGCACCCGCGGTTCTGATTTTTGGGGACAACCGATGAAGACGAAATCTGCAGCCTCCGTGCTTTCGGTACTGCTCTATGCACAAGGCCTGCTCGGCTTTGCCGGTCTCGCCACGGTTCTCCTGAAGGACCGCGCGCATGCCGCCAGCGAAATCGTAGTCGCCAGCGAATTGCCGTCGGGACCATCGCTTCTGGTGGTGCGCTGACGCCTATGCATGGCGCCCGAGATTGCGCAGCTTTTTTGGGCGAGCCGAGGAACAATCCAGCCTCCCGACCCTCAGTCGGCGCGCTGCGTCGGCGGGTCGAACCGGTAGCCTGCGCCGCGTATAGTTGTGATGGTTTCGGTGTCGAGCTTGCGGCGCAGCCGCACGATGCGCGAATCGATCGAGCGGTCGAAGGCATCGGCATTTTCGGCGGGCGCCGCCGCAATGATGTCGTCGCGCGTCAGCACCTTGCGCGGGCTGGCCAGAAACAGCCTGAGCAGCGCCACCTGGCCCGGCGACAGCTGTTCTTCCGTACCCGAACGGTGCATGACGATGGCCGACCGCAAATCGACGGTGGCATTTTCCAGCACGATCAGTTCCTGGGCGGACCTGCCGCGCCGCGTCAGCAGGCCGCCGATGCGCGCGGCAAGCTCCCTGACATTGAGCGGACTTTCGACGACATCTGCGGCGCCAAGCTCGAGCGCCAGCACCTTGTCGACCAGATCGGCCGGCCGGCAGATCAGGATGAAATCCGGCCCCGCCTTCCCGTCCGCGCTCTGGCCGCCGCCATAACGCCTGAGCAGGTCCCGCCCTTCCGCCTGGCTGAGGCTGTCGCCGACGATGACGATATCGATGCCTCCGGCCGAAAGCAGGGATTCAGCTTCCCAGGGCTGCCGCGCCTCGCGCACGTCATGGCCGCGCCGGTCGAGATGATCGGCAAGATCGCCGGCCACCACATCGGCGACGGAAACCAGCGCGATGACGGATCGTGCAGCCATGTTTTTCTTCCCGTTCCCCCGCAACCGGATATGAGTGCTGGACATCATGTTTATACCCAATCTACTTTCCGCTGAAAGCGGGAGCGAGGCCATAGTGCGGGCACGGATTGTCATCGTCGAGGACGAGCCCGATCTCCGGGACGCGGTCGCCGAGTATCTCGGCGCCAACGGCTACGATGTGACCCAGGCCGGAAGCGCGGCCGAGGCGCGCGCCTTGCTGGAGACGGAATCGTTTCATTTGGCCATTCTCGACATCGCCATGCCGGGCGAGGACGGACTGTCGCTCGGCCGCTGGCTGCGCTCGAAAATACCGGTCGGCATCATCTATGCCACGGCTGCCGGCACCGCACTCGACCGCATTGTCGGGCTGGAGCTTGGCGCCGACGACTACATCGTCAAGCCCTACGAGTTGCGTGAGGTGCTGGCTCGTGTGCGCAGCGTGCTGCGCCGCGTTCCGCAGCCGAGCCCGCCCCAGGCGGCGAAGACACAAGCCGATGGCGGCCGCCGCCTGACCTTCGGCCCGTTCCAGGCCGACCTCGACGGCAGGCTTGTCACCGGCGCCAACGGCGCCGTCATCGACATGGCCAAGAGCGAGTTCGATGTGCTGGAGGTTTTCCTGACCCGCGCCAACCGGCTGTTGACGCGATCGGCGATCTCCGAGGCGATTGGTTTTGTTGAGGATCCTGAATCGTCGCGCGCCGTCGACATTCGCATCATGCGGCTGCGCAAGAAGATCGAAACCGATCCGGCCAATCCGAAATTTTTGCGCACAGTGCGCGGCGAAGGCTATATCTTCTCGCTGCCGACCGGTGACGGGCACTAGAGCAATTACAGGAAAAGTGTACGCGGTTTTCCGCCCGGAATTGCGTAAAAAACAAAGAGATAGAGGCTTCTCCGTTTCCGTGAAACGGTGAAACGCTCTAGCAATTCCAGGAACAGTGCGTAGCGATTTCCGTTCGGGATTACATTGAAACATGGAGCGTTTCACCTTTTTCGTGAAATGCTCCATAGCTGCCTAATTCGACGGCCCTTTACTGATGGCTGACATGACCGCTGAACCAGCACCACGTATGGACCCGCAAGGCGCTCGCCAGAGCGCCGCGATGGCGGCTGTGCGCGTCGTCCGCCGGTTGCGCGATGCCGGCGACTGGCAGCGCGAGATGGAAACCATCCTCGAAACGCTCTGCAGCGCCATGAATTGCCAGCGCGGCATCCTGTTCAGGCTGCGCGAATTGCCCGGCCAGGGCTTCGCCCAATCGGTCGCCGCCTACTGGATCGATCCTCGCTTCGGCGGCGAACTGGCTTCGCCGACGGTGATCATGCAGTCGATCGTCGATACCGATCCGCTGCTGGAGCGGATTGGAGAGGACGAGCGGCAAGGCAAGATCTTCGCCGGCCATACGCGCGATCTCGACGGGTTCCTCAGGGCCGATTTCGAAAAGCAGCACATCAAGTCGTTCCTGTCGGTATCGGTGTTCGCGCACGGTCATCTGTGGGGCACGTTCGCGGTCAATGACTGCCTAAACGAGCGCGAATGGACCGAAGAGGAAGAGGCGACGATGCACATCATCGCGCTCGCCATCGGCGACGCCATCGAGCACTCGCCGTCCGACGCCCATGCCAGCGAAGTCATCCGCCGCACCATGCTGCAGGCGTCGCTCGACGCCATCATCGTCATCGACGAGACCGGCTCGATCATCGAATTCAATCCGGCCGCCGAAAAGATGTTCGGCTATCAGCGCAGCGACATCCTCGGCAAGGACCTGCTCGATACCGTGGTGCCGGAATATTACCGCAAGGGCTATGTCTCGGGCGCCGAATACATGTCTGGCCGCGGCGCGCCGATGGTTGGCCAACGGCTTGAGACCGTGACACAGAATGCGGCCGGCGAGGTGTTTCCCATCGAATTGACGGCGACCGAGATGCGGGTGGCTGACCGTCAGCTCATCTTCGGTTCGATCCGCGATCTGCGCGATAAGCTGCGCGCCGAAGAAGAGATCAACCGCCAGCGCGAAAAACTGCACCAGAACGAGAAGATGGCGGCGATGGGTTCACTGCTGGCCGGTGTTTCGCACGAGCTCAACAACCCGCTCGCCGTGGTCGTTGCGCAGTCGACGCTGCTGCATGAATTCGCCACCGACCCGCAGACCAAGGTTCGCGCCGAGAAAGTGCGCGCCGCTGCCGAGCGCTGCGGCCGCATCGTCAAAAGCTTCCTGTCGATGGTGCGCCTGCATCCGGCGGCGCAGGCCGAGACCGATCTCAACCAGGTGATCCGCGCCGCACTCGAAGTAACCGCCTATGGCGCACGCTCGAGCGGCATCATCATCGACACCGATTTCGCGCCCGGCCCGCTGCTGGCGATGGCCGATGCCGACCACGTCACGCAGGTGGCCGCCAATTTCCTGATCAACAGCCAACACGCTCTGGCCGGTATCGGCGGCGACCGCCTGATCAAGGTGCGGACATTCCGCAGCGATCGCGGCAACCCCGGGTTTTCGGTCGAGGACAACGGACCGGGCATTCCCGAGGCGATCCGCAGCCGCATCTTCGAATCCTATTTCACCACCAAGCCGGTCGGCGTCGGCACCGGCATCGGCCTGTCGATCTCGAAATCGATCGTCGAGCGCCACAACGGCAATATCTGGTTCGAGGAGGTGCTGCCGCGTGGCGCGCGCTTCGTCGTCCAGCTGCCGGTAATCACCGGCGGCGCGGCAGCAGCCGGCGACAGCCCGGCTCGTTCCAGCGGCTTGCGCCATGCGCTGATCATCGACGACGAACCCGACGTCGCCGGCTCCCTCTCCGACATCCTGGAACTGATGGGTATCAAGTCGCGGGTCGTGCCGGCCTGGACGTCGGCGGCGGCGACCTTGACCGGCCACATGCCGCCAGACATCGTCTTTTCCGACTTGCGCATGCCCGGCACCAGCGGCATTGCCATCTACCGCGAATTGCTCGCCGACAACCTGGCGCTGGCCAAACGCTTCGTGCTGGTCACCGGCGACCTGATCGGCGCCAAGGCCGAGATCGAAGCCTTGCCGGCGCCGCAGCGCCCGCAAATCCTGGAAAAGCCGTTCTCGACGCTGGACGTCCGCGGCGTACTCTCGGCAATAGCCGACCAGGTCGCCGCCGCCGGCTAAGTTTTCGGAAGCACCCATGTAGGGTCTATCGAGATTCGGGTCAGGCGGAGTCGAGAATGGTGGTTCCCGAGAACCGGAGCGGAGCGCACTTGAAGTACGCGAGCACCGGAAGCGCAGGGAACCTCCATGCGCAGGCCGGCCTCACCCGAATATCGATAGGCCCTAAAAAAGAGGCTCCCGACCGAGGGAAGCGGCGGGAGCCAAGAACGAGCGCGGGAGGAAGCGCTCGGGAGGTTCAGAAAACGTTGGGTGTCGTGGTCAGCGGCGCTGCGTTGGCGATCATGCGGACGGCACGCGCCTTGTGCACGCCGGACTGGGCGGCGATGACGCGCAGGCACTCCGCGCTCTCGGCGCCCCAGGCCTGACCCTGGCAGGCAAAATCGATTTCCGGCTCCGGCAGCCGGGCGGTCTTGATGGTGGTCGGCGCGCCCTGGACAACATTGGCCGGCGGGTTGAGCGAAGCAAAAGCCGGACCGGAAGCCGGTGTCAGGAACATGACGGCCAGAGCGCAGGCGCCCAGCATGGAGAACATCGCAACCGGATGGTCGCTGGCGCGCTGACGCAGTGCCAGTTTGGCGCGTCGTTCGTTGCTAGTGATCTCGACTTTCGTATGCATTGCTGCTCCCCTTCGTTTTCTTATGAAAAGAACCTAAGCGCGCCTGGTAACGGGCGAATGATGCGCTTGGCTTGCCCGCGTAACAGGTTTGAAACAAGAAATTCGGGCATATCCGGACAGATCCGGTTATGTGCCGACGGCAAGATGCGTTTGCGAAGCTGTTTCATGCGGGCAATCAAATGTTGACGACAGGCGGGCCGCGAACGCACCAAGCCCGCTTCCTGTCGGCCGCACTATGAACAAGCTCACACTGCGGATCGAATTTGCGGACGCCAGGTATTTTCGTCTCGGAGCGGGCCGTGTTTGCAAGCTCGGCACGGCCAAATCCGCATGCCGGACAGCTATTTCACGCCCCCGGTTAACGCCCGGATATTCCGGGATTTTCTGGCTTTCAGCTGGTCCTGTTGTGCCGACTTGAAAAGTTGAGATTTCTACAAGCCATTGCATTTCAATGTAAAATATGGTTTTATTGAATGAGTATTCAATAAAAGAAGAGCTTTTTTATGAACCCGCATCTCCGTGACGTGGCGATCCCCAATGATTGGGACCGGCGGGGTCTGCCGGGCTGGAGTTATCACTCCGACGCGCTTCTCGAACTTGAGAAGGAATACGTCTTCCGCAACCATTGGCAGATCGCCGGCCATGTCTGCGACGTGCCGAATGCCGGCGACTATCTGACTATGGACGTGGTCGGCGAGCGGGCGCTCATCGTGCGCGGCAAGGACGGCGTCGTGCGCGCCTTCAACAACATGTGCCGGCATCGCGGCAGCCGCGTCGTCGCCGACAGCCAGGGCACCTGCAAGAACGCGCTGGTCTGCCCGTTCCATGGCTGGGTCTACAATCTCGACGGCACGCTGCGCGGCGCCGCCCGGCCGCGCTCCTTCCCCGAGCTCGACAAGACCGAATTCGGCCTGATGCCGCTCGACCTTGAGATATGGATGGGCTTCATCTTTGTCCGCTTTCGCAAGGGCGGCCCGCAGCCTTCGGTGGCCGAACTGTTGAAGCCGATCGAGGCCGAGATGGCACACTACAACGTGGCCGAGATGGTGCCGTCCTGGGGCATCTGGACACAGAAAACGCCGGTCAACTGGAAGTCGGTGCGCGACGTCGACAATGAAGGCTACCACGTCGCCATGGCGCATCCGGCGCTGCAGGATCTCTACGGCTCGACCTATTTCGACGAGCCGTTCATCAACGGCGTGTCGCGCTCGTTTGCCACCTACAATCCGCATGCCGGCCGGCGCTGGAGCGTGCGCGAATACATCAAGCTCACGCCCGATGCCTCACACCTGCCGGAGCATCTGCGCAGGGCCTGGATCTATTACGGCATCTTCCCCAACAACGCGCTGTCGATCATGCCGGAATCGGTGCAGTTCTATCAGGAGTTCCCGCTGTCGACCGGCGAGACGCTGCTGCGCGGCGCCATCTACCGCTACCCCGACGAGACCCGGGAACAGGCGGCCGCCCGCTATCTCGCCTACCGCATCGACCGCGATACCATGAACGAGGACGTGCAGCTTTCCGTCTGGTCAAACGAGTCCATGATCTCGGAGGCCTTCGAGGGTTTTTATCTCTCCGACCTCGAATACGGTGTGCGCACCCACCACGACCATCTGCGCAAGCAGATCCCGGTGCTGGGCCTGGAGACGGCGCCGGAGGAGAAGGACATGTGGAACCTCAATGAGGCTATGCGCTCGCAGGTGTAGGGGCGGAACTGCCAGTCACCCCTGCCACACGCCCTCTTTGCGCAGATCATCCATGGTCCGCGAAATGCCTTCGCGCAGGACCGCCACCATGTCGTCGATCTGCTCTCGCGTGATGATCAGCGGCGGCGACATCACGCACATGTTGATCAGCGGCCGGACCAGGAGGCCGAGTTCGTGGCAATGCGCGTCGATGCGCTTGCCGACATCCTTGTCGAGCTGCAGCGGATCCTTGCTTTCGCGGTCGGCTACGCACTCGACGCAGCCCATCAGGCCCATGCCGCGGACTTCGCCAACCAGCGGCAGTTCCTCCAGCGTCTTCAACTGCGCCTGGAAATAGGGCGCGACATCGCGCGTGTGGGCCAGCACGCTGTCTTCCAGGATATCGAGGTTCTTCAGCGCCACCGCGCAGCCGATGGGATGACTGGTATAGGTCAGGCCATGGCCGAACATCGCATCGGGATGGTTGGAACGGCGCATTTCCTGAAGCAGCCGCTCCGAGATGATGACGCCGCCAAGCGGGAAATAGCCTGATGTAACGCCCTTGGCGAAGGTGATCATGTCGGGGTCGATGCCGAAGCCATCGCCGGAGGCAAAGACATGGCCGAGCCGCCCGAAGCCGGTCACCACCTCATCGGAGATATAGAGGATATCGTTGTCCCTGCAGATTTCGCGAATGCGCTTGAGATAGCCATCCGGCGGCACGACGACGCCGCCGGATGCCTGCACCGGTTCGCCGACGAAAGCACCGATCTTCTCTGCGCCGACGCGGGCGACCGTATCGCGAAACTGCTCGACCAGGAAATCGCAGAAGGCGGCGATGTCAATGCCTTTCGGCCGCCGGAACGGGTCTGGCGAGGACAGTTTGACGACCAGATCGTCGGCGCCGTCCATCCAGTCGCGGTCGCGCGGCCGGCCGTTGAGCGAGGCCGACAGATAGGTCGAGCCGTGATAGGCGCCGCCGCGGCTGAGGATCAGCTTTTTTTCCGGCCGCCCGCGCACATTGTTGTAGAACTGCATGAAGCGCAGTGCCGTCTCGACAGCCGACGATCCGCCGGTGGTGAAGAAGGTATGGCTGAGATCGCCCGGCGCATGATCGGCGAGGCGCTTGGCGAGCTCGGCCGACGGCGCATTCATCGTATACCAGGGCGTGTTGTAGGACAGCATCATCGCCTGGTCGTACATCACCCTGGCCAGCTCCTCGCGGCGGTGGCCGACATTGATGCACCACATGCCGGCCGGCCCGTCGATCAGTCGCTTGCCTGTTACATCGGTGATGTAGATGCCATCGCCCTCGCCAATCAGCGCACGCGCTTCATTGCCGACCGAGCCGGCATAAGGCCAGGGCTGGATGAGATGGCGCTTGGCCAGCTCGACCGCATCGCCACCGTCAGCCATTTCCATCGCTCTTAGGTCTCTTGCAGCCGCCATCATTGCCTCGCATCGTCTGAGCGTAATTTCACCGGACAGAAAGCGAAGCGCCACGGGCAGGAAAGCCGGCTTTCTTCACTTCATTTTGAATGTCCGTTCAATCAATATTACAGAAATAGCGCTTGATTTCAATGCACGGATGCGCTCATGATGAAAGAAAGCCGGCAAGCTTGGAGCGCAACCAGCAAAGCGCGCTCCGCAAAAATTGGGAACAGGCAGCCGGCCCGGTCGATGGGAGCATCATGGCGGAACAGTTCGAGCCAGCAACCGAGATCACGCCCGGGTCGCTGCAATGACGGTAGCTGCCGAAGGGGTGCCCACGCGGCGCATGACGCGAGCAAGGCGAAACGCCCTTCTGCAGTCCGAGTCCGTCCAGGGCCTTGCCCTGATCAGCCCGACCTTGGTCTACGCTTTGATCCTGCTGCTGGTGCCGATCCTGGTGGTCTTCGCCCACTCCTTCTGGACGCAGAACTACCTCACCATCGACCATACATTCACGCTGGAGAATTATCGCATCGCGCTGACCGAGCCGATCTACCGCGATCTGCTCTGGCGCTCGCTCTGCATTTCCCTGACGGTGAGCTTTTTCACCGTCATCCTCGCCTATCCGATCGCCTATTTCATCTCGTTCCATGGCGGTCGCCACAAGAGCCTGTGGCTGTTCCTGATCACCATCCCGTTCTGGACCAGCTATCTCCTGCGCGTGATGTCATGGAAAGTCATCCTCGGCTATAATGGCGTGCTGAATTCCGGCCTGATGGCCCTCGGCATCGTCGACGAACCATCGACCGCGCTACTCTACAATTCCAGCGCCGTCATCATCACGCTCACACACGCCTGGGCGGCCTTCGCCATCCTGCCGATCTTCGTTTCGCTCGAGAAGGTCGACCGCACCTTGGTCGAGGCTGCCACCGATCTTGGCGACGGCCCGCTGCGCTCCTTCCTGCGCGTGACGCTGCCGCTGTCGGCGCCGGGCGTCATCTCGGCCGCTCTCATCGTCATGATCCCCACCGTCGGCGACTACGTCACCCCAAGGCTGGTCGGCGGCAAGGATGGCGTGATGATCGCCAATGCCATCGAGTCGCAGTTCCATAAGGCCTCCAACTGGCCACTCGGCGCGGCACTGTCCGTGACCACCATGCTGGTCGTGACGCTGATGGCGGGCGCCACCGTGCTCATCATCCGCGCGCTGCAGAGGCTGGCGCGATGACGGCGAGGCGGCGCCTTTTTCCCGGCGGCTGGCTGTCCGCCTACGCCTTCCTCTACGTCGTCTTTCTCTATCTGCCGGTGATCTTCCTGCCGATCTTCTCGATCAACACCGCGCCGACGCCGAAATTTCCTCTCACCGGCTATACGCTGAAATGGTACCAAGACCTGCCGACGACGCCGGCGCTGCTTGACGCCGCCTGGAACAGCCTGATCGTCGGTATCTCGGCATCGGTGCTGGCGACGCTGCTCGGCATCCTCGCCGCCCGCTCGATCACCCGCTACCGCTATCCCGGCCGCCGCACAATCAATGGCCTGATCATGGCGCCGCTGGTGCTGCCGGAAATCATCCTCGCCATCTCCATGCTGCTGGTCATGCTGCAACTGGGCTTAAGCCTTTCGCTGTTCACCGTCGTACTCGGCCATGTCCTGATCTGCATTCCCTATTCGATGACGGTGCTGACCGCCGGTTTCGAGGGCTTCGACCGCAGCCTCGAAGAAGCCTCCGCCGATCTCGGCGAGAGTGCCTTCGGCACCTTCCGGCGGGTGACGCTACCGATGGTGGCGCCGGCGATCATTTCCAGCCTCCTGGTCTGCTTCACCATCTCGCTCGACGAGTTCGTCATCGCTTTCTTCCTGACCGGCACCGAGACGACGCTGCCGATCTATATCTGGGGCCAGTTGCGCTTTGCCGCCAAGCTGCCGGGTGTGTTGGCGCTGGGCACGCTGCTGCTGGTTGCCTCTTTCGTTTTGATGACCGTTGCCGAGATCCTGCGCCGCCATGCGGCCAGACGCACCCAGAGCGAGGGAGGCCTCTATGCCTGAGCAGTCCCGGGCCGAACGGCCTCAGGATGAGCCATCCAAGCAAGATAATTCCGAGCGGGCCCAATCTGATCGACCCCAAACCGACCGGGCAATGATCGAAATCCGCAGCGTTACCCGCAGCTATGGGGCGTTCAAGGCGCTCGACGACGCCTCGCTGACCATCAAGGAGGGCGAGTTCTTTTCGCTGCTCGGCCCTTCCGGCTGCGGCAAGACCACGCTGCTGCGCATGATTGCCGGTTTCGACAACCCGACCAGCGGCTCGATCTCGGTCGGCGGCCAGTCGATGGAAGGCATCCCGGCCAACCGCCGGCCGACCAACATGGTATTCCAGAGTTATGCCATCTTCCCGCATCTCAATGTCGAGCAGAATGTCGCCTATGGGCTGAAACGGCTCAGGCTGGGAGGAACGGAAGAAAAGCGCCGCGTCGAGGAAGCGCTGGCGCAGGTGTCGCTCACCGGCCTCGGCAAACGCCTCGCCACCGAGCTTTCCGGCGGCCAGCGCCAGCGCGTGGCGCTCGCCCGCGCCTTGGTGATGCGGCCCAAGGTGCTGCTGCTCGACGAGCCGCTGTCGGCACTCGACAAGAAATTGCGCGAGCAGATGCAGGTCGAACTGCGCCGCCTGCAGCAGGCGGTCGGCATCACCTTCGTGCTGGTCACCCATGACCAGTATGAGGCGCTCGCTATGTCCGACCGCATCGCCGTAATGTTCGGCGGCAAGATCGCCCAGGTCGCCTCGCCCAAGGAAATCTACCAGCGGCCGGTCAACCGCCAGGTCGCCGATTTCCTCGGCGGCATGAATTTCGTAAAAGCGCAGATCGTCGAGGAGAGCAGCGCCTCGCTGGTCGTCGACACGCTGGGCTTCGGCCGGGTCAGGACCGACAAGCCGAAGGCCTTCGTGCGCAATGGCGGCGGCGCCACTCTGGGCATCAGGCCGGAGCGATTGCGCGTGCTGTGGGACAATGCGACGGCGAAATTCGAAGTGGCCGGCAAGGTGGTCGAACGCCACTATTTTGGCGAGATCACCCACCTGATCGTCGAGATACCCGGATTGGAAAAGCCACTGTCGGTCACCGAGACCAACGACTTCGGCGCCGACGATATCCCCGTCGGCACTTCGATCCGCCTCGGCTACGATCCCGAGGCCCTGGTGGCGATGGCGGACTGAGCATGATCCCGAAAAGTGGGAACCGGTTTTCGGAATAAGATCATGCTCCACTAAGAATTTTAAGTTCCGTCGCGATCTGTTTGGCTGCGATCCGCCCCATCACGATGGCGCCTTCGACATAGCCCGGGAATGACGGCGACAGTTCCGACGATGCGAAATGAACAGGATCTGCGCCGGCACGGATCGTGCGCTCGGCATCCCGTGCCGTCACATCGACAATAAGGTCGCTGTAGGCGCCGCCGCTCCAGCGGTCATCGATCCAGTCGCGCTGGCTGAAATCGACAATGTCGGCTGCCTCCGGCCCAAGGGCATCAACGAGCCTTGCCGTGACCTCCGCACGCAACGCCGCGTCCGCGAGCGGACGCCAATGCAAGGCCAGCGGTCCGCCGACGAAGACGACCAGCGCAGCATGTTGCGCATCCTTGCTGGCGTCACAAGCGAACAGGCCCGGCAGGTCGCGCCACATCACCATGCCGCAGAGGTCGCGCTTGCGCCAGAACGGCGTGGGATAGCGCACCAGGATCTTGATCACCGCACCGCTTTCCCAGACGCCGAGCGCCTTTGCGAGAGCTGGCGGCAGAGCGGGCGCGAAATCCAGCTTCGCGGCCCTCGCCGGCGGCAGCGCGACCAGCACTCTTCGCGCTTCGATGGCGCTGCCTGCCGAGACGGCACGAACCCCTTGCGGCCCGTGCTCGATGCGCGTAACCGGCTCGTTCAGCCGAACGCTATCGCCGAGATCTCCCGCCATGTCCTCGGCCAGCGACTGCATGGTTTCGAGCAGCGAATATTGCAGCTCGGGCACCTCGTTGGTGATGCGGCGGTCATTGTCGATGAGGTACCACAGCGGCACCTTGTCCATCGCCAGGCACCACAGGCCTTCGATCATCGAGCGGAAAGCCGTCTTGGCGTCAGTGGGATCATGCTGGCATTCGAGCCAGGCGGCAGCGCTCATGCCGGCGATCGAGGGATCGTCCGGCTCGATCGCATTCATCCGCTCGCGGATTGCCATCGCGCCATGATAGGTCCGTTCGGCCTCTTCGACCGACAGCGATGGATGGGTGATGAAATCGCCATTCACATAGGTTTCGACGAAGGCCTTGCCACGGGACGCGGCCAGCGCCGTCACCTCCGGCATGTCTTCGCAGAAAAACTGGCCGCCGCTGTCGATGCGCTCGCCAAGCCCGTTGCGAATAGCCTCGACCCTGCCGCCGACGCGGTCGCGTGCTTCGAGCAGCACGACATCGATGCCGGCCTTTCTCAGCTCAAGCGCAGCCGACAGGCCCGTGAAACCGGCGCCGACGATGACGACATCGGTTCTTTCAGTCCTGTCGCTCAATAGCCGGCCTTGATCTTCTCGAATTCCGTGACCATGCGCTGCTTGAGCTCAGGCGGCACCGGCTGCTGGAACAGCGTCTTGTCCAAGAACTTGTCGAGATTGTCGAAGCCACGGTCGCTCAGCACCTGATGGTCGATCGCGGCCATCCCGGCGCTGTTGCCGTGGCCGTAGCCGAAGGTCTTGACCAAGTAATCGGACACGGCATGCGCGTTGACCGCACTGAGGAAATCATAGGCCTGATCGAGCTTGCCCGGCGCATCCTTCATCAGCACATAGCCGCACACCCAGGTGGATATGCCTTCCCTCGTGTCGCGGTTCATGGCGATCGGCATGCCTTGGCCCTTGAGCGTCACGAAGGTCTCATTCCAGCCCCAGACGAGGTCGACCTCATTGCCGGTAAAGGCCTGGTTGAGGTCGGTGTCGTCGGTCCAGTAAAAGCGGACGTTCTTGTGGACGTCACGCAGGAAGGCGGACGCCTCCTGGAACTGCGCGTCGGTCATCTTGGTCCAGTCCTTGAGGCCGATGACCAGGCTGGCCAGCGCATAGGCGTCATCGACATTGTCGCCGATGGTGACGCGGCCCTTGAATTTGGGATCGGCGAAAATCTTCAGCGACTGCGCTTCCTCCGCCGTGACCTTGTCGGTGCGGTAGAGCAGCGAAGTGTTGCCCCAGTCGAACGGCATGAACCAGGCCTTGCCGTCGGCGGTGACGGCGAGATCCTTCATCGCCATGATGCCGGGATTGAGATCCTGCCAGCCGGCGATCCGGGAGGTGTCGAGCGGCTGCAGAATGCCGGCCGCGCGCCACTTGGTCACGCTTTGCGAGCAGGGGTGGGCGATGTCGGCCTTGAAGCCGGCGCGCATCTTCTGGAACGCTTCCTCCTCGTCGCCGAAGAAAGCAAAGGTCGGCTCGGCGCCGTATTTGGCGGTGTAGTCAGGGTGCAGCAACGGATCTTCATAACCCGACCAGTCGAACACGACGAGGTCTCCGCCGCCTTCGGCATAAGCAAGCACGGCGCCTGCGCCGACCGTAAGGGCGGCAGCAAGAGCAAGGCGGCGAAGCATGGAATTCATGGCGCGAAACTCCTCATCGCGAAAAGCGGCCGGGCGACGTTACGGAATTTCAGCGGCCTTGGCGAGACCGTCTGCCCGGCGCACTGACAGGCAGACGGAGGAAGCCGGACAGACCTTTAGTACCCCGCCTTGATCTTCTCGAATTCGGCGATCATCTTGAGCTTGAGCGACGACGGCACGGGCGATTGGAACAGGGTCTTGTCGACGAATCTCTGCACATCGTCATAGCCCTTTTCTTTCAGGATCGCCGGGTCGACGCCGGCCATGCCCTTGGCGTTGGCCTGGCCATAACCCCAGTCCTTGACCAGCACCTTGGCGGTCTCGGGATCGTTGATCGCGTTGAGGTAGTCATAGGCCTTGTCGACATTGCCGGGTGCGTCCTTGAACAGCACGTAGCCGCAGACCCAGGTCGAGATGCCTTCGTCCGTATCCTTCTTGGACTTGATCGGCACACCGGCAGCGACGGATTGTACCGTGGCATCGTTCCATGCCCAGGCGAGATCGACCTCGCCGCCGCTCAGCAACTGGACGACGTCCGTGGTATCGGTCCAGTAGGAGCGGACATTCTTGTGCACCTGGCGCAGGAAGTCGGACGCCTGCTTGAACTGGTCGTCCGTCATCTTGGTCCAGTCCTTGAGCCCCATGGCAAGGCTGGCCAGCGCATAGGCGTCGTCGACATTGTCGCCGATCGAGACCCGCCCCTTGAACTTGGGATCGGCGAAGGCCTTCAGCGACTGCACATCCTTCGCGTCGATCTTGTCGGAGTTGTAGGTGAGCTGGGTGTTGCCCCAGTCCCACGGCATGAACCAGGCCTTGCCGTCCGAAGTGGTGGCCAGATCCTTCATCGCCATGATGCCGGGATTGAGATCCTTCCAGCCGGTGATCTTCGAGGTGTCGAGCGGCTGCAGCAGCCCCGCCTCGCGCCACTTTGTCACGCTCTGCGAGCAGGGATGACCAAGATCGGCCTTGAAGCCGGAGCGCACTTTTTCGAAGGCTTCGTCCTCGTCGCCGAAGAAGGCGAAGGTCGGCGAGTCGCCGTTCTTCTCGACATATTTGGGGTGGAAGCTCGGGTCCTCATAGCCGGACCAGTCGAACACGATCAGGTCCTTGTCGGCGGCGACCGCAATCGCCGCGGCCGAACCAGCCAGCGTCGCCGTCAGCGCCAATGTCAGTGTCAGGCGTCGGGCTATTCTTTTCATGCTGTTCCATCCTCTTTGTTTCTGATTGTTCGCTCCGGCTTGGATCCGCCGGTTGTTGTCAACGTCCGCTGTCCGGCGGGTAGTGCTTCGGAAAGGCGGCCGACAGGAATTCGTTTGCCGCCTGTAGCGCGCTCTCACGGGTGACGTCCTCGGTCCCCATCATCAGCCGCAGCCACAAGCCCTCCAGCATGGCGCTGAGCGCCAGCGCCATGACCTGCGGCTCATAGGCGTAACCACCGCCCTGCTTGAGCGTGGCACAGAGGTCGATGAAGATCTTCTGGTAGGCCGCGTCGCGCGCGCCGCACAGCGCCTGGTAGGTCGGCCGCGACTTGGCCTCGCCCCAGAACGCGCACCACGCCGCGAGCTTGCGCTTGTTGCAGATCGAACGGTCGAAATCGGCGGCGACCAGCGCCCGCAGCTGCCGGGCTGGATCCTCGCCGGCCTTGGTCAGCGCGACGCGCCAATGCGCCGCATATTCGTCGGCCATATAGGCCAGCGTGGCGACGAGCAGCTTCTCCTTGCTCTCGAAATGGAAGTTGACGATGCCGCGCGACAGGCCGGCGCCGTCAGCGACATCGGCCATCGTCGTTTCCGAATAACCGCGCTTGGCCAGCGAATCGATGGTCGCTTCGATCAGCTGCTGTTGCCTGACCTCCTTCGACGCCTTGCGGCCGCGTTTTTCCGGCTCGGTTTTTCCAGACGTGTCGGAGGATCGCTCTTCGCGCGCTGCAGCTTTCATCGGTGCCGTCATGCTCCACATTGCCGGCTATCCCACCACAGCCGGCTTCCACCCGCGAAGATGAGTGGGACGGTGCTCGCCACTGTCAAGCACCTTCTGCATGGCTTCCCAGGTCTTGATGTTCTTGTCGACATAGGCCGCTCCGACCGCGACTGCCGCCGTCTCGTAGAGCGGGCCTTTCAGCCTTTCCAGCTCGCCGCGTGCGACCTCGCGGTACCAAGAATTGCGGTCCTTCACAGTGACATCGGCAAAGCCGGCGCTGCGCATCGCTTGCGCATAGCGTGCCGGCGAGGCCATGGCGAAGGACAGGCCTTCGGCCGCGACATAGGCCTTCATCTCAGATGACGGCTCGCCGTCATGGCCGATCAGCCAGTCGGAGGCGGCAAGGACGCCGCCCGGCTTCAGCACGCGGAAGATTTCCGCAAACAGCGCGTCCTTGTCGGACACGTGCACCAGCGCATCCTTGGAGAAGATGACATCGAACGAAGCGTCGGCAAAAGGCAGCGGCCCCGGCGGCGCCTGGACGAAGCTGGCGCGGTCTGAAAGCCCTCGTGCAGCGACATGCTTTCTGGCCGCCTCGATCACCGGCCGCTCGATGTCGAAGCCGGTGGCATGAGCAGCACCGTGGCGCTCCACCAGATGCAGCGCGATGCCGCCGGAGCCGCAGCCGATGTCGAGGATCGTCTTGCCCCTGAGCGACAGCCCTTCGACCACCCGGTCGACCTCGTCTGGTCCGCCCGGCGACAGATAGCCCTCGCCCCACAGCGCCTCGAGGAAGCGGATCGCGGCGTCGTCATATTCCGGCTCGCCATCTGCCGTTTCGATCATCAGACCTTAAGTCCCGTCAGCCGAATTGCGCAGGTTCGAATGCCGGCAAAGCGTAGCGTATTAACAGGAAAACGCAATATCATTTGTTGAACATTCATTCAGAATGGCTGGACAGAATAGCCGCTGCCGTGCCAAATTCCGCGCATTCGGCGACAAATCACGCGAAAATGAAGGGTCGAGCACCATGAAGGCTGGGCGCGAATGAAAGCTTGGGATGCGATCGTCATCGGCGGCGGACACAACGGCCTGGTCAACGCCTGCTATTTGCAACGCGCCGGGCTCGACGTGCTGGTGGTGGAAAAGAACGACTGGGTCGGCGGCGCCGCCACCAGCCGCGAGCTGACGCCGGGCTTCCTCTACTCCAACTGCTCCTATGTCTGCTCGCTGTTTCGCCCCGAGATCATGCGCGACCTCGAACTGCCGCGTTTCGGCTTGCAGGTTATTTCCTATGAAGGCGGCGCCGTGTTCACCCGCGACGGCGACTACCTCGCCAACTACCGTGACCACGATGCGCACCGGCGCGAATTCGCCCGCTTCTCCAGGCGCGACGCGGAGGCCTATGACCGCTATTCGCGCGACGTGACGCGGCAGTGCCGTTTCATCCAGCCGCTGCTGATGCGCACCGCACCGGACCCGGCCAGTCTCAAGCCGCGTGACCTCGGAGAGCTTCTCTATCTCGGCAAGAAATTCGCCGGCCTGTCATCAGAAGAAATGGCGCTGACGCTGCGCTTCTGGACCATGTCGATCTCGGAATTCCTCGACGAATATTTTGAGACCGATGTCATCAAGGCGAACTTCGCTTTGTCCGGCATCATCGGTACCGCGCTCGGGCCGATGTCGCCCGGCACAGCCTACGTGCTGCTGCACCATTATATGGGTGAGGTCGACGGCTCGGTCGGCGCCTGGGGCTATGCGCGCGGCGGCATGGGCGCCGTCACCAAGGCGCTCGCCGCTTCCTTCAAGGCGTCCGGCGGCACCATCCGTACCGGCGCCGAGGTCGATCATGTGCTGGTGAGCCGAGGCAAGGCCAAGGGCGTGGTGCTGGCTGGCGGCGAGGAGATTTACGGCAAGCTCGTCGTCTCCAACGCCGACGTCAAACGCACATTCCTGAAACTGGTCGAGGAGAAGGAACTGCCCGACATTTTCCTGCGGCGGGTCAGGAACTTCAAGATCCGCGGCTCCTCCGGCAAGGTCAACATCGCGTTGGATTCTCTGCCGGAATTCCCGGCACTGCCGAAGGATTCACCCGTTTATCGCGGCGACATGCATTTCACCGATTCCATGGAGCGCATGGAGCGCGCCTATGACGACTGGAAGGCCGGTCGCTGGTCGGCCGACCCATTCCTCGACATGGTCATCCCAACGACGCTCGACCCGACCATGGCGCCGCCGGGCAAGCATTTTATGAGCTGCTTCGTGCAGTACGCGCCGCCCAAGGTGAATGGCCAGGACTGGACCGATGCCGACCGCGACGGTTTCGCTGAAAGCGTGGTTGCGCAGATCGCGGAATACTCGCCAGGCTTCCGCGACCGCATCGTCCATATGGAGGTGCGCACGCCACGCGAGATCGAGGCCGAGGTTGGGCTGACCGAAGGCAATATTTTCCAGGGCGAGCTGACCTTCGACCAGCTGCTGTTCAACCGGCCGGTGCCGGGCTACGCACAATACCGCTCGCCGGTCGGCGGGCTCTATATGTGCGGCTCCTCGACACATCCCGGCGGCGGCGTCATGGGCGCACCCGGCCGCAATGCGGCAGCCGAGATCCTGCGCGACCTCGCCAAATCGACCTCCCATATGAGCCCGGCCCATGACGTCATTTGATGCCATTATCATTGGCGGTGGCCACAACGGCCTTGTCGCTGCCGCCACGCTGGCCAAGGCCGGCCGCAAGGTGCTGGTGCTGGAAGCCGCTGGCGATGTCGGCGGCGCGGCGCGCACCGAAGAGTTTGCGCCGGGTTTTCGGGTCTCCTCGATCGCGCATGTGCTGAACCGCCTGCACCCCGACGTGGTGAAGACATTGGAGCTGGAGAAACACGGGGTGCAGGTCACCCGTACAGACTTCATGCCGTCGGTCGCCTTGGCAAAGGACGGCCCGCCGCTTGTCCTGCATGGCGCCTATGGCGAAGTGCTGACCGGCTCCACTCCGTCCGAGCAGTCCGCCTGGAAGGAATTGCGCGCCCAACTCATGCGCTATGCCGGCATCCTGAAACCGTTCCTGTCGCGGCGCCCGCCCGATCTCGGTGGCATGTCGCTGCTTGAAACCGCAGCGCTCGGCCAGACGGTCGTGGCGCTGAAAAAGCTCGGCAAGGAAGACATGCGCGACTTCCTGCGCGTTCTCCTGATGAACGTCGCCGACCTGCTCGACGAGCAGCTTGCCGATATCAGGCTGAAGGGCCTGCTTGCCTTCGACGCCACGCTTGGTAGCCATCTCGGCCCGCGTTCGCCGACCTCCCTGCTCGGCCTCTACTATCGGCTGGCCGGCGAGACCGGCGGTGCGGCAGGGGCACAGATGCTGCCGAAAGGTGGCATGGGTGCGGTCGTCGCCGCGATCCGCGCGGCGGCGGAGCAAGCCGGCGTCACCATCCGCACGGCAGCGCCCGTGGCCAGGATAGTCGTCGAGAAAGGCCGCGCCGTCGGCGTGACCCTCGACAGCGGCGAGGTGCTGCAAGCCAGAACCATCATCTCCGCCATCAACCCGGCGACCACCATGCTCGGCCTGGTCGGGTCACGCGAGATCGGCACCGGCTTCGTGCGCAAGGTGAAGAACATTCGCATGAAGGGCGATGCGGCCAAGCTCCATCTGGCGCTCGACCGGCCGCCGCACTTCGCCGGCGTCGACGCCGCCAGCCACAAGGGCCGTCTGGTCATCGCGCCCTCGGCCGACCATGTCGAGCGCGCCTTCAACCCGTCAAAATATGGCGAGTTCTCAGCCGAACCGGTGATGGAGATCACACTGCCGTCGCTCTCCGACCCGTCGCTCGCGCCAAGCGGCGCCTACGTGCTGTCGGCGATCGTGCAATACGCGCCTTATGCGCTGAAAGAGGGTTGGGATGCCGGCAAGCCGAAATTCCTCAAGGCTGTTATGGCGCAGCTCGAAGCGTACGCCCCCGGTATCGGCAAGTCCGTGCTGCATGCCGAGCTTTTGACGCCAGCCGATATCGAAGCCAATTGCCGCATGCCGGGGGGCCATTGGCACCACGGCGAATTGCAGGCCGACCAGATGTTGATGTCGCGGCCGGTCTCCGGCTGGTCGGGCTACGACACGCCGATCGAGGGGCTGTTCCTGGCCGGCGCCGGTTCGCATCCAGGCGGCGGCGTTTCGGGTGCTCCCGGTTTGAATGCGGCGCGGCGCATCATCGCGGTGAAGGGATGATCGGATGTTTCAGCCAGTCAACGCCGCACTCTACGGCGAAGGAATGCCGTCATGACGAGTCCGATCAACAACGCCGCCCACCCCACAGCGCAGTCGCATTTCCGCACACTGCGTCTCGGCACGCCGTTCCAGCCGCGCATCGATGCGCTGGCCAAAACTCAGGACTGGTACAATTGGGCCGGCTATCGCGCGCCGCATTCGCTGTGGGACGAGGAACTCGAATATTTCGCCATCCGCAGCCAGGCGGCTTTGTTCGACATCTCGCCGATGACCAAATACCGCATCGAGGGGCCGGATGCCGAAGCCTTCCTCGATCGCGTCACGCTGCGCGATGTCACCAAGCTGAAACCGGGCCGCGTCCACTACACCGCATGGTGCGACGACGAAGGTTTTGTCCTCGATGACGGCACGCTGTTCCGGCTGTCGCCGACCCGCTTCCGCCTGTGTTCGCAGGAGCGGCACCTGCCCTGGCTGCTGGACAGCGCGACCGGCTTCGAGGTGACAGTCGAGGAAGAGACTGGAAGCGTCGCTGGTCTCGCTCTGCAAGGCCCAACCTCCTTCGCCGTGCTGCACGAGGCGGGTTTCGCCGGCGTTGAAAAACTCAAAGTGTTCGATCTCGCCGAATTCCCGCACGATGGCGGCACTATCACCATCTCGCGCACCGGCTTCACCGGCGATCTCGGCTACGAACTGTTCGTGCCGGCCGAAAAAGCGCTCGGCCTCTGGGACCGCCTGATGACGGCAGGCGAACTGCGCGGCATCCGCGCCATCGGCTACGCCGCCCTCAACCGCGCCCGGCTGGAAGCCGGCCTGATCGTCGCCAATGCCGACTTCACCACCGCAGACCATGCCATTCGCGCCGACCGTCTGCGCATGCCGGACGAGATCGGTCTCGGCTTTATGGTCGACCTGGGAAAAGGCCATTTCAACGGCCGCCGCGCCATCCTCGAAGCCCGTGCCAAACGCAGGCTGCGCCACATGCTGGTCGGGCTGGAGATCGAAGGCAACATCCCGGCCGAGCACGCCATCGTCTACCACAAGAAGCATCAGGAGGTCGGGCTGGTCAGCGCCGCCATCTGGTCGCCGATGGCCAAGCGCAATATCGCCATCGCCTCGCTGACGCGTCCCTATGGTGATACGATGGTGGAAGACCTCTGGGTCGAGATCTACGCCATGCGCGAGTTGCAGTACCAGAAGCTGATGAAGCGGGCCAAGGTGGTGGCCCGTCCTTTCATCAAGCTCGACCGCCGCACCGCCAATCCGCCGGCGGATTTCTGATCATGGCCGACGAACCGGATGATGAGACGGAAGCCGCCGAACAGTGGCAGCTGGTCAACACGCCGCTCGGCGAAAAATGGTCGGGTCGTACCCGCTATGCCGCCGCCATGTACTTCTACAAGCGCGGCGAAATGAGCGCCGAGACGCTCGAAGTCTACCGCATCTGCGCGCGGTTGGACTGGGAGAACCCGCTGCCGATGATCAGGGATCGCGGCGGCCAGGATTGGCTGAAGCGCATGGGCGCTTAAGCCTCAGCCTATGGTTCTTTCGAGAACGCTCAGCCAGTTGCGATAGGCGATCTTCTCGATCAACGCGCGTCCGAAACCGCGCGCGGCCAGCGCATCTATCAGCTTCGGCAGACCGGCAACGTCGCCGATGACCGCCGGGATCATGGCGCCGTCGAAATCGGAGCCGAGACCGACGCCGTCCTCGCCCAGCGCCTGCAGCAGCGAGTCGACATGGCGCACCATGATGTCGAGGCTGGTGTCCGAGTTCATCCGTCCGTCTTCGCGCAGGAAGCCGGTGGCGAAGTTGAGCCCGACCATGCCGCCGGTCTCGCGGATAGCGCCGAGCTGCCAGTCCGTCAGGTTGCGCGAATGGGTGCACAGCGCATGCACGTTCGAATGGGTGGCGACCAGCGGCGCATCGCTGAGTGCGGCGACATCGCGAAAGCCCTTTTCGTTGAGATGCGACAGGTCGACCATGATCTTGAGCTGATTGCAGGCCTTGATCAGCGCCTTGCCGGCATCGGTCAGCCCCGGTCCGGTATCGGGCGACGACGGAAAGCGGAACGGGACGCCGTGGCCGAAGGCGTTGGGGCGGCTCCAGACAATGCCGAGCGAGCGCAGGCCGGCTTCGTAGAGCACGTCGAGCAAGGTAAGTTCGGGATCGATCGCCTCGACGCCTTCAATATGAAACACCGCCGCGATCGAACCTTTCGCCATCGCCTCGCGAATGTCACCGGCACTGCGGCAGACGGTCAGCGCCCCCGCTCGCTCCAGCCGAAACAGGATCGAGGCCATGCCGATGGTGGAATTGAGCGCATCAGCGCGCGGCAGTTCCGGCGGCAACGGCTCATTGTCGCTCGGCGCCGGCGGCACCGCAGAGCGTTTGCTCTTCTCGACCGGCGGTGGAAAGATCGCGAACATGCCGCCGGCAAAGCCGCCCTTCTTGGCGCGCGGCAGATCTATATGACCGCCCTGCGTCCCCTCGATGAACAGCTTTTCGACGTCTGTGTCTTTCGACTGGTACAGTCGCAGCAGCGTGTCGTTGTGGCCGTCGAAGACGGGGACGAGATCGGATTCGGTCATCAGGAAGCCATTCGGTCAGTTGGCAGGAGCGGACGAACCGCAGCGAACTGTGTACTTAGGCAAGAAGGCCGAACTGCGCAAATGCCAGAGAGGCGTTCGCTCTTGTGGCTGAGCGACTCCGACCACCTGCCGGTCCCCGCTGCTTCGCAGCGTCCCGGCGTTCGCCGGCCTTTCATCATGCCACCGGCACGATGAATTCGCCTGCGGCGAACCGGCTGCTCACCCCACAAGGGGGGAAGGGAAAAAGGTCTATTGCTTCAGCACATCCGCCCATTCCGGATGGCGGCGGAACTGGGCGTTGGCGAAGGGGCAGAGCGGGATGATCTTCTTGCCCACTGCCCGCGCGTCCTCGACGGCGCGTGTGACAAGCCGAAGGCCGGCGCCCTGGCCGCGAAACACGTCCGGCACTTCGGTGTGATCGATGATGATCTGGTGCTCGCCGACCTTGGTGAAGGTCATTTCCGCCTCGGCGCCACCGGGCCTGCGCAGGACATAACGTCCCTTCGAGCCGCGGTCCTCGAGTTCGATCTCAGGCAATTCGTCAGGCATCGCTTGCTCCTTCAACCGGCGCATCGGCAAAAAGCCGCCTCGACGCTTCGATCTCGTTTGGCCGAATTTCGTGGCCGCCATCGTGCCACTCCACTGTGACATCGGCGCCATCGGCGCGCAAATAGGCCTCCAGCCGGGATGTCAGGTTGGGCGGGCAGATCGGGTCGCGCTTGCCGGCGGTGACCAGGATGCGGCGTCCGGCAAGGCTGCCCTGCACCTGCGGTTCGAACGGGATCAGCGGGTGCATCAGCACCGCCGCATCGAACAGCTCGGGCGCGGCGAACATTACGGACGCCAGGATGTTGGCGCCGTTGGAATAGCCGAGACCCAAGACCGAAGATGGCCTTGCCGCTGCCACCTGCGCCTTGATGAAACCGGCCATCTTGGCGGTCGCCCGCGCGAGGTCGTCCATGTCGTAGACGCCCTCGCCGGTGCGGCGGAAGAAACGCGCCGCACCATGCTCGGAAACATCGCCGCGCGGCGATACGATCGTCGCCTGTGGCGCGAGGTCGCGCCCGAGCGACAGCAGCTGGCTCTCGTCCGCGCCGGTGCCGTGAAAGACGAAGAGCAGCGGGCCGCCGGGCGAACCCGGCAGCGCCTTATGGATGTAAGCTTCCTTGCTCATCGTCTCAGCCTTCCAGCTTCTGCAGATGCTCTTCAAGATAGGGCCGCAGATGCTGGTGCTGCGTCGGCAGTTTCAGGGCTTCGCCGAGATGGGCGGTGTCCTCGTCGCGGTCGAAGCCCGGCTCATTGGTAGCGACTTCGAACAGCACGCCGCCCGGCGTTCGGAAGTAGATCGCCCAGAAATAGTCGCGGTCGATCACCGGCGTCACGCCGTAACCCGTATCGATCAGCGCCTTGCGCACTTCGAGCTGCTTGGCGCGGTTCTCCACCGCGAAGGCGACATGGTGGACCGAGCCGGCGCCGAGATTGGCAAAGCCCGCCGTAGGCAGCGATTCAATATCGACGACGTCAGCGCCGTTGCCGTTCTTGATGGCGAGCCGGCTGACATTGCCGGACTTGTCCACTTGCTCATAGCCCATGAACTTCAACAGCTCTTCCGTGGCGCCACCATCCTTCAATCTGAGGGAGACCGAGTGGAAGCCGCGTATCGCCTCATCAGCGGGAATGCCGCCTTTCAACCATGGCGCGCGGCTGTCCGCTTTGTCTTCGACCAGCGCGAAACCGTCGCCGTCGGGACCGGCGAAGGCCAGCCGCTTCTCGCCGAACGTCTCTTCGCGGGAGACACCCGCAACGCCTTCATCGGCGAAGCGCTTTTCCCAATAGCCGAGCGTGCCGGCCGGCACCGAATAGGCCGTGGTCCCGACCTCGCCGACGCCGTGGCGACCCCTGGCAATGTCCGGGAACGGAAAATAGGTCATCACCGAGCCGGGCGTACCGTGCTCGTCACCATAATAGAGGTGATAGACATCTGGCGCGTCGAAGTTGACGGTCTTCTTGACCCGGCGCAGGCCGAGCTTGTGCGTGAAGAAATTATTGTTCTGGCGCGCATCGCCGGCCATCGACGTCACGTGATGCAGGCCCTTGATCTGGTCGAGCATTGTCTTGCTCCTTCCCTTCGGTTTGCGGCTCTTGCCGCTGTCCACGCCTATATGAGGGGCCGCCTGGCAATGGCAAAGGCGGCAAACTCAGAATGGACTGTATCCCAATAGTGAACAGCAGGAAATTTTCGTTCACCATTTAAGCAAGACTGACAGGCTTGCGCTGCCGCCAAATTCCGGTTCATTGAACGTCTTCCCGACGTGACAGGATAGAGCATTGGCCGCGAAAAGCAGACGCCCGAACATCCTATTGATCTCCTGCGACCAATGGCGGGGCGATTGCCTGTCGGCTGCCGGCCATGCCGTGGTGAAGACGCCGAATGCCGATGCGCTCGCCGCCGAAGGCGTCCTTTTCATGCGGCATTACGGCGGCGCGGCGCCCTGCTCGCCGGCCCGCGCGTGCCTCTACACCGGCCTCTACCAGATGAACAATCGCGTCTGCCGCAACGGCACGCCGCTCGACGCCCGCCACGGCAACATGGCGCTTTCGGCCCGCGCCCTCGGCTATGATCCGACTTTGTTCGGCTACACCGACGTCTCGCCCGATCCGCGCACGATGGCGCCGGGCGATCCCCGGCTGAAAAGCTATGAGGGCGTGCTGCCCGGCTTCAGCGTTCGCCAGTTCCTGCCTGAGCATCAGAAACCATGGCTGTCATGGCTGAAGGCACGTGGCGTCGACACCAGCGCGGGCTCTCCCGGCATTCACCGCCCCGTGGGCGGGGAAGCGGGCGACGCCGTGACCAGCGCGCCGCCTGTCTATTCCAGGGACGAGACGCCGACCGCTTTTCTTGCCGGCGAATTCATTCGCTGGCTGGACGAACAGGATTCGCCATGGTTCGCGCATGTCTCCTTCATCAGCCCGCATCCGCCCTTTGTCGTACCGCGGCCCTACAACACGCTGTATGATCCGGCGGACGGACCGCCCTTCCGCCATGTCGAGACTTGGCAGGCCGAGGCGCAAAGGCATCCCTATCTGGCTTACGACCTTGGTCGCCAGAAGCGGAGAAGCTTCCGCCCCGGCACCGACGGCCACGTGCGCGACTGGGGCGACGACAACATCCGGGCCATCCGCGCGATCTATTACGGCATGATCTCGGAGGTCGACGCGCAGCTTGGCCGCATCTGGCAAGCGATCAAGACGGCGAATGCATGGGATGACACCATCATCGTGCTGACTTCGGACCACGCCGAGATGATGGGCGACCATTTCATGCTGGGCAAAGGCGGCTTCTTCGACGGCAGCTATCACATCCCATTGATCGTGCGCGACCCGCGTCACGGCAATGCAGCCGGCTCGACCGTCAACCACTTCACCGAGGCCGTCGACATCTTCCCGACCTTGCTCGATCTGCTGGACGCCGACGCCCAGCTGCATCTCGACGGCCGCTCGCTAAAACCGTTCCTGCAAGATGAACCGCCTAAGGATTGGCGCGACGCGGCGCATTGGGAGTTCGACTTCCGCTCGATTGCCAGCGGTGAGGCCGAACGGCATTTCGGCATCGGCTCGCGCCAGTGCAACCTCGCCGTCATCCGTACGGAAAAATTCAAATACGTGCATTTCGGCGGCGGCCTGCCGCCGCTGCTCTTCGACATGCAGAAGGATCCGGGCGAACTGGCCAACGTTGCCGCCGACCCGGCCTATCTCAGCGTGCGGCTTGAATTTGCCGAGCGACTGCTTGCCTGGCGCGCCGAGCATCTTGACCAGTCGTTGGCGCTTGCAGAGCTGACGGACGAAGGGGTGGTGGATATGTGGTAGGCAGTAGGCAGTAGGCAGTAGGCAGTAGGCAGTAGGCAGTAGGCAGTAGGCAGTAGAATGTTCTGGCGGCCTGATTGCCTCGTCACTCGGTTTCGCCTACTGCCCAATCCCTACTGCCTATTCCCTTACTGTACCATCATCCGCTGCTGGTCGCGCTTCTCGGCATAGCTGCCCTTGTCATACGCAGCCTGCGCCTGCAGCTGCTCCTTGGTGAAGTTGGTGTAGAGATATTTGTTGCCGTCCTTGTCGGTCATGAATTTGAGCTTGTCCATGCCGACCGCGACCTCCTTGGCGCCGATGCCTAGAAAGCCGCCGACATCGATGATGACGGCATCCGGCTTGCTGTCGGGCGTGAGCACGACGTCGCCGATCTCGCCGACCTTGGCGTCGTTGGCGCCATAGACGGTGGTGCCCTTCAGGTCGTCGCCTCTGATGTTGCCGACCGGCATTTCGGTCAGTGTCGACTTGTCGATCGCTGCCGTTTGCGTCGGATCGGTGGCTTTGGTACCGGCCGGAGCTTCCGCGGTCTTGTCCGCTGGCTGAGCATTGTCAGCCGGTGCAACGGCCGTCGGGGCAGCGGGAGCAGTCGGCTGCGTTGCGTCGGAGGTTGTCGTCACCGGCGCCGGATCATAGGGCTTGCGGTCGAAATCAGGCTGCGCCTGCAGTTCCTCCTTGGTCGTCTGCGCCACCAGCCAGCGATCGCCGTTCTTTTCGGCCCACCGTGCCTTGGCGAAATCATAGGTGACGTTCTTTTCACCCATGCCGAGGAAGCCGCCGACGCCGATCACCAGCGACTGCGCCTTGCCATCCTTGGTCAGCACGATGTCATTGACGTCGCCGATATTCTGGGCATCGTCGCCAGTGCCATTGTAGACATTCTCGCCGATGATGTTGGTTGCGAGATTGCCGTCAGCGCGTTTCACCGCCGGTTCTGACGGCGCGGCGTTGAGATCAACCGGCTTCTGCGGGTCGTTCTGCGCCGTGGAAGCAGGCGCCGGGGCCGGATCGTAAGGCTTACGGTCGAAGTCGGGCAGCGCCGTCAACGCTTCTTTCGTCGTCTCGGCGACGAGCCAGCGATCACCATTCCTCTCGACCCATTGCAACTTGCCGTAGTCGAAGGCGACGTTCTTGCTGCCTATGCCGAGGAAGCCGCCAACGCCGATAATGGCGGATTTCGCCTGGCCGTTTTCATCGAGGACGACGTCGCTGACGTCACCGATCTTCTGCGCATCGTCGCCAGTGCCATTGTAGACAGACTCGCCGATGATATTGGTCATCAGCGCGCCGTCGGCCTGTTGCGGCGCCGGCGCGATGGTAGCAGGGGCTTCAGCCGGCGCTGGGGTCGTCGCCGGGGTCGTCGTTGACTGCGCAAACGCACCGGTAGCGATCAGCGTTGCCAGTGCGGTCGTCGCGAACAGTGTGCGGATCATGATTAAGTCTCCTCTTGCGTGATCTCATGTGCGCCGCAATCGGCAAACCACTTGCCGGGAGACCGAAGGCGGCGCCTCCAATGGGATCACAACGTTGTGACAAGGCGCTTGTTCCGAAAAAACGGGAGCATCGAAATACTCTGGGCAAGTCCGCGGAATCGCCCGACATTCCCACCCGGCCGATGGAACCTTTCCCAAGCTTGCCCGTTTCAGCCTGCGGCTGGCATTCCGGCCGCTAAAGAATACGGAGTGGGGCATGCGATTTGCAGCGGTGCTGAACCGGGACGGCGGCACCTTGCGGACCACCGATCTTTCAGCGCTAACCGACCGGATGCGCCAGACGCTCGAGGCGGCTGGTCACTTCATCGAGATCGACATCGTCGCCGGCAAGGAGATTGTCGCGGCGCTCGACAAGGTCGCCGCGCGGCGCGACTTCGACGTCGTGCTGGCCGGTGGCGGCGACGGCACCATTTCGGCCGCCGCGGGGCGGCTGATGAATGGCAAGAAGGCGCTGGCCGTCCTGCCTGCAGGAACAATGAACCTGTTCGCCCGCGGCCTTGGAATTCCGCAGACCATCGATGGCGCGCTGAAGTCCTTTGCCGACGGCGAGATCATGGCGGTTGATATCGCGAGCGCGAATGGCCGGCCGTTCGTGCATCAGTTCTCGATCGGCCTGCACGCCAGGATGGTGAAGCTGCGCGACAATATGGAATTCGCCTCGCGCCTGGGAAAGATTCGCGCTTCGGCCAAGGCCGCCTGGACTACGATCAACAATCCTCCCGCCATGAAGGTGACATTGACGGTCGGCGAAGCCGAGATCGTGACCCGCATCAGC
This sequence comes from Mesorhizobium sp. P160219, assembly GCF_057786095.1. NCBI lineage: Bacteria > Pseudomonadati > Pseudomonadota > Alphaproteobacteria > Hyphomicrobiales > Phyllobacteriaceae > Mesorhizobium > Mesorhizobium sp. P160219. The sequence continues at coordinate 179,754 of NZ_JBYNWG010000001.1, forward strand.
GGCATCGGCATTTCCAACAATCTGTTTGGCGAAGGCCATCTGCCTTATGCCGACAATCCTGCCGGCGGCGTGCTCGGCATCTATGTCACCGTGGCGCGGCAGCGTGGCGAGCTGGTCAGGGCGCTCTTCGACATGGCTCGAGGCAGGTGGCGCGACAGCGATCATGTCGAAACTCATCAGGCCGACAAGGCAATCGTGAAGATCCATACAGGGAGCAAGAAATTCGGCGCCGTCATCGACGGCGAACTGGTCAAGCTGGAGCGCGAAACGACAATCCAGATCCACCCTGGCGCACTGAACGTCCTGGTTCCGGCGCAAGCCGCCCAGGCGAAGGCCGCCTGATGCGATTACGAATGACGCGGAAAACCCTAGCCGCCCGACTGCCCCTCGCCGGCTGGCGCGCTCTGGTTGGCCGGCGCGCTCTGGCCGGTGGGCTGCCCCTGGCTTTCAGGGGTATCTGGATCGATCTTTTGGCCATAAATCTCGGCCGCTCCCCAAGCAATGAAAGCCAGGAGCAAAGCGGCGACCAATATGCGCAGGCCGTGCCAACCCCACCGCCCCTGACGGGCTTTGTTTTCAGGGGCGATCTTGGTCATTGGCGGCGTTCCTATCGCGCAACCGGGATGGTGGATAAAACCATCGCCGGCGAAACATGGTGGGGTAACGATTGCTTGCTACAAAAGTTCCGGCGCGCGACGACGGCCGCGCGAGATGCGCGCCGCCGCAGGTGGGGCCTGCAAGCGAGGGGGCTTGGTGGATAGCAAGGTGGCGAAGCAGGCTGGTTTGCCGGTTGAGGTCCGCCGCGCTGTGGCGGCGCCGGAGCGGCTTGCCGTACTGCATAGGCTTGACGCGATCGACACCGACTCCGATCCCGACTTCGATCGCATCACCGGCCTTGCCGCAGCCGTGATGCAGGCGCCGATCGCGCTCGTCACGCTGCTCGACACCGAACGACAGTGGTTCAAATCCTGTGTCGGCTTCAACGAGACCGAAACCGCGACCGACATATCGTTCTGCGCCCATACCATTGCCGCCGGCGACGAGCCCATGGTGGTGCCGGATGCCAGCATCGACCCTCGCTTCTCCCGCAACCCACTGGTCACCGGCGAACACCATGTCCGCTTTTATGTCGGCGCGCCGATGGTGGTCGCCGGCGCGCGCGTCGGTACGGTGTGCGTATTCGACCGGGAGCCGCATGAACTTCCGTCCGCTGCCGCGCTCGATCATTTGAAATCGCTGGCCAGCCTCGCCGCCAGCCTGTTTACCCTCAAGGACGCCACCCGCAGCGGCGCCATTGCCACGGCTGCTTTGGCGCAGGAGGAAAAGCGCCGAGCCATAGCGCTCGATGCCGCCTCGCTCGCCAGTTGGGCCTGGGATATCCGCACCGACATGATCGAATGCGACGTGCGTTTGTCGGAGCTGTTCAACCTGCCGCGTTCGAACCGGCTGCGGGCGCGCGACATTTTGGCCGCCATCGACCCGCGCGACGTCTACCAGACCGAGACGCGCTTTCGCGATGCCCTGACCGGCAGCGACGACTATTTCGGCGAATACCGGGTCAAAGGCTTCGATCCGCCGCGCTGGATAGTCACCCGCGGCCGCGTCATCGAGCGCGACGGCGAAGGCAAGCCGACGCTTATCTTTGGCGTCAACTACGACATCTCGGAACGCAAGCTCGGCGAGGACCGGCAAAGGCTGCTGCTGCGCGAGCTCAACCATCGGGTCAAGAACACGCTGGCGACGGTGCAGGCGCTGGCGACGCAGACCGTTCGCCACGCTCGCCGCCCAAGCGAATTCCTGGAAGCCTTCGGCGCCAGGCTGCAGGCGCTGGGCGCTGCCCATAACCTGCTGTCGGATCGCGAATGGCGCGGCATCGGTATTCGCGAACTGATGCAGATCGAGGTCAAGCCGTTCGATTCGGCAGAACGGCCGCGCATCGTGATCTCCGGTCCGGAGCTGCTGCTTTCGCCCGACCAGGCGGTGGGGCTCGGCCTGATCATGCACGAACTGGCCAGCAACGCGCTGCAATACGGATCGCTGTCGGTTGGCTCGGGGAAGGTCGATGTCGACTGGAAGGCGGCGGGCAAGAAAGGCGCGCACCGCCTTGTGCTGACCTGGATCGAAAGCGGCGGGCCGAAAGTCGACCCGCCGGAACGCCAGGGCTTCGGCTCTATCCTGATCCGCCGCAGCCTCGCCAAGGTTTTGTCGAGCGAAGTGACCCACGAATTCCGCAGCGAAGGCGTGTTCGCCGAAATATCGATGCCGCTTGAAGATCTGCCGGCTTAAAGCAATTTCAGAAGTGCGAAGCGGTTTTCCCGGGAACAGCGTATCAGCGCGACGCGCTTTAGTCGGCTTCGCTGTCTGGATCGCCCGGATCCGGTTTGACGTTCTCGCGGTAGATGGCATAGGCCGCGAGCGCGATCATCGGGCCGAGAATGACGCCCTTCCCGCCTTTCCCCTTGAGCAAGGCCGGCAGCACGGCAAGCGCCGCGGTGATACCGAGCGCCTTCAGGTCGGCATTGCGCCTTCGCGCACGTCGGCGTGCACGCGTTCCAGCCGCAAGTTGATGAATGAGCACGATAAGCCCGGCCAGTACCAGGAAACCAGCGGCGAAGCCAAGACAGGCGGCCATCGAGCCATAACGGTCAGCCGCCCAGATGTAGGCCGCCCCCAGGAGAAACCCGAGGCCGCACAGGGCAGCCACGGCGGCGAGCCCGTAGACGATTGCCGCCGTGCGCGCGCGGCGCATGGCGGCAATGGCTTCACCCGAGGCCAAGGCCGAGATAAGCGGTGCCAGCATGCCCATCTCTGTCGAAACTAGCGCCGGGCAAGAAGCGCAAACAGGAAGCCGACGCCGGCCGCGATCGCCAGTGAAGTGACCGGCTTCTCGCGCACATTGGCCGTGATCTGGGCCTCAAGATCCTTGGCGTTGCCACGCAGGCTGTCGAAGACGGCTTCACCCTGGGCGCGCAACTGGTCGACGCCTTCGGCAGCAGCGCGCCGCGCCGTGCCGTAACCATGTTCGCCGGTCTTGGCCAATTGCTTGGTCAACTTTTCGATATCCGCCTTCAACTGCCGAATGTCGGCTTCCAGGTCGGCGTTCGTCTGACTTTCGTTGGCGGTTTTTCCTGCGGCAGTTGCCATTCTAAACTCCTTGCGTTTGCTTGGCTTCAAACGCCCGACACACGTCATGGTTCCGAAATCGGAGACCGTATCCATGAAAGGGTGTTTGCAAGTGCGAGTCCAGCCCCAGATGGAGGCCTGCCTGTCAGATCAGCGGCCGACGGCCTTCGCTTAGGCCCTCCCAGCGCGCGAGATCCTTCAGCCCCTCCCCGTCGATCACTTCGCAACCGCCGTCGCGCCAGGCGATCAGCTTGCGATCGATGAGCTTGCGGATCGTCTTGTTGGTGTGGACCAGCGACAGGCCGAGCGTATCGGCGACATGCTGCTGGGTAATCGGGATTTGCACCGGCGCCTTGCCGTTGAGCCCGACTGCCGCCGCGCGGCTGGCGATGAAGGCAATGAGATAGGCGGTGCGCTCGACCGCCGTACGCCGGCCGACGCTGAGCAGGTTCTCGTCCAGCATGCGCTCCTCGCGCGACGCCAGCCATGTAATGTCGTAGGCAAGGCCCGGATGGTTGCGGTAGAGCTCGTGCAGGTTTTCACGCTCGAAGACGCACAACAGCATGGGCGACAGCGCCTCGACCGAGTGCTGCATTTCGCCCATCAGGCTGCCCTGCAGCCCGATAAGATCGCCGGGCATGGAGTAGTTCAGGATCTGGCGCCTGCCGTCCGACAATAGTTTGTAGCGGAAGGCCCAGCCCGAAAGCACGGTGTAGAGATGAGCACTTTGGCTGCCTTCGACCAGCACTGTGGCGCCCTTGTCGACGGCCAGTTCGCCCTTCTTGAACATGCTGACATAGGCAAGCTCCTGCTTCTCGAATTCCCGGAACACCGGCAATGGCCGAAGCGGGCAGATCTCGCATGGGTACTGACGGCTGGAAAACGAACGACCATTCTGGCCAGACATTTCGATCCCTCTTTCGAACGTCTCTTGCCAGAGACTGAGTGCTACGCTTTTGCAAGGCCGCGGTTCCGCTGCCGATGGCATGTCTTTTTTAAATGACAGGATGGCAAATAGCGATCATGACTCGCTACACTCCACTGAGGCGAATTCGAAGCCCGCTTGTGGAGTAGAGCCGGTGGGCGAACTTTTCGGATTAAGGCCTGACCGATCCCCCAAGGTCCGCGATGCGGTTGACTGGAGTCACTGTACCCGATGCTGCAAGAATTGAGGAGAGATTGCCAAGTGCCGCCATTGCTTGAGGGATTGCGAATTCTTGTCTTGGAGGATGAATTCCTGATCGCCATGGATGTCGAGCAGCTTTGCCGCGACCATGGCGCGAACGACGTAGTGATTGCCCGCGCTCTGGCCGAGATCGATGAGCAGAAGGTCGTTGGCGAGTTCGACGCCGCTATCGTGGACCTCATGCTGGGCGGAACGTCCACACTCGATTTCGCCGCGCGGCTGCGCCAATCGGGCCTGCCGTTTGTCTTTGCCTCCGGCTATTCGGACCCCGATGAGATCAAAGGGTCTTTTCCCGGCATCCGCCTGGTCACCAAGCCCTATTCGGGGACCGATCTCGTCGAGGCTCTGGCGGCGGCCTGCGGCCGCGCGCCAGTCTGAGATATCTTCGATGCGTATGTGTAGAGAGCCCAGGCCCGCAAACGGGGCCTCCGCCGTCAGGCAGCGTTTGAACCCGTCACCTGGGACGAGATCGCGTCCGGCCCGTATTCGTCTTCGCCGGAGATTTTGAGGATCTCCTGCAACCGCGTGCGGGCCCGGCTGACCCGGCTCTTGATCGTTCCGACCGCACAGCCGCAGATTTCGGCGGCCTCTTCATAGGAAAAGCCTGAAGCGCCGATGAGGATGATGGCTTCGCGCTGGTCCTCGGGGAGTTGCTCGAGCGCGCCGCGGAAATCCTTGAGGTCAAGCTGGCCGTGCTGAGCCGGATGAACGGCAAGCCTGGCCGTCATGATGCCGTCGCTGTCCTGCACCTCGCGGCCGCGCTTGCGCATCTGGGAATAGAACTCGTTGCGCAGGATGGTGAACAGCCATGCCTTGAGATTGGTGCCGGGCTGAAAGCTCTCATGCTTGTCCCAAGCCTTGACCAGCGTCTCCTGCACCAGATCGTCGGCCTTGTCGGCATTCTGCGTCAGCGACACGGCAAAAGCCCGCAGGCTCGGGATCGAGCCGAGCAGGTCGGTCTTGAACCCTTGTGAGACAGCTGCCATGCCTCAGTCCTTCTTCTGTGCGGGTTCGGCCTTTTCCAGTTGGCTGAGCAACTGGGCAAAGCGATCCGGCACATTGTCCGAGACCAGCTCGTCATAATACTGTTTGAGTTTACGGCCAATTTCCGAATTCGCCCCGAGCGGGTCGCCGGAATTGGCCCGGCGCCTGTCAGCGGCGCCAGCCAGCGTTTCTTTATTCATGTCCTTCATTTCGCCCTTAAATCCAGCGCCCCGAGCCGCCCCATTACACAACGCAAAGCGGCCCCCTCGTCTGGTTGCCCATCGCACCACAAACGTCGCCCGTGCAGTTTCGTTCCACAAGTGTCGGAACTTTTTCGCAAAACCCGCGTTTGGGTGTTGGGGCTTGCAATCAGCTTGACCTGCCAATCACGTCATCTGAGGGAGACGTCTACCATGAGCCTTTCCGCAACCATCGCTCCGCACCTGCCGTTCCTGCGCCGCTTTTCACGCGCCGTATCCGGATCGCAGGAGAGTGGCGATGCGCTGGTAGCCGCGATGCTCGAAGCCATCATCGCCGACGTCGACATCTTCCCGCAAGCGTCAAGCGACCGCATCGCGCTCTACAAGGTATTCGCCAAACTGTTCACCTCCATTGCCATCCGCGTTCCGCAGGAGCAGACGCAATCGGCATGGGAGCAGCGCGCCGCCGCCAATCTGAACGCCATTGCGCCACGGCCACGCCAGGCTTTCCTGCTGGTCGCGGTCGAAGGCTTCGGTGAAGACGAGGCAGCTGAAATTCTCGATGTCGACGCCAAGGAATTCTCCGAACTGCTTGCCCAGGCGAGCAACGAGATCTCTCGCCAGGTGGCGACCGATGTGCTGATCATCGAGGACGAGCCGCTGATCGCCATGGACATCGAGGAAATGGTCGAGAGCCTCGGCCACCACGTGGTCGGAACCGCGCGCACCCATACCGAGGCGGTGGCGATGTTCGGCAAGACAAGGCCGAAGATGGTGCTGGCCGACATTCAGCTTGCCGATGGCAGCTCGGGTATCGATGCGGTCAACGAAATCCTGTCGTCGACTTCGGTGCCGGTAATCTTCATCACCGCCTTCCCCGAACGTCTGCTGACCGGCGAGCGGCCTGAACCGGCCTTCCTCGTCACCAAGCCGTTCAATCCCGACATGGTCAAGGCGCTGATCAGCCAAGCGCTGTTCTTCGACCGGCAGGCCAAGGCCGCCGCGTGAAGTAGGGCCTTCAATCTCCAACTTTTCGCCGCCTCGCAGCGTTGGCGGCACTGGCGATCGCCTAACCCGGCGATCGGCGGCTGCCCGTCGCGCCGTATCGCGCTCACGCGCGCGAATCAATTCGCGTCCGGGCCTCTTCCAAAGACCTTCTTTTTCGGCAAATGGTGGAACAAACAGCAATCACTCACGTTCTTGATCCAGTATCGGAAGGAGACAGATCATGCTCTACTGGGCGCTCGTATTTCTCGTCGTGGCGATCATCGCCGGCGCGCTTGGTTTCGGCGGCATCGCCGGTACCTCGGCCGGTATCGCGCAAATATTGTTCTTCATCTTTCTCGCCTTCCTCGTCATCTCGCTTCTGGCCGGCCTGTTCAGACGGGCATCGTAGGAGCGGGCGAAGAACACTGGAAGCCGCACCCCTCAAACGGTTTCCAGCCACCGCCGGGCGATGTCCTCCAACGGGACATCGTCCGGCGGACCTTTTCTGGGGACCTACTCAGGAACTGAGTCCAAGTGAATCGTTCGGTCCTGATCAGGTGGACAGGTGATTGATGCGTTCCATTGGCGGAGGCGAGAGCGGACAGGGCGACGAGGTGATCGCACTGCACCCGGCTGAAAGCGGAATGCAGCTTGGCCGGGCCTTGCTTCACGCTCTGCACAATGCCGGCATTTCCGTCCTCTATCAGGATCGTGAATTGAAGACTGTATGGGCCCGCAACATGCGTGCGCCGTGGGTTTCCGACACAGCCGACAGCAACGGCGCGTTGCCACCGGCGCAAGCTGAGCAAATCGCCGCCGCCAAAAGCAATGTGATCGCTTCCGGCAATCCGGAACGCCTTGAACTGAGTGTTCCCACCGGTGATGGCATGCGCTGGTTCCAGGTATGGGTCGATGCCGATCGGGGCCATCGCGGCGACGTTCAGGGCGTCGTCACCACGATGGTGGAAACCACCGAGCAGAAACGCCGCGAACAGACGCTGAAGACGCTGTTGCGCGAAGTCAGCCACCGCTCCAAGAACCTGTTGGCCATCATCCAGAGTATTGCCACCCAGACCGGCCGCTATTCCGAGACACCCGACGATTTCCTGAAGCGCTTTCGCGGCCGCCTGCAGTCACTGGCTTCCTCCCAGGATCTGGTAACGTCGTCGAACTGGCGGGGTGCAGCACTTCGCGAGCTTATCCGCGGCCAGGTCGTTCGCTACGGCGCCGATCCCGCGCAGAGCCTGCGCTTCAATGGCGTCAACCCCTACCTCAATCCCAACGCGGCCATTCATATTGGACTGGCAATGCACGAACTCGCCGTCAATTCATTCAGCTACGGCGCCCTGGCGCGGCCGGACGGCTTTGTCGAGGTAACCGCCGATCTGTCGAACGTCGCAGAGGCCGCAGACAAGCCGGCTTTGTCGCTGACCTGGGTCGAGGCCATTGTCGCCAATGATAACAGGCGCACCGAGAAACGCTTCGGCAGCGTTGCCCTCGAACGTGTCGTGCCGGCATCGCTGAACGGCACGGCGACGCTGGAGATCACCAGTGACCGCCTCGAATATCGCCTCGTCGTTCCGCACGGCAATTTCGAAACCGAATGAGCGGCGGGATTCCTTAACCGGCTGTTCACCATAAAATCCGATGCTGTGGTTCCCAGAGATTGCTGGATCTTGACCGATTCAACCGATGTTTCGGCCGCAGCCTGCAACGCGAGTATGGGAGGAATGATCATGACGGTTGCCGATATGAACAGGCTGGAGCAGGCCGCCCGGGTGTCCATGAGCGGCTTTCAGGATCCTGACGCTTCAGCCTCGCCTTTGCAGCACGCCTGGCATCCCTTGCTTCGCGTCGCCGCTGTCGCGCTCGTCGCCGCTGTTGTGCTGATCGTGGCGTCGCAATTGGCCTGAGCCAGATGCTCAGGTTCACGCTGCTCCCAAGCAGCCTGGCTCAGAAGCTGTCCAGCTCGTAGCCGACCAATTATTAACGCCCCTTTCGGCACAGGAACTTTGACGGCTGTGGACCGTTCTTATGGCGAGAGGACGTATCGCCGTGGAACACATCGCCGCTTTGCTTTTGGTAATTGGCTGTTCGAACAACATGACCGAATGTCGTGAACTGCCGGTGCCGGTCAGTGTTTTCGAAACCGCCGAAGCATGCACGGCAGAACGTCCATTCGCTGCCGGCGACGTGCAGGGTCAGGCCGAGCACGTCGTTGCCAAATGTCTTACGGTCGACCCCGCGCTGGAGGATGATTACGACCAGATCGTCTGGAACGTGCGCCCGGACGGCACCCTCGACGCGTCTTTGCAGATTTCCAGTGTCGTGGTCGCGTCGAACGCCACGCGCCGCGAAAAAGACTCTCTTAGCCAACAATAAGATCGAGCGGGCAAAGGCTGCTGTTTCGTGCTAAATAGCGGCTGGAGCTTACTAAAGTGAGGACAAAAGTGAGGAGAGATTCTATGCGGAAATTGATTATTGCCATGGTTGCGGTGGTCGCCGTCAGCGGCTGCAGCACGACCGAGCAGGATGTCGGTGTCGGCGCCGGTGTCGGTGCTTTGGCCGGCGGACTGATCGGCGGCGGCAAGGGTGCGCTGATCGGCGCAGCCGTTGGCGCCGGTTCCGGCCTGCTGGTGCGCAACCTGCGCAACGGCTATTGCCAGTATCGCGACAATCGCGGCCGGCTCTACACCGCTCGCTGCTGATCCGCTTAAAAAGCGTCAGACAATCGCGACGGAGACCGGTCAGCCGGTCTCCGTTTGTTTGACTGCATCAGGCTGCGGGATCCTGATTTCCACCGTAAGCCCATCGATGCGAAAATCTCGGGCAATCGTGCCGCGCAATTCGCGCGTGACATTGAGGTCGATCAGCTTGGTGCCGAAGCCGGTCTTCGCCGGCGCTTCGAGTTCCTTCTGCCCGGCCTCGCGCCAGTTCAGAACCAGCATCCGCTCGGACCCGCGCCCCTCGAACGACCAGTCGACCTTGAGCGCACCCACGGAATTGCCGGCCTCGCCATATTTCAGCGCATTCGTCGCCAGTTCGTGAAAGGTCAGGCCAAGCGCCTGCGTCGTCCTCTCGTCGAGCAGCACCTGAGGCCCTGACAATATCCCTTCCGGAAGCTCCTTGCCGAACACCTGGCCGAGCTCGATGCGCAGCAGGTCGCCAAGATCGGCCTTCTGCCAGCGCGAACGCGTCAGCATATCCTGGGAAGCCGCCATTGCCTGCAGGCGGGCTGAGAAGGAAGTTGAGAACTCCTTCACGTCGGTTGCTTGCGCTGCCGTCTGGCGCGCAATCGCCAGCACCCGCGTGATCGAATTCTTGATCCGATGCTTCATCTCCTGCAGCATCAAATCCTTTTCGAGCAGGCTTTTTTCCGTCGTTTCATGCAGCAGCGACTTGGCGTCGTAGGCGCGCTCCTGGTAGCGCGCCACCAACGCGATGGCCCCGGCCAGAAGCAGGCCGAACAGCCCGAGCATGACCGGAATGGCGCGCGAGGACGGTTGCGAAAATGCACTTGTCGGCCGGAACAGCACCGTCCACGGCCGACCGGCGACGATGATCTTGCGCGTCACCAACAGCCTGTCGCCAAAGCTCGCAACCGGCGGCGTTTCCGACTGGAACAGAAGATTGTCGGCGTCGGCCGTGCCGTCATAGACCGCGGTGTTGACCGGCAGCAAAGGCGTGCGGCTGAGCGCGGTCTGGAACAGGTCGCGGGCGCGGAAGGCCGCGTAGAGAAGGCCTGATGTCGATGATCTGGACGCATTGATACCATCCGGCGCGGTTTCGACATTGAGCCTGACGAAGACCAGGAAACCGGTAAAGGTCTGCGCCGCGCCAGTGTCCTGGCCGAGCTGGACCAGACCGCTTGCGTGCTGTGCGTCATCGGCCATCGCTTTTTCGATCGCCTCGCGCCGCACCGGCTCGGTGAACATGTCGTAGCCGATGGTGGATTCGTTGGCAGGGTCGAGCGGCTCGAACAGCACGACGGGCGTGCGCCATGGCTGTGTCGTGTCCGGATAGACCGTGTGGGCGGCGCCGCGGTCGCGCAACATGTCGCGCTCGACCGCCGCTTCGTCACCGGTCTTGGCCAGCCTGAGATAGCCGATGCCGCGCAGGCCGGCGAAATTGTTATCGACATCGAGGGCGCTGAAGAAGGCCTTGAATTCGCTACCTGAAATCTCGCCATTGCGGGCGTCGAACAGCGCCTGCGTCGAGCGCAGCAGTGACAGATGCAGATCGATACGGCTTTCGATGCGGTTGAGCGCGTCGTCGGCCGTCGCCTCGAACTTGATGCGCGCCGCTTCCTGGGTCGCGAAATAGGCGAAGCCCGCCATCGTCAGGCTGATCAGTGCAACGGCAATGAAGGCAAGGATCGGGAAAAACTTCTTCAACGCAGGCCCATGGACGGTTCGGGACCTTTATGGGCAAGTCGCCGCGGCAAGACAATGGCGCGGCCAAGCCATAATGACAGCTGGCATATCATGCATATTTAGCCGGCTTATCGATCTCGAGCATCAGTGAACATGACAGCTGACGATAGCGTGGTCTCAGGCCGCGATCTTCAGCGCACCCGGACCGGGAATGGCGCCGGGCGGACACTTTCCCAAGATGATCATGCCGAGCACTTCGTCCTGCGTCACATCGGTGGTGAGCGCGGTGCCGACGACCTGGCCGTTCTTCATTACGCAGACCCGGTCGGCAAGCTCGAACACGTCGTGAATGTCGTGGCTGATCAGGAAAATGCCGATGCCCTCGGCCTTGAGCTGCTTTACCAGTTCGCCGACCTGCGCCGTCTCCTGCGGCCCAAGCGCGGCCGTCGGTTCGTCCATGATCAGGATGCGGGCGTTGAACAGGATGGCGCGTGCGATCGCCACCGACTGGCGCTGGCCGCCCGATAGCTTGATCACGGGCTCCTTGAAGCGCTGGAAGCGCGGATTGAGCCGGCCCATCACCTTGCGCGCCTTGGCCTCCATGGCGACATCGTCGAGTGTCCCCCACGCGGTCATCAGTTCGCGGCCGAGGAAGAGGTTGGCGGCAGCGTCGACATTGTCGGCCAGCGCAAGCGTCTGGTAGATCGTTTCGATGCCGTATTTCTTGGCGTCGCGCGGATTGGAGATCGAGGCCTCCTGGCCGTTGACCAAGATCTGGCCGGCATCGCGCTTGTAGGCGCCCGACAGGATCTTGATCAGCGTCGACTTACCGGCGCCGTTGTGGCCAAGCAGCGCCACCACTTCGCCCGGGAAAAGATCGATGGACGCATCGTCGACGGCGCGAATGCCACCGAACGCGATCGAGATGTTGCGCATGTCGATCAGTGGCGTACCGGTGGGAGCAGTTTTTTCCATAATCGTTCCTCCCTAGACGCGCTTGCGATAGACGGTGTCGAGCCAGACGGCGATAACCAGGACGGCGCCAACGACAATGCTCTGGAGCGGCGAGTCGATGCCGAGCAGCACCATGCCGGATTGCAGCGACTGCATCAGAAGCGCGCCGAGCATGGCCCCCATCACCGTTCCGGCGCCGCCCGCGAGCGACGTGCCGCCGATGACAGCGGCCGCGATCACCAAAAGCTCGTCCAGTGTGCCCAGCGCGTTGGTCGACGCATTGAGACGGGCAGACGAGATCGCCGCGCTGATTGCAGCCAGCACACCCATGATCATGAACACCTTCATGGTCACCCAGCGCGTGTTGATGCCGGCGAGTTCCGCTGCCTCCGGATTGCCGCCGATGGCGAAGACATAGCGGCCGAAACGCGTGCGCTTGGTGATAAACGTCATGATGATGCCGACAGTCACCGCCATCAGCACCGGTATGGCGATGCCATGCGCGATGAACAGCCCGCCTTCGGGAACGGTGATGCCGTTCTGCTGTGCGTACTGGCGCACGACGCCGATCGGCCATGGATAGGAATTGGCGATCCACACGGCGCCGAGGATGGCCGCGCAAGCGACCACGCCAAGCAGGGTCTCGGCCCAGACGGGGCGCAGTGGAAAGCTGAAGCGCTTGCGCTGCGAGCGACCGTTGAGCAGCGCGAAGGCGACCGCCGCGCAGGCGACGATGCCGACGATCCAGCTGGCAGCGGCGCCAATCGAGCCGCGTGGTCCGCCGCCCATCAGCTGGAAGGTGGCGTCGAGTGGCGCGACCGTGCGCCCGCTGGTGATGAGCCATGCCATGCCACGCCAGACCAGCAGGCCACCAAGCGTCACGATGAAGGCCGGAACCTGCATATAGGCGATGATGAAGCCCTGGAACGCGCCGATCAGCAGACCAAGCACCACGCCGGCGGCAAGCGCGACGATCCAGAGCCAGGGGTTTCCAAGCTGGAAGCCGATGACGCGAATCAGGAATTCGGCCTGTGCCACGCCCATGATCATGCCGATCACGCCTTCGACGGAGCCCACCGAAAGGTCGATGTTGCGCATCACGATGACCAATACCATGCCGGTCGCCATGATCGCGACCGAGGACGTCTGCACCGACAGGTTCCAAAGATTGCGCGGCGTCAGGAAAAGCCCACCCGACAGGATATGTATGCCGACCCAGATGACCAGCAGCGCGCCGACCATGCCGAGCATGCGCGTGTCGAGCTCGGTCGCTTTCAGGAACCGGGCGACCGCGCCGAGTTCAGACGCTCGTGCCGTATCGGCCTGCGGATTTGAGGTCGTGTCGGTCATGATGTCCTCCAGCGGCTTGCCGTCTGGCGCGGATGCCGGACCACAGCCTAGAAGTTTGCCGCCGATGGCGGAAACACACAATTCTCGTAGAGAAAACGCCGCGGCTTGACAGCCGCGGCGCCTCATTTCTTCAAGTCGTCGAGATCAGTTGCAAGCCGCGACGCTGCCGGCGGCGACGCCCGTGCAGACTTCGTCCTTCTTGATCCAGCCGGCGTCGATGACGACGTTGAGGTTGTCCTTGGTGATCGCGACGGGGGTCAGGAACAGCGACTTGACGGTGTTGCCGCCAGGCGTGGTGAAGTCCTTGGCGCCGGCAATGTCGCCCGTCTTCTTGCCATCGGCAAGCTGCGAGGCGATCTCGGCGGCGTTCTTGCCGAGTTCGCGCGCGTCCTTCCACACCGACACCGTCTGCGTGCCGAGCGCGATGCGGTTCAGAGCGGCATGGTCGCCGTCCTGGCCGGAGACCGGAACCGTTCCGGCAAGGCCCTGCGCCGTCAGCGCGGCGACAACGCCGCCGGCGGTGCCGTCATTGGCCGCAACCACGGCATCGACCTTGTTGTCATTGGCGGTCAGGAACTGTTCCATGTTCTTCTGGGCATTGGCCGGCAGCCAGCCATCGGTATAGGCCTCGCCGACATTCTTGATCTTGCCCGAGTCGATGGCTTCCTTGAGCACTTCCATCGAGCCCGAGAACAGGAAATCGGCATTCGGATCCGAGCCCGAGCCCTTGATGAAGACATAGTTGCCTTCGGGCTTCGCCTTGAACACTTCGCGGGCCTGCATGCGGCCGACTTCCTTGTTATCGAAGGTCAGGTAGAAGACGTCCTTGTTCTCGATCAGGCGGTCATAGCCGACGACCGGAATGCCTTCGTCCAGCGCCTTCTGCACCGCCGGGCCGATGGCCGAGGCGTCCTGCGCCAGGATGATCAGCGAGTTGGCGCCCTGCGAGATCAGGCTTTCGACGTCGGTCAGCTGCTTGCCGGGATTGGACTGCGCGTCGGCCGAAATGTACTTGTCGCCGGCAGCCTCGATCGCCGTTTTCATCGCCGCCTCGTCGGTCTTCCAGCGCTCTTCCTGGAAGTTCGACCACGACACGCCGATGACCTTGTCCTTCGCCTGCGCGACCGACATCAGCGCCAGCGACATGGCGACACCCGCCAGCATGGCGGCTGCAAATCTGTTCATCATAATCCTCCCTGCGCCGCGTGCGGCGCGACAAAACTGGCCCGAGGGCCGGCACACAGAGGCCCTATTTTTTCGAGCCTCGAAAAAATACTGGTTCAATGATAAGGCGCTGTCAACATCGATTCTGATGGATTCTGATGGCCTTGCCGAATTTTTTCGAGGTCCGCAATAAACAATGACAGGGCTGCCGGCGTCTGCCAATATTTGGCTGGTGCCGTCGAACGCCTTCACTATCATGAGGCGCGAGGAGGCCGGGAGGAAACAAATGTCGGTTGGAATCCGCCACGACGATCTGCGCCGTCGCAACCGTGCCATGGTGATTTCGGCCGTGCGCCGGGCCGGCCAGCCGTCGCGGACCGAGATTGCGGCGACCACCGGCCTCAGCCACTCGACCATATCGGCAATCTCGTCTGATCTGATTCAAGAAGGCGTCCTGATTGAAGGCAAACCTGGCGAGACAGGCGCACTGAAACGCGGCCGGCCGCAGGTCGGCCTTGGCCTCAACCCGGAAGCGGCGGCGGTGATGACCGTCGTGCTGTCGCTCAATTTCCTGTCCGTCACCGTCATCGACTATGCCGGCCACGTCGTCGCCGAGGAACAGCGCCGGCTGGACACGCTGACCAAGCCGCGCGACGAGCTGATTGGCGAATGCGTAGCAATCGTCCGGCGGCGGCTTGAGGATCCCGACCTCGATGTCCAGAGCATCGCCCGCATTGCCATGGGCATCCAGGGCATCACCGATTCGCAGGCGCGCGCCATGCTGTGGTCGCCAATCACGCCACTGACCGACATTGCCTTCGCCGACATGTTGGAAGTGGAATTCGGCATTCCGGCCACCATGGAGAACGACTGCAATATGATGGCGGTGGCGCTGCAATGGCGCCAGCCCGAGCGCTACCGCGACAACTTTATCGCCATCCTCTTGTCGCACGGCATCGGCATGGGACTGGTGCTGAAAGGCGAACTGTTCACCGGCACCCATTCCTCGGGCGGCGAGTTCGGCCACATGATCCACCGTCCGGGCGGCGCGCTCTGCCGCTGCGGGCGGCGCGGCTGCGTCGAGGCCTATGCCGGAAACTACGCCATCTGGCGCAGCGCCAAAATGATGGGCGAGGATGCCGAGCCGGTCGATATCGGCGACGCTGATATGCGCGCACTCGCCGCGCGCGCCCGCGAAACCGATGGCCCGGAGCGCGAAGCCTATCGCAGGGCCGGTGAGGCGCTCGGCTTCGGCCTCGGCAGCCTGTTTGCTCTGATCGATCCGGCACCCGTCGCCATGGTCGGCGTCAGCGCCGCCGCCTTCGACCTGATCGAACCGGCATTGCGCGAAGCGATCGCCCAGACCGCCGGCGGCCAGCACTCGAAATCGATCTCCTTCGACACCGAGCCCAACGAGCTGCCGCTGATCCGCGAAGGCTGCGCCATGCGCGCGCTCGGCTTCGTCGACCAGGAGATTTTCGCGCCGGGCATTCAGGCGAAATCCGGCAAGCATGTCGCCTGAATGGCCGGCAACGGCGCGACGCGCAGCATCCTAGTCTTCCCTAATAGCGTAGCCGGCGCCGCGAATGGTACGGATGACATCCGGCATGCGGCCGTTGTTGACGGCCTTGCGCAGCCGCCCGACATGCACGTCGACGGTTCGCTCGTCTATATAGATCGTCTCGCCCCAGACATTGTCGAGCAGTTGGCTGCGCGAGAACACGCGGCCGGGATGGCGCATCATGAATTCGAGCAGCCGGAACTCGGTCGGTCCGAGCCTGATCTCGCTCTTCTTGCGGTAGACCCGGTGCGATTCTCGATCGAGCACGATGTCGCCGACCTTGAGCACGCTCGACAGCACTTCCGGCTTGGCGCGGCGCAGCAGCGCTTTCACGCGCGCCATGAACTCCGGCGTCGAGAATGGCTTGACCAGATAGTCGTCGGCACCGGTGGACAGGCCGCGCACGCGGTCGCTTTCCTCACCGCGCGCGGTCAGCATGATGATCGGCAGCCGCTCGGTTTCGGGCCGCACTCTAAGCCGCCGGCAGAGCTCGATGCCGGAAACAGCCGGCACCATCCAGTCGAGCACCAGGAGATCGGGCACGTTTTCCTGCAGGCGGATCTCGGCCTCGTCGCCGCGTGTCACCACCTCGACCTGATAGCCTTCGGATTCGAGGTTGTAGCGGAGGAGCACGCCTAGTGGCTCCTCGTCCTCCACGACCATGATGCGTGGCGCGATCATAGGCAGTTCACCCTCATCAGGCCGGCGTGGCCATCGCCGTCTCGTCCTGCTTCGGACGATTGGCGGGCAATTGCTGGCCGGTAAGCACATAATACGCATTTTCGGCGATGTTGGTGACATGATCGCCGATGCGCTCAAGATTCTTGGCGCAGAACAAGAGATGCGTGCAGGCGGTGATGTTGCGAGGGTCTTCCATCATGTAGGTCAAGAGCTCACGAAACACGGACGTGTATTTGACGTCGATGCGCTCGTCGTCATTCCTGAGTTTTGCAAGAGCTGCCGCATCGGTGGCGGCATATTCCTCGACGACGCCTTGCACCTGGATCAGCACCAGTTGCGCCATGGCATCGATGGAGTGCGAGAGGTCGCGCGGCGTGACGCTCAAGCCCACGGTGCCGACGCGTTTGGCGATGTTCTTGGCGAGATCGCCGATGCGCTCGAGGTCGCCGGCCATGCGGATCGAGCCGACCACGGCGCGCAGATCGTTGGCCATCGGCTGGCGCTTGGCGATCAGCGTGATGGCGCGGTCGTCCAGTTCGCGCTGGCGCGCATCCATGATGGCGTCGTCGGAAACGACACGCTGTGCCAGCGCATTGTCCGAATTGAGCAGCGCCCTGGTCGAGCCGCTGACCATCGAGCCTGCCAGATCGCCCATGTCGCGGATCAGCTTGCTGATCTGCCCGAGCTCTTCATCGAAGGAGGCGACGGTATGTTCACCCATGATCTTGGTCCTCGTGCCTGAAATTCACCCGCCGGAAGGTTCAGCCGAAGCGGCCGGTAATGTAATCTTGGGTGCGCTTGTCGTCGGGGTTGGTGAACATCTTGTCGGTTGCGCCCTCCTCGACGAGATAGCCGAGATGGAACATCGCCGTGCGCTGCGACACGCGCGCCGCCTGCTGCATCGAATGGGTGACGATGACGATCGTGTAGTTCTGGCGCAGTTCGTCGATCAGCTCCTCGACACGGGCGGTGGCGATCGGATCAAGCGCCGAGCAGGGCTCATCCATCAGGATCACTTCCGGCGACACGGCGATGGCGCGCGCGATGCACAGGCGCTGCTGCTGGCCGCCGGACAGGCCGGTGCCGGGCTCCTGCAGGCGGTCCTTGACCTCGTTCCAGATCGCCGCCTTCTTCAGGCTCTGCTCGACGATCTGGTCCATGTCGGACTTGCGCTTGGCCAGCCCATGGATGCGCGGGCCGTAGGCGACGTTCTCGTAGATCGACTTCGGGAACGGATTGGGTTTCTGGAACACCATGCCGACGCGTGCGCGCAGTTCGACGACATCGATGTTCTTGTCGTAGATGTCGTCTTCATCGAGCGTGATCTTGCCGGTCACCCGCGCCGAATCGATGGTGTCGTTCATGCGGTTGAGGCAGCGCAGGAAGGTCGACTTGCCGCAGCCGGACGGGCCGATCAGCGCCGTCACCTGGTTCTGGCGGACGTCGAGATTGACGTCGAACAACGCCTGCTTCTCGCCGTAGAAGACGCCGACCTTGTCGCCGCGCATCTTGATGACTTCGTTCGACTTGGCGTTCATTTTGTCGCCCACTGCATTTTCAAGGGACTGTTCGGTCATGATGTTCATACCAAATTGCCTTTTTTCTACCAGCGCCGCTCGAACCGGCGCCGAAGCACGATCGCGGTGATGTTCATGGCCATGAGGAAGACGAGCAGGATGATGATGGCGCCGGACATGCGCTCGACAAAAGCGCGCTCAGCCTCGTTTGCCCACATATAGATCTGCACCGGCAGCGCGGTCGCCGGATCGAAAGGCGTCGTCGGATAATCGGCGACGAAAGCGACCATGCCGATCAAGAGCAGCGGTGCTGTCTCGCCGAGCGCACGCGCCAGGCCGATGATGGTGCCGGTAAGGATGCCCGGAGCGGCAAGCGGCAGGATGTGGTGGAACACCATCTGCATCTTGGAGGCGCCGAGGCCGAGCGCCGCCGAGCGGATCGACGGCGGCACCGCGGCAAGGGCGGCGCGCGTGGCGATGATGATGGTCGGCAGCGTCATCAGCGTCAGCACCAGGCCGCCGACGAAGGAAGCCGAGCGCGGCATGCCGAGGAAGTTGATGAACACGGCAAGGCCGAGCAGGCCGAAGACGATCGACGGCACCGCCGCGAGATTGTTGATGTTGACCTCGATCAGGTCGGTGAAGCGGTTCTTCTTGGCGAATTCCTCGAGATAGATCGAGGCGGCGACGCCGATCGGCAGCGCCAGCAACAGCACGATCACCATCATGTAGAACGAGCCGATGATCGCCACGCCCATGCCCGACGTTTCGGGCCGGCTGGAGGCGCCATAGGTGAACAGGCCGGTGTTGAAATGCTCGGCCATCACGCCGTCGGCTTTAAGCTTGTTCATCCAGTCGATCTGCTGGTTGGACACCTTGCGGCGCGCTTCATCGACGCCGAGGTCGATCTGACCCTTGAAGGCCGAGTCGAGGTTCGCGGCAGCCAGGATGTCGACGTCACGCGTCCTGCCGATCACCGACGGATCGGCGGAGACGATGTCGCGCAGCTGGACGCGGGCGCCTTCCGACAGGAAGCCCTTGAGCTTCAGCATCATCGGCTTGTTGGCCGGATCGATGCCGAGCTTGGCCACCAGCGCGTTTTCGGCGAGCTTGGGATAGTTCGCCTTGATCAGCACGGTAGGGTCGGTGGCGCGCTTGCCGGAGGGATCGATCACCTTCTCGTCGAAGGTCACCGGCAGCGTCACGGTCGTCTGCCAGAAGGCGGTGTAGCCTTTCGAGACGATGGTGATCAGCATGATGGCCAGGAACGCCAGGCCCACCGAGATCGCAATCACGCCATAGATGCGGAACCGGCGTTCGGCGGCATAGCGCGCCTTCAGCCCGATGTCGCGGCGCGGACGCGCGACGGCACCCGCCATCGTGTCCAGGGGGATGTCGGTCATTCGTACTGCTCCCGGTACTTGCGCACGATGTAGAGGGCGACGATGTTCATCACCAGCGTCAGCGCGAACAGCGTCAGGCCGAGCGCGAAGGCGACCAGCGTCTGCGGTGAGTTGAACTCGAGATCGCCGGTCAGCTGGTTGACAATCTTGACGGTGATGGTCGTCATCGCCTCGAACGGATTGGCCGTCAGATTGGCGGCGACGCCCGCCGCCAGCACGACGATCATCGTCTCGCCGATGGCGCGCGACGCCGTCAACAGGATGGCGCCGACGATGCCGGGCAGTGCCGCCGGCAGGATCACCCGCTTGATCGTCTCGGAGCGCGTGGCACCGAGGCCGAGCGAGCCGTCACGCATTGCGCGCGGCACCGCGGTGATGATGTCGTCGGACAAAGAGGACACGACCGGGATCAGCATGACGCCCATCACCAGGCCGGCGGTGAAGATGCTCTGGCCCTGGATGAAGGGAGAGCCGCCGGTGAGGGCTGCCGAGAGGTCGCGCAGGAACGGTCCGAGCGTGACCACGGCGAAGATGCCGTAGACGATGGTCGGGATGCCGGCCAGCAGTTCAAGCGCGGGCTTGACCACCGACCGGACGCTGCGCGAGGCGTATTCGGACATGTAGACCGCCGACATCAGCCCGACCGGCACTGCGACCAGAAGCGCAACGGCGGCGATGTAGAGCGTGCCGGCCAGTAGCGGGATCAGGCCGAACTGACCCTGGCTGCCGCCGGAACCGGCGGCGGCGAAACGCGGATCCCACACCGTTCCGAAGAAGAAGCTCATCGGCGACACGCTCTCGAAGAAGGTGATGGTCTGGAACAGCATCGACAGCACGATGCCGACCGTGGTCAGGATGGCGATGGTCGAGGCCGCAAGCAGCCCCCACAGCATCAGCTTCTCGACGTTGTTGCGCGCCCTGGCGCGCGGCGCGATCTGCCTCAGCGCATAGAAGGCGCCGGCGACCGACAGCGCGAAGGTCAGCACGGCGCTGAACAGGCCGAGCCGGTCCTGGACCTGGTTCGCCTCGACCGCGATCGGAATCATATAGTCCTGGGTGTCGCTGGCCAGTGCCACGCCCTTGGCGGCGAGCAGCGGCTGCAATTCGGCGAAAGTAGCGGGAAGTGCGGTATCGCCATCGAGCCGGCGCAGGCCCTTGGCCAGGCTCTTCACCAGGCTGGCGTCGAGCGCTTCGCTGGCCACCTTTGTGTCGGCGGTGCGCTCGGGCAAAGCGGCATGGATATGCCGGTCGAGATAGAAGGAAGAGCCGATATCCCAGACGGCGAGCAAAAGGACGGCAGGCAGGACCGCGATCAGAAAGGCCCACCAGCCATGATAATGCGCGCGCGAATGCGGCTTGACCTTGCCGGTATCCTGCGCCGCGGCGCGCTGGCGGCCGATCACAAAAGCGACCACGCCTATGGCAATGACTATGGCGAGTACGAGCAAGGACGACATCACCCACCCCAGGGAAAATTCAGATCGCCGCCGCCGTTGCGGCAAGCGGCGAAATCAGGGCGCGGATTTGGTCCGCGCCCTGATCCGGTCGGTTGATTACATTGTCTTTCCGGCGGCGAAGGCGTCGCGCTGGCCCTGACGTTCGGCGTCGGGAGCGGAAACCAGGCCGTACTGGGCGAGCGGGCTTTCCGGGCCGATCATCTGGTCATCAAGGAAGAACTCGACATATTCCTTGAGGCCGGGAACGACGCCCAGATGCGCCTTCTTGACGTAGAAGAACAACGGCCGCGACACGGGGTACGTGCCATCGGCGATGGTCTGCGTCGAAGGCACGATGCCTTCCACGGTAGCGACCTTCAGCTTGTCGGCATTGTTCTCGTAGAAGGCGAGGCCGAACACGCCAACGCCGGTCTTGTTGGAGTCGATGCGGGCCAGCGTCTCGGTGTAGTCGCCATCGATGTCGACAGCCTTGCCGTCCTTGCGGATGGCGATGCAGGTCTTGCCGATTTCCTTGTCGTCGGCGATGCCGGCAGCCTTCAAAGCGGCCTTGTCGCAGCCGGCGTCGAGCAGCTTGGTCTCGAACACTTCACGGGTGCCGTGCTTCTCACCCGGGATATAGGCGGCGATATCCCAGTCGGGCAGCTTCGGATTGACCTGGTTCCACTTGGTGTTCGGGTTGTCGACCAGCTTGCCGTCGACCACCAGCTTGGCGGCGAGCGCCTTGTAGATGTCGGCGGGAACCAGCGCCCAGTCCGGACCCTTGATGTCGGTGGCAAAGACGATGCCGTCATAGCCGATGCGGACTTCCTGGACGTCCTTGACGCCGGCGTCGGCGCAGGACTTCAGCTCGTCCTTCTTGATCGGGCGCGAGGAGTTGGCGATGTCGATCGTGTCTTCGCCGACGCCCTTGCAGAACTCCTTGATGCCGGCGCCGCTGCCGCCGGACTCGACCACCGGGGTCTTGAAGTTGGTGAAGGTTTCGCCGAACTGCTCGGCGACGATCTTGGCGTAAGGCAGCACGGTCGACGAACCGGCGACCTGGATCTGGTCACGCGCAGCGGCGACACCGGACGATGCGGCGAACGCTACCGCCACGGCCGATGCCGTAACGAGGAATTTCTTCATGTGGCCTGCTCCTGTTCGGAAGATGGTCTCTTGGCGCCCTCTTCAAACCGGCGCCCGCTGAGGCCAATAGCCTTCGATTATTACAGTCGCATGACAGTTTCGTGTCAGCCCGGTAACGTCGCACAGACGCCTCGTGAGCCGCAGCCTTTAAGCCGGTTTGTGGGGATGGAAGTTGCCGCTGGAATCAGACGCTTGCGCGATTCGTGCTGGCATCAAGTCCCGGCAGATCGCAGGCCGCGATGCCGAGAAAGAAAAACCGGACGGGAGCGCGTTGCCCGTGGCCAGAGCGAATTTTGGCCGAGCCATCGCCAAAAACAGGTCCGTTGGGGTAGATTCGACGCTGTTTCTTGTCGGCGGTCGCTTGCTCCCGCCCGTAACTGAATGAGCGGTTTCGTTGCGACCATTGTCCTGACTGGGCGCCAGCTTTGATATGGTGCGATCGCACCATAGCCTTGGCTGTTGCGGCGCGGCCGAATCCCGGCCGGCGCCGCAGGTTGCTATCCAGCGTCTCGTTGGGCTTCGCCTGATATGCCGACCCAGCGCTCGACCTTTTCGAGCAGCGCCCTGGGGCTGATCGGCTTGGGCAGATAGTCGTCCATGCCGGCTTCCAGGCAGCGCTCACGGTCGCCCTTCAAGGCATGCGCGGTGACGCCGACGATCGGGATATGCATACCCGTATGTTCTTCCAGCCGGCGAATTGCGGCGGTGGCCTCGAGCCCGTTCATCTCCGGCATCGAGACGTCCATCAGGATCATGCGCGGATTAAGCCGGCCGAAGGCATCAAGCGCCTTGCGGCCGTTGCCGACGATTTCGAAACTGTAGCCGGTTTCGCCGATTATCTGGGTGAACACCATCTGGTTCACTTCATTGTCCTCCGCAACGAGGATGTCGAGCCGACGTTCATCCCCGGCGGCCCGGGCGCGGGCACGAACCGGCGGCGGTTGCAGCAGGGCGCGTTCCGAGGCAGCGAGCGGCGGCTTTGCCGGCGACGGTTCGTTCCTGCCGCCGCCGGAACCGCTGCTTGCCGCCGGCAGCACACGGCCGTCTGTGATATTGTGATGGTGCCGCTGGATGGTGGCGACCAGCGTTTCCAGAAGCACCGAGGAACGCGCCGGCTTGATTAGCTGGGCGTCGATGCCGAGATCGCGATAGCTGGTGTTGGCGAGCGACTGGTCGACCGAAGTCAGCATGATGATCGGCGTGTCGGCCAGCCCTGCGGTGCTGCGCACGACGCGCGCCATCTCGGCGCCGCTCATCCCCGGCATCTGATAATCGAGCACGACGCAATCGACCGGCACGCCGTAGGCAGCCGCGGCGACCAGCACCTTGAGCCCTTCGGGTCCGCTTTCGGCGGCGCAGGAATCGAAGGTCCATGACGCCATCTGCTCGCTCAGGATCGATCGGTTGACGGCATTGTCGTCGACGATCAGCACCCGTGAGCCGGTCACGTCGACCGGCATGATCCGCCGTCCGGTCTGTTCCTCGGCCCTGGGCAATGTCACGGTGAACCAGAAGGTCGAGCCCTTGCCTTCGGCGCTCTCGACACCGATCTCGCCGCCCATCAACTCGACCAGCCGCGAGGTGATGGCGAGCCCGAGCCCCGTGCCTTCGTGGCGTCTGGTCGACGAGGTGTCGGCCTGACTGAATTTTTCGAAGACGAGCTTCAGTTTCTGCTGCGGAATGCCGATGCCGGTGTCGGTGACCGAAACGGTAAGCTTTGTCCCCGTCGGCCCCCTTTGTCCGGTCACGTCGACCAGCACGTGGCCTTCGTCGGTAAACTTCACCGCGTTGCCGACCAGATTGGTGACGATCTGCCTCATGCGACCGACATCGCCGACGAACAGGCTTTCCAGGCCCGGCTCGACGCGCACGATGAGCTCGAGGTCCTTCTCCTTGGCGCGCGTCGATATCAGCGTCGCCACATCCTCGATCGCTTCGGGCAGGTTGAAGGGCGCAGGGTCGAGCACCAGCTGTCCGGCATCGATCTTGGAGAAGTCCAGTATGTCGTTGATGATGGTCAAGAGCGCGTTACCCGATTTGACGATGATGTCGGTGAACGTCTTCTGCTTGGGATCGAGGTCGGATTTGGCCAGCAACTCGGCCATGCCGAGTACGCCGTTCATCGGCGTGCGGATCTCGTGGCTCATATTGGCCAGGAATTCCGACTTGGCGCGGTCGGCCAGTACGGCGCGCTGGCGCGCCTCGCGCAGTTCGGCCTCGCGCAGCTTCAGTTCGGTGATGTCGGTGGTCGACCCAATCAGATAGAGCGAACCATCGGACGCGATCATCGCGCCCTTGCGGGCGAACTGGTGGCGCACGCTGCCGTCGGCAAGCGTCACCGTTTCCTCGATCTCCTGTGTATCGCCTGTGCGCAGCACGGCGAGATCGCTGTTGACGAAGGCTTCGCCGTCCTCGCCGAAAATCTCGATGTCCGTCTTGCCGATCGCGTCTTCCCTGCGGAGGCCGGTGAGGTCGCACCAGCCCTTGTTGACGTAGAACTGCCTGAGGTCGGAGCGCTTGGCGTAGATCGACACCGGCACGTTGTCGATGAGATTGCGGAACACCTCGTTCTCGCGCATGCTCTCTTCCAACGCCTGCTCGCGCGCCTTGACGTCGGTGATGTCGGTGCTGGACCCGACCAGGTGCACCGACCCATCGAGCGCCACCAGCCGGCTCTTGCGCGTCATCAATTGCCGCACCGTGCCGTCGCGATGGGTAACGGGCTCCTCGATCTCGCGGCCGCGGCCGGTGACGACGACCTGGGTGTCGTCATGGGTGTAGGTTTCGGCGTCGTCTATGCCGAAAAGCTGGAGATCGGTTCGGCCGATGACCTCCTCCTTGGGGATGCCGGTCAGCGCGCACCAGGCCTTGTTGACGAATTCCATGCTCAGATCCTGCGCCTTGATGAAGGCGGCGACCGGCAGTTCGTCCATGACGTGGCGGAACAGGTCGATCTGGCGCATGCTTTCCTGCAGCGCCTTTTCGCGGCTCTTGATCTCCGAGATGTCGACGCGCACGCCGATGAAGGTGCCGTCCTCGGTGCGCATATCGTAGACCTGATACCAGCGGCCGTCGGGATTGCTCCGTTCGTAGGAGGAGTTCGGCAGGCGGTAGCGGGCGAGAATGGCATCCAGCCAGATGTCTCGATCGCCGTCATAGAGCTTGTCGGTCTCCGGATCGCCACTGAAGCGGAAATATCCCACGGAATGTCCAAGTTCCAACGCCTCGCGGAAGGTGCGGCCGGGCTGCCATGCCGGTTTCAGCGCCGGCAGCGTGTCCTGCAGCTTGCGATTGGCAAAGATGAACTTGTCGTCGCGGTCATAGATGATGACGGCCGCCGGCAGCGACTCCAGCACCGTGGCGAGGTTCTTGCGCGCGTCCTCGGCCTCGGTCTCGCGGCGCTTCATGTCGGAAATGTCGAACAGGAAACCGGCGACATAGTTGCGGCCACTGGGCATGCCGACGCGGTTCTTGCGCACGATGCGCGAGCGGCTGGCGCCCTCGGCGTCGAAAGTCTCCTCGACCTCGTAGGGCGTGCCGGTCGCCAGCACGGCGCGTTCGCTGTCTTCGAATTGCGCGGCGTCCTTTTGCTTGAGGAAGTCGCCGCCGGGCCTGCCCAGCATCGCTTGCGGGCTCTGTCCGAACAGTGCCGAAAACGCCTCATTGACGAAGACGAAACGCAGATTGTCGTCCTTTACGAAGATCGGGTCCTTGACGCCGTTGATCACCGCCTCGGCCAGCCGCGATTTCTCCAGCGCTTGGGCGAGTTCAGCCTCGCGATCCTTCATGTTGGTGACGTCGACATAGGAGATCAGCCTTTTGCCGCCGGCGAGCGGCGCCAGCGAGGCAATCAGCGTACGGCCGTCATTGCGTGGCAGTTGCCTGGAGCCCACCAGGCCGGCCGAGATTTCTGCTTCGCGCTCGGCGATGTGGTCCTGCCATTCCGCATCGTCAGCACCGTACGGGTCCATATCGCGGCTGGCCTGCATCAGTTCGCGGAAGCCGCAGCCGATGCCGGCGCGCCGGGGATCGATTTCCCAGAAATCATAGAAGGCGCGGTTGATCACCTCCGCGCGCATGTCGGCATCGAGGACGAGCACGCCGATCGGCATCTGGTCGACCATCGTGCGAAGATTGGCGAAGGTCTCGGTGATCTTGGCGTTGGCACTCTCGATCTCGGCGTCGCGACGCTTGAGCTCGGAGACGTCGTAGTAGGTCAACAGCCGCTTGCCGCCGGACAACGCCGTCACGGAGAACATCATCGTCCTGCCATTGGCATGGAGAAATTCGCGTGGCGCAACCGAGCCGGCGCTGATCTCCTCGATGCGGGTGGCGAGGTAGTGCTGCCACTGCTGTCCATCGAGATCGCCGTAGATGCCGTTGCGGCGGTTGAGTTCCATCAACAGGCTGAACGGCGCGCCGACCGTGACGGCGCCGTCGGGGATCCTGGAGAGCTCGCGATAGGCCTTGTTGACGATGAGCGTGTCGAACTTCGCGTCAAGCACCACGACGCCCATATGCATGGCATCCATTGTCCGCTCGAGATCGGCGAGGTGCTGCGTAGCCTCGCCGGCCGGCGGATCGCTCTCGTCCTGCCGCAGTTCGTCCAGCGCACCGGCCAGTGCCGTGACGTTGCGGCCGATGCCGCGATAGCCGATGAATTCGCCTTCGCCGTCGAACCGCGGGGAACCGGTGATCGAAACCCAGCGGCAGCCGGGACGGCCGCCCTTCAACTCATAAACAAAGTCGCGAAACGGCCGATGCGCCTGCAGATCCTCCAGATGCGCGGCGGCGTGTCGATTGCCGTGCACCATCTGCTTGAGGAAATCGAAGCGGAAACGGCCAAGAATGCTGGCGGGATCGATGCCGGTGGCGGCCTGGTAGTTCTCCGAAAGCCAGGAAAAGCGCAGCTCGGCGTCGGTCTCCCAGACCCAGTCGGCGCCGGCCCCGACCAGTTCGCGCAGCGCTTCGGGCGAACCCCCGACGGACGTATCCTCGCCGTTCACCACCCCTTTTAGGGAACCGCGTCCGCCACGTGTTCCAACAGTCCCGTCAGCCATCCCGTTCCCACCCCGAAAGCCAAGGCCGAACCCCCTCAGCGGTTCGCCGGCGGAATGTGCCCGAGAAGCATTAATGATCCGCTAACCATAACCAATCCAGACTGCGGCCAGAGCCACATTGCCCTGCGGTATTCCGCCGGTTGTCGGCGGAACCCCGGCCGGGCTATAAGTCAGCGGGGGTGTTGCTGATGACCGGTTGGATCGTGCCTTGTTTCCTGTGCCTGGCGCTGCTTGCGGGCAGCGGCTGCGCACGCAGCTATGACGGCACGGTGGTGATCCCGAAGCCGCTCGATATCAGGCGGGTCTGGGATCGCGATCCGTCGCAGACTGAGGCCAGCCAGATGCAGGCGGCAGCCGGTGTGTTTCCGACGCCACCGCCGCAGGAGCCCTACCGGCCCGCGGCACGCAGGCACACGACACAAATAGCTGCGCCAAGGCGGCACGTCAGGTCCAGCCCGCCCAGCATGGCTTCCGAACCGGCCAATCCGCTCACCTGCAAGAATGTCAGCGAACCCGGCAAACGCTACAGGATGGTTTGCGAATAGCTGGTACTAGAGCAATTCCAGGAAAAGTGTGAAACGGTTTTCCGTCCGGAATTGCGTAAAACAAAGACATAGAGCGGTTCGCCGTTTCGGTGAAACGGTGAAACGCTCTAGGCGCAGGTTACTCCGCCGGGAAGAAAGCCGGCCCGACCACCCTGACCGGCCGCGAGCCGGCCAATGGCTCGACCGACTGTCGCTGGGCGGCGCCCCTGGCCTCTGCAGCGTCTGCGCCAGGCTGGAGAAGTTGCGCCACGGTGCCAAGATCCGGCTTCGCTGACGGCAAAGGAATGATCGCGTTGGCCATATTGGCTGGCGTCACCGTGCGCGCTCTCAGCTCGGCAACGCGCCGGTGATAGCGCTTGAGGTCGCAGGCCCTGAAGTTCGCATCATTGCGATATTTGAAGGCCGTCGGCAGGTCCTTGTAGGATGTGCGCGTATCGAGCGCGACCATCTCTTCGGTTTCAAGGCTTGGGTCACTGAGCGTGTATAGGTCGACGCCGGCATCGTCGCAGATGTAGCGGCACTGATCGACCATCTCCTTGGCATCGCCGCCTTGCACGAACTGCGATTTCGGCGCCGGGAAGAAATAGCCGTCCGAGAGACGAACGCAAAACAGCATCGAATTGCTGCCGATCATGGCGCCAGCCGGACGCTGTCTTTGTTGCCCGGCGGCGGGCGTGCAGCCGAGCGCGACGAGCCTGGCCTGCAGTCCGGACGCATCCCGGCGCGAAATCGCGGCGCCGGCGATCTGGCGTTGCACCTGTGTGCGGCTTTTGGCGAGGTCGGCGCAAGCATTGAAGAAGCCCCCCACCGCACTTTGCGCCGTGCACCGGCGTTGCCTCTCCAGCCCCTGGATCGCCGCAAGCTGGCGACGTAGCTGCGCAAGCTCGGAGCTGATCCCGCCGCTGCGGCCGGACGGTGCCAGCTGGCTCCTGAGCGCGGCGCATGGATCGGCAAGGGAAGCCGAAATGCCGAGGACGCTTGCCGCTACCGACACCAGTGCAAAGGTCACGACAAGCCACAAACGCATCATCGGCGACACCTGGTTCCTTGTACCCCTGTGGAGCCGATCGCCGCTCCAGCCGATTGAGCCTCAATGCGGGAGGTAAGTCTAATTCAAGAGACGCCAGCAACCGCCAGGTATTTTATGCCGAGTGTATTATGCCGGTTCCTGTAAATTCGCTATTACACTTTTGTTTCAAGATGAGACGAAGCCAGGCTCGGGCGAGCCAGGCCGCCCGCAATCATCGATCCCGCGTTATCGGGCCCTTGCGGATGAAACCTTTCTCCGGTGTCTCGCGTTGTGTCGGGCAAAGGAGACGAAGATGTCTATTCACTTCACTGTCTCTGGCCTGACCAGGAACCTGTTCCACTCGCTGGGGCTGGACCATGAGCGGGCGCCGAGAGCGCTCGATCCCGAACAGAGCCTGTTGCTGGAATGCTATCTGGCCGGACAGATTCCGGAATCCGCCTGGGCCGACTACGTCTTCGAGACGCCGGAACTGCAGCGGCATGTCGATATCAGACGCCTGCACAACTGATCAGAGCAACTTCAGGAAAAGTGTGAGTCGTTTTTCCGGGAAAAGCGCGTAGCGCTTTCCCCTGGGAATTGCGTCAAGACAACGAGAGAGGGGGTCGCCGTTTCTGTGAAAACGGTGAAACGCTCGCCCGCTCGCCTACCGCTTGGGCGAAGCGAATTGCACGGTGAAGACATTGCCCGCGACGCCTTGCGCCAGCGTCGGCGAGAAGCTCAACGGCAAGCACTTTTGCAGGGCAGTAGTTGCGGCGTCGACGAATGATTTCCTGGTATCGGCATCGCCATCGACCTTGATCGCCGTCGGCCGCGGCGGACCAATCAGCGTGCCGTCGCGCTTGAAGCTGAAGCTCAAGGTGACGCTGGCATTTCCAACACCCGCCGGCGGCGTCCAGCACGCCTGGATGGCATCGCCGACCTCCGCCATCGTGTCGAGCGGCGCGGCATCGGAGGGGTAGCCTCCGGCCAACACAACACCGGCAATCGCAAACACTCTCGCTACGCCCTTCATAAAGCTCCTCGTGTGTCGTCCGCCGACCATGATGGTAGGGTCGAAGCAGACGATGGCAATATGCCTGATGTCTTACAGCATGAGACGCGCCTGATGGCGCATCGGCGAAAAGCAAAAGGCCGGCATTGCGCCGACCTTTCCCTTCACCCTTGCGCCAGTACATCCGTGGTCGCGCGGTGCCTTCAATAGACAGCGTTTTGGTTAATGAATCCTTAGCGTTGCGCGTTGGCCTGCGACTTCACATACGCAATGTAGCCGCGCACGTCGCCGGCCGGCTCGGCATAGGCCTGGCCGAGTTTCTTCTCCATCGCAGCGACATACTCCATGGCCCATTTGGGCAGCGCATAGTCGATGACGGCCAGGAACTCCAGCGTCGATGCCAGGCGTATGTCGGCGATCGACGGGTGCTTGCCGCCGATGAACGGCTTGCCGTCCCTGAAGAAGGAGTGAAACACCTCCAGCGGCTCGGCAATTGCCGCCATGGCGGCCTTCTGCGCCTCGGACTTCTTCTCCGGATGGGCGTCGCTATGGCCGACCTCGCCGGCATAGTGCGGGAAACCCAGCGCCGGATAGGTGGCGCGCGCCACATACGGGTAGAGCGTGCCGATCAGGTAGAACATGGCGCTGTCGACCATCGCCCGCTTGGCCGGCGCCTTGGGATAGAATTTCTCCAGCCCGTGCTTGTTGGCGAGATACTGCATGATGGCGCAGCTCTCCCACAGCACGCCGCGCGGCAGCCCCTTGTCCTCGATCATCGGCGTCAGATGCGCCGGATTGCGCGCCATATATTCCGGCGACCGGGTATGGCCCCAGGCGTCGGTCTCGGCGGCGTCGAACCCGGCCGCACGGGCAAACACCCGAACGGTCATGTTGTTGACGCTTGGCTTCAGCATCGAGAGCTTCAGCGCCGGTTTTTTCGCCGCCTTGGCCTTCGGCGCGGATTTCTTGGCAGCCGGCCTCGTCGCGGTTTTCGCGGCCGGCTTTGCGGCTGCCTTCGGCGCGGCCTTTACCGCCGCTTTTGCCGCCGGCTTCGCAGCCGCTTTTGCCGCAGGCTTGGGCGCTGATTTGCCAGCGCTCTTAACTGTCTTTGCCATTGTGGTCCTCCCCTTTTGCTGGCCGTCAGTATGGATTCTTCGGCGTCCGGTCGTCCGACAAGGTCGCGCGCGACCACTCGACCAGCGTCTGGATCGCGTCGGCAAGGTGCACTTCGGCGATGTTGTAGTCGCCGCGCGCAACGCGCAGCTTGTGCGCCTGCATCAAGACGTCGGCATGGGTGAAGCCGGCCGGCGGCTCGAAGCGGTAGGACGCCAGCTCGATCAGAAGGCCGAGCGGATCCTCGAAATAGATCGAATCCATGAAGCCGCGATCCTTGACGCCGCTGTGCTTGATGGCGCGCTCGTCGAGCCGGGCGACCGCCTGCAGGAAGGTCACGCGCGACACCGAGAACGCAATATGATGGACGCAGCCCGGTTCGGTGGGCGTGCGCCGCTTGACCGGCGTGCGGCTCTCGTCGGTGAAGACGGTGATCAACCTGCCGTCGCCGGGATCGAAATAGAGATGGCTTTCGCTTGGCTTGTCGAGATTGGGTTGCTCGAAAACGAACGGCATGCCGAGCACGCCCTCCCAGAAATCGATCGAGGTCTGGCGGCCGGCGCCGACGAGGGTGATGTGATGGACGCCCTGCGACTGCAGTTTCTGCATCGGTCTCCTCCTCGCCGACCCTCGCCTATGTTCCCCGGCGTCTTGCGCGCCGCAACGAGCCCTTTGGCAAGGCTTCGTACATGATGCTAGTGCAATTGGCAGCGCCGCGCCAGAAGCTCGCGGAGACTGCCGGCGCTGGATGGTGAAAGAGGCTTAAGGTTGCATGACCTGAGGCTACGCGACCGCTCTGAGCTCGGCTTCCGCCAGCGTGCCCAGGCCCGCGCATTCGGCGCATGCCATGGTCTGCCCGGGACAGCCGGCCCGATGCGTGCCTTGCGGGCAGCAATGCCCTTTCGACTCGCGCCATTTCAAGCAATCGAAAACCTGCCCGCTGCCGTGACAGCACGGGCATATCATTTTTGCCGAACTCATACCTGCTATGCCCAACCAAATCCGCGTTGCCGCAGATGCTATCCCCGCACCGCAAGTAACAGAGATCGCTACGCTTTCAAGCGTCGCGGTCTGACTTAAATTGGGTGTATCTGTGACGCGGATTTGCCGGGTTTTCGCTGATGCCGCCGACCCTCGCGGTCACACGCGATCCGCGCGGCTGCTGCCCGAAATTTTCGATGATGCGGAAGGAAAGTCGTTGCTTGGTACGCCCAAGGGGAATCGAACCCCTGTTCCCGCCGTGAGAGGGCGGTGTCCTGACCGCTAGACGATGGGCGCGTTCAAGAACCGGCGATATAGGCTGACGGTTTGGAAAAAGCAACTGGCTTCGAACGGCCGGACCGCTTCTGTGCAATGTCGGTTCGTGGACCTAGCGTTTCGGCTCGATCAGGTCCCACAGATTGCCATAGAGGTCGGCGAAAACCGCCACGGTGCCGTAAGGCTCATGGCGTGGCGTTTCGTGGAACTCGACGCCGTTTTCCAGCATCGTCGCATGGTCCCTGGCAAAATCATCGGTTTCGAGAAACAAAACCACGCGGCCTCCGGTCTGGTCGCCGACGCGGCTCTTCTGCACATCGTCCAACGCTTCCGCCAGAAGCAGCCGGGGCCCTTGCCCGACCGCCGGCGTTACCGTCACCCAGCGCTTGCCGTCGCCGAGCTCGATGTCGTCGCAGAGGACAAAGCCAAGCTTGCCGACATACCAGGCGATCGCCTCGTCATAGTCGGCGACGACGAGCGTGATGGTTGCGATGCGGCGATGGTCGGCAAACCCGGTCATTGTTTCGGCCCGCTCATTTGTTGCGGATGGCGAAGCGGCCGATGATACGGCGCTCGGCGATGTCGTAGACGAAGATGGTGCGGCTGCCGTCGCTGATCTCGGCGTCGATCGAAATGCGATTGCCCAACAGAGCCTGGCTGATCACCTTGGCTCCGACCGGGAGCACTATGTCGGCCACGAGCGGCTCGCCGGGCGGAACTGGAATGTCGTTGGCGAGCGGCGGGTTCGCGGGCGGCGCTTTGCGCGATTTGTAGACAATGGCCGCGATCACCACCATAAGGGCCAGCAAAAGCAGGCCGAGATTGATGGCCATGAAACGGATGAGCCTGCCGCGCACCTTTTCGATCTCGGGATCGAGCGGCTTTTCTTCTTCATCGGCAACGGGCCGGGCCATGGCAGAACTTTCCGGAACTTTTTTCGATGAGCGCTCATAGCGAAGAGACCCCTGAATTGATAGAGGCTGGACAATTCATAGAGGCGGCGCCGACCGTGCTCGAAGCCGGCGCGGAAGCGGCCGGCCAGCGCCTCGACCAGTGGCTGGCGAGCGCCCTCGGGCCTGACATGTCGCGCAGCCGGGTGCAGATGCTGATCCGGCAAGGTGCCGTTTCGATCGACGGCAAGCCGGTCGACGAGACCAAGCGCAAAATGAGTGCCGGCGAGCGCGTATCGGTCGTCATGCCCAAGCCCGAACCGGCCGAACCGCAAGGCGAGCCCATCGCGCTCGACGTGCTTTATGAGGACGACGAGCTGATCGTCATCAACAAGCCGGCCGGCCTCGTCGTCCATCCCGGCGCCGGCAACTGGACCGGCACGCTGGTCAATGCCCTGATCCACCACTGCGGCGACAGTCTTTCAGGCATTGGCGGCGTCAGGCGGCCGGGCATCGTCCATCGGCTGGACAAGGAAACCAGCGGCGTCATGGTGGTGGCTAAGACCGACCGCGCCCACAAGGCGCTGTCGGAGGCCTTTGCCGACCACGGCCGCACCGGCGACCTCGAACGTGCTTATTTGGCGCTGGTTTGGGGCATCCCTCCACGGCCGACCGGAACGGTCGACGCGCCGCTTGGCCGTGCTGCCGACCGCGTGCGCCGCGCCGTCGTGCCGGAAGGCCGTGACGATGCCCGCCGCGCCGTGACCCATTTCACCGTCAAGGAGCGTTTCGGCGAGGGCCAGCAGGCGTTCGCCACCGCCAGCCTGGTCGAATGCCGGCTGGAAACCGGCCGCACCCACCAGATCCGCGTTCACATGGCTCATATCGGCCATCCCGTCATCGGTGACCCCGATTACGGCCAGGCCTTCCGCACCAAGGCCAACCGGCTGCCCGAACTGCTGAAGGGTCAGGTCAAGGCATTTTCCAGGCAAGCTTTGCATGCCTGGCTTCTTGCATTTCGGCACCCGGCTACCCATTTATCGATGAGGTTCGAGGCGCCGATACCGGGGGACATGGAGGAACTCGTCGGCGGCTTCCGCAAGCTCTGAACCCGAGCAATTCCAGGAAAAGTGTGAAACGGTTTTCCGTCCGGAATTGCGTCTAAACAAGCCAGCTAAAACCTGAGCGGCATTGTTCACTTCAGCGTGACACACTGTTTCGTGTTGAACAAATGCCTGTCTTTTCTGGTTTTGTTCCTATATAAATCAGTTGCCGCGGGCGAGCCTTTTGGTGCTCGCGTCACATGCCCGCCGCGTTTCGGGGGCATCACTCCAATAGAGAGGGGGCGCAATCATGGCCCAGTCACTACCCAGTATTGTTTCCGGCGAAGGCGGCCTCAGCCGCTACCTGGAAGAAATCCGCCGCTTTCCCATGCTTCAGCCGCAGGAAGAGTACATGCTCGCCAAGCGCTACGCCGAGCATGAAGACACCAGCGCTGCGCACAAGCTCGTCACCAGCCACCTTCGGCTCGTTGCCAAGATCGCCATGGGCTATCGCGGCTACGGCCTGCCGATCGGCGAAGTGATCTCGGAAGGCAATGTCGGCCTGATGCAGGCCGTCAAGAAATTCGAACCCGAGCGTGGCTTCCGCCTCGCGACCTACGCCATGTGGTGGATCAAGGCCTCGATCCAGGAGTACATCCTGCGCTCGTGGAGCCTGGTCAAGATGGGCACGACCGCCAATCAGAAGCGCCTGTTCTTCAACCTGCGCAAGGTGAAGGGCAAGATCCAGGCGCTGGACGATGGCGACCTCAAGCCCGACCAGATCACCGAGATCGCCACCCGGCTGAACGTGTCGGAAGCCGAAGTCGTGTCGATGAACCGCCGCCTGTCGGGCGACGCGTCGCTGAACGCGCCGATCCGCGCCAGCGAAGGTGAATCCGGCGAATGGCAGGACTGGCTGGTCGATGACCACGAAAGCCAGGAAGACATGCTGATCGAACAGGACGAGCTGGAAAACCGCCGCGGCATGCTGTCGGGTGCTTTGGCCGTGCTGAACGATCGTGAGCGGCGCATCTTCGAGGCACGCCGCCTCGCCGAGGAGCCACTGACGCTGGAAGAGCTGTCGTCCGAGTTCGACATCAGCCGCGAGCGCGTGCGCCAGATCGAGGTGCGCGCCTTCGAGAAGGTGCAGGACGCGGTCAAGGCCGCCGCCAAGCGCCAGATGCAGGCGCTGCGCACGATCGAGGCGCAGCCCGCGGCGTAAAGCCGGGTTCGGCTAAGGAACAGAAGGCGGCGTCGGGAAACCGGCGCCGCCTTTTTTGTTTTGTCGTCCGTCGGCGGTTAGCGAAAGTCGGGCAACAGCTGATCTCCCCCCTTGAGGGGGAGATATCCGGCAGGACAGAGGGGGGCGTGACGGATCGCAGCTTGCGATTTTAACTATCCCCAACCTGGAATTGTTCGAGCACACAGCAAAGGTCGGCGGGACAGCACCCCCCTCTGCCCTGCCGGGCATCTCCCCCTCAAGTGGGGAGGTTGGCAGCTTCGGCGACGGCGCCAACAGCATGAACCGATCTACAGCCCATCCAGCGGAAACTTGAGATACCTTCGGCCGTTGGCCTCCGGTTCCGGCAGCCGTCCACCATTCATGTTGACCTGCAGCGCATGCAGGATCAGCCGCGGCATCGGCAGTGTCTTGTCGCGCGCTTCGCGCAAGTCGACGAACTCGGCTTCGCTGCGCGCCGCAACGAGGTGGATATTCTTTGCCCTCTGCTCGGCGACCGTGCTCTCCCAGTACGGCTCGCGCCCGCCGGCCTGATAGTCGTGGCCGACGAACACGCGCGTATCGTCCGGCAGCGCCAGAATGCCCTCAATCGAATGCCACAGCCGCGCGGCACTGCCGCCGGGAAAGTCCGTCCTTGCCGAGCCGCTGTCGGGCATGAACAGCGTGTCGTGGACGAAGGCTGCGTCGCCGATGACATAGGTGATCGAGGCCAGCGTGTGGCCGGGCGAGAACAGCACCTTGACCGGCAGGTTGCCGATCATGAACGTTTCGCCTTCCCCAAACAGCCGGTCCCACTGCGAGCCGTCTGCGGGGAAATCCGGCCAGTTGTAGATCGCCTTCCACAGCGCCTGGACTTCGATGATCCTGTCGCCGATCGCCGTCGGCGCGCCGGTCTTTTCCCGGAGATAGTGCGCCGCCGAGAAATGATCGGCATGCGGATGGGTGTCCAGGATCCACTCGAGCTCCAGCCCGTTTTCGCGGATAAAATCCAGCAAGGCGTCGGCATTCTTCGTCGCCGTCGCGCCGGATTTTTCGTCGAAGTCGAGGATCGGGTCGATGACGGCGCAGCGTCTCGTCACCGGGTCGGTGACGACATACTGGATCGCGCCGGTCGGCTTGTCGTAGAAGCCGGCGACCTCAGGTTTGGCCGAAGCGATGTCCAATGTCCGGCTCCCCTGCCCCTTGCCCGACAGGAACCGTTTTCTCCGTCGGGACTGAACAAGAGCATGGTCATCTGGCAAAGCGCGCCGGTCAAGCACGCCTTGCCACAAATAGGACTGAAGCCCGAAATAGCTCCGACGGAGCAAAACCTAGGCTGACGGCTGCTTGGTCTTCCTGAGATAGGGCAGGATCGTCTCGAAAGCGCCAAAACGCTTGACCGCATCTTCGTTCGAAACCGCGGCGGTGATGATCACATCCTCGCCCTGCTTCCAGTTGGCCGGCGTCGCCACCTGGTGCTTGGCGGTCAGCTGCATGGAATCGACCGCGCGCAGGATCTCGTCGAAGTTGCGGCCCGTCGTCATTGGGTAAGTCAGCACCAGCTTGATCTTCTTGTCCGACCCGACGACATAGACCGAGCGCACCGTGGCGTTGTCGGCCGGCGTGCGGCCTTCCGACGTCTCGCCGGCGCCCGCCGGCAGCATGTCATAAAGCTTGGCCACCTTGAGATCCTTGTCGCCGATCAGCGGGTAGTTCACCGTCTGGCCGGTCGCCGTCTTGATGTCGGCCTGCCACTTGTCGTGGCTCGCAACGGGATCGACGGAAATGCCGATGACCTTGACGTTGCGCTTCTTGAACTCGCCTTCGAGCCCCGCCATCGTGCCCAGCTCGGTGGTGCAGACCGGGGTGAAATTCTTCGGATGGCTGAACAGGATCGCCCAGCCGTCGCCGATCCAGTCATGAAACTTGATCGGCCCTTGCGTGGTCTCGGCGGTGAAGTCAGGCGCGATGTCGTTGATACGAAGGCTCATGGCATTATTTCCCCAGCAACAGATTTCGTCAGGAGCGGCCGTGGACGGCGTCAACGCTCCGGCATTGCCGCATCTTAGCGCAAAAATCGCGGCTGCAGGACAATAGGAAACTATTATTGGCGACGGAACGAGCACTTTCGTTCTACGGACCGACGTTGGGCCGACAATCTTTCGTTTGTGCGGGAAAGGCTCAGGCCTTGTTGACCGCCAGCGACGTGGCCAGGTCTTCCATGCGCTGGGCGAGCGCGCCGAGCGCGCTGGTCAGCACGGTGTCGTTCTTGTCGGCCTTGGTCAGCGCTTCGTCGCGCGTCTTGCGCAGCGTCTGCACTTCGGCCTCCATGCCCTTGACCCGCTTCTGCAGCTCCGAAAGCTCGTCCATCACCATGATGCCGGCCATCACCGTCAGCCGCTGGTCGCCGATCTCGCCGAACGAATCCTTCAGATGCGAGACATAACGGTCGAACCGCTCGGCGAGGTCGATCAGGTGCTCTTCCTGACCCTCGTCGCAAGCCATGCGATACTGCTTGCCGTCGATGGAAACCGTGACCTGTGCCATGGCCTGCAGCTCCTACCTGTCCAGCACCGCGCGGATGGTTTCCATGGCGGTCACCAAGCGGCGCGAAACTTCCTTGTTGGCATCTTCCAGCCGTTCGGCGCGGGCTTCGGAATTGTCGAGTTCCTGCGCCAGCCGTGAACGGTCGGCGTTCATGCGCTGCACCTCAGCCTCGGCTTCGGAATAGTCGCGCTCGTGCTCGAGCTTGGCCGCGACGGCGTTTTCCAGCCCCTCGATGGCCTTGCCCAGCCTGTGGATGACTTCCTTGAGTGTGGTTTCGCCGGTCATGGCCTTCGTCCTGTGCCCTGCCCATCACCGAATCGCTTCGCGTTCAGAACGCGTTAACAAGGAAACATTAGGCACCGGGTGAAGGCAACGTCAACAAAGCTCTCGCGACTGTCCCCCGCTAACGCTAATGTAGGTCGCCCCATAAGGTCTCAAAGCCATCACAAGACCGGCAAATGTGCAGCCGATTTGTTGACTAAAAGCCCGTGGCTGCTATGTGTCGCGCACTCTTTCCTGGGCTCTGCCAAGCCCACAAATCCCCACCCCGGAGGTACCATGACGTCGCGTGAACAACATGACCGGATGGCCAATGCGATCCGTTTTCTCTCCATGGACGCCGTCGAGAAGTCCCAGTCCGGCCATCCCGGCCTGCCCATGGGCTGCGCCGACATCGCCACAGTGCTGTTCACCCGCTTTCTGAAATATGATCCGAAGAACCCCCATTGGCCGGACCGCGACCGCTTCATCCTGTCGGCCGGCCATGGTTCGATGCTGCTCTACTCGCTGCTGCATCTGACCGGTTACGAGGACATGACCCTCGACCAGATCAAGCATTTCCGCCAGCTGGGTTCCAAGACTGCCGGCCATCCCGAATACGGCCATGCCACCGGCATCGAGACGACGACCGGCCCGCTCGGCCAGGGTCTCGCCAATTCGGTCGGCTTCGCGCTCGGCGAGCGCATCATGAACGCCGCCTTCGGCAACGACCTCGTCGACCACTACACCTATGTGCTGGCCGGCGACGGCTGCCTGATGGAAGGTGTTTCCCAGGAAGCCATCGCGCTGGCCGGGCACCTCAAGCTCAACAAGCTGATCGTCTTCTGGGACAACAACAACATCTCGATCGACGGTCCGGTTTCGCTTGCAGACAACACCGACCAGGTCGCCCGCTTCCAGGCCTCGGGCTGGAACGCCAGCCACATTGACGGCACCGACCCCGAGGCAATCGCCTACGCCATCGAAGCCGCCCGCCATTCCGACAAGCCGACGATGATTGCCTGCAAGACGACCATCGGCTTCGGCGCCCCGACCAAGGCCGGCACCAACAAGGCACATGGCTCACCGCTCGGCGCCGACGAGATCGCCGGCGCGCGGAAATTCTTCAACTGGGACTCCCCGCCCTTCGAAATTCCGGCCGACATTCTCGACGCCTGGCGCACCGCCGGCAAGGCCGGCGTCAAGCCGCGCACCGACTGGGAAGGCCGGCTCGCCAAGGCCAAGCCCGAGCTGAAGGCCGAGTTCGAGCGCCGCCTCGCCGGCAAGCTGCCGTCGAATTTCGATGCCGTCATTGCCGACTACAAGAAGAAGCTGTCGGCCGACAAGCCGAAGGTCGCCACCCGCAAATCGTCGGAAATGGCGCTGGAAGTCATCAACGGCGCGGTGCCGGAAACCATCGGCGGCTCTGCCGACCTGACGGGCTCCAACAACACCAAGACCAGCCAGACCAAGAACATCACGCCGGACGATTACGGCCAGCGCTATGTCCACTACGGCATCCGCGAGCATGGCATGGCGGCCGCCCTCAACGGCCTGACGCTGCATGGCGGCCTCATCGCCTATGGTGGCACCTTCATGTGCTTCTCTGACTATGCCCGTCCGTCGATGCGGCTGGCGTCGCTGATGGGCATCCGCTCGATCTTCGTCATGACCCATGATTCGATCGGTTTGGGCGAAGACGGCCCGACCCACCAGCCGGTCGAGCACCTGGCGGCGCTCCGCGCCATCCCCAACCACAATGTCTTCCGTCCGGCCGACGCGGTGGAAACCGCCGAATGCTGGCAGATTGCCATTGAATCGGAAAAGACCCCGTCCACCCTGGCGCTGACCCGCCAGAACCTGCCGACGGTGCGCACCGAGCACTCGGCCAGGAACCTCTCGAGCCAGGGCGCCTATGAACTGGCCGCGGCGAGCGGCGAAGCGGCGGTGACGATCTTCGCGACCGGCTCCGAGGTCGAGATCGCGCTCGGCGCCCGTGATTTGCTTGAAAAGCATGGGCACCCGACCCGCGTCGTCTCGGTGCCTTGCTTCGAACTGTTCGACCAGCAGAGCGACGCCTACCGCAAGGAGACGATCGGCAACGCGCCGATCAAGATGGCGATCGAGGCCGGCATCCGCCAGGGCTGGGATCACCTGATCGGCTCCGACGGCATCTTCATCGGCATGACCGGCTTCGGCGCTTCCGGCACCATCGAGCAGCTCTACCCGCATTTCGGCATCACCGCCGAAGCCGCGGCCAAGGCCGCGGAAGCCCGCCTGCACGGCAAGTAAGATCAGGGTCAGTCCCGCGCACCTCCAAGGCGGATTCGCGGGGCTGGACCAACCTAATCGATTTAAATTCGGCCTTCTGCGGCTGGATTCTTGTGCCATCCGCCGCTATGAAGCTGCGGACCCATCTGCCGCCTCCAGCTCCCAGGGAGAGTAAAATGACCGTCAGAGTTGCCATCAACGGATTTGGCCGCATCGGCCGCAACATCCTGCGCGCCATCCATGAATCCGGCCGCAAGGACATCGACGTCGTCGCCGTCAACGACCTCGGCCCGGTCGAGACCAACGCGCATCTGCTGCGCTATGACAGCGTGCACGGCCGCTTCCCGCACGAAGTGTCGGTCTCGGGCGACCAGATCACCGTCGGCAAGGAGACCTTCAAGGTCACCGCGATCAAGGACCCGGCGCAACTGCCGTGGAAGGAACTCGGCATCGACATCGCGCTCGAATGCACCGGCATCTTCACCGCCCGCGACAAGGCTGCCGCGCATTTGACCGCCGGCGCCAAGCGCGTCGTCGTCTCCGCGCCTGCCGAAGGTGCTGACCTCACCGTCGTCTACGGCATCAACCACGACAAGCTGACCAAGGACCACATCGTCATCTCGAATGCGTCCTGCACCACCAACTGCCTGGCGCCGCTGGCCGCAGTGCTGCACGAGACCGTCGGCATCGAAAAGGGCATGATGACGACGATCCACTCCTACACCGGCGACCAGCCGACGCTGGACACCATGCACAAGGATCTCTACCGCGGCCGCGCGGCTGCCCTGTCGCAGATCCCGACCTCGACCGGTGCGGCCAAGGCGATCGGCCTGGTGCTGCCCGACCTCAAGGGCAAGCTCGACGGCATCTCGATCCGCGTGCCGACCCCCAACGTCTCGGTTGTCGACTTCAAGTTCATCGCCAAGCGCGCCACCTCCGTGCAGGAGATCAACGAAGCGGTGATCGCCGCCTCCAACGGCAAGTTGAAGGGCATTCTCGGCGTCACCCATCACCCGAATGTGTCGATCGACTTCAACCACGATCCGCGCTCGTCGATCCTGGCGCTCGACCAGACCAAGGTCATGGACGGCAACTTCGTTTCGGTGCTGTCCTGGTACGACAATGAGTGGGGCTTCTCTAACCGCATGGCCGACACCTCGGTCGCCTTTGGCAAGACCATCGCCTGACCTGAAGGCATCGTCTCGCAGCTTCGAACGCCCGGCTTGTCCGGGCGTTTTTCGTCAGCGCGCCGGGCAAGGCGCGCCGAGCCGCCAAACGCCGGAAAATCAGCGGCATAAGGCAAAAAGCCATCCTTGCGCCTTGCACCGGCCATGCCTTCGCCCCACTCTCCCGTGAATCGGTAGAAAGAGGAATTCGAGGGGCAAATCACCGATGGAGCATGCGATCTATCTCGTCACGCTGGTCGGCACAGCGCTAGTCGTCGCCGCAGCGTTCTCGAGCCTGATCGCCTTCCGCTTCGGCGCCCCTTTGCTGCTGCTCTTCCTCTGCATCGGCCTCGCCAGCGGCGTCGATGGTCTCGGTATCGAATTCGACAATGCGCGCGTGGCATATTTTGCCGGCTCACTGGCGCTGGCGGTCATCCTGTTCGATTCCGGTTTCGGCACGCCGCTCAACGCGCTGCGCCAGGCGGCCGGACCGGCGGTGTCGCTGGCGACCTTCGGCGTAATCCTGACCACTGGCCTGTTCGGCGCCGCCGCCTATTACCTGCTCGACCTCAGCTGGCTGGAATCCTTCCTGCTCGGCGCCGCGGTCGCCTCGACCGATGCGGCGGCCGTCTTCTTCCTGCTACGCGCCGGCGAGATCAATCTGCGCGAACGCGTGCGCGCGACACTGGAAGTCGAATCCGGCACCAACGACCCGATCGCCATCTTCCTGACCATCACGCTGGTCGAGATCATCGCCGCCCACGCCAATCCCGAGACCCATGTGCTGGTCACCGACCTGATCCTCGGCTTCCTGCTCAATATGGGGCTCGGCGCCGTCGTCGGCGTGCTTGGCGGGCTCGGCATCGTGCGCCTCGTCGACCGGCTCAACCTTGACCATGGCTTGCTGCCGATCTTCGTGCTGACCCTGTCACTGATGGTGTTCGCCGCGGCCGGCGCCATTGGCGGCTCGGGCTTCCTGGCGGTCTATCTCGCCGGGCTCATTGCCGGCAACTCCGACATCCGCGCCGTCACCATCCTGAAGCGCTTCCAGGACGGCATGTCGTGGCTGGCACAGATCATCATGTTCCTGATCCTCGGCCTGTTCGCGACACCCTCGCAGTTTCCGGCGATCATGGTGCCGGCGGTGCTGCTCGGCCTATTCCTGATGTTTGTCGCGCGCCCTGTCGCCGTCTGGCTCTGCCTGATCCCGTTCCGCCTGCCGCGTCCCGAGATCGCCTTCGTCTCCTGGGTCGGCCTGCGCGGCGCCGTGTCCATCCTGCTTGCCATCACCCCGCTGCTCGGCGGACTGGAGAACGGCCGCACCATCTTCAACGTCGCCTTCATCATCGTGCTGGTATCGCTGGTGGTGCAGGGCTGGTCGGTCGGTCCGCTGGCGCGCCGGCTCGGCCTGATCGTGCCGGCGAGGCTCGGGCCGCTCGACAAGGTCGAACTCGAACTGCCGGGCTCCGCCCATCACGAACTGCTCGCCTACCGCGTGGCGCCCGGCAGCCCGGTGGCGCGCGGCGAGCGTATCCCGCGCTGGGCACGGCCCTCGTTGGTGCTGCGCGACGGCCGCTCGATGCGTTTCCAGGACATGGGCCGGCTCGCGGCCGGCGACCAGGTTTATATCTTCGTGCCCGACCGCTATCCGCGCCTGCTTGACAAGCTGTTTGCCAGCCGCGCCGTAGTCGACCCCGAGGATGCCGACTTCTTCGGCGCCTTCGCCGTCGATCCCGCCCGCTCGGCCGCAGAGCTCGAGGCCGCATACACACCGGGATTGAGCGAAGCCGAGCAGAAGCTCACCGTCGGCGCGCTGGTGACGGCAAGGCTTGGCGGCCATGCCGAATATGCCGACCGGGTGCTGATCGGCCCGATCGAATTGATCGTCCGCGACGTCGACGACAAGGGCAAGATCACCGGTCTCGGCCTCTCCTTCGAGCCGACCGCGCCGGTGGCGCGGGTTCCGGTGTTCCTGAGCGCCGGCGAGATCGGCGATCGTGTCTCCGCCTTCATCCGCAACTGGCGCAAGCCGACCGAGACGCAGACTGCAGAGGCGGCAGCCAATGAGAAGGCCCTTGAGCCGACGGTGGAAAAGATAACGACCGAAGGCTGACAAGCGATCGGTTCACGCTGACGTCCCGCATCATCACGACAGCCTTCGCCTTGATCTCAAAATTTAGCTCGCACCCCGGCTCAAGCCTTGCATCGTGATCGATGCGAGGTATGGTCCCGGCGATTT
This sequence comes from Mesorhizobium sp. P160219, assembly GCF_057786095.1. Taxonomy (NCBI): domain Bacteria; kingdom Pseudomonadati; phylum Pseudomonadota; class Alphaproteobacteria; order Hyphomicrobiales; family Phyllobacteriaceae; genus Mesorhizobium; species Mesorhizobium sp. P160219. The sequence continues at coordinate 223,448 of NZ_JBYNWG010000001.1, forward strand.
TCACGAAAGGTATCAGCATGGCCGCCTTCAAGACACTCGACGATATCGGCAATATCAGCGGCAAGCGCGTGCTGGTGCGCGTCGACCTCAACGTGCCCGTCGCCGACGGCAAGGTCACCGACGCCACCCGCATCGAACGCATCGCACCGACCATCGCCGAGCTGTCCGGCAAGGGCGCCAAGGTCATACTGCTCGCGCATTTCGGCCGCCCGAAGGATGGTCCCTCGCCCGAATTTTCGCTGGAGCCGATCGCCAAGGCTACCGCGGAGGTGCTTGGCCGCCCGGTCGGCTTTGCCGGCGATTGCGTCGGCGACACGGCGGGCAGTGCGGTCGCCGCCATGAACAAGGGCGATGTGCTGCTGCTGGAAAACACCCGCTTCCACAAGACCGAGGAGAAGAACGACCCTGATTTCACAGAGCGGCTCGCCGCCAATGGCGATATCTTCGTCAACGACGCCTTTTCCGCCGCCCACCGGGCGCACTCCTCGACCGAAGGCCTGGCGCGGCTGTTGCCGTCCTATGCCGGCCGCACCATGCAGGCCGAGCTCGAGGCGCTGGAGAAGGGGCTCGGCAATCCGATCCGCCCTGTCGTCGCCATTGTCGGCGGCGCCAAGGTTTCGACCAAGATCGACCTGTTGATGAACCTGGTGAAGAAGGTCGACGCGCTGGTGATCGGCGGCGGCATGGCCAACACTTTTCTCGCCGCGCGTGGCACCGCTGTCGGCAAGTCGCTGTGCGAGCATGACCTTGCCGCGACCGCCAAGCAGATCATGATCGAGGCCGCCGAAGCCGGCTGCGCCATCATCCTGCCTGTCGACGGTGTCGTCGCCAAGGAATTCAAGGCGGGTGCAGCCAGCGAGACCGTTGCCATTTCGGATGTCCCGGCTGACGGCATGATCCTCGATGTCGGCGAAAAGACCGTGAAGACGATCGGTGAATGGATCGACCGCGCCGCGACGCTGGTCTGGAACGGCCCGCTCGGCGCCTTCGAGATCGAGCCTTTCGACCACGCCACGGTGGCGGCGGCCAGGCACGCGGCGGCCCGCACCAGGGCCGGCAAGCTGGTCTCGGTCGCCGGTGGCGGCGATACGGTGGCCGCCCTCAACCATGCCGGCGTCGCCGACGACTTCACCTATGTCTCGACCGCCGGCGGCGCTTTCCTCGAATGGATGGAAGGCAAGCCGCTGCCCGGCGTCGACGTGCTGAAGAAACAAGCCTGACCGGATCGGGGGCGCAAAAACGGACGCCAGGAACTTTCAATTCGATTCGAGCTTTCCGATCCCATTCCTTTGGCGGTAGACTTCCGTTACGCGCGGAACGTACCCCCTTAGGAGAAGAAAAATGAGCGAACGTCTCGAAGACATTGCCGCCGCGATGGTGGCCGGCGGCAAGGGCCTGCTGGCCGCCGATGAGAGCTCCGGCACCATCAAGAAGCGCTTCGACGTTATCGGCGTCGAATCGACCGCCGATAGCCGCCGCGACTACCGCGAGATGATGTTCCGCGCCACGGACGCGATGACGAAGTACATCTCCGGCGTCATTCTCTACGACGAGACCATCCGTCAGAAGGCTGCCGACGGCACGCCTCTGGTCGACATCATCAAGGCGGCGGGCGCCATCCCCGGCATCAAGGTCGACGCCGGCGCCAAGCCGCTGGCCGGCTTTCCCGGCGATACCGTTACCGAAGGCCTCGACGGCCTGCGCGAACGGCTCGCGGATTATTACAAGCTCGGCGCCCGCTTCGCCAAATGGCGCGCGGTGATCGACATCGACACCGGCAAGGGCGTGCCCTCGGTCAATTCGATTGGCTCCAACGCCCATGCGCTGGCCCGCTATGCCGCACTGTGCCAGGAGGCCGGCATCGTGCCGATCGTCGAGCCGGAAGTGCTGATGGACGGCGCGCACGACATCGACACCTGCTACGACATCTCGAAGGCAACGCTGATCAAGCTCTATGACGAGCTGCATGCGGCGCGCGTTTTGCTGGGAGGCACCATCCTGAAGCCGAACATGGTGCTGGCCGGCAGGAAGTCGGGCAAGGTGAGCAGCCCCGAAGAGGTCGCGGAAAAGACCATAAAACTGTTCCGCGAAACCGTACCGGCAGCGGTGCCGGGCATCGCCTTCCTTTCGGGCGGGCAGTCGGACGAGGAGGCGACCGCCAACCTCAACGCCATCAACGCCATCGGGCCGCATCCGTGGAAGCTGACCTTCTCCTATGGCCGCGCCTTGCAGGCCGCCCCACAAAAGGCCTGGAGCGGCAAGGCATCGAACGTCGCCTCCGGCCAGGCCGCCTTCACCCATCGTGCCCACATGAACCATCTGGCGGCGCTGGGACAATGGACGGCGAGCCTCGAACAGGCCGCCTGAGCGCAGTCCTCCCGTTGTCATACAACCCGGGCCGATGCGCCCGGGTTTGTTTATGCAAAGCCGGCTTGGACGGAGTCCGTCCATCCTTATCTCCTTTTCGGCAAAAGCTGACGGCGATGTCGGTTCCTGCCCACCCCAAACGTCCTTGGGTGAACAGACAGGGAGAACTTCATGACTCGCAGCAAGGTGGTTTCGCGTGAAGACTGGTTTGAGGCGCACAAGGCGCATCTGGCGCGCGAGAAGGAATTGACACGGTTGCGTGAGCGCATCGCCGCCGAGCGGCGTGAACTGCCCTGGATGAAAATCCGCAAGGACTATGTCTTCGAGACCGAGCAGGGTCCGAAGAACCTGGCCGGACTGTTCGGCGCCAACAGCCAACTGATCGTCTACCACTTCATGATGACGCCAGGATCGAACCACCGCTGCGAAGGATGCTCCTTCCTTGCCGACCATATAGACGGCGCCGATCAGCATCTCAGGCGCCACGACGTGTCGCTGGTGGTGGTTGCGCGCGCGCCGCTGGCGGAACTGCTGCCTTACAAGCAGCGTATGGGCTGGAAATTCGACTGGGTGTCGTCCTACGCCTCGGATTTCAACTTCGACATGCAGGTCTCCTTCACCGACAAGCAGATCGCGGCCGGCGACACCACCTACAATTTCGAGACGCGTCCGCGCACGTCAAAGGACCTTCCCGGCACCAGTGTTTTCTACAAGGACGAGAACGGCGACATCTTTCTCACCTTTATGTCGCGCGCCCGCGGCGGCGAGGCGCAGATCGGCACCTATGACTATCTCGATATGACGCCGAAGGGCCGCGGCGAAAATGGCCCTTATCAAAGCCTGATGGACTGGGTGCGGCTGCATGACGAATATCAGGAAAAGCAGGCGGCTAAGGAAAACTGCTGCGACTAGAAGCGCGTTCACCTGCGCCCAAACATGCGCTAAGGCTGCCGTTAACCTCTAACGGTATTGCCATGCGCTTCCCGGCCCTTCTTACCTGGCTCGCCTACCCCGTCTATGTCTGGCAGGGCCTCGGCGTGCGCCGCCGCACCACCCGCATGCTGCCGGCACAAGGGCCGGTCATGCACGAAATATCGGGCAAGGCGCCGGCCATCTCGCTGCTGGTGCTGGGCGATTCCTCGGCCGCTTCCGTCGGCATCGGCAATTCCGAGAACGGGCTTGCCGCGCAGCTTGCCGTCATGATCGCGCAGCGAACCGGCCTTGCCGTGCGCTGGCGCGCCGCCGGCTTCAACTCGGCAACGTCGGGCCAGATCCGCGACCATGTGCTGCCCAATCTGTCGGCCGATCGGTGGACGCATATAGTGCTGGCCATCGGCACCAACGACACCAAGAATTTCCACTCGGTGCCGCGCTTCAAGAAAGAGTTCGGCGGCCTGCTTTACGCGCTGCGCGCCAAATGGCCGGAGGCCCGCGTCGTCTGGTCGCCGGTGCTGGAATTCACCCGTGCGCCGGCCATGCCGCCGCTGCTCGGCAAGATACTCGAAATCCGCGCTACCGCAATGAACCGCATGGGCGAGCGCCTCTGTTTCGAGCGCGGCGCCGTGCCGGCGCCACGGCTGCCGATCACCAACCCTGAGGCCGGCTTTGCCTCCGATGGCTTTCATGCCTCGGAAGCCGGTTACCGCGCCTGGGCCGAACATCTGGTCGGATGGGTGCTCGCCGATTGACCTGAGGGGGCACAAGCTCGGACTGGTGGGCTTCAGAGAACTGACGCGAGTATTTCCAAATACTGTTGATCGCAGCCTGCTTCCAATGGATCTGAGCCAGAATATCATCCAGCAGCAATGGACGAGCTACGGCCTGGATTCCGAAACCGGCAACGACACCTGCACGCTGACCGGCAACCGCGCCGAATCGAGCAAGCATGTCATTCCGGCCGGCCCGGCCAACGCCACGCCTTTTATTGCGGCGAACCTGCCGGAATTCATGACGACGCGCGGTGGCGATTACTTCTTCGTGCCCAGCCTCAACGCCATCCGGATGATTGCCATGGGAACGGTGGACCCGACCTGACCCTCAAGGCTATGCCCAGTGCCCCAGCGCACCCGCCAGCGCGATGGCCGCCATGGCGATCAGGGCCAGCTTCCAGAAATCGCCGCGCCGCTTCAGGCCCGGCCAGCCGAGCGGCTTGATCAGCTGAATGGCCATCATGCCGATGATGACGAGCGCGAGGAGTTTCGACATGCCCGCCTTTGAGCAGCATCGCGACAGGCTGTCAAAGCGGTTCTTGCATGGTCTCGGTCGACTTGGCCATTCCTGACAAAAGGCTCGTTTCCGAACCGACCGCCAAGCACCTCGCAGCTTTCTTCAACGAGCTGACATGCTCCTGACAGACTGCTGTCAGGAGGGGTATGCGATAGTGTCTCCATCAGAGAAGAGGAGATGGTCATGAACAGCTTTGGTATTTTGAACAGCGTACAGCACTATGTCGGCAAGATCCGCACGATGCGCAATGAAGTCCGTACCCAGCGCTTCCTGAACTCCTTGCCGGCGGACATCCGCAAGGACATTGGCTGGCCGGATATGTATGAGGGTCACAGCCGCATTCGCGAGATCTGAGGCGTTTTACCTGACAATGCTTGGATGCGGACCCCGCAACGCCCGGATCATTGACATGGACCCCCGGGCAGCGACCCCTCGGGCTGGCGCAAAAACTTTGGCGCCTGCTACGGACAATGCTGAAGGCTCCTGACAGAATGCTGTCAGGAGCACCATGCCATAAACGTGTCAGGAGACATGAATGGTGAAAAGCTGGAACGACAGGCTGAACACGCCGGGCGTCAACGGCGTGAAGCCGACGCCACGCACAATGGGCGACGTCGTCGAGGGCCAGCCGATGCTGGTGCCGACGCCCCGTCAGGTCGATGATTTCATCCGCACGATCCCCAACGGCGTCGAGATGGATGTACGCGCCTTGCGCACTGCGCTCGCCATCGAGCATGGGGCGCAAGTGACATGTCCGGTCACCATCGGCTATCATCTGCGCACCGTCGCCGAAGCCGCCAATGAGGATCTCGAACGCGGCATGACGCTGAACGATATCACGCCGTACTGGCGTGTGCTCGACGTGAACACGCCGACAACGAAGAAATTGTCCTTCGGCGCGGAATTCGTCGCCGTGCAGCGCAAGCGCGAAGGACTTAAACCATAATGCGTGTCGCCCAAAAGTGCGCAGCGGTTTTTGGGAGAACGACAAGCATAAAACAGGAGATGGATGTCACCCGGAACCGGTTTCGGGACCGTGACATTCATAGAAAAGCAGCCGAGGGACCATACGATGCGACGTGCCGACAGGCTCTTTCAGATCGTGCAGCACCTGCGTGGCGGCCGGCTGGTCACCGCCCAGAAGCTCGGCACATGGCTCGAGGTTTCCGAGCGGACCATCTACCGCGATATCGCCGATTTGCAGTCGACCGGAGTGCCGATCGACGGCGAGGCCGGCGTCGGCTACATGATGAGGGAGGGTTTCGACCTTCCGCCGCTGATGTTCACGCGTGACGAAATCGTCGCGCTGGTCGCCGGCGCCCGCATGGTGCGGGCCTTTGGCGGCGCGGCCATGGCGCGTGCGGCCGACGAGGCGCTGGTCAAGATCGGCGCCGTCCTGCCCGACGCCGAGAAGGACCGCATCGCCCGCACCGAGATCCACACGCCGATGTGGGTGGTGAGCGACGCCGCGCGTGAGGCGATCGACGTGATCGAGCGCGCTGTCGAGAAGCGACAGGTGCTGACCATCGACTACCGCGACGAGGCCGGCCGCGGCACCGGGCGTGACATCCGTCCGCTCGGTCTGTGGTTCTGGGGCAAGGTATGGACGCTGGTTGCCTGGTGCGAGATGCGCGACGATTTCCGCGCCTTCCGCATCGACCGCATCGCCTCGGTGGTCATCGCCGGCCGCATCTTCAAGCCTGAGCGCGGCAAGCAGCTTGCCGACTTCTACCGCGCCGTCGAACGCTCGGAGGACTATGGCATGACGCCGGACCGGGCGGCGCGCAGCTGAGACTTCGATAATCAATGAAAAAGCCCGCTCGAAGCGGGCTTTTTTGATGAACTGTCGCAAACCTTACTCGTCGTCCGCATCTTCCTTCTTGGACTTGAGCGCCGAGAGCTTGGCGAACACGGCGTTTGCGTCGAGCTCGGCATCCTCGTCCTTCGGCTTCTCCGGCGCCGGCACCAGGCGCTCGGTCACGGCAGCCGGCAGCAGCGTGTCGCCGACAGGCTGCGCCTGCTCGCGGCCGCGCGAGGCGCGGTTGACTTCCATGTCGAGGTCGATCTGCGAAGCGAGACCCAGCGTCACCGGGTCCATCGGCTGCAGATTGGCCGAATTCCAGTGCTTGCGCTCGCGGATCTGTTCGATCGTCGACTTGGTCGTGCCGACCAGGCGCGAAATCTGCGCGTCCTTCAATTCCGGATGGTTGCGGACCAGCCACAGGATGGCGTTGGGCCGGTCCTGGCGCTTCGACAGCGGTGTGTAGCGGGGACCCTTGCGCTTGGATTCCGGCACCCGCACCTTGGGGTCGGACAGTTTCAGGCGCTGGTTCGGATCCTTCTCGGCGCGCGCGATCTCGTCGCGGGTCAGCTGTCCGGTCATGATCGGGTCCATGCCCTTGATGCCTTGCGCCGATTCGCCGTCGGCGATCGCCTTGACCTCGAGCGGATGCAACCCGCAGAACTGCGCGATCTGCTCGAAGGAAAGCGCGGTGTTGTCGACCAGCCAGACGGCGGTCGCCTTGGGCATCAGCAGCGTATTGGCCATTTCAAAAATCCTTCTCGTTCGCCCGCGTTCCCGCGCGGGCGGTGGTTTAGAGCCACCAAAATGGGAAATTCGCGGCCTGTATAACCGCTCCGCTGCCGTTTCGCAATGTTTTTGGCGCAGGGCGCAGCCGTCGGACACCGGACAGCGGGGGAGGCCAGGAGGACCTCGGCTCCGGCGATCATTGATGCCGAGTCGTACAGGGGGTCCAAAACGACAAAACCCGCCGGACAGGGTCCAGCGGGCTCGGAACCGGCGACGGGATACCGTCTGCGGCGGCTCTTGCTTCTGCCGCGTGGTCAGGCCTCATCGGTCGACCAGGCTTCGAATTAGATGGCCTTGCGGGCAATCCTCTCAATGTCGCCGCGGCTGATGCCGAGATCGCTGAGCTGACGGGCATTGAGCTTGTTCAGCTCGCGCACGGTTTCGTTGTACATACGCCAGTTACGGAAAGCGCGGATCGGGTTCATGGTTGTCCTCCAGTTGTTGGATCAAATCGTTTCGATGACGCTTAGATAGGCAGTGCTGCCCACGAATTGAACAGACGTCTTTGCATAGCCGCAATGCAAATGCTGCATTGCAGCATTAAGCTTCTGTTCATCTTGCCGACAGGCTGAGCGCGGAGCATGGCGCGAGGTTCAGGTCAGGCCGAGCAGAGAATGGCGGCTCCCGAGAACCGGAGCGGAGCGTACTTCAGTACGAAGCACCGGCCTACGCCGGCCGTAGCCTTAACTGCCGCAACCCCTCATGAGGGCTTCGGCCGGCGAAGGCCGGAAGCGCAGGGAGCCGCCATTCGCAGGCCGGCCTCACCTGAATCTCGCCCCATCTAGCCGACGTCGAGAACGATCTTGCCTATATGCTCGCCCTCTTCCATGCGCTCATGCGCCCGCCAGGCGTCGGTCAGCGGGAAGATCATGTCCATCACCGGCGCTACCTTCCGGGTGCCGAGCAGCGGCCACACCTGTGCTTCCAGTGCGGCGGCGAGCGCCGCCTTGAACTCGACCGTGCGAGGCCGCAGCGTCGAGCCGGTGTGGGTCAGCCGCTTGACCATGATTTTCGAGAAATCGGCGCTCGCCACCGCGCCGGCCTGGACGGCGATCTGGACGATCCTGCCCTCGACCGCGGCGGCCTCGTAGTTGCGCGCGATATAGTCGCCGCCGACCATGTCGAGAATGACGTCGGCCCCCTTGCCGCCGGTCGCATCCTTGACCGCCGCGACGAAATCCTCCTCGCGGTAGTTGATCGCCCGGTCGGCGCCGAGTTTCAGGCAGGCGTCGCATTTTTCCTTGCTGCCGGCGGTGGTGACGACATAGGCGCCGAAGGCCGACGCCAGCTGGATCGCCGTGGTGCCGATGCCCGATGAGCCGCCATGGACCAGCAGCGTCTCACCCTTTTTCAGGCCGCCGCGCTCGAACACATTGTGCCAGACGGTGAAATAGTTTTCCGGAACCGCGGCCGCCTCCGTGTGGGTGAAGCCGGCGGGCAGCGGCAGCACGCTGCCGGCATGAACCTTTACATATTCGGCATAACCGCCCCCCGGCGTCAGCGCGCAGACCCGGTCGCCGATGCGCCAGCGCGATATGTCGTCGCCAAGGACGGCCACTTCGCCCGATGCCTCGAGACCGGGCAGGTCGGAAGCGCCGGGCGGCGCCGGATAGGCGCCCTTGCGCTGCTGCACGTCGGGGCGGTTGACGCCGGCCGCACGCACCCGGATCAGGATTTCGCCGGGACCAGGCACCGGCACGTCGCGCGTTTCCGGTTTCAGCACCCGCGGCCCGCCCGGTTGCGAGATTGCAATGGCCGTCATCGTGGCTGGAATTTTATGTCCGCTCGCCATGAAATTTCCCGTCTCGGTCCGCCGGCTGCCAGCTTCTTGCCGGCTGTTTGCATCTACGCCCCTGCCCTATGTATGCTGATTGCCGGATCAGGCAAATGGCCAAATCAGCCCCAATACTGAATAGGGAGGAGCGACGATGGCGATCTTCGACGACGAACCCAAGAAGAAAGCCCGCCCGCATGAGATCGGACAGGATCTGTCGCTGCTTTCGGTCGGTGACCTGACCGAACGGATCAGCATCCTGCGCGAGGAGATTGCCCGGCTCGAAGCCGAGCTCCAGACCAAGGGCAGCACCAAATCGGCGGCCGAAGCCCTGTTTCGCCGCGGCTAGTTTTCGCGTTAGTTTCGGCGTTGAGCATCCGCCGCCGAAAAGCCCGAATGCGCCTGTCTTCAGACCCCGCCACCGAATCTCCAGACGGATCAAACAATGTTTGCAAGCTACAGGCCGATCCTCTCGCTGCTTCGCGGCACCGCTTTCCTGCTCGCGGCTTCGGGATTGCACGGCCTGTTGTTGCCGTTGCGCGGCCAGCTCGAAGGGTTTTCGACCGCATCGCTCGGCCTGATGGGCACAGCCTGGGCCGGTGGCTTCGTCACCGGCTGCTTCTTCGCACCGCGCCTGGTGCGCCGCGCCGGCCACGTCCGGGCGTTCGGCGCCTTTGCCGCTTCGGGCGCCATCGTGGCGTTGCTTACCGGCCTGATCATCGACGAATATGTCTGGATCCTGCTGCGCGCCTTCACCGGCTTCACCATGGCCGGAGCCTTCATGGTCATCGAAAGCTGGCTGAACGAGAAGGCCACCAACGAGAACCGCGGCACCGTCTTCGGCCTCTACATGATGGTCACCTATGCCTCGATCATGGGCGGCCAGATGATCGTTGCCGGCGGCGACGTCAGATCGGCATCGCTGTTCATGATCACCGGCATATTGTTCTGCCTGTCGCTGATCCCGACCGCGGTGTCGTCGGCTTCGTCTCCCAAGCCTTTGCAGGACGTCAAGCTCGACGTCAAAGGTCTCTACGCCAACTCGCCGGTGTCGGCGATCGCCTGCCTGTTGGTCGGCATCGCCAATGGCGCCTGGGGCACGCTTGGCGCCGTCTACGGCGCCCGTATCGGCATCTCCACCGCCCAGATCGCACTGATGATGAGCCTTGTCGTTATTGCCGGCGCGGCCATGCAGCTTCCGGCCGGACGCCTCTCCGACAAGACCGACCGCCGTTTCGTGCTGGCGGGCGCGGCTTTCGGCGCCGCACTGTTCGCCATCCTGATCTTCCTGTTCGAACCGCGTTCCGCCGTCCTCGTCATTGTCTTCGCCGCTGCCTACGGCGCCTTTGCCTACACGCTCTATTCGATCGCCGTGGCGCATGCCAACGACCACGCCCGATCGGAGGATTTCGTCAAGGTCTCGGGCGGCCTGCTGCTTCTGTATGGCTTCGGAACCATGATCGGGCCCTTGCTGGCTGCCGCCCTGATGGGCTGGCTCCGCCCCGAAGGCCTGTTCCTGGCCACCGCGCTGGCGCATCTCAGCCTCGCCGCCTACACGTTGCTGCGCATCAGCCGCCGCGCGCCGGTGCCGATCGAAGACCGCGATGCCTTCAAGACCCAGCCGGCCGATCGCTCGGTCACCCCTGAAGCACTGCGGCTCAGAAAAGCGGAAGCCGACGGTTGAGATTTGAAAAGCTTTGCCCCACAAGTATAGGCATGATCTTTTCTGACGCCTTCATGGCGATTGCCGACCCCAACCGGCGCTATCTTTTGGAAGAGCTCCGGCGTGGCCCGAAAACCGTCAACGAGCTGGCTTCGGGCCTTCCAGTCTCCCGCCCGGCCGTGTCCCAGCACTTGAAAGTGTTGCTGGACGCCGGTCTGGTTCAGGCCAGGGCCGAGGGCACGAGGCGCGTCTATACAGTCAGCAGTGCCGGCTTCCTCAAGCTCAATATTTGGCTTGATCAGTTCTGGGAAGCATAGGCCGAGATTCCAGCTCGCCTCCCTGGCTTTCAAGTGTCCGTTGCCAGCGCCTTGCCCAGCGCATCGAGCAGGAATCGGGTACCATGCTCGCGCGATGACGGTGTGTCGTGCCCATCGAGAAACGCGCCCTGCTCGGTGAGCACCAGACGCGTGCCCGTGCCTTCCGGGCGAAGCTCAATTGTCGCCAGCGAAACCGAGATTCTGACATCACCGAACAGCATGTCGTAGCTGTAGACGATGCGCTGGTTGGGCACGATGTCCTGATAGGTGGCGGTATAGGTGTGGATCGGCCCGTTCTTCGGCCCGCCGGCATTGACCTCCTGGCCGCCGACGCAAAAATCCATTTCGTGCCTGTGGGTCATCGGGTTGTCGGGGTCGGCGAACCAGCGCCGCTTGGCGGCCGGATCGCTGAGCGCGAAATAGACTTTCGCCGGCGCAACTGGATAGAGGCGCTCGAGGACGAAGGTGGAGTGGACGACGGATCGTTCGGCCATGGTCAGGTCCTCTTGGTCAGCTTGATGGTTTCTGCGCGACGAAGACGCCGTCGCGATAGGACGCGCCGAAATAGACTTCGACGGCGCGCAACCTGTCGTCATGGAACAGATGCAGTTCGGTGTTGCGGAAGGTCTTTCCGCCCGCCGTCTCGCAGCGATAGAGGACAAAGGCGGCGTCCTCGTCCTCGCATATCCGCTCGATGACGATCGAGTTGAAGGCCGGGCTGTCCGGCCAGCAGCGCTCGAAATAGGTCGCACGCTCGATGGCGTCGTCATAGGGGCTGGTGAAGGTGAAATCGTCGGCGAGCACCGCCGCGACGGCAGCCTTGTTATTCGCCTGGTAGGCGGAAAAATAGCCGCGGATCAACTCCGCTCTGCTTTTGCCGGGCATGGTCATTTCTCCTCTGCTTCAGGTCATTCGGTCCCGGCGAGAAAATCGCCGAGCCGGTCGAGCCGACGCTCCCATGTCAGCCGCCGTTCGTTGATCCAGTGTTCTGCGCTGCGCAGCGCCTGCGGCGCGATCTGGCAGGTGCGCACGCGGCCGAGCTTTTCCGAGCGCACCAGCCCGCTTGCTTCGAGCACGTTGAGATGCTGGACGACGGCCGACAGCGACATCGCCAGCGGTTCGGCCAACTGGCTGACCGAGGCCGGCCCACGCGACAGCCGTTCGACCATGCTGCGCCTGGCCGGGTCTGCGAGCGCCTGGAACATCAGGTCGAGCTGGGCGGGATCGTGCAGCATCGCGATCAGCCGTTATTGTAGGGAAAGAACTTGAAGTAGGGCTGCGCCTCCTCGACCACCCGGGCGAAGGACGGCCGCTTGAGCAGGCGGTCGTGGTAGTGTTTCAGGGCCGGATAGCTGTCGCCGAACGGCTCGACCTTGTTGGCGTAGAACAGCGCCGGCGAGGCCGCGCAGTCGGCCATGGTGAAGGTAGGCCCGGCCGCCCAGAGTTTCGAGCGCATCTCCTCCTCGATGATCGCATAGGCGTTGCGCAGTTGCGCGCGCGCCTCATCGACCCCGAACGGATCGGTCTTGTCCTGCGGGCGCAACCTGTCGCCGACGATCTTCTGCATCGGCGCCTGCACGTAGAAATCGTAGAAACGGTCAGCCTGGCGGACCTGGAGAGCAAGGTCGGCCTCGGCCGGGATGAGCTCGACCGGCCCGGGATAATGCGCGGCCAGATATTCGATGACGATGGTCGATTCCAGCACCGTGCGATTGCGTGCATCGTCATGCAGCGCCGGCATCTTGCCGGTCGGCGACACCTTCAGGAATGCTGCCCGCGACTGCTCGTCGCCGAGGTCGACGATAACCGGCGTGAAGGGCGTGTCGTTCTCGTAGAACGCAATCAGCGGTTTCCAGCAGAACGATGCCAGCGGATGGAAATGGAAGGTCAGGGACATTTTTTGCTCGTCTGTTTGTGGTTCGCCGATGCTGGAGCGGTGCCAGCCAGCGCCAACACTGAAGCATTTACTTAACTATTCCCGTGAGGCGAATGTGTCAAGGTTCGAGACTGCCTTCAGGGCTTGGTATGCGTGACGATGGCGGCAACGATCGTGCCCCAGTCGTCGGGATGCAGTTCGTGGCCACCGCCTTCGACGCGGACAAGCCGCCCGCCGGCAACAGCGTCGGCAAGGGCTGCGCCATGCTCGACCGGAAAGATCGGATCCGATGTCCCGTGAATGACGAGCAGCGGAACCTTGATCTCGCGCAGGCGTCCTTTCAGATCCTCGCAGCTCTTCAGCATGAAATGGTTGGTCGCGCTCAGGAAGCCGCCGGATCGGTCGTAGTCCTGTTGGACGAACGCGCGCATCGCCTTCTCGTCGAACGGATGCGCGGTGCTGGCGATCGCACGCGCATCCTTGACGACGAAGCCGATCACCTGGTGACGGTCCGACCAATCGACCTTGGCGCCATCGGCCGAGTGCTCCATATCGGCCTCGGTCGTCCCCGGCAGGTGCGATGTATCGATCCCCACCGGCGAACTGCTGATCACCGTCAGTGTGATGACACGCGAGGGATGTCTCAACGCCGGTCGTTGCGCGATCGTGCCGCCCATTGACATCCCGACCACATGCGCCTTGCCGATGCCGCAACCGTCGAGGACGCGCACCGCATCGTCCGCCATGTCGTCGAACGTATACGGCGGCTCGCCCGTCGCATATTTGGTCGACAGGCCGGTATCGCGATTGTCGTAGCGGATCACGAAACGGCCCTCGCCGGCGAGTTTTTTGCAGAGCGCCTCCGGCCCCCACAGCATCGAGGCCATGGCGCCCATGATCAGCAGAACGGTTGGATCGCCGGGATTCCCAAACGTCTGGGAGACGATTTCGGGTGCTGCGGCCCGTGTCATGGGACTCTCCTCGCATCGGCCAATCAAAGGCCAACCAAACTGATTGCGTTTTGCAATCGGTTGCACGATAATAAAACTGATACGACAATGCAACTGGTTTTTGAGGAGAGTCGGATGAAAACCGAACACCGCTCGGGATGCCCTATCAATCTGTCGCTGGAAGTGTTCGGCGATCGCTGGAGCCTGATCATCCTGCGCGACATGATTTTTGGCGGCAAACGCCACTTTCGCGAACTGCTCAACGGCTCGATCGAGGGCATCGCTTCCAATATCCTGGCCGACCGGCTGAAGCGGCTGATGGAACTCGGCATGCTGACCAAGGCCGACGACCCCTCGCACAAGCAGAAGGCGATCTACAGCCTGACCGAGATGGCCATCACGCTGGTGCCGATCATGGCGCATCTCGGCGCTTGGGGCCGCGTCTGGCTGCCGGTGAGCGAGGAGCTTTCGATCCGCGCCGAGCTGCTGGAGAAAGGCGGACCGCCAATGTGGGAGCAGTTCATGGACGAGTTGCGCCACGACCATCTGGGCACGCCTGTCGCCACACCCGCGCAGCCTTCCGTCCGCGCTACATTGCAGGCCGGATATGAGGCGGTGGTAGCCCGCAAGGCGTCGAGCGGCATCGAGGCCCCGGCCGCTTGACCAACTTATTTCCCCATTATCAGGCCGGCTCTGCTATCAAGGGCTGAAAAACATAATTTACGGGATTGGATAACGCTCTTGGTCGAGAACTCTAAGGATACTGCCCGCGCCAGGGCAGATATGCGTTTCAAGAAGCAGGAAGAGGCAGCCACGGTGCGGCAAAAGGCGATGGCGGAGTATGTCGCCGAGGCCGACGCCCGCCAGGCCAAGACCAACAAGCTCCGGGCATTGCGCCTTGCCAAGGAAGCGGAAGACCTCGCCAACGCCCCTGCCGTTCCGGTCAAGAAAGCGCCCCGAGCCAAGAAAAAATAGCGCGGCCTTCTTCATCGACGCCCGATCTGGATGCCGGCGGATCGTATCCGCCATGTGCCACGATCAGCAATGCCCGCCATTTCCGCTTTCCCACGCGAAGCAATTTCAACCGCACCGGGATTTCGCATCCCGCATGTCAGGCGATGATTGACGCGTTTTGATCAGGAGACAGCCATGACCGCACTGACCCTCGAAAAAGCCAAGCACATCATCGACGCCGCCTTCGCCAAGGGCGCCGAGATGAAGCTCAAACCGCTCGGCGTTTCCGTGCTGGATGCCGGCGCGCATCTCGTCGCCTTCCAGCGTCAGGACGGCGCCTCGTTCCTGCGCCCGCAAATGTCGGCCGGCAAGGCCTATGGGGCGCTGGCCATCGGCATGGGCTCGCGCCGTGTCGAGACTTTCGCCAAGGAGCGGCCGCATCTCGTCGCCGGCATTTCCGACGTCTCGGGTGGACGCGTGTTGCCGGTCGTCGGCGGCGTGCTGATCCGCGACAAGGCAGGCCCCGTCATCGGCGCCGTCGGAATTTCGGGAGATACGTCGGACAATGACGAAGCCGCCGCCATCGCCGGCATCGAAGCGGCGGGCTTCACCGCCGATCCGGGCTGAGGGGGAGCTTCGTCATCCCAGGGCGAAGCAGGAGCGAAACTCCGTCGCGAAGACCCTAAGATCCATGCCGCGACCTTTGCCGCAAGTGTAAGCGGAGCAGAATTCTGAACCGTTGCAACGCCTTAGCTTCACGGAATGGATCCCAGGGTCTGCGCCGCGTCGCTTCGCTCCTTGCTTCGCCCCAGGATGACGACCAGAAAGAGCAGCCACGCCAATCGCGAACGATGCGACCATCCAACGAAGGCGGCTAGTTCAAATTTATGTCTCTACTCGCCGACCGCATCGACACCGAAAACCCGGCCAGCACATCGAACAGGGCGATCACCATCAGCGTGAAGAAGACGGAGTGCGCCGCGCCCTTCACCAGCAGGAACTCGACCAGGAACGCCACGAAGACCAGCGTCGACAACAGATGGTCCATGATCGAGGCGTTCGTGGTGCGCACCGACTTCACCATTTCGAGGAACAGGAAGATCAGCCCGATCACCACCATCAGGTCGCCGAGCGTCATCGAGAACACCCCGCCCGACATCATGCTGAACGAGAAGATCTCGGTCGCCCACGGATCGTCGCCGCTGCCGAATATTCCGAGGAGTCCGAGATTGTAGGCCACGAAGGGCACGATCAGCAGCGGGATGGCACCGAACATCAGGCGTCTCCTCTAGCAATTCCAGGAAAGCGGTTTCCCAAGGAATTGCCTAAACAATGGGGGCACCTCCTGTAGAATGCCCCGCAGGCACGCCGTCAAGATTTTTCGCTAGCGCCCGCAAACACGGAAAAAGACCGCGCGAAACAACCCTGTCAGCCACAGTTGCCCCGGCTGACCACCGACACGCCGGGATTCAGCGCTTGAACTGGCCTGTCCGCACGGCGGCGCCGATAGCGTTGAGGATGAAAAGGCCGGCGGTCATCGAGGTGATCTCGTTGACGTCGCGCGCCGGCGCGATCTCGACGATGTCGATGCCGACGACACGTCCCTTGGCGAACAGCCCCTTGATCAGTTCGATCGTCTGCCGGTAGCTGATGCCGCCAGGCGCCGGCCCTTCGACCGCCGGCATGACAGCGGGATCGAGACCGTCGGCATCGATGGTCAGGTAATAGCGGCCACGGTCCGGGATGCGCTTGAGCAGCGCCGCCGTACCGATATCCTGCCATTCATTGGCGGTGACGATGTTGGAGCCGTAGGCGCGGGCCGCCTCGACCTCCTCGAGCCGGGCGCTGCCCTGGCCGCGGATGCCGAGCTGGAAAATCCCGGCTATATGCGCCATCTCCGAAGCGCGGCGGATGGGGCTGGAATAGCCTTCCCTGACCCCGTTGACATTGTCGCGCCAGTCGAGATGGGCATCGATCTGAACCAGGGTGATCGGCCCTTCGCCGTCAAGCGCCCGCAGGATCGGGATCGGAACGCCGTGATCGCCGCCAATGGTGATCGGCAAGGCGCCGGCGACGCGGATCTTTCGGATCGCCGCTTCGGCCAACCTGTAGTGGCCGCCGGCGGCATCGCCGGGGACATCGCCGACATCGACCACCTTGACGTCCTGCCCGTCGAACAGGGTTCCGCCAATGTCGAAATCATAGCGGTCGAGCCCGAGGCTGATGCGCTGCGAGGCGCGCCGCACCGCCGTCGGCGCGTTGGTCTGGTCGTTGACCAACTCGTCGATCGTGTAGGGACTGCCGTAAGGCATGCCGATGATGGCGACATCCGCCTTCAGCGCATCGAGGTCCTCGACCAGCGGGAAGTTCATGAAGGTCTGGAAGATATCGCGCGGTGCTGTGGTGAGCTTGGTCATGCGGTCCCTCTGAAGCCGGCCGATCATCGCGCGGAAGCGCCGCGACAAGGCATCACTCAATACAGCACCGCCGCCGCAGCTTGTATCGCCACGGACGCCCGGTCTTTGGCATAGTTGGCGGCGCGACGCGCACCAAACGCAAAAAAACCGGCCAATGGCCGGTTCTTTTGGCATTCAAACCCTTCGAAAGCTGGTCTCAGCTTTCCTTGGGCGTCAGCACCTGGCGACCGCGATACATGCCGGTCTTCAGGTCGATATGGTGCGGGCGGCGCATTTCGCCGGAATTCTTGTCCTCGACATAGGTCGGGGCCTTGAGAGCGTCGGCCGAGCGGCGCATGCCGCGCTTGGACGGAGAGGTTTTTCGTTTCGGAACGGCCATGGATATGCTCCACTACATGGTCAAAATGCCCCGATAGCCCTCGTGAAAGGGCCGCGTCAGGGCCATAATCTGAGAAAGTCGGGTGCCTATACACGCCCTGCGCCGTTTTGGCCAGCACCGTGGCGATTTTTTTTGAACTGGCAGCGGTTCTACCTAATCAAGACAACCGACATACGCGCCCGAACGGCCGGCGCGGCGTTCGATCAGCGACGCCAGCCGCCGCAGACCCGGACCGGGCTTGGCCGGATTGCGGGCGATCGGATTGGGCAGCGAGACGGCCAGCAATGCCGCCTGCCGCCGCGACAGCTGTTTGGCCGAAACGCCGAAATGATGCTGGGCCGCCGCCTCGATGCCGTAAACGCCCGGCCCCCATTCGGCGATGTTGAGGTAGATCTCCATGATCCGCCGTTTCGACATCACCGCGTCGAAATAGACGGCCAGCGGCAGTTCGACCACCTTGCGCACCGAGCCCAGCGGCCGCGACCACAGGAAAAGGTTCTTCACCGTCTGCATGGTGATGGTCGAGGCGCCGCGCGTCGCCTCGCCGGCCAGCGCATCGTCGACGACGCCGCGCAATTCGCCGAGATCGATGCCGCGATGGAAGCAGAACTGACCGTCCTCCGACATGATCACCGAATTGGCCAGCACCGGCGACACATCGTCGATCGACACCCAGCGCCGGTCGTAGCCGGAAAAGGTCGCGAGGTCTTTGACCATCAAGGTCGATATCGGATGCACGAAGGACGGCAAATAAAGGAAGGTCAGCACAACGGGTATCGCCGCCAGCACGACGGCGACGACCAGGCCGCGCCGTGCCAGGCGCTTCAGACCGGCGCGGTTCACGCGCCTTGGTCGCGCCATCTCAAACCCTTCGGTTTCATGATCGACGATCGGTTCCGTCAAGCCGCCCCCACCCGCGCCACTCTCCCGCCTCCGGCATAATGGCGCGAGGCTTCTTGCGCAACGTCTGAGTGTCGGCTACCGCTCCCGGCCATGACGAAAGACGAGCAATTGGCCTTTGAGGCCGCACTTCTGAGGCGGGCGGCGGCGATCGAGACCGAACTCAGGCTGCTGCTCGAAGGCCGCACGCTTGCCGGCGAGATCGCCCGGCCGGAGCGCTTGATGGCTGCCATGCGCCATGGCGTGCTGAACGGCGGCAAGCGACTGCGCCCCTTCCTGGTCATGGAAAGTGCCGCCCTTTTTGGCGCCGATGGCGAGGCGTCGCTTCGCGTGGCGACAGCGCTCGAATGCGTGCATTGCTATTCGCTGATCCATGACGATCTGCCTGCTATGGACGACGACGATCTGCGCCGCGGCCAGCCGACCGTGCACAAGGCCTTCGATGAAGCCACCGCCATCCTTGCCGGCGACGCGCTTCTGACGCTTGCCTTCGATGTCCTCGCCGATGAGGCGACGGCGCTGCCGGCGGAGCGCAGGGCGGCGCTGGTGCTGGCGCTGGCGCGCGCCGCCGGCACGGGGGGCATGGTCGGCGGGCAGACGCTCGATCTCGAAGCCGAGCGCAACAGGCCGGACGAGGGCGGCATCGTCCGGCTGCAGGCGATGAAAACCGGCGCGCTGATCCGCTACGCCTGCGAAGCCGGCGCGATCATTGCCGGCGCTGCACCGCAGGACCGCGACCGGCTGGCCGAATTCGGCTCGGCGGTCGGGCTTGCCTTCCAGCTTGCCGACGACCTGCTCGACCTGACCGCCGATGCCAGCCAGATGGGCAAGGCGACCGGCAAGGACGCAGCCGCCGGCAAGGCGACGCTGGTCGCGCTGCATGGCGCGAACTGGGCGCGCAGCCAGCTCCATGGGCTGGTCAAGCAGGCCCATGAATTGCTTGAGCCTTACGGTGAACAGGCAGCCTTGCTGAAGGCAGCGGCAAGCTTCGTGGCAGTCCGCAACAACTGAGGTTTGGGCAATCGGATGCCGAACCGTTTTCGGAATTTGTCGGCCTTGCGCTGCCTTGCTTGGTGTCTCTCAAATGCCCCAAAGCAACTGGGCGCCCTTGACGACGACCTTGCCCTTGGCGCGTCCTGTTTCGACGTAAGCCAGCGCCTCATTGGTCGCTTCAAAAGGAAAGACCCTGTCGACGACCGGGCGAATCGCCCCATCTTCGATGAGGGACGTGATTTTGCTCAGCTGCTCACCTTGCGCCGACATGAACAGGAACGAAAATCCCACGCCCCGGCGCTTGGCTTTGGTCCTGATACCACGGCTCAGCAGCCGCAGCAGCAGCCTTAGCACCACGTTCAGTCCCTGTTTCCAGGCAAATTCGGGATCCGGAGGACCGGAAATCGAGATGAGCTTCCCACCCGGTTTCAGCACAGTCAGGGATTTCTCAAGCGTCTTGGCGTCCTGGCTGTTCAGGACGACGTCGTAGCCCGACAGGATTTTCTCGAAGTCGTCCTTCCTGTAGTCGACGACGACATCGGCGCCGAGATCCCTGACCAGATCGTTGCTTGCCGCGCCCGCTGTTGTCGCAACGATCGCGCCGAGGTGCTTTGCCAACTGGATGGCGAATGTCCCCACGCCGCCGGAGCCAGCCTGGATGAAGATCTTCTGGCCTGTCTTCAGACCCGCCCTCTCGATGAGAGCCTGCCAGGCGGTCAGACCGACCAGCGGGATCGAGGCCGCCTCTTCCATGCTGAGGTTCGCCGGCTTCAGCGCCACGTCGGCTTCATCGATTGCGATGAATTCGGCGAATGTCCCGATCCGGCCGTCGCGCGGCCGCGCATAGACGGCGTCGCCGGGTTTGAATTTGCGGACTTTCGAGCCCACCCTGACAACCCTCCCGGCAACGTCGTGACCGAGGATGAAGGGCCGGCGATAGGGAAGGACGAGTTTGAATTCGCCGGTCCTGATTTTGGAATCCAGCAGGTTCACTCCTGCGGCATGGACCTCGACCAGGACGTCATTGTCCAGCAGCTCCGGCTCCGGCATCTCGGCCAGCCGCAAAATGCCTTTCTTGTTATATTTGTCGACAACGAATGCCTTCATGGCAGTGACTTTCTGAGAGTGTCCGTTGGCCTGCTGTCTGTGCGTGAAATTCTCCGTCCCACCGTTGTTCAGACCGGCAGGCGGAACTGCTTGCGCAAGGTCTTGTCGAACATCCCCGCGGGGGCGAAGCGGCGCAGCAGGCTGACCTGGCGCGCTGCCTTCCCTGCGGTATAGCGCCGTCGCGGACGGGCGTCGGTCGCTGCCTTGACGACCACATCCGCCACCACTTCCGGGCGATCGGCCTTGGGCATCACATCGGCAAGCAGCGCCTTGAGACCGGCGCGCGCCTGATCGTAGTCCTTCAACAGGGAATCCGGCTCGATGCCGTTCTGGTCGAAGACGGTGCGCACGAATGCCGGCTCGATGACCGAGACGCGAATGTTGAAGGCGCGAACCTCATGATCGAGCGATTCCGAATAGCCCTCCAGCGCGTGCTTGACCGCCGAGTAGTGCGCTGAGTATGGCGCGGGCACCAATCCCAGAATCGAGCCGATGTTGACGATGCGCCCTTGGCCGCGGCGCCGCATCGACGGCAACACCGCATTGGTCATGCGCATGACGCCGAACAGATTGACGTCGAACAGAGCCTGCACCTGTGCGACCGAAGATTCCTCGGCGCCGCCAAGCAGGCCGACACCGGCATTGTTCACCAGCAGATCGATACGACCGGTCTGGGCCAGCACGGTTGCAACGAGGGCGCTGACGGACTCCCCGTCGGTCACGTCGCAGGTCAGCATGGACACCTTAGCCGGGCCGTTGCCGGCCTTGCTGCGGCTTGTCCCGAAGACGGTATACCCCGCCCGCGCCAAGGCCTCGGCACTGGCGCGGCCGATGCCCGAAGAGGCTCCGGTCACGACTGCGGTCTTTCCAGAGTTCGCATTGATTTTTTATGCTCCAAAGCCACTGGGGCTAGCTTTCGTTCGCTGCTTGAATTATGATCATAATATCAAATTATGACCGTAATGCAATAGCAGAAAGGAATAGCAGCCATGCGCTACGAAAAGGGCCGAAAGGACGCCTCCCGCGATCGCATCGTGGAGGTCGCAGCCCAGCGTTTTCGCGGTGACGGCATCGCCGCGTCCGGACTGGCAGCCATTATGGGCGACGCCGGACTGACGAACGGAGCCTTCTATCCGCATTTCCAGTCCAAGGCGGAGCTCGTGCGTGAAAGCCTTGTAGCGGCACTGGAGAGCCAGGTGCAGCAACTGCAGGAGGTATTGGCCGCCGGTGGTCCGGAGATGGGCATAGCGGCGTATCTGTCAGCTGCGCACCGGGACAACCCGGGAACGGGCTGCGCCAACGCCGCGCTGCTCCCGGAACTCGCGCGTCAGCCGCTCGAAACGCGACAAGTCTATACCGAACGCTTGCTGGTTCTGGTGCGCCAGTTGTCTGCAGCGCTTCCGCAGGCCAGGGATCCGGAAGGCGTTGCCATGGGCGTCTTTGCGACCCTCATCGGCGCGCTTCAACTGGCCCGCGCGGTGGCAGGGACCGAATTGTCGGATCGCTTCCTTGCGGCAGGAGCAGATGCCGCGCGCAGGCTGATCCAGCCACGTGACGGCGAGAAGGCATCCTAGAGGCCGGTGGCGGCAGCGGCAAAGGGCCCTGACATCGTCCTGCGGGTCGCACACAGGAAGGGCCGGCTTTTGGAGGCGGGCCGAACCGGTATTTCGCTCCGATTCAATCGGGTCTAACGCAGATGCCTGAGCTTGTCGGGATTGCGCATGACATAGACGGCCGCGATCTTCCCGTCCTCGATGTCAAGCGCGGTCGTCTGCAGTTCGCCATCGGCCTCCTGGGTGACGAACCCCGGCAGTCCATTGACGAAGCCGATGCGCACCAGCGTCGAGCGATTGTCGCGCAGCCAGGCCGCGACTTGCGCGTATTGCTTCATGACGGCGTCGAAGCCCAGCACCGGCGCCAAAGCCGCCGGACGCTTGCCGCCGCCATCGGCATGAGCGCTGACATCTGCCGTCAGCAGCGCGCCGAGCGCCTGCATGTCGCCGCTGCGCGATGCCGCGAAAAAGGCTTCGGCGATCTCCAGGCCACGCTGCTTCTCCACCTTGAAGCGGGGCCGCGCCTCGCGGACATGGCCCCGTGCGCGAGCGGCAAGCTGGCGGCAGGCGGCTGAATCGCGCTCGATGGCGGTCGCGACCTCCTCGAATTCCAGCCCGAACACATCGTGCAGCAGAAAGGCCGCCCGCTCGAGCGGCGAAAGCCGCTCCAGCGCCAACATCAGCGGCAAGGTGACATCTTCAAGATCGCCCTCTTCGACGATCGGCTCGGGCAGCCAAGGGCCGATATAAGTCTCGCGCTGGCGCCGCGTGGATTTGAGCTGGTCAAGGCAAAGCCGCGTCACCGTGCGGCGCAGGAACGCTTCTGGCTCGCGAACCTGCGAGTGGTCGGTCCCCATCCAGCGGATGAAGGCATCCTGCACGACATCCTCGGCGTCGCTCACCGAGCCCAGCATGCGATAGGCGACCCGCATCAGCTTCGGACCCAGCGGGCCGAAGCCCGCTGCCGCGTCGTCGGGTGCCGTCGCCGTCATCAGGCCGCCTTGGCGCTGGCGCGTATCGTTGCTGCGTCGGTGTAGAGCCCGAAGCCAACGGCGATGCGGTTCCAGCCATTGATGATGTTGGTCAAAACGGTGAGCTTCACCTGCTCCTCCTCGGTGAAATGCGCCTTAAGATCATCATAGGCGCTTTCGCGGTCCTGTCCTTCCGAGAGGCGCGTCAGCGCATCGGTCCAGCCGAGCGCGGCACGCTCGCGGTCGCTGTAGCAGGGCGCTTCGCGCCAGGCCGGCAGCAGATAGATGCGCTGCTCGGTCTCGCCATTCTCGCGCGCTTCGGTGGCATGCAGGTTGATGCACTTGGCGCAGCCATTGATCTGCGACGCCCGAAGCTTCACCAGCTCGTTGAGGCTGTGCTCGAGCCCGGCGGCGACGGAGAGTTCGGTCGATGCGCGCTGCCACTGCTTGATCAGCGCAGGGGCGGCGGCGAAGAGGTCGATTTTGGCGGTCATGATTGCAGTCCTTGTGTTGGGTACGCCATCATGACGAGGCAGGTCCGGCCGGTGTGACATTCAGGCTGGATTTTTTCGAAGGTGCTTTCCCGGCGCGTTCAATGGTCTTTGATCAGCACGATCTTCGCCGGATCGAAATCGATCCCGACCATCGTCCCTTCCGCCACAGCGGGTGTGACATCAGGCGATGTCGCGAACAGTTCGACCGCCGGATCGCTGATCGCGATCCGGTATTCCATGTGGTCGCCGAGATACGAGCTCTTGACCACCTGGCCCTTCATGGTGCCCGCTGGCTGGCCGGGCAAGATTCGCACGGCATTCGGGCGCACAGCGAGCATCGCCGGTCCCGGAGCGTTACCGCGACCCGGCATGTCGAGCAGCAAGGGTCCGACCTTGACCCTTGCACTGGTCGCATTGCTGGAAAGCACCTCGACGTCGAGCAGATTGGCGTCGCCCATAAAGTCGGCGATGAAACGGTTGGTCGGCTCGTTGTAGAGGTCGCGCGGCGTGCCGTCCTGGGCGACGCGAGCGGCGTTCATGACGATGATGCGGTCGGAGACGGCGAGCGCCTCTTCCTGGTCATGCGTGACATAGACCATGGTCAGCGCCAGATCTTGCTGCAGGCCGCGGATTTCGTCGCGCACCCGCCGGCGCAGCTTGGCGTCGAGATTGGACAGCGGCTCGTCGAACAGCAGCACCTTCGGCTCCAGTACGATGGCGCGCGCCACCGCGACGCGCTGCTGCTGGCCGCCGGACAATTCGCTCGGCTGGCGCTTCTCGTAGCCGGACAGGCCGACAAGCGACAGCTTTTCGGCGGCGCGCTCGGCTGCCTGCGCCTTGCCAAGCCCCATCGCCCGCAGGCCGTAGCTAACATTCTCCATCACGTTCATATGCGGAAACAGCGCATAGGACTGGAACACCATGGAGACATCGCGCTCGGCGGCGGACAGCAAGGTGACGTCCTTGTCGTCGATCAGGATGCGCCCGGTGCTGGTCTGTTCCAGCCCGGCGATCAGCCTGAGCGTCGTGGTCTTGCCGCAACCCGAGGGCCCGAGCAGCGTCACCAGGCTGGCCGGCGCGATGTCGAAGCTGACGTTGTCGACGGCGATCACCGCGCCATATTTCTTGGTGACGCCCTCGAACCGCACCGCTGGCCTGTCCGTCGCAACCGGGGCAGCAGTCTTCGCCGTCTGATCCACGCCGCTTCTCCCCATCAGATTGCTGCCACAACGGCTTCCGGACCAGGCCGGCGCCGGCCGAGCCGGCGTTCGCCGACCAGCAGCTGGATGCCGATCAGGATGACCATCATGACGACGATCATCACCGCCGAATAGACAATCGCGATGCCGTATTCGCCGACATCTGCGCGCCCGACAATGTAGACCGTGGCAAGGTTGAACCGGCCGCTCGCCAGGAAGATGACGGCGCTGACCGCCGTCACCGCGCGCACGAAACTGTAGATCATCGCGGTCACGATCGCCGGCTTCAGGATCGGCAGGATCACCCGCCGCAAGGTAGCAAAAGACCGCGCCCCAAGCGTCAGCGATGCCTCGTCCAGGCTCTTGTCGATCTGGCCCAGATTGGCGAGCCCGGCACGGATCGCCACTGGCATGTTACGGAAGATGAAGGAGATGACGATGATCAACCCGGTACCGGTCAACTGCACCGGCGGCACGTTGAAGGCAAGGATATAGCTGACGCCGATCACCGTGCCGGGAATGGCGAAACTCATCATGGCCAGGAACTCGAACATGGTACGCCCGGCGAAACGCTGCCGGTCGAGCAGATAGGCCGTCAGGATGCCGAGCGCCGCGGTGAACGGCATCGCCACCAGCGCAAGGCCGATGGTCATCAGCAGCGACGGCCAGGCCGAGCCGCTGAAAAACCAGCCATTGACGCCTTTCTCGATCGAAAAGGCGGTGAGGAAATATTGGAGCGTCGGCGTGTTGTCGCGCCCGATCGATTGCACGAAACCGCCGCCCAGGATGATGCCGTAGACCACGATGGTCAGAACCAGCCACGGAACGACGGCGGCGTAGCAGCCGATCCGCAAGGCCTTGGGCAGCGTCGCCGGTACGCCGCCATCGCCCTTGCCTGCGACGGTGACGTAGCTGCGGCTGCCGATCCAGCGGCGCTGGATGACGAAGGCTGCCAGCGTGAACATCAACAGCACGATCGCCAGCACCGCCGCGCGACCCTGGTCGTGCGCCGCGCCAACCACCGCGAAGAATATATCGGTCGACAGCACGTTGAAATTGCCTCCCAGCACCAGCGGATTGGCGAAATCGGCCATGCTCTCGATGAACGAGATCAGGAAGGCGCTGGCCAGGCCCGGCCGGATCAACGGCCAGGTGACGGTGCGAAACGTCCGCCAGCGGCTGGCGCGCAAGGTCTGCGACGCCTCCTCCATGCTCGGGCTGACCCCTTGCAGCACGCCGACCAAAACCAGGAAGGCGATCGGCGTGAAGGCCAGCACCTGCGCGATGGTGATGCCGGCCATGCCATAGATCCAGCGGCTGCGCGGAATGCCGAGATGCACCGACATGAGGTTGGTGACGATGCCGGCGCGGCCGAACAGCAGGATCAGCGCCAGGCCGATGACGAAGGGCGGCGTGATGATCGGCAGGATGGACAGGCCGCGCAGCAACCATTTGGCCGGCAGCTTGGTGCGTAGCGCGATCAGCGCCAGCGCTAGGCCGAGCGCCGTGCAGAAAAAGCCGACGAGGACTGCGATCG
Source organism: Mesorhizobium sp. P160219 (assembly GCF_057786095.1). NCBI lineage: Bacteria > Pseudomonadati > Pseudomonadota > Alphaproteobacteria > Hyphomicrobiales > Phyllobacteriaceae > Mesorhizobium > Mesorhizobium sp. P160219. The sequence goes on from NZ_JBYNWG010000001.1 coordinate 249,715, forward strand.
CCACCGTGTTCCACGCCACGCCGCAGGAGCCCTCGCCATAGAGGCAGCGCAGGCTCCATATGTTGGCGCTAAAGATCTTATCGAAGAACAGCGCCGGCACGACATTGCCGTCATTGTCCTTGATGGCCGAGGTGAGGATCGACAGCAGCGGATAGGCGACGAACAGGATCAGCGAAGCAATCACGATTGAGAGCGAGCCGACGACGAAACGGTCGCCCTTGCACCATCCCCGCGCAGCGAGCGCCTCGGCGATGAACATCAGCATCGCCACGGCATAGAGCGCCGCACCCCAGCCGAGCCCCGGCTGTATCGGTCCCGGCGTGCCGGCGACCTGGGTAAGCAAGCCAAATCCCCAGCCCGAATGGATGATGGAAAAGCCTTCGATGGCCAGCCACAGCAGGCCCGCCGCGCCTGCAACCGCCAGGCTCTTGGGGTTGTTGCGCGCCACCAGCCAGCTCGCCAGCAGAAGCGGCAGGATAATCGGCAACAGCCAGGGCCGGCCACCGAGCGCCAGCATGATGGCCGGCGTCGCATCCGCCGGCTGTGCCAGCCAGTCGAACGAAAGGAAGCCGCCTTCGACCTTGTACCAAGGCAAGAGCACGAAGCTCGCCCACGCGGCCATTACCCAGGGGAGCGCGCTGCGTCCAGGAGCGGAACTGACCATGGAACCGGCCGCGGCCATTCAATGTCTTTCTGTTGCCAAAGGACGGTGCGCCAGCTGCCGCGAAGGGCAGCCGGCGATCAGATGCTAGAGTGAGCGCGAAAGAACGCGCTCAGCCGCCATTGCGGACCTCGTCGGTGAACTTCTTCAACAGCCGCTTGCGTTCGGCCGACGAGCCGTATTTGGCGAAGTCGTAGTCGATCAGCTTGATCTTCGAGAGGTCCGGCGCCTCGGGCGGCACCGGCGTGGCGGTGTTCGACGGGATCTGGAAGCTGCCGTTCGGCGCCGCGAGCTTCTGCGCGTCCGGGCTCAGCGCCCAGTCGTAGAATTTCTGCGCCTCTTCGGCATGCTTGGCGCCCGTCACGATGCTCATCGAACCGATCTCGAAGCCGGTGCCTTCGCAAGGCGACACCACCTTCACGGCAGGGTTCTGTTTCGCGGCATTGATCACGTCGTGCTGGAAGGAGATGCCGATCAGCGTCTCGCCCTTGCCGACGGCGAGCGCCGGCGCAGCCCCTGCCTTGGTGTATTCGGCGATGTTCTTGTTGAGCTGCTTGAGATAGTCGAATGCCTTGTCCTCGCCCATCAGCTGGACGATGGTGGCAAACATGGTCCAGGCCGTGCCCGATGAATTCGGGTCGGCCATCTCGATCTCGCCCTGGAATTCCGGCTTGACCAGATCGGCCCAGCACGCCGGCGCGGTCAGCCCGCGCTGCTTCAGATCTTCCTCATTGTAGCCATAGCCGAGCGCACCGAGATAAATGCCGACCGTGCGGTTCTTCGACCTGTCGGCCTGCTTCAGCGCCCAGTCGCGCAAGTTTGCCAGTTGCGGCGACTTGTATTCCTGGGTGAGGCCCTCTTCCGCCGCCTGCAGATGCGGGTCGCCGGTGCCGCCCCACCAGATATCGGCTTGCGGATTGTCCTTCTCGGCCCGGAGGCGGGCGTAGATTTCGCCGGCGCTCATGCGGGTCATGTCGACGCTGACGCCCGTCTCCTTCTGGTAGGTGGTCGCCATCGCCCGGCACCAGGCCTCGTCGACGGCGCAATACATTGTGAGGCTGCGGTCGGCCGCCTGGGCGGCACCCGCCAATCCGAACATGGCCAGCGCCGCGCCAAGGCCAAGCCAGGCGGCGCGCAAGCCTTGCTTACTGTCAAATGTCTTCATCGATATTCCTCCCTGTCTTCTCACTGGAAACGATCTACCCGTCGTCGAGCGGCACTCCGATCACCTGGGACAATGTCGCCGCGACACCGGGTGCTGCCGCAAGCACGGGATTGCCCTTCGCCATGCCGTCGCCGTCGAGGAACCGGTTCACCCGGCCGCCGGCCTCCTCCACCAGCAGCAATCCGGCCAGGCAGTCCCACGAATTGATGTGCAGCTCGGCATAGGCATCCGAGCGGCCGTCGGCCACATAGGCCAGCCCAAGCGCTCCGGAGCCGGAGCGGCGTACATTGGCGCCGAGCGCCCACACCAGGCTCACCTTGTCGAGATACTCACGGTTCGGAATCCTCGGCGACCAGCCGAACTCCACAAAGGCACGGTCGAACGCTTGCGTCGGCGAAACATGGATCGGCGCGCCATTGCGTGTCGCGCCTTGCCCGCGACGGGCAAAATACGTTTCGCCGATGGCCGGATTGGCAATGCCGCCGATCTCGCTGCGGCCGTCCTCGACGAAAGCTATCGAAATGCAGAAATGCGGAATACCGCGCATGAAATTGGCGGTGCCGTCGATGGGGTCGACGACCCACATGCGGGCAGAGCCGATGCCACCGCCTTCCTCGCCCAAAAACCCGTCCTGCGGAAAAGCGTCTGCCAGCGTCGCGCGGATGTGCTCCTCGACCTTACCGTCGGTTTCAGTGAGAAAATCCTGCGGGCCTTTCATCGCCACCGGCTGGACGGCGCCCTGCCGGGCATAGCCTTCCATCGCCAGTTGCCCGGCCGTGACAAGCAGTTTCCGGCAGACCTCGGCACGCCTGTCCATCTCGGCCTCGGACAGCCGGTCCGCCTTCGGATGCGCCGCCGCCCTGCTCATGCAGCCGGTCCGGACAGTCGCGCCCTCAATGCCGTCTTCGGCGAAATGGACAGGGTATTCCTCCGATGCCACTCTTGAGCCGGCTTGTATTGCACGGCTGTGCAAAGCTGTTGCATTCCGCCATGCCTGTCAAGTGCGGTGGGTGGCAATGGCAGAAGAGTTGCATTACATTGCACGGGCGTGCAAAGAATTACGAAAACAGCAGCGAGAGCGTTCGCTTGACGGTTCCGAGAATCCGCACCGGTTTTTCCAGCGCCCAGCAGGTTGCCGACCTCGCCGGGGTTTCGCGCTCGGCCGTGTCACGTACCTTCACGCCCGGCGCTTCCGTTTCCGGGGAAACCCGCGAGCGGGTGATGCTGGCGGCCGAGCAACTCGGCTATCACGTCAACCATCTGGCTCGCGGCCTGATGCGGGCTTCGACCGGCATCGTCTGCCTCATCGTTGCCGACGGCGACACGCCCTATCATGCCCGCCTGCAGAAGGCGCTGACCCAACATCTGCGGGACGCCGGCAAAATGGCCATGGTGTTCAACACCTCCGGCCCCAGCCACCATGTCGACCAGGCGCTGCGCAACACGCTGAACTATCGCGCCGATGCGAGCATCGTTCTGTCCGGCTCGCCGCCGCAGTTGCTGATCCGCACCTGTCTTGAGAACGGCCAGCGGCTGGTGCTGATCAATCGCGATGACCGCTTCGACGGCCCGCACAATATCGGTGTCGACAACGCTGCAGCCGCAGAGGCAGCGCTGCATGCCTTCATCCGGGCCGGCTGTACCCGCCCCGCTTTGGTGACCTCGGCTGCCGGCACGCCCAGCCTGCTCTCCCGCGAAACCGCCTTCCTTACCGCCGCGCAGAAGGAAGGGCTGGAGGTGACCGTGTGGCGCGAGGGCCGCACCGGCTATGCCACCGGAGCCGATGGCGCCAGGCGACTCTTTTCCGGCCGGCAGCGGCCGGATGCGGCGTTCTGCGTGACCGACCTGATTGCGTGCGGCTTTCTCGATGCGGCCCGCCACGAGTTCGGCATCAACGTACCCCGCGATCTCTGCGTCATCGGCTTTGACGACATTGAACAGGCCGACTGGGCCTCTTACCGGCTGACGACGTTCTCGCCGCCGATCGAGGAGATCGCCAGGCGCGCCGTGCGGCTCGCGACCGGCGCGCGGGAGGAGGCTGGCAGCCGCCTGATCTGCCATGCGCCCATGGTCTGGCGCAGCACGGTGAGGCCGGGCCAGGGCTGATGCGAAACATGTGTCGGTCAAGACGGGAAACGTACTGATGTCCAAGAAAAAGGCCAGGAAGACCCGCCAGGCGGCAAGACCGGTGGAGATAGCTGTAGGCCCCGAAATCCGGAGCATGATGCGCAAGTTCGGCCTGACCGAGGAAGAAGCACTGCGCATGATGCGCGAATGCGATGCCACCCTCTATGGCGCCAACTCCGGGCACGTGCAGCCAGGATCTTGACGGCCCGCCAGGCGCGAACGGAATTTTAATGTAAATCAAGCGTAATCCCGACCGTTAAAATGATGCGTATGTGTTGGGGTTGCGCATGCCGGAATATTCTTTCTTCATCCGCTCGATCCGGATCCGCTACATCTCGGGATTGCTCATCTTTGCGCTGGCTTCCACCGCGGTGATGTTTGCGCTCAATCGCGTCAATTCCTTCCGCCACGACATCGACGCGCTGAGCAGCAATCTCGTCGTCTTCACCCGCGACCTGCGCAACGCCTCCAGCTTTGCCGAAACCGCCAGCACGACCTGGCGCACCGAAACCCGTGACGGCCTTGCCGCCGCAGCGCGCGGCCATTCGCAACGCCTGACCAGCGAGATCGAAACACTGTCCGCGGAGTTGGCCGCGATCAAGCCGAGCCTGTCGGCCAAAACGCTGGACGAACTCTCGTCGGCCGCCGTCAACGGCGACCTGTTCTGGTCGTCGCGCGACATCGTGCGCAACTTCAACCTGATGTCGGCGGCGCAACAGACCGACGAATGGAGTTCGCGCGAAATCCTCAACCAGAACGACCTGTTCGTCCAGCCGATGCTGGTGCGTGTGCGTACCGCCATGGATGGCGAACGCCATCTGGCCGACGCCTCCAGCGACAGGCTGCTGTTGTGGGCAAGCGGCCTTCTGTTCGCGGTTCTTGCCATCGTTGCCCTCTGGATCTTCCGGCCGATGGAAAATGCGATTCGCCGCGCCTTCACCGAATCCGCCGCATCCTTGTTCAAGGCCGAAGCGGCCGACCGCGCCAAATCGGAATTCCTGGCCAATATGAGCCATGAGATCCGCACGCCGATGAATGGCGTGCTGGGCATGGCCGAACTGCTCGCCAAGACCGAGCTTAACGCGCGCCAGAAAACCTTCACCGAAGTCATCGTCAAGTCCGGCAATGCGCTGCTCACCATCATCAACGACATCCTCGATTTCTCCAAGATCAATGCCGGTCAGCTGACGCTCGATCCTGCACCCTTCCGGCTTGCCGAAGCGGTCGAGGACGTGGCCACACTGGTGTCGGCGCGCGTCGCCGAAAAGAACCTCGAGCTGATCGTGCGTGTCGACCCGCGCCTGCCTGCCCATGTCGTCGGCGATGCCGGACGGTTCCGTCAGATCGTCACCAATCTGCTCGGCAATGCGGTGAAGTTCACCGAGAAGGGCCATGTGCTGATCGATGTCGGCGGCGAGGTGGTCGACGGCATGGTCCAGCTCAAGGTCCGCGTCGAGGACACAGGCATCGGCATTCCTGCCGAGAAGCTCGAGAACGTGTTCGAGAAATTCGCGCAGGTCGACGGCTCGTCGACGCGCCGCCATGAAGGCACCGGCCTCGGCCTTGCCATCGCCGCCCGCCTCATCGACCTGATGGGCGGCAAGATCGGCGTCGAAAGCGAGATCGGCCGCGGCTCGGTGTTCTGGTTCGCCGTGCCGCTGCCGGCGCATCAGCAGGACACGCGCAACGAGATCGTGCCGGTCGATGTCACCGGCGCCCGCGTGCTGGTCATCGACGACAACCCGGTCAACCGCGAGATCTTGCTGGAGCAGCTCAGAAGCTGGAGCTTCGACTGCGCGGCCGCCGAAAGCGGCGCCGTCGGCCTCGCCTTTCTAGACCGGGCCAGCCAACTCGGTGCTGCGGTCGACTGCATCATCCTCGACTACCAGATGCCCGGCATGAACGGCGCCGATGTCGCCAAGGCGATTTCCGCCGACAGCCGTCTCTCCGCCATCCCGGTGGTGCTGCTGACCTCGGTCGATCAGGTCGATTTCGGCAAGATGGTCATCGATTTCGGCATCGCCGCGCATCTCACCAAGCCGGCGCGCTCGGCCATCCTGCTCGGCACCGTCATCTCGGCCATCCAGAAAGCGCGGGCCCAGATCGGCAAGGCCCAGTTCGTTCGCGAGCCTGTTGTTCCGCAGGCGGCACCCGTGACGCCACCCGCCTTCACCGTCATTCGCGGCCCGGCAATTCCGGCGGCCACAGTGCCTGAATCGATCGCCACGCCAAACGGCCCGATCGATATTCTGATCGCCGAGGACAATGACGTGAACCAGCTGGTGTTCGGCCAAATCCTCAATGGGCTTGGCCTCAGCTACCGCATCGCCAGCAATGGCCGCACGGCCGTCGAGATGTACCGGGCGCTGCGGCCGAAGCTGATCCTCATGGACGTCTCCATGCCGGAGATGAACGGCTACGAGGCGACCCGCGCCATCCGGGCGGCGGAGGCAGCGAGTGGCAATCACACACCAATCATCGGCGTCACCGCGCACGCACTGAAGGGCGACCGCGACAAATGTATCGAGTCCGGAATGGACGACTATCTGCCTAAGCCGGTGTCGCCCGACCGCCTCGGCAGCAAGATCGGCACATGGCTCAGCGAAACGGTCGCGGTAAAGAGGGCTTGATCAAATCGCCGCGTCCAGACGATAGCGGCGCATCCAGTCCAGACTAATCTCGTCCGAGAGCTTGGCGACGCCCGGCTTTACGTCGGCGGCATTCGGCGCCGGAACGCCCAGGGCCTTGCAGATGGATGCCAATGCCGCTGCCGGATCGCCTGACAGGCGCTCATAGCCGATGCGCAGCGGGACGATCCCCTGCTCCGCGAACCAGACGTTCCAGCCCGCGTCATAGGCTTCGAGTTCGGCAAGCTCGCGCTGGATCCGCTTGAAATCGTAGCGGGGTTCCTGCGGCGGTGCAACTCGTTCGATCTCGGTTCCGTCGGGCGCGATGTGCCAAAGCCCGGTCTGCTCGGCCTTGATCAGCGACACCGCCTGCGCCAGCTTGTTTTCGCGCGAAAGATGGATGTAGAGGACCCGCCCGAAGGCCTTTTCAAAGCGTGCTTTGTCCGATGGCAGGTCTGGGTAGATCCGGTCGAGGATTGCCGAGAGTTCATCCAGGTTTTCCCGCATCAGGCGCAAGCCGAAGACGCCCGTTCCGCCCCTTCCCGCGCTGATTGCCGCACCGATATAGGCGAGGTCGAAATCATGCGCGCTCATCGTCTCGGGATGCGGCAATTTCCACTCTTCGGCCCATTCCGCTTTGTCCTGCCGCCGGTAGAATGAGTGCGGATCGCCGGCTGTTTTCGTCGAGGCCAGAAGGCCGCACAGCAAAGTGCTTCCGGTTCTCGGCGTGCCGCAGATTATGTAGCCGTCAAGCATCTGGGACTCTGTCGCTTGTCATGGATTGGGCTAACCCCGCCAGGGCGCGGTGACACGCGCGCTTCGCGAAAGGCTCCAGTCTAGCCGCGCCGGAAGGGATAGAGGAATTGCTGCCAGTATCCGTTCGGAACGGGATGTCCGTGAATGCCGTAGCCGTTCGGCCAGCGCCCTTCGGGCATATGATGGGTGCCGAACAGCCGGTCGAGCAGCGGGAAATGGATGGCGAAGTTTACGTCGATCGCTTCTTTTTCGAGGCCGTGATGCCAGTGGTGGTAACGCGGCGACACCAGCACCTTTTCGACTGGACCGAAACTGGTTCCGATGTTGGAATGGATGAACGACGAATAGACGTAGACGATCAATATATACGTCTGGATAGCCGATTCATCGAACCCCAGCACGAACATCGGGGTGGCCGTCAGGCTGCGCAGCACGATGATTTCCAGGAAATGCATGCGCGCACCGGCAATCCAGTCCATCGACTTGGCGGAATGGTGCACGGCATGGAACTTCCACAGCCAGGGAATGCGATGAAAGGCCCGATGCACCCAATACTGGGCAAGGTCGGTCAGGAACATCACCGCCAGCAGTTGCACCAGCCACGGCAAGCCGTGGACCCAGGCGCGCACCGAACCAAGGGCGCCCTGTGAATTGACGAAGTTGGACGGCGCCAAGGTCAGGTAGGTCAAAATCTGCACCAGCAGCGACGAGACCAGATAGTAGAACAGGTCCTCGCGCCATTCGTCGCGGAACACGGTCTGATCCTTGTTGCGCGCGAAAAGACGTTCGAGCGGGACGAACAGCACACCCATGAACAAGGCGTTCAGGATGAAGAAATCGAGCCCGAAGAACACCCCTTCGATGTGCAGTTGATGGCGCACCGGAAGCATGCCGACCAGCGACGCCAGCAGCACAGTGAACATCGCTGCCGCGCCGAGCGTCTTTTGCCTGCGCAGCGTCATGCTGAGGATCGCCAGGATATAGCCGGAGATGAGGACGAAATAGAGCACCGGCTTGAAGAACAGCATCTGGTGGATGGGGGCCAGATCCGGCATCGATGTAAGCGACGGGTAGCGCAGCACGATGACCATCAGCAGGGCGGTGACCCCGGCAAGCAAGCCAATCGAGCCGGACAGCCAGCCAGAACCGAACGGCCGTTTGGCGCGCGGCGTTTCAAGTTCACTTACAACGCGTCTAAGGAAATTTGCCACCGCCCCCTATGCCCCGCCTTTTTGACGATCGCAAAAAAGCTCTCGTCGGAGATATCGACCTCTTTTGCTACAGCAGGGCTCATTAATATTTAATCGCCACGACCCTGCACATGACGGGTGACTATCGCTTTTGGGCGATTGGAAGAGCCATGATTGCAACAAAAGAACACCGGCCACTATAGTCGGAATCTTTCCTGGATGCGACGGGCGCATTCAAGCGGCGTCAGCCGGCTGGTGTCGACTTCGAGGTCGTAGTCCATGCCCTTGTGGACGCGTCCATATTGCCAGCGCGCCAGGCCAGGCAGCCTGTCGGCGCGCGCGGCCTCGCGCGCTTCCAGCACCTCCAGCGGCGCCATGACGCCGACCAGATGCAGGTCAAAGCTCGACAGCAACTTGCGGTGCTCCGCTATCTCGTCATTGAAGATCACGTCGTCGACAATGAGATTGTTGCCTTGCCCGGCCATGGCGGCGATGGCATGGCGCATGCCGCGCATGGCTCGCGCGCCGACCGGCCCGCTCCTGATCACCACCGACGGCTTGCCGTCTTCCAGCACGGTCTCAAAGGAAAACCCGTCGGCATGATCCTGCAGCGCCGGCGGCAGCATGTCGATGAAAGCATCCATCTGGACATGCAGGAAGGGCTCGGTGGCGATTGTTTGCAGCGCCCTGGCGATCGAGCTTTTGCCGGCGCTGCCGACGCCATTAAGCAGGACGATTTTGGCCGTCATGTCGCCCCCTATCGGTTGCGCACGACGATACAGGCGCCGCCGACGCTTTGCAGTTTCTGGCAGATGACGTTGGCGGCGGCACGGTCGTCGACGCCGATCCTGACGGCGTAGATGCCGCGTCGGCCGATCGGCGTGCGCACCCGGCTGACCACCGGGTCACGACCGGAAAGCAGCGCCGGAAACCGGCTCCTGACCCTCAGCCACTGATTGATCGCAGCTCCCCTGCGGAAATTGCCGGCCACCTGGACGCCCCATGGCTTCACATTGATCGAGGCCATCGCCACGGTTCTGGACATGATCACCGGCAGCTTGCGGCAGGCGACGGGAAAGCTGGTTTTCGCGTCGAGCGGCTCGATCGTTCCGGCGTAGGCGCTGTCGGAGAACTTGTCGGCCGGTTCGCCCATGATGTCGAAGACGTAGCTCTCGGTCTCCATGGGCAAGAAGCCGCCCGAACCCAGCCAGCGCGAAACGCGGCTCTCGCCGGCATTGTAGGCAGCCGCCGCCAGGCCGAGATTGCCGAAGCCGGTCTTCATTTCGGCGAGATATTTCGCCGAAGCCGGGATCGCCTGGTCGATGTCGAAAGGATCGGCCAGCCCGCGCATCTTGGCGGTGCTCGGCATGAACTGGGCGATCCCTTCGGCACCGACCGGGCTAACCGCATTGGGATCGAAGCGGCTTTCTTTCCAGATCAGCCGGGCGAAGTAATCCTTCGGCAGGCCGTTCCGCTCGGCATGCGTCTCGATCAGGTCACAGACATGGCCGATCAATCGTTTCGCCGCCGAGCGCGATTGCGGTGGATCGGCAAGCGCCTGTCCGGCACTCAGCCCGCAGAACAGGATCACACCGGCTTTGAGCAGCCCCCGCATGGCTCATTCGGCCGCGGCTTTGCCGTGCTGTCCAAACCGCTGCTCGATATAGTCGGCAACCATTTTTTCGAAATCGGCGGCGATCGACGGACCGCGCAGCGTCGCCGACTTCTTGCCGTCGACGAAGACGGGTGCGGTCGGCATCTCGCCGGTGCCGGGCAGCGATATGCCGATATCGGCGTGCTTGGATTCGCCGGGGCCGTTGACGATGCAGCCCATCACCGCGACCTTGAGGTTCTCGACGCCGGGATATTTCTCCCGCCAGACCGGCATGTTCTTGCGCAAATCGGCCTGGATGTTCTGGGCGAGCTCCTGGAACACGGTGGAGGTCGTGCGACCGCAGCCGGGGCAAGCGGCGACGATCGGCACGAACTGACGGAAGCCCATGGTCTGCAGCAGTTCCTGCGAGACCTGCACCTCGCGCGTGCGGTCGCCATTCGGCTCCGGCGTCAGCGAGATGCGGATGGTGTCGCCAATGCCTTGCTGCAAGAGGATGCCCATGGCAGCCGACGAGGCGACGATGCCCTTGGATCCCATGCCGGCTTCGGTGAGGCCAAGATGCAGCGCATGGTTGGAGCGCGTGGCAAGCTCGGCATAGACGGCGATCAAATCCTGCACGCCGCTGACCTTGGCCGACAGGATGATCTTTTCGCGGGCGAGGCCTATCTCTTCGGCCATTTCGGCCGACAGGATGGCCGACTGCACGATCGCTTCGCGGGTTACTTCCTGCGCCGTCAGCGGAAAGCCTTGGCGCTGGTTTTCGTCCATCAGCCGGGTGAGCAGCTCCTGATCGAGCGACCCCCAATTGACGCCGATGCGCACCGGCTTGTCATGCCTGATCGCCATTTCGACGATCGCGGCGAACTGGCGGTCCTTCTTGTCCTTGAAGCCGACATTGCCAGGATTGATGCGGTATTTGGCCAGCGCCTCGGCACAGGCCGGATGATCGGCCAGCAGTTTGTGGCCGATATAGTGGAAGTCGCCGACCAGCGGCACATTGATGCCGAGCCGCTCGAGCCGTTCGCGGATGCGCGGCACGGCGGCGGCGCTCTCGTCACGATCGACGGTGATGCGCACGATCTCGGAGCCAGCGCGATGCAAAGCCGCAACCTGCGCGACGGTCTGGTCGATATCGGCCGTGTCGGTGTTGGTCATCGACTGCACGACGACCGGCGCGCCGCCGCCGACGACCACGCCGCCGACATCGACGCCGACCGATGTCCGGCGCGCAAAGGGGGAGGAAAAATACCCGGTCATGCCGGCAGCCTCTTGATCACCCGAGCGACATACGTCCACGTCGACGCACGCTCAATCAGCTATCAGCGCATAGCGCTGAGGTTCGGGCATGAGGTGGAGGAGCAAAGATGGCTTGTCAATGGCGACAGACAAGCAGAGCCGCCAAATCGCAGCAGCGCGGTGACCCCACAGACGGGTTTCGCCAGCCAACAGTATCGGAATCAGTAGCAAAAACAGGCCTCCGGCGGCATGTCGCCACCGGAGCGATAGTCACGCGCCAAGGCGGCGCGTCTAATCCTGGAAGGGCGTCAGTGTCTCGTCGGTTTCGCCTTCAGTTTTTCAATCTCGTCCTTGAGTGCCAGCTTGCGTCGCTTCAGATTCACGATTTCGAGGTCGTCGACCGATGGATGGTTCATCGCATCGTCGATCTCGCGTTCGATATCACCGTGTTTCCGCTGCAACTCATCAAGATGGGATGCAAGAGACATGATTGGTTCTCCCTTTCATGGTTTCCTCGATTGCAGCCGTCAAAGGCACGTCCACCGCAGGTCGCATCTGTGACGGCACCATGACAGTCTGCCACCATCCGGCTGCGATGTCGAATGCTGCGTGGTAGCATTCCACGACAATGTGATATGTGATATTGGCTGCGCGCCGGCGGCAATTGATGCCGCCCCCGCCCAATCATGCCCATTGCCGGGCGCCGCAGACATGCAGACGGTAGAGAATGTCCGACCAGGAAAAGGCCGATGTCCGCCTCGAATTTTCCCGCCTGAAGCAGGAGCATGCCGATTTCGACGCGGCCATCAATGCGATGATCGCCATGGGCTGCGACCCCTTGCAGATCCAGCGCATGAAGAAGAAGAAGCTTTTCCTCAAGGACCGGCTGATGGCGCTGGAAGACAAGATCATTCCGGACATCATCGCTTAGCCGACGGCCTCGGGGCCTAACTGCTCACCCCGCTATCGACAGCCGCGCCGCGCGATGGCGCAGCAACGTCAGCAATTCGTCGGTCTTCTCCGCTGAAGTGTCGATCGGCACCACCAGGCACATCGTCGCCTCGACCTTGCCGGCGGCCGCGAAGACAGGGGCGGCCAGGCATTTGGTGTAGGCGTCGACCAGCCCCGAAGTGATGCAATAGCCGGTCGTTCTGGCCGTCGCGATATCGGCAATGAAGTCGTCGAACTGCAGCCTGCGGCCGTCGGGCAGCAAAAGGTCGTCTTCCGAGACCATGTCCTGGATGGCGGCCCTTTCCAATCCGGCCAGAAGCAGCCGCCCCGATGCCGTCCATGGCAGCGGGATCTGCAGGCCGGTGGCCGAGCTGATGCGGAACGGCCTAGTGCCGGGGCTGGAATGGACGATGGTATAGCGGCCGCTTTGCAGCATGCACAATTCGGAGGTCTCGCCGGTCTCGCGCGACAGATTGTCGACCTCCTGCCGGCCTCTCCTAAGCAGGTCGTTGCCCCTGACGTAGTCCATTCCATAGAGGTAGAGCTTCTTGCCGAAATAGACCCGGTTGCCGTCGCCCTCCATCTCCAGGAGACCCGCATCGACTAGCGAACGCACCAGCGTATAGGTGGTGGAGCGAGGCGCATTCACCCCCTTGGCGAGATCGCCAATGCCGATGGCGCGCTGCGTAACATGCAGGAAGTCCAGGATCTCCAGCACCCGGTTGAGGCCCTTCTCGCGCGAGCCGGAGGTCTTGTCGGGCGTCGGGCTCTCGGCTGGACCAAGCTCCGCCCGATCCGTGAGTCCATTGCTGTCTTGCATAACTGATTCCTGATGTTAGTATCTGTCTTGTACAGGATACATGTGTCTATTGTAAGAGACAATTCAGGTCGGCGACACGTGTGTCTGTAAGGGGAATTCAAACAACAGGAGGTCGCAGTGAACGACGCATCCAAGCGAGATTTTCTGAAACTGGGCATGGCCGGGCTTGCAACGGCGGGCGTGATGACCGCTGTCAGCGCCGAAAAGGCGGCGGCACAAGCCGCATCCGACAGCGTTCTGCGCACCGCGCTTGACCGCGGCAAGCTGATCGTCGGCACCGGCAGCACCAACGCGCCATGGCATTTCGAAAACGATGCCGGCGAGCTGGTCGGCATGGACATCACCATGGGCCGCATCCTGGCCAAGGGTCTGTTCGACGATCCGAGCAAGGTCGAGTTCGTCATGCAGGATCCGGCGCAGCGCATCCCCAATGTCACCACCAACAAGGTCGACATTACCATCCAGTTCATGACCATGACCGCGCAGCGCTCGCAGCTGATCCACTTCTCCAGGCCATACTATGTCGAGGGCGTCGCCCTGCTGACGCTGCCGACGGCGGAAAACAAGACCTTCGACAAGCTGCTCGCCGGCGGTTCGGCGACGCGCATCTCGATCCTGCAGAATGTCGATGCCGAAAGCTCGGTCCATTACGCCCTGCCGGAGGCGCAGGTGCTGCAGATCGACACCCAGGCCAATGTGCTGCAGGCACTGGAATCGAAACGCGCCGATGCCGCCGCTGTCGATCTTTCAACCGTGCGCTGGCTGGCCTCGCGCAACCCCGACAAATATTTCGATGCCGGCAAGAGCTGGTACTCGATGCTCTACGGCGCGGCGGTCAGGCAGGGCGACCTGGACTGGCTGACCTTCGTCAACCAGACCTTCACCATCGCCATGTTCGGCCATGAGACCGCACTCTACGACGCCGCCTTCAAGGACTATTTCGGCCAAGAGCCGCCGGCCCGCCATCCCGGTTTCCCGGTTGTCTGACAAGTGCTGGCGGAAGGGTTAGCCCTTCCGCCTTCTAGTTCGCATCCCCTTGGTTATTGCGGGAGACGCATGGGCTATACGCTCAACTTCAACCTGATCTGGCGCCATTTCGACAAGCTGTGGGGCGGCCTTCTGCTCAGCCTCGAGCTTGCCGTGATTTCGATTGCCATCGGCGTCGTCATCGGCCTGGTGCTGGCGGTCTGGTATGTCTCGGCCGGACGCGTGGTGCGCGCCATCATTGCGGCTTACGTCGAATTCATCCGCAACGTGCCGCTGATCCTGCTCGTCTATCTTGTCTTCTACGGCCTGCCGACGGTGATCGACGTCGCCTACGACGCGCCGACCTCGTTCGTGCTGACGCTGTCGGTCTATAGCGGCGCCTATCTGGTCGAGGTGTTCCGCTCCGGCCTGGAAGCCGTGCCGCGCGGCCAGCTCGATGCCGGCAAAGCCATCGGCCTGACGCCCTGGCAGCGGCTGGTTCATGTGCGCCTGCCGACCATGCTGCGCATCACGCTGCCGGCGCTGTCCAACACCTTCATCTCGCTGTTCAAGGACACGTCCATCGCATCGGTCATCTCGGTGCCCGAGCTCACCTTCGGCGCCCAGTGGATCAACTTCAACACCTTCCGCATTGTCGAGGTCTATCTGGTGACGACGGCGATGTACCTGGTGACCGGTTACACCCTGCTCTTCGGGCTGCGGCTGGTCGAACGCCGGTTCAGGGCTGCGCGCTGACATGCTGAGCCAGATCCTCTACGCCGTACCGTTCCTCGCCCAGGGCTTCGCCATCACTTTGTGGGTGTCGCTGCTGGTCGTGGTGCTGTCGCTGATTGCCGGCGTCGCGCTCGGCGTCGGCCTGGTCTACGGCCCGGCGCCGCTGCGCTGGGCCGTGCGCATCTTCTCCGACACCATCCGCGGCATCCCGATCCTGGTGCTGATGTTCTTCGTCTATTACGGCCTGCCGGCCATCGGCCTGCATCTGCAATCCTTCTCGGCGGCGGTGCTGGCGCTGACCTTGTTCAAGACGGCGCAGGTCATTGAGTATCTCCGGGGCGCCGTCGGCTCTATTCCCAAGGGCCAGTCAGAAGCGGCGATGGCCATTGGGCTGACTTTTCGCCAGCGGCTCACCTACGTCATCTTTCCGCAGGCCTTCCGGCGCTTCCTGCCGCCCTGGATCAACGGCGTCACCGATGCGGTCAAGGGCAGCGCCCTGGTCTCGCTGCTCGGCATCACCGACCTGATGCAGGCGATCAACCAGGTCATCGGCCGCACCTATGAGGCGATGCCGCTCTACATCCTCGGCGCCTTGATCTATTTCGCCGTCAACTATGCGCTTTCCTACGCCAGCCGGCGGCTGGAACGGCGCTTTGCCTTCATCCGGGACTAGCACGATGGCCACAAGCTCGAACGACAATGCTGCCCTTCTCGACATTGCCGGGGTCTCGAAAGCCTTTGGTTCGGTCGAGGTGCTTCGCTCGGTCAGCCTCAAGGTGGACAGGGGCGAGGTGGTCACCGTCATCGGCCCTTCCGGCAGCGGCAAAACCACCCTGCTGCGCTGCGTCAACTTTCTCGAAAGCTACGACTCAGGTTCGATCCGCATCGACGGCAAGGAGGTCGGTTTTCGTGAGGCCGGCGCGCGCCAGCGGCGCAGCGAGCGCGACCTTGCCAATATGCGCGCCGAAACCGGCATGGTGTTCCAGAGCTTCAACCTGTTTCCGCACCTCACCGCCGCCGGCAACATCATGCTCGGCCTCACCAAGGTGCGCGGCAAGAGCAAGGCCGAGGCGCGCCAGATCGCCGAGCATTGGCTGAGCCGCGTCGGCCTCGCCCACAAGGCCGACAGCCTGCCGGCGGAACTCTCCGGGGGCCAGCAGCAGCGCGTCGGCATAGCGCGGGCAGTCGCCATGGAGCCAAAGATCCTGCTGCTCGACGAGATCACCTCCGCGCTCGATCCCGAATTGGTCGGCGAGGTGCTGGCCGTTGTGCGCAGCCTGGCCGAAGACGGCATGACAATGGTGATGGTCACGCACGAGATGGCCTTTGCCCGCGACGCTTCGAGCCGCATTGTCTTCATGGCCGATGGCGGTGTCAGCGCTGTTGGCCCGCCGAAGGAGATCCTTGCCGAAGAGACCACCAATGAGCGCCTGCGCTCTTTCCTGGCGCGGTTCCGCGCCTCGCATTTCTGACATGGGCGGCCCGAAGCAATTCCAGGAAAAGTGTAAGCGGTTTTCCCGGGAAAAGCGCGAAGCGCTTTCCCTTGGGAATTGCGTAAAACAACAGGCCGGCCCAAGGAGAATTCTTCCATGACGCCTTACATCCGGCTCGCCGAGCTCGGCCTGACGCTGCCCGAGCCGCCGACGCCGATCGCCAATTTCGTCACCCATGCGGAAAGCGGCCGGCTGATCTTTCTTTCGGGTCAAGGGCCGCTGCGCGCCGACGGCACGCTGTGCACCGGCAAGGTCGGCGAGGACGTCACCGTCGAGCAGGCCTATGAGCATGCCCGCCTCACCGGCCTCAACCTGCTCGCCGTCATGCACGCCGCCGCCGGCGATCTCGGCCGCATCGTGCGCGTCGTCAAATTGCTCGGCTTCGTCAATGCGACGCCGACCTTCAGCGACCACCCGAAAGTGGTCAATGGCTGCTCGGACCTGTTCGCCAGCGTCTTCGACAAGATCGGCGGCCATGCACGCTCGGCGATCGGGGTCGGCTCGCTGCCTGGAAACATCACCGTCGAAATCGAAGCGGTCGTCGAGATCGCCGCCTGACCGTCAAGGGATTGCTGAACATGAAAACCTATTCCGACACCGGCTCCAACACCACGATCCGTGAACGGCTGGGACTGAGGCCGATCATCAACGTCTCCGGCACGATGACGACCCTCGGCGCCTCGATCATCGTTCCCGAGGCGATCAGCGCCATGGCCGAGATCGCCTCGCAATGGGTGGAGATGGACGATCTGCAGCGCGCCGCAAGCGTGATCACCGCCCGCCTCACCGGCGGCGAGGCCGGCTTCATCACCGCCTGCTGCGCCTCAGGCATCACAATGGCGATCGCCGGGGCGATGACCGGCACCAATTTGCTGGCGATCGAACGGCTGCCCGACGACACCGAAGGCCTGAAGTCCGAAGTCGTCATCCAGCTTGGCCATATCGTCAATTACGGCGCGCCGATCGACCAGTCGATCCGCGTCGCCGGCGCCAAGGTCATTCCAGCCGGTACCGTCAGCGTCACCCAGGACTATCACCTGCGCGAAGCGATCAATGAGCGCACGGCGGCAGCACTCTATGTCGTCGCGCACCACACCGTGCAGTACGGCATGCTTTCCCTCGAGGAATTCTGCGAAATCTGCCACGCCAGGGGCGTGCCGGTGATCGTCGACGCGGCTTCCGAATATGACCTGCGCAGCTTCCTGGCGCGCGGCGCCGACATCGTCGTCTACAGCGGCCACAAATTCCTTTCGGGGCCAACCAGCGGCATCGTTACGGGACGCAAGGATCTTGTCCGCGCCGCCTATCTGCAGAACCGCGGCGTCGCCCGCGCCATGAAGGTCGGCAAGGAAAGCATCGCCGGCACCATGGCTGCGCTCGAAGCCTGGGAAAAGCGCGACCATGCCGGCATCCGCCGGCGCGAGGAAGCGGCGCTCAATCTGTGGAGGGATTCGCTACAGGGAATACCCGGCATCGTCGCAAACATCATTCCCGACCCGACCGCCAATCCGCTCGACCGGCTGCAAATCTTTGTCTTGCCCAAAAGCCGCTTCACCGCCGCCGGCCTCGCCTCGGCATTGGCGGCCGGATCGCCGCCCATCATCGTGCGCAACCACGAGGCCGAGCGCGGCCATTTCTTCCTCGACCCGTGCAATCTGCACCCCGGCGAGGCCGAGATCGTCGCCGAGCAGCTGCGCGCCGTGCTCACCGCGGCCGACAGGCCGACGGATGCGATGAGACAGCCGCGAAAGGATTCATCCGGCGCCCTGCGCTGGCCGGACTAGGCTGCGGCGGCCGCCATCCTTGCGGGCCAGCCCGAATTCCGCTAAGGCGCGCCTTTACCGCCGGGAGCATGCGCTTGACCGACCACCGCGCCGACGTCGCCATCATCATGGGCAGCCAGTCCGACTGGGCGACGATGCGCCACGCCGCCGAAACGCTGGAGGCGCTGAGCATTCCGCACAAGCGGCTGATCGTCTCCGCCCACCGCACCCCGGACCGCCTCTATGATTTCGCCAAAGGCGCCAAGGCGGCCGGCTACAAGGTGATCATCGCCGGGGCCGGCGGCGCCGCCCACCTGCCCGGCATGACGGCGGCTCTGACGCCGCTGCCGGTGTTCGGCGTGCCGGTCGAATCGAAGGCGCTGTCAGGCCAGGATTCGCTGCTCTCCATCGTCCAGATGCCGGCCGGCATTCCGGTCGGCACGCTTGCCATCGGCAAGGCGGGTGCGGCCAACGCCGCCCTTCTGGCGGCCGCCGTGCTGGCGCTGAACGACGAAGAACTTGCCGCCCGCCTGGATGCCTGGCGCACCGCCCAAACCGCCAGGGTCGCCACCGAACCGACGGACGCGCCGTGAGCCTGCCCGCGGGATCGAGCATCGGCATCATCGGCGGCGGCCAGCTCGGCCGCATGCTGGCTGTTGCCGCAGCGCGCCTCGGCTACCGCACAATTATCCTCGAACCGCAGGCCGATTGCCCGGCGGCTCAGGTCGCCAACCGCCAGATCACCGCCGCCTATGACGATGCGGACGCCCTTGCCGAACTGGCGGCAGTCAGCGCCGTCGTCACCTACGAATTCGAGAATGTGCCGGTAGCGGCTGCCGGCGCGCTCGCCGCCAAGGTCCCGGTCTATCCGCCACCCAGGGCGCTGGAAGTCGCCCAGGACCGGGTGGCGGAGAAGCTATTCCTGAACGGCATCGGCATCAGGACAGCGGATTTCCGCTCCGTCGACAATGACGACGAGCTGACGGCGGCGCTGAGAGAGTTCGGTGGCAGCGGCATCTTGAAAACCCGCCGCATGGGCTATGACGGCAAGGGCCAGCGCGTCTTCCGCAACATGGAGACGGGCGGCTTTGCCGGCACATGCGAGACCATGGGCAATGTGCCGCTGATCCTCGAATCCTTCGTCGCTTTCGAGCGCGAAATCTCGGTCATCGCCGCGCGCGGGTTGGACGGCGCGGTCGCCGCCTACGATCCGGCTGAGAACGTCCACCGCGACGGCATCCTGCATACCTCGACCCTGCCGGCCCAGATCAGGCTGGAGACGGCGGCGACGGCACAGGGGTCGGCAGCGAAAATCCTGTCGGCCCTCGACTATGTCGGCGTCATCGGCGTCGAGTTCTTCGTTCTTGCCGATGGCACGCTGCTGGCCAACGAAATGGCGCCGCGCGTGCACAATTCCGGCCACTGGACGGAAGCCGCCTGCATCGTTTCGCAATTCGAGCAGCATATCCGCGCCATTGCCGGCCTGCCGCTGGGCAACCCTGGCCGGCATTCAAACTGCGTCATGGAAAACCTGATCGGCGACGATGTGCTGCGCGTACCCGCTTTGCTCGCCGAGCCCGATCTGATGCTGCATCTCTACGGCAAGGCGGAAGCGCGCCCAGGCCGCAAGATGGGCCATTTCACGCGCATCAGCCGCCGTAGCTAAGCCATTCCGGCACTTTGCGCGAGGGCGTGGCTCGAGCCCTATTGCAGCTCGTCGTTCAGATCTCCGTCCTCGTCGGGGCTGGCGCAACTCGCATCGCCTTCCCTACAATTGGCGCCCGCGGTGAGCTGTTTGATGCGCTGGTCCGTCAGTTCGGTCAGGCATTGTGAAACCTCCATCGGATGGATGGAGCCGCCCTCGCTGTCTGTCGTCGTATAGGCGCATTCGGCGTCGCGGAAGGCGATCCAGGCGCGTTGCGCGACCTGCAGCAGCTTCCTGCCCTTGTCGTCGTTGCGACCGACGAGATCCTTGTAGGCCTGGTTGAGCTTGGCATCGGCCGCCCGATAGTCCTCGCCGGCGCAGATGTTCATCATCTGCTGGCTGTCGTCGTTGCGGTCGCATTCCTGCGCCTGCGCGATGGAGGCGGCTGCCAGAACGGCAAGGCTCGCGGACACAAACAACAGGCGCATGGAGGTCTCCAAATCGGCTTGCGGGTGCCGCACCATTCCAGCCCGTCTTCGGCTGCGCAATGGCGTGGAGCCGAGATGGCGGATATTTGATGGCCAAAGCCATTCTCGGCCTCTATCCAGCACGCTTGCGGTTGACACGGGCAAGGCTCCTCGTTTATGAGCCACCGCAAGTTCAAGGCGCGCTTTTCAGGCGCGCCTTAATAATTCGGCCCGGATAGGGCCCAGACCGACGGGCAAGACCATGAAGATCAAGAATTCGCTCAAGGCGCTGAAGGCGCGTCACCGCGACAACCAGCTGGTTCGCCGCAAGGGCCGCGTCTACATCATCAACAAGACCGCTCCACGCTACAAGGCGCGCCAGGGCTGAGTGTTCGGCCGGAGGCTCGTTGTCTCCGTCCATACGATGGTAATTGCCTGGTTCCAGGCACTTTCACGCTAATTTCAGTTTGACGATCCGCCGTCCGGGGTTAGATTCCGGTGATGCGGATTCTTTTTGCATTTTTGGCGACCCTGTTTCTTTTCGGCGTCGCTCCGGCGTCGGCGGACGATCCGCCGGCAAAGCCGCCGGTTGCCCTGACCAGGGAAGCCAGGCTCGACCAACTGTTTGCCGAGCTGAAGCGCGAGCGCAACGAAAAGGCGGCCGAGCGCATCGCCGGGCGCATCTGGGGCGAATGGTTCCAGTCCGGCAGCGCCTCGATCGACCTGATGATGCAATGGTCGCAAAAGGCGATGGACGACCAGAAGTTCGACGTCGCCCTCGACTTCCTCGACCAGGTCGTCATCCTGCAGCCAAAATATGCCGAAGGCTGGAACCGGCGCGCCACCGTGCACTACATGATGAAGAATTTCGGGAAATCGATGTCCGACATCGACCAGACGCTGCAGCTGGAACCGCGCCATTTCGGCGCGCTTTCCGGCCTGGCCCAGATCATGGCCGCCACCGGCCACAAGCAATCGGCGCTCGAAGCCTGGCAGAAGGTGCTTACCATCTATCCGATGATGCGCAGCGCCCAGGACCAGGTCGCGGCAATTTCGGAAGAGCTTGCCGGCGAAGGAATTTGATTAGGCAGTAGGAATTAGGGATTAGCGAGTAGTCAGTAGAGAAGATTGGTCGAGACGCCACCTCCCTACTCCCTACTCCCTACTCCCTACTCCCTACTCCCTAGAACTTATCCCCCTCCACCCCCGTATCTCCGCGCATGAACCTCATCTACGCCGCCTGTGCCTTCCTCCTCGCGCTCGTCTTTGCCCTGGCCGGTGTCACCCGCGCCGGCGCGTGGCTGATCGAGTGGCGCAACCCGCCGGCCGGCGAATTTGCCGACATCGACGGCACCCGCATCCACTATGTCCACGTGCCGGCTCCGCAAAATGCAGAGCTGCCGGCCATCGTCTTCATCCACGGCGCCAGCGCCAACCTCAGGGATCAGATGCTGCCGATCAGGCCTTTGCTCGAAGGCCGCGCGGAGATGGTCTTCCTCGACCGGCCGGGCTTTGGCTGGTCGGCACGCGGCCCCGGCAATGAGAGCCCGTCGGCGCAGGCCGACACCATCGCCAGGCTGATGGACCGTCTCGGCATCCACAATGCGATCATGGTCGGCCATTCCTTTGGCGGCGTGATCACCGCCGCCTTTGGCCGCGAACACCCGGAGAAGACGCTCGGGCTGGTCTTTCTGTCGCCGGTCAGCCACCCCTGGCCGGGCGGCGCGACCGCCTGGTACTACAAGCTGACCGCCACCCCCATCATCGGCTGGCTGTTCTCGGAGACATTGACCTATCCGGCAGGCACGCTGCAGATGGACAGCGCCACGGCCTGCGTGTTTTCTCCCAACAAGGTGCCGGAAGGCTATGTCGGCAATGCCTCGATTCCGCTGGTGCTGCGTCCCGGCGCTTTCCGCGCCAACGCCATCGATGTCGCCGGCCTCTACGACTATACGCTGAAGGCCGCGCCGCATTACCGCGACATCACAGCGCCGACGATCGTCATCTCGGGCGACCGCGACAAGGTGGTCTATGCCTCGATCCATTCGGTCGGCCTGGTCAGGGACATCCCCGGCGCCGAACTGATCTGGGTCCACAATCTCGGCCACAAGCCGGATTGGATCGCCTCCGACCTCGTCGTCGGCGCGATCAAGAAAGTCGCCGGCAAGGTCGTCGACCTGCAGGCAATGGCAAAAACCGTGGAAGCACGCATCGCCGGCGACGCCTACAATGAGGGGCGATGCCCCGACATCACCGTGCCCGACGCGGAACTGGCCCCGACCTGATCGCAATGTATGTCCTGAAACACGGCATCAAAGAAACCCGGAGAAGCGATGGGCGTTGCCGGACCGCATCTTCTTCGGCTATGGCGCGTGCGCCATTCTTGCTGGCGCCTTTCTCGAGCATGCTCCTCTGGAAGGATTTTACGGCGAACGGATCATTCCCGGCGAGGGCTTTTCCGGGAACCATATTTACGCGACCAACGGCGTGATCGCGTTCGACTATCACGGCTATTCCGCCCGCGAGCAGCTTTTGGAACACCACGAGAGGGGCTGGGCGTCGCGCAATCCCGGGTGGCACTGCACGATCGCCACGGTCGATTTCGATCTGCTCGACACAGTCGAACTCAACCGGCGAAAGATGCTGGGTCCGGACCAGTACCTGCACGACCCCGTTCCACGGGCACGCCGCTTCCTTCAGCGTATCGATCACGCCGAAGGTGCGGCAAGAGCGCTGCGGACTGTGACGAGGTCTCAGCCTATGTTGCGGGTGGCCTGCACGTCCGATCCGACATAGGCGATGCGCAGCATGTTGGTCGAACCCGGCGTCCTCAGCGGCACGCCCGCCGTGATGATGACGCGGTCGCCCGGCTGGCCGAACCCCTCTTCGAAAGCGATGCGGCAGGCGCGATCGACCATGTCGTCGAGGTCGCTGGCGTCGGGCGAGACGACGCAATGCGTGCCCCACAAAAGCGACAGCCGCCGCGCCGTGTTGAGGATCGGCGACAGCGCGATGATCGGCACTTGCGGCCGCTCGCGCGCGGCGCGCAGGCCGGTGGTGCCCGACGCCGTATAGGTGATGATCGCCGACAGTTTCAGCGTCTCGGCAATCTCGCGGGCGGCGAGCGAAATGGCGTCGGCGCCGGTTGCTTCCGGTTCCGAGCGCTGCGCGTTGATGATGCCGGCATAGGTCGGGTCGGTTTCGACCTTGGTGGCGATGCGGTTCATCATCGCCACCGCCTCGACCGGATAGGCGCCGGCAGCGGATTCGGCTGAAAGCATGATGGCGTCGGCGCCCTCGAACACGGCGATCGACACGTCGGAGACCTCGGCGCGGGTCGGCACCGGCGCGGTGATCATCGATTCCAGCATTTGCGTGGCGACCACCACCGGCTTGCCGGCGCGGCGCGCGGCGCGCGTGATCTGCTTCTGGATGCCGGGCACCGCTTCCAGCGGCATTTCCACACCGAGATCGCCGCGGGCGACCATCAGCGCGTCGGAGAGTTCGATGATTTCGGCCAGCCGGGCTACCGCCTGCGGCTTTTCGATCTTGGCCATGATAAGCGCCCGGCCGCGCGCGATCTTGCGGGCTTCCGCCAAATCCTCCGGCCGCTGCACGAACGACAGCGCCACCCAGTCGACGCTTTCCGCCAGCACCGCATCGAGGTCCTTGCGGTCCTTTTCGGTCAGCGCACCGACCGGCAGGTCGGTGTCGGGCAGGCTGACGCCCTTCTTGTCGGAAATGGTGGTGCCGGCGACGACCGCGCAGGTGATCGACTTGCCGTCGCTCTTCACCGCCCTGAGCTCCAGCTTGCCATCGTCGATCAACAGACGGTGGCCGGCCTCGACCGAACTCAGGATTTCGGGATGCGGCAGGTAGACGCGGGTCGACGTGCCGGGCTCGGGATTGTTGTCGAGGGTGAAGGTCTGGCCCGGGGTCAGCACCTCCTTGCCGTTGGCGAACTTGCCGACGCGCAGCTTCGGTCCCTGCAAATCGGCCAGGATGCCGATCGGACGGCCGACCTTTTCCTCGACCGCGCGGATGCGGCCGACCAGCGTGCGCATCAGCTCGTGATCGGTGTGGCTCATATTGATGCGGAAGACATCGGCGCCGGCTTCGAACAGCTTCTGCAGCATCTCCTCGGACGAGGAGGCAGGACCGATGGTGGCGAGGATCTTGACCTTGCGGCTACGTCTCATTGACTGTTTGTTCCCGGGGCGGCTGGAGCGCCTCCCGTTGTGGACTCATCGGTCAGCTGGACCATCCAGCTTGCCTGCTCGCCCGTGTCATATTCCTGGAATCCGGCGCGCTGGAAGCCCCGGGCGACGCAATCGGTAACGCCGGCAATCTTGAATTCTTTTTCGGCCACGCACATGTTGATCGGGCCATCCCAGCGCCCGCCGCGCTCGGCGTCTTCTGCATAAAGATAGTAAAACCTCGATGACAGCGGACCTTCGATCAGCGTCTTGCAGCTCGATCCTTCGATGTGCCACCACCCCTCGGTGATCCAGCCTGCCTTGGCGCGGTAGCCGATGCCGACGCCGACCAGGTTCTGCGTGGCGTTGCAGACGCGGAAATCGGCGCGGGCAGGCGAAGCCGCGACCAGCGCGGTGAGCCCTAGCGTCAGGGTCAGGAGCGGCACGGCAAAGGCGGTGCGCGCACGCGGCCTGCCGGCGGAACCCATCCCGAAACCCCTCAATAACGTCATCTGCATCTCTCAGCGCCCCTTTTCGGAAAAGTCCGGGCGCATGTCAACGCGCCGTTCTGTCCAATTCCAATCGATTTAGAAAGGCCCCCGACACGCGATCTGCCGCGCGTCACAGGATTTTCGCAGAAACCGTGGCCAAACAACGGCATTGCGCAACAGTCCTCTTCGTGGGAATGACGATACCACCCTCCCCGGAAGCCAGCGAACAGACCTTTCCAGCCAATGACCCGATCCACAGTTTTCGCGCCTTTCGATATCGTCGAAGGCGACCGCAAGCGAGGCATCGTGCTTGTCGCCGACCATGCCCGCCGCGACCTGCCGGAGGAGTATGGCAGTCTCGGCTTGCCGGCGGCGGAACTCGATCGCCATATCGCCTACGACATCGGTGTCGAGACGGTGACGCGCGAACTGGCCGCAGCGCTCGACGTGCCGGCGGTGATCGCCAATTTTTCGCGGCTGCTGATCGATCCCAATCGCGGCGAGGACGACCCGACGCTGATCCGCCAGCTCTATGACGGCACTGTCGTGCCGGGAAACTACCCTATGGCACCGGCCGAACGCGAAAGGCGGCTCGACGGCTTCTACCGGCCTTATCAGGACGCGGTCGGCGCCATGATCGCGTCGGTGGCGCACGCCTCAGGCAAAGCGCCGCTCATCTTCTCCGTACACTCCTTCACCCCTGTCATGCAGGGCTTCATCCGCCCTTGGCATGTCGGCATATTGTGGGACCTCGACGACCGCGTGGCGCGGCCGCTGATCGACATGCTGGCGCAGGATAAAAACCTCGTCGTTGGCGACAATGAACCCTATGACGGCGCGTTGCGCGGCGACACCATGTTCAAGCACGCCATCGTCAACGGCTTTGCCCATGCGCTGATCGAGATCCGCCAGGACCTGATATCAGACCGCAAGGGGGCGCTGGCCTGGGCGGAACGGCTGGCGCCGATCGTTGACGCCATCGACCGCCGTCCCGATATACATCAGGTGAAGATGTTCGGCTCGCGCACCGGGCCGCTGTGAGGACCCAAGGCAATGACCGAACTCAGCGATGACCAGAAACGCGATTTCGAGGCCGCGGCCTTCCGCCGGCTGGTCGATCATCTGCGCGAGCGCAGCGATGTGCAAAACATCGACCTGATGAACCTCGCCGGCTTCTGCCGCAACTGCCTGTCGAACTGGTATCGCGAAGCGGCCGAGGCTGAGGGCGTCGATCTCGGCAAGGACCAGTCGCGCGAAATCGTCTACGGCATGCCCTATGCGCAATGGCAGGCGCTGAACCAGACCGAGGCTTCGGACGCCAAGAAGGCGGAATTCGAGGCGAGGCGGCCGAGGGATCATTGAAGTAGCGCGCGGTTCACAGGATTGACGTCGGCGGGACAGCGCCCCCCTCTGTCCTGCCGGACATCTCCCCCACTTGGGGGGAGATTGGCCGTCACGCAGGCTCTAGCCAATCGCCAGCGGTGCAAGAATAAGCGAGGCGCCGAAGCCGCCAATCTCCCCACTTGTGGGGGAGATGTCCGGCAGGACAGAGGGGGGCGCGAAGGAACGCTGCCCAATGGTTTCCCCTTAGATGTGGCCCACAAGCTTTTCGCAGCCAAGCGCTTGACGAGAAATTGAATCGATCTAATTTGCCGCGCAAAGCCATTCTTTGACCGGATTCGGGCCATGAACGCGCAAAACACCATGCAGAGCGCCATTCGCGGGCGATGGGCTGTAGCAAGCATCTTCCTCGGCAACGGCTTCCTGACCGGCAGCTGGGCGCCGCAGATTCCGGTGTTCCTGACCCGGCTCGACATCTCGAAATTCACCCTCGGTCTGCTGATCCTTCTGTTCGGCGTCGGCGCGGTCGCGGCCATGAGCTGGTGCGGCCATCTGATCTCCAGGCATGGCTCGCGCACCGTGTTGCGCTGGTTTGGCCTGTGCGGCAGCCTCGGCCTGCTGGTCGTGGCGCTGGCGCCCAACGTGCCGCTGGCGTCGATCGCCATGATCATCTTCGGCGGCTCGATCGGCGGCATGGATGTCGCCATGAACGCCAATGCCGTGGTGGTCGAGCGCAGGCTGTCCCGCGCCATCATGTCGTCCTCGCACGGCTTCTGGAGCCTCGGCGGTTTCGCCGGTGGCGGTCTGGGCGGTTACGCCATCCAGACTTACGGCCACCTCGCCCATGCGGCTGTAGTCACGATCATCGCTTTTGCCGTCATTGCCGTGGCGGTCGGCTACCTCATCGCCGAAGACAAGCCGCAGGCGGCCGAACATCACAAATTTACGCTGCCGGCCAACCCGCTGGTCTACCTGGTCGGGCTGATGGCGCTGCTGACGATGATTTCCGAGGGCGCCGTGCTCGACTGGGCAGCGCTTTATCTCAGGCAGGAGCTCGGCGCCGACCTCGCCATCGCCGGCCTTG
Organism: Mesorhizobium sp. P160219; assembly: GCF_057786095.1. Lineage (NCBI taxonomy): Bacteria > Pseudomonadati > Pseudomonadota > Alphaproteobacteria > Hyphomicrobiales > Phyllobacteriaceae > Mesorhizobium > Mesorhizobium sp. P160219. The sequence continues at coordinate 277,044 of NZ_JBYNWG010000001.1, forward strand.
CCTACGCCGCCTTCTCCGGCGTCATGGCGGTCATGCGCTTCTTCGGCGACGGCGTGCGCAACCGCTTCGGCGCGGTGGCGACGCTGCGCGGCTCGGCGGTGGTCGCCGCCGCCGGCATGCTGGTCGCCGGCCTGTCGCCTTCGCCCTGGATCGCCATCGCGGCTTTTGCTCTCTGCGGCTTCGGCATCGCCAATATGGTGCCGATCATCTTCTCGGCCGGCGGCAACCAGGAAGGCATGTCGTCGGGCACCGGCATGAGCGTCGTCACCACCATGGGCTATTCCGGCATATTGGTGGCGCCGTCGGCGATCGGCTTCGTCGCCGAGCATTCCAGCTTCGGGCCGATCTTCGTCGCCATGTCGGGGCTGTTGATCGTCGTGCTTTTGATGGCCGGGCTCGCTCACCGCGCCGAATTCGCGGCCGCCCCCGCCGAATAGCGCTTCAGCTCCTCGTAGAGGAAATCCGCTACGCGGCGGATGCGCACGCTGGTGCGCACGTCGCGATGCATGGCCAGCCACACCGGCAGGCTGGGCAGTGGCAGGCCGGGCAGCAGTTTCTCCAGCGACGGGTCGCTGTCGGCCAGCGGCTCCTGGCCAAGACCGACGCCGTTTCCCGCCCGCAGCGCTTCCCACAGAACGATCTGGTTGTCGGCCCTGAAGCGGAAGCTGCTTCGGGTGACGGGGATGCCGGCTTGGGTAAAGCCCCGGATCATCTCGTCGCTGCGGTCGAAGCCGATCAGCGGGTGGTCGAGAAGATCGGCGGGCTTGAGCGGGCGGCCGTGCTGGTCGAGATAGGATTTCGCCGCGCAGCAGCAGAGCTTGATATCGCAGACCTTGCGCGCCGTCAGCTCGTTCTGCGCCGGCTTGACCATGCGGATGGCGATGTCGGCATCCCTTCGCAGCAGGTTCTCGACCTGGTTCGAGGCGACGATCTCGACCTCGATGCCGGGCTCCTCGATGCCGAGCCGCGCCGTCATCTTCGGCAGCACATAGGCCGCCACCACCTCGCTGGCGGCAATGCGCACCGTGCCTTCGATCGCCTCGACCGAGCCCAATGCCAATAGTGCGAACGCGCTCGCCTGCTCGCTCACCGCTCTGCCGCGTTCGAACAGCGTGGCGCCTGCTTCCGTCAGCGCATAGCCGCGCCGCCCGCGCCGGAACAAGGTGACGCCCAACGCCTGTTCGAGCTCACCGATGTGACGCCCGAGCGTCGGTTGGCTGGCCGACAGTTTGCGCGCCGCGGCCGACAGGCTGCCGGTCTCCGCCACGGTGACGAAACTCTTGATCAGGTTCCAGTCGATGTCTTCCATTCATTTATGAATAACAAAGCTGCATTGATAGTCAATTTTCATTCGCATATGGAGGCATCATATTCGCCGTGCAAACACCAACACGGAGAAGAAAAATGACCAAGATCGCAATTCTGGGGGCCAATGGCCGGCTCGGCCGCGTGGTTGGCAAAGCCTTCATCGACGCCGGTTTCGACGTCCGCGCCGTCACCCGCAGCGGCAAGGTCCCAGCCGAACTCAAGGGCGCCACCGCCGTCGCCGGCGATGCGCTCGACCGCGAGGCGCTGATCCGCGCCACGCAAGGCGTCGACATCATCTTCAACGGCCTCAACCCGATCTACACCGACTGGGGCAAGTGTCTGCCAATGGCGGAGAACGTCATGGCCGCCTGCCATGCCAATGGCGCGCTGCATCTTTTCCCCGGCACTGTCTACAATTACGGCTCGCCGATGCCTGAGGTGGTCACCGAAGACACGCCATTCCGTCCGACCACCGAGAAGGGCCGCATCCGCTGCGCCATGGAAGCGCTGTTTCGCCGCGAGGCCGATGCCGGCCGCGTCCGCACCATCATCCTGCGCGCCGGCGATTTCTTCGGCGGCACCGGCAGCGGATCATGGTTCGACCTCGTCGTCGCCGCCAAGATGAGCAAGGGCGTCTACACCGCGCCTGGCCCTGCCAACCTCGTGCACGAATGGGCCTATTTGCCGGACTTCGCCATCGGCTTCGTCGGCCTGGCGCGCAATCAGGGCAAGCTCGGCTTCTTTGAGGCGCTCAACTTCCCCGGCCACGCCGTCACCGACATGGACATCAAGGCCGCGGCCGAGAAGGCGCTTGGCCGGCCGCTGAAACTGACCTTCATGCCGTGGTGGGTGCTGCGCGCCGGCAGCCCGTTCGTGGCGATGTGGCGCGAGATCGTCTCGATGTCCTATCTGCGCTTCGAACCGCACCGGCTCGTGTCCGACCGGCTGGCAAGCATCATCGGCGAAGTCCCGCACACGCCGCTGGACGAGGCCGTGGCCGAGGCATTGAAGGACATCGGCATCAGCCTCGACAATGCAAAAGACGCCGCTTAAATGCATGTCGCCCAGAAGTGTGCGCGGTTCTGGGACAACGACATGCATCAAAACAAAGACTTTAGACAAAAATCTCTCTCGCGGTGCTGGCCCAATCGCTGGAAATCAGCAACCGGATGGTCATTATGAGGAGACTGTTTATAACGGTCGGCGAGATCACCATCACCAAGGGGAGACGATGCGTTACATACGTCCGCTTTCAATCGAAGACGCCGTTGGCCTGCTGGCCGACGCTTCCGGCACATCAGCCATTCTCGCTGGAGGCAGTGACCTCCTCGTTCGGATGAAGGGCGGGTTTGTCGATCCCGACCTGATCGTCGACATCAAGGCGATCGAGGGCTTGAGCGAGATCAGGGAGACGGCCGACGGCTTCAGCATCGGCGCCACCGTCCCCTGCGCCGTCCTGGGCGAGAGCTCGGTTCTGAAGAAGGCCTGGCCCGGTGTCGTCGAAGCGTCGAAGCTGATCGGCTCGAAACAGGTCCAGGGCCGCTGCACCATCGTTGGCAATCTGTGCAACGCATCGCCGGCCGCCGACAGCGTCCCGGCCTTGGTGGCCGCCGCCGCCAAGGCCGTGGTTGCCGGCCCCTCGGGCAAGCGCACCATTCCTGTCGAGGCCGTGCCGATCGGGCCCGGCAAGACCTCGCTCACCAAGGGTGAGATCGTCGAGGCGATCCTGCTCGGCAAGCGGGAGCCGCGTTCGGGCGACGCCTATCTCAGGTTCATTCCGCGCACCGAGATGGACATCGCCGTGGTCAGCGCCGGCGTGAAGCTGTCGCTCGACGAGCATGGCGTCATCACGGCCGCGCGCGTCGCGCTGGGCGCCGCGGCCCCGACCGTGCTTCTGGTGGAAGAAGCAGCCGAGGCTCTCATCGGCAGGAAGCTGGACGAGGCGGCACTTGAGCGGCTCGCCAAGATCTGCGCTGGGGCCTGCCGCCCCATCGACGACAAGCGCGGCACCATCGAGTTCAGACGAAAAGTTGCGGGCGTGCTGGCCGGACGGGCCGCGACGACCGCCTACGCACGCGCAGGAGGCAAATGATGGCCGGTGTAGCAGTTTCAACGACAATCAACGGCGATCACGTCGAATACCTTTGCCAGCCCGACGAGACGTTGCTCGACGTCCTGCGCGATCGGCTCGGGCTGACCGGCGCCAAGGAAGGCTGCGGCACCGGCGACTGCGGCGCCTGCTCGATCATTCTCGACAATCGGCTGGTCTGCTCCTGCCTTGTGCTTGGCGCTGAAGCCGAAGGCCGGCATATCGAAACCGTCGAGGGCATGGCGCATGGCGATCAGTTGCATCCGCTGCAGCAGAAATTCCTCGAGCATGCAGCCTTGCAATGCGGCATCTGCACGCCGGGCTTCCTGATCGCGGCGAAGGACCTTTTGGCCAAGAACCCCGATCCGACCGAGGAAGAAATCCGCTTCGGCCTCGCCGGAAACCTCTGCCGCTGCACCGGCTACGACAAGATCGTGCGCGCGGTCCAGGATGCGGCCAATGTGATGAAGGGAGCGCACGCATGAACTTCGATCCACGCTTTTCGGGCCGCAAATTCTCCTCCGTCGGCACGCGGCCTATCCGTCCCGACGGCGTCGACAAGGTGACGGGACGCGCCCGTTACGGCGCCGACTTCAACATGGCGGGACAGCTGGTCGGGCGTGTCCTGCGCAGCCCGCATGCGCATGCCAGGATCCTCAAGATCGACACTTCGAAAGCGGAAAAGCTGGCCGGCGTGAAAGCGGTGATCACCGCCGCCGACCTGCCCGACCTCACCGATGGCGACGCCGCCATGTATGACGTCCTCGACAATTGCATGGCGCGCGGCAAGGCGCTCTATGACGGCCACGCCGTGGCCGCGGTCGCCGCCGTCGATGCCCGCACGGCCAGGCAGGCGCTGAAGCTCATCGAGGTCGAATACGAGCTGTTGCCGCATGTGACCGATGTCGACGAGGCGATGAAGCACACCGCCCCCTTGATCAACGACACGATCTTCACCGAGGGTCTCGAGGAAAAGCCGGCAAAGCCGTCCAACGTCACCAAGCGCAGCCAGTTTGGCCATGGCGATGTCCATCAGGGCTTTGGCCACGCCGATGTCATTGTCGAGCGCTCCTTCAAGACCGAGCAGACGCATCAGGGCTATATCGAGCCGCATGCCTGCGTGGCGAGCGTCTCGTCGGACGGCACCGCCGACCTCTGGGTCTGCACGCAGGGCCATTTCGTCTACCGCCAGCATTGTGCGCAACTGCTCGGGCTGGAAGCCTCGAAGCTGCGCGTCACCTCCTCGGAGATCGGCGGCGGCTTCGGCGGCAAGACCCATGTCTGGGCCGAGCCGGTGGCGCTGGCGCTGTCGCGCAAGGCCGGTCGGCCGGTCAAGCTCGTCATGACCCGCGACGAGGTGTTCCGCGCCTCGGGTCCGACCAGCGCCACCTCGATCGACGTGAAGATCGGCGCCCGCAAGGACGGCACCATCACTGCCGCCGAAGCGACGCTGCGCTACACCAGCGGTCCCTATGCCGGCACCTGGGCCGAGATCGGCGCCATGACGGCCTTCGCCTGCTACAAGCTCGATAACGTCCAGACCGTCGGCTTCGAAGTGCTGGTCAACCGGCCGAAGACCGCGGCCTATCGCGCGCCCTCCGCGCCGATGGCGGCGTTCGCGGTGGAAAGTGCAGTCGACGAGCTGGCCAAGGAACTCGGCATGGACCCGGTCGAGTTCCGCATCAAGAACGCCGCGCAGGAAGGCACCCGCTCCTCCTACGGTCCGGTCTACGGCCCGATCGGCATCGGCCCGACGCTGGAGGCGGCCAAGCACCATCCGCACATGAAGGCGCCGCTGAGCAAGAACCAGGGCCGCGGCATGGCCTGCGGCTTCTGGTTCAATTTCGGCGGCCAGACCTGCGTGGACCTGAACATCGGCATGGACGGCTCGGTGTCGCTGGCCGTCGGCACGGTGGACGTCGGCGGTTCGCGCGCGTCGCTGTCGCTGGTGGCGGCGGAGGAGCTCGGCATCGACTATGCCCAGCTCAAGGCGGTGGTCGCCGACACCTCCTCGCTCGGCTACAACGACATGACCGACGGCAGCCGCGGCACCTTCTCGTCCTCGATGGCGACCATCTCGGCCGCCCGCAACGCCATCAAGATCCTGCGTGAGCGCGCCGCCCAGACGTGGGACATCCCCGTCGACGACGTGGTCTGGGAAAACGGCCACGCCATCGCCAAGGGCGAGAAGTACGGCAATCTTGCAGCCCTCTCGCTGAAGGAGATCGCCGCCGCGTCCGGCAAGACCGGCGGGCCGATCGCCGGCCACAGCGAGCTCGTCGCCGACGGCGCCGGCGTCTCCTTCGCCACCCATATATGCGACATCGAGGTCGACCCCGATACCGGCTCGACCAGGGTGATCCGCTACACGGTGATCCAGGATGCCGGCAAGGCGGTGCACCCCACCTATGTCGAGGGCCAGTACCAGGGCGGCGCCGCGCAAGGCATCGGCTGGGCGCTCAACGAGGAGTACATCTACGGAAAGGACGGGCGTCTCCAGAACGCCGGCTTCCTCGACTACCGCATCCCGGTCTGCTCGGACCTGCCGATGATCGACACGCAGATCCTCGAGATACCCAATCCCAACCACCCCTATGGCGTGCGCGGCGTCGGCGAAACCTCGATCGTGCCGCCGCTGGCGGCGATCGCCAACGCGGTCTCCAACGCCGCCGGCGTGCGCATGACCCACATCCCGATGTCGCCGCCACGGGTTCTCGCCGCGATCGAGGCGGAACGGGGAGGCTAGGGCAAAAATGAGGTTCTTGCCCTAATGGTCGAAGTCACGCTCTGGGGCGCGCTGGGCCAGCTCGCCGGCGGCCAGAGCAAGATCGAGGTCGAGGCCAAGGACATAAGGGAGCTGTTCAGGAAGCTGGCTGAACAGTATCCCGGCATCGAGCCCTGGATCGAGAAGGGCATTGCGGTGGCGATCGACGGTACGATCTATCGCGATACCTGGTCGAAGGAACTGCCACAGGGAGCGGAGATTTTCCTGCTGCCGCGGTTGGCTGGGGGGTGAAGTGGGGTGTCGCCCTACGTCCCAGAGCGGACCGGCATCCTCGGTCTGCGAACTTCAAGTGCAATGTCGGTCCTCGCCTAGATGCCAGTTTTGCTGACCGCGTCTTATCGGCGGCGGGTTGGCCAACAATCCAGAGAACCTGATTCGCTGGATTACTATCGGCAAGGGACATCAGTCCGCACACGGCTCTGAAGTGACTCGAGCGGGTCACCGTTTGACGGACAACACCGGCCCCTTTCTGGAGAGGCCGGCTATCGTTGATCCAGGATCATCAAGCTAGGTTTGGCGCTGAGACGTATCGGAAATTCGTTCGCGCACGGCATGCTCGGTCTTGTCTGCTGTGGACTTCACGATCTCGCCGAGCTGATCGGCTATCGTGTCTGCTTCCATATCTTGCCGGCCAGCTTCCTGCTTGATGGTCTCATAGGCGTCGGCGGCGACCTGCTTGGCCTCATCGAGGCCCCTGTCGAGCAAAGTTTCGGCGGAATCGCGAAGCTTGTCGCCATAGGCGCCTAGTTGCTCGTCCTCCGTTGCGGTATGGGGCAGCATTGCACCTATGGCGGCGCCGATGGCGAGACCGACGGCCGCTACGGCCAAGGGTTGATCCTCCAACAGATCTTGCGCGGAGCGGCTGGCTTTCGCCGCCATGTCCCCAGCCGTCGAGCTTGCATTGGCAGCGCTTCCCGTCAGACTCGCCGCAGCGGCTCTTGCGGTGCTCGATATGGTGTCGCCGGCGCTGGCAGCGCTCGAGGAGAGCGATTCCGCGGCATCGGAGAGCGTGCCGCCCAAGCCGCCGCGCTCCCCTGCTACATCATGTTGTCCCGGCGCTGAAGGCAATCGGTAGTCATCCGAACGTTGGATGGTGTTTGAGGTACCGCTGCCGAACATCAGCCAGGCCAGACCTGCGCCCACCATGGTGACCGGCAAAGGATTGTCTCGGACCTGCGTTCTGAGATTGCTGAGCATGGCCGCGCTCTCCCCTCCCGAGAACAGCCCGGTGAACTCATCCAGCAATTGTCCAGGCGTCATCTTGCCTCGAATGGATTCGGCGGTCTCCATCACCCGAGCGCGAGCCGCCTCGGCCTCGCGTTCAAGTTCGGCTGCGGATTTCTCGTTCATCTCACCTGTTCCTTAATCGCGCTCGCGTCGCGCTTGAGCTGTCCCTGGGTCCGGTCGGGGGTAAGTTCCGAAGGCGCCATGCTGGCCGTCCCGGTCCGCAGCAGGATGACGCCGAGGACCGCCACGACCACACCGACCAGCAGGGAAGACCACCCCGCGCCAAGCCCTGCCCGCGTCAGTGCGATAATGAGCGCCTGCAGCAACACCAAGAGCGCGGCGAGCAGGCAAATCGCGCCGCCCAGCACTTCCGCAGCACCTGCTCCGGCTTTGGTAAGCTTTTCAGAGAGCTCGGCCCGAAACAGCCTCGCCTCGGTTTGCACCAGAGTGGTGACATTCTGGGCCAAATCGGTGACTAGCCCGGCAAGGCTGGGATTGTCCTGGTTATTCATCTGTCCTGCTCCGCGATCTGCGTGGCGCCATCATCGCCGACCACGCCAAAATCTTGTGGACGATCAGCGGACCAACCCTGTGGCTGATCGGTGTGTGATCTGAGGCCTCCCGGAGCGGCCTCAGAATCGGGCCTTGCCGACGGAGAAGCCTTGATGAACCGCCCGAGAGCCAATCCGGCCAACACCGATCCCGCAAGCAGGACACCGGGATTTTGCCGGCCGAAGGACTGCACGTCATCAAGGACTTGGCTAAAGGGCTTCTGTTTCAAGGACGATGAAAGCCGCTCAAGGCCACTGGCAGCATCCAAAGCGAATTTCGATGCGTTCCTTTCATCGTTGCTGGCAAGGTGATCGCTGGCCGCTCGCAGTGCACCACCCAACGCCGCCAAGCTCGATCCGATGTCGCGCTGCGCCTCCTCCGCCTTGTCGGAGATGACCTGCGTGGCTTCAGATGCATAGTCGCCAGCCTTACGGGTCACCTCGTCCCGCGCGTCGTGAAGCAACTCGCTGGCACGCTCATTTTCCTGGCGAAGTCTGTCGGAGACGTCGCTTTTCGCCTTGTCGAAATCGGTGGGCTGTCCGCCCTGATCGTTCTCATGCTGCATGAGGCCACCTAGTGAAAACCGAGGAAGGAGAGGACCGCGAGCACGACAACGATAAGGCCGATAAGATAGATGACACTGTTCATGTGCACGTCCTCCGTAGCTTTCCAACTTCGACGAACCTGCGATGTTCCGTAAGTGAGAGCATTTATCTCAGCCGAAACGAAGAGCTTCGTCAGGCACGCACCCAGTCACCAGTGAGTTGCCCTGTCCCTCGTGCGGAGCGCCAGTTGCTCCGTACGAACGGGTGCGCCCGACCCTGCGGGAACGAGTGCCGGCTGCCTCCTCTATTGCAATCTTTGCCTATTCGGCGACCCCGCCTCGGCGTACCGGCGACCAAGGAGAACTCTCCCTTGCCATCAATTGATGGTCCATCGCTCCAACGGCCCCGCGCTGGTTCGGCACCTTCGACGAAGCAATGATGAAGGCATAGGATACGGCTTGAGGCGCAAAGCGGCCTGTCATGCATGCCTCAGCTAGGCTACTGGCGAACGCGTCTCCAAGGCCAAGTCTCTACTTTGCAGAACGCCTCCCTACGCCCCCAGCGTCGGCTCCGTGTTCACCTCCAGCGCCTCTTCCGCTTCATCCTCTTCACCCAGCACCTCGCCATGAACCCCCAGCGGCCGCCCGATCCAGATCGGATCGACCAGATGGTCGCGCTTGGGGTTGGTGGTGTTGGGGTGGATGAGGATGCTGAGGCCGCCGTGGTTCAGCATCAGCCAGGGGACCAGCGTGGCGAAAATCTCGGTGGCGAAGGAGACCTGGTACATGGCCTGTTCGTGCGGGCCGACCGGCTCGTCGCGCCAGTTGCCCAGGCGCACGCGGAAGCGTTCGCCGATGCGCAGGCGCAGCCATTCGGCGTGCTGCCGCTCGGCTTGCCCGTCATAGTAGATGTGGGCGTGATAGCTGGCGATCTCGGCGAGAGGCCTTGGCGGGTTGGCGGTGTTCACCTTGATGGCTCCCTCGGTGATTGTTGTGCGGGCAGCGTATACGCAAGGGAGCGGGGTGGCCAAGGGGGGCACAGCGTGTGCTCGTCATCTCGATCTCGGGCCAATCGCATATGGAGCTCCCCCACTCCGTCTCGGCTTCGCCGAGCCACCTCTACCCCCACATTCGTGGGGGAGAGGAAATGCTAACCGCCGAGGTCGTGGCCTTGAAAAGCTTGGCATTTCCTCACCCCCATGGACATGGGGGAGAGGTGGCCGCGCAGCGGCCGGAGTGGGGGCGGGCGCCGCCGTATGCCTATTGCAAGCACTTCATCGGGCGAGGAAACGCTGATCGCAGAGGTCTCTTGCCCCGATCAAACCCTGCCCATCAGCACCAGGATCAGCAGCACCACCAGCACAATGCCGACGATGCCCGATGGCCCATAACCCCAGGAGCGCGAGTGTGGCCAGGCCGGTACGGCGCCGATCAGGATCAGGACTAGAACGATGATGAGGATGGTGCTGACGGTCATTAAGAGTCCCTCGCCTTGCTGGTCGGATACGAGGGGACAATGCAACAGGCCGCCCGGTTGTTCCGGACGGCCTTTCGTCTGACTGGTCGAATGCAGCTATTCCGCGGCTTTCGGGAAGGCGATTGCCGGCTCATCGAGCGGACCCGGCGTCGGCCCTGTGGACGCATCCCTTTTCTTTTCGCGGCCGAACAGCCGGCGGAAGAAGGCATAGAAGCGGCTGTTCTTGCTGCGCGTGAAGATCATCAGCATCGACGGCGTCACCACCAGCGTCAGCAGCGTGGCGAACGACAGGCCGAAGACGATGGCCGAGGACAGCGAAATCCACCATTGCGTCGACGGCGCGTTGATCGTCGTCTCGTGATGGAAGATTTCAAGGCCGAGGCCAAAGGCGATCGGCAGCACGCCGAGGATGGCCGAGACCGCCGTCAGCACGACCGGGCGGGCACGTTCGCGGCAGGTCTGCAGCACCGCCCCCATCTTGTCCCAGCCCTCTTCGCGCAGCCGGTCATAGGTGTCGATGAGCACGATGTTGTTGTTCACCACCACGCCGGCCAGCGCGATGACGCCGATGCCCGACATGACGATGCCGAAGGCTTCGCCGGTCAGCAGCAGCCCCAGGAACACACCGATCGTCGCCATGACCACGCAGGACAGCACCAGAAGCACGCTGGTGAACTTGTTGAACTGCATCAAGAGCACCAAGAAGATCAGGAAGATCGCCGCACCGAAGGCTTTGCCGAGGAAGGCGCTGGCTTCGGCGCTGTCCTCGTTCGACCCCGCCAGCTTCCAGCGTATGCCGTTGTCGAGCTTCATGTCGGTGACCGCCTTGGTCACCTCCGCCTGCACCGCCGCGACCTGCGTGCCGGCGGCGACGTTGGCCTGGACGACCACGGTGCGGGCGCCATCGATGCGGTTGAGGATGCCGACGGTCGGCTCCGGCTTGCGCACGACGAAGTTGGAGATCGGCACCGAGCCTTGCGCGGTCTGCACCCTGAGCTCATCGAGCGTCGACAGCGTGCGCCGGTCTTCGGGCAGGCGCAGCCTGATGTCGACGGCATCGTCGGCGCCGGCCGGCCGGTATTCCGACAGCTTCAGGCCGTTGGTCACCAACTGCACCACGGTGCCGACCGCGGTCGGGCTGATGCCGTACTGCGCCGCCTTGGCGCGGTCGACCTCGAGCGCCCAGTCGACGCCGGGCGGCGGCAGGCCGTCGGAAACGTCGATGACGCCGGGCACCTTGGCGATGCGCGCCGCGACCGCACGGGCCTGGTCGTCAAGCCCTTTTGGATCGATGGCCGAAAGCCGCAGCTGCACCGCCTTGCCTGTGGGAGGACCGGCCTCCGGCACGCGCACTTCGACATCGACGCCGGGAATGCCGGCCATCACTGTTCGCAACTCGTCCAGGATATGGTTGGCCGATTTGCGCTCGCGCCAGTCGATGAACTCATACTGGATGACGCCGACGACGTCCTCCGGCACGTCCTGTCCGCCGCCCTGCGTCTTGCCGACGCGGGTGTAGACCGATTTGACGCCGGGCCAGCCGAGCAGCCGGTTTTCGGCGATCCTGGTCGCCGTATCCATTTCGGCCAGCGAGAGATTGCCGCGGGCGTGCACATAGAGCAGGCCGTAATCGGGCTCGACGCTGGGGAAGAACTCGACGCCGGCGCCGTATTTGGAATAGGCGAAGCCAACGCCGGTCAAAAGCACGGCGGTAAGCACCAGCACGGTGATGGGGAAGCGCACCGCCTGCTTGACCAGCGCCATGTACCAGCCGTCGCGATTTTGTTCCTCGTGATGCTCCGGCGCCTTGGCGAAAAGCGCGCCCAGCGTCGGCGCGAACACCAGCGCATAAAGCATCGAGGCCGACAGCGTGACGATCAGCGTGATCGGCATGTATTTCATGAAGTCGCCGATGATGCCGGGCCAGAACAGCAGCGGCGAAAACGCCGCGATGCGCGTCATTGTGGCCGCGATGACGGGGCCCGCCATGCGCTTGGCCGCCAGCGTGAAGGCTTCCTCCTTCGGCATGCCTTCGCCCATGCGCCGCTCGGCGAACTCGGTGACGATGATGGCGTCGTCGACCAGCATGCCGACCGCCAGGATAAGGCTGAACAGCACGATCATGTTGATCGTGTAGCCCATCATCGCCAAGAGCAGGATGCCGATCAGGAACGATGACGGAATGGCAAGCCCGATCAGCAGCGAGGCGCGGCCGGACAGCGCATAGAGGATGACGATGAACACCAGGATGACGGCGATCATCACGTGGTTCTGCAGGTCGCCCAGCAGCTGGTTGACGAAGACCGACTTGTCCTGCGTGTAGGTGATGTTCATGCCTTCTGGCATGGTCTTGACGTAGGCGTCGGACACTTCCCGCACCTTGGCCAGCGTGTCGATCAGATTGGCGCCGATGCGCTTCTTGACTTCGATGGCGATGGCCGGCTTGCCGTTGAGGCGGGTGATCGTCTCGGCATCGGCGAAGGTCGAACGCACCGTGGCGATGTCCTTGGCCTGCACCACGGCGTTGGGTCCGGCAACCACCGGCAGCGACGCCACATCCTCTGGTGTTTCGATCAGCGACGGCACCTTGACCGCGTATTTGCCTTCCGACCCCTCGATGTTACCGGCTGCGACCAGGCTGTTGGAGGCGCCGACGGCGCCGATCAGCTGGTCGAGCTGCAGGCCGTAGGACGACAGCTTCATCGGGTCGATGACGACCTCGACAAGATCGTCGCGCGCGCCCTGCAGCGAGCCTTCGAGAACGCCAGGCACTTCCTCGATGCGGTCGCGCAGTTCGCGCGCGGCAGCCGTCAGCACGCGCTCGGGCAATTCGCCCGACAGCGTCACCACCAGCACCGGGAATTCGGAGATGTTGACCTCGGTGACGACAGGCTCTTCGGCCGCCTGCGGCAGGTCGGCCTTGCCGTCCTGCACCTTGGAGCGCGTGTCCTGAAGTGCTGTCGCCAGATTGGTCTGCGGCTGGAACTCGACCAGCACATAGCCGCCGCCCTGGAAGGCGGCCGAGCGCATTTCCTTGAGGCCCTTCAGGCTCTTCAGCTTGCTTTCCATCGGCCGCAGCAGAAGGCGCTCGGAATCCTCCGGCGAAATGCCCTGATAGATCAGGCTGACATACATCATCGGAATCGGAACGTCGGGTTCCGCTTCCTTCGGCGTCGACTGATAGGCGACCCAGCCCGCCAGCAGCAGGAACACCAGCACCGCAATGGTCAGCCGGGCATTGTTGATCGCGAGTTTGACGATATCCATGGCCTGTTCTCAAGATTTCAGGAGCCGCATTGCGGCCGGTTGTCCCCGCCCCGGCTGTCCCCGGCCGGGGCCGTTCCGGCGCTACTGCGTTGTCGCTTCGCCCAACAGCTTCTGGATGGTCGCCTGGTCGGCCTCGACCGGCTTGACTACGTCGCCTTCCTTGACGAGTTCCTGGCCGGCGACGATGACGCGGGCATCGGCTGGAATGCCGCCAAGCACCAGGCCCTTCGGCGAGTCGTCAACGAGGTCGATCGGGAAGAACACCACCTTGTTGTCCTTGTCGACGGCACGGATGCCAAGATCGCCCTTGTCGCCCAGCGTCACCACGGAGCGCGGCAACATGACGGCATCGGTCGGCTGCGCGCTGAGCGAAATCTCGGCCGTCATGCCCGCCGGCACGGAGCCATCGGCATTGGGCACGGCAATCTCGACGCGGAAGGTGCGCGTCGCCGACGAGGCGTCGCGGCTGATGTAGCGCACGGTGCCTTCGACGGTCTGGCCGCTGACCAGCCGGACGGCGGCCTTGTCGCCAAGCTTGAGATAGCCGAGGTCGCGTTCGCTGACTTCGCCGCGCGCAATCACCGGATCGAGCTTGAGGATGGTTGCCACCTCGCCGCCCTGCATGACGGAACTGCCGAGCTCCACCGGCACCCGGTCGATGACGCCGTCGAAGGGCGCCTTGACCAGATTGCGGTCGAGCTCGGCCTGCGCCGTTTCCAGCTGCGACTGCGCCGCGGTCAGGTTCGAGCGCGCCGTGTCGAGCTGCAGCTTCGGCAGATTGCCGGTCTTCATGAGCCGCAGCGATGCGTCGAGTTCAGCCTGGCGCTGCGCGACGAGCTGCTTGGCATTGTCGACCATCGAGATCTTTTCTTCCGCCGCAAGCATCAGCACCAGATCGCCGGTCTTGACGTGATCGCCCTGCTTGACCGGCAGCTTTTCGATGACGCCGGCGACACGCGTCGCCAGCACGGCGCGCTTGTCGGCCTCGGTCAGCCCGGAAATGCGGATGGCGCGGGCATAGGTCTTGCGCGGCGGCGTCACCACCGCGACGGTGCGCAGCGACGCCTTCGGTTCGGCCTCGGCGGTCTTGGTTGCATCCGGTGCCTTGGCCTGATCGCCCGGCTTGGCCTGATCGCCTGCCTTGCCAGCACCTTCGACAGCGGCGCTGCCGACGGACGAGAACGCGCCTGTTCCCATCCAGGCGGCGAAGCCGATGAGCACGACAATAGCGGCAAGCTTGTGAAACCTGATCTTCGGCATCATTGTTTTTCCACTGCGGGGTTCGGCCAAGTCGTTATCCAACAGGAGTCCGTCGTCTAACAGCTACCGTGTCTTCCAACTCGGGCGCGTCGCCGATATGGGTGCGCGCCAGGCCGTGTTCAATTTGCCGTGAACGGCGAAGCCGCGCTTCTACATCAAAGTTGCATCGCAATACAGTCGAAAAGTTGCAGGAACATTGTGCCAGGCGATGTAGTGTGGCCAACGGGAAACGGTTTTGTCAGCGCCCCGTCAGGCGGCGGAACCACAGTCTCGGAACCATACGGGTGTTGGAGGCGCTTTGTTTTTAAGGCGTTTTGAGCACTGACATTCTCCTGTGCCTGCACTAGTTTTTGAGGCTCAAATGTGGGCGCGACCTGCGTAGCCACTCAGTGAATGGCAGCAGGCGTCAGTATGATTTTGTATACCGTCACACGCAACGGTTGTTCCGGGACGGAAAGTCATCGGCGCTACTCCGATTTGCCGAACACTTCGCTGATCGTCTTGATCGATCCGGGCGGACTCAGGCCCGCCGGCGTTCCGCCTCCGGCTTCTTGCGGGCGGCGAGGAATTCCTTCACCCGCCGTCCCGGTGCCGGCCCGCGCACCGGTTTGAAGCCGTCATCGAGTTCGCCGGAAAGGTCGAGCGTCGGCCGCTTGCCGACCGCGTCGTAATTCTCCTCCAGCCAGTCGCTGGCCGCTATACGGCCAAGGTCTCTGAGATAGCTCAGGAAGGCCCATTCCGCATTCACCTTGGACGACGCCGACAGATCCTTGAACGCCTCGTCGGCATCGATGCGGTGCATGCGGATGTCGCGGTATTCGCCAGGCGGCAGCCGGCCGGCGGCGATCAGCTCCTTGACGAAGGCGATCGATCGGAATTCGTTCAGCAGCCCGGCATTGAAGGTGATCTCGTCGATGCGGTTCTGGATTTCGTTGGCGCTTTTCGGCGTGCCTTCGCGCACCACCGGATTGATCTGCACCAAAAGCACATCCTCGGTCGCCGCCGTCTTGAAGAACGGGAACAGCGCCGGATTGCCGCCATAGCCGCCATCCCAATAGGGCACGCCCTTGATCTCGACGGCGCGGAACAATTGCGGCAGGCAGGCCGAGGCCATCACCGTGTCGAGGTCGATCTCGCCGTCGGAAAAGACGCGCAGCTGGCCGGTCTCGACATTGGTCGCCGAAATGAACAGCTCCATCGACTTGCAGGCGTGAACATTTTTGAAATCGATCTCCTGCTCGACCGCGTCGCGCAGCGGGTTCAAGCCCAGCGGATTGGCGACATAGGGCGAAAACACTCGGGACATGGTGTCGAAGAAGAAATAGCCGGGCGTGTTCTCGATCGACCAGTTGCCCCAGGCGACGTCCCACGGCATGCGCTGCACCGGGCTGAAGCGGCCCTTGGCCGCCACCGCGCGCCAGAAGTCGTCGAGCTTTTGCCGTGCACCCTCGACGCCGCCGCGCACAAAACCATCGGCCAGCGCCACCGCATTCATCGCGCCGGCGCTGGTGCCGGACACGGCTGAAATGTCGAGCCTGCCATCCTCCAGCAGCCGGTCGAGTACGCCCCAGGAGAAAGCCCCGTGCGAGCCGCCGCCCTGCAGCGCGATGTTGATCTTCTTCGTTTCCTCCGCCTTGCCGTTTTTGGTCATGGCGTTCCTGTTCGGTTTGGTCGCTGCTGCCTCATTCCGCCCGGAAATCGGGCGGGTTCGACGGCAGCGGACTTATATTGCAGTGCAGCATATAAGGGATGACCAAGGCAAGAACACGAACACGGTCGCGTGATCACATGAAATTTTGGTCATGGGGAATGGTCCTCCACGCCGAGGTCTTCGCCCTACGAATACCCCCACCCTTGATCCCTCCCCACAAGGGGGAGGGAGACTTGGTAGACGCTGATCTCAGCAAACCACCGACGTTTCGGCGGCGGGCGCCAGCTGCCCTCCCCCTTGTGGGGGTCCGAAGGACGGGCGAGACCCGTGGCTCGCCCCGGCAGGCTAAGGTGGGGGTCCTCTTCGCAAAAATCTGTCCTTGGAGCCTCAGGCAACAAGCTTCGGCACCGGCCCGATATAGCGCGACTGCGGCCGGATCAGCCGCCCTGTCGTCTGCTGTTCGCGCGCATGCGCGATCCAGCCGGCGACACGTCCGGCGGCAAAGACATTGCTGAACGCCTGTGGCGGAAAGCCAGCCGCCTCAAGCACAAGCGCTGTGTAGAACTCGACATTGGTCTGCAGCGAGCGCTGCGGCTTGGCGATCCGCAGCACTTCGAGCGCCGTCTGCTCGACCTGTTCGGCGAAGGCCAGCCGGCGGCCGGCTTCGCCTTCGCTGCAGAGCTGCCGCACGACGGCTTTCAGCACATCGGCGCGCGGATCGCGCACGCGGTAGATACGGTGGCCGAAGCCCATGATGCGCTCGCCATCTTGGATCTCGCCACGAAGCCAGCTGGCCGCGTCGCCATGCGCCTCGATTGCATCGAGCATCTCGATCACCGGGCCGGGCGCGCCGCCGTGCAGGGGGCCCTTGAGCGCGCCGAGCCCGGCCAGCACCGACGATGTCAGACCGGCCAGCGTCGATGCGACGACGCGGGTGGCGAAGGTCGAGGCGTTGAGGCCGTGATCGCAGACGGTCACCAGATAGGTGTCGAGTGCCCTTGCCAGCGCCGGCGACGGGACGGATCCCTCGAGCATCCTCAGCATGTCGGCGGCATGATCGGCCTTCGCGTCAGGTGCGGTCGGCTGCTCGCCGCGCGCCAGCCGCAGCAGAGCCGGCGTCAGCACAGCGGGCGCCGCGATCAGCCGCAAGGCGTCCGTCAGTGCCTCGCCATCCGGCAGCAGCGCCATGCCGGCGCGCATGGCGCCATAGATCTCAAGCGGTTCGAGCAGCGGCAGCGAGGGCGCAAGCCGCTCGAACACCTCGACGCGAGCCTTGCCCAGCCTCGCTGCCAGTTCGGCATCGCCGGGAAGGCCGTCGAAGAAGCCGTCGAGCAACAGGCGAACCACTTGCGCATAGCGCCAGCGTCCCGCCAATTCCGGCAGCGAATGACCGCGGATCGTCAGGCGGCCGCCAAGGCCATCGACATCGGAGAGCACGGTCTCCGCCGCCACCACATCATCGAGCCCGTTCGCCATATCTCATCTCCTTGCAGCTTTTCTGCATGGGAGATAAGGGTTAGGCTGCGCCTCGATCAATCTTGATCAATATAATCAATATGTGAGCTAAAAATGTCCGAATGGCTGTCGCGGGAAGAGGCGCTGGAAAGGCTCAAGGTCCGGCCGCAGACGCTTTACGCCTATGTCAGCCGCGGCCGCATCGGCATGCGGCCGGATGAGAGCGACCCGCGCCGCAGCCAGTACCGCGCCGACGACATCGCGGCATTGGCGACCCGCCGGGCGCGGGGCCGCAGTCCCTCGGCCATCGCCGAGAGTGCGATCGCCTGGGGCGAACCCTCGATTGTCACCGCGATTTCGACTGTGCTGCACGGTCGACTGATCTATCGAGGGCAAGACGCCGTTGCGCTCTCCAAAGCGGCGACGCTGGAGGAAACCGCTGCTGTGCTCTGGGCCTCGACTGAACCGGTGGCTTTCAAAGCTCCGTCATCTGAAGCGCCTCATCCAGTCGGCCGCGCCTCGGCCTTTGCGCAGCTTGCCATGCTTGCCGGCCAGGGGCGGCCTTCGCTCGGGCGCAGCGCCGCCTCGCTGTGCACTGAAGCCGCGCACACAGTCGCAGCGCTGGCGCAGTCGCTGGGCGCCGGAACCGGCACAGCGCCCGTCCATAAGCGCCTGGCGCAGGGCTGGTCGGTGAATGATGCCGGCGCGGAAGCGATCCGCTGCGCCCTCGTCCTGCTCGCCGATCATGAACTCAACGCATCGACCTTCGCCGCCCGCGTCGCAGCGTCCACAGGCGCCTCGCCTGCCGCATGCCTGCTGGCCGGCCTGGCAACGCTGTCCGGCCCGCGCCACGGTGGTGCCGGCGAAGCGGTGATGCAACTGGCTGAAGATGCAGCAGCCCACGGCGCGGATGCGGCGATCCGGCGCTGGCTCGGCCATGATCGGCCCTTGCCGGCGTTCGGCCATCCGCTCTATCCCGAAGGCGATCCCCGTGCCACCGCACTTCTGGAAGTCATCCCTGTCGACGAGACGCTGCAACAGCTGCAAAAAGCCGCCATGGCGGCGGCCGGTGCCCAGCCCAACATCGACTTCGCCCTGGCCACACTAACGCGCGGCCTTGGCTTGCCGCGCGATGCACCGTTCCAGCTGTTTGCGCTCGGACGCAGTGTCGGCTGGGCCGCGCATATGGTCGAACAGATCATTAGCGGCAGCATCATCAGGCCGCGTGGCCGCTATGAGGGACGCGTGACTTAAGCCGACCTGGCCGTGTTCCCGAACCGCGCACGGTACGCGACGGGCGTCGTGGCGAATTGCCGGCGGAAGTGATGCCGCAACGTGCCTGCCGCGCCAAAGCCGGCGGTCTCGGCAATCCGTTCGATCGGCATGGCGGTGTCTTCCAGCAGCGTGCGCGCCCGCGAAAGCCGTTCCGACAGCAGCCAGCGCGCCGGCGTGACGCCGGTTGCGGCCGCAAAGCGGCGCAGAAACGTCCGCTCGCTCATCCCGGCAAGCTCGGCCAAGATGGCGACGGGATAGTCGGCAGAAATATCGGCGCGCATCCTGTCGATCAACGGTCCAAGCCGGCTGCGCTCATGTGGCTCGGGTACGGAACTCTCGACATACTGCGCCTGGCCGCCGTCGCGATGCGGCGGTACCACCAGACGGCGCGCCACCATGTTTGCAGCCTTGGTGCCGAAGTCGCGCCGAACCAGATGCAGGCAAAGATCGATGCCCGCGGCACTGCCTGCCGATGTCAGCACATTGCCCTCATCAATGTACAAAACGTCCGGGATCACGGTGATGTCGGGGTACATCTCCGTCAGCTTCTCGCTGTAGCGCCAATGCGTGGTCGCCCTTTTGCCCGCAAGCAGGCCGGCGGCGGCAAGCACGAACACGCCCGAACAGATCGAAAGAATGCGAGAGCCGCGCTCGTGTGCCTTTCGAAGCGCCTCGATCAGCGCCGGCGGCACCGGAGCCTCCGTTCCGCGCCATCCCGGTACGATCACCGTGCCGGCCTGGCCGATCAGATCGATCCCGCCGTCGGCAACAATACGCACGCCGCCCAGCGCGCGCATTTCACCGCCATCGATCCCGGCAACGGCAAAACGGTACCAATCCTCACCCATTTCCGCCCGGGGCAAGGCGAAGATCTCAACCGCCACGCCAAACTCGAACGTGCACAGGCCGTCATAGGCAACGGCAACGACAAGAGGGTTGGCAGGGCGCGGATTGGCAGAGGATGGCATGATCTTGACGATATATGGCAAAGCTGCCAGCTGCAATCGCCCTGCTTCCTGTCTTATCTCTCCGTCGCATCAGCAATGGAGATACGAGGATGAGCCACGTGACAGACATTCCGGCGGCATCGCCGGATATCGCCCGCGACCATTTTCTGCGCCGGCTTTCCGTCGAGACCGACTGTTCCGACGTCGCCGCCGCACTGCGTGCCGGAGAGCCGGACTTTGTTCTCCTGCATGTGGTCGGTTCGCCGGAAGCCTATGGACGCCGCCATGTGCCGGGCGCGCTGCATCTGCCCCACCGCGAAATATCGGCCGGGCGGATGGTGCAATGGCCCGAAAGGACGCTGTTCGTCGTCTATTGCGCGGGACCGCATTGCAATGGCGCGGATCAGGCGGCCTTCAAGCTGGCCAGCCTCGGTCGTCCCGTGAAGATCATGATCGGCGGCATAACCGGTTGGCAGGACGAGGACCTTCCTTTCGCTTCAGGCAAGGAGCCCGGTGTCTTGCACGCGTGAGGCCACGCGATATGGTCGGCCTTGAAGACTGAGCAAGCATGCAGAAGGCGATGGTTAGAATTCGTCCATTCGAGCGCCAGGATGTCGGTGCGGTGCTCGCCCTCATGCGGGCGCTAGCCGTCTTCGAGGGTTATGACGACAAGCTTCGCGTCACCGAAGCGAACCTCATCGAGCACGGGCTGGGGCCATCGCCCCGGTTCGGCGTGTTGGTGGCGGAGCGAGAGGGCGTGATCGTCGGCATCGCCGTCCACTACCTCATCCCCTGGACCTACGACCTGAAGCCGGTTGTCTGGCTGAAGGAACTCTACGTCACTGAAGCGACGCGCGGCATGGGGGTCGGCCATGCGCTTGTTGAACAGCTTCGCCAACACGCTTTGAGCATTGGCGCCTCCGCCATCAAATGGACGGTGCTGAAATCCAACTCGCCGGCCAAAGCCTTCTACCGCTCGCTCGACGGCCAGCCCGACGATATCTGGGAACCGTGGCAGCTGAAAATCGACCCGTGACAGCCGCCTCGACCAACTGAGGGCGGTCGACCATGCGGCGGTCGCTTACGACATGGTGTCAAGCTTGCGCTGCATGGCGGCGATCTGTTGCTTCAGTTCCTGAAGGTCGTCGCCGCTCTTTTCCGGGACATCCTTGCGGGCCGGCTCGGGTGCAGCCGCGGCCGCAGCATTTGTGGCGGCGGTCGGGAAGGGCGTGAACAGGCGCATCGCGTTCTGGAACATTTCCATGTTGCGGCGTGTCTGCTCTTCCAGCGCCTTGATCGGCGTGGCGATCTTCATCACATCCAGCGGCGACTTGCCGATCGCGCCCTTCATCTGCTCGCGGAACCGCTCCTGTTCCTTGGAGAAGGCCATCATCGACTGTTCGAGGAAGCTCGGCACGATCTGCTGCATCTGGTCGCCATAGAAAGCGATCAACTGGCGCAGGAACGGGATCGGCAGCATGTTCTGCCCATCCTTGTTCTCCAGTTCGAAGATGATCTGCGTCAGCACCGGATGGGTAATGTCGTCACCGGTCTTGGCGTCCTGGACGGTGAACTCCTCGCCCTTCTTGACCATCTCGGCCAGATCCTCGAGCGTCACATAGGTGCTGGTGCCGGTATTGTAGAGCCGGCGATTGGCATATTTCTTGATAATGATAGGGTCGTCTTTCGCGGCCATCAGCATCCTCCCGGGACACCGGCGCGCCTGAGTAAGCCGCCGGTAACGATTGCGCCATTTTTAAGGATATGCGCAAAAGCTCTATAATTCCAAGCGCTTTGTGCAGTGCGGCATCATTTATTGCTGCATGGCCGGCCAATTATGCTGCGCAGCAAAGGTTGGGCGATCGCGCCGGCCGCTCGCGCCCTGCTTGCGGCGCTTGGCCGGCATGCCCATTTCCGGTTTGACTTGGGGTGTGGAACGGGCAAGAAAAGTCCCAACAAGCCCCCAAGAACACGACACCTCGAAGTCTGGAGAGAAAAATGTCCGCTTCCAATTCAATCGTCGTTGCCAGCGCCGCACGCACGGCTGTCGGCTCCTTCAACGGCGCCTTCGCCGCCACCCCGGCGCATGAACTTGGCGCCGTCGTCATCAGGGAGCTTTTGGCGCGCGCCGGCGTCGAGCCGGGCGAAGTCGACGAGGTCATTCTCGGCCAGGTGCTGACCGCCGCGCAGGGCCAGAACCCCGCCCGCCAGGCGTCGATCAATGCCGGCCTGCCCAAGGAGACCACCGCCTGGGGGCTCAACCAGGTTTGCGGCTCTGGCCTGCGCGCCATCGCGCTCGGCATGCAGCAGATCGCCGCCGGCGACGCCACTGTGATCATCGCCGGCGGCCAGGAATCGATGTCGCTGTCGCCGCACGCCGAGCACCTGCGCGCCGGCGTCAAGATGGGCGACTACAAGATGATCGACACCATGATCAAGGACGGGTTGTGGGACGCCTTCAACGGCTACCACATGGGCAACACCGCCGAGAACGTCGCCCGCCAGTTCCAGATCACCCGCGACGACCAGGACCAGTTTGCGCTCGCCTCGCAAAACAAGGCCGAGGCCGCGCAGAAGGCCGGCAAGTTCAAGGACGAGATCGTCGCCTTCACGATCAAGGGCAGGAAGGGCGACACTGTCGTCGACCAGGACGAGTACATCCGCCACGGCGCCACCATCGACGCCATGTCCAAGCTGAAGCCGGCTTTCGACAAGGACGGCACCGTGACCGCCGCCAACGCGTCGGGCATCAATGACGGCGCCGCCGGCGCGCTGCTGATGAGCGAGGCTGAAGCCACAAGGCGCGGCATCACCCCGCTGGTGCGCATCGCATCCTGGGCGACGGCCGGCGTCGATCCGGCGATCATGGGAACCGGACCTATTCCCGCCTCGAAGCGGGCGCTCGAGAAGGCCGGCTGGTCGGTCAAGGACCTCGACCTTGTCGAGGCCAATGAAGCCTTCGCCGCGCAGGCCTGCGCCGTCAACAAGGGCATGGGCTGGGATACGTCGATCGTCAACGTCAATGGCGGCGCCATCGCCATCGGCCATCCGATCGGCGCGTCGGGCGCCCGCGTCTTCAACACGCTGGTTTTCGAGATGCGCCGCCGCGGCGCCAAGAAGGGCCTTGCCACGCTGTGCATCGGCGGCGGCATGGGCGTCGCTCTGTGCGTGGAAGCGCTGTGAACAAGAAGTGAGTAGTGAATAGGGAGTAGTGAATAGGGAAGAAGGAGCAGCGCGGCGGGATATCGATCCCTACTCGCTATTCCCTACTCCCTATTCCCTTCTTCCGACCAAAGGGAGGAAGAACTTTCAATGACCAAAGTAGCGCTCGTCACCGGTGGATCGCGCGGCATCGGCGCCGCCATATCGATCGGCCTGAAGAATGCCGGTTACACCGTTGCCGCCAACTATGCCGGCAATGACGAGGCAGCGGGGAAGTTCAGCGCACAAACCGGCATCAAGGCCTACAAATGGTCGGTCGCCGACTACGACGCCTGTGCCGCCGGAATCAAACAGGTCGAGGCCGATCTCGGCCCGGTCTCGGTGCTGGTCAACAATGCCGGCATTACCCGCGACGCCATGTTCCACAAGCTGACGCGCGAGCAGTGGAAGGAAGTCATCGACACCAATCTGTCTGGGGTCTTCAACATGACGCATCCGCTGTGGGGCGGCATGCGCGACCGCAAATTCGGCCGCGTCATCACCATTTCCTCCATCAACGGCCAGAAAGGCCAGGCCGGCCAGGTCAACTATTCCGCCGCAAAGGCCGGCGACATCGGCTTCTCGAAGGCGCTGGCGCAGGAGGGCGCGCGCGCGGGCATCACAGTCAATGTCATCTGCCCCGGCTACATCGCCACCGAGATGGTCAAGGCGATCGACGAGAAGGTGCTGAATGAACGCATCATCCCGCAGATTCCGGTCGGCCGCCTCGGCGAACCGGAAGAGATCGCGCGTTGCGTCGTCTTCCTCGCTTCCGAAGACGCCGGCTTCATCACCGGTTCGACCATCACAGCCAATGGCGGCCAGTATTTCGCCTGAACGACAGCATTTCGCCCGGTAGGACGGGCCGGCTTATGGCCCGTTTTTTCATCGCCGGCCGGCGATGTTCCCGGGCTGCGCGCTAGACATTGACCCGTTCCGGCACGCAAAGATTAACGATTTCCAGGCGCCCTGTGCAAAACCCGGTTCGCAAGCTGTGAATTCTCGGTGGACAAGCTGTGGATAACACAACATGTTGGGGTGAACAAACCAGGAAAATCCCGCCATCGCTGATTCATAGCCGATTCGTTCCGGCTTTGAGCGCAACGTTAACGACCAAGGCCGAAAATCACCGGCAAATGGTTAAGGCCGATTAAGAAAATTCAACAATTTCATAATGTTGGCCGAGGCGTATCGGATCACGACGATGCCCCGCCGGCAAAGGTTAACGCCAATGGTCGCCTTGCAGGAATCGGGCCAGTTTCCGCGATTCAGCATATGGTGAGACTCAGGCTCGCAAAATCCACATGTAGCCGTGAACAAAAGCTGAATCTACCGGAGTCACTGATTCGTCGCCGATTCGTTCCAGACTCGTTCCAACTGTTAATTGAGACCTCAAAGACGAACCGTGGGATTGCCGGCCGGAACATTCCGCTTTCGCTTCGCGCCTGAAATCCCTATGTGTCGCCTGTCATACGCGCCACGCGAGGCGCGCTCCCGACAACACGATGCAGAAAGCCTCATCTCCAGGCCGATGAACATCCAGCCGAAACACACCGAGCCGCTGATCCTGTCGGGCCGCGACGTGACTGCCGTGCTGGGTCCGACCAACACCGGCAAGACCCATCTCGCCATCGAGCGCATGGTGGCGCATGAGAGCGGCATTATCGGCCTGCCGCTCCGCCTTCTGGCGCGCGAGGTCTATGCCCGCGTCTGCGAAAAGGTCGGCGCCCACAAGGTGGCGCTCATCACCGGCGAGGAAAAAATCCAGCCGCCCGGCGCGAAATATTCGGTCTGCACCGTCGAAGCCATGCCGCGCGAGACCGACGTTGCCTTCGTCGCCATCGACGAGGTGCAGCTCGCCGGCGACCTCGAGCGCGGCCACATCTTCACCGACCGTATCCTGCACCTACGCGGCCGCCAGGAAACGCTGCTGCTCGGCGCGGCCACCATGCATGGCATCCTGCAAAAGCTGCTGAGAGGCGTCTCGGTGGTGACGCGCCCTCGCCTGTCGCACCTGGCCTATGCCGGTTCGAAGAAATTGACCCGCCTGCCGCGGCGTACGGCCATCGTCGCCTTCTCCGCCGACGAGGTCTATGCCATCGCTGAGCTGATCCGCCGCCAGCAAGGAGGAGCGGCGGTCGTGCTCGGCGCGCTGTCGCCCCGCACCCGCAACGCCCAGGTGGCAATGTTCCAGGCAGGCGACGTCGACTATCTCGTCGCCACCGACGCCATCGGCATGGGCCTCAACCTTGATCTCGATCATGTCGCCTTCGCCCAGAACCGCAAATTCGACGGCTACCAATACCGCAACCTGACGGCGGCCGAGCTCGGCCAGATCGCCGGCCGCGCCGGCCGGCATCTGCGCGACGGCACCTTCGGCGTCACCGGCCAGGTCGATCCGCTGGACGAGGAACTGGTCAAGCGCATCGAGGGGCACGAGTTCGATCCGGTGAAGGTGCTGCAATGGCGCACCGCGCATTTCGACTTCGCCAGCCTCGACGCGCTGAAGCGCTCGATCGAAACCAACGCGCCGGTCGAAGGCCTGACGCGCGCGCTGCCGGCGGTCGATGCGCAGGCGCTCGAACATCTCTCCCGCGACGAGGACATCCGCGCGCTGGCTACCAATGCCAAGCGCGTGGCGCTGCTGTGGGAAGCCTGCGCGTTGCCGGACTACCGCAAGATCGCGCCGGCCCAGCACTCCGACCTGATCGCTTCTATCTACACCGACCTCGCCAAACACGGCCATGTCGACGAGAACTACATGGCCGAGCAGGTGCGCCGCGCCGATACGACCGAGGGGGACATCGACACGCTGTCGCACCGCATTGCGCAGATCCGCACCTGGACATTCGTGTCCAACCGGCCGGGCTGGCTGGCCGATCAGGCACACTGGCGGGAAAAGACGCGCGAAATCGAAGACAGATTGTCGGATGCGCTGCATGAGCGGTTGACGAAACGGTTTGTAGACCGCAGGACTTCCGTCCTCATGCGGCGCCTTAGAGAAAATACAATGCCTGAAGCCGAAATCAGTCCTACCGGAACCGTCCTTGTCGAAGGCCATCATGTCGGCGAGTTGCAAGGGTTCCGCTTCACCGCCGACCAGAGCGCCGGCGGCGAAGACGCCAAGGCCGTGCGTACGGCAGCGCAAAAAGCGCTGGCCGCCGAGTTCGAGGCGCGTGCCGAACGCTTCGGCGCCTGCGCCAATGGCGACCTTGCGCTCGGCTCCGACGGCACGCTGCGCTGGATCGGCGCGCCGATCGGCACGCTGGTTGCCGGCGAGGACGCGCTGAAGCCGCGCCTGGTGCTTTTGGCCGACGAGCAGTTGACCGGCCCCGCCCGAGACAAGGTCGCCGCGCGCGCCGAGCGTTTCGTCAATTTCCAGATCGAGTCGCTGCTGAAGCCGCTGGTCGACTTGAAGAATGCCGAGCAGATCGCCGGCATCGGCCGTGGCATCGCCTTCCAGCTCGTCGAGCATTTCGGCCTCATCAACCGCCGCGACATCGCCGAGGAAATGAAGTCGCTCGACCAGGAGGGTCGCGCCGCCTTGCGTCGGCTCGGTGTGCGCTTCGGCGCCTACCACGTCTTCGTGCCGGCGCTGATCAAGCCGGCGCCCGCCGGACTGATTACGCTGTTGTGGGCGCTGAAGAACGACGGCAAGGACAAGCCGGGCTTTGGCGACGTGGTGCACGCACTGGCTTCCGGCCGCACCTCGGTGGTCATCGATCCTGCTTTCGACAAGAGCTTCTACAAGCTTGCCGGCTACCGCAATCTCGGCCGCCGCGCCGTGCGCATCGACATTCTGGAACGGCTGGCCGACCTGATCCGGCCTGCGACCAACTGGAAGCCCGGTCTGGGACAGCGCCCGGACGGCGCCTATGACGGCCAGTCCTTCATGGTGACGCCGCCGATGATGTCCATCCTCGGCGCCACCGCCGACGACATGGAAGAGATTCTGAAGGGCCTCGGCTATCGCGCCGAGCCGAAACCACCGGCAGAGGTGAAGGCGCGGCTCGAAGCGCAGGACAATGCCGCGCGGGAAGCGGCTGCGGCAAAACTGGCTGCGGACGCGGCTGCAAAAGCCGAACAGGCCAAGGCGGCGGAAGCCGCTGCAAGAGAAGCTGTCGCTGAAGCGCCGGCCGTTGGATCGGAGCCGGATGCGGTTGCCGCCGCTGAGCCTGCGGCTGAGCAGCCCGTCGCCGAAGCCGCAGCGGAGGCTGTTGCTGCGGACGCTCAGCCGGGCGCACCTCCCGAGGGTTCGGAGCCAACTGCGGCCGTTGAAGCCACCGCCGAAGCTCCAGCCATCGAGGAAGCAACGGCGGAGCCCGTCGCGGAAGAACAGGTCGAAGCTCCCCAAGTCGAAGCCCCCATAGAAATCACGGAAGAAGCTCCGGCTGTTGCAGAAGCTGACGACACCGTCCCCGAAAGCGCCGACGCCACCGTCGCCGAAAACGCCGACGCCCTTACCTCCCCCTCGATGGGGGAGGTCGCGGCGCGAAGCGACGCGGGTGGGGGTGACAGCGCTGACGAAACCGATAGTGCAGACCGCGTAGCCGATGCAGGCGCAACCGCCGACGCCGGCGCTGCCCCCACCCCGGCGCTGCGCGCCGACCCTCCCCACGAGGGGGAGGGTGGAA
This sequence comes from Mesorhizobium sp. P160219, assembly GCF_057786095.1. NCBI lineage: Bacteria > Pseudomonadati > Pseudomonadota > Alphaproteobacteria > Hyphomicrobiales > Phyllobacteriaceae > Mesorhizobium > Mesorhizobium sp. P160219. Next base: position 304,716 of record NZ_JBYNWG010000001.1, read on the forward strand.
GCGCTGAGCCTGTCCCCGAGGCCGAAGCGCCAAAGCCCATCTTGCTGTGGCGGCAGGGTCGTTTCGAGCAGCGCCCGCGCCATCGTCAAGGCCGGGACAATCGCCCGCGTAACGGCCAGGCTGCCCGCGCCGATGCGCCGGCCGACGCTGCCGGCGGACAGCCGGCAACGGGCGAGCGGCCGGCCTATCAGGGCCGGCGCGACCAGCGCGACGGTGCCGCCAAGCCACGTTTCGACCGTTCGAAGTTCAAGCCCAAGCCGCAGGCCGAGGGCGAACAGCGCCGCGACGGCAAGCCGCAAGGCGAGCGTCCGCGCGAGGGCCGGCCTGACTGGAAAGGCGGCAGGCCGGAAGGCAAAGGCGGACCGCAAGGCGCCAAGCCGGCCTTCCAGGCCAAGCCACGCGAAGAACGGCCGGTGCGCTTCGATCCGGACTCGCCCTTCGCCAAGCTCGCCGCCTTGCGCGACCAGCTGAAGAAGTAAGCTCTGAGCATGATCCCGAAAAGTGGAACCGGTTTTCGGACAAGATCATGCTCCAACAAGAAATAACTCGCTGCGATGGTTGCTGAAGGTCGTCAGCGCATCGACAAGTGGCTGTTCTTTTCGCGCGCGATAAAATCGCGCTCGCTGGCGGCCAAGCTGGTTGTCGCCGGACGCGTCCGCATCAACAGCGACAAAGCAGCGCAGGCCTCCGATCTGGTCAAGCCTGGCGACGTTTTGACCATTACGCACGAGCGCCGCATCTTCGTTTGGAAGGTGCTTGGCACCGGCGTGCGGCGCGGTCCGGCCGAGGAAGCGCGCACGCTCTACGAGGACATGTCCCCGCCGCCGGCCCCAAAAGGCGAGGCTGTTGCCGATGCCATTCCGGCGCTGCGCGACGCCGGCAGCGGCCGGCCGACCAAGAAAGAGCGCAGGCAAACCGACCGGCTGTTCGGCGAAGACTGAAGCCTTGGCCGTCTGCGCCATGCCGGCGGTCTGGAATTTCATTCCGGACACGCGGGCCCCGCCTGCAATGGCTGCCCTTGCAAGCGGCAGGCAAAGGCGTTACCTCACCAAAAAAGCCGCCGCATCGGCCCGAAAATCGGAAATCGATTTTTCGGAAGGCACGATGCGCAGATTCAAAGTGTCAGAGCGTACTTTGTGCGTCCAATTGGACGCACGTCGCTCTAGCAAGAACGGGACGTCCCGGAGCCGACCAATGACCTATGTCGTGACCGACAACTGCATCAAATGCAAGTACATGGACTGCATCGAGGTCTGTCCGGTCGACTGCTTCTACGAGGGCGAGAACATGCTTGTCATACATCCCGACGAGTGCATCGACTGCGGCGTCTGCGAACCGGAATGCCCGGCCGATGCAATCAAGCCCGACACCGAGCCGGGCCTCGACAAATGGCTGCAGGTCAACACCGAATACGCCGAGAAATGGCCCAACATCACCGCCAAGAAGGAGCCTCCGGCAGATGCCAAGAGCTTCGACGGCGAAGCCGGCAAGTTCGAGAAATATTTCTCCGCCGAGCCCGGCGAAGGCGACTGAGCACATGACGCTGGAATCGGAATCGATTTCGGAAAGGGTGATGCGCAAAGCAAAAAAGTGCGGCCTATTGGATCGTCATAACGCTGCGTAACGCGCATCATACATTAACTGCCTTGACAGGCGGCGATGGCGCTCGACCTTCGCGTTTGCAGCAAAACCTTGATTCTTCCGACTTTTTGTGCTACACCAGTTGAAACATGCCGGTGACACAACGTCGATTTATGGCGCAAGCGCCCCAAATCACTGAAAGGTGAAATCCCCAATCGGACCAGAGCGATCTGGGCCAGGCAGTCGCTATGTATGCGGTTTGCCGGTCCCGGCTTTTTCCGATGGGTTCATCTGTTGTGCGGCTAACGATCGGTGTCCCCGGTCGCATGCGTTCGGACCGGCAGGCCGCCGGTGCCACAACAAGGAGTTCAGGGCGTAATGGCAACGATCACCCCGCAGAAGAAGTCCACCTCGGCACGCCACGGTTTCAAGACCGGCGAGTACATCGTCTATCCGGCACACGGCGTCGGCCAGATCGTCTCGATCGACGAGCAGGAAGTTGCGGGCCACAAGCTGGAACTGTTCGTCATCGACTTCCAGAAGGACAAGATGCGCCTGAAGGTTCCGGTCGCCAAGGCGACCTCCATCGGCATGCGCAAGCTGTCGGAAGAGGATTATGTCGAGCGCGCGCTGAAGGTCGTGCAGGGCCGCGCCCGCGTCAAGCGCACCATGTGGTCGCGCCGTGCGCAGGAATATGATGCCAAGATCAATTCGGGCGACCTGATCTCGATCTCGGAAGTCGTGCGCGACCTCTACCGTGCCGACAACCAGCCGGAACAGTCCTATTCCGAGCGTCAGCTCTATGAGGCGGCACTCGACCGCATGGCGCGCGAGATCGCGGCAGTCAACCGCATGTCGGAAACCGAAGCCGTGCGCCTGATCGAGGTCAACCTCAACAAGGGCCCGAAGCGCGGCGCCAAGGCCGACAATGAGGAAGCCGAGCAGGAAGAAGCTGCCTGATCGCTTTCACCGTCGAAATCATGAAAAACCCGGCCTTGTGCCGGGTTTTTGTTTTTACCCCCTTGTGGGGTTCCAAGGACGGGCGAGACCCGTGGCTCGCCCAGGCAGGGTCGCTGCGAAGCAGCGAGGATGGGGACGACACCAGACCGCACCCGGACCTTCCGTCCGACCTCCCCACAAGGGGAACGTAGAAGGCTCAGCCGCCGGCTTCCTTCTCCGCCTCCTGCTTCAGCGTCGCAATAAAACGCTTGGTCCGTTCCCGCTCCGGATTGCTGAACACCACGGTGGACGGCCCCTTCTCGACGACGACACCAGCATCGAGGAACACCACCTCCTGCGCGATCTTGGAGGCAAGGCGAAGGTCGTGCGTGGCCATCACCATGGTGGTGCCTTCGCTGGCGAGTTTTCCGAGCACGTCGACCACTTCCTGCGCCAGTTCCGGATCGAGCGCCGAGGTCGGCTCGTCGCAAAGCAGAACCTTGGGCGACGGCGCCAGGGCGCGGGCGATGGCCACACGCTGCTGCTGGCCGCCCGACAGCGTTGCCGGCCAATCGTCCGCCTTGTGCGCCATGCCGACCTTCTCGAGCAGCGCCAGTGCCCGCTCGCGCGCCTTTGCCGTCGGCCATTTGAGCACCGTCACCAGGCCTTCCATGACGTTCTCGATCGCGGTGCGATGCGGGAACAGCTGGAAGTTCTGGAACACCATGCCGGTCTGCAGCCGCAGGCGCTGGATGTCGCGGCTGGGGATCTTGATGCCGGGACGGAATTCCAGCGTCTCGTCGCCGATGCGCACCATGCCCGAGGTCGGGATCTCCAACAGGTTGATGCAGCGCAGCAGAGTGCTCTTGCCACCGCCGGAGGGACCGACAAGCGCGGTGACGCTGCCTTCGGCAATGGTGACCGTCACGCCCTTCAGCACCAGATTGTCGCCGAAGCGCTTTTCGATATCGGTGAGGCCGATCATGAGCGCGCCTCCAGGAAGCCGCCATAGCGGTTGAGCCGCTCCTCCAGCCGCGTCTGCAAGGCCGAAAGCACCGAGCTCATCGCCAGATAAAGGATCGCCGCCTCGACATAGAGGATCAGCGGTTCATAGGTGGTGGCGACGATGCGCTGCGCCGCCTGGAACATCTCCGGCACGGTGATGGCGGCGGCCAGCGACGTATCCTTGACCAGCGAGATGAAGGTGTTGGACAGCGGCGGCACGGCGACGCGGCCGGCTTGCGGCAGGATGGTGCGCCGCATCGCCTGGCTCCAGGTCATGCCGATCGAATAGGCCGCTTCCCACTGGCCCTTCGGCACCGAGCCGATCACGGCGCGGATAATTTCCGAACTGTAGGCGCCTATGTTGAGGGTGAAGCCAATCAGCGCCGCCGGAAAAGCATCCAGCAATATGCCGACCGAAGGCAGGCCGTAAAAGATCAGGAACAGCTGCACCAGAAGCGGCGTGCCGCGAAAGATCCAGACATAGAAGCGGACCACGGCAACCAGAGGCTTGGGGCCGAACAGCCGCACCAGGGCGACAACCAGGCCGACGAACAGGCCGAGTGCGAACGATAGCAATGTCAGCGGTACGGTGAAGATCAACGCCGCCCACAGCAGTGTCGGCAACGAGTCCAGCATCAGGTGTAGCCAGTGCGGCACGAACGGCTCCTCCCTCACAGACCGCCGCGGTGACGGCAGTGCGATTGTGTGCTTCTCATATCATGCGAATAACGGCGAGCCGTCAAAGACGGCCCGCCGCTATTTGTCATTGCCGGCAAACCGCCGGGAGATGGTCTTTACTGCGAGACATCCTGGCCGAAATAGGTATCGGCGATCTTCTTGTAGGTGCCGTCGGCCTTGATGTCGGCCAGCGCCTTGTTGATCGCCGCGACCAGCTCCGGATCACCCTTGCGCACGATGACGCCGGAATAGTCGGCGTTCTCTTCCTGCGCGGCGATCTTCACATTGGCGTCCGGCTTGTGCTTCTTGAAGTCGAGGAAAGACAGGCTGTCATTGATGGTGGCGTCGGCGCGGCCGGTGAGCAGCAGCTGGATCGACTGGTCGAAGCCGTCGGTGCCGACAAGTTCGGCGCCGTTGGTCTCGGCGAGCTTGCCGAAATTCGATGTCAACGACTGTGCCGACTTCTTGCCCTTGAGGTCGGCGAAGGTCTTGATGTCGGTGTTGTCGCCGCGCACGATCAGCACGGCCTTGGAGGCGATGTAAGGATCGGAGAAATCGTACTTGGCCTTGCGCGCGTCGGTGATGCCGACCTCGTTGATCACGGCGTCGTAGCGGTTGGCGTCGAGGCCGGCGATCAGCCCGTCCCATTTGCCTTCGAGGAACTCGACCTTGACGCCGAGCTTGTCGCCGATCGCCTTGGCGATCTCGACGTCGAAGCCGACCAGCGCGCCGGAAGCATCATGATAGGTGAAGGGCGCATAGGTGCCTTCGGTGCCGACCTTGAGTGTGCCGGCCTGCTTGATCTGGTCGAGATTGGCGCCGGCGTGGCCTGATGTAACAGCCAGAACCTGCATCGTTCCGGCGATGATGAGCGAATTGAGCCATTTCATTTCTATGTGATCCCGTCCTTGGCCGGTGTCCGGCGCTTGTGAGAGCCGGAAACTGACAGATACAGCGCAGCAAAATAAGGAACCAGATTTCAAAAAAACGGCGATCCAGAAATCAGAATTCTCAAAGCAGCTCCGATCGGTGCCAATAGTCCCGATCTGCGGTGTCGATGCGCCCTGTCGGACCGCACAAAACAACCGCCCTCGGCGGCGGAACCAATCCCCGGTATGGCACGTTCATGGCTTGTTGTAGGGCGCCGCGTTTCCATTTCAAGAACCCTTGGCTGCGCTAGGCCCGAAGCAATTCCAGGAAAGTGGGAAAGCGGTTTCCTTCGGAATTGCGTCAAACAGAGATAACGGCCGCCAGGCCGTCCGAAAATGTCCGGGAGCAGGAGCGCGGCATGATCGAAGACACGGCAGGACGGACCATGGTCCGCACGGCAATGAAAGCCCCCTACCTCGAGCGCGATGAGGAACATGTTCTCGCCTTGCGCTGGAAGGAGGACCAGGATCAGCAGGCGCTGCATCAGATCACCGTCGCCCATATGCGGCTGGTCATCTCCATGGCTTCGAAGTTCCGACATTACGGCCTGCCGCTCGGAGATCTGGTCCAAGAGGGCCATGTCGGGCTGCTGGAAGCAGCCGCGCGTTTCGAGCCGGAGCGCGAGGTGCGCTTCTCGACCTATGCGACATGGTGGATCCGCGCTTCGATGCAGGACTATATCCTGCGCAACTGGTCGATCGTTCGCGGCGGCACCTCTTCGGCGCAAAAGGCGCTGTTCTTCAACCTGCGGCGCCTGCGCGCCCGTCTTGCCAATGGCGCCGAGCCGATCTCCAACGCCACGCTCTACCGCGAAGTCTCGGTAGCCCTAGGCGTCTCCGAGGCCGATGTCGCGAAGATGGATTCCAGGCTTTCAGCACCTGACTCTTCGCTCAACGCACCGCTCGCCGACGAAGCTGGCACCACCGAGCGGATGGACTTCCTGATTTCGGACGATCCATTGCCTGACGAGGTCGCCGGCGACACCATCGACGTCGAACGGCGCCTGATGTGGCTGAAGACGGCGCTCCGCGCGCTCAATGCCCGCGAACTCAGGATCATCGAGGAGCGCCGGCTGAGCGACGAAGGTGCGACGCTTGAGGCGCTTGGCGAGACGCTCGGCATTTCCAAGGAGCGTGTCCGGCAGATCGAGGCCCGCGCCATGGAAAAGCTCAAGCTCGCGCTGGTGAAGCAGAATCCGGAGTTCATGGCGGCCTGAGATTGCCAGGAACGGGGTACCCCGAGTTATCTCAGAAAAGTTATCTCAGAAAAAAGCACTACGAAGGCTGGGGTTTCTGACGAAGACCGGCGCTATCTGTCCGTGACGATCTTGACCTTGTCGCCGGCCGAAACCGAGGCGCCCGGCGACATCGCGTTGAGCACGCGGAACAGATCGAGCTTGCGGTCGACGCCGACCATCTGCGCCGAAAGTGTGCCCATCGTCTGCCCGGCCTGTACCGTGACGACGCGGATATGCAGCGGCTTCAGTGCCGCCTTCTCGGCGGGGCTGAGCACGCGGAACGAACCGCTGACCGAGCGTGCCACCGGATCGAGTGTCGTGCTGGCCGAGGGGGCCGCTGTCAAAAGCCGGTAGACCTGACCGCCGGCGCGGATCACCGCAATGTCGAACTGCCAGCCATCGGCGCCGGCGTGCGCGGTCGCCGCCTGGTTGCCGTCGATCGTCTCCTGGCGCACACTGGTCTCGTCGAGACCGGCCACCCAGCCGCTTCTGATGTAGTCGGTCAGCGCACGATCCTTGTCGATCGACACACCGTCGAAGCGGATCGCCATGTCGCCGGGACCGGTCGCCGTCACCGCCGCCGCCGAATTGTCGATGATGAAGCCGTCGGGCACCGTGAACGAAACGCCGAGGCCCGGATGCAGGAAGGTCTGGCCGCGCACATAGCCCTCTTCCGGCGTGTCGCCATAGAGCAGGCCGTCTATCCCGGCCAGGAAGGAATCGCGGTCGCGGGTGCCGATGCCCGGCGCGCCGAACTGGCGGGCGTGGCGCTGCGCCAGATCAATTCGCTGCGGCGTGTTGGGGTGCGTGGCCAGGAAGTCGAGGCTGGCGTCGGTGGCGCCGCTGATCGAGCGGAAATCGGTGTAGGCCGACATCGACTGCAGGAAACGCCCGGCGGCATAGGGATCGTAACCCGCCTCGCCGATCGACTTGATGCCGATGGCGTCTGCCTCCAGCTCCTGGTTGCGCGAGAACTGCGCCAGCCTCAGCTTGCCGCGGATCAATGCCTGCTTGGCGGTCGGGCTGTCGCCCAGCACATCGGAGACCACCTTGGTCGCCAGGCCTTCCTCGGCCTCGAGCTGCTGTCGCTGCAGACCGTGATTGGCGGTGACGTGGCCCATCTCATGCGCGATGACGGCGGCGAGTTCGGCCGAATCATTGGCCAGCGCCAGCAGGCCGCGGGTGACGTAGAGATAGCCACCCGGCAGCGCGAAAGCGTTGACGTTGGGCGAATTGAGGATGGTGATGCGATAGGTCTGGGTCGGATTGGCCGACACCACGGTCAGGCTGCCGACAACCTTGGCCACCATGCGCTCGAGCTTGGGATCGGAATATTCGCCGCCATAGGTGGCAAGGATGCGCGGATGTTGCGCCTTCGCCAGTTCGGCAAGCTTGCTGTTGGCGGCGACATTGTCGACCGTGATCGGCTTGTCGGAAGGCTGGAAGCCGGATTCCTGCACTTCGGGAGGCGTGAACATCTGGCAGCTGGCCAGCGCCACGGCAAGGCCGGCCAGCACGAGGAAGCGCACCAGCGGTCTGCGTTTCAAAGTGTCAGTGCCGGTCGGCAGCACGGCGTTCCTTCAGCTCTCGGCGCATGATTTGGACCGGGGTCCGCGCCAGCGAAAAATCGGTTTTCGTTGGCAATCCTGCACACATCAAAAAACCTACAGCGTTTACGCATCCGGCCGGGTGCGGCGCTGTAGGGGCAAATCACGGCTCGTGCCGGACCAGTACTAAGCGGACCTAGCCACATCGACTGGACCATGGCAAGCAAGCGCCACATCACCTGTAGCCGGTTTGGTCGTAAATTATGTCCGCTTCCGGGCAATATCGCGTGATCCGCCCGAACTTGCGCCGATATAGCGCCGAAACGCTTCAGGGCCAGTGCCGTCGAAAAAATCGGCGGCAGGTCCCGTCGCGGCAACCCTGCCATTGTCCAGAAAAACCATCTGCTCGCCGATACGGCGAGCGTCTTCCGGCTGATGCGTGACGAACAGCACCGTCATCGCCCGCTCGGCATGAACGCCGGCCACCAGGTCGAGCATGTCGTCGCGCAGCGCTGGCCCGAGCGAAGCGAACGGCTCGTCGAGCAGCAGCACCGGCCGGTCGCGCACCAGAACGCGGGCGAGCGCCACGCGCTGCCTTTCGCCGCCGGAGAGTTCGCGCGGCAGGCGCATTTCCTTGCCGGCCAGGCCGACGCGGTCAAGCGCCTCGGCGATTGCGGCGCGATCGGCGTCGGTCAGGTTGAGCGATGGCGAGCGGCCGAGCCCGACATTCCTCTCCACCGAGAGATGAGCAAACAGATTGTTTTCCTGGAATACCATCGACACCGGCCGCACCGAAGGCGGCTCGGCGCCGACATCGGCGCCGCCGATCAGCACACGACCGGACTCTGGCGTCTCGAAACCAGCCACCAGATTGAGCAAGGTCGATTTGCCCGAACCACTTGCCCCCATGATGGCGGTGATCTTCGATGTATCGAATTCGACATCGAACAGGAATGACGTTTCGCCATAGCTGAACGAGACCGTGTCCAGCCGGACAGTCGTGCCTTTCTCCACAGCGGACGTCACGATCTCTCTCCCCGTCCCAGCCAGTCTGCCGCGACCACCAATGCAAGGCAGACCGCCCCGAGCAGCAAAGCCAGCCCGGCAGCATCGGCCGTGCGATAGCTGCCCATGCGCGCCAGCAGGAGATAGGGCAAGGTCTGCACCGAATCGCTGCCGAACAGCGCGATGACGCCGAGATCGCCGAGCGACAGCGCCATGGCGAAGGCAAAGCCGGTGGCCAGCGGCCGCCGGAGCGACGGCCAGTCGACCAGAAGCAGCCGGTTCCAGCCCGCAATCCCGAGCTGCGCGCACAGCCTCTCATGGCGCTCGCTCGCCGCATCATAGGCCGGGCGCATCGCGCGGATGGCAAAGGGCATCGCCATCACCGCATTGACGGTGACGACCATGACCGGCGCGATGGCAAAGACATCGCTGACCGTGCGCAGCAGGAGAAACCAGCCGGCGCCGATGACGACGGGCGGCACGACGAGGACGAAGCCGGCGCCGGTGTCGGTGGCATGCTCGAGCAATGAACGGGCACTGGACCGGCGGCGCAGCGACAATGCCCGACGCGCCATGATCAGCGACAGCGACAGCGCCACCGAAAGTAGCGCCGCCGAGAAGGCGAGACCGGCGCTGGTCAGCGTCGCCTGACGCACGGCACTCTCGCCCGCCAGCCGGCCGAGATCGGCGTCGAGGCCGGACGCGACGGTGGCCGCCATTGGTCCGGCGACGAACAGCAAGGCGAGCACGATCAGGACGGCGTTGAACGCTGTTTCTGCTTTGCCGGCCAAGTGATAGCGGCGCGGCGCGACAGGCAAATTGGCGTCGCCGGTCACATTGGCGCCGAGCCGCGTCAGCGCCAGCATGACGGCAAAAGTCAGCGCGATCTGCAGCACCGTCAGCGTCACCGCTCGCGCCGGATCGAAGTCGAAACGCAGCGCCTGATAGATGGCGACTTCCAGCGTCGTCGCCGCCGGCCCGCCGCCGAGGATCAGCACGATGGTGAAGGAGGTGATGCAAAGCATGAAGACAAGCCCGGCGACGCCCGGCAGCGCGGCGCGCAGCACCGGCCACTCGATCAGCCGGAAGGCTGGCCTCGCCCCCATGCCGAGCTGGCTCGCCAGCCGCCATTGATCGGCCGGCACCGTTCCCAGCGCTTCGAGGAACAGCCGGGTGGCCAGCGGCAGGTTGAAGAAGACGTGGGCGACGAGGATGCCCGGCAGCCCATAGATGTCGGGCCAGCTCTGGCCACCGATCGCGGCGAAATAACCGGCGCGGCCATAGAGCGCCAGTATGCCCAGCGCTGCGACAATCGCCGGCAAGGCAAGGGGCACAGTAAACAGCTGCAGGATGAAGCCGCGTCCGAAGAAGCGCGGATGCCGCGACAGCGCCCGGGCGACGAACAGCGCCGGTACGGCGGAAAGCAGCATCGAGAGCGCAGCCTGCCAGAGCGTGAAGCGGACAACGCGCAGGAGATAGAGGTCAAAGGCGGACGCGGCGCCGGAAAGGTCGTGCGCGCCTTCGCGGATAAGGCCGGCGAAGGCGCCACCGATCAGCAGCGCGATTGCCGCAAGCGCGACAATGCCGGCCGTGATGCGGGGGTCAGAGCGTTGCACTCTTTACCGGGCGTCGCGTTCCTTCGCGCCCCCCTCTGTCCTGCCGGACATCTCCCCCACGAGGGGGGAGATTGGCGGTTTTAGCGCTCCGCTCATTCCTGCAGCTTCGGAGATTGGCGAAAGTCAACGTAAAGGCCAATCTCCCCCCTCGTGGGGGAGATGTCCGGCAGGACAGAGGGGGGCGCCGTAGAGCACTCATCTTTTGACTATACAGCCAAATCTACTTGCTCATCACCGCCAGCCATTCATCCACCCAGGCCTTGCGATTTGCCGCGACCTCTTCCGGGCTGAACAGCAAGGTCTTCGCCGGCTTGACCAGCCTATCAAAAGCCGGATTGAGCGGCTTGTCGGTTTTCCCGGCCGGGAACATCCAGTTGGTCTCCGGAATGACATCCTGGAATTTCGGCCCGGTCATGAAGGCCAGGAACTTCGCCGCCAGCGGGTTCTTCGCGCCCGTGGTGGTGATGCCGGCGACCTCGACCTGCAGATACTCGCCTTCCTCGAACGAGGCCGCCTGGTAGCGCCCGGTGTTCTCGGCCACCATGTGGTAGGCCGGCGACGTCGTATAGGAAAGCACCATCGGCGCCTCGCCCTTGGAGAACAGGCCATAGGCCTCGCTCCAGCCCGGCGTCACCGTCAGCACTTTGCCCTTGAGTTTCGCCCAGGCTTCCGGCGCCTTGTCGCCATAGACCGACTTGACCCACAGCAGCAGGCCGAGGCCCGGCGTCGACGTCCTCGGATCCTGGATGACGATCTTGTCGGCGGCATCGCCCTCGACCAGTTCCTTCAGGCTCTTCGGCGGGCTCTTCAGCTTTTCGGTGTCGTAGACGACGGCGAAATAACCATAATCGTAGGGCACGAAAGTGTCGTCGCTCCAGCCGCCCGGCACGTTGTTTTCAGCCACCGCGCCATGTGGGACAAACAGGCCGGAAGCCTTGGCTTCCGCGGTGAGGTTGGTGTCGAGACCAAGCACGATATCGGCCTTGGTCGAGGCACCTTCGAGCTTGACGCGGTTGAGAAGTGCGACGCCGTCGGCGACCGAGACGAAGTCGACGCTGCAGCCACACTCGGCCTCGAATTCCTTCTTCACCTGGGGGCCTGGACCCCAGTCGGCAGTGAAACTCTCATAGGTATAGATCGTGAGTTTTTCCTGCGCGCACGCAGGGCTTGCCAGTAGCGAAACAGCAAGCCCCAGCGCTGGGACAAGACGGGACAAAAAAATGCGCATCGGCGCCTCCTTCATTCGTGTTGAAAGGAATTGAGGCGTCGGGCTGTCCGAAGCGTCTAATCCCTCCGCCGGTACAAACCGGATCAGGTTCAGCGGGTTGGCGAGACTGCCTCTCAGCCGGTCCGCGAAGATCGCGTCCGGCACCCCGTTAGAGCGTTTCGACACATAGGCCCGGCCAAGGTGCCACGCAAGTGGAAGTTTGCCCGAGCGTGATCCCGGAAAGTGGAATCCGTTTCCGGAAAAAGATCATGCTCCAACAAAGAGTGACGGTGCCGCTCGGCCTTCCGTTTCGTCGGCGGGGCTGGTAAGGGCCAGCGGATATGAGCACATTCACCATCCTGCTTGGCGGCGATCTCGTCCGCACGCCGCGGCTCGACCGCCAGGTCGCGGGCACGCGCGTCATCGCCGCCGACGCCGGCATCGATCATGCCCGCCTGCTCGGCGTGATGCCGGAGCTGTGGGTCGGCGATTTCGATTCCGTGCCGGCGGACCTGCCTGCCGATCTCGCCGCCGTGCCGCGGGAGGTGTTTCCTCCCGAAAAGGACAAGACCGATGGCGAACTGGCGATCGCGGCGGCATTGGAACGCGGCGCCACCAGCCTGGTGCTGGCCGGCGCTTTCGGCGGCAAGCGCGCCGACCACGCCTTCCTCCATCTGGCGCTCAGCCTGCGGCTGGCCGAGGCCGGCACAAAATTGCTGTTGACCAGCGGAGCGCAGGAAGGCGCCCCTCTGCTGCCTGGCAAGGCCGGCTTCGACTATGCCGACGGAACGCTGTTTTCGGTGCTCGGCTTTTCCGATCTTTCGGGCCTCACCGTGTCCGGCGCGAAGTGGCCGCTCGACCATGTCGAGGTCGTGTTCGGCTCGTCGCTGACCATCTCGAACGAGGTCAAGTCCAACACGACCGGGGGCGGCCTCGAAATCGCGCTCGGCCATGGCCGCGCGCTGCTGCTCGCCCACCCCTACCCCTTGCCTGAAAGCTGACATGGCCCCGCCCCTTCTCAACCTCGACGGCATAAGACTGACCTTTGGCGGCACGCCGCTGCTCGATGGCGCCGAACTGACGGCGTCCGCCGGTGACAAGATCGCGCTCGTCGGCCGCAACGGCTCCGGCAAGTCGACGCTCCTGAAGATTGCTGCTGGTCTGATCGAGCCGCAAGACGGCGAGGTCTTCCGCCAGCCTTCGGCAACGGTGCGCTATCTCCCGCAAATGCCCGACATGGACGGCTTTGCCAATGTGCGCGCCTATGTCGAGGCCGGGCTTGGGCCTGCCGACGATCCCTACCGCGCCACATATCTGATGGAGCATCTCGGCCTCGCCGGCACGGAGAACCCCAACGATCTCTCCGGCGGCGAGGCGCGCCGCGCAGCACTTGCCCGCGTCATGGCGCCCGAACCCGATATTCTGCTGCTTGATGAGCCGACGAACCATCTCGATTTGTCGGTCATCGAATGGCTGGAAGAAGAGCTTGTCCGGACGTCTTCGGCGCTGATCGTCATCTCGCACGACCGTCGCTTCCTCGAACGCGTCTCGCGCGCCACTGTCTGGCTCGACCGTGGCCAGACCCGCCGCCTCGACAAGGGCTTTGGCCATTTCGAGGAATGGCGCGACCTTGTGCTGGAAGAGGAAGAGCGCGAACAGCACAAGCTCGGCCGCCAGATCGTGCGCGAGGAGCATTGGCTGCGCTATGGCGTGACGGCTCGCCGCAAACGCAACATGCGCCGCCTGGGCGAACTGCAGACCATGCGCCAGCGTTTTCGCGGCCATCGCGGCGCCGAGGGCTCGGCGACCATGGTGGCCAGCGACGCCGCCGAATCCGGCAAGCTGGTGATTGAGGCCAAGAACATCGAGAAGAGTTTTGGCGACCTGACCGTGGTCAAGGGCTTCTCGACCCGCATCCAGCGCGGCGATCGCGTCGGCCTTGTCGGGCCGAACGGCGCCGGCAAGACGACGCTGTTGAAGATGCTCACCGGCGAGATGAAGCCCGATGCCGGCTCGGTGCGGCTCGGCACCAATCTGGAAATCGCCACGCTCGACCAGAAGCGCGAGGCGGTCGATCCGGCCGAGACCCTGGCGCAGTATCTCACGGACGGGCGCGGCGAAAACCTCGTCATCAATGGCGAGCAGCGCCATGTCGTGTCCTACATGAAGGATTTCCTGTTCAAGCCGGAACAGGCGCGCACCCCGGTGCGCGAGCTGTCCGGCGGCGAACGGGCGCGGCTGCTCCTGGCGCGTGTTCTGGCGCGGCCGGCCAACCTTCTGGTGCTCGACGAGCCGACCAACGATCTCGACATGGAGACGCTGGAACTGTTGCAGGAACTTGTCGCCGGCTTTGCCGGCACGGTCATCCTGGTCAGCCACGACCGCGACTTCCTCGACCGCACCGTCACCAGCATCATCGCCCCGGACGGAGGCGGCCGCTGGATCGAATATGCCGGTGGCTATTCCGACATGCTGGCGCAGCGCGGCGGCACCCGGCTCGACGACCGCAAGGCGCGCGCCAAGGCCGAAACCAGCGATGCGCCGGCGCCGGGCAAGAGCGAGCCGGCAGCGCCAAAAGGGCCGTCGAAGAAACTGTCGTTCAAGCAGAAATTCGCCCTGGAATCCTTGCCCAAGAAGATCGAGGCGGTAATGGCCTCGATCTCGCGGTTGGAAAACAACATTGCCGATCCCGCCTATTACGAGCGCGACCCGGCCTCGTTCCAAAAGACCATCGCCGCCCTCGACAAGGAACGCGCCACGCTGGCCGCACTCGAGGAAGAGTGGCTGGAGCTGGAAATGCTGCGTGAGGAGATGGAGGGGTAGCATTGCCTGCGGTCTTTTATGCGCGTATATTGTGCGCATGAAAGGAGGCATCTCCGTGCTTCAATCGACGCCAAAAACTCAGCGGACCTCTGTCAACACGTCCATTGACTCTCAGTTGATCAAGGACGCCAAAGCGTTGGGCATCAACATCTCCCGCGCTGCCGAAGCAGGGATCGCGAAAGCGATTGCGGCGGAGAAAACGCGTCGATGGCAAGAAGAAAACTGGGAAGCCATCGAAAGCTCCAACGAATATGTCCGAAAGAACGGACTGCCATTGGCTAAACACCGGCCGTTCTGATGGCGCGTTACGATTTCTATCGGAGTACCGAGAGCGACGGTTATCTTCTCGACGTGCAGTCAGATATGCTTGAAGGGCTGAGCACGAGGGTGGTCGTTCCTTTGATGCCGCCCGAGATTGCCCCGCTTCCTGGCCGCCGCCTGAACCCGACCTTCGCTATAAACGGCAAAGATCTTGTGATGGTCACACAGTTTGTGTCGGCCTTCAGCGCGTCCGAATTGCGGATGCCAGAGGGAAACCTTTCTAGACATCACGACGACATCGTCGCCGCGCTCGACATGCTGTTCCAGGGCTTCTGAGCGAAGGCAGCCGCTACTGCCGCCCGTCAACCTGCCGTCTTGGCCTGCCAGGCCTTCAGCGCCTCGTCGAACACCTTCTCGCCCGGAATGCCCTTTTCCATGGTCAGCAGCGCCCGGCGTCCGGTCTTGTAGACCACCGGCACGTCGATCCAGTCCTGGCCTCGAAGCAAGGTCATATTGGCGTCCTCGTCGGCCTTGGTGTCGTTGAGCGCCACCAGGAAGAAGCCGTCGGCGATCTTGGCCGGAATGCCGATCAGCGGGCTGCCGGCATCCTGTTCCGAACTCTTCATGGCGACGCGCAGGATGTTGTCGACGCCACCGCCGTCAAAGCCCTCGGGCGTCAGGAAGATCATCTCGATGATGTGGCTGGCCGGCAGCGTCTGGTCGGTATTGCGGCGGATGGTCATGCGCAGCTGGATGTCCTTGCCGGGAATGGTCGCCTCGGCGCGGATCGCCGGCTCAGGCGGCAGGTCGCCGCCGGGGGATTCCTGCACCAGCGACCAGACGATGCTGCCGGGTTCGGCCGATCCTTGCGCGGTCGAGGTGCGTTCCTCGTAGAAGATCGCCTTCTGGCCGACCGCAACGGTGGGCTCGGAAGCGGCGGCCGCCGGCGCCGCGGGCGGCGTGCCGGTCGCGGGCGGCGTGGCGGCGGCATCAGCCGGTGCTGCCCCATTGGGCGGCGGAGCGGCGCCATCGGCGGGCGGCGTTGCCGGTGGCGTGGCGGAAGCGTCGGGCGCCGGCGCGGCGGGCGCGCCCGTGGCTGCGGCGTCGCCGGCCGGCGGGGTCGCAGGCGCTGGAGCCGCAGGTGGCGCTGGAGCCGGGGGTGGCGGTGTGGTCAGCGCGGCGACGGACTCGCCCTCGCCGATGCCGCTTTGACCGGCCGCGGGACCGGGGTCGGTTTCACCGCCTTCGGGCGACAGGCGCTGGGTGAACTTCGTTCCCTCGCCGGCAGCGGCCGGTGCCGGTGCATCGGCCGCGGGCTTGGCCGGCGCCGGCTTTACCAGCGGTTCGGTCGAGACCGTCTTGGTGTCGCCGCCGAGGCCCAGCATCGAGCCAAAGGCATCCTTGTTCAGCCAGATGCCATAGCCGCCGCCGGCGACCACCAGAAGCGCGACGACAGCCGCGATCAACCCGCCATAGCTGCGCCTGCGCTCGGCTGGGCGCAGGCGCTGGAACGTGTCCGCGACCGGCTGCTCGTCATTGGCGAACACATCGGCGCTGTCGTCGTCGGCGTCCAGCTCCACGGCTTGCTTGTCGATGGTTTCTGCACGCGCAGGCGACGGCGGTGTCGGCGCGGGCCTCTGCCAGCTCGGCTCTGTCCTGGCGGTCGGCGCCGGCTGCACGGGTTTCGCCGGCTGCCAGGCCGGCGCAGGCGTGGCGGAAGGCTTTACATGACTGGACTGGTTCTTGTTGCGGTCTATGGAGGAGAAGATGTGCTCCAGCTCCGCCAGCGGATCGGATGCCGGCACCGCCCTGGCATAGTCGCGCTCGACGCTCGAGATGGCATCTTCCAGGGATCGCTTCTGCGTGCTTATGGCTTCGGCGGCCAGCGGCGGCGAATACTCCGCAAGCTTCTTCGCCAGCATGGTACGAACGCTTTCATAGATCCGCGTACGCTTTTCGGGCGTTTCGTCGCCGTGCTTGTCGAGCGCCTTTTTCAGAATAGCAACGAAATCTGCCATGCTTCAGTCGACCTGTATTTTGTTTCCGCGCCGGCCCCCGCAAATCGGCCGCGATGCCCGGAAAGGCTTCAGAAAACTAGTCTTGAAACGGATCGGTCACAAGTATCGTGTCGTCCCGTTCCGGGCTGGTGGAAAGGAGCGCGACGGGTGCCCCGATCAGCTCCTCGATGTAACGGACATATTTGACGGCCTGCGCCGGAAGGTCGTTCCAGCTGCGCGCGCCGGCTGTGGTGCCTTTCCAGCCTTCGAGCGTCTCGTAGACCGGCTCGACACGCGCCTGCGCGCCCTGGCTGGCCGGCAGATAGTCGATCGTTTCGCCGTCGAGACGGTAGCCGGTGCAGACCTTGATCTCATCCAGCCCGTCGAGCACGTCGAGTTTGGTCAGGGCGATGCCCTTGATACCGTTGACGGCGACGGCCTGGCGCACCAGCACGGCGTCGAACCAGCCGCAACGGCGTTTGCGCCCGGTGACGACGCCGAATTCGTGGCCACGCGTACCGAGAAATTCGCCGATCTCGTTCTTCTGCTCGGTCGGGAACGGGCCTTCGCCGACACGCGTCGTATAGGCCTTGGTGATGCCCAGGACATAGCCGATGGCGCCGGGGCCCACCCCCGAGCCGGCGGCTGCCTGGCCGGCAACGGTGTTGGACGAGGTGACGAACGGATAGGTGCCGTGGTCGATGTCGAGCAGCGTGCCTTGCGCGCCCTCGAACAGGATGCGTTCGCCGGCGCGGCGCTTGTCGTCGAGGATTTTCCAGACGCGGTCCATATAGGGCAGGATCTCATCGGCGACCGAGGTCAGCTCGGTCATGATCGCCTCATGCGTGACTTCGCCATGGCCAAGCCCGCGACGCAGCGCATTGTGATGCGTCAGCAGCCTGTCGACCTTGAGAGGCAGCGTTTCCAAATCCGCCAGATCCATCACCCGAACCGCGCGCCGGCCCACCTTGTCTTCATAGGCTGGGCCGATGCCACGACGCGTCGTGCCAATTTTCGTCCCGGAATTGGAGGCGGCGTCCTCGCGGAATCCGTCCAGCTCCCGGTGCAGCGACAGGATAAGCGCCGTGTTTTCGGCTATTTTCAGGCGGTCCGGCGTGACCTCGACGCCTTGCGCCTTGAGTTTTGCCACTTCGGCGACAAAGGCGTGCGGGTCGAAGACGACGCCATTGCCGATGATCGACAGCTTGCCTTGCCGCACCACGCCCGACGGCAGCAGCGACAGTTTGTAGACCTTGCCGTCGACGACCAGCGTATGGCCGGCATTGTGGCCGCCCTGGAAGCGCACGACCACGTCGGCGCGCTCCGACAACCAGTCGACGATCTTGCCCTTGCCTTCGTCGCCCCATTGCGAGCCGACGACCACCACATTGGCCATGTTTCTTTTCCCTTGAGATGCCGCCCTGGCGGCCTGGATATGGTTCGAAACGACAGGCCTCTATAGCGTCAAGACCTCGCAAGCGCGACCTTTCTTTGCCGTCGAAAATGCCCTGAGGCACAACAATTTTCGGCTTTGACATCATTTACTTGCGTCGGCGGGGGCAATAGGCCGGCAAACACAACTTCCCAGGCGGCCGGAATCCCGCATGCATCGACGCGCCTACCTGTTCCTGCTGCTGACCACCTTGCTGTGGGGCGGCAATTCCGTCGCCGGCAAGCTGGCGGTCGGTCACGTCTCGCCGATGACGCTGGTCTTCCTGCGCTGGGTGCTGGCCGTCGCGATCCTGCTGCCGATCGGCTGGCGCACGATCAGGGAGGACTGGCCGGTGGTGCGCAAACACTGGTTCGTCCTGGCTGCACTTGGCGCCAGCGGCTTCACTCTGTTCAACACCATTTTCTACACCGCGCTCAACTACACAACGGCGATCAATGTCTCGATCGAACAGGCGGCGATGCCGGTCTTGATCATCATTGCCAATTTCTTCTTCTTCCGCCTGCGCGTGAGCTGGGCTCAGATTGCGGGCGTGGTGCTGACCATCTTCGGCGTCATCTTGACTGCCTGCCACGGCGATCCGCGCCGGCTGCTCACATTGGAACTCAATTTCGGCGACGCCATCATGCTGGTCGCGGTCGTCCTCTACAGCGGTTATTCGGTCGGGCTGCGGCTGAAGCCGGTGATGCGCTGGCAGAGCCTGATGTCGTCCCTGGCGATCGCTGCCCTCATCACCTCGCTGCCGTTCTTCCTGTGGGAGGTCGCCGCCGGCAAGGTTATCGTCCCCGATATCAGCGGCTGGGTGGTCATCGTCTATACCGCGATCGGCGCCTCGGTCATTTCGCAGATCACTTACATCAGGGGCAACGAACTGATCGGCGCCAACCGTGCCGGGCTGTTCATCAATCTGGTGCCGATCTTCGGCACGCTGCTGTCAGTGCTGATCGTCGGCGAGACATTCCAGCTCTACCAGGCGCTGGCGCTCGTCCTGGTGCTGGGCGGCATTTCGCTCGCCGAATACAGCGGGCGCAAGATGGCGGCACCGAACCGCCGCGGATAACATTTGGCTGCTGCCGCGCTGCGCCGCCGTCGCGATGCCTGCTGCCGCGCGCCGACCTGGAACATTTTACCTCTGGCGGAGTTTGCTTGCGTGGGAGGCAACAAGATGAGCCATAACCCTCGCAGCACGGCAAGCATTGCCGGTCACCCCATTCATCCAATGCTGATTCCGTTTCCGATCGCCTTCTTTGTCGGCACCTTCGTTTGCGATCTGATTTTCTGGCAAACAGCCGATCCCGGGTGGGTCACCGGATCGCTTTGGCTTCTCGGCGCCGGCCTGATCATGGGCGCCTTGGCCGCTCTTACCGGCCTGACGGACGTTCTCGGCGATGTTCAGATCCGCAATCTCACGACGGCATGGCTCCATGCCGGCGGCAACGTGCTCGTCGTGCTGATCGAGCTTTATAACTGGTACTCGCGTTATGTCGGTGGAGCGGCGGCTGTGATCCCGACCGGCTTTATCTTGTCGCTGATCGTGGTTCTGGTCCTGCTGTTTACAGGCTGGAAGGGCTGGGAATTGGTCTATCGGCATCGCGTGGGCGTCTCCGACGGCACAGATGAATTGACCTGAACCGGCCTGTGCGGCGGCCGCCCCAATGATGGGGGGAGGACCGCCGCGTCCGCCACGACGTCAACTACATCGCGTTGACGTCGAACTGCAGCCGCTTGGCCGAGTCTATCGACTTGTGCGCCTTGACCTGTTCCAGCACTTTTTCCGGGAACGGCGCGTCGAGATAGAGCAGCGCAATCGCGTCGCCGCCCGGCCGGTTGCGGCCGAGCTGGAAGTTGGCGATGTTGACGCCGTTCTCGCCGCACACCGTGCCGAGCAGGCCGATAATGCCGGGCGCATCGGCATTGGTTGTGTAGAGCATGTGCTGGCCGACCTCGGCGTCGAGATTGATGCCCTTGATCTGGATGAAGCGCGGCTTGCCGTCGGAGAAGCAGGTGCCGGCGATCGAGCGCGTCATGTGCTCGGTCTTCACCGTCAGCTTGATGTAGCCGTCGAACACGCCCGACTTGTCGCGCTTGACCTCGGCGACGATGATGCCGCGCTCCTTCACCATGATCGGCGCCGACACCATATTGACGTCGGCGACCTGCGGCCGGATCAGTCCGGCAAGCGCGGCACTGATCAGGGCACGCGTGTTCATCGTCGCGGTCGAGCCGTCGAACAGGATCTCGACCTCGTTGATCGGGTCCTCGGTGACTTGGCCGACAAAGGCGCCGAGCACTTCGGCGAGCTTGACGAACGGCTTCAGCCGCGGTGCTTCCTCGGCCGTGATCGAGGGCATGTTGATGGCATTCGAAACCGCGCCCTTGATCAGATAGTCGGCCATCTGCTCGGCCACCTGGAGCGCGACATTTTCCTGCGCTTCCGCTGTCGAGGCGCCGAGATGCGGCGTTGCCACCACATTCTCCATGCCGAACAGCGCGTTGTTCTCCGCCGGTTCGACCTCGAACACATCGACGCCGGCGCCCGCCACCTTGCCGCTCTTCAGCGCCGCGACCAGGTCGGCTTCGACGATGAGCCCGCCACGCGCGCAATTGATGATGCGCACGCCGTTCTTCATTTTGGCGATCGCCGCCGCGTCGATGATGTTGCGCGTCTTGTCGGTCAGCGGCGTGTGCAGCGTGATGAAATCGGCGCGGGCGAAAAGCTCGTCCAGCTCGACCTTGTCGACGCCGAGTTCCTCGGCGCGCTTGTCCGACAGGAACGGATCGAAGGCGACGACATGCATCTTCAGGCCGACGCCGCGCGTGGCAACGATCGAGCCGATATTGCCGCAGCCGATGACGCCCAGCGTCTTGCCGGTGATCTCGACGCCCATGAAGCGGTTCTTTTCCCATTTGCCGGCATGGGTCGAGGCATTGGCCTCCGGGATCTGCCGGGCGAGTGCAAAGATCATCGCCACCGCATGTTCGGCCGTGGTGATCGAATTGCCGAAGGGCGTGTTCATCACGATGATGCCCTTGCGGCTCGCCGCGGGGATGTCGACATTGTCGACACCGATGCCGGCGCGGCCGACGACCTTGAGTCTTGTCGCTGCGTTGATCAGTTTTTCCGTGACCTTGGTCGCCGAGCGGATGGCAAGGCCATCATACTGGCCGATGACTTCGAGCAGCTTTTCCTTGTCCTTGCCGAGATCGGGCAAATAGTCGACCTCGATACCGCGGTCCTTGAATATTTGGACGGCGGTGGTGGAGAGTTTGTCAGAGACGAGAACGCGGGGCGCCATGGCGGCCTCCTTGAATTGGATTGTCGGGAAAGGGCGGCCCGCAGGCCACCACGAAATCTCAGGCTGCTGCCTTCAGCGAAGCCTTCTGCGTGGCGAAGGCCCAGTCGAGCCAGGGCAGCAGCGCCTCGAGATCGGAGGTCTCGACGGTGGCGCCGCACCAGATGCGCAGACCGGAAGGTGCGTCACGATAGGAGCCGATGTCGTAGGCGACGCCTTCCTTGTCGAGCACAGAGACGATCGCCTTGGCGAAGGCCGCCTGCCCGTCGGCGTCGAGCGCCGCGACATCGGCGTCGGTGAAGGACAGACATACGGACGTGTTGGACCGTGTCGCCGCATCGACCGCGAGATGGCCGAGCCAGGACGACTTGTCGACAAAGCCATCGAGCACGGCGGCATTGGCATCGGCTCTGGCAATCAACGCATCGAGACCGCCGATCGACTTCGCCCAATGAAGCGCATCGAGATAGTCCTCGACGCACAGCATCGACGGCGTGTTGATGGTCTCGCCCTTGAAGATGCCTTCGATCAGCTTGCCGCCCGAGGTCAGGCGGAAGATTTTCGGCAGCGGCCACGCCGGCTTGTAGGTTTCCAGTCGCTCGACGGCGCGAGGCGACAGGATCAGCATGCCGTGTGCGCCCTCGCCGCCCAGCACTTTCTGCCAGGAGAAGGTGACGACATCGAGCTTCTGGAAATCGAGCTTTTGCGCGAATGCCGCTGAGGTGGCATCGCAGATGGTCAGGCCCTTGCGATCCGCCGGGATGAAATCGCCATTCGGCACGCGCACGCCTGAGGTCGTGCCGTTCCAGGTGAAGACCACATCGCGGTCGAAATCGATCTTGGTGAGATCCGGCAGTTCGCCATAGCCTGCCTCGATCCTTCTGATACCGGCGAGCTTCAGCTGCTTGACGACATCGGTCACCCAGCCCGAGCCAAAGCTTTCCCATGCCACCATGTCGACACCGCGTTCACCGAGCAGCGACCACAGCGCCATCTCGACAGCACCCGTGTCCGACGCCGGCACGATGCCGATACGGTAATCCGCCGGAACCTGGAGAATTTCGCGCGTCAGCTCGATCGCCTGCTCGAGCTTGGTCTTGCCGATCTTGGCGCGGTGGGAACGGCCGAGCGCGGCATTCTTCAGCGCCTCGACCGACCAGCCGGGGCGTTTTGCGCAGGGACCTGAGGAGAAATTGGGATTTGCCGGACGGAGTCCGGGCTTCGTATGCGTCGTCATCGTGGTCTATCCTTCCAGATAGTGGCCCCTCGTTGGGGAGGGGTGGCCCACGGACGGCGATATGCGTTCAACCCTCAGGCGTCAAGAGGAAAGTTTCTGTCGCTGGCGGGATACTGGCGATACGGGATCAGTATGTCGTGAACTCAAACGCAAACGGCGGATCGAAGAGATCCGCCGTCGGGTTTCGTATCTGCAGCCAGCCTACCAGAGGTCGTAGCGCAGCCCGAGCTTGACCGTCTGATAATTGATGCCCTTGTGGATGTTGAAGGCGCCGCTGTCATAGGCGACGTATTTGCCCTCCGGCACCGAGAAATATTCGTAGCCAAGGTCAACCGACACGTTCTTGGCCACCTGATAGGAAAGGCCGGCACCGATCGAATAGGCAAGGTTGAATTTGCCCTCCTTATCCGTTGCACCCTCGTAACCGGCCGGATCGTCACAAGAGAACCCGCCCGTACCGGACGAATTGGGGGCCACTTCCACGCAATCCTTCGCCCCAATGCTCCTGTAATATTTATTGTATGCGACACCGATCCCTCCGCCAAGATATGGAGTGATCCCAACATAGGTGCCGAGATCGACATAGCCATTGGCCATGATGCTGTAGCCTTTGTTGGAAGCATTGTCGGAAAGATCGCATGCCTGCGTAGCCGCGACGGAATTGATGGTGCCAAAACCGTCGTCCACAAGCGTATGGCCGTCGCAAGTGGCTGCCAACTTGGCGTGTTCCCCGAATTTGTCGGTCGGAAGAATCCCGCCGTTCAGCTCGACCCGAAGATAGTCGTTGACATGATACCCCATACCGAAACTGCCTGTGAAAAGGCTGCTCTCATCGGTAAAGCTGTTAAGCGGGCCGGTTGTCGCTTCCTCATGCTCGAAGGGATGGCTGAACGCGTAGCCGACATCGCCGCGCAGATACCAGCCCGAGCCGACCTCGACCGGTTGATAGTCCGGCGCCTGATCGACATAGATCGGCGGATCGTAGTCCGCGGCTTGCGCCGGCGTCAGCAGCGCAAGTGCGAGTGCGGCAAGTGCCGGCGCTGTCAGCAATTTTAAATTCATGGGTCCCCGGCTCCTGAAATTGGCGCTCTTCATTTTGATCGCAAGCGCCGTTTCAGTGGGCATTGTTAACCATAGTGGTTAAGTGCGGGTTAAGGATAACGCGACGTTACCGATTTGATTTCGATAGGCTTTCTCTCCGCACGCCGCGGCCTGGAAGTGCACCGCAATCGGCAAACAAAAACCGCCCGGCATGGCCGGGCGGTTCGCAAATTCCTGGATTTCGAAGCGACTACTTGGTGTAGACCGGCTCCGGTTCGGGAACGTAGGGCTCCGGCGGCGGGGCGCAGTCCGACCGGCCGAACTGGTAGCGCAGGCCGCCGCGCACTTCGTGCACGTTGATGCCGCGATCGAAGCCCGGGCCGACATCGCTGTCGGAGGCGTAGTTGAACATCTTGCCACCATTGATGTGGCTGTAGCGATAGCCGAGATCGAGCTTGACCCGGTCGGTCAGGCAGTAGGAGGCGCCGGCCATGAGGGCATAGGCAAAGCGCCAGCCCTTGCCGCCGCTGTGCTCGAAGGAGCCATCGAGATCGGTATTGTGCAGCGTATCCCACTTGACCCAGGCACCACCGATGCCGGCGCCGACATAGGGCGTCACGCCGTGCCAGGTGCCGATATCGACATAGGCATTGGCCAGGAGCAGCATCGCCGAATAGGACGATGTGTCGACGGAGGTACAAGCTATGCCGCCGCCGCAGAAACCATTGGTCGAGCCGCGGAAATTGGACTTGCCCATCCAGTCGAAGGTCAGATCGGTGCGGAAGTACCGGTTGACCTGGTAACCGACACCGGCGCCGGCCGAAAAGGAACTCTTCAACTTGCCGGAGGCGAACGAACCGGGGAGTTGGGGCGGTGCCGGGCTGTAGGTGGTGTAGTCACCACCGCGGAACTTCGACCAGTGATAGTCGATATCGCCGCGGATGTACCAGCCGCCGAAATCGGCCGGCTGTTCATAGGCGATCGGCGCCGGCGCCTCTTCGACCACTGGCGGCTCCGCCAGATCGGCGGCGAATACTGGCCCGGCCACGCCTGCGAACAGCGCGGCAAGGAAAGCCCTTTTTGCTGTATTGAACATGTTTGTCACCCCTGAGAACCCGTCGGAACTTTGAATCCGCTCGAATGTGTTTGACCTCAGTTGTGGATAATGAATTGCAAAAGTTAAAAGGCGTTTAACCCTGTCAATTAACCACGAATTCTCGACATTTTACCAAACGGCCTCCGCCGGCATGACGCTGGGACCAACCCTGGCCGAAACAAAAAGCCCGCCTGCAGGCGGGCTTGAAGTCTTGAGCCGGCAGTTCGCCCCTGCCCGTCGGAGGCAGCGCAATCAGGCGGCGCTGCGCGTTTCCGAGATGATGTCGACGATGTCGTTGACCACGGCCTCGACCAGCTGTGGGTCGTCGCCCTCGGCCATGACGCGGATCAGCGGCTCGGTGCCCGAGGGCCGGATAACCAGGCGGCCGGCCTTGCCTAGACGGTTGCGCGCATCTTCGATCGCCGCCTTGACTAAGGCTTCTTCAAGCGGCTTGCCGCCGGCGATGCGGACATTCTTCAACAGTTGCGGCACCGGCTCGAATTTCTTCGACAATTCGCTGACCGGCCGGTTCTGCCGCTTGATGCAGGCCAGCACCTGCAGAGCCGAGACCAGCCCGTCGCCAGTGGTCGAGAAATCGGACAGCACAATGTGGCCCGACTGCTCGCCGCCGACATTCAACCCGTGCGCGCGCATATGCTCAACGACATAGCGGTCGCCGACCTTGGTGCGATGCAGCTGCAGCTTCATGTCGCCAAGGAAGCGTTCGAGGCCGAGATTGGACATCACCGTCGAGACGACGCCGCCGCCGGCCAGTCGCCCGCTCTGGTGCCAGGACTCGGCGATCAGCGCCATGATCTGGTCACCGTCGACGATGGCGCCGTTCTCGTCGACGATGACGACACGGTCGGCATCGCCGTCGAGTGCGATGCCGATATCGGCGCGCACTTCATGCACCTTCTTCTGCAGGCCGGCCGGATGGGTCGACCCGCATTCCTTGTTGATGTTGAAACCGTTCGGATCGACATTGATGGCAATGACCTCGGCGCCCAGTTCCCAAAGTGCGGCGGGCGCCACCTTGTAGGCTGCGCCATTGGCGCAATCGACGACGATCCTGAGACCCGACAGCGACATCGAGCGCGGCAGCGTGCGCTTGGCGAATTCGATGTAGCGGTCATGCACGCCGTCGACGCGCTTGGCGCGGCCGAGCCCGTCGGAATCGGCGAGCGCCAGTTCGATATCCTTGTCGAGCATGCTCTCGATGCGCTCCTCGATCTCGTCGGAGAGCTTGTAGCCATCGGGACCGAACAGCTTGATGCCGTTGTCGTAATAAGGGTTGTGCGAGGCCGAGATCATGACGCCGATATCGGCGCGCAGCGAGCGCACCAGCATGGCGACCGCCGGTGTCGGGATCGGGCCGAGCAGGAACACATCCATGCCGGCCGCGCACAGGCCGGACACCATGGCGTTTTCGATCATGTAGCCGGACAGCCTGGTGTCCTTGCCGAGCACGACGCGGTGGCGATGGCTGCCGCGCTGGAACGACAGGCCGGCGGCCATGCCGACCCGCATCGCGATCTCAGCCGTCATCGGAAACTTGTTGGCGCGCCCGCGAATGCCGTCGGTGCCAAAATAACGTCCTGCCATGCTTGCCAGAATCCCCGTCGGTTTTCAGCCGGCTCGTAATGCCACAATTGGTCCGAGCCCGACTATCACATTGTGTGATTGTATATTACCAATTCTTAGAAAATCATTGTAGCAGGCTGTTCGGAGCGTTGGCAGCGTATCATGACACGGTGTTGCCGCAATATAGCATTCACACTGGGCCACACTGCGCAGATTGGGCCGGTAAGCCGGACTGTTGGAGCGGCAGATCGCAAGGGTCCATCACCTTATCGGGAGAACGCCGTTTAGCATCTGGCGCAGCCTAGCGTTGAGAGCTATTGATTGACACAGGTACAACCTATGGGCGCAGCAACGGGAGAACGCCATGCTCATCCACCGACTTGCAACTTTGACGGGTCTTGCCGTCGCAACCTTGTTCATGGCGGCGCCCGCCAGCGCGCTGACCATGGCCCAGTGTAGTACCAAGTATAATGCCGCCAAGGACGCCGGCACGCTGAACGGGCAGACCTGGAATCAGTATCGGAAGGCCGAGTGCGGCACCGACGCGGCGGCCACCACCGAGACCGCAAAGCCGGCGGCCAAGAAGGCCGCTGCGGCCAAGACGGACACGACCAAGGCCGCCGCCGCTGCTGATGACGGCGCCAAGGGTCTGACGGCCAAGGAATGCAGCGCTAAATACCAGGCTGCCAAGGCCGCCGGTACGCTCAATGGCGCAAAGTGGAACGACTTCCGCAAGACCGAATGCGCCGCCGGCGCATCCGCCGCGGCAGAACCCGCCAAGGCCACGACCAAGGCCGCAGCCACAACCGACGATGGCGCCAAGGGCCTGACGGCCAAGGAATGCAGCACCAAGTACCAGGCGGCAAAGGCCGCCGGTACGCTCAATGGCGCAAAGTGGAACGACTTCCGCAAGACCGAATGCGCCGCCGGGGCCTCGGCCGCGGCAGCACCCGCCAAGGCAACCACCAAGGCAGCTGCCGACAGCAGCGGCAAGGGCCTGAGCATGGCCGATTGCAGCGCCAAGTACCAGGCTGCCAAGTCTGCCAATACTCTGGGCGGCAAGAAGTGGAACGACTTCCGCAAGGCCGAATGCGGCGCAGGCGCAGATGACGACGACACCGTGCCCGCTCCGAGCGAGGCGACCTATACCAGCGAGCCCGAGAAGCCCTCGGTCACCGCTCCCAAGGGCGTGAAGTTCCCGGCCGCGATCTCGAAGAAATACGCCGGCGAGACGCCGGCCAAGGGCCGCATGCACACCTGCCTCGAACTCTACTACGCCAATAAGGATGCCAACACGCTGAATGGCCTGCGCTGGATCCAGAAGGGCGGCGGCTTCTACAGCCTCTGCAATGCCAAGCTGAAGAGCTGATCGCGTAGCCATATTCTCCAGACAGAGGCCCGCGCATCGCAGCATGCGCGGGCCTTTTTGTTGCGCTCGAACACACCCGGAGTTGCTCGCGTCTACATACCGCGGAAGCTGTCGGCATCATCTATCGCCCACACTGCCCACCGCCAGACATATCGGTGGTTCGCAAGATTCCAATTGAACATATGTAGAACAAATGGTATACAAAAGGACATCGAACTTTTGTCAACCAGGAGGGTCTTATGTCCAGATTGAAATTGGCGGCATTCGCTGTGACGGTATGGATTGCTTGGAGCGTCGCCCCTGCAAGCGCACTGACGATGAAGGAATGCGGCGAGGCCTATCGCACAGCCAAGGAAGGCGGCACTCTGAACGGCATGGATTGGACCGCTTTCCGCACCGAGAAATGCGCGACGTCAGCTGCGGAGAGTGCCAGTACGGATGCGGTCAAAACCCAGCCGCAGCCGGAGAAGGAAGCCAGCGCGGGGATCGCCCCCGCTGTAGCGCCGACGGGCGTGACATTCCCGACCACCCTCGCCGCCGAATTCAAGACCGAGAAGCCCTCGAAGGCGCGGATGAAGACCTGCCTGCAGGGCTACCACGGCAACAAGGACGCGGGTACGTTGAACGGCCTTCGCTGGATCCAGAAGGGCGGCGGCTATTACAGCCTCTGCAACGCCAAGCTGAAGAGCTGATCGACCAGCAGCGTTTGAAGATCGAAGGCCCCCAACCGCAAGGTTGGCGGGCCTTCTCTCGGGTCTTGCCCCGTCAAGCGCCTTGTTTCGAGAGCTGGAGCAGTGCGACCAGGCTTGTAAGATCGGCATTGGCCTGGCCGGCAGCCACCCCGCGCTTCATCAGGCTTTGCATCGGCAGGACGAGTTCGGTGCTGACATCAGCCGACCTGCTGGCATCGATGAGATTGACGTAGGCATCAGCCTGCATGCCCAGATTGGAAACGACATTGCTGGTGTGATCGCCACTGTCGATCTGTTCGGCCCACTTCGGCAGCAGGCCTTGCATCGACTGAAGCCAGGAGGCCAGCAGCGGCATGAACTCGCCGGCCGGGATTCCTGCTGCGCCCGTCAATGCCAACGCCTGCAGAACGCCCGCGAACATGCCGTACATGCCGGTCAGAAGCGAGATATCATAGAGCGGCGCGAGGCCAGCATCCTCACCGAGGAATTTGCTGGTGCCGAGCGCTCCGAGCTGCCCCGAACAGGCATCGAACGCCTGGCGCGAACCGCTGTAGAGAATCAGTGCGTGCGGCCCGCCGATCATCGGCGGCACCGCCATGATGCCGCCGTCGATATAGCTGGCGCCTTGGCTCACCGCCCAGCCCGACATCGCCCGCGCCTGCTCGGGCGTGCCGTTGGTGAGATTGACCAATGTGCGGCCCGACAGCGCCTCTCGGCTTGGGCCGAGCACCTCACGAACGGTGTCATAGACAAGCAGGCACGCCACGATCAGTGGACTCGATCTGACGGCTTCCTCGACACTCTTGGCCACAATGGCGCCCTTGGCTGCCAAAGCCTCAGCCCTTGCCGGAGAACGGTTCCAAACCGTCACCGCATGTCCCTGGTTCAGAAAGGCTTCGGCAAGCGCCGTGCCCATGGCGCCGAGACCGATCACTGTTATGTCGCTCATTCTGCTTCTCCTTGGTTTGGTTGCGCGGTTACGCCGGTGTCGGGCTCAGGTCCTGGCCAAGGCCACCGTCCACGGTCAGCCGCGCGCCCGTGGTGAAGGTCGCGTCGAACGCCAGGAACAGCACTGCGCGCGCCACCTCCTCCATCGTGCCGTGGCGCCTCATCGGCGTGACCGCGTCGCCGATCGCCATGAAGGCGGCCCGCTCCTCGGCCGACGCGTCGGCCACACCCATCGTCGGCGTATCGATGAAACCAGGGCTGACCACATTCACGCGGATCCGGCGCGGCAGAAGCTCGGCGGCCAGGACCTTGGCGAAGGCGCGCAGTGCCGCCTTCGATCCGGAATAGACGCTCATGCCGCCAGTGCCGGATTCGTCGGCGATCGACGAGGTGAAGACTATGGCGCCACCATCCCTGATGAGGGGCAGCAGGCGCTGCGCGGTGAAGAAAGCGCCTTTGGTGTTGATGTCGAAGGTGCGATCGTAACTGTCCTCGGTGACCCGCTCGACGGGTTCGAGATTGGCCACCCCGGCATTGACGTGAAGGAAGTCGATCTGGCCAAGCTTCTGCCCCACTTCGGCACCGAGCGTGACGATATCGGCCATGTCTGAGATATCGGACCGCACGACATGAGCTCGCGAAAACAGCTTGACTCGCGCGGCCTCGATGTTGCGCTGGTCGCGGCCGGTGACCAGGACCTCGGCGCCGCTTTCGATCAGGGCTTCGGCAACGGCGAGCCCCATGCCGTGCGTCCCGCCGATGACAACGGCCTTCTTGTTTGCGTATCGTGTCATGATCCATCCCTTTTTGACAAAATCCGGCCGCCGACGGCCTTTGCAGGTCGAAGCGAGGTACCGATATGATGTTGTGGTGTTCGCCGATGCCGGCGAGCTGGTTTGAAGCTATGGACCGGCTTGGTTTTTCTCAAGTACCGACAAAAATGTAAGCTACCCACCGATTGCTCAGAATTGGATGAAACATGGGAAAGAAACAGCCAGATAGTTGCGGATTGGGGCCGGCGCTGGAGGTCATCAGCGGCAAATGGAAGGCGCTACTGCTCTGGCAGATTCACAAGGCGCCGGCACGATTCGGTGAGCTGAAGCGGCTGGTGCCTGACATCAGCGAAAAGATGCTGATCCAACAGCTGCGCGAAATGGAGGCCGACGGCATCGTCCATCGCGAAATCTTTCCCGAGGTGCCGCCGAGGGTCGAATACTCGATTACCGAATTCGGCATCGAGCTGGACAATGCCCTGATCCCGCTGGCCAGATGGGGCAAGCAACATGCTGGCCGGACTGACGGTGTGCGCCCCGGCAAAGCAAATGCATCCGTCCCGCATGCTATTTGAGAGACCCTGAATAGCAAAACGCCGCGGATTGAGCCGCGGCGTTTTCTTGCATCAAGTGATGTCAGCTCAGCTCGACGGCTGAGGCTCCATGCCGCCTTCGGGCTCGGGACCCTTCTTGCGGCGGCCGGACTTCGGCACAGCCGAGCCGCGGCTTGTGGGGGTGTCATCCCCCAAATCTCGCGCGGGCTTCTGCCCGGCGATCAGCTGCTTGATCTCTTCGCCCGAAAGCGTCTCGTATTCGAGCAGGCCCTGCGCCAGAGCGATCCATTCCTTCTTCTTCTTGGTCAGAATGGACTTGGCCGTGACATAGGCCTCGTCGATCAGCCGGCGCACTTCGGCGTCGATGATCTGCGCGGTCTCTTCCGAGACGTTCTGCGTGCGCGCCACCGAATGGCCGAGGAAAACCTCTTCCTGGTTGTCGCCATAGGCGACATGGCCGAGCTTGTCGGAGAAGCCCCAGCGCGTGACCATGGCGCGCGCCAGCTTTGTCGCCTGCTCGATGTCCGAAGAGGCGCCGGAGGTGATGTTCTCCTTGCCGAACTTGAACTCCTCTGCGACGCGGCCGCCCATCATGATGGCAAGCCGCGAGATCATGTATTTGTAGCTCATCGAATAGCGATCGCCTTCCGGCAGCTGCATGACCATGCCGAGCGCGCGACCGCGCGGGATGATGGTCGCCTTGTGCAGCGGATCGGCCGACGGCACGTTGAGCGCCAGGATGGCGTGGCCGGCCTCGTGATAGGCCGTGAGTTCCTTTTCGGCCTGGGTCATGGCCGACGAGCGGCGCTCGGCGCCCATCATGATCTTGTCTTTGGCGTCCTCGAACTCGGCCATGGTGACAAGTCGCTTGTTGCGGCGCGCCGCCATCAGAGCGGATTCATTGACCAGGTTCATCAGGTCGGCGCCCGAGAAGCCCGGCGTGCCGCGTGCGATCACCTTGAGGTCGACATTCGGCGCCAGCGGCACGTTGCGCACATGCACCTTGAGGATCTTCTCGCGGCCGACGATGTCGGGGTTCGGCACCACCACCTGGCGGTCGAAACGGCCCGGACGCAGCAGCGCCGGGTCGAGCACGTCGGGCCGGTTGGTGGCGGCGATCAGGATGATGCTCTCGTTGGACTCGAAGCCGTCCATCTCGACCAGCAGCTGGTTCAGCGTCTGTTCGCGCTCATCATTGCCACCGCCGAGGCCGGCGCCGCGATGGCGGCCGACAGCGTCGATTTCGTCGATGAAGATGATGCAGGGAGCATTCTTCTTGGCCTGGTCGAACATGTCGCGGACACGGCTTGCGCCGACGCCGACGAACATCTCGACGAAGTCGGAACCCGAAATGGTAAAGAACGGCACATTGGCCTCGCCGGCGACGGAGCGGGCGAGCAGCGTCTTGCCGGTGCCGGGAGGTCCGACCAGAAGCACGCCGCGCGGGATCTTGCCGCCGAGGCGCTGGAACTTCTGCGGATCGCGCAGGAACTCGACGATCTCTTCCAGATCTTCCTTGGCCTCGTCGACGCCGGCGACATCCTGGAAGGTGACGCGGCCATGCGCCTCAGTGAGAAGCTTGGCCTTCGACTTGCCGAAACCCATGGCGCGGCCGGAGCCGGACTGCATCTGGCGCATGAAGAATATCCACACGCCAAGGATCAGGATCATCGGCAGGTAGGAGATCAGATAGCTGAACAGCGAGTTGGAACCGTCCGACTCAGGCCGCGCATTGATGGTGACGTTCTTGTCCTGCAGCCGCGAGACCAGCTGCGGATCGCCAGGCGAATAGGTCTGGAAGCCATTGGCGTTGTCGGCGTAGGTGCCCGTGATGCGGGCGCCGGCGATGACCACCGTCTTGACCCGGCCGGCCGCGACCTCTTGCAGGAACTGCGAATAGGGAACGTCGGTCGAGGCCCCGCGAGTCTGCGGCGTCTGGAACAGATTGAAGAGAGCAATGAGCAGGACCGCTATGATCGCCCAGAGCGCGAGATTGCGATAATTCGGATTCATCAATTGTCCCGTTGGTGCCCGCTGGGACACGCGTCATGAGAGGAAACTTGCGCCTAACATAGGGAGAGCGCCCCCCCTTGCCAAGCATAACAGCACGTCTGGGTTAAGCTTTCGCGCCATGATCAACCGGCACTGTGGCGGCCAAAGGGCAAGCCGAGACAGGCGGTGCGCCGATCAACTCGGCCACGGCCTGCGCCAACACCAGATCGAAGCACGGCAGAAAACGGGCAAAGGGCGCAACGGCGGGACTGACGGCGATTGCCGCCGCCGCCGCTACATCCCCTGCAAAACCAAGGCATTCGCCGCCGCGCCATAGCGCCGGTTCCGCAGCCAGGGCGGCGCGCACAAGGCTTGGCGGCGCGCCATCCCCGGCAATCGGCGTTTTGTCGGCGGCAGCAGCGCCAAGCGGCGCGATCAACCATGCACCCGAACTGTCGCCCAATGTGATCGCCCCGGCTTCGATGTCTGGCGTGATCCGCCGGCGACCGTCCCAAAGCAGAGTGCCAGCTATCGGCGCGGAACGCGGCAGGTCGCGCAATTCACGGCGCAGGAAGATGCCGTTTCGCCTGATATCGACGACCGCCCGCGACAATGTGGCGCAAAGCCGACCGGCCCGCATTTGCTCGAACAGCGCTTCGCCGCGCGCCTGGTCCGGCAACAAGGCGGTGCCGCCCGTCGCCGCCAGCAGGACACGCAGCGCATAGACCGCGGCTCGCGTGTCGTCAGCTTCGGCAAGACCGGGATCGAGACGGATGAGACCCCTCGCCGGCCGGCTGGCAAATTCACCGATCAGGGCGGCGGCACGGCGGCCGAGTTGTTCGCGCTGGCCGGCGGCCCGCCTGGCAAGGCCGATCGCTTCGGCAAAACGCTGCCCGCTCCGGTCTTCGCCGAGCACGGCCCGGATGCGCGGGCGTTCGAAGTTCGTGTCGATGTTGGTCGGATCCTCCGCCCAGCCGACATGTTCGCGCTGCAGGAAGGCGCGCAACGCCGCGCGCCGTACGCCGAGCAGCGGCCGCGCGATCCAGATCCGCCAGTCATAGAGGGTGGCCGGCGCCATGCCGGCGAGACCTCGGCCTGCCGTTTCACCGAGATCTCGCCCATCATTCCGCGCGGCTCGCATCAGGACGGTCTCGGCCTGGTCGTCGGCGGTGTGGCCGGTCACGATCACACCAATGCCTTGCGCCTGCGCTGCCTCGGCCAGCAACCGGTAGCGCGCCTCGCGCGCCGCCGCGGGCAGGCCGGCCGACGGCTTGGCGCCGGACCAGTTGAGCGTCCGGTGCGCGATGCCGCGCTCGGCACAAAGCTTTGCCACGCTGCGCGCTTCGACTGCTGCTTCCGGACGCAGGCCGTGGTCGATCGTCACCGCCAGCAGCAGGGCGGTCGGGGCGCTGCGGTCGAGGTGAGCCTTGAGGAGAAGAAGGAGGGCGGTCGAGTCGCTGCCGCCGGACACGGCCGCAAGCGCGCCGTTGGTAAAGTCGATCTGCGAAAAATTCGAAAGGTCAGGCTCGGTATCGAGCATCAGTGCATGTCGCGCAAAAGTGGTCCCGGTTCTGGGACAACACGGCAAAGACTAGCACGCCGCCAGCGCCCTCTCCTGCTTGACGCGTTCCTTGAGCGCGGCCGAAATATCGGGATAGCGCTTGCCGATCTCGCCGAAGGTGGCGCAGGCGACATCCTTCTGCTTGAGGCCGACCAGCGACACGCCAAGCTTCAGGAGCATGTCAGGCGCCTTCTTGGCCTTCGGATAGTCCTTGCTGGCGGAGAGGAAAACCTCGGCAGCGTCATGATACTTCTGCTGGCCAAGCAGCGATTCGCCAAGCCAGTAATGCGCGTCCGCCGCCTTGGCGTCCTTCGGGAAGCGGGCGATGTGGTCGCGAAAACCCTGCTCGGCGGTGCTGTAGTCGCCCGACAGGATGAACTGGTAGGAGTTGCGGTAGATCTCTTCCGGGTTGTTGGTGGCAGGCAGCGCCGCCACCACCGTGCCGTCCGACTTGCCGGTCTTAGCCCCGGCAGCCGGCGCCTCGGCGGCGGGAGCCGCACCTTCCGCCGGCGCCGCTGCCTGCGTGTTGCCGCCGGCGTCGATTACATTGCCGTTCTTGTCGACGGTGATGGTGCCGAAGGTCTTGGGCGGCGTGCCGTTGATCACCTTGCCGGGATCGCCGGTCTGCGATTCGACGATGACCTCGCCGACGCTCTGGCCGCCATCCGACTGCGCGCCGGCATCGGCCGGCGCCTGGTCTGCCGGGGCCTCGGCGACGCCGGTGCCCGCGCCACCGTCCTGCGGCGCGGCCTCCGATTTCTTCTGGGCCGGCGGCTGCCCGCTGGAGCCGCCTTCCAACTGCTGGAAGCGGAACTCGTTGTCTTCCTGCTGCTTGCGCATCTGCTCCTGCATCTGCAGGATCTGGAAGTTGAGTTCCTCGAGCTTGCCGTTCATCTGCCGGAGCTGATCTTCCAGCCCCGCGGCGGCGGTGCCGTCCTGCTGCTGCGCGATCTGTTGCTGCTCCGGCTTCTCCTTCTTGCCGAAAATGCCGAGCGTCGGCAGATGGAAGGAAAAGCCGCTATCCGCGGGTTGTCCGGTGCCGCTCGCGGAAGCCGCGAAGCCTGATACGAGCAGCAGCGCAAGCGTGCCGCTCAAGACCGATCTGAAATGCATGTGCCTCTCGCCGTGAATATCGTGAGCCTGTTCGCGCCTTCCGATCACAGTGGGACCGGCACGACGCCCTCGGCTCTTAGCAGGAGGCGAGACTTCGGCCAAATTTTGTTTCCGGGTTTGTTTCCGGGGCCGAAACTAAAAAAGGCGGCCACAAGGCCGCCTTTCGCATGGAGGTGTTGCAATTATGCGACTAAGGCCGCCGTCTTACTCATCAGGAGCCGGCGCCGGAGAGCGTGGTGACGGCGCGGCAATTCTGCGACCAGCAGGAGATGTCGTCGCAGACCGCGACCGGACGTTCCTTGCCGTAGGAAATGGTCTTCAGGCGGCTCGCCGAAACGCCCCTGGCGACCAGGAAGTCGCGGGTGGCGGCGGCGCGGCGGGCGCCGAGAGCCAGATTGTATTCACGTGTGCCGCGTTCGTCAGCATGGCCTTCGACGACGATGGCGTACTGCTTGTACTGGTTGAGCCACTGTGCCTGCCGCGACAGCGTCGTCTGCGCATCGGCGCGGATCGCGGTCGAGTCCGTGTCAAAGAAGATGCGGTCGCCAATGTTGACGGTGAAGTCCTGCGCCGAGCCCGGCGTTGCGGCACCCGCGCCATTGAGACCGAGATCGGCAGCGTTGTTCGGGGTTTTCTTCGAGGCGCAACCGGTGATGGCGAGCATCGCGATCAGGGCGATCATCGCCGGGTTTCTGGTAAGTGCTGCGATACGGCCCATGCCGCCTCTCCTTCGTATTCGAGTGATCGTATTTCGAGTGATTTCGTTGATCACCCAGTAACCACGTTTGGGTTAACCGGCATTCAAGAAATACGGTTAATGTTTGGTTTCGATCGTCCGTCCACGACCTTCAAATCCACAGTCACAGTTGGCGCGGACCCTAGGCGGAAATGCGGCCGAAACGCGACTAATGAATGGAAAAGGGGCCAAACGGGCCCCTTTTTAGCAGGTGTGGCAATTCGGCCGAAACTACTCCAGCAGCGGCGACCAGGCGGGATCCGACGCGAAATTCGCGGTCGGGATCGACTGTTCGTTGCGGCCGGTGAGATCGACGGAAACCAGTTTTGGGCCGCCGGCGGAGTCGCGGAAGAACATCAGCACGCGGCCGTTGGGCGCCCAGGTCGGTCCCTCCTGCTGGAAGCCCGAGGAGAGGATGCGCTCGCCCGAACCGTCGGTCTTCATGACGCCGATCTGGAATTCGCCGCCGGTCTGCTTGGTGAAGGCGACGAGGTCGCCGCGCGGCGACCACACCGGCGTCGAATAGACGCCGTCGCCGAACGAAATGCGGGTCTGGCCCGAGCCGTCGGCGCCCATCACATAAATCTGCGCACGGCCGCCACGATCGGAAGTGAATACCACCTTGCTGCCGTCGGGCGAATAAGAGGGCGAGGTGTCGATGGCGGTCGAGTTGGTCAGCCGGGTGGTCGAGCGGCTTCGCAGGTCCATGGCGAAGATGTTGGAATTGCCGTCATCGCGCAGCAGGCTCATGATCACCTTCTGGCCGTCGGGCGAGAAGCGCGGCGCAAAGGTCATGCCGGGAAAGTTGCCGACCAGTTCGCGCTGTCCGGTCTCGATCTGCAGCAGATAGACCCGCGGCTGGCCGCTTTCATAGGACATGTAAGTGATTTCCTGCCGATTCGGCGAGAAACGCGGCGTCAGCACGATCGAGCGGCCATCGGAGAGATAGCGCACATTGGCGCCGTCCTGGTCCATGATGGCGAGCCGCTTCTTACGCGCATTCTTGGCGCCGGATTCGTCGATGAAGACGACGCGTGTGTCGAAATAGCCCTTCTCGCCGGTGAGCTTCTCATAGATCGCATCGGCGATGATGTGGGCGACACGGCGTTGATTTGCGTCGTTGGCGAAAAACTGCTCCCCGGCTATCTGCTGGTTGCCAAAAATATCCCATAGTCGGTACTGGGCGCGGATTCGGCCGTCCGCCTCCTTGCTCACGCTGCCGGTGACCAGCGCCTGCGCATTGATCACCTTCCAGTCGTCGAAACGGGGCTGCGCATCCGGATTGGCGATCTTCTCGATGAAGGCGTTCTTGTCTATCGGTGCGAAGAGACCGGAGCGCTTCAGGTCGGCGGTGACGATCTCGGAAATCTGCGCGCCGAGCCCTCCCTGGAAATCTGGGATGGCGATCGGCATCGGTTCGACATTGCCTTTGTTGACGTTGAGCTCGAGGGTTGCTCGAGCAGGCAAGGTGACGACGGCGTTCATGCCCATCGCCATCGCGGCGACCATCAGGAGCGGCTTGAGGATGGATTTCATGTCTTCTCGCTTCTCTTGCTGATTTCTGGGTGCTCAGGCTACAGGCCAAGCATCGCTCTGGGATCGAAGTTGACGCGAACGTCGGACCAAATGTCATGCTTTCCGGCGGGCACCTGCAGGCCGGCGACATCGCATTTCTGCACAGCGCGAACCGCGCTGCTGTCGAACTGGGGGTTGCCGCTGGACTTCTCGACGGTCGGACGGCCCTCCAGCTTGCCGGAGGCATCCAGGCTGAAACGGATCACCACGGTGAAATCCTCAGAACCCTCAAGCCCAACCGGGAGGGTCCAGCAGCCACCGAGTTGTTCTTCCAATGCCCCTTGCTCGGACTTCGACAGCTTCTGGCCTTGATCCTTGTCGCCGCCTAGCGATGCCTGTTGGGTCGAGCGCTTGGCGCCGCCGCCGGATGGCTTCTGCTTGTCGAGCAAAGCCTTGATGTCAGCCTCATTGAACTGCTTGTCATCCGACTTCGGCTTCGACGACGCTTCCTTGACCGGCTTGTCGGTGTCCTTGCGGTCCGGAGCCTTCGCGCTTTCGGCCTGCGCCGGCTGCGGCTTCGGCCGTGCTTCGGGAGCAGGAGCGGAAGTCGGAAGCTGCGCTTCTTCCAGAGGCTGCTGATCCGATATGGCTTCGGCGACCGCATCGGGCTTCACGCGTGGCTTCGGCTCTATGGCGGCGGTCGTGTCCGGCTGCGGTGTTGGTGCAGGCTCCTTCACCGGGGTCGGCTTCGGTTCAACCTGCTTCACCGGCTCGGGCTTGACCTCTTCCTTCGGCTGCGGCTCCGGCGCCACCTCCGTCGCAGGTGTCGGCTTCGGCGCTTCCTTTGGCTTCGGCGTGTCCTCGGTCTTCGGCTTTTCGGTCGGCGTCGGCGCCGGAGCAGCCGTCGCTGTTTTCTCCACCGGCTTCGGCTTGGGATCGTCCGTCACCGGCTTGTCGGTATCAACGCTGTTCTCGCCGATTTTCTGTGCATCTGGCACGATGTCGGGACGCTTGGTCGGCATCGGCGCCGGCTTTTCATGCATCACCGCCTTCTTGTCGCCCTGCAGCGTCTGCGCAATGGCTTCCATGGGAACGATGTCGACCGCTATCGACTCCACATCCGTGGACGGCAGCGCGGCCGGCGCCGACAGGGTGAACAGGCCGAAAGCCAGTGCCACCGTATGCAGTATCACCGATGTGGTGAGGCCGGTCTTCATCGTGCGTCTACTGATCCTGTTGCTGCAGTGAAATCAGGCCGATATTCTTGTAGCCGGCGGCCTGGATGAGGGCCATGACCTCCATCGCGGCGCCATAGTTGGTCGCCTTGTCGCCTCGGATGAAGATGCGCTCTTCGTAGCCGGTCTTGGAAATCGCCTGCAGTTTGGCGACCAGCTCTTCCCTTGGGATTTCGGCCTCCTGCAGGAAAATCTTGCCGGCCGCGTCGATCGAAACGGTGATCGGCTGGGTGTCGGCGTTCATAGCCTTGGCCTTAGTCTCCGGCAGGTCGACCGGCACGCCGACCGTCAACATAGGTGCGGCGACCATGAAGATGATCAAGAGCACCAGCATCACGTCGACCATCGGCGTGACGTTGATTTCCGACATCAATGCATGGTGGCGGCCGCGCCGCCTGTGTCCGCGTCCGCCGCGTCCTGCCATGCCAACCGACATACCCATCTTCTTACCTCAGCCCTTAGGCGCTACTTTTTCATCGATTTGGCGCGAGAGTATGGCGGAGAACTCGTCCGAGAACCCTTCCATCCGCACGGCGATCTTGTTCGCGTCGGATGACAGCTTGTTGTAGGCGATAACCGCCGGTATGGCGGCGAGAAGACCGATGGCCGTCGCCAGCAGCGCTTCGGCAATGCCGGGTGCAACAACCGCGAGACTGGTGTTCTTCGAACCGGCAATCGCCTGGAACGAGGTCATGATGCCGATGACGGTGCCGAACAGGCCGATGAAGGGTGCGGCCGAACCAGTGGTGGCGAGAAAGCCGAGACGGCCCTCCAGCTTCTCCATCTCGCGCGTCAACGCCAGGTCCATCGCCTTGTCAATGCGGGTCTGCAGGCCGAGCGGCGATTTGGCCCCCTTCTCGAAGCTCTTCTTCCATTCGCGCATGGCCGCAACGAAGATCGCACCCATGCCCGTGGTCTTGCGGTCGGCAAGCGTGCGATAGAGCTCTTCCAGCGACTGCCCCGACCAGAACACCTGTTCGAAGCGATTGAGCGACAGACGCATGCGGGCATAGCTGACCAGCTTGTCGACGATGATCGCCCAGGTCCAGACCGAGGCGCAGAGCAGACCGATCATGACCAGCTTGACCACCCAGCTGGCCTGTGTGAACAGCGCCCAAATCGACAATTGCGCTGCCGGATCGGCGAGTGCGGTAGTTTCCATGCTTCAGTCCTTAAGATTTTCCGGGCATCGCTGGCGGCTGGCCCATGGGCATCCCTTGTGGTCCGTTCGCGCTTGGCTTCCGGATTAACCCCAAAATGCACCGTTGGCGGCCTTTTCAGGGCAAATATTGGTGAAAGGAAGGCGCGCGGATTCTTCCAATCTTCACCGATCTCTTCATGAACCGTTATGGTTAAGGATGGGTTAGGAAATATGGCGCGGCGCATTGCCGCGCCAAGGGACGACGCGGGCCATCCATCCACAATCGAATGCGCTGCCGATTGGCCGCTCGTTGCCGGCCGGCAGGCCTGGATATCAGCTTGCTCCTGGTAGAAAGGCCGCGATCCATTCTTTCGGAAAGCGCTTCGGCCGGCCGTTCTCGCCGATGATCGCCGCCTCGACCTTTGCTTCGACCAGAACCTCTGTCCCGCGTTTCAATTGCTGCGCCATGACGATGCGGGCGCCGGAAATATCCTGCGTCGATGTGTCGATGGTCAGGATGTCGTCCATGCGGGCAGGCGAGCGGAAGTCTATCTCCATCCGCCGCACCACCCAGACGATCCGTTCGCCGTGCTTGCCTTCGTGAAGTTCTGTGTGGTGGACGCCCGCCAGCCTGAGATAGTCCGAGCGGCCGCGCTCGAAGAATTCGAGATAGCGCGCATGGTAGACGACGCCGGAAAAATCGGTGTCGGCATAGTAGACTCGCGCCATCAGCCGATGGCCGAATTCCGTCAAGGCTCCGGAAAGCCCGCCGGCAAGCGCCGCCGATTCACCATGATCGTCCATCGCGCTTTCCTTTTTGCCCCCGGCGGGGCACCTGTCTTGCCAAAATCACCAGCGCAGCAAACCGGATGGCACTGTTGACGGCGATGATCAAGACCGTGATGGCAGCGCTGCTGGTGCTGGCGGCGTCTGCGCTTCCCGGTCAGGCCGCGAGCTTTTCGATGAAGCGCGGCCTCAACCTCGACCAGTGGACGACCTGGGTCGGGGAAGACAAATGGAACGACCGACAAGCCATCCTACCCTATCCGGAATGGCGCAAGTTCCTCGACGAGGATGACCTCAAGGCACTGAAGGCCGCCGGCTTCGACTTTCTGCGCATGCCGGTCGATCCCTCGCCGTTTATGTCGGATCAGACACTGGCGCTGCGTGAAGACCTTTATGCCAGCGTGCGGGACTCGGCGCGCATGATCAACCGGGCCGGTCTGAAAGTGATCGTCGACATGCACCTGATCCCCGCCGGCGGCGGCCGCGAGATCGGCATGGGCCAGGTGATGGACGATCCCGCAACCTTCGACGCCTATGTCGAGGTCGTCCGCAAAATGGCGCGCACGCTTGCCACTGAGGACCCGGCGCAGGTCGCTTTCGAGCCGATGAACGAGCCTATCGTCGACTGCGACAGCGATGGCACCAGCCTGTGGCCGGAGCGTCAGCAAAAGCTGTTCGCGGCCGCGCGCGCCTCGGCCACCAGGCTGACGCTGATCCTGACCGGCGCCTGTTATTCCAATGCGGCTTCGCTGGTCAAGATCGACCCAAAGTCGATCCCCGACGACAACCTCATCTGGACCTTCCACTCCTACGACCCGTTCCTGCTGACGCATCAGGGCGCGACCTGGGCCGGCGATTTCATTCTTTATGTTACCGGGCTGCCCTATCCGCTGACCGCGGTGCCGCGCGCCGAGCTCGATGCGACGCTGGATGCGATCCGCGCCAAGATAAAAGCCGAGGCGCCATGGACCAGACGGAACGGCCTGCTCGCCTATCTCGATGAACAAGCCGCCAGCATGGACACGGACGAAAAGCTGCTCGGCGTCATCGATGCGCCGTTCGAAAAGGTCGAGGCCTGGGCGAAGGCCAACGCCATCAAGCCGGAAAACATCACGCTGGGCGAGTTCGGCATGATCCGCCAGGAGTATGGCAACCCCTATGTGATGCCGCCCAAATACCGCGCCGCCTATGTCAAGGACATGATCGCGCGCGCCGAGGCGCATGGCTTCTCATGGTCGGTGTGGAGTTTTGGCGGCGCCTTCGGCATCGTCAATGCCTTCAACGGCGAAAAGGCCGAACCCGCCGTGATGGATGCAATCCGCTCGCTCCATTAGCCCTAGGGCATGTCGAGATCCAGATCAGGCCGAGTCGGAAATGAGGGGTCCGAGAACC
Organism: Mesorhizobium sp. P160219; assembly: GCF_057786095.1. Lineage (NCBI taxonomy): Bacteria > Pseudomonadati > Pseudomonadota > Alphaproteobacteria > Hyphomicrobiales > Phyllobacteriaceae > Mesorhizobium > Mesorhizobium sp. P160219. The sequence continues at coordinate 347,050 of NZ_JBYNWG010000001.1, forward strand.
GGAACGGAGCGGACTTTGGTCCGTGACTACCGGAAGCGCAGGAACACCTCATTTGCAGGCCGGCATCACCTGAATACCGGCATGCTCTAACCGAGGTCGATCTGTAGGATCTCCGGCCGCATGCCAAAGCGCACCGGCGCGATGCTGAAGCCGAGCCCGCCTGACACGATCAAATTGCGGTCATTCTCGACGACATGGCCATAGGCAAAGCGGTTGCCGAAGCGGGACGGCACCACCGGTGAATAGCCGAACAGCCTGACCTGCCCGCCATGTGTGTGGCCCGACAGCGTCAGCGAAACCCGCCACGGCACTTTCGGGAAAATGTCAGGCTCATGCGCAAGCAGGATGATCGGTGCCTGGTCGGTGATCTTGGCCAGCGTGCCGTCGAGATCGTCGAGGCCTTCAAATTTGTCGCGGCCTGCGGCCTTGTTCGGTAACAGTGCCAGTTGATCGGCGAGCCCGGCGATCCAGAAGCCGTATCCATCCTTTTGCAGGCGCACGGCGTCGTTCTCCAGAACCGAGATGCCGGCTTCCTCCAATGCCTTGCGCGCCACAGTCGGCCCCGCTCCGGCCTGCTGCGCGAAAGGATCGTGCCACCAGTCGTGATTGCCGAGGATCGACACGACACCAAGCGGCGCCTTCAGTCCTGACAAGGCCGGCGCCCATTCATGGGCCTCCACCCGGTTCGTCACCAGGGACATGCCTGAGATATAGTCGCCGAGCAGTACGATCAGATCGGGCTGCAGCACGTTCGCACCCTCGACGAGTGAAGCGATCCGCTCAGGCGTCATCCAGGGGCGGCAGGCGTGAATATCGGCAAGTGCTACGACGCGCAGCTTCAAGCCCGCCGGCCAATGCGGCGGCGTCAGCCGGTAGCGCTTGACATGGGTCAACAGCATCGGCTCGATGCCGACCGCATAGGCACTGAGCGACGCAAGCGAGAGGAACGAACCCCCGACGAATTTCAGGAACCCGCGTCTGGTGATCACTTTTCTGGCTCCGACGCTTGATCGGAGCAGTTCGCGCCGACACTACGACGCCCGATAGCATCCAGGAATGCGCCTTCACGCTGGCAGGCTTGAGGAAATTCTGCGCAGACAGCCCGTTCCGGAGGACAAATCTCCGTTACTCTTCGTGGAACAGGTTGATCTGCTGCTGCGCCAGATCCTTCGGTGCGTCGAGGCCGAGATGGCGCCAGGCATTGGCGGTCAGCACGCGGCCGCGTGGCGTGCGTTGGATGAAACCCTGCTGGATCAGATAGGGCTCGATAATGTCCTCGATGGCGTCGCGCGGCTCGGACAGGCCGGCGGCGATGGTTTCGATGCCGACCGGCCCACCACCGAAATTGCGCGCGATCATCGAGAGATAGCGGCGGTCGAGCGCGTCGAGGCCGAGCGCGTCGACCTCCAGCCGCGTCAGGGCTTCGTCGGCAACCTGCTTGTCGACGTGACCGTCGCCGGCAACGGAGGCAAAGTCGCGCACCCGGCGCAGCAGCCGGCCGGCGATGCGCGGCGTGCCGCGGGCGCGACGTGCGATCTCCAGCGCGCCATCGTCGCCAAGCGGCATTTGCAGGATGCGGGCGCCGCGCCGCACGATCTGCTCCAGTTCCTCGACAGAATAGAAATTGAGCCGCACCGGAATGCCGAAACGGTCGCGCAGCGGGTTGGTCAAAAGGCCGAGCCTGGTGGTGGCGGCGACGAGCGTGAAGCGGGCAAGATCGATCTTGACCGAGCGTGCCGCCGGACCTTCGCCGATGATCAGGTCGAGCTGGAAATCCTCCATCGCCGGATAGAGGATTTCCTCGACTGCCGGATTGAGCCGGTGGATCTCGTCGATGAACAGTACATCGCGGTCTTCCAGATTGGTGAGAAGTGCGGCGAGATCGCCGGCCTTGGCGATCACCGGACCGGAGGTCGAGCGGAAATTGACGCCGAGCTCGCGCGCCATGATCTGCGCCAGCGTTGTCTTGCCAAGCCCCGGCGGCCCGACGAACAGCACATGGTCAAGCGCCTCGCTGCGGCCCTTGGCGGCCTCGATGAAGACTTTGAGATTGGCCCGCACCGCGGCCTGGCCGACGAAATCGGCGAGCGTCTGCGGCCGCAAGGTCTGCTCAGCATCCTCGCCGCGCTTTTCCGGGGCAATGAGGCGGGGTGAAAGGCTCATGCGGCCTTCCTCGCACAGGGCAAAGGACCGGACAAGCAATCACTCACCGCGCCAGTTCCTTCAGCCCGAAACGAATGAGCTTCGAGGCATCGGCGTCCTCGCCGGCCGTCTTCAGCGCCGCCGCGACAGCATTGGCTGCTGTGTCGCGCGAATAGCCGAGATTGACCAGCGCCGAGACGGCGTCGGTAATCGGCGCCGGCGCCACGCCTTCGCCGAGCTCCTGCTTAAGGCCGATGGTGCCGGAGGCGGTTCCGGCATAGGCCGGCGCCTTGTTCTTCAACTCGGTGACGATGCGCTCGGCCACCTTCTTGCCGACGCCGGGCGCGCGGCTGACCATGGCGATGTCGCGCAGCGCGATCGCATTGGCGAGGTCTGCCGGCGCCAGCGTCGACAGGATGGCCAGCGCCACCTTGGCGCCGACGCCTTGCACATTGCTCATCAAGAGCCGGAACCATTCGCGCTCAAGCACCGACTGGAAACCGTAGAGCCGGATCATGTCCTCGCGCACATAGGTCTCGATGAACAGCACCACCGCCTCGCCGGGCGAAGGCAGCGCGGCCAGCGTGCGCGCCGAGCAATAGGCGACATAGCCGACGCCGTGCACATCGACGAGGCAGAAATCCTCCTCGATCTCGTCCAGCGTGCCTTTCAATTTGCCGATCATGCGTGATCCCTCATGCCAGCGCCATCCTGTAGGCGACGCTTTGCCGGTGATGCGCGTGGCAGATGGCGATAGCCAACGCGTCGGCGGCATGTTCGGTGTCGAAAACGGCTTTCGGCAACAGCACCTTTACCATCATGTGGATCTGCTTCTTGTCGCCATGGCCAACGCCGATCACCGCCTTTTTGACGGCATTGGGGGCATATTCGGCGACGACAAGGCCGGCGCGCGCCGGCACCAGCATGGCTATGCCGCGCGCCTGGCCGAGCTTCAGCGTCGCCACGGCATCCTTGTTGACGAAGGTCTGTTCGACGGCCGCCTCGTGCGGCATGGCGCTGTGCACGATATCGGCGAGGCCGTCATGCAGCTGGCACAGCCGCCTCGCCAGTGCCGCCTTGTCGTCGGAGCGTACAGTGCCGGAGCTGATAAAGCGCAGCGAGTTGCCGAGGCTCTCGACGATGCCCCATCCGGTGCGCCTCAGCCCCGGATCGATACCGATAATGCGAATCGCTTCCCTCATGCGCGAAGTCTACCTCCGGCGCACAGCGATGTCAGGGAAATGTGAACAAACCGGAAACGGGAAGCGTTTAACCTCGAGCGAAAGCCGTATTCAGCAGCGTGATCTGGTCGGAAACCGGATTGGCGCGGCGGCCTGTTACCGGCGTCTCGGCAAACGCGCCGCCATAGATCTCTTCGTCCATGCGGCGCACCAGCGCCTGCAGGCGCAGCGAGCGGGTGACGAGGTCGAGGAAATCCTTCGGCAGTTCGCCCCAGCCGACCGCTTCGTCATGCGCCGAGGCGGTGTCGAGACGCACCTTGGATTTTTCCGAGGCGACCTGGTCGCGGGTCATCTCGCCGGAATTTGCCGCCCGCTGCAAAAGCAGCCAGGAGGCGACCTGCATCAGCCTTGTGGTCAGCCGCATCGATTCGGCCGCATAGAGCGTCGCCGCCAGTCTGGACAGCTTCTTGGCCTCGGCCCGGCCCTTGCCGTCGAGATATTCCGCTGCTTGCTCAACCAGGCCCATGCCTTCCTGGTAGAGCGGTTTGAAGGATTGGGAGAAAACCCGGCGTTCCGCCAGCTTGATGGTTTTCGCGCTGCCCTTCGAAGGCTCGTTCATCGATACGCCCCTGCACTGCCCCGTCGGCTGATTCGGCTTCATCGCCGTCACGCCGGCACCCTAGATGACTGAAGCTTGAAAATGCGCTTCGCCGCCGGCGAAGGCAAGCACATGTTTAACAAACGGTTAACGCCTGCGCAGGGGCGCCAAGCGGACCAAAAGCAGACAAAAAAAGAGCCGCGGATAAGGCGGCTCTCAGGAGTTTAACAGGGAGGCGTCAAACGAAGTGGCTCCAACCACTCGGTAAGAATCCAGATCACTGGATGGACATAGTAAACACCTGTAAAGCTTAATGGACCCTTAACGGCGCGGATATTTCTTGATCGACCGCTGCCCTTCTGTGCCGTATAAGCACAACGGCCCCCGAAGCCTGATCGTCAGCTTGTTCATGCCTTCTTCCATACAGCCGGCAAGGAAATGAAGGCGAACAGCAGCATTGCCGCATAAAAGCCCATCGAGGAGGAAGCCAGCACCGGCTCGATCTCCGGATGGCCGGCAAGTTCAAAGTAAAGCCCGATCATCAGTGCGATTCCGCAGATTGCTGTCAGCCAGAAATGCACGACCGCAATCGTCTTTTGCCCGACCGCTGGAAACAGGTGGTAGAAGAAAGCAAACACCGCCGACATCAGCCAGCCCGCCACCATGGTGTGCGCGTGGGTCGGCATCTGCCCATGGTCATTGGAGATCGCCATATGCAGGCCGAGCGCCATGCCGCACAGGGAATAGATGACGGCCAGGGTGAAGAAATTTCGTGCTACGCCTTGCATGGGATACCCTCGTTGGTTGTTTCAGACTTGGTCCGACCGCGCGCGGCCAAAATGGAGCGTCGGTCGCGAGCGGCTTAGTCCCCGCAGGTTTCAGGATCATGCCGCGAAACCAGCCAATGCCGACACGGCGTCCATCCGGCAAATGCCGGGTATTGTGCGGGCTGCGGTAAAATCCGGCGACGGCGCCACCGCAACAAGCCGGCACCCACGCGGCATCTTCTGGATACATGTACGGAGATAATCCGCCCTCCTTCGGAAGCAGACGCGCGAAAGCAGCGTTTACCCCCGGAACGATGCACAAGGAGCGGCAATGGACTGGTATTCTCTCTTCAAATTCCTGCATGTCATGGCAGCGATCCTCTGGCTCGGCGGCGGTTTCGCCATGCTGCTGGTTTCGATACTCGCCGATCGCGCCGGCGACGACGAGACGCTGATGGTCATGCTGAGAACGACGGACAAACTCGGCTTGCGTCTGTTCGTGCCGGCGTCTATCGCGACCCTTGGCTTCTGGTCTGGTGCTGACTTCGCTATGGACCGGCTTCTCCGACCTTTGGGTCGTCATCGGCCTTTGCGGCTACGCCGCCGCGTTTCTACCGGTATCCTCGTGCTGAAGCCTTCGTTCGAAAAGCTTGCCGCAATGCTTGCCGCGGACGGCATGACCCCGGCTGCCATAGCGTTTGGGCGCCGCATGATACGGATCGTCAAGTTCGATTTCGTCATCATGATCGTCGTCGTCGCCGACATGGTGCTGAAGCCGACCGCGCACGACATCGCCACTCTCGGCGCCATGGCGGTCGTGGTCGTTGGTGGTGCATCGCTGACCTTTGCGAGCGCCCCGCGAACCAAACCGGCAGCCGCCTGAGCGGGATTTAGAGCAGGCCGGCGATCCCGTCCCAAAGCAGCTTGACCGCGACCACGGCCACGGTCGCGTAGGTGAAGGGATAAAAAATCTCCGGCCGCATGCGCCGCACCAGCCAGGCGCCGGCGATGGTGGCCAGCGGCGCCAGCGGCATCAGCACGGCCGACGCCGTCAGGTTGGCGGTGTCGAACTGGCCAAGCGCGAAGTAGGGGATCAGCTTCAGCGCGTTGGTGGCGGCAAAGAAGATCGCCGATGTCCCCGACAGCACCTTCGGATCGAGCCGGATCGGCAGCGCATAGACCTGGAAGGGGGGCCCGCCGACATGGGCGACGAAGCTGGTGAAGCCGGCGACGGTGCCCCAGAAGGCGGCGGCGATGCGGTTGGGCGCCGCCGCATGGTCGGAACCGTGGCGGAACTGGAGATAGAGCCAGCGCAGCACGAAGATCAGCGCGACAGCGCCGACGATCAGCCGCACCATCTCTTCGGTTACGAGCGCTGCCGTCAGCCAGCCGAGCCCAATGCCGATCACCGCGCCCGGCATCATGTCGACCAGCATCTTTCTGTCGTAGACGCCCCACCACGTCCACACCGAAACGATGTCCATCAGGCACAGGATCGGCAGCAGGATGGCCGCCGCCTGCACCGGCGGCATGGCCAGCGCCATCAAAGGCACGCCAACGAAGCCGACAGCGCCGCCGAAGCCGCCTTTCGACAGCCCGACAAGTATCACCGCCGGAATGGCGGCGGCATAAAACCACGGATCGGCGAGCAGACCTGACATGAACTGGAAATGCTGGAGGGAAGACGGTTGCCCTGCAATAGCCTAGAAACCCTTGCGCCGCGACCGGGAAAATGCCGGCCGTGTCGATCAACTGTGCGTAAAGCGACGGTTCCGGATTTACGGCAAGATCGCCGCCGATGCATAAGGGCGCCGTCCGATGCATCAGGTTTTGACCCCAGGTTTTGGCCCCAGGTTTTGACCCCAGGTTTTTGGCCCCAGGTTTTTGACCCCAGGTTTTTGACCCCAGGTTTTTGACAATGAGCGAACCCCACATCCGCCGCGCCGAAGCGGCCGACCTGCCTGCCATCGTAGCCATGCTCGCCGACGATCCGCTTGGCCGCAGCCGCGAGGATGCGACCGAGCCACTCGCCAAGGCCTATCGCGACGCCTTTGCCGCCATCGACGCCGACCCCAACCAGTTTCTTGCCGTGATGACGGATAGCGGCCGCGTCATCGGCACGTTGCAGATCAGCTATCTCGCCGGGCTGTCGCTGCAGGGCGCCTTGCGCGGCCAGATCGAGGCTGTGCGCGTCGTCGCAGACCGCCGCGGCGAACGGCTGGGACAGCGTCTGCTGGAATGGGCGGTCGAACAGTGCCGTGAACGCGGCTGCAAGATTGTCCAGCTGACCACCAACAAGAGCCGCCAGGACGCGCATCGCTTCTATGACCGGCTCGGCTTCAAGGCCAGCCACATCGGCTACAAGCTGGAGCTTAATTCAGTGGCGGCGGACGGCGCCGGATCGGCTGCGCCTTGATGATGGCGGTGCTGGTCTCCGCCTTGTCGGCGATGCGGTCGAGAAGCTTGTCGAGCTCGCCGATGGAGCGCACGTAGAGCCGGGCCACGAAACAGTCGTCGCCGGTGACCTTGTCGCATTCGCCGAATTCCGGGATCTCCTCGATCAGCTTCTGGACGATATGCAGCTTGCCCGGCAGTGGCCGCACCCGCACGATCGCCTGCAGCGGAAACCCCAGCGCCTCCGGGTCGATCTCGATGGTGAAGGCGCGGATGACGCCGCGTTCCTCGAGCCGCCGCAGCCGTTCCGAGACGCTCGGCGACGACAGCCCGACCTGCTGCGCCAGTTCCTTCAACGAAGTCCGCGAATCCAGGATCAGGATATCGAGAAGCTTTCTGTCCAACTCGTCCAGCATTTTCATCTCCTCGCAAAAGGGCAGCGCGCGCCTTATTAAATAAGGTGTTGTCCCCCTATCACCTTTCATAGGGCATATAAACCCTCAAGACGGCATGAGATTATGGCTCAACAGATAGAGGTATTGTCATGGACAACACGGTACGCGGCACGATCGAGATGACGGCGGCGATGACGATCGTCGGCACGATCGGCTGGTTTGTCGTCATGTCGGGCCAGCCCGTTATGGACGTGGTGTTCTGGCGCTGCGCCTTCGGCGCGGTGGCGCTGCTGATCACCTGCGCGGCACTCGGGCTGCTGCGCGGCAGGCTGACGCTGCGCATTGTTGCCATCGCCGCTCTTGGCGGCGCGGCTATCGTCATCAACTGGCTGTTGCTGTTCAGCGCCTTCTCCCGCGCCTCGATCTCGATTGCCACGGCGGTCTACAACACGCAGCCCTTCATGCTGGTCGGCTTCGGCGCGCTGTTCTTCGGCGAGCGGCTGACCTTGGCCAAGCTGACCTGGCTCGGCATCGCCTTCGCCGGCATGCTGCTGATCGTGCAGACAGGGCCCGATGCGGGCGTCGGTTCCGGCATCACCGGCACAGATTATGTCATCGGCATCGTCATGGCGCTCGGAGCGGCCTTCTTCTGGGCTGTCGCGGCAATCGTCGCCAAGAAGCTCAAGGGCACCCCGCCGCATCTGATCGCGCTGATCCAGGTCTGCGTCGGCGTCGTCATGCTGGCGCCCTTTGCCAACCTCTCGCATTTGCCCGCCGATGCCTGGAGCTGGGCCATGCTGGCCACGCTTGGCGTCGTTCACACCGGCCTGGTGTACATATTGATGTACGCCGCCATCCAGAAACTGCCGACGCATCTGCAGGGGTCGCTGTCCTTCATCTATCCTGTCGTTGCGATCCTGGTCGATGTGATGGCCTTCGGCCACCGGCTGCATCCGGCCCAGCTCGTCGGCGCAGCCGCGATCCTGATCGCCGCCGCCGGCATGAATCTCGGCTGGACTTTGTGGAGGGCCAAATCGCCGGCCGAAAGCCCGCAAGCCGTCAAATGAGCCGCAGAGCGTCGGCTCGCCGGCGATCGTAAACCAAAGCCAGCGCATCGTTCCCCGCCCGCCTGTTCAAGGCGGGCGCTTTGTTCTATGCCGCAATGCAACCATCTTCGCCCGGCATAGGCGAAACCCGGGATCGAAAGCCATGAACGACGCAACACCCCCCAACCGCTGCCGCATCGTGCTGATCGCACCCAAGGACGCTCCGGCCGAGCGTATTGCGACTGCCTTCGACGGCGGTGATATCGCTTCGCTGATCCTGCCTGAGAACGGCATGGACGAGGCTGCCTTCCAGGCCTTTGCGGAACAGATCGTACCGGCGGCGCAAGCGGCCGGCATCGCCGTCATCATTGCCGGCGACACCCGCATTGCCGGCCGTGTCCAGGCCGACGGCATTCATGTCGAGGTTTCCAAGGACGCGCTGGCCGAGACCATCGAGCACTTCCAGGGCAAGATGATGGTCGGCGCCGGTGGCGCCAAGACGCGCGACGACGCGCTGGAACTCGGCGAAACCAGGCCCGACTACATCTTCTTCGGCCGCTTCGGCTACGACAACAAGCCGGAACCGCATCCGCGCAACCTGTCGCTTGGGCAATGGTGGGCGGACGTGATCGAGATCCCTTGCGTCGTAATGGCCGGTTCCGCCATCGCTTCGGTAGAAGCGGTGGCCGCCACTGGCGCCGAGTTCGTGGCCGTCTCAAGCGCTGTCTTCGCCGAAGGCGCCGATCCGAAGGCGGCGATTGCTGCCGCCAATGCGCTGCTCGACCAAACCGCGCCGCGCTTCGAGGGCTGACGTGCGCCGACCTGGACTTCCTCTCGCGATTCTCGTCGCAGCCTTGATGAGCGGGGCAGCGATCGCGGCGGAGACCGTTCCGCTGCCGCAGCCGAGGCCGGACACCAGCCCGCCCGCCCTCAGCGTGCCGGATGCGGTCGCCCCCGATGCGGGTGCCCCAAAAGCCGGTGCCACGGATTCCGGCGTCCATATCGACAAGCCGATCGACACCCCGCTGCCGCAGCCCGCGACAACCGCGCCGCTGCCGTCGGCCGACGCCATCAACCCCGAACGTTTCGGCGCCAAGCCGGCGGACCCCGCCTATGGCGCTTTCCAGCGCGGCCTTTACAAGACGGCCTACAATCTGGCGTTGGTGCGGGCTCAGAATGGCGACCCGGCGGCGCAAACGCTGGTGGCCGAGATCCTATCGCGCGGGTTGGGCGTGCCGCTCAACCCAGCGGAAGCCGCCAAATGGTATGCGCAGGCCGCCGAGCAGGGGATTCCTGAATCGCAGTTCCAGTATGCGCTGATGCTGCTCGACGGCCGCTACGTCAAGAAGGACGAAAAGGGAGCCTACGCGCTGATGCAGGCCGCCGCCGAGGCCGGCAACCGGCTGGCGCAGTTCAACTTCGCGCAATTGCTCGTGCAGCAGGATCCTGGCGATGCCGGCATCGCCCGGGCTGTGCCCTATTATGAGCGTGCCGCGGCGACAGGGCTTGCCGACGCCCAGTATGCGATGGCGCAGGTTTATGCCAATGGCGTCGGCGGCAAAACCCGCGACGATGGAAAGGCCCGCAGCTTGCTAGCACAGGCTGCCAGGCAGAACTACGACACCGCGCAGATCGATCTTGCCGCCTGGATGATCGAGGGCCGGGGCGGTGTTCGCGACCTGAAATCCGGCTTCAACTGGATGAAGCAGGCAGCTGAAGGCGGCAATGTCGCTGCCCAGAACCGGTTGGCAAAGCTCTATATGGGCGGCATCGGAACTGACCCCGACCTGATCCTGGCCGGGGCCTGGTATGTGGTCGCCCGCCGCGCCGGCCTTATCGATCCGGAGATGGACGATTTCCTGCAAGGGCTGACCGACGATCAGACAAAGCAAGCCTTGCAGAAGGCCAACCGCCTGCCCTGACACGCAACGTCACTGTGTATGATCCAGCACGACCTTGCCGAAGGGAGAGCCGTGTTCGAGATGGCGAAAGGCCTGCGCTGCCTCTGCCCATGGGAAGACCCGGTCGATCACCGGCCGCAGCCGATTGACGGCGAGCGCCCGGTTCATCGCTTCGAAGGACTCGCGCGAGCCGACCGGTATGCCGCGTGCTTTCACCTGGCGTCGGAAGATGTCGAGCGGATTGATCACCCCTTCGCTGCCGCCGAGATAACCGATGACGTTGATCTGGGCGCCGCGCGCCGACGCCTTGAGCGAATGCGCGAAACTCTGGGGACCACCGACTTCGATGATGTGGTCCGCGCCACGGCCATCGGTCAGCGCCAGCACGGCCGACGACCAGTCCGGATTGTTGCGGTAGTTGATGCCGTGATGCGCGCCGAGCTCTTTGGCCCGGACAAGTTTCTCATCGCTACTCGACGTAACGACGACCCGCGCGCCGGCCGCCTTCGCGAACTGCATGGCAAACAGCGATACGCCGCCCGTGCCGAGGCTGAGCACGGTCTCGCCCGGCTTGAGGTTGCCTTCCGTAAACAAGGCATGCCAAGCGGTGACGGCGGCGCAGGGTAACGTCGCCGCCTCTACGTCGCTGAGATGCGCCGGCGCGATGACAGCCGCCTGTTCGTCCAGCCGGGCGAATTCGCTCAGCAAACCGTCGATGGGGCCACCGCGCTGGTATGAGGGTTCGGCCATGGCGAAGCTGCCGCCGACCCATCGCTGCCAGAACGTGCCGCAGACCCGGTCGCCGACCTTGAAGCGGCTGACCTCGGAGCCAACCGCAACGACCTCGCCGACGCCGTCGGAAAGCGGCACCAGCGGCAAGGGGAATGTCGTGTGATAGCTGCCGCGCGCGATCTCGACATCGCGGTAGTTGAGCGCCGTCGCCTTGACGCGGACGATCATCTCCTGACGGCCGGGCTCCGGCATTGGCCGTTCGACCATCTTGAGATTGTCGATGCCGCCCGGCTTCTGCAGTTCGATTGCCTTCATTGTCGTCGTCCTTTCGTTTGAAAGGAAAATTGCTTGCCAGGCGATGGATTTCAAATTCATAATGTTCAGAATGATTATGCTTACGAGACATGGTTCTAGCTATGCTTGAGGAATTGCGCACGCTCGCCCTGTTTGCCGAGGAGGGCTCGATCCAGAAGGTCGCCCGGCGCCTGCCGCTGACGCAGCCGGCTGTGACCCGGCAAATCCAGCGGCTGGAGGACATGCTTGGCACGACGCTGCTCGACCGCCGGCAAAAGCCGCCGCGACTGACGCCGACGGGGCTGGAAGTGCTGGCGCGCGGACGCGATATCATCGCTTCCGTAGAAGCGCTGAAATCCTTCGCCGGAAAGACCGAGCCGGAAGGACTGTTCCGCCTGGGTCTCGCCCATGGCCTCTCGGACCGCGACATAGCGGGGGCCATCGCCAACGCCGCGGCGGCGTTCCCGAAAGTGTCGCTACGGCTCAAGACCGGCTGGAGCGCCGAACTGATCGATCAATTCGAACGCGGCGAGCTCGATGTGACGATTGTTCTGCGATCGTCGGACAAGCCAGGTCCGGAAGCGCTTGGCACTGAACGTCTTGGCGTCATAGCTGCGTCCACCGTCGCCGATCCGGAAGACGGTGGCCGGACACCCATGCCGTGGGTGCTTAGTCCGGCACCTTGCGACGCGCGCCAGAAGCTCACGTCCGTTCTGGTCGGCGGAAGGCGTCATTTCGAGATCGCGGCGGAGATACAGGATCCGGCCTTGCAGATGGAATGGGTCCGTCGGGGGCACGGCCTTGGGCTAATGCCGTTGCGTCTTGCAAGGCGCCGACTTCCCGACGGCCTCATGCTCGTCAACACGGAAGATGTCGACCTTTCCTTACAGGTCGCCGCACTTCGCTCGCCTCATCTCAACCGGCTGACTGAGGCTGCGGATGCCATCGTCGAGGCCGTCGGCAAAGTCATTGCAGCCCAGGTTTGAGGCTACCAGCCGCTGTCGGGCGATCTGGCATCCCTTGCCTCTCCTGCCGATTTGTGGTCTTGGGGGCCCGAAATCGCTTGTCCAGCGACCATCCCCATACCAACGGCCAAGCCGTTGGTAGCATCCCGGATCAATCTCATCATGGCCAAGATCAATGGCAACGAAATCCGTCCCGGCTATGTCATCGAACACGATGGCGGCCTCTGGGTGGCGGTCAGGACCAACACCGTCAAGCCCGGCAAGGGCGGCGCGTACAACCAGGTCGAACTGAAGAACCTGATCAACGGCACCAAGCTCAACGAGCGCTTCCGCTCGGCGGAGACCGTCGAGCAGATCCGGCTCGATCTGAAGGATTTTTCCTTCCTCTACGCCCAGGACGACGCGCTGGTGTTCATGGACACGCAGAGCTACGAGCAACTCGAGCTGGCGAAGGATTTCGTCGGCGACCGCGCCGCCTTCCTGCAGGACGGCATGATGGTGACGGTCCAGCTCTATGAGGACAGGCCGATCGGCATTTCGCTGCCCGACCAGGTGACGCTGACCATCACCGAGGCCGACCCGGTGGTGAAGGGCCAGACGGCCGCGTCCTCGTACAAGCCGGCGGTGCTGGAAAACGGCATCCGCGTGCTGGTGCCGCCATTCATCGGCGCCGGCGAACGCATCGTCGTCGACACCAACGAACTCACCTACATGCGCCGCGCAGACTGACGCGTAGGCAGGAACAGATACGATGGCACGCTCCGCACTTCTCAATGTCATGGTCCAGGCCGCCATGAAGGCCGGCCGCTCGCTGTCGCGCGACTTCGGCGAGGTGCAGAACCTGCAGGTGTCGATGAAGGGACCGGGCGACTATGTCAGCCAAGCCGACCGCAAGGCCGAGGACATTCTGTTTGCCGAACTGTCGAAGGCACGGCCGGGCTATGCCTTCCTGATGGAAGAGCGCGGCATGATCGCAGGGGACGACGACCAGCACCGTTGGATCGTCGACCCGCTCGACGGCACCACCAATTTCCTGCACGGCATTCCGATCTTTTCCATCTCGATCGCGCTGGAGCGACAGGGCCAGTTGGTCGCCGCTGTCATCTACAATCCGGCAATGGATGAGCTCTACACCGCCGAGCGCGGCGGCGGCGCCTTCATGAACGATCGCCGGCTGCGCGTTGCCGGCCGCAGCAAGCTCACCGACTGCGTCATCGGCTGCGGCGTGCCGCATCTCGGCCGCGGCCAGCACGGCAATTTCCTCGTCGAGTTGCGCAATGTGATGGCCGAGGTCTCGGGCGTGCGCCGCCTGGGTTCCGCCGCGCTCGATCTCGCTTATGTCGCCGCCGGCCGCATGGACGGCTTTTGGGAAACCGGCCTTTCGGCCTGGGACATTGCCGCCGGCCTGCTGCTGATCCGCGAGGCCGGTGGCTTCGTCTCCGACATGGATGGCGGCCAGGATATGCTCGAGGCGGGTTCGCTCGTCGCCGGCAACGAGGTCATCCAGCGCGCGCTGCTCAAGGCGGTGAAGAAGCCGCTTTCGGCGCGCTGATCACTTGGCATGCCGGCGCGGCGTGCTGAAGCGCCGCAGTCGCAAAACCGCAATCAAAGCTTGAAATACTGCCCGGCGGCCGCCCAGATAAGGGGACGCAGGATCTTTTATGACGAGCATACCTTCACTATCCTCGCGAGAGGCGCAGCCAGACCAGCCAATTGAAATCCCTTTTGTCGGGCGTTGGCACTACTCGCGTGCGGAGATGATCGCCGATGGCATCGTCCATGCGGTCGGCATCGTGCTGGCGATAGCAGCCGGCTCGGCCTTGCTGGCGCTGGCCGCCTTCCATGCCGGTCCCGGCGAATACATCGCCGCCGCCTTCTTCGTGGTGTCGCTGCTGACTGTGCTGTTGATTTCGCTGACCTACAATCTGTGGCCGGTGACGTCGCCGGCGAAGTGGATCTTGCGGCGCTTCGATCATGCGGCGATCTACCTCCTGATCGCCGCGACCTACACGCCCTTTCTGGCCCAGCTCGACGGCTCGCCGCTGGCGCTGCCGATGATTGTCCTTGTCTGGACCGCTGCTTTGACCGGCATTGCCATGAAAGTGTTCCTGCCCGGCCGCTTTGATCGTCTGGCCATTGTCTTCTATCTCGCCATCGGCTGGAGCGGCGTCGTCCTGGTCAAGCCGCTGGTGGCGACGTTGCCGACGACTTCGATCGCGCTGATTGTCGCCGGCGGCGTCGTGTACTCCTGCGGCGTCATCTTCTTCGCCTGGAAACGCCTGCGCTTCCACAATGCCCTCTGGCACGGCTTTGTCGTCACCGGCGCCGGGCTGCATCTTGCCGCCATGGTCGACTGCCTGGTCGTCAACCGCCTCTGAACGGCGTGGTGCGGCCCGACAGTCGGGCAATATTGCCAAGCGCCATTCAATTTGGTCACAATTCCGTTTAGAGTCGCGAATTACGTGATCGGCGGCAATGGAGCGGTTCCAGGGAAGTATGAGCGGCTTCCCGTTCGGAATTGCGTCAAGGCAAATAGAGCATCGGAAACGGGGCACGGATGGCTTTTCTCAGATCCTTCGGCGTGGGCAGGCGTTCTGATGTCCTGATGTACGATCCGCACAAACTGTCGAGCCCGCAGGTCTTCCTCCTGACCATGGTCATCTTCCTGGTCATCGTCGCCTTCATCGCCGCCATCCTCACCCGCCAGATCTCGACCGCTTTCGGGAGCAATCCCGGCCTCAATGGCCTCATCGTCGGCGTCCTTGTGGTCGGCATCCTGCTCGCCTTCGCCCAGGTCGGACGACTGTTTCGCGAAGTGCGCTGGGTCAATTCCTTCCGCGCCGGTTCCGAAACCACCGAGCCGGTGCTGCTGGCGCCGATGAAGGCGATGATCGGCCGCTCCTCGACGGTCGCCTTCTCGACGTCTTCGATGCGCACCATGCTGGATTCGATCGCCACCCGCCTCGACGAAAGCCGCGACACCTCGCGCTATCTCGTCGGGTTGCTGGTGTTCCTCGGTCTGCTCGGCACCTTCTGGGGCCTGCTCAACACCATCGGCTCGATCCGCGAAACCATCGAATCGCTCGATCCCGGCACCGGCGACGCCGCCGCCGTGCTCGATTCGCTGAAGCAGGGGCTGTCGGCGCCGCTGGCCGGCATGGGTACGGCCTTTTCGTCCTCGCTGTTCGGCCTTTCCGGGTCGCTGGTGCTAGGCTTCCTCGACCTGCAGGCCGGCCGCGCCCAGACCCGCTTCTATACCGAGCTTGAAAACTGGCTGTCCTCGGTCACCGATCTCTCCTCCGACATCGCCGTCGCCGACCCGGCCAAGACTGAATCCTCCGACGAGATCCGGGTCCTGTCGGAACGGCTGCGCAGCATGCAGGAAAGCGGCGGCGGCTCCAATCCGCGCGTCGCCACCGCCATGGCCAATCTCGCCGACGGCATTTCCGGCCTGGTCAAGAACATGCGCTCCGAGCAGCAGATCATGCGCGACTGGGTCGAGGCCCAGTCGGACGAGCAGAAGGCGATGCGCAACACGCTGGAAAAGATCGCCGACGCGCTGAAGAAACCCGGGGTCCACTAGCATGGCTCTCGCCAGGGGCCGGCGCACCGATCGCCGGATCGACTATTGGCCGGGCTTCGTCGACGCGCTGTCGACGCTGCTGCTCGCCATCATGTTCCTGCTCACCGTTTTCGTGCTGGCGCAGTTCCTGCTCGGACGCGAACTCTCCGGCAAGGATACGGCGCTCACGCGCCTCAACTCGCAGATCAACGAACTGACGCAGTTGCTGGCGCTGGAGCGCTCGAGCGCGCAGGACAAGGACGATTCGCTGGCCAATCTGCAGGCGTCGCTGTCGGCCGCCGAAGCTGAGAAGAGCCGGCTCGAGCAGCTGCTGGCGCAAGGTGCCGGCGCCGGCGACGCCGCCACCCAGCGCGCCGCGGAACTCGGCGGCGAACTCGACAGCCAGCGCCAGATCAGCCAGCAGGCGCTGAGCCAGGTCGAGATCCTCAACCAGCAGATCGCGGCGCTGCGCAAGCAGATCGGCGCGCTCGAGGATGCCCTCAACGTCTCTGAAACGCGCGACCGCGATTCCAACACCAAGATCGCCGATCTCGGCCGTCGGCTCAACGTCGCGCTGGCGCAGCGCGTGCAGGAGCTGAACCGCTATCGCTCCGACTTCTTCGGCCGCCTGCGCGAAATCCTCGCCGACCGCGAGAACATCCGCATCGTCGGCGACCGCTTCGTCTTCCAGTCGGAAGTTCTGTTCCCGACCGGGTCGGAAGTGATCAACGATGCCGGCAAAGTCGAGATGAAGAAGCTCGCCGATGCCATCATCGAGTTGCAAAAGGAAATCCCGCCCGAGATCAACTGGGTGCTGCGCGTCGACGGCCACACCGACAACAAGCCGCTGTCCGGCGCCGGCCGCTATCGCGACAATTGGGAATTGTCGACGGCGCGTTCGACCTCGGTGGTCAAGTTCCTGATCGAGAACGGCGTGCCCGCCAACCGGCTGGTTGCGGCCGGCTTCGGCGAATTCCAGCCGCTCGACCCCGCCGACACCGAAGACGCCCGCAACAAGAACCGACGCATTGAACTGAAGCTCACCGAACGGTGATTTTCAGTCCCGCGAAATTGTTTGCCGGCTCAACTCTAGGGCGCAACGCCAGGTCGGCAAGGCCTGAAAACATTATCTTTCTTTAATTACACTTCGCGTTTCCGGGCTCCTACTTTGACGCGCAGGGCCGAGAACCGCCGGCGATGCCTCCCATCGCGACGCGACGGAACCGGACGGCCCGCTTCCGGAAGGCGGAGCGAAAGCGCTTGCCCCTTCCATAGCAGGAGGAGACGCACATCATGCGCTCTTTGAAGACTCTCAGGACCGCAACCCTCACGACACTTCTGATCACTGTTCCACTCGCCGGCGCCTATGCCGCCGGACATCACAAGGGCGCCCTCGACGCCAGCGACCCGACCGACATGACCGGTCCGCGTGTGACCGGCCTGATCGAGCAGGTGCGGGGCGTCGAACAGGGCATCACGGATGCGCGCGAGACGAAGGGCATCTCGACCTCGGAAGCGCAGTGGCTGCATCTGCGTGCGGCGCATATCGGCCAGGCCGCCGAAGGGGTCGCCGCTTCGGACCATGGCCGGATCCCGGCCGCGCAATATCACGATCTGCTGCGCCGCCTCGACAATGTCGATCAGAGGCTGATGTCCGACACCGGCAGCGGCTTCATGATCGGTGATGGCTCCGACGGCGGGAATTATCCGAACGGCTGAGGTCCGTTCTGATATCTCCAGGAATGAGGAAGGGACTGTCTGACGCCCGCGGGATCTGGTTCCGAGGGCGTCTTTTTTGTCACCAGCCCAGCCACAGCGCAGCGAGGGCCAGCACCGCCGGCACGGTCTGAACATACAGGATCTTCCGGCTGGCAGTCGCCGCGCCATAGAGCCCGGCGACGGCGATGCAAAGCAGGAAGAACACCTTGATCTGGAATCCCGCCGCGCCGAGATAGAGGCCCCAGATCAGCCCGGCGGCAAGGAAGGCGTTGTAGAGCCCCTGATTGGCGGCGAGCACCTTCGATGCGCTGGCGAAGTCCGGCTTGAGGTTGAACGCCCTGTGCCCGCGCGGTGTGTCCCACGCCACCATCTCCAGATAGACGATGTAGAGGTGGATCAGGGCCACCAGCCCGACCAGGATATTGCCGATCATCTTAGTCTCCCCTGCATGGCGGTGTTCCACCGCCAGCCAGCATTCCACGCACAAGCTCATCGGCGCAAGCTGCATAGCCACCTTTGAGGGTTGCCAATCCTGGCGCGTTGGTATCTTTTCCCGCGGTCCAAAACGCGGAACCTGCCATGTCTTTTCAGAAGCTCGATGATCTCGGCCACAAGCTCGAAGCGCTGGAACATGCGCTCGCTATCCTCGGCGCCGACGAGGCGACCCACATGGCCGTCGGCGGCGGCGAGAAGCGCGCCGAAGCGATGGCTTCCCTTGCCGGCATGCTGCATATCAGGGCAACGGCGCCGGAGATCGCCGACTGGCTCGCCGCTGCAGAAGCTGAAGCGCTCAACGAGGAGCAGCAAGCCGCGGTCCGGGAGTTGCGCCGGCAATACACCAACCTGACCTGCCTGCCGGTCGAATTCGTCGAGCGCCAGACGGTGGCGCGTATGCGCTCCGAGCAGCTCTGGCGCGACCTGCGCGGCAAGAATGACTGGGCCGGATTCCTGCCGGCGCTCGAAGGTGTCATCGCGCTGGTGCGCGAGGAAGCCGCCCTGCGCGCCGACGCGCTCGGCCTCGATCCCTACGACGCACTGATGGAGCAATACGATCCTGGCAACCGCGCCGCCGACATCACGCCGGTCTTCACCGAGCTGAAGACATTCCTGAAGGGCTTCGTGCCGGAAGCGCTGGCCGTACAGGAAGCGCGACTGGCCAAGCGCCCGCTGAAGCCGCTCTCCGGCAGCTATGCGATCGACAAACAGCGCGAGCTTGGTCTCGCCATGATGGCTTCGGTCGGCTTCGACCTCACCCATGGTTCTCTGTCGGTATCGCACCATCCCTTCTGCGGCGGGGTGCCGAGCGACGTTCGCATCACCACCCGCTACAAAACGTCCGATTTCCTGTCGGCTTTGATGGGCGTGCTGCACGAGACCGGCCACGCGCTCTACGAGCAGAACCTGCCGAAGGCCTGGGCGCACTGGCCGCTCGGCAAGGCGCGCGGCATGGCGGTGCATGAAAGCCAGAGTCTGTTCGTCGAGAAACAGGTCGGCCGCAACCCCGAATTCTGGCGCTGGGCGCTGCCCGTGGTCGAAAAGCATCTCGGCGAAGCCTGGTCGCTCGACGACATCCTGCCGCATGTGCACCGGGTCGAGCGCGGCCTGATCCGCGTCGACGCCGACGAGGTCACCTACCCGCTGCATGTCATCCTGCGCTACGAGTTGGAGCAGGAGGTGGTCTCGGGGCGGCTGCAGGCGGCCGACCTGCCCGAAGCCTGGGACGCCAAGATGCGGGAGTATCTTGGCCTTTCGACCATCGACAACCCAGCCGACGGACCGATGCAGGACGTGCATTGGCCAGGCGCCGCCTTCGGCTATTTCCCGTCCTATACGCTGGGCGCTATGATGGCGGCGCAGCAATGGGCTGCGCTGACGCGCGACCATCCTTCAGCCGACAGCGACCTCGCCAAGGGCAATTTCGCCGCCATCAATGACTGGCGCCGCGACAATATCTGGTCGCAGGGATCCCGCTGGTCGACGCCCGAACTGCTTGAGCGCGCCACCGGGGAAAAGCTCAACGCCGCGTATTTCACCGAGCATCTCCGCAAGCGGTATGGTCCCGCCTGATTGCGGGTTGCTACTCCGCGGCACCCCTGAAGGCGCTTGCTCCGGTTTCGAACTGCAGCTTGGCCAGCCTTGCATAGATTCCGCCCTTGGCGACCAGGCTCTGGTGCGTGCCTTCCTCGACGATGCGGCCGCCATCCATGACCAGGATGCGGTCGGCCTTCAGCACGGTCGCCAGCCGGTGGGCGATGACGATGGTGGTGCGGCCCTGCATCAGCCGTTCCAGCGCCGTCTGCACCAGCGTTTCGCTTTCGGCGTCGAGCGCCGACGTGGCCTCGTCGAGCAGCAGGATCGGCGCGTCGCGCAGGATGGCGCGGGCGATCGCCACGCGCTGGCGCTGGCCGCCGGACAAGGTCACACCGCGCTCGCCGACCTGGCTGTCGTAGCCCTTGTCGAGCCTGAGGATGAACTCGTCGGCCAGCGCGTCCCTGGCGGCGGCCTCGATCTCGGCATTCGTCGCGCCCGGCCGGCCAAAGCCGATATTGTCGCGCGCGCTTGCCGCAAAGATGGTGACATCCTGCGGCACGATCGCAATGCGCTCCCGCACTTCAGCCGGATCGGCTTCGCGCACGTCGACGCCGTCAATGGCGATGCGGCCAGTTTCGGGATCGTAGAAGCGCAGGATCAGCGAAAAGACGGTGCTCTTTCCGGCGCCCGACGGGCCGACGATCGCCACCGTCTCGCCGGGCTTGACCTGAAAACTCAAGCCGTGGACGGCGGCACGGTCCGGCCTTGCCGGGTAGGAGAAGGAGACGTCGTCGAAACTGATCGCGCCTGTCGCCTTGGCGGGCAGCGGCAGCGGATTGGCCGGCGGTTGAATCGCCGGCGTCTCGTCGAGTATCTCGGTCAGCCTTTCGGCCGCACCCGCCGCCTGGGCAAGCTCGCCCCAGACTTCCGACAGTGCGCCCAGCGCGCCTGCGGCAAACACGGAGTAAAGCAGGAACTGGCCGAGCGTGCCGGGCGACATCGTGCCGGCAAGCACGTCACGCGAGCCGAACCACAACACCGCCACGACCGAGGAAAAGATCATGAAGATGGCAAAGAAGGTGAGCAGCGAGCGGGAGAAGATCGACGAGCGCGCCGCCTGGAAGGCGGCTTCCACCGCGGCCGAGAACCGCCCGGTGACCAGCGTCTCGTTGGTGAACGCCTGCAACGTACGCACCGCGCCGATCTGCTCGCTGGCATAGGCGGTCGCTTGCGCCAGCGTGTCCTGCGCCTGCCGTGACCGGCGCCTCACCGAACGGCCGAACGCGACCAGCGGCAGCACGATGAGCGGAATGGCCGCGATCACCAGGCCCGACAGTTTCGGGCTGGTGACGACCATCATCGCCACCGCGCCAAGGCCGAGGATGACGTTGCGCAGCGCCACCGAGGCGGTGGCGCCGACGGCGGATTTCACCTGCGTCGTGTCGGCGGCAAGCCGCGAGACGATCTCGCCCGATTGCGCGGTGTCGAAGAAGGACGGCGAAAGCGTCGTGACATGCGAAAACACGTCGCTGCGGATGTCGGCGACGACCCGCTCGCCGAGCGTGATGACGAAGTAGTAGCGTCCGGCCGACGCCGCCGCCAGAATGGCTGCCATCGCAACCAAAGCGGCGAAATATTCGGCGATGAAGACGGTGCCGGAAGCACTGAAACCGTGGTCGATCATGCGCCGCACGGCCAGCGGCAGCGCCAGCGTCGTCGCCGCGGCGATGGCGAGCGAAATGAGGGCGCCTATGACCAGTTTGCGGTAGCGGAATATATAGGGATACAGGCGCCTGAGCGGCCCGAGCGAGCGCCTGCGCCCGTCTTGCTCGCCGCTGATGTCCGCCATGACCGTTTCCTCTGGCCGCTTCCAGGTGGGCGCGTTCAATATGCGCCTGCCGTGGCCTTGTGATTCAATTCCGGCTGATGTATAGGCTCGCCGACCGTTTTAGAAGCCGTGGCTTTTCAATAGCTGCGGCTTCGAGTTTTAAAAAGGGGCGCATCGACGCAGGCCACGGGCCCGTCTGTAGCGCCACAAGCCAGGAAGCACGACAATGAAGGCCGATATCCATCCCGACTACCACACCATCAAGGTCGTCATGACCGATGGCACAGAATACTCGACCCGTTCGACCTGGGGCAAGGAAGGCGATACGATGAACCTCGATATCGACCCGACCACGCACCCGGCCTGGACCGGCGGCCAGCAAACCCTGCTCGACCGCGGCGGCCGCCTGTCGAAGTTCAAGAAGCGCTTCGAAGGGTTCGGCCTTTAAGCCTATCGGCTTTCGCAGATCAGGAACCCGCCCTTGTGGCGGGTTTTTTGTTCAGCGGATCGTGGCGCGGACGAAATCGCCTTTGATCACGATCGAGGGTTTGGCGCCGGCAGTGTTGGCAAGCGAACTGTCGACGAAGGACGCCGACGCGGTCACCGAGTAGCTGATTTGAACCTGCCTGCCGAAGGTCAGCGTGGCATCCAGCGCCTTGCCGGCAATGGCGACAGTCTCGTCCTTCCGGATGCTGCCATAGGCGAGATTGGCCCTCAGCGCCTCGCCCTTGAGATCGATGCGTGAAGCATGCCCTTCGAGCGAAACATCGGCCGCCTTGCCGGTAATGGCGATGCTGGAGAAATTCCCCGTCATACTGGCCAGCAAGGCCGCCTGGTCGATCGACACCGAACTCTCGGGCGCAATGTTGGCGTTGATCTCGACCCTGCAATCCGAAGGGTCCAGCCAGGACGACGGAGCGACATTGATGCGCAACGTCGAGGCCTCTCGCTTCATGTCGCTGGCGGTGCGGCAGTCATTAGCGAACCAGGACGAATACCAGCTGGCAAACCAGCCCTCGCGGCGGCTGCCGATCGTCGCCTGGTAGGGTTCTGCACCTGAAGTGGTCAGCTTGACCGAGCTTGCCTCGCCGGTGATGATGATGGCGGTAACACCGGCGAGATCGAGCGTCTTTGCGGCATCACCGGCCACCGGCGGTGCCAGGGCAACTGCGGCAAAGGGCAGCAAGACGAGAATTGCGGATTTCATCATTGTCTCCGATCATGGGTGGGCGGTCGCGAAAGGACCGCGGCGTTGCCCAGATGATCCGAGACGTCGATTTTCGCGACCTCGATCACGATCCGGGACGACCGTGAACGCAATCCAGGTCATTGTCGGCCGCCCGGTCCATCGTCGGCCGCTTTGGACCACGCTTGCGATCATGATCTTCATTCCCTTGCCATTCGTCGTTGCCCTGCTGCTCGTCATCCTGCTCGTGCAGATGATCCGCCGAAACGAGGCCGATCTGCGCGAAAACATGTTTTTCATGCTGCTGATGGCTGCCTACGCCTTGCAGTCGGTGCTGATCGGTATCCGCTGGGGCTACGAAGTCAGGGCAATCATGCCTTTCCAGGCGGTGTTGGCGACATTGATCGCGCCGCTTGCCTGGATAGCTTTTAGCGGTCTGGCGAGGGAACGCTCGCGGCATCGCCTGGCTTCGCTGTGGCCGCATCTGTTGCCGGCCTGTCTTGTGGCCCTGCTGCTGATCTTCTGGCGCGAGCCGGTAGGCCCCGTGATCATGCTGGTCTTCCTGTGTTATGGCGTCACCCTTCTTTGGCTTGCGCGGGTCGGGCCGGACGGCCTTGCCGAGTCGCGTCTGGACGGTGTCTTGCGCTCCTACCGGGCGCTGCTGGTGACGACGCTGGCGATCCTGGCCTCGCCGGTCACCGACATCATCATCAGCCTCGACCTCGAATGGACCGGCGGTGCCCATTCCGGCGCGGTGATTGCCGCCGGCAATGTGCTGGCGCTGCTGCTGCTTGGCGGTGCAGCCGCGGTGGCCAGCGAAACCGCGCCTCTGGATGACGATGAAGACGATGGGCCGCAAGCCACGCCACGGGCGACGAGCGAGGATTCCGCGGTCGCAGCGGCCGTCGACGCGCTGATGCAGTCAAAAGAACTCTACAGGGACGTTGACCTCAACCTCGGCCGTATCGCCAGGCGCCTCGGCCTGTCGGCGCGGCAAGTGTCGTCGGCGGTCAACCGCATCCACGGATCGAGCGTGTCGCAATATGTCAACAACCAGCGCATCGGCGAAGCCTGCCGCCTGCTGGCGGCCAGCGACGAACCCATCACCCGCATCATGTTCGACGCCGGGTTTCTCAGCAAATCGAACTTCAACCGCGAGTTCCTGCGCGTGACAGGCTTGAGCCCGAAGGCTTGGCGGCTGGAGCATCGGCCGTCGAAGCGAAATCTCGCGGCCATGCCGTTGCCAGGCGAGACAAAATGAAGGCGGGCGACACCGGTCAGGCGCCGACTAATTCCCGCAACGCCATGCGCTTGTAGGCGGCGACCAGCCTGTCGCCCTCCTGCCGGTCGACCGAGATCGCCAGCCGCACGGCAGCCTCGCCCATCTGCCAGACCAGAAACGCTGTGGTCTCCAGCGCCACCGGATCGGCGCCGGGATGCAGCCGCTTCAGCACCATGGTCAGGAATTCGGCATTCGCCCGGCTGTCGGCGAGTTCGAGCTGGCGCAGCGCCTTGTCGGCCTGCGTGCCCGACCAGATGTCGCGCATCACCGGCTCGGCCAGGAACAGCTGATAGTAGATATCCACCAGCTCCGAAAACGCCTGCCGCAGGCCCTCGGCGTCGACGACATCCTTGAGCGCCGAGGAGATGCAGGCCTGGCTTTCGGCGGTGTAGCGCTCGGCCAGCGCCCAGACGATCGCCCGCTTGTCGGGAAAGAACTGGTAGAGCGAGCCGATCGACACCGCGGCCCGTTCCGCCACCTCGCCCATGCGCATGGCGTCGCTGCCTTGCTCGGCAATCAGCGCCGAGGCTGCGGCCAGCATGCGCTCGACCCGCTCGCGGCTGCGCTGCTGGGTGGGCGCCCGTCGCGGCGATGCGACCTGCTCCTGGGCAGATGCGGGCGTTGCTGTGTCTTCCATGACGGCCCCCGGCCTCGACAAAATCTGCCAACAAACGACTTGACTTCGCAAAATACGAGGGTTTATCACGTTTTGCAAATGTAAGGATTCCTCACATTTGTAAACAAAGGAAAGCCACAATGACTAACACCAAACCAGTCCTGATCCTCGGTGGCACTGGCAAGACCGGCCGTCGCCTAGCCGAGCGGCTGACCTCACAGGGCATTCCCGTGCGCATCGGCTCGCGTTCCGGCAGCCCCCGCTTCGACTGGGAGGTTCCGGCGACCTGGGAGCCTGCCATGCAGGGCGTGGGCGCCGTCTACATCAGTTACTATCCCGACATCGCCGTGCCGGGCGCCGCCGAGACCGTCGGCGCCTTCGCCAGGCTTGCGGTGGCAAATGGCGTCACCCGCATGGTGCTGCTCTCCGGCCGCGGCGAGACCGAAGCCCAGCGCGCCGAAGAGATGGTCAAAGCCTCGGGCGCTGACTGGACCATCCTGCGTTGCGCTTGGTTTTCGCAGAATTTCAGCGAAGGTTTTCTCGTCGAGTCCTTGCGGCAAGGCGAAGTGGCTTTGCCTGTCGGCCCTGTTGGCGAGCCCTTCGTCGATGTCGACGACATCGCCGATGCTGCCTTCGTTGCGCTGACCGAACCGGGTCATGTCGGCCAGCTCTATGAGTTGACCGGGCCGCGGCTGCTAAGCTTCGCCGACGCGGTTGCCGAGATCGCCAAGGCGACCGGCCGCGACATCCGCTATATCAAGATCTCGCATGACGAATTCACCGCCGCGACGGCGGCATACGAACTGCCGCCCGAAATCGCCTGGCTGCTCAACGAGCTGTTCACCGAAGTGCTTGACGGCCGCAACGAGACGCTGACCGACGGCGTCCAGCGTGTGCTCGGCCGCGCGCCGAAAGACTTTTCCGCCTACGCAAATGAAACCGCTGCAACCGGCATCTGGAGCAACTGAGATGATCAAGCTTCTTCCCACCCTCACCATCATCGCCGCCATCGGCTCGGGCGTCGTCGGCGGCGTGTTCTTCGCCTTTTCCAACTTTATCATGGCGGCGCTTGCCCGGCTGCCGGTCCCCCAAGGCATCGCAGCGATGAATTCGATCAACATCACTGTGATCACGCCCACCTTCATGACGGCGCTGTTCGGCACCGGCCTGCTCTGTCTGGTGCTTATCGCCGCCGTTCTCATGGGGTGGAGCCAGTCCGGCTCATACTGGCTGCTTGCCGGCGCCGTGATCTATTTGATCGGCAACCCGATCGTGACCATGGTCTTCAATGTGCCGCTCAACGATGCGCTCGCCGCCGTCGACCCGGCCAGCGCCAATGGCGCAGCCGTGTGGGCGAACCATCTGAATCAATGGGTGATGTGGAACCACATCCGCACCATCACCGCCATCGTGTCGATGGCCTGCTTCATGTTCGCATTGCTCTGAAAAATGACACTTCGCAAACGCAAGGACCTCGCCTCAAGCGGGGTCCTTTTGCGAGTGACCCTTGCGGTCGGAATGACCGAGATCGCGGCCCGGATCGATGACGTCGCGCACCAGCTGCTTGAGCTTGGCGGCATCGGGAAAGCCGCCGTCGCGCTTGCGGTCCCAGACCAGCACATCGTTGCAGGAAACGGTGAAGATGCCGCCTGTGCCCGGCACCAGCGTCACTTCACCAAGATCCGTGCCGAAGGTGGAGAGCAGTTCCTGCGCCATCCAGCCGGCCCGCAACAGCCACTGGCACTGCGTGCAATAGGTGATGACCACGCGGGGCCTCTCCGGCACACTCATGTCTGGGCCTCCTGTATGCGCACCGTGGTATTTGCGAATCGATCGTGTATCGGGTCGTCGCCCAGAGCTATGGATATCGCAATCCAGACCGGCCAGATCAGCACCAAAACGAGGGCAGCGGATGCAACCACTATTTCCAGGCTGGAGTAATCCTGCACGCCACCGGGAGCGGTGCCCCAAGCCTGAAAAGCATACCAGCTTCCCGTCAGGACGATCGGTAATGCGCCGAGAAACTTGATAAGTTGCCGCCGAACAGCCTTTCTCGCCGGCAGGCCGGCCCTATGTCTGTCGTCCTCATCATGTACAGTGAGCTCCGTGAGCCGCTTGCCGATTGATTGGCCGGACTTCAACTCCATAATGAGGAGATAAGACGCCAGAGCGATCAGCTCGAGGAAACCCAGGTCCAATGCTGCAGGCCTGAAATTCCCTTGCGAATCCAGATCGATCGAGATGGAGGAGGTTTCTCCAGGCTTTGAGCCCGGCGCCGTACCCACGCTCCATATGGCGACCGGCAAACCGAGTACTGATGTTCTACACACCTGCCAGTCATAACGGGCAAGTGTCGGGGCACCGTGAACCGTACCCTCCTGGCATAGTTTCCAGTTCAGCCAAAAGCTGCCTTTTACGCCACCGTTGGTCAGCAGAAATAGAGCCCCTACGAGCAAATAGAGGGCGATCAGGATTACAAGGTAGTCGATGAGTGCAGCGAGAAACCGTCGCCATATGCCGGGCCGGCGAGGCCAGGCCACCGCATCGGCAAAACTTGCCTCTTTATAGTCGGTCATCGGCCCCCCCTGATCACTGACTAATCTATAGGCAGGCCGCCGTCATACAGCAATATTCGCATCCGACTGTATTGCACGGACCTACGCCGCGCTGAGCTTGGCCATGGTCTCGTCGTCGACCTCGAAATTGGCGTAGACGCTCTGCACGTCGTCATCGTCCTCGAGCGTTGCCACCAGTTTCATCAGCGATTGCGCCCGCTCTTCGTCGACCGGGACATTGTTCTGCGGCTGCCAGATCGGCTTCACCAATTCGGCCTCGCCAAGCGAGGCTTCCAGCGCCTTAGACACTTCGCCCATACTCTCGAACGCACAGTAGATGGTGTGGCCTTCCTCGTCGGACTCGACATCATCGGCGCCGGCCTCGATCGCCGCGTCCATCACCTTGTCGGCGCTGCCGGCGGAGGCCGGATAGTAAATCTCGCCGGCGCGGTTCCACATGAACGACACCGAGCCGGTTTCACCAAGCGCACCGCCGGCTTTGGTGAAGGCGGCGCGCACATTCGAGGCCGAGCGGTTGCGGTTGTCGGTCAGCGCCTCGACGATCAGCGCCACGCCGCCTGGCCCATAGCCTTCATAGCGCACCGCTTCGTAATTCTCGGCATCGCCCATCGACGCCTTGTTGATGGCGCGCTGGATGTTGTCCTTCGGCATCGACACCGCCTTGGCGTTCTGGATAGCCAGGCGCAAACGCGGGTTCATCGATGGGTCGGGCGTCCCGCTCTTGGCGGCGACGGTGATTTCGCGCGCCAGCTTGGAAAACATTTTTGACCGCACCGCGTCCTGCCGGCCCTTGCGGTGCATGATGTTCTTGAACTGTGAATGGCCAGCCATGGCACCCCTGTCGTCTTCGGCTAGAGCATCCCGAAGCGAGGTGGTCTCACCTCGTCTTCCCGGGTACTCGAATTCAAATTTCAGAGCCGTCCAAGGTGCAACGCGATGGATGCACGGCGTTCTCTGTCGGAATGGCCGGCTTATAGATAAATCGGCTCAATTCGTCCAGCCGCGCCGGTTCAGCCCTCCAGATCGGATTTCAGCCGGTCGATAATGCTGAGCGCATGGCCGGCATACTGGCTGATCCAGCGGTCGTGGATGTGCTTGATCGGCAGCGCGTTGAGATGGTTCCAGCGCTCGCGCCCTTCGCGCTTTGCCACCACCAGTTCGGCTTCTTCCAGCACCTTGAGATGCAGCATGACGGTGCAGCGATCGATGTCGGGAAACGCCTCGCACAACATGCCGGTCGTCTGCGGCGCATCCTTCAGCCGATCCAGCAATTCGCGACGGCGCGGATGCGCCAACGCCTTGAAAATGTGATCGTCTGCGGTTTGGCTTGACATGTTATGTTTCTATAACATATCGTCGAGCCAATCAAGAAAGGAGCTGTGGATATGTCTCTTGGATTCAGAGTTTCCGGGCGCATCGGCAAACCGGTCGCAGAAGTCTTCGACGCAGTCGTCAATCCGGAGAAGCTCAGCGGCTATTTCACCACCATCGGCGGCGCCAGCGCCCCGCTAGAAGCCGGCATCGGTGTCGTCTGGTGGGGAAAAGTGCCGGTCGAGGTCGATGAAGTGGTCAAGGACAGCCGCATCGTGTTGCGCTGGGATGCCACAGATGCCGACGACAGGCCCGCCTACAAGACACGCATCGAGATGAACTTCGAGCCGCTGGACGATGGCGGCACCCTTGTGACCATTGCTGAATCCGGCTGGCCGGAAGGCGTGGTCGGCCTGCAGAAATCCTACCTCAATTGCGAGGGCTGGTCGCAGATGCTGGCTTGCATGAAGGCCTATGTCGAATACGGCATCAACCTGCGCGACGGCTACTACCGCGGCGAGATGAGGGGCGAGCCGGCGAACGAGACAAACAGATGAACAGCGCAACGGAGCCCGCAATGACCGCGAAGATGACCGGCGGCATCAACATCGCCATGAAGGTGCCGCCGCACCAGTACGAGGCGACGATCGCCTTCTATCGTGATGTCGTCGGCTTGAAGCCATTTACCGCCAAGACGCCAGCCATCGGCTTCGAGCTTGGCCCAAACCGTCTGTGGATCGACGAGGCGCCGATGCTGAGCCAGGCCGAAGTCTGGCTTGAGCTTTTCACCGACGATTCTGCAGCCATTGCGGATCATCTCGCCAAGGCCGGCGTCGTCCGTTGCGACGCGGTCGAGCCCCTGGGCGAAGGCTTTCGCGGCTTCTGGATCGCCAACCCGGCCAGCATCGTTCACATGGTGCGCGAGCCTGACGCATGGTGAGCGCAAACCGGACAAGGAAGGAGCATCGATGGAAATTCACAAAACGCCGACTGCCGAAGCCGGCATGCTGATTAAGCGGCCGGTCGCCGATGTCTTCGAGGCGATGGTCGACCCGGCCATCACCACGAAATTCTGGTTTACCCACAGTAGCGGCCGGCTGGATAGCCGCAAAGAGGTTCGCTGGGAGTGGCGCATGTACGGCGCCTCGGCGATGGTCAATGTCAGCGAGATCGTCGAGAACAAGAAGATCGTCATGCAATGGAGCGATCCGCCGACCACTGTGGTCTGGACATTCACGGAGATGCCCGGCGCCGAAACGCCTGACGGTGCGACCTTTCTTGAGGTCAGCAATTTCGGCTTCGCCGGCACCGCCGACGAGCAGGTCAAGCAGGCGGTCGGCTCGACCGACGGCTTCGCACTGGTTCTTGCCGGCGCAAAGGCATGGCTGGAACAGGGCCTGTCGCTTGGCCTGATCGGCGACCGTTATCCGAAGGGCGTGCCGGGGCGCTAGGATCGCCCCGATCGCCCAGCCTCAATGCCCACCGCTGGATTTCTTCCTTCGCCGCGCCAGCATGTTGAGGCCCTCGACCAGGGCGGAAAAGCCCATCGCGGCGTAGATGTAGCCCTTCGGCACATGATAGCCCATGCCGTCGGCGATCAGCGTCATGCCGATCATCAGCAGGAAGCCCAGCGCCAGCATGACGATGCTCGGGTTCTTGGCGATGAAATTGGCCAGCGGCCCGGCCGCCAGCATCATCACGCTCACCGCCACGATCACGGCGATGTACATGATGGCAATCTCGTCGGTCATGCCGACGGCGGTGATGATCGAATCGATCGAAAAGACGAGATCGAGCAGCAGGATCTGGAAGATGGCGCCGGCAAGCGAGATCTGCAGCGTCTCGCCCATCATCGTATCCTTGTGGTCGTCGGGATCGACGGTGTGGTGGATTTCCTTGGTCGCCTTCCAGACCAGGAACAGGCCGCCGGCAATCAGGATCAGGTCGCGCCAGGAAAAGCCATGGCCGAACGCTGTGAACACCGGCGTCGTCAGCTGCACGATGATGGAGATGGTTGCGAGCAGCACCAGCCGCATGATCAGCGCCGCCGAGATGCCGAGACGGCGGGCGCGGGCGCGCTGCGCCTCAGGCAATTTGTTGGTCAGGATCGAGATGAAGATCAGATTGTCGATGCCGAGCACGACCTCGAGGACGATCAGCGTCAGCAACGCGACCCACGCGGTTGGATCGGAAACAAATTGAAAATGCGGCGCAAAGAACTCGATCAGCTGCATGGAGGTCGTCCCCTCTTTAACGATCTAGAGCAGTTTCGTCGCCAGTTAGGTACTTTACTCGACTATATCAATGTCAAGACCAGAAGGATGGCGCGGTTTCTTCGAGCCGCGGCCCGCGACGAAAAGGCGCGATCTTCTCGGTCAGGCCGGTGCGGTCGGAAATAGTGACGCCGACGCCGCACAATGTCGCCGGTCCGGTCGCCGCCTCGAAGCGGCCTTTCGGCACTTTCGACAGGAAGCGGTTGAGCGGCTCTTCCTTGTCCATGCCGAGCGAGGAATCATAGTCTCCGCACATGCCGGCATCGGACATGTAGCCGGTGCCGCCATTGAGGATCTGGTGGTCGGCCGTCGGCTGGTGCGTATGGGTGCCGATAACGAGGCTGGCGCGGCCGTCGACGAAATGCGCGAAGCACATTTTCTCCGAGGTCGCTTCGGCATGGAAGTCGATGACCACGGCATCGGCCTGCTCGCCCAGCGGACAGGCGGCCAGCTCGCGCTCGCCGGCCTGGAACGGATCGTCGAGCTCGGGATGCATGAACACCCGGCCCATGATGTTGGCGACCAGCACGCGCGCGCCGTTTTTGGCGATATAGACGCCGGAACCGCGCCCCGGCGTGCCCTTGGGGAAGTTGGACGGGCGCAAGAAGCGCTCCTCGCGCGGCGCGAAGACCAGTGCGTCGCGCTGGTCCCAGACATGGTTGCCGGTGGTGACGACATCCGCACCGGCGGCGATGGTGTCGCGAAAAATGTCTTCGGTGATGCCGAAGCCGCCGGCGGCGTTCTCGCCATTGACGATGACGAAGTCGAGTTTGAAATCCGAGATCAGGCCGGGCAGTTGTTCCCACACCGCCGTACGTCCCGATTTGCCCACCATGTCGCCGAGGAAGAGAAGTCTCATGCCCACTTCTATCCAGAGGCACGGACGCTAGGCAAGCGCTACCCGGGCGATTGGCGCTAACGCCGGCCGAAAGTACCACGCTGCTGTTGAGGCGGCTTGGCGCTCGCGCCCGCAACGCGAACTGCCGAAGGCATCATCGGTGACGCCGGCGGTGCGGTGCGTCCGCGCAGCCAGAAGAACCACACGTAAAAAACAGTGAACCCACCAGTAGCGGCCAGGAGCAACAGCCCGCCGCGCCAGCCCTTCATCGCCGCGGTATCGAGGATCGATGGATTGGCAGGGTTGTAATACAACTTCACCGCGTCGCCTTTGGACGCCGTGTAGAGGCCGATGTCCTTTCCCTTGCCGGACCACGTCATCGGTGCATCGTTCGCGACATAGGTGACAGCGACGTTGATGCCTTTCGCGGTGAGGCCATTACCCTGGGCTTCGCTGTAGGAACTGACATCCGTCACTGTGGCAACCGTCTGATGCCAGGCGAACTGGTGGTGCAGGGCCGTTCCGGAAATGTGCAATGCCATCGCGAACAGCGTTACCGCGATGAGGACGAACGGCATCAGCAGGAAGCGTGCGAAGACAAACA
Organism: Mesorhizobium sp. P160219; assembly: GCF_057786095.1. Classification (NCBI taxonomy): domain Bacteria; kingdom Pseudomonadati; phylum Pseudomonadota; class Alphaproteobacteria; order Hyphomicrobiales; family Phyllobacteriaceae; genus Mesorhizobium; species Mesorhizobium sp. P160219. Next base: position 379,291 of record NZ_JBYNWG010000001.1, read on the forward strand.
TGATGGCCGCCATCGGCTCGGACTGTGTTGCCGGAATACTATCCGGCACGTCTTGGAAACGCGTTAAGCGGGATCGCGGTCTTTTAAGCGATGTCGAAGCGGCGCAAACCGCTCTCGGTGAGTATTTCCGGGATGATGACGTCGTGCGCCTCATCCGGCACCAGACCCACCTCCTGGCAATCGAAAGCGATGCCGATCAGTCGTGGCGGCTGGCCCTTGTCGATCAGCCTGGCGATGGCGCGGTCGTAATAGCCGGCGCCATACCCGATGCGATGACCGCGGCTGTCGAAGGCCGCGAGCGGCACCAGCATCACCGCGGGATCGAGAACCTCGGCCTCCGCATGCGGACCGACCGTGCCAAAACCCATCTCGACCATCGGCGCGCCGCGCACCAGTTCGCGAAAGACGATGGTGGTCTTGTCGAGGATGGCCGGCAGGCAAAGCCTGGCCCCGTTCTCGCGCAAGGCGAACATCAGCGGCCTGACGTCGACTTCCGATCGCATCGGCCAGAAAGCTGAAACGATCTGACCCGGCTCGATGGCGAGGTGGTCGCGCGCCGTCTCGGCCATTTCAAGCGCGATCTCCACCCGCCACAGCGGATCGAGCGCATCGCGACGGCCGAGTGCCTCGAGGCGCAACTGCTTTTTCAGGTCTTTGGGAGATGTCATGCGCGGACGATAGAAAAGGTCGGATCTGGGTGACGTTTCATGAGCGACGTTTTCTACCACATCATCCGCCAAACTGGGCGGATAGAGGTAAGTGACGATCCACACAACCGGTGGAGAGAGCGATCCCGGGAACCTACAAAGTAGGTGGGCGCCGTATGAGAAAACCCACGGGTCTTCCCAGGGACAGCTCCCTAAGGATCGTTAAGGCCCCGGGGAAAATGTTCTCCTGCCGGGAAGCGCAGACCGCCAAGCCCAATATAGGCGGCTGGTCGGTCAAGCGCTAGTGACATGAGCCGATGTTTCCATTTCGATCTCACACGCTTTGGTCGCAGCCGGCTCGCCCTTGCACAGGTCAAGCAGCGTCCTTACGCTCGCGCTGACCAACCGAGGAGCAAGTATGCGTTTCGAAGGCACGGCGGCCTATGTCGCCGACAAGGATCTGATGGTGGCGGTGAACGCCGCGATCGCGCTGGAGCGGCCGTTGCTGGTCAAGGGCGAGCCGGGCACCGGCAAGACCGAGCTTGCCCGCCAGGTGGCATCGGCGCTCGGCCTCGACCTGATCGAATGGCACGTCAAGTCGACCACCCGTGCGCAGCAGGGACTGTATGAATATGATGCTGTCTCGCGGCTGCGCGACAGCCAGCTCGGCGATGCCAGGTTCAACGACATCAAAAACTACATCAAGCGCGGCAAGCTCTGGCACGCCTTCGCGGCCGGTAAGAAGGTCGTGCTGTTGATCGACGAGATCGACAAGGCCGATATCGAATTCCCCAACGACCTGCTGCAGGAACTCGACCGGATGGAGTTCTTCGTCTACGAAACCGGCGAAACGATCCGCGCCGCTGTGCGCCCCATCGTCATCATCACTTCCAACAATGAGAAGGAACTGCCCGACGCCTTCCTGCGCCGGTGCTTCTTCCACTACATCCGCTTTCCCGATGTCGACACGCTGCACAAAATCGTCGACGTGCACTATCCCGGCATAAAGCAGAATTTGGTGCGTGCTGCCCTGACCCAGTTCTACGAGATCCGCGATGTGCAGGGGTTGAAGAAGAAGCCGTCGACCTCCGAGGCGCTCGACTGGATCCGCCTGCTGGTCGCCGACGACATCGCACCCGAGGATCTGCGCGCCGACCCCAGGAACGCGCTGCCGAAGCTGCACGGCGCACTGCTCAAGAACGAACAGGACGTGCATCTGTTTGAACGCCTGGCCTTCATGGCCAGACGGCAGGGGTGAGGATCGAGGGTTGGCTGACAGCTACGGGCGGCTTTGGCCGCTTACTCCGCGGGAGCAAACCCTCTCTCCTGCGGCGCGACGCGCTTCGGCCCGAAGATGACGAAGCCGATGACCGACAGGGCGAGAACGCCGATCCCGCAATAGAGCATGACCCAGCCGAAACCATTGACCAGCGCGGCATGCACGATGGCGCCGGATGGGCCGAGGGCTGCGAGCTTCGGCGTCCCCTGCGCAAGGCCCTCCAGATTGCCGGTAGCGACCCTTTCCGCCAGTGCCCGCAACTCATCCGGCTCCAAAGCCGCGCCGAGTGTGGCCCGCAGGTGGGAAACGATACCTTGCGTCAGCAGCAGGCCGAGCACCGCGATGTTGATAGCGAGCGTGATCAGGCGTGCGCTGATGTCGATGCCGGACGCCATGCCGGCACGATCCGGCGATACCGCGCCGGTCGTGGTATTGGTGGTCGGCGAATTGGTGAGACCGATGCCTATGCCGGCAATCAGCGTGCCCGGCAGCATGGTCAGCCAGGTGGCGCCCTCGAGCCTGGAGCCGATCCACATGGCGATGAAACCGATCCCTAGCGTCAGCAGACCGAGCGGGATGGCAATTCGTGCCTGATAGCGCGCGCGAATGCGCTCGGTGATCGGCGGCATCACCATGAAGGGCAGCGTGTAGACGAGCAACAGCAGGCCGGTCGTCGTGCTGTCGTAGCCGAGAACGCCGGAATAATAGATCGGCAGATAGATGATGAACGGCCAGTAGCTGAAATTCATGCCGATGGCGCCCATGATCGCGCCGGAAAACTGGCGGATGCGGAACACGGAGAAATCGAACATCGGATAGGGATTGACCCTCTCGGCGACAAGGAAAGCGATGAACGCAGCCACGGAGGCTGATATCACGCCGATGCGGGCGCTGGTCCCGAGATCCGCACCCTGCGTAATCAGATAGGAGAAGCCGAACACAGAAGCCGACAGCGTCAGCATGCCGGCCCAGTCGAGCTTCTGGGCATTGTGATCGCGCGATTGCGTGACACCGGCGCCGATAAAGGCGAGCGCCAGGAGCGCCAGCGGCACGTGGATGAGGAACACCCATTGCCAGTTCGACAGCGCCACGATCAAGCCACCGATGGCGGGCCCGAAACCGAGCCCGATGCCTGAGACGACGCTCCAGGCGACGAAAGCCTTGCCGCGTTCGCGGCCATCCTGGAACTGATGCGACAGCACGGCGACGCTGCAGGTCAGCATCGCGCCGCCGGCGAGGCCTTGCAGGAAGCGGGCGGCGATCAGCAGCGCCGCACTCGGAGCCAGGCCGCACAGCAGCGAGGCGAGGCCAAAGGCGACGGTGGTGATCACCATCACGCTCTTGCGGCCGAAACGGTCGGCCAATGTCCCTGTCGCCATCAGCACCGTGGTGCAGGCAATGGTGTAGGCGTTCATGATCCATTGCAGGTCTTTGAAATCGGCGGCGAGCACGCTTTCGAGTTTCGGCAGGATCACCGGCACGCTGGAGATTTCGAGCCCGAACAAGAGCGACGCCAAGCACACGCCGGTGAGCGCGATGGTGTTTCGTTGAATTGGCATATCGATCTCTTTCCATCCGAGCATGAGGCGCTCTTCAAACCGCGACCAGTTTGACATAGAGGAGACTTGACCATGAAAAAAGACTATGCTCGGCTATATCAGAAATGACAAAATCGAATAGTTGGCCAATGGAGTGCTGCGATGACCAGTCTTGATGTGGACGCCGTACGAACCTTTGTGATGGTGGCCGATCTGCAGAGCTTCACCCAGGCGGCATCGGCGCTGGGCAGCACGCAGGCGACGATCAGCGTCAAGCTGCGCCGCCTTGAGGAGAAGCTCGGCGCGCGATTGATCGAAAGAACGCCGCGCCGCGTCAGCCTGTCGGCACGAGGCGCCGTCTTCCTCCCCGCCGCGCGTGACTTCCTTGCCGCGCACGAGCGCGCCATGGCGGAGTTTGCGTCAGCACCGTGCCGGCTTGCGCTCGGCTTTGTCGATCATGCCGCCGGTCCGGCGCTGTCCATTCTGATTGCCCAGCTCCATGCGCACGATCCATCGCTGACGCTCAGTTTGAGGATCGACACCAGCACGGTGCTCAAGGAAGCTTTCGATCACGGCGAGCTCGACGCAGTCATCGTGCACCGCGAAGGCGACAGCCGTCCTGGCCGGACCTTGTCGCGCAACCACTATGGCTGGTTCGCCGCACCTTCCTTCGAGTGGCAGCGCGGAACGCCGTTGCGCCTCGCGCTCTTAAGCACCGTGTGCAACTGTCCGGATCGTGTGCGGGCGCTCGAGGCGCTGGACAAAGCAGGCATCGCCTGGGAGGAGGCCTTCGTCGGCGGCGGCGGCGCGGCCGTCAACATTGCGATATCGGCGGGCTTTGCCGTTTCGGCGCTGGCTCACTGCGTCGCTCCGCCCGGCCTGATCGAGGTTGGCCGCAAGCTCGGCCTGCCGTCGCTTGACCCCTCCGAAGTGGTCCTGCATTCGCACAATCTGGCGCCGCGGGCGCGTGACGCGCTGCAAATGCTGGCGACCGCATTTCGCGAGTACAATTCGCCGGTGGATTAGGCGATGGTGTTTCCGATCTGATTCCGCTGGAATCCGATAAGGCTTTGGAGGAACCGAAATGACCGAGATCACCGTCCGCCCGCTGGCGCTGGCCGACCATGCCGACTGGCGGCGGCTGTGGACTGCCTACCTCACCTTCTACGAGACCAAGCTGCCGGACGAGGTCTACGACATCACCTGGAAACGACTGTTCACGGAAGGTGAATTCGAACCGAAGGGGTTTATCGCCACGCTCGACGGCAAGGCGGTCGGCCTGACCCATTATCTCTATCACCGCTCCGGCTGGTCGGAGAAAAACAACTGCTACCTGCAGGACCTGTTCGCCGACCCCGACGTGCGCGGCAAGGGCATCGGTGCGGCCCTCATCGAAGCGGTGACGCAGGAAGCCGGCAAGATCGGCGTCAAGAACGTCTACTGGATGACCCACGAAACCAACGCCACCGCGCGCAAACTCTACGACCATGTCGCGCGGCGGACGGGCTTCATCGAGTATGATCTGCTATGATGCGAGCGCGATCGAAATAACGCGGAAGGAGCCGAATGATCCGCTATGTCGGAATCGTGGATGGCAGTGACGGCGTTTGGGGAGTGCGGATGCCCGATCTCGCCGGCTGCCACGGGGCCGGCGCAAACCCGGCTGAAGCGATAGCCGATGCCGCGTCGGCTATGCGCGAATGGGGCGGAAGCCCGCATCGCAAAGCACTTGCCCATGCCCAACCCACGTACTGTGGCAAATCTTCTGCAATCCGGCGAAATCGGCAGTGCCCGTGGCGACTCCGCCGTGACCGTTCGGCATAGATAACGGCCAACCATGTTCCTCCCCTTCTTTCTCGAACTAAAGGCCGCGCGGGTTCCCGTTTCGCTCAGGGAATATCTGTCGCTGCTGGAAGGGCTGGAGGCCGGGCTGGTCGACTATGACGTCCAGGGTTTTTACTACCTCGCCCGCGCCGCGCTTGTGAAGGACGAACGCCATATCGACCGCTTCGACCAGGTGTTTGCGCATGTCTTCAAGGGGATCGAGGCGCTCACCGGCCCCGATGCCGTCGGTGTCGCCAACATCCCTGAGGAATGGCTGCGCCGGCTCGCCGAAAAGCACCTGACCGAGGAAGAGAAGAAACTGATCGAGGCGCTCGGCGGTTTCGACAAGCTGATGGAGACACTGAAGCAGCGGCTGGAGGAGCAGAAAGGCCGCCACCAGGGCGGCTCGAAATGGATCGGCACCGGCGGCACTTCGCCTTTCGGCGCCTATGGCTACAATCCCGAAGGCGTGCGCATCGGCCAGCATGAAAGCCGCAATCGCCGTGCGGTGAAAGTCTGGGACAAGCGCGAGTTCAAAAACTTCGACGACGCCGTCGAGCTCGGCATCCGCAACATCAAGGTGGCGCTGAAGCGCCTGCGTCGCTGGGTGCGCGAGGGTGCGGAGGAAGAGTTCGACCTGCCCGGCACCATCCATGCCACCGCCGAGCACGGCTATCTCGATGTGCAGACGCGCCCCGAACGGCGCAACGCCGTGAAGCTCTTGATGTTCTTCGATGTCGGCGGCTCGATGGACGACCACATCAAAAGCGTCGAGGAGCTGTTTTCGGCCGCCCGCGCCGAATTCCGCCAGCTCGAATATTTTTACTTCCACAACTGCCTTTACGAGGGCGTCTGGAAGGACAACCGGCGCAGGCATGCCGAGACCATCCCGACCTTCGATCTGCTTCACAAATACGGCCCCGACTACAAGGTGATCGTCGTCGGCGATGCCTCGATGAGCCCTTACGAGATCGCGCATCCCGGCGGTTCGGTCGAGCATTGGAACCCGGAAGCCGGCAGTGTCTGGCTTGACCGCCTCATCCAGCAATGGCCGAATGCGGTCTGGCTGAACCCCGAAAATCAGAAAAACTGGGGCTTCACCCATTCGATCGCGATGATCCGCGATCTCTTCGGCGGCCGCATGTTCCCACTGACGCTGGCCGGGTTGGAAGCCGCGACGAAGCAGCTCTCACGCAAGCGTTGATATGAGAGGAAAACCGATGACCTGCTTTCTTTGCCCGCAATGCGGCGTCCAGTTCGCGGCAACGCAGACCCCTCCAGAAAATTGCCCGATCTGCGAGGACGAGCGGCAATATGTGCGCTGGGAAGGCCAGGCCTGGACCACTGGGGAAGAACTCTCTGCCGGGCATAGGCTTGTGATGAAGGACGATGCCGGCGTTCTCGCTTTCGGCATCGAGCCGCGCTTTGCTATCGGCCAGCGGGCGCTGCTGGCGCAGACGCCGCACGGCAATGTGCTGTGGGATTGCATCTCGATGGTGAGCGACGAGGCGGTAGCCGAAATCAACCGTCGCGGCGGCCTAGCCGCGATCGCCATTTCGCACTGCCACTATTATTCGGTGATGGTCGAGTGGAGCGAGGCGTTTGGCGGCGTGCCGATCTATCTCCATGCCGACGACCGCCAGTGGATCATGCGGCCGCACAACGCCATCGTCAGCTGGGCGGGCGAGACGCTGGCCATAAACCCGTCGCTGACACTCGTGCGTTGCGGTGGCCATTTTGCCGGCGGCCAGGTGCTGCATTGGAAACGCGATGACGGTAACGCCCTGCTGTCCGGCGACATATTGCAGGTGACGCCGACGCGTCGCCATGTCAGCTTCATGTACAGCTATCCGAACTACATTCCGCTCAATGCGCCGGCCGTGCGACGCATCGCGGCGGCACTTGAGCCTTTCGAATTCGACGACATCTACGGCGCGTGGTGGCAGCAGAACATCATCGGCGGCGCAAGAACGGCATTTCATGCGTCGATCGCCCGCTATCTTCAGGCGATTGGGTAGGAGCTCGGCTGAAAATGCGAGCAAAACACGTAACAAACGCCTATCTCTAAGCGAATATAGCTTGCAACCAACAACAAGCCGCCAAGGCTGAGGAGATCAAATGGACACCCACACCTACCCTGTCACCCGCACCGACGCCGAATGGCGCGCCCGCCTGACGCCCGAGCAATATGCGGTCATGCGCGGCCATGGCACCGAACGGCCCGGAAGCTGCGCGCTGCTCTACGAAAAGCGCGCCGGCACCTTTTCCTGCGTCGGCTGCGACCAGCCGCTGTTCGAATCCAAGCTCAAGTTCGAGAGCGGCACCGGCTGGCCGAGCTTCAATGATCCGGTGCCCGGTTCGGTCGAAAACACCGTCGACCGCAGCTACGGCATGGTCCGCACCGAATGCCACTGCGCCCGCTGCGGCAGCCATCTCGGCCATGTCTTCGAGGACGGCCCGCCGCCGACCGGCCTGCGCTATTGCATCAACGGCGTGGCGCTGAAATTCGAGCCGACGGCTTAAACCGCGGTTCGGTCATTGTCTCTTGCGAAGGGGCGGCTTTTGCCGCCCCTTTTCGTTCGACGATCGACTCAGGCGACGGCCGTCAGGATCAGCCAGAGCGCGGACCCCAGCATCATCAGCGAGGCCTTGGTGCCGCCGGACTTCTCGGCGGTTCGCCACACGGCCAGCGTCAGGAAGATGTTGTAGGGCACCGGCAAAAAATGCACGGCCAGAACCAGTGCCAGCGGCTGCTTCACCCCAAGCAGGATGAGTGCGGCCACCGACGATGCGATACTGATGGCGGTGCCGACGACAACCAGGTCGCGCCAGAACAGCCGGTCGAGCCGCACGGCACCTTGCCAGCGCGAGCGGAAGAAGGAGCCGACGGCGGACATCGGCGACCTACCTCTGTCCCAACACGGCGGTGACGGCGCGCTCGAAGCGCGAGCATTCCGTCACCAGCCAGTCGGCCATGGCCGGCCAGTTGTCCTCGGCATAGCAGTTCACCCGCCACATCGAATTGATGCCGAGGCCCTCGCAGCTCTGCTCCGGCCTGAGCTTCAGCCTGTCTTCGATTGCCGGTTGGAACGGCTTCAGCCGCGACCAGACCCCGGTCGCGCCGAACTTCCCGTTACGGCCGAAAAAGACGCCAACTTGGCTTTGCGCCGGCGCGACATACATGGACAGGACCAGAGCGAAGTCAGGCAGCCCGCGCTGCCAGAACCAGGGTCCGCGCCGCGCCATGGAAGCGCGTTCCTCCGGATGCCGTTCGGCGAACAGCGCCCAGAAGCTGCGTTGGCGGAATTCAGAGGCGCGGCGGGCGCCGAAGTCGAATTCGCTCATGGTTCGATGCCCGTTCCAGCATCATTCCTTGGCCCGAGACTGTTTCGAAATTCGCTCCGGCGATATCAACCGGAGTAGAATTTCCACACAGCCTTACACCATGCCGAGCGCGGCCTTGTAGAGATCGAGGATGGTTTCCTCTTCCTGGCGCTCGGCCTGGTCCTTCTTGCGCAGCCGGATGATCGACCGCATCGCCTTGGTGTCGAAGCCGGTGCCCTTGGCCTCGGCGAACACTTCCTTGATGTCGTCGGCGATGGTCTTCTTTTCTTCCTCGAGCCGCTCGATGCGCTCGATGAAGGCGCGCAACTGGCCGGCGGCAACAGTCTGGCTGGTATCTGTGATGTCGTCGGCCATGTTTTTTCTCCGCTACTTTTTAAGCACCGCGATTCTGGCGCGGTAAATTGGGAGCGGGTTCGATGCCCGAGCAGGCGCGGCGGGTCAAGCCATTATCGGCGCTTCGTGAACGGCTGCTGCCAGCCGTCCCCAGTGTGATGGATCCGTGCGTCAGCCAAACGCGATCAACAGATCCTTCGCATCGATCTGATCGCCGGCCTTGACCAGCACTTCGGCCACTGTGCCGTCGCGCTCGGCATGCAGGGCCGTCTCCATCTTCATGGCTTCGATCGACAACAGCACGTCGCCGGCCTTGACCGCTTGGCCGGCGGCAACCGAAAGGGCGGAGACCACGCCCGGCATCGGCGCGCCGACATGCGCCTCGTTGCCGGGCTCGGCCTTGCGCCGAGCCTTGGCCGCCGAGGCGCCATGCGCCCTGTCCGGCACCCGGACACGGCGCGGCTGGCCGTTGAGCTCGAAGAACACGGTGACCATGCCCTTCTCATCGACGTCGCCGATCGCAAGGCAGCGCACTACAAGCGTCTTGCCTTTTTCGATGTCCAGGAAGATCTCGTCTTCGGACTTCATGCCGTAGAAATAGGTCGGCGTCGGCAGCACACTGACCGGCCCGTAGGTTTCCTGCGCGGCGGCGAAGTCGGTGAACACCTTCGGATACATCAGCCAGGAGGCGAATTCGTACTCCGAGAGCTTGCGCACCAGCTTCTGCTCGATCTCCTTGCGGCTGGCCTTGAGGTCGGCTGGCTTGAGCAGCGAGCCCGGGCGCTCGGTGATCGGCTTGCTTTCCTTCAGTGCCTTCTTCTGCAGCTTCGCAGGCCAGCCACCGGGCGACTGGCCGAGATCGCCGCGCAGCATCGAGACGACCGAGTCCGGGAAGGCGATGTCCTTGGCTGGGTTTTCGACGTCGGCAACGGTCAGATCCTGGCTCACCATCATCAGCGCCATGTCGCCGACCACCTTGGACGACGGCGTCACCTTGACGATGTCACCGAACATCAAATTGACGTCGTGATAGGCTTGTGCCACCTCGTGCCAACGCGTTTCCAGCCCCAGCGAACGCGCCTGTTCCTTGAGGTTGGTGAACTGGCCGCCCGGCATTTCGTGCAGATAGACTTCCGAGGCTGGCCCCTTGAGGTCGCTTTCGAAGGCGGCATACTGGTTGCGCACCGCTTCCCAGTAGAAGGAGATTTTGCGGATCCATTGCGGATCGAGGCCGGGATCGCGCTCGGTTCCCTTCAGCGCCTCGACGATCGAGCCCAGGCAAGGCTGCGAGGTGTTGCCGGAGAAGGAATCCATCGCCGCGTCGATGGCGTCGACGCCGCTTTCCACGCCGGCCAGCACCGTCGCCGCCGACAGGCCTGACGTGTCGTGGGTGTGGAAATGGATCGGCAGGTCGGTCGCCTCGCGCAGCGCCTTGAACAGCACGCGGGCGGCAGCCGGCTTCAAAAGCCCGGCCATGTCCTTGACGGCGATGATATGGGCGCCGGCGGCCTGCAATTCCTTCGCCAGCCCGACATAGTATTTAAGGTCGTATTTGGCGCGCGCCGGATCGAGGATGTCGCCGGTGTAGCAGATCGCCGCTTCGACCAGCTTGCCCTCGGCGCCCACCGCGTCCATGGCGACGCGCATATTCTCGACCCAGTTCAGGCAGTCGAATACGCGGAACAGGTCGACGCCGCCGGCCGCCGCATGGCTGACGAAATGTTGCACCACATTGTCGGGATAGTTGGTGTAGCCGACGCCGTTGGCGCCGCGCAGAAGCATCTGCAGCAAAAGGTTGGGGGCGGCTTCGCGCACTTTGCTCAGCCGCTCCCACGGATCCTCGGTCAGGAAGCGCATGGCGACGTCGAAAGTGGCGCCGCCCCAGCATTCCAGCGACAGCAGCCGCGGCAGCGCGCGCGCATAGGTGCCGGCAATGCCGGCAATGTCATGCGTGCGCATGCGGGTGGCGAGCAGCGACTGGTGACCGTCGCGCATCGTCGTGTCGGTGACAAGCACCTCTTTTTGCTCACGCATCCAGGCAGCGAATTTCTCCGGCCCCAACGCGTCGAGCTTCTGCTTGCTGCCATCAGGCACGTTGCCGTTGAGATAGGGCACGACAGGCGCTGCCGCATCGGCCTTGGGCATCGGACGGCCGCGGGTTTCGGGATGGCCGTTGACGCTGACGTCGGCCAGATAGTTGAGCAGCTTGGTGGCGCGGTCCTGCCGCTTCACCTGCGCGAACAGCTCCGGCGTCGTGTCGATGAACCTGGTCGTATAGGAATTGTCGGCGAAGCGCGGGTGGTTGATGATTGCCTCGAGGAAGGTGAGGTTGGTCGCCACGCCGCGGATGCGGAACTCGCGCAAGGCCCGGTTCATGCGGGCGATCGCCTCGGCCGGTGTCGGCGCCCAGGCAGTCACCTTCTCCAGCAGCGGATCGTAGAAGCGGGTGATGACCGCGCCCGAATAGGCGGTGCCGCCGTCGAGGCGGATGCCGAAACCGGCGGCTTCGCGATAAGCGGTGATGCGGCCGTAGTCCGGAATGAAACTATGCTCCGGATCCTCGGTCGTGATGCGGCACTGCAGCGCATGACCGTTCAGCCTGATGTCGGCCTGCGCCGGCACGCCCAACTCTTTCGTGCCGATGGCAAAGCCGTCCAGTATGTGGATCTGCGCCTTGACGATGTCGATGCCGGTCACCTGCTCGGTCACGGTGTGCTCGACCTGGATGCGCGGATTGACCTCGATGAAGTAGAACTTGCCGGTGTCGGCGTCCTGCAGGAATTCCACCGTGCCGGCGCCGATATAGCTGGTCTCCCGCGCGATCTTGAGCGCATAGCCGCAAAGCTCCTGGCGCAATACCTCGCTGAGATAGGGCGCCGGCGCCCGTTCGACGACCTTCTGGTTGCGGCGCTGGATCGAGCAGTCGCGCTCGAACAGATGTACAGCGTTGCCATGCGTGTCGCCGAGCACCTGGACTTCGACATGGCGGGCGCGCTCGATCAGCTTTTCGAGATAGACCTCGTCCTTGCCGAAGGCGGCCTTGGCCTCGCGCTTGCCTTCCATCACCTCGCGGGCGAGGTCGGCTTCCGTGCGGATGGCGCGCATGCCGCGCCCGCCCCCGCCCCACGATGCCTTGAGCATCACCGGATAGCCGACTGTCTTGGCGAGCTGCTTGACTGCTTCCATGTCGTCCGGCAGCGGTTCGGTTGCCGGCACCACCGGCACGCCGACCTCGATGGCCAGATTGCGCGCGGCGACCTTGTTGCCGAGCCGGCGCATCGTGTCGGGCTTCGGCCCTATGAAAGTGATGCCGGCCTCGGCGCAGGCATCTGCGAATTCAGGGCTTTCCGACAGCAGGCCATAGCCCGGATGGATGGCGTCGGCGCCGGACAGCCTGGCGACGCGGATCACTTCCTCGATCGACAGATAGCTTTCGATCGGCCCCATGTCCCTGGCCAGATGCGGCCCGCGCCCGACCTGGTAGCTTTCATCGGCCTTGAACCGATGAAGCGAATATTTGTCCTCCTCGGCCCAGATCGCCACGGTTTTGAGGCCGAGCTCGTTGGCCGCGCGAAAGACGCGGATGGCAATTTCGGACCTGTTGGCGACGAGGATCTTCGTAATGGCCAAGGAAGGAGGCTCCGGACAGGGAGGGATGGGGCGGAGGCATGATTAACGCGAAAATGCTGCAGTGCAACCAAAATCGGGGAGAGATTAAACCGATTTAAATGGGATTCTAGCACCTCTGCTCGAAAAGCTGCGTGCGATTGGCGTCGCGAGGTGACGCTAATTGTCGTGCCCGCACAAATTCGACCCCGGCTAGCGGCTTATCCAGCCACCCTCGCTGCGCCCTGTCACCAAAGAAAAATGCCCGGCGCGAGCGCCGGGCATTCCATAGAGCTGTGTCCCGAATTACGACTTCGGGAACCAGGAGATCTTGCCGTCCGGACCCTTCTTCCATTCGTACATGATGTAGCCCGGGAGCTTCGGATCGCCCTTCGCGTCATAGGCGAGATCGCCCAGAACGGTCTTGAACGGACCCTTCTCGTGCAGCGCCTTGGCCACTTCCACGGGGTCGTTCGACTTGGCCACGGCAGCGGCCTCGGCGATCACCTGCATGGCGGCGTAGGAGTAGAGAGTGTAGGCTTCCGGCTCGAAGCCCTGAGCGCGGAACTTCTCGACCAGTGCCTTGTTCTCGGGGATCAGGCGCGGATCGGGACCGAAGGTGTTGAGCGTACCGATAACCGCATCGCCGGCGATCGCAGCCAGCTCGTCGGTGACGATGCCGTCGCCCGACATCAGGGTAGCCTTGAGGCCCTGGTCCGCCGACTGGCGGATGATCAGGCCGGCTTCGGTATGCAGGCCGCCCCAATAGATCAGGGTAACACCGGCGTCCTTCATCTTGGCAATCAGCGCCGAGAAGTCCTTGTCGCCGACATTGACGCCTTCGTACATGACTTCGGTCAGGCCGGCTGCGTTCATCGCCTTCTTGGTCTCGTCGGCAAGGCCCTGACCATAGGGGGTCTTGTCGTGGATGACGGCAACCTTGGCGTCCTTGAAGTTGGTCGCGATATAGCCGCCGGCGATGCCGCCCTGCTGGTCATCGCGTCCGCAGGTGCGGAACACGTTCCACAGGCCGCGCTCGGTGAATTTCGGGTTGGTCGCCGCCGGGGTTACTTCGACGATGTTGTTGTCGACGTAGACTTCCTGCGAAACCGGGATCGAGACGCCCGAGTTGAAGTGGCCGATCACGAACTTCACGCCGTCGCCGACGAACTTGTTGCCGACCGAAATGCCCTGCTTCGGATCGGAGACGTCGTCGCCGACTTCGAGCTTGATCTGCTCGCCGTTCATGCCGCCTGCGGCGTTGATGTCGGCAACGGCCGCTTCCGCACCCTTCTGCAGCTGCGCACCGAAGGCCGCATTCGGACCGGTGATCGGACCTGCGACGCCGACGATAACGTCAGCCCATGCATTGCCACCGAACGCGACAAGCGCGGTCAGGGCAACGGCGGACAAAAGTGATTTCTTCATTTAAACGCTCCCATTTACGAGGTGGGCGTGGATGAAACTTTCATGCGATGCCCACCCTTATCGCAGAAAGCGTACTTTGCCGATTTTCAGGCCCTTGTCACGCCGATTCATCCCCGGAACGGCGTTAATGATGAACGTCAACCTTTCGGTTTCCAGCTTAAGATCGAAGCCCGTTCGTAAAGCCAATTATACTGCGTCACCATCTGGTTCGTACGCGTGTATTGATAGCCGACAAACCCCAATATCATGAGCACGATTGTGTCCACGACATAGTATTGCAGCGAAAACATCGTGCCGCCGAACAAGGCATGATGGATGAACCTGATGCCGATGCCGAGGCCCAGCAGATAGGCGAACAGCGCCGGCAGGCTGCGCCATGTCTGGGCGCTGGCCTTGCCGGTCATCCATGCCGCCCAGCCGCCGAGCAGACAGGTGACGAAGAAGAACTGCCAGATGGAAGGTTCCTCGTGAAGAATGCCTTGCATGATGAAGACTCCCTAGCATGATCCCGAAAAGTTGCAGACTTTTCGGACAAAGGTCATGCGACAAACAAACAAGTTGGAGCGGAATACCGTATGCATACATTCCGCTCCAAAATCAGTGATGGCCGCCTTCGAGATAGGCCGCCCGCACTTCCGGATTGGCGAGCAATTCCTTGCCTGTGCCGCTCATGGTCACGTTGCCGTTGACCATGACATAGCCGCGCGTGGCGAGCTTGAGCGCGCCGAAGGCGTTCTGCTCGACCAGGAACACAGTCAGCCCTTGCGTGCGGTTCAGCTCGCGGATGGCATCGAAGATCTGCTTGACGATCAGCGGCGCCAGACCCAGCGACGGCTCGTCGAGCAACAGCAGCTTAGGCCGCGCCATCAGCGCACGTCCGATCGACAGCATCTGCTGCTCACCGCCCGACAGCGTGCCGCCGCGCTGGGCAATGCGCTCCTTGAGGCGCGGGAACAGCGCGAACACCTTCTCGGCATCCTCGTCATAGTGCTTGAGATTGTCGAGACCGGCGCCCATCTGCAGGTTTTCCATCACCGTCATGCGCGGGAAAATGCGCCTGCCTTCCGGCGACTGCGCGATACGCATGCGGGCGATCTCGTGCGTCGGCATCTGGGTGATGTCGGTGCCGGCGAAAGTGATTGAGCCGGCACGAGCGCGCGGCGCACCGAAGATGGTCATCATCAGCGTCGACTTGCCGGCACCGTTGGCACCGATCAGCGCGACGATCTCGCCCTGGTTGACGTGGACATCGACGCCGTTCAGCGCCTTGATGTTGCCGTAGTAGGTCTCGACGCCCTTGATGTCGAGGAGCGTTGTCTCGGCCATCACTTACGCCCTCCGCGCGGCTTGCCTGTCGGGGATTTGGTGGCCGCCGGCTTGGACTTGGCCGTCAGACGCTCGGACGGTGCTCTTGGCGCGGAGTTGGCTCTTGTATCGTATTGGGTGGCTTTTGAAGCTCCCTTCGACACTGTGACCCGCTCGCCCTGGCTGTGGCCGATCGTGTCGCTTACCGGGCCGGCGAGATAGGAAGACGATGTGCCTGGTCCGTGAGCCGAATCCGGCCCGATGTCCAGCTGCTCGATGACGTCTTCATCGCCAACCTCGGTCAGCACCGTCTCGACCTCCTCGTCGTCGACGCCGAGATAGGCGGCGATGACGCGCGGGTCGGTACGCACCGATTGCGGGCTGCCGTCGGAAATCTTGCGGCCATATTCAAGCACCACGACATGGTCGGAAATCTGCATGACCACCGACATGTCATGTTCGATCAGCAGGATCGAGGTACTGCTCTTGATGTCCATCAGCAGCGAATTCAGCGCAGCCGACTCCTTCGGATTGAGACCGGCCGCAGGCTCGTCGAGGCACAGAAGTTCGGGCCCTGTGCACATGGCGCGCGCAATCTCGAGGCGCCGCTGCGCGCCATAGGGCAGGTCGCCGGCCGGATCGTCGGCGCGATCGACAAGATCGGCCTTCTCCAGCCAGTGCTTGGCAAGCTCCACCAATTCAGCCGAGGCTCTGCGGTAGCCGCCGATCCCGAACAGGCCCAGGATCGTATAGCCGGATGCCTTCATCAGCTTGTTGTGCTGGGCAACCAGCAGATTCTCCAGCAGCGTCATGCCCGAGAACAGGCGGATGTTCTGGAAGGTGCGCGCCACCTTGGCGCGCGCCGGGATCTCATGATTGGGCAGCCGTTCGAGCAGGAAGCTCGAGCCGTCGGCCCGGTTGAGCGTAATCATGCCTTCCGACGGCTTGTAGAAGCCGGTGATGCAATTGAAGACGGTGGTCTTGCCGGCGCCATTGGGTCCGATCAGAGCGGTGATCTCGCCGCGCTTGGCCTGGAACGACAGATCGCCGATGGCGATCAGGCCGCCGAACTTCATCGAAAGATGCTCGACCTGGAGGATGGCGTCTTTCATACCCGGATTGGTCTTCTGAATGGAGGTCGCGCTCATCAGCCGTGCCCTTCCTTGGTGAAGGAGGAGGAGACCGCTTTTCGTTCACTGAGGAAGGCCGTCGGTTCACGGCTGCCGACAAAGCCGCGCGGCTTCCACAGCATTACGATGACCATCGCCATGCCGAACAAAAGCATGCGGTAAAGCTCCGGCGTGAAATCTTTTCCGAAGACACTTTTCAGGAAATCGAGTTCGCGCAGTGCCTCGGTGCCGCCGATCATCACCAGCGCGGCGACCGCGATGCCGACCAGCGAGCCCATGCCGCCGAGCACCACGATGGCCAGGATGATCGCCGATTCCAGGAAGACGAAGGATTCAGGGCTGACGAAGCCTTGCCGTGCGGCGAAGAAGGCGCCGGCAAAACCGCCGAACATGGCGCCGGTGGCAAAGGCGGTGAGCTTGGTGGTGGTGGTGTTGATGCCAAGCGAGCGGCAGGCAATCTCGTCCTCGCGCAGCGCCTCCCAGGCGCGGCCGACAGGCATGCGCCTGAGCCTGATGGTGACGAAGGCGGTCAGCAGCGCCAGCCCGAGAATGAGATAGTAGAGGAAGATCTTGTAGTAGGCGCTTGACTGGGCGATGTGCAGCACCTTGCCGATATAGTTCGGGTCGGTCGAATTAAACGTCATCAGGCCGAAGAAGGTGACCTTCGGGATGCCGGAGATGCCGGCCGAGCCGTTGGTGACTTCACGCCAGTTGATCAGCACCAGGCGGATGATCTCGCCGAAGGCCAGCGTCACGATCGCCAGGTAATCGCCACGAAGCCTGAGCACCGGAAAGCCGAGCATAACGCCCCAGAAGGCGGCCATGGCGCCGGCGGCGGGCAGCAGGATCCAGAACGACAGGCCGTATTGCGAACCGAGCAACGCATAGGCATAGGCACCGACCGCGTAAAAGGCGACGTAGCCGAGATCGAGCAGGCCGGCGAGGCCGACGACGATGTTCAGCCCCCAGGCCAGCATCACATAGATCAGGATCTGGATGCCGAAATTGTCGACCCACTTCAACGAGCCCTGCAGGCCGCCGGTTATCGACCACGCGTAGATCGACAGCACCACGACGACGAGGATCGGGTATAGCACCAGCGCCGCAATCCCGAGCTTGGTGAAATTGGCGTGGATGAAGGAGCGGAAATAGAAGATCACGCAAGCGAGCGCGTAAATGACGGCCAATGCGCGCAGGAACTGAAGGTAGCCGGCCAGATCGGGTCCCACCAACACCGGCAGGGCGCTGCCGAACGCAACGAGGACAACCGCCAGCACAACGGCGACGATGAAGGCCGGAAGCAGGAAGAAGCGCGACGCGACGCTCGCCGGCAACAGGCCGGTGGCGACATTGGTGATCTTCTGATTGGCCATGAACGGCTGGCCATATGCAATGTAGAAGAAGCGGCCAAGCATGGTCAGCACGACCACGGTGATGAGCAGCAACCAGCGCTGCACCAGGATCAGCTGGTTGCTTATGTTCTGGTCGGTCTTCAGGCCGATGAAGAGAATGAACAACCCCAGCGAGATGGCGCCGGCATAGAACGCTTCGCGCAATGCACGCTGCACGGGGGAGGCGACGGTGTCGCGCTCCGAGGATACGGAAACCGCCATTGTCTCAGACCTTTTCGACTTCTGGCCGGCCCAAAATGCCGGAAGGCAGGAAGATCAGCACGATCGCCAGGATCGAGAACGCCGCGACGTCCTTGTAGTCGATCGAGAAATACGCCGACCACATGCTCTCGATGAAGCCGATCAAAAGCCCGCCAAGCACCGCGCCCGGCAGAGACCCGATGCCGCCGAGAACGGCCGCGGTGAAGGCCTTGACCCCCGGCACAAAGCCGTCGGAAAAGGCGATGACGCCGTAATACATCAGGAACAACGTGCCCGCGACGGCCGCAAGCGCTGCACCCATGATAAAGGTGATCGAGATCGTACGGTCGACATCGACACCGAGCAGCGCCGCCATCTTGCGGTCCTGCTCGCACGCCCTTTGCGCCCGGCCGAGGGAAGTCCTGTTGACCAGGTACCAGAACAGCGCCAGCAGCAGGGCGGTGACGACGACGATGATGATCTGCTTCAGCGACACGCTGATGCCGTTGATGTTGTAGACTTGGCTGACCATCGGCGGGATCGGCTTGTTGCGCGGACCTTGCGTCACCTGGATGAAGTTCGACAGCGCGATCGACATGCCGATGGCGGTGATCAGCGGCGCCAGCCGGAACGAACCGCGCAGCGGCCGGTAGGCCACCTTCTCGATCGTCCAGTTGTAGAGGCTGGTGAGCAGCATCGCCACGATCATCATGATCAGCAGCGCCAGGACGACCGGGACCGAATAGAACAAGGAGCCGAGGATGAGGAAGACAACGAGGGCGGCGAATGCCCCGACCATGAAAATGTCGCCGTGGGCGAAGTTGATCATGCCGATGATGCCGTAGACCATCGTGTAGCCGATTGCGATCAGCCCATAGATCGATCCCAGCGTCAGCCCATTGATAAGCTGCTGGACAAAGTACTGCATGTGTACATGGCTCCCCTGGAATGTCGCCCATGCAGACGCATTCCTTTTCGTATTTCCCCTAGTCGTAAAGTTTCGAGCCCGGATTGCAACGTGATTTTTCAAACGTCGAGCGTGTTTTGCCGGCACGCCTTCCGATTGCCCGTTTTTTTGCTCCCGACCCCTGGACTATCGCGGACCCTATCATTGGCATAACGCAATGTCTTTGACGATTCAGCCGGACCAGCGACCTCATTTCGAAGAAATCCCGGTCAAAATTAGGTGATGAGACGAATCTTTGCGTTGTTGGCGGGTTTCGTTTTTTAGCCACATTCCGTACTGACCAGCTGCAACATGGGTTACTTCCGACTATGGCGGTGGATGCCTCGCCCAACGCGCTAACCTTTCGCTGACTGGTTTCGCCAAGAGGTCCCGCTCTGGGTCCAAGTCTTCGTCTCGGTGGATGATCGGCAGCCTACCGTATCACTTAACCACAAAACCGTGCGCGAACGGATCGCGGTCGTCGATGAATATGGTGTTCAGGCCGGTCATCCGCGCCCAGCCGCCGATCGAGGGAATGATGGCCGGCTTGCCGGCAACAGTGACGTCCTTCTCGACCTTGCCCTTGAACAGCGAGCCGATGATCGATTCGTGGACAAAACTGTCGCCGGCCTTGAGCTTGCCCTTGGCATGGAGCTGCGCCATGCGCGCCGAGGTGCCGGTGCCGCAAGGTGAACGGTCGATCGCCTTGTCGCCATAGAAGACGGCGTTGCGTGCGTCGGCCCCCTCCACCGTCGGCTTGCCCGTCCACAGCATGTGGGACAGCCGGTTGATGCCGGGGTTTTCCGGATGCACGAACGAGTACTTCTCGTTAAGCCGCTGCCGCACCACAGGGCTCCAGGCGATGAAATCGCCGGCGGAATAATCAGCCATGTCGCGAAAATTCGCCTGCGGCTCGACGATGGCGTAGAAATTGCCGCCATAGGCGACATCGACAGTGATCTCGCCAAGCTGCGGGCAGTCGACCGTCAGTCCCTCGGCATAAAGGAAGGACGGTACATTGGTTATGCGCACCTCCTCGACATAGTCGCCGACCTGTTTGTATTCGGCGATAACCAGCCCGGCCGGTGTGTCGAGCCGGAGCACGCCGGGTGTCTTCGGCTTGATCAGCCCATGTTCGATGGCCATCGTCACCGTGCCGATCGTGCCGTGGCCGCACATCGGCAGGCAGCCCGACGTCTCGATGAACAGGATGGCTATGTCGCAATCCTCGCGCGTCGGCGGATAGAGGATCGAGCCCGACATGACGTCGTGGCCGCGTGGCTCGAACATCAGCCCGGTGCGGATCCAGTCATACTCCGCCAGGAAATGCGCCCGCCGCTCCATCATCGTCGAACCCTCGAGCAAGGGACCGCCGCCGGCGACCAGCCGCACCGGATTGCCGCAGGTATGGCCGTCGATGCAAAAGAAGGATTTTTTGGCCATGATTTCCTCGGACTCAAAACCGTTGCGGGCTGAAGGGGGCAAGATCGATCGGCGAAGTCTGCCCGAGAACAAGATCGCGGATCAAGCGGCCGGTGGCCGCCGCCTGGGTCAGGCCGAGATGGCCATGGCCGAAGGCGTAGACAATGTTGGGCGCGGTTCGCGCCGTGCCGATCACCGGCAGCGAATCCGGCAGCGACGGGCGATAGCCCATCCACTCGCGGCCGCCTGACGCGTCCAACCCCGGAAGGAACTGTCTGGCTTTTTCCAGCATGGCCTTCGAGCGCGCAAAATTCGGCGGCCGGTCGAGACCGCCCAACTCGACGGCGCCGCCGACGCGCAAGCCCGTGTCGAGTGGCGTGATGACGAAGCCATGGCCGGAAAAGATCAGCATTCGCTGCACGTCGAAAGCGGTCTTCGGCAGTGTGGTGTTGTAGCCGCGCTCGGTTTCGAGCGGGATGGTGTCGCCAAGCGCCTTCGCCAGCAGATGCGACCATGCCCCGGCGGCCACGACAAGATGTCTTGCCTGCCTGGTCGTGCCGTCGGTCAGCGTCAGCGTCGCGCCATCAGGTTTGGCGGCGACGCGCTCTATGCGCGCCTTTTCGAAACGCGCGCCCAACCCTTCGGCATAGGCCCACACCGCCTTGCCGAGCAGTTTCGGATCGGCGACGGTCTTCCAGCCCGGCACGAAGGTGCCCTTGATGAAGCGCGGCGACAGTCCCGGCTGCAGCCGCGCCAGTTCGTCGCCTTCGACATGGCGAAAGTCGATGCCGAAGCGCTGGCGCGCCGCCCAGCCCGGCAGCCCGGCCTGAAACTCGGCCTCGCTTTCATAAAGTTCCAGCGAACCGTCCTCGCGCAGCATCGGCCGCGTGCCGGAACGGTCGAGCAGTCCCATCCATTCGGCCTCGGCGAGCTTCATCATGTCTGCCTGAGCAGCAAGGCTCGCCTCATATTTTGCCGGTGCGCCGGCGCGCCAGAAGCGGAACAGCCAAGGCAACAGTTTCGGCAGATAGGCTGGCGGGATGCTGAGTGGCCCGAGCGGATCGGCAAGCCATTTCGGCAAGTGCCGCATCATGCCCTTATGCGCCAGCGGCAGCACGTCGGAGAAGGCGAAGGCGGCGGCATTGCCGGAGCTCGTCTCCTCGCAGATGCCGGTGCGGTCGAAGACCGTGACGCTGCGCCCGGCCTCGGCCAGCATGGCCGCCGCGCAGATGCCGACAATGCCGCCACCGACAATGGCGATATCTACCCCTTCTCCCCGTTCACGGGGGTGAGGAGTGGTCCGCGAAGCGGTGGAAAAGCCGACTGCTTGGCTTTCCGAACGACGAACGCCCGGAGCGCCAGCGAAGGGCTGCGGGGCCCGAAGGGCGGATGAGGGGCGGCGGCCCTCCTCTGTGTCCCTGGAATTTCCTTGCACGTCGGCGCTGCCCCTCATCTGGCTGCCGCCATCTTCTCCCCGTGCACGTGCACGGGGAGAAGAAAGCCTTCAGAACTGCGGCAGCTTCGGCCGTACCGCCAGCGCGTCCTTGACGATCTTCTCGACCGCTTTGCGGCGCTCGCCCGACAGCGGCTGGCGCGGCATGCGCACGCGGTCATTTGTGTCGATCGCGAGCACTTCGGCAAGCTTGATGTTTTGGACCAGATAGGTCGAGACATCGAGATCGAGCAGCGGCCGGAACCAGCGGTAGATCGAAAGCGCCTCCTCGCGGCGGCCCTGCTTCATCAGCTGGTAGAT
Source organism: Mesorhizobium sp. P160219 (assembly GCF_057786095.1). Classification (NCBI taxonomy): domain Bacteria; kingdom Pseudomonadati; phylum Pseudomonadota; class Alphaproteobacteria; order Hyphomicrobiales; family Phyllobacteriaceae; genus Mesorhizobium; species Mesorhizobium sp. P160219. The sequence continues at coordinate 401,439 of NZ_JBYNWG010000001.1, forward strand.
GGCGACGGTCTCGCGCGGGAAGGCGACGACCAGACCCGCCACCCAGCCGATGGCGCCCACCGACAGCGCCTCGAAGGCGAGATTGTCGACGCCGGTGAACAAATCGTAGCGGTCGCCGAAGCGGTTGATGATCTCTGTCGAGCGGCGGATGTCGTCGGAGGACTCCTTGATGGCGACGAAGCGCTTGTCCGCAGCCAGATCCTCCATCTGGTCGACAGTGACATCGACACGGTAGGCCAGCCGGTTGGAGTAGATCATCACCGGCAGGTCGCCGGCCTGAGCGACGGCGCGCAAGGCGGCGACCGTCTCTTCCGGGTTGGTGTGATAGATCGGGCTCGGTACCACCATCAGCCCGTTGGCGCCTTCCCGGCTCGCGCGCTTTGCGATGTTCGCCGCCTCGCGGGTGCCTGCCTCGTTGACGGTCAGCAGAACCGGCTTGCTGCCGGCAACTTTCTGGGCAGTCTTCAGCACCTCGATTTTTTCGTCATGCGACAGCATCGGGCCTTCGCCGAGCGAGCCACAGACGATGATGCCGTCGCAACCGGCATCCATCTGCAACGCAAAGCAGCGCTCCATCTCGGCATGGTCGAGGCGGTCGTCTTCGGTGAATTTGGTCGTGACGGCGGGGAAAACTCCGGTCCACATGATCGTCTCTCCATCTGATATATCAGCCATATATCTGTTGCCAAACCGGCTGTCAATGCGGAATCTGTTATGATATATGGAAGATATATCAGGAGCCCACCTGTGATATCGACTGAGACAGCATCCCCCGAGCCGGCCGCCGCCAAGGCCTATCATGTGCTCGAGCATATGATCGTGACGTTGGAACTGGCGCCCGCGAGCTTTGTCACCGAAGGCGCGCTGATCGAAAAGCTGGCGCTAGGACGCACGCCGGTGCGCGAAGCGATCCAGCGCCTCGCCTGGGAAGGACTGCTCGACGTCAGGCCACGCGCCGGCATCGCCATTGCCCCGCTGCATCCCGGCGACTGGCTGCGCGTGCTGGATGCCAGGCGCGGCGTCGAGGTGGTGCTGGCGCGCTCGGCCGCCCGCTTCGTCACCCGCGAGGCCGCCGATCTGTTTCATGAGGCAGCCCTTGCCATGCAGAAGGCCGTCATCTCGGGCAATGTGCTGGCCTTCATCCAGGCCGACAAGGCGCTCGACGAGGCCTTGGCGATGGCCGCCGACAACCCGTTTGCGGCCCGTCTGGCCGCGCCCCTGCAGGCCCACAGCCGCCGCTTCTGGTTTCGCTACAAGGCCGACACAGGACTGGCCGAATCGGCTGAGCACCACGTCGCGCTAATCCGCTCGATCCTGGCCGGTGACGAAGAGGCTGCCGCCAAGGACGCCAAACGCCTTATGGCACTGCTGCGCGGCCATGCCGAAGTGGCCGCCACACGCTGAACTCCGTCTCTGCTCCAGACTTCCGACCGGTCTTTTATCAGGTGCCCGGCAAGACTGCTGCCATAGCCGCCCCGTCCCAGCCTTCGCCAGCCGTGATGATGCAGCTTTGGCCGTGTGTGTCGGTGGCCAGGATGGTCCAAGTGCCCCGGTCGGAGACGAATATCTCCAGCACCACATTTGGGTTCACCAGGCCACGTGCGGCTTGGCTTTCGTGGAACTTCTCGCCGAGCGCCTTGACCAGGTCGGTCCGCGCCGCGCATTGATCGGCTTTGGCCTCGGCGATGCCGGACATCGCGAACACCGCAAAGAACATCGCCGCCACAAGACGTCGTGTCATCTGACACCTCCTTGCGCCAGACGAGAACCCCGGCTGCTACCGGCGCTATTTTGATGGCCTGCACCACGGCAGGAATGCAATTTAAGGCAGATGACAGGCTCTTGGTTCCATCGCTTAAACGTGATGGCCAATGTCGGTTTCGTACAAAGAAAGGCCCGGGCTTCGAACCCGGGCCTTCTTGCCTATCTTCGAAATCGTCCGGTCAGTTCATCGTCGGGATGACGAACTCGGCACCGTCCTTGACGCCGGAGGGCCAGCGCGAGGTCACCGTCTTGGTCTTGGTGTAGAAGCGGAACGCGTCCGGGCCGTGCTGGTTGAGGTCGCCGAAGGACGACGCCTTCCAGCCGCCGAACGTGTAGTAAGCGATCGGAACCGGGATCGGCACGTTGATGCCGACCATGCCGACCTGGACGCGCGAAGCAAAATCACGAGCAGCATCACCGTCACGGGTGAAGATGGCGACGCCATTGCCCATCTCATGATCGTTGGCGAGCTTGATGGCGCTCTCATAGGTCGGCGCACGCACCACCGACAGCACCGGGCCAAAAATCTCTTCCTTGTAGATGCGCATGTCGGCGGTCACATTGTCGAACAGGCAGCCGCCCATATAGTAGCCATCCTCGTAGCCCTGCATGGAGAAGCCGCGGCCATCGACGACCAGCTTGGCGCCTTCCTTGACGCCGGTGTCGACATAACCCTTGACGCGTTCCAATGCCTGCGCCGTGACCAGCGGGCCGAAATCGGCGGACGAATCCGTCGACGGGCCGACTTTGAGGCTTTCGACACGCGGGATCAGCTTTTCCATCAGCCGGTTGGCGGTGTCGTTGCCGACGGGAACGGCAACCGAGATCGCCATGCAGCGCTCGCCGGCCGAGCCGTAGCCCGCGCCGATCAGCGCATCGACGGTCTGGTCCATGTCGGCATCGGGCATGATGATCATGTGGTTCTTGGCGCCGCCGAAGCACTGCACGCGTTTTCCCGCGGCCGTGCCGCGCGAGTAGATGTAATGCGCGATCGGCGTCGAGCCGACAAAGCCGATAGCCTTGATATCAGGATCGTCGAGGATGGCGTCGACGACATCCTTGTCGCCATTGACGACGTTGAGAACGCCAGCCGGCAGGCCAGCCTCGAGGAACAGTTCGGCGATGCGCATCGGCACGCCAGGGTCACGCTCGGAAGGCTTCAGGATAAAGGCGTTGCCGCAGGCCAGCGCCGGGGCAATCTTCCACAGCGGGATCATCGCCGGGAAATTGAACGGGGTGATGCCGGCAACGACGCCAAGCGGCTGGCGCATCGAATAGACATCGATGCCGGGGCCGGCGCCGTCGGTGAACTCGCCCTTCATCATGTGCGGCGCACCGATGCAGACTTCGACCACTTCGAGGCCGCGCTGGATGTCGCCCTTGGCGTCGGCGATGGTCTTGCCGTGCTCGCGGGCCAGAAGATCGGCCAGTTCGTCATAGTCGCGGGCAACCAGTTCAAGAAACTTCATCAGCACGCGCACACGCCGCTGCGGGTTGGTCGCAGCCCATTTGATCTGTGCTTCCTTGGCATTCAGGACAGCCGCACGCAGTTCCTCCGGCGAAGCCAGCGCCACCGTGCCGCGCACCGAGCCGTCCATGGGCTGCATCACGTCCTGCTTGCGCCCGCTGGTCCCGGCGACATGCTTGCCGCCGATGAAATGACCGTATTCGATCATGGTTTCTCTCCCTGAGTTTGTGATGGCGCATTCAACCCCTTTGCAGGCGCGAAGGCAACGCGAGGGGAAACGCAACCGTTGTGCAAGAAATAGACAACGAAGGACGAGTGTGCATTAATTGCCGCAAATTACAGATTGCTGAAAGGCCCGAAGGTTGCGCTCCGTCACACCCCCCTCTGTCCTGCCGGACATCTCCCCCGCAAGGGGGGAGATCAGATGTGGCCGCCGCCTTCGCAAATCTTCAACGCACCAAAAGAGACGCAGGTGGCGGAGCTGCCAATCTCCCTCCTTGCGGGGGAGATGGCCGGCAGGCCAGAGGGGGGTGGGCGGGAACGCCGCGTTCGCCGCTAGCCCGGACCACCCCCATGAACTGGGATGACGTCCGCATCTTCCTCGCCGTGGCCCGCGCCGGGCAGATCCTTGGCGCCGCCAAGCGGCTGGAACTCAATCACGCCACCGTCTCGCGCCGCATCGCAGCGCTTGAGGATGCGTTACGGACAAAACTGTTTCGCCGGCTTACCACCGGCAGCGAGCTGACGCCGGCCGGCCAGCGCTTTCTCGACATTGCCGAGCGCATGGAAGCCGACATGATCGCCGCGCGCTCCGCCGTGTCGGGCGAAGGCGACGATATCTCAGGCACGGTGCGCATCGGCGCGCCCGACGGGTTTGGCGTTGCATTCCTCGCCACGCGTCTTGGCGCGCTGACCGCGCTGCACCGCGAACTCACCATCCAGCTGGTGCCGGTGCCGCGTTCCTTCTCGCTGTCGCGGCGCGAGGCCGACATCGCCATCACCGTCGAGCGGCCGAGCGAAGGCAGGCTGGTGGCGGGAAAGCTGGTCGACTACACCCTCGGCCTGTTTGCCTCGCGCGACTATGCGCAGGCGCACGGCTTACCCGAGACCGCTGCCGAACTCGGCCAGCATACGCTGATCGGCTATGTCCCAGACCTGATCGTCAGCCCGTCGCTCGACTATGCGGCGGAGTTCAGCCCGGACTGGCGCACCAGCTTCGCCATCTCCTCAGCGCTGGGCCAAGCCGAAGCGGTGCGCTCGGGCGCTGGCATCGGCATCTTGCACACCTTTGTCGCCCGCTCGATGCCGGAGCTGATCCCGCTCGACATCGTGACGCCTATCCGCCGCGCCTACTGGCTGGTCTATCATGAATCGGTCCGGCCGCTGCGCCGCGTGCAGATCGTCGCCAACTTCATCACCAAGGCGGTCGAGAGAGAGCGCGGGCTGTTTGTCTGATGGCCGCGCCGCCTTGCCCTCGCCACAAAATCGGCCAGTGTGGCAACAAGCGCGATGTCGCCTATCATTAAGGATTGGCTGCGCCGGGTGGGACACTTTTTTGCAAAGCTGGTGCGGATCAAAATGCGAGCGGTACTCGCCATCTTGCCATTTGTCGCGCTTTCCGCCTGCGCCAATCCATGGACCGAAGTTCCGGAAGCCGAATTGCCCAAGCCGGTCCGCATCGCAATGGCCCGCCCGTCGCCTTTCGTCTTCGGCAATTACTGCGGTCCCGGCACCCGCACCGGCGACCTCTCGCCTCGCCCTGTCAATCGCCTCGACAGCGCCTGCCAAATCCATGACGCCTGCTACATCGCGCGCCATAATCATTGCGACTGCGACGGCGCGCTCGTCGCCTCGGCAAAGGCGATCCGTGATGACAAGGCAGCGCCGAAAAAGGAGCGCGGCGAGGCCGAGCTATTGATCGCCACTTTCGCACTTCCCGTCTGCAAGGTCTTTCCGCAAGGCTTTATGCCGCCGCGCGACCCGGCTGAGCTGAAGACGATGAACGGGGCCACGGGATGAACCGCGCCATCTGCCTGGCTCTGGCCGGGCTGGGGCTGGCGGCCCTTGCCGCTTGCGCCGCCCCGATCCGGCACAGCTGCGATTTCTTCCCCGATGCGAAGGATTGCGGCCGGCCGTCGGTATCGGCCGGCACGCCCGGACCGCAGACTGCAGCAGCAGCGTTTTTCGGCGATGCCGGTGCCAGCGACTATGAAAGGCAGTTTCTGGCGCTGCTCGCCCACAACCAGATCGGCGCCATCGACAGGGCGAACGGCACCGGTCCGTTCGGCCATGACCGCCACGCCGTCGCCAACCGCGATTTCCAAGCCACCTACCGGACACTGGAACAGCTGGCGAAACCGGTTGCCGCCGAACAGATGCCGGCAGTGAGCGGCACAGCCGGCGAAGGCCATTTCGACGGCCGCTGGCGGGTGTCGCGGCAGACGCTCTATGTCGCCGCCGCCGCGCGGCCCTCCGCGCCAAAGACGTTCAGCTTTTCCGGCCTGCAGGCGCGCTCGGTCGAGATCGTGATGCGCCAGCCGGGAAAGCAGCCGGTTGAGATATCGGGCGCCTGCGACGGCGCGCTGGCGATTCGCGCCGGCGGTGGCTCGCGCAGCGTGGCGAGCGGTGCCGCCTTCCGGCTCCGCCTGTCGGCCGAGCAAACCGCCAGCCTATTCCCCAGCGATGGTTTGAACCGCTGCAGTCTCAAGCTCAGCTCCAGTCTGGCGCCGGCAGGCGCCCCGCTCACCATCCTGCGCGAAGAGGTTGCCTATCCGGCGATAGCCGCGCTCGACAGCCGCTACGAGCGTTGTCCAGTGCCCGGTCCATCCGGCCTGGATGAACTCGCCCGCGTCTTCTACGCCGGCCGCTGGCTGTCGCAGAGCTGTTCGCTGCCGCTCGGGTCACCGCGCCTGTTACGCAAGTCGCGCGACGGCTTCAACGCCAAGGTCGAAGCGCTGCTCGGCGCGCCTTTACCCGACAGCGCCTTCGACAAGGCCGACCCCGAACTGCCGCTCGATTTCTCGCGCGCGCCGAAACTCAAGCTGGTCTATCTGTCGTCGCTGGAGTTCAAGGCCGATTTTTCCGGCCGCGTCATCGAGCGGCTGATCCGCCATCACGCAGCCCTCGGCACCAAAGTGCGCATCATGGTCACAGACGTGCTGGAGCGCGACAAGGACGATGCCCTGCTGCACCGGCTGGCGGCCGATTATCCCAATGTCGAGTTGCAGGAATATCGTTGGCGGGCCGACCACGGCGCGCCGGTCGACGAGCAACTGTCACAGCTGCACAAGACCCATCACGTCAAAATGCTGGCGACACTTGCCGAGGATCCCGCCCGCTCGCGCGTCATCATCGGCGGCCGCAACATTCATGACGGCTTCCTGTTCCACAAGCCGATCGACCTGTCGCGCTATCCGAACCTCGAGCAATACGGCAAGACCGACGGCCTCTCGCTCAACTACTATTCGAACTGGAGCGATTTCGACATCGAGTTTGCCGACCCGGCCACGGTCGAGACGCTGGCCGCGCATCTCTCGACATTGTGGCTGCGCGACGCCGACACCAACATCGCAAGACCCTTCTCCATTCCGGTGCGCTCCGACAGCCGGCGCCCGCCGGGCACGGTGCGCCATTTCATTTCCGTGCCCTACGAGGACAACCATGCGCTCGAGACCTATTTCGTCGAGCTGATCGACACTGCCCGGCACCATATCGAGATCGTCAATCCCTACCTTAATCTGACGCCGAAGCTCAGCCTGGCCATCGAGCGGGCGCTGGCGCGCGGCGTCAGGATCGACATTGTCGGCCGCATCGACCTCAAGGGCGATATTGGCGGCAAGCTGCTGACCGCGCTCAACAAGCTGTTCGTCGAGAAATATGGCGACCGCATCAACATCCGCGAATTCAAGGCGCCCGATGTCGTGCTGCACTCCAAGATCATGATGATCGACGAAAGGCTGGTGACGATCTCGTCGGTCAATCTCAACAACCGCAGTTTCTTCCACGATCTGGAGAACGGCATGACGGTGCTCGACCCTGCCTTCTACGCCAGGATGCAGCCGGTCTACGACGACTATGTCGCCCATTCGAATCCGGTATCGACCAAGGTAATGATCCCCTGGGCCTACCGGTGGCTGTTCTCGAAGGGCTGGGTGAAGGAGGCGTTTTGAGAGGCTGGCGAGGCTGAAGGAATGCCGTTCTGTAGCGATCCTTTACACCCCCTCTGTCCGGTAGGACAGAGGGGGTGCTGGCCCGCGAGCTTTAGAAAGCACCCCTACCTCAAATACCGCTCCGGCCCCAGCTCCCGCACATCGATATCAGGCACCTTGCTGGAGATGATGTCGGACAGCACCTTGGCCGAGCCGCAGGCCATGGTCCAGCCAAGCGTGCCGTGCCCGGTGTTGAGATAGAGGTTGGAGAACTCGGTGCGGCCGACCAGCGGCGGCCCGTCCGGCGTCATCGGCCGCAGCCCGCACCAGAAGGACGCCGCCTTGAGGTCGCCGCCATCCGGAAACAGATCGCCGACCGAATGTTCGAGGGTGCGCCGGCGCGATTCATGCAGCCTGAGATCGAAGCCGGAAATCTCCGCCGTGCCGCCGACGCGGATGCGGTCGCCGAGCCTGGTGATCGCCACCTTGTAGGTTTCGTCCATTACCGTCGACACCGGGGCGGCGACCGCGTCCTTGATCGGAACGGTGATCGAATAGCCCTTGACCGGATAGACCGGGATCGGGCGCCTGAGCAGGCGCATGAAGCGCGCCGAATAGCTGCCCAGCGCCAGCACATAAGCGTCGGCCGCGCGCGAGCGCTGGTCGGTGCCGACGCTGACGATGCGATTGCGGTTCTTGGAGAAGCGCCGGATCTGCGTACCGTACTCGAACGTGACGCCGCGCGCCACGCAGAGCTCGGCCAGCCGATCGGTGAACATCTTGCAGTCGCCAGTTTCGTCGCCGGGCAATCTCAGCCCGCCGACAAACTTTTCCCGCACGCCGGCCAGCGCCGGCTCGGCCCCAATGCAGCCTTCGGGATCGAGCAACTCGTAGGGAACGCCATATTTCTTCAGCACCTCGACATCGCCGCCGGTGCCGTCGAGCTGCTTTTGCGTGCGAAACAGCTGCAGCGTGCCCTTGGTCCGCTCATCATAAGCGATGCCGGTCGCCTCGCGCAGCGCCTTCAGCGTGTCGCGGCTGTATTCGGCGAGCGGCACCATGCGCGCCTTGTTGATGGCGTAGCGATCCGCGGTGCAATTGCGCAGCATCTTGATGAGCCATGTCCACATATACGGATCGAAGGCCGGCCGCACCACCAGCGGGCCGTGCTTCATCAACAGCCACTTGATTGCCTTCAGCGGAATGCCGGGGCCGGCCCAGGGCGAAGCATAGCCCGGCGAGATCTCGCCGGCATTGGCGAAGCTGGTTTCCAGCGCCGGCCCTTTCTGGCGGTCGAACACCGTCACCTCGTGGCCGGCCTCAGCGAGATAATAGGCAGTGGTGACCCCGATAACGCCGCCGCCCAACACGAAGATCTTCATCGCATCACTCTCCACGACGACTTCCGTCAGAGGGCCGCCGCCTCCTGTCTGCCGGATTCTGCGGCGTCCGCCAAGGGGCGGCGTGTCGCGGCTCTATTCGTTGATATAGCGGCGGTGGAAGCGGGGGCCGAGACTGGTCAGGATTTCATAACCGATCGTGCCGGCATGACCGGCGGCGTCATCGACGCTCTGCGAGGGGCCTAGGAGTTCGACAAGGTCGCCCTCGCGCAGCCGGCCGGCCGGCAGGGCCGAGATGTCGAGTATGATCGAATCCATCGACACCCGCCCGACAAAGGGCAGTCGCACGCCGTCGAGCCAGGCAGCCGAAGCCGCGCGCCGGTGCCAGCCATCGGCATAGCCGAGCGAGATCGTGGCCGCGCGCAAGGGACCGCTGGCCAGAAACGCATGTCCGTAGCCGACGCCCGCGCCCTTATCGATGCCGCGTGTCTGGATGATCTTTGCCTCGAGCCGCACCACCGGCAGCATCGGGTTCGCCTCATCAGGCGTCGGATTGATGCCGTAGAGCGCAGCGCCAGGACGCGCGAGGTCGTACTGATAGCGCGGCCCAAGAAAGATGCCGGAGGAATTGTCGAGCGACGCCGGCGCCTTGGGCAGCATTTTGCGCAGCCGTTCGAACTCTTTGAGCTGCGCGTCATTGGCCGGATTGCCCGGCTCGTCGGCGCGGGCCAGATGGCTCATGACGAGGACGACATCGACGCCGGCGAAAGCATCGGCCGTAAGCGCCTCGACCTCTGCCGGCGCCATGCCCAGCCGCGACATGCCGCTGTCGACCTGGATGGCGGCCTTGAGCTTGCGGCCGGCCTTTTGGCCTGCCTCGCTCCACGCCTTCAGTTGCCCGGTGCTGTTGATGACGGGAACAAGGTCGGCGGCCACCGCTTCAGGTTCCGAGCCCGGCGGCAGGCCGTTCAGCACATGGATTTCCAGCTTCGGTCCGAGTGCGTCGCGCAGCGCGACACCCTCGGTGAGATGCGCGACAAAGAAGCTGTCGCAGCCTTCGGCAACCAGTGCCGCCGCCACTTGCCGCGCGCCGAGCCCGTAACCGTCGGCCTTGACGACGCCGGCGCAGCGCGCGCCGCCGAGCTTTGCCTTCAGCCGCCGGTAATTCTCCCTGACCGCGCCGAGATCGATGGTGAGAATGGCGCCGGCCGCCGCTTCGCTGATGGTATCTTTGGCTTTATGCATCGCAGATCCGACGAAGTCGGCGCTGCCCCTCATTGTCCTGCCGGATATTTCTCCCCGGCCCTGTACGGGGAGTTGAAGAGCGGTCCGCGTAAGGCGGACGAAAAGCCAACTGCTTGGCTTTTCGAGTGACGAAAGCCGGCAGGCAGGTGAGGGGCAGCCCATACGCTGCGCTAAGAGGCCATTGCCCGGCGTCGTTCATATGGATCTCGTGGCTGCGGGTGTCCCGATCAATAAAGCACGAATCAGGTGCCGTGCGAACCGTCACATCCAGCTAGGCAAGATGACGGAACGTCGCCACCACATCCTCATAGACGTTGCGTTTGAACGGCACTATCAGATCGGGCAGGTCCTGCATTGGCCGCCATGCCCATTCATCGAATTCGGCGGTGTGGCCGCCGGGCGGCGGATTGATCTGGATCTCGCTGGCCTCGCCGTGAAAGCGGTAGGCGAACCATTTCTGCGTCTGGCCGCGATAACGCCCCTTGAGGGCTATGCCGACCAGATCGGGCGGCAGGTCGTAATTGATCCAGTGCGGCGCCTCGGCCAGCAGCGTGACCGAGCGCATGCCGGTCTCTTCATAGAGCTCGCGCCCGGCCGCCTGCAGCGGCTCCTCGCCCTCGTCGATGCCACCTTGCGGCATCTGCCAGAGCTGCGTGGTGCCGGCGAATTCGCTGTCCGGCTCGGCGATGCGGTGCCCGACCCAGACCAGCCCGTCGCCATTGAGGATCATCAGCCCGACACAGGGGCGGTATGGCAGCGTCTCGGGGTCGATCTTTTTAGCCATCGGAGTTTAAAGCCGTTCTGAGATTCGCTCCGGCGAGGCAGTGGCGAATGATTTCGAGAACCGGAGCGGAGCGTACTCAAAGTAGGCTTGCCCCGGAAGCGGAAAACTTGGGTTCGTTCCAGTCACTGCCACCCGGCCCCGTTGCCGCCGTTGCGGTCGAATGGCAGAGTAATCCCATGAAAAATATTCAAATCATCGACGGCGCCTTGAACGCAACCTTCAGCGTGTTCGAGGCAACAGAGGAGGAGTACGCCGCCATCTTCCCGGATGGAAGAGACATGGAACTGGCCGAAGATTTATTTGAGCGGCTTGGTGAAGACGAGGCAGGTCGCGTGCTGGCGCCGCTTTGGGGTCGTCCCATCCTGAAACGCGATGTGCTCGGAATCCACGGCACCCTGTTCTACAACAACGAATATCGGCGGAGACACATCCCGCAATCAAAGCGCGAGGTCGACTGGGATGATGGTTCAATCAATCAGGCCCAGAGAGAGCTCTTTTCTCGGCATCGTTGAAAATCGCCACAAGCGCCGGTCAGCCCTTTTCCGGGTCGATGGCCACCGCCGAGATCGGCACGATCTCGATGCCGCGCTTTTTCGCTTCGACCGCCCAGAACGCCACGGTGTCGACGGTGAGGTCGAAAGCCGAGCCGATGCCGACGGCGGAGCCTTTGGCACGCGCGGTCGCTTCCAGCGCGTCGAGCTTTTTCAGGATGGCGCCGCGGTCCTGCACGGCGTCGATTGCCGTATCGCCGGCGACGAACGGCACACCGTCCTTCAAGGCGAGATCGGACGCCAGGCTCCGCGCGGACGAGCCGTCATCGACATAGGCAAGGCCGCGCTTGCCAAGCTCGGCCATGAACGGCCCCATCGCTGTCGCGTCGGCCGAAAAGCGCGCCCCCATATAGTTCATGACGCCGGTATAGTTGGTGGTCCGCGACAGCGCCCAGCGCAGATTCTTCAGATTGTCGTCCGGGCTTGCCGCCACTGTCAGCGTGTTGCGGCCGGGATTGACGTTGGGATAGTCGAACGGTTCGAGCGGCACCTGCATGACCACCTCATGCCCGCGCTGCCGTGCCGCCTGCATCCAGCGGCCGATGCTGTTGCCTTGCGGCGCAAAAGCCAGCGTCACTTCGGCCGGCAGCTTGGCGATCGCGGCCTGCGTGCCGGTCTGCGACACGGCAAGCCCGCCGATGACGATTGCCACTCGAGCGCCACGCGAACCCGACCACGGCCGCGCATAGACATCGAACGGCCGCCGGCCGTCAGCGGCGCGAACCGGGAGTGGGCCGGTGTCGCTGGCCTCGATCAGCGCCCTGTCGGGGATATGCGCGATCTTCAGGTTCTGGCCGATCGTCGACGGGTCGTGGATGACGATGGCTGCATTGGGCGGGCCGTCACCCTCCTGGGTTTGCACATGGATGATCTGCGGACCGCTGGCCTTGGGCGTTTCCGCCTTCGGCGCTGCCGCCGTCGCTTGAGCAGTGGGTGCTGCGGCCGCGGGCTCGGCCGCCGCCGTCACCTTTGGCGTCGAGACCGCGATTGCTTCCGGTTTGCGGAACGGCTTCTCGCGCAGCGCGATCGCGCCGGAGATGCCGACCGCGGCCAGCACGACCAGCGTCGCCGCGACGGCGCCAGCGCTGATCCCGCGCGACGCAGCACGCGGTCGGGCGGCCTGTCCGAGTGGGCGTTCGATGTCCTTGCCGATGTCAGCCAAGCCGCATCCCCGGGCGCATGATCGGCGAAATCTTTTCGCCATGCGCAGATCCAAAACTGACGGCGCGTCCCCTGCGCCTTTTGAGGCGCAGCGCCCAGCGGTCCCCGAATCAAACTGCCGGAACCTCACGGTCCCGGCAGCATTGCATCGCTTCGATTGGGCAGCCAGAGCTACCAGTCGATTTCACTGGTTAAGCACTGCCTTCTCCGGATTCGGCGGGAATGCCGGATCGGTCTTCTGGCCGCGCAGCAGCTGTTCGGCATAGATCAGCTGCAGATCGTCCTTCGGATCCGGCGGCACATAGGCAGCCGAGCCCGAGCCGGTATCGCTCTCGTCGGCGCCCTTGATATGGCCCTTGAGGTCCGATTCGCCGCGCGTCAGGTCCCTGCCCTGCAGTTCGGGCGGCAGCGGCTGGTCGACCTTGATGTCGGGCGTGATGCCCTTGCCCTGGATCGACTTGCCGGACGGCGTGTAATAGAGCGCCGTCGTCAGGCGCAGCGCGCCGTTCTCGCCAAGCGGGATAATGGTCTGCACCGAGCCCTTGCCGAACGACTGCGTGCCGACCACTGTGGCGCGGCGCAGATCCTGCAGCGCGCCGGCGACGATCTCGGAGGCGCTGGCCGAACCGCCATTGACGAGCACGATCAGCGGCTTGGCGCCGATGTCGTCGCCTGCCTTGGCGTCGAAGCGTGTGACGTCCTTCGGGTCGCGGCCGCGGGTCGAGACGATCTCGCCACGGTCGAGGAAGGCGTCGGACACGCTCACCGCCTGGTCGAGCAGGCCGCCCGGGTTGAGGCGCAGATCGAGCACATAGCCCTTGAGCTTGTCGTTCGGCACCTGCTTCTTGATGGTGTCGATGGCGTTCTCGAGGTCGTCATAGGTCTTTTCGGTGAAGGAGGTGATCTTCATGTAGCCGATGTCGTTCTCGACCCGGAACTTGACCGCCTTGACCTTGATGATGTCGCGCACCACCGTCAACTCGATCGGCTTGTCGGCGCCCTGGCGCAGGATGGTCAGCTTGATCGGCGTGTTGACCAGGCCGCGCATCTTTTCGACTGCATCGTTGAGCGTCAGGCCGCGAACCTCTTGGCCGTCGATCTTGGCGATATAGTCGCCGGCCAGCACGCCTGCCTTGGCAGCCGGGGTGTCGTCGATCGGCGTGATCACCTTGACCAGATCGTTCTCCATGGTGACCTCGATGCCAAGGCCGCCGAACTCACCCTTGGTCTGCACACGCATGTCCTGCGCCTGCTCGGCATTCATGTAGGAGGAGTGCGGGTCGAGCGAGGTGAGCATGCCGTTGATGGCGTTTTCGACCAGCGACTTGTCGTCCGGCGGCGTCACATACTGCGCCCGCACGCGCTCGAAGATGTCGCCGAAGATCGCCAGTTGCTTATAGGTCTCGGAGCCTGCAGCGTTCGCCGTCGAGCCGGGCGCGCCATAGACCAGGCTCATCGCTGACGCGCCCATCAGCGCACCGGCAATAAGAAGCGACAGTTTCCGCATCATTTCACGTCCTTCCAGAGAAGCGGTCCGCCCACCATGGGGTCGGATCGACGGGTTTTCCATCCTTGCGGAACTCGACATAGAGTTCCGGCGTGGCATTTCCATTCTTCGAGGCCGAGGTGCTTGCCACCCGGGCCTCTCCCATCGCGCCGACCGGCTCTCCTGCGAGCACCGACTGGCCAGACGCGACGCTGATTCTGCTCATCCCCGCCAGGACGACATGATAGCCGTCTCCCGCATTGAGGATCAAGAGTTGACCATAGGAGCGAAAAGGCCCCGCATAAAGCACATTTCCGTCCGCCGGTGCCGTGACGATGGCTCCCGATTGTGTCGCAACCATGTCGCCAAGCATCACCGCGCCGTTACCGTCATCGGCCCCGAAACGCAGCTTGATCTTGCCGGTGACCGGCAGCGAGACTTGTCCCTGAAGTGCCGAAAACGGCGCGGCGGCGGTGAGGCGGTTGCCTTCCGGCACGGGCAGCGAAGCCAGCTCCGTCGACGCGGTTGTGCCTGCATCGGCGTTATCGGCGTCCGGCTTATCGCTGTCGGCCGCTTTCTGTTCGCCTGCCTTGACGGCATCCGCCGCCTTGCGGCTCTTGTCGGCTTCAAGCGAAGCGATCAGCTCTTTCAGGCTGCCGGCCTTGGCCGCAAGCGCCTGGGACCGCTGCTTTTCAGCGGCCATCGCCGTCCACGTGTCCGCCTCGAGCTTCTGCTTGGCTTCGAGCAGCATGGAGAGGCGTTTCTTTTCCGCCGTCTGCTCGCCGACCGCCGCCGTCAGCCGCGTCCGCTCGGCCTCGATCGAGGCCGTCACCCGGGTCTGTTCCCTGAGGTCGGCCAGCAATTTGTCGGTCTGCTGGCGCAGTTCCGGAACCACTGCGCCGAGCAGGATGGCGCTGCGCACCGACGACAGCGCGTCTTCCGGCTTGACCAGGATCGCCGGCGGCGGATTGAGCCCCATGCGCTGCAGCGCGCCCAGCACCTCGGCCAGCACGTCGCGCCGCGCCGCCAGCGAGACACGGATCTTCTGTTCCTCGCCCTTCAGTCCTTCGAGCCTGGCGCCGATATCCTCGATGTCCTGGCCGAGCTTCTGCTCGGTCATAGCCGACTGGATAAGCGCCGCGGTGATCGAGGCATGGTCCTTCTTGACCGAAGCAATGTCGGCGGCGAGCTTGGCCAGCCGTTCGGACGACAGCGTGATCTCGGCCGACACCTTCTCATATTCGGCACGGCTCAGATCGGGGTCGGGCGCCACGTCCAGCGTATTTTCGGCCCGTGCAAGCCCGAGCGACAGCAAAACCACCGCCGCAGCGATGCCGCAGCGCGCGTGCCGGAAGCCCGTTCGTGATTTCCCGTTGTCAGCCATTGAAGCCCGACTCTATGCGTGGCTTCGTTAACGAACCATCAACCATGATCGAACCGAAGCCTAGCACAAAACAGCCGCGCATTGGGGCGGAAATCCGGACGATTGACCCTCGACCCACTGATTTACGAACGGTGGTAGGGATGTCCCGAAAGAATCGTTGCCGCCCGATAGAGCTGCTCGCCCAGCATGACACGCACCAGTTGGTGCGGCCAGGTCGCCGCGCCGAACGAGACCATCAGCTCAGCCTGATCGCGAATCGACTGGTCGTGCCCGTCGGCGCCGCCAATGGCGATGACCAACGCCTTGCGTCCGCCATCGCGCAGCTGGCCGATACGGCTGGCGAAATCGTCTGAGGACAGGTTTTTGCCGCGTTCGTCGAGCAGGAACAGCGCCGTGCCCGGCTGCAGCTGTGCCTGCAGCTTCTGGCCTTCCTCCCGGCGGCGCTCATTGGCGTTCTGGGCTCGTCCCTCGGCGATCTCGGCGACACCAGAGAATTCGAACCCGATCGCCGGGCCGCTCTTGGCGAAACGCTCGAAATAGCGGTCGGCGAGCTCTCTCTCGGGGCCGGCCTTCATCCGGCCCACGGCATGAACTGCTATCTTCATCCCTGCCTCGGCGAGCTTTCAATCCATGTCGCACCCAGGATGGTTACGACATGAGACGAAGCTCAGTGCAAGGTCTCTTCCTCGAGGTCCGGCGCCTGCCACATCTTTTCAAGATTGTAGAATTCGCGGACTTCTGGGCGGAAGACATGGACGATGATGTCGCCTGAATCGATCAGGACCCAGTCGGCGCCGGACAGCCCCTCGACGCGCGCCGTGCCGAGACCGGCATCCTTGAGCGCCTTGAGCAGGTGGTCGGCGACAGCCGAGACATGACGGTGCGACCGGCCCGACGCGATGACCATATAGTCGCCGAGGCTCGATTTCCGCTGAATGTCGATTGAGACAATATTTTCGGCCTTGGAGTCTTCCAGACTGGCAAGGACTGTCTTGATGGCACGGGACACGGCGTCATCTACGCTGATCCTGGCCGGCGAAGGCATGATGTCAACCTTCTTCCGCAATGCTGTTCTCAGTGTATTTCCTTTCGCAGCAAGAACAACCAAATCACCCACGAAATCAGGTGACACCCTATAGATAGGCAGAGTTCCCTTGCAGTTTCAAGACGGGAGGCCCTGCCACCGCGAACGCAGTGCACGACTTCCGGTTCCGGAGCCTTGAGAAAAATCGGAACCCATGGCCGCGGCAGGGGTTATCGACACACCCCCCAAACGGATTTTCCTGATGCCAATCGACCCCCAGAACACGCTGCTCACCGTGCAGGCTGGCCTTGCGCAACTCAGCACACTGATCGTTTCCTATTCCTTCTCCGCCATCGGCGCCATCATCCTGCTGGTCGTCGGCTATCTCGTCGCCGGGCTCGCAGAACGATCGATCTCAGCCGGCCTCGGCCATATCCATGGTTTCGACGCGACGCTGCGCCATTTCTTCTCGAAGATCGTGCGCTACGCCATCCTGATCCTGGTGGTCATCATGGTGCTCGGCCAGTTCGGCGTTCAGACGGCCTCGATCATCGCCGCCATCGGCGCCATCGGGCTGGCAATCGGCCTGGCGCTGCAAGGCACGCTGCAGAACATCGCCGCAGGCATCATGCTTCTGGCGCTCAGGCCATTCCGCATCGGCGAATATGTCGAGGTCGGCGCCATTTCCGGCACCGTCGAGGAAATCGGCCTGTTCGCCACCAAGCTCCGCACGACAGACGGCGTCTATGTGCTGGCGCCCAATTCGACGCTGTGGAACCAGCCGGTGCGCAATTTTACCCGCAACGGTGTGCGCCGCGGAGACATCACGCTGAGCATCGGCTCCTGGAACGACATCGACCTGGCGCAGAAAACCATGCTGGGCGTTGCCGGCGGCGAGCGCCGCGTCAAGCGAGAGCCGGCGCCGATCGCCTTCGTCGCCACGGTGGGCGATGCCAGCGTCGCCATCACCTTGCGCTACTGGACCACGGCGGCGGATTTCTTCGCCACCCAGATCGATCTCACCAAACGCGTCAAGCAGGCGTTCGACGCCGAAGCCATTTCGGTTCCCGCACCTCCGCCGGAGGCTCGACAGGAAACTGCCGCCACCAGGCAGTAGGAGCTGTGAAACCGTTCAGCGCTTATCTTCCGGGGCGTAGGCGAGCTCCACCGGCAGCGGCGCCTGCGCCGACATCGGCGCGAAACTGCTGGTCTCCGTAGCGGGGACGGCGCGCGTGGTGGCCACTCGCCACAGCACGAACAGGCAGAAGACAGTGGCGATGACGATGGCCACATAAATGAAGGCCTGCGTGCCATAGACAGCCGACAGGGCCGTCACGATACCCGGCACGATGAACCCCGACAGCGACCAGGCAAACAGCAACGAACTCGACAGCGCCACCATGTCGTCCTTGCCGGCGCGGTCGGCGGCATGCGCGCTGGCCAGCGAATAGATCGATTCCGAGGCGCCGTCCCAGACGATGTAGATCACCACGAGCACCATCAGCGCGCCGCCGTCGAAGCCGATGGCCAGAATACCGGCGACGATGGCCAGTGCCGCAGCGCCGGCCAGCACGTAACGGCGATCGGTACGGTCGGAAATCCAGCCGAGCGGTATCTGCAGGATCAGCGTGCCGACGGGCATCGCCGACAAAAGCAGCGCCACATCGGCCTGGCTATAGCCTTTGGCCGTGGCATGGATCGGTGCGAACCCGGCGATCGCCATCGACAGACCGCCGACGGCCAGCATGCCGGCCACGCCGACCGGCGAGATCCGCCAGGCGCGGCCAAGCGCCACGGAGGCTGCGCGAGGTGGCGGCGGTTGAGCCAACCGCGTCATGCCGACCGGCAGGATCGACACTGCGGTGAAGGCAATGCCGATCAGCGGCGCCTGCGCCGTCGCGATGTCGACCGCCGCCAGCAGGGCATAGCCGACGCCAAGTCCGGCGACATAGGCGACGTAAAACACCGCCATCACCCGGCCGCGAATGGCGTTTGCGACGGCATCGTTGAGCCAGCTCTGGGCGACGATGAACAGGCCGCATATTGCAAAACCGTAAAGCGCGCGCGCCGCGATCCACAGCAGCGGGTAGGTGCCGGCGCCAATGGCAGCATTCGACAGCGCTATCAGCGCCGACAGCACCATGAAGGCGCGGGCGTGCCCGACGCGGCGCACCAGCGGCCCGGTCAGGATGCAGCCGGCAAGTCCGCCGGCGGAAAGGCCGGTGATGATCAACCCGGCCCAGGTCGGATCGAAGCGCTCGACCCCAAGCCGGACCGGGATATAGGCGAACATCAACCCGTTGCCGACCGCGATCAGCGCCATCGACACGATTACGCTGGCAATGGCGATCACGGGCGCCGGCGGGGCGCCATGATTGTGGTCGATGTCGGTCTGGTTCACTGAAGTGGCCATATCCAGCGCAGCATCGCCCAGCGGATCGCGAAAGGCCGCCGTAAAAGCGACATCGGCGATCTGGCCTTACGAGTTACCCCTTGGCTTGCTTGCGAATAGCACTCGATGACAGCGACGAACGCGGGCCGTGAATAAAAGTCCAGGCCGGCGCCTTCATGCGCGCGAGCCGGGGCGCGTCACCCTCGTCGACGCGGGCATAGTCGAACGTCTTGGCCACGACCGAGGACAGGAAGGACAGCGTCGCGCCCGGGCGGTCGATGACGGCGATCGGGAAGGTCATGACGATCTGGCGCCAGCGCTGCCAGCGGTGGAAATCGCGAAGCGAGTCGGCGCCCATGATCCAGACGAAATCGACGCCGGGATTGCGTGCCTTGACCAGCGCCAGCGTGTCGGCGGTGAAGCGGATATGATGCGCCGCCTCGAAGGCGGTGACCTTGATCTTCGGGTTCTTGGCAATCTGCTCCGACTGCAGCAGCCGGTCGCTCAGCGGCGCCAATTCCCTGGTGCTCTTCAGCGGATTGCCTGGCGTCACCATCCACCACAATTGGTCGAGCGCGAGGCGCCGCAAGGCAATTTCCGCCACCAGCGCATGGCCGGCATGCGGCGGGTTGAACGATCCGCCGAACAGGCCGACGGCGAGGCCCTTTTCGGCATGCGGCATGCGGAGGTAGTGCGAGGAAAGAGGCGCCCCACCCTCCCCCTTGTGGGGAGGGTCGATCCGCGAAGCGGAGCGGGGTGGGGGGATTGCAGAATTCAGCGTCGTACCCCCACCCGGCTCGCTGCGCTCGCCACCCTCCCCACAAGGGGGAGGGTAAGGCCAGCGCTCAAGGCCTCACCTGTCCCGACCCGCGCACGCGGTATTTGAACGAGGTCAGCTGCTCGACACCAACCGGTCCGCGCGCGTGCATCTTGCCGGTGGCGATGCCGATCTCGGCGCCCATGCCGAACTCGCCGCCATCGGCGAACTGGGTGGAGGCATTGTGCAGGAGAATCGCCGAGTCGATCTCGCTGAAGAAGCGCTGCACAGCCTTTGCATCCTCGGCGATGATCGCCTCTGTGTGGTGTGAGGAGAACGTCTCGATATGGTCGATGGCGCCGGCAATCCCGTCGACCAGTTTTACCGCGATGATGGCGTCGAGATATTCGGTCACCCAGTCGGCATCGGTCGCCGGCTTGGCGTCGAAGAACAGCTTCATCACTTCCTGATCGGCATGGATCTCGCAGCCGGCGGCGCGTAGCGCGTCGAGGATCGGCACCAGATGTGTGGAGGCCACCGCGCGGTCGACCAGCAAAGTCTCTGCAGCGCCACAGACACCGGTGCGCCGCATCTTGGCGTTGACGGCGATCCTGACCGCCATGTCGAGATCGGCCGAGCGGTCGATGTAGAGATGGCAGATGCCTTCAAGATGGGCAAAGACCGGCACCCGCGCCTCGCTCTGGACGCGCCCGACCAGGCTCTTGCCGCCCCGCGGAATGATGACGTCGAGATTGCCGCCAAGCCCTTTCAGCATCTCGCCGACGGCGGCGCGGTCGGTGGTCGGCACCAGCTGAATGGCGTCTTCCGGCAGGCCGGCGGCCTTCAGCCCCTCGACCAGGCAGGCATGAATGGCGGCGGACGAATTGAGCGAGTCCGAGCCGCCGCGCAGGATCACCGGATTGCCGGCCTTGAGGCAGAGCGCGCCGGCATCCGCCGTCACATTCGGCCGGCTTTCATAAATGACGCCGACAACGCCGAGCGGCGTGCGCACGCGCTCGATCTGCAGGCCGTTGGGGCGATCCCAGGCGGCAATCACATCGCCGACCGGGTCCCTGAGCTCGGCGATTTCACGGATGCCATCCGCCATGGCACGGGTGCGCGCCGGATCGAGCTTCAACCGGTCCATGAAGGAGCCGGACAAGCCCGATTCGTGTCCGTTAGAGACATCGATGGCGTTGGCATCGAGAATCTGCTGCTGGCGCGCGATGATCGCGTCGGCCATGGCGAGAAGTGCGGCATCCTTGGCGGCGGCGGTCGCAATCGCCAACGGTCGGGCGGCCGCGCGGGCACGGCGGCCGATATCAGCCATCAGCGCGACGGTGTCATCCCCGGATTGTTCATGCAACTTCAGCATGTCTCATCCTCCGCTTACCTCGCCCCCGGCCCATACCTGGCCGGCAGCCCGTATCTGGTCACCCGGATCGCTCACCACCAGATCGTCGCGGTGGATCATCGCCGAGCGCGCCTCGTAGCCGAGCACGGTTTCGATCTCCGCTGTCTTCAGGCCTGCGATCCTTACGGCATCGGCGGCATCGTAGGCAACAAGCCCGCGCGCGATCTCGCGCCCTTCCGGCGACAGGATGGCCACCGTGTCACCGCGCGAGAAATTGCCGCTGACCAGCCTGACGCCGGCCGGCAGCAAAGATTTGCCGGACAGCAGCGCGCCGATGGCGCCGGCGTCGACGGTGAGCCGCCCGGCCGGTTCGAGCTGGCCGGCGATCCAGGTCTTGTAGCCTTTCACCGGATTGGCGCTCGGCCTGAAGAAGGTGGCGCGCTCGCCACGCTCGATCGCCATCAGTGGCGACAGCCTGGTGCCCGAGGTGATGATCATGGCGGTGCCGGCGGCGGTGGCGATCTTGCCGGCATCGAGCTTGGTGCGCATGCCGCCGCGCGACAGTTCGGATGCGGCCGCCCCGGCCATAGCCTCGATATCGGGCGTGATGCGGTCGACCACCGGAATGAATTTTGCATCGGGATCGCGCGCCGGCGGCGCCGTATAGAGCCCGTCAATGTCGGAGAGCAGCACCAGCAGGTCGGCGCCCATCATCGTCGCCACCCGGGCCGCCAGCCGGTCATTGTCGCCATAGCGGATTTCGGAGGTCGCCACCGTGTCGTTCTCATTGATGACCGGCACCGCCTTCATCTTGAGCAGCGTCGAGATCGTCGCGCGGGCATTCAGATAGCGGCGGCGCTCTTCGGTGTCGCCGAGCGTCAGCAGGATCTGGCCTGATTTCAGCGCGCCCTTGCCCAGCGCGTCCGACCACGCGCCGGCCAGCGCGATCTGGCCGACGGCCGCAGCCGCCTGGCTTTCTTCCAGCTTCAGCGCCCGTTTGCCGAGACCGAGAATGGTGCGGCCGAGCGCAATGGCGCCGGAGGACACGACCATGATCTCGGCGCCACCATTGGCCAGCACCGCAATATCCTCGGCAAGCGAGGCAAGCCAGTCGCGCTTCAGGCCGCTGGTGCGGTCGACCAGCAAGGCCGAACCGATCTTGACCGTGATGCGCCGGTATTTTGTCAGCGACTGCGCCGTCATCGCTATCGGTCCCAGCGGGTCTCGACGGGAGCGGCAGCCCTGTCGCGCGCTTCGCCGACAACCGCCATCAGCGCGCGCAGCACCGCTTCGACGCCCTCGCCGGTGGCCGCCGACAGCAGCATCGGCGCGCGGCCGGCAGCGCGTTTGAGCGACGCAACCTTCTTCTTGCGCTCATCGGCATCGAGGATATCGACCTGGCTGAGCGCCACGATCTCGACCTTCTCGATCAGCCCATTGCCATAGGCGTCGAGCTCGGCGCGCACGGTCTTATAGGCTTTGCCCGGATTTTCCTCCTGCGCCGAAACCAGATGCAAAAGCACACGCGTGCGCTCGACATGGCCGAGGAACCGGTCGCCGATGCCGACACCCTCATGCGCGCCCTCGATGAGGCCCGGAATGTCGGCGATGACGAATTCGCGCGCATCGATGCGGGCAACGCCGAGACCTGGATGCAGCGTGGTGAAGGGGTAGTCGGCGATCTTTGGCTTGGCTGCGGTGACGGTTGCCAGAAAAGTCGACTTGCCGGCATTGGGCAGCCCGACCAGGCCGGCGTCGGCAATCAGCTTCAGCCGCAGCCAGACATTCATCTCTTCGCCGGGCTGGCCCGGATTGGCGCGGCGAGGCGCCTGGTTGGTCGAGGTCTTGAAATGCTGGTTGCCGAAGCCGCCATTGCCGCCCTTGGCCAGCAGGAAGCGCTGGCCGACCACGGTCAGGTCACAGATCAGCGTCTCATTGTCCTCGGCAAACACCTGGGTTCCGGCCGGCACCTTGAGCGTCACATCGGCGCCCTTGGCGCCGGTCATGTTGCGGCCCATGCCGTGGACACCGGTCTTGGCCTTGAAGTGCTGCTGGTAGCGATAGTCGATCAGCGTGTTCAGCCCATTGACCGCTTCCAGCCAGACATCGCCGCCGCGGCCACCGTCGCCGCCATCCGGGCCGCCGAACTCGATGAATTTTTCGCGCCGGAACGACACAGAGCCGGCGCCACCGTCGCCGGAGCGGATATAAACCTTGGCTTGATCGAGAAATTTCATTGGACTACGCAGTTTCTGTTGGCCTTGCGGCTTTGCTTTAGATCTTGCGCCTTGCTCTAAACCAAGGCGCGGCCAAGGGCGAGGCCGTTTTGCGACTAAAGCGCCGGATGCCCTTTTGTCGGGGACGCGGTAGCAGTGTTCGCGGACGGACCTTGAGGGGCGCGGGAATGAAGGTTGTGAGCTACAACATCCAGTACGGTATCGGTCTGGATGGCCGCTACGATCTCGGCCGCATCACCGAGGCGGTTCGCGGCGCCGACGTGATCGCGCTGCAGGAAGTGACCCGCAACAATCCGAGGAACGGCAACCGCGACATGGTCGCCGAGATCGGTGAGGCGCTGCCCGAATATTTTGCCGCCTACGGCAGCAATTTCGAGGTCAATGTCGGCTCGCGCCTGGAGGCCGGCCGCGCCATCACCACCACTTTCCAGCTCGGCAACATGGTGCTGTCGAAGACGCCGATCCATCTGTCGCGCAATCTGCTTTTGCCGCGCAGCCGCAGCCTTGAGGCGATGAACTTCCAGCGCGGCGCACTCGAGGCGCTGGTCGAGACCCCGCTCGGCTTCATCCGCTTCTATTCCACGCATCTCGACCATCGCAGTCCGGTTGAGCGCGCCAGCCAGATCCGTTTCCTGCGCCAGCGCCTGTTGAACTATGCCTTCGAGGGCGGCGGTCTCTCCGGCATTCCCGAGATCGGCCTGCCGGACCTGCCCTATCCCGAAGCCTTCATCGTCATGGGCGACTTCAACATGCTGCCCGGCTCGCCCGAATATGTCGAACTCGTCGGCCGCCCGGACCATGAATTCGGCATGCCCTTGACCGCCGATCTCGCCGTCGACGTCGCCCAGCGCCTGAACACACCAGACGTCGTCACCTGGGTCGATCCCACGCGACCCGAAGACACAAGCCGCCACAAGCGCATCGACTACATCTTTACCTCGGCCTCGCTCGCCGGATCGCTGAAGCGCCTGTGGGTCGACCCGCAAGCGGTCGGTTCGGACCATCTCCCGATTTGGGTCGAGATGGGCTGAGTTGAGCCCGATCCACAACCAACGTTTCCAAACCTGTCGTTTGGAGGCACGCGCCTAGGTGTTGAGATTCAGGTCAGGCCGAGCCGAAAACACTGGTTTTCGAGAACCGGAGCGGAGTGTACTTAAGTACGTGCACCGGAAGCGCATAAGACCCGCGTTTGCAGGCCGGCCTCACCTGAATATCAAAACACCTAGAAATGCACCCAGTTTCGAAGACTGATCCAGGTCTTTCTGTCCAGCCGGTACCGCTCGACCGGCACCTGGCCGGCGACGATCGAGTTCAGCATGCCCTGGCCGGCATACTGGAAGCCGCATTTGTGGATGACCCGGCGCGAGGCCGGATTGATCACCCGCGTCGAAGCCTGCAGCACGTGGATCGACGTCCGTTGGAAGGCAAGGTCGACCAACGCGTGCGCGGCCTCCGTCGCATAGCCGCGCTTCCAATAGGGCTCGCCGATCCAGTAGCCGAGTTCCAGCCCTCGATCGGTCATGTTGAGGCCGGCGCAGCCGACGAAAATGTCGGTGCCGGCGAGCGTCAGGGCGTAGGCGATGCCGGCCCGGCGCGACCGGGTCATAGCCAGGAAGGCGCGTGCCTCGGCCTCGCCATAGGGGTGCGGCATGCGGGCCAGCATCTCGGCGACGTGACGGTTGTCGGCAAGCTCGACCAGTTGCGCGATGTCGGCTTCACACGGGGCGCGCATCACCAGCCGCTCCGTGGCCAGCACCGGGCAATCTATCGCGTAACTTTCGTCTTCGGTGTCTTCCGCTTCGGCAACCATTCGACGTCCTCCAGGCAAGAAAAAAGGGGAGATGGAAAACCCATCTCCCCTGATCCTTTTCCTGGCTCCATTCACTGGTTTGGCCAGACACCGGTTCCCGAGATGGGCGCCGGTTTTATAGTGCGGAACCGGCTACTCCGCGGCTTTGGTAATCGGGTTGACCGATACGTAGGTTCGGCCGTTGGCTTTTTTGTTAAAGGTGACTGCGCCGGTCTCGAGCGCAAAAAGGGTGTGGTCCGTGCCCATGCCGACATTGACGCCGGGATGCCAGGTGGTGCCGCGTTGACGGATGATGATGTTGCCCGGGATGACGGCTTCGCCGCCGAACTTCTTCACGCCCAGACGCTTGGAATGCGAGTCGCGACCGTTGCGCGACGAGCCGCCAGCTTTCTTGTGTGCCATCTAACTAACTCCGATGCGCCCTGGGGCGCTTGAATGGTCTTATGAACGCGTTCGCGTTCCGTTTCAAGTCCGATCCGGCGACCTTGTCGCCGGTTCGTTTTACTTCTTCGCCAGTTCCTTGGCCTGCTCGCGCCAGTCGTTGATCTGGTCGGTGCTGAAGGGCATGTGCGCGTCGATCTTGGCCACGTCCTTGTCCGACAGCTTGGCAAGCTGGGCGAAGGTGGTGATGCCCTGCTCGTGCAGCTGGCCGGCGGCAACCGGGCCGATGCCCTTGATCACGGCCAAATCGTCCGGCTCGCCCTTCGGCGCCTTGAACAGCGGCGCGGCGACGGCGGCCTCCGTCTTGGCTTCATCCTTCGGAGCAACCTCGGCTTTGGCTTCCTTCTTCGCCTTGGCTTCCTTCGTCGCGGCCTCGGCCTTCGCCTCGGGCGCTACGTCAGCCTTGACTTCCTTGGCTTCCACCTTGGCTGCGGCCTTCTTGGAAGGCTTGGCGCCACCCAGCAGGATCTCGGCGATCCGCACGGTGGTCAGAAGCTGGCGGTGGCCGATCTTGCGGCGCGAATTCTGCCGGCGGCGCTTCTTGAAAGCGATGACGGTGCGGTTCTTGCCCTGCTCGACGACTTCCGCCGTGACCAGAGCGCCATCGACGAACGGGGCGCCGAAGGTGACATTTTCGCCTTCGCCATGGGCGAGGACGCTGCCGATTTCGACGATATCGCCGACATTGGCTTCGAGCTTCTCGATCTTCAGGAGATCGTTGGCGGCAACGCGATACTGCTTACCGCCCGTTTTAATGACTGCGAACATTTTTTGCCTTTCGCTGTTCGGTCGGCCTCGATGAGCCGCGTCACGCGGTTCGGCCGTCTTTTTGTCAGTCTGCGGGTTCGAAAAACAAGCGGCGTGGAAGAACCCTCCACGCCGATTGCGCGCTTCCCCTAACCGAAGGTTCGGTACGAGTCAAGGCAAACGGGCGGAATCCTTGGACACGCCGCCTCCTTGCCGCCCCCGATCTCTCCGGTCGAGGACCGGTTGGCCCCATCTGCCGACGTGGCCGCAACGCAGCCCTCCAGACAGAGCCCGCACAGGAAGCTGAATTCCCCCGCGGATTTGGCCTTGTAACCTGCCCGCCCAGCCGTTATCTAGTGCGCCGCGCCGGCAACGGCCGACCATGACCGCGGAGAGGTGGCAGAGTGGTCGAATGCACCGCACTCGAAATGCGGCATGGGTGCAAGCCCATCGGGGGTTCGAATCCCTCCCTCTCCGCCACCCTACGCCCTGCGGGCTTCGGGTGGCAGGCCACCCGGAACCGCATCTGGGCGTAGGAGTGTCGCCCGAAGCTACGAAGTAGCGTAGGGGGACCGGAACGAAGCAGGATGCCCTCCGAAGCTTCAGCGAAGGGGCTGCCGCTAGGCAACAAGGCCTTGCCTCATTTGGTTTACCTCTTCGATCGGGACTGGATGCCCGGTGAGGAAGCCCTGCATAAAATTTACCCCCAGGCGCTGCAGCAATATGTACTGCTCCTCCGTTTCGACGCCCTCGGCGAGCACGACATGGCCGAGATTGCGAAGCAGCCCGACCATGTCCCGCAACAGGCTCAAGCCACGAGACGTCTGGCAATCGTGGAGGAAGCTGCGATCAATCTTGACCACGTCGAATTTGAAGCGGCGGAGCCATGTCAAGCCGGCAAATCCCGTTCCGAAGTCGTCCAGCCAGATCTGAACGCCGAGTTTTCGCAGCCGCTCCACGTTTCTGACCGCTTGCGCCTCCAGAAAGATGTCACTGCCTTCGGTGATTTCGATGGCCAGTTTCTGGGGCGCAAGGCCGTGCCTGCCAAGGATTTCGGTGATCCGGAGTGAAAAGTTGGGAGCCTTGAGCTGAAGAACGGATACGTTCACCGTCACGACCGAGCCCAATCCGTATTCCGCCATGTCACCGCAGGCTCGATCGATCAGCCATGTACCCAGTTCCACGATCGCTCCGGTCTGCTCGGCAACGGGTATGAATACGGACGGACTGATCATGGTGCCGTCGAAGTCGCATACCCGCATCAGACTCTCGTGGCCCAGCACGCGTCCCGACGCCAGCTCGCGAATTGGCTGGTAAGCGACAGAAACGAGCTGGTTGGAAACTGCCACCTTCAGCAGTTCTGAAAGATTTTCGCCGGAGCGATCCTGGCTGGTGGCATGCGGGTCGTAAATCGTGAACGTAGCCCGACCGGCAAACTTGGACGCGTAGAGCGCGCGGTCAGCTTCCTGCAGCAGGATTCTAAGCTCTATGCTCTGATCGGCGCGCGTCAACGACGCCCCGGCACTGATCGTTACGATGTTGAGCTTGTCGCCCCGATCAGGGTGGTAGATATCCAAATCCTCTACAGCGCGACAGAATTTCTTCGTTATCTCATGAAGGTGAGCCCGCCCGGTGACCTTGCAGAGAATGACGAATTCTTCTCCGCCATAGCGGGCCGCGATGGCGTTGTTGGCAGCCGCCATCTCGGAGAGGACATGGGCGAGTTTGATCAGGCAATCGTCGCCGGCCTGATGACCAAGTCCGTCATTGAACCTTTTGAAGTAGTCGACGTCGATCAGAATGAGCCCTATCTCGTCGTCGTCCGCGGCCCAGTCTTCGCGCAGCTCCGAGAATTCTCGAATGATCGCCCTGCGGTTCTTCATTCCCGTGAGCGGATCGGTGTCGGCGATTTCGGTTAGCTTCTGCCCCTTCTTGATAGCAGCCTGCTCCTGGAACTGCGCCCGAAGCGCGTGCAGGAAGGTCTGGTAACGCTCCAGGCTCAGCCGCCACGAAAGATAAAGCGACAAGACGAGGCAGTTCACGAAATAGGCCGACAACACGACCCGACCGGCGATGTCGGCCTGAAGGGAGAACATCGCGGCGTACACAAAGCTTGCGGCGACCGTCGCGGAGGCAAGGGCTGAAAGCCAAAAACGGAAGTTGAAGAACAGATTCGCACCCAGGATGAACACGGTGCCAAAAACCATGAAATGGGAGAGGGCATCCTGATGCTCTGTTCCAACAGCGGAGACGAGCCACCCAAGGGCACCGGATACAATCGCCAGCGCTGCTACAAGGTGCAAGGTGGCAAGGGCAAAGCCCCGTCGGGCGACAAATTCGACAAGCGCCAGGGAAGTGATCCCTAGCGTAACGCGCGTCAAAACAAGCCGGCCGGCGATATCCGGAAAAAGAAACCAATCGAAAAGGCCATAGGCCACATAGCTGAATACAGCAGCCGCAATACCCCATCGCACAAGGCTGCGATTCTCATCGGCATCCTTCTGCAGGAACAGTGTCAGGAGTTCCGGATCGGCGGAATGCCACCGCGGACGTCCAATCGCTGCCGCCACCTTCTGGGCAACGTCCTCGCTCAGTTGCATCGCAACGCTCCTCCGCGATCTGCAGTAGCGAATGCAACAGCCGACGTCGCCTGCGGTCGGGGAATGAAGACGTCCCTGTCCGCAAGAAAAGTCAGATGTCGCTAACCGAGGGTAAACGGGCGGTTCGGATTTAGCCAGTTTGCAGGATTGATGGCCGTTCCGTTGATTAAAATTTTACTAAAATTTTATTAAAATTGTTAGCATTGGTTGGCGGCGCACCTATGCTGCTGGCCGGGGACCGGGGCGGTAAACCGGAGAGTAAACGGCATGCCTATCAAGCCAAAACTGCAGCTCGACCAATACAGCCTGGTCACCACCAGGCTGATGAAGAAACATGTTGCGACCTCCGAAGAGGCGGCTGACTCCGACGAGTTGAGGGACAGCACGGCCCAGCTCGCCCTGATACTGGACCTTGCTCATCAAGCCTTTGCGCGAAACAAACCGGCCGCCCCCGTCGTCCATCGTTTGGCGGGGCGACTCCACAAGCTCCGCCGGCAGGTTGCTACCGCGGTTTGGCAGAAACTCGTTCCTTTGGCTCAGCAGCATCGGGTCGCGGAATATTTGCTCCAGGACCCGTTCACGCGGTGGTCGGTCGAAAAACCGCGCGGGTATTCGGGCGATGCAGGCCTGCTGGATATTTACTACAAGCATCCGATCGCCGACGAGATCGTGGCCTCGTCGACCTTACTTGGTCGGCAAATCTATGCGTACACCAGTGAAGCTGCCAGTTCGGTGGCGGGGCGCGAGCGGCGGGATATTCTGGCCAGGACCGTGGACGAGACGGCCAGCAGTGTGGAAAAGGCTGAGGTGCTGGCGATTGCCTGCGGCCACCTCAGGGAAGCCGAACGCTCCGACGCGTTGGCCAGGCATAAACTGCAACGTTGGATCGGCCTGGATCAGGACCCCGTCAGCGTAGCCACGGTGAACCACGACTTTGCCGGCACGGCAGTCGAGGCAGTCCAGGGTTCCGTACGCGGCATCCTACGCCGCGCCTACGCCCTTGGCACATTCGATCTCGTCTACGCATCGGGGCTTTACGATTACCTGCCGCGTGCCATCGGCGTCCGCCTGCTTCAAAGAGCCATGGAACTCGTCAAGCCCGGTGGCGAATTCCTGTTTGCCAATTTCAGCGACGAGATAACGACGGATGGTTACATGGAGACTTTCATGGATTGGCCGCTCATCCTACGTTCGGCCGACGATATGTGGGACATCATCAATGCCGCCCTCGGCGGGAGTCCTTTCGACGCGAAAGTCTACTATGGCTCGAACCGGAATATCGTTTACGGCAAGGTGAGGAAGGGCGATCTCTAACTAGGCGCGGGAATTGCGCGCGCATCCCCGTAACAAGGTAGGTCTGCCATGACGAGGCCATGCCTTCGCCGGCTTTCCGGCGACGGGCGAGCAGGTCGTCCGGGCTGCGGGCGGCCTACGCCGTGTTCGTTCTGCTTGCCGCCATACAGATGTGGCGGCGGTTCCAGCAGCACGACGGTGCTGCCCGCTCGGCGGGCTGCGTCTGGCCGTGTTGCTGGCACTGCCGCTGATCGCCAGGCTGTCGGTCGTGCAATGCAACGCGACTGGCCGGCCTGATCAGGCCTCGAAATAGCGGGCACGATCGAGATCGGCGATGAGCCCCGGCCCGGTCGGCTGCCATCCCAGCGCAGTGCGGGTCTGCTCACTTGACGCCGACAAGTCCCTGCCGATGAAATGCCCGAGAAAGCCGAAATGCGCAGCCGCGTCCTCGGGGCCTATGGAAGCGACCGGCAGGCCGAGCCGGCGGCCGATGATCTCGGCGATCTCTTTGCTCGCCACGCCCTGTTCGGCAACCGCATGATAGCTGACGCCGCCCGCCCCCTTCTCCACCGCCAGCCTGTACAGGGTGGCGGCGTCGAACCGGTGCACCGCCGCCCAGCGATTTGCGCCGTCGCCAACATAGGCCGAGACGCCCTTTTCACGCGCAATGGCAATCAGCATCGGCACGAAACCGTGATCGCCCTCGCCATGGACGGTCGGCGCCAGCCGCACCGTCGATGCGCGCACCCCGCGCGCTGCGAGCGCCACGGCCGTTGCTTCCGAAGCGCGCGGCATGGCGGCCGATGGAGGCGCGGGTTTGTCGTCTTCGGTTGCCGGCCTTCCCTGCGCAAAACCGGCGAGGCCGGAGGTGACAAGCAGCGGCCGCTCGGAACCCTCGAGCGCCGCGCCGAGCGTTTCGATGGCGCGCTGGTCAACTGCGCAACTGGCGGCGAATCTCGAAAAGTCGTGGTTGAAGGCCGTGTGGATGACGCCATCCGATTGGGTAGCGCCGCTGCGCAGGCTGTCGAAATCCTCGATATCGCCGCGATGCGCCTCGGCACCCGCGGCCACGATCGACTCCGCACCTGCTTCCGACCGCGCGAGGCCAAGCACCTGATGGCCCGCCCCGAGCAATTCCCGCACAACAGCCGAACCGACAAAACCGGTAGCCCCGGTAACGAACACACGCATGATGATTTCTCCTTGGTTTTTGTCGAACGCCGTACAGCCAGCCCGTTGCGAAGGAGATAGAAGTTTGAGATCATACGATCTATACTGTAAAATCCGAGATATCTTCGCAATCGTCCGAGAACGCTCATGGATCCGCTGTCAGACGTGCTGTCGCTACTGAAGCCGCGCAATTACCTGTCGGCTGGGCTGGAAACCGGTGGCGACTGGGCGATCCAGTTTCCTGACCAGCAGGCCGCCATCAAATGCGGCGCCGTGGTGTCCGGCCGATGCTGGCTGTCGGTCGAGGGCGTCCCTGACGCGGTGCGGCTGGACGTGGGCGACTGCTTCCTGTTGCCGCGCGGCCGGCCTTTCCGCCTTGCCAGCGATCT
This sequence comes from Mesorhizobium sp. P160219, assembly GCF_057786095.1. Taxonomy (NCBI): domain Bacteria; kingdom Pseudomonadati; phylum Pseudomonadota; class Alphaproteobacteria; order Hyphomicrobiales; family Phyllobacteriaceae; genus Mesorhizobium; species Mesorhizobium sp. P160219. The sequence continues at coordinate 432,984 of NZ_JBYNWG010000001.1, forward strand.
CGGCCTGCCGACGGTCGATGCGCGAACGATCTTTTCACCGGCGCGGACCGGCGGCATCACCGTCCATAATGGCGGCGGCGATTTCCTCCTGGTCAGCAGTCGCTTCACGCTGTCCGGCGACCATGCCGGCATCCTCTTGCGGATGCTGCCGCCCATCGTCCACATCCGCGGCGAGAGCGACCATTCGGCGCTTCGCTGGCCGGTGGAGCGGATGATGCAGGAATTGCGCCAGCGGCGTCCCGGCGGCTTTCTCATCGTCGAGCACCTCGCCCACATGATCCTGATCGAGGCCTTGCGCCTGCATATGACGGCGCAAGGCAATGTCGGCTGGCTGTTCGCACTGACCGACAGGCAGATCGGCGCGGCGATCGGCGCCATGCACGAAGACCCGGCCCATGGCTGGACATTGCAGAAGCTGGCCGAGCGCGCCGGCATGTCGCGATCGACTTTTGCGCTCAGATTCAAGCAGACGGTCGGGGCCTCACCCCTGGATTATCTGACGCGCTGGCGCATGATGCTGGCCGGCGACCGGCTGATGCATTCCGGCGATCCGGTTTCCGTCATCGCCCTGGCGCTCGGCTACGAATCCGAAAGCGCCTTCAGCACGGCATTCAAGCGCGTCATGGGCTGTTCGCCGCGGCAGTACAGCCGCCGGGAGCCGGACCTGACTGCGCAGGCCGAACGCGAAGCCGCCTGAGGCGGCGATCCGATCGCCTTGATCACCTTGCCCTTAAAGGCTGTAGCGCGAACGAAACTCGGTGAACGACATCGCCAGATGGTTCTCGTCCACATGGCCGGTGATTCCGTCCACACTGCGCGAGTCGAGTTGTAGCGGGCGAGCCAGAGCGGACAATTGCCGAAGCCGCTCGGATTTCCCAGCGCGCTTCGACCGCTGCGGCCCTTCTGCTCAGATCGATCCCTTGCTTGCTCCATGGCATGCGCTTGACAATCGACTGATTCGCAACCCTTCGGGAATATAAGTATTTCTGTTAACTTAGGGATAATCGGCAGCAGGAACTAGATTTCAGACGCTCAATTGGCACGAGCAAAATCGCGTTTTTCATGCTTTCAGAATGACTTGCTCGCGTGCTGGCGGTTAACCGGCACCAACTTCTCCGATTTCCTTGCCTCTACGGCTGGGTAGCGCAATAGGGTTAATTGCGCGATTGCTAATATGCCTATATCTTAGGCGGCGCGGGGGGCCTCATATCCCCCGCAGTGGCCGGTGCGGTGAAGCCCCACAAGCATGCCCAACCTGCACCGGCCATTCCCTATGGCTGGGTATGGTCTTCGCGCTCGGCAACTTTTCCAAGAGCTTCCGTGAAGCCTCTAGGACGCGTCGCGTTTCGGCGATGGTCGATTGCAGGGAGTCCAGTTGGCTCTCCGCTCGGAGCTGGCTACGGCGGGCGCTTTCAATGAACTGGTGGTCAGGTTCCCACCGGTCTTTCATCAGGCTTAGCCTCTCTGCAGACGAACGAACTTGTCGAGATGCAGGCGTATCCGCTGGCCCTCAGCATAGGACAGCGCAAACGGTTCAATCACGAATGATCGGGTAATTTCCTGGTCTTCCTTGGCCACAGGAACGGACCATTCGCCGCCGGTTCGACCACTTCCACGCAAGGCAATGCTTTGCGGATTGGACCCACGTTTCCACCACAGCCTCTATACGAAAAGCAATGGTAACCTCGAGTTTTATACTCCCGTCGAAAGCGGGTTTTCAACAACAAAGATGGTCTGAATCATACCATTCGGCTCAGCGGATCGCGGCTGCCGACGTAGCGTCTCCAAGGCCGAGAAAACCGCCACCCGCGCGCAACAGCGGGTTTCCATAATCACGGCTACATCCGAGAATCGACCGCTTAGATTCAGGAATGTGTGGTTTGTCGTCACGGTTCCATACAATTTGGAAGGCCATTCCCCTACGGCAGGGTAGCGCCAAAATGAAAGGATAAGCGGGCGGGCAAGTTGAAGGCGTACTGATGCCGGATCGGGCTTTGGTCCAGCAACACCCTTTCAGCCTGGCGTCTCGGAAAGGTGCGCGGCAATGGCGCTGACAAAAATCGCGCCGAACTCCTTGAGCTTGGCGGCGCCGACGCCATTCACCCCGGCGAAATCGTCGAGGTCTTGCGGACGACGCTCGGCCATGTCGATCAGTGTACGATCCGAAAACACCACATAGGCCGGCACCTGGCGTTCCTTGGCCAGACGCAGCCGCAGCGTCTTGAGCGCCGCGAGCAGCGACGCATCTACATTTTCGCTCTGGGGGCTCTGCCCGGCGCGAGCCGCGCGGCGCGCGGCGCGCGTGCGCATCTCGACCCGATACTGGAACGGCACCTCGCCCCGGCCGAGTGCGTGGCCCTTGTCCGCGATGGCCAACCCGCCATGGCCGGCCGGGTCCGGCATCAGGAAACCGTTCGCGACCAGCTGGCGAATCATAGATTGCCAAAAATCCTTCTTGTGCGCGGTGCCATTGCCGAAGGCTGCCAGCCTGTGATGCCCCCTTGCCGCGATCTTTTCAGTCTCGTGGCCGATGAGGATGTCGATGACATGGCCGGCGCCGAAGCGCTCGCCGCTCTGCGCCACCGCCGCCAGGATGAGGCGCGCCTCGGCGGTGCCGTCGGTGCGCGGCGCCTGTTCCAGGCAATTGTCGCAATTGCCGCAAGGGACCGCCCCTTCACCGAAATAACCGAGCAGCACCTGGCGGCGGCACTCGGCCGTCTCGCAATAGCCGATCAGCGTATCGAGCCGGCCATGCGAGCGGCGCTTGTGCTCAACGGCTGCGTCCTCGTCGTCGATGAACATGCGGCGCATGCGGATATCGCCGAGGCCGTAAAGCATATGCGCCTCAGCCGCCCGCCCGTCACGACCGGCACGGCCGATCTCCTGGTAATAGGCTTCCAGGCTGCCGGGCAGATCGGTGTGGAAGACATAGGTGACATCAGGCTTGTCGATCCCCATGCCGAAGGCGATGGTCGCCACCATGACGACGCCCGACAGGGTCATGAAGGCGTTTTGATTCGCATCGCGCGCCTCCTTGCTCATCCCGGCGTGATAGGCGAGCGCGGTCACGCCGTTCTTTTCGAGAAACGCCGCCATCTCTTCGGTCTTCTTGCGCGACAGGCAATAAACGATGCCGCTGCGTCCCTGATGGCGCCCGATGAAATTGAGCAACTGCCGCTTGCTGTCCTGTTTGGGCTCGATGGCAAGCTTGATGTTGGGCCGGTCGAAGCCAAGCACCTGCGTTTCGACACGCCCGCCAAACAGCCGTCTCTGGATGTCTGCCCGCGTCGTCTCGTCCGCCGTCGCCGTCACCGCAATGATCGGTACGTCGGGAAAGATGCCACGCAGTTGCGAAAGGTCTTCATATTCGCGCCGGAACGCCGGCCCCCACTGCGAAATGCAATGCGCCTCGTCGATGGCGATCAGGCTGACATCGAGCCTGGCAAGCGCATCCAGCATCCGCTCGGTCATCAGCCGTTCCGGCGCGAGGTAGAGCAGCCGCGTCTGGCCCGACGCGACGCGGCGCCATGCCGCGACATTGGCATCACGGTCGATCGAGGAATTGATCGTATCGGCGGCGACGCCGGCGAGGCGCAGTGCCGCGACCTGATCCTGCATCAGCGCCACCAGCGGCGAAACGACAATGGTCAGCCCACCCTTGACCAGCGCCGGAACCTGGTAGCACAGCGATTTGCCGGCACCCGTTGGCATGACGGCCAGCACATGGCGGCCGCCAAGCAGCGCCTCCATCACCGCGGCCTGTCCGGGACGGAAATCGTCGAAGCCGAACACGTCCTTGAGGACGCGCCGTTTGGGATCGTGCGTCGGCACGCTTGTCATCGATATCTGCATCACTGATGTTTTTGCGATCGGCCGCCCGAAGCAGCGGCGTGGCCAGAACGATTAGCGCAGCCCCTGCGTGACCACAACAAGCAGCAGCAACACCCCACCGGCGATCGACCTGATTGGCATCGTTAAACCTATCTTCACCATGTTGCGGCACCGTCCAACCCTGCGGCGATGTTTCGAGTACCGCTGCGCCACGAGCGCACAGGCAACAGCCCGCGCCTCCCCAGGAGGCGCGGGTTTCCTGTTTCTGGAATTGCCGAAAAAGGTTCAGGCCAGGAAATCGGCGCGGTGCGGGGTAAAGCTGTCGACCAGGCGCCCGGCCTCCAGCGCCTTGACGCCGTGCACCAGATTGGACGGCACGATGAAGCTGCCGCCGGTCTCGATGGTCGCGGTGCGGCCGTCGATGGTCACCTCGAAGCGACCTTCGGCGACATAGCTGGCCTGGACATGCGGGTGCGAATGCAGTGCGCCGACGCCGCCCTTGTCGAAGCCGAACTCGACCATCATCAGCTCATCGGTGGAGACGAGAACGCGGCGTCTGTTGCCGTCCGGCGTCGGCGTCCAGGCGCTCTCGCCGGGCTGTGCGAAAATCTTGGCTTCAATCATGACCATCTCCTCATCGCGCCAGCCAGCCGCCGTCCACGGGAACCACCGCGCCATGCATATAGTCGGACGCCGGCGCCAGCAGGAACACGGCGGCATCGCCTATGTCTTCCGGCCCGCCCCAACGTCCCGCCGGAATGCGCGCCAGGATGGCAGCACTGCGGTCGGGATCGGCGCGCAACCCCTCGGTGTTGTTGGTTTCGATATAGCCGGGCGCAATCGCGTTGACGTTGATGCCTTTTGCCGCCCATTCGCAGGCCAGCAGCCGGGTTATGCCGAGCGCGCCATGTTTCGACGCGGTGTAGGACGCGACGCGGATGCCGCCCTGGAAACTCAGCACCGAGGCGATGTTGACGATCTTGCCGCGCCGCCTCGGGTCGGTCAGCACGCGCCTGGCAAAACCTTGGCTGAGAAAGAATAGCGTCTTCAGATTGACGTCGATGACGTCGTCCCAGTCGGCCTCGGAGAAATCGACCGCATCGGCGCGGCGGATGATGCCGGCATTGTTGACCAGCCCGTCGATCGAGCCGGTCTTTTCCCAGACCTGGTCGAGCATCGCCTTGGCGGCCGCATGGTCGGCAAGATCGCATCGCACCGCCTCGAACTGGCCACCGGCTTCCGCGACTTGTCTTTCCGTGTCGTCCATCGCCGAGCGGCCGACACCGATGACGGTACCGCCGGCGCGCGCGATCGAGCCGGCGATGCCCTGGCCGATGCCGGTGTTCGCGCCGGTGACCAGGATACGCTTGCCGGCCAGGCTGAAGGAGGAAGGGCCGCTCAACGCAATTCACCCAGCGGCACCGGGTCGACATCGGTGTAGTCGACATTGTCGCCGGCCATCGCCCAGATGAAGGCATAGTTCGAGGTGCCGGCCCCCGAATGGATCGACCAGCCCGGCGACAGCACCGCCTCCTCGTTAGCCATCACCAGATGCCGCGTTTCGTCCGGCTCGCCCATGAAATGGAAGACGCGCGCCGTCTCCGGCAGGTCGAAATAGAGATAGGCCTCCATGCGCCGGTCATGCACATGGCAAGGGATAGTGTTCCACACCGAGCCCGGCGCCAGCTGCGTCATGCCGACGACCAGCTGGCAGGTCTTGACGCCATCGGCATGGATGAACTGGAAGATCGAGCGCTCATTGCAGGTTTCCTTGCTGCCGAGGTCGAGCCGCTTGGCGTCGCCGATGCGGATCAGCCGGTTGGGATGGGTGTGATGCGCCGGGGCGCTGAGCAGATAGAATTTGGCCGGCGCTGCCTTGTCGGCCGACGCGAACGACACGTCGGTGCTGCCCATGCCGAGATAGAGCATGTCACGTGCCTGCAACTGGTGGGTCTCGCCATTTGCCGTCACCGAGCCGGCGCCGCCGATGTTGACGATGATCAGCTCGCGGCGGTCGAGAAAATTCTTGGTCCCCGTCGGCTTGATCGCCTCCAGCGGCAGCGCTGTCCCTTCCGGCACGGCGCCGCCAACGATCATGCGGTCATAATGGGTGTAGGTCAGGCTGATGCGTCCCTGCTGGAACAGGTCGTCAATATGGAAATTGTGACGCAGTTCGTCGGTGCCCATGGAAGCAGCGGCGACCGGGTCGATGGCGAAACGCGAGGTGAAATCGGTATGCGGGTGACTTTGAGTCATTGCTGCTCCAGCTGAATGAATGGCTATTTGGTTGCCGACGCCTTGACCGAGTCGGCGTAGTAGACCTGGCGGGCGTGCAGCCGCTCGCGGTAGCGCTCTTGGCTGGCGGTGAGATGAGCGCGCATCGCCTCGCGCGCGGCTTCGGCGTCGCCTGAGGTGATCGCATTCAGGATCACCAGATGCTCGCGTTGCAGCCCTCGCTGATAGCAGTCGGATTGCACCAGTTCGGTCGACCAGGGCGAGGTCACGTCGCAAGGAATGGCGCGGCGTCCGAGCACATCGAGCATCTCGACATAGAACGGGTTGTTGGTGGCGCTGGCGATTGCCCGGTGGAAGGCGAGATCGGCCGGACCGGTCGGCTCGCTGTTGAGAAGCAGCCGTTCGAATTCGAAGAACGCTTCCTGGATCGCTGCTTCCTGCGCGGCGTTGCGGCGAATGGCGGCGAGCCCGGCCGATTCGATTTCGACGGCCAGGCGCACTTCGAGCACATTGAGCGCGATGGAATCCTTGCTGCCCATGTCGGCGGCGAGCGCGCCGAACATCGTTGAGATGTGCTCGGTGACGAACACGCCTGCGCCCTGGCGCGCCTCGACCAGCCCGTCGGCGGCGAGCTTGGCCAGCGCTTCGCGGATGACGGTGCGGCTGACGCCGAAGGTCTCGGTCAGTTGTCCTTCGGTCGGCAATTTGTGGCCGGGCAGGATCTCGCCCGCCTGCAGCTGCTTGCGGATCGCTGCGACGACGGTCTCCGACAGTTTGGGTTTTCTCTCGACCCTGAGATCAACAGCGCTATCCGATGCCATATCGCACCCCTGTTTGAAGACGTCTGTTTGAAGACGCCCTATTTGAACACGCTCGGCAACCAGAGCGAAATCGCCGGAATATAGGTCACCAGCCCCAGGACCACGATGCCCGCGCCATAGAACGGCCAGATCGAGCGCATCGCTTCCCAGACCGTAATCTTGCCGACGGCACAGGCGACGAACTGCACCGTGCCGACCGGTGGCGTGTTGAGCCCAATGCCGAGATTGAGGATGGTGATGACGCCGAAATGCACGGGGTCGACGCCGTAATGGGTGACCAGCGGCAGGAAGATCGGCGTGCAGATGATGATCATCGGCCCCATGTCCATGAAGGTGCCGAGCAGCAGCATCAAGACGTTGAGCAGAAGCAGCACCACCAGCGGATCGGTGGAGATGGCGTTCATGCCTGCGATCAGCAGCACCGGCACTTTGAGATAGGCCATCAGCCAGCTGAACGAGGCCGCCGTGCCGATGATCAGCAGCACCATTGAGGTCGTGCGCACCGCGCCCTTTGTGGCATGGACGAAATCGCCCCAGGCCATCGACCGGTAGACGAAGACGGTGACCAGCAAGGCGTAGATGATGGCGATGCAGGAGCTTTCCGTCGCCGTGAAAATGCCCGAGCGAACGCCGCCGAAGATGATGCCGATAAGCAGAAGTCCGGGGATGGCGATGACCGCCAGCTGGCCGACACGCGAGAAGCCGGGAAAGGCCTCGACCGGGTAGCCGCGGCTGCGGGCGACGAAATAGGCAGTGACCATCAGCGAAGCGGCGAACAGCAGGCCAGGCAGGATACCGGCGGTGAACAGGTCGGCGATCGAAATCTTGCCGCCGCCGGCGATCGAATAGATGATCATGTTCTGCGACGGCGGCAGAAGCAGCGCGATCAGCGCCGCCATCGAGGTCACGTTGACGGCGTAGTCGGCGCCGTAGCCGCGCGCTTTCATCTGCGGGATCATCAGCCCGCCGACGGCAGCGGCTTCCGCCACAGCCGAGCCGGAAATGCCGCCGAACAACGTCGCGGCGATGATGTTGACCTGACCGAGCCCCCCGCGGACATGACCGACCAGCGAGCCGGCAAAGGAAACGATGCGCTGCGCGATGCCGCCGCGCACCATCAGGTCGCCCGCAAAGATGAAGAACGGGATCGCCATCAGTGAGAACGCCGACATGCCCGACTTCAATTGCTGGAACACCACCAGGGGCGGCAGGCCGAGATAAAGCACGGTGGCGAAGGACGCCGCACCCAGGCAAAAGGCGATCGGCGTGCCGGCAAACATCAAAAGCGTGAAGACGCCAAACAGGATCCAGAGTTCCATCTAGGCCTCCTGCACGGCCGGCATTTCCGGCACTTCCTCGAGATTGATATCCTTGTCGATGTCGGCGCCGGACCAGCGCAGCACGATGCGTTCGGCCGAGAACAGGCAGATCAGAAAGCCGCCGGCGACCAGCGGCAGATAGTCGAAACCGCCGGGAAGCTCGAGCGCCGGGATGATGGTCCGCCAGGTCAGCCCGACCAGCTTGCAGCCGTACCAGACCATGCCGAAGCCGAAGCCGAACGCGATCAGGTCGGACAGGGTGCGCAGCGCCCACTTGCTGCCCTTGGGCAGGATGTAGAGCAGCACGTCGAAGCCCATATGGTAATTCTCGCGCACGCCGACGGCAGCGCCCAGGAAAATGAACCAGTTCATCAGCATGATGGCGGTGACTTCGGTCCAGCTCGGTGACGCGTTGAGCACGAAGCGGGAAAACACCTGGTAGGCAACAAGCGCGGTCATGGCGACCATCCCGATGCCCGCGAGATAGAGCGCACCGTCGCAAATCTTCGAAAGCACCGCGCTGAAGCGCGGTGGCGCTCCGCTCCTGGCCGTTCCCGCAGTCATCCGATCCTCCCGGTCTTTCCGTCCCCTAAAAGCGATTGGCGGGGCGGCGCCATGCCGCCCCGCCAGAAAATCACTTGGTCGCCTGGATGCGCGTCGCGAGGTCCTTGAGCTCCGGCGTCTTCAGATACTTGTCGTAGACCGGCTTCATCGCATCGATCAGCGGCTGCTTGTCGATCTCGCTGACCTTGACGCCGGCCTTCTCGACGATCTCTCGCGACTTCTTCTCCTGCGCGTCCCACAATTCGCGCATCTTGACGACGCTATCCTTGGCCGCCTGCTTGACGATCGCCTGGTCTTCCGGCGTCAGTCTGTCCCAGCTCGATTTCGACATCACCAGCACTTCCGGCACGATCTGGTGCTGGTCGACGGTATAGTGCTTGGCGACTTCGTAGTGCTTGGCGGATTCGAAGCTGGGCCAGTTGTTCTCGGCGCCGTCGATGACACCGGTTTCGAGCGCCGAATAGACCTCGCCATACGCCATCGGCGTGGCATTTGCGCCAAGCGCGTTGACCATATCGACGAACACGTCGGACTGGATGACGCGGAACTTCATGCCTTTCAGATCGGCGATCGAGGTGATGTCCTTCTTGGTGTTGTAGAAGGAACGGGCGCCGGAATCGTAGAAGGCAAGGCCGACCAGATCATGCGTCTCGAAGGCCTTGAGGATCTCGTCGCCGATCGGCCCGTCCATGACATGGCGCATGTGCTCGACCGAACGGAACATGTAGGGCAGCGACGGCACCGCGGTTTCCGGCACGATGCCGTTGAACGGACCCATCGAGACGCGGTTCAGATCGATGACACCGGTCTGCGTCTGCTCGATCGTGTCCTTTTCCTCGCCGAGCTGCGCCGAATGATAGACCTCGACCGAATAGCGGCCGGCGGTGCGCTCCTTGATGAGCTCGCCGAGATATTTGACCGCCTCGACAGTCGGATACCCGTCCGGATGGGTGTCGGCCGAGCGCAGTACGGTCTGGGCGCCGGCAACGCCGATCATCAGCGAGCCGAAGGCGAATGTGGCTGCCATCAGTTTTGAAAAATGCAACATGACTGTCTTCCTCCCTTAAAATTCCACGCGCCCGGCTCACAGCCGGTACGCCTTCTTGGCAAGCGTGTAGGCAAGCTCCCGCGCCAGCTCATGCGCCTCGTCCTCACGCAGCCGGTGCTCGGCGACGAGACGGGCGAGAAAGGCGCAGTCAACCCGGCGCGCCACATCGTGGCGGGCGGGTATGGATGGAAAGGCGCGGGTGTCGTCGTTGAAACCGACAGTGTTGTAGAAGCCGGCGGTCTCGGTGGTCATCTCGCGGAACCGGCGCATGCCTTCCGGACTGTCATGGAACCACCAGGCAGGCCCGAGCTTCAGCGCCGGATAGACGCCGGCAAGCGGCGCCAGTTCACGCGCGTAGCTGGTCTCGTCGAGCGTGAACAGGATGATGGAGAGGTCGCGCTCCAGCCCGACGCAGTCGAGCAAGGGTTTGAGCGCCGCGGCATAGTCGGTGCGGGTCGGAATATCGAAGCCCTTGTCGCGGCCGAATTTTTGGAAAACACCAGGCGAGTGGTTGCGCCATGAGCCGGGATGGATCTGCATGACCAGCCCGTCGTCGCGGCTCATCTTGGCCATTTCGGTCAGCATCTGGGCGCGAAACAGTTTGCGCTCGCGCTCGTCGTCCGAGCCGCGGCGGATGCGGTTGAACAGCTCTTCCGCCGCCGCATCGGAAAGATTGGCGGTCTCGGCCGTCGGATGGCCGTGATCCGACGAGGTTGCGCCGAAACTTTTGAAGAAGGCGCGGCGCTGGCGATGCGCGTCCAGATAGCCGGCCCATGTGCCGGTGTCGCAGCCGGCGATCTCGCCCAGGCGATCGAGATTGGCAGAAAATCCTTCGAAGTCGGGATCGACGACGGCATCCGGCCTGTAGGCAGTGACGACGCGGCCCTGCCAGCCGCTGTCGCGGATCGTCTTGTGCCATTGGAGATCGTCGAGTGCGCCCTCGGTCGTCGCGATGACCTCGATGTTGAAGCGTTCGAACAGCGCGCGTGGACGATAATCGTCGCGCTGCAGCAGGGCGGCGATGGTGTCGTAGTGGCGGTCGGCGGTGTCGGCGTTGAGCGGCTCTTCGATGCCGAACAGATGCTCGAGCACATGGTCGAGCCACAACCGCGTCGGCGTGCCGCGGAAGAGGTAATAGTGCTCGGCGAAGCGCCGCCAGATCGCCCTGGGATCGGTCTCGACCGGCGAGCCGTCGAGGGTCGGGACGCCGAGATCTTCCAGCCGCACGCCCTGGCTGAACAGCATACGGAAAATGTAGTGGTCGGGCACCACCAGCAATTGCGCGGGATCGGGGAATGGCTCGTTGAGCGCATACCAACGCGGATCGGTGTGGCCGTGCGGGCTGATGATCGGCAGGTCCTTGATGCCGGCATGGAGATCGCGCGCGATCGACAGCGCGCGCCCTTCGGCGGCAAAAAGCAGATCCGGATCGGTCAGTCCCGCCACGTCGTTCCTCCCAGGGGCGATATCGGTAGGATTGGAAAGAAATAATGTCAACATACAAAAACTGGATTGTTGTATGATGACTTTTAACCGGCGTCAGGTCATTGTGCGGCGGAAGAGCGGATGTTACGCCGCTAGCAGATCCCGCCCCGCACACCATCCAGCGACAAGCCGCGCCATGACCAGCAGACGCCTTTCCAACGCAACAGTGCAATCCTTGCCGGCCTCGGTCGCCGTCCCCGCCTATGATCGCGCCAGTGTCGCCCCAGGCATCGTCCATCTCGGCGTTGGAGCCTTCCACCGTGCCCATCAGGCCGCCTATGTCGATGACTGCCTAGCGGCCGGCGAAACCGGCTGGGGCATTGTCGGCGTCTCGCTGCGCAGCCCCGACACGCGCGATGCGCTGACGCCACAGGACGGGCTCTACACGCTGGCGGTGCGCGGCAGCGATGGCGAAGCGCTGCACATTATCGGCTCGATCCAGTCGATGCTGGTCGCGCCGGAAGACCCCGGCGCGGTGCTGGCCGCGCTGACCGACCCGCGCACCCGCATCGTCACCCTGACCATCACCGAAAAGGCCTATCTCAGGGCCGCCGACGGCAGCCTCGACGAAAACCATCCCGATATCGTCCACGATCTGGGCAATCCCGGATCTCCCAGGACAGCGCATGGATTCCTGGCGGAAGCGCTGGTGCGACGCCGGGCCGCCGGCACGCCGCCCTTCACCGTGCTTTGCTGCGACAACCTGCCGGCCAATGGCGCCACGCTGCACCGGCTGCTGGTCGGGTTTGCAAAACTGCGCGATGCCGGCGCTGCTGCTTCAGGCGACGCTGCCCTCGCCGGTCATATAGCCGATGACGTTGCATTCCCATCGAGCATGGTCGACCGCATCGTGCCGGCAACCACCGATGCCGACCGGGCGCGCATCGCGGTCGAACTCGGCCTCGAGGACGCCTGGCCGGTGATGACCGAGCCATTCCGGCAATGGGTGATCGAAAACAGGTTTCCAGCCGGCCGCCCGGCCTGGGAGAAATTCGGCGTCACCATGGTCGAGGATGTCCGGCCGTTCGAGGACATGAAGCTTCGGCTGCTCAACGGCGCCCATTCGGGCATCGCCTATATCGGCCTGCTCAGCGGCCACGTCACCGTCGACCGCGCCTTCGCGGATCCCGCGATCCGCGCGTTCGTCGACCGGCTCTGGGCCGAGGCCATCCCGACATTGCCTGGGGATGCCGGGCTCGACACGTCAGCCTATACGGCCGAACTTGCCGAACGTTTCTCCAACACCGCGCTGGCCCACCGCACCGCGCAGATCGCCAATGACGGCAGCCAGAAATTGCCGCAACGCATTGTCGCTACCGCCATCGAGCGCATCCAGGCCGGCCTGGTCCCGGAGCATCTGACGCTGGTGATCGCCGCCTGGATCGCCGCCTGCGAGGCGCGCGGCAAGGACCTGCCGGAAGCCCACTTTACCGATCCGCTCGACGCGGCACTGGCGGCGCTCGGAGCGCAGCCGACGCTGGAACGGGTGGTGACGGTGTTTGACCTCGCCGGCTTCGCCAGCGGCAGCCCCGACCGCCAGACGCTGATCGAACTGGTTGCCGCTCATCGCGAGCATATCCTGCAAGGCGGGGTGGCGCTCGCGCTCGCGGCACTGGGTATACCGGGAAAGACCAGGTGACCTGACGTCGCCCGGATACAAAAAGCCGGGCTTAAGCCCGGCCTGTTTCATACCTTTGCCCGACCATGACCCCTCGGATCACGTCCAGTCATTCTGCGGCTTACGCCGGCAGCAGCGCGCCTTCGAGCGTGGTAAGCTGGCTAAGGAACTGCTCCGCCTTGCTGCGGCTCTGGTCGTCCTTGGCGTCGGCGGCGTCTTCCTTGGCTTCCTGGATGCGGCGGGCGAGATCGGCGCGGTCGATATCGCCGACGGCGACCGCCGATTCGGCGAGCAGCGTGCAGCCGGCAGGGACGATGTCGGCAAAGCCGCCGAACACCACATAGCGTTCTTCCTTGCCGCCGGCGGTCTTCAGCGTGACGACGCCCGGCTTGATCGTGGTCATGACTGGCGCATGGTGCGCCATGACTGTCATTTCACCTTCGGCGCCTGGAATGACGACGGACTCGACCTGCTCGGAAACCAGGAGGCGCTCCGGCGAGACCAGTTCGAACTTGAAAGCTTCAGCCATGTCAATTTAGTGAGTAGGGAATAGTGAGTAGGGAGTAGGGAGAGGACAGCTGTCCTGATCACCCGGCCGCTATTCACTACTGACTACTGACTACTCCCTATTGCCTTGATTACGCTGCTTCAGCCGCCAGGCGCTGAGCCTTCTCGACCGCTTCGTCGATGCCGCCGACCATGTAGAAGGCGGCTTCCGGCAGGTGATCGTAGTCGCCGTTGCAGAGGCCCTTGAAGCCCTTGATTGTGTCGGCGAGGTCGACCAGCTTGCCCGGCGCACCCGTAAACACTTCGGCGACGAAGAACGGCTGCGACAGGAAGCGCTCGATCTTGCGGGCGCGGGCCACCGTCTGCTTGTCCTCTTCCGAAAGCTCATCCATGCCAAGGATGGCGATAATGTCCTGCAGCGACTTATAGCGCTGGAGGATCGACTGCACCTGGCGGGCGACGGCATAGTGCTCCTCGCCGACGACCAGCGGATCGAGCATGCGCGAGGTCGAGTCGAGCGGATCGACGGCGGGGTAGATGCCCTTTTCCGAGATCGCGCGGTTGAGCACGGTCGTCGCGTCCAGGTGGGCGAACGAGGTCGCAGGCGCCGGGTCTGTCAAATCGTCGGCCGGCACGTAGATCGCCTGCACCGAAGTGATCGAACCCTTGGTCGTTGTGGTGATGCGTTCCTGCAGCGCACCCATGTCGGTGGCCAGCGTTGGCTGGTAACCCACGGCCGAAGGAATACGGCCGAGCAGCGCCGACACTTCAGAACCGGCCTGCGTGAAGCGGAAGATGTTGTCGACGAAGAACAGCACGTCCTGGCCCTGGTCGCGGAAATATTCGGCGACCGTCAGGCCGGTCAGGCCGACGCGGGCACGCGCGCCCGGCGGCTCGTTCATCTGGCCATAGACCAGTGCCGCCTTGGAGCCTTCGCCGCCGCCCTTCTTGTTGACGCCGGACTCGATGAACTCGTGATAAAGATCGTTGCCCTCGCGGGTGCGCTCGCCGACGCCGGCGAAGACCGAGAAGCCGCCATGCGCCTTGGCGACGTTGTTGATCAGCTCCTGGATCAGAACCGTCTTGCCGACGCCGGCGCCGCCGAACAGGCCGATCTTGCCTCCGCGGGCGTAGGGCGCCAGAAGGTCGAGCACCTTGATGCCGGTGATCAGGATCTGCGCTTCCGTCGACTGTTCGACATAGGTAGGCGCCGGCTGGTGGATGGCGCGCATCTCGATGCCGTCGACCGGGCCTTCTTCGTCGACCGGCTCGCCGATGACGTTGATGATGCGGCCGAGCATGCCCGGGCCGACCGGAACGGTGATCGGCGCGCCGGTGTCATAGACGTCCTGGCCGCGAACCAGGCCTTCGGTGGAATCCATGGCGATACAGCGCACGGTGTTTTCGCCCAGATGCTGGGCAACTTCGAGCACCAGGCGGTTGCCGACATTGGAGGTTTCGATGGCGTTCAAAATGGCCGGCAGATGATCGCCGAACTGCACGTCGACGACGGCGCCGATGACCTGGCGAACCTTGCCGATGGCGCCGGTCTTCTTGACGGCAACGCTCGTCGTCTTCACTGCCGGGGCCGCGGCCTTGGCGGGCGCGGCCGCCTTCTTGGCCGGAGCGGCCTTCGCCGCTGCTGCCGGAGCCTTTGCGGCCGCCTTGGGGGCCGTCTTCGCGGGGGTCGCTGCTTTCGCCATCGTCTTTACCCTTCTCGTCCTTTGTTTCTCACGCTCCATCAGAAGGTCGATGACCTCCTGGCGGTCGCGCCTAGAGCGCTTCGGCGCCCGAAATGATTTCGATCAGTTCCTTGGTGATCTGCGCCTGCCGCTGGCGGTTATAGGTGATCGACAGTTTGTTGATCATGTCGCCGGCATTGCGCGTTGCATTGTCCATGGCGCTCATTTTGGCGCCCATCTCGCCGGCTGCGTTTTCGAGCAGCGCGCGGAAGACCTGGACCGAGATGTTGCGCGGAATGAGGTCGGTGAGGATCTCGCCCGGCTCCGGCTCGTATTCGTAGACGGCATTGCCACCGGCGGTCGCTTCGGCGGGAGCGGAAGCCACGCCGGCAGGAATGATCTGCTGCGCGGTCGGAATCTGGCTGATCACCGACTTGAACTGCGAATAAAACAGCGTGCAGATATCGAAGCCGCCTTCGCCGAACAGATGGATGATCTTACGGGCGATCGCATCGGCATTGACGAAGCCGAGCTTCTTGACATCGCGCAGGTCGACGCGGTCGATGATCAGCGAGGCATAGTCTCGGCGCAGAATGTCGAAACCCTTCTTGCCGACGCAGATGATCTTGACCTGCTTGCCGTCGGCCAGAAGCCGGCGGATATGGTCGCGGGCCAGACGTGCGATCTGCGAGTTGAAGCCGCCGCACAGGCCGCGCTCGGCGGTGCAGACGACGAGCAGATGCACATCGTCCTTGCCGGTGCCGGTCATCAGCGCCGGGGCATCGCCGCCGCCGCCGATCGCCTGCGTGATATTGGCCAGCACCGCACCCATCCGCTCGGAATAGGGACGCGCCGCCTCCGCTGCTTCCTGCGCGCGGCGCAGCTTCGCCGCGGCGACCATCTGCATCGCCTTGGTGATCTTCTGCGTCGCCTTGACCGAGGCGATACGGTTACGAAGGTCTTTTAATGAAGGCATGCTTCAAACCTGATCCCGAGCGTCCGGCTTCTTCTCAAGCGAAGGTCTTGGCGAAGGCGTCGATCTCGGCCTTCAGCTTGGCGCGCAGATCGTCCGACAGCGCCTTTTCCTTGCGGATGCCGTCCAGCACGTCCTTGCCGGCCGAGCGCATATGGCTGAGCAGGCCGTGCTCGAACTTGCCGACCTGGTTCAGCGCCAGCTTGTCGAGATAGCCGTTGACGCCGGCGAAGATCACCGTGACCTGCTCCTCGACCTTGAGGGGCGAGAACTGCGGCTGCTTCAACAGTTCGGTCAGGCGCGAGCCGCGGTTGAGCAGGCGCTGCGTGGCGGCGTCGAGATCGGAGCCGAACTGCGCGAACGCAGCCATTTCGCGGTACTGCGCGAGCTCGCCCTTGATCGAGCCGGCGACCTGCTTCATCGCCTTGATTTGCGCCGACGAACCGACGCGCGACACCGACAGGCCGACGTTGACCGCCGGACGGATGCCCTGGAAGAACAGGTTGGTTTCGAGGAAGATCTGGCCGTCGGTGATCGAGATCACGTTGGTCGGGATGTAGGCCGACACGTCGTTGGCCTGCGTCTCGATGATCGGCAGCGCGGTCAGCGAACCGCCACCCAGATCGTCGTTGAGCTTGGCGGCGCGCTCGAGCAGGCGCGAATGCAGGTAGAACACGTCGCCCGGATAGGCTTCGCGACCCGGCGGGCGGCGTAGCAAGAGCGACATCTGGCGATAGGCGACGGCCTGCTTCGACAGATCGTCATAGCTGATCAGCGCATGCATGCCGTTGTCCCGGAAATATTCGCCCATGGTGGCGCCGGTGAACGGCGCCAGGAACTGCATCGGCGCCGGATCGGAAGCGGTGGCGGCGACGATGATCGAATATTCAAGCGCGCCGCGCTCTTCGAGAACCTTCACGAACTGCGCGACCGTCGAGCGCTTCTGCCCGATGGCGACGTAGACGCAGTAGAGCTTTTCCTTTTCCGGTCCGTTGTCGTGCACGGCCTTCTGGTTGAGCATCGTGTCGAGGATGATCGCGGTTTTGCCGGTCTGGCGATCGCCGATGACCAGCTCGCGCTGGCCGCGGCCAACGGGGATCAGCGCATCGATGGCCTTGAGGCCGGTCGACATCGGCTCGTTGACCGACTTGCGCGGGATGATGCCTGGCGCCTTGACGTCCACGCGCTTGCGTTCGGTCGCCTTGATCGGGCCCTTGCCGTCGATCGGATTGCCGAGCGCGTCGACGACGCGGCCGAGCAGGCCCATGCCGACAGGCGTATCGACGATGGCGCCGGTGCGCTTGACGATGTCGCCTTCCTTGATGTCGCGGTCGGCGCCGAAGATGACGACGCCGACATTGTCGGCTTCGAGGTTGAGCGCCATGCCGCGGATGCCGCCGGGGAACTCGACCATTTCGCCGGCCTGGACATTGTCGAGGCCGTAGACGCGAGCGATACCGTCACCGACGGACAGCACCTGGCCGACTTCGGAGACCTCGGCCTCCTTGCCGAAATTCTTGATCTGATCTTTGAGAATTGCGGAAATTTCCGCGGCGCGGATGTCCATCAGCCGACCTCTTTCAGTGCAAGCTTGAGCGAATTGAGTTTGGTTTTGAGCGACGTATCGATCTGGCGCGAGCCCATCTTGACCACCAGCCCGCCGAGCAGCGACGGATCGACGGTAACAGTGATGGCCACGTCCTTGCCGGCGACGCTTTTCAGCGCGGCCTTGAGTTCCGTCTGCTGGGCAGACGTCAGTTCATGCGCCGAAGTGACCTCGGCTGATGTCTCACCGCGCTGTTCGGCAGAGATCCGGCGAAATGCCTTGATCATGCCGGGGACCGCGAAGAGCCGGCGGTTGCGGGCGACGACGCGCAGGAAATTGCCGGTCAGGCCGGTGATGCCGGCCTTGTCGGCGATCGACGCGATTGCCTTGGCCTGGTCCTCGCTGGAGAACACCGGGCTGTTGATGAGGCGCGTCAGGTCGGCGCTGTCATCCAGCATCCTGGCGAAACTGTTGAGGTCGGCCTCGACCTTGGCCACCGAATTCGACTGCAGCGCAAGTTCGAACAGCGAACCCGCGTAGCGTTCTGCGACACCTGAGATTGGCGATGACGATTGAGCCACGGACCGTCTTTTCTCTTGTCTGAGGGGCCGCAGATTGTTGGCGCGAGCAAAAACTCTGGCTAAATCTTTGACCTTACTAAGTTTTTCCAAGCACGGAGGCGCGGCTTCCGCTATCCCCGGCCGAAAGTCGATTGCCGTCTAGCACAGGCATTTTAAGACCGCAATGCGTCGTCCCGCATGCTTTTCGGGCACTATTGTCGCATCCGGCCGCAGAGTTCAACTGAAGCCTTTGGATTGGCTGCCGATTCAGGGCAGAAAGCCGAAGACGAAGGCAAGCGGCAACGCGGCCAGGACGAGTTCGACGACGATCGACGCCCAGTTGAAAGGCGTGTTGGCGCCGTCCGACATCATCGACAGCAAACGGCCAAAAGCGGTGAACAGCCAGGAAAAGCCGAGTGCCATATAGAGCCACGGCTGCGCCAACAGAATGCAGCACAGGCTGACGCCGAGATAGAAGCCCGACATGCGGCCGCGCCCTTCCGCGATTGCCGCTGCCCTTTCGGGCCGGACCTGCAGCCGCAGAATCCGAAATGCCAGCCCTGGCGCGAGGAAAAACAGCAGACCGAGCGCCAAGGTGACGACGGCGCTGGACCAAGCCAGCCATTCGCCCTGGCTGGTCGGCCAAGGAAACGCGAATTCCATCTTGCTTTCATCCCCTCACAGCAATGCCGGATGCATTGAATGTCGCTGCAAAAAGAAGTCAAGCGCGCGGCAGTTTCGGCGCGCAATTCGTGAAGGAGCGGAAGGCTGTTTAGGCCGCGCACGCGTCCGGCCAGCATCGTGGCCAACCTGTATTGTCAGGCGACGCCTCCCTCCTATCTGCAGGACCGGTTTTGCACAGCCAAAGGCCCCGACACCGGTCGCCTTTATTTCCTGACCGGGCACCTCAATCTGGCCGGCACGGAAGCAGATCGATGGAAGCTGAAAGTGGCCGGCAGCGGCAATGTCGCCGTGGCTGCCCAGCCCTGATCCTTGTTTTGACCCTTCAGGGCAGCATGAATGCGACCGCCGCCTCGGCATGGATGCGCGTGGTGTCGAACACCGGAATGTCGAAATCGCGCTCGCCAATCAACATGGTGATCTCGGTGCAGCCCATGATGACGCCATCGGTCTTCTCATCGCGCCGCAGACGGGCGACCTCGTCGATATAGGCCGCCTTCGATGCCGCGCTGACGATGCCCCGGCAAAGCTCGTCGTAGATTACCTGGTGCACCATGTCGCGCCCGGCCTGGTCCGGCACCACGGGCTGCAGCCCGTATTTCTCCGTCAGCCGGCCCTTGTAGAAATCCTGCTCCATGGTGAAGCGGGTCGCCAGCAGCGCCGGCCGCTTGACGCCGGCGCCCTTGACCGCGACTGCCGTGGCGTCGGCAATGTGGATAAGCGGGATCGGCACCGCCGCCTGCACCCGGTCGGCGAGCTTGTGCATGGTGTTGGTGCAGATCAAAAGCCCCTCTGCGCCGCCCGCCTCCAGCTTGCGCGCCGCATCCGCCAGCAGCACGCCCGCACTGTCCCAGTCGCCATGATGCTGCCGGTCGGCGATTTCGGCGAAGTCGAAGGAATAGAGCAACAGCTTTGCCGAATGCAGCCCGCTCAGCCGCTCGCGCACGATCTCGTTGAGCAGGCGATAATAGATCGCCGTCGATTCCCAGCTCATGCCGCCGATGAGGCCAAGGGTTTTCATGCGCTGAGCCTCCAGCAGGACCGAACGATCTCTCTCACAGAAAAGCTTTACGGGTCGATGTCAATCTTAACGCGCGCCGTACCACGCTCTTCGGCCCGCCTCCACAAACATCACCGCGCGCCCGATTCGGTCATCCTCGCATTGGCGCCGAGATGATGCAGGCTTTGTGTCGTGTGCCTTGAACTCCAGGCAACCGGCGGATCGGGCAGATCGAGATCGAACTGTGCCCGCCCGAGCAGCGAATTGACGATCTTGGCGCTGCGCCAAGCCATCAGGCTGAGCTGCGGTTCGGCTATGCCATGGCTGAGCCGGCCGGCATTGAGTGCGTAGATCCGGCGGTCGTCGGGCCCGTCCCATTCGACCTCGAAGCTGGCGTTGAGCCTGTAATGACCGCGCTCGTCCAGCGCGATCCTGTTCATGAGCGGTGCCATGCAATCAGGAATGGCAAAGGCATAGCCGGTGGCCAGAACCACCGCATCGACGGTGCGCGTCTCGATGGCGCCGTCGAAGCCGTTGCGCATGATCAGCCGGTATTCGCTGCCTTCCCGCGTCACGTTCAGCACTTCGCGGTGCGGCGTCATGTTGACCGCCGTCGTTTCCTCCGAGAGGTGCCGCAGCGTGTAAAGCTGGCGATAGATCGCCTTCAGCGTGCTCGTCGATGCGCCGTCACCGGCAAGCAGCTGCTGTTCCAGGATCGTCTCGCGCCGGCCTTGCGGTAGCCGATGGAAGTTTTCGACATAGCCCGGCGTGAAGAGTTCGTCGGTGAAGGGCGAGTCGTCCAGTGGCAGGAAATTCGGCCGCATCGAGATCCACTCGATTTCGCGGCCGGCGAAGCGGTCGGAGGAGATCAGATGCAGAAGCACTTCGGCGCCGCTCTGGCCACCGCCGATCACGGCGACACGCTGTCCGCTCAGGCGATCGAGGCGGTTGGCGGCCTGGGCGTTGTGGAAGCATTGATCGGAGGCCGCCGCCCGCGCCCAGGCGGGGATGTTGGGCACCAGCCCGACGGCAATGGCGAGATTGCGCGCGATCACCTGCTCGCGGCCGATACGCAGCCTGAAATTCGTTCCGTCGAAGTCGATCCGGTCGACGGCGCTGGCGAACCGCAGCGAAGACAAGTTCTCGCCGACCCATCCGAGATAGCGGGCGAATTCCGGCCGCGGGATGGCCGAGAAATCCGCGTTGAGGAATTCGTAGAACCGCTTCTGCGCGACCAGATAGGACATGAACGACCATGGGCTGGTCGGATGCGTCGCGGTGACGAGATCCTTGAGGAAGGATGTCTGCAGTTCGACGCCCGGCAGCATCATGCCCGGGTGCCATTCGAGCCGCGTCGCCCGATCGAAGAAGCGCGCTTCGACGCCGTCCACCGCATCGAGATGGGCGGCGAGGCTGAGATTGAACGGCCCGATGCCGATGCCTGCGAGGTCAAGCGTATGGGTCATGGCGAACTCCTTATGGAGCTGGCTGGGCTGATGGGAGATCGCCGGGCTGACTCGGGGTTAAGCGGATTGTCGAGCGGCGTGCCAAGGTCGGGCAGAGGGCGTTCGCCGCTGTCGCCGTAGCCGATGGCGAAGCGCACCTTGTTGATGGCGATGCGTGGGATCTTCGGAGCAAACAGATCGAAGAGCGCGAACCGTTCCGACAGATCCGGGTTCTGCGCCTGGTAGCGCCGGATGGCGCCGGCCAGGATGGCGTAGAAAGTCCTCTCGTCGAAGCGGTCATAGGCGGCCAGCGCCTCGGACAGGAAACGCAGAACGCTGACGATGTGTCCCGTTTGCAGATGCTGGAGAAGATGTGCCGGGGGCCGGCGCTTCAGCGTCGACAGGATTTTGGGGTCGAGGCCGGCCAGTTCGGGAAACGGCTGGTCGACGAGATCGAGGTCGCCCTGGAAATCCTTGACCGCCACGCCGAGAGGCGCCGCTCCGTCGAGGATGATGGTGACGTTCTGGCCATGGGCGATGAAGCCGACGCCGTAACGGCACATGAAGTGGTAGAGCGGCACGAAGGCCGTGGAGAACAGGCGATCGAGCCATGCCTCCGGACCAAGGCCGGACTGCTCCATCAGGGCGCTGGCGATCGGCCTGCCATGGGCGTCGCGCTGCGGCAAGGCGCCCATCATCATCGGCCGCTGGCCCGCTGTCAGATCCTTTTCGGGGCTTTCGCGCCAGATGGCGCCCAGCATCTCGCAAAACTGATAGGGCGCGCCTTCAACGCCGGTATAGTGCGGATGCGGATAGAAGGCGCCGGCGACTTCCTTCAGCACCTTGACGTCCTTGAGCACCGGGTCCGCGGCCGCCACCGTGGCCAGCCAGCGCGACAGATCGGCGCCGATCGCCATGTATTTGCCCGGCACGCCGCGCCACGCTGAGGTGTTGAGGACGGTCAGCGGCAGCTTGACGTGCAGCGCCTCGGGCCGTGCCACATTGGCAAGCGTGCGCAGCGACTGCAAGGGCAGGAACGGATCGCCGAACTGGCCAAGCGGCACCAGCCGGCCGGCGGCGATCTCGCTACCATATTGCGAGGCGATCATCGCCTGCCACTGCCAGGGGTGGACCGGCAGCAGCCTATGCGTCGATCGCGAGGCCCCAGCGGCAGTGAAGGCCGCTTCGAGCCTTGCGCGTTCGTAGTCGCCGAGTGCGGCCTGCAGCAGCGCCTCTTCGTCGGGCCCGCAGTCAAGCGCCAGCAGGCAGCGATCGCTGGCGGCGGCAAGCCAGAAGAGCTGGAATGCGGCAGCCGATTCTGGCGCGTAGCGCTCGAAGTCGTCCCGTCCCCAGCCAAGCCGTCCCTTGTTGGCGGGCGCCTTCGGATGGCCGTCGAGCAATGCCTGCAACTCGGTATCCGGCAGCGCGGCTAGTTCGGCGGCTGGTCGATTGCCGCGGGCTTTGGCGATCCGCATGTCGGCCATCAGCGTATTGTAAAGCTCCTTCGCATAGGTGCAGAATGTTGCCGGCGGCATGCCGAGCGTCTCGCGCGCGTCGGCGAAGAAAGCGACCGCATCGTCGACCGGCAGCTCGATGCCGGCATCGCGGGTCAGCGTCTCCGGACGGACGGCGATCTGGCCCCACAGGCGCCGCGTCGCGGCAAAGCGATAGGTCACGCCGGGACCGAGCGTCAGTTTCCATCGGCCGGGCGAAAGCTCGCGGGGCGACAGGCACTCCTCGAAGGTCAGTTCGGAAATGGCCTTAGCGACGGCGTCGCGGTTGATCGCAGCCCAGCGTGTCGCCTCCTCCGCTTTGGCGATCGGTTGCTGCACCGTCACAGCGGCACCTCGCGGAAGAAGCGCTCGCGTTCGCAGCAGACCAGCGCCGCGCGCTTGTGCGGGAAGTCGAACTCCTTGACCTTGTCGTAGGCGGCGTCGGCGCAATAGCTCAGCATCTTCTGGTGCGCGGCGCGTGGCTCGCCGACGATGCGCTGCGTGCGCGGCTCGTCGAGGAACAAATAGTGGGTGACGGAACGGAACAGAGCCAGCGTCTTCGGCCGGCCGAGATGGCGCGTATTGCCGATCAGCCCATGCCAGCCGCGATCCCAGTCGAGCGGCTCGTAATAAGGTCCGAGCCGGTCCTCCTTGGCCCAGTAGAACTCGAAATAGCCGGTCGGCTCCCCATCGAAGCTGGCGATGACGCCGAAGATGTGCGGATCGCTTTCCTGCTCGGCGAGATATTTGTCGAGATCCTCATGGCTCTGGGCAAGTTCCCAGAAGAAGGCGACGCGGCCATCGTTCATCCAGCGATGGAAGAGGTCGAGATCGGTCCGGCGGTCGATCGGCCGCAACGACACGGTGAGACCAATCTCGGCAATCCAGCGTTCGTACATCGGGCCGCAGGGGCGCGGTTGGCGCAATGGCGGGCCGATAGCGGTCATCAATGCCGGATAGGTGACATGCGAGGCCTGGCTGCGCCACAGCAGCGGCAGCTGGCGCAGGACCGAGCGATGGATGACGGCGCGTTCCGGTTCACCCGGAACCGTCTCGGTGGCCAGCGCCGAAACCGGCCACAGGGTCTTGGCCGCCGGCAGGAAGGCGCGGTCGAAGGTAGGATGCAGGCGCAGCGCGGCGTCAAC
Organism: Mesorhizobium sp. P160219; assembly: GCF_057786095.1. Taxonomy (NCBI): domain Bacteria; kingdom Pseudomonadati; phylum Pseudomonadota; class Alphaproteobacteria; order Hyphomicrobiales; family Phyllobacteriaceae; genus Mesorhizobium; species Mesorhizobium sp. P160219. The sequence continues at coordinate 456,937 of NZ_JBYNWG010000001.1, forward strand.
GAGACCTGCCAGGATTTGCGGTTGGTCGAGGCGGCCGCCAATAAACGCGACATCGTCGATGAGCAGGCGGCCATCCGCGTCGGAGATGCGGGCCTGTCCCACCGCTGTTCCCTCAGCGTTGACCAGGCTGACATGGCCATCGCCGGCACGGATGGCGAGCGGCTCCGCGGCCGAGGCCAGATGCTGCCATCCTTCGTTGCCGGCGACGGTGGCGGGTGACCAGTTTTTCGCAGCCTCGATGTTCATGCGTATTCTCTCACATGCAGGGGGTTCGGAAGCTCGACGTAACCTGCCAGCGGGTCGGTCACTTCGGTGTTCTCATTGATGTCGCGCAGCGCGATCAGGAAATTGCCCTTGGCGGCGAGCGTCGGCGCGTTAAGCAAATAGTCGACGCAGGACCGGTCAGCCATGGGCGTGGCGGCCAGCCGCTCGAGCGAGCGGCGGAATATCGCCAGCAGATCGTCTTCGTTGGTGAGGCCAGCGGCGGCAAGGGCTGCGACGGCGGCGAAAGCGCCATTGACGACCAGATAGTAGCCGAACAGCTTCGCGGCCGCTTCCGCTGGGAAGACATGATCGCCCGCCTGACCGGCCTCGGGCGCGAATTTGCGCAGCCTGGGCAGGAATTCCTCGACATAACCGGTGCCCTGGCAGTCGCGAAAATAGAGCGCATTCGGCCAGCCTCCGGAAAGACCGACGACGAGGTTCTGCTGATGGGCGCCGAACAGCAGGCCGAATTCCGAGAAGGCAACGATAAACGGCTCGATGGCGGCATGAAGGAAACGCTCGAACCACAAACGCGCCGTTTCCTCGACAGGTCGCTTCTCGTCGCGGGCGATACGGTGGACCAGGTCGGACAGATGGCTTTCGGTACGGCCGGGATGGCGCTCGCAAAGCGCGCCGAGAACGGCAGCCGGCGGATTGCCCGTGCCGCGAAACGGATTTTCGCGAAACGAGACGATGGTATCCGTCATCAGCCGGCCGTCTTCGCCACGCAGGCCGAACCAGGCGGGCTCACCCAGCACCGTCATGGTCGGACAGCGCCGCTGCAAGGCATAGCCGAGCTTGCCCTTGACCAGCCGGTGCACCGAAAGGCCGCGCCGGCACTCATGCTCCTCGACGATGCGCCTGGAATTGGTCAGGCGCAGGCTGAGCGAAAATTTCAGCATCCACTCGGCTTCAGCTGAATGAACCGTGCGCAGCGAGGTCGTGGCCCGCCACGCTGGTCCGCCGAGCCCAACATCGACGATACGGCCGGCGCAAAACAGGCGCTCGACGCGGTCTTCCAGCATGAGCCGTACGGCCTGCCACGGATGCATCGGAACGAGAACCTTGCCCTGTTGCTTGCCAGCCCGAGCAAGCAGCTGCGGATCGCTGGCGGCAAGCCCGCGGACCATCTCGGTGACATCTAGCGGCTCGACGCTGCCCCCAGTGAGGATGGTCGGGTCGACGGCCCACCAGCGCAATTTGAACGCATTGCGGTATTCATGCCCGAAGCGCGCGGAATCCGTGTGCGTGAACTCTTCGCGACTCATCGGCGCCGGATGCACGGCATGGCCGAAGCGCAGGGCGCTTTCGGCATCGATGAAATCAGGATCGCCTTCGGAGAAGGGCCGCGACGATCCACGCGCCGCAGTCGCGTCAGCGATTGCGGCGATGCTGGCCAGGCTGCGGCGCAGGAAGGTCAGTCGGCTTTTCGCTGTCGCCCGGCCGGCAATGTCGGGATCCGCCAGGATCAGCGCCAAAAGGCTGAAAAGGTCGATCTCGGTCGCTTCGCCATCGGCCCCCTCGTTACTAACATCGAGGCGCCAGAGCGGCATCGCTAAATCGTGGTAACCAACCTTCGAGCGATGCCGCGCCTCGACGAGCACCGCCGCGCGCGAGGCAGGGAAATTCAGACGCAGCACGGCTGCCTGCGGCCGAAACAGCCCGGTTTGCCTGGCGTCGACGAATTCCCAGCCATCCCATTCACGCAGCAACGCGTTGAGTAACGGGCTTAATGCAGAGGACGATTCAGGTTTTACTTGTTCCAAGTGCATCCCCATAAATCCTGATAATACTGAATGCATTACGTTTATACATTGTCGTCCTTAAACATTTGTGTTGATTATCTGTTCTAAACAAGAAATAAGCTTGGTCTTATGACGACCGGTATGAAAAATCGATCTTCGCTTCTGCGCCGCCTGGCGATCGCGGTCTCGGCAATCGGCTTCGGCCAGTCGGCCTTCGTATCGCTCGTTCCCCTGGTGATGGAGCGGCTGAGGCTCGATACGTTTGCCATCGGCGCGGCAACTGCTGTCGGCGCGGCGGCCTTTCTGGTCGGCTCGCCGCTGTGGGGCCGCATGGGCGAGCGGCTTGGCCATGCCAGGCTGCTGCGCTTGCTCGGCCTCGCCATGCTGGCCGGCCAGGCGGTGTTCGCCATTCTGCTGATAGCCGGCATGGGAGCCGCGCTCGGCATCGCTTTGCTGATGCTTTCGCGAACCGTGTACGGTTTTGCCGCGTCCGGCGTCATGCCGACGGCGCAGGTCTGGGCCAGCCGCTCGGTTGCCGATGACAGGCGACAGGCCGCGCTGGGACTGCTTGGCGCCGGCGTCAGCATGGGGCGGCTGGCCGGCGTGCTGGCGGCAACTGCTGCCGTCCTGTCGCCGCTGCTGCCGCCCATCCTGTTCCTGCTCAGCCCGCTGTTGCTGTGGCTCGCGCCGGGCAAAGGGGAAGCCGGCGGACGGAGCGACGGCAAGGCAGCCGACGTCGGCCGTGGAATATCGCCCTTCGATCGCCGCGCTCTGCCTTGCCTGGCGATGGGCTTGTGCCTGACGCTCGGCTTCGGACAGGTGCAGATGATGCTCGGCCCGATGGCCCAGCAGCGTTTTGGCCTTGGTGCGACGCAGGCCACGACGGTGACCGGCCTGGCCCTGATGCTGGTCGCCATCGTCATGGTTTTGGTCCAGGGACTGCTCATGGCGCGCCTGCGGCTGGCGGAGCGCAACAGCGTCGTCGTCGGCTGTCTCATGGTTTGCGTCGGCATGACGGCGCTGGCCGTCACGGCCAGCCATGTTGCCTCGGCAGCGTCTCTGGTGGTGGCGGCGGCCGGCATTGCCCTGGCGACACCCGGCTACTCCGCCTGGCTGATGAAGCGCCTGGAGCCCGGCGAGCAGGGCGCGGCGGCCGGCTGGCTCACCAGCACCCATGTGCTCGGCCAGAGCATCGGCGCATTGGCCGGCGGCTTTGCCTTCACGCTCTGGCCCTTTGCGCCGCTGGCCGACTGCGCGGCGCTGGCGCTGGCCGCTGCCTGTCTCGCTGCCATGGTTCGCAAGCACTAGCCAAACCGCGCTCATTCGGCGACCTCCGGCAGCGGCTGCATCGGAGTACCCGGCTGGGCTTTTGCGGCATCGGCGAAATGGGCATTCAGCATGCGATAGGTCGCCACCACGGCGATGCCCGACAGCACGGTCGCCAGGGTGAACAGCGCGGAGTAGCCGAGCATGTCGGCGAGGCGCCCGGCAAGCATGGAGCCGACGAGGTAGACGATAAGCTGGGCGCAGGACAGGATGGTGAAGTCGGTGCCCGGCTGGTCCGACGACGTCACGGCCATGAACAGGCTGTAGAGCGCCACGATCTCCATGTAGCGCACCAGCGTCTGCAGGAACGAGGCGCCGAAGATCGGCCAGAAGCCGGCGATAGCGCCGAAAGCGTGCAGCGCGAAGATCAGGAAGCAGATGGTTCGCAGCGCGCCGAGCAGGCCGAGCACCGAGGCGGCGCCCCTGTTGTGCAGCAGCCACGCCGCCAGCGCCGAGCCGCCGAGCCCGACGGTGAGCGCGGCACCGCCCGAGAGATAACCGATGATATCGAGCGGCACGCCGGCATCGACGAGATAGGAGCCTTCCATCGACTTCACCAGCCCCTCGCTGGCGCGGTAGATGAGCGCGATCCACAGGATCTGGCGTGCCTCCGGCCGGCGCAGAAAGCGCAGGATCGAGGGGCGGTCGATGGCCGCCTGCGGCGCGCTGGCGACGGGATCGGTCTCGCGCATGGCGAAGGCGGCGACCAGCGGGATGATGGACAGCGCGGCCACCATGGCCACCATGGTTTGCCAGCCGGCATGATGATAAGCCAACAGGCCGAGCGTGCCGCCGAGAACGACGCCGAGCGCGACGGCGCCGCCCTGGATCGCATTGCCGATCGGCCTGTCCTTCGGGTCGAGATATTTGGCCGCGTAGCCGTCGGTGGCGATGTCCTGGGTCGACATCAACAGGCTCACGACAAGGCCGACGGCAAAGATACCGGCGACATCGGTCGGCTCGATCCAAAGCATGGCGGCGATGCCGGCGATGACGCCGATCTGGGTGATGATGACCCAGCCGGCGCGATGGGCGCGGGCCATTGGCCGAAAGCGGTCGACCAGCGGCGCCCATAGGAATTTCAGCACCAGCGGCAGCATCAGCAGCGCCATCAAGCCAATGGCGGTGCGCGACACGCCTTGCTCGCGCAGGATCGGCGGGATCGCCGCGGCAAACAGATAGCTCGGGATGGCCTGCGCCAGATAAAGGCAGGCGAGAACGACGAAAAGCCGCAGGCGCGAAAGCCCGGCTGGCGCCGGCCGGTCTGCGTCGGCGCTCATTTGACATAGTCCTTCGGTGCGTAACCGTTCAGGAAGGCGCCGGCCTCCGCCCGGCTGCGGGTGACGAGCACTGGAAAGCCGAACAGGCTTTGCCAGACGCGCTGCATGTTCTCGTCGGCGGCGGGGCGCACCAGCGCACAGGCGCGGCAGGCTTTTTCGAGCTGCTCGCGTTCCGCCTTGTACCAGAGGTTTTGCGCCTTGCGCTGGGCGTCGCTCAGCGCGATCTCGATGCGGATATCGACCAGGAGCACGAACGGCTCCCGTTCCTGCGAAAGGCGGCCGAGCGCCTCGATATAGCGCGCGCCATCCGCCGGATCGGCTGGCGCTTCTGCCAGCAGCGAGACCAATGCACCGTTTCGTTGGAGAGACACCGCCACCGCCGCCCCTCAGAATGTGATCTGGTAGGACAGAGCGACCGAACGTCCCAGACCCGGAACGTCGGCGCCGCGGGTCGCCGATGCGGAAGGGTTGATGTAGTAGGTGTCGAACACATTGCGCACGGCAAGGTTCAGCACGCTTTCATTGCCGAACGTCTTCGAGACGGCGAGATTGACCAGTGCTGCACCGTCCAGTTCCTGGGTGGCGATGCGGTCGCGTCCGGAAAACAGCTCCAACTCGCTGCGCAGGGTCAGCTCGTTCTCGAAACGGGTGGTGAGATAGACCAGGCCCTTGTAGGTCGAGGGGACACGGTTGTTCGGCAGATACTCGTTCGCTTCGATGTGGCCGTCGCGATCCGCGTCGTATTTGCCTTCGACATAGCCGACCGATCCGCCCAGCGTGAACATGCCGCTGAGGTCTGCCTCGAGATTGGCTTCGACGCCCCAGATACGTTCCTTCTGCTGCGATACCCGGTTGTTGACGATGTCGTAGCTGACGCCGTTGTCCGAGGTCGACAGATAGGTGCTGACGCCGCCGCGATAGTCGCCCCAATCGCCGCGCAGACCGGCTTCCCAGGTGTTCACCAGCTGGGTTTCAGGCGCGATATCGGCATAGCTGATCGCATAGTCCGGCGCGTTGGTGCACGGCAGCAGCGGCCGGATCGCCGTGCCATAGGCGTCGCAGGTCTCGGCGTTGGAGTTCAACCCGGCGCGGCGGGTGAAGCCGCCAATGTCGGTGAGGCTGTAGCCTTGCGAGAAATTGCCGAAAAGCTGCATCCTTTCGGTCAGATCGTAGACGGCGCCGGCGTTGAAGGTGACGGCGTCGTAGTCGAACGAGCCGCCGGTCACCTGGATCGCCGGCAGGCCGATAATGTTGCGGCCTAGCAGAACGGCAGCGGCAGGCCGGGTGAAGTCTTCAACGTTGAGATAAAACTGGTCGTAGCGCGCGCCGCCGCTGATGCGAAAGCGATCCGTCACCGGAATTTCGCCCTGCGCAAACAAGGCAACCGAGTTCTGGGTCGTGGGCGAGATGGCGTCCTGGCCGTTGGTCAGCTGCTGATCGGTGGCATCGAAAACGTAGTCGGCGCCCCAGGTCAGTGTGCTGCCCTGAGTGATAAAGTCCATCGGCGTGTTGACGGTCAGGTTGACGCCGCTGCGCCGCGATTGCAGCGCCGTCTGGTTGAAGTCGGCGGTCGGGTCCGTACCCGGCGGCAGGATCACCGGCCGCGTCGGGTTCGTCGGTAAATACACCTGGCTGTTGACGGCCGAGAATTTGGTAAAGGGCGACTGCTTGAAGATGTCGTTGTAGAACGCCTTGACCTCGAGGTTTCCGAGCGCGAAGTCGCTGTCGGTGTATTTGGCGGTCAGATATTTCGAATCTTCCTTCAGCGGCTTGCCTTCATAGGGATCGCCGAAATCCGGGGAGACGGGATTGGTCGTGTAATCGGTGAACCAGTCCGGCTTCTGGTTGGCATAGGTCCAGTCGACGCTGGCCTCGAAGCGCCTGGAATCGAACTGGTAGCCGGCCACGCCGAAGAGATTGCCCGTGCCGGTGCGGTCGCCGCCGCCTTGCCCAAGCATGGCGTCCGAAGCAACCTCGTTGCCGTGGCCGTCATAGGTGCGGCGCGACAGATCACCGGACGCCGAGAAGAAATAGTCGAAATCGCCTTTCTTGCCCTCGACCGAGACACTGGTGCTTGGCCCGGCCGACTTGCCGGGGTTTTCGGTGAAGGCGGTGACGCCGGTGCGCACCGTCACCTTCGGCTTGTCGCTATCGCCGCGCTTGGTGATGAAGTTGATCGTGCCGCCGGTGGCGCCGGCGCCATAAAGGCTGGACGCGCCATTGATGACTTCGATGCGCTCGACCGCATTCAGGTCGATCATCGACAGGATGCGTGAGAGGTCCCGCAGCGGTGTGTTGCGCGGCACACCGTCGACCATGATGAGAACGCTGCGCCCGCGGAAGGTTTCCGAAGCGCCGGAAATGGTCTGGTTGCGTGGCGCGTAGCCGGGGACGATGCGGCTGATCAGGGTCGCGGCGTCGATATTTTCCTGCGCGGCTTCCTCGACCTGTTGCCGTTCCACGACCTGGACAGACTGAGCGACGCTGGAAATCGACCTTTCATTGCGGCCGGTGACCAGTATCTGATCGAGCACGGTGGCTCCCTGCTGGTCCGTCGGAGCGGCTTCCTGGGCAAATGCCGCGCCTGCCATAATCGACGAACCCAAAGCCGATGACCAAAGAAGCGTACTGAAAAATCTGCGCATGCTGTCCCCATCCATGCCCTGGTCCCCAGCGCCAGAGCGGAAAGGCCCAGTTATAATTCATGATAAAAAGAGTCAACATTTATTTTGTGGCTTTTCAAATCAGGATTAGTCAGCGAACGGATGGGAGCCGGGTACATGAACGGCGCGCATTTTAGCCGGCACTAAGATGCTGAGTTTTCTTGACAAACGGCTTACGGGCGGCCGGCGGCGGCGTCAGCCTTTGTGCTTACAAGAAGCTCTGCGGATCGATGTCGACCTGCACGCGGACCGAGCCGCGCTGCTTCGGCCCTTCGGCCAGCATGGTGCGGATGAAGCCTTGGATGTCGGCGCGCTTTTCACCCTGGATCAGCAAACGGAAACGATGGCGCCCACCAAGCAGCGACAGCGGCGCCTCGGCCGGACCGAGCACGAACAGGTCGCTGGCCTGGGGTGCTGCACGGCGCAGGCCGCGCGCGTGGCCTTCGGCCTCGGCCCGCGTTACCGCACTGACGATGACGCCGGCAAGCCTGCCGAAGGGCGGCAGGGCTGCCCGTTCGCGCTCAGTGATCTCGCGTTCGTAAAAGGCCTCGGCATCGCCCGAGACGATCGCCCGCATCACCGGATGGTCCGGCTGGAAAGTCTGCAGCAGGCCGAGGCTCTTCTTGCCGGTGCGGCCGGCGCGTCCAGTAACCTGGCTGAGCAATTGGAAGGTGCGCTCAGCGGCGCGCGGATCGCCATTGGCGAGGCCGAGATCGGCATCGACGACGCCGACCAGCGTCATGTTGGGAAAGTTATGGCCCTTGGCGACCAGCTGCGTGCCGATGACGATGTCGGCCTCGCCATTGGCAATGGCCTCAAGCTCCAGACGCAGCCGGCGCACTCCACCCATCAAATCGGATGACAGGACGATCGTGCGCGCGTCGGGGAAATGCGCCACGACTTCTTCAGCTATCCGCTCGACGCCAGGCCCGCAGGCGACCAGATGGTCGAGCGTGCCGCATTCCGGACAAGCCTCCGGCCGCTTCTCATTGTGCCCGCAATGATGGCAGACGAGTTGGCCGCGAAAGCGGTGCTCAACCAGCCAGGCCGAACAGACCGGGCAGCCGAAGCGGTGGCCGCAGACACGGCACAGCGTCAGCGGCGCATAGCCGCGCCGGTTGAGGAACAGCAGCGACTGCTCCTTCTTCTCCAGCGTACGTTGCATCTCACCGATCAGCAGCGGCGACAGAAAGCCGCCGCGGGCCGGCGGCGCGCGCCGCATGTCGATCGTCTTGAGATCGGGAAGCGCGGCTTCGGCAAAGCGCGCCGACAGCACCGCCCTGCTGTAGCGGCCCTGCTGCGCATTGACCCGGCTTTCGACCGACGGCGTCGCCGACGCCAGCACCACCGGGAAGCCGCTGATATGGCCGCGCACCACCGCCATGTCGCGGGCATTGTAGAAGACACGGTCCTCCTGCTTGTAGGCAGGGTCGTGCTCCTCGTCGACGACGATCAGCCCGAGCTCGCGGAACGGCAGGAACAGCGCCGAGCGTGCGCCGGCGACGACGCGCGCGCCGCCTTCCGCCACCTGTCGCCAGACCTTTTCGCGCATTCGGGGCGGCAGGTCGGAATGCCATTCCGCCGGCTTGGCGCCGAAGCGCTGCTGGAAGCGTTCGAGGAAGGCATGCGTCAGCGCGATCTCCGGCAAAAGGATCAACACCTGCTTGCCCTGGTCGAGGGCTGCCGCCACCGCCTCGAAATAAACTTCCGTCTTGCCTGAACCGGTGACGCCGTCGAGCAGCGTGACGTTGAAAGCAGCGGCCGTGACATTGGCGCGCAGCATGGCGGCCGCGTCTGCCTGGTCCGGCATCAGCTCCGGCATGGCGTAGGAAGGATCGGGCGCGGCGACCACCGGTCGAGGCGGGATCATCACCGTCTCGAACACGCCTTGCGCCTTGAGCCCCTCGACCACCGTCGACGACACGCCCGCCGCGTGCGCCAGGCCGGATCGCGTCCAGGCAAGCCCCCCTTCCGCCGTCTCCAGCACGCGCGTCCTGGCATCCGTCATCCGGTCGGGCATGACGAGGGTCCGCTGCAGGCCCTCGATCCATGGTTCGGGATCGAACGCCTCCGGCGCGCGCAACAGCATGCGCGCCACCATGCCGGGCGGCGACAGCGTGTACTGCGCCAGCCAGTCGACAAAGCGGCGCATGCCGCGGTCGATCGGCGGGCAGTCGAAGACCTGTTCGATCGGGCGCAGCTTTTTGGCGTCGATATTCTCGACCGCACCATCCCAGACGATGCCGGCAACCTGGCGCGGACCGAGCGGCACGCGCACGATCGAGCCCGGCACCACGCGCACGCCGGCAGGCACAGCGTAGGTGTAGGGCCGTTCGGCCGGCATCGGCACCAGCACCGGCGCGGCTGCGACAAAGGGCGAATCTTCGATCATCGGGCGTGACCTTGCCCCGACTTTGGTCTAGATCAAAGGGCAACCCCGAATGTGCATGGCATGCACATGAAAATCTTTCAGGAGACCCCCATGAAATTTTTTGTCGACACCGCTGACATCAAGGACATCAAGGAACTGAACGACCTGGGGCTGCTCGACGGCGTGACCACCAATCCCTCGCTGATCCTGAAATCCGGCGGTAAGATCGCCGAGGTCACCAAGCAGATCTGCGACATCGTCAGGGGCCCGGTTTCGGCCGAGGTTGTTGCGGTCGAATACAAGGACATGATGGCCGAGGCCAACATCCTGGCCAAGATCGCCGACAATGTCTGCATCAAGGTGCCGCTGACGCTCGACGGCCTGCGCGCCTGCAAGACGATCCGCACCGAGATGAACCGCATGGTCAATGTAACGCTGTGCTTCTCGGCCAACCAGGCGCTGCTGGCGGCCAAGGCCGGCGCCTCGTTCATCTCGCCCTTCGTCGGCCGCGTCGACGATACCGGCGCGGACGGCATGGAGCTGATCCAGGAGATCCGGCAGATCTACGACAATTACGATTTCGACACCGAGATCCTCGTCGCATCGGTTCGCACCGTGAACCACGTCAAGCAGGCAGCCCTGATCGGCGCCGATGTCGTTACCGCGCCGGCGGCGACGCTGAAGGCGCTGGTCAAGCACCCGTTGACCGACAAGGGCCTGGATCAGTTCGCGGCCGACTGGGCCAAGACCGGCCAGAAGATCGGCTGAGATCGGGTTCGATACAAACGAAAAAAGGCCGGGAAACCGGCCTTTTTATTGCGAACTGCTAAAGTCGTGTTGGCAAGGCCGGGAAATGCTCAGGCCTTCTTGCCGTGCCTGACGAGATCCTGGGCGACCGACAGGCTCACCATTTCAGCCAGTTCACGTGCGGCGCGGTTCTCGGCGTCGAGTTGCGCCCGGTAGGAAGCGAACTCCTGCGTCGGCTTGTCGAAGGATGACGGGATCGAGCGCTTGCCGGTGGCGATCACCACCCCGGTCGTGGCATCGGTCAGCACATAGCTTGCGGTCAGCGTCACCGTGCCTGCCGTCGGCTCGTCTTCGTCGGTCTGGATCTGCACCACCGCGGCCGATTCGACCAGTTCGGTGACGCCGAGATCGAGCATGTAGACCGGCGCCGGCGGCTCGCCGGCACCTTGACCAAAGGCAAAGATCAGATTGTTGCGGACCTGCTGGGCGTAGCGGGTCTTGACCGGCTTGACCGCGACCGACGCCAGTTCCGCCGAAGCGCTGACCGTGGAGCCAGCGCTCAGCGGCGCGCTCGAATAGAGCGGACGCACGGTGCAGGCCGAAACCAGCGCCATCGAGGCGACCATGCCGCACAGCGCTGTGCGGCGCAGCAAGCGCGTCGTCTTTTCCAGATCGGGCCCCATCCTTCTGAAGTCAAGCAACGACATTGACGATCCTCTGCGGCACGATGATCACCTTGCGGGGCGCCTTACCTTCCAGCGCTTTCTGCACGAAGTCGAGAGCCAGAACCGCTTTTTCGACCGCACCTTGGTCCGCGTCGCGGGCAATTGTCAAATCGCCGCGCTTCTTGCCGTTGACCTGGACCGGCAGCACGATCTCGTTGTCGACCACCAGTGCCGGATCGTAGACCGGCCAAGGCCGTTCGGCGACCAGATCGGTGCCGCCGAGCGTGTGCCAGCACTCTTCAGCCAGATGCGGCATGACCGGCGCGACCACATGCACAAGGATCTCCACCGCCTCGCGGCAGGCGCCTTTCAGCGCCGCGTCGGCCTTGCCCTCGGCGACGTCGTTGAGCGGCGCGGTCAAGGCATTGGCCAGTTCGTAGATGCGGGCGATGGCCCGGTTGAAGCCGAGCTTCTCGATATCCTCGCCGATAGCCTTCAGGATCTTGTGCGCGGCCTTGGAAACGGCCCCCGCCTCGCCCTCCGGCGCCGCCTGCGGCTTGGCGCCGTCAAGCGTCTCGGCGGCAATGGACACCAGGCGCCAGACACGCTGGATGAAGCGATGTGCGCCGGCGGCGCCATCGTCCGTCCATTCGACGTCGCGCTCGGGCGGCGAATCCGACAGCATGAACCAGCGTGCGGTGTCGGCGCCGTAGCCGTCGGTGATGTCTTCCGGGCTTACCGTATTCTTCTTCGACTTCGACATCTTTTCGAGTGAGCCGATCGCCGCCTCTTCGCCGGTGGCGATCTCGATGGCGCGGCGCTTGCCGCCGACATCCTCGATCCTGACCTCAGCCGGCGACAGCCAGCGGCCATTGTTCGACGCACCGCCGACGCGGTAGGTCTCATGCACCACCATGCCTTGCGTGAACAGGCCCTTGAACGGCTCGGCCAGGTCGAGATGCCCGGTCGCGCGCATGGCGCGGGTGAAGAAGCGCGAATAGAGCAGATGGAGGATCGCGTGCTCGATGCCGCCAATATACTGGTCGACGGCCAGCCAGTCATCGGCAGCCTTCGGCTCCGTCGGCTCGTTGGTCCAGGGCGCGGTGAAGCGCGCGAAATACCACGACGAATCGACGAACGTGTCCATCGTGTCGGTCTCGCGTCGCGCATCCTTGCCGCATTGCGGGCATTTGACATGCCGCCAGGTCGGATGACGGTCGAGCGGATTGCCGGGACGGTCGAATTCGATGTCGTCGGGCAGCTTGACCGGCAGGTCGGCCTTCGGCACCGGCACCACGCCGCAATCCTCGCAATGGATCATCGGGATCGGGCAGCCCCAGTAGCGCTGGCGCGAAATGCCCCAATCGCGCAGGCGGAAGTTCACCTTGCGCTCGGCCATCGGCCGGCCGCCGATGGCCTTCTGCTCCAGCAGTTTTGCGACTTCGTCGAATGCCTGATCCGGCTTCATGCCATCGAGGAAACGTGAATTGATCATCACGCCGTCGTCGACATAGGCCTCTTCCGTGACCTGGAAAGTCTTTGCGTCACCATCTTCCGGCATCACCACCGGGATGACCGGCAGGCCGTATTTGTTGGCGAAGTCGAGGTCGCGCTGATCGCCGGACGGGCAGCCGAATATGGCGCCGGTGCCGTATTCCATCAGCACGAAATTGGCGACAAAGACCGGCAGCGTCCACGTGTCGTCGAACGGATGCACGACGCGGATGCCGGTGTCGAAGCCCTTTTTCTCCGCCGTTTCAAGTGCGGCCACCGAGGTGCCCATATGTCTGATTTCGTCAATGAACTTGGCCAGTTCGACATTGCTCTCCGCGGCCTTCCTGGCCAGCGGATGGTCGGCGGCGACCGCCATGAAGGAGGCGCCGAAGATGGTGTCGGGCCTGGTCGTGTAGACTTCCAGCTCGTTCGTGTCGCCAACAGGCTCTGCTAGCGGCCAGCGGATCAGCAGCCCTTCCGAGCGGCCGATCCAGTTCTGCTGCATCAGCTTGACCTTTTCCGGCCACTCGCCGAGACCATTCAGGGAATCCAGCAGGTCCTGCGCATAGTCGGTGATCTTGAAGAACCATTGCGTCAGCTCGCGCTGTTCGACCAGCGCGCCCGAACGCCAGCCGCGCCCATCGATGACCTGCTCGTTGGCGAGCACCGTCATGTCCTCCGGATCCCAGTTGACCTTGGAGGATTTGCGCGTCACCAGCCCCTTCTCGACGAAATCGAGGAACAGCATCTGCTGGCGGTGGTAATAGTCGACGTCGCAGGTGGCGAATTCACGCGACCAGTCCAGCGACAGGCCCATCATCTTGAGCTGCTCGCGCATGGCAGCGATGTTGGCGTAGGTCCATTCCTTGGGATGGACCTTGTTCTGCATCGCGGCATTCTCGGCCGGCATGCCGAACGCGTCCCAGCCCATCGGATGCAGCACGTTGAAACCCTTGGCCCGCTTGTAGCGCGCCACCACATCGCCCATCGTGTAGTTGCGGGTGTGGCCGATATGGATCTTCCCCGAGGGATAGGGGAACATCTCCAGCACGTAGTATTTCGGCTTTGGATCGTTGTTATGCGCTTCGAACAGCTTCTTTTCGGCCCAGGCCTTCTGCCATTTGGGCTCTGACGCGCGCGGATTGTATCGTTCGGTTGCCATCGGATGATTTTCACTTAAAAGCAGGCGCAGACCGCCGGACAAGGCCCGGTGGCCAAGGTAAATGTCGTCGCGGTGTTCACCATGGATTGCCGGACCCGTCAACTGCGGCGAGCCGGCCAAGACGATTAAAGACAGGCAGGATATGGACATGGCCAGCGCCGTCGAACAGTTTTTCGCCGTCAAGACGAGGATCGCTGCCGCCGAGCGCGAGGCCGGCCGCGACGCCGGTTCGGTGACGCTGGTTGCGGTGTCGAAGACTTTTGAGGCCGACGTCATCCGCCCGGTCATCGAGGCTGGCCAGCGCGTCTTCGGCGAAAACCGCGTGCAGGAAGCGCAAGGCAAATGGCCGGCCTTGAAAGCGGAATTCCCTGATATCGAACTGCATCTGATCGGCCCGCTGCAGTCGAACAAGGCGAGGGAAGCCGTAGCTCTCGCCGACGTCATCGAGACCGTCGACCGCGAAAAGATCGCCGCCGAACTCGCCAAGGAAATCGTGCGCCAGGGCCGCACGCCGAAACTCTACGTCCAGGTCAATACCGGCTCGGAGCCGCAAAAGGCCGGCATCGAGCCGCGCGACGCCGTCGCCTTCGTCGCCCGCTGCCGCGATGTCCATGGCCTCGCCATCGAAGGCCTGATGTGCATCCCGCCGGCCGACGAAAACCCCGGCCCGCATTTCGCCCTGCTGGAAAAGCTCGGCATGGAGGCCGGCGTGGCAAAACTGTCGATGGGCATGTCTGGCGACTTCGAGACCGCCATAGCCTTCGGCGCCACCAGCGTCCGCGTCGGCTCGGCGATTTTTGGCGGCCGATAACCTCGGTGATCTCGCGGCCCTAACAGTAGCATTTGTTGCTGCATCGCTGCAGCGATGCTATATCTAGCCAAGCTAGCTAGGTATCTTCCATGAACTGGCATCTGCAGGACGCAAAAAACAATCTCTCGAAGCTGGTTCAGCAGGCTCGTGAAAAGGGCCCGCAGACCATCACCTTGCGTGGAAAGCCCGCTGCTGTCGTGTTGGCCGCTGAAGAATACGAAAGGCTCGTCGGCTCTAAGCCCTCACTTGCGGAATACCTTCTTTCCGGTCCCGAGTGGGACGACGACTTCGTCGAAGAGGTCAATCGCCGCTCCAAGGGGCCCGGCAGAGACGTGGACCTCTGATGTTTCTTCTGGACACGAACGTCGTGTCGGGTGCGCGAAAGCGAGAGGGGCCAGTGGCGGATTGGATAATCAAGCAAGAGCGCCAGTCTCTGTTTCTAAGCGTCATCACGCTCGGTGAAATCGCACGCGGAATCGAAATGAAGCGGCGAAACGACCCCGACACTGCAAACCATTTAGCAGCGTGGTTCCACGGTCTGCGCCACAGCTACGAAAACCGAATTCTCGGCATAGACGAGAGCATCGCTGCCCAATGGGGTCGCATCTCCGCGATCCGCACGCGCGGCGACGCAGATGGGCTTATAGCCGCGACGGCGCTCTTCCACGACCTCATACTGGTCACACGCAACGTCGCCGATTTCGACGATACTGGCGTCACAATGTTCAACCCTTGGGAAGCCTGACCCGCCTGTGTTGATCCGGTGTTGGGGTCGGCCGCAGGTTGAGCCAGAGCCGGCCCATCATTGCGCCACGACTGGAAACGAAACGCGCCGTTCCTATTTGCTTGGAGTCATCACCAATCTGCTGGAGCCACCATGCGCTACAATCAACTCGGAAATACGGGGATGTTCGTCTCCGAACTGTGCCTCGGCACCATGACCTTCGGCGCCGCCGGCGAGAATGCCCAATGGGGCCTGATCGCCAGCCTCGACCAGAAGGGCGTCAACGACATCGTTGCCCGTTCCGTCGCCGCCGGCGTCAATTTCTTCGACACGGCCGACGTCTATTCATTCGGCCAGTCCGAACGCCTGCTTGGCCAGTCGCTCAAGGATCTTGGCGTCAAGCGCTCAGACGTCGTCATTGCCACCAAGGTGCATGGCGCCATGGGCCAGGGCCCGAACGAGCGCGGCTCTTCGCGCGGCCACATCATGGATTCGGTCGAGGGCAGCCTGGAGCGGCTGCAGCTCGACCATATCGATCTTTACCAGCTGCACGGCACCGACACGGTGACCCCCATCGACGAGACGCTGCGGGCGCTCGACGATCTCGTTGCCAGCGGTAAGGTCCGCTATGTCGGCGTCTCCAACTGGGCGGCTTGGCGCATCTCTAAGGCCCTCGGCATAGCCGAGCGCAAGGGATTTTCCCGCTTCGAGACCATCCAGTCCTATTATTCGATCGCCGGCCGCGACCTCGAGCGCGAGATCGTGCCGCTGATCAACGAGGAGAAGCTCGGCCTCATGGTCTGGTCGCCGATGGCCGGTGGCCTGCTGTCCGGCAAGTACGGACCGGGCGCGCCCGGCAATGGCGAAGGCCGCCGCGCCGCCTTCAACTTCCCGCCGGTCAATGAGGACCGCGCCTGGGCAGCCGTCGCAGTCATGCGCGACATCGCCAAAAAGCACGATGTCAGCGTCGCTACGGTCGCGCTCGGTTATGTCCTGGCCAAACCTTTCGTCATGAGCGTCATCATCGGCGCCAGCCGCATGGAGCAGCTCGAGCAGAACCTTGCCGCGGCCGAGCTGAAGCTCGACGCCGACGATCTTGCCAAACTGGACGAAGTCAGTGCGCTGCCGGCCGAATATCCCGGCTGGATGCTGGAGCGCCAGGGCGCCGGCCGTCGCCCGGCTCCGTTCGCCCCGAAGAAGTAGTCATCGCTGTCGCCTGATGCTTGGGGGGTCATCTGGCTCCCCAACGTCTTTTCAGCTCATCCGCACGCTCTCGACCAGAAAGTCGAGAAACGCCCGCACCCGTGCGGGCAAATGCCGGCCCTGGCCGACATAGACGGCGTGGGTGGGCTCCTCGTCGCCCGGATTGAAATCCTCCAGCAGCGCCGTCAGCCGGCCCGCCGCGATGTCATCGGCCACATGCCAGTGCGCCAGCCGGGCGATGCCGGCGCCGCCAACAGCCATCAGCCGCATCGACTCGCCATCGCCGACCAGCGTGTTTCCGGTGATCGGCACCATGACGGCGTTCCCGGTTGCATCGACAAACGACCAGCTATCGACATGCCGGACAAAGCCGAAAGCCATGCGATTGTGCCGGTCGAGATCGGCCGGCATCAGCGGCGTGCCATGCGTCTTGAGATAGGACGGTGCGGCAACGACTGTCATCCGGGTTTGCCCGAGCTTGCGCGCCACCAGCCGCGACTCGCCGAGCGGCCCGGCGCGGATGGCGACGTCGGCACGTTCAGCCATCAGATCGATGACGCTGTCGGTAAGCACCAGATCGACCGAAATCTCGGGATAGCGTTCGAGGAACTCAGGCAGCAGCGGGATCAGCCGATGCACCCCGAAGGGCACATAGGAGTTGACGCGCAGCCGTCCGCGCGGCGCGGCACCCACGGCCGCCTCGCGCTCGGCCGCCGCCATATCGGCCAGGATGCGCACCCCGCTGTCATAGAACGCCGTCCCTTCCGGCGTCAGCTGCAGCTTGCGCGTGGAGCGGGTGACCAGCCGCGCGCCGAGCCTTGCCTCCAGTCGCGCGATCAGCTTGCTCACCGCCGACGGTGTCATACGCAGCGAACGAGCCGCAGCCGAGAAGCTGCTCGCCTCGACGACGCGGACGAACACTTCGATCTCGCCGGAACGGTTGATATCGGGTCTGGCCATTTGTGAATCTATTTCACAGGAAATATGCCCAAAGCAAGTCTGGTTCACAAGGCATGGCAACACGATCTCTGCGGTCGGGGCGCGGGTCTGGACAGCGCGCTCATTCGAGTTCGAACTGGAAACCGCCATGCCTCTTGCTCTCTACGCCCTCGCTGCCGGCGCCTTCGGCATCGGTGTCACCGAATTCGTCATCATGGGGCTGCTGATCGATGTCAGCAAAGATCTCGGAGTCTCGATCTCGGCCGCCGGCCAGTTGATTTCGGGCTACGCGTTGGGCGTCGTCATCGGCGCGCCGCTTTTGACCATCGCCACCGGCAACTGGCCCCGCAAGACCGTCCTTCTGGCCCTTATGGCGATCTTCACGCTCGGCAACCTCGCCTGTGCGATCGCCCCCGACTACTGGACGCTGATGGGCGCCCGCATCATCACCGCCCTTGCCCATGGCACTTTCTTTGGCGTCGGCTCGGTGGTTGCCACCGGCCTGGTCGCACCCAACAAGAAAGCCTCGGCGATCGCGCTGATGTTCACCGGCCTGACCATCGCCAACATCCTCGGCGTGCCCTTCGGCACCTGGCTCGGCCAGACCTTCGGCTGGCGCGCCACCTTCTGGGCGGTAGCTCTGGTCGGTCTCGCTGCCTTCGCAGTGATCCTGCTTCTGGTACCACGCAGCCAGACGGCGCCCGAGAAGACCAACCTGCGCGCCGATCTCGCCGTGCTGCGCCGCACGCCGGTGCTGCTCGGCCTCGCCACCACCGTGCTCGGCTACGCCGGCGTCTTCGCCGTCTTCACCTACATCGCCCCGCTGCTCACCGAGATCACCGGCTTCAGGGAAGCCGCCGTGTCGCCGATCCTGCTCGTCTTCGGCGGCGGTCTTATCGCCGGCAATCTGCTTGGCGGCAAGGTCGCCGACCGCTGGTTGGTGCCGGCGGTGCTCGGCAGCCTCGTGGTGCTGGCGTTGGTGCTGGCCACAATGACCTTCGCCGTCCACAGCCAAATCCTGGCCGTCATCTATGTCGGCCTGCTTGGTGCCGCCGCCTTCGCCACCGTGGCGCCGCTGCAGATGTGGGTGCTGGAAAAGGCGCAAGGCGCGGGCCAGAGCCTCGCCTCGTCCTTCAACATCGCCGCCTTCAACCTCGGCAATGCCGCCGGCGCTTGGCTTGGCGGCGCGGTGATTGCCCATGGCCTCGGCCTCGGCTCACTAACCTGGATCGCCGCTTTGCTGCCGGTCGCGGCTCTTGGCGTCGCTGCCCTGGCGCTGCGCCTCGATCGCGCCCCCACAATCGGGGCGCCGGTCTGCGCCCAGTCATGAGCATCACGCGCAATCCTTCTTCGACATCATCAAGGAGCATAAAATGGATTATCGACGTCTCGGCGCATCGGGCCTGAAAGTGCCCGCACTCTCTTTCGGCGCCGGCACTTTCGGCGGCTCCGGGCCGCTGTTCGGGGCCTGGGGCAACAGCGATGCCAAGGAAGCGCGGCGGCTGATCGACATCTGCCTCGAGGCCGGCGTCAATCTGTTCGACACCGCCGATGTTTATTCGAACGGCGCCTCCGAGGAAGTGCTTGGCGAAGCCATCAAAGGCCGCCGCGACGCGGTGCTGATCTCGACCAAGACTTCGCTGCCGATGGGCGACAGACCGGCCGACTACGGCTCGTCGCGCTCGCGGCTGATCAAAGCCGTCGACGCCGCCCTGAAGCGCATGGGCACCGATTACATCGACCTGTTGCAGCTGCACGCCTTCGATGCCGGCACGCCGATCGAGGAGGTGTTGTCGACGCTGGACGACCTCGTGCGCGCCGGCAAGCTGCGCTATGTCGGCGTCTCCAACTTCTCCGGCTGGCAGGTGATGAAATCGCTGGCGGAAGCCGACAAGCATGGCTACCCGCGCTACGCCGCGCATCAGGTCTACTACTCGCTGGTCGGTCGCGACTATGAATGGGAGCTGATGCCGCTCGGTATCGACCAGGGCATCGGCGCGCTGGTGTGGAGCCCGCTCGGCTGGGGCCGCCTGACCGGCGAGATCCGCCGCGGCCAGCCCCTGCCGGAAAAGAGCCGGCTGCACGACACCGCCGATTTCGGCCCGCCGGTCGCGGACGAACATCTCTACCGGGTCATGGATGCGCTTGATGCGATGGCTGAAGAGACCGGCAAGACCGTGCCGCAGATCGCCATCAACTGGCTGTTGCGGCGCCCGACCGTGTCCTCCGTCATCATCGGCGCCCGCAACGAGGAACAGCTGCGCCAGAACCTCGGCGCCGTCGGCTGGGCGTTGACGCCGGAGCAGGTCAAAAAGCTCGACATGGCAAGCGAAGTGACCGCGCCCTACCCGTACTTCCCCTATCTCCGCCAGGAAGGTTTCGCCCGGCTGAACCCGCCTGCGGTGTGATCACACGACGTTGAAGCTGCCAATCTCCCCCCTTGCGGGGGAGATCAGCTATACTGCCGCTCAGTGCAGCACGAACTCCCCATCCACCTTCCGCCATTCGTTCGGCGCGATCAGCTTCTGGTGCGTGTAGCTGATCGAATGCAGCGGCCCGTCGAGCCTGGCCTTCCAGAACTCGATGAACTTGATCAGCACCGGAAACTTCGGCGCCAGATCGTAATCCTGCCAGATGAAGCTCTGCAGCAGATGCGGGTGGTCGGGAAAATGGTACAGAATCTTGGCCGTGGTCAGGCCATACCCCTTGAGCATCAGGTCCATTTCGGAATGATCGCGCATGACAGCCCCTTGGCCTAGTTGATTCTCCATTCCTCCCAACACCGAATTGTGCGCGCCGTTCCTTAACTGTCTATGATTTTCCTGATCCCAGTCGGGTTTTATGCACGAAAACATGCAGTTAGCAGCGACCGCTGCCGAGTGCTGATGCAACCGAAACGGGAGCTGCGGCATCCCGCCACGCGAATCCAACGTCTAATGTTGCCGTCAGCGCGGAACTGTTAATAATGCCGCCGAATTCGCGGCTGCGTCGCCGTGATCCTGGCTGAGGTCAAGCCGGCGGGGTGGTTTGGGAGGAAAGTGAAGACATGTCCGAGGTGAAGATCCACCGCGTCCAGCCGGCGTGGAAGAAGAATGCGCTGATCGACAACGACACCTACCTCAAATGGTATGCCGACAGCGTGAAGAATCCGGACAAGTTCTGGGGCAAGCACGGCAAGCGCATCGACTGGTTCAAGCCGTTCAGCAAGGTCAAGAACACCTCCTTCGAGGGCAAGGTCTCGATCAAATGGTTTGAGGACGGCGAAACCAACGTCTCCTACAACTGCATCGACCGCCATTTGAAGAAGCGCGGCAACCAGACAGCCATCATCTGGGAAGGCGACAATCCCTACGACGACAAGAAGATCACCTATAACGAGCTCTACGAGCATGTCTGCCGGCTCGCCAATGTGATGAAGAAGCACGGCGTCAGGAAGGGCGACCGCGTCACCATCTACATGCCGATGATCCCGGAAGCGGCCTACGCGATGCTGGCTTGCACCCGCATCGGCGCCATCCACTCGATCGTCTTCGGCGGCTTTTCACCGGACGCGCTGGCCGGCCGCATCGATGACTGCAAGTCGACCTTCGTCATCACGGCCGACGAGGGCCTGCGCGGCGGCAAGCCGATCCCGCTGAAGGAAAACACCGACAGAGCGATCGAAATCGCCGCCAAGGCCGGCACCAAGGTCGATAAGGTGGTCGTCGTGCGCCGCACCGGCGGCAAGACCGGCTGGGTTCAGGGACGCGACATCTGGTACCATGACGAGATCGCCACGGTGAAAGGCGACTGCAAGCCGGAGAAGATGAAGGCCGAGGATCCGCTGTTCATCCTCTATACCTCAGGCTCGACCGGCAAGCCGAAGGGCGTGCTGCACACCACCGCCGGCTATCTCGTCTATGTCTCGATGACCCACCAATATGTCTTCGACTACCATGATGGTGATATCTACTGGTGCACCGCCGATGTCGGTTGGGTCACCGGCCACAGCTACATCGTCTATGGCCCGCTCGCCAACGGCGCCACCACGCTGATGTTCGAGGGCGTGCCGAATTACCCCTCGCAGTCGCGCTTCTGGGAAGTCATCGACAAGCACAAGGTCAACATCTTCTACACTGCGCCGACGGCACTGCGCGCGCTGATGGGCGCCGGCGACGAACCGGTGAAGAAGACCTCGCGCAAGTCGCTGCGCGTGCTGGGCTCAGTCGGCGAACCGATCAATCCGGAAGCCTGGGAGTGGTATTTCAACATCGTCGGCAACGGCAAGGTGCCGATCGTCGACACATGGTGGCAGACCGAGACCGGCGGCATCCTGATCACGCCGCTGCCCGGCGCCACCGACCTCAAGGCTGGTTCGGCGACGCGGCCCTTCTTCGGCATCAGGCCGCAGCTGGTCGACGGCGAAGGTAGGGTGCTGGAAGGGGCGGCCGACGGCAATCTCTGCATCGCCGATTCCTGGCCCGGCCAGATGCGCACCGTCTATGGCGATCATTACCGCTTCGTGCAGACCTATTTCTCCACCTACAAGGGCAAATACTTCACCGGTGACGGCTGTCGCCGCGACGCCGATGGCTATTACTGGATCACTGGCCGCGTCGACGACGTCATCAACGTTTCCGGCCACCGCATGGGAACGGCCGAGGTCGAATCGGCGCTCGTCAGCCATGAGAAGGTGTCGGAAGCAGCTGTCGTCGGCTATCCCCACGACATCAAGGGCCAGGGCATCTACAGCTACGTTACCTTGATGAAAGGCGTGGAGCCGAGCGAGGAACTGCGCAAGGAGCTTGTCGCCCATGTCCGCAAGGAGATCGGCGCAATCGCCTCGCCCGACAAGCTGCAGTTCGCGCCCGGACTGCCGAAAACCCGCTCCGGCAAGATCATGCGCCGTATCCTGCGCAAGATCGCCGAGGACGATTTTTCCGCGCTCGGCGATACCTCGACACTGGCCGATCCGGCCGTGGTCGATGATCTGATCGCCAACCGCCAGAACAAGAAGGGCTGAGGGGATTTGATGGCTGCACTGGGCGCAGTCACGGAGCTCTGGCGTTACCCCGCTAGTTCGCTTGCCGGCGAACGCCAGGACGCCATTTCGGTCGGCCTTGAAACCATCGACGGCGACCGGCTGTTCGGCCTTGTCGATGTCTCGGACAATGAGATCGCGCGGCCCGACCGCGACGCCAAGTGGCACAAGGTGCCGCGCATCCGCACCCGGCTGAGCAAGGACCGCAAGCTGGAGATCGCCGTTCCCGACGGCGACTGGCTGGTAGCGCCGGGCGCTGAATGCGACAGCGCCGTCTCGACCTATCTCGGCTTCGCCGCCTCGATCCGGCCGTTCAGCCAGGACAACGCTCCCGGCTACACCGGCCCGCTGACCGCGGCGCGCTACCGCAAAGCGCCGATCCATCTCTTGACCACCGCATCGCTGGCCCGGCTCAAGGCGCTGCACCCCGAAGGCATTCCCGATCCGCGCCGCTTCCGCCCCAACATCGTCGTCGACATGGCGGCGGTCGAAGGCTCGTTTCCCGAGACCGAATGGATTGGCCGCAAGCTTGCCATCGGCGACCTGCTGGTGACCGTCTCGGAGCCGTGCCGCCGCTGCGGCTTCACCATCATCAGCCAGGACGGCTTTGACCACGATCCCGGCATCCTGCGCAATCTGGTCCGCCACAACGCCCATAATCTTGGCGTCTATTGCACTGTGGACAGGCCTGCCCGTGTCGAGATCGGCGCGCCGATGCGGTTCGTGTAGGCCTCTACCGCGAGGCAGCGAATCGCAGACCTTGGAAAGCGTGGGGTTCGGCCCCGAATCCTATCCCTACCGATACAGATCCGCCCGTGTCGGCGGCAGCCCGCTCGGCCCGCGTGCGCGTTTGGTGACGACGGTCTGAAAAATCTGCGCCGAGGCGCGCTCGAAGGTGATCGAGCAGCCGGTGAGATAAAGCAGCCACAGCCGTGCCTTGGCCTCGCCGACTTCGGCGACCGCCTCGTCGAAGCGAGCCTGTAGCCGCTCGGCCCACAGCCGGCAGGTGCGCGCATAGTGCTCGCGCAGATTCTCGACGTCGTAGACCAGGAAGCCATGCGCCTCCAGATTGCCCAGCGTCATGCCGATCGTGTCGAGTTCGCCGCCTGGGAAAATGTATTTGAGCAGCGCCTTGAACTCCGGCCCCTTGCGCAAGGTTTTCTTCAAGTCGCCCTTGCTGCGCCTGGTGATGGCGTGGTGCAGATAGATGCCGCCGGGCTTCAGCAAGCGATGGATGGTCTTGAAATAGGTGGCGTGGTTGGCGAGGCCGAGATGCTCGAACATGCCGATCGACGATATCTTGTCGAAGGAGCCTTTGAGCTCCGTATAGGATTTGATTTCGATGGTGATGCGGTCCTGCAGCCCTTCGGCGCGGATGCGCTCGCGGGCGAGATCGGTCTGCGCCTGCGACAGCGACACGCCATGGCCGACGACGCCGTAATTTTTGGCCGCATGGATCAGCATGGCACCCCAGCCGCAGCCGATGTCCAGCAGCTTTTCGCCCGGCTTCAGCCTGAGCTTGCGGCAGATATGGTCGAGCTTGTCGGCCTGCGCCTGGTCGATGCCATCGGCGAAATCCTTAAAGTAGCCGCAGCTGTAGACCATGCGCTCGTCGAGGAAGAGCCGGTAAAAGGCATTCGAAATGTCGTAGTGATGCTGGATCGCCTCCTGGCTCGACCCGCTGACATAGGGGTTGCGACCCGACAGATCGGTGCGTGCACTCATCTGCTTGCGTGACAGGAGCACCGCCGGCAAGTCGCGCAGGATCGCCAGCTTCGGCAGCGACTTGAGCTTGGTCCTGAGCTTGCCTTGCGACGGCAGTGCATAAAAATCGAAAATCGTCCCGTCTTCGATGTCTATCGTCTTGGAAATCCACATCTCGATCAGCGTCGACAACGATGGCCGCTTCACCACCTGCCAGACGATGTCCTGGTCGTTGATGGTGAGCACGGGCCCGGTGGCGGGACCGATCCGCTCGCCGGTCCACAGCTTGACCGCAAAACCCGGCTTCAGCGTTTCGATCACCGTTCGCACGATGCGCGCGGCCTTCTCGGCTGCCTCCATGGCCATCCTCCCGAGTCCTGACAATCCACCTTGCATGGATTTTGCCCGCCCGCGCGGCTCTTCGCAACCCGGCGCAAAAGGCGGCTCGCCAGCTATTTCAAACCGGCATCTTGTTTTTTGCTGCAACGCACCCCATCATCTGTACGTGTTCAACAAATCGAAAGGAGGTGATCCGATGTCGAGTGATTTCGTTTTCCAGAACGTGGCCTCAGCGGATTGCACTTTCGGGAAGCAGTCTTCCCGTTAAGGCGCGATAAGCGCGGCGGGTGACCTCGGTCGCCGCCATTGGCCGCGCCACGGACGGAAACACGGAAGGCCGCCGGCTTCGTCAAGAAGCGGCGGCCTTTTCCATTTCCGGATTGTGTGTCGAAGCGGATCAGAATCCGGTCACGCCAGCATCCGCGCGCTGACCGTCTTGTCGACGCCGTGATAGGGCGGATTGAACAGCTTGCCCTCCTGCTCATAGGTCCAGACCTTGAACAGCGAGAGTTGGTGTGGGCCGAAGCTGTGCAGCAGCGGCACATCCGTGGCATCACGACCGCGCGCGATGACGACGCGGCCTATCCTCGGACGATTATGACGGGGGTCGAACGTGTACCATTTGCCGTCGAGGAACACTTCCATCCAGGCCGAAAAGTCCATCGGCGCCGGGTCGGCCGGTACGCCGATGTCGCCGAGATAACCGTTCACATAGCGGGCCGGGATGTTCATGCAGCGGCAGAGCGTGATCGCCAGATGGGCGAAGTCGCGGCATACACCAACCTGCTCCTCATGCGCTTGGGCTGCGGTGCGCGTCGACCGCGCATAGCCATAGCCGAAGGACAGCCGGTTGTGGACATAGTCGACGATCGCCTGCACCCGCGCCCAGCCGGAGGGAACATGGCCGAAAAGCTGCCAGGCCAGACTGCTCAGATGATCGGTCTCGCAATAGCGGCTGCCGAGGAGGTAGCCGAGCACATCGTCCGGCAGTTCCGCCACCGGCACTTCCCTGGCCAGCGTGTTGACCGCGTCAGGCTCCCCGCTGTCCTCGACGGCTGCGTCATAGAGAATGCGGAAACTGCCGGCGGGTGCGGTGAAGCGGCGGCAGGTATTGCCGAACAGATCGTGATAAACCTTGCTCGGCACTGAAGGCGACGTCAGCACGCGCGTCTGCCGTTTGATGTCGGCCTGACGATCCCTGTGGATATCAAGCAGCGAGATGACCGGCGTGGCGCCGACGCATTCAATGGCGATTTCGTAGCCGAGCCGGATCAGCACAATGATTGCCCCTTCGATCCCGTGGAAAACAGTATGCTCAAAACGCCAGAGGCGGGACCATGGTTCCCTGGAACTATCGAAAAGGCTCTCCCGCGGCTTCCCAGGCAGCCGTGGCGACGTTACGGTCGCACGACATGTTTCGACCCTCCCGAAACGATCCCTAACCCCGTGGAAAATCTGATGTTTGCAGGCAGAAAATTCGCCGCGTTCCTGTTCGATATGGATGGCACGGTGCTCAATTCGATCGCCTCGGCCGAGCGCGTCTGGGCGGCGTGGGCGCTTAAGCACGGTCTCGACGTCGAAGCCTTCCTGCCGACGATCCATGGCGTGCGGGCGGTCGAGACCATCACCAGGCTGGCGCTTCCCGGCGTCGACCCGGTGCATGAGGCGTTTGTGCTGTTGCAGGCGGAGTCGGACGATGTCGAAGGCGTGCTGCCGATCGCCGGCGCCGTGCCGTTCCTCAACGCTTTGCCGCCAGAGCGCTGGGCGATCGTCACCTCGGCGCCGCGCCCGTTGGCGCTGCTGCGCATGCGGGCCGCCGGCATCCCGGTTCCCGCCTTGGTGGTCGCGGCCGAGGATGTGTCGCACGGCAAGCCGGCGCCCGACTGTTTCCTGCTGGCGGCAAAACGGCTCGGCGTCGATATCGGCGACTGTCTGGTCTTCGAGGACGCACCGGCCGGTATCGCGGCGGCGGAAGCAGCGGGCGCGTCGGTGATGGTGATCAGCGCCACTCACCAGCATCCAATGACGACTCAGCACAACTCGATTGGCGGCTACGAAACCGTCTCCATCGCCATCGATGACAGCGGCTGGATGACGCTGGGGGCACAGCGCAGCGCGGCCTGAGGAACTGGAGGACTGGAGGACTGGAGGACTGGAGGACTGGAGGACTGGAGGACTGGAGGACTGCTATGCGCCTTTTTCTTCAACTCTTCAGTTCACCAGTTCCCCAGTTCTTCCGTTCCTGAACCCCTAGAAATCGCTAGCCAGTCCCTTCACTTCCCAGTCGCCGTAGCGGCCGGGTTCCTTGCCGCCGCGGCCGCCGATTTCCTTCGGCAACGCAGCTTCCTTCTGGCGATACGCTTCACGGCGCGCCTCGGCTTCAGCCAGCGCCCGGCTGGCCGCCGGCGTCAGGTCCTTCTCCCGGTCGGCATCAGCTTTGCTGGGTTGGTCGGTCATGCGATAGTCCGGGCGGATTGAAACGAAGGGCGGCGTTTCCCATCATATAGCCATGAGTTCACCCCGATCGACCTTTTTTTGCCACGGCCGCACAGGGAGCAGATGATGAGCACGCTACGCACCACCATGCTCCTGGCCGCGATGACGGCGCTGTTCATGGGCGTCGGTTTTCTGATCGGCGGCACCGGCGGCATGATGATCGCCTTCCTGGTCGCCGCGGGCACCAATCTGTTCAGCTACTGGAATGCCGACAAGATGGTGCTGTCGATGAACCACGCCGTCGAGGTCGATGCCAGGAACGCGCCCGAATTCCACGCCATCGTCGAGGCGTTGGCCAAGCAGGCCGGCCTGCCGATGCCCAAGACCTATCTGATCGACAATCCGCAGCCGAACGCCTTCGCCACCGGCCGCAATCCCGAGAACGCCGCGGTCGCGGCCTCGACCGGGCTGCTGGAGCGCCTGTCGCATGAGGAGGTGGCGGCAGTCGTGGCGCATGAGCTGGCCCACATCCAGCATCGAGACACGCTGACCATGACCATTGTCGCGACACTCGCCGGCGCCATCTCGATGCTCGGCAATTTCGCCTTCTTCTTCGGCGGTAGCCGCGACAACAACAACCCGTTCGGCTTTGTCGGCGTGCTGGTGGCGATGCTGGTCGCGCCCTTCGCCGCCATGATCGTGCAGATGGCGGTCAGCCGCACCCGCGAATACGAAGCCGACCGGCGCGGCGCCGAAATCGTTGGAAATCCGCTTTGGCTGGCATCAGCGCTTGACAAGATCGCCCGCGGCGCCGAACGCATCCGCAACCCGGATGCCGAACGCAATCCCGCGACCGCGCATCTCTTCATCATCAATCCCCTTCACGGCGAGCGCATGGACAGCCTGTTTTCGACCCACCCGAATACCGACAACCGCATCGCCGCGCTGCAGGCGATGGCGCGCGACATGGCAGGCCGCCAGCCGGCGCCGCGCCAAGCGCCGACGCCCGGGCAAACAGAAGAATTCCCGGCCGATGCCGTGCAAGGCCCGTGGGGCAAGGCAGCACGCCCCACTCCGCCGACCAGACCGGCCAAGCCGAAAGCCAATCCGTGGGGCCGCAATCCGACCGGACCCAAAGGTCCGTGGTCGTGAGCGGCGCCAGATCCCGGCCCGCACATTCAGGCGATCGCGAAAACAGCTCGGACGAATTCGTCGCCGGCCTCGCCGCGCGCAAGGCAGCGGCGCGGCTGCTGGCCGCCGTTATCGACGCCAAGACGCCGCTCGACGGGCTGACGGACCACGAGAACGGCCATCCGCAATACAAGGTGCTCGACCTGCGCGACCGCGGCCTGGTGCGCGCCATACTGGTGACCGCGCTGCGCTACCGCATGACCATTGCCGGGCTCCTCGCCCGCCGCCTTGAAAAGCCGCTGCCGCCCAACGCCACAGCTTTGTCGCACATCCTGCATGTTGCGGCGGCGCAGATCCTGTTCCTCGACATCCCCGACAGCGCCGCCGTCGATTTGGCTGTGACCCACGCCAAGTCGGACCCACGCACGCAGCGCTTTTCCGGCCTCGTTAATGGCGTGCTGCGCACTTTGGTGCGCGCCAAGGAGACCGAACTGCCGGCAGCTCTTGCCGCCACCGACGAGGCGCCAAAATGGTTCTCCGACCGGCTGAAGGCCGCCTATGGCGCCGAGATGACCAGACAGATCCTGGCGGCGCATCGCGTTGAGGCGCCGGTCGATTTCACGGTCAAGGCCGATCCCGAATTGTGGGCCGAAAAGTTCGGCGGCATCGTGCTGCCGACCGGCACGGTGCGAGTGGAAAAGCTCAGCGCCTCCGTCACCGAACTGCCGGGCTTCAGCGAAGGCGCATGGTGGGTCCAGGACGCCGCCGCCAGTTTTCCGGCGCGGCTGTTCGGCGATGTCAAAGGATTACGCGTCGCCGACCTCTGCGCCGCCCCCGGCGGCAAGACCGCTCAGCTTATCCTTGCCGGCGCCAAAGTCACCGCCTTGGACACCTCGAAGAACCGGCTGGCGCGGCTGACGCAGAACCTCGAACGGCTTGGGCTGTCCGCCGAGATCGTGCAGGCCGATCTGCTGAAATACCAGCCGGCGGAGCTTTTCGACGCCGTCCTGCTCGACGCGCCCTGCTCTTCCACCGGCACGGTTCGGCGCCACCCGGACGTGCAATGGACCAAGACGTTAGCCGACGTCGAAAAGCTAGCCGATCTGCAAGCAAAGCTGCTCGCCCGCGCCGTCACTTTGGTCAAACCGGGCGGCCGGATTGTTTTTTCCAACTGTTCGCTGGACCCGATCGAAGGCGAGGATCTGTATCGCGCCTTTCTGGCCGGCAACAAGACCGTCGCCGACGATCCGCTGCAGCCCGGCGAAATCGCTGGAATCGACGCCTTCCTGACCCCGCAAGGCACGCTGCGCACCACACCCGCCGATCTTGACCTTGGTTCGCCAGGGGTTTCCGGCCTGGACGGCTTCTTCGCCGCCCGCATGCGACGACTGGCCTGACTCCGACGCGACGACATGCCTAAAGCATGTCGTCCAAGGACCAGTGCTTCCCCCACCTTGCATCGATCTCATCATCGACATTCTGGTAGCGGATATCGGTGGAGAGCCGGATACGCCCCTCCGCGCTCTGGTTGGTCGTCGAGGCGTGGATCATGTAGGGCGAGTGGAGGACGACATCGCCGGCCTCGAAATCCGCGATCAGCCAGCGTGTATCGAACCGCTCCGCCATGTCGGGCAGGTCCTTCGACACCCAGCCGCCCTCGCTCATGTTCCTGTTGTAGGCGCTGATGCGCTCCTGCGGGCTCAGCCCGGCATTTTCCCTGGCGAACCGGGCCTCCATGTCGAGGCCGATGGGGTGCGATCCCTCGAGATAGACGAGGCCGCCCATGTCGACGGGAACGTCGCCGATCGGGATCCAGGCAGTGACGATGCGGCTGGTGCCGCCGCGCAGATAGACGAGGTCGTAATGCGCCGGCGTCGCCACAGTGGTGCCCGGTTGGGTGAAACGCATGATCTTGCGCTTGTGCAAATAGGACAGCCCGCCGACGAACGCATCCATCAGCCGGGCCATCCGGGGCTGTGCGCAGAACCCTTCATAGGCGGTGGAGCGAACCAGCGCCATCAACCGGCGATCGGCGAGCTGACGGTCGAACGTGCCGGCCGCCAGGCCAAGCGCGGGATCGGACCCGGGCTGCAGCAAGCCGGTGTCGGCCAGATACGAAAACACCCAGCCGCGAAAATCCATGACGTCGCGGCGCGGCAGGATACCTTTCAGCCAGACATAGCCTTGCTCGGCAAGGAGGCCTCGAATGGCATCGATGCCGATCCCGGCGTCGGTTGGCACGAGATGACCCAACCGGTTCGGCGCCATCGATAATGTCTTGCCGTTGGCGTTCAGATCGATTGACGCAACAGGACTCCGTCGTTGCATGCCACCTGTTGAGCTTGACATTTCAGCCACCTGCGATTTTCCATCCTTAGCTGGAAATGCCATACTGTTTGCACACTCGCCCATGGACGTAACGAAGCCATGGACTTTTCGCTCATGAACGATCTCTCTTACGCACTCTACAGATCCGCACCGGCCGCGGCCGGCGGCCTGTCGGTTACAGGGATTGGTCGGCATCGCGTCACGCAGGCGATCCAAGCGCGCAAATTGCCGGAATTCGCCGTGGTGCTGATTGAGAACGGTCAAGGCTGGCTTGAAACCAGGACTGCCGGCATGCAGACGATCCAAGCGCCGGCCCTGTTCTGGCTGCTTCCCGGGAGGATGCATTCCTACGGGCCGGACGCATCGGGCTGGCTCGAACGCTGGGCGCTCTTCGACGGCGCCTTGATACGCGATTTCACCCGGCTGCGGCTGATTGCCGAGGACGCCCCTGTCGTCCCCTTGCGCGACCTCGGCAAAATGCAGCGGCTGTTCGACAGGCTGCATGGTGAGCTGTCGCTCGATACGATGCTGAGCCAGGCAGAAGCCGCCGCCACGATGCATCGCATCGTCGTGCGTGCCGCCCGCCAGGCAATGGATTGGAACAACCGTCAACGAAACCCCAGCCTCCAGGATGCCGCCGACATGCAGCCCATCGTCGACGAATTGCGCCGCTGCGCGTGCGACCCGGTCGATCTCGATGCCTTCGCCGCGAAATTCTCGATGTCGCCGGCAACCTTGCGGCGCAGATTTGCGCGGGCAGCCGGCATGTCGCCCAAGGCCTTCCAACTGCGCACGAGGCTCGACCGCGCCAAACAGATGCTGGCCGCCTCCGATTCGCCCATCGAGTCCATTGCGGCCGCCGTCGGCATCCACGACGCCTTCTATTTCTCCCGTCTGTTTCGCGACCGCGAAAACTGTTCGCCCAGCGAATTTCGGTCTCGCCACAACCGCAAGTGAGTGCAGGATTGCCGGGCTTAAACCCGCGAAGCGCTTGACTTTTTTCGGGGTGGGTCGGTGGCCGGCAGCGTGAGGCGCTTCACGTCGGCGGAATTCGACTTCGCATAAGTTCTTGAATCATATAAGCTTGTGCTGGGGTACCGGAACATGATGCCGAAAAGTGTGACGCGGTTTTCGGGCGACAGCATGCTCTATCTCCAGGCGACGAGGAGGGGTTTTGGCACTGGCTGCCGGCAGCACGACACGTCTGTGGACGCTTGTCGCTAAGGAGTTTTGGCGCAAGACGCGCCGGCGCCTTCGCGCGGGGCCAGTTTATCGCTGGCGCTATTCCGGGCGCACGCCCGAACGCGTCCTGATTGCACCGCCCGACCTCAGGCTCGCCGATCCGCAGATCGCGCTCGAGATCTACTATGGCCGCTATCCGCTGTCGGGACACCTCGTCGAGACCGGCGGCAAATCGCCATTCCAGATCGATGTCGCCAATCGCGGCTGGGTGAAGACGCTGCACGGCTTTCGTTGGCTGCGCCATATGCGCGCCGCCGGCACCGAGCTGGCCGCCGCCAATGCACGCGCGCTTGTCTCCGACTGGATCGCCATGCATGGCAACCAGATTTCCGGCATAGCCTGGGAGCCCGGCATCACCGCCAAGCGAGTCATTGCCTGGTTGCAACACTCCTCGGTTGTCCTACAAGGGGCCGAATTTCCGTTCTATCGCGCCTTCCTGAAATCGCTCGCCGTGCAGATCCGCTATCTCCGCTCGATGGCGCGCGAAATGCCGGACGGCAAGGACAGGCTGCGCGCTCGCATCGCGCTTGCCTTCGCCGCGCTGTCGCTGCCGGCGCCGGCCTCGGCACTGCGCGGCGCCACCCGCAACCTGGCGGAAGAACTCGACCGCCAGATCCTTCCCGACGGCGGCCATATTTCGCGCAACCCGATGGCGGTTCTCGAACTGCTCGCCGATCTCCTGCCGCTGCGCCAGACCTATGCTAACCAGGCCGAAACGCCACCGGCAGCCCTGATGGGCGCCATCGACCGCATGCTGCCGGCGCTGCGCTTCTTCCGCCATCAGGATGGCAGCCTGGCCCGCTTCAACGGCATGGGCGCCACCATCCACGACCGTATAGCCACCATCTTGCGCCACGACGACACCGCCGGCGCGCCGCTGCTGCACGCGCCGCATTCCGGCTATGAGCGGCTGTGTATGGGCGGCGTCACGGTGATTGCCGATACCGGCCCGTCGCCGGCCGTCGATGTGTCCAACGCCGCGCATGCCGGGTGCCTGGCCTTCGAACTCTCGTCCGGCCGCCAGCATTATATCGTCAATGCCGGCATCGACACCTATGGCGCCGCCGAATTCCGGCCGCTGGCCCGTGCCACCGCGGCGCATTCGACCGCCACCATCAACGACACCTCGTCGGCGCGGTTTTCCCATTCGCTGCGCGTCAACGACCTGCTCGGCTCACCCTTGCTCGGCGGCCCGCAGCATGTGCCTTGCAAGCGCATCGACCAGAAGGGCACGCAAGGCTTCATCGCCCGCCATGACGGCTATATGCAGCGCTTTGGCTTCCTGCATGAGCGCGAGCTGAAACTGTCGAGCGAGGGCAATGTGCTCGCCGGCAGGGATCGCTTCCTCCGCCCGGGCGGTGCGGCGATCCGCAACAATGGCCGCGACTTCGTCGTGGTGCGCTTCCATATCCACCCTGATATCAACCTTTTGCAGGACGAGCATGACCGCCTGGTGCTGACCGCCGACCAGGCCGACACCTGGGTGTTCACCTGCACCGAAGTGGTGCCGGAGGTCGAGGAATCGATCTATTTCGCCGGCCTTGGCGGCCCACGCCGCAGCCGCCAGATCGTGCTCGCCTTCAAGGCCTCGGAGATCGCCGAGGTGCATTGGCAGCTCACGCGCACCGGCATCGCCGGCTATCCCGAGAACAGCTGAGCGCCGGTGCCGGCGCCGGCTTGATCGAGCTTCCGGCTTGATTTCCTGACCTCATGTGCTACGGCCCGGCAACGCTCTCCAATCAGCCCTGAAAGGCCGCCAGCCCATGGCCGTCGCCGCTAAGAACATTCCGGCACCCGACCTCGTTCCGGTCCGCCGCGCCCTGCTTTCCGTCTTCGACAAGACCGGCCTGACCGACTTCGCCAAAGGGCTGGTCGCGGCCGGCGTCGAGCTGGTCTCGACCGGAGGTACGGCAAAGGCGATCGCCGAGGCGGGGCTGGCGGTGCGTGACGTCTCGGAACTGACAGGCTTTCCCGAGATCATGGACGGCCGCGTCAAGACGCTGCACCCGTCGGTGCATGGCGCACTGCTCGGCGTGCGCGACGATCCCGAACACGCCAAGGCGATGCACGATCACCGCATCGAGCCGATCGATCTGCTCGTCTGCAATCTCTACCCGTTCGAGGAGGTCCGCCGTTCCGGCGCCGACTATGCCGCTGTTGTCGAGAACATCGACATTGGCGGCCCGGCGATGATCCGCGCTTCGGCCAAGAATCACGCCTATGTCGCCATCGTCACCGATCCCGGCGACTACGCCTCGGTGCTGAACGCGCTGGAGATGAACATCGGCTCGCTGTCGCTGGATTTCCGCCAGAAGCTGGCGGCCAAGGCCTTTGCCCGCACCGCCAGCTACGATGCGGCGATCTCCGGCTGGTTCGCCGAAACGCTTGAGATCGAGCACCCGACCTGGCGCGCCTTCGGCGGCAGGCTGGAAAGCGTCATGCGCTATGGCGAGAACCCGCATCAGAGCGCCGGCTTCTACGTCAATGGCGACAAGCGGCCCGGGGTCGCCACGGCTCGCCAGTTGCAGGGCAAGCAGCTGTCCTACAACAACATCAACGACACCGATGCCGCCTTCGAGCTGGTCGGCGAGTTCGATCCCAACCGCTGCGCCGCCGTTGCCATCATCAAGCACGCCAACCCGTGCGGCGTCGCCGAGGACGCTTCGCTGGCTGCTGCCTATGCGAGAGCGCTGGCCTGCGACCCGGTTTCGGCCTTTGGCGGTATCGTTGCCATGAACCGCATCCTCGATACCGAAGCGGCTCAGGAGATCGTAAAAACCTTCACCGAGGTGATCATTGCGCCGGACGCGTCGGAGGACGCTGTCCGCATCATCGCCGCCAAAAAGAATTTGCGACTGCTGGTCACCGGCGGTCTGCCCGATCCGCACGCCGGCGGCATCACTGTGAAATCCGTCGCTGGCGGCATGCTCGTCCAGGGCCGCGACAACGCGGTGGTCGACGATCTCGAGCTCAAGGTGGTGACCAGGCGCGCGCCGACGGCGGCCGAGATGGCCGACCTCAAATTCGCTTTCCGCATCGCCAAGCACGTCAAGTCGAACGCCATCGTTTACGCCAAGGACGGCGCCACGGTTGGCATCGGCGCCGGCCAGATGAGCCGCGTCGATTCCTCGCGCATCGCCGCCCGCAAGGCGCTCGACGCGGCGGAAGCAGCTGGCCTCGCGGAGCCGTTGACCAAGGGCTCGGTGGTCGCCTCCGACGCTTTCTTCCCTTTCGCCGACGGGCTGATCTCAGCCATCGAAGCCGGCGCCACGGCGGTGATCCAGCCCGGCGGCTCGATGCGCGACGACGACGTCATCGCCGCCGCGGATGAACATGGCATCGCCATGGTGTTTACCGGCGTGAGGCATTTCAGGCATTGAGCGCCTCTGCCTTTTCCCACAAGGGGAGAAGGAAAAGTGCGTCGCTATTCCACCGGCTGATCCGCCGGGTACGGCGTCCAGATCAATATCGCGATCCCAACGCCCAGGAACAGCACGATGGCCGCCATGCCGAGCCGCGCCGAGCCGCTGGCGAGCGTGATCGACGCCACCATGAACGGCGCCAGGAAACTCGTGGCCCTTCCGGCCAGCGCATAGATGCCGAAATAGCGGCCGGATTCGGCTGCGGTCACGCTGCGCGCCATGTAGGAGCGTGACGACGCCTGCACCGGTCCGAACGCCAGCCCGATTAACAGGCCATAGAAAATGTAGGCCTTTTCCGCCGCCGTGCCGAACAGGCCGCCACTATCGGCTCCCGGCATCATCCAGGCGCCGAACAACGTGTAGCCTGGCCCGGTCGAAACGATGCCGATGGTGGCGATGCTGAGCAGGACGAGCGAAATCATCACGATGGTCTTGGAGCCAAGCGCGGTGTCCAGCCATGCGGCAACCAGGCAGCCGACGATGGCGACGACGTTGAGGATAATGCCGAACATGCCGATCTCGGTGATCGACCAGTGGAACATCGCTGCCGCAAATGTGCCGCCCAAAGCGAGCAGCGCATTGACGCCGTCCTGATAAATCATGCGGGCGACAAGGAAGCGGAAGATGCCTTTGCGCCGGCGCACTTCAGTCAGCGTCGACTTCAGTTCCGACAGCCCCTCGCGCACCGCCGGCCCGATCGGAATGCCTTTGATGGCGTCCGGCGTAAAGAAGAACATCGGCAGGATGAACAGGAAATACCAGCCAGCCGACAGCGGCCCGGTGGCGCGCGCGTCCTCGCCGAGTTTCGGGTCGAGCCCAAAGAGCGGGTCGATGCCGATGATCGTCTTGCCGGTCTCCGGCGAACCCGCCAGACAGGCGACGACAAAGATCAGCGCGATCATGCCGCCGAGATAACCAAGTCCCCAGGCAATGTTGGAGACGTGGCCGATCTCGCTCTTCGGCACCAGGCGCGGCATCATCGAATCGTTGAACACGGTCGAGAATTCCGCCGCGACCGAAGCGAGAGAAAAGAACAGCACCACCAGGAAAAGGTTCGAGCCGGGAGCGGCGAACCATAGCAGGCAAAGGCTGATGATCTTGATCGAGGCGAAGAACGCAATCCACGGCTTGCGCGGCCCGGTCTGGTCGGCAATCGAGCCGAGGATGGGAGACAGCACGGCAATGACCAGGCCCGCAACAGCGATGCCGTAGCCCCAGGCCGCCTGGCCTGAGACCGGATCGCTCGCCATGCGCGAGACGAAATAAGGCCCGAAGATGAAGGTGGTGACAACCGTGAAAAACGGCTGCGCCGCCCAGTCGAAGAACATCCATCCCCAGATGCCGCGCCCGGATGCCCGCTGCACTGTTTCTACCGCCGCCATCATGATTCCCCCGGGACACCGCGCTTGTCGGACGCCATGTCTGCATGTTTCGAATGCTCATGCAAACCGCCAAAGATTCGCGCTGCTCCTCACCTGGATGTCGCCGCTGTCTACCTGCATAGAGACGCGAAGAAAGGCGCCGCGCCCCTACCTCCCCCTTGTGGGGAGGTCGGACCGAAGGTCCGGGTGGGGGTCGGTGCCGCACCCCCACCCCGCTGCTTCGCAGCGACCCTCCCCACAAGGGGGAGGGTAAAGTCCCGAGCCTCACATCCCCGTCAGATCGCTCATCAACCCCGAAGCCACCGACAGCCTGGACACGGTGATATCCCCGCCTTCGGTCAGCGCCTGCAGCCGCTCGCGAATGCGCGCCACGCGCTCGCCGCCGGCTTCCAGCCAGGCCGCCACAGGATCCGCCGTCCCGGCATGGCCGGCGAGAGCCGCCACCGCGATGCCGCGCCGCGCCGCGCCGATCGTGTCGGTGGCGCGCGACAGCGCCAGCTGGTCGTAATAGTCCGACGGCGTGATAGAACGCGCCGCCTCTTCGACGCGCGGAATGCGGAAGGCATCGCTGACGGCGAAGAACGCCTTGGCCGAGGCGACGACGTCGGCATTGGCCGTCCGCGCCGTCAGTGCGATGTCGGGGATCAGTCCCGCCACATCGGCCATTGCCAGCTGCCCGGCGAGCTTTTCCGGGGCGCCGGCCTTGAAGAGGCCGTGCCGCCGCTCCTCGACCCGCTCGCGCGAGAAGGCCGGTAGCAGCGAGAGCAGCTTCGGCTCCAGCGCCATGCGCGCCTCTTGCAGTTCGGCAATGCGCTGGCCGAGCGCTGCGGTGCCGGCATCGTTCTTCAGATACCAGCCGCTGGTCACGAAGATAAGCCGGCTGACGGACTGGTAGAGGTCGAGCTGCGCCTGGCCGTCGATGTGGCTGTCCAGCGCATCGATCTCCCGATAGAGCGCCGGCAACGCGAAGCCGTCGCGCACCACGGCGAAGGTGCGCACCACGTCGGCCGCGCTGCGCCCCGTGGCTTCCTGCAGCCGGTTGACGAATGACGGTCCGCCGCGATTGACGAGATCGTTGGCGACGACGCGGGCGATGATTTCGCGGCGCAGCCGGTGGCCATGGATCTCGGCCGCATATTTCTTCGCCATCCGGTCAGGGAAATAGCCCATCAGATCGCGGTCGAAATGCGCGTCGTCAGGCACGTCGCTGGCGACGATGTCGGAAAACAGCACGATCTTGGCATAGGCGAGCAGCACGCCAAGCTCCGCCCGGGTCAGCGGCTCGCCACGCGCCTCGCGCTCGGCAAGGGCGGCCGGCGACGGCAGCGTCTCGACAGCGCGGTCGAGCAGGCCCCGAGCCTCCAGCGCCGCCATGAACCGGCTCTGGTGCGCGATGTCGGCAAGGCCGCGCTTGCGGGCGATGGAAAGCGCCAGCGTCTGTTCGTAATTGTTGGACAGCACGAGGCCGGCGACCTCGTCGGTCATCTCGGCCAGCAGCTTGTTGCGCGCCGGCCGGGTCAGCGATCCCTTGCGCATGGCGGACGCCAGCGCGATCTTGATGTTGACCTCGACGTCGGAGCAGTTGACGCCGCCGGAATTGTCGATGGCATCGGAGTTGCAGCGACCGCCATTCATGCCGAATTCGATGCGGGCACGCTGCGTGACGCCGAGATTGGCGCCCTCACCGATCACTTTGGCCCGCACATCGAGCGCGGTGATGCGGATGGCGTCATTGGCGCGGTCGCCGACTTCGGCATTGGTTTCGCCCGAGGCCCGCAAATACGTGCCGATGCCGCCGAACCACAGAAGGTCGACGTTCGCCTTGAGGATGGCGGTCATGATCTCGGCCGGTGTCGCGGTGGTCTTGGCGAGGCCAATCGCCGCCGCCGCTGCCGCAGGCAGCGTGATCGACTTCTGGCTGCGCGAGACGATGACGCCGCCTTCCGACAGTTTGGTCTTGTCATAGTCCTGCCAGGACGAACGCGGCAGCGCGAACATGCGCTCGCGCTCGGCCATCGACGCTACCCTGTCTGGATCGGGATCAATGAAGATGTCGCGATGGTCGAAGGCGGCGATCAGCCTGGTCTGCGGCGACAGCAGCATGCCGTTGCCGAACACGTCGCCCGACATGTCGCCGACGCCGACGACGGTGAAGGGGGTGGCCTGGATGTCGCGGTTGATCTCGCGGAAATGCCGCTTGACCGCTTCCCAGGCGCCTTTGGCGGTGATGCCCATCTTCTTGTGGTCGTAACCGGCCGAGCCGCCGCTGGCGAAGGCATCGTCGAGCCAGAAACCGTGTTTCTCCGAAATGGCATTGGCGGTGTCGGAGAAGGTTGCCGTGCCCTTGTCGGCGGCGACGACAAAGTAGGGATCGTCAGGATCGCGCCTGACGACGCCGGCTGGGGGTATGACGCCATCGAGGCCGATATTGTCGGTAATCGACAGCAGGCTGGAAACGAAATTCTTGTAGGCCGAGGTGCCGGCCTCGAAGATGGCGTCGCGGCCGGCGCTCATCGGCAGCTTCTTCGGATAGAAGCCGCCCTTGGCGCCGACCGGCACGATGACGGCGTTCTTGACCTGCTGCGCCTTGACCAGGCCGAGCACCTCGGTGCGGTAATCCTGGGCGCGGTCCGACCAGCGCAGGCCGCCGCGCGCAACCGGGCCGAAGCGCAGATGCACGCCTTCGACCTCGGAACCATAGACGAAGATCTCGCGCCACGGCCGCGGCGCTGGCAATCCTTCGACCGCTTGCGAATCGAGCTTGATCGCCAGCGACTGGCCCCGCGCCTTCGTTCCCGCAACGAAATGGTTGGTGCGCAACGAGGCTTCGATCAGGTTGAGATAGCGGCGGATGATCGTGTCGTCATCAATGTTAGGGACTTCCTCCAGCGCGTCCTTGATCTTGGCCTTGAGGTGCTTGGCGGCGATCACGCCTTCCGTCTCGGCGGTCGGGCCGAGACGAGCGACGAACAGTGCATGCAGGCCGCGCGCAATGTCGGGATAGCGATTGAGCGCGGCCGCGATGAAATCCTGGCTCTGCGGGATACCGGCTTGCTGCAGGTAGCGGCCATAGGCGCGCAGAATGCTGACTTCGCCCGACCACAGGCCGGCGGTCTGGGCAAGCCCGTTATAGCTGTCATTGTCGATGTCGCCGCGCCAGACCGACAGGAACGCGTCCTCGAACAGCGCGCCGCCATCGCTGAGGTCGATCGGCTTGCCGTAGCTGTTCTCCAGTTCCATGTCGTGGACGAAGACGGTGTCGCCGCCGTCCTCGCCAACTTCGAAGGTGCGCTCGCTGATGACGCGGAAGCCGATGTTTTCCAGCACCGGCACGCGACGCGACAGCGCTACCGGGCTGCCGTGGTGGTAGATCTTCAGCGCTGCCTGATGCGGTTTCTGCTCGGCATGGCGGTAATAGTCGATGGCGATCGGGTTGGCGGTGCTGATGCCGGCGATGCGCCCCGCATCCTTCAGCGCGACGGCCGCGCTGAAGGAATCGCGATAGCTCTCAGGCAGACGCGCGGCGATCGCCTTCAGCGATGGATCGCCGCCGACGGCTTCCGCGGCTTCGGCCAGCGCGTCGTCCCAGGTTCGCACGATGTCGCGGATCGCCGCTTCGATCACAGCCTGCTCGACCTTCGGCGTCTTGCCGCCGGAGCGGCCGATGATGAAATGCACACGCGCCAGCCCGCCCTCGGGGAAAGCCGGATAGTAAGCCGACAAACGGCCCTCGAAGACGGTCTTGAGATAGGTGCCGATCTTCTCGCGCACGACGCTGTCATAGCGGTCGCGCGGCACGAAGACGAGGATCGAGACGAAGCGGTCGAACTGGTCGGCGCGCACCAGCGCCCGCACCCGCGGCCGCTCGACCAGGCCGAGAATGGCCGAGGCGTGCTTCTTCAGGATCGGCACCGGCACCTGGAACAGTTCGTCGCGCGGATAGCTCTCCAGAACGTTGATCAGCGCCTTGCCGGAATGGTCGTGCCGGTCGAAGCCGGACTTGGCGATGATGGTCTCGGCCTTTGACCTCAGATACGGGATTTTCATCACCGAGCGCGTGTAGGCAGTCGAGGTGAACAGGCCGACCATGCGCAACTCGCCGGCAAGCGTGCCCTTGGCGGTGTAGGTTTTGACGCCGATATAATCGAGATAAATGCGGCGGTGCACCAGCGACTTGGCGTTGGCCTTGGTGACGATCAGCGGCTCCGGCCCATGCAGGAAGGCGCGGATTTCGGGCGTCGTCGTCACCGCCTCGGTGCCGCGCCGGAGCACCAGCACATCCGGGTCGGCGAGGATGCCGAGACCGGGTTTGTCGGCGCGCTCTAGATTGCCGCTCTCCGCGCCGCCGGAATATTTGAACTCGCGCATGCCAAGGAAAGTGAAATTGTCGTCGCGCAGCCATTCAAGGAAGGCGATGGCCTCGGCAACGCTCTTCTTGTCGAGCGGCACGGCGGAATAGCGGAATTCGGAAATCGCCTGGTCGAGACGGGCGAGCATCGGCTTCCAGTCGCTGACGGCGGCGCGCACCTGGTTGAGCATCTTGCGCAGGCGGTCGGCCAGCGCGTCGGCCTGCTCCGCCGTCAGGCGCGGAATATGGACATGGACGACGCTCAGGCGGTCGTGATTGCCATCGTCCTTGAGGGCGCTGCCGTCGCCGAGGATCTCGTCGACGCCGGCCTTGCCGTGACGCACGACGATGACCGGATGGGTGACCAAAGTCGGTTCGCCGGCAGTTTCTGTGATCTCGCCGAGGATCGAATCGAACAGGAACGGCATGTTGTCGTTGACGACGGTGATGATCGTCATCGGGCGGCCCTCGCGGGAGACGCCCGACCCGGCATCGACGGCGACGACACTTTGGCCCTTCTTGTGGGCGGCGACCGCACGTCCTGCCAGGTCGGCGGCTCGCTCCAGGTCGGCGGCGTCATAGGCGGCAATGTCTTCGGCCGGCGCGCGGGCCAGCAGATAGTCGGCGAGCCTGGCCGGCTTCCCGTCGGGTTTCACCCCGGCAGTGGCTGTTTTCTTCGGCTTAGCTGCGGATTTCACGCTCGCCATGTTGTCCTCCCGTCACATGCTTTTACGACTATGGTAGCAGATGACCGCTGTTTGGCGACAAAGGTTTGACGGCTCGATAAGAATTACAGGAATTCGACGGTCAGGCGGCGGTGAACGAGGAGGAAGACCCCATGTCCGGCAAAATCAGCGCACTTGACTTGGGTATCGCGGAACTGAGCGAGGCGACAAAAGCCTATTTCGCCAAATGCGAGGAAAAGCTCGGCCTGGTTCCCAACGTGCTTCTTGCCTATGCCTTCGACGAGAAGAAGCTGCGCGCCTTTACCGAAACCTACAATGATCTGATGCTGGGTGAATCCGGCCTGTCGAAGCTGGAACGGGAGATGATCGCGGTCGTCGTCTCCTCGATCAACCATTGCTATTATTGCCTGACCGCGCATGGCGCGGCGGTGCGCCAGATCTCCGGCGATCCGGCTCTCGGCGAGATGATGGTGATGAACTTCCGCGCTGCCAATCTTTCACCGAAACAGACGGCGATGCTCGAATTCGCCGTCAAGCTGACGGAAGAGCCGGCAAAGATCGTCGAGGCGGACAGGGAAGCACTGCGCAACGCCGGCTTCACCAACCGCGACATCTGGGACATCGCCTCGACCGCCGCCTTCTTCAACATGTCGAACCGCGTGGCGGCGGCCATCGACATGCGCCCGAACGACGAATACCACGCCATGGCGAGGTGACCAATGACGATAGATACGTCAGGCAAGTGGTGGGTTGGCAGCGAGCCCACTGACATCGGAGAATACTTGGAAGCCTATGGCGCCGACAACGCCGAGGTTCATGACTTCAGGCTCGCCCGCTGCAAGTGCGGTTCCATCTCGTTTCTCCTCGATGCCGACGATGACGAGGGTGTGGCGCGACGAACGTGCACGGTCTGCGGATCCGAGCATCTTATCTGCGACAGTGCGGAATTTTGGGACGAAGCCCAGCCGGAACGATGGGCGTGCACCGAGTGCGGCTCCGAAGCTGCAAACATCGGCGTCGGGTTTTCCATCTACCCGGAACGTGACGGCGTTCGCTGGCTGTATGTTGGCGTACGATGCGCGGCCTGTGGCGTTTTGGGATGCTTCGCCGGCTGGAAAGTTGGCACGTCTGATAGCATGGATCTATTGGACAAAGTCTAGCTTTGAGGTTCCCATAGAAAGGCGGTCAGGATCGCGCCGCGATGGCCCCGGCAGCGCCGGCCATCGTCGTGGCGCTGATGCGGTTGGCGATCTTCATCGCACGCTTGCTCTTCAACAGTTTGCGCGCCTGTGAGGCCGCGACGACCCAGGCGAGATCGATGGCGATCAGAACCACCGCCATCGTCGCCGTCAGTTCGACCCAGCCGATGACACTCACCGAAGCGAGGTCGATGATCGTCGGCAGCAGCGCCAGATAGAACATCATGATCTTGGGATTGCCGAGCGTCACCGCCATGCCGGCAAAGAACAGCTTTGTCGCCGAATCCTCGCGCGGCATCTCGCCTTCTTTTGCGTCGACAGGTGCGGTCCACATCTTGAAGGCGAGGTAGGTGAGGTAAGCGACGCCGATCCATTTCACGACGACGAAGGCGAAATGGAAGGTCTGCGCCACGACCGCCAGCCCGAACACCGCCAGCGACAGCCAGATGGCCTCGCCGATCCACATGGCGAGCAGGAACGGAAACACGTCACGAAAGCCCTTCGAGATGACGCGGGCAACCAGTGCCGCGATCGATGGGCCGGGCGAGCCGGCGGCAACGAAGAGAGCGGCGGCGAAGATCAGCAGCGAGGTGAGGTGCATGGCGGAGCCTTCGAGCGTTGGATGGCAAATGATATCCGATCGGTGGCGATTTGGCACCCCTCGGCCTGATGGGCCAACGAACGCAACACATTTCGGAGATCGGACTTGCCCGTGCCAGCGGTTTGAGAAAGGATCGCGGCCGTGAAATCAATCGTCATCCACGCCGCAAAAGACCTGCGCATCGAAGAGACCGATCCGGGCGCGCCTGGCGCCGGACAGGTCGAAATATCGGTCGAGGCCGGCGGCATCTGCGGCTCGGACCTGCACTACTACAATCATGGCGGCTTCGGCGTGGTGCGCCTGCGCGAGCCGATGATCCTCGGACATGAGGTCGCCGGCACGGTGAAGGCGCTTGGCGCCGGCGTCTCCAGCCTCGCCGTCGGCGACCGCGTCGCGATTTCGCCCAGCCGGCCCTGCAATGCGTGCCGCTACTGCCTGCAGGGCGTGCAGAACCAATGCCTCGACATGCGATTCTACGGCAGCGCCATGCCGATGCCACATATACAGGGCGCCTTCCGCCAGTGCCTCGTCGCCGAGGCCTGGCAGTGCCACAAGATAGCCGACCATGTCTCCATCAACGAAGCCGCCTTTGCTGAGCCGTTCGCGGTAACGCTGCATGCCGTCAACCGCGCCGGCTCGCTGCTCGGCAAGCGGGTCTTGGTCACAGGCAGCGGGCCGATCGGTGCGCTCAGCATCCTTGCCGCACGTGTCCACGGCGCGCGTGAGATCGTCGTCACCGATGTCATGGACGCGGTTCTGGCCAAGGCCAACGAGATCGGCGCCGACCGCACCATCAATGTCGCCACAGATGCCGACAAGCTCGCTGGCTACAATGTCGAGAAGGGCAGTTTCGACGTCATGTTCGAATGCTCCGGCAATGAGCGCGCGGTGCGAGCCGGGCTCGATGTGCTGAAGCCGCGCGGGGTGCTCGTGCAGCTCGGCCTAGGCGGCGACATGTCGCTGCCTCAGAATCTCATCGTCGCTAAGGAGATCGAAATGCGCGGCTCCTTCCGTTTCCACGACGAGTTCGCGCTGGCCGTCGATCTGATCAACAACCGTCGCGTCGACGTTAAGCCGCTGCTGACCGGCATCTATCCAATGGACGAGGCGGTTGCGGCTTTCGAGATCGCCGGCGACCGCAACAAATCGATGAAGGTACAGATCGCCTTCGCCTGAGCAGGGCGAGACACCCTATGAACCTTGCCGCTCGGCATCTTGCCGCTAGAAGAACCGTCCCGACATTCATTTCGAGCTTCATTTTGCCTCAGTAACCGCCGGTCTCGCCAACTCCCCTGATCACACTTGGCAGGGCGCCGCATTAAGCGGTGCCTGCTCCATTTCACGAGTTCCTCAGGCGGCGGTTCGAGACCGGTTTGGCACTGCTGAACCGTTGTCGCGCGCTTTGCCGCCCGTGACAGCTGATTTCCGACATAGCTAGCTCTCGCCACGCCGTGCCCGCATGGGCATCTCGCCATTGCCGACCTGAAGAACTTCCACACTGGAAGGTCTTCCGGCTTGTCCCAACATCTCGCTATCCACTGGGCAATCACGCCCGAAA
The DNA here is from genome assembly GCF_057786095.1 of Mesorhizobium sp. P160219. Lineage (NCBI taxonomy): Bacteria > Pseudomonadati > Pseudomonadota > Alphaproteobacteria > Hyphomicrobiales > Phyllobacteriaceae > Mesorhizobium > Mesorhizobium sp. P160219. Next base: position 501,727 of record NZ_JBYNWG010000001.1, read on the forward strand.
TCGCGCCTCGACCCCTGGTCCACTGCAACCGCTGCAGCGCCGTGAAAGCCTATCGCTGCAGCGACAAATTCCGCGTCAACGCCAATGGCAAACGCATTGATGTCTGGCTGATCTATCGCTGCATCGACTGCGACAATTCGTGGAATTTCGGCATTTTCGAACGCTGCAACCGCCGCGACATCGAACCCGCGCTGCTGGCAGCGCTCGAAAGCAACGATCCGGCCCTCGCCCGCCGCCATGCCTTCGATGTCGTGGCTTTGCGAAACCGGGTCGGTCGCGTCGAGGAGTTTCCCGATGTCGCCGTTCACAAACACCGGCTCGGCGGCGAAGGCCGACCCGCAGCCGCGCTTGAAATCAGGCTTGGGCTGGAAATGCCGACATCGCTGCGGCTCGACCGTCTGCTCGCCGGCGAACTCGGCATCTCGCGGTCGCGGCTTCAGGCACTGGAGGAGAAGCTGGTGTTGACCGTCTTTCCGGAGGGAGCCAAGGCTTTGCGCAAGCCGGCTCGCGAGGGGACGACCATCCGCATCGACCTAGCCGGCGAAGCGGATCGCGAATTCATCATCTCGGCGGCCGGAGGATGAGCCGCTGCGGCCAGGGGTTAATCGCTCTCTTCAGAGGTCGAAGCGATCAAACCCTTGGCCGCTTCGAGATCGCTGTCGGCGACCTGCACATGGGTCAGGCTTTGCCCGCTCGTATCGAGATGCGCCGAAAATGCATAAATCCCGTTGGCTTGAAGCATCGATATGCAGACCGCGGCCTCGGGCCGATTGTCGAATACCGCAGCCGTGACCAGTTTGTCGCTCATTGCGCGCCCTTAAGCTGCACCGACCACCTTGGCCGACCTTTCGAAACGCATCCTATACGGCTTCCAAATCCTTGGCATTTTTCCGTCGTTCAGACGCGCCAAGGAACCGCAGAGGAAAAGTAAGCATCCATAGATTGGGATGTGCCCCGCGCATCATTTTCCATGCGTAGCGGTCTGCCTGCTTTTCCTGATCGGGGTCTTGTCCCATTTCGACATGCTGCAGCGCATGGTGGCCTATTTCGTGATAGAGCGTTTTCTCGATCATGAATCTGCGAAATGCGTTGCCAATCCAATGTTTGGATGGGCGTCGCCAGACAATCTCGATGACCGATACTGTCTGGAGGTAAGTGCCGGCGAACTCGGGTTCGGGGATTTCCGGGATTATATAGATTCGCGAAATGCCAATCAGATCGGCTGCAGGTACATTTGCAAGCCAGTGGCCAATGTGCCGCGCCGCCTCCAAACCACTGTCGAGCTTGCCATGCTCCAGAACAGTGATGTCGCCAACTGAAGACCGCAGCCAGTCGTCCATCGCAAAGCGAACGATGCTGCGGAGCGCAGCGCGCATAAGGGGAGTTATCGGTCCTGCAAGCGAATCCGAAATATATCGTCGAGATGCATCTTCGTTAATATCGTGCAGGGCAGTAGCGAGGCCCGCCACAACCGTTGAAACTTCGCGATGGGAAACCTTACCCAGATCGATCTTTGCCAGCTCATACTCGATCGCCGGCAGTGCCGCGTTGCCAAATCCAACAAGCTTTTTGTGGGCTGCGAGCCTTCGCCGCGTGTCGTCTTGCATAAGACTCCGCACGAAATCCCGAACGGCATTTCGCACACCCGTTTCCTCGCCTCCACCCACAGCTAGCATACCGTGCGGAGGAGTGAGAGGAACGAGAATATCATGACACTGTGAGCTTCCGCTGTGGTCCTTTGAAGAGACACCGCTGGGCTGGCTGGGCGCCAGGCTGCTCCCAGTGGGAAGCCTGTCCCATTCGGCGAGACGATGGGTTGGGTCGTCCCCATCTCGCCAAAACAAAAACCGTTACGCCGCGCCGACCACTTTGGCCGACTTCTCGAAGCGCTTGCGCTCGTTCGGGTCGAGATAGAGCTTGCGCAGGCGGATGGTCTTCGGCGTCACCTCGACCAGCTCGTCGTCCTGGATCCAGGCCAGCGCCTTCTCCAGCGTCATGCGGATCGGCGGCGTCAGCTTCACCGCCTCGTCCTTGCCGGCGGCGCGGATGTTGGTCAGCTTCTTGCCCTTCAGCACGTTCACTTCGAGGTCGTTGTCACGGCTATGGATGCCGATGATCATGCCCTGATAGACCTTGACGCCCGGGTCGATGACCATCGGGCCGCGGTCTTCGAGGTTCCACATGGCATAGGCCACTGCCTCGCCCTGTTCGTTGGAGATCAGCACGCCGTTGGTGCGGCCCGGCAGTTCGCCCTTGTAGGGCTGGTAGGCGTGGAACAGCCGGTTCATCACGGCGGTGCCGCGCGTGTCGGTCAACAGTTCCGACTGGTAGCCGATCAGTCCGCGCGTCGGCGCGTGGAAGACGATGCGCTGACGGTTGCCGCCCGAAGGCCGCAGCTCGACCATCTCGGCCTTGCGCTCCGACATCTTCTGCACGACGATGCCGGCGTGCTCCTCGTCGACGTCGATGACGACTTCCTCGACCGGCTCCAGCAATTCACCGTTCTCGCCCTTCTGCATGACGACGCGCGGACGCGACACGGCGATTTCAAAGCCTTCGCGGCGCATCGTCTCGATCAGCACGGCCAGCTGCAATTCGCCGCGGCCGGAAACGAAGAACGAATCCTTGTCGGGCGATTCCTCGATCTTGAGCGCGACATTGCCTTCGGCTTCTCGCAGCAGGCGGTCGCGGATGACGCGGCTGGTCACCTTGTCGCCTTCAGTGCCGGCGAGCGGCGAATCATTGACCAGGAAAGACATGGTCACGGTCGGCGGATCGATCGGTTGCGCATGCAACGCCTCGGTCACCGCCAGGTCGCAGAACGTGTCGGCGACGGTGCCTTTGGACAGGCCGGCAATGGCGACGATGTCACCCGCCTGCGCCTCTTCGATCGGCTGGCGCTCGAGGCCACGGAAAGCGAGGATCTTGGAGATGCGGCCGGTTTCGATCTGGGTGCCGTCATGGTGCAGCACCTTGACCGCCTGGTTGGACTTCAGCGTGCCGCTCTCGATACGGCCGGTAATGATGCGGCCGAGGAATGGATTGGCTTCCAGGATGGTGCCGATCATGCGGAACGGGCCGGGATGAACGGTCGGCTCCGGCACATGCTTGATGACGAGGTCGAACAGCGGCGCCAGGCCCTGGTCCTTCGGGCCTTCCGGATTTTCCGAGACCCAGCCATCGCGGCCAGAACCGTAGAGGATCGGGAAGTCGAGCTGCTCGTCGGTGGCGTCAAGCGCTGCAAACAGGTCGAACACCTCGTTGACCACTTCGACGTGGCGGGCGTCCGGACGGTCGATCTTGTTGATGACGACGATCGGCTTCAGGCCGACCTTGAGCGCCTTGCCGACGACGAACTTGGTCTGCGGCATGGGGCCTTCGGCGGCGTCGACCAGCACGATCGCCGAATCCACCATCGACAGGATGCGCTCGACCTCACCGCCGAAATCGGCGTGGCCGGGCGTGTCGACGATGTTGATGCGGGTGTCCTTCCAGTCGACCGAGGTCGCCTTGGCCAGGATGGTGATGCCGCGTTCCTTTTCGAGGTCGTTGGAATCCATGGCGCGCTCGGCGACGCGCTGATTGTCGCGGAAGGAACCGGATTGCCGCAGCAATTGGTCGACGAGGGTGGTTTTTCCATGGTCGACGTGCGCGATGATCGCGATATTACGAATTTTCATTTTGTGGTCTCGGGAGCGTTGCAGGCAGCAGGCCAGAAGGCGCCGCCTCTTTCGGTTGCGCGGCTCATACAGGGTTTTTCGCAATTGCGAAAGAGGAGGCGCACCACCAAATACTCATCAAATCTTAAGCATCTCGGTGTGAGATGGTTTTGTTAACCAAGGCGGGAACCTTTCTGGGCCCGGGTAGTTCGAAATTCATGACCGACAAACTCAACCGATTTTGGCCCCTCATCGCTTCGGTCGCATTCGCTGCCGTGCTGGCGGCCAATGCCGCTCAATCGGCCGCCACGGTGAAGGAAGCCAATCCGGCTTCGTCGCCCGACCGGACGGCCGAGCAGATGTTTGCCGACGCCCCTGATGGCGTCGACCCCGTGGTCACCGGCCCGGTCAGCGCCTCTTTCAAGCAGAGGCAGCGGGTTGCAGGCTGCGACAGCGCGGTGTGGCCGAAGATTCCGACGGTTTGCTACCCGGACTGACGGCTGCCCATTCCAGGCATAGCGATCCTTCGCACCGGCCCAAAGGCTTACGCCGACCGCACCGGATCGAGCGTCACCTTGTAAAGCTCGATGTCGTCGCGATCCATCAGCCGCACGGTCAGCTGCTCTGTCGCCCCTGAAATGTCCACCAGGCCAAAGAACTGCAGGCCGGCCGAGGGTGGCAGGTTCTGGCCCTGTTCGGTGGTCGGCGCCTTGATGAATTTCAGCTCCGGGCCGAAGGTCATGTCGAAATCATTGGGACCGAAGGTACCGGCGTGGATCGGGCCCGAGACGAATTCCCAGAAAGGATTGAAATCCTGGAACCGCGCCTTGTCGGGGTTGTAATAGTGCGCCGCCGTGTAGTGGACATCGGCGGTCAACCAGACCGTGTTGGTGATGCCGGCAGTCTTGATGTAGCGCAACAGGTCGGCGATCTCGAGCTCGCGGCCTTTGGGCAGGCCATTGTCGCCATTGCTGATGGCTTCCGCGCCGACCTTCTTGGCGCCGTCGTCCCAGACGACGAGGCCGAGCGGCATGTCGGCGGCAATGATCTTCCAGGTCGCCCTGGAATTCGTCAGCTCGCGCTTCAGCCATTTCGTCTGCTGTTCGCCCAGCATGCGTGACTGCGGCGTCATGTCCTCCTGCATGTCGGCGCCGTTCGGGCCGCGATAGGAGCGCATGTCGAGGAAGAACACGTCGAGCAGCGGCCCATGCGCGATCTTGCGGTAGACGCGGCCGGGCTCGGACGGCTCGTAGCGGATCGTCGTCATCTCATGGAAGGCGCGCGCCGCACGCGCCGCGAGCACATGGATGGATTTTTCGGTGTAGCGGCTGTCGGCGCCGAGATTCTTCGAATCCGACCAGTTGTTCAGCACCTCGTGATCGTCCCACTGGTAGAAGGTCGGGCAGATGGCGCTCAAGGCCAGAACGTTTTTGTCCATCATGTTGTATTTCCACTGGTCGCGGTACTCATCCAGCGTCTCGGCCACCTTGCGCTTGCCGTCGATCAGGACGACGTTTTTCCACTTGCCGCCGCCAGGCAGGTCTACCTCGTCCTTCATGGCGCCATCGGCATAGATGGTGTCGCCGGAATGCAGGAAGAAATCCGGCGTGTGCCTGGCGATGGTGGCGTAGGTTTTCATGCCGGTCTCATCGATTCCCCAGCCCTGGCCGGCCGTGTCGCCCGACCAGGCGAATTTTATGTCGCGCTTCGAGGCGGGTGCTGTGCGGAAACGGCCGACGATCGGTTCGGAAACGGCGTTGATATCCGACAGGTCGGCGGCAGTCATCCGGTAGAAGATATCCTGGTCGGAGGCGAGTTCGGTAAGCAGGCGCTTGACCGTGAAGTCGCTGGCCGGCGAGGTATCGAGCGGCGCCAGCCGCGTCGCATTGGCGAAGTTTTCCGTCGACGACACTTCGAACATGACGCGCGAAGGCCGGTCGGTGCGCGTCCACACCATGCCGCTCGAGGCATCGACATCGCCGGACTGGACGCCATGGGTGAAGGCCGGGCGCTGGCTGGCGCGCGAATAATAGGGCAAAGCGAGCCCCGATGCGCCGAGCAGACCGGCGGCGCTGGCAGAGGTGACGAAAGCGCGGCGGGTCAACGAAAGCTTGTTCATGGCTGTCTCCTGATGGCTTGAACGTTCGCCACCAGCGTCCTGCTTCAATGTTTCAGCCGCATCTCGGAAAGATGAAGTTTTGATAACAGTGAACAGGCGAGTGATCTCCCCCCTTGAGGGGGAGATGTCGCCGAAGGCGACAGAGGGGGTCGCCGCGCGTGAAGCGCCGACTTCCTCTTTCGTCACAAAGAACGCTGAGCCCCGTCGGACCGACCCCCTCTGGCCGCTTTGCGGCCATCTCCCCCTCAAGGGGGGAGATTAGCGCCCAGCGCCTTACGCCGCTTGCGGCTCCGGATCGAAAGCCGGCCTGCTCGTATTGATCAGCAGCGACAGACACGCGGCCACGATCGCCGTCATGCCGGCGATCAGGAAGGCCAGTTCGTAATTGCCCTGCAATTCGCGCATGGTGCCGCCGAAGGCGGCGGCGGTGGCGGCGCCGACTTGGTGGCCGGCTACGATCCAGCCGAACACGATCGGGCCGCTGCGGTCACCGAAGGCCTCGTTGGCGAGCCTGAGCGTCGGCGGCACGGTGGCGATCCAGTCGAGACCGTAGAGCACGGCGAAGATGATCAGGCTGGTCGCCGAGAAGCCGGAATAGGGCAGATAGATCAGCGCCAGGCCGCGAATGCCGTAGTAGACGCCGAGCAGCTTGCGCGGGTCGAAACGGTCGGTGAGCCAGCCCGAGAGCGTCGTCCCGATCAGGTCGAAAATGCCCATAAGCGACAGCAGGCCCGCGGCCTGTACCTCGGGGATGCCCATGTCGCCGCAGAAGGAGATCAGATGCGTGCCGACCAGCCCGTTGGTGGTGAAGCCGCAGATGAAGAACGTGGCGAACAGATACCAGAAGACGCGGGTGCGGGCAGCGCGGCGTAGCGTGTTCAGCGTATGCGCCAGGAAATTGCCTTGCGATGCCGGCGATACCGGCGGCACGTCATCCGCCCCGGCGCCATAGCGCACCATGCCGATCGAAGCGGGACGCTCCGGAACCAACAGCCAGACCAGCGGCAGAAGACAGGCGGTGGCGATCGAGACGGCGATAGCGACGGGCTGCCAGCCGCCCGACTGGGCGAGCGATGCCAGCAGCGGCAGGAACACCAACAGGCCGGTGGCGCTGGAGGCCGACATCAGCCCCATCACCAAGCCGCGATTGGTCTTGAACCAGCGGTTGACGATGGTGGCGCCGAGCACGGTGGCGACCGCGCCGGAGCCGATGCCGGAAAACACGCCCCAGGTGAGGAACAGGTGCCAGGGCTCGGTCATCAGTAGGCTGAGCGCGGTCGAGCCCGACATGATCACAAGCGAGGCAAGCAGCGTGCGGCGCAAGCCGATACGCTCCATCAATGCGGCGGCAAACGGCCCGGTCAGGCCGTAAAGGAAGATGCCGATCGCAGCGGCAATCGAAACCGTATCGCGCCCCCAGCCGAAGCTTTTATCCAACGGCAGCATCATCACCGAGGGTGCGGAACGAAGCCCGGCCGCGATCAACAGGCAAAGGAAGATGACGCCAACCACGACGAAAGCGTAGCGCTGGCCAAAGGGACGGGATTGAGCTATCATGTTACTGACCGGTACGTTGCAGGGTGAGGACATGTATACGTACCGATCGGTAACACGTCAATCGAGTCATACCATGCCAACGGACAAAAATATTGAACTGACCATCAAGGACGGTCATGCAGCCGCACCGCCCAAGGCTGCCAAGAAAATCCTCGACGTGGCCTACGACCTGTTCTACCGCCGCGGCATCCGGGCGATCGGCGTCGACGAGATCGTCAAGCGCGCCGGCGTCACCAAGCCCAGCCTGTACCGCAGCTTTCCCTCCAAGGACGAGCTCGCCGCTTCCTATCTCAGGCAATATGACCGTGAGTATTGGGAGCGTTTCGACGAAGCCGTGGCTGCCCATCCCGGCGACCCGCGGGCACAGCTCAGGGCTTTCCTGACTCGCGTCGGCAAGCGCACGCAAAGGCCGGACTATCGCGGCTGCGGCATGACCAACGCGGCGGTGGAATATCCCGAACATGGCCATCCGGCGCGCGTCGTCAGCGAGGCCAACAAGCAGGAGTTGCGCCACCGCCTGCGCGCGATGGCCGCAGCGATGGGCGCTAAAGACCCTGAGACGCTCGGCGACGGCCTGCTGCTGTTGATCGAAGGCGCCTATATCAGTGGCCAGCTCTTCGGCCTCGGCGGCCCGGCGGCAGCGGTCGCCCGCAACGCCGACCTGCTGATCGAGGCGAGCTTGAAGAAATAGACCTCTTGCGATCCATTCCAACCGCAAGCAATATCGCTGTCATGTCAGCGATCAAAACAGAATCGCAGGTAACGACTTGAACATTGCTCAGACGATTTTGGACGATCTCAAAAAAATGTTCGGGATCAATTACATGAAGCGGGGCGACCTGGCGTTGATCTCGCACGAGGAAAAGAGGGATATTGCCACGGTCTTCGACCTGAACGAGCACAGGGTCAAGGAGGCCGTTCTGCGCAGAGTGCTTTTTCTGTTTTTGGTCGCATCGGTTGCGATGTATGTTGGGATGTATTTCGACGGCAAGGCACACGGCATTACCCAAACGGCGCGCATTCTGATCGCGTCGATAAGCGCAGTCGCTTTGGTATTTTTATACCTGGATGTTTTTGTTCCCGTCGTCCTGCTTGCCGCCTGCGCGTCACTCCTCGCAATCTGCTGGATGGACTACCAGGCGTTCGTTGCAGCCGCTTCGTTTTCCGCTTTGTACGCGCTATATTTTTTTGCGAGGCTCAGAGCCCGATAGCGAAATAACCACAGGGATTATTCGCCATGCGCGCTCTTCTGCTCTCGCTTGCCCTTGCCGGCCTCTGCCAGGTCGCCCATGCCGACGGAATATCCAGCGTCTACACCGACCTCGACTCGCAAAAGGATTGCGTCACCTATGCGCAGGCCGAGGAAGGCGATGGCGACTGGGCCGAACTCGCCTGCTCCGGCTATCGCGGCTATCCCGTGCTGATCGCCTATGACGATGCGCGTGAATCGCTATTCTACGGGTTTCCGCCCGGCGGCGAGATGACCTCGGTCTGGGAGAGCTTTTCCGGCTTCAACTCGTCCGGCGCCAAAGTCGAATGGCGCATCGAGACCAAGGGCGACGTTGCCGTTCCCTTTGCCGTGATCCACCGCCGCTCGATCAGCAATCCCGAGGATGAGAACAAGCCGACCGAAGTGCTGCTCGTCGCCAAGGTCGCCCAGATGGAAGCCCGCGACGGCTGCACCATCGGCCTCGTGCTCGCCACCGGCAACCCTCAGGCCAACGACCAGGCGCGCAAGCTGGCGGACGAAAAGGCGAAGAGTTTCGCCTGTGGCAAGGACAAGCACACCGTCATCGGCAACGTGCCGGCGTTTGGTCGGGTGGATAACTAGCCACGTGGGTGCAAGGCACCCCCCTCTGCCCTGCCGGGCATCTCCCCCTCAAGGGGGGAGATTGGCAGCTTCGCTGGCGGCGCTTTTCTTTCGGCGCTGAAAATTGACGAAAGCCGTTGCGACTCCCCCCTTGAGGGGGAGATGGCCGGCAGGCCAGAGGGGGGTGCCTCGCGCTGGCGTTTGCCGCTTACTTGAACGAGACGCAGGCCTCTCTCGGCGCTACTTCGCCGCCTTCGCCCGTGCGATCGCGTCGACGATCATCTTCTTGGCGTATTTCGAATCGTGCCAGCCTTCGATCTTGACCCATTTGCCGGGCTCGAGATCCTTGTAGTGCTCGAAGAAGTGCTGGACCTGGTCGCGGGTGATCTCGGGCAGCTGCGTGTATTCGGTGACGTTTTCGTAGCGCAGCGTCAGCTTCGGCGAGGGCACGGCAATGACCTTCTCGTCCTGGCCGGCATTGTCTTCCATCACCAGCACGCCGATCGGCCGCACATTGATGACGCAGCCCGGCACCAGCGCGCGCGTGTTGCAGACCAGCACGTCGATCGGGTCGCCGTCGCCCGACAGCGTGTGCGGCACGAAACCGTAATTGCCGGGGTAGCGCATCGACGTATGCAGGAAACGGTCGACGAACAGCGTGCCGGCCTCCTTGTCCATCTCGTACTTGATCGGCTCGCCGCCGATCGGCACCTCGATGATGACGTTGATGTCCTCGGGCGGGTTCTTTCCGATGGCAATGGCTTCGATTCGCATGGCTTAAATCCCTCTCTCGATGTCCAAGATCGATAGCGGGCGGCGCGGCATGGTGCAATGCGGCGATTGGTGCGAAGCGCTAACGGAAGCGCACGGTTTATGATGATTTGTAACCGAGGCCGGTCATTCCCAGACGAAGGCGACCTTCTTGAGCGCCCTCTGCTCGAAAATCTCGACGCCTTCGGCGACGTCACGGCCACCCGCGCCGGCATAGAAGGAAAGTGCGTTCTGGTTGTCTTCCAGCGCCCACACCACCATTCCCTTCAGCCCGTGGTCGGCAAGCCGCGCCCGCGCCGCCTTGAACAGCCGGCTGCCGAGCCCGATGCCCTGATATTCCGGACGCAGGTAAAGTTCGTAGATTTCGCCCTGTTGCTTCAGCTCGCGGGCGCGGTTCTTGCCGATCGTGGCATAGCCGGCGATGGTGCCGCCGATCTCGACCACCAGAACGGTGGCGGCGCGGCGGATGGCGTTGGCCCACCAGTCGGCGCCGCGGCGGTTGATCATCGAGGTCAGCGAGCGATGCGGGATGATGCCGGAATAGGCGCCCTCCCAAGCCTGCTGGTGCACGTCGGCAATGGCGCCGGCGTCGCGCGGTTCGGCTTTCCTGATGTCGATGCTCAGCGTATTCATGATTTGTTAACCATAAACCCGCATCGGCCATTTGCAAGACTCGAGGTCAGCCCGCCGACCGCTTTCTCACAGCCGATCGCGACACTGCTGACAATGGGCAAAGCCTGCCTGGAAAACGCGCCCAGCCGGCGCGATCAGGCGTCCGTCCGGGTAGCGCTTGCTGGCTTTTCAGATCTCGACCAGATGATCGTCCAGTTCATTGGCGTCGCCCGACGTCACCGGGAAATGCTCGGCCAGCACCGCGCCGACCTGCCCGATCGCCTTGACGAAGCCGTCGGCGAGCCGGTCGTCACCGGCATGCTGCAGGAGATCGCGCACCACGCCGTCCCAGACATGCTGGCCGACCTTGCTGTCGATGCCCGAATCGGCGACCACTTCGGCATAACGCTCGGCGATCGACACGAAGACCAGCACGCCGGTGCGCGCCGTGGTGCGGTGGACATTGCGGGCGAGGAACTGCCTGAGCGCATTGTGATGTGCCGCCTGATAACGCTGCCGGCGCGGCACCAGATGGATGCGCAAGCCCGGCAGCGCCCACAAAAGCACCAACACCGAGGCCAGTGCCAGCAGTTGGACAATGACGAAATGCGGCAGCCGGATCGACAGCCACCAGGCTTCCAGCCCATAAGCGACGGCGAGGCTGGCAATCAGCATGCCTGATGTCGCCATGAAGGCGGCGGGAAAGAAATAGCCGTCGCTGGCATGCGCAACGACGCAGTAGATCTCGCCGTCGGTTTTGGCCTCGGCCGCGCGGATCGCGGTGGCGATGCGCTCATGGTCCTGTGGGCTGATCGGTCGTGTTGCCATCTTCTCTCACCAGCTCCCTGAAGACCCGCCACCGCCAGACGAACCGCCGCCGCCTGAAAACCCGCCGCCGCTGCTTGAGCCCGAAGACCAGCTGCTGCCCGAACTTCCCGATGACCATCCGCTGCCCGACGACGAACTTGTTGTCCAGCTGCTGGAGCCCGAGGACGATCCGCTCGGCCCCTGGCCGTAGCGAAAGGTCATGCCCAGCCATTTATACACGCCCGGCGACAGCTTGGTGCCGAAGATCGGCGGCAGGAAGGCCATCGCCAGGCCGCCGAAGAACATCGCCGCCCACAGGATCAGGAAGACCGCGACGACGGGATCGATGGGCGTGCTGCGGTCGGCCGGGTTGCGCTTGCCGCGCGCCTCCAGCTCTTCCGGGTTGCCTTCCAGCACCATGACCATGTCGTCGACGGCCTTGGAAATGCCGCCGGAGAAATCACCGGCGCGGAACGCCGGCACCATGTCGTTTTCGATGATCAGTTTGGTGTGCAGGTCGGTCAGCGTGCCTTCCAGCCCGTAGCCGACCTCGATGCGCATCTTGTGGTCGTTCTTGGCCACCAGCAGAAGCACGCCGTTGTTTTCGCCGGCCTGCCCGAGTTTCCAAAAGCGGAACAGCCGGTTGGCGTAGGGTTCGATCTCCTCGCCGTCGAGGCTGGGGATGGTGGCGACGACGATCTGGTCGGAGCCTTTGGTCTCGAAATCCGCGAGCTTCTGCGTCAGTGCCGCCTTGGTCGCGGCGTCGATAATACCGGCATTGTCGACCACCCGCCCGGTGAGTGCCGGCAGGTCTGCCGCCAAAGCTACAAACAGCATGGTGAGCATCGTCAACAGCGCGATGCCGATCGTCGCGGCTGCGCGGCCAGGTCTTGGCGGATTGAAGACGCGTACTGTCATGCCGTCACCAGTTCCCCTCAACCACCATGACTGTCCTCAATCACCATGATCATGTCGTCGACCGCTTTGGAAATACCGCCGGAGAAATCCCCGGCGCGGAAGGCCGGCACCATGCCTTCAATGATCCGTGTGGCGTGCTGGTTGGTGAGCGTGGCTTCCAGCCCGTAGCCGACCTCGATGCGCATCTTGCGGTCGTTCACGGCCACCAGCAGAAGCACGCCATTGTTCTTGGCCTTCTGGCCGAGCTTCCAAGCGTTGAACAGCCGGGTGGCGTAAGGCTCGATCTCCTCGCCGTCGAGGCTGGGAACCGTCGCGACGACGATCTGGTCGGAGCCTTTGGTCTCGAAATCGGCCAGTCTTTGGGTGAGCGCCGCCTCGGTCGCGGCATCGATGATGCCTGCATTGTCGACGACACGACCGGTGAGGGCGGGCAGTTCCGCCGCCAGCGCCGCGAAGCTGACGAGCAAGACCAGCAAGGCAGCGCCGGTCATCGTGGCGAAGCGGCCATGCCAGGGATTGGCGATGCGTGTTGTCATCTCGTCACCAGCTTCCCGAGGAGCCGCCGCCGCCGGACGAACCGCCGCCGCCGGAAAAGCCGCCACCACCGCTTGAACCCGACGACCAGCCGCCCCCGCCCGAAGACCAGCCGCCGCTGGACGACCGCCGGCCCGGCTCGAATGTCATGCCGAGCCAGCGATAGCGGCCGGGACCGAGTTTTTGGCCGAAGATCGGCGGCAGGATGGAGGCGGCCATGCTGCCGAAGAAGATGATTGCCCAGATGCTGATGAAGACGCCGAAGAACAGATTGTCGGTATTGATGGGCGGCTTCTGGTTGCGCTCGCCGCGCGCCTCCAATTCCTCCGGATTGCCTTCCAGCACCATCACCATGTCGTCGACGGCCTTGGAAATGCCCCCGGAGAAATCGCCGGCGCGGAACGCCGGCACCATGTCGTTTTCGATGATCAGCTTGGTGTGCAAATCGGTCAGCGTGCCTTCCAGCCCATAGCCGACCTCGATGCGCATCTTGCGGTCGTTCGGCGCCACCAGCAGCAGCACGCCGTTATTTTCCTTGGCCTGGCCGAGCTTCCAGAAGCGAAACAGCCGGTTGGCGTAAGGCTCAATCTCCTCGCCGTCGAGGCTGGGGATGGTGGCGACGACGATCTGGTCGGAGCCTTTTGTCTCGAAGTCGGCGAGTTTCTGGGTGAGCGCGGCTTTGGTTCCCGCGTCGATAATGCCGGCGTTATCGACGACGCGGCCGGTCAGCGCGGGGAGGTCGGCGGCGAAGGCGGTGAGGGGCAGGAAGACGGCCAGAAAGGCGAGAAGAACACCAAGGTTGGCGTTCCTTCGCGTCCCCCTCTGTCCTGCCGGACATCTCCCCCTCGAGGGGGGAGATTGGCAATCTCGCTGCCGACGCTCAGCCGGCAACGCTGATATTTGGCGCAAGGACAGAAGACAGCTGATCTCCCCCCTTGAGGGGGAGATGTCCGGCAGGACAGAGGGGGGTGTGAAGGAACGCAAGGCTGGCAAAGGCCAAGCTCACCCAGACGTCATCACCCGCCCTGCTTCGTGCCGAAATCGACCTTCGGCGGCTGCATCTTGTCTTCTTCGACGGTGAAGTTGGCGAAGGGCTCGTTGCTGCGGAACCAGAAGGTTGCCCATAGCACCGACGGAAAGGTCCTCAGCGTCAGATTGTAATCCTTGACCGCCAGGATGTAGTCGCGCCGCGCCACGGCGATACGGTTCTCGGTGCCTTCGAGTTGCGCCTGCAGCGCCAGGAAATTCTGGTTGGCCTTGAGGTCGGGATAGGCCTCCGACACCGCGATCAGCCGCGACAGCGCGCTGGTCAGCCCTGATTGCGCATCCTGGAACTTCTTGAGCGCTTCGGGGTCCTTCAGCGTTTCCGGCGTCACCGTGATCTGCGTTGCCTTGGCGCGCGCCTCGACCACCGCATCGAGCGTGTCCTTTTCATGCGAAGCATAGCCCTTCACCGTCTCGACCAAATTGGGAATGAGGTCGGACCGACGCTGATACTGGTTCAGCACCTCGCTCCATGCCGCCTTGGCGTTCTCCTCCGCCGTCGGGATGGTATTGAAGCCGCAGCCGGCGAGCAGAGGCAGCACGACGGCCATCATCAGCACGGCCGGCAGACTGCGGAAAGGGAAGGCAAGGCGCTGGGCAAACATGGTGAGGTCCCTCGACAGAAGTTGCATGCGAAGCATTAGCACAATCCGCGCTCAAGAAAATGTCTGCCGCTGGCGCGCATTCCTGGCGCGCATTCATGCGCCGGCGAGGCCCTGTGATTGATCGCGCGAACACGATATGGTTGCCGGCAAACAGGACAGGATCATGGCGGAACGCCGCGACGATGACAGCGAATCGCGCCGCATTATTGAGCGCGTGGCGAACGAGGGCGGCCTTGGCGGCGCATCGCTGGTGTCACGGGCAGCGAAAGGCGCGCGCGATCATGTTACCGCAGCCGAGGCCGACCGATCCGATCCGATCGAGGTCTGGGGCACCCGCATCGGTCGCGCACTTGGGCTCATCGTCGCCCTCGGCCTTTTGATCTGGCTCGTGTACTACGTCTCCCGGGGCAGCTAGAGCATGATCCTGAAAAGTGGGAACCGGTTTTCTCGGACAAGCGGGAACCGTTTTGTCCGGAGATCATGCTCCAACCAAAGAGATAGATCAGGATGACGATTCAACGAAAAATTATCCGTATCTAGGATTTTCCATGAACAGCGAAAAAGCCGACGCGCCGCGCGCGGTCATCGTCATTTCCAGCCATGTCGCCCGCGGCTCGGTCGGTAACCGCGCCGCCGTGTTTGCGCTGGAGACGCTGGGCTTTCCGGTGTGGGCGGTGCCGACGGTCATCCTGCCCTGGCATCCGGGCCATGGCCGCGCCACGCGCATCGTGCCGCCGCTCGACCAGTTCAAGGCGCTGATGGCCGATCTCGAGCGCGCGCCCTGGCTGGGCGAGGTGGGCGCGGTGCTGTCGGGCTATCTCGGCGAGGCCGGCCAGGCCGAGGCCGTCGCCTCGCTGGTTGCGGCGGTCAAGGCCAAGACGCCGGACGCGATCTATATATGCGATCCGGTGATGGGCGATTCCGGCGGGCTCTATGTGCCCGAGCCGACGGCCGCCGCGATACGCGACCGGCTGATGCCGATCGCCGACATCGCCACCCCCAACCGCTATGAGCTGGAGTGGATGGCCGGCGCGCCTTTGCCCGATCTGAAATCGGTGATCTCGGCCGCCCTCCATGCCGGACCGTCAACAATGCTGGTGACGTCGGCACAGTCGATGATGACCGGCGGCACCGGCAATCTGCTGCTTGACGGCACCCAGGCGCTGCTGGCCGAACACCGCCTCATCGACAAGCCGCCGAATGGCCTCGGCGACCTGACTGCGGCCGTCTACCTCGCCCGCATCCTGTCGGGGCAGCCGCCGATCAAGGCGCTGCAATCGACCACCGCCGCCGTCTACGAAATCCTGGCGCGAACCGCCAAGCGTGGCGGCGACGAGTTGCAGCTTGAAACCGATGCCCAGAGCCTGTCGCATCCGATGGCGATGGTGCAGCTGCGCCACCTCACGCATCCGGGGCGGGACCGCCGGGCGTGACCTCGACCGTGGTCGTCGGCGTAGACGGCTGCAAGGCCGGCTGGATCGCCGTCCGCCGCGATCTGGATGCCGCGCCGTCAGTCCGCGTCTTTCCCAGCTTTGCGGCCCTGCTCGACGCCTTGCCCGCCGATGCGACAGTGGCCGTCGACATGCCGATCGGCCTGCCGGACGTCTCGCAAAGAGGCGGGCGCGGGCCGGAGACCTTGGTACGGCCAATGCTCGGAGCACGGCAATCCAGCATCTTCTCTATCCCGTCCCGCGCGGCCCTCTACGCCGACATCAGCGACTTCACCACGGTCGAGGCTTGGTATGAGGCGCATCGGCGCGCCAGCGAGGTGGCCAAGGCGACCTCCGATCCGCCACGCGGCGTCTCGATCCAGGCCTTCGGCATCTTTGCCAAGATCCGCGAGATCGACGCGCTGCTGATTATGCGTCCGGAACTGCGCCGCCGCGTCTTCGAATCGCACCCCGAAGTGGCCTTCTGCCGGCTGAACGGCGAAGAACCGATGACGCTGCCGAAGAAGATCAAGGGCGCAGTCAATCCTGCCGGGATGGAAGAGCGCAAGGCACTGCTCTGCCGGCACGGCTATACCAGAGCTTTCCTCGACCAGCCGCCGCAACGCGGTGCTGCCGCCGACGATTTCCTCGACGCCGCAGCGATGATGCTGATTGCCGGACGCATTGCCGGCGGCGAGGCAAAGCCGTTTCCCGACCCGCCGCTTGCCGACCGTTTGGGCATTCCCCTGGCGATCTGGGCGTGAGGCAAGCGGCGAGCCATGCGTGCGGCATGGCGATTTGCGACGAAGCCATCCGCAATTCGGCATTGCCCGCGACGGGCATTTGCCGTTAGAGCCTTTCTAACTTGAAATGAGCTGCCGTCGCTAACCCCGAAAGGCTTCATCCCTAGCCCATGCCCCATCTCCCCGAACATCTTTGGACCGGCTACCGCAACTTCATGAATGGCCGCTATCTCACCGAGAGCGGACGCTATCGCGAGCTCGCCCGCGAAGGGCAGGCGCCCGAAACCATGATCGTTGCCTGCTGCGATTCCCGCTCTGCCCCCGAGGCGATCTTCGACGCCGGTCCGGGCGAACTGTTCGTCCTGCGCAATGTCGGCAATCTGGTGCCGCCCTATGCGCCGGACGGCGAGTTCCACTCGACCTCGGCCGCGCTCGAATTCGCCGTGCAGAGCCTGAAGGTGAAAAACATCGTGGTGATGGGCCATGGCCGCTGCGGCGGCATCCGCGCCGCGCTCGACACCAATTCGGCGCCGCTGTCGCCCGGCGACTTCATCGGCAAATGGATGAGCCTGATCGCGCCGGCGGCCGAAACCGTTTCGTCCAGCACGTTCATGACGACAACCGAACGGCAGACGGCGCTGGAGCGGATTTCCATCCGCTATTCGATCGCCAATCTCAGGACCTTCCCTTGCGTCTCCATCCTCGAAGGCAAGGGGCGGCTGTCGCTGCATGGCGCCTGGTTCGACATCTCGACCGGCGAGCTCTGGGTGATGAACAAGGACACCGGCGACTTCGAGCGGCCGGATTTGACGTAGACCCATGATCCCGAAAAGTGGGAACCGGTTTTCGGATAAGGGCATGGTCAAATAAGAGGAGGCAAGAATGCGGGTTTGGCCTGCGATCGCTTTCGCCGTAGCGGCGCTGCTGATTTCGCTCGTCCCTGCCCGCTCCGATGACGGCGCCATTATCGACCGCTGGTATTCGGCGCTGCTGGTCGCCGATCGCACCGAATTGTCGGACCTGCTCGCCGACGATGTCCGCATCAAGCTCGACGATCTCGGCGTCGTACAGTCGAAGCAGGAGTTCATCGCGTCGATCGACGAATGGAAGGGCGCGGTCGCCGGCGCCGCAATCCGGCATCGCGTCGAAAAGAGCGAGGCCGGCGTCACAACTGTCATCGCCTGCTATGATTTCCCCAACAATGACATGCTGATGCAGGAGACGTTCGCCGTCACCGGCAACCGCATCACCGCCAGTTCGCAAGCGGCGATCGCGGAAAATTGCGACGGCTTCTGACGCGGGCTTGAACGGCCGCGCTGTTGCGCCGCGCCAGTCATCGCCCTACATCGGTCAGCAAGCTCCGCCAATCATCGAAAGATCCCCCATGCCGTCCACGAAAACCGTCGATCTCGCCGCCCATCCGCTGACCAAATGGCAAGGGCCGCTCGGCCTGCCGGATTTTGCCAGCATCGGCGACGACGATTTCTCCTCGGTGTTCGACGCGGCGCTGAAGGCACATGAGGCCGAAATCGATGCGATCGCCGGCAACAAGGATGCGCCGACCATCGAGAATACGCTGGCAGCCCTCGAGCTCGCCGGTGAGCCGCTCGACCATGTCTCGTCGATCTTCTGGTGCCGGGCCGGCGCCCACACCAACGATGCGATCCAGGCGCTGGAGCGCGATATCTCGCCAAAAATGTCGAGGCATTTCTCGGCGATCTCGATGAACGAGAAATTGTTTGCCCGCGTCGACGATCTCTACCAGCGCCGTGAGACGCTCAAACTCGACGCCGAGACGCTGCGGGTGCTGGAGAAGACCTGGAAAGGCTTTGTGCGATCGGGCGCAAAACTCGACGCCGACGGCAAGAAGCGGCTGGCCAACATCAGCGAGGAGCTGTCCTCGCTCGGCACGACCTTCGGCCAGAACGTGCTGGCCGACGAGCGCGACTGGGCGCTTTTCCTCGACGAGGCTGATCTTGCGGGCCTGCCGGACTTCGTGAAGAGTTCGATGGCCGAAGCCGCCGAGACGCGCGGCCAGAAAGGCCGCTACGCAGTCACCTTGTCGCGCTCTATCTATGAGCCGTTCACGACCTTCTCCGAACGCCGCGACCTGCGCGAGAGCGCCTTCCGCGCTTTCACCATGCGCGGCCAGAATGGCGGCGCCAGCGACAACACCGCAGTGGTGCGCGACATGCTGAAACTGCGCGCCGAAAAGGCCAGGCTGCTAGGCTATGCCTCGTTCGCCGCGCTGAAACTCGACGACACCATGGCCAAGACGCCGAAGGCGGTGCACGACCTCCTCGACCCGGTCTGGGAGAAAGCGCTGGAGAAGGCCGCCGCCGACCAGAAGGAGCTGGAGCGGCTGGCGACCAAGGCAGGCAGCAACGAAAAATTCGCCGCCTGGGACTGGCGCTTCTACCAGGAGAAATTGCGCGCCGAAAAATTCGCCTTCGACGAGGCGGAACTGAAACCCTATCTGCAACTCGACCGCATCATCGACGCCTGCTTCGACGTCGCCACAAAACTGTTCGGCATCACTTTCGAGGAGAAGAAGGGCATCGCCGCCTGGCATCCCGACGCGCGCGTCTTCGTGGTGAAGAACGCCGATGGCAGCGAGCGCGGCCTGTTCCTCGCCGACTATTTCGCCCGGTCCTCGAAGCGCTCCGGCGCGTGGATGAGCGCGCTGAAGTCGGGCTACAAGCTTGGCGATGGCTCCAAGCCGGTGATCTACAATATCATGAACTTCGCCAAGCCGCCGGCCGGGGAAGCAGCGCTGTTGTCGGTCGATGAGGCCAAGACCCTGTTCCACGAGTTCGGCCATGCTTTACACGGCATGCTGACCGACGTCACCTGGCCGTCGGTGGCGGGCACCTCGGTTTCCCGCGATTTCGTCGAACTGCCTTCGCAGCTCTACGAGCACTGGCTGACGGTGCCCGCAGTGCTGGAAAAGCATGCGCTGCATGTTAAGACCGGCAAGCCGATGCCGAAGTCGCTGCTCGACAAGATGCTGGCCGCCCGCACGTTCGGCGCCGGTTTCGCCACGGTCGAGTTCACAGCGTCGGCGCTGATCGACATGGCGTATCACGCGCGGCCGGATGCGCCGGCGGAACCGCTGCGTTTCGAAGCCGAAACGCTGGAAAAGCTTGATATGCCCGACACCATCGCCATGCGTCATCGCACCCCGCATTTCGGCCATATCTTCTCCGGCGACGGTTATTCAGCCGGCTACTATTCCTACATGTGGTCGGAAGTGCTCGACGCCGACGCCTTCGCCGCCTTCGAGGAGACCGGCGATCCCTTCAACCCGGCGCTGGCGGAACGGCTTCGGAAGAATATCTATGCCGCTGGCGGGTCGAAGGATCCGGAGGAGCTGTACACGGCGTTCCGCGGCAAGATGCCTTCGCCGGAAGCGATGATGGTGAAGCGGGGATTGCTATAGCGCCGCCTTATCTCCCCCCTCGAGGGGGAGATCACCAGCGCCAAGGATCCGCCACCCGTGGCCACACCGGCCGCGTCAGCTTCCTGTAATCCGTCACCGCCGGATTGCTCGGATACGAGCTCGGCGCCGAGACATAGATGATCTCCGCCGCGATCGGTTCAAAGCCGGCGTAGAAATGGTTGGTTGACTTGATCAGCAATATGTCCTTCGACAACGGATCGACACCGATGTTGGAGAAGACATCCGGCTCGAAGGTCTGCGTGCGGTTGGTGTTGAGGATGATGTCGATTTCGGTGCCTTCGAGCCGCACCAGCGCCGTCGGTCCGAGCGTCACCCGGCTCGGCCCGAAGCTCTGCCAGCCCTCGGGGACGGCTTTCAACACCTTGACGCGCGCATCGATCGGTTCGCCGGCCAGCGGCCCGGCCTTGCCGCCGAAGCGCAGGTCGATGACGGCGCCTTCGCCTGCCGCCTGGCAAAAGGTGACAGCGATCGGGTCCCAGATCGTCGCCACGCCAAAATTGTCCACGCCCTGTTCCAGCATGGCGCGCAGCACGACCGTACCGTCGCCGGCGACGCCACCGCCGGGATTGTCCCAGATGTCGGCAATCACAACCGGCTTGCCGGGATTTTCCTTGCGCACGGCCAGTGCCCGCGCGATGCCGTCCTCGGTGTTCAGCATCGTCATCGCCGTCCTTTCGCGGATGGCGTAAAGCTCGTGCCCTAGCCTCTCCGCCAGCGCATCGCCCTTGGCCTTGTCATTGTCAGTGACGACCAGGATGCGCGTGCCCATTTCCGGCACGTCCGCGGCCATGAAGCCATGGATGACCGAGACCGACAGCACGCCGTCCTTGCCGTGCAGCGCCTTGATGCGGTCGACGAAGGAGCGCATCGGCTCGCGGCTGGTCGGCAGCACCTGGATCATGCGGCAGTCGAACGTCGAGATCACCGGCTTGATCTCGTCGCGCGCCGCCGCCAATCCAAGCTCGACGACATGTTCGCCGCGCTCATAGAAGTCGGTGTGCGGGAATTCGAGGAAATAGGCCATGACATTGCATGCCGCGACGCGCTTTGGGGTCAGATGACTGTGCGGGTCGAGCTCGACCGCGATCACCACGTCGGGCCCGACGATTGCGCGAACCCGTTCCAGCAGATCGCCTTCGCAATCGTCATAGCCTTGCGCCACCATGGCGCCGTGCAGGCCGAGGATGACGGCGTCGACCGGCAAGGCTGCCTTCAACTGGCCGAGAATCTCGTCGCGCAACGACTTATAGGTCTGCCGCTGCACCAGCCCGCCCGGCTCCGCCCAGGTGGCGGTGCCTTCGATGACGGTCAGCCCTTCGGCAGCCGCACGCCGGCGCAGCGCGACCATCGGCGAGGAGCACAAGGTCGGCGTGTCTGGATGCTTGCCCGGCCCGGCATAGAACGCCATCTCGAACGACGCCCGGTCGGTCGGCACCGGCGAGAAGGTGTTGGTTTCGGTCGCCAGCGAGGCGGTGAAGATGCGCATGAAAGCTCCGTTGTGAATGGCGCCGTTATTTGACCGCCCCGAGCGCCAGCCCGCGGACGAGATAGCGCTGCAGCCAGATGAACAGGATTGCCACCGGCAGCGTCGCCAGCAGCGTCGCCGCCATTACATGGTGCCATTCGATCGTGTAGCGGCCGGCGACCAGCGAGAACACCTGGATAGGCAGCGTGTAACTTTCCTGGCTGCGCAGCATTGTGAGCGCAACGACGAACTCATTCCATGCGTTGATGAAGGTGAAGATGGCGGTCACCGCTATTGCCGGCAGGCAAAGCGGCAGAAACACTTTTCGCAAGGTCAGCCATCGGCCGGCGCCTTCCATCCACGCTGCTTCCTCGAGATCGCGCGGGATGGTGTCGAAATAGCTTTGCAGCATCCACACGGTGAAGGCGACGTTGAAAGCCATGTAGATGACGCCGAGCGCGGTCGTGGATTCGATCAGACCCCAGGCCGCCATCAGCCGGAACAGGCCGAGCACCAGCACGATCGGCGAGATCATCTGCGAGATCAGCAGGAACTGGCGGAAGGCGCCATAGCCGGCAAAGCGAAACCGCGACATGGCATAGGCGGCCGGCACCGAGATCAGGATGGCGCCGACGGTGGCGATAACAGAGACATAGAGCGAATTGGCCAGCGCCTGGCCAAAGCCGGTCGCCACCCACATGTCGGCAAAATTCGACCAGTGGAATTCGCTTGGCCACCAGGTCGGCGACAGCACCTCCTGCCGCGGCTTGACCGCGGTCAAAAACATTACCGCGAAGGGGAAGATCGTCACCACGAGCAGCGGCGAAAGCAGCAGCCAGGCGATGATCGTACGCTTCAGCTTGGGCGTCATGTGCGCTGCTCCCGCATGGCAAGCCGCACATAGATCATGGTGAAGATCAAAAGGATGGCGAACATCAGCAGCGACACCGCCGATGCTTCGCCCAGCTTGCCGATGCGGAAGGCCAGCTTGTAGAGATGGGTGACCAATATGTCGGTCGAGTTGGCCGGCCCGCCCTGCGTCATCACCCAGATGATCGGGAAGGAATTGAAGACGTAGATGGTGTTGAGCACGATGGCGATGTTGATGAACGGCTTCAGCAGCGGAAAGGTGATCTCGCGGAACTGCTGCAGCGGCGTCGCCCCCTCCAGGGCCGCCGCCTCGTAGAGGTCGTCGGGGATCGACGACAGGCCGCCGAGGAAGATGGTCGTGGTGAACGGTACCGTCACCAATATGCCGATCAGCACCTGCATCGGGAATGCCGTCTCGGCGCGCGCCAGCCACTGGATGTTTTCATGGATCAGGCCGAGCCCGATCAGCGCCGAGTTCAGCATGCCGCTTTCACCGTTGAGCGCCCAGCGCCAGACCACCGCCGTCATCGTCAGCGACACCGCCCAGGGCAGCATGATGATGACGCGGGCAATGCCGCGGCCGTAGAAATCGGTGTTGAGGATCATCGCCACCGGCACCGACAACAGCAGCGCGCCGCCGACCACCAGCAACGTCCACAGGCCGGTGCGCCAGAGTGCCGCCAGGAAATCGGGATCGGCGAGGAAGGCTGAATAATTGGCGAAATCGTTGAAGTCGCGTAGCTGGCCGAAGCGGCTGACGTCATGCGTCGAGATCTGGATCAGGTCCCAGACCGGCCAGAAGATGACGACCGCCGCCAGCAACAGGCTGGGCAAGGTCAGCAGATAGGGCAAGAAGCGATTTTGCATCGGCCGGTTTTGTACCGTGGTTCTGTGGCGCTGGCACGCCAGCTCGGATCAATCTTGCATATCGGTCTTTAGCAGCGCTTCAGAAGAATGCCTTTCCTCTCCCCCGTCGATCAGGGGAGAGGTGTCGAGCGAAGCTCGGGGGGTCGACCCTTGGGGCGCAAGGCGAGGTGATGTTTGCCCCTATTGCCCTTCCTATGTCCGTTCGCGGCGGTTGCCAGGTGGTTCCCCCACTCCGTCTCGGCTTCGCCGAGCCACCTCTCCCCCTCCGGAGGGAGAGGAAAGTGTGGCGCGCCCCGATCTCAGGGGCGCGCCGGGCGCAGGGAGATACGCCCTATTTCTTGATCACGGCGTTGGCCTTGGCAGCCGCTTCCTTCAAGCCTGCCTCGGGGTCGCCGCCGAGATAGATCTTCTGCATGGCATCCGAGGTGATCTGGGCGACTTCTTCCCAGCCGGGGATGACCGGCGCAAAGCGGGCGTCGGGCAGCAGCGCGGTGAACGCTGCCAGATCGGCATTGTTGACGTAATAGTCCATCTTGGCCTCTTCCTTGTTCACCGGCAGGAAGCCTTCCCCTTGCGTGAACTTGGCGCGCTGTTCGGTGGTGAACAGGAAGTCGAGCAGCTTCCAGGCCTCATCCTTGTTCTTGGAATTCTTGAACATGATGATGGAATCGGTGACGCCGTACGTGCCGCGCGCGCCGGTCGGTCCGGCGGGGATAGCGGCCACGCCGTATTTCAGGTTCGGCGCCTCGTCCTTGATCTGGTTGGACAGGAAGGGCGCGGTGATCATCATGCCGACCTTGCCCTGCTTGAACAGGTTCTGGACGTCCTCGCGGTTGTTGGAGGTGACGCCGGGTTCCGTCAGGCCTTCGTCGATCATCGACTTGTAGAGCTTGGCGGCTTCGAGCGCGCCCGGCGTGCCGAGGCCCGACGTGCCATCCTTGTTGAGAATCTCGGTGCCTTGCGACCACATCGCATAATAATAATAGACGTCGGTCTCGATCTCCTTGCCCTGCAGGCCGAAGCCGAACGTGCCGGTGCCCAGTGCCTTGATCTTGCGCGCATCCTCCTGCAACTCGGTCCAGGTTGCCGGCGGGTTGGCGATTCCGGCCTTCTCGAACAATTCCTTGTTGTAGTACATGGCGCGCGCCGAGGCCGCGATCGGCAGGCCATAGGTCTTGCCCTCCATGATCGACGGCGACAGGAAGGTGTCGATGAAGCGGTCCTTGAAGTCTGGCTTGATGTAGGCGTCGAGCGGCTCGGCGACATCCTGCTGGACGAAATCGATCAGCCAGCGGGTGCCGATGATCGACAGGTCGGCATTGGTACCGGCCGTGATGTCGGTGGTCAGCTTCTGCAGCAGCACGTCCCACGGCACAACTTCGAACTTGACGGTGATACCCGGGTTGGCTGCCTCGAATTCCTTTTTCACCGCTTCGAAATACGGGCCGGTCTTGGCGCTGTATTCGGCGACGGTTACGCGCACCTCGCCGGCATCTGCCTGCGCGGCCAGGGCGAGCAGGCTCATTCCGGCCATCACGCCGACAGTCCATTTTGCAAGCTTCATTCGATCTCTCCCATTTGATTGCGTCTGCACTCTTGCGGCTTTGAGGCGGCCACGGCTTTATGTGACTTTCCTACATTATCCATGATTTCGCGCTGTGCAAGCGGATTATCCTGTTGCTTAATTACATTTCTTAAAATAGCGTTTTCCGATTATCGTAGATCCCAGGGAGGCGCGCAGCGTGGTTTCAACGGCCGAATTCGCAGGCAAGACCGTGCTGGTGACCGGCGCCGGCGGCGGGCTCGGCTCGGCTATTGTGGCGCTGCTGGCCGAACGAGGCGCGCGCGTCGTCGGCTGCGACCAGTCGCAAGACCAGCTCGGCAGTCCGCATCTGGCGTCGCGCCACGTCTTCGACCTTCTCGACCGGATCTCCACCGATGCCGCGATCACGGCGATCCTCGAGAAAGACGGCGTGCCCGACATCCTGATCAACAATGCCGGCTGGACGCGCGCCGAGACTCTTGCAGCGCTGACCCCCGACAAGATCACGCATGAACTCGACCTCAATCTGACCGGGGTGATGCTGTTCGCCGATCCGCTGATCAAGGCAATGGCCGCGCGCGGTTCGGGCAGCGTCGTCTTCATCTCTTCCGTCAACGCCATCGCCCACTTCGGCAACCCGGCCTATGCCGCGGCCAAGGCCGGCATCAATGCCTATGCCAAAGCGGTCGCTGTGGAACTCGGCCGCAACGGGCTGCGCGCCAATGTCGTCTGCCCCGGCTCGATCCGCACCGCCGCATGGGACCATCGGCTGGCCAAGAACCCGGATGTTCTCGGCAAGCTCAAGCGGCTCTATCCGCTCGGCCGCATCGTCGACGCCACGGAAGTGGCCGAAGCGGTGGCCTTCCTTGTTTCGGATCGCGCATCGGGGATAACCGGCGCGGTGGTGCCGGTCGACGCCGGACTGACCGCCGGCTTCCTGCCCTTCATCGACGACATATTGGGAGCCTGACCATGACCGATGTCGAGTTCCGCGACCTGTCGAAATCTTTCGGACGCCACAAGATCCTCGAAAACATCAGCCTCGACATCAAGAGCGGCGAGTTCGTCGTGCTGGTCGGCCCTTCCGGCTCCGGCAAGTCGACCTTGCTGCGCATGCTGGCCGGGCTGGAGCCGATCACCGCAGGCGACCTCTTGATCGGCGGCGTGCGCGCCAACGATTTGCCGCCACAGCAGCGTAACATCGCGATGGTCTTCCAGTCCTATGCGCTGTTTCCGCACCTGAAAGCGGCCGACAATATCGGCTTTGGCCCAAAGATCCGCGGCGAAAGCCGCACGGCAATCGACGCCAAGGTGAAAAAGGCCTCTGGCGTCCTCAACCTGTTCTCCTATCTCGACCGCTATCCCCGGGAACTGTCGGGCGGCCAGCGCCAGCGCGTCGCCATGGGCCGCGCCATCGTGCGCGAACCCTCGGTGTTCCTGTTCGACGAGCCGCTCAGCAATCTCGACGCGCAATTGCGCGTGCAGATGCGCACCGAGATCAAGGCGCTGCACCAGCGGCTGAAATCGACCATCGTCTATGTCACCCACGACCAGATCGAGGCCATGACCATGGCCGACCGCATCGTGGTGATGGACCGCGGCAAGATCCAGCAGGTCGGCGCACCGCTGGAGCTCTACGACCGTCCCGCCAACAAATTCGTCGCCTCCTTTATCGGCTCGCCGTCGATGAGTTTTGTCTCCGGCGCCCTGAAGACGACGCCCGAGAAAAGCTGGTTCGAATCGGCCGGCGGAGGGCGACTGGCGCTCGGCAGCAAGACGGTGCCGGCTGGCAGCACGGTCGAGGCCGGCATACGGCCCGAACACTTCGTCATCGGCGAGGCTGTCGACGCCCTGGCGATCAAGGTCGATGTCGTCGAGCCGACCGGCTCGGAAACCCATGTCTATGGTGCGATCGGTGCCGACACGGTGCGCGCCGTGTTCCGCGACCGGATCCAGGTCAAGCCGGGTGAACTGCTGCCGGTCTCGGTAGCGCCGGGCAACATCCATCTGTTCGACACGGCGACAGGCCTGCCGCTATGAGCGCCGGCATGAAAACGAAAATACCACGATGAAGACGACAACCCAGAAATGAAAACGCCGGCCGACATCATCACGCGGCTGCAACTGATGTCGCAGGACGGCACCAAATCGGACCGCCGCCTGGCCGGCCTCGTGCTGACCGATCTCGACTTCGCCTCCAAGGCGGCAATCTCCGAGATTGCCGCGCGCGTCGGCGTCAGCGAGCCGACAGTCACCCGCTTCTGCCGCAATCTCGGCTGCGAGGGTCTGCGCGACTTCAAATTCTACCTGGCGCAGGCGATTGCCATTGGCGGCCAGTATCTGTCGCCCGAACCGCTGAACCGCGACGCGCGCGAGCAGCGCATTGCGTCGGCCATCACCGAAGCGGCAATCGCCGCCATCCAGCGCGCCAGCGAAAACCTCGACATGAAGACGCTGGTGGGCGTGGCCGCGCGCATCGTCAGTTCGGGCAATGTGCTGTGCATCGGCTCCGGCGGCATTTCCTCGATGATGGCGACCGAGATGCAGAACCGGCTGTTTCGGCTCGGCGTGCCGGTGCTGGCGCAGATCGACGGGCAATTGCAGCGCATGTATGCCGCGGTCGCCACATCGGAGACGACGCTGATCGCGTTCTCGGTGTCCGGCTATGCGCGCTCGGTGATCGATGCCGTTCAGGTGGCCCAGCAATATGGCGCCACCACCATCGCCGTAACCCCGCCGGAATCAGCGCTGGCCAAGGCCGCCGATACCGTCATCCAGTTCCAGTCGCTGGAAGACGGCAACATCTACAAGCCGACCTCTTCGCGCTACGCGCTGCTGTCGATCGTCGACATGATCGTCACCTCCGTGGCCGAAACGCGCGGACCCAGGGTTCTCGAAAACCTGCGCCGCATCAAGCAGAGCGTGAACACGCTGAAGGTCGACGATCCAAAGTTGCCGCTGGGGGATTGAGGATTATCCGGCGGCCAGTGCCTCGATGCTCTTCACCAGCGTCGATGGTTCGCCAACCACACGCACCGTCTTCAGCCGCGCCGTGCCGCCTGCAATGACCGACACGACCGATGCCGGAACGCCCAGCGCCTTGGCCACCAGCCGTTCCAGCGCCGCATTGGCCGCGCCATTCTCCGGCACGGCGCGCACGCGCGCCTTCAAATGGCTGCGCCCGTCGGCCGATTTTTCGGCGCCTCCGAGCCTGTCCACGGAAGACTTCGGCGTCAGCCGGATAAACAGGTCGATGCCGTCGGCGCGCAAGCGGAATGGCGCGCTCATGCCATCGTCAGGTTCACAGGACCAGCGGCGCTATCGTGGTGAGAATGAGCTGCCTGAGAAAGAACAGGAGCAGAAGCAGGATGATCGGCGAAATGTCGACGCCGCCGAGGTCGGGCATGAACCGACGGATCGGACGCAGCGCCGGCTCGGTCAGCCGGTAGAGCATGTTGCCGATGCTGCCGACGAACTGATTGCGCGAGTTGACGACGTTGAACGCATAGAGCCAGGAAAAGATCGCCGAGGCGATGATGACCCACCAGTACAGGTCCAGCGCCATGACGATTGTTTGAATGAGGGCGAGCATGCCGGTCTCCGATTGTTGCCGACATGTAGCCATTGCGCGCGAAACCGGCAAGGGCCGGTCGCCTGCAAGCACCAGGCACAAGGGATTTCAGCAAAACCCCGCCTTGACAGGAAACCGCAGCCTTCGATAAATGCGCCATCCGCTGGACGGGGCTGTAGCTCAGCTGGGAGAGCGCGTCGTTCGCAATGACGAGGTCAGGAGTTCGATCCTCCTCAGCTCCACCAGCGGAATTTCCATTTCTTGCTCGTCCCGAAAAATATCTGGACTCTGTGCCTGCTGGAGCAACTTGGGAAAGCGCGTGGCCCGCTTTGGGAATCGCATCAGAGGCCGAGCCTGGGGGCGAGATAAGGCGCGAGCGCAAGCGAATAGGTGGCCGTCAAATGACCGGTGTCGCGCCAGACGATCATATTGCCGACGACCGCCGGGCATAGTTCCGGTCCGCACAAAGCGTCAGTCATATCGACGACGCGCACGTTTTTCTGACCCTCCGCGGCAAGCGCCAACAGGTTGTTGAGCTCGGCGTCGCTTCTTTTGGTGAAGCATTTTGCGGGCGTGGCGCTCAGGCAATCGCCGGGTTCGAATCGCATCAAGGGCGTGTTGCGGATGACGATGATCTGCGAACCTGCCTCGGTCAGTTCGCTCCAGACATTGCGCAGCCCCTCGATCATCAGGTCATCCGGAACCGATCCGGCGTTGGACTGGCTGGTGATGACGGCGAGCGGCCTGAGCTTTAAAATCTCAGCCAGCACTTTCTCCCTCCACTCGTAGCAAGATGGATACGGCTTGCCGTCCGACTTGGTGGGCGCACGCGCGAATGCGCAGGCGGATTTCGAGAAAGAAACCAGCTTGTATTTGCGGTCCCTGGCGATCTTGTTCAAGGCTGGACCCCATTGGGCAGCGTGGGAATCGCCAACGAGGACGATGGTTTTCGGGCCGGCGGGGTCGCCCAGCACGCATCCCACCGGTTTTGCGCCTTTGAGGTTCTGCTGACATCCCGCCGAGAACAACCTCGACACATCCCGCCTTAGCCTGGCCAGCGGCGGCAGGAGGTCCACATCGTCCGGAACCGCGGCGCCGGTCAGCAAGGCGGCAGGCCCGGGATAGGCCGGCGTGCCGATCAGCGTAATGTCGGTGCGTTGCGTCGTCACGAAATACAGCAGCCCCTCCGATGCCGCCACGCATGCCAGGACAGCGATGGTGCCGTACCCCAGCGGCTTCCACCAGGCACCCCGGGATTGCCGGCAGGGTTGTTCGACATAGCGATAAGACAGGTCCGACAGGACCACGGTCACCGCAATCAGGCCGGCACCACTGGCAAAGGTCAGCGAAAAGCCCTGTCCTAGGAAGAATGTGATCAACGGCCAATGCCAGAGATAGATCGAATAGGACCTATCGCCGATGAACCGAAGCGGCCACAAATCGAGCCCACGAAACCGACCGGCTTGGACTTCGCCAGCCAGGATGATGAGCACGGTGGCCAGGGTTGGCAGCAACGCACTGAGGCCAGGGAACGGTGTCGCCGCTGAAAACAGAAGAGCGGAGGCAAGGATGCCGGCGGTGCCGGCAAGCGCCATCACCCGGCTGGCACCCGCGCCCAGGCGGAACCGGTGCTCGCCAAGCACCAGCAGGCCGCCCAACGCCAATTCCCACAGGCGTGTATGGCTGACGAAATAGGCCTGTGCCGAATCCGTTTTCGTCAGGATGACCGAGGCGGCCAGCGATGCCAGGAAAACGAGCGACAATGTCGTCGCCAAGCATCGTCGCAAGGAGAGATGCCATCGCCGCGCCAGCCAGATCACGCCGGTGATGAGCACCGGCCAGACGATGTAGAACTGCTCTTCTATGGAAAGCGACCAGTAATGCTGCACCGGCGTCGGCAGATTGTCGGCGTCGAGATAGCTGACTGCCTCGTGGGCCAGACGCCAGTTCTCGACATAGAGAGCGCTGGCCATGATCTGGTTGGCCGTTTCCTCCCAGCGCGCCTTGGAAATGAACAGCAGCGTACCGAGCAGCGTCACCAATAGCACCAGGATCGCTGCTGGCAGGAGCCGGCGGATTCGTCGCGAATAGAATTCGATCAGCGAGATCCGGCCGCCGCGCAGCGCCATCTGCGCCAGCAGCCCGGTGATCAGATAGCCAGAGATGACGAAAAAGACGTCGACGCCGATATATCCGCCGGGAAGAGCATGGGGCCACAGGTGAAAGACGACGACCAGAGCGACGGCCAGTCCGCGCAACCCTTGTATTTCGGGTTGAAACCGACGGTTCTGATCGATTGTCACCGGGTATCCCCCAACAGTCTCAGCCGGCCTGGATCAACCGGCCAGTCCCCGCCACGATCTTCATAAGGGCAGAGTGCCGTGAGGCAAGAGCCGATCGCAGCAGTTCATTCCCTTTCCGTCTCCAGCCCGCTCACCAGCGTGTCGACGAAACCCAGCAGCTCACTTTCGAGATCGGTGGACGCCAGGCCAATGAAACGGTCTTCGAGCGAGATGGCGACGATCCCATGCACGGCGGAGAACAGCGTGCGCGCGCGGGCCAAAAGCTCCGGCGTTGCCGCCGCCGGGAGCAGCGCCGCCAGCGGCTCGACGAGATGCTGGATCAGCACGGCATGTTCGGCCAGATGCCATCCGGGCACCGCCACGCCTGGCGCCATGCGATGCTCGAACAGCGCCTTCCACGCCATGCGATTGTCGCGCGCGAAAGAGAGATAGGCTTTGGCCAGAGCCCTCAGCTTGGCCCTTGGCTCGGCCGCGCCGGTCGCCTCCTGTTCCAACGCCGCCCCAAGTCTTGCCAGCGTGATCGAGTTGACGTGCAGGATGAGCTCGTCCAGGTCGGCGAAGGCGGTGTAGAGCGCGCCCAGCGCGCAGCCGGCATCGGCCGTGATGTCGCGCGCACGCAGACCGGCGAGCCCCGAGGACTGGATGCGCGCTTGCGCGGCCTCGATCAGCCTGCCTTTGAGGTCCTCGCGTTTGGCGTCCCGTTTTGCGGTCATTAACCTTCTCTTATGCGCAATCATGAACACCGTTCATTTTCTCCTTGAACGCCGTTCACAATGTGCTACTTTGCCTCATGAACAACGTTCATAGAGGAGAAACGGAAATGTTGAAACAGTTTTTTGCTCTCGTTCGCGGCCGAAGCTACGAAGCCGCCGAGGCGGTCGTCGACCGCAACGCGCTGATAATCCTGCGCCAGCAGATCCGCGATTGCGCCGACGCTATCGCGGCCGCCCGCCGGGCGGTTGCAATTGCCATCGCCCAGAACGAACAGGAAGTCGCGCAGTTCAAGAAGCTTGTCCTCCGCATCGACGATTTGGAGAAGCGCACGATCGCCGCCATCGAGCAGGGACAGAATGAACTGGCCCGCGAAGCCGCCGAAACCATCGCCATGCTGGAAGCCGAACGCGACGCCTCCGCCGAGGCGCAGAAAAGCTTCGACACCGAGATCGAGCGTCTCAAGCGGATCATCCGCGTCTCCGAAATGCGCCTGCGCGAATTGCAGCGCGGCCAGCGCATCGTTGCCGCGGTCGACTCGACCCAGCGCCTGCGAGAAAGCGCGCCCGGCTCCAGCCTGTCGGCGCTCAGGGACGCCGAGGAGACGCTGCTGCGCCTGCGCACCAGGCAAAAGCAGATCGACGCCACCGCGGCCGCCATGACCGAGATGGAACAGTCGGGCGATCCTGCCGCCGTCTCAGAGAAGCTTGCGGCCGCCGGCTGCGGTGCGCCGCTGAGAAGCAGCGCCGACGCCGTGCTCGAACGGCTCACGAAGACCATGACCAAGCCGGCCTGATTGTTATCCAGTCTGATTGTATCCGGCCTGATGGTATCCAGCCTGATTGTATCCAGCCTGAAACAGACCCACGCCCAACCAACCTAACCTTGAAACGAAAGGACCATATCGATGACCCCGAACACCTATTCCCCCAAGGACTCAAGCGCCTGGAAGACCTTCACCATGGCCAGTTTCGCCGTTGCCGCCACAATGATGGCCGGCGGCATCTACTTCATGGAGGCGAGCTTCGCCGCCAAGGGGTTTTATGCCATGGCCGCCATCATGCTCGTGCACACCTCGATCACCATCACCAAGACACTGCGCGACTCGGAAGAGGCAAGCCGCTTCATCAACCGGCTGGAAGACGCCAAGACCGAGAAGTTGCTGATGGAAGTCAGCCGCAGTAACGAAGTGTAACCGGGTTCCCGCTAAACAAGGCTCAACGCGCAAGACCGCTGATCAATCCAGCCAGGATTTTAATCGGTCTTGCCCAATGGAAGTCGCCGCTATGGAAATCGCCCCGATCAACCGACCGACAGCTCATCTGATGACGTCCAGGCGCTTTGCGCCCTTGTTCTGGACGCAGTTCCTGTCCGCCTTCAACGACAATTTCCTCAAGAACACGCTGGTGTTCCTTATTCTGTTCACGCTGGCGGCGGACCAGGCGGCATCACTGGTCACCTTGGCGGGCGCCGTCTTCATGGCCCCCTTCCTGCTCCTGTCGGCGCTCGGCGGCGAGCTCGCCGACCGCTTCGACAAGGCTCTCATAGCCAAGCGTCTGAAATTCGCCGAGATCGCCGCGGCGGGTGTCTCCGTCGTCGGCATCGCCCTGTCGTCGATTCCCGTGCTGATGACGGCGCTGTTGATGTTCGGCATCATCTCGGCGCTGTTCGGACCGATCAAATACGGCATCCTGCCCGATCACCTCGAACGCAAGGAACTGCCCAAGGCCAACGCCTGGATCGAGTCAGCTACGTTTGCCGCGATTCTCGGCGGCACCATAGCCGGCGGCGTCGTTTCCGCCGATGGCATCGGTGTCGCGGTGTTCGGACCGATCATGATGGCGCTCGCCGTCGGTTGCTGGCTCGTCAGCCGCTACATCCCGTCCACCGGTTCGGCGGCGCCCGACCTTGTCATCGACAAGAACATCTTCCGCTCGACCTGGCGCCAGGTCGCCGAATTGCGCACCGACACACGCATCTGGCGCGCCGGCCTGATGACGTCGTGGTTCTGGCTGATCGGCGCCATCGTGCTCTCGCTCCTGCCGGTGCTGATCAAGGATTCGCTCGGCGGCAACGAAATGGCCGTCACCGTCTACCTCGCCGTGTTCGCCGTCTCGATCGCCATCGGTTCGGCCATCGCCGCCTGGATGTCGCAGGGCCGCATCGTGCTGTTGCCGGCACCGGTCGGCACGGCGCTGCTCGCCCTGTTCGGCCTGCATCTCGCCTGGACCATCTCCGGCATGACGCCGTCGCCCCAGGCGGAAACCCTTGGCGCGTTCTTCGCCGGCCCAAACACGGTCCGCGTCGCCATCGACCTCGCCGGCATGGCCATTGCAGCCGCTTTCCTGGTGGTGCCGACCTTCGCCGCCGTGCAGGCCTGGTCGCCCGAAGCGCGGCGCGCCCGGGTCGTCGCCGCCGTCAGTATCGTCAATGCCGGCTTCATGACTGGCGG
Organism: Mesorhizobium sp. P160219; assembly: GCF_057786095.1. Lineage (NCBI taxonomy): Bacteria > Pseudomonadati > Pseudomonadota > Alphaproteobacteria > Hyphomicrobiales > Phyllobacteriaceae > Mesorhizobium > Mesorhizobium sp. P160219. The sequence goes on from NZ_JBYNWG010000001.1 coordinate 535,578, forward strand.
CGGCATCATCATGGCCCTGATCCAGACGAAGGTCTCGACCGGCGGCATCCTGTTCGGCCTCGTCGCGGCCAATGCGATTGCCGCCTGGCTGATGCTGAAATATTTGCCGACGAACCCCTTCCGTGACTTCGTCTCCATCCTGTTTCGCGCTTTCCTGCGCCTCGAAGTCGAGGGCATGGAAAACCTCAAGGCGGCCGGCAAGGCGCCGATCCTGGCGCTCAACCATGTCAGCTTCCTCGACGGTCCGCTCGCCTTGACGCTGACCGATGAGGAACCGGTCTTCGCCATCGACTACACCATTGCCCAGGCTTGGTGGATGAAGCCGTTCATGAAACTTGCCCGCGCTTTGCCGCTCAACCCGGCCAAGCCGATGTCGACCCGCACGCTCATCAAGATCGTGCAGGGCGGCGACCCGCTGGTGATCTTCCCGGAGGGACGCATCACCGTGACCGGCGGCCTGATGAAGGTCTATGACGGCGCCGCCATGGTTGCCGACAAGACCGGCTCGATGGTTGTGCCGGTGCGCATCGACGGGCTGGAGAAGACCTACTTCTCGCGACTGAGCTCGCAGCATGTGCGCCGCCGCCTGTTCCCGAAGGTCAAGGTGACCATTCTGGAACCGGTCAAGCTCGAGGTGCCGCAGGAGCTGAAGGGCCGCAAGCGCCGCGCCGCGGCGGGTTCCGCGCTCTACCAGGTGATGTCGGATCTCGTTTTCCGCACCCAGGACATCGACAAGACCGTACTGGAAAAGATCATCGAGACGGCGAACGAACGCGGCATGAATCAGCTCGCAGTTCAGGATCCGGTCACCGGTTCTCTCAGCTACAGCAAGCTGCTCACGGCTGCCGCCGTGCTTGGTGAGAAGTTCCAGAACCTTTATGCCGACCAGCAGACGCTGGGCATCATGCTGCCCAACGCCAACGGCTCTTGCGCGACGCTGCTCGGCGTCATGTCCGCCGGCAAGGTTCCGGCGATGATGAACTTCACCGCAGGTGCTGCCAATATTCTGTCCGCCTGCAAGGCCGCCGAAGTCCGCACCGTGCTGACGTCCCGCGCGTTCGTCGAACAGGCAAAGCTCGGCGCTGTAGTCGAGGAACTCGGTCGCTCGGTCGACATCGTGTGGCTCGACGATCTCAGAAAGACCATCAGTCTCAAGGATAAGCTGCTCGGCTTGCTGCGCAAGTCGACGCCGCGCGCGAAACGCAAGCCCGGCGATGCGGCGGTGATCTTGTTCACCTCGGGTTCGGAAGGCACGCCGAAGGGCGTCGTTCTGACCCACCGCAACATCCTGGCCAACGCCGCCCAGGCGGCGTCGCGTATCGACTTCCATTCGGGCGACAAGGTGTTCAACGTGCTGCCGATCTTCCACTCCTTCGGCATGACCGCGGGCACGGTGCTGCCGTTGATCTCCGGCGTGCCGGTCTATTTCTACCCCTCGCCGCTGCACTACCGCCTCGTGCCGGAACTGATCTACGGCTCGAACGCGACGATCATCTTCGGCACCGACACCTTCCTCTCCGGCTATGCCCGCACCGCGCACCCCTACGACTTCCGCTCGATACGCTATTGTTTTGCCGGCGCGGAGCCGGTCAAGACAGCGACGCGCATGACCTATATGGAGAAGTTCGGCGTCCGCATACTCGAGGGCTATGGCGTCACCGAGACGGCGCCGGTGATCTCCATCAACACGCCGATGTACAATCGCTCTGGAACCGTCGGCAAGATCATGCCCGGCATGGAATACCGCCTCGATCCCGTCCCCGGCGTCGACGAAGGCGGCCGGCTGTTCGTGCGCGGCCCCAATGTCATGGCCGGTTATCTCCGGGCCGAGAAGCCCGGCGTGCTCGAACCGCTGGAGGACGGCTGGCATGATACGGGCGACGTCGTCGCTATCGACGAAGGCGGCTTCATCACCATTCGCGGCCGCGCCAAGCGCTTCGCCAAGATCGGCGGCGAGATGATCTCGCTCGCCGCTGTCGAAGCGCTGGCCGGCGAATTGTGGAAGGGCTCGCTGTCGGCGGTCGCCACGGTGCCCGACGCGCGCAAGGGCGAAAAGCTGATCCTCATCACTGAGGCATCCGGCGCCACACGAGCGGAATTCCTCGCCTACGCCAAGGCCAACGGCGCCATGGACCTGATGGTCCCGGCCGAAGTGCGGGTGGTCTCAAAGGTACCGGTCCTTGGCTCCGGCAAGCTCGACTTCGCCGCCGTGACAAAAATGGTGCGCGACGAAGAGGCCTTGAAGACCAAGGCCGCCTGACCCGGCTACGGCAACGGGCCGACGCAAGAGCCGGCCCGTTCAGTATGATCAACCCTTCGCATGCCGCTGCGAGATCAGCATCGCCATGCGCTGGACTGCCCGCAGCTCCATTTCCACGCCCGGCGACGATGCCAGCGCCGGCATGTTGAGCGCCACCACGGTCAACGGCTCGAGCGTCGCCAGCAGCACATGGGTCGCCTCAAATTTCTCGAACAGCCAGGCCAGCTGCTCGCGTATATCCTGGTCGACTGGCGCCCCCGGCTGCGTATCGGCGAGCGAGCGCACGGGCTCCTGCTCTAGTGCACGGGCCAGCACCTTCAGGTCGAAATCACCGAGGTCGGCTGCCGGCAGGATCAGCGCACCGTCGACAAGAATATGGCTCTGCAGGCCGCGCAGGAAGCGCGCCGAATCGGTGAGGTCGCCCTCGGCCATATGCTTCAGCAACGAGTCGCGGCGCTTCTCCGCGGTGAGGCTGACGCTGTCATTGTAGATGACTGCCAGCAGCGTCGCCGACAGCACGATCACCACGCCCTGCACACTGCCGCGCCAGCCGAGATCGTCGATGCCGCCCAGCGCCAGCCCGGCGAAAACCGAGCTCAGCGTAATCACGGTAAAGGCGCCGATCGTGTCGCGATGGCCGAGGCTCGCGCGTCCAAGGCCGATCGTCAGCCAACACAGGAACAGGATGGCGATGCCGCCAAGCCGAACCGGCACTTCGAACAGGCCGGGCCGGTAGTCGGTGACCATGAACGGAATGATCAACAGCAGCGACAGCGCCATGCGCTCGACCGTGCGGTTTTCGGCCGCCGACAGGCTGTCGCGATCGCGCGTCATCACCAGCCAGCCGACGGCGAGAAAACCTCCGAACTGGAAGGCAAGTAGTACCGCCATCCGCCATGGCTCGGCAAAGCGTTCCGGGATCGGCGCCAGCAGTAGAAACAGCAGGGCGCCGCCGGCGGCAAAGAACTTTAGCGCAAACGGCGCATGCCGGCGCAACAGCCCCTCGGTCAGCAGCAGTGCGGCCAGCGGCAGCAGGCCCGCCGCCGCGATGGTGACGAAGCGGAAGAGTGCGAGGCCGGTAGTCCAGTCGAGGATGCGGCAGGCGAGCAGAACCGCCAGCACCCGCAAACCGAACAGAAAACGCCGCGACAGCGGATCGCCGGTGTCGCGCCCGCTGACGACCGATATCACGATCAGCAGCCCGAACAGCGCCGCCAGCGAGGTGATGGTGTCGGCCACGAGCGTGTCGTCGAGGTTCATCGGTCAGCGCCCATCAGCTCACACCCAGGCATCATCACGGATGAAGCCATCAGCGTGTCCATGGTCTCAGCACATTCCATTGGCGGCTGCTATCCGCCCAGTGTACCACCGGCAAAACCAGCCGCTGCAGCGTGGCCGCCGCACCTGCTACCGCAAGGGCGGCAAGCGAGCCGCGCGGAACCGCGTCGGCGAGATAGGTGCGCGCCGACTGAAAGCTCATCTGTCCGATCTGCAGCACATCATCGCCGCGCGTGTAGTCGAGTTCCTTGCGGCAGAACTCGTTAAAGGTCTCGACGCGGTGCTTGGCCGCCTCGTCGAAGGTCTTCTTCAGATCGTCCGAGCCGCCCGTATAGGCGTTGGTGATGACGAAGCGCTCTTCGTCGAAACCAGCTTCGGGGCCGACACCGAAGACATGGCGATGGCGCGCCATGATCTGCCGCGCCAGAAGCACATGGGTAAGCGAGCGGCGCGCGCCGGCATGCGGTCCTGGGAACACATTGCTGAACGCCTCCGCGACCATGCCGACGACAGCGGGTACCTGGGTGACATTGGAAATCCAGATCGGCCGCAGTTGATTGCGCAAAAACATCAGGAAGCAGGTCAGGCCGTAGAGGATCCAGCTCAGCCCGCGGCTGCGCTCGTCGGGATCGATCATGACCAAACCGAGGTGCAAGACTTCATAGGGCTTGCCGGCGAGCGATGTCTCCATCAGCGCCAGCGAGTTGAAGGCGATCGGCTGCCGGTCGCTGCGCCGGTAGACAATGGTGATGATGGAATGTTCCAGCCGGCTGCGGTCGCCGGAAAACACGCCATAGGTCAGGCTGCCGAACTTCAGTGTCTTGGACGCTACCAGCCGCAGATCGCTGCTCAGCTGCTCCAGTTCGGCAGCCTTCATCCAGCGCCCGGGCCGCTCCACCACGCGCGTCTCGTAGCCCTCGGACACGCGCATGCGCACATCCATGAACCGACCCGGCAGCAGTTGCAGAACCGCCTTGAGCACTGTTTTCCCCGTGGCAAGAACGCCGACCGTATAGTGGCCGCCGTCCACCTAAGACGCGGTAAACCCGAGACGGCAGTTCTTGGTTGTACTCAACAAAGTAAAAGAACAGCTGCCAGCCAGTGCGGGCTCAGCTTTCCGCAGCAACCAGATGGCCGCCGCCGACATCGTTCAGCGCCAGCTTCAGCGGCGCCTCCCCGATCCTGCGGGTGGCGCTCGGGATTTCCTGGTCGAGGCGCGCGAAGCGCGTTCTGCGCTGCGCCGGATCGGGCACCGGCACGGCGTCGATCAGCCGCCTGGTGTAGGGATGGCGCGGGTTGGAAAACACCTGGTCGCGCGTGCCCATCTCGACGATCTGGCCGAGATACATGACGGCAACGCGGTCGGAAATGTTCTCGACCACCGCCATGTCGTGCGAGATGAAGAGATAGGCGACGCCGAATTCGCGCTGCAATTCCTTCAGCAAATCGAGCACACGCGCCTGCACCGAGACGTCGAGCGCGGAGACGCTTTCGTCAGCGATGATCAGTTTTGGTCGTAGCGCCAGCGCTCGGGCGATGCAGACGCGCTGGCGCTGGCCACCGGAGAATTCGTGCGGGTAAAGCTCCATCTGGTCGGCCGACAGGCCGACACGCTCGAACAGCGCCCCCACCCGTTCGCGGCGCTCGTCCTTGGAGGCGATGCCATGGATCACCAGCGGCTCGGCGACGAGCTCGCCGACGCGCATGCGCGGATCGAGCGAAGCGAAGGGATCCTGGAAAATCATCTGGACGTCACGGCGCACCGCCTTGCGCTCGTCGCGGCCAAGACCGGAGAGATTGCGCCCGCCAATGACGATGTCGCCGCTATACGGCGCCAGTCCGGCCAGCGCCTTGGCGGTCGTCGACTTGCCGCAGCCGGATTCGCCGACCAGAGCAAGCGTTTCGTTGGGCGCGATCGAGAAGCTGACGCCCTCGACGGCGTGGACGCGGCGGGTGACCCGGCCAAAGATGCCGCCACGCAGATCGAAGCGGACATGCAGGTCGTTGACCTCGGCGACATTGGCCGGTTTCAAGACGTCAATCGCATCCCTGGATTTCTGTCGACCGACACCACTGCCGATGCGCGGCACGGCAGCCAGCAGTTCGCGCGTATAGTCGGCCTGCGGGCGGGCAAAAATATCCGATGTCGTGCCTTCTTCGACCATGCGGCCGTCGCGCATGACGATGACCCGGTCGGCCATTTCGGCAACCACGCCCATATCGTGGGTGATCAGGATGACGCTGGTGCCATGCTGGCGCTGCAGGTCGCGCAACAGCTCCAGCACTTCGCCTTGCACGGTGACGTCGAGCGCCGTCGTCGGCTCATCGGCGATCAGCACGTCGGGCTCGAGCGCCAGCGCCATGGCGATCATCACCCGCTGGCGCATGCCGCCGGAGAGTTCGTGCGGAAACTGCTTTAGCCGGCTTTCCGCCTCCGAAATGCGCACCGCCTTCAACGCCTCGATCGCGCGCTGGCGGGCTTGCGCCGACGACAGGCTGGTATGCGCTTCGATGGATTCGGTCAGTTGCCGGCCGATCGACAGCACCGGATTGAGCGAGGTCATCGGCTCCTGGAAGATCATGGCGATGCGGTCGCCGCGAATGCGCCGCATCTGGCGTTCGTCGAGGGTTGCTAGGTCGGTGTCGCCCCGATTCCCATCCCGAAGACGGATCATGCCTGACGATATGCGCGCCGCCGGCTGCGGCAAAAGCTGCATGATCGCCAGCGCGGTCATCGACTTGCCGGAGCCGGATTCGCCGGCAATGCAAAGCGTCTCACCGCGCGCCAGCGTCAGCGACAGGTTGGAGACTACATTGCGCTCGCCGTCCTCGCCGCGCACGCTGACGGAGAGGTTGGCGATGGAGAGGACGGGGGTGTCGGCGAGGGTCATTGTGGGTGGAGCCCTGCGACGGATTGGTTCCGTCGCACCATTCGCACAAACCTTGGCGCTGCCCCCCACCCGGACGTCCGGTCCGACCTCCCCACAAGGGGGAGGTAGGGCGGCAGCGCTTTACCCTCCGCCTTGTGGGGAGGGTCGCTGCGAAGCAGCGGGGTGGGGGTGCAGCGCCGACCTGACATCATTCAAACACGCAACGCGGAAAATAGAACGACACCACCCAATTCGGCATGTCGACGATCTCGCTGATGCGCAGATCACCACACACCGAGGCCAGCATATAGGCCTCGACCGGATCGATCTGGTAACGCCCAGCGAGCAGATCGACCATCTGCGCCACCGCCTCCTTCGCGCCCGCCATCAGATCCGGCCCAATCCCCGTCGTCACCTCGTAACCCTTGGCGTCGAGATGGCGCGTCACCGGGCCCGGCGTGGTGAAGCGCGGCGTCTTCAGCCTGGCGTCCTTGACAAGGTCGAGCTTGAGCACGACGTCCATCGGGCTCTCGATCGCCGTGCCGCAGACCTCGCCATCGCCTTGTGCGGCGTGCGTATCGCCGACCGAGAACAGCGCGCCGGCCACCTCAACCGGCAGATAGAGCGTCGTGCCGGCAGCGAGATCGCGGATGTCGAGATTGCCGCCGACCCGCCGTGGCGGCACCACCGAGTGAAGCCCCATCTCAGCCGGCGCATTGCCGATGGTGCCGGCGAACGGCTTCAGTGGCACGCGCGCGTTTTTCCCGAACAGCGCCGGTTCGAGCGCGGCTGCATCGTATTTCCAGATGTTCAGCGCCGGTTCCGTGAAGTCGTCGGCGAGCAGGCCGAAACCGGGAATGTTCGCCGTCCAACCGAAGCCGGACGGTTTGAACATCTCGATCGTCACCTTGAGCGCGTCACCCGGCTCGGCGCCCTCGACGAAGATCGGCCCGGTCACCGGGTTGACCCCGGCGAAGTCGAGCTTGACAATTTCGGCGACCGTGCTGTCGGCGTTCAGCTGGCCGCCGGCGGCATCGAGGCACTGGAACTCGATGGTCGCGCCGGGCGCCACCCGCTCGGCCGGGACAAAGGAATTGTCCCAGCCGAAATGGTGATGGCGCCCATGGATGGTGTAGTCGCAGCTATTGCACATCTTTTACGTACACATTGTCATAGTTGATCGGGATATGGACCGGGTCGACATAGAGGTTGTCGGCGCCGCCCATTCGGGCGGATTTCATGGTGAAGCGCTGTTCGTTGAAGACCGGCGCCCAGGGCGCGTCTTCCATCACCTTGTCGTAGATGGCGCTCCACATCTTGTCGCGTTCGCCGGCCTTTGCCGGGTCGACCACAGAATCCGCCTCGGCCGCCTTGGCGTCGAGGTCCTTGTTGCAGTACCACGACCAGTTCCAGCCGCCCGGCACCGCGCCGGCGCAGCCGAGGATCGGGCCGTAGAAATTCGACGGATCGGGGAAGTCGGCGATCCAGGCCATGCCGCCCGACCAGATCATCGGCGCGCCGGCCTTGTCACCGCCGGCGGCGATGACATTGGCCTGCGCCAGCGACTGGATGCTGGCCTTGATGCCGATGGCCGCCAGGTCCTGCTGGATCGCCTGGGCAATGCGCGGGTTGGGATCGGTGTTCATGGCGAACAGCTGCGTGTCGAAACCATCGGGATGACCGGCCTCGGCCAGCAGCGCCTTGGCCTTGGCTACGTCATAGGGATAACCTTTGTATTCCTTGTCGTAGCCCGGCATCGACGGCGGCAGCGGCTGGTTGGCCGGCACGGCGCGGCCGTTGATGATCTGGATGATGCGCGCCTTGTTGAGCGCCATGTTGACGGCCTGACGCACCTTCACATTGTCGAACGGCGCCATGGTGGTGTTCATGGTGACGTAGCCGGTGTGCAGCTGACCGCCTTCGACGACGCGCGCCTTCTGCTCGGGATCGGCCATCACCTCCTGGAATTTTGCCGGCGGAATGCCGTCGCCGGGCACATCGATCTCGCCCTTCTGCAAGCGCAGCAGCGCCACGATCGGTTCCTGGCCGATCTCGAAGGTGATCTTGTCGAGATGTGGCAGGCCCTTGTGCCAGTAATCCGCATTGCGCTCGAAGACGATGCGTTGGCCGAGTGTCCACTCGGCGAGCTTGAAGGCGCCGGTGCCCACCGGATGCTTGCCGAAATCGGCGCCATATTTCTCGACCTCTTCCTTCGGCACGACATGGGCGAAATTGATGGCCATGACATGCAGGAAGGTGGCGTCGGGCCGGGTCAGCTCGAACTTCACCGTGTAGGGATCGACGACGGTGACGCCGGAAAGGCCTTCGGCCTTGCCGACGGCGACATCGTCATAGCCCTTGATCGAGCCGAAGAAGCCGGCGCCGGGGCTCTGCGTCTTCGGATTGGTGACGCGGTCGAGCGAATATTTCACGTCGTCGGCCGTCATCTCGCGGCCATTGTGGAATTTCACGCCATGGCGCAGCTTGAAGGTGAAGGTCTGGCCGTCGGGCGAAATCTCGTAGCTTTCTGCCAGATCGGGCTTCAAATTGGTGGTGCCCGGCTCGTAATCCATCAGCCCATCGAACAGGCTCTTGATCATCGACCAGTTCTGCCAGTCATAGCCGATCGCCGGATCGAGGGTCGCAACATCGTCCTTGTAGGTGATGGTGATGGCGCCGCCTTGCTTGGCGTTGGGATCGACCGTGTCTTCGGCGCGGACGCTTGTCATGCCGAGCATGAGGGCCAAGGCCGATGCCGCGACTGTGGATGCGAGAAACTTTTTCATTGTTGTGTTCCCTTTCTCTGTTTCATTTTCATCTGAGCTTGATGCGGGGATCGATGAACGGCGCGATGATGTCGGCGAGCAGATTGCCGAGCACGATGGCGAAGGCCGAGACCAGCGTGACGCCCATGATGATCGGAATGTCGACGCGCTGGATCGCCTGCCACGCCAGCTGACCGATACCCGGCCAGCCGAACACGCTTTCGACGACGACGATGCCGCCCATGAAGATGCCGATGTCGATGCCGATCATGGCGATGACCGGCAGGATGGCATTCGGCAGTGCGTGGCGGAATATGATGGCGCTGCGCGCCAGGCCCTTGGCCCGCGCCGTGCGGACATAATCCTGGCGCAGGACGTCAATCATCGACGAGCGCATCATGCGCGCGTACCAGCCGGCGCCGAGTATGCCCATGGTCAGCGACGGCAGCACCAGATGGCGCCATGTGCCGTAGCCGCCGATCGGAAACCAGCTTAGCCGCACGGCAAAGACGTAGAGCAGCAACAAGCCGACGACGAATTGCGGCGCCGAGACGCCGACGAAGGAGGCCACCATCAGGGTCTGGTCGGTGGCGGAGCCGCGCTTGACGGCGGCGATCAGCCCCATCGAGAGCCCGATCAGCAATTCGCAAAGGATGGCGCCGACCATCAAAAGCAGGCTGGCCGGCAGCCGCGAGACGATGAGTTCGGTGACCTCCGAGCGCTGGATGTAGGAGCGGCCGAGATCGCCGCTGAGTAGCTTCGTCAGATAGTGCCAGTACTGGACCACGAAAGGCTGGTCGAGGCCGAGTTGCTGGCGGATGTTTTCCACCGTCTGCGGCGTGGCACTGCGGCCGGCGATCTGCCGCACCGGGTCGGCCGGCAAGAGGTAGAGCAGCGCAAAAGTGATCAGCGAGACGCCAACCAGGATGAGCAGCGACTGGATCAGCCGGCGACCGAGATAGGCGATCATGACCGGCCCCCCATTATTCCCGGCCCCTTTGCGTCGGATCGAGGATGTCGCGCAATGCGTCGCCGATCAGGTTGAAGGCCAGCGCCAACGCCAGGATTGCGGCGCCGGGGAAGAACACCAGCCAGGGGGCGGCCTGGAAATAGGTCTGGTTCTCGAAAATGATGTTGCCCCACGACGCGGTCGGCGGCTGCACACCGATGCCGAGGAAGGAAAGCGTCGCCTCGAGCAGAACCGTGGTCGAGATGCCGAGCGTGCCCCAGACGATGATGGTCGGCAGCAGATGCGGCAGGATGTGGCGAAATAGGATGCGCGGCGCACTCGCCCCGATGCTGCGCTCGGCATCGATGAACTCGCGCTCGGCCAGCGATGAGGTCTCGGTGTAGATGACACGCGCCGTCTGCACCCAGTTGACCAGCGCGATGACCATGGCGACGATCCACAGACTCGGCTGAAACACTGCCGCCAGGCAGATGGCGAGCAGCAGCGCCGGGAACGCCATCATCAGATCGGTGAAGCGCATCAGCGCACTGCCGATCCAGCCGCGGAAATAGCCTGCGGTGACGCCCACCAAAGTGCCGATCAAAAGCGCCACGCCATTGGCGACGATGCCGATGATCAGCGAGGTGCGGGCGCCGTAGAGGATGCGGGTCAAGAGGTCACGTCCGAGCAGGTCGGTGCCGAGCCAATACTGGGCGCTGGGCGGCAGCGGCGAGCCCTCGATGGTCAGGCCGTCGAACATCTGCTCGTTGGGATCGTAGCCGGTCAGCCGGGGCGCCAGCACGGCGCCGGCGACAACAATGGCGACGATGACCAGCCCGAGCAGCGCCAGGCGGCGTTTGACCAGCCGACGCCAGACGCCGGCGCGCGGTTTTGCCGGCATGCGTACCGGGAGATCAGGCGCGATGGGACTGGTCATCGCCGCCTTCCTCATCCGTCATTGCCACGATCCTGCGCGCGGCATCCTCGACGCTGATCTGCCAGCTCATCGCCAGCGATCGCAGTTGTGCATAGGCACGCTCGTCATCGCTGCCTTTCGACAGCGCCGTCACCGCGCGCACAATGGTCTGGCGCTCGGCGACGCGCTGGCGCAGCGACGCTATCTCGCCGGCTAAATGCTTGCGTGCCTCGAAGCTCTGCCTTGCGATCAGCAATGCGCTGTACACACCGGCATTGCCGACCGGCTTCAGCAGCTGCGCATCGGCCTTGTGCGACAGCGCCCATTCGATACGCCCCGGCGCCTCGGAACCGATCAGCGCCACCAGCGGCATCGGCGCCTCACCGGCTTCCCACGGGAACTGCTCGTCGAAACCGAGATCGGCATCGAAGAAGACGAAATCGGCGGCGAGAGCTTCCGGCGGCAATTCCGGCCAGCAGTCGATCGTAGCCAGGCCGATGGCCGACAATTGCCTGGTGATGGCCTGCACCGTCGGATGCGGGCGATGCAGGATGAAAGCCCGCGCGCCGCCGAGATTGGGGATGCGCGTCCGCGTCATGACACCACCCTCAGACGCGGACGGCCGAATGTCTTGGCGGGGTCGTAGCGCGACAGATAGGGATCCGGCGCGACCTCATCCTCCTGGCTGACGACCTCGAAGAAGCCATCGGCGATCCGGCCGATGATCACTGGCAGCGTCGCGTGCTGGGAGTGGGCGTCGATGGCGATCGGCCCGAGCCGGGTGGAGAAGCGCCGCTCGGCGAAGGCCTTGGAAAATTCCGCCGGGCCGGCATCAGTGTTGCGCGACAGCACGTCGGCCATCACCTGCACCGAGGCATAGGCGGAGGCCTCGAAGGACGAAGCGAAGGCAGCCGGCCGGGGCGCGAAATAGGGCCCGACCGACAGATGCCCTTTCCCTGTCTCGCCGATCGCCGGCAACTCGCCTTCCGTGAGGTTGCAGGAGATGACGGGGCAGTTTTCCGGCCTGAATGCCGCATCCTCATCGCCCAACTCGCGGTAAGCCGCCAGGAAGGCATACGACGAGGTGCCGATCAGATTGTTGAGGATGAAGCTCGGCCTCGTCGCCCGGATTTCCGCGATCAACCGCGACACGTCGGTCTCGCCGATGCGCAGATAGCGCTCGCCCAGCACTTTGCCGCCGGCATCCGCGATCAGGTCGCGCGCCACGCGGTTCATCTCCCAGCCCCAAATGTAGTTCGAGCCGAGCAGGAAGCCGTTGGCGCCGAAACGCGGCACGACATGCGCCATCAGCGGAACCAGATGCTGGTTGGGGCAGGCGTGCATGTAGACGACATGCTCGTTGGCCTCGAACCCTTCATAGGGGCAGGCATACCAGAGCATGCCGCCGGCCTTCTCCAGCACCGGGATGGTTTCCTTGCGGCTCCACGAGGTGACGCAACCGACGACATGGCGCGCGCTGCTGGTCCTGAAAATGTCCTCGCACAAAGTCGCGTAGCGATCGGCATTACTTTGCGGATCGCGCTCGACCGGAACCAGTTCGATGCCATAGCTCCGATCGAGATTGATGTCGGCGATGGCGCGCGTGGCGCCCATCCGGCACGCATCGGAGACCAACTGGTAGCTGCCCGAGCGGGAATACAGGATGCCGATCTCGATACGCCGTTTCAAACCGATCCTCAGAAATGACAATGCCCCGCAGCCAGCGCCGGAGGGCGAGGCATACGAGGCATATTTGCCGCCCGGCGACCAAGGCCGGTATTTTGCGCTAGCGTATTCGGTCCGGCGGGTCAGTCAAGCGGGAAAGTACGTGGTCATGGGATCGGCCTTGTCCGGCTGCTTCTAGTTCCGCAGCGTGAACATCAAAGGCGCCACGACAGCCGTACCGGCCTTCTCAGGCGGTGGCGCGGGCACCGTCGCACCCTGCAGAATGCCGAGCGCGGCGCGATCGAGATCGGCGTCCCCCGAAGATCGGGTCAGCCGGACGGAGGTCACCTTGCCCGAAGCGCTGACGACGAAGGTCACATTTGCGGTACCCACGGCGCGCCGCGACCTTGCCGCGCTCGGGTAGCGCTTGTGCCGATTGATCCATCCGATCAGCTGGGAGTTCCATTTGCTTGCACTGACTGATGATCCACTCGATTGCGAAGCCTTCGGCGCCGACGCCTTCGCCGCTGCCTTTTGATCGACACTGGCGGTCACGACCGCTTTCGCCGGCGCGGCCTTTTCCTTCTTCTCTTTCTTTGCTTTCGGCTTGGGTTTTTCGGCAGCCTTCTTCGCCTTCTCGATCGGCTTGGTCTCCGCCGGCTTGGTCTCCGCCGGCTTGGTCTGGGGCGGCGGAATGACCACATCCGGCGCTATGGTCGGGACGATGTCGGGCACCACCTCATCCAGCGGCGGCGATTGATCGGGCTGCTCGGCCGCTGCCGTCTCGATCGGAGCGGCGGGTTGAACCGCTTCCGTCTTCTCGGCGACCGGCCCCGGCTGACCGGGCTCGGGCTCCACGACGGGCTTCAGTTCGGCAACCGCCTCCTCGATCTGGTTCGGCGGCTCAGGCGTCACCACGTCGGCCATCGAGTCCTCCTGCACCGCCGGCGCCACCATCATCGGCGACAGCTCGATAGCCACAGCCGGCGGCGGGCCGCCATCGGCCATGTTGGCCAGGCTGAAGCTCTGGACGGCATAGGCGATCGCGACATGCGCGCCGACAATGACAATGGCCGCAGCCGCCCACAAGCCAATTTCGCGCAGGCCGGCGCGTGGCGGGTCGGCCGCGGGTGCGGCGGCGGCCAGTTGCGTCACGGGGCGGCGCCCCGGTGCGCCGCGGATGCGTCCGCCGGCACCGTCTCCAGCCCCACCAGCGCGATCTTCAGATAACCGGCGCCGCGCAGCAGGTTCATCACCTCCATCAACTCGCCATAGCCGACCGCCTTGTCGGCACGCAGGAAGATGCGGGTCTGCTTATCGCCCTTGGTTCTGCCGTCGAGCACGGAGGCAAAAGCCTGGCGCGGCACGCTGTCATTGCCGATCGCCAGCGTCAGATCGTCCTTCAGCGTCAGGAACAGCGGCGTTTCCGGCCGGGGTGCTGGCGTCGCCGTCGAACCCGGCAGATCGACATTGACGTCGACTGTCGCCAAGGGTGCAGCGACCATGAAGATGATCAGCAGCACCAGGATGACATCGATGAACGGGGTGACATTGATCTCGTGGCTTTCCTCGAGATCGCCGTCGATAGTCTCGCGAATACTAGCCGCCATGGCCCATCACTCCGCCGCCAGCGCGGGCGCCTGCGGCACCGTGCGGAAATCGAGATCGCGGCTGACCAGCCGTTCGACCCCGGCCGAGGCATCGGCAAGAATCTGCCGGTAGCCCGCTATCGACCTTGCAAAGAGGTTGTAGATGACCACTGCGGGAATAGCCGCGACCAGGCCCATCGCCGTGGCGAGCAGCGCCTCGGCGATGCCGGGCGCGACGACCGCGAGGTTGGTGGTCTGCGCCTGCGAGATGCCGATGAAGGCGTTCATGATGCCCCAGACGGTGCCGAACAAGCCCACGAAGGGCGCCGTCGAGCCGATCGTCGCCAGCACGCCGGTGCCGCGCGACATGCGCCGCGCCGCCGCCACCTCGATGCGCGACAGGCGCGACGTCACGCGTTCCTTCAGCCCGTCGCCGGTAACATGGCCGAGCGCACCGGCCGAAAGGGCAGTCTCTTCCTCGGCTGCCCGCACCAAAAGCGCACCGGGGCCGCCACTGTTGCCAAGCGAGCGCCCGGCCTGGCGCAGTGTGGCGGCATTGCCGATGGCGCGCGCAGCGCGCCGGGCGCCGAGCTTGCCGAAGAGAATCTCCAGCGATTTGGCCAGCCACACCGTCCAGGTGACGAGCGAGGCGAAGGCCAACCCGATCATCACCGCCTTGACGATGATGTCGGCGGCCATGAACATGCCCCAGGGCGACAGATCGTGCGGCAGCGTCAGCGATATTGCCGAAGGCTCGGCCTGCGCGGATGCACCGGGCTGGTTTGCCGGCTGGGGCGCGGTCGGCGCCGCCTGCCCGGCAGTTGGCGAAGCCGGCGCGACAGGCGCAGCCGGTGCGGGCTGTTCGACTACGGTTGGCGCCGACTGGGGATCTGCAGCGGGCACCGTCGTCACCCTGGGCTGCGTGTTTGGCTGCTCTTGCGCAGCAGCGCTGCCGGCCGACAGCATGACCGCGGCCAGCGCCGCCAACAAACCATTTCTGGACACGCTTCGTCCTCGCTTCGTCATTGCACGTAACCGATCGGCTGGCCGGTGACGGGATGCGGGAACACCCCCATCTCGACCCCGAAAACTCCAGCCACGGATTCTGGCTTCTCTCAAACGCGGCACCGCCGCTGGAAAACAATTCAGGCGGCCGAGTGCCCCTGCTTGACTATAAAACATGAGCTTTGTAGTCAACAAACAAGATGGCTTTTTGGCCGACGATTGTGGGCGCGATGTCTCAACGGCACATCGTCCTGGCATCGGTCTACCTGGTGTCGTCGCACCGAGGGATGGACGGCCCAGGGTTGCTGGGCCACGATGCCGAGCAGCAATTGAGGCAGGCTGCGATGATCAAGGCGATACCGTTCGATTTCCCCTATGACGGCCGGCTGGTGCCGGCAAACACCGCGCTGCTGGTCATCGACCTGCAGGAGGATTTCCTCTCGCCGACCGGCTATTTCGCCAGGAAGGGTTATGACCCCGCGCCGCTGCGCGCCATCCTGCCTACGGTCAACCGACTGATATCAGCGGCACGCGCGGCCGGCCTCACCATCATTCACACCAGGCAGGGATATCGCGGCGACATGGCCGACATGACGCCGTACGAGAGATGGCGCCGCAAGCGGGCGGGTCTAGAAGGCACCGACGTGCTGCTGCGCTCCGGCCACGGCTTTCAGATCGTCGCCGAGATCGACGTCGCGCCGCACGACATCATCGTCGACAAGACCTGCAACAGCGCCTTCACCTATACGGATCTGGAGCTTGTGCTGCGCGCACGCGGCATCACCCATCTGATCTTTTCCGGCTGCACGACCGATGTCTGCGTGCACACGACGCTGCGCGAGGCCTGCGACCGCAATTTCCAGTGCCTGACCATCGCCGACGCCTGCGCCAGCGGCGACCAATACGCGCATGACGCGGCGCTGCATATGGTGACGGTGGAGGACGGGGTGTTTGGTGCGCTGACGGAATCTGGCGCGGTGCTGGAGGCGCTGGAGCGGTCGAGTGGGAAAGCTGGTTAGATTACCAAAGCGAAGGCGTTGGGAACCATTTGACGCTGGGGGGGCAGCACCCCCCTCTGGCCTGCCGGCCATCTCCCCCGCAAGGAGGGAGATCAAGTGCTCAACCGCTTTCGCCACTCTCCAACGTCGAAGAGCTGAGCGATACCTCGAAGCTGCCAATCTCCCCCCTTGCGGGGGAGATGCCCGGCAGGGCAGAGGGGGGTGTGAAGGAACGCTACGAAATAGCTTTCATTCCACCCGCAAATTCACCCTGCGTGAATATCCGACCCGCCCCGCGAGGCAAACGCGCCGGGCTGCGGCACCTCCGCCTCCCGGCGTGCCAGCGAGTTGCGCAAGAGCGCGATCGTCTCGCGGCCGACGCTGGCGATCTCGCGCGGCCGGTCGACACCGACGATCATGAACTCGCTGATGCCCAGCGCCGCATAGGGCAGCAGCGACAGGGCGATCTGCGCCGGTGGTCCGGAAAGTTCGACCGCCTTGTGGCCGACGGTAGAGGCGCCACCCTCCGAGCGGACCCGGACCGGAAGCGCAAAACGCAGCTTGCCGGCGCGGCCATGCTCGGCGGCGGCGCTGCGCGCCCGTTCCATCAGCTGGCGGATCTCGTCGAGCGAACCAGCCGTGAGTTCAAACACGTCGGCATGGCGGCCGGCGACCTTGAGCGCGGTGCCGGACTGGCCACCCATGCGGATGATCACGTCGACGCCATGCGGCCCCTTGCGCGGCACATAGCCACCCTTGATGCTGTAGAATGCACCTTCATGGTCGAAGGGCCGGTCGTTCGACCACAGCCGCTTCAGCAGCACCAGATATTCGTCGATGCGCTGCCAGACCACGGTGTGGCCGACCGGACGCATCTCGGCATCGTCGTCATCCAGCGGCTCGCTCAGCATCCTCAGCGCCAGCCGGCCGCCGCTCCTGGCGTCGAGCGCCGCCAGTTGCCGCGCCGCAACGGCTGGCGCGATCACGCCGGCCCAGTGCGTCAGCACCACTTCCAGCGACGAGGTGCGGTCCAGCGCCTGGGCGGCGATGTCCATATTGGTCAACAGCCCGGCCGGGTCGTCGACGACGATGTTCTGGAAGCCGGAATCCTCGATCAGCGACAGCTTGGTCGCCGTCTCGACG
The DNA here is from genome assembly GCF_057786095.1 of Mesorhizobium sp. P160219. NCBI lineage: Bacteria > Pseudomonadati > Pseudomonadota > Alphaproteobacteria > Hyphomicrobiales > Phyllobacteriaceae > Mesorhizobium > Mesorhizobium sp. P160219. The sequence goes on from NZ_JBYNWG010000001.1 coordinate 553,016, forward strand.
AAATCATAGAAGAACGGTACGGCCGAACCGGCATCGGCGGCGTGCGTTTTACCGGGAACATGCGTGAACTCGATCGGCATTGCCATCTCCTCCATCACGTTGGATGTATGTCGCCCCCGGTTTTGAGACGACGACATGCGTAAAAACAAGCATCAGCGCCAAAGCGCGTCCGCGTTCGGTTCATCAACTCCGGTCACTCACTGAAAGCGCTAGGTCGCCACCCTTTCGGCCTGATCGGTCAGGGAATCAAGCCGAGCACGACTGCCCCGGTGAACACGAACGCAAGGGCAAAGACGAGATAGGCGAAAGCGCCGGCATAGGCCGGGCGGAAAGCCTGGCTATTGGCCAGCCTCTGGCTGGTGCGGTCCGTCTCGGCGTTCTGGATATAGGACATATCGACCTCCGTCTTGCGGATTAATCTATAAAATCAGTAGACTTTGTCGAGTGCTATTTTTTGGAGATATGTAGAATGATTTTCTCAGTATTCCTTATTATTTGGTTTGGCATTGCTGGGAGACCCCTGTTGGAGACAAGCGAGCGACAAGCTTGGCCGACGTCTGCATAGGCGATAGCATCGCCATTCCGGCGTAAATGCGGATTATTTCGATCGGGAACGGGGAACAGAACATGGGTACAAGACTAGCCGGCAAGATTGCAATCATCTCGGGCGGCGCGACCGGAATGGGCGGAGCGGCCTCGGAATTGTTCGCCGCCGAAGGCGCCAAGGTGGCGATCATCGACCGCAATGGCGAGGCGGCGGCAGCCACTGCGGCGGCGATACGCGCGCGGGGACATACCGCCGAACACTGGGTGGCCGACGTCTCGGACGAGGCGCAGGTCGAGGCCGCAGTGAAGGCGGCGACTGCCAGGCTCGGCCCGGCCACGGTGTTGTTCAACCATGCCGGCACCATCGTGATAAAGCCGTTCCTGGAGACGACAGTGCAGGAATGGGACTGGCTGCATGCGGTCAATGTCCGCTCGATGTTCCTGATGACGCGCGCCGTGTTGCCGGGCATGATCGCTGCCGGTGGCGGTTCGATCGTCTGCACCTCGTCGATCTCGGCTGTGGCGGCCACACCCATGGAGGTGCTCTACGACACCACCAAGGGCGCCTGCCACATGTTCGCGCGCGCCATCGCAGTCGAATTCCGCGACCGCAACATACGCTGCAACGCCGTCTGTCCCGGCTTCATCCGCACGCCGCACGGCCTGCGCGAGGTCGCCGATCTCGGCAAGCTCGGCGTCGACGTGTCGGACGCCGCATTGGCCGCACAGCAGGGCCGCATCGGTGAGCCGGAGGAAGTGGCCAAGGCAGCGCTGTACCTCGCCAGCGATGAGTCCAGCTTCGTTAACGGGACGCATCTGTTTGTCGATAATGGTTTTACGGCGATGTGAGTATCCCAGGCTTGGCGCCCTTCCTCTCCCCCGTCGATCGGGGGAGAGGAAGGGCGCCAAGTCCTACTCGCCTTACCGCTCTTCTCGTCGAAACGGCTTCAGCAGCGCCGACGACGCAACCGCGTTGCGTGACATCACGGCCATCGCGACGATGGTGAAAATGAAGGGCAGCATCAAGAACGCCTCATAGGGAATATGCCCGAGGCCGCTCGCCTGCATGCGCAATTGTAGCGCATCGACGAAGGCGAACAGCAGCGCCGCGCCCGCAGAGCGCCACGGGTCCCAGCGGCCGAACACGACCAGCGCGATCGCCACCCAGCCACGGCCCGACACCACACCAAAGGTGAAGGCGTTGAACTGTGCCATGGTGAGGAAGGCGCCCGCAAGCCCCATCAGCGCACCGCCGAGGATGACCGCCTGGAAGCGCGTGGCGATGACGCTGACCCCAGCGGAATCAGCGGCGCGCGGGTTCTCGCCGACCATCCGCACCGACAGCCCCCAAGGCGTGCGGTAGAGCACGAAAGCAGCGAGCGGGATGGCAATGATTGCCAAGTAGACCAGCGCAAACTGGTTGAAAACCGCTGACCCCAGAACCGGAATATTCGACAGCAGCGGGATCGGCACCGTCTGAAAACCCTTGATGCTGGGCGGCACCGATTGCTGGCCGAAGGTCAGACGGTAGAGGAAATAGGCAAGGCCGGACGAGAACAAAGTAACGCCGATGCCGCAGACATGCTGGCTGAGGCCGAGCGCCACCGTGAACAGCGCATGCAGCGCGCTCATCGCCATGCCGGTCAACACCGCGGCCAGCACGCCGAGCCACAGGCTGCCGCTGAGGCTGGCGGCGGTGAAGCCGGTCATCGCGCAGAGCAGCATGATGCCTTCGATACCGAGATTGAGCACGCCGGCCCGCTCGGAGAACATCTCGCCCAGCGTGGCAAATGCCAACGGCGTGGCGATGCGGATAATGGCGGCGAGGAAGCCGACCTGAAAAATCTGTTCGAACACCGCGCTCATAAGGCGCCGACGCGGCGGATGCGATAGGCCGTGAACAGCAGCGCCACCAGCATGGCGAGCAGCGCCGTGCCCTGGATGACATCGCTGAGGAACGCCGGCACGCCGGTGGCGCGCGACATCGCTTCGGCGCCGGTCATCACGGCGGCCAGGAAGATCGCCGCCGGTACGACGCCGAGCGGATTGAGCCTGGCCAGCATGGCAACGACGATGCCGGAATAGCCATAGCCCGGCGAAATGTCGCTCATCACCTGGAAATGCACGCCGCCGACCTCGCCTACGCCGGCAAGCCCGGCCAGCGCGCCCGACAGCAGCGCCGTCGAAATCAGCACCCGCTCGACGTGGATGCCGCCATAGCGGGCGGCTTCCGGGCTTTCGCCGGTGACCCTGATCCGGAAGCCGAGCGTGGTCCGCACGATCAGGAACCAGATCAACGGTGCTGCGATCAACGCGGCGATGACACCCAGATGCAGCCTTGTGCCTTCGAGCAGCACCGGGAAATTCGCCGAATCCTCGATCGGCGGCGAGATCGGATAGCCGCTGAACGAGTCCTTCCACGGCCCCTCGATCAGCGCCATCAGCGCATAGTAGATGACCGAGTTGAGCAGCAGCGAGCTGACGACGTCATCCACCTTGAATTTGACCCTGAGCGTCGCGGGCACCAGCGCTACCCCGGCACCGGCAGCAGCGCCCGCCAGCGCCATCGACAGGATCGCCAGCGCGCCCGGCATTGGGATGGCGCCGACGAAGCAGCTGGCCACGGCGCCGGCCAGCAATTGGCCCTCGGCGCCGATGTTCCAGAATTTGGCCCGGAAGGCGACGGCCACAGCCAGCCCGGTGAAGATCATCGGGGCGGCGCGCACCAGCGTTTCGGTGATGGCATAGCTGTCGCCGAACGAGGCCGACAGCATCACGCCATAGGCCTCAAGCACGCCGGCGCCGGCCAGCGCGATGAGGCCGCTGCACAGGACCAGCGCTGCGCCGATGGCCAGCAGCGGCAAAGCGAGATTGAACCAGGCGGGGGTGGAACTGCGGGCTTCGAGGCGGAACATCAGCTATGCCCCTCCGCCGCCCAGACGGTCGCGCCGCCCTTCATCCGCCTGCCGGCACCTTCTCCCCGTATAGACACGGGGAGAAGGGATCTGGGCCCTATGCAACTCCCCTCTTGCAGCTGTGGTGATTGGCGAAACCATGGGTGAGAGCCCCTCTCCCCGTCTCTATACGGGGAGAGGATGCCGGCAGGCAGGTGAGGGGCAGCGCTGACGCTTAAAGTCAGCCAAAAGCGGGCAGTATTATTTGAGGTTTCTGCGAGGAACCGAGTGAGAAAGTCCATCTAGGCTCTGCCCTCCGCCCCGGTCATCAGCAGCCCAAGCCGCGCGATGGTCGCATCGGCGCTGTCCAGCGTGCCGGCGATGCGGCCCTCATACATCACCGCGATGCGGTCGCAGAGCACCAGCAGCTCTTCGAGATCCTCGCCGATGACGATGATCCCGCAGCCCTTGGCACGCATGTCGAGGAATTTTTCGTGGATGAAGCGGGCGGCACCGATGTCGAGGCCGCGCGTCGGCTGCGAGACGATCAGCACCTTCGGGTCGAAAGCCAGTTCGCGCGCCAGCAGCGCCTTCTGCAGATTGCCGCCCGACAGCGCGCCGGCGCGGGTCATCGGCCCGGGGCACCTGATGTCATAGGCCTTGATCTGTTCTTCGGCGAAGGCGCGGATCGCATCTGGCTTGAGCAGGCCCCGGCTGCTGAAAGCCGCAGTACCAATGCGCGGCAACACCATGGAATCGGCGAGCGGCAGATTGGTGACCAGCCCGGTCGTCATACGGTCTTCCGGGATGCGGCCAAGGCCGAGCGCCTGCACCTCGCGCGGCGAGAACCGCGTAAGAGGTTTGCCGGCTATCGTCATCGCGCCGGCGTCGGGCGCGCGCGTGCCGGAAATCACCTCGGCCAGCGCCCGCTGGCCATTGCCGGAGACCCCGGCAATGCCGAGGATTTCGCCCGCGCGAACGGCAAGCGATACATCGCGCAGCGGCGTCCCCGAATGCCGTGAGGTGGAAATACCGTCGAGCGTCAGCACCGCCGCGCCTGGGGTCGAAGGTCCTCTTGCCGGCGGCACGATCTCATGGCCGCACATCAGCTGCGCCATTTCTGCCGATGTCGTGTTCGCCGGATCGTCGACACGGCCGGCGACGCGGCCGTGCCGCAATACGGTGCAGCGATGGGTGAGCGCCCGCACCTCGTTCAATTTATGCGAGATGAAGATGATGCCGAGCCCCTGCGCCGCCATCGAGCGCAGCGCCGAAAACAGCCCGTCGACCTCGCCCGGCGCCAACACCGCGGTTGGCTCATCAAGGATCAACAGCCTGGCGCCGCGAAACAGCGCCTTGACGATTTCAAGCCGCTGCTGCTCGCCGACCGACAGCGCGGAGACAGGCAGGTTGGGGTCCAGCGTCAGCCCATGCCGACGGCTGATGTCGGACAACCGGGCAAGTCCGCCGGCGCGGTCGATGCGGCCGGATTTGCCGGGAATGCCAATCAGAAGGTTTTCCAGGACCGTCAGCCTTGGCGCCAAATGAAAATGCTGGTGCACCATGCCGATGCCGGCGGCCAGCGCATCCGCCGAACTGGTGATCCGCACGGTCTTGCCCCGGATCAGAATCTCGCCGGCATCCGGCGCATAGGCGCCGAACAGCACATTCATCAGCGTCGTCTTGCCGGCGCCGTTTTCGCCGAGCAGACCAAGGATCTCGCCTGGGGCGACGCTTAGATCGACAGCCTCATTCGCCGTGACGGCGCCGAAGCTCTTGGTGATGCCGCGCATTTCGATGAGAGGGGCGGACAAGGATGCTCCTGCGGAGATACCCCTCCCCCTCGAGGGGAGGGTGCCGAGCGAAGCGAGGCGGGTGGGGTCACCTCAACTGCCTCAACCTATGACTTAGCAGGATGGAGCACTTCGCGGAGGACCCCACCCGGCCCTGCGGGCCACCCTCCCCTCAAGGGGGAGGGGTACGCCGAGCTAATCCGAAACCGGCGTGTTCTCGTCGACATCCACCCGGAAATTGCCTTCCAGGATCTCGGCCTTCTTCTTCTCGACCAGATCCTTCACATCCGCCGGCAGCGTCTTGTCGAATTTATGGTAGGGCGCCAGGAACGACCCGCCCTTGGCCATGCGCGAGAAATCGCCATAGTCCTGCGCGGTGAAGACACCGGCCTTGACCAGCTTGATCGCCTGCTCGACCGTCGGATACATGTCCCAGACCGGCCCGGTTATGACCGTGTCGGGGCCGAGGCTCGACTGGTCGGACATGTTGGAGATGGCGAGGATCTTCTTGTCCACCGCCGCCTCGATGACGCCGAAGCGCTCCGCATAGATGACATCGACGCCGGCATCGATCTGGGCGACCGCCGCTTCCTTGGCCTTGGGCGGATCGAAGAACGAGCCAATGAAGGCGACCTTCTTCTTGATGTTGGGATTGACCTCCTTGGCGCCGGCAAAGAAGGCGTTGACCAGCCGGTTCACTTCCGGAATGCCCATGGCCGCCACCGCGCCGATCGTGCCCGACTTCGACATCTTGCCGGCGATCATGCCGGAGAGATAGGCCGGCTCGTGGATCCAGTTGTCGAAGACGCCGAAATTGGGCTCGGCCGGGCCGGCGCCCGAGCCGAACAGCCATGCCGTCTTCGGGAACTGCTTTGCCGTGCGGCGCGATTCACGCTCGGCGGCGAAGGCGTCGCCCAGCACCAGCTGATACCCGCCTTGCGCATATTCGCGCATGACGCGGCTGAAATCGGCGGTCTGCACCTTTTCCGACCATTTGTATTCGATGCCGAGTTCCTTCTCGGCCTTCTGCAGGGCGACGTGAATCTGGTTGTCCCACGGCTCCTCGATCGGCGTGGCGAAGATCGCCGCCACCTTCAGCTTCTTGTCCTTGGCGAAGGCTGCACCCGGCAGCATGGCTGCGGCCAGGCCAAGTGCGCCGAGTTCCAGCACGTCGCGCCGCGACAGGCCGGTCGATTGCGATTTGTTTTTCCGGTTTTCCATCTAGTGCCCCTCTGTTTGACAGCCGTGTCGAGCCGGCTGTTCCGAAATCAGACGCGGAACTATGGAACGGGTGCGGACTTTTGTCCACATGGTCAAATTTGGCGGTGTCGCTGGCAGGAGCGGGCGCTAGCGTACCGCCTTCTCGCCACCGGCTACGGTGATGACGCCGACGATGATCAGCCCGGTCAGCAACAGCCGAACGCCGGCGCTGACGCCGAACGTGTTGAGCATGGTCAGAAGCAGCACCAGGAACAGCGCCGCGCCCCAGACACCGGGAACATTGGCCTTGCCACCGGCGACCGAGGTGCCGCCGATGACGACGACGGCGATCGAGGCCAGCAGGTACTCGTTGCCGATATCGACATTGGCGCCGCGGAAATAGCCGGCGAGCAGCGCCCCGTCCATGCCGCCGAGCGCGCCCGACAGCGTGTAAGTGAGGAAGCGGGTGCGGCCGACATTGACGCCGGCAAGCCACGCGGCGCGGATGTTCTGGCCGATCGCCAGCACCGAGCGGCCATAGATCATGCGCTGCAAGGCGATGGCCGCACCGATGGTGAACAATACGGTAAGGATCGCCAGCACTGGAATGCCCAGGATTTGCCAGTTGGCAAAATCGGCAAAGCCGGGCGGCGGCTTGATCTGCAGGCCACGCCCATAGCTGATGTCGATCGACTGGATGATGAAGCTGGCCGACAGAGTGGCGATGATCGGCGGGATCCTCAGCGCCCAGATCAGGAGATAGTTGACGGCACCGATGGCGGCGCCGCAGGCGAGCGCGGCGAGCAGCCCGACCACGATCATGGAATCGCTGCCGCCCATGACCTTCATGGCGACGGCACTGGCGAGCCCGATATTGGCCGGCAGCGACAGGTCGACATTGCCTGGCCCGAGCGTGATGACGAACATTTGGCCGACTCCGACGATGACGGTGAACACCGCCAGCGACAGTGCCGCCGTGACCATGCCACCGCCACCATAGCCGCCGGTGAAAGCGATGGTCGCCAGCCAGACGAACATCGCGCCGATGAACGACCATATCCAGGGTTTGGCGGCCAGCGATTTCACAAATGTCATCGCTATCTCTCCCTGCGACTGATCAGGACGCGGGCTGCCAGCACGATGATCAGGATGGCGCCGTTGGCGGCGACCTGCCAATCCGGCGGAATGTGCATGAAGGTGAGCAGAGGCGATGCCGCCAGCGCCAGTGTCAGCGCGCCGAGCACGGCGCCAATCGGCGATACCCGGCCGCCGACGAACTCGCCACCGCCGAGGATGACGCCGGCGATCGCCAGCAGCGTGTAGCCATTGCCGATATTAGCGTCGGCCGAGGTGGTGATGCCGATCAGCGCCATGCCGGACAGAACGCCGAATAGGCCGGTCAGCGCAAACAGCACGATCTTGGTTCGAAGCAGCGACCAGCCAGCGCGCCTGAGCGCCGCCGGATTGCCGCCGGATCCCCGCAGGATGACGCCATAAGAGGTGCGCATCAGCCCAAAATGCACCACCGCTGCGATCGCCAGCGCGGCGATGATAGGGAACGGAATGAAGGGCGGCTTGAAGGCCATCAGCGACAAGAGCCAGTCCGGCGCCTTGCCACCGGGCTTGGGCAGCACCAGAATGGCAAGCCCCTGCCAGACGAAGCTCATGCCCAGCGTTACCACGATCGACGGCAGATTGCGCAGATGGATCAATGCGCCCAGCAGTGCATAGACCCCGATGGCGCCGAGCAGGATGACCACGCCGAGCAGCGGCGCGTCCTTCAGCCAGGTCGCGGTGACGCAGCCGACAAAGCCGACAAAAGTGCCGATCGACAGATCGAGCTCATTGCCGGCGATGACGAACATCTGGGCGATCGTCGCCAGCGCGATCGGGATAGCCAGGTTCAACATCAGGCTGAAGCCGAAATAGCTGATGGCGCGTGGGTTGAGCCAGGCGATGGCGATAACCACCAGCGCCAGCGACAGCGCCGGCAACAGGCTGCGCAACAGGCGCGCGCGGGCGGCATTGCTGCGCGGCGAGGTCGTCGGGCCGGGAGCGATTGCCGTCATCTCAGGCCGCGTCGCCGAATGAGGACTGGATGATCTTTTCCTCGGTCAGCTCGTCGCGCGTGAGATTGGCGACGATGCGGCCGTTCTTGAAGACATGGATGTGGTCGCAATTGTCGAGCTCTTCGGTCTCGGTGGTGTACCAGAGGAAGGTCCGGCCCTTGGCCGCCTCCTCGCGCAAGAGATCGTAGACCTCAAGCTTGGTGCCGATGTCCACGCCGCGCATCGGATCGTCCATCAGCACGATCTGCGCATCGGAACCCAGTGCGCGGGCAAACAGCGCCTTCTGCTGGTTGCCGCCGGACAGCGAGAAGATGTTGTTGGTCATGTCAGGCGTGCGGATGCCGATCTTCTGCTTCCAAAACTCAGCAAGCTCGGCCTCGCGCTGCGGCGAGATCAGCAACCCTTTGCGCAGCCGCGCCAGCGAGCGGATGCCGATGTTTTCGGCAATAGACCATTGCGGGAAAATGCCGTCCGATTGGCGGTCTCCGGCCACCAGCGCCACCGGGGCGGTCACCTCGATATCAAGCCTTCTACGCGTCGCGGCGGCAAAGATCGCCAGCAACAGGTCGGTCTGGCCATGGCCGGCAAGCCCGGCAAGCCCGATGATCTCGCCGGCGCGAGCGACAAGCTCCTTGCCGTCCTGCTGCCGCTCGGGCCGCGCCCGCACCCTGAGCGGGCCCGCCGCCGGCCTGGCGGCGATCTCCGCCGCGATCTTCTCGCGCGCTTCCGCGCCGCCCATGGTGGCCACCAGCCGGTCGCGGTCGAACGCTTTTGCAACGTCCGTGGCGACCACCTTGCCGTCGCGCATGACCACGATGCGGTCGGCATTCTGCAGCACCTCGCCCAGCACATGCGAGATCAGGATGCAGCTGCCCCCGGTGGCTACGAAACGGCGCACGAAGGCAAGCAGCTGGCCCGCAGTATGCGCGTCCAGCGAAGAGGTCGGCTCGTCGAGAATGACCAAGTCGAGCGGATCGCGCGTCACCGTGAAGGCGCGCGCCACCTCGACCATCTGCCGCCGGCCGATGGAGAGATCGCCGGCAATGTCGTCTGCCGAGATGCCGTGATCCGGAAAGATTTCGTCCAGCTTGGCGGCAATGAGAGCAGCCGCCTTGCGTCGCCAGCCGAAGCCGGTGAGCGCCGGATGGTTGATGCACGTATTCTCCGCGATACTGAGGTTAGGGCAGAGCGACAGTTCCTGGAACACGCAGCGTATGCCGAGTTTCAGCGCGCGCGCCACCGAGTAGTCGGTTTCGGCATTGCCACGCACCGCGATCTCACCGCCATCGGGCTGCAGCGTACCGGCCACCATATGCATCAGCGTCGATTTGCCGGCTCCGTTGTGGCCGACCAGCCCGACGCATTCGCCTGATACAACATGGAAGTCGACGCCGTTAAGCGCCCGAACGGCGCCGAAATGTTTTTCGGCGCCGTTAAGCCTGATGATGTCCAAATGGGCGGCGCCGAAATGTTTTTCGGCGCCGCCCAGTCTGATGATGTCCGTATTGGCCTCAGGCATGCTCAACGATATCCGGTCGGTCATGCCGCTGGCAATGAATGCAATGCATCACTTGATATTGGCTTTGATCGCCGCGATTGCGTCTTGCTGGCTGTATTCGTGGGTGGCGACGCCGCCCTCCTTGATTTTCGGCAGCTCGGTCTCGAAATTGTCCTGGGTAAAGGCGAGATACGGCACCAAAAGGTCATGCGGAATGTCGGTGCGGCCGTCGAGCACCTGCTGCGCCACCCAGAAGGCCAGCGACGACACGCCGGGCGCGATCGAGGCCGACCAGGTCTGGTAGCCATCCTTGTCCTTCTGCTCCTTCCACCATTTCAGCTCGTCCTGGCGGTTGCCCATGATGATGGTCGGACGCGGCTTGCCTGCGGCGGCAAAGGCTTGTGCCGCGCCATAACCGTCACCGCCCTGGTCGACGATGCCGACGATGTCGGGCAACGAAGGCAGGATCGTCGCGACCGCCTTCTGCGCCGTCGTCTGGTCCCAGTCGCCGGTCACCGAACCGACGATCTTGAACTCGGGATGGGCGGCGACGCCTTCGAGGATGCCGGCATGGATGGCATCGTCGATCGAGGTGCCGGCAAGGCCGCGGATTTCCAGCAAATTGCCGCCCTTGGGCTGGAACTTGGCCATCTGCTCGACTTCCTGCTTGCCCATGTCCTTGAAGTCGACGACGACGCGGTAGGCGCAAGGTTCGGTGACCGTCCCGTCGAAGGAGACGACGACGATGCCGGCATCGCAGGCCTGCTTGATGGCGCCGTTCAGCGCATCCGGCGATGCGGCATTGATGACGATGGCGTCATAACCCTGCAGGATCAGGTTCTGCACCTGGGCAGCCTGCGTCGGCACTTCCTTGTCGGCGGTGGTGAAGATGTCGGCGGCGCCGACGATCTTGTCCTCCACCGCCTTCTTGGTGACGATGCCGTAGCTGTCGAGCATCGCCTGGCGCCACGAATTGCCGGCGTAATTGTTGGAGAAGGCGATCTTCTTGCCGCTGGTGTCGGCAAGCGCCGTGCCCGAGGCGAGCATCGCCGCCAGAGCGCTCAGGACGAGCAGTTTCTTCATGTCATAATCCTCCCATGGATTGTCGGCCCCGCCGACTGTTGCTGATGGTTTTGGCGTTGGCTGCCTGTTTTTTATCTATTGTCAGACAAATGCAGATGAGCTCGCTTGTCAACTGCGATCGGTTACGCTTTGGCGATCAACTTCAGGTGCGATGATTGAAAAGCCTTCGCCTGCTGGTCTAGGGAAGGGCCCAGGAGACCATGCATGGCAGCGACGCCGCCGACCCTTCCCCCCAGTGCACCCAAAAGAATGGGCGCGCCCGGAATTCCGGCGCGCTGGACGTCAAGCGCCAAGAGCGGCGTAGGTGCCGCGCTTTCGACGGCGAGCCGCGTCTGGTTCACGCTCAGCCATGGCATCGTCAATGAAGTCTACTATCCCGGCCTCGACAGCGCCTGCACGCGCGACATGGGACTGCTGGTCACCGGTCCCGGCGGCTGGTTTTCCGAGGAGAAGCGTGACGCCACACATGCCATCGAGCCGTTCGAGGACGGCGTGCCCGCCTACCGGCTGATCAACGCGACGGCGCGTTACCAGATCGAAAAGCGCATCCTGGCGGATCCGGCGCGCCCGGCCTTGCTGCAGGAAACCAGCTTCACGGCACTCGAGGGCGTGGCCACGGACTACCGCGTCTACGCCCTGCTGGCGCCGCATCTGGTCAATGCCGGCATGGGCAACACCGCCTGGACCGACGAGCACAAGGGGAGGCCGATGCTGTTCGCGTCCGGGCGCGGCACCTGCCTGGCGCTTGCATCCTCGCTGCCCTGGGGTGATTGCTCGGCCGGCTATGCAGGCTTTTCCGACGGCTGGCAGCAACTCAGCCGCGCCGGCCGGCTCAATCCGGCCTGCCAAAGGGCGGAGGACGGCAATGTCGCGCTGACCGGCGAGATCGGCTTTTCCTTACGCAACAGCAAAGCCTTGCTTGCGCTTGGGTTTGGGGCAACGCCGGATGAAGCGGCCGAAAACGCCGCCGCCAGCCTGAAACGCGGGTTTGAGCCGGCGGCAAAGGTCTATGTCGCGAAATGGCGGAAATGGCAGGCAGGCCTGACGGCGCTCGACCACCATGATGCATCCGGCCTCAACACCTACCGCGTCAGCACAGCGGTGCTGGCGACACACCTGTCGCTGGCGAGGCCCGGTGCGGCCGTCGCCAGCCTGTCGATCCCCTGGGGGTTCAGCAAGGGCGACGACGACCTTGGCGGATATCATCTGGTCTGGCCGCGCGACCTCGTCGAAACTGCGGGCGGCTTCCTCGCCGCCGGCGATCCGGCGCAGGCGCTTGAGATCCTCGCCTATCTCCGTTCCATCCAGCAGCCGGACGGCCACTGGCCACAAAATGTGTGGCTCGACGGCTCGCTCTATTGGCCGGGCATCCAGATGGACGAATGCGCCTTCCCGCTGCTGCTTGCCGATGCGCTGCACCGCGCCGGCCACCTGCCGCGCGCAAAGCTCGCCGCCTTCATGCCGATGGTCGAGAAAGCAGCGTCCTATATCGTGCGCAATGGCCCCGTCACCGGGCAGGACCGCTGGGAAGAGGACGCGGGCTACAGCCCATTCACGCTCGCCGTCGAAATATCGGCACTGCTTGGCGCCGCCGATCTGTTCGACGTCAACGGCAAACCCGAGCCGGCTAACTATTTGCGCGAGGTCGCAGATTGCTGGAACGACCAGATCGAGCGCTGGACCTATGTCAGCGGCACACCGGAGTGCCACGAGGCTGGCGTCGACGGGTACTACATCCGCATCGCGCCGGCCGACGCTTCAGGCGCCGCATCGCCGAAGGACGGCTTCGTACCGATCAAGAACCGTCCGCCGGGCGATACCGACAAGCCGGCCGAAGCGATTGTCAGCCCGGACGCGCTGGCGCTGGTCCGCTTCGGCCTCAGGGCCGCGGACGATCCGCGCATCGTCGGCACGGTCAAGATCATCGACGCGCAACTGCGCTGCGACCTGCCGCAAGGGCCTCTATGGTACCGCTACACCAGCGACGGTTATGGCGAACACGCCGACGGCGCCCCCTTCGACGGCAACGGCCAGGGCCGACCCTGGCCGTTGCTGGCCGGCGAACGCGCTCACTACGAGCTGGCCGCCGGCCGCAAGGACAAGGCGGCAAGCCTGCTCGACACATTCGAGGCTTCGGCTGGGGTGGGCGGTCTGCTGCCGGAACAGGTCTGGGACGGCGCCGACATACCGGAGCGCGAATTGTGGCTGGGCAAGCCGTCGGGCAGCGCCATGCCGCTGGTCTGGGCGCATTCGGAACACATCAAGCTGTTGCGCTCGCTCCGCGACGGCGCCGTCTTCGACATGCCGCCGCAAGGCGTCAAGCGCTATGTCAGGGACAAGACCGGCTCGCCGCTGAGGATATGGCGCTTCAACAACAGGCTGCGCACCATGGAAGCCGGCAAGACGCTGCGGGTTGAACTGCTGCAGCCGGCACTGATCCGCTGGAGCGGCGACCAGTGGCAGACCAGCCATGAAATCAACACGTCCGTGAATGTCTTTGGCGTCCATATGGCGGATCTGCCGGTGACCGATATTCCGCGAGGTAATACGATCGTCTTCACTTTTTTCTGGCCCGACGGCGACCGTTGGGAGAATGTCGACTTCACCGTCGGCATTGAGAACTAACTCGCCAGCAATTTCTTTCCTCAAGCGACTAGGACAACACCATGCAGATCGGAATGATGGGACTGGGCAGGATGGGCGCCAACATGGTGCGCCGCCTGATGCGCGACGGCCATCAATGCGTCGTCTACGACATCAACCCGGCAAGCGTTGCCGCCCTGGTTGCCGATGGCGCCATCGGCGCCGCATCGATGGAGGAGTTCGTCGGCAAGCTTTCCAAGCCGCGCAGCGCCTGGCTGATGCTGCCGGCGGCGATCACCGGCAAGATCGCCGACCAGGTGGCAGCATTGATGGAGCCCGGCGACATCATTATCGACGGCGGCAATTCCTATTATCACGACGCTGTCGACCAGGCGGCCGAGCTTGCGGCCAAGGGCCTGCACTATGTCGATGTCGGCACCAGCGGCGGCGTTTGGGGCTTGGAGCGCGGCTACTGCCTGATGATCGGCGGCCCCGATACGGCGGTCAAACACCTCGATCCGATCTTCGCCACGCTGGCGCCCGGCGCCGATGCCGGCGCCACGCCCGACAAGGCGGGCGGGACCGCACCCTTTGGCTACCTGCATTGCGGACCGAGCGGCGCCGGCCATTTCGTCAAGATGATCCACAACGGCATCGAATATGGCGTCATGGCCGCCTACGCCGAAGGCATGAACATCCTGAAATCGGCCAATGCCGGCAAAAGACAGCGCACTGCCGACGCCGAGACCAGCCCTTTGGAAAACCCGCAATACTATCAGTTCGACATCGACCTGCCGCAGGTGGCCGAGGTCTGGCGCCATGGCAGTGTGATCGGCTCCTGGCTGCTCGACCTCACCGCCGGCGCTCTGAAGAGCGACCCGGCATTGGCCCAGTTCGGCGGCCGCGTCTCCGATTCCGGTGAAGGCCGCTGGACGCTGAAGGCGGCGATCGACACCGGCGTGCCGGCGCCGGTTCTGTCCTCGGCTTTGTTCGACCGCTTCTCCTCGCAGGGCGAATCCGAATTCGCCGACAAGCTGCTGTCGGCCATGCGCTATGCCTTTGGCGGCCATGTCGAAAAGCCGAAGGCCGGCAAGTGAAGGCCGCAGGGGAGACGCGCAAGATGAGCCCGGAACGGTCCGACACGCTGGTGCTCTTCGGAGCAACCGGCGACCTTGCCCACAAGAAGATATTTCCGGCCCTCTACCAGATGGTAGCCAAGGGGACGCTGACCGAGCCGGTGATCGGCGTCGCCTTCGATGCCTGGGACATCAACCAATTGCAGGCGCGGGCCCGCGACGGCATCGTCAACGCTCTCGGCAAGATCGACGAAAAGATCTTCGCCAAATTCGCCAGTCTGCTGCGCTATGTCAGCGGCGACTACCGCGACGGCGCGACCTTCGAGAAGCTGAAGACGGCGCTCGGCTCGGCGCAGCGGCCGCTGCACTATATGGCGGTGCCGCCGACCATGTTCGAGACCGTTGTCCAGGGGCTGGAGCAATCCGGTACCGCGCATGGCGCGCGGCTGATGGTGGAAAAGCCGTTCGGCCACGATCTCCAATCGGCGCGCTGGCTGAACCGCGTGCTGCATCTGGTGTTCGAAGAGCAGTCGATCTTCCGCATCGACCACTATCTCGGCAAGGAGGCGATCCAGAACCTGCTCTATTTCCGCTTTGCCAATTCCTTTCTCGAGCCGATCTGGAACCGCAACTTCGTCGAAAGCGTACAGATCACCATGGCCGAGGACTTCGGCGTCGAAGGCCGTGGCAAATTCTATGACGATGTCGGCGCTATCCGCGATGTGATCGAGAACCATCTGCTCAACATCCTTTTGCTGCTCGCCATGGAACCGCCGGTCGGCCGCTCGGCCGACGATCTGATCGACGAGAAGGTGCAGGTGCTGCGCGCCATCCGCACGCTGACCAAGGACGACGTCGTGCGCGGCCAGTTCACCGGCTACCTCGCTGAACCCGGCGTGAAGCCGAACTCGCCGGTCGAAACCTTTGCTGCCGTGCGCTTCATGGTCGACACCTGGCGCTGGCAGGACGTGCCGTTCTTCATCCGCACCGGCAAGAACATGCCGGTGCATGTGACCGAAGTGATCGTGCGGCTGAAGCGGCCGCCGCTCGACGTCTTCGATCCGATCAAGCCCAGCGACGCAAATTACGTGCGCTTCCGCATCGACCCGCAGGTGGCGATCTCGATCGGCGCGCAACGCAAGGCGCCCGGCGACGATATGGTCGGCGAGCAGGTCGAGCTCACCGCGCTCGACGATTCGAAGGGCGACATGCCGCCCTATGAGCGGCTGATCGGCGATGCCATGAACGGCAATGGCCAATTGTTCACCCGCCAGGATGCCAGCGAGCTTGCCTGGCGCATCGTCGGCCCGGTGCTGGGCGACACCACGCCGCCGCATATGTATGAGCCGAAGACCTGGGGGCCTGCCGACGCCATGGCCAGCTTCGGGCCGCCCAACGGCTGGATCAATCCGACTTGAGCAATTCCAGGAAAGTGCGAGCGGTTTTTCCGTCCGGAATTGCGTAAAAACAAAGAGTTGGAGCATTCCCCCGTTTCCCTGAAACGGGGAACGCGCCAAGTGAGCGGAGGAAACGACATGGCCAAGGCAGCCAGGCCCGCGAAGGCCAAGGCGGAACCGATCGTGCTGACGATCGATGTCGGCGGCTCGCACGTAAAAATCCTCACCAGCGCAGGCGGCGAGATGCGCCGGGCCGATTCCGGACCGGATCTGACGCCGCAGCAGATGGTCGCCACGGTGAAGACGCTGGCCGAAGGGCTGCCCTATGACGTGATCTCGATGGGCTATCCCGGCCCGGTCAGGCACAACAGGCCTTCGCTCGATCCCGCCAATCTCGGCAAGGGCTGGGACGGCTACGATTTTGCCGCCGCCTTCGGCAAGCCGGTCAAGGTCGTCAACGACGCGCTGCTGCAGGCGATCGGCAGCTACGATGGCGGGCGCATGCTGTTCCTCGGCCTCGGCACCGGCCTGGGCGCGGCGATGATCCTCAACAATGTCGGCCAGCCAATGGAACTGGCGCATCTGCCGTACCGCAAGGGCGGCAGTTTCGAAGATTATGTCGGCGAGCGCGGCCTGGAGAAATACGGCAAGAAAAAATGGCGCAAATACGTTGTCGACGTCGTCGAGCGGCTGCGTGCGGCGCTGCAGCCGGATTATGTCGTCATCGGCGGCGGCAATGTCGACAGACTGGATGAATTGCCCGCCACATCCAGGCGCGGCGACAATACGCGCGCTTTCGAGGGCGGTTTTCGACTATGGCGCGACAAGGCGCTGATCGTCTGATAGTATTAAAATTCAGTATAGTTGTTCAAAATGACGTGTGGCGCGATACGAAGTCATTGCGTTACGCAGATTTGGCGATTAGATCGGTGGCACCGGATGGAATCATCTGGCGCAACCGCACATATGCGGCAAGACAAATGACTAGAGCGGATTTCCGGCTCCGCTGGGACCACTCTGGGAGTTTCCGCCACCCCCCTAGCGACGGAGAGATAAATTGGCCGACGACAGCAACGACTCTGACAAGGACATCGACCTGCTCGAGCTTACCGCCCATATCGTGTCCGCTTACGTCGAGAAGAACCGCTTGCCCGTTGCCGGCCTGAGCGATCTCATCGCCAGCGTTGCGGCGTCGATCGGCGGGCTCAGCCAGCCGCCAGCCCCAGTGGCGGCGCCGCAGATCCCGGCCGTCAATCCCAAGCGGTCGGTGACGCCGGATTACATCATCTGCCTCGAGGACGGCAAAAAATTCAAATCGCTGAAGCGCCATCTCGGCGTCCATTTCAACCTGACGCCGGAAGCCTATCGTACCAAATGGGGCCTGCCGGCCGACTATCCGATGGTTGCCCCCAACTACGCGGCGTCGCGCTCCGAGCTGGCCAAGTCGATCGGCCTCGGCCGCAAGGCTGCAGTGGCCGCGCCGGCGAAAGCCAAGGGTCGGAAGGCCAAAGTTCCGGCCTGAGTGGGATCAGCGCCTCGGCCCTGAGCCAATCGTTTGGACGACTGGAACAGAAGCCTGCCGGCGAATGAGCCTTGGCAGGCTTCGTGCTTTTGTGGCTTGGATACACCACAGAGATTGCTTTGGGGGAGCAGCGATGAACTACGCCAGAATGGTGATCGAGAAAGAGGCGCCGGAGGAATACGGCTACGATCGCATTCGGTTCAATCTCTCCGAAAGCTCGATCGCCGATCAGAAACTCTCCGACGTCGGCCTGTCGCTGCCGGATCTCACGCTGTTCTACGGCGAGCATCGCGGCGACAAGGAGTTGCGGGCGCTGATCGCGGCGCAAGACAAAGGCATCTCCGCTGACGATGTTCTGGTGACCGCCGGTGCGGCGGGCGCGCTCTTCATCATTTCGACCTCGCTTCTGTCGGAGCGCGACCATCTTGTCGTCGTCCGGCCGAACTACGCCACCAACATCGAGACCCCCAAGGCGATCGGCTGCGCCATCTCCTATGTCGATCTCGATTTCGACGCAGGCTTTGCCATCGATTTCGGCCGCGTCGCCGCCAGCATGCAACCGAACACCAAGCTGATCAGCGTCACCTGCCCGCACAACCCGACCGGCACGATGATGGGCCGGGCCGATCTCGACGCGCTGATTGCGCTGGCCGAAGCGAGCGGCTGCCATCTGCTGGTCGACGAGACCTATCGCGACCTCTCCTATGGACAGCGCCTGCCGGCGGCGGCTTCTCTCAGCCCCAAAGCGATCAGCGTCTCGTCGCTGTCGAAAGCCTTCGGCATTCCCGGCATCCGCATTGGCTGGCTGATCACCAGCGATGCCGAACTGCAGGAGCGCTTCCTCGCCGCCAAGGAGCAGATCGGCATTTGCGGCAGCGTCATCGACGAAGGCATTGCGCGCGGCATGCTGGGGCGCCGCGACGCTTTCTTGGGCGCGCTGCTGCCCGAGATGGCGAAACGCCGCGACATCGTGCAAGACTGGATCGACCGCGAGCCGCTGGTCGACTGGGTGCGGCCACAAGGCGGCGTCGTCGGATTTCCAAGGCTCAATGTCAGTCCAGACTTCGACCTCGACCGTTTCTACGTCAATCTCTTGGAAAACCACGGCACCTATGTCGGTCCCGGCCACTGGTTCGATATGCCCAAGCGCTTCTTCCGCGTCGGTTTCGGCTGGCCGAAAGAGGCGGAATTACAGGGCGGCCTCGACGCCATCACCGCCGCGCTGAGGCAGTAACGTCCGCGTGCAATCGGGCGAGCGGCTGGAAAACCACTTGATCCAGGCCCGATTTTCACGCATACGCGCCCCGAACTTTGATAAGTTTCATTGGCCGGAACAGCGCCCATTTCCGGGAAGTGCCCCGCCGGCCAATGCAAGCAACGGGGCCTGTATCCATGACATCCCATTCCCATACACCGCCTGACCGGCGTTACGCCGCCTTCCGCCATCGCTCCTTCCTGAGCTATTGGGCGGCGCGTTTCCTGACCACCTTCGCCACCATGATCGTGTCCGTCGCCGTCGGCTGGCAGATCTATGATCTGACGCGCGATCCCTTCGATCTCGGCATTGTCGGCATCGTCCAGTTCCTGCCGTCGCTGCTGCTGGTACTGGTCACCGGCGTTGTCGCCGACCGTTTCGGCCGCCGCCTGATCATGGCGCTGGCGACGGTAGTCGAGGCAGGTTGTGCGCTTGTCCTGTTGTACTTCACGCTGCGCGGTCTCGTCAGCCCGCTGCCGATCTTCATCGTGCTGGCTATGTTCGGCCTGGCGCGCGCTTTTTATGGGCCGGCCTCGTCGTCGCTGTTCGCCAACCTTGTTCCGCCGGAAGATTTCGGCAATGCGATCGCCTGGAACTCGTCCGCCTGGCAAACGGCGACCATTGTCGGCCCGGTCGCCGGCGGCCTGCTCTATGGCGTCTCGGCCGAAGCCGCTTACGCCGTTGCCTCCGTGCTGATGCTGGTGGCCGGTCTGCTGATCTTCACCATTCCGAAACCGGCCCAGCAGAGCGCCACCGACAAGCCGACGATGGAGACGCTGTTTGCCGGCTTCCGATACATCTGGAGCGAGAAGATCGTCCTGGGCGCCATCTCGCTCGACCTCTTCGCCGTGCTTCTGTCCGGTGCCTCGGCGCTGCTGCCGGTCTATGCCCGCGATATTCTGGAACTCGGCCCGTGGGGCCTCGGCCTGCTGCGCTCGGCGCCCGGCATCGGCGCCATCTGTGTCGCGGTCTGGCTTGCCGGGCATCCGCTGCGCGACAGTGCCGGCAAGATCATGCTCGGCTTCGTCGCCGGGTTCGGCGCCTTCACCGTGCTGTTCGGCGTCTCGACCATCACCTGGCTGTCGATCCTGGCCCTTGCCGGCCTCGGCGCCACCGACATGTTCAGCGTCTATATCAGGGAGACGCTGATCCAGCTGTGGACACCCGACGAGGTGCGCGGCCGCGTCAACGCCGTCAACCAGGTCTTCGTCGGCGCCTCCAACGAAGTCGGCGAGTTCCGCGCCGGCACCATGGCGGCGCTGATCGGCACCGTGCCGGCGGTGGTGATCGGCGGCGTCGGTGCGATTGCCGTCGCCGGACTGTGGGCGGTGCTGTTTCCGCAACTGCGAAGGGTGCGGCATCTCAACAGCCGCAACTGATCGAGTAAGCCGCAGGATCCGGCGCTCGGTCCAAATCAGCTTGCGCCGATGACGGCTGAGATGGGCCGGAAGCGGATGGGCCGGTTCTGGGCGAACTAGCCAGATGGCGGGGCAGCCACAGGGTGGACATTTCAGTCCATATGGAAAATGATTATGTTGCCATGCACAATACTGCAGTGCTCTGGTCTCGACGAGAAACCTTAAATATAGAAGAGAACCACCCGACCTCCGGGTCCAGCTAGCGGGGACGCAAATGGACACTTCAGGGAATCGGCAATCGCATCGCGACGCAAGCGGGCGACCCAGCCGATCGGTCGGCTGGCTGGCCCGCTCCGCCGTCCCAGTGGCATTCCTGCTCGGCATGGCTTTCAGCAGCAACGCGTTTGCGCAGGACCAGCAACTGCCGGTGGTGACGGCGGCCAAGCCGGTGGTGCGTGAAATCGTCGAAGACGACGAGTTCGTCGGGCGCTTCGAAGCCGTCGACGAGGTCGCCATCCGTTCGCGCGTCAGCGGCTATCTGGACAAGATCAGCTTCCAGGACGGCGCACTGGTCAACAAGGGCGACCTGCTCTTCACCATCGACCAGCGTCCGTACCAGGCGGCCTACGATGCCGCCAAGTCGCAAGTAGACGTCGCCAAGTCCCTGCTCGAATTCTCCAAGATGCAGCTGGATCGCGCCGATGAACTCGCCAAGACCGGCAATATCTCGGCCGCGACGGTCGACGACCGCCGGCGGGAATACCTTTCGGCGCAGGCGCAGATGCAGGGCGCGACGGCGGCGCTGACGACGGCCAACCTGAACCTGGAGTTCACCGAGATCAAGGCGCCCTTGTCCGGCCGCATCGACCGCCGGCTGGTGTCGGTCGGCAACCTCGTGCAGCCGGATTCCACCTTGCTGACGACCATCGTCACGCGCGACCCGATCGACTTCTATTTCGACGTCGATGAGCGCCTGTATTTCAGCTACGCCCGCGACGCGAAGGAGCGCGGCGGCAGCATGCAGGAAGGCGCCGGCGGGCTCGAGGTGGTGGTTCGCGTCGCCGACCGCGCGGAGGCGGTATTCAGGGGCAAGCTCGATTTTGCCGAGAACCGGATCGACAACGCGACCGGCACCATGCGGGTGCGTGCAAGGTTTGCCAACGCCGACGGCGTTCTCCAGCCAGGCATGTTCGGGCGCATCAACGTGCCGGGGTCGCTGCCGCATAGCGGCGTCCTGGTGCCCGACGAGGCGGTCGGCGCCGATCAGGATCGCCGCATCGTGTACCTGGTGGATGAGGCTGGGATGGTGTCGGCGAAGCCCGTGCGCACCGGCCCGCTTCTCGACGGCTACCGGGTGATCCGCGCGGGCCTGACCGGCGACGAGACGATCATCGTCAATGGGCTGATGCACGCCAGGCCCGGCACCAAGGTGAAAGTCGAGATGGTGACGTTGCCGCCCAAGGTCGACACCGCCGGGTTGCAGCAATGAGGTTCGCCCATTTCTTCGTCGACCGTCCGATCTTCGCATCGGTCGTTTCGATCGTCCTGCTGATCCTCGGCGGGATTGCTTATACCCAGCTGCCGATCGCGCAATATCCCGAGATCGCGCCGCCGACCATCGTCGTTCGCGCCCAGTACCCGGGCGCCGACGCCGAGACGGTCGCAGCGACGGTGGCAACGCCGATCGAGCAGGAGATCAACGGCGTCGAGGGCATGCTTTACATGTCGTCCTATTCGTCCGGCGACGGGGCGATGGCGCTGACCATCACCTTCAAGCTAGGCACCGATCTCGACCAGGCGCAGGTGCTGGTACAGAACCGCGTGTCGGTCGCCGAGCCGCGCCTGCCCGAAGAAGTCCGCCGCCTCGGCATCACCACCATCAAGAGCTCGCCCGACCTGATGATGGTCGTGCACATGCTGTCGCCCGACAATACCTACGACCAGCTCTACGTCTCGAACTACGCCCGCTCGCGGGTGCGCGACATACTGCTCAGGTTGGACGGCGTCGGCGACCTCATCATCTTCGGCGAACGCGAATATTCGCTGCGCATCTGGCTCGATCCGGAAAAACTGTCCGCCCTGGGGATGACCTCGGGCGATGTGGTGCAGGCGCTGCGCGACCAGAATGTCCAGGTGTCGGGCGGCTCCATCGGCGCGCCGCCGACCAATACCGGCACGGCGTTCCAGTACACGGTCACCACGCAAGGCCGCTTCAACGACGCACGCGACTTCCGATACGTGATCGTCAAATCGGCCGAAGACGGCCGCCTGATCCAGCTGCAGGACGTGGCGCGCATCGAGCTCGGCGCCAAGGATTACGTCACCAACTCCTATCTCAACGGCAAACCGGCGGTGGCGCTCGCCATCTTCCAGCGGCCAGGCACCAATGCACTCGCCGCAGCCGCGGAGATCCAGGACAAGATGAAGGAGCTTTCCCAGGACTTCCCGAAGGGATTGAGCTACGACATCGTCTACAATCCGACCGAGTTCGTCGCCGAGTCGATCCAGGAGGTCTACAAGACGATCCTCGAGGCGATGGTGCTGGTCATCATCGTCATCATCGTCTTCCTGCAATCGTGGCGCATGGCGATCGTGCCGATCGTGGCCATCCCGGTGTCGCTGATCGGCACGCTGGCGGTGCTTTACGCCGCCGGCTTCTCCCTCAACATGCTGACGCTGTTCGGCCTCGTTCTGGCCATCGGCATCGTCGTCGACGATGCGATCGTCGTGGTCGAGAACGTCGAGCGAAATATCGCCAGGGGGTTGGCGCCCAATCCGGCGTCGCATCTGACCATGGACGAAGTCGGAACGGCGGTCATCGCGATCTCGCTGGTGCTGATAGCGGTGTTCGTGCCGACAGCCTTCATTCCCGGCATTTCCGGGCAGTTCTACCTGCAGTTTGCGATCACCATCGCGGTGTCGACGGCGATCTCGGCATTCAATTCGCTGACGCTCTCGCCGGCCTTGGCCGCGCTGCTGTTCAAGCCGCACCACACTGCTGCGGCGCCGCCGCGCTTTTTCCTGGCGCGGTTCGGACGGGCGCTCGCCGACGGCTTCAATGGCGGCTTCGACAAGGTCGCCCATTGGTATTCGAGCATCGTGCGCGTGCTGGTCGGCTCGCGGATAGCGATGGCCGCCACGCTGGCCGTTTTCGCGGCCCTCATCTACGCCACGGTCTATATGGTTCAGACGGTGCCGCGCGGTTTCATTCCGTCGCTCGACCAGGGGTATGCGATCGTCGTCGTCCAGTTGCCGGACGGCGCCTCGCTATCGCGGACCGATGCCGTCATCCAGCAGGCGTCGCAGATCATCCAGAAAACGCCGGGCGTCGACTACGCGGTCGCCTTCGCCGGCTTCTCCGGTGCCACCTTTACCAATGCCAGCAACGCGGGCGTGATCTTCGCCAGGTTCAAGCCGTTTGACGAGCGACTGGAAGCCGGCCAGTCCGCGACCCAGGTCATCGGCAATTTGTTCGGCAGCCTGCAAAGCATCAAGGAAGCCTTCATTATCGCACTGCCGCCGCCGCCGATCCGCGGCGTCGGCAATGCCGGCGGCTTCAAGCTGCAGATCCAGGAGCGCAACAGCGCCGACATGCGGCAGATCCTGGCGCTTGCCTATGAAATTGCCGGCAAGGCCAACAAGACGGCGGGGCTGACCGGCGTGTTCACCACCTTCTCCGCGTCCAGCCCGCAATTCTTCCTGGCGATCGATCGCGACAAGGCGCGCATCCTGAACGTGCCGATCCCCAACATCTTCGAGACGCTGTCGATCAATCTGGGCACCGCCTACGTCAACGACTTCAACGCTTTCGGGCGCGTCTACCAGGTGCGCGCGCAGGCCGACCAGGCGTTCCGCCTCGATCGCGCCGACATCTTGAAACTGAAGGTGCGCTCGGCGACCGGCGCGCTGGTTCCGCTGGGCACGTTGATCGAGATCCGCGACGTCACCGGCCCGGCGCTGGTCCAGCGCTACAACATGTACGTCTCCGTGCCGCTGCAGGGCAACGCCGCGCCCGGTGTTTCCACCGGCGATGCGCTTGCCAAGATGGAAGCGATCACGGCACAGACGTTGCCGGCCGGTACCTCCTACGAATGGACCGAACTCGCCTATCAGGAGCGCAACACCGGCAATGCCGCTGTCTATATCTTCGGACTGTCGGTGCTGTTCGTGTTCCTGGCGCTGGCGGCGCAATATGAAAGCTGGGTGCTGCCGTTCGCCATCGTGCTGGTGGTGCCGCTCGGCGTGCTCGCAGCGTTGCTCGGCGTGTCGTTCCGAGGGCTGGACAACAACATCCTCGTGCAGATCGGCCTCATCGTGCTGATCGGGCTTGCCGCCAAGAACGCGATCCTGATCGTCGAGTTCGCGCGGCAGGCCCAGGAACGCGGCCTGTCGGCAGCCGAGGCTGCCGTCGAAGCCTGCCGGCTCAGGCTGCGGCCGATCCTGATGACCGCCTTCTCGTTCATCCTCGGCGTCGTGCCGCTGATGATCGCGACGGGCCCGGGCGCGGAAATGCGCCAGTCGCTCGGCACCGCGGTGTTCTCCGGCATGCTGGGCGTCACTTTCGTCGGCCTGTTCCTGACGCCGGTGTTCTACGTCACGCTCAGGTCGCTGTTCTCACGGCGCAAGCCGCATGCCGAGGCCGAGTCTTCGGCACCGGCAGAGGTGCCGTCCGAGACGGCCGCCGAGTAGTGTTACACGGGCAGTTCGTGGCGCTGCCGACTATTTCGTTTTGGTGTTGAATTCACGGTTTGCAGCATAGTTGATAGTGAAGGTGCCCGCAGGAGCGCGAACGCCCTGCTTCACGTTGGATATGGTGACTGTCGAGGTAAGGCCCCTCTCGTCAGTCAGGGTCCATCTGCGTAGATCGAGCGATTCCCTGTCAAACACCATAGTGATATTCGAATTGCCGAAGGCCGACTTGTCGGCCAGCCTGATGATCACCTGGGCGCCATCGTCCCTGATACTTTTGAGGCGATTGCCGGAAAAGTTGACCTGATTGTCGAGGAGCAGCTTGAGCGGCGTCTTCGAGAGAGCATAAAGCCGCGATGTCTTGAGCTTCTTGTTATAGACCACCAAGGATTTTCCATCTGCAATTACGCTGACCCCTGATTGGCCTGCATAGTTGAACCGGATCTTGCCCGGCCGCTGGAGGAAAAATTTCCCTTTGGTCCTTTCCGCTCTTGGGCCCGACTGGACAAAGTCCCCGGACATGGACTTTACCGATGAGAAGTGATCGGCAATCGTCTTCGCTTCTACAGGTGCGGCCAAGGCCGCGGTCGAAAGTTCGGCGTTTATCGCGACAGCGCTGACAACGGCGAACCAGAAAGCCAGCAGTCTTTTGCTGTTATATGCCATTCAGTTATCCTACCCCGAGCAGGCGCGTGATCGAAAGAGATCACGCGCCTTTGAGATCAGTAGCCGTCCGGGCACTGAGCAACGTAAACTCGACCGTTCCGACCGCGATATCTGCACTGGCCGGCTTCGCTGGCGTGCCCGATGACCGCCCCGGCCAGCGCTCCGACCGCCCCGCCAACAACCGCCCCTTTTACCGGGTCGCCGGCCACTGCTGCGCCTACAGCTGCGCCACCCAAACCACCGACGGCAGCGCCTTGTTCGGTGCGGGAGCATGCCGCGAGCGGAATGAGTAGGCTTAAAATGAGCAGCGTCTTCTTCATTGGTTCTCTCCTGGGGCCGTTATTAGCCGAAGCTTAAATGCGCCACGGAGTTTTTCGATCCATCGGAGTGTTTGGGGCGCAATCCAAATCTGCGGGAACGGGCTAAGGTCCCGGATCCATCGTACACGCCTCCCAGAGGTAAGTCGTCTTTGGGCAAGCTCGGCCGTTCAGAGTAGTTGGATTTGCTCTATCCCTCAGTAGGCTTGCCGAAGATCAGGCTCAAAAACTCGCTCAGCCAGCGCTTGAGGTGCATATCCCAGATCAGCCGGCCGCCGAGATGGTCGCGGCCGGGCTGCGCGCCGGGCAATTCGAAACGGTGTGCGCCGCGCACCACCCAGCGCTGCATCATCAACTGGGTCAGTTCGCCATGGAACTGGATGCCCCAGGCATTGTCGCCATAGCGAAAAGCCTGGTTGGGGTAGGTTTCCGCCGTGGCCAGCAGCGTCGCATCCCTGGGCAGCGAAAAGCCTTCGCGGTGAAACTGGTAAACCATGTCGGGCCAGGGCAGCAGCTTTTTGCCGGCTTCGGTCGGCTTCAGCGGATACCAGCCGATCTCGACCAGCCCCTCGCCATGCCCCTCGACCTTGCCGCCGAGATGATTGGCCAGCATCTGCGCGCCAAGGCAGATGCCGAGGACGGGCCGGTTCTCCTTTAGCGGAACATTGAGCCAGTTGGTCTCGCGGCGGACGAACTCATCTTCGTCATTGGCGCTCATCGGCCCGCCGAACACCACGGCGCCGGCGTGTCCCTCCAGCGTCTCCGGCAGGCTGTCGCCGAGAGGCGGCCGGCGGATGTCGAGGTCGAAACCTTCCTCGAGCAGCATGTGGCCAACCCGGCCGGGGCTCGAAGTCTCCTGATGCAGCACGATCAGGATTTTTGGTTTCGAGCTCGGTCTGGACGGCATGGAAAGGCGGAATCCTATTCGTCGCTCGACGTTCCGCTGGCGCCGGGCGCGGCGGCCGCCGCCTTGCGGCGCGCCTCGACGCGATCCTGGCGCTCGACGCCGATCAGTTCGGCAACGCGCCAGACGGTGTTGTCCTCCAGTTCATGCAGTTCGCCGTCGGCATAGACGATTTCCCACATCAGGCCGATGAAAGCCTTGCGCGCCTCGGCGTCGAGATGGCGCTTCAAGACGCTGGTGAAGGCATAGAGGTCGATCGCCTCATTGTCGGCGCGCTCGCCGGCGGCAGCCAGTGCATCGAGCTCGTCGCCGCTGATCGAATAGCTCTGCGCCAGCACCTGCTTGAACCGCTCCCACTCGACATCCTGGCGCACGCCGTCGGCATTCATCACATGATAGAGCAAAGCCGACGCCGCAACGCGCGGATCGTCCGCATTGGCGCGAGCCCCAGCCCCGGAGGGCAGGTCTTTCAGAAAGGCCAGGACGCGTTCGAACATGGTGCTCACTTCACTTTATTGGAGCATGATCTTTTCCAAAAACCGGTATCCACTTTTTGGGATCATGCTTCAGGGATCAAAACAGGCGGAAGCGGCGCGGTGACTTCTCCGCTTCGTCATCGGGGTCGACGCCGGGGTCGTCGGGCAGCCGCGCCAGTTCCTCGGCAGGTTCGACGGGTTCGGCATCGGGTGGTATTGCGGCGAAAGCGGCGGCGGTGACCGGCGTGACCTGGTCGTCGCCCACAGCGGGCTTCGGCTCGGTCGGCGCCTCGCTGATCGTCTTGGCAACGGCGGGATGATCGATCACTTCGGCTTCCTTTGCCGGCTTGGCGGGTGCCGCAAGCACCGGCACATCGGCTTCGTCTTCATGGCTGTCGATGAGCTGGCCCAGCCGCTCCATCGGTGCGCGCCAGGCGAAAGCGTCGAGCTTGCCGCTGACCGGCGATACCGGCGCCCAGCGTTCGGAGACGACGCCGTCGGCGACCCAGGCCGGATCGCGCGGCGCCCTGACCGCCTTGGACAGTAATTGCCTGATCTTGCCCTGGTCGCCGGTCTCTGCCTCCTCGATATCGGCCAGCAGCAGGTAAGCGCCTTCCCGGCGATCCATGCGGATCGCGGCTTCCGCCTCGCGGCGGGCGGTGGAAAAATCCTGCGCATCGAGCGCGGCGCGCGCCACCGTCATCGACGATTCGGCATTGTTGCGCTTCAGCTCCTGCAGCTTCTTCGCCCGGTTGAGACGATCGACCACGGCATCTCCCGGCCTTGCATGGGTGTAGAGCTCGGCGATCTCGGGATGCGGCTCCGCCTTCCAGGCTGCCTCAAGGATCTTCGAGCCTTTGCGCACATCGTTCTGTTTGAACAGAAGATTGGCGGCTGCAACCGCGGCCGGCGCGAAATCGGGCGCGAGCTTGTTGGCCTCGAGTGCGGCTGCCTTGGCTGCATTGGGATCGCTGTCGGTCAGCGCCTGCGCCTTGGCGGTCAACAGCACAGCGCGGCGGCGATTGGCGGCGTCGCGTTCGATCTGCCTGGTCGACTTCTGCGCCTCCACCAGCTTCAGCGCGCCTTCCCAGTCGCCGCGCCCGGTCAGATCCTCCAGCGTCGATTCGGCGGCCCAAGCCAGTTGCGGTGCGACGGAAGCGGCGCGGCCGGCATAGTGACGCGCGGCGTTGCGGTCGCCGAGCCGCTCGGCTTCGAGATAGAGCCCGCGCAGGCCAAGCAGCCGCATTTCGGGGTCGTCGAGCATGGCCTCGAATTTTTCGCGCGCGCCCTCATGGTCGCCTTCGAGCAGCGAGGCTTGCGCTTCGAGCAGATGGATCAGCGGCTCCTGGTCGGAGCGGATCAGTTTGGCGGCTTCCTTGGACTTCTTGCGGGCCAGCGCGCCATCGCCGGCGCCGGCTGCGATCATGCCGGTCGACAGCGCCTGGTAGCCGCGGTCACGGCGGCGGACGCGGAAATAGCGCGAGATCGTGTACGGGCTGTTCCACAGCGACTTGATCAGCCACCAGACGATCATCACCGCGGCGACGACGGCAACGATCGCCACCGCCGCCACCATCAGGCTGACCTGGTATTGGTAACCGTTGAAGGTGACGACCATCTCGCCGGGACGATCGGCCAGCCAGGCAAAGCCGAGGCCGAGCGCGAAGACGGCGGCGAGAAAGATGAGAATGCGGATCATCGTGTCGTCCTCATGCCTTCATCGCACCTGCAATCAGCGCGTCGACCTGCGTCTCGACGTCGATGCGCGCCTTCAGTTTGCCGGCAAAGTCGGCGCCGGCAGCCTTGACCGCATCCGGCAGCGTTGCGTATTCGCTGAGCGCCTTGGCGTAGTCGCCCTGGTTGACCGCCACTTCGATGCGCGCCACGGTTTCCGGCGCGCCGGCGCCTTCGACGGCGCCGATCGGCCGGACCTTGACCAGCGATTCGGCGCTCGACAAAAGGTTCTGGAAGAAGCCGGCATTTTCATCGACCGGCGTCGCCGCCGCGACCATCGCATTGGCCGCGGCGTCGGCCTCGCCGGCGATCTCGGTGCGGGTCGGGACGCCCTTTTCAGCGTAGGGGCGCAGCGCCGCAATCTGCGGTGCATCGGGCGAGATCGCTGCGAAGGTCTCCAACTCGGCGGCGAACGGCGCGCCGCGGTCAAGCGCCGCCTTCAAGGCCGAAGCGGCGATGGCCATCGCAATCTTTGGCTGCGAGGCCTGCGCATCGACCTTGCCGGCGAGCTGCGTCACCGACTGCTCCAGCGCGGCGATCTTGCCTTCCTGCGCCTTGGCTGCCTCGCCGGCCGATTTCACCAGTGCGTCGAGGCCCGCCAGTCTTTCATTGAGCGGCGCGAGATCGACGGGCGCTGCACCACCGGCCTGGCCAAGGGCGGCAACCGCCGTCTCGATCTGCTTGACCTTGTCGCCAAGCGCTGCAAGCCCGGCATTGTCGCCGGCGCCGCCCTTTTCGACCGCCGATTTCAGCGATGCGACATCGGCCTTGACCTGATCCAGCGCCGAAGACAGCCCGTCGACCTTGGCGGTTGCGGCGCTATTGCCGCTGGCTTCCCTGAGGTCGGCGATTTCGCGCTTCAGCGAAGCGATCTCGCCATTGACGCCGTCGAGCGAGACCGTGCCCGCCCCTGAGCCCGGAGCGCCAAGCACGCCGGCAAACTGCAGCCCGCCGGCGGCAGCCAGCGCGATGACACCGCCGATGATGCCGGCGGCAATGCCGCTCGTGCGCTTCGGTTGCGCGGCCATGGGCTGGTTCCCGGCTGTCCTTGGGGTTTCCTTGGGTGCACCCGGCTTGGGCGAGGCATCCTCGAAACTGTAGTCGGAGGTTCTGGCGCGCGGTGGCGCATCCGAAGCGGTGGGGTAAGGCTGCTCCGCCTGGGTGGACGCCTT
This sequence comes from Mesorhizobium sp. P160219, assembly GCF_057786095.1. Classification (NCBI taxonomy): domain Bacteria; kingdom Pseudomonadati; phylum Pseudomonadota; class Alphaproteobacteria; order Hyphomicrobiales; family Phyllobacteriaceae; genus Mesorhizobium; species Mesorhizobium sp. P160219. The sequence continues at coordinate 583,248 of NZ_JBYNWG010000001.1, forward strand.
GGCATCGGCGCTTTCGGGAGCGGCCTGCGCCGCGGCATCGGAGTGCTCCCACGGCTCGAGATCGGCTTGATCGGCGTGAACGGGCTCGTCAGGCGTCTCCGGCTGCGCATTGGCCATGGCAGCCGCATCCTCGGCCGCAACCGACCCTGCCGGGGCCTCGACGTCGTCCGAGTTGGCGACATCCGTCTTGGCGGCATCCGCATCGGCAATGCGCGAGACAGCGCCGGGTTCGAGTTCGATGGTCACCGGCTCGCGGTGGCTTTTCGAATGTCGCATCTTCGGCGTCTTGACCATGCCTGGGCTCCGCAATCCTGCTTCGTCTGGGCGCCCGACGGCGCGTGATGGTTTGAAAAATGGTCTAGCACATCATCGTCAGGTGAAAAGGGGCGGCGTGATGACACGGGGCTCAGTCGCCGCGGTGCAACAGCTCAAGCAGCGCCTCCTCCTGCGGTTCCCGCGCAATGCGTATTTTTTTGCCGGCGGCATTGTCAAACGCCGCTGCCACGCGCTCGGAGAGCGCAAAAACCTGCATGTTTTCAAAGAGATCGCGCAGCCCCGCCCGGTCGGTCAAGGCCTGCAACGCTGCCGCCGCCTTGGCTGAATAGAGCAGCATCGCGTCGACCGCCTGATGGGACAGGCGTGCACGGATTTCATCATCGGAATAATCGAGCGAAATCGTGTCGTAGGTTTCGACGGTGCGGACCTCGACGCCGGCCTTTCGCAGCCGCGCCTCGAAGGCCGGAAACCGCACGCGCCCTGTGAGATAGACGACCGCCTTGCCGGAAAGGCCGGCAGCAATCGCCTCGGCCAGCCGCTCGGCGTCGCCCGCCCCTTCGCTGACCGACAAGAACCCTGTCGAACGTGCCGCTTCAGCCGTCCTGCGTCCGACGGCATGGCAAGGCAAGGCGGCGAGCGCACGAATGAGTTCTTTCGGCGCATGCCGCACCGCATTTGCGCTGGTCACAGCGACGGCCACGGCATTGTCGCTCGCAGCATCGGCGCCAACCCGCAGTGTCACCGTTTCGGTCAGCGGCAGAAGGAGCGGCTCAAATCCCAATTCCTGCAGCCGCCGCATGGTTCGCGACGCCCCAGGTTGCGGCCGCGTCACCAGGACACGCATATCAGACCCAGCCGTCGAAGAAGGTTTCGCCCGCTTTGACCCGCACCATCCTGGCCGCGTCCGTGCCGATGTCAGCGGCATCCAGCGCCAAGCCTTCGGCTTTGACCTCATGCGATTGCGTGCCATCGGGCGAAATGATCAGCCCGGCGAAAACCAGCCTGCCGCCCGAGATCGTCGCATAGCCGGCGATCGGCGTGCGGCAGGAGCCGTCGAGCGCCGCCAGGAAGGCGCGCTCACAGGCCAGCGCCTGGCCTGTCGGCACATCATGGATGGCCACCAGCATCTTTTCGACCTCGCTGTCGCCGATGCGGGTTTCGATGCCGATTGCGCCTTGTCCCGGCGCCGGCGGAAAGGCATCGAGCGGCATCAGATCGGTGACGACATGGCCGAGCCCGAGCCGCTTCAGCCCGGCATAGGCGAGGATCGTGCCTTCGGCGACGCCTTCCTCCAGCTTGCGCAGCCTGGTCTGCACATTGCCGCGGAACATGACCACGTCTAGGTCCGGCCGCATGCGCCGGATCAGCGCCTGGCGCCTGAGCGAAGACGACCCGACCTTGGCGCCTTGCGGCAAATCAACAATGCGCTTCACCGCCTTGCCGATGAAGGCGTCCCGCGCATCCTCGCGCGGCAGGAAGGCGGACAGCTCCAGCCCGACCGGCAGCACTGTCGGCATGTCCTTGGAGGAATGCACGGCGATATCGATCGTGCCGGCCAGCAGCGCGTCTTCGATTTCCTTGGTGAACAGCCCCTTGCCGCCGGCTTCCGACAGCGGCCGGTCCTGGATGCGGTCGCCGCTGGTCGAAATGACGACGACCTCGAAGGCTTCTGCCGGCATGCCATGCGCTTCCATCAGCCGCGCCTGCGTCTCATGCGCCTGGGCGAGCGCCAGCGGGCTGCCGCGTGTTCCTATTTTCAAAGTTTGCATGGCGCGCGGTCCGTGATAACCCCCGGCTGGCTTTGCGTTTCCGGCGCTCTCCCTAGCGAGGCCCGCCTCTACTAACTAGGAAAGTCCGGCGACACAATCTCTGGAGACAGCGACGAATTGATCCGCGTTCTGGGCATTGAGACGAGTTGCGACGAGACCGCCGCCAGCGTGGTGACGCTGGACGGCGATTCCGTGCCGGTGATTGCGTCCAACATCGTGCTCAGCCAGATCGAGGAGCACGCCGCCTTCGGCGGCGTCGTGCCGGAGATCGCCGCGCGTGCCCATGTCGAGGCGCTGGACGGCATTGTCGAGGCCGCTCTTGCGGATTCGGGCGTAGCCCTGGCCGACATCGACGCCATTGCCGCCACTGCCGGCCCCGGCCTAGTCGGCGGGCTGATCGTCGGCCTGATGACAGCCAAGGCGATTGCAGCGGCCGCCGGCAAGCCGCTGATCGCCATCAACCATCTCGAAGGCCACGCACTGACCGCAAGGCTGACGGACGGGCTCGACTTTCCCTATTTGCTGCTGCTGGTTTCCGGCGGCCACACCCAGATCGTCGCCGTGCGCGGCGTCGGCGACTACCAGCGCTGGGCGACGACCATCGACGACGCGCTCGGCGAAGCTTTCGACAAGACGGCCAAAATGCTCGGCCTGCCCTATCCCGGCGGCCCGAACGTCGAAAAGGCGGCAATGTCGGGCGATGCGACGCGCTTTGCCTTTCCGCGGCCGATGAGGGGCTCGGCGCAGCCCGATTTCTCCTTCTCCGGCCTCAAGACCGCCGTGCGCCAGGCGGCGACCGCCATCCAGCCGCTAAGCGAGCAGGATGTCGCCGACATCTGCGCCTCGTTCCAGGCGGCGGTAGCCGACGCACTTGGCGACCGCGTGGCCCGCGCGCTGGCCCGCTTCCGCGACGAATTTCCGGACAAGGCCGAGCCGGCGCTGGTCGTTGCCGGTGGCGTCGCCGCCAACAGAGCGATCAAGGCGACGCTGCAGAAGCAGTGCGCCGAGGCCGGCTTCGCCTTTGTCGCGCCGCCGCTCAAACTGTGCACCGACAACGCGGCGATGATCGCCTGGGCCGGCATCGAGCGGTTGCGGGCAGGCCTGTCTCAAGAGAACGGCTTCGATTTCGTGCCGCGTTCGCGCTGGCCGCTGGACAGCATTTCGGCCCCGATGGTCGGCTCCGGCCGGCGCGGAGCAAAAGCATGAGCGCCGGCAACACAAGCGGCAGGGACAGAACCGGCTGGCGCGTCGCCGTGCTCGGCGGCGGCGCCTGGGGCACGGCGCTAGCGCTGGCGATGCTGCGCGCCGGTCACGATGTCCGGCTCTACGCCCGCGACGAAGAGACTGTTTCCGCGATCCGCCGCGGCGAGAACCCGCGTTATCTCCCCGGCATCGCCATTGAAACAGGCATTGCGGCGACGAGCGATATCGGCACGGCCCTGACCGATGCCGATTGCGCGCTGGCCGTGGCGCCGGCGCAGGCGCTGCGCGCCATGCTGACGACGGCAAAGCCCCATATGCCGAAAGGCATCCCGCTGGTTCTCTGCGCCAAAGGCATTGAGCGCGACACCGGCGCGCTGCTGTCGGCGATCGTTGATGAGATTCTGCCCGAAACTCCGGTTTCGGCCCTGTCCGGTCCCAGCTTTGCCGCCGACGTCGCCAGGGGTCTGCCGACCGCTGTCGTGGTTGCTGCACGCGACGACGCCTTGGCGGCCGAGCTTGCCTCGCGCTTTTCGGCGCAGAATCTGCGCTGCTATTCCAGCGACGATTTGATCGGCGTCGAGATCGGCGGTGCTTTGAAGAATGTGTTCGCCATTGCCGCTGGCGCCGTCACCGGCGCTGGGCTCGGCGCCAGCGCGCAGGCCGCCATGGTGACACGCGGCTTCGTCGAACTGCGCCGCATCGGCGCGTCCTTCGGCGCCAAGCCGGAGACGCTGATGGGGCTTTCCGGCCTCGGCGACCTTTTGCTCACCTGCTCTTCGGCCCAGTCGCGCAATTTCGCCTATGGGCTGGCGCTGGGGCAAGGTAAGCCCTTGTCCGGACTGCCGCTCGCCGAAGGCGTGCCGACGGCGGCGATCGCCGCCCGCATCGCCACCGAGCGCCACATCGACGCGCCGATCATCGCTGCGGTGTCGGCGATACTGGACGGCACGATCACCATTCGGCAGGCTGTGTCCGCGCTGATGACGCGACCCCTGAAAACCGAAACCGACCTCTGATCCCCAAACAAACCGGAGTTTAACATGCTGTTTGCGTTGATTTGCAAGGACAAGCCGGGCAGCCTGCAGGTGCGGGTCGATACGCGGCCGGTCCACGTCGCCTTTCTCGAACGCCTGAACGCCGACAACAAACTGGCCTTTGCCGGCCCGTTCCTCGACGCCGAGGGCAAGCCCAATGGCAGCCTCGTCGTCGTGGAAGCGCCCGACCTCGCCGGTGCGCAGGCGCTGTCGGCTGCCGACCCCTATGCCAAGGCCGGGCTGTTCGAAAGTGTCGAAATCCGCCAGTGGAACTGGACCTTCAACAAGCCGGCGGCTAGTTAGTTCCGGCGGCGCCTAGAGTGATCCCAGGAAAAGTGTGTAACGGTTTTCCGTCCGGAATTGCGCAAAAATAGTAGTTGGAGCAAAGACATGAACTACTGGCTGTTCAAATCCGAACCTTCGGTCTTCTCCTTCGAGGCGCTGAAGGCCAAGGGCAAGGCCGGCACGCAGTGGGACGGCGTGCGCAACTATGCAGCGCGCAACAACATGAAGGCGATGCAGATCGGCGATCTCGGCTTCTTCTATCACTCCAATGAGGGGCTGAACGTCGTCGGCATTGCCGAGGTCTGCGCGCTTGCCCATCAGGATACCACCACCGACGATCCGCGCTGGGAATGCGTCGACATCCGCGCCTTCAAGGACGTGCCGAACCCGCCGACGCTGGAGCAGGTCAAGGCCAATCCGAAGCTTGCCGAGATGGCGCTGGTGCGGCTTGGACGGCTTTCCGTACAGCCGGTGACGCCGGCCGAATGGAAGGAAGTCTGCCGCATGGGCGGCCTGACGCCGGCTCCGTGACGGTCCTCACGCCGAACAGCGCGAAAAAGTTCATTCTCGACAACACGGCGCTTATGTCGCCGCCGCATGTGCCGGAGATTGTCCTCAATCTTGCCGACGAAGCGCATGACCTCTGGCAGCGCACGGAGAACGAGCTGATTGAAATCGGCCTGCCGCCGCCGTTCTGGGCCTTTGCCTGGGCCGGCGGTCAGGGCCTTGCCCGTTACGTGCTGGACAATCCGTCGGATGTGCGGGGCAAACGCGTGCTCGACTTCGCCTCCGGCTCCGGCCTTGTCGCCATCGCCGCCGCCAAGGCGGGTGCGGCGCACGTGATCGCCGCCGACATCGACCCGTTCTGCGAAACGGCGATCCGCCTCAACGCAGAGGCCAATGGCGTTGCCATCGACTTTTGCGGCACGGACTGCATCGGCACCGACGCCGGCTGGGACGTTGTGCTGGCCGGCGACGTCTTCTACGACAAATCCTTCGCCGACACGCTGATGCCGTGGTTTTCGACACTGAAGGCGCGCGGCGCTGACATCCTCGTCGGCGATCCGGGCCGCTCCTACATGCCGAAGGCGGGACTGGAGCCGCTCGCAGTCTACGAAGTGGCGGTGACGCGGGCGCTGGAGGACGCCCTGGTCAAGCGCACCACGGTGTGGCGCTTCGCTTGACGGCATTGCCGAACAGGCGTTCCATCGCGCATTGATTTGAAGAATACGCATGTCGTTATCCCAGAACCGTCAGGCTTTGGGCTGCATGCTTGAGGGGAGGACTTTATGGATTTTTCAGTGGTGAACTGGCTGGCGGTGGTTGTCGCGGCCGTCGCGGCGTGGCTGTTTGGCGCCGTCTGGTACACGGCCCTCAGCAAGCTTTGGATGAGGGCGGCCAGGATCGATCCGTCAACGTCAAAGAAATCGATATTGCCCTTCATCATCTCCTTCATCGCCGAGCTGATCATGGCGCTGGTCTTAGCCTTGGTCGTCGGCGCGATGACCGGCGGCGAGCCGGTCCTTGTCGCAGGGCTGGTCTTCGGCTTCGTCCTCTGGCTGGGTTTCGTCGCCACGACGCTGACGGCCAACCATCGCTATGAGAATTTCGGCTGGGACCTGACCCTCATCGACGGCGGCCACTGGCTCGGCGTGCTGTTGATCATCGGCGCGGTGATCGGCTGGTTCGGGACGCCGGTCGCCGGCTGAGGCCTGCAGAAGTCGTCAGGTCTGCGTCCTGGCGACTTCCTCGAGGATCCATTCACGGAAAGCGATGATGCGCGGATCGTTGGCAGTGCTCTCGGGATAGACCAGGAAGTAGCCGAACTCCGGCCCCACGCGCAGACCGAGTTCAAAGGGCTGCACCAGCCTTCCCTGGGAAAGGTCGTTTGCCACCATGGCGAACTCGGCGAGCGCCACGGCATTGCCGTCGAGCGCCGCCTGCACGGCATCGGTAGAGGTTCCAAACACGATAGTCCGGCTGTCGTCGAAATCGTTGATGCCGGCCGCGGCCATCCACATGCGCCAGTTCGGCCATGTCACGCCTTGGCGCGACCATTCGATATGGGCAAGCGTGTGGTTGAAGAGGTCGCGCGGTTCGCGCAGCGGCGGGCCGGAGGTCAGCAGGCTCGGGCTGCACACCGGAATGAGGATGTTGTCGAACAGGCGATGGGCGCGAAGCCCCGGATACTTGCCAACCCCGAACCGGATGCCGACATCGACATCGTCGAGTTCGAAATCGCGCACTTCGTAGCCGATGTCGAACCTCAGTTCGATATTGGGCTGAAGTTTGCGAAAATCATCGACGCGCCGCATCAGCCATTTTGACGCGAACTGCGCGTCGAGCGTTACCTTCAGCAATGCCGTGCCGCGCGTCAGCTTGCGCGCCCGCGACACCGCCCGGTTGAGCAGGTCGAGCGCATCGATCGAGGCCTCGAACAGCACCGTACCTGCCTCGGTCAACCGGATGGTACGACTGGTTCGCGTGAACAGCACCAGCCCGAGCTGATCCTCGATTTCCTTGATCTGGTGGCTGACCGCCGCCGGCGTCAGCCCGAGCTCGTCGGCAGCGCGGGTGAAATTGAGGTGGCGGGCGGCGGCTTCCAGAGTCCTCAGCGCGCGCGTTCCGGGCAACAGACGGGACATCAACGTATCCTCAAATAAAACTTCACGATCCGAAAAGAACTACTCGTTTCTCTCATGGATTTCAATGCGGCATGATGCATCCATCGAAACACCATCAAGCCGGATTTGATATCCGGCGGAACACGGGAGCGCATCATGTCCATCTTCGTTTTGAACTCGCCAGCAGCTCGCTCGAACTGGTTGCATGCCGTAACGGACTGGCTTCGCCAGGCGAAAGTCGCCATCAACCTGCCGCGCCAGGACGTGGAGGATCTGTCGGATCGCCAGTTGCGCGACGTCGGCGCGCAGCGCAAGGACGTGACGCGGGCCGTGGACCGGGAACTCGGCCGGCTTGGATTGCTGGACACTGGGTGGCAGAAGCCGAGAAGGCGTTAGGCAATGGTGAGTAGTGAGTAGTGAAGGATTGAAACGGCGCCGACACCAGCCTACTCCCTATTCCCTATTCCCTATTCCCTATTCCCTACTCCCTACTCCCTACTCCCTACTCCCTACTCCCTACTCCCTACCTCACCACCCTCACCACCGTCCGGTCCGACACCAGCGGCAACAGCCGCGCCATTGTCCGCGCTGTCACCGCCACGCAGCCTTGCGTCGGTGTGAAGCCTGGGCGCGCCAGATGGAAGAAGATGGCGCTGCCGCGGCCGCGCCGGCGCGGCGCCATGTTCCAGTCGAGCACCAGGCAGGCGTCATAGAGGCGGTCGTCGCGCCGCATTCGCTCATGGCTGGCGCCATAGGGGATTTTCACCGGCCGGTTGTAGTTGCGGTCGTCCGGCACCTCGCACCAGCCGAGATCGGCGCCGATCGGCGCCATCGCCAGCCGGGTTTTGCGGCCGGCCGCGAAATGATCGCCCCGAAAATATCCTGACAAAATCCGCATCTCGCCAAGCGGCGTCGCACCGTCGCCTTCGCGCTTGTTGGCTGAGATGCCGCCGCGTCCGAGCGCGCAGGCAAACACCTTGCTGCCGGCCTGCAATATCCCCTGGCTGGGGTTGCCCGGCCTCGCCCGAACCACCAGCACACGCAGCCCTTTCGGCAAAATTGCGCCGGCTGCATTGCGATCGCGTTTTTTCTTGTATGATCGTGTCACGGAACAAATCACTGTGATCGGACTGTTGCGCCGGTCAGCTTCCGCATAAATGGGGGGCGGTCAACTGAAAATTCTTTTCAAAACAATGGATTGATCCATGACATCACGTACCATTCTGATCGTTGACGACGATGACGACCTGCGCGGAACCCTCGTCGAGCAACTGGCCCTTTACGAAGAATTCGACGTCTTGCAGGAAGCGACCGCCGCCAAAGGCGTCGCCGCGGCGCGCGGCGGGCTCATCGACCTGCTCATCATGGACGTCGGGCTGCCCGACATGGATGGCCGCGAGGCGGTGAAGATCCTGCGCAAGGGCGGCTACAAGGCGCCGATCATCATGCTGACCGGCCACGATACCGATTCCGACACAATTCTGGGCCTCGAGGCCGGCGCCAACGACTATGTCACCAAGCCGTTCCGCTTCGCCGTGCTGCTCGCCCGCATACGCGCACAACTGCGCCAGCACGAGCAAAGCGAAGACGCCACCTTTTCGGTCGGGCCCTACACGTTCAAGCCCAGCCAGAAGCTTCTGATCGACCAGCGCGGCGGCAAGGTGCGGCTGACCGAGAAGGAAGCCTCGATCATCAAATATCTCTATCGAGCCGACCAGAAGGTGGTGACGCGCGACGTCCTGCTCGAGGAAGTGTGGGGCTACAATTCCGGCGTCACAACGCACACGCTCGAAACTCACGTCTACCGGCTGCGCCAGAAGATCGAGCGCGATCCTTCCAATGCTGAAATTCTTGTGACAGAAAGCGGCGGCTACAAGCTGGTTCCTTAAACTTTTCATTGTTCAATAAGCGGTCGGGGCGGGACTGTTTCGGGGAGGATCCGGCTGGGGGAGCCTGGATCGGCCCGCTGCGCAGATTGAAGTGTTAGAGCGTCCTTTGCGCGTTCAATTGGACACGCGGCGCTCTAAGGGAGGGATTGGACTGACCGTTCGGGGACGCAGCTAGAGATGGCGCTGGATGACGACATCCGCATCCTGTCCGCCGTGAAGCTCTTTGAGGGTTTCACGCAGGAACAGCTGCGCCTGCTCGCCTTCGGCGCCGAAGCCACCCATCTGCAGGCCGACCGCAAGCTGTACCGCGAGGATGACGAAGCCGACTCGGCCTATATCGTGGTCAGTGGCCGCATCGTGCTCTACCGGGAGCAGGATGGCGACCGCATCCCGATCGGCACCGCCGGCCCCGGCACGATCCTCAGCGAACTGGCGCTGATCGCCGACTCAAGACGGCTGACCAGCGCCTCGGCCGAGACCGATTCGGAAGTGATAAGGTTGAGCCGCAAGATGTTTCGCCGCATCCTGGAGGAATATCCCGAGGTGGCGGTGAAACTGCACCAGCGCATCCTCGATGATTTCCAGGCCATGATCGCCCGCATCGAGAAGCTGGCGCCAAGGTTTGGCGGGTAGGTCCCCGCGACCGCGCTCACGCTTGGGTGTGTCGAGATTCAGGTCAGGCCGAGTCGAAAATGGCTGATACCGAGAACCGGAGCGGAGCGTACTCAAAGTACGCGAGCACCGGAAGCGCAGGTATCGGCCATTTGCAGGCCGGCCTCACCTGAATATCGGCCCGCCTAATCCAGGTCGAACCGCGCAATCACCGGCACATGGTCCGAGGGCCGCTCCCAGCCACGCGCCTCTCGCAGGATCTCATAGCCGGCAAAGCTCGGCACCAGGTTCGGTGACGACCAGACATGGTCGAGCCGGCGGCCGCGGTTCGAGGCTTCCCAGTCCCGCGCGCGATAGCTCCACCAGGTGTAGAGCTTCTGCTCTGGCGGCACGTCGAGCCGCATCAGGTCGACCCAGTCGCCGGCGATCCGCATCGCGTCGAAATTTTGCGTCTCGACCGGCGTGTGGCTGACGACGTTGAGCAATTGCTTGTGCGACCAGACATCGTGCTCCTGCGGAGCGATGTTGAGGTCGCCGACCAGGATCGAGGCCGACACCTCGTCATGCGCGGCGCGGATGGCGTTCATCTCGGCAACGAAATCGAGCTTGTGGCGGAACTTGCGGTTGATCTCCGGATCGGGCTCGTCGCCGCCGGCCGGCACGTAGAAATTGTGGACCAGGATTGCCTTGCCGCCGGCCTGCACCTTGACCGACAGATGCCGGCTGTCATCGATCTCGCAGAAGCGCCGTTTCTCGACAATCTCGATCGGCCGCCGCGCCACCGTCGCAACGCCGTGATAGCCCTTCTGGCCATGGAATGCGATGTGCTCGTAGCCGGCCTTGCGGAACGCCTTTTCCGGAAACAGCTCGTCGGGAACCTTCGTCTCCTGCAGGCAAAGCACATCGGGCGCCTGCTCCGTCAGCAGCCGCTCGACGATCGGCATGCGCAGGCGCACGGAGTTGATGTTCCAGGTGGCGATGGAGAAGGGCATGCGGCGGTCCGAACAAGGTCGCCGATCTACTGCCAGCCTAGCGCCACAAACACAAGCCAGCCTTTGCGGGCGGCGGCTCTGATTCAGATCAGGCCGAGTCGAATGGCGGTCTCCGAGAACCGGAGCGGAGCGTACTTAAACCACGTGAGCACCGGAAGCGCAGGAGATCGCCATTGGCAGGCCGGCCTCACCGCATCTAGCGCTGGTTGGTGTTCAGCTCGCGGTTCGCCGCATAGTCGATGGCAAAGGTGTCCGCAGGGAAGCTGACGCCTTCCTTGGTGTTGTAGATCATCACCGTGGTGTCCTTGCCCTGCGCGTCGGTGATGGTCCACTGGCGCAGATCATAGGATTTCGGATCGAACATCATAGTGATCTTCGAATTGCCGAACACCGACTTGTCGGCAAGCTGGATGGTGGTGAGGTCGCTTTCTTCCTTGATCGATTTCACGCGGCCCCCCGAGAGGTCGATCTTGGTGTCGAGCAACAGCTTCAGCGGCGTCTTCGACAACGGATAGAGATCGGACGTTTTCAGCCGCTTGTTGAGGATGACCACCGACTTGCCGTCGGAAATCACCCGGAAATTGGACTTGCCGTCATAGTTGAAGCGAATCTTGCCTGGCCGCTCAAGGAAGAACTTGCCGCCGGTCTGCTGGTTGTTGGGGCCGAACTGGACGAACTCGCCGCTCATCGATTTGACCGAGGAGAAATGGTCGGCGATCTTTTGCGCCGTCGGCGGCACCGCCGCCTGCGCCGAGGCCAGGAGCTGGAACCCCGGCACGACGTTGATGGCCGCGGCGCCGGCAAGCATCAGGCCAAGGCCGAGCAACTGGCGACGGTTTGGAGCGAAATCGCTGATCGCGGAAAGATCGTTTTTCATGCCGGTCACTCTCGTGTGGTGTGTGTCTCGTTGCAGTCCGTGGACCCCCAGTTAGACTTAAGTTTGGCGGGCCGGACAGCGCTCAGTCGCTGTAACGCGCCAAAAGGTTCAAGGTTGCCGCCGGGCCGTATCGGCTGATCAGAACTTGTCGTCCTCGGTCGGCACCAGGATTTCGCGTTTGCCGGCATGGTTGGCCGGGCCGACAATGCCTTCCTTCTCCATCTTCTCGATGATCGAGGCGGCGCGGTTGTAGCCGATGCCGAGCCGGCGCTGGATATAGCTGGTCGACGCCTTGCCGTCGCGCAGCACGACCGAGACCGCCTGGTCGTAGGGATCGTCGGAATCCTCGAAATTGCTGTTGCCGCCACCACCAGCGCCGCCCCTGCCCGACGGCTCGTCATCGTCCTCGCCGTCATCCTCGGTGATGGCGTCGAGATATTCGGGCACGCCCTGCAGCTTCAGATGGGCGACGATCTTCTCGACCTCGTCGTCGGCGACGAACGGGCCGTGCACGCGCTGGATGCGGCCGCCGCCGGCCATGTACAGCATGTCGCCCATGCCGAGCAGCTGCTCGGCGCCCTGCTCGCCCAGAATGGTGCGGCTGTCGATCTTCGACGTCACCTGAAAGGAGATACGGGTCGGGAAATTGGCCTTGATGGTGCCGGTGATGACGTCGACCGACGGACGCTGCGTCGCCATGATGACATGGATGCCGGCCGCGCGCGCCATCTGTGCCAGGCGCTGCACCGCGCCTTCGATGTCCTTGCCGGCGACCATCATCAAATCGGCCATCTCGTCGATGATGACGACGATGTAGGGCATCGGCTCGAGATCGAGGTTCTCGGTCTCGTAGATCGCCTCGCCGGTCTGGCGGTCGAAGCCGGTCTGCACGGTGCGCGAGATTTTTTCGCCCTTCCTTTCAGCCAACTGCACGCGCGCGTTGAAGCCGTCGATGTTGCGCACGCCGACCTTGGACATCTTGCGGTAGCGGTCCTCCATCTCGCGCACCGTCCACTTCAACGCCACCACGGCCTTCTTCGGGTCGGTGACCACCGGGGTCAGCAGGTGCGGGATGCCGTCATAGACGGAGAGTTCGAGCATCTTCGGGTCGATCATGATCAGCCGGCAGTCCTGCGGCGTCAGCTTGTAGAGCAGCGACAGGATCATGGTGTTGATGGCGACGGACTTGCCGGAGCCGGTGGTGCCGGCGACCAGCACATGCGGCATCTTGGCGATGTCGACGATCACCGCCTCACCATTGATGGTCTTGCCCAGCGCCAGCGCCAGCTTGGACTTGGTCGTCTCGAAATCGCGGCTGGCCAGGATCTCCCGGAGATAGACGGTCTCGCGCTTGGCATTCGGCAATTCGATGCCGATGGCGTTGCGGCCGGGCACCACGGCGACGCGGCAGGCAATGGCGCTCATCGAGCGGGCGATGTCGTCGGACAGGCCGATGACGCGCGACGATTTGATGCCGGGCGCCGGTTCCAGTTCATAGAGCGTGACCACCGGGCCGGGCCGTACCGCGATAATCTCGCCCTTGACGCCGAAATCCTCCAGAACGCCTTCGAGCAGGCGCGCATTCTGCTCCAGCGCGTCCTTGGACAGGCTGGCGTCGCGCACCACGTTCTTCGGCTCCGACAGGAAATGCAGCGACGGCATTTCGAATGTTTCCGAGCCGATCAGCGAGGTCTGCGCCTCGCGCTGGACGCGCGCGCCGGGAGCGGGACGCGGCGCAGGTGCGGCGACGCGGGTCGCCGCATCTGACCGGAAGTTTTGCACCTTGGCGTTCGGCGCGGCACGGCGCTGGACCGGCTCGTCGTCGAGTTCGACCTCCTCGTCGCCATTGTCGAAACCGGCATCGAGGACGTCGTCATCGTCCGGATCGACGGAAACGCTGCGGTCATTGACCATGGCGGCGAAGAATTCCGGCTCGACGCGGGCGCGGCCATCCGGGCTCATCCGCGCTTCGGCGAATTCCGCCGATTCGACCCGTTCGGCGGCGCGGCGCCATGCGGTGGAGCGCTGCTCCATCTCCGGCTCGAACTCGTCGCGCTCCTGCTGGCGGCGCACAGCCCGGCGATGCATCCAGGCGCGGAAAGACAGCCACCAGTGGGTAACGGCGCCGAGCGCCAGTATCCCCTCGTCGCCCTCGTCCTCGTCTTCGTCGAAGAGCAGATCGTCCTCTCGGGGATCGGGCTCCGCGGTGCGCTCCATGACGGCAAAGCCGTTCTTGCGCGCAATCAGCGCCGAGCCATAGGCAAACAGCCACAGCGCCGGCGCAATGAGCACCATGGCAATGATGCTGGCAACGATGCCGGTCGGGTAGCCGCCAATGACCACGCCCGGAATATTGAGCACCATGTCGCCGAACACACCGCCGAGGCCGGTCGGCAACGGCCACGTCTTGGGCGGCACCACGCAGCCGGCCATCGCCGCCGCGAGCAGCGCGAAGCCGAACCACGCAAGGCCGCGCTTCGGCAGCCTGTCGACGCCGCGCGCCGAAAACAGGAGAAAGCCCCAGATCACCGCCGGCACCAGGGCGGCGACCGCGGCAAGGCCGAAGAACTGCATGGCGAGGTCGGAGAATACCGCGCCCGCATAACCCATGGCGTTGGTGACGATGTTGGCGGTGGCGTGCGAGAAGCTGGGATCGGCGACGTTCCAGGTCGCCAGCGCCGCGACGCCAAAGGCGACCAGCGCAAACAGGCCGGCGCCGACCAGCCGCCCGACCTGGCGCCGCGCGAATGCCTGGATGCCGTGCCCCGTATCGGTCAGCGCGAGCGGTGCTGAAGCCCCTGAACGCATGCTTCGTTCCCCGTCTGTCATGGACTGGCCGGGCGCATGACGCACTCCGGCAGATTCGGATGTCAGACTATCGGGGGGAAGGTTAAGGCCGCATTAACTATACGCACCCAGAGCCACGGATCTTGCTCACTCCACTGTAGGCAGTCTCAACAGTTCAGAACCAATCCGGTCGACGTCTCCCCGCCGGCGGCCATCACTAGAACGTGATTGCGCAGGGACCGAGGCCTGCCAGCACGGTTGCCAAAAAGAGAGGCCCGGAATGACCCGGGCCTCAAAGCGTGAACTCCTTTCGGGAGCGTCACGACGGGATGGGAGAATGCGGGGCGGCCGAGCCGCCCCGCAAGGCTTACGAGTGGTAGGCCGCTTCGCCATGCGAAGTCAGGTCGAGGCCTTCGCGCTCGGCGTCGGCTGTCGGACGCAGACCGATGATCAAGTCGACGACCTTGTAGAGGATTGCGCTGCCGATGCCCGACCACAGCAGGGTTACCATGACGCCTTTGCCCTGCGCCAGGAGCTGCGTGGCCGTGCCGGCATAGCCGGCGGCGAAGTCGGCCGTCGAATAGTCGACGATGCCGGCGCCGCCGAGGGCGGGATTGACCAGAATGCCAGTGCCTAGCGCACCGATGATGCCACCGACGCAGTGGACGCCGAAGACATCGAGGCTGTCATCATAGTCGAACGTGTTCTTCACCACCGAGACGAAGAAGTAGCAGACGAAGGTGGCAACGATGCCAAGCACGATAGCGCCCATCGGGCCGGCAAAACCTGCAGCCGGCGTAATCGCGACGAGGCCGGTGACCGCGCCCGAAACAGCGCCGAGCATGGAGGCTTTGCCGCGCAGCAGCGATTCAAGCACGATCCAGGCCACTGCCGCCGCCGCCGTGGCGACGAAGGTGTTGATCATCGCCAGCACCGCATAGGCGTTCGCTTCGAGGTTCGAACCGGCGTTGAAGCCGAACCAGCCGACCCACAGCAATGAAGCGCCGACCATGGTCAGCGTCATCGAGTGCGGCGCCATGATGTCCTTCTTGTAGCCGATGCGCTTGCCGATCATCAGCGCGCCGACGAGACCGGCAATGCCCGCATTGATGTGAACGACCGTGCCGCCGGCGAAGTCGATGGCGCCGAAGCTGAAGATCAGGCCGGACGGGTCGGCATAGGCGCTCGGGCCGCCCCAGAACCAGACCATGTGCGCGATCGGGAAGTAGATTAACGTCACCCATAGGATAACGAAAAGGATCAAGGCGGAGAATTTGACGCGTTCGGCGAATGCGCCGACGATCAGGGCGGGCGTGATGCAGGCGAAGGTCATCTGGAAGACGACGAACACCAGTTCAGGAATGGCGACGCCCTTGCTGAAGGTTTCCGAAAGCGTTGATACGTTGACGCCGGAGAGAAACATCTTCGAAAGGCCGCCGACGAAGGCGTTGCCCGGGGTGAAGGCGAGGCTGTAGCCGTAGAAGACCCAGATGATCATGACCACGCTGGTGATGGTGAAGACCTGCATCAGCACCGACAGCATGTTCTTGGTACGAACCAGGCCGCCGTAGAAAAGCGCAAGGCCGGGAATGGTCATCAACAGCACCAGCACGGTGGAAATCATCATCCACGTGGTGTCGCCCTTGTCGACGGTAAAAGCCGGCGCTGCTGGCGCTGCCGCCGCGACGGCGGGAGCCGCCTCCTGCGCGAAGGCAGCAACCGTGCCCAATGCTCCGAGCGCTAAGGAGCCCAGCAGCGCGGAGCGCGCCACTGACTTCAAGGTGGAAGGTATATTCATTGAACTCTCCATTGGAATACGTGTTCGCCGCTCAAAGTGCGTCGGTGTCTGTTTCGCCGGTACGGATGCGCACCGCCTGATCGATGCCGAAGACGAAGATCTTGCCGTCGCCGATCTGGCCGGTCTTGGCCGCCGCCGTGATGGCTTCGACGGCCTTGTCGACCAGGTCTGTGCTAACCGCGACTTCGATCTTGATTTTCGGCAGGAAACTGACCGCGTATTCCGCCCCGCGATAGATTTCCGTGTGTCCCTTCTGACGCCCGTAGCCTTTGACTTCGGTGACGGTCAGGCCCTGGATGCCGACGGCGGTGAGCGCTTCGCGCACCTCGTCGAGCTTGAACGGCTTGATGATTGCCATCACGATTTTCATAAGGTTTCACCCTTTGCTGTTGCGGTCCCCCGCGTTTGCACACCTTCACCGATCCCAAAAAGCCCGGAGAGTGCCCAACAGGATTCAAGCTCCGTGCCAGTTGCGGAAGCAGGGTGTTAACTCATTGTAAATAAACGGATCGCTCGAGTCCCGGCGCCACGGTGCGCACTGTCAACGGACAGTCACTGATTAAAAAGTAGGCAATTTTTCGAAAATGCCTATTCCGCAGGCGGCCGCTTCAGCCGGATCAGGCCTTCCTGGGCAACCGAGGCGATCAGGGTGCCGTCGCGGGCAAACAGCGAGCCGCGGGTGAAGCCGCGCGACCCCTGCGTCGACGGGCTGTCCTGCGTGTACAGGATCCAGTCATCGAGCGGATGGCTGCGATGGAACCACATCGCATGGTCGAGGCTCGCCGCCTGGATGTCGCGGTCGAAAATGGCGCGGCCGTGCGCAAAGGTCGAGGTGTCGAGCAGCGTCATGTCGGAGAGGTAAGCAAGCACCGCCGCCTGGATGCCGCGGTCGGCCGGCACCGGGCCGGTGGTGCGGATCCAGATGTTCTGCTGCGGCTCCAGCTTTTCGCGGCTGGTGTAATGCTTCAGCATCACCGGCTTCATCTCGATCGGCCGGTCACGCTCCCAGTAGCGCTTGATGCCGTCCGGCACCGCCTCGCCGAACTTGCCCAGCAATTCGCGCTGCGACAACAGGCTGTCGGGCGGCGGCACGTCGCGCGGCATCGGCAGCTGATGCTCAAGGCCAACCTCGTCCTGCTGGAACGAGGCTTCCAGCGAAAAGATCGCCTGGCCGTGCTGGATCGCCACCACGCGCCGCGTGGTGAAGGAGCCGCCATCGCGGATGCGGTCGACCTCGTAGACGATCGGCACCTTGGTGTCGCCGGGCCGCATGAAATAGCCGTGCAGCGAATGCACGTGGCGCTCGGGCTCGACGGTGCGCTGCGCGGCGACCAGCGCCTGGGCGATGGTCTGGCCGCCGAAAACGCGCTGCCAGTCGAGCTTGGGGCTGCGACCACGGTACAGATTGTGTTCCAGCTGCTCGAGGTCGAGAATGCTGAGAAGCTCGTCCATGGCCGCCGTCATGCTTCGTGACCTCGCCGTAAGATGCTATGGCGGTTTCCGACAGGAATGGCGGGCAGTCAAGGCCGGAATGCCCCAGTGGGCGGGGATGGTCGAGACTTCGAAAGGAATTGACATGGCGAACCGCAACACGGACGCAAAAAACCCGCTCGACGTGCTGGTCGCTGGCGCCGGCTATGTCGGCCTCGCCGCCGCCGTGTCGCTGAAACAGGCGCGGCCGGGCCTCGCCGTGGCGGTCGTTGATGCTGCCCCCGCCGGCGTCTGGCAGAAGGACCGCCGCGCCTCGGCGATCGCCGCCGCCGCCTGCCGCATGCTCGACCAGCTCGGCGTCTGGCAGGAAATCGTCGGGCAATCGCAGGCGATCACCGAGATGATCGTCACCGATTCGCGCACCGCCGATCCGGTGCGTCCGGTGTTTCTCACCTTCGATGGCGAGGTCGCGCCGGGCGAACCGTTCGCCCACATGGTCACCAACAAGGACCTGAACGGCGCCTTGCGCCGCCGCGCGCAAAAGCTCGGCATCGACATCATCGAAGGTGTCGCGGTCGCATCGTTCGACGGCAATGGCGCCGGCATCACCGTGCATCTGGCCGACGGCGCGGCGATTAAGGCGCGGCTGCTGGTCGCCGCCGACGGCGTCAATTCCAAATTGCGCGACATGGCCGGCATCAAGACGGTGAAATGGGAATATGGCCAGTCCGGCATCGTCTGCACGGTGGCGCATGAGCGCCCGCACAATGGCCGCGCCGAAGAGCATTTTCTGCCGGCCGGCCCGTTTGCAACGCTGCCGCTCAAGCCGACCGAGGACGGCACCAACCGTTCGTCGCTGGTCTGGGTCGAACGTTCCGAGGATGCCGAGAAGCTGGTCTCGGGCGACGACCTCGTCTTCGAGCAGGAGCTTGAAATGCGCTTCGGCCTGAAGCTCGGCGAAATCCGCGTCACCGACAAGCCGCGCGCCTGGCCGCTCGGCCTGACCATCGCGCGCGCCTTCGTCGCCCCGCGCGTAGCACTTGCCGGCGACGCCGCGCACGGCATCCACCCGATCGCCGGCCAGGGCCTCAATCTCGGCTTCAAGGATGTGGCGGCCCTTGCCGAAGTGGTGGTCGAGGCCGATCGCTTGGGACAGGATATCGGCGCGCTCGACGTGCTCGAGCGCTACCAGCAATGGCGCCGCTTCGACACGGTGCAGATGGGCGTCACCACAGATGTGCTGAACCGGCTGTTTTCCAACGACATCGGCCCGCTGCGCCAGCTCCGCGACATAGGCCTCGGCCTTGTCGAACGGATGCCCAGGCTGAAGGAGTTCTTCATTCGCCAGGCATCGGGGTTGTCCAACGGCACACCACGGCTGCTCAAGGGTGAGGCGATTTAGGCCGGGAATGAGTGCCGCTTTGTCATAGACGCGGCTCGGCTCCTGACATCAGCCGCGCAATGTTGGCGCGGTGGCGCACGATCACGTGGATGCCGCCGGCAATGACCAGCAACCGGTAGGGCAATGGTTGTTCCATGCCGCCGACGAGGGCGACCGCGGTGAGCGCCGCCAGCATCGAACTCAGGGACACAATTCGGGAAACTGCCAACACCACGGCAAATGCCGTCGCCGCGCCTAGACCCACAGGCCAGGACATCGCCAACAAAACACCCAACCCCGTCGCAGCCGATTTGCCGCCGGTGAAATTCAGCCAGATCGAACGGCTATGCCCAAGCAAAACAGCGAGTCCGGCCAGGCATACAACCCAAGGAGCCCAAACGGGCATATCAGATGTTGCCGACGGCGGCGTTGCGGAAGACCAGAAACAAAACCAACGGGCAAAGATGACCGCTGCCGCCCCTTTCAGCACGTCCACCAGAAGCACCACCAATGCTGGCCATTTCCCGAGTGTGCGCAATACATTTGTCGCACCGGTGGACTTGGAGCCGTGCTCCCGGATATCGATGCCCTTAAACAGTTTCCCCGCCAGATAGCCGGCAGGCGTAGAGCCGATAAGGTAAGCGGCAGCCGATCCTACCACGCTCGCTATCCAGAATGACATGCGCCCGGGCTGTTTCTCAGTTGACCTCAAACCCCAGCTTCTGCCGCAGTCGCAGCATGCGTTGGTCGGCGACCTTGAAACTCTGCTCGCCGCTCTTGGCAACACGATCCAGCATCTGCAGCAGGTCTTCGCGCTCATGCGGATCGAGGCGCTCGCGCAGGAAGGGCGCCAGCTTGTCGATGACGATCGTCGTGTCGTCGATCTGCGCCGCGGCCCATTTGGCGTAGACGACGGCTTCATCGGTCTTCTTCTGGTTGTCCGCAATCTGCGAGATCACCTCGCGGATAACCGTTTCGCGCTTCGGCAGGATCGGACCATGCTCCGCCGCGATTGCCATGATCAGCGTTGCTGCCGCCACCACCGGATCGTCGATCGCCGTCAGCGGCGACAGCGCCGCCTGCTTGCGCAGCTTCTTGCGCCTTATGTTGCCCTGGACGCGGCCGACGACGTCGGCGACCTCGCGCGCGGCTTCGTTCATGGCCTTCATGCGATACCACCAGAACGCCCCGGCTCCCAGCACGCCGAGAATAGCAATCAGGAAAGGCATGTCGAATTCCCCCGAAAATTGCGGCGACGATAGGAGAACTCCGGCGTTGCTTCAACACGCAAGAATTGTATCTGATGAGAAAACAGAGCTGGCCCCCTAATCATCCAGACGCCGAGATCGGGCGTCCTGGGTTCAGGTCGCTCGTCACGGGCACTAATGATGCAACCGCTTAGCGATAACGCCGACTTCGCGTCGAGCGCGGTGCCCATTATGACGATCCGTTCGGCCACTGCAACGCGGCTGTCGGCGCGGTGACGCCAACCTGGGACGATCCGATGTTCCACCCGTTTCTCTACGGGTCGGGACAAGGGGCGGAGTTCCGCGCCGGCTTCTACGGCCTCGCCGGCTGGCATAGGGAAGGCCATATGCTGCGCGCGCTGTTCGAGGGCGTGATGTTCGAGCACCGGCGCCACATCAATGTCCTGAAGGACGCCGGTGTCAGCTTCGACAAGGCGGTGCTGTCCGGCGGCGGTTCGCGCAGCGAGCACTGGCCGCAAATCTTCGCCGACGGGCTTGGCGTGCCGATCACCGTCCCTGAAGCACGCGAGACCGGCGCGCTTGGCGCGGCAATCGGCGCCGGGGTCGCGGCCGGCCTGTTCGCCGACTACGAGGCCGGCGTTGACGCCATGACCCGGTCAAGCGCCGCCTACCGTCCGAACCCGGCCATGCAGGACCATTACAACAGGCGTTATCGCGCCTATTGCGGCCTTGCCGATACGCTGCGATCGTTCTGGGCCGAACAGGCGGCAGAACCGAGTAGAACACCGCCGAGTAAACCACCGCAATGACCCAACGGCTCGATGGCGACTACGACTACATCATCGTCGGCGCAGGCACGGCGGGCTGCGTGCTGGCCAATCGGCTGAGCGAAAACCCGGCGACGCGCGTGCTGCTGCTTGAGGCCGGCGGCAGCGACAATTATCACTGGGTGCATATCCCGGTCGGCTATCTCTATTGCATCGGCAATCCGCGCACCGACTGGATGATGAAGACTGCCCCCGAAGCCGGCCTGAACGGCCGCTCGCTGGTCTATCCCCGCGGCAAGGTGCTGGGCGGCTGCACCTCGGTCAACGGCATGATCTACATGCGCGGCCAGGCGGCGGACTACGATGGCTGGCGGCAGATGGGCAATGTCGGCTGGGGCTGGGACGATGTGCTGCCCTACTTCCTCAAATCCGAGGACCATCATGGCGGCAAGACCGAGCTGCATGGCTCCCGCGGCGAATGGAAAGTGGCGCGGCAACGCCTGTCGTGGCCGATCCTGAACACCGTGCAGGAGGCGGCCAAGGAATTCGGCATCATGCCGCGCGAGGATTTTAACGACGGCGACAATGAGGGGTCCGGCTTCTTCGAAGTCAACCAGAGCAAGGGCGTGCGCTGGAACACAGCCAAGGCATTCTTGCGCCCGGCGCTGCGACGGCCGAACCTCAGGCTGGTCGTCAACGCGCATGTCGAGACGGTGTTGTTCGAGGGCAAGCGTGCTATCGGCGTTTGTTATCGCGTCGGCGGCCAAACCATCGAGGCAAAGGCCAGGAGCGAGGTGCTGCTGACCGCCGGCTCGATCAACACGCCGAAACTGCTGGAGCTTTCCGGGGTCGGCGAGCCGGATCGCCTCGCCGCGCTCGGCATCGATGTGGTTCACGCCAGCCCCGATGTCGGCGAGAACCTTCAGGACCATCTGCAGATCCGCACTGTCTACAAAGTGTCGTCGGCGCTGACGCTCAACACGCTAGCCAACAGCCTGAGCGGCAAGGCGAAGATCGCGCTGCAATATGCCTTTGGCCGCTCGGGACCGATGTCGATGGCGCCGAGCCAGTTCGGCATGTTCTCGAAATCCGATCCGTCGATGGCGACGCCGGACCTGGAGTACCACGTCCAGCCCTTGTCTACCGACCGGCTGGGCGACCCGCTGCACCCGTTCCCGGCAATCACCATGTCGGTCTGCAATCTGCGGCCCGAGAGCGTCGGCTCGGTGCACGCTACGACGCGCGAGCTGGCCGTGCAGCCGGAGATCCGGCTGAACTACCTCTCTACGGCGCGCGACCGCGAGATCGCGCTGCGTTCGGTGCGCCAGGCGCGCAGCATCATGACCGCCAAGGCTCTTGCCGGCTTCCATCCGGAAGAAATCCTGCCTGGTCTCGCCCACCAGTCGGACGAGGACCTGCTGCACCAGATCGGCTCGATCGCCACGACCATCTTCCACCCGGTCGGCACCTGCCGGATGGGCATCGATGACCGCGCCGTCGTCAGCCCGGACCTGCGCGTGACCGGTATCGAGGGGCTGCGGATCATCGACGCGTCGATCATGCCGCGCATCGTCTCCGGCAACACCGCCTCGCCAGTGGTGATGATCGCCGAGAAGGCGGCGGATATGATCCGCCGGCCTGCATGACGTCGCCGCCGCCTATGACCCCGGCACGTCGTAGATCGCCCTGACTTCGACGGTGCCGATTTCAGCCAGCGGAATTTTGCCGGCGATCTCCAGCGCCTTGTCGAGAGTGTCGGCTTCGATCATGACGAAACCAAGCAACTGCTCCTTGGTTTCGGCAAACGGACCGTCAGTGATCAGCCGCTTGCCTTGGCGCCGCCGCACCGTCTTCGACGTCTTCACCGATTGCAGCGCCTGCGCGATGATCAGCTTGCCTTGCTGGTCCAATGACCGGTCATAGGCCATCGAATCGGCGTCGAGCTTGGCCAGACGCTCAGGCGTCATGGCATGGAGGTCCTTTTCCTCGCCGTAGACCAGACAGACATATTTCATTTCCAGCTCCCTTGCTGTGACGAACCATAGGTGATCACGGCGCCGGCGGCATCCTTGCCGGCAGCAGCGTGGTCGAGCACGCAGACCGCAATGCCGATCACGGCGACCGCAGCAAGCAGCCGGCCGAAGCCGGAAGGTCGCGAGCACTCGATCTCGTGTAGACGCGCGCTTTTGTCGGCGTCGTTCCAATGGGCAGAAAACAGATTGTTCATCTTGGATCTCCATCCGCCACGAGAATCCGTGGACGCTCGCAGGACGGCCGGCGCCGATGCAAGTCGACATTTTTGCACGCACATTTTTTCAGAAAAATTTGCAGGGCACGCCGGCGTCGCATCCGGCCGAAACAGCGCGGTGGTCTTCCCCTGCCGCCGGGCTATAGTTGGAGGGAACGCCGCGTGGCCGGCGCTGTCGCTGTAATCAAGGAGAATTCTATGGACCGTACCGCAAACGCCGTCTGGAAAGGCAATCTGAAGGAGGGCACGGGCACGCTCGACAGCCAGAGCGGCACCTTGAAGGGCACGCCCTATTCGTTCAAGGCTCGCTTCGAGGACGAGAGCGGCAAATCCGGCACCAATCCCGAAGAGTTGATCGCGGCGGCACACGCCGGCTGCTACGCCATGCAGCTGTCGCATTTCCTGGCCGAGAACGGCACGCCCGCCACCGAGCTCGACGCCAAGGCGGTGGTGACGCTGGTGCCCGGCACCGGCATCACCGGCAGCGCCATCACCCTGATCGGCAAGGTGCCGGGCATTGATGCGGCGAAGTTCAAGGAACTGGCCGAGAAGGCCAAGGCGGAGTGCCCGGTTTCGAAGGCACTGGGGGCCATCGCAGTGTCGCTCGACGCGAAGCTGGGGTGATCCGCCGATTTTGCCCGGGGTAGCGATTCTTCGCGCCCCCCTCTGCCCTGCCGGGCATCTCCCGGGGAGATTGGAAGCTCGGTAGCTGGCACTTTCTTTCGACGTTCGTGATTGGCGAAGGCCGGCGTGACATCTGATCTCCCCACTTGAGGGGGAGATGGCCGGCAGGCCAGAGGGGGGTGCTGTCCCACCAACGTCTCGGGTAACTATTAGGCGCCCAGCGCATCAAGCCGGGCGCGAAGGGCTGCGACTTCCTGCTCCAGAGCCTCCAATCTCGCTTCCAGGTCGGAAGCAGGCAAGGCCGGCGCGCTCCGCTGCACCGATAACGCCGCGACGTCCACCGGTCCTGCGAGCAGATGCACGTAGCGGTCCTCGCGCTGGCCTGGCCCGCGCGGTATTTCCTGGATCAGCGGCGGTCGGCGGCCGATCAGCATGTCGAGTTCAGCGCGCAGGTCTTCGATCGACGAAAACCGCGCCATGCGCTCAGCTCGCGCCAGCAACTCATGCGCCGTCTGCGGCCCGCGCAGCAAAAGCAGGCCGATCACCGCAGTCTGCGGCCTCGTCAGCGAGAAGCGCTGCGCCATCTGATGCTCATAGCGCTCGACGCGCGAGCCGAACATCTGACGCACCAGCCCCTTCTGCTCGAGCAGCTTCAGCGTCCGATGCACCTCTGTCGGCTCGAGCGCCATCACAGGCTCGCGCGCCGTCTTCTGGTTGGCGGCTGCAAGTGCTGCATTCAGCGTCAGCGGATAGACATCCGGCGTCAGCTCCTTCTTCTCGATCAGGCAGCCGAGCACACGGACTTCGATCGGATTAAGGATTGGAAGCTCTTCGCTCATTGGGTTGAGTATCCTTTCTAGCGCCGGCGAGACAGCGCCCACCTCTCTGTCCTACCGGATATCTCCCCACCCGTGGGGGAGATGTCCGGCAGGACAGAGGGGCGCGCGAAGGATCGCCGCGTTCGAGATTGCCGCGAGCGAACTCGCCTCAACTAAACCCGCCGCTCCACCATCATCTTCTTGATCTCGGCAATCGCCTTGGCCGGGTTGAGCCCCTTCGGGCAGGTCTGGGCGCAGTTCATGATGGTGTGGCAGCGGTAGAGCCGGAACGGGTCTTCGAGATCGTCGAGCCGTTCGCCCGTGGCTTCGTCG
Source organism: Mesorhizobium sp. P160219 (assembly GCF_057786095.1). Taxonomy (NCBI): domain Bacteria; kingdom Pseudomonadati; phylum Pseudomonadota; class Alphaproteobacteria; order Hyphomicrobiales; family Phyllobacteriaceae; genus Mesorhizobium; species Mesorhizobium sp. P160219. The sequence goes on from NZ_JBYNWG010000001.1 coordinate 608,204, forward strand.
CGGCTGTCGATCAGCCAGCGATAGGCCTGCAGCAACGTCGCCGGGCCGAGATAGCGGTCGCCGTTCCACCAATAGCTCGGGCACGAGGTCGAGCAGCAGGCGCACAGGATGCACTCGTAGAGCCCGTCGAGCTTTTCGCGATCCTCATGGCTCTGCAGCCATTCCTTGGCCGGCTCTGGCGACACTGTCTTCAGCCATGGCTGGATCGAGGCGTGCTGGGCGTAGAAATTGGTGAGGTCGGGCACCAGATCCTTGACCACCTGCATATGCGGCAGCGGGTAGACCTTGACGGCGCCGGAAATGTCGTCGCAGCCCTTGGTGCAGGCCAGCGTGTTGGAGCCATCGATGTTCATGGCGCAGGAGCCGCAAATGCCTTCGCGGCATGAGCGGCGCAAGGCAAGCGTCGGATCGATCTTGTTCTTGATCCAGAGCAGCGCGTCGAGCACCATCGGCCCGCAATCGTCCATGTCGACGAAATAGGTGTCGATGCGCGGGTTCTCGTCATCGTCGGGCGACCAGCGGTAGATGCGGTATTCCCGCAGGTTGGTGGCGCCCTCCGGCTTCGGCCAGGTCTTGCCCGGCTGCACCTTGGAGTTCTTGGGAAGCGTGAGTTCGACCATTACCTCAGATCCTTTCGGATGACGGGCTTCGGCACCATGGTCAGTATACCCTGGCCTTCGGCGCGATCTTGGCAAGACTGATGCCGCCGTCCTTTTCCGCCACCAGCGGCTCGGTGTGCACGGGACGATAGCTGAGGCTCACCTGGCCGTCCTCGCTTAGCCGGGCCAGCGTATGCTTGCGCCAGATAATGTCGTCTCGGGCCGAAAAATCTTCGCGCGCATGCGCGCCGCGGCTCTCCTTGCGCGCCTCGGCGCCGTAGACCGTGGTGATGGCGTTGGCCATCAGATTTTCCAGCTCCAGCGTCTCGACCAGGTCGGAATTCCAGATCATCGAGCGGTCGGAGACTTTCAGGTCCTTGAGCTCGGTCCATATCTGCGAAATGCGCTTGCAGCCGTTTTCGAGCGACTCCTGTGTGCGGAACACGGCGGCGTCTTCCTGCATCGCCTTCTGCATTTTCTCACGCAGAACGGCGGTTGGCGTCGAGCCATTGGCGTGGCGCAGCCGGTCGAAGCGGTCCATGATGTTTTCGACCGAGGCTTCGTTGGGCGAAGGGATCGCCGAATTGCGGTCGATGACCTGGCCGGCGCGGATTGCGGCGGCGCGGCCGAACACCACCAGATCGATCAGCGAGTTCGAGCCCAGCCGGTTGGCGCCGTGCACGGAGGCACAGCCGGCCTCGCCGACCGCCATCAGCCCGGGTGACACCCGGTCAGGATTCTCGACAGTCGGGTTCAGCACCTCGCCCCAGTAATTGGTCGGCACGCCGCCCATATTGTAGTGCACCGTCGGCAGCACGGGGATCGGCTCCTTGGTCAGGTCGACGCCGGCGAAAATCCTGGCCGATTCCGAAATGCCCGGCAGCCGCTCATGCAGCACGGCCGGATCGAGATGGTCGAGATGCAGGAAGATATGGTCCTTGTTCTTGCCGACCCCGCGGCCTTCGCGGATCTCCAGCGTCATGCAACGCGAGACGACGTCGCGCGAGGCCAGGTCCTTGGCCGACGGCGCGTAGCGCTCCATGAAGCGCTCGCCCTCGGAATTGACGAGATAGCCGCCCTCGCCGCGCGCGCCTTCGGTGATCAGGCAGCCGGCGCCGTAGATGCCGGTCGGATGAAACTGCACGAACTCCATATCCTGCAACGGGAAGCCGGCCCGTGCCGCCATGCCGCCGCCGTCGCCTGTACAGGTGTGCGCCGACGTCGCCGAGAAATAGGCGCGGCCATATCCGCCGGTCGCCAGCACCACCATCTTGGCGGAGAAGCGATGGATAGTGCCGTCGTCGAGGTTCCAGGCGACGACGCCGGTGCAGGTGCCGTCCGGTTCCATGATCAGGTCGAGCGCAAAATACTCGATGAAGAACTGTGCATTGTTCTTCAGCGACTGGCCGTAGAGCGTGTGCAGGATGGCGTGACCGGTGCGGTCGGCGGCAGCACAGGTGCGCTGCACCGGCGGGCCGTCGCCATAATTCATCATGTGTCCGCCGAACGGCCGCTGGTAGATCTTGCCCTCTTCGGTGCGCGAGAACGGCACGCCGTAATGCTCGAGCTCGTAGACCGCCGCCGGTGCCTCGCGCACCAGATATTCCATGGCGTCGACGTCGCCCAGCCAGTCCGAACCCTTGACGGTGTCGTACATGTGCCACTGCCAGGAGTCCGGACCCATGTTGGACAGCGACGCGGCAATGCCGCCTTGTGCCGCCACCGTGTGCGAGCGGGTCGGGAACACTTTGGTGATGCAGGCCGTGCGCAGGCCCTGCTCGGCCATGCCGAGCGTGGCGCGCAGGCCGGCGCCGCCGGCGCCGACGACCACCACGTCGAACTTGTGGTCGACAAAGGTATAGCCGGTGGCCGATTTCGCGTCCTTGGCCAAATCAGCCTCCGAATGCCAGTTTGAGCAGGGCGAAGATCGAGGCGACGCCGACCGCGATGGTGAAAAACGTGCTGAGTGCGATCAGCGCCAGCTTCATGCCTTCGGCATGCACGTAATCCTCGATAATGACCTGCATGCCGACACGCATATGGGTGAGACCGGAAACGAGCACCAGCGCCAACACCAGCGCCACGAACGGACTGGCGAGCGCCGCCCGCACCTCGGCGAAGCCGGCGCCATTGAGCGCGATCAGGAACCCGACGAAGAACAGTATCAGCGGGATGTTGGCAAAGGCCGTCAGCCGCTGTCGCCAGAAATGCCCGGTGCCTTCGCGGGCCGAGCCCAGACCGCGGACCTTGGCCAGCGGCGTGCGCATATCGTTGTTGTTCGTGCCGCTCATCACAAGGTTCCCCGCGCCATGTAGCCGGCGACCCAGATCAGCAGCGTGAGCAGGATGGAACCGGCGAGGGTCGCCCAGGCGATCTTCGATGCCGTGTGTTTCTCCAGCCCGGCGCCGGTGTCCCAGACGAGGTGGCGCACGCCGCCCAGCATGTGGTGCATCAGCGCCCAGGTGTAGCCGAACAGGATGAGCCGGCCGAGCCAGGTGCCGAAGGCCCAGTTGATCCAATCGAAAGCGCCTTGCGAACTCGCCGCCGCCATCAGCCACGCGGCGACCAGCAGCGTGCCGAAATACAGCGCCCCGCCAGTGATGCGGTGAATGATCGACATCGTCATGGTGATCGGTGGGCGGTAAATCGTCAGGTGCGGCGAGAGCGGCCGTTCACGTCTGGCGGTTCGGGTGGCTGGTGATTTGCTCATGGCTGCCCCAGTTCGATGTCCGGAGCCGCGGTGGAAAGCGGCACTCACCGCCTCGATATATGACTTCAGACAGCCGGTTTCTAATGCTCTTTTTGCACCGCGTCAAAGCCGGAAAATCGTTTTGAAAACGTCATTTAGTCTGACAAAAGGCTGCTGTTTCGCTTCAATCGATTTGGCCGCCGTCGAAAGCCGGCGCACCGTTCGCTGCAGTGCGGCATTTCCTTTGCAATCGACGCCAGGCTATCGTTTGCAGGTCTGTGGTGTCGAGCCCCTCTTCATCACCAGCGCCTCGCGCGCGTCGATCACGATTGCGTCATGCGACGCGGCTTCCTGGTAGCGGCTGGACTGGTTGGCGGGTGATGCGGCAAACTCCTCGGTCGTGCCGTCGGGCCTGACAACACGCAACGCCGTGCCGAGGTTCTGGATGGTGATCATGCCGCCATTGCCGCATCTGTAAGTTGCCGTGCCGACAGCAGACCGCGGCGCGGTAAGATCGGTGACGATCTTGGCTGAAGGTGCGGCAGGTGCTGTCGGAGCCGTTGCGGAAGCCGGGGGCGCCACAGGTGCGGCGGACTGCTGAGCCGGCGCGGGCGCGACAGTGGGTGGTACGGTATTCACCGCCGTCGGCGCGCCGTTCTGCGGCACGCAGGCTGCGGCAGTCAGCAAGGGGATCGACAACAGCGTCACCCGAAACGTCCGGCGTAACGCCATATGCTGTCCTCCTGCGCGGCTAACTAGCCGCGATGTTCCACCAAGATCAAGCTCACCCGACGTCAGCGTAGTTGTGTGCGTCGCGGCCGATGGTGCGGGCAAGCATGGCCGAATGATGACGCCCGGGTTTTCCATCCCGTCGGATATTAACCATGTTTGGCGAGAGATCGCCGCCGGATGCGCCTGCCCTCTTAACAAAGGTTAAGAAAAGGTTAATTTCCGATTCGATCGGGTCCACAGCAGAGAGGACACCATGCTTTCGAATTCAGGAAGAGCGCGCCTTGCGGCGCTTGTGCTGGCGACAGCCAGTCTCGGCTTCGCCGCCCCGGCAATGGCCTGGTCGCGCCATCATGACCGCGTCTATGCCGATTCCCTGGGCAATCTCGTCATCGACAGCGCCGCCGGCTACAAGCGCATCATTGTCGGCCAAGGCAGGCTGGCCAAGAAATTGTCCGACTACACCAGCGCCGGGCAGCCGGAAGCGGAACCGGAAGTCCTTTATGAAGACGAGGCGGATCACATCTCCAGGCGTGGCTGCTACCAGCCGCCGGTGTTCGTGAAGGGCCGCTCCTATATGTACGGCCTCTCCGATGGCGAAATGCCCAACCTCAGCCCTTGCCGCTGATGATCCGGCACGGCCGAGAGGCCGTTTAAGCGAGACGCTAACCGACGCTGCCTGTATCCGGGACGAACACCGTTTCCGCCCGCTCATAGGACAATCGCACACTGTCGCGGCCGTTCTTCTTGGCCTTGTAGAGCGCTTCGTCGGCGCGCCGCATCAGCGGCTCCAGCCCTTCGTCGCCGGTGCGTGCCGCGACGCCGAAGCTCGCGGTCACCCTGGTGCCCGGCGGCAACCCGTCGACACTGCCGGCCGAATAGTGCGTGCGCACGGCTTCGGCAAACAGCCGCGCCGTGGCAAGATCGCTCAGCGACAGAAGCACGGCGAACTCCTCGCCGCCGATGCGGCCGGCAACCGCACGCGTGCCGGCGGCCGCGCGAAGCTTGGCGGCGAAGTCGGCGATCACCTGGTCGCCCGCGGCATGCCCGTATTTGTCGTTGAGCGCCTTGAAGTGATCGAGATCGGCCAGCACCAGCGCGACCGGCACCTTGGTAACAGCGCAATGCTGCAGCACCAGCAAGGCGCGCTCCTCGAAACCCCTGCGGTTGAGCAGGCCAGACAGCGGATCGGTGTGCGTCTCGGTCTTCAGCGCCTTCATCACGTCGAGCGCAGCTGCCGAGAACAGGCAGAGCGCGATCAGCAACGACAGCAGCGCGTGCGTCAAAAGCGCCGTCGTCCAGTAGGACGAGCCATAAAACCCGTCATAGCTGGTGAACGGCCCGTGCGAGATGACGACGAGCAGCGTGCGGCCGATGAAGTTCAGCCCGGACAGCAGCGACAGTACGAACAGGATTTTTTCCGTCGGGCCGTTCTTGCGCACGGCGCGCAGCTCGGCGGCGACCAGCACGCTGAGGCCGCCAAAGCCGAAATTGATCGACAGGATGCGCCAAGTTAAGTCCGGCTGGACGAACAGGAACCAGCAGAATGCGACCATCCCGCCACCCGCCAGAATGCCGATCGCGATATAGGGCACGCGCCTGCCGTAGCGCGAGATGATCGCACCGACGAGGCAGCAGGCGGCGAGCGTGAAGCAGAGGTTGGAGACCAGCTTGGTCAGCACGATGCCGCCGGGCAGCGTGAAATACTGCAGCAGGAAGCCGGGCCCGGACACGCAATAGCTCGTGCCGAGCACAGCCAGATAGGGCCGGTGGCGCTGGTAGAACCACAGCACGAGGAACGCCGCGCCGAGCGCCAGCGCGATCGTCGGATTGAGCAGCGCTATGAACAGGCCGGTGTCCAAAGGACGGTGACTTCCCCGCTTGACGTCAGGGAAGACCTTAGAGCGCAAGCCCCAACAAGCGGTTAAGCCGGGACGAATATGCAAGTCGCCACTCATGAAGCTGCTGCACGGAACCGGGACCTGAGGCAGGCGTTTCGTGACAGCAATCAAGGAGAAGTTATTCATGGCCGACACGATCACGCTGACCGACCACGAAGCAATTCGCTCATGGGCCGCAGGGCGCGCCGGATTTCCGGCGATCGTCGATGTATCGCCCGAAACCGGAACGCAGCCGTTGCTGAGGCTCGTCTTCGGCCAGCACGCCTATCAGGACCAGGATCAACCTGAACGCCCGGTCAACGCAGGCGGCTACGAGCTGGTCGAATGGGACGAGTGGTTCAAGATCTTCGACGAGCGCGAACTGGCGCTGGTGGTCGCGGCCGACGAACCCGGCAGCCGGGAGGAATTTCATGAAATCATCCGGCGTGCCGGCTAGGGCATAATACCCCAAGGGTCTTAGAGCGGTGCGCTTTAAACAAAACCCCGAACGGTTTTGCCGTTCGGGGTAGATCAGGCTTGAACCAGTCTGCGCTATTTCCAGTCGCGGATGTCGACGAAATGGCCGGCGATCGCCGCCGCCGCCGCCATGGCTGGCGACACCAGATGGGTGCGGCCCTTGAAGCCCTGCCGGCCTTCGAAATTGCGGTTCGAGGTCGAGGCGCAGCGCTCATGCGGCTTCAGCCGGTCGTCGTTCATGGCCAGGCACATCGAGCAGCCCGGCTCGCGCCAGTCGAAACCGGCGGCAATGAAGATCTTGTCGAGACCCTCGGCCTCCGCCTGTTCCTTGACCAGACCGGAGCCCGGCACGATCATCGCATCGACATGCGCACTCACCGTCTTGCCTTCGACCACCTTGGCCACCGCACGCAGATCCTCGATGCGGCCATTGGTGCAGGAGCCGATGAAGACGCGGTCGAGCGTGATGTCGGTGATCTTCGTGCCCGGCGTCAGCCCCATATAGTCGAGCGCGCGGATCTTTGACGTCCGCTTGTTCTCGTCCGTGATCTCTTCCGGATTGGGAACGACGCCCTGCACCGAAACGACGTCCTCGGGCGAGGAACCCCAGGAGACGATCGGCGGCAGCTTGGCCGCGTCGAGCACGATCACCTTGTCGAAATGCGCGCCCTCGTCGGACTGCAGCGTCTTCCAGTATTCGAGCGCGGCGTCCCACGACGCGCCCTTCGGCGCGCGCGGCTTGCCCTTGACATAGGCGAAGGTGGTTTCGTCGGCCGCGATCAGGCCGGCGCGCGCGCCGCCCTCGATCGACATGTTGCAGATCGTCATGCGGCCTTCCATCGACAGCGCGCGGATCGCCTCACCGGCATATTCGATGACATAGCCGGTGCCGCCGGCGGTGCCGATCTCGCCGATGATGGCGAGGATAATGTCCTTGGCGGTGACGCCTTCCGGCAACTGGCCATCGACACGCACCAGCATGTTCTTGGCCTTGCGCTGGATCAGCGTCTGCGTCGCCAGCACATGCTCGACCTCTGAGGTGCCGATGCCATGCGCCAGTGCGCCGAAGGCGCCATGCGTCGAGGTGTGGCTGTCGCCGCAGACGATCGTCATGCCAGGCAGCGTGAAGCCCTGCTCCGGCCCGATGATGTGGACGATGCCCTGGCGGATATCGTTCTCGGAATAATATTCGACACCGAAATCCCTAGCGTTCTTGGCCAAGGCCTCAACCTGGATGCGGCTTTCCTCGTTCTTGATGCCGAACTTGCGCTCGGGCGAGGTCGAGACATTGTGATCGACCACGGCCAGCGTCTTTTCCGGATGCCGGACTTTTCTGCCGGTCATGCGCAGACCTTCGAAGGCCTGCGGGCTGGTCACTTCATGGACGAGATGGCGGTCGATGTAGAGCAGACAGGTGCCATCATCCTGGCGATCGACGACATGGTCGTCGAAAATCTTGTCGTAGAGGGTGCGCGGTGCGCTCATGTGCGTAAATCCGTCGATTTGCAAAAAGGGGAAGGGCAGACGCGCCGAAGCCTTCGGCCCGGCGAAAGCGGCTTAGCTAAGTTGGCTGGTGAGCGCGCCGGAAATGCGCGAAGAGAAACGCGACGGCAGGCGTTTTCTGTCCTGCAGCACGAAACCCTTATAGGCCGGATCGCCAAAAAGCTCTTCCATGGCGTGGCTCATACCAATGTTTTGGCTTTTCGGCAATTGCGGCGTGTTTTCGCTTCTCCCCTTGTGAGAGAAGGCGAAGAGGGCGGCGCTCAAAGCACCTCGAACACAAAAGTCTTCACCAGCGCGTCCGGCTCGGCGATCGCATAGCAGCGGAACCATGGGCTTTGCTCGGCCGGCCGCCATTTCCCGGCCCGCTCCAGCCCGTCGAACACGGCCTGGAAGCCGCCGCTGTCAAACACCTGGTCGCGCACGGTGAAGATGGCGTGGCCGCCTTTTCTGGTGATGCGGACAAGCTCGCGCAGGCCGGACGCCGGCGCATGGCTGATGGTGAACACGCCAGTCGAGAAGAAGGCGCGGAAATGCCCGTCTGGCCAGGGCAGCGGCCCGCCGAGCATTGCCTGCTTCAGATCGCCATAGGCATTGCGGCTGCCGGCGATCTTCAGCATGTCGTCGGAGAGGTCGAGCCCGGCAATGTCGTGATAACCCAGCGCCTTCAATGACGGGCCCGACAGGCCGGTGCCGCAGCCGGCGTCGAGCAGCGGTCCATCGCCCACCTGCACATGGCGCGCCACCCAGGCGGTGATCAGGAACGGCAGCAGATAGCCTAGCGAAGCGGTTTCGCTGTCATAGGTCGCGGCCCAGTCCGCATAGGCCTTGGCCAGCCCTTCCGGCGTGTCGGCCGAATAGACGGTGCCCAGCGCCGCATTGGCCTTGTCGATCGTCATCGCCTGCATCCTCCGGAATCCTGTCCTCCGCGATCGTAGCCGTGCCCGCGTCGGACTTCTATTCCTGCTGCGCCCGCCGCAGTCGTTGCTCCAGCCCCCGCAGTGCCAGCGACAGGCTGACAGTGAGGATGAGATAGATATAGGCGACGATCGAATAGGTCTCGAAGAAGCGGAACGAGCCGGCGGCGTAGATCTTGCCCATCTGCGTGATGTCGGCGACGCCGAGCACCGAGACCAGCGAGGAATCCTTGACCATGGCAACGAAGTCATTGCCGAGCGGCGGCAGGATGGTGCGGATCGCCTGTGGGAACACGATCAGCCGGAAGCGCTGCGTGCGCGTCAGCCCGAGCGCCTTGGCAGCCTCGATCTGGCCTTTCTCGACTGACTGGATGCCGGCGCGGAAGACCTCGGAGATGAAGGCGGAATAACCGATGGTCAGCGCCATGATCGCACGCCACAACAGCGACACGTCGCGCACCAAAAGCTCGCCGAGATAGCCGGCGTTTTGCAGCGGCGCGGTCAGCGCATTCCACGCAGCCACGAAGGCCGGCGCGCCGGCGAAGGCGATCCAGAACAACAGCACCAGGATCGGCACGCCGCGGATGATCTCGACATAGAAACGAGCGATCTGCTTGAGCCAACGCGACCCCGACAACCCCATCAGCGCAATGCCGAGCCCGACGGCGGAAGCCAGCGCGAAGGCGACCACGGTGACAAGAATGGTGATGCCGATGCCTTTGGCGACGGTGGCAAAAACCTGGGCGTAGAGATCGCTGGCGGCAATGGAGAGCGCAGCGACGACGGCGAGCGCGATCGCGGCGGCAAGCCACCAGGGGAAATCGGATTTTGGGGTTGAGGCGTGGGGCGTGGCCATCAGGGCGCTTCACCCTCCCCCTTGTGGGGAGGGTCGGCGAACAAGCTTTGCATCGCAAAGCTGGTGAGCCGGGGTGGGGGTGGTGACAAAGCGCCGGCGCTGGCACCCCCACCCCGCTCCGCTTCGCGGATCGACCCTCCCCACAAGGGGGAGGGTAAGGAGTCGGACATCACCGCCCCATCTTGTAGTCGAGAAACCACTTCTTGTTGAGCGCCTCGATCGTGCCGTCGGCCTTCAGCGCCGCGATCGCCGCGTTGACCGGCTTCACCAGGTCCGAGCCCTTCGGGAAGATGAAGCCAAAATCCTCGGTGCCGAGCGGGCCGCCGATCAGCTTGAGCTTGCCGCCGGAGGCATCGACATAGCCTTTGCCGGCGGTGCCGTCGGTCAGGACGACATCGACGTCGCCGGATTTCAGTGCCTGCACCGAAGCGCCGAAGGTCTCGAACTGCTTGATGCGCGGGTTCTGCTCATTGCCGTCGAGCACGCTGTAGACGGCGGTGTAGAACGGCGTCGTTCCGGCCTGCGCGCCGATCAACCCGTCCTTGAAGGCGGCGAAGGTCTTGGCGTCGGTGAAGCGGCTTTCATCGGCGCGCACCAGCATGAACTGCTCCGAACGCATATAGGGGTCGGAGAAATCGACCTTCTCCTTTCGGTCGTCCTTGATGGTGATGCCGGTCATGCCAATGTTGTACTGGTTGTCGGAAACCGCCTGGATCATCGCGTCCCAGGAGGTGTTCTGGTACTCCACCTTGAAGTTCAGCCGCTTGGCGATTTCGTCCATCGCGTCATACTCCCAGCCGATCTGCTTGCCGGTCTTGGCGTCGATGAACTGCAACGGCGGATAGGCGTTTTCCGTCACCACCACGACCTTCTTGCCGCCGAGATCGGGCAGCGCATCGGCCGCCCATGCAGCGACGGGCGCGAGGAAACAGGCCGCGAGGGCGGCCAGCAGCAGCTTCGATTTGGTCATGACACGCTCCAGGATGAGAAGCCCGCTTGCAGCCGGGCTCGCATGAAAATCCAGGCGCGACTTTAGCCGTCCGCAGACGGCTTGCAAGCCGGTCCGGTGCTCAGCGTCCGGTGAAAGCGGATTCCAATGCCTTCAACCAACGCGGTTTTAGAACGCCCCGTGGTCGGAATTTATTCCGTGATTGCGCCGCCGGCAAACCAGGCCCCTCCTGGACACGGGAACCCGTCAGATGACGGATCAGGATGGTGACGTAGCCTCACGCAGCTTGGCGACAAATCCGGTCAAGGTCCGGTGCAGCGACTTCAGCTCCTCGACTTCCAGCGGCATGGCGCAGGCAAGGCCTGCGGATACGTCCTTGATGCGGGCGCGCAGCGCCTGGCCCTTGGCAGTCGGTTCGACCAGCACGCGGCGCTCGTCGGCCGGATCGCGACGGCGGGTGACGAGACCAGCCGCTTCCATCCGCTTGAGCAGAGGCGTCAATGTCGCCGAATCCAGCCCCAGCGCCTCGCCGAGTTCGCCGACCGTGCTCGGCGCATGCTGCCACAGCGCCAGCATCGCCAAATATTGCGGATAGGTCAGGCCGAGCGGGTCAAGCAGCGGCCGATAGAGCTTGGTCATCAGCCCGCTCGCCGAATAGAGCGCGAAGCAGAGCTGCTGGTCGAGGCGCGGAACGGCGATCCTCCCGGCGGTGTCCGCCGGGACTTCGCTGGCCCTGGTTTCGGTCTTCGTCGTCATGCTGCCTTTGCCGGAAGCGCCACGGTCGAAAGCGCCACCTCGATATTGCCTTTGATCGCATTGGAATAGGGGCAAATCTGATGCGCTGCCGATACAAGCGCTTCCGCCGCCGCCTGATCAAGGCCTTTGGTCTCCGCGGCCAGTGCGACACCAAGTTTGAAGCCTTCACCATTGGGAAGCAGGCTGACGGTGGCGCTCACCGCCGCATCGTCCAGCGGCAGCTTCTGCTTGCGCGCGACGAAGCGGATGGCGCTTTCGAAGCAGGCGGCATAGCCGACCGCGAACAGCTGCTCGGGATTGGTGGCGCCACCCTGTCCGCCGAGCTCCTTCGGCAAAGCGAGGTCGACCTTCAGCAGGCCGTCGCTGGTCTCGCCGTGGCCGGCGCGGCCGCCGGTGACGCGAGCCTGTGTGGTGTAGAGTGCCATGTCAGTTCTCCATTTGCTTTGTATCCGATCATTTAGTGTACAAGATAATTCGAGTCAACAGCCGTGGCGCAACTCTCGGCCGGCAATCGTTCACAGTCTGGTGAAACGAAAAAAGGCGGCCGAAGCCGCCTTTTCAAAATCCTTGGTCGAGATCTTATTCGGCCGGGGTCGCTTCCGCGGCCTTTGCAGCCTCGTCGGCGGCCTTGGCGGCTTCGTCGGCGGCCTTCTTCTCGGCGGCTTCCTGCGCGGCCTTCTCGGCTGCCAGCGCCTGCACGGCGGCGATCTTCTCGGCCTCGATGCGGGCCTTCTCAGCGTTCAGCGCGTCGCGCTCCTCATCGTTCAGCTTGCGGGCGCGCACGCCGGTGTTTTCCGAAATACGGGCCGACTTGCCGCGACGGTCGCGCAAATAATAGAGCTTGGCGCGGCGCACCTTGCCGCGGCGCACGATCTCGACGCCTTCGACCATCGGCGAGTAGACCGGGAAAACGCGCTCGACGCCTTCGCCGTAGGAGATCTTGCGGACGGTGAAATTTTCCTGGAAGCCGGCGCCGGCGCGGGCGATGACGACGCCCTCATAGGCCTGGACGCGGGTGCGGGTGCCTTCGGTCACGCGGACCTGCACGCGCACGGTGTCGCCGGGCTGAAACTCGGGAAGCTTGCGCTTGGCTTCGATCTTGGCGGCCTGTTCGGCCTCGAGCTGACGGATGATATCCATCTCAATAGTCCACTTCTTGTTCTTCCGACAGTCAGAGCGTCCGACACTCGCCTTGCAGTTCCATTGACCGCTCGGCTATGCCCTTTGTCCCCGAGACATCTTGTCTTCGAAACATTGGGCAGGGGCGACTACACCGTCATTGTTGACGGGTCCGGGAGATTTTTCTCGCCAGTACGGGCGGGCACATACAGCTATTTCACTGACTTGTCACGCCTTGGCCCTGTCTTTTTTGGTCGCATGCCACCACGCAATCGTCCAGTGCAGGGTTGCGCCGGCCCTTCAAGCTTCCTAATCCGGGAGCAGCACACTTGTCCGGCGGCCTCACAATGTCTGTTTTCGACGCAGTCCTGCTCTTCCTCGCGGGTTTTCTGTCAGGCGCCGTCAACGCCGTTGCCGGCGGCGGCACCTTCATAACCTTCGGCGCCATGACGCTGGCCGGCCTGCCGCCGATCGTCGCCAACGCCACGTCCTCGGTAACGCAGTTTCCCGGTTACATCACCTCGACGCTGGCTTACTGGACCGACATCAAGCATTTCTGGCGCGGCGCGCTGCTGCTTTGCCTGATCTCGGCTTTGGGCGCGCTGGCTGGTGCGCTCATCCTGCTGGCGCTCTCAAATCCGTCGTTCCGCGCCCTCGTGCCGTGGCTGCTGCTGGCCGCAACCGCCTTGTTCGCCGCCGGGCCGTGGCTGAAACCAACGCCGAAGCCTGGGCATGAAGCCACGGTCGGCTCTCTGGCCGGTTCGCTGGCGCAGTTCGCTACCGCCATCTATGGCGGCTTCTTCGGCGCCGGCATGGGCGTCATGATGCTGGCGACGCTCGGCCTGACGCAATCCGGCGACTATCACCGGCTGAACGCGCTGAAGAACATGCTGGCCGTGGTCATCGCCGCCGTTGCCATACTGGTCTTCGTTTCCGGCGGCGTTGTTGCCTGGCCTCAGGCAATCGTCATGATCCCCGGCGGCGCGCTCGGCGGCTATGCCGGCGTCTGGATCGCCAAGCGCGTGCCGCAAAACGCAGTACGCGGCTTCGTCATCGCCGTCGGCCTATTTCTCGCCGTCTACTATTTTGCCAAGGGCTGAGCGGCGAGCAAATCCGGCCGCCGCTCCTTCGTCAGCCTCTCGGACTCTGCGCGGCGCCAGGCGGCGATCTTCTTGTGATTGCCGGAAACCAGCACGTCGGGGATTGGCCTGCCTTCGAACTCCTGCGGTCGCGTGTAATGCGGATGTTCGAGCAGACCGTTCTCAAAACTTTCTTCCTCGCCTGATACCGCATTGCCCATCACACCGGGCAACAGCCGGACCACGGCATCGAGCAGCACCAGGGCTGCCGGCTCGCCACCGGAGAGGATGAAATCGCCGATCGAGACTTCCTCCAGCCCACGCGCCTCGATCAATCGCTGGTCTACACCCTCGAAGCGGCCGCAGACGATGACGGCGCCCGGCCCGGCGGCCAGCTCGCGCACCCGCGCCTGCGTCAACGGCTTGCCGCGCGGGCTCATCAGCAATTTTGGCCGCGGATCGCCGGACGGCGAGGTGTGGTCGATCGCCTTGGCCAGCACATCGGCGCGCATCACCATGCCGGCGCCACCGCCGGCCGGCGTGTCGTCGACGGTGTGATGGCGATCGCTGGCGAAGTCGCGGATCTGGATAGCTTCCAGCGACCATGTCCCGACTTCGAGCGCCCGTCCGGCCAGCGACAGGCCTAGCCCGCCCGGAAACATCTCGGGATAGAGCGTCAGCACCGAAGCCTTGAACGTCACCGGTTGCCCCCGGCGTCGCGTGGCCCGCGCGGCCGGCCCTTCGCGTCGAAGTCTTCTTCGCGCGGCGCCTCGCCATCCTCGTCCTCGACCAGCCCGGCCGCCGCCGGATCGACACGGACAAAACCTTCGGCAACCACCACCTGCGGCACGGCGGCCTGCGTGAACGGGATCAGCACGCCTTTGCGCCCGCCAAGCGTGACATCGAGAATGTCGCCGCCGCCGAAATTGTGTACCGCGACCACCTTGCCGACAACCGCATCCGTGTCGTCGCGGACTTCCAGCCCGACGAGATCGGCGTGGTAGAACTCGTCCTCTTCGCCATCGTCCGGCAGCATCGAGCGGTCGACGAACAGCTCCGTGCCGGCCAGCGCCTCGGCGGCGTTGCGGTCGGCAATGCCCTTGAAACGCACCACGACGACAGTGTTTGCCGGCCTTATGTCGATGATCTGGAAGGCGCGGCCGTCCTTGGCATAGAGCGGGCCATAATCCGCCAGCGCCAGCGGCTCGCCGGTGAAGGTTTTCACCCGCAATTCGCCCTTGATGCCGTGGGCGGCGCCGATCACGGCCATTTGCACGGGGTTCTGGGGCTTCGACATGGCTGATATCCTTTGCCCTGCTCTAACGCCCTACCGGCGTCATTTCAATGATCGCCCGTGGCCATTTCAATGACAGGTTCTTCACCGCTTCCTAACCCGGCTGCCTGACAATGGCGGCATGCAGGAATTTCTCATCCCGGCAAAACCCGACCTCCAGGCAGCGCGCGAAAGCTGGCTGAAGATGCTGGCGCGCGAGCGTCGGCTGTCACCGGCGACTGTCGAGGCCTACGAGCGCGACACGCGCCAGTTCCTGCATTTCCTGACCGGACATTGCGGCGGCTCGCCCGGCATTTCCGACATCGCAACCTTACGCCCGGCCGATCTGCGCGGCTTTCTTGCCGCGCGGCGCAACGCCGGCGCCGGCGCCCGCACGCTCGGACGCGGCCTCGCCGGCATCCGCTCGCTGCTGCGCTTCCTCGAACGGCGCGGTCTCGCCAATGCCGCCGGTGCCGCTGCGTTGCGCGCGCCGCGCCTGCCGAAATCGCTGCCCAAGCCGCTGACCGCCAGCGATGCCAAACATGTCGTGTCGGTGGAAGGCCAGCTGGCTGAAGAGCCCTGGATCGCCGCCCGCAACGCCGCCGTGCTGACGCTGCTTTATGGATCGGGCCTGCGCATTTCCGAAGCGCTGGGCCTCAGCGCCGCCGACCTGGCATCGGAAGCCGACACCGTGCTGCGCGTCACCGGCAAGGGTGGCAAGACACGGCTGGTGCCGGTGCTGCCGGTGGCGCTCAGGGCAATCGCCGAATACCGAAAATTGTGTCCCTACCATCTTGATCCCAAGGGCCTGCTGTTTCGCGGCGCCCGCGGCGGGCCGCTCAACCCGGCCATCGTCCAGCGCGACATGGCCAGGCTGCGCTCGGCGCTGAACCTGCCCGACACCGCGACGCCGCACGCGTTGCGCCATTCCTTCGCCACCCATCTGCTCGGGCGCGGCGGCGACCTGCGCACCATCCAGGAACTGCTCGGCCACGCCAGCCTGTCAACGACGCAGGTCTATACCGGCGTCGACACCGCAAGACTGCTCGAGATTTACGAATCCGCGCATCCCCGCGCGTGACCACTGTATAAGTCCAGGACAATTTCCCCACGCCGGTTAACCGTTTCGCCGCTTTTCAGTCCTAGAACCGCACCATGAAACGCGCCCTTGCCATTGCCGATCGCGCGGCCCTTGTGTCGCTGAAGCTGCTCGTCGCGCTCAACGCCGTGTTTTGCCTGTCTTTTCTCGTCGTGCTGCTGCTTGCCATGGGCAGGGCGCATGCCGAAGCCCCGGCCTGCGCCGGCGCCGATCTGCTGTCGGCCCTGCAGAAGGAAGACCCCGCCACCTATTCCAGGATCGAGACGGAAGCAGCAGCGACGCTGAACGGCAAGGGCCTGTTGTGGAAGCTGGAGAAATCAGGCGAAAAGCCATCCTTCCTGTTCGGCACCATGCACATGACCGACCCGCGCGTGACCACTCTGCCGCCGGCAGCCAGGAAAGCCTATGACGCTGCCGGCACCATCATCATCGAGACCACCGACGTGCTCGACAAGCAGAAGATGATGGAGGCCATGCTCAAGGAACCCGAGCTGATGATGTTCACCGACAACACGACGTTGTCGTCGCTGTTGTCGCCGGAGGATGCGGCGGTGGTGAACAAAGGGCTCGATGCGCGCGGCATTCCGCCGGCGAGCGTCTCCAAGATGAAGCCGTGGCTGCTGTCGGCCATGGTCGCGCTGCCGGTCTGTGAGGTCGCCCGTCAGGCAGGCGGCGCACCGGTTCTGGACGTCAAGCTGGCGCAGGACGCCAAGGCCTTGGGGAAGCCGGTGGAAGGGTTGGAGACCGCTGCCAGCCAGCTGCGCGCCATAGCCTCGCTGCCGATTGCGTTCCACATCAAAGGGCTGGTCGAGACCCTGAAGCTCGGCGACAAGATAAACGACATCAACGAAACCATGATCGTGCTTTACCAGCGCGGCGACACCGGCACCTTCTGGCCGCTGTTGCGTTCGATCTCGCCCGACGAAGACGACGACGCAGGTTACGCCGAATTCGACCGGACGATGATCACCGGCCGCAACAAGGTCATGGCCGACCATGCCGCACCGATCCTGGCCAAGGGCAATGCCTTCATGGCCGTCGGCGCCATGCATCTTCCCGGCCCCGAAGGCCTGGTCGAGGATTTTCGCAAGGCCGGCTATACCGTCACCGCCGTCGACTGAGCAGCGCCCGTCTTGAATACCGAATCACGTAAGCCCGGCTCTGTGCGGTGCGCAACTGATTCGCAAAGCGGAGGCGGTTGGCCCTATTTTTGGCGGAAAAGGCCAGCTAAGCTCGTTCTACCTCGTTCGTGATTGATTTTGCGGGGGAAATACAGGCCAACAAGCGGTTGCGAATCAGAATTTTCCTGCGTTCGTCAATTTGAAGGCCTAGTATGAACCCGTTCAACGGTTGCGCGTTGAGGGGTGTTGATTGATGCTTTTCATCCACGGAGGACACTTTTATGGCGAACCCTAACGATCCAGCGCCCAGGTCGGGTGGTGGCAGCGGCTGGCTGATTGCGCTGGTCGTCGTCATCCTTGCGATTGTCGCGTACTATGTTTTCGGCAGAAGCGGCGAACATCCTGCACCCGCAGAGCCGCCGGCAGCCAGCACACCGGCGCCCGCACCTGCACCGGCTGAGCCGATGAAGCCCGCCGAACCGGCTCCCGCACCAGCCCCTGCTCCCGCACCGGCTCCCGCACCGGCTCCTGCGCCAGCCCCGGCACCCGCGCCCGCTCCGGCGCCGAGCCCGTAATCTGGCCAACTGATCTGGCATCTTGATTCCAGCCAAGAACGGCCCGCTGAAAAGCGGGCCGTTTTGTTTGGGGCACCTATCGGCGAGCGTCGCGATTCTTCACCGCCCCCTCTGTCCTGCCGGACATCTCCCCCTCGAGAGGGGAGATCGGCAGTTCACGAACAGCGCCAGGTTAGAAACGTGAGAAACTTGAAAGCTCGCGACGCGGCGGTGAAGTCCAATCTCCCCCCTTGAGGGGGAGATGGCCGGCAGGCCAGAGGGGGGGTGCTGTCCCTCCAGCGTTTCCTTAAATATGGATCGGCTTGAAGAACGTCGCCAGCGCTGCTTCCTTCACCGCTTCCGACATTGTCGGATGCGCGTGGCAGGTGCGGGCGAGGTCTTCGGATGAGCCGCCGAATTCCATCAGCACCGCCGCCTCATGAATCATCTCGCCGGCGCCGAAGCCGACAATGTGGACGCCGAGCACGCGGTCGCTGGCTTTGTCGGCGAGGATTTTCACGAAGCCGTCCGTGTGGAGCATGGCGCGCGCGCGGCCGTTGGCGGTGAACGGGAATTTGCCGGTTTTGTAGTCGATGCCGGCCTTCCTCAGCTCTTCCTCTGTCTTGCCGACCGAAGCGATTTCCGGGCTGGTGTAGACGACGCTCGGAATGACGTCGTAATTCACATGGCCGGCCTGGCCGGCAATGGTCTCGGCCACCGCCACGCCTTCATCCTCGGCCTTGTGCGCCAGCATCGGCCCGGCGATGACGTCGCCAATGGCGTAGATGCCGGCCACGTTGGTCCTGAGATGCCCGTCGGTCTTGACCCGGCCGCGCTCGTCGACCTCGACGCCGGCTTCTTTCAACCCGAGGCTGTCGGAATAGGCCCGGCGTCCGGTCGAGATCAGCACCGCCTCGGCCTCGATGGTCTCGGCCGCACCACCCTTGACCGGTTCGAACGCAACGGCGGCGCCCTTTTTGGCCTTGGTCACCCCTGTCACCTTGGCGCCGAGCTTGAACTCGAAACCCTGCTTGGAAAGCAGGCGCTGGAACTGCTTGGAGACCTCGCCGTCCATGCCGCCCAGGATGGTGTCGAGGAATTCGACCACGGTGACCTTGGCGCCGAGCCGTGCCCAGACCGAGCCGAGCTCCAGACCGATGACCCCACCGCCGACCACCACCAGATGTCCCGGCACTTTCTCCAGCGACAGCGCGCCGGTCGACGATACGATCACCTTCTCGTCGATGTCGACCTTGACGCCGGGAATGCCGGCGACATCGGAGCCCGTGGCAATAACGATGTTTTTCGTCTCGATCTCCTCGACCTTGCCGTCCTCAGCCGTCACCAACACCTTGCCGGCCGCAACCACCTTCCCGGTGCCACGGAAACTATCGATCTTGTTTTTCTTGAACAGGAAGGCGACGCCATTGACGTTGGCCGAAACGGTCGCGTCCTTGTGCGCCATCATCTTCTTCAGATTGAGTTTCGGCGCCGGTATCTCGACGCCCAGCGCATCGAAGGAATGGCCGGCCTCGGCGAACATCTCCGAGGCATAAAGCAGCGCCTTGGATGGGATGCAGCCGATGTTCAGGCAGGTGCCGCCGAAAGTGGCGTTCTTCTCGACCACCGCGACCTTGAGCCCGAGCTGTGCCGCCTTGATGGCACAGACATAGCCGCCCGGTCCCGACCCTATGATAACGACATCATAAGCCATGTTCGTTTCCCTTAGCTTGGGGCTCAGCGGCCGCCGCTTACATTCAGGATTGCGCCCGTCGTGTAGGACGCTTCATCCGACAAAAGATAGAGAACGGCATGCGCGACTTCATCCGCCGTGCCGGCTCGTTTCATCGGCAGCATGTCGCGGAACCGCTCGACCCGGTCCGGCTGGCCGCCCGAAGCGTGGATCTCGGTGTCGATGATGCCCGGCCGTATCGCGTTGACGCGCACGCCTTCGGTCGCGACTTCGCGCGCCAGGCCGAGCGTAAAAGTGTCGATCGCCGCCTTGGACGCTGCATAGTCGACATATTCGCCGGGCGAGCTGTGTAGCGACGCCGCGGACGAGATGTTGACGATGGCGCCGCCCTGGCCGCCATGCTTGCTCGACATGCGTTTGACCGCTTCGCGCGCGCACAGGAACGAGCCGATGACGTTGATGCGCATCATGCGCTCCAGCCGCGCCAGGCTCATCTCATCGACGCGCGCCTTGACGTCGACGACGCCGGCATTGTTGACCAGCGCGTCGAGCCGGCCATAGGCGCGATCGACGGCTTCGAACATGGCGACGATGTCGGCTTCGACGCCGACGTCGCCCTTGACGGCAAATGCCTCGCCACCCGCCGCCTCGATTTCGTCGACCAGCGCCTTGGCGGCAGCCTCGTTCGAGGCATAGTTGACCGCGACCCGGTAGCGCGCCTTTGCCGCAAGCCGGCAGGTGGCCGCGCCAATGCCACGACTGCCGCCGGTGACCAGAAGCACCTTCTTGGACGCGCTCATTCCTGGCAACCTTTCAGCAGAAACACGTCCCATGGCAGTTTTGAGAAACCGTTCGGGCCGAAGGCCGTCGACATCTGCAGCGACGGCCCGAGATCGGGGAAGATCAGGCTCTGCGGCGCGTCCGTGCCTTCCGCCGCCAGGAGCGCGATGTTGCCCTTGTCGTCGGCGCTGTAGATGACGCCATGCCAGACCGTGCAGGCGGCAAGCTCGTCACCGGTGACGTCGCCGGTCGGGCATTTGTACATCAGCGACCCTTGCGGTCGCGAAACACCGGATGTCCACATGACAATGCCGTCGAGAACGATGCCCTTGTCGAGCACCATCTTGAACGAGTTGGTGACGGTGACCGCATCCGTCGTCGGCCGGAAATCAATGCCGGCCTCGCTTTCGGCATCGCCATAGACAGCAAGCGCCAGCGGGCAGGCGGCATGCGCCTCGTAACCCGCTGCGAGAACAGCCAGCCCGGCCATAAATCCGATCATTGGCGAAGCGATGTTTGTCATGAATTGCTCGGGCTGCTCTCGCGGCCGTCGGCGTTTTCGAGCACCTCGAAATCGGTCATCAAGACCAGCGGCTCGCCGGCCGCATCCAGTCCCCAGAAGGAATAATAGTTCCCATCACCGAAGCCAGTGTCGAACATGGCTATATTAAGCGGATTTCCATCAACCGGGTTATCCATGCGGAACTTGTCGAACGAGCATGCAACGTCAGCAAGATAGCTGTCGAGTTCCTCCTGCTCGGACATCAGCGTCAGAACCGACTTGTCCATGAACGAAGCAACATTGTCATCGACAATAAATCCAGACTTCCAGGACGATGTGCCGACGTCGCGGACGAAGGCAGCCAACTCCCACCGCACCGGCAAGCCAGTGCCAAACCGCAATACCGCTGCAGCAACACGGCCTTGCGCCTCAAGCAACGTGACTGGATAGCATCCCGGCCTGACCTTACGGCTAAACACAGGCCGTTCCAGCCCGGTAATCAGTGGATCGCAAGCGATGATTTCGCCGGTCGGTAGCTCAAGCTCACCGATCGCGGTGACGATGATCTTCCGCTCCGCCATTTCGGCTTCGCTGAGAGCGAAGACACCGAGATTGCTGCTCGCCGGCGCCGAATCCCATTCAGTCGAGGTCGCCGGCGGAGAGATGGCGGCGGAAGCCGCCGGCCGGGAACGCCTCAATACGCTACCCGCTACTCGACCCAGCTTGAACCCAAACCGCGCCAGCCAGCCGCTCATGACGGATCAGCTCCGATCACAAATCAAGCACCAGCCGTTCGGGATCCTCCAGGCTATCCTTGACGCGGACCAGGAAGGTCACGGCTTCCTTGCCGTCGACGATACGGTGATCGTAGCTCAGCGCCAAGTACATCATCGGCCGGATCACGATCTGGCCGCCGACCACGACCGGCCGGTCCTGGATCTTGTGCATGCCCAAAATGCCGGACTGCGGCGCATTGAGGATCGGCGTCGACATCAGTGAGCCGTAAACGCCGCCATTGGAGATGGTGAACGTACCACCCTGCATGTCGGCGACCGACAGCTTGCCGTCGCGTGCGGCGATGCCCAGCCGGCCGATATCCTTCTCTATTTCGGCAATCGACATCTGATCGGCGTCGCGCACCACCGGCACGACGAGGCCCTTTTCGGTGCCGACGGCGACGCCGATATGGGCATAGTTCTTGAAGATGATGTCGGTGCCGTCGATCTCGGCATTGACCGAGGGGATCTCCTTCAAGGCGTGGGTGACGGCCTTGGTGAAGAAGCCCATGAAGCCGAGCTTCACGCCGTGCTTCTTCTCGAAGATGTCCTTGTACTTGGTCCTGAGCGCCATCACCGCCGACATGTCGACCTCGTTGAAGGTGGTCAGCATGGCGGCGGTCGACTGCGCTTCCTTCAGCCGGCGCGCAATGGTCTGGCGCAGCTTGGTCATGCGCACGCGCTCCTCGCGCGACGCATCGTCGCCCGAAGACGGCGCACGCACGGCGACCGGAGCCGGTGCGGCCTTCGGAATTTCGGCCGGCTGCGACGGCGCGCCCTTGGAAATCGCGTCGAGCACATCGCCCTTCAGCACCTGGCCGCGCTTGCCCGACCCGGAAACCTGGTCGACCGACAGATTGTTCTCGGCGATCAGCTTCGCGGCAGCTGGCGCCGGCGGCATGGTGCGCGGCTCGACCGGCCCGGCGTCGCCGGCTATCTTGGCGGTCTCAGCCGCAGCCTGCCTGGTCGTGTGCGCTGCGTCCGGGCTCGAAGCCTGCGACACCGCTTGCGGCTTGGTCTCCTGCTTGGACGCCGGGGCGGCCGTGGCGACGCCTGCCGAGATCGAACCCAGCAACGCGCCGACGCCGACGGTCTCGCCTTCCTTGGCGGTGATCTCGCCCAGCGTGCCGGCGGCGGCGGCAGGCACCTCCACCGTCACCTTGTCGGTTTCGAGCTCGACCAGCGGCTCGTCGACGGCAATGGCATCGCCGACCTTCTTGAACCACTTGCCGATGGTCGCCTCGGTGACGGATTCGCCGAGAGTGGGAACGCGGATTTCGGTAGCCATTGTGCCTGTTCCGTTTCTTCTCTGTCTGTTCTATTCGCCGGGTTTGTTCTATTCGCCGAGCGCGTCTTCGAGCAGGGCGGCGAGCTGCGCCAAATGCTTCGACATCAAGCCGGTCGCCGGCGATGCCGCCGCAGGACGTCCGGTATAGCGCACCCGCTGGTGCTTGGCGTCGATATGAGCCAGCACCCATTCCAGATACGGATCGATGAACGACCAGGCGCCCATATTCTTGGGTTCCTCCTGGCACCACACCATCTCGGCATTGCGGAAGCGCGACAGTTCGGTGATCAGCGCCTTGGCCGGGAACGGATAGAGCTGTTCGACGCGCAAGAGATAGATGTCGTTGATGCCGCGCTTCTCGCGTTCCTCGTACAGGTCGTAATAGACCTTGCCCGAGCACAGCACGACGCGGCGGATTTTGGAATCCTTGGTGAGCTTGATCGCCTGGTTCTGCAACAGCTGGGCGTCGTCCCACAACAGCCGGTGGAACGAGCTTTCGCCCGAAATCTCCGGCAGCGTCGACACTGCCCGCTTGTGGCGCAGCAGCGACTTCGGCGTCATCAGGATCAGCGGCTTGCGGAAGTCGCGCTTCAGTTGCCGGCGCAATATGTGGAAGTAGTTTGCCGGCGTGGTGCAGTTGGCGACTTGCATATTGTCTTCGGCGCAGAGCTGCAGGAAACGCTCGAGCCGGGCCGAGGAATGTTCCGGCCCCTGGCCCTCATAGCCATGCGGCAGCAGGCAGACCAGGCCCGACATGCGCAGCCACTTGCGCTCGCCCGACGAGATAAACTGGTCGAACACCACCTGGGCGCCGTTGGCGAAATCGCCGAACTGCGCTTCCCAGAGCGTCAGCGCCTTAGGCTCGGCCAGGCTGTAGCCATACTCGAAGCCGAGCACCGCCTCTTCCGACAGCATCGAGTTGATGACTTCGTAGCCGGCCTGTGCGGCCGAGAGATTGTTGAGCGGGATGTAGCGGGTCTCGTCGCGCTGGTCGTAGAGCACGGAATGGCGCTGCGAGAAGGTGCCGCGTTCTGAATCCTGGCCGGAGAGCCGGATCGGATTGCCGTCGAGCAGGATGGCGCCGAAGGCCAGCGCCTCGGCCGTCGACCAGTCGATGCCTTCGCCGGAGTCGATCGCCTGGCGGCGGTTTTCGAGGAAGCGGATGATGGTCTTGTGCGCCTCGAAACCTTTCGGCACCTCGGTCAGTTTCTTGCCGATGTCCTTCAGCACCTTGACCGGCACGGCGGTCTTGCCGCGGCGCTGTTCGTCCTGGTTGTCGGCGGTGCGCAAACCAGACCAGGCGCCGTCCAGCCAGTCGGCCTTGTTGGGCTTGTAGTGCTGGCCGACTTCCCATTCGGACTCCAGATGGGCGCGCCAGTCGGCCTTCATCTTGTCGAGTTCGGCCTGGCTGATATGGCCCTCGGCGATCAGCCGGTCGCCATAGATCTGCACCGTCGTCTTGTGGTTGCGGATGTTGGCGTACATGATCGGCTGCGTGAAGGCCGGTTCGTCGCCCTCATTGTGGCCGAAGCGGCGATAGCAGAACATGTCCACCACCACCGGCTTGTGGAACTTCATGCGAAATTCGATCGCCACCTTGGTGGCATGCACCACCGCTTCCGGGTCGTCGCCATTGACGTGGAAGATCGGCGCCTCGATCATCTTGGCGACGTCGGACGGATAAGGCGACGAGCGCGAGAAGCGCGGATTGGTGGTGAAGCCGATCTGGTTGTTGATGATGAAATGCAGCGTGCCGGCGACGCGGTGGCCGCGCAGGCCCGACAGGCCGAGAATTTCCGCGATTACGCCCTGGCCAGCAAAGGCGGCGTCGCCATGCAGAAGCAGCGGCAGCACCTTGGCGCGCTCTTCCAGCGGCACGATCTCCTCGCGGCTGCGGCCGAACAGATAGTCCTGCTTGGCGCGCGCCTTGCCCATCACAACCGGATCGACGATTTCCAGATGCGAAGGATTGGCGGTCAGCGACAGATGCACCTTGTTGCCGTCGAATTCGCGGTCCGACGAGGCGCCGAGATGGTACTTGACGTCGCCCGAGCCCTCGACCTCGTCAGGAGCGGCCGAGCCGCCCTTGAACTCGTGGAAGATGGCGCGGTGCGGCTTGGCCATCACCTGGGACAGCACGTTCAGCCGGCCGCGATGCGCCATGCCGAGCACGATCTCCTTCATGCCGAGCTGGCCGCCGCGCTTGATGATCTGCTCCAGCGCCGGGATCAGGCCTTCGCTGCCATCGAGGCCGAAGCGCTTGGTACCCTTGTACTTGACATCGATGAACTGCTCGAAGCCTTCGGCCTCGACCAGCTTCTGCAGGATCGCTTTTTTTCCCGTAGCGGTGAAGGAAATCTCCTTGTCGGCACCCTCGATGCGCGCCTGGATCCAGGCCTTCTCCTCGGGGTCGGAAATGTGCATGAACTCGACACCGAGCGTCGAGCAATAGGTGCGGGTCAGGATCTCCAGCATCTGCCGGATGGTGCCGAATTCGAGGCCGAGCACATTGTCGAGGAAGATCGGCCGGTCGTAGTCGGCTGCGGTGAAACCGTAATTCTCCGGGGACAGCTCGTTATAGTCCTCAAGCGGCTTGGCGATGCCGAGCGGGTCGAGATTGGCATGCAGATGGCCGCGCATGCGGAAGGCGCGGATCATCATGATGGCGCGCACCGAATCGCGCGTCGCCTGATGCACGTCGGCATCCGACAGCACGACGCCATTGGTGACCGCCTTGTCCTTGACCTTCTTTTCCAGATGCTTCTCGACGATGCCCCAATTGCCGTCGAGCGCCGACACCAGTTCGCCATTGGCCTGCAGCGGCCAGGAGGGCTTTGCCCAGGAAGCGCCCTTGGCGTTCTTGCGCACATCGCCGGCGTCGTCCTTCAGCCCGGCGAAAAAATCCTGCCATTCGGGGTTTACCGACTCTGGATCATCCTCATAGGACGCGTACAGCGCGTCGATATAGTCGGCATTGCCGCCATAGAGGAAAGAGGTGAGCGAAAATTGGTCGTTGGCCTGATCTTGTCTTGCCATTTTTGTCCGCGGAGCCTGGCTCCGTCTCCTTTTCAAAAGCGAATAGTGAGTAGCGAATAGCGAGTAGGGATTTTTCCCGGGTCGCGCCGTTACTCTCTTTTCCCTATTCGCTATTCACTACTCGCTACTCACTTGGCCTTGATCGCCTCGACCAGCGTCGTGCCCAGACGCGCTGGCGATGGCGATACTTTAATGCCGGCCGATTCCATCGCCGCGATCTTGTCTTCCGCGCCGCCCTTGCCGCCGGAGATGACCGCGCCCGCATGGCCCATGGTGCGACCGGCCGGCGCGGTGCGCCCGGCGATGAAGCCCGCCATCGGCTTTTTGCGGCCGCGTTTGGCCTCGTCCTTGAGGAACTGCGCGGCGTCTTCCTCGGCCGAACCGCCGATCTCGCCGATCATGATGATCGACTTGGTCTCGTCGTCGGCGAGGAACATCTCGAGCACGTCGATGAACTCGGTGCCTTTGACGGGGTCGCCGCCGATACCGACGGCGGTCGTCTGGCCGAGGCCGACATTTGTGGTCTGGAACACTGCCTCATAGGTAAGCGTTCCCGAGCGCGAAACAACGCCGACCGAGCCTTTGCGGAAGATGTTGCCGGGCATGATGCCGATCTTGCATTCGTCGGGGGTGAGCACGCCGGGGCAGTTCGGGCCGATCAGCCGCGAGGTCGAGCGGTCGAGCCGCGCCTTGACCCTGACCATGTCCATCACCGGAATGCCTTCGGTGATGCAGACGATCAGCGGGATCTCGGCTTCGATGGCTTCGAGGATGGCTTCGGCGGCGCCCGTCGGCGGCACATAGACGACCGAGGCGTTGGCGCCGGTCTTTTCCTTGCCCTCGGCGACCGAGGCGAAGATCGGCAGGTTTTCGCCCTTGGCGCCGGTCCAGGTCTCGCCACCCTTCTTTGGATGGATACCGCCCACCATCCTGGTGCCGTGATAGGCCAGCGCCTGTTCGGTGTGGAACGTGCCGGTCTTGCCGGTCAGGCCCTGCACCAGCACCTTGGTGTTCTTGTCGATGAGAATGGACATCGGAGCCCTTTTCTAAAAACCGTTGATCGAGGAAGGCGAGACGCGCCGGTAGACGCCGCTCACCATGTCTTGCCAGCTGTCGCTGCCGGCAGGTTTGAAATGCAATCGCATGCGGTAGGCATCGGCATTGTCGAAAATATATGTGATCCGCGCGGAACCGCGCGGCGACGACCGATCAAGAGTGAGCTCGCTGCCGTTCCATGCGCCTGTGGCCGGCGAGGCCGGCACAAAGCCCATGGAATCGAACTGGTGCATGGTGACGAGGCTGTTTTGCTGATCGAATCCGAACACTGAGTGCGAGCCGAACGAGACCGTGCCGTCGCGGCGCTGGCGATAGCGCTGCACCACGAACAGGCCGCCGAACTGTGCCTCCCCCAGCACTTCCGACGTCGCCGGTCCACCATCGGCCCATTGTGTTTCCGCCACCTCTTCCTCGCCGCGCCACGCGCCGACCAGCGCCTGCAGGCGCTGGTGATCGGCCGAGAGCAAGGAGAACGCGTTCATGGGTCAGAGCCGCTTCAGGTCGGAGACGGTGAGGTCGCTCTTGGCGTTGCCGGTGTTGAGCGTCGTTGCCGGCTCGAACATCAGCACCACCGGCTCGGCGGTCAGCGACCGCGGCCGGTGCTCGACGCCCTTCGGCACGACAATGAAATCGCCCTCGCCGAGCTCGACCGGGCCGTCGCGAAAATCGATGGCGATCTTGCCCCGCAGCACGAGAAAAGCCTCGTCCTCATGCTCATGTGCATGCCAGTCGAAGGTCTCGCCGAACTTGGCGACCTTCGCCTGGCTGTCATTGACGTCGCCGGCGATATGCGGATCGAAGACCTTGGTGATCGTTCGATCCGCCGCCTCGACCAGGTTTATCTTGCGCGGAGGCATTCGCCTTCAGCCCTTCACCGCCGCCACGATCTTCTTGGCTGCGTCATCGAGATCGTCGGCCGACACCACGTTCAGGCCGCTGTCGTTGATGATCTTCTTGCCGAGCTCGGCATTGGTGCCTTCAAGACGCACCACCAGCGGCACTTCCAGGCCGACTTCCTTGACTGCGGCAATGACGCCCTCGGCGATGATGTCGCACTTCATGATGCCGCCGAAGATGTTGATCAGTATGCCTTTGACGGCCGGATCCTTGGTGATGATCTTGAACGCCGCCGTCACCTTCTCCTTCGACGCGCCGCCGCCGACATCGAGGAAGTTGGCGGGCTCGGCGCCGTAGAGCTTGATGATGTCCATAGTCGCCATGGCGAGGCCGGCGCCATTGACCATGCAGCCGATATTGCCGTCGAGCGCGACATAGGCGAGGTCGTATTTCGACGCCTCGATCTCCTTCTCGTCCTCTTCGGTGGTGTCGCGCAGTTCCATCAGTTCGGGGTGGCGGAAGAGAGCGTTGTTGTCGAACGACACCTTGGCGTCCAGCACGCGCAGGCGGCCGTTTTTCATCACGATCAGCGGGTTGACCTCGAGCAGGCTCATGTCCTTCTCGACAAAGGCCTTGTAGAGGATCGGGAACAGCGTGCCGGCATCCTTGGCGGCATCGCCGGTGAGGCCCAGCGCTTCCACCAATATGTCGACGTCGATGGTCGTCACGCCGGCCAGCGGATCGATGGCGCGGGTGATGATCTTTTCCGGTGTGTCGTGGGCGACGCCTTCAATGTCCATGCCGCCCTCGGTCGAGACGACGAAAGCGATGCGGCCGACCGAGCGGTCGACCAGGATCGACAGATAAAGCTCGCGATCGATGTCGGCGCCGTCCTCGATATAGAGGCGGTTGACCTGCTTGCCGGCGGGGCCGGTCTGCTTGGTCACCAGCGTGTGGCCGAGCATCTCATTGGCGTTGGCAACGACTTCGGCAACCGACTTAGCCAGCCGCACGCCGCCCTTTGCGTCGGGCGACAGTTCCTTGAACTTCCCCTTGCCGCGGCCGCCGGCATGGATTTGGCTCTTCACCACATAGAGCGGACCGGGAAGCGCTTGTGCCGCGGCTTCCGCTTCGCTTGCCTTGAACACCGGCACGCCTTCGGCCACCGGCGCGCCAAACGACTTCAGCAGCGCCTTGCCTTGATATTCATGGATGTTCATCTGGACGGTCTCCGGATCGGCTGCTTTGGGGGATTACTTCGAGGCGAGGTGCGGGGCGATCTTGACGCAGGCCTCGGTCAGGCCCTGCACCGTCGCCACCGAAGCGTCGAACATCTTCTGCTCGGCCTTGTTGAGGTCGATCTCGATGATGCGCTCGACGCCGCCGGCGCCGATGACAACGGGAACGCCGACATAGGTGCCCTTGACGCCATACTGGCCCGAGAGATGCGCAGCGCAAGGCAGCACGCGCTTCTTGTCCTTGAGGTAGGATTCGGCCATCGAGATGGCCGAGGCTGCCGGGGCGTAGAAGGCCGAGCCGGTCTTCAACAAGCCGACGATCTCGGCGCCGCCGTCGCGGGTGCGCTGCACGATCTGGTCGAGCTTTTCCTTCGAGGTCCAGCCCATCTTGATGAGGTCCGGCAACGGAATGCCCGAAACCGTGGAGTAGCGGATCATCGGCACCATGGAATCACCGTGGCCGCCGAGCACGAAGGCGGTGACGTCCTCGACCGAGACCTTGAACTCCTCGGCCAGGAAATAGCGGAAGCGCGCGCTGTCGAGCACGCCGGCCATGCCGACGACATGGGTCTTGGGCAGGCCGGAAAACTTCTGCAGCGCCCAGACCATGGCGTCGAGCGGGTTGGTGATGCAGATGACGAAAGCCTTGGGCGCGTATTTCTTCAGCCCTGCGCCGACCTGTTCCATGACCTTGAGGTTGATGCCCAGCAGATCGTCGCGGCTCATACCCGGCTTGCGCGGCACGCCGGCAGTGACGATGCAGACATCGGCGCCCTCGATCCCGGCATAATCATTGACGCCGGTCAGCCGGGAGTCAAAACCGTCGACCGGCGAAGACTGCGCGATATCGAGCCCCTTGCCTTGCGGAATGCCCTCGGCAATATCGAACAGCACCACGTCGCCGAGGTCCTTGAGGCCGATCATGTGAGCGAGCGTGCCGCCGATCATGCCGGAGCCGATAAGCGCTATCTTGTTGCGTGCCATGTGAGGAAATTTTCCCTTTGTCTGTGACGACGCCCAAATCTCTGGTGATCTGGTTGACGGCGTCGAGGAAGAGGCCGGAATGCTGTGGTCTCAGCGAGATTTCGCCGCATCCAGTAGCCCTGGTGGAAAATATATTCAATCGATTATTTTCGAGTGAATAATTTCAATCGGTTAGAAACATTGGGGTTTACGTAAACGTCAAAGTTTGTAGGCCGACTTGAGAGGTTTTATACAATGAACGTGGAAATCAGAAGACTCTGTCCAGGCGATGACGCCCTTGTGAAGCGCATCGCCGAAGACGTGTTCGACGAGCCGGTGCGGGCCGACAGGCTTGCCGCTTACCTCGCCTCGCCGGGTCATTTAATGATTGTCGCGCTGGCAGACGGCGTCGTCGTCGGCCAATGCGCTGCCATCATCCACCGCCATCCCGACAAGGTGACCGAACTCTACATCGACGAAGTCGGCGTCTCGCCGGCCTTCCAGCGCCATGGCATCGCGCGAAAGATGCTCGACGCCATGTTCGCGCTCGGCCGCGAGCAGGGATGCGGCGAAGCCTGGGTCGGCACCGAACCGGACAATGTTCCAGCGCGGGCGCTTTATGAATCGCGCAGGGAGGTGCATGGGCCGGCGGAGTCGTTTGAGATGTATGTGTATGAGCTTTAGGCGTCGGCGGGACAGCGCCCCCCCTCTGCCTTGCCAGGCATCTCCCCCACGAGAGGGGAGACCGGACGTCACGCGACCTTTCGCCAATCTCCAATGGCCGCAGGAATGAGCGGAGCGCCGAAACCGCCGATCTCCCCCCGTGTGGGGGAGATCTCCGGCAGGACAGAGGGGGGCGAAGGATCACTACATAATGACCTCTTGGAACCCTCAGACCTGCGCTTCCGCGTTGTCCTTCTGCCGTTCCGCCCAGTCCTCCAGCCAGTCGCGGCTTTGCATCTCGATCAGCCGCGAGGCGGTGCGTTCGAATTCGAACACCTCGACGCCGCGCCTGGCCGTATAGAGCTCAGGCGGCGAGGCGTCGGCGCTTACCACCAGCCGCGTGTGATGATCGTAGAGCGTGTCTATCAGGAGGATGAAGCGCTTGGCCTCGTTGCGCTTGCCTTCGCCCAGCACCGGCACGTGATCGATGAAGACGGTCGAGAAGCGGCCGGCAATCGCCAGAAAATCGCGTGCGCCGAGCGGCTTTTCGCAGAGGTCGGCGAAGGAAAACCGCGCTGCATCCCCGGCGGCAGCCGGTATCCTCACTTGCCGCCCCTTGAGCGTCAGCGCGGTCTCGGCCGTTGCCGCCCCGTGCGTCATCGCCTGCCAGGCTTCGTCGAGCATACGATCGGCTTCGACATCCGCCGGCGTGACATAGACAGGCGTGCGGGCAAGCTTTTCCAGCCTGTAGTCCTTGTCGGCATCAAGCGTCAGCACATGGGCGTGGCGCTCGAGAATGCTGATGAAGGGCAGGAAGAGTTGGCGGTTCAGCCCGTCGCGATAAAGGTCTTGCGGCGCGACATTCGAGGTGGCGACTAGAACCACGCCATTGGCGAACAGCGCCGAAAACAGCCGCGACAGGACCATCGCATCGGCAATGTCGGTGACCGAAAACTCATCGAAGCACAGCACCCAGGCCTGTTCGGCAAGCTGAAGCGCGACCGGCGGGATCGGGTCGTCCTCCTTGACGTCGCCGTTCTTGCGCGCCTGCCGGTGCTTCTGGATGCGGTCCTGCACATCGGCCATGAAGTCGTTGAAATGAACGCGGCGCTTGCGCCTGACCGGCAACAGCTCGAAGAACATATCCATCAGCATGGTCTTGCCGCGACCGACGCCGCCATGAATGTAGAGGCCCTTGACGACCTCGCGCGTCTCGCGCTTGCGGGCAAACAGCCAGCCGAGCGCGCTCGACTTGTGCGCCAGCCGCTTGACCGAGATCTCGTCTGTCAGCCGGTCGAGCGCGGCGGCGATGCGCTCCTGCGCCGCATCGCGCTCGATGGCGCCGGTTGCGACCAGATGGTCGTAGCGCTGCCTGACGGTCGCATGGGTCTGGAGGCCGTCACGCAGATGCATCGGTCACGTCGCTGTCTAGGGATAGGCAGCCTATCTTGTAAGCGATATCGGCAAGCCGTTGGTAGTCTGGCCGTCGAATTTCGAACCGCCCGAGGAATAGAGCCGCGCCAGCGTGCCGCCATTCTCGTCATAGAGCGTCAGCTGCTTGCCGGCGACGTTCCACGATTTGATGCCGTCGATGGGCGGCGGGCAATGCAGCGGCCCGGCGCGGAAGCCGGCGCCGAATTTGGTCTGCGGCGTCGCCACCTTGCAGCTCTGTCCGGACACGCTGGCGTTCCAAACGCCGGCAACGCTCGCAGCGGTAAGGTCGGAGGCTCCGGCCGGCGCCGATCCGTCCGGCGGCAGCGAGGCGACCTGCGCGCCTGCCGGCGCGGTCGGGAATTGCGATGGGTCGGTGGTGCCCGGCGCTGCCGGGGGCGGCAGTTGGCTTCCGCTCACCGTGCCGGCGGGCGCGGGCTGCAGCGGGGCGGGCTGCTGGTCATCCATCGATGAAAAACGCGAGGTCGAACAGCCGCTCGCAACGAGCGCTGCCAGCGATACGGCCATCAGCCCGCTTCTCGAAAAAATCATTCAAACCTCCGTCGGATCCGGCTGGGGGGGAAGCCGTCCGCACAATCTCACCCCTCACCAAGATGGAGAAGGTGGCGAAATTTCAACCCGATATGGTTAAAATAGGGTTTGCACCACGAATTGTTGTAAATTTGTCGCAAAATGGCTGGCGGACAAAAGGCATGTCTTCTCTCTAGCGCGGTTCCAACCGGTACATTGGTTGCGAAAGCGGCACCGGAGCCCGCAGCAGGTCGGCGCATCGGCGGTCGAGCGCAACTGCCGGCGCAAAACTGACTGAAGCGCTTGAGGCGCAAGGCCTGGCGCGTGAGCGGTTTCGCGCCTTCCGTCCGGGCGAGCTTTGGGACGTTCCCGAGATCGAGCGCGGCTGAAGTCTGCATTTGGCCGTTTACGGCACTGCCGTTTTAGCCGATGTTCTATCGCAACAGGGGGAACAGATGAAATCAATCTTGGCAGTTTTGATCGCGCTGGTAATTTCGACGCCGGCCGCTTTCGCGGGCGAAATCTCCGATCGCGCCGCTGAAGCCGAAAAGGCACTGCAGGCGGGTGATGGCGCCGGCGCGCTGGACAAATTCCGCAGCGCCGAGGACGCTCTGTGGCAAGCGATGCCGCTTGGCGTGCAAAATGTGAAGCATATCCTGTCGGCCAGCGGGTTCGGCGCCTACGCCGAGCGCCCGAACCATGTCTACAAGCCGGGCGAAGAGATTGTGCTTTATATGGAGCCGGTCGGTTACGGCTACGGCTCGGATGGGCTCGGCAACAACCAGATCGCGCTTTACGTTGACCTTACCGTGCTTTCCCAGTCGGGCGAGAAGCTGGGAACCGTCGAAAAGCTTGGCCGGGTCCAGCTCGCCTCGCGCTCGCATAACCGAGAGATGTTCTTCAAATTAAACGTCTCCCTGGATGGCGTTCCCCCCGGCAAATACCGCGCGGATTTCCTCATGCATGACGAGAACTCGCAAAAGACGGCGCCTTTCACGACCGACTTCGAGATTGCCGAATAGCGCGCCCAGGCGGAAAGAGCCTCGCGGCAAGGGAACCAGAGCGCGGCAGATGCGTTCTTAAGCCGGCTGCAGGCCAGTCAATTTGCGAGGCATTGTCCATGATCAAATGGATCATCATTCTTCTGATCGTTGCTGCCGCCGCCAGCCTGCTCGGCATGCCGGCGCTGGCCGGTGCCGCCGCCACCGGCGCGCGCCTGCTGATCGGCATCGTTCTCGTCATCTTCCTGCTGATCGTACTCGGCGTTTTCGCGGTAACCTAGACGCAGCCCACACTGGTAATTCCCGCCCGTTTCCGCCATATAGCGGCGAAACGTACAGGAATTACCTCAGATCATGGCAGGCACTGCCCCCTTCGCCAAGATGAACGGCATCGGCAACGAAATCATCGTCGCCGACATGCGTGGCCGTGCCGATAGGGTCACGGCGGCGTCGGCTGTCGCGCTGAACGCCGATGCGGCGACCAGGTTCGACCAGATCATGGCGATCCACGATTCGCGCACGCCGGGCACCGCCTTTTACATCGACATCTTGAATTCCGACGGCTCGGGCGCGCAGGCCTGCGGCAACGGCATGCGCTGTGTCGTCCAGGCGCTGGCCGCCGAAACCGGCCAGAAGACTTTCACCTTCGAGACCCGCGCCGGCATCCTCAACGCCGTCGAACATGCCGACGGGACCATCTCGGTCGACATGGGCACTCCGCGCTTTGGCTGGCAGGACATTCCGCTGGCCGAGGAATTCCGCGACACCCGCATGATCGAGTTGCAGATCGGCCCCATCGACGCGCCGGTGCTCCATTCGCCTTCGGCTCTCTCGATGGGCAACCCGCACGCCATCTTCTGGGTCGAAAACGATGTCTGGTCCTACGAACTCGAGCGTTTCGGCCCGCTGCTCGAAAACCATCCGATCTTCCCCGAGCGCGCCAACATCACCATCGCCCAGGTAACGTCGCCGGAGACGATGATCATCCGCACCTGGGAGCGCGGCGCCGGCCTGACCAAGGCTTGCGGCTCGGCCGCTTGCGCTTCCGTCGTCGCCGCTGCCCGCACCCGGCGCACCGGCCGCAGCGTTACGCTGATGACGCCCGGCGGCGGCTCGCTGCATGTGGAATGGCGCGACGACGACCACGTCATCCTGACCGGTGCCGCTGAATGGGAGTTTTCCGGCAATTTCGATCCGTCGACCGGCACCTGGGCCCGCGACACCGAAAGCGCTGCCTGATGTCTGCACTTGCCGATACCAAAGGCCCCAACTCCCAAGGCATAGACGTCGTCACCTTCGGCTGCCGTCTCAACACCTATGAATCCGAGGTGATGCGCCGCGAGGCCGAAAGCGCAGGTCTCGGCGCGCTCAAAGGCGGCGCGATCATCTTCAACACCTGCGCCGTCACTTCGGAAGCGGTGCGCCAGGCCAGGCAGTCGATCAGAAAGGCCCGCCGCGAAAATCCGGCGGCGCGCGTCATCGTCACCGGCTGCGCCGCGCAAACCGAACCGCAGAATTTTGCCGCCATGGACGAGGTCGACCTCGTGCTTGGCAATGAGGAGAAGCTGAAGGCCAACTCCTACCGCGCGCTGCCGGATTTCGGCGTCAACGACAGCGAGAAGGCGCGCGTCAACGACATTTTCTCGGTGCGCGAGACCGCCGGCCACATGGTCGACGCCATTGAGGGCCGGGCACGTGCTTTCGTCCAGGTGCAGAACGGCTGCGACCATCGCTGCACCTTCTGCATCATCCCCTATGGCCGCGGCAATTCACGCTCGGTTCCGATGGGCGCCGTGGTCGAGCAGGTCAAGCGTCTGGCCGGCAACGGCTATGCCGAGATCGTGCTGACCGGCGTCGACATGACCTCTTTCGGCGCCGACCTGCCGGGCGCGCCGAAGCTGGGAAAGCTGGTGAAGACCATCCTGAAGCAGGTGCCTGATGTGAAGCGGCTGCGGCTGTCCTCCATCGATTCGATCGAAGCCGACGATGATCTGCTCGACGCCATCGCCACCGAACCCAGGCTGATGCCGCATCTGCATCTGTCGCTGCAATCGGGTGACGACATGATCCTGAAGCGCATGAAGCGCAGGCATTTGCGCGACCAGTCGATCCGCTTCTGCGAGGATGTGCGCAAGCTGCGCCCCGAAATCGTCTTCGGCGCCGACATCATCGCCGGCTTCCCGACCGAGACCGAAGAAATGTTTCAGAATTCGATAAAGATCGTCGAGGAATGTGGGCTGACGCACCTGCATGTCTTCCCGTTTTCGCCGCGCGAAGGCACGCCCGCCGCGCGCATGCCGCAGGTCCGCCGCGAATTGGTCAAGCAGCGCGCGGCCCAGCTGCGCGCCGCTGGTGAGGCTGCGTATCGCCGCCATCTGTCGTCGCTTCCCGGAACGCGCCAAACGATCCTTATCGAGCGCGACGGCGTCGGCCGCACCGAAGGGTTCACGCTTGCCGGGCTCGGCACAGGCGCGCCGGGCGAGATCGTCGAGGCAGACATCACCGGCCATGACGGCGTGCGCCTGATAGCGGCCCCGCTCACTGCCCGCGCCGCCTGAGACGATTGAAGCATGGCCGGTTTTTTCAAGAACATATTTTCGTTCGGCAAGAAGGAAGTCGTCGAGGAGCGCATCGACGAAACCGCTCCCCTGCCGCCGATCAAATGGGATGCGCTTGAGGCGCTGAAGCCGGCGGCCGAGCAGGTCGTTCCGGAGTTCTTGAAGCGCGAGGAGCCCGAGCCGCCGACGCCCCACCCTCCCCTCGATGGGGAGGGTCGCCACGAAGTGGCGGGGAGGGGTGAGAGCGCCGACGCCGACGCCACTCACCCCCACCCCCAAGCTTCGCTTGGGGCCTCCCCCATCGAGGGGGAGGTAAAGCCTGCGCCGCAGTCGGCGCCAGAAGAACCGAAGCCCGAACCCACGCCGACCATCCCGCCCGCGCCGGAACCGGTCGTCCCATCCGAGCCGGAACCGTTGCCGGAGCCCGCGCCGGTAGAAGAACCGCAGCCTGAGCCGGAGATACCCGAGCCGCCTGCACCGGAAGAAGTTCCTGCGCCGCCAGCCGTTCCGGAGCCGGCTCCCGAGCCGCAGCCCCAAGAAGTGCCGCCGGCGCCGGCCGAGCCGGAGATCGAACCATCGCGTCCGGAACCGCAGCTGGAGCCCGCTCCCGTCGAAGTGCCGACGCCTGCCGAGACTCCCGCAGAACCGGCCGCCCCGATCGAAGTGCCGCAACCGTCCGCGCCTCCCGCACAGCCTACCTCAGAGGTCAGCGCCGCCCCTCATCCGCCTGCCGGCACCTTCTCCCCGTATAGCCACGGGGAGAAGGACGAGGCGACCCACCCTCCCCTCGATGGGGAGGGTCGACGCGAAGCGGCGCGGTGGGGTGACAGCGCTGACGCCAGCGCAAATCACCCCCACCCCCAAGCTTCGCTTGGGACCTCCCCCATCGAGGGGGAGGTAAAGCGCACTCCGGTCGAAGCCACACCCGCGCCGGTCGAAGTCCGGGCTGCCACGGCAGGGGTTGCGCCCATGCCTGAACCGGGTTTTCCGCCGACACCACAGCCGACACCGTCAGTCGGCAAAGTCACCGTCACCAAAAAGGTCGAGCAGAAAGCCGAGCCGCAAAAGGCGCCCGAACCGGCGCCGCGACGCTCCTGGTTCCAGCGCATGCGCGACGGGCTTGCCCGCTCCTCGAAAGAACTCACCGGCAACATTGCCGGCGTCTTCACCAAGCGAAAGCTCGATGAAGAGACGCTACAGGACCTCGAAGACGTGCTGATCCGCGCCGATCTCGGCATGGAAACAGCCTTGCGCGTCACCGATGCGCTCGCCGCCAGCCGCTATGGCAAGGATGTCTCCGACGCGGATGTCCGCACCATCATGGCGGCCGAGGTGGAGAAGGTGCTGGCCCATGTCGCCATGCCGCTGGAGCTCGACCTCTCGCACAAGCCCCATGTCATTCTGGTGGTCGGCGTCAACGGCACCGGCAAGACCACGACCATCGGCAAGCTCGCCGCCAAACTGACCGATGGTGGCCTGTCGGTGATGCTGGCCGCCGGCGACACGTTTCGCGCTGCAGCCATCGAGCAGCTGAAGATCTGGGGCGAGAGGACGAAGTCGCCGGTCATCGCCTCGAAGATAGGCGCGGATGCCGCCGGCCTCGCCTACGACGCTTTCGAACGCGCCAAGGAGGCCGGCTCCGACGTGCTGATCATCGACACCGCCGGCCGGCTGCAAAACAAGACCGAACTGATGGCGGAGCTGGAAAAGATCGTGCGCGTGCTGGGCAAGCTCGATCCGGAAGCGCCGCATACCGTGCTGCAGACGGTCGACGCCACCACCGGCCAGAATGCGCTCAATCAGGTCGAGATCTTCCGCAATGTCGCCGGCGTCAACGGCCTGGTGATGACCAAGCTGGACGGCACGGCGCGCGGCGGTATTCTGGTCGCGATCGCGGCAAAGCACAAACTGCCGGTCTACTTCATCGGCGTCGGCGAACAGGTCGACGATCTCGAACCATTCTCGGCCAGCGAATTCGCCAGGGCGATCGCGGGCGTAGCGTAAAAAGCACGATCCCGAAGAGCTGCAGGCTTTTTTGGACAAGATCATGCGTCAGAAGGAAGTCATGAACCCTCCCATCCTCGAACGCGACCCGTCCGACCCGCGAAAGAAGAAAGAAAGCGTCAATCCGCTGCTCAAGCTGGTGCTGGAACTCGGGCCGCTGATGGTGTTCTTCTTCGCCAATGCACGCGGCGCCTGGCTGGTGCAGAAATTTCCTGTCCTGGCCGAATTCGGCGGGCCGATCTTCGTCGCCACCGGCCTGTTCATGGCGGCGACGGCGATCGCGCTGATCGCCTCCTGGCTGCTGCTGCGCACCTTGCCGATCATGCCGATGGTCTCGGGCGTCGTCGTCTTCATCTTCGGCGCGCTGACGCTCTATCTGCAGGACGACGTGTTCATCAAGATGAAGCCGACCATCGTCAACACCCTGTTCGGCGGCGTGCTGCTCGGCGGTCTGTATTTCGGCCGATCGCTGCTCGGCTATGTCTTCGATTCGGCCTTTCGCCTCGATGCCGAAGGCTGGCGCAAGCTGACTTTCCGCTGGGGCCTGTTCTTCCTGTTCCTGGCTCTTGCCAATGAAGTGGTGTGGCGGAATTTTTCCACCGACTTCTGGGTTACCTTCAAGGTCTGGGGCATCATGCCGATCACCCTGTTGTTCACCTTCAGCCAGATGCCGCTGATCCTGCACCATTCGATCGAGGATAAGGCCGAGAAGGTGGAAGAAGCCGGCAAGTAGAGCAATTCCAGGAAAAGTGTGAAGCCGTCCGGAATTGCGTCCGAATAAACGGAGACGGCCATGGAATTCGTCACCACGCGCGACGAGCTGAGGACGATCTACAAGACGCCGCGGCCGACCGACACCTCGATGCGCAAGGAACTCAGGGCGCTCGACGGCCACTGCCGCTCTTTCATCGGCAAGAGCCCTTTCGTGCTGATCGGTTCTTCCGACGGCGCCGGCAATGCCGACGTGACGCCGAAAGGCGACAGGCCCGGCTTTGCCCTTGTCCTCGACGACAGGACCATCGCCATTCCCGACCGGCCCGGCAACAACCGGCTGGACACGCTGGAGAACATCCTGCTCAATCCTTCGGTCGGCCTGCTTTTCCTCATCCCCGGCATGAACGAGACGCTGCGCATCAATGGCGATGCCCGCATCACCGTCGACGCCGCCTTGCGCGATCGCCTCGCCGTCGACGGCAGGCAACCGCAAAGCGTCGTCGTGGTCAGCGTCAAGGCCGCCTACATGCACTGCGCCAAGGCGTTCATGCGCTCCGAATTGTGGAAGCCGGACAGCTGGCACAACCGCGCCACATTGCCGACGCTGGGTAAGATCCTGTCCGATCAGATGGCGCATACCGAAACTGCCGACGATTTCGACCGCTCGCTGGACGAGGCCTACAGCAAGACCCTGTGGTAAATTTCGCGTACGATTCGCCATTGCGGTCCTTTGCTGGTTTCCCTAGCCCTGTTTCCCCGTGATCGAACTCCTCGCCATCTCCGGCAGCCTGCGCGCCGCCTCGACCAATTCGGCGCTGCTGGCGGCGCTGTCCGCGAACGCGCCTTCGGATTGCCGCGTAACTGTCTATGACGGGCTCGGCCTGCTGCCGATCTTCAACCCGGATGACGAAGGCGAGCGCACACCGGCCGAGGCCATGCGGCTGATCGAGGCCGTCACCAGCGCCGACGGCATCATCGTCTCCTGCCCCGAATATGCCCATGGCGTGCCCGGCGGCATGAAAAACGCGCTCGACTGGCTGGTCTCGCGCGACGCCGCCGTCGGCAAGCCCGCCATGCTGGCCCACGCCTCCGCGCGCTCGCTCTATGCCCGCGCCGCGCTGGCCGAGATCATGCGCACCATGTCGTTCGCGCTTTGTGAGAATGCGGTTCTGGAGATTGCCTTGCTCGGCAAGAAACCGCCGGAGATAGAAGCGATCCTGGGAGAGGACGAGAACCTGCGGGCCATGCGCGAAGCGGTGCAGGTTTTCGCGAGTTTTATACGCGCAAACGTTGCCTCGTCATCCTAGGGCGGAGCAAGGAGCGAAGCGACGCGGCGCAGACCCTAGGATGACGAACGAAAGGGTGCGGCGCACCCCAACGTGCCGCAGTGCTACCTCTTCCGCAACGTCTCGACATCGGTCACACCGACATACCAGTCGCGCGCGTTGACCTCTTCGAACACCACCCAGACGTCGTCATTGCTAAGCCCGGTGGCGTCCATGATGGCCGCCGTGACCTTTTTGGCAATGTCGGCCTTCTTGCCAGCGGGATCAGCGGCGATCACTTCCTTGACGATGCGGATGTTGACGAATGGCATGATGTCCTCCCCTTGAATTGTGTCTGATAGCGCCGCGCCGCGGCTCCGAAATCCGCTCCGGCGAACCGCTTGTCGGTCGTTCCGGCGGCCGCCGCGCAACAGGCGCCGCGGACATGCGCAGAAACGCCATCAAGGGCCGCCAGAGAAGCGTTTCCAGCAGCCTCAATACGTCTTCGCCCCGTTCACCATCAGCCGCACCATGTAGAGCGACGTGGTGCCGGCGATGTAGAGGCAGTTCAGCTTGTTGCCGCCGAACACGCAATTGGCGGTCACTTCCGGCACCTTGACCTTGCCGATCAGCGTGCCGTCGGGATCGTAGCAATGGATGCCGTCGGCGGCACTGGTCCAGATGCGGCCGGCCTCGTCGAGCCGGAAGCCGTCGAATAGGCCGGCCGTGCAGTCAGCGAACACCTTCCCGCCCGAGACCTTCTTGCCGTGCTTGCCGACGTTGAAGACCCGCATATGCGCGGGGTTCTGCGCGCCATGGGTGCGGCCGGTGTCGACGACATAGAGCTGGCTTTCATCCAGTGAAAAGGCAAGCCCGTTCGGCCGGACCATGTCGGTGATGACGGCCTCGACCTCGCCCGTATCCGGATCGACCCGGTAGACATTGCAAGCGCCGATCTCGCTTTCGGCCTTGTCGCCCTCATAGTCGGTGTCGATGCCGTAGCTCGGATCGGTGAACCAG
Source organism: Mesorhizobium sp. P160219 (assembly GCF_057786095.1). Lineage (NCBI taxonomy): Bacteria > Pseudomonadati > Pseudomonadota > Alphaproteobacteria > Hyphomicrobiales > Phyllobacteriaceae > Mesorhizobium > Mesorhizobium sp. P160219. Next base: position 649,157 of record NZ_JBYNWG010000001.1, read on the forward strand.
ATCGAGCCGTCGGATTTCACGACCGCGTCATTGGGCGAATTCAGCCGCTTGCCTTTCCATTCGGCCGCGATGGTGGTGACGGAACCGTCATGCTCGGTGCGGCTGACGCGGCGGCCGGAATGCTCGCACGTCACCAGTCGGCCCTGGCGGTCGACGGTGTTGCCGTTGGAATTGCCGGAGGGCTGACGGAAGACGCTGACATTGCCGTCGGTCTCGTCATAGCGCAGCATGCGGTTGTTGGGGATGTCGGACCAGACGACATAGCGGCCGGCGGCGAACCAGGCCGGCCCTTCCGCCCACTGACATCCGGTAAACAGCTTTTCCACCTGGGCGTTGCCGTTGAACAGCCGCGCGAAACGCGGATCCAGAATTTCGTAATAGTCTGCGGTCGCCATGCATTTCCTCCGGGCATCACGTGACGCGCGGATCAAGCCAGCCTGCGGGCGCGATGGCAAGGTGGCGCAGGCGCAATTTGTAAGACAAAAGGTGCCTGGCCGGCATGGCCCGCCAGCCTGTCCGGCCGTTTATGGTGCTGTAGCGCTGTATTAACCCGCTATGCGCCCTGTGCAATGGTGCATTGCAACATCTTATTTTTGCATCGCACCATTCCTATGTCATGGTGCGAACGACCAAGGGAGGAACAAATTCACCGCTGATATGCGGCACGAAAGGACCCTTGCTATGGCTTTTGACAACCTCTTCTCCCGCGCGCGCTCCTCGATGGCCAAGCGCCGCCACTACAACCGCCTCGTCGCGGAAATCGAAAACCTGACGAGCCGCGATCTGGCCGACCTGCGCGCCGACCGCTCGGAAATGCTCTACCAGGTCCACAGGCAGATCTACGGCTGAGCATTTCAGACCTCAGCGGGGCACCGCCCCCTCACCCGGATTGCCAAACCGAATTGCATGAGCAATTCGGGCAATCCGACCTCTCCCCCCGGGGAGAGGAGCTAGCCTGTGCCGATGCTTCCCTCTTCTCCCCCACGGGGAGGAGGGGGCCGCGTAGCGGCCCGATGAGGGGGCATGGCGCCAACGTCAGCCCGGTGCCGCGAGCGCCTTTTCAATCTGCGGCAACAGAACATCCCTCGCCGACTCCCCTGTCAGCGGCCCGACATGCTTGTAGGCAATCTTGCCGTCCTTGCCGATGACGAAGGTTTCCGGCACGCCGTAGACGCCCCAGTCGATGGCCGTGCGGCCGGCCTCGTCGACACCTATCGCCTGGAACGGATTGCCGAGATCACCAAGGAACCGGCGCGCGTTTTGCGCTTGGTCCTTGTAGTTTAGCGCGGCCATGACGAAGCGCTTGTCCTGCGACAGCTGCAAGAGCACCGGATGCTCTTCCCGGCACGGCGCGCACCACGATGCAAAGACGTTGACCAGCGTTACCTTGCCGGCGAAGGCTTTCGAATCCAGCCCGGGCAGGTTTGACCCTTCCAGCGCCGGCAGGTTGGTCTGCGGCGCCGGCAGGCCGATCAGCGCCGACGGCACTGCCGCCTCATCGCGTCCCGACAAAAGCTGCGACAGGAACAATCCGGCGAGGCCGAGAAAAACCAGCAGCGGCAACAGCACGATCAGGCGGCGGCGCGGCAACGCCGGCGTTTCGCTTTCCGTGCTCATGGCTTGCTGGCCCCAGTGCTGGCCCCAGTGCTGGCCCCAGTGCTGGCCCCAGTGCTGGCCCCAGTGCTGGCCCCAGTACCGGCTTTGTCCGAGCGACGCCGCACGCCGGCCGCTTCGAGGTCTGCCAGTTCGCGCTTGCGGGTCCGCTGATCGAGCAGGATCCAGCCGATCAGCCCGGCCAGCACGATCACCGTGATGCCATAGGCGGCCGCGACATAGAGTGCGTGTGCACTCATGCGCTTCGCTCCCCTTCCACCGTCACTTCGTCGTGCTCGATCATGGCCTTCCCATAGCTTTGCGGCTTTCTTAGCTTTGCGGCTGGGGCTTCGCAATTGATCGTCGCGCCGCAGCGGTCATATCAATCCGTTCCATGCCGCAGCGCCAGTGCTGCCGCCACCGGACCCAGCACGGCAAGAAACAGCGTCAGCGCGGCAAGAATGAGGAAGGGCTGCAGGAACGGATCAGGATCGGCCACCGCGCCGTAGCTCGCCGACACCCCGAAGATCAGCACCGGGATCGTCAGCGGCAGCACCAGCACCGAGATCAGCAGCCCGCCACGCGGCAGCGCCACCGCCACCGCCGCCCCGACCGCGCCGATGAAAGTGATCGCCGGCGTGCCGACCAGCAGCGTGAGCGCGGTGGCGCCGATGCTGAGCGGCTCCATGTTCATGAACAGGCTCAGCAGAGGTGCCGCAACCACCAGCGGCAGAACGCTGCCCGCCCAATGCGCCAGGCACTTCACCAGCACCGTCAACGCCAGCATGTGGCGGTCATTGCCCAGCACCAGAAGATCGAGCGACCCGTCTTCGCGATCGGCCTGAAACAGCCGGTCGAGGCCGAGCAGGCAGGCGAGCAGAGCGCCGATCCAAAGGATCGCCGGACCGATGCGGGCGAGCAGCTTCAGGTCCGGTCCGACACCGAAGGGGATGGTGGCGATGACGGCGAGGAAGAAGATGACGCCGGTGAGCGCTCCGCCGCCGGCGCGGACGGAGAGGCGGATGTCGCGCAGGAAGAGGGCTAGCATTGCCAAGCCGCGCCTGCGGTTTGATCGCCATCTTGCCGAAGGTGGCGTTCCTTCACACCCCCCTCTGTCCTCCCGGACATCTCCCCCGCAAGGGGGGAGATTGGCAGCTCCACTGCTGACGCCTCTTTTTCAATGCCGGTGATTGGCGAAAGCCGGCATGACATCTGATCTCCCCCCCTGCGGGGGAGATGCCCGGCAGGGCAGAGGGGGGTGGGCGGGAATGCCGACATCACCCTGTTGCTCCCATCCTCAATTCCTTCGCCCCATCCAATCCGAGCGGCAAATGCGTCGCCGCGACAATGATTCCACCTTCTGCGCAATGCCTCGTCATCAGCCCCGCAAACCGCGCCTCCGAAGCCTTGTCCAGCCCGGCCGTCGGCTCATCCAGCAGCCACAGCGGCTTATGACTGACCAGCAATTTCGCAATTGCCGCGCGCCGCCTTTGCCCGGTCGACAGATAGCCGAAAGGCAGATGGGCGATGCCGCCGAGACCAACCGTCTCCAGCGCCTCTTCGACACCCGACTGCCCATCGCCGTTGAAATCGCGCCAGAAGCGCAGATTCTCCGCCATGCTGAGCGCCGTCTTCATTGCATTGAGGTGGCCGAGATAGTGGACCGCCGAAGCGATCGTCGGAAACGTCTCGCCGCCGCCCTCGATGCGCACGTCGCCTTGCGCCTTCGGCAGCAGCCCGGCGATGACCCTGAGCAGCGTCGATTTGCCCGAACCGTTCGGCCCGGTGACGACCAGCACCTGGCCCTTGTCGAGCGCAAAACCGATGCCGGAAAAGACCGTCTCGCCGCCGCGTTCGCCGCCCAGATTTTCGGCAATCAGCCGCATGCCTGCCCGTCCCGAAAACTTTACCGCGCGATAGCTGCCGCATCGCACAAATTTGCTCCGCAACTGTCTAGAACTATTCCAGAAAATTCTCTATATGCGGGACATCCGTGCCAGCGGTCGGCACGGGAACAGAATTTGCGCCGAACCAGCGCACGCGCCGCCTTGAACGGCTCGGGTTGGCTGGGAACGGACAGCGGAAATGGCCGTACCCGCACCTTTGCGCGTGATTGCATGCCCATCGGCGTCCGTTCCCTTTCAGGCTGAACAGACAAGGACGGACCGCACGTGTCAAAATCCCTCGACAGTTTCAATTGCCGCCGCACCCTCACCGTGGGTGGCGCGGACTATGTCTATTACAATCTGGTCGAGGCCGAGAGGAACGGCCTCACCGGCATTGCCCAGCTGCCTTATTCGATGAAGGTGCTGCTGGAAAACCTTTTGCGCAATGAAGACGGCCGCTCCGTCACCAAGGACTCTATCCAGGCTGTGGCCGGCTGGCTGACGGACAAGGGCACCGCCGGCGTCGAGATCGCCTATCGCCCGGCGCGTGTCCTGATGCAGGATTTCACCGGCGTCCCGGCGGTGGTCGACCTTGCCGCCATGCGCGACGGCCTCAAGGCGCTCGGCGGCGATCCGCAGAAGATCAATCCGCTGGTGCCGGTCGACCTCGTCATCGACCACTCCGTCATCGTCGACGAATTCGGCACGCCACTGGCCTTTGCCAGGAATGTCGAGCTCGAATATGAGCGCAACGAAGAGCGCTATAAATTCCTGAAATGGGGCCAGCAGGCGTTCCGCAATTTTCGCGTCGTGCCGCCCGGCACCGGCATCTGCCATCAGGTCAACCTCGAATATCTCGGTCAGGTCGTCTGGACCAACACGGAAGACGGCGAAACGACCGCCTATCCCGACACCTGCGTCGGCACCGATTCGCACACCACTATGATCAACGGCCTTGGCGTGCTCGGCTGGGGCGTCGGCGGTATCGAGGCCGAGGCGGCGATGCTCGGCCAGCCGGTTTCCATGCTGTTGCCCGAAGTCATCGGCTTCCGCCTTACCGGCAAGCTCAGGGAGGGCATCACCGCCACCGACCTGGTGCTGACCGTCACCCAGATGCTGCGCAAGAAGGGCGTCGTCGGCAAGTTCGTCGAGTTCTTCGGCCCGGGCCTGTCCAACATGACGCTGGCCGACCGCGCCACCATCGGCAACATGGCGCCCGAATATGGCGCCACCTGCGGCTTCTTCCCGGTCGACGGCGAGACCATCCGCTATCTCACAATGTCGGGCCGCGAGGAAAGCCGCATCGCCCTGGTCGAGGCCTATTCCAAGGCGCAAGGCATGTGGCGTGACGCCGGCTCGGCCGACCCTGTCTTCACTGACCTGCTCGAACTCGAGCTCGACAGCGTCGTGCCGTCGATGGCAGGTCCCAAGCGCCCCGAAGGCCGCGTTCCGCTCGAAGGCATTCCGGCCGGCTTCGCAAAGGCGATGGAGACCGAGTACAAGAAGGCTGCCGAAATCCACAAGCGCTATGCCGTCGAAGGCACCGAGCATGATCTCGGTCATGGCGATGTCGTCATTGCCGCCATCACGTCCTGCACCAACACCTCCAACCCGAGCGTGCTGATCGGCGCCGGCCTTTTGGCGCGCAACGCCAACCGGCTCGGCCTCAAGCAGAAGCCGTGGGTGAAGACCTCGCTGGCGCCGGGCAGCCAGGTGGTCGCCGAATATCTGGAAAAGTCCGGCCTGCAGAAGGAGCTCGACCAGATCGGCTTCAACCTGGTTGGTTTCGGCTGCACCACCTGCATCGGCAATTCCGGCCCGCTGCCGGCGCCGATCTCCAAGACCATCAACGATAAGGGCCTGATCGCCGCCGCAGTGCTCTCCGGCAACCGCAACTTCGAAGGCCGTGTTTCACCTGACGTGCAGGCGAACTATCTGGCGTCGCCGCCGCTGGTGGTAGCCCATGCTTTGGCCGGCACCGTCACCAAGGACCTGACCACCGAGCCACTCGGCGAAGGCCGCGACGGCAAGCCGGTCTATCTCAGGGATATCTGGCCGAGTTCGGCCGAGATCCAGGAGTTCATCGAGAAGAACGTCACACGTGAGCTATTCGCCCGCAAATATGCCGACGTCTTCAAGGGCGACGAATACTGGCAGAACGTCAAGGCGCCGGAAGGCCAGACCTATGCCTGGGACGACAACTCGACCTATGTGCAGAACCCGCCCTATTTCGCCGGCATGACCTCCGGTTTCGGCAAGATCGGCGACATCAAGGGCGCGCGCGTGCTCGGCCTGTTCGGCGACAAGATCACCACCGATCACATCTCACCGGCGGGTTCGATCAAGGCCGCTTCCCCGGCCGGCAAATACCTCACCGACCATGGCGTCGGCGTTGCCGACTTCAACCAGTACGGCACAAGGCGCGGCAACCATGAGGTGATGATGCGCGGCACCTTCGCCAACATCCGCATCCGCAACCACATGCTGGGCGAGAACGGCCGCGAGGGCGGCTACACCATCCACTACCCGTCGAAGGAAGAGGAATCGATCTACGACGCGGCGATGAGATACAAAAAGGAAGGCGTGCCGCTGGTCATCTTCGCCGGCGTCGAATACGGCAACGGCTCCTCGCGCGACTGGGCAGCTAAAGGAACGAATCTCCTCGGTGTCCGTGCCGTCATCGCCCAGTCCTTCGAGCGCATCCATCGCTCCAACCTGGTCGGCATGGGCGTCATCCCCTTCGTCTTCGAGGAAGGCACCTCATGGGCCTCGCTCAACCTCAAGGGTGACGAGCTGGTCGAGATCGACGGCATAAGCACCATCAAGCCACGCCAGACGATGATCGCCAAGGTGACCTATGGCGACGGCACCGTGAAGAACGTGCCGATCATCTGCCGCATCGATACGCTGGACGAACTCGACTACTTCAAGAATGGCGGCATTTTGCAATACGTGCTGCGCGATCTGGCCGCGTAGCGGCCAGGGCTTAGGCAGTAGGGATTGGGCGGTAGCGGGGAACGACATCCCCTACTCCCTACTCCCTACTCCCTACTCCCTACTCCCTACTCCCTACTCCCTACTCCCTACTCCCTACTCCCTACTCCCTACTCCCTACTCCCTACTCCCAGTCTTTCCAAAGCATTGCCCGACCCGATCGAAGCCCCGCCCTGTACGACAGGAGTAAAAACCGGCTGGGCTCAGCAAGATCTGCCCCACGCTCCTGATGCCATGCTCCCGATCGAACCGGGCGGTGAAGTGCTCCCCCTGTGATGGCCATACCCATGGTTGCGGCAGCAAAAATTTCACCGCAACGTGACTTCCCGTTGACTGTCGCTTCTGCCACAAATCTGGGCAACCAGAACAAGGCCGGCGTCACCGGCGGGAATCGGAACGATCATGGCACCTCGACACCCTCTCCGGCTTGCGGCTTTTGCGCTGGCCTTCTCGGCGCTTGCCGGGACCGGGTTCGCCGAGGAATCGGGAACGACCCAGACCGACAAACCGCAGATTGACAGGCCCTTGGGCGTGGTCGAGCTGTTCACCAGCCAGGGCTGCAATTCCTGCCCGCCGGCGGACGCTTTCTTTGCCGAGCTGGCGGCCAAGGACAACGTCGTCGCGCTCGCCTACCACGTCAATTACTGGGACTATCTCGGCTGGCAGGACACGCTGAGCAGCAAGGACAATACCGACCGGCAATATGACTATATGCGCGCCTTCGGCACCCGCTCCGTCTACACGCCGCAAGCCGTCATCAATGGTCGCAGCCATGTCAACGGCGCCAGCCGCAAGGAGGTCGACGGCGCGCTTGGCCGCATGGAGAAATCCGGTGAAGGCATGCGGGTCAGCGTCAAGGTCAGCCGCACCAGCGATCGCGTCATGATCGATGCCGGCGACGCCGGTAGCGGCCCCAGCGACGCCCATGTCGTCATCGTCTATTTCGAACCACCGCAGACGGTGACCATCGCCAAGGGCGAGAACACCGGCCGCAGCATGACCTACTGGAACGCCGTCACCGGCATCCAGACCGCCGGCATGTGGCACGGCAAGGCGCAACGCTACGAATTGCCGATGACCGAGATCGCCAAGAAAGGCGGCTGCGCCGTGCTGCTGCAATCGGTCGGCAAGGACGGCCTGCCGGGGCCTATTCTGGGCGCGGCGTTTATTCACAAGCCTTAAGAGGCTGGTCCATATCTTTTGATATCGGCGGGACAGCACCCCCCTCTGGCCTGCCGGCCATCTCCCCCGCAAGGAGGGAGATTGGCAGCTTCGCCACATCCGCCATCCTGTCCCACGTTTGAGATTGGCGAAAGCAAACGCGAAATCTGATCTCCACCCTTGCGGGGAGATGTCCGGCAGGACAGAGGGGGTGTGAAGGATCACGACGACAAGTGTCTGGCGCCGCCCAACAAAAAAACCGACGTCAGCTTGCTTCTGACGTCGGTCATTTAGGCTTTGGGATCGTCGCACCCGGTCTCTCCCTGAGGAAAGTCCGAGGTTGGTTCGATCCGACGCAGACCCGTGGGCGGGGGGCTTGGGGTTTACGAGCCGGTGCCGGACCGAACCGTCTCAGGCAACGCCGGTAAATTCGTCGGACATTGGGGCATGAGCGCGGATAAAAAAAGGCAGAAATGTGGCGAGGCATCACCAATTCAAACACCGCGTTTTATAAAAGTGACTGGACGTTGCGAAAACAGCGCGGTCCCGGGATGGTTAGCCGGGCCTTGCAATTCCACGGCGAACACGCCAACTTCTGCAAGCGAGATTCATTTTCAAAGGGATCGCGGGATGACCGATCGCAGCGGTGGGACGGAGGATGGGGACGCATCCGCAATATTGATCCCGCTGCACGAGGCGCGACGCGAACGCCTCGACCAGCCGGTCCGTTTCGACCGGCGTGAACTCGACGAGATCCTGAAGCTGTACGGACGCATGGTCGCCGCCAACGAATGGCGCGACTATGCCATCGATCATCTGTCTGATCGGGCTGTGTTTTCAGTCTTCCGCCGGGCCAGCGAAGTGCCGCTGTTCCAGATCGTCAAGGATCCGAAACTGGCACGCCGGCAAGGCGCCTTCGCCGTCATCGCCGCCGGCGGCCGAATCCTCAAGCGCGGCCAGGAACTCGGTCGCGTGCTCAACGTCTTCGATGCTAAGCTGAAGATTGTCCAGGCCTAATTGAAAATTGGGGAATTGAAGAGCTGAAGAATTGAAAAAAGAGGATGTAACGGTCGAAATACCGCAGGATTTGTTCTCAGCTATTCGGATCCTCAATTCTTCAGTTCTCTTCAGTTCTCCTCAATTCCCCTCCTCAGGCTCTCACGAAACTTCCGCTCCGGCAGCGAATGCGGATCGGGCGGAACCGTTACGCCGCCATTCAGCGACAGCTGCATGAACACCGTGTCAAGCCAGCGCCCATGCTTGTAGCCGGAGCCTTCCAGGCGACCGGAATGGCGAAAGCCGAGCTTTTCATGCAGCCGCACCGAGGCGCTGTCTGCATGGCCGTCGCCGATCACCGCGACGATCTGGCGAAAGCCCGCCATACGGCAGGCTTCAATCAGCGCCTGCATCAGCAGCAGCCCGACGCCCTGGCCCTTCGCATCAGGCGCGACATAGACGGAATCCTCTACGATGAAGCGGTAGGCCGGGCGCGGCCGGAACGCGCCGGCATAGGCGTAGCCGAGCAGCGCGCCATCTCGTTCCGCCACCAGATAGGGAAAGCCCCCCGCCGTCAGGCTGTCGAAGCGCCCACCCATCTCAGTGCGGCTGGGCGGCTCGAGCTCATAGCTCGCGGTGCCATGCGTCACGGCATCGCCGTAGATCTCGGTGATTCGGCCGAGGTCGCCTTCCAAGGCCGCGCGGATGGAAATAGTGCTCATGATTTATGCAGACGATTCATCTGCCTCCATGACAGCAAAGGCCGGCACAAAAGAAAAGGGCGGCCGTTGGCCGCCCTCTTGATATCAGCTGGTCCAGTTGCCTGATGGGAAGACCGCCTAGCGGCGATCGCCCATGAACTGCAGCAGGAACATGAACAGGTTGATGAAGTCGAGATATAGCCTCAACGCGCCCATGATCGCCTTGCGGCCGGCAACGTCGGCCTGATCGCCTTCGTAGTACATTTCCTTGATGGTCTGCGTGTCATAGGCGGTGAGCCCGGCGAAGATCAGCACGCCGAGCGCCGAGATGGCGAAGCCGAGCGCCGACGACTGCAGGAAGATGTTGATCAGCATGGCGATCACCAGGCCGACCACGCCCATGACCAGGAACGAGCCGAACGCCGAAAGGTCGCGCTTGGTCGTGTAGCCGTAGAGCGACAGCGCGCCGAAGGCGGCCGCCGTGGCAAAGAAGGTCTGAGTGATCGAGGCGCCGGTGTAGACCAGGAAGATGGTCGACAGCGACAGGCCGACCAGGCCCGAATAGACCCAGAAGGTGGTTTGCGCCGCGGCCACGCTCATCGACTGGATCCTGAACGACAGGAAGAAGACGGCGGCGAGCGGAGCCAGGATGACCACCCAGCGGAAGGCGCTGGCATAGATCAGCGTGCCGAAAGCGGTCAGCTGTCCGTCGCCGGTGACGGCGAGCTGGAAAGCGCCCCAGGCGGCGACGCCGGTGATGAGGAGGCCAAGCCCCATCAAATTGTAGACCTTGAGCATGTAAGTGCGCAGGCCTTGGTCGATGTCGGCGCGCGCGCCCGGCACGGCCGAAGTCTGGTAGTTGCGAATGGGCTCAGCCATTGGAATCCTCTGTTGCTTCTGCCCCGTACGGTGTCAGGCCCTTTCGGACCTGGGCGCCGCTGGCGGGGCTCCAGCATGCCTGTGGCGAAATATGATGGTTCTTGACGTCAAGAACAAGACCGTAACGGGCTGCAACGCTTGGTGAATCTCCGGAAGCCGGTTTTCTTGGGCTTCCATGACTGCACATTACCAAGATTTAATCGGAAACGGCAAATTCGGCCAACCTTGCCGTTTTGGGCCTAGAGGTCGCGCAGCACCGGCGCCGCCTTGTGCCCGAGCACCCGCCAGGTGCCGGCAAGGCCGATGCCGACCGTGATCACCAGCGCAAACACCAAGGTCGCCACTGCCACCTCCGGCATGAAATGCGACGGCAACGTCATGATGCGGGCAACGATGTACCAGGCGGCGATGCCGCCGGCAGCCAACGCAAACACCGCGGTGGCCAGGCCGATCAGCATGTATTCCAGCGAAAACGCCGCGATCAGCGTGCGCCTCGTGGCGCCCAACGTCTTCAGCACCACGGCATCGTGGATGCGGGCGCGATTTCCCGCGGCGAGCGCGCCGGCCAGCACCAGCACCGAAGCGATCATCGCCACGCCGGCCGCGGCCCGGATCGCCGTGCCGAGCTGGCCGACCAGCCGGTTGACGACGTCGAGCGCGTCCTTGACCCGAACTGTCGTCACCGCCGGGAAGGCGCGGGTGACGGCGTTGAGCAGGCGGGCATCCTCTGCTGCCGTGGCATCCTTTTCGGTCAGCGTCGCCAGCCAGCCATGGGGCGCGCCTGCAAAAGTGTTGGGCGAGAACACCATGACGAAGTTGATGCCCATCGTCTCCCATTGCACCTCTCGGAAATTGGCGATCCTGGCCGTCACGTTGCGTCCGAGCACATTGACGGTGATGGTATCGCCGAGCTTCAGGCCGAGCGCCTTGCCTTCATCGTTGGAGAACGAGACCAGCGGTTCGCCGCTGTAGTTCTCCGGCCACCAGATGCCTTCGGTCAGTGTCGCATTGGCCGGCTGTTTGGCGTCGTAGGTCAGGCCGCGATCGCCGCGCAGCACCCATGCGCCTTCCGATGGCACATTGGCCTTGTCGACACTAACGCCGTTCAGCGCCATCACCCGGCCGCGCAGCATCGGCACCTTGACCAGCGTTCCCTTCGGCGCCTCTTTGCCGATCAGTGTCGAGAAGGCATCGACCTCGCTATTCTGGATGTCGACGAAGAAGAAATTCGGCGCCCGTCCCGGCAGACTGCCGGAGATCTGCTGCCTGAGATTGCCGTCGATCAGCGCCAGCGTCACCAAAAGCGTCAGCCCGAGGCCCAGCGACAGCACGACGGACGGCGTCAGCGCGCCGGGCCGGTGGATGTTGCCGATGGCGAGCCTGAGCGCGACCGAGCGCACACGCGGGCTTTTGCGCGCCACCCACTGCACCAGCGCACCGACCAGGCGCAACACCAGAAAGGCAAAGACCGTCGCGCCGACGAAGATCAAGGCGATGCGCCGGTCGCCGGAAAACAGGATGGCGAGCGCCGCCAAAGCGACCGCGATGCCGACCGCCGTGGCAAGATAGGGCAGGCGTGGAAAGCCGCGGCCCTCAAAACCCATTTCGCGAAACAGCGCGGTCGCCGGCACATCGCGGGCGCGGCCGAGCGGCAACAGCGCGAAGGCAAGCGTCACCAGCAGCCCGAACAGCGCGGCAAGAGCCAGCGCACCGGGATAGAAGCCGCCTTTAGCCGGCACCGGAATGACCGACTGGAGCGCAGCGCTGGCAGCAAACGGCATGGCGGCGCCGAGGATGAGGCCAAGCGCGATGCCGAGGCCGGCGATCATCAGGATCTGCACGAGATAGACGGTGAAGACGAAGCCGCCCGAGGCGCCAAGGCTCTTGAAGGTGGCGATGACGCCGCGCTTGCCGTCGAGATAGGCGCGCACCGCATTGGCAACGCCGACGCCACCGACGACCAGCGCCGTCAGCCCGACCAGCGTCAGGAATTGCGAGAAGCGCTCGATGTTGGAGGACAGCGCCGGCGCGGCGTTCGAGCGGGTGCGGATCGACCAGCCGGCTTCGGGGAAATCGCTCGCCGCCCGATCCTGGATGGCCTTGAGATCGGCCTCGCTGGCGCCGGCCGGCAGCCGAACCTTGTAGGCATTCTCGACCAGGCTGCCCGGCTGGATCAGGCCGGACGCGGCAAGCCCTTGCGTCGAGACCATCAGCCGCGGCGCGAAGCCGAAGCCGTCCGACACCGCATCCGGTTCGCTCACCAGCCTGGCCCGCAATTCGAATGTCGCGCTGCCGACCTTCAGCCGGTCACCGATCTCCACATTCAGCCGGTCGAACAACAGGTCGGGCGCGGCGGCGCCAAAGACGCCTGATTTCTCGCCGAACAAATCCTCTCTGCCAAGCTGCGGCGCGGTCTCGAGCGCGCCATAGAGCGGATAGGCGTCGTCGACGGCCTTGGCCTCAACCAACGCCTGGTCGGAGCCGTCATCCAGCCGCGCCATCGAGCGCATATTGGCGCTGTGCGACACAGTGCCGAGGCGGTCGAGGAAGGTGCTTTCGGCTGGCGTCGCATCGCGCTGGTTGAGCTGGAAGCGCAAGTCGCCGCCAAGCAGCGTCTGGCCCTGGTCTGCAACGCCTGCGGTGATCGCCTGCGCCACCGAATTGACCCCGCCGATTGCAGCGACGCCGAGCGCGATGCAGGCAAGGAAGATCATGAAGCCGGACAGTCCGCCGCGCATCTCGCGCAGCGAGAAGCGGAACGCGAGCTTCAGCGTCTGCGACAGTGGCATCAGGCCGGCACCTTGACCTGCGCTACCGGCGCATCCTCGATGCGGCCCGAGCGCATCGACACCTGGCGCGAGCAGCGCGCCGCAAGGGCCGGATCGTGCGTGACCAGCACCAAGGTCATGCCGCGCTCGGCCGCCTTGGCGAACAAAAGGTCGGCAACCTGCCGCCCCGTCGCCTGGTCGAGATTGCCGGTCGGCTCGTCGGCGATGAGAATGCGCGGCGACGGCGCCAGCGCGCGGGCGATCGCCACGCGCTGCTGTTCGCCGCCGGAGAGCTCGCCCGGATAGTGGGTGACGCGGTCGCTCAAGCCCACCGCCGCCAGCTCGCGCGCCGCGACACCGAACGCATCGGCATGGCCGGCCAGTTCCAACGGCACCGCGACATTTTCGAGCGCCGTCATGTTGGGAATGAGATGGAAGGACTGGAAGACGATGCCGATGTTTCGGCCCCGAAAAGAGGCGATCTGGTCCTCGCTTTTGCCGTTCAGCAATTCGCCGGCGATCCGCACCGTCCCCGAATCGACCCGCTCCAGCCCGGCAAGCACCATCAGCAAGGTCGACTTGCCGGAACCCGAAGGGCCGACAATGCCGGTCGCCTCGCCGAGCGTCACGTCAAGGCTGACGCCTTTCAGCACATGCACGGACGAAGCCCCTTGGCCCAGGGTCAGGGATATGTCTTTCAGCGCGATGACGGCTTCTGTCACAATTAAAGCGTCCTATATCAGGATGAAGGCTCTGCTTGCCGGAAGCCGTCGCCGGAAGAATTCCTCGGGTATATGGGGCCTGCCACATGTCTTTCAAACGCAAGATATCTTTCAAACGCTTGAATGCCGCAGGGCTCGTCCTTTTCGTCACCCTTTGCGGCGCCATTTCGTCCGTGCGCGCCGAGACGTTCACCATCGTCGGCTTCGGCGACAGCCTGATGGCCGGTTTCGGCCTCGGGCCTGGCGATGGCTTTACCGACAAATTGCAAGCTGCGCTGCGCGCCAAAGGCCATGACGTCACCGTCGCCAACGCCGGCGTTTCAGGCGACACCTCGAGCGGCGGCTTGGCGCGGCTTGACTGGTCGGTGCCGGATGGGACAAGGCTGGTTATCCTCGAACTCGGCGCCAACGACATGCTGCGCGGCGTCTCGCCCAGCATCACGGAAAAGAACCTGGACGACATGCTGGCGAAGCTGAAAGCGCGCAAGATCGCGGTGCTTTTGGCCGGCATGCGCGCCGCTCCCAATCTCGGCGCCGACTACCAGAACGCCTTCGATGCGATCTATCCAAAGCTTGCCGCGAAATACGATGTGCCGCTCTATCCGTTTTTTCTCGATGGCGTCGCCGGGCAGTCCGGCCTGCAGTTGGAGGATGGCCTGCATCCCAATCCGAAGGGCGTCGCAGCGATGGTCGAGCGCATCCTGCCCGCCGTGGAGAAGGCGATTGCGGCAGTTCAGGGTGGCGGTTGAACGCCGGCGTGACGAGAATAACACGCGGCGATCATTTTGACCGGTGTGGCCAAAAAGGACATATAGCCTCCAAAAGGAGGGTCATATGGCCATTATCATCAAGAGAGAGGACGCTGTTCGCCTCGCGCGAACTTTGAAACAAAAGACCGGGCTGCAGAGGGCCCGGGGTCGCCTGTTCGTAAAAATGCCTGCAACCAACAAACCACTTGCCCCGTTTGACTATCGATGATTCGCTAGGGGCACAGTTCGATTCGAGGAAGGGAGGCTCACCATGCCGCGTCTTTTCACCGCCCTCGAAATACCGCGTGACGCCGCTCTTTCGCTGTCCCTGCTCAGGGGCGGCCTGCCCGGAGCCCGCTGGATCGATGTCGAAAACTACCATCTGACGCTGCGCTTCATCGGCGACGTCGAAGGCCATGTCGCCGACGAAATCGCCAACGCACTCGACCGGGTGCACCGCCCATCCTTCTCGCTCACCCTGTCCGGAGTTGGCGCGTTCGGCCAGAAGAAGCCGCACGCCGTCTGGGCCGGCGTCTTCGCCTCGCCCGACCTTTCGGCGCTGCAAGGCGAAATCGACCGCATCTGCCAGCGGCTCGGCCTGCCCGCCGACCCGCGCAAGTTCACCCCGCATGTTACGCTGGCACGCTTGCGCAATTCGAGCCCGCTCGACGTCGCCCAGTACCTGTCGGCGCGCGGCAATTTTTCGACGCTGCCGTTTCGCGTCGGCCGCTTCGTGCTGATGTCGTCGCGCGATTCGGTCGGCGGCGGTCCCTACATTGTCGAGGAGGCGTGGCCGCTCTCCGGCGTCGACGCCCGCGCCACCAACCTCGTCGCCAGCGCCTCGGACGCTTCGCGGATCATGCGGTAGACCGAAGCGAACGCTTCGGCCCCGCCATAATAGGGATCCGGCACGTCGCGGGTTTTGCCCTGCGCAAACTCTGCCAAGAGATGAATACGTTCGCGCGCACCGGCCGGCGCCAACGCCTTGAGGTCGCGGACATTTTGCCGATCCATGCCGAGGATCAGGTCGAAGCGCGAAAAATCCTCCGGCCTGACCTTGCGTGCCCGCTGCCCTGATATGTCGAGGCCGTGGCGGGCCGCAATCGCGATCGAGCGCGGGTCGGGCGCTTCGCCGAGGTTCCAGCCGCCGGTCGCCGCAGAGTCCAGCACAATATCGTCCAGCACCATGTCGCGGCCGCGTTCCGGGGCGCGAAACACGCCTTCGGCCAGGGGTGAGCGGCAGATGTTGCCGAGGCAGACGAAGAGTATGGAATTTATCGGCTTTACGCTCATTCGATATGCGCCGTTCGTGCATTTGGAAGCCCAAAACGCAAAGGACTTTTGGGCGACTTGCATTATGGTGAGGGTCGATAACTGGGATAGCACGGGAAATCATCATGACGAGAGAGAAACTCAGCAAGGACGCCATCGCCGCCGCACTGGCCGAACTGCCTGGCTGGTCGCAGGCAGCCGATGGCGCCTCCATCAAGCGCAGCTTTGTCTTCAAGAATTTTTCCGAAGCCTTCGCCTTCATGACCCGCGTCGCGCTGGCCGCCGAGAAGATGGACCATCATCCCGACTGGTCGAACGTCTACAAGACTGTCGACGTGACGCTCAACACCCATGATGCCGGCGGTGTCACCGCGCTCGACATCGCGCTGGCCAAGAAGATGAATGGGTATGCAGGCCGCTGAACGCTGGGGCGGCAACGCCAAATCGGCGCCATCCTCTTGCAGTGGACCGGGACTTTCACCACATTTTCCGTGGCGGCCGCGCGCAACGCGTAGCGCGACGGCCGGCAAGGAGAGGATTGATGGCGCAGCAGCCCGGTTTTGATTTCTTCGGCTTCGGCAGCGAGCTCGGCGACGAGAGTGAAGTGCGCGCCAAATTCTGGCGCACGGCCAAGAAGGCCGCCCGGCAGATTCCGTTCATGGAAGAGGTCGTCGCCGGCTATTATTGCGCGCTCGACAGGAAGACGCCTTTGCGTGCCAAGGGCATATTGCTGGCAGCGCTTGGCTATTTCGTGCTGCCGGTCGATGTCATACCCGATTTCGTCTTCGGCCTCGGCTTCACCGACGACATCGCCGTGCTGACCGCCGCGATCTCCGCGGTAAGCGCCCATATCACCCCTGCGCACCGCAAGGCCGCCAAGGAGGCGATCGCCGACAAGAGCTGAATCGGCGTCGCGTTGGCAACTGGGTTCAGAAGAAATCCTCCGCTCAAACAGGACGATAGCGGCTTGGCTTCGGGTTCCGCTGCGGCCGTTCGAAAAGTCAAACTCTTGCCGCTTTCGTGGCCTCCAAGTCGCCGCAGGGACATTGCGAAAGCCGTTTTTTCAAGAAGCGGCGCGGAAATGGCGGTGGTTTCCATGGGTGAATGTCCTTTTCCGAGGGAAATTCACCGTTTGGTAACCCAGATTAAATCAAAATGAAGCGACGGGCAGGACGCCAAGCCGGCCTGCCCCGCACCATTCGGAATACGGGAAAAGCGATGCGCGGATTGATTGCACTAGTCTCGAGCCTGGTCCTGGTGGCTTTTGCCGCGCCGGCGCTGGCGCAGCAGGCGACCAAGATCGGCCAGCACAATGCCTGGGGCACCTACAGCTACCAGGCGCAGGGCGGCAAGGTCTGCTATGTGCTCACCGTGCCGACCGACAAGCAGCCGCCGACGCTCGATCACGGCGACATGTTCTTCTTCGTCAGCCAGCGGCCGGGCCAGCAAGTGTCCTACGAGCCGCAATTCATCGCCGGCTACACATTCCAGGAAGGCTCCAAGGCCACCGTCACCATCGACAAGAAGACGTTCTCGATGTTCACCCGCGGCAAGTCGGCCTGGGTCGAGAACGCCGCCGAAGAGCCGGTGCTGATCGCCGCCATGAAGACCGGCACCGACATGAAGGTCTCGGCGAAGTCTGGCCGCGGCAATCCGACGACCTATGTGTTTTCGCTGAAAGGCATCTCGGCCGCGCTGACGTCGATCGCCAAGTGCAAGTAGGCTGGCGCGGTTCCCGCCGCATGACTCTCGCCGCAACCTGTGCTATGCGCCGCGCTTCTTTTCGGCACGATGGATGAAATCGGCCGCAATTCGCTTATATTGGCGCTGATATGACCCTTTCCTTCGATCTCACCAATGAGGGCGCACGCGACGCGTTGCGCACTCGCGCCACGCCCGAGAAGCCGTCGCTGATCGGCCTGACCCGGACCGAGCTCGGCGAGGCCCTCATCAGTGCCGGCATCGTGCCCGAGCGCCAGGCGAAAATGCGCGCCCAACAGCTCTGGCACTGGATGTATGTGCGCGGCGTCTCCGATTTTGCCGGCATGTTCAACATCTCCAAGGATCTGCGCGCCGAACTCGACAAGCATTTTACCGTCGCCCGGCCCGAAATCGTCGAGGAGCAGATTTCCTCCGACGGCACGCGCAAGTGGCTGTTCCGCTTTCCGCCGCGCGGTGCCGGCCGTCCCGTCGAGATCGAGACCGTCTACATCCCCGAAGAAGGCCGCGGCACGCTCTGCATCTCCTCGCAGGTCGGCTGCACGCTGACCTGTTCGTTCTGCCACACCGGCACGCAGAAGCTGGTGCGCAATTTGACGGCGGAAGAGATCCTGGCGCAATTGCTCACCGCCCGCGACCGGCTCGGCGATTTCCCCGACCGCGACACACCCGACGGCGCCATCGTCCCTGCCGAGGGCAGAAAAGTCTCCAACGTCGTCATGATGGGCATGGGCGAGCCGCTCTACAATTTCGAGGCGGTGAAGAAGGCGCTGCTGATTGCCTCCGACGGCGACGGACTGTCGCTGTCGAAGCGCCGCATTACGCTCTCGACCTCCGGCGTGGTGCCCGAGATCTTCCGCACCGGCGAGGAGATAGGGGTCATGCTGGCGATCTCGCTGCACGCCACCAATGACGATCTGCGCGACCTGCTTGTGCCGATCAACAAGAAGTATCCGCTGAAGGAACTGATCGAGGCCTGCCGCGCCTATCCCGGCCTGTCCAACGCCAAGCGCATCACCTTCGAATATGTGATGCTGAAGGACGTCAACGATTCCATCGAGGACGCCAAGGGGCTGATCAAGCTGCTCAAAGGCATTCCAGCCAAGATCAATCTGATCCCGTTCAACCCGTGGCCGGGCACCAACTACCAGTGCTCGGACTGGGAGACGATCGAGAAATTTGCCGACTACATCAACAATGCCGGCTATGCCTCGCCGATCCGCACGCCGCGCGGCCGCGACATCCTGGCCGCCTGCGGGCAGCTCAAATCCGAATCCGAACGCATGCGCAAGGTCGACCGCCTGGCGCTGGAAGCCATGATGATTGCGGGGCATGGCGAGGCGTGAGCCGCCTCTTCGCCTATATCCTCCGTTTCGCTGTCATCCTGTTCGGCTATGTCGTCGCCTCATTGGCGGCGAGCGCCTTTCTCAACGTGCTGTTCCTGGCCTCGCTCGGTTACGCGCCGGAGCACGCCCACCCGACGGCAACCGCGTCGCTGTATTTTTCGATCCCCTTCGTGGCCCTGTTCGTCGCCTATTTCGCCTTCATGCCGGCGGCGATCGTCATCCTGATCTCCGAAATCCTCAGGCGGCGCGACTGGCTGTTCTATGCGCTTGCGGGCGGCATCGTGGCCGCGGTGTTCCTCGGCTTCGTCCACCAGAGTGCCGACATCAATTTCGACGTCACTGAGCCCCGCGCCATCGCCGCCGTGATCGGCTGCGGCATGGTCGGTGGGATCTTCTACTGGCTCGCCGCCGGCCGGTGGGCCGGAAGCTGGTGGCAGGCTGCTACTTCGCCTGAGCGGTCAGGATCTTGAGCGCGAAGGCCGAAAACACCCCGGCAAAGAGGTAGTCGACCACCCGCGTCACCCGCGGGCTGGCCTTCATCGCCGCCGAGAACCTTTCCGCGGCAAACACCATCGGCGCCGTCACCGGGATCGACAGCACGATGAACATGAGGCCGAGGAAAAACAGTTTTCCCGGCGCGTTCGGATCGTGGGCGGAGACGAACTGCGGCAGGAAGGTCATGAAAAACAGGATGATCTTCGGGTTGAGCAGGTTGACGCCGAGCCCGGCGGCCCAGCTGCGGAACAGCGAAATCTGCGGTTCGCTCTTCTTCTGCGGCGAAAACGCCGAGCCTTTGGTGAGCGCCTGCCAGGCCAGGAAGACGAGATAGGCGGCGCCGAAGATTTTCAGCAAGAGGAAGGCCATTGGCGAGGCGACGATCAGCGCCGAGATGCCGACCGCCACCAAAGTGGTGTGGATCAATGTGCCGCACAGCGCCCCGACCAGCGAGGCAAAGCCGGCGGCGCGGCCCTGGCTCAGCGTACGCGAGACGAAAAGCGTCATGTCCGGCCCCGGCGTGATCGCCAGGATCATGGTGGCGACGGCGAACTGGATCAGCGTTGTGGTGTCGGGAATGAAGGACATTGGCGGCCCCTGGCAGAGCATCGGACCCAAAAGTGGAAGCCGGTTTTGGGAGAATCCGATGCTTAAACAAAAAGAATGCGCAGTCCTATATCTCAGGCGCCGGGTCCCTTCCAGTCGCTGACGGCCGCAGCATCTGGTCCAGCCTTGATCGGCGTTCGTCCCTTGCGCTGGCTGGAAAGCCCGTGATACCTCGCCCGCGAAGAACCCTTGTCGCGGAACCGCCAACAATGTCGAAGACAAAAGACGTCAAGAAGGTCGTGCTCGCCTATTCCGGCGGTCTCGACACCTCCATCATCCTGAAATGGCTGCAAACCGAACTCGGCGCCGAAGTCATCACCTTCACCGCCGATCTCGGCCAGGGCGGCGAGCTGGAGCCGGCGCGCAAGAAGGCCGAGATGATGGGCATCAAGGATATCCGCGTCGTCGATGTTCGCGAGGAATTCGTCTCCGACTTCGTCTTCCCCATGTTCCGCGCCAACGCCGTCTATGAAGGCACCTATCTGCTCGGCACCTCGATCGCCCGCCCGTTGATTTCCAAACACCTGGTCGAGATCGCCAGGGAGACCGGGGCCGATGCGATTGCGCATGGCGCCACCGGCAAGGGCAACGACCAGGTCCGTTTCGAGCTGTCGGCCTATGCGCTGAATCCCGACATCAAGGTCATCGCGCCGTGGCGCGACTGGTCGTTCAAGTCGCGCACCGACCTGATCAACTTCGCCGAGCAGCACCAGATCCCGGTGGCGAAGGACAAGCGCGGCGAAGCACCCTTCTCGGTCGACGCCAACCTCCTGCACTCGTCCTCCGAGGGCAAGGTGCTGGAAGACCCGTGGAGCGAGCCGCCGGAATTCGTCCATCAGCGCACCGTCTCGCCGATGGACGCGCCGGACGCGGTCACCGAGATCGAAATCGAATTCTTGAAGGGCGACCCGATCGCGCTGAACGGCAAGAAACTGTCGCCGGCCGAGATGCTGACGGCGCTTAACGATCTTGGCCGCGACAACGGCATCGGCCGGCTCGACCTAGTCGAGAACCGCTTCGTCGGCATGAAATCGCGCGGCGTCTACGAGACCCCCGGCGGCACCATCCTGATCGTCGCCCACCGCGCCATCGAATCGATCACGCTCGACCGCGGCGCCGGCCACCTCAAGGACGAGTTCATGCCGCGCTACGCCGAGCTGATCTACAACGGCTTCTGGTTCTCGCCCGAGCGGCTGATGCTGCAGGCGATGATCGACAAGAGCCAGGAAGACGTCGAAGGCACGGTGCGCCTGAAACTCTACAAGGGCAATGTCATGGTCACCGGCCGCAAATCCAAGAAGACGCTCTATTCCGACGCGCTGGTCACCTTCGAGGATGACCGCGGCGCCTACGACCAGAAGGACGCTGCCGGCTTCATCCGCCTCAACGCGCTGCGGCTGAGGACGCTGGCCGCGCGCAACCGCAAGGGTTGAGCCCAAATACTATTCCAGGAAAACCCGGCGGTCACGCAGGGTTTTTATTTGGTACCTCTAATATAAGAGGCCAAGCTGGCTGACATGGTTTCCGTTTGACCTTTTAAAAGCCTAATCTAAATTCCTTCGCGGGACGGAGGGATTCTGATCGTGAAAAACGCCATTTTTCTCCTGCTTGCGGCGGCCATCGTCTTTACCGGGTGCCAGTCCTCGCAGGCGGCCGCAAAACGCGAGCAGGACGGGTGCATCTCCGCCGTCCATCTATGGAGCATCACGTTCAAGCACGAAATCGCCTCTTTCATGGGCGTCTCGCAGGAGCGCATGCCGGCCCTGTTCTGCCAGCGCATCACCGAAGGTGTACGCAGCGGGCGGATCAGCTACTCCGATTTGAACAGAGTGCAGCTAGACCTGCCGACCGAGATATGGCTGGTCATCAAGGGCAAGTCAAAGGCGGCTGCCAGGGCCGCGCCGGTGCTGCGCAACTCCAAATTCCGGAGCTGCAAAGGTACTGAAGGCGCCTTCGAGGTTCCTATTTCCCAGAAGTGCCCGTTGAGCGGCTACGCACATTATTGAGAGCCCAGTCGCTCAGCCGGCATTTGCGCCAACGATCGAGCAATTCGAGAAAGAGCATGCCCGACTTCGTCCGTAACTGCGTAAAAACAAAGAAATAGAGCGGCGGCAAAGAACTCAGTGCTTTTCCTGCTTGATCTTTTCGGGCCCTTATCTAGCCTCCTCACAATCGATGGGGGCAGCTGACAATGAAGCCGTGGTTTGTGGCCCTGCCTGCAATGGTCGTCATGCTGGCCGGTTGCCAGACTGGGCAGGAGCAAGTGAGACAGGATCCCGAGGCGGCATTCGATCGCTGCGTCAGCAAGGTGGCCATATCGAATATATCGGCCAAACACGAGATCGCCGCTTTTATGGGCGTTTCCCTGGAGCGCATGCCGCCACTGCTGTGCCGCCGCCTTGTCGATGCCATGAAGACCGGCCGGCTGACCTTCTCCGACATAAACCGCCTCCAGTTCGACCAGTCCACGGACATCTGGAAGGTCATAAAAGGCGGGTAGCCGCTCGGCTGCTGAACGGTTTGAACGCCAAAAGCTCCAGTCCTTGCAGAAAAGCCCGGCGCATGGCCGGGCTTTCCGTTCTTCGATCTGGATATTTCTATCAGCTGCCGTCGATCGCGTCGGCGATCTGGGCGATGGCCTGCTGGTAGACGCTGGCGGAATTCCAGCCGGCGATGGCGCCCATATTCGCACTCGCGCTCGCACCCGCCCGCCAGCCATGAGCCTTGAGGAAGTTGGCCGTCGAAGCCAAGGCCGTTGCCTTGTCGCGCAGATTTCCGTTGCCGACGCCATACTTCAGGACATTGCCGGGCAGGAACTGCGTATGGCCGATCTCGCCATGCGCAGCCCCAACCGACGAGGCGCTGAGCGCGCCGCGATCGACCAGCTTCAGCGCCGCAATGGCATGCGGGTAAAAGAACCCCGGGCGACGGCAATCATAGGCAAGCGTCAGAATGGCGGAGACCGTGTTCTGGTTGCCAAGGGAGGCTCCGAAGCCGGTTTCCATGCCCCAGATGGCCAGCAACACGCCCGGCGACACGCCGTAATTGCTCTCGATCCTGTCGAACATCGCCGCATTCGACTTCTTCAGCGCACGGCCCCTGGAAATGATCGCAGCTCCGCCACGGCGCTTCATGAAGGCGTCCACCGAACCGCTGAACGCCTTGTGGATGGCGCGGTCGACGGAGATTGTCTTTGTCGCGTAGCTGGCACCGGCCAGAGCAGCGAGACCCTTCCCACCAACACCTTCGGACCTGGCCTGCGCGGCAAAGTCCTGCTTCCACGCTTCGAAGCCCGCGCCGGTCTTGCCGCAGCTGGCCGCCGCCTGCGCGCCCGTCGCCAGCGCGAGTACCGCGACCACCGCGGCAGCAATAATCTTTCCCTTGGCAAGCAATGCCATGCTTTCTCTCCTGATTGCCTGAATC
This sequence comes from Mesorhizobium sp. P160219, assembly GCF_057786095.1. NCBI lineage: Bacteria > Pseudomonadati > Pseudomonadota > Alphaproteobacteria > Hyphomicrobiales > Phyllobacteriaceae > Mesorhizobium > Mesorhizobium sp. P160219. The sequence goes on from NZ_JBYNWG010000001.1 coordinate 672,467, forward strand.
ACGTCCCGGTTGCGAACTTGCCAGCGAAACGCGCCATTGTCACCGTACCCCCGGCGCTACCCTGGCCAATGCAGCGGAATTTGCTTACGATCAAGTGCTTATTGTGGCCGAAACGCCCGGCGCCGGGCAGGCGAATTCGCTGCTCGGGTAAAAAGAGGTGACGGGGGCATGGAACGGCGGCCCGTGGCGGGCGTTTGGGCGAGGCGCCGCTCCGCACCATATTCCTCCTCTGACGCCATACGCCAACGCCTGACGCATCGAGATCGACATGAAACTGTTCGACTGCCCGCATTGCGGCCACCGCCTCTACTTCGAGAATGCGCAGTGCCTGAATTGCGGGAGTCTCGTGCTTTACGATCCTGAGCATGCGCGCTTTGCCTTGTCTGACGTCGACGGCATCTTCCACTGCACCAATGCGGATGAATGCGCCTGCAACTGGATGGCCGAACCGGGTCATACCTACTGCCGCGCCTGCGTGCTGAACCAGCTGATCCCCGACCTCTCCGTCGACGGCAACCGCCGCCGCTGGATTCGCGTCGAGGCGGCCAAGAAGCGCGCCGTCTATTCGCTGCTCGCCTTCGGCCTTCCGGTCGCGCCCAAGCACAAGCACGGCGACGAAATCGGCCTCGCCTTCGACTTCATTGCCGATCCGATCGGCGGCGGTCCCGGCGGCGAACGCATCCTTACCGGCCACGACAACGGCCTGATCACGCTCAACGTCGCCGAGGCGGACTCGGCCGAGCGCGAGCGGCGTCGCGTCGAGATGGGCGAAAATTACCGCACGCTGCTCGGTCATTTCCGTCATGAGCTTGGCCATTACTACTGGGACCGGCTGATCCGCGACGAGCCGCAACGGCTCGATGCCTTCCGGGCGCTGTTCGGCGACGAACGCCCCGACTACGAGCAGGCGCTGAAGGCCTATTACGCCAATGGCGCTGCGCCCGACTGGCAGCAGAACCACATCTCCGCCTATGCGACGTCGCATCCATGGGAAGACTGGGCCGAGACCTGGGCGCACCATCTCCACATCACCGACACGCTGGAGATGGTGCACGCGCTGAATTTTCCACTCGGCCAGCTTGAGACGATGGAGACCAATGTGCTGCCGCAAGGCGACACCGGCGGCCGGTTGCAGGCGGCGCCCGCGGAACCTGACGCCGTGCCCGAGCCCTTCGAAAAGATTCTCGCCCGCTGGCTGGTACTCTCGGAAGCCTCCAACTCGATCAACCGCTGCATGGGCCTGCCCGACCTTTATCCCTTCGTCATTTCGGACGTGACGGCGCAGAAACTCAGCTTCGTGCATGAGCTTTTGACCGGTTTGCCGAAAGAAACCGGAACAAATCGTGAGCTGGCGTCGGTATTTTAGCCGGAACGCATGCGTTCTGGTTTCGTTTGGTGTCGCGAGGGACCATGAAAGGGAGAGAAACCATGAGACGCATATTGTTTCCGGCCGTCGCCGGGGCGCTTGTCGCGATGTCGGGTGCGGCACTCGCCGATACCGCCGTCTCGGCCGTCACCGATCTTAATGTGCGCGCCGGCCCCGGCCCGCAATATCCTGTGATCGGCGTGCTCGCCGCCGGCCAGTCGGCGACGCTCAATGGCTGCATCGAAAACAGCAAATGGTGCACCATTGCCGAAGCCGGAGGCCAGGGCTGGGTCTATTCCGACTATGTCACGGCCGATTTCGGCGGCAACCGGGTCGTTCTGACACGCCGCCCCGCCGACGCCGCCATCACCGTGGTTACACCGCCGCAGGATGATTATCCCGATACCTATACCGGTGCGATTCTGTCCGACGACGGCCCCGTCGACGCCATCGACAGGCCACCGGCGGAAGTCGGCACCTATGTCAGCACGCACCGGCTCGATCCTGTCTATCTCGAGGGCGAGGTGGTGACCGGTGCCACCTTGCCCGACACGGTCGAACTGCGCGAAATCCCCGACTACCGCTACCGCTACGTCTATGTGAATGGCCAGCAGGCGCTGGTCGACCCGCAGACACGGCGCATCATGTACGTCGTGCGCTGATTTTGCCTGGAAAGAATGACAAGTGAACTCGTGCCGCCCTCCTGCCGAGGCTGAGGGCGGCAAAAGGGTCGCTGAACAGCAGCAATTGCGCGAGAGCCCACGATCCCCTAGATCATGCGACCCGATGCGTTCGGCAGAGGAACTCGCGTGATATCAGATCCAGCCGCCTTCGAGCGCTATAGCAACACGGCCACCGAAAAGACGAACCTGCCGCGGCTGATAATCGGAACGGCGGTCGTCGTCCTGTTCTGGGTGGCGATCACCCTGGTTGTGGTGCTTGGCGGCACCTATGTCGCGATCGTCTGGCATGTATTGCCGGACGATCCGCGCGGGCCGCTTCAGGGCTTTCTGGCCTCGCCCATCGGCATACTCGCCGCACTCACCTCGTTTACCGGCATCTGGCTCGGCCTCTGGCTTGCCATGCGTTTCGTCCATGGCGAGCCGCTCTCGGCGCTTTTCGGCGCCAGTCGCCGCGTGTCCTTGTCGGGCTTCCTCAAGGGCCTGGTCGCGGTGCTGATCACATCGGCGCTTTCCGAAATCCTGCTCTACTGGCTACAGCCCGAAATCGCCCGCGGCACGATCAACCTGTCGACCTGGCTGCTGTTCCTGCTCCCGATCGTGGCGCTGACCCTGCTGCAGACCTCGTCCGAGGAGATGCTGTTTCGCGGCTATCTGCTGCGCGGCCTGGCCAGGCGCTTCGAGAGCCCTTACGTGTGGGCGCTATTGCCCGCTTTGCTGTTCACCTCCTTGCATTGGAGCCCGGGCTCGACCCCCGCCATCAACGCCTGCGTGCTGGCCTCGATCGCCGCCTTCGCCTTGCTGTTGACGCTGGTGGTTTATGTCACCGGCAATCTCGGCGCCGCCTTCGGCGCCCATCTCGGCAACAATCTCACCGGCTTCCTGCTGATCTCGCATCAGGAGAACTACAATTCCTTCGCCCTGTTCAACGCCAAGCCGCTGGAAGGTCCGGGCTGGACGACGGCGGATGCCGTCATCATCGCCGCCATCGGTATCGTCTGCACCTTGCTGACGATCCTGCTGCTTCTGCACCCGCGCTCGCCGCTGAAGGTTACGGCCGACCCTCGGGATGCAGGGTGAACTAAACAGGGACCGATCCAGAGACCGGGAAGCCGCCCTTGTCTTGACTCTTCGGCCGATTTCCTGTCTACAGCCCCGAAATCCGCGACGAGTATCCCTCCGAGCAAGCCGACCAGGACGCCAAAACCTTTTGAGGTGGGTGCTGTAAACAGATCCTGGAGGCCAACACCCGGCAGCGCTGAGCGCCCCCGGGTGCTTTTTGGTTTTGAGCTTTGCTTGGATGAGCGGCGCGAACGCACTACCTCTCGGGCACCATCGGGGTGCCTGAGAAAAAGGAAACGGAATGTTTGAATCGCTGCAGGAGCGCACAAGAGGCGTGGAGGGCCATCGGCCCGACAGGGATCACCATGAATCCAAGGCGCTCTCGCGCGGCGGGTTGACCAATGTTTGAATCACTTCAGGAGCGCCTTGGCTCCATCCTGAACGGCCTGACAGGCCGCGGCGCGCTGTCGGAGGCTGATGTCTCGGCGGCGTTGCGCGAGGTGCGCCGTGCGCTGCTCGAAGCCGACGTTGCGCTGGAAGTGGTGCGTTCCTTCACCGACAAGGTGCGCGAGAAGGCCGTCGGCGCCGCCGTCGTCAAGTCGATCAAGCCCGGACAGATGGTCGTCAAGATCGTCCATGACGAGTTGGTCGACATGCTCGGCGCCGAGGGCGTCGCCATCGACCTCAATGCGCCGGCGCCGGTCGTCATCATGATGGTCGGCCTGCAGGGCTCCGGCAAGACGACGACCTCGGCCAAGATCGCCAAGCGCCTGACCGAGCGCCAGAACAAGAAGGTTCTGATGGCCTCGCTCGACACGCGGCGGCCCGCGGCGCAAGAGCAGCTGCGCCAGCTCGGCGAGCAGGTCAAAGTCGCGACCCTGCCTGTCATTGCGGGCCAGAACCCGGTCGACATCGCCAGGCGCGCCGTCCAGGCAGCCAAGCTCGGCGGTCATGACGTCGTCATCCTCGACACCGCCGGCCGCACCCATATCGATGAGCCGCTGATGGTGGAGATGGCCGACATCAAGAAGATGTCGAGCCCGCACGAAATCCTGCTGGTCGCGGATTCGCTGACCGGCCAGGACGCCGTCAACCTTGCCAAAAGCTTCGACGAGCGCGTCGGCATCACCGGCCTGGTGCTGACCCGCATGGACGGCGATGGCCGTGGCGGTGCCGCGCTTTCGATGCGCGCCGTCACCGGCAAGCCGATCAAGCTGATCGGCACCGGCGAAAAGATGGACGGGCTGGAGGAATTCCACCCCAAGCGTATTGCAGACCGCATCCTCGGCATGGGCGACATCGTCTCGCTGGTCGAAAAGGCCGCCGAAAACATCGACGCCGAGCAGGCGGCGGCGATGGCCAAAAAGATGCAGTCGGGCAAGTTCGACCTGAACGACCTTGCCGGCCAGCTTCAGCAGATGTCGAAAATGGGCGGCATGGGCGGCATCATGGGCATGATGCCCGGCATGGGCAAAATGAAGGACCAGATGGCGGCCGCCGGCCTCGACGACAAGATGTTCGGCCGCCAACTCGCCATAATCTCGTCGATGACCAAGGCCGAGCGCGCCAATCCGGACATGCTGAAACATTCGCGCAAGAAGCGCATCGCCGCCGGCTCAGGCACGGATGCGGCCGAGATCAACAAGCTCTTGAAAATGCATCGCGGCATGGCCGACATGATGAAGGCGATGGGCGGCAAGGGCAAAGGCGGCGGCCTGATGCGCGGCATGATGGGCGGCCTTGCCTCCAAGATGGGCCTCGGCGGCATGATGGGTGGCGGCATGCCCGACCTCTCCAAGATGGATCCCAAGCAGCTCGAAGCCTTGCAGAAGCAGATGCCCGGCCTTGGCGGCATGAAGGGCCCGCCCACCCCGAGCGGCGGTGGCCTGCCCGGTCTGCCCGGCGGCATGAAGCTTCCCGGCCTTGGCGGCGGTGGTCTGCCCGGCCTCGGAAAGAAGAAGTGAGGACGCTATGAACGAAGAAAAAGACATGGCCGACGCACGCACCATCCTGGCCGGCTATCGCGCCTCGATCGACAACATCGACGCCGCCCTCATTCATATGCTGGCCGAGCGCTTCCGCTGCACCAAGGCGGTCGGCGTGCTCAAGGCCGAGCATGGCCTGCCGCCCGCCGACCCGGCGCGCGAGCAGGAGCAGATCACCCGCCTTCGCCAGCTGGCGAAGGACGCTCATCTCGACCCCGATTTCGCGGAAAAATTCCTCAACTTCGTCGTCCGCGAAGTGATCCGCCATCACGAGCAGATCGCCGCGTCCAACGGCGCAAGCAAAACCGGCTAACAAAGTGCATGTCGCCCAAAAGTGCGCAGCGGTTTTGGGACAACGACCTGCACCAGACAAAGCCATTAACCCAACACTGAAATCAGAAATTTAGGAGAAATGAAATGCCCTTGAAGATCAGACTGGCCCGTGCGGGCTCGAAGAAGCGCCCTTACTACCACGTCGTCATTGCCGACGCCCGTTCGCCGCGCGACGGCCGGTTCATCGAGTCGATCGGCTCGTGGAACCCGCTGCTGCCCAAGGACGGCGAGCGCGTCAAGGTCGACGCCGACCGCGTCAAGCATTGGCTGTCGCACGGCGCTCAGCCGACCGACCGCGTGCTGCGCTTCCTCGATGAGGCCGGCCTCCTCAAGCGCGAAGCCCGCTCCAACCCGAAGAAGGCCGAGCCCGGCAAGAAGGCGCAGGAACGCGCCTCTCTGCTGAAGAAGGCCCAGGAAGACGCTGCCGCCGCCGTTGCCGCCGCTGCTGCAGCCCCGGCCGAAGCGGAAGCCGCCACCGCCGAATAAGCATCGCGTCATCGCATCGACAAAACGGCGGGCCTGTGCCCGCCGTTTTGCTAATGTGCGGCGATGTCATATGCGTTCGAACGAAAGATGACTGAGCGGACCGTCACGGAAGAGACCCTTTTCGGCGGCGTAGCCGGAACGCTGTTGCGATGCGCCGGCGCCACGACAGGCGTCGTCGTGCTCAGCGGATCGAGCGGCCGCATCGACGTCACCCGCGCCCGGCTCTTTGCCAAGGAAGGAGCATCCGCTCTCGCGCTGCAATGGTTTGGCGGCGAAGGTCAGGTGCCCGGCATTTGCGAGATCCCGCTCGAAACGTTTTTCGCGGCGACCGACTATCTTGTCCAGATGGGATGCCGGCGCATCGTCTATGTCGGGACCTCGAAAGGCGCCGAGGCCTCCCTGCTTGCGGCGGCTCACGATCCACGCATCGGCCTCGTGGTTGCGATCAGCCCGACATCGGTGGTCTGGGGCAATATCGGGCCGGGCCGCGACGGCGTCAGCTGGCCGGAACGATCGTCGTGGACGATCGAGGGGATTCCTTTGCCGTTTGTCCCAAGCAATCCCGCTTGGAACGCCGAGTATGTCGATGGTCTGGTGTCCTACCGGCGGCTCTTCCTACGTGCCTTGCAAACCTTCGAGGACGCAGCGGCCAAGGCTGCCATTCCCGCCGAAGCTATTTCAGCGGACATTGTTCTGGTTGGGGGCGGCGACGACGCGCTATGGCCATCGCTGGATTTTGCCCAGTCGATCGTTCGGCGTCGCCAGGACACCGCAATGACCACCTGCCTCGTCTCAGTGCCCGACGCCGGCCACCGCATTCTGCTGCCGGGCGAAATCACGCCGCGCTCGAGGCTGCATGCCCATGGCGGCAATGACGACGCCGACACGCGCCTGGGCCGCCTGGCTTGGGAGCATATCCGGGGATTGCTGTAGCGCAGGCAGCCATGGTCCAGCTGCCTTGGGCAACAGCGAAACCGGCGATCTATAGCCGCCGGTTTCCGATGTTGGACCTGGCTGTGTTCAATAACCGTCGGGGCAGCTGGCGATGTAGGTGCGCCCGTTGCGGCCGCGGTAGCGACATTGACCGCTTTCGCTGGCACGGCCGATCAGCGCGCCGGCCACGGCGCCGACGGCGCCGCCGACGACGGCGCCCTGAACCGGATCATTTGCCACAGCTGCGCCAACCGCCGCGCCGCCGAGGCCGCCGACCGCGGCACCCTTTTCGGTTTGCGAGCACGCACCCAGTGCGGTCGCCAGTACCAGAATGATCATCGCTTTTTTCATTGTCGTTCCTCTCTCACGCGGATCGCCGTCCTCGCCGCCACGGCTCTAACTCCCAGACAGCTGATTTGATCCCGAAGACGTGAGAGATCCCGGTGCGCGTGCCTGTCACATTCGTAACGACCGCCGCCGAGCTTGTTGAAATGCAGGACGTTTTACCTTTCAGTGGCCTTCTTCAGATTGGCGAGGCCAGCCTCGAAATCCTTGCCGATCAGCGTATCGAAATTCATGAAGAGGCCCAAAAGCTTGGCAATGAAGGGCCGGCTGCCGCGCATTGCCCAGGTGACTGCGGTGGTGTCGCCCGAGGGCTTCAGGGTGAAGTCGACGCTGTTGTTGGCCCGGAACGGCTTCTCGAAGTCGAGCTTCAGCGACACCAGCGAGGATGGCACGGAATTGACGATCTCCATGCGTCCCTTGCCGGCCTTGGCATTGCCTTCCCAGGCGTAGGCGGCGCCCTTGCCGGCATCAGCGCCCGACAGCGTGCGCTTCATCTCGGGGTCGAGCTTTTCGTAGGGTGACCACTCCGGCCAGTGCTTGAAATTGTTGATCAGCGGAAAGATCGCTTCCGGCGCGGCCTTGATGCTGGCGGTGCGGGCGGTGACGAAATCATTCGACCTCGTCGCCGCATAGATGAGCACGGCGACGATGATGACGACCAGGATGATGAGAATGGTGCTGAGCATGTTTTTCTCCTCGCTTAACGGCTGAACGGGATCAGGGCGCGCACGCTTGGGTCGCGCAGATAGAGACCGCCCCACAGGATGATGCCGAGATAGACGCTAAACAGCGTGTGCGAAAACAACGGGCTGCCGACGCGCATGTTTGTGGCGATGGCGCCGCCGAGATAGCCGGTGAGCAGGATGGCGCCGAGCACCGAGGTGCGGGGCAGCGCATAGAGCGCGGTCGAGATCAGCCCGATAATGCCGAGCGTGCGCGCGACATTGACATCGGCCGGCCAGCCGAGCGGCACCATGGTCTGGGTGACGACATCGAGCGGCGGCAGCTTGATGACGCCGTCGAAGATCATGAACAGGATGATGAGGCCGCTGAGCACGCGGCCGGTCCACAGGGCGCCCGACGAGACGGGCATGGTTTGAGAAATACTCACGGTGTTCCCTCCTAAGCGGTTCGAGCCGTTTGCTGGCTTCGGACCAAGGACGAGCGATGGGGCGGCGATCCTACAGGGTGCGGATTCTTTTTGGGTAGCAGCAAGCAAAAGCCGCTGCGTGGCGATCCTTCACACCCCCCTCTGGCCCGCCGGCCATCTCCCCCGCAAGGGGGGAGATTACACGCTCGACCGCTTCGGCAATGTTCCATGAATGAGCGGAGCATCGAAACCGCCGATCTCCCTCCTTGCGGGGGAGATGCCCGGCAGGGCAGAGGGGGGTGCTGTCCCTCCACCTTGACGGACTATCGACATCCACCAGTCACGGCTATTGATAGGGCTGGGCGAGAGACGAGCGAATGGCCGGCGAGACTGATCTGAAAAAGCTGCTGGCGGCGATGACGCCGGAACTGCTGCCGGACGTCTACGTGTTCGCTACGCTCACACCTGGAATCAGCCGGCAGGCAGGCCTCGATCCCGTGATGGTCTTTCGCGAGCGCGAGGGTGTGACACTGATCGTGACCGAGGACGCGGCACGGGCGGCCGGGCTGACCGCTTCGTTCCGCTGCCGCATGATCACCCTGAACGTCCACTCCTCGCTGGAAGCCGTCGGCTTCCTCGCCGCCATCACCGCCCGGCTGGCCGCCGCCGGCATGGGCGTCAATCCGGTCTCTGCTTTCTATCATGACCATCTGTTCGTGCCCGCTGAGCGGGCCGAGGAAGCGATGGAGTTATTGCGCCAACTGGCCAAGGATAACGCCGGCTGAATATCAAGCTCGACGCACGTAGAGAATATCCGGCAGGCCTTCTTCGTTGGTGGTGCCCGCGCCGAACGCCTCGGGGCGAAAGCCATGGCGCTCGTAGAAGCGACGCGCGCCGGTGTTGGCCTGGAAGCAATGCAGTTTAACGATCCGTAGCGCGGCGGTCGCTTGCACCAGCAGCCGGCTGCCGATGCCTTGCCCCGTCCAGGCGGGGTCGAGATAGAGCTGTTCCACCCAATCGCCGCTCAGGGCAATGAAGCCGACAATGCCGGTGCCGGCCTCGGCGACCGTCACCTGCTGCCGGGACAGCACGATCTCGCGGATGAAGGCAAGATCCTCATCCGGCGTGTGGATGACCGGCATCCAGGAGAACGAGCCAAGTGCGGCCCGCATGACAATGGCGATGGTCGCGGCATCCAAAGCCGTGGCGGGGCGCAGCACGATTTTGGTGGGATCGTTCAAAGGCGTTTCTCAACAGAGGTCAGCGCTGCCCTCATCCCCCTGCCGGGACCTTCTCCCCGTGAACGGGGAGAAGGAAGGCTTCGGCCGAAGGCCGAGCCCGCGACTACGGGCCGCCGGCTTTCCGGCGCCCCCGCGGAGGGCCCGCCGCGGCAGCGGCGATACGGCCCGTGAGCGAATAAGCTATGCCGCCTTCTTCTTCGGCTGGATCAGGCCGCGCTCGACCAGAAGCTCGGCGATCTGCACCGCGTTGAGCGCCGCGCCCTTGCGCAGATTGTCGGAGACGATCCACATCGACAGGCCGTTGTCGATGGTCGAATCCTCGCGGATGCGCGAGATGAAGGTGGCGTCCTCGCCGGCCGATTCCAGCGGCGTGATGTAGCCGCCATCCTCGCGCTTGTCCAAGACCTGGCAGCCCGGCGCTTCGCGCAGGATATCGCGCGCCTCGTCGGCGGTGATCGGCTTTTCGAACTCGATGTTGACGGCTTCGGAATGGCCGATGAACACCGGCACGCGCACACAGGTCGCCGTCAGCTTGATCTTGGGGTCGAGCATCTTCTTGGTCTCGGCGACCATCTTCCACTCTTCCTTGGTCGAGCCGTCGTCGAGGAAGACGTCGATATGCGGAATGACGTTGAAGGCGATGCGCTTGGTGAACTTCTTGACCTCGACGCCATCGGCGACGAACACCGCGCGGGTCTGTGTAAAGAGTTCGTCCATGCCTTCCTTGCCGGCGCCGGATACCGATTGATAGGTGGCGACGACGACGCGCTTGATGGTGGCGACATCGTGCAGCGGCTTCAGCGCCACAACCAGCTGCGCCGTCGAGCAGTTCGGATTGGCGATGATGTTCTTGCGGGTGAACAGCGAGATCGCATCCGGGTTCACTTCCGGCACGATCAGCGGCACGTCCTGGTCGTAGCGGAAGGCCGACGAGTTATCGATGACGACGCAGCCCTGCTTGCCGATCTTCGGCGACCACTCCTTCGAGACGTTGCCGCCGGCCGACATGATGCAGATGTCGGTGTCGGAAAAATCATACTGGTCGAGCGTCTTGACCTTCAGCGAACGGTCGCCGAACGACACTTCGGTGCCCTGGCTGCGCCGCGAGGCCAGCGCCACGACTTCGCTTACCGGAAAGCCGCGCTCTTCCAGTATGTTGAGCATTTCGCGACCCACATTGCCCGTGGCGCCGACTACCGCAACCTTGAAACTCATCAGAAATCTCCTGTCCCTCTCCGCTTGGTTTTTGGAGAAAACCCGCCGGCCAATGCGGGTTTCGTCCCCCAGGCCGGACCCGGGAGAGGGTGGTTAGGCCAAGGGAATCACACCGTTTTGGTGGTGGTTTTGGCCATAGTTTTGCTGGAACGGTAAGACGCGCCAACGCGCCCGGCCCCATGATTGTGGCCGGGGAAGTCGAATGCAAGAAGAGCCATCAGAAGGCCGCGCATCGAAAATGATCCCGTTCGATGCCGGCTTTTACGCGGTTTGCGTCAGGAGTCAATTGCGGGAGGCACACGCCTGCTCTGTACAATAGCGGCCGCAAGAAGTACGAACGCCCAAATAGTGTTTGGCTGGCGTGCGTCAGCCCCGGCATGTGCTCCATGATGAGCCCAGACCCTGAATTCCGAAAGAGTGAGATGTCCAATTTCGAAGCTATTGTTCCTGCGCTGGCAGAGGCGCTGGAAAAACGCGGCTATACCGAGCTGACGCCGGTGCAGAAGGCGGTGCTGGAGCTCGGCGAGTCCGACGCTCTGGTGTCGGCGCAGACCGGCTCCGGCAAGACCGTCGCCTTCGGCCTCGCTTTGGCGCCGACCCTTCTGGGCAGCGCCGAACGTTTTGACCAGGCTGGCGCACCGCTGGCGCTGGCCGTGGCGCCGACACGCGAGCTCGCTCTGCAGGTGATGCGCGAACTGCAATGGCTCTACGCGCCGACCGGCGCCACCGTCGCGTCCTGTGTCGGCGGCATGGACATGCGCTCCGAACGGCGCGTGCTGGAGCGCGGCGCCCACATCGTCGTCGGCACGCCCGGCCGCCTGCGCGACCACATCACCCGCAACTCCCTCGACATGTCGGCGCTGAAAGCCGTGGTGCTGGACGAGGCCGACGAGATGCTCGACCTCGGCTTTCGCGAGGACCTCGAATTCATCCTCGATGCCGCACCGGCTCAGCGCCGCACGCTGATGTTTTCGGCCACCGTGCCGCGCTCGATCGCCACGCTGGCGCAAGGCTATCAGCGCGACGCCGTACGCATCTCGGCCGGCGGCGAGGAAAAGCAGCATCTCGATATCGAGTACCGGGCGCTGAATGTCGCCTATCCCGACCGCGAGAACGCCATCATCAACGTGCTGCGGTTTTACGAAGCGAAGAACGCGCTGGTGTTCTGCAACACCCGCGCCGCCGTCAATCATCTGACGGCGCGCTTCAACAACCGCAATTTTTCCGTCGTGGCGCTGTCGGGCGAGCTCAGCCAGAACGAACGCACCCACGCGCTGCAGGCGATGCGGGACGGCCGCGCCAAGGTCTGCATTGCCACGGATGTCGCCGCGCGCGGCATCGACCTGCCCAATCTCGAACTGGTCATCCACGCCGATCTGCCGACCAATCCCGAAACGCTGCTGCACCGCAGCGGCCGAACCGGCCGAGCCGGACGCAAGGGCGTCAGCGCGCTGATCGTGCCCAACGGCGCCCGCAAGCGCACCGAACGGCTGCTGCAGAATGCCGGGCTGAAGGCGACATGGGCGAGCCCGCCCTCCGCCGACGACGTCATCAAGCGCGACGACGAGCGCATCCTTGCCGATCCAGCCTTCGAAGAGCCGATTGCCGAGGACGAGCGCGGCTTCATCGACGCGCTTCTGGCCAAGCATGGCGCGGAACAGGTGGCCGCCGCCTTCGTGCGCCAATGCCGCGCCAGCCGCTCGGCGCCCGAGGAACTGACGGAGGTCGCGGCCTTCACGCCGTCGCGAGACAGACCGGCGGGCGAAAAATTCGAACGCCGCGACGAAGCGCCCAGCCGCCGCGACGATTTCGGCGACAGCGTCTGGTTCTCGCTGTCGATCGGGCGCAAGCAGAATGCCGAGCCGCGCTGGCTGATCCCGATGCTGTGCCGCACCGGCAACATCTCCAAGCGCGAGATCGGCTCCATCAAGATGCAGCAGGATGAGACCTACGTGCAGATCGCGGCCGACTGGGCCGATCGCTTCCTCGCCGCCGTCGGCCCCGACAAGAAATTGCAGGGCAACATTGCGGTGAAGCGCCTGGACGGCACGCCCGACCTGTCGCGGGCCGGCTACCAGGCGCCGAAGCCCGACAAGAAGCCGCATCGCGGCAAGCGCCCGTTCGAGGCGCCGCAAAGCGCACACAAGCCGAAATTCGAGAAGCGGGAACGGCCCCCCGGCGATGCAAAGCCTTGGGCCGGGAAACCGAAATTCGACAAGGCTGGACCGCCGAAGAACAAGAAACCGAAGAAGCGGCCGGTTTGAGGCTCTTATCGGCCAATTACAGATGTAGGCGCTGCCCCTCATTGCCCTGCCGGGCGTTTCTCCCCGTATAGTGACGGGGAGAAAGGGCTGACCGCAGCCTTGGCGCTCTTCTTGCAACGTTGGCGATTGGTGGAATCGTCGATAACAGCGACCCCTCTCCCCGCCACTATACGGGGAGAGGATGCCGGCAGGCAGGTGAGGGGCAGCGCCAACGCACCGGAAAATAAAGCAACTCATGCCTGAACCGTTCGCCCTCCATTTCGTCCACCCCCTTGCAGTCCGCCGCAACTTTGAACAGTCTGTGCCTGCACGGGGGCGAGGCTAAATGCGCGGCGAAGTTCTTCACTATGACGAGGCCCAGGGTTTCGGCTTCATCACCGGGGCGGACGGCAACCGCTACACCTTCGCGCGCGAGGATCTGCGCCGTGATACCGTGATCGCGAACGGCGCTGTGGTCGAGTTTCTGCCGGCAAGCGGTCAGGCGCGCGACGTTTTTTCAATCCGCGCCCAGCCCGCCAGTCCCGCCACCGCTGCGCCAGCGGCAAGCGCCGCGCCGCCCAAGGCGGCTGCCGCTTCAGCCGCCCCACAGCATTTCGGCCGCCTGGCGGAAGACGGCGCGGTTCGCGATAGCGGACTGCCGGGTTATTTCTGGCGAGGCGTGACGCGCAACTACATCAACTTCGCCGAACGCGCCCGCCGCAAGGAATTCTGGGGCTACTGCCTGTTCTGGACCGTCAGCTTCATCCTGGTCGGAATTGCCGGCGCCCTCGCCGACCAGGCCGTCGGCAATTTCGATGCCGGCAACTGGCCGATTGTGATGATCGGCGTCTGGGGGCTGTTTTGGCTAGCGACGTTCCTGCCCTGGGTCGGGCTCGTCGTGCGCCGCTTGCACGACATCGGCCTGACCGGCTGGCTGGCAATACCTTACTTCGCAATCACCTTCATGTTCGCTCCGGCTACGCTGATCCTCGCGCTGATACTCGGATTGATCCCGACCCAGGCCCACGAAAACCAGTGGGGGCCGGTGCCTGGAGGAGGCGGAGCCTAGACCGCACCAGAAATGAACTGCCGGCTGTTTGCGGACAGCCGCGATTTAACAATGGCTTAGGTCGCAGCCAGGAAGGCAGCTGCTGTTTTGACCGGACGAACAAAATATTTCTCTTGCCGTTTAGTCTGCGCACAGATAATCTGTGCACTCATCAAATCGACGATCGAAAACGGATGATGGAGCCAAGACAAATGTGGACCAACGAGTACACCGCAATTTCCCCCCTTTCGGCGCAGGCCATCTGGAACGCGCTCAAGGCGCTGCACGAAGGCCGCCTCACCTACGAAGGGTCCGATACGTTCGTGCTGCACGGCCCGTTCGCCAAGGGCACCCGCGTCTCTGTAACGCCCGTCGGGCAGGACACCTTCGAATCGACGATCGTCGATCTTGTCGACACTGTGACGTATGCCGACGAGACCTCGTTCGGCGACACGAAACTGCTGTTCAGGCATACGCTGACGCCGGTCGAGGGTGGCACTCAAGTGACTCATCGCCTCGAGATTTCCGGCCCATCGGCCGCCGAGGTCGGACCAGAGCTCGGGCCGCAGATCAGCGGCGATTTCGACACTTCGATGGCCAAACTGTTCGAGCAGGCAAGGGTGTTGGCGAACGGTGGCTGATCGGGGGGATCTGAACACGCGCTTCAGCGGACCATCCGAGAGCCCCGGCTTGCTGCTCTGGCGAACCACCATGCGCTGGCAGCGCGTCATGACGGCGGCGCTGGCCCCGCTTGACCTTACCCATGTCCAGTTCGTGCTGCTGGCTTCGGCGATGTGGCTCGGCCGCTATGGCGAGCCGCCCAACCAGGTGCAGCTCGCCGCCCAGGCCGGCACCGAGGTGAAGATGACATCGGACGTCGTCGCCCGGCTCGAGGCAAAGGGACTGATTGTGCGGGACACCAACCCGCGGGATTCCCGCGCCAAGGTGATCCGCGTCTCCACGACGGGGACGGCCGCAGTCCAGCGCGCTATCGTCGCCGTCGAAGCCGCCGACGCTGCTTTTTTCTCAGCCGTGGATGAGGCGCAACTCGTCGGCCTGCTGAAACGGCTGGCCGGCGAGATCCGCTGAGTCGGCCGCTAAGCCAGGAACTTGGCGATGATGGCATCGCCCATTGCGACAGTGCCGACTTCGGTCATGCCCTCGGACATAATATCCTTCGTCCGCAGCCCGTCGTCGAGCACGGCGGCTATGGCGCCTTCGAGCTTGTCGGCCTCATCGACCATGCCGAAGGAGTAGCGCAGGCACATGGCAAACGACGCGATCATGGCGATCGGGTTGGCGATGCCCTGTCCCGCAATGTCGGGCGCCGAGCCATGCACCGGCTCGTACAGCGCCTTGCGCTTCCTGGTCTTCACATCGGGCGCGCCGAGCGAGGCCGACGGCAGCATGCCGATCGATCCGGTCAGCATGGCGGCGATGTCGGACAGCATGTCGCCGAACAGATTGTCGGTGACGATGACGTCGAACTGCTTTGGCCAGCGCACCAGCTGCATGCCGCCGGCATCGGCCAGCATGTGGTCGAGCTTGACGTCAGCATATCTGGCTGCGTGGGTCTGGGTGACGACCTCGTTCCACAGCACCCCGGATTTCATCACGTTGCGCTTTTCCATCGATGTCACGTGGTTCTTGCGCGTGCGCGCCAGCTCAAAAGCGACGCCGGAAATGCGCTCGATCTCGAACGTGTCGTAGACCTGCGTGTCGATGCCGCGCTTCTGGCCGTTGCCGAGATCGATGATCTGCTTCGGCTCGCCGAAATAGACTCCGCCGGTAAGCTCGCGCACGATCAATATGTCGAGGCCCTCGACGACTTCCTGCTTCAGCGAGGACGACGCGGCCAGCGCCGGATAGCAGATGGCGGGCCGGAGATTGGCGAACAGCTCCATATCCTTGCGCAGCCGTAGCAACCCGGCCTCGGGACGCACCTCGTAAGGCACCTTGTCCCATTTCGGCCCGCCGACGGCGCCGAACAGCACGGCGTCCGCAGCCATCGCCTTTGCCATGTCGCCATCCGAAATCGCCGCGCCATGCGCGTCGTAGGCACAGCCGCCGACCAAGCCTTCATCAGTGGCAAAACCGCTGCCGAGCTTTGCGTTCATGGCCGCGATCAGCTTCTTCACCTCGGCCATCGCCTCGGGGCCGATGCCGTCGCCGGCGAGCAGGAGAAGATTTTTCGAAGCCATGGAGAACCGTCCGATGCTGTTTGGAGAAACCGCGGCCTTGCTAAACGCCAAGAGCTTGCGGCGCAAGGGGATGAAGAACGCTACGACGGCGCCCGCCTCTCAAGACCTGGGTTCCTCGCCGTGGCCAGAGGCGGGGGAGAGGAACAAATCACTTGTGCGACAAAATATTCACCAACCGGCCGAACGGATCGCGCACATAAAACCGCCGTACGCCCCACGGCTCGTCGGCCGGACCGTATTCGACGGCAAAGCCGGCGGCCCTCATGCCTTGCAGCGCCGCATCGACATCGTCGACCTCGATGGAGAGGTCCGGCACCGGCGTGCCGGAGCCGCCCTGGGCCATGAAGCTGATCTGCACCTGCATCCGTTCGTCGGACCCGTAGGTGACGATCCAGCCCTGATCCATCAGCACATCGAGGCCAAGCACGTCCTGATAGAAGCGTTTCGCCGCCGCCGCGTCCTGCGTCCCGATATTGGCTACGATGCGCCGGACCGTCATGGCTTTGGCCTCCTCAAGCCGTGCGCCGCAGCGCCGTGACTTCGATCTCGATCTTCATTTCCGGCTTGTTGAGCTGGCACACGATCATCGTCGCCGCCGGTCTGATCTCGCCGAAAGCCTCGCCGAGGATGGGGAAGACGACGTCCACGATGGCCCGGTCTGTGATGTAGTAATGCGCCCGCACCACATCGGCCATGTCGAAGCCGCCATCCCTCAGCGCCTCCGCGATGGTCGCCAGGCAATTGCGCGTCTGCGCCTCCACCGTTTCCGGCATGGTCATCGTCGCATAGTCGTAGCCGGTCGTTCCCGACACGAAGCACCAGTCGCCCTGCACCACCGCGCGCGAATAGCCGGCGGTTTTTTCGAAGGGCGAACCGGTGGAGATGAGTGTGCGCATGGAGCCTCGCTGTGGTTTCGGACACTTTGCAGGAAAGGACCGGCCAGGCCATGGGCCAAGTCAGGTGCAAATCTTGGTCGTCGGCGGGACAGCACCCCCCTCTGGCCTGCCGGCCATCTCCCCCTCAAGGGGCATAGGCGCTAAGATAGCTTTGGCATGGACTGAAATTTGCGCTTTCGTGGTGGTTCGCGCCAGCGATATCGCAAGGCATGGAGATTTTGGCGCAGGGCCGCCAAGGAAGGTTGAGTAAAGATGGTCGCGATCAGAGAGGCGACGATCTGGCGGGTGGCGCGCCACAGTAGCGGGCGCCCGTCGCTCAAGGGGGAGAGACACCCAACTCCTGCGAGAGGGGTTCGGTCACAAGCGCGATGAGGAAGTGTGCAAGGATCCAAGACCTTGCGATCCTTGGGTCTTTGGCGGGAGGAGAGCGCAGCCCGATCAGGCTCTTCAGGCGCTTGAAGGCGAGTTCGATGCGCCAGCGCATGCGGTAGAGCTTGAGGACCGTATCGGCGGGAAACTCCTCCCGGTCAAGCGAGGTCACAAGCAGGACGAAGCCGGCCGCAATCAGCGTCTGCGGTTGAACCTTGTTGCCCTTGGCCCTGGCTTCCTTGTTGATTTTGCGCCGCGCTTCTTGTGCCGCGGCCTCGGATTTGCGCAAGGCGATCAGGCGCATCTTCACAGGCTCGCCCTTCTTGAGTGCCAGCCGGGCAGGCGTTTCGCAGACTTCCTCCCGGCAGCTCTCCAGGTAGCCGATGAGATCGAACGCCCTGCCGTTGGCGTCGAGCCATCGCGCGTTTTTCCACGACGCGCGCACAACAACATCGCCGCCTTGCGCCATCACCTTGGCGATCCGCTCGGCCTGCAGATAGGCGCGGTCACCGATGCGGATCTCGCCCGCCACCACCGGCACGCGGTCGATCAGCTCGGCCTCGCTCTGGTCGGTGATCTCGATGAAGTCGAACTGCTCGCGCTCAAGCTCGAAGGCGCAGTGCATGCGCCAAAGACCATTGTTCTTCTTCTCATACGCACCGGCCTTGGCAACCGCTGTCGCATCGAGGATGCGAACCAGCCGGCCTTTGGCCAAACCTGCATCCTCGCGCTTCAAAAGGTGCCCAATCAACTGCTGCAGCCATGGTCCTGCATTGCGCAGCCGGCCAAGCAACGCCACGTCCGAAATGTCGGCTATCCCGCTCGCCGCCGCCCAGGCCACGACGCCCCGCATGCCAACCTTGCCAAGGCAGTAAGCCAGTGTCAGGCGCAACAGGTCGCTCGCCGACCTGACGCCGCGCGGGCGCAGGAACGCCTTCGTCTCGCGGGCGCTCTGCGTGAGCAAATCTTCGCCGCCGAGAAGCTCAATCGTCTCGGCCCAGCCGTCATCAACAAGCGATTCGTGTGTCATCGCAGTGTAGAATCACACCCGATTCCGCAGGGCAATACCTATCTTAGCGCCTATGCCTCAAGGGGGGAGATTAGCAGTTCGGACGCCTTTCTCGCTTTCCACATTTGCGATTGGCGAAAGCCAGAGTGACGTCTGATCTCCCCCCTTGAGCGGGAGATGCCCGGCAGGGCAGAGGGGGGTGTGACGGATCGCGACGGAACAAGCATGAACACCGAGTGTTCGCCGCGCTGCCGCAAACCCTAGTTCCCCGACTCCTGCGCCTTGTCCATTGCTTCCTTCACATCCGCCGGCCAGTCCGCCACCGGCGGCCAGGCCTGCGGCTCGCCATTGTCGCCGCGGCGGGCGAAGTAGAGCGTGTGCTTGGCCGGGTCGACCGCCATGAAACCGTCATTGCTGCCGCATGCGTGCGGCACGCAGCCGGTGGCGTAGAAGGCGCCCGACGCCGTCTTTTCGGTGCCGCCGCCGACCAGCAGGCTGGTCGCCATGTCGGGCATGGTGTCGCCGAGCAGCGTCTGCGCCGCCTTGTAGACGGCCTCATTGTGGAAGGCGTCGATGATGTTCTGGTATTTGGCCGGATCGACGTCCTTCCAGTCCGTACCCGGCTCCGGCGCGTAGGTCAGGTCGCCCGAGATCGTCAGCCCGTCGCTGGGTGACCATTGCAGCGCTTGCTTCGTATCGCCCGGCAACAGATACGGCACGAAATAGATGGCGTTGTCGGCCACCGCCGCCGGCGGCGCGCCGCATTCGTCCTGTTCGACCTTGAGGCTTTGTATCTCGCCGCCTTCCGGCTTCCAGACGATGACCTTGGCCGGGCCGCACTGGTTGCCGCCGTCGCCGACATCGACCAGCGCCACGTTGACGCCGCCGACCTTGACTGTTCTGTCGAAGAACACGTCGTAATTGCTGGCCAGCTGCTTGCCGTCATAGGCCAGCACCTTTTCGCCATCCTGCTCTGGCTCGGTAATGGTCAGCTGCCCGCCCTCGAACGGGACCGGCCCCTGGCTGTCATCGTCCGCCAGGGCCGCATTGCTCGACGCGCCCGGATCGGCGGCGGACGGATCTTCTGCCGGCACGAGGACCGTGTCGGTCTGTGCTTGCGCGCCGGCCACCGGCATCAGCATCCACGCCAGCGCGCAGGCGCCGGCAAGAAGAAAACGTGTCATGACTGTCCCCTCCGTTCAGCCGCCACGAACCCGGCTTTGTGGCGGCCGGGCCATCTCGTACCACTCAGGCCCAAGGACGCTCGGCAGCGTTCTTCTTCTCGAACGAGGCGATGGCGCCGGCCTTCTCCATGGTCAGGCCGATATCATCTAGACCGTTCAGCAGGCAGTGGCGCTTGAAGTCGTCGAGGTCGAAGGTGACCACGCCGCCGTCGGGGCCGCGGATTTCCTTGGCCTCGAGGTCGACCGAAACCGTCGCATTGGAGCCGCGCGAGGCGTCGTCCATCAGCTTCTCCAAGTCTTCGGCGCTGACGGTGATCGGCAGGATGCCGTTCTTGAAGCAGTTGTTGTAGAAAATGTCGGCGAACGAGGTCGAGATGACGCAGCGAATGCCGAAATCGAGCAGCGCCCACGGCGCGTGTTCGCGGCTCGAACCGCAGCCGAAATTGTCGCCGGCGACCAGGATCTGCGCCTTGCGGTAGGCTGGCTTGTTGAGCACGAAGTCGGGGTTTTCCGAGCCATCGTCCTTGTAGCGCATTTCGGCGAACAGGCCGCTGCCGAGCCCGGTGCGCTTGATCGTCTTGAGATAATCCTTGGGGATGATCATGTCGGTGTCGACATTGACGATCGGCATCGGTGCGGCGACGCCGGTGAGCTTGGTGAATTTTTCCATGGCTTTTGCCCGTTCTTGATCGATAATTCGTTGCGTCAGGGTTTGCTGCGCCCGGTTTACACAAAGCCGCCGGCAAATAAAAGGCAACTGTTGGTGCGCGGCCCGATCGAAAGATCGGCGGCAAACGTCTTTAAAACCGGCTGCCGTTGGTGCACCTTGCGCCCATGACCGCACAATCGAAGATATCTATGCCAGGGAGCCTGAGCTCGACGTCGCCGAGTTCCGCCGCGTGCTGGTCGAATCCACGCTCGGCGAAACACGCCCCGTCGATGACGACGCCCGGCTGCAGGCGATGCTTTCGGGCGCGAACCTGGTGCTCACGGCGCGGCTCGACATCGAAGGCAGGCCGCTGATCGGCGTTATCAGGGCCATCACCGATTTTTCCTGGGTGTGCTACGTCTCAGAGCTCGCCGTGTCGCAATCGGCGCAAGGCGTCGGCATCGGCAAGGGCCTGATGGACGAGGCCCGCCGGCAGCTTGGGCCTTCGGTCGCCATCAGCCTGATCTCGATGCCCGACGCCGTCAGCTTCTATGAGCGTATTGGCATGACGCGAATGGCCGACGCGTTCTGGTTCTCCCGCGAGGGCTGACGAGCGTCGGGCGCAATTGCCGATCGGGTTGGGCAGTCAAGGCGGGGCAAGGTTCTCGGCAATGCGGAACGGTGTTCAGGACCCCGCGGAGCAACGCCTCCTTGTCGCCCTTGACCCGCGCTTCATCCGGTCCAAATCCGCAGCATGGGAAATCGCCGATCTCTGATAGGCACCGCCGGATGGGGAATTCCGTCTCGATACAAGGCTGACTTTCCGCAGCCCGGGTCGCATCTCGAACGTTATGCAAAATGCATTCCGGTCGTGGAAATCGACACCTCCTTCTACAAACCGCACCGCCGCGAGACCTATGAGCGCTGGGCGCACGCCGTGCCGGAGCACTTCCGTTTCGCGGTCAAGGCACCGAAGAGCATGACCCATGAGCATCGCCTCGCCGATTGCGAGGGGCTGACAGAGGACTTTCTCGGGCAGGTCGAAGGTCTCGGTGAAAAGCTGAGCGTGCTTCTGGTGCAGCTGCCGCCAAGCCTGCCCTTCGAGCCGGAGGTCGCCGGCGGCTTCTTCGACATGTTGGGCAGGCGTAGCCTGGCAAGGCTGGCATGCGAGCCGCGCCATCCCAGCTGGTTCGGCGCCGAGGCCGACGCACTCCTTGTTGACAACCGGATCACGCGCGTTGCCGTTGACCCGACCCCGGTCCCTGAGGCAGCAGGGCCGGGTGGCTCGCCCGGCCTTGCCTATTTCCGCTGGCACGGCGCGCCGCGCATCTACTATTCGGGTTACGATGCCGAAACGCTCGACCGGTTTGCGCGGCAAGTTGAAGCAGCGGCCGCTTCCGGTGCCGAGGTCTGGGGCATTTTCGACAACACGGCTGCCGGGCATGCACTGGGCAACGCGATGGCTGTCAGCGCGATGGTTGCTTAGACGCTCGCGGGACAGCACCCCCCTCTGGCCTGCCGGCCATCTCCCCCGCAAGGGGGGAGATCAGATGCCGCGACCGCTTTCGCCAATCGCCGACGTTGCAAGAATGGCGCCTTCGCCGAAGCTGCCAATCTCCCCCCTTGCGGGGGAGATGCCCGGCAGGGCAGAGGGGTGGGCGGGAACTCGACAGTGAGCTTTTGCCGCCTCAAATCACATTCAATTCCCGGAACGCCCTTCCTTCGGCCACTCTGGCGTACCCAAACGCCGAGCAATCCACCGTCCGATACCCGCCATGCACCAACAACTCCGCCAGCGCCTTGCCGACCGCCGGCGCCTGCTGCAGGCCGTGGCCTGAAAATCCGTTGGCGAAGATGAAATTGCCGACCTCGGGATGCGGGCCGATCACCGCATTCTGGTCGAGCGCGTTGTAGTCGTAGTGGCCGGCCCAGGCGCGTGTCGGCTTGATCGCCTCGAAGGCAGGGATACGGGTTGCCAGCACGGGCCAGATCACCTCTTCGAACAGCGGCCAGTCGACGTCGAAATCCCTGGGGTCGGCGGGGCCATCGCCCTCCTCCGGTTCGGCGCCGCCGGTGAGATAGACCGAGCCTTCAGGCCGGACATAGATGCCGGATGGGTCGACCAGCAGCGGCATGTCGACGTATTTTTCCCGCGCCTCGAAGACGAAAACGTTGCGCTTGCGCGGCTCGACGGGCAGCACGAGTCCCGCCATGCCGGCCACCTTGCCGGCATTCGGCCCGGCGGCGTTGACGACGATGCCGGCTTGCAGTCTTTCGCCATTGTCGAGGTCCACTCCGGCGGCGCGGTTGCCCTGCCTCTCAATGCCGGTGACATCGGCGGCGATGAAATCTATTTGTCTGTCACGCAATGCCTTGCGAAACAGCGTCAACATGGCATGAGCGTCGAACCAGCCCTCGCCGGTACGGCCGAAGGCGCCGGCGCTGATGCCTTCGGTCGACAGCCATGAAAAGCGCTTTGCCAGCTGGTCGGCGTCCTCGAGCAGAATGTCGGCGCCCTCGGCGACCTGCGCCTCGTGGTTGGCTTTCAGGATCGGCAACCCGGCGTCGCCGGCCAGGATGAGATAGCCGCCTTCGCGAAAACCGATATCGGCGTCGGTGCCGAAGGTCTCCTTCAGCCGCCGGAACAGGTTGAGCGTGAACTGCGACAGCCGGATATTTTCCGGAATCGAGAATTGCTGACGGATCGAGGCCATGGACAGCGTCGTTGCCGCATGGGCGAATTGCGGGTCGCGTTCGATCAGCGCGATGGAGCCGGAAAAGCCTTCCTCGCGAAGGTAGTAGGCGACCGAGGAGCCGACGATGGCTCCGCCGATGATGACGATGTCGTAGCGCACTTTGTTCTCCGATCCACCAGCCCTCACGCGGCTGGCAAGGAAATCTCGAAGCGCGTGCCGCGCCCGGAGTCAACCAGCGCGATCGTGCCATCATGCGCTTTCAGGAGGGCCAGCACGATGCCAAGGCCCATGCCGGTGCCGCCGGACTCGCGCCGCGTGGTGAAAAACGGCTCGAAAATGCGCGCCCTGTTGCTCGGCGAAATGCCGGCGCCATCATCGCTGATCGCAATCGTCACTTTGCCGTCGGCGCTGGCAGCCGCCAGCAAAACCTGGGTCGCGCCGTGCCTGGCGGAATTGTCGATCAGGTTGGCAAGCACGATCGCCGCATTCTCGGCCGAGATGCGCAGACCGGTTTCGCCGCCCGTCTCGATGGTCACAGCCAGCCTGCCGTCCACCGGCAGCAATGCCAGCGCCGCATCGAGCGATGTGCTTTCGCCGCTCGGCGCCAGATTTTCGGCGCGCGCCAGGTCGAGCAGGCGACGCACCAGCAGATTGAGCCGGCCGGCGTCATTGACGATGTTGCCGGAGAACCGCTTGCGCTCGGCGGCATCCATCGCCTCGCCGGAATCGCGCAGCAGCTCGGCCGCGCCCTGGATCGCCGTCAGCGGCGATTTGAGCTCGTGCGAGACATGGGTGGCAAAAGTCTGGATGCTGTCGGAGCGCGCTTGCAGCTTTTCGGCCATGTCGAGAAAGGCGGCGGACAGCTCCGCCATTTCGCGCGTGCCGTGATGGTCGAGCGGCCGGATCGCGTCGCGGTCGCCGGCGGCGATGCGCCTGGTGCGCTCCATCAGCGCGTAGATCGGCCGGCTGACGGTGCGCAGGAAGACCAGCGCGATCAGCAGCGTGCCGAACAGCATGGCAATGGCCGCCAGCGTCACCTTGCCGCGTTCGCCATAGAGATGTTTGACGATGTTGTTCGGCGTCCGGGAGAGATAGATCACGCCGGCGACGTGGCCAGCGACCGCAATCGGCATGGCGACGAAGACACGAACTTTCGTGCCGCGGCTGACCGAATAGAGCGGCGGCGGCGGCTGATCGGGGATTCGTTGCCTCAATGCGCTGGCATAGCGGCCGGCAAGGGCCTCGCGCACCTCCTCGACATTGGCCAGGGATAGTCCGACCTCGTCGCGCCCGGCAATGACGACGCCCTTGGGATCGAGCAGCCGGAAGCCGGCCAGCGTGGTTTTTTGCGTCGTGTCGAGAATGCCGGACAGTCGCGCGCCGATGGCCGTGAAGGCTGGATCGGTGGCGGCGGCAATGCCGGCGGGCCGGGTCGGCAGCAAATAGTCGGAGGCGAGATCGAGGGTAGGCTCGATCGGCTGGTAAGGCGTGTCGTCGCCGCGGCTGGCTTCGCCGCTGTCAGCCTGCATCGGCACCCCAAGCTTCTCCGGGGCAATGGCGGCGTCACTGATATTCTGCGCATAGATGGCGGCGATGACGGCGCCTTGCGCGATCAGCTCGCCCTCGGTCTGGCGGATCAGCTGGTTTTCATAAAGCCGGAAGAAGAACAGGCCGACCAGCGGCAGCGCCAGCACCATGATGAGGATGGCGAGAACCACCGTGGCCAGCCTTGGCCGCCATTTGGTGCCGATCCATTTGGCGTCGCTCAGGCGCCGCATCGGCCGAGCCGGAAACCAACGCCATGCACGGTTTCGATGGCGTCGAGACAGCCCGCCGCCGCCAGCTTGGCGCGGATGTTGCGGATGTGGCTATCGACGGTACGGTCGGCGACATGGATGTTGGCGGCATAGGCGCTGGCGACCACCAGGTCGCGGCCCAGCACATGCGCCGGCCGCGCCAGAAATCCTTTCAGGATCGAGAATTCGATCGCCGTCAGCGCCAGCGCCTTGCCGTCGAAACTGGCGCCGTGGCTGGCCGGCGCCAGGCTGAGCTTGCCATGCGCGAAGTTCTTGTCGTCGGCGGGGTCGGGCGCCACCGGGCGGGCGCGGCGCAGGATGACGTTGACGCGCGCCACCAGTTCGCGCGGGCTGAACGGTTTCGTCACATAGTCGTCGCCGCCCATTTCGAGCCCGAGGATGCGGTCGATTTCCTCGTCGCGCGCGGACAGGAACAGAACCGGCACGTCGGAGCGCTGCCTCAGCCGCCGGCAGACTTCCAGCCCGTCCATCTCCGGCATGCCGATGTCGAGCACGACGAGATCGGGCACGCGGCGCTCGATCGCCTGCAGGGCCGCGGCGCCGTCGGACACGGCCTGCGTCTTCATCCCGGCCTTTTCCAGCGCAAAGCAGATGATCTCGCGTATGTGCGGATCGTCGTCGGCGACCAGGATCTGATGCGGCATGGATCTAACGGTCCGGCACTAAAGGTTGCGAGGGCTGGGTAGGTGGAGGAAGCACGAGCGGACCTCTCTTGTCGAGAACCTGCACGAGCCTCCAGCCGCGAAAGCTCCAGGCGCGCCACTGCTTCTGCTCGGCGATAGTGTCGTCGATCATCATTTGGTCGGCCAGATAGGTGGTTTGGTTTCCGAATTGGTGCATGTAGAGGCGGTCCAGCGCCGGCATGGCGGCAGCGCCGAGCGAGCGCAGATATTCGGTATCGATAGGCGTGCCGTCGCCGGTCATTTCAAGGGAATGGTCGACATTGAAATTGGCGATCGTTGCGGCGAAGTTGATGAAGCAGCAGGCATAAAGCGTCGCCGATAGCGTCGCAAGATTGGCGGAGAGCAGCCATTCGTTGGATTTTCCAACCGCGATGCGGGCAATGATCAGTGCAAGCCCTGACGCCACCAACCCCATCCAGACGAAGGCGGCGATGCGCCAGTAGGTCAGTGCATAGACGCCGATATAGAGATCGAGCCTGAGAATCGACGAGATGACCAGCACGATGTTCTGCGCCACCCAGGCATAGACCAGCCGGCGGATCAGCGGATCGCCTGAGGTTTCGCTGCCCGGCCGCAGCGCCGCCAGCACGAAGCCGGCGGCCAGCAGCGCGGTGGCGATCAGTGGATAGGCGCCGCGATGCGCATAGGCGGCATAGCTCAACCCGTCCGGCAGGGCGACCCCACCCCAGAGATAGGCTGCGTCGAGCCCGGTCTGCAGCGCAAACAAGGTGTTGAAGACGATCAGCGCGCGCAGGATCGCGGCCTTGCCGAAGACGACGGCCTCGATCGTTGTCGCTGGTTTAGTCGCGGCCGGTGCGGCCACGGCTGCAGGCGGCGTCAAAGGTGGAAGGCGGCGCGGGAAACGCGGCAGGCGAGGCCGCAGGAAAGCCCA
The DNA here is from genome assembly GCF_057786095.1 of Mesorhizobium sp. P160219. NCBI lineage: Bacteria > Pseudomonadati > Pseudomonadota > Alphaproteobacteria > Hyphomicrobiales > Phyllobacteriaceae > Mesorhizobium > Mesorhizobium sp. P160219. Next base: position 698,890 of record NZ_JBYNWG010000001.1, read on the forward strand.
GACGCCGGCGATCACGAACAGCCAGAAGACGATCCGCGCCAGTTGGATGAGATCGAGCAGCTTCATCAGGTCGATCAGCGACAGCCAGTATTCGATGACCGGATTGGCGGCGCCGAACAAGAACAGGAACACCGCGCCCAGCGTCACCGGCATGACCCAGACGATGATGGACGCCAGGCGGATGCGGCGGCCGCCAAGCCGGCGCACCGTGCGGCGCCATTGGAAAAAGTCACGGATAAGGCGCAGCGGCGCCGCCAGCAGGAACAGCGCCACCTGGCCGGCAATGCGGGCGATGCCGTGCCGTAGCCGCCCGGACAGGGACAGCGCAAACACCACCAGCGCCACGACAGCTATCGCCACCGACAGCGGGCTGACGTTCTCGGCCAGCGGCAGCAGCGCGACGAACAAAGCGGCCGGCTTGAGCCAGGGTCGGGTGGATTTCAGCGCGGCAGGATGCACAGCGACCACCGCGCCGGCGATCAGGATGGCAAACAGCAGCACCGTGATCCCGGCGGGCTGGCCGTAAAAGAAAAAATCCGCCAGCGCCACGAGCAGGACGGCGATGCCGAAGCGGCTGGAAAAGCTTGCAAACGATGTCATGCGCGGATTTTCCTGATGGGCTGGGTCCGCTCGGCCGGTGGGCGGATAAAAGGGAGCAGGCTCGCTTCCAGGTAAGGGCGGGCCGCCGCCCGGGGCGGATCGACCAACCACCAGCTTTCGCTGCGCAGGCGATAGGGCAAGGACCAAAGGTGAGCGTTTCGCTGTTGCATGCCGCTGTTGTCGCGGGCTCGCATGGAAACGGCGGGGCGGAGCGGAGGAGGTTTTCCGCAGGGATGTGCAGTTTTCGTGCAGGACCTGTGCTTACGGCCGGGGCGCTCCCCCCCCATCTTTCCGGACGTTGGCGCTGTCCCAGCCAGGCTCCTTTCCTCTCCCTCCGGAGGGGGGAGAGGTGGCTCGGCGAAGCCGAGACGGAGTGGGGGAACCACCTGGCAGTCGCCGCGAACGGACATCGGAAGGGCACTGAGCGCATGGGTCGACCCCCACTCCGTCGAGCTTCGCTCGACACCTCTCCCCCGATCGACGGGGGAGAGGAAAGGCCCCCCTTCCGCAACTGCTGCGGGACGGGCGGGGCAGCGCAAGCTTTCGCAGTTGGCTCGTCATCAGGTACCGGTCGGACGCTTGCCTCACCCGCCCCCACGCGGCATAGATCGGCCATGACAAGCGAACCTTACCGCCCGCGCCGCTCGGTGCTTTACGTCCCCGCCTCCAACGACAAGGCGCTGGCCAGGATCGCGACGCTGGCCTGCGATGCCGTGATCATCGACCTCGAAGACGCCGTCGCGCCCTCAGACAAGATCGCCGCGCGGGACAAACTGGCCGGCATTTTCGCCAGCCGACCGAAACGCCGCTGCGAGATGATCGTGCGCGTCAACGCGCTGTCCAGCGAATGGGGCAACGATGACCTGCTGACCGCGGCGAAATTCGAGCCCGACGGCATCCTGTTGTCCAAGGTCGCCACGCCGCGCGATATCCTCGAAGTCGGCGACGTGCTCGACGACAATTTTGCCCCCGACAGCGTCAAGCTCTGGGCGATGATCGAGACGCCCAAGGCCATGCTCAATATCGGCGCCATTGCCGAACTCGGCCGCGATCGCGCTTCGCGGCTAAATTGTTTCGTTGCCGGAACGAACGATCTGGTCAAGGAAACCGGCATTCTGGCGACGCCTGATCGGCGCTACCTCGTGCCTTGGCTGATGCAGATGGTGCTGGCGGCGCGGGCCGGCGGCATCGACATACTCGACGGCGTCTCCAACGATTTTCGCGACCTCGACGCGTTTGCGCGCGAATGCACGGAAGCCGCCGCCATGGGGTTCGACGGCAAGACGCTGATCCACCCCGCCCAGATCGAAACCGCCAACCGCGCCTTTGCGCCCGCGCCCGAAGCCTTGGCCGAGGCGCACGCGGTGAAAGAGGCTTTCGCCTTGCCCGAAAATGCCGGCAAGGGCGTGATTGCGCTGGATGGCAGGATGGTCGAACGGCTGCACCTGGTGCAAGCCGAAAAACTGCTGGCGAAGGCCGCCGCCATCGGCGCATGATCCGCCCCGAAAAGACGAACTCACGACAGGATCTGACCCATGAGACTTTACCGCTTTCTGTCCGCCCCCGACGATTCAACCTTCTGCCACAAGGTCACCGCGGCGCTGAACAAGGGCTGGCACCTGTACGGCTCACCGACCTACGCCTATGACAAGAAGACCAAATCGATGCGCTGCGGCCAGGCGGTGGTGAAGGATATCGACGGCCAGGAATACGGGCCGGATACGAAGCTGAGTGATTGGTAGGCGAGCTTTGCCAGCCTGTCTAAGACAGCGCTAGGCTGCCTCGGCAATATCAAGACGCACTGTAAGTCCGGCCTGTGTGGCCAGATTGATCAAGGTGTCCAGACTAAAATTCGCGATCCTGCCCCGCAGAAGATCGCTAAGGCGTGGCTGGGTAATCCCGAGCCGGTTGGCTGCTTCGGCTTGGGTAACGTCCCAACTCCGCACCCGCTGTTCGATCGCGATCAGCAAATTGGAGCGCATAGTCATGTTGGCGGACTGAGCCGGGGTGTCTTCCAGCGCATCCCAGACATTTTCAAAGCTTTGACGTTCCATGAGCATGTCTCACTGAATTTGCCTGAACCGCGATGCGGCAAGAGCCAAGTCTCGTTTCGCCGTCTGTTGCGTCTTCTTCTGGAAGGCGTGCAAGACAAAGACGGCGTCACCTATGCTGGCGACGTAAAGCACCCGGAACGCGCCAGCATCGTCTCGGACACGGATTTCCCGTACGCCTAGGCCTATCGTCGTCATCGGCTTCCAATCGCTTGGCTCAAATCCGAGTTGAACCTTGTGCAGTTGAACGCCCGTTTCCTTGCGCACCGCCTCTGGAAAAGCCCGGAGCTTGGCAAGAGAATCTCCAAGAAACTCCAGTCGCTTGGTCGGCATACAGACTTTATATCAAAACTTGTATAATTTCACAAGCAGGCTCGCCACCTGAATATCGCACAGCCTTACTCCGCCGCCTCTTCAAGCTTTTCCATATCGTCGTCCGACAGGCCGAAATGGTGGCCGATCTCGTGGATCAGCACGTGGGTGACGATGTCGCCCAGCGTCTCTTCGTTTTCGGCCCAATAGTCGAGGATGGCGCGGCGGTAGAGGGTGATGCGGTTCGGGCCTTCGCCGGTCTGCGGGTTCCAGCGCTCGGCGATGCCGCGGCCCTCGAACAGGCCAAGCAGATCAAACGGTGTCTCCAGCGACAGATCGTCCATGATCTCGTCGGTCGGGAATTCGGCGATCATGATGACGATCTCGCCGGTCAGCTTGCGAAAATCGTCGGGCAGATGTGCGTACGCCTCCAGCGCCAGAAACTCGATCTCCTCGATCGAAGGCGAGAGTTCATCGTGCCAGGTGCGGGTCTTGTAGATGCGGGCCATGCTTTGTCCTTTGATCCGGCATATAGGCTTTCCCTCCGGACTCGGCAAATGGACCGGGTACCTGGCCAATGACTGTTTCTTTGCGCCGAATGGCTGCGACCAAAGTCCAAGGTTGGCCTCGTCACCTTTGATCAAGGAATAAATTCCTTCTGACTCCGCTTGACTCTTCCGGCACCCTCTGGAATCTATAGGAACATAACAGGAACAGTTGTGAGAGAAATTGACCGTCATGGCGACATCAGCCGTGGCGCGGGAGACTGTTTTTGCCCTGCGCCGCCAGATCGCGAAGATCGAGGGAACGCTGCCCGAGCGCCTGGCCGCGCCGGCTGGCGAGGGGCTGCGCGCGGGTCCTGGCGGCGGTCTCGACGCCGCGCCTGAACCCGATGCCGATGTCACCATCATCCGGCGCGGGCTTGCCGTGGCTTCGCCGGATGCTTTCCTGGCCACCGGCGTCGAGCGCCTCGATGCGGCCCTCAGCGGCGGCCTTCCGAAAGCCGCCTTGAGCGAAATCCATGGCCTTGAGACCCGCAATGCCGGGGCCGTCGCCGGCTTTGTGCTGTCGCTTGTCAGCCTGATCCTCAAGGGCCAGCCCTTGCCCGTGCTGTGGATCGGCACATCGGAGATTTTTCGGGAGGCCGGCTTTCCCTATGCCAGGGGATTGCAGGGCATTTTCGGTATCGCACCGGAGCAATTGCTGTTTTCCGAGGCGCCGAAACTCACCGATGCGCTGTGGGTAGCCGAGGAGGCCGCGAAGATGACGGCGCTCGCCGCAATCATCCTCGAAATCCGTGGCAGCCCGCAGCGGCTCGACCTCACCGCGACGCGCCGGCTGCACGCGCGCGCCCAAAACGCCGGCCGGCCGGTGTTCCTGCTGCGCCAGGCCGGCGAAGCCGAGCCGACCGCCGCCCCGGTGCGCCTCATCGTGTCGGCTGCACCAGCGGCGAGCCGCCGGACGATCGCCGGGTCGCTCGCCGGCTCGATCGGCCGGCCTGCCTTCACCGTCAGCATCGGCAAGAGCCGCACCGCTCTGCCTGGACAATTCACACTGGAGTGGAATCCCGATGAACACGCATTCGAAGAAAGAAAGCCCCGCGAAAAACGGGCAGAGAATTCTGTCGCTGTGGTTCCCGCATCTGGCGGCAGAACGGATCCTGCGCCAGCGCCTGGGACGGTCGTGGCGTTCCCGGCCTTCGGATCATCTGCCGCCATCTCACCCACCGCTCGTGATCAGCCATCGCGACCGCAACGCCCAGCGCATATCGGCCCTCGACGAGCGGGCTGAGGCGCTGCATCTGAAGCCTGGCATGGGCATTGCCGATGCGCGCGCCATGCATCCCTCGATCGACATCGTCGAGGCCGATCCGGACGCCGATCGCCGGCTGCTCGAAGGCCTCGCCGACTGGTGCGATCGCTATACGCCGCTGGTGGCGCTCGACGGTACTGATGGCCTTTATCTCGACGTCACCGGCTGCACGCATCTGTTCGGCGGCGAGCGCGCCATGCTGGACGACATCCTTGCGCGGTTTTTCCAGCAGGGTTTCGATGTCCGCGCCGGGTTGGCCGCGACGCCGGGTGCAGCCTGGGCGGCGGCGCGCTTCTGCGGCAACCGCATCGTTGTCTCCGGCGAGGAGGAAGCGCTGCTCGCCCCCTTGCCGCTGGCGGCACTGCGCATCGAAGCCGATATCCGCGCCAGCTTGGAAAGCGTCGGCCTGCGGACCGCCGGCGCGATCATGGCAGCGCCGCGCGCGCCGCTCGCCCGTCGCTTCGGCGCGACCTTGCTGTTGCGGCTCGACCAGGCGCTCGGCCGTCTCGACGAGGCGGTATCGCCGCGCCTGCCCGTGGCCCCGCTTTCGGTCGAACGCCACCTGGCCGAGCCGGTCGTGCTGACCGCCGAGATCGAACGGCTGGTGCTCTTGCTGGCGGTGACGCTGAAGGCCGATCTCGAACGCCGCGGCGAGGGCGCAAGGATGCTGGCGCTGCTTTTGTTTCGCGTCGACGGCGCCGTCAGCCGCATCGCTGTCGGTACCTCGCGACCGTTGCGCGAACCCAAGCTTATCCAGCGCCTGTTCCATGAGCGGCTGGCCGCGCTCGAACAGGACATCGATGCCGGCTACGGCTTCGACCTGGTGCGGCTTTCGGTGCTGGCGGCCGCCGGCTTCGACATGCAGCAGGCCGATTTGACCGGCGAGACCGAGGATGACGGCGCCGACATGGCACTCTTTGCCGACCGCATCCGCGCCAGGCTCGGCGACAGTGCGGTGCTGAAACCGGTCGCCCTCGAGAGCCATCTGCCGGAGCGCGCCATCGCCACCATCCCGTTCTCGGAAGCGCCACAACGCAAAACACCGCTCAGGAAGCCGGGCTCGAAAGACGCGCCGCGCGCAACCATCTTCCCGCCGGAACGGCCGATCCGGCTGTTCCGTTCGCCCGAGCCGATCGAGGTGCCGGCCACCGAAATGCCTGAGGGTCCGCCGATGAATTTCCGCTGGCGCCGCGCGCTCTACCGGGTCGCGCGCGCCGAGGGGCCGGAACGCATCGCGCCGGAATGGTGGCGTGAAACGTCAAGCGATCCGCTCACATCGACGCGTGACTATTTCCGGATCGAGGATGCCGACGGCCGCCGCTACTGGCTCTACCGGCAAGGCCTCTATGGCAACCCGCAGGTGCCGCCGCGCTGGTTCATGCATGGGGTCTTCGCATGAACGCGCTGACCGTCATCCCCTATGCGGAATTCGGCATCCAGTCGAACTTCTCCTTCCTGCGCGGCGCCTCCAAGCCGGAGGAGCTGGTGGTGGCGGCCAAATTCCTCGGCTTTTCCTCGATCGGACTGGCAGACCGCAACACGGTGGCCGGCGTCGTGCGCGCCTGGCAGCAGGCCAAGGTCGAGAAGCTCGCCTATCACCCCGGTTGCCGCCTGGTGTTCGGCGACGGCACGCCGGACATTCTCGCCTATCCGCAGAACCGCAAGGGCTGGGGCCATCTCTGCCGCATGCTGACGCAAGCCAATTTGCGCGATGAAAACGAGAAGGGCGCGACCCTTCTCCAGCGCAGCGACCTGCTCGAATGGGGCGACCTGCTGTCGCTGGCGGTGCTGCCGGACCTCTCGGCGAATGCCGACGATCCCCTGGCATTGGTCCGTCAACTGAAAGACCGTTTCGGCGCTAATTTGCGGCTAGGCATGGCGCCGGATTATCGCGGCAATGACCGTTTCCGCATCGAGCAGGCGGCGGGCATGGCGGACATCGCCGGCGTGCCGCTGATGGCGACCAACGACGTGCTTTATCACAGCGCCGAGCGCCGCTCGCTGCAAGATGTGCTCACCGCCATCCGCCTCAATTTGCCGGTCGCCGAGGTCGGGCTGGAGCTGACGGCCAACGCCGAGCGCCATCTGAAGCCGCCGCTGGAAATGGCCCGTCTCTTCCGCCGCCATCCACCGGCGCTGGCCGAGACGCTGCGCTTTGCCGGCGAACTGACCTTCTCGCTCAGCGACCTCCAGTACAATTATCCCGACGAGCCGACGCAATCAGGGCTTGGGCCGCAGGCCGAGCTAGAGCGTCTGGCCAGGGAGGGGGCCGCCACGCGCTATCCGGCGGGCGTCCCCGCTTCCGTCTTGCAGCGCATCAGTGAGGAGCTCGCTCTGATCGAGCGTCTGAATTATGCGCGCTATTTCCTGACCGTTTACGACATCGTCCAGTTCGCCCGCAATGAGGGCATTCTGTGCCAGGGCAGAGGCTCGGCCGCCAACTCGATCGTCTGCTACTGCATCGGCATCACCGAGGTCGGCCCCGAGCGCATCGACACGTTGTTCGAGCGCTTCATTTCCGAGGAGCGCAACGAGCCGCCCGACATCGACGTCGATTTCGAGCATGAGCGGCGTGAGGAGGTGATCCAGTACATCTACTCCAAATACAGCGCCAAGCGCACCGCGCTGGCTGCCGCCGTCATCAGCTATCGCGGCCGCTCGGCGCTGCGCGAGGTGGCCAAGGCCATGGGCCTATCGGACGATGTCCGCATTGCGCTCTCCAGTTCGATCTGGGGCTGGTCGACCTCGGAGCTCGGCGAGAAGGAGGCGCATGCCGGCGGCCTCGACCGCAACGAGACCTCGACCCGTCACGTGATCGCCCACGCCAACGAGATCATGGGCTTTCCCCGGCATCTGTCGCAGCATGTCGGCGGCTTCGTCATTACCCGCGACCGGCTCGACGAGATCGTCCCCATCGTCAAGACGGCGATGGAGGCGCGCAAGATGGTCGAGTGGGATAAGGACGATCTCGACGCGGTGAAGATCCTGAAGGTGGATATTCTGGCGCTTGGCATGCTGACCTGCCTGAAGCGCGCCTTCACCTTGCTCACCGACCATTATCCGAAGGCCCGGGATGATTACGGCCGACCCTATGTGCTGGCCACCCTGCCGCCGGAAGAGAACGACGTGTACGACATGATCTGCCGCGCCGACACGCTCGGCGTCTTCCAGATCGAATCGCGCGCGCAGATGTCGATGCTGCCGCGTCTACGCCCGCGCGAATTCTACGACCTGGTCATCGAGGTGGCGATCGTGCGGCCCGGCCCGATCCAGGGCGACATGGTGCACCCCTATCTGCGCCGTCGGCAGGGCAAGGAAGCGGCTGAATATCAAAAGCCAGAGCTGGAGGCTATTCTCAAGAAGACACTCGGCGTGCCGCTGTTTCAGGAACAGGCGATGAATATTGCAATCGTCGCCGGTGGTTTCAAACCCGGCGAAGCCGACGAACTACGCCGCGCCATGGCCACCTTCAAGCGCACCGGCACCATCGGCAATTACCGCCAGCGCATGATCGACGGCATGGTCGGCAAGGGATACACCAAAGACTTCGCCGAGCGCTGCTTCAAGCAGATCGAAGGCTTCGGCGAATACGGCTTTCCCGAAAGCCACGCCGCCTCCTTCGCTTTGCTCGTCTATGCCTCCTGCTGGTTCAAGACCTTTTATCCCGACGTGTTCTGCGCCGCGATCCTGAATTCGCAGCCGATGGGGTTTTACCAGCCGGCCCAGCTGGTGCGCGACGCGCGCGACCATGGCGTCGATATCCGCGACGTCGACGTCAATTTTTCCGACTGGGACTGCACCCTGGAGAAAGCCCAATTCGATCCGGGCCGCATCCTGGGGCGCCATGCCGAAATGCGCGGTGTCATCAAGACCCGGTACGCCGTCCGGCTTGGCTTCCGTCAGATCAAGGGCTTGGCCGAGAAGCGTATGGAAGCTTTCACCGCGCGGCGCGGCGCCGGCTATACAAGCGTCAGGGATGTCTGGCTGCGCTCGGGCCTCGATGTCGGCGAAATCGAAAGACTGGCGCAGGCTGACGCCTTCCGCTCGCTCGGCCTCGATCGTCGTGAAGCCTTGTGGGCGGTGCGCGCGCTGGATGGCAAGAGCGCCGCCGAACGGCTGCCGCTGTTCGACCAGCCGGCGATCCGGCTGCGCGAACTCGAGCCCGAGACAAAACTGCCGACAATGCCGCTCGGCGAGCACGTCATCCACGACTACCGCGCGCTCGGCCTGTCGCTGAAGGCGCATCCGGTCGCCTTCCTGCGCGAGCGGCTCGACCGCGCCGGCGTCATTCCCAATGCCAATCTCGGCTCGGTGCGCGACGGCAGGCGGGTCTCGGTCGCCGGCCTGGTGCTGGTGCGGCAGCGGCCCGGCAAGGGCAATGCGATCTTCCTGACGCTGGAAGACGACAAGGCCGTCGCCAACGTCATTTTCTGGGAGCGGACCTTTACCCGTTTCCGGCCCATCGTCATGGGCGCGCGCTTCGTCAAGGTCACCGGCAAGCTGCAGTCGGAATCCGACGTCATCCACATCGTCGCCGAGAAGATCGAGGATTTGACGCCGTGGCTGACGGTGCTGCTGGAAGAGATGACGCCGGCTGCCCGGCCCGACATTGCCACCCTCTCGGACAAAGCTGAAAGGGTCATGCCCAAGGGGCGGAATTTTCAGTAGGCAAGTGCAGGGCGGTCGGGAGCCCATGACATTAATGCCGGCAAGGGCAGAGGGGGGCGCGAAGGATCGCCAACAGAATGGCTTCTTAGGCTGAGGTCCGTTTGAACCACCCCTGGCCCTTCAGCCCGGCCCACCCAATCGCGGCGGCGACAGCACGTCTTCCGCCGAAATAGTCCGCGCCTCCGAGGGCAGCATGATCGGGATGCCGTCGCGCACGGGATAAGCGAGCTTGGCAAGCCGCGAGATCAACTCGCCGCGCACCGGGTCCCAGGCCAGCGGCCCCTTGGTCAGCGGGCAGGCCAGCAGCTCCAGCAATTTTGGATCGACATTGACCGACTTGCCGTCACGCCCATCCGCAGCCATTGGATCCCCCTTCAGCCATCGGCTCAGCCCTTATTGCAGGCTGGAACCAAAGTCCTCATTCTCGCGCGCCAGCGCCATTTCGGTGATGGCGATCAGCGTCTCCGCGCGGGCTTTCAGGTCGGGCGCCTCCAGCAGCGCCTGTTTCTCGGCCGGTCCGTAGGGCGCCATCATCGACAGCGCATTGACCAGCATGGTGTTCTCGGCGCGGCTGACGCTTTCCCAATCGGCTTCGAGATCGTTGGCCTGCAGATAGGCGCGAAACGCTTTCAACAGCGCCGGCCGGTCGATCTCGCTTGCCGCCTGGTCTTCGGCGAGATCGGTGAGGAACGGCGCCAGCTTGCATTGCCGGAACGGCGTCTTCACCGGCAATTCGCTGGTGATGCGGAAACGGCAGACGCCCTGCAGCGAAATCAGATAGCGGCCGTCGCCGCTCTCGGCCATCGAGATGATGCGCCCGGCGCAGCCGACATTGCACAGTTCCGGCTCGCCGTCGGCGCGCAACGCGCCATTGAGGCTGGGCTGGACGATGCCGATCAGCCGCGCGCCGGCGATCGCCTCATCCACCATCTGCAGATAGCGCGGCTCGAAAATGTTGAGCGGCATGCGCCCGCCCGGCAGCAGCAGCGCGCCGGCAAGCGGAAACACCGGAATGGTTGCCGGCAGATCCTTGCCGACCCGGTAAAATGCGTTTCCGACCTGCACCTTCACTCCTCCGACCCGCTTCGGGTGCGATGTTATCGGCCTAATCTGGCGCGGCGGCCGCCGACCGCAAGGCCCGACAGCCACGGCCCCGGCAATTTGGCCGGCAAACGGCTCAGGAAAACAGCAGCGACGACAATTTGCGCCGTGCCGCCAGCGTCGCCTCGTCGGTCATGCCCCAGGCCTCGAACAGTTTCAGCAGCTGCGCCCTGGCGCCGTCCTCGTTCCACGTCCGGTCGGCTTTTATAATCGCCAGAAGATTGTCGGCCGCCGCATGGCGCTCGCCCCTGGCGTTCTGGATCATGGCGAGGTCGAAACGCGCCTGGTGGTCGCCGGGATTGGCGGCGAGTCGCTGCTCGAATTCAGCTGGATTGCCAAGTGCTGCCGCTTCCGCAGCCAGCGTCATCTTGGCACGCAGCGCGGCAAGTGCCGGCGCATTTTTCTTGGCCTCCGGCGCCGTTGCCAGCAGCGCCTCGGCGCCGTCGCTGTCGCCGGCCTCGAACAGAAGCTCGCCCAGCCCGGCAATCGCCTCGATCGTCTCCGGCGCTTGCGCCAGGATGGCGTCGTAAATGTCGGCTGCGGTCTGCGCATCGCCCGCCGCATGCGCTTCCGCCGCCGCGGCCAGTGCTTCGGCCACCGGCGGCGCACCATTGCCCTTGCCGCCGACCTTGGTGATGAACTCGGCGATCTGGCTCTCGGGGATGGCGCCCATGAAGCCGTCGACAGGCTGGCCGTCCTTGAAGGCGATGACCGCCGGGATCGATTGGATGCCGAGCTGGCCGGCGATCGAGGGATGATCGTCAATGTTCATTTTGACCAGCTTGACCTTGCCGCCGGCGGCCTTGACCGCCTTTTCCAGAAGCGGCGTGAGCTGCTTGCAGGGCCCGCACCACGGCGCCCAGAAATCGACCAGTACCGGCTGTTTGCGCGATTCCTGGATGACGTCGGCGGCGAAAGTGGCGGTCGTGGTGTCCTTGATCAGCTCGCCAGCGGCAGGTGCTGCGCCGGGTGTCGGGCCAAGTGCCGACTTGGCCGGCTCGGCGCCGCCATATTGCACGGACGTGGTGTACTGGCCAGAATTGCCGCCGAATTGGCCGCCAAACGGATTGTTGTTGTCGCTCATGTCGTCGCCCTTCCGATCGCGCCCAGCGGAGCAGCGCGACGTCCTTAACTAGAGGTCAGTTTTCGCCATCCATGTGGCGATCAAGCCGAGACTTTCAAGATAGCAGCATCATGTCCGGTTGCCTCGACGAATCTGATGAGGTCGGCGGACGCGATCGACGTCGTCGCCTCATTGGTCAGCGGATGCGCGTTGACTGTCGCATGTGCTATCAAATCCTGGTCGAGCACCACTTTGACCCGTCTTTCGGTGTCGTTGATCAGCCCGAACACGGTGACCGCGCCCGGAATGACACCGAGCAGCTCCATCAGCATCTCCGGCTTGCCGAACGACACCCGGCCGGCGGCGCCGATCATCGTGTGGATCTGCTTCAGGTCGACGACCGCCTCCTCGCCGACGCTGACCAGGAAGAAATTGTCCTTCTTGTCCTTGAGAAACAGATTTTTCGTGTGCCCGCCCGGTATCTCGCCGCGCAGCGACTGCGAATCGGCCACCGTATAGAGCGGCGGATGACGCACGGTCGACACGTCTATGCCGAGATTGGCAAGAAAGGCGAGAAGCTCGGCTTCGGTCTTCGGCATTGGTGGTCTTCCCCTGTATCGGCGCGCGGCAAAGCCGTTTACGGCCAATGATGCCGCCGAGACAAGACCGTCATGCGGGAAGTCGATGAACCAACCGCGTGGCCGACAAGGTTCCGCCAACCGATTTGGCGCGACCAAAAAGCCCGTCATTTCCCTGTTGCAATCGCCGCGCTCTTCAGCCATATAGGCCCGGCTTGCGGCCAAAGGGCCGTGTGAGCGGGTGTAGCTCAGGGGTAGAGCACAACCTTGCCAAGGTTGGGGTCGAGCGTTCGAATCGCTTCACCCGCTCCAGTTTCCTCTAGGGGAATCAAGCGATGAAGAGGCGCCTTTCGGGGCGCCTTTTGCTTTTTCCAGACCGGCGATGTAAGCGCGTTGCGGGACACTTGTTCTCCCTCAGAACCAGGCGCGGGTAGTACGGCGTGGCGAATAATCCCTTGGTTTCCAGTTCGGCGAACGGCGGCACCGCATCTGAAGCGCTTGCTTGGCTGGCGTTGCGGAACGCCGCGTCCGAATGCGGCTCAGGCTCGCGCTTGATCGACCCGCAGCCCCTGGGCGCACTCCCGGCGGGACGCAAGTGGGCGCATGAGATTGCCAAGGTAATCTTCGATGGCCTCATGGCAGGAAGCCTGTCGGTGCCGGCGCAATTGGCTGCCGGATGGGCGAGGTTCGGCAGCGCAACCACCGCGTTGATCATCGAACTCGGCAAGATCTGGGACAATCCCGCAGCGGCTCGCCGCGTCCAGTACCAGCTTGAGCAAATGCTTCTCGAACCCGACGATCTTGCCACGCCGCGCAGGCTGGCGCGAACGCTCGGAATTCGCGTCGACGCTCGCAATCCGACCGCGACCGAACTGCCGGAAGGCATCGATCAGATCTATGCCCATCTGATGCTGGATGGCCGGATCGAGGCTGTCGTGCAGTTCGGTGCACTCGGGACGGTGACGAGCGATCATTGGATTGAATTGATCCTGGATGTAGTGCCTGCTGAGCGGCTTGCGGGAGGATCGCCTGCACCGCAAAAGGGCGCCGGCGCGACCACGTCAAACACGCCTGCAGCCGAGGTATCGTTTGCCATGGCGGGAAGCGAGCCCGATCAGGACAGCCACTTCGGCAAACTCGCGCAATTGGCCGCACAGGCGCATGACCTGGTTCGGTCGAGCGCTGAACCGTCAGAGCCTGTTACGCCGCGCCGCGCACGGGTCGCGGACAAGCACGACAAGGATCGCACGGCGTTCTGGAACAGCTATTTCGCGACCGAGGATCCCTGGAACTACAGCTCGCTCTATGAGCAGGAAAAATATGAGCGGCAGATCGAGATCCTGCCTGCCGGTCCCATCGGCCGGGCGCTTGAGCTGGCCTGTGCGGAGGGCCATTTCACGCGGCAGCTGGCGCCGCGCGTGGGCCATCTGACCGCAACCGACATCTCCGCCATAGCCATCGAGCGAGCCCGCGCCCGATGCAACAATCAGGCGAATGTCGAGTTCGGCGTACTCGATTTCGCTGCCGACACGCTGCCGGGTGAGATGGATCTGATCTTCTGTTCGGAGGTGCTCTACTATCTGGACGATCTCGCCGAGTTGCGGCGCATCGCCAAGAAATTTGCCGAGGCGTTGGCGCCTGGCGGTAGTTTCATCAGCGCACACGCATTCGTGCTGCGTGACAATGTCGAAAAGACGGGCTTCGACTGGAACACATTCGGTGCCCAGGCGATCTCCGAGACGCTGGCAGCGACCGAAGGCCTGGTGCTCGAGCAATCGATCCAGACCGAGCTCTACCGCATAGACCGCTTCCGCCGCCTATCGCCGGGCGATGTGGCGACGGACCCGGTGATCGATCATGTGCCGATCCGCGCGCCCATCGAAATCGGCGTCGCGCGAAATATCGTCTGGGGTGGGGCGCGAGCCTTGCGCCGCGACGTCGCACGTAACGAGCAGCGCCGGCATATCCCTGTCCTCATGTATCACGGCGTTGCCGATGAAGGTCCGGCCGCGCTCGCTCGCTTTCGGCTCACGCCCGCCGCATTCGCCAGCCAGATGGGATGGCTGCGCGCCAATGGCTTTCACGCCATTGGCTCCGAGCAGCTGGAAGCATCCATCGCCAACCGTCAGCCTTTCGTCGGCCGCCCGGTGCTCATCACTTTCGATGACGGCTTCCAGAACTTCGCCGACCATGCCTGGCCGATCTTGCGCGCCAACGACCTGAACGCGGAAGTGTTCCTGGTGACGGACCTGGTGGGCGAAAGTGCAAAGTGGGACACCGACATCGGTCCGCCGACGCCGCTTATGGGCGCCGGGACGGTGCGACGCCTCGCTGCCGAAGGCGCCTTCTTCGGCAGCCACATGGCGACGCATCGCGCCATAGATGGTCTGTCGAGCGCTGACCTGGCCGCCGAGCTCCTGCGCTCTCGTCTGTTCATCGAACGCTGGACCGGCCGGCCAACCAGGGCGTTCGCGGCCCCCTTCTCCGTCACCGACCGACGGCTTGGCCGGCTGGCTAGGGAGTGCGGCTATCGAGTAGGCTTCGGCCGCAGGCACGGGCCGGCGGACCTCCATAGCGATCTCATCGACCTTCCGCGCATCGAGATTCGCGGCGACCGCTCGCTCGATGACTTTGTCGCCACTGTCGAGGCCGTGCTCGGATAAACGGTGAACTTGTCAGTTCATTATTGGGCGACTTGCGACACGGCTGACATCAGCTCCTTCGGGTTTGGGGCGCCAAACATGTATCGCCCACCCTCCGGGACCTCCGTGAAGCTCCAGCGGACGATCCCCTGCCGGTCCAGCAGGAACTGACCAACCAGTTGTCCGTGTCCCGTGGCCATCATCTGCTCGTCGGCTTCGGTCAGTTCGTAGTGGTCCTTCTTGTCGAGGATTGCGGCGGCTGTCATCGGATCCATGGGACCGGGCAATTCGCCAGGTATGTCGACCCGCATGTCCTGTGCCGCTGCCATCGCGACCTTGTACGGCCAGTTCGTCTCGTTCTCGGTGAATTCGAGATTGGGCAGTCCAAAAGCACGATGTGAAGCGCGTTCCGGGTCCGACGCCGCAAGCAGGTTCGGCATTGGATGGTAGCGGAAATAGAGCCGCGCCCGTTCGATCGGCGTGTTGACCACCGTCAGGCTCTCCACGCCCTTTTCGCGCAGCTCCGGATCGAGACGCGCCTGAGCGGCGATGTGGCGCCGGCAAAACGCACAATGCAGACCTCGAAACAGGCCGACCAGCACCGGTTTTTGCCCGCGAAAGTCGTCAAGCGCAATCTTGCCTTCCTGGGTAATGGCGTCGAGTATCAGGTTCGGCGCCCGGTCGCCCGGTTGAAGCGGTATCAATCCACTAGGCGCGGACATGTCCAACCCCCTATCCCGGCTAGTCGAGAAAAGGCAGCACCACAAGCGCTTCCGGGTCGAGCCCGTGCTGGGCGCATATACCCTGCGCCAGGGAAAAGTAGCGTTCGGCCTCGGCCAGATTGTCGAGGTCGAGATTAAGCGTTGCGAGTCCATCATAGCACGGAAACAGCAGTTGGGGCTCGCCCGTTTCGCGGGCTACCTCCAGTGCTTCGTGGAACAAGCCGATCGCCAGTTCCGGATGGCCGTTGCACTGGTGGATCTGCCCAAGCACGATCAACGGCACTGGCAGGTGCTCGCGCTGGTCGAGCGCCCGGTCAATCTCGATGGCCTTCTCGGCAGCAGGCACGCCCTCCGTTGGACAGCGATCCGTGAAAGTACAACAAGCTACCGCCAG
This sequence comes from Mesorhizobium sp. P160219, assembly GCF_057786095.1. Classification (NCBI taxonomy): domain Bacteria; kingdom Pseudomonadati; phylum Pseudomonadota; class Alphaproteobacteria; order Hyphomicrobiales; family Phyllobacteriaceae; genus Mesorhizobium; species Mesorhizobium sp. P160219. Next base: position 714,833 of record NZ_JBYNWG010000001.1, read on the forward strand.
ATTGGCGAGGAGGCGCGCCTGGAAACCCAAATCGCCAATACGGCGCGCCACTTCAAGACCGCGCCGACAGACCTCCATCGCCTTCGCCGGATCGATGGTCGTGTAGAGCACCCCGAGATTGGTGTAGCCGCGGCAGGCCGCGCCCAGCAGACCGGCGGCTTCGGCCAATTCAATGCTGCGCTCAACCTCACGCACGGCTTCATGGTTTCGCCCAAGGCGAGCCAGCGCAACAGCCTTGGTATTAAGTGCCTCGGCGGTCACGAGGGTGGCATCATCGGAGACATGTTCCGTTGTCAGAGAGCGTACGCAATCCAGCGCCGCGTCTGCCCATTTTGCCGCGAGAGTGTGATCTCCGCTGCGGAACGCCTGTCGGCCACGTTCTTGCCAGAGATGCGCCTGCTCGATCGGGGCATCCGCTCCATCGAGGAGCGCTGCCGCTTCAGCGTAGCGCGATTCCGCGTCGTCCCGCTTGCCCACGTCCCAAAACAGCCGACCGATCTTGCGCAAAACGCGCGCCGCCGCGACACGATCGGCTGACTCGCGATAGGCCTGCAGCACCGCCTCGTAGTGGCGGTGTGCAATCTCGCGGCGGCCTGCCGGGCCGCTCAAATCGGCAATGCGCTCTGCAATTGCCAGTTTGAGCGGTGTTTGCCCGATCGCGCCCAACGCAGTCAGTGCTCGCTCGTAGAAACGAAGGGCGTCGTCATTGGCGTATATCATGCGAGCGCGATCTCCCGCCGCCTGCAGGTAATGCGCGCCCCTCTCCCGCTCGGCGCTCTGAGCGAAATGATGACCGAGCACGGCCAGATCCTCGAACCGTTCCGGCTTGTCGCCGCACAGTTGCTCCAGGGCGGCACCTACCCGGCGGTGGATGTCGGTCCGGCGTTGCAGGAGCAGATTCTGGTAGATCACGTCCTGCAGCAATGTTTGCGTAAAGCGGTAGCTTTGCGACGAGACCGAGCCTGATCCGGCAACTTCCTCGATGATTTCCGCATCGCAAAGCAGTTCGCAGCCCGCTTCCAGTCGGCCGGGGTCGGCTGCCACGGCTTTCAGAAGCGTGGCATCGAAGCGCGGGCCGATTACCGCGGCTTCCTGGGCCAACCGGCGCACCTCTTGCGGCAGCCGGTCGACGCGAGCAAGCAACATTGCCTGGATCGTGGCGGGGATGCCGGTTGCGACTTCGCCTGCCACGGTCCGCCATTGCTGGCCCTCGCGCACCAATACACCGCGATCGATAAGGCCGCGAACGATCTCCTCCAAGAAAAGCGGGTTGCCGCCCGCGCGCTCGAGGATCTGGTCGAGAAGCCCTCCTGCGGCGTTTACCCAGCTCTCGCCGAAAAGCGCCGCCACCAGGCGGCGTCCGTCATCGCTGTCGAGCGGCGAAAGCCTGAGCGCTGTGTGGCTGACCCGACTTGAGTCGAGTTGGTCGTTGTCCGACGCCGGACGATGCGTGACCAGCAACATCAGCCGCGTGCGTTCCAGTCTGTCCATCACGAAACGCAGTGCCTCGAGCGAGACGGAGTCGGCCCAGTGCAGGTCTTCGACGACAATCAACAGCGGCGACAACGCAAGCCGCCGTTCCATGATTGTGCGGACCGCGTAGAGAATTTGCCGCCGCAGCTGCTCGGGCTCGACATGCTGCAAGGTGGCATCGGGGTCGCCGAGGCCAAGCACATGGTAGAGCAAAGGCATCAGCCGCTTCGCCTCCTCGCCCTGCAGGCCGAGATCGGCAAGCAAGGCTGCGAGCTTGCCCCGCATTTCGTCCCCATTGTCGTTTTGCATCATCCCGGCAGCGCTGCGCACCACTGCACCCAGGGCGCCAAATGATTGTTCACCCAGCGGTGAGCACGTGGCCTGCCGCACGGCGACGTTGCGAAAACGATCCTCGTCGCCGACGCGGGCGACGAACTCCTTCACCAACCGCGACTTCCCGATACCGGCTTCGCCGACGAGGCGGACAAGCTGGGCCGAGCCGCCGCACGCCAAGTCAAGGCTCGCCAGCATTCTGTTGAGCTCCGCATCACGACCTATTATGGGCGCACTGAGGCCGAGCGCCTCGAGCCCGCGCGCTGCACGCGGCGCCGCAAGCGGTGCATCCAGTCGGTGGACGAGCACACTGCCAGCCTTGCCGCGAAAGACGACATCGCCCAGCGACTCGTACGAGAAGGCATGCCGGGTCAGCCTGTGCGTGAGTTCGCCCACCAGCACCTCACCCGGTGCAGCCAGCGATTGCAGGCGTTGCGCCGTATTCACCGTGTCGCCGGTCACCGAATAGGATTTGGCGGTGCCGATGCCCAATCCGCCAGTAACGACCGGACCCGTGTTTATGCCTATGTGGAGCAGCAGCGGCGAGCCGGAGTGGCGGGTGCTTTCACCGAGCCGCGCCGTCCGGGCGATCATGTCGAGAGCGGCTCGAAGCGCACGTTCCGGATCGTCCTCATGCGCGACCGGCGCACCGAATAAGGCGAGCAGAGCGTCGCCGATGAATTTGTCGACGAAACCACCAAAGCCTTGCACGGCCGCCGTCAATTCCTTGAACAGTTCGTTCTGCAGCGCCTGCATGACCTCGGGGTCGAGCTGCTCGCTGAGTGTCGTGAAGCCGCAGAGATCGGCGAACAGCACCGTTACCGTTCGTCGATCGGCGTCGGAGACGGAATGCGGCCCCTCTTCGCTTTCGATGTTCGGCGATGGAGCTCGAGAGGGCTGCGCAATGGTGCGGCTTGGTGTCGGAGCAGGCCGTTCGGCAGCTTTTGCGGACGCACCGACGCTTGCCCCACATTTAGGACAGAACTCGAAATCAGGTGCGCAGGCGTAGCCGCAACTGGCGCATGGCACGGGCTGGCGGCGGCCACACTTCGGACAGAAGGCGTAACCGCCCTCGATCTCGAAACCGCAGCCCGAGCAGTTCATGGACACCTCACCAGAGCATGATGCCGAAGAGTGTGAAGCGGTTTTCGGACGACATCATGCTCTATCTCTTTGACCTTGGGCCATGACGCGTGATCTCGCCACGCTCGTCACGGCCGGGGTATTCACAAGGATGAACCGATAGTCGTCAACCGGCAAGCGGCAGCGCAAATGGGCATCGGTCTGGGTTCGGCGGTGGAGCACTGCCGATACGGGCGGCTGCGTGGCCGTGATTTGCGAAAATTTCCTCGTCCCGCCGTCTTCCTGCTATGATGGAGATGAGGAGGCGACCCATGAGCGAGAACCGTAAGCTGGCCGCAATCCTGGCTGCAGATGTGGTCGGATACAGCCGGCTCGCGAGCGCGGACGAAGATCGTACCTTGGCGCGGTTGCGGGCACTGCGCAGCGACCTGATCGATCCGATCATTGCAGTGCACCACGGGCGGGTTATCAAGCGTACCGGAGATGGGGCACTGGTTGAGTTTCGCAGTGTGGTCGATGCCGTGCGCTGCGCCGTTGAGATTCAAAACGGTATGGTTGAGCGCAATGCCGGCGTACCGCAGGAGCGCCGCATCGAGTTCAGGATAGGCATCCATCTGGGCGACGTGGTCGAAGAGAGCGATGGCGACCTGATGGGTGACGGCGTCAACATCGCCTCGCGTCTGGAGGGCGTTGCGGCGCCCGGCGCCATCTGCCTGTCCGAGGATGCCTATCGCCAGGTCAAGGCCAGGCTTGACCTCTCGGTCAGCGATCTCGGCAGCACACAGCTCAAGAACATCGCCGAGCCGATCCGGGTGTATTCGCTGCAGGTCGGCGCCGGGGCCAAGGTGGCCGTGACCTCGCAAACCCCGACGAGCCCTCCGGCTGCGGCAGCGCCGCCGAAACTGTCGATCGCCGTGCTGCCGTTCGCCAATATGAGCGGTGATGCCGAACAGGACTACTTCGCCGACGGCATCTCCGAAGACATCATCACGGCGCTGTCCAAACTGTCACAGCTCTTCGTCATCGCTCGCAATTCGTCGTTCATCTTCAAGGGCCAGAACGTCCATGTGCAGGATGTCGGCACGAAGCTCGGCGTGCGCTATGTCCTTGAAGGCAGCGTACGCAAGTCGGGGAACAAGGTACGCATCACCGCGCAGCTCATCGATGCAATCTCAGGCGGCCATCTTTGGGCGGAGCGGTTCGATCGCGATCTGACTGACATATTCGCCGTGCAGGATGACGTGACGCAGCACATCGTCGGTGCGCTGGCGCTCAATCTGACCGAGGATGACCGTCTGCGGCTGGCGCCCGAACACCAGCGCAACCCGGAGGCGTATGACTGTTTCCTGCGGGGCCGGGAGCTGTGGCACCGGCTGACGAAGGACACGAACGTCGCGGCCCGCGAGCTCTTGCAGCGGGCCATCGAACTGGACCCGAAATTTGCCTCTGCCCACGCTTTCCTAGCCCTCACGTACGGGCTCGATTACCTCAACAGGTGGGGTGCGTCGGACTCGATGGCGCAAGCGGAAGAGGCAGCAACGCGAGCGGTAACGCTGGATGACAGCGATCCCTGGGCGCACTGGGCGCTGGCATCGGCCAAGCTTTACACACGGCGGCACGATGAAGCCATCGGCGAGGTCGAGCGCGCGATAGCCCTCAATCCGAACTTCGCCGAAGCGCACGTCGCCCGCGGCGAGGCGCTGTATTATTCGGGTAGACCCGCGGAGGCGCTAGAGAGTTTCGCCCGGGGAAAGACCTTGAATCCATACTTTCCGGATGTGCTTCTGCACTTCCAGGCTTTGACATCGTTTCAACTGGGAAGGTACGAAGAGGCCGTCGACCTCTTGCTGCAACGGCTGGCTCGCAACGCTGTCACCGACGTCTCGCGTGCGCTTCTGGCCGCATGCTACGGCCATCTGGGCCGTTTGGAGGAGGCCCATACGGCATGGCAGGACCTGCTTCGCGTCAATCCCGCCTATTCGCTGGAACACCGTCGCAAGGTCTTGCCTTACAAGAACCCTGCCGATTTCGAACTGATGGTAGAGGGGCTCCGCAAGGCCGGCGTGGTGCAATGACGGGCTAAAGCCCGGCCGGATCAGAGGCCCGAGGCCCGGCCGATCTTGCGCCATCGGGCGTTTTCGCGAACCGGTTTCAGGTCATCGGTCGTCTCGGCAAATGTCCGCAACCGGTATTGCCGCAGCAGGTCCGGGAACAGCGCCCCTTCCGGCAGTCCGGCAAGCTGCTCGCGGACCGAGATCTTTTCATCGATGACCCGCATGCCCCAGGCATTTTCCCGAACCTGCAGCTCGGCGGCCAGATCGCGCTCTTCTGGCGCGTTTTCATCAAGCGCAGCCAGCAGGATCGAGTGGAAAAGCGCGACATAGCCAATCTGTCTCAGGCCGCCCACAACCCGCACGCGCGGCAATATGGCAAGGGCAAGGAACATCAGGAACAAGTCCGGCAAAAGCAGGCCGTCCAGCAGTGCCTGCTGGAGATGCGGCCGCTCGAACGGGATGGAAAGACCATGCGGCCTGTCAGGCTCGATCAGCCGCCCGTTCTCGAGGACGAGCTTGCGCACGCGCTGCTCGCGGATGCCCCAGAAATAGTCCGTGGCATTGGGCAGGAACCTGCCAAATGGGCCCGATGCGGCTTCTTGCAAGGCATGGTCGAGACGCCGGCGCCTTGCGGGCTCGAGGAGCAGCCTGGAAAGAAGGCTGCCTTCATCTTCCAGATGCCGCGACACGACAGTCGCGGCCAGCCTATCATCGATGAAAACCGGCCGAGCCATGCCGGAACGATCCCAATCGGCGACCAGATCCTCGTTGAGTTCTGTCAGCGCATCGGCGGCGGTTGCAAACACCTTGTCCTGGCTGGCAAGCAGCGTGCCCAGCCAGCTTCTGGCATCCGTCTCATTGCCCACCGTTTCGAGCGCGCGCCCGTTGAGGGCGACGGGACCGGCCGCGCAGGCGCTTTTGCGGCACAGTTTGTGGCGCCCCATGCCAAACAAATTGACCTTGTCGTCGCCGACATCGAGCCATCCCGGCCCTTCCCGGCCGGTTGTCTCCATGGTCATGGTCGTTCCCATGAAGCCGAAAAAAGCCGACAGCCCGTTTTCGACCGCGCCGAGCCAGGCAAGCAGCAGGGCATCGAAGGTGATGCGATCCATCAGAAGCAGGCAGTGCAGGCCGGACTGGATAACCGGTCTGTGGTCGAATTCGTCGAGGGCCTTGCCGATCGCTTCAGGCTGCACGATCGCACCGAGGCGCTGCTGCAGGACGTCGCGCAGGATCGAGCGGGCAGCAATCGACGGGGCCGATCCAGGCCTTGCCACCGGCCGCCACAGATGGCGGGCATAATCGGAAACCGGTGCATTCCAGTTCTGCTCGATGTCACGCACGACCTCCGGGCAGAGCAGCGACAGCACGGCCAAAATGTCCACCGGAGGGGCAAGGGCAGGGACGGCGGTCATCAGAACCGCAGCCGGGCCATGCTCAGGAGGTCGTGGTACTGCCCGTCGGTAAAACCGGCCTTCACATGCCGGCCTTCGACCTCGAAGCCATGGCTTGTGTAGAGACGGATGGCCGGTTCGTTGTCGGCATAGACAGTCAATTCGACCCGCTTAAGGGCGCGCCAATTGTCGGCCACGTCAAGCAGCGCGCCTAGGATGGCAGAGCCGATGCCTCTGCCGACAAAACCATCGTCAAGGCCGATATTGATCTCGCCGATATGCGAGCGGCGCGGCGAACCCTGCGCGACCAGGCTGCCGTGGCCGACAACCTTGCCGTCCAACTCGGCAACGATCCAGGTGGTTTCCGGGCCGGACTTGGCGATGCGCCGCTCCACCTGCTCCACCATCTCGAACGGCATCCTGAGCGTGCCCCAGCGGAAGCCCGGCATATTGAAGATAGCGCACAGCGCCTCGGCATCGCTTGGCCGGACAGCCCGGAGCTGCGGCTGGATTTTCTCGGATAAGGAGGTCGTGCTGGTCATGGCTTTTCCGGCTACAGCAATTCCAGGAAAAGTGTGAGCGGTTTTCCGTCCGGAATTGCGTCAGAACAAAGGACAGAGGCAATATGCCCGGCACGATGCACCGGACGTCACCTGAAAATCCAGCCGTCTCTGCGACCTATGCCGATTGCGCGGCAAAATGCCGGGGGGCGGCGTAGAGTTTGAGGATACCGCTGACGCCGATCCAGCCGAAAAGGGCGAGCCAGCACAATGTCCCGGCCGCCGTCCAGTCGATCCGGTGCACGGCGGCGTCGGTGATGACGAGGCCAAGGACGGCAAGCAGGCCAACCAGAAACTGCGCCAGGCCGAGCACCAGCAATTCCTCACGCGGCGCACTTCTCCAGACGAGATAGGTGCCGCCTGCACCCGCGAGGAAGATGGCGCTGTAGACCTGGGCGTGGAAGGCATCGATCGGCCATGGCCAGAAGCCACCGAATGTCAGGGGAAACAGCAACAGGCCGACGCCGTAGGCCCCGAGGATCGTCATTTCCACCGGTAGGTAGGCGCGCCATGCGGGGTTCAAGATCACGCCTTTTGCAGAAGGGCGGGCCCTTGCCCGCCACAGGAACAGCCCGGATACCGCGGCTGACGCAAGATAGACCAGAAACCAGAGCCAGGGGGCTTTGCGCTCGAAGTTGAAATAACCGAGATTGATGAACGAAGCCGCCGACACGATGACGGTGAAGATGAAGGCCATGACCAGCACGAGCCTGCCGGGCGACCAGCGATTCCAGACCAGCAGCGCCGCCATCACTGCCATTTCGGCGGTGTAGAAGCCGCCGAGGAAGCGGGCATTGAACGGCGTGACGGCCCAGGGCCAGCGCGGCTTGACCAGCGCAGGCGCGAAAAACAGGCCGGCCCCGACGATCAGGACGATGATGACCCCCGCCGAGAAAAGGCGCAGGGCCGCCGGAAATGGCGGGTTGTCGCGTATCGGCATGGAGAAACCCCAGAGATGAATGCCCCATGGGCTATCATAGTTTGGAATTCAACAAATGGAAATTGACCTGTCACCAGGCTTGTCCATTCGAATGGCCGTCCGGTCCGTTTAGCAGTATGATGGAGCGTTCGGGTCGAAGATCGGTCCGGCCAACACGCCTAGAGCCGGATGATTTCAGGTCTGTCCGACCTGAAATCTGAATCCGCCTCTGAATCAGGAAGAGCATGATGTCGTCCGAAAACCGCTTCACACTTTTCGGCATCATGCTCTAGCGGCGCAATTTCCGGAGCCTGCACGATGACCGAAGCTCAGGATCTGTTCTCGCTTCTGCGGCAATCGACCGATGTCGATCCGCAGGCAATCGACGCAATCCGGCAAACCATCGCCGAGGGCAAGGACCGCGAACTTTGCCGCATCAATGCGCTCGCCTTCGCCAGCAAGCATGGCCTCGACGAGGAACGCACCATAAGCGCCTTTCTCCATGCGGCGCGGGTGGGCATCTTCGACATTTCCTGGAATGTTCTGTGCCCCGGCTGTGGCGGCGTGCTCGACACCAACGCCACGCTGAAAACCATGCAGAAGGACGAATACACCTGCGCGCTGTGCTCCCAGGGCTATTCGCCGACACTCGACGAGATGGTCGAGGTGACATTCACCGTCAGTCCCCGTGTGCGCAGGATTGCCGCCCACAATCCACACGAACTGCCGTTGGTGGAATATTACCGCCAGATCTACTGGGCGTCCGGGGCCGATCTGCCGGACGAGGATCTGGCGGAAAAGATGGAAGCGTTCTCGTTGGAAGATATCGAGCTTGCGCCCGGTGAAAAGGCGGTTCTGCACATCCAGCTTCCGCCCCAATTCATCATCGTCTTCGAGCCGGTCACACATTCGGCCCAGTTCATCGACGCGAAGGGCGAACCGGCAAAAGAGCGGCGAAACCTCTCTCTGGCCTTCGACCGCGACCATGTCCAGAGCCAGACGCTGGAGATGCAGCCCGGCCCATTGCGCATTTCGCTGGAAAACAGGACCGACACGCGCGTGCTGCCGACGGTCTTCATCGCCTGCCCGGTATTGCATGATTTCCTGGGCAAGCGCCGGCCCTTCGTGACCGCCAAGCGCCTGCTCACCAACCAGACGTTCCGGGATCTCTATCGCACGGATACGCTCGACATCAACCAGCGCCTGAAGATCACCAGCCTGACCTTCCTGTTCACCGATCTGCGCGGATCGACCGAGCTTTACGAGCGGGTGGGCGATCTTTCAGCCTTCGATCTCGTGCGCGAGCATTTCCAGGTTCTGCACGAGATCGTCGCGGCGGAGGCAGGCGCGGTTGTGAAGACGATCGGCGATGCGGTGATGGCGACCTTCGCGACGCCTGACCGTGCGATTGCCGCGGCGCTGCGGATGCGCGACGCCATGCGGGCGCTCAATGACAAAAGCGGGCGCGAGGACCTTCTGCTCAAGATCGGTGTTCATGCCGGCCCCTGCATAGCCGTGTCCATGAACGAGCGGCAGGATTATTTCGGCCAGACGGTCAACATTGCTTCGCGGGTCCAGAACCTCGCCAACGCACAGGCGATCTTCGCCACGCGTGCGGTGGTCGACGACAATCTCACTGCCGATTTGTTGCACAGGAACGCGCTGACGCCCGTGCCGCACGAGGTCTCGCTGCGCGGCATCGAGCGGGAGATTGCGGTTTATACGATCCCCTGAAGAGTTCTCTACCGCTCACACGCGCTTGCAGAGGAAATAACGGTCGGCGGGCTCCGAAGTGGGCGCCGGGAGCTGTTGCAGCAGCGGGTGATCGAGCGGCGTGCCACTGACCGCGAAGCCGCCGACGCGAAGCAGGCTCGCAATCAGATCGGGAAGCCAGGTAGCGGTCACTGCATCGCGATCGTCATAGCCGGTGCCGATGTCGGCATGAACAAGGGCGGCTTCGATGCCAATGAACTTGCGGCCCGTCTCGCGTATTTCGCCGAGCACGAGGTTTTCAGCTTCGGGAATTGAGCTAGTGTGCGCGCCAACTTCGCGGTCGAACACCACGATCCGGCGCCCGGGCAGAAGCTCGCGCAGATGGTGGAATGTCCGGCCATTGCCGAGGCCGAGCTCAAGCACAAGCCCCTCCATCTTCGCCACCTCGGGGCAGATTCGATTGAGAATGTCGCGCTGCGCGGTCATCCTGCTGATGAAATTATCGAGGCGACTCATATGCGATTGTGTGTCCTGAACCAGATCAAGAGATCGGTAACGCCCGCGACAAGAATTGTTCACGGGTGAATCCCGAAGCTGACGCGCTAAGCTCGATTGCGAGTCGGCACATATAGGGGCGGACAATAAACAGTGCAACAACCGTACAGGAGGCCGGCAAGCGACATTCCGGGTGGCGTCGGCGGCACTATGCGTGGCGGAATGGCGATCTCACTTGTAGGGGTCCGCGGCGTCCCGCAAGCCGTCGCCGAGGAAGTTGAACGCCATGATGACGAGGATGACGGGCAGCATCGGCAAAAGCAGCCATGGATAGAACGCGATCACGCTGACGCTGCGCGCCTCTGTGAGCAGGATGCCCCAGCTGGTGATCGGCGCTCTCAGGCCGAGCCCGAGGAAGCTCAGCGCCGTTTCGCCCAGGATCATGCCAGGGATGGAGAGCGTCGCCGTCGCGATCAGATGCGACATGAAGCCGGGAATGAGATGCCGCCTGATGATGCGGCTGCTTCCGGCGCCCATCAATTGCGCCGCCAGAACGTAATCCTCCTCGCGCAAGGCCAGAAGCTTTGAACGCACGGCGCGCGCCAGTCCGGTCCAGTCGAGCAGCCCGAGGATGACGGTGATGCCGAAATAGATCAGGATCGGACTCCAGGTTATCGGCATGATCGCCGCCAGGGCCAGCCATAGCGGAATGCTGGGAATCGATTGCAGGACTTCGATTATCCGTTGGACGATCAGGTCGAAGATACCGCCGTGATAGCCGGCCAGTCCGCCGATGACGATGCCGAGCAGGAAGCTGAAACTGATGCCGACGAGGCCGATAGTCAGTGAAATGCGTGCGCCATAGATCATGCGCGAGAGCACGTCGCGCCCCAGCCTGTCGGTGCCGGCCAGAAACAGCTGCCCGTTTTCGGCAGGACAGACAAAATGCCTGTCACCTTCGATCAGGCCCCAGAACCGATAAGTGTCGCCCTTGCAGAAGAAACGGAGCCGCTGAACATCGTCGTGCTTCTCGATGTAGTTCCGCTTGAGCGTGTCCATATCCAGCGTCATCTGGCGGCCATAGACGAACGGCCCGACGAACTCGCCATTGTGGAACAGATGCACGTGCTGCGGGGGCGCATAGATGTAGTCCATGTTGCGCGAGTGCAGATTGTAGGGCGCCAGGAACTCGCAGATCAGTATCCCGGAATACAGCACTGCCAGGAATATGCCGGATATAAGCGCAAGCCGGTGTTTGCGGAATTTCCACCACATCAGCCGCAACTGCGATGCCTGAAAGACCTTCGATTGCTCCGGCGTCATCGCCTCGACCGACTGCAGGTCGAAGGGCGCGCCGGAAATGTAGTGTTGCAGTGGAGCACCCGGAGCGGGCAGCGGCGAGTCCTGCTTCATTTGGTGCTGCCACCCTGCAAACGAATTCGTGGATCAAGCAGCGCCAGCGCCAGGTCGGAAATCAGCACGCCGATAACCGTCAGGAAGGCAAGGAACATCAGGAATGACCCTGCCAGATACATATCCTGGCTTTGCAGCGCCTTGATCAGCATCGGCCCGGTCGTTTCCAAAGACAAAACGATAGCCGTGATCTCAGCGCCGGAGATGATGGCCGGCAGGATCGAGCCGATGTCGGAAATGAAGAAATTGAGCGCCATGCGCAGCGGATATTTGACCAGCGCCTTGAACGGATGCAGGCCCTTGGCGCGCGCCGTCACGACATATTGCTTGTGCAGTTCGTCGAGCAGATTGGCGCGCAGCCGCCGGATCATGCTCGCCGTGCCGCCGGTGCCGATGATCAGGACCGGGATCCAGAGATGGGCGAGGATCGACTTCGCCTTGGCCCAGCTCATCGGCTCGCCGAGATATTGCTGGTCCATGAGGTGGCCGATGGACGTGCCGAACCAGATGTTGGCGAAATACATCAGGATCAGCGCCAGCATGAAATTCGGAATGGCAAGGCCGAGAAGGCCGAAGAAAGTCAGGCCGTAGTCGCCCCAGCTGTATTGATGCGTGGCGGAGTACATGCCTATCGGAAAGGCGATGAGCCAGGTGAAGATGATCGTGACGAAGGAAACCAGCACGGTCAGCCACATTCGGTCGCCGACGACGTCGCGAACCGGCAGCTCATATTCGAAGGAATAGCCGAAATCGCCGTGCAGCATCCCGCCCACCCAGTAGAAGTAGCGAATGACCGGCGGCTGGTCGAAACCATATTCCTTGCGCATCATCTGGATGCGGTCGGAATCCACCGCTTCGCCCTGGGCCCGAAGCTCGGCGACATAGCTGTCGAAATAGTCGCCCGGTGGAAGTTCGATGATGGTGAACACAAGCGCCGATATGACCAGCAGCGTTGGAACCATCACGGCGATGCGCCAGACAAGATATCGAAGCACGCTCAGGAGCCTCCAAGCCAGAATGTGTCCGGCATGTAGACACCGAAATAGGAGGTCGGGTCGTAGCCGTAGAGTGCTTTGTCAGGCAGGTTGCGCAGCCGCGAGGATACCAGAATCGGCTGAAGTGTTTCGTTCACCGTACCGATAGAGAACACCTGATCGGTGTAGATCGACAGCATCGAGTTCCAGATTTCGGCGCGCTCGCTGGATTGGGTCGATCCGTTCCAGCGCTTGAGCAAAGCCATCAACTCGACCACTTCAGGAACATCGGGCGCCTCACCCATCTTGCCATGCGACAGATAGTAAGCGCCCCAGAGCGGCCATTGCAGCTGGTCGTCGATGGTGGGGGCCAGCTGGTATGGATTCATGTCGGCGGTCGGCACGCCATTGTCGATGCCCGACGACATCGACATCAGGATCTGGCCACCAAGCGCGCGGCTGCGGAAGATGTCGCGCTGCGAAGTCCGGATGAACAAAGCGATGCCTATCTTGCGCCAGTGATCGGTGATGAGTTCGAGCGCATCGGTTTCCAGCGTGCTTTCGCCGGCCGTTTCCACGATGATCTGCGCCGGGCGTCCATCGGGAAGTAGCCGCAGGCCGTCATCGTCACGGGCCTGAAGCCCGACCTCGTCAAGCAGTGCATTGGCCTGGTCGGGATCGTGGGCGACCCAGGCTTTCGCGAATTCCGGCCGGTAGAGCGGGCTCTCCGGCAAGACCGTATCGGCGCTTTCCTGCGCCAATCCGTAGAAGACGGCCATGTTGATCTCGCGCCTGTCTACAGCGAGCGAAAGTGCGCGGCGCACGCGCACGTCACGCAAAAGGCCACGCCACACCGGGTCGGCACAATTCAGATTGGGCATGAGCGCCAGCCGCGAACCCTGTGTGCGTTTCCACAGATGCATCTTCACCGGGTAGCGCTTCTCCGCGTCCTTCAGGAAGGAGTAATCGCTGAAGTCGATTCCCATGCATTGCAGGTCGCTCTCGCCCGCACCGGTCTTGGCGGAGATGATCGCCGACGAGCTGACATTCATGATGATCCGGTCGACATAGGGCAGTTGCCGGCCGTTCTCGTCTGTTCGATGAAAGAACGGGTTGCGCTCGAAGATGAACTGCTCGGCCGGCGGCTTGGTCCGGTTCTGCCAGGGGTCGAGTGTCGGCAGATCCGGGTTCTCCGGGCGATACTGCCGCGACATGCGGATGTGCAGCAGCGTCCATTTTGCGGTCCGGTTCTCCTTCATCAGGCCGGCGAGCCGGAATGGATCCTGATATTTCTTGTGGAACTGCTTGAGATAGGCGGCTGGCAAAACAAGCGGTGTCGGCGAAGCAGCGGCAAGTTTGGGCAGGAAGTCGGGATTGGGCGCGTCCCAACTGTAGCGCACCGTCAACGGATCGACGATCTCGAAACGTGGCGGCTTGCCGTCCGCCAGCAGGGCAGGGGCGAGCCCCCCTTGCGAAAGCTCATCGTTCAGCCAGACATCTTCCCAGCAATAACGAAAATCCTCCGGCGTCAGCAGGCTGCCGTCTGACCATTTATGGCCTTCACGAATCTTGAACGTGAAGACGCGATCATCCTTTACGTCGAAACTTTCGAGAATGTCGGCCTGAAAGTTAAGCTTTTCGTCATAGCCGACCAGCCGGGAATACCCGTAGATCGTCATCATCCGGATATCTTTCTGGCTGCCGATGATCGTACGCAGCGTGCCGCCATACTGGCCGGGCTGCCGGCCCATCGCCGCGAGGTTCAACGCGCGCGGGCTTTTGGGCAGGCGCTCCGCGAGTGGCGGCAGAGCCCTGGCTTTCAGCTGCGGCTGAAGAAAATCCGGCTCCAGATCGCCGGCGCGCGCCGTGCCCGGCAGAAATGCCGAAGCCATGAGACCAAGGACAGTGCGGCGGCTGATCAATGGCGTAACTCGCTGACATCGGCCGAACGTCGGGCCAGCACGAGATGGCCGCCGCCGAGATCGAGCGGCGACAGCATATCCTCTTCGCCCTCGTCGCGGAATTGCGGGCCCCATGCGCTGGTGTCGGAAGCGCCGCCGAGCTTCAGCGTCTTGAAATCCATCGGCCGGTCGAGATCGGGGAAGGGCACTGCGGCGAGCAGCGAGCGCGTGTAGGGGTGGATCGGTTTCCTGAGCAGAATTTCGCGCGGTGCAAGCTCGACGATACGCCCGCCGCACATCACCGCGATGCGGTCCGCCATGTAGTCCACCACCGCCAGATTGTGGGATATGAACAGGTAGGTCAGGCCCAGTTCCTTCTGCAGGTCCTTCAGAAGGTTCAGGATCTGCGCCTGCACGGAGACATCGAGCGCCGAAACCGGCTCGTCGCAGATCAGCAGTTCAGGCCCCAGCGCCAAGGCGCGCGCAATGCCGATACGCTGACGCTGCCCGCCGGAGAAGCTGTGGGGATAACGCTGGATGAAGCGCGGATCGAGCCCGATTGCCTGCATCAGGCTCTTGACTGTGGCTAGCCGGGACGCGGCATTGCCACGTTGATGGATTTCCAGCGGCTCGCTCAAGATGTTTTCCACGGTCATGCGAGGCGAGAGCGACGAGACCGGATCCTGGAAAACCATCTGGAGTTTCGCCCGCAGCAAGCGCAGGGCGTCTCCCTCGGCTTCCAGGACGTCGATCGGTCCGTCGCGGCCGTTGAAGATCACGGAGCCGCCGGTAGGGGTGACGGCCCGCATCAGGATCTTGCTGACGGTGGTTTTGCCGCAGCCGCTTTCGCCAACCAGGCCCAGGCACTCACCTCGCCTGATGTCGAAGCTGACGCCGTCCACGGCGCGAACTGAGGTCTGATGGCTCCCGCCGAACCATCCGGAGTTGCGGATGGTGTAGACCTTTTTCAGATCCCTGACCGACAGCAGAATGTCGTCCGGCCCCTTCGCTTCCGGCGCCGTCTGCTTGCCCAGCAGGGTCCCGACATTCACCGGCACCTCGCGGAGCGCCTTCAGCCTTTCGCCAGGTTTCAGGTCGAAATGCGGGACGGCTGCCATCAGGCCCTTCAGGTAAGGGTGGCCTGGCCGGCGGAATATTGCCTCCACAGGGCCCGCTTCCATGATCTCGCCATGATACATGACCACCACCTCGTCGGCGACATTGGCAACCACGCCGAGGTCGTGTGTGATCAGCAGCATTGCCATGTTGAGCTTGGTCTGGAGTCCACGAAGCAATTGCAGGATTTGCGCCTGGATGGTGACGTCCAACGCCGTTGTCGGCTCATCGGCGATCAACAGAGCGGGCCGGCAGATAAGCGCCATGGCGATCATGGCGCGTTGCCGCAATCCTCCCGAAAGTTCGAACGGATACATGTCGTAGGCGCGCTTGGGATTGGGAAACCCGACGAGGCCGAGCATTTCCTCGGTCCGTGCCTTGCGCTCCGTCCGGTCCATGTGCGTATGAATCTGCAGGGATTCGCTGACCTGGTTGCCGATCGTGTGCAGCGGCGACAGCGATGTCATCGGCTCCTGAAAGATCTTGCCGATGCGGCTGCCTCTCAACGCCCGGATTTCGGGTCCGTCTCGCGGCATCTGCAGGATATCCTGCGTCGTGCCGGGCTTTTTGGGATCGGAAAACAGGATACGGCCGCGAACATGGGCCGTGTTCGGCAAGATGCCCATCACGGCCTGGCTGAGAACCGATTTTCCGGAACCGGACTCACCGACAAGCGCGGTGACCTTGCCGGGCAGGACGCGAAGATTTGCCCGCCTGACGGCATGCAACGGTCCCCCGACAATGGCAAAAGAGATGCCAACATCCTCGATCCGCAGCAGATCAACGCCTGCATCCATTCCCACACCAGCCCCAATCTGGCGCCTCCCGACCGGCCCCAAAAAGCAAGACTAGCGCATTGTCAGCGCAGAGCAACTTGGATTCGAAACGAATTCCCCGGCGACCGGCCGCCGGACAGCATACCAGGGCGTCCAGATCGGATGGTGGTGACTACTGGAGCTTCCTCCGGTCGCCCGCCGACAGCCGCGCGGCATCGCGATGAAGTAGCATGACCTGCTCGGCGTCCGATATCCGATCGTGAAACGGCTGCAGCGCAGCGTCTTCATCGAGTGCGAGAGCACCCGACAGATCGGGTGAAAGCACCGTCAGCTTCTGCTTGCTGCCCGCCAGTTCCTCCTCGCCGAGCGTCAGCCAGCTGTTGGCCCCGCAATAACCGGCGAAGTCCTTGCTGGCGAGAACGCTGTGCGGATATTTCTTGGTCAGGGTCTGGAGACGCTGGACCTCGTTTACAGCCGAGCCGAAGACCGAGAATGTGAGTCGGTCGGTAAGCCCGACATTGCCGAACATCACATTGCCGACATGCAGGCCGATACCAAATTTTATATCGCCCAGTCCTTGCTCTTTTCTGCGCAGATTGAGCTCCATCATGCGCATGCTGGCCTTGTGCGCAGCCGCAAGAGCAGCCTGGCAGGCGATCTCTGACTGCGCCCGGTGCCTTTCGCAGGGGTAGACGGCAATGAATCCATCCCCCAGGAAACTCATGATCTGCCCGCCTTTGCGATTGAAAGGTGCTGCGATGGCATCGAAAAACTGGTTCAGCGTATCGATATAGACTTCGCGGCCGGAGGTTTCGGCGAGCCTTGTCGACCCGCGCATATCGCCCATCACCAGCGCGGCCCGGATTGTGTCGCCCTCGCCGCGCTTGATCTGGCCGTCCAGCACGCGCCTGCCGGCGTCACCGCCGAGATACGTGGTCATCATGTTGTCGGCGAGCTTGGTGAGCACCGCCATCTTGCTTGCTATAGCGAGATGGTTCTGGATCCGCAGCAGCGCCGAAATCATGCTGTCGCTGAAGCCTGAAGCACTGTCGGTGGACCAGGACCCCAACATGCCCTGACTTGTATCGCCGTTGAAGGGATGGACGAAAGCCATGTAATCGGTGACGCCCATAAGCCTGAGCTCATCGAAAACAGGAAACTCCGACCGCACCGACGGGTCGAGCCGGCGCCGCAGATGATCGAGCTTGTTGCTGAGCAGATGGTAGTATGGGCTGGTCAGGAATCTGTCGGAATGGACGCCGTTCTCACTCCGGAAGCCTTCCACTTCCAGGCCTTGGCCGCGAATCCAGGTGAAACCGAGAGCGTCATAAAGCGGATGCAGCATCGAAAAGCTCAAATGCACCCGCTTCAGCGGCAGGCCGGCAGCAGCCAGCCGTTCACAAAAACCCTTGACCAATGTTTCCAGGTCGTCGCCCGCCAGCGCCGACTGGGTCAGCCAATCGGCAACCTTATCCATGAGAATGTTGGAAATTTCTGCTTGCGCTGTGCTCATGCTATCTCGAAACCCGTCGAAGACGAGCCATCTCCTTTGATCCGCAAAATTCTCGAAGTCAATGAAGCCGGCTTCGGGGGCAGAAGACGGCGAAGAATATCCCGAATGACTGTCCTTGCAGGAAGCAAGCAGACGTCGACCGCACAAATCACCTGCAACACTATGTGGCGAGGCTGCCGGCGAAGTGCAATCCCGATCCTGACATCGCGCAAATAATTGGTCGGCTCAGGCCCCGTTGGGCTCGCCGGGTCCCAAGAACCATGGCCGCGGCGCATTGCGGAAAATCGATTCCCCAAGCCGTCATCAGACCGGCGCCTTCGCCTTCAGGCTTGCGGCAGCCATTGCATAGCCGCCGGCGGCGCCATCGATGAAGTGAACATGATCGCGCTGCAGCGGCGAGATGACGAGGCATGTCATCAAGGCCGACTTCTGGCGGTGCAGGCCATAGTTGCAGATGCCGGCCTCTTCCGCTTGTTTCAGCCGGTTCTCGATCCGCTGCAACACATCCGCGTCGACGTCGATGGTCATCTTCAAGCCGTCGTCGAACTTGCGGAAATCCGAATTGCTGGCCACCTCGCGCTTGTAGACCTTCGGATCGAAACCGCCGATCGTCCAGCCCAATTTGTCGGTGACGGCCGTAAGCGTCATCAGGAAGATCACCCACAGCTTGGCCAGCCACCGCCGCCCTGGCGGCGCCGTGGCCCGTGCCTCGACATCGAGGCCGGCGGGCAGGAGGCTGTAGGCCGGACCGTCCACCGGCACCGGGTGGCCATCGCGCTCCTGCCTGCCGGCAAGGGCGATGATGTCGGAAGCCAGAAACTGGAAACCACGCAAGTCGCGCGATGCCCCCGGCACGGCTATGATCGAGACAATTTCGCCATGCCGGGCTTCGATCGGGTTCCAGCGGCAGGAGAGGCCGGTCAGATCCGGCCGCGCGCCGGCCGGGGCGGGGTCGACGCGGTAGCGCCCGGCTTTCATTTCGGCTTCCGCCCAACTGCCGCCGCCGCCGGCGAACATGGCATAGAAGGCTGCTTCGGAGGCCTGGAACCTCGCCACGCGAACGTCGAGGCCTTGCGCTCTTATGTCCTTTATCGGCACGATTGCGGCACGCAAGGTCAGGTCCAGTTCGTCCGCCACCCATCTCTGGACAGAAGCCAGCGCGTTACGGGCGATCTCCAGCGCCGAGCCGGGAAACGCCACGAGCGCGCCGTCGCCGCCGAAGACGAAGGGAAGATCTTGCCGGCCCAGTGCATTGAGCAGCGCCGAAATGACGCTGGCGCCGGCCATATTGACGGTTTTGTAGCGCCCGGCCTCGATCGCCTTGGTCGAGCCGACGATGTCGGCGGTGGCCAGCGCCCAGCCATCGGGGAGAGGCCGATAGTTGTCGATATCGGCAACGCTTTCGAACTTTGCGAAGACCGGCAAAGAAGCGACGAACGGGTC
This sequence comes from Mesorhizobium sp. P160219, assembly GCF_057786095.1. NCBI lineage: Bacteria > Pseudomonadati > Pseudomonadota > Alphaproteobacteria > Hyphomicrobiales > Phyllobacteriaceae > Mesorhizobium > Mesorhizobium sp. P160219. Next base: position 733,993 of record NZ_JBYNWG010000001.1, read on the forward strand.
GGACGCGACAGCTGTTTCCATAAGCATCAGATAGCACATTCCAGCGCTTGAAGGTGAAGTCGATCATGCCTCGAAATTGACTTGGGCAGGCTTTGCGATGATAGGATCGCGCGATGCGAATTGCCTTCTACGCCCCGCTGAAGTCGCCCAATCATCCCGTTGTCTCCGGCGACCGCCAGATGGCACGGATGCTGGTCCAGGCGCTGCAGCATGGCGGGCATAGCGTCGAACTGGCATCGGAGTTGCGCTTCTATCTACGCCAGCCGGAACCGAAAAGTTTCGATGCGCTCATGATCGAGGCCCGGGACGAAGCCGCGCGACTGACAAGGCTTTGGGACCGTGACGGCAAGCCCGATCTCTGGTTCTCCTATCATCCCTACTACAAGGCGCCCGACCTGATCGGGCCCGAGCTGGCGTTGGCCTTTGCCATCCCCTATGTGACGGCCGAAGCCTCCTATTCCGAACGGCGCAACGCCGGTTCGTGGGCCGATAGCCAGGCATTGGTGGCGCGAGCCATCGAGCAGGCGGCGCTGAACATCTGCTTCACGCAAAGGGATCGCCAGGGGCTGGCGGATGCTGTTCCCCACGCCGCTCTCGGTATGCTTTCACCCTTCATCGACACATCGGCATTCCACGAAATGCCGGTACTGGATTATCCGACGCGCCTCGTGACCGTCGCCATGATGCGCCCGGGCGACAAGGTCTTGAGCTATCGCATGCTGGCGCAGGCGCTCGGGTTGATCGGCCATCTCCCCTGGACGCTGTCGGTCGTCGGGGACGGACCTGCCCGTGACGAGGTAAAGGCGCAATTCGCCGGCTTGCCCGCCGACCGTATCGAATGGCTTGGCGCTATTGAGCCGGTCGCCGTGCCGGATGTCCTCTATCGCGGGGGAATCTACGTCTGGCCGGGTTACGGCGAGGCCTATGGCATTGCCTATCTTGAAGCACAGGCCGCCGGCCTTCCGGTGGTGGCTCAGGACATTGCCGGCGTGCCGGAGGTCGTGCGGCATGGCCAGACCGGGTTTCTCACCCCGCCAGGCGATGTAGCGGCGTTCGCTTCCGCAATTGCAAGGCTTCTGGCCAACAATGACGAAAGAACCATCATGGCTGCAGAGGCCAGACGTTTCGTTCTCGAAGAACGCTCTCTCGGTGCTGCAAAGGCCCGTCTGGCGGAACTTCTCAAGATGATCCCGTTGTCATGACATCCGACCCGATTTGGCAGCCCCTGGTGGACGAGCTGGCGCACCGGCAACGGGCGGGCCGCAAGGCAGAGTTCTGGCTGCGCGACGATGACGCCGTGGATCCGACGCCGGCGCTCGATCGGTTGCTCGACCTCACCGGTGACTTCGGGGTGCCGGTCACTCTGGCCGTCATTCCGGCCCGGACCGACGGGACGCTTGTCGTCCGGCTTGACGCGGCGCCGCATGCCACGGTCGCCATTCATGGCTGGGCGCACCGAAATCATGCGCCCGAGGGTCAAAAAAAGCAGGAGCTTGGCGCGCATCGGCCACGCGAGGTGGTGCTGGATGAGCTGGCCGGCGGGCTGTCGCGTGTAAGCGGCCTGCACGGCGCACGTGCGGTTCCGATGCTGGTGCCGCCCTGGAACCGGATCGACGCCGGCCTGGTACCCGACCTCCGATCGATAGGATTTGCGGCATTGTCGGTGTTCGGGCCGCCAAGGCCGGCTTCCCTGGCGGTCATCAACAGCAATGTCGACATCATGGATTGGCATGGCACGCGCGGCTGCCGCGATCATGGTCTGTTGGTTCAGGCCATCGTCGCGCAATTGCAGCGTGCATTCGGCGGCGGCGAACCGGTCGGCCTGCTCACCCACCATCTCGTCCATGATGAATCGGCCTGGCTTTTCCTCGAACGGCTGTTCACGATCACCGCGCGGGCAGAAGGCTGCGCATGGCTTCCGATCAGCACACTGACAGAACGCAGCGCCGGAAAATAGCTCAGCGCTTTTTGTGCAAGACTGGAAATGTGAGCGTCTGGCCATCCCGCGCCGCAAAAGCGCCGGCAAATCTGTCTTTGGCCAGTTTCTCCATCTCGTCCAGCTCATCGTCGGTGCGTGCCGGATCGTGGTGAAACAGCGCAAGCCCGCGCGCGCCGGCCGCCTCGCAGAGCTTGACGCCCTGTTGCCATGTCGAGTGCCCGTTGCCGCGGTAGCGCTCCATTTCCTCCTCGGTGTAGGTGCAATCGTAAATGACGAGGTCGGCATTCTCGATCAGGCCGAGCACCGCCGGATCGAGTTTGCCCGGCTCGTGCTCGGTGTCTGTGATGACCGCCACGACGCGGCCCCCCCATTCGACCCGGTAGCCGATGCAGCCGCCCGGATGGGTAAGACTACCGGTCCGCACAACAACTCCTTCGCGTGGCCGAAGCAGGTCTCCGGATGCGAAATCGCGGCAGTCGAGGCTCGCCTTGCAGACACCGAGTGTCACCGGAAACCATGGCGGCCGAATGAATTCATCGACCATCTGCCGCGTCGTCATGCGTCCAGCGAGATGCCCGGACCAAAGCGTAACTTTGATGCCTCGTTCATAAATAGGCTTGAAAGCCGGCAGCCCGATGATGTGATCGTAATGGCAATGGGTAAAAAACAGGTCGAAATCGGTGACGCCCGACGCTCGAAGCGTCCTGCCGGCAGGCCGCAGGCCGGAGCCCGCGTCGAACAGAAGCGTATGATTGCCGCATTGCATCTCGATGCAGATCGTGTTGCCGCCATAGCGAGCAAATTCTGGCCCCGACACCGCAATGCTGCCGCGCACGCCCCAAAACCTGACAAGGAAGAAATCGTCGTCCATGCACCCTTTCGCCCATCGTAGCCAACCAACTGCTGCCAGAGTCGTTCCAGGAAAGGTGTGACACGGTTCCGGAAACTGCATCCAAACAAAGAAACAGAGCGGCTCGCCGCTTCAGTGCAACTGTGAATCGCTCTCGGCCGTTCGTGCGTCGATCAGGTCCGCGGTCGTACTGCTTAGCCTATCGGCAAGAACCCGCAATATCTCGATGGTCATTTCGGGAAACTCCTTCATAAGCCTCAGGAAATGGTCCTTGCGGATTCTCAAGGCCTCCAGCTCACTTGCCGCTTTGACGGTGGCAGTACGGGAGCTGTTGCACAATATGGCAATCTCGCCAACGATCGAATTTGGCAGCAATTCGGCAACTTTGATCGGCCCATTGTCGGAATCGACCAGAATATCCGCGCTGCCAGAAAGGATGACATAGGCGGCGTCTGCCTCGTCGCCCTGCCGGAAAAGAATCTGGCCGGCACTGTAGTTCACGCGATCGGACGTGAACGCGAGCAGCTTGAGCTTTGTCGGCTCGATGCCAGAGAACAAGGGAACGCGTTGCAGCATTCCAACTTCATCCTTGAGCAGCATTGTCGCAAACCTTCCTGAATTCGCGTTTGCCAGACTATGACACAAGTTCCTTGAAGATACCGTTTCCCGCCAAGAGTGTCTCGTGTGTTCCGTCTTCCACCAATTGGCCTGAGTCAAAGACCACAACCCGGTCGAACATCGTCGCCATTGCCGGATTCGTCACCACCCACACAATTGCCGGCGAATGGCCGTCGCGTCTGGCTTCGTCGAGCACATTCCGCAGCACCTTGTCCTGCACGCGCTGGTCGAGCGCCGACAGCGGCCGATTGAGAATGAGGAAATCGGGACGCTTGAGCAAGGCGCGGGCAACATCGAGCTTCTGTCGCTGTCCGCCGGTCAGCCGCCTGCCGGCGGCGCCGACGTTGAAGTCCAGGCCGACATCCAGAAGCTCGGCATAAAGCCCCAGTTCGTCAAGAATATCATAGACGATGGAGCGAATGCGGTCCGGCGCGTCGGGATGGTTGTTGCCGACACGCCCGAACAGGACGTTGTCCATGACGGTGGCCGCGGCGATGTATTTGGCAGGGTCAAACCGTTCGACAGCTTTCTCCAGCTCGGCCGGCAGGTTTTCATAGAACTGGTTGCGTGCAGCGATGATCTTGCTCATCAGCTCGTCGGTCAAGAGGCCGAAGCGATGCCGGGGCTCGATATAGGCAAAGCTCAACGTGACCATCATGGCGCGGTCGTTCTCCGAAACCGCATCGTAGGGGCGATTCTTGAGCCGTTGCAGCAAGGTTTCGTAGGCGGGTATCTCCTCGGCGCTCATGAAGGCGAGCTGCTGGAAGAACTGGTGTTCGGGCGGCAGGTCGGCAAACAGCTCGATCGCCTGTTCGGCGATCTCCATGCCCATTTCGTAGAGCGTGCGGTCGAGGCCGGCTTGCTTCAGCACGGAAGCAAAATAGGGATTGGACGCCAGTGCCTTGTGAGCCAGTTCGGGGCCGGCCGCAGCGCCGAAGAGCAGGTTCTGGCCGATCGTCGCTTCCTTGTTGTAGGCGCCCGGTTCAAAAGGAACCACCAGCGCGCTCAGGCCTTCTTCCTCCAACCGGGTTCGCAGCGCCGCACGCAATTCGACGATCCGCCCGGCAAGCTTCGTGTGGCGCTTGAGGTCGGCCGAAGAGCGCAAGCCTAGATCCAGAATGTCGCGCGACAGAAGAACCGCGTCGAGCACCCGGCGCACGGCTTCAAAGAGGTCGTGCGGGCCGGTGGCGCCGGCGGAGGCATAGTTGATCCAGTCGCTGCGGATATCGAGATCCGGATTGCCCGACCGGCGCGCCTCGTCGATATTCCAACGGTGCTGGTCCGCCGCGGCGCCGTCATATGTCACCGATGTCAGCGGCGCATGCTTCAACCCGTAGAGCAAATTGTCGCGCAGGCTTGCCTGGAACAGGAAAACATCCGACGAAGCGTAGGACATGCGCCGGCCGGTCACGGCTTCGGGGAGATCGAGCAAGTCATCGGAGCCCGAAACGATCCTTCCGCTGTCCGGCCAGGTCAGCCGCGCAAAGGCTTCCGCAAGCGCCTCCGCTCCCCCTGTTGCGGTGCTGACCAGCGCCACCGTCTCACCCGGCTTGACCTCGAGCGAGATGCGATTGAGGAGCATTGCGCCGCCATCGTCTGCTATCGACAGGCTGACCGCCGACAGCGGCTTGGTCATCGGATCGGGATCGTCGACCGTCAGTGCTCCGATTTCCGGCGCGATGATATTCTCGACGGTGAACTGTTCGACGACCTGCTGATATTTGACCTGGACATCCTGCCGGTCCTGATCCCAGTCGATCAGTTCCTTCATCGGTCCGGGCAAGTCCTTGTAAGCGCCGATCACGGCCACGAGCTGGCCGACATCCAACCGCCCCTGGATGACCAGATAGCCACCGATCATGTAAAACAGAAAGGGCGTGAGCTGCGCGAGAAAATTGTTGAGGAACTTTACCATGAATTTCCATTGGTAAAGATCGAAGCGGATTTTGAAGATGAGCCCGAGCCGGGCTGCTATGTCGGCGCGCTCGTAGTTCGACGTATCGTGGACGTGAACCGCGCCGATGCCGTCGACGATTTCGCCAACCCGGCCTGAAAGCGCGCGCGCCGTCAACTGCCGCTGGCGCCCGAGCACGAGCAGCCGCCGCCGCATTCGCGGGATAAGCACGATCTGGATCGCCACGATCACGACCGCTATCATTCCGAGCCAGACGTTCTGGACCATGATGAACAGCATGGCCGTCAGCGCCTGGCCGCCGAGCAGCACCGGCTGCAGGAAGGCATCGCCAATGAAGCCGCCCAGCGGCTCCACCTCGTCCTTCACCATGGTCGCCACTTCGGCGGATTTCACCCGCTTGAAGTAAACCGGCGGAAACCGCAGCACACGATCGACCAGATCGAAACGAATACGCCGCAGCATGCGTTCGCCGAGCCGGCCCTTGTAAGTGTTGATGTAGAGCTTGAACAAGCCGTTGATGACGACCAGCAAGAGGAACACAAGGCTGAGCGCAAGCAGGGTCGAGGTGCGGTCCAGTTGAAAACCGGAGAAGAACTGGACCTCGCCGATGAACGGCAGGTTATAGTGCAACCGCATGAATGGCAGGGTCGCGCCCGGTTGCTCGAACCCCTTGCCCTGGATCGGGCCGTTGACGATCAGCTTCGGCAGGTCGAACGACATGAAATACGGGACCATCGAAAGCACGACGATCATCAATATCCAGAGCTGCTGCTTCCTGGTGTGCGTCCAGATATAGCGGGCTAGGCTGGTTTCCATATGCGATTGTCAGTTTGAAGGATGCGGAATGTAAAGGCACCTGCTGGCAAATGGTGTATCGGCCATGTCTTCGCCGCCAACGACGAGCTCAAAGCGGCAGCTGCGCGCCAGGCGGATGGGCGCCGATGGTCCGGACAAATTCAATCGGCCTCCTCCGGGCAATGGCGAAACGGCTTGCGGCACAGTCGCGTCCGCAAGTCGAACAGGCAAGAGGCAAGATTGCGTTGTGTCGCCGGAAATCCCAACATAGAAGACGAATATGATGGATGTCACGCAACCACGCAATGCCGGCATGGGTGGGCATGAGCAAGCCCTGGACCTCACGCGGGGAATTGCCGCCTACGTCGACCACCCTCTCGTGGCCGGGCTGGCGCGCGTCATCGCCAAGCATCCGCAGGCCGATATCGCTAATGCCTTCAACCACAAGCAGGTCGCCTGCAAGATGTGGGCGCTCGACAGGCTGTTCGAAAGCGACGGCGGCCGGTTCGAACGCATATGGGTTCTGGGTGGATGGTACGGCGTATTGCCGGCGATGCTTTTCAACGACGCCCGCTTCGACATCGGGGCGATCGACAGCATCGACATCGATCCCGAAGTCGGCGCGGTCGCCCGGACACTCAACCGGCAAGCCGGCGAGCGGTTTCAAGCACTGACGGCAGATATGTACGCACTCGACTATGGCGCCGGCCGACCCGACCTGGTGGTCAATACGAGCTGCGAACACATAGCCGATCTCAGCGCCTGGCTTGCCCTGCTTCCGCGGGGTACGAACGTGCTGCTGCAGTCGAACGACTATTTCAGCGAGCCGACGCACATCAACTGCGTGGCGTCACTTGCAGCCTTCGAAGCAATGGCGGCGCTGCGGCAGATCAGGTTCTCCGGCGAATTGCCGACAAAAAATTATACACGCTTCATGCTGATTGGAACTGTTTGAAGCGCTCGCGCAGGATTTGCGCCGAGCGCCGCGCCCCTTCCAGATCGAGACGATGCGAGGCTGGCGGCGGTCCCGCAAGCGCCTGCTCGATCGCATGCGCCAGACCTTCAGGCGTCAGGTCCTGTTCCGTCAGCACCGTTGCAAGACCGAGCTCTTCGAGCATCAGAGCGCGACGCGTCTGCTCGGTTTCCCCGCCGGCTGCAAATGGAACGAGCAGCGAGCGACACCCCGCGCGCATGACATCGCAGACCGTGTTGTAACCCGCCTGCGAGACCGACAGGCGGGCGCCGGTCAGCAGGCTGGCGAAATCCTCGCGGAACCGGAAGATGGACAGGCGTGGGGAGGCATCGCGTGAAATCGCGTCAAACTCGTCCTTCGGCAGGTTTGGGCCGGTGATCAAACACCATGTCCAGGCGTTGTCGGCATTTCGCGCCGCCGCGACGGTGAATCTGACAAGGCTCTTTCCGGCCGCCCCGCCGCCAACCGACACCAGAACGTCGAAGCGCTCTGAGGCCGCTTGCGCCGGCGGCGCGGCAACGAGCCCGGTGTAGGCGACCTCGGCCCTGATCGCCCCAGCCAGCGGAAATGTCTTGTCGATGGTTGCGAAAGCCGGATCGCCATGGACCATGACAAGATCGAAATGCCTGTTGACGAGATCGACCGTTTCTTCGTTTCGGCTCGGCTTCACGCGCTCCTGAAGGATGTCGCGGACGGACGCCGCCAGCAGCGGTCTGGGCGATGTCGCTTCGATGGCCTCGATCAGTGGCAAGAGTTCGAAACGCATCTGCCGGCGTCCAAAGGGAAACGCCTCGATAATGACGATGTCGGGCCTGTAATCCCGGAAAGCCTGCAGCAGCATCTCTGAGCGCCGCCTCTTGAAATCATCGTCGATGGCTTTGCCCTGCAGGTCGACAAGTCCGGAAAATCCTTCGTCACCGGAGGTGACAGGCGGCAGGGTCACGGATTTTACACCCGATCCCGGAAATCCCGCGATCGGCGCTCCGCCGGTCACGACGATGACGTCGAACCCGTCATCGACCAGAGCCGCCGCAATGCGGCTGGCGCGCGCGAGATGGCCGATGCCGAGCAGGTGCTGAACATAGAAGAAAGCGCGCAGCCGCTTCATTCGGCGGCCCGCCACTCCCGCTCGAACAGTTCCTTGAGCTGTCCAATGCCTGCCACATGATCGAAATTGCTTCGCACGCGCCGCTCCGCGGCGTCGCCGAGGCGGACGCGCAGGACGGGATCGCGGATCAGGCGCTCCAGCGCCTGTGCCAGGGCAGTCGGGTTTTCCGAGGGAATCAGCAGCCCGGTTTCATCCGACGATAAAAGCTCCGGCACGCCGGAAATATCGGTCGACACGCAGGCAAGCCGCTGGCTGGCCGCCTCCACCAGAACATTCGGCAGGCCGTCCCGGTCGCCATCCGCGGTGATCCTGCAGGCCAAAGCGAAGATGTCGGCGCTGCGGTAGTGCTCAAGCACCTCCTCCTGCGCCAGCGCGCCTTTCCAGGAGACGCGCCCCTCCAGTCCGAGCCTTTGCGCCAGCGCCTTCAGCCGTTTCAGTTCCTCGCCGCCACCGATATGCTCGAAACACCACGCCAGATCGCCAGGCAAGAGGGCAAGAGCCTCCAGCAACGTATCATAGCCCTTCTTTTCAACGGCGCGTCCGACACTCAAGATCATGACCGGTTCGGCCGGCGCCGAGCCGTCACGCTGTTTTCGCGCCTCGCCGAAACTGCCGAAGCGGTCAAGGTCGAGCCCATGATAGCTCAGATGCACGGACGAACTGCCGTTGGCGAGTTTTTTCAGATGGTCGAAGCCGGTTTTCGTGCACGTGACCGTCCAGCGCGCCGAGGAAAGCTTGCCGGCCAGATCCCAGTCCGCCGACGTCCAGATGTCCTTGGCATGGGCTGAGCAGCTCCAGGGCAAGCCACGAAGCTGGCTGGCATAGCGCGTCACCGATGCCGGCGTGTGCGCGAAATGGGCATGCAGCCATCCGGCATCTTGCGGCCATTCGGCCGCCAGCACCAGCGCTTGCCCGAAGCGCCGCGCGCGATTGCGGGTAAAGTCGCGGCGGATATCGGCAGCGAGCGATCTGAGCGCGCGCCAGAAGCCAGGCCGCGGCAGACAGGCAAACAGCGATCGAACCACGCGCAGCGGCTCTCTGTGCAGATATTCCGGCAGATAATGGACGGGGGCCTTGATCTCGTCATGCACGGGATGACGTTTTGCGTCGGTCGGCCGCCTGAGCGCGAAAAGTATCAGGTCGAACCCCGCACGCTCCAGACCGAGCAGCTCCTGCGCGATGAAGGTTTCCGACAGCCGCGGGTAGCCCTTCAGAACCACGACGATCTTGCGGTGTTGCAACTCAGTTCATGCCTTCAATGACCGAAAGGTGATGGCCGGCCCGCCGGTCGAGCAGTTCCGCGACGATTTCGGAAATATGAGGCAGCCCTTCCAGCGTCAGATGCGCATTGCTCTGCGATGGGCGCGGCCGGCCCGGCAAAACCTGCAGCGCATCGGCAAACCGCTGGGCATCCTCGGCCTCCTCGGGCAAAAGCATCTCGATGAGGCCGAGTTCGGCTGCGCGCCGTGCCCGGATCAGCTGTTCCTCGCGCGGCGTGACGCGCGGCACGATCAGCGCCGGCTTGTCGAAAGACAGTATCTCGCAATAGGTGTTGTAACCGCCCATCGCCACCACCGCCTTGGCGCCGGCAATCAGCTCTTCCATCCGGTTGTCGAATTCGATGATCTTGACATAGGGGATCTTGGCCCCCTTCCGGACCAGCTTGTTGCGCTTGCGCGCCGGCATGTAGGGCCCAAGCACGATCAGCGCCCGGTGCTGCAATCGCGGATCCTGCTGATAGGCCTCGATGACGTTGTGGATCAGGTCGGCGCCGTCACCGCCGCCACCGGTGGTAACCAGGATATAGTCGCCCTCGGGCCGGTGGCCGGGCAACTGGTTCTGCTGCAGGCTCCGTTGCAGGAAACCGACGAACTTCATCTTTGCCCTGACCGCCGGCGGCACCTCCAGGCCGGTCAGCGGATCGTAGAAATCCGGCGGGCCATAGACCCAGACCTTGTCGTAGAACAGGCCGATCTTGCGCATCACATCCCTGCGTGCCCACTCCGCTTCGAGCAAATGCGGCGCGTCCATCACCTCGCGCAGGCCAAGCACGAGCGTGGTGCCCCGCGTCTTGAGGTAGGACAGCGTATCCTCGATCTCTCCGCGCAGCCCCAGCGGTTCCTTGTCGACGATGAAGATATCCGGCCGGAAGCTCTCGGCCGTGTGGCGGATAATCGACTGCCGCATCCTTAGCGTCTCGTGCAGATCGATGTCCTTTTCCAGCGAGGTGTATTCGCCGTTTCGCAGCTTGATGACGCTGGGGATCTTCACGAAGTCGACGCGGGCGCGGTAGTCGAAGGCGCCGGCGATGGTGGCGCCCGAAATGATTAGCACCTGAAGTCCGCGGAAATCCCCGACCAGCGAATGCGCGATCGTTCGGCAGCGCTGCAGATGGCCGAGCCCGAACGTGTCGTGGCTGTACATGAGAATTCGTGCGTCTTTTGCGTGCTGTGTCATTGTGAACGTCTTTTAGAATTCTCGCCGGACCGTGGGCAACCCCGCAGGCTTCGAAACCATTCTCACGGGTCTATCGACCTGTTTTGAAACATGGGGGCGAGAGGTACGCAACGGCATTCTTCACCAGGTCACGAATGCCAGGGGCGCTGATTGTGGCGCCATGCCTTGTCTTCGCCGACGATAGACGGCCCGAGCACAAATCTCTGTCATGAGGCTTGACCCCGTGGAATTAAATGCCCTGCCGCCTGAGGCAGGCAAAGCGCACATTGCGAAAAATCAAGGGCGACCAAGGCGAAACGAGGCTGCCGCACATTGTGAGGAGAACCCGCACCTTGGGAAAATGCTTCATAATCCATCGAAACACAACGGCCGCCAGAGGCCGCACGTGGCGGCCTTTTATCCTGCCATCAGCCTTGGCCTGTGGCAAGCATCCGGTCCTTGCACCGTTCAAGCTGCGTCATGCCGGCTTCCTCCGTCACGTGGAGGATAGCTCCGCCCTCAATGAGATTTCGCAGGCAGGCGACCCATTCGCCAGATCCGTCACAAAGCTTTGCGTGAACACGCCGGCCGGAACGACGGCTACGCCAACCTTGCCCTTGTGGTGCGCGGCGTCGCCAGCAGCAGACTTGTCTCGCTGCCGGTTATCCCCGGGATGAGCCGTATCCGCCTAAGCACCGCGTCGAAATCGGTGAGCGACGCCGTTCCGAGTTCGACCACCAGGTCCCAGCGGCCATTGGTGGTGTGAATGGTCGAAACCTCGGCGAGGCCGCCGAGCGCCCGGACCACGCGGTCGGCGGCATGGCCCTCGATCTCGATCATCATCACGCCGCGTATCCGCTGGTCGACCGCGTCGGCGCGCAGCACCACCGTGTAGCCGATGATCTCGCCCGTTTTTTCCAGCCGCTCCATGCGCGCCCTGACCGTGGCGCGCGACACCCCGAGATCGACCGCGAGATCGGAGATGCTGCGCCGGGCATCATGCCTGAGCAGCGTGACCAGCCTTTCGTCGAGCAAGTCCATGATTCTATCCACTTTGACCAAACTGACTTATCGGATTGATAAATCATTCTTCTCGAAATGCCAATTTCGCCTGTTCATACTGCCGGGCCGGGATGGTTCATTCCACGCATCAACCGCCCAATCAATTTACAAGGACAACAAGAAACATGCGCTGCAGGATCGTTGGCGCGCCGGTGCAGGACGGCGCCGGCAGGATGGGATGCGAGATGGGGCCAAGCGCGCTGCGCACGGCCGGGCTTGTCTCGGTGCTGTCGGAACTTGGCCACGAGGTCGAGGACTGGGGCGCGGTGCAACCGGCCGCCGTGCGCGCAATCGTCCATGGCAATCTCGCGCTGAAGGCCCTACCGGAGATTTCCGCCTGGACGGCGGCGATAGCCGAGACCGCCTATGCGGCTTCGCGGAACGCCATGCCGATCTTCCTTGGCGGCGACCACGCGATATCGGCCGGCACGGTGTCGGGCATAGCCCGCCGCGCCGCCGAACGCGGCCGGCCGCTCTTCGTGCTGTGGCTCGACGCACATCCCGATTTCCACACGCTCGATACCACCGTCAGCGGCAATCTGCACGGCGTGCCGCTCGCCTATGCCAGCGGCCGGCCGGGCTTCAACGGTTATTTCCCGGACCTGCCTGTCGCCGTCGACCCTGCCCACATCTGCGTCATGGGCCTGCGCAGCGTCGATCCGGCGGAGCGCCGGGCGCTGAGCGAAGCGGGGGTTACCGTGCACGACATGCGCACCATTGACGAGCACGGCGTCGCACCTTTGCTGCGCGCCTTCCTGGCCATCGTCGAAAAGGAAAACGGCCTGCTGCATGTCAGCCTCGACGTCGACTTCCTCGACCCCTCCATCGCGCCGGCCGTCGGCACCACCGTGCCCGGCGGCGCCACCTTCCGCGAGGCGCACCTGGTGATGGAGATGCTGTCCGACAGCGGCCTGGTCTCCAGCCTTGATCTGGTCGAGCTCAACCCGTTCCTCGACGAGCGCGGCCGCACCGCCACGCTGATTGTCGACCTCGCCGCCAGCCTGATGGGCCGGCGCATCATGGACCGCCCGACCCGCAGCCATTCCGGAAGCATTGCATGACCCAGCCTTCCCGCCTTGCCATCGTCCCCTTCGTCAGCGTCGACCGCATGATGAAGCTGGTGCTGACCATCGGCGTCGAGCGGTTCCTCACCGAACTCGCCGCCTATATCGAGGAGGATTTTCGCCGCTGGGAGCTGTTCGACAAGACGCCGCGCATCGCCTCGCACAGCCATGACGGCGTCATCGAACTGATGCCGACCAGCGACGGCCGGCTATACGGCTTCAAATATGTCAACGGCCATCCCAAGAACATGCGCGAGGGGCGCCAGACCGTCACCGCCTTCGGCGTGCTCGCCGATGTCGGCTCCGGCTATCCGATGCTGCTCACCGAAATGACGATCCTGACGGCGCTGCGCACCGCGGCGACCTCCGCTGTCGCGGCCAAATATCTGGCGCCGAAAGGCGCGCGCTCGATGGCCATCATCGGCAATGGCGCCCAGTCCGAATTCCAGGCTGTCGCCTTCAAAGCGCTGCTCGGCATCGACCGGCTGCGGCTCTACGACATCGACCGCTCGGCTTCCGAGAAATGCGCCCGCAACCTCGCCGGCAAAGGCTTTGACATCACCATCTGCACAACGGGCCAGGATGCTGTCGAAGGCGTCGACATCATCACCACGGTGACCGCCGACAAGCAGTGCGCCACTATCCTCACCGACAACATGGTCGGTTCCGGCGTGCACATCAACGCGGTCGGCGGCGACTGCCCCGGCAAGACGGAACTGCACCGCGACATCCTTTTGCGCTCCGACATCTTCGTCGAGTTCTCGCCGCAGACGCGCATCGAGGGCGAAATCCAGCAGCTCCACGCCGACCATCCGGTGACCGAGTTGTGGCAGGTGATGACCGGCAAGGCGGAAGGCCGCAAGACGGCGGAACAGATCACCTTGTTCGATTCCGTCGGCTTCGCCACCGAGGATTTTTCCGCACTGCGCTATATCAGAGACCAGCTTCAGGCCACCGGCCTCTACGAGGAGCTCGACCTGCTCGCCGATCCCGACGAGCCGCGCGACCTCTTCGGCATGCTGCTCAGGGCAGCGCTGCAGCCGGCAGCCGCCTGAGGGGCTTCAGCCGCGCAACGGCGCGCAGCTCTCCCGTTCGACGAGCACCGGGGTGAGCACTTCGCGGCGCGAATGCGCCGCCGGCTCGGCAACCCGCTCGAGCAGCAGGCTGACGGCGCGGGTGCCGATCTTCTCGACCGGCTGTGCGATCGTCGTCAGTGGCGGCCAGGTGGTGACGGCATAGGGTATGTCGTCGAAGCCGATCATCGACATGTCGCCGGGGACCCGCAATCCGCGCCCGCGCAGCACTGTCAGCGCGCCCATGGCCATCAGATCGTTACAGGCAAACAGCGCCGTGATCCCCGGCGCCTGCGCCATCAGCCGCTCCATCGCCATGCGGCCGCCGGCGAAGTGGTAGTCGGAATCCACCACCGAGGCCGGCGGCAGGTCGAGGCCGGCTTCCTGCAGCGCCCTGGCGAAGCCGCGCAGGCGGGCGGGGCTGGAGCTGGAATCGCGCGGGCCGCCGATGACGCCGATCTTCTCGTGACCGAGCCCGGCCAGATAGCGGCCGGCGAGATAGCCGCCATAATCGTGATCGACCAGCACGGAATCGACATTGACCGAATGGATCTCGCGGTCGATCAGCACCGCCGGGACGCCGGGCAGAAGGCTGGAGAACACCCGCGCATGATCGGACGAGCCGGCAAAGATCAGCCCGTCGATCTGCTTGGCCATCAGCACCTGGAGGTAGCGCTCCTCCTTCTCGGCGCTGCCGTCGGAGTTGCACAGGATCACCGTATAGCCGGCAAGGAAGCCGGCATCCTCGATCTGGCGTGCCACGCCGGCGAAGAACGGATTGGAATTGTCCGGCAGCAGCAGGCCGATGGTCTTGGTCTCGCCGCGCCTCAGGCTGCGCGCCAGCGTGTTCGGACTGTAGCGCAAGGCGGCGATGGCCGAATGCACGCGCTCGGCCGTCTCCGGCTCGACATGGCGCGTGCGGTTCATCACATGCGAGACGGTTGCGACCGACACTCCGGCATGGCGCGCGACATCGGCAATCGTCGTCATTTCTTGTCCCCTAGTGCATGTCGCCCGGAGTGTCCGGCGGATCTGGGAAAATGACATCCATAAAACAAAAACCAAAAAGCGCGACGCGCTTTATCGGATCACCCTCAACAGCTTTTCCCGATAGGCATCCAGAATGACGGCGAGCACAATGACAAGGCCTAGCACGATCGGCTTGAAATTGTCGCCGACGCCGAGCAGCTCGTAGCGACGCCGGCGACCGGGCCACCGATGTTGACGCAACAGATAGACCATGGCGACGATGCCGGCGCGTTCTCCCTTCCGCCGGAGCGCTGTATCCTTCTCAGGCTAGTGATTCCCGCAGACAGGAAACCTTCATGAACGGCCTGACGCCCATACTTTCCACCGTGACCGCCTCGTTCCTTGCCTCCTTCGTCGAAGTGGTCGAGGCCTTCACCATCGTGCTGGCGGTAGGCGTCACCCGCAGCTGGCGGCCAGCGCTGACAGGCGCGGCGCTGGCGCTGGCGGTGCTGGCGGCTCTGGTGCTGGCCTTCGGACCGCTGCTGGCGCTGATTCCCATTGCGGTGCTGCAGTTCGTCGTCGGCGTGCTCCTAGTCCTGTTTGGCATGCGCTGGTTGAGAAAGGCCATTTTGCGCAGTGTCGGCGTCATCGCCCTGCATGACGAGGACGCGGCCTTTTCAAAGGAAACCGCCGCTTTGCAGCAGCAGGCCAATGACCGCCGCGCCGATTATCTGGCCGGGCTCGCGGCCTTCAAGGCGGTGCTGCTCGAAGGTGTCGAGGTGGTGTTCATCGTCATTGCCGTCGGCGCCGCGCATGCACAGACCTTCTATGCCAGCCTTGGCGCGTTGGCAGCCTTCGTCCTGGTAACGATCATCGGCCTTGCGGTGCACAGGCCGCTGGCGCGGGTGCCGGAAAACGCGCTCAAATTCGCCGTCGGCCTGATGTTGACAAGCTTCGGCATTTTCTGGACCGGCGAAGGCCTGGGCACCGACTGGCCGGGCGCCGATCTGGCGCTGCTGGCCATCTTCGCAATCATCGCCGTCGCGTGCTTCGCCATGGTGCGCTGGTTGCGCGCCAGCTACCCCAAGGCTGCACAAGGAGTTGCTCGATGAACGTCGTCCGCCTCATTCTAAAGGAGCTCGTCGGCATGTTCATCGACGACGGCAGCCTTGCGACGCTGGCGCTGCTGTTGATCGTAGCGATTGCCGCGGCAGTGAAGCTGCTGGCGTTGCCGCCGCTTGCCGGCGGCGTCCTGCTTCTGCCCGGCTGCCTCGTCATCCTGCTCTACAGCGTGCGCCGCGCGGCACGGCGCTCCGGTCAGTAGAGGGTGAAAAACACCGGCAGCATGCCGCTGATCCGCAACTGCTCAATCGTCTCGATGGCCGGGAACAGCGCCAGGAAATAGAGCCCGTCCGTGAATGTCCGCCGCAACGCCTTTGTCGAGAACCGGCGTTCGGCTTGATCGTGAAACAGCAGCGGGTTCGGCCAGAAAGGCGGCGTGCGTTCGGCATAGACGCTGTAGGCGGGGCCGAACTTTCCAAACAGGAACTCGGCTTCCTTGCGCACCGTCACCCGGAACACCAGGTAGCTCACCAGAGCCAGCGCCGCCGCCACCAGCACCGAGCCGTACATCAACCCGACGCCCGCCGCGCCGACCGTGGAAAAGAAGTAGAGCGGGTTCCGGCTCATCGAGAACGGGCCGATGGTGACCAGCTCGTCGTTCTTCCTTCCGCCGACATAGAGAATGCTCCACAGACGGCCAAGGAAGCAGACCAGCACGAAGCCGATGCCCAGCGCCTCAATGTATCCGTGCCCGTCCGAGCCTTCGACGAGAAAGGGCTTGGTGAACAGCAACAGCATGACGGCGAGGGCTGCCGCCACTTGTATGACGAGCAGGCGCTTGTGCTGGTCGAACGCCTTCGCTGCCGGCTTGGGGGGAGCGTAGCTCATCATAGTTCCTGCACCCCGGCAGGGCTCATAGCGCCGGTGTCTCGCCACCCACTAGCGAGACGGCGGCCGACTATCTGGCCGTCAATCTTGGCTTCGGACTGACCGTCACCTCGCTGATCATGACCGGCATCCTTGTCGTCGCGCTGGCGCTGCAATTCGCGCAGAAGCGTTATGTGCCATGCCTATTGGCTGGCGGTGGTGCTGATCAGCGTCGTCGGCACCTTGATCACCGACAATCTGGTCGACAATTTGGGCGTCCGTCTGCAAACCACCACGATTGCCTTGGGCGATGTCCATACTTGGGCAAAGCCGGTATTCATCGTTCTGATCTGCATTCATGCCGGTGCGGCACTCTTCCATCATTTTATTCTGAAAGACGCCGTGCTGCGCAGGATGCTTGTCCCTGCGCGCGATCCGGTCGGATGACACTTATGGACATGTGCAACGACCACGAGCGACCAGGCGCCGGCGGATATTCTAGGAACGGACCGCCGCCGGTGCTAGCATGCCGCTCTGGCAAAGCCTCGGCAACAGACCGGAACAGAGATGCGACTTCTCCTTGTTGAGGATGACCCCAGGACCGCAGACTATGTCGTCAAGGGCCTGAGCGAAGCCGGGCATGTCTGCGATCTGCTGCGCGACGGGCATGACGCGCTGTTTGCCGCGACACGCGACGCCTATGACGTGATCGTCGCCGACCGCATGCTGCCCGGCCTCGACGGCCTGTCGATGATCAAGGCGGTGCGGGCGGCGGGCGTGCGCACGCCGGCGATCTTTCTGACCTCGGTCGGCGGCGTCGACGACAGGGTTGAAGGGCTCTAGGCCGGCGGCGACGACTATCTCGTCAAGCCATTCGCCTTTTCCGAACTGCTCGCCCGCATCAACGCGCTCGGCCGTCGCCCTGCGGTGCAGGAGCTGAAGACGACGCTGCGCATCGCAGACCTCGAAATGGACCTGATCCAGCGCCGCGTCACCAGGCAGGGCCAGGCGATCGACCTGCAGCCGCGCGAATTCAGCCTGCTCGAAGTGCTGATGCGCGGCGAGGGCCGCGTCATCACCCGCACCATGCTTCTGGAACGGGTCTGGGATTTTCACTTCGACCCCAAGACCAGCGTCGTCGAAACCCATATCAGCCGGCTGCGCGCCAAGATCGACAGGCCGTTCGAAACCGCGTTGATCCACACCGTGCGCAACACTGGCTACAGTGTTCACGACTGAGGCGCGGCATGACAGAAACTTGCCATGACTGAAGCTTGCCATGACTGAAACGCACTATGACTGAGACAGGCTCTCGCCTGCTGCGCAGCACGCCGTTTCGGCTGGCCCTGACCTTCGCCTTGCTGTTCGTGCTCGCCTTCATCCTGTCAGGCGCCATCGTCTACCAGCTGATGAGCGCGGATCTTGCCGAGCAGCTCGACCAGTCGGTCAAGGAGACCTATTCGGTCGTGGCGGTGACCTATGCCGGAAACGACCGGGAGGATCTGGTTTCGGCAGTCGACAGCCACGCCGCGCTCAGCCCGAGCAAGGAACAGCTGTTCTCGCTCACCGATCCCGCCGGCAATCGCCTGGCCGGGAATTTCACCGCCGCCGACCTTCCCGATGGCTTTTCGGATTTTGCCGCTTCCCTGCCAGGCGTTGCGCCGGACACTATGTACCGCGCCTGGACCGGTTCGGTCGGGCCCAACAGCCTGACAATCGCCTTCTCGCTCTCCGAAACCGAGGAGCTGGAACGCATCGTTTTGATGAGCTTCGGCTGGGCCACCCTGATCATTTCAGGGCTGGCGGTGGCTGGCGGCGCCTTGCTGGCGTCGCGTGTGCAGCGTCGCCTCGACGGCATTGCCACCACCATGGACGATGTCTCCAACGGCCGGCTCGACGCCCGCATTCCACTGCTCGGCAATGGCGACGACATTGACGGCGTCTCGCGCCAGGTCAACGCCGCGCTGGAGCGGCTGGCGGCGCTGGTGGACGGCATGCGCCAGGTCAGCGCCGACATCGCGCATGATCTGAAGACGCCGCTCAACCGGCTGCAGATGATTTTGGAAGCTGCGGCCGACAGGACCGCGCGGGGTGAGGCCGTTGCCGATGAGCTGGCGGAGGCACGTGGGGAAAGCCTGCAGATCAACGATACTTTCGATGCGCTGTTGCGTATTGCCCAGATCGAGGCCGGCGCCCGCAAGTCGCGCTTTGTCGATCTCGACCTCACCGGCGTCATCGATGCCATTGCCGAAATCTACGCCGGTGTCGCCGAGGATGACGGCAAGTCGCTGTCGGCCACGATCGTCCACGGCACCCCATGCCTGGTCCACGGCGACCGCGACCTGCTGACGCAATTGTTTGCCAATCTGGTTGAGAACGCGCTGCGGCATTGCCCCGATGGCACGGCAATCCTTCTATCGGTGCGGCGGCAAGGCGACCGCATTCTGGCTGAGGTCGCCGACAATGGCCCCGGCATCCCGGCGCAGGAGCGCGAAAAAGTGTTCCAGCGGCTCTACCGGCTCGACTCCAGCCGCACCACGCCCGGCAGCGGCCTTGGCCTCAGCCTGGTGCGGGCAATCGCCGACCTGCATGGTGCAACGATTGCGCTGGAGGATCGCCGGCCTGGGCTGGCGGTAATTGTCGGGTTTCCTCGGGCGGAGGGCACCGGTCCCGGCTTGAAATGACAACGCCAGAGCCAGGTCGACCCCACTCCGTCGAGCGAAGCAGCGACGGAGTGGGGGAAGGCGCTCATGAAACGCCAAGTCGCTGACAACTTTCTCCAAGTTGATGATCGCATCCGACAAAGGCGGTCGCGATTAGCCTTGCACATGTTTCCACCCGGAACGGCTGCGGGTTGATCAAGATGACCGTTGAACCTATCGGCCCACCGCACCCCGGCGAAAATCCGAGGGCGACATCCCTGCCAGCTTGCGGAAGGATTTGTTGAAGGCGCTGAGCGAGCCGAAGCCTGAATCCATGGCGACGCGCAGCACATTGGCGTCTTCATGCATCAGCAGCGCCTGCGCGTAGCTCAGCCGCAGCAGATTCATATATTCGTTGAGCGTCATGCCGGTCGATTTCTTGAAAATGCTCATGGCGTATTTGGGATGGATGTCGGCCGCCGCCGCGATGTCGACGCAGTCTATGTCGTAGAGGAAATTCTCGGCGATGAAGTCGCACATGCGACCGACATTGCGCAGCGATTGCTGGTCGAACGGGCCGCCGGGTTCCTGGCCGATGGCGGTTTCCGGCACCAGCCGGTAGGGCTCGAAGCGCACCCGCTCCAACCGCAGCAGCAGCTCGTTCACGGCGTGCTCGGTTATCGCCGCATCGCCCGAGCGGAAATAGCGGTTCCAGCGCTCGAAATTGTGATGGTCGGCCTGGTCGGTCGCCGATGTCACCAGCGTGGCGCCGGTCATCAGCCTGTGGCGGACATCCGTCGGCAGATGCAGGCGGAAGAAATGCACCAGCGGCAGATGCGCGCCGGCATAGATGGCGTCGTCGGAGAGATCGTCCATCTGGTGCGGCAGCCCGCCCCAGAACAGGCACATGTCGCCCGCCGTGAGCGCGATCTCGTGCTCGTTCATGCGGTAATGCACGCTGCCGCGGACGATGAAATTGACCTCGACCTGGGCATGCCAATGCGGCTTCAGCATCACCAGCGGATGGTTGTGAAACATCTGCAAAGCCATCGGCAGGCCTTCGACGCTGCTGGCGCCAGGCTGGTAAAACGGCCGTTCCGGCATCTTACTTTCCGCCCATCTTTTATTCCCGTTGTCAGGGACAAGCCTTCCGCGCCGCCTAGTCTAGCCATGCTCGCGAAGAGAGAGCAAATGAAATGGGAGGATTTCAATGCGCACGACACTGATCTGTGCCGCGCTGGCGCTTGGCCTGGGCTCAACCCCGGCTTTGGCGCAGTCCGGCGAAATCACGATCTGGAGCTGGAATATCGCCGCTTCGTCGCTGAAGGCGACGGTGGCCGGCTTCAACAAGCAGCATCCCGACGTCAAGGTCACCGTTCAGGATCTCGGCAACCAGCCGACCTATGACAAGTCGATCGCCGGCTGCGCGGCCGGCGGCGTCGGCCTGCCCGATATCGTCTCGATCGAAAACGGCGAGGCCGAGAATTACTGGAGCCAGTTCCCCGATTGCTTCGTCGATTTGCACACGCTGGGCTACACCGCCGACGACCAGAAGAAATTCCCGGACTTCAAGCGCACCGAACTGGAGGTCGGCGACAAGGCCTATGCCATGCCGTGGGATTCCGGCCCGGTAGCCGCCTTCTACCGCCGCGACTTCTACGAGAAGGCCGGCGTCGATCCGGCCTCGATCAAGACCTGGGACGATTTCATCGCCGCCGGCAAGAAGGTCCAGGCCGCCAATCCCGGCGTCACCATGACCAATGCCGATTTCAACGGCGACACCGAATTTTTCCGCATGATTTCCAACGAACAGGGCTGCGGCTATTTCGCCGCCGATGGGCAGTCGATCACCGTCAACCAGCCGAAATGCGTCGACACGCTGGCCAAGATCAAGGACATGAAGGACGCCGGCATCATCTCGTCGGCCGACTGGGGCACCAAGATCACCAACAACACCGCCGGCACCGTCGCCACCCAGGTCTATGGCGGCTGGTATGAGGGCACCATCCGCACCGAATCCGCCGGCGAAAACGGCAAATGGGGTGTCTATCTGATGCCGAGCCTGACCGCCGACGGCCCGCGCGCCGCCAATCTCGGAGGCTCGTCGCTCGCCATCACCTCAGCCTCGAAGAACAAGGAGGCCGCCTACGCCTATCTGAAATACACGCTCGAGACCAATGAAGGCCAGATCACCATGCTCAGGGATTTCGGCCTGGTGCCGTCACTGATCTCGGCCCTCGACGACCCCTACGTCTCGCAGGGCCTGCCCTATTGGGGCGGCCAGGCAGTGTGGAAGGACATTCTCGCCACGCTGCCCAAGGTGGTGCCGAGCCGCGGCACGCCGTTCCAGAGCGACGCCGAAATCATCATGCGCGCCGTGCAGACCAAATATCTCGGCGGCGGCTATCCCGATGCCAAGGCCGCCCTCGACGACGCCGCCAGCCAGATCGCTTCGGCGACGGGACTGCCGATCAAGTGACCAAGGCGGTGATGCTGGCGGGCCAGATATAGGGCAATTTGCCGGACTGTTGGCGCTGCCCCTCACCTGCCTGCCGGCATCCTCTCCCCGTATAGTGGCGGGGAAAGGGACGCTCTCGCCCAACAGTTCGCCAATTGCCGGCGGCGTCCGCCGGCTAACAACACGCCGGATATCAACCGGGAAAGAGGAAGGAGGAGGAAACCATGCGCTACCAGAACGCCACGGCCTATCGCTTCCTTACGCCCTACCTTCTGATCTTTGCCATCTTCTGGGTGTGGCCGATCATCTCCTCGTTCATGATTTCCTTCCAGGCGACGCGCACGGTGCCCTGGCGCTTTGCGCCGACGTTCAACTGGGGCCGCCTGATCGGCGACCCCGCTTTCTTCAACGCGCTGAAGAACACGCTGCTCATCCTCGTCATCCAGGTGCCGGTGATGATCTCGCTGGCGATCATCATGGCGGTGCTGCTGAACTCGCCGCTGCTGAAAGCACGTGGCCTCTACCGCTTTGCCTTCTTCGCTCCGGTGGTGGTCGGCGAGGTCGCCTATTCCGCCGTGTTCCGGCTGATGTTCAACCTGGATTTCGGCATCATCAACAAGCTCCTCGCCGGCGTCGGCCTGGCCAAGATCGACTGGTTCTCCAACGTCACACCGGCCATGGCGCTGATCATGATCGCGGTAACCTGGCGCTGGGCCGGCTACAACGCCATCATCCTGCTCGCCGGCCTGCAGTCGATCCCCGAGGACGTCTATGAAGCAGCGACGCTCGACCGCGTCAGCAAGCTCAAGCAGTTCTTCTACATAACGCTGCCGCTGCTCAAGCCGGTCATCGTGTTTTGCGCCGTGCTGTCGATCATCGGCACGATGCAGCTGTTCACCGAGCCGTTCCTGATCACGGAGCGCGGCGGCCCCGGCGGCGGCACCGAGACGCTTGGCCTGCTGCTCTACCGCCAGGGTTTTCGCTCGCTCAATTTCGGCTACGCCTCGGCCGTCGCCTACACCATGGCGGGGCTGGCAATCGCCATCACGCTGGTGCAGCTGTGGCTGACACGAGAGCCGAAATGAGAGGGGAGCCGAAATGAGTTCGCTGTCGCAACGCCGGCTCGGCCGCAGCGTCCTGCTGCATCTGGTCCTGACACCGCTGGCGGTGATCTGGCTGTTTCCGCTGTGGATGATGGTGGTGTTTTCGACCATGCCCGACAACGGCATTTTCAGCCCCGGCATCGAGCTTCTGCCGCACGGCAATTTCGTCGACAATTTCAACAACCTGCAGCGCGACACCAATTTCGTCGGCGCTATCGGCATTTCGGTGGCGGTGGCGGTGACCTACACCTTCTTCTCGGTGCTGCTGACCTCGATGGCCGGCTGGGCGCTCGCCCGCTATCAGTTCTTCGGCAAGGGCGCGGTGGTGGCGATCATCCTCGGCACCATCACGCTGCCCTATGCGGTGGTGCTGATCCCGCAATTCATCATGGTGGCGCGCGACTTCCAGCTCGCCAACACCTGGATTGCGCTGATCGTGCCACCCTTGTTCAATTCGCTGGGCGTGCTGTTCATGCGCCAGGCTTTCTCGATGATGCCGGCCGACCTTTTCGACGCGGCACGTGTCGAGGGCGTCAAGGAATGGCGTATCTTCCTGTTCGTCGCTTTGCCGCTGGCGCGGCCGATGCTGGCGGCGCTCGCCATCATCCTGTTCCTCGCCTCGTGGAACAATTATCTCTGGCCGCTTTTGATCAACAGCCAGCCCGGCGCGATGACGGCCCCTGTGGCGCTCGGCACGCTGATCGGCCTGACCAAGGTCTCATGGGGCGGCATCATGGCCGGCGCCGTCATGCTGACCGTGCCGATGCTGGTCGTCTTCGTTCTGCTGCAGCGCCATTTCATCGCCGGCATCGCCGCCGGCGCCGTCAAGTAGGGACAACAGAATATGGCGGCAGTCACCCTCACCAATGTCGTAAAACGCTTCGGCGTCTATGAGATCATCCATGGCGCCAAAATCGATATCGCCGATGGCGAGTTCGTCGTCTTTGTCGGCCCGTCGGGTTGTGGAAAATCGACGCTGCTCAGGATGATCGCCGGGCTGGAGGATATCAGCGGCGGCGAGATCGCCATTGGCGGCAAGGTGATGAACGATGTCGAGCCGGCCGAGCGCGGCATCGCCATGGTGTTCCAGTCCTACGCGCTCTACCCGCACATGAGCGTGGAGCAGAATCTGAGCTTTGGCCTCAGGATGACCGGCAACCCCAAGGAGGACACCGAGCGGCGGGTGAAGCGGGCCTCCGAAATCCTGCGCATCACAGAGTTGATGGCGCGGCGGCCGAGGCAATTGTCCGGCGGCCAGCGCCAGCGCGTTGCCATCGGCCGCGCCATCGTGCGCGAACCGCAAGTCTTCCTGTTCGACGAGCCGTTGAGCAATCTCGACGCCGAGCTGCGCGTCCAGATGCGGGTCGAAATCTCGCGCCTGCACAAGGAGCTCGGTACGACGATGATCTATGTCACCCACGACCAGACCGAAGCGATGACGCTGGCCGACCGGATCGTCGTGCTGCGCGGTGGCCATGTCGAGCAGATCGGCCGGCCGCTCGATCTCTACGACAATCCCGACAACCAGTTCGTCGCCGGCTTTGTAGGCTCGCCGAAGATGAATTTCATCAAGGGCCGCGTCGTCGGGCGCAACACGAGCAGCGTCACCGTCGAGCTGGTGGGCGAGGAAAAGACCCGCATTATGCAACCGTTGACCGGCGCCGTGCCAGAAACAGGAGCCAAGGTCATTGTCGGCGTGCGGCCCGAACATTTCGGCAATGGCGGCGAAGGCGACGCCGACCTCACAGTCGGCATCGACGTGGTCGAGCATCTCGGCGGCACCAGCTTCATCTATGCCAGGACCGCCCATGGCGAAGACCTGGTGATCCAGCGCGACGCGGCAAAGGTCCCCGACACCCAGGAGATCACCGTGTCCATCCGCAAATCCTATCTGTTCGATGAAAATGGCCAGCGGCTGCGCTGAGCGCTTCCAGCCTTGCAAGGAGAATGACCATGACTGCAACCGCGCCCATCCGCTGGGGGATACTCGGGCCCGGCGACATCGCCAAAGCGTTCGCCCGCGGCGTGGCAGGCTCGCGCACCGGCACGATCGTGGCGCTCGGCGCCCGCAATCCCGGCAAGGCAGGCTTGGCCGAGACGTTTCCCGGCGCCCGCATCCTCGACGGTTACGACGCGCTGCTCGCCGACCCCGAGGTCGATGCCGTCTATATCGCCATCCCGCATCCCGGCCATGCCGAATGGGCAATCAAGGCGGCGGAAGCCGGCAAGCATGTGCTGTGCGAAAAGCCGCTGGCGCTGACCGCCTTCGAGGCCGACGCCATGATCCATGCTGCGCGCAAGGCCGGCACCTTCCTCGGCGAAGCGTTCATGTACCGGCTGCACCCGCAGACGGCGAAGCTGGTGGAACTCATCAAGTCGGGCGTCATCGGCGATGTCAGGCTGATGAAGTCGAGCTTCGGCTTCGCCATGCCGGGCTTCATGCCCGAGCACCGGCTCTACGCCAACGATCTCGCCGGCGGCGGCATCCTCGATGTCGGCGGCTATCCCGTCTCGATGGTGCGGCTGATTGCCGGGGCTGCGACTGGAAAACCCTTCGCCGAGCCGGACAAGGTTGTCGGCACCGCCCATCTCGGCAAGTCCGGCGTCGACGAATGGGCCTCGGCGCTGCTGCATTTTCCCGGTGGCATCGTCGCCGAGGTATCCTGCAGCATCTCGCTCAAACAGGACAATGTGCTGCGCATCCTCGGCACCAAGGGCCGCATCGAAGTGCCGGATTTCTGGTTCGCCGGCGGCGGCAACCGCGATGGCGGCCCTGGCCGGATCGATGTAATCCTCGCCGACGACACGCGCGATACCATCAGCGTCAACGAAACCCGCCATCTCTATTCCTTCGAGGTCGACGCCGCCGGCGAGGCGATCCTGGCCGGCAAACAGGAGTTCGCCTGGCCGGGCATGAGCTGGGCCGACAGCCTCGGCACGCTGCGCGTCCTCGACAGATGGCGCGCCGCCGTCGGGCTCGAATATGAGATCGAAAAGCCGGCTAAGCGAACCAACACCATTTCGGGCCGGCCGCTGCGCACCGGCGGCACGGCCATTGGCAAGCGCAAGATTCCGGGCCTGTCGAAGCCGGCCTCCGTGGTGGCGCTCGGCTTCGAGGATTTCCGCACCTTCTCGTCGGGCGCAATCCTGCTCGACGCCTTCTTCGAGGCCGGCGGCAATCTGTTCGACACCGGCTATGTCTACGGCGCCGGCTACACCGAAACGCTGCTTGGCCAGTGGCTCAGGAATCGCGGCGTGCGCGAGCAGTCGGTGATCATCGCCAAGGGCGCGCACTCGCCGCTCTGCTATCCCGATGTCATCGGCAAGCAGCTCGCCCAGTCGTTGGACCGGCTGCAGACCGACCATGTCGAACTCTATTTCATGCACCGCGACAACCCGGATGTGCCGGTCGGCGAATTCGTCGATGCGATGGACGCCGAGGTCAAGGCCGGCCGCATCCGTGGCCCGTTCGGCGGCTCGAACTGGACGATGGCGCGCATGGACGAGGCGATTGCCTATGCCGAGCGCACCGGCAAGCAGAAGCCCGGCGTGCTCTCCAACAATTTCTCGCTGGCCGAGATGCTGGAGCCGATCTGGGCCGGCTGCATCACCTCGTCGACCGACGACTGGAAATCCTGGCTGACGAAAAGGCAGATGCCCAACTTCGCCTGGTCGAGCCAGGGCCGCGGCTTCTTCACCGACCGCGCCGGCCGCGACAAGCAGGACAATGAGGAGCTGGTGCGGGTCTGGTATTCCGAGAAGAACTTTGGCCGCCGCGACCGCGCCATCGAGCTGGCGCAGCGCCTGGGCAAAAGTCCGATCCATATCGCGCTCGCCTATGTGCTGGCGCAGCCCTTTCCGTCGGTGCCGTTGATCGGCCCGCGCACGCTGGACGAGTTGGAGGACAGTTTGAAGGCGCTGGATATCAGGCTGTCGGCGGAGGATGTGGCGTGGCTGGATAGCGGGCCGGAAAGGCGGCGGGCTTAGCAGCTAATCTCCCCCCTTGAGGGACTGTTTCAAAATTGGGTGGATGTGATTCCCTGTTTTTGAAACGGGGATTTTGCGATGACGACAAAGCCGAGCGGTCAGTTCAGTTTTGTAGAGGCTCTGCTGCCGCAGGGTCTTGGTCGGAGCGGACGACTGGACCGGCTGTCGTCGCTGGTGAAGTGGTATCGCTTCGAGAAGATCCTGGCGCGGCTGCGCTCGCCAACTGGGCCGGGGCGGCCTGCGTACAATTCGCTGGTGATGTTCAAGGCGCTTCTGCTGCAATCCTTGTATGGGCTGTCGGACAACGAACTGGAGGAGGCGCTCGCCGATCGGCTGTCGTTCCGCCGCTTCGTTGGACTGACGCTCGAGGAGACGGTGCCCGACCACACCACGCTCAACCGCTTTCGCAATCTTCTCGTGGAGGCCGGGCTTCTGGAGAAGCTGTTTGGCGAACTGGACCATCAACTGGACAAGGCCGGGCTGATCCTGCGGCGCGGCACGATGCTCGATGCCACGGTGATCGAGACGGCGGCGGCACGGCCGCCCAGTGGGGCCGCGCACGAAGCGGGCGATGCCGGCGATCCCGATGCCGGCTTTACACGCCGGCAGGGCAAGCCTGGCTCCTCCTACGGCTACAAGGCCCATGTCGGCGTCGACCAGGGTTCTGGTCTGATCCGCCGGGTGAGGACGACAGCAGCCAACGTCAACGACACGGTCGAGGCGGATCATCTGATCTGTGGCGACGAAGGCGCGGTGCTGGCGGATGCGGCCTATCACACCAAGGCGCGCGAGCTGTCGCTGAGGCAGCGCGGGATCAAGCCGCGGCTGATGCGGCGGGCCAACAAGCATCATCCGCGCCTGCCGGCGCGCCTGAAGCAGTTCAACCAACTGATCGCCCGGCAACGTTTTGCCGTCGAGACGACCTTCGCCACCTTGAAGAACCGCATGCGACTTTGCGCCATCCGCTATCGCGGTCTGGCCAAGGCGGCAGGACAGGTTCTCATCGCCGCCATAGCCTTCAACATGCGTCGCTGGGTGACGCTGGCGACCTGATCTAGGGTCGCACTGCGCCCGAAATCCGCCGAATACGCCAACTCCTACCCCCATCTGGCCACAAACCAGCGCCGGAAACCACCTCGCATTGCCCTTGCCGTCTCTCTCCACGCCCAAAACCTATAACGCAACGGGCCCCTCGAGGGGGAGATGGCCGGCAGGCCAGAGGGGGTCGCCTCGCGTGGAGCGCTAACCTCCTTCTGCAGCGGCAGGTAGGCCGAGCCCAGTCGAACCGACCCCCTCTGGCCTGCCGCTAATCTCCCCCGCACGGGGGAGATTAGCGGCTCATGCGTTCCACCTACCGATCGATCCGTGTCGACAAAATAATCGACGACGACGTCCGCTCGACCCCGTCCATCGCGCCGATCTCGTCCAGCAACGCATCCAGGTCCCTGATCGACGGCGCGTCGACGATGACGATCATGTCGAAATTGCCGCTCACCGAATGCAGCGTCCTCACCGGCGGCAGCGCCTGCAGCGCCCGCACCACCTTGTCGGCGAGCTTGGGCGTGACGGTGAGCAGCACATGCGCCCGCACCAGCCCCTGCTCGTAGTCCGGCGCCATCCGCACGCCATAGCCGGTGATGATGCCGCGCTGTTCCAGCCGCTCGATGCGGCTTTGCACGGTGGTGCGCGACACGCCGAGCTGGCGCGCCAGTTCGGCGGTCGACGCCCGGGCATTGGCACGCAGCAGGGAAAGCAGTCTTTGTTCGGGTTCACTAAGCATTTCGACGAACCTTGTCGTCTTATCGCCAAAGACAGGGTACGTTTCGTACAATTCCACGCTTCCTTTCGCCAGGCAAGCTGCGATTCTCAGAAGCATGGTGCCCACCCTGCAGCGGTCTGGGCCAAAGAGCTTTTACGAGGGATCGGATCATGAAGAAAATCATCGTCGTCGGCGCCGGCAAGATCGGCTCGACCATTGCAGGCATGCTCGCCGACACCGCCGACTACCACGTCACTGTCGTCGACCGCGCCGCCGCCCAGCTGGCAGCAGCCGAACTCCCCACCGGCGTCGAGTCGCGGGAGCTAGACATCGCTACTCCCGGCGCACTCGAGGCCACCCTTGCCGGCGCCTTCGCCGTGCTGAGCGCCGCGCCCTTCCATTTGACCACACGCATCGCCGAAGCGGCCGCCGCAACCGGCGTCCACTATCTCGATTTGACCGAGGACGTCATCTCCACCCGCCGCGTCAAGGAACTGGCGCGTTCGGGCAAGGGCGCGTTCATTCCGCAATGCGGCCTTGCGCCGGGCTTCATCTCGATCGTCGCCAATGATCTCGCCAGCCGCTTCGACACGCTGGAAAGCGTTCGCATGCGCGTCGGCGCGCTGCCGCAATACCCGTCCAATGCGCTGAACTACAATCTGACATGGAGCACCGACGGCGTCATCAACGAATATTGCGAACCCTGCGAGGCGATCGTCGAGGGCGAGCTGATCGAAGTGCCGCCGCTGGAGGAGCGCGAAGAGTTCTCGCTCGACGGCGTCACCTATGAGGCCTTCAACACCTCCGGTGGGCTCGGCACGCTGGCCGAGACGCTGAAGGGCAAGGTGCGCACGCTGAACTACCGCACCATCCGCTATCCCGGCCACGCGGCGATCATGAAGGCGCTGCTCAACGACCTCGGCCTGCGCCACCGCCGCGACGTGCTGAAGGATATCTTCGAGAGCGCCCTGCCGGCAACGCTGCAGGATGTGGTCATCGTCTTCGTCACCGTCTCGGGCCGCCGCAATGGCCGCCTGCTGCAGGAAACCTACGCCAACAAGATCTATTCGCAGCGCATCGGCAACCAGGTGCGCAGCGCAATCCAGATCACCACCGCCTCCGGCATCTGCGCCGTGCTCGACATGCTGGCCGACGGCACCTTGCCGGCGACCGGCTTCGTCAAGCAGGAAAACATCGCGCTGGATGCGTTTCTCGCCAATCGTTTTGGGCGCGCTTATGCGCAGCACGAGATGGTAAGCCGGCTGGCAAGCTGAGCTACTTCACCCTCCCCCTTGTGGGGAGGGTCGGCGCGCAATCGGAGCGAAGCGGAGATGGCGAGACGGGGTGGGGGTGAGCGCCGACGGTTGGCGAGGACCCCCACCCCGCTCCGCTCCGCGATCGACCCTCCCCACAAGGGGGAGGGTGAAGCGCCCGCTACTTCCGCAGAGCCATCGGTCGTCCGAGCAGAAACCGGATGAAGTTGCCTGCGGTCCGCGGCGCCATGCGGGGCTGCGTCGCCTGTCGTGGCGCGCTTTGCCTTCGCGCTGGCACCTTGGGTTCGACACCCGGTCGGCCCACCGTGAAGGAGGGCCCCGAGACCGGCTTCCCCCTCAACACGTTGGCGGCGTTGTTGTCATGGATGACGATGCACCATTGCGCGCCCTTCGATGCCGCCACGACGGTGTTGAAGCGCGTCGCCATTTTTGCGTGGTGCTCGCTGTAGACGCCGCTCATCGCCGGCGATCTCCTTTCGACCAGCGTGCCGAACGCCGACGTGACATAGTCGTGGTGCGTGTAGCGTCCGCTTGCCGTGTCGAAATTCTGGCCGTCCGGAAAGGCAATGTAGAGCGGCTGCAGGTCCACCACACGCTTTTCGATCTCCCGGCGCGCGTAGTGCTCGACGCGCTCCATGAAGGTCGGCGCCAGCGCGTCGTCGCTGTCGAGCCGCGTGAGCGAAACATAGTCGGCATCGGTATCGGCCTGGACGAAGGCATTGAAGCGATCATTGTAATCCTCGCCCGCCTCGACAAGGATCGGCCTGACGTCGACACCGGCCACGCAGCTGCACACGGTGCGAATATAGTTCTCGTGCGTATCGGCATCGAACGCCAGAAGGACGGTAAAATCCTTCAGCGACTGGCCTTCGAGCGACGACGCGCAATAGGTGTCGAACAACGCCAGGCGCTCGACCAGCCAGACCGGGTCGAGATTGGCGCGGCCCTTTCCGTCCCACTGGCTTGGCTTGAAGCCAGCGGCGATGTTGTAGCGTATGGCGATGTATTTCTTCAGGCCGGTGTCCATGGACCGACACTTAGTACATTCCGCTGATCTGCGACAACCAACGGCTGAGCGGCCACCCTCCCCCTTGTGGGGAGGGTCGGCTCGCGGTCGGAGCGAAGCGGAGATGGCGAGACGGGGTGGGGGTGAGCGCTGACGGTCGGCGAGGACCCCCACCCCGCTCCGCTACGCGGATCGACCCTCCCCACAAGGGGTAAGCGCACTTCAAATATGCAGCGCGTGGCCCAGCGCCTTCAGCGCCGCTTCCTGGAAGCCTTCGCCTTGCGTCGGATGCGCATGGATGGTCCCGGCGATATCCTCCAGCCGCGCGCCCATTTCCAGCGCCAGGCCGAACGCCGCCGCCAGTTCCGACACGCCTTGCCCGACCGCCTGGATGCCCAGCACCAGATGGTTGTCCGCGCGGGCGACAACACGAACAAACCCGTCCTCGCCGAGTTTCGTCATCGCCCGGCCGTTGGCGGCGAAGGGGAACTGGCCGATCTTGATTTCGCCTGAAGCCTTCGCCTCCTCCGGCGTTAGCCCTGCCGTCACCAGCTCCGGATCGGTGAAGCAGACGGCCGGGATCGAGCGCTTGTCCCAGCTGCGCTTGTGGCCGGCGACGATCTCGGCCACCATTTCGCCTTGCGCCATCGCCCGGTGCGCCAGCATCGGCTCGCCGGTGACGTCGCCAATGGCATAGACGCCGCGCATCGAGGTGCGGCACTGGTCGTCGATCTTGATGAACTTGCCGGCCATGTCGAGATCGATCTGATCGAGGCCCCAGCCCTCCGTCACCGGCTTGCGGCCGACCGTGACCAGGATCTTGTCTGCCGCGATTTTGGTGCTCTTGCCGTCCGCGGTCTCGACCAGCAGCGCGTCGCCCTTGTCCCCCTTGGCCTTGGCGCCAAGCATCACCTCGACGCCGAGCTGGGCCAGCCGTTTCACCACCGGCCGGGTCAGTTCCGCATCATACTGCGCCAGCACGCGCGGCAGCGCCTCGACCACGGTCACCGCGGCGCCCATTTTGGCGAACGCCATGCCGAGTTCCAGCCCGATATAGCCGCCGCCGACCACGGCGAGCTTTTTCGGCACCTCGCCGAGAGCCAGCGCTTCTGTGGATGAAATCACCGGGCCGCCGAACGGCAGGAACGGCAGTTCCACCGTCGCCGAGCCGGTGGCGATCACAACCGTTTCGGCGCGGATGATCTGGGTGCCGGTCTCGGTCTCGACCGCGACGGTCTTGCCGTCGCGGAACGTCGCCCAGCCATAGACGGTCTTGACCTTGGCCTTCTTCAGTAGCCCGGCAACGCCCCCGGTCAGCCGGCTAACAATGCCGTCCTTCCACGCAACCGTTTTGCCGAGATCGAGCACCGGAGCCGCCACAGAAATGCCGAGCGGACTGCTGCCGCCGGCCATATGCGCGACCTTCTCGAACTCTTCCGCCGCATGGATCATCGCCTTGGACGGGATGCAGCCGACATTGAGACAGGTGCCGCCCGGTTTGCCAGCTTCGACGATCACCGTATCGATGCCGAGCTGGCCGGCACGGATAGCGCAGACGTAGCCGCCGGGCCCGGCGCCGATGACCAGCAGCTTGCAGGAGATTTCTTTCATGGCGTGACCCTTTGATGCGAGGGAATGTTCCGTCGCGATCCTTCGCGCCCCCCTCTGTCCTGCCGGACATCTCCCCCACGAGGGGGGAGATCAGCAGCTTCTTCGCTTCGCTCATTCCTGCAACGATGGAGATTGGCGAAACCCTGCGTGACGTCCAATCTCCCCCCTTGTGGGGGAGATGCCTGGTAAGGCAGAGGGGGGCGCTGTCCCGCCGTCATCTCGGTCGTTCCGCCCCTCAATCCACAAATATCAGCGCCGGCGTCTCAATCAGCGCCTTGATCCGCTGCACAAACACCGCCGCATCCCAGCCGTCGACCACCCGGTGATCGAAGCTCGATGACAGGTTCATCATCTTGCGCGGGATGAACTGGGTGCCGTCCCAGACCGGCCGCACCATCATCTTGTTGACGCCGACGATCGCCACCTCAGGATGATTGATGACCGGCGTCGTCGCCACGCCGCCCATGGCGCCGAGCGAGGTGATGGTGATGGTCGATCCCGACAGCTCGTCGCGGCTGGCCGTGCCGGACTTCGCCGCTTCGGCCAGGCGGTTGAGCTCGGCCGCGCAATCCCAGAGGTCGCGCGCCTCGGCGTGCTTGACCACCGGCACCACCAGGCCCGACGGCGTCTGCGCGGCAATGCCGATATGGACGCCGCCATGCTGATGGATGATGCCGGCCTCGTCGTCGAACAGCGCGTTGATGTTGGGCTGGTCGGCAATCGCCTTGACCATCGCCCGCATCAGGAACGGCAGCAGCGTCAGCTTCGGCCTCTCCACACCCTTGCGCTTTTCCTTGTTGAGCGCCGCGCGCAACTCCTCAAGTGCTGTGACGTCGATCTCCTCGACATAGGTGATGTGCGGGATGCGTGACTTCGCCAGCGACATTTTTTCGGCGATCTTGCGCCGCAGTCCGATGACCTTGATATCCTCGACGCTGTCATTGCGCGCCAGACCCGACGCCTTCGCTACCTGCGGTCCGCGTGCCAGGAATGCCTCGATATCTTCGTGGCTGATGCGGCCGGCAGGGCCGGTACCCGACACCTGGCGCAGATCGATCCCCGCCTCCTTCGCCCTGAGCCGGATGGCGGGCGACGCCAGGGGCTTTTCGCCCTCCGGGCGCGGCGCGCCGGAGGGTGCCGCACCTTTAGATGTCGGCGCAGCACCCCCACCCTTAGCCCCTCCCCACAAGGGGGAGGGGGATTCTGTCTCAGCTGCCCGTGCGCTTTTGGCTGCTGGTGCAGGTGGTGGCGACTTGGCGTCGGATTTCGTGGCCGAGACGCCTCCCTCTTGTGGGGGTCCGGAGGACGGGCGAAACCCGTGGCTCGCCCCGGCAGGGGTGGGGGTCGGTGCCGCCGTGACCTCTGACGATTTCGAGCCTTCGGCGACATTGCCCTCCCCCGCCACTTTCAGCCGCACGATCGGCGAGCCGATCGCCACCGTGTCGCCGATCTCGGCGCCCAGCCACAGGATCTCGCCATCGACCGGCGAAGGTATTTCCACCGTCGCCTTGTCGGTCATCACGGCGGCAAGCACCGAGTCCTCGCGCACGAGGTCGCCGACCTTGACGTGCCACTCCACAAGTTCGGCCTCGGCGACGCCTTCACCGACATCCGGCAGCTTGATGATGTGTTCGCCCATCCCTAGGCTCCCATGGTTTCGAGAAGCGCGCGGCCGACACGGGCCGGCCCCGGGAAATAATCCCATTCCTGCGCATGCGGGTAGGGCGTGTCCCAACCGGTGACGCGCGCCACCGGCGCTTCCAGATGGTAGAAACAATTTTCCTGCACCAGTGCCGACAGCTCGGCGCCGAAGCCGGAGGTCAGTGTCGCCTCGTGCACGACGACGCAGCGTCCGGTCTTCTTCACCGAAGCGACTATCGCGTCGAGATCGAGCGGCAGCAGGGTCCGCAAATCGATGATCTCGGCATCGATGCCGGTTTCTTCCACGGCCGCCTGCGCGACATAGACCATGGTGCCGTAGGCGAGCACGGTGACGGCCGAGCCCGCCCGGCGGATCGCCGCCTTGCCGAGCGGCACCGTGTAATGGCCGTCGGCGACCTCGCCCAGTTCATGCTTCGACCATGGCGTCACCGGTCGGTCGTGATGGCCATCGAACGGTCCGTTATAGAGCCGCTTCGGCTCCAGAAAAATCACCGGATCGGGATCCTCGATCGCCGCGATCAGCAGCCCCTTGGCATCATGAGGATTGGACGGCACCACCGTCTTCAGCCCCGACACATGGGTGAACAGCGCTTCCGGGCTCTGGCTGTGCGTCTGGCCGCCAAAAATGCCGCCGCCGGTCGGCATGCGGACAACGATCGGGCAGGTGAAATCGCCGTTCGAGCGGTAGCGCAGGCGTGCTGCTTCCTGCGTCAGCTGGTCGTAAGCCGGGTACATGTAGTCGGCAAACTGAATTTCCACGCATGGCTTCAGCCCATAGGCGGCCATGCCGATGGCGGAGCCGACAATGCCGGATTCGTTGATCGGCGCATCGAAGCAGCGGGTCTTGCCGTACTTCGCTTGCAGGCCTGCCGTGCAGCGGAAGACACCCCCGAAGAAGCCGACATCCTCGCCATAGACGATGACGCGTTCGTCGCGCGCCATCGACACGTCCATGGCGTCGCGGATCGCCTCGATCATGGTCCGTCTCGGCATGGTCAGACTCCCGCCTGCTGGCGCTGGCGCCTGAGATGCGGCGGCATCTCGGCAAACACGCCCTCGAACATCTCGCGCGTCGACGGCTTGCCGCCGGCATGCAGCGTGCCGTGGCCTTCAGCTTCCTTCTGCGCCGCGATCACCGTCTCGAGGATTTCGGCCTCAGCCTGGGCGTGACGCTCGTCCGACCAGACCCCGCGCAGGATCAGATGGTTCTTCAGCCGCATCACCGGATCGCCGAGCGGCCAGGCGTCGGATTCGGTTTTCGGCCGATAGGCAGACGGATCGTCCGAGCTCGAATGCGCGCCGGCACGGTAGGTCACGTATTCGATCAGCGTCGGGCCGAGATTCTGGCGCGCCCGCTCCGCCGCCCATTTGGCCACGGCATGAACGGCGAGATAGTCGTTGCCGTCGACGCGCAACGCCGGAATGCCGAAGCCGAGGCCGCGCGCGGCAAAGGTGCCGGAACCGCCGCGCGCAATGCCTTGAAACGTCGAGATCGCCCACTGGTTGTTGACGACATTGAGGATGACCGGCGCCTTGTAGGTCGAGGCGAACACCAGTGCGGAATGGAAATCGGATTCGGCCGTCGAGCCGTCGCCGATCCACGCCGCCGCGATTTTCGAATCGTTGCTGATAGCGGAAGCCATCGCCCAGCCTACCGCCTGGATGTATTGCGTCGCCAGATTGCCGGAGATCGAGAAGAATCCATGCTCCTTCGACGAATACATGATCGGCAATTGCCGCCCTTTGAGCGGATCGGCCTCGTTGGAATAGATCTGGTTCATCATCGTGACCATCGGATAGCCGTCGGCGATGAGCAGGCCGGCTTGCCGATAGGTCGGGAAATTCATGTCGCCTGGCGCCAGCGCCTTGCGGAAAGCGCAGCTCACCGCCTCTTCGCCCAGATGCTGCATGTAGAACGAGGTCTTGCCCTGGCGCTGCGCCATCTGCATGCGCGCATCGAAGCTGCGCAGCGTCATCATGTGGCGCAACCCCTCGAGCAGCTCCTCGTCGGTGAGCAGCCCGGCCCACGGCCCGACCGCCTCACCGGTGCGGTTGAGCACGCGGATGATCGAAAACGCCATGTCGCGGATGGTGCGCGGATCGACATCGATGTCCGGTCGCGGCACCGAGCCGGCCTTGGGGATAGGCACGTTGGAGAAGTCGGGCGTTCCGCCCGGCCGCACTTCCGGCTCCGGCACATGAAACCGCAACATCCCAGCATCGGTCATGACCATGGTCCTCCCATTTGCTGCGGTGATATTTGCACATCCGCGCGCCCGGCACAGCGCCAATTCATGGGGCGCCGCAATCCATCCGGCGTCACGGCCGGCAGGCGACCGCAAGATGCAGATAGGTCGGCGAAATTTCTTGTCGATGTTGGGGAGCGGCGCGCAATTAGGCGCAAAGTTTTGCAGGATTTCCGGCAGATAGTCACTTCACGGCCTCCGGGAGAGATGAACGCATCAAGGCACGCGAACTGGCGCTTTCCTCTCCCCCGTCGATCGGGGGAGAG
Source organism: Mesorhizobium sp. P160219 (assembly GCF_057786095.1). NCBI lineage: Bacteria > Pseudomonadati > Pseudomonadota > Alphaproteobacteria > Hyphomicrobiales > Phyllobacteriaceae > Mesorhizobium > Mesorhizobium sp. P160219. Next base: position 770,738 of record NZ_JBYNWG010000001.1, read on the forward strand.
GTGTCGAGCGAAGCTCGACGGAGTGGGGGTCGACCCTTGGGCGCTAGGCAACGCTTGAGATAGTGCCCTTCCTTTGTCCGTTCGCGGCGATTGCCAGGTGGTTCCCCCACTCCGTCTCGGCTTCGCCGAGCCACCTCTCCCCCCTCCGGAGGGAGAGGAAGGCAATAGGGTCTCGAACTCTCTGGAGAACGTTCACTCCGCCCTCTCCCCATGCTAACCACCGCTAATGGCGCAGAAAAAAGGATACGAAGTCAATTCGTGGCTGGCGAAGCCGGACGCGCGCATATCGATCGTCCTGCTTTACGGACCCGACCGCGGCTTGGTCGCCGAGCGGGCCAAAGCCTTTGCCGCGAAAACCGGCCTGTCGCTCGACGATCCGTTCTCAGTCGTCCGGCTCGATGGCGCGGAGGTCGATCGCGACCAGGGCCGGCTGCTGGACGAAGCCCGGACCGTGCCGATGTTCTCCGACCGGCGGCTTCTGTGGGTGCGCAACGCCAGCGGCCAGAAGCCGCTGGCTGAGGACGTCAAGGCGCTGACCGCGGAGCCCGCGCGCGACGCGATCATTCTCATCGAGGCCGGCGACCTGAAAAAAGGCGTCGGGCTGCGCGCCGTGGTCGAGGCGGCCGACAACGCCATGGCGCTGCCATGCTATGCCGATGAAGCGCGCGACATCGACAGCGTCATCGACGACGAGTTGCGCAAGGCCGGCATGTCGATGGCGCTCGACGCACGCCAGGCGCTGCGCCGCAATCTCGGCGGCGACCGGCTGGCCTCGCGCGGTGAGATCGAAAAACTGGTGCTTTATGCCCACGGCCAGAAGGACATCAGCCTCGACGACGTAAGGGCGATGTCCGGCGACGTCTCCGGCGCCTCCTTCGACGACGCGGTCGATGCTGTGCTGGAGGGCAGGATCGGTGACTTCGACACCGCCTTCACCCGCCACTGCCTGTCCGGCGGCCATCCTTTCCTGGTGCTGTCCTCGGCGATGCGGCAGCTGCAGCAGCTTCAAATCATGCGCGGCCAGATGGACACCGCCGGCCGCAACGCCGCCTCGGCCATGGCCGGCGCCCGTCCGCCGGTGTTTTTCTCGCGGCGCAAGCTGGTGGAGAAGGCGCTGGAGCGCTGGAACGTCGAGGCGCTCAGCCGCGCGCTGAACCGGCTGCAATCGGCCGTGCTGCAGACCAGGCGCAGGCCGGATTTGTCGGAAGCGCTGGCGCGGCAGGCGCTGCTCGGCATTGCGGTGGAGAGCGCGAGGCTGGCGCAGCGGTGATCTCCCCCCTTGAGGGGGAGATGTCGCCAAAGGCGACAGAGGGGGTCGCGGCGCGTGGAGCGCTGGCGCCTTTCGCAACGACAAACGAGGTCGGCGCTTGATGCGAGACGACCCCTTCTGGCCTGCCGGCCATCTCCCCCTCAAGGGGGGAGATCAGCAGTTCGATCCCTTCGGCAATCGCCAATAAAAACAAGGGCCGGCAACCGCCAAGCTCTTTCTTCATCCTAAGCCAGAACTTCATTCGCCGGCTAAATATGGCGCAACCTCAACTTTCTACCGCTCGTCCTTCAACCGCCGGCATAGCTCGTCGAGCTGCTCCAGACTGCGGTAGTCCACGCGGATCGCGCCGCCCTTGCCCTTGTGCTCGATGGTCACGATCATGCCGATCGTGTTGGTCATCAGCTTTTCCAGCGCCAGCGTGTCGGCATCCTTGCCCGATACGCCGTGTGATGGTTTTGCCTTGGGCGGCGTGCCGCCCGCCGGCATCTGCGCCAGCGCTTCCGCCTGGCGCACCGAAAGCCCCTCCTCGACAATCTGCTTGGCGAGCCCAGCTGGATCCTGCGCCGTGACCAGCGTGCGGGCGTGACCGGCTGACAGCGCGCCGTCGACCAGCATGTCTCGGATGACGTCGGGCAGCTTCAGCAGCCGCAGCGTGTTGGCGACGTGGCTGCGGCTCTTGCCGATGACATTGCCGAGATCGGCCTGGGTGTAGCCGTGATCGTCGATCAACTGCTGGTAGCCGAGCGCCTCCTCGACCGGATTGAGGTCGGTGCGCTGGACGTTCTCGATGATCGCCAGTTCGAGCGCCGTGCGGTCGTTGACGTCGCGCACGATGATCGGAATCTCGGTCAGCCCGGCGCGCTGCGCGGCGCGCCAGCGTCGCTCGCCGGCGATGATCTCATAGCGCCCGGCCTGCGTCGGCGAAGGCCGCGCCACCACCGGCTGCACCACGCCATGTTCGCGGATCGACTGGGCGAGATCGGTCAGGTCGGCGTCGCCAAAGTGCCGGCGCGGGTTTTTCGGGTTCGGGCTCAGGAACTCTATCGGCACCTTGCCGTCCGCATTCAAGCCCGGCTTTTCGGCTGCCACCGGGCGGTCGATCTCGCCGATCAGCGCCGCCAGTCCACGCCCCAGTCTCTTTCTCGAAAGGTCTTCGCTCATCTCAATTCCAGATTCTTGATCGTTTCGGTGCCGGATCGCTTTGTTTATCGACCCTGCCTAATCATGCGGCGCGCAATTTACGCTCGCGGCGGATCACTTCGGACGCCAGCTGCAGATAGGCCTGGCTGCCTGAGCACTTGAGATCGTAGAGGATTGCCGGCTTGCCGTAGGACGGCGCCTCGGACACCCGCACATTCCTAGGAATGATCGTCTCGTAGACCTTGTCGCCCATGTGTGCCCGCACGTCCTGCACCACCTGGTTGGCGAGGTTGTTGCGGCCGTCATACATGGTCAGCACGATGCCCTGGATGATCAGGTCCGGATTGATCGAACGGCGCACCTGCTCCACCGTTTCCAGGAGTTGGCTTAGCCCTTCCAGCGCGAAGAACTCGCACTGCAGCGGCACAAGAACAGAATCGGCTGCCGCCATTGAATTCAACGTCAAAAGGTTGAGCGAGGGCGGGCAGTCGATCAGCACATAGCCGAACGGCGCACCGCGCTCGGTGGCGGCGCGCAGCGCGTTGCGCAGCTTAAGCACGCGATCCGGCGCCGAGGCGATTTCCATCTCGATGCCGAGCAGATCGAGCGTCGACGGCACGATCGACAGGCCGGGCACCGCCGTCGAAATGGCCGCCTCTTCCAGGCCCAGTTCGCCGGTCAACACGTCATAGGAGGAGACGGTGCGATCCTTGCGGTCGATACCGAGACCCGTCGAGGCATTGCCTTGCGGGTCGAGATCGACGATCAGCACCTTTTCGCCGATCGCGGCCAGCGCCGTGGCCAGATTGATGGCGGTGGTGGTCTTGCCGACGCCGCCCTTCTGGTTGGCGACGGTGATGATGCGAGGTCCGGTTTTCATGGGTCTGTGCCAGGTATTCATGTGGGCCAGGTATTCATTGCGTCGCCAAGGTTGCGAAGGAGAGCTTACGCCGTCCGCAGATCGGTCACTTCGAGGATGACGCCATGGGCGTCGGTCATGCTAGGATGTTCTACCAGATCGAAAGCCCAGCGGTGAGTGCTTTCTTCCACCTCGGAGCGGTAATCCCGGCCTTTGTGGAAAAGCGCACGTGACCCCTTGGTCAGCCATGGCGCCGACAGGTCAAGCAGCGCCGGCAGCGCGGCCAGCGCCCGCGCCGTGATGATTTCCGGTGCGGAAACAAGCGCATAGCTGTCGTCGATGCGCCGGGCGACGACCCGTGCCGGCAAACCGAACTGGCCAATGACCGCCTGCAAAAACGATGCTTTCTTGCGGTTGCTCTCGACCAGATCAATCGACGCGCCTTCGCGTTCGACCAGCAGGAAGGCCAGCACCAGGCCCGGAAAACCGCCGCCCGAGCCGAGATCGGCCCAGCGTTTGGCCTGCGGTGCGATTCGCGCCAGTTGCGCGCTATCCAGAATGTGGCGGCCCCAGACGTCGTCCAGCGTCGACGGCGCGGCCAGATTGATGCTTCGGTTCCATTTCAGGAACAGCTGTTCGAACGCCACCAGGCGATCGAATGTTTCACGTGAAACCGGTCCCGCAGCCTCTTGCAGGCTCGCCCATGAGGCAGAGCTCACGCAACGGCCCTTTGGGCGGCCGACTCGGCGTTGCGGACGTGCGCGACGATGATGGCCAGCGCCGCCGGCGTCATGCCTTCCATACGCTGCGCGTCAGCGATCGAACGCGGCTGACGCGTTAGCATCTTCTGCTTCAGCTCATTGGACAGGCCGGGAACATCGGCGAAATCCACCGACGCCGGGATCAACCGGCTTTCCTCGCGGCGGATCTGTCCGACATCCGCCTGCTGGCGATCAAGGTAAACCGAATATTTCGCTTCCGTTTCGAGCCGCTCGGCGGTTTTGACGTCGATTGCGCCAAAGGCCGGCGCAACACGGGCCAGCCAGGCGATATCGACGCCGGGATGAGCGAGCAATTCATAAGCGGAGCGGCGCACGCCGTCCCTGTTGATCTCCAGCCCATGCCGCGCCGCTTCGTTGGGCGTCATCGTCGTCGCAACTGCGAGTTCGCGCGCCCTATCAAGATCCTGTGTGACTTGATTGAACCGCTGCGTCCGCTCCGGCGACACGATACCAAGCCGATTTGCCAGCGGCGTAAGCCTTTCATCGGCATTGTCGGCGCGCAGCGATAGGCGAAACTCCGCCCGCGAAGTGAACATGCGGTAGGGCTCGGCAATGCCGCGGCTGGTGAGGTCGTCGACCATCACACCGATATAGGCTTCGGTGCGGCTGAGCACGATTTGGTCGTCGGCCGCCGCCTTGCGCGCGGCGTTGAGCCCGGCGAGCAGGCCTTGCGCGCCGGCTTCTTCATAACCGGTGGTGCCGTTGATCTGACCGGCGAGGAAAAGCCCCGCAATACGTTTGGTCTCAAGCGTCGGCTCGAGCTCGCGCGGATCGACGTGGTCATACTCGATGGCGTAGCCGGGCTGCAGCATGGTCGCGCGTTCCAGGCCCGGGATCGTCTTCAGAATGTCGAGCTGGACGTCTTCGGGCAGGGAGGTCGAGATGCCATTGGGGTAGACGGTGTCATCGTCCAGCCCTTCCGGCTCCAGGAAAATCTGGTGGCCTTCGCGATCGCCGAACTTGACGATCTTGTCTTCGATCGACGGGCAATAGCGTGGTCCGACCCCCTCTATCGAGCCGGAATACATGGCGGAGCGGCCGAGATTGGCGCGGATCAGCTCGTGCGTCGCCGGTGTCGTACGCGTGATGCCGCAATGGATTTGCGGATTCTTGATTGTGTCGGTGAGCAGCGAGAACGGCACTGGATGTTCGTCGGCCGCCTGGCTTTCCAGCGACGCCCAGTCGATGGTGCGGCCATCGAGCCGCGGCGGCGTGCCGGTCTTCAGCCGTCCAAGCGCGAAACCGGCGCGGCTCATCGTCGCCGACAGGCCAAGGCTCGCTTGCTCGTTCATCCGCCCGGCGACAATCTTCCTGTCGCCAATGTGGATGAGGCCGCGAAGAAAAGTGCCGGTGGTCAGGACGACTGCACCGCACGCCAACCGGCGCCCGTCGGCCAGGAGCACAGCGGCGATCCGTCCTTCTTCGATCTCGAAATCCAAGACTTCGCCTTCGACGACGTCGAGACCGTTCTGCTGCCGAATCGCTTCCTGCATGGCCAGCCGGTAAAGCTTGCGGTCGGCCTGCGTGCGCGGCCCGCGCACGGCAGGGCCTTTGCGGCGATTAAGCAGGCGGAATTGGATGCCGGCAGCATCGGCGATGCGGCCCATCAGCCCGTCCATGGCGTCGATCTCACGCACCAGATGGCCCTTCCCGAGGCCGCCGATCGCCGGATTGCAGGACATGACACCGATCGTGTCGAAGCGCAGCGTGATCAGCGCGGTCCTGGCACCGGCGCGCGCGGCAGCGCTCGCAGCCTCGCACCCGGCATGACCACCGCCCACCACAACCACATCATAGCGATCGATCATTGTCCCTTCCAGATTCAGAGATTTCCCGACACATGTCCCCACGAGAGGACGCTGTCAAGGATTGCAGGTTGATTCGTTCACGTGGACCGGAGTGCTGAAAGTCGCAGAGGTGTTTCACGTGAGTCATAGGAGCAGCGAAGCCTCGTTTGGCGCTGCCCCTTATCTACCTTCCGGCATCTTCTCCCCATGAACGGGGACAATGAGGGGCGGTGCAGGCTTTCGGCCACTTGCCCTTTTGCCAACCGTCTCATTTCACGTGAAACACGCACTTGGGCGGCCCCCTGTGTTTCACGTGAGTCACTCACACAGCGCGCCCCCCTGTTTCACGTGAGTCACTTCCCAATGCAAAACTGCGAAAAGATCACGTCCAGCAGGTCCTCGACATCCACCGCGCCGACAATCCGGCCAAGCCGGTCCGCCGCAAGACGCAGCTCCTCCGCCCGCAGCTCCTGGCCGCACTCTTGCCCCGACAAAGCCGAGATCAGAAAGCGCCTGGTCTCATTGAGCAGCTCCACATACCGCAACCGAGACGGCAGGATGTCCCCGGCGTCGCCGATAGCAGCCGCGGCGCGCCTGCCGATCTCAGCCAGCAGTTCAGCCAAACCAGTGCCGTCCACCGTCGATATCAACGCATCATACGCCTCTGATCGCGGCGAACCTTTCAAGAGATCGACCTTGGTGCCGATTCTCAAAGCCGGGGCCTCGACAGGCATGTTGCCGATCGCAGTAGGGTCCGCCAGATCTTCCAGCAACAGCACCAGGTCAGCCGTGTGCGCCTTGGCCCGCGCCTTTTCGATGCCGATCGCTTCGATCTTGCCGGGCGACTCGCGCAGGCCCGCGGTGTCGGTTACCCTGACCCGCACTCCGTGGAGATCCAGCACCACTTCGAGCAAGTCCCGCGTCGTGCCGGGCTCGTCGGTAACAATCGCCGCCTCACGCCTGGCCAGCGCGTTGAACAGGCTGGATTTTCCGGCGTTCGGTGCACCGAGGATGACAACCTCAAACCCGTCACGGATGATCTCGGCGGCATGGAAGCCATCGACATGCCGGCCGATCTCGCCCACCATTGCGCGCACATCGGACCAGACCGTGTCCGAAACCGAACCGGGCACGTCGTCTTCGTCGGCGAAGTCGATTTCCGCCTCGATCATCGCCCGTGCATGGATCAGCCGACGGCGCCAGCCAAGATAGAGTTCGCTTTGCACTCCTTCGGCATTCTGCACGGCAAAGCGCCGCTGCGCTTCGGTTTCGGCATTGACCAGATCGGCCAACGCCTCCGTCTCAACCAGATCCAGCTTGCCGTTGAGAAGAGCCCGGCGCGTAAATTCACCAGGTTCCGCATGACGCACGCCGTCAAACCCGGCAATGATCTCCAGCATCTTGCCGGCCACGGCGCGGCCGCCATGGACGTGGAACTCGGCGACATCCTCGCCGGTAAAACTGTTCGGCCCAGGAAAAAACAGCACCAGGCCGTTGTCGATAAGCGAACCGTCCACCGTTCGGAGCTTGCGCAGGGTTGCAACCCGGTCCTTGACCTTACCACCGGCAACCGTTTCGACGACGAATCGAGTCTTCGGTCCGGAAATGCGGATGACAGCGATGCCGGCGGGCAGGCGCCCGCTGGAAAGCGCAACGATCGAATCGCCTGAAATCATTTGCCCTTCTCACCGGTCGCCTAGCTGTCCGGTCGACAATCCCACAGTGTCGCGGCCGTCATGAACCGGCTGTTCGTCAATATCAAGGTCGATCGCGAGGAGCGGCCGGACATTACCAAATCTGTATAGCCGCCTGGTCATCCATGTGCGAGCAGGCGGGTCCGACGCCAAGCAGTTCTGGGCGGGCCAGCAAGCCCTACGGCAGGCCGGCATCGTTAATGCCTGTTCCTGGCCGGAACCGTGAAGCTGGAGCCCATCTCCCCATGAGGCAAGCCTCGTTCCGGTTGCGAATCGGAAATCCCGACCCGCGTCACGCCGATCGTCTCCGCGATCGGAACGGATGCGAATCGACTTAACATTGGCCAGTGGCATCCGGCCGCAGACCGGCAGACCGGAGCTATGTACCGGCTATCCTGCCCGTGGGGCCGGATCCGTAGGAACCGTGTTTCCGTCCAAGGCCGAAGGAAGCCGCGTCACATCAATGGATAGCGGCCGCGGCGCGAACAGCAAATCCTTGGCCGCGACCACCGCTCCGACCGTGATCAGGATGCAAGCAACAGCCACCGACCAGTGAAACACACCAAAGCCTGCCAGCAGAAGCACGATGACCGAGAAGAGGGGCGCCGCGTAGGAGAGGGCGCCGAGGATCATGATGTCGCCGTGCTTGCAGCCATAGTCCCAGGCGTAAAAGCCGGCGCCTAGCGGTATTACGCCCAAGATGACGATGGCGCTCCACTGCGTCGCCGTCTGTGGCCAGACGGTAGCCTCAAGCGTCAGGTGCAGCACCAAGGCGACCGCAGCCGTGATGAAGCAGTAACCGGCGACGACATCGGTCGGCACCTTGCCAAAGCGGCGCGATAAAACCGAATAGCCGGCCCAGATGAAAGCGCAGAACAGCGCGATGACATGCCCCTTCATCACACCATTGGCCAGTCCGATCGTGCCGCCCTTGGTGATCACCACAATGGCGCCGGCAAGGCCGAGCACGACGCCGGCGATGTGATGGGCCCTAAGCTTTTCTCCAGGCAGGAAGGCGGCAAAGACGACGATCAGCAACGGCCAGAGATAGGCGATCAGGCTGACCTCGACCGGCGGCGCCGAGTGGATGGCGAAGAAATAGGCGCAGTGATAGATGCACAGCCCCGCTGTGCCGAGCGCCCAGACCTGCCACGGCTGGCGCAGCGACTTGATCGCCGCCGGACGGACAAGCCAGCTCGACGCGCCGATCAACCCGCCAAGCAGAAACGTCATCGCCGCCAGCTGAAAGGGCGGAATCGGTCCAGCCGCAGTCGAAAGCAGCGCCAGGAACGACCATGTCAGGATGGCCGACAAGCCGATCAGGGTCGGGATTGTTTTCTTCATGCGGCCTCCGATCTTCCAGACGGGATTACTCGCATGACGACAGCGATGGAAATTGCCGCCCAAGGCCACGCCCTGTCGGAAATGCGACCTGTTTGCCCCCGCAATGAAAAACCCCGTCCCGGTTTCCCGGAACGGGGTTTCATGCATGACCGATGATCCAGTGAAACTGCTTACGTGTTCATTGAATCGAAGAAATCGGCGTTGGTCTTGGTCTGCTTCAGCTTGTCGATCAGGAACTCGATCGCGTCGGTGGTTCCCATCGGCGCCAGGATGCGGCGCAGGACGAAGATCTTCTGCAGATCCTGCTTGGAGACCAGCAGGTCCTCCTTGCGGGTGCCTGACTTCAAAATGTCCATGGCCGGGTAGATGCGCTTGTCGGCGACCTTGCGGTCGAGCTGGATTTCGCAGTTGCCGGTGCCCTTGAACTCTTCGAAGATGACTTCGTCCATGCGGCTGCCGGTGTCGATCAGCGCGGTGGCGATGATGGTCAGCGAGCCGCCTTCCTCGATGTTGCGGGCCGCGCCGAAGAAGCGCTTCGGCCGCTGCAGCGCGTTGGCGTCGACACCGCCGGTCAGCACCTTGCCGGAGGACGGCACAACGGTGTTGTAGGCACGGCCGAGGCGGGTGATCGAATCGAGCAGAATAACGACGTCGCGGCCATGCTCGACCAGGCGCTTGGCCTTTTCGATGACCATTTCGGCGACCTGGACGTGGCGCACCGCCGGTTCGTCAAAGGTAGAGGACACGACCTCGCCCTTCACCGAACGCTGCATGTCGGTCACTTCTTCTGGCCGTTCGTCGATCAGAAGTACGATCAGATAGCATTCCGGATGATTGGCCGTGATCGAGTGGGCGATATTCTGCATCAGCACCGTTTTACCGGTACGCGGCTGCGCGTTGATGAGCGCGCGCTGTCCCTTGCCGATCGGCGCCACCAGGTCGATCACCCGCGACGAGATGTCCTTGCCGGTCGGATTGTCGATCTCCATCTTCAGCCGCTTGGTCGGATAGAGCGGCGTCAGATTGTCGAAATGGATCTTGTGACGGATCTTTTCGGGATCGTCGAAATTGATCGTGTTGACCTTGAGAAGGGCGAAATAGCGCTCGCCCTCTTTTGGGCTGCGGATCGGCCCTTCGACGGTATCGCCGGTCTTCAAGGAGAAGCGGCGGATCTGCGAGGGCGAGATGTAGATATCGTCGGGACCCGGCAGATAATTGGCGTTGGCTGAGCGCAGGAAGCCGAAACCGTCCTGCAGCAACTCGACCACACCGTCGCCGATGATCTCGACGTCCTGGGCGGCCAGTTTCTTCAGGATGGCAAACATCAGTTCCTGCTTGCGCATGACGCTGGCGTTTTCCACTTCGAGCGATTCGGCATAGGCGATCAGCTCTGGCGGCTTCTTGTTCTTGAACTCTGCGAGTTTCATTTCTTGCATAGACGGACTCTGAATCTGCTTTGGGGAAAATATATCGGCTGGATGCGATAAATGCCGGGCGCGGCCGAAAGCAATCAAGGGCGGCGCATGACGGGAAGGAAGACCCGTCTTTTATCGTCGGTCGGGGGAAAGAGCAAGCTGCGTTTTGTCGACCGAAATGGGCCTAGAACGGCTTGACGACAACCAGGATGACGATGGCGATCATCAGCAATGTGGGGATCTCGTTGACGATTCGCCAGTGCCGCGCCGTTTTTTCATTGCGGTCCTCGGCGAATTTCCTGACAGCACCGGCCAGATAGCCATGCACGCCCGACAGCAACAGCACCAAGCCCATCTTGGCGTGCAGCCAGCCGCCGTGAAAGCCAAACACTTTCCAGGCAAGCCAAAGCCCGAACACCCAGGTGACGATCATCGCCGGATTGATGATGCCGCGCAGCAGACGCCGCTCCATCACCTTGAAGGTCTCCGATTGGACGGACCCCTTCTCTGCGTCGGCGTGGTAGACCAGCAATCGCGGCAGATAGAGCATGCCGGCCATCCAAGAGATGACGGCCAGGATATGGATTGCCTTCGCCCAGGGATAGAAACCCTCAGGCGCAAAGAAAAACAAAAGTGCGGTGAGAACAACCAGCACTCCGATGCCGATGGTCATGCGCATCATCGCCCCACGAGTGCTGTTGCCGCCCGTATTATCCGATTGAGCCATCAGCGTGTCGCGCTCCGCACCTGCTTCACCATCGCCTCGACATGTGCCACCGGCGTCTCCGGCGTGATGCCATGGCCGAGATTGAAGATCAGCGGTCCGTCGCCCAGCGCCTTGAGGATCGCATCGACGCCGTCCGACAGGGCTTTGCCGCCAGCCACGAGCCGCAAGGGATCGAGATTGCCCTGGACCGCCCCTGAATGCTGCAGTTCGTTCGCAGCCGACAGGGGCACGGTCCAGTCGATCCCCAGCCCCGTCACCCCGGTCTTCTCACGATAGGTCTCGTAGCGGGCGCCGGCGCCCTTGGGAAAGCCTATGATCGGAACATCGCGATGAACCGCACGAACTTGCCTGACGATCTCCGCCACCGGTTGCACGCAGAACTGCTCGAAAGACGCATCATCAAGCACGCCGGACCAGGAATCGAAAATCTGCACCACGTCGGCACCGGCTTCGATCTGGCGGATCAAATAGGCCGCGGAGTGATCGGCGAGCACTTTCAGGAGATGCTTGAAGGCCGTCGGTTCGCGATAGGCAAACAGCCGCGCCGGCGCTTGGTCGGGTGTGCCGTGGCCAGCGATCATGTAGGTCGCCACCGTCCACGGCGCGCCGCAGAAGCCGATCAGCGTGGTCTCGTCAGGCAATCTTGCCCGCAGCCGGCGAACCGTCTCGTAGACCGGTTCGAGATTCACGTGAAACGTTTCACTGTTGAGAGCCGAAATCTCAGCTGCAGTGATTGGCGTCAGCAGCGGCCCGCGGCCCTCCTCGAAGCGGACATCGCGTCCCAGCGCATTCGGCACGACCAGAATGTCCGAGAACAGGATCGAGGCATCGAAGCCGAAGCGCTCGATCGGCTGCAGCGTCACTTCGACAGCCAGATCAGGATTGTAGCAAAGATCGAGAAAGGACCCGGCGCGCTTTCTGGTCTCGCGGTACTCCGGCAAATAGCGCCCGGCCTGGCGCATCATCCAGAGCGGCGGCGGAAACACTGCCTCGCCTCTCAGCACGTCCAGCACGATGCGGTTCTCGGGCATTGAGCGCTCTCTTCCCTGCCTTCTCTATAATTAAATAGTCTATTTCTAGAATCTTCTGATTCTAAGAGTCTGTTGGTATCGGTGGTTGTCACCTGTCCCGCTTTGCCTTGGAAAAGGCCAGCCAGCATTTTGTCGCGTGTTTCTTCCGCGGGATTGGCAATGAGTGTGGATGACCAGGATTCCATCACTGGAGTCAATGGTTTGGCGTAGCCGCTGAAAAACCGCCTCTGTGGATGAAGCGCTGGCAAAAACGCCCGTCCCCAGATTTGTCCCCAACCGCACAGTGAAGCTGACAGCGCATCGAATTGTGGACAACTGGCCTTCTGATACAGTCGCCTCCAGCCGGTCGCCTTTGCGGCCCCGGTTTATCCACACAAGCCCACAGCCTGAGGCGCCCCCTGTGAACAAACCCCAGAGCTTCTTTCACCTGCACCTGATTTCCGACGCCACCGGCGAGACGCTGCTGGCGGCCGGCCGAGCCGCCTCGGCGCAATACAAGGATGCGCGCGCCATCGAGCATATCTATCCGCTCATCCGCACCGAAAAGCAGGTGGCGAAAGTCTTCGAGGACATAGAAGAGGAACCGGGCATCATCCTCTACACCGTCGTCGACCAGAAGCTGGCGCGCGGTATTGACGAGCGCTGCGCCGCCATGGGGCTGCCCTGCGTTTCGGTGCTGGAGCCGGTCCTCACCGTGTTCCAGTCCTATCTCGGCACGCCGGCCGGCCGCCGCGTCGGCGCCCAGCATGTGCTCGATGCCGATTATTTCCACCGTATCGACGCACTCAATTTTACGATGGAGCATGATGACGGCCAGCTGCCGCTCAACATGGACGACGCCGATGTCGTGCTGATCGGCATTTCCAGGACATCGAAGACGCCGACCAGCATCTATCTCGCCAACCGCGGCATCAAGACCGCCAACATCCCGATCGTGCTCGGCGTGCCGGTGCCCGAAAGCCTGGTCGCTGCCACCAAGCCGCTGATCGTCGGGCTGATCGCCACCGCCGAACGCATCTCGCATGTCCGGCAGAACCGCGTGCTCGGCAACAGCAGCACCTACGAAGCGACCGATTATGTCGACCGTGCCTCGATCGCCGAAGAGCTCGCCTATGCCCGCCAGATCTGCACCCGCCACAATTGGCCGATGATAGACGTCAGCCGCCGTTCGATCGAAGAGACCGCGGCAGCCATTGTTGCCCTGCGGGGGAAGAATAGATGATGGGATGGCAACGCGACCTCCTGCCCCAATCAACCACTATCGACCAGGCCCAGAACCCATGACCGAAAAAATCATCCTCGCCTCCGGCAGCCCGTTCCGCAAAGCAATGCTCATCAATGCCGGGCTCGGCATCGAAGCGGTGCCTGCCGATGTCGACGAGCGTGCGCTCGAGGCGCCGTTGCAGGACAGCGGTGTGTCGCCGGAAGATGTCGCCCTGATACTCGCCGAAGCCAAGGCGACCGAGGTCAGCGAACGCAGACCGGGCGCCCTGGTGCTCGGCTGTGACCAGACTTTGTCACTGGGAGATGAAGTGTTCCACAAGCCGGCCGACATGGAAGGCGCCCGCCGCCATCTGCTGGCGCTGTCGGGCAAGACGCATCAGCTGAACAGCGCCGCCGTGCTCTGCCGCAACGGCAAGGTGCTGTGGCGTCACGTCGGCATCGCCAGCCTTACCATGCGCAAGCTCGATCCGGCCTTCGTCGGCCGGCACCTGGCCCGCGTCGGCGCCAAGGCGTTGTCGAGCGTCGGCGCCTACCAGATCGAGGGCGAAGGCATCCAGCTGTTCGAAAAGATCGAAGGCGATTATTTCACCATTGTCGGCCTGCCGCTGTTACCGGTGCTGGCGGAATTGCGTGCGCTCGGAGCCATCGATGGTTGAGAAAAAAGCTTTCGTCACCGGCCATCCAATCGCGCATTCGCGCTCGCCGAAGATCCACGGCTATTGGCTGAACACATACGGCATCGACGGCAGCTATCATGCGATCGATGTCGCGCCGGCCGATTTTCCCGAGTTCCTCTCTTCCCTCCAGGCCAATGGCTATCAGGGCGGCAACGTCACCATTCCACACAAGGAAGTCGCCTTTGCCCGGGTCGAGCGCCGCGACGAGGCGGCGGAGATGATCGGCGCGGTCAACATGCTGTGGCTGGACGACGGCGTGCTGTGGGGCGGCAATTCGGACTGGATCGGCTTTGCCGGCAATCTCGACGAGCATGCCCCGGGCTGGGAGAGAAACGCTCCGGCCGTGGTGCTCGGCGCCGGTGGCGCGTCGCGCGCGGTCATCCACGCGCTTAAAGTGCGCGGCATCAAAGATATCCGCATCGTCAACCGCACATTGGCGCGGGCGCAAGAACTCGCCGACCGCTTCGGGGCCGGCGTCTCGGCGCATGGCGCGGTCGGCGACTTGCTTGGCGATGCCGGCTTGCTGATCAACACGACGGCACTTGGCATGCATGGCGATGCGACGCTGGCCGCCGATCCGGCCGGCCTGCCAGCTCACGCCATTGTCGCAGACATCGTCTATGTGCCGCTGGAAACACCGCTGCTTGCCGCTGCCCGCACGAGAAATTTGAAGACGGTCGACGGGCTCGGCATGCTGTTGCACCAGGCTGTGCCCGGTTTCGAACGCTGGTTCGGCAAGATGCCGCAGGTCACGCCTGAGTTGCGACAGATGATCGTCGCCGACATCCTCGCCAAATGATGGGTCGCAAATGATGGGCGCCAAATGATGATCGTGCTTGGCCTCACCGGGTCGATCGGCATGGGCAAGTCGACGACGGCGAAAATGTTCGTCGACGCCGGCGTGCCGGTGCATGATTCCGACGCGACCGTACATCGCCTCTATGCCGGCAAGGCAGCACCTCTCGTCGAGGCGGCCTTTCCCGGCACCGTGATTGCCGGTTCGGTCGATCGCACCGAGTTGGCGCGCCGCGTGCTCGGCAACGCTGCTGCGCTGAAGACATTGGAGGCGATCGTCCATCCGCTGGTGCGGGCCGATGCCGATGCCTTTCTGGCAAGGCACCGCGCCGCCGGCGCGCCGCTCGGCGTGCTCGACATACCGCTGCTGTTCGAAACCGGCGGCCGCAACCGTGTCGACAAGGTCGTCGTCGTCACCGCGCCGGCCGATATCCAGCGCGCCCGTGTGCTGGCGCGTCCTGACATGAGCGAGGAAAAGCTGGCGGCCATCCTGGCCAAGCAGGTGCCCGATGCCGAAAAACGCCGGCAGGCCGATTTCGTCATCGACACCGGTGAAGGCATGGACGCCGCCCGCGCCGCGGTCGGCGCGATCATTGCCGAGCTCTCAGGACGCTGAGCTTGCCTGCTAACTCCTGGGGGATAAGTCGCGCCCATCAGGCTCCTGACGGCAGGCTGTCGCATTACCGATTGCCATTTTGTTCCGCTCCATGATTCTACTCCTCCAGGAGTGGGTTGATTCTATGCGTGAGATCATTTTCGATACCGAAACCACCGGACTCGACATGCGCGACGACCGCATCATCGAGCTTGGTGGCGTCGAGCTGGTCAACCGCTTCCCGACAGGCCGCACCTTCCACAAATTCATCAATCCGCAGGGGCGCGCCGTCCATGTCGAGGCGCAAACCGTGCACGGCATCAGCGCCGCCGACCTCGTCGGCAAGCCGACCTTTGCCGAAATCGCCGAGGAATGGCTCGCCTTCACCGACGGCGCCAAGCTCGTCGCCCACAACGCCAATTTCGACATCGGCTTCCTCAACACGGAATTCGGGCGGCTCGGCCAGCCGGCCATAGACACCGGGCGCGTCGTTGACACGCTGGCGCTGGCGCGGCGCAAGCACCCTATGGGACCCAATTCGCTCGACGCGCTCTGCCGTCGCTACGGCATCGACAACGGCCACCGCACCAAGCACGGCGCGCTGCTCGATTCCGAGCTCCTGGCCGAAGTCTACATCGAACTCATCGGCGGCAAGCAGGCCGCACTTGTCCTCGACGCGGTCGTGGTGCAGCTCAACAGCAATGGCGACGTTGCCGACATCGACATCTCGATCGCCGCCAGGCCAATCGCCCTGCCGCCGCGCCTGACCGAGGGCGAGCGAGCGGCGCATGCGGGGCTGGTGGCGACGCTGGGCGAAAAGGCGCTGTGGCTGAAGGTGGCGGCGGGGTGAACGGATCGCGGAGGTAGCGTTCCGTCACACCCCTCTCTGGCCTGCCGGCCATCTCCCCCTCAAGGGGGGAGATCAGCAGCTTCGCCGCTCCAGCCCATTCCTGCAACGTCTAAAGTTGGCGAAGGTCGCGATGACGGCCAATCTCCCCCCTTGAGGGGGAGATGCCTGGCAAGGCAGAGGGGGGTGCTGTCCCGCCAGCATCTCAGTATACAAAAAGCCCGGCACGAAGCCGGGCTTTCAACTCATGCGCGTGACGCTTGCCTTCAGCTCACCTTGACCTTCGATGCCGCCTGGTCCTCGGCCAGCTTCTGCTGGAACATCTGGGCGAAATCGATCGGGTCGAGCATCAGGGGCGGGAAGCCGCCATTGCGGGTGGCTTCGGCGATGATCTGGCGGGCGAACGGGAACAAAAGCCGCGGGCATTCGATGAACAGGATCGGCAGCATGTGTTCCTGCGGGAAGCCGGCGATGGCGAATACGCCGCCATAGACCAGTTCGACATTGAACAGCACTTCCTGGTCGAAGGACGCCTTGGCGTTCAAGGTCAGATTGACGTCGAACTGCTTGTCGGAGAGCGGGTTGGCATTGACATTGACGTTGATCGCAATGCCTGGGGCCTTGTCGCGGCCGCGCAGCGAGTTCGGCGCGCCGGGGCTTTCGAAGGACAGGTCCTTCACATACTGGGCAAGCACGTTGAGCGACGGCTGCGCCGTTTCGCCGTTGCCGTTGGCGGCGCCGACCGGCGCGTCATCTTTGCTGGCCATGAGCCTTGTTCCTTTTGCCTGGACAGCAGCGCTGACCGAATTGAAATCGGGCGTTGGCTAGCATGGTCGGCATGACAAGACAAGGTTTGCCGCCTTCAGGCCGAAGGGGTCGATGTAGCCTCAGTCGTCCTCAAGGCGACGTTCAGTCGTCCTTCAGGCGGCGCCACGGCGAGTTATGGTCGGGACCGCGCTTGAAATCGTCCTCGCGCGAATAGTCGCCGTCGTCGAGGTCGATGACCTTGTCGCGCGACCTGCGGCGAAAACCGCCGGCGGTGAAATCGGTCGCGACGACGATGCGGCCCTTGAGCCTGCGCCAGGCAAGGTCGCGTACCGGCGGCAGGAACAGCAGCAGGCCGATAATATCGGTAATGAAGCCGGGGATGATCAACAGGATGGCGGCGACCACGATCATGGCGCCATGCGCGAGCTGGCGGCTGGGGTCGCCGCCGCCGGCCATCTCGGCGCGGACCCGCGCCATGACGCCAAAACCCTGGTGCCGGAGCAGAAGCACGCCGGCAATGCTTGAAGCCAGCACCAGACCGACCGTCGCCAGCGCCCCGACCTCGCGGCCGACAATGACGAAACCGGCGATTTCCAGCAGCGGCAGCGCAAGCAGGAACAGAGGAAGGAAGGAAATGCGCAAATCTTGACCGATCGTTTCCATGTTTGCCGGGCGGCGCATAATCGCCGCTGGCACTGAGGCCGTTAGATAGGTATGCCTGCCTTTGATTTGAATGATTGCGCCATGCGTTCTATATGCTTTGCATGTTTAACGCCATGCGACCGCCGCCCGATTGGCTGGCGGTCCCGGCCAGGTCAGGGATTGATTGGCGAAAGATATGGGATTCTTCGACTTCGGCACCATTTTCTTTCTGATTGCGGCGGTGGTGATCTTTTTCCAGCTGCGCAACGTGCTTGGCCGCCGCACGGGCAGCGAGCGCCCGCCCTTCGATCCGTACACGGCCAGCCGCACCGAGAAGGACGCGACCCAGAAGCCCGAAAACGTGGTTTCGCTGCCACGCAAGCGCATGCCGGGCGAGACGGCTGCCGAGACCTACGCGGCCATCGATGCCTTCGCCAAGCCCGACACCGACCTCAACAAGGGCCTGCGCGCGATCAAGGATAATGATCCCTCCTTCGACCCCAAAGTCTTCGTCGACGGCGCCAAGATGGCCTACGAGATGATTGTCATGGCCTATGCCGATGGCGACCGAAAAACGCTGAAGAACCTGTTGTCGCGCGAGGTTTTTGACGGCTTCGTTGCCGCGATTGGCGACCGCGAGGCGAAAGCCGAAAAGATCCAGTCCTCCTTCGTCGGCATCGACAAGGCCGACATCGTCTCGGCCGAGATGAAGGGCGGCGAGGCCCACATCACGCTGCGCATCGTGAGCGAACTGATTTCGGCGACCCGCGACAAGGCGGGTGCCGTCATCGACGGCGATCCCGAGACGGTGGCCGAGGTCAAGGATGTCTGGACCTTCGCCCGCGACACACGCTCGCGCGATCCGAACTGGAAGCTGGTCGCCACCGAGGAAGAAGACTGAGCCTATGCATGTCGCCCGGTGCGGGCAGCTTTTTTGGGATAGCGACATGCAGGCAAACATGGGCAGTGGCGAGGCTGAGGTGTCGCTCTCGCCGCTTTTCGTGGAAAAGTCCTTCGATGATCTTCCCGGTTGGAATTCCGATGACCATCTGCCCGCTTTCGAAGCCTTCCGCCGTTCGGCCTTTCATGTCCTGAACAAGCCCTACCGCACCGGTTCGTTGGGCGTCCGGTTCGACGCGTTTGCCGGCGCTTATGACGAGGCGCGCACCGTTTCGCCGGCGAATTGGTCGGCGGCCAAGGCTTTTTTCGAGCGCCATTTCGCCCCAGTCCAGTTTCGATCCGAAAACCTCGGCCTGGTCACCGGCTTCTACGAGCCCGAGGCCGAGGCCTCACCAGTGCGCACGGATGAATTCACCGTGCCGCTTCTGGCGCGACCGGCCGACCTCGTCGACATCGATGACGCCAACCGCCCCAAGGGCATGGACGACTATCTCGCCTTCGCCCGCGACACGCCGCGGGGCCTGGTGGAGTATTTCGACCGCAGTGAGATCGAGAGAGGCGCGCTGGCCGGCCAAGGCCTGGAAATCGCCTGGCTTGCCGACAAGGTCGACGTCTTCTTCATCCATGTGCAAGGTGCGGCCAGGCTGAAAATGACGGACGGCCGGCTTTGCCGCGTCACCTACGCCGCCAAATCCGGCCAACGTTTCAGCGGTCCGGGGAAGATTCTCGCCGAACTCGGCGAAATCCCACTGGAAAAAGTGACGATGCAGTCTATCCGCGCCTGGTTCAGGGCGCATCCGGATCGCGTCGACGAGATCCTCTGGCAGAACCGCTCCTACATCTTCTTTCGCGAAGCCGATGTCGACGATGCCGCACTCGGTCCGGTCGCCGCCGCCAAGGTGCCGTTGACGCCCGGCCGTTCGCTCGCGGTCGACCGGCTGCTGCACACATTCGGTACCCCCTTCTACATCGACGCTCCGTCGCTGACCGCCTTCGACGGAAAACCGTTCCGGCGGCTGATGATTGCGCAGGACACCGGCTCGGCCATCACCGGACCGGCGCGGGGCGATCTGTTCGCCGGCTCCGGCGATGCGGCCGGCGAGATCGCCGGCGTCGTTCGCAACGCGGCCGATTTCTATGCCTTGGTTCCACGCGCTCTCGTTTCGGAATCGAATCGATGAGCAAGCGCCCCGATAAACTCAATGAAGACGACCGGGTGCTGTGGAACCTGGTGGCGCGCACGGCGCGGCCGCTGAAGGGCAGAATGGCGGTCGACATTCCCGACATCGTCGTCGACCCCAAGCCGGCACAGACGCCGGTCGCTGTCGGTCCGGTCCTCGCCGCCAAGCCGAAGGCGCAGCATGTTTCGCATGCGCTGGACGAACCGACGCTGGACAAGCTTAGGAAAGGCCGGCTGCCGATCGAAGGCCGCGTCGATCTGCATGGCATGACCCAGGACGAGGCCTATTCGCTGCTGTTTTCGTTCCTGCACCGGGCCCATGCCGGCGGCATCCGCTATGTCCTCGTCATCACGGGAAAAGGGTCGTCGTCGGGCGGCGACGGCGTCTTGCGGCGCGCCGTGCCTGCCTGGCTGTCGACGCCTGCCTTCCGGCCGCTGGTCTCCAGCCACGATCACGCCGCCCGCAACCACGGCGGTTCGGGCGCGCTCTACGTTCGGCTCAGGCGAACCCGCTGATGACGCCGTTCGGCGAAAAACTGCGGGCGCTTCGAGCCGAGCGCGGCTTGCGCCAGAAGGACATGGCGCAGGCGATCGGAGTCAGCGCCGCCTATCTGTCGGCGCTGGAACATGGCCGCCGCGGCGCGCCGACCTGGACGCTGATCCAGAAGATCATCGGCTATTTCAACGTCATCTGGGACGATGCCGAAGAGCTGGCGCGTCTGGCCGAGGCCTCACATCCGCGGGTGAGACTCGATACGTCCGGCCTCAGTCCTGCCGCCACCGAGTTGGCCAATCTCCTGGCCGAAAACATCGAGAAGCTGGACGAAGCCGAGCTTGCCCGCATCACCGGCTCGATCCGGGCGGCACTGGAGCGGCGTAAGTAGGGCGGCGCCAAGGCCACGAATGCTCATCAATAGCGCCGGCATTTCATCCTGAAGGCGATGCCCGCCGGCCGTTAGCCAGCGGGCATATGGTGAGATTACTTCGCGCCGGCCTGGCCGCCACGGCCGCCAGTGCTGTCATGATCGCCGCCGCGACCGCCACCCAGGCAGTCCGAGGTGAGATCGCAACAGCGATTGCCCCACTGGTTGTTCTTGGCGCAGCCGGTCTGGTCGGCCATAGCGGATCCGGCCAGGGACGATACCGCGATGGCGGCGAGGAAAGCATTACGCAGGAAAGCAGTCATTTGAAGTCTCCATGGTTGGGTTTCTGTTTACGGCTGTGTGTCGCCGCTGGAGACGGTTTGGTTCACGCAGGTAGCGAAATTTTTTGAGGAGGCGTTTCGAGAGATAAGATTTCGAGGGCAGCGCTGCCCTCATCCGCCTGCCGGCACCTTCTCCCCGTAGTGACGGGGAGAAGGGAGATAGCCGCTGCGCCGGCACCTATTCCGCAGCGTTGACCATTGTCGAAATTATTGATGAGGGTGTCTTTCTCCCCGTCATTATACGGGCAGAAATGCCCGGCAGGGCAATGAGGGGCGGCGCTGACTCATCCTGAAGATGGCGCGCGGGCCGATATCCCGCTCGTTCGAAAGCGTCGTGTCCTTACTGAACCGCGCCGACCAGTACCTGCTGGCCGCCGCGGATCGAGACCCAGCGGCCGGTGTTGTCGATGGCCTGCCGCTTGAGGAAGCGATAGCCGGTGGCGTCCCAGATCTTCACCTTGTCGGTCAGATTGTCGAGGACGTAGTCGCCCTTGTCGGTGCGCACGGTCAGCACGGCATGGCCTTCGCCGTCCGGCTTGCGCACGACGGTGATCAAGAGATCGGCCAGCGACACGCCAGAGCGCGAGAGCTGGCGGCGCTTTTCCAGCACATAGTCTTCGCAATCGCCGACGCCCTTGTCGGGATAGGCCCAGACCTCGTCCTTGCCATAGATGTCGTAGTCGCTCATCGGCTTGACGGCGGCGTTGACCCTTGACGTCACGTTGATCAGCTTGCGCATGAAGGCGTCGGTCATCGCGGCGGGGTTGAGGTTGCTCGGCCGGATCGAGCATTCGCCGGGCTGGGTTTTACAGAAATCATAGTGGCCGATCGGCTGCGAGGTCATGCCGCCCGTCGCCATGGCGCCGCCTGCAAGTGCCGGCACTGCCCAGCACACAGAGATCGCCAGCCCTGCTGCCGCCCACAAGCGCAGCGTCCGTGCCATCGGTGAGGAAGTCATTGTCCCCGTTCGCCCTTGTTCTTAACGAAAGGTTAAAGGGGATTTACACTCCGTGTCAATTATAAGGGGAGCCAGATTCTTCGGCATGGTTACCCGCGCCCGCCCAACAGCGTCTATTGTGCAACAGAACGCCTGTGGCGCGCAAAATCGCCCCGCTTTTGCGGGCAATGCACGCTGCAGCCGGATCGAGCCTCAGCTTTTGGCGGAGCGGACCAGCCTTGGTTTCACCGCAACCCTGTTCTGGCGGCCGTAGCTGGTGATGAAATCGACGATGCGCGGCACGATTTCCGAGCGGAATCGCGACCCGTTGAAGACGCCGTAATGGCCGACGGCCGGCTGCATGTAATGCGCATGCCGGTCAGCCGGGATGTTGGGGCAGAGATCGTGGGCGGCCTGGGTCTGGCCGAGACCGGAAATGTCGTCGTTCTCGCCTTCGACCGTGAACAGCGCGACATTGCGGATCGCCTTGGTGTCGACCACCTCGCCGCGATGCGTCATCTCGCCCTTGGGCAGCGCATGGCGCACGAACACCGTGTCGACGGTCTGCAGATAGAATTCCGCCGTCAGGTCCATCACCGCCAGATATTCGTCGTAGAAATCGCGGTGCTTCTCGGCATTGTCGCCGTCATGCTTGACCAGATGCATGAAGAAGTCCTTGTGGGCGGTGATGTGGCGGTCGAGGTTCATGCTCATGAAGCCCGACAGCTGCAGGAAGCCCGGATAGACTTCGCGGCCGAAGCCCGGCACCGGCCAGGGCGCGTGCATGATGACGTTGTCGCGGAACCAGTCGATGCCCTTTTCCTTGGCCAGCAGATTGACCGCGGTCGGATTGCGGCGGGTGTCGATCGGCCCGCCCATCAAGGTCATGGTCGAGGGCACGAAGGGATCGCCGCGCTTTTCCATCAGCGCCACCGCCGCCAGCACCGGCACCGAAGGCTGGCACACCGCCATCACATGGGTGTCCGGCCCCAGCGCATGCAGCATGTCGATGATGTAGTCGATATAATCGTCGAGGTCGAAATGGCCGTCGGTCACCGGAACCATGCGGGCATCGACCCAGTCGGTGATGTGCACGTCGGCATAGGGCAGCATCGCCTCGACCGTGCCGCGCAGCAGCGTCGCATAATGGCCCGACATCGGCGCCACAATGAGAAGCTTGGGGTCGGCCTTGCGCCCGGCGGGCACCGACCGCTCGAAGCGGGTGAGATTGCAGAACGGCCGCGACCACACGGTCTTTTCGCTGACCTCGACGCTCTTCCAGTCGACCACGGTCTTGCTCAGGCCGAAATGCGGCTTGCTGTAGCGGCGCGTCGTGCGCTCGAACAGTTCGGCCGTGGCGGCGACCGAGCGGCCCCACGGCGTATGCGAAAACGGATTGAGCGGGTTGGTGTAGAACAGCCGCACTGCATCGGCATAAAGCCGCGCGGGCTGCAGGGCGGCATGGTTCATTTCGTAGAGCTGGTAGAACATCAGGTACTCCGCAGCTGCCGTGACCGAAGGGACGACGGACAGCGCCGAGCCTTGAATGTCTCGCGCGGAGGTTAACAAGATATTGCTGCGATGCAATACGTCACGTGGCGTGACATATGCCAATCTTTCGTCCAAGGCATTGAGAAACCGCGTTGGGCGGGTGCAGCCGGCTCAATGTGCACTGCAAAACGCAAGGCTGTTGGACAACGGGGCAGGATGTGTCCGGCCCGATCGGGCCGGACTTGGACAGATCTAGACGCGCGCCATGCACACCGAGGTATGGCCGGAGCCGATGAAGCCGAGTTGGCCGGCGGCGCCCTTGGACAGATCGAGCACGCGCCCTTTGATGAACGGGCCGCGGTCGTTGATGCGCACGATGACGCTGCGGCCATTATTCTGGTTGGTCACTTTCAACTTGGTGCCGAAAGGCAGGCTGCGGTGCGCGGCGGTCAGCGCCGACGGGTTCATGCGTTCGCCATTGGCGGTCCTGGAATGCAGTGCGTACCAGGAGGCGCGGCCGCACTGGCCAGCGGCGGAGGAGGCGGATGCACCGACCATTAGGCCAGCCGCGATCGTTACCGCGACAAGCGCGGTCTGGTTTGTTTTCTTCATGTTGGGGGGATTGGCTCCGTTTTCGACAGACCCCAGCCGTTAAGTGTCGAATAAGGCAGGAAATGCGGCAAGCATCGGGCAGTTCCGTGGCACCGGCACACGTTTGGAGTCGCTGGGAAACAGTTTGTCAGGCGTCTTTCGTGTGGCGCAGCCGTATCTCCGGCGATATTGCGAGCTGTTTCACAGATTCCGTGAGCAAGGCAGGACGTTATAGTACAAGTAGAAGAGAGCGCGATTGGGCGCCGTCCTTTCGCTCTGTCATCACGGTCATGGCGCAGTTGACGATCGACTTCGGAAAGGAATCTTGGCGATGAGACTGTTCAGATATCTGCTGGCGCTGATCGTGCTCGCCATTGGCGCGCTGTGGTCGCTGCAGGGCATTGGCGTGGTCGGCGGCAGTTTCATGACCGGCCAGTCGCAATGGCTCTATATCGGCATCGTGACCATGCTGGTCGGTTTCGCCGGGCTGGTATGGGCGAGCCGTTCGCGGGGGTGAGTTGCGACGAAAAATCGACCCACACAGATCGACCCCCACTCCGTCGAGCTTCGCTCGACACCTCTCCCCCGATCGACGGGGGAGAGGAAAGACGGAGTGGGGGAAGGCGCTGGTCAAACCCGCAGTCGCAAACAGGCACAACCCGGCGAGCAAGAAAACAGCCACCCCATATTGCCGGTCCATTCTGTTACCTATCTATCCGGCTCGGATAGAATGCCCTGCCCGCGACAGCACTACCCGAACAGCTGATCCAGAATCCTTCCCTCCAGCCTGGCAAGCTCGACCGAACCGCGCCGGCGCGGCCGCGCCACCGACACGTCGAGATCGAGCGCGATGCGGCCCTCGTCGATCACCACCACCCGGTCGGCGAGCGCAACCGCCTCGGCGACGTCATGCGTGACCAGCACGGCGGTGAATTTTTGCTCCAGCCAGATGCGTTCCAGAAGCTGCTGCATTTCGATGCGGGTCAGCGCATCGAGTGCGCCGAGCGGCTCGTCGAGCGCCAGAATCTTTGGCTGTCCGATCAGTGCACGCGCCAGCGCCACGCGCTGCTTCTGGCCGCCCGACAGCACCGAGGGCCATTCGTCGGCGCGGTCGGCGAGGCCGACTTCACCCAGGATGGCGAGCGCGCGCCGCCTGGCTTCCGCACCGGTGGCAAGCCCGGTCAGCCCGACCTCGACGTTTTTCACCACGCTGGCCCAGGGCAACAGCCGCGGCTCCTGGAACATGAAGCGGCTCTCTTCGCCGGCGCCGGCCTTGGCTTCCGGCCCGAATGTCAGCGATCCTTCCGTCGGCCGGTCGAGCCCGGCCAGCAGCCGCAAAAGCGTGCTCTTGCCGCAGCCGCTCTTGCCGATGACGGCAACGAACTGCCCGACCGGCACGTCGAGATCGATGCAGTCGAGCACGACCTTGTCGCCAAAGCGCTTTTCCATGCCCTTGAAGGCAAAGGCGCGCTGCCTTTCGACGGCCTCCTCCGGCCGTGACGGTTCCGGCGCGGCGACGAAGGAACGGATGGCGGTCAGGCTGGCGGTTGGCATCGAACCCTCAGGCGTTCTGGAAGGCGGGATGCCAGCCGAGCGACAGCCGCTCGAGCAGGCGGGCGAAGCTGTCGGCAAGCTTGCCGAGCAGCGCATAGATCAGGATCGACAGCACGACCACATCGATCAGCAGGAATTCGCGTGCCTGCATGGCCATGTAGCCGAGGCCGGAACTGGCCGAGATGGTTTCGGCAACGATCAGCGTCAGCCACATGATGCCCAGCGCATAGCGCAGGCCGACGAAGATCGCCGGCAGCGCGCCGGGCAGGATCACCTGAAAAAACAACGCGCGGCGGTCCATGCCGTAGACCCGGCCCATCTCGACCAGATGCGGGTCGACGCTCTGGATGCCGAGCAGCGTGTTGACGTAGATCGGGAAGAACACGCCGAGCGCCACCAGGAACAGTTTTGCTTCCTCGTCGATGCCGAACCACAGGATGACCAGCGGGATCAGCGCCAGATGCGGGATGTTGCGGATCATCTGCAGCGTCGTGTCGGTCAGGCCGCGGCTGAGCGCCGACAGCCCGTTGGCAAGGCCGAGTGCAAAGCCGATCGAGCCGCCGATGGCAAAGCCGGCCAGCGCGCGCAGCGTGCTGACGCCGATGTTCTGTATCAGCTCGCCCGACAGCGTCAGCCGCCAGAAGGCCTCGGCCACCGCGCTCGGCGCCGGCAGCACATTGGCCGGCATCACGCCGGCGCGGCTGGCGGCTTCCCAGCCAATTATGACCAGCGCCGGCAGCAGCCAGCCGATGCCGTTCTGTTTGACGCGCCGGGCAAAACTCACGACGAGGCCTGCAGGCGGTTGGCGCCGTGGAAGCCGACGGCGAATTCATTGGCGATGTTCTCATGCGCCCGTGCCCGCCTGGTGCCCAGGCCGAGACGCGGGAACAGAAGCTCGGCGACACGGTAGGCTTCCTCGAGATGCGGGTAGCCGGAGCCGATGATGGTGTCGATGCCGATCGCCTGATACTCGCGGATGCGCTCGACGATCTGCTCGGGCGAGCCGACCAAAGCTGTGCCGGCGCCGCCGCGCACCAGGCCGACGCCGGCCCACAGATTGGGCGAAACCACCAGCCGGTCGCGGCGGCCGCCATGCAGTTCGGCCATGCGCCGCTGTCCCACAGAGTCCATTTCCTTGGTGAAGCGGGCCTGGGCATTTTCGATCTGGGCATCGGTGACGTGGCTGATCAGCCGGTCGGCGGCGCGCCAGGCCTCTTCCTCGGTCTCGCGCACGATGAAATGCAGCCTGATGCCGAAACGCAGTTTGCGGCCGCGCCGTTCAGCCTTGTTGCGCGCCGCGCTGAGTTTTTCCGCCACCTGCGCCGGCGGCTCGCCCCAGGTCAGGTACATGTCGACGAGATCGGCGGCGAGCTCCTGGCCGGCATCGGACGAGCCGCCGAAATAGAGCGGCGGCCGCTCCTGTTGCGGCAGAAGATCAAGACGGCCATTGTCGACGCGGTAATATTTGCCGTTGAAGTTGACGCTCTCGCCCGACACCAGCGCGCGCCAGATGGTCAGAAACTCTTGCGCCTGCGCATAGCGCTCGTCATGCGGCAGGAACACGCCATCGCCGGCAAGCTCGGTCGGGTTGCCGCCGACCACGACATTGAGCAGCAGGCGGCCATTGCTCAGCCGGTCGAGCGCCGCCGTCTGGCGCGCCGCGAAGGTGGGCAACGTCACGCCGGGCCGTAGCGCCACCAGGAATTTGAGCTTTTCCGTCAGCGCTGCAAGGCCGGAGGCGGTGATCCAGGAATCCTCGCAATTCTGCCCGGTCGGCAAAAGCACGCCGGGAAAGCCGAGCCGGTCGACCGCCTGTGCGATCTCCTTGAAGTAAGCGAACTCCGGCGGCCGCTGCTGCTGTTCGGAGCCGAGATAGGAGCCGTCGCCATGCGTCGGGATGAACCAGAAGAAATCGAGCGGGCCGGCTTGCGGGCTTGATGAAGCGGTCATGACGAAATCCCTGAAGCGTGAAACGGCAAAAGGCGCCGGGCGTTTCCGCCCGCCGCCGCACGTGAAAAATCAATTGCCCGGTGCGGTCCACACGGCGTCGGAGATGCGCACCGCATTCGGGATCAGCTTGTGCTTGTAGAAGCGATCGGCGGTCGCCTGCTGGCCGGCGATGATCTCGTCGGTGATCGGGAAGATGCCGAATTTGGTGCGATTGGCGGCGATCGTCTGCGCGTCGAGCGGCACGCCGGTCACCTCATGCAGCGCCGCGGCGACCTTGTCGCGGTTCGCGTCCGCCCATTTCGCCGCCACGCCGAGCGCCGCTATCGTCGTGGTGATCGTCTCCGGATGCGCCTTGGCAAAATCCTTGTTGGCGAGGAAATAGGTGTTCACCTTGAGCACCTCGCTGGAGCGCGCCAGCACGCGCGGCTGGTAGCGTGTCTCGGCGATGGCGTAGAACGGATCCCAGACCGCCCAGGCATCGATCTGGTCGCTGGCGAAAGCCGCCGCGGCATCGGCCGGGCTGAGATAGACCGGGGTGATCTGGTCGAAGGGGATGTTTGCTTTTTCGAGTGCCGCGACCAGCAGATTGTGCGCGCTGGTGCCTTTGCCGACGCCGATGCGCTTTCCCTTGAGGTCGGCGAGCGACTGGATCGGCGATGCCGGCTTGACGAAGATCGCTTCGCCGTCGCCATTGGCCGGCAGTGCCGCCGCATAGACGATGTTGGCGCCGGCCGACTGGCCGAAGATCGGCGGTGCGTCGCCGGTCCAGCCGACATCGATGGCGCCGACATTGAGCGCCTCGACCAGCGGCGGGCCGGCGGTGAATTCGACCCATTTCACCACGACACCCTTGTCGCTCAGCGCCTTCTCGATCACCTGCTGCTGCCGGGCGATGACCGGCAGGCCGGTCTTCTGATAGCCGATGTTGAGCTGCTTCAACTCCTGCGCCGAGGCACTGAGCGAGGCGGAAATGCCCGCCGCCAACAGGCCGATGCCGAAAACGCGTCTGGTCAGGCTGAACATGATCCGTCTTCCTTCGCTGCGAACCGGCGCCGGGAAGGGCTCCCTGCCGTGGATGAGAGACAAGGCTAGGTAGGTCTATAAATTTAGTAGAGAAACGATTTTGCGAGTTGGCTGCTTGACGTGGAAATATTTTCTTCAGAACCCAGCGCTCGTCATCCTAGGGCGAAGCAAGGAGCGAAGCGACGCGGCGCAGACCCTAGGATCCATGCCGTGACGTTTGCCGTAGAGTGGAACGGATCAGAATGTCGCTTGTGCGCGGACCGAGGCTCGATACCCTGAAAAAACCATGACCGGCTACGTCTACATGACTGCAAGCCAAAAACGCGGCACGATCTACATCGGCGTCACCAACGATCTCGCCCGCCGCATGCCTGAACACAAATCCGGCCAGGGCGCAGGCTTCACCAGCCGCTACGGTGTTCAACGGCTGGTCTGGTATGAGGAATTCTTCGACATCACCGATGCCATTCAACGCGAGAAGTCGCTGAAGCGATGGCCGAGACAGTGGAAGATCGAACTGATAGAGAAGGCCAATCCGGAGTGGTTTGAGCTGTTTCGCGGAACCGGGTGGTAGGCGCCCGGTTTGTTGCTCCCCTGGAGCGTAGCATCAGCGTCTCGGCATGGATCCTAGGGTCTGCGCCGCGTCGCTTCGCTCCTTGCTTCGCCCTAGGATGACAAAATCGCGAAGGCTGGCGCTAATCACCATCACCTCACTGCGACCAATACTGCCAGGCCCAGTAAAATCCCTCGTCGCGTGGCGGCAGGCGGTCGCGTTCGGCGTCGAGTTGCACCGGGGCCGGCGATTTCGGTTGCGGCTGCGACGACGAGTTCTCCCGCCAGGCGAGCAGCCAGTTGCCGAGATGGGCGAACAGCACCGCGGTGGACTGGGTCATGACATCACTCCTTCTGTTCCGGGGTCGGCGGTCGCCGTGCTGCGAAGGGAAGCAGCCGGTCAAACCGGCAGAACTTGTTGTCATTCCTTTCCCGCCCACGGAACCAGCTGACGCTCGATTCGGCGGATAATGAATTCCAGCACGAAGGCTATTGTCGCGATCACCACTATTCCCATCACCACGACATCGGTGACCAGGAACTGGGCGGCCGACTGGATCATGAAGCCGAGGCCGCGCGTTGCCGCCACCAGCTCGGCTGCAACCAGCGTCGACCAGCCGGCGCCGAGCGCGATGCGCAGGCCGGTGAGGATCGACGGCAGCGCGCTGGGCAGGATGACATGGCGCACCACTTGGCGCTGCGTCGCACCAAGCGAACGGGCCGCATCGATGCGCTCCTTTGAGACACCGCGCACGCCCGAGGCCGTCGACAGCGCCACCGGCGCCAGCATGGCGATTGCGATCACCAGGATCTTTGACGGCTCGCCGATGCCGAACCAGATGATGACCAGCGGCAGATAGGCGAGCGGCGGGATCGGGCGCAAAAATTCGAGCAGCGGATCGAAGATGCCGCGCCCAATGGTGCTGATGCCTATGGCGAGACCGACGGGCACGCCGACGATGATGGCCGCGACCAGCGCCGCGAACACGCGGCCGAGGCTGGCGACGATGTGCTGGAGCAAAGTCGCGTCGACGAAGCCGTCCTTGATCACCACGATGAACTTGGTCCACACGGCGGCGGGCGACGGCAGGAACACCGGCGACACCAGTTGCAGGCGCGCAGACAGCGCCCATGCCGCCAGCACGGCCAGGATGGTGACGGCGCTGATCGCCCGCGAGGAAACCCCGCGCCGCTTCCGCACCGGCCGCGACCACGGCACCGAAATGGCATCGGCCTCGCCGGTCCCGGTGGCCGGCCGCTCGCTGTAGGAGGTTACGCTCATGCCGCCTCTCCTTCGAAGATCGCATCGGTCAGCTCGCCGCGCGCCGCGGCAAAGGCTGGATCGGCCTTGATGGCGCGGATCGGCTCGCCTGCGGCATAGCGCCGGCTGAAGCCGGTTTCGAATGTCCGCACCACATGGCCAGGTCCCGGCGCGAGCACGACGATGCTTGTGGCCAGCACCAGCGCCTCCTCGATGCCATGCGTGACCATCAGCACGCCAACCCGGCTTGCGGTCCACAGGTCGAGCAGCGTCGTCTGCATGCGCTCGCGCGTCAGCGCATCGAGCGCGCCGAGCGGTTCGTCGAGCAGCAGGAATTCCGGTTCGGCGGCAAGCGCACGGGCGAGGCCGACGCGCTGGCGCATGCCGCCGGACAATTCCCAGATGCGTTTGTCGCCGACGCTGTCGAGCTTGACCAGCGCCAGCAACTGGTCGGCGCGGCGCGCCCGCTCGGCTTGCGGCACGCCGCGTAGCCTGAGCGCAAAGGCGACGTTTTCACGAGCCGTCAGCCAGGGAAACAGCGCATCGTTCTGGAACACGACCGCCCGGTCGGAGCCTGGGCCGGTGATCGGCCTGCCGCCGATCGTGGCGACCCCGCGCGCGGGTTCGACCAGGCCGGCGGCGACATTGAGCAGCGAGGTCTTGCCGCAGCCGGAGCGGCCGACCAGCACGACGAAATCACCCTTGGCGACATCGATGGAAACTCGGTCGATCGCCGGCGCTGCTTGGCCGTCATAGTGAACCGAGACCTTGTCGAGTACGAGATGCGGGTCGAGTACGAGATGCGGCATGAAAAGGGGCTCCGGAAGAAAATCAGCCTGCCCCGGCCCGGTTAAGCGGATCCGGGACAGGCAGCACGCGGCGTCAGGGAAGAAGAACCGCGCGTGGCACTAGAGCGCCGCGTGCCGCTGGGGCACGAAAAGGACGCTCTAAAACTCAGCTGTCAGTTCGAGGCCAGAGCCTCGGTCACGTATTTCGACGACACGTATTTCGAATAGTCGGGCAGCACGGCGTCGATCTTGCCCTGCTCCTTGAGGAAGGCCGAGGCTGCCTCGATCGCCTTGACCGTGCCGCCGCCGAGGAATTTGTCGGAAGCCTGCTCTTCCAATGTCGGGAAGACGTAACCCTTGAGGAGCTGCGGCACCTCTTCCAGTTTGGCGCCGGTGATCTTGGCGATCTTGGCCGCTTCCGGCGACGAAACCGACCATGCCTCGGGCTTGGCC
Organism: Mesorhizobium sp. P160219; assembly: GCF_057786095.1. Classification (NCBI taxonomy): domain Bacteria; kingdom Pseudomonadati; phylum Pseudomonadota; class Alphaproteobacteria; order Hyphomicrobiales; family Phyllobacteriaceae; genus Mesorhizobium; species Mesorhizobium sp. P160219. Next base: position 802,219 of record NZ_JBYNWG010000001.1, read on the forward strand.
AGGAACTGGGCATAGGATTCGCCGGTCACCTTGACGAAATCGCGCACGGCGTCCGGGTTCTTTTCGGCGAAGTCGGTGCGCACGATCCAGGCGTCGAAGGTCGGCGCGCCCCAGGCGGCAACCTGCGAGGAATCCAGCACCACCTTGCCTGTCGTCTTGATCTGGCCGAGCGCCGGATCCCAGACATAGGCCGCGTCTATGTCGCCTCGGGCGAAGGCGGCGGCTATTTCCGGTGGCCTGAGATTAAGGATTTCGACCGACTTCGGGTCGACGTTTTCGTGCTTCAGCGCGGCAAGCAGGCTGTAATGCGTGGTCGACACGAACGGCACCGCCACCTTCTTGCCGGCGAGGTCGGCGATCTTCTCGATGCCGGATCCGTTGCGCGCGACCAGCGCCTCGGACTGGCCGATCAGGCCGACGACAAAGATGGTCTGGATCGGCAGTTCGCGGCTGGCGGCCGCGGCCAGCGGACTCGAGCCGACATAGCCGATATCGACCGAACCGGATGCGACGGCGGCGATGACATCGGCGCCGGAATCGAATTTGCGCCAGTCGATCGTGGCCTTGGTCGCCTTTTCATAGGCGCCGTCGGCCTGCGCTACTTTGGAAGGTTCGACCACCGTCTGGTAGCCGATGGTGATGTTGAGGTCCTGCGCCTGGGCCGGGCCGAGGAAGGCCGCACCCGCCAAAGCTGCCGACGACAGGAGGACAATGCGTCGCGAAATGCTGGACATGAAAGGCTCCATGAAAAATGAGAAAAACCGGATGCCTGTTCATAGTCAGCTAATTCTATCATTCTTGTAGAGTTAAATCCTTCCAAGCAAGAAGCACTTGTTAGAAAAAAACCACCGGCTGATGCGGGCGCGGTGACCGGCCCGTGCCGAACCGTGCGCAAACGCAAACGGCGCCCCCAAGGTGCTGAAGAGTTGGTGGTCCTGCCAACCCTCCTACGGAAGAGGCCTGATTTGGTGCTCGGCGCGCCGCTTGCGGCCTGCCGCAGGATCGATGTCGAGCCGTTGAGCCTCACCGACTTCCGCAGCGACGGCCACCGCTGGATGCTGCGGCGTGCCGGTGGCCGCCAAGGCCGCCCGGCCTCAGAGCGGCAAGGCGGCGTCCTGATATCGGGCGCAGGGCGGCGCCCGAGTTGTCGGGAGTCATGTTTCGCCGATCCGCGGGCTGCGACCCAAAATTCCCGGCAAAGCCCCAAATGGCGCAAATCCATGCTGTAAAAGACGGTTGATTTGAAAACACGTTCCGCGTGTTCGAGGGTAAGTATAGTAATCTTATCGACATTGGGAGCAGGAGCCGCCGCTCATCGCCGCAATCGCTCGCGGCTGGCTGTGACCTTAACGGCACAAAGCCTTGCTAAAGTGGCCCCTGCGGCGTGAAAACGAAGCAAAATCAAGGTTTCTCGGCTTGTATATCATGTCAGTAGAATTTATGTGTCGAAGCAGCTTGCACGCGGCGGGGAGGCACGTCAGGCGTTTCGCAACCGATGGTTTGGGCCATCGCCTGACAGAGAAACATTCGGTCTATGCTCACCAAAAAAGGCAAGTACGGCCTCAAGGCGCTGGTCCATCTGGCGCATCTGCCGGTGGGACAGCTCGCCTTCGTCGGCGACATCGCCAGCGGCAACAACATCCCGAAGAAATTCCTCGACGCCATTCTGGGCGAATTGCGCAATGCCGGTTTCGTCCAGAGCCGCAAGGGCAAGGATGGCGGCTATCGCCTGGCGCGCCCGGCCGACGAGATCAAGGTCGGCCATGTCGTGCGCGTCCTCGACGGACCGCTGGCGCCCATCCCCTGCGCCAGCCGCACCCAGTATCAGCGCTGTGAAGACTGCAATGAGGCGACATGCCAAGTCCGACATCTGATGCTCGAGGTCCGGCAGGCGATCGCCGAGGTGCTCGACCAGCGCACGCTGGCCGAGATGCGCGACATCGTCCTCGACGACCTTCCGGTCGCGAGGGACATCGACGAGCTTGCGCCGGCGCAAAAGGTCCCCGCCTGATCCTGAGCGTGCTCGCATGAGCGTCGCGCGCGCCAATTCGATCATCCGCAGCTCGATCATCATCGTCGGCGGCGGCGCCAGCGGCGTCGTGCTTGCCGCGCATCTGCTGAAGTCGCCCAACCCGGACCTTCGCGTCACGCTGATCGAAAAGCGTCCGCATTTCGGCCAGGGCATCGCCTATTCGACGCTCTTATCGGCGCACGTGCTGAATGTCAGCGCCGCGGGGATGAGCGCCTATGCCGACGATCCCCTGAATTTCTGGCGTTGGTTGCAGGGGCGCGGCCTGATAAGCCAGGAACAGACGCCGCAGACACCCTTCTATGCACCGCGCAGCGTCTATGCCCGCTACCTCAAGGAAGTGCTCGACGAACTCGAAGCGCGCGAAAAGGAAACCGGCCGTCTCAGGCTGATTCGCGAGGAAAGCCTGTCGATCTCGCCGACATCGTCCGGCGTCGAAGTGGTGCTGGCCAACGGCACCAGCGTCGTCGCGCATCTGGCGGTGCTTGCCACCGGCCATGACGAGCAGCCCGGCGCCGGCCAGGGCCACGCCATCCGCATGGGCACCGAGGCCGACACCGCGCTCGATCCTGAAGCCCGCGTGCTGGTGCTGGGCACCGGGCTCAGCATGGTCGATGCCTTCCTGTCGCTCGAGCAGCGCGGCCATCGCGGCGAGATCGTCGCCGTGTCGCGGCGCGGCCTGCTGCCGTCGCCGCACCGCAAGGGCAACCCGATCAAGCTCGACGTCGCCGACATTCCGCTCGGCACGCAGCTCTCCTATTTCGTCGGCTGGTTCCGCGACCTGATCCGCGAAAACCAGAAGGCCGGCATCGACTGGCGCGACGTCGTCGATGGGCTGCGACCCTTCAACCAGAAGATCTGGCAGAACTGGCCGTCCTCGGCCAAGCGCCGCTTCGTCGAGCACACCAAGGCCTGGTGGGACATCCATCGCCATCGGCTGGCGCCCGAGGTACATACCCGCGTCACCGAAGCGGTGCGCACCGGCCGCATCCGTCCGGTCGCCGGCCGTGTCGTCGGCATCGAGGCCGGCGATGGATTCACCGTCGGCATCCAGTCCCGCCACACAAAGGCGCTGGAAACGCTGCAGGTCGCCCGCATCTATGATTGCACCGGCATCGCCCGCGATATCTCGACGACGTCGAACAGCGTCGTGCGCTCGCTGGTCGACCGCGGCCTGGCGCGGCCCGACCCGCTGCGGCTTGGTCTCGATGTCACAGCCAAATGCGAAATCATCGCCGGCGACGGCACCGCATCGGCCAAGATCCTCGCCGTCGGGCCGCTGACCCGCGGCACCTTCTTCGAGATCGACGCCATCCCCGACATCCGCGTGCAATGCGCTAGGCTGAGCAAGCAGCTGCTGGGGTAAAGCTGTTGACGTCGGCGGGATAGCACGCCCCTCAGAGGGGGGTGGGAAGGATCGCTACGGAGGGTGTTGGGCTTGAGTCCAAAGCCGGCCTAAAACTGGAATTCCATTCCCCCTCCCGCCGGTTGATTGGCACGATCTACCTTCTTTCCGACTGCAAACGGCCGGAAAAGAAGCTACGCTGCCGCTCTGCCCCCGAGGCGGTCGCTTGTTCAAGGGAGCACATCGATATGAGCGAGCACGGAAAAGCTGCGCCAGGCAGTTCGGACGGCGCGTTATCCCGCCTGCGTCCGCCCTACGCCTCGGTGCTCGACCTCATCGGCCAGACGCCGGTGGTCGAACTGACCAAATTCGACACCGGCAAGTGCCGGCTGTTCATCAAGCTGGAAAGCCAGAATCCAGGCGGCTCGATCAAGGACCGCATTGCGCTGTCAATGATTGCCGCGGCCGAGAAGGAAGGCAAGCTCAAGCGCGGCGGCACCATCGTCGAGGCGACCGCCGGGAATACCGGCCTCGGCCTCGCCCAGGTCGGCATCCCCAAGGGCTACCGCATCATCCTCGTCGTGCCCGACAAGATGTCGCGCGAAAAGATTCAGCATCTGCGCGCGCTCGGCGCCGAAGTGCGCATGACGCGCTCCGATGTCGGCAAGGGCCATGCCGAATATTACCAGGACATGGCCGAGAAGATCGCATCGGAAACGCCCGGCGCCTTCTACGCCAACCAGTTCGCCAACCCGGCCAACCCCGAGGCGCATGAGACCACCACCGGACCGGAAATCCTTGCCCAGCTCGACGGCGACCTCGACGCCGTGGTCGTCGGCGTCGGCTCCGGCGGCACGCTGACCGGGCTTGGCCGCTACTTCGCCAGAACATCGCCGAAGACCGAAATGGTGCTGGCCGATCCCGTCGGATCGGTGCTGGCGCCGCTGATCAAGACCGGCAAGATGGAAGAGGCCGGCAGTTGGACCGTCGAAGGCATCGGCGAGGATTTTGTGCCGCCCAATGCCGATCTGTCGCTGGTCAGGAAAGCCTATTCCATCCCAGACAAGCAGAGCATGCTGGCCGTGCGGGACCTGCTTTCGAAGGAAGGCATTCTCGCCGGCTCGTCTTCCGGCACGCTGCTGTCGGCCGCGCTTCGCTATTGCCGCGAGCAGACGACAGCAAAACGCGTCGTCACCTTCGTCTGCGACAGCGGCAACAAATATCTGTCCAAGGTGTTCGACGATTTCTGGCTGGCCGAGCAGGGGCTGGCCGAACAGGAACAGCATGGCGATCTGCGCGACCTCGTCATGCGCTCGCACCGCACCGGCGACACCGTTTATGTCGGCCCCGACGAAAGCCTGCTCAACGCCTATGGCCGCATGCGCCGCTCCGATGTCTCGCAGCTGCCGGTGCTGGACAATGGCAAGCTGGTCGGCATTATCGATGAGGGCGATATATTGGCCAAGGTCGACGGCCCCTATGAAGGCCGCTGGGACCGCTTCAACGCTCCGGTGCGCACCGCCATGACCTCCAATCTGCACACGCTGCAGGCCAGCCAGACGCTGGATGCGCTGCTGCCGGTGTTCGACCGCAACGAGGTCGCCATCATCTTCGATGGCGACGAGTTCGTCGGCCTGATAACCCGTATCGACCTGATCAACCATTTGAGGCGCGCACGATGACTGCTGAAACACCCCCATCGGGCAAGAACCGCCTGGCTTTTTCCACGCGCACCATCCATGGCGGCCAGAGCCATGACCCGCTGACCGGCGCGGTGATGGTGCCGATCTACGCGACCTCGACCTATGGCCAGCAGTCGCCCGGCGTGCACAAGGGGTTTGAGTACGCCCGCAGCCAAAACCCGACCCGCTTCGCCTTCGAGCGCGCGGTGGCCGATCTCGAAAGCGGCTCGGCCGCCTTTGCCTTTGCTTCCGGCCTGGCGGCGATCTCGACCGTGCTCGAGCTGCTCGACAGCGGCGCCCATATCGTTGCAACCGACGACATCTATGGCGGCTCGTTCCGGCTGATGGAGCGGGTGCGCAAGCGCTCGGCCAATCTGCAGGTGAGTTTTGTGGACTTCACTGATCTGGCGGCGGTGGAAGCAGCGATCCGTCCGGAGACAAAACTGCTCTGGGTTGAAACCCCGACCAATCCGCTCCTGCGCATCGTCGACCTCGAAGGCGTTGCGGCACTCGCCAGGCGCAAGGGCGTATTGACGGTCGCCGACAACACGTTCTGCAGCCCCTACATCCAGCGGCCGCTGGAACTCGGCATCGACATCGTCGTGCATTCGACGACGAAATATCTCAACGGCCATTCCGACATGGTCGGCGGCGTCGCCATCGTGGGCGACAACAAGGACCTCGCCGCCCAGCTGAAATTCCTGCAGAACGCCATCGGCGCCATCTCCGGTCCCTTCGACAGTTTTCTCGCGCTGCGCGGCATCAAGACACTGGCGCTCAGGATGGAGCGGCATTCCACGAACGGCCTGAAGATTGCGCAGTGGCTGGAGGCGCGAAAAGATGTGCGCCGCGTCGTCTATCCCGGCCTGGCCAGCCATCCGCAGCACGCCATCGCCGTCCAACAGATGCATGCCTTCGGCGGCATGATCTCGGTCGACCTCGACCGCGACCTCGCCGGCACCAAACGCTTCCTCGAACGGACGCAATTGTTCACGCTGGCTGAAAGCCTCGGCGGCGTCGAAAGCCTGATCGAACACCCGGCGCTGATGACGCACGGCTCGATCCCGGCGGAAAAGCGCGCGGAAATCGGCATTTCGGATTCGCTGGTGCGGTTGTCGGCGGGGATAGAGGATGGCGATGATCTGATCGCCGACCTGGACCAGGCGCTGCGGGGGTAGGCGTACCAGATGCGTACCGATGACAATGAGGGGCGGCGCTGACCGTCGAGATTAAATCCCAATCCGCCGCGCGTTAACACATTCAGCAGCCTTTGCTTAACCCTTCGCCGCTATGTCCCGCCTGGGGAGGCATGGCGAGAGTGAGTGTGATGGACAACAACCCGGAAAAGCGCAGCGAATGGCGCGCCATTTTTTATGTGCAGGCCCGCGTGGCCATCCTGTTCGTCCCGGTCGTCGCCAGTCTTCTGATCATTGCCGCACTTGCCGGCAACGACCACAATCCCAATGCCATAGACCGCACGGTTACTGGCTCGGTGAAATAGGCGCAGCGGTCGGCCGACAGTCGGCCGCCTCAGAAAAACTTCGGGATCGGGCCGTTCTGAGGCGTCACGTCGCCTTCCAGGTCGATGAACGCCTCGTCGACAAAGCACCATGCCCAGCCTTCCGGCGGGTCGTAGCCTTCGATGATCGGGTGCTTTGTGGCGTGGAAATGCTTGGTGGCGTGGCGGTTGGGCGAGTCGTCGCAGCAGCCGACATGGCCGCAGGTGCGGCACAGCCTGAGATGCACCCACATGGAGCCGCTCTTCAGGCACTCCTCGCAACCGAGCGCGCTCGGCGTCACCGTCTTAATGTCGCGCGTGTGTTTGCATTCATCCATTATGCTCTCCTGTCCAGTTCGGGCGCTGCTGCGTTGGGTCGCGCGAGATAGGCGTGCAAGGCAGCCACCACCTGGGCGCCTTCGCCGACGGCGGCGGCGACCCGCTTGACCGAGCCTGCGCGCACGTCGCCGATGGCGAACACGCCGCTGCGGCTGGTCTCCATCTGGCCCGCCCCTATGTCGGCGCCGGTGCGCACGAAACCCCTGGCGTCGAGCGCGATATCGCACCCAGCCAGCCAATCGGTGTTGGGGTCGGCGCCGATGAACAGGAAGAGATGTTGGATCGGCCGCGTCTCGACGCCGCCGGGGTTGCGCCAGCGCAACTGGGTGAGATTGCCGCCTTCGCCTTCCAGCGCCTCGATCTCGGTCTCGCCAAGCACCTCGATGTTGGGTTGCGCCTCGATACGCTCGACCAGATAGCGCGACATGGTTTCCCTGAGGCGGCCGCGGCGCGCCAGCATCGTCACCTTGCGGACCTGGCTGGCGAGATAGACGGCCGCCTGCCCCGCCGAATTGCCGGCGCCGACCAGCGCCACTTCTTGCCCTGTGCATAGCCGCGCCTCGATCGGCGAGGCCCAGTAATGCACCGACGTGCCCTCGAACTCGGCCAGCTTGGCGATGTCGAGGCGGCGGTAACGGGCGCCGCTGGCGATCACCACCGTGCGTGCGCGCAGGCTTTCACCGTCGCCGACGGTAAGCGTGTAGCCCTCGCCTGCTGCACCGAGCAGCTTGGCCTCGTCGGGGATGACTATTTCGACGCCGAATTTCTGCGCCTGGTTGTAGGCGCGCGCCATCAGCGCCATGCCGGAAATGCCGGTGGGGAAACCCAGATAGTTCTCGATGCGCGCGGAGGCGCCGGCCTGGCCGCCGAAGGCGCGGCAATCGAGCACGATGGTCGACAGCCCTTCGGATGCCGCATAGACCGCGGCCGCCAGCCCCGCCGGCCCGGCGCCGACGATGGCGACGTCATAGACCATGTCGGGATCGATCGGCCGCAGCAGGCCGATGCAGCGGGCAAGTTCGGTTTCGCCGGGATTGTGCATCAGCTTGCCGTTGGGGCAGAGCACGATCGGCAGATGGTGCGGGTCGACATGAAAATGCTCAATCAGCGTCTTGGCGCACGGGTCGCTGTCGGAATCGAGCGCGCGGTGCGGCTGGCCGCTGCGGCGCAGAAACCCCTGCAGCCGCAGCATGTCGCCATTGCCGGCCGGGCCGATGACGACCGGCCCGCTCGAGCCGCTTTCCAGAAGCCCGACGCGGCGCAGGATCAGCGCCCGCATGATCCGCTCGCCAAGGCTTGCCTCCTGCACCATCAGGTCGCGCAGCCGCTGCGAGGGGATGACGAAGGCCTCGACCGGCTCGGCCGCCTCCGCATTGACCAGCGACGGCCGGCTGGAAAGCTGCGCCAGCTCGCCGATGAAATTGCCGGGACCATGAGTGACGATGGTCTCGCGCCGGCCGGGCCTGACATCCTGGGTGATATCGACCGTGCCCGACAGGACGACGATCAGCCCCGGCGCCACGGTGCCGGCGGTGACGATATGCTCGCCGGCGGCATAGGAACTCGCCTCGCCGAACCGGCGCATGCGCTCGATATCGGCGTCGCCCAGGATGGGAAACATCTGGTCGCGGCGGGTGACGGTGATCGGCTGGGTGGGTGGGGCCATAGGTGCGAGCGTAGCGCCACGGCCGCCGGGTTTGAAGTGGTTTGTTGGGGGACTGGCCGGAAGGGGAGGTGGCTCCCGCGCCAGCTGGTTCGGATGCTTCGCATGGCCCCGCGCTGCAAGGCAAACAGCGCGCCGACCAGTGCGACCTTTATAAGGGCGAGCCCGAGCAGTACCGTCGGCAGTCCTCGCTCACCGGGATGCTGCAAGAGCAGCGCGCCGACGGTCGGCGCCGGGCTATCGCGTTACGCCAAGCGCCTGGGGTGCGGTGGTATCCTCGGGCTCCCCGAAGGCAGATCCCGGCGAAAGCCCATTCGTCACATCTTTGTAGAGCGCTATCGGATGCGGGCGCCCCACCAGATATCCTTGGATTTCGGGACATCCTTCCCTCATCAGGAAGGCACGCTCGTCCTCTGTTTCGACACCCTCCGCGATGACAGGCAAGGCCAGCGCATTCCCCAGGCTGAGTATCGTGCGCACGATGGCGGCCGATTGGACATTCGAACCGACACCCGAAACAAAACTGCGATCGATCTTGATCTTGTCGAATGGAAACGCCTGCAACGAGGACAGCGAGGCATACCCCGTGCCAAAATCATCCATCGAGACCCTGACGCCCAACGCCTTCAACCTCCGCAAAACCGACAAGGCAGTTGCCCGGTCGCGGATGAGAACCCCTTCCGTGATTTCCAGTTCCAGCCGCCCCGGAGCAAGGCCGGTCTCGTAGAGGATAGAATGAACGAGGCCTACCAGGTCCCCGAAACGGAACTGCACGGGAGAGAGGTTGACGGCGATCTGCAGCGGTGAGGGCCAGGAGGCCGCGTCTCTGCACGCCTGCCTGAGCGTCCATTCACCTATCTCAACGATCGTGCCATCCTGTTCGGCAAGCGAGACAAACGCGTTTGGGGAGATGAGCCCATGCTTTGGATGGTGCCATCGGGCGAGTGCCTCGAAGCCGAAGATTTCGCCGTCCATCCTGGCTTGCGGCTGGTAATGAAGCACAAGTTCGCCATGGCCGACCGCAGAGCGCAAATCTCGCTGCAAGGCGTAGCGCTCTCTTAGCCGCTTATCCATCTCAGGATCGAAGAATTGCACCATTCGACGGCCGTCCGCCTTGGCCCGGTAGAGCGCTGCGTCGGCATTTGCCATCAGCGCCGCTGCATTCTCTCCGTCTTTCGGATAGATCGCCGCCCCGATGCTCACCCCGATCGAAATGTGCTGGCCCCGGATTTCGAATTTGCCTGCCGCCGATTCGAACAGACGGTCCGCAACGTCCTTGGCACTCGCGGACCGGTCATCCATGGCCAGGACAACCGTGAATTCGTCGCCGCCCATGCGCGCGATAAAGGCCTCAGGCGCCGCGGTTTGGAGACGCCGGGAAATGGTGCAAAGCAGATCGTCGCCGGCGGCGTGCCCGAAAACGTCGTTCGCCTCTTTGAAATGGTCAAGGTCGATGCTGAAGACGGCAAAGCTGGCGTGCGTTGCTTTTGCGCGCTCGAGCGTCGTGGCCAGGTGTGCTGCAAGCGCGGCTCGGTTCGCCAGGCCGGTAAGCGGATCGTGGTGCGCGAGATGCGCGATTTCCTCGTGCCGTGCCATCAGTTCGGTGCGCGCTACGTTCATGTTCTCGCGCGCGTCGTCCAGGCCGTGGGCGGCTTCCCTCACCTTGTCCTGGAGCAGGTTGAAGCTTTCGGCCATCTCTCCAAGTTCGTCACGAGAGTTTACGGTAACCGGCATGATGTTCACGGAGGCGTGCGCCGCCGCGAGGTCTCCCCGCCCCAAGGCGACCATGGCGAGAGAGAAGTCCTTCAGCGTTCCGGATGTCAGACGCTTTGCCGCGTTGCTCACCTCGGTCGCCGAGTGGGTGATCATGCCCGGCAAGATCAGGCCAACGCTGATGGTCAGCAGCGCGACAACGACAAAAATGTCCTCCAGCGCGGCGACCAATGAAGTGTCGCCTTGGGGAACGCTGCCGATCGCCAGGAAATAGCCGGCACCGTCAAGCACGAGCACAAAAAGCATGGCTCCGGTAAGCTTCAGGTGAAGCGTATGTGGCAGCAAGGGTAGACCGAGTGCGTATCGATCCTCCATCGTGCGCCAGGCGTAGAGCGCAGCACCCGAATATGCCAAAGCCAGACCGAACAGGACGGTAGGAAGGCCAAATTGCTGAAATCCCAGTATGGCGGTCAACAGCCATATTGCAGCCGCGCCTACGCCAAGGATGATCGTTCCCCTGGGAGCCCGGAAGGGTCGCTCGGCTTCGGGACTATCACGGCGCAAGAGCCAGACTGCGATGTTTGGCATGCAGATGCTGATCAGGTACGTAAAATTGGCCGCGGCGATCATCCAGAGCGGATACCCGCACAGCATGAAGCCGATTGCCGCGGCAGCTGTGAGCAGCGTTGCCGCCCAGGGACAATCTGTTGAGGTGCGCCTGGCCAGGAAGCTCGGCAGCAGGCCGTCTTCGCTCAGTTGCGCAAGGGTCCGCGCGGCGCCTGCCAATGGCTGCAACGTTCCATGGAACATGTTCAGCATGATGAGCCAGATGGCGGCCGCCTTGCCGAAACTCCCCAACAAGGGCGCAAAGGTGGGCCCGAGAGCTATGGCGAGGTCGGTGCCGAGCGGCTCCGGCCCGAGCACACCCAGCCAGACAACCGGCAGGACCAGGAAATAGACGCCGGCCATTGCGGCGCTGGCCCACATCGCCAGAGGAATGTTGCGGTTGGGATCGATGGTTTCGCCAACATGGCAGGCTGCAGCCTCAAATGCCGGTGCGGCAAACCCGATCAGGTACAGTCCCGCCATCACCGACGTGATATCGCCGAACAGGCCGGTAAACGGGCTGGTCAGGGCAAAATCCGTCGCCTGCCGCCAGTCGACCGAGCCACTGATGACCGGGACGAGGGATGAGAGAAACGCAAGCGTCGCGGAGGCAGTGGCGATCGGGATCGCCAGTTGGACCACCCACTTGATTCCACACAGGTTGACCGCCGTAAAGAATGCGATGAGCCCGCAGGCGACCGCCTCCACGGGGAGGCCCGGCAGGTACCATTGCTGTATTGCAGACGCTGAAAGAACCGCTGTCAGTCCGCAGGTCGGCACCCAACCCCACCAATAGCAGGTGCCCGTCAGAGCCGAGAGAACGGGACTGTAAGGTCGGAAGGCTTCGGCGCACGCTGCAGAGATACCGCCGACGCGGTTTGGCCACATGAGAACCAATTCGGTCCACGCAGGCGCGGCGGCCCAGCTTAGAAGCAGACCAACAACGAGCAAAGGAACCGCAGCGCTTCCTTGACCGGGAATATTCCCCTGACCGACAAAAAGGGCGGCAATCAGAAACAGGCTTTGATTGCTGCCACCCATGGCGAGCGCTGTCGTGCCCATCCATCCCAAGGTTCTCGGGTGCGGTCGTGAAGGCGTGAGGCCCGGCATTCAGAGACATCCATTCGAGTGCGGAGCGCTGTCTGACTGGGAAATGTAACCTGCGGAGATATGTCTGTCGAACGTCACGCTCCCAAGTCAAAGTTGGACCATAGGCGAGACATATTAAGACTTCCTACCAAACCAGATCCGCCTGATGATCACTGTCAACTTGCGGTGGCTGCGGTTCAATCATGCTGATGCCGGCCCGAATGGATCGATCTCTCCGATCTGGGATATCATATCAATTTTATCTAATCGCCCACTATGAGGGATAGTCGCGAATACAGCCTAATATCGATTATTATCGACAAATCTCGTGATTGCGGCGCTATCATCCGAAGGCGGCTGAAATCGACTGTAGATCGCTAATCACATTGACCGCTTTTGACTTCGTACCTCGCCATCGTGGGGGCAAGCACCGAGACTTCACGCCGTGCCTCAAGTTGGAGCTAACTTGTGCGAGCACGCCGCATAGCCCCGCGTTGCAGGGCAAACAGCGCGCCGACCACGCTGGGCGCGGCGGTCGGCCTCGGCGCGCTGGTGGGTCCTTCCCAGGCCGGCGCCCGTACGGTCGATATGGCGATCGCTCGCTACCATCATCCGATCTGCACCAAACTGGCCTCGATGACATTTCTGACCATAGGCGTGGCGACGCTCTGGACCGGCCTGCCCGGTTCTGCCGGCCGCGGTGATTTTCTATGGCGCCCGCATCGGCTAGCATGGCCGGGTATCGTCACATGCGGCGACATGGTGTTCTGGACGATGCTTGAGCGCGACGCGACCTCGCCAGCGGGCACGCCTTCGACGCCGGCCCGTAGCAGGAATGTGTTCAGCACCAGAACACTTGGGATCAGCGTTGCGGGAGCCTGCACACGTGAGTACTTCGCCCTTACAAGCCTTCCGGCTGGTCCTCGAGGACGAACGAAGCTGCAATCAGGTCATCGCCGCTGATGCGGCCACTGCCGCCAACCATGATGGATGCGACTTTCTGAAAGGTCTTCATGTCGGCCTCTGTTATGCGCGCATCGCGCATTCTCGCCCTGAGAGAACCCAGGCGGGTATCAAGGGCTGGCGATGTCTCGACGTCATCGATCATCTTCGATCATCCTGGAGCGCAATGTGAAATCCGCTGCCCGCCGCCATGGCCGGCGGCGGGCGGCAGCTATTCGATCAGTCGTAGACCTTCACAATTTTCCGGGTGCTGGGATCGACCAGGACGGTGCGGTTGTCCACCACGACGTAGCGGTATTTGACGTTGGGAACTTCGTGCAGCTCGACCGTATCAGGCAAGGCACTGCCGACGTTCAGCTCCACGCCCGGGATCTTCACCGAAGCCAGCGGCTGCTTTTTTACGTATTCGCGGACGACCGTATCCTGCTCCGGTGTGATGACGACATCCTGAGCTGCGGCGGCGCCGACCCCAGCCAAAAGCAACAAGCCTGCAGCGGCACTTGCAAAGTGGATTTTCATGGTTTTCTCCTCGCGTAATCCGGCGACGGCACCACGCCTGTTCGCCGAGGGACCGAACTTGAGATCAGCCAGATTGTTCCTGTGACTTCAGTCCGCGGCGAACCAGACCAAAGTCGGATATCAGCTAAGACCCAAGTCCCGAGGCGGAACGTTCAAGCGGGGCAGGCGTTTCCCAAATGCAACTAAATAAAACAGGAGAGGAACACATGGCCGACGGCCCAACTGTTGTTAATTCTGGGGGTGGCGGCGGCACTGCGATTGCTGTTGTTCTTGCACTTATTGCGGTCGTAGTGTTGCTTATTTTTACCGGCGTCATCAATATCCGCGGCGACGGCGGCAAGGATATCAACGTCAAGGTTGAAGCGCCAAAGGTGGAAGCTCCGGCTGCACCCGCAAAGCCTGCGGCACCTGCCCCAGCCCCTGCGAGTGGCGGCTGATCTGCTCGTATCCACGCTTCCGAACTGACCTATGAAAGGAAATTCCCATGACCAGATATTTCGTCAGCGCCGCCGGCGCCCTCGTCCTTATGGCGGGCATCGGCACCTCGTTTGCCGAGGATGTTATTGTTCTCAAGCCCGAACAACAGACGGTCGTTCGCGAATATATCCATAAGCAGAAGCTGGCCTCAGTCAGTTTGCTCGGCGTCGAACTCAACGTCGGCACGGCACTTCCCGACACTGTCGAGCTCCACGCAATCGACGTTCCGGATGTCCGCTACAAGTATACGGTTGTCGCAGATCACGCGGTTCTCGTCGATCCCGACACGCGCAAGGTCGTGCAGATCATCGAGTAACGCGCGAGCCCGCCGCTCCGATCAGGAGCGGCGGGCTTTGGCTGCGCTGTGAAGGCTCTATGGGCGGCCGTTTTCTGAACGGGAGGATGTCTGATGTTTAGCGACAAGGAAACTTGGGTCCTGGAAGCTGCCTTACTCGCGGCAATTCCAATTTGCGTAGCCGTCACCGCACTCGTGGCATTTTTGACCGCGGCCTGGATATGAACCGCTTTCTCTTTGTGATGGGCGACTTTCTATCCCGGCCACCGGGCTTCTATGTCCTTCTTGTAGCCATGCTGCTCTGTACTGCGTTGGTGCCATTCGGCCTGACGAATGTGGTCACCTACGCATTGTCGGTAGCGGCCATCGTGATCACCGGCGTTGTGCTGATCCAGGGTTACCGCGACACGGCCGCCATTCACGCCAAGCTTGATGAGATTATCGTTTCGCTGAATGAGACCAGAAACGATGTCGTCGGCTTGGAGCATGCCGAGCCGGAGGAGATTCGGGAGAAGCTCCAGACACTCGAAGAAGAAGCAATGAAAGCGGTTCGCCCGCCGCATTGACCCTCCGCTGGACAATCTGTCATCCATCAGCAAAAAAGCCCGGGAACCGGGCTTTTTTGCTTCGCGTCTAAATCATTTCGGACTTATCCGAAACGGGAATTTGGTGCCCAGAAGAGGACTCGAACCTCCACTCCTTGCGGAACACGGACCTGAACCGTGCGCGTCTACCAATTCCGCCATCTGGGCTGGTGCGGGCTCATGTAAGCGGGCAAACGATATGTGTCAACGCGCTTTTTCGAGGGCCGCTGCCTGCCGGCTTAGTTTCCCGGGGGTCAGCGCCGCCCCTCACCTGCCTGCCGGCATCCTCTCCCCGCACAGTGACGGGGAGAGGGGCGCTCTCATCGATGATTTTCGCCGGTCACCTGCGTCACAAGAAGAGCGCCGAGGCTGCGGCCAGCCCTTTCTCCCCGTCACTACACCGGGAGAACTGCCCGGCAGGGCAATGAGGGGCAGCGCCGACTCGGCGAATGCGTTGGCCGAAAACCTCACCCCTCCAGCACGTCCTTCGACGCCACAGTGGAATCGGCGTTGAGCTCGTAGATCACCGGCACGCCGGTGCCGAGCTCGAGCTTGACGATCTGCTCGCCGCTCTTGCCGTCCAGCGCCATGATCAGTGCGCGCAGCGAATTGCCATGCGCGGCGACCAGCACGGTGCCGCCTTTCAGAACATGCGACTGCATGTCGTGCAGGTAATAGGGCCAGACGCGGGCGCCGGTGTCCTTCAGGCTTTCGCCGCCGGGCGGCGGCACGTCGTAGGAGCGGCGCCAGATGTGCACCTGCTCCTCGCCCCACTTCTGGCGCGCGTCGTCCTTGTTGAGGCCGGAGAGATCGCCATAGTCGCGCTCGTTCAGCGCCTGGTCGCGGATCGTCTTCAAATCGCTCTGGCCGACCGCGTCGAGAATGTGCTGGCAGGTCTTCTGCGCCCGGATCAGCGCCGAGGTGAAGGCAATGTCGAATTTCAAGCCGCGTGCCTTGAGCTTCTGGCCGGCTTCCTTGGCCTCCTTGTGGCCCTGCTCGGTAAGGTCGACATCGCGCCAGCCGGTGAACAGGTTCTTCAGGTTCCATTCGCTCTGGCCGTGGCGCACGAGCACGAGAGTTCCCGACATGTTTGCTCCTTCAAAATTATGGATGGTTTAGCTCAAGCCGAGCACGTCCCGCATGGAATAAAGTCCGGGCTTTTTACCGCGCGCCCAGAGCGCGGCCTTGACCGCGCCGCGGGCAAAGATGGCGCGGTCCTCGGCATGGTGCGACAGCGTGATGCGCTCGCCGGTCCCGGCCAGGATGACGCTGTGGTCGCCGACCACCGAGCCACCGCGCAAGCTGGCAAAGCCGATCGTTCCTGGCTTGCGCACGCCGGTATGGCCGTCGCGTGACCGCACATCGTTGCCGGCAAGGGAAATGCCGCGTCCCGCCGCCGCCGCTTCGCCGAGCAGCAAGGCGGTGCCCGAGGGCGCGTCGACCTTGTGCTTGTGATGCATTTCGAGGATCTCGATGTCGAAATCCTCTGGACCGAGCGCGCGCGCGGCCTGCCCGACCAGCACCGCCAGAAGATTGACGCCGAGGCTCATATTGCCGGATTTGACGATCGTCGCGTGGCGCGCCGCGGCCTCGATCCTGGCGTCGTCTTCCGCCGAGCAGCCGGTGGTGCCGATGACATGGGCAATGCGTGCCTGCGCGGCATAGCCTGCGAATTCGACGGTGGCTGCCGGCATGGTGAAATCGAGCACGCCGTCGGCCTTGGCGAACACCGGCAGCGGATCGTCGCCGATCGTCACATTGATGATGCCGATGCCGGCAAGCTCGCCCGCATCCCTGCCGAGATAGGGCGATCCGGTTCGTTCGACCGCGCCGACGACGCGGGCGCCGGGGATCGAATGGATGGCGCGGATCAGCGTCTGGCCCATGCGGCCGGCCGCCCCCACCACCACCAGGCCCATTTCGCTGGATTCGCTCATGCTGTTCTCCCCACCGCCTTCTTGGCGCGGCTGCGCCGGACCGGAGTTTGGACGGGCTTCGAGTCGTCGACAAGCCCCAGTCCGTTCTTGCCTTGAATGCGGTGGAAGCGGGCGTAGACACTGTTTGGATCGGCCATCAGTGCGGCATGGGTGCCTTCCTCGACCAGGCGCCCCTCTTCAAGCACGATAATGTGGTCGGCGTTGACGACCGTCGACAGGCGATGCGCTATCACGATGGTGGTGCGCCCTTCCATCACATGGGTCAGCGCCTCCTGGACGCGCGCCTCGGCCTCGTTGTCGAGCGCCGAGGTCGCTTCGTCGAGCAAAAGGATCGGCGCGTTGCGCACGATCGCCCGCGCAATCGAGACGCGCTGGCGCTGGCCGCCGGAAAGTGTCGAGCCGCCCTCGCCGACGGGCGTGTCGTAGCCCTGCGGCTGCTGACGGATGAACTCGTCGGCCGCCGCCAGCACCGCCGCCCGCTCGATCTCGGCGTCGGTCGCCGAAAGTCGGCCAAAACGGATGTTGTCGCGTATGCTGCCTTCGAACAGATAGGGCGCCTGCGAGACATAGGCGATCGAGCCGCGCAGCGAGTGCTTGGTGACTTTGGAAATGTCCTGGCCATCGATCTCGATCGAACCCTTGTCGACATCGTAGAATCGCTGCAGCAGCGCCACGAGCGTCGTCTTGCCGGCACCCGAGGCCCCGACCACCGCCGTAACCTTGCCGGCCGCGGCGGTGAAACTCAGGTTCCTGATCACCGGCATGTCGGCGCTGTAGCCGAACGTCACATTGTCGAAGCGAACCTCGCCGGTGGTGATCCTGGCTTCGACCGCGTCGGGCGCATCGCCCTGTTTAGGCTCCAGGTCGAGCAGCTCGTAAATCATCCGGGCGTTGACCAGGGCACGTTCCATACCGACCTGCGTACGAGCCAGGCGCCGTGCCGGGTCGTAGGCCATGATCAGCGCGGTGATGAAGGAAAACACAGCGCCTGGTGGTTGTCCGAGCACCAGCGCCCGGTAGCCGGAATAGGCAAGGACGGAGGTAATGGCGAGACCGCCCAAAATCTCGGAAATCGGCGACAGCCGCTCCGCGACCCGGGCGATCTTGTTGTTACGCTGCTCGGCCGTATCGGCCATGATGCCGATCCGGCGAGCCAGCTCGGCTTCTAGGGTGAAGGCCTTGACGATGGCGATGCCTTGCGTGGCCTCCTGTACGGACCCGTTCAGCCGCGAGTTGATCAGCACCGATTCCCGGTTGATGCGCCGCAATCGGCGGGTGATGTAGACGACGGCCCAGATCAGCGGCGGCCCGATCAGCAGCGAGCTGAGCGACAACACCGGATCCTGGTAGATCATGACGCCAACGAGGGCGATCAGCGAGACCGCGTCGCGGCTGATGGAGGTCAGCGTCAGCGACAGCAGATCGCGAACGCCGCCGACATTCTCGTTGACCTGTGCCGCCAGCCGACCGGAACGCGTATCGTTGAAGAAGTCGACGCCGAGCTTCATCAGGTGGTCGAAGCTGCGCTTCTGGTAGCGGGCGACCAGATTGTTGCCGATCTTGGCCAACGCGACCGCCTGGCCGTAACCGGCGAAGCCGCGCAGCACGGAGGCGGCCATGAACCCGGCGCAGATCCAGACGATCATGTCGCCGCGTCGTTCGTAGAAGATCTCGTTGATCATCGGGGCCATGATCCACGCCGTGAAGGCGGTGGTGGCGGAAACAATCAGCAGGCAGCCGACGGCAACGACATAGGTCCAGCGATATTCACTACCGTTTTCGGCCAGGATGCGGCGCAGCACCGCAGTGACCTCAGCTGGCTGGACTTTCAGTTTGAGTGGACTTTGAGCGGTCAAATCGCGGGCGCTTCGTGGTTTGCTAGAGCATGATGCCGAGAAGTGTGAAGCGGTTTTCGGACGACATCATGCTCTATCTCTTTGATTTAGAGCCGGATGATTTCAGGTCGATTCGATCTGAAATCAACCGGCATCTAGGGATGCCAGGCTGGAATTTGGCCCCCTCTTAGCGCCCCGGCTACGGCTTGCCTATGGCGAAACTTCGTCGCGGCCCGAGGTTGGGGTCACGAAAGCGGCAGCCATTTCCAAGAAAATACCCGTTTTCGGGACGAAATGGATCATGCCCGCCAGCGCCGCCCCGCGGTCTGGACGCCGAACAGCGAAGGGTTGCGGGCATAGGCGGCAAGGCCCAGAAGCGCTGCCAGCGGGTGGGTGATGACATAGACCGGCATCGAGGCCATCAGCGCGCTGTGCGGCGCTTTGTCCTCGAAGGCGGCACGGAAATTGCCTTCCTTCAGTGCCGGAACGATCTTTTGCGCGATGCCGCCGGTCAAAAACACGCCGCCGCGGCTCATGAACACCAGCGCGAGGTCGCCGGCGGTGCGGCCGAGGCAGGTGACGAACAGCGCCAGCGCTTCCTCGGCAACCGGGTCGGTCTTGGCCAGCGCCGCCCCGGTGATTTCGGCCGGCGTGGTGAACGGCGCCGGCTTGCCGTCGGCCTTGGCGACCGCCCGGTAGACATTGACCAGACCGCGCCCGCACAGGATCTGCTCGCCCGAAATGCGGCCGTCCAGCTTTTCGATATGCGGGAACACCTCGAAATCGCGCGGCGTCCGCGGACCGATATCCATATGGCCGCCTTCGCCAGGCACCGGGATCCAGTGGTGGAGGGCATGAACCAAGCCGGCGACGCCGAGGCCGGTGCCGGGGCCGAGCACGACGCGTCCGGCATTCTCCTCCGGCGTGCCGCCGCCGATCTTTTCCATATGCTCTTCGCCGAGCGCCACGACGGCCAGCGCCTGCGCCTCGAAATCGTTGAGCACGACGATGTCGCCCAGGCCCAGATTGGCAAACATCTGCTTCGGCTTCACCACCCAGGGACAGTTGGTAAGCGGGATCTCGTCGCCATCGACTGGTCCGGCGATCGCCAGCACTGCCGAATTCGGCCGGATGGACGACCGGTCGAGCACCGCCGCCTGGATCGCCTCGTCTATGGTGGCGAAATTGGCGGTTTGCACGATATGCGGCTCACCGGCTTCCGAATTTGCGTCGAGCACGATCGAAAAGCGCGCATTGGTGCCGCCGATGTCGCCGATCAGCACTGGAAACCGCAACGCGGTGTCGTCGTCCCCTGACATGCTCTTGCTCGTCCCCTTTGCGGCGCCGTTGCGACCGTTTCAATCGCCCGGTTTTTCAATCGCCCGGTGTTCAATCGCCCGGTGTTCAATCGCCCGGTGTTCAATCGATTGACTAGCGCATGGCCCCGGAAAGGGAAAGCGTCAGTTCGCCATCACTGTCCGACGTTTGCCGGCGGCCGTCGCCTTGGCAGGGGAATGCCGATCTCCGGCGTGGCGGTGAAGGCGTTGGCTGCGTTTGGCAAGCCGCCCGCATTGCCCGCAATAGGCGGAGGCGCGTCGGGTTCCGGCGCCCTGGCGGCGATCGGCACGCCGCCGCCGCGATAGGTGACGGCTTCCGCCGAGTCCGCGTCGGGCTGGTCGAGCACGAACTGGCATTGTTTCGGCAGGTTCGCCATCGTCATCAGGTCGCGCGCCTTGGGCGCGTCCGGGTTCTTGTTGGGGCGCCACGGCTCCTCGGTAAACCACCAGGCCAGCGGCTTGCCGCAGCCGTCATCGTCGGGCGTCGCTTCCTGTCCCTTGCAGTTGGGCGAACCCGGCTGGCAGCCGATGCGGATGTGGAAATGATAGTCATGGCCCCAGAACGGCCGGATTTTTCTCAGCCAGGTACGGTCGCCGGTGACGGTGTCGCACAGCTTCTTCTTGATGCCTGGATTGACCAGGATGCGCTCGACTTCCGGATAGCTCGCCGCGCGCTTCAACAGCTTGGTATGCATCGGCTTCCACAGCCTGTCCTTCACCAGATGCGTCTTGTCGTCGACCATCAGCGTGGCGCTGATGTTTTCGCGCTCCTGGGTGGTGAGCTTGCGGTCGGGCATTGGCGTCAGCCAGATGTCGGCGTCGAGGCCGATCTGGTGCGAGGCGTGCCCGGTCAGCATCGGCCCGCCGCGCGGCTGCGAAATGTCGCCGATCAGAAGCCCCGGCCAGCCGTCGGCGGCGGCATCGCGCGACAGTTTCTCGATCAGCGCAATCATCGTTGGATGACCCCAGCGCCGGTTGCGCGAGGGACGCATCACCTCCCAGTTCTGGCCGTCCATCGGAATGGCGACGCCGCCAGTGAAGCAGCCCTTTGAATAGAAGCCGAAGGATTGCGCCGCAGCCACCGCCGGCAGCTTCTTGGCGCCGAACAGGTCTTTTGCCCGTGGCTCGGCCGTGATTGCGCCCGCCACCAGCCCGGCCAGCGCCACGATCGCCAGCGCCGCCGTCAGGAACGGCCGTCTGCCGGTCAAGGATCGCATCGAAATCGTCATGAACCCCACTGCAAAAGTCCGCAACACAATCGAATCATATCACCCTCGGGCTCGCGTTTCGATTATCTACCTTCATCGGGCTGCGCGGCTCGCCGTCGCGCCAGCTGCCGTCGGCCCACATCCGATCGAACGCCTGGCGGTAGTCCGGATAGCGGAACCGGTAGCCCGCTGCCTTGATCGCGGCGTTGGCGACGCGCTTGTTCTCGCCATAGAAGGACCGCGCCATGGGCGAAAGTTGGGCGGTCTCGAAAGGAATCTCCGGCGGCGGCTCGACGCCCATCAGCGAAGCGGCATAGGTGACGACATCCTGCGGCGGCGCCGGCTCGTCATCGGTGATGTTGAAAATGCCGCCTCTATTGCCACCGATGAGGTGCCAGAGCGCGCCGGCGATGTCGTCGCAATGGATGCGGTTGAACACCTGGTCGGGCTTGACCAGCCGCCTGGCCGTGCCGTTTTCCAGATTGACCAGCGCGTTGCGACCCGGCCCGTAAATGCCGGAAAGCCGCAGGATGGCCACCGGCTTGCCGGTCTCGAGTCCAAGCTGCAGCCAGCCCCGCTCGGCCGCCACTCGCATCGACGAGCGTTTCGACACCGGCCGGCATTCGGCCGTTTCATCGACCCAGGCACCGTCATAATTGCCATAGACGCCGACGGTCGAGAGATAGCCGATCCAGCGAAGCGCCGGCATCGCCTCGATCGCCTTGCGCGCGGCGAGAAGCACAGGGTCGCCGGCCTCCTCCGGGGCTACGGAGATGACAAGATGGGTGGTGGTCTCCAGCGTTTCGCCGATTTCAGGTGTCAGGGCGCCGTGAAACAGCAGCGGCGCGATGCCGGCCTGACGCAATGCCTCGAATTTCTCGGCCGAGCGCGTGGTGCCGAAGATCGTAATCGCCTCCGCATTGGCCCGTGCAAAGGCTTTGCCCGAATAGCCGGCGCCGAAGATAAAAACCTGTTTTTCGCTCATGCGTGCGCCTCAATTGGCAATACGGACAGCCATTCGCCCCGCACTGTCGTGTCGGTTTCAGTGTTCGAGTAGATCGCCGCCTGCCTGTTGAATTCGGCGGCCGGCACCAGCCGCGACAGCGCCCAGATCGCCGCGCCGCGCACCAGCGGCGAGGCATCGCCAAGCAGATCGCGCACCGGGCCGGCCAGCGAAACATCGCCGGAATTGCCGGCGGCAACCAGCACATTGCGGACAAAGCGGTCGCGGCCGATGCGCTTGATCGGCGAGCCGGAGAAAAAGGTCCGGAACGCCGTGTCGTCTAGCTGCAACAGCTCGCCCAGCGGCGGCTCGCGCAGTTCGTCGCGGGCAGCAAGCTTGGCTTCCGAAGCGGCGCGGGCAAACTTGTTCCACGGGCAGGCGGCAAGGCAATCGTCGCAGCCATAGATGCGGTTGCCGATCTTTTCGCGGAATTCTTGCGGGATCGGCCCCTTGTTCTCGATGGTCAGGTAGGAGATGCAGCGCCTGGCATCGAGCCGGTAGGGCGCCGGAAAGGCATCGGTCGGGCAGGCGTCGAGGCAGGCGCGGCAGGAACCGCAATGGTCTACGTCGGTCGCATCTGGCGTGAGCTCCGCCGTGGTGAAGATGGTGCCGAGAAACAGCCAGGAGCCGTGCTCGCGGCTGACCAGATTGGTGTGCTTGCCTTGCCAGCCGAGCCCGGCGGCCTCAGCCAGCGGCTTTTCCATAACCGGGGCCGTATCGACGAAAACCTTCACGTCGCCGCCGGCCCGCGCGACGATCTTGCCGGCGATCTCCTTCAGCCGGCCCTTCATCACTTCGTGATAGTCGCGGTTTTGCGCATAGACCGAGATCGCGCCGCGATCGCGCCTTGCCTGCAGCGCACGCGGATCGTGGTCGGGGCCGTAATTCATTGCCAGCACGATGATCGAGCGCACCTCGGGCCACAGCGTCGAAGGCTCGCTGCGGCGTTGGAGCGTCTCCGCAATCCAAGCCATCGAACCGTGAAAACCATCGGCGACGAATTCTGCCAATCTGGCCGGCGCCAGCGGGATCGCGTCAGGCGTGGTGACGGCAACCGCATCGAAGCCGGCGCGCCGCGCCTCGGCGTCGATCAGCGCGCGCAGGGTTTGGCTTCTAGAAGTCGAGGTCCGCATAATGCGAAACCGGCGACAGGCCGCGAACCCGGTCGGAGAGCAGCGGCCGGAACGACGGCCGCGATTTCACCCGCGTGTACCATTCGCGCGCCGCGGCATGCTCGCGCCAATCGATCTCGCCGAGATAATCCAGCACCGACAGCGTCGCCGCTGCCGCCAGGTCGGCATAGGTGACCTTGCTGCCGGCCAGCCAATGACGGGTGCCGGCCAGCCAGTTGGTGTACTTCATGTGCTGGCGAATGTTGGCGCGCGCCGCGCGGATCGCCGCCGAATCGGGGGAACCGCCGCCCGCCGTTTCCGGCATCACCGGCTTCAGCACGCGCTCGCGCACCAGATGCCGGGTCACTTCGCTCTCGGCCTTGTTGAGATACCAGTCGGTCAGGCGGCGGATTTCGGCGCGCTGCATCGGGTCTTCCGCAAACAGGCGCTTGTCGCGCTTCAGGACACCACGTGTTTCGTCGAGATATTCAGCGATCACCATGGCGCCGACGATCGGCACGTCGCCTTCGGCCAGCAGGATAGGCAAGGTGCCGGCGGGGTTCAGCGCCAAAAACTCCTTGCGCCGCGTCCACGGTTTTTCCTCGATCAGCGCCAGCTCCTCGCCATATTCGCCGAAGGCGAGGCGCACGAAGCGGCAGGTGGCGAACATCGGGTGATGGAAAAGCGTCAGCATGATTCCGCGATATTAAGGCGCACTGGCGAATCGCCGTCCGCACCGGTAAGTCTTGGCGGCCCGTCATGCGGCCGTCACGGTGCTGCGACCTATAGGGGGACTTCCGCGCCGTGACAAGCAAGCCCTTTTGCCAGCCGTTTCCTTCCGTCCCTTGAATGCCGAGGTTGCCATGGATAGCCACACCATCGTCGAAGCCCTGCTGCTCGGCCTGCTGGAGGGGCTGACCGAGTTCATCCCGGTCTCCTCGACCGGCCATATCCTGCTCGCCGGCCATTTCCTCGGCTTCCATTCCACCGGCAAGGCGTTCGAGATCCTGATCCAGCTCGGCGCCATCCTGGCGATCCTCAGCGTCTATTTCCGCCGTCTGTGGCAGATGCTGCTCGACCTGCCGCATGATCGGCTGACGCGGCATTTCGTCATCGGCATCCTGATTGCCTTCCTGCCGGCCGCCATCATCGGCGCGCTGGCGCATGATTTCATCAAGACGGTGCTGTTCGAATCGCCAAGGCTGATCTGCATCATGCTGATCATCGGCGGCGTCGTGCTGCTGGTCGTCGACCGCATGAAGCTGCAGCCGGTCTACCGCGACGTCGAGCGCTTCCCGACAAGGCTTTATTTGCAAATCGGCCTGTTCCAGTGCCTGTCGCTGATCCCCGGGACGTCGCGCTCCGGTTCGACCATCGTCGGCGCGCTGCTGCTGGGCGTCGACAAGCGCGCGGCGGCGGAATTCTCCTTCTTCCTCGCCATACCGACCATGGTCGGCGCCTTCGCCTTCGATCTGTTCAAGAACCGCAACGTGCTGAGCAGCGCCGATCTGCCGATCATCGCCATCGGCTTCGTCGCCGCCTTCGTTACCGCGCTGATCGTCGTGCGCTTCCTGCTCGATTACGTCTCGCGCAACGGCTACTCGCTCTTCGGCTGGTGGCGCCTGGTGGTGGGCACTGTGGGGTTGGTGGCGCTGATGATCTGGGGGTGAGCTTTACCCTCCCCCCTTGTGGGGGTCCGAAGGACGGGCGAGACAGGCGGCTCGCCCCGGTCAGTCGATCCGCAAAGCGGATCGGGGTGGGGGTCGGCGCCACACCCCCGCCCCGTTTCGCCAACGACGCGTCGCTTGCTCACCGACCCTCCCCACAAGGGGGAGGGTAAAGGCCGCTAACTCCTCCCATAAAACGCGTTCTCGACATGCACAGGCCAGCGCCAGGGCAGCACCGCGATCATGTCGAAGCGCATCGACAATCTGCCATAATCCGGTTGGCGCGACAGCCAGATGTCGGCCGCGCCCTCGATGCGGCGCTCCAATTCGTGGCCAATCGCCTCCATCGCTTCCATCAGCGTGCGCCGCGCCTTGACCTCGACGAACAGCACCAGGTCGCCGCGCCTGGCGATCAGGTCGATCTCGCCGAAGCGGGTGCGATGCCGGCGGGCGAGGATGCGATAACCTTTTGCATCAGCGCCGCCGCCGCCAGCCACTCGCCGCGATGGCCGCGCCGATAGGCTTTTTGGCGGCTGGCGGCCGGGCGCTCAGCCACCTTCGCCTTCTCCAACCGCATCCCTGAGTTCCAGCAGCCGGCGGTAGAGCGACTGCTTCTGCCCGCCTGTCATCTTCGCCGCTTCCGCCGCCGCCTTGGACGCCGGCATTTCGGCGGCCAGCGACAGCAGCAGCCTGTCGATGTCGGCGGGTTGGTCGGCCTTGATCTCGGCGGGCCCGACGCAGATGACGATTTCGCCCTTCGGCGTATCGGCCGCCGCATAATAATCGGCCAGCGCCTGCAGCGTTCCCGTCCGCATCTCTTCGAAAGTCTTGGTCAGCTCGCGGCCGATGGCGGCCTTGCGCGCGCCGCCCAACGCCTCGACCATGGCGACCAGCGTTTCGGCCAGCCGGCGTGGCGACTCGAAGAAGATCAGCGTTGCCGGCACCGCCCTGAACGTTTCCAGCTTTGTCATCCGCTGCCCTGATTTCACCGGCAGAAACCCGGCAAACAGGAAGGCGTCGGACGGCAGGCCCGACGCCGTCAGCGCCGCCAGCGGCGCCGATGGGCCGGGGATCGGCACCACGCGCAGGCCGCGCTCCAGCGCTTCGCCGACCAGCCGGTAGCCTGGGTCGGAGATCAGCGGCGTGCCGGCATCCGAAATCAGCGCCACGCTCTGCCCGGCCTCGAGTGCCGCGATCAGCTTCGGCCCGGCCTCGCCGGCGTTGTGCTCGTGATAAGCGGTGGTGCGCCGCCGGATGCCGTAGCGATCGAGCAACACGCGCGAGACGCGAGTGTCCTCGCAGGCGACGATGTCGGCGGCGGCGAGCGTCTCCAGCGCGCGCAGCGTGATGTCGGAGAGGTTGCCGATCGGCGTCGCCACCAGATACAGCGCCGGCGCCAGCGACCGGACCGCGATCTCGGTCTGCCCGATCACATAGCTGCGCTTCTCGCCGGTCACCGGGGTCTCTCCATTTCGCCCTGTTTGGCACGGCGCGCGCCGGGTTGCAAAACTCCCGAACATCGAGCCAAACCTGACGCCGATGTAACCCGGCGGCCATGTCTTTGCCACAGTGGGGAACGAAAGCGTGGCTGGCGGATTGAATACCTGAGTCTCTTGAGGAGGAGGACAGGATGGACAGCCTGGAATTGCAGGACGTTTTCGAGCCCTATTATGCCGAGCGCAAGCGCTTCACTGCGCGAAAGGGCAAGCGTGCGCTCGCCGAAAGCGACACCGGCCTGGCCAGTCGGGCGGCCACCGCCTTGCCGACGAATGTCAGGCTTTCGGACAACAAACCGGACAGCACGACGGAGCACTGACCGTACGATGCCCAATCGTTTCGATATCTTCATCACCCGTCTTGAAACGAAGAGCGCCCGCGAAGGCGCGCCGCCGCATCCGATGAACGACCAGAACAGCGTCCGCCGGGACAAGAGCGACGCCAAGCCGGCCCGGACCGGAGAGGCGCATGCCGAGAAACACCGCGGCAAGCGCCGCTTCAAGCACGACGCTTAGTTTGTCGATCGGTGCAACATCGTCATCCTAGGGCGAAGCAAGGAGCGAAGTGACGCGGCGCAGACCCTATGATCCATTCCGTGACCTCTGCCGAAGGATGCAGCGGCGCAGAATTCTGAACCGCTGCAGCGCCTTAACCTCGCGGCAAATCCCGGGTGAAGCCCGAGGATGGCGAACGCGGGCGTGGAACGCCCCAACCACATCAGTCAGCCCAGGTATCGCGTCACCTCACCTCCAGCAATCGCACCAACTCCGGATCCATGAATCCGTAATCATCCGGGATGTCGAGGCAGATGACGCGGGCCTTCTTCAGGCTCTCCTTGAATTTCTTCTGCAGCTTGGTGCGGTGCGCCTTTTCCATCACGAAGACGATGTCGGCCCAGGCGACCAGCTCATGCGTCAGCGGCGTGTCTGCATCGTGATTGGTGCCGGCCGACTCGACCTCGATATCCCTACGTTTGGAGAACACCTGCTCGGCGGTCGGGCTGCGCAAGCGGTTCTGGCTGCAGACGAACAGGACGTTCTTCACCGACTACTCATCCCAGATTTTACGCAGATTTTTGCTGAGAGGGATGTACTGATCAAATGTGAGTCCATTCAGATCAAACTCGAGCAACTCATCCTTGGCGATCCCGCGAAGTTTATTTCCAATATATGTTATGAAACTGAGGACAACGCTGAATTCGCTCAAGTGGGTCAATTTTAGTTTCGATGTGACCGTTGCGTTCCTGATGAAAATCGCCTGAGCCTCAAAGAGGTCGTCTTGCTCTGGAGGTCTCAAGATTTCGGTCAATCCAAACTCGAACACATCATCCGTGTTCAATGTCATCAAGGTCTCGTGGATCAGGAACGTCATCGCAGGAGTCACCTCGGATGCGGCGCTGGCACGCCAGCGGTTCAACAAGTCGACTTTCTAGCATCCTTGCTCAAGCCGATAAATCGTCCAACAGCCCGGCCATTTGCCCTGTGGGCTCACCGCGCCAAATCCGCCACCACGGCATCGAGCACGATCATGCCGGCTGGCGTGGCGCGTAGCCTGGCATTGCCGATCGGCGCCACCAGCCCCTCATCCTGCAGCACGGTCAGCCGGGCGCTCGACAGGCCGCGCCCGGAAAACGCCTCGTAGCGGGAAAGGTCGATGCCTTCGGCCAACCTCAGCCCCATCAGCAGGAACTCGTCGGCCTCTTCGGAGCGCGTCAGGATCTCGCCGCCGGTGACGCCATGGCCCCTAGCCTCCACCAGATTGGCCCAGGTCTCCGGCATCCGCTCGGCGATCGTCACGGTGCGGTGGCCGTTCTCGATAAAGCGGCCATGCGCGCCCGGTCCGACGCCGACATATTCGCCATACCGCCAATAGGTCAGATTGTGCCGGCTCTCGGCGCCCGGCCTGGCGTGGTTGGAAATCTCATAGGCCGGCAGGCCATGCGCCGCGGTGACCTCCTGAGTCAGCGCATAGAGATCGGCGGCCCGGTCATTGTCGGGAACGGTAAACTTGTGCGCCGCATGCAGCGCATGGAACGGCGTGCCTTCCTCGATGGTCAGCTGGTAGAGCGACAGATGGTCGGCGGCATGGCCGATCGCCTGTTCGAGCTCCGCCTGCCAGTCGTCCAGCGTCTGGCCGGGGCGGGCGTAGATCAGGTCGAAGGAAAGTCTTGGGAATATGTCCCGTGCCAGGCCAATTGCATGCAGCGCCTCGTCGACATTGTGCAGCCGGCCGAGGAAGCGCAGATCCTTGTCGTTCAGCGCCTGCACGCCGAGCGACACGCGGTTGACGCCGGCGGCGCGGTAGCCGCGAAAGCGCTCGGCCTCTACCGAAGATGGATTGGCTTCCAGCGTCACCTCGATGCCGTCGGGCACCGTCCAATTCTTCGCCACGGCGTCCAGCACCGCCGCCACCGTCTGCGGCTGCATCAGCGACGGTGTGCCGCCGCCGAGAAAGATGCTGGTCACTTCGCGCGGCCCGGTGCGCTCGCTCATGGTCTTCAGCTCGGTCTCGAAGGCGCGGGCAAAGCGCTCCTGGTCGACCGGCTGGTGACGGACATGGCTGTTGAAGTCGCAATACGGGCATTTGGCCGCGCAGAACGGCCAATGGATGTAGACGCCGAAGCCCGGGCTGCGGTCCAGCGACATTAAGCTGAGCCTAACCTGGCGCGGGCGAATTTCTGGAAGGCGCGGGCGCGGTGCGACAGCGCCGTCGGCTGGCCGGGCTTCCAGCCGTGTTTTTCCTCAGCGCTCATCTCGCCGAACGTCTTTTCGAAACCGTCCGGCAAAAACACCGGGTCGTAGCCGAAGCCGAGTTCGCCGCGCGGCGGCCACACCAGCGTTCCCTCAGCTTCGCCGCGATAATATTCAGCTTCGCCATTGGGGAAGGCCAGGCAGATGACGGCGACGAACCGCCCCTTGCGCTGCGCTGGCTTGGCGGCGCCGACCTCCTGCAAGGCCACTTCGGTGCGCTGCATGGCCATGCTGAAGTCGCGGCTGCCATCGGGAGCTTCGGCCCAATTGGCGGTGTAGACGCCGGGGGCGCCGTCGAGCGCGTCGACGCACAGGCCCGAATCGTCCGACAGCGCCGGCAAGCCGGTCGCCTTAGCCGCGGCGAAGGCCTTGATGTAGGCGTTTTCCTCGAAGGTGGTGCCGGTCTCCTCCGGTTCCGGCAGGCCGTAGTCCTTGGCCGACTTCGCCTCGAAGCCGAACGGACCCATCAAATCGGCGAATTCGCGCAGCTTGCCCGCATTGTGGCTGGCAACGACGATCTTCTTTCCATCGAGAGAATGCATCAAAGGCCCCAGATCCTTGGCTCGGCGAATTCGATCGAATTGCACGAGGGGTCGCGTATGTAGATCGAACGCCCGCCCTGCGGCCATTCGAATTCGCTTTCGATGGCGATGTTTTTCGCCTCAAGTTGCGCCTTCCACTGTGCGAGTTCATCCGCACTTGCGGCAAAGCAGAGATGGCCCTCGCCGACCGTGCCATGTGGCGGCACTTTCAGCCGCGCATCGGGCGCCGGCGGGATTTTGGTGGCTTCGGCGTTGAAGACCAGCAGCACGCCCGGGCCGCAGCGGAAGAAGAGATGGCGGCCGTCGACCTTGCCGAGGAGAGGGAGGCCGAGGACGTTGGAGTAGAAGGCTTCGGCAGCGGCGAGATCCGTGACGTAAAGCGCTGACTCAAGAATAGCGGAGGGTTGCATCAGGCACCCCCCTCTGCCCTGCCGGGCATCTCCCCCGCAAGGGGGGAGATTGGCAGTTCCGCTTTCGGCGTCTCAACGTTGATGGTTGGCGAAAACGGTAGCGACCTCTGATCTCCCCCCTTGCGGGGGAGATGGCCGGCAGGCCAGAGGGGGGTGTGAAGGATCGCCGACGTCATCACGTTAAATTCAATCAGGCCACAGCCATCTGCTGCAAGCTCACCAGCCGCTGAATGCCCTTCTTTGCCAGGCCCATCAGCTCCGCGAACTGCCCTTCCGAGAACGGCTCGCCCTCGGCGGTGCCCTGGATCTCGACGATGCCGCCCTTGCCGGTCATGACGAAATTGGCGTCGGTGCCGGCAGATGAATCCTCGATATAGTCGAGGTCGATGACCGGCTGGCCGTCATGGATGCCGCAGGAAATTGCCGCGACATGGTCCTTCAGTACCTTGGCAACACTGGCCATCTGCCGCGCTTCCATCCAGCGCAGGCAATCGTAGAGCGCCACCCAGCCGCCGGTGATCGAGGCCGTGCGGGTGCCGCCATCGGCCTGGATGACGTCGCAGTCGACGGTGATCTGCTGTTCGCCCAGTGCCTGCAGGTCGACAACGGCGCGCAAGGAGCGGCCGATCAGCCGCTGGATTTCCAGCGTGCGGCCGCCTTGCTTGCCGGCCGAGGCTTCACGGCGCATGCGCTCGCCGGTCGAACGCGGCAGCATGCCGTATTCCGCCGTCACCCAGCCCTTGCCGGAATTGCGCATCCAGCCTGGCACCTTTTCCTCCAGGCTTGCCGTGCACAACACATGCGTGTCGCCGAATTTCACCAGGCACGAGCCTTCGGCGTGTTTGGAGACGCCGCGCTCGAACGAGATGGCGCGCATTTCGTCGGCTTGGCGTTTGGAAGGGCGCATCGAGGCCTCTTTCTGTTCTTTTACGGTTGCGTCGGCGGCTTGTAGACGCATGCAGCCCATGGCGCAAAGGAAAAGGCCGGGCGATCTGGCACAGACGCCGGGTTGCGCGGGGGCGATGGAAGTCTATATCCTTGAGCCGGAGGTTTTTGGCTCGAATGACCAAGGCAGTCACCGAACCCAGTCTGCTGGCGCCCGCGCTGCAATCGCTCGACATGCGTTCGCGCGACATTTTCCGGCGCATCGTCGAATCCTATCTGAAGGACGGTGAGCCTGTGGGATCGCGCAGCCTGTCGCGCATCCTGCCGTCGTCGCTGTCGCCGGCCACCATCCGCAACGTGATGAGCGACCTCGAGCATCTCGGCCTGATCTATGCCCCGCACATCTCGGCCGGGCGCCTGCCGACCCAGACCGGCCTGCGCTTCTTCGTCGATGCCTTCATGGAGCTTGGCGATCTCTCCGACGAGGAACGCCGGGTCATCGAGGCGCAGGTGCGCGCCTCCGGCTCGGGCGCGACGCTGGAACACATGCTGACCGAGGCCAGCCAGATGCTGTCGGGCATGTCGCGCGGCGCCGGCCTGGTGCTCGCCACCAAGAACGAGGTGGCGCTGAAGCACATCGAGTTCATCCAGCTCGAGCCGACCAAGGCGCTGGCGGTGATGGTGTCGCAGAATGGCGATGTCGAGAACCGCGTCGTCGACCTGCCGGCCGGCATCACCGTCTCGCAGCTGCACGAGGCCTCCAACTTCCTCAACGCCCATATCAGGGGCCGCACGCTCGCCGAGGCGCGCATCGAGATCGCCCGCATCAAGGACGAGACCAGGGCAGCGCTGGACACGCTGTCGCAGGATCTGGTCGAGAAAGGCCTGGCGGTGTGGGCCGGCGCCGATAGCGGCCTGCCGGCGCGCCTTATCGTGCGCGGCCGCGCCAATTTGCTCGAAAACGTCACCGCCCAGGCCGATATCGAATTGCTGCGCCACCTGTTCGAGGATCTGGAGACGCAGGACGGGCTGATCCAGCTGCTCGACCTCGCCGAGGACGGCCCCGGCGTGCGGATCTTCATCGGCTCGGAAAACAAGCTGTTCTCGCTCTCCGGCTCGTCGCTGGTCGTGGCGCCTTACCGCGACAAGGACGCCCGCGTCGTCGGCGCGCTCGGCGTCATCGGCCCGACCAGGCTGAATTATGCCCGCATCGTGCCTATGGTCGACTACACTGCGCAATTGATTACCCGGATGTTAAGATAATTCGAAAGCCGGGATCACCGTAAAGGAGGGCGCAGAATGGCGCTTGAATCGTTCAAGGCCCAGATCAGCATGCTGCTCGAAGAAATGGTCAACCAGCCGGAGGACGAGCACGAAATCCAGGAGCAGCTGCGCGAAAAACTGCGCGAAATGCGCGCCATGGGCTTGCCGCTGCCGGAAGATCTCGTCGCATTGGAAAAGCGTCTCGACGACGATCTCGACGTCGAAGAGGAAAGTTGAGCGGTTCTCTCGTCGAATCTGCGCGCGCGCACGCTTCTCTTTTGCGGCGGCCGCACAATATCTCCCTTGTGCATGACGCGCCGACCGGCGCGAGTTCGAGGAGAACAGCATGATCCGGATTGCCGGCTTGGCAGGCCTTGCCCTGCTTCTGGCCACCAGCGCCTTCGCCCAGGAGGCCGATCAACCGCTGCTGACCGGCAAAGACGCTTTCGGCGACTGGACGGCCGACAAGCCAGGTGTGCGCCGGCTGATCAAGCCGGATGATCTGCAAAAGCCCAACATCACCGAATCCGCCTCCAACAGCGCCGGCCTTGGCGATCGGCCCGAGGGCGCGAAGCCCGTCCTGCCGCCTGGGTTTTCGGCCGAACTGGTTGCTTCCGGCATTTCCAATCCGCGGGTCGTGCGCGTGGCGCCGAACGGCGACCTGTTCGTCGCCGACAGTGACGCCAACCAGATCCGCGTCTATCGGCTGGCCAAGGGTAGCGCGAAGCCGGCCGAAGAGGGCATTTTTGCCGACAATCTCAACCAGCCCTATGGCATCGCCTTCTACCCGCCTGGCGACAAGCCGCAATGGGTCTACGTCGCCAACAACGACAGCGTGGTCCGCTACGCCTATCGCGACGGCGACCTTAAAGCCTCCGGCGAACCGGAGACGATTGTCTCCGACATCCCTACCGGCGGCCACTGGACCCGCGATATCGCCTTCTCGCCGGACGGAAAGACGCTGTATCTCTCGGTCGGCTCCGGATCGAACGTCGCGGAGGGCATGCAGAAGGCACCGAAGGGCGGCCTTGGCGCCTGGGCAAAATCACAGCCACTCGGCGCCACCTGGGGTTCCGAGGATGGCCGTGCCGACGTGCTGGCCTTCGGCCCCGACGGCAAGAATGGCCGCATCCTCGCTACCGGCCTGCGCAATTGTTCGGGCATGACCGTGCAGCCGGCCACCGGCGCGCTGTGGTGTGTCGTCAACGAGCGCGACGGTCTCGGCGACGATGTGCCGTTCGAATATGCCACCTCAGTCAAGGATGGCGCCTTCTATGGGTGGCCCTGGTATTATATCGGCGCCAACGAGGACCCGCGTCACGAGGGCGCGCGCCCAGACCTCGCCGGCTCCGTCACCGTGCCCGACGTGCTGATGCAGGCGCATTCGGCGCCGCTCAACGTCGCCTTCTATGACGGCGGCAATTTCCCGGCAGAGTACAAGGGTGACGCCTTCGTCGCCCTGCACGGCTCCTGGAACCGTGGTATGAGGACCGGCTACAAGGTGGTGCGGCTGAGATTCAGCGACGGCAAGCCGACCGGCGAGTACCAGGATTTCATCACCGGCTTCGTCCTCTCCGACGACGCCGTCTGGGGCCGGCCGGTCGGCGTCGCGGTGGCCAAGGACGGCGCGCTTATCGTCACCGAGGATGGCAACGGCACCATCTGGCGCATCACTCATGTCGATGGCCCATCCTGAGCCGGCGAACAGCGCAATCCGGCCCTAATGCACGTCCCGATGGATCACCTTGGGATAGGTATGGATCACCTCGGCCGATGAGACGCGGTCATCGAAACCGGTATCCCTGAGATTGAAGAGGCCGACAGAGCCGAAGGACTTCTTCGCCCCTTGCGCGAAGCGGCCGTCGCTGAAATCGTGTTCGTAAAGCGTCACCGTGACGTGGCCGGCATTGAGCTTCGGCACGTAAACACTGCTGATGGTGTCGTTGGCGACGCCAAGCTGGTTGACGTTGAAGCGATAGAGGTCCTGCACCATGCGCCGGGCCGCATTGCCATTGATCATCCAGTATTCGCGGCGCGATGCGCGGTTCGGGTCGATGAGTTTGAGCGGCGCCTTGCGGCCAAGCCCGAGCCAGTGCTCGAACACCATCACATTGGCGCCCCAGGGATAGGGATAGTTGGACTTGTCGATGATGCGTGGCGGGCCATCCTCGGCAATCTCGGCGGTATCGACATAGTCCAGCCATTGCAGCTGGAACGACGCTTCCACGTTGAGGTCGGTATTGCGCGGATCGGCAGCAATGATGCGCCAGTCCGAGACCGGCGGATATTTGGTGTCGAGGTCGATGTAGAATTCGCCTTTGGCGGTGTCGTCGGGGTCTATCTTTTGCGGTCCGTCACGCTCGATCGCCACCAGCCGCACCTTGAAGCGGTTGTTGACGACCAGCGGATAGATCATCGGACGAACGGGGTGGGCGCCATGGTTCCGGCTGTCGGTAAAATATCCAGCCTGCGGAACGACATCGCTATCGCCCTTGTCGAACAGGCTGAAAGCCTGACGCCCCTCGAACCACAGATACCATTCCAGCTCGTGGACGTGACCGCGTGCTTCGGAATAGTTGTTGGGCATCCACTTCATGAGCTGGATGTGAAGTCGTTTGGCTAACATGGGTGCTCCTGCCGTTCGGAGCCATGCGAGATAGCCGACCGCCTTCGGGGCGTAAGTGAACCATCTCTCGCTTTCAGGCGATGATGACCGGCTTTCATGTCCTGCTTGGCGCAATCGAATCCGTTTTGCCGTTGCAGGCTTTCATGGCATCAGAGTCGTTTCACGAGGTGCGACCGTCATGACCCTCACCGGCTTCCTTGCCTATAGTGCTGCGCTGGGCATCGCCGCCGCCATTCCCGGCCCCGGCGTCACCGCGCTTGTGGCGCGGGCGCTCGGCTCCGGCTTCCGCTCGTCGCTGGCGATGTCGTTCGGCCTGATGCTCGGCGACCTCATTTATCTCACCGCGGTGGTGCTCGGCCTTGCCTTTGTCGCGCAAAGCTTCGGCATGGTGTTTCTCGCCATCAAATGGCTGGGCGTCGCCTATCTCGCCTTCCTCGGCTGGCGTTTCTGGACGGCCGGGATCACGCCCGAGACTGTCGAGGCCAGGAAAGGCAAGGGCGGCCTGGTTTCGAGTTTCCTTGCCGGGCTCACCGTTACGCTGGGCAACCCGAAGACGATGATCTTCTACCTCGCCATCACGCCGACCATCGTCGACCTGAAGACCATCACGCTCGCCGACTACGGCATCCTGGTCGCGCTCACCGTTATCGTGCTCTTCGTGGTGCTTGTGCCCTATCTGGCGCTGGCCGCCAAGGCGCGCTGGTTCCTGAAATCGCCGCGCGCGCTGAAGGCGCTGAACCGCACGGCCGCCGGCTTCATGGTGGGCGCGGCCGCAGCCATTGCCGCACGTCAGTAGATCGGTTCAGGCAATTCATTCCGCCGATCGGTCCATCCGGAAATGCGGCTTCGGAAGGCAAGCGTTTTCAGCAAGCGGCCCACTCGATATTTTCGGCCGGCAGCCTATCTTGCGCGGGCGAAAGCCTTATTCTGTCCGCCGACGCCAATTGCCTGATCTGATTTGGGAGCGAAACCAATGAACAAGCCTTCCGCGCGCGTGCCCGGCCGCGGCCGTGTCTACAACTCGATCACCGAGACGATCGGCGACACGCCGCTGGTGCGGCTCGACAAGTTCGCCAAGGAGAAGGGCGTCGTTGCCAACCTTCTTGCCAAGCTCGAATTCTTCAATCCGATCGCCTCGGTCAAGGACCGCATCGGCGTTTCGATGATCGAGGCGCTGGAAGCGTCGGGCCGGATCAAACCCGGCAAGACGACGCTGATCGAGCCGACCTCCGGGAATACCGGTATCGCGCTCGCCTTCGCCGCCGCCGCCAAGGGGTACAAGCTGATCCTGACCATGCCCGAAACCATGTCGGTGGAGCGCCGCAAGATGCTGGCGCTGCTCGGCGCCGAACTGGTGCTGACGGAAGGGCCGAAAGGCATGAAGGGCGCCATCGCCAAGGCCGACGAGCTGGCCGCCACCTTGCCCGACGCCGTCATCCCGCAGCAGTTCGAAAACCCGGCCAACCCGGAGATCCACCGCCGCACCACCGCCGAGGAGATCTGGAACGACACCGATGGCGGGGTCGACATCTTCGTCGCCGGCATCGGCACCGGCGGCACCATCACCGGTGTCGGCCAGGTGCTGAAGCAGCGCAAGCCTTCGGTGCATGTCGTCGCCGTCGAGCCCGAGGCCTCGCCGGTGCTGTCGGGCGGCCAGCCCGGCCCGCACAAGATCCAGGGCATCGGCGCCGGCTTTGCGCCCAAGATCCTCGACACCTTGATCTATGACGAGATCGTCAAGGTCTCCAACGAGGATTCGGTCGCCAATGCCCGCCTCGTCGCCCGCCTCGAAGGCGTGCCGGTCGGCATCTCGTCGGGCGCCGCCCTGCAAGCGGCGATCGTCGTCGGCTCACGGCCGGAGAACAAGGGCAAGAACCTTGTGGTGATCATCCCGTCCTTCGCCGAGCGCTATCTGTCGACGATCCTGTTCGACGGGCTGGGCGCTTAGTTTTCGCGGAGCGGGAAGGACGGATAGGTAGCGATCCGTACCTCCTTCTGTCCCGCCGACACCTCCAGCACTTGCTCCGTCTGGACCGCACAAAATACCGCGTGGCACCGGGCCGACCCGCTTGAGCGCGGCGCTCTGCCGGTGCAAATCTCCAACGGCCCGCGTGGGCCGGGGAGGACATTCATGTACAGACTTTACACGCGCCCAGGCAGTGGCGGTTTCGTCGTCGAGGCCGCATTGGCGCTGGCAAACGCGCAATTCGACCAGATCGATGTGCCCAAGAAGGATCCGCCGGACCCGGCTTTCCTCGACATCAGCCCGTTGAATCAGGTTCCGGTGCTGACCTTGCCCAACGGTCAATCGATAACCGAATCGGCGGCGATCTGCATCCTGCTTGCCGAGCGCCATCCGGAGGCGGGTCTGGCACCGGCCGCCGGATCCCCGGATCGCGCCGGTTTCCTGCGCTGGATGGCGTTCATGTCGTCGGTGCTCTACCCCGCCATCCTGCGCCTCTACTATGCCCATCGCTACACCACCGATGCCGACGGCAAGAAAGCCGTCAAGCAGGCAGCCATTGCCGAGATGGACCGCGGCTTCGCCATTGTCGATGCAGCCCTCGAGGGGCGCGGCTGGCTGGTCGGCGACGCGATGTCGCTGGCCGACATCTACCTCGTCATGCTGGTGGCCTGGCACCCCGACATGGACAAGGCGCGGGCCGACTGGCCGAACATCGAACGCTTATGGTCGGCGCTGCGCGCGCATCCGCTGATGAAACGGCTCAACACCGCGCATGAGATGTGGCCGGCCTGAACGACGCTTCAATTTCGCAGGATCGCCCGTTTCGCCTGCAGGAAGCGGCGCACGGCGGGGTCGCGTTCAAGGCCGATCGCCCGGTCATAGGCTTCGACCGCTTGCGCCGCATTGCCGAGCCTGGCCAGCAGGCCGGCGCGGGCGGCCCAGTAGGGCTGGTAGTCGTTGAGCCGCTTGTCGTCGCCCAGCACGTAGAGCGCCGCCAGTCCTGCCGCCGCCCCTTCGCCCTCGGCAATCGCCACGGCGCGGTTGATCGAAATCACCGGCGAGCCTGATATCGCCGACAGCGCATCGTAGAAGTTACGGATCGCCGCCCAATCGGTTTGGCCGATCCGTCGCCGCGTCGCATGCACCGATTGTACCGCCGCTTCGAGCTGGTAGCGGCCGATGACGCCAATGGTGGCGGCGTGGCCCAGCAGCGCCTCGGCCTCGTCGATCAGCGCGTGATCCCAAAGAAGACAATCCTGGTCGGCGAGCGGCACATAATCTCCAGCCGCATCGCGCCGCGCCGGGCGCCGCGCCTCGGCAAACAGCATCAGCGCCAGCAGGCCGAGCGCTTCCGGTTCGTCCGGCATCAGGGATGCCACCAGCCGCCCGAGCCAGATGCCTTCGGTCGCCAGATTGCGCGCTCTCGTCTCGGTCCCTGCCGGGTCGGTCCAGCCTTCGGCGAAAGCCGCGTAGATCGCTTCCAGCACCGTTTCCAGCCGGTCGCCGAGTTCGGCGCGATCCGGCACGCGGAACGGAATGCCGATCTCGCGGATGCGGCTCTTGGCGCGCACCAGACGCTGGCCCATCGTCGCCGGCGAAACCAGGAAGGCCGAGGCGATCGTCGCCGCGTCGAAACCCAGAATGGTCTGCAGGATCAGCGGCGCCCGCACGCTGGCTTCGATCGCCGGATGCGCACAGGCAAACATCAGCCTGAGACGTTCGTCGGGCAGGTCTTCGTCTTCCATGCTCGCCTCCATCTCCTCGGCCATCAGCTTGAGATGGTCGCGGCTCGCCTCGCTGGTCAGCCGACGGCGCACCGCGTCGACGCGCCGCCGGCGCGCCACAGCCACCAGCCATGCTTCCGGCTTGTCGGGCACGCCGGTCTGTGGCCAGCGCTCCAGCGCCGCGGCGAAGGCCTCGGCCAGCGCGTCCTCGGCGCCGGCCACGTCGCGGGTGCGCGCCGCTAGCCAGGCGACCAGCTTGCCGTAACTCTGCCGGGCGGCCGCTTCGGCCGCCGCCCGCGCGATCTCCGGGCGATTGTCCATCACGGTGTCATTTCTTGGGCATGTAGTCGGCCATTTCCCAGATCGGCCGCAACTCGACCGTGCCGGCGCTCGCCGCCGGACAGCGCGCCGCCCAGTCGATGGCGGTATCGATATCGGCCGCCTCGATCATGTAGAAGCCGGCAAGCTGCTCCTTGGTGTCGGCATAGGGGCCGTCGATCACGTTGGTCTTGCCGTCTGTGATCCGCACCGAGGTGGTCGCCTGGGTCGGGCGCAACCGTTCGCCGGCGAGCCATGCGCCGGATTTCTTCAACGCTTCGGTATAGGCGGCATATGCTGCGCTCATCTGCTGAGCCTTCTCGATTGGCGTGTTCGCCTGCGCGGCTTCGTCGCTGTTGATCAAAAGCATGTATCGCATGGGTCTTCTCCCGTGGTTTCGAAGGCCGCGTCCTAGCGGGGCCAGACGTATGTCGCGCGGCGGCGGCCGATTTCGACAGGCTTCAGAAAAAAACTTTCGCCTCCGCCAGGAGATTTCGCAAGGACCAGATGTTCCTCCGTCTGCTGGCGGATGACCGGCAGCGGACTGGCCGTGGCTCCGCCCAGCACTATCCTATGTCGTTGGCGGGCACGTCACACGAGGCATGGGAGAGAGAATGGAACTCGTGACCCACAAGAAATTCAAGAACGGCCGGTTGATGCCATGGGGCAAAGGCACGGTCGTCAGCGGTGCGAAAGGCACCGTCTATCTGCGGCAACACCGCGACATCGGCTGACTACGATCCGGCCGGCAAGAAGGGTGGCGGCTTCGCCGGCGATGCCGCGGCGCAGTGGCGGGAAGTTCTCGGCAACATCAAATCGGATCTGGAAGAACTTGGCAGCGGGCTCGACCATCTCATCAGGCTGACCTTTTTCGTCAAAGGGCCATTTCCCGACGGCGGCGTCCTCAGCTCGCCTAATTTTCGTCTCGACGTGCTGGACGCGTTTTTCGCCGAGCATTGTCCGAAGCATTGCAGCGACAACAATCCGCCGCCTTCGGAGGTAATCGGCGTCGCAGCGCTTGCCCAGGCAGACATCGTCATCGAGATCGTCGCCGTCGCGGCGCTGCCGGACTGAGGCGCGAACGAACAGGCCGGCCTTGCGCGAGGTCGCCATTGCGACCGAAGCGCGCCGGCACGAGTTGCGCCGCCGCGCCGGTGCGGATGTTGCACCAGGCCTCGGCTTTGGCCAGTGAGCGCCCGGCAACGAGCAGGATCAGGCGGGGCTCGCTCTCCAGCAATTGCACGATGCGGCCGCCGAAAATGCCATAGCCGCCAACGACCAGAAGCCTCATGGCGCCGCTCTTTTTGCGTATGTCGTTCCCGGAACCGAGGTCACTTTTGGGTGACATGCGATTAGCCGATCACGCGCGCACGTATCGCGGCGGACAGGATCTCGCAACTGTCCTTGCGGCCGAACGTGGCATAGCGGTTTTTGGCGATGCGTTCGTAGAGCCAGTCACGCAAGGGGCGCGGGATGAGCAGCAGGGCCTTCGCCGCCCGCCACGGCCAGCCGAGTTCGGCCATCACCGCGATGAAACTGTCCAGCCGGATGAAGGGAGCGCCGCCGACAAGGACCAGATTGGTCTCGTAGCTGTCGGTGCGCAGCCCGTATCTCTGGAACAGCGCCTCGCCGAAGGGCGACTGCGCCGTGGCGAAGCGGAAGCGGTTTTTGCGGTCGAGCCCGACCACCGTGCGTACGAAGCCCGAGCACAGCGCGCAGACGCCGTCGAAAACGATCAATGGCTGGCTGGCATCGAAGGGTTCAGGAGAAGAAGTCACGGGACGTCCGGCAGCTTGTGTCTTCGGACACTAAGCCCGCCGGCAGCGGGATCAAAGCCGCGGCGTTGTCGCACGGCTTCTCGCGGCCAGCGCGGGGCGCTCGGCGCGATAGGTGGTTGCGCGGGGATCGGCCTCCGGTCTGCAGATCCGGCTGTCGTGACGCGTTTCGAATGTCATGATCAATGCGCGCCGAGCGAGCTGCCGCGACGGGCGCAGGCCGGACCCGGGCCGCGCATGTAGTAGCGCTCCGGCCGATAGGTCGGCGCGATGAACTCGCGGATGGCGGCGGCATAGCCGGCAATGTGGCCCCAGAATTTCATTTTACTCAAGTCCCTGTCCCGATTTTCGGATGTCCCGTCCGATTGCGGGGATCATAGCGTCGAGGCGTGAATAGTCGGTGAACACGATGTTAATCTTTGGTCGAAAACCCCATGCTTCGTGGCCGGAATGCGGCTGTTTGGGGGTCTTTCGGTGTGGTTCGTCGCCATTTCCGGCATTGTGACTTTTGCATCACATATGTTTCGTCTGAATGTCGCTTGGGCGCGGTTCTGTTTCAGATTGGCGAGCCTCTCGAAATTTCCATGCTCGCTGCCGAAATGCCCCTGGTTG
The DNA here is from genome assembly GCF_057786095.1 of Mesorhizobium sp. P160219. Lineage (NCBI taxonomy): Bacteria > Pseudomonadati > Pseudomonadota > Alphaproteobacteria > Hyphomicrobiales > Phyllobacteriaceae > Mesorhizobium > Mesorhizobium sp. P160219. Next base: position 843,488 of record NZ_JBYNWG010000001.1, read on the forward strand.
CGCGCCCGGAACCGGAACGGGCCTTGCCCGTTCTCGCTTGAACCGCATCGCGCAGGAGTTCGCCATGGCACCTCGCCCCGCCTGGAAGGGCTATCTGAAACTGTCGCTGGTCACCTGCGCTGTCGAACTGACCAACGTCGTCACCCACGCCGAAAAAGTTTCGTTCCGGGTGCTCAACCGCAAGACCGGCAACACGGTCAAGCGCATCTATGTCGATTCTGAAACCGGCAAGCCGCTGGGCGATGGCGACGAGATCAGGGGCTATGAGGTGAGCCCCGGTGAGTTCGTCCATATCGAGGACGAAGAGATCGAAGCGGTGCAGATCGAGTCCTCGCACACGATGGCGCTGGATGGCTTCGTCGACAAAGCCTCGATAGAGCAGATCTATCTCGACACGCCCTATTATGTCACGCCCGCCGACAAGGTGTCGGAGGAGGCCTTTGCCGTCATTCGCGATGCCATGGCGGACAAGAAGATGGCCGGGCTGGCGCGCGTCGTGCTCTATAGCCGCGAGCGGCCCGTGGTCATCGAGCCGCGCGGCAAAGGCATGGTGCTGACCACCTTGCGCTACGGCAACACGGTGCGGGAGCCGGAGAGCATCTTCGGCGACATCAAGGCGGTGAGGACCGACCAGGAGATGACCGATATGGCCGAACGCATCATCGACAAGAAGAAGGGGAAGTTCGATCCGTCGACATTCGAGGACAAGTATGAGGACGCGCTGCTCGAACTGATCCGCGCCAAGAAGGCCGGCAAGAAGGCGCCGAAAGCGCAGGCCGCGCCCAAGCCGTCCAATGTCGTCAATCTGTTCGACGCGCTGAAGAAGAGCCTGTCCGATGGCGGCCAGGCGGAAGGCCCGGCGAAGAAGGCCAAGCCGGCGGCAAAAAGCGGCAAGGCGAAAGCTTCTGCGCCCAAGCGCAAGTCGGCTTGAGGGTCGGCGCCGTGGCCAGCCTCGAACAATATCAGTCCAAACGCGATTTCAAGAAGACGGCCGAGCCGGCGGGCAAGGTGGCGCGCGGCAAGCAGCCCGGCGGCATCTTCGTCGTCCAGAAGCACGACGCGACCAGGCTGCACTATGATTTCCGCCTCGAGCATGAGGGCGTGTTGTGGAGCTGGGCGGTGACGCGGGGCCCGAGCCTCGACCCGCACGAAAAGCGGCTGGCCGTGCATGTCGAGGACCACCCGATCGACTATGCCGGCTTCGAGGGCACCATTCCCAAGGGCGAGTATGGCGGCGGCACCGTCATCGTCTGGGACGAAGGCACATGGACGCCAGAGATCGACCCGGCCAAGGCGATGAAGAAGGGCCATATCGACTTCGAACTCAACGGCCAGAAGCTGAATGGGCGGTGGCATCTGGTCAGGTTAAGACCCCGCCCGGGCGAAAAGCGCGACAACTGGCTGCTGATCAAATCCGACGATGCCGCCGCCCGCCCCGGCGAGGATATCCTGAAGGACGCACCGAAATCGGTGAAGTCCGGCCTGACCATCGAAGAGGTCGCGGAAGGCAAGACCGCCGACGGCAAGAAGCCGAAGGTCTGGCACTCCAACAAGCCCGCGGCATCCAGCAAGGCGAAAGCCGGCAAGCGCCTCGACTTCGTCGAGCCGCAACTGGCGACGCTGGAGCGCGAGGCGCCGCCCGGCGAGGACTGGCTGCATGAGGTGAAGTTCGACGGGTACCGCATGCAGGCGCAGATCGCCGGCACGGAAGTGCGGCTGCTGACCCGCACCGGCCTCGACTGGACGGAGAAATTCGGCCCTGAGATCGTCGCGGAACTGGCCCAGCTGAAATGCAGCGACGCCATCATCGACGGCGAGATCGTCGTGCTCGCCGACAGCGGCGTTTCGTCTTTTTCGCTGCTTCAGCAGGATCTCTCCGCCAATCGAACCGACCGCTTCACCTACTTTGTGTTCGACCTGATGCGGCTTGACGGCAAGGATTTGCGCCGCGAGCCGCTGGTCGAGCGCAAGCAGGCGCTGCAGGAGATGCTCGGCGAGACGGCCGAAAATGCCGCCGTCCGCTTCAGCGACCATTTCGCCGAGCCCGGCAAGATCATGCTGCAGCACGCCTGCCGCATGGGCCTTGAAGGCATCGTCTCCAAGCGCGCCGATGCGCCCTACCGCAGCGGCCGTGGCCCAAGCTGGGTGAAGTCGAAATGCACGGCCCGCCAGGAATTCGTCATCGGCGGGTATCTGCCCTCGGACAAGACCGGCCGCGGCCTGCGTTCGCTGCTGGTCGGCTACCACGAGGGCGGCAAGCTCCACTATGCCGGCCGCGTCGGCACGGGCTTCACAGCCAGGAGCGCCACCGATTTGAAGAAAAAACTCGATGCGCTGAAGGCAGACGCCTCGCCGTTTGCCGCCGCGGTGCCAAAGGGCAAGGGTTTGGTCTGGGTCAGGCCCGAACTTGTCGGCGAAGTGGAGTTCCGCAGCTGGACCTCGGACCGTATAATACGCCACGCGTCGTTCCAGGGACTGCGCGAGGACAAGCCGGCGGAGGAAGTCGTGCAGGAAAAGCCATCGAAGGCGGCAAACAAGGCAAAGCCGGCGGCAGGCGGCGCCGGCAAGGCCGCCGGGGCTAAGGCGCCCGCGACGATCACGACCAGCGTAAAACTATCCCATCCTGACAAGCTGCTGTGGCCCGAGGAAAAAATATCCAAGCAGGACTTGCTCGAACACTACGCGCTGGTCTGGCCGCGCATGGAGCAGTTCATCGTCAACCGGCCGCTCAGCCTGGTCAGGGCGCCGGATGGCATCGGCGGTCCGCGCTTCTTCCAGAAACATGCTTCGGCCGGCATGAGCGACAAGATTGCCCGCATGAAGGACCCGACCGATGGCGAGGAAATCCTGTTCATCCGCGATTTCGACGGCCTTGCCGCTCTGGTCCAGTACGGCGTGGTCGAGGTCCACATCTGGGGCTGCAAGATCGATGAGCTGGAAAAGCCGGATCAGATCATCTTCGATCTCGATCCCGACGAAGGCGTCGACGTCAAGGCGGTGCGCGAGGCCGCGCTCGACATCAGAGGCAAGCTCGACGATCTGTCGCTGCCGAATTTCGTCAAGCCGTCAGGCGGCAAGGGCTATCACGTGCTGGTGCCGCTGAAGCCGTCGGCGGATTGGGAGGCGGTCAAAACCTTCTCGCATGATTTCGCCAAGGCGCTGGAGCAGGCCGCGCCCGACCGCTACACGGCGACGCTGTCGAAAAAGGCGCGCACCGGAAAAATCTTCGTCGACTATCTGCGCAACGGCAGGGGCTCGACCACCGTCGCGCCCTACTCTTCCCGCGCCAAGAAGGGCGCGACGGTCTCGGTACCGGTGACGTGGGCGGAGGTTGAGAAGGGGCTAGCGCCGAATTCCTTCCCGATCGGCGACAAGACGACGCTGAAGGAATTGGAGAAGGCCGATCCGTGGGCGGATTTCTTCGAGCAGGCGAAGGTGCTGAAGCGGGGGTGAGCGTCGCGCGCCTCACCTGCTACGCAAGCGTTCCGTCACACCCCCCTCTGTCCTCAAGGGGGGAGATTGGCAGCTTCGAGGCGCAGCTCACCTTTACGATGTTCGAGATTGGCGAAAGCTGTTGAGCGCGTAATCTCCCCCCTTGAGGGGGAGATGGCCGGCAGGCCAGAGGGGGGGTGCTGTTCCCGCCAGCGTCGCCCAATTAGCGCTGCCGAACCTCTACGCCAAAAACACCCGCTCGAACGCCTGCTTCCCCGGCGGTGAAAACACCACCGCGCGGCTGTCCTTCTCCCGCCTTGCCCATTTCTCCGCCAGGATCTTGTCCAGAATAGCCGCGCCCAGCGTTCCCGCAAGGTGCGAGCGGCGCACGCTCCAGTCGAGGCAGGCGCGGCAGACCGGCCGGCGCGGCTTGGCGCCGACGTCGATGCCGATGGCCGAAAAATGCGAGGCTGCTGCTGGCCCCAGCCTCATCTCATTGTCGTCGCGCAACAGGATGCCGCGCGCGACGAGGCGGTCGAGCATCGCCACCGCATGTTCGCCGGCGAGGTGGTCGTAGCAGACACGGGCGACGCGCATGGCGCCGTCGCGCGGGCCGGGCCGCACCCGCTTGGGGCCGACCGCTTCGGCCACCCCGGTGATCGCCTCGATCATGCCGGCAACCTGCGGCCCGGCGAGGCCGTAATAGCGATGCCGGCCCTGGCTGGCCAAAGTTAAAAGCCCGCCCTCCATCAGTTTCGACAGATGCGAGGACGCCGTCGGCAGCGAGACGCCGGCCTCCAGCGCCAGTTCGCTCGCCGTCAAAGCCGTGCCGCCCATCAGCGCATTCAGCATGTTTGCCCGCGCCGGATCGCCGACCAGGCTGGCAATGCGGGCAATGTCGGGTCCTTCACGCATAGTTAGGTCTTCATCGAAGCATTCTCGTCAGATAAGCATTATTGTCGGGCGGGATCAAGGAGAACGTCGATGCCAACCGCTTCCGCCCCACTCGCCAGCCGCCGGCCGTTCCCGTTCGTCACCTGGCTGCAACGGCGGCTTCTCGCCCGCTGGTACGACCGCCATCTGCAGCGGCTAGACCTCGAGGAGGTCGACGACCATCTGCTGCGCGATCTCGGCCTGACCCGTGAGGATGTGCGCCGCGAATGCGCAAAATCCTTCTGGCAGGCCTGACCGCCAGCGCTTTTGCTTAGCAGACCCTGCGGCACAACGTTTCGACGCCGCTCGAACTATCCACGCGAAACCCAAGGAGATCACGATGACCATCACTTGCTTCATCCGCTATGAGATCGACCCGTTCGGCAAGCCGGCCTTCGAGCAATATGCCAAGGCCTGGGGCCAGGCCATCCCGCGCTGCGGCGCCGATCTGATCGGCTACTACGCCCCGCATGAGGGCTCGGCCACCACCGCCTACGCCGCCTACAACATCGACAGCCTCGCCGCCTACGAAGCATATCGCGCCCGTCTCGCCGCAGATCCGGCGGGCAAGGCCAATTACGAATTCGCCCGCCGCGAAAAGTTCATCTTGAAGGAGGACCGCATCTTCCTGAAGCTGGTGTCGGGGCCGCATGGACCGCGGCAGCTGTTCCGGACCGCGGTCAAGGAGGAGATATGATCGCTGTCATCTTCGAGGTGCAACCGGCTGAGGGAAAGCGCGATGCCTATCTCGGTATCGCCGCCGAGTTGCGGCCGCTGCTCGACGGCATAGACGGTTTCATCTCGATCGAGCGCTTCCAGAGCTTGGTCGACCGGAACCGCGTCCTGTCGCTGTCCTTCTGGCGCGACGAGGAAGCGGTGAAAGCCTGGCGCAACACGGAAGAGCACCGGCAGGCGCAGAAAGCCGGTCGCGGCGGAATCTTTGCCGGCTACCGGTTGCGGATTGCGCATGTGCTGCGGGACTATGGGCTGACGGAGCGGGATGAAGCGCCGGCCGACAGCCGGGCGGTGAATGGGTGACTAGGTATCGGCGTCGCGCCAGGCCCCCTCATCCGGCCGCTTCGCGGCCACCTCTCGCCGCTGGGGAGAAGAGACTGGCGCAGGCGTCGAAAACCTCCTCTCCCCTCGGGGAGAGGTCAGCCGAGCGAAGCGGAGGCTGGGTGAGGGGGCGCTTGGCGCTCATGCATTCCCGATCAGCACCCCGGCCGCAAACACCAGCGCCCCGCCCAGCACCACCTGAAACGCCGCGCGCAGGAACGGGGTCTGCATGTAGCGGTTCTGGACGAAGGCGATTGCCCACAGTTCGAAGAACACCACCACGGCCGCCACCGCCGTCGCCGTCCAGAAATGCGGGATGATGTAAGGCAGCGCGTGGCCCAGCCCACCCAGCGTCGTCATGATGCCGACGGTCAGTCCGCGCTTGATCGGCGAGCCACGCCCTGACAATTTGCCGTCGTCCGAAGCGACTTCGGTAAAGCCCATCGAGATGCCGGCGCCGATCGAGGCGGCGAGGCCAACGAGCAGCGTCTGCCAGGTGTCGTGCGTGGCAAACGCCGCGGCAAAGATCGGCGCCAGTGTCGACACCGAGCCATCCATCAGCCCGGCCAGTCCCGGCTGCACATAGGTCAGGATGAATTGGCGCTGCTCGGCGCTGGCTTCCTCGTCCTTCACCTCGCCCGGCACAAGTTTCTGTTCCAGCCGATGCGCCGAATTTTCATGGCTTTGCTCGGCCGCGGCCAGGTCGCCGAGCAGTTTCCGCGTCGAAGCATCGCCGGTGCGCTTGGCCGCCTCGACATAGAAGCGGTAGGCCTGCCGCTCCATCTCTTCGGCTTGGCGCCGCACATGCTCGATGCCGAGCGGCCGCACCAGCCAGTCGGGCTTGCGCTCGTAATAGCCTTTCACGTGCTCGCGGCGCAGCAACGGAATGCGCTCGCCGAAACGCTTGCGGTAAAGCTCGATCAGGGAATCGCGATGGCCGTCCTCCTCCGCCGCCATCGCCTCGAACACTTTCGCCGATTGCGGAAAACTGTCCGCCAGCCCGTCGGCATAGGCGCGGTAGATGCGCCCGTCATCCTCTTCGGATGAAATTGCCAGGGCCAGGATCTCCTGTTCCGACAGCGTTTCGAAAGGACGGCGGCCGAAACCGAAGACACGGGAAAGCATGAGAAATTCACCCCAGTTTAGAACAATTCTAAACTAGGCGCTGCAGTCTCCGCGGTCAATCGCCGGTCAAGAAATGTTGAAGCGCCGGATTGCAACGCGCCCTTCATTATCGGCAAATGTTCACCTATATTGTCGCGACACGCAAAGCGAAAGGTATCCAAGAGATGACGGCAAAGCCGCATGACCACTTCGATCCGAAACCCGTCCTCGATCTGATCGCCAGCATCGAGGCCGATTTGCAGCGGCTGAAAGGCCTGGTCGAACAGCAAGTCGAAAAATTCGACCCCGCCAATCCGCACAACAAGGCGCCCGACGGCAAGCTGACCGAGGAGGGCGTCGAATGCTGCTACCGCCTGTTCGACGAAGGCAGGTCGCGCTACTCGGTCGCCCAGCAGATGAAGATCTCGTTTGCCGCCGCGACGCACCGGTTCAACTCCTGGCGCAAGGCGGGCGGGCCGAAGCGGCAGAGGGCATTGCTGGGATAATTGGCGAAAGCCAAGGCGGAACCCGATCTCCCCCCTCGTGGGGAGATGGCCGGCAGGCCAGAGGGGGGCGCTGTCCCGCCGACCTTTCCCTGCCCTAAAGCCCAGCACCGTTCAGGATGCGCCTCCAAGCCCAGCCGCAATCACAATATGCTGACAGACATTGTCGATGTCGCGGATGACGTCGTCATTCCAGAACCGCAGGACGGTTCCAGCCATCTTGTTCGAGGTGCGATGTCCGCGTTTCTTCACCGGCAGCCGCGCCGGCGTCCGCATGCTGGGAGCCATCGACTTCGATGACCAGCTTCTTCTCCGGGCAAGCGAAATCGACGATGTAGGCGGCAATCGGAAATTTGTCGCCGGAAGCCAAGCCCCATCAGCCGGTGGCACGAAGTTCGTTCCAGAGCTTGAGTTCGGCTGGCGTCAGGACTTTGCGCATCGATCTGGCGTTTGCGCGATGTCGAGGCGGTAGAGGCGTGTGCGGCATTACGATGCTCGGCGGTTGCCGAGGCTTGCGCTCTACGGCGCCCCCCTCTGTCCTGCCGGACATCTCCCCCACTTGGGGGGAGATTGGCTGTACTTCCTACGGCGTCAGTTCAATTTCCTCCGTCTCGCCGCCATTGCAGGTGTAGCAGCAATCCTCGCATCTTTCCTTGTTGTTGGGGCCGACGCCCCAATAGGTTCCCTCGTCGCCGTCGACCCAGGCGCCGTAGCAGATGGACTCGCCCTCGTCGCACGACACCGGGATCTGCTTGGTCTCGCCATCGTCGAGATAGAAATCCTTGTCATTGCCCGGCCAGACATAGTCGCGGTCCTGGCTGTAGAGCTCGAGGCGCATGGCGTTGGGATGGCTGTTCTTGACGGCGAAGGTGATGTCGGCGGCGTAGGCCGACGGCGCAAACAGCGCGGCAAGCGAAAGCGCAACGACGATGCGGCGCAGACAAGTGAAAAACATGGTGTTTCCCCCGAGGCAAATCGGCCCCCCGGCCGAGGGAATCAGCATCGCATGATGGCGGCGGAGATTGAAGGGCGGGGCGTGACTGATTTTGGGGGGATTGGGAGAGGTTGGTGGAGCTGCTGATCTCCCCCCTCGTGGGGGAGATGCCTGGCAAGGCAGAGGGGGACGCTGTCCCGCCGACCTCTCATTCCTGCAGCCGCGCCATTTCAATTTTAGGCTTGCTGATCCGTACGCTGGCGATCCTTCGCGCCCCCCTCTGTCCTGCCGGACATCTCCCCCACGAGGGGGGAGATCAGCAGCTTCGGCGCCCCGCCCCTCACTCAACCAGATCGATCGTCTCGGTCGTCTTCTCCACGCAGATGAAGCAGCACGTATCGCAAGGCTGGTCATTATCCGGCCCGACGCCGGCCGAAATCGCATCATTGCCATTCACCCAGGCGCCGTAGCAGATGTTCTCGCCCGGATTGCACGAGATCGGCACCGACTTCTGCGAGCTGGGTTCGATCAGAAACACCTGGTCGCCGCCCGGCCACGACATCTTGCGATCACGGCTGAACAGCTCCACCGCGACTGCCTGCTTGCGCAGGTTCTTGACGAAGAACGCCATGTCGGCGGCGTGGGCGGGGGTGGCGAGGAGCAGGGCGGCAAGGGTGAGGCGGAGCATGATGGGCGGTCCCGAATCGGAGATGCGAGGGTCGCACGCCGCGAGGGCCGGGCCTAGAGCCACGGCTAGGCAAGTCCCCCTCACCCGGATTGCCAGCCGAATTGCGAAAGGCAATTCGGGGCAATCCGACCTCTCCCCGAGGGGAGAGGAGCTCGCTCGGCGCTGGTGCTCGCCTCTTCTCCCCAGCGGGGAGAAGGTGGCCGCGAAGCGGCCGGATGAGGGGGCGGCCTCGTGATACCCTACGCCCCCTACTGCCCCACTTCACATGCGGCGCCAGCCGTCGGATCGCGTCAATCACCTCGGCGACTTCAGCAACGTCCATATCCAGCCGGCAAAGGTCAGCACCAAAAACGGATAGCCGGCGGCGGGCAGCGGCGCCGAGGTCGGCAGCAAGGGCGCGCCCCACAGCACCATGGCCACGGTCACGACAAACAGGATGGCGGCGATGAGCCCGGTGAGTCGCATCCACAGAGCAAACGTGTTCGCCGCACCGATCAGAACGAGCGCCGCCGCCCACAGCGAGATGCCGCCGACATAGGAGGGAACGCTGGCCTCCAGCCCCGCCGCATTGCCTGATATGATCAAGCTCTCGCCGACGAGGAAGGTGAGGAACCCGGCAGCTATGCAGTCATTGCCCAGCCGCTGGTACTTCATGGTGAGCAGCGCGGTTGCCACCACAAGCGCCACGCCGTCGATCGCCCAGAGGGTTTCGCGGAGCGGAGCGCTGGCGACGAAGGTGCCGGCCAAGCCAAAGGCGCCTCCGATGGCAAGGCCGATTGCGGCGGTGGTGTCTGAGGTGGTGCGCATGTGGTGTCTCCCAAGATGGGAGGATACTCTAGAGTGGAAGCCTTCTTAAGGGTCCAGTTGTTCAGAGGGGTAGCGGCCGGCTCGAAGCGGATGGTGGCGTTCGTTTCGAGCATCACGACCGCGCGTCCCACAATGTCTTTTGGGCTGAGCTGTACTCAAGCTGCTGGGAAAATCGCTCTTTGAGAATGTGCCTGGACCATTGATCTATTTTCCCGATATTTTCGGCGATGCCCGTTGCGTCTATCTTCGAGCCCGTGCCGTATTTTTCCTTTTTCGTAAGACGAACGAACTCGCGATCGTCTATCTGTACCTTCGTGTAGTCCAAATCGCGCTCAACAAAAAAAGCAACGGCTATGTGCTGTTCCGACTTCTTGCCATCTCGTATCCAGACGCAGATCGGCTCCTCGTCGCTTCCATTTATGTCAATACCAAGCTCCTCCTTAACCTCCCGGTATAAGCATTGCTTTAGTATCTCTATGCTACTCGGGCTATCGAAAAGCGTCTTATCCTCTTCTCTAACATGTCCACCAAAGTAGAGAAGTATCTTTCCGTCTTCAGGAGAGCCTGCTGGTGAGTTATCCTTACGCTTTCTGGCAACAATAAACTTCAAGTCATCCGTGTCTTTAATAAATGCTATTGGAATCAGCTGAACCGTCTGCTTATTCTTCTCGACTTTGTCGCGATCATCAAACTGAAGGTGCGACTCTACCAGCTTTTCGATCTTCGAAAAACCAAATACGTCGCCGATATCAAACTTTTCAATTTCCTTCTTTGGTAGAAACCCGATCTTCTCCTTGGCAACGCTCTCCAACTTTTCAAGGCAGAGTTTAGTTACTTTGAAGCTAACCTCATTCTGATCCAATTCGTCGGTATTGAAATTAAAAACGTGCCGGAACATCTTCGCTGCTTTTTTCTCAACGACCTTGGCGGCGTTCCGGTATCCTACAAGCACGGATTCGCGCATGACGCTCCCCCCTCTACGGGTCAAAAGGTTCTTGTATTCCCTTGCTAGCGAAGTGGCAGGCGACGCGTCAAACAAAATGACCAAATCCACCATCATACGGAAGCGCGGCGACGTAAAGAAACCGTTAAATCGATCGTAGTCCTCTTCCCTCAAGTAACCTTCGGATTTTTGCCACTCGAACCAACAAAGAGTGTCGAAAAAGCCTCTATCGAGAATGACTATGTCGTACTCGCGTGGTCGATTAGAGATAATTTCGGACAGCTGATTAAGGGATGCGCAGCCATTCCATATGTTAAACAGAGGGTCGAACTTGTTTTCTATCGGGCATACACTAGCACGCTCCGTGAGAACTCGTGTTTCAAAGTCATTTCTTCTTAAGAATATGTCGAGTGACGATATACACGAAGATTTTCCAGACTTTGGTGCCCCAGCAAACTCAATTACAATAGGACGCCTAGAAAGCGTGCTTCGCTTTAAACGTAGAACTTGGCTGGCTTGTTTTTCAAGGTTTTGGATACGTCGTTCGACCTCAGCATCGGATATCATTTCTGCCCGCCCCGGAGCCTATCCATTTCTTGCATACCCGTCTCTTCGAACCGATCTATCAACCGCCCCGCCAAAAACCCGGCGAAAAAGCCTAACGCGCCCGATATATAAATATGGCTGTCCGAAAACTTGCTGGGAGTTTCCAACGAAGCCAGCAATGCAACCTTCCATACAAAGAAAGAGCACATAGATAATCCGATTGCAAATATTGGCCTAAGCAAAAAGAACATGAATGTGCCAACGTATTGGAAGCTGGCTCCATTCTCGGGTTTGAAGCTATAACTATCATCTATACACGCTTTGTACAGCTTCCTACTATAAAAAATGGAAGATCCCAAAGCCGACATTGAAATAGCAACGTACAAGGGGAGGAGTGACTGGGCGTCGCCAGAGAACAATTTTAGGAAACAAATTGTATAGTAGAAGGAGGCGGCTGATATAATGGCATAGTAGCCGAATAGAAATACAACGCCTTTAATTCCCAGTTGTAGGCGCTTGTAATCTCTCAACTCTGCCATATGATTCGCGTTCGCTTGAGGTGAATCAAGATAAACAATGTGGTTGAGGATGTAAATTAGCTTTTTCGGATGAACGACCTTCTCCTCGACGTCACCGAGTATGGAGGGCGCTATCTCCCCGATACGCCCTTTCACTTGGACTAGCCGAATTCGATCGCAGCCCTCGGCGAGGCAACTGAAAGCGAACGGGGCGGATATTCTAACCACATGAGATGCACATCAGTCGGCCACACTGTCATTGCTCTGTCCGACAGAAGGTCTGCCGTTCAGGAGTCAAATTGTCCGCAAACCTTCCTTTGCAATCAACTTGGTGCAGCTTGTGGTCCGTTGGCTGCGGCAATGCCTCCGGCATTTCCCACCCAGGCTTGCGTCCGGCCAAAAGGCCGGACCGCTTAGTCCCCCATCTTCAGCGCCTGGATAAACGCCTCCTGCGGGATATCCACCTTGCCAAACTGGCGCATCCGCTTCTTGCCCTCTTTCTGCTTGTCGAGCAGCTTGCGCTTGCGGGACACGTCGCCGCCGTAGCACTTGGCGGTGACGTCCTTGCGCAGGGCCGAGATGGTTTCGCGGGCGATGACCTTGCCGCCGATCGCGGCCTGGATCGGGATCTTGAACAAATGGTTCGGGATCAGCTCCTTCAGCTTCTCGCACATCTGGCGGCCGCGCTTTTCCGCCGCCGTGCGGTGGACCAGCATGGACAGCGCGTCGACCGGCTCTTCATTGACCAGGATCGACATCTTCACCAAATCGCCTTCCTTGTAGTCGGTCAGATGATAGTCGAAGGAGGCGTAGCCCTTGGAGATCGATTTTAGGCGATCATAGAAGTCAAAAACCACTTCGTTGAGCGGCAGGTCGTAGATCAGCATGGCGCGCTTGCCGACATAGGACAGGTCGGCCTGGATGCCGCGCCGGTCCTGGCAGAGCTTCAATATGCCGCCGAGATAGTCGTCCGGCGTCAGAATTGTGGCGCGGATCCACGGCTCCTCGATGGCCGAGATTTTCACCACGTCGGGCATGTCGGCGGGGTTGTGCAGTTCCTTGACCGAGCCGTCATTGAGCAGCAGCCGGTAGACGACGCTCGGCGCGGTGGCGATCAGGTCGAGGTTGAACTCGCGCTCCAGCCGCTCCTGGATGATTTCGAGGTGCAGCAGGCCAAGGAAGCCGCAGCGATAGCCGAAGCCGAGCGCGGCGCTGGTCTCCATTTCATAGGAGAAGCTGGCGTCGTTGAGGCGCAATTTGCCGACGGCGGCGCGCAGATCCTCGAAGTCGGCGGCGTCGACCGGGAACAGGCCGCAAAACACCACCGGCTGCGCCGGCTTGAAGCCGGGCAGCGCATGCGCCGTCTGGCGCTTGTCCTCGGTGATGGTGTCGCCGACGCGTGTGTCGGCCACTTCCTTGATCGAGCCGGTGAAGAAGCCGAACTCGCCGGGGCCGAGCTCGTCGACATTGATGCGGGCCGGCGTGAACACGCCGGTGCGCTCGACCAGATGTTTTGCGCCGGTGCCCATCATGCGGATGGTCGCGCCCTTTTTCAAAACGCCGTCGATGACGCGCACCAGAACGATGACGCCGAGATAGGCGTCGTACCAGCTGTCGACCAGCATGGCTTTGAGCGGTGCTGACGCATCGCCTTCGCGCGGCGGCGGCAATTGGTGGACGATGGCTTCCAAGACATCCGGAATGCCGAGGCCGGTCTTGGCCGAGATCAGCACGGCGTTGGAAGCGTCGATGCCGATGACCTCCTCGACCTGCTCGCGGATGCGCTCGGGCTCGGCGGCCGGCAGGTCGACCTTGTTCAGCACCACGACGATCTCGTGATTGTTGTCGATGGCCTGGTAGACATTGGCCAGCGTCTGCGCCTCGACGCCTTGGCTGGCGTCGACGACCAGCAGCGAGCCCTCGCAGGCGGCCAGCGACCGCGACACTTCATAGGCGAAGTCGACATGGCCGGGCGTGTCGATGAGGTTGAGGATATAGTCCTCGCCATTGTTGGCGCGGTATTTCAGCCGCACCGTCTGCGCCTTGATGGTGATGCCGCGCTCGCGCTCGATGTCCATCGAGTCCAGCACCTGCTCCTTCATGTCGCGCAGCTCCAGCCCGCCGGTGGACTGGATCAGCCGGTCGGCAAGCGTGGATTTGCCATGGTCGATATGGGCGACGATTGAGAAATTGCGGATGTGGTCGAGAGGCGTGCTCATGGCGCGCGCTTTAGCAGGGGCGGGTTGCAGGGGCAAGCGGGGTGGCGGTGCCCTTGCCTTCTCCCCTTGTGGGAGAAGGTGGATCGGCGCGCAGCGCCGAGACGGATGAGGGGTGTTCCAGCTTGACGCCGGCGTTCTTTCACCGCCATGGCTGCAAACTGACATCCCTTACATAAGCGATTATCGTGGTGCAGACGCTGTCCATGTCTTTCAGGACATCGTCGTTCCAAAAGCGCAACACACGAAAGCCTCTCGCCTCCAGTTCCGTTCTACGGGCCTGGTCTGACTCTGAGTCCGCATGCTGACTCCCATCGATCTCGATGATGAGGAGTGATTCAAGACAAGCGAAATCGGCGACGTATTTTCCAACAGGAACTTGGCGCCGAAATTTGATCCGATCGAGCCTGCGGTCACGTAGTTCGTGCCACAGTTTGTCTTCCGCCTCCGTCATTTCACGTCGGAGCGAACGGGCAAAGTTTCGTTTGGCAGGAGCGACGGGCTGATGTGGCATGACGTTAGATTAACCAACGTCTCACTCCGCTGGAACACCCCTCATCCGTCTCGGCGCTTCGCGCCGATCCACCTTCTCCCACAAGGGGAGAAGGCAACGACGCGTCGGCCCCCAATCACGAAGCGGTGAACCATGTAACGAAGCCTCGGGCAGCGGCGAAGTGTGGGATGAACCCGCCGCAACGGAGACCCCCGATGACTGGACTTAACCCAAAACGCAGCGCGATGCTGGCTGCCGCAGGCGCGGCGCTGATGATGCTTGGCGGCACCGCCTTTGCCCAGCCGCTCACCGTGGTCGAATTGTTCACGAGCCAGGGCTGTTCGTCCTGTCCGCCGGCCAATGCCAATCTGATCAAGGTCAAGGACCAGCCGGGCGTTCTGGCGCTGTCGTTCAACGTTACCTACTGGGACTATCTCGGCTGGAAGGACATTTTCGGCCGCGAGGAATTCACCCAGCGCCAGGTGCGCTATGAGCCGTCGCTCGGCCGCTCCGGCCCGTTCACGCCGCAGGTGGTGGTCAATGGCGGTGCCGATGCGGTGGGCGCGGCATCAGGCGAGATCGAGCAACTGATTTCCGCGAGCGGTCACACGAAGGGGCCGATGCTGTCGCTCGACGGCGGCAAGATCAGCATCGGCGCCGGTTCCGCGCCGGCCGGCCGCGCCGATGTCTGGCTGGTCCGCTACAACAAGGGCGTCATCGAAGTGCCGGTGGCGCGCGGCGAGAATACCGGGCGCACGCTGCCGCATGCCAATGTCGTGCACTCGCTGGAGAAACTCGGCAGCTGGAGCGGCGGCGCCACCACACTGCCGCTGCCGGCGGCAAGCGGCGGGCTGAGCACCGCGGTGCTGGTGCAGTCGCCGGGTGGTGGGCCGATCCTGGCTGCAGCCGCCGACTGATTCTTTTTCTACGCAACGCCGCTAGCGCGGCATAACCGGGCCCGCATCCGCGCGCCCTCTTCAAGGAGGAAATACCATCATGACCAAGATCCTGACCGCACTCGCCTTTGCGCTTTCGATGACCGCCTTCGCCGCTGGCGCCCGCGCCGAAGACGCGACCAACGCCATGAAGCCGGCGATGGCAACCGATGCGATGAAGCCCGCGACCGATGCCATGGCGCCGGCGACCGATGCCATGAAGCCAGCCGATCCGATGGCGACGAATGCGATGAAACCCGCCACCGACGCCATGAAGCCGGCCGATGCCATGAAGCCCGCAACGGATGCGATGAAGCCGGCGGACGCCATGGCGCCCGCGCAATAAGGCTTGATCCCATGGCCCGGCCGCACAGTGGCCGGGCCGGCGCACGGCAATTTGAGAAACCAGGCGGGACGTTCTGTCGTATAGTCTTCGCCACCATCAAGGAGATCAGACATGACCGGCATTGCAAGGACGAGAACGCCGATCTTCAAGAGCGCGCTTGCCGCGCTCATCGTCGCCGCCGCCGCGGCCGCCTTCTGGCAGAGCCCGGCGCGCTCGGCCGAGGACGCGGTGGTGATCCCGCCGCCGGCAGTGGACGAGAAGGCCGCCAGCGGCAGCGAGAAGGCTATCTTCGCCGGCGGCTGCTTCTGGGGCGTGCAGGGCGTGTTCCAGCACGTCAAGGGCGTGACCAAGGCCGTCTCCGGCTACACCGGCGGCGCCAAGGATGACGCCGTCTACGAAACGGTGGGCAGCGGCCGCACCGGCCACGCCGAATCGGTCGAGATCACCTACGATCCGTCCAAGGTGACCTACGGCCAGCTGCTGCAGGTCTATTTCTCGGTCGCCCACAACCCGACGCAGTTGAACTTCCAGGGCCCGGACTCGGGCACCCAGTACCGCTCGACCATCTTTGCCGAGAATGGCGAGCAGCAGAAGATCGCCCAGAGCTACATCGCCCAGCTCGACCAGGCCAAGGTGTTTTCAAAACCCATCGTCACCACGCTGGAGACGGGCAAAACCTTCTATCCGGCCGAGGAATATCACCAGGACTTTCTGACGCTGAACCCGACCTACCCCTACATCGTCTACAACGACCTGCCCAAGGTGGCGAATTTGAAGGCGCTGTTCCCGGGGTTGTATAGCGAGAAGCCGGTGCTCGTGCTGGCGGGGAAGAGCTGAGCACCTAATCTCCCCCCTCGAGGGGGAGATGTCGCCGGAGGCGACAGAGGGGGTCGGTCCGACCGGACGCGACCTCCTGCGGCAGAAGAAGGTTAGCGCTCCACGCGCGGCGACCCCCTCTGGCCTGCCGGCCATCTCCCCCTCAAGGGGGGAGATCAGCTCCCCTTCAATCATACGTCAGATCCGTCGCCTTGCCCCCAAACACCCGATACGCATAGAACGAATAGAAGATGATCACCGGCAGCACGACCACCGTGCCGGCGAGGATGATGGCCAGGCTTTCCGTCGCCGACGCCGCCTGCCAGATGGTCAGCCTCTCGGGCACCACGAAGGGGTAGAACGACCAGGCAAGCCCGGCAAAGCCGAGCGCGAAGATGGCGGCGAGCGTCAGGAACGGCCGCAGCGCATGGCGGTCGTCGGGCTTGGGCAGGTGGAAGGTCTGCCGCCACAGCCACAGGAACAGCAGCGCCGACAGGATCGGCAGCGGCGACAGAAAGAGCATTTCGGGCCAGACGAACCATTTGGCGAAGATGCGCGGGCTGGCGAATGGGGTCGCCAGCGACACCGCCGCCATGCCGAGCGCGGTCAGCACCAGGGCTGTCCGCAGCCAGGCCACCGCCTTCCTCTGCAATTCGCCCTCGGTCTTGTAGATGACCCAGGCAGCGCCCATCGCTGCATAGGCCGCCGACAGGCAGAGCGCCACCAGCGCCCCGAAAGCGATGCCGCCAAAGCCGACATCGAGGCCAAGCACATAGCCGCCGAGCATATAGCCTTGCGCCAGCGAGGCGATGACGGAACCGAGGAAGAAAATGCGGTTCCAGCGATGCTTCTTGCCGGCGGGCACCTTGGCGCGGAAATCGAAGGCGACGCCGCGCAGGATGAGGCCGACCAAAAGCACGAAGACCGGAATGTAGAGCGCGGTGAGGATGACGCCATGCGCCAGCGGGAAGGCGACCAGGAGCAGGCCGACGGCCAGCACCAGCCAGGTCTCGTTGGCATCCCAGAACGGGCCTATTGCCGCGATCATGGTGTCCTGCTCGGCATCTTCGGCGACCGAGAACAGGATGCCGATGCCGAGATCGAAACCGTCGAGAATGACGTAGATCAGGATGGCGAGGCCCATCAGGCCGGCGAAGATCAGGGGCAGCGCGGTTGGCCAGTCGAAGCTCATCGGTCTGTCATCCCTCTCATCAACGGTTCTGCCCTTCGCTATGGCTCCGGGCGTTCGTCATTCGGAAAGCCAAATCGTTGGCTTTTCGTCCGCTACGCGGACCATTCCTCACTCCGCTGCGGCCGGTTGCGACATCGCCGTCTTCATGACGCCCGGCAGCGGCGAGGTATCGCCGTCCTTGGCGGCCTTCAGCGCCAGGTGCACCAGCACGCCAAGATAGGCGATCAGCAGCAGCACATAGAGGATGAGATAGATGGCGAGCGTCAGCGCGACATGGCTGCCGGCGACCGGGCCGATAGCGTCGGCGGTTTTCAGCACGCCGGTGACCAGCCAGGGCTGGCGGCCGATTTCGGTGGTGTACCAGCCGGCCAGCGTCGCCAGCCAGCCCGACAGCGCCATCGGCACCATCAGCATGGCCAGCGGCCTCGGCAGGCTGTGGCGGCGCTTGAGGAAGAAGGTCGCCGACCACGAGACGATGAGCATCAAAATGCCGGTGCCGACCATGATGCGGAAGCCCCAGAACACCGGGAAGACCGGCGGATGCAGGCCGGGATAGTCGTTGAGCCCCGGCACGATGCCGCTGGTGGAGTGACGCAGCACCAGGCTGGCGCCGTCGGGAATGGCGATCTCGAATTTGTTTTCCTTCGCCGCCTCGTCGGGCAGCGCAAACAGCACCAGCGGCACGTTGGGGCCGGTGTTCCAGTTCGCCTCCATGGCCGCGATCTTCTGCGGCTGGTGCTCCAGCGTGTTCAGCCCGTGCTGGTCGCCGGCGAAGATCTGGATCGGGATCAGGATGGCGGCGGTGAAGACGCCGGTGCGCAGCGCCTTCCACATCGATTCCGACCGGTCGCCGGTGAGATAGCGCAGCGCCGACAGGCCGGCGATCAGGAACGACACCGTCAGGCCGGAGGCAAGCAGCATATGCGTCAGACGGTAGGGCATGGACGGGTTGAAGACGATCGCCCACCAGTCGACGGGATGCGCCTTGCCATCGATCATCTCGAAGCCGGCCGGCGTCTGCATCCAGGAGTTCAGCGCAATGATCCAGAAGGCCGACAGCGTGGTGCCGCCGGCGACCAATACCGTCGCCAGCGTGTGGACGCGGTTGGAGACGCGGCGGAACCCGAACAGCATGATGCCGAGGAAGGCCGCTTCGAGGAAGAAGGCGGTGAGGATCTCGTAGGCAAGCAGCGGCCCGGCGATGTTGCCGACCTTTTCCATATAGCCCGGCCAGTTGGTGCCGAACTGGAAGCTCATGGTGACGCCGGAGACCACGCCCATGGCGAACGACAGCGCGAACACTTTCACCCAGGTGAGATAGGCGCGCATCCAGGCGGAATCATTGGTGGCGTTGTAGCGAAGCTTGAAGAACAGCAGCACCCAGCCAAGCGCAATCGTGATGGTCGGAAACAGGATGTGGAACGAGATATTCGCCCCGAACTGCATTCGCGACAGGATGAGCGGGTCCATGCGGGCTCCGGCTGCTGTTTGTTGGCGCAGAATAGGCGGCGGATGCGGTCCGGTCAAAGCGGCTTGGCGTCACGCGGGGCGCGTTGTCGCAGCAGATGGGATCAATCCGTCAGTGCCCCGATACCCCATGACGAAACGGCAAAAGGGGAACGTTTGTCCACAATTGTCAGCAGCGGCATTGACTTCCCGCCGTGCGCACCGACATTCAGCGCAATAATAATCCCCGCCTCTTTCAAACAGTCGTTTTCGGCCTCATGTCTTCCACTAATTTGCCTTCCATCATTT
Organism: Mesorhizobium sp. P160219; assembly: GCF_057786095.1. Classification (NCBI taxonomy): domain Bacteria; kingdom Pseudomonadati; phylum Pseudomonadota; class Alphaproteobacteria; order Hyphomicrobiales; family Phyllobacteriaceae; genus Mesorhizobium; species Mesorhizobium sp. P160219. Next base: position 862,705 of record NZ_JBYNWG010000001.1, read on the forward strand.
CGATTTCCGGGGTCACCAAGACCTACGCCACCGGCTTCAAGGCGCTGAAGGAAATCAACCTCGACATCGAACGCGGCGAGATTTTCGCGCTGCTGGGGCCGAACGGCGCCGGCAAGACGACGCTCATCTCGATCGTCTGCGGCATCGTCAACCGTTCGTCGGGAACGGTGACCGTCGACGGCCACGACATCAACCGAGACTACCGCGCCGCGCGCAGCCTGATCGGGCTGGTGCCGCAGGAGCTGACCATCGACGCGTTCGAGAGCGTCTGGGCAACCGTAACCTACAGCCGCGGCCTGTTTGGCAAGGCGCCCAATCCGGGCTTCGTCGAAAAGGTGCTGCGCGACCTGTCGTTGTGGGACAAGAAGGACGCCAAGGCGATCACGCTGTCGGGCGGCATGAAGCGGCGGCTGATGATTGCAAAGGCGCTCTCGCATGAGCCGCGCATCTTGTTCCTCGACGAACCCACGGCCGGCGTCGACGTCGAACTGCGGCAGGACATGTGGGCGATGGTGCGACGGCTGCGCGACGACGGCGTCACCATCATCCTCACCACGCACTATATCGAAGAGGCCGAGGCGATGGCCGACCGTGTCGGCGTCATCAACCGCGGCGAGATCATCCTGGTCGAGGGCAAGGCCGAACTGATGCGCAAGCTCGGCCGCAAGCGCCTGATCGTGGAATTGCGCAACCCGCTCCCCGCCATTCCCGATGCATTTTCGCACTACGCGTTGGAGCTGTCGGGCGATGGCACACAGCTGACCTACACCTATGACAATCAGAGCGAACGCCCCGGCGTCGCATCGCTGCTGCGCGAACTCGAGACGGCCGGCATCCAGTTCCGCGACATGGACACGCAAAACAGCTCGCTCGAGGAGATCTTCGTCAATTTGTTGAGGCAAGAGCCATGAATTGGCGAGCAGTATGGGCGATCTACCGGGTCGAGATGGCGCGTGCGTTCCGCACCGTGCTGCAGAGCATCGTCTCGCCGGTGATCTCGACATCGCTTTATTTCGTCGTCTTCGGCTCGGCCATCGGCTCGCGCATCACCGAGATTGACGGCATCAGCTACGGCGCCTTCATCGTGCCCGGCCTGATCATGCTCTCACTGTTGACGCAGTCGATCTCCAACGCCTCCTTTGCCATCTATTTCCCGAAATTCGTCGGCTCCATCTACGAGCTCCTGTCGGCGCCGGTGTCGTATCTGGAGATCGTCATCGCCTATGTCGGCGGCGCCGCGACCAAGTCGATCATCCTCGGCCTGATCATCCTGGCGACGGCCTCGCTGTTCGTGCCGCTCACCATCCAGCATCCGTTCTGGATGCTGGCCTTCCTTGTGTTGACGGCGGTGACCTTCAGCCTGTTCGGCTTCATCATCGGCATCTGGGCGAAAAGCTTCGAGCAATTGCAGCTGGTGCCGCTGTTGATCATCACGCCGCTGACCTTCCTCGGCGGCAGCTTCTATTCGATCAACATGCTGCCCGAGACCTGGCGCACGGTGACGCTGTTCAACCCGGTCGTCTACCTGATCAGCGGTTTCCGCTGGAGCTTTTACGGCAAGTCCGATGTCTCGGTCGCCGTCAGCTTGGGCATGACGATGGTGTTCCTCGCCATCTGCATCGCCATCGTCGCCTGGATCTTCCGCACCGGCTACCGGCTGCGCAACTGACCCTGCCGCTCTAAAGCGCGTCGCGTTTTCTTGCTAGATCGCCTTGATGAGGCGCAGCAACCCCAGCATCTCGATCAGCCTGCCTTGGCGGAAGGCGATGTAGGTGGGTTCCTCGACGCCGTGGAAGCGGCGCTTGAACGCCGCCTGGCCCTTGAGGTTGAACTTGCTGCGGTTGACCCAGGGCGACTTATAGGCCCGCTCGAAGGCGTTGCGCCAGAAGCTCGATTCGGCAAAGCCGTTGGCTCCGACGTCGAGCATCGGCGACAGGCCGAGCGTGACGACAGAAATGCCCTCATTGCGAAACCGGTCGACGGCGAATTTGGTCAGCCCGATTTCGGCATGCGGCGAGGCATCGATGTGCTTGCGCTTGAACGAGGTGGTGTAGCCGATCACCTTGCCGCCACTGAACATCGGATCGAAATCGAGCAGGGCGACGAGCTCGCCTTCCGGGCTGTAGAGCACGAAACGGCGCATATCGATGCCGAGATGATCGGCAAAGGGCCTGTTGAGGAACGCCATCTCCCAGCGCTTGACGATGCGGTCTGCCCGCCAGTTCTGCGACAGGCGCTGGACCTCGTCGAGATAGACCGCTCCTTCGCCAAAGGAAAACCCCTTCTTCAAGAGCCAGCGTTCGGAATAGCGCACGGTTTCGTTGCGCTTGCCGGAAAAATCGTGAGCCGGCAGTTCCAGCCGCGTGTCGACGCCGAGACGGTTGACCTGGTAGCCGAGCCCGGACAGCACGCGCGCCGTCGGTTCGCCGATCTGCACGAACCACGGGCTGTCGGCGGCTTCGACAAAGCGCCTGATATAGTCGGACCGATCGGCCGGATGGGCCACCGGGTCACCTAGCGCGAAATGGTGCTTCATCTTGGTGCCGAAGGCGATGTAGCCGTCGGCGTCGCCGAAATAGGACAGTTTTTGCTGCACGGCGGTCGAATAGGCCAGCGAGAAGTCGCCGTGCTGGCGGACAAGCGCCAGCCGCTCGACATGCGAAAAATCCTGGCGCGGCACCTTGGCTGCGGCGCCCTCCAGCAGTCTGTCGAGAAAGATGCGCAAGGAGGGCATGGTCGAGCTTCCGCGTGCCGATGATAAACAGAGGCTTGCCCCCAAGGCCTCGAATCAGTCGCATTGACGCGACCTCATTATCGATCATATCGCCCCTGTGCCATATGGGACGTGCCATATTGGACGGGTCCCCATGGCGCACCTAAAAGGAAATCTCGACCGAATGGCGGCTACGACAAGCGAAACGATGCCTATCGTCCTGGGGCCGAAAGGACTCGACGATACGGTTACCGTCATCGGCGCCGGAGCTGCGGGGCTGGCGGCCGCCGACGCGCTTGGCCGGCGCGGCGTGCGAGTCGTCGTGCTTGAAAAGGAGCCGCGGATCGCCGAACCGTGGCGAGGGCGGCACGAGAAGCTGACCCTCAACACGCATCGCGCGCTATCGGCCCTGCCCGGCCTTGCCTATCCGCCACGCACCGCCGCCTTTCCGAACAAGGATGCCATCGTCGGTTATCTCGAGGATTTTGCCCGCGCGCGCGGCATAAGGGTCGAATTCGGCACCGCCGTCGAGCGGATCGAACGCAGAGGCAATGGCTGGCTCGTCCATACGGGCCGGGAAACGCTGAGCGCCCGCAATGTCATCATCGCCACCGGCCGCGACCGCTTGCCATGGACGCCGGACTGGCAAGGCAAGGCGACTTTCACCGGCAAACTTGTCCACGCCGCCGATTTCGGCACAGCACAGGACTATGTGGGCAAAAGCGTGCTGGTGGTCGGAGCCGGAAATTCCGGCTTCGACGTGCTCAACCACCTCGTCCGCGCCGACACCAAGGCCATCTGCTTGTCAGCCAGGCAGGGTCCGTCGCTGATGCCGAAACGGATCGGCAAGGTCGCCGTGGCGCGCTTCGGCGGTTTCATGGCGATGCTGCCGACGTGGATTGCCGATGCCGCGATTGCCGCGACGCAGCGGCTGATGTTCGGCGACCTCGCCCGCTTCGGCCTGCCGCCGGCGCCGAAGGGCGGCGCCAGCCGGCTCGGCGTCGAGCAGATCGCTATTGCCGTCGACGACGGCGCCGTCGCCGCGCTGAAGGCCGGACGGATTTCGGTGGTGGCGCCGGTGGCGGCTTTCGAAGGCGCCGGCGTGCGGCTGAACGACGGCACGGTGCTCGAGCCGGATGTGGTGATCGCGGCAACCGGCTATCGCACCGGCCTGGAGGCCATGCTGGGCGATCTCGGCGTGCTCGACGCCAAGGGCGTGCCGAAGGCCAATGGCGGCACCCCGAGCGGCCAGCCCGGCCTGTGGTTCATCGGCATGCGGCCAAGCCTGACCAGCTATTTTCACAGCGCCGGCCTGCAGGCCGAAGCGATTGCCCGTCAGATCGCCAAGGGGTTGTAGACGAGCGCTTCTGGACGGAGAACCACCGCGCACTTCGGGCTGCTGCTATGGCGCGGACTAGTGGTTCAACGCATCTGCAAGACGGATCGAATATCCTGGCGATTGGCTGAAACGCCGATCCCGTCGTCATCCACGGGCGAAGCAAGGAGCGTAGCGACGGCGCAGACCCGAGGATCCATGCCGTGACTTCTGAACTACGCTGCGTTGCAGGTTCTGCTCCGCTGCTTCCACGGCCAAGGCATGATCCCTGGGTCTCCGCGACGGAGCTTCGCTCCTGCTTCGCCCAAGGACGACGAAGTTGAGATGCTTGCGGCCAACCTCCAAAGCAGGCGCTTGAACTCGTTCATTGCATCATTATATAACATGTTATACTTATCCAGGAGACGGACCACCCATGGAAGACATCATTCGATCCCTTGGCTACCTCACCCTCGGCAGCAGGCTGAAGCGCATCGGCGAGCAGTTGCAGGCCGATACGCAGCGCATGCTCGATGGGCTGGAGGTGCCGGTGCAGTCCAGCCAGTATCCTCTGCTGGCCGCGCTCGACCGGCTTGGGCCGCTGCCTGTCGGCGAACTGGCGCAGTCACTGGGGATCACCCAGCCGGGGGTGACGCGCAGCGTGGCGCTGCTGGCCGAGTTGGGGCTGGTCGAGGCCGCGCCATCGAACGACGACCAGCGCCGCAGGATGATCTCGCTGACCGCGAACGGCCAGCGCCTGGTCGATAGGGCGAAGCGGGACGTTTGGCCGCGCATCGAGAACGCCGTTGCCGACTTGTGCAAAGACCTTGCAGGGCCGCTTCTCGAACAACTCTCGGCAATAGAGGACGGCCTGGCGGCGGCCCCGCTCGACCGTCGTGTGAAACAGGATGTCGCGCCATGAGCCATGTCCTCGATCGTCCGGTCTGGAGCGCGCTCGACACGCGGCATCGGATCTTTGCGTATGGCGACAGGCTCGCCAGGCGCTATCCCTCCTCGATCGTCCCCTTCGCGGCTTCCGGGGCAGACGACGCTGAGAGCCTGCAGGCGCTCGCAAGCCTCATTCCTGCAGGTGAGAGCGTGTTCATGCTCCAGGCGGACCCCATTGCCTTGCCGCCGGAACTGACCGCGACCGTGACCGCCTTCGGCGTTCAGATGGTTGCCGAGGCGCCATTGCCTTCCGTGTCGGACGAGCGTGTACAGCAGCTGACGCAGGACGACGCGGCCGAGATGCTTGCTTTGGCGTCACTGACCAAGCCCGGCCCGTTCACGCTCAAGGCGCTGAGCCTCGGCGAGTTCTGGGGCGTGAAGATCGACGGCCGGCTGGCGGCGATGGCCGGCGAGCGCATGAAGCAGCCCGGCTACAGCGAACTCAGCGGCGTCTGCTCGCATCCCGAATTTCGCGGCAGCGGCCTCGGCCGGCTGCTGTCGGTGTTCGTGGCCAACCGAATTTTTGCGCGCGGCGAAGTTCCCTACCTGCATGCCTATGCCAGCAATGCCGGCGCGGTTGGGTTGTACGAATCCATCGGCTTCAGGCTGCGGGCAGAGATGAATGTGGCCGTCGTGCAGCGCGCCGGCTAGAGCGTTTCACCGTTTCACGGAAACGGCGAACCGCTCCTAGGCCTTTATTTTTACGCAATTCCGGACGGAAAACCGCTTCACACTTTTCCTGGAATTGCTCCAGGCCGCCTTGCGGGCCTCAGGCTGATTTCGGCTCCAACCTGCGGAAACCCACGGTTTCCATAAGCATATCTTCCTCGATCATGCCGGCATTGTGGAGCGCAAGCAGGTTCAGCGCGATCTCCCGCGCCTCCGCCGAATCGGGATGCACGTCGCGCCTGCGGCAGGCTTCGTCGAACACGCGTTGCAGCCTGGCGATGTCGTCGGGTTTCAGCAGGCCACGGTCATAGACGGACTTTGGCATGGCACTCTCCTCCAGAAGACGTAGGGCGCCATGTTTAAATGTCCATTCTTTTCCGGGGCTTGGGTGGGCAGCTGCCTGGGTTTGCGTTAATCCGGCCCGAGCGTTGCAATCAGACCGCGATCGTGCTGCCATTCATTCAGCCACCTCTCGTCATCGTCGGGCCTGTCTCGCCGCAGTCTGCTTGACGTGTCGGCGCGCTTGCGAAACAAGGGCTGCCACAAACGACAGCGAGGCACAAAAGTGAGTTTCTGGGGACTGGCGCAGCTCGTCGTTTCGACGGTGATTTTCCTGCTGGCGGCAATCGCGGCCAAGCAATGGGGGCTGGCGCCAAGCCTTGGCAAGATCGTGCTGACACTGGCGCTGTATACGGCGGGCAATCTGATGATGCTGCGGCTGGTTCGTGAGTTCGGCATGTCGGTGTCGTTCAGCCTGTCGGCGGTGATCCAGCTGGTGGCGGTCAATGTGGTGGCGCTGGTGTTCTTCGGCGAACGCGTCAATGCCTTGCAAGCGACCGGCATCGTGCTGGCCATCGCGGCGGTGGTGCTGATCTCGCTCGGGCCTTACCTGCAGGGGCGACTGTAATCCGATGAAGACCCCGCGTGCGTTCACCAACTGGCTTGAATTTCCGGTGCTGCTGGCCGGGCTGGTGATAGCCGCCGGGCTGTGGGGCTTCGAGGAACTGATGGAGGTGGCGCGGGCCACCACGCCGCACGCTTTCGATACTGAGATCCTGCTCGCTTTCCGAAAAGTGGGTCAGCCGGATGTTCCCGTCGGCCCGGCATGGCTGGAAGGCGCGATGCGCGACATCACCAGCCTCGGCAGCTCCAGCGTGCTGGTGCTGATCGTAACGGCGGTGATCGTCTACCTCCTGCTGATCCGCAGGCCGAGGACGGCGCTGCTGATCTTTGTCGCGGTGGCCGGCGGGCAGCTGCTGTCGACCTTGCTCAAGGCCGGCATCGACCGGCCGCGCCCCGATCTTGTCTCGCACCTGGCCAACGAGACGTCGCTGTCGTTTCCCAGCGGCCACGCCATGCTGTCGGGGGTGACCTATCTCACGCTGGGCTCGCTGGCAGCGCGCTTCCTGCCGGGACGAACGACGAAAATCTATGTCCTCAGCCTGGCGGTGCTGGTAACGCTGCTGGTCGGCGTCAGCCGCGTCTATCTCGGCGTCCACTGGCCTTCCGACGTGCTGGCGGGATGGTGCGCCGGCTTCACCTGGGCGACGCTGTGCTGGCTGGCGGCGCGAATGCTGCAGCGGAACAAGGCGGTGGCCGATGGCAACGAGCCCGAAGACTGACGATCCGGAGCGACATTCAAATCAGCCGGTTGATCAGCCCGTGTCCGCAGCCTGCCAGCAGAAAAACCGCCGACAGCAAGGCTGCCGAAGTCGTCAAGGTCCTGAAAATCTTCAACTGATATTTCCCCGCCAGTAAGAGCCAAGGCGGTAGCGTAGCATGCTCATCCCGTATCCCGCCATCCGGCTTTGTGGAGAGATCATGTTTCATGTATGCTTTATGATGGTTGAAACATCACTATGATTGTATTACACGTCGTCTCCGCAGACTCAGACGGGGGTTCCGACCGATGATCACTGCCGCGCAGATGCGCGCCGCGAGGGCGCTGGCCGGCATCGATCAGAAGACGCTCGCCGAGCGTGCCGGCGTTTCGCTTCCGACAATCCAGCGCATGGAAGCGAGTGACGGCGTGGTCAGGGGTGTGGTCGATACGCTGATGAAGGTTATCCAGGCTCTCGACGAGGCCGGGGTGGAGCTCATCGGCGAGAACCAGACCAGCGAGCGCGGCGGCCGGGGCGTGCGCCTCAAGCCGGTCGCGCCGCCGAACCCGCAAGGCTGAGCCGGCATATAGTCGCGACGGCGACCGCCGACAGTCCTGCCGACGATCCCGCCGCCTTCACGCAAGCGGAAGGCAGTCCATGGATCAGATCCGGCGGGCAGTGCATCAACCGGCCCAGAAGTCGGCAAAGCCGACATTTTCAGAGCTGTTCACGCCCAAGCTGGTGACGGTCTGGCGCGAAGGTTACCGCCTGCCGCAGTTCAAGGCCGACTTCATGGCCGGGCTGACCGTCGCTATTGTCGCGTTGCCGCTGTCGATGGCGATTGCGATTGCTTCGGGCGTGACGCCGGAGCGCGGCCTGTTCACGGCCATTGTCGGCGGCTTCATCGTCTCGGCGCTCGGCGGCAGCCGCTTCCAGATCGGCGGCCCGGCCGGCGCCTTCATCGTGCTGGTGGCGGCGACGGTGCAGCGCGAAGGCGTTGACGGACTGCTGCTGGCGACGATGATGGCCGGCATCTTCCTGCTCGCCATCGGCTATCTCCGGCTCGGAACCTATATCAAATTCATCCCTTACCCGGTGACGGTCGGCTTCACCGCCGGCATCGCAGTCATCATCTTCTCCGGCCAGATCGTCGAACTGTTCGGGCTGAGGCTTGCCGGGCCGGAGCCCGGGCCGCTGCTGCCGAAGCTGATGGCGATCGGCCACGCGGCCGGCACGCTCAATATCTCGGCAACGCTGGTGGCGGCGCTGACCATCGCCACCATCGTCGGGGTGAAGCGCTGGCGGCCCGGCTGGCCGGGCATGCTGATCGCCGTCGGACTGGCCTCCCTTGTCGTGGCGCTGCTTTCGCTGCCGGCGGAAACGATCGGCACCCGCTATGGCGGCATTCCGCGCAGCCTGCCGTTGCCGGCACTGCCGGCACTCAACCTCGACAAGGCGCTTGCGGTGCTGCCGGATGCGGTGGCTTTTGCGCTGCTCGGCGCCATCGAATCGCTGCTCTCGGCCGTGGTCGCCGATGGCATGACCGGGCGGCGTCACCGTTCCAATTGCGAACTGGTGGCGCAAGGCTTTGCCAACATCGCGTCTGCCCTGTTCGGCGGCATCTGCACCACCGGCACCATCGCCCGCACCGCCACCAATGTGCGGGCCGGCGCGCATGGGCCGGTTTCCGGCATGCTGCATTCGCTTTTTCTGCTGGTCTTCATGCTGGTGGCCGCACCGCTGGCCAGCTACATCCCGCTTGCCGCCCTTGCGGGTGTGCTGGCGGTTGTCTGCTGGAACATGTTCGAGAAGCAGGCCTTCGCCACGTTGCTGCGCGCTTCGCGCGGCGACGCCCTGGTGCTGATGGCAACCTTCCTGATCGTCGTCTTCCGCGACCTCACCGAAGGCATCGTCGTCGGTTTCGCGCTAGGCTCGATCCTGTTCATCGATCGTATGGCCAAGTCGATCGCCGTGGAGGCGGATTTGCCGCTGGTGCAGGACGATGTCGCCGACAGCAGCGGCCGCGCCTACGATGCAAGCGAGGCAAGCGACGCCGACACCGTCGTCTATCGCATCTCCGGCGCCTTCTTCTTCGGCGCCGCCTCGACTGTCGGCACGGTGCTCGACCGCATCGCCGACCAGCGCAAGAACTTCATCCTCGATTGTTCGGCGGTGCCGTTCTTCGATTCCACCGCGGCCAATGTCATCGAGGGCGCGGCGCACAAGGCGAAGCGCGCAGGGGTGCGTTTCATCATCGCCGGTGCCTCGCCGCAGACACGGCGCATGCTGATCAACCACGGCGTCAAGCGGCCGCTGGTGACCTTTGCCGCCTCGATCAAGGATTCGCGGGCGCAACTCAAAGCCGCGCCCGCTGGCTGAGCCGGCAAGTGTGCGCCGTCAGTCCAGGCTCAGCACCGCGATCTCGCCCTCGTTCATCAGCGGCACGAAAATCCGCGTGCCGTCTGTGCCGATATCGGCGCTGCCCGGCTTGAACTGCTCTACAGCCTCCGGCGCCTCGCCGACTTTGTACCGATAGAGCGTGCCGGTCATGAAGGCGGTGGCGTAGATGCTGTCGCCGATGGCGACGACGCCGTCGAGGTCGGCAAAGTTTTGTGCGCCAGGCAGCGGCGTCACGGCTTTCGTCGCGAGATCGACCGACAGCAGGCCCCCGGGCGCGGCAGTGCTGAAGTCCGGCTTGATGCCCTTGCCCCAGGACGCCACGATCAGCCGGTCGCGATCGGCAAAGATGCCGTTGGGTGCGGCGAGCTTCGCATCCTTCACGAACAGTTCCGGCTTGTCGCCGTCAATGCGGTAGATCGCATCGGCCAGCATGTCGGTGACATAAACCTTGCCCGAACTGTCCGATGTCACGTCATTGAGGAAGACGGCGCCGGGCACATCGATGGTCGAGACCAGCTTGCCGCTGGCGAGATCGACGATTCGCACCTTGGTGATGTCGGCGACGTAGAGCTTGCCGCCGGAGATCGCCGAGCCCTTCGGTGCATCCATGCCGGCGGTCCAGTGCCGGCTAACGACCTTGCCGTCCAGCGACAGCACCGAGAGATAGCCGTTGCCGTCGGCCTCGCCGGGATTGCCGACGATGTTGGAGACGATGATGCGATTGTTGGCGGCGTCGAACAGCGCCGCTTCCGGTTGCTCGAAGCCCGAGGCGCGCCAGAGTTCGGCGGCCTCGGCCGCAGGTGCGAGCGCGATAGCGAAGGCGGCGACGCAAATCGAGGTGATGAGGGTTTTCATGGCCAGGTCTCCTGTGATGGATAGCGGAGAGCTAGGAGTTTCGATACTTTTCCGGAAGGACGATTCGAGCTAGTATCGAAATTCGATACGAAATGGCGCAAAAGAGGTGCATTCCATGAACGGCCTGATCTTCGAGGCGCTGAAGCGGACGATGAAGGCCAAGGGCGTCACCTATCGTGAGCTAGCCGGGCGTATGGGCATTTCCGAGCCGACGGTGAAGCGCATCTTCCACGAGCGCAACTGCAAGCTCGACCGTCTCGTCGGGATCTGCGCCGCCGCCGGCGTCGAGCTGGAAAACGTGCTCGGATCGATGAACAGGGGGCCGGGACCGGTCAATCGCATCGCGCCGGAGATCGAGCGCAAGCTCGCGGGACGGCCGGCGCTGCTGTTCATCTTCGTCATGCTGTCGGAGAAGTTCACGCCCGAAGGCGTCATGCGCTCGCAAGGCTTGAGCGAAGCCTCGATGTTCCTCTATCTGCGCGATCTCGAAGCGCTCGGTCTGATCGCATTGGGCAGCGGGCTGTCGGCACGGCTGCTGGTCGACACACCGATCCAGTGGAATTTCGAAGGGCCGCTCAGGCCGCTGTTCGAGATGACAAACAAGAATTTCATCGGCTGGGCGATCACCCATCTGGAGCGGGAAGCGACCTTCGTCTCTTTCTCCAGGCGGATGCGGCCGGAGACGGCGGAGATGGTGAAGCGCGAGGCAGAGGAACTGGCCGAGCGCGCCAAACTGCTCGCCCATCACGACCAGCACACGACGCCGGAAGACGGGCTGACCGGCTACAAATGGACATTTGCTTTTGGCGCAACCCCGTTTCCGGCGATCATGCCGATCGGCCCGCACCCCAGGGATGCCGGGGCGTCAGACCGGCCCACCGCTGCTGCAAAGGGACGCCGTCCTTTGCCGGCTTGAGTGGGCAATCATCCGAGCAGGATTGCATCTGGCGGCTGAGCTTGTCGCGCTCCAGTCCGGAGGTGCTTCAAAAATGAAGCCACATTCATGATAGAGTTCGCGCGCTGATTTGCCAGACTGTACGGGGCGGGTTTGCCGAATGCGTGACCGTCCCCGCAAAATCGAAGTGATCCTATGCCGACCGCGCCAACACTTGAACTTCGCCGCTATTCGCGCCTGAAAAATTTGCGGGAGCGCGCAGAACGCCAAGGTGCTGCATTGCAGTTCTGGGCGCGCACGGCATCGCTCGCCGTGATCTCCTGCTTCTTTTCATTGATCAGCCGCTGGGATGCCTCGCTGCTCTTCGTGCTGGCGGGCCTCGCGCTGTTCCAACTCGTCGGCCTGATCCAGTTTCGCTTTGCGCGCCGTCGTAACGCGCCATGGTGGATCGGTTACCTCGTCGGTACGCTGGACATCATTCTGTTGACCGTTCTGCTGGTAACGCCCAACCCGTTTTCCCTCGAGGTCGCGCCGGCCGCGATGCAACTGCGCGAGGGCAGCTTCAAATTCCTGCTGATTTTCGTATGCCTTGGCGCGCTGACCCTTTCGACACGATTGGCGCTCTATCTCGGCGCGCTCGCGGCCTTGACGTGGACGATCGGGGTGGGATGGGTGGTTTTTCATGCGGGAACCGTCATTCCGGCAACGAACCTCTATTCGCTGCCGATGACAGAGCGACTGAATCTCTATCTCAACCCCAATTTCGTCGATACGTTCGCGCAGGCGACCAATGTGTTGGTTGTCCTGATTATCGGCGCGATCATGGCGCTGGTCGTCTCCCGTTCCCGGCATCTGTCGGAAGACTATGTCAAGGCGGAGCGCGCCCGCGCCAATCTCGCCCGGCATTTTTCGCCCAATGTCGTCGACCAGCTCGCCTCGGATGACGAGCCCTTCGGTCCGGTCCGCCGGCAGGATATCGCGGTGCTGTTCGCCGACATCGTCGGCTTCACACACTATTCCGAGGATCATCCGGCCGAAGCAGTGTTCGAACTACTGCGTCAGTTCCACCGTCGCATGGAGCAGGTCGTTTTCGACCACCATGGCACCGTCGACAACTATATCGGCGATTGCATCATGGCGACCTTCGGGGTTCCGCAAGCCAGCCATGACGACGCAACCCGGGCCATCCGGTGCGCTGAAGCGATGATCGCCGCTATCGAAGACTGGAATGTCCAGCGTGTGTCCAGGGGATATCCGCCGCTGGACGTTCGGATCGGTGCACAATATGGCGCCGTCGTCCTCGGCGCGGTCGGCAGCGAGCGCAACCTGTCCTTCGCGGTGGTGGGCGACACCGTCAACGTCGCCAGCCGTTTGCAGGCGCTCTGCCGGGAGCTTCAGGCGAATATTTGCTTTGGGTCACGACTGATCGAGGCCGCGAAGGCGGAATCGCTCGGGACACAGCTGAATGCGCGCGATCATGGACCGGTTAGCATCCGCGGCCGGGACGAACCGGTCCATGTCTGGGTCGAACACAGAGCCGAAAACCAGGGCGCTATTGCGGTTTCGGCGTGATGCAGGCCGCCATGTGAGACGCCTGCACCTCATGACTCAGGCCGAAGCCATCACGTGTCTGAGGCGATTGCGCCAGCCTTCGCGGCTGCGGCGTCGGTGCCTGCCTTGTCCTCCCAGGTCACCGCCCGGTAGTCGAAACCAAATTCCAGCGTCGGTTTCACGATGCGGAAGAAGGGCGACAGGTCGAAGTCGCGCGGCGTGTAGAGCGAGTGGTGGCGGATGTGCAGGATTTCGCGGCGCGAATAGTTCGACTGCGCCGAGGCGCGGCCGGGCGCGCGGGTGATCTCGGGCAGGATCGGGTAGCGGATCTCGCCATAGGCTTCGGCGATCAGCGTCGAGCAAATGGCGCGCGTCGGATCGCCGGAACCGAAAGCCAGCATGCGGCGGCGCCAGCGCACCGGCACCGGTGGCGTCGGCAGGAAAAAGCGCAGCATGTCGAAGATGTTCTTGAGATCGTATTTCAGGCCGAGCTTGCCGATCATGAAGGCGACGACATGGTCGCGGTCTTCCGGCGCCAGCCCGCTCGCCCGGCAGATACGGGTGTTGTAGGTGCGGTAGCGCGACAGCGGCACGGCGACACAGCCTTCGCCGAGCGTGACTTCGATCAGCCGACGCCGTTCCGATCCGTCCTCCGGTTCGGACAACGCATCGCCGATATAGAAGGCCGCATGCGACCAGGTCGACTGTGTCAGGTATTTGATGGCCGCGGAGATCTTCTGGTTGCCTTCGATGAGCAGGATGTCGCCGGGTTCGAGCGTGCGCCGCAACGTCTCGGCGTCGGACGGCGTGTAGGGCTCATAGCCCGAGGATTCGTCCTGCAGCCGGCCGGCAAGCCAGCGGCCAAGTCGGTCGAGAAGCGTGTCGCGCGGCGCGGTCATGGCAAAGTGTGACTAGCACGAGGTGACGTCCTCGGCCATGATCAACCGACCGGGACCTCTTTCGACAATACCGGGCCGGCGAGGTCGTCGCGCGCATTGCGCGCGAGTTTCTTTGTCGAGCGCTTGGGGCTGTCGCCGAACAGCTCGGCCGCTCCGGCGAGGCAGCTCTTCTTCAGGCTTTTTTCCGAGCGCTTCAAAAGCTTGCCAAGAAGCCTTGTATCCTGCGCATCGCCGAGCGGCTCACCGTCGGCCTCGAGCAACACGCGCATGACGAAGACGTCGTGCAGTTCGCCGAGCCTTTCGCCCAGTTCGTCGACCGCCTTGCGCCGCACCTTGATCGGCGTCGGCCACAGCCGGCCGAGCAGCGACAAATGTATCGAGTGGGTCTTGGCAGCCTTGCGCAGATCGTGGAAATCCTCTGCTTCGCCGCGCGATCCCGCCCGGTCCAGCGCCTTCCTGGCACGGCGCAAGGTCTTGCGAGCGCCTTCCGCAAGCACATCGGCTGCATGCTCAGGCAGATCGGGGAGCAGCAGCCGCTCTATCCTGATGAGGCCTTCCTCGCAGGCGGCGGTGGCCGCGCCTATGGCGGCGTCGAGGCCGGCGCCGGCATGCGTTTCATGCTGGCGGGCAATCAGCCGGTCGCGCACGCTGTCGAGGCCGCCGCCGGCAACCTGCTCGGGAAAGGCGGCTGCCAGCCGGTCGACGGTCTCGACCAGCGCGGTCGCCTCGCGCGGCCCGGCAAGCAGCGCCGCCACCTGACGGTAGCATTGGTTCTCAGTCCGACAGAATGTTTCATTTCCGGAACGGACCAGCCGCAGCAAGGCGCGCGCGCTCTTCAGCCGCTTGCGGCATTTGTGCAATGCCTGCTCCGGCTGGTCGCGCGCGACGGCCAGATGGGCAAGCGCCTTGCCGATCTCCTCGCCAAGGATACGCCTGACCTCGCCGGTCAGCGGCAGGCGCGGATCGATGCGAAAGCTCATGCGGCGATCTCCGGAATCCCCCTAGAGCATGATGCCGAAAAGTGTGAAGCGGTTTTCGGACGACATCATGGTCCATCTCTTTTGATTTAGAGCCGGATTCCGATTTTAGGTCGACCCGACCTAAAATCATCCGGCTCTAGGGCGAGCGACGCGTTGTAAAATCTCTGCTCGCCGGTCACTTCGCGGCCGAGCCAATCAGGCAGCATTTCGTCAGGTACATCCTCCGGCGTCTCCAGTTCGGCCACCACAAGGCCGGCTAGAATCCCGCCGAAAACATCGACTTCGTAGAGATAGCCGCGATGCCTAACATGGTGGCGTGTCTTCTCGATGACATGTCCGACGGCGAAGGCCAGCATCTCCTCTGCGTCCGCCAGTGGAATTTCATATTCGTATTCGTCACGCTCGCGGATCTTGCTGCCGAATTTGAGCGTCAGCTTCGCCGAACTGCCGTCGCTGATGCGCACGCGCACGGTGCGGTCAGGTGCTGCGGCAAGGTAGAACTGGCGAATGCGTATATTCGCCTCGGCCATTTCTAGCCATTCGGCGGTGGAGACCAGGAACTTGCGTTCGACTTCCTTGCCCATGGCCGCGCACTAAAGCGTCTGCGGCCCGACATGGCAAGCGGCCGTAGATAATCAATTTGACTTTAATCAATCGATTGATTAAACACGCCGACATGATCAAATCCGCGCCCGACAAAATGCCCCGCCAGGAGACATCGCCCGCCGAGCAGACGCGCGCCGCACTGGTGCTGGCCGCGCTCAAACTGTTCGGGCGGCAGGGCTTCGACGGCACCTCGACGCGCGAGATCGCGGCGGAGGCGAAGGCCAACATCGGCTCCATCGCCTATCATTTCGGCGGCAAGGAAGGGCTCCGCGGGGCCGCCGCCGACCACATCGTCGAGACTATCCAGGCGGTTGCCGGCCAGGCGCTCGGCGGCATGCAGCTGCAAGGTCAAGCCAGTTCAGAGACGGCGCGGGCGCAGCTCACGACCGCATTGGAGCGGATGGTAGGATTTATCGTCGCCCGGCCGGAGGCGGGCGATATCGTACAATTCGTACTTAGAGAGTTGTCGCATCCGACGGCCGCCCTCGACCGCATCTATGACGGGGTGTTCGAACCGACGCATCGCCGCCTCTGCCAGATCTGGGAACAGGCGACGGGCGAGCCGGCCGAAAGCGAGGCCACCAAGCTCGTGGTCTTCACGCTGATCGGCCAGGTCATCTATTTCCGCATCGGCCGCGAAGCAGTGATGCGTCGTATGGGCTGGCGCGAGATCGGTAACACCGAAGCCGCCAAGGTGGTGGCGGCGGTCACAAGCAATCTTGGCGCCATACTGGCGGCCCGAAATCCGGTCGCCCGCAAGGAGAGCAAGCGATGAGTTTTCTCTGTTCCCTGCCGCTCGCAGCCCAGCTGTTCGGCGCCTGCGCGCCGGCAGCGCCGCTTGCCGTCGGCTATGTCGAGGGCGACTATGTCTTGCTGGCGCCGATCGAAGTGGCGCAGGTCGAGACCGTCGCGGTCAAGCGCGGCGACCGTGTTGTATCAGGCACGCCGGTGGTGACTCTCGAAAGCGCCGACGCAAAAATCGCCGTCGCCCAGGCAGAGGCCGCGCTCGCCCAGGCGCAGGCGCAGCTGGCCGACCTGCAGATCGGCAAGCGGCCGGAGGAGATCGCGGTGCTGAAGGCCGAGGTCGACATGGCCAAGGCCCAGGCCACGGATGCCAAGCGCAAATACGACCGCGCCGCCGACCTGTTCAAGCGCGGCGCCGGCACGCAGGCCGACTACGACACCGCCGCCGCGACGCTGGAGACCGCCAATGCGCAGGTCGGCCAGGCGCAGGCCAACCTCGCCGTCGGCGGTCTGCCTGCGCGTCCCGAAACGATCAAGGCGGCAGACAATCAGGTCAAACAGGCACAGTCGGCGTTGGAACAGGCTGAGTGGCGGCTATCGAAGCGCGTGCTGGCGGCACCCTCGCCCGGCCGCATCAATGACGTCATCCGCAATCCCGGCGACACCGCCGGTCCGACCGCGCCTGTCATTTCGATGTTGCCGGACGGTGCGGTAAAGCTCAGCGTCTATGTCCCGGAAAGTGCGTTCTCGTCGATCAAGGTCGGCACGCTGCTTGTCGTCCATTGCGACGGCTGCGGGCCGGAGGTGAAGGCGCGCGTCAGCTATGTCTCGCCCGACCCGGAATTCACCCCGCCGGTGATCTACTCGCTCGAGAACCGGCAGAAGCTGGTCTACCTCGTCGAGGCGCGGCCTGAGGGCAAGGCGCAAGCGCTGCAGCCGGGACAGATCGTCGATGTCGAGCTGGCGGCCTCCGCAAAATGAACGCCATCGACGTTCATGGCCTGGTCAAGCGTTTCGGCGACAAGACTGTCGTCGACCATGTGACGATGACGGTGGCCGAGGGCGAGATCGTCGGCTTTCTCGGGCCCAACGGGTCCGGCAAGACGACGACCATCCGCATCATGTGCGGCCTGCTGACGCCCGACGAGGGCGAAGGTACGGTGCTGGGTTTCAACATCCGCACCGAGTCGCTCCGCATCAAGCGCGAAGTCGGCTACATGACGCAGAAATTCTCGTTCTACGAGGATTTGACGATCGGCGAGAATCTCGAATTCGTGGCGCGGCTCTACCGGCTGAAACCGGTCGAGGAGCATGTGTCGAAAACGCTGGAAGAGCTTGGCCTGACGAGCCGCCGCAACCAGCTCGCCGGCACGCTGTCGGGCGGCTGGAAGCAGCGGCTGGCACTGGCCGCCTGCATCATGCACAAGCCGAAGCTGCTGCTGCTCGACGAGCCGACCGCCGGCGTCGATCCGAAGGCGCGGCGCGAATTCTGGGACGAGATCCACCGGCTGGCGAGCGGCGGTCTGACCGTGCTGGTGTCCACCCACTACATGGACGAAGCCGAGCGCTGCCACCGAATCAGCTACATCTCCTACGGCAAGATGCTGGCCACCGGCACGGTGGACGAGGTGGTGACGAATGCCGGTCTGACCACCTTCGTGCTGCAGGGACCGCGCCTCGACCAGGTCGCCGATGCACTCAGGGACCGGCCCGGCGTCGACCAGGTGGCGCCGTTCGGCGCGACGCTGCATGTCGTCGGCTCCGACAAGGCAAAGCTCGAAAAGGCGCTCGCCGATGTCGAGAAGGAGCACAAGGGCGTCAGCGTAAAACCCGGCGAGACCAGCCTCGAGGACGTCTTCATCCAGTTCATGTCCGGCTCGAAGGACAATATGGCATGAACAGCGTCTTCTCCTTCGCCAGGCTCGGTGCGCTGCTGATCAAGGAATTCATCCAGATGCGGCGCGACCGCATCACCTTCGCCATGATGCTGGGCGTGCCGCTTTTGCAGCTGGTGCTGTTCGGCTACGCCATCAACAACGATCCCAAAAGCCTGCCTGCCGCACTGGTGGCGACCAGCAACGACCCCTACACCCGCGCCATTGTCGCGGCCCTGCAGACGACCGGCTACTACCGCTTCGACCATGTTGCGCAAAGTGCCGAGGCTGCCGAATTCCTGATGGCGCGCGGCGATGTCGCCTTCGTCGTCACCATCCCGGCCGATTTCGGCCGCCGGGTGGAGCGCGGCGACAATCCGCAGATACTCATCGAGGCCGACGCCACCGACCCGGCCGCCGCCAGCGGCGCCATCTCGACGCTAAGCAAAGTGGCCAGCCAGGCGCTGCTTCGGGCGCAAGGCATGCAGGAGGCGGCGAGTGAGGCCGCCAGGGGCCAGCTCGATGTGGTGGTGCACCAGCGCTACAATCCGGAAGGCATCTCGCAATACAACATCGTGCCCGGCCTGCTCGGCGTCATCCTGCAGATGACCCTGGTGATGATGACCTCGATCGCGCTGACCCGCGAGACCGAGCGCGGCACGATGGAAAACCTGCTCGCCATGCCGTCCAGCCCGTTCGAGATCATGCTGGGCAAGGTGCTGCCCTATCTTGTGGTCGGTGGCGTCCAGGTGGTGGTGGTGCTGGCGGCGTCGAAGCTCTTGTTCGCCATCCCCTTCACCGGTTCCATGTCGCTGCTGCTTACAGCCGTATTGGTGTTCGTGCTGGCGCTGGTGCTGCTTGGCTACACCATCTCGACCATCGCCCGCACGCAGATGCAGGCGCTGCAGCTGACCTTCTTCTTCTTCTTGCCGTCGATCCTGCTGTCCGGCTTCATGTTCCCCTATCGCGGCATGCCGGGCTGGGCGCAGACCTTCGGCGAGATTTTTCCGCTGACGCATTTTCTGCGCATCACCCGCGCGGTGATGCTGAAGGGCGCCGAACTGCCGGCGGTTGCGGGCGAGATCGCCTGGCTGGTCGGGTTCGTGGCCCTGTTTGCCGGCGTCGCATTGGTGCGGTTCAGGCGCACGCTCGACTGAGCGTTCAGGAATTGAGCGATGGCGGACCGCTGACGAACGGACTGCCCCTGACATAGAACCGCAGCGGGCGGTCCGCATCCTTCGTGATGCCGATGCGGATGCCTTGGCCGATGTCGCCGGGCTCGTGCTCGTCGGCTGCCAGCCATAGCGGGCCTTGGCGGCACAGGTCGAGGCCGTCCAGCGAACGGTCGATCCGCAATGCCTGGGCGAGCCGCCCCGGCCCGCGCGCCAGGTCGCGCAGGCGCTCCACGCCCCGGTTCAGCCGCATGATGGCGATGCCTTCGAGCGGCTCCAGCGCCCGGATCAGCACGCCGGTGCCGGTGCCCGGCCCCTCGCTCGAGACATTGAGCATCCAGGAGACCCCATAGGCGAGGTAGACGTAGGCGTGTCCGGGCCCGAGGAACAGCGAACGGTTGCGCGGCGTCATGCCGCGATAGCCGTGCCCGGCGGCGTCGCCGGTGACATAGGCCTCGGTCTCGACGATACGGCCGCTGACGATGCCTTCCGGCAGCTCCCGCACCACGAGCTTGCCGATGAGATAGCGGGCGAGATCGGCCGTATCATCAGGCAGTTCGGCACGATCGAGCGGATGGTGGCCGGTCATGCTACCGCCGCCGTGTTTCAAGGTATCCGTTCGACCCATTGCGCGCGCGACTGCCCCGGCTCGAACGGATCGCCGAAATACTGGGTCTCGCGAACCACCTAGCCATCGACGAACTCCATGATGCTCACCGTATAGGACGGAATCCCGTCATAGGTCAGGACATATTCGGTGATCCAGAGGTCGCCTGACCCGGTGATCCGCCGCACGGCAAAGCGCTTCCGGTTGGGCTGCGTGGCGCGCGACGACTGGATGTTGTGCCGTCCGCTGATGCGCTCGCCTGACTGCGGATAGTCAAGCACCGCGTCGTCGCGATAAATCTGATGCTCCGTCTCGAAATCATTGGCATCGGAGGCAGCCCAATGGCGATCGAGAGCCGCCCTTATCTCAGCGTCTGCCATATCGGTTCTCAGGCCGCGGCCATGATCTCGGCGTAGGTGGTGAAATCGACATTGCCGCCTGACAGCACGACGGCGACGCATTTGCCCGACAGTTCGATCTCGCCTGACGAGAGCGCCGCCAGCGCCACGCAGCCGCCGGGTTCGACCACCAGCTTGAGATGGGCCATGGCGTCGCGCACCGCCTGTGCGGCCGCCTTGTCGGAGACGGCGATGGCGCCGGCGAGGTTCTTGCGGTTGATCTCGAAGGTGATCGCGCCGGGCTCTGCGGTGAGGATCGCATCGCAGATCGAACTGTGGCCGGGCTCGTTGGAAACCCTTTTTCCTTCGATCAGCGAGCGGCGGGTGTCGTCGAAATGCTCGGGCTCGACGGCCCAGACTGCCGTGGCCGGCGAGGCATCCTTGACGGCGATCGAAATGCCGCTCGTCAGGCCGCCGCCGCCACAGGGAATGACGACCGCGTCGAGGCTGACGCCGAGCGCTTTTGCCTGGCGCATCAGTTCGAGACCGATCGTGCCCTGGCCGGCGATGATGGCCGGATCGTCGAAAGGAGGCACCAGCACCATGCCCTTGTCCATGTAGGGTCGCACCACCGTCATGCGGTCGTCGCGAAAGCGGTCGAACGGCACCACTTCGGCGCCCATCTTGCGGACATTGGCGATCTTCATCGCCGGCGCGTCGGCCGGCATGGCAATGACCGCCTTGACGCCGAACATGGCAGCCGCCGCGGCGACGCCCTGAGCATGGTTGCCGGAGGAGAAGGCGACGACGCCGCGGCTGCGCTCTTCTTCGCTCAGCGAAGACAGTTTGTTGTAGGCGCCGCGGAACTTGAACGAGCCGGTGCGCTGCAGCGTCTCCGGCTTGAACAGGATGCGGCCGCCGAAGCGCTTGTTGAGTTCCAGCGATTCGATCAAGGTCGTTTCGGCGATCAGGCCGGAGAGCCGTGCGGCGGCGGCATGGATGTCGGCGATGCCGGGAAGCGTGGTCATGGCGAAGTCCTGAAAGCGATGAGTTCGGAGCATGGTGCACGCAAAGGCAGGCCACGCACCAATGAAAAAATGTGACCGTTACAAAGTTTGGCGGGCATGAGCGGCGACGAGGTCAAACTGGCCCACCTCTCCCGCCTTTATCCGCCGGGCCGTATCGGCTAAGGGCGGGGAGCAGAATTCCGGACCGCCAGAAATGACCGCCAAGCCAAAACCCCTGTTCCTCGGTATTGACACCGGTGGCACCTATACCGATGCCGTGCTGTGGTCGGAACAAGGCGGGCCAAAAGGCAATGTGCTGGCCAAGGCCAAGGCGCTGACGACGCGGCACGATCTTGCCGTCGGCATTTCCGGCGCGGTCGATGCGGTGCTGGAAAAATCGGCCACTGATCCGGCCGCCATCAAACTCGTGTCGATGTCGACGACGCTCGCCACCAATGCGCTGGTCGAGGGCCAGGGTGGGCGTGTGGCGCTCATCATGATCGGCTTTACCGGGGCCGACCTTGCGCGCGACGGGCTGAAGACCGCGCTCGGCACCGATCCGGTGGTGTTTTGTCCGGGCGGCCATGACGTGCACGGCAATGCGGCCAAGCTCGATCTGTCGGATCTGGAAGCGGCGATCCCTGAACTCGGCGCCTCGGTGTCGGGCTTTGCCGTCTGCGCCTATTTCGCCACCCGCAACCCGGCGCATGAACTCGCCGCGCGCGACTTCATCCGCGAAAAGACCGGCCTGCCGGTCACCGCCAGCCACGAATTGTCGGCCAAGCTCGGCGGCCCGCGCCGCGCGCTCACCACCTTGCTCAACGCCAGGCTGATCTCGATGATCGACCGGCTGGTGGCGGCAACCGAAGGATTTTTGGAAGCCCGCAACATCGCAGCGCCCCTGATGGTGGTGCGCGGCGATGGCGCGCTGGTTTCGGCGGCGTTTGCCCGCCAGCGGCCGATCGAGACCATCCTCTCCGGCCCGGCCGCCAGCCTGGTCGGCGCCCGCCACATGACGGGCCTGGACAACGCCATGGTGTCCGACATTGGCGGCACCACCACCGATGTCGCCGTGCTCGACGGCGGCCGTCCTCGGCTCGATCCCGAAGGCGCCACTGTCGGCGGCTTCCGCACCATGGTCGAGGCGGTCGCCATGCGCACCTTCGGCCTCGGCGGCGATTCCGAAGTGGCGCTGGAAGATGGCGCGCTCAACCCGAAAATCCTGCTCGGGCCGCGCCGCCTGGTGCCACTGGCGCTGGCCGGCATGATGCATGGTGTTTCCGTGACATCGGAGCTCGAGCGCCAGCTCAGGGCGCCCAACCCCGGCCGCATGGACGGCCGCTTTGCGTTGCGCACCGGCGTGCCGGACAGGCTCGCCGCCGGCCTGACCGCGCCCGAGGCGAAACTGTATGAACTGATTGGTGCCGTGCCGCTCGCCATCGACAGGCTGCTCACCTCGAACGCCCAGAACGCCACGCTGAACCGGCTGGTCTCGCGCGGTCTTGTGCATATCTCGGGCTTCACCCCCTCGGACGCCGCCCATGTGCTCGGCAAGCAGGCCAACTGGGACCCGCTTGCGGCCCGGCTCGCCGCCGAACTGTTTGCCCGCAAGCGTGATGGGCGAGGCCAGTACATCGCGCCGTCTCCGGAGGTGATTTCCGAACGCGTGCTACTGACGCTCACGCGCTGGTCGGCCGAATACATTCTGGAGACAGCCTTTGCCGAGGATGGGCTGGATGGCGCCGCCACCGTCGCGCATGCGCTGGTGCAGCGCGCCGTCGATTCCCATCCCGGCATCGCAAGGCTCAGCGTCGCGCTCGATCGTCCGGTCATTGGCCTCGGCGCCTCGGCGCCGCTGCACTATGCCGGCTTGGCCGAGCTGGTCGGTAATGAGTGCGTGGTGCCGGAGGATACCGATGTCGCCAACGCGCTCGGCGCCGTCGTCGGCCAGGTCCGCGTCTCCGCCGAAGCCCGCGTCAGCCAGCCTAAGGAAGGTTTGTTTCGTTTGGCGTCGGGGCAAACGGTGCGCGACTTCACGGACGAGGCCGAGGCGATCGCGGCAGCGGAGGCTGATGTGCGGGCGATCGTAGCCGCGCGCGCGAAGGATGCCGGCACGGATAATGCCGAGATCGACGTTTCGACCGAGTTCAAGGTGTCTACGGTTGAGGCCCAACGGATGTTTATCGAAGCGCATGTGGTGGCGGTTGCATCGGGTCGGCCGAGGATTGCGGTTTAGGGTAATCTCCCCCACGAGGGGGGAGATCCGCAGCTTCAAAATCCCCGGCTTCACCCTAAGCTGAATTGACCCTTCACCCCTGACATGCCAAAGGCCGCAAAGCCTTTCATCTGGAGAAGCCCTGATGACCGATCGCGTCGAGATCGCCGGATTGCGGATTGCCCGCGAACTGCATGACTTTGTCGGCGAAGCGCTGCCGGGTACCGGTATTGCCGCGGACGTTTTCTGGAACGGCTTTTCGGCCATCGTGCATGATCTGGCGCCGAAGAACCGAGCGCTGTTGGCCAAACGCGACGCCATGCAGGAACAGATCGACGCCTGGCACCGCGCCAATGGCGCGCCCATCGATATGGAGGCCTACAAAAGCTTCTTGCGTGAGATCGGCTATCTCGTGCCCGAAGGGCCGGCCTTCTCCGTGTCGACCGACAATGTCGACCCCGAGATCGCCAGCGTTGCCGGGCCGCAGCTGGTGGTGCCGGTGATGAATGCGCGTTATGCGATCAACGCCGCCAATGCTCGCTGGGGCTCGCTCTACGATGCGCTCTACGGCACCGACGCCATTGCCGAGACCGGTGGCGCCGAGAAGGGCAAAAGCTTCAACCCCGTGCGCGGTGCCAAGGTGGTTGCCTGGGCGAAGAGTTTTCTAGACGAGTCCGTGCCGCTCACCTCGGGCAAATGGGCCGGCGTGAACGGGCTGACGGTTTCGGGTGGCACCTTGCGGCTCGGCGCCGGCGCCGGCGGCACCACGCTGGCCAACCCGAAACAATTTGCCGGCTATCGCGGCGACGGCGCCAACCCGGAAGCCATCCTGCTGGTACAGAACGGCCTGCACATCGAGATCCTCATCGACCGCACCAACCAGATCGGCCGCACCGACCCGGCCGGCATTGCCGACGTGATCCTGGAATCGGCGCTGACCACCATCCAGGACTGCGAGGATTCGGTCGCGGCGGTGGATGCCGAGGACAAGGTCATCGTCTACCGCAACTGGCTCGGCCTGATGAAGGGCGATCTGGCGGAGGAAATCAGCAAGGGCGGCAAAACCTTCACGCGCAAGCTCAATCCGGACCGCGCCTGGACCGCGCCCAGTGGTGGCGCGCTGAGCTTGCCCGGCCGCTCGCTGATGCTGGTGAGAAACGTCGGGCACCTGATGACCAATCCGGCCATCCTCGACCGCGATGGCAACGAGGTGCCGGAAGGCATCATGGATGCGGCGCTGACGGCGCTGATCGCGCTGCACGATGTCGGCGCCAACGGGCGTCGGATGAATTCCCGCGCGGGCTCGATGTATGTGGTGAAGCCGAAGATGCATGGGCCGGAGGAAGTCGCCTTCGCAGTCGAGATTTTCGACCGCGTCGAAGCGCTGCTCGGTATGGCGGCAAACACCATCAAGATGGGCATCATGGACGAGGAGCGGCGCACCACCGTCAACCTCAAGGAGGCGATCCGCGCCGCGAAGGAACGCGTCGTGTTCATCAACACCGGCTTCCTCGACCGCACAGGCGACGAGATCCACACCTCGATGGAAGCCGGGCCGATGATCCGCAAGGACGACATGAAGCAGGCCGCCTGGATTTCCGCCTATGAGGCGTGGAATGTCGACACCGGGCTGGAATGCGGTCTGGCCGGCCACGCCCAGATCGGCAAGGGCATGTGGGCGATGCCGGATCTGATGGCGGCGATGCTGGAACAGAAGATCGCGCATCCCAAGGCCGGCGCCAACACCGCCTGGGTGCCGTCGCCGACGGCGGCGACGTTGCACGCCACGCACTATCACAAGGTCGATGTCCATGCCGTCCAGGCGGCGCTCAAGAGCCGGCCGAAGGCGAAGCTCGATGATATATTGTCGGTGCCGGTGGCGGTGCGGCCGAACTGGACCCCCGACGAGATCCAGCGCGAACTCGACAACAATGCGCAAGGTATTCTTGGCTATGTCGTGCGCTGGATCGACCAGGGCGTCGGCTGCTCGAAAGTGCCCGACATCAACGATGTCGGCCTGATGGAAGACCGCGCCACGCTGCGCATCTCCTCGCAGCACATCGCCAACTGGCTGCACCACAAGGTGTGCTCGCAGATCCAGGTGATGGATTCGCTGCGGCGCATGGCAGCGATCGTCGACCTCCAAAATGTCGGCGACCCGCTCTACCGCCCGATGGCCACCGATTTCGACAATTCCATCGCCTTCCACGCCGCCTGCGACCTGGTGTTTAGAGGCCGCGAACAGCCGAATGGCTATACGGAACCGGTGCTGCACGCACGGCGGCTGGAGCTGAAGGCGAAAGAGCGGGCGAATTAGCGCCTGCATTTCCCTCCCCCTTGAGGGGAGGGTGGCCCGAAGGGCCGGGTGGGGTCCTGCGTGAAGTGCGGCGACTCCCTTCGGACGACACTACAAGCAATGTCATTGCAGAGGCCCTTTCTCGGCTCGGCTCCAAAAAGATCGACCATTCTTCGGCGACCCCCACCCTGCCGCTTCGGGGCCACCTTCCCCTCAAGGAGGAGCGTTACGCCGCCTGCGCCACCCGCTCCGACATCATGCGGTAGGAAATCGCCTCGGCCAGGTGAATGCGGCCGACGGTTTCTCTCGCTTCGAGATCGGCCAGCGTGCGCGCCACTTTCAGCACCCGATGATAGGCGCGCGCGGAAAAGCCGAGCTTTTCGCTGGCGTCCTTCAACAGAGACAGGCCGGCGGCATCCGGCATCGCGATGTCCTCGATAACAGAAGGCGAGCAATGCGCGTTGGTGGTCGCGCTGGTCACGCCGAGCCGCTCGAACCGTTCGCGCTGGATGGTGCGGGCGCGCGCGACGCGCTGCGCAACGGCGGCACTTTTCTCCGCCCGATCCGGCCGGATCAGATCGGCGGCCGAAACCGCAGGCACCTCGATCCTGAGATCGATGCGGTCGAGCAGCGGGCCGGAAATGCGCGCCTGGTAGTCGGTGCGGCAGCGCTCACCGCGCAGGCAGCGATAGCCGGGCTCGCCGGCCATGCCGCAACGGCACGGGTTCATCGCCGCCACCAGCTGGATGCGCGCTGGATAGGTGACGCGGTGGTTGGCGCGCGCGATCATGCAGTCGCCGGTCTCCAGTGGCTGGCGCAGCGCATCCAAGGTCTGCGGCGTGAATTCGGGAAACTCGTCGAGGAACAGCACGCCGTTATGGGCAAGCGATACTTCGCCCGGCCGCGCCCTGATGCCGCCGCCGACCATTGCCGCCATCGAAGCCGAATGGTGCGGGGCGCGGAACGGCCGCCGGTCGGTGAGCTTGCCTTCGCCGAGCTCGCCGGCCACCGAGGCGATCATCGAGACTTCAAGAAGTTCCTTGGGCGCCAGTGGCGGCAGAATTGAAGGCAGCCTCTGCGCCAGCATCGATTTTCCCGAGCCGGGAGGCCCGACCATCAACAGATTGTGGCCGCCGGCCGCCGCCACTTCCAGCGCCCGCTTGGCGCTTTCCTGGCCCTTGATGTCTGAAAGGTCGGGCAGGTCGCGGGCCGAGACATGGATGCCGGGCTCGGGCCGCGACAGCACCTGCGTGCCGCGAAAATGATTGGCGATGGCAATCAGGCTGCGCGGCGCCAATATGTCGAAATCCTTGCCCGCCCAGGCCGCTTCCGGCCCGCAGCCGAACGGGCAGATCAGGCCCTTTCCCTCGGCATTGGCGCCGATCGCCGCCGGCAGCGCGCCGGCCACCGCGGCAATGGTGCCGTCGAGCGACAATTCACCCAGCACGACATAAGACGCCAGCATATCGCCCGGAATGGCGCCGAGTGCCGCCATCAGGCCGAGCGCGATCGGCAGGTCGTAATGGCTCCCTTCCTTGGGCAGGTCGGCAGGCGCCAGGTTGACCGTCACCTTCTTCGACGGCATCGACAGGCCCGAAGCGTGCAGCGCCGCCTGCACCCGCTCGCGGCTTTCGGCCACCGCCTTGTCGGCCAGGCCGACAATCTGCATGCCGACCTTGCCCGGCGCGATCATCACCTGGACATCGACCGGTACGGCCTCGATGCCCTGGAAAGCAACCGTGCGAACCCGCGCCACCATCTTGCTCTGCCCCCGGATATCGGCTCGCCTCGGCCTTGTGGTTCAGACCGCGAGCGACGTCAGGACAAGACAACCATAGATTTCAGGCCAAGGCAAGAACATTACAGGAACATGCATTCGTGGTGGCTGCAGCGCGCTGTGCCGGTTGCAAAAAAGGAAGATGGCCAAGCAAAATGGAACGGCTGCTCCGCCTCCTCGACCGCGTTTAAGGGCGACTAGGCCCTTCGGCGATCTGAGGGTGTTGCTTCTAAGCGGTGATGAAGGCATCGACCGAACCTGAAAGCGATCGATCGATCGCGACCTGCGGTGGAAGCCACTCCATGACAGGATATCTGAAAGGCCAAGGCAGGGCGATCCGGCGCGAAGAGCCGCTCTCCAGAAAAATCTCGTTTACAAGGTCTATGAACCGCCCGCGGTCTCGTTCGATTCGTTTCAAAGTTTGCGAACGAATGTAATCCCGGGGAATTCGTCGCTCCTTCAGCGCTAAGACAGCCTCCGCGATGGATCGAGGATCGGGTGGAACTGTGAGCGAATAGTCGTCATCCAGATAAAGGTCTCGGCCGCCATGGTTCGGCGTCGTGACCACTGGAAGGCCCGCGAGAAGATATTCCGTGCTGGCGAACATTGGTCCTTCCAGGTGAGAGAGACAGATTCCCACGGCTGCACGATTTAGATGCGTGTTCACCTGAGCCGGTGCCAATCGGACAGGCTTGCCGGTGCCGTCAAACTCGTTGATAAAGACGTGATGCGGCGCGAGCTCCCTATGCCGATTTATTCGCGCTCTTTCCGACTCCGTCGTGGAGGATCCGCTTGAATCTCGATAGAAGACAAATGCGCAACGCTGGATGCCAAGCGACAAGTCATGGCGCTTCCACGGAGCCAGCTGCGCATTGTAGATTGCATCAAATTCTACAGGGACGTCATCGAGAGGCCTGAATATGTGTTCGGAGGTTGTTGACGTCTTGTTGTGCAGGACGGCGGCCTCGCCGGACTGGTTCAACAGATCAGCCTCTGGCTGAGTGTTGGAAAGGAAGATTAGCGAGTGACGGGGGTTCTTGAGTCTATGCAGAACGGCATAGGTCCGGATGGTTTTGACGCTAGCACTGTTTTCGATGGACCAGGTTGGCGAGATGAGAAACCAGGCGCGGTGGCTGCGTGGACGGAAAGGCATATGACTTGCTAATCCGAGCGGCGTACCGGACATTCCCGAATAGGATATGAACGGATCGTCCGACAGCAAACTGGCCTGAAGAGCAGGTTGCGACTTCGCGGAAGGGTGCCCTTTTCTGAGGTTGTGGCCATGACGCAGCATGGCTCTGACAATCTCGAATTTGGTAGGAGGGCGATACCCGTGCTGTAGGGTCAACATGCGGCAATTGCGATCTTGAGTGCGGAGAAAAACTCGCTTCGATAGAGAGAAATTTGGCAAAGAAACACCGCCAGTTGATCGACGGAATATCTCAGGCGATCAAATCTGGTGTACGGAGAAGCGCCTCTTGAAAGAAAACATCGTCCCAAGCGGAGCTGGTTCTCACATCGCGCTACCAACCGTATCCGTTTGCGTAGGCTGTTTCAATCAAGAGGCATTCATCGACACTGCGATCCGATCCGTAGCGGCGCAGACATACACTGCGTTCGAATGCGTGGTGGTCGATGATTTTTCGACCGACGGTTCCCGCCGAAGGATTGAAGAGTGTCTGTCCCAGCTTGGCGACAGTCGTTTCCGCTTTCTGCCCCGACTGCAAAATGGCGGGCAGTTGACAGCAATGATGACCGGGCTTGACGCGACAGCCGGGCCCCTGATCTCCTTTCTTGACGGTGACGATGCATGGCATCCTGACTTCATAGAATGCCATGTGAGAGCCCATCTCAGCCACACCCGTATCGCGGCGATGTCGAGCTCCGATGAGGTGGTGATAGATACGGCCGGCAAACTGCTTGCGGGCGGTCATCCCGTATTCCACCTGAATGACCCGCGATCGATGCCGAAAATGAGCGGCTACCTGCATGTCGACACCGAAGCTGACCCGACATTATTATTTATTGATCGGGGCACCGTGGGTTGGTTTTGGTCAACCACATCGGGGATGATGTTTCGTCGAGCTCCGCTTGAAATCATGCGTCCATCCGATCCGGACGAAATAAAGATATGTGCCGATGGTTATATGGCTCGTGCCGCCCATATGATCGGCGGAACCGTGAGGATTGGGCGGGCTCTTGGCAGTTATCGGCTTCACGGCGGCAATGGCTGGGCGGACGGGCGCATCCTGGGTACCGGAGTTGGCCTCGGCAGGATGTCGCCTGATACTGAAATAGCGATACGGCGGGCACTGGCCAATCGTTGGTGCGAAGTGGCGCCGGGACTGGAGCATTTAATCTCCCGCCACTCAATGCGCAGGACCTTGGTCGACCTGATCGGACTGTCTGCGGCTTTCGCATTGCTGGAAAAGAACTCCGATGCGGGTTTTCTGCTGAAAGACTGGGCAACACCACAGCGAAAATTGCAGACCAGACTTATCGGTCTCCTTCCTCCGAAACTGAGGCCTCGGCGCTTCCGGGACATAGTTTGATTTGATGAGCCGCTTGCTCGGCAGTCTTACCCGATAAAGAGCATCCTTCGATGCTTCTCTGGACCCACCAAAGTCCTCCGTAGCAACGCACACTACGCGGCCGAATTGCGCCGCATTTCCTCCACCGCGTCCCAGAACAGGCTGGCGATATCCGCGCCGCCAAAGCGTTGCACTTCGCGCACGCCGGTTGGCGAGGTCACGTTGATCTCGGTCATGTAGTCGCCGATCACGTCGATGCCGACCAGGATGAAGCCGCGCTCTTTCAGCGACGGGCCGATGCGGGCGCAAATCTCGCGTTCGCGCTCCGTCAGCTCAGTCTTTTCGGCGCGGCCGCCGACATGCATGTTGGAGCGAGAATCGTGGTCGGCCGGCACGCGGTTGATGGCGCCGACCGCCTCGCCGTCGATCAGGATGATGCGCTTGTCGCCCTTGCGCACATCCTTCAGATAGCGCTGGACGATATACGGCTCGCGTGACAGCTGGGCGAACATTTCGAGCAGTGAGGCGAGGTTGCGATCGTCTTCCTTGAGATGGAAGATGCCGGCGCCGCCATTTCCGTAGAGCGGCTTGACGATGATGTCGCCGAACTCCTTGCGGAAGGCGGCGACCTCCTGGGGATCCTTGGTGATCAGCGTTTCCGGCATCAGATCGGGGAATTCGGTGACGAAGATCTTTTCCGGGCTGTTGCGCACCCAGGCCGGGTCGTTGACGACCAATGTCTTCGGGTGAATGCGCTCCAGAATATGCGTGGTGGTGATGTAATTCATGTCGAAGGGCGGATCCTGGCGCAGCAGGATCACATCCATCTCCGACAGGTCGGTGCGCACCTTGTCGCCCAGCGTATAATGATTGCCCTTCTCGTCGCGGAGCTTCATCTCTTCGATGCGGGCAAACACCTTGCCGCCCAGCATCGACAGCCGGTCGGGCGTGTAGTGGAACAATTGGTGGCCGCGCCGCTGCGCCTCCAGCGACAGCGCAAAGGACGTGTCGCCGGCGATCGAGACGGTGGAGACATGGTCCATCTGGACGGCGATCTTCAGGGGCATCTTCCGGTCTCCAGCAGGCTCTGTCGCCGATATACGGAACTTGGCGGCTTCTGCCAATCGCGCTTGCTTGGCCCAGACCTTTAACGGTCGAAGACCAGCCGGGAGTAACCGAGGAACGACAGCGCCATGGCGACCGGCGAGGCGACGGCAAGTGCCGCCAGCGGCGGCAGCGCCGGCAGCGCAAACAGGATGGCGCAGTAGACGAGATAGTTGACGATGCTGGTGGCGATGCCGACGCCGCCATAGCGCGCGCCCTCCTGCGCCACGCCGCGGCTCGACGGCGAAAAGGTCAGGTGCCGGTTGATCTGCCAGGTGACGCACAGCGCAAAGCCGATCGACAGGACACGGGCGACGAAGGGACCGAGCGGCGTCAGCGCCAAGAGCAGCCAGAGCGCCGCGGCATCGGCGACGAAACCAACGCCGCCTGCCAGGACGAAGCGGGCGAGCCGGCTCACGGCTCAGGCGGCCCGGGGCGTCTTGCCCGGTTCGGCCTTCGGGATTTCACCAGTGCGTTCGCGCCGTTCGACCCGGCCTGACGGCACCGAGAGATAAAAAATGCGCTTCTGCTCGGCGCGTCCGCGCGATACCGAATCGAGGATCAATCCGGTCACCATCGCAAGCATCGAGAGCAGCAGCAGGCCGACCGACAGCACCCAGGTCGGCATGCGCGGCACGAGGCCGGTCTGGGCGAATTCGATCAGCACCGGCGTCATCAGGGCAAGGCTCGACGCCAGGAAGAAAATCGCGAAGGCGCCGAAGAAGCGCAGCGGCTGCGTTTCCTTCATCAGCATGGCGAACATCCACAGGATCCTGGCGCCGTCGCGATAGGTCGACAGCTTCGACGACGATCCCTCAGGCCGGCGGCCATAATCGAGCGCGATCTCGCTCACCGGCAGTTTGAGCTGCGAGGCATGCACCGACATTTCGGTCTCGATCTCGAAGCCGCCGGAAACCGCGGGAAAGCTCTTGACGAAACGCCTCGAGAAGACGCGGTAGCCGGAGAAGATGTCGGTGAAGTCGGCGCCGAACAGCCGCTTGTAGAGGCTATTGAAGATGCGGTTGCCGAAGGCATGGCCGGAACGGCCGGCATCGTCGGTGACGCCGCGCCTGGTGCCTACCACCATGTCGCAGCGCTCGGTCTGCAGGATGTTGATCAGCAGCGAGGCATCTTCCGGCGCATAGGTGCCGTCGCCATCGGCCATCAGATAGATGTCCGCATCGATGTCGGCGAACATGCGCCGCACGACATTGCCCTTGCCCTGGCGCGGCTCGCGGACGACGATGGCGCCCGCTGCGCGCGCCTTGAGCGCGGTCAAATCCCTGGAATTGTTGTCATAGACATAGATCTCGGCCGACGGCAGCGTCTCGCGAAAGCGCCGCACCACCTCGGCGATGGTCAGTTCCTCATTGTAACAAGGCAGGAGCACGGCAATGGCCGGCTCATGGCGGACTTCGTGCGGCATTTCCGTCTCCCGACGCCCGGCGGAGCCTCCGGCCGCGCTCATATGCGGCCTCGCTCAGGCGACTTTACTATTTATTGAAGCTGTTAAGGCTAGGTTTAAGGCCGCAGTCTTTCCGACGAAGGTCATGATGATGAACGCAGCCAAGGCGGGTGCTTCCTCCTGGAAGTCCGATATGACGCTGGCGCTGCTTGCCATGCTGGTGGTGCTGGCCGTCAATGCCGCCACGGGCTTTCGCGAATTGAGCAATGCCGGCGGCGACAATGACAGCCTGCTGCGGCTGGTCGAGGTTCGCGACATGCTGGCCGGCCAGGGCTGGTTCGACCTGCATCAGTACAGGATGGGGCCGGAAGGCGGTTTCGTCATGCACTGGTCGCGGCTGGTCGACGCACCGCTCGCCGCCATCATCCTCGCCGCCTCGGCGCTGACCGGCAGCATGGCCATGGCCGAAGCGATCGCGCAGGTGCTGTGGCCGGCGCTGCTGTTTTGCCTGGCGGTGTTCTTCCTCGCCCGTGCGGCGCGCAGCTTCGCCGGCGTCGGCGCGGTGCTGCCGGCGGTCGTTATCGGCGCGGCGGCGCTGCATTTCATCGGCATTTTCTTGCCGGGTGCGCTCGATCATCACAATGTCCAGCTGACGCTGACCATGGCCAGCCTCAGCCTGCTGCTCGAGGCGCCGGCGCGTCGCTGGGCGGCGCTGATTTCCGGGCTGTGTGCGGCCCTGACGCTGGCCGTCGGCATGGAAACCGCGCCCTATGTCGCCACCATCGGCGCCTGCATCGCTTTGCTGTTCGTCGTCGATCCCGGCGGCGAACGCCGGATCGCCAGGGATTTCGGTCTCGGCTTTGCCGGCGTTTCAGCCCTGGTCTTCGTCAGCACCATCCCGCCATCGGCGTGGGGCCAGGCGCAGTGCGATGCCTTCTCGGCCGTACAATTCGTCGTCGCGGCAATCGCCGGACTGGGCCTTGCCGCCGTGACGTCGCTCAAGGTGTCCAACGGCACGGCCGGACGCCGCCTGATTTCGCTCGGCCTGCTCGCGCTTGTGCTGGGCGCCGTTGTCGCGGCGCTGTTTCCGCAATGCCTTGCGGCTCCCTACGCAACTCTCGATCCGCGCCTCAAGGAATTGTGGCTCGATCACATCGACGAGGCGCAGTCGCTGTTCAGTATTGCCGCCAGCGAGCCGGCCTCGCTGGCGGCGCGCTATGTCACGCCGCTGGTGGCGATCGCGCTGATGGCGCTTCGCCTGCGCGGACCATGGCGCCGCCAGGACAGCCTCGTCGGCGCCTTGCTGGTCGGCGCCTTCATCGTCAGCGCCTGGCAGGTCCGCGGCTCGACATTCTCGATCGCCTTTGCCGTCATCCCGCTGTCGGCCTGGATCGCAAGCTGGCGCGAACGGGCGAGGATCAGCCCTGCGCGCAGCGTATCGCTGCGCATGGCGGCGGTCTGGGTGGTGTCGGTGAATGCCGTCTGGGCCGGCGCTGCCGCCGCGACGTCGAGCGTGTTCGAGGCCAACAAGGTCTCGGTCGAGGCACAGGACACCGACAGCGATCCGTCCTGCGAGCGCAAGGCCTCCTTCGCGGCGTTGGCCCGGCTGCCGGACACCACGGTGCTTGCCATTTCCAATCTCGGCTCGCCCATCCTGGCCTATTCCGGGCACCGCGTCTTTGCCGGCCCCTATCATCGCAACATCGCCGGCGACCTGCTTGCGCTCGATGCCTTCCTCGGATCGGCGGACCAGGCGAGGACGATCGCGGCGGCTCACCACGTCGGCCTGATGGCGCTCTGCCGCGGCAGCGCCGAAAGCAAGATGCTTGCCGCCAAGGCGCCGCAAGGCTTCCTGGCCAGGCTGATGCAGGGAAGCGTCCCCGATTGGCTCGAACCGGTGGCCGAAACGCGCGGAACCCCGGTCGAACTCTACCGCGTCCGCTAAAGCATCATTCGCCAGCGAAAAATCGATTTCGCGATACGCTTCCTAAACGCTTTGCTGCCAGTCTCAGCCTAAATTTCGGGCGTCACAAACAGGGATACCGATGCAAACGACGTTTGGCACCGGGCAGGCAAGCAGGGAAAACTCGGATCTGGCGTTCACCGATGCGCTGACCGGGCTTGGCAACCATCGCCGCTTCTTCGACAAGGTCGATCGCCTGATCAGCGACCGTGCAGACGATCCCGCGCCGTTCACGGTCGGCATTCTCGACCTCGACGGCTTCAAGCCGATCAACGATCTGTTCGGCCACAAGGCCGGCGACGACATATTGATCCAGGTGGCGATGCGGCTGCGCGCCTCGATGGACAGCCACTCTACTGTCTGCCGCATCGGCGCCGACGAATTCGCCTTCCTCTACCCGATGGTGTTCTCGGAGGAGGCGGCGGCCGAGAAGTCGCGCATGATGATCGAAATCCTGTCGGCGCCCTACGATGTCGGCGAACGCACCGCCAGGCTTTCGGCCTCGGTCGGCTGCTCGCTCTTTTATTCCGGCGACGAAACCACGGAAATCCTCGTCAACAAGGCCGAAACGGCGCTCTACCACGCCAAGCGTTCGGGCCGTGGCCGCGTCGTCGTCTACACCCGCGAAATGGAAGAGGCGGCCAAGCGCGTCACCCGCATCGAACAGGCGCTGCGCCGCGCCGTCTCGGCCGGTGAGGTCGAGCCGCATTTCCAGCCCATCGTCGATCTGACCACCCGCCGCACCATCGGCTTCGAGACGCTGGCGCGCTGGACCGATCGCGACCTCGGCGTCGTCCCGCCGACCGTGTTCATCCCGATCGCCGAAGAGCGCGGCATCATCGGCCCGCTGTCGCAGCTGGTGCTGCGCAAGGCGGCCGAAGCGGCGCGCAGCTGGCCGAAGGACCTGTTCCTGTCCTTCAACCTGTCGCCCTCGCAGCTCGTCGACCAGAACACTGGCCTGCACATATTGTCGATCCTCGACCGCACCGGCTTCGATCCGCGACGGCTGGAGATCGAGATCACCGAAACCGGCCTGATGAACGATCCGGCCTCGGCCGAGAAGATCGTCGAGGACCTGCGTCGCGTCGGCATCCGAGTCTCGCTCGACGATTTCGGCACCGGCCAGTCCTCGCTCGGCCGCTTGCGCGAATTCCATTTCGACAAGCTCAAGATCGACCGCGCCTTCGTCTCCTCGATCCTCGACGACCGACCGTCGGAACACATCATCCGCGCCATTCTGGCCATGTGCGAAGGGCTCGGCATGGATGTCGTCGCCGAAGGCATCGAGGAGGAGGCGCAGGCCGACCGCCTCGTTCAGTTCGGCTGCGCCGGCGGCCAGGGCTATCTCTTCGGCAAACCGGTCGATGCCGACGCCACGCTCGGCTACCTCCGCGATTCCTATCGCGGCGCCCTCTACGCCAAGGCAGTCTGACCGGCGGTCTGGCCTGCGTCGAGCAAGTCAGCGGCGCGAGCCAAGATCGACTGTGGCCGCCATCTTGCGGCCTTTTGTCTGACATAGCCAATCAAATCGCCGTTTTCGCCCTTGCTCCCCGGACTTGGCTGGATAGGATGCGCGCCGACCGGACCGGGAGATGAAGATATGATGCCATCGGCGGATTTTGCCGACCTCAGGGGAGCCTCGGTGCTGATCACCGGCGGCGGTTCCGGAATTGGTGCGGCACTGACCGAGGGCTTCGTTCGCCAGGGCGCCCATGTCGCCTTCATCGACATCGCCGATGGCCCAAGCACGCTGCTTGCCGACCGCGTCGAAAAAGAACTTGGCCGGCGACCGCTCTACCTCAAGACCGATTTGCGCGAAGTCGAGGCGTTGCGCGCTTCGGCCGCCAAAGCGGCTGAGGCACATGGCGACGTCACCGTGCTGGTCAACAATGCCGCCTGGGACGAACGCCACGACGTCGCTGACGTTACCGTCGAGTTCTGGGACAACAATCTCGCCGTCAATCTGCGCCCGCATTTCTTCACCGCACAGGCGGTGGCGCCGGGCATGAAGCGGGCCGGCGGCGGTTCGATCATCAACTTCACCTCAACCTCCTATCTCATCAACCACCCCGATATGCCGGCCTACACCGCCGCCAAGGCCGGCATACTCGGCCTCACCAAGGGTCTCGCGGGCAAGCTTGGGGTCGACGGCATCCGCGTCAATGCGATTGCGCCGGGCTGGGTGATCACCGAGCGCCAGCGGGAACTCTGGGTCACCGAGCAGGGGCTCGCCGCCCATGTCGCCAAGCAATGCATCAAGCAGGTCATGCAGCCCGACGACATCGTCGGCACGGTGCTGTTCCTGGCCTCCGACGCCTCGCGTATGCTGACGGCGCAGATGTTGATCGTGGACGGGGGTTTCCTGTGAGCCCGGTGAATCAAAATCCGGCAAAAGGCACGCCGGCAGTCGCCGCCGTCGACTGGGGCACGACCCGCATGCGGGTCTGGCTGGTCGACGAGGCGGGCGGGGTGCTTGCCGAGCGTCGCGGCGATGATGGGTTGATCACCGCGCAGCAAAAAGGCTTTTCGATCATCCTCGAGGGCCATCTGGCGGCGCTCGGCGCACCGGCGACGCTGCCGGTCATCATCTGCGGCATGGCCGGCTCGCGCCAGGGTTGGCTGGAAGCGCCTTACGTCACCGTGCCGGCGCCGCTCAGTGCCATCCTCGCGGGGGCCGCCCGCATTCCCGGCCAGAGCCGCGACATCCGCATCGTGCCTGGCCTGGCGCAGCGCCTGGAAGATGCGCCGGACGTAATGCGCGGCGAGGAAACCCAGCTTGCCGGCGCCGGTTTGCCGGCAAAAGGTCGCCATCTCGTCTGCATGCCCGGCACCCATTCGAAATGGGTTCTGGTCGAAGACGGCGCGGTCGACGGCTTCTGCACCTGGCCGACCGGCGAGCTGTTTTCGGTGCTGGCCACTCACTCGATCCTGCGCCATTCGCTGGGCGAGAGCCCGAAGCCGGTCATTCCGGACAATCCGTTCTTCCAGGAATGGTGCCGCAAGGCTTTGGCCGAGGGCGGCGATGTCACCTCGCGGCTGTTCTCGATCCGCGCCGCCGGCCTGCTGCAGAACCTCAAGGCCGACGATGCCGCCGCTTGCCTGTCCGGCCTGCTGATCGGCGGCGAGATCGCCTCGGCGGGCCGCCGCTATGGCGAAAGCACCACCGCAATCGTGCTGGTTGCGTCCGGCTCGCTAGCAGCCCTCTACCGCCAGGCGCTAGACCTTGCAGGGCTTGCCGTCAGGACGGTCGACGCCGACGAGGCGGTGCGTGCCGGCCTTATCGAGGCAGCGCGGGAAAATGGCATGATCGCCAAATGACTCACCAGAGTGGAGTGACAGCGTGACCCAGACCGCCCCCTTCCCGAAGCTCAAGCGTGGTCTTGTCGCCATTCTGCGCGGCCTCAAACCCAGCGAGGCGGTTGCCATCGGCCAGGCGCTGTTTGACGCCGGCATCGAAGCCATCGAGGTGCCGCTCAATTCGCCGGAGCCGTTTTCATCGATCGCCAGCATTGTCACCGCTTTGCCCAAGACAACGCTGGTCGGCGCCGGCACGGTGCTGACTTCAGCCGATGTCGACACCTTGGCCAAGGCCGGCGGGCGGCTGCTGGTCAGCCCCAACATCGATGCCGACGTCATGGCCCGCGCCATGCACCATGGCATGGTGACGATGCCAGGCGTGTTCACCCCCACCGAAGCTTTTCAGGCGATTAGGCTTGGGGCTTCGGCGCTCAAATTCTTCCCGGCAAGCGTGCTCGGGCCTAGCGGCATTTCGGCCATGCGGGCCGTGCTGCCGGCCGATACCGTGGTCGGCGCCGTCGGCGGCGTTTCCGACAAAGACTTTGCCGGCTACAAAGCCGCTGGGGTGACTGCTTTTGGTCTTGGCTCCAGCCTGTTCAAACCCGGCATCAGCGTCGACGAGGTGGCCTCGCGCGCGCAGGCGGCGGTGACGGCCTGGGATGCGGCCTTCGGCGGAGCGGCATGATGGACAAGGTTTCGGTTTTTTCGGACCATGTCTGTGAACTCGGCGAGGGGCCGAGCTACGATCCCGCCACCGACACGCTGTTCTGGTTCGACATCGTCAACGGGCTTTTGCTGGAGCAGGGTGTCACGTCCAGCGCGCGGAAGGTCCATGAGCTCGGCCAGATGGCCAGCGCCATCGCCATTATCGACGACAATCGCCAGCTCATCGCCACCGAGACCGGCCTGCATGTCCGCGACGTCTCGACCGGCAAGCTGACGCTGCATACGCCTATCGAGGCCGACAATGCGCTGACCCGCTCCAACGATTCGCGCGTCCATCCGTGCGGCGCCTTCTGGGTCGGCACGATGGGCAAGGGTGAGGAGAAGGGCGCCGGCGCCATCTACTGGTTCTTCAAGGGCGAATTGCGCACGCTTTACACCGGCATCACAGTATCGAATTCGATCTGTTTTTCCGAAGACGGCTCGATTGCCTATTACACCGATACCTCGACCGGCCTCTTGATGCGGGTCGCCTGCGATCCGGCGACTGGCCTGCCGGTCGGCGAGTCCAAAGTGTTCGTCGACCATCGCTCGTCCAAGGGCTTTGTCGACGGCTCGGTCGTTGATCGCGACGGCGTGCTGTGGAACGCCGTCTGGGGCGGCAAGGCGGTCAAGGCCTATTCGCCAGATGGCACATTGTTGCGCGAAATTGCCGTGCCGGCGGGGCAGTCCTCGTGCCCGGCCTTTGTCGGGGCCAAGGCCGGTCGGCTGGCGGTGACCTCGGCCTGGAAAGGCAAGGACGACAAGCAGCGCAAGCTCGACCCACAGGCCGGCATGACCTTCCTGCTCGACATCCCCGTCAACGGCCGCTTCGAGCCGCGCGTGGTCATCGCCTGAGCGCTGTCGCGCAGGCGTCCGGCTCGGTCGGTTTCGCGCAAGTCTGAAGCAGGGGCCATGCCATGGTGGGACAACACCACCGAAGGTCCTGATCCATGCCGCGCCCGACCCTGATCCTCGTCCATGAGCCGGAAAAGGCCTGTCTCGACCGGCTGGTCGCCGACGGCTTTCCCGCCGAGCGCGCCCTGGAAATCTCGTCCTATCTGGCGCAATCGACCGATCTCGCGCCCGAATTCGATGAAATCACCGCCGCTTGCGGGCGGCGCGGCCTCGCCTTCATGCCGGTTGCACTCGACGATGCGTCAAGCGCGCTGGCGAAGGCCGATCCCGCAACCACGCTTGTCTGGACGCTGACCGACGGCATTGCCTATTTCCGCGGTGCTGCAGCGCCCGCACTTGCCAGGCTGAATGGGCTTAGAACCATCGGAGCCGACGATGCGCTGTTCGCGCTTTGCCAGGACAAGTTCCGCTCCGGCGCCGTGCTTTGCGCGCTCGGCCTGCCGGCGCCGCAGGCAGGCCTGGCCCGCGACGGCCGCTGGCTGGCCGCCCCGCCAGCTTCGGAAGCCGGCTGGTTCGTCAAGCCGAACCGGCTCGGCTCCAAGGTAGGCATCTGGCCGGATTCACGCTGCAACGACCTGGCCCATGCGCTGGAGCTTAGCCGGCGGGTCTATGCCGCTTATCGCGACGATGTCGTCGTCCAGCCCTATGTCGGCGGTCGCAATGTCCGCGCCAGCTTCCTTGGGCTGCAAACGGATGCCGGGGCGGAAGCGCTCGGCATTGCGTTCGTCGACTCCGGCGGCGATTTCCAGACCATGGCGGACTCGATGGCGCTCTACGGCGACACCGGCGAGGCCGCCAAGGCGGCTGGACTATACAGCGAGCCGGTGCTGGAGGCGGTTGCCGACACCCAGCCGGCAGCCGCGGCAACCATCCGCCGCATCGCCGAGCGGCTGGTCAGCGGACTTGGCCTGCGCGACGTGTTTTCCATCGATTTCAGGGTCGAGGCCACCGATCATGCCCACCTCATCGAGTTCGAAGTCTGTCCCGGCCTGCCCTGCTTCGATTTCCGCGCCTATTGCCGGCTGCAATGGAGCATGACGCTGGCCGATGCGGTTGCCGAGACGGCGGCGAACCGACTGAACCGACAGGCGATCTGAAAGGCCGCGGGGACCGGCACGACCTACCGCGCCTTGACGGCTTTTGCTCCACCTTTAGTGTCGCGGGACAGTCCTCAGGCAAGGCCGCGCGATGAGCACACCAGCAAGCTCCCTCCATCATCACATAAGGCGCATGGCCGGGCGCGATCCGCATGAGGCGCATCGCGTCGCCACGCCGCTCGAGCTGCTGTTCGATCTGACCTTCGTCACCGCCTTCAGCCTTGCCTCGTCGCAACTGGCGCATGCCTTGGCCGAGGGCCACTACGCGGCGGCGCTGATCGGCTTCGGCTTTGCCAGCTTCGCGATCTGCTGGGCGTGGATCAATTTCTCCTGGTTTTCCTCCGCCTATGACACCGACGATTGGATCTTCCGCCTCGTCACCATGGTGCAGATGATCGGCGTGCTGGTGCTGGCCATCGGCCTGCCGCGCATGTTCGCCTCGATCGAGCATGGCGAACACCTCAACAATTCGGTCATGGTGCTGGGCTACGTCATCATGCGCGTCGCCATGATCTTCCAATGGCTGCGCGCGGCGCGGCAGGACCTTGGGCGGCGGCGTGCCTGTCTCACCTATGCCATCGCCATCGCGATCGCCCAGATCGGCTGGGTGGTGCAGATCCTCGTCGATTTCTCGCTGGCGACGAGCCTGGCTTTCGGCGCGGTCCTGCTTCTCATCGAGCTTGCCGGACCGGTCATCGCCGAACGCCGGGATGGCGGCACGCCCTGGCACGCGCATCACGTCGCCGAGCGCTACAGCCTGTTCGCCATCATCGCGCTGGGCGAAGGGGTGGTCGGCACGCTGGCGACGCTGTCGGCCGCGGTCGAGGAGCAGGGCTGGAACCTCGATGCCGCCTTGATCGGCATTGCCGGAATGGGTCTCACCTTCGGCATGTGGTGGGTCTACTACATGCTGCCCTCGGGGACGGTGCTGCACCAGCACCGCAATCGCTCTTTTGTCTGGGGCTATGGCCAGATGCTGATCGTGGCGGCCATCGTCGCCACCGGCGCCGGGCTGCATGTCGCGGCCTATTTCATCGAGCACAAGGCCCATATCGGCCCGGTAGCGACCCTGCTCTCGGTCGCCATTCCGCTAGGCGTGTTCCTGGGGGCGATGTACGCGCTGTATTTTTATTATCTCGTCCAGCGCTTCGATCCCCTCCATGTCTGGCTGCTGGCGGGAACGGCTGCGGTCGTCGCACTTGCCATCATCGCCGCCCTTGCCGGCGTCGACATGGCGGTCTGCCTCATCTTACTCACGCTAGCGCCGGCCGTCACCGTTGTCGGCTATGAGCTGTCGGGGCACCGCCATCAACTGGAGGTGCTGGCGCAGGAGGAAGCGCCGCACTGAGCAGAGCAGCTTCGCGCGTCAGATACCCTCG
Source organism: Mesorhizobium sp. P160219 (assembly GCF_057786095.1). NCBI lineage: Bacteria > Pseudomonadati > Pseudomonadota > Alphaproteobacteria > Hyphomicrobiales > Phyllobacteriaceae > Mesorhizobium > Mesorhizobium sp. P160219. The sequence goes on from NZ_JBYNWG010000001.1 coordinate 904,563, forward strand.
ACCAGCACGATCTCGCCATCGGCTACTTTCTGACGGATGGCGACGGCGCGCTGGTACTCCGGCGAGTGGTAGCAATCGTGCGCCGCGCTGAGCGATTCGAACTCGATAATGACATTGCGGGCGCGGCCAGGCCCCTCGGCCTTTTCATGCTCACCGCCACGGGCAAGGAACTTCACGTCGAAACGGTCGAAAGCGAGCTTGGCGGCAGCGACATAGTCCTTGTAGCCTTCGGCGTCGCGCACATCGACGCGGGCTATCCAGTATCCCTTGGGCATTTTCTTCTCCTCGTTACGCGGCGCGCATCTCTTCCAGTATGACTTCCGCCGCCGCGCGCCTGTCGCTTGCCGCCACGATTGGCCGGCCCACAACAAGATGGCTGGAGCCGTTGCGGATCGCCTGGCCGGGCGTCACCACGCGTTTCTGGTCGCCATGGTCGCTGCCCTTGGGCCGTATCCCCGGTGTCACCACCGCCAGGTCGGGTCCGACGATGCGGCGCACCGCTTCCGCCTCCTCGGCCGAGCAGACGACGCCGCCCATGCCGGCATGCAGCGCCTGTTCGGCGCGTCTCAGCACCAGCGTGTGAGGGTCGTATTCATAGCCGGCGTCGATCACGTCCTGCTCGTCCATCGAGGTCAGCACGCTGACCGCCAGCAGGCAGAGGTCGCTGCCCCTGGCGGCCTCCACCGCGGCTCGCATCGCCTTGGGATAGGCGTGGATGGTCAGCATGGTCATGCCCATGCGCACGATGTTCTCGACACCCTTCGCCACCGTGTGGTCGATGTCGAGCAGCTTCATGTCGAGGAAGATTTTCGTGCCGCCGCTGGCCAACTCCCTGGCGAAGTCGAGCCCGCCGGCGAAGGCCAGCTGATAGCCGATCTTGTAGAAGGAGACGACGCCGTCGAGCTCCTGCACCGCCTGTTCGGCCTCTTTCACCGTCGGCACGTCGAGGCCGACGATCAGCCTTTCTCTCATGGTATGGGCCTGCATGGCTGTGGAAATCATGCCCCGGTCCGGGTCGACAGCATGCGCGAGGTTTCGATCAGCGTGCGGCATAGGTGCTCCATCGATTTGGTCAGTCTCTCATCCCTGAAATTGCCGTCGCCGTCGAAGGCACTGCCGCCATCGGATACCGAGCATTCCGGCGTCACCATCTCCAACTGGCAGCGCACCAGCACGGCGCGCAGATGGTTGATGCAGCGGATCCCGGCGAAATGTCCGTTGGAAGACGAGCACAGGCCGGCGACCTTGCCGACAAGCGGCCTCACCGGCCAGCCGCCATCGAGGCGCACCCGGCTTACCCAGTCGATCGTGTTCTTGAGCAGTGGCGGGATCGAGCCATTATATTCCGGCGTCGCGATCAGCAGCCCGTCATGGGCGGCGATCAGCCGGCCGAGCTTCACGGCGTTGTCGGGAACGCCTTTTTCCTTTTCGAGGTCCTCGTCGATGATCGGCAGCGGATAGTCGGCCAGCGAAATGCGCGTCACCTCGGCGCCTTGCATGGCCAGCTCCTTCTGCGCCACATCGGCGGTCCTGCCGCTGAAGGCGCCGCTGCGCACCGAGCCGGCGAAGACGAGGATTTTCGCGATCACAGCCATTGGCCACTCTTGTTCCCGGACAGGTACAGCCAGAGGCTGCGCAAATCAACGCACTGGCTCAAAAAACGGAAACGATCGGGGGGCAGGCGCGCGAAGGTGTGCCGAGCAGCTGGGCTATTGCTAGTGGGTGACCGCAATTCTTGCACTCAGCGCGATGAGTGCAACTCCGAGCAAGGCATCTATCGGCCTGCGGACGCTGCCATATACCGCCCGAACCGTTCTTGTGGAGAACATTAGCGCGACAAGCCCAAACCACGCCATCGCGACCAGCCCGATTATGGCCAGCGACACTGCCTGGACCCAGATCGGAGCCTGCATCGGCAATACCGATATGAACAGGCTCGCGAAGAAGGCGGCCGTCTTCGGATTTGTAATTCCGACAACGAAGCCGCTTCGCCAAGGAGCCGTAGTCTCTGCGCCACTGACGGCCAGCGGTGGCTGCGCCTGCCAAGCCGACAAAAGGATCTTGCTGCCCAGGTAACCGAGATACACGGCACCGGCGATCCGGACGGCAAGGTGAGCCCATGCAATCTGCGTCAGTACGAGGCCCAGGCCACACATCGCGAGAGCCGCCCACACCATGACCGCTGCGGCAATGCCAAGCGCCACATGGAACCCCGCGCGACGGCTGATCAGCGCATGGGAAGTCACGGCTACAAAATCGGGTCCTGGGCTCATGGCGCCGAGCAGGAACACTGAAGCAAGTGTCAGGAATTGCGGAAGGTAGCTCATGCGAAGCTCCAATTTCAGGCTCGTCGTACCGCACGCCTGCATGCCAGAGAGGCCAGGAAGCCGCTCGCCGCGATTTCGAGGGTCGTTTCCCTCACCTTCACAAAACCTACAGCGCTCTTTAATATGAGCGAAATGAAAGATATTTCGGCAGCCATGAACAAAGCTAATATCAACATCACGATGGTGCGCGTCCTGACATCGCTCAGCGAGACGCGCAGCTTCACCAAAACCGCCGAGCGGCTCTGTCTTTCTCAATCGGCCATAAGCCATGCAATGAAGGCGCTGGAGGAGATCGTTGGCGCGCCCCTCGTCATACGTGATCGGCGCGGTGTCGCTTTCACCGCAACCGGCGAGGCGGCTTTGGACGCGGCGCGCGCCGCTTTGCATGCTTTAGGCCGTCTTGTCGGCCTACGGGAACACTCCATCAAAGGCAGAGTACGGCTCGCGCTGGTCAGCAGCGCCTCGGTAAAGATTGCTCCATAATGCGTTGAACATTACTTCCGTCCGGCACCCGGAGCTTGCTGTCGAACTGCTCTTGGGCACGGATACCGAGGTGGCGGAGTGGGTCGATCGCGGTGCCGCCGATATTGGACTGTTCTACATCGCCGGCAATTGCCAAGCCGAGGAACTTGTCGACGACGAACTCTTTGTAGCGTCATCGCAAAAGAACTCAGTCCAAGGCGGGTCATTTCCGATCCGCGCTCTCGACGGCCAGCCATTCATCATGTCGAGCGGCGGCTGCGGACCAATGCTTGCCGAATTGTTCCAGGATTTTGGCGTTGCGCCAGTTGTCATCCTGTCGGCGAGCGATATGGCGGCGCTGCTTGCTCTGGTTGGGGCCGGGCGCGGTTTGTCGATTGCGCCAGGCCTGGCGTTTCCGGCCGATTGGCAGCGAACCGTCGCGAGGCGTCCTCTGGAGCCGCGTGCGCGTCGGCCTCTGCTGCTTCTGTTCTCCAGCAGCGCCGAAGCAACGGCCGTGCGGGCCATGTGCGCGGCGATCAGAGAGGTCGCCACGAGTTTGCGAGGCGGATAACAGTCAAGGATGTGGATCGACCCTCAATCGAGCTTCCTTCGGGAGACGTCGATCCTCTACAAGGCGCCAGAGACTTCTCCCGCCCCCAATACCAGCTAATGCGCTTCGCGCCGGTAGATCCACAGCTGCGTCGGCGGGATGTTGCGGAAGATGAAGTCGAAATGCTTGACCGTGTAATTGCCGCGGCCGGGCGGGATCGGCGACAACGGCCCATAGGTCAGCTGCACGATCGGCCGTCCAACCGGGATGCGGTCTAGCAGGCTTTCAATATAGGCGATCCGCTGTGCGACCGGGAAATTGAGCAGCGGCACGCCGGAGACGACGGAATCGAAAACCATACCGCTCTTCTCGCCAAGCGTGGCGTTGAGATTGAAGGCATCGCCCTCGATGACGTTGACGCCGGGATAGAGCTGGCGCAGATGGCGCACGAAATCGGTGGAATATTCGACCGCGTAGAGGTTTTCGGGCTTAACGCCCTGGGCGAGGATTGCACGCGTGATGACGCCTGTGCCGGGGCCGACTTCAAGCACCGGCAGGCCGGACTTCGGATTGACGATGGAAGCCATCTTGCGGGCGGTGACGGAGCTTGTCGGCACGATCGAACCGACCGACTTCGGCTTGTCGATCCAGCCTTTGAAGAATTTGAGTTCGTCGTCGAACTTTTCCGCCAGCGCCTTCCGCAATCCCGGACCACGTGCCATGCAAGTTCTCCTCAACACTCCCCGAACGCTACTTAGCAGCTAACAGGTCCAAGGCAAGGCGCGATCTGGCATAAGATGTTGATGACGTTTGGGAAGCGTGGCGGCCTTGGCTTGGGTTCAGTGCTCGCCGAAGGATTCGAAAAAGTCCTTCATGCGGGCGAAAAAGCCGCTCGACTGGGGCGAATTGTCCTTCGACGACAGCTGCTCGAACTCTTCCAGCAACTCGCGCTGGCGGCGCGACAGGTTTTGCGGCGTTTCGACCGCGGTCTGGATATAGAGGTCGCCGACATTGGGCTGGCGCAGCACCGGCATGCCCTTGCCCTTGAGGCGGAACTGGCGGCCGTTCTGCGTGCCTTCGGTCACTTTCACCTTGGTCTGACTGCCGTCCAGCGTCGTCACCTCGAACGAGCCGCCAAGGGCGGCCGTCGTCATCGATATCGGCACCTTGCAGTAGAGATCGGCGCCGTCGCGCTGGAAGAATTCATGCGGCTTCACCGCCAGGAAAATATAGAGGTCGCCCGATGGGCCGCCGCGCAGGCCCGCCTCGCCCTCATTGGCAAGCCGGATGCGGGTGCCGTCCTCGATGCCGGCCGGGATATTGACCGACAGCGAGCGTTCCTCGGTGACGCGGCCCTGGCCGGCGCATTTCGGGCACGGGTCCTTGATCGTCTGGCCGCGGCCTTGGCATTGCGGGCAGGTACGCTCGATCGAGAAGAAGCCTTGCGTCGCTCGTACCTTGCCGTGGCCATGGCACATCGAGCAGGTCACCGGCTGGGTGCCGGGCTTGGCGCCGGTCCCGGAGCATTCCGTGCATGAGATCGAGGCCGGCACGCGGATTTGCGCGGTCTTGCCGGCAAACGCTTCTTCCAGCGTGATTTCCATATTGTAGCGCAAATCGGCGCCGCGTTCGCGGCCGCCCGACGAGCGGCGCTGGCGCCCGCCCATCATGTCGCCGAAAATATCTTCGAAAATGTCGGCGAAGCCGCCGGCGCCAAAACCTTGCGCGCCGCCATTCATGCCGCCCTGCTCGAAGGCGGCGTGACCGAAACGGTCATAGGCCGCGCGCTTCTGCGGGTCCTTCAGCGTTTCGTAGGCTTCGTTGATTTCCTTGAACTTATGCTCGCATGAGTGATCGCCGGGATTGCGGTCGGGATGGAACTGCATGGCCAGCTTGCGGAAAGCGCTCTTGAGCTCCTTCTCGTCGGCGCCCTTTTGCACGCCCAGCGTCTCGTAGAAATCAGCTTTCATCTTTTCCCGCAGTCCGGATGCTCAACGTCTTGATGCATGTTGCGTCGTTTGCCGGCACGTTGTCTCGATTTAGGAGCGGTGCTGCCCGGATGCTAGGGCCGGCGCGCTTGTGCCTGTGTTTTTCAGTGACTTTTTCGGCAAGGCCCGCACTTTTTCAGCGAGGGTTGCAAAAAAGCCCGGCTTTGCGCCGGGCTTTCCGCTTTATTTGCCGTCAACGGTCAGGCCGACTTCTTCTTCTCGTCGTTTTCGTCGATTTCCTCGAAATCGGCGTCGACCACATCGCTATCCTTGGCCGCGTCCGCCTTGGCGTCGGCTTCCGCCGCTTCCTTCTGCGAAGCTTCGTACATGGCCTGGCCGAGCTTCATGGATGCTTCGGCAAGCGTCTGCGACTTGGCCTCGATGTCGGCGGCATCGTCGCCTTCGGCAGCAGCCTTCAGCGCCGTGATAGCCTCCGATATCGCCGTGCGCTCGGTTTCCGAAACCTTGTCGCCATATTCTTTCAGCGACTTCTCGGAGGAGTGCACCAGCGCCTCGGCCTGGTTGCGGGCCTCGACCAAGGCGCGCCGCTGCTTGTCGGTCTCGGCATTGGCTTCGGCGTCCTTGACCATCTTCTCGATGTCGGCGTCCGAAAGGCCACCAGAGGCCTGGATGCGGATCTGGTGCTCCTTGCCGGTGCCCTTGTCCTTGGCCGAAACGTTGACGATGCCGTTGGCGTCGATATCGAAAGTGACCTCGATCTGCGGCACGCCGCGCGGCGCCGGCGGAATGCCGACCAGGTCGAACTGGCCGAGCGCCTTGTTGTCGGCAGCCATTTCACGCTCGCCCTGGAAGACGCGGATGGTCACGGCCGACTGACTGTCTTCAGCGGTCGAGAACACCTGGCTCTTCTTGGTCGGGATGGTCGTGTTGCGTTCGATCAGGCGGGTGAACACGCCACCCAGCGTCTCGATGCCGAGCGACAGCGGCGTCACGTCGAGCAGCAGCACGTCCTTCACGTCGCCCTGCAGCACGCCGGCCTGGATGGCGGCGCCCAAAGCGACGACTTCATCCGGGTTGACGCCCTTGTGCGGCTCCTTGCCGAAGAACTGCTTCACGATCTCCTGGATCTTGGGCATGCGGGTCATGCCGCCGACCAGGACCACTTCGTCGATCTCGCCAGCCTTCAGCCCGGCATCCTTGAGCGCCGCCTTGCAGGGCTCGATGGTGCGCTGGACGAGATCGTCGACCAGCTGCTCGAACTTGGCACGGGTCAGCTTCAGCGTCAGGTGCTTGGGGCCGGTCGCGTCGGCGGTGATGAAGGGCAGGTTGATTTCCGTCTGCGTCGTCGACGACAGCTCGATCTTGGCCTTTTCAGCCGCCTCCTTGAGGCGCTGCAGCGCAAGCTTGTCGTTCTTCAGGTCGATGCCCTGTTCCTTCTTGAACTCGGCCGCCAGGTATTCGACGAGACGCATGTCGAAATCCTCGCCGCCGAGGAAGGTGTCGCCATTGGTCGACTTCACTTCGAACACGCCGTCGCCGATTTCGAGCACCGAAATGTCGAACGTGCCGCCGCCAAGGTCATAGACGGCAATGGTCTTGCCATCCTTCTTGTCGAGGCCGTAGGCAAGTGCTGCAGCCGTCGGCTCGTTGATGATGCGCAGCACCTCAAGGCCGGCGATCTTGCCGGCGTCCTTGGTGGCCTGGCGCTGGGCGTCATTGAAATAGGCCGGAACGGTGATGACCGCCTTCTCGACCTTCTCGCCGAGATAGGCCTCCGCCGTTTCCTTCATCTTCTGCAGGATCATGGCCGAGATCTGGCTGGGCGACTGCTTCTTGCCGCCGGCCTCGACCCAGGCATCGCCATTGTCGCCCTTGACGATCTTGTAGGGGACAAGCTTCTTGTCCTTCTCCGTCACCGGGTCGTCATAGCGGCGGCCGATCAGGCGCTTGACCGCGAAGATGGTGTTTTCAGGATTGGTGACCGCCTGGCGCTTGGCCGGCTGGCCGACGAGACGTTCGCCGTCGCCCGAGATGGCGACGATGGAAGGCGTCGTGCGCGCGCCTTCCGCATTTTCAATGACCTTGGGCTCCTTGCCATCCATGATGGCGATGCAGGAGTTGGTGGTGCCGAGATCGATACCGATTACTTTTGCCATTTTTCTAGTCTCTCCGCTAAGCAGGCTCTCAGGACCCGTAAGGCGTTCCGACGAAAGCCCCTGTTCACAAGAAATTCCGCTCCGGCAACCGGCATTCCGGCACTGGGCGGCTTGGCGCGTATATAAGAACAGGCGGCATCGGGCGCAAGCATTCTGCGCATGGCATCCACCGCGCCGCGCTTGGCGCCTTTGAACAGCCGCCCGGCGGCCCGGATGTGCTCAAACCGCGCTCAAAACCCCAGGATCTGCGCGATCCCCCGGCGAAGCGCCCAGTCAGGGCTTCGAAACCACAAGAAAACGTCACCTATGCGTGAGAGAGGCGGCTCCTGGCTGAGGAAGCAGACACAGGCAAAAGCGTCACGCGGCCTGCGACAGCGATTTATGCGCCTCGGCCAGGATTTCGAACGAGCGCACGCGTGCCGCATGGTCGAAGATCTGCGCGGTCACCATCAGCTCGTCTGCGCCGGTGCGGCGCACGAACGCGTCTATGCCTTGCCGGACGGTTTCGGGAGAGCCGACGACGGCGCAGGACAGCGCCTGCGAAATCATGGTTTTTGCCATCGGCTCGAGCGTCTGGTCATAGCCCTCGACCGGCGGCGGCAGGCGGCCGGCCCGCCCGGTGCGCAGATTGACGAAGGCCTGCTGGAGCGAGGTGAACAGCAGTTTGGCCTCGGAGTCGGTTGGTGCGGCGAAAACGTTGAGGCCGAGCATGACATAGGGCTTGTCCAGCTGTTCCGAAGGCTGGAAGCGCGAACGGTAGATCTCCAGCGCATGGTCGAGTTCGGCCGGCGCGAAATGCGAGGCGAAGGCATAGGGCAGGCCGAGCATGGCGGCGAGCTGCGCGCCATAGAGGCTGGAACCGAGGATCCAGACCGGCACCTTCTGGCCTTCGCCGGGCACGGCGTGGATACGCTGGCCTTCCGCGGCCGGCTGGAAATAGCCCATCAGCTCGACGACATCCTGGGGGAAATTGTCTGACGCCTCGAGATTGCGGCGCAGCGCGCGCGCTGTTCCCATATCGGTGCCGGGCGCGCGGCCGAGGCCGAGGTCGATGCGGCCGGGGTGCAGTGCCGCCAGCGTGCCGAACTGCTCGGCAATCACCAACGGCGCATGGTTGGGCAGCATGATGCCACCGGCGCCGACGCGGATGGTCTTGGTGCCGCCGGCGACATGGGCGATGACCACGGCGGTCGCCGCGCTGGCGATGCCCGGCATGCTGTGGTGCTCGGCCAGCCAGTAGCGCCTGTAGCCGAGCCGCTCGGCATGGCGGGCCAGGTCGAGCGAATTTGCCAGCGATTGCGAGGCGTCGCTGCCTTCGACGATCGGCGACAGGTCGAGAACGGAAAGTGCGGTCATGGGCCTCAAGCCTTTACGATGTTCAACTGCCTGACCCTGGTTTCGAAGGCGCGGTCGGGAATGACGATGTCGAGCTGGCGCCAAGCAACGGGTCCAGATTCTCGAACGGGATCGCCTGCGGATGCTGGCGATGCAGCGCGCTCAGCGTGTCGACCGACGCATCGATCGGACCGCGATAGCCAATGCGGTCGAAATAGGAATCGAGGTCGAAGGAGGCATCGTTCATCGCAGGGTCCGGCTTGACCGGCTCGATATAGGCACTCCGCCTGAAGACAACAAATGCGAGATGATGGACGGGCGCGGCAAGCTTATGCCGCTGCCTTTCCGTTCTCTTCGGCCGCTTCCTCCTCCACCACGGCCGTCTGCTGTGCGGCGAGAAAATTGCCGACATGGCTGAGGCCATCGAAATGATCGCAGAACACCTTGACGACGACCAGCAGCGGCACCGCCATCAGCGCGCCGACAAAGCCCCAAAGCCAGGACCAGAAGGCGATGGCGATGAAGATCGCCACGGCGTTGATCTCGAGGCGTCGGCCGACAACCATCGGTGTAACGAACTGGCCTTCGGCGATGTCGCACAAAAGCACGAAGCCCGGCGCCAAGAGGGCGTAGGTAATCGAGTCGAAGCTGATCATCGCAATGACGCTGACCAGCACGATGGTAATCAGCGCGCCGACATAGGGCAGGAAGTTGAGCAGCGCCGCCATCGTTCCCCAGACCAGCGGGTTGGGCATGCCGAGCGCCCACAGGCCAAGGCCGATAACCGCGCCGAGACCGGCATTGATGACGGTGACGGTGAGCAGATAATGCGAGATTTCGCGCTCGACGTCATAGACGACGCGCAAGGCCCGCTTCTTCTCGCTGAGGCTGGCGAAGGACTGGATGATCTTCTCATAGAACATCGTGCCCGACGCCAGCAGGAACAGCGACAGCACGAAGATGATGGTCAGGCTTGTCCCCGCCGACAGGACGTTGCTGGCGGCGGCCGACAGGACGCCGGACTGCGCCATCGCCACCTTCTGGATGCCCGGCTCCTGCGAGGTCTCCGTCATCTGTTCGATCTGATGCGAGATCTGCATGATCCTCTCGAGCGGACGCCGCAATTGCGCCAGCCGTTCGGTAAGTTGTTGGCCGATCGACGAGGTGTTGTTGAGAAGGTCGATGACCGGGCCGCTGAGCAGATAGCCGGCAACGCCGAAGACGCAGATCGACAGCACGACCAACATTGTCGCCGAAACCACTTCCGGAATGCCGCGCTTGCGCAGGAAGCGCACGATTGGTGTCAGCGTCAGCGTCAGCAGGAAGGCGAGGATGACCGGCATGAAGAAAGCACGCGCGAAATACAGCGCGTAGATGGCCATGAACAGGAAGATCCCGATGAGCAGCGAACGCATCAGATGCGTGTCGGCACGCGCCACAACTCTCGCCTCTTCGGTCTCGGCAAGGCCAGCACCCAAAGCGGCGGGTTCGGCTTTCATGATTTTCCCTCAGCGGCGCACCGCAATTGGTGCATTCCGACGACGGAAACGCCTCTGCAAGCCCAAGGTTCCGTTAGCCGGCAAGGCCCTCAATCCGAGCCGCCCGTCGCTCAGGCGGCTGGCGCTGCGACGGCGACGCCGGGCTTGGCGGTCTCCTTGCGCACGATCGGCGCCACCTTGGTGCCGTACAGTTCGATCGCCTTCATGATCTTGGCGTGCGGCATGGCGCCGATCGCCATCTGCAGCAGGAAGCGGTCATTGTTGAAGATCTTGTGCTGGGCGACGATCTTTTCCGCCACCTGCTCCGGATCGCCGACGAACAGCGCGCCGTTCGGACCACGCGACTGATCGAAATGCGCCCGCGAGGTCGGGCCCCAGCCGCGCTCGCGGCCGATGCGGTTCATCACTTCGGCCTGCGGGCCATAGAAATCGTCGGCCGCCTGTTCAGTGGTGCCGGCGATGAAGCCGTGCACATTGATGCTGGTGGCAAGGCCCGAGGGGTCGGTACCGGCCCGCCTGGCGGCATCGCGATAAATGTCGAACAGCGGTGCAAACCGCGCCGGCTCGCCGCCGATGATGGCCAGTGCCAGCGGCAAACCGAGCACGCCCGCACGCGCAGCAGATTGCGGCGTTCCACCTATTGCGATCCAGATCGGCAATTTGTCCTGCAGCGGTCGCGGATAGACGCCGCGGTCGTTGATCGGCGCGCGCAGATTGCCGGACCAGGTGACTTTGACGCTGTCGCGTATGGCCAGCAGCAAATCGAGCTTTTCGGCGAACAACTCGTCATAGTCCTCGAGATTGTAGCCGAACAGCGGGAAGGATTCGATGAACGAGCCGCGCCCGGCCATGATCTCGGACCGGCCGCCCGACAAAAGGTCGAGCGTTGCGAACTGCTGGAAGACGCGCACCGGATCGTCGGAGGACAGCACGGTGACCGCGCTGGTCAGCTTGATGCGCTTGGTGCGTTCGGCGGCAGCGGCCAGCGCCACCACCGGCGCGGACGCGGCATAGTCGGGGCGGTGATGTTCGCCCAGACCAAAGACGTCGAGGCCGACCTGGTCGGCCAGCTCGACCTCCTCGATCAGATTGCGTAGTCGCTGATGCGGGCCGATCGCGCCGGGGCCGGGCTCCGGGCTGACGTCGGCGAAAGTGTAGAGACCGAGTTCCATGGCATGTCATCCAAATGTTCTGATTTGCCGCTAGAGGTAGCGGCGAGCCGCCCCGGCCGCCAGAGGGGCGGATAGTGAACAGTGCATGTCGGTTTCGGCCGGCTTTGTTTCAGGGAAAACGCGTCTCCCGGCTGCAACAGCATAAACTTTCATGGCTGGCATACCGTTTTGGCGCTTGAACTCTCGGTTTTCGCGCGTATGTAAGCGTCGCGAATTGACTTCAGGGAAGTGGACTTGGCTATCTACAGGGAAAAAGACATTTTCGAGCGGCGCAATGCCGCGAACGAGGCAAAGAAGGCGCTTCTGGAGCGCTTCAAGTCAAAGCCGGCGGCTGATGATCCTGCGGTTCTGGCCAAACAGGCCGAACGCAAAGCGATTCTTGAGGCTCGCGAGATACGCGAGGCCGAAAAGGCCAGGCTGAAGCAGGAAAAGCTGGCACGCGAGGCGGTCGAGAAGGCCGAGCGCGAGGCAGCAGCCGAAGCGGCGCGTATTGCGGCCGAAGAGGCAGCGCAGGCTGAAGCGAAGATCAAGGAAGCCGAAGAAAACGAGCGCATTGCCCGTTTGCTGGCCGACGAAGCCGAACGCAAGGCCAAGCGCGACGCACGCTATGCGGCGCGCAAGCAGCGTACCGGCAGGACGCCTCCGGGCTTCTCCGCCCGCTAACGCTTCGATCGAAACGATCGGACATCAGGGTCGCCTTCCAGCGGCCCTGAATGTGTTTGTGCGTCGATTTCCTTGGTTGCTTTGCTCAGGCGGCGAGCTTCAGCCCCATAATGCCGCAGACGATGAGCGCAATGCAGGCGAGCCGGATGGCCGTCGCAGGCTCGCCCAGCAGCCAGATGCCAAGCAGCGCCGTGCCGACTGTGCCGATGCCGGTCCACACCGCATAGGCCGTCCCGACAGGCAGCGTCTTGAGCGCCAGGCCGAGCAACCCGAGGCTGATGATCATCGAGGCGACAGTGAGCACCGTCGGCAGCGGCTTCGAGAAGCCGTCGGTGTATTTGAGGCCGATCGCCCAGCCGATTTCGAACAGACCAGCGAAGAACAGAAAAATCCACGACATCGGGATGCACTCCTTCCACGAGGATGGCGGGTCGTCCCGGCCGGATTTTTGAGAAAGGCGCGAGGTCGTCCTCGCCGCTTCGACACAAGCGGCTGCGCCGGTGCGATCAACAAAACACCGGCCGCATCGTTCATGCCGCCGGTGTCAAAATCTGCGCCGAAACGGTTTGTCCGGATTTCAACCGTCCAAGATCTTCCGAGGCGGGCTTACTTTTCCTTAAGCCTCATCGCCTTCACGGGCGGCGCCTTGAGTGCCGGAGCCGCTGCGGGCTTCTTGGCGTCTTTTTTCGGCTTCCGAGCTTCCTTGCCCGCCTTCATCGCACCTTTAGCCATGATTCGTTCCTCCAGTTGCTGGGAGGCCAAGTGAAACAAGAGAAACGCCGGACTGCAAGGGGGCGGGCGTCCGTCGCCGGCCCCGGCGGGCCGCTTTCAACCGGTTTCTAATTTGCTCGTAAACCATTCCGGTCCGTGCCATGGTTGCCTTCGCACTGCAGCATCGGCCATGCCTTCGCCCGGCGATGATCAGGCAGTGCGGTCAGGACGACAATGCGAATCCGCATCGGCAGCGAGATGAGTTTCGATTTTCCGCAGGAAACGCCGCTGATCGCGATGCTCAACGTCCACTACTCCAGGGCCTCCGATCTCGAGCGCCCGGATTTCCTGACCTCCAACCCGCCGGTGCCGATCCAGAGCTACCGCGACAGTTTCGGCAATTGGTGCAACCGTTTCGTCGCCCCGCCCGGACGCTTCACCTTCGGCACCGATTCGGTAATCCGCGACCCCGGTACCTTCGAGATGGGCGACCTGATGGCCTGGCAGCATGAGGTGCGCGACCTGCCGTCGGACACATTGCTGTTCCTGTTGCCCAGCCGCTTTTGCGAGAGCGATCTGCTGGCCAGCGAAGCCTGGCGGCTGTTCGGGCACACTCCGCTCGGTATTGCCCGCGTCCAGGCGGTCTGTGATTTCGTCCACAACCACATCGTCTTCAGCTACGGCAATGCCCGACCGACGCGCACCGCGGCCGAAGCCTATCGCGAGCAAAGCGGCGTCTGCCGCGACTTTGCCCACCTTGCGGTCACCTTCTGCCGTGCGCTCAATATCCCGACCCGCTACTGCACCGGCTACATCAGCGACATCGGCCTGCCCAAACCTTGGGCGAGCATGGATTTCGCAGCCTGGATGGAGGTCTATCTCGGCGGCCGCTGGCATGTCTTCGATCCACGCAACAATTCGCCGCGCATCGGCCGCATCCTGATCGCGTCGGGCCGCGACGCCGCCGACGTGCCGCTCACCCACATCTTCGGACCGGGCACGCTGGCTGGTTTCAAGGTGTGGACGGACGAGATCATCGAATAGGGGCGTCTTTCCGCAAGCTGCCTACAAGACCCTGAACGACCGGGCGATTCGTGCGTTGTGATGCCTGTGGAGCTCGGCGGCAGGGGCGTTACATCAGGTTCCTTGGAGGGACAGCATGGCAGCACATGGCGGGTCGAAGACGGTCATCTACGCGGCGCTCGCCGGTAATCTCGCTATTGCTGTGACCAAATTCGTCGCCGCCTTCTTCACCGGCAGCTCGGCGATGCTGTCGGAAGGCGTGCACTCGCTGGTGGATACCGGCAATGGCGGGCTGCTGCTCTACGGCATGCACCGCGCCGCCCGCCCGCCGGACCGCACGCATCCGCTCGGCCATGGCCGCGAGCTGTATTTCTGGAGCTTCATTGTCGCCTTGCTCGTATTCGCGCTCGGCGCCGGCGTATCCTTCTATGAAGGCGTCGTCCACATCATGGCGCCTGAGCCGGTCGCCAATCCCAAAATCAACTATATCGTGCTGGGCCTCTCAATGCTGTTCGAGGGCAGCTCCTGGTACGTGGCGCTGAAGGAGTTCCGCCAGCAGAAGGGCAAGCAAGGCTGGCTGCAGGCCGTGCAATCGAGCAAGGATCCGAGCGTCTACACGATCCTGTTCGAGGACAGCGCCGCCCTGCTCGGTCTGTTCGTCGCCTTCGCCGGCATATTGGCGGCCGAACTCCTCGACATGCCCGAACTCGACGGCGTCGCCTCGATCGGCATCGCGATGATCCTCGGCGCCACCGCCATCTTTCTGGCGCGCGAAAGCAAGGGATTGCTCATCGGTGAGCCGGCCTCGCCGGAAGTGCAGGCCAAGGTGCTGACCATCGCCCAGCAGGATCCGGCAGTGCAGCGGGCCAACGGCGTTCTCACCGTCCATCTCGGCCCTCGACAGATCGTCGCTGGGCTGAGCATCGAATTCGAGGACCATCTGACGGCGCCTGAGATCGAAGCCTGTGTCGAGCGCATCGAGGCGCTCTTGAAAAAAGAAATGCCGGAGATCACCAGGCTGTTCGTCAAGCCGCAGACGACCGGAACCTGGGAGCACCGGCGCAAGCAGGTCGAGGCGGCGTCGGACTAGTTCTGGACCAGCAGTCCACCGTTGGCCCCATCGCCTGGTCCCGCTAAGATCACTCGACGGAATTCGGAGAATCAACCATGAAAATCGATGGTGGGTGTCATTGCGGCGCCATAACTTATGAAGCAGAGGTCGACCCGGAAAAGACCTCTATCTGTCATTGCACCGACTGCCAGCAACTGACCGGCACCGCCTTTCGTGTCACTGTTCCCGCGCCTGAGGATCATTATAGGATCACCAAGGGAACACCGAAGGTTTATATCAAGACGGGATCGAGCGGCGCCAAGCGTGCCCAGGCGTTCTGCGGCGACTGCGGTTCGCATCTTTACGCAACGTCGGTTGGCGACGGGCCGAAGGTCTATGGGATCAGGGCGGGGACCGCGCGGCAACGCGAGGATCTCGTTCCGACCCAACAGAAATGGCACCGATCGGCCCTGCACTGGCTTCCGGAATTCGAGGGCGTAAGCATCGTAGAGGCGCAGTAGCACCTGCCTCCCGGTTAAACGCGGCCCAAACCAGCCAATAATGTGCTAGGCTAGCCATCAAACGGATGGCGGGGGATAGCAATGTCGGAAACGGACAAAGTGTTTGCCGGCTCGATTCCGGAAAACTACGACCGCTACATGGTGCCGCTGATCTTCGAGCCGTTCGCCGCGGATTTGGCACGACGGGCAGCGTCCTTGTCGCCCGGCGCCGTCCTGGAAGTCGCCGCCGGCACCGGCGTTGTCACCCGCGCATTGGCTCCAAAACTGTCTCCCGGCGCAAGCTATGTCGTGACCGACCTCAACCAGCCTATGCTCGACTACGCGGCCTCGCGACAAGCTCCCGACAGTCGTATACAATGGCGTCAGGCGGATGCTCTGGCGCTGCCGTTCGAAGATGCGGCTTTCGATCTCGTTTGCTGTCAGTTCGGCGCGATGTTCTTTCCCGACCGAGCCGCCGGCTATCGCGAAGCAAAGCGGGTCCTGAAGACCGGCGGCCATTTCCTGTTCAACGTGTGGGATCGCATTGAAGAGAATGTATTCGCCAATGATGTGACGAATGCTCTTGCGGAGATTTTTCCGAACGATCCGCCCCGCTTTCTCGCCCGCACGCCGCACGGCTACAATGACACTGCATTGATCCGCGGCGAGTTGGAAGCCGCAGGTTTCTCCCGTGTGGTGATCGACACGAGGGCCGAACAAAGCCGTGCCTCCTCGCCGCGCCTTCCGGCGGTTGCCTATTGCCAGGGAACTCCGCTTCGCAACGAAATCGAGGCCAGAGGAAAACTGGAAGCCGCAACCGATCACGCCGCGTCCGTGATTGCAGCCAGACACGGCAGCGGCGAGGTTGCGGCCAAGATCCAGGCGCACGTGATGGTGGCTACGGTCTAATGCATGTTGCCCAGAAGTGAGCCGCGGTTCTGGGACAACGACATTCATCAAAACAAAGACTTAAAGCGCGTCGTATGAATCCGTTTCAGCGCGACGCACTTTAATCGTCGCCTTCGACGACACGTAGCCTGAGCTGCCCCGTCTTGGAATCCGCCACCCGCACCCCGGCTTCGGCCTTGGCGGGTCCGCCACCGCGCACTTCGGCTTCGTTTTCGCCAAACTCCAGCGCTTCGATCTTTTGGCCGCGCTTGGTCACCTTCGACGTCGACACCAGTATCTCGTCGATATCCTTGGCCGACTGGCCAAAATGCGTCTGCAACCGGCGCACGCGTTCGTCGACGCGCGCGACGTCCTCCATCAGCCGGATCACCTCGCCCTGGATCAGATGCGCCTGTTCGCGCATGCGGGCGTCCTTGAGGATGGCCTGGATGACCTGGATCGACAGCATCAAAAGCGACGGCGAGACGATGATGACACGCGCCCGGTGCGCCTTCTGGACCACGGCGTCGAAATTCTCGTGGATTTCGGCGAACACCGATTCGGACGGCACGAACATGAAGGCGGTGTCCTGCGTCTCGCCCTGGATCAGGTATTTTTCCGAGATATCGCGGACGTGAATTTCGATGTCGCGGCGGAAAGCCTGGGCCGCGATCTTCTGTTGTTCGGCGCCATCGGCGGCGCGGATGGCGTTCCAGGCTTCCAGCGGAAACTTGGCGTCGATGGCAAGCTGCGGCGCACCGTTCGGCATCCTGACCAGGCAGTCGGGACGGCTGCCGTTTGACAGCGTTGCCTGGAACTCGTAGGCGCCCATCGGAAGGCCGTCGGCGACGATCGCCTCCATGCGCGACTGGCCGAAGGCGCCGCGCGTCTGCTTGTTGGACAGGATCGCCTGCAATTGCACGACCTGGCCGGCCAGCGACTGAATGTTGCCTTGCGCGGTGTCGATGACCGCCAGCCGTTCCTGCAGTTTGGCGAGGCTCTCTTGCGTCGATTTGGTCTGTTCGGTCATGGTTTGGCCGAGTCGGCCGGTCATGGCGTCGAGGCACTGGCCGATCGACTGGTTGAGTTCGGCCTGCCTTGCGCCGAACACGTCGGCGATGGCGCCCATGCGGCCCTGCATCTCGGCCTGGCTTTGCAAAATGCCGGCCATCCGCGCCTCGGCGTCGCGGGCGTGGTCGGCGGCTTCCGCCGCGGCGATGGTGCGCGCCTTGGCCGATCGCCACAGCGCCACGACAAGCGCCAGGAACAGGCCGAGAAACACCAGCGCGCCGATGGCCAGTGCATGGCCGAGCGTGATCGTCGTCGCGCCAAGCCGGGCAACGGGTTCGGAAAGGATGGTGCTCAGGTCGTTCATCCCGCCAGCATAGCCAATTCGCAGACCTGGCACAGATCAAAACGTGAACGAGACCGATTCGCACCGGTTGACGCTTCTCCTGCGACGTTTTAGGTGAGGCGCCATGTCGATCAAGCCGCTCATCATCCTTCCCGATCCTATCCTGCGCCAGGTTTCCAAACCGGTCGAACGCGTCGACGCGCCTTTGCGCAAACTGACCGACGACATGCTGGCGACGATGTATGATGCGCCGGGCATCGGCTTGGCCGCAATCCAGATTGGCGAGCCGCTGCGCATGCTGGTCATCGACCTCGCCAAGGAAGACGAGCCGCCGGCGCCGCATGTCTTCATCAATCCCGAAATCCTCGAAAGCGCCGACGCTCGCTCCGTCTACGAGGAAGGCTGCCTGTCGATCCCGGACTATTACGCCGAGGTCGAGCGTCCCGCCTCGGTGCGCGTGAAATATCTCGACCGCGACGGCAAGCTGCAGGAGATCGAGGCCGAAGGCCTGATGGCGACCTGCCTGCAGCACGAGATCGACCATCTCAACGGTGTGCTGTTCATCGACCACATCTCGAAGCTGAAGCGCGACATGGTGGTCAAGAAGTTCAAGAAGCTCGCCAAGGACAAGGCGCCGGGCAAGCTGGTGGGATAGGGAAGATGCCGCTTCGCGTCATCTTCATGGGCACGCCGGAGTTTTCGGTGCCGGTGCTGCGCGCGATTGCCGAGGCCGGGCACGAGATAGCAGCCGTCTACACCCAGCCGCCGCGCGCCGCGGGCCGCCGCGGGCTGGAGCTGACACCGTCGCCGGTGCAGCGCGAGGCTGAGCGGCTGGGCATCGAAGTGCGCACGTCGCTGTCGCTGAAGGGCGAGGCCGAGCAAGCTGCTTTCCAGGCGTTGCGTGCCGATGTCGCGGTCGTCGTCGCGTATGGTTTGCTGTTGCCGAAGGCTATTCTGGAGGCTCCGCGCCTCGGCTGCCTCAACGGCCACGCCTCGCTTTTGCCGCGTTGGCGTGGTGCAGCTCCCATCCAGCGCGCCATTATGGCCGGCGACGTCGAGACCGGCATGATGGTGATGCGCATGGAAGAGGGCCTGGACACCGGTCCGGTGGCACTGGTTGAAAAATGCGCCATAGAGCCCGATATGACGGCCGGCGATCTGCACGACCGCTTGATGAATATTGCTGCCACGCTGATGGTGGAAGCGCTGTCCCGATTGGAGACAAATACCCTGGCATCGACTTTGCAGGCGGCTGACGGGGTGACCTACGCCAGGAAAATCGATAAGTCGGAGACACGTGTGGACTGGACGCGCCCGGCTGCGGAGGTCCACAATCACATTCGCGGGCTGTCGCCATTCCCCGGCGCCTGGTGCGAGGCCGACATCGGCGGCCGCACGGAACGGCTGAAACTGCTTCGCTCGACGCTTTCTGAAGGTACGCTTTCTGAAAGCATGGGCGAGTCGGGAGGAATTCTCGATGACCGGCTGACGGTCGCCTGCGGGTCGGGCGCGGTCAGGCTGGTCGAAGTTCAACGGGCGGGCGGAAAGCCTGCTGCCGCGAAGGAGTTTCTGCGCGGGGCCAAGATCGAAAAAGGAATGAAGTTCTCATGAGCATGATGTCGATACGCGGCGCGACGCCGCGGGACCGCGAGGCCATACGCCTGGTCGAGGAACACGCATTCGGCCAGCAGGCGGAGGCCGGGCTGGTCGACGCTCTGGTCACCGGCGGCGACGCCGTTGTCGAACTGGTGGCGGAAGAAGACGGCCAGGTGGTCGGCCACATCCTGTTTTCCAGGCTGTTCGTTAGGAACGGCGGCAAGCAGTTTGCAGCCGTGGCGCTGGCGCCGTTGGCGGTGGAACCTTCGTTCCACGGCTCGGGCATTGGCGGTGCGCTGATCCGCGAGGCGCATATCCGCCTCAGGGATGCCGGCGAGACGCTCGCCGTTGTGTTGGGCGATCCGGCCTATTACGGCCGCTTCGGCTACAATCATGCGCGGGCCGAAGAGTTCGAGAGCGAATATCAGGGCGAAGCGCTGCAGGCGCTGGCCTGGGGTGACGCACCCGAAAAAGGCAAACTGGTCTACGCCCAGGCCTTTACCGCACTCGCCGCCTGAACGAAGGGTGTATGCCGCGTTTTCGTCTCGATATCGAATATGACGGCAGCCTCTTCGCCGGCTGGCAACACCAGGCGGATCAGCCTTCGGTGCAGCAGGCGATAGAGCAGGCGATCGAGAAATTTTGCGGTGAGGCGGTGCGGATACGCGCCGCCGGCCGCACCGACGCCGGCGTGCATGCGACCGCCCAGGTGGCGCATGTCGACCTCGCCAAGGCATGGCCAAACGACAAGGTGCGCGACGCCGTCAACGCGCACCTGCAGGCGGCAGGCGCGCGCATCGCCATCCTGCAGGCCACGGTTGTCCCCAATGAGTTCGACGCCCGTTTCTCGGCCACCGGACGGCACTATCTCTACCGCATCCTCAACCGGCGCGCGCCTGCAGCGATGGAAAAGGGCAAGGTCTGGTGGGTGCCGAAGCGGCTCGATGCGGACGCCATGCACGAAGCGGCGAAAGTCCTGCTCGGCCGACATGACTTTACCACCTTCCGCTCGACGCAATGCCAAGCCAACAGTCCGGTGCGGACGCTGGAGCGGCTCGATGTAAGCCGCCAGGGCGACCTGATCGAAGTCAGGGCCTCGGCGCGCTCTTTCCTGCACAACCAGGTGCGCTCCATGGTCGGTTCGCTGAAACGCGTCGGCGACGGCGGCTGGACCGCCGCCGACCTCAAGGCAGCGCTCGCGGCGCAAGACCGCGCCGCCTGCGGCCAGGTGGCGCCGCCCGACGGGCTTTTTCTCGTCGGTGTAGACTATCCGGAAAAGTTCTAAGCCGGAGCGGCGGTCGGCACAGTGATGCCGAGCAGCGCCACCAGGCCGAACAAGACGGCCAGAGACACCACCAACATGCCTGCGAACACGGCGCTGCCGACAGCCGCGCCCTTGCCGATCGCGGCGTTGGTCATCCGCCAGGAGAGTACCAGCGACAGCACCACCAGAACCAGCCACACCAATTCGGCAACCGGGTTGCCAGACGGCAGGAAAAGCCTGATCAGCGCTGAAGGCAGCAGCATCCAGGCAGTGATCGCCGACGCCCAGTTGCTGGCGACGACATAGTGGACGAAGCGGTCGCCGATGCCGGCGCGCGATGCGACCAGGGCAAGCACAACCAGGGGCAGCAGCCACGAGCCGAGGTCGACGGTCGCCAGGCGAATCAACATGCCCAGCCGGCCGGCGAACGCATTGGGATCGCCGATCTCGTTGGCCGTGCCGACCCAGCCGACGATCATCGCCGGCGCGGCGACGACGATGGCGAAGAAGGAATTCCAGAAGCCGTCCGCCGAAAGGTCGAGCAGCCGCAAGCCGTCGGCCTTTCCGAGCATCAGCCGCCAGGCGCCGTTAAGCGATGAAGAGGTCTCATCAACCGAAAGCATGATCAGCCCTGCTCGAACCAGTCATCGATGAAGCGCTGGTAGATTTGGGTCAGCGTCTCGAGGTCGGCCAGTGCGACGCGCTCGTCGACCATGTGCATGGTCTTGCCGACGAGGCCGAACTCGACCACCGGGCAATAGTCCTTGATGAAACGCGCATCCGAGGTTCCGCCCGAGGTGGACAGCGCCGGCTCCTTGCCGACTGTCGCCTTGATCGACCCGCGCAGCGTCTCGATCAGCTTGTCGTCGCGCGTCAGGAAGACATGGCTCGGCCGGTCGCGCCAGATCAGCTCGTAGTCGACCGGCGTCTTGCCGGTCCGGTATTTCTTGCGCTTCGCCGCCTGGTCGAGGCGGTTATGGATCTCGGCCTGCACCGTCTCGGCAGTCCATGTGTCGTTGAAGCGGATGTTGAAGGTGGCTGTCGCCTTGGCCGGAATAACATTGGTCGCCGGGTTGCCGACATCGATCGAGGTCACTTCCAGATTGGTCGGCTGAAAATCCTTCGTGCCCTTGTCGAAGACGGGCGACAGCAAGGCGTCGACCAGGCTGATCAGGCCGCGCACCGGATTGTCGGCGAGCAATGGATAGGCGACATGGCCCTGGCGGCCGTTGACCGTGACACTGCCCGACATCGAGCCACGCCGGCCGATCTTGATCATGTCGCCGAGCGTGTCCGGATTGGTCGGCTCGCCAACGATCGCGGCGTCCCATCTCTCGCCCCTGGCCGCCGCCCAGTCGAGCAGTTTTGTCGTCCCGTTGATCGCCGGCCCCTCCTCGTCGCCGGTAATCAGCAGCGAGACCGAGCCTTTCGGACCACCCTTTTTCTCGACATGGCGCGCCACGGCGGCGATGAAACAGGCGATGCCGCCCTTCATGTCGACGGCGCCGCGGCCATACATCTCGCCCTTGGCGATCTCGGCGGCGAAGGGCGGATGCGTCCACGACGCCTCGTCGCCCGCCGGCACCACGTCGGTATGGCCGGCAAACATCAGATGCGGCCCATTGCCGGAGCGACGCGCGTAGAGGTTCTCGATGTCGGGGGTGCCGTCTTCGGAAAACACCGGGCGTTCGACGGAAAAGCCGAGCGGCTTCAGCATGCCTTCCAGGGCAGCCAGCGCGCCGCCCTCGGCGGGCGTTACGGAGGCGCAGCGTATGAGGGTCGCGAGGTTGGCGGCGGGATCGGTCGGCAGTTTCATGGGCAAAGCGATAGTCGAAAGCGAAAGGCCTGTCACGGCCAGAGATGATGACCGGTCCTGCCGCCGACATTATGGTTTTCCTGTCGTATAGTGCAGGCCAACACGAGATAATCGCATGGCCAACGCCGAAAAGATCATCGTCATTGCCGGCGCCGGCAGCATAGGCTGCTATGTCGGCGGCTGCCTGGCGCTGGCCGGACGCAAGGTGGTGTTTTTGGCGCGGCCAAGCATCGCGACGGTCTTGCTGGACGGCGGCCTGCGCATCACCGATCTCGATAATCGCGACCGATCCATCCGGCCGGAGTCCGTCACCACTGATCCCGCCGCTGCCCTGGCCAGTGCCGACGTGGTGCTGGTGACGGTCAAGAACGGCGCTACCGAGGAGATGGCGTCGCTTGTTGCCGGACATGCGCGCGGCGAAGTCGTGGTGGTCAGCCTCCAGAACGGCGTCGGCAATGCCGACCGGTTACGCGCCGGGCTCGGTGGACGGACTGTGCTCGCCGGCATGGTGCCGTTCAATGTCGTCCAGTCGGCCATAGGCAATTTGCCGCTTCACGTGCATCGCGCCAGCAACGGCAAGGTCATGATCGAAGATGGCGTGACCGGCCTTGCCGGCCTTCTCGATGTCGAAGGGCTTGGCGTGGAAACCCATCCCGACATGAAAGCCGTTCAGTGGGGCAAGCTGCTGATCAACCTCAACAACGCGCTTGTCGCCTTGTCCGGCCTGCCGCTGGCGAGCGAACTTGCCGACCGCCGCTGGCGGCGGATCCTGGCCGGTCAGATCGACGAGGCCTTGGCGGCGATGAAGGCGTTACATATCGCGCCGGCGCGGATCGGCGGCTTGCGTCCCGGCCTGCTGCCGAAGCTGCTCCGGCTGCCGGACTGGCTGTTCCGGCTGGTCGCCCGCCGCATGCTCGCCATCGACCCGCAGGCGCGCTCGTCGATGTGGGACGACCTCCAGCGCGGTCGGCCGACCGAGATCGGTGACCTGCAGGGGGCCGTCCTGAGCCTCGCCGAAAAGGCCGGCACGCCGGCGCCTCTGCTGAAGCGGGTCACCGCGCTGGTGCGGCAGGCCGAGCGGGAAACGCGCGGCTCACCCGGGCTGACGCCGGAAGCCGTCACTGGATAGTCTACTTGCCGCGAGCCTCGGGCCTTGGCCCGCATAGCCCGAAAACAGGCGCGTGGGCCCGCCGCGTCACAGCTTTGGTGCGCGCCTCGGAGCCGGCGCTTTGCTCGCCGGGCCTGGCGCCGGCACGGGCTGCGCCGCCGGGTGGTTCTCGATCAGCGTGATCTTCTGCCAGATCTTGCGCGACAGGTTGGACGCCAGGTTCTCGACGTCGTTGACGCCGTCGATGACCACATCGTCATTGACGGACTGCGCAAACAGCGCCGCGATCTTGCCGGTGATCGACAGCATTTCCGAGCAATAGTCGAGGTAGCGCGCCAGGTCGGCGGCATTGGTGATGCGAGCCGGCGAATGCGCGGTCGGCCTGAAATTGGCGGACAATGCTGCCGGATCCTTGGTCAGCTGGTGCATGTCGATGACATGGATCAGCGATCTCAACCCATGCAGCTGGCGAAACACCCGCTTGCGCTTGATGCGCTCCTCGGTGCGGATCAGCGCCAGCAGGCCGAGCACGGCAAGGATCATCATGTTGATCGTGGCTTCGATGCCTTGCACCGACTGCACCGCATCGTCGGCCTGCGAGATATGGATGAGCGGCAGGATGGTGCCGACGAATAGGAAGGTCAGCGCGCCGGCGGCAACAGCGGCGACGATGGCGCCGCGCAGCCACCAGATCGGCGCTTCCAGCGCCTGCGCCGCCTTGGCCAGGTCGCGCGACAGCGACACCAGTTCGGCGGCGACGCCGCGCAGGCCGGCATCGGGAAAACGCTCGGCGACGCGCTCTTCCAGCCGCTCGGCGGTGTCGATGATCAGTTTCGGATCAAGCGTGCGGTAGCGCATGGCGAGATATCCGGTCGGCGCTCATGGTTCAGCCGGCGCGTTGCTGCGTTTGCCGTAGCGGTTCGGACCGGGGTCACCCCGGAAACACGCTAGAACGATGAGAAGAATGGGGCCGATGACAAGAGAGATCAACGCGTAATAAGTCGGCTTGCCGAAATCATGAAACCGCTTTGCGGTTACCGCAAAGCTCGACCATGTCGAGATGAGCAAAACGACCCAGAACACAAGTGCCCAGTTCTGGCTGGTTGCGGTGCCGGGTTCCAGTCTCGACAACTGGTAGAGCGGGAAAAACTGTGCAAGCACCAGCAGCAGCCCGGCGAGCACGTAGGCACTTGGGCTGACGCGCCCTGAGAGGCTGAAGAAAAGCCAGGGAAGTGGTGGTGTGTTGGGCAATCTGGAGCGCTCTGGTTGCTCGGACAGGATCAATCACGCAGCAGTTCGTTGATCGAGGTTTTCGACCGGGTCTTGGCATCGACGCGCTTGACGATGACGGCGCAGTAGAGGCCAGGGCCCGGCTCGTTGTTCGGAAAGGCCTTGCCCGGCATCGAGCCGGCGACGACGACCGAATTCGGCGGCACCTCGCCATAAAACACTTCGCCGGTGGCGCGGTCGACGATCTTGGTCGACTGGCCGATGAACACACCCATTCCGAGCACCGAGCCTTCGCGCACGATGCAGCCCTCGACCACTTCGGAGCGCGCGCCGATGAAGCAATTGTCCTCGATGATGGTCGGGCCGGCCTGCATCGGCTCCAGCACCCCGCCGATGCCTACGCCGCCCGAGAGGTGCACATTCTTGCCGATCTGGGCGCAGGAGCCGACCGAGGCCCAGGTGTCGACCATGGTGCCGCTATCGACATAGGCGCCGACATTAACGAAGGACGGCATCAGCACCGCGCCCGGCGCGACATAGGCCGAGCGGCGCACGATCGAAGACGGCACGGCGCGGAAGCCTGCCTTCTCGAAATCGACCGCGCTCCAGCCGTCGAACTTCGACGCCACCTTGTCCCACCAGACCGCCTGGCCGGGGCCGCCCTTGATGATCTCCATCGGATAGAGCCGGAACGAGAGCAGCACCGCCTTCTTCAGCCATTGGTTGACATGCCATTTGCCATCGGCCTGGCGCTCGGCAACGCGCACGGTGCCACGGTCGAGCAGGTCGAGTGAGGACTGGATGGCGTCGCGCGTTTCGCCCCGGGTCGCGGTCGAAATCGTGTCGCGCTCCTCGAAGGCCTTCTCGATCGTCTTTTCGAGGCTGGCCAGATCAGGCTTCGACATGAATTCGCTCCGTTACCACGCTGTTAAGGCCGTCGGCCTTAACCTTGTTTTGAAAGTCGCGCGGACCCTATGTTAAGGCGTATTGGGGGTCAATCGCGCGTGCGCCATGGGACGGCGCAAGTGAACTGTTGGGACGGGTAGAAAGCATATGACTCCTATGGAAAAGGCGGGATGGACGCCGCTGCCGCATTCGGACGAGGATCTGGAGCGCTCGAAAAGCGTTCCCGACACGCCGCAGACGCGCGCCGAAACCTACCGGCTGGCCTGGAACGATCCCGACTTCATGACGCGCCGGGAATTGCGCGCTGTGCGCTTGCAGCTTGAGCTCTTGAAGCCCGAAATGATCCTGGCCGAGCGCGGCATCCGCTCGACGGTCATCCTGTTCGGCGGCGCGCGTATTCCCGAGCCCGGCGGCGAGGCCTGGGCCGCCAAGAACGAGACGCAGAAGAAAAACCTCGAGGAAAACAGCAAATATTACGAGGAGGCGCGCAAATTCGCCCGCCTCTGCTCACAGCAATCGGCCACGTCCTACTACCGCGAATTCGTCGTCGTCACCGGCGGCGGTCCAGGCGTCATGGAGGCGGGAAATCGCGGCGCCGACGATGTCGGCGCGCCGTCGATCGGCCTCAACATCGTCCTGCCGCACGAGCAGGCGCCGAACGCCTATGTGACCCCGGAGCTGTGCTTCAACTTCCACTATTTCGCCATCCGCAAGATGCATTTCGTCATGCGCGCCAAGGCCGTCGCGGTGTTTCCGGGCGGCTTCGGCACCATGGACGAATTCTTCGAGACGCTGACGCTGATCCAGACCGGCCGCATGGAGCGCGTGCCGGTGATCCTGTTCGGCAAGGCGTTCTGGCAGCGCGCGATCGACCTCGATTTCCTGGCCGAACAAGGCACCATCACGCCCGGCGACCAGGATATCATCGACTTTGTCGACACCGCCGACGAGGCCTGGGGGATCATCAGCCGCTTCTACAAGTTGGGGGAGTAGGAGAACCGGGAATTGAAGAACTGAAGAATTGAGGAAAAGGAGGTCCGGATCGGTCTCCCTTTCACCAGTTCTTCAATTCTTCAGCTCCTCAATTCCTCTACCCCCTCCACTATCCCCGTCAGAAACGTCGCGAGATCGTCGGTGACGAAATCGACGTCGTCCTCATTGGCCGGATCGCGTTCCCAGATCTCGGCAAAGGTCGGCTCGAAATTGCGCGGCACCACCAGCACCGTGGTCATGCCCAGTGATTTCGGCACCTCCAGGTTGCGGGCGAGATCCTCGAACATCACCGCATTGTGTCCGGTGACGGCGTGCAGTTCGGCAAACTTCTCATAGGTCTGCCGCGACGGCTTCGGCGTCAGCCCGGCGGCGACGATATCGAAAATGTCGTCGAAATGGTCGAGTATGCCGAGCTGGCGCGCGGTGCGCTCGGCGTGCCTGCGGTCGCCATTGGTGAAGATGAACTTGCGGCCGGGCAGCTGGCGGATGGCGGTGCCCAGCACCGGATCCGGCACCAGCCACGAATAGTCGATGTCGTGCACCTTTTCGAGAAAATCGTCGGGGTCGATGCCGTGGCGCGTCATCAGCCCGTTCAGCGTCGTGCCATATTCGAGATAGAGTTCCTTCTGCAGCTTGCGCGCTTCCTCGCGCGGCAGCGTGAGCAGTTCTCCGACATAGGCCGTCATCTTGACGTCGATCTGCGAAAACAGATTCGAATGGTGCGGATAAAGCGTGTTGTCGAGGTCGAACACCCAGTCGGTGACATGGGCGAAGCGGGCGGGATCGGGCAGCGTGGTCATGGCGTCCTTATGGCATGAAATATCTGCCGTTCGAACCTCTTTCTGATGTAGAGCTTATCCACAACCTATGTGCATCTAGAGTTGTAAAAAATGGGCTCACCATTCAAATTTTAGCCATCACGGAAAGGTGGCCTTCAGGGCTTGCTGGCACAGAGACGGTTCAGTGGGAGCCAGCGATGAGTCGCATAGTCTTAAAGTCCGCCGCGGTCGCATTCGGCTCGGTAGCCATCTCGCTTTTGCTGACGCTGATCATCGTTCCCGCCATGGGTTTTCCGGTCGACCGCACTGTCTGGCTGACATCGACGGTGTGCCCGCTGGCGCTCGCCTGGATCGCCTGCGCCAGCACCTTCTGGCAGAGCGACCGACTGAAAAACGCGCATCGCGATCTCGCCCGCGCGCATGCCCAGCTCGCCGCCGCGCATCGGCGCCTGTCGGCGAAGGCGAGCCGCGACGACATGACCGGCATGCTCAACCGCGAGAGCTTCTTTGCCGCGTTGGACGGCTCGCGGCGCAAATCCGATCGCGGCGCGCTGCTGATCATCGACGCCGACCATTTCAAGGCGATCAACGACAGTTTCGGCCATCTGACCGGCGATGACGCACTGGTGTTGATCGCCAGCGCCATCGAGCGCGGCGTCCGCAGCGGCGACGTGCTCGGCCGCATTGGCGGTGAGGAGTTCGGCGCCTTCCTGGTCGGCGCTACGGAAGCCGAAGCCCGGCGCGTGGCCGAGCGCATCCGCCGTGAAGTCGAGCTGGTCCGCTTTCGTCCGGTCGACGAGCGCACGGTGCCGCTGACCGTCTCGATCGGCGGCATCACCTGTGCGCAAGATGCCGATGTCTCGGACCTGATGCGCGCCGCCGACCGCCGGCTCTACGAGGCCAAGCACCGCGGCCGCAATTTGTCGATCCTCGACCGGGACATTTCCGAAGCTGCGTGAGGTGTTGGTGGTGGGGCTGTTAACGGTTCGCCAACATTGTTTCCACGCAACTGCGCCGTTTACCGGGTTGTAACTCGTTTACAGGCAAGGCTTGGCACGGGAATGGCATGTCTGGCCGGTACGTGTGCCGTTCAGGGAACGCCATGCGTGGATCGAAGCCCCCATCCAGAGACGTGTCATGAGTTTGTTCATCAGGAAAATGTCGCGCCGCACCATCGTGCAGGCGCTGATTGCGATGCCGGCGCTACAGCTTTTTCGCAAGCTGCCTGACAGCGACCGCCCCCCGGCCGATCCCGACGAGATCGTCGTGGTCAATGGCTGGATCCTGAAGCGGAGCGACCTGGCATGATCTTCGACTGCTATGAGGCGTTTCGAGCCTCGGATTTCAAGCCCAAGGTCTGCATTCTCGGCTCCGGGCCGGCCGGCACCACCATTGCCAGAAAGCTCGGCGCCGCCGGCATTCCGGTCGTGGTGCTGGAGGCCGGCGCACGCGAATTCAGCGACGAGTCGCAGGATTTCTACCGCGGCTTCACGGTCGGCGATCAATATTTCGATCTCGACATCACCCGGCTGCGCTTCATGGGCGGGTCGTCGAACCACTGGGCCGGCTGGTGCCGCGTGCTCGACAAGCAGGACTTTGAGCCCAAGGCATGGGCGCCGGACACCGGCTGGCCAATCGCCCGGACCGACATCGAGCCCTATCTGTCCGAGGTGCACGACATACTCGAGCTTCCCGACTTCAAGCCCGATGTGCCGATTTCAGACGACATACGCTGGGTGCAGCTGATCAAGAGCCCGGCCGTGCGCTTTGGCGAGAAATTCTCCGACGAGCTCGACAAGAGCAAGAACATAGCGCTCGTGCTCAACACCTATGCCACCGAACTTGCCGGGGACGGCAAGCGAGTGACCGGCGCCAGGCTGTGGTCGAACGGCAAGGATGCCGGCGCCTTCAGCGCCGATTGTTTCATCGTCTGCGCCGGCGGGCTGGAGAATTCGCGGCTGCTTCTATGGTCGAACCAGCGCTCGAATGGCGGCGTGGTGCCGAACGCCACGGCACTTGGCCGCTACTGGATGGAGCACCCGACCTTCGAGGGCGGCAATGCCATCCTGGCCGATTACAGGGAGTTCGAGGTTGATGCCGTCAACGAGGCGTTCTTCTCGCCGACGCTCGCCGCCATGGAGCGGCTGCAGATCATGAATTTCGGCATACGCCTGATCGAGACGCCCTATGCCGGCGTCAAGAGCCTGATTGCCGACCTCGCCTGCACCGCGCCCGAGGCCGCCGAATGGGTCGCCTACCAGCTCAGCCAGAACCTGCGCTGCGCCGCCCAGCTCTACGTCGCCTGGGAACAGGCGCCGCTGGCCTCGAACCATATCGAATTGTCGAAGACCGATGTCGACCGTGCCGGCGTGCCGCGCATCGAGCTGCACTGGAAGAAGTCGCCGTTGGAGCGCCGCACCATCCTCGAGGGGCTCAAGCTGTTCGGAACGACGCTGATCGAGAAGGACCTCGGCCGCGTCCGCATCATGGACTGGCTGACCAATGGCGAGGACTACCCGACGGATGAGGAACTGGCCGGCCACCACCACATGGGCGGCACGCGCATGGGCACCGATATCACCAAGAGCGTGGTCGACGCCAACTGCAAGGTGCACGGCATGGACAATCTCTATGTCGGCGGCTCGTCGGTGTTCTGCACGTCGGGCGAATGCAACCCGACGACGACAATCACCGCACTTGCCTGCCGGCTAGGCGACCATCTGACCAAAGTAATCACGGTGTGACGAAGTCATCCACGGTGTGACGAAGTCATTACCGTCTGATGTCAAAAAAGCGAACGGCGCGACAGGATTGCTGCCGGCGCTACCCATGCCTTGGTGTCGAAACCCTCGGAAATCAGCGCCAACGAGATCTCCCTCCCCCTTGTGGGGAGGATTAAGGGTGGGGATAGGTGCCGCGCAAACCCTTCAGGATTTGCTAAACCGTCGCTGGATCCAGGGTCGGCTGCCCCTTGCGGCGGGCAACGATCGCCTTGAAATCGGCGGTCCGGAACGCATCGCGCAGCACGTCGAAGGACGGCAGCACGAAATAAGCGCGCTGGAACTTGTCGATCTCGTAACCGGTGCGCATTACCGTTTCGAGGTCGAAGGGCACGTGGTGCGCGTCCGGGCTCGCGACGGCGAACTGCAATTCGGTGAACGACGACATCAGCCCGGCGCCGAAAGCTTTCAGCTTCTGGCCCTCCTCCTGTATCAGCCCGTATTCGGCGGTGTACCAGTAGAGCCGGGTGATCATCTCGTCACCGCCCAGCGCAATCACGCTCTCGGCCTTTTCGCCATACATCTGCATGAAGTCGGCAAACACCGGCTGTGTCAGGATGGGCACATGGCCGAAGAAGTCGTGGAACATGTCGGGTTCGACGATGTAGTCGAGCTCGTCCTTGGTGCGCAGCCAGTTGGTCACCGGAAAGCGCCGGTTGGCGAGATGGTCGAAGAAGGGCGCGGCCGGGATGAGGCCAGGCACGGCGACGATTTCCCAGCCGGTCAGCTTGCGCAGCCTGTCTGAGACCGCGCCGAAATCCGGGATCTTGTCGAGCAGGCCGAGTGCGGCGACGCCATCGAGATAGGAATGGTGCGCCAGCTTCTGCGTCAGCTTGGTCTGCCGGTCGCACAGCGTGCGCCACACCGCCTGTTCGTCGGCGCTGTAATCATAGCCCTGCGCCACGGTGAAATCGGAACGGCACACTGAATAGTCGCCACGCAGGCCTTGCGCCGCGCAATCACGGGCATATTCGGCAACGCTCATCGTCGTCATGGTTCTTCTCCCCTGATCGTGACACTTGAATCTGTCCGCAGAGTCTAGCGGCGGCCGGCGAGGCAATTCAGCTTTGATGATGGCTTGGGTCCATGATTTGAGGTAAAAATCACCAAGCAGAAGCTGAAAGAGAGTGAAAATGCCTCAGTTCGACGATTTCGAGATCAAGATGCTGGATGTGCTTCAGCGCGATGGACGCAAGCCCGTGTCCGAACTGGCGCAGGAGATCGGCCTGTCGACGACGCCTTGCGCCCGCCGCTTCGAGGCGCTGCAGGAGGCCGGCATCATCAAGGGCTTTGCCGCCGTGCTCAACCGCCGCGCCGTCGGCCTGATGGTCGAGGTGTTCATCCAGGTGCGGCTCACCAGCCACAGCGACGGTTCGCCCGAAACCTTCATCGCCGCCGTGCAACGCATGGACGAAGTGTCGTCATGCTGGACGATGACCGGCGACCACGATTTCCTGCTGCACGTCATGGTGCCGTCGGTCGACGAACTCAACGCCTTCGTCATGCACCGCCTGATGCGCCTTGCCGGCGTGCGCGACGTTCACACCCAGCTGGTGCTGCAGAACATCAAGGGCCCGGGCCACGTGCCGCTCGCCCACCTCAGGCGGTAGGACACGCACCGCCATTTCTGCGGAAAAGCTGCACGCAAACTGCTGAACGGAGCCCAAATGCGAAACTGAAACGCCGGCTACGCCATGCGGACCGTCGCTCAAAGGTCCGTCATGAACATCGTGCTGATCAATCCGCCGCACACCGCCATCGGCAGCCGCGTGCCCGATGACCATCTGCCACCGCTCGGCCTGCTGGCACTGGGCGGCCCGCTTATCGACGCCGGCCATAAAGTCCGGCTGGTCGATGCCGAATTCGGGCCGATGCCGTTGGAAACTCTGGTGCGCGATGCGCTCAGCGGCCAGCCCGATTGCATCCTGATCGGCCACTCCGGCTCGACCTCGGCGCATCCCACCGCGCTCGCGATCGCCCGCATGGTCAAGGCGCTCGAGCCGGCGACGCTGGTGATCTATGGCGGCGTGTTCCCGACCTATCACTGGCGCGACATATTGGCGGCGAGCGATGTCTTCGACTTCATCGTGCGCGGCGAGGGCGAGGCAACCATCCTTGCCCTGGTCGTGGCACTGGACAATCGCCGGCCGCTGGGCGATGTCGCGGGTATCGCCTATCGCGACGATCTCGGCCGCCCCTTCGCGACGCGGCCGGCCGGGACCACTGCCAATCTGGACGAGTACCGCGTCAGCTGGGAGCTGATCGATCACCGCCGCTACAGCTATTGGGGCGGCAAGCGCGCCGTGGTCATGCAGTTTTCGCGGGGCTGCCCGCATCTGTGCAACTATTGCGGCCAGCGCGGTTTCTGGACCCGCTGGCGGCACCGCGACCCCAAAAAATTTGCGCAGGAGATTGCCTGGCTGCACCGCCAGCACGGCGTCGAACTGATCAACCTCGCCGACGAAAACCCGACCGTATCGAAGAAGGTTTGGCGCGCCTTTCTCGATGCGCTGATCGCCGAGAACGTGCCGGTGCTGATCGTCGGCTCGACCCGGGCCGACGACATCGTGCGCGATGCCGACATCCTGCACCTCTATCGCAAGGCCGGCGTCATCCGCTGGCTGCTCGGCATGGAAAACACCGACCAGCAGACGCTTCAACTGATCCGCAAGGGCGGCAGCACCTCATCCGACCGCGAGGCGATCCGGCTGCTCCGCCAGCATGGCATACTGTCCATGGCGACCTGGGTGGCGGGGTTCGAGGATGAGACCTTTCGCGATCTGTGGCGCGGCTTTCGCCAGCTGCTTGCCTACGACCCCGACCAGATCCAGGCGCTCTATGTCACGCCGCACCGCTGGACGCCGTTCTTCCGCATCGCCAAGGACCGCAAGGTGATCCAGACGGATGCCCGGCTGTGGGACTACAAGCACCAGGTGCTGCAGATGACCCGGCTGAAACCGTGGATGCTGTTCTTCTCGGTCAAGCTGATCGAGGTCGCGGTGCAGTCGCGGCCGAAGGCGCTGGCGCGCATTCTCTTCCACCCCGATCCCGAACAGCGCCATTCGATGCGCTGGTACACCCAAATGGGCCGCCGCGTGTGGTTCCGCGAGGTCTGGGGTTTCCTGGCCCGCGACCGCCGCCTCAAGGATGGTCCGACGCTGGCTGAGTTCTGGGGCGCTCCGCAGGATGCCGATGAGGAATCCATGCTCGTCATGCGCCCGTCGCGCAAGCCGGCCGAAGCGGCTGTCGCGATCTCGGCCGGCACCTGACCGGCTCGCTGCCATTCATAGATACGTACCGTATGCGTATTGACATACACGGCGTATGTACCCACCTCATGCATACGGGACGTATGTGAGTGCCCCGGACAATGGAGTGAAAATGACCAAACGTGACGCGATCTTTCCTGCCGGCCGGCAGGCTCTCTACGAGATAAATCGCTATTCTGCTGCAATCCGATCAGGCGATCTTTTGTTTGTCTCGGGCCAGGTTGGCAGCCGCGAGGACGGGTCGCCCGAACCTGTCTTCGAAAAGCAGGTCCAGCTTGCCTTCGATAATCTCGCGGCAGTGCTGAAAGCAGCGGGCGCCACGTTCGACGATATAGTCGACGTGACCACCTTCCACACCGATCCGGCAACGCAATGGCCCGTGATCGATGCCGTTCGGCTGAAGGTGTTCGGTGAACCGCCCTACACCAATTGGACGGCGGTCGGCGTCAACTGGTTAGCCGGCTTCGACTTCGAGATAAAGGTCATCGCGCGCCTGCCCCAGCCTGCCTAAGGGCTGGCCAGCCGACCAACTGGCCGCCAAGCCAGTTGCCGATCAGGGCACGATTAGCGTGCCGGCGCCGTGTTCGGTGAACAATTCCAGCAGCACCGCATGCGGCGTCTTGCCGTTGAGGATGACGACGCCTTCGACGCCGCGCTCGATCGCCTCGATGCAGGTCTCGACTTTGGGGATCATGCCGCCCGACACCGTGCCGTCCTTGATCAGCGCCTTGGCTTCGGCCACCGTCAGCTCGTCGATCAGCTTCTTGTTCTTGTCGAGCACGCCGGGCACGTCGGTTAGGAACAAAAGGCGCGTCGCCTGGCAGGCGCCGGCGATGGCGCCGGCGAAGGTGTCGGCATTGATGTTGTAGGTATGGCCATCGCGGCCGGGCGCCACCGGCGCCAGCACCGGGATCATTTCGGAGCGCGCCAGCAGGTCGAGCAGGGTGCGGTCGACTTCGACCGGTTCGCCCACGAAACCGAGATCGAGCACACGCTCGATGTTGGAATCCGGGTCGATCATGGTCTTGCGAGCCTTTTCGGCGAACACCATGTTGCCGTCCTTGCCGCACAGGCCGATCGCCCATTCGCCCTCGGCGTTGATCAGCGCGACGATCTCCTTGTTGATCGAACCGGCCAGCACCATCTCGACGATTTCGACCGTCTTCTGATCCGTGACGCGCAGTCCGCCTTCGAACTTGGATTCGATGCCCATCTTGGCCAGCATGGCGCCGATCTGCGGCCCGCCGCCATGGACGACGATCGGGTTGACGCCTGACTGCTTCAGCAGCGCGATGTCACGGGCGAAAGCCTTGCCGAGCTCGATATCGCCCATTGCATGACCGCCATATTTCACCACCACCGTCTTGTGCTCGTAGCGCTGCATATAGGGCAGGGCCCGCGAGAGCAGGGCGGCCTGCATTTCGGCGGTGGCGGTGATCTCCGTCATCGGCATGGTTCCCTGGATGCGGGTAAGGACGGCGGCGTCTTAGCGGGAATTGGCCCAGGCCGCAAACAGCTTTGCTATCACGATGATGAAATCTGCCGGATCAGGCCGGCACCTTGAGCGGCGCCCGCCGCGTCAGCCAGCCGGAAATCTTCTCCATCTGCGCGGCGAGCGACAAAACCGTCCGCTCGTCGCCGGGGCGGCCGACGCCCTGGATGTCGAGCGGCAGGCCATTCTGGATCGCCGGCCAGTGGTGAACCACAGGCTCTTGTCCATCAATTGCCCAAACAGGGATCTGATCTCCAAGAGACGGGTCAAATGCAATTTGTCGAGCAGGTTTTCGATGAGCTCGCGGCCCCCTTCGGGTCCATGGCGCCTCAGGCAAGCGGCGGATGCGCAATGATCGGGTTGCCTCGGCGCGCGCGATCGCAGCATCGACAAGGTCCGGCGGCGAGATCTCGCCTCTATGCACCAGCTACGCCAAGGCGGTTGCATCGTTCTCCCACAGCATCTGTTCGGCCGACATTGCTGTTCCCCTTTCTGCGGGAGGCTAACGACAGCCGATTTCCTTGGCACCGACCGGCGATTACTGGCGATCGGGCGCGGACATCGTTTGCGTGGACAACAAGATTTCTGCCTTTGCAAATAAATCGTGATCGCTTAGCTTGTCCGTATGACGCCGCAGGATATCTCCACCCTGATTGTCCGGACCTCGATGAAGGATCGGACTGCGTTCGATCTGCTTTACCGGCAAACCAGTGCGAAACTTTTCGGCGTGTGCCTTCGTGTATTGAAGGATCGCGGAGATGCGGAAGAAGCGCTGCAAGAGGTCTTTGTCAAAGTGTGGACGAAGGCGGATCGTTTCGCTGTTTCTGATCTCAGCCCAATCTCCTGGCTGGTGGCCATAGCACGCAATCATGCGATTGATCGCATCCGGTCGCGACGCAAGCCTGCTGCCGATATCGATGCCGCGCTCGACGTGGCTGACCCCGGTCCGGGGCCAGAGGCTATGGTTGTTGCGGGCGGTGAATCCGAGCGCATCTATCAGTGCCTTGAAGAGTTGGAACAAGACCGGGCGCAAGCCGTTCGGGGTGCTTATTTGAACGGCGAAAGTTACGCCGATCTCGCGGAACGTCATAAGGTTCCGCTCAACACGATGCGGACATGGCTGCGCCGCAGCCTGTTGAAACTTAGAGAATGTCTGGAAAGATGACCCTGGCAGAAGAAAATGGACCGGAACGTGGAGGCGACGACCTGCTCGCAGCCGAATACGTTCTCGGCGTGCTGCCGGCGGATGAGCGCCAGATAGCCTCCGGACGCATCGACGCGGAGACCGGCTTTGCCCGTCTCGTCGATTCCTGGGAAGTGAATCTCTCGCCGATGGCTGCCGCTTATGCTGAGGTAGAGCCGCCGGCCACCATCAAGCCGGCTATCGATCGCCGGCTGTTCTCCTCCACCGCGGCGTCGACGACGGCCCCGAGCGGCAGCCTGTGGTCCAGCCTTAGCTTCTGGCGCGGCCTCACCGCAGCGGCTCTCGCGGCCCTGGTGCTCTATGTCGCCGTGCCCTACGTCAGGTCGCCGGTCGTCGTGCCGCAGGAGCGCCTCGTCGCCTCGCTGGCTGCCGAAGGCAGCGATGTCAAATACCTCGTCGTCTACGACGCTTCCCGCCGCGATGTCGGCCTGTCGCTGGTTTCGGGCGAACGCGCCGCCGGCAAGGACTTCGAACTGTGGATGATCGAAGGCAAGAATGCGCCGGTCTCGATGGGTGTCATTCCCGCCGGCCAGGTCACGCACATTCCGGTTACCCCGGCAGTGCAGCAGAAGCTGGCGCAAGGCGCCGTGCTTGCCGTCAGCGTCGAGCCGACGGGCGGTTCGACGACCGGACAGCCGACCGGACCGGTCGTTGCCGCGGGCGACCTGAAGGGCATCTGATAAATCGTAAAACCATGACGTGACAATGAAGACAGCGGAAGTACATCTTCCGCTGTTTTCGTTTTGGATACGCTGCTGGAGATTAGAGGTTCGATCTCCGGAGATTAATTCGTCGACAAAATAAAGAAAATTTTTCCCCGCGCGCGGAAACTCAGGCAGTTCTATTTCGTATCTCCTCATGTTCCCGAAAGAGGAAACAATAACCCCGAGGAGTTCGAACACTATGCGTAGAATCGCCACCCTTTTGCTCGCCGGTACCATTGTCGTCTCCGCCCTCGCCACAATCGCCTATGCCGAGAATCCGATGGTTGGCGGCGCCGCCATGTACGCCAACAAGAACATCGTCGAGAACGCCGTCAATTCGAAGGATCACACGACACTGGTCGCCGCCGTCAAGGCTGCCGGCCTGATCGAGACGCTGCAGGGCGCCGGCCCGTTCACCGTCTTCGCGCCGACCAATGAGGCCTTCGCCGCGCTTCCGGCTGGCACGGTCGAGACGCTGCTCAAGCCCGAGAACAAGGACAAGCTCACCAAGATCCTGACCTGCCATGTCATCGGCGCCAAGGCGATGGGCGCCGATGTCGCCGCGATGGCCAAGGCCGATGGCGGCACCCATAAGGTCAAGACGGTCGGCGGCTGCGAGCTGTCGCTCAAGGCTGACGGCGGCAAGGTCACCGTGACCGACGAGAACGGCAATGTCGCCAATGTCACGATCGCCGATGTCGAGCAGTCGAACGGCGTCATCCACGTCATCGACAAGGTCCTGCTGCCGAAGATGTAACAAAGCCCCTGCCGCCGACGAACAGGCGGTAAGCTCCTGCAGATTGCGCGGCCCCGCCCCCGTGGGCGGAGCAAACGACCGAGCGCTCCATCCCGTCCGCAACCAGCGCGGAGCCGGTGTGGAGCGTTCGTTTGCAGGACAACCGTCACCGGCTTTTGATTTTCCAGTGGCGGCCAAATTTGGCAAAACAACCCGCAGGAGGATTTCTGTCATGAACCGTCGAGATTTGCTTTTGAGCGGCGCCGCCATCGCTGCCGTGGCCGGCGCGGCGGCAACGTTGCGCATGGGCGGGCCCGCTAAGGCTGCCGAAACCTTCGAGGTCACCAAGACCGACACCGAATGGCACGCCATCCTGTCCGACGAAGCCTTCAACGTGCTGCGCAAGGAAGGCACCGAGTATCCCGGCACCAGCCCGCTGCTGAACGAGCATCGCAAGGGCATTTTCGCCTGCGCCGGTTGCGACCTGCCGGTCTACCCCTCAGACACCAAGTTCGAGTCCGGCACCGGCTGGCCGAGCTTCTGGCAGGAGATTGCCAACGCCGTCGGCAAGACCGAGGACCGTTCGCTGGGCATGACCCGCACCGAGGTCCATTGCCGCCGCTGCGGCGGTCATCTCGGCCATGTCTTCGATGACGGTCCCGCACCCACCGGCCTGCGCCATTGCATCAACGGCGTTGCGCTCAGCTTCAAGCCGGCCACTGCCTGACCGTTCGGCGTCTTTTAGCGGGGTGGGGGATTTGGAGCCGGTGTGACGACCGCCTCGTATCTCCTGAAATGGGGCGAAAACAGTCAACTTCAAGAATTGGCAGACGGCTTTTTATGCGTAGATCCCGCAGCCCTAACGAGAGGGCCAGAACCTATGCAACCAACCAAAGCACGGGCTCGCGACGGCGAGCCCAAATCGACCGCCAAATCGACCGACGGTGTTGATGCGGACCGGCCGCGAATATCCCATTCCGTGGTGATCGCCGGCGGCGGCCCGACCGGGTTGATGCTGGCCGGCGAGCTTTCCCTGGCCGGCATCGATGTCGCCATCGTCGAGCGGCGCGAGAACCAGGACCTCGCCAGCGCGCGCTCGGGCGGCCTGCATTCGCGCACCATCGAGATCTTCGACCAGCGCGGCATTGCCGATCGGTTCCTGTCGCAAGGCCAGACCGCACAGGTCGCAGGCTTCGTCGGCGTTTCGCTTGATATCAGCGACTTCCCCACCCGCCACAATTACGGGCTGGCGCTGTGGCAAAAGCACATAGAGCGCATCCTTGCTGACTGGGTCGAGGAGCTTGGCGTCACGTTCTACCGTGGCCGCGAGGTGACAGGCTTGGTGCAGGATGGCGGCGGCGTCGATGTCGCGCTGAGCGATGGCGGGTCGCTTCGTGCCGATTATCTCGTCGGCTGCGACGGCGGCAGAAGCCTCGTGCGCAAGGCGGCGGGCATCGAGTTCCCCGGTTCCGAGCCGACAACCAGCAATTTGATCGCCGAGATCGAGGTAACGGAAGAGCCGCAATGGGGTATCCACCGCGATGCCATCGGAATTCACGGCCTCAGCAGACTGGAAGACGGTACGGTGCGGGTGCTGGTGACCGAACGCGAGGTCGGGGCCGGCGGCGTGCCCACATTGCATGAGCTCAGCGAGGCGCTCATTGCCGTCTACGGCACCGATTACGGCGTCCACAATCCAACATCGCTGGCCCGCTTCACCGACATGACCCGGCAGGCAGCCTCATACCGCAAGGGGCGGGTGCTGCTCGCCGGCGACGCCGCGCATGTGCATCCACCGGACGGTGGACAGGGGCTGCAGACCGGCGTGCAGGACGCGGTCAATCTGGGCTGGAAGCTCGCCCAAGTGGTCAGGAAAACTGCGCCCGAAAGCCTGCTCGACAGCTACCAGGCAGAGCGCCACCCGATTGCCGCGCGTGTGATGAAAAACACCATGGCGTCGGTCGTGCTCCGTCGCGAAGACGAGCGCACCAAGGCGCTGCGCGATACAGTGTCGGAACTTCTCGGCATGGAAGAGCCGCGCAAGCGTTTTGCCGGCCTGTTGTCCGGCCTGGACATCCACTACGATATTGGCGAGGGGCATCCGCTGCTGGGGCGTCGCATGCCGGATCTCGACCTCGTCACCGCTGCCGGTCCGCTGCCGGTTTTCGCCCTGCTGCACGACGCTCGGCCGCTGCTGCTTAATCTTGGTGAGCCCGGCGCTTTTGGTATCGGCCAGTGGGTGGAGCGGATTCAGCTGGTCGACGCCAGCTACGATGGCGCGTGGGAGCTTCCGGTGCTGGGGGCAGTCGAAGCCCCACGCGCAGTGCTGGTCCGGCCTGACGGTTATGTGGCCTGGGTCGGCGGCCCTGAAGCAGCCGGGCTAACCGACTCGCTGACCAAATGGTTTGGGCCGCCTCGACCAAGGAGCTTGACAACGATCGATGCTTAAGCGTGACCCCGGAAATCGGGGGTGATTTCCGGGGTCACACATGAGGGCGCCAGGCGGGGGATCCGGCGCGCTCAATGGCCTCCGCCACCGCTGCCCGCGGGCGGCGCCGGCTTGGCGATGACCAGGGTGAAGACCGCCATGGTCGCGAACAGCACGGTCAGCATGGTGAACACGTCCATGAACGACAGCAGCGACGCCTGCTGCTGGACCATGCCCGACAGTTTGGAGATCGCCGCCTTGGTGGCGTCGAGGCCGGGAGTCTGCTGGAAGTCGAGCGTCATGTTCTGCAGCTTGGTCTGCGCCGCCGCACTGCCCCATTCCACATGCTCGGCCAGCCTGGCGTAGTGGAAGGCGCTGCGATCGATCAGCACGGTGTTGATGACGGCAAGGCCGACCGCACCGCCGAGGTTGCGGGTCAGGTTGAACAGGCCCGACGCGTTCTTCAGCCGGTCCGGCGGCAAGGTGCCGAGCGCAATGTTGTTGATCGGCACCATGCACAGCATCATCGAGCTGCCGCGCAGGATCTGCGGGATCAGCAATTCCCAGAAATCCCAGTCGGCGGTCAGATGCGTCATCCACCATGTGCCGGCAGCGAAACCGAACAGCCCGATCATCATCATGATGCGCAAATCCATCTTGCTCGACAGGATGCCGGAAATCGGCGCAGTGACGAACATCGCCAGGCCGCTGACGAACAGGGCTTCGCCGATCATCAAGGAATCGTAGCCGCGGATGCGTCCGAGGAACACCGGGTAGAGATAGGTCAGACCGTACAGGCCGATGCCGATGACGAAGGAGAACAGCGAACCGAAGGCGAAATTGACGTTGGTGAAGGCCCTGAGATCGACGATCGGCTCCTCGGCGGTGAAGGCACGCCAGAAGAACAGCGCCGCACCGACAACCATGATGATGGCGCACATGAACACGGCCTGTTCCTGCAGCCAGTCATGGTTCGGACCTTCCTCGAGCACATATTCCATGCAGCCGAGAAACGCCGCCATGCCGGCAAGGCCCCACCAGTCGAACTTGCTGAACAGGCCGAGATTGGGCTTGTCAAAATCGATCAGGGTCCAGGTCGTGACCGTCACCAGAATGCCTGGAATGACATTGATGAGGAACAGCCAGTGCCACGACATGGCATGGCTGATATAGCCGCCGACGGTCGGGCCGATGGTCGGCGCCAGCGTCGCCACCAGGCCGATCATCGGCGACACCATGGCGCGGCGCGACGGCGGGAAGATGGTGAAGGCGGCGGCGAAAACGCTCGGGATCATGCCGCCGCCGATAAAGCCCTGGATGGCGCGGTAGACGATCATCTGGTCGATGTTGGTGGCGGTCGCGGCCAGCGCGCTGGCCGCCGTGAAGCCGGCCGCGGCGCCTGCAAACAGCACGCGCGTCGACAGCATCCGGCTGAGGAAGCCCGACAGCGGGATCATCACCACTTCGGCGATCAGATAGGCGGTCTGCACCCATGGGATTTCGTCGGAACTGGCGCTGAGGCCGGCCTGGATCTCCGCCAGCGAGGCTGAGACGATCTGGATGTCGAGGATCGCCATGAACATGCCGAACACCATCGCCAGGAAGGCGATGAGGCGGCGCGTCGAGATGGTCGTCGGTACCGCCGGCATGGCAGGCGCCGGCCCCGCTCCTGCAGTTATGGTTGCGGTTGCCATGGCGTTGCTCCCGGCTTTCGCTCAGTTCGTCGTAGCCGGAGCCGTGCGGCTGTCGACGGCGACGACGACGCTCAGGCCGGCGCGCAGCCTGCCTGCCTTCAGCACATCGGCCGGCACGTCGATGCGAACCGGGATGCGCTGCACCACCTTGGTGAAGTTGCCGGTGGCATTTTCCGGCGGCAGCAGCGAGAACACCGCACCCGAAGCCGGCGCCAGCGACGACACCGTGCCTTCGAAATCATGGCCGTCCGTGGCGTCGACCGAGACCCGCACCTTCTCGCCGGGCACCAGCTTGGCCAGCTGCGTCTCCTTGAAGTTGGCAACGATGTAGAGCTTGTCCAGCGGCACCACGACGGCGAGCTTCTGGCCGGGGCTGACGAGGTCGCCCTGCTCGACCGAGCGGTTGCCGACGACGCCGTCATAAGGCGCCTTGAGCACGGTGAAGGACAGATCGCGCGCGGCCTTGTCGCGGTTCAGCCGCAGCGAAGCCAGCGTGCTGGCCGATTCGGCGCGCTGCGCTTCGAACACGCCGATATTGGCCTGTGCGGCTGCAATCTGCGCGTCGGCGCCGACGAGGGCTGCATTGGCCTGGTCGAGAGCGGTCTGGGCATCGTCCAGTTGCGCCTGTGTGCCGACATGCGTCTTGACCAGTTGCGCGGCGCGCTGCTGGGCGCGAGCGGCGTTGTCGGCTGCCGCCTGGTCGGCGACCTTCTGCGCCTGCGCCTGTTGCAGCGAAGCTTGCGCCGCCTTCGTCTGCGCGTCGATACGGTCGAGCGTCTTGGCCAGCGTGGCGATCTGCGCCTCCGCCTGGGCAACGGCTATTCTGTAGTCGCCGTCGTCGATCGTCAGCAGCGGATCGCCAGCCTTGACCTGCTGGTTCTCCGAGACCTTGACTTGATCGACATAGCCGGAAATCTTCGGCGAGACGAACGACATGTCGGCCTGGACATAGGCGTCGTCGGTCGAGATCAGGAACCGGCCGTCCGTCCAGTAATTATAGCCATACCAGGCGCCGGCGCTGAGCAGAGCGAGGCCGATGATCGGCAGCATGAACGAGCGAGCCTCCCGCTTCTTCTTGGCCGGCACCTCGGCCAAAACTTCGGCGGCAGGCTTGATGGGCGCTTCCGGCGCTTCGATAGCCGGCGAGACCTTGGCGTTGGGAAAGGGGCGGACTTCGGCGGTGGTTGGCGTGTTCGAGGACATGATATCTCGCTACCGTAGCTACATAAGGAAAATGTGTTATACTGAACCGTTCGGTTCGATGCGAACGTTGACATAGCGCTAAAGCAGGCCCATATCAAGAGCAATCGAACCGCTCGGTTCGAATTATTTCGCGAGGTGTGACTTTAATGGCCGACACGTTACCCGACGTCGAAAATGATCGGTGCGATGTGCTGGATAGTGCGCGTCGCGGCCGCCCGGCGGCGGGCCAGGATCCGGTCAAGCGCAGCCAGATCATTGAGGGCGCGCGGCGCGTGTTCATCGACAAGGGCTTCGAAGCGGCGTCGATGAACGACATTACCCGCGAGGCCGGCGTCTCCAAGGGCACGATCTATGTCTACTTCGCCAACAAGGAAGAGCTGTTCGAGGCGCTGATCGAGGAAGAGCGCGGCACCATCTTCAAGAACATGTACGACATGCTCGACCGCGCCGACGATCTGCGCCAGACGCTGGTGAAATTCGGCAAGGTGCTGTCGATGAAGATCACCTCGGCCAAGGTCATCCAGGCGCAACGCACCGTGATCGGCGCCTCCGACAGGATACCGGACATGGGCGCGCGGTTTTACGAACGTGGCCCCAAACGCGGCCACGACAAGGTGGTCAAGTTCCTCAATGCAGCCATCGAACGCGGCCTGCTCAAGATCGATGATGTCGATCTTGCCGCCTATCAATTCACCGAACTGTGCCTCGCCGGCCTGTTTCGCCAGTGCATCTTCGCCTACCGCACCACGGCGCCGAGCCAGGATGAAATCGACCACATCGTGCGGTCGGGCGTCAGCCTGTTCCTGAAGTCCTACGGCACCGAAAAGCTTGCCGAGGAAGAAAGCCATCAGATGATCGCGCTCGAGGCGAAGTCCAAGGCAAAGGCCTAGTTAGCCAAAGGTCTTTTTTCGCAACTCCGGACGGAAAACCGCTTCACACTTTTCCCGGAGTTGCTTTTAACCGCCATTGGCCGCCAGCACGATAGCCGCGCGCAGTTCGTCCAGACCCTCGCCCTTTTCCGACGACGTGGCGAGCACGAACGGAAACGCCGCCGGCCGCTTCTTGATCTTCAGTAATGTCTCTTCGATCAGCTGCGGCACGCCGGCGGCCTTGATCTTGTCGGTCTTGGTCAGCACGATCTGGTAGGACACCGCCGCCTTGTCGAGCAGCGACAGCACTTCGTCGTCCTTGGCTTTGATGCCATGGCGGGAATCGATCAGCACATAGACCCGCTTCAGCGTCACGCGGCCCTTGAGATAGTCGAAGACCAGCTTGGTCCAATCGTCCACCTTTTCCTTCGGCGCGCTGGCATAGCCGTAGCCCGGCATGTCGACCAGCGCCATTGGCGGCAGGTCGGTGCCTTCGCCGGAAAACCCGCCCGGCACGAAATAGTTGAGCTCCTGCGTGCGCCCCGGCGTGTTGGAGGTGCGCGCCAGCCCGTTATGGCCGACGAGCGCATTGATCAGCGACGACTTGCCGACATTGGAGCGGCCGGCAAAGGCGATCTCAGGCGGCCCCTCCGGCGGCAGGAACTTCATCGCCGGCACGCCGCGGATGAAGATCCACCCCTTGGTGAACAGGTCGGTGCCGATAAC
The DNA here is from genome assembly GCF_057786095.1 of Mesorhizobium sp. P160219. Classification (NCBI taxonomy): domain Bacteria; kingdom Pseudomonadati; phylum Pseudomonadota; class Alphaproteobacteria; order Hyphomicrobiales; family Phyllobacteriaceae; genus Mesorhizobium; species Mesorhizobium sp. P160219. Next base: position 949,000 of record NZ_JBYNWG010000001.1, read on the forward strand.
GGTGTTGCCCAGCGCGTTCAAATTGCTGCCTCCAGCCTGGAAATATCGGCGCCCCGGATGGCGTTGAGGTTGCGGCCGATCTTGTCCACCGGCCAATTCCACCACGCCACAGCCAGCAACCGCCGCACCGTCCTGTCGTCGAAACGCATCTTCACCACCTTTGCTGCATTGCCGGCGACGATCGCATAGGCCGGCACGTCATGCGTCACCACCGATTTCGCCGCCACGATGGCGCCATTGCCGACCGACACGCCGGGCATGATCACCGCATCCATGCCGATCCATACATCATTGCCGACCACCGTGTCGCCGCGCAGTTCCTGTGACCACGTCTTCGGGTCGAAGCCTTGCTCCCAGCCATGACCGAAAATGTTGAACGGATAGGTGGAAAAGCCGGACATGGCATGGTTGGCGCCGTTCATGATGAAGCGCGCGCCCTCCGCGATGGCGCAGAACTTGCCGATGATCAGCTTGTCGCCGATGAAGGGATAATGATGCAGCACGCATCGCTCGGCGAATTTGTCCGGTCCGTCAGGATCGTCATAGTAGGTGAACTCGCCGATCTCGATATTCGGCGCGGTGACCAGGGGCTTGAGGAAGCCGACGCGGGTGTGCATCGGGATCGGGTGTTTGATGTCTGGGTTGGGTCCGTCCATGGCGAGATCCGTCGAGAGTGGCGCAAATTAAAGCCGCCATTCTAGATGGCGTGATCCGCCCTATAGCACCAATCGCCCGATGAGCGAGCCCTGCTGGGCTTCGATGTTCACTTGGTGCCGCGGCAGATCACGATCAGGTCGACCGCAGCGCAGTCGCCTAAGGCGCCCTGAAACGAAAAACGGGGCCCTGCGAAGGACAAGCAGGACCCCGGTGGTGTCGAAGACGGCTTCAAAAGAATGGCACCTCGCCGTGAGGTGGGGAAGGCAGACCGAGAAAGCCCGTCGCAGCCCGCCGTCATTCGCCGTTGCCTAAAACCGTTACTTCGGCAACAGCACCTTGTTGACGACGTGGATGACGCCGTTCGACTGGTTGACGTCGGCGACCGTTACCTTGGCGGCGCCGCCGGATTCGTCGACGATATAAAGCGCGCCTTTTTTTACCTCGGCGATCAGCGTGTCGCCGCTGACGGTCTTCATTTCATACTTGCCACCCATCGCCTTGGCCTTGGTCATCATATCCTTGGCGGAGATCTTGCCGGCCACGACATGGGCGGTCAGGATCTTGGTCAGCTTGTCCTTATTTTCGGGCTTCACCAGCGTGGCGACGGTGCCGGCCGGCAGTTTCTTAAAGGCGGAATCGGTCGGCGCAAACACCGTGAAGGGTCCCGCGCTTTCCAGCGTGTCGACCAGGCCGGCGGCCTTGACGGCGGCAACCAGCGTCTTGTGGATCGGCGAGTTGAGGGCGTTCTCGACGATGTTCTTCGAGGTCAGCATCGCAGCGCCGCCAACGGCGGGATTGGCGAGCGTATAGGCCGTCGTAGCTGCGAGGCCCGATAGAGCCAGGCCGGCGGAAAAGCAGAATGCCTTGAGGATGGACTTTGCCATTGGAGAACCCTTCTGGTGCGACAATTGTTGATTCGATTGTCGGGAAGAGTTACGCGGCGATTGCGGGAAAGTTTCGGTGCAGAGTAAAAAACGATAATGATAACAAATACTTAAAGGCGAATGCCCATTCCACGCGCCGCATCCCCGCGATGGACATGACGGGGTCACGGATCAAAAACAGCGGTCTTCGGATTAGAGCTGATCGGTGTTGATCGGCCTTGGCGGTACAAGCAGCAGCCACGCCGGTTGCACGCCGCAAGTTTCGCGCCTCACGGGAACGTGATGCGCGCCTCGTCCAAAAAAACCCCGGACGAGCCGGGGCTTTGATTGCCGGAATAGCGCCTTCTATTCAGCCGGCGAGGGTTTCTTTCGGAACAATGCCGTCAGATTGTCCCACAATTCGATCTTGGCGCCCTGGCGCTTCATGATCACGCCCTGCTGCAGGATCGACAGCGTGTTGTTCCAGGCCCAGTAGATGACGAGGCCGGCCGGGAAGCTGCCCATCATGAAGGTGAAGATCACCGGCATCCAGGTGAAGATCTGCGCCTGCGTCGGATCCGGCGGCGTCGGGTTCATGCGCATCTGCAGGAACATGGTGATGCCCATGACCACCGCCCAGGCGCCCATATGCGGCAGGAATGCCGGTGGCGCGAAGGGCAGCAGGCCGAACAGGTTGAAGACCGAGGTCGGATCGGGCGCGGCCAAATCCTGGATCCAGCCGAAGAACGGCGCGTGCCGCATCTCGATGGTGATGTAGAGCACCTTGTAGAGCGAGAAGAACACCGGGATCTGCAGCGCCACCGGCCAGCAGCCGGCGAGCGGATTGATCTTCTCGGTCTTGTACAGCTCCATCATCGCCTGTTGCTGCTTCATCTTCTCGTCCGCGTATTTCTCGCGGATCTCGAGCATCTTGGGCTGCACCTTCTTCATGTTCGCCATCGACGCATAGGATTTGTTGGCGAGCGGGAAGAAGAGGGTTTTGACGACGACCGTGGTGGCAAGGATGGCCAGGCCGAAATTGCCGAAGAATTTGTACAGCGTGTCGATCAGGTAGAACATCGGCTTGGTGATCCAGATGAACCACCCCCAATCGATCAGCCGGTCGAACAGCCTGATCTGCCGGTCCTGGGCGTAGGCGTTGATCTTGTTGACTTCCTTGGCGCCGGCGAAGATCTCGGTCTCCACCGTCGCCGACTGGCCGGCGGCAATGGTGATCGGGTCGGTGAGGAAGTCCGACTGGTAGCGCGGGCGGCCATTGTCGTAATAGGCATAGTGCGGCTGGAAGGGCTGCTTCTCGGTCGGCACCAGGGTGACCGCCCAGTATTTGTCGGTGATGCCAAGCCAGCCATCGGTCGATTTGCTCGGCGTATACAGCTTGTTCTTCTCGATGTCGGCGTATTTGTGCTCCTGCAGGCCTTCCGTGCCGGTGACGCCGATCAGGCCTTCATGCAGCACATAGGAGCTGGCAATGGCTGGCTTGTCGAAACGGATGACGCGGCCGTAATTGGACAGCGTGACCGGGGCCGAGCCTGAATTCTGCACCGCATCGGAAACGGTGAACATGTAGTCGCCGTCGACGGAGATCGTGCGCTTGAAGGTCAGGCCCTTGTCGTTGGTGAAGGTCAGCGTCACTGGCGTCGCCGGCGTCAGAGTCGCATTGCCGTCGACGCTCCAGACCGTTTCCGGGCCCGGCACCGTGCCGGTCGTGTCGCTGCCGACAAAGCCGATCTCGGCATAATAGCCGGTGGGCAGCGCCTGCGGATTGAGCAGCTGGATCTGCGGCGATGTCTTGTCGACCGTCTCGGTATAGTGCTTGAGCTTGAGGTCGTCGAGGCGGGCGCCGGTGAGGTTGATCGAGCCCGACAGGCTCGGCGTGTCGATGTTGACGCGGGCCGTCTTGGCCACTTCCTGCGCGCGGCCTTCCGGCGTCGTAACATAGGTGCCGGGCGCGTTTGGAATGGCGCCGGGCGCTGCGGGCGCCGGCGTGCCGCCGGGGTTGGCGGCCTCGGCCGCCTTCTTCTGCTCCGCCGCCCGCTGCTCTTCGATGCGGGCCGCCTCGCGCTGCTGTTCGCTGCGCGGCAGCACATAGAAATATTGCCACAGCCCGAGGATCAGCACCGACAAGACGATGGTGATGTAGAAGTTCCGGTTGTTTTCCATCGAAAGCCCTTGGCCTATCGTGTTCCGCTGAGACGGCGGGAGAGTTCGGCCTTCAACTGGCCGAACGGAATGGTGAGCACGTCTTCACGCCCGACGATGACATAGTCATTGCCGGGCGCCATGTCACTTGCGGCATGGGTGCGCACGGCTTCTTTCAGCCGCCGCCTGACGCGGTTGCGGACAGCCGCATTGCCGACCTTCTTGGTGACGGTGAAGCCGACGCGCGGCGGCAGGCCGTCATTGCGGTCGAGAACTTCGACGAGAAAAAGCCGCCCGCGCCGCTTTTCACCGCGGCGGACGGCCAGGAATTCCGCACGTTTCAGAAGCCGCTTGGGGTTTGGTCCCACTGGCTTGCCGGTTGCGGGCAACGATCTCGTCTTCCGTTCAGGCGCTGAGCCGCTTGCGGCCGCGGTTGCGGCGAGCTGCGACGACGCCGCGACCACCCTTGGTGGCCATGCGAGCACGGAAACCGTGCCGGCGTTTGCGGACGAGTTTGGACGGTTGGTAGGTACGCTTCATTTGTTTTAATACCGCGGGGTGCGGCCCTTCTTGATTCTGTCACTGTGTAACAGGAGCTTTGCCGGGCCGGCATTGGCGCGATCGAAACCGCGCCGGGACGAATGGCCCGAGCGTGAGCGGCTTATAGAAAGAAGGGTTTTGGGAGTCAATCCAGCGCGAACGCCAGTTCGTCGCAGCGCGAACTGCCAGTTCGTCACGGCGCGACACCCCGTTCGTCGCGGCGCGAACACCCAGTTCGAGGCTATTTTTATTGCTGGCGCCATCGTCCAACGAAGGATGAAATTGGCAAAAAAGCCGCAATCACCTAATCTCAACCGATCAAGCGTTTGTGAAGACAGGCCTTAATGAGCGAAGTTGCATCAGCGGATGAAGGGAGCGGCCCGGCGACAGCCGATGCCAGCCCGGCGACCGTTCGCCCGGTTGCGAGCCGTTCGGTGCCCAATCGTTCAGTGCCCTTGGCGCGCGGCCTGTCGACCAAGCTGCTCTTGCTCACCATTGTCTTCGTGCTCCTGGCCGAAGTCCTCATTTTCCTGCCCTGGATCGCCAGCTACCGCCTGGCCTGGCTGAAGGAGAGGCTAAGCACCGCTGCCGCGGTGTCGATCGTGCTGGTGCAGGGTGAGCCCAATTCGCTCTCCCGCGCCGCCCAGAACGACGTGCTGATGGCAATCGGCGCCAAGGCGATCGCGGTGCGCGACGGCGGCGTATCGCGCCTGCTGGTGGTGGCCGAGATGCCGCCGCAGGTCGACGAGCACATCGACATCGCCAATGTCGGCATGATCAAGGGCATGACCGGGGCGCTGGATACGCTGTTCTTCGGCGGCAAGCGCATGCTGCGGGTGTTCGGCCCGGTCGGCGACAGCGACAAGGAATTCGAGCTGATCATGCCCGACTATTCCCTCCGCAACGCCATGCTGCGCTATTCGCGCAACGTCGCCTTCGTCTCGCTGCTGATCTCGCTGTTCACCGCAATGCTGGTCTATGCCGCGATCGACCTGATCATGATCGGCCCGATCCGCACCATGACGCGCTCGATGCTGTCCTTCTCCGAGGCGCCCGACGATCCAGGGCGCATCATCCACCCGGCCGCCCGTGCCGACGAGATCGGCGTTGCCGAGCGCGAACTGTCGCAGATGCAGGAACGGCTGCAAAAGATGCTGTCGGAGCAGAAGCATCTTGCCGATCTTGGCCTCGCCGTCTCCAAGATCAACCATGACATGCGCAACATCCTGGCCTCGGCGCAGCTGATGTCGGACCGCCTGCGCCTGGTCAAGGACCCGACGGTGCAGGCCTTCGCGCCAAAGCTGTTGCGCGCGCTCGACCGCGCCGTCTCCTATTCCGAAGGTGTGCTCCACTATGGTCGCACGCAGGAGCCGGCGCCCTCACGCCGCCGCTTGCGGCTGCGCCAGCTGGTCGACGACGTCCACGGCCTGCTCGACATCGAGGACGGCATCGAATTCGTCAATGCCGTCGAGCTCGCCTTCGAGGTCGATGCCGATTCCGACCAGCTGTTTCGCGTGCTCACCAATCTGTGCCGAAACGCGGTGCAGGCGATGGCGGCCGACGCCGAGAGCGCGCTGGTGCGCCGGCTCGCCGTATCGGCCGAGCGCATAGGCAGCGTAAGCCGCATCATTGTCACCGACACCGGTCCCGGCCTGCCGGCGAAGGCGCGAGAAAACCTGTTCGCGGCGTTTCGAGGCTCGGCCCGCAGCGGCGGCACCGGCCTTGGCCTGGCCATCGCGCACGAGCTGATCCGCGCCCATGGCGGCACGGTGGAACTGGTCGAATCGATCGGCGGCCGCACCACCTTCGCCGTCACCATCCCCGACCAGCCGGTCCGCCTCGACCAGGCCCGCAACGGCCTGCGCCGCCCTGCCTGAGCTGTATTGATATTCAGCCGAAGCCGGACTGAGCTGAATCTCAGCACCCCTTTGATCGGCACCGTCGAAAGCAGCTGCGACAAAACTTTTGCCGGATTGGCTTGCTTTTCGGAAATTCAGTCGCTAGGGAACACGTCTTGTCGCGGCCGGTCGTCAGGATCGGTTAGCGGGGCTATGTAAAGCATGGCCTGTTGCGCGCCCGTAGCTCAGCTGGATAGAGCACCAGACTACGAATCTGGGGGTCAGGAGTTCGAATCTCTTCGGGCGCGCCATTTCCGCCGAATCTGCGATTTCCTGCGATCCGCTAGCCGGTCTTGGGCTCGCATATGAAGAGCAGGTCGCGGAACACGTTGCCGAGCACCGCCTCATCCGAGTGCTGGAGAACTGGACGCCGCCTATTCCGGGCTTCTTCATTTATTACCCCAGTCGTCAGCCTGACTGCGCTATAAACGCGCTGCGATGTTCTTGAAACGGGAGAGTACGCGGCGACCGTTATCTGGGCGCAGCGACGCTGAATGCTCATTCACGCCGCCGCGCAGCACGCTCACTTTTCTTCCGCCTTTCCCGGATCAGGGCCCAATAGGCCTCGCTCCAGCCAGATACCGCTCATTGTCAAACGGCTCGGCGTGGGTGCTGCCCGGGCTCCACATGTGGCGGTGGGTCTCGGTCAGATTGCCGAGATAGACATGCAGCGCGCCTGAGCGGGCGATGCCGGTGTTGGCCACCGCGTGCACGGTATCAGGGGTCATGTGCACCACCGCGGGCGCCGCGATGTCGTGGCGTTCCGGCGCATCGATCTCGCTGCCGTCGACGGGATAGATGAAGTTGGTCTCGCTGCCCTTGTAGATGCCGATCAGCGCATCCATCAGATGGTTGTGCGGCGGGTACCGCAGGCCGGGCGACAGCGTGATGTGGTAGATGGTCAAGTCAGGGCTGGCATGCAGCAGCACCTCATCGTCGTCTTCCTCATGCGCGAGCACGCCTGATGCATGGAAGCGGTCGGTGTGTTCGCGCAGCACCGCCTTGACCCGTTCGATGGCATGAGCACCTTTGGCTGCGTTGACGATACCGGCGGTTACGGCGTAGAGAGGCGAGTTGGCGGCAAGAGACATTTGTCGTCATCTCCATTGGGAAGCTCAACCAATACAGCTGAGATGCTCAGGCTAGCGAATGCCGACAGACCCGTCAACCGGATGGTCGAAACGGGCAAGCAGACTACGCGGGCAGACTACGCGGGCAGACCACACGGGCAGGCAGATATGGCTCTTCCGAAATCAGTGTCACCGTCCGCCGTCAAGGCGCCGTCGACCGCCGACATATTGCGCAGCGAGGAAGCTTATGAGCAGCTGAAGAGCGACATCGTCGCCTGCGTCCTGCAACCCGGCGAAAGCCTGACCGAAAAGCAGATCGGCGACCGCTACCAGATCAGGAAGGCGACGATCCGCTCGGCTTTGGCCCGCCTGACGCAGGAAGGGCTGATCAAGAGCGAGCCGCGCCGCGGTTATGTCATCGCACCGCTTAGCCTGCGCGACGTCAACGAGATCTTCGACCTCCGCAGCCTGATCGAACCGGAAGTGTTCCGGGTGGCCGCGGCAAACCTCACCGAACGCGGGCTCGACGACATCAGGCTGGCGGCGCAGAAGGTGCTGAAGCCGGAGACGCTGCGCAGCCATGTCGCCTTTCTGGCGGCCGACCGCGCCTTTCGCCTGGCCCTGGCTGAACTCTCCGGCAATCTGCGGCTGGTTCGCCTGCTCGACCAAACGCTCGACCAGTCGGAGCGTGTCCTCCATCTCGGCTTCAAATCGCGCGACTTCACGCAAGCGATCATCGGCCAGCAGAAGGAGTTGGTGCTTGCCTGCGAGCTGGCCGAAGTCTCGGCCATCGCAAAGCTTGCCCGCTCGCAGTGCCTGTCGCTCAAGAAGCAGGTGCTCGAGGCCTTGCTCGCCGGCTCCAAGCTGCAGGACGCCAATTTGCAAAGCTTCGCCTGAGGCGCGAAGTCCGCGCTCTCTGGCCGATGCTTACTCGTCGATGAAGCGGATGTCCGCATCGGCAAGGCAATAGGGCGCGTAGCGGAAATCGCGGATATGGCTGACCTTTCCATCCTGCCAGTCGACCAGCATGAAGCCGCGCACGGCGTCATCTCCCGTTTGCGGGTTGCGGATCAGGATGGCCGGCCTGCGGTCGACGAAGCCGAGCGACAGCGCCCAGTCCTGGACACGGTCGTAATTGCCGAAATAGTTGGAAACCTGCGCCTTGCCGCGCATGCGGGTGCGGTTGACGACTTCAAGCTGGATATCCTCGGCGATCAACGCGCGCACGGCGTCGAAGTCGCGCGCGTTGAACAGGTCGACATAGCGGCGCAGGCGCCGCTCGTCGTCGGCGTCGAGCTTTGGGGCAGGCGCCTGCTCGTCCTGTGACGCCAGCAGGCGCAGCTGCGACCGCCCGCGATGCAGCGCTGCCTTGGTCGCGGCCAGCGTCGCGCCGGACACTTCGCAGGTTTCGTGCAGGCTGAGGCCAAGCACGTCGACAAGGATCACGGCGCTGCGCTGCACTGTTGCCAGCTGCATGAAGCTTCGCAGGCTGGCGGCGGTGGCGAGCCTCGCATCGGCGCTTGCGGAGGGGTCTTCGATCGTCGTCATGTCGGTCTCGCTCATGCGCGCCTGCTCCCGCTGGCGCCGGCGCAGATGATCCTGCGCGGCATTGTGGGCTATGCGGAACAGCCATTGCTCCGGACGCCCAACGGTGGCGTCGCCGTCGATGGCCTGCAGTGCCTTGATCAGTGTCTCCTGGACGATGTCCTCGCCATCGATCACCGAGCCGGCCATGCGGGCGCAGTAGCGGTGCAGCTTCGGTCGCAAGGCGCCGAGCATCGCCTCCAGGGCAACGCGGTCGAGTTTTGCTGTGTTCATCCTGTCCGTTCCCAAAATGCCGGTCTTTGCATTCAAGCCGGCACGACCTCGCCGGCCAGCATACGATAATTGCCGACGATCTTTGCCGGCGATCTGGCAAGCGGCGTCGAGCGGCGCCCGGCATGATCGGCGCTGAAGGCCTTGAAGGCTGCGAGCCCCGTCAGGCCGTCGCCATCCTGGCTGACAAGATGGATGAACTCGCCATTCTCCAGTTCCAGGACGAGGTAGCGCACGGATTGCGGCTTCGTGTCGTCGAGTGCCTCGAACACCTGTGCAACCAGCATACGGTTCTCGGCGATGCTTTCGTCCTTCACGCCGTAGCGGATGAGATTGTAGCCCATTGTCGTCTCCTGTTTTTCAACTCTGCACAGAGAAGACGTTTCGCGGCCTCGAAAAGATTCGTCGCCCGGCGAATCTTTTCGATCGTCCGGATCGTCTTTCCCGTCGACGGCTGCGCGGCAGCCGTCCAGGAGCAGGAGAGACCCATCATGCACATCCAGTTTGCCGAATTGCCGGTGTTCGACCAGGACCGCGCCAAGGCCTTCTACACCGGACATCTTGCTTGCCAAGTGGCGGAGGACCAGCTGATGGGCGACAGCGGCTGGCGCTGGATCGAGCTGACATTTCCCGGCGCCGTCACCAATTTGCATTTCGTCAAACGCCCCGATGACACGCCGGGCACTGAGCCCGTGCTGGTGCTCGTTGATGGCGATGTCGAGGCAACGGTCGCGGGCCTGAAGGCGCGCGGCGTCGAAATCATCACCGAGCCGCAGGAAGCGCCTTGGCAGCCGGGCCGCACAGTCGCCGAATTCCGCGACAGCGAGGGCAACCGCATGGTTGTCGCCAGCAAATGATCGGACCCGGCGCAAAGCCGAACTTTGACATGAGAACAACAGGAGAGATGGACATGACCCCCCAAACGTCGACGCTGAAAGTACCGGGCGCCAGCCACTATCATGAGATGCGCGGTTCCGGCCCCGTACTGTTGATAATCCCCGGCGGACCGCAGGACGCCGGCGTCTTCGCCGATGTCGCGGGCCACCTCGCCGACCGCTACACGGTGGTCGCCTATGATCCGCGCGGCAATTCGCGCAGCACCTTCGACGGAGAGCCGCAAGAGCAGGACCTCGATGTCCATGGCGACGATGCCGCGCGATTGATCGAGGCGCTTGGCGCCGGACCGGCCTATGTGTTCGGCACCAGCGGCGGCGCCCAGATCGGGCTCAACCTCGCCGCCCGCCATCCCGGCCGGGTTCGTGCACTGGTGGCGCATGAGCCGCCCAGCATGATGCTGCTCGACGACCCGTCGCCGTCACTGGCCGGCATGCGCGACCTGCACGACACCTATCGCAGCCAGGGTGTCGAGGCGGCGATGCAGAAATTCTTCAGCGAGAACAGCCTGTCGGAAGGGCCGGGTCAGGATGAAGCCGGGCCGCAGGACGGACCGCCTTCGTTCGAACCGTCGCCCGAGGAGGCCGAGACCTTTGCCAGGGTCAGCGGCAATTTCGAATACTGGCTGGCGCATGGCGTCATGCCGCTGTCGCTCTACCGTCCTGATATCGAGGCGCTGCGCGGCCGCCCGGTCGTGGTCGGCATCGGCGAAGAGTCCATCGGCCAGCCGATCGACGGCATGGGCAAGGCGCTGGCCGACGGGCTCGGCAGCAAGCGCGCCGCCTTCCCCGGCGACCACATGGGCTTTGCGCCCTATCCCGACCGCTTCGCCGAGACCTTGCACCTGACGCTCAGAGGCGCGTGAGATCGTCAGTTCAACAGGAAAGGAGCGTCCGCATGCACAATGCGGACGCCCTTCTCCCATGAAATTACCCGCTAAGATTGCTGTATCAGACGGCCTCCCAGCCTTCCTTGCCGCCGGCGCGGAAGATGGCGTCGATGACCTTCTGGTTGAGCACGGACTCCTCCAGCGTGAAGACACGCTCCTTGCCACCCTGTGCCGCCCTGGCAAACGTCTCGACCTCGCGCCGGTATTGCTGCGTGCCGGGAAAGCGGAACACCTGCGCCTCCGTATGGTTCTGGTTGTGCAATTCGATGCGGTGATGGTCGTAGAGCCCGGCATTGAACGGCGAGAACACCTCGATGAAACCCTTCTCGCCGTGGAACACCATCACCTGCCGCGCCGCCATCTGCGTCGACAGATAGAAGGACAGTTCGAAATCGCCGAAATCGGCGCGGATCGAGGAATAGATGTCGGTGCCGAATTTCTTGTCGCGCTCGATCGTCGCCTGCACGCGCAGTGGCTCCTTGCCGCTCGAAAACCGCGTCGACACCGTCGGATAGACGCCGATATCAGGCAGCGCGCCGCCGCCGAGATCGAGCTGGTTGCGCATGTTGGTGGGATCGACATTGTAATAGGAGAAGGCGCCCTGCACATGGCGCAGCCGGCCGATGGCGCCATCGGCGATGAGATCGCGCACCTTGATCCATTGCGGGTGGTAGATGACCATGAAGGCCTCGCAGACCAGCACCTTCTTCTGGTCGCGCAGCTTGATCAGCGGTGCGATATTCTTGGCGTCGAGCGCCAGCGGCTTTTCCACCAGCACATGCTTGCCCGCTTCGATGGCCTTGGCCGTCCACTCGACATGCTGCGAGGTCGGCAGCGGGATGTAGACGCCGTCGACGTCTTTCGAAGCGAGCAGCTCCTCATACGAACCAAAGGCATGCCTGGCGCCGAACCGCTCGCCCAGGGCCTCGGCCTTCGACAGGTCGCGGCTGGCGATCGCGGACAAAACGCCATTCTCGGCCTCGACGATTGCCGGCAACAATTGCTCGCGGCCGATCTTGGCCGTCGACAAAACACCCCATCGGAACATCAGGCTTCTCCTATCGATTTACAGGCGAGGAGGTTTGCCCGAAATTGCAGGAAAAGCCAATGCGGATCGCTGGTCCTGCTAGCCTCGCTTGCCCGTTAGCGTCATGTCGAAATTGACGATATTCGAATAGATCGGCGTGCCGACATCCATGCCGTACCGGGAGCGCAGCACCTTGCCGGTGACGTGGAATTTAATGACGCCGCCCTTCAGCCCGCCGAGCTCGGCAGTGAACTTTTCCGCAAACGTCTTGCCGCGCGCCGTCAGCCGGCCGCTGACCAGCGCCGTGGTGTCGCTGGTTCGGGTTACGCTGGTCGAGCGGAACTGGATTTCGGGGCTGTTGGCCACGTCGAACACCGCATCGGAGCGCAGGAAGGCGTCGATGCGGCCCTGGCCGGTGCCGACGCTTTCGGGATAGATGGTGAAGTTGACCGCGGAACGGCCGACATCGCTGTTGTCGATGCGGATGGAGCCCTTGAAGCGGCCAAAGGCGCCGTCGAGGCCGCCGCCACCGACCTTGCCGATGGAGAAGCGAATGCTGGAGCTGGCCGGGTTGACCGTGTAGCTGCCGGCAGCGTCGCCGAGGTCCACAGCGGCGGAGACAGGCATGGCAAGGCAAGCGGCAACAGCCGCCAATCCGAAGATGCGCGCATACATGGGTTTTGTCCTTCTGGGGCAGGCGAAGTGTTGCGCCCTCACTCCAATGAACGAATGCGCGGCGCGCGCTATTCCATGTCCTGATCTGACGAAGGCGTGATCATGCGCGTGAGCACGCTGTCGCGCAGCCAGAAATGATGCCGCAGCGCCGCCAGCGCATGCAGCGCAACCAAGGCAATGCCGGCATAGGCGAGATACCAGTGTGCTACCGCCCAGAAGTTTTCCGCCGCATCGGACACGCCGAGCGGCAGGTTCGGCATCACGAAAAGGTTGAACGGCATGCTGGGGATCTCCAGCATCGACACCGAAACCAGTGCCCAGCCGGACAGCGGCACCGCGAGCTGGAAGCCATAAAGTGCCAGATGCGCCAGCGGCGCCGTCCGACGCTCCAGGCCTCCGACCGAGGCCGGCAAGGCCGGGGCCGCATTGCCGAGCCGCCAGGCAATGCGCAGGATGAGGAGGCCGAGCAGCAGGAAGCCGAAGGATTTGTGCAGCTGGATCAGCTCGAAGGCGGTGCGCTGGCTGGTCAACCGCACCATGATGAAGCCGAGCATGAACTGGCCGATGAACAGGATGCCGATCAGCCAGTGGAGGACGATCGCCGCCCAGCCGTAGCGGGTTGAGTTGTTGGTGATGAATGCCGGCATGGCTGGTGAACGAATGGCAGCTGGGCTTTCTTCCACCCTCCCCCTTGTGGGGAGGGTCGGCGCGAAGCGACGGGGTGGGGGGTAGCGCCCTACGAAGACTCCCACCCCGATCCGCTACGCGGATCGACCCTCCCCACTAGGGGGAGGTGGCTAAGCACCGACCTTGAAGAAATCCACAAACGCCCGCAGCGCCGGGCGCATCTGGCGGCGGCTGGGGTAGTAGACGAAGAAACCGTCGAAGGGCGGGCACCAGTCTTCCAGCACGCGGATCAAGCGACCGTCGGCGAGCGGCGCGCGCACATAATCGTCGAAGACGAAGGCGAGCCCAGCGCCGTCGACCGCCGCCTGGGCGATCAGATGGTCTTCGTCGAGGATCAGCGGCCCTTGCGCCGCGATCTCGATCTCTTCGCCATCCTTCTCGAATTCCCAGCGGTAAAGAATGCCGCTGGAAAAACGGAAGCGGATGCAGCGGTGGTCGGCAAGATCGCGCGGATGGCGGGGTCTTGGCATGGTCGCGAAATAGGATGGCGCGCCGACCACGGCGCCGCGAAGGTCCGGTCCGATGCGCACCGCGATCATGTCGCGCTGCAGGCTCTCACCGAGCCGCACGCCGGCATCGAAGCCGCCTTCGACGACGTCGGTGAAGCGATCCTCGATGACGATTTCCAGGACGATGTCAGGATAGGCCGCGGCAAAGCCGCCGAGCCTGGGCGTCAATGCCAGGTGGGCCGCGGTGCGCGGCACGGTCAGCCGCAGGTTCCCGGCCGGCCGGTCGCGCGCCTCGATCGCCGTTTCCAGCGCCAGATCGATCTCGGACAGCGCCGGCCGCAGCCGTTCGAGCAGCTGCGCGCCCTCCTCCGTTGGTGCCACGCTGCGGGTGCTGCGCGCCAAAAGCCGCACGCCCAGCCGCGCCTCCAGGCTGGACACGGCATGGCTAACTGCCGAGGGCGCGATGGCCAGTTCGCGCGCCGCGCCGCGAAAACTACCGCATTGGGCGACTGTTGCCAGTACAGCGAGTTGAGAAAGATGCGCTCGGTTCATTGCTCTATTTTATAGAACAGCCCGTGCGAATGACAGCCAATTATCGAACGTAAAGCTAGGCGCTATCTCTGTTCATCGCAACAAGGAGATGGGCCATGAAAACCCGCAAACTTGGTACTGAACTCGAAGTCTTCCCCGTCGGCCTCGGCTGCATGGGCATGAGCTTCGCATATGGCGGTCAGGCCGAGGCGGATGCAATCGCCACGCTGCGCCGCGCTGTCGAGATCGGCGTGACGTTTTTCGACACCGCCGAAGTCTATGGTCCCTTTGAGAACGAGATCCTTCTCGGCAAGGCGTTGAAGCCGGTGCGCGACAGGGTGACGATCGCCACCAAATTCGGCTTCAAGATTTCCGAGGAAGGCTCAGGCCTCGAACGCATGGTCGGCGTCGATAGCCGCCCGGAGCACGTCAAGGCGGTGGCCGAAGCCTCGCTGAAGCGGCTCGATACCGATGTCATCGACCTCTACTACCAGCACCGCGTCGATCCCGGCGTGCCGATAGAGGACACGGTCGGTGCCATGGCCGAGCTGGTGCGCGATGGCAAGGTGCGGGCGCTGGGCCTGTCGGAGGTCAGTGCCGCCACCATCCGCCGGGCGCACGCCGTGCATCCGATCGCTGCCGTGCAGAGTGAGTACTCGCTTTGGAGCCGCGACCCCGAAGACGAAGTGTTCGATGTCTGCCGCGAACTCGGCATCGGCTTCGTCCCCTACAGCCCGCTCGGTCGCGGCCTGCTCACCGGCACCATCGCCAAGCCCGAGGCCCTCAGCGACGACGATTGGCGCCGCACCTTGCCGCGTTTCCAGGCCGACGCCATGGCGGCAAACGCCAAGGTCATTGCGACGCTGGAAAAGCTGGCGGTGGAAAAAGGCGTCGCATCGGCGCAGCTGGCGCTGGCTTGGGTGCTGCACCAGGGCGACTTCATCGTGCCGATCCCCGGCGCAAGAAAGATACGCCATCTCGAGCAGAACACAGCGGCGGCCGGGATCGAGCTGAGCGCGGCTGAAGTGGCGGCGATCGGCGATGCGCTGTCGCCGGACAAGGTGGTTGGCAAGCGCTATACGGAGGAGCTGTTGGCGCTGGTGAATGGGTGAACAAGCGGGGGAGCTTGGCGCCCTGAGAAGTCAGCGCGCGGCACCCCCCTCTGTCCTGCCGGACATCTCCCCCGCAAGGGGGGAGATCGGCTGTCGTCGCTGTTTTCGCCAATCACCAACGTTGCAGAAAGTGCGCCAACGATGAAGCTGCCAATCTCCCTCCTTGCGGGGGAGATGGCCGGCAGGCCAGAGGGGGGTGCCTCGCGCCGCCATTTCGTATTACCAAGGCACCACCGTAATCTCCGGCCAGCACGCCTTCGCCCTCGCCCCCTTGGCCTCATGCGTGCGCCTGTTATCCATCAGCCGGTTGGGCGTGATGCGAAACGCGAAGAGGTCATCCAGCCCGAACGGCGCCACGACCTCAAGCTGCCCATCGGCATCGTATCGCACCCCGACCGCATGCGTCTTCGAAGCAAAATAGCTCACCGACTCGCTGGAACTCGTATAGCGAGGGCAGGGCTGGCCGAATTTCTGCGGATACCACAGATGCACCCGTGCCTGGTTGCGCACCTCGGCCGGCAGAGCCAGCCCCTCGAAATGCTGCGCGGCTCGACGGATGACCGCGTCCTCGGCCTCGTAGGACAGGTCGCTGTCATCGAAGTAGAAGAGATCGACATCCTTGATGCCGTAGCCCGGCGGCTTGCCGGTCAGGTGGTTCCAGATGCTGTTGTAGAGCGCGCCGGACACCACCAGCCAGTCCGGCAACGCCAGCGTGCGGGCCCGCTCCAGCGCGTCGCTGACGAGCGCATCCGCCAACACCATGGCGAGAAACGCTTCGCGCTGGGCTTCGAACGGCAGACCGGAATAGCGCAGATGGTCCATCGCCCTTTGGAGAGCGATTCGCAACTGCCGGCAATCCTCAGAAGCAATTCCAGGAAAAGTGTGTAGCGGTTTTCCTGGGAAAGCGCGCCGCGCTTTCCCTAAGAATTGCGTGAAGTCGAAATACGTAGGCGGCGTTAGCCGCTCTACGTTCTCAGCAAGCCGCCCGTTTGCTTGCCGACATTGTCGACGATGCGCTTGGCCAGCGCCTCGAAATCCTCGTCGGTGAGCGTCTTTTCAACCGGCTGGATAGATACTTCGATGGCAATCGACTTCTTGGCGGTCCCGAGAGATGCCCCCTCGAAGACGTCGAACACCGAAACGCCGGTGATGAGCTTCTTGTCGGCAGCGAGCGCCGCGCGCACCAGCGTACCGGCCTCGATCGCCTTGTCGACGACGAAAGCAAAGTCGCGCTTCACCGCATGGAAGGCGGACAGCTCGAGCTTCGGCTTGGTTTTCGTCGGCTTGGCCTTCGGTTCCGGCACGGCGTCGATATAGACCTCGAAACCGCAGATCGGTCCGGAAACGTCCAACCCCTCCAGCGTCTTCGGGTGGAATTCGCCGAACGTGCCGAGCACGGTCTTCGGGCCGAGCTTGATCGTGCCGGAGCGGCCGGGATGGTACCAGGCCGGACCGCCTGGCTCGATCTGCAGCCTGTCGACCGGGGCGCCGCAGGCTTCCAGCGCTGCAATCGCGTCGGCCTTGGCGTCGAACACGCCGACCGGACCGGAATTGCCGGCCCAACTGCGGCCGGAGCCGTCGAGCTTGGCGGTGCCGCGGCGCACACCGGCCGCAACGCGCCGCTGCTGGTCGGGGCCGTCGCCCTCATAGGTACCGGAGACCTCGAACAGCGCGACATCGCCGATGCCCTTGTCGGCATTGCGCTGCGCGGCGACGATCAGGCCGGGCAACAGCGAGGGCCGCATATCGGACATGTCGGCTGCAATCGGATTGGCGAGCTTCAGCGCCGTCTGGCCGCCGCCGAACAGTTCGGCGTGTTTGGCCGGGATGAACGACCAGGTGAGAACCTCCAGCATGCCCCGCACGGCGAGCGAGCGCTTGGCAGTGCGGGTGCGAACCTGCAGCGTGGTCAGGATCCTGGAGTTGACCGCGTCATGCGCGCCGAGCGGCTGCGGCGCGATGTTGTCGACGCCGTGGATGCGCATGACTTCCTCGACCAGGTCGGCCTTGCCGTCGACGTCAGGACGCCAGGACGGCACCGCCACATCGACGATGTCGTCCGAGCCTGACGGCTTGAAGCCGAGGCGCGAAAGGATGTCGAGGCTTTCCGCCTTCGGCACCTCGATGCCGGTCAGCCGCTTCACTTCCGAGATCGGGAAGGAAACGATCTTCGGCTTGTAGCCGGCATAGCCGACCACCTCCGTCTCGGTCGGCTCTCCGCCGCAGAACTCCAGCACCAGCTTTGTCGCCAGCTCGACGCCGGGCACCATGAATTCCGGGTCGACGCCGCGCTCGAAGCGATATCGCGCATCGGTGATGATGCCGAGCGTGCGGCCGGTGCGCGCCGTGGTGATCGGGTCCCAAAGTGCGGATTCGATCAGCACGTCGGTGGTGTTCTCGTCGCAGCCCGAATGCTCGCCGCCCATGATGCCGGCGATCGACTCGACGCCGTCCTCGTCCGCGATCACGCACATCTCCGGCGTCAGCGTGTATTCGCGGCCGTCGAGCGCCTGCACCTTTTCCCCATCCCTGGCGCGGCGCACCGTAAGGTTGCCGGCGACCTTCGCGGCGTCGAACACATGCAGCGGCCGGCCGCGGTCGAAGGTGACATAGTTGGTGATGTCGACGAGCGCGCTAATGGGCCTGAGCCCAATAGCGATCAGCCGCTGCTGAAGCCATTTTGGCGACGGGCCGTTCTTCACGCCCTTGACCAGGCGCAGCGCGAAGCCCGGGCAGAGTTCCGGGGCCTCGATCGTCACCTTCACCGGGCACATGCCGTTGCCGGCATGCGGCATGATCGCACCGCCGACGAGCCGGCCAAGCCCGCTTGCCGCCAGGTCCCGGGCGACGCCGTAAATGCTGGTCGCATCCGGCCGATTCGGCGTCAGATTGATCTCGATCACCGGATCGTCGAGATGCGCGTAAGCCGCGAAGCTGGTGCCGACAGGCGCATCGGCCGGCAGGTCGATAATGCCATTGTGCTCATCCGACAGCTCCAGCTCGCGCTCGGAACACATCATGCCATGGCTCTCGACGCCGCGGATCTTGCCGACGGTCAGCGTCACGTCGATACCGGGCACATAGGCGCCGGGCGCGGCGAAGGCGCCGATCAGGCCGGCGCGGGCATTCGGCGCACCGCACACCACCTGGACAGGGGCTGCGCCATTGCCGGTGTCGACGGTCAGCACCCGCAGCCGGTCGGCGTCGGGATGCTGCACCGCCGTCAGCACCTTGGCGATGACGAACGGCTTCAGGCCGGCCTTGTCGTCGACATGCTCGACTTCGAGGCCGATCGAGGTCAGCCTCTCGACGATCTCGTCGAGCGTGGCGTCGGTGTCGAGATGATCCTTGAGCCAGGAAAGGGTGAGTTTCATCACTGTGTTCCGTTTTGTCTGTACCCGCCCGGACCTTGTCCATCGGGTCTGGGCACGCTTGTCTTCAAATGGCGCGGCAAGTCGTCGGGCATATGCACGAAAGGCAGCTGCTCGCGCACATAGGCATGGTGCGTCGGCCGGAAATAAGCCGGCATGTCCATGGCGCCCAGCATGAAATAAATGTGGTCTTCCAGCCGCTCGTCGACATAGGCGATAGGCGAGCCGCAAATGCCGCAGAACGAGCGTGTAACCGGGCCGTTCTCGTACATCTTCAGCGCCTTGCCGGTGAAAGCCACCTGCTCGGTCAGAAAGCCGACAAAGGCCGACACCGGCGCACCGCTGGCGCGCCGGCAATCGCCGCAATGGCAATAGCTGATATGGTGCGGTTCGACTGATGCCTCGAACCGTACCGCGCCGCAGCGGCAGCCACCGGCGTGCGGCGCCGTCATGCGGAAAGACCTCCGAACAGCGTCGGCATGTCGAGCGGCCTGAAACCGTAATGCGACAGCCAGCGCACATCGGCGTCGAAGAAGGCGCGCAGGTCCGGCATGCCGTATTTCAGCATGGCGATCCGGTCGATTCCCATGCCCCAGGCAAAGCCCTGATATTCGTCGGGATCGAGCCCGCCGGCACGCAGCACACTGGGGTGGACCATGCCGCAGCCGAGGATCTCCATCCAGTCGGAGCCTTCGCCGAAGCGCACTTCGCCGGGCCGCGAGCGGTCGCACTGGATGTCGACCTCGAGGCTCGGCTCGGTGAACGGGAAGAAGGACGGCCGGAAGCGCATCTTCACCTGCGGCACCTCGAAGAACGCCTTGCAGAACTCCTCCAGCACCCATTTCATGTTGGCGACATTGGCCGATTTGTCGATCACCAGCCCCTCGACCTGATGGAACATCGGCGAGTGGGTAGCGTCGGAATCCTGCCGGTAGGTCTTGCCGGGAATGACGATGCGGATCGGCGGCTTCTGCTTCTCCATGGTGCGGATCTGTACCGGCGAGGTGTGCGTGCGCAACAGCTTGCGCTCGCCCTTTTCGTCCGGCTGGAAAAAGAAGGTATCGTGCATCTCGCGCGCCGGATGCCCTTCGGGGAAATTCAGCGCGGTGAAATTGTAATAGTCGCTCTCGACATCGGGACCTTCTGCGATGGCAAAGCCGAGATCGCCGAAGATCGCCGCGATCTCGTCGATGACCTGGCTGATCGGATGGATGCGGCCGCGCTCGGCCGGCGATTGCCGCACCGGCAGCGTCACGTCGACCGTCTCGGCGGCAAGGCGCGCCGTGACCGCCACATCCTTCAGCTCGGCCTTGCGTGTCGTCAGCGCTTCGGTGACGCGGTTCTTCAGGCCGTTGATCGCGGGGCCCTTGACCTGGCGCTCCTCGGCGCTCATCGCGCCCAGTGTCTTCAGCAATTCCGAGATCGACCCCTTTTTGCCGAGAGCCGCGACGCGCACGGCTTCGATAGCAGCCTCATCGGCGGCCGACGCGACGTCGGCCATCAGGGAGTTTTCGAGAGTATCCAAGCCGGTAGCTATGTCGTTCACGGTCAAACTCGCTGTGTTGGGAGTCAACTTTGAGGTGAAAGTCACTTTCAAGTTGAAAGTTCAGCCATAAGAAAAACCCGCGCCAGCCGTGCCAGCGCGGGTTCCCCAATCAGAATTGCGAATGCTGGGAAGCGCTGGGCTCGGAGCCCGATCCCGAAAAGTTGCAGACTTTTCGGAAAGATCGCGCTCCTCGCTGAATTTCCCTGAGCATGATGTTGTCCAAAAAGTCAGCAACTTTTTGGCATCATGCTCTAGGCGACAGCGCTTTCAAAAGCATTCGGGGTGGTGTTCTTCAGATATTCGAGCGCGACCTTGGCCTTGGCCACGAGTGCGGCGAACGCCTGCGGTTCATGGATGGCCATGTCGGACAGGATCTTGCGATCGATCTCGATACCGGACTTGTTGAGGCCGTCGATGAAGCGGCCATAGCTCAGGCCATGCTCGTGCGTCGCGGCGTTGATGCGCTGGATCCACAGCGCGCGGAACGAGCGCTTGCGGTTCTTGCGGTCGCGATACGCATACTGCATCGACTTTTCGACCGCCTGCTTGGCGATGCGAATGGTGTTCTTGCGGCGGCCGTAGAAGCCTTTCGCGGCTTTCAGGACCTTCTTGTGCTTGGCGTGCGAGGTGACGCCTCTTTTTACGCGTGCCATGTCATGATCTCCTTAAACGCTGTTCCTGAAACCGAATGCTCAGAGGCCGTTCGGCAGAAAATTCTTGATGACCTTCTTGCCATCCGGTTCAGCCAGAACCATCGTGCCGCGGGCATTTCGAATGAACTTGTTGGAACGCTTGATCATGCCGTGACGCTTGCCGGCCGCAGCCGACAGGACTTTACCCGTACCTGTGATCTTGAACCGCTTCTTGGCGGCCGATTTGGTCTTCATCTTGGGCATTTTGCTACTCCGTATTGGTGGCGCACAATCGCGCTTCTTGTTCGCTTCGGGCGGACCAAAAGCCCGAAAAGCAAATGAAACCGCCACGGCATGCCCTGCCGGGCGGTTTTCTTGGAACGGCGGTCCTATACGTCAAAGCGGGCTGGCGCGCAACACCCGAGCGGCTGCGACGCTCTCTCCGCGATCAGGGCAGCCTAAACAGCACCGGCAGAATGCCCGATTGCTGGGCACCATCGATGGTCTCGAACACCGGCAACGCCACCAGAAACACCAGCCCGTCGAGCAAGGTGGTCAGCAAGAGGCGCGGCTTGAAGCTGCCGGTGTCGCCTTCCTGGTAGAGCGACAGCTGGGGGAAGAAACGCGGCACCCGCGCCAGATAGGCTGTGTAGGGCGCGCCGAGAACCTCCTTGAGATACCGTTCCTCGCGCAGGATGACGATGTGGAAGGCGCCGGCGCACAAAAGCGCAAACAGGACGATGCCGGAGAACGAGCCGATCTGCGCCCCGACGCCGGCGGCGGCAACGGTCGAGAACACGTAGAGAGGATTGCGGGTGATCGAATAGGGTCCGCCGGTGACCACTTCGGAGGATTTGCGCCCCCCGATATAGAGTGTCGACCACAAGCGGCCGACGACGCCAAGGAAGATCAGCAGCACGCCGACCATCTCGATCGTTTCATGCACCGGGGTATCGGGCGGGAAGGTCGACTGGCCGAACAGCAGTGCCGCAAACAGCACCACCACCAGCACCGCAAGCACCATCCGGCGCATGTGCTGGTAGCCGCCCAGCTCCTTGATGGGCGCAGGGTTGATTTCATTGGCCATGTCGGGAATCCGATCGTCGAGAAGCTTTGCCGGCGATCGCGGCGTCTGGACAGGAGAATCGGCGTCCCGCCGATCGCCGGGACGCCATGAGACAGGATTCAGGCGGATTTAGAGCGCAACGCCCGAACTGATCTAGCGCGGGGCCAGCACCATCATCATCTGGCGGCCTTCCAGCTTCGGCTCGGCTTCGACCTTGGCGATGGTAGCCGTCTCCTCGCGCACCTTGTTCAGGAGCTGCATGCCGAGTTCCATATGCGCCATCTCGCGGCCGCGGAAGCGCAGCGTCAGCTTGACCTTGTCACCTTCCTCGAAGAAGCGCCGCACGGCCTTCATCTTGGTTTCGTAGTCATGGCTGTCGATGTTCGGGCGCATCTTGATCTCCTTGATCTCGATGACCTTCTGGTTCTTGCGCGCCTCGGCCGCCTTCTTCTGGTTGGCGTATTTCAATTTGCCGAGATCGAGAATTTTGACGACAGGCGGCACCGCATTGGGCGAGATCTCGACCAGATCGAGCCCTGCCTCTTCGGCGAGCAGCAATGCGTCGTTGATGGAAATATCGCCGCGGTTCTGGCCATCGGCGTCGATCAGTTGGACCCGGGGAACCCGGATATCACGGTTGGAGCGCGGGCCATCTTTGGTGGGCGCCGCTGCTTTGAAAGGTCTGCGAATGGTCGTGGTCTCCTTGGCCGTTTCGTTCAGGGTTTCAATCTAGAAATGTTCAGGACGCGCCAATGTGGTGAGCGCGCGGGCGGAGTCAATAGCACAGCGCTGACAGAAAATCACCCTGATCGCAGGCCTGCACCAAACAAAGGATGTCGCGAGCACTTTCCGCCTCGCCTGTGCCTGTGTCAAAAGACCGGCGAGTAAAATCAGGCTCCCGCAATCAGGCCCCCAGAACCAGGATTGATCCACAGCCATGACCGCGACCACCCCAACCCTGCTGGATGTCGACGGCATTGATATCGCGGTTCGCCATTCCTCGGGCGCAACGCCCGGCATCGTCTGGCTCGGCGGCTATAAATCCGACATGCTGGGCACGAAGGCGCAGACGTTGTCGGATTGGGCGGCAAGGGAAGGCCGCGCGTATCTGCGCCACGATTATTCCGGCCATGGCGAATCCGGCGGCGCCTTTGCCGACGGCATCATTTCGAAATGGCTTGGCGAGAGCCTCGCCGTCTTCCGGCGTTTCACCGAGGGCAAGCAAATCCTGGTCGGCTCGTCGATGGGCGCCTGGATCGCGCTGCGCATGGTGCAGGAACTGCGCAAGGCGGGCGACAGCAATGTGGTTGGCCTGGTGCTGCTCGCGCCGGCGCCGGATTTCACCGCCGAGCTGGTCGAGCCGGCTCTGACGGAGGAACAGAGGCGCGACCTCCGGGAGAAAGGCTTTTTCGAAGAACCTTCGGACTATTCCGCCGAGCCTTACATCTACACAAGCGCGCTGATCGAGGACGGCAGGGCGAACCGGGTCATGACCGGGCCGATCGATACCCATTGCCCCGTCCACATCCTGCAGGGCCTGGCCGATGCCGATGTGCCGGCAAGCCATGCGCTGAAGCTGGTCTCGCTGCTGCCGGCCGACGACGTCACCTTGTCGCTCATTCCCGACGGCGACCACCGCCTGTCGCGGCCGCAGGATCTCGACATGCTGCTGAGGGCGGTGGGCGACATGGTTCAGCGGGCGGGGTAGGCGAGAATGCGCATTTCCATCCCGATATCCGCCTTTGTCGCGGCAATCGTCGGCTTCGGCGGCACGCTGGCCGTCGTCATTGCCGCCGCCAAGGCGGTTGGCGCCACGCAAGCCGAAACCGCGAGCTGGGTGACGGCAGTGTGCGTGGCGATGGCGATCGAATGCTTGTGGCTGTCCTGGCGCACGAAAATGCCCATCATCACCGCCTGGTCGACACCGGGCCTGGCGCTGATGGCGGCATCGAGCGGGTTTACCATGGCCGATGCGGTCGGCGCCTTCATCGTCACCGGCCTAATGTTGATCGCCACCGGCCTGTTCAAGCCGCTGACCCAGCTGATATCAAGGATACCGGCGTCAGTCGCGTCCGGCATGCTGGCGGGCATCGTCGTCACCTTCGCGCTCAATGCCGTCAAGACCATTCCGGTCGACCCCTGGTTGATCCTGCCGCTGATCGCGGCCTTCTTCGTCATTCGCCTGTTCAACCCGGCGCTGTCGGTGCTGGCGGTGCTGATCGGCGGCGGCATCGCCGCCTTCCTGACAGGCCGCGTCGGCGGACTGCCGGCACCGGAACTGTCGACGCTGACGCTGATTGCTCCGCATTTCAGCGCCGCAGCTGTCATCGGCCTGGCGCTGCCGCTCTACCTCGTCACCATGGCGTCGCAGAACCTGTCGGGTCTCGCCGTCTTGCGCGCCGCCGGCTATCACCCCGAACCCGGCCCGCTGATCGGCGTCACCGGCCTGTTCTCGCTGCTGTCGGCGCCGTTTGGCGGCTCGACCACCAATCTGGCCGCGATCTCTGCGGCGATCTGCACCGGGCCGGACGTCCATCCCGACCCGGCCGAGCGCTGGAAGACCGGACCCTTCTATGCACTTGCCTATCTGATCTTCGCGGTTTTCGGCGCCTCGCTGGTGGCGATCTTCGCAGTGCTGCCGCAAAGCCTGATCGTGCTGGTGGCCGGCCTGGCGTTGATGGGGTCGCTGGCCAACGCGCTGGCGATCGCGCTCAAGGACGAGGACCAGCGCATGGCGGCTACTGTCACCTTCGTTGTCACCGCGTCGGGGCTGACTTTGTTCGGCGTTGGCGCCGCCTTCTGGGGCTTGGTCGCCGGCCTGGTCGTGCTTTTCCTCGAAGCGGTCAAAAAGCGATAATCAATTCAGGACCTTGTCCGGTTTTGGCGGACGTTGTCTTGAATCGCCGTTTTTCTCATCCCATTTCGAATCCACGCAGCCGCTCTTGGCTGTCTCCAACCGAAGGAATGGGAGAAAATGAACACATCCGCATTGATCCGCCCGGCCTGGACGCCGGCGACCATCGCGCTGATGGTGATCGGCTTCATGGTGTTCTGGCCGCTTGGCTTCGCCATGCTCGCCTACATCATCTGGGGCGACCGGCTTGACGGCTTCAAGCGCGACGTCAACCGGGCCACCGACGGCATCTTCGCCGGCTGCCGTCGCGGTTCCGACAAGGCCGCGCGCTGGGGCCACGGTTCGGCCCGCACCGGCAATGTCGCTTTCGACGACTGGCGCGAGAAGGAACTCGAACGCCTCGCCGAAGAGCGTCGCAAGCTCGATGAGATGCTGAGCGAGTTCGACGAGTACGCCCGCGAATTGCGCCGCGCCAAGGACCAGGACGAGTTCGACCGCTTCATGGCCAACCGCAACAAGTCGACAGCGCCTGCGA
This sequence comes from Mesorhizobium sp. P160219, assembly GCF_057786095.1. NCBI lineage: Bacteria > Pseudomonadati > Pseudomonadota > Alphaproteobacteria > Hyphomicrobiales > Phyllobacteriaceae > Mesorhizobium > Mesorhizobium sp. P160219. Next base: position 974,271 of record NZ_JBYNWG010000001.1, read on the forward strand.
AGACAGGCTCGGCCGAAACGGCCAAGCCCGCGACGCCCAAGCGCAAGGGCCCGAACCTGCTTGACGACTGAGGCTGCGCGCATGACCCCGAAAATCGAAACCGATTTTCGGAAAGGTTCATGCGCCGAATTAGAGTGCTACAGCGTCCTTTGCGCGTCAGAGACGCGCGGCGCTCTAAGACAGGCCTTGGCATGATGGACGGCGTCGCGCGAGCGGCGCCGTTTCTTTTTTGTTCTGGTCGTTTTCCTCGAATCGCGTATCGTTCAGCCATGTCCTTCGGCTTTTTCCGCAACCTGACCAAACCAAAACCCTCGCCTGTCGAAGAGCGAGAGCACGTCGTTGCCGGCCGCACACTGCCGCTCAGGATCGTCGAGAGCGCCCGCGCACGGCGGCTGACGCTGCGCATCGATTCGGGCGGCCAGGGGCTGCGCATCACCGTGCCGCCGGGCCTGCGCCGCGGCGAGGTGGAGAAATTCCTTCACCGCCATCAGGGCTGGCTGGAGCAGCGTCTGGCCAAGGTACCGACACGGCCGCAAGTGCGCCCCGGCATCAAGATCCCGATACGCGGCGTCGCGCATCGCATCGTCCACGAACCGTCGAAACGCGGCACCGTCACCGTGTCGCGCGACGAGCGCGGTCCGCTGCTGATCGTCCATGGCGAGCGCATACATTTGCCGCGCCGCATCGCCGATTTCCTCAGGCGCGAGGCCAAGAAGGACATCGAGAAGCTGGTGGTCAAGCATACCGAGGCCATCGGCAAGCGCGCCAAGGGTATCCGCTTCAAGGACACGTCGAGCCGCTGGGGCTCCTGCACTTCCGACGGCAATTTGTCCTTCTCATGGCGCATCATGATGGCGCCGACGCCGGTGATAAACTACTTGGTCGCGCATGAGGTGGCGCATCTCAAGGAGATGAACCACGGCCCGAAATTCTGGAAACTGTGCGAGCAGCTCTGCCCCGACACCGACCGCTGCAAGGACTGGCTGAAGCGGAATGGTGGGGCATTGCAGGCGATTGTGTTCGATTAGCCTTCGCCGGCGGCGCGCTCAATCATCATTGGCCGCATTAAGCTCTTCAGGCCGCAGCCCTTCGTCGCCATGGCGCGGCCATGGCAGGAAATTCTGCTCGAACGCATCGCTGCCGAAATAATCCAGGACCCGGTGCGCTTCCGCCCCGTCGAAGGCGGCCTTTTGCATCAGATGGGCGATGACGTCGCGCGCTTGCGCGATCTTCTGCCTGAGTTCGGCTATGCTCTGGTCGGCCATTCGTCTGCTCCGCCTTGCTTCTCCCATCAATAGGTAGCGCCTTTGGCGTTGCCGGCAAACAGCATGCTTTTTCTCGACTCTTGGCCGGTTTCGTGCCAAGCCCCGCGCCATGGCGCTCGATATCAAGATCTGTGGATTGAAGACCGATGAGGCAATGGCCGCGGCCCTGGCCGGCGGCGCCAGCCATGTCGGCTTCATCTTCTTTGCTAAAAGCCCGCGCTATGTCGAGCCTGCGGCAGCCGGCCGCCTGCGCGAGGCGGCAATCGGCAAGGCCAGGGCGGTCGCCGTGACGGTCGATGCCGATGACGCGTTCCTGGATGAGATCGTCGCAAAGATGCGCCCCGACATGCTGCAGTTGCACGGCACGGAGACGCCCGAGCGGGTGGCCGAGGTGAAAGCTCGCTACGGCCTGCCTGTCATGAAGGTGTTCTCCGTCAGTGAGGTAGCCGATCTCGAGCGGCTAAAGCCGTTCATCGGCGTTGCCGATCGCTTCATGTTCGATGCCAAGCCACCAAAGGGCTCGCAACTTCCGGGCGGCAATGGCGTCGCCTTTGACTGGCGCATCCTGGCCGGCCTTGACGCCGGGCTCGATTACATGCTTTCCGGTGGGCTCAACGCCGCCAATATCGGCGACGCCCTGATATCAGCCAATCCGCCCGCGATAGACATTTCGTCGGGGGTGGAAAGCGGCCCGGGCGTCAAGGATCCGGCGCTGATCGAGCAGTTCTTCCGGGCCGTCAGGGCCGCGCGCGACGACCGCGCTGCCTGAGGCACTTCTTTCGAACCCGAGCATGTTCCGGAGAAGTGGGAACCGGTTTTCCGATAAGACATGCTCAGAACCAAGACCAGGAGATCGGCGATGAACAAGCCGGCGACACCCAATTCCTTCCGCACGGGACCCGACGAACAGGGCATGTTCGGCATCTTCGGGGGCCGCTTCGTGGCCGAGACGCTGATGCCGCTGATCCTCGACCTCGAACGGCACTGGAACGAGGTCAAGAACGATCCGGACTTCAAGGCCGAACTGACCGACCTGTCGACCCATTATGCCGGTCGGCCATCAAAGCTGTATTTCGCCGAAGGGCTCACAAAACACCTTCGTGAGGTTTCCTCGGCGAAGGGCCTCGGGGGCGGCGCCAAAGTCTACTTCAAGCGCGAGGATTTGAACCACACCGGTTCGCACAAGATCAACAACTGCCTCGGCCAGATCCTGCTGGCCAAGCGCATGGGCAAGAAGCGCATCATCGCCGAGACGGGCGCTGGTCAGCACGGCGTTGCCGCGGCCACGGTCGCGGCGCGCTTCGGCTTTCCCTGCGTCGTTTATATGGGCGCCACCGATGTCGCCCGCCAAAGCCCCAACGTCTTCCGCATGAAGCTGCTCGGCGCCGAAGTGCGGCCGGTGACCGCCGGTCACGGCACGCTGAAGGACGCCATGAACGAAGCGTTGCGCGACTGGGTCACCAATGTCGAGGACACTTATTACCTGATCGGCACTGCCGCCGGCCCGCATCCCTATCCGGAGCTGGTGCGCGACTTCCAGTCGGTGATCGGCATCGAGGCGCGCGCCCAGATCCTCGAACAGGAAGGCCGGCTACCCGACACCATCATCGCGGCTGTCGGCGGCGGCTCGAACGCCATCGGCCTGTTCCATCCGTTCCTGGATGACAAAGAAGTCCGCATCATCGGCATCGAAGCCGGCGGCCGCGGCCTTGACGGCATCGAGCATTGCGCCTCGATGAATGCCGGCGCGCCCGGCGTGCTGCACGGCAACCGCACCTATCTCTTGCAGAACGCCGACGGCCAGATCCTCGACGGCCATTCGATCTCAGCCGGCCTCGACTATCCCGGCGTCGGCCCCGAACATTCCTGGCTGCGCGATTCCGGCCGCGTCGAATATGTGCCGATCCTCGACGACGAGGCGCTGGAAGCCTTCAAGCTGACGACGCGCGTCGAAGGCATCATCCCGGCGCTGGAATCCGCCCACGCCATCGCGCATGCGGTGAAGATCGTGCCTGATATGGACAAGGACCAGATCGTCATCGTCAACCTGTCGGGACGCGGCGACAAGGATGTGCACACAGTGGCCTCGATGCTGGGCATGGAGATCTGATCATGGTGACCCGCATCGACCGCCGCATGGCAAAACTGAAAGCCGAGGGCCGCCCGGCGCTCGTCACCTATTTCATGAGCGGCGACCCCGACTATGACACCGCTTTGTCGATCATGAAGGCGCTGCCCAAGGCCGGCGCCGACATCATTGAAATGGGCATGCCGTTTTCCGATCCGATGGCCGATGGACCGGCGATCCAGGCCGCTGGCCTGCGGGCGCTGAAAGGTGGCCAGACCCTGGTCAAGACGCTGAAGACGGCGGCTGATTTCCGCGCCACCGACAATGAAACGCCGATCGTGCTGATGGGCTACTACAACCCGATCTACATCTACGGTGTCGATCGCTTCCTCAAGGACGCCATCGCCAGCGGCATTGACGGGCTGATCGTCGTCGACCTGCCACCGGAGATGGACGAAGAACTCTGCATTCCGGCGCTGAAGGCCGGCATCAACTTCATCCGCTTGGCAACGCCGACCACCGACGACAAGCGCCTGCCCAAGGTGCTGCAGAATACGTCGGGCTTCGTCTATTACGTGTCGATGACCGGCATCACCGGCTCGGCTTTGGCCGACACCGGCAAGGTTGCCGCCGCGGTCAAGCGCATCAAGGGCCACACCAATCTGCCGGTCTGCGTCGGCTTCGGCGTCAAGACCGCCGAGCAGGCGCGCATTATCGGCGCCAATGCCGATGGCGTCGTCGTCGGCACCGCGATCGTCAACGCGGTCGCCAATGTGTTGGGACCGAAGGGCGAGAAGACCGCCGACCCGGCCGAGGCCGTCGCCACCCTGGTCAGCGGACTGTCTCAGGGCGTGCGTTCGGCCCGCCTTGCTGCTGCCGAATAGTTTCCCTACTTAGGCCTTGTGCAAGTCGTTATCCCAAAACCGGTTCCCACTTTTGGGCGACATGCACGAGCCAACTCTTCGTCAGGACAGGAGCCGAAGCGATGAACTGGATCACCAATTACGTTCGCCCGAGGATCAATTCGATGCTCGGTCGGCGCACCGACATGCCCGAGAATCTCTGGATCAAGGATCCCGAGACCGGCGAGATGGTGTTTCACAAGGACCTGGAATCCAACCAGTTCGTCATCCCGTCATCGGGCCATCACATGAAGATTTCGGCCAAGGAACGGCTGAAATTCTTCCTCGACGACGGCAAATACGAGCAGCTTGAGAACCCCAAGGTCATGCAGGACCCGCTCAAGTTCCGCGACGAGAAGCGCTACACGGACCGGCTGAAGGACGCCAAGGCCAAGACCGGCCTGGAAGACGCCATCATCAATGCGCTGGGCACGGTCGAGGGCCTGCCGGTTGTAGTGACGGTGCAGGATTTCGCCTTCATGGGCGGCTCGCTCGGCATGGCCGCGGGTGACGCCATTGTGCACGGTTTCGAGGTCGCCTTGCAGCGCAAGCGGCCGCTGATCCTGTTTGCCGCCTCCGGTGGCGCGCGCATGCAGGAAGGCATTCTGTCCCTGATGCAGTTACCGCGCACCACGATCGGCGTCGACCGGCTGAAGGAAGCCGGCCTGCCATACATCGTCGTCTTGACCAACCCGACCACCGGCGGCGTTACCGCCTCCTACGCCATGCTGGGAGACGTCCACATTGCCGAGCCCGGCGCGCTGATCGGCTTTGCCGGCCCGCGCGTCATCGAGCAGACCATCCGGGAGAAACTGCCGGACGGTTTCCAGCGCTCCGAATATCTGATGGAGCACGGCATGGTCGATATGGTGGTGTCGCGGCTGGAACTGCGCGAGACGATTTCACGGCTGTTGAAAATCCTGCTCAAACTGCCGCAGGAGCAAAAGCCGCTGGAGCCGGAAATCCTGCCGCCGTCGGTCATCCCGACGGAAGCCCGCCCGCAAGCCTGACGCGACATTTCTGGCCGCAAACCGCGATTGCGTGCACCTGCGCGCATGCGTAGGATTCGCTCATGACAACGCTTGCCGCAGATCGTGAAATCGAAGCCCTGATGGCGCTGCATCCGAAAGGCTTCGACCTTTCGCTCGACCGCATCACAAGGCTGCTCGAACGCCTCGGCAATCCGCAGGAGCGGCTGCCGCCGGTCATCCATATCGCCGGCACCAACGGTAAGGGCTCGTGCGCGGCCTTTTCGCGCGCGCTGCTCGAAGCCGGCGGCCACCTTGTCCATGTCCACACTTCGCCGCATCTGGTGAACTGGGCCGAGCGCTACCGGCTGGCGGCCGAGGGCGGCGGCCGGCTGGTCGACGACGAGACCTTCGCCGAGGCCATCGCCCGCGTCGCCCGGGCCAATGCCGGCCAGAAGATCACCGTCTTCGAAATCCTAACCGCCGTCACCTTCATCCTGTTTTCCGAGCATCCGGCTGCCGCCGCCATCATCGAGGTCGGCCTTGGCGGCCGCTTCGACGCCACCAATGTCGTTGCCCGGCCGGCGGTGTCGGTGATCATGCCGGTGTCGATGGATCACGAAGCCTATCTCGGCGACCGGGTCGAACTGATCGCCGCCGAAAAGGCCGGCATCATGAAGCGCGGCTGCCCGGTGGTCATCGGCGCGCAGGAGAGCGAGACGGCGCTGCAAGTGCTGATCGAAACCGCCGAGCGGCTGGATTGCCCGACCTTCGTCTACGGCCAGGATTTTCTCGCCTTCGAGGAAAACGGCCGCATGGTCTATCAGGATGAGGACGGGCTGATGGACCTGCCGCCACCGCGCCTGCCCGGGCGCCACCAGTTCGCCAATGCGGCGGCAGCGATTGCCGCCGTCAAGGCCACCGGTTTCGAAATCAGTCATCGCGCCACTGAGAAGGCGATGGCGAGCGTCGCATGGCCGGGCCGCATGCAGAAACTGGTACAGGGCCGGCTGATGGAGCTGGCGCCCAAGGGCGCCGACATCTGGCTCGACGGCGGCCACAATCCGGGCGCCGGCATGGTCATTGCCGAGGCGCTGGCCGAGCAGGAGGAAAAGAACCCGCGGCCGCTGTTTCTGATCTCCGGCATGATCAACACCAAGGACCAGAGCGGCTACTTCCACGCCTTCAAGGGCCTGGCTCGGCACGTCTACACCGTGCCGGTGAGCATGAGCGATGCCGGCGTGCCGAATGACGAGCTGGCGGTGCGGGCGACCGAAGCCGGCCTCACGGCCGAACCGGTCAGTTCCGTCGCCAGTGCGCTGATGCTGCTGCGCGACACCTGGGACGGGCCGGCGCCACGCATCCTGATCGGGGGGTCGTTATATCTCGCCGGCGCGGTGCTGGCCGAAAACGGCACGCCGCCAACCTGAAGCCATTTCACTGCGAGGAGCCCATCATGATCAAGGTCAAGCAACTCGCCCATGTCTGCATCTTCGCGCATGATCTGGAGGCGACGCGAAGCTTCTACCGCGACGTGCTTGGCCTCGACACGCAGTTCAATTTCCTGCGCGACGACAAGGTCTTCGGCTTCTACCTCAATTGCGGCGGCCGCAGCCATGTCGAGGTGTTCCAGAAGGACGGCACTGCATACAGCGAGCAGAACCAGATCAACCATTTCTGCCTGGAAGTCGAAGATCTCGACGCGGCGATCGCCCATATCAAATCGAAGGGCATCGACGTCACCGCCAAGAAGCACGCCTGCGACGACACTTTTCAGGCCTGGATCCGCGATCCCAACGGCGTGAAGATAGAGCTGTTCGAATACACCGCCAAAAGCGCGCAATTTACCGGAGGCGACCGCATCGCCGACTGGTGAGCTGTGTTGGTGTCGACGAGGATCAAAGCTCCGGCCCTGTATGGACCTTGAGGCTTTTCCGGATGATTTCTTCCAGATCGATATCCGCGCCACTGCTTGCCGTCAGGCGGGAGTAGAAGGTGGACGCCGGTTCTCGCCCCGCCTCCCGAATCTCATAGGATTCAAGCGCGCGTTCGACGATATCCGCTATCGAGCGGTTTTCGCGATGAGCAAGACGATGCGCAAGATCTCGTGCTTTTGCGCTGCGGGCGGAAAGCCGGGGTTCGGCCATTTCAAAATACCTTCGAGAAAATATATCCCCCATTTAGGACGAGCCATCAAGATGGCAGAGGATGGCAAGCCATCACCTTAGCTCAATCTCGATGAAGGCATACTCGCCGTCATTGGCGCTAATGACGTCGTGTTCGACGCCCTCCTTTCGGAAATAGGGCGCACCCTTCTTCATCTCGGCAAAACTCTCGCCGTCCTTGGTCACCAGCTTCACCTTGCCGTCCATCAGCGGCACCACGACATAGTCGTGGCCGTGGCGATGCCAGCCGGTGTTGTCGCCGGGCTGGAACCGATACTCGGTGACGATGACGCGCTCATTGTCGATGAAGACGGTGGCCTTGGCGGATCCGGTCATTCTGTTTCTCCCTGTCCTGCCTCAAGCAGATGACATGGAGTGCGCCGATGCGAGGGCCAGAGGCGGCCGGGCGATGACGCCAAAGAAAAAGCCCGGCGCGAGGGCCGGGCTTCGATCTCGGGAACTAATGCAGGTCGCCCAAAAGTGGTCCCGGTTTTGGGAGGACGACATGCATCAAAACAAAGCCAGATCAGGCGAGGCTGCCATTGATCCAGTGCGACAGCGCGGTCTTCGGCGCGGCGCCGACCTTCATGTCGGCGACTTCGCCGCCCTTGAAGATCATCAGCGTCGGGATCGAGCGCACGCCGAATTGGGCGGCAAGCTCGGGGTTCTCGTCGATGTTCAGCTTGGCGATCTTGATCTTGTCGCCGAGCTCATTGGCGATCTCTTCCAGCGACGGACCGATCATCTTGCAGGGGCCGCACCATTCGGCCCAGAAATCCACGACGACGGGCTGCGAGGCGTTGAGCACATCGGCCTGGAAATTGCTCTTGTCGACCTTGACGGTGGCCATACGAAAATCCTTTCGAAATTTATCTCGCACCAAATGTGGTGGTTCAGCAGCCCTTCTTCAAGCAGAACTTGTGTCACGCTCCCGTGAGTCGGGCAAGGGCGCCATCCATCGCCTGGGCCGGCAGTTCGATAAGCCTCGGTGCCTCGGTGAACAACAGTGCTGCCGTCACCGCGCGGCCGGGGTAAAGCGGCTGGAGCAGCGCGCGGTAGAGCGCCAGCTGCAGTATATAGGCCGGCGGCACCTGGGCCAGGCCTGCGGGCGCCGGCCGGTTGGTCTTGTAGTCGACGATCGATACGCGCCCGGGCGTCACCGCCAGCCGGTCGATCTTGCCGGAGATCGAGCGCAGCCTGCCCTTGACCTCGATACTGCCCATGACGGCCACTTCGGCGCGGGACGAGGGCGAAAACAGCCCGGCAAAACGCGAATCTCTGAGGATCGCCATCACCGAAGCCAGCGCTTTGTTGCGCTCGGCCTCCGGCCAGTCGGCGCCGGCTCGAATGAGATACTGCGCCGCCGCGCCTTGCTGTTCGTCTTCGGCAAAACCGGGCAGCATCTGCACCAGCTTGTGCAGCGCCAGCCCGCGCATCACGGCAAAACCGGGCTCCGCTTCGCTGTCCAGCACCGGCGAACGCGTATCGACGACCGCCTCCTTGCCCTCGTCGATCAGCGCCGACGCGCCGGAAGGCGACAGCGGGCGCGGCAGCTCCTCATAAGGCGGCAAGGGCCGGAACAAGCCCACCGGCAGCGGCGGCACCTGTTGCGGCAGCCGCGACTCGTCGGCTGCCGCTTGCGCCACCGGCGGAAGCTTGGTCATGACGAAACGGTGCACCGGCTCGCTGCTGGCGGGGTGGCGGCGCTCGGTGCTTTCGGGTGCACCTGTCAGCGCGCGGCTGACGATCGAATGCCAGGTGCCGGTGCTGGGCTGACGCTTGCCGTGATAGCCGCAGACGATCAGCCGGTCCTCGGCGCGCGTCATGCCGACATAGAGCAGCCGCCGGTATTCGTCGTCGGCAAGCTCCCGCGCCCTGGCCGAGGCCGCCTTGGAGAAGCCGTTCGCGACATCGGCGGCCGAGCGCCAGAGATAGCCCTTGCCGTCGAAATTGCGGCCCGAAGCGTCGAACGGCATGAGCCGCGGCAGATGCTGGTCGCTGAACGGCGCCGAACCGCCATCGACCAGGAAGACAACAGGCGCTTCCAGGCCCTTGGCGGCATGCACGGTCATGACGCGGACCTCGTCGCGCGTCTGGTCCATCTCGCGCTTGATCTCCGGGCCGGTGTTTTCCAGCGTCGCCAGGAAAGCCTCCAGCCCCGGCAAGCCGGTGCGTTCTTCGGCCAGACAGAAACTCAGGAACTCGTCGAGAATATCGCCGGCTTCCGGTCCAAGCCGGGCGATCATCTTCTTGCGCAGGCCGTCGCGCGCCAGCACCCCGGCGTAGAATTCGAACACCGGCCGGAACGCCGCCTCGTTGGCCCAGCCGTCGAGCCGGGCAACGACATCGGTCAGCGCGGTATTGTCGCCAGCATGCTGGCGTAATGAGGCGATCAGCGATGTTCCGGCTGGCCGTCCGGCGCCAAGCGTAAAAAGCGTCTCCTCCGACACGTCGAAAACCGGGCTGCGCAGCACGGCGGCGAGCGACAGGTCATCCTGCGGCTGGATGAGGAAATGGCCGAGTGCGATCAGGTCCTTGACCGCGATGTGGCCGGGCAGGCTCAGCCGGTCGGCGCCGGCAACGGGAATATCGCGGTCCTTCAGCGCGCGCGACAGCGCATGGACGAAGCGGTCGCGCTTGCGCACCAGCACAAGAATGTCGCCGGCCCTCAGCCTGCGTCCCTTGCCCTCGATGATCTCGCGGTCCTTGAGCCAGGCCTGGATGATCGCAGCCACGTGCTCGGCCACCCGCACAGCCGGCGCGCTGGCATGATTGACCGGCAACGTCCAGTCGTCGGGCTCCTCGACGGCGTCAGCGCCGAGCGACGGCCAGACCTCGACATAGCCAGGCGCGTCGTTGCGGATCGCCTTGTGGTCGAGCGGATCGGGGTCATGGCTGATGCCGCGCCGCACGCCCGGATCGGCAAAGACGCGGTCGACGGCGGCAAGCACGTCGTCGGTCGACCGGAACGACCAGGTCAGTTTCAGGTCGGCAAACGAAGCATTGGCGGCGTTCACACGTCCGGAAAACAAGAGCCGGCTGTCGGCGAAGGATTCCGGCGCGGCACCCTGAAAGGAATAGATCGACTGCTTTTCGTCGCCGACGGCGAACACCGTGCGATTGGTCGTGCCGCGCTGGCCGTGGCCGGCATAGAACTCCTCCGCCAGCCGCTTCACCACCTCCCATTGGTCGGGGCTGGTGTCCTGCGCCTCGTCCAGCAGGATGTGGTCGATACCCTGGTCGAGCTTGTACTGCACCCAGGGTCCGGCATCCGGCCGCGCCAGAAGGTTGACGGTGCGGGTGATGAGGTCGTTGAAGTCGAGAAAGCCGCGGCTGCGCTTCAGGCGCTCGTACCGCACGATCAGCCAGTCGGCTATGGTCAACGCCGCGACCGTGCCTTCCAGCATCCGGAACAGCGCCAGCCGGTCGGAGACCTCTGTTATCGCCTTGACGGCCGCCAGATAGCGCTCGGGAAGGTCGGGCAGCCGGCCGAGCAGCGCCTTCTTGAACAACTTCGAGGGATCATAGGGGTCGCCATCGGCCTTGAGAAAGGCTTTGCCGAGCATCTGCAGCCGGCGGGTCGGGTCCGTCTCGGCAAAGGCCAAGCGGGCATAGGGCAAGAGATTGTTGAGCACGGTGCGGGCGTCGGCGGCCTCGGCGGCACTGGCGAACACTGCAAAGAAGTCCAGCAGGAAACCCGGCAGCGGCCATACCGATGCCGCTATGTCTTCGGCGTTCTGCCCGGGGCGGAAATGGAATTCGTCGAACAGGGCCCGAAAGCCGGCGCCGTCGCGCCGGACCGCATCGATGAAGCCGCGTAAGCCGTCGCGCTTGCGAACGATTTCGGCGAGCAGCGCATCGAGCCCGTGTTCTCCGCCGCGCTCCAGCACGGTGGCAAAGGCCTCGGCCAGTCCGGTGTCTCCGGCTGACGTGCCCGAAATCATGTCCCGGCGGGCGCCAGCAAACAGCGAGGCCTCCATCTGCGGATCGAGCATTTCGAAATGCGCCGGGATGTTGGCCTCCAGCGGAAACTGGTGCAGCACCAATTCGCAGAAGGCGTGGATGGTCTGGATCTTCAGCCCGCCCGGCGTTTCCAGCGCTTCGGCAAACAGCCGGCGCGCCCGCCGCATCGTGTCGCGGTCGGGTCGGCGGCCGTCCACCGCCTCAATCTTTGTGGCAAGCTCGGCATCGCCGAGCGCCGTCCATTCCGACAGGGTCGAGAACACGCGGTTCGACATGTTGGCGGCGGCCGCCCGCGTATAGGTCAGGCACAGGATCTTCGACGGATCGGTGCCGTTGAGCAGCAGCCGGATGACGCGCTGGGCCAGCACATGCGTCTTGCCCGAGCCGGCATTGGCGGACACCCAGGCCGAGTTCTTCGGGTCGGAGGCGCGCGCCTGGCTGGCGGCGGTTTCGCTGGGGATGGGATAGGCTTTTTTCATGCCTCCCCCGCTTCGTCATCGCTGTCGCCGCCGGCCGACCATTCGAGCACGCGCGCCAGATGGTCGTAATCGCCATCGCTCTCGCCCTCGCGAAAAGGCAGCGCCCGCGACAGATAGCCGGTCGTCGGATCGGCATAGTGGACCAGCAGCTTTTCCAACCGCGCCCAAGCCTCCTCGGCGAGGTCTTCGGCGGTCCGAGGCTGGCGGTTGTAGTCGAGGATGGATTCCTCGAACACTTCGCCATTCGGCTTCAGCCGCACGAATGCGAGCTGGGAGGGCTCGCGCGCGCCAAGCCCCTTGAAGGCGCCGCGCCGGAGCAGCGCCCCTTCGAGCGCCAGCTGTGGCGCCAGCAGCGTGTGGGCCTGCGCCTTGGACGGGGACGAGCCGGTCTTGTAGTCGAGAATGTCGGCCATGCCACCGGCCAAAAGGTCGACGCGGTCGGCATAGCCGGACAGCGTCACGCCGGTGCGGCCGACAGCGGTCTTTTCGGCGCGCTCCTCGGCATGCCGCCGGGCGACGGCGGGAGCGCGGCCGCGCTCCCATTCGATGATGTTGGCGGCAAGCTTTTCGAAGCGCGGCCACCACACAGCCTCGACGTCGGCGGGCAGGGCGATCTCGGCAAAGCAGGTCCGGCCGGCAGCGATGAGGCGTTCCAGAGCTTCGGGCGCGCGGGGATCCGCCACCTCTGTCGAGAACAGATGCAGGATGTCATGAAACAGCGTGCCGCGCTCGGCCGCACCGGGATCGCGGATCACCGGTTCGAGCGGCAGAAGGCTCAGAATACGCCTTGCATAGACCGCATAGGGGTCGCGTCGCAACGTCTCGATCGCGGTCACCGAGAAGTGGGTGGGCCGCATGCTCAGCGGCGGTTTCGGCTGCGGTCGCGGCGCGAAATGCTGCCGCTCGCCGGCATCGAGCGCGCGCGCCCAGGCAAGCAATTCGTCGCCGCGCCCGCGCAATGCGGCCGCCGGATCCTTGCCGATGAAGGTGAGGATGCGCTGCAGCCAGCGCGACGGCACCGCCGGTGCGTCGCCGGCTCGGGCGGAGCGCGTCAGCACCACCTTTTTCGCCCCCATCGCCATCTGGAAGTCGTGGGCGGCAAGGCCGATACGGCGCTCTGGCGGCTCGAGATCGATGCCGGTCTTCATCAACCGCGACATGAAGCGATCGCTTTCCGGCTTGCGTGGCCACACGCCTTCGTTCAGCCCGCCAATGACAAGCGTGTCGACGCTCTGCAGCCGTGCCTCCAGCGCGCCCCATATCGCGATGTTGCGGTCTGTGCCTTGCCCCGGCTTGACCGTTTCCGGTGCTACCAGCGCGTCCATCACATCAGGCCATTCGTCGGCCGGGAAGTCGAACGATGCAGACGCGGCGACCACACCGCGCAGCAGCTCGGCGAGTTTCTCGCCGGCGTCGCCGGCATAAAATTCAGCCAGGCTGCCCTCCGCCGTGCGGCCGAGATTTTCCAGCGCGGCGACGCTCGCTCTGGTCAACGCGACGAGATCGGCGTTCTCTTCACCGCGAAAGGCGGTCAGCGGCGCCAGTGCCGTCACAAGCCGGCTCAGCATATCGCGGGCATCGTCGATGCCGCGCCCGCTCAGGCGCGAAAACCAGAAGGGCTGGCGCTTGTCCCCGCTCAGCCCGGCGAGACGCTCCTCGAACAGTGCTGGCAAAGAGGCGATGTCGGGGCGTCCGGTGCCGCCGCGCAGCGCCACGAGTTCGATGAGCTCGGCGGCATGGCGCACGCCGGTGCGCTCAAGTCCGAGCCCGAGCAGCGGATGCTTGAGCAGCGACAAAAGGCCGACGGGATCGCCGGGCCGGAATACCGCTTGAAGTGTGAGCCGCAGCAGGCTGGCGGCAGGCGTGTTGGCGAGCGGCGTGCCGCCGGAATCGTCGGCGATCACGCCGAAGCGCAACAGCTCGGCCGAGACGCGCCGCGCCAGCCAGCGGTCGCCGGTAACGAGCGCTGCCCTTAGTCCCGGCTGTTCCACGGCGGTTTTCAGCGCGATGGCGATCGCCGCCGCCTGGTCGCGTTCGCTGGCGGCTTCGATCAGCGTCACGTCGGCGAAGGCCTCGGCGATGTCTACGGCGTTGAAGCATATGCGGGTCTCGGCCCATAATTCCGTGGTCTCGGCCGGCCGCAGCGCCTCGCCGACAAGGGCCGCGCGGAGCGCCAGTGCGGGCTCGGCGGAGACCACTTCCTCGACATCGCCACGCAGCACGCCAATCTTGCCGATCAGCTTGGCCATGCCGTATTGCGGGTGGCCAAGCAGTGCCGGCCGCGCACCGGGCGCCCCAATCGCGGCAAAAGACGGTTCGTCCAGCATCCCATCGAGCCCGGGCAGCACCACGGCGCCGTTGGGCAGGCTGGCGACCGTGGCAAGCAGTTCGGCCGTGGCGGGAATAGAGCCCGTCGAGCCGGCGGCGATCACCGGGCCTTTGGGCGGGTTGCGTTCCAGCCGCTTCGCCTCGCGCCGGATCAGCGCATTGCGGTGCGCGGCCGGGTTGGAGCGGTCGCGCTCCTCCAGCAATTTCGGCCAGGCCTCGGTGACGATACGGAGGAAATCGAGCGTCACAAGCCACCATCCGGCAAGATTGCCGGTGACCAGATCGGCAAGCCTGGTCCAGTCCGTGCCTTCGGTTTCGATCTCGTCCATCAGCCGGGCGAGGTCGCGCGCCAGCCAGATCGCATCGGCGGCGGAGGCCGGCACGACGATCTCTTCGTTGAACATATCAAGGACATGCGCCGGCAAGGTGCGCTTCCAGGCCCGCACCAGCGGCGCCAGTAGCAGCAGGCGTTCGATGGCTGCGATCGGCGGCGCCATTTCAAGCTCGGTCGGCGTGCCGGCGTCGAAGGCGGCTTCGTCCTCGTCGAACTCTCCGAGCGGGCGGATGACCGGCAGGATCGCCGAACGGCGGCTCCCCCCCGGTCCCGAAAGCGCGTCGACAAAAGCGCCGCGCAGCGCACGGGCCGCGCGCCGTGTCGGCACATAGATGGTGACATCAGCCAGCGCCAGCGGATCGCCGTCGAACCGGAAGCCGGGCACCAGCCGTCCGGCCAGCAAGGCCTCGGCCAGAGTCGGCAGGAATGGCGCTCCGGGCGGGATCGAAAGAACGCGGCGCGCGCCGCTCATACCACCTTCGCGAGAGCTTCGGCGGCGGCCGCTTCCGCCTGCGGAATGGCGTCGGGAGTGCCGACGGTGATCCAGCTTCCGCGCATCTGCATGCCGAACAGACGGCCAGAGGCGATTGCCTTGTCGAAATAGGTGTTGAGCGAATGCGCCCCGGCCGGCGCATCCCTGAAGATGGCGGGATTGACGATTGCCGCTCCGGCATAGATCAACCCGGCCGGATCGCCTTTCGAGCGCCGCAGGCCGCCATCCGGCGCCATCAGGAAATCCGTGCCGACACCGTGTCCGGTGGCCGAGTCGAGATCGGTAAGCATCAGCAGAATATCCATTTTCGCGCCGTCCCATGCAAGGGCAAGGCGCTCGAGGCTGGGCTGGCCGCTGTCGATCCAGAACGTATCGGCGTTGATGATGTAGAAGGGGTCGCTGCCCAGCAGCGGCAATGCCTTGACGATGCCACCCGCCGAATTCAGCAGTGCGTCGCGCTCGTCGGAAATGACGATCTTTGGCGCCCGCCTGTGGGCGATATGGGCGACGATCTGGTCCGGCAGATAGTGCACGTTGACGATGGCTTTCTCGACGCCGGCCGCTTCGAGACTGTCCAGCCCCCAGTCGAGCAAGGTCCTGCCGGCGATCCGCACCAGCGGCTTCGGCATGGTGTCGGTGATCGGCCGCATGCGCTTGCCAAGACCAGCCGCCAGCACCATCGCTGTGGTCAAGGTCACGGGAGCCGTTCCTCCAGCAGGCCATGTGCCATGTAAAACTCCTTCAACTGAGCCAGCGCCGGGTGCGCCAGCGCCCGCCTGAGATAATCGCGGATGCGCGGCAGGTGTCGGAGATAATAGGGCTTGCCGTCGCGCTTTTCGAGCCGCACGAAAATGCCGAGGATCTTCGAATTGCGCTGCGCCGCCATGATCGCATAGGCCGCGCGGAAGGCGTCCTCATCGAAGCCGCCGGCGGCGTGGCGCGCAGCGACATAGGCGTCCACGGTCCGCTGCTCGATATCGGGCGAAACGGTGACGCGGGCATCCATGGCCAGCGACGCAACGTCATAGGCCGCCGGACCCATCAGCGCGTCCTGGACATCGACGATGCCCAGCCGGTCGTGGCCTTTGCGGTCACCGCGCCAGATGATGTTGGGCGAATGGAAGTCGCGCAGCATCAGCGTGTATTCCTGTGTGTCCAGCCGATCGAGAACCGCGTTCCATTCCCTGTGATAGCCGGCGCGTAAAGCCTCGCTTGCCGGGCTGCCGGTCACCATCGGCACATACCAATCGACCAAGAGATCGGCTTCGATCAGCATGGCGGCGCGATCGAAGGGCGGCACCTCGTGGAAGACGCCCGGCACGGCCTCCATGCGCTGCGGCCAGGTCTTCCCATGCATCATCGCCAGCAATTCGGCCGCTGCCGCGTAGCGCTCGGCCACCGGCTCATCATTGCCGTCGAGAAAACCTTCCGAGCCCAGATGCTCCAGCAGCAGAAAGCCCCGTTCGAGATCCTCGGCATGGATTTTTGGGACACTGACACCTTGCGCCAGCAGCGCCTTGTCGATGGCGACGAAAGCGGTGACCGACTGCGCCGTGTGGGCGATCACGGCATAGGGCTTGCCGTCGCGCACCGGCGGCCCCAGCACCAGCCTTGGCGAATTCATCAGCACGCGCGGCGCAAGGCCGGCGAGCGAAACAATCTCGTAAGAGCGCGCCGAGGCGTCGCCGACGAAATGGCGCCGCGCGGCGTCGCCCCAACCGGCCGTTTTGAGGAAATCGCGCATCGCCAGCGATCGGGCCACGCGTTCGAAGGCAACGCCTTGGCCCGATAGTTTCGCCAATCGTCCTTCGTCCTGATGGACGAGTTCGATCCAGATCGACGTTCTCGGAAGAGCGGCCTCCGCCCGTTCCGGCCACTCGACAAGGGCAGCGCCCTGCAGCAGCGCCTCGTCGAAACCCAGCTCGTCCATCTCGCCGGCCGAGGACAGGCGATAGAGATCGAAATGGTGCACGGGGATGCGCGTGTCGTAGCTTTGCACCAAGGTGAAGGTAGGGCTCGGCACATCGAGGCCGGCATCATCGGCCAGCGCCCTGATCAGGGCCCGCGCCAGCGTCGACTTGCCGGCGCCGAGATCGCCCTTGAGCGCCAGCACGTCGCCCGGCCGCAGCGCCATGGCCAGGTCTTCGCCGAGCCTTGCGGTCGCAGCCTCGTCGGCGAGAAAACGCTCCAGCACAACAACGGTCATCGAGCGCGCTACTCGGCCGCGGCGCGGATGCCCGACGGTGCATCGGGGAAGGTGCAGATGACGGTGGTGCCCTTGTCCTTGCCGGTCTCGATGCGCACGCTGCCGCCGTGCAGCTCGACAAAGCTCTTGACGATCGACAGGCCTAAGCCCGCACCGCGCCGGCGCCCGCCATTGGTGCGCGGCTCGAAGCGGCGGAACACCGAATCGAGCAGGTCCGGCGGCATGCCGGGGCCGTTGTCATGGACGGAGAATTCCACACCTTGCTCCAAATGCCGGCAGGCAAGCGTGATAGTGCTCGCCTCCGGCGCGTAATTGGCGGCGTTGCTGAGCAGATTGTAGAGGATCTGGCGAACCCGGGTCTCGTCGCCGTGAAAACTCTTCGGCGCCGCAGCGGCGTCGATCCGGAGCTTGATCGAATGCTCTTGCAGCCGGTCGGCGACCAGTTCGGCCGCGGCCTCGATGGTGCGCTCGACGCTTACTTCCGAAATGTCGAGCTGCATGATGCCGGCGTCGACGGTGGCGAGGTCGAGTATGTCGTTGACGATGGTGAGCAGCACCGAGGATGACGAGCCGACATGCTCGACATATTCGCGCTGCTTTGGGCTGAGCGGCCCGGTCGCCGGCAGCGACAGAAGCTCGGTGAAGCCGATGATGTTGGTCAGCGGCGAGCGCAGCTCGTAGGAGACATGCTGCACGAACTCGTTCTTCAGCTGGTCGGATTTCTGCAGCGCTTCGTTCTTGTCCTTCAGCGCGCGCTCGACATTGACGCTGTCGGTGACGTCCACAAAGGTCATCATCACCTGGCCGTTGGGCAGCGGGATGACGGCGTAGCTGAGCACTGTGCCGTTCTTCAGTTCGGTCTGGCCATGGCGGTCGCGGCGCTCGTCGTCGAAACCGGTGATGGCGGCGACGAACCCGCCCCACGGGCTGTCGACGGCGCGCTGGTCGCTGAGATCGCGGATCGCCGAGACATGGACGTTGGGCTTGATCACATCCTGGCTCAGTCCCCACAGCGCGACAAAGGCCGGGTTCGACAGGCGCAGCCGCCCATCGGGACCGAACACGGCGACGCCTTCGGCCAAATTGTCGAGCGTTTCGCCCTGGACCCGCACCGCCGTCTGGTAGCGGCTTTCGAGGTCCATCTTCTCGGTCAGGTTCTCGAACACCCAGGTCACGCCGCCCTTCGGCTGCGGGTTGGCCACCACGCGGATGGTCTTGCCGTCGGGCAGATGCCACCAATGCTCTTGCGATTCCACCGCGCGGTAGGCGCCAAGCAGGCCTTCTTTCCAGCGCCGCCATTCCGGCTGCTCGGCGATCTTGCCTTCGCTGCGCAGCCGGTCGAGCAGCAGCGCATTGTCGGGCGCGCTGTGCAGGAAGCCCGGGTCCAGCCCCCACAGTTTCTGGAACGCCTGGTTGAAGAAGCGCAACTTCTCGTTGGCATCGAAGATCGCCACCGCCGTGTTGAGCTGGTCGAGCGTGTCGGCATGGCTGCGCACCGTGCGCTCATATTCGCCGCGAATGGTTTCGGTGGCGCTGGTGTCGCAGGCAAGACCGGCCGAGCCGTCGGCACCGGCGAAGTCGGTGACGGCGAACACCCGGCGGTCGCCCTCGATCACCGTCGACAGCGTCTGTTCGAAGATCGGGCGCGATTTGTGCTGCGCGGCGATCTGTTCGCGCGCCTGGGCGCCGAGGAATTCCTTGGCTTCGCGCACCGCGGTCTCGGCGTTCGGTGCCTCGACCGCTCCGGCATAGGCACGGTTGACCCATTTCAGCCGCCCGTCGGTGGCGCGCAGCCAGGCCGGCATCGGCAAGGCGTCGAGCAGGCCGATCATGGTCTCGTAGTCGGCGGCCAGCCGCTGGTTCTCGATCTTCAGCCTGGCTTGGCTCCTCTGAGTTTCCGACAGCGAGACGAAGCGCACCAGCACATGCGCGGCGCTCTTGCGGCCATGCACTTCAAGCGGCGCCCCGGCCTGCGATTCGATCACGAGATCAAAGGGTTTCGCTTTCTCGCGCAGACCAGCGACGGCATTTTCGAGCGCCGCCGCCGAGCGCGGCATCAGCCAGCGGCCGAAGGCGAGGAAGGCTGCACGGTCGTCCGGCGCACCGCTTTCCAGCGGCAGCGTGCCGATCAGCTCCGGCTTCTTGTTCTCCGACGCCCAGACGATGACGCGCTGGTCACGCAGATTGAGCAGCGCCTCGGAGCGCTGCAGCGCCGCATTGATGTCGGCAATGCGGGCTCTGAGTTCGACATTCTGCGCCGAGGTGCGGGCTCTTTCGCGGATCAGGAAGATGGCCGAGACCAGTGCCGCGCCCATGACGCCGACGAACATGGCGAGCTGGATGACTTCGACCGCGCTGACCGACAGTCCGGCCTTCTGCGCAATGGCCGGCTCGGCATGGGCGGCAAACGAGGTGAGCGGGCCGGCAAGAGCTGAGGTGGCAAGAAAGCCGGCGGTGCGGGCGCCAACGCGCCTCTTCAGGCCACCGCCTGTCGTGACGGAGCCATTGCTATCGGAATCGTCATGGCCGCCGGAAACGGCCGATCCCGCGCGAGGCGGGTTTTCCCCCGGCATGCCTTGGTCCTCTTCGCCGCCTGAATGCAAGACCGCCTAGATCAGGATCACGTTTGATGGAAACGCCCTTCTGACCTAACTCTTTTCTAAAGGGCATGATCTTTTCCGAAAACCGCTTCCCACTTTTCGCTGACGCGGTCCTTCGGTTCGAATCATGCTCTCGATGCGTACGCCGGCCTCGTCCCCGGCCCACGAATCAGCACAATAGCGCGTGCTGGAATCGGCGTGAAGAATCATCCGCGCAAAAAAGAAGCCGGGCGAAAAGTCAATCGCCCGGCTTCAATATCTAGTGGTAAACGCCGCTTTGGCTAATAGCGGTAGTGTTCCGGCTTGAACGGACCCTGCGGGGTCACGCCGATATAGGCGGCCTGTTCGCCGGAAAGTTCGGTCAAGCGGGCTCCAAGCTTGTCGAGATGCAGACGCGCCACCTTCTCGTCGAGGTGCTTGGGCAGCACATAGACCTGGTTCTGGTACTGGCCGGGCTTGGTGTAGAGCTCGATCTGCGCCAGCACCTGATTGGTGAACGAAGCCGACATCACGAAGCTCGGATGACCGGTCGCGTTGCCGAGGTTGAGCAGGCGCCCCTCGGACAGCAGGATCATCCGCTTGCCGTCCGGGAAGGTTATCATGTCGACCTGCGGCTTGACGTTGGTCCATTGCAGGTTGCGCAGCGACGCGACCTGGATCTCATTGTCGAAGTGGCCGATATTGCCGACGATCACCATGTCCTTCATCGAGCGCATGTGGTCGAGGGTGACGACATCCTTGTTGCCGGTGGTGGTGATGACGATGTCGGCGGTCGGTGCGGCATCTTCCAGCGTGACGACTTCAAAGCCGTCCATCGCCGCTTGCAGCGCGCAGATCGGATCGACTTCGGTGACCTTGACGCGGGCGCCGGCGCCCTTGAGCGAAGCCGACGAGCCCTTGCCGACGTCGCCATAGCCGCAGACGACCGCAACCTTGCCGGCCATCATGGTGTCGGTGCCGCGGCGGATGCCGTCGACCAGCGATTCCTTGCAGCCATATTTGTTGTCGAACTTCGACTTGGTGACCGAGTCGTTGACGTTGATCGCGGGGAACGGCAGCAGGCCCTTCTTCTGCAGCTGGTAGAGCCGGTTGACGCCCGTCGTCGTCTCTTCGGTGACGCCGCGAATGGCTTCCTTCTGCTTGGTGAAGAAGCCGGGCGAGGCCTTCAGGCGCTTCTTGACCTGGGCGTAGAAGTATTCCTCTTCCTCGCTCTGCGGGTTGGACAGCACGTCCTCGCCGGCCTCGGCGCGGGCGCCGATCAGTATGTACATCGTGGCGTCGCCGCCATCGTCGAGGATCATGTTGGAGAGGCCGCCATCGGCCCACTGGAAGATCCTGTCGGTGTAGTCCCAATACTCCTCGAGCGACTCGCCCTTGACGGCGAACACCGGGATGCCGGCCTCGGCGATGGCTGCGGCCGCATGGTCCTGGGTCGAGAAGATGTTGCACGAGGCCCAGCGGATATCGGCGCCAAGCGCCTTCAGCGTCTCGATCAGCACCGCAGTCTGGATGGTCATGTGCAGCGAGCCGGTGATGCGCGCACCTTTCAACGGCTTCTTGTCGCCGAATTCCTCGCGGCAGGCCATCAGGCCCGGCATTTCGGTTTCGGCGATATCGAGTTCCTTGCGGCCCCAGCCGGCAAGCGAGATGTCGGCGACCACATAGTCCTTGCTACCTGTCATGGCAGTGCTCCGGTGTGATTTGTCTTCAGAATGCGCCTGCGCCACACGGCGCGTCGAAGGGCGCGGAATGCCGGCCTGACTAGCAGATCGCCGCCAAGACGACAATGGGATATAAAGAAATCTTTATGCGCGTATGTGTTTTACGGGGATGCATGCCGCCCAAAAGTATCCCGCGGTTTTGGGACAACGGCGTTCAAAGCAAAAACTTCAGCACTCTTCGCCGAAGCGCGAGGCGACCAGCTGCTCCAGCGCGTCCATCGCCGCTGCGGCTTCAGCGCCGCTGGCGGTGACGCGGATCGAATAACCGGGGCTCGCCGCCAGCATCATCAGCCCCATGATCGAGGTGCCGCCGACCTTGAGACCATCCTTCTCGACATGGACGGTGGCGTCGAAGCCGCTGGCGACCTGGACGAACTTCGCCGAGGCGCGCGCATGCAGGCCGCGCTGGTTGACGATCGGGAACTCGCGCACGATCTCACCGGGCGACAGCGCGTTCATTTGCTGCTCAGCAGCTGACTTGCGACATTGATGTATTTGCGCCCCGCGGCCTGCGCCTCGTCGAGCGCGGTCGCCATGTTGTCGCCCTTGCGGATCGACGACAGCTTGATCAGCATCGGCAGGTTCATGCCGGCGATGACCTCGGTGCGACCGGATTCCATCACCGAAATGGCGAGGTTGGAAGGCGTGCCGCCGAACATATCGGTCAGAACGATGACCCCGGTCCCGGTGTCGACGCGGCCGACGGCGTCGACGATATCGCGCCGACGCTGCTCCATATCGTCATCGGCGCCGATTGCCACGGTTTCGAAATTGTCTTGTGGCCCCACGACATGTTCCACGGCATGGCGGAACTCGGCGGCCAGTTGACCGTGCGTTACAAGCACGAGTCCGATCATTCTATGGTGGCTCCCGTCATCGCCGCTTCACAGGCGCTTTTTATGCTCGCCGGCCATCCCAGGCGGCGGGAGCGCTATCTTGTCGACGCGCGGCGCGTTGACAAGCCCAAAATTGCGTCGGCCATGGCCAATTTGACGCATTGCAGCAAAAAACCGGCGGCGGATCATACGAAAGGCGCAATCGCCAGCCGCGCCATTACCGCCGGCAAAGCCGCAGTGACGTTGCGCTGAACGAGGTCGATGCGCGGCACCACACAGCCGGCAATGGTCGCGCTCGACTCTTCCTGGAAACGCTCCACAGCGTTAGCGGCAACCAGCTGGATCGTAAGGTCGATGACTCCCACAGGTTGGAACAAAAGCGGCTTCGGACCAAGTCCGGGCACCTCTGCGAGGCCGGCAATGCTGGCGGGCGGATGGCAGACCAGCCGCCCGAAACGCGCCGCGACAAACAGCTGGTCGTCGCCGATCAGCCGCGCAAACAGCCCGAGCCGGCTGAAATGGTCGATGAGCGCCAGCGCCAGCGTTGTCTTGCCCGAGCCGGACGGCCCGGTGATCAGGACGCCCCGCTCGCCAATCAGGACTGCGGTGGCATGGATGTTCTCGGGTTCCGCGGTGGGATCGGGCATGCGCAGCCGCGATCAGCCTTCGGCCGGCAGCGTAACGACGAAGCGCGCGCCCTTGATGTCGCCGGGCTTGGTGCCGGGGATGTTCTCGGCGGTCAGCGTGCCGCCATGGGCTTCGACGATCTGCCTGGATATCGACAGGCCAAGCCCCGAATTCTGGCCGAACGCCTCGCCCGCCGGGCGGTCGGTGTAGAAGCGCTCGAAGATGCGGTCGATGGCGTCGGCGCGGATTCCGGGGCCGTTGTCGTCGACGGTGACGATGTTGACCTTGCCCGAGCGTGCCAGGGAAATGGCGATATGGCCGTGGTCCTCCGGCACGAAGGAGCGGGCATTCTCGATCAGATTGGTGATGACCTGGCCGATCCTCAGATCATGGCCGGTGACGAAATAGCCTTTGACGCCTTGCGGCAGCTTGGCGGCCTTGAATTCGATCTCGACAGCCTTTTTGTTGCGCGTCGCTTCGCGCGACACGGCGACGAGATCGGTAATGAATTTCTTC
This sequence comes from Mesorhizobium sp. P160219, assembly GCF_057786095.1. Lineage (NCBI taxonomy): Bacteria > Pseudomonadati > Pseudomonadota > Alphaproteobacteria > Hyphomicrobiales > Phyllobacteriaceae > Mesorhizobium > Mesorhizobium sp. P160219. The sequence continues at coordinate 997,742 of NZ_JBYNWG010000001.1, forward strand.
AAATCGACCGTGGCGGCATCCTCACGCGCCAGTTCGGCGTCGAGGCGCGAGGCATCGGAAATGTCGGTGATCAGCCGGTCGAGACGCCGGACATCGTGCTGGATGATCTCCATCAGCCTGCCGCGTGAATTGTCGTTCTTGGCCAGCGGCAAGGTCTCCACCGCGCTGCGCAGCGAGGTCAGCGGGTTCTTCAGCTCGTGCGAGACATCGGCGGCGAAGCTTTCGATCGCCTCGATGCGGGCATAGAGCGCATTGGTCATGTCGCGCACCGCGACCGACAAATTGCCGATCTCGTCCTGGCGGTCGGAAAAGTCGGGGATCTCCTCGCGGCTCTTGACGCCGCGCCGCACCCGCACTGCCGCCGCCGATAGCCGGCGCAGCGGATTGGCGATGGTGGATGCGAGCAGCATCGACAGGATGGCGGTGACCAGGGCGGCGATGCCGAACACGCGCAAAATAGCCTTGCGCTCGGCGGCGACGATCTTGTCGATGTCGCCGCCTTCCGTCGACAGCATCAGCACGCCGAGAACGGCGCGGAAGCGCTGGATCGGCACCGCCACCGAAACGATCTGCTCGCCTTGTTCGCTCACCCGCACGATCGTCGATGGACTGCCGGTCAGCGCCTTGACCACTTCCGGGAAGGCCGCACCGTTGCCGCCCGGCTGCTCATGGTAGACGGGCAGGTCCTTGTTGCGGAAGAAGTCGAAGACGAATTTCTGCACGCGCTCCAGCATATCCGGCTGCTCGTCCTCGACCGGCGGCAGGTCGTAGCGCAGGATTTGGCCGCGCGAATAGAGATGGCGCGAATCGAGCAGCAGATTGGCGTCGCGGTCATAGATGCGGGCCCGGGTGCGCGTCGGCGAAATCAGCCGCCGCAGCACCGGCGCGACGCGCTCGGGATTGATCGGGAAATCCAGATTGTCGAGCTGGTCGGAGCCCGGCCCCAGGCTTTCACCGGCCTGCAGTTCGAGCAGTTTTTCTGGATCGATGCTGATCGAATCGGTCTCGACCGTCGCCGACGCGGCAATGGCGCCGGCGATGATCTCGCCCTGCGTCATCAGGCTTTCGACGCGGGCGTCGATCAGCCCGTCGCGGAAGGTGTTGAGATAGAGGATGCCGGTGACCAGCACGGCGAGGCCGGCCAGGTTGAGGAACAGGATGCGCCGGGTCAGGCTGGAAAAGATGTGGTGGCCGAGGAAGCGGCGCATCGGCACCGTCAACCTCGACAGGAATGCGGGCAGAATCCGCGACCGCCTGACAGCGCTCGTTCGTCTGCTCCGCTGTACATCCACTGCCATCGAATAGCAGCTCCCGCCTAGTCTTTGGTTTTATGCATGTCGTCGTCCCAAAAACGCGACCACTTTTGGGCGACATGCATCAACTCAAGCTTCGCGGAACCGGTATCCGACTCCGTAAAGGGTTTCGATCATTTCGAAGTCGTCATCGACGGCCTTGAACTTCTTGCGCAGCCGCTTGATGTGGCTATCGATGGTGCGGTCGTCGACATAGACCTGCTCATCATAGGCCGAATCCATCAGCGCATCACGGCTTTTTACCACGCCGGGGCGCTGCGCCAGCGAGTGCAGGATGAGAAATTCGGTGACCGTCAGCGTCACCGGCTCGCCCTTCCAGGTGCAGGTATGGCGTTCCTGGTCCATGACGAGCTGGCCGCGTTCCAGCGAACGGGCCTGCTGGCTGGGCGCCTTTGCCGCAGCTTCGCGGGCGCTGGCGCGGCGCAGCACGGCGCGCACCCGCTCGACCAGCAGGCGCTGCGAGAACGGTTTGCGGATGAAATCGTCGGCGCCCATCTTGAGGCCGAAAAGCTCATCGATCTCATCGTCCTTCGAGGTCAGGAAGATCACCGGCAGGTCGGACTTCTGCCGCATCCGGCGCAACAGCTCCATGCCGTCCATGCGCGGCATCTTGATGTCGAGGATGGCGAGATTCGGCGGCCGCGCCGCCAGGCCTTCCAGCGCCGACGCACCATCCGTGTAGGTCTCGACGCGATACCCCTCGGACTCGAGGGCGATCGACACCGATGTCAGAATGTTGCGGTCGTCATCGACAAGCGCGATTGTTGCCATTTCAAGCGGCTCCCTCATGAGCTGTCCCTTCTTCGATAAGAGAAAGGGCTTTTGCAGGACAAATTAGGTACAAAATGTGGCACAGGCTCCGTCCGCTGTCACGGAAGGCTTGCCGGTGACCCATCCCGCACCTCTATGCAGATTGGACGCCTGACCCTGGCCAATCCTTTGGGTAACCACTGTAATTTTTTGCATATATAAACGATTTAAACAACTTTCAATTTTTTTAAATCGATTAATGATTTGATATCATTTGGGTTTTCTGGTTCTGACCATCTTAGCCCACTTCGCGGGCCTGCCGGAAATACGACGGCAAAGTGCGGCGATTCCAGAAGAAGGTACCCTTGATGTCGGAAGTCGGCAAACGCAATTCCGCCTGCGCGATCGATCGCATCGGACTGAAAACTACCGGAACGGTGCGTTATAATTTCGGTGCCGCGGCGCTGTACGAGGACGCGATTCGCCGTGGCGAGGCAAGGCTGACCGCGCATGGCGCGCTGCTTGCCGAGACCGGCCAGCACACCGGCCGCTCGCCCAGGGACAAGTTTGTCGTCCGCGACAGTGCCACCGAGCCGCATATCTGGTGGGATAACAACAAGGCGATTTCGCCGGCTCAGTTCGAAACATTGCTTGCCGATTTCCTTGCCCATGCGGCCGACAGGGACCTTTATGTCCAGGACCTGATCGGCGGCGCCGATGCCGAGCTGAAGCTGCCGACGCGGATCATCACCGAATTCGCCTGGCACTCGCTGTTCATCCGCAATCTTTTGATCCGCCCGCAGGCCGCCGAGCTCGAGGATTTCGTGCCGGAGATGACGATCATCGACCTGCCGTCCTTCCGCGCCGATCCGGCCCGTCACGGCAGCCGCACCGATACGGTGATTGCGGTCGATCTCGCCCGCAAGATCGTGCTGATCGGCGGCACTTCCTATGCCGGCGAGATGAAGAAGTCGGTGTTCACCATGCTCAACTATTTGCTGCCGGAAAAGGGCGTCATGCCGATGCACTGCTCGGCCAATGAGGGCCCGGGCGGCGACGCAGCGATCTTCTTCGGGCTTTCCGGGACGGGCAAGACGACGCTGTCGGCCGATCCGTCACGTACGCTCATCGGCGACGACGAGCACGGCTGGGGACCGCACGGCATCTTCAACTTCGAAGGCGGCTGCTACGCCAAGACGATCCGGCTGTCGGCCGAGGCCGAGCCGGAGATTTTCGCCACCACGCAGCGTTTCGGCACGGTGCTGGAAAATGTCGTGCTCGACGCCGACCGCGTGCCGGACTTCAACGACGGCCGGCTCACCGAAAACACGCGCTGCGCCTATCCGCTGGATTTCATCCCCAATGCCTCGAAGAGCGGACGGGCCAGCCACCCGAAAAACATCATCATGCTGACCGCCGATGCCTTCGGCATCATGCCGCCGATCGCACGGCTGACCCCGGCGCAGGCGATGTATCACTTCCTCTCCGGCTACACCGCCAAGGTGGCCGGCACCGAGAAAGGCGTTACCGAGCCGGAAGCGACGTTCTCGACCTGCTTCGGCGCCCCGTTCATGCCGCGCCACCCCAAGGAATACGGCAATCTGCTGCGCGAGCTGATCGCCCGCCACGGCGCCGATTGCTGGCTGGTCAACACCGGCTGGACCGGCGGCGCCTACGGCACCGGCAAGCGTATGCCGATCAAGGCGACGCGCGCCTTGCTGGCCGCAGCGCTTGACGGTTCGTTGAAGGCGTCCGGTTTCCGCACCGACGCCAATTTCGGCTTCGAGGTGCCGGTTGCTGTGCCTGGCGTCGACAGCGCCATTCTCGACCCGCGTTCGACCTGGGCCGACAAGGCAGCCTATGACCGGCAGGCAGCGCGATTGGTCGGCATGTTCGCCGTCAACTTCGAGAAATTCGAGAGCCATGTCGATGCCGTCGTGCTCGGCGCAGCACCCCGCCTGCAGGAAGCTGCGGAATAGTCGAGACATCTTCACCGAAGCATCCTTGAAAGGCGCGGTCTCGATCGGGCCTTTTCTTTTTTGGTCCGCCGCGCCATGACTGCGGCATGCCGATCGACGACATCATCATATCAGACGAAGCCGTAATCCATCCGGGCGACCTGCACGAGGATTTCATCCGCTCGTCGGGTCCCGGCGGGCAGAACGTCAACAAGGTGGCGACCGCCGTCCAGTTGCGCTTCGACGCCGCCAATGCGGCTGGCCTGTCCGAACGCGTGCGCGCGCGCACGATCAAGCTCGCCGGCCAGCGCGCCACCAAGGACGGCGTCATCGTCATCGAGGCCGGCCGCTTCCGCACCCAGGAGCAGAACCGGGCCGATGCCCGGGCAAGGCTGACGGCGCTGGTCGCCAAGGCCGCGGAACCGCCGCCGCCGCCGCGCAAGAAGACCAGGCCGTCGAAAGGCTCGGTGGAGCGGCGGCTGCAAAGCAAGGCAGGGCGCGGCACGATCAAAAAGCTGCGCGGCCGGGTAGAGAACGACTAAGGACCGCGCCGACTGCGTGCATAAAGCGGCCTCCCCTTCGGAACCGCAGACGCAAGGTTTCACCATTGCCACAGAAAGGGAGGCCGACAACGGTGGCTTTCGGGTCGCTGTTTCTGATTGGCGGTGGCATGGTTTCAGTATCAACCGGAGGCGAAGTCATGCTCGTTCTGCCCAAAGGCGTCCGCCACATGCCTGGTTATCTGTCCCGCGCGGCGCAGGAAGCGCTGGTCGAAGAGGTGAGGACCATTGTACAGCGGGCGCCGCTGTACGTGCCGGCGATGCCGCGGACCGGCAAGGAGATGAGCGTGCGCATGACCAATTGCGGCACGCTCGGCTGGGTCACCGACAAGGAGCTGGGCTATCGCTACCAGCCAACGCACCCACTCACCGGAGAGCCATGGCCGCCGATCCCGGACGCGCTGCTGCAATTGTGGCGGGAGGTCGCCGCCTATCCGAATCCGCCGGAGGCCTGCCTGGTCAATTTCTATACGCAGGACGCCAAAATGGGTCTGCACCAGGATCGCGACGAAGCCGATTTCTCGGCCCCAGTGGTCTCGGTGTCACTTGGCGATGATTGCCTGTTCCGGGTCGGCCAAGTGACGGGCAGGGGGGCCACACGCGACGGCGGTACCAAATCGTTCCGCCTGAAAAGCGGCGACGTCGTCGTGCTCGGCGGCGAAGGCCGGCTCTGCTTCCACGGCGTCGACCGCATCTATCCGTCGACCTCGGCGCTGCTGAAAAATGGCGGCCGGATCAATCTGACGCTGCGGCGGGTGACGGAGCCCGGCTAAAGTCGTCGCGAACAAGGACCCTCAACGTATCGTCCTCCGCGATCTGGCGATAGTGTTGCATGAAGCGGACGAAATCCTGCCGGCCGGAAAGCTCGGTCAGCCACAAGATGTCCTCCTTCTGCACAATGACCAGCGATGGCTGGTTGGTTTCGAGTTGGGCAAGCTTGTCATCGATGTAGCGATCGGTGATCCGCTTGTAGTGTTCGGCCCCCGCCTCGTTGCCGCTTTGCGCCTCGACCTTCGCGAAATAGGTAGCAAATCCCCCGAGCCAATCGCTGCAGTACGTCGAGATCCAGCTCCCGCCGACCATTCGCGTCAGCGGATGGCCCGCCGCAATGTCCGAACCTATGAGCGCGACCTTCGGATGGTCTACCGCGGCATTTATCGTCGCGACGAAATCGGCGCTGGGCTTCTGGCTGGGCCAGAAGGGGACAGCATTGGCCAAAATGGTGGCGGCAAGCAAAAGCATCCGCGCCAGCCCCATGCCCGATAGCGATTGCCTCGCCGGGTCAATCTGGATGGCTCTGAGCAGCAACGCCGCCGCTATCAGGCTGATCGCCGGGAATGCATGATAAGGCCAGCCCTTGGCCTGGTAGACGAGAGGCACGGTGGCGGCCAATGACGCCAGGACGAACACCACGATCATCGGCGACAGGGAGAGGCCTGGCCGAAGCCAGTGTAACATGTAGAGAGCGACGAGATAGGCTGGTGCATACTTGACCAACAGCGCTTGCACCACCCGCAGCCGCATATAGGTGTCGGTCAGCACCGGATAGATGGTGTTGAGGAACTCTGGATAAAAGTACAGCACGGCGACGAGATAGGCGACGCAGACCAAGCCGATTACCCAGTATTCGATGCGGAAGAGCGACCAAATCGACCGGCGCTGAAAGGCCACGTACAGCGCCGGAACCAGCACCATCAGCGCATAATAGGGTTTCACCAGCACCAGGACGCTGCCACAAAGGCCGGCCAATGCCGCTATCGACAAGCTCGGCGTGCGCCCTTCCGTCGGCGCGGCGCGCCAAGCCATCAACACCAGCAACGGCAGAAACAGGGCGATGCCCAGATGTTCCCGCTCGCTGAAAGCGTTGCCCGGAAGAATGATCAGCAGTGCCAGAAACAGCGGCAGCATCGAGAACAGCACATGGTTCTCGGCAAAGCCGGCCAATCTAGCGATCCGCGCGGCAATGCCGAGACCCAGCAGGCAGATCGTATAGGCATAGAGATGAATGACGACTTCCGGCGAAATGCCGAGAGCGTGCGCCAAGGCCACGGCCGGCATGAACATCCACGGCGTGAACGGCGGATTGACCTCGAAGAGATCCACATAGAGCCGTGAGCCGGCAAGCACCTTCTCGGACATGGTGATTGCCCAACTGGTGTCGGGTATGACGCCCCAGCGCATCTGCCAGGGCACGGCCGCCACCAGCACGAGCAGGCAGATGACCATGGTCGGTGGCAGCGTTCGCGAGCTGCCCTGGGCCGAAGTCAGGGCGGATCTCTCGATGAGCGAAGTGCGGATCTCCGTACTCATCGGGCCGCCACGAAGACGAATTTGCGCAGGATAATGAAGTTCAGGACCGGAACCAGGATGGAAGCGATTGCCACCGGCACAAGTGGCGGCAGTCCAGCTACGTCGGTAAGGATCATGGCCAGCCCGACCGAGAGCAGAAACCCGATCGCCGTGGCGCAGGCGAAGCGGACGATCTCGAAGCCAATCGAGCCGTCCGACATGAACGTCACGAAGCGATGCCCGCAATAGGAGAACACCGCGCCGGCGCCATAGCCAGCGACCGAGGCGATTGTCGCAGGCCTGCCAAAGCCATGCAGAGCCGAAAGGGCCAAGGTCAGCACGGCGTAGATCAGGGTCGATACGCCGCCGATTGTAGCAAACCGCAGGATTCGCGCCGGCTCCGAACGGCCCATGGCCCATGACCAGAACCGGTAGCCGGGCAAAGGATCGTTGACCGCCTGGCGCACAGTCAACCGAACCGGCGTTCGTGCGTCGCGGGCGGCGTCTTTTTCGACGCCTGGGAATTGCTGATGGCGGCGATCGCTTCTTCGAAGCCGGTCAGCCGGTCGACGACGTAAAGCGGCCGCCGTTTCACCTCGGCATGAATGCCGCCAACATAAAGGCCGATGACGCCGGTCATCAGCAGATTGATGCCCGACAAGAAGGAAATGATCACCACCGTCGATGTCCAGCCATGGACGACGCCGCTGACAAAAAGCCAGGAAAACACCGCGTAGAGCCCAAGCAGGGCGGCGAGACCGGAAATGGCCAGACCCGCCCACAGCGCCAGCCGCAGCGGCTTGTCGGAAAAGCTGATGATACCGTGCACGGCCAGCCGCACCATCTTCCAGAACGGATATTTGGTTTCGCCTGCTGCCCGCGTCGGCCTCTCGAACGGCACGGCGGTCTGCTTGAAACCCATCCAGCCGAACATGCCGCGCACGAAGCGGTCACGCTCGGGCATGCGTTTGAAAGTCTCGAGCGCCTTGCGGCCGACGAGGCGGAAATCGCCGACATCGCGCGGAATGCTGACGGAGGTCATCTGCTCGAGCGCGCGATAGAACAGATTGGCGCTGACCCGCTTGAACCAGGTTTCGCCCTCGCGCCGGATGCGCCGCGCATAGACGATCTCGTAGCCTTCTTTCCACTTGGCGACGAGATCGAGCACCACCTCCGGCGGGTCCTGCAGGTCGGCATCCATGACGATGACGGCGTCCCCGGCGGCAGCATCCATGCCGGCCGTGATGGCGATCTGGTGGCCGAAATTGCGCGACAGCTCGATCAGCCGGAAGCGGTCGTCCTCGGCAACCATGCCGCGCAGGAAGATGAGGCTGGTGTCGCGGCTGCCATCGTCGATGAAAATCGCTTCGGCACGGCCGTCCAGCGCGTCCAGCAGCATGCGGATCCGCCGCACCAGCAGCGGTAGCACCGCTTCCTCGTTAAAGATCGGAATGACCAGGGAATAGACCGGGGCTTGGCGGCCCCCGGCATCGCTCGCATTGATCACCGCTTGCTCCCGACCCGCTGGAATTGCAGCAAAAACTAGCCGGGATTGCCTAAGGCGCCGTTAACCCAGTCGTCACAGTTTCCTGAGCGCCACTTCCTCGACCAGATGATTGGCGCCCTTGCGCAGGATGAGGTCGGCCCGCGCTCGTGTCGGCACGATGTTCTCGCGCAGGTTTTTCAGGTTGATGTTGGCCCACAAGCCTTCCGCAATGGCACGCGCGGCGTCTTCCGAAAGCTGCGAATAGCGGTGGAAGAAGGAGTCCGGATTGCGGAAGGCCGTCTCGCGCAGGCGCATGAAGCGGGCGATGTACCATTGGTGGATCAGCTTTTCGTCGGCGTCGATATAAATGGCGAAATCGAAGAAATCCGACAGGAACGGCACTATCTTGCCGTCCTTCGGCAATTTGCCGGGTTGCAGAACGTTGATGCCTTCGAAGATCAGAATGTCTGGCCGGTCGATGGTGACGAACTCGCCGGGAATGACGTCATAGGTCAAATGCGAATAGACGGGCGCGCGGACATTGCGCTGGGCCGACTTGATGCCCGACAGGAAACGCAGCAGCGCACCGACATCGTAGCTGTCGGGAAAGCCCTTGCGCTCCATCAGATTGTCGCGTCGCAACACCTTGTTGGGCAGCAGGAACCCGTCGGTAGTGATGAGATCGACCTTGGGGCTCGACGGCCAGCGCGCCAGAAGCTCCTTCAGCACGCGCGCCGTGGTCGATTTGCCGACCGCAACCGAACCGGCAATGCCGATGATGAACGGTGTCTTGACCACATCCAGCGCGTTGAAGAAGGCCTGGCGCTGGCGAAACAGCAGCTGGCTGGCCTCAACATGCGCCGAAAGCAGCCGCGAGAGCGACAGATAGATGCGCTTGACTTCTTCCAGGTCGACCGGATCGTTCAGTGAGCGCAGACGGTTGATCTCGTCTTCGCCCAGCGTCATCGGCGTGTCGGCGCGGAAGTTCGACCATTGCTCGGCCGAGAAGAAACGATAGGGGGAATATTTCTCGGTCGGAGCGAGCTGGTCCATCGAGTTTCCTGCCCTCTAGAGCATGATGCCGAAAAGTGTGAAGCGGTTTTCGGGCGACATCATGCTCCCTCTATCAATTTAGAGACGGATTCAGATTTAAGGCCTCGGCCCGAAATCATCCGGCTCTAGCGGTCAGCCTTTCGGCCGGGATGCCTTTTCAGTGACGCCCGAACGGCCGGTGCGGCCCTCAAGCTCCTTCAGCACCTCGCCCAGCGAAACGCCGGCCATGCCAAGCACAACGAGCCAATGATATATGAGATCGGCACTTTCGGAAACGAGGGCTTTCTCGTCGCCCTTGACGGCGGCAATGACGGTCTCGACTGCCTCTTCACCAAGCTTCTGCGCCGCCTTGTCGATGCCTTTGGCGAACAGTTTTGCCGTCCACGAGTCCGGGTCGCCGGAACGGGCGCGTTCGCCAATGATCGTTTCCAGATCGGACAGCGAAAATTCAGCCATGACGCAGTCTACAGCCTTTGTGGAGTGGATTGAACCGGATAGTCCAGCCGCATCGGCAGCCCGGCCTCGGCCATATGCGCCTTGGCTTCCGTAATCGTGTAAGTGCCGAAATGGAAGATCGAGGCGGCGAGCACGGCGCCGGCATGGCCGTCGCGAATGCCCTCGACCAGATGATCGAGCGTGCCGACGCCGCCCGACGCGATCACCGGCGCGCGCACCGCATCCGCTATCGCGCGGGTCAGCGCAATGTCGTAACCGGCCTTGGTGCCGTCACGGTCCATCGAGGTCAAAAGAATCTCGCCGGCGCCGCGATCGACCATTTTTCGCGCAAACTCGACCGCATCGATGCCGGTCTTTTCACGGCCGCCATGGGTGAAGATCTCCCAGCGGTCGGCTTCATTGGGTGCCGACACCTTCTTGGCGTCGATGGCGACGACAATGCACTGGTTGCCGAACTTGTCGGCGGCTTCCGCGACGAAATCGGGGTTCTTCACCGCCGCAGTGTTGATCGACACCTTGTCGGCGCCGGCCAGCAACAGTTTGCGAATATCGGCCACCTGGCGCACGCCGCCGCCGACGGTCAGCGGCATGAAGCATTGTTCGGCGGTGCGGGCGACGACGTCGAAGATGGTTTCACGGTTGTCGGACGACGCGGTGATATCGAGAAAGCAAAGCTCGTCTGCGCCGGCCGCGTCATAGGCTTTGGCCGCCTCGACCGGATCACCGGCATCGATGAGGTCGACGAAATTGACCCCCTTGACGACGCGGCCGTTCTTGACGTCGAGGCAAGGGATGACTCGGGCCTTCAGCATCAGCCCTTCTCCATCGTCGCCAGCAACTCGCTGAGCAGTTCGCCGACCAGCGGCGGAACCTCGGCCTGCGCATCGAACGCCGGATCGTAGGCGGAAATGGTGATGCCGGAAATCGGCAGCAGGCCGGCCATGCCGCAGACAGCCTGGCGCAGCTGTTTCGGCTCCGGGCCGCCGGGCGTGGTGTAGCGGTTGGCCTGCAGCGCCCCGGGGTCGTGCACGTCGAGATCGAGATGCAGGTGCACCCGCTTCGCGTCCGGCGCCTTCAGCCTGGTGCTCGCCGTCGCCCAGTCCGGGCATTCGGTGCGGATGACCGGCAAAGTCTTCAACAGCTCTGTTTCGGCCGGATCGAGATCGCGCGCGTTGACCAGCACGCAGCGCGCAGGATCGATCGGCTTGAAGCCGGGGATGGCCGAGGCCATCGGCTTCCAGCACAGGCCGAGAACCGTGGCCAGCGCCATGCCGTCGAGAAAGCCGAAGATGGACGTCTCCGGCGTGTTGAGATCGCCATGCTGGTCGGCCCAGATGATCGCATCGGCATCCTCGCCGGCAACCGCACCGGCCGATGTCAGACAATTGCCGGCCAGCACGATGGGAAGCCGGCCGCGGTCTATGGCGATGCGGACCTCGCCGGAGACGGCGCCGCACACGGCAAAGCCGGTGGCGATCTCGCGCTGCTGTTCGTCGCCAACCCTGCCGATATCGGTGACGACCACGTCATGCCCGGAGAGCGTCAGCGCGTCGACCAGCCCGCCGGCGACGAGTGCATCCGGGCCTCGGCCCATGCCGCCGTGATAGTGGCCGCTGTCATAGGAGGCCAGGATGATGGAGATCTTCAAGATCGGGCCTCCATCGCCTTGCCCTGCAGCACCGCAAGCGCCTCGGCCGGATCGATGCGCCCGTCATAGAGCGCGCGGCCGGAGATGGCGCCTTCGAGTTTCTTTGCGTCGGGCATGGTCATGCGCACGATGTCGGCGATCGAGGCCAGCCCGCCCGAGGCGATGACCGGGATCGACACCGCGTCGGCGAGATCGATCGTGGCATCCCAGTTGATGCCGGTCAGAACGCCGTCGCGGTCGATATCGGTGTAGATAATGGCGGCAACGCCGGCGCCTTCGAATTTCCGCGCCAGTTCGATGACGCCGAGGCTGGAGGCCTCGGCCCAGCCTTCGACCGCCACCTTGCCGTCCTTGGCGTCGATGCCCACGGCGATCTTTCCAGGAAATTCCTTGCAGGCTTCCCGGACCAGGTCGGGATCGCGCACCGCCACCGTGCCGAGGATGACGCGGGCCAGCCCGCGGTCGAGCCAGTCCTCGATCTGCGCCAGCGTGCGGATGCCGCCGCCGAGCTGCACCGGGTTTTTCGTCGCCTTGAGGATGGCGCCGACCGCCGCGCTGTTGACGCTTTGGCCTTTGAAGGCGCCGTTGAGGTCGACGACATGCAGCCATTCAAACCCTTGCTCTTCGAAGGCCTTGGCCTGGGCCGCAGGGTCGTCATTGTAGATGGTCGCGGTCGCCATATCGCCGTGCTTCAGCCGCACGCACTTGCCGTCCTTGAGGTCGATGGCCGGAAACAGGATCACCGTTCAGACCCCTTCCACAATGGCGAAATGCGAGGTCGAATAAGCGCGCCGGAATTTCAGCGCTGCCTGGTATTCGGGGGAATGGAAGCAAGCCAGCGCGACCTCGTAGCTTTCGAACTCGACGATCACATGGCGATTGCCGGATGGCCCTTCCGGGCTTGACGACTGACCGCCTCGCGTCAGGAATTTCGCGCCGTATTTGTCGAACGCCGCTTTGTTGGCGGCGATGTATTTCGGATAGTTTTCCGGATCGGTCACATCGACCATCGCCATCCAGTAGCCCTTCTTGCTCATCTCAAGGCCTCCAGCGCAGGAAGTTGGTGATCAGTGCCAGGCCGAGCGCCTGGCTCTTTTCCGGATGGAATTGCATGCCGGCAAGGTTACCGCGCGCGACCGCCGCCGTTACCGGGCCGCCATAATCGGCGACGGCCAGCACTTCGTCCGGCCTTGTCGCGTCGAGATGGTAGGAATGAACGAAATAGGCGTGCAGACCCTTGGGCCCGGTCGCAATACCCGAAAACAGCGGGTGCTTGCGCTCCAGATCGATGGTGTTCCAGCCGATTTGCGGGATCTTCAGTGCCGGATCGGCGGGCGTGATCTCCTTGACGTCGCCGGCAATCCAGCCGAAGCCCTTGGTCACGGTCTTTTCCAGGCCGCGCTCCGACATCAGCTGCATGCCGACGCAGATGCCGAGGAACGGCCGCGCCTTGGCGATCGCTACCTCTTCCACCGCTTCCCACATGCCGGCGACGCCGCGCAGGCCCGCCGCGCAATCGGCATAGGCGCCGACGCCGGGCAAAACGATGCGGTCGGCGCTGCGCACCCGCTCGGCGTCGGCGGTCAGCTCGATGGCAGCGGCAATGCCGGCTTCATGCGCGGCGCGCTCGAAGGCCTTGGTGGCCGAGCGCAGATTGCCCGACCCGTAATCGATGATGGCAACCCGCATCTCAGGCTTTTCCCGGCGTATGGCTCAGGCCCAGCGTCAGCCCGGTCTGCGTCGGCCGGGCCAGGCTGGCGTCCGGCACGATGCGCGGCAGCGGCGCCGGCTCGTCGGCAAGCGCCTCGGCGTCCAGTGTCTGGCGGATGTCGGCATCGTCAGGATTGTCGGCTTCGACGACGCCCCATTCATGCCAGCCGCGGCAGCGCAGCGCTGCGATCCGCAGCCCTTGGCCTTCCAGCCCGATATAGAGCGAGACCAGTAAAGACAGTGCGGAGCCGGCCCAGTCCAGTCCCAGCCATTGGCCGAGCACCGAGATGAGCCCCATGGCGACGAAGGCGAGCGCGGCCTCGATCCACAGCCTGTGCCAGGCGAGCCACAGCGGCGCCACCAGGAAAGCCAGCCAGGAAAAACCGTCGCGGACCAAAACGGTTGCGTCGGCCGCCTCGGTGCGGCCTGGCGGTTCCATCACGACATAGATGGCCATCAGCCTACCCTTTCAGAGATCCCTTGGTGGAGGGAACCGCTTCCGGCTGGCGCGGGTCGCGCTCCAGTGCGAAACGCAGCGCGCGCGCCACCGCCTTGAAGCAGGTTTCGGCAATATGGTGATTGTTGGCGCCATAATGGTTGGTGACATGCAGCGTGATACCGGCATTCTGCGCCAGCGCCTGGAAGAATTCACGCACCAGTTCGGTGTCGAACGTGCCGATCTTGGGCGACGAGAAGGCGACATTCCAGACCAGGAACGGACGGCCCGACACGTCGATCGCGGCCCGCGTCAGCGTCTCGTCCATGGCAAGGTCGACAGAGGCGTAGCGCATGATGCCGCGCCGCTCGCCCAGCGCCTTGGCCAGCGCCTGGCCGATCGCAATGCCGGTGTCCTCGACCGTGTGGTGGTCGTCAATGTGCAGGTCGCCCTTGGCCTTCACCGTGATGTCGATCAGCGAGTGGCGCGACAGCTGGTCGAGCATATGGTCGAAGAAGCCGACGCCCGTCGACATGTCGGAGATACCGGTGCCGTCGACATGGACCGACACGGCGATGTCGGTTTCCTTGGTCTTGCGGCTGACTTCGGCGGATCGGGACGCCATGACCTTGTCCTTGTCTTTGGGCAAACGACTGGGGGCGAAACGGAAAGACATGCCTCCAAGCGCTCATTTGCCTGAAAGCGAAAGCCTTCTAGCAGCATGATCCGGCGATGGCCAGTTGCGATGCGGGCTTCCATCGGCCGTGCCACAGGCGGTTTGCAATCACCCGCCCCATGCATACATATGGCCGATCGAAATCCCGCGCCAATCGCCTTATCGGGATCGCGCGAATCGGAGCACCAAATGTCGAATGAACTGACCATGCACGCCACGACCATCGTGACGGTGCGCAAGGGCAACAAGGTGGTGATCGCCGGCGACGGCCAGGTCAGCCTTGGCCAGACCATCATCAAAGGCAATGCCAAAAAGGTGCGCCGCATCGGCAAGGGCGGCAATGTCATTGCGGGTTTCGCCGGCGCCACGGCGGATGCTTTCACCCTTCTGGAGCGGCTGGAAGCCAAGCTCGAACAATATCCCGACCAGTTGACGCGCGCCTGCGTCGAGCTCGCCAAGGACTGGCGCACCGACCGTTATCTGCGCCGGCTGGAAGCGATGATGCTGGTGGCCGACAAGTCGGTTTCGCTGGCGCTCACCGGCACCGGCGACGTGCTGGAGCCCGAATTCGGCGTCATGGCCATCGGTTCCGGCGGCAACTATGCGCTGGCCGCTGCCCGCGCGCTGATGGACAGCGACAAGGATGCCGAGGAGATCGCCCGCAAGGCGATGCAGATCGCCTCCGACATTTGCGTCTATACCAACAACAACTTTGTTGTCGAAACGCTCGATGCCGGCTAACCCGCCGGTGCTCTATGATTTTCGACCGGTTACCGAAAAAGACCTGCCG
The DNA here is from genome assembly GCF_057786095.1 of Mesorhizobium sp. P160219. Lineage (NCBI taxonomy): Bacteria > Pseudomonadati > Pseudomonadota > Alphaproteobacteria > Hyphomicrobiales > Phyllobacteriaceae > Mesorhizobium > Mesorhizobium sp. P160219. The sequence continues at coordinate 1,012,867 of NZ_JBYNWG010000001.1, forward strand.
ATGATCGCCGGCTGGCTGGCCGAGCCGCATGTCGCCGAATGGTGGGACGATCCGGAGACGGAAATCGCCGAAATCCGGGAGCACATTGACTCTATTTCTGTAGAGCCGCTGATCGTCGAGCTCGACGGCAGGCCGATCGCCTATCTGCAGAGCTACGATCCGCATCTGGAAGACGGCCATCCCTATGCCGACCAGCCTTTCGGCACGCTTGGTATCGACCTGTCGATCGGCGTGCCGGACCTTGTCGGCAAAGGTCACGGCTCGGCCATCGTCCGGCAGTTCGTCGAACAGCTGTTCGAGGAAGGCGCGCCACGCGTCATCATCGATCCGCATCCCGACAATGGCCGCGCCATCCGGGCCTATGAAAAGGCTGGGTTCCGCGCCATTGATCGCAGGCACTCGGAATATGGAGACGTCGTGCTGATGGCCGTCGATGCCGAAGAGAGCGACGCGGAAGAAGGGGAATGAGTTGATGGCGACACCGGGCACTGCCAAAAATTACTCGGCCTACGAAGACAGCTGGCGGATGGGGCTTCTGCTCGTGCTCGCTCTGCTCATCTTCCAGGCCGGCGCCCTTTACGGCATGGGCCGCACGCCGATCTGCACCTGCGGTTATGTCAAACTCTGGCACGGTGTGGTGAACAGTTCGGAGAATTCCCAGCATATTTCCGACTGGTACACGTTCTCGCACATCATCCACGGCTTCCTGTTCTACGCCTTGGCCTGGTTCCTGTTCCCGCGCTCGCCAATCGGTCTGCGCCTGGCATTCGCCGTCGTCATCGAGGGCGGCTGGGAACTCCTGGAAAACAGCCCGTTCATCATCGAGCGCTACCGCGCCGGCACCATCTCGCTGGATTACTATGGCGATAGCATCATCAATTCGGTGTCCGACACGCTGGCCATGATGCTGGGATTTGTGATGGCGCGAAAGCTACCTATATCTGTGATCGTCGGCCTCGCCCTCATCTTCGAACTGGGTGTCGGCTACCTCATCCGGGACAATCTGACGCTCAACGTGATCATGCTGCTGCATCCGTTTGAGTCCATCAAGCAGTGGCAAAGTGGAATTTAGTGATATGACCACCTTCTCTCCCCGTGAAATCGTTTCGGAACTCGACCGCTTCATCATCGGCCAGAAGGACGCCAAGCGCGCCGTGGCCATCGCCTTGCGCAACCGCTGGCGCCGCCAGCAGCTCGAAGGCCAGATGCGCGAAGAGGTGATGCCGAAGAACATCCTGATGATCGGCCCGACCGGTGTCGGCAAGACCGAGATCTCGCGCCGCCTGGCGCGGCTCGCCGGTGCGCCTTTCGTCAAGGTCGAGGCCACCAAGTTCACCGAAGTCGGCTATGTCGGCCGCGATGTCGAGCAGATCATCCGCGACCTGGTCGAGATCGCCATCGGCCTGGTGCGCGAGAAGATGCGCGAGGACGTGAAGGCGCGCGCGCACCTCAATGCCGAGGAGCGCGTGCTGGAAGCCCTGGTCGGCAAGACGGCGAGCCCGGCGACCCGCGATTCCTTCCGCAAGAAGCTGCGCGACGGCGAGCTCGACGACAAGGAGATCGAGATCGAGGTTGCCGACGCCGGCACCGGCGGCATGCCCGGCTTCGAGATCCCCGGCATGCCGGGCGCTAATATCGGCGTGCTCAACATCAACGACATGCTGTCGAAGGCGATGGGTGGCAAGAAGACCAAGGCGCGCAAGACGACGGTCAAGGAGTCCTACGCGCTGTTGGTCAACGACGAGTCCGACAAGCTGCTCGACCAGGACGAGGTGGTGCGCCGGGCGCTCGACGCGACCGAAAATGACGGCATCGTCTTCCTCGACGAGATCGACAAGATCGCCTCGCGCGAAGGCGGCATGGGCGCCGGCGTCTCGCGCGAAGGCGTGCAGCGCGACCTGCTGCCGCTGATCGAAGGCACGACGGTGGCGACCAAATACGGACCGTTGAAGACCGACCACATACTGTTCATCGCCTCGGGCGCCTTCCATGTCTCCAAGCCGTCCGACCTGTTGCCGGAATTGCAGGGCCGCCTGCCGATCCGTGTCGAGTTGCGGGCGCTGGAGAAGGACGATTTCATTCGCATCCTCACCGAGACCGAGGCCAGCCTCATCAAGCAGTATATCGCGCTGATGAAGACCGAAGGCGTCGACCTCACCTTCACCGACGATGCCATCGATTCGCTGGCCGGCATCGCTGTCGACCTCAACGCTAGCGTCGAAAACATCGGAGCGAGACGCCTGCAGACGGTGATGGAGCGCGTGCTAGACGAGATCTCCTACGACGCGCCCGACCGCAACGGCACCAGCGTCGCCATCGATGCCGCCTATGTGGAAAAGCATGTCGGCGACCTCTCGCGAAACACAGATTTGTCGCGATTCATCCTTTAAACGAGGGCGCCGGTTCATCCGGCGCCGGTATTAGAGCGCCGCGCGTCCTTTGGACGCGCAAAGGTCGCTCTAACAGTATTGAATCGACGCATCGGACTTTCCAAAAATCGGTTTCGATTTTTGGGCCGATGCTTAGGCAACAGTTTCCGGCAAACATCATCGTGTGTGGCCGGATGGTATCATGCGGCCACCTTTCGTCTTGCTGGCTGCAAGGGCGCTCTCGACTCGACCGGGAGCTTTACCTAATTTGCGCGGCAATTCTCTAGGCGGCGGCGCATGAAAAAACTGATCCTGCTCATTCTCGGCTTGACGCTGGCGGCGACGCTGTTCGCGGCTGACGCGGCGACATTGGTGCCGGCGGGCAACCGCAATGCCGTGCAGCCCGACATACCGGGCGCCTCGAGCCGCCGCACCCAGGCGACCAACACCACCTTCCAGGCCAAATACCGCAAGGTCTATGCCTTGCTTCAGAACGACGCCGAACTGCGCGCCAAGATCAGGAAGGCCTCTGCCGCTTACGGCATCAATCCTTTGCACATCGTCGGCGCCATCGTCGGCGAGCACACCTACAATGTCGACGCCTACGACCGGCTGCAGACCTACTACGTCAAGGCGATTTCCTACCTCTCCAGCAAGCTGTCCTTCGCCTATGACGGCGAGGACATCACCGATTTCGTGCAACGGCCGGAATTCAAGAAATGCACGATGTCGGACAGCTACGACCTGTGGGAATGCCGCGAACAGGTGTGGAACCGCTCCTTCCGCGGCAAGACCGTCGGCGGCACAAGCTTTCCCAACGACCGCTTCGGCGCAACCTTCTTCCAGCCCTACTATGCCGGCCAGACCTTTGGCCTCGGCCAGCTCAACCCGCTGACCGCGCTGCAGATGAGCGATCTCGTGCACAAGGTGTCGGGGCTGCCCGAACTCGATGTCGGCGATCCCAATGGGGTCTACAAGACCATCATGGATCCGGATCTGACATTGCCCTACGTCGCAGCGACGATCAGGAAGTCGATCGACGCCTACAAAAACATTGCCGGCTTCGACATCTCAGGCAATCCGGGGCTGACCGCCACGCTCTACAATGTCGGCAATCCCGAGCAGCGCGCCTATGCGCTGAAAGCAGAGAACGACAAGCGCCGCGCGGCGGGTGAGACGGTCAAACTGCCCGAGGAGAACTATTACGGCTGGCTGGTCAACGACAAGCTGGACGAGCTGAAGGCGCTGTTTTAGCGGGCTTAGCTCAGCCGTCTACCTCCCCCTTTGTGGGGAGGTCGGACCGCAGGTCGGGGTGGGGGCCGGTGCCGCACCCCACTGCTTCGCAGCGACCCTCCCCACAAGGGGAGGGTAAGTCAGTCCTTCACGCTGCCAGCAACGACTTCAGCTTCACATCCGGCGACCCCAACGCCTCCGGCGCCGGCCTAGCCCGCTTGGCGATCAGCATCTCGGCCAGCCTGATGTCGCGCGCCACGGCATTGCCCGTACCGAGGCCGCTCGCCGCCACCAGCCTGCCATCCTCGGCCAGATGAAACAGAATAAAAGCACCGTCGCCGAGATCGCGGCGGACCGTTGTTTTGCCCTCGTCCGAAAGGCCGGCGATCTGCAGCGACAAACCATACTGATCCGACCAGAACCATGGCACCGCGGCATGCGCTTCGCGGGCGCCCAGCATGTTCTTCGCGGCCAGCGCACCCTGTTCCTGCGCATTGCGCCAGGCTTCCAGCCGCACCCGCCGGCCAGCATAGACAGCGAGCGGAAACGAGCAGCAATCGCCGGCGGCGAAGATGTCGGGATCGATTGTTTGGAGTTCGCCATTGACGGCGATGCCGTTATCGACGGTCAGGCCCGCTTCCGCGGCAAGCCCGGTCACCGGCACGGCGCCGATGCCGATGACGGCGAGATCGGCGACGATGTCCTGCCCATCGGCGAGCATGATGTGCACCTCAGCGCCGTCGTCGGCGATATCAGCGATGCCCTGACCGGTGAGCACGGTCACGCCTTCGGCCTCATGCGCCTGATGGATGATTTCAGCGATCTCCGCCGGCACCCCGCGCATGAGGATGCGCGGCTGCGCCTCAATGACCGTGACGCTGGCCCCGAGCTTGCGCGCCGAAGCGGCGAGCTCCAGGCCAATAAAGCCACCACCAATGATGGCGATGCGGTTTGCCGGGCTGAGGTGGGCGCGAATGGCCAGCGCGTCGGCAAAGGTGCGGAGGTAGACGCAGCGCGACCCCAATCCCGGCATCGGCAGCTTGCGCGGTGTCGAGCCGGTCGCCAGCAGCAGCTTGTCGTAGGGCAGGGCCGAACCGTCCGACAGCCGCACCATATGCGCCGGGCGGTCGATCGCCACCGCTTGAACGGAATGGATATGCCGGATCGATTTCTCGGCCAGAATTTCGTCGCTGGCGATCGTCTTGATCTCGGCCGCGTCGCTCGTCATTGCGTCCTTGGACAGGGGCGGCCGCTCATAGGGCAGATGGGGTTCGTCACCCACCAGCGTCACCGGCCCGTCATAGCCCAGCTCGCGCAGTGTCAGCGCTGCCCGCCCGCCGCACTCGCCGGCGCCAATGATGACCATTCCCGCCTGCATGGTCTATCCGATCTGGATCAGCACTTTGCCGGCCTCGACCTTTACCGGATAGGTGGCGAGATTGACGCAAACCGGCGCGCCCCGTGCCGCCCCCGTCTTGTAATTGAAGCGGCCATTGTGCTTGGGGCACTCGATGATGTCGTCCATCACCAGCCCGTCGGCCAGATGCACCTTTTCGTGCGTGCACAGGCCATCGGTGGCGAAATAATCGTCGTCAGGGCTGCGATAGATGGCGAAGGTGCGGCCGCCATGGTCGAAGCGCATCACATCTTCTTCGTCGATGTCGCCGGCGGCGCAGGCCTCGATCCAGTCGCTCATGTGTTCCTCCCAAAAGCAATTCCAGGAAAAGTGCGTTGCGGTTTTCCGTTCGGAGTTGCGTCAAAACAAAAGCTTAATCGCGCGATCATTCCGCCGCGGCGGCGACGGCGTCGTTGTGGAGTTCCTCGCGATAGGGCCGCGCCGTCGGCGGCAGTTCGCGCTTGAGGAAATAGTCCTCGTTGCGCAGCTGGCGCAAAAAGGCCGGGATCATCTCACGATAGCCCGCCAGGATCGACGGCGTCGGCGCCGGCAGATCGTGCTTGATCAGCGCATGCAGTTTAGGCAGCGCATGATAGGGCACCATCGGGAACATGTGGTGTTCGACGTGATAGTTCATGTTCCAGTAGATGAAGCGGCTGACCGGGTTCATGTAGACGGTGCGGCTGTTCAGCCGATGGTCGACGACATTTTCCGCCAGCCCGCCATGCTGCAGCAGGCCGACCATGACATGATGCCAGGCGCCGTAGAGCCGGGGCAGCCCGACCAGCATCAGCGGCAGCCATGAACCGAAATACAGTGCGATCGCGATGGTGACGGCATAGATCGCCGTCCAGATTCGGGCGATGCGAATGGCTTTAGGCTGCTCCTGTTCGGGGATAAAAGTCTTTTCCGCCGCGCTGATATTGCCGGCGGCGTTGCGCAGCATGTCCGACATCGCATGCCAGGCATCCAGCACGCCGATAAAGCCAAGCGCAACGCGGAACAGATCCGGCGGCCGCATCACCGAGATTTCCGGGTCGCGGCCGACGATGATGGTGTCGGTGTGGTGGCGGGTGTGGCTCCAGCGCCAGGTCACCGGATTGCGCATGATCATGAAGCAGGCGATCTGGTAAACCGCGTCGTTCATCCACTGGGTGCGGAAGGCGGTGCCGTGGCCGCATTCGTGCCAGCGTGAATCGGTGGAGGAGCCGTAGAGCACGCCATAGACGAAGAAGAACGGCACGCACCACCAGCTGCCCCAGAACCAGGCGCCGCCGGCGGCGCTCAGGATCAGCGCGGCCAGCCAGATCGTGGTGTCGCGGATCGCCGGCCCGTCGGAGCGCTGCATCAGCTCCTTCATCTGCTTGCGCGGAATATCGGTGTGATACCACTCGGCCGCCGCCAGCCCGTTCTCGATGGCGAGCTTGGAATCGCGGCCGATCAGGCTGTAGTCGCGCCGGGACGGTGGTGTGGATAATGTCGCTTCCATAGGGGCTGCCTCCGTCGGCCACAGCATCCGTCAGGACGGATATGTCCATTACAGGCGGTTTTGTCCGAGCGCAAAATAGCGCCATGCGGTGATAGCCTCAACATCACAAAGATAGTTTCTATCATTTTCCATCAGAACGATGTAAGCAGTTGCAGGCACTCATGCGGGACAGTCATGGCAAAACGGCCAACCATCACCGATCTGGCGCGCATCTCCGGCGTTAGCGTCGCCACTGTCGACAGGGTGCTGAACAACCGGCTGCCGGTGCGCGAGGAAACCGCGCGCCGCGTCTATGAGGCGGCGACCAGCATCGGCTACCACGCCGCCGGGCTGATCAAGCGGCGCATGCGCCAGGAATTGCCGGAATACCGCCTCGGCTTTCTGCTGCTGCGGGGCAATGATGTTTTTTACGGCGATTTCGCGAGGGAGCTAGAAATGGCGGTCTCGCAATCGCAGCGCTTCCGCGGCGTCGCCACCATCGATTTCGCCAGCTCGCTAGCCGCCGACGAGACCGCCGCCCAGATGCGCAAGCTGGCAGCGAAATCCAGAGCAATCGCCGTTGTCGGTCCGGACCATCCGACGCTGACGGCGGTCGTGGAGTCGCTGAAAGCGAGGGGGCAACCTGTCTTCTCGCTGCTGTCCGACTTTGCCGCTGGCATCCGTGAGGGATATGTCGGCCTCGACAATCGCAAGGTCGGTCGCACCGCGGCCTGGATGATCGCCAGGGCGGCAAAGAACCCCGGCAAGGTCGCCCTTTTCGTCGGCAGTCATCGCTTCCACGGCCATGAACTGCGCGAGATCGGATTTCGCTCCTTCTTCCGCGAACATGCGCCGGACTTCACGGTGATGGAAACGCTGGTCAATCTGGAAGCCAACCAGGTCACCCACGATGCGATGATCGATCTCCTGGTGCGGTATCCGGATCTTGCCGGCTGCTATGTCGCCGGCGGCGGCATGGAAGGCGCGGTCTCGGCGCTGCGCGCAGCGAAGCCCGCAAACATGCCGGTGGTCGTCTGCAACGAGATCAACGCCGAATCGCGCGCGGCACTCGCCGACAACATCCTGACAATGGTGATCTCGACGCCGCTCGCCGCCTTGTGCCGCGAGCTTGTCGACCTGATGGCGCATTCCATCGAGGCCGGCGCCGCCAACGCGCCGGGCCAGACCTTTCTGCCCTTCGACATCTATCTGCCGGAAAATATCTAACGCGTTGCCGCGCCGACCCGTTCGGCGTGGGCTCTCCGGCGATGATAGAATCTATCAGATTCCGCCTTCAGACTCGGCCTGGGCCGCTGTCGGCCTTGATTCGGCGTGAAATTGCGGCGCGGCGACCGAAAATCCGCTTTCCGACTTAGGAATCGCTCTTGACGTCTCGCGAAAAAATGGAATAAATATTTCATCAGATTGGTATTTTGGTTCTTTCGTTCCGGAACATCTGTTTCAAACTGGGAGCCGGGCGTTCCATCCCTTGGACAAAACGCCATACGGAACAGGAAGGCATCAGGGAGCGATTCCTCGGGCTATCGGGGATTCCGGGTAGATCGGTGCAGCCGGACACCAATGTGGAGGAGAAACACAATGAAGAAACTGATTTTGGGCGTCGCCTTTGCGGCGCTGATGAGTTCGTCCGCTTTTGCCGCCAAGGTCGGCGTGTCGATGGCCAAGTTCGACGACAACTTCCTCACCGTGCTGCGCAACGGCATGATCGAGCAGGCCAAGGGCATGAGCGGCGTGGAACTGCAGGTCGAGGACGCGCAGAACGACGTCGCCAAGCAGCTCGACCAGATCAAGAACTTCGCCGCCTCGGGCGTCGACGCCATCATCGTCAACCCGGTCGATACCTCGGCCACGCAGGCGATGTCGGACGCCGCCGCAGCCGCCAAGATCCCGTTGGTCTATGTCAACCGCCAGCCGGTCAATGTCGACACGCTGCCGGACAACCAGGCCTTCGTCGCGTCGAACGAGGCCGATTCCGGCACGCTCGAGACCAAGGAAGTCTGCCGCCTGTTCACCGAGGCCGGCAAGAAGGAAGCCAATGTCTATGTCATCATGGGCGAGCTTTCCAACCAGGCCGCCGTGCAGCGCACCAAGGACATCGAAGAGGTGATCGCCACGCCGGAGTGCAGCTTCATCAAGATCATCGACAAGCAGACTTCGAACTGGAACCGCGACGAAGCGCAGAACCTGATGACCAACTGGCTGTCAACCGGCAAGCCGTTCGACGGCGTCATCGCCAACAATGACGAAAGCGCCATCGGCGCCATCCAGGCGATGAAGGCCGCCAACATCGACATGAAGACGGTCGTCGTCGGCGGTGTCGACGCCACGCAGGACGCGCTTGCCGCCATGCAGGCCGGCGACCTCGATGCCACCGTGTTCCAGGATGCGGCCGGCCAGGGCGCCGGCGCTCTGGACGCAGCGCTGAAGCTCGCCAAGGGCGAGAAGGTCGAGCACAAGGTCTACGTGCCCTTCCAACTCGTGACGCCAGCCAACATCGACAAGTTCCTGAAGAAGAACTGAGCCGGCGACTCGTTCGACTAACGGAGCGGCGCATCAATCGCGCCGCTCCCGTTTCCCTCACCGCCCTTACGTGCGGGAGGGCAAATGCCGCCTCACGGAGGACAGACATGTCACAGACATCTCATGGCGTCGGCGGGGTCAGCTATGACGCGAAGAGGCGGACATGGCCGGCCGAATTCAACGTCTTCCTGGCGCTGGTCATTCTGGTCGTCATCTTCGAACTGATCGGCCGCATCTTTCTTGGCGACAGCTTCCTGTTCAACACGCGCGACAACGTCGCCGGGATCTTCAATGAGGCCCGCCTGCAGATCATCATCCTGCAGGTGTCGATCGTCGGCATCATCGCCATCGGCGTCACGCAGGTGATCATTTGCGGCGGCATCGACTTGTCCTCGGGCTCGATCGTCGGCGCCACCGCCATGATCGCCATGAGTTTTGCCCAGGTGGCGACGGTCAACGGCAACCCCAACCCCAAGGCGATGTTCCTGGCGCAAGGCTGGACCGACCTGCCGGTCATCGTGCCGGTACTAGTCGCCATCGGCTGTGGTCTGCTCGCCGGTCTCGTCAACGGCTCCTTGATTGCATACACGCGCATTCCGCCGTTCATCGCCACGCTCGGCATGATGGTGACCGCGCGCGGCATTGCCAAATGGTGGTCCAAGGGTCAGCCGATCTCGTTTCCGACCGAAAGTTTCGCTGGTATCGGCAAGGGCCTGATGCCGGTCATCATCTTCCTGTCGCTGGCGGTGCTGTTCCAGCTGATCATGACCTACACACGCTACGGCAAGCACTGCTACGCCATCGGCTCCAACGAGGATGCCGCGCGCATGTCGGGCATCAAGATCGCCAACCACAAGATCCTCGTCTATGTCATTGCCGGCATCCTCGCCGCGCTGGCCGCCGTCGTGCTCTCCTCCAAGAACCTGACAGCACAGTCCGGCATGGGCGTCATGTACGAGCTCGACGCCATCGCCATGGCGGTCATCGGCGGCGTCTCTTTGTCGGGCGGCCGCGGCTCGATCGTCGGCACCGTGATCGGCTCGCTGATCTTCGGCGTCATCATTTCCGGCTTCACCTTCCTGCGCCTCGACGCCTACTATCAGGAGATGGTGAAGGGCGTGATCATCGTCGGCGCGGTCGTTCTCGACCAATGGCGCCAGCGCATGCGGGCATTGAGGGCTTGACCATGCCAGATATCTCCACGACAGACATCGTCCTGAAGACCGAAAACCTGACCAAACGCTATGGCGGCGTCCATGCGCTGGAAGGCGCGAATTTCGAGCTGCGCAAGGGCGAGCATGTCGCCATCATGGGCGACAATGGCGCCGGCAAATCCACCTTCGTGCGCCAGATCACCGCCGTCGAGCAGCGCACCAGCGGCCAGATCTGGTTCGACGGCAGGGAAGTGAATTTTGCCGGGCCGATCGAAGCGCGCACGGCGGGCATCGAGACCGTGTTCCAGAACCTGGCGCTGGCCGACGATCTCGACGTGCCGTCGAACCTGTTCCTCGGCCGCGAAAAGGTGCTTTTCAATCTCGGCCCGTTCTCGATCCTCGACCGCAAATACATGCGCAAGGCGACCGAGGCGGCGCTGATCCGCACGGCAGTGAAAATCCCCAATTTGTCCAACACCATTCGCCACATGTCGGGCGGCCAGCGCCAGTGCGTTGCGATCGCCCGGACCGCGACCTTCGCCTCCAAGCTGATCATCATGGACGAGCCGACGGCAGCCCTTGGCGTGCAGGAGACGGCGCAGGTCGAGAACATCATCCGCACGCTGAAGGACAATGGCGAGCCGCTGATCCTGATCAGCCACAACATGCGCCAGGTGTTCGACCTGTGCGACCGCATCGTCGTCTTCCGGCGCGGCCGCATCGTCGCCAACCTGCGCAAGGAAAACACCGACGGCAACGACATCGTCTCCTACATCACCGGCGCCAAGACCGGGGAGGCGGAACTCGCGGCCTGAACAGGATGGTCATCCTGTTTTCTGGCGTGCTCGAAAAATTATCTTGCCACCTTTCTCAAAAGGAAGGTGGAGACACAACTCTCTCGAACCCATCCCCCTAGAGGAAATACCCCATGACTGTTCGTTTCGCCCTCCTCGGTGCCGGCCGCATCGGCAAGGTCCATGCCCGCGCCGTCGGCTCCAACCCGCAGGCCAGACTGGTGGCCGTTGCCGACGCTTTTGAAAAGGCGGCGACCGAGTTGGCAACCGCCTATGGCGCCGAAGTGCGCACCATCGACGCGATCGAGAAGGCCAAGGACATCGACGCCGTGGTCATCTGCACGCCGACCGACACCCATGCCGATCTGATCGAGCGTTTCGCCAAGGCCGGCAAGGCGATCTTCTGCGAGAAGCCGATCGACCTCGACGTCAAGCGCGTCGAGAAGTGCCTGGCCGTGGTCGACAAGGCCAAGGCGACGCTGATGGTCGGCTTCAACCGCCGCTTCGATCCGCACTTCGCCGCCGTGCGCAAGGCGATCGACGACGGCGCCATCGGTACTGTCGAGATGGTCACCATCACCTCGCGCGATCCGGGCGCGCCGCCGGTCGATTACATCAAGCGCTCGGGCGGCATTTTTCGCGACATGACCATCCACGATTTCGACATGGCGCGCTTCCTGCTCGGCGAAGAGGTGGCGGCGGTCAGCGCCCATGCTTCGGTGCTGGTCGACAAGAAGATCGGCGAGGCCGGCGATTTCGATTCGGTCAGCGTCATCCTCGAAACCGCGTCCGGGAAGCAGGCCGTCATCTCCAATTCGCGCCGCGCCACCTATGGCTACGACCAGCGCATCGAGGTGCATGGCTCCAAAGGCATGGTCGCCGCCGAGAACCAGCGGCCGGTGTCGATCGAGGTCGCCAATGAGAAGGGCTATACGCGCCCGCCGCTGCACGATTTCTTCATGACCCGCTATCTCGACGCCTACGCCATCGAGATTGCCGCTTTCATCACTGCTGCAACCTCGGGCAAGAAGGCATCGCCGAGCGGCGCCGACGGCCTCGTGGCGCTGAAGCTGGCCGATGCCGCGCTGAAGTCGGCGACATCAGGCAAGACCGTCCGTCTCGACAAGTAAGAACCGGAACCAAGGCACAGGAGCAGAGCGATGAGCACATCCGCCGATCGCAATTCGAACACGCGCGCCATCGTCACCGGCGGTGCGCAAGGCATCGGCTTTGCCGTCGCCGAAGCGCTGGCCGACGAGGGCTGCAAGGCGCTGGCGCTCATCGGCCGCTCGCAGGAGAAGGGCGACAAGGCGGTCGCCCACTTCAAGAAGGCCGGCGTCGATGCGATCTTCATCAGCGCCGACGTCTCGAAAGTGGCCGACTGCAAGCGTGCCGTCGCCACCGCCGTCTCGCATTTCGGCACCATCAACGCGCTGGTCAACGCCGCAGCCACCTCCGCGCGCGGGTCGCTGGTCGAAACCTCCGAGGAGACCTTCGACCAGATTTTCCACACCAATGTGCGTGGTCCCTTCTTCCTGATGCAGGGCGTGGTGGCGCATCTGCTGGACAAGAAGGCGCCGGGCTCGATCGTCAACGTGCTGTCGATGTCGGCACATTGCGGCCAGTCGTTCCTTGCGCCCTATTCCTCGAGCAAGGGCGCGCTGGCGACGCTGACCAAGAACGTCGCCAACGCCTATCGTTTCAACCGCATCCGCTGCAACGCCGTGCTGCCGGGCTGGATGGACACCGAGGGCGAGGACATCGTGCAGAAGAAATGGCACGGTGCCTCCGACGACTGGCTGGCAAAGGCAGAGGCCGGCCAGCCCATGGGCCAACTGGTGAAGCCCGACCAACTGGCGCGGCTGATCAGCTACATGGCCAGCCCGCAATCCGGTGTCATGACCGGCTCGCTGGTTGACTACGACCAGAACGTCGCGGGGACCTCGCCGGAGTAGCCTCAAACCCTGTTGCAGCAACATCGCCATTCCCACATAGTCCTGATAGTCAGGCTAGTCACGAGCATGCGATGCTAACGTCATCCAAAGACACCAACTGGACGGTTGCCGGGGCAAAAGCCCGGCTCTCCGAGGTCATCGAGCGCGCACAGTCCTTGCCGCAGACGATCACCAAGAACGGCAAACCAAGCGTGGTTGTCGTCTCGGCCGAGGAATGGCAGCGCAAGATCGCACGCAAGGGTACGCTTGCCGAGTTCCTGCTGGACTCGCCGCTGCGCGGCGCCGATCTCGAGCTTGAACGTCAGCGCGACGAACCGCGTGACCTGCCGCAGTGAGACTGCTGCTCGACACGAATGTCCTGTCCGAGGTGACGAGGCCAGCGCCTGACGCACGTGTCCTGGGCTGGCTGGACGAGCTTGATGAGGACCGCTCCTTCATCAGCGTAGTGTCGATCGCCGAGATCCGGCGCGGCGTCTCTCTGATGGATGAGGGCCGCAAACGCGAGGCGCTGGCCGAATCGCTCGCCCGGGACCTGCCCCAGCGCTTCGAACAGCGGGTTTTGCCGGTGGACGATGCGGTTGCCTTGGCCTGGGGCGACCTGATGGGTCTTGCGAAGCGCCGCGGTCGTGGTCTGTCGTCGATGGACGGCCTGATCGCAGCCACTGCGATTGCGCACGAGCTCACCTTGGCAACGTGCAATACGAAAGATTTCGAAGGCTTTGGGCTTGAACTCTTCGATCCCTGGACCGCATGAGCCGCTCCGCGTTATACGTGTTGGCGATTGGCGAACCGCCGGCACTTCGTCATCCACGGGCGGAGCAAGGAGCGTGGTGACGCAGCGCAGACCCGAGGATCCACGCCGCGACTTCAGAGCGCTGCTACGGTCCAGAATTCTGCTCCGCCGCACTCCACGGCCCAGGTCACGGAATGGATCCCAGGGTCTCCGCGACGGAGCTTCGCTCCTGCTCCGCCCAGGGATGACGAAATCGCGAGGATTCGGCCCATCCCGAATTGTCTCCGCATACCCCACGTGACAAACACCCCCGCATCGACTATATGAGCCTCATGATCAACCTGACCGCCACCTATTGGTACTTTACGAGCTCGCTGGCGGCGGGAGGATTGCGCTCGATCTGAAGATTGCAGCAACAAGTCCGAACAGCCGCCAGACCTGGCGGCTTTTTTGTATCAGCCGGCAGGTCTCCTAAAAACAGGAGCAGAAAGCCGTGTTGACCACCACAGACGATCTTCGGGTCAAGGAAATCCGAGAATTGAGTACGCCGGACGAGGTGATGCGGGAGATCCCGCGCACGCTGACGGCAACGCGCACCGTGAGCGCATCACGCAACGCCACCCATGCCATCTTGAACGGCACCGACGACCGGCTGCTTGTCATCGTCGGCCCGTGTTCGATCCACGACCCGGTCGCGGCCGTTGACTATGCCAGCCGGCTAGTGGCGCTGCGCGAGACCCTGTCCGACCGGTTGGAGATCGTCATGCGGGTCTATTTCGAAAAGCCGCGCACGACTGTCGGCTGGAAGGGCCTTATCAACGACCCCGATCTCGACGGCAGCTTCAACATCGACAAGGGGCTGCGGATGGCGCGCAACGTGCTGTCGGCGGTCAACAATCTCGGCCTGCCCTCGGCCACCGAATTTCTCGACATGACGACGCCGCAATACATTGCCGACCTCGTCGCCTGGGGCGCCATCGGCGCGCGCACCACCGAGAGCCAGATCCACCGCGAACTGGCTTCCGGCCTGTCCTGCCCGGTCGGCTTCAAGAACGGCACCGACGGCAATCTCAGGATCGCCGCCGAGGCGGTGAAATCCGCCGCCCAGCCGCACCATTTCATGGCGGTCACCAAGGGCGGACGCAGCGGCATTGCGACTACTACCGGCAATGAGGACTGCCACCTCATCCTGCGCGGCGGCGTTCAGCCGAACTACGACGCGGCGAGCGTCGAGGCAGCCTCGGTCGAACTCGCCCGCATCGGCGTTGCACCCCGGCTGATGATCGACGTCAGCCACGCCAACTCGGCCAAGAAGCCGGAGAACCAGCCGAAGGTGGCGGCCGATGTCGCCGGCCAGGTGGCAGCAGGGGACGAGCGTATCATCGGCGTCATGATCGAGAGCAATCTCGTCGCCGGCCGGCAGGACGTGGTATCAGGCAAGCCGCTCGTCTATGGCCAGAGCATCACAGATGGCTGCATCGACTGGGCGACGACAGAGACGGTGCTGCACGGCCTCGCCGGCGCCGTAGAATGGCGCCGCTCAGCCCGCCGCGCCATGATGGAGAACCGGCCGGGCGCCGCCTGATACGAGGCGATGCGCGGGAAGGACGCTGCGGCTCCCCTTGCACACCGGCAACCCGTCTGCTAAATACTGAACCATATGGTTCAGTATACCGACTTGGATTCCTCGTTCGCCGCGCTCTCGGACGCCACCCGGCGTGGCGTTCTGGAGCAGCTCGGACGCGCAGACGCTTCGATCACCGAGCTTGCCGGAAAGTTCCACATGACCCTCACGGGTATGAAGAAGCACGTCGGCGTCCTGGAGCAGGCGGGGCTCGTCACCACGCATAAGGTTGGCCGCGTGCGGACCTGCAAGCTCGGCCTGCGCGGACTGGAGGAAGAGGCGGCCTGGATCGAGCGGCACCGCCTGCTCTGGGACGCACGCTTCAACGAGTTGGACAAGGTTGTCGAGGAATTGAAACGGAAGGAGAAAGCCGATGCGCCAAAGAACCGAGAGTGAGCCCACGAACAGCCGCACCACGGTCGAACGGAAGTCCGAGCGCGAGCTGGTCGTCACGCGAACAGTCAACGGTCCGGCGCGCATCGTGTTCGAGGCGTGGACCAAGCCCGAGCTGTTCAAGCAGTGGTGGGTGCCGAAGTCGATGGGCATGTTCCTGCGTTCATGTGAGATGGATGCTCGTACCGGAGGCACGTACCGCCTGGTGTTCGGCCACGACGCCTCGGACCTTCACGAATTCTTCGGCAGGTATATCGAAGTGACACCGCACTCACGCCTTGTCTGGACCAATGACGAAGGTGGTGACGGTGGACCCGTCACCACGCTGACCTTCGAGGAAAAGGGTGGCAATACGCTGCTGGTCATGCACGAACTCTATCCCTCGAAGCAGGCTCTCGACGCGGCCGGTACCGGGGCGGCGGATGCGATGGGCGAGACGTTCGAGCAATTGGACGAGCTTCTCGTCGTCTTGGGCGAAGGCGTGAGGCGGTCATGACGTCATCGGTCTCGCGGACGGGGTAGCTGCCGCCCTCGACGACGAAAAGACCGGGACAGTGATCCGCAAGCGCCGCGCCGAGGCGAAGAAACGCGGCGTCATCGCTTGATCGGGATCACGCTGCCCTCAACCCTTCCCATGCCGTAAACACCGAGACCGCAAACAGCAGCAGTCCGGCCGCCCGGCCCGCAAACGCGGTCTTCCGCGGATTGGCCACCAGCAGATTGCGGCTGCGGCCGGCGGTGATGGCGAGCCCGCCATAGATCGCGGCCTGAGTCGCCACCGTCAGCAAGCCCATGACCGTCGCCTGCATCCAGATCGGGCCGTAATCCGGCTTCAGGAACTGCGGATAGACGGCAAATATGAAGAGATAGGCCTTCGGGTTGATCAGGCAGGTCACCAGTCCCTGGCGAAAGGCCTTCCAGGCCGTACGGCTGCCGGCGGGCCCGTCATGGCCGACGGTGATGGAACTGCGCATCAGCGAGATGCCGATGAAGGCCATGTAGGCGGCGCCGGCTATCAGCAGCGGCTTGTACAGGATCGGTACGAAATGCATCAGCAGGCCGACGCCGATGGCGCCGTTCAGCGTGTGCACGATGCCGCCGACCATGATGCCGCCGGTGGCGGCGAGGCCCCGGTCGCGGCCGCCGGTGAGCGCATTGGCAAGCACGAACAGCATGTCCATGCCGGGCACGATGATGATGCCGGACAGCAGGATAAAGAACAGCCAGAGATTTTCCGCGTAACTCATGTCAGTTGCCTGTCGCTTCCTGCTGGGGTGCCGTTGAGGAATTTGTTGATTTTCAACCCGATAGGCAGTCCAATAAATCATCCCAACTGACGGGGATGTGTCAGTAGCGTTTCATCAGGGAGAGGAAATGCGCAAGGCGTCGCGCCTGTTCGAGATCATCCAGATCCTGCGGCTGGCGCGGCAGCCGGTGACGGCGGCCATGATCGCCGGGCAGCTGGAAGTCACGATGCGTTCGATCTATCGCGACATCGCCGCACTGCAGGCGATGCGCGTGCCGATCGAAGGCGGGCGCGGTATCGGTTATATATTGCGGCCCGGCTTCGACCTGCCGCCGCTGATGTTTTCGATCGAGGAGATGGAGGCGATCGTCCTGTCGCTGGCGCTGCTGGAGCGCACGGGAGACAGCGAGCTCAAGCAGGCGGCCAAGCGCGTCAGCGCCAAGATCGCCGGCGCCGTGCCGCCGCCGTTGCGCCAGGCGTTCGACGCCAACGCACTGCATGTCTGGGGGTTCGCTGCACCGGCAATCGGCACCATCGATCTGGCGCTGGTGCGCCGCGCAATCCGCGACGAGGAAAAGCTCGACCTGTCCTATCGCGACGAAATCGGCCGCCCCTCCGAGCGGCTGATCCGTCCGATCGCGCTGATCTACTATTCAGAGACCGCCAACATCGTCGCCTGGTGCGAATTGCGCCAGGCCATCCGCAATTTCCGCAGCGACCGCATCGCGGATTGCCGGGCGACCGGGCTGCGCTTCAAGGGCGAAGGCGATCGCCTGCGGCAGGTCTGGGTCAGTGGCTGGGAGGCGAACGCTGTCGCTGGCGGCTGAAGCGGATCTTACCGCACATCCACCCAGCGCTTCTCCTCGAACGACCTCGCCATCGCGTGCACGGTGCGCTCGATCTCCAGCCCTTCGGCAAATTCGATGACCCGTGCCGGCTTGCCGGCAAGCCGCGTCAGCAATTCGTGGCACTCGATGATCTTGAGGTCGTTGAAACCGAGCCCATGGCCCGGCGCCGGGAGGAAGGCGTCGTAAGGCTTGTGGTGCGGCGCCACCAATATGGTGCGGTAGCCCTGTTCGGTCGGGCGATCGGCGGTGACGTAGAGCTGGATTTCGTTCATCCGCTCCTGGTCGAACAGGATCGATCCCTTGGAGCCGAAAATCTGTATGGCGATGCGGCCCTTGCGGCCCCAGGCCGAGCGGTTGACCAGCAGCGTGCCGGCAATGCCGTTTTCCAGGTGCATCAAAACGCTGGCGATGTCGTAGGTCTCCACCGCACGGCGGCCGCCGCTGGCCAGCTTGCGGTCGACATAGGGTTTGGCCATGTCGCAGATGACTTTTGCGACGCGGCCGAACAGCGTCGAGACCAGCGACAGCGGATGCACGGCGAAATCGTCGAGCGCGCCATAGCCGGATGCGGCCTCATGCTTCCAGAAGAACAGCGCTTCGGGGTCGGCCATGAAGTCCTCGTCCATCTCGATGCGCAGATGGTTGACCTCGCCGATGATCTTTTCCTCGAGCAGCGCGCCGATGTGGCGGATGGCCGGGCTCTGTATGTAGTTGTAGCCAAGCGCTGCGACCTTGCCGGACTTCTTCGCCGCGGCCGCCATCGCCGCTGCTTCGGCAAAGCTCGGCGCCATCGGCTTCTCGCACCACAGATGCTTGCCGGCTTCGAGAATAGCGATGGCCATCTCCGGATGGAACTGGTTGGGCGTGGTCAGCGAGACGATATCGACCTCGGGGTCGTTGACGACGGCACGCCAGTCGCCCGACGCCTTGGCGAAGCCGAACTCACCGGCCTTGCGCTTGGCCAGCTCCTCGTTGACCTCGCCGAGATGGACCAGCTTCGGCTTGGCGACATCGGGAAAGACGGCGCCGACGGCGCTCCACGCAATGGCGTGGCATTTGCCCATGAAACCCGTGCCGATAAGACCAACGCCGACCATTTCTTTCTCCCAATACCTGAAGCGATCGATGGATGAATTAGTCCATTTCTTCTCCGAATGGAATGTCTGCCTCATTTTTTATGGCCTTCTTGCGCAGGCTCGCTATGATGGGGCAGAGAGGACGTCACTTGGGTTAAAGAGAGCATGATGTCGTCCGAAAACCGCTGCACACTTTTCGGCATCATGCTCTAATGCATGTCGCCCAGAAGTGTGCCGCGGTTCTGGGACAACGGCATGCATCAAAACAAAGACTTAAAGCGCATCGCACATCCGTTTCACCGCGACGCGCTTTAGGTGAGCTTGGACGGGGCGACGATGGACGAACGGGTACCTCGCGACTTCGAGACGCTGCGCGCCACGATCCTCGATCGCCGTGAAACCTTGCCCAAGCGCATCGCCCAGATCGCCGCCTACGCGCTCGACAACCCTGATGACATCGCCTTCGGCACCGCCGCCAGCATCGCTGCTTCGGCGGGCGTGCAGCCGTCCACCCTGATCCGCTTTGCCCAGCAACTAGGCTTTGACGGCTTCACCAGCTTGCAGCAGGTGTTTCGCGAGCGGCTGCGCGAGCGCAATTCCTCTTATGACGAACGCCTTCAGGCGCTGCGCGCCAAGGCCGATGCGGGTGCTGGACACCGAGCCATCTTCGACGGCTTCGTCGCCGCCGCCAGCACTTCGCTCAACGATATTTCGCGAACGCTCGACGAGGCGCATCTGGAAGACGCGATCTCGCTGCTGGCCAAGGCCGAGACCATCTATGTCCTGGCCAAGCGCCGCTCCTACCCGGTGGCGAGCTACATCGCCTATGCCTTGGGCAAGCTGAAGATCCGCAACCAGCTGATCGAATCCGCCGCCGGCCTCAATGCCGAGATGGTCGCCTTCGCCACCCCGGCGGACGCCGTCATTGCCATCAGTTTCTCGCCCTATGCGCCGGCCACCATCGAGGAGGCCCGCACCATTTCCGAACAGGGCGTGCCGATCATCGCCATCACCGACAGTTCGTTTTCGCCACTAGCGCAGTTCGCCAAGGTCTGGTTCGAGGTCGCCGAGGCCGATTTTGCCGGCTTCCGCTCGCTGTCGGCCACCATGGCGCTGGCCATGGCGCTCACCGTCGGCGTCGGCGAGAAGCGGCGCAGCACCGGAAAGAAGCGTAAGGCCTAGGCCGGCGCCCGGCGCTCGAATTCGCGGAGGAATGCTCATTCCATATTGACTATGGATTGGAATTATTATTTCATATTCCCGGCGCCACGCTGCCGCTCGCGCGTGTCCCCCAACTACGTTGCTCAAGACAACAAGACCGACGGGAGGTTCCAATGAGCGAAGCCGTGGACGCCAAACAGGCGACGCTCGATGTCATCACCATCGGTCGCGCTTCCGTCGACCTTTACGGCCAGCAGATCGGCTCGCGGCTGGAGGACATCACCTCCTTCGCCAAATCGGTCGGCGGCTGCCCGGCCAACATCTCCGTTGGCACGGCGAGACTAGGCCTGCGCTCGGCGCTGCTCACCCGCGTCGGCGACGAGCAGATGGGCCGCTTCATCCGCGAACAGCTGCGGCGCGAAAGCGTCAATGTCGACGGGCTGAAGACCGACAAGGAACGGCTGACGGCTCTGGTGCTGCTTTCGGTCGAGAGCGAAGGGGTCTCGCCGATGATCTTTTATCGCAGCGACTGCGCCGACATGGCGCTCGCCGAAGAAGACATCGATGAAGCCTTCATCGCCTCGGCCCGCTCGATCGTCGTCACCGGCACGCATTTTTCCCGACCCAACAGCGACGCCGCCCAGCGCAAGGCGATCCGCATCATCAAGGCCAGGGGCGGCAAGGTGGTGTTCGACATCGACTACCGCCCCAACCTCTGGGGACTCGCAGGCCATGCCGAGGGTTTTGAGCGCTATGTCAAATCCGACCGCGTCTCGGCCCAGCTGAAGACGGTGCTGCCCGATTGCGACCTCATCGTCGGCACCGAGGAAGAGATCATGATCGCCTCGGGCGTCGACGATTGCCTGAGCGCGCTGAAGACGATCCGCGCGCTGTCCAAGGCAACCATCGTACTGAAGCGCGGCGCCATGGGCTGCATCGTCTATGACGGGCCGATCAGCGACGATCTGGAAGACGGTATCGTCGGCAAGGGCTTTCCGATCGAGATCTATAATGTGCTGGGCGCGGGCGATGCCTTCATGTCCGGTTTCCTGCGCGGCTGGCTGGGTGGCGAAGATCATGCGACAGCGGCGACCTGGGCCAATGCCTGCGGCGCCTTCGCCGTGTCGCGGCTGCTCTGCGCGCCGGAATATCCGACCTTCGAGGAATTGCAGTTCTTCCTCAAGAACGGCAGCAAGCATCTCGCTCTGCGCAAGGACGAGGCGATCAACCACATCCATTGGGCGACGACCCGCCGCCGCGATATCCCCTCGATGATGGCGCTCGCCTGCGACCACCGTGTGCAGCTCGAGGACGTCGCGGCAAAGACCGGCGCCGATCCGGCGCGCATCCGCGATTTCAAGGTGCTGGCGGTCAAGGCCGCGGCGAAAGTCGCCGCCGGCCGCGACGGCTATGGCATGCTGATCGACGAGAAGCATGGCCGCGAAGCGATGTTCGAATTCGCCCGCCACCCCTTTGCCTGGCTCGGCCGTCCCGTCGAACTGCCGGGCTCGCGGCCGCTGCGCTTCGAGTTCTCGCAGGACATCGGCTCGCAACTGGTGGAATGGCCGGTCGACCACTGCATCAAATGCCTGTGCTTCTATCACCCCGACGATCCGGCAGCGCTCAAGGAAGAGCAGCAGCAGAAGCTGCGCTCGCTGTTCGAAGCCGCGCGGAAGGTCGGCCGGGAGCTTCTGGTCGAGATCATCGCCGGCAAGCACGGCAAGCTCGATGACACGACGATCCCGCGCGCCCTGGAAGAACTCTATGCGCTTGGCATCAAGCCGGACTGGTGGAAGCTCGAACCGCAGGCGTCGGCCGGCGCCTGGGCCAAGATCGAAGCGGTGATCCTGAAGCATGATCCGTGGTGCCGCGGCGTCGTGCTGCTGGGTCTCGAAGCGCCGCAGGACGAACTGGAAGCGGCCTTTGCCGCCACCGCCAAGGCGCCGATCGTCAAGGGCTTTGCCGTCGGCCGCACCATCTTCGTCCACGCCGCGGAACAATGGCTGGCCGGCAAGATGACGGATGACGAGGCTATCGCCGACATGGCCGCGCGCTTCGAACAGTTGACCGAAGCGTGGCTTGCCGCGCGTGGCCTTAAAGCAGCATAAAGGCGCGGCAAGAGGACTGCGGAGGAAAACACCATGAGCAAGACAATCCGCCTGACGATGGCGCAGGCGCTGACCCGCTTTCTGAGCAAGCAGATGACCGAGATCGACGGCAGAAGAGTGCCCATCTTCGGCGGTGTGTGGGCGATCTTCGGTCACGGCAATGTCGCCGGCATCGGCGAGGCGCTGTACCAGCTGCGCGACGAATTGCCGACCTTCCGCGCCCACAATGAGCAGGCGATGGCGCATGCGGCGATCGCCTATGGCAAGGCCAATTTCCGCCGCCGCTTCATGGCCGCGACCTCTTCGATCGGCCCCGGTGCGCTCAACATGGTGACGGCGGCGGCGCTCGCCCACGTAAACAGGTTGCCCGTCCTGTTTTTGCCGGGCGATGTCTTCGCCAACCGCATCCCCGATCCGGTGCTGCAGCAGGCCGAGGACTTTTCCGACGGCACCGCGACGGTCAATGACTGCTTCCGTCCGGTGTCGCGCTATTTCGACCGCATCACCCGTCCCGAGCAGATCATCCCGGCATTGGCGCGGACCATGCAGGTGCTGACCGATCCCGCGGAATGCGGCCCGGTGACGCTGTCGCTCTGCCAGGACGTGCAGGCCGAGGCCTATGACTATCCCAAGAGCTTTTTCGCCGAGCGTGTCTGGCACCAGCGCCGGCCGCGTCCGGACCGGCATGAATTGGCGGCGGCGGTCACCGCGCTGAAGGGTGCGAAAAAACCGCTGATCATCGCCGGCGGCGGCGTGCTGTATTCGCAGGCTTCGGATGAACTGGCGAAATTCGCCGAGAGCGCCGGCATTCCGGTCTGCGAGACGCAAGGCGGCAAATCCTCGCTGCCCGACACACATCCGGTCAACATGGCGGCAGTCGGCGTCACCGGCACGTCCGCGGCCAACCGGCTGGCGGAAGAGGCCGATGTCGTGCTGGCGATCGGCACCCGCCTGCAGGATTTCACCACCGGCTCATGGGCGCTGTTCAAGAATTCCGGCAAGACCATCATCGGACTCAACGTGCAGCCTTTCGATGCCGGCAAGCATCGTGCGCTGCCGCTGGTCGCCGATGCGGCCGAAGGGCTCGCCGAACTCGGTGCTGCGCTGGGGAACTGGAAAGCACCGGCGACATGGACCGACAATGCGACCCAAGGCAAGAAGGCTTGGCAGGCCGAAGCCTCCAAGGTGACGGCGTCGACCAACGCCGCCTTCCCGTCGGACGCGCAGGTGATCGGCGCCGTGCAGCGCGCGCTGGGGTCCGGCGTGACCTTGCTGAACGCGTCGGGCGGCCTGCCGGGCGAGTTGCACAAGCTCTGGCAGGCAGGCGCGCCCGGCTCGTACCATGGCGAATATGGCTTCTCGACCATGGGCTACGAGATTGCCGGCGGGCTCGGCGCCAAGATGGCCAAGCCCGACCAGGAGGTCGTCGTCATGGTCGGGGACGGCTCCTACCTCATGATGAATTCCGAAATCGCCACGTCGGTGATGCTTGGCCTGAAGCTGACCATCGTGGTGCTCGACAACAGGGGTTATGGCTGCATCAACCGGCTGCAGATGGCCACCGGCGGCGCCAACTTCAACAACCTCCTGAAGGACGCGCGCCACGAGATCCTGCCCGACATCGACTTCGCCGCGCATGCGGCGAGCATGGGCGCTATTGCCGAGAAGGTGCCGTCGATCACCGGCCTGGAGACTGCGCTGCAAAAGTCGAAAACCAACGACCGCACCACCGTGTTGGTCATCGACACCGACCCGCTGATTTCCACCGATGCCGGCGGCCATTGGTGGGATGTCGCGGTGCCGGAAGTCTCCGCACGGCCGCAGGTCAACGCAGCGCGCAAAGCCTATGACGAAAAGCGGCAGATGCAGACAATCGGCGATTGATGCTAAGTCAGCGCTGCCCCCTACCTCCCCCTTGTGAGGAGGTCGGACCGCAGGTCCGGGTGGGGGTCTGGCGCCGCACCCCCCACCCCGCTGCTTCGCAGCGACCCTCCCCACAAGGGGGAGGGTGAACAAGAGACCGGAGCTAAAACTTGAAAGCCAAACTGGGCATGTCCCCCATTGCGTGGTGGAACGACGATCTTGCCGAACTCAGCGACGACGTCTCGCTGGAAGAGTGCCTGCGCCAGTCGCGCTCGGCCGGCTTCACCGGCATGGAAATGGGCCGCCGCTTTCCCAATGACCCCGAAATCATGCTGCCTATCCTGAAAAAGGCCGACGTGACGCTGTGCGGCGGCTGGTTCTCCGGCACGCTGGTCGATGAGGACATGGGCAAGAACAAGGATCGCATCCAGCCGATGATCGACCTGTTCAAGGCGGTTAATGCGCCTTGCATCGTCTATGGCGAGGTCGGCCGCTCGATCCAGGGCGATCGCTCCAGGCCTCTCGCCACCAAGCCGAAATTGTCGAATGACGAGATGAGGGCCTATGCCAGGCGCCTCACCGAGTTCGGCGAATGGTGCGCAGAGCAAGGCATGCCGCTGTCCTATCACCATCACATGGCGGCGGTGGTCGAGACCGAGCCGGAGCTCGATGCCTTCATGCGCCATTCCGGCGAAGGCATTCCGTTGCTGCTCGATGCAGGGCATCTCGCCTTTGCCGGTGGCGACGTGCTGCGCGCCATCGACAACCACCACAAGCGCATCAGCCATGTCCATGTGAAGGATGTGCGCATGGGCGTGATCGACGGGCTCGACCGCACAAAGCAGTCCTTTCTCGACGCCGTGGCGCTCGGTGCCTTCACGGTGCCTGGCGACGGTTCGCTCGATTTCGGCGCCATCGTGCAGCGCTTCGCCGACCATGGCTATGAAGGCTGGTTCGTCGTCGAGGCCGAGCAGGACCCGAAAAAGAACCCGCCGCTGAAGATGGCCCAAGTGGGTTACAAGGAACTGATGCGGGTGATGACGGCGGCCGGCTACACGGTCGAGACGCAAGGCTTTCCCAATGCGTAAGCCGGTCCGATGAAGGATTACGAGCACCCGTTCTTCCGGCCGCTGTGGCGGCGCGTTGCCGTCGTCGCCGTCTGCGTGATCTGGGCCGGAATAGAATTCGCCTCCGGCACCCCGTTCTGGGGCATCATTGCGCTCGGCTTTGCCGCCTACGCCGTCTGGCAGTTCTTCTATCTTTACAAGCCGGTGGAGGAGAGCAAGGCTGCGCCTGATCGACCGAAGACCGGCGAAGCGAAGGCGGACGCCGAACCGAAGGAATGAAGCGGCCGTGGCTCGGAAGGGCTTGCGGGTCGGACACTGGACACCTGGCGTATCGCCTACGTCGGTGATTGGCCGGAACGGAGCTTCGCTCCTGCTTCGCCCTAGGATGACGAAGTTGAGAGGCCGACCTCGAAGACTTGCGATAGGAGAGACAAAACATGTCGAAACTGCTCGTCAAAGCCGACAAGGGCCATGGCCGCGTCGCCTATGTCACGCCCAACAGCGCCGGATGGACCTATGTCGGCTTCGACCTGCACCGCCTGAAGCCGGGCGAGACCGCATCCGGCAAGACGCAGGATCGCGAAGTCTGCCTGGTGTTCGTCACCGGCAAGGGCACGGCAAGGGCCGGCGGCCAGGAACTCGGCCTGCTCGGCGAGCGCATGTCGCCCTTCGAGGGCAAGCCGTGGTCGGTCTATATTCCGGAGGGTTCGGACTGGTCGGTCACCGCCGACACCGATCTCGAACTCGCGGTCTGCTCGGCGCCGGGCCTGGGCGGCGGCTTGCCCGTTCGCGTCATCGCACCCGACGACCTCGGCCAGGAGACTCGGGGCAAAGGCACCAACACGCGCTACGTCACCAACATATTGCCCGAGGGCAAGCCCGCCGACTCGCTGCTGGTGGTCGAGGTCATCACGCCCGGTGGCCACACATCGAGCTACCCGCCGCACAAGCACGATCAGGACAACCTGCCGGCCGAATCCTATCTTGAGGAAACCTACTACCACCGCCTCAACCCGCCGCAGGGTTTTGCCTTCCAGCGCGTCTACACCGACGCCGACAAGACCGGCGCCCGCGAGCTGGACGAAGCCATGGCGATCGAGGACGGCGATGTTGTGCTGGTGCCCAAGGGCTATCACCCCTGCGCCGCCTGCCACGGCTACGACCTCTATTACCTTAACGTCATGGCCGGGCCGAAGCGGACGTGGAAGTTCCACAACGCGCCCGAGCACGAATGGCTCATGAAGGCCTGATCGGCCTTCGCTTGCGCCAGAAGCTGTTGGTCCAGCAGCGAAAAATCGTCGGCTAACGATCCACGGGGTCGATTTGCCTTCGAAAACCCGCATAAGCTTCGTCAATCCGTCATGGAAATCACCTATGGCAGCGGGCTGACGAGGATTTTTTTCGATGCGCTACGCCATCTATTTCACCCCGAGGCAGGACGAACCGCTGGCGCGGCTCGCCGCCAACTGGCTGGGCCGCGACCCCTTTGGCGCCGCCACCAGGCCGGTCGAGGCGGTGGGCGAGCTGTCGGCGGCCGAAGTCGCCTTTCACACCGCATCGGCGCGGCGCTACGGTTTCCATGCGACGCTGAAAGCGCCCTTCCGGTTGGCCGCCAACGAAACCGAAAGCTCGCTGCGCGCGGCGCTGGACGCCTTTGCCGAAGCAACGCCGACGGTCACCATCCCGCGCCTGGTCGTCAGCCAGATCGATGGTTTCTTCGCTTTGGTGCCGGAAGGCCCGCTGCCGCCGCTCAACCGTTTCGCCGACGATGTCGTGCTTAGCTTCGACCGTTTTCGCGCGCCGCTCACCGAGGCCGAGATCGAGCGGCGCAGCCCGGATTCGCTGAAGCCAGCCGAGTTCCGCAATCTCTGCCAGTGGGGCTATCCCTATGTGTTTGAGACCTTTCGTTTCCACATGACGCTGTCCGGCCGGGCCGGGCCGCAGGAAAGCCAACGTCTGCGCGCAGCGATCGACAGCCTCTTTGCGCAGGTGCTGCGGCAACCGGTGCTGGTGGATGCGCTGACGCTGTTCGTCGAGACCGAACCGGGCGCTCCGTTCATGGTGCTTTCGCATCATGCGCTCGGCCGCCGGGCTGCCCGAAAAACTGCCTGACCACAATTCGTCCGAGTAAGCAAGGACTGCCTGAAATGACCGCCGAAACCGTTCTCCACAACGCCCGCATCGTGCTTGCCGACGAGATCGTCGAAGGGTCGCTCGTGCTGCGCGACGGTTTTATCTCCGGCATCGACGCCGGCACCGGCCAAATCGGCGGGAGCATGGGCGGCGAGGACATGGGCGGCGACTACATCATTCCCGGCCTGGTCGAGCTGCACACTGACCATCTCGAAGGCCACTATGCGCCGCGCCCGAAAGTGCGCTGGAACCCGATCGCCGCCGTCCTTGCCCATGACGCGCAGGTGGCCACCGCCGGCATCACCACCGTCCTCGACGCGTTGCGTGTCGGCATGGACGAGGACGCGGATATTACCTCCGACGACATCCGCAAGCTCGCCGGCGCGATCGAGGACAGCGTCGCGAAAGACCGGTTGCGGGCCGACCATTTCCTGCACCTGCGCTGCGAGGTCTCGGCGCCGGATTGCTTGCGGGCTTTCGCCAATTTCGATGGCGACGAGCGGGTCAAGCTGGCCTCGCTGATGGACCATGCGCCGGGACAGCGTCAGTTCGTCAATCTCGAGACCTACGCCCATTACTATCAGCGCAAGCTGAAATTGACCGATCGCGACTTCCAATTGTTCTGCGAAAAGCGGATGTCGGAATCGGCGAAGAATTCGGGACCGAACCGGGTGGCGATATCAGCCGCCTGCAACGAGCGGGGCATCGTGCTGGCGAGCCATGACGACGCCACATCAGGCCATGTCGACGAGGCGATCGAACAAGGCGTGCGCGTCGCGGAATTCCCGACCACGCTGGAAGCCGCCAAGGCCTCGAAGGATGCCGGGCTCGGCGTGCTGATGGGCGCGCCCAACGTCATGCGCGGCTCCTCGCATTCGGGCAACGTCTCGGCCCGCACGCTGGCCGGCGACGGCCTGCTCGACATATTGTCGTCCGACTACATTCCCTTCAGCCTGATCCAGTCGGCCTTCTTCCTCGGCGACGTCGTCGAGGGCATTTCCCTGCCGCAGGCGGTTGCGATGGTGTCGAAGAATCCGGCCGAGGCGATCGGCCTAAACGACCGCGGCGTCATCGAACAGGGCCGCCGCGCCGACCTCGTGCGGGTGCGCCTCGACGATCATGTGCCGGTCGTGCGCACCGTCTGGCGCCAAGGGCGGCGGGTCGCCTGATGGTCTCGGCGTCGATCGAGCGCGAACTCAGCAGCGAGGCCTTTCCGGTCCGCAACGGCGTCTTCGTCGCCGTCGTCGGCCCGAGTGGCGCCGGCAAGGATACGGTAATCGGTTATGCCCGCACCTTGTTTGCCGACGAGACGAGGCTGGAGTTCGTCCGCCGGGTCATCACCAGGCCGAGCGACGCCGCAAGCGAGGATCACGACACGCTGGCCGACGCGGCCTTTGTCGAAGCCGAGGCCGACGGCGCCTTCGCCATTTCCTGGGAGGCGCACGGGCTGCGCTACGGCATTCCGGCCGATGTCGACTGGTCCATCGCCAATGGCCATGTCGCGGTCGCCAATGTCTCGCGCGCAGTCATCCCGGTGCTGCGGGAGCGCTATGCCAATCTGGCTGTCGTCGAGATCACCGCCTCGCCGGAAATCCTCGCCGAGCGTCTCGCCCAGCGCGGCCGCGAATCGCGCGGCGAAGTGCTGGCTCGGCTCGCCCGCAGCGCCAATATCGCTTTGTCCGGCTCCGGCGTCACCTCGATCGACAATGGCGGCCGGCGCGAAGCCGCCGGAGAACGCTTCGCCGAGGTGCTGCGCAAGGCGATGGCCTTCTCGGATATATCCGGCGTGATGTAGCGCTACTCCGCCGCGACAGTCTTCCGGCTGGCATCGAGCATCAGCCGCCTTGCGCGGAACACGCCCCATTGCTGGTCGACCAGCACGCCGATCAGGATCACGCCGCCCATCACCGCGAAGTTGAGCGAGGACGGGATGCCGAGCAGATTGACCAGGTTCTGCAACTCTTGCAGCAGCACGGTGCCCAGGATGACGCCAACCAGCGAGCCTTCGCCGCCGCGCAGCGAGAAGCCGCCGAGCACGGCGGCGGCAATGGCGTAGAGTTCGTAGAACTGGCCGTGGCTGGCCGGCGAGATCGAGCGCGTGTACATCGCGAAATAGATCGCCGACAGCGCCGTCAGAACGCCGCAGATGACATAGGCGGCCATCACGACGCGGCCGGTGCGGATGCCCGAATATTTAGCCGCCTCTTCGTTCTTGCCGATGGCATAGAGGTAGCGTCCGAACACCGAGCGGTGCAGCACCACCCACATGACGATCGAAATGACGATCAGTGCGATGAAACTGTTGGGCACGCCATAGCTGCGGCCCGCAGTGAGGAATTCGAGCTCGGGAAAATTCTGGCCGAAGGCGAAGCCGGCGGTGCCGTCGGCGGTATAGAAACGGGCGACCCCGCGATAGATCAAAAGGCCGCACAGCGTCACCACGAAGGGCTGCAATTTCAGCCTTGTGATCAGCCAGCCATGCGCCAGCCCGATGATGCCGCCCAGCACCAGGATCAGCGGCAGCGCCACCGGCCATGGCATGTCGCGCACGGCGATGAAATCGATGAACAGCGTGCCGAGCAGCGCCACCAGCGATCCCACCGACAATTCGATGCCGCCGGTAATGATGACGAAGGCCTGGCCGATGGCGAGGATCCCGAACAGGCCGATCAGGTTCGAGGTGTTGGCGAGGTTGATCGGCAAAAGAAAGCGCGGGTTGATGGCGGTCACCACGGCGCCGACCACCAGGATCAGGATCAGCAGGCCGAGATCTTTTTTGCTCATCGTCTTCTCCCCAATGCGCCGGACCGGCAATCGCCTCAAGCCCGCTAGTTTGCCGGCTTGCCGACCGCCAGCAACAGCACGTTTTCCTGGCTGAATTGTTCCTTGTCGAGAATGCCCGAGATCTGGCCCTCATGCATGACGGCGATGCGGTCGGACACGCCGATCACCTCTTCCATGTCGCTGGAGATCATCAGCACGGCGACGCCGGCATCGGCCAAGGCTCGCATCAGCCCGTAAATCTCGGCCTTGGCGCCGATATCGATGCCGCGCGTCGGCTCATCGAGGATCATCACCTTCGGGTTCATCGCCAGCCATTTGCCCAGCACCACCTTCTGCTGGTTGCCGCCCGACAGCGTGCCGGTTCGCGTCTGCACCGACGGCGCCTTGATGCCGAGATTGCTCTTCTGCTTCTCGGCGGTGGCGGTCTCGGCGCTTGCCGACACCAGTCGACGCTTCGCATGCGCCGGCAGGTTGGGCAGCGAGATGTTCTGCGCGATCGACAGGTCAAGCAAAATGCCGGTCAGCTTGCGGTCTTCCGGAACCAGAAAAATGCCATGCGCGACCGCATCGGCCGCCGAACCCAGCACAAGCGGCTTGCCGTCGAGTTCGAGCCCACCGCCAAGCGTGCTGTCTATGCCGAAGAACACCCGCGCCAGTTCGGTGCGGCCGGAGCCGACAAGGCCGGCGAGGCCGAGGATTTCACTGCGCCTGATGTCGAGGTCGACCGGCCGGGCAGGGTAGGCGGGGGTGCGGATGGCTTTGGCCGAGAGCGCAGTGGCGCCCGGCGCCCGAGCCGCCTCGGAGGCCTTCTCGCGCTCCTTCAGCATGCGGCCGATCATCAGCTTGACCATCTGGTCGTGGTTGATGGCGCTCTTCGGCAAGGTGCCAGCCAGCATGCCGTCGCGCAGCACCACGACGCGGTCGGCGACGCGCTCGACCTCATGCAGCCGGTGCGAAATGAAGATGACGCTGATGCCATCGGCCTTCAGCGCCTTGATGACGTCGAGCAGCTTGTCGGTTTCGGCGAGCGGCAGGCTCGACGTCGGCTCGTCGAGGATCACCAGCCGCGCCTTGATCGACAGTGCCTTGGCGATCTCGACCATCTGCTGCTGCGCCAGCGACAGCGAGGCAACCGGCGTATCGGCGGAGAAATTGGCGCCGACGCGCTTCAGCAGTGGCGCCACCATTTCGCGCAGCTTGGCGCGGTCGACCAATCTCAGCGGCCCGCCGCGCAACGGCTCGCGGCCGAAGAAGATATTGGCGGCAACATCGAGGTTTTCGAAGAGATTGAGCTCCTGGTGGACGAAGGCGATGCCCGACCCCAGGCTGCCTTCGACGGTGAGCCCGTCATGCGCAACGCCGTCGACGGTGATGGCGCCGCTGTCCGGCCTGGTGACGCCGCCGAGGATCTTCATCAAGGTCGATTTGCCGGCGCCGTTTTCGCCGACCAGGCCGATCACCTCGCCCGGCCTGACTTCCATGGAAAAGCCGTCCAGCGCCACCACGCCCGGATAGGTCTTGCGCACGTTCTCGAGGCCGAGGAACGGGGTGGTTGCGACGATAGATGGGTCGGAATAATTCATCACGCCATATTTGATCAGGCTTGCCAGCAGCCGGTGGGCTACAGACTGACGGGCCTTGGCCGACCCGTCAACACGATCGCCGGCTCAAGGCGAACCCTGAGCCGGCGCAACTGCTCGTGGTCTCAGTTTCCGGACATCGCCTTCAGATTGGCGGCATAGGTGTCGACATCGTCCTTACCGATGATCTTGGTCGGGATGATGATCAGGCCGCCTTCCGGAATGCCTGATTTGTCGCCCTTGAGATAGGCGGCCATCAGCTTCATGCCCTGATAGGCCCATTCGAAGGGCTGCTGCACGACGGTGGCCGCCACGGTGCCTTCCTTGACGCCGCCCAGCGTGATCGGATCGTCATCGAAGCCGACGACGGTGATCGAGCCGAGCTTGCCGGCGTCGCGCAGCGCTTCATAGATGCGCGGCGTGTTGTAGGAATAGAAGCCGACCATGCAGGTGATGTCGGGGCTGGCGACCAGCGCGTCCTCGACATTCTTCTTGGCGCGCGCCTGGTCGATGTCGTCGCCGCGCACGTCCACCAGTTCGATCTTGCTGCCGGCGAGGCCGTCCTTCATGCCCTGGATGCGTTCCTTGGCATTGTCGGCGCCGAGCAGGCCGACGAAGCCGAGGCACTTGCCGCCGTCCGGCATCGCTTTCTTGGCGATCTCGGCCGCCTGCTTGCCGGCGTCGACATTGGACGAGCCGATATAGGCGACGCGCTTGGTCTGCGGGGCATCGGAGTCGGTGGTGAACAGCGCCGTTTCCGACGCGATCTTGTTCAGGCCGTCGGTCGAGGTCTTGGGGTCGACGGCCGAGACCATGATGCCCTTGACGCCGGCGGTCACCAGATCGTCCATCAGCCGCTGCTGGATGGCGACCGAGGACTGCTCGGGATACTTGAGTTCGAGATTGTAGTCGGGCAATTCGGCCTGCGCCTTCTTGACGCCGGCTTCGGCGGCCTTCCAGAAATCGGAAGCGCCGTTGACGACGAAGGCAAGCGTCGGCTTGTCGTCGGCGCGCGCAATGGCTGTCGCGGTCAGGCCAAGCAGCAGGGCTGCGGTGGCCACGGATGCATGTCGTATCAAGGATTTCATGTTCAACCTCCCGTTTTGGCTCAGTCGTCGGACTGACCGATCTGAATTCACTGACTTGCCGCTCGCGATTTGGACGCCCTCCTCCTCAGGGGTTCCCGGCGCTGAAGAATGGCGTCGTCGGTCGCGATCACGGACTTTAGAGACTCATCCCGTGCTCGTAAATAGTCTGATTTGTCTGACATATCACATGTCCGAGACCAAGCTTGCGGAGGCAAACCCCGCTCGCCATCGGGCCATTCACGTGCACTTCTCGCACGGGTCCCACCTGACCGGACACGGCGGATTGACGTTACAGCGTCGTTTTGTATTAGTAAACACTATTAGCAGAGGTCTCGCGCGGACACTCGGCGGGGGCCCTAGGTCTAGTTTGCCCGAACAGGTGCAGCACGGCTTCGCGCAAGCAGATGCCTTGCAGTCCTTGAATTTCACGCAGCCCGCAGCGGCATGGCGGGGAACTTCAAAACTGCTAATAAAGATAATCGCCTTCGACTATTTCCATTGGTCGACGGCGCGACACCATCTTGTCGGTGTGGCAGGCTTGCGACTAGACAGGCTGGGGATTGGGACGCAATGCCATGAGCGAGACGAGGGATCCGGACGACACGGCGAAGCGGCGCAAGGCGCCGGCGAGAGCTGCCAAGGGCGGCCGCGTCACCATGACCGACATTGCCAGGGCAGCCGGTTGCTCGCAGGCGACCGTCTCTTTCGTGCTCAACGATTCGCCCGGCATCCGGCTGTCGCAGCAGACGCGCGAGCGGGTGATCGACGCCGCGCGCTCGCTCGGCTACGCAGCACCCGCCTTCTCGGCGCTGCGCAAACCTGTTCCCGCCTTCGATGGACTTGACGGTGTCATCGGTTTCGCTGTCGACCAGCTGGCGACAAGCCCGGAAGCCGTTGTCGCCATCGAGGGCGCGCGCCAGGCGTCGTGGAACGCCGGCAATGTGTTGCTCGTGGCGCAGACCATGGGCGACGCCGTCATGGAGCCGCGCGCCGTTGCGGCGCTCACCAGGCGCGGCATCTCGGCGCTGATCTACATGACCATCTTCACCCGCGAGATCACGGCGCCGGACTTCCTCTACGGCCTCGACATCCCGGTCATCCTGCTCAACTGCTACACGGCCGATTATGCCTTCCCGGCCGTGGTGCCGTCCGAGATCGCCGGCGGCCAGAACTCGACCCGGCATCTGATCGGCCACGGCCACCGCCGCATCGCCACCATCACCGGCGAGCCGTGGATGCAGGCCGCGCAGGACCGGCTGAAAGGCTACCGCAGGGCGCTCGCCACCGCCGACATCCCGTTCGATCCCGAACTGGTGGTCGAGGGCGACTGGTCGGCGAGCGCCGGCTATGCCGCGACCGTGGAGCTTTTGGAGCTGAAAGAGCGCCCGACCGCCATCTTCTGCCAGAACGACCGCACGGCCATCGGCTGCTACGAAGCGCTGAAGGAGGCGGGCCTGCACATCCCGCAGGACATCTCCGTCGTCGGCTATGACGACGAGGAGATCGCCCGCCATCTGTTCCCGCCGCTGACGACATCGATCCTGCCGCACATGGCGATGGGCCAATGGGCGATCGAACAGCTCGAAGTGCCGCCTGCCGGCCGCGGCCGCTATCCCATCACCAAGCTGGAATGCCCGCTGGTGCAGCGGGAGTCGGTGGCAGCTGTGGCTGGATAAAGTTGAACCAGCCCATCCCGATGCAAATCGGGATGGGTCTGTTTGGTGGTTGCGCCTCAGGGCAGGGACTATCCGGGAACGTGCCGCGGTTAGAACCGCAAGACGACAAAGGAGCGCCTGCGATAGCAGCGCCGGCGCAGCCGGCCATGCCGCCAGAACGTGCGGCAGTGCCGTCTCCAGACATGCCGCCTGTGGTGGCGACGATGGTGCCATCGCCGATGCGAGATCTGCTCGACATCGCCAGCGCCTTCGTCGTCATCAAACGAATTGGCATCCTGCTTGTCGAGTTCATCGAGAATGCCGTTACCGACATTGGGAACCCCGGCCACGGCCTCGAGAGGCCGAACCGCGGTAGCAAGCGCCGCGGCCCCCGCAACGCCAAACAATGCTGTCAAGAATGATCGCCGATCCATCAAAACCTCCATCAGCAAGACAAGGCTAACATGACGAGCCTAACACAAAGCAGCTAGAGCGGGTGATACAAAAGGCCAGAGGCGAATCTTGGAGCCGGCCCAAACGGGTGACCGGACGGACGGCAGAGGTCAGATTAAGGCCGCAACCGGGCGGCGCGCTTCCTTCGGCTCGGTGACCAAGCCATGCAGAATGCCGCCGATGAAAGCGCACAGCCTGACCGGTTCCGCCTTTCCGCGAAAACGCTGAACCGCTCGGCAAAGCTCTCTCCCTAAGAATGCCCGCCACCTTGCGGCATTGGGGCTGGCTGAGAGACTGATGCCCCACGGCACATGCGATGTTGCGGTACTCAGCGCCGCGCCAATATCCGGCAGAGCTCCTTCAGGTCCCGGTCGTAGGTGCCCTTGCCGCTGAGCACGCTGGCGCAGCGTTTCTTCATCTTGGCGATCTGGCCGGCCGACATGGCGCTGATGGCAACCACCGCCGGTCGCGTCGGCACCGCCGGCGTGTTGGGATCCCGAGGGCTGGTGGGCGCGGTCGGTGCGCCAATGCCGACCCCGACCCCGGCCGTCACCCCATTGCCCACCCCGACACCGGCGCCGACCCCGACACCGCTGCCGACGGTTGCGCCGACCCCGACCCCGACGCCCGTGCCCACCGATGCGCCGACGCCGGCCGCAACGCCGCTGGTGCCGCCAACCGTAGCGCCGACACTGGCGGTGGTGCCGCTGGTGCCGCCGACCGTTGCGCCGACATTGGCGCCCTTGCTGCCGCCGACCGAGACGCCGACGCCAAGCCCGCCGCCACTGCCGCCGACCGAGACGCCCACCCCACCGCTGCCGCCGATGCCCACACTGAGCCCGCCCGCGCCAGCCGGAAAGCACAAAGCCACGGCAACAGCGCCACCGGCCAAGGCCTTTGTTAAACTTTTAAAGAAATCCATAATGACGCTCCCCGTGTTGGTTGCCTGGACGCAGGTTGAACAGCATCCGTTACCAATATGATTACGCGAGTGTAGCGTTTTTAGTTTCTGCAAGAATAGGTAGTATTGGGAATCGTTGTTATGGCTTCTTGCGGCGACCGGAATATATATTTTGGAATTGGCGGAAAAAATCGAGGATTTGCGGTTAGACTCGGAACCTTAGACAGGCAGGACGAGTGCTCGCATGCGGGAATTTACCGGGCGCATGCCTCAGGCCATCTTGCGACGCCGCTTCGCTAGGCTGCGGTGGAGAATGGACCCTCGAGAATGGGGCTCGTACTGCAGAAAAGGGGACGACCCAAGAAACCCGCGACGATCTCCACCGATGTCGGGCGCGTTGTGCGTCACATCGTTCCGCTGCTCGCAGTCGACGGCGTCAGCGCTACCCTTGCGGGCATACCTTCGCCCCGTTTGGCGTTTCTGCCCTTTGGATCGGATGCCGATCGTCCGCTGGCGTTTCGAATCTCTTCAACTTACGCCGAGTTTCGCAAATCCACTTTCATCCCGGCTAACGTTCGAAGGGTTCGCCAAGCGAGGCGACACCGTTCAGCCTGAGCAAGCGGCGGTCCGCCGAGATGACACCGAGCACGACGATCGTAACGAGATAGGGAAGGCTGGAAAGCAGTTGCGATGGCAAGTCCAGACCGGTCGCCTGGGCGGCGAGGCTCATCAGCGAAACCGCACCGAAGAGGCAGGCACCCAGGAAGATGCGGCCAGCGAGCCACGTACCAAAGACAACGAGTGCGATCGCGATCCAGCCACGTCCGGCAATCATACCGTCCGCCCAAAGGGGCGTGTACACCGCCGCCGCATAGGCGCCGGCAAAACCCGCCATCATGCCACCAAAAGCTATGGCCGCGATACGGATAGCGATGACCGGATAGCCGATGGCATGGGCTGCCTTGGGATTCTCGCCGATTGCCCTCACGACAAGGCCGACTCTCGTATAGGCAAACATCGCCCAGATCGCAAACGTCACGGCAAGGGAAAGCCATACGACGACGTCCTGGACAAACAGCCTGCCGACTACCGGGATTTCCGAGAGGCCGGGAAAGGCAAGTTTCGGGAGCCCCTTGACCGTCAAGCTCTCGTAGCTTTTGCCGAACAGCGCCGAAAGGCCCTGGCCGAGAATGCCGATCGCAAGGCCTGTCGCGACCTGGTTTGCCCGGAATCCGAGTGCCAGCACTGCAAAGACGAGGGACAGGACGGCGCTACCGAGGCCGGCGGCAACGAACCCCAGCAGGTGTCCACCGCCGTGGTAGACGACGATGAACGCGAGCACCGCGCCGAGGGCCATCAGGCCCTCTACGCCGAGGTTAAGAACGCCGGCGCGCTCGACCACCAACTCGCCGAGTGCGGCAAGGAGAAAGGGGGTTGCCGCTGCGAGCATGCCCGAAATAATGAACTCGACGGCGTTCATGGCTGGCTCAGGTGATGGGGGCGGCGCCACTCGATGCGGTAGCGCACGAAGGCCACAGCGCCGAGATAGGCGAGCAGCAAGCTGCCTTGGAAGACGCGGACGGCGGCGATCGGCAGGTTTGCCGACACCATCGCATTGTCGCCGCCGATATAGAGGACAGCCATAAAGAGCGCGGAAAAGATGATGCCGACTGGATGCAAGCCGCCGAGATAGGCGACAATGATGGCCGCATAACCGTAGCCGGTCGAGATCGAGCGCTGCAGCTGGCCGAGCGGCCCCGCGACTTCCGCCGCGCCTGCCAGTCCCGCCGCCAAGCCACCGATCAGAAGCGATAGCCAAATCGCACGCCCTTCGCTGAAGCCGGCGTAACCGGCCGCGCGCGGGGCAAGACCGCCGACCTTGAGCTTATACCCCATGAAGCTTCGCTGCATGAAAACCCAGGCCACCAGCGAGAGCGCAAGTGTGATGAGCAGCGAGACGTTGACGCGGGTACCGGTGATCAGGGTCGGCACCATCGCGTCGTTCTGAAACATGACGGATTGTGGGAAATTGAAGCCGGCCGGGTCCTTCCATGGGCCGAGCAGCAGGTAGTTGAGGACTTGCGCCGCAACGAGGCTCAGCATCAGGGAGACCAGGATCTCGTTCGCATTGAGCCTGACGCGCCAGAAGGCGGTGATAGATGCCCAAAGTGCACCGCCGAGGGCACCTAGAAGCAGCATCAGCGGCCAGATCCACTGCCCGGTCGCCTGCGGAAACCAGACGGGGATCGCCGAGGCGAAAATAGCGCCCAGGATAAACTGGCCCTCCGCGCCTATGTTGAACACTTTTGCGCGGAAACCGATCGCCAGCCCCTGAGCAATGAGGAGAAGGGGCCCCGCCTTCAGCAGCACCTCCGCAAACGATGCCCAGGAGAGGAACGGCTCGAGAAGCATCGCGTACAGGACGGCCGCCGGATCTCGGCCTATCAGCACATAAAGGCCCAGATTGAGGATGATCGCCATGCCAAGCGCGACAGCCGGGGCCAGCATGGCCGCGACGAGCGAGGCATGCTCCCGGCGGACGAGCGCGGGGAGGAACGGCGCGGCCCAAACGCTCATGCAGGAACCTTCTCTGGCGAGGCATGTGCTCCGATCATGTATCTGCCGATGTCTTCGGGGCGCGTGTCCCGCGTGACCAGAGGCGGACTCAGCATTCCATGATGGAGCACCTGGATGAAATCGCAGAGTTCGAAAAGTTCCTCGAGTTCCTCGGAAATTACGAGGATCGCCACGCCCAGGTTGCGCAACGCGATGAGCCGCCTTCTGATGGCGGATGCAGCGCCAATGTCTACACCCCAGGTCGGCTGCGCCACGAAAAGCAGTTTTGGCGACAGCATCATCTCGCGACCGACGATGAATTTCTGCAAGTTGCCGCCGGACAGCGAGCCCGCTTCGGCATCCGGGCCGGAGGCGCGGACGTCGTACCGACGGATGCATTCGCTGGTGAAAGCCGTCGCTCCGGCGCTGTTGATGAGGCCGCGCCTCACGAGATCGAAAGGATGGGCGGTAAGAACGGTGTTGAGCACGAGCGACATTTCAGGGACCGCGCCGCGTCCCAGCCGGTCTTCGGGCACGAAGGCGAAGCCAAATCTCCTGCGCACGGCCGCATCGAGTGCGCCTACGTCGCGGCCCATCATGTAAATCCGGTCGCGTTGTTCCTTCAGCAGCATCGCTTCGCCCGAGATAAGCGCGGCAAGCTCGCCTTGGCCATTGCCCGATATTCCGGCTATGCCAAGGATCTCGCCTGATCGTACCGTGAGGCTGATGCCGGAGAGCGGCGTGGCAAAGGGGTCGTCCGGCGTGTAGTCCATGCCGATTATTTCCAGCCGCTTCTCCCCCTCGGGCATGGCCAACGCGGGCATCACCTCGGGCATGTCGCGGCCGATCATCATCCGGGCGAGGTCGTGCGCATCATAGTCGCGCGGGTCGACGGTGCCGATAACGCGCCCTCCACGCAAGACCGTCGCCTGGTCACAGATCGTGCGAATTTCCTCCAGTTTGTGGGAGATGAACAGGATGGACACGCCGCGGTCGCGAAGGCGCCTGAGCGTGTCGAACAGCTTCTTCACCGCCTGCGGCGGCAAGACCGAGGTCGGCTCGTCGAGAATGAGCAGCTTCGGGTCCGTCATCAGGCAGCGGATGATCTCCACCCGCTGCCGTTCGCCGACCGAGAGCGCGTGCACATCGGCGAGAGGATCCACTTCAAGGCCAAAATCCTGGCCGAGGCTGCGGATGCGCCCCGCCAGCTCCGCCTTGCCGCCGGGGACGACGAGCTGGATGTTCTCGACGACAGTCAGCGTCTCGAACAGCGAGAAATGCTGAAAAACCATGCCGATGCCCCTGCGCCGTGCCTCAGCCGGCGAGGCAAGGCGCAGAGGCTCTCCGTTCCAGACGACGGTGCCTTCGTCCGGCTGTTCAACGCCATAGATGAGCTTCATCAGCGTCGATTTGCCCGCCCCATTCTCCCCGAGAATCGCATGGATCGATTGGGGCGCCACGTCCAGATCGATGGCTTGGTTGGCCCGGATCTGGCCGTAGCTCTTCGAGATGCCGCGGAGCGACAGAAGGGGCGGGGTCATGACTTACTTCGGCAGTGGTGTGGTGACACCCTTGACGTGCCAGTCCATCGCGACGATCTCGGGATCCGCTATCGTCGCACCGGCGGCGGCGGCTTCGCTGCCGTCGGCCTTGGTGATTGGACCTGTGAAGGGCGAGAAGCTGCCGTCGGCGATCTTCGCCGCCACTTCCTTGATCTTCGTCATCGTGTCGGCTGGGATATCTGAGTTCCAGTCCACGACCTCCACCACCTTTTCGGCGACGCCGAGGAAGGTGTTGGCGCCCTTGAAGGTTCCGGCCAGATGGGCATCCACGGAAGCCTTGAAGAAGGGCGACCAGTCCGTCGCGATGCAGCCGAGATATTTCTTCGGCGCATATTTCTTCATCGACGAATTGAGGTTGAACGCATAGACGCCAGCCTCCTCGCAGGCCGAGATCACGGAGGGTGTGTCCTGCGCGTTCGAGAAGATCACGTCGCAGTTCTGTGCCATCAGCGCCTTGGCGGCTTCCTGTTCCTTGGCCGGGTCGAACCAGGAGTTCACCCAGACGACCGATACCTCGATATCGGGATTTACAGTCTGTGCGCCGAGCGTGAATGCGTTGATCGAGGTGATCAGCTCCGGAATGGCGAAGGCCGAGACGGAGCCGAGCTTGCCGGTCTTGGAAAGAGCCGCGGCGGCTATGCCGAGCAGGTAAGTGCCCTGGAAATACTTCGCCGCGAAGGGCGAGAAATTCGGCGCGGTCTGGAAGCCGGAGGCATGCAGCACGGTGACCCCAGGATCGCGGCGGGCGATCTGTAGTGCACCATTCTGGTAGCCGAATGAGCCGGCGATCAGGAACTTGTTACCGTCGGCGACGGTCTTGTTCATGATCCGGTCGGCGTCCGGCCCTTCGGCGATGTTCTCGATGACGGTGATCTTCACCTTGTCGCCGTACGCGGCCTTGACCGGCTCGAGCCCGGCGGCGAGCGCATGGCCCCAGCCGACATCGCCGACCGGCGACGGGAGCACGAGCGTGATACCGAGCGGCTCGTCGGCCGCAAAGGCGGGACGGCTGCCAAGCGCGCCGGCAAGCCCTGTCGCGGCAAGGCCCTTCATCAGAGTTCTGCGGGTCAGATAGTTCAGCATGTCAGTTCCCCTGTCTTAAGTTGTTAGAATTCCACCGCGGCAAAAGCGGCTTCCGCGTCCGCAGCAAGCCGGGTCTCGTTCAGCCCGGTAAACGCACCCTTCTCCCAGACGATGCGGCCGTTGATCATGGTCATGTCGGTGGGCATGCCGATGCCGACCTTGGCGATCAGGCTCAATGGATCGTGGCGCGTGCCGACATAATCCATGCGGCGCGTGTCGATCGCGAAGAGGTCGGCGGCCATGCCGGGCGACAGTCGGCCGATGTCATTGCGGCCCAGAAGCGCGGCCCCGCCCGTTGTCGCATAGCCGAGGAAATCGACCGGCGCAGGCACGGGATGAGCGCGCGTCGAGGCCGCCAGGCATTGCAACATGTAGGCGGAATGGATGCAGTGCATGAGGTTGGAATTGTCGTTCGAGGCAGCACCGTCGCAGCCGAGACCGACGCGCAGGCCAAAGGCGGACATGGCGGGAATATCAGTCACCTCCGCGCCCACCAGATAGACCGGCTCAGGGCAATGCGAGACACCGGTGCCGCTCGCCGCCATCAGCCGCAGTTCGTCATGCGTCAGCTCCCAGCAATGGGCATAGAAAGTGTCTCGGCCGGCAAATCCGAGGTCCTCGAGATAGTCCACCGTACGCATGCCATGGCGGGCCTCGATGATCGGGCTTTCGCCCTCGCCGACATGGGTGTGCATCCGCACCCCGCGATCACGCGCCAGCGAAACCGATTCCACGAAGGTCTCGCGGTAGCAGTTGACCGGCTGGCAGGGAGCGACCACGACCTGACGCATGCTGAAGGGACTGGTGTCGTGATAAGTGTCGATGAGGCGTGCGCAGTCGGCGATGAATTCGTCCGTGGTCTCCAGCATCTCGTCTGGAATGGTCGAGCCTTCCGATTTTGGCAGCGTGTTGCCGCCGCGGCCCGCGTGGAAACGCATGCCGAGAAGGTCGGCCGCTTCGAACTGCCGGTCGATGAGCCGTTTTCCGGCATGGCGTGGAAAATTGTACTGGTGGTCGAAGGCCGTCGTGCAACCGTGCTTTATCAACTCTGCCATCGCCGTGATCGAGGCGTGGTAGAAACAATCCTCGTTGAGCCGGGAGAAGATCGGATAGATCCGGTCGAGCCATTCGATGACCGACAGCTTCGTCCAGTCGAGGTCGGCACGGTTGCGCACAAAGCACTGAAAGAAGTGATGGTGCGTGTTGACGAGGCCGGGATAGACGAACCAGCCGTCGGCGTCCTGCACGATAGTACCGGCCGGCAACTCGCTTCTGT
This sequence comes from Mesorhizobium sp. P160219, assembly GCF_057786095.1. Lineage (NCBI taxonomy): Bacteria > Pseudomonadati > Pseudomonadota > Alphaproteobacteria > Hyphomicrobiales > Phyllobacteriaceae > Mesorhizobium > Mesorhizobium sp. P160219. The sequence goes on from NZ_JBYNWG010000001.1 coordinate 1,054,967, forward strand.
GCAGGCCTTGCCCGATTGCCTCGATCTGCGGGCCATTCGTCAGCACATCGACATTGCGCCGGACGCTCGGACCCCTGCCCTCGTCGGTGATGACCGCTGCGCAATTCTTCAGGAGATAGCCGGTCACCTCACGCCTCGTCCAGCATGGGTCGCGGTTCGGGCTTCAACTCGTGCAGCCGGTGGATACCGGGCATTTCGATGAAATTGTCGAGGCTGCGGAGCGCTCGCGACCAGAGCCGGATCGTGGGATACGGATCGAGGGAAACGCCGCCGTCGGGCGCGAGCGCGACGTAGGGAAAGCAAGCAATGTCGGCAATCGTCGGCCGGTCGGATGCGAGAAACCGATCGCCACGCATTTTTTGTTCGAAGAGGCCGGCTTCCAGCTCACGTAGTGCCGCTATGCCATTGGCCTGAAGCGCACCGATGTCACCGGGACGCAGCAGCATCTCATGCAGGCGCGCGCCGCCGAGGTTGGCGGTCAGCCTGTGCGAGAAGGAAAGCCATTGCTGGATGCGCGCCGTCTCCTCGGGGGCGCCGCTGCCGAGCCAGGCCGGTGCTGCCTTCGCGGCGAGATAGCCAAGCATGGCGGAAGACTCGGTCAGGATCAGGTCGCCGTCTTCAAGGATCGGGATGGAGCCTCCCGGATTAAGCGCCATAAGCTCGGGGCCACGATGCTCGGCGCCGGGATGGAAGTCGACCGGGCGGATTTCGAGCTTCACACCTGACAGCGTGGCCATCAGGCGCACCTTGTAGCAACTTGGGGAGAGGATGTAGTCGTAAAGCTTCATTGTGCCACCAATTGCGCGCCGTAGGTATAATTGTGGCGCTTCAGCCAGCGGCGATAGGCGACCGAGGTCAGGTCGGCGCGCGTGGGGATTTCCATGCCGGGATCGAGCGGCAGAAGACGCGGGATCTGGTTTTCGAGGATCGAGCGGTCCTGCAGGAAAATCGTCTGCTGGAAATGGATGAGATCGGTCAGTGGCGTCTCGTCATCGAAAAGCGCCATCCATGGCCAGACGTCGCAGAGATCCTCGGCAAGCGGCTGGACGAATAGCGTAATGACATCCCATTCGTCCGGGCGCGGCGGGCAGGTCTTGTAGAGGACTGAGCAGGTCGGAGCCGGCACGCGGTACATGTATTCCGTCGTGATACCTCCACTCGCGGATTTCGCCGCCTGCGGCTGGTAGAACTTCACCTGGGTCGCCCAGACCTCGTCCTCTTCCTCGCGGATCTCGACCTTGTAGTTTTCGACCTCGGTATGCGGCTCCGAGCCGAGGATGTCGGTATGGACGAAGGGGAAGTGTGCGATGTCGAGGAAGTTCTCGACGGCGCGGAGCGGCGAGCAGCGCACCCGCACCACGCCGACATCGACGAAGCGGCGCCCGGGCTGGTCTGCCTCGGGAATCGGAAAGACCGGTTTCTTCGGTTCGCCGAGCGACGACCAGATATGGCCATAGCGCACCGAAACCGGCAGCACGCGCCCGTTTTCGCCTGTCACTTTCGCCGCGCCATTGGCGTCGAGCGCAACCTTGATCGGCTCGTCCATCAGGGTGGTCTCGCGCCCATAGCGGTCGAGCCGGCTGAAAAGCCCGACTGGATACCATTCGTGGCGCATCGCATCGTCGATCATGGCACAGTCCCTTTCGCCTCGATCCCTTCGGCCATGCGCCGAAGGCTCTCGGCGGCTCGCGAGGCCGCGATGCGCTCGGACGCATCGCAATCGGCTGGAACAAGGACGTGGATCAGCGTCTCGCCGGCTTCCTGCGGGATAGGCAGCAGGCGGATTGCCGGCGCGCCGGGTGCCTGCCAGACGCATCCTTCAACGGTGGCCTTCGTACCGGCAGCGACAAAGAGCGCCGAACTTCCGGCGCGGGCCGTCAATGAACGGAGCGGGACGTAACCCTCAAAAAGGGGTGGCTTGCCGTCAGGCTCTCCATCCGCGACCCAGATGATCCCGCCTGCCTCTTCGACCAACCGGGTCGCAACTCGAATCGTCTCCGGCGGCGTGAGGCTGGGATGGGCAGGAATGCGCAGGCACTGACCGGCCTGCGAATAGGTCCAGCCGTGATAGATGCAGGAGAGCGCCTCGCCGCGCACGAAGCCATGGGAGAGGCGCATGCCGCGATGCGGACAGCGATCCGCCGATGCCGCCAAGCGCCCCGATTGGCTTCGCCAGAGGGCAATGGGACCGGCGGGCGTCCGCGCCGGCATTACCTGTCCTGTTGGCAGATCCTGGGTAAGGGCGACCGGCACCCAGGTGTCCGTCTTGTCGGACAGCATGACCTTACTTTCCGTACTGATACTACTGTTTCCCGACCAGAGAGATGCCGGCGCAAGGAGTTGGCGAACCGCTCGATGCGGCTGACGTATGCATAATTATTTCGCAATTGCAATATTGGTTAAATTAAGTGCAAACGGACGGTAACCACACGCAAAGCTATATGTTTTTTTGCTCGACAGGCGCGCGGTCGATCGTCTCTACCCAGACCTCAATGGGCCCAAGCGAACATCCCATCTCCATCATGTCGATCAGTTCCGGCGCACCGGCAATATCGAGTTCGATGCGATCGGTGCTTGCATGAGCGATGTGGTGCGCGAGACCGAGCTTGGCCGCATGGCGCATGATCCAAGGCACGAAGGACGCGGGTTCGAGGTGGCCGCGAATGGTCATCCGCTCATGCAAGCGGTGTTGACTTTGCTTCATCACGAACGGGAACGCGCGCCTTGGTGTCACGGTCAGCAGCATAGCGTCTGACTGAACGGGCGGAAGTGGTAATCGACGCGCCCAATAACACCGAATATCGACTGATCGCCCGTGCCTAGACCCGGGCACTCATGCATGTCGCCCAGAAGTGCCGCGGTTGTGGGACAACGACATGCATTAAACAAAGACTTTAAAGCGCGTCGCATGAATCCGTTTCAGCGCGACGCGCTTTTGGGTTATCTAAGCTAATGTAATACATCTGCCCTTCCCGAGAGATGGGTGACAGTTCATTCCGGAGACATGGGTTACACTTTCGGCCCTTTGCAAGGAGAGCAAGGTGCCTTGGAAGGAGTGTAACGTCATGGAAGAGCGGCTGAAGTTCATTGCCCGGCTGCTGGACGGCGAGAAGATGGCGGTGCTTTGCCGTGAGTTCGATATCTCGCGCAAGACCGGCTACAAGATCCTCACACGCTACAATGACAGTGGCCTTGAGGGGCTGACGGATCGATCACGCCGACCCTACCGCCACGCCAATCAGCTTCCGTTTCAAATCGAGAAGCTGATTGTGCGCCTCAAGCAAGACAAGCCGACCTGGGGTGCGCCAAAGATACGCGAACGGTTGGCCCGGCTGTATCCTGACGTTCACCGGCCTGCGATCTCGACGGTGCATGCGGTTCTCGACCGCCATGGCCTGGTCGAGCGCCGCAAGCGAAGGCGCAACAGGGCGATGGGAACACCACTTTCAAACGGCTATCGGCCCAACGATCTGTGGTGTGCCGACTACAAAGGCGAGTTCATGCTCGCCGATCGGCGCTATTGCTATCCGCTGACGATCACCGACTTCGCCAGCCGCTATCTCATCGCCTGCGAGGCGTTGTCGACTACCAAGGAAGCCTATGCCTTCACGGTGTTCGAGAGCGTTTTCAAAGAGTTCGGCCTGCCCAGCGCCATCAGGACCGACAATGGCGTTCCCTTTGCCAGCCCAAACGCGCTGTTCAATCTCAGCAAACTGTCGGTCTGGTGGCTGCGCCTGGGCATCGACATCGAGCGCATCCAGCCGGGCTGTCCGCAGCAGAACGGGCGCCATGAGCGCATGCACCTGACTCTCAAGAAGGAAACCACCAAACCGGCTGGCGCCAATTTCCTGCAGCAGCAGGCCAGGTTCGATGACTTCATCAATGAGTTCAACTCAGAACGCCCACATCAGGCGCTCGACATGGCCTGTCCAGCCGAGCGCTACACGCCGTCACCGCGCATCTATGCCGGCCTGCCGGATCTCGATACAATCGCAAGAAGATCAACCTCAGCCTCGTCTTTGCCGGCCAGACCGTCGGCATCAAACAGGTCGAGGACCATATCTGGCTGGCTTCCTTCATGGATTATGATTTGGGCTACTTCGATGATGAGACATGCAGGCTCGAACCACTCCAAAACCCCTTCGGGCCAAAAGTGTTACCCATGTCTCCGATATAAACCGTAACCTATGTGTCCGGAATTGACCTGGGTAGATTGGCGCACCCGACAGGATTCGAACCTGTGACCTCTGCCTTCGGAGGGCAGCGCTCTATCCAGCTGAGCTACGGGTGCCTTCAGGGAACCTGAAAACGAACCAGCCGATAGGCCGGCCAGCCACGGCTTCTTAGCGGAAGCCGGCGCGGGCTTCAACGGGCAATTGGCGTGGCGATATTTTCGAAGCCGCCTTGCGCGGCCTGGCAAGTTCGCGTCCGCCCTGCAGCCTCAGCCCGGGACTCACCCCGCCACCTCCACCTTCGCCACCCGCCTGCGCACCCTGCGCGGCGCCCGCTTCGCCTTCTTCGCGCCGGTCAGTTCATGCATCGCGTCCAGCTGCATCTGCTGCATTTCGGCCAGCCGCGTCCATTGGCGCGAGATCAGATAGTCGAGCTTTTCGTGCAAATGGCGCACTTCCAGCTCGGCTTTCAGGTTCACCCGGTAGTCGTTGAACGAGCGCAGGCGGTCCTTGGCCTCCGTCCGTCTCTGGCTCATCATGATGATCGGCGCCTGGATGGCGGCGATACAGGAGAGCAGCAGGTTGAGCAGGATGAAGGGGTAGGGGTCGAAGGCGCTGCTCACGCCCGCGATCAAATTGATGCCGATCCACACCGCAAGCACGCTGCCGAACGAGATCAGGAACCACCAGCTGCCGCCGAAAGCCGCCATGTTGTCGGAGACGCGGTCGGCGAACGAGCGGTGCTCCTCGAACTCCTCTTCCGAGTTTTCCGAAATCGTGTCCTGCCTGGCGATCGATTCGACCACCTGGCGGTCGAGCTCGGAGAATTCGCCATGCTCCTGCTGCAGCAGCTCCTCCATGTAGCGCATGCGGTAGCGGCCGAGCTCCTCGCGGCTGATGCGGGCTCCGCGCGGCAGGTCCGGATGATCGGAGCGGATGCGGTCGGCCAGGCTTGGCCGCAGGTCGTCGATGCGCACCAGGTCACGCTTGCGGAATTTGCGGCCCGATATCGCCGACGGCTTTCGCTTGGGCTTCAGGCGGCCATGCGGTTCGGAGTCCGGCACATCGGGCGCTTCCAGCGCCTCGTCGGCAACCAGCTCGGCGTCATGATCGCCGATGGGCGGCGCCTCGAAATACTCGCCGCCGCTGTCGTTTTCATTGGCGGCCTGTTCGGATGGTTTTGGGCTCATGATGCCGGCTCCTGCTGTCGCGCCCACGATACGCCAAGGCGAGGCGGCATAGCCACCGCCTCGGTGACGATTGCGGGCTTGTGCAAGCGCTTGTGATGCAGGCGCCAAGCCTGCAACGGCGACGCCAGCCTCCACTCCGTCTCGGTTTGCGCTCTACGAGTACCCCCACCCTTAATCCCTCCCACAAGGGGAGGGAGACTTGGTAGGCGCTGATCTCCGCAAACCGTCTAGGTTCGCTGCCAAAAAGGATGGCATGCGGCAGCGTTCCCTCCCCTTTATGAAAGGGCTAGGGTGGGGGTCCTCTTCGGAAGAACCATATGCGATTGCCCTGCATCTTGGGGGGTAGAGGGTGGCTCGGCGAAGCCGGGACGGAGTGGGGGGACGCGATTGCCTGCCCCTCCACGAGAGATCGCGAGCGCGCCCATCGCCTTGGCGCCATGGTCATCGGCTGCTGGCCTCATCCTCGCCCTGTGGCCAACCTGCCGGCGCGCTTATATCCATGGGAGAGCTGCGCCATGATGCGCCTCGCCAAGCCACCAGGGGCAATGGCCCCACAACAGGGGTCGCCGCCATGTACAAACATATTCTGATCGCCACCGATGGTTCGGAACTCGCCGGCAAGGGCGTTGCCCACGGGCTGACGCTGGCCAACAGCCTTGCGGCCACCGTCACCTTCGTCAATGTCTCCGAGCCGTTCCCAATCCTCGCCTGGGGCGGAGCTGTCGCCGGAGTCGCGGTCGGCGACGAACTGGTCAATTATGAGGAAAATGCCCGCCGCTATGCCGCCGACGTGCTGGACCGGTGCAAGGCCTCGGCCGACGAACTCGGCGTGCCGGCAAAGATCTTGCACGTCGAAAACAAGACGCCCGCCGAGGGCATCCTCGACGTCGCCCGCGCCGAGGCCTGTGACCTGATCGTCATGGCCTCGCATGGCCGCCGGGGTCTCGGCCGCCTGCTGCTAGGCAGCCAGACGGCCGAAGTGCTGTCGCTGACGGAAACGCCTGTGCTGGTGGTGCGGTAGCTGTTTATTGAGTTGGCAAGCCGGGTGGCGCTAGCCCAGGAAGCGACGATGCAGGCGGCGGCAGGCCGGGAAGCGGCGACGCTGCCGGCTGGTCTCCCGCAAACATCAGCCGCGTCTTGGTATCGGCCAGCATCGGCGAAAGACTGCGCTGGATCAGCGCTTCGACATGGTCGTTGCGCTGCCTAGCGCTGTCGGCGCCCATCACCACCACGATCAGATGCCGGCCGTCGGCATTGTAGGACGTGACGATATTGTAACCGGATGCCCTGATATAGCCGGTCTTGATGCCGTCGACGCCGCGCACCCGGCCGAGCATGTCGTTGTGGCCGCGCACCAGCCGGCCGCGGAACATGAAGTCGCTTTCGGAGAAATAGTGGAACTGCTGCGGGAAGCGGGCGCGCAGCGCCATGCCGAGCGTCGCCATGTCGCGCGCCGATGTGTGCTGGCCATCGTCGGGCAGGCCGGAGGCATTGCGGAAGACGGTGCTGCTCATGCCGATCTGGCGCGCCTTGGACGTCATCATGGCGGCGAACTGGTCCTCCGAGCCGCCGAGATATTCGCCCACCGCCACCGCCACGTCATTGGCCGACTTGACCACGATCGCCCGGATCGCCGAATCGACATCGATGCCCTCGCCGCGCTTGAAGCGCAATTTGGTCGGCGGCTGCCGGGCGGCATTGTCGGAGACCGGGATCTGCGTTTCCTTCGAGACGCGGCCGGACTCCAGCGCCTCGAACAGCAGGTACAGCGTCATCATCTTGGTCAGCGACGCCGGATAGCGTTGCGCCCTCGAACTGACTTCGAACAGCGTCTTGCCACTGCCGGCATCGATTACGATGGCGGCATATTTCTCCTGCGGCGCCGGCACCGCCAGGACGCTGTCGGGCGGTGCGGTGGTGCTGCAGCCGGCCACGAAGACGAGCAGCAGGAGGGCTGCGAGAAATTTTTGGACGAGGGAGCGGAAATGGAAGTTTGGCAAGGCAAGTCCGGCGTTGCTGAGAGGGCCGGAACCTAGCCTAACCCATTGTGTTCGTCCATTTGGTTAACGGCGGAGCTGCCGATGACGCTGCCAATCTCCCCCGCAAGGGGGGAGATCAGATGTCGCTTCGGCTTCGCCAATCATCGGCGCTGAAACGGCAACCTCGACATCCGCCCACCCGCCCGAAATCGCCTGCTTCCTGTCCTGTTTTGCCTGCGGGGTCGCGGTGCTGCTATAGAGGCGGCAATTGCTTGGGGGATTTGACAATGACCGGTGACATCGGCGCGGCTGCGCCATCTCTTATCAGGGCTTCGCTCAGCCGCACCGGCAAATGGGCCGGCAGCGTCGCTTTCATCGGCGGCGCGGCTTCCGACATCCTCAATCCGCTGGCGCCGTTCGCCGCCTATATCGCGCTGGTCGCTTCGGTTGCCGCCGCCATCATCGCCATTGCCATCGTTCTGCGGCTGGTGCTGGCCGCCAAAGCGCTGCCGGCGCTGATCTTTGCCACCAGCGCTGCCGCCGTCGCCGGCGGCGTCTATGGCCTGCAGCAGCAGACCAATTCGCAGAACGGTGTGATCGCCGGCCTGGTGCCGGCCATCGCCCAGTTGCAGCAGCAGATGGGCATCGTCTCGGCCAGGGTGGCCAGGATCGAGCAAACGGTAACCGAGACGAAGCTGGCGGTCGACCAGGTCAAGCAATCGACCGACGCGGTGGCGAAGAAGACCGAGGAAATTGCGTCGACCCAGCAGCAGCAGGCTGAGCAGGGCGCGCAGACGCAAAAGTCGGTAGAGGCGGTCAAGCAGACGACCGAAACGCTCGCTGCCGGCCAGCAGAAACAGGCCGAGCAGGCGGATAAGCTTCAGGCGACCACCGAGCAGATCGCCGCCTCGATCGACACCATCGCCAAGGGCTTTGCCGCATTGGCCGCGCAGGGCGGGACGATCGCCGAGCCGAAGCGGCCGGACGAATTCTATCACAATGCCCGCGTCTACGAGCTTTCCGGCGACATGCTGAATGCGCGGCGCTCCTATCTCGCTTTCGCCGGTTTCGACGTCGACGCCGTCGATCCCTACACACGCTTCGCCACCCTGCTGCGCGTGCAGGACGGCAAGGCCGGCGCCCGCGAAGTGTTCGGCGCCCTGGCCGACAAGGCCAAGGCGCTGTCGATCAAGCTGGTCCATATCCTGCAGTTCGATGATGCCCAACGTCTCGACAAGCTCAACGCCTTCATCGCGGCCAATCCGGATTTCGCACCGGCCTATTACCTGCTCGCGCAGGAGTTTTCCGAGGATCGCCTCGGCGTCCAGTCGCTGTCCGACAAGCGCAGCGAGGCCGAGGCGCTGACCAAGTTCGTCTCCTATGAAAAGGAAGGCGGGCTGCTCAAATATTTCGTCGACCAGACGCAGCTCGCCGACTGGCTCGATCGCAGCCGTACCCGCCTGACGGCGCTTGGCGACGTGCTCGACCCGCAGCGCTTTGCCCCGACGCTGACGCCGATGCGCTCCAATGCCGGCTGGACGATCTCCATCTCGCTGCCCGAGGCTGCGACCGGCATTTCCTGGCGCATGGGTGTGTCAGGTCCGTTCACCGACACCGGATTGATGGCGATGAACGACCAGCGCACCGGCAAGCCGATGCCCAATCCGAGCTTCGAATTGCCCGACAGCACCACGGCCACCACCATCGGGGTCAAGTATCTCGATCTCAGGGGCCGCGAGACCGGGCCGTTCAACATAAGTTTCGATCCGGACGCAGCGCTGCAACAGGGCAACAAACAGATCCTCGACCAGTTCTGGACGTCGTGGATCGCCTTCGACGCCAGCGGCAATCATGGCCTGGTCTATTTCTCCCAGATGCTGTCATTCCGCTGCGGCATCAAGGAGGTGCGCTACAGCCTGAACGGCACGGCGCTCGACAAGGAGATCAAGCTGCCGCCTTGCGACAAGAAGGACCCCTACGCCATTCCTTATGACTACCAGCCTTACTTCAAGGTCGCCGACAACGTGACATCGATGGCGGTGCAGGTCACCTACACCGACGGCACCAAGTCGCCGGTGCGCGAGTATAAGCGGCAGTAGGCGCCCACCCTCCCCCATGTGGGGAGGGTCGATCCGCGTAGCGGATCGGGGTGGGGGTCCTTGTAGGGCGCTACCCCCGCCCCGTCGAACAATCTCCGCTTCGCGTCGAGCGCTCGCCGACCCTCCCCACAAGGGGGAGGGTAAAAATCGCCCTGATGCAAAATGCCGGTCGCTGTGCTTGCGCATCCGTCACGGAGCGGGTTTGTTCGCTGCCATCAGAATCAGCAGGTGCGCGGATGGATACGGTCACGATCAAGGCAAAGGGCATTTCGGTCACGCTCGATCTCACTGTCGGCCATATCGCCGACATGACGGTCGACAGCGATGGCCGCCAGCTGAAGCCGCTGCACCGCGCGCCCTGGATCGATGCCGGCGAGACGCTGCCGCCGGACCTGCCTGAAGGCACGGTGCGGCTGTCTGGCGATTTCCTCTGCGCACCGTTTTCGGCCAGCGACATCGAGGCCGCACCGCTGCATGGCTGGCCGGCCAACAGCCCCTGGGATGTCACCGCCAGCGAAGCGACATCCGACGGCTGGCGGGCCGTCTTCCGGTTGCGCCGCACGGTGATGGGCGCGACGGTCGACAAGATCTTCACGCTCCGCAACAGTCATCCCTTCCTCTATCAGGAGCATGTCTTTTCCGGCGGTTCCGGCGCTGTCTCCGCCGCCCACCATCCGATGGCGGCGATGCGCGATGGCGGCCGGCTGGCCTTTTCGCCGAAGCGCTTTGCCGGGACACTGGACGCACCGCTGGAGCCCGATCCGGCCCGCGGCCGCTTCAAGCTTTCCTATCCCGCCCGCTCGACCGATCTGACGCGCTTTCCAGCCACTGGCGGCGGCACGCTCGATCTCACCGACTACCGCATGGAGGATGAGCGCGAGGATTTCATCACCCTGGTCGAAGCCGATCATGACGGTCCGGGCTGGACGGCGCTGGCGCGCCGGGCCGAACAGGATCTGGTGCTGGTGCTGAAGAACCCGGCGGAGCTTCCGGTCACCATGCTGTGGTTCAGCAATGGCGGCCGCGACTACGCGCCGTGGAGCAGCCGCCATCGCGGCGTGCTCGGCATCGAGGACGGCCGCGCCGCCATCGGCCATGCCGCATCGATCGACGACAATTGGCTGAAGCGCGAAGGGGTCGCGACCGCTTTTACCCTCGGCGGCGAAGTCTCCTTCCGCCATGTCATCGGCGCGCTGCCGCAGGCAAACGGCGAGCCGCCGCGCGCTATCGGGACAGCCTCAGGTCACATGCGTCTCACCGGAGCCGATGGTTCGACCCGCGATGTCAGGTTCGACAGCGATTTCCTGCGGATCGGCCAGCCCGGCTGATTTTCGAACGCTGGCCCTGCCCCTCACCTGCCTGCCGGCATCCTCGACACACGGCACATGGAGCTTGTCCGCCGCATCGCCGCGCCAACCAATCTGCTTGGCGCTGCGGCGGACGCATAGGGGGAGAAGTGTTACCCATCTATCGGCTGGACACCGGCAGGGCGACGAGGGGCGGCGCTGACGTGGCGGATGTCGTGAGATTGCCCAAATCGCGGTTTGAAATTTCCTCAAACTGCCGACAAGATGCAAAGCATAACTGGAAGCGCCCAATGTCCGAAATCGCCCATCTCGCCGCCACCATCTTCAAGCGCGCCGGCAAGGCGAAACGCTTCATCGTCGCCATTGCCGGCCCGCCCGGCGCCGGCAAGTCGACGCTCTCGGCCGGGCTGCATGATCTGCTGCCGGAGGGCGCGGCTGAAGTCGTGCCGATGGACGGCTTCCACTATGACGACATCGTGCTCGACCAGCGCGGCCTGCGGCCAAGAAAGGGCGCGCCGGAGACTTTCGACTTCGCCGGCTTCGAGACGCTGTTGAAGCGCATCCGTTCGGGCGAGCCAGACATCGCCATTCCGGTGTTCGACCGCAGCATGGAATTGTCGCGCGCCGCCGCCTCCATCGTTGCCGCCGAGACCAAGTTCATCCTGGTCGAAGGCAATTACCTCCTGCTCGACGAGGAGCCGTGGTCGCGGCTGGCGCCGCTGTTCGACTTCACCATCTTTGTCGATGTGCCGCGGGCCGAACTCGAGCGCCGCCTTCTGGTGCGCTGGCACGTGCATGGCCGCTCCGACGAAGACGCCCGCGCCTGGATCGCTTCCAACGACATGCCCAACATCGATCGCGTGCTCGGCCATCGCAGGTCCGCCGACCTGGTTGTTGGCGATCCCGCATAGTTCGCTGGACTTCGGAACGGGAACCTTAAGACTTTCAGGTCGTTATCTCTCATCGGCAATCGTGCCGCCGTGAGGGAACCGTCAGATGGCAACCAAGGCAAAAACACCCGTCAAGAGCAAGAGCGCTCAGCCCAAGGCCAGGCAGGCAAAGGCCACTCAGGCCAAGGCAGGCGCGGGCCCGGCGATCGCCGAGCGGTCCAAGGACGCAAAACCGGCTTTCGGCAAAGCGGCGCCAAAGAAGGTAGAACCGGTCGCGACGGCGAAGGTGGCGGCGAACACCGCCAAACCCAAGAAGCCGGCAAGCAGCGGCTCGGTGGCCGGCGGCGCCATGCGCACGGTCAAGGCGACCGCCAATGTCGCCGCTGGTGCGGTGGCGGCGACAGCCAGGGGCGCCGCGTCGCTCGCTGCGTCCGTCATCGGCAAGGGCGGCTCGAAAAGCAAGGCCAAGGCGAAATAGACCTGGTTGCTTCGGCCGGCCGAGGTCAATTCCTGGCGGGAATGGTCAGGCCGCGCTGCACCGCGGGCCGCGCCAGCCCGCGCTCCAGCCATGCCGCGACGGTGGGGAAGTCGTCGAAGCCGACGAGTTCGCGCGCCTCGTAGAAGCCGATCAGATTGCGCACCCAGCCCAGCATCGAAATGTCGGCGATCGTATAGTCGTCGTCCATGATCCAGGTTCGACCCTTCAGCCGCGTCTCCAGCACCCCGATCAGCCGCCGCGATTCATTGCGGTAGCGATCCAGCGGCCGCTTGTCGGCGATCTCGCGCCCGGCGAATTTGTTGAAAAACCCGACCTGTCCGAAAATCGGTCCGATCGCCGCCATCTGGAAGAACACCCATTGGATGGTCTCGTAGCGCCGCGCCGGATCGGCAGGGATCAGCTTGCCGGTCTTGTCGGTGAGGTAGAGCAGGATGGCGCCGGATTCGAACAGGCCGAATGGCCTGCCGCCCGGCCCGTCGGGGTCGATGATCGCGGGTATCTTGCCGTTCGGGTTCAGCGACAGGAATTCCGGCGTCCAGCTCTGGTCCTTGCCGATATCCACCAGATGCGCCTCGTAGGGGAGGCCGAGTTCTTCCAGCGCGATCGAGACTTTCACCCCATTCGGCGTCGTCGCGGAATAGAGCTGCAGGCGGTCGGGGTGGCTGGCCGGCCAGCGCTTGGTGATCGGAAAGGCGGACAGGTCGGTCATCGAAAGCTCCGGTCGGGAATTTGGCGCGGTATCGCGCCGTCTGGCGAGTTGCGAAGGATTATCCTCGGCTTCTTTGCCGATCAACCGGTCGAAGGTGCACACACCGTCTTCGCAGTCATTCAGGGCCAGTCGCTCAGGCCAGTCGCTTGCCGTCAGACCGCCTTGAACGCCACCACGGCATTGGTGCCGCCGAAGGCAAAACCGTTGCTGATCGCCGCGCGCACCTTGCGCTCGCGCGCCACATTCGGCGTGATGTCGAGATCGCAGTCGGGGTCGGCCTGCCGGAAATTGGCCGTCGGCGGCACGATGCCTTCGCGGATCGCCATCACGCAGGCGATCATTTCCAGGCCGCCCGAGGCGCCGAGGCAATGGGCATGCATCGACTTGGTCGACGACACCGACAGCTTATAGGCATGGTCGCCGAAGACGCGCTTGATTGCCGCCGTCTCGATCTGGTCGTTGGCCTTGGTGCCGGTGCCGTGGGCGTTGAGATAGTCGACGTCCTCGGGATTGAGCCCGGCGTCCGCCAGGCAGGCGCGCATCGCCGCCGTCGGTCCCTCGACAGTCGGCGCGACGATATCGGAAGCGTCGGCGGAAAGGCCGGCTCCGGCAAATTCGGCCAGAATGGTCGCGCCGCGCGCCATGGCGTGTTCATACGTTTCCAGCACCGCCATTCCAGCACCTTCGCCGAGCGACAGGCCTTGGCGATCGGCCGAGAACGGCCGGCAGGTATCGGGCGCCAGCACCCGCAGGGCCTCCCAGCCCTTCAGGATGCCCCAAAGCAGCGGCGCGTCGGTGCCGCCGGCGACCATGACATCGGCGCGGCCGAGCCGGATCTGGTCGACCGCCGAGGCAAAGGCGTGATTGGACGAGGAGCAGGCCGAAGTGACGCCGAACACCGGCCCGCGCAGGCCGAGATTCATGCTGACATGGCCGGATGCCGCACTCGGCATCACTTTCGGCACGGTGAAGATGCCGGCCCGGTTCTTGCCGTCGACCAGGATGGCGCGATAGTTCTCCTCGATCGCCTCCCAGCCGCAGACGCCGACGCCGACAACCGCGCCCATCCGGTAGGTGGTTGCTTCAGTCGATGTCAGGCCGGCATGCTGCATGGCTTCGCGCGCGGCAATCGTCGCCAAAAGGCTGAAGCGGTCCATCGACACGGTCTGCTTGTGGCTGATGCCATGGTCGGGCAGCGTCTTGATTTCGCAGCCGACCTTGACCTTCAAATCATGCAAACCGGGATTGCTGATTTGACCGATGGCCGATCGGCCGGCCCGCATTTCGTTCCAGATTGCAGGCGCATTGGCGCCGAGCCCGCATATGCCGCCGATGCCGGTAATGACGACGCGCTTTTGCATTCAGCTCAGGCTTTTTTCGCAATCAGCGCGCGAACAGCCTCAACCATATCGCCGACATTCTTGAGATTGCTCCAGGCATCGACCGTGTTCATCTCGATCTCGATGCCGTACTGCTCCTCGAGATCGAAGATGATCTCGGTCAGTTCCAGGGAATGGATGCCAAGCGCGGTCAATTCCGTATTGGTGGTGATCTCTTCGCCACCGGGCTCCGCATGTGCCCTGATCTTGGCGATGATTTCCGTTGCCAGCTCGTCAGCCATTCGATTCCTTCCCCAATTTTATAACGTCGCGGTGCCGATTGGTTGGCGCCCCTGTTGCCTGGACTGAAATCGCCGTCGCCTTCAAAAACCCGCCAGGCGCAGCATGACCGTTCCAAAGAGGCTCCCTCTATAGAAACGGAAACGCTGTCAAGCAACAAGCTATATCAACAAGCACCATATCGACAAAGCGCCGGGAGTGCTTAACGTTAGCGCCGTGGATACGTTGCAGCATGTCTTGATCCCAGCTCTTCCGGCCCAGCGCGCGGCCGGGGCGGCCCGGCTTGCGTGCGGCGTCAGGGATGGACGCACCCGGCTTTTGCGCCTCTATCAGGACGGCTCGGCCAAAATCCGCATGCCGGCCGTTGCGGCCGATCCGCTCGAAGCCGTGCTCATCAACACCGCCGGCGGTCTGACCGGCGGCGATCGGCTCGGCTGGGAAATCGATGTCGGGCCAGGTGCCTCCGCCTCGATAACCACCCAGGCCTGCGAAAAGATCTATCGTGCCGCTAGCGACCGCGCCGAAGTTCGGGTGAAGCTCAGCGTCGGCGCGGGCGGGCGTATCGGCTGGCTGCCCCAGGAAACCATCGTCTTCGACCGCTCGGCCTTTGCCCGCACGCTCGAGGTCGAGCTTGCCGCAGGCGCCGAGGCATTGCTGCTTGAAGCCACCATATTCGGCCGCCTCGCCATGGGCGAAGAGGCCGCGCACGGCCATTTCCACGACCGTTGGCGTGTCCGCCAGGATGGTGCGCTCGTTCATGCCGAGGATTTCCGCATCGGGCCGGCTATCGCGGCGGCACTTGGCCGCCCGGCGGTCGCCGGCGGCGCCATTGCCGCTGCGACGCTGCTGATGGTCTCGCCGCAGGCCGAAGCCTTGCTCGATCCGGCCCGCGACATCGTCGGCGCCGACGGCGATGCCAGCGCCTGGAGCGTCAAAAAATCTGGCAAGCTTCTTGCGAGGCTGTTTGCCGAGGACGGCTATCAGCTGCGCAAGCGGCTGGTTCCGCTCGTCGAACTGCTCAACGGGCGGGCGGGTCTGCCCAAATTATGGGCACTCTGAGCCAAATACAGGCCAAATCCAGGAAAGCGCATGAACCTGACGCCGCGTGAAAAGGACAAGCTGCTCATCGCCATGGCGGCGATCGTGGCGCGCAAGCGGCTGGAACGCGGCGTCAAGCTCAATCACCCCGAAGCGATCGCGCTGATCACCGATTTCGTCGTCGAGGGCGCCCGCGACGGCCGCCCGGTCGCCGAACTGATGGAGGCCGGCGCCCATGTCATCACCCGCGCGCAGGTGATGGAAGGCATCGCCGAGATGATCCACGACGTGCAGGTCGAGGCGACCTTTCCCGACGGCACCAAGCTGGTGACCGTTCACGAACCGATCAGGTGAGGAGAAAACGATGCTGGAGCTGCGACCGAATTGCGAATGCTGCGACAAGGACCTGCCGCCGGAAGCGGCGGACGCGCTGATCTGCACCTTTGAATGCACCTTCTGCGCTGACTGCGCTGAACATGTGCTGGGCGGCGTCTGCCCGAACTGCGGCGGCAATTTTTCCGCACGCCCGATCCGCCCAGTGGAGAAACTGGTGAAATATCCGGCCTCGACCCAACGCGTGCTCAAGGCCGAGGGCTGCGGCCCGCGCAAGGCTGCGTGATTGTTTTCGTGACTTCGAAGGGAAGACCGATGATCTCTGCTTCAACCAAACGCACCACGCTTGCAGCGATCCTGCTGCTGGCGGCGGCGATGCCCGCCTATGCCCATGTCGGCATCGCCACCACCTCGTCCTTCGCGGCGGGCTTCGCGCATCCGCTGTCCGGCCTCGACCATATGACCGTCATGGTCGCCGTCGGCCTGTGGGCGGCGCTCAAGGGCGGCAAGGCGATCTGGGCCTGGCCGCTGGCCTTTGTCGGCGTCATGCTGGTCGGCGGCGCGCTCGGCATGCTCCACGTGCCGGTGCCTTTCGTCGAACCGGGCATCCTTGCCTCCGTCGTCGCGCTTGGCTTGCTGGTGGCGTTGGCGGTCGATCTGCCGGTCTCGGCCGGAGTCGCCATCATTGGCCTGTTCGCGCTGTTCCATGGCCATGCCCACGGCACCGAAGTGCCGGAAAATGCAGGTGGGCTTGACTATATGGCCGGCTTTGCCGTTGCCACCGCACTTCTCCATGCCATGGGCATCGCTGCCGGCCTTGGCCTCGGCATGCGCTTTCGCGGGCTTGCCCGCGCCGCTGGCGCCGCTTGTGCTGCAGTCGGCGGCGGCCTGGTCTTCGGCGTTTTGTGAGGCTAACGATGATTCCCGGCGAAATCATCACCGCAAGCGGCGACATCGAGCTCAACAAGGGGCTGCCGACGGTGACGCTGAAGGTCGCCAACAGCGGCGACCGGCCGATCCAGGTCGGCAGCCACTACCATTTCTTCGAGACCAATGAGGGGTTGAAATTCGACCGCGACAAAGCGCGCGGCATGCGTCTGGACATTGCCGCCGGCACCGCGATGCGCTTCGAACCGGGACAAGAGCGGGACGTCACGCTGGTGCCGTTCGGAGGAAAACGCGAGGTCTACGGTTTTCAGCAGAAGATCATGGGCAGGCTGTGAGATCGACGGGGTCGAGCGCCCTGAGGTCAGTTCGACGGCCTGGCCGCCGCGTAGATGACGATTCTTGCCGAGCCGTCGAATTCCACCGCAAGGACGTCTTCCGTAAGCACGCGCCGCGAATCGATGGCGTTGAACAGCAAGGCGTTGGCGTCGATCTCCTTGCGCAGTTCCGCAATGTCGTCCTGATGCTGTTCGACCTTGCTCTCGACGGCCGGCGGCGGGCCGCCTTCGCTGCGTGCCGCGTCGGTGAGGAAGACGATATCTACTGTATCGAGCTTGGACGTCTTGCGCACGGCGCCGATGTTCTCACGCGTCCGCTCGATCGCGGTGATGATCTTGTTGGTCTGTGGTTCCGTCCGCGCCTCCTCCTGCCGGACATCGGAGCCGACGATCCTGTTGACGGTGTCGGCCCGGTTGACGGCGTCAGCGCTTTCAAGACCTTGCGCGGCTTGCGGGCCGAAAGCTGCGAGAAATGTGCAGGCAGCAAGGCTCTGGAGCCATCTGGTGTCGGCAAAGACAGGCATTGCTCGCTCCTGGTGGACTTTTCTGTGCAACGCCGTTCGGCGCCAAAGGGACGAAACGCCTCCTGTCGGGCGAAGGTTCCCTGTGGGCTGGCGGGCCGGGTGCCGGCCCGCCAAGCGCTTCTTTCAGCTTGCCTTCTTGGTGACAAGGGTCAGCGCGCCATCGGTGGTCATGCTGGCGGCGACCACCTGTGCCGAGGTGAGCCCCTTGGCCTCGAGCGCCGACTTGATCTGCGGCGTCGCGTCGATCGAAGAGCGCAGTTTCTGCAGCCCGGCATCGCCACGCTGGGCGATCACCTGATTGACCTGCGTCTGGGTGGCCTTGGGCAATTCGCTGATATCGACGATGTTGACCTTCTGGATCGCCGGCGCCGCCGGCTGAGCGCTGGGCGCCGCCGGCTTCGGTTGCGGCGTGGGCTGCTGCTGGGCGCCGGCTACGGTTGCGGAGGCCAGCGTGGCGGCGGCTGCAAGAACGATGATTTTGCGCATGTATTTTCCTTTCATCGATTTGGCCAAGGGTTTGGCAAACGGGCGGTTTGGGTGGCAGGGCCACCTCAACGGCCAAATGGGATCAGAAGGTGTCGCCGAGCGGGTCATTGCATGACCATTGGATGGCGACGATGTGGAGTTCGGCTGCGGCCGGGCTCTCGTTTGGGGAGCATTGACTGATGGCTAGAATTACCCGCGCCGCCTACGCGCAGATGTATGGCCCGACGGTCGGCGACAGAGTGCGCCTGGCCGATACCGAGCTGTTTATCGAGGTCGAAAAGGACCTCACCGTCCATGGCGAGGAGGTGAAATTCGGCGGCGGCAAGGTCATCCGCGACGGCATGGGCCAGAGCCAGGTGTCGCGCGCCGGCGGCGCGGTCGACACGGTCATCACCAACGCGCTGGTGGTCGATGCCACGGCCGGCATCTTCAAGGCCGATATAGGTCTCAGGGACGGCCGCATCGCGGCGATCGGCAAGGCCGGCAATCCCGACACGCAGGACGGTGTCACCATCATCATCGGCCCCGGTACCGAGATCATCGCCGGCGAGGGCAAGATCCTGACCGCCGGCGGCTTCGACGCGCACATCCACTTCATCTGCCCGCAGCAGATCGACGAAGCGCTGATGTCGGGCATCACCACCATGCTCGGCGGCGGCACCGGCCCGGCGCATGGCACGCTGGCCACCACCTGCACGCCCGGACCCTGGCACATGGCGCGCATGATCCAGTCCTTCGACGCTTTCCCGATGAACATCGGCCTGTCCGGAAAGGGCAACGCCTCGCTGCCGGCGGCGCTCGAGGAAATGGTGCTGGGCGGGGCCTGCTCGCTGAAGCTGCACGAGGACTGGGGCACGACGCCGGCGGCCATCGACTGCTGCCTGTCGGTTGCCGACGATTACGACGTGCAGGTGATGATCCACACCGACACGCTGAACGAATCCGGCTTTGTGGAGAACACCGTCGCCGCCATCAAGGGCCGCACCATCCACGCCTTCCACACCGAAGGCGCCGGCGGCGGCCATGCGCCCGATATCATCAAGGTCTGCGGCCTGCCCAACGTTATTCCGTCTTCGACCAACCCGACCCGGCCCTACACCGTCAACACGCTGGCCGAGCATCTCGACATGCTGATGGTGTGCCATCATCTGTCGCCGTCGATCCCTGAAGACATCGCCTTTGCCGAAAGCCGCATCCGCAAGGAGACCATCGCGGCGGAAGACATTTTGCACGATATCGGCGCCTTCTCGATCATCTCTTCGGACTCGCAGGCCATGGGCCGTGTCGGCGAGGTGGCGATCCGCACCTGGCAGACCGCCGACAAGATGAAGCGCCAGCGCGGGTCATTGCCGCAGGAGACCGGCAACAACGACAATTTCCGCGTCCGCCGCTACATCGCCAAATACACCATCAACCCGGCCATCGCGCATGGGCTGTCCAGGGACATCGGGTCGATCGCGGTCGGCAAGCGCGCCGATCTGGTGCTGTGGAACCCAGCCTTCTTCGGCGTCAAACCGGACATGGTGCTGATCGGCGGCATGATAGCCGCAGCCCCGATGGGCGACCCCAACGCCTCTATCCCGACCCCCCAGCCCATGCACTACCGCCCGATGTTCGGCGCCTATGGCAAGGCCAGGACCAACTCGTCGGTGACCTTCGTTTCGAAGGCGGCGCTGGAGTCCGGCCTGCATGGCAGGCTCGGCGTCGACAAGCAGTTCGTCGCGGTCGAAAATACCCGCGGCGGCATCGGCAAGCACTCGATGATCCTCAACGACGCCACGCCGCATATCGAGGTCGACCCGGAGACTTACGAGGTGCGCGCCGATGGCGAGCTACTGACCTGCGAGCCGGCAAGCGTGCTACCGATGGCGCAGCGGTATTTCCTGTTTTGAGGCGAGGGGCGATTTGATCGACCCGGCAAATTCCGTTGCGACCCGGTCGGTCCCACCGCAATATGCGGCTCAAAGAACCGCGTAGCAGGTCATGGTCACCGAAATAGCCTCCGCCCACGACATCTTCCCGCATATCCGCATCGTCATGGGCATGGTGATCGGACTTGGCGTCGCTCGCCTGCTGTCGGGGGTGGCGCGAATCGTCCAGCATCCCGGCCAGTACAGGCTCTATCCCGTGCACCTCGGCTGGGTCGCCTCCATGCTGTTGCTGCTGGTGCATTTCTGGTGGTGGGAGTTCGGCCTCTACACCATAGAGGTCTGGACTTTCGGCAAGTACCTGTTCCTGATCTTCTACGCCATCACGCTGTTCCTGCTGTGCGCGCTGCTGTTTCCGGATTCGATGCTCGACTACACCAGCTACGAGGATTTCTTCTATTCACGCCGTGGCTGGTTCTTCGGCCTGCTGGCGACGACCTATCTGCTCGACGTCGTCGACACGCTGCTGAAGGGTCCCGAGCATTTCGCCCGCTACGGCAATGAATATCTGTTCCGAACGCCGGTTTTCGTGGTGTTGTGCATCGCCGCCATACTGGTGCGTGACCGCCGCTTCCACATCGCATTCGTCGCCGGCACGCTGATCTATCAGATATCGTTCATCCTGCGGCTCTTCGACACCATCGTCTGAACAGTGGCTATGGTTTAGGGTCGCAGGAAAGAGGGTTCAACCATGTACAAGGCCATCGGATCGCGTGGATCCCGCGTCAGCCGCGTTCTGTGGATGCTCGAGGAACTCGGGCAGCCCTATGAATTCGTCGAGGTCAAATTGCGTTCGCCCGAAGCCTATGCGCTCAACCCGTCGGGCAAGGTGCCGATCCTGATCGATGGCGAACTGACGGTGACTGATTCGGCGGCAATCTGCGTCTATCTCGCCGACAAGCACGCCGACAAAGGCATGGGCGCCAATCCAGGTGTGGCCGGACGCGCCGAAATGGATTCCTGGATGCATTTTGCCCAGTCCGAGTTCGAAGCGCCGCTGTGGAACAAGCTGCGCCACCGCTTCCTGTTGCCGAAGGACGTGCGGGTCGATGTCGGCCCCGCCGCCGCCTACGATTTCGCCTCGGAGGCCAAGGCGCTCGACGGCCGGCTGGGGGATCGGGAGTTTGCGCTGGGCGACCGGTTTTCCGCCGTCGACGTGCTGTTGGGCGACATGGGCGGCTGGGCCCGCGCCGGAAAATTTCCGATCGAATCCGAGCGCGTCAACGCGTATTTCGACCGCGTCCTGGCGGGGCCTGCCCGTGCGAGAGCCCAGGCTAACGGTGGAGCCATGCGATGAAACTCAACCTGAACACCGACTTCACCAAGTTCCCGCGCGCCGTCTCGGTGGTGCCTGCCGGCACTGCCGGAACCACGGCCCCATCCGGCCGTGCCGTCCTGCCCCATGACGAGCGTCATTTGCGCCGCCGCGCCATCGAGCTTGCCGACGGCAGCAAGGTGCTGGTCGACCTGCCGAAACCCGTGACCTTGAACGATGGCGACCGGCTGGTGTTGGAGGATGGCGCACATATCGAGATCACTGCCGCACCCGAAGAGGTCTACGACATCCGCGCCCGCCACGCCGTGCATCTGACCGAACTCGCCTGGCATATCGGCAACCGGCATCTGGCGGCTGCGATCGAGCCCAGCCGCATCCTGATTTTGCGCGACCATGTCATCAAGGCTATGCTGGAAGGGCTGGGCGCCACGGTGCGCGAAGTCTCCGAACCGTTCAAGCCGGTGCGCGGCGCCTATTCCGCCCAAGGTGCGCATGGTCACGAGCACGGCCATGCGCATGCGCACGCCGAAGCGCATTCCCATGATGGACGTTCCCACGCACACAGCGAGTCGCATTCGCACAGCCATTCCCATGACGGGCATCATCACGATCATGACTGACCAGCCATCCGGCATCGCTTTGCTGCGGCTCATGGCGTGGCTGTCGCCGGCCTTTCCCGTTGGCGGCTTTGCCTACAGCCATGGACTCGAGCCTGCCGTGCAAGACGGGCTGGTTGCCGATACCGCCAGCCTCGCCTTCTGGCTGGAGACGCTGGTCGAGATGGGCTCGGGCTGGAACGACGCCGTGCTCTTCGCGGAAAGCTGGCGCCGCGCCCGCGACGGCGGCGACCTCCATGAAGGCGACCTCCATGAAATTGCCGATCTCGCCGAAGCGCTGGCCGGCTCGCGTGAGCGCCACACCGAAACCATGCTGCAAGGCGCCGCCTTCCTGAAAGCGGCAGCGGCGTGGGCGAATCCGGTATTGGGCCGCCTGCCGGCCGAATGCGCCTACTGTGTCGCCGTCGGCGCCGTTGTTGGCGGCAACGGCATCGCGCTTCAGGACGCGATGTCGGCCTTCCTGCAGGCCTTCTTCTCCAACCTCGTTCAGGCGGCGATCCGACTCGGAATCGTCGGCCAGACGGACGCCATGGCCTTGCTCGCCGGCTTCGAGCCGTTGGCGCTGTCGACGGCCGCGCGCGCCGCCGGCTCGACATTGGACGATCTCGGCGGCTGCGCCTTCATCTCCGACATCATGGCGATGAAGCACGAGACGCAGTATTCCAGGCTGTTCCGCTCATGATCGTCCTCGCCTTCGCCCTCTCGGCCGTCCTGCTGCTGATCACCGCGCTGCATGTCTATTGGGGCCTTGGCGGCATCTGGCCGGGCAGGGACGGCGTCTCCTGCGCCCACGCCGTCGTCGGCTTTCGCGGCGTCGACGAGATGCCGACGCCGTTTGCCTGTTTCGCCGTTGCCGCGTGCCTGTGCCTGGCGACACTGTGGCCGCTGGCGCTGACAGGGGTCTTCGCCACCCCCTTTCCAAGGGAAGGCCTTTCCGCCACAGCGCTGCTCATAGGGCTGGTCTTCCTCGGCCGCGGCATTGCCGGCTTCACGCCGTGGTGGCGCCGTGTGGCGCCGGAACAGCCTTTTGCGCGGCTCGATATCAGCTTCTATTCGCCGCTCTGCCTGTTGATCGGGCTCAGCTTCGCCATCCTCGCCATCACGGAGTTTTCGGCATGACGGAGTTTTCGGTATGACTCAGGCAAACGGTCCCCTGCGTATCGGCATCGGCGGTCCCGTCGGCTCCGGCAAGACGACGCTCACCGAAAAGCTCTGCAAGGCGCTGCGCGACGATTTCTCCATCGCCGTCGTCACCAACGACATCTACACCAAGGAAGACGCCATGATGCTGGCCCGCCTGCAGGCGCTGCCTGAGGACCGCATCGTCGGCGTGGAGACCGGCGGCTGCCCGCACACCGCCATCCGTGAGGACGCCTCGATCAATTTGCAGGCGATCGCCGGGCTGAACAGGAAATTCCCCGATCTCGACATCGTCTTCATCGAATCCGGCGGCGACAATCTTGCCGCCACCTTCTCGCCGGACCTTGCCGACCTGACCCTCTATGTCATCTCGGTTTGCCAGGGCGAGGAAATCCCCAGGAAGGGCGGGCCGGCGATCACCCGTTCCGATTTCCTGGTCATCAACAAGAGCGATCTGGCGCCCTATGTGAACGTCAACCTCGATGTCATGGAGAGCGACGCCGCCCGAATGCGGGGCAAGCGCCCGTTCGGCTTCACCGACCTGTCGCGCGGCAAGGGACTGCAGGAAGTCATCGAATTCATCGTCGAACATGGCGGGCTGCAGTCGGCTCGCTCGGCGGCCTGACCCAGTACTTACCGGTTGCTGGTCGGCATTGGGCGCGGCATTCTCGGGGAAATGGAGGATTTTTTGATGAGCATCGCCCGTTTGCAGAAAGAGCCGCTGACCAACCTGCCCTATTATGAGGAGCGCGTCGACCTTGCCGCCGCCTTCCGCTGGACGGCGCGGCTCAACATGCATGAAGCCGTGGCCAACCACTTCTCGCTGTCGGTCAACGAGGCCGGCAGCAAATTCCTGATGAACCCCAACCAGGTGCATTTCTCGCGCATCAAGGCGAGCGACCTTTTGCTGATCGACGCCAACGATCCCGAGACATTGTCCGGCCCGAATGCGCCCGACCCGACCGCCTGGGGTCTGCACGGCGCCATTCACCGCAACGTGCCGCATGCGCGCTGCGCCATGCATGTGCATTCCATTCATGCCACTGTGCTTGCGTCGCTGGCCGACTCGACTCTGCCGCCGATCGACCAGAACTCGGCCATGTTCTTCAACCGCCACGTCGTCGATGCCCACTATGGCGGGCTGGCCTTCGAGGAGGAAGGCGAGCGCTGCTCGCAACTGCTCACCGACCCTAAGGTCAAGGTGATGGTGATGGGCAATCACGGCGTCATGGTCATCGGCGACACCGTTGCCGACGCCTTCAACCGCATGTTCTATTTCGAGCGCGCCGCAGAGACCTACATCAAGGCGCTGTGGACCGGCCGGCCTCTGCGCACGCTCTCCGACGCCATTGCCGAAAAGGCCGCCAGCGAGATGGACGACTATCCCGGCCAGGCGGAGCGTCATCTCGCCGAGCTGAAGGCGATCCTCGACGAGGAGGAGCCGGTGTACCGGAGCTAAGCGACCATCCGTGCTTCTCCCGTTTACGCTACGCACTCACCTTCTGTGATTTGTTATGACTGATCGGCGTAAGGCTTGGTTGCCAGGTGGTTCCCCCAATCCGTCGCTGCTTCGCAGCGCCACCTTTCCCTCCTCCGGAGGGAAAGGAAGGGAGCTTTCTGGACGAGCGTTTGACGGCAAAAAGCTTGGCTCGGCGAAGCCGAGACGGAGTGGGGGTCGACCAGCGCAACATTAGACAATGCATGGCCAAGCTGAAGGGAGGATGAGGGGCAGCGCCGACGTTCATAGGCTCACTCAGAGTCCCAACTGAGCCCGCAACTCTTCCGCACTGTTGATCACGACAGCGCCCTTCGGTCCTGCCATCGGCGCTTCCGGCCAGAAGATCGTCCGCATCCCCGCGGCCAGGCCTGATGTGGCGCCGGTAACGCTGTCGTCGACGGCCACCGCGTCTGAAGGATCGACGCCGGCCAGCCATGCGGCGCGCAGGAACGGTTCGGGATGCGGCTTGCCTTCGCGCACGTCGTTTCGGCTGATCGTGCGCATGCCGGGATAGATCAGGCCGACGGCGCTCAGATTTGCATCGACGATCACCCGGTCGGAATTGGACACCACCGCCTGCTGCACGCCGAGCGCGCGCAACTCGTTGAACACTTCGATCGCGCCGGGGCGCGGCTTCAGCGTCTCGGCCATCGGCATGTAGTGATCGTATTTGCGCACGATCCAGTCGTCGAAGGGCAGGTCGAGGCCGAACTCGCTGCGCAGCATCTCGTAGACCGGTGCGGCGGCGACGCCCAGCACCCGCTCATGCAGGTCGGCCGGCGGCGTGATACCGACGCTGCGCAGCGCCGCCACCAAGGCCGCCTCATGCAGCGGCTCGCTGTCGACCAGCGTGCCGTCCATATCCCAGAAAACCGCTTTCGGCGTCATGCGAGGCTCCTTTGCCGATCCCCTTAAAGCGTTTGTATCAGGAGATAAACCGCCGAGCCCGTCCGCTGGCGATTTTCGCTGGGTTGGTTGCCGCGCGGCGGCCGGATCGAAGCAGCAAGCAATTGCCCTGCCGATAGACAATTGCGCGCCGACACATTCCCTGCAAGACTATGACGCTTCGCCCAAGGGCGCGCCAAGGGGCAGGGCTGGAGGCACATTTTGAATTCGCGACAAGATGGCGGCAGCAGCAGGCTGGACGAGGCAGCGCGCGCCGGCTGGCTTTATTATGTTGCCGGCAACACCCAGGACCAGATCGCCGCCACGCTCGGCATTTCCCGGCAGACGGCGCAGCGGCTGGTGTCGCTGGCGGTGTCGGAGGGGCTGATCAAGGTGCGGGTCGACCACCCGATCGCCAATTGCCTCGACCTTGCCGCAAGGCTGAAGTCGCGCTTCGCGCTCGACCTGGTCGAAGTGGTGCCGAGCGATCCGACCTCATCCTCGACCACGATCGGCATTGCCGAGGCGGCCGCGGCCGAGATCGAGCGGCGGCTGCGGTCACCGACGCCCATCGTCTTGGCCATCGGCACCGGCCGCACGCTGAAGGCGGCGATCGAGCAATTGCCGCCGATGGAATGCTCGCAGCACAAGGTTGTGTCCTTGACCGGCAACATCTCGCCCGACGGTTCGGCCGCCTTCTACAACGTCATCTTCACCATGGCCGACCGGGTCAAGGCGCGCTCGTTCCCGATGCCGCTGCCGGTCATCGCCTCGTCGCCGGAAGAGCGCGAGATGCTGCTTGCCCAGCCGATGATCCAACCGACGCTGGCGCTGGCCGCGGAAGCCGACGTGACCTTTGTCGGCATCGGCGATCTCGGCCCGAAGGCGCCGCTCTACGAGGACGGTTTTATCTCGGAAAGCGAGCTGAAGGCTTTGCAAAAGGCTGGCGGCGTCGCCGAGATCGTCGGCTGGGTGTTCGACCGGGAAGGCCGCATGATCGAGGGCATCACCAACGACCGGGTATCGTCGGCAGCCTTGCCGTCACGCGAAAAGTCGCTGGTCATTGCACTCGCCATGGGCGAACGCAAATTGCCGGGCATCCTGGCCGCGGTGAACCGCCGGCTGGTCAATGGCCTCATCACCGACGAGCGGACCGCCACGGCCCTACTCGACGGCGCCTGATCTGGTGATAAAATCGGCACTGCTATTTGTGCCGTCCGCAAACATCATTTCCATCGAGGAAACCCATGTCGCGCTGCAGATGCGGCGACAACTCCCGGACGTCGACGTAGCCGCGTCGGCGGTGCACAAGCAGGGAAAATTCATGCACCAGCAGGGAAAACCAGCTCTGCGCCGGGGTCGAATGGAGCTTTTGCTGTACCGTGGTCATGATCTTCAGCCTCCGCTATGCTTGAACTTGATTGATCGTTGACACCAGATATCGGCCTGATTGCCTCTTGCCGCCAATCAAACGTCGATCACGACCCATAAGGAGGGCTTATGCCCGATCTCAAGGCACCACAGCTCGCCCAGTTGCCGCCGCTGCAGGCCATCAGGGTGTTCGAAGCCGTCGCGCGGCATCTCTCCTTCACCAAGGCCGCGCAGGAACTCGGCATGACGCAGGCCGCCGCCAGTTATCAGATCAAGCTTCTGGAAGAGCGCATCGGTTCGCCGCTGTTCCTGCGCCAGCCGCGACAGATTGTGCTGACGGAACCCGGCCAGCGCCTGGCGCCCGCCGTCAGCGAGGCGTTCAGCCTGCTCTCAAGCGCCTATTCCGCCGCGCGTGGGGGCGCCGATGGTGTGCTGTGTGTCTCGACGCTGCTGACCTTCGCCTCGAACTGGCTGGCGCAGCACCTCGGCTCCTTCCAGGTCGCGCATCCGTCGCTGGCGGTGCGCGTCGATACCTCGAACAGGGTGATCGATTTTGCCCGCGAGGACATGGACATCGCTATCCGCTCCGGCAGCGGCAAGTGGCCTGGAGTGGAGACCCATCTTTTGTTCAAGGCCGATTTCACCCCGGTGCTGAGCCCGGCACTCGCTGCCACCATAGGTGGCGTCCACGAACCCGCCGACCTGTTCAAGCTGCCCATTCTCGATCCCGGCGACATCTGGTGGCGGGAATGGTTCGCCCTTGCCGGCGTCCCGGCGGACGAACTTGCCAGGCGCACCGGCACCAGCATGGGCGCGCAGGCCTATGAGGCGAACGCGGCCATCGCCGGCCATGGTGTGGCGATCCTGACCACCGCATTGTTCAAGACCGAGCTCGCCGCCGGCCGCCTGATCCAGCCCTTCGACCTAGTCGGCGACGACGGCCACGCCTATTGGCTGGTCTACCCGACGGCGCGTCGCAACGTGCCGAAGATAAAAGCCTTCCGGGACTGGATCCTGGCCGAGATCGCCTGCGCCTGAGGGCGAGCGATTCGCGGATTGATTCCGAGATGCAAAGCGAGCCATGGATCCGCGACGAATGCTCGCTTTCGCGGACAAACAGCTGCGATCGGGCCACCCGGTTAACCAAGCTTGACAAAAACGCTGTCGATATCACTCGCCCGGCATAGGCTTGTGCTTGTGACGACCCAATTGAGCAGGATCAATCGTCTGCAGATTGAAACAGGGTCGATCAGCCGGCTGATGAAAGTCTATCGCGTCGAAGAAATCGAAAACAACACCGTGCGCACGACGCACGTGATCGAAGCATTTACGCCGTTTCAAGCTGCCGTGAAGGTAATCGGCCGGGAAGTTAGGCTGCGCAAGGACGAACCCAGCTGGATCCAGGTGACGGAAGTGCTGACCAGAGCCAAGCAAACACGCGACGGCAGGGTTTTCGAATATTCCGTCGGAAGCTACCCGTCCCACGGCTGACGGGCTGGGCCCTATCGCTCCCTTGGCGCCACGATTGGGTTGCGATGGGTCGGCATCAACCCGCTCTCACATCCCGTGCAAACAGCTTCCCAAATCCATTCAATATTCTCTACGCGCTCTGCGCCGCGCGCCGCCTTGTGTGCTGCGCTGCAGCATCGAATCCGGCTTGACATAATTAAGGCCGGGTGAGTAATTGCTCAGTACCAAGGCAAATGCTCATCTTGGTTCATGGGAGGAATTTGATGAAACTGCGCACGCTCACTTTGGGCCTGTTGTCGGCCAGCGCTCTCGCTTTCGCCGCGCACGCCGAATCCATCACCATCGCCACCGTCAACAATGGCGATATGGTCCGCATGCAGAAGCTGACGGACGACTTCACCAAGGCAAACCCCGACATCACGCTCAACTGGGTCACCCTCGAAGAGAACGTGCTGCGCGAGCGCGTCACCACCGACATCGCCACCAAGGGCGGTCAGTACGACGTCATGACCATCGGCACCTACGAGGTTCCGATCTGGGCCAAGCAGAGCTGGCTGCTGCCGCTCGACAAGCTCGGCGACGACTATGATGCCAAGGACATCATCCCGGCCATCGCCGGTGGCCTGTCGGTCGACGGCAAGCTCTATGCCGCGCCCTTCTACGGCGAAAGCTCCTTCGTCATGTACCGCAAGGACCTGATCGAGAAGGCCGGGCTGACCATGCCCGACGCCCCGACCTGGGATTTCATCAAGCAGGCCGCCGACAAGATGACCGATCGCGCCAATGGCGTGAACGGCGTCTGCCTGCGTGGCAAGGCCGGCTGGGGCGAGAACATGGCCTTCCTGACCGCCATGTCGAACTCCTTCGGCGCCCGCTGGTTCGACGAGAACTGGAAGCCGCAATTCGACCAGCCGGAATGGAAGAGCACACTGCAGTTCTATGTCGACCTGATGAAGGCCGACGGTCCTGAGGGCGCTTCGTCCAACGGCTTCAACGAAAACCTGGCGCTGTTCCAGCAGGGCAAGTGCGGCATGTGGATCGACGCCACCGTCGCCGCTTCCTTCGTCTCCGACCCGAAGAACTCGACCGTCGCCGACAAGGTTGGCTACGCACTGGCCCCCGACAATGGCCTGGGCAAGCGCGGCAATTGGCTGTGGGCCTGGTCGCTGGCCATTCCCGCCGGCACGCAGAAGGCTGACGCGGCCGAGAAGTTCGTTTCCTGGGCGACCAGCAAGCACTATGCCGAGCTCGTCGCTTCGAAAGAAGGCTGGGCCAACGTTCCTCCGGGCACGCGCTCCTCGCTCTACGCCAATGCCGAGTACCAGAAGGCGGCTCCGTTCGCCAAGATGACGCTGGACTCCATCAACGCCGCCGACCCGACGCATCCGACCGTCAAGCCGGTGCCCTATGTCGGCGTCCAGTTCGTCGCCATCCCTGAATTCCAGGGTCTCGGCACCACGGTCGGCCAGCTCTTCTCGGCCGCACTTGCCGGCCAGTCGAGCGTCGACGACGCCCTGAAGCAGGCCCAGGACGCTGCTACCGCGGCAATGACCGAAGGCGGTTACATCAAGTAAGGCTCCTCCCGGTGCCGAATGCCGGTCGCCTTCCTGGCCGGCAACGGCCGCCCGAATCCCAGTTCGGGCGGCCCCTTTCACACACTTGAAAATTTGGCTGACCTTGAAGGGTGACCGTCATGGCTACTCAGCAGACCCGTTCGCTTGCCCGCTTTATGTTGGCGCCATCCGTGGTGCTGCTGTTCGTCTGGATGATCGTACCGCTGGTCATCACCCTGTGGTTTTCCTTCCAGCAGTACAATCCGCTCAATCCGATCCGCGACGGGTTCGTCGGCTTCTCCAACTACGCGCTGTTCTATTCCAACCCGGCATTCCTGCAGTCGATCCTCAACACGCTTGTCCTGGTGGGCAGCGTGCTGCTGATCACCGTCATCGGCGGCATCATGCTGGCGCTTTTGATCGATCAGCCGATGTGGGGACAGGGGATCGTGCGCATCCTCGTCATCTCACCGTTCTTCGTCATGCCGCCAGTGGCGGCACTGGTCTGGAAGAACATGATCATGCACCCGCAATACGGCGTCTTTGCAGACATTGCGCGCTTCTTCGGGGCGCAACCGATCGACTGGTTCGGGCAGCATCCGATGCTGGCCATCATCATCATCGTCGCCTGGCAATGGCTTCCCTTCGCCACGCTGATCCTGCTGACCGCATTGCAGTCGCTCGACGGCGAGCAGAAGGAAGCCGCCGAGATGGACGGCGCCGGCTTCGTCAGCCGCTTCATCTATCTGACGCTGCCGCACATGTCGCGTGCCATCACCGTCGTCATCCTGATCCAGACCATCTTCCTGCTGTCGGTCTATGCCGAAATCCTGGTCACCACCAATGGCGGACCCGGCTATGCCTCCACCAACCTGCCCTTCCTCGTCTACCAGAAGGCATTGCTGGAGTTCAAAATCGGCCAGGCATCGGCCGGCGGTGTCATCGCCGTCATTCTCGCCAACATCGTCGCCTTCTTCGCCATGCGCGCGGTGGGCAAGAACCTGGACAAGTAAGGGAGGATACGATGGCACGTGCAGTCACCACCCAACACAAGGTCATTGCGACAGGCGCCGCCTGGATCGTCGCGCTGCTGATCTTCTTCCCGATCCTCTACACGATCATCACCTCGTTCAAGTCGGAGCAGGAGGCCATCCAGGGCTTCGCGCTGATCCCGTCGGGGACGTTCGAGAGCTATACCGAGGTCCAGGCGCAGAGCGGCTACTTCAAGTTCTTCTTCAACTCGGTGCTGCTCTCGGTCGGCTCGACCATCCTGGCCCTGATAGTCGCGGTTCCGGCCGCCTGGTCGATGGCCTTCTCGCCGGGCAAGTGGACCAAGGACATCCTGATGTGGATGCTCTCGACCAAGATGATGCCGGCGGTTGCCGTGCTATTCCCGATCTACCTCATCTTCCGCGATGCCGGACTGCTCGACAGCCGCATCGGCCTGATGATCATGCTGATGCTGATCAACCTGCCGATCGTGATCTGGATGCTCTACACCTACTTCCGCGAAATCCCCGGCGAAATCCTGGAGGCGGCACGCATGGACGGCGCCACCCTGTGGGGCGAGATCGTCTATGTGCTGACCCCCATGGCCGTGCCCGGCATCGCATCGACCATGCTGCTCAACATCATCCTGGCGTGGAACGAAGCCTTCTGGACCATCCGCCTGACCACCACCGAGGCAGCGCCGCTGACGGCCTTCATCAGTTCGTTCTCGAGCCCGCAAGGCCTGTTCTGGGCCAAGCTTTCGGCGGCCTCGACGCTGGCCATCGCCCCCATCCTGATCATGGGCTGGTTCAGCCAGAAGCAGCTGGTGCGCGGCCTGACATTCGGCGCGGTAAAATAACGGACGTTGCCTGAAGCAATCCGGCCAAATAACCCCTCGGGGAGGAAACCATGGGAAACATCACGCTCAAGAACGTCTCCAAGCATTTCGGATCGACGGTCATCATTCCAGGCCTCGACCTGGTCATCGAGAATGGCGAGTTCGTCGTCTTCGTCGGGCCGTCGGGTTGCGGCAAGTCCACGTTGCTGCGCCTCATCGCCGGGCTCGAGGACACCAGCGGGGGCACCATCAACATCGATGGCCGTGACGTCACCGGCGAGGCGCCGGCCAAGCGCAAGCTGGCCATGGTATTCCAGTCCTATGCGCTCTATCCGCATATGACGGTGGCCAAGAACATCGGCTTCCCGCTGAAGATGGCGGGCGAGGATGTGGCGACGATCGACAAGAAGGTGAAGGACGCAGCCCGGGTCCTCAACCTCACCAACTATCTCGAACGCCGGCCCGGCCAGCTCTCCGGCGGCCAGCGGCAACGCGTCGCCATCGGCCGCGCCATCGTGCGCCAGCCCTCGGCATTCCTGTTCGACGAGCCGCTGTCCAACCTCGATGCCGCACTGCGCGGCACCATGCGGCTCGAAATCAGCGAGCTGCACCATCAGCTCAAGACGACGATGGTCTACGTCACCCACGACCAGATCGAAGCCATGACCATGGCCGACAAGATCGTCGTGCTCAACGCCGGCAACATCGAACAGGTCGGCTCGCCGATGGAACTCTACAAGTCGCCGAAGAACCTGTTCGTGGCGGGCTTCATCGGTTCGCCGAAAATGAACCTGATCGAAGGTGCGCCGGCGGCCAAATACAACGCCAAGACCATCGGCATCCGTCCCGAGCATATGGGGATATCGACCACGGCGGGTGACTGGAAAGCCCTTGTCGGCGTCGCCGAGCATCTGGGCTCCGACACCTTCCTGCATGTCCAGGCCGACGGCGTCGGTCCGCTGACGGTACGCGCCGATGGCGAACTGGCCGTACGCCATGGCGACACCATCTATTTGACGCCGGACAAGGTCCGCATGCATCGCTTCGGCCCCGACGGAAAGGCGCTGACGCAGTGAGACTGAAAGGCAAATCGGCGCTGATCACCGGATCCGCGCGCGGCATCGGCAGGGCTTTTGCCGAAGCCTACACGCGCGAGGGCGCCACGGTGGCCATTGCCGACATCAATCTGGCGGCTGCCGAAAAGGCGGCCGCCGAGATTGGCGCCAACGCCTATCCGGTCAGGCTCGACGTCAGCGACCTCGCTTCGATCCAGGCGGCGGTCAATGCGGTCGAAACAAAGACCGGCGGCCTCGACATACTGATCAACAACGCTGCTTTGTTCGACCTGGCGCCGATCGTCGAGATCACCAAAGCAAGCTACGACAAATTGTTCTCCGTCAACGTCGCCGGCACCTTGTTCATGCTGCAGGCAGCGGCGCGTTCGATGATCGCAAGGGGCAAGGGCGGCAAGATCATCAACATCGCCAGCCAGGCAGGACGCCGCGGCGAGCCGCTGGTCGCCGTCTATTGCGCCACCAAGGCCGCGGTGATTTCGCTGACCCAGTCCGCCGGGCTCGATCTGATCAAGCACCGCATCAACGTCAATGGCATCGCGCCCGGCGTCGTCGACAGCGATATGTGGGATGAGGTCGATGCGCTGTTCGCCAAATATGAGAACCGGCCGAAAGGCGAGAAGAGGCGGCTGGTCGGTGAGGGCGTGCCCTATGGCCGCATGGGCAAGCCGGAGGACCTGACCGGCATGGCGGTATTCCTGGCCAGCGACGACGCCGAATACATCGTCGCCCAGACCTACAATGTCGATGGCGGCCAATGGATGAGTTGATGGGCCGGGATCACGAAGGCCGCAGCCCGGCCAAAAGGGTAAAAAAATGACCGTGAAACTCTCCTCCTCGATCCTCTCGGAACTCCCCGCCAAGGTCGCCGGTCACAGATATGATCGCTCCAGGCTCAAACCCGGTATCGTCCATTTCGGCGTCGGCAATTTCCATCGCTCGCATCAGGCGGTCTACCTCGACGATCTCTTCAATTCAGGCATCGGCCATGACTGGGCGCTGGTCGGCGCCGGGGTCTTCGAGGGCGAAAAAATCGGCCGTTCCAAGCTGCAGGAGCAGGACTGGCTGACCACCGTGGTCGAGCAGGATTCCGACCATATGAGCGCCCGCGTCACCGGCGTCATGATTGACTTCCTGACGCCCGGCGATGCCGATGCCATCATCGACCAGCTCGCCGATCCGGCGATCAAGATCGTCTCGCTGACCATCACGGAAGGCGGTTATTTCATCGATCCGGCCTCCGGCAAGTTCAACCCGACCCACCCCGACATCGTCGCCGACGCACAGGCAGGCACGACGCCGAAGACGGTGTTCGGCCTCATCCTTGCGGGCCTGATACGCCGCCGGGCCGACGGCATCGTGCCGTTCACCGTCATGTCCTGCGACAACATTCCTCATAATGGCCATGTCACCTCGGATGGCGTCATCGGCCTCGCCCGGCTGATCGATGAGGATCTGGCAAACTGGGTCAGCGACAATGTCGCCTTTCCCAACGGCATGGTCGACCGCATCACCCCCGCCACCTCCGACCGCGAGCGCGGTATTCTCGCCACCGAGTTCGGCCTCGAGGACAACTGGCCGGTGTTCTGCGAGCCGTTCAAGCAATGGGTGCTGGAGGATCATTTCACCGACGGCCGCCCGCCGCTGGAAAAGGTCGGTGTGCAATTCGTGAGGGATGTCGCGCCCTATGAACTGATGAAGATCCGCATCCTCAATGGCGGTCATGCCACGATCGCTTATCCCGCAGGGTTGATGGACATCCATTTCGTCCATGAGGCGATGCAGGAGCCGCTGGTGCGCGGCTTCCTCGCCAAGCTCGAGCATGACGAGATCATCCCGACCGTGCCGCCGGTGCCGGACACCGTGCTGGAGGATTATTACCAGCTCATCGAGCACCGCTTTTCCAACCCCAAGATCGGCGACACCATCCGCCGGCTTTGCCTCGACGGTTCCAACCGGCAGCCGAAATTCATCATCCCGACCATCGCCGACCGGCTCAAAGCCGGGAAGAGCGTTGCGGGTCTCGCGCTGGAATCGGCGCTGTGGTGCCGCTATTGCTTCGGCACCACAGACAGCGGCGCGGTCATCGAGGCCAACGACCCGAGCTGGGACCGGCTGCAGGCAAGCGCGAAGGCGGCGAAGGACAAGCCCGGTGCCTGGCTTGCGATGGAAGATATATATGGCCACGTCGGCCGCTCGGCGCCGTTCGCCGAGGCCTTTGCCTATGCGCTCAACGTCTTGTGGGCGAATGGCACGCGCGCGACGCTGACGCGCTACATCTCCGGCAAGCTCTGACGCCAGCCGCAATGACGCCCGAACTGGTCATCTTCGACTGTGACGGCGTGCTGGTCGACAGCGAGGCGCTGTCGGTTTCGGCTCTGCTCGGCATGATCTCTGCCGCCGGGGGCTCGGTCAGCGAAGATACCGCCTACGAGCATTTCCTAGGCAAGAGCATGAAGAGCGTGCGCGAGATACTTCTTCGCGATTTCACCATCGACATCACCGACGTGCATCTGACCGACATGCGCGTCGAACTGATGCGCAAATTCCGCGAGGAGTTGAAGCCGATTCCCGGCATCAGCGACATCCTGCCGAGGCTGGGCGTACCCTGCTGCGTCGCTTCCTCCGGCACGCTCGACCGGATACGCTACGCGCTCGACGTCACCGGTCTGCTCGGCCTGCTCGAGCCGCATCTGTTCAGTGCCGCCATGGTCGCGCGCGGCAAGCCGGCGCCGGATCTTTTTCTCCATGCCGCCGCCGCCATGGGCGCGCATCCCGGTAATTGCATCGTAATCGAGGACAGCCCTGCCGGCATCGCGGCGGCGCGTGCGGCCGGCATGCGCGTCTTTGCTTTCACCGGCGGTTCGCACGCCGGCAACCCGGCCTTGAAAGCGCGGCTTGCGTCGAGTGAACCGGACTTTATATTCGCGGACATGCTGCAATTGCCCGATCTGATTGCAGGCTAGAGCATGATGCCGAAAAGTGTGAATCGGTTTTCGGAACGACATCATGCTCTACTTCTTTGATTTAGAGACGGATTCAGATTTCGGGTCGAACAGACCTGAAATCATCCGGCTCTAGGGAGCGAGAGTACAAGCATCTTGACGAAAAGCTTCGTTTGCGCGGTCGATGTCGGCACCGGGAGCGCCCGCGCGGGCATTCTCGATACGTCAGGCACCTTGCTCGGCCGCGCCGAGCATCCGATCGTCATGAACCAGCCGAAGGCCGATCACGCCGAGCACAATTCGCAGGATATCTGGTCGGCGGTCTGCATCGCGGTGCGTGCCGCGCGCGAAAAGGCCGGTGTGTCAGCCGACGATATTGTCGGCATGTCGTTCGACGCCACCTGCTCGCTGGTGGTGCTGGACAGGAATGCCGGCCAGCTCAGCGTCTCGGTGACGGGCGAACGGCGCTGGGACACCATCGTCTGGCTCGACCATCGCGCCATCGCCGAGGCAGATGAATGCACCGATAGCGGCCACGCCGTACTCGACTATATCGGTGGCGTCATGTCGCCGGAAATGGCGACGCCGAAGCTGATGTGGCTGAAGCGCAATCTGCCGGGAACTTGGCATGAAGCCGGCTACCTGTTCGACCTCACCGATTTCCTGACCTGGAAGGCGACCGGGTCGCTGGCGCGCTCGCAATGCACGCTGACCGCCAAATGGACCTATCTGGCGCATGAGGAAACCGGCTGGCGCCGTGACTTCTTCGACAGGGTCGGGCTTGGCGATCTGTTCGAACACGGCAGCCTGCCGGAGAAGGCAAGTGCTGTCGGTGCCGACATCGGCACGCTCACCCCTGAAGCGGCGGCGGAGTTGGGCTTGAGCGAAAACTGTCGGGTCGGCGCCGGCGTCATCGATGCCTATGCCGGCGCGCTTGGCGTGCTCGGCGGCTTTGCTGGCGACGAGCAGAATATCGGCCGCCATCTGGCATTGATCGCCGGCACCTCGTCCTGCGTCATGGCGATGTCGCCCGACCCGCAGCCTTTCGCCGGCGTCTGGGGTCCATACTATGGCGCCGCACTGCCAAAACTCTGGCTGTCGGAAGGCGGCCAGTCGGCGACCGGTGCGCTGCTCGACCATATCATCCGCTGGCACGGCGCCGGCGGCGAGCCGGACGCGGCCATGCATGCAAAAATCGCCAGGCGCGTCGCCGAACTGCGCAGCACCGAAGGTGACAAGCTGGCGGCAAGGCTGCATGTGCTGCCGGATTTCCATGGCAACCGCTCGCCGCTTGCCGATCCGCATGCGGTCGGTGTGGTCAGCGGGCTGACGCTGGATTCCTCCTTCGACAGTCTGTGCAAGCTGTATTGGCGCACCGCCGTCGGCATCGCGCTCGGCGTGCGCCATGTGCTGGAGGCGCTGAACGAGAACGGCTATCTCATAGACACGCTGCATGTCACCGGCGGCCACACCAAGAACCCGTTGCTGATGGAGCTCTATGCCGACGCCACCGGCTGCGCGGTGATCGAGCCGCTGGCCGACGAAGCCGTTCTGCTCGGCACCGGCATGGTCGCCGCCACTGCCGCTGGCCTGTTCCCGGACCTGAATGCCGCCTGCGTCGCCATGCAGCAAGGCGGCAGGGCGCGCACCTCGAACCCGACCGCGTCAGGCCGCTTCGACCGCGACTACAGGATCTTCCTCGAAATGCACCGCCAGCGGCAGGCGCTCGACGCCATCAACTAGAGCAATTCCAGGAAAAGCGTGAAACGGTTTTCCGTCCGGAATTGCGTACCAAATCTAGGCCTCCTCTCGCCGGCGCAAGGATGCGCCGGTCGCCGCGTCGAACAGATGCACGCTCTCCTCCTCGAATGTGTAGCGCACAGGCGCGCGCAACGCCGGGCATTCGCGGGCCGATACCAACGCGCCGACCTCCTTGCCGCCGCAGGCGAACGTCACCAGCGCGTCATTGCCGTGGAACTCGATGAGGTCGGCGGTGCCTTGCAGAAGATTGATGCTCTGAGCACCGGCGGTCTTCAGGTCCGGCGGTCGGATTCCAAGCACGGCGCGATGGACGCCGCGCAGATCGAAGCCCAGGCCTTCTATGAAGAAGGTCGAGCCGCCGCCTGTCAGCGTCCAGCGTTCGTCCTTCCGCCCGACGGCCACGTCGATGAAATTCATGTTCGGCGTACCGATGAAGCCGGCGACGAACAGATTGCCCGGCTGGCGATAGATCTCGGCCGGCGAGCCGATCTGTTCGATGACGCCATCCCTGAGCAGCACTATCCGGTCGGCCAGCGTCATCGCTTCGAGCTGGTCGTGGGTGACATAGACGGTAGTGGTCTTCAGCGACTGGTGCAGGCGGGCGATTTCGACCCGCATATGGTTGCGAAGTTTGGCGTCGAGATTCGACAGCGGCTCGTCGAACAGGAACACTTTCGGCGTCTTGATCATGGCGCGCGCAATCGCCACGCGCTGCTGCTGGCCGCCGGAAAGTTCGGTCGGCTTGCGGGCGAGGTAAGGTTCGAGGCCGAGCGTCGTTGCCACCGCCTCGACCCGCTTCCGGATCTCGGCCGGGGGCACTTTCTGTCGCTTGAGCCCAAAGGCGATATTGTCGAAGATCGTCATATGCGGGTAGAGCGCATAGTTCTGGAAAACCATGGCAATGCCGCGCTCGCCGGGCTCGAGATCGTTGACCACTTTGCCGCCGATCGACACTTCCCCGCCGCTGATATCCTCCAGTCCGGCCAGCATCCTGAGCAAGGTCGACTTGCCGCAGCCGGACGGGCCGAGGAATACGACGAATTCGTGCTCCTCGATCGAGAGATTGAGGTCGCGGATGACGGTGGTGGCGCCGTAAGCCTTGTCGACATGGGAGCAAACGATCGCGGACATGGTCAGCCCTTCTCGCCGGTAAGAAGGATTTGCAGCTTGACGTCTTGCGGCTTGCCTTGCGCCGCCCGCTCGAAGGCCTTGATGCTGTCCGAGAAATGATAAGTGCCGGTGATCAGCGGCTTGAGGTCGACCTTCCCCGAGGCGATCAGCTGCAGCGCGCGGTCGAAGATGTTGGCGTAACGGAACACCGTCTCGATGCGCACTTCCTTGGAGATCGCCGCCGGAACGTTGAGGCTGACCGGTTCGACCGGCAGTCCGACCAGCACCACCGCGCCGCCCGGCCGCACGACATCGAACAGGTCGGCGAATGCCTTCGGGCTGCCGCTCGCCTCGAACACGATATCCGCGCCCCAATTGTCGGTCGCGGCGGAGACTGCGTCGACCAGCGATTGCTCACCTATATTGACCGGCACGATGCCGGGATATTGCGCGGCAATATCGAGCTTGGGTGCGGAAAAATCGGAGATCAGCACCTTCGAGCAGCCGCCGGCCAGCGCCGCCAGCGCGATCATGATGCCGATCGGGCCGCAGCCGACGACGACGGCGACGTCGCCAGGCACGATGCGGGCGCGGCTCGCCGCCTGCATGCCGATAGCAAAGGGTTCGACCATCGCGCCTTCGGCGAAGGTGACATTGTCCGGCAGTCTGTAGGTGAAGGCGGCCGGGTGCACCGCATAGGGCGCCAGCACGCCATGCACAGGCGGCGTCGCCCAGAAGCTGACATCGGGATCGACATTATAGATGCCGAGCCTCGTCGCGCGCGACGACAGGTTCGGCACGCCCGGCTCCATGCAGACGCGGTCGCCGACCCTCAACGTCTCCACATTGGCGCCCACCTCGACAACGGTTCCGGCGGCTTCGTGGCCGAGCACCATCGGCGCCCGCACGACATAGCTGCCGATGGCGCCATGGGTGTAATAGTGCACGTCGCTGCCGCAGACGCCGACCGTGTGGATGGCGATCTTGACATCGCCCGGTCCGACGTCGAGCGGCAGCGCGATCTCGCGCAGCGACAGTTCGCCTTTTTTCTCAAGCACCAGTGCCCGCATAGGTAAGTCCTCGCATCAAGTCTTTTTTTGCCGGAAAACGGAATTCAGGAAGCCGCTGAGCACGCCGAGGAACAGCAGCGGCGGTAGCGACAACAGCACGACCGAGGCGTTGAGGATTCCCCACGGCACGTTCATGCCTTGCTGTGAAAGTTCGGAAGCGACGATCGGCAATGTCTTGGCGTTGGAACTGGACAGCATCAGCGCGATCAGGAATTCGTTCCACACCAGCACGAAGCTGAAGGCGACGGCGCCGATCAGCGAGCGCGCCGCTACCGGCAGCGCAATGCGCCAGAACACCGAGTAAGCGCCGTAGCCGTCGAGGAAAGCGGCTTCCTCGATTTCCTTAGGCACGGCCTGGAAGGCGGGAATGGCGAGCCACATGATCACCGAGATGGTGAGCAGCGAATAGGTGACGATCAGCGCCGGCAAGGTGTCGTAGAGCCCGATCTGCAGCCAGATCACCATCAGCGGAATGGCGACTGCCACCGGGGGCAGGAAGCGCAGCGACAACACGAAGAACTGGATGTCGCCAGCGAAGCTATTGGGATAGCGCGCCACCGCATAGGCTGCCGGAAGGCCGAGCATGACGCCGATCAGCACGGCGACGCCGCAGGAAATGACCGAGTTATAGAGACCGGTCATTACGCTGTCGCGGCCGATGATGTAGCTGATATTGTCGAAGGTCGGGGTAAACACCAGGCGCGGCACGCGGGTGATGATGTCGACATTGTTCTTCAGCGAATTGACCGCCGTCCAGGCGAGCGGAAACACCGCCATGAAGCCGGCGAAGGCCAGGATGATCTTGCCGATGAGGCGGCCCGGTCTCATGCGATACGGCCTCATGCGATTCGACTTCATGCCTGCACCCGCTTCCACAGCATGGTGAAGGTGATGACAGTCGCGATCATCATCAGCACCGCCATGGCCGAGGCATAGGACACCTTGCCGGATTCGATGAAGCCTTGCGAGAAGGCGTACATGTCGAGCGTCTCGGTCGCCACGCCCGGCCCGCCGCGCGTCATCACATAAATCAGGTCGAAGGAGCGCAGCGATTCGATCATCTTGACGAACATCAGGCTGATCAGCGGCGCCTTCAGCATAGGCAAGGTCACATAGGCATGGATCTGCCAGCGTTTGGCGTGGTCGAGCCGCGCCGCTTCGATCGGCTGCGGCGGCAAGGTCTCCAGAAGCTTCAGCACGATGACCGCGAAGAACAGTCCCCACTGCCAGACATCGACCGAGGCGACGGCAAACAGGGCCGTCGACGGCTTCGACAGCGGGTCGAAGATCAGCCCGCCGGTGATCAGCCTGTAGGGATAGGTGGCGATGCCGTAGAGCGGATGATAGGCAAACTTCCACACGAAGGCCGCCGAGACACGCGGCAACAGCACCGGGATGATGAACAGCAGGCAGTAGATGTTGCGCAGCCGCGGCGACGCTACTTCGAACATCAGCACGCCGAGCCCGATCGCCACCATCATCGTCGCCACCACGGTGACGATTTCCCACTTCACCGAAACCCAGACCGCGTTGAGGAAACGCCGGTCGGCGAACAGGTCGATGAAGTTCGACAGCCAGACCCAGGAATAGTCCGACGAGCTCAGCTCGCGGTTCTGCAGCGCAATGACGATGGCGTACAGCGTCGGCACCATCGACAGCACCAGAAGAATGGCGAGCGTCGGAACCAGAAACGTCACGGGCAGGGAAGAGCGTCGGCGCATGGCCTATCCTCGGGCTGTGCCTTTTTGGAGAGACCCGCGGCGCACAGTCCCGGCATCCAGTCGAATGCCGTGGACCGCGCGCCGCGGGCGGGAGGATTACTTCTTCTTCACCAGCTCGTTGGCGTACGCCTCGAGTTCGTCGAGGCCGCCCTTGACGTCGGTGCGCGTGCCGGTGACCAGCTCTTCCAGGATGATGCCCCAGCGGTCGCCGAGATCCGGCCAGCGCGGATCCTGCCAGAAGTTCACCGCCGTCACCTTGCCGGTATCGGCAAGCGCCTGGCCGAGATCGGCGCCGTAAATGTCGGCGAACCCCTTGCTGGACAGCACGCTGGTGCGGTTGAGCTCGCCGAATTGGTGCGCGTCGAGCCGGCGCTTCTCGTTCTCCTTCGACGTCGCCCAGGCGATGAACAGGCCGGCGCATTGCTTCGCGGCGTCATCGGCATTGGCCTTGGCGGCGATGGCGAGGCCGTGGCCGTAGCCGCCGCCGGTCAGTGGCGAGGGCGGCGGCAGGAAGCCGATCTTGCCGACCACTTGCGAGGTCTTCGGGTCGACCGCCATGCCCGACAGCGGCGTCGATTCGACCAAGATGGCAACCTGGCCCGACAGGAAGGCGCCGGTCGATTCATCCCAGCTGCCGGTCTGCGTGCCGGGCGCTGAATCCTTGAACAGTTTAAGATAGGTCTCGGTCGCTTTGACCGCGGCCTCGGAGTTGAAAGCCGGCTTGTCACCGTCGAACCATTTTCCGCCATAGGCCTTGAAGAACGGCATCCAGCGCCAGACATTGGCGCCCGAGCCACGCGCGCCGCGCAGCGCGATGCCGTACATGCCCTTGTCGGGATCGGTCAGCTTCGGCACGTCGGCGATCAACTCGTCCAGCGTCTTCGGCGGCTGGATGCCGGCGGCTTCCAGAATGTCCTTGCGGTAGACCATCAGGTCGCCGCCGCCGGTCAGCGGCGCGAACCACACCTTGCCGTCATAGGTGGCGACCTTCTGCCGGCCCGGGTCGAAATCGGCGTAGTCGTAGTCAGCCGGGTAATAGTCGGTGAGCGGCACGATCCATTTCGACGAGGCGAACAGCGCGACATTGGCTTCGTCGACATAGTAGACGTTGTAGTTGCCGACCGTGGACGCATCGGCGCGCGACTTTGCCCGGCGGTCGTTCTCGTTGAGATAGTCGATCTGGAAGCTGGCGCCGGCCAGTTTCTGGAACTCGTCCTTGGACGCCTCCAGCAGCGTCAGCCCGTCACGCGGTTGCGCCAGCACCTTGACCGGCGCCGAGCAGACCGGCGCCGCCAGCGCCATGGTCGAGAGGGTCGTGGTAAGCATGAAAGCTGCGCTTATGCTCGCAGCGAGCCGAATTGGGTTCATTGATTTTCTCCTCCAGGAACAGTCGCAGGAAGCGGAAGTCTTCGGTTGCGCGATCCTCGCCATCGCCCGAGCGACAAGCCACCCATCGCCAAAATGAGGAGTTGCTAAAGGCCGCGCTAGAAGCCCCGTTGCAGCAGACCTGTACTTTTATGCATTGTGCGCTGCAAAATCCGGCCCGCCTGCACAGCCTCTGTCACATGAGTACCGATGGAGTGAGGAAGGCCGGTTTTCAGGCGCGCATCGTCATCCGCTGCTTCGACAGCTTGCGGTAGGATGACGGCGTCATCCGGTGCTTGCGCAGGAAGGCGCGGTTGAAGTTGGAGATGTTCATGTAGCCGACCTGGAAGCAGATGTCGGTGATCGGAATATCGGTGTCCGCCAGCAGCTTGCAGGCTTGCCAGAGCCGGAGCTTGGCGATGTGGTCGCTGAAACTGTTGCCGGTGTTTTTCTGGAAGAAGCGCGAAAACGTGCTTTCGCTCATCCCCGCCAGCTCCGCAGCCTCCGGCAGCTTCAGGTCCTCGGCGAAGTGCTGGAACAGATAGGTCAGCGTGCGCTGGATGATGTCCAGCGAGGTTGCGTCGAGCGCGGGTGAGAAATCCGGCGAGGACAAAAGCTCGTATTCGTCTGTCCTGGCCAGCAGATCGACCAGTTCGAGGAAGAGGCAAAACCGGGCGAGCCCGTGCACGGTGCCCATCCTTTCCATCAGCGCAGCGCCGTCGAGCGCGGCGCGGCCATGGAAGACAATGCCGCGCAGCGATCGCTCCAGGAACGGTTCTAGTTCGCGCAGCTCCGGCAGCAGTCCCGCCGAGCCGCGCAGCCGCTGCGGATCGAATTGCAGCACGATGTCGCGTCCTTCGATCAGCTCGCCGGGTTGCACCGATGTCACCCAG
The DNA here is from genome assembly GCF_057786095.1 of Mesorhizobium sp. P160219. Taxonomy (NCBI): domain Bacteria; kingdom Pseudomonadati; phylum Pseudomonadota; class Alphaproteobacteria; order Hyphomicrobiales; family Phyllobacteriaceae; genus Mesorhizobium; species Mesorhizobium sp. P160219. Next base: position 1,098,539 of record NZ_JBYNWG010000001.1, read on the forward strand.
TCATGCGGCAGCCCGCCGCCGACGATGCTCAGGTAGCCCGGCCCGAATTCGCCGATGTGATCGCCGACCAGCGCGACCCCGGAAGACTTCCTCAGGAGATGGATCTCGTATTCCGGATGAAAATTCCAGACATTGCGCTCCCAGGGATAGTCGTCGAGCCGCCACAGGAAACTGTCGCTCGCCTCGGTGACGATGTGCTCGAAAGCCGGCACCGTGCGAGGGATCGCGGCCGTGTTCTTTCTGCGCCTGAATGCCATCGTCTGCTCTCCGGGGCGTATGAGGAAGCGACTGGTTTCGGGTAATCCGTAGCAGTCTGTCGCCCGCAAGTGAACGATGTCTGCCTCAGCGATTTCAACGCCGGCTCTCGATGATCTCAATGAAGCGGGCGAACAGCCCGGCCTGGGATTTGATGCCGAGTTTGCGATGGATGTTGCGGCGGTGAACCTTCACCGTTCCCGGTACGATGCGCATGGCTCTCGCGATCGACTCGGTGGAATGCCCCTGCAGCACCAGATCGACGACATGCTTTTCGCGCGGGGTCAGCGACAGGCTTTCCCAAATGTGGGCGCGGTCGAATTCGTTGACTGCGGCGATCGTCTCGCCCTGCTCCGCTTCGTCCTGCTCCTCGGCCGAAAGTGCGGGCCAGCGCAACCTGATGAAACCGATCACCGCCGGCGCCATGTCGCGCAGCAGCCTGGCATCGGCGGTGCCGAAGGGGCCGGAGGCCTGCAATCGCATCAGCGACAGCACCAGCGCATCCTTGCCGGGCAATGGCACGAAGAAGCCGACCTCCTCGGCGAGCCTTGTCTGACTGTAGTAGGTGCGAAAATACTCGCTGGCATAGAAGCGGTCGGGCGCCAGTTCGCGCATGCGCCAGAACCCCTCCTTGCGCTCCACCGCCGCGTGATGAAACGGGTCGAGCAGGTAAGGCCCTTCCTGATAAAGCGTGACGAAGACATGGCTCTCGTCAGGCGAGAAGGTTTCGAACAGCAACGGCGGCCGCGAAGCGCCGCGATAGCCGAAGATCACGCAGTGGTCGAAGCTGACATGCTGCCTCAACCAATCGACCATAGCCTGGCCGAACAGGTCGCGGCTGGTCTCTCGCGTTGCCGCGACAAGGGCAGCGAGCCGGCTGTATTCGTCGCTGCGAGATGCGCTCAAAATATACCCCCTTAAACGAGAAAATAGATCAGATATACCACCAGCGAGGTATATACTAGCCGCCATTGGCTCTGGTAGCGTCCTGAAATAGCCCTGTTGCTGGAGCCAGCACTTTGACCGCAGTGCCCGACATCGAGTTTCGCGGCGTCACCAAGCGCTATGGCGCCGTGACCGCTGTCAGCGGCATCGATCTGGCTGTGCCGCCCTCCGCCTTTGTCGCCCTTCTCGGACCGTCCGGCTGCGGCAAGACCACATGCCTGCGCATGATCGGCGGCTTCGAGCAGCCGAGCGAAGGCCAGGTGTTCATCCGTGGCCGGGACATGGCCGGAACGCCGCCCTATCGTCGGCCGGTCAACATGGTGTTCCAGCAATATGCGCTGTTTCCGCACCTCGATGTCGAAGCCAATGTGTCCTACGGACTGCGCCAGGCACGGCCGCGCCTGTCGTCGCAGGAAATCGGCCGGCGCGCCGGCGAGGCGCTCGAAATGGTGCGGCTCGCCGGCTATGGCCGCCGCAAGATCCACGAACTCTCCGGCGGCCAGCAGCAGCGCGTCGCGCTGGCGCGCGCACTGGTCAACAAGCCGGCCGTGCTGTTGCTCGACGAGCCGCTGGCGGCCCTCGACAAGAAACTGCGCACCGACATGCAGATCGAGTTGCAGAACCTGCAGCGCGAGATCGGCATCACCTTCGTGCTGGTCACCCACGACCAGGAGGAGGCGCTGTCGATGAGCGACTTCGTCTGCGTCATGAACGGCGGCCGCATCGTACAGCTCGGGCAACCAAGCGAGATCTATGACGAGCCGGCCGACCTGTTCGTCGCCGACTTCGTCGGCAAGACCAATCTGTTGAGCGGCAAGGTTGCCGGGCATACAGGCGATCTTGTCAATGTGGCGCTGGCGGACGGAACCGTCATTGCCGCGCGCAAACGAACCGCCTTGCAGCAGGGCGAGACCGTTTCTGTTAGCCTGCGTCCTGAATCGCTAAGCCTCGGCGCCACCAAAGGCAGCCCTTTCAAGGGCATCGTACGCAACCGGATCTTCTTGGGCTCGACGGCGGAATACGCCATCGAGGTGCAGGGCATCGGAACGCTGCTGGCCAAGGCCGACCATGTGATCGGCCATGGCAACCTCTTCAAGCCGGGTGAACCCGTCGCCATCGGCTTTGCCTCCGGGACGCCGCTGGCGTTTCCGGAGACCAAGAACAACGGGACCAACCAGAGGGTAGCAAAAAATGTCGAAATCATATCGTGACGGACTGCCGATTAGCCCTGAGAACTTCGTCGACCAGCTGATGCGCCTGAAGCGCGGCTCGATCGGCCGCCGCGACTTCCTCGGCCTCACCGGCCTTGGCATCGCAACCGCGGTGATGGCGCGCGAGCTCGGCATCATGCCGACGCCGGCCTTCGCCGCCGAAAACCTCGGCGACCGCATGTCGATCGCCACCTGGCCGAACTATCACGACCCGCAGACCTTCGAGAATTTCAAGAAGGACACCGGCGTCGCCGTCGAGGTCAACGTGTTCGGCTCCAATGAGGAGATGCTGGCCAAGCTGCAGGCCGGCGCCTCGGGCTGGAGCCTGTTCGTGCCGACCAACTACACGATCTCGACCTACAAGAAACTCGGCATCATCGATCCGCTCGACATGGCCAAGCTGCCGAATTTCGACAGCTCCCAGGAGGACCCGCGCTTCACCTCGGAAGGCACGATCGACGGCACGACCTACGCGGTGCCGAAGAACTGGGGCACCACGGGCTTTGCCGTCAACACCAAGAAGCTGGCCAAGCCGATGACCAGCTGGAAGGAATTCTGGGACGTCGCCATGGCCGAGGGCGATGGCCGCACCATGGTGCACGACTACCAGCTGACCACCATCGGCAACGCGCTGAAATATTATGGCTATTCCTTCAACTCGCTGAAGCAGGACGAGCTCGCCAAGGCCGAGGAGCTGCTGCTCAAGGTCAAGCCGCATCTGTTCGCGGTCTCGTCCGACTACCAGCCGGGAATGCGGGCGGGCGACGCCTGGATGACCATGTGCTGGACGAATGACGGCGCGCAGTTGCATCGCGATATCCCGGAGATCGCGTACGTGCTGGGCAAGGAGGGCGGGGAAATCTGGACCGATTTCTACGCCATCCCGAAGGACGCGCCGAACAAGCCGGCCGGCTATGCCTTGCTCAATTATCTGATGACCCCGGAGGTTGCTGTGAAGGAGCATCTCGCCAATGGCGCGCCCTCGACCGACGCGCGGGTCAACAAACTGCTGCCCAAGGAAGTGCTCGACAATCCGATCCTTTACCCGGCGGCCGACCTGTTGACACCGCTGGAGTTTGGTGCGGCGGCGACGCTGACCGACCCCGGCCGCGCCGAACTGATGGCGCGCTTCAAGTCGGCTTGAGGCTGGCCTGACGCAAACGGAAAACCGGCGGGCCTATGTCCGCCGGCATCGGGGCGGTTTCCATGCACGGCAACAGATTTCGGTATAACATCCTGACAGCGCTGCTGCTCGCTCCGGCTACAGCGTGGCTGGTGGTGTTTTTGGTGTTGCCGTTCATCGCCATGGCCGTGTTCAGCGTCGGCGAGCGGGCGCCGGAGGGCGGCTATCAGGCCGCCTTCACGCTGGCGCAATACGCCAATCTCCCGGCAAGGGCGACCGCCTTCTGGAACACGATGATGCTGGCGCCTGTGGGCGCGCTTGCCTGCCTGCTCGTCGCCTACCCGGTTGCCTACTATCTCGCCCTGAAGGCGCCGGAGCGCTGGCGGCTGATCCTGCTTGCGCTCGTCGTCATTCCGTTCTGGACCAGCCTTTTGATGCGCACCTATGCCTGGATGTACATTCTGGGCGGACGCGGCATTCCCGCACTGCTGGCCTTTGTCGGCATCGAGGATGTCAGGTTGATCAACACGCCGGGCGCCGTGCTGCTCGGTATCGTCTATGGCTATTTGCCCCTCATGATCCTGCCGATCTATGTCAGTCTCGAGCGGCTCGACCGAAGGCTGCTGGAAGCCTCCGCCGATCTCGGCGCGACCCCGCTCTCAACCTTTCTGGGAGTGACGCTGAAGCTGTCGCTGCCGGGCGTGATGACCGGCTTCTCGCTGGTCATGATCCTGCTGCTCGGAGAATACCTGATCCCGACGCTGCTTGGCGGCGGCAAGGTGTTCTTCATCGGCAATGCGCTGGTCGACCTGTTCCTGCAGTCGCGCAACTGGCCGTTCGGATCGGCCATCGCCATCACGCTGGTGGCGGTTTCGGTGGTGGTGCTGATCGCGGCAAACCGCATTTCGACACGGGTGTCGGGCGCCCGCAGGGTGGATCTGATCTGATGCGCGCCTTCGTCACAGCCGTCTTCGCCTTCCTCTATCTGCCGATCGCGTTGGTCGTGCTGTTTTCCTTCAACGCCGGCCGCCATGCCAGCGAGTTCACCGGCTTTTCGGTGCAGTGGTACGGCACGGCGCTGTCGAACCCGTTCCTGGTCGAGGCGTTGAAGAACAGCCTGTTCATCGCCACCACCAGCGCCCTTCTGGCGGCGGTGTGCGGCACGGCGGCGGCACTCGGCCTGGCGCGGGTCGGGCTCAGAACCCGCGCCGTCTTCGACGCGCTGATGGGTGCCGCGATCGTCGTTCCCGGCGTCGTCATCGGCATCTCGACGCTTGTCGCGCTGGTCCAGCTGTTTGGCGTGCTCAACCCGTTCCTCGCCTCGATCTGGCCAAACGACCAGCCGCCGCGCCTGTCGCTCGGCTATGGATCGATCATCGCCGCCCACGGCCTGTTTTCGATGGCGCTGGTGACGATGATCGTCGGCACGCGTCTCGCCAGCCTCGACCGCAACCTGGTCGAGGCCTCGAGCGATCTCTACGCCACGCCGCTGACGACGTTTCGCTCGATCGTGCTGCCGCAGATCATGCCGGCGGTGATCGCCGGCTTCCTGCTCGCCTTCACCTTCTCCTTCGACGATTTCATCGTCGCCTTCTTCGTCGCCGGCGCGCAGACGACGCTGCCGATCTATGTCTTCGCCTCGATCCGGCGCGGCGTGACGCCGGAAATCAACGCCATCGCCACCATCGTGCTCGTCGCCTCGGTTCTTCTGGTGGTGCTTGCCCAATGGCAGCTGCGCCAGCGCCAGCCGTCAAACTGAACAAGCCATCCAGCTGAAAGACAAATTCATGCTCCTCAAAGACCGCATCGCCGTGGTGACGGGCGCCGGTTCCGGCATCGGCCGCGCCGGCGCCATGATCATGGCCAGGGAAGGCGCGCTGGTGGTCATCGCCGACCGGGATAAGACCAGCGGCGAGGCGACAGCGGCGAGTATCCGCGCGGCTGGCGGGCAGGCCGAGGCCATTGTCACCGACGTCTCTGACGACGCGGCGGTAGGGCAGCTCATCACAGGCACTCTCGGCAAGTATGGCCGCATCGACATTCTGCACAATCACGCCGGCATCCAGGTCGGCGGCACGCTGACCGAGGTCGAGGTCGATGGTATGGATGCGTCCTGGCGCATCAATGTACGGGCGCAGTTTCTGGCCGCGCGGCTGGTCATGCCGGCAATGGTCGCGCAAGGCGGCGGCGTCATCCTCAACACGGCTTCGAATTCGGGCGTCTTCTACGACCGCGAGATGATCGCCTATGCCACGTCCAAACATGCCGTGGTGGCGATGACCAGGCAGATGTCGCTCGACTATGCCCGGCACAATGTGCGCGTCAACGCGCTCTGCCCCGGCTGGGTCGACACCCCCTTCAACGAACCGTTCATCGCCCAGATGGGCGGACGCGAGGCGATCGAAACCTATGTCCGCACCAAGATTCCGATGGGCCGCTGGGCGAGCGCCGAAGAGATCGCAGAAGCGATCCTGTTCCTCGTCTCCGACCGCTCATCCTTCATGACCGGCCAGGCACTGGTGATCGACGGCGGCGAAAGCATCGGCTGATCTAGAGCAATTCCAGGAAAAGTGTGTAACGGTTTTCCGTCCGGAATTGCGTAAAACAAATAAGGGCAGCCGGATAGGAGGGTTCCCGCTTCTGGCTCAATCGCCGGCTGCCCGTCCTCCCTTGCCTTCATGCCGCATTTCGTCCAATAGAACGACGCAAACGCTGCGAAACCGAAGGTTTTGCCGTTTGGAAGTGCGGCTTCCGGCCTCGTTGCCGACGCGCCGCAATCGGAAAGAGCAGGACAATGTCTGCGATCGAAGCCGGCGCTCGTGCGCCGGAAAATCTTTGGCGTCAGGAAATCAGGGCGACGCTGGCGCTGGCCTGGCCGATGGTGCTGACCAATCTCGGCCAGACCGCGATGACCGCCACCGACGTCATGATGATGGGGCGTCTGGGCGCGGACACGCTGGCCAGCGGCGCGCTTGGCGCCAATCTCTATTTCATGCCGCTGATCTTCGGCCTCGGCCTGATGCTGGCGACCTCGCCGATGATCGCCACCGAGCTTGGCCGCCGGCGCTATTCGGTGCGCGATTTGCGCCGTACCGTGCGCCAGGGCCTGTGGCTGGCGATCCTGATCTCGATCCCGATCTGGATCGTGCTGTGGCATGGCGAGGCCATTCTGCTGGCCATGGGCCAGGAGCCGGCGCTCGCCCACCAGGCCGGCATCTATCTGCGCTGGCTGGAATGGGCGGTGCTGCCGTTCTACGGCTATATCGTGCTGCGTTCCTTCATCTCGGCGCTGGAGCGGCCAGGCTGGGCGTTGGTCATCGTTTTCGTCGCCGTCGCCTGCAACGCCTTTTTCAACTGGGTGTTCATGTTCGGCAATCTCGGCGTCACCTCGATGGGCATTGCCGGTTCGGGGCTGGCGACCACGCTGTCGAGCACGCTGATGTTCTGCGGCCTGGCAGCCGTGGTGATGCTGGAGAAGAAGTTCCGCCGCTACCGCCTGTTCGGCCGCTTTTGGCGCTCCGACTGGCCGCGTTTCAAGGGTCTGCTGCGGCTCGGCATGCCGATCGCCGGCATCCTCGCCTTCGAGGTGACGATCTTCAACGCGGCAGCCCTGCTGATGGGCCTGATCGATGCGGACTCGCTGGCCGCGCACGCCATCGCAATCCAGATCGCCTCGATCTCCTTCATGGTGCCGCTCGGCCTCAACCAGGCCGTCACCGTGCGCGTCGGGCTGGCCCATGGCGCAGGCAATCCGGCAGGCGTTTCGCGCGCCGGCTGGACCGCCTTCGTCATCGGCGTCTCGTCCATGGCGCTGATGGCGCTGGTGATGGTGCTGTGGCCGCATCTGTTGATCAGCGCCTTCATCGACATGACCGATCCGGCCAATGCCAGGGTGATCGCGCTGGCCGTGTCGTTCCTTGCCTTTGCGGCGCTGTTCCAGATCTTCGACGGCGCGCAGGCCGTTGCCGCCGGCATGCTGCGCGGCCTGCACGACACCAAGGTGCCGATGATCTATGCCGCCATCGGCTATTGGGGCATCGGCCTGCCGCTCGGCGTGCTGCTCGCCTTCCATTTCGGCCTGCACGGCGTCGGCATCTGGATCGGCCTGGCGTCAGGTCTGGCCGTGGTGGCGGTGCTGCTCCTCGCGCGCTGGCTGCGGCGCGACCGCATAGCACCGCCGCTTGTCTTTGGGCATTGACGGCGAACCAAGCGGTCCGCCAACTGCCCGAAGCAGTCACTGCAGAGCAGATGTCTGGTATCGCTTTGGGCCGAAAGCTGCCGGTCGGCTTGCGACGCGCAGGTTAAATAGCGGACCATGCGAAAACGCCCCTGGCAGAGTACTTCAACGGCGGAACTCCTGAAATTGCGTCAGTCGCAATCGAGGTCTTCCCATTGTTGGAAATGGAGACCAAGGTGGCCACATGGAGCACTTAAATACGCAAACATTTGTGCTCGTGTCGACATTGATCATGGTCGGCCAAAACCTCGATCACCCGGCATTCGCCGACTCTACCATGGCGGCAGCCTTCAACCATCAGCTCGAGCTCGGCCTGCAAGGCTTTCAGGCTGCGGATACGCTGCGCAACGTCGGCGAGCCGTGCTTGGGCAATGGCGTCAGCAGTTGCACAAGGCTGTAAAGGGTTATCCTGCAAATCAAGTAGAGTGCGGATCGCTTCGATATCGAAGCCCAGTTCGCGGGAATGGCGAATAAACGCTAACCGGCGCAAGTCGCCACCTTCATATTGACGGCGGTTGCCGTCACTTCGCGCTGGCGCGGCAAGCAACCCTATCTGCTCGTAATAGCGAATGGTCGGTACTTTCACGCCGCTTTGGCGGGCGGCTTCGCCAATGGTCACTCCATTCAGCATATTTCGCTTGCTCCTCTAGTCGCTAGAGGATGTAGCGTCGCAGTCAAACGATACAAGAGGAATGTTATGACCGCGCTTCAAGCACAAACCCGTTATCGCGTCGAAGGCATGGATTGTGCCGGTTGCGCCACCAAAATCGATAAGGCGGTACGTCGCATCCCTGGCGTCGAAGATGTCAGCGTGTCCGTCACCGCCGGCACCATGACGGTCAGGCACACGCCCGAGAGTGACCTCGCCGAACTTGAAAAGAAGGTGACTGGCCTCGGCTACACGGTTGCCGAACTCAAGGTAAAGGGAAAGGTCGGGCTGGACGGGGCAGAGCACCATCACAATGACCACGACGATGCGGGCGACTACCATGCGGGCCATGCTCACGCCAGCCACGATCAGGTCAGCGAAAGTCAAGATGACCGCGAGGAGGGAATAGAGGGCCTTCACGGGCACGACCGCGCGCCAACCTCGGGGCCGTGGTGGAAGAGTCCCAAGGGTCGCCTGACGATCGCCAGCGGCGCCGCGCTGGTCCTTGCGTTTGCCATTCACTATGTGTGGCCGGCGTCCGGGGTGTGGGTCTTTATCGCGGCCATGCTGGTTGGCCTGGTGCCTATCGCCAAACGGGCCGTCATGGCCGCCGTCGCAGGCATTCCCTTCACCATCGAAATGCTCATGACCATAGCGGCCGTCGGTGCGGTCATTATCGGCGCCGGCCAGGAAGCTGCCACTGTGGTCTTCCTGTTCCTTGTCGGTGAGCTTCTCGAGGGCGTTGCCGCCGGAAAGGCGCGCTCGAGCATTCAAGCGCTGACCACGCTGGTCCCGAAAACGGCCTTCATTGAAAAGGGCGGCAAGACGCGCGAGGTGCCGGCCGAAAGCCTTGAAGTAGGCGCCATGATCATGGTGCGGCCGGGTGACCGGATTCCCGCCGATGGCGAGATCACCGAGGGTGAGAGCGCGATCGACGAATCCCCGGTGTCAGGCGAGAGCGTGCCGGTGCGCAAATGCGTCGGCGACAAGGTTTTCGCCGGCACCATCAATGGCGACGCTGTTTTGCGCATCAAGGTCACCGCCGTTGCCTCCGATAACACCATCGCGCGCGTCGTCAAGCTGGTCGAGGAAGCCCAGGAGAGCAAGGCGCCAACTGAGCGGTTCGTCGACCGCTTCTCGCGCTGGTACACGCCTGCTGTGGTCGGCGTGGCCGCGATGGTGGCCGTGGTTCCACCTCTCGTTTTCGGCGGCAACTGGAACGAATGGATCTACAAAGGCCTCGCCCTGTTGCTCATCGGCTGCCCCTGTGCCCTGGTCATCTCGGTCCCGGCGGCAATCGCCGCGTCGCTCTCGGCTGGCGCCAAGCGCGGCCTACTGATGAAGGGCGGGGCGGTCCTCGAGGTTCTCGGCAAGGTCACCGCCGTGGCGCTTGACAAGACCGGCACGCTCACGCTCGGCAAGCCCCAGGTCACCGACGTGGTTTCTTTCGGAAAATCGGAGGCCGAAGTGCTGCGTCTTGCTGCCGCCTTGGAGACCGGCTCAAGCCATCCGCTTGCCATCGCCATCCTCGCAAAGGCGTCTGCAGACAAGGTTCAGGCTCCGGCCGTGTCCAAAGCGCAGGCTCTAGGTGGCAAGGGGGTCAAGGCGAACGTGGAAGGCACCGAAGTTTTCCTTGCATCGCCACAGGCGGCCGAGGATACGGCGAAGCTCACTGAGGTTCAAAAGTCTCAAATCGCCGCGCTCAATGACGAAGGCAAAACCGTTTCGGTCGTCCTCGTCGACAACAAGGTGGCGGGCGCCATTGCAATGCGTGATGAACCGCGCCCGGACGCTTTCGCTGGTCTCAAGGCGCTGACGGATTCCGGCATTAAGACCATCATGCTGACGGGCGACAACAAGCGGACAGCTGCCGCGATCGGCAAGCAACTCGGCATCGAGGTCCGCGCCGCGCTACTGCCAGAAGACAAGCAGCGTATTGTCGGAGAGCTGAAGGGAGAGGGCCTCATTGTGGCCAAGGTCGGCGATGGCATTAATGACGCGCCAGCCCTTGCGGCCGCCGATGTTGGTATTGCGATGGGCGGCGGCACTGACGTGGCTCTCGAAACCGCTGATGCAGCGGTGCTGCATGGCCGTGTCGGCGACGTTGCCGCGATGATTGCGCTGTCGAAGGCGACCATGGCCAACATCAAACAGAACATAACCATGGCCCTCGGCCTCAAGGCCGTCTTCCTCGTGACCACGGTCTTGGGAATCACCGGCCTGTGGCCGGCGATCATGGCCGATACCGGCGCGACCGTGCTGGTGACGGCCAATGCCATGCGCCTCCTGCGTTGGAAAGGGGCAGCATGACGGCGGTGCCGCACCATGTGCTAGACTTGCGAAATGGCTGGTGCACACCGGCTTCGCCGCACCAGCCATATCGCTGAAGATCAAGCAGGCCTGGGCCGGGACGGCCCGTACAGGCGACGCGATCGAGGGGTGCTGTTACAAATGATTGCGCTCAGCTCCCGTCCGACGACATCGCGCCGAGCAGCCGGCGTATATCGCCGAACCTGGCGATCGAGCCGAACACCAGTGCCGCCACCGCCACGAAGAACACCGAGACCGAAGCCATGGTCGGCGTGTAGCCGTAGCGCAGCGCGTTGAAGATCTTGATGGGCAGCGTCTCGGTGGTGAAGCCGATCGTCATGTAGGCGACGATGTATTCGTTGAGCGACAAGACGAAGGCGAAGGCGTAGCCCGAGACGAGGTAGGGCAGGATCAACGGCAGCACCACGGTTTTCAGCACTGTGCGGTCATCGGCGCCCATGGTCGCCGCGGCCTCGACCAGCGAGCGGTCGATCGAGGCAAAGCCGAGCGACAGCGTCACCAGCGGCAGCGTCACGAAGAAGATGGCGTGGCTGATTATGGCGGTGAAGAACTGGCCGAACAGCCCGACCGTCGCCCAGAAGGAGAGGAAGCCGAGCGCGGTGATGACCGGCGGCAGGATGAAGGGCGCGAGGCCCAGCACCTGAAAAATGTTCGCCCATGGCGCGATGCGCCGCCACAGGAACCAGGCCAGCGGCAGCGCGACCGCCACGGCAATGGCCGCCGAGCAGACGGCCAGCGTCACCGAATGGATCAGCGCCAGCCGCCATTCCGGATCGGTGAAGATCTGGGCGTACCAGGCGAGCGAGAAACCGACCGGCGGGAAGGAGAGCTCCTGGCGCGAATTGACCGACACGCCGGCGACGACGATCAGCGGCGCCGCCAGGAACAGCGCGACGATGGTGAAATAGACACGGCGCAGCAAGGTCGCGGTCATAGGGCGTTCTCCCTTCGTCCGACGAGCAGTGTCAATCCGACCAGCGCCAGCGAGATCAGCACCAGGAACACCGCCATTGCGGCCGCGAACGGCATGTTGGACTGGTAGATCGCCTGGTCGGTGATCAACACCGACAGCGTCCAGTGTTGAGGCCGTCCCAGAATCTGCGGCAGCAGATAGGAGCCGAGGGCGAACACGAAGACCATGATCAGCGTCGCCACGATGGTGTTGCGGAGCGCCGGCGCGACGACGTTGAAGAAGGCGCGGATCGGCGAGGCGCCGAGCGTGCGCGCTGCCTCGAGCAATGTCGGGTCGAGGCGCACGAGGGCGGGGTACAGCACCAGGATCGTATAGGGCAGCGCCTGGTAGACCATGCCGGTCAGCACCGCGCCAAAGGTCGGCAGCAGCGCCACCGGCTTGTCCATCAGCCCGATCGCCACGAACAGATTGGTGATGCCGGCGGTGCGCGAAAACAGCGTCGACCAGGCAAAGCCGATAATGACTTCCGACAGCGACAGCACCGACAGGAGGCCGACCAGCCACAGAGTCTGTACGCGGCGCGGCCGACGGGTCAAAAGGTAGGTGAAGGGGAAGGCGATGGCGACGCAGCAGACGGCGACCAGCACCGCCAGCATTAGCGAAAAGCCGAGCACGCCGCCGAAGAACACCGACAGGAAGCGGGCGTAATTGTCGAACACGAAATCCGGCGTGTAGAAACCGGACGGATTGCGCTTGAAGAAGCTGACAGCGATCATCGTCGAGAACGGGACGACGAAGAAGACGACCAGCATCAGCGCCGGAAAGAACAGCGGCGTGTAGTCGGCTATCGACTTCGGGGGTTCGCGTCTCATGCGCCGAGCACCACGCAGCTTGCCGGTGGCAATGTTACGCCGACCTTGGCGCCGACCGGCACGTCGTGCCGCTCGCGCGGCGTCGTTACCGCAATGATGCTGGTACCGCCGACGTCGACGAAGGTCTCGATGGTGCCGCCGAGATCGCGAACGAAGCTCACCTCGCCGGTAATGGCCGAGCCGCCGGGGCTGCCGAGATGCACATCCTCGGGGCGGACCGATACAGACGCTTTAGTCTGACCCGCCGGCATGGCAAGACCTGGAATGGCTGTGCCCAGAATGGTGGTGCGCCCGGTGCTGTCGATCTCGGCCGGCAGCAGATTGGTGATGCCGATGAAGTCGGCGACGAAGGCGTCGGCCGGCTTGCGGTAGATATCGATCGGCGGCGCCGCCTGCAGGATTCTGCCGTGGCCCATGACGACGACCAGGTCGGCCATCGTCATGGCTTCGCGCTGGTCGTGGGTGACGACGATGGTGGTGATGCCCAACCGCTGCTGCAACTGGCGCAGTTCCACCTGCATGGCCTCGCGCAATTTGGCGTCGAGCGCCGACAGCGGCTCGTCGAGCAGGAACAGTTTCGGCGACAGCGCCAAGGCCCGCGCAATTGCCACGCGCTGGCGCTGACCGCCCGATAGTTTGGCCACCGGACGGTCGGCAAAGCCGGTCAGATGGATGAGGCCCAGCAACTCGTCGACGCGTTTCTTCTGCTCCTCGTTCGAGGCGCCGCGAATGCGCAGCGCATAGGCGATGTTGTCGCCAACAGAGAGATGCGGAAACAGCGCCAGCGACTGGAACACCATGCCGAGATTGCGCTTGTGCGTCGGCAGCGGGGTGATGTCCTCGCCGTCGAGCACGATGGCGCCGCTGGTCGGCTCCTCCAGCCCGGCGATCATGCGCAGCAGCGTGGTCTTGCCGCAGCCCGACGGGCCGAGCAGGCACACGAAAGTGCCGTGCGGCACGTTGAGCTGCACATTGTCGACGGCGGCGAAGTTGCCGAATGTTTTGGTGACGGCGTTGATGTCTAGTCCGGACATGCTCATCCCTCTCAGGCTGTGCGCTGGAGCAATTCCAGGAAAAGTGTGTAACGGTTTTCCGTCCGGAATTGCTTACAAACAAGAAAGTTGGAGTAGGTCGCCGTTTCCATGAAACGGTGAACTGCTCTAACTGGCGGCCGGAAGAGGTCCGGCGGCCGATCAGTTTTTAAGCGGATCGAACGGCTCAGCCGACGATGAGCTCGGTCCACTTCTGGTTGATCCAGTCGGCCTTCGACGTATAGAGGTCGTAGCGCGGAATGATCGGATCGATATCCGACGACACCGCGGCGAACTCTTCCGGCTTGAGATCAAGCACCTCCTTCTTCAGCGTCGGCGTGGTGCCGACCTTGCGCGACATCAGGCCCTGCATTGACGGCTGGCTCATATAGTCGATGAATGCATGTGCCTCGTCGACCTTGGTCGAGGCGCGCGACAGCACCCAATTGCCGGAGTCCTGGATGCCGCCTTCCTTCGGGAAGGTCGAGCGGACATGGAAGCCGTCGGCGACCGCGAGGCCGGTGACGTCGTGATAATACTGGCCCATCGGGATCTCGCCCGACTTCAGCGCCTGCTCGAACTGCGCCTCGTCGCGATACCACAGCCGGACATTCGGCTTGAGCTCGGCGAGCTTTTCGAACGCCTTGTTCAGTCCGTCCTCGGTGTCGAGCGCATTGGTGCCGCCCATGAAGGTCTTGGCCGTCACTTCGAGCAGGAACGAGTTCGAGGCAAGCGCCAGCAGGCCGAGCTTGTCCTCATTGGCCTTGTCCCACAGCGTCTCCCATGAGGTCGGCGCATCCTTGTAGACGTCGGTGTTGGAGACCAGCGTGATCCACCAGGCGACGGCGCCGATGCCAGCAACACGGCCATCCGGATATTTGTTGACGAAGCGCGGCAAGAGGTCGTTGTAGTGCTTGAACTTCGACGTATCGAGCGGCGTCCACAATTCGGTCGACTGGCCCTTCAGCGTCGAGGTCTGCGACATCATCGAAAGGTCGGCCGGCGCCTGGCCTGCCTTGGACGCCTGTTCGAGCTGCACCAGCCAGGCTTCGCCGGTCGGCTCGGCGACCGATTCCACTGCAATGCCGGTGGCCTTGGTAAAATCTGGGAAGACGTGCTCGTCAAAGGATTTCTTGAAGTAGCCGCCATAGACGCCGACCTTCAGCGACTTGTCCTGCGCGCGCAGGATCGACGGCATGGCGAGCACGCCGGCTGTAGCGAGGCCCGCACCAAGCACGCCGCGCCGTGTCAGGGATTTTCCAATCAGTCTGTTCATCTGGTTTCTCCTCAGTTGATGCCGTTCTATTCCGGCAGGTTCCCTTCACGCACTGTCGCCGCCTGACGTCAGTGGGCCGCCGCTCGTTGTTCGAGCGTACGGGCGTATTGCGTCAGTGGAAAGCACATGACGAAGAAGATCAGCGCCACCAGCCCGTAGACCTTGAACGGTTCGAAGGTGGCGTTGTTGATGGCGTTGGAGGTTCTGACCAGCTCCTCGAAGCCGATGATCGAGGTCAGCGCCGTCGACTTGATCAACTGCACCAGGAAGCCGACGATCGGCGCCCTTGTGATCGAGAACGCCTGCGGCAGGATGATCAGCCGGAGCTCCTGCAGACGGTGCAGGCCAAGGCTGGCGCCGGCATCCCACTGTCCCAGCGGCAGCGCATCGACGCCGCTGCGCCAGATCTCGGCCAGATAGGCGCTGGCGAAGAAGGTCAGGCCGAGCACCGCTGCCGTCCATGGCTCGATGCGCAGGCCGAGCATCGGCAGGCCGAAGAACATCAGGAACAGCTGCATCAACAGCGGCGTTCCCTGGAACAGGGCGATGTAGCCGGATGCGACCCGCTGGCTCCATTTATTCTCTGCGATCCTGAAGAACAGCACGATCAGCCCGACCAGCGCCCCGCCGACGAAGGCGGCCAGTGACAACAGCACCGTCCAGCGGGCGGCGAGCAGCAGATTGCGAACGATGTCCCAGAGGGTGAATTCGATCATGTGACACCTGCCCCCAACACGCGGCGCCCGCCTGTGACCAGCAGCCGGCGCAAGGCCATGGACAGGACGAGGTAGACCAGGGTCACGACGAAATAGGTTTCGAAGGACCGGAAGGTGCGGGCTTGCAGCATGTCGGCCTCATAGGTCAGCTCGCGCACGGCGATCTGCGACACCACGGCCGATTCCAGCATCATGATGACGATCTGGCTGGTCAGCGCCGGATAGATCACCTTGAGCGCCTGCGGCAGCACGATCTTGACAAACACCTGGCGTGGCCGAAGCCCGAGTGCCAAGGCGGCTTCCGTCTGTCCGCCGGGCACGGCATCGAGACCGGCGCCGACGATTTCAATGGTGTAGGCCGCCATGTTGAGCGTCATTGCCAACATGGCTGCCAGGATCGGATCGAGCCTTATGCCGAGGCTGGGCAGTCCGAAGAAGATGAAGAACAGCTGCACCAGGAACGGCGTGTTGCGCATCACCTCGACATACACCGCGATGGCGCGCTTCACGAATACCGGGCCGTTGCGCCGGCCGGCAGCGCCCAGGATGCTGAGCAGCGTGCCCACGAGCGTGGTCACGACGATCAACAGGATCGTCGTGGCCGCGCCGCGCGCGATGTCGCCCACAGCACCTGGGAGCCAGGCAAAAGCCACGAGAACTCAATCCTTGAGGTTGTCGGGATTGAGCGGCGTCTTCAGCCAGACCTTCGAGCTCTCGTCGAGCTTGCCGTTGGCCAGCATCTTGGCAACCGCATCATTGACCGCCGTCTTCAGCCGGTCCTCTTTTTTGTTGAGGCCGATATGCGAAGGCGAGGTCAAGAGCTGGAACTTCTGCTCCGGCTTCAGCGCGTCCTGCTTGGCCAGCACCTGGGCGCCGACATCATTGCCGACCACCATCAGCTGGGTCTGGCCGGAGATGAAGGCCTGGATGACGGAATTGTAGTTGTCGAAGCGCTTGATGTCGGCCGATGACGGCGCCGCTTCGGTCAACGACGTATCCTCGAGCGTGCCGCGATTGACGGCGATCGACTTGTCGGCGAGATCTTCCTTGCCTTTGATCGAAAGCGCTGCCGGACCGATGACGGCGATGTAGTAGGGCGCATAGGCGGCGGCGAAATCGATCACCTCCTCGCGCTCCTTGGAATAGCCGACGCTCATCAGGATATCGACGCGCTTGTCGGTGAGATACGGGATGCGGTTCTGGCCGGTGACGCTGACCAGATTGAGCTTCACCTTGAGTGAATCGGCGATCGCCTGCGCGACGTCGACGTCGTAACCCTTGATGCTCATATCGGCGCTGGCCGAGGAGAAGGGCGGAAAGTCGGAGAAGATGCCGACATTGATGGCGCCGGCCTTGGTGATGTCGTCGACGGCGTCGGCATTGGCCTGGGCGGCGAAGCCGAGGCCGGCGAGCATCAGCGCGGCGGCGATGGTTGATTTCATTTGGATTGTCATTGGTATTCCCCTTCTGGAAGCTTGTTTGTTTTGGAAACGGCCGCCGGCTCCAGCGCGGCGGCCGCCTTTGCATGTGAAATCCGTCAGGCCCCCTTGCCGGTGATCGCCGGGCTGAACACCATCAGGCTCAGGATCTCGAACAGGACCTGGGCGCCGACATGGGCGGTGTTGGTGGTCGCGTCATATTGCGGCGCCACCTCGACGACGTCGCCGCCGACGATGTTGAGGCCTTTCAAGCCGCGCAGCAGTTCGAGCACTTCGCGCGTCGTCAGGCCGCCGATTTCCGGCGTGCCGGTGCCTGGCGCGAAGGCCGGATCGACACTGTCGACGTCGAAGGAAATGTAGGTCGGGCCGTCGCCGACTATTCTGCGCGCCTTCTCGATGATGGCCGGGATGCCGAGACCCGTCACCTCTTCGGCATGCACGACCGTCATGCCGGATTCATAGGTGAACTCCCACAGATACTCCGCCGAGCCGCGGATGCCGATCTGGATGGTGCGGGTGGGGTCGAGCACGCCGTCCAGCACCGCGTTGCGGAACGGTCCGCCATGATGGAACTTGGTCATGTCGAACAGCCCGCTTGTGTCGCAATGAGCGTCGATATGGATCATGCCGACCGGCGCCTTTTTGCCGACCGCCTTCAGGATCGGATGGCTGATCGAGTGGTCGCCTCCGACCGAGAGCGGCAGCACGCCGGCATCGACGATCTGGTTGGTGCGGCGCTCGATATCTTCGTGGCTGACCTCCAGCCGGTAGCGGCTGCGGAACGGCGTATCGCCGATGTCGGCGACGCGCAGCTCATGCGTCGGCGCGCATTCCAGCACATGATTGTAAGGGCCGATGCGCTCGATGGCGCGCAGCGCCCTTGGCCCGAAGCGCGAGCCGGGCCGGTTGGTGACGCCGAGATCCATCGGCACGCCGATGATCGCCACCTGCAAATCGCCGAAATCCGGATTGTCGGCAGCGATTTCACGGTAGGGCGCGGCGAGGAAGGTGGGGATGCCGGCATAGGGCGCCAGCCTTGTGCCGCTCTTGGAGAAGATCTTGTCCGCGACCTTGCGGAACTTCGGGTCGAACATCTCGCCGCCATGGCTCTCGCCATACTTGCGGCGCAAGGCTTCCAGCTTGCCTCTGTCATAACCCATGTCGGTCTCCTCCTGCGGGCTGATGCATGCGGCCGTGGCGACATCTGCGAACTGACCATCATCCGGCCGGGTCGCTGTCCCGCTGGCTGCCTGTAGATTTCACGTCATTGATGCTGTTGACCTGCCAAAGTGTCCGGCAGCCGCATTGAAAAATCAATTGATATTGTTACGGTGCTGATTGTGAGAAAATCTCACAGAGTATCCGGTTGCTCATGGCCAAGCGTCTGCCCCCCTTGAATCCCTTGCGCGCCTTCGAGGCGACGGCGCGGCATGCCTCGCTGACCAAGGCGGCGAGTGAGCTCAACGTCACCCACGGCGCAATCAGCCACCAGATCAAGGCGCTCGAGCAATCACTCGGCGTAAAACTGTTCGAACGCACCGGACAGCGGGTAAAGCTCACCCCGCACGGCGCCGAATTGCTGCCGGCGGTCTCGACCGCCTTCGACGGCATCGCCGCCGCCACCCAGCGCATGACCAGGCCAGCCAGCGCCGGTACGCTGTCGGTCTCCTGCGTGCCGGCGCTGCTGCTTCTGTGGATGACGCCGCGGCTCGGCAGCTTCATGGCGCAATATCCTGATATCAGGTTGACGCTGATCCCGTCCAACGACCCCAAGGACATCCGCGCCCCACAGGTCGATGTCTGCGTGCTCTATGGCGACGGCAGCTGGACCGATTGCTGGATGCGCAAATGGTCGGGCCTCGAACTGTTCCCGGTGGTCAGCCCGACGCTGATCAACAACCGGCCGCTCCGCATCTGCCGGGATCTTGCTGGCCATGTCATCCTGCATGGCGATGATGGCCGCGAATGGCACACCTGGCTGGCCGCCGCCGATGGGCTCGACCTCGAACGTGGCCGCCGCCACCATCTCGGCGACGCCCGTACGGCGATCGAAGCCGCGGTGCACGGACATGGCGTGGCTCTCGGCGATTCCGTCACCGCCAGCATGCTGCTCGCCAGGGGCCTGCTGGTGGCGCCGTTCAGCCTGTCGGTGCCGGCGGTCGATGATTTCTACGTCGTCTGCCGCAACGAGATGCGTTCGGCGCCTATCGTGCAATTGTTCGTCGACTGGCTGTTTGCCGAAAAGGAACAGGCCGACAGCCGGGCCGACGCGCCGGTGGCCGGCCGCATCGGCAGCCGCAGGAAGCGTCCGGCGCTGCGGGTGGTGGGCGCCAAGAGTTGAGGCTGGACCTGAGCGGCTGCTTTTTGTCGGGCCAGCCCGGAAAGCGGGAGGCGCTTTCAAAAATTCAATGCTAATAAGCTCTTGCCCGGCAATTCCAGGAAAACTGTGCGGCGGTTTCCCGTCCGGAATTGCGTAAGAAAGACGTGAGCAGCGAAGGCGACGGCAGGACATGGCAAGAACCGATATAGCGCGGCGCGTCTACAACCACACCTGGAAGCTGGACCCGATCGTCCGCAGCCTGCTCGACACCGATTTCTACAAGCTTCTGATGCTGCAGATGATCTGGGGCATGTACCCCAAGGTCGACGCCACCTTTTCGCTGATCAACCGCACCACCTCGGTGCGCCTGGCCGACGACATCGACGAAGGCGAATTGCGCGACCAGCTCGACCATGCCCGCACGCTGCGCTTCTCCAAGAAGGAGATGATCTGGCTTGGCGGTAACAATTTCTATGGCCGCAAGCAGATCTTCGAGCCGGAATTCCTCGCCTGGCTGGAAGGTTTTCGGCTGCCCGACTACGAGCTGTCCAAGCGCGACGGTCAGTACGAGCTCTCCTTCAGCGGTCCCTGGATGTACACCACCCTGTGGGAAATCCCGGCGCTGGCGATCATCAATGAGCTTCGTTCCCGCGCCGCCATGCGCGCCTTCGGTCCCTTCGCGCTTGACGTGCTCTATGCACGCGCCAAGGGGAAGATGTGGGCCAAGACCGAACGCTTGAAGGCGCTGCCCGGCATCCGCATCTCCGATTTCGGCACCCGCCGCCGCCATTCCTTCCTGTGGCAGCGCTGGTGCGTCGAGGCGCTCAAGGAAGGCATTGGCGAAGCCTTCACCGGCACCTCGAACGTGCTGCTGGCCATGGACAACGACCTCGAAGCGCTCGGCACCAACGCGCATGAATTGCCGATGGTTTTTGCCGCCCTTGCCAAGTCGGAAAAGGAATTGAAGGAATCGCCCTACAAGGTGCTGCAGGACTGGCAGCGCTATTACGGCGGCAACCTGCTGATCGTGCTGCCCGACGCTTTCGGCACCGCATCCTTCCTGCGCGACGCCCCGGACTGGGTCGCCGACTGGACCGGCTTCCGCCCCGACAGCGCGCCGCCGATCGAAGGCGGCGAAAAAATCATCGACTGGTGGCGCGAGAAGGGCAAGGACCCCAGGCAGAAGCTGCTGATCTTCTCCGACGGTCTCGAGGTCGAAACCATCGAGGAGACCTACAGGCACTTCAAGGGCAAGGTGCGCATGTCCTTCGGCTGGGGCACCAACCTCACCAACGATTTCGAAGGCTGCGCGCCGACCGAAACCAACAGCCTGGATGCGATATCGCTGGTCTGCAAGGTGACGGAGGCCAATGGCCGGCCGGCGGTGAAGCTGTCGGACAATCCGGCGAAAGCGACGGGCGACAAGAAGGAGATCGAGCGCTATCTCCGGATTTTTGGGGCGAAGGACCGCGTGGAGCAGCTGGTCAAGGTTTGAGGGTCGGCGGGTGCCTTGCTGGACGAAATGGAAATCGCGATAGCGTGAGTTGCCGCCCACCCCCCTCTGTCCTGCCGGACATCTCCCCCGCAAGGGGGGAGATTGGCAGCATCGAGTACCGCGCCTCTTTCTTTACCCTTGAAAGTTGGCGAAAGCCCCGGCGACATCCAATCTCCCCCCTTGCGGGGGAGATGGCCGGCAGGCCAGAGGGGGGTGTGAAGGATCGCGTCAGGCTGACATATGTCGCCTGCTCCCCCACCCTCACACTCCTCCCCACCCCTGCCTTCGCCCACGCCTCCGACCGCGGCCACGTCCTCCTCCTCCCGACCGGCTACTACATCGCCGGCGGCGCGCTTGCCGTCGCGGTAAGCTTCCTCGTCCTCGCCCTGCTGCCACCCGCAACCCTCGACCGCTTCTGGCGCCGCCGCCTGCCGCTCTTCCCATTCGCCGACACCCCTCGCACAATCATCAGCCTCATCTCCTTTGCCGGTTTCGCAACGCTCATCGCCGCCGGCCTGTTCGGCAGCCGCGATCCGCTCTCCAATCCGCTGCCCCTGACCATCTGGACGCTGCTCTGGGTCGGCCTTGCCATCGCGCAAGGCCTGTTCGGCGATGTCTGGTCGTGGCCGAATCCATGGTATGGCCCGTGGCGGATCGTAAGCCGCCTGTTCAAGCTTCGTGGCGGTGAGGGACAGAAATTGCGTTTGCCTTCATGGCTCGGCTGCTGGCCAGCCGTTATCCTGTTCTTCGCCTTTGCCTGGTTCGAGCTGATCGACCCGGCGCCCGACGACCCGGCGCGGCTGGCCTATGCCGCCGGCCTCTACTGGTTGCTTACCTTCATCGCCATGCTCGCCTTCGGCTACCGCGATTGGAGCCGGCGCGGCGAATTCCTGACGGTGTTCTTCGCCATGGTGGCGCGCTTCGCCATCGTCGAGCGCAATGAACACGGGCGGCTCGCTCTCTGCTGGCCGGGCTCAAAACTGCTCGGCGCGGCACCCCTGCCGGCAAGCGGCATCGCTTTCCTGCTGCTCAGCCTGTCATCGGTGTCCTTCGACGGCCTGTCGAAAACCTTCTTCTGGCTCGGCCTGTCCGGCATCAACCCGCTGGAATATCCCGGCCGCACCGCGCTCATCGGCATTAGCAGCTTCGGCCTCGTGCTGACCTTCGTTCTGCTGGCGGCGGCATTCCTGCTGGCCGTCATCCTCGGCCAGCGCCTCGCCGGCAGCCGACATTCCCTCCGCGAGGCCGCCAGGCTGCTGGTGTGGTCGATCGTGCCGATCGCGCTCGCCTATCATGTCGCGCACTATCTGACGGCGCTGCTGGTCGACGGCCAGTATGCGATCGCCGCTCTGTCCGACCCGTTCGCGCTGGGATGGAACCTGTTCGGCGCCGCCGACATGCAGATCGAGGCCGGCATCGTCGCCGGGGCCCACTCCGCCTGGTGGCTGTGGAACCTGCAGGCCGGCATCATCATCGCCGGCCATATGCTGGCGGTGCTCGTTGCCCATGGACTGGCCTGGCGACTGCACCAGGTGCCATCGCGCGCCGCCCTCAGCCAGTTGCCGCTCACCATGCTGATGATTGCCTACACGATCTTCGGCCTGTGGTTGCTTGCCACGCCGACGGCCGGATGAGACAAGCTGATCAACATGCCTTTGCGGAAAGCCCGCTTGCAAGCTCTGTGCTTTGGTGATTTAGTTTGTACACATGCAATTTCTGCCCCTCCTGCAAGGGAGTGGCCTTGCCTCGTTACAGACAGTCAAAACTCAAAAACAGGGGAACTGCCGTGACTGACAAGAATGGGTTTTTCGATCTCTCCAAATCCACCCTTAGCCGCCGCACCGCGCTGAAAGGTCTCGCCGCCGGCGCCGGGCTGACGCTCGCGCCCGGCTTCGTCCGCTACAGCCAGGCGCAGAGTTCGGCGCCAATCAAGATCGGCTTCCAGTCGCACCGCACCGGCATCGGCGCCGCCTATGGCCGCTGGTACGAAAAGACCAGTGCCGCCGCGGTCAAGGCGATCAACGATGCCGGCGGCATCAACGGCCGGCCGGTCGAACTGGTGATCGAGGATGACGGCACCGATCCCGGCCGTGGCGCCGAAGTGGTCGGCAAGTTCGCCACCCAGCACAAGACCGACATCGTCTTCGGCACGCTGTTCTCGCATGTCGTGATCGGCTCGGCGCCGGCCGCCGGCGAAAACAAGATCCCTTATTTCGTCGTCAGCGAAGGCCACCATGTCGCTTCGACCAAGCTCAACCGCTACGTCTTCCAGCCCGGCATCACCGATGTGAAGAGCCAGATCCAGTCGATGGCGCCATGGATCGCGGCCAATGCCGGCAAGAAGGTGACGCAGATCTTCCCGGATTTCGCCTTCGGCTACGACCATCGCGACTACCTGCCGCCGGCGCTGAAGGCGCAAGGCGCCGAGGTCATCGCCCAGATCGCCATCCCGCCGACAGAGTCGTCTTTTACGAAATACTTCCCGCAGATACCGGCCGAGACCGAAGTCATCTACCACGTGATGGTCGGCCCGGCCGTGCTCACCTTCGTCAAGGAACTCGGCGAGTTCTACGGCTCCAACCGGCCGCAGCTGTTCGGCTTCATCGATTCGCTCGAAGCCACCGACATCAACAGCCCCGGCCTCGAATTCCTGGACGGCAGCCATTTCTGGGAAGGCTCGCCGCGCTATGCCCAGGCCAATGACTCGGCCGCGCAGAAAGCCTACCGCGCCGCCGTTGGCATCGACGAAAATGGCGCTGCCGTCGGCGACCCCAAGGACGTCTCCACCGCCGCCCACATGTTCGGCTGCTGGGAGACGCTCTATGTCGTCAAGAAGGCGATGGAAGACGCCGGCTACAAGGGCCTGGAAGACCGCGCCAAGCTGGTCGAGGCGACCGAGGCGCTGACCGAATTCGCCGAAGGGCCGGAGCATCCGCAGGGGCCGAAGACCTTCAACGGCAAGATCCACCAGTGTTTTGGCATCCAGAACATCTCCAAGGTCGAAGGTGGCAAGCTGAATGTCGTCCACAAGACCAAGATCGAGGACGGGCTTTACGAGGCCGAAGGGGATTATACGACGCAGGCGCTGTGAGGCGCCTTACCCTCCCCCTTGTGGGGAGGGTCGGCACGCAAGCTTCGCACTTTTGCGAAGCTTGCGAGACGGGGTGGGGGTCGCGACGGCCCGTGCCCAACCCCCACCCGACCGCTGCGCGGTCACCCTCCCCACAAGGGGAGGGTAAGGGCGCCCTGAATGCATTTCGGACCCCATCTCCTCCTCGCCGCCCTCGAAGGCCTTGTCACCTCAGCCGTGCTGGCGCTGACGGCGCTTGGGCTGTCGCTGGTGTTCGGCGTCATGCGCGTCGTCAACGTCGCCCATGGCGAGTTCTTCATGCTGGGCGCGGTGCTGGCCTGGGCGATCTCGACGGCGATACCCGGCCATCCCACGCTCGGCTTCCTGGCGGCGCTGGTGATTGCGCCGCTGATTGTCGGCGCCATTGCGCTGGTAGCCGAGCGGCTTGTGCTGCGGCGGCTCAATTACAATCCGGAAGCCACCATCGTCGCCACGATCGGCATGCTCTACATCATCCAGCAGCTGGCGTTGAGCTTCTATGGCCCGGAAGCCCGCCCGGTGGAGCCGCCCTTCAGCTACCGCATCCTTTTGCCCTGGTTCGGCTATTCCGGCTACAAGCTGTCGATCATTGCCGCTTCGGCCCTTCTGCTCATCGCCACCTGGCTGGTGCTGACGCGCACCAAGATCGGCCTCATCATGCGCGCCACCCAATATGACAGCGAGACGGCGCAGGCCTTCGGCATTCCAGTCGCCCGCGTCTATGCCGGCGTCTTCGCGCTCGGCGCCATGCTGGCGGCCATCGCCGCCGTGCTGATCGTGCCGATCAGTCAGGCGCACTACCTGATGGGGCAGGACCCGCTGCTGTTGTCCTTCATCGTCGTCATCATCGGCGGCCTCGGCTCGCTGCGCGGCACCGTCGTTGCCGCCGTGCTGATCGGCCTGTCCGATGGCATCATCTCGGTGTTCTTCTCGCCGACTTTGGCCAAGATCATAGCCACGCTGCTGGTGGCCATGGTGCTGGTGTTCAGGCCGCAAGGCCTGTTCGGGCAGGCGCCGCGATGAGCGAAGCTTCGCCGGCAAAAGCGTATGCATTGCATATCGGCGCCATCGCGCTGCTGTTCGCCCTGAGCTTCGTCCTGCCGGATTATCATCACGGCCTGCTCGCCCGCATCATGGTGCTGGCGGTGTTCGCCATGGGCTACAACATGCTGTTCGGCTATGTCGGCCTGCTCAGCCTCGGCCACGCCATGTTCTTCGCCGCCGGGCTCTATGGCGCTGGTCTCGCCGTCATCCATCTCGGCTGGAGCGTGCCTTTGGCTTTCCTCGCCGGTATCGCCTGCGGCGCGCTGCTGGCACTTGTGATCGGCCTGCTGGCGCTGCGCACCACCGGCGTCGCCTTCATGATCGTCACCATGATGTTCGCGCAGGTGTTTTACCTCACCATCCTCTATTTCGCCGCCTGGACCGGCGGCGACCAGGGTCTGGTGGTGCCGCAGCCGGCGCGGGTTCTGGCCTTCGGCTCGACATCGCTCGACCTCACCAACCCGACCGTGCGCTACATGAGCGCGCTGGCGCTGTTCTCGGTCGTGCTGCTGATCACCCTCGCCATCGTCCGCTCCCGCTATGGCCGCGTGCTGGTCGCGGTGCGCGAGAACGAGGAGCGCACGAAAATGCTGGGCTACGACACCTTCTCCAACAAGCTGATCGCCGTCGTCGTCTCCGGCACCATCTGCGCCGCCTCGGGTGCGGCCTATGCGCTGCTGTTCGGCTATGTCGGCTCGAGCTTTGCCTCGGTGCAGTATTCCATCCTGCCGCTGCTCTGGGTGCTGCTCGGCGGCGCCGCCACGACGCTGGGCGCGCTGCTCGGCACGGTGTTCATGTACTATGTCATCGACACCGCCAGCGGCTACACCTCCGCCTATCTCCTGATCGTCGGTATTGCGCTCATCCTGCTGGTGCTGTTTTTCCCCAAAGGCATTCTGGGCACCATCCGCCAGCGCTGGCTCGGGTGGCTGCCATGATGCCGTTGCTGACCACCAAAGGCCTGGCGCGCAGTTTCGGCGGCCTGCGCGCCGTCGACGGTGTCGATTTTCAGCTGATGCCGGGCGAGATCCGCGCCGTCATCGGTCCCAATGGCGCTGGCAAAACCACCTTCGTCAGCCTGGTCAGCGGCCGCATTCAGCCATCGTCCGGCATGATCGTCTTCGACGGCGCCGACATCACCAGCCAGCCGGCCTATCTCAGGGTGCGCCGGGGCATCGCCTACACCTTCCAGATCACCAGCGTCTTCGCCAACCTCTCTGCCTACGATAATGTCGCGCTGCCGGTGCAGCGCACGCTGACCGATGCCCGCTCGAAAGGTGCGGTGCGCACCGGCGTCATGGCCGCGCTGGAACGCACCGGACTGGCCGGCCGCGCCCATATGCCGGCCGGCCAGCTTTCCTACGGCCATCAGCGCCTGCTGGAAGTGGCAATGGGCCTGGCGCTGAAGCCGCGGCTTTTGATCCTCGACGAGCCGACGCAAGGGCTGGCCGACAGCGAGATCGACAATTTCATCGAACTGGTGCGCGAGATCGCCAAGAGCGCCACCGTGCTTTTGATCGAGCACAACATGCCTGTCGTCATGCAGCTGGCCGACCGCATCACGGTCTTCAACGCCGGCAGGATCCTGGCCGAAGGCACGCCCGAACAGGTTCGCGCCAACACACAGGTGCAGGAAGCCTATCTGGGGACGGCGCCATGAGCGAAGCCCCCAAGACTGAAGCCCACGAGACTGAAGCGCTGACTATCTCCAGGCTCGACTGCTTCTATGGCGAGGTTCAGGTGCTCTATGGGCTCGACCTAGTGCTCAACAAGGGCGAGGTGCTGTGCCTGTTCGGTCGCAACGGCGCCGGCAAGACGACGACGCTGAAAGCGATCATGGGGCTGGTTCGGTCGAGCGCCGGTTCGATCCGGCTCGCCGGCAAGGAGTTGACCGGCCTGGCGGCGCATGAGGTGCCCAAGGCCGGCGTCGCCTATGTGCCCCAGGGCAGGCGGCTGTTCGCCGAGATGACGGTGGCGGAAAACATCGAGATCGGCCTGATGGCGCGCGGCAAGGGAAGAGCGACGCGCGAGAGCGTGCTCGACCTCTTCCCGCTGCTGCGCCAGCGGCTGCGGCAGCGCTCCGGCACTTTGTCCGGTGGCGAACAGCAGATGCTGGCCATGGCCCGCGCGCTTTGTCTGGAGCCGCAGGTGCTGTTGCTAGACGAGCCGACCGAAGGGCTGATGCCGTCGATGATCGCCAAGATCCGCGAGACGGTGGTGAAGCTGCGTGAGCTAGGTGTCTCCACCATTCTGGTCGAACAGCGCGTCGACGCCGTGCTGTCGGTCGCCGACCGCGTCTGCTTCATCGAAAACGGCCGCAACCGCGAGACCGTCGATGTCGAGCAATTGCGCGCCGACCCATCGGCAGTCAGGCGCTATGTCGGCGTCGGCTGATCAGCCGAAAAACAGGAACCCGGCGATCAAAAAGATCGGGATCAGCACCAGCCCTGACCATGCCATGTAGCCGAAGAAGCCCGGCATCTTCACACCGCGGTGTCGGGCGATGGCGTAGACCATGAAGTTGGGTGCATTGCCGATATAGGTGTTGGCCCCCATGAACACCGCGCCGGCCGAGATCGCGGCCAGCGTCGAGGCCGCCTCCGTCATCAGGTGCCGCGCGTCGCCGCCTGCGAGTTCGAAGAACACCAGATAGGTCGGCGCATTGTCGAGGAAGGACGACAGCCCGCCGGTCAGCCAGAAATAGGCGAGATCATTGGGCTGGCCGGTGGGTGACGTCACCAGCGCCACCAGCGGCGCCAGCGCGCCGTCATGGCCGGCGCGAAGGATGGCAATGACCGGCACGATGCAGATGAAGATGCCGGCAAACAGTTTTGCCACCTCCGCGATCGGGCCCCAGGTGAAGCCGTTGGCCTCGCGATGGCTCTTGAGGGAAACGACAAGCGACAGCCCGGCGAGCGCCAGGATGATGGCATCGCGCACCAGGTTCTGCAGTTCGAGGCCGACGCCGAGGATGGAGAAAGTCACGCCCGGCTTCCAGGCAGCTGAAAGCAGGATCGCGGCAATGACGCCGGCCAGCAACGGCAGATTGGCCAGGCCGCGAAGGCGCACCTTCGTATCCGGCGTCGGATCCTTGATCTTCGGCGCGCCGCCTTCACGGCGATGCAGCATGATGTCGATGGCCAGGAAGACAAGCAGCACCAGGCCGCCGGTAAACAGCGTCTCGCGCCAGAGGTTCGCCGACGTCCAGAAGAAGTCGACGCCGCGCAGGAAGCCGACGAACAATGGCGGGTCGCCCAAGGGCGTCAACGAGCCGCCGATGTTAGACACCAGGAAGATGAAGAAGATGACGACATGGGCGTTGAACTGCCGGTTGTCGTTGGCGCGCAGCATCGGCCGGATCAGGATCATCGAGGCGCCGGTGGTGCCGATCACCGAGGCCAGCATCGCCCCGACGAGCAGCAGCCCGGCATTGACCAGCGGCGTGCCATGGATGTTGCCGGCGACAAGGATGCCGCCCGAAATGGTGTAGAGCGCGAACAGCAGGATAATGAACGACATGTATTCGGTGAGCAGCGTGTGCAGCACGGCTTCACCGGCTACCGGAACGCCGAATGCAACCATCAGCGGGATGACCGCCAGCGCTCCCCAGCCGGCGGCGATCTTGCCGTAATGATGCTCCCAGACATGGTGGAACAGCAGCGGTCCGGTGGCGATCGAGAGCAGCAGGCCGGCGAAAGGCAGCGCCCACCACAGCGACATGGCAGCATCGGGCAGGCCGCGGGCCTCGGCCGCGAAGGCCATTTGCGGAGACACAGCGGAAGCGAGTACACCTGCCGCGAAAGCCTTCCCCAACTGTGTGCAGCCCCCTCGCTGCGTCACGATCCAGTCACTCCGAGATCGGGTCTTCGAGCTTCACCCCGGCATCGCGCATCCGCTTCAGCATCGCCTCGACCGAACCGTTTAGATCGATGCCGCGGCACGCGTCGAGCCGCACCGTCGTCTTGAAGCCTTGCTTGACCGCGTCGAGGGCCGAAAAGGCAACGCAGAAGTCGGTCGCCAGGCCAACCAGGGTCACACTGTCGATGCTGCGCTCCTTGAGGTAGCCGGCGAGCCCCGTCGGCGTCTTGTGGTCGTTCTCGAAGAAGGCGGAGTAGCTGTCGATATCAGGGCGAAATCCCTTGCGGATCACCAGCTCGGCCTTGGTCCAGGCGAGCCCCGAGTGAAAATCCGAGCCGAGGCTGCCCTGGATGCAATGGTCCGGCCACAGCGTCTGCGGCCCATAGGGCATCTCGATCGCGCTAAAGGGCTGCGCCCCCGGATGGCTGGAGGCAAAGCTCGAATGTCCGGCCGGGTGCCAGTCCTGCGTCAGCACGACATGCTCGGCATGCCGAATCAGATCGTTGACCAGCGGCACGATTTCGTCGCCGCCGGCAACCGCCAGTGCGCCGCCGGGGCAGAAGTCGTTTTGCAGGTCGATGACAACAAGCGCTTCGTCGGCCATGGCGCCTCTCCTCTTCTACGTCTCGAACGGGGGATCGAGTGAAATACGCCGCTGATGCGACCGGATGCTGAAACTTGACCGGATGGCCGCCTGCGTCAACCTCTGCAAGCGTAAGAAATGCTTGGCGGCCGGGTTCCCTTAAACTCCGGCTTTGACAATTTCCGCCAGCTTGATATCATTTGCATACGAATGAATTTGGCCTGATCAGACATTGGCGGGGTTCGGGAAGACCCCACCTTTTGAAGGTCCCAATGGGAAGGCCTATTTTTTTGGAAGGCAAAGCGTGATCCGTTACGCGAAACCCGCCACGCTCGACGAGGCGCTCGCTCTGCTGGGCGAGGGCGCCTGGCGCGTGCTTGCCGGCGGCACCGATTTCTATCCGGCGCAGGGCGCCAAACCGTTCCGCGACAATGTTCTCGATATTAACGGCCTGGCCTCGCTGCGCGGCATTGCCGAGACCGAAACCCATTGGGTTTTGGGCGCCCGCACCACCTGGACCGACCTTGTCCGCCATCCATTGCCGGCGGCTTTCGATGCGCTGAAGCAGGCCGCGCGCGAAGTGGGCTCGCTGCAGATCCAGAATGTCGCCTCGATCGCCGGCAATCTCTGCAATGCTTCGCCTGCCGCCGATGGCGTGCCTAGCCTGCTGGTGCTGGACGCCGAGGTCGAGCTGCGCTCTGCAGCCGCGACGCGTCATCTGCCGCTGCAGGAGTTCATTCTCGGCAACCGCCGCACCGCGCTGCTACCGGGCGAGCTGGTTGCCGCCATCCGGGTGCCGAAGCCCAGGGCCACCGGCACGTCGGCCTTCGTCAAGCTCGGTGCGCGGCGCTACCTCGTCATCTCCATCGCCATGGTGGCGGCGCGCCTCGTTGCCGAGAATGGCATGGTCATGGAAGCCGCTGTCGCGGTCGGGTCCTGCTCGGCCGTCGCCAGGCGGCTCGCCGCTGTCGAAGCGGTGCTGGTGGGCAAGCCTATCGGCCCGGCACTCGCCGATGCGCTCCTGTCCGCGCCGATGGCCGAGCTCTCGCCGATTGCCGACGTGCGCGGCAGCGCCGAATACCGGCTCGACGCAGCGCGCGAGCTTGTCGCCCGCGCCGTGCTGAGGGCTTGCGGGCTGACGAACGACAACAGCATGGTGGCGGCATGAGCCACTCCGAGATGATTGAAGCCCTGCCCGACCTCGTGCCGGGCCTCGGCATCGAGCGCGCCGAGATCGCCTTCGCCGTCAATGGCGCCGCCGTCTCGGTCAATGTGCCGCCGCTGCGCCGGCTGTCGCAGGTTTTGCGCGACGAATTGCAGCTGACCGGCACCAAGGTTGGTTGCGATGCCGGCGATTGCGGCGCCTGCACGGTGCTGGTCGACGGCGACGCCGTCTGCGCCTGCCTGATGCCGGCGGCCTCCGCAGCCGGGACGTCCGTAACGACCGTCGAAGGCCTCGCCGATGGCCGGCTCTCGGCGCTGCAGGCGTCCTTCCTGGCGCATGGCGCCGCGCAATGCGGCATCTGCACGCCGGCGCTGCTGGTCGCGGCAACGGCGCTGCTGGATGGCACGCCGAATCCGACCGAGACCGAGGTGCAGGATGCGCTGGGCGGCATCCTCTGCCGTTGCACCGGCTACAGAAAGATCATCGCGGCAGTGATGGATGCGGGACGGTTCGAGACGTCGACCGACGGCGCTGCCCCTCATCCGCCTGCCGGCACCCTCACCCCGTATAGTGACGGGGAGAAGGGAAGTGCTCCAGCGCCAACGCTCCCCGCTCCCCGTTCTTCACGGGGAGAGGGTAAGGGTGAGGGGCAGCGCCAACGTCATTCGTTGGAATTCAACTTTGAACGTAGAATGCCAACCACAGGGAATGCTGTAGGCGCCTCCCCGGTCCGGCTCGACGGCGTGCCAAAAGTCACCGGCGCTGAAAAATTCGGCGGCGATGCCTTTCCCGCCGATGCGCTGGCCGTGCTGGTGGTCCGCTCGCCGCATTATCATGCCGGCTTCGCCTTCGGCGACCTGGAGGGCTGGGTGAAGTCGCATCCCGGCATCGCCGGCGTCTTCACCGCCGCCGACATCCCGGGAAAAAACTGTTTCGGCGTCATCGGGCCGTTTGCCGACCAGCCGGCGCTGGCCGAAGGCTTTGCGCGGCTGCGCGGCGAGGCAGTGGCGCTGGTCGCCGGCGAGCGCGAGGCCATGCTCGATCTCGACCTCCAGGATTTCCCGGTCCGCTGGACCGAGCTGCCGCATTTTCTGCAGCCCGGCGACGCGCAGGCAGAAGGGGCGGCGCTCATCCACGCGAACCGCCCGGCCAATTTGTTGACCAAGGGCTTTGTCGAGCGCGGCGACCCCGAGGCGTCGCTTGGCGAGGCTGCCTTCACAGTGTCCGGTGCCATCGACACCTCCTATGTCGAGCACGCCTACATCGAGCCGGAAGCCGGCCATGCCTACATGGACGGCGACACGCTGGTCGTCGTCGCCTGCACCCAGGCCCCCTACATGGACCGCGACGAAACGGCGAAGGTGCTCGGTCTTGCCGTCGACAAGGTGCGCATCGTGCCGACCGCGACCGGCGGCGGCTTCGGCTCGAAACTGGACGTTTCACTGCAGCCGCTCATCGGCCTTGTGGCGCTGAAGACCGGCCGGCCGGCAGCACTGGCCTACACCCGCAACGAATCCATGATGTCGACCACCAAGCGACATCCCGCCGAGATGAAGGCGACCATCGGCGTAGATGCCGAGGGCCATGTCACCGGCATGGTCTTCACAGGCGATTTCAACACCGGCGCCTATGCCAGCTGGGGCCCGACCGTCGCCAACCGCGTGCCGGTGCATGCCTCCGGTCCCTATGCGACGCCGAACTACCGCGCCGAAGGCCGCGCCATCCACACCCACGGGCCGATTTCCGGCGCCTTCCGTGGCTTCGGCGTGCCGCAGGCGACGATCATGCAGGAGACGCTCTATGATGAGCTCGCCGGCAAGCTTGGCATGGACCGGCTCGATTTTCGGCTGAAGAACTGCCTTCGGAACGGATCCGAAACGGTTACCGGACAGCGACTGGAGTCGGGCGTCGGCATATTCGAGTGCCTCGACTCCTTGCGGCCGCATTGGGCTCGCGCGACGGCCGACGCAGATACATTCAACAATGCCAATACGAGCAAAAAGCGCGGCGTCGGCATCGCGTCCTGCTGGTATGGCTGCGGCAACACCTCGCTGCCCAATCCGTCGACCATAAGGGTCGGTATCTCGCCAGAGGGGGAGGTCATCCTGCATCAGGGCGCCGTCGATATCGGCCAGGGCTCCAACACCGTCATTGCCCAGATCTGCGCCGACGCACTCGGCCTGCCGCTTGAAAAATTCAAGCTGAAGAGCGCCGACACTGCGATCAGCCCCGACGCCGGCAAAACATCGGCCTCGCGCCAGACTTTTGTCACCGGCAAGGCGGCCGAAAAAGCCGGCCGCGCCTTGCGCGAAAAGATCCTGCGCTTTGCCAATGTCTCGGAGAACGCGGCCCTGCAATTGGACGGCCCGGCGATCGTCATTCGTGAGGGCGAAGCCACTCGGCGTATCGATCTCGCCGCGCTCGATGTCGATGCGGACGGCTACGTCTTCCGCGCCGAGGAAACCTACGACCCGCCGACGCTGCCGCTCGACGCCAAGGGCCAAGGCAAGCCTTACGCCGTCTATGGCTATGGCGCGCAGATCGCCGAACTGGAGGTCGACCTCAAGCTCGGCACGGTGAAGCTCGTGAAAATCACCGCCGCGCACGATGTCGGCAAGGCGATCAATCCGCTGCTGGTCGAAGGCCAGATCGAGGGCGGCATCGCGCAAGGCATCGGCATGGCGCTGATGGAGGAATACATCCCCGGCCGCACCGAGAATCTGCACGACTATCTCATTCCGACCATCGGCGACGTGCCTGAGATCGAGCACATTCTGATCGAGGTTCCCGATCCCGAGGGGCCGTTCGGCGCCAAGGGCCTGGGCGAGCATGTGCTGATCCCGACCGCACCCGCCATCCTCAACGCCATCCGCCACGCAACCGGCCTTCTCATCACCAAGGTTCCGGCGACGCCGACGCGCATCCGCGCCGCCATCCGCGAAAAAGATGGCATCGACGACAAGGAGGCACGCCGATGAGCGAGCTTGCCGAACGCTTCGAAACCCACGATCCCGGCGAAAAGCTGGTGGCGGAAAAGATCCGCTGCGATGCCTGTCCGGTCATGTGCTACATCGCCGATGGCCGCACCGGCGCCTGCGACCGCTACGGCAATGTCGGTGGCCGCATCGTGCGTATGGACCCGCTGACCATCCTCGACCATGCGGCAGAGAGCGGCGCCGCGGTCGTGCCTTTCACTGCCGAGGGCGAGCAATGGGACGGCGAACTGGTCAACACCGGCCGCCGCTTCGTCACTGCAATCGGCGCCGGCACCACCTATCCCGACTACAAGCCGGCTCCCTTCATCGTCAGCCAGGAGGTCGAGGGGGTCGATCTGGTGACCGTGGTCACCGAAGGCATTTTTTCGTACTGCGGCGTCAAGGTGAAGATCGATACCGACCGCCATCTCGGTCCCGAAACGGCAATCGTGCGCGCGCAAGGCGAGCCGATCGGCCACGTCACGACAGGCGAATACGGCTCGCAGATGCTGTCGCTCGGCGGAGTGCATCATTTGACCGGTGGCTCTAAGGCCGAAGGCCGGGCAACCTGCGACGCGATGCTCAGTCTGTGCAATCGCAAGCCGGTCGAACTGACCATCGATGGCGGCGCCACCATCATCGTCGAAGCCGGCAAACCACCTGTCATCGACGGCAAGCAGGAACACCGTATGCGGGTCGGCTGCGGGTCGGCCACCATCGGCATGTTCGCCACGCAATGGCGCGGCCTTGTCGACGAGGTGGTGGTGGTCGACGACCATATCACCGGCGTCGTCTCCGAGCATCAGGCCGGCAAGGTGCTGGGCTGGCAGGATACCGGCATCAAGATCATCGGCCGCCGTTCGACGCCGGGCCGCTATTTCAAGGTTTCCGAGCCCGGCCTCGGCTGGGGCGGCACCTCGATTTCCGACCCGCTGTCGATCCTCGGCGAATGGAACGCCAAGAAGGGCGCCCGCCCCGGCCTGTCGCTGCTGATGGTGTCGACCACCGGCGAGCAGTTCGCCTATTACGAGCTCGACGACGAGTTGAAGCCGGTGGAAAAACCGTTCCCCGAGCGGCTGCAGAAATCGGTCGGCCTGATCGAGGACAATTGCGAGCCGGCGCTCTGCACCGTGCTGTTCATCGGCGGCGCCGGCGGTTCGCTGCGCGCCGGCGTCACCGAAAACCCGGTCAATCTCACCCGCTCGGTGCAGGGCTTGAATACCTATGTTACCGTTGGCGGCGCGCCGGTCTATGTCTGGCCGGGCGGCGGCATCACGCTGATGGTCGACGTCATGCGCGTGCCGGAAGGCGCCTTCGGCTATGTGCCGACGCCGGCGCTGGTGGCGCCGATCGAATTCACGCTACGCCGCGACGACTATGTCCGGCTGGGCGGCTACGAGGCCGAGATACGCAGCGTCGAGGATATCGTTGCCAAAGGCGGCGAATATCTCAACCCGCGCCGCGGCTCAGGCGCCGAGGCCCACAATCCATGGCCGCCGCTGGCGCAGTTGCGCCGCGTCGGCTCGAACGGGGCCTCTTGATGCAAGGCCCGCAAGTCCACTGGCTGCAGGACGGCAAGCGGCTGCACCTCAACCACGGGCCGATCGACCTGATCGTCGAGGCCTTTGGTGAGGCGGCTGAGTGTCGTGCCGCCTACGATCAGGCGATCGAGCGCTTCCAGACGATCCTGATCGAGTTGGTCGAGGAGCTTCCCGAATTGCGGCTGCCGGCATTTTTCCTGGCGCCGCGCACTTTCGCCGGCCCGACCGCGCGGCGCATGGAAGCAGCCGTCATGCCGTTGGCGGAATGCTTCATCACGCCGATGGCCGCCGTCGCGGGATCGGTAGCCGACGAAATGCTCTCGGCATTGCTTGCCGGTCGCAAGCTCGACCGGGCCTATGTCAACAATGGCGGCGACAGCGCCCTCCATATCGGCAAGGGCCAGTCGATGAACCTGGCGATCGCCGGCACCGGCAACGGCATGGCCGACCGCCTCACCATTCGCTCGGCGGACGGCGTGCGCGGCGTCGCCACCAGCGGCTGGCGCGGCCGTTCGTTCTCGCTTGGCATTGCCGACGCCGTCACCGTGCTGGCCCGCACCGGCGCCGAGGCCGATGCGGCCGCGACACTCATTGCAAACGCCGTCGACCTGCCCGGCAATCCCGCCATCAAGCGCATTCCCGCGCAGGACTTGGCGCCCGACAGCGATCTCGGCGCGCGGCTGGTGACACAAGCCGTCGGCATGCTCGCGCGTGGCGATGTGGAGCGGGCGCTGGACAATGGCCTTGCCGTCGCCGAAGATTTTCGCCGGCGCGGCCTGATTGCCGCATCGGCGCTGTTTCTAGGTGGGGAAGCCCGCATCAGTGGTTCCATGGCGCTTGCCGCGCCCAACAAAAGTCCAGGGAAGGAAGTTGCCCATGCCTGAGTTTCCGATCCGCAAGATCGCGGTTCTTACCGAAGAGATCTTTCACGATGGCGGGCCGGTCGCTGCTCTGCCGCGCCGCCGCGCTGCAGCCGTGGCCCTGGTGAAGAACCCGTTCGCCGGCCGCTACGTCGAAGAACTGCAGAGCGCCATGGACGATCTGAAGCCGCTCGGCCTGCTGCTCACCGACAAGCTCATTGCCGCATTGGGCGGCGACATCAAGCAGATCGACGCCTACGGCAAGGGCACCATCGTCGGTTCGTCAGGGGAGCTGGAGCACGGCGCGCTCTGGCATGTGCCGGGCGGTTATGCCATGCGCGAGCGGCTGGGCGACGCCAAGGCGATCGTGCCGTCGGCAACCAAGGTCGGGGCGTTCGGCTCGCGGCTCGACGTGCCGCTCGGCCACACCAACGCTGCCTATGTCCGCAGCCATTTCGACGCCATGGAGGTCGGCCTCAGCGACGGGCCGCGTGCCGACGAAATCCTGTTTTGCCTCGCTATGAGCTGCGGCCCGCGCGTGCACGACCGCATGGGCGGCCTGGCTGCAGGCGACATCAAGGCCTGGGATGGCCTGCGATGAGCGGCGGTGACAATCTTCTCAAGCTGGTCGAGGCCGAAGAGCCCGACGAACATGATTACCGCCTGCAGGAGCAGGTCGGCTTCATCCTGCGCAAGGCGCATCAGCGCCATGTCTCGATCTTTGCCGCCCAGATAAGCGACCTGACGCCGCCGCAATTTGCTGCACTTGCCAAGCTGCACGATGTCGGCGAGACCTCGCAGAACCAGTTGGGCACGCTGATCGCCATGGACGCGGCGACGGTCAAGGGCGTCATCGACCGGCTGAAGGCGCGAGGCCTGGTAGACCTGACCAAGCACGAGGTCGACAAGAGGCGGCTGCTGGTCAACCTCACGCCAGAGGGACGCGAGGCGATCGAACGGCTGATCCCGTTGGCCCGCGCCATCACCCACGAGACACTGGCGCCGCTGACGGCCAAGGAAGCGGCCACGTTTATGCGGCTGCTAGCGAAGTTAGCCTGATTTAGGCCCGCAGCCGAGCGCCTTCAGGATCGAAGAATGGCATCGGCGCCACCACCGCGCGTGTCCGCTTGCCGTCAATGTCGATGCTGAGTTCGGTCCCGATGGCGGTGAACGGCAGCCGCAAATGCGCCGTCGCCAGAACTTTGCCTAAGGAATAGCCGTGATCGCTGTAGGTGACGACGCCGGCATCCTCGCCGTCGGCGAAAACCCTGGCATCCGTCGCGGCCGGCTTGTCACCGTCGAGAATCAGCCCGGTCCAGCGTTCGTCGAGCCCCTTGTCGCGAATTTTGAGCAATGCCTCGCGGCCGATGAACTCGCCCTTGTCGAACTTGATCCAGCGATCGAGCCCGACATGGAAGGGCGTACGGCTCTCGTCCATGTCGATGCCATGCGCCGGATAGGCCTTTTCCAGCCCGAGCGTGAACATGGCCAGCACGCCGTATGGCTTCAGGCCGAAATCGCCGCCGGTCCGCATCAGCGCGTCCCAGACGGAAGTCGCCTCGTCCGCCGGCACGAACAGTTCGAAGCCGAGCTCGCCGGTCACCCCGGTGCGTGAGATCAGGACTTTGGTCTCGCCGACGCGCCCTGAAGTGAACGCCCAGCGTTTCAACTCATCGAGATCGGCATCCGAAACCAGTGCTTTCAGCAGCTCGCGTGAGCGCGGCCCCTGTATGGTCGGGAAGGCGACGGCCGCGGTGATGTCGGTGACATAGGCCTTTCGCGCTTCAGCATGATGCTGCAGCCAGGGCAGCATCTTCAGCCGGTTGACCGAACCGGTCACCAGCATGAAATGCTCCGATCCCAGCCGGAACACGGTGAGGTCGTCCATGATGCCGCCATCGTCGCGGCAGACGGTGGAATAGCGCACCTGGCCGGGGCTCATCGCGGCCGCATCGTTGACGATAACGTGGTTGACCAGCGCCTCCGCTTCCGGCCCCTTGATGTCCATCTTGCCCATGGTGCTGAGATCCTGCACGCCGACTTTCTTGCGCGTGTTCAGATGCTCGTCGGCGATGCCGGAATAAGTTTTGGCCGAGACGAAGTCGCCGCCGACCCGGCCCATCGTGGCGCCGAGGCCAACGATGCTGGTGTAGAAAGGGGAGCGCCGCTCAACCAAGAAACTTCTCCGTCATCTCATGAAAACGGCAGCGCCTGATGGCGCTGCCGAGGTAGGAGCGGTGAAGGGGTTAACTTCCGTATACGTCGAACGAGAAGTATTTGTCGTTGATTTCCTTGTACTTGCCGTTGGCACGCAGGGCGTCGATGGCGGCATTGAACTTGTCGGCCAGTTCCTTGTTGCCCTTTTGCAGGGCGATGCCGACGCCGGGTCCATGAATGGCCGGATCGGCGGTCAGCGTGCCGAGCAATTTGCAGCAGGCGCCATCGGGCTTCTTCAGCCATTCGGTCAGGATGATCGAGCCATCCATCATCGCGTCGAGCCGGCCATTGGCCATGTCGGTGCGGGCGTCGTCGCCGGTCGGATAGGCCTTGACGGTCGAGCCCGAGTATTTCTTCTCGGCGAAATTCTGGTGGATGGTGGCGCTCTGCACACCCAGCACCTTGCCCTTCAGATCGTCAGGCGACGTGCCTGCAATGGTCGAATCCTTCGGCACGGCGATGGCCGGTGGCGTCTGGTAATATTTGTGGGTGAACTCGACCTTCTCGGCCCGTTCCGGCGTGATGGTGATGTTGATGATGGCGTCGAACTTGCCGGCCTGCAGCGCCGGAATGGAACCATCGAAATCCTGTACGGAGAATTCGCACTCGGCCTTCATCTCGGCACACAGCGCCTTGCCGAGGTCGATGTCGAAGCCGCCCAGCGTGCCGTCCGAATTGGCATAGTTGAAGGGCGGATAGGCGCCCTCGGTCCCGATCCTGAGTTTCTCGGCGGAGGCAGCACCGGTCCCAAGCAGCAGGGCGGCGGAAGCGGCAAGCACGAAACGACCGAAAAGACGCATGTTCCTGATCTCCGTTGACTAAGCAATTCCAGGGAAGGTGTTGGCGGTTTCCCGTCCGGAATTGCGCGAAAACAAGGATAGAAGTCTATGGTCTTTTGCAGACTCCACGGAGACGGAAACGACATGCTCTGCGGCGATCACGGCGCGGCAAGCCGTCCTTCCCCAGGAATCTTACTGTGATCTAAATTACAGACCGATCATGGACATCGGCGCATGCTCAGCCGGACATAGGCGGTCATGGGAGGGACCTGGGGATGGACCAGCAGGAATTCGTGCAGGAAGCCGCGCAACGGCGCATCGACGACGACATCGCCAAGCGCATCAGGGTTCACCAAGCCAACATCGAGCGGCTCGAAACCGCAAGGGAAAGCGCCGGCAATCTCGAGGCGGCCGTCGCCAACCGGCCGCTGGTGATGCTGGCGCAGGGCGATTCCTGGTTCGACTATCCGCTCACCGGTAACGGCTTTCCGTTCGTCGACACCGACGTGATCGCGCAGCTGCGACGCATCGGCTCGATGCCGCCGACCATCCTCAACCTTGCCCATCATGGCGATGCGGCGACCGACGAGATGTCGCTGCCCAAGCAGCAGCGCATGATCGCCGCCCTGCGCAACAAAGCCAACTGGCTGGACGGCAAGCCCGATGCCATCCTGTTCTCTGCCGGTGGCAACGACATTGCCGGCGACCAGTTCTGCATCTTCCTCGACTTCAATGACGGCCACGCCCCCGGGCTGAACAAGAACCGCTTCACCAAGGCGCTCGGCATGGTCGAGGCCTGCTATCTCGATTTGTTCGCGCTGCGCGACCGCGTCGCGCCAGGCGTGCCGATCTTTGGCCATTGCTATGATTTTCCGATCCCGAACGGAGCGCATCCGTCCTGTGTCGGCCCGTGGCTGAAACCGTCGCTCGATTTCTGCAACTGGACGGTCGCCAAGGGCACGGTCATCGTTCACGACGCGCTGGCGGCGTTCCGCGATGTGGTGAAGCGCCTGGCCGACGATCCCAACAACAATTTCCATCTGGCCGACACGCAGGGAACGTTGAAGGTGGCCGACTGGGCCAACGAACTGCATCCCGATCCCGCCGGCTTCAAGAAGATCGCGCAGAAATTCGCCGATGCGCTGAAGGCCAAGCTGCAGACCTGACGCGGCTCGGGCCTGTCGGCTGTCAGGTTCCGAACAGCTCTTTGGCTTGTTCATCGGTGTAGTAACCAAGCCTGATGTCTTCGGCGACCAGTTTCGGGTCGCGCTGACGCGGATCGCCATAGCCGCCACCGCCCGGCGTGCCGACGCGCACGCGGTCGCCGGCCTTGAGCGCGATGTCCTGCTCCTTGGACAGATGCGGCGGCACATGTGCCTCGCCGTCGCGGAACACGGTCACCGTGTTCACCGCGCCGTCCTTGCCGCCGAGCGCGCCTTGCGGGCCGAAACGGCCATGGTCCATGACGAAGGACGCGCGCGCCTCTCCTCGCAATATCTCGACCTCATAGGCGAGGCCGAAGCCGCCGCGCTGCTTGCCGGCGCCGCCCGAGCCTTCGCGCAAGGCATAGTGGCGGTAGAGCACAGGAAACGCCTGCTCCATGATCTCGACCGGCGGTGATTTGGAAATGCCGATGGTCGAGCAGCCATTGGTCAGCCCGTCATGGCCTGAATTGCCGCCATAGCCGCCGCCGGAGATCTGATACATCACATAGTCGCGGCCGCGCGCCGGATCGTTGCCGCCCAGCGCGAAATTGCCGCTGGAGCCGGCGGGCGCGGCCGTCACCTTGTCCGGCAGCGCCTGCACCATCGCGGCGAACACCGCCTCGGCGATGCGCTGCGAGACTTCAGCCGCGCAGCCCGAGACCGGCCGCGGGTATTTGGCGTCGAGGAAGGTGCCTTCCGGCCGCTTGACGATCAGGGGCTCGAAGGCGCCGGCGCTGATCGGCACATCAGGAAAAATATGGCGCATGGCGAGATAGACCGACGACAATGTCGTCGCCAGCACGCTGTTCATCGGCCCCGCGCATGGTTTTGACGAGCCGGTAAAATCGAAGGTCAGCGTGTCGCCCTGCTTCTCGACGGCGAGCGCGATGGTCAGCGGTTCGTTGACCACGCCGTCCGAGTCGACAAAGGCCTTCGAACTGTATGTGCCGTCGGGAATGGCGGAGATGTTGGCGCGCATCTGCTCGGCGGCGCGGCGACGCAGTTCGGCGATCGCCCCGACGACAGTTTCGTCGCCGTAACGATCGAGGATTCCATTGAGCCGGTCCTGACCGATCAGCAGTGCTGCGGCCTGCGCTCTTATATCGCCGATGCGCTGGTCGGCGACGCGGATGTTGGAGCAGATGATGGCGTAGATTTCCGTGTCCAGCACGCCCTTCTTGAACAGCTTGACCGGCGGCAGCCGCAGGCCTTCCTGCTCGACGGCTGTGGCGGAAGCGGAGAAGCCGCCCGGCACCGAGCCACCGATATCGGGCCAGTGGCCGGTATTCGATAGCCAGCAAAATATCTTGCCGTCGCGGTAGACCGGCATGGCGAAGCGCACGTCCATCAGATGCGTGCCGCCGAGATAGGGATCGTTGACGATGTAGATGTCGCCGGGTTCCGGCGGCAGGCAACGGCCGTTGGCGATCATCTCGATCACCGTCCTGGTCGAATACTGCATGACGCCGACGAACACCGGCAGGCCCTGGCTGCCTTGTGCGATCAACGAGCCGTCGACGGCGGAGTAGATGCCGTCGGAGCGGTCATTGGCTTCGGCGATGACGGGCGAGAAGGCAGCGCGGGAGAAAGTAAGATCCATCTCGTCGCAGACCTGCTGCAAGGCTGCCTGCAGGACCGAAAGCGTGATGGCGTCGAGCTTTTGCATCTCAGGCCTCGCCGATATCGATGATGATGTTGCCGTCGGCGTCCGATCTTGCGCGGTCGCCGGGTTCGAGCACGGTGGTGGCGTCCATCTGTTCGAGGATCGCCGGCCCTTCGATGACGGCATCGGGCGGCAGCTTTTCGCGTGCGTATATCGGCGTATCGTGCCAACGTCCTGCGTACCAGACAGGCCTTGTTTCGCGCAGCGCCTCGTCTAGCGTCTTTGTACGTCCGGCCGGGTCGATCAGCCGTGACAGGTCGATCGCCGGCCGCACGCCCGTCACCGACGTGTTGAGGTTGACCAGATTGGCGCGGATCTCCGGCAGCTCGACCTTGAAGCGGGCGAAATAGGCTTTTTCGAACAGCGCCTGCAACTCCTGCCTTGTCACCGATGAAGACGGCAACGGCACGTTGATGATGTGGGTCTGGCCGACGAACTGCATGTCGGCGGAATGGGTGACGCGGATCGTTTCCGGCTTCGCCGCTTCCTTGCCGATCAGTTCCTCGCCTTCCCCGCGGTGACGTTCCAGCACCTCGCGAAGCCTGGCTTCATCGAGCACGGCGACCGGCTGGTTGATGGTGTTGACGAAGTCATGACGCAGATCGGCGACGACGCAGCCGAGCGCGTTGGTGATGCCCGGACGGGCCGGCACCAGCACACGGGGCAGGCCGAGTTCGCGCGCCAGGGCGGAGGCATGCAACGGCCCGGCGCCGCCGAAGGCGAACAGCGCGAAATCACGCGGATCATGGCCGCGCGACACCGAGACCATGCGGATGGCGCCGGCCATCTTCATGTTGCCCAGGCGCAGCACCGCGCCCGCCGCTTCGACGCCGGAGAGGCCGGCGGCCTTGCCTATTCTGTCTTCGAAAATGCCGGTGACCCGCTCGACGGTGACCGGATTTTCGACCGCCAGCAGCTTTTTCGGCGCCAGCCGCCCGAGCACCAGATTGGCGTCGGTGATGGTCGGCTCCAGGCCGCCGCGGCCGTAGCAGATCGGGCCGGGATTGGCGCCGGCACTTTCCGGGCCGATCTGGATCAGCCCGGCCGCATCGACGCGGGCGATCGAGCCGCCGCCGGCGCCGACCGTATGCACCGCCACCATCGGCACATGGATGGGCATCGCATATTCGATCTCGATCTCGTTGGAGACGGCGGGCTCCGCATTGCGGATCAGCGCCACATCGGTCGAGGTGCCGCCCATGTCGTAGGTGACGAGGTTTTCAAAGCCGGCGCGCTTGCCCGTATAGGCCGCGGCAATGACGCCCGAGGCTGGTCCGGACATCACGGTCTTGGCCGATTCCCTGGTGACGAAACGGGCCGAGATCATGCCGCCATTGCCGTTCATGATCAGGAAGTCGCGGGCATAGCCCTTGGCGGCCAATTCCTTGCGCAGCCGCTCGACATAGCGCTCGAGGACCGGCTGCACCGACGCGTTGACCGCGGCGGTCACACCGCGCTCGAATTCGCGCGCTTCCGACAGCAGCGCATGGCCAGTCGTGATGTAGCCGTTCGGCCAAAGCTCGGCGGCGATTTCGGCGGCGCGCCGCTCATGTCCAGGGTTGGCGTAGGAATGCAGGAAATGGATGACGAGGGACTCGCAGCCGGCCCCGATCAGCGTCTTCACGGCGTCGCGCATCTCGGCCTCGTCGAGCGGCGTGCGCACCGCGCCGGATGCTTCGACGCGCTCCGACACTTCGAGCCTGAGATCGCGCGGGATGATCGGAACGAAGCTTCCGGTCATGCCGTAGGGCTGCGGCCGTGTGCGGCGGCCAAGCTCGATCACGTCGCGAAAACCGCGCGTGGTGATCATGCCGGTTTTCGCCAGCCTGCGTTCCAGCACCGCATTGGTGGTGGTGGTCGTGCCATGCACGATGAGGTCGATGCCGTCTATGGCAAAGCCTGTGGCGCCCAGCGCTGAAACCACGCCGAACGCCTGATTGTCGACCGTCGTCGGCGTCTTGGCGATATGCACCTTTCCGCCATCTTTGCCGTCGATCAAAATGAGGTCGGTGAAGGTTCCGCCGACATCGATGCCGGCAACGACGTCGCCCGCGGAATCCGGCTGCTTCACCGAAAAATTCTCTTTCATTGTCGAAACCCGAAATGCCAGGACTATGAATATGCCGCAGTTTGGAATGCTGTTTTAGCGTGGTATCTTGACACAAATATCGTTTGTATACTAATAAATTTGGGACACAAGAGCTTACTGCTTTGGAGTGTGTGAACGGCGCGCCGGGACCTGAAGGGTCTGGGCGCGCAGGAAACGGTTTGGCGCCCGCGTAGTGGCTTGGGCAAGACAGAGTTGGATTGATGAACACCACATCCGCACTCAACACCGCCGGCGCCCGTCCGCTGCAGTTCCCGATTCCGGCCAATGTCTATGCCGAAACCGTCGTCTCGGTGAAGCATTACACCGACCGCCTGTTCTCGTTCCGCATCACCCGCCCGCAGTCGTTGCGCTTCCGCTCCGGCGAGTTCGTCATGATCGGGCTGCCCAATGCCGAAAAGCCGGTGTACCGCGCCTATTCGGTCGCCAGCCCGGCCTGGGACGAGGAGCTGGAATTCTTCTCGATCAAGGTGCCGG
Organism: Mesorhizobium sp. P160219; assembly: GCF_057786095.1. Lineage (NCBI taxonomy): Bacteria > Pseudomonadati > Pseudomonadota > Alphaproteobacteria > Hyphomicrobiales > Phyllobacteriaceae > Mesorhizobium > Mesorhizobium sp. P160219. Next base: position 1,142,935 of record NZ_JBYNWG010000001.1, read on the forward strand.
ATGGTCCGCTGACCTCCGAACTGCAGAAGATCCAGGTCGGCGACACCGTCATCATGCGCCAGAAGTCGACCGGCACGCTGGTTGTCGACGCGCTGACCCCGGCAAAGCGCCTGTTCATGATCTCGACCGGCACCGGCATTGCGCCCTTCGCCAGCCTTCTGCGCGACCCCGATACCTACGAAAAATTCGATCAGGTCATCCTGACCCACACCTGCCGCGACAATGCCGAACTGACCTATGGCCAGGAACTGGTGGCCGCGCTCGAGAACGATCCCCTGATCGGCGAACTGACCGGCGGCCGCGTCACCCTCTACAATTCGACGACCCGCGAAGAATTGGCGCGCATGGGCCGCATCACGGCGCTGATCGGCTCGGGCAAGTTCTACGCCGACCTCGGCATCGAGAAGCTCAATCCGGAGACGGACCGCATCATGATCTGCGGCTCGATGCATATGCTGAAGGACGTCAAGGAAATGGCCGAAAGCCTCGGCTTCCATGAGGGCTCGCTCAGCCATCCCTCGACCTTCGTCGTCGAGCGCGCTTTCGTCGGCTGACATCAGCCGGCGCCTCGGCGCCACGTCTTGAATTGACGTTTTGACCATGTGGTCAAAATTCAGCTGCTTTTGCCGCCTTTTTCCGTTATGAGCCCTTGAAGGACTCGTGAAGCATCGATTCACGGGCTATCTTCGGTGTGTGTCGCCCAAGTCCGGGAGCATCGACACGCACCACGACGTAAAATCGTCGAGCGAAAGGGCAGGAGATGAGCAGCACAATCCGCGAAGCCGATCTCGGCGCGTCCAAGGTCACGCCGCTGCCGGCACGTGCGGCCGCCAACACGCCCGTGCCGCAAAGCCACGGTATTGCCCGCAACACCGGCATGCGGCTCGATCTCGGCTTCATGGAATCGGTGCGCTCGGTCAACCGCTCAGCGCTGGAACGCAGGGTCGCCAGCCTCACAAAGCGGCGCTCGATCAAGGCTGACAACCAGGCCGCCTGGCTGCTGCGCGCGGTCTCCTGCATGGATTTGACGACTCTGAATTCCAACGACACCGAAGAGCGGGTGCGCCGCCTATGCGCCAAGGCGATCAACCCGTTCCGTCGCGACATCGTCGAGGGGCTTGGCATCGAGGGCGAGAAAATCCGGCCGGCGGCGGTCTGCGTCTATCATCCCTTCGTCGCGACGGCTGTTGATGCCGTGCGCGGCACCGGCATCCATGTCGCCGCCGTCTCCACCGCTTTCCCGCACGGCCTTGCGCCGCTGTCGACCCGCCTGCAGGAGATCGAGGCTTCGGTGCGCGACGGCGCCGACGAGATCGATGTCGTCATCCCGCGCGGCTTGATCTTCGGCGCCAAATGGCAGGAGCTCTACAACGAGATCGTCTCGATGCGCGAAGCCTGCGGTGATGCGCATCTCAAGGTTATCCTCGGCACCGGCGACCTCGCCACGCTGCGAAATGTCATGCTGGCCTCGATGGTGGCGATGATGGCGGGCGCCGATTTCATCAAGACCTCGACCGGCAAGGAAAGCGTCAACGCCACGCTGCCCGTCGGCCTCGCCATGGTGCGCGCCATCCGAGCCTATTTCGAGGAGACCGGCTTTCTCATCGGCTTCAAGCCGGCCGGCGGCATCTCTACAGCCAAGGCTTCGCTCGACTGGCTGGTGCTGATGAAGGAGGAGCTCGGCCGGCCATGGCTGGAGCCAGACCTGTTCCGCTTCGGCGCCTCGAGCCTGCTCACCGACATCGAGCGCCAGCTCGAGCACCATCTGACCGGGCATTATTCGGCCAATCACCGCCACGCGATGGCGTGAGGCGGAGAAGGCCTTGAACGTCGAGTTCCTTCGCGCCTCCCTCTGTCCTGCCGGACATCTCCCCCGATTGGGGAGAGATTGGCTAACGTCGGCGATTTCGCCAATTGTCGACGTTTCAGAGCCGACAGGCGCGAAGGCTAATCTCCCTCCTTGTGGGGGAGATGTCCGGCAGGACAGAGGGGGGCGCCACAGAGCGCCTGCCAAGACGATTATCTGGAGCGCGTCATGAACATTCTCGAACGCTATCACGCCATGGAATACGGCCCGGCGCCGGAAGCCCGCACCGAGGCCGATGCCTGGCTTGCCGGACGCGATTTCGGCAAGGCGCTGTTCATCGACGGCGGCTGGAAGGCAGCAGGCGGCGGCAAGACCTTCGAGACCAGCGAACCCTCATCCGGCAAGCTGCTGGCCAAGATCTCCGATGCCGGCGCCGCCGATATCGACGCAGCCGCCGCCGCAGCCAATAGGGCCTTACCGAAATGGTCGGCATCCTCGGGCTACCAGCGCGCAAAAGTGCTTTACGCCATTGGCCGCGCGATGCAGCGTCATCAGCGCCTGTTCGCAGTGCTTGAGTCAATCGACAACGGCAAGCCGATCCGCGAAAGCCGCGACATCGACGTGCCGCTGGCCATCCGCCATTTCATCCATCATACCGGCTGGGCACAGGCGCTGGACAAGGATTTCCCAGGCCACAAGGGTGTCGGCGTCGTCGGCCAGATCATCCCATGGAATTTCCCGCTGCTGATGCTGGCCTGGAAGATTGCGCCGGCGCTCGCCGCCGGCTGCACGGTGGTGCTGAAGCCGGCCGAGTTCACGCCGCTCACCGCCATCCTGTTTGCCGAGATCTGCGAGCGTGCCGGCGTGCCCAAGGGCGTCGTCAACATCGTCCAGGGCGGGCCGGAAGCGGGCGTCGCCATCGTCAACCATCCCGGCATCCAGAAGATCGCCTTCACCGGCTCTTCGGAGGTCGGCAAGATCATCAGGAAAGCCACGGCTGGATCGGGCAAGAAGCTGTCATTGGAGCTTGGCGGCAAATCGGCCTTCATCGTCTTCGAGGACGCCGATCTCGACAGCGCCGTCGAAGGACTGGTCGACGGCATCTGGTTCAACCAGGGCCAGGTCTGCTGCGCAGGCTCGCGGCTTCTGGTGCAGGAAGGCATTGCCGACGCGTTGATCGCAAAGGTCAAGGTCAGGATGAGCCGGCTTCGCGTCGGCAGCCCGCTCGACAAGAACACCGATATCGGACCGCTGGTCGACTTGACGCAACTGGACCGCGTCAAGGGTCTGGTCGCCGAAGGCGCCAGACAGGGCGCCGTCTGCTGGCAGCCCGACGCGGTGCTGCCGTCTTCCGGCTACTACCACCTGCCGACGCTCGCCACCGGTGTTTCGCCGGCAAATATATTGGCGCAGGAAGAGGTGTTCGGTCCGGTTCTGGCCACCATGACCTTCCGCAACACCGAGGAAGCGATCGAGCTTGCCAACAACACGCGCTATGGGCTGGCCGCCTCGGTGTGGAGCGAAAACATCAATCTCGCGCTGCATGTCGCGCCGCAGCTGAAGGCCGGCGTCGTCTGGGTCAACGGTACCAACATGTTCGACGCAGCCTGCGGCTTCGGCGGCTACCGCGAAAGCGGTTTTGGCCGTGAAGGCGGCCGCGAGGGCATGTTCGAATATCTGTCGGTGAAACTGCCGCTTGGTCCCGTGATCAAGCCGGCGACCTCTTCGGCGCAGCCGGTCGAGCAATCGGATGGCGGCGCCATCGACCGCACGGCAAAACTGTTCATCGGCGGCAAGCAGGTGCGGCCCGACGGAAATTACTCGGTTTATGTCGCCACTGCCAGGGGCAAGCTGGCCGGCGAAGTCGGTCTCGGCAGCCGCAAGGACATCCGCGACGCCGTTGCCGCCGCCCGCGCCTGCAAGGCGTGGCCGGAGGCGACCGCCTACAATCGTTCCCAGGTGCTCTATTATCTCGCCGAAAACCTGTCCGGCCGCACCGGCGAATTTACCGCACGCTTGACCGAACTGACCGGCGCCAACGCCAAGGCCGCGCGGGAGGAAGTGGAACGATCGATCGAGCGCCTGTTCCTCTATGCCGGCCTTGCCGACAAGTATGAGGGCAGGGTGCATCAGCCACCGGCCCGCGCCGTCACGCTCGCTTTGCACGAGCCGGTCGGCGTCGTCGGCATCGTCGCCCCGGACAGCGCGCCGCTGCTCGGCTTGATCTCCCTGATCGCACCTGCGCTTGCCATGGGCAACACGGTGGTGGCCGTGCCGTCGGAAAAATACCCGCTGCTCGCCACCGATCTCTACCAGGTGATCGAATATTCCGACGTTCCGGCAGGCGCCATCAACATCGTCACCGGCCGCACGGCGGAGCTTGCCGGCGTGCTGGCCAAGCATGACGATGTCGACGGGCTCTGGCTGTTTGCCGATGCCGACACTTGCGCCAAGGCGGAGGCCGATTCCGTCGGCAATCTCAAGCGCGTCTGGACCGGCAACGGCCGCAGCCTCGACTGGGCGTCCGACGAGGCCGCCGGCGATGCCCTGCTGCGCCGCGCCGTCGAAGTGAAGAACGTCTGGGTGCCATACGGCGACTAATGCCGCCTGAAGCGCGCTGTGCTTGAGTGAACCATGGCAGCGTGACTCGTTGTCCGGTTGTCATACATGTTGTTGCATCAGAGCAAGCGATGTGCATTACATCAGCCGTCGCGAAGGTGATCGCGTTCGGGCTTGACGCCCGGACATGTGTTCTTTAACCAGAAAAAACATTTGTTGTTTATGGACCGATGGATTGTGCAGGCCGCATAGTCGCGCCTGTGTGGCACAGGACGCCCCGGTTAGCCGGCAGTAAATCGGGCCGAGAAGTGGCCAAAGAGGGCGAGGAGAAACGCATGGCGGATCTGGCAGGCAAGGTCGTTGTCGTCACGGCGGCGGCGCAAGGCATCGGCAGAGCGAGCGCATTGGCCTTCGCCAAGGCAGGTGCCGTCGTGCACGCCACCGACATCAACGAGGCGCTGCTGGCCGAACTCGCCAAGACCTCCGGCATCAAGACCCGCAAGCTCGACGTTCTCAACGACGATGCGGTGGCATCCGGCTTCGCCGAAATCGGCCGCGTCGACGTGCTGTTCAACTGCGCCGGCTTCGTCCATTCGGGGTCCATCCTCGAGATGAAGGACGCCGATCTCGATTTCGCCTTCAACCTCAATGTCCGCGCCATGATCCGCACCATTCGGGCCGTACTGCCCGGCATGCTGGAGCGCGGCGATGGCTCGATCATCAACATGTCGTCCGTCGCCGGCGCCGGCAAGGGCGTGCCCAACCGCTTCGCCTATGGCGTCTCCAAGGCGGCCGTGATCGGTCTCACCAAGGCGATTGCCGCGGACTATGTCGCCAAGGGCATTCGCTGCAACGCCATCTGCCCCGGCACTGTCGAGAGCCCGTCGCTGCAGGACCGCATGCATGCGCAGGGCGATTACGAGGCGGCCCGCGCAGCCTTCATTGCCCGCCAGCCGATGGGCCGTCTCGGCACGCCCGAGGAAATCGCCGACCTTGCCGTCTACCTCGCCGGCGCCACGTACACCTCAGGCCAAGCCTATAATATCGACGGCGGCTGGTCGATCTGAGCAATAGCCTCGATCCGCAGGTCCAGGCTCGAACAGTTCTAAAGTCCGGCTTGCCCTAGGTCGGGTCCGATAGCCAGAGTCCGCCCAGTCATCACTTGGCGGAGCGAGTTTTGAAAACGGCCTTGGGCCACAATTTGGAGAGCAAGATGAAACTGCTGCGCTATGGCGAGATAGGGAACGAACGCCCCGGCCTGCTCGATGCGGATGGCACGATCCGCGATCTTTCAGGTCATGTCGCCGACATTGCCGGCAAGGCGCTCGATCCGGCGTCGATCGAGACATTGTCCAGGCTCGATCCGAAGTCGCTGCCGGCGGTTTCCGGCAAGCCGCGCCTCGGCGCCTGCGTCGCCGGCACGGGCAAGTTCATCTGCATCGGCCTGAATTATTCCGACCACGCCGCCGAAACCGGCGCCGCCGTGCCGCCGGAGCCGATCATCTTCATGAAGGCGAGCTCGGCCATCGTCGGTCCCGACGATGATGTGCTGATCCCGCGCGGCTCGGAAAAGACCGACTGGGAGGTTGAACTCGCCGTGGTCATCGGCAGAAAAGCCAAATACGTCACCGAAGCCGAGGCGCTGGATTATGTCGCCGGCTATGCCGTTGCCCATGACGTGTCCGAGCGCGCCTTCCAGGCCGAGCGCCAGGGCCAGTGGACCAAGGGCAAGAGCTGCGACACGTTCGGTCCGACCGGGCCGTGGCTTGTCACCAAGGACGAGGTTGCCGATCCGCAGAACCTCAAAATGTGGCTGACGGTCAACGGCAAGACGATGCAGAACGGCTCGACCAGGACCATGGTCTACGGCGTCGCCTATCTCGTTTCCTATCTCAGCCAGTTCATGTCGCTGCATCCTGGCGACATCATCTCCACCGGCACCCCGCCCGGCGTTGGGCTGGGCATGAAGCCGCCCGTGTTCCTGAAGCCCGGCGATGTGGTGGAACTGGGCATCGAGGGGCTAGGCCAGCAGAAGCAGACCTTCAAGGCGGATGCCTAGCCGCCTCTTCCCTTAGAGCGTTTCACCGTTTGCCGGCGAAACGGTCTATCTCTTTGTTTGCCGGGCGGCTGGCGCCTCTTGTCAGCGCCAGCCCAGAGCCGGCGCGACGTGCTTCAGGATCGCCTCGATGACGTGGGCGTTGTACTCGACGCCAAGCTGGTTGGGGACGGTCAGAAGCAGCGTGTCGGCCTCGGCGATCGCTTCGTCCTCTTTCAGCTGATCGATCAGCACATCGGGCTCCGCGGCATAGGAGCGGCCGAAGACGGCAAGCTTCTCAGGCTCGATATAGCCGAAATGATCTTCGCTGCTGCCGCCGCCGAAATAGGCGCGGTCGCGGTCGTTCACCAGCGCAAAGATGCTGCGGCTGACCGACACGCGCGGCTCGCGTGTGTGGCCGGCCGCCTTCCACGCCGCGCGATAAGCGCGGATCTGTTCGGCCTGCTGGATGTGGAGCGGCTGGCCGCCCTCATCGAACTTCAGCGTCGAACTTTGCAGGTTCATGCCGAGCTTGCCCGCCCATTCGGCGGTCGCGTTGGTAGCGGCACCCCACCAGATCCGGTCGCGCAGGCCGGCCGAGAACGGCTCGAGCCGCAGCATTCCCGGAGGATTGGGGAACATCGGCCGCGGATTAGGTTGCGCGAAACCTTCGCCGCGCAGCACATTCAGGAAAACCTCGGCATGATTGCGCGCCATGTCGGCATCGCTTTTGCCGTCCTGCGCCACATAGCCGAAGTAGCGCCAGCCGTCGATCACCTGCTCCGGCGAACCGCGGCTGATGCCAAGCTGCAGCCGGCCACCGGCGATCAGGTCGGCAGCACCCGCATCCTCGGCCATATACAGCGGATTCTCATAGCGCATGTCGATGACGGCGGTGCCGATCTCGATGCGGCTGGTGCGGGCGCCGACCGCGGCCAGAAGCGGAAACGGCGAAGCGAGCTGGCGGGCAAAATGATGGACGCGGAAATAGGCGCCGTCCGCGCCCAGCTCCTCGGCGGCGACGGCCAGGTCGATCGACTGCAGCAGCGCGTCGGACGCCGAGCGCGTCTGCGATTGCAACGAGGGCGACCAATGGCCGAAGGAAAGAAAGCCGATCTTCTTCATGCGCGTATCCTGTTCTTTGATTGCAGTTGCCTACTTCGTCGCCCACGCGATTGGGTTCAATCGACACTCACACAACGCAGTGTCAATGCCGCCGGCCCTTGACGGTATCGCGACGATACCCATCGGTGCGCAAAGGACCAAGGCCATGGTCCCCGGCGATGCCTTGCGCGACCGCGTCAGCATCTGCCGCGGCGCTTTTGGGGCCAAATGAACCAACCAAAGGCGATGTACCGCAAACTCCATTCGCTTCAGAGCCCGGTTTTGAAATCTTCTCGCTCATTTAATTCTACAAAATCGGTAGGCTTAATCCGGATAGTGCGTTTGCGAGAAGGAGCCTCGGATGTCAAAAAAGCTGGTGGTGGGGTTGTCCGGCAACCTGACCCGTCCGTCCAAGACGAAGGCATTCGTCAGCCACATCGCCGGTGAGGTGGCGAGCCGGGCCGGCTCGGCTTTGAGCGTTTTCGACATCGAGGATCTCGGCCCGTCCTTTGCGCCTGCAAGACAGCTTGGCGATCTCGATCCGGCGGCGCGCGGTATTATCGAGCAGCTGCTCGGCGCCGACGTGCTGGTGGTCGGCTCCCCGACCTTCAAGGGCAGCTACACCGGGCTGTTCAAGCACTTCTTCGACCTGCTCGACCCGTCGTCGCTGCGCGGCAAGCCGATCATCCTGGCGGCAACAGGCGGCGGCGAGCGTCATTCGCTTGTCGTCGAACATCAGTTGCGGCCGTTGTTCGGCTTCTTCGAGGCGCAGACCCTGCCGACCGCGATCTACGCCTCGGACAAGGACTTTGCCGATGGCGTGCTGGTGTCCGAGACAGTCAAGGCGCGAGCCCGGCAGGCGGTCGCCGAGGCATGCCGGGTGGCGGGCGTGCCCTACAGCGTCGTCCTTGCCGCCTGAAACCACGATCCGCGACGCAATATTCCATCCCGCATAGACCAGAAGGACGCCTGCAATGACTCGAGCCAGCAAGTCCGATAGCAGGCCGCGGCAGATCAAGCTCGGCGCTTTCCTGCCCGGCGGCGGGCAGCATATCGCCGCCTGGCGTCATCCCGATGCGCCGGCCGACGGCGCCACCAATTTCGAGTTCCACAAGAAGCTGGCGCTGACCGCCGAGCGCGGCCTGTTCGACGCCTATTTCCTGGCCGACAACCTGACCGTCGGCCACGGCGCCCGCGAGGGCGGCAACGCCAAGATCGCCGGCTTCGAGCCGGTGACGCTGTTTGCGGCGCTGGCGCCGCTGACGACGCATCTCGGCTTCATCGCAACGGCGTCCACCACTTATGAGGAGCCTTACACGCTGGCGCGCAAATTCGCTTCGCTCGACCTGTTGTCGAACGGCCGCGCCGGCTGGAACGTGGTGACCTCGGCCGGCGACGAAACGGCACGCAATTTCAACCGCGACGTCCAGCCCAGCCATGCCGAGCGCTATGCCAGGGCGCATGAGCATGTCGAGACGGTCAAGGCGCTGTGGGACAGCTGGGAGGATGACGCCTTCATCCGCGACAAGCAGTCGGGCCGTTTCTACGACAAGGACAGATTGCACGACATCGACCACAAGGGCGAGCATTTCAGCGTCAAGGGTCCGCTCAACGTGCCGCGCCCGGTGCAAGGACATCCGGTTGTCGTACAAGCGGGGCAGTCGGAAGACGGCCGTGGGCTTGCCGCGCACTCGGCCGAGGTCATCTTCACGGCCCATCAGAAGCTCGAGACGGCGCAGGAATTCTACCGCGACATCAAGGCGCGCGTGGCTGAAGTCGGCCGCGATCCCGACCAGGTGCTGATCATGCCGGGCGTCGCGCCCTTCGTCGGCCGCACCGAGGACGAGGCCCGTGCCAAATACCAACAGCTTAACGACCTTATCCTGCCCGAGGACGGTGTCGCCCTGCTCAACGGGCTGGCCGGCCAGACGCTCGACATCAGGGGCTATCCGCTCGACGGCCCGTTGCCGCCGAGCAAGGAAACCGAAGGCATGAAAAGCCGCCAGGCGCTGATCCGGCAGATTGCCGACGAGCACAATTTCAGCATCCGCCAGCTTTACCAATGGGTAGCGACGGCGCGCGGCCACTACACCATCGTCGGCAGCGTCACGCAGGTCGCCGATCAGCTGGAGGAATGGTTCACCAGCGAGGCGGCCGACGGCTTCAACATCCTGCCGCCCTGGCTGCCCGGCGCGCTCGACGATTTCGTCGACCTGGTCATTCCCGAGCTGCAGCGGCGCGGCCTGTTCCGCACGGCTTACGAAGGCCGCACGCTGCGCGAGAATCTCGGTCTCAGGCGCCCGGAAAATCCATGGACCGTCGCCCGCTCGACCGTCCTTGCCGCCGAATGACCTTGGCATCGAAGGGGTGAAGCAATGACGTTGCAGCACATCGATCGGCAAATCACGGTTCGCCGCAGTGGTGGCGAAACCGGGCTCGGCACCGACTTTCTGCGCCTCGGCGGCCGGGCTGCTGTTCGCTTCCTGAAGCGCTACGGCGTGCTTGCCGGCTTCCTGGCGCTCTGGCAGGTGGCGAGCAGCGTCGGATGGGTCAACGCGGCGGTGCTGCCGCCGATCGACATGATCGTCGAAGCGCTCTGGAAGGGGCTTGCCGGCGGCAGCCTGCTCGGCGACATCGCCATCAGCCTGCAGCGCGCCGGCATCGCCTTTGCCGCAGCCGTGGCCGTCGCCATTCCGCTCGGCCTGTTCATGGGCCAGGTGCGCCCGGTCGAAACCGCGCTCGATCCGATCCTGCAGGTGTTCCGGCAGACCTCTGCACTGGCGCTCTACCCGGTGTTCATCCTGCTCTTGGGACTTGGCGAGACCTCGAAGATCTTCGTCATCTTCTGGGCGACGCTGTTTCCGCTGCTGCTCAATACCACCAGCGGCGTCAAGGAAGTCGATCCCAAGCTGCTTGAAATGGCGCGCGTCTATGGTGCGAGCCGGCTCACCGTGTTTCGCCGCGTCGTACTGCCGGGCGCCGTGCCGTCGATCTTCGTCGGCTTGCGGCTGAGCGCCACCACGGCGCTGCTGCTGCTGATCGCGTCCGAGATGATCGGTGCCAACAAGGGCATCGGCTTCCAGGTGATGAACGCGCAGTACAATTTCCAGATCCCGCTGATGTTTGCGGCAATCGTCATCCTCGCCGGGCTTGGCCTGATCGCCAACCAGGCGTTGGTCACCCTGCAGCGGCGGCTCTGTCGCTGGAGCAATCCTGTCAACTGAGCAGTCCGCCCCTCACCGTTTACCTCACAAGGACCCGATCATGAAAATCACCCGCCGTTCGCTGCTTGCCGGCGCGCCGCTTGCCGCCGGCCTCATCGCCGCCGGCCTGCCGCGCCTGGCCTTTGCGCAAGCCGCAGCCGTCAAGTTCCGCTACCTCGCCAGCCGTGGCAGCATCTCCCCGCACGAGCTGGCCGACGAGCTCGGCTACTTCAAAGGGCTCGGCGTCGAGCTGGAGAATGTCGGCTATTCCTCGGGTGGACCGGAATCGCTGTTTGCGCTGTCTTCCGGCAGCGTCGACATCGGCTCGGCCGCCACCGCAGCGGTGATCAACTCGATCTCCGGCGGCAACGACTTCGTCGCGGCGTATCCGAGCAACGGCATCAACAAGGATGTGAAGAGCGTCTTCTACGTGCTGGAAGACAGCCCGATCAAATCGATCGCCGACATTGCCGGCAAGACCATCTCGGTCAACACGCTCGGCGCTCATCTCGACTATACGGTGCGTGAGGCCCTGCACAGCGTCGGCCTGCCGCCGACCGCCGCCAACCTCATTGTCGTGCCCGGCCCGCAGCTTGAGCAGACGCTGCGCTCGCGCCAGGTCGACATTGCCGGCCTCGGCTACTGGCAGGCGACCTTTGCCGGCGCGCTGGTCGCCAACGGCGGCGTGCGCGGCGTGTTCGACGACACCCAGGTGCTCGGCGAACTCGCCGGCGGCTTCGTCGTACTCAGGCGCGACTTCATTGCCGCCAACCCGGATGCGGCGCGCAACTTCGTCGAACAGTCGGCGCGCGCCTCGGACTGGTCGCGCCAGAACCCGGACGAAGCCCGCAAGGTGCTGGCCACTATCCTCGACAAGCGCGGCGAAAACGGCGATCTCGCCCGCTACTGGACCGGCTTTGGTCTGCGCGAAGGTGCGCAGGCGACCGATCGCGACATCGACTTCTGGGTCGCCGTGCTGGAGCGAGACGGCCGTCTGGCCAAGGGCAAGCTGAAAGCCGCCGACATCCTGTACCGGCCCGGCGAAACCAAGATCAACTGAGCTTTGAAATAGCTGAGAGACAAGATGGCCGGTTCCAACCGTGGCGGAGAGGTCTCGATCCGCGACCTGTCCAAATCCTTCAGCCTCGGCGGGCGCCAGCTTGCCGTGCTGCGGACGCTCAACCTCGACATTCGTTCGGGGGAATGCCTGGTCATCGTCGGCGCCAGCGGCTCCGGCAAGACCACGCTGCTGCGTATTCTGGCCGGGCTGGAGGCGGCCGACAGCGGCGGTGTCGCGATCGACGGCCAGCCGGTGCATGGCGTCGGCGCCGAGCGTGCCGTGATCTTCCAGGAGCCGCGGCTGCTGCCCTGGCTGAGCGTGCTCGGCAATGTCGCGTTCGGCCTCGAAGTGCGCGGTGTTCCCAAGAGGCAGGCCGAGGAACGCGCCCGCTTCTACGTCGCCCTGGTCGGCCTTGCCGAATTCGCCGATGCTTTTCCGAGCCAGCTTTCCGGCGGCATGGCGCAGCGCGTCGGCATCGCCCGGGCGCTCACCGTGCAGCCCGAGATCCTCCTGCTCGACGAGCCGCTGGGGGCGCTGGACGCCATGACCAAGATCGGCATGCAGGAGGAACTGGCGCGCATCTGGAGCGAGGAGAACGTCACCATGGTGATGGTCACCCACGATCTGGAGGAGGCGATCTATCTGGCTGACCGGGTGCTGATCCTGCCCAAGGAGAAAGGCGGCGCGGCGCGGTTGATCGACATCGACCTGCCACGCCCGCGCGAGCGCAGCGAGAGCCGCTTCGTGCGCTACCGTGAAGAATTGCTGCGCGAATTCGGATTGCACTGATCAAGGGAAGGGGCCAGCCGTGGCTCCCCCGGGAAGATTAGCTCTCGCGATTATTGCTTGGTGAACGTGCCCGTATAGGTTCGGTCGGCAAGCCCATAGGTGACGGCCAGCGTTCCGTCCGCCTGAATGACCGCGCTGACGTCCGCGCCATTGGGAAGGCGCCGCAGTTTCAACGTGTTGCCGAAAATCTTGCCTTCGCCGTCGGCCACGCCCGGTTTGTTGTCGGCGACATCGCCCCAGGCATAGGTGGCGGTGACATTGCCGCCGCGCGTAATCGTCAGCACGGCGAGCTTGCCGTCATACATCCCGTCCAGCTGTCCGCCCCATATGCCGGAAAACGCGACATACTTGGCCGGGACGCCTTCGCCGGGCGGCATAACCCGCACGGATGGATCGAGGACCGCCGCACCATCCGGAGCAGAGATCGCGGCAGGCGCCATGGGCTGAGGTGCGGGCGCTGGCGGCGGCGATGATGGTTCAGGCGCCGACTGGCAGGCGACAAGCACGAATGCCGCGAAACCGAGCGTCGGAAAGAGACTGTTTGGTGGAGCCAATCGGGATCGAACCGACGACCTCTTGAATGCCATTCAAGCGCTCTCCCAACTGAGCTATGGCCCCACTCCGGCAGTCAGCCGTCGCCGTTGCCGGCGAGAGGTCCGGCGCGGGTTTCAGGACCGCGCCGTTTAGTGCAGGCGGCTTCTAACCCCGCCTTCCCTGAAGATCAAGCCTTCGAGGGCCGCTTTTTCGTCATAGCCCGTCAACGCCGCTAAATGCATGCGTTCGAAGCGTTCCTAGACTTCGTCGTCGTCATCGCCGACGCCGATCATGTCGGCGACGTCGTCGTCTTCTTCCTCTTCGTCGGCAAGGAAAGTATCGTCCTCATCGTCGCCTAGATCGACATCGTCCTCGTCGTCGCCCAGATCGGGAAGCTCGTCGCCGGCCTTGACGTCTTCGTCGGCCTCTTCAAGCGAGACGACTTCAACGCCTTCTTCTTCCTCGGCGTCCACTTCCTTCTCGGCCACTTCCTCTTCCTCTTCGAGGGCGGCGATCTTGCCGTCCTCGAAATAGGAACGCGGATACGTCTTGCCCGTATAGGGCGAGACGATAGGGTCCTTGTTCAGGTCGTAGAATTTTCGGCCCGTTTCAGGGTCGACACGCTTTGTGCCAAGTTCGTTTTTTGCCACGTCAAGCCTCGTCAGTAAAAGAGTGGTCCCCTTAACCACAGTTTACCGCGCTGTCAAAGCGAAAAGCCGGCGTCGCAAAACCAAGCACTGAAAGGCCTCGCGCCAAGCGACGACCATGGGGATGACCATTCGTGCCCGCCGTGATACGAGACCGCCGCAACAAATGAAAAGCGCCGGTGCGCCGGCATTCCGTCCAGGGAAATTCCATGTCTCACGCCGCCGCTGCCAAGCCGGCCACCGCCCGCAAATCATCCGCCCTTTCCGGCACCGCTCGCGTGCCGGGCGACAAGTCGATTTCGCACCGTTCCATGATGTTCGGCGGCCTTGCCTCCGGCGAAACCCGCGTCACCGGCCTGCTCGAAGGCGAGGATGTGATGCGCACGGCGGCCGCCATGAAGGCGATGGGCGCGCATATCGAGAAGCGCGGCGCCGAGTGGGTGATCCGCGGCACCGGCAATGGCGCGCTGCTGCAGCCGGAAGGCCCGCTCGATTTCGGCAATGCCGGTACCGGCTCCCGCCTCACGATGGGCCTCGTCGGCACTTACGACATGGAAACGACCTTCATCGGCGACGCATCGCTGTCGGGACGGCCGATGGGCCGCGTGCTCGAACCCTTGCGCCAGATGGGCGTGCAGGTGCTGAAGGCGACGCCGGGCGACCGCATGCCGATCACGCTGCATGGGCCGAAACACGCCGCACCCATTACCTACCGCGTGCCGATGGCCTCGGCGCAGGTGAAGTCGGCCGTGCTGCTGGCAGGCCTCAACACGCCCGGCATCACCACCGTGATCGAACCGGTGATGACGCGCGATCATACCGAAAAGATGCTTAGGGGATTTGGCGCCAATCTCTCGGTCGAGACCGACGAGCGCGGCGTGCGCCACATCTTCATCGAGGGCCAGGGCAAATTGACGGGGCAGACCATCGCCGTGCCCGGCGACCCCTCCTCGGCCGGCTTCCCGCTGGTCGCGGCACTGATCGTGCCGGGTTCGGACATCGTCATCGAGAACGTGCTGATGAACCCCACCCGCACCGGCCTGCTTCTAACGTTGCAGGAAATGGGCGGCCAGATCGACATCTTGAACCCGCGCAATGCCGGCGGCGAGGATGTTGCCGATCTGCGCGTGCGCTACTCCGAGCTCAAGGGCGTCACCGTGCCGCCCGAGCGGGCGCCGTCGATGATCGACGAATATCCGGTGCTGGCGGTTGCCGCGAGCTTCGCCGAGGGCGAGACGTTGATGCAGGGGCTGGAAGAGCTGCGGGTGAAGGAATCCGACCGACTGGCAGCGGTTGCCAATGGGCTGAAGCTCAACGGCGTCGACTGCACCGAAGGCGAAGCTTCGCTCGCGGTGCGCGGAAAGCCCGGCGGCAAGGGGCTGGGCGGCCATCCCAATGGCCAGGACACGACGGTGCAGACGCATCTCGACCATCGTATCGCCATGAGCTTCCTGGTGATGGGGCTGGCAACGGAAAAGCCGGTGACCATCGACGACGCTGCCATGATCGCGACGAGTTTCCCGGAGTTCATGGGTCTGATGACGGGGCTCGGTGCGGAGATCGGGTAGGTTGATGCCAAGCGCAAAGCAAGCAGAGATGTCGGCGGGACAGCGCCCCCCTCTGTCCTGCCGGACATCTCCCCCTCAAGGGGGGAGATCGGCCGTCACAGCGGCTTTCGCCAGTTCTCGAAATTGCAGGAAAGAGTGGGGCGCAGAAGCTTCTGATCTCCCCCCTGGAGGGGGAGATGTCCGGCAGGACAGAGGGGGGCGCGAAGGATCGCGGCGTCTGTCTTTTTCATCGAGCCTTTCGATCGTGTTGGCCCGCCAATGACCTTCACCATCGCCATCGACGGCCCGGCCGGCGCCGGCAAGGGCACGCTGGCCCGCCGGCTGGCCGACCACTACCGTCTCAACCTGCTCGACACCGGCCTCACTTATCGCGCGGTCGCCCATGCGTTGATCCGGCACGCGCTGCCGCTCGACAATGTCTCGGCCGCCGAAACCGCTGCCCGCCAGGTCGATCTAGCCAAGCTCGACCGGGCGGTCTTGTCGGCGCATGCTGTCGGCGAAGCGGCTTCGAAGGTAGCGGTTTACCCTACCGTTCGGCGCATCCTGGTCGAAAAGCAGCGCGATTTCGCCAGGACGCCGCCGGGCGCGGTGCTCGACGGGCGCGATATCGGCACCGTCGTGTGCCCCGATGCCGACATAAAACTCTATGTGACGGCGAGCGCGCAGGTGCGCGCGCAGCGCCGGCTGGCGGAGATCGAGAGCATTGGCGGCACTGCCGATTACGCCGAAATCCTTGCCGAT
The DNA here is from genome assembly GCF_057786095.1 of Mesorhizobium sp. P160219. NCBI lineage: Bacteria > Pseudomonadati > Pseudomonadota > Alphaproteobacteria > Hyphomicrobiales > Phyllobacteriaceae > Mesorhizobium > Mesorhizobium sp. P160219. Next base: position 1,158,982 of record NZ_JBYNWG010000001.1, read on the forward strand.
ATCGTGCGGCGCGACGAGCGCGACATGGGCCGCGCCGACTCGCCGCTGAAGCCGGCGGCGGACGCGCACTTGCTTGATACCTCCGAAATGGCTATAGAGGCCGCGTTTCTAGCGGCCAAAGCGATCATCGACGACGCCCTGGCTAAGAGAGACAAAGCCTGATCCAGGGTTTTCCCGCTCCACCGATTGCCGGAAGCGAAGAAAATACCCATATCGGGCACGAACCAGCCTGCCAGCATTCTTCATGCGCCGGAATTGCCGCTTAGGCGGCCCAGGGCTTTTGTAGCCCGGAACGCCGGCAGGCCAACGCAACGCTAACCCACGGCGCCCGTTCCGCTTCAGATGCGGGGCACTCCAGGAGAAAATATGTCAGCTGCAAATCCCACTCGCGACGATTTCGCGAGCCTGCTCGAAGAATCATTTACCACCGGTCACTCCGGCGAAGGTCAGGTCGTCAAGGGCACGATCCTGGCGATCGAAAAAGACATGGCCATCATCGATGTCGGCCTCAAGGTCGAAGGCCGCGTGCCGCTGAAGGAATTCGGCGTCAAGGGCAAGGACTCGACGCTCAAGGTCGGCGACACGGTCGAGGTTATGGTTGAGCGCATCGAAAACGCGCTGGGCGAAGCCGTCCTGTCGCGCGACAAGGCCCGCCGCGAAGAGAGCTGGGTCAAGCTCGAAGAGAAGTTCACCAAGGGTGAGCGCGTCGAAGGCGTCATCTTCAACCAGGTCAAGGGCGGCTTCACTGTCGACCTCGACGGCGCCGTGGCCTTTCTGCCGCGCAGCCAGGTCGATATCCGCCCGATCCGCGATGTCTCCCCGCTGATGCACAACCCGCAGCCCTTCGAGATCCTCAAGATGGATCGCCGCCGCGGCAACATCGTTGTGTCGCGCCGCACCGTGCTCGAGGAAAGCCGCGCCGAACAGCGTTCGGAAATCGTGCAGAACCTCGAAGAAGGCCAGGTTGTCGAAGGCGTCGTCAAGAACATCACCGATTACGGTGCGTTCGTCGACCTCGGCGGCATCGATGGCCTGCTGCATGTCACCGACATGGCATGGCGCCGCGTCAACCACCCGACCGAGATCCTCAACATCGGTCAGACGGTCAAGGTGCAGATCATCCGCATCAACCAGGAAACCCACCGCATCTCGCTCGGCATGAAGCAGCTCGAGAGCGATCCGTGGTCCGAGATCGGCACCAAGTTCCCGATCGGCAAGAAGATCAAGGGTACCGTCACCAACATCACCGACTACGGCGCGTTCGTCGAGCTGGAGCCGGGCATCGAAGGCCTCATCCACGTTTCGGAAATGTCGTGGACCAAGAAGAACGTGCACCCCGGCAAGATCCTGTCGACGACGCAGGAAGTCGACGTGGTCGTGCTCGAGGTCGATCCGGCCAAGCGCCGCATCTCGCTCGGCCTCAAGCAGACGCTCGAGAATCCGTGGCAGGCTTTTGCCGCGAGCCATCCGGTCGGCAGCCAGGTCGAGGGCGAGGTCAAGAACAAGACCGAGTTCGGCCTGTTCATCGGCCTTGAAGGCGACGTGGACGGCATGGTGCACCTCTCGGACCTCGACTGGACCCGTCCGGGTGAGCAGGTCATCGAAGAGTACAATCGCGGCGACATGGTCAAGGCGCAGGTGCTCGACGTCGACATCGACAAGGAGCGCATCTCGCTCGGCATCAAGCAGCTGGCCAAGGATACGGTCGGCGAAGCCGCGACTTCAGGCGAACTGCGCAAGAACGCGGTCGTCACCTGCGAAGTCACCGGCATCAAGGATGGCGGCCTGGAAGTGCGGCTGGTCGACAGCGGCATCGAAACCTTCATCAAGCGCAACGACCTCAGCCGTGACCGTGACGAGCAGCGCCCCGAGCGCTTCTCGGTCGGCCAGAAGCTGGACGCCCGCGTCATCGCCTTCGACAAGAAGACCCGCAAGCTGCAGGTCTCGATCAAGGCGCTGGAAATCGCCGAAGAGAAGGAAGCCGTCGCACAGTACGGCTCTACCGACTCCGGCGCTTCGCTGGGCGACATCCTTGGCGCCGCGCTGAAGAAGCAGGGCAGCTAAGCCGCTTCGCGCGCAGCGCGTAAGTCGCTTCGCGCAAGCGTAAACCTCGGCTGCGCCTCGCGCGCGGCTTGAACAAGAAGACCCGCGGGCCGCAAGGCTCGCGGGTTTTTTCATGCTCGGCGACGCGGTTGGCACAAGACAAAGACGGCGGAACCCCTTCAATTCCGCATGCGCGGCTGTAGGCTCGGCTGTCGTTGCAGACGTAAACACGGAAGTCCGGCCCTTCGGCAACGGAGAAGCATGCGCGATGAAGGTCGTCGAACTCTATCGCTATCCGGTCAAGAGCCTGCGCGGCCATGCCGTGCCGAGCGCCGACATCGAGACAATGGGCATGGAAGGCGACCGCCGTTGGATGGTCGTCGACAAGGATGGGCAGTTCCTCACCATTCGCCAGATACCTGATATGACGACGATCGACGTCGAGCATCGCGGAACGGGCATTCTGTTGAAGCATGACAGGCATGGCTCGCACTTCGTCGAGGCACCGGCTCCCGGCACCGCGCTCCGGCAAGTCAAGATCTGGAAGGATATGGCTGCCGCGCGGCCGGGCGATCCGGCCGCCGGCGCCTATCTCTCGGCTATTCTTGGCCGGCCCGTCGATCTCGTCTATTTCGACGATCCGCAAAACCGGCCGGTCGATGCGGAATTCGGCCAGCCCGGCGATTTCGTCGGCTTTGCCGACGGTTTTCCGCTGCTGATCGCCACGACAGGCTCGCTGAACCATCTGAACAGCCATCTTGCCAGGCCCATCGAGATGGCGCGGTTCCGGCCAAACATCGTCGTCGACGCAGACGGCGCATGGCTCGAAGACAGCTGGAAGACGATCCGCATCGGCGCTGTCGAGTTGCGCATCGCAAAGCCTTGCTCGCGGTGCGTCATCACGACCCGAGATCCGTTGAGCGGCGAGCAGCCGGACCCGCGCGAGCCGTTGCAGACGCTTGGCAAAATCCACCGCTCCGCCAAGGGCGGCATCATCTTCGGCCAGAATGCGATTCCCAACAACGCCGGCGCGATCGCCATCGGCGACGCAGTCGAGGTCGTGGAAGCGGGCGTCTCGAACCTGACGTAGTCGCAGGCCTTCTAATGCCGTGGAGGCGTCGGCGGTCGCCATGATTGAATGGCTAACCTCCGCTGTAGATCAGGCGAGGTCGGCAAAGGCCGCCATCGGAAGCCAAACCAAATGAGTCGCCTGCGCGGCGGAACTTCAGGCGCGGCCGTAAAGTGGCGCCAGCGTTCCGCTCATTGCCAGATTGGCCGGTGATGCCAGATAGGCGATTGCCTCGGCGGCGGCTTCGAGGCTGACCCATTTGCCGAAATCGGAATCCGGCATGTCGGCGCGGTTGGCCGGCGTATCGAGCGTCGAGGGCGCTACCGCGTTGACCAGTATGCCTTTGTGCTTCAGCTCTTCCGCCATCGCCACGGTCATCGCCGCCACCGCCGCTTTGCTCGCGGTATAGGCGACCATGCCCGCGCCTCTGCGCGGGTCGAGCCCGGCGCGTGCCGTGACATTGACGATGCGGCCCGCTGTGTTCGAGCCCAGCATGGAGCGCACTGCCGCGCGGCAGCACAGAAAGGCGGTGCGGGCGTTGGTGTCCATCATTTCGGCAAAGGATGCGGATTCGATTTTCTCGACGGGGGCCATGGCAAAGCCGCCGGCCAGATGGATGGAGGCCCACAATTCGGGAACGCTGTCATAGAAGGCATCGACCTTGGCGGGATCGGCGAGATCGACATTGTGCGCCAGCCTGACGCGCTCATCGGCCGCGAAGGGGAAATGCGAGGGGGCCGACGCATGGGCATTGGGCACATGGCAGATGGCGCCGTCGGCCAGCAATTTGCCGACAACCGCTGCACCGAGCGCCCCGGTGCCACCGGTCACCACGATATGCCTGCCCTGAAGTGTTTCCGTCATCCTATGACCGCTCCTGTCGTTTCTTATGATTATGTCGCTTGTTGTGCCGCGCCGACGCAGAGCGTCGCGCCTTTTGCGCGATCACTCAACCGCCATCTCGACATGGCAGTTGTTGCGTCTTTGCATCGCTCGAAGCCGCCGACCGCCCCCTTTTGACCCGCGCATGGACGAACGGCGTGCGGCCAGGCGTCAGTCGATGGTGATTTCGATGACGTGAGGCAGTCCGGTTGCGCGTGCGCGTTTGAGCGCATCGGCGAGACCGGCAGTACCGGCAAGCCGTTCGGCTGATATGCCGTAGGCCTCGGCCAGCTTGCAGAAATCCGGCGGCGCCGGCGACACGCCGACCGGCTCGACGCCGACATCGAGCATCGACGTTTCGATCTCGCGATAGCCTCTGTTGTTCCAGACGACGAAGATGACCGGTGCGGGTGCATCGAGCGCCGCGCCCAGCTCCGGCAAGGTGAACTGGAAGCCGCCGTCGCCGGTGAGGCAGACCACCGGCACGCCGGGCATGGCAAGGGCTGCGCCGATCGCCGCCGGCGGTCCGTAGCCGAGCGCGCCGAATCCGGTGGCGGCATTGAACCAGCCGCCTGGCCGGTCATGGTCGTAGTAAAGGTTGGCGGCGTAGATCGGCTGCGTCGAATCGCCGACGATTATGGCGCCCGGCAGCGCGTCGCGGATGGTTTCCACCGCACGCACCTGCGCGGCATAGGCCGGGCTGAGCTCGGCAAAGGCCGCCTTCCTCGACGCGGCTGCGCGGCTCTCGCCGTCCTTCGATGCGGCATGATCAGGGTGGAGCGCGCCAAGCAGTGCACCAAGCGCCTCCGCGCAATCGGCCTGGATGCCGACGCTCACCGGGCGGCGGGCGAGCTGGTCGGCGCCGATATCGATGCGGATCAGGTTGGCGGGCAGCACGAAGCCGCCGTCGCTGTAACCGTCATAGTCGGTCGGGCCGAATTCGGTGCCGGCAGCGATGACCAGATCGGCGTCTGCCATCAGCGCACGCACCGCCTTCAGGCTGGGGCTGGCCGGCACGCAAAGCGGATGCGCGTGCAGCAGACCGCGCGCATTGGCGGTCTGGACGACAGGTGCGCCGAGCCGCTCGGCCAGGCGCTGCAGTGGCTGTTCGGCGCGCTTGGCGCCGCCACCGGCAAGGATCAGCGGCCGGCGCGCGGCTGCGATCAGTTTGGCTGCTTCGGCAATGGCCGCGCCATCCGGCGCCGGCGGCGCTGCATTGGTGAGCAAAGCAGCGATGCCGTCGGCCGGTTTGACCATGACGTCGGTCGGGATCTCGATATGGACGGGGCCCGGCCGCGACGACGAAAACAGCGCGAAGGCCCGCGCCAAAGCGCCCGGCAATTCGCTGGCCTCGGTGACACGCTGCGAAAACAGCGCCACCTTCTCCATCATGCCGCGCTGGTCCGGCAGTTCGTGCAGGAAGCCCAGCCCCTTTCCCAGCGTCGGCATCGCGTTGACGCCCGAAATCACCAGCATCGGCACCGAATCGGCGCGCGCCTGGCCCATTGCGGTGATGGTGTTGGTCAGCCCCGGTCCGGTGATGACAAAGGCAACGCCCGGCCGGCCGCTGGCACGGGCATAGCCGTCGGCCATGAAGCCGGCGCCCTGTTCGTGACGCGGCGTGACATGGCGTATCTTTGAACGCGCCAGCCCGCGGTAAAGCTCGACAGTGTGGACGCCAGGAATGCCGAAAACGGTGTCGACGCCATGCGCTTCGAGCAGCGTGATCAGCGCTTCGCCGATGGTGGTCATGGCTTCTCTCCCTTTTGCGGCGCGAGGCCGAGCTCGGCCTCTATGGCTTTGACGCCGATCGCCGCCAATTCGCCAGGCGAGAACATCTCTGCGGCCAGACAGCCTTCGATCCAGAGCCCGTCGATGATCGCGTTAATGGCAATGGCATGGCGGCGCAGTTCATTTGCGTTTGGCCTGCGCTGCTCGGCGCCGAGCACTTCGGCAACGACTGCTTCCACCTCGTTGCGAAAGCCAAGATAGCCTTCGCGGTGGGCGCGAGCCAGGCTCGGATCCGCGCCGGCGCGGCCGATGAAGGTTGCCCAGAGCGAAAACACGCGTGCATCGATGATCGGGGCGTTGAGGTTGGCGGTAACGAAGGCCGCAAGGCGCTGGCGCGGCGCGGCGTCTTCCATGAGCAATGCTGCCTTCGCCTGCTCGGTCATGCGGCCCATCAGCGCCGCGTACGCTTCCTGCAGCAAGTCTTCCTTGCCGGGGAAATAGTGCCGGATCAGCCCGGCGGTGACACCGGCGCGCAGTGCGATGGTGCGCAGGCTGGCGCCCTCCAGCCCATGTTCGGCCACGCTGTCCAGGGTCGCGTCGATCAAATCCTGCCGCCGCCGCTCCTCGCCCTCGCGGCGGAACTTGCGGCGCTCATTCATTGCCGCAGGATGGGCCGCGTCAGGCATGTCGGCCCACCTTCGCAGGCGATGCAGAGGGCATCCGCCTCGAAGATTTGAACCGTGCAGCCGGCGGCTTCCATCGCGGCCTTGGTCTTGGGAGAGCCGGCGACGGCAATGACTTTATGCGGGCTGGTCGGCAGCACGTTCAGGCTGAGGCCGTTGGACTCGGCAAACTCTTCGGCGTCGCCTTCCACCAGCCGGATGCCGCGCGCCTTCAGCAACTGATAGAACGGAGCCGGCAAAAGCGGTGAATAGACCAGGGCCAGGTCGTCGGCCAGCGGGCTGATCACCGACATCAGATGCAGGCACGCCTCCTCGCCCTGCCACAGCGGCAGATCGAAGCCGTAGACGGAAATGCCGAGCGGCGTCAGCAGGTTGGAAACCTGCTGTATGCCTTCCTGGTTGGAGCGCACCCCGCGCCCGATTACCAGCGTGTTTTTATCCAGCCATACGCAATCGCCGCCTTCGACCTGGCCGGGCGCCTCGACGCGGCCGAGGATGGGAATACCCAGGCGTGTGTAGGTTTCCTCATGCAGTGATGGCTCCCTGGCGCGCAATGCCTTGCCCATGGACAGGATCAGCGCGCCGCGGTCGGTCATCAGTGACGGATCGTGGGTGAATACGGAATCCGACAGCCCGTCGGCCTTGTCATCGATCCATTCGATTTCGGCGCCGGACGCCGTCACCAGCTCAGCGAGAGCCGCGTGCTGCGCCGCCGCTTTCGCCGGGTCGAAACCCGGGCCATAGTGCCAGGTAGCCCGGTCGGCACCGCGCATGGCATTGGCCGCCGACCGCATCAGCACGCGCCGCAACGGCGCCGCCATGGACTGTGATCCGAAAGCGCTCATCGGTGCCCTTTTCAATGCCGTGTTCAGGGTGAAAAAAATGGAAGAAATTTCATCGGAGGCTATTTATACACTTGCACAATAAGGCCGCAAGTGCCGTAATGAGCGGGATTGACGGGCTCGCGCTGTTGGGTCCATGCTGAAGTCTGGAGTGGGCATTACAGCGTATGTTGATTAGCCGGATAGACGTTCGACGATCTGCCGTGGACCCTGTGGCAGAGGTTCCCCGGTGAGCGCGGCGGGAACCGCCGCAGTCCAATCCGGCAAGGCGCAGGACGGCGCCGCCGAAGCCATCCATGTCGAGAACCTGCACAAGAAATTCGGCCAGCTGCATGTGCTGAAAGGCGTTTCGCTGTCGGCGCGCGACGGCGAGGTGATCGCCATTATCGGCGGCTCGGGTTCCGGCAAGTCGACGCTGCTGCGCTGCATCAACTGCCTGGAAAACCCGACCAGCGGCATCATCCGCGTCAATGGCGAGGAGATCAAACTCAAGGCCGACAGCCACGGCCACACCGTGCCCGCCGACCGCCGGCAGATCGAACGCATCCGCGCCAAGCTCGGCATGGTGTTCCAGAACTTCAACCTGTGGAGCCACATGACGCTGATCGAGAACGTCATCGAGGTTCCGGTGCATGTTCTGGGCGTAAGGCGCGACGTGGCGATCAGGGAAGCCGAAAAGCTTTTGGCGCGCGTCGGCCTCGCCGAAAAGCGCGACGTCTATCCGGCCTATCTCTCCGGCGGTCAGCAGCAGCGCGCGGCGATCGCCCGCGCCCTGGCCATCAACCCGCGCGTCATGCTGTTCGACGAGCCGACCTCGGCGCTCGACCCGGAGCTGGTTGGCGAGGTGCTGAAGGTGATCGGCGACCTGGCGCGCGAGGGCCGCACCATGGTGCTGGTCACGCATGAAATGAAATTCGCCCGCGAGGTCGCGACCCATGTCGTCTACCTCTGCAACGGGCTGGTCGAGGAAGAGGGGCCGCCGGAGCAGATATTCGGCGCACCGAAATCCGAAAGGCTGAAGCAGTTCATCCGCAACATCGGCTAGGACAAGCCGGGACGGAAGAAAACCGGGAACCAACAACAAACTGGGAGTCGTGACATGAAGACTGTTCTGAAAACATTCGCCGCAGCGCTGCTGCTCGGCGTCGCCGCCATGGGCGTGGCCAAGGCCGATCCGGTCAAGATCGGCGTCGCCGCCGAGCCCTATCCGCCCTTCACCTCGCCGGACGCTTCCGGCAAATGGGTTGGCTGGGAAATCGAGTTCATCGACGCCGTCTGCGCCGAGGAGAAGCTCGACTGCGTCATCACGCCTGTCGCCTGGGACGGCATCATCCCGGCGCTGACGACCAAGAAGATCGACCTCATCGTCTCCTCGATGTCGATCACCGCCGAACGCGAGAAGACCATCGACTTCTCGGACAAGTACTATAACACCCCGACCGCCATCATCGGCCCGAAGGACCAGAAATTCGGCGCCACGCCGGACGACCTCAAGGGCAAGATCATCGGCGTCCAGGTGTCGACCGTCCATGCCGTCTATGCCAAGAAGCATTTCGGCCCAACGGCTGCCGAGATCAAGGAATACCAGACCCAGGACGAGGCCAACAACGATCTTGCCGCCGGCCGTCTGGACGCGGTGCAGGCCGATTCCATCGCGCTTGGCGAATTCCTGAAGTCGGACCAGGGTAAGGCCTGCTGCGACCTGAAGGGCATGGTGGCTCCCGATGACGAAGTGCTCGGACCGGGTGTGGGCGCCGGCGTGCGCAAGGAAGACACCGACCTTAAGGCCAAGATCAACGCCGGCATCAAGGCGATCCGCTCGAACGGCAAATATGACGAGATATCGAAGAAATACTTCGATTTCGACATTTACGGTGGTGGCGGCGCGCAGTCGAACTGACGATCCTCGCATGAGCTGAGGGGCATGGCGCCAACGCCATGCCCCTCCTGCCCGACCTTTCCCAGACATGCTGCCACCGACGCTGCCGTCGGCGGTGGTTGAAGCCAGCAATCCGGGGGCGACGCTGATCGACGCACTTCTTTCGGCCTCGGCGGCCGGCATAATCGAGCTTCTTTCGCCCAATCCGCCGGGCTGGGGCGGCACGCTCTTGCTTGGGCTGCTCCATTCGATCGAGATCGCGCTCGGCGCCACGGTCCTTGGTCTCCTGATCGGCACCGGTGGCGCCTTTGGCAAACTTTACGGCGGGCCGGTCGTACGCGACTTGCTGGCGGTTTACACCACCATCGTGCGCGCCGTGCCCGAACTGGTGCTGATCCTGCTGCTCTATTATGCCGGAACAGACCTGATCAACCAGGCGCTGACGGCAATGGGCTACCAGCGCGTCGACATCAGCGGCCTTGCCGCGGGCATCGCCGTGCTCGGCTTTGTCCAGGGTGCCTATTCGACCGAAGTGATCCGCGGCGCCATCCTGGCCATACCGCAGGGCCAGATCGAAGCCGCCCGCGCCTATGGCATGTCACCCGGGCTCATGCTGCGGCGCATCACCTTGCCGGCGATGCTGCCCTTCGCCATACCCGGGCTCGCCAATCTGTGGCTGATCGCCACCAAGGACACAGCCCTTCTGGCGGTCGTCGGCTTTTACGAGCTGGCGCTGGCGACGCGGCAGGCTGCGGGGGTCACCAAAGCCTATTTCACCTTCTTTTTCGCCGCGGGCGTGCTCTATCTCATCTTGTCGCTGGTCTCCAACCTGCTCATCGGCCGCCTCGAGGCCTGGTCGCGGCGCGGTATGCCGTCGCTCAAGGATGCGCGCTGATGGCCGGAGAAGCGACCATCATCAACGCTGCCGCGCGCACGTCGCTGTGGCTGCAGCCGCATCGCATCGTGCTGATCCTGGTCGCAATCGCGCTGGTTTTCGGTGCGGCCTTCTTCTTGCGCTGGGACTGGCTGCCGCAATTTTACGAAATGGGGCTTCTCGGCATCTGGCGGTCGCTGTGGATCCTGGCCGTTACCTGCTTTCTCGGCTTCCTGCTCGCCGTGCCGCTCGGGCTGGCGCAGGCCGCCGGCCCGTTATGGCTTTCCGCCCCCGCCAGGACATTCTGCACCGTCATCAGGGGCACGCCGCTGCTGATCCAGCTATGGCTGCTCTATTACGGGCTGGGCTCGCTGTTTCCGCAATTTCCCTGGATCCGCGAATCCTGGATGTGGCCGTATCTGAGGCAAGCCTGGCCTTATGGAGTGCTGGCGCTGACCTTGTCCTTCGCCGGCTATGAGGGCGAAGTGATGCGCGGCGCCTTTGCCGGCGTGCCGAAGGGGCAGTTGGAAGCCGCCCGCGCCTTCGGCATGAGCCGCTGGAAGATTTTCCGCCGCATCTGGCTGCCGCAAGCCATCTACCGGGCGCTGCCGACGCTGACCGGCGAAACCGTGCTGCAGCTGAAATCGACGCCGTTGGTGGCGACGATCAGCGTCATCGACATCTTCGCCGTCTCGTCCAAGGTCCGGCAGGACACCTATCTCACCTACGAACCCTTGCTGCTTTTGGCGCTGATCTACATGATCATCACCGGCATACTGGTGTTTGCATTCAGCAAGATCGAGGCGCGGATTCCGAACAAGGTGGGTTAGGGAATAGTGAGTAGGCAGTAGTGAGTAGTCAGCATATGACCGGGAAACCGCTTGCTTTCGCTACTCCCTACTGACTACTCCCTACTCACTCACCACCAATCGGGTCCGCACCATGCAACTCTCTCTCGACCAGGCAACAGGACTGTGCCGCATGGCGGCGCTCGGCGCCGGCGCCAATGAGGAGGCGGCGAGGTCGCTCACCGCCTCGATCATTGCCGCCGAGGCGGAAGGGCTTTCGACCGTCGGGCTGACCCATTTCATCGATTACCTCGAAGCGCTGGAAGCCGGCCGCATCGACGGCAATGCCGATCCCGTGATCACCAGGCCGGCGCTCGCCGTCTATCAATCCGATGCGCGTGGCGGCCTCGCCCATACCGGCTTCGACCGCACCATCGACGACCTCGCCAAGGCGGCAAAGCTGTTCGGCGTCGCCATCTTCTCGCAGAAGAACGCTTATACCTGCGGCGCACTAGGCTATTTCACTGGGCGTCTGGCGCAGCTGGGATTGGTCTCCTTCGCCGCCACCAACGGGCCGGCGGTGCTGGCAGGCTCGGGCTCGGTCAAGCCGGTCTATTGCACCAACCCGATGTCGTTTGCGGCACCCGCCGCCGATGGCGCGCCGCTGGTCATCGACCAGTCGTCGAGCGCCACCGCCTTCGTCAACATCCGCAAGGCGGCCGAGGACGGCAAGAAGATCCCCGAAGGCTGGGCGCTGGACGCCAGCGGCAATCCGACCACCGATCCGGCCGCGGCCATGAAGGGCGCCATGCTGGCCTTCGGCGGCCAGCGTGGCGCCAACATCGCGCTGATGGTCGAAGTGCTGGCGGCTGGCTTGTCGGGCGCCAACTGGTCGCTCGACGCGCCCTGGTTCTCCGGCGGACCGGACAGCCCCGGAACCGGCCTGTTCGTGCTCGCCGTCGAGCCCAAGCTGCTCGACCCGGATTTCGAGCAGCGCATGAAGAACCAGCTCGACCGGCTGCGCCGGCGCTTTGGCGTGCACGTGCCGGGCCGGGCGCGGGCCGAAGCGGCGGAGAAGGCGCAGGCGCGCGGCATCAACGCCCCCAAAGCCGTGGTGCAGCGCATTTCCGAATTCGCCGAGCGCTATTCGGGCTGAAGCAGTCCTGCGACAACGAATTTTTTACGCGACCTGGCTGAACCTTTCTACCGATCGCAACGACCAATAGCTGCCGGGTCGGGTTTGCCCGGTCGGTGTCTTCTGTCGGATGCGTTTAGGGCCCGGGCGGGCGTATGCCGTCTCAGGTTACCCGCCCCGTTGCGCTCTGTCTCGACCGTTGCGTCACCCGGAAAACCCCGCTTCGGCGGGGTTTTCTACGTTCGTGCTCTGTGTGCTAAAACATGATGCCAGAAGTTAACTTTTGTTAACTTGACTTGCCGGGAACCATCGGGCGTTTGCAAGGGATCGTCACAACAACAGGAGCTACGATGTCCGCAACCACCGACGCTTCCCGCGGAAAACTTATCGTTCCGGTGTTTGGCCGCCTGTATTCGTCGCTGCATGATGGCGCCGAAACCCTTCTGCGCGTCGTCGCCGGCGGGTTTCTCACCATTCACGGCTCGCAGAAGATCACCAACCCTTTCGGCGCCGCCGAGATGGTCGAAGGCCTCGGCTTCTATCCCGGCGCGTTCTGGTCGCTGCTTTTGTCCTGCACCGAATTCTTCGGCGGCATTCTGATCGCCATCGGCCTGTTGACTCGGCCCGCCGCCTTTGCCGGCATGATCGTGCTGCTGGTCACCGTCTGGTTCCACTGGATCACTGTCGGCCAGGGCTTTTCCGGCGCTGAAAAGTCGCTTCTATGGGCGGCGATCCTGCTGTTCTTCGTTATCCGCGGCGGCAACCGCCAGTCGGTCGACGCGCGCCTCGGCAAGGCGTTCTGAAGGGTCCATAAGAGGGTGGCAGCGACGACGCGTCACCCTTTGCCTTTGGCCCAAAACGGACTATGAAACGGCTTCAGCCAAGCTTTCGAGCGCCGGAGCCAGCCATGACCGAAATCCTGCAGATCCCCAAGCTCGTGGTCGTCTTCGGCGGCTCCGGCTTCGTCGGCCGCCACATCGTGCGGGCGCTGGCCAAGCGCGGCTACCGCATCAGGGTGGGGGTGCGCCGGCCCGATCTCGCGGGACATCTGCAGCCGCTCGGCAATGTCGGCCAGATCCAGCCGGTGCAGGCCAATGTGCGCGTGCGCTGGTCCGTCGACCGCGCCGTGCAGGGCGCCGACCATGTCATCAATCTGGTCGCCATCCCGCATGAAAGCGGCCGGCAGAAATTCAACACCGTGCACGAATTCGGCGCCCGCGCCGTCGCCGAAGCCGCGCGCTCGGTCGGCGCAGGACTGACCCATATTTCGGCGCTTGGCGCCGACCTCAACGCCGAGTCCGACTATGCCCGCACCAAGGCGCTCGGCGAAAAGGCCGTCCTGGAGACGATCCCGGACGCCGTCATCTTCCGACCGTCGATCAATTTCGGACCCGAGGACAGTTTCTTCAACCGCTTCGCCGACATGGCGCGCTATTCGCCGGTGCTGCCGCTGATCGGCGGCGGCCAGACCAAGTTCCAGCCGGTCTATGTCGGCGATGTCGCCGAAGCGGTGGCGCGTTCGGTCGAGGGCAAGATCAAGGGCGGCCAGATCTATGAACTCGGCGGGCCGCAAGTGCTCACCTTCAAGCAGTGCATGGAAGAGCTGCTCACCGTCATCGAGCGCAAGCGGCTCCTGGTGCCGGTGCCGTGGTGGATGGCCAATCTGCAGGCCTCGATCCTCGGCCTGCTGCCCAACCCGTTGCTGACCAAGGACCAGGTGCTGCTGCTGCGCCAGCCCAACATTGTGTCGGAGGAGGCCAACAAGGCCAACCGGAACCTTGCCGGCCTCGACATCCAGCCGCAGTCTATCGGCACAATCCTGCCCAGCTATCTCTGGCGCTTCCGCGCCGCAGGCCAGTTCCAGCGCAAGCCCGCCGGCATCGCGTAACAAGGCGTTGCGCCGTTAAACGCGCCGCGTCACCTGCATCGGCAGGCCGCCTTGCGGCTGTGTCGTCAGTTTCTGCACCGGCCACGGCTTGGTCTCGGCCGTCACGTCGAAGCGGAAGCGCGACAGCATGATGGCCAGCGCAATGATCGCCTCCTGCATGGCGAAGCTGGCGCCGATGCAGATGCGCGGACCGGCGCCGAACGGCAGATACTGGAAGCGGTCGATCTTCTCGCGGTTTCCCGGATGGAAGCGTTCGGGCATGAAGGCGTCGGGCATGTCCCACAGTTTTCTGTGGCGGTGTACGACCCAAGGCATCACCAGTACGGCCGCGCGCTTGGGGAGCACCAGATCGTTCCAGGTCTCCGTCTCGATCGGCTCGCGGTTGATGGACGGCGCCGGCGGATAAAGCCGCAGCGCCTCCTCGAAGGCGGCGCGGGTGAACGGCATTGCGTCGAGCCATTTCGTCGGGTCGGGTTCGCGCGCCAGCACGGCATCGATCTCGCGCTCGACCTTTTCGCGCTCCCACGGCGCTTCGGCGAGGCAGTAGATCGTCCAGCCCAGCGCCCGCGCGGTGGTCTCGTGGCCGGCGCCGATGAAGGTGATGATGTTGTCCTCGACTTCCGCCCGCGTCAGCCCGTCGGGGCCTTCGGCGCGCAGCAGAAGCGTCAGGAAATCCTGCGGCGCGGTGTCGGGGTCGCGCTTCAGCCGCTCCTCGCGCATCTTGACCGTATCGGTGACGATCTTGCGGAAATACGCCATGGTCTTGCGGCCGCGGATGCGGGTCAGCCGCGGCAGCCATTCGGGCGCGCGCAACAGGTCGAGCGGATCGACACGGCCCATGGTTTCGAACAGGCGGTCGATTTCCTGCGCGAAACTGCCGGGCTCGCCCGCAATCTCGCCCGAAAACAGCGTTTCGGCCAGGAGATCGTAGGTGAGCAGCGTCATGTCATGGGCGACATCGGTCATGCCGCCTTCGTCATAGCGGGCGACGAACTGCATCGTGCGGCGCAGCATCGGCTCGGCGAAGCCGAAGATATGCCGCGGCGTGAACACCGGCGCCATCGCCTTGCGCGAGCGCTTCCACACCTCGCCTTCGGCGGTCAACAGCCCGTCGCGCAAGATCGGTCGCAGGATCATCTGGCGCACCGTCGCCATCTTGTAGTTCCTGGCGTTGTCGATCAGCACGTAGCGGATAAGGCCGGGATCGTTGGCGACGATCAGATGCCCGCCGACGCCATTCGCCGAAATCCAGGGCTCGTTGTAGGTGTGCTCGCCCCACAGTTCGAGCGGATTGCGGTAGACGATCCGCATCATCTCCAGCGTCGAAGGCGGCGTCGTGCGCGGCTTGGGCGCCGGCGGCACGAAGGGGACGGGCTGCGTGTCCATGAGGTGCTCCGCTGATAGCTCAGATGTAGTGGCTGGCAATCCGGGCGTCCATGTGACCGAACGGCAAACTGAAACGCTGCAGCGCCCGGTGTGCCCGACAGACGGTGTGTTCATCGGATCGTGACCGCCGGTGAAACGGTTGCGGCTTGTCCGGTTGGACACTCTGCCATAGGTGACAGTTGCCAACAGCTACTGCCAATCGCCCAGGAGAGTCCGCTTGAAGCACAAGCTGAACATCATAATCGGCAGCACGCGGCCGGGCCGCGCCGGGCCGGTCTTCGCCCACTGGCTGGAGGATTTTGCCCGCGAGCACGGCAAATTCGAACCGGTGCTGACCGACATTGCCACGTTCCATCTGCCGGTTCTGGACGAGCCGCATCACCCCAGGCTCGGCAATTACCAGAACGACCACACCAAAGCCTGGTCGAAGGTCATTGATGCCGCCGACGCCTTCGTGTTCGTTGCGCCGGAGTACAATTATTTCGTGGCGCCTGCGATCGTCAACGCCATCGACTACCTTGCGCGCGAATGGAAATACAAACCTGCCGCCATCTTCAGCTATGGCGGGGTTTCCGGAGGCCTGCGCGCCGCGCAGGCGCTGAAGCCGCTGCTGACCGCGGTGGGCGTCATGCCCATCTCGGAAGGCGTCGCGCTGCCGATGTATCAGAAACTGCTGGAGAGCGACGGCTCCTTCCAGGCTAGTGAGCAGGTAGAGGGTGGGACCAAGACCATGCTGGACGAGCTCTCGCGCTGGAGCGGGGCGCTGAAGCCGATGCGGGCTGCGTAACGCAGCCGGCCCCGGCTTGCTCATGCCATAAAGAGGTGGAATGGTCGGCAGGTGACTGAGCCGGGGGCGGTTCGATTTGCGCCTGTTGTTTGCCTTGCTGTTGATGCTTGCGACCACCGCCACAGCGGTGGCGGAGCGGCGCGTGGCGTTGGTCATTGCCGAGGACGACTACCGGCTGGTGCGGCCGCTGGCCAATCCTGTCAATGACGGCGAGGTGATGGAAGTGGCGCTGAAGAAGCTCGGCTTCGAGGTCGTGGTCGAGACCAATCGTGATCTCAGGCGCATGCGCCGGGCTCTCGACGATTTTCGCGAGGACGCCATGGGCGCCGACGTGGCGCTGGTGTATTTCTCCGGCCATGGCGTCGAAATCTCCGGCGACAACCGTCTTCTGCCGGTCGATGCCGATGCCTCCTCGCTCGACCAGCTGGAGAAGACCAGCCTGCCGCTGGAGGAAGTGCGCGATGCGGTTGCCGCCACGGCGAAGGTCGGGCTGATCGTGCTCGACGCCTGCCGCAGCGATCCGTTCACAGGCGGCAACGGCGACGGGCGTGGCGCCACATCGCTGATCAAGGACCTTGTGGACAAGATCAAGCCGGGCCTCGGACGCGTCGGCAAGGCGGAAAACATCCTGTTCGCCTTTTCGGCGGCGCCCGGCGAGGCGGCTGCCGACGGTACCGGTGCGAATTCGCCCTTTACAGCGGCGCTGATCAAATACCTCGGCACCGACGGGCTCGAAATCCGCTCGGTGCTGACGCTGGTGCAGCAGGAGGTCTACGACCTTTCGCGCGGAAAACAGCTGCCCTACGTCGAAAGCGGGCTGCCGAAGCTGTTCTTCGCCTCGGCGGCCAAGGAACAACTGCCGGAGCGCGAGCGGCTGTTGCTTGCCATGGCCGATGTGACGCCGGAAATGCGCGGCGCGGTCGAACGGGTCGCCAGCGATGCCGACATGCCGCTGGCGCCGCTCTATGGCGCGCTGATCAGTTCCGACACCAGCCATCTCTCCGGCGAAAGCCTGGACGCCAAGCTGCGCGAGGCGGCCGACGCCTTCGTCAAGGTGCGCGGCGAGATGAAGACGCTGGCCGCCGACGACCCGCAGGTGACCGAACTGCGCCGCCAGGCCGAGGAACAGTTGGCGCTCGGCGCTTTCGATGGCGCACGCGTGATCCTCGCCAAGGCCGCCGACGTCGACAATGTCTCGCGCCAGGCGTTGAAGGCCAATTTCGTCAGCCGCACCCTGTCCGAAGCCGCGACGCGATTTCTCTCGGGCGGCGCGGCGCGTGCCACCCTGGACTATGCAACCGCCATCAAGGACTATGAAACGGTGCTGGCGCTCTATGGCGAAGCCGGGCAGACCTCGCTCAGCCTGGAACAGGCCGACCGCCAAAGCCGCACGCTGGAAGAGCTCGGCATCCTCTACACAACGGTCGGCAACACCGACGCCGCCGGCCGCGCCTTTGCGGCGCTGGTCGCCAATCTTGAGCAGCGAGCGCGCCAGGAAACCGATCCGAGCGTCAAGCGCGACCTGGCCATCGGCCATATCAAGTTCGCCAACATCAAGATGGCGCAAGGCGATCTGCCGGCCTCCCTGCAAAACTATGAGGCGGCCAGGGACATGTTGCAGGGCCTGACCACAGACGTGCCGGACAAGAAGGACTGGCTCGGCGATCTCGCCATGGCCAATGACAAGATCGGCAATGTGCTGGCCACGCAAGGCGACCTGGGTGCGGCAGCCCAGGCCTACCAGCAAAGCCTGTCCATCAAGCAGCAATTGGCCGATGCCGAGCCGAACAGCGTCTATCTGCTGCGCGACCTGACCATTACCTACGACGAAATCGGCGGTCTTGCCCGTACCGCCGGCCAGCTGGATGGCGCCCAGACTGCATTCGAAGAGAGCCTGAGAATTCGGCTGGCGCTGGCGCAGAACAACCCCGACGACCCCAGGCATCAGCGCGCCGTCTCCGTCAGCTACACAAGGATCGGCGACGTCCTGCGCGAGCGTGGCGACGCTGCGGGCGCGCTCGACGCCTACAACAAGAGCCAAATAATCGCCGAAGCGCTGGTGCGCCGCGACTCAAACGACACCGATTTGAAGCGCGACCTGTCGGTCGGTTACGCCAAGATCGGCAATGCTTACGGCGACCAGAAGGACTGGCCACTCGCGTTGGAGGCCTACCAGCAGGCGCTGGCCACGGCGCGAGACCTTGCCGCCAGCGACCCAGGCAACACCGATTGGCAGCGCGACCTGTCGGTCTGTCTGGAAAAAATTGCCGGCGTGTTTGATGCCCAGGGCGATATCGCCGGTGCTTTGCAGAACTACCAGGACAGTCTCGTCATTGCCGACCGGTTGGCAAATCTCGACCCGGGCAATTCCGACTGGCAGCGCGACCTGTCGATCACGTTCGAGGAAATAGGCCTGCTGGAGACCAAGCAGCGCCACTATGAGGGCTCGAAGAAGGCCTTCGAAGCCAGCCTGGCCATCCGCCAGCGGTTGGCCCTGTCCGATCCGGACAATGCGATCTGGCAATTCGATCTGGTACAGGCCTACATCAACTATGCCTATGTGGCGAAGAATCCGAAGGCTGTGTTGTCGCAGGCGCTAGACCTGACGCTGGAGCTTGACCGCACAGGCAAACTGGCGCCGAGGGACAAACCCACGATCAAATATCTGCGCGGTCTTCTGGCCAAATTGAAAGCCGCGAAAAAATAGCCGGCTGCCAGCTCGGGATTCAGCCCTGAAATGCCCGCAAACCTTGGAAAAACCGCCTTTTGCGCCTATATCTAGGACATCAAAGCGGCGTGATTCGAAGCCATTTTTTCGCGCTGAGCATGCGGCAGCAATCAGACAGGTTTTCATGAGCGATCAAAGCGACAACGCCAACGGCGCTGAGGCCGAATACGGCGCCGATTCCATCAAAGTTTTGAAGGGGTTGGACGCTGTCCGCAAGCGGCCGGGCATGTATATCGGCGATACCGACGACGGCTCGGGCCTGCATCACATGGTCTATGAGGTGGTCGACAACGCCATCGACGAGGCGCTGGCCGGCCATGCCGATCTCGTCACGGTGACGCTTAATCCCGACGGTTCGGTCACCGTTATCGACAATGGCCGCGGGATTCCGACCGATATTCACACTGGCGAAGGCATTTCGGCGGCCGAAGTGATCATGACGCAGCTGCATGCCGGCGGCAAATTCGACCAGAATTCCTACAAGGTGTCTGGCGGCCTGCACGGCGTCGGCGTCTCGGTGGTCAACGCGTTGTCGGCCTGGCTGAAGCTGAAAATCCGCCGCAACGGCCAGATTTTCGAGATGAGCTTCACGCATGGCAATGCCGATGCGCCGCTCAAGGCCACCGGCAGCTATGAGCAGAACAAGCAGCCCGGCACCTATGAGGGCCGCAGCGGTTCCGAGATCACCTTCTTTCCGTCGTCCGAAACCTTCACCATGGTCGAGTTCGACTTCGGCACGCTGGAGCACCGGCTGCGCGAACTCGCCTTCCTGAATTCCGGCGTACGCATCATCTTGACCGATGCCCGCCATGCCGATCTCGTGCGCCACGAACTGCACTATGATGGCGGCCTGGAAGAGTTCGTCAAATATCTCGACCGGGTCAAGAAACCGCTGATCGACAAGCCGATCGCCATTAAGGCCGAGCGCGACGGCATTACCGTCGAAGTGGCGATGTGGTGGAACGACAGCTACCACGAGAACGTGCTGGCCTTCACCAACAACATCCCGCAGCGCGATGGCGGCACCCATCTGGCCGGCTTCCGTGGCGCGCTGACGCGCCAGATCACCGGCTATGGCGAATCGTCGGGCCTGACCAAGAAGGAAAAGGTGGCGCTGATCGGCGACGACTGCCGCGAAGGCCTGACGGCGGTGCTGTCGGTCAAGGTTCCCGACCCGAAATTCTCCTCGCAGACCAAGGACAAGCTGGTCTCGTCGGAAGTCCGCCCGGTGGTCGAAGGCCTGGTCAACGAGGCGCTTGGCACCTGGCTGGAAGAACACCCGACCGAGGGCAAGGTGGTCATCGACAAGGTGATCCAGGCGGCTGCGGCGCGCGAAGCCGCGCGCAAGGCCCGCGACATCACCCGCAAAAGCTCGCTCGGCGTCACCTCTCTGCCCGGCAAGCTTGCCGACTGCCAGGAACGCGACCCGGCGAAATCCGAAATCTTCATCGTTGAGGGTGATTCCGCCGGCGGCTCGGCCAAGGGCGGCCGTTCGCGCCAGAACCAGGCGATCCTTCCGTTGCGCGGCAAGATCCTCAATGTCGAGCGCGCCCGCTTCGACCGCATGCTCGGCTCCGAGATGATCGGCACGCTGATCACCGCGCTCGGCACCTCGATCGGCAAGGACGAGTTCAACGCCGACAAATTGCGCTACCACAAGATCATCCTGATGACCGACGCCGACGTCGACGGCGCCCATATCAGGACCTTGCTGCTCACCTTCTTCTTCCGCCAGATGCCGGAGCTGATCGAGCGCGGCCATCTCTACATCGCCCAGCCGCCGCTCTACAAAGTGACGCGCGGAAAAAGCTCGCAATACATCAAGGACGAGAGCGCCTTCGAGGAGTTCCTGATCGGCTCCGGGCTGGAGGAGGCGTCGCTGACGCTTGCCTCCGGCGAAGCGCGGGCCGGACAGGATCTGCGCGGCTCGATCGACGATGCACTGGCCGTGCGCCAGCTCATCAACGGGCTGCACACGCGCTACAACAGGGGCGTGGTCGAACAGGCGGCGATCGCCGGCGCGCTCAATGCCGACGTGTTGAACGATCTCGGCCGCGCCAACGCCATGGCCGAGCGCGTCGCCCAGCGCCTCGACATCATTGCCGAAGACACCGAGCGCGGCTGGACCGGCCGGCTGTCGACCTCCAATGAAGGCGTCGGCGGCTACGTGTTCGAACGCACGGTGCGCAGCGTCAAGGAATTCGCGCAGCTCGATGCCGGGCTGATAAATTCGGCCGACGCACGCCAGCTCGACCGCTATGCCCCGCGCCTCATGGAAGTCTATGGCGAGCCGCCGGTGCTGCGCCGCAAGGATGTCTCCGAAACCATTTCGGGGCCGCTGGCGCTGCTCAACGCGGTGTTTGCGACCGGCCGCAAGGGCCTGACCATGCAGCGCTACAAGGGCCTCGGCGAGATGAATGCCGAGCAGCTCTGGGAAACCACGCTCGACCCGAATGTGCGCTCGCTGCTGCAGGTCAAGGTGAATGACGCAACCGATGCTGACAGCTTGTTCTCGCGGCTGATGGGCGACGAGGTCGAGCCGCGGCGCGAATTCATCCAGGACAATGCGCTGTCGGTGGCCAATCTGGACATTTGATGGCTGCGCGCCCATCGCTTCGTCATCCTAGGGCGGAGCAAGGAGCGCAGCGACGCAGCGCAGACCCTAGGATCCATGCCGTGAGGTTAAGGCCTTGAAAACGGTGCAGAATTCTACGCCGCTGCATCATTCGACCGAGGTCACGGAATGGATCCCAGGGTCTTCGCGACGGAGCTTCGCTCCTGCTTCGCCCTAGGATGACGAAGTTGAGGGGCTTCAGTCAATCTCCACTCAACTCGGTTCCAGCTTTCGCCCGAGGTCCACCGCGTCGCGCAGCACTTGCAGATGCGAGCGCGGCGCGGTGCCCGCCGGCAGGGCGATTTCGACGCCGTTTGCCGTCGATGACCAATAAAGCGTGTGGGTGAAGATACGGCCAAGTGAGCTGCGAAGCTCGATCTGGATGTTCTCCACACCGGGGCCGAAGTTTTCCGTCATCGGACCGGAAATCGGATCGCCTGTCGCCCAGCCATTGCCGCGGTCGTAGACGTTCGTCCAGCGCGTTGCCGCAAACACCGCGCCATGATGCACCGCGCGCTGCGCCTTGCCTTGGCTGTGTCCTTCCCGGTAAAGCACGGTGCCGCCGGGGCGCCCGTCATCGGCAATCGGCGGGCAAGCCGAGAACAGGCGCTCGGCAAGGCCACGCCTGAATTCCGCGAGATTGTAGGTCACCAGGAATTCGCTGTGGGAGAGCGGACTGCCAAGCGTGACGAAATCGCTGATCTTCCAGGGCAGCGGGTGGTCGGCGTCCTTGGCCCGAAGCTGCTGGTAGAGCGCCCATTGGCCGCGCCGGAACCCGGCGAGGTCTTCAAGGTTCTTTGGCCACGCTGACCCATCAGAGCCGAGCGTTGCCTTGTCGATGGCCTCGACCGCCGCCAGTTTGGCCTTGTCGCGGACCGCTTCCAGCCTTCGCGGCCGGAACTCGGCCCACAGGATCTGCAGCAAATCATAGGCGATGATCGACCCCAGGCTGTGCGAGACTAGCACGATGCGGTCGTAAGCATCGTCCTTCATCAGCGTCTTGAGCAACGTCAGGCCGCGGTCGCGGATCAGCGCACGCTTCTCGATCGTCGCCGCCTCGGCGCGCACATAAGCGGCGACGTCACCGAAATAGGGCAGGGCGAACTGATCCACCGCCCAGATGACAAAAGAAGCGAGGGTGGTGATCATCAGGCCGGTCGTCAAGGTAACGGCCTGTTGCCAGACCGATGTTGCCAGCACGAGTGCTGCGCCCAGAATGACGATAACGATCAGAAGTGTGGCGACGTAAAGCTTGCGGGCGTCGAGCGGAATGTCGGCGGGCTTGCGCCACAACAGGTTCGTAACCCAGGCGGCCAGCCGGCCGCGCGTCGTGCCTTGCGTGATGTCGGCCCAATAAAGCTCGTAGAAATCGGTACGGCGGCCATCGACGTCGTAGGGCGTGGTGATGCGGCGCAGCTCGTGTGACTTGGTCCGGCTGTCGGGCGTGATCCAGCTCTGGTTGATCGTGGCGCCGGAAACGGCCGGATCGGGAATCTGGGCGTAGGGTGGAGCACGGGTGGGATCGCTGCTCCAGACCGCCTGGACGAATCCCCTCAGCGTACCCATCGGCCGCTGCTCGCCCATGCCGTGCACGATCACCACCGCCTGGCCGGGCTGCGCCTTTTTGTAAGCCAGCGATGCGACAGTCTTGGGCATCAGCGTCTCCGTTGACGACATCCGACGGCGGGATCGCTCATGCTACCCCCGGCTCACCGAGCCAACAATACACGGCAGCCCATGTGGAACTCCGTGAACCAATCCACAGTTTCGCAGTCGTGCCTCGGGCCGCGCGGAAAATGGTTCCGTTCCCGGCAAGCAAATCATTTCATTGCCCTTCGGAACGGAAATCGCTCAGGAACATTGTGACGACATCGATCAATTTCTCGCAGGGAGGCTCTTTATGGGACGCGGTATTTTGCTCTGGTTGCTCGGTATTCCGATCCCGATCATCATTCTCATCATGCTGTTCGTACGGTAGGAGGCGTCGATGCAGTCCACCGTATCGGCTGTCGACGTATCCGCCTCAACAGAATCCTCCGCCCCGGCCGTCAGCTGGGGTCCGATCATCGCCGGCGCCTTCGCGGCCTCGACGCTGACCTTCATCCTCATGCTGCTCGGTTCGGGGCTGGGGCTGACCATGGTCTCGCCGTGGTCCGGCGCCAGTGCCTCGCTGACCACCTTCGCGGTGTCCGGCGCCATCTGGCTCATCATCGTGCAATGGCTGTCCTCCGGGGTCGGTGGCTATCTTGCCGGACGCCTGCGCACCAAATGGGTCGGCATCCACACCGACGAGGTCTATTTCCGTGACACCGCGCACGGCCTCCTCGCCTGGGCGCTGGCGACATTGCTGGTCGTCGGCATTCTCGGGTCGGCGCTGTCGGCAGTGCTTGGTTCAGGCGTGCAGGCGGCTTCTACTGTTGCCTCAGGCGCCGCCATGGGTGCTTCGGCCGGCGCGTCCGCCAATGCCGGCAGCGCACCGGCCGACAATGCAACGTCCTATCTTGTGGATACGCTGTTCCGTCCGGCTGATGCCGCCAGGCTCGCGGCGGCCAATCCGGACAGCGATGCGGCTGCGGCCGGGCAGGCTTCGCGCATCCTCATCGCCAGTGCGGCGGCAGGCGAAATTTCGGCTGACGACAAGACCTATCTGTCGCAGCTCGTCGCCGCCCGCACCGGGCTTTCCGAGGCTGACGCCAAGGCGCGTGTCGACGCCCTGGTGGCCAGGGTCGAGGACGCCAAGGTCAAGGCCAAGCAGGCCGCCGACGCCGCCCGGAAAGGCAGCGCCACCTTCGCACTGCTTGGCGCCCTGTCGCTGGTTATCGGCGCCTTCATCGCCAGCGCTGCGGCAGCACTGGGCGGCAGGCAGCGCGACGACGAGGAAGCGGTTTTCCTGACCAGCCGCTGAACCGGTCTTCAACATAGAAAAGCCCGGTCGAACCGGGCTTTTTTGTTTCCGATGATGGACCGACAACCTTCCAGTGGAAGGTTGCAGCGGGATCAGTGATCCATGGCCTTGACGATTTCCTCGGTCATCTTCTTGGCGTCGCCGAGCAGCATCATGGTGCCGTCCTTGTAGAACAGCGTGTTGTCGATGCCGGCATAGCCGGAGCCGAGCGAGCGCTTGACGAACAGGCAGGTGCGGGCCTTGTCGACGTCGAGGATCGGCATGCCGTAGATCGGCGACGACTTGTCGTCGCGGGCGGACGGATTGGTGACGTCGTTGGCGCCGATGACATAGGCGACATCGGCCTGCGCGAACTCGGAGTTGATGTCTTCCAGTTCGAACACTTCGTCATAGGGAACATTGGCTTCGGCGAGCAGCACGTTCATGTGGCCGGGCATGCGGCCGGCCACGGGGTGGATGGCGTATTTGACATCCACGCCATTGGCCTTGAGCTTGTCGGCCATTTCGCGCAGCGCGTGCTGGGCCTGAGCGACCGCCATGCCGTAGCCCGGCACGATGATGACCTTCTGTGCGTTCATCATCAGATAGGCAGCGTCGTCGGCCGAGCCCTGCTTGACCGTGCGTTCGATGCCGTCATCGGCAACCGCCGCGGTCTCGCCGCCGAAGCCGCCGAGGATGACCGAGATGAACGACCGGTTCATGCCCTTGCACATGATGTAGGACAGGATGGCGCCGGACGAGCCGACCAGCGCGCCGGTGATGATCAACGCCAGATTGCCAAGCGTGAAGCCGAGTGCCGCGGCGGCCCAGCCGGAATAAGAATTCAGCATCGAGACGACGACCGGCATGTCGGCGCCGCCGATCGGGATGATCAAGAGGACGCCGAGCGCCAGCGACGCCGCGACGATCAGCCAGAACACCAGCTTGGCCTCGGTGGTGACCAGAAGCACGATCAGCACGATCAGCGCGATGCCGAGGACCGCGTTGATGATGTGACGGCCGCCGATCATGATCGGCTTGCCCGACATGCGGCCATCGAGCTTGAGGAAGGCGATGACGGAGCCGGTGAAAGTGATGGCGCCGATGGCAACGCCAAGGCTCATCTCGATCAGCGCCTGGGCGTGGATGTCGCCATTGGTGCCGATGCCGAAACTTTCCGGCGCGTAGATGGCGGCTGCCGCTACCATGACGGCGGCAAGGCCGACCAGCGAGTGGAAGGCGGCGACCAGCTGCGGCATCGACGTCATGGCGATGCGGCGCGCTGTAACGGCGCCGACGCCGCCGCCGATGGCCAGACCAAGCACGATCAGGCCGAAGCGCCCGGCGGACGGAGTCGCCAGCGCCAGCGTGGTGGCAATGGCAATGCCCATGCCGATCATGCCGTAGAGATTGCCTTGGCGGCTGGTGGTCGGATGCGACAGGCCGCGCAGCGCCATGATGAACAGGACGCCGGAGACCAGGTAGAGGAAGGACGCGAAGTTGGCGTTCATGGCTCTCTACCGGTCCTTCTTCTTGTACATGGCCAGCATGCGCTGGGTGACCAGGAAGCCGCCAAAGATGTTGACTGAGACCAGCATCAGCGCGACGAAGCCGAAGCCGGTGGCAATGCCGGAGGCCGAGATGCCGACGGCCAGCAGCGCGCCGACGACGATGACCGAGGAGATGGCGTTGGTGACCGCCATCAGCGGCGTGTGCAGCGCCGGCGTCACCGACCAGACGACGTAGTATCCGACGAAGATCGCAAGTACGAAGATGGCGAAGCGGAAGACGAAGGGATCGATGGCGCCGCCGGACAGTGCGTGCGCGGCATCGCCCGCCGCATCGACGCCACCGGGCGCGTTGGCCAGGTTCTGCACAGCCAGCCGGACGGCGGCACTTGCCTGGTCGAGCTGATCGAGGGCTTTCTGCAAGGTCTGATCCATCACGCGATCCCCTTCGGCTTGGCGGCGGACTTGCCGGCAGTGGCTTTGTCGGACGCCTTTTTCGGTGCAGCCTTCTTCGGCGTGGCATCAGCCACCATGGTCTCGGCCGGAATGGCCGCCGGTTCGATATGGGGCTGTTCCGCCGCCTTGGCGAAGGCCGGATGCACCACGCGGCCAGCGTCGGTCAGCATCGTCGCCTTAACCAGATCGTCTTCGCGGTTGATGGCGAGCGTCTTGCTGGTCTTGTCGACCAGCGTCTCGAGGAAGGCGAACAGGTTCCTGGCGTAGAGCAGCGAGGCCGATGCGGCGACGCGGCCGGGCACGTTGAGGTGGCCGACGATCTTAACGTTGTTGGCCGTCGTCACCACCTGACCCGCAACCGCGCCTTCGACATTGCCGCCGCGCTCGACGGCGAGGTCGACGATCACCGAACCCGGCTTCATCGAGGCGACCATCGCCGCCGACACCAGCTTCGGCGCCGGCCGGCCGGGGATCAGCGCCGTGGTGATGACGATGTCCTGCTTGGCGATGTGCTCAGCGGTGAGCGCTGCCTGCTTCGCCTGGTACTCCTTCGACATTTCCTTGGCGTAGCCGCCGGCGGTCTCGGCCGCCTTGAACTCCTCGTCCTCGACGGCGAGGAACTTTGCGCCAAGCGACGCCACCTGTTCCTTGGCGGCGGGACGAACGTCCGTGGCGGTGACGACAGCGCCGAGACGGCGCGCCGTGGCGATCGCCTGCAGGCCGGCAACGCCGACGCCCATGATGAAGATCTTCGCCGCCGGCACGGTGCCGGCCGCAGTCATCATCATCGGCAGCGCGCGGTCATACTCCGATGCGCCGTCAATCACGGCCTGGTAGCCGGCGAGATTGGCCTGCGACGACAGCACATCCATCGACTGGGCGCGGGTGATGCGCGGCATGAATTCCATCGAGAAGGCGGTGACCCCAGCCTCGGCAAGCGCCGCGACCGCGGCATCATTGCCGTAGGGATCCATGATGGCGATGACCGCCGCACCCGATTTGTAGCCCTTCAGCTCGGCGTCGGTCGGCCGGCGCACCTTCAGCACCACATCCGCCCGGCTCGCATCCGAAGCCTTGCCGATCGCGGCACCCGCCTTGGCGAACTCCTCATCGGGAATGCGCGACTTGGTGCCGGCGCCCGTCTCGACGGTGACGTCGAAGCCCAGCGCCGCCAGCCGCTTCACGGTATCGGGCGAGGCCGCGACACGAGGCTCGCTGGCATCGAGCTCGCGAGGGATGAAAACCGTCTGTCCCACCGCATGATCCTTTCGGCTGGAACCTGTTTGCGCAAGAGTGCGGCCGGATATCCGGCTACGCCCTGGCAAGGGGTCTGTATAGACTATCGGAGAATGAAGGCGCCGAGGGCGAGGATCAGCACGAACAGGATGGTCGCGGAGAAGAAGCCGCCTGCGAAGAAGCCGAAAGCCATGGCCAGGAGCAGGGCGCCGCAGAACAGCGAGCCGTATTTGGCCAGCGCCAGAAAGCCATGATAGGTGCGGTCATGTTCGGCATAGTCCATCTTCGCGCCCAGTTCGACAGGACCGGTCGGCGTGTGATCAGCCATAGGAATACCCCTTCGAAGACATCTTTGAGGCACATAGCGAAAAGCCGGGCCAAGAGCAATGGCGCTATTGCCGCACGACCAGTGACAACAGCCTCAAAGGAATGTTGAAAGCCGGCGGTATGGGCTTGTCGCCGGCCTGGCGTCGAAGGTTGAGGATTTTGCGTTTCAACCGGCTAGATGCGGAAACAGCCCGAGCAGCCCAATGACGATCAGATAGAGCGCGACGATGTAGTTGAGCAGCCGCGGCATCACCAGGATCAGCACGCCGGCAATCAGCGAGATCAGCGGGGTCAGTGCTAGCTCGGGAATATGCATGTCGGTTCCTTTCTATGGCCGCGTCGGCGTCGTGACGTCCAGAACGCCGAAGCGGCCGGAAAGCTCCTCGCACCGGGCGCTAAAGTGCGCCGGCTTTGCCGACATTACGCTGCTTCGCGAAAATATTTAGCGGTGGGCAGGATGGTCAGCGGCGCGAGCTCGCCGGCCGGCGCCTTGGCAAACAGCATACGCCGCTCCAGCGCCGTCGACTGGAAGAAGGGAAAGCGCTCCAGCGTCGGGGCCATGTTCTGCTCGCAGATCGATTCATAGAAGAAGATCGGCATGGTGAAGGGCGGGTAGAGGCGCGGCTCGCCGACCTGCACCGATCCGAAGATGCGATGGTAGAAGGCCGTGTGCTCCTCGCGGATCATCGAAATGCAGCTGGTGGCGTTGAAGAAGGTGTTGGCGATAACCGCGAGCCGCAGCGTGACATAGGGCAGGGCGCGGTTGGCCGACGACATTTGCGGATCGATCGCCAACCGGCTCGGGTCGATGAAGGTTTCACCGCGCGCCAGCCGCAGCAGCAGCCGGTCGCCGAAAACGGTCATGATCGGCGCTTCGGGGGTCTCACGGGTCAAATGGTGGAGCCTGACGGTGCTGACCAGCTCGCCATCCATGAAGACGCCGAAACAGTAGCAATTGCGCACTTCGTCAAGGGGATCGACGAGCTTCTGTTCGGTAATGGTGTCAAGCAGGCCGTGTGTATGAAAGGCCTTGTAGCGCAGCCGGTAGACCGCTTCGAGATCCTCGCCGCTTTCGCAGCGCCGGTATTCGACACGCTCGAGGACGTCGAGGACGTTGCGGGCGAACAAGGAAGGCGGGCCGGATTTGACTGCCGCACCCGAAAGCACACCTGACTGATGCGTGTCCATTACTTCCCCTCGTACCGCCGCAGGAGAACAATACCGGACGACCGAAGGAACAAGAAGATGAAACTCTAATCGTCTGTGTTTACCGATCATTAACCTTAACAATCAGTTAACGCCTAGACAATACAACGCTTTTTAGACGGGCTTTTCAAGCGCAATTTAATGACGGGTCAGGGCGTGGCGAGTTTTGCCGCCGGCCGCAGCTCGGCGGCGAAAGGCCAGGTCACGTTGGACATGGTCTCTATGCCCGAGGCACTGAGTGCTGCGCCAAACAGGAAGCCCTGGACGAGGTCCGGCTTGACCGAATGCACCAGGATCTTCAGCTGTTCGAAGGTTTCCACACCTTCGATGGTGACGGTCAGCCCGAGCACGCGGGTCAGGTCGACGATGCCCTTCAACAAGTCGAGCGAACGCTTGTTCTGGGTCACGTCCATCAGGAACGAACGGTCGATCTTGATCTTGTCGAGCGGCAGCTTGTGGAGGTAGCTCAGGCTTGAATAGCCGGTGCCGAAATCGTCGAGCGCAATGCGCACGCCAAGCTGCTTAAGTTCCTCGATATACTGGCGCGTTAGCGATTTGTCGTCGAGCAGTGCGGTTTCGGTGACTTCGATCTCGAGGCGGCCGGCGGCGAGCCCCGAAGTGGCAAGCGCGTCGCGAACCTTCTGGACAACGTCGCGGTTGCGGAAATCCTTGGCCGAAAGGTTGACCGAGACGCTGGTCTGTGCGGGCCATTTAGCGCATTCGGCGCAGGCAGCCGCGAGCACAAAAGTGCTGATCTCGGAAATGATGCCCATTTCTTCGGCCAGCGGAATGAAGATGCTGGGCGAAACCGGCCCGAGATCGGGATGATCCCAGCGGCACAGCGCCTCGCAACTGGCGATGCGCATGGTGTTCATCGCCACGATCGGCTGATAGACCACCCGCAGCGCCTTGCCTTCGACCGCCGTGCGCAGATCGGCCTTCATCAGCTGGCGGTTGCGGAACGCCGCATCCATCGCTGCCTCGAACAGCCGCCAGTTGTTCTTGCCGAGTTCCTTGGCCTTGTAGAGCGCCAGATCGGCCTTGACGATCATGGCGTCGACATCGGTGTCGTCGACCCTGGACAGCACGGCGCCCGCGCTTGCCTGGATGCGCAGACCGTGGCCTGCGACGTCGACCTCGCCCTGCAGATCGGCAAAGATCTGGTCGAGCAGGCCCGTCAGATGGCTTTCATCCTCGACGCGGTCGAAGAAGATCATGAACTCGTCGCCGCCGAAGCGGCTGACATTGACGCCTTGCCCGGCGACGGCCGCCAGTCGCTCGGCAACGGCATAGATAAGTCCGTCGCCGACCGGATGGCCGAGGGTGTCGTTGACGCTCTTGAAATCGTCGAGATCGAGCACCGCCAGGGCGCACAGGCGGTCGCGGCTGCCCGACGCCATGGCTTCACCGACCAGCTCATGGAAATACGCGCGGTTCGGCAGGCCGGTAAGGCTGTCATAGCGCGCCATGAAGCGGATTTTTTCCTCAGCCTCGACGCGGGCGGTGACGTCCTCGAAGGTGATGACACCGAGATCCTGATTGCCTTCGCGGGCCGAGAACTCATAGTGCTGGCCATTGGAGAAGGAGACCAGCACCTTGCGGTCGCGGCCCTCGCGCAAGGCGCGCGTCAGCTGCGCTTCGACATAACGACAGTCTTTCGGCGCCAGCATGCCGCCCGCAACGCCGCGCAGGAGCAGCGAATGGATCGACCGCCCGAGCAGCTGGTCGGGCGAGCGCAGCGACATCAGATGCGCGGCTTCGGCATTGCCGACCACGACCTTGCCGTCGGGGCCGAGCATGACCAGGCCATGCGACATGGTGTTGAGCGCGCGGTTGAAGCGCTCGGCGAGCCTGGCGGCCGTCTTGCGCTCCGAAATGGCGTTGAACAGCACGGTGCGGACGTGGCTGGCCATCCGGGTGATGATGAAGATGAACGGCACTATGTAGAGGCCGAGGATGAAATCGCCGAGATGTCCCTTGAGCATCAGCCCGACCGCGATCGGCAGCACGACCGTGAAGGCCTGCACCGCAACCATGGTCTTGGAGCCGTAATTGCGGCCGACAATGGTCACCGTCGAGCCCATTATGACGGCGATGGCGGCACTTTCCCCGAAGACATCGGGAATGAGATAGATTGAGGTGAAGCAGAAAAGCCCCATGAAGAAAGCCTGGATGGTGCCGCCAACCAGGTAGTAGCGTTCCCACTTCTTGGCTTGTTCATAAGTTTCGAAACTGCCTATGCGCAGGCCTTTGCGGATGCCGTAGTAACGGTAAAGCCCCGCCGCAAGCATAAGCGCGGCCAATGCAAGATAGGCCGGATGCCCCGAGGTAAAATAAACCAGAATGCCGATGAGGCCATGGCAAAATGCGCCAATCAGCAGGATCCCGGGATCGTTGAACAACGATCGCACGAACCCAGCATAGACGTCCTCACCTATCTCTGCGGCTTTGTTTTCTTGCATGGCCTGCGGTGTCGCACGAACCGCAGTCATGTCACATTCGCCTTAAGAAAGGTTTAGAGATGCCGTTCCGACGCCTGGCGTCAAGTCGGCTCCATCGGCGTAAACCGCGAAAATTCGTGTTCAGGTAAACAAGGCGTATCGATCACTCGGCGGCCTGAAGTTCAGGCCGCGCCGGCGTGTTGGCCAGCCGCTCGACAAGCCTTGTGCGCTCGCCCTCTGCCTTTTCGGCGCTGGCTTGCCTGACATGGCCGTAGCCGCGAATGAGCGCCGGCACCGAGACAAGGGCGATGGCGGCCTCGATCCTGCCTGGCGCAAGTGCTTTGGCGACAAGCTCCAGATCGGCCTCATAGCGGGCCAGAAGCTGCCGCTCCATGCGCCGCTCGGCGCTGTAGCCGAACACGTCGAAGGCCGTGCCGCGCAGGCTTTTCAGCGCCGCCAGCAGGCGAAAACCCTTCATCATCCACGGGCCGAAGCTCGATTTCCTCGGCTTGCCGTCATTGCCGCGCCTGCCCATGATCGGCGGCGCCAGATGAAATTCGAGTTTGTCGTAGCTCTGGAACTGTTTTGAGAGCTCCATAGCGAAGGAGCCGTCGGTGTATAGCCGCGCCACCTCATATTCGTCCTTGATCGCCATCAGCTTGAACAGGTTTCTGGCGGCGGCCTCGGTCACCGCGGTCGAGTCAGGCACGGCCTTGGCCTCGGCAGCACGCAAAACCGCCAGCTTCTCGGCATAGCGCCTGCCATAGGCGGCATTCTGATAGGCAGAGAGGAAAGCGACGCGGCGGGCGATGATATCGTCCAGCGTCTTGGCGATCTCAGTGGCCTTGCCCGGCTGGGCGACGAGGCCGCGCACAAACTCCGGCTGATGCGCGGCGCGCCGGCCCCAGCGGAAGGCGGCGATGTTCATCGCCACCGCCTCGCCGTTTAATTCGATTGCTTTTTCAACGGCTTGCGCGGACAGCGGCAGCCCGCCATGCTGGAAAGCGAAGCCGAGCATGAACATGTTGGCGCCGAGCGAATTGCCGAACAATTGGGTGGCGGTGCGCGTGGCGTCGAAGAAATGGGTCTTGTCTTCGCCGGCGGCAGCACGGATCGCCTTCTTCAGGCGCTCGATCGGCAGCGAGAAATCGGCCGAACGGGCGAACTCGCCAGGCATGATCTCGGCGGTGTTGGCGAGGAAGATGGTATGGCCTTCGCGTACCGCGCCAAGCACCTTCTTGGCGCCCGAGACGACGAGGTCGCAGCCGAGCACCAGGTCCGCCTTGCCGGCCGAAACGCGGATCGCGTGGATGTCGTCCGGGGTGCGGGCGATGCGGACATGGGTGAACACCGAGCCGCCCTTCTGGGCGAGGCCGGCCATGTCGATCATGCCGCAGCCCTTGTCCTCGAGATGGGCGGCCATGCCGAGCACAGCACCTATGGTGACGACGCCGGTGCCGCCGACGCCGTCGATGATCGCCGCCCAACCCTCGCTACCGAGCGGGAATTCGGCTGGCACCGGCACGCCGTCAAGCGGGTCGGAGCGCCCGGCAATGCCTTCGGCCTTCCTGATCTTGGCGCCGTGCACGGTGACGAAGGACGGGCAGAAGCCGTTGACGCAGGAGAAGTCCTTATTGCAGCTCGACTGGTCTATTCTGCGCTTGCGGCCGAACTCGGTTTCGACCGGCTGGATCGAGACGCAGTTCGATTGCACCCCGCAATCGCCGCAGCCCTCGCAGACCAGTTCGTTGATGAAGACCCGCTTGTCGGGATCCGGGAAGGTGCCGCGCTTGCGGCGGCGGCGCTTTTCGGCGGCGCAGGTCTGGTCGTAGAGCAGCACCGAGACGCCCTTGACGTCGCGCAGCTCGCGCTGGACGAGGTCGAGGTCGTCGCGGTGGTGGATGGTGGCGCCGGAGGGGAATTCGGCCTTCCCCGCATATTTGTCCGGCTCGTCGGTGACGATGGCGATGCGCTCGACGCCTTCGGCGCGCACCTGCCTGGCGATCATGTCGACAGTCAGGCCGCCCTCATGCGGCTGGCCGCCGGTCATGGCGACGGCGTCGTTGTAGAGGATCTTGTAGGTGATGTTGGCATCGGTCGACAGCGCGAAGCGGATCGCCAGCGTGCCGGAGTGATTGTAGGTCCCGTCGCCGAGATTCTGGAAAATGTGGCCGCGCTTGGAGAATGGCGCCTGGCCGACCCATTGTGCGCCCTCGCCGCCCATGGCGGTGAAGCCGACCGTGTTGCGGTCCATCCACAGCGCCATGAAATGGCAGCCGATACCGGCGGCGGCGATCGAGCCGTCCGGCACCTTGGTCGAGGAATTGTGCGGGCAGCCGGAGCAGAAGAACGGCGTGCGCGAACCGATATCGCTGGTGTCGGCAAGCATCGCCTGGAACTGGCGCAGCTTTGCCACCTTGGCAGTGATCTCTTCCGAAGGGCCGATTGTGCGCAGGATGCGCTCGCCCAGCGCAATGGCGATCTCGTTGGGGTCGAGCGCGCCCTTGGCCGGGAACAGCCAGTCGCCGCGCTCGTCCTTCTTGCCGACGATCATCGGCTGGGTGGCGGTGCCGTAGAGGTTTTCGCGCAGCTGCACCTCGATCAGCGAGCGCTTCTCCTCGACGACGACGATGGTGTCGAGGCCGCGGGCGAATTCGGCGATATGCTGCAGGTCGAGCGGCCATGGGCAACCGACCTTGAACAGGCGGATGCCGATGCGGCCGGCGGCGGCCTCGTCGATGCCGATGTCTTCCAGCGCCTGGCGGACATCGAGATAGCTCTTGCCGAGCGTGATGATACCGAGCTTCGGCGCGCGGCCGCCCGAATAGACGATGCGGTTCAGGCCGTTGGCATGGATGAAGGCGGATGCAGCGGCGCGCTTGTATTCATGCAGCCGCTCCTCCTGGCCGAGCATGTCGATCTCGTCGCGGATGTTGAGGCCGCCGGGCGGCATATCGAACTCCGGCACGACGATGTTCAGGCGCTCGAGCGCGGCATCGACGGAGGCCGTGGATTCGATGTTGTCCTTGACGCATTTGATAGCCGCCCAGGTGCCGGCGAAGCGCGACATGGCAAAGCCGTAGAGGCCGTAGTCGATGATCTCCTGAACGCCGGCCGGGTTGAGGATCGGCACCATGGTGTCGACGAACAGGAATTCGGTGGCGTGCGCATTGGTCGATGATTCGGCCATATGGTCGTCGCCCATCAGCGCAAGCACGCCGCCATACTTCGACGATCCCGCGAGGTTGGCGTGGCGGAAAACGTCGCCGGAGCGGTCGACGCCCGGTCCCTTGCCGTACCAGACCGAAAACACCCCGTCATGCTTGCCTTCGCCCATTAATTCCGTCTGCTGAGAGCCCCAGCAGGCAGTGGCGGCAAGCTCCTCGTTGAGGCCGGGCTGGAAGACGATGTCGGCCTGCGCCAGCTGCTTTTTCGCCCGCCACAGCTGCATATCGAGGCCGCCGAGCGGCGAGCCGCGATAACCGGACACGAAGCCGGCCGTGTTGAGGCCGGCCCGGCGGTCGCGCTCGCGTTGCATCAAAAGCATGCGGATGACCGCCTGTGCACCGGACAGGAAGATGCGCTCCTTACCAAGATCGAACTTGTCGTCGAGCGCGACGTCGTGCAGCGTCATCAGGCATTTCCTCTGCGGAGACAGCACCGGGGGCGCGCAGCCAACGTAGGAGTGAGATGGCGCAGTCTTTCTCCGCTTGCAAGGCAGGTCAAACGAAATCGAAAGTGCCAGGCAAATCGCAACGAACGATCCGCTGCCGTCGCGTATCCGGCACGAAATCGGTCCGCGGCGGTTGTCCGGCGACCAAAAATTTCCACGCAATCGCGCCGGGCTAAGACGCGTCAGCCTTTCGAGCAATCCGGCTTCGGCTCACCCGGCAGCTTGCCGTCGGGATGGCCGGCAAGATCGGGATTGGCCGTATAGAGCTGGTCGACCACCAGCGGCCGGTCGGGAAGGATCGACTGGTCCTCGCTCGACATCAGCGTCGTGTCGATCTTCTGCAGGAACGTGCCGTCAGGACCCCTGATGCTGATCGAAATCGCATAGGGCTTGTCCTTGACGATACAGGTCAGCGCCGGGCTTTCCAGGCTGACCTTGTCGAGCTTCGGCCAGACCTTCTGCTCGATCACCAGGGGAGGACCGCCAGCCGGATTCTGGAAGCTGGCGACCGCAACCTGGCCTTCGCCCATCGGCTGCAGGGGCCGCAGCGTCACGACATAGGTCGCCCGGGCGAGGCGGTAATTGAAGACGACGACCTTGCCGGAAACCTCGAACAGCTTGCCGTCGCCGCCGGTGTCGCGGCAGGCGCCAAGCGCAACGGCTGCAATGAGCGCAGCACCGACAAGGATCGAACGAAAAACAACCCTAAGCATTGTTGACCTCATGTGCCGCCGTGCGGCGGCGATAGTGACGGCTTGCTTTCTGGCGGTTGCCGCACACAGCCATATCGCACCAAAGGCGGCTGGAATTGCGGCTCCTGTCGACGAACAGCCAGCTGCAATTGGGACAGATCCTGAGCCTGGCGACCGTGTCGTCGCGCAGCAGCGACAAGGCCGAAACCGCCAGCGCCGCCTCGAACGCGATCGGCGTCGCCGGATCGCCGAACGGTCTGCCCGGTGCGCCGATTTCGGCCAGGCTCCGGTCGAGGCCGTTGGCGCAGGCCTTGAGAAAAGCGGCGAGGTCGCCGGCGGCAAGCGCACCTTTCGACACCGCGCCGCGAAACAGGCAGTCGGTCGTCTCGCGGATCGCCAGCACCACCGGAGCGATCCTGTCCGGCGAGGTCGCCTCCAGCGGTCTGCCGCCAAGCTCGGCACCGCGAAAGCCGCTTGCGGCATCGGCGAAGCGCGCGATCTCGGCCGGATCGTCAAAACGGTCGAAGGTCTTTTCCGGATCGTTGCGCAACACCACGGTGTTGGCCGTATCGAGCGCAAGAATGCCGCCGGTGAAGCGATGCGGGGTCCAAGATACCGTCATATCAGAAATCTAACCGATAAACCGCATTTGACAAGTTAGATTCTAGGATGCAAACATTGGCGCGGGCTCCAGCGCCCGGAAAGCAGTCTATGCTCTATTTCTTCCAGCAGGTGCTGAACGGGCTGCATTCCGGCGCGCTCTATGCGCTGCTTGCCTTCGGCTACGTGCTGACCAACGGCATCCTGCACCGGACCAATCTCGCCTATGGCGCGCTGTTCGCCTTTTGCGGCCAGACGATGATCCTGACCGTGGCCTTCGGCTATCAGGTATTGTGGCTGACCTTGCTGGCGGCAGTGGTGCTCGGCGTCGTCACGGCTTTCCTTTATGCCGCGCTGATCGGCCACGTGCTGTCGCGCAGCGTCTTCGAACCGCTGGCCGACCGCACGCCCAATGCCATTGTGGTGACGACGCTCGGCATCCTGCTGGTGCTGTCGGAAGCAAGCCGTATCGCCGCCGACACGCATGACTGGTGGCTGCCGCCTATGCTGGCGCAACCCATTGTCTTCGCTCAGGATGCCGGCTTCCAGGCGACGCTGACGCTGATCCAGCTCATCGATTGCGCGGTGGTTCTGGCGGCAATCATGCTCGCCGCATGGGCGTTCGCCAGCTCAGGCTTCGGCCGCCGCTGGCGAGCCGTCTCCGACGATCCCAAAGCGGCTGCCATGTGCGGCGTGGACGTGCGCGCAGTGTTCCGGCATGCGGTGTTGTTTGGCGGTTTCTGCGCCGCGCTGGCCGGAATCATGGCCGCCCTTTACTACGGCAATGTCAGCTTCGGCTCGGGCCTCGTTTACGGGCTGAAAATCCTGTTCGTGACGGCGGTGGGCGGCTATCTCTCGCCGCCTCGGGCCGCGCTCGGTGCGGCCGCCTTCGGCATGGCCGAATCGCTATGGGCCGGCTATTTCCCGATCGAATGGCGCGATGGCTGGATGTATCTGTTCCTGGTCGCGGCACTTGTGCTGATCGGTCCCGGCCGCGACCAGCAGAAGATCGCCTGATCGCCGCATCCGCTGTCAGACTTTGGTTGCATGACGCAGCAGCCGGTCGGCACTTATCCCCTGCCTCCCGTCACGACGGCGTTGATCGCGCCCATGCCATGTTGACCCGCCGAACCACGCACGGCATACCGTTGGGCCACAGCGGCGCGACGGAAAATAGGGGAGCCGGCGCGCCTTCGACCTCAGGGAGGAAATGCATGGCAGGGCTGCTCGCTCTATCCAGAACGATCGACCGTATGAACGAGTTCATCGGCCGGTGGATATCGTGGCTGATCCTGCTGGCAATCCTGGTCAGCGCCGCCAATGCCATCATCCGCAAGGTCTTCGACGTCTCGTCGAATGCCTGGCTGGAACTGCAGTGGTACCTGTTCGGCGCCGCCTTCATGCTGGCCGCCGCCTATACGCTGAAGCAGAATGACCATATCCGCATCGACATCGTCTACGGCATGTGGTCGCGCCGCGTGCAGCACTGGATCGACCTGCTCGGCCATGTCTTCTTCCTGATGCCGTTCGTGACGCTGATGGTGATCTATTTTGTCCCCTACGTGTCGCTGTCGTTCCGCAGCGGCGAAATGTCGAACAATTCCGGCGGCCTGATCATCTGGCCGGCCAAGGCGATCCTGCTCGTCGGCTTCTTCCTGCTGGCGCTGCAAGGCATCTCCGAGATCATCAAGAAGATCGCCATCATGCGCGGCGACATGGACGATCCCAATCCGTTCATCTCGGTGCACGAACAGGCCGAGCTCGAGGCGAAAGCCCTTGCCGAAGAAGCCAAGGCGCTCGCCCAGGAGGCGCGCCCATGATCGAGTTCATCGCCCAGAACATGGCGCCGATCATGTTCGCTTCGCTGATCATCTTCCTGCTGATCGGCTATCCCGTCGCTTTTTCACTCGCCGCAAACGGCCTGATGTTCTTCTTCATCGGCGTCGTGCTGTCGCCCTATTCGGGCGGCTCGATCAACCTGGCGTGGCCGCTGCTGCATGCGCTGCCCGACAATTTCTACGGCAGCCGGGTGATGTCGAACGACACGCTCTTGGCAATCCCGTTCTTCACCTTCATGGGCATCGTGCTGGAACGATCGGGCATGGCCGAGGACCTGCTCGACACGATCGGCCAGCTGTTCGGCCCGGTTCGCGGCGGCCTTGCCTATGCGGTGATTTTCGTCGGTGCGCTGCTGGCAGCAACCACCGGCGTCGTGGCGGCGTCGGTCATCGCCATGGGACTTATCTCGCTTCCGATCATGCTGCGCTACGGCTATGACCGACGACTGGCGTCGGGCGTCATCGCGGCATCCGGCACACTCGCCCAGATCATCCCGCCGTCGCTGGTGCTGATCGTTCTGGCCGACCAGCTCGGCCGTTCGGTCGGCGACATGTATGCCGGCGCGCTGATCCCCGGCCTGCTGCTGACCGGCCTTTACACGCTCTACATCCTGATCATGTCGATCGTCCGGCCGAACTCGATGCCGGCGTTGCCGCTGGCGGCCCGCACGCTCGGCCATGGCGTGCTGTCGCTGCTGGCGGCACTGCTGGTGGCAGTCGCGGCTTCCTATGCGGCCTATCGCTATCTTGCGCCGGCGCATGGCGACAATGCCGATATTCTTGGCGCCAGCGTCGGCGTAGCCCTGATCTATATCGTGGCTATCGCCGACAAGGGCCTGAACATCAACATGATGTCCAGGCTGGCGCAGCAGGTGATCATCGTTTTGATCCCGCCTCTGGCGCTGATCTTCCTGGTGCTGGGCACCATCTTCCTCGGCATCGCCACCCCGACGGAGGGCGGCGCCATGGGCGCGGTTGGCGCCCTGGCGATGGCGGCAATGAAGGGGCGATTGTCGCTGGATGTCATCAAACAGGCGCTCGCGTCGACCACCAGGCTTTCCTCCTTCGTGCTGTTCATCCTGATCGGCGCGCGGGTGTTCTCGCTGACCTTCTACGGCGTCAACGGCCACGTCTGGGTCGAGCATTTGTTGACGTCGCTGCCGGGCGGCGAAGTCGGGTTCCTGATCGGCGTCAACATCCTGGTCTTCGTGCTCGCCTTCTTCCTCGATTTCTTCGAGCTCGCCTTCATCATCGTGCCGCTTTTGGCGCCGGCAGCCGATAAGCTCGGCATCGACCTGATCTGGTTCGGCGTGCTGCTCGGCGTCAACATGCAGACCTCCTTCATGCACCCGCCTTTCGGCTTTGCGCTGTTCTACCTGCGCTCTGTTGCCGCGCGCGTGCCCTATCTCGATCGCCTCACCGGCAAGCAGATCGCGCCGGTGACCACCGGCCAGATCTATTGGGGCGCCGTGCCCTTCGTCTGCATCCAGGTGATCATGATCGGGCTGACCATCGCCTTCCCGCAAATGGTCATGCGCTACAAGGGTGCGGCCGTCGATCCGGGAACGATCGAGATCAACTTGCCTGATATGCCAGGCCTTGCGCCTCTCGGCACACCACCACCAGCCAACGGTGGCCCATCACCCGCGGCGCCACTGTCGAACGATCTCTCGCAGCCGCCGAATTTCGGCGAGACGCCGCCCGCCAAGCCGGCGGCGCCGGCGACCGACCTGTCGCAGCCGCCGAACTTCAACTGATGTGTGAACACTGAGAACCTGAGTGAGGATGTTATGAGAGCCGTGCGCCTGGAAGCCGTGGGCAGCATTGCGCTACGGGAGGTCGACAAGCCTGTTGCGGGACCGCAGGACGTTCTGGTGCGCGTCGAAGCCTGCGGCGTTTGCGGCACCGACCGTCACCTCCTCCACGGCGAATTCCCTTCGAGCCCATCGGTGACGCTTGGTCACGAATTCTGCGGCATCGTCGAGGCTGTCGGTGATGCGGTTTCCGGCATCGCCATCGGTGACCGTGTTACCGGCGATCCCAACATCTTCTGCGGACGCTGCAGTCATTGTCGGGCTGGCCGGGTCAATTTGTGCAGCAATCTCAGGGCCATCGGCATCCATCGCGACGGCGGCTTCGCCGACTACGTCGTGATGCCGCAGAGCCAGGCCTTTCTTCTGCCTGCGAACCTCAAGCCAACGCATGGCGCCTTCTGCGAGCCGCTGGCCTGCTGCCTGCACGCTGTCGACCTCGCCGGAATCAGACCCGGCGCTGCCGTGGTGGTGCTTGGTGGCGGCGTCATCGGCCTGCTCACCGTGCAATTGGCGAGGCTCGCAGGAGCGGCGACCATCATCCTGTCGACGCGGCAGGCCTCCCGCCGTGTGCTCGCCGAAGAACTCGGTGCAACGGCGACGGTCGACCCAAGCGCGGTCGACCCGATCGAGGCGATCGCCGGCCCAGCCGGCCTTGTGCCCGGCGGGGCCGACGTGGTGCTCGAATGCGCCGGTGTCCCCGATACCGTCGAACAATCGATGCGGCTGGCGAAGTCCGGCGGCTCGGTGGTGATCGTCGGCGTGATGCCGCAAGGCGTGAAAGTGCCCTTCGAACCGTTCGACATCCTGTTTCGCGAGCTGAAGGTTCTCGGCTCGTTCATCAATCCCTTCACCCACAGGCGGGCGGCGGACCTTGTCGCGTACGGCGCAATCGAGATCGACAAGCTCATCTCAAGGCAGGTCGGCCTGGAGGAAGCCGCCTCGGTGATCGCCAATCCGGCAGCGCCGGGCGAGGTCAAGGTGTTGGTGGTGCCGGGCAGGGAATGAAGGGCAGCCTCAATCCTGCGGTGTTGGCGATTGGCGAAACGGCGATGACCGCGTCCCTCTCCCCGTCACTATACGAGGAGAGGATGCCGGCAGGCAGGTGAGGGGCAGCGTCAACGCTTGGATGGATAAGGTATGATTTCGGGCTCAAGGCGCCTACCAGGCCCAAGGCGATCGCCGAAGTTTGCGCCGCCCCTCATCCCCCTGCCGGGACCTTCTCCCCGTATAGTGACGGGGAGAAGGGGCTAATGTTCCTACAGCTTGCCGTTGCGCTGCTGGACCATCATGAAGGTATCGTAATTGTACTCGGCCACCTGGGCCCACAGATAGTGCTCCTTGCGGAAGCCCTTGATCGAGTCCCAGATCTTCTTGAACGGCGCGTTGGTGGCTTCCATTTCGGTGTAGACCTCATTGGCCTTCTCGAAACAGGCGGCCATGATGTCCTGGCTGAACGGGCGCAATTTCGCGCCGCCGGCCACCAGCCGCTTCACTGCTGCAGGATTGAGATAGTCGTATTTCTGCAGCATGTTGGCGTCTGCCGCGTGC
Organism: Mesorhizobium sp. P160219; assembly: GCF_057786095.1. Classification (NCBI taxonomy): domain Bacteria; kingdom Pseudomonadati; phylum Pseudomonadota; class Alphaproteobacteria; order Hyphomicrobiales; family Phyllobacteriaceae; genus Mesorhizobium; species Mesorhizobium sp. P160219. Next base: position 1,200,534 of record NZ_JBYNWG010000001.1, read on the forward strand.
GCGGCCGTGTGCACCAGCGACTTGTAGGCCGGCGAAAGCTCTTCGTACTTCGCCTTGTTGAACAGGAGATGGACGGTCGGACCGCCTTCCCACCAGCCGGGATAGTAGTAGTAGGGCGCGACCTTGTAGAAGCCGAGCTTCTCGTCATCATAGGGGCCGACCCATTCGGCGGCGTCGATGGTGCCCTTTTCCAGTGCCGGATAGATGTCGCCACCGGCGATCTGCTGCGGCACGACACCGAGCTTCGAGACCACTTTGCCGGCAAAGCCGCCTATGCGCATCTTGAGGCCGGAGAGGTCGGCGACGGTGTTGATCTCCTTGCGGAACCAGCCGCCCATCTGCACGCCGGTGTTGCCGCCCGGCAGGCCGAACAGGCCTTGCGTGGCAAGAAACTCGTTGAACAGGTCGATTCCGCCGCCATGATAGTGCCAGGCATTCATGCCGCGCGCGTTGAGCGAGAACGGCACTGCCGCACCCAGCGCCCATGTCGGGTCCTTGCCCCAGTAATAGTATGACACCGTGTGGCAGGCCTCGACGGTGCCGGCCGTGGTGGCGTCGGCCGCCTGCAGGCCGGGCACGAGTTCGCCGGAGGCGAAGACCTGGACCTGGAAATTGCCGTCCGTCGCCTCCGACAGCATCTTGGAGAAGACTTCCGCGCCGCCATAGATCGTATCGAGTGACTTGGGGAAGGATGACGCCAACCGCCACGTCACTTTCGGATTGGACTGGGCGATTGCCGGTGCGGCTAGCGTCGCGGCAGCCGCCGCAGCGCCCACGCCGGTGACCCCGGCCTTGCGGATGAATGAACGACGATCCATGCAGAACCTCCCTTTTGGACCAACAAACCGACATCAGGGACATCTCCTCGCGCCCGGTATCGATTTGCCGAAACAATACACGGGCAAGGGGTCGAGTCCAGCATGGCAGCGGGATTTGACGGCGGCGCTGGCGACAAATCCGCGGGCCGGCCAGCCAGCCTGCAACTATAGTCTAACGTTCGCCGCGTGGCCCATGCGAGATGGCGAAACTTGCCATGGAAAAGCGCCTTCGGATCGCCTATTTTGCAGGCACAATAGATAATTCGCTTCGCTCCAAATGGAATCCGGACCCAAATGCGCCAGCCGCTCGTCGCCATATCCACCGACGTCCGTCAGTTTGACAACTACACCTGGCATGCCGTCCCGCAGCAATATATCGAGGCAGCACTTTCCGGCGCCGGCGTGTTCCCGCTTTTGGTGCCGTCCTTCGGCGACCGGCTCGATTTCGACGAGCTGTTGTCCTCGGTCGATGGTGTCATGGTCACCGGCTCAAAGTCCAACGTGCATCCCTCGCTCTATGGCGGCGACGCCAGCGAGGCCAACGGCCCCTACGACCCGGCGCGCGATTCCACCACGCTGCCGTTGATCTGCAAGGCGATCGAGCGCGGCGTGCCGCTGCTTGCCATCTGCCGCGGCATCCAGGAGTTGAACGTGGCGCTAGGCGGCACGCTTGGCACCGAGATCCAGGAGCGCGAAGGTTCGCTGGACCATCGCGCGCCGGTGAGCGACAACCAGGACGAACGTTTCGCCATTCACCAGACCATTTCGATCAAGCCGGGCAGTTGCCTGGCCGGTGTATTCGGCGCCAGCGACATCAAGGTCAACTCGCTGCACCGCCAAGGCATCGACCGCCTCGGCTCGAAGCTGCAGGTCGAGGCCGTTGCCGGCGACGGCACGGTCGAGGCCATTTCGGTGAAGGACGCCCGCGCCTTCGCCGTCGGCGTGCAATGGCACCCCGAATACTGGGTCAAGTCGGACAGCAACTCGGCCAAGATCTTTCGCGCTTTCGGCGATGCGGTGCGCCTGCATGCGGCGGCGAAAGCCGGCGCGCGGGCGGCGGCCGAGTAGACGTCGGCCACCGGCGCTTTCACTCGCCATCAAGCGATATCAGAACTTATAGCTGAAGCCCACGCGGACAGTTTGAGTCGTCACCTCGGTCGGGTAAAGCCAAGAACTGTCGGTCGCCGGGTTGTCGGTGAACTTGCCGAAATCGCTGTAGCGATATTCGACACGGGTCGTCCAGTTTTGCGTGAAGGCATATTCCACGCCCGCACCCAGTGTCCAACCTGCTTTTGTATGAGACGAACTGTCTGTCGTTATGCCTTCATCGTAGTGGGTATCGAAATGAGCTATCGCAAGACCGCCCGTTGCATAGAACAGGGCTGGTCCCGTTGCGTAGCCAAGGCGTGCGCGAAGCGAGCCCTGGACATCGATCTTGGTTTTGATGGTGCCGGCAAAGTCTAAATCCACGGAGCCGCTCATTCCCGAGCCTTCGATATCGGCCTCGGCACCGAGAACGATCGAATTGAAGGCCTTGTTGTAGCCGAGGTGAATACCGCCGAGCACTCCGTCAGAGTTCCATGAATCAGCCCAGTCGGAACTGCCGCTACCGATGTTCTGATCGTGGCCTTTGACATCACCCCAGCCGTAGCCAAGCTGCGCGCCCACGTAAAAGCCGCTCCATTCGTAAGCTACTGGAGCCGCGGTAATCGAATCCGCAGCAAAAGCGCAACCCGAAAAGGCCGCAATAATGGTTGACGCAAGAAGGATCGATTTCACGTAGCACCCCCGGATAGAACAGGGGGAAGCCTATCCCGCTTCGGTTGCAATGCAAGGATGTCGGGTCACTTTGAGGCGCCCTCGAAGCACTTTTCCCATCCGCCGTTGCAGAAAGCCCACGGTTTTTGCTCGACAAGCGATCTCCGGCAGATCAATCTTCGGTTGTCGCCAGCGAAAGCAGCGGCGTGGCCGGAGCGTAGGATTCGTAGCCGTCGCCATCCGCAACCGAGAAGGTGACGATCGGGTCGGTGCCGTCGGCGCTGAACGCGATTGTGCCGTCCTCGCCCTCTCGCCAGAATTTTGCCCGCTCGATCCCCGGCAGCAACCCGCGGCAACTCGGCGCCACGGTCAACAGCGACAGGCCATCGTCAATCGCGGCGCCGCGGCTAACCGCGCAGTCGCCTTCGTCGCCATTGGCGACCAGCCTGAAGGTGGTTGCCGGCCTTGCTTCATTGGCCGAACTTTCACTGCTGCCGCCGTGAAACAGCTGAAAGCCGGCGAAAAGTGCCGCTGCCGCAATCAATGCCGGAAGTTTCGTCATCTTGCACTCCGCGCCCCCGGCGCAGATGCAGAATGATTCCAAAGCGTTAAGCCGACGTTAACGAGTGTGGCAGAGAGCCGCTCAGCTTCGTGGCTTGACTTGCGCCGTCTCAGGCACCGGGGTCAGTGGCCGGCGCTCGCTGAACCAGGATACCAGATTGTCGACGCACAGATCCGCCATGGCGCGGCGCGTATGGTGCGAGGCCGAGCCGACATGGGGCAAAAGCGAGGTTGGCGCCTCCAGCAAAGCCTTGGGCACATTCGGTTCATCGGCGAAAACATCGAGCCCGGCCGCGGCGATGGTGCCGTTGGCAAGCGCTGCGGCGAGGTCTGCCTCGTCGACCGTGCTGCCACGGCCGATGTTGACGAAAACGCCGTTGGCGCCAAGCGCCGCCAGGATTTCGGCATTGACCGCCTTCTCCGTGGAAGCGCCGCCCGGCACTACGGAAATCAGCGTATCGACCGCTTCGGCAAGGCCCTTCAGCGTCGGGTGGTATTCATAAGCCAGACCTTCGACCTTGCGCCTGTTGTGGTAGGCCACCGGCAGCCCGAACGCTTCCAGCCGGCGCGCAATGGCAAGGCCGATGCGGCCCATGCCGAAAATGCCGACATGCCGACCGCGCAAGGTCAGCCGGCTCAGGGGATAGTTGCCCTTCTTCACCCAACTGCCGTCGCGCAGCCATTTCTCGGCCTTGTAAAGTTCACGCACGGTGTTGAGCAAAAGGCCGATCGTGGTGTCGGCGACCTCCTCGGTCAAAACATCGGGGGTGTTGGTGACCATGATGTTTTTCTTGGCCGCATGGCCGGCATCGACCGAATCATAGCCGACGCCGAAGGAGGCGATGAGTTCGAGGTTGGGCAATGCATCCATCAATGCCGCATTGACGCCGGCGAAGGACGCAATGGCGCGCACGTCATGGCGCATCTCGTCGGTGACCAGGGCGGGATCGGCGCGCTCTATCTTGACCCGCTTGAAGGTGCGGTCGATGCGCTCGACCGCATGGTCGTTGAAATGTCCTGGCACCAGAACGGCGACGGTCTGCAACGCATCAGTCTTGGTCATGCACGCTCCACCGGCTTGCCGGTCGACTGGCGCACATGCAGTTCCGGCTTGATCAGTTCCTGTGACGGCCGTACCGCCTGTCCGTTCAGCTTGTCGAGCAGCGCGCTGGCGGCACGGCGGCCGACCTCTCGCTGGCCATTCCAGACTGTGGTGAGCGCCGGTGTCGCGATTGCCGCCTCCTCGAGATCGTCATAGCCGGTCACCGAGATGTCGGCGCCCGGCACCAGGCCGGCGCGGGCAATGCCGTTCATCAGGCCGATGGCGACCAGATCATTCCAGCAGCAAGCGGCGGTTGGCTTGTCTTTAAGCGCCAGAAACTGTCCAGCCGCCTCGAATCCGCCCTGCTTGGTGCGCGGCCCGGCGATGCGCCAGGACGGCCTGACCTCAAGCCCGGCGGCCTCCATGGCGTTGAGATAGCCCTGGTAGCGGTCGCGCCCGGTCGAGGTCTGGTCGGTGCCGCCGATCATGGCGATGCGCTTGTGCCCGAGCGAGATCAGATGATTGGTGGCAAGTGCCGTGCCATAGGCATCGTCGCCGCGAAACACCGGCACGTCGGCGCCTTCCACGCTGCGTGCGATCAGCACCGCCGGCAGGCCGTTTTCCTCGGCCATGACGATGTCGGAGGCCGGCGTGCCGATGGCCGGGGACATGATGACGCCGTCGGCGCCGAGCTGCAGCAGCGTATCGATGAAGGTGCGTTGCTTTTCCAGCTGGTCGTAGTGATTGGACAGGATGAAGGTCTGCCGGCTGCGGTCGAGTTCGCTCTCGATCGAGCGCAGGATCTCGGCGAAGAACGGGTTCATGATGTCATGCACGACGACGCCGACAATGCCCGAGCGCGAGGTGCGCAGTGAGGCGGCGCGGCGATTGTAGATATAACCGATGGCCCGCGCGTGCTCCTTGATGCGGTCACGCGTGGCGCCTGCGACCAGCGGGCTGTCGCGCAAGGCGAGGGAGACGGTGGCCGTGGAGACGCCAAGCGCATCCGCGATCGTCGAAAGCTTGATCTTTTGTGCCAGCCCTTGGCTCCCCGAGTTTTTTAAATTTTTTAAATGCGGCGTTATGCCATCGGATTCGGAGCAAATCAAAGTTTTTTCGCCAGAGCCTCCGCCTCGACATCGACGGTCGTGCGATTGCGCAGCCGCAAACGGTGCTCGCGATGGATGATGTAAAGGCCGCTGGCGACGATGATGGCTGCACCCACCAGCGTCCAGCGGTCGGGGAACTGGTGGAAGATGATCCAGCCGGACAGGATCATCCAGACCATCTGCGAATAGGGGTACGGCGCCAGCGCCGTGGTGGTCGCCAGGCGGTAGGCCTGCACCAGCAGCCAGTGGCCGCCGGCGCCGAACACGCCCAGCATCACCAGTATGAACCAGTGCCAGCCATCCTGCGGCAGCCCATGCGAGAACGGCAGCATCGGCAGAAGCAGCACGGCCGGCGCCAGCGCCGAAAACAGGATCAGGCTTTCCGAGGTTTCGCTGGCTGACATCCGCCGCGTCATGATGACGTAAAAACTGTTCGACAGCATCGAGCCGAGCGCGAAAAGATGGCCGATGCCGAACACGCCGATGCCCGGCCTTGTAATGACGAGCACGCCGACAAAGCCCGACAGGATTGCCAGCCAGCGCCGCCAGCCGGCCCATTCACCAAGCAGCGGTCCGGCAAGGGCGGTGATCACCATCGGCCCGAAGAAGTAGATCGAGGTGGTCTCGGCCAGTTGAAGCGTTTTGAGCGCCATGACGTTGCACATCGTCGAGCCGAACAGCAGACCGCCGCGCAGGATGTGGGCCGGCAAATTGTTGGCGCGGAAGCGCGACGGCTCGCGCCAGCCGCGCAGGAAGACGCCGACAAGCAGGACATGGACGGTGAAGCGGGCCCAGGCGACGATCAGCGCCGAGACGCCGGCCAGCACCAGATATTTGCTCGAGGTGTCGAGAAAGGTGAAAAAGACATAGGTCGAAAGCATGAACAGCATCGCCGCGGGCGGCGTTGCGCTTTCGTCTGATTTTGCGGGAACGTTCAATGTCAGGCCGGGCAGGGAGGATCAACGCTTAACCTTTGCGGCAATCGCCTGCGCCCGGCAAGCCAAAAGCGACTGGCACAACAGGAGCCGCGCGCAGGCTCAGCGCGGGCCGATCCTATGCCGGCTAAAGCGCCTCGCCGGATGCCACTTGCGCCTGGAGATGAAGCCACAACGCCTGGGCGACGGGTCCGTGCGGTCGGTCGCGCCGGCGCACCGCCGCCAGGGTCTCCGTCCGGCCGGGCAGATGTGCACCAGCGATCGAGATCAGCCTCCTATCCCGCAGTTCGTCCTCGATCAGCCATGCCGGCAGATGGCCCCAGGCCAATCCGTGAAGGATCAGTTCCTTCTTCATCAGATGATCCGGCACCGAGCACTGATGCGCACCGTCGACGAGGAAATAGCTCTCCGGCGACGGCCGCCGCGCCGTGTCGCGGATCACGCACTGGGTGAAGGGCCGCATCTGCTCCGGCGCAATCTCGCGGCCAGGCGCGAACGGAAGGAACCCAGGCGCCACCACCGGCACGAGGGGCACCGCGCAGAGATGGATCCGCTCGAGATGCGGATCGGAAGGATCCGCGCGATGGAAGATGAGGTCAGCCTCGCCTTCCATCAACCGTTCGAGCGGACCGCCGACCGCCTCGTACTCCAGGTGCAGGCGTGTCCCGGTGCGTTCGGCAAAGAAGCCGCTGAGCATAGGCAGGATTTGCGGTCGCGGGCACAGATCACCCACGACCACACGCAGGACCGTCTCCTCGCCACTCGCCAACTGGCCCGCATAGGTTCGCAGATGGTCGAGCTCGCGCAATGTCAGCTGCGCTCGCGCGTGAAACTCGCGGCCCGCCTCCGTCAGCCCCACCCGATATCCGCTGCGGTCGAGAAGTGTGAGCCCGAGCAACTGCTCGAGGCGTGCGACAGCGGCGAAGACGGATGGATGCGATCGGTTGAAGGCAAGGGCGGCCGCCTGGAAGCTGCCCTCGCTTGCCACGGCGTCAAAGCACCGTAGGTCGTGGAGTTTCAGACCATTCATTATCGCCAAAACCTACTGAGATTGTCCAATCATAGTAATTTTCCTGGATAATTACGAGGCCTAGGGTGGCTCATTCAAAGGGCGGCGGGAGCATCGAACTCCTTTCGCCAGGGTGAGATGAGGACCAGATGACTGACACGCTTTATTTTACGACGGGCGACGGCTGCCGGATCGCCTATCAGCTGGCGGGGGCCGGCCCTGTACTTGTGCTCTCGAATTCCATTGCGACGAACCTGCATATGTGGGACCGGCAGCTTGCGGAATTTGCCGGATCTTTCCGGGTGCTGCGCTATGATCTGCGCGGCCACGGCAGTTCCGATGCTCCGGCCGGAGCCTATTCGCTCGATCGGCTGGGCCGCGACGTCCTTGAGCTGCTGGATGCGCTTCAGATCGCCCGCGTGCATTTCTGCGGGCTGTCGCTGGGCGGCTTCGTAGGGCAGTGGCTGGGTATCCATGCCCCGGACCGCATCGAGCGTCTCAGCCTTTCCAACACCTCGCCACATCTCGGGCCGGCTTCTTACTTTGACGGGCAGATCCGTACTGTCCTTGCTGCGAGCAACATGTCGGCCGCCGCGGACATGTTCATGCACAACTGGTTTCCCGCCTCGATGCTTGCCGGCCCAAACGAAACCGTCGACGCGTTCCGCGCGATGGTCCTGGCGACGCCGCCCCAAGGTCTCGCGGGATGCTTCGCCGCCGTACGCGATTGCGATCTGCGCCGGACTGTCTCCCTCATTACCGCCCCCACCCTGGTGATCGGTGGAGAAGACGACAAGATAACGCTGGCAAGCCACAGCGAGGCGATCGCAGCCAGCATCCCCGGCGCCACGCTTACACTGCTTCCGGGCGTCCATATGCTGAACGTCGAGCGGCCGACTGAATTCATGAGCGCCGTTACACGCTTCCTGCTGAATTAGGCGTGCATGCGGGCGCCCTTGGTGATCTTGTCGACGAGTTTCTTGTCGGCACGCAGCGCGATGCCGACGATCTTGGCGTCCTCAGGGCCGAACTCGGCGAAGACGGCGCGGTTGGCCGCATCGAAGCCGGTGGCAAACATCTCCTCGACATAGGCTGACGCCGTCACGCCCCGCTCCAGCGCCTTCCGGTGGATGGAGTTGAGCGTCGGCCCATCGGCCGAAAGCACGATGACCGGCTGGATCGACAGAGGATTGTAAAGGTTGCCGGCGCGGTCGCGGTAGGGTTCGCCGATAATGTCGGGGAATTGCGCGACGACGCCGCTGGTCAGGAAGGCCGTGACGTTGAGCTGTTGCCAGACGGCGAGATCGTCCCGCAGCACGATTGCAAATTTCGTATCGAACACCAAAATGAGGACTCCGGAGCACGCCCATGAAGGGGCAGGGATAGGTGATGACGCACGATCTAGACGGTGAGGCGACGCAGGGTCTTGAACGTTCGTGCGCGGATGAGGACCGGATCGTGTCGGCGCCTGTTACCGCTGGCATCGAGCGCATCGAGGCGCATTTCCATGGCAACGCCTTCGACCTGCACCGTCATGATACACTTGCCGTCGGCGTGACGCTTTCCGGTGTGCAGCGCTTCCACTACAGGGGCACTGTCAACCACAGCCTGCCCGGCCAGGTTATCGTGCTGCATCCCGACGAAGTGCACGATGGCGGCGCCGGGACCGAGGATGGTCTGCGCTACCGGATCCTCTATCTGGAACCGTCTCTGCTGCTCGACTGCCTCGACGGCGCGCCGCTGCCTTTCGTCAGGGATGCTGTGGTCAGCGATCCCGCCTTGCGTGGCACGCTGCTTTCGGCCCTGTCGCCGCTCGATGAGGAACTGAACGAGCTGTTCGTCGCCGATTTCGTTGCGGAGCTGGCGCGGCATCTGGGGCGTCATGCGGGACAGAAGGCAAAGCCGATGGGGAAGTCGGCCTCGCGTGCGGCAGCGCTGGCGCGCGGCTATCTCGAGGAGAATGCCGAGCGGTCCGTTCGTTCCGATGAGCTGGAAGCCGTCACCGGGCTCGACCGCTATGCGCTGTCACGCCATTTTCGCGCGACCTATTCCACCAGCCCGCATCGTTTCCTGCTGATGCGCCGGCTGCAAAAGGCAAGACGGATGATCGAGATCGGCGAACCGCTGGCCGAGATTGCCGTCGGCGCCGGCTTCAGCGACCAGAGCCATTTCAACAGACATTTCAAGAAAGCATTCGGCCTGACGCCCGGCCGCTGGTCGGCGCTGGTGCGCGGCCCTTCGGTGGCGGCCTAGCTCAAGACACGCGGCCGCCGTGCCGGTCAGTCGTCGATGTCGGCGTCGTCGTCGACGAGCACCAGCTCCTCGTTCGACAAATTGGCCTCGATGCGGGCGAGCAGCTTGAACAGCGTCTTCTGTTCTTTCTTGTCGAGGCCCTTCAACGCCTGCTTCTCGGTCTTCTTAACCGACTTCTCGATGGCGTGGATGATCTCGCGGCCGGTGTCGGTGAGAAAGATATGCGCCTGGCGTGCATCCGCGGAAGAGGCGCGCTTTTCCAAAAAGCCCTGGGCCTGCAGCCGGTTTATGGTCTTGGTGATGGTCGGCGGGCGCACGCCGAGGCGGCCGGCGAGATTGCCGGGCGTCTGGCCGTCCTCGCGGTCGAGCGTCAGCATGATCTGGTCCTGGCCGGCATAGAAGCCATGCGCCAGAAGCCGCGCCGCCAGCGCGGTCCTTGCCAGCCTTGCCGCCGAATGCAGCCGGCTCATCGTTGCAGTCTTGTCCGCCTTGGCCATGGTGATCCCTCTTCGGCCGTACCGGTGCGTGCAGCATAGACGCAGCCGGCCGGTTGGCAATCGACGATCCAAAAGATTCCGGCTTTCGAAACAGCTTTGCCGGCAAGCATTTGTGGTGCTCGAAATGGTGATGCCAGATGTTTATTTCAGTTAGATGACAAACGAGTTTCCGCCAAGGCGATTGCAACGGTTTGACGCGGCGCGGCTCAGCACAGGTCAACGAAGAGGCGTTTCCGGCGACACGTTGATGGTCGGCATCCCTCGCACTCGGCCTCTCGGTCTACCCACCCGCTTCGTCAACCTGGGTCAAACACCCAGGCGGTTTGCCTCGTGCAAAAGGCCGGCACACATCCTATATCAGGCCAACAATCCCTTCTTGCGGCCCGCAATTCCGTGGCCCAGCCATTTCGAGGCAAGATATGAGCGAAGCACAGACGCAAATCCCCGTGACCGTTCTCACCGGCTATCTCGGCGCCGGCAAGACGACGCTGCTCAACCGCATCCTGTCGGAAAACCATGGCAAGCGTTATGCCGTCATCGTCAATGAATTCGGCGAGATCGGCATCGACAATGATTTGATCGTGGAATCCGACGAGGAAATCTACGAAATGAACAATGGCTGCGTCTGTTGCACGGTGCGCGGCGACCTGATCCGCGTCGTCGAAGGCCTGATGCGCCGCCCGGGCCGCTTCGACGCCATCGTCGTCGAGACCACCGGCCTTGCCGATCCGGTGCCGGTGGCGCAGACCTTCTTCATGGACGACGACGTGCGCTCCAAGACCAGGCTCGACGCTGTCGTGGCCCTGGTCGACGCCAAGCACCTGCCGCTCCGGTTGAAGGATTCCAAGGAAGCCGAGGACCAGATCGCCTTCGCCGATGTCGTCGTGCTCAACAAGACCGACCTGGTGACGCCCGAAGAGCTGGCCAAGGTCGAGGCCACCATCCGCGCCATCAACCCGGCGGCCAGGATCCACCGCACCACGCGCGCCGGCGTGGCGCTGTCCGAAGTGCTCGACCGCGGCGCCTTCGACCTGTCGCGCGCATTGGAGAACGACCCACATTTCCTCGAGGCGCACGATCATGATCACGACCACCATGACCATGACGGGCACGATCACCACGACCATGATCACGACCATCATCATCACGATCACGCGCATCCCTCCGACATCCATGACGTGACCGTGCAGTCGGTGTCGCTGCGCGGCGGCGAGATGGACCCGAAGAAATTCTTCCCGTGGATCGAGAAGATCACTCAGATGGAAGGTCCCAACATCCTGCGGCTGAAAGGCATCATCGCGCTCAAGGGCGACGACGAGCGCTATGTCATCCAGGGCGTGCACATGATCATCGAAGGCGACCACCAGCGCGCCTGGAAAGACGGCGAAAAGCATGAGAGCCGGCTGGTGTTCATCGGCCGCGAGCTTGACGCCGAGCGGCTGAAGAAGAGCTTTGACGCCTGCCAGGCGGCCTAAACGCCTCAGAGGGTTGATTTTGGCGTGATGTACACATATGATGTGTACATCACGTTGAGGAGACAATTTATGCCGCGGCCCGCCGACAACAAGACTGAGCGCTATCAGATTCGCATTGCGCCCGCGCATAAGGCGATGATTGCACGCGCCGCTGCGTTGTCTAACCAGGATGTTGCCGACTTCATCCTCAACAGGATCGTTCCCGAGGCGCAGGCTGTTATCGAAGCGGCTGAGATTACGAAAGTATCCGATCGTGATTTTGCACGCATACTCGACCTGTTGGAAAACCCGCCGAAACCCAACGCTAAAGTTCGAGCGGCGATAGCCGCCTTGCCAGATACGCTGTGACCCTTCCGTCCTGGCATGAGCAGCCCATTACTAAACAGCACGATCGGGCTTCGTTTGATTGCGGTGATACGCAAATGAACGATTTTTTGCGAAGGTTCGCGCGACAAAGCCACGAGCAGAATGCGGCAAAGACCTTTTGCGCAATAGACGATAGAGCCCCGGAGCGGATTTTGGGTTTCTACACAATTGCTCCGTCTGCCGTACCTCACGACGCCGTACCCACGGCGATGACGAAAGGGTTGGCGCGGCACGAAGTCTCTGGGTTCAAGCTTGCACGTCTTGCGACGGATCTCAGTGTTGCGGGTCACGGATTGGGTGGGCAGTTGCTTGCGGCCGCTGCGCTGCGCTGCTTACGCCTGGCTGGCGAAGGCGGCGGCATCCTGCTCATCATTGACGCCAAAAGCGAGCGGGCAGCGAGTTGGTATGCCGGCTACGGTGCAGAGTCTCTTCTAGACCAACCACTGACGCTGATAATGCCGCTCGCGACCTTCGCGACGGAGTTGCGAACAAACAGGCTGCTTTGATGCCTACCTTCTTGCCTTTGGCGACCGCCACCAATCCCTGGTGATTGCCGATGAGGGAAACGTCAAGTAAGTCGCCAAGACAAATTCGAAACCTCCTTCGCCCAGGAAGCCATGCCCACAGTTGCCCCCCTTGACCTGGAAGGTCACTGCCTTGCCGCCGTCTTCCTCGACAACGTGCCGCATTTTGCGCTGGCCGATGGGACAGTTCATAGGCTCGACAACGGCCACAAGGCAATTCAGGCCAATGACGGCCTGCTCTCCACGTTCCATGACGCCGCCAACGACCGCCTGATCACCGGCGGCGAGGACGGCAAGATTTTTGCTGTCACCGCAGGTGGCACCGTCGGCGAATTGGCGAGCGCCGGCAAGAAGTGGATCACCAGCGTCGCCGCCGGGCCGCAAGGCGCTATCGCCTATGCCACAGGCAAGACTGCCTTCGTGCGCTTTGCCGACGGCAAGACCAAAGAGTTTGCCCATCCGCGTTCGGTCGAGGGGATGGCCTTCTCCCCCAAGGGCATACGCTTCGGCGTCGCCCGCTACAATGGCGCGACGCTGCATTTCCCGGCCGCCGAGGGCAAGCCGGTGGAGCTGGAATGGGCCGGTGCCCATACCGGCGTCACCTTCTCGCCGGATGGCGCCTTCCTCGTCACCACCATGCAGGAAAACGCGCTGCATGGCTGGAAGCTCGCCGACGGCAAGCACATGCGCATGACCGGCTATCCCGGCAAGGTCAAAAGCCTGTCGTGGAGCGTGAAGGGCAAATGGCTGGCGAGTTCCGGCGCGCCGGCGGCGATCGTCTGGCCGTTTTCGGGCAAGGACGGCCCGATGGGCAAGGCGCCGCTGGAGCTCGGCACGCGCGGCAACGCCATGGTGACATCGGTTGCCTGCCATCCGAGCCAGGATGTCGTCGCCGTCGGCTATGATGACGGCATGGTCATGGCGGTGCGCTTTACCGATGCCAAAGAGGTGCTGTTGCGCCGCCCGGGCAAGGGCGCCATCACCGCGATGATGTGGGATAAGGAAGAGCGCCGGGTCGCCTTCGGCAGTGCCGCCGGCGACTGCGGCGTCATCGATATCTCGGCGTGACCTATTCGGCTCCGCACGACACCTTGCCGGTCAATTCTTTCGGCTTGCCGTCCTGTTCCGTGTCGGCGGCGTTGTCGTAGACGGCAAGCGTGTACCGGCCGTCATAGACGCCCTCGTCACTGGTCTTGGTCAGGATCGTCAGTTCGACAGAGTTGAATTTATCTCCGAGCTGATGCTCGTGGTAGACGTTCAGCCGCAACTCCTTGTCGTCCAGCCAGTACTGGGTGAGGTCGGAATCCTCAAAGACGGTCTTGCGCAGACTGTCGCCTTCCGGCCGGCCAAGTATCTCGAGATCGCCGCGAAAATTGAAGGTCGGGCCGCCCATACCTCTGGTGACCCCGGCGCCGACCTCGAATTGCACCGCTTTGTCATCGACGGAACACCAGACGCCGCCCGATGCGGAAGCCGCAGCGGCCGACAAGAGTAGCGCAATAGCGCAGATGATCGTCCGCATTTTTCTCCCCAAACCACAGACCCGATCGCATTGGCGCCCGACTGCGCCGGAAGGTCAAGTCTGCCGAACTTGCTGCTGACCCAATGCAGGGCACCAACACGGCCAATTGCGGTTGCCGTCGCCAATTGGGTAGTGTGCCGGCCGAGAGGGATTTCATGCACAGCACGAACAGTTCAAAAGCATCCATCGGCGGTATCAGCCGTGACCGCATCGCTGCATTGCGGACAAGCGAGGCGAACACCTTCCGCAAGGCGCGGCCGAAATCGCAGGCCAAGGTCGGTAACGGCCTGCCAGGCTTCTTCGGCGGTGTGCCGATGCACTGGATGAACGACTGGCCGACGCCATTCCCGATCCTGGTCGAAAGCGCCAAGGGCGCCGCCATCACGGATATCGACGGCAACAGGCTGGACGATTTCTGCCTCGGTGACACCGGCTCGATGTTCGGCCATTCGCCGCCGCCGGTGGCGCGCGCCATCCGCCGCCAGGCCGGGCGCGGCCTGACCTATATGCTGCCTTCGGAAGATGCGCTGGCCATCGGGCCGCTGCTCACACAGCGTTTCGGTCTGCCGTTCTGGCAGATCGCCACCACCGCCACCGACGCCAACCGCTTCGCGCTGCGCGTCGCCCGCGCCGTCACCGGCCGCGAAAAGATACTGGTCTTCAACGGCTGCTATCACGGCTCGGTCGACGAGACGATGGTCCGGATGGTCGACGGCAAGCCCGTGAATCGGCCGGGGCTGGCGGGTGAGTTTCGCGACCTGACCAAGACGGCGAAGGTCATTGAATTCAACGATGTCGCCGCGCTGCAAGCAGCGCTCAAGGACAAGGATGTCGCCTGCGTCATTGCTGAGCCGGTGCTGACCAATTCCTGCATGGTGCTGCCCGATCCGGGTTTTCACGACGCCTTGCGCAAACTGACGCGCGCGGCCGGAACGCTGCTTCTGATAGACGAGACGCACACGATTTCGACTGGACCCGGCGGCTACACCAGGAAATTCGGGCTGCAGCCCGACCTGTTCGTGCTGGGCAAGCCGATCGCCGGCGGCGTGCCGGCAAGCGTGTGGGGCATGAGCGACGAGGCCGCCTCGCGCTATGCCGACTACAATCGAACCAAGGAGCCGGGCTATTCCGGCATGGGCACGACGCTGTCGGCGAACCCGCTGCAGTTCGCAGCCATGCGCGCAACGCTCGAAGAGGTGATGACGCAGGAGAATTATGCCCGGATGGATCGCCTCGCCCTGCGGCTCGATGCCGGGCTGACCGGCGTCATCGATCGCTACAATCTGCCCTGGCATGTCGCCCGCGTCGGCGCCCGCGTCGAGTTCATCTGCGCCCCTGGCCCGCTCAGGAACGGCGCCGAAGCCGAGACTGCCCATGCGCCGGAGCTTGAGGCGGCTATCCATGTCGCGCTGGTCAACCAGGGCGTGCTGATCGCGCCCTTTCACAACATGATGCTGATCTCACCGGCCACCACCGGCGCCCAGGTCAACCGGCTGGTCACCGCCTTCGCCACGGTTGCGGCAAGGCTGACGGCATGAGACAAGCTGCCAAGCCAAACTCGAGTACACTAATCATGACTTCACCTTCGGGCTCGACGCCCGCCGAGGCGCAAGCCTTTCTCGACGCCCATCCCGAAATCGAAGCCTTCGACATCGTCTTGACCGACGCCAACGGGGTCGGCCGCGGCAAGATCGTGCGCCGGCATGAGCTGAAAAGCATCTTCGAGGGCGGCCGCCACATGCCGATCTCGATCCTCGGCCTCGACATCACCGGGGAGGATGTGCACGAAACCGGGCTGATCTGGACGACTGGAGACGGCGATCTCAGGGCATGGCCGATCCCCGGCACGCTGGTGCCGCTTTACGGCACGAACCCGCCGCGCGGCCAGTTGCTGATGGCGATGTACCATCTCGAGGGACAGCCTATGTCGTCGGACCCACGGCTGGCGCTGGCCAGGCAGGTCGACATCTTGGCGGCCAAGGGCCTCTATCCCGCCGGCGCCTTCGAACTCGAATTTTTCCTGCTTGCCAATGAGCGTGACGCCGACGGCAAGGTAAAGCCGGCGGACGCCGTGCTCGACGGCCGCCGCTCGGCCAAGACGGAAGTCTATTCCGTCGACCATCTGCACGGCATGGAGCCGCTGTTTTCCGACATCTATGCCGCGGCTAAGGCGCAAGGCATTCCGGCCGAAACGGTGATTTCCGAATACGCGCCCGGCCAGTACGAGCTGACGCTGAATTACCGCAAGGATGTCATGCGGGCGGCCGACGACCTCGTCATGTTGAAGCGGCTGGTGCGGGCGCAGGCGCGCCGCCATGGTGTTACCGCCTGCTTCATGGCCAAGCCGATCGAAAAATATGCCGGCTCCGGCATGCATTTCCATGTTTCGCTGCAGGACAAGAACGGCCGCAACGTTTTTGCCGAAGCAGGCGGCGAAAGCTGGTCGCTGCCGCTGCTGCAGGGGCTCGGCGGGCTGATCCAGACCATGGCCGAATCGATGCTGGTGTTTGCGCCGCACGCCAATTCCTGGCGGCGCTTCGTCTCGCAGTCCTATGCGCCGGTGGCGCCGACCTGGGGCGTCAACAACCGTTCGGTGGCGCTGCGCGTGCCGGCCGGCGACGCCAAGAATCGGCGCATCGAGCACCGGCCGTCGGGCGTCGACGCCAATCCCTACCTGATCGCGGCAACGGTGCTGGCCGGCATCATCAAGGGTCTGGACGAAGGCCTCGACCCCGGCCCTGAAACCACTGGGAATGGCTATGAAGCCGCTGTCACGCGCACGACCATGCCGGTCGACTGGCGCGCCGCGATCGAGGCGGCGCGGGCCTCGAGCTTCCTGAAAGAGGCGCTTGGCGAGGATCTGCATCGCACCTTCGTGGCGATCAAGCAGTCGGAGTATCTGCGCGTCGCGCGTACGGTGAGCGAGCTGGACTACCACCTCTACCTGCACGAGGTCTGAGAGACCGTTTCGAAATTCTACTCCGGCGGCCATCGATGGTGGTTTCTGCGCTTCCGATGCTCACGGACCAAATGTCCGCTGCGCTTCGGTTCTCGAAACCACCACCATATGACTCGCCAGAGCGAATTTCGAAACGGTCTCTGATTGCCCTGACGGCGGGCGGCGATCACTTTTTCGCCGCCTGCATCAAATGAGGTGGCGCTGCAGCCTTCAAGAACATATCATGAACGGATGAGCGCGCCCACCGTCCGTGAAAAGCTGGCAATCCTGTCTGACGCCGCCAAATACGACGCCTCCTGTGCTTCGTCCGGCTCGGCGAAGAAGGATTCGCTCCAATCCGGCGGTATCGGCTCCACAGAAGGCATGGGCATCTGCCATTCCTACGCGCCGGATGGCCGCTGCATTTCGCTCCTGAAAATCCTGCTCACCAATTTCTGCATTTACGATTGCAGCTACTGCATCAACCGCTCGTCATCGAATGTGCGCCGCGCCCGCTTTAGCATCGACGAGGTGGTGAAGCTGACCATGGACTTTTATCGGCGCAACTACATCGAAGGCCTGTTCCTGTCCTCCGGCGTCATCCGTTCGCCCGACGAGACCATGGCCGAAATGGTGGAAGTGGCGCGGCGGCTGCGGCTGGACGAAAAATTCTCCGGCTATATTCATCTGAAGACCATTCCGGAAAGCTCGGCCGAACTGGTCGAGCAGGCCGGGCTCTACGCCGATCGGCTGTCTATCAACGTCGAACTGCCGACCGATGAGGGCGTCAAGAAACTGGCGCCGGAGAAGAAGCCGGAAACGATCCGGCTTTCCATGGCGAACCTGCGCCGGAAGATGGAGGAAAAGGCCGAGCCGACGCTGAGGACCAAGAAGCGCGAACGCTTTGCGCCCGGAGGTCAGTCGACGCAGATGATTGTCGGCGCCGACAAAACATCCGACGACGGCATTTTGCACACCAGCGCGCGGCTCTATGGCAGCTATCACCTGCGGCGCGTCTATTATTCCGCCTTCAGCCCAATCCCGGATTCGTCATCGTCGCTGCCGCTGCAAAAACCGCCGCTGATGCGCGAGCACCGGCTCTATCAGGCCGACTGGCTGATGCGTTTCTACGGCTTTTCGCAGCCGGAAATCCTCGCCGGCAGCAGCGACGGCATGCTCGATCTCGCCATTGACCCCAAGCTCGCCTGGGCTTTGCGCAATCGGGCGAGGTTTCCCGTCGACATCAACCGCGCCGATCGGGAAGCGCTGCTGCGGGTTCCGGGTCTGGGCACCAAGGTGGTGGCGAAGATCCTTGAAACCCGCCGCCACCGACGTATGCGGCTGGAAGATGTCGGACGGATCTGCCATTCGATCGCCAAGCTGAGGCCCTTCATCATCGCCGAAGGCTGGTCGCCGGGCGGACTCACCGACAAGACAGGCCTGCGCGATACGATCGTAAAGTCCTGCGAACAACTGTCGCTGTTTTGACCATGCAGCCGGCCCAGCTCGACCTTGCCCGATACACCGTCCGGCTAGCGAGCCAGACCGATTTCGCCGGTTGGCGCGATGCGGCACGGCGTCTGGCGCTGAATGAGGTCCGGCCTGAGGATATTAGTTGGGGTGTCGGGTCCGACGCCAATGATCCTCAAGATGCCTTGCCGGCGGTGCCAGAGGGCGCGCAGCTTACCGTCCCGCGCGAGTTCATCGCCCATGCAGAAACTGCCTTCTGCCACTCCGACCCCGGCCGGTTTGCCTTTCTCTACCGGATGCTTTGGCGCCTTCGCACCGAGCCGAAACTGCTGGCGATCGCATCCGATCCCGACACCAGGCGGCTCGAAGCCATGGAAAAGGCGGTGCGGCGCGACAGCCATAAGATGCATGCCTTCGTACGCTTCCGGAAGATCGGCGACGGCGAGAACGAGCGCTACGTCGCCTGGTTCGAGCCGGAGCATTTCATTGTCGAGCGCAACGCGGATTTCTTCGTCCGGCGGTTCACCGGCATGCGCTGGACCATCCTGACGCCCTATGCCTCCGCCGACTGGAACGGCGAAAGGCTGGCGATCGGGCCGGGTGCGGCCAAGGGCGATGCACCCGATCAGGACGACACCGAGGCGTTGTGGCTGACCTATTTCGAAAACATCTTCAACCCGGCGCGGCTCAAGGTGAAGGCGATGCAGAAGGAGATGCCGAAGAAATATTGGCGGAACCTTCCCGAGGCCTCGCTCATTCCAGATCTGATCGCAGGAGCGGACGAGGCCGCCAGGGATATGATTGCCAGACTGCCGACAATGCCGGCGCCGCACCACGCCAAGCTGCAGGCGAAACATTGGCCGAAGCGCGAGCCGGCCGAGGCGCCGGACGATGACGCCAACACCATTTCCGAGCTACGCGAAGCCGCGAAAGGCTGCCGCCGCTGCCCGTTGTGGCGCGACGCGACACAGACCGTGTTCGGCGAGGGGCCGGATGACGCCAAAGTGGTCTTCGTCGGCGAACAACCTGGCGATCAGGAAGATCTCGCCGGCAAACCTTTTATCGGGCCAGCGGGCAAAGTGTTCGATGCAATTCTCGATGACGCAGGCGTCGACCGGCAAAAAGTCTACGTCACCAACGCCGTCAAGCACTTCAAGTTCGAGCCGCGCGGCAAGCGCCGCATCCACTCGAAGCCAAATACCGGCGAAGTCCAGGCCTGCCGCTGGTGGATCGGCCGGGAGCTTGAGCTGATCAAGCCGGACCTCGCCGTGGCGCTTGGGGCAACGGCGGCGTTGTCGCTGCTGGGCAAGGCCATTGCCGTGACGAAAATGCGCGGCCAGTTGATCGAACGCGAGGATGGCTTGCGCGTGTTCATCACCATCCACCCGTCCTTTATCCTGCGCATTCACGAGCCGACGGACAAGGAGGCTGAGCGCGAGCGGTTCCTAAAGGATATGAAAGAGGTGAAGCGGCTGATGGGGTCGTGAGATGAGCGAAAGCCTCAGCGACATCGTCATCCGCGGGCGAACAAGGAGCTTCGCTCCTGCTTCGCCCAGGGATGACGAAGCTGAGTGGCTTCACGGTCGTGAATCCAACGTTGGAAACTTCGGCCGCCACGGCCGAATTAACTGATCAGGATTGCCCTCAGATCATTCACATTCGTACCCGTCGGCCCCGGCACGAACAGATCGCCGATCGCGTTGAACGCCGTCCAGGCATTGTTGCCGGCCAGCATCGCCTTGGCGCCGACGCCGGCGGCACGCATGCGCGAGACGGTCGAGCCATCGGCAAAGGCGCCGGCATTGTCTTCCGAGCCATCGATGCCGTCGGTATCGGCGGCCAGTGCATGAATACCTTCCGCGCCGCTGATGCCGATGGCAAAGGCGAGCAGGAATTCGGAGTTGCGGCCGCCCTTGCCCCTTTTTCCGTCAACAGGGGCCCGCAAGGTCACGGTCGTCTCGCCGCCGGACAGGATCAGCACCGGCTTTTTGAACGGCCGGTTGCGCGTCGCCACTTCGCGCGCAATGGCTGCATGCACGCCACCGACCTCGCGCGCCTCGCCCTCGATGGAATCGGAGAGGATGACGGCTTCGATGCCCTGCCGTTTTGCCTCAGCGGCTGCCGCTTCCAGCGACACGCCAGCCGAGGCGATCAGGTGCACTTCATTGCGTGAAAAGCGCTGGTCATCCGGATCTGGCGCATCGGCCTCTGGCGAGTTGATGTGCGCCATGACGGCGTCGGGCAGTTTCATGCCGTAGGCCGCTATCGAGGCCAGCGCATCGGCGCGGTTGCCGGAGTCGGGCACGGTCGGGCCGGAGGCCACCAGCGCCGGGTTGTCTCCGGGAATATCAGAGACAACCAGTGATACCAGTTTGGCCGGCCAGGCGGCAGCTGCCAGCCGGCCGCCCTTGATGGTCGAGAGATGCTTGCGGATTGTGTTCATCGCCGCAATCGGCGCGCCGGAGGCAAGCAGCGCCTCGTTGACGGCGATTTCGTCGGCGAGCGTCAGGCCGGGGGCAGGCGACGGCAGCAGCGCCGATCCTCCTCCCGATATCAGCGCCACTACCAGGTCGTCCGCAGTCAGCCCTTGCACCTTTTCGAGCAGGCGCCGCGACGCCTCAAGACCGGCAGCGTCCGGTACCGGATGTGCCGCCTCGATGATTTCGATGCGCTCGCATCTGGTGCCATAGCCGTAGCGGGTGACGACCAGCCCTTCGATCGGCCCGTCCCACACCTTCTCGAATGCCGCCGCCATCTGCGCCGATCCCTTGCCGGCGCCGATGACGATGGTGCGGCCACTGGGCCTCGCCGGCAGATGATTCCGGATGGTCCGTTCAGGATCGGCAGCGGCAACAGCGGCATTGAAGATCGAGATGAGAAAGGATTTTGGGTCGAGCACGGTTATCCTTGGCCGTAACTGGCGGTTTTCAAACTGAGCAAACGTTGGCGCTGCCCCTCTCCCTTATCCTTTCCCCGTGAAAGACGGGGAGAGCGGGCTTGTCCCTTCTCCCCGTCACTATAGGGGGAGAAGGTGCCGGCAGGCGGATGAGGGGCAGCGGTAGCGTCACGATTTATCTTCCGGCGGCAGCGCCAATTGTGTCCGATCGAGGCCGAGATGATCGCACAGTGCATCGACGACGACGCCGTGGTCCTGGCGTTCCGGCAGGCCGGAGACGGCGATGACGCCGATCACGCCAGCCCCCTTTACAGTCACCGGAAACCCGCCGCCGGCCAGTACGTAATCAGCAATATCCAGCCCCTCGCCGACCTTGAAGGTGCGGTCCGGTCGCTGCTGCTCCAGCACCAGGCGATAGGTGCTCCTGAGGTAGCGCTTGACCACATTGATCTTGCGTCGCGCCCAGTCGGGGTTGGAGGCGTTCGAACCCGGCAGCGCGGCATAGAACAGCGGCCGATCCCACAGCCTGATATCGACAATGATGGGCAGCTTTTCGGCCAGCGCCCGCTCTCGGATCGCCGCGCCGATCTTGAACGCGACGGCCTCGTCGAAGGCCGGGAAGACCAGTGTCTCTTCCTGCTTCTGGATCAGAGCGATGTCGTCGGCAGCGGCCATTTTGTTCTCCGAAATCGTCACAAATCGTGTGTACGACAAGCTCCGCCCGGTCAAGGTCTCGTCGCGGTGGTGGTCTTGCCCCGCCAGGGTCGCCCCCCACTCCGTCGAGCTTCTCTCGACACCTCTCCCCCGATCGACGGGGTAGAGGAAGGGCGCAAAGCTGTCCGAACCGGCGCCCGTCCTCCGAAGCAAAGGCTCCCTTCCTCTCCCTCCGGAGGGGGGAGAGTTGGCGCCGCGAAGCGGCGACGGAGTGGGGGAACCTCTTGGCAACCAGGCGCAATCATCATCTTGTCCCGCGCGGATGATAAGTCCTAACCCGCGATCATATCACTCTTGGCCGGCCGCCCCGCGACATAGACCTCGCGCACGGCACGGTCGTCGCCCAGCGTCTGCAGCAGGAACAGCTCCTCCGCCAGCGTCTCCACAGTCGCCATCCTCAGCCGCATCGCCGGCGTGGCGCGGGCGTCGAGCACGGTGATGTCGGCATCGGTGCCTTCATCCAGCGTGCCGACCTTGTCCGCCATAGACAGCGCCTCGGCATTGCCACGTGTTAATTGCCAGAAGGACTGGAACGGGTTCAGCTTTTCGCCAGTCAGCGCGATCACCTTGTAGCCCTCGTCCATGGTGCGCAGCATCGAATAGTTGGTGCCGCCGCCGACATCGCTGGCCGCGGCGATGCGCAGCGGCTTGTCGCGGCGCCGAAAGCGCTGGTAATCGAACAGGCCGGAGCCGAGGAACAGGTTCGAGGTCGGGCAGAACACCGCCACCGAGCCTGAGTCCGACAGCGCATCGGCCTCTCGTTCCGAGAGATGGATGCAGTGGCCGAACAGGCTCTTTGGCCCCAGCAGGCCATACTGCTCGTAGACATCGGTGTAGTCGCGCGCCTGCGGATAGAGTTTTTGCGTGAAGGCGATTTCGGCGTGGTTTTCCGACAGATGCGTCTGCATATGCAGATCGGGATGCTCGCGGCAGAGCGCGCCCGACATCTCCAACTGTTCGGGCGAAGAGGTGATGGCGAAGCGCGGCGTGATCGCATAAAGCTGGCGGCCCTTGCCGTGCCATTCCGCAATCAGTGCCTTCGTATCGTCATAGCCGGATTGCGGCGTGTCGAGCACGCCTGCCGGCGCGTTTCGATCCATCATCACCTTGCCGGCAATGTTGAGCATGCCGCGCGCATGCAATTCGGCAAAGAACGCTTCGGCAGACGCCTTGTGCACCGAGCAGTAGGCGGCGACCGTCGTCGTGCCGTGGCGCACCATCTCGTCCAGGAACAGCCGGGCGATGCGGCGGCCATGCTGGGCGTTGGCGAATTTGGTCTCTTCGGGAAAGGTGTAGGTGTTCAGCCAGTCGAGCAGTTCGGCGCCGTAGGAGGCAATGACCTGCATCTGCGGGAAATGCGCATGCGCATCGATGAAGCCGGGCAGCAGCAGATGCGGCCGATGATCGATCCTTTTCGCACCGTCGCCCGCTTGCTTTTCGACTTCCGTGTAGCTGCCTGCGGCAACGATCCGGCCGTCACGGATCAGCAGGCCGCCATCCTCCTCATAGCGCCAGGCGGCATGGTCGTCGATGGCTTCGGGCCAGCGCAAGAAGCTTAGCGTGCGGCCGCGCAGAAGTGTGGAGGTCATCCCTATTTCCCTGCGCCTTCGAACCAGGCGACCAGCAGCGCCCGTTCCTTGTCGCTGATCTGGGTGACGTTGGCGGGCGGCATGGCGTGGCTGCGCCCGGCCTGCAAATAGATTTCACGCGCATGCTCGGCAATGCCGGCGTCGGTGTCGAGCATCACGCCCTTCGGCGCATGGTAGATGCCTTCATAGACCGGCTCGGCCGTATGGCACATCGAGCAGCGGCCAAGCACGGTGTCGCGCACCGCCGGGAAATGCGACGAGGCGATATAGACTTCAGCCGCGGCGGATGCCTTGAGCTCGCCGGTCAGTATTTTCGGCGCTGTCGACAGCCACATGATGATGACGAACAGCACCGCAGCCGCCATCCAGGTCCAGTGCGGGTTGCCGGCACGCTTATGCACGGTATTGAAATAGTGCCGGATCAAGACGCCGATGATGAACACCAGCGAGGCGATGACCCAGTTGAACTCCGTCGCAAACGCCAGCGGATAGTGGTTCGACAGCATCAGGAACAGCACGGGCAGCGTCAGGTAATTGTTGTGCAGCGAGCGCTGCTTGGCGATCTTGCCGTATTTCGGGTCGGGCTTGCGGCCGGCAATCAGGTCGGCGACGACGATCTTCTGGTTTGGAATAATCACCATGAAGACGTTGGCCGACATGATCGTGGCGGTGATGGCGCCCAGATGCAGGAAAGCGGCGCGGCCGGTGAACAGATGCGTCAGCCCCCAGGCGATGAACACCAGCACGCCATAGAGCACCAGCATCAGTCCGGTGTCACTTTTGCCGAGCGGCGACCGGCAGAGCAGATCGTAGACAACCCAGCCGACGCCGATCGTCGCCATCGACAGCAGGATGCCCACGGGAACCGACATGGACAGAACATTGGGGTCGATCAGGAACAAATCGGCGCCGGCATAGTAGACCACGCACAGCATGGCGAAGCCGGACAACCATGTGGCGTAGGATTCCCACTTGAACCAGGTCAGGTGTTCCGGCATTTCGGCCGGCGCCACCAGATATTTCTGGACGTGGTAGAAGCCGCCGCCATGCACCTGCCATTCCTCGCCGAATGCGCCGGCCGGCATGCCGGGGCGCTGGCGCAGCCCAAGGTCGAGCGCGACGAAATAGAAGGACGAGCCGATCCAGGCGATGCCGGTGACGACGTGCAGCCAGCGCACGGCGAAACTCAGCCAGTCCCAGAAAATCGCGAAATCCATCATTTGAAATCGTCCCTGCCGATCGGCTGACTTTACGGTGTCGGGCGCAAACGAAAAGAGGCGAGGTGTACGATGACTTTCAAAAAAAAATGGAAAATACTAGGCTGACCACGTACGCCGCCACATAAAGAGCCACGAATGGCCTATCTCGACAACATCGCCGTCTTCGTCCGCGTCGTCGAGCTTGGTAATCTCTCGGCGGCAGGCCGCGACATGCGCATTTCGCCGGCGGTCGCCTCCAACCGCATCAAGGAGCTGGAAAAACACCTCGGCGTGCGGCTGTTCAACCGCACCACACGGCAATTGATGCCGACGGAGCATGGCACGGTGTTCTACTCCGGCGCCAAGCAGGTGCTGGAGGCGATCACCGAGGCGGAAGCCGCGGTCTCGGCTCTTTCCGGCCAACCGCGCGGCACCATCAAGGTGACCGCACCGCTCGGCCTCGGACGGCGGCTGGTGGCGTCGGGCATTCCGGATTTCCACGACAAATACCCCGATATCGAGGTGCGGCTGAGGCTCTCCGACCACAATATCGACATCATGAAGGAAGGCATCGACGTCGCCTTCAAGCTCGGCATCATCGAGGATTCCAGCCTGCGGATGCGCGGCATCATGGAATGTGAACGCGTGCTGGTGGCGGCACCGAAATATCTCGAAGCGCGCGGCGAGCCGGTGGAGCCACAGGAGCTGATCGGCAAGAAGCACGACTGCCTGATGCTGCGCTATTCCGGGGCGCGCGAATATGTCTGGACGCTGCAGACGCCGTCCGGCCCGCAGAAATTCGAGGTGCACGGCCCCTACGACACCGACGATGGCGATGTGCTGACCGGCTGGGCGCTGTCGGGCCGCGGCATCATCAACAAGCCGCGCTTCGAGGTCGAACCCTTCATCCGCGACCGGCGGCTGCAGGTCATCCTGGCCAGCACGCCGCCAACGCCGGTGCAGTTCGCCGCCGTCTATCCGCACAAGAAGCTGCAGGACCCGAAGGTGCGGCTGTTGCTCGACTTCATGGCCGAGCGTTGCCAGCGGCTGATCAAGGATTTGCTGGCCGGCCGGTAGAATTACAGGATCGCTATCGGCAGCGCCGCATTAATAGCGCTTTTAAGAGTCGCGATCACGCCGTCGATGAACTTCTGAACCTGGGCAAGAATGATGTGGGACGTGTTTGCGATGCCCATAACCAGTAACAGGTGGGCATTCTGCACGTACATTTTCGCGTCTTTTTTTGTAATCTCGCCGGCAACGACGCCTGCAGCGATGTCGACCAGTGATTGCGCATAGGATTTAACGTACAGAGGCGCCGACTTCTGGATTTTGCCCCACGTCTCACCGCCGGTGGCGGCAGCTTGCGCCAATATTTGCTTCGCTAGATCGGCCATTTTGTCTCCTCCTTAAATCATGCTTTCTCGGGTTTATTCACGAGAAAGGTCTGGATCGCGCCCATAATGGAGGCTTGCAGGGTGCCGCCGAGAGCGTTCACTTCCGACTTGTTCAAGACGCCGTCATTCTCATGGGCGTAGTGCAGTTGGTCGACATAGAATTGAACCGCGTAGAGTTGGAACTCACGGCAATCGAAGCTCAGATAGTCGGGGGGCAGTTGCGTACGACTTGTCGCCACCGCCGCAAAGTCACGCAGAGTGGCATCTGTGGGGCACGCGACCATCGCTCTCGTCAATCTGGCCCTCTGCTCCAGCCGATCCAGCACATTGTAGGTCGACGCGTAGTAGGCCACTGTTTCCTTCGAAGAATAGCCTCGCTCACTACCCCCGGCTGAAGCGGCAGCCAAAAATGTTGAAGTGTCCTGTGATAGTTTGTTCAGCGTCTGATCAAACGTGATGTCATATGGCGATACAATCGCGACACATGCCGTAACAAAAAAAGAGAAAGTCAAGCAGGAAAAAGCCTGGGTCACATTCTTTGGTGTCATTTCCTACCCCCTACCAATGATAACTTATATTGCTCATTTCTAAATTAGCAAATCAAGCATAAATTTCTTGCAGTTGCGATCGTGGCTTGAATAATTCCTTTCAGGCCTCGGCTGTCGGCTCAAAGGAAGCAGTGGCCGCGCTTACCCTGCGGCCTATCGATGGCGTTCTGGCTGGGAAATGATGGCCTACTGGCATCACGGATCGGGTTGATTTACGCGCTGACGGCGATGATAATTTTCGCGAAATATCTGTTGCCAGGGAAGACCGATGCCCAACGGCACCATGATGCATCTTGCCGTTTCACCGATCCTCGACACTTCGCCGCAGAATGTGCCGGAATTCAATCGCCTTTCCAGCTTTGCGCAGAAGGCCGAAGCCGCCGGGCTGGACATGGTGCTGCTTGCCGATACCGCGACGGGTTCCGAAGACACACAAAACCAACTGGTAGCCTTCGAAGCGACGACCTTGCTGGCGGCGCTGGCGACGGTGACAAGTCGGATCGGCCTTGTCGCTGCAGCCTCGACGGTCGCTCACCAGCCGTACAATCTGGCGCGCCGTTTTGCTTCGCTCGACATCATCAGCCATGGCCGCGCCGGCTGGCACGCGACCATGGCGCAGGCGCCACGGGAAGCCGCCAATTTCAGCCGGCCGGATGGATTTTCCGACGATGTGTTCCGCCGCCGCACGCAGGAATACATCGGCATCGTTCAGCGCCTGTGGCAGGGCTGGGATGCCGACGCGCTGCTGTTCGACAAGATCGGCGGCCGCTTCCACGATCCCGAAAAAATGCACCTGCTCGACCACAAGGGCGAATTTTTCTCCGTGCGCGGGCCGCTGAACGTCGCGCGCTCGCCGCAGGATACGCCGGTGCTGGTGCTGTCCGGCCTGTCCGAGGCCGACCTGGATATGGCCGCCCGCACTGCCGATGTCGTCCTGCTGGACAGACCCACAAAGGACCCCAAGGCGCGCCATGACGATCTCAAGCGCCGCGTTGTGGCCTGCGGACGCGATCCGGGTGCGGTCAAGCTGCTGCTGAACGTTGGCGCAGATGTCGCTGCCAACGCGCTCGAAACATGGTTCAGCTCGCAAAGCTGCGACGGGTTCAACATCGCAATACCGCCTGCGGCGATTGACGGTTTCATCGGCCGCGTGCTGCCGGAATTGCAGCGCCGCGGCCTCGTCCACCCGGATTATCCCGGCACCACCTTGCGCTCTCATCTCAGACTTGCCGGAGGAGCGCAATGACCCGCCAGATGAAGCTTGGCGCCTTCCTGTGGGCGACGGGCCACCACATCGCCGCCTGGCGTCACCCCAAGGCGCATGTTACTGCAGGCATCGACATCGATCATTACATCCAGCTGGCGCGCACGGCGGAAGCGGCGAAGTTCGACATGGTGTTCTGCGAGGACGCCGCCGGTCTGCGCGAAGCCAATGTCGGCATCGCCAGGCAGACCTCACGCTCGATCGGCTTCGAGCCGATCAGCCTGCTGTCCGCGCTCGCCGTGCAGACCAGCCGCATCGGCCTCGTTTCGACGGCGTCGACCAGCTACAACGAGCCCTACGGCCTGGCGCGCACCTTTCTGTCGCTCGATCATCTGAGTGGTGGCCGGGCTGGCTGGAACCTGGTGACGTCGGCCAGCCCCATCGAAGCCGCCAATTTCGGCGCGACGGGCCTGAAACCGCATGCCGACCGCTACGAGCGGGCGCGCGAATTCGCCGAGGTGGTATCAGGACTTTGGCAAGGCAGTGGCTTTCACGGTCACAACGGCCAGAGCTTTTCGGTGCGCGACCCGCTCGACCTGCCGCGCTCGCCGCAGGGCGCGCCGGTGATGGTGCAGGCCGGCGCCTCGGATGTCGGCCGCGACCTTGCCGCCCGCACCGCCGACGTCGTGTTCACGGCGGCGCAGACCCTCGAGGAAGCCAAGGGCTTTTACGACAACCTCAAGGGCCGTATGGCTGCCTATGGGCGGGAACCCGACGACATCAAGATCATGCCCGGCGTCTCCCCGGTGGTGGCGGAAACCGAGGCCGAAGCGCGGGAGAAACAGGAGGAATTGCAGGCGCTGATCCCTGACGATGTCGGCGTGGCGCTGCTGTCCAGCTATCTCAGCATCTCCGATCTCGGGAGCTATCCGATCGACGGACCGATGCCCGAGCTGCCGGAGACCGAGGGCATGAAAAGCCGCCAGGCGCTGGTCATCGAACAATCGCGCCGCGACGGCCTGTCGATCCGCCAGCTTGCGCGCCATTTCGCCGGCGCACGTGGCCATTGGCGTATCGTCGGCACGCCGGCGCGGATCGCTGACGAATTGCAGGCGCGGTTCGAGGGCGGCGGCGCGGACGGCTTCAACGTCATGCCGTCATACTTCCCCGGCGAGCTCGATGCCTTTGCCACGCTGGTGGTGCCGGAACTGCAGCGACGCGGACTGTTCCGTCGGGAATACGAAGGCAGCACCTTGCGAGATCATCTTGGCCTGAAGCGGTCGGATAAAAAAGATTAGCCGGCTACCTCTTGGCCTTGCCGCGCCTGCTGGCTTACCGCCGGTGCCGCGCCGTGCGCGACCAGCGCCGTCATGATCTCGGCCGCGGCCAGCGCAGCTATGACCGGTGGGCGCTTGTCCTTGACCGCATCGCCGCCGATCGGCGAGACGAGGCGGGCGAACTCAGCCTCCGTGCCCTCAGCCGATTTCAGGAACCAGTTCCTGAACGTCGCTCTCTTGGTTTTCGAGCCGATCATGCCGACATAGGCCGCGTCGTCGCGCTTCAGCGCTTCGGCGACGATGAGGAAATCCAGCGCATGGTCGTGGGTGAGGATGGCGAAGGCGGTGCCGGCGGGGGCGTTTCGCACCTCGGCCTCGGGCATCGGCGTCAGCCGCGTCTCGACGGTTTCCGGCATGCCTTCCAGCGCTTCGGCCCGCGTCTCGATGACGACACCACGCACGGGAAGAAGTGCAACAGTCGAGGCCAGCGCCCGGCCGACATGGCCGCCGCCGAAGATATAGACATGCGGCAGGTGGGCTTCCTCGGCTTCTGCGGCCGCGATCAGCTCGGCAGTAAGCGCGGCATCGACGACACGGATCAAGACTTCGACGCGCCCGCCGCAGCACTGGCCGATCTCGGGGCCTAGCGGCACGTCAAGCGTGGCGCAGACTTCGTCGAAGCCGATGCGGGCTTCTTTACCCTCCCCCTTGTGGGGAGGGTCGGTGAGCGGACGCCGTGTGGCGGCGTCAGCGAAACGGGGTGGCTTGGCACGATCGTCCGCACCCCCACCCCGGCCGGCTTCGCCGGCCGACCCTCCCCACAAGGGGGAGGGTGAAGACCCCACCATCTGCCTCGCCTTGTCGATCGCGATGTACTCGAGCTGACCGCCGCCGATCGTGCCAAAAGTCGCCGCCTGCGAGACGAGCATGAAGGCGCCCTTCTCGCGGGGGGTCGAGCCCTTGGTACTGGCCACTTCGACCAAGGCAAACCGGTCGGCGCTGGCGAGAAAAGCTCTGAGGCTTTGCACTTTCGACTTCATATTTCGCATTCCCGTACGGGAAATATAGGGTTTTTCAGTCTGAATTGCACGTTTTGCCAGAATCCAGGTCAGAGTCAGGCGCTATTCTTGGCTTCACCCTTCAGCCGTTCGATCGCCATCAGCACCCGTTCTGGTGTTGCAGGAGCGTCGAGACGCGGACAGACCTTATGATCGGCCACACTTGCCACCGCGTCCGACAGCGCATGCAGCACAGACATGCCGAGCGGGAAGGGCGGTTCGCCGACCGCCTTGGAACGGTGCACCGTCGGCTCGTTGGCCTCCGGCCAGTCGGCCAGCGTGACGTTGAATATCTTCGGCCGGTCGGACGCGAGCGGGATCTTATAGGTCGACGGCGCGTGCGTGCGCAGCCGGCCCTTGTCGTCCCACCACAGTTCCTCCGTCGTCAGCCAGCCCATACCCTGGATGAAGCCGCCCTCGATCTGGCCGAGATCGATGGCGCGGTTCAGCGAGCGGCCGGTTTCATGCAATATGTCGGTGCGCTCGACGACATATTCGCCGGTCAGCGTGTCGACCGAGACTTCCGAGCACGAGGCGCCATAGGCGAAATAATAGAACGGACGGCCCTCGCCCTTGTCACGGTTCCAGTGGATTTTCGGCGTCTTGTAAAAACCCGCCGCCGACAGTTGGATGCGGGCCATATAGGCCTGCTTGACAAGGTCGGTGAAGGCGATCTCCTGGTTGCCGATGCGCACCCGGTTCGGCAGGAAAAGCACCTGCTCGCGCGGCACCTGGTATTTTTCGGCGGCGAAGTCGGTCAGCCGTTCCTTGATCTGGCGGGCGCCGTTCTGCGCCGCCATGCCGTTGAGGTCGGTGCCGGACGACGCCGCGGTGGCCGAAGTGTTGGGCACCTTGCCGGTGGTCGTCGCGGTGATCTTGACCTGGTCGAGGTCGATCTGGAACTCTTCCGCCACCACCTGCGCCACCTTGACGTAGAGGCCTTGCCCCATCTCGGTGCCGCCGTGATTCAGATGCACCGAACCGTCTGTGTAGACATGCACCAGCGCGCCGGCCTGGTTGTAGTGGGTGGCTGTGAAAGAGATGCCGAATTTGACCGGCGTCAGCGCCAGGCCGCGCTTGATGAAGCGGCTGTTGGCGTTGAAGGCCTGGATGATGCGGCGGCGCCCCGCATAGTCGGCGCTCGCCTCCAGCTCGGCGACGATGCGGTGGATGATGTTGTCCTCGACCGTCTGGTGATAAGGGGTGACGTTGCGGCCCCCGTCTTTATCACCACTGGTGCCATAAAAATTCTGCTTGCGGATTTCGAGCGGGTCCTTGCCGACGGCAAAGGCAACCTCGTCGATGACCCGTTCGGCGCCGACCATGCCCTGCGGGCCGCCGAAGCCGCGAAACGCCGTGTTCGACACGGTGTTGGTGTAAAGCGGCGCCGATTGCGCATGCACCGCCGGCCAGAAATAGGTGTTGTCGCAATGGAACAGCGCGCGGTCGGTGACCGGTCCGGACAGGTCCGAGGAAAAGCCGCAACGCGCCGCAAACATGAAATCGACGCCTAAAATGTTGCCGTCGTCGTCGAAGCCAACGTCGTAGTCGACAAGGAAATCATGGCGCTTGCCGGTGGCGATCATGTCGTCGTCGCGGTCGGGCCGGATTTTTACCGCGCGATGGTGTTTCTTGGCGGCGATCGCAGCCAATGCCGCAAACTGGTTGCCTTGCGTCTCCTTCCCGCCGAAGCCGCCACCCATGCGGCGGATTTCCACTGTGATGGCGTTGCTCGGCACGCCCAGCGCATGGCTGACCATATGCTGCACTTCGCTCGGATGCTGGGTCGAGGAATAGATGGTGACGTCCTGGTCCTCGCCGGGAATGGCCACGGCGATATGGCCTTCCAGATAGAAATGCTCCTGGCCGCCAATGCGCATCTTGCCCTTCAGCCGGCGCGGCGCCGCCTTGATCGCGGCGGCGGCATCGCCGCGCTTCAAGGTCAGTGGCGGCGTGACCAGCTTGTCCTTGCGGGGGTCGAGGTCGCCAATGTCGGTGACGAAAGGCAATGGACTGTATTCTATCTTGGCCAGCCGGGTGGCGCGGCGCGCCTGTTCGCGCGTCTTGGCAATGACGCAGAAGATCGGCTGACCATAAAACTGCACCTTGTCGTCGGCCAGCACCGGCTCGTCGTGTCGACCGGTCGGCGAAATGTCATTTTCGCCCGGAACGTCCTTGGCCGTCAGCACATCGACGACGCCCAGCGCCGCGCGCACCGCCGACAGATCCATTTTGCTGATCGTCGCATGCGTCGCCGTGGACAGGCCGAGGCAGCCATGCAGCATGCCCGCCGGTTCCGGCATATCGTCGATATAGACCGCGCTGCCGCTGACATGCTTGTGCGCGGAATCGTGGCGCTGGTCGGCGGCGACGCCACCGGAAATCTTCTGCGCCTTGAGATCTGGAGAGGCGTGCTTGTTCATCAGGCCGCCTCGTTGCGTGACACCTGGAACGGCGCCTTGCTGCCGCTGGTTTCGGCAAAAAAGCGCAGCAGCAGGTTCCTGGCCGCCAGCGCCCGGTATTCGGCCGATGCCCGCATATCGGTCAGCGGGGTGAAATCGCCGGCATATTCAGCCATGGCCGCTTCCACCGTTGTCTCCGTCCACGGCTTGCCGAGCAGCGCTTTTTCGACACCGAAAGCCCGCTTCGGGGTGGCCGCCATGCCGCCATAGGCGATGCATATATCGGCCACGGTTCCGTCCTTGGCCAAGTCGAGGAAAAAGGCGCCAAGGGCTGCGGTGATGTCCTCGTCGCGGCGCTTGGTGATCTTGTAGACGGCAAACTTCGTGCCCTTGGCCGGCACGGGAACGTGCACGGCCTCGACGAATTCGCCTGGCTGCCGGTCCTGCTTGCCATAGGCGATGAAGAAATCCTCGAGCGCGATGGTGCGCCGCTTCTTGGCGCGGCGCAGCGTCAGTTGCGCACCAAGCGCGATCAGGGGCGGCGGCGTGTCGCCGATCGGCGAGCCATTGGCGATGTTGCCGCCGATGGTGCCCATGTTTCGTACCTGTTCGCCGCCGATGCGGTCGAACAATGGCCCGAGCGCGGGGATGCGCTTGGCCAGTGTCGCGAAGGCGTCGGTGTAGGTAACGCCGGCTCCGATGGTGATGACGTCATTGTCTTCGGAGATCGCGCACAGCCCCTCGAGATTGCCGATGAAGACTACCGGTGAGATGTCGCGCATGTGCTTGGTGACCCACAGGCCGACGTCGGTCGAGCCGGCGACAACAGTGGCGTCGGGTTCCTTATCCAGTACAGCGGCGAAATCATCGGCGTTGGCCGGGACGACCAACCTCAGCTTGCCGGCGCCGATTTCGACGCGGGCACCGTCATGCATAGTCTCGAGCCTGGCGGTGATCGCCTTGCGCTCGGCCGCCAGCGGATCCTTCGCCGCCTTGCCGTAGCTGGAGATGGCACGCGCGGCGCGCATGATTGCCTCATAGCCGGTGCAGCGGCAAAGATTGCCTTGCAAGGCCTTCTCGATCGCCGCATTCGACGGGTCCGGCGACTTCATCCACAAGCCGTAGAGCGACATGACGAAGCCCGGCGTGCAGAAGCCGCATTGCGAAGCGTGGAAATCGACCATCGCCTGCTGCACCGGATGCAATTGGCCAGGCGCGCCGCGCAGATGCTCGACGGTGACGACATGGGTGCCGTCGAGCGAACCGAGGAAACGGATGCAGGCGTTGACGCTTTCATAAACCAGCTTGCCGGCGGACAATTTTCCGACCAGGACCGTGCAGGCGCCGCAATCGCCCTCGGCGCAGCCTTCCTTGGTGCCGCGCAGCGAGCGGTCGAGCCGCAGCCAGTCGAGCAAGGTCGCGTCGGGCGCCACCGACGACAGCGCGACATCCCTGCCATTGAGGATGAAGCGGATCTCGTTGCGTATTGTGATCTTGGCCATGCGTCAGCTCCCCCTGTAGGTCGAGTAGCCATAAGGAGAGATAAGCAACGGCACGTGATAATGCACGGATTCCGCCATGCCGAAGCGGATCGGCACACTGTCGAGGAAGGCCGGTTCCGGCAGTTTGGTGCCCTGGCCGCGTAGATAGTCACCGGCGGCGAACACCAGTTCGTATTCGCCGAGGCGGAATTCCGCTCCTGCCAGCAGCGGCGCATCGCAGCGGCCGTCGGCATTTGTGACGATGGTCTTCAAATGTATCCGCGCGTCGCTCTCAAGATGATAAAGCGCGATCGACAGGCCCGCCGCCGGCTTGCCGGTCGCGGTGTCGAGCACATGCGTCGTCAGACGTCCGCCATCGGCTCTCGACGTTTCTGCCACTGGCGCCTCCCATTTCCGATACAGCCGAACAAAGCAGTGAATTGTGCGCCAATTAAAGGCGATGCATAAGTCCCGGTCGAGCGGAGTGGCACAAAAACACTTTCAAAAATTTCGGGGGAATGCGCGAGCAACCCTTTCGACTATCCTGATCACAACTTCCGGCAGCGTCCGGCGGGGAGGGGCAATGCGTTAC
Organism: Mesorhizobium sp. P160219; assembly: GCF_057786095.1. NCBI lineage: Bacteria > Pseudomonadati > Pseudomonadota > Alphaproteobacteria > Hyphomicrobiales > Phyllobacteriaceae > Mesorhizobium > Mesorhizobium sp. P160219. The sequence continues at coordinate 1,235,168 of NZ_JBYNWG010000001.1, forward strand.
TCTAGAGACATGCGCGGCTACGGAGCCAATCCGCCGGATCCGAAATGGCCGGGCGGTGCGCATGTGGCCGTCCAATTCGTCGTCAACTACGAGGAAGGCGGCGAGAACTGCGTGCTGCACGGCGACAAGGCCTCGGAAGCCTTTCTGTCGGAAATCGTCGGCGCCGCGCCCTGGGTCGGCCAGCGCCACTGGAACATGGAATCGATCTACGAATATGGCGCGCGGGCAGGCTTCTGGCGGCTGCTGCGCCTGTTCAGCGAGGCGCAAGTGCCGGTGACCTGCTACGGGGTCGCCTCAGCATTAGCCCGGTCGCCCGACCAGGTGGCGGCGATGCAGGAGGCCGGCTGGGAAATGGCCTCGCACGGGCTGAAATGGATCGACTACCGCGACCACAGCGCCGAGGACGAGCGCCGCGACCTCGAAGCGGCGATCAAGCTGCACTACGAGGTGACGGGCCAACGGCCGACCGGCTGGTACACCGGCCGCACCTCGGTCAATACGGTGCGGTTGGTGGCCGAAGAGGGCGGCTTCGACTATGTGTCGGACACTTATGACGACGAACTGCCCTACTGGTTCGAGCACAGCGGCGGCGCGCAACTCGTCATCCCCTACACGCTCGATGCCAACGACATGCGTTTCGCCACGCCGCAGGGATTCAATTCCGGCGACCAGTTCTTCGCCTATTTGAAGGACAGTTTCGACACGCTCTATGCCGAGGGCAAAGCGGGCCGGCCGCGGATGATGAATATCGGCCTGCATTGCCGCCTCGTCGCACGTCCCGGGCGGGTGGCGGCGCTGAAGCGCTTCGTCGACTATGTCAGATCGCACGACAAGGTCTGGCTGGCACGGCGCATCGATATCGCCAGGCACTGGCAGGAGAACCACCCCTACCAGCCGGCGGCGCTCAAGCCGTCGAAGATGGCGTTCGAGACCTTCGTCGACACTTTCGGCGGCGTGTTCGAACATTCGCCCTGGATCGCCGAACGTGCCTATGAGCTGGAGCTTGGGCCGGCGCATGACAGCGCCGGCGGCCTGCACAATGCGCTCTGCCGCGTCTTCCGCGCCGCCAGCGAAACCGAGCGGATCGGCGTCCTCAACGCCCATCCCGATCTCGCTGGCAAACTGGCCGAAGCGAGACGCCTCACTGCGGAATCCACACGCGAGCAGGCCTCCGCCGGCCTCGACGCGCTGACCGACAAGGAGCGCGAGCTGTTTTCCAAGCTAAACGCCGCTTACGTCACCACCTTCGGCTTTCCCTTCATCATCGCGGTGCGGGGCAAGACCAAGGAGGAGATCCTCGCCGAGTTCGAGGCGCGCATCGGCAACAGCCGCGGCATCGAACTCGATACCGCCTGCAAACAGGTCGAGCGCATTGCGCTGCTCCGCCTGAAAGACATGCTCCCGCTCTAATGAAATGACTGAGGGGTCAGGACCCAATGGATATGATCAAGACTGACCAGAAAACCTATTACGCGCCGCATGGCGGCCATCCCGGCCAAAATGAGCTTTTGACCGGCCGCGCCGTCTTCACCGAAGCGTATGCCGTCATCCCCAAGGGGGTGATGCAGGACATCGTCACCAGCCCACTGCCGTTCTGGGACGAGACCAGGGCCTGGATCATCGCGAGGCCGCTGTCGGGCTTTGCTGAGACATTTTCGCAGTACATCGTCGAGATCCTGCCTGGCGGCGGCAGCGACCGGCCCGAGCCGGACGCCGGCGCCGAGGGCGTGCTGTTCGTGGTCGAGGGCGAGTTGACCGTTTCGCTGGCCGGCAAGAAGCACTTGCTTCAAGCCGGCGGTTTTGCCTTCCTGCCGCCGGCCAGCGGCTGGACGGTGCGCAACGAAGGTCGCGACGCCGTACGCTTCCACTGGATCAGGAAGGCCTATGAGGCCGTCGACGGCATCGGCGCGCCGGAAGCCCTGTTCAGCAGTGACCAGCAAGTGGCGCCGACGCCGATGCCCGGCACCGAGGGCCGCTGGGCGACGACCCGTTTCGTCGATCCGGCCGACATGCGCCACGACATGCATGTCACCATCGTCACGCTCGAGCCCGGCGCCGTCATCCCGTTTGCCGAGACGCATGTCATGGAGCACGGGCTCTATGTCTTGGAAGGCAAGGCGGTCTACCGCCTCAACCAGGACTGGGTCGAGGTCGAGGCCGGCGACTTCATGTGGCTGCGCGCCTTCTGCCCGCAGGCCTGCTACGCGGGCGGCCCAGGCAAATTCCGCTATCTCCTTTACAAGGACGTCAACCGGCACGCCAAGCTCGGCGGGGCGGGCATTGGCGGTCGCGCGCGGTGACCCGCATCACAGCGCGGCCGCTGACCCGCGAAAGCTTTGCCGGCTTCGGCGATGTCATCGACATGGGCGGCGGCAATCACTACCCGATCAATGGCGGCAAGACCGAGCGCTACCACAATCTCGCCACCGCTGAAGCCGCGGGACCGAATGCCTGCGTGCTGATCTCGATGGCGCGCGGCACGCCTTACGACCTGCCGCTGAAGCTGACCATGGTCGAGCGCCATCCCTTAGGCAGCCAGGCGTTCATCCCGCTGTCATCGCGGCCTTTCCTGGTCGTCGTCTGCCATGACGGCAAGGACGGTCCGGGCGAGCCGCACGCCTTCATCACCGCACCCGGGCAAGGCGTCAACTATCCGCGCAATCTCTGGCACGGCGTGCTGACGCCGCTCGGCGAAGCGCAGGATTTCGTCATCGTCGACCGCGGCGGTGACGGCTCCAACCTCGAAGAGTTCCATTTCTCGCACCCCTACGAAATCCATCTCCCCAACGAGACCTGAGAAATGACCGACATATCGCTGATCGACCGCCTGCTCGATGTCATCGAGCACGACATCGTGCCGAAAACGGCAGAGGGCGTGGCCCATGGGAACAAGCTGTTCGGCGCCGCCATCCTGCGGAAGGGCGACCGCTCGCTGGTGCTGGCCGAAACCAACAACGAGATGGAAAATCCGCTCTGGCATGGCGAGGTGCACTGCCTGAAGCGTTTCTATGAAATGCCGAAAGCCGAGCGCGTCGACACCAAGGACGCCATCTTCATCGCCACGCATGAGCCCTGCTCGCTCTGCCTGTCGGCGATCACCTGGACCGGCTTCGACAATTTCTACTACCTCTTCAGCCACGAGGATTCACGCGACAGCTTTGCGATCCCGCACGATCTGAAAATCCTGAAAGAGGTCTTCACTCTTGATCCCGGCGGCTACAATGCCGAGAACGCTTATTGGAAGAGTTTTTCCATTCGCAGGCTGGTGCGGGCGCTGCCCGAGGCCGAGCGCGGCCGGCTTGAGGCAAGGATCGGCAATATTTCCGCCCGCTACGACGAACTGTCCGGCGCTTATCAGGCGCGCAAGGCCGAAAACGACATTCCGCTGAACTGACGCGGATTGCCTAGCCTACCTTCGCGTTTTTCAGCACCTCGTTGATCCTGGCCTGCCAGCCCTTGCCGGTCGCCTTGAATTTACTGATGACATCCTGATCCAGACGGATGGACACGACTTGCTTAGGCTTCTCCACGGCTGGCCGGCCACGAGCACGCCTTATGCTCTCGAAAAGTTCTGGAAACACTTCCGCGAAAGGCCTGGCTTGCGCCAACTGTTCGTCTGTCGTCTCCGCATCGTCGGGATCATCAACAATTTGTCTTTGAATTTCCACTTCCTCCGCATCGGTAAGCGGTCGAACACGCGATTTAGGATTGTTCATATACTGACCTTTCCTTTCGGCTGGCACGGCGCATCGAGATCACCGAAATCGCCTCCGAACCAAGCGGCTGAAAATCACGGCCAGGATGATCTCTCCGAATTCGCCAATCGCCTTGAACCGGTCGGCCTTGGCTGGAAGGACGGTTGAAGTCGCAAAAAACTCAATATCGAGTTCGGCAAAATCGAGACCCCGGCTGTCCAGGTTCGTCACGCGCTTTGGCTCATCCCAAACGATTTTCAGGCGAAACCATCCTCATCACGTTGGGTTCAGTTAATAATTGTAATACATTAATTATAATCCTGCAACATCAGGGCAAAACAATCGGGCTACATATCGTGGCGTCGTCGCGGCGACACCGGCCGTCGCCCGTTTGACTTCATGACATGCCCGCTTCATGCGTCACTGACATCCTGGAGCATCGCATGAAAACCATCACCGAATTTCCCCGCAAGGTCATCGAATTCCCCGATATGGGCATCGTCATGCCGGATGGTTGCCGGCTGTCGGCGCGGGTGTGGATGCCGGACGATGCGAGCGAGGATCCGGTGCCGGCAATCCTTGAGCACCTGCCCTATCGCAAGCGCGACGGCACCATCTTTCGCGATCAACTGACGCATCCCTATTTTGCCGGCCACGGCTACGCCTCGATCCGCGTCGACATGCGCGGCAATGGCGATTCCGAAGGTCTGATGGACGACGAATATTCCGAGCAGGAATTGCAGGACGCCTGCGATGTGATTGCCTGGGCGGCAGCACAGCCCTGGTGCAACGGCAGTGTCGGCATGATGGGCATTTCCTGGGGTGGCTTCAACTGCCTGCAGGTGGCGGCCAAGCAGCCGCCGGCGCTGAAGGCGGTGATCAGCCTGTGCTCGACCGTCGACCGCTACGCCGATGACATCCACTACAAGGGCGGCTGCCTTTTGACGGAAAATTTCGGCTGGGCCTCGACCATGTTGTCCTATTCGTCGCGACCGCCGGATCCGCTGATTGCGGGCGACAACCGCTGGCGCGACCTCTGGCTGACGCGGCTGGAGAACCAGTCTTTCCTTCTGCCGCTTTGGCTCAGCCATCAGCATCGCGACGCCTATTGGAAACGCGGTTCGATCTGCGAGGATTTCTCCGCGGTCAAAGCCGCCGTGCTGTCGATCGGCGGCTGGCATGACGGCTACCGCAACACGATTTCGCATCTGGTCACCAACATCCAGGCGCCGGTGAAGGGCATTGTCGGGCCATGGATCCACAAATACCCGCATTATGCCGAACCCAAACCCGCCATCGGCTTCCTGCAGGAGGCGTTGCGCTGGTGGGACAGCTGGTTGAAGGGCGTCGACACCGGCGTCGAGGCCGACCCGGACTACCGCGCCTATGTCATGGACAGTGTGCGGCCGGCGCGCTGGCACCCGGAGCGGCCGGGCCGTTGGGTGGCCGAACAGGAATGGCCGTCTCCCAACATCAAGGTCGGGGCGATCGAACTCATTGCTGACGGCGTCAGGCCGGCGATCGTGGCGACCCCGCAAAGCTGCGGGCTCGCCGGCGGCGAATATTTTCCCTTCACCTTTGGCCCGGAACTGCCGGGCGACCAGCGCCCGGACGACGCGCTGTCCGTCTGCTTCGATCAGCCTGTGCTTGCCGAGGCACTCGACATCGTCGGCGCGCCGGAGCTTCTCATCCGGGTGTCGTCCGATCGCCCGCAGGCGAACATCGCGGTGCGGCTGTGCGACGTGCACCCGGACGGCGCCTCGGAACTGATCTCCTACGGCGTGCTTAACCTGACGCATCGCGCTTCGCACGAACAGCCGCAAGCGCTGGTGCCGGGCGAAACGGTTGCGGCGCGCGTTATTCTCGACCAGTGCGCCTACCGCGTGCCGGCCGGACACCGCCTGCGCATCGCGGTTTCCAATGCTTACTGGCCGATGATCTGGCCGTCGCCGGAGCCGGTGCGGCTCGACCTTTCAGCGGCGACGCTGAGGCTGCCGCTGCGCCCGCTCGCAAAAAGCGACGAGACTTCATTCCAGTCTCCCGAAGGCGCAACACCCTGGGCAACCGCGACAGTTCGTGCAGCGAATTCCGAGCGTCACGTCGATCGCGATGAGAAGACCGGCATCGTCACGCTCTCGATCACGGATGATTTCGGCGAAGTGCGCGATCTCGCGCATGGACTGGCCAATGGCAGCATTGCCCGCGAGAGCTGGACGATCCATCCCTACGACCCGCTGTCTGCCTCGGGCCGGACGCACTGGACGCAGACCTTGTCGCGAAACGGATGGTCGGTGCGCACCGAGACATCGGCTGAAATGCGCAGCGACGCGCAAAACTTCGTCGTCAGCGCCAGAATCGAAGCCTATGAGGGCGAAACGCTGGTTTTCGAACGCGATTTCGAAGAGACGATCCCGCGCGACCTGCTCTGAGCGTCCACGCGACTGGTCCAGTTGCGACGCACGATTTACGCCACGGCATGTCGCATTCCGTCTTGCTTACCGCTTTGCCTTCCGGTCAATATCCCTTTGGTAACAACAAGCAAAAAACGACCATAAGGTCGAACCAACAGAGTGAGGAACTCAAATGTCCAACGAACTCGAATATCTGAGCCGGCGCGTTGCGTCCGGCAAGCTGAGCCGTCGTGATTTCCTCGGCCGCGCCGCAGCACTCGGTGTCACAGCGCCCTTCGCCAATATGCTGCTTTCCAGTGCGGCTCGCGCGGAAGGCCCGGTCAAGGGCGGCACGCTGAAGGCCGGCCTCGTAGGCGGCGAATCCACGAACAGCCTGGACCCGGCTTTGTTCATGACGCAAGTGCCGTTCGCCTTTGGCAAGATGTGGGGCGAGCTGATCGTCGAGCTGTCCCCGGAAGGCAAACTCGAGAACCGCATCGCCGAAGAGATCGGCTCGTCGGACGACGCCAAGGTGTGGACGCTGAAAATCCGCGACGGCGTCGAATTCCACAACGGCAAGACGGTGACCGCTGAGGATGTGGCGGCAACCCTCGAGCGCCATTCCGATGAAAAATCGAAGTCCGGCGCACTGGGCTACATGAAAGGCATCGACAGCATCAAGGCGAGTGGCAAGGAAGTCGTCCTGACGCTGAAGGAGGCCAACGCCGACCTTCCCTATCTCCTCAGCGACTACCACCTCATCGTCCAGCCCAACGGCGGCAAGGACAAGGCGGATGCCGGCATCTCGGCAGGACCCTACAAGGTCACTACCAACGAGCCCGGCGTGCGCCATGGCGGCGAGCGCTTCGCCAATTACTGGCAGGCCGACAAGATGGGCCATGCCGACCAGATCGAGATCATCGTCATCAACGACGCGACCGCGCGCACGGCGGCCCTGCAGGGCGGCCAGGTCAACATGATCAACCGCGTCGAGCCGAAGATCGTCGACCTCATCAAGCGCGTACCGGGCGTCACCATCCGCAACCATGCCGGCCCCGGCCACTACGTCTTCATCATGCATTGCAACACCGCGCCCTTCGACAACAGCGACCTGCGCATGGCGCTGAAGCTCGCGATCGACCGCGAAGAGATGCTGAACAAGGTGCTGCGCGGCTACGGCTCGCTCGGCAACGACTTCCCGATCAATTCGTCCTATCCGCTGTTTTCCGAGATCGAGCAGCGCAAATATGATCCCGACAAGGCCAAGTTCCACTACAAGAAGTCGGGCCATGACGGCACCGTGCTGCTGCGCACCTCCGACGTCGCCTTCCCGGGCGCGGTCGACGCCTCGCAGCTCTTCCAGCAGAGCGCGGCCAAGGCCGGCATCAAGATCGAGCTCAAGCGCGAGCCCGGCGACGGCTACTGGAACGAGGTCTGGAACAAGCAGCCCTTCTGCGCCTCCTATTGGGGCGGCCGCTCGACCCAGGACCAGATGTACTCGACCGCCTATCTGTCGACCGCCGACTGGAACGACACCCGTTTCAAGCGTCCGGACTTCGACAAGCTGGTGCTGGCCGCACGCGCCGAACTCGACGAGACCAAGCGCAAGCAGTTGTACCACGACATGGCCGTGCTGGTGCGCGACGAGGGCGGCCTGATCCTGCCGATGTTCAATCAGTTCATCGATGCGACAGGCGCCAAGGTCGGCGGCTGGGTAGACGATCCGCATCAGGAGCTGATGAACGGCTACGCGCTGGCGAAGTGCTGGCTCGAAGCCTGAGCCCGGCTTTGCGGATATGTCCTCACCCGTCGTGAAACTTGTGGCCCAGCGCGTTGCGCTGGGCATCGTCCTCTTGCTGGCCGTTTCGGTCCTGATCTTCGCCGGCACCCAGATCCTGCCCGGCGACGTCGCGCAAGCCATTCTCGGACAGTCGGCGACGCCGGAATCGCTCGCCAATCTGCGCGAGCAGCTCGGCCTGAATCAGCCGGCTTACATCAGGTATTTCCATTGGCTAGGCGGTGTGCTCACCGGCGATCTTGGCACGGCGATGTCGAGCGGCCAGGATATTGCCACGTCGATCAAGGGGCGGCTGTGGAACACGCTGTTCCTCGCCTTCTGGGCTGCGATCGTGGCCGTGCCGCTGGCCATCATCCTCGGCCTGATCGCCGTGCGTTACCGCAATGGCTGGGTCGACAAGCTGATCTCCGGCCTGGCGCTCGCCTCGACATCTTTCCCGGAATTCTTCATCGGCTATGTGCTCGTCTATTTCTTTGCCGTGAAGTATCAATGGTTCCCGGCCATTTCCACGGTCTATGACGGCATGCCGTTCGGCGAGCGTATGCAGGCGATCGCGTTGCCGGCCGCCGCGCTGACGCTGGTTGTGCTGGCGCATATGATGCGCATGACCCGCGCGGCCATCCTCAACGTCATGCAGTCGGCCTATGTCGAGACGGCTGAACTGAAAGGCCTGTCGGCCTTCAACGTCATCCGCAAGCATGCTTTCCCCAACGCCATCGCGCCGATCATCAATGTCGTCATGCTCAACCTCGCCTACCTCATCGTCGGCGTCGTCGTGGTCGAGGTGATCTTCGTCTATCCCGGCATGGGGCAATATCTGGTCGACCACGTCACCAAGCGCGACGTGCCGGTGGTGCAGGCCGTCGGCCTGATCTTTGCCGCTGTCTACATCACTCTCAACATCATCGCGGACATCGGGGCGATTGTCGCCAATCCGCGCCTCAGACATCCGAAATAGGCGGCGGGCATGCTCGATATCAAACGCATCCCCATTCCCGCGCTGATTGGCATCGTACTGACGACGATGTTCGTCGTGGCGGCTGTCTTCGCGCCATGGATCGCACCACACGGCAATGCCGAGATTGTCAGCGACGTTCCTTGGGAACCGATGTCCGCAGCGCATTGGCTGGGCACCGACAATCTCGGCCGTGATCTTCTGTCGCGCATGATCTACGGCGCTCGCATCACGCTGTTCATTGCGGTGCTGGCAACCGCGCTGTCATTCTCGCTCGGCGCCATCCTCGGCTTTTCGGCGGCGGTGTTCGGCGGCTGGTTCGACACGCTGCTGTCGCGCCTTGTTGATCTGCTGATGTCGATCCCGACCCTGATCATGGCGCTCGTCGTGCTTTCGGTGCTGCCGACCAACCTGGTGACGCTGATCCTGGTGATGGGCGTCCTCGACTCGACCCGCGTCTACCGGCTGTCGCGCGCGGTGGCCGTCGACATCAACGTCATGGATTATGTCGAGGCCGCCAAGCTGCGGGGCGAAGGCAGCGGCTGGATCATCTTCCGCGAGATCCTGCCCAACGCGCTTTCGCCGCTGGTCTCGGAACTTGGTCTGCGCTTCATCTACGCGGTGCTGTTCTTGTCGACGCTGTCCTTTCTCGGCCTTGGCGTGCAACCCCCGGATGCCGACTGGGGCGGCATGGTCAAGGAAAACAAGGACGGCATCGTCTTTGGTATCGGGGCGGCACTCATCCCCGCCGCGGCGATCGCAGCACTGGCGATTTCGGTCAATCTGGTCGCCGACTGGGTGCTCAACCGCACGACAAGCCTGAAGGGAGGACGCGGGTGATGGCTGACACAAAAGCAAAGCCCGGCCTGCTGCTCGATATCCGCAATCTGCGCATCGAAGCGACAGTGTTTCCGCCCGGCGAGGCGCCGAAGAACATCGTTTTGGTCCACGATGTCTCGCTGACGCTGGAAAAGGGCAAGGTGCTCGGCCTGATCGGCGAGTCCGGCGCCGGCAAGTCGACCATCGGCCTGTCGTCGATGGGCTATGGCCGTGGCGGCGTGCGCATCACCGGCGGAGAGGTGCTGCTCAACGGCCGCGATATTCTCAAGGGCGGCAAGGAAGGTTTCCGCAAATTGCGCGGCCGCGAGGTCTGCTATGTCGCGCAGTCGGCGGCCGCGGCCTTCAATCCGGCGCACAAGCTGATGGACCAGGTGGTGGAAGCAACGCTGCTGCACGGCACGGCGACACGCGCCGAGGCCGAGAAACGTGCCGTGGCGTTGTTCAAGAAGCTCAGCCTGCCGAACCCCGAAATCATCGGCGAACGGTTCCCGCACCAGGTCTCCGGCGGCCAGTTGCAGCGCGTGATGACGGCTATGGCGCTGTGTTCGGAACCTGACCTGATCGTCTTCGACGAGCCGACCACGGCACTCGACGTGACGACGCAGATCGACGTGCTGGCGGCGATCAAGGACGCCATCCGCGACACCCATGTCGCGGCGCTCTACATTACCCACGATCTTGCCGTCGTCGCCCAGGTCTCGGACGAGATCATGGTGCTGCGCCATGGCAGGCTGGTCGAATGGGGCGGCACTCGCCAGATCATCAAGGAGCCGCGCCAGGAATACACCAATGCGCTGGTCTCGGTGCATGAGATCGAGCATGCCGAGCAGAAGCCCGGCGCCGCGCCGTTCCTGTCGGTCAAGAACGTCACCGCCGCTTACGGCGGCAGCCACGTCAAGGTGCTGAAGAACGTCTCGGTCGACATCTATCCGGGACAGACGCTGGCCGTCGTCGGTGAATCCGGCTCCGGCAAGTCGACGCTGGCGCGCGCCATCACCGGGCTGTTGCCGCCGGAAGAAGGCACCGTCACCTTCGACGGCAGGCCGCTCGCCAACAGGCTTGCCGACCGGCCGAAGGAGGATCTGCGGCAATTGCAGATGATCTACCAGATGGCCGACGTGGCGATGAACCCGCGCCAGACCGTCGGCACCATCATCGGCCGGCCGCTGGAATTCTACTTCGGCATACGCGGCCGCGAGCGCGACAAGCGCGTCGCCGAACTGCTCGACGAGATCGAGATGGGCAAGGGCTTTCTCGATCGTTATCCGGCCGAACTCTCCGGAGGCCAGAAACAGCGCGTCTGTATCGCCCGCTCGCTCGCCGCCAAGCCCAAGCTGATCATCTGCGACGAGGTGACATCGGCGCTCGACCCGCTGGTGGCCAACGGCATTCTCAAGCTGCTGCTCAACCTGCAGCAGCACGAGAAGGTCGCCTACCTCTTCATCACCCACGATCTGGCGACGGTGAAGTCGATCGCCGATTCGATCGCGGTGATGTATCGCGGCGAGGTGGTGCGCTATGGCGCCAAGAGCAAGGTGCTGACGCCGCCCTTCGACGCCTATACCGACCTGCTGCTGTCGTCCGTTCCCGAGATGGAGATCGGCTGGCTGGAAAAGGCGATCAAGGGACGGCGCATGGCGAGCGCGGGGAACTAGTAGGGAATTCGCGGCCTTTGTCGCGAAAACTTCCTTCAACGGCAAAAGCTTTCCGGAGCCGCCCATGGCGCTCAAGACCAAACTGCTGCTCATCATTCTCGACGGCGTGCCCTACCGGAACTGGCGCCGGCTGATGGGCAATCTCGAGGGCTGGGTGCAGTCGGGCGAGGCGCAGGTGTGGAAGATGCGCTCGGTGCTGCCGTCGACCTCGGCCTGCTGCTATGCCTCGATCCACACCGGGGTTTCGCCGCAGGAGCACGGCATCCTGTCCAACGAGAACCGTTTTCTCGTCAACAAGCCGGATATTTTCTCCGAGGTCAGCAAGGCCGGCGGCAAGACCGGCGCAGTGACGCATTCCTACTGGTCGGAATTCTTTCGTTCCTATCCGTTCGATCTGGTCGAGGACATGGAGTATGACGAGCCCAACGGACCGATCGCGCATGGCCGCTTCCACACCATGACCGGCTACAATGCCCGCAACCAGATGACGCCAAGCGATGTCGATTTGTTTGCGACGCTGACCATGCTGACCCGACGCCATGCCATCGACTACGGTATCCTGCACACCTGCACTCTGGATTCGATGGGCCATCGCTTCGGCCATGACTGCCACGAAATGGACCATGCCTGCTATGCGATGGACGGCATGCTGGCAGCCTTCCTGCCGGGCTGGCGGCAGGCCGGTTACGAGGTGATCGTAACCGCCGACCACGGCCAGACAGACCGCGGCCATCATGGCGGCCATGACGACGAAATGCAGGATTTCGCGCTGTATTATTTCGGAGCCGGCAAAGGGCCGGATCCGGACACGCTGCTTGATCAACTGCAACTGGCGCCGACGGTGCTGAAGCGGCTGGGTGTGCCGGTGCCGGAGACCATGAAGGCTAAGCCTTTCTTGAACTGACGGAGGTCGTCGCTGAGCCAAACGTTCGCTACCCCCCTCCCAGTCAATATACGGGGAGAGGGGTAAGGGTGAGGGGCAGCGCTAACATCAAACATAAATACCCCAACGCCGGCGCGGGCCTTCATGGTTGTGTGCGTCAAGTTCTGCAAAATGGGGCGGCCATGATGCTGGTCATGCGGCTTGGCGCAGAGCGAGCTTCTTGTGCTCGCGCAGGTCGTCCATGTTGATGTATCGGTTGGCCTCCATCCAGTTTTCGTTGGTCTCGACGGCCAAGGCCCTGACCAGGCGCAGGCAGCTTTCGGTGTTGGGGAAGATGCGCACGACATAGGTGCGCCGGCGGATTTCCTCGTTGAGCCGCTCCAGCATGTTGGTGGATTTAAGATGCTTGTGGTGCTGTCTCGGCAGCCTGAAGAAGGTCAGGGTTTGTTCGATGGCATCCTCGGCCCAGCCTGTCAGGCGCGGATAGCGTGCCGACCATTTGGCAAGCCATGCGGCAAGATCAGCCCTGGCCTCTGCGAGATCGCGCCGGTCGTAGAGCCAGCGCAATTCCTGCAGGCAGTCGTCGCCGTGCTTCCTCGGCAGATGATCGAGCGCGTTCCTGAGGAAGTGCACGTAGCAGCGTTGCCAGGCGTTTTCGGGGATCACCTCGCCGATCGCTGCCACCAGGCCGGCGTGATCGTCGGACACAACCAACTCGACGCCCTTGAGGCCGACGAGGAAGTCCCTCCAGGCCGAGCGGCTCTCGCGATTGGCCATCTCCACGGCCAGGATCTGGCGCCTTCCGTCCCAGTCGATACCGACCGCGATCAGCACCGCCTGGCTCATGACAACACCGGCTTCACGCACTTCTCGTAGCGCGCATCGAGGATGAGGTAAGGAAACGGCTCTTGAAGGGGGCGCCTGGCAAAGGCAGCGAGGCTCTCGTCCAGCCGCTTGTTGATGGCCGAGATCGACGAGGCCGAGAAGGCATGGCCGCACAGTTCTTCCGTGATCGCCTTCACCTTGCGGGTCGACACGCCCTGGACATACATCTCCGCCAGTGTCGCCACCAAGGCCCGCTCGGAACGCTGGTAGCGCTCGAACAGCTCGGTGGAGAAGCGGCCGGCCCGGTCCTGCGGAACCCGCAGCTCGAGCTTGCCGACCCGCGTCACAAGGGTACGGCCGTAATAGCCCGAGCGATAGCCAAGCCGTTCGGGCGTGCGCTCGCTCTTCGAGGCACCCAGCGCCTCGTCCATCTCGGCCTCAAGCACCTCCTGCATCACCGCACGGAGCACTTCGTGCAATCCATCCGGGTTCGAAAGCAAAATGTCTTTGACGGCAGCGCTGGCGGTCTTAACTTCAGTCTTGGTCATGGTGGCGTTCCTTCGCGGGAATCAGGTGACGTGAACAATCACCAGCCTGCCATGACCGCCCCCTCTCAGCGAATTTGCAGAACTCTCAGCACACTACCGCCCCTCATCCGGCTGCCGCCACCTTCTCCCCGTATAGTGACGGGGAGAAGGGAGACACTCTGGCAACACTCACCTTCTTCGGTTAGCTTCGCCAAAATTCCTTGGCGGAAGGATGAACCTTTTTGAACCGATCGGCGACAGAGCAGACAGGAGCCAGGCGGCTCGACCGGCCATGACGGCAGCGACCGAGACTGATCGCGCGCTTGTCGACCGGGTCGCGAAGGGCGACCGTGCCGCTGTTCGGCTGCTGTTCATGCGTCACCACGCGCGGGTCTACCGCTTCGTGGTGCGCCAGACGGGATCGGAAATGATGGCCGACGATATCGCAAACGAGGTCTTTCTTGAGCTGTGGCGCCAGGCGCCCGGTTTCGAAGGGCGCTCGGAAGTCTCGACATGGCTGCTCGGCATCGCCCGCTTCAAGGCGCTGTCGATGCTGCGCAAGAAAAAAGAAGACTGGATCGATGACGACGATGCGGCGCAGGTTCCCGATGGCGCCGACACGCCGGAAGTCGCCACCATGAAGGAAGACAAGGGCGCCGCCTTGCGGCGCTTCGTCGATGCCTTGCCGGAGGAACACCGCTCGGTGGTCGACCTTGCCTATTACCATGGACAGTCGGTGACGGAGATCGGCGAGGTGCTCGGCATCCCGGTCGCCACCGTCAAGACCCGAATGTTCTACGCCCGCAAGAAACTCGGCGAAGCCCTCAAGGCCGCCGGTTACGACAGGGGGTGGCCATGAGCAATCCTGAAGATATGAGCGCCGCTGAAAAAATGTCACGCCGTGACGAAATGGAAACGCTGCTGCCGTTCTACCTGAACGGCTCGCTGGAAGGCTCGGACCTCGAAGCCGTCGAGGAATGGCTGGCGAGCGATCCGGCGGCGATGGCGGCGCTTGGCGAGGCTGAGGCGGAATTCTCCGGCGCCACCGCCGCCAACGAGGCGATCCGGCCACCGGCCGATGCGCTCAGCCGCTTTGCCAGGGCGCTCGACGCCGAAGCCGGACCGGTCCGCGCTCCCGCGGGCCGTTCCTGGCTGGCGCAGGCACTCGGCCGGTTCACGGCGATGCCGGCCACGGTCGCCTGGGCGGCAGCGGCGGTGCTGCTGGCGTTGGTCGTGGTGCAGTCCTACGTGCAGACCGGCGGCAAGAGCCATGATTTCGAGATTGCCGGCGCCGAGGATGATCTGGCGAAACTGCCGTTCGCGCTGGTCAAGTTCAAGCCGGATGCGAAGATGTCCGACATCGCTGTCTTCCTCGACCAGAACGCGCTGAAGATCGCCGGCGGGCCGGCCGCCTCGGGCGTCTTCCGCATTGCCATCCCGGTCAAGACCGGAGGAGACTACACCAGGCTCGTCGGCCTTATTGCCGCCCAGCCGTTCGCGGAGACTGTGATCGAGGGAAGGAAACCGGTTGATGGCAGCTAGGGCGGTCATTCGATTTGCGGCGATCCTGGTGGCGGCGACGACAATCGTCGCCGTGCCGGCGTCGGCGCAGACCAATGATCCCAATGCCGGCCGGGCCGACTGCACCGACGCGGCCGGAGCGGCGGCTGCCGACTGCCCGAAAGACGGCAATGAGGCCAACGTCGGCGGCGAACCAGGCGCAGTTACCCTTCCGGCCCTGATCGTCGACCTGTTTCCCAACCCACCGGCTCCCGTAGCGCCCGTGCCGACGCCGCGGCCGTCAGCGCCGCCTGCCGACACGCAGGCCGGGCCACCCGCCGGCGGGGCGATCGTTTCGCCGACCGATCTTGTCGCGACCGCGCCGCGCCGTGCCATCGCCGGCGAGTTCGTGCCCGACGAGGTGCTGGTGACCGTCGACGGCGATGCCGGCGCCGTCCAGCAGATCGCCGCCTCCTTCGGCCTTGAAGTGCGCTCGCAGCGCCAGTCGCGGCTGCTCGGCACCACGCTGGTGCGCTTCGGCATTCCCGACGGCCGCCCGGTCGGCGCCGTGCTGGCGCAGCTGGCCGCCGATGGCCGCACCCTGCGGCGCGAGCCAAACCATATCTATTCGCTGCAGCAGGCGGCCGGCATCGTCAACTATGCCTTCGAGCGCATTCAGCTCGACAACAAGCAAGCCAGTGGCGAAAACGTGCGCATCGCCGTCATCGACACCGGCATAGACGACACCAATCCGGCGCTGACCGGCGTCATTGCCGACCAGTTCGACGCCATGCCCAACGTGCCGGTCGAAAAGCGTGACCACGGTACCTCGGTCGACGGGCTGATCGCCGGCGTCGGCGCGCTCGAAGGCATGGCGCCCGGCGCCAGGATCTATCACGCCCGCGCCTTCGAGGACGGCAGGTCGACCATGGATGTCATCCTGTCGGCGCTCGACTGGGCGGCGGACCAGAATGTCAGCATCATCAATATGAGTTTCGTCGGCCCCAAGAACGATCTGCTCGCCACCGCCTGCCGCAATGCGCGCGGGCTCGGCATCATCCTGGTCGCTGCTGCCGGCAACAACGGGCCGAAAGCGCCCTATGGCTACCCCGCCGCCTATGACGGCGTGATCGCGGTCACCGCCACCGACGCCAAGGACGGGCTGATGCAGCAGGCCAATCGCGGCGCTTATGTCTTCATCTCGGCGCCCGGCGTCGAGATGGTGGCGCCGAGCGGCGCCGGCTCTGACGTCGTCACCGGCACCTCGTTTGCCGCCGCGATCGTGTCCGGCGCTATCGCCAATTTGATCCACGCTTCACCCGAGCGCTCCGCCGACGACATCGAAAAGGCGCTGGCCGCCACCGCCAGGGATCTCGGTCCGAAGGGACGGGACAATGATTTCGGTTATGGGCTGCTGGATACGAAGGCGGCGGCGAACAAGTAAACCGGGCGAAATTCGCGCCACCAATTCAGAGCGCCGGGCCCAGCCGGACAGGGCTGCCATCATGGAAGCGTGACAGCCGGAAGCGGCTGAGGTCGTGCCCCGTCTGGTTTCCCTGGATCAGGTCGGCAACGACACGGCCTATGCCAGGCCCGATACCGAAGCCGTGACCGCTCATTCCCGTCGCGACGAAAAGACCGCCGACGGCCTGCACATGATCCACGATGGGGACGACGTCCGGCATGGCGTCGATCATGCCGCCCCAGCCTGCCTTCAGGCGAACTGTTTCGAGCTGTGGAAAAAGACGTCCGAAATTGCGTTCTATCGAACGCAGACCGGCTCGTTCAGGGGGCGGGTTCAGCACCCGCATTTTTTCGAAAGGACTGACGGAATCCGGCGCCCAATCGCGCGGCGTCGACCACGCATCAGGGTAACCTGACGGGGCGAACGGAAAGTAGCGCGTCCCGAACGGGTTATCCCTGAGGGCGGGAAGGTATTTGGTGGCGTGCCGGAATGCGTCAGGCCCCAAATAAAGCAAATGGCTGCCGCCCGCGGCGAGCGTATATCCGCCATCCTGCCTGCGCCGGAACGCTATGTGTTCGTCGGCCGCCGCACCGGCATAGACCTCAGGCATGGGCTCCGTTGCGGCTGCGGTTACTCTGACGCTGAGCTGGGGGATGGAGATGCCGTGTCTGCGCAAGAACAGAGATGACCAGGCGCCGCCGGCGACCAGCACGCTGGAGGCCTCGACATACCCCGCCTCGGTCCACACGCCCTTGACCTTGCCGCCTGAGAGTTCGAGGGTTCGCGCTGCGCAATTCTCGACGATTTTGACGCCTTTTCGCACGGCGAGCCGGGCAAGTGCGGGCACCGCCAGCCAAGGCTCCGCGCGCATGTCGGAGGGCGTCGTCATCGCGCTCTTGAATTTGCGCGACATGCCTTTGATGAGTGTCGCGGTTTCGTCTGCATCCAGGAGACGGGTGTCGAGCGCATGGATCGCGGCGATCTTCATGAAGGCTTCGAACCCGGCCATGTCCTTGTCGGTGTTCGCCAGGTAGGTCACACCTGTCTGGGTCAGGCCGATGTCCTCGCCGCATTCCTCAGCCAGTTGCCGCCACAGGCGAATAGCCTCGATGACGATGGGCAGCTCGTCGGCGTCGCGTCCCTGCTTTCGAATCCAGCCCCAGTTTCGGGACGACTGTTCGGCCGCAATGCGCCCTTTTTCCAGCAGCGTCACCGGGATGTTCCGCTGTGCCAGGAAAAGCGCCGTCGTCACACCGATGATGCCGCCACCGACAATGACCACCTCCGACGTTTTCGGCGGTGGGCCAGGATGCCGGATTGGATCCGTTTCGGAGAACGGGAATATGGGCAAGTGGCGCACCCTGAGGACTGGTTGATGGCTCTGGCTTACTGGTTGCCACCCACTCGAAGCCAAATCAAGGACAGGTCCAGGCAGACCGTTGTCCCAACGAAGTCAATCTATCTGCGGGCAACATCCACATGGGTGAACTTGCCCAGCGGAGCAATTGGATTAATCCCTAAACCGGCGCGCCGGCGACCGAGCCTCTCACCACCAGGTCGACAGGCCAGACCTCGCCCCGCGCCCCTTCTTCCAAGCCGGAAATGCGCGCTGCCAGGCGTTTGGCGATGCGGGCGCCGGCGAGGCGGATCGACGAGCGCGTCGTCGACAGCGGCACGGAAAAATTCTCCGGCTTCAGCCATGGAAAGACGTCGTCATGGGCAATCAACGACAGGTCGCCGGGAATGGTCAGGCCAAGGTCGCGCACCGCGCGCACGACGCCGAGCGACATGATCAGGCTGGAGCAGGCGATCGCCGTCGGCCGCTCGCTCTGTTCGAGCAGGCGCCTGGCGGCGCGGTAGCCGTTCTCCTCGGTCATGGTGAGTGAACAGACATGGCGCTCGCCGAGCGTCAGGCCGCTCGCGGCCAGCGCCCTGCGCATGCCGCGCTCGCGGTGGATGGCGAAGGTCTCGCGGTCGTCGCCATTGATCAGCGCCAGCCGGCGGTGGCCGAGCTGAACCAGCAGCCGGGCGGCGTCGTGGAAGCCGCCCTCATTGTCGATGTCGGTGAAGGGGTAGTCGAAATCGAAGCCTTCGCTGCGGCCATGGACGATGAAGGGAATGCCGAGCGTGTTGACCAGCGCCACCCGCCGGTCGGCCGGGCGCGGCGAGGAGATGTAGACGGCGTCGACCTGGCGGTTGGCGACGATGCGGCGATAGGTGGTTTCCTGGTCGTCGGCATCGGCCGGCGACAGCACCAGGTCGAGCTCGTGCGAGCGGGCATAGTCGCCGAGACCCGACAGGAACTCGACGAAATGCGGGTCGATGTCGACGGAGGCGCCCGTCGGCAGCACATACCCGATCATGCCCGTCTTGCCGGTCGCCAGCCGGCGCGCGCTCGGGTTGGGCCGGTAGCCGTGGCGCTTGGCGGCATCCAACACACGCCGGCGGGTTTCCTCGTTGACCTCGGGATAGCCGTTGAGCGCACGGCTTACCGTTGTCTGCGACAGGGCCAGCATATGAGAGAGCTGCTTCAGGTTCACTGGGAGGCCTCCAAGCCTCAAAGCGCTTTTAATTTTGAAGCCACGCGGCGCCACAATGGGCGCGGCCGAACTGGTCGACCATACGCACTGGTCCGGCCAGTTTGAAGCTTAATACGGTGCTGCACCGCCGTAAAACTGTGCTGCAGTGCACTTTACCAAGTCTTGCGGCCCGCAATTAAATCGATTAGCCCACCGCCCTCTTGACTTCCAGCCGATTCAATGGCGAGATCAAAAAGACCAAAGCGCTTTGGAAGACTCTTTCGAAAGGTTGCGGTTCCTTTCTGAACGAGTCACAGTCCTGCAGCGTCGGCGGGCGGAATGGAGGTTCCGCCCGGGTGTATGTGTCCACACTGGGAGGAATACCGATGAAGAAGATGCTTCTGCTTGGCGCAGCGTTTGCCACACTCGCCTTGTCCCTGCCGGCGCAAGCCGAACTGAAGTTCAAGCCCGGGGAAGACAAGCGCTTCAACTGGGCCAATTACGAAGAGCTGAAGAAGGTCGATCTCAAGGGCGAGACGCTGACCATCTTCGGGCCCTGGCGCGGCGAGGACGAAGGCCTCATTCGCACTGTTCTCGAATATTTTCAGGAAGCCACCGGCGCCGAGATCAAATACTCCTCGTCGGAAAATTACGAACAGCAGATCGTCATCGATACCCAGGCCGGCAGCCCGCCCAATATCGCCGTACTGCCGCAGCCGGGCCTGATCCAGGATCTGGCGTCCAAGGGCCTTTTGACGCCGCTGGGCGACGACACCGCCAAATGGATCAAGGACAATTACGGCGCCGGCCAGTCATGGGTCGATCTCGGCACCTTCAAGGACAAGGACGGCAAGCCGGGCTTCTTCGCCTTCCCCTACAAGGCCGACGTGAAATCGCTGGTCTGGTATTCGCCCGACAATTTCGAGGAAGCCGGCTACAAGGTTCCCAAGACCCAGGAAGAGCTCGCCGACCTCGAGAAGAAGATCATCGCCGACGGCGGCACGCCGTGGTGCATCGGCCTCGGCTCAGGCGGCGCTACCGGCTGGCCGGCGACCGACTGGGTCGAAGACATCATGCTGCGCACCCAGACGCCCGACGTGTATGACAAGTGGGTAAAGAACGAGATCCCGTTCAGCGATCCGGCGGTGGTCAACGCCATCGACATTTTCGGCAAGATCGCGACCGACGACAAGATGGTCGACGGTGGGGCCAAGGCGGTTGCCGCGACCGACTTCCGCGACAGCCCGAAGGGCCTCTTCTCGGTGCCGCCGAAATGCTACCTGCACCATCAGGCATCGTTCATCCCGACCTTCTTCCCGGAAGGCACAAAGGTTGGACAGGACGCCGACTTCTTCTACTTCCCGCCCTATGCATCCAAGCCCGAGCTGGGCACGCCTGTGCTCGGCGCCGGCACGCTGGCCATGATCACCAAGGATTCGAAGGGTGCACGCGCGTTCATCGAATTTCTGAAAATGCCGCTGGCACATGAAATCTGGATGGCCCAGGGCGGCTTCGTCACCCCGCTCAAGTCGGTCAACAAGGATGCCTATGCCAGCGACGCGCTGAAGAAGCAGGGCGATATCCTCGCCAATGCCTCGACCTTCCGCTTCGACGGTTCGGACCTGATGCCGGGCAAGATCGGCGCCGGCGCCTTCTGGACCGGCATGATCGATCTGGTCGGCGGCAAGTCGGCGCAGGATGTCGCCACCGACATCCAGAAGAGCTGGGACGCTATCAAGTAGTCAGCTGGCAAGCAGTCAGCTGGCAAGCAGTCAGCTGGCAAGTAACCACTGCCAAGTAATCAGCCGCTTTGGCGGCAAATTCAGGACTTCCTCCACAGACTGGATCCGGGCCGCTATGGCCCGGATCCGACCGGCGCCTTACGCCGGACCGATTTGCGTTCGTTCGTTTCAGAATAACTTAAATCGGCGCAGAGCCACATCGCCAGGGCTGTTCAAGGCCCGGCCGATCATGCGCAGGGAAGAGGGACCCATGGCTGCTCAGATCTTATCGGCCATTTTTGTCATCATCATCGGCGTCGGCGGCTGCGTCGCCTATTTCTGGGGCGCCAACAAGCTGGTCGACCTGATATTCCCGTCGCGCGGCGTGGCCGGGGCTGCGGCCATCGACAATCTGCGCCGGCAAGGACTGGTCCGTCCGTGGCTGTTCGTCGGCCCGGCGATGATCATCCTCACCGTCTACCTGATCTATCCGGTGGTGGCGACGCTCTGGCTGTCCTTCCTCGACCGCGGCGGCCAGCATTTTGTCGGCTTCGCCAACTATGAATGGGCGTTCGGCGACCGCGAGTTCCGCAACTCGATCCTGAATAACATCATCTGGCTGGCGGTGGTGCCCGCCGCATGCACCTTTCTAGGGTTGATAATCGCCGTGCTCACGGACAAGATCTGGTGGGGCACAATCGCCAAGAGCCTGATTTTCCTGCCGCTGGCGATCTCCTTCGTCGGCGCCAGCGTGATCTGGAAATTCATCTACGAATATCGCGGCGAGGGCCAGACGCAGATCGGCCTGCTCAACGCCATCATCCAGTATTTCGGCGGCCAGCCGCAGGTCTGGATATCGCTGCCGTTCTGGAACAATTTCTTCCTGATGATCATCCTGATCTGGATCCAGACCGGCTTTGCCATGGTCATCCTGTCTTCGGCATTGCGCGGCATCCCCGAAGAGACGCTTGAAGCCGCGGTCATCGACGGCGCCAATCCGTTCCAGATCTTCTGGAAGATCATGGTGCCGCAGATCTGGGGCACTATCGCCGTGGTCTGGACGACGATCACCATCCTGGTGCTGAAAGTGTTTGACATCGTGCTGACCATGACCAATGGCCAATGGAACAGCCAGGTGCTGGCCAATCTGATGTTCGACTGGATGTTCCGCGGCGGCGGCGATTTCGGCCGCGGCGCCACCATCGCCATCATCATCATGATCGCGGTCATCCCGATCATGGTCTGGAACATCCGCCAGGCGAACAAAGAGACGGGAGGACATTGAGATGGCCGTCGCGACCGGAAAGTCCTTTGCCAGCCGCTTCGGCGTCCACATCGCCGTGCTCGTCTTCGTCGCCATCTGGACCGTGCCGACGCTCGGCATCCTGGTCTCGTCGCTGCGCGACAAGGACCAGATCATCGCCTCGGGCTGGTGGAACTCGTTCTCCAGCTCCAGCCAGACCGAAGCCGGCCGCCTGCCGCCGGCCTCGGCGCAGGTCGAGAAGGACGGCAAGTTCGTGCTTGCCGGCAGTATCTTCGGCGACGGTGCTGCGCGCAACATCAGCGCCTTCGGCGTGAAGTCGGCGGCACCGACGCAATATCCGGCCGGCACCACTGCCGATCTCGGCGACGGCGTGACCTTGCAGCTCAATGCCGACGGAACGTTCGTCATGAGTTCGCCCAAGGCTTTCGAAGGCGACCGTGGTCAGCGCGTCTATTACGCCTCGTCGGCGCCACCGAAATTCACCACCGACAATTACAAGACCGTGCTGTTTTCGGAGGGCATCGGCCGCTCGTTCATAAACTCGCTGACCGTCACCATCCCGGCGACGGTCATCCCGATCCTGATCGCCGCCTTCGCCGCCTATGCATTGGCGTGGATGCGTTTTCCCGGCCGCGCCTTGCTGATCGCCACAATCATCGGCCTGCTGGTCGTGCCGCTGCAGATGTCCTTGATCCCGCTTTTGAAGATCTACAACGGCGTCGGCATCTTCTTCGGTGTGCCGTCGAAAACCTATCTCGGCATCTGGCTGGCGCATACCGGCTTCGGCCTGCCCTTCGCCATCTATCTCCTGCGCAGCTATATTGCCGGCCTGCCGCGCGAGATCATGGAATCGGCGCGCATAGATGGCGCCAGCGATTTCGAAATCTTCGTCAAGATCGTGCTGCCGCTGTCCTTCCCGGTGCTGGCGTCCTTTGCAATCTTCCAGTTCCTGTGGGTGTGGAACGATTTGTTGGTGGCAATGGTTTTCCTCGGTACCGAAGGGGACCAGATCGTGCTGACCGCGAAGCTCAACGCGCTGCTCGGCTCGCGCGGCGGCGACTGGGAAATCCTGACGACATCGGCCTTCGTCACCATTATCGTGCCGCTGATCGTGTTCTTCTCGCTGCAGCGCTATTTCGTCCGCGGGCTGCTGGCCGGCTCGGTCAAAGGAGGTTGAGACTTATGCAAGCCGCTTTGAAGGCGACCTCGAAGCCCGATCTCGCCGTCGATCGCGACTGGTGGCGGGGCGCGGTGATCTACCAGATCTATCCGCGCTCCTATCAGGACTCCAATGGCGACGGCATCGGCGACCTCAAGGGCATCATCCGCAGGCTGCCCTACATCGCCTCGCTCGGCGTCGACGCCATCTGGATTTCGCCCTTCTTCAAGTCGCCGATGAAGGATTTCGGCTACGACGTCTCGGACTATTGCGACGTCGACCCGATGTTCGGGACGCTCGCCGATTTCGACGCGCTGGTTGCGGAAGCCCATCACCTCGGCCTCAAGGTGATGATCGACGAGGTGCTGTCGCACACCGCCGACAACCATCCATGGTTCAAGGAGAGCCGCGCCAGCCGTAGCAATCCCAAGGCCGACTGGTATGTCTGGGCCGACGCCAGGCCGGACGGCACGCCGCCCAACAACTGGCTGTCGATCTTCGGCGGCTCGGCCTGGCAGTGGGACACCAGCCGCCAGCAATATTATCTGCATAATTTCCTGTCCGAGCAGCCGGACCTCAACTTCCACAATCTGGAAGTCCAGGACGCGCTGCTCGACGTCACCCGCTTCTGGCTGGAGCGCGGCGTCGACGGCTTCCGCCTCGACACCATCAATTTCTACTTCCACAGCCAGGGGCTGGAGAACAATCCGCCGCTGCCGCCCGAAGAGCGCAACGACCAGACAGCACCTGCGGTCAATCCCTACAACTACCAGGACCATATCTACGACAAGAGCCGGCCGGAAAACCTTGCCTTCCTCGAACGGTTCCGGGCGCTGCTCGACGAATATCCGGCGGCCGCCGCGGTCGGCGAAGTCGGCGATTCGCAGCGTGGGCTGGAAGTGGTCGCCGCCTACACCGCCGGCGGCAAACGCGTCCACATGTGCTATTCCTTCGATTTCCTGGCGCCGGAAAAGATCAGCGCCGCCAAGGTGCGCCAGGTGCTGGAAGCCTTCGGCAAGGTCGCCAGCGACGGCTGGTCGTGCTGGGCCTTTTCCAACCACGACGTGATGCGTCCGGCCTCGCGCTGGGCCGCCGACGAGGCCGACCCGGCCGCCTATCTGAAGGTTATCTCGGCGCTGCTGATGTCGCTGCGCGGTTCGGTCTGCCTCTATCAGGGAGAGGAGCTTGGGCTGGGCGAAGCCGAGTTGCAGTTCGAGGATCTGCAGGACCCCTACGGCATTCGCTTCTGGCCCGAATTCAAGGGCCGCGACGGCTGCCGCACGCCGATGGTGTGGGATGCAACCGCCAGCAATGCCGGCTTTTCGACGGCCAAGCCCTGGCTGCCGGTGCCGGGCAAGCACTTGTCGCAAGCGGTCAATGTTCAGCAGGGCGACGCGGCCTCGCTGCTCGAGCACTACCGGCGCTTTCTCGGTTTCCGCCGCCAGCATCCGGCCCTGGCCAAAGGCGACATCGAGTTCATCGAAAGCGAGGGCGACACCGTCGCCTTCACCCGCCGTGAGGGCAATGAGCAGATCGTCTGCGTCTTCAATCTGGCCAGCAAGCCGGCCGAGGTCGATCTCGGTGGTCAGGCGCTGCTGCCATTGGCCGGGCACGGTTTTTCGGGACAATCCGGCACAGGTTCCATCCGCCTCGGCGGCTACGGCGCCTGGTTCGGGCGCATCGACTGAGTTTTTGACGAAACTGGATTTTTTGAGGAAATCCAGGTTCTCTAGGGAAATCACTGGGAGGAAATTATGGCCGATGTCACGCTGAGACAGGTGAAGAAATCATACGGCAATCTGCACATTCTCCACGGCATCGACCTCGACATAAAGTCGGGCGAGTTCATCGTCTTCGTCGGCCCGTCGGGTTGCGGCAAGTCGACCTTGCTGCGGTCCATCGCCGGGCTTGAGGAGATCACCTCCGGCGAGCTGAAGATCGCCGGCGAGGTGGTGAACGACGTGCCGCCTTCCAAGCGCGGCATTGCCATGGTGTTCCAGTCCTATGCGCTCTATCCGCACATGACCGTCTACGACAACATGGCCTTCTCGATGAAGATCGGCAAGGAAAGCAAGGCCGAGATCGACAAGCGGGTGCGGCAGGCCGCCGAAATCCTGCAGCTGACCAAATATCTCGACCGCCTGCCCAAGGCGATGTCGGGCGGCCAGCGCCAGCGTGTCGCCATCGGTCGCGCCATCGTGCGCAATCCGAAAGTGTTCCTGTTCGACGAGCCGCTGTCGAATCTCGACGCGGCGCTGCGCGTCGCGACCCGCATCGAGATCGCCAAGCTCAAGGAATCGATGCCTGCCACGACCATGATCTACGTCACCCACGATCAGGTCGAAGCGATGACGCTCGCCGACCGCATCGTCGTGCTGAAGGATGGCCATATCGAGCAGGTCGGCACGCCGATGGACCTCTACAAGAAGCCCGGCAATCTGTTCGTTGCCCAGTTCATCGGCTCGCCGGCCATGAACATCCTGCCGGCGACAATCGACAGGACGGGCAACCCGACAATCGTCAGCCATGTCGGCGGCCGCAAGGCAACGGTGCCGATCGCAACGCCGGCGTCAGCAAAGGGTGCGGCAGTCAGCTTCGGCGTGCGGCCGGAGGATCTGTCGGCCGCCACCGGCGCGGAATATCTTTTCGAGGGCGTGGTGGACTATGTCGAGCAACTCGGCGAGGTGCAGCTTGTCTATGTCGATATCGGCCGCGCTGACCTGCCGTTGGTGACCAAGCTGCCCGGCAATGTCGAGGTCAAGCGCGGGGCAAAGCTGCGACTGACCGCGGATGCCGGGGACCTGCACATCTTCGACGCCGATGGGCACTCCTTCTCGCTCAAGCCGGTGGAAGTGAAGGCGGCTTGAGATAGCTGCGTTGTACAGGCATGAAAAAAGAGCGGCGGGCTAGGCCCGCCGCTCTTTTTTTAAGCTTCGGCTGTTAGTTGTTGCCGAACCGATCCCTGTCGCTGCTCTGAGGAACGAACTTCTGTTGGTCGTCCGACGAGTTCAGCAGCTTGTAGACCGCCGAGTTGGTGCCGGTCGACGAAGTGCGGGTGGTGTCGACGGCAGCGGCCGGCTGGTTGGCGCCATTGGAGCCATAATTGTCGCTGCCGGCAAAGGCAGCGCTCGAAACAGCCAGAACGGCTGCGGTGGCAAGAACGATCTTCTTCATTTTAGTCTCCTGAATTTTTCTGATGCCGCCAGCTGCAGCGGATAAGCCCGCCACGTGCTGGAAACCGGCTTTTAGCGGCCGAAAAGGTTACGGTCGGCACCGTGGGCAGGCGCCTGCTCGGCTGGAGCCGACTTCTCAACCGAAGCCGTATGGCCACTATCGGTCGACGTAATCGCAGGCTGGTTGGCGCCGTTCGAACCGTAGTTGTCGCTGCCGGCGAAAGCGCTGCCGGAGATGGCCAAAACGGCGGCGGCAGCAAGGATGATCTTTTTCATTTTCAAATACTCCTGAATTTTTTGGGATCCCGAGAGCGACGGGTTAGCCGCCCTTCTTTGGTCGGGATCAGCGATTGCCGTAGAGGTCGCGGTCGGCGCCCTGAACGACAGGCTGCTTGTCAGCGTGCGCCGGCTTCTGAATGGAAGCCGTATACGAGCTGTCGACCGAGACGGCTGGCTGGTTCGCACCATTGGAACCGTAATTGTCGCTACCGGCGAAGGCGCTGCCGGTGATCGCCAAAACGGCTGCGGCAGTGAGGATGATCTTTTTCATTTTTAGTACTCCAGTTTGTCTGTCCGTCTAGCGGCGTGTCTTGGGAGGAATTCGCGTCGTTCGGACAGCCCCGATGTGGGAAAGCCATAGGCTGGTTTCCAATCACGAAGTTGTTCCGTGTGGACCACGGTCCTGCACCTTGAAATTGTGCCATGAAGTTCCTCTATGGTCATTTATCGCATTGTTTTCAGTCGCTTATGCCGAACCGAGTGGTTCGCTCCGATGTCGGTTTCCGGGCCGTCGTTCACACTGTCCTGCACGCATTGTCAACAGAAACGAACCGTTCGGTTCGATTAGAGATTGCTAATAGTAACTTTTCGATACCGTTGAGCCATTTTTGCCCGCGATCGAACTGGATCGGCAGCGATTCGAAACGGCGATGATGGCGTCGCAAGAAACGTCTCAGCTCTTTGACCCGGGGGCGGGGGGCGTAAGCCGCGCGTGTCGCGCCGCATGGATATGATGTCGCTTTCATGCCGACGTCGCGATCGCTGCCGTGATTAGATGATCGCATCTCAGGTGCCGCTTCGTGACGACGCAGCGGAGAATTGGGAAGCCGGTCAGAATCCGGCGCTGCCCCCGCAACGGTGGTGGAGTTGAAGTCGCAACGGGAGACCACTGGGCAAGAGCCTGGGAAGGTGTCGCGATGGTCCGCAAGGACAACTCCAGAGCCCGGAAACCAGCCCGAGATGCATAGACTCGACTGATCGCGGTGGGCGGTCAAGAGGTGGATAGTGCATGTCCGGCGCCGCGCCGGCCTGCGTCCGATCCTTCCTCCATCACCACCAAGTTCAGTCCTTAAACCACGAGGACAGAACTATGGATACGCGCAACGACATGCTGAGGCTCCTGAACGGCCGCAAGCAAGGCTTTTCGCTGGAACAGCCCTTCTACACCGACCCGGACTATTTCAAGCTCGACATGGAGCTTATCTGGTATCGCGACTGGCTGTTCATCGGCCATGATTGCGAACTGCCGAAGCCCGGCAGCTATATCACCGTGCAGATCGGCGATTATCCGGTGGTGCTGGTCCGCGACCAGAAGGGCAACATCAACGCCTTTCACAATTCCTGCCGCCATCGCGGCAGCCGTGTCTGCAACACTGAGAAGGGCATGGCGGCAAAGCTTGTCTGCCCCTATCACCAGTGGACCTACGAGCTTGACGGCCGGCTGCTGTTTGCCCGCCAGATGGCCGACGGTTTCGACAAGAGCCAGTTCGGCCTGAAGCCCGTCGCCTGCGAGAGCGTCGGCGGCTATATCTTCATCTGCCTGGCAAAAGAACCTGCCGACTTTGCGCCGATGCGCGCCATGATAGAGCCCTACCTCAAGCCGCACGGGCTGAATGAAGCCAAGGTCGCCTTCGAGAGCACCATCATCGAGAAGGGCAACTGGAAGCTGGTCTGGGAAAACAACCGCGAATGCTATCACTGCGCCGGCAATCATCCAGAGCTGTGCAAGACATTCCCCGAAGCGCCGACGGTGACCGGCGTGCAGGGCGCCGACAGCGATCCGGAGATGCTGGCGCACTGGGCGAAATGCGAGGCGGCGGGCCTGCCGAGCAAGTTCCGCATCGATCCGGCCGGGCAATACCGCGCCACCCGCGCGCCGCTGCTGCGCGATGCCGTCAGCTACACGATGTCGGGAAAGCGCGCGGTGACGAAGAACCTGTCCGACACTGTTGCCGCCGACCGCATCGGCACCTTGATGCACTACCACTATCCGACGACCTGGAACCACATACTGATCGACCATGCGGTCACCTTCCGGGTGCTGCCGATCAGCGCCACCGAAACCGCGGTGACGACCAAGTGGCTGGTGCACAAGGATGCGGTCGAGGGGGTCGACTACAACCTTGAGGAGCTCACCCATGTCTGGACCGAGACCAACGACCAGGACCGCCGCATCGTCGAGGAAAACGCCTTTGGCATCCTGTCTCCGGCCTATGAGCCCGGCCCCTATTCGGAGCTGCACGAGGGCGGCGTGATCCAGTTCGTCGAATGGTACGCGGCCTTCATCGGCCCGCGCCTTGCCGAAGGTGGCAGGCCGGCGCTGCGCAGCGTCGCGTGAGCTGGAGCAGGCGAAGAAGGACCGGAGGATGAATGCGATGACGGATCTTGGGCTCTATCGCCATCTCGACCAGATGGCGCCGTGGAACGATAGGCTGCAGGTGCTGGAAGTGATCGGCGTCAGCGACGAGGCGCCTGACGTCAAGACCTTCACCTTCCGCTCCGACAACCAGACCTGGTTCCGCTACAAGCCGGGCCAGTTCCTGACGCTGGAACTGCCGACACCGGACGGGCCGCTGATGCGCACCTATACGCTGTCGTCGTCACCATCGCGGCCGTTTTCGATCGCGGTGACAGTGAAGGCGCAACCGGGCAGCATCGGCACACGCTGGATGTTCGACCAACTGGTGCCCGGCTCGCATGTCAAGGCCTATGGACCGGCGGGCGACTTCTCGTTGCACAGCCACCCGGCGGCCAAATATCTGTTCATTTCGGCTGGCTCCGGCGTGACACCGATGATGTCGATGCTGCGCTGGCTGAACGACTGCGCGCCATGGACCGATGTCGGTTTCGTCAACTGCGCGCGGCGTGCCGAAGAGATCATCTTCCGCAAGGAACTCGAACTGCTCGGCGGCCATATGCCCGGCCTGTCGCTCGGCTTCATGATCGAGGAACGTTCCAGCCGCGAAGGCTGGTACGGCCATATGGGGCGCATCGATGCGATCCGGCTGCCCTTGCTGGCTCCGGATTTCCGCGAGCGCGAAATCTTCTGCTGCGGCCCCGATCCGTTCATGCGCGCCGTGCGCGGCATGCTGGATGCCGCCGGCTTCGACATGACGAAATACCATCAGGAGAGCTTTGCCGCGCCTGTGATGGAGGAAATTCCGGCGCCGTTTGCCTCCCCGGTCGAGGACGGCATCGCTGCACCTGTCGAAGCCGTGACGCCGATCCGCTTCTCGCTTTCGGAGGTCGATGCCGGCTGCGTCGCCGGCCAGACCGTGCTGCAGACCGCGCGCAGCTCGGGCGTGCGGATTCCCGCCGCCTGCGAGTTCGGCCTGTGCGGCACCTGCAAGGTGAAGAAGGTCTCCGGCGAAGTCGAGATGAGCCACAATGGCGGCATCCTCGACCACGAGATCGATGACGGTTTCATCCTTGCCTGCTGCTCGAAACCGTTGTCGGCGCTCGAAATCGAGGCTTGAGCCGGTCGACTTCGCCGCAACGGTCGCCGACGCAGGCGGTGTTCGCGGGTCTTTGTCTTGCCAAGCATAGGCCGAGTGATTTAGACGCACTTAGGAAGGGCTGGCAGGCCGTGAAACTGGCGCATCCCTTCATGGGCGCATGGAACGGGGGACAGAGCGATGCAACAGCGGGTCTACGCGGTCGCAAGCAAGGACATCGTTTTCGAATCATTCGATGGCGAAGCCGTCGTTCTCGATCTTTCGAACGGTAAGTATTTCGGCTTTTCCGATTCCGGCAGCCGGGTCTGGCAGGCTTTGTCGTCCGGCGTCGCCACTGAAGCGCTGGTCGGAGCTGCCGCGGCCGCCGCAAAAATAAGCCTGGCCGACCTCGAAAGCTTCGTTGCCCGACTGCTCGATTTCGGGTTGCTTGCACCAGCCGAAACACCGGCGCAACCGCTTTCGGGCGAGCTGTCGTCTGCGCTTGCTGCCAGCAATGAGCCGCTCAAGGTCGATGTCCACGACGACCTTGCCGATCTCATCATTGTCGACCCGATCCATGAGGTCGAGGAACCTCTCGGCTGGCCGGCGGTGAAACAGGCATAATCGTTTCCCTAAAGCGCGTCGCGTTTGAACGGACTCAGGCGACGCGGTTTAGATCTTTGATTTTATGCATGTCGTCGTCTCAAAACCGGGGCCACCCCGAGCGACATGCATCAGGCGACCCGGCGCAATTCTGGACGCTGGAACAACGAACACATGCCTTTGATCACGCTGCAAACCCTGCCGGATTATGCCCGCCATGTGCTGGCGGCCGCGGAAAGCGCCGCCGCCTTCTATCCCGTTACCGCCGGGGTGCGGTTGCCGGGACTGGACCTGAGTGTCCACCTCGACCATTGCACGCTGGCGGAAGCCATGAGCCATGCCTTCATACCGGCCCCGGAAAATCCGTCTGCATCTGACGGCTGCCGCATTTTCGTCGCCCACCCGGCCATCGATGGCGTCCCCGCCCCGGCCACCTGGGGCCGAGGCGATTACAACCATCATGCCTTTGCCAACCGGCTGGAAGAGGCCGGATTGCGCGGCAGCTACTATCATGATCTCGACTTCTGGCAGTTCCATGATCCGCAACGCCATGTCGGGGCGCAGCTGATGATGTCGGCCGACGCCTTTCCGCCATGGGAACAAGGGGCGCCGCTGCGCGCCTTCCTGCATTGGGAATATGCGGCGCGCGGCATGCGGCTCACCCATGCCGGCACGCTGGGCATCGATGGCAAGGGCGTGTTGCTGGCGGGCTCCGGCGGAGCCGGCAAATCGGGAACGGTCGTCGCCGGCCTGCTCAATGGGCTCGATAGCGTCGGCGACGACTATGTGCTGATCGACCGGACCGGGGGGGTGACGGCCTATCCGCTGTTTGCCACGCTCAAGCAGGATCCGGAGGGCTTCAAGCGGCTGAAGCTGGAGGAGCAGCTAAAGTCGTACCAACCGCTGAACTGGCAAGGCAAGCATGCCTTTCACATCAACGAGATCGCGCCTCGACCAACTCCTGCAAGTCTGGACATTATTGCTTTGATAGTGCCCCATATCAGGGGAGGTGCGAGAAGCTCGGTCATGCCCATATCGCGCAAGGATGCCATGATCGCCTTGGCCCCGTCAGGAATCGTGCAGATGCCGGGCGAGCGGGAAGCGGGCTTTCGCTTTTTCAGCGAGCTTACCCGCGACCTGCCATGCTACCGGCTGTCGCTGGGGACCGAGCCGCGCGAGATCGCCGGCACGATTGCGGATTTCGTCCTTCGGGGCGCTGCATGAAGTTGAGCATCATTGTGCCGGTCTACAATCGGGAGATCTATGTCGTTTCGACGTTGCGGTCCCTGCTCAGGCAACGCGACGATGCCGATCTCGATATCATCGTTGTCGACGACGGCTCGACCGACAGCTCCGTTGAAGCCGTCCGCGCCATCATGCGGGAAGCGTCGTGCATCCGCCTGTTCCAGCAGGCAAACCAGGGCGTGGCCAACGCGCGCAACACAGGGCTGAGGCAGTTGCTGCCGCAAACCGAACTGGTGTCGTTCCTGGATTCGGACGACGTCTCGCCGGCTGGACGATTCAAGGCTGGCCTACCCCTGTTCGCGGCCGACCCTGCGCTCGAGCTGACCTACTCGCTGATGACGCGCGTCGATCTCATGGACGACGAAGCCCTTCAGCCGGCACCGGGCGGCGCAGGTCCCACCGTGCGCGGCGTCAGCCTTAGCGCCGGGATATTCCGCAGGGCACTCATCGACCGTACAGGTGCTTTCGACGAGGAGTTCCGGCAGGGCGAAGACGCCGACTATCTGCTGCGCATTTTCGAAACCAGCCCAAAGCACATTTTTCCCGACACCGTCGCGGTATACTACCGGCGCCACCCCGGCAATTTGACCAAGCAAAGGGATGTGGCGGTGCGCGAATACCTACGTGTAATTCAGAAATCCTTGCGGCGGCGCAAGGCCGATCCGTCGCGGCGCCCGGTCGAGGGGCTTTTCGAGATCAAGCGCCCGGCAGAGTGGTGAAAGAATGAATAGATCACAGCCTGGAATGCGTGCGTGAAGCTGAGCGTGATCATGCCGGTCTACAACCGCGAACGCCATGTCGGCTCGGCGCTGCGCTCGCTGCTGAGGCAGCGCGATGCCGCCGATCTCGACATCATCGTTATCGATGACGGTTCGACCGACAGTTCGGTGGCGGTCGTGCGCTCGCTGATCGCGGAGGCGCCGTGCATTCGCCTTTTCCAGCAGCAGAATGCCGGGGTGACGCGGGCACGCAACGCGGGCT
Source organism: Mesorhizobium sp. P160219 (assembly GCF_057786095.1). NCBI lineage: Bacteria > Pseudomonadati > Pseudomonadota > Alphaproteobacteria > Hyphomicrobiales > Phyllobacteriaceae > Mesorhizobium > Mesorhizobium sp. P160219. The sequence goes on from NZ_JBYNWG010000001.1 coordinate 1,268,079, forward strand.
TGCGGCAATTGCTGCCGCAGACCGGGCTGGTATCGTTTCTCGATTCCGACGACATTTCCCCGCCGGGCCGCTTCAAGGCGGATCTGGCCTGTTTCGACGCAGACCGCACCCTCGAGCTCACCTATTCGCGCATGACGTTGGTCGACGACATAGATGACGATACACTGGAGCCGACAGCCGACAGCCACTCGGTGACGGTTCGCGGCATTCACCTGTCTCCCGCCATCTTCGTCCGGCGGTTGGTCGAACGCATCGGCAGCTTCGACGAGGATTTCCACCAGGCCGAGGACACCGACTATCTGCTGCGCACTTTCGAAAGCGGGCCGAAATTCACGATGCCCGACACTGTTGCGCTCTATTACCGGCGCCATCCCGGCAACATGACCAGGCAGGCCGATGTTCCTTTTCGCGAATTCATGCGCGCCGTCTACAAGTCGATGAAACGGCGCGAGGCCGACCGCTCCTTGCACCCTGTCGACGGCATCTTCGATTTCAAGGAACTTGCGAATTGGCGTTTCCTGTGATGGCCAGCTACGGCGTCGTCATTCCGGCCTTCAACGCGACCGCCACCATCGCCGAGACGCTGCGATCGGTCGCGGCCCAGACGGTCCAGCCCGACGCCATAATCGTCGTCGATGACGGCTCGACCGACGATACGGTCGCGGTGGTCAATGCGCTGGGCATGCCGGTGCAGGTGTTGCGCCAGGACAATGCCGGACCAGGCAGCGCCACCACCAGGGGCATCGCCGCGCTGGCGACGCCCTTCGTCGCCACGCTCGATGCGGACGATCTGTGGCTGCCGACCAAGATCGAAAGGCAGCTGGAGCATTTCGAGCGGTTTCCCGCGACGGCAGGAGTCTTTGCCCACTGGCGGACGTTTCGCGATGACAAGCCCGATGTGCAACAGGACGTGGCCGTGGCGGGCTGGTCGCGCACGACGATGATGATCCGCCGGGAGGTAGCCGAGGCCGTCGGTCCGATCATCGACCCGCAAGGCGGTCGCGGCGACATGGTCGACTGGATCGCCCGTGTCCGCGAGGCGGGCTTTGCGCTTGCCATGCTCAACGATGTCCTAACCTTGCGCCGCATCCGGCCCGACAGCATGTCCTATGGACGCGACCCCGTGCGCGACCGCGGTTATGTCGAAGTCGTAAGGCTGGCCATGCAAAGGCGAGCAGCGAAAAAGGCGAGCGCCGACTGATGGCCAATGCCATGCGCCGTATCGGCCGTCGGTTTCCGGACTATGGTTGGTCATGGCCCACTGGCGGCCTCGACCAGTTGCTGAAGGCCGCATTGCTCCCCGATGAAGAGGCGGCCGGGGCCTATGCGGCGCGCTGGCTCGACGAGAACGATATCGACCATGCTGCTTTCCGCGAGCATCGGCTGCTGGCCGCGATCTCCGACAGGTTCGGCCGCAAGCTCGCTGGGCATCCGGCCTATCCACGTCTTGTCGGCCTGCAAAAGATGCTGTGGACCAAATCGCGACTGGCTGCGCGCGAGGCCGAGCCGGCGCTACAGGCCATGATCGACGCCGGCTGCGCGGTGATGCTTATCAAAGGCGCCAGCCGCATCGCCGTCAACGCGTCGGCGCAGCGCGGCCGGGTGGCGCATGACATCGACATACTGGTGCGCTCGCAGGCCATGATTGCCGCCTTCGATGTGCTTAGCGAACGCGACTGGCAGATCGCCACCGGCGTCAGTCCGCAATATCTGCGCACCAGGCTGGCGTCCTTGCGTTCGATGAATTTTTTCAAGGGCAGTTTCGGCGACATCGACCTGCACCAGCTCGCTTATGACGGGTCGCAGCAAAGCGCGGAAGATGATCTGGCGATCTGGCAGCGGGCGCTGTCAGCCGATTTCAATGGCGTCCGCGTGCTTGTGCCCTCTCCGGCCGACCGCATGGCGCTCGCCATCGCACATGGCGGCCTCGATGCCCACACCCACAGCGACTGGCTGGTCGACTGTGCGGTCGCCATCGAGAGTGGCGCAGTCGACTGGGGCGTGTTCGCCGACATCGTCGCCAAGCGGGGCCTCGCCGTCGCCGCGGCGGTGGCGCTCTCCTATCTCTGCCTGGAGATCGGCATTGCGGTGCCGCCGGCTGAACTGGCACGGACGGTTGCGAACGCCGATCACGCCGGCCTGTCGCGCTGGTCCTCGGTGCTGCAGGCCAAGCCGCGCACCGATTTCGGCGGTCTCGTCTGGCTGTCGCGCGGCTTTGCCAAGCAGTTGCGCCTGAAACGCAAGAAGGGCCGACTGCAGCATCCGACGCCTGCTGCCGTCTGGCGCGGCAGGCCGACATTGCGCAAGGCAAGAGCGACGCCGGAACCGTTCGCGCTTTCTCAGGCCCTGCCGCGTCCGGACAGGACTGGAGAGATGATGCTGGACGTCACCGTCAGGATCGTCGTTCCGCCAGTCCGCCGCCGCATCGAGATGGAAATCAATGCCGGCAGCGGTCACGTCGCCCGCTTGCGTTCCATGGTGATCAGCCGCGCCGGCGGCGGACGTGTGCTGCGCTTTCGCGGCAAGGTAACGGTGGACGACACCGGCCGGCCTCTGGTGATCGAGGCACGGCCATCGCGCCAGTTCCGCAACTGGGACAATGAGGCCGAAGTCGCCGCCTATGGCGCGCTGCCGTTCCAATTGCTGTCGGCAAGGTTTTCACCCGCCTGAGAGCGGTTCGCTGTCTCCATGAAACGGTGAACCACTGTGGCCCTCTCAGACGCCATAGCGCTCGGTGCGGATGATTTCCGCTGGTATGCCGGCGTCGATCAGCGCCCGGGCAGCCGCCGAGACGAAGGTGTTCGACCCGCAGACGAAGGCGAGCGCCGGCGGCCGCGGCAGCCGCGTGAGCGCCTGCATGACCATTGCCGTGTCGATGCGCCTCGAATAGTCGGACGGGCGCCGTGCCGCCTCGCGCGTCAGCGTAAGCACCAGCTCGAACCCGTCGCGGCGGTCACCGAGACCGATCAGCTCGTCGCGGAAGATCACCTCGTCCCAGACCCGCACCGAAAACATCAGCGCCACCGGCACCGCCGATTTGCGCAAGGTCCGGTGACGCACCATCGCCATCAGCGGCACGACGCCGGAGCCGCCGCCGACCAGAAGCAGCGGCCCGCCATCCCCATCGGACCAGACGAAATGGCCGCCGAGCGGCCCGCGCAGTTCGATCTCGTCACCGACCGCGGCGACGTCGTGGAAGAAGGGCGAGACTTCACCATCGTCGAGCTTCTCGATCGCCAGCTCGATCGTGGCGCCGCTCTCCGGCGCCGAGGCGATGGAATAGGAGCGGCGCGCCTGGTAGCCGTCAGGCGCGGTCAGCCTGACATCGACATGCTGTCCGGCGCGATAGGCGAATCGCCGTGACAGCGCGAAGAAGAAACTGGTAACGCGTGGCGTCCGCTTTTCGATCCGGGTGATTTTCGCCGTCTGCCAGGGAGATTGCGGCGCTTCGCTCATGGATCGCCGCTATAGCGCTGCTCGCGCCACGGGTCGCCATAGATGTGATAGCCGCGCAATTCCCAGAAGCCCGGCTCGTCGCGCTCGGTGAACTGCAGCCCGTTCAGCCATTTAGCCGATTTCCAAAAATAGAGATGCGGCACCAGGAGCCGCGCCGGGCCGCCATGGTCGGCAGTGATTGGCTTGCCTTCATAAAGCAGCGCCACCATCGCCTTCCCCGCGGTGAGATCCTTGGCCGGCACGTTGGTGGTATAGCCGTCATAGCCATGCGCCAGCAGGAAGCCGGTCGGCGCTTCGATGCCGGCATCGGCAAGGATGTCGTCGACCAGCACGCCTTGCCAGGCGGTATCGAACTTGGTCCAGGCGGTAACGCAATGGATGTCGCGCGTCATCTTGGTCAAGGGCAGCGCGTTGAACTCGGCCCAGTTCCATTTCTTGATCGGGCGTGGCCCGTGCTTGAGCGTGAACGACCAGTCATCGGTGCGCACGCGCGGCGTCGGCCCCGCCGACAGCACCGGAAAGCCCTGTTCGAGATACTGACCGGGCGGAATGCGCGCATCGGTCTCCGTTGGAGGCTTTCGACCGGAGGAAAAACCGCGAGTGACCATCGGACCGTCCGTTTTTAGCAGGCCATTGCCGGCCTGCCGTAATGTTCTCGAAGATGTCGCGGCGGGCAACAGGAATTTTGGCGGCGCCGTGCGGCAGGCCTGTCGGTGGTCCGGCGACCCCTGCCGCATCATGCCTCAGCCGGCGGCGAAGGGTACGGCGACGAAGATTTGTGTGTCGCCCCGGTCGACCAAAAGCAGCACCGACTTCCGGCCCGATCTGCCGGCCTCGGCGATCGCCTGGTTGGCTTGCCGCGCATTCCGCACCGGCGACTGGTCGACGGCGACGATGACGTCGCCCGGCTGCAGGCCGGCATTGGCGGCTGCCGTGTCCGGATTGACGCGCTCGACCACGGCGCCACGCTGGTTCCAATCACAATGTCGTCAGAGGCCTCCGGTGCGCCTGAGATAGGCTGTGGCGATCTCGCGCATCCGGTTGCCGTCGAAGCTCGGCCCATGGCCGCCATGGCCGAGGCGAACAGGCAGGTCAAGGAGCCGCTGCATGGTACGGCGATAATCAGGCCGGGAGGAATCCGGCAGGTCGTCGATCAGCGTGGAATCGTAGATGGCGTCGCCGGCAAAGAACAGGCCGTCTGCCTCGTCGAACAAAGCGATCGAATCCGGCGAATGTCCGGGCAGACGCAGGACGCGGAACTGCCGGTCGCCGAGGTCGACGATGTCGCCCTCGTCCAGCGTGCGCGTCAGCGGCGCCGGCGGAATCTTGTAGTCGGCCGCCGTCCAGCCCGGCGCCGGCAATTTCGAAACGGCGCCGTCGAGATTGTTGAACATGTAGGCGTAGGTCACCTGATCGTTCATGGTCTCGAAATGCTCGGCACTGTGCCGCGGCCCGGCGCGCAGCGGAAACTCGTGCAGCGAGCCGACATGGTCGAGATGGATGTGGGTGGCGACAACAATGAGCGGCTTGCCCTCGGGCGTGTCGATCTCAGTCGCCAGCGGGCAGATGCCCATGCCGGTGTCGACCAGCAGGTCGGCGTCGCGTCCCCTGAAATGCCAGATGTTGGCGCGCACGAAATCATGCACGAACGGCTCGGTCAGCATCGTCGTGCGGTCGTCGATGATCGTCTTGCCGAACCAGTCGCCGACAACGCGCTCGCCACCAAAACGGGTGCCGCCAAAACGGCCGCCCATCAGACGAAGGGCTTTCCCACCTTGTATTTTTCCGGCACCAGCCGCTTCAGGTAAGCCATGCCCGCTTCCGACAGCTGGTTGACATCGGGCTTCATGAAATCGTCGGGCATATGGCGCGTCTTGCCGGCGACGTTCTTCAGCGGCACCTTCTTCAGCACGGTTTTCGTGCCGTCATATTGCAGCGCCACCGAGCCACCGCCTTCGCCGGCAACGGCAACCGCGAAGGCGCCGGCGTCGAAAGCCTCCTGCGCGTCGACGGCACTGATCGAGCCGACATAGCCGCGCGGCATGTAGCCAAGCGCATCGACGCGGGCGCGCTTGCCCGGCAGGCCTTCGGCGAGCGCACGTTCCAGAGCTGACGGCAGGTCGCTGCCCGACAGTTTGACGTTGCCATGCGCGTCGCGCTCGAGCTTGTCCGGCGGCACCAGGCTTTCGACCAGCGCCTTGCCGTCGGCGGTGCTGACACCTTCGGAGACGGCGACGATGCAGCGCTTGTGGCGGTCGAGCGTGGCGCGCACGTCGTCGATGAAACCGGCGGCGGAGAATGGCCGTTCCGGCACGTAGACCAGATGCGGGCCGCTGTCGTGATCGAGCTGCCAGGCTGCAGCCGCCGCGGTGAGGAAGCCGGCATGCCGGCCCATGACGATGCCGACATAGATGCCGGGCAATGCGCGGAAATCGAGATCGACGGACAGGAAGGCGCCGGCGACGAATTCGGCCGCCGAGATGAAGCCCGGCGTGTGGTCGTTTTCCTCGAGGTCGTTGTCGATGGTTTTTGGCGCATGGACGAAAGCGATGCTGCCGCCAGCGGCATCGGTCAGGATCTGCTGCGTGCCCGACGTGTCGTTGCCACCGATGTAGATGAAAGCGTCGGCGCCGGCCTTCTTCAACCCGTTGAGGATGACTTCGCAATAGGCGGCGTCGGGCTTGTCGCGTGTCGAGCCGAGCGCGGCACTCGGCGTGCCGGCGATCAGCCGCAGCCGGTCCTCGGGGATGGCGGAGAGGTCGACATAGTTGCCGTCACGAATGCCGCGCACGCCGTGGAGCGAGCCCAGCACCTTGGCGCCGGGATGGCGCTTGCGGACTTCCAGCGTGGCCCCGACAACCGTCTGGTTGATGACGGCGGTCGGGCCGCCGCCCTGTGCGATGACAAACGTTCCAGCCATGCTCGATCTCTCCCGGCGCTGTGGTTTTCAAGGCACCTTGGCCTAGCTTGCCGCATCGCGCAACGGGAGTTTCCAGCGGCGCCAAACCGCCGCACAGGATCAGACGACCACGACCGGGTTCTTCTTGGAAACGCGGCTGTAGAGGTCGATGATATCCTGGTTGATCAGGCGCACGCAGCCCGACGACATCGCCTGGCCGATGCTCGCCCATTCCGGCGAACCGTGTATGCGGTAGCCGGTGTCCTTGCCGTCCTGGTAGATGTAAAGAGCGCGTGCGCCGAGCGGGTTGGTGAGGCCACCGGGCTGGCCGTTTTGCCACTTCACCAGTTCCGGCTTGCGCTGGATCATCTCCGGCGGCGGCGTCCAGGTCGGCCATTCCTTGCCGTACTGGATGTTGGCGCGGCCGGACCAGCGGAAGCCGTCCTTGCCGATGCCGACGCCGTAGCGGATGGCGTCGCCGCCCTCCTGCACCAGATAGAGCTTTCGCTCCTGCAGATGGACGACAATGGTGCCGGGCGCCTCGCCGGTCTCGTTGACGACGATCTGGCGGCGGAACTCCGGCTTGACCTTCTGATAGGGCACCGCCGGCACTTCGAAGCCGCCATCGTTTAGCGAAGCGTACATGACATCGGGGCCGGTGACGTTCTTGTCGACGCTGATCGCCGGACGGATCGGCCGCACCGAGCCGGTGACCGTGTCATCCAGCTGGAATTGCGGCAGCTCGAGCGTCGAAGTGCTGCAGCCGGCCATGCCGAGCAGCGTCATGGCGCCGGCCCCTGACAGGACGAAGCGGCGGGAATAGAGATGTTCGGTCTCGTTTGCGTCGCCATTTGCTGGCGGCGTCACATTCTGCGGCAACTCACGCATGCACCCAAACCCTACGCTGTCGGCGGGAAACACGGTCCGGCCGGATAGCAGGCAGTTTCGCCAAACATGGTTGAAAAAGGGTGAAGGCCCAACGACCGGTCTTAAGCCTGTGCCGCCAATAGCCGCAGCGATCTGGCGAAATGGTCCGCCGTGCATTTTTGGGAGAGGGCTCTTTACATTCCTCCGCACACGAGGATTTATCCTTTTCTTTGCGCTCAAGGAGACAAAGATGTCGTTCGAAAACTGGGCCGCCTTCGCCGCCGCCTCCACCGTCCTGCTCATCATTCCGGGCCCGACCATTCTTCTGGTCGTGTCCTATGCGCTGGGCCAGGGCTGGCGCACTGCCTTGCCGATGGCCGTCGGCGTGGCGCTGGGCGACTTCACCGCCATGACCCTGTCGATGCTGGGCATCGGCGCGCTGCTGGCCGCGTCGGCGACCGTGTTCACCATTCTGAAGCTGATCGGCGCCTGCTATCTGATCTATCTCGGGGTAAAACTGTTTCGCGCCGGCGGCGCGCTCAAAGCCGAACCACGCACAGATGCCGTCTCGGCCGCCAAGATGATGGCGCACGCCTGGCTGGTCACCGCACTCAACCCGAAGAGCATCACCTTCTTCGTCGCCTTCCTGCCGCAGTTCCTCAACCGGGAAGCCGATTTCTGGACACAGATGCTGATCTTCGAAGCGACCTTCCTGGCGCTCGCCTTCGCCAATGCCTTCGGCTACGCGCTGATCGCGGCGCGCGCCCGCAACGTAGTACGCAACCCCAAGGCGATCCGCATCTTCAACCGCACCGGCGGCACGCTGCTGGTCGGCGCCGGCATCGCCACGGTGGCGATGCGCTCGGGCAATTAGGAACTGCGGAGCATCAGGGCCGATATGGCAGTAAGAGATCCATTCGGCCTAATGTTTTCGGGCGCGACCGAGGCCGGGTTTTCACCCTACAGCCAGGCCGTGCATGAATTGCAATGCTTCGTCGGCGACCCGGTCGGCTCCGTTGACCGCGCCATATCGGCGGATCCCGGTTTCGTCATGGCGCATGTCTTCAAGGGGTATCTGTTCGGCCTCGCCACCGAACGCGAGGCAACGGCGGTCGCCCAGGCATGCCATGCTGCGGCACTGCCGCTTGCCGCGACGCCGCGCGAACAGGCGCATGTGGCGGCCCTTGGCCACCTTGCCGCGGGACGCTGGCATGACGCCGCGCGCCTGCTCGAAGATATCGCCATCGACAACCCGCTCGACGCGGTGGCGTTGCAGGTCGGCCACCAGATCGACTTCTTCACCGGCAATGCCCGCATGCTGCGCGACCGTATCGGCCGCGCGCTGCCGTCCTGGCAGAGCGGCATGCCAGGTTACCACGCCATTCTCGGTATGCAGGCCTTCGGTCTGGAGGAGATGGGCGACTATATCAGAGCCGAAAGTTTCGGCCGACAGGCGATCGAGATCGAGCCGCGAGACGGCTGGGCGCAGCATGCGGTCGCCCATGTCATGGAGATGCAGAGCCGGCAACGCGACGGCATCGCCTGGATGCGCGCCAACCCCGAGGCGTGGACCAAAGAAAGCTTCCTGCAGGTGCATAATTGGTGGCATCTCGCGCTGTTCCACTACGATCTCGGCGAGACCGATGAGGTGCTCAAACTCTATGACGGGCCGATCTATGGCGAGCGTTCGACGCTGGCGCTGAACATGGTCGACGCCTCCGCGATCCTGTGGCGGCTTTATCTCGGCGGTGCCGATGTCGGCGACCGCTGGGCAGCGCTCGCTGCCAACTGGGCGCCGAAGGCTGGAGCCGGCAATTACGCCTTCAACGATGCGCATGCGATGATGGCATTCGTCGGCACCGGGCTGGAAGGGCCGGCCAAGATCTTGCTCGAAGCCCAGCACGAGGCGATGCGCGGCAGCGACGACAACGCCGCCTTTACCCGGGATGTCGGCCAGCCACTGACGGAAGGCATCAAGGCATTCGGCGAGGGCAATTACAGCGAAGCGGTGCGCCTGATTCGACCGATCCGCGCCATTGCCCATCGCTTTGGCGGCAGCCACGCCCAGCGCGATGTGATTGATCTCACGCTGATCGAGGCGGCGTTGCGCGCCGGTGACCCAGCGCTTGCCCGGGCGTTGACGGCCGAGCGCGCACTGGCCCGGCCGGACAGTCCGCTTTCGGCGCTGTTTTCGCAACGCGCCGCCAATTTGTCAGAGAATTGACCCGCGGCGGATCTTGTTTTAAAAAATGGCAAGCCAGATTTTTTCGAGACCCGAAAAAATTAATGGCAATGGGAGGAATGCATGTATCTCGGCCTCGATCTCGGCACGTCGGGCGTCAAGGCGCTGTTGATCGATGCCGGGCAGAAGATCATCGGCTCCGGCCATGCTTCGCTTGACGTATCGCGGCCGCATCCCGGCTGGTCCGAACAAAACCCCACGGACTGGATCCGCGCCTGCGAGACGGCCATTGCCGAGCTGAAAGCCTCGCACCCAAAAGAGCTTGCCGCGGTCAAGGGCATCGGCCTTTCCGGCCATATGCATGGCGCCACCTTGCTAGATGCCGGCGACCAGGTGCTCCGCCCCTGCATTCTGTGGAACGATACGCGCAGCCACGCCGAGGCCGCCGCGCTCGATGCCGACCCGCGCTTTCGCCAACTCACCGGGAATATCGTCTTCCCCGGCTTCACGGCGCCGAAACTCGCCTGGGTGAAGAACAATGAGCCCTCCGTCTTCGCCAAAGTGGCGAAGGTGCTTTTGCCGAAGGATTTCCTGCGGCTGTGGCTGACCGGCGAGCATATCTCAGAAATGTCCGACTCGGCCGGCACCTCCTGGCTCGATGTCGGCAAACGGCGCTGGTCCCCCGAGTTGCTTGCGGCGACATCGCTCGACGAAAGGCAGATGCCGTCGCTGGTCGAAGGCACGGAGAAGGCCGGAGCCTTGCGCGCCGAACTGGCCGTCAGCTGGGGCATAGCATCGGGCACCCCGGTTGCCGGCGGCGCCGGCGACAATGCTGCTTCGGCCTGCGGCATGGGCACGGTCGGCGCCGGCCACGCTTTTGTGTCGCTGGGCACATCTGGCGTGCTGTTTGCCGCCAACGCTTCCTACCTGCCCAATCCGGCAAGCGCGGTGCACACCTTCTGCCATGCCCTGCCCAACACCTGGCACCAGATGGGGGTCATCCTGTCTGCGACCGATTCGCTGAACTGGCTGTCGGAGATTTCAGGCAAGAAGGCCGGCGAATTGACCGCCGAACTTGGCGATGTGCTGAGAGCGCCGAGCGGGGTGTCGTTCCTGCCCTATCTCTCGGGCGAGCGCACGCCGCATAATGATTCCGCCATTCGTGGGTCCTTCACCGGACTGGCGCATGAGTCGAGCCGCGCGGTGCTGACGCAGGCCGTGCTTGAAGGCGTCGCCTTCGCATTCCGCGACAGTCTCGAAGCCTTGAAGACCGCCGGCACGGATTTGACGCGGGTAACCGCGATCGGCGGCGGCTCGCGCTCGCGCTACTGGCTGAAGGCGATCGCTACGGCGCTGCAGGTGCCCGTGGACATTCCGGCCGACGGCGATTTCGGTGCTGCCTTTGGCGCGGCGAGGCTTGGTCTGATCGCGGCGACAGGGGCTGATCCGCTGGCGGTGTGCACGGCGCCGAGGACGGATGCGACGATCGAACCGGATGTCCCGCTTGGCGGGGCGTATGCCGATGCCTATCAGCGCTACCGGGCGCTGTATCCGGCGATCAAGGGCGTGACCGCGTGAGTCGGCGCGAGGCACCCCCCTCTGCCCTGCCGGGCATCTCCCCCGCAAGGGGGGAGATCGGCAGCGTCGGCGGGTATGCCAGTCTTGTAAGGTGGGTGATTAGCGAAGGCGTGGATGCCAGCCAATCTCCCCCCTTGCGGGGGAGATGCCCGGCAGGGCAGAGGGGGGTGTCTCGCGCCACCCTTAATCGATCACTGCGCCGGCACCTTGTCCAGAAACCCGGTGACGCTCTTCAGGCGCCCATTTTCGACAACACCGATATCGGTGCCTTCGATAACCGACGGCACGCCTTCCGGCCCAAGATTCCACGAGAAGCGGATGCGGTCGCCAAACCCGTCCGGCGTACCCTTCAGCGAGAACCGGAAGCCGGCGAAGCGCTGCTGTACGCCGTCGATCAGCCCAGCAACGCCGGCGTGGCCGTCGCCCTGCATGAGCGGATCGCGGTAGCTGACGTCTTCGGTGAAGGTGGCCTTGAGCAGTTCGGCACGGCGATCCGCATCGGCCTCGTTCCAGGCGGTGATGTAGTTCTGGGCGATCGTATTGAGGTCGGTCATGGTCTGTCTCCTTCGTTGAGTGGCTTTGACACGAGGCTTTTCACCCCAAGCGAGAGCGAAACCAATTACGCCTGAGGTAATCAGGGTGAACTATTCGAGAGAGGACAGAAATCATGAGCAGCGGATTTTTCGGCGACATCAAAGCGATCAAGTATGAGGGGCCGGATTCCACCAATCCGCTGGCCTACCGCTTCTACAATCCCGACGAGGTGGTGGCCGGCAAACGGCTGGAAGACCATCTGCGCTTCGCCGTCGCCTACTGGCATTCTTTCGCCTGGCCGGGCGGCGATCCCTTTGGCGGCCAGACCTTCGACCGGCCCTGGTTTCCCAAGGCTGGCGGCGTCGACACGATGGAACTGGCCAAGCTGAAAGCCGACGTCGCCTTCGAGATGTTCTCGCTGCTCGGCGCGCCCTATTTCTGCTTCCACGACGCCGACGTGCGGCCGGAAGGCAAGGATTTCTCCGAAAGTGCCGCGCGGCTCGACGAGATCGCCGACTATTTTGCCGCCAAGATGAAGAAGACCGGCGTCAAACTGCTCTGGGGCACGGCCAACCTGTTCTCCAACCGCCGCTTCATGTCGGGCGCCGCCACCAATCCCGATCCGGATGTCTTCGCCTATGCGGCGGCGACGGTGAAAAGCTGCATCGACGTCACGAAGCGGCTGAAGGGCGAGAATTATGTACTGTGGGGCGGGCGCGAGGGCTATGAAACGCTGCTCAACACTGATCTTGCTCGCGAGCAGGAGCAGGCCGGGCGCTTCCTCAGTCTCGTCGTCGACTACAAGCACAAGATCGGCTTCAAAGGCACGATCCTGATCGAGCCGAAGCCGCAGGAGCCGACCAAGCATCAGTACGACTACGACGTTGCCACGGTCTACGGTTTCCTCAAGCGCTTCGGGCTGGAGAAGGAAGTGAAGCTGAACATCGAGCAGGGCCACGCGATTCTTGCCGGCCATTCCTTCGAGCACGAGCTGGCGCTGGCCAATGCGCTCGGCGTCTTCGGCTCGATCGACATGAACCGCAACGACTACCAGTCGGGCTGGGACACCGACCAGTTCCCCAACAATGTGCCGGAGATGGCGCTGGCCTATTACCAGGTGTTGCAGGCCGGCGGCTTCAAGACCGGCGGCACCAATTTCGACGCCAAGCTGCGCCGCCAGTCGCTCGACCCGCAGGACCTGCTGATCGGCCATATCGGCGGCATGGATTCCTGCGCACGAGGTCTCAAGGCAGCCGCCAAGATGGTCGAGGACAAGGCGCTGTCGGGTCCGCTGGCCGAGCGCTATGCCGGTTGGAACACGGCCGAGGGCAAGGCGATGCTGTCGGGCAAGCGCTCGCTGGAAGACATCGCCGAGCGCGTGGTGAAGAAGAAGATCGAGCCGCAGCCACGCTCCGGCCGCCAGGAGTTGCTGGAAAACATCGTCAACCGCTACGTCTGAGGGCGGAAAGCCAATTCGTTGTGCTCAAGGGTGGCTGGATAACATTCCGGCCGCCCCGGAATGGGGTTTGCGCAAGACCCTATCCGACGACAAGGGTTTGCCCTTTGGCGCCCCTCAATGACCTCGCTCTTGCCTTCAAACTGCCGTCACGTATCTCGTATAAGGATGCGGTTGTGGCGGGTGAAAAGGAAGGAGGCGAACCGATATGCAGCATGAACGCGAAATCAACGCCCTGCTCTCATCCGGCGAGACCGGATCGATCATCGACCGGCTGATGGCGCTGCCGCGGCCGACCGACAGCGTGAAAAACGAATGGGATCGTGCTGTCAGCAGCCGATTTGAAGTCCGTCTGGCGAGGCAGATGCGCTCGCAGATGGACGCCGGCAGCGATCGACAGAACGCAGCCTGATCTCCCTTTGTCTGTGCATGTCGTAATCCCAAAACCGCGACACACTTTTGGGCGACATGCATCAACCTCGGCGCAGCCTGACCGGGGCTTGGCCGAACGCTCTTGAAAACGCTCTGGAAAATGCCGCGGCGGACGAGAACCCCGTCCGCCCGGCAATATCCGCCATGGCGATCCGCGTGTCGACCACCAGCCGCCGCGCCGCGCCCAGCCGAAGCCTGAGATAATATGCGCCCGGCGTCTCGCCGATCGACTTGCGAAAAATGCTCTCCAATGTCCGCGCCGTCACCCCGGCGCGTTTTGCCACCGCGTCGATGGTCAGCGGCTGGTCGACATGCGATTCCATCAGCCGGATAGCCTGCGCCAGACGCGGGTCGTAGCCGTCGAGCCGGCCGAGCGAGACCAGCGGCTGCGCGTCGGTCGCGGCGCGCGCCTGGTCGTAGATGAAGACGCTGGCGACATCGAGCGCGACGGCCATGCCGAGCCGGGTGCGGATCAGATGCAGCATCAGGTCGAAGGTCGGCGACGCCCCGCCCGAGGTGAACACCGGTCCGTCGATGACGTAGCGGTCCGGACGCACGTCGACGCCGGGAAAGGCGGAGGAAAAATCCTCCATGTCTTCCCAATGGGTGGTGGCGCTGCGGCCTTCGAGGAGGCCGGCGCGCGCCACCAGCCATGTGCCGGCCTCGACGCCGCCGCAGGCGCGAGCCGCGCGGGCCGCTCGCCGTAATCCGGAAAGCAGAGCCGATGTCGCGTAATTCTGGGTGCCGAAGCCGGCGACGACGACAAGCACGTCGGTCGGCTCGGCCGCATCGAAGCGGCCCCTGACCGCCACCGGCAGGCCGCATGTGGTGACCGGCGCCTCGCCGGTGACCGAGACCAGTTTGAAATCGAACAGCGTCTCGCCTGAGATGCGGTTGGCGGCGCGCAGCGGGTCGACGGTCGACGCCACGCACATGATGGACGAGCCTGAAAACACCAGCAGCGTCACCTTGAGCGGCGATCGCTCAGCGCGAAAGATGGTCGGTTTTTCGCTTTTGATCACGAGAGCTTCGTAAATTGCAAAACAGTTTCCGGCAAGTCGGTCATTGTTAGGGTCTGTTTCTATGGGGAGGAGATGTCCATGCCGCTCGCGATGAACCGTGAGGTTTTCATTACCTGTGCCGTGACCGGGTCCGGCGGCTCGCAGGACCGCTCCCCGCATGTGCCACGCTCGCCCAAGCAGATCGCCGATTCGGCGATCGATGCGGCCAAGGCCGGTGCCGCCATCGTCCACTGCCATGTCCGCGACCCCGAGACCGGCAAGCCGCGCCGCGATGTCCATCTCTACCGCGAAGTGACGGACCGCATCCGCGCGGCAGAAGTCGATGTGATCCTGAACCTGACCGCCGGGATGGGCGGCGACATGGTGTTCGGCTCACCGGAAGCGCCGCTGCCGCTCAATGAAAAAGGCACCGACATGGGCGGCGCCACCAACCGCATGGAACATGTGCGCCAGTGCCTGCCGGAAATCTGCACGCTGGATTGCGGCACCATGAACTTCGCCGAGGCCGATTATGTCATGACCAACACGCCCGGCATGCTGCGCGCAATGGGCGGCATGATGACGGCGCTCGGCGTCAAGCCGGAGATCGAAGCCTTCGATACCGGCCACCTCTGGTTCGCCAAGCAGCTGGTCGAAGAAAAGGTCTTGAATCCCGACGCGCTGGTGCAGCTCTGCATGGGTGTGCCGTGGGGGGCGCCGGACGACCTCAACACCTTCATGGCCATGGTTAACAACGTGCCGTCGACCTGGAACTGGTCGGCCTTCGCCATCGGCCGCAACCAGATGGCCTATGCAGCCGCTGCAGTGCTCGCCGGCGGCAATGTCCGCGTCGGTCTCGAAGACAATCTCTGGCTCGACAAGGGCGTGCTGGCCACCAATGCGCAGCTCGTCGAGCGCGCGGCCAGCATCGTTACCAATCTCGGCGCCAGGATTTTGGGGCCGGAGGAAGTGCGCAGGAAGCTCAACCTCACCAAGCGGGCGCCGATCGCAGCGGCTGCTTAAGACGGGAGCGGATCATGGCTACCGTCAAATTCACTGCGATGAAGGATGGCGACAGGCAAGACTATGAGTTCCTGACCGCCCATGAGATCGACTATGCCGCCAGGACCGGCGAGCGGCTGCTCGACGCACTGGTGCAACTCGACGAAGGCCTGTCGGGCTACAAGATCACCAGGCTCGGCCATTCGCTGCAAGCGGCGACGCGGGCCTGGCGCGACGGCGCCGACACCGACTGGATCGCCTGCGCGCTGCTGCACGACATCGGCGACATCTACGCACCGTACAATCACGACGAATACGCCGCCTCGATCCTGAAACCTTTCGTGCGCGAGCAATGCACCTGGGTGGTGGAAAAGCATGGCGACTTCCAGCGGCTCTATTACGCGCATCATCTCGGCGGCAACCGCCATGCTCGCGACCGCTTCGCCGGCCATGCCTATTTCGACGATTGCGACCAGTTTTGCGAACGCTGGGACCAGTCGAGCTTCGACCCGGACTACGACACGCTGCCGATCGAATTCTTCCGGCCCTTCGTGCTCGAAGTCTTCGCCCGCAAGGCCTACGACCCCTCCGTGATCCGCTCCGGCGAGCGCGTGCCTCTCATCGACCCCGAAACCGCCAAGACAAGAACCGGAGCCTGACCATGAGCATCATCAACAAGGCAGCCGCCATTGGCGGTGGTGTCATCGGCGCCGGCTGGGTGGCGCGGCTGCTGCTCAACGGCATCGACGTGTCGATCTTCGATCCGGACCCGGAAGCGTCACGCAAGGTCTCGGAAGTGATGAAGGGCGCGCGCCGCGCCTACAAGCAGATGGTTCCCGGCGGCCTGCCCAGGGAAGGCAGACTGACCTTTGCCAAGACCATCGCCGAGGCGGTGGCTGACGCCGATTTCATCCAGGAGAGCGTGCCGGAGCGGCTCGACCTCAAACACCGCGTACTGGCCGAGATCGATCTCTACGCGCCGGCCAACGCCATTGTCGGCTCGTCCACCTCGGGCATCAAGCCGACCGACATGCAGGTGGCGATGAAGAAGCATCCGGAGCGTCTGGTTGTCGGACATCCCTTCAACCCGGTCTATCTGCTGCCGCTGGTCGAGATCGTCGGCGGCGAACAGACCTTTCCAGAGGCGATCGAGGTCGCAAAGGAGATCTATGCATCGATCGGCATGAAGCCGGTGGTGATCCGCAAGGAGATCGAGGCCTTTGTCGGCGACCGCCTGCTCGAAGCGGCCTGGCGTGAGGCGCTGTGGCTGATCAAGGACGGCATCTGCACCGTTGAGGAACTCGACGACATCATGCGCTATGGCTTCGGCCTGCGCTGGGCGCAGATGGGCATGTTCCAGGTCTATCGCGTCGCCGGCGGCGAAGCCGGCATGCGCCACTTCATGGCGCAGTTCGGGCCGTGCCTGAAATGGCCGTGGACCAAGCTTATGGACGTGCCGGAGTTCAACGACGAGCTGGTCGATCTTATTGCCACCCAGTCGGACGACCAGGCGCACGGCCTGTCGATCCGCGAACTGGAAAGGATCCGCGACGACAATCTGGTCGCGATCATGGATGCTCTGTCGAAACAGAACAAAGGCAAGGGCTGGGGCGCCGGCGCCTTGCACAAGGACTATACCAGGCAGTTGGCCAAGCTGGCGGCGAAGAAGCCGGCCGCATCCAGGGCCGCAGAAAAGGCCAAGGCATCGAAGCCAGTGAAGAAGGCGGAAAAGCCGAAGAAAAAGAAGAAGGGCTGAGGACCATGGATTTCGGTCTTTCGGAGGAACAGAAGCTCATTGTCGAGACGACGCGCGCGTTCGTCGAGAATGAGCTTTACCCGCATGAACGCGAGGTCGAGCGCACCGGCGTGCTGCGCCGCGAGTTGATCGAGGAGATCAAGGTCAAGGCAATCGAAGCCGGGCTCTATGCGGCCAACATGCCGGCCGATGTCGGTGGCGCCGGCCTCGATACGGTGACCTGGCTGCTCTACGAGAAGGAACTCGGCCGCGCCAACTATGCGCTGCACTGGACCTGCGTCGCGCGCCCCTCCAACATCCTGCTCGCCGGCACGCCCGAGCAGCGCGAAAAGTACCTGTTCCCGTGCATCCGCGGCGAGAAGTGGGACTGCCTGGCGATGACCGAGCCCGGCGCCGGCTCCGACCTGCGAGGCATGAAGGCGACCGCGGTGCAGGACGGCCACGACTGGGTCCTTAACGGCACCAAGCATTTCATCTCCCATGCCGATCTTGCCGATTTCGCGATTTGTTTCATGGCTTCGGGCGAGGAAGAAACGCCGCGCGGCAAGCGCAAGAAGATCACCGCCTTCTTCGTCGACAAGGGCACCAAGGGGTTCACCGTGCGCGACGGCTACCGCAACGTCTCGCATCGCGGCTACACCAACGCCATCCTCGAATTCGACGATTGCCGCCTGCCGGCAAGCCAGGTGCTGGGTGAGGTCCACAAGGGCTTCGACGTCGCCAATTCCTGGCTCGGCGCCACGCGCCTGCAGGTCGGCGCCACATGTCTCGGCCGCGCCGAGCGGGCGCTCGGCCACGCCATCGAATACTCGGCGCAACGCCAGCAGTTCGGCCAGCAGATCGGCAAGTTCCAGGGCGTGTCGTTCAAACTCGCCGACATGGCGACCGAATTGAAGGCGGCGGACCTGATGGTGTTCGAAGCCGGCTGGAAGTACGATCAGGGCACCGTCACCGATCAGGACATGGCCATGGCGAAGCTGAAGGCTACCGAAATGCTCGCCTTTGTTGCCGACGAAGCAATCCAGATCCATGGCGGCATGGGGCTGATGGATGACCTGCCGCTGGAGCGCATCTGGCGCGACGCCCGTGTCGAGCGCATCTGGGAAGGGACGTCGGAAATCCAGCGCCACATCATTTCGCGGGCGCTGCTGCGCCCGTTCGGGGCATAACCCATGCACAAGCTTGAGCGTCTGTTGCGCCCAAAATCCATCGCGGTGTTCGGCGGGGCCCAGGCCGCCGCCGTCGTCGCCCAATCGATCAAGATGGGCTTTGTCGGCGAAATCTGGCCGGTGCATCCGAACAAGGACGAGGTCGCCGGCCGCAAGGCCTATCGCTCGGTCGCCGAATTGCCCGGGGCGCCCGACGCCGCCTTTGTCGGCGTAAACCGGCATCTCACCATCGAGGTGATCAAGGCGCTGGCCAAGCGTGGCGCCGGCGGCGCCGTCTGTTTTGCCGCGGGCTTTCTTGAGACCGAGGCCTATGACGATGACGGCGAGCGGCTGCAGGCCGAACTGGTGGCTGCCGCGGGCCAGATGCCGATCATCGGGCCGAACTGCTACGGCCTGATCAACTATGCCGATGGCGCGCTGCTATGGCCCGACCAGCATGGCGGCATCAGGCTGCCCGAAGGCGCCAAGGGCGTCGCCATCATCACCCAGTCCTCCAACATCGCCATCAACATGACGATGCAGAAGCGCGGCCTGCCGATCGCCTTCCTGATGACCGCCGGCAACCAGGCGCAGACCGGCCTCTCCGAAATGGCGCTCGGCCTGATCGAGGACGAGCGCGTCACCTCGCTCGGCCTGCACATCGAAGCCTTCGATTCGGTAGCCGGCTTCGAGAAGCTGGCGGCGCGGGCGCGCGAACTGAAGAAGCCGATCATCGCCATGAAGGTCGGCCGGTCCGAACAGGCCAGGCAGGCGACCGTCTCGCACACAGCTTCGCTCGCCGGTTCGGATGCCGCTTCGGGCGCTTTCCTGCGGCGGCTCGGCATTGCGCGCGTCGATTCCATCCCCGCCTTTATCGAGGCGCTGAAGCTTCTGCACGTCACAGGACCACTGCCCGGCTATAGACTGTCATCGATGAGTTGCTCGGGCGGCGAAGCCTCTGTCATGGCCGACAGCGCCGAAGGCCGCTGGGTCAATTTCCCGGAGCTCACCAGCAAACACCGCGCCCATGTCAAATCGACGCTCGGGCCGCTGGTCGCGGTCGCCAACCCGTTGGACTATCACACCTTCATCTGGAACAATGAACCGGCGATGACCGCCACCTTCACCGCCATGGTGTCGGGCGGTTTCGACCTCAACATGCTGGTGCTCGATTTCCCGCGCCCCGACCGCTGCTCGGTCACCGACTGGTGGGCGACGCTGCGCGCCTTCGAGGCGGCGCTGAAGACCAACAAGGCGCATGGCGCGATTGTCTCGTCGCTGCCGGAGAACCTGCCGGAGGAATACACCGCCGAGCTGATGGCGCGCGGCATGGTGCCGTTGTTCGGCATTTCCGAGGCCATTGATGCCGCAGGCGCGGCGGCCTTCATCGGCTGGGCCTGGGCCGAGCCGCAGGCGCAGCCGATCGACACGTCGGCTGCAGGTGCTGCCGGCGGCGATCATGTCACCCCTGACGAGGCCGAAGCCAAGGCGCGGCTGATCGAGGCCGGCTTGCCGGTGCCGAAGGCCGAACGCGCCGCCAATGCCGTCGAAGCGGTGATTTCGTCGATGGCGCTCGGCTTCCCGGTGGCGTTGAAGGCGCTTGGCGTCACCCACAAGTCGGAAGTCGGCGCTGTCAGGCTTAACCTCAAGGACGCCGAATCCGTCAGCACCGCGGCGCACGATCTCTTGCCGCTCGGCACCGGGCTCTATGTCGAGCGCATGGTGCGCGACGGCGTTGCCGAACTGATTGTCGGCTTTACCCGCGACCCGATGTTCGGCGCCGTCATGACGCTGGGAACTGGCGGCGTGCTGGTCGAGCTGTTGCGCGACAGCGTGACCTTGATGCTGCCGGCAACGCGCGACGATATCGAGGCGGCGCTACGCGGCCTGAAACTGTTCCCTCTGCTTGAGGGCTATCGCGGCCGGCCGAAGGCCGATGTCGCCGCGGCCATCGACGCCATCGCGGGCATTGCCGGCTTCGTGCAGACGAATGCCGGAGAGATCGAGGAACTCGACATCAACCCGCTGATCGTCTGCGCCGAGGGCAAGGGCGCCTGGATCGCCGACGCGCTGCTGGTGCTGGGAGAGAAGAAGAATGTCTGACGTCATTTCCACCCGCCGCGAGGGCACCATCCTCGAGGTCACGCTCGACCGGCCCAAGGCCAACGCCATCGACCTCAAGACCTCGCGGCTGATGGGCGAGACCTTCAAGGCGTTCCGCGACGACCCGGAACTGCGCGTCGCCATCGTCAAGACCGCCGGCGACAAGTTCTTCTGCGCCGGCTGGGATTTGAAGGCAGCCGCCGGTGGCGACGCGGTCGACGGCGACTATGGCGTCGGCGGCTTTGCCGGCCTGCAGGAGCTGCGCGACATGAACAAGCCGGTCATCGCCTGCGTCAACGGCATGGCGGTCGGCGGCGGCTTCGAGTTGGCGCTGTCCTGCGACCTCATTTTCGCCTCCGACCACTCCTCCTTCGCACTGCCCGAAATCCGCGCCGGCACGCTAGCGGACGCCGCGACGATCAAGCTGCCGAAGCGCATTCCCTATCATGTCGCCATGGACTTGCTGCTCACCGGCCGCTGGATGGATGTAGCGGAAGCGCATCGCTGGGGCCTGGTCAACGAAGTGTTGCCCAAGGAAAAGCTTGAAGACCGCGTCTGGGAGGTCGCAAGGCTACTGGCCAGCGGCCCGCCGCTGGTGTTTGCCGCGATCAAGGAGACGGCGCGGGTGGCCGAGGCGCTGACCTTCCAGGATGCCATGAACCGCGTCACGCGCCGGCAACTGGCGACGGTCGATGCGCTTTATGGCTCCGAGGACGGTATGGAAGGGTTCCGGGCGTTTGCGGAGAAGCGCGACCCGGTGTGGAAGGGGAAGTAGCCTCTTTACCCTCCCCTCGATGGGGAGGGTCGGACCGAAGGTCCGGGGTGGGGTGATGCGCCACCACCCCCACCCGCCGCTTCGCGGCGACCTCCCCCATCAAGGGGGAGGTAAAGGAGCTGCATGACCGACTACAAAACCCTCATCGATGCCGAGACCTGGGCCTTCATCGAGCGGACCAATTCCTATTACCCGCCCGATACGATCGACTACACCATCGCCCAGCAGCGTGCGATTTATGACCGGATGTGCCGCGAGTTCTTTGCCGGCTATCCCAATGGTGTGACGGCGGAAACGACTTTCATTGCCAACCGATCACACGACATCCCGATCCGCATCTATCGCAGCGCTACCCCGAACACGGCGGCGATGGTGCTCTACATCCATGGCGGGGGTTTCATCCTCGGCGGCCTAGACAGCCATGACGATGTCTGCGCCGAGCTCTGCGCCCGCACCGGTTACGAGGTGGGTTCCATCGATTACCGGCTGGCGCCGGAGCATTTGCACCCGGCCGCTTTCGACGATGCTTTACGTGCCTTCGAATGGGCAGCCAAAACCTACGACCGCCCTATTCTGCTGTGCGGCGACAGCGCCGGCGGCAATCTCTGCGCGGCTGTTGCTCACGCAACGCGTGGCCATGCCAAAAAGCCGATCGGCCAGGTGCTGATCTATCCGGGCCTCGGCGGCGACCGTTCGAAGGGCTCGTATGTCGCGCACGCCGAAGCACCGATGTTGACCATGCGCGATCTCGAATTCTACAAGCACATCCGCACCGGCGGCGCTGACGGTACTGGTGACATCACCTTGTCGCCGCTCGCCGACACCGATTTCACCAAACTGCCGCCAACCGTGCTGATCACCGCGCAATGCGACCCGCTGTCGTCCGACGGCGAGGCCTACCGCGACCGCATCCTTACCGCAGGCGGACACGCCAGCTGGTCCGAGGAGCCGGGGCTGGTGCATGGCTATCTCCGGGCCAGGCACACGGTCGGCCGGGCCCGCGCCAGCTTCAACCGTATCGTCGAAGCGGTGTCGGTGCTGGGCAAGGGCGACTGGATCTGGTGATCCGGCTCAACCGCGGACAAAGGCGATCAGTTCCTCAGCCATGCGATCGTTGAATTCCCGACGAAAGCGGTTTTTCTTCAGCCATTCAGGGTTTGAGCCGACGGTCTTGTTGGCATCCACGACAACGCCTTTGCCATCGACAATGAAATAGTCGATGGCGCCGAAGTCCAGGTTGAGCCGCTGCCGCACCGCCAGCACTTCCGGTGGCACGGCGCCGCCCACCTCATTGCTCAGGATTTTTGAGCCGGCGCACAACACATCGTCGTAGACCTGCCGCATGTTGACCTCGGCACCGAGCAGGAACATGTAGCGGTGCTTGACGATGGGCAGGTCGAGCGTATCGAAAGCGAACTTTTCCACCATCAGGCGATTGTTGCGCCATACATCCCGCGGAACCTCGCCGATCGTCTGGTAGACCTTATAGGGCGGGCACAGGCGGTCCTTGTAGCCGGGTTCGAAGAGCTTGCGGATGGCATGCGCGCTCCTGGTCAGGCCGTTGCGATGCTGCCACCAGCGCTGCTCTGGTCGGCCCCTGGAGTTGAGGACCGTCTTGACGACAACCGGCCCCTTGTGGCTGTCGCCGGCCTCCAGCTTCAGTGTCGAATAAAGGTGCCGGTGGATGGACAGCGCGCGGCCATTGATGGTGCGGTCGTAGAGGTGGCCGAGACCGCGGTACGTTGGCGGCACGATTGTCAGGTCGACATGCAGAAAGGCCACCGGCGCCCGATCTCGGCCGGCCGGCCGGTCGAGCAGGCGCACTTTCAATCCAGCCTGTTCCAGGTAAGGCAGTAACTGCGCGATGCAATAGCTCCGCACCAGTCGGAAATTGCGCAGGCTCTCTACATAGACATCGAGATCTGCGGCAGACACCGAACGCTATTCCTTGATATCGACGCCCGAGAAATCGTGGTGATCAAAGGGGTCCATGACATAGCCCGTCACCTGTTCGCGCATCGGGATCGAGACCACGGAGTGGGCGATAGCGACCCACGGCATCTGCTCCCTGAAGATCGTTTGCGCCTGCGAATAGAGTTTTGCGCGGGCAGCGGGATCGACGATCCCGGCTGCCTGCTTGAGCAGATCGTCGAAGGCCGGAAAACACCAGTTGGCACGATTGGTGGTGCCGACGCCGGCACAGCCAAGCGGCACCGACAGGAAGTTGTCGGGGTCGCCATTGTCGCCGGTGAAGCCGAACAGCATGGCGCCGTCGCGGTCGCGTGACTTCGAGCGGGCAAGGTATTCAGTCCACTCATACGTCACGACTTCCACGGTGACACCGATCTTTGCCAGGTCGGACTGGATCATTTCGGCCATACGCTGCGCATTCGGGTTATACGGACGCTGCACCGGCATCGCCCAGATCTTCATGTGCAGGTCTTTTACGCCGGCATCGGCGAGCCCCTGCCTGGCGGCAGCGGGGTCGAAGACATGATCGGGGCTCGTCTTGTCATAGGCCCAGGAGGTTGGCGGCAGCGGATTGCGTGCGACTTCGCCGGTGCCGCGGAATACGACGTCGACCAGCGCCTGCGTGTCGATGGCAATGGCGATCGCCTTCCTCACCCTTGGATCGTCGAAGGGCTTCTGCAAGGTGTTGAAGGCGAGGTATCCCGTATTGAGGCCCTCCTGCCGCATGACCTTGATTCCGGGCGTCGCCTTGATCGCCTCCAGGTCGGCCGGATTTGGATAGGGCATGAGATCGCATTCGCCGGCGCGCAGCTTTTCCATGCGAATGCTGGCATCGGTGGCAATGGCGAAGACGAGATCGTCGATCTTCGGCTTGCCGCGCCAGTAGTCCGGATTGGCCTTGTAGCGGATGACTGCATCCTGCTGGTAGTCGACAAGCTGGAACGGACCCGTCCCGACCGGCTTCAGCGCCAAGTCGAGAAGCCGCTTCTCTGCGACGAGCTTGTCGGCATATTCCTTGGAAACGAGCGAAGCGAAATCCATCGCCAGGTCGGCAAGCATCGGCGAATGCGGCGCCTTCAGCTTCATCACCATAGTATGGTCGTCAAGCTTGCGCCAACCGGCGACAAGATCCGGCATGCCGATGCCGTCGAAGTAAATGTACTGGCGTTTGGCGTAATTGTTGAACGGGTTCTGCGCGTTGGCCTGCCGGTCGAAGGTAAACAGCACATCATCGGCGTTGAAGTCGCGGCTCGGCGTAAAACCCTCGACGCTGTGGAACTTCACGCCGTGCCGCAGGTGGAATGTGTAGGTGAGGCCGTCGTCGGAAATCTCCCAGCTTTCGGCAAGGCCGGGGCGCACCTTGGTGGTGCCGGGCTCGAACTCGACCATGCGGTTGTAGAGAGCGGTGGCCGAGGCGTCGCGGGATCCGGAGGCGAGTGCGGGATCGAACGTATCGGGGCTAACCTCGGTGCAGTAGACCAAGGTCTTGGCTACGGATTGATGGACCGGCAACGCACATGGAAAAAGCGCCGCCAGCAAGAGAACGAAGTGCCTGCGTGTCATGATCCCCCCAGGGTTGGGAAGACGCTAGCAGAAGCCGGCACTGACGGTAAGTAAGCCGGCCGGTCTTTCGCGCGCCAAGACTGTTTTCCACCTTGAGTTGACACAAGGAATTGGCCGCGCCTCTGTGAAATGGCGGACAGACCCGGCCGCCGTTTTGCATGAACCTTTCCGCTCCAGCCTGCGACTGACGACCAGGCGCCGCATGGTGCGGGCCGGAAAGGATGCCCCCATGACCAGGACCCCAGAGGCTCCACGGTCTCCGGGACCAACGCAAGCTCAGCGCGACCACCGCCTTCGGGATGGAGTCGATGCGCTGGGCTTTCGGCTGATTCCGTTGACCCTGCGCAGGAGCAGGCGTATCGTGAAGATGAGGAAAGCAGACAATTCGATCAGGGACGAACGTGCCGGAACGCCGCGCCTTGCCCTGTTTCGCGCGGCCGGACCGGATGTTCCTCCCGAAAACTTCGGGGGGAGTTTTATGTCCTGCGATCGCGGCGCGTCCATGTCGTCTCCAAGCGGCGGTTTGCGCCGTTCGCTCCATCTGGCCGGCGGTTTGCTTGCCCTGGCGCTGAGCGCCACGCTCTGGTTGGACACAGCCGCCCAAGCGCAGGAAACCCAGATCATCTATCCCGGCTCGATGGCGGTCACCGGATTTTCCGGCACCGTCATTCCCAATTTCGACTCTGCCGATTCCGAAAGGGGGGGGCTGCCGCCCGGCGTCGACCCGGTCGACGAAACCTTCATCGACACGACGCGCGCCACCTTGCGCGTCTTCGACGTTTCGGCGCTCGGCGGACCGGCTTCCGGCCAGCTCGTCTACACGCCGCCGCCTTTCGAGGTGACGGCCGAACAGATCGGCCAGGTGTTCGCCATTACCTATGATGACGGTGTGCGCGACGGCGTTCCCACGGGCGTCCCCAACCTCTATGCCGGCGCGACCTCGCTGCACGGCATCCGTATCGTCACCCCGGACGAAGATGCCGACGGTCGGCTCGAGCGACAGCGCCGCGGAACCGCAGGCGCCGTCTTCATGGACGGCCAGTTCGGCACCGAAAGCGGTGGCGGTCCGGGCACGATCTGGAAGATCGACGGCATCACCGGCGCGGTCTCCAAATTCGCCGACATTGACACCAACAGCGGTTCCGGCATCGGCGACATCAGCTTCGACAGCAATCACCGCGAGTTCTTCGCCAGCGACCTCGACACGGGCTTCATCCACCGCCTCGACGCCAACGGCACGCTGATCGACACATTCGATCACGGCGTTGCCGGGCGGCCGGCGCATGGGCTGGCTCCCGTCGCCGATGACGGTGCGGTGATGGACATACAGGGTGCTGCCTTCGACTCGGAAGACCCCGACACATGGGGCTACACGCAGGACGAACGCCGCGTCTGGTCCGTCGCCTATCATGGCGGCCGGCTCTATTATTCGGTCGGCGAAAAGGCCGAGATCTGGTCGGTTGGCATTGCCCGCGATGGCAGCTTTGCCGGTGATCCGCGCTGGGAGCTGACGGTCAAGGCCGACAAGGACTACGCCGTCACCGACATCGCCTTCGACAACCAGGGCTTCATGTATCTGGCGCAGCGCGGCCCGGTCGAGAATCGCTACGATTACAGCCAGTTCGCCGATTCCGGCAAGGGCGAGGTCATCCGCTACTGGCGCGAAAACCCGGACGATCCGGCGACGGAATCGGTCTGGGTGGAAGAGCCGCAGGAATATGCGGTCGGCTTCCCGCAAGGCAACCGGCAGTCGGCCGGTGGGCTCGACCTGCAATATGGCTATGACGCCGACGGCAATCTCGACACCGGCGTGTGCACCGACACGCTGGTCAACACCGGCGACAAGCTGCGCGACAACCCGACACTTGCCGACCAGCTCGCCGCCGGCGGGCCGCTTGCCGTGCACGGCGTGCAGATCACGCCGACGCCGTTGGTCAAGCCGGCCAACGTGCCGCCTTTCGGCTCGTGGTTCGTCGACTTCGACGGCTATTTCGAAGACCCAGAAGTGGAAGGCCATGTCGGCGACGTCGAGGTCTGGCACCCCTGCGACGGCCGTGCCGGCTATTATGAAGAGATCCCAGGCGGTTATCTGCCGCCGTTCTATCCGCCGGGCTTCCCACCGCCCGGCGATCTGCCTCCGTGCATCGATGTCGAGGATGTTCAGTTCTACTGCACGCCTCGCGGCCTCCAGGCCGACCTCTATCTCCATGACCATGCCGGCTTTGGCGGCGATTCGATCAAAGTCCAGTCCATGACACCAGGCGTCGGGGTGACATCACCCCAGTCGCATGCTCACGGCAAGCCTTACACGGTCGACATCACCGGCCATTCTCCGGGCGACAGAGTCGATGTTGGACTTTGCTTCTACAGGCAGTCCGACAAGGACAAGGGTGGCTACTACCCTTGCTGCAAGATGACTCTGCCGCTCAGAACCCCAGCCGTCAGCTGCGAACGTTGAGGAGGGAAAGATGAAAAATCTCGCACTTTCCCCGACCGCGAAGAGCAGTCAATCCACCGGCAAGCAGCCAACCGTCATGGAGACCATCATGAAACCCCTGTCATATGCCAGGCGCGGCGCGCGCTGGCTGATGGCGGCCGGTATCGCGGTCGCCATGTTCACCCCTGTGGCAAGCCACGCCGAAGATGCAGTCCCGATCACTCCGGAACTGCGGCTCGACCTCGACAATTCAAAAATCGTCAATCCGAGGCCGGAACGGATCGTGCCGTTCTTCACCAAAACAGGCACACAGAGGAGCTGCGACTACGTCGTCTACTCTCTGAGCTTTGGCCTGCGCGGCGACCCGCAAGGCTTTGCCGACCCAAGCTTTTCGGCCAGGCTGAAGAAACTCCAACTCGACTTCAAGGATCAGCTTCCGCACGGTCTTGCGATCGTCAACGTCAACGTGTCCGGCGACGGCACGGATGCGTCTGGCGGACCGCTGCCGGGTGCGACAATCAGCACCTCGGCTAATCCGAACGATACGGCAATGGTTTCCGATTTCCGGATTTCCGCCACCGATCTCGACGGCGCTGGGGCTGGCAATGAACGCGTCATCAATTTCAAGATCACCGCCAAGATCGACCATGCGGCGTTTCCTTCGCCGACCATCGTCGACAACCAGGGCATGATCAAGGTGACGCCGGGCGTCGGCACGGGGGCCATCATCCCGTCGCAGGATCCGGGCAAGCCCGACGACGGCTACTACAAGACCGGGGCCAAGACCTCGATCAAGATCGACCTCACCAACTGTGACAAGCGGCCTCCGCCTCCCGACCGGGAATGTTTCAAGGTGGAGCGCGGCACGGTCGATTGCGTGCAAGGCGGCGGCGCGTTCATCTACCACATGCCTGTCGGCCCGGAGATGGGCGGCAAATGGGTGCAGGTATCGACGACGACCCCAGGCATCATCATCATCCCCGACACGCAATTGGTGCCGGCGGGCGGCGGTGTGCTGAACTGGAAGATCGTCGGCGCATCGCCCGGCGACGTCATCCACCTCATCGTCACCGGCATCGAGACTTATGCCGGCCCGAAGGAGGGTTGGGGCCTGTGCTGCACGCAGACCATCGACATCATCATCCCGCGTGACCTGAGATGTCCGCCCAAGGACAAGGAACCGGACCTCAAGGTCGAGAAACGCGCCGATGTGACGCGTTGCACGATGGGCGGCGGCTGCGACTTCACCATCCGGGTCACCAATGTCGGCGACGGGCCGTATCACGGCAAGATCGTGCTCGACGAGGTGACGCTGCCGGCCGGCTCGACGCTGGATTCGGGGCCTAATCCGCCCTGGGTCTGCGTGCCCGGCGTGACCCCGATGACGTGCACCTATCCGGTGACTACGCTCAGTCCGGGCGCTTCCGTCGACCTCAAGCTTGGCTTCAAGCCGGCGGGCGGCTGGCAAGGCAGCGCACTGCGCAACTGCGCCACCTATAACTACGGCGCCAGCGGCAAGCCGCTGTTCGGCAGCCAGCAGAACGATCGCGGCTGTGCCTCGATCCCGATCTGCCGGCGTGGCGACCGCGACCGCGATTGCTGGCCCCCGGTCGACAAGAAGGTCGACCTGATCCTGAAGAAGCGTGCCCGCATCCCGGTCTGCACGCCCGACGGCATCTGCTACTTCGTGATCGACATCATCAACAATGGCAGCGTCCCCTATAATGGGCCGCTGACGGTTATCGACAATTACCCGGGCGGCGCGCCGGCCTCTTCGACCTTCGGCCCGTCTCCGCCCTGGACATGCGGACCGAACGGTCCCGGCCAGTTCCGCTGCGACAATGCAGGCATCGTGCTGATGCCGGGCGCCTCGACGCCGATCGTCGTCAAGGCGGTCATGCCGGCCGGCTACCAGTCGGATTCGGTCGAGAACTGCGCGGCGCTGAAGCCCGTCCCCGGTGAGGTCGACCTCACCAACAACAAGGCCTGCGCCAAGGAACGCTTCCGTCATCCCAATGGCGGCAAGCCGACCCTACGCATCACCAAGGTCTGCAATGGCTCGCTCGCCGGTGCGGCGGTGGTTTCCTGCCGCATCACCGTCATCAGCCTTGGCACCTCTGCCCCCACCGGTCCGGTGCGGGTCAACGATGCTGCCACGCTGATATCGGGTGGCGCGCCGGTCCAGATCCAGACCGTCACACCCGACGGTGCGGAATGGGCCTGCGGAGCGGTTCCGGCCAATGCGCTGTCATGCCAGATACCCGGCGCCGCGATGACGCCCGGGACCTCCAGGCACTTCGACGTGACGGTCTTGGCCAATGGCGCGTTCGAGAACTGCGCACGCGGCTCATACGGCCCGGCCCCTGGAGACGACGTCGTCTACCCGATCGGCCAGGCCTGCGCCAAGGGCGGCGGCACGTCCACCATCAGCGTCAAGAAGACCGGCGATGCCGAGTGCCAGCCGGGGCAACCCTGCTCGTTCGAGATCACCATCACCAATGATGGCCAGACCGCCTTCTCCGGTCCGGTCCGCATCGGCGATGCGATCGGGGTGGACGGGCTGGGGCGGCTGCAAGGCGTCGCGATCACCTCGATCGAACCGCCCTTTGGCTGCTCGCCCGAACCGACGACCTTGCCGTTGACCTGCATTGCCAACCTGACGCTCGGCGCCGGGGAAAGCCATGTGCACAAGGTCACCGTGGTCCTTCCCGACGCTCCCCTGGTCAATCTGCGGGGCAACGTCAGCGGCCAGAACTGCGTCGGCGTCTTGTCTCCCGACACCAGGGTGCAAGGCGGCGGCGACGTACTGCCCGGCGACCTGACCAACGTCCAGGGCGATCGCGGCAAGGCCTATGCCTGCCATCCGTTCACCATCAAGCGCGAGGTGAAGAAGGAATGCTCGCCAGGCTTCGTCATGAACGATGCCGGCCGGTGCGTGTGTCCGGAAGGCACGACGTTCCGCAACGGCCAGTGCTCGCCCGACGGCGGCGTCATCATCCAGCCGAAGGATCCGAGGCCCTGCGTGCTGCTCAAGGGCCAGATTCGCACCGAGGATGGACGCTGTGTCTGCCCGCGCGGAACCGAGCTTGAGAACGGCGCTTGCGTCAAGACCGACAAGCCTGGCTGCGCCATCCCCGGTTCGGTCCCGACGTCGGACGGCAATGGCTGCTACTGCCCGGAAGGTACGCATCTCGACCGACAGGCAAATGCCTGCGTGCGCGACAAGCAGAAGCCCGAGGAGTGCGGCATACGCGGCCAGGTTCATGATGCCGATGGCGATTGTGTCTGCCCGCGTGGGACAGAGGTGCGCAATGGAGCCTGCCGGCCGATCCGGCCAAAGCCTGAACAATGCTCGATCCGTGGTCAGATCCAAAACGCCAATGGCGATTGCGTCTGCCCGGACGGCACAGAAGTCAGGGGCAAGGTCTGCCGGCCGATCCGGCCGAAGCCCGAGCAGTGCTCGATCCGCGGCCAGGTCCACGACGCCAACGGCAATTGTGTCTGCCCGCGGGGTACCGAGGTGCAAGGCAATGCCTGCCGGCAGAAGAAGCCTGTGCTGGAACAGTGCGACATACGCGGCCAGGTGCACAACAAGCGCGGCGAGTGTGTTTGCCCGCGCGGCACCCAGGTGATCGACGGCGCATGCCGCAAGCCGAGGCCGCAGGTGGGAGACTGCGCCCCGGGCTCGCAGATGGTCGGCGGCCAGTGCGTGCCGATCATCAAGCGGCGCTGCCCCGAAGGCACGGTTGGTCGGTTCCCGAACTGCAGGGCGATCCGGCAGCAGCCGTCGCTCGATCCGACCCTGTTGCTCAATCCAGGTGTCCTTCAGCAGTTCATACCGAAGCGCACGCCGCAGACGCAGGTACAGCCGCAAAGGGATCCGGCGGCCAACTTCAAGCCGTAGGATCTGGATACGAGTCAAAATTCAGAACCCCGCCGGAGCGATCCGGCGGGGTTTTTCCTTGGGCGCGCTGCGGCGATCGGGCGGCCAGGTATTCGCCGAACCCGCTGCCGGGCGCAGCAAATACCGACTTTCCCTTTCCGGGATCATGGTCTAGAGCAGTTCATCGTTTGGTGGAAAAGCCGAACCGCTCTATCTCTTTGTTTTCACGCAATTCCGGACGGAAAGCCGTTCCCACTTTTCTTGGAATTGCTCTAGCAGTCGTCAAGGCCGCGCCCGCAAACAGGGCGCCCAAAGGGGCCGCATCATGAGCAGGAAGACCCTGATCGCGCCATCGGTGCTGGCGTCGAATTTCTCGAAGCTCGGCGACGAGGTCGAGGCGGTGACGGCGGCCGGCGCCGACTGGATCCATCTCGACGTGATGGACGGGCATTTCGTGCCCAACATCACCTTCGGCCCGCCGGTGATCAAGGCCATCCGCAACCGCACCAAGGCCTTTTTCGACTGCCATTTGATGATTGCGCCGGCCGATCCTTATCTGGCCGCCTTTGCCGATGCCGGCTGCGACGGCATGACCGTGCATGCCGAGGCCGGACCGCATCTCGACCGCTCGCTTCAGACCATCAAGGGTCTCGGCAAGAAGGCCGGCGTATCGCTCAATCCGGCGACGCCGGAAAGTGCGATCGAATATGTGCTCGACCGGCTTGACCTGATCCTGATCATGACCGTCAATCCGGGTTTCGGCGGGCAGGCCTTCATCCCGGCCATGGTCGACAAGGTCAAGCGGGTGAAAGCGCTGATCGGAAACCGGCCGATTCGCATCGAGATCGACGGCGGCGTGTCGCCGGAAACTGCCCCCCTTGTCACATCAGCCGGCGCCGATGTGCTGGTGGCAGGCGCCGCCATCTTCAAGGGCGGCAGCGTCGAAGCCTACCGGGCCAATATAGAAGCCATCCGAACCGCGGCCGACCGGGCTGCCGGCTGACATCAGTTCCAGGGCAAGTTCCCGGCTGGTCGGTTCTCCTCGGCCTGATCTCCCTGCCTGATCCTTCGATCTCCCAAGAAGCCGTCAACGGGTGGCAGCCGCAAGGGCATCGCGGCACGCGACAGGATCGCGGCATCCGGCACTAGTTTTGGCCCATAAACCTAGTGGATAACTGCCGAAGGGATCTGCATGCGGGGAGAGGTCAATCCGGCGGCATGACGCGCGTTAAGACAAAATTATCCGTATTCGGGATCTCGAAGCTGTTTCTCGAGGGCACCTGCCATGCTGGGAGACAAACTTTCTTCAGAAGAACAAGTTTTTCACGATTTTAGTTACTTCCGGCGGATAAGATGCGGTCAACCTTCCTCTTTAAGTCGAATATCGTGATCTTTCGCTTGAGGGGCGGATGCCTTAGGAGCTACAGTAGATTCACACGGGAAATCGTTTGCTTCGCGAACGGGCTAGCGGAGCTTGGGAGAGCTACAGGAGTCATATTGACCTACGGATCTGCCGATGTGAGCGAAGGCGCGGGACCCAAGAGCACACTCGCTAGTACGGTCTATCAACAGCTTCGCGACGATCTCCTGCGCGGCGTGTTTGAAAGTGAAAGCAAGCTTCGTGTCGAATGGGTGGTTTCCCGTTACGGCGCCGGCGCCTCACCGGTTCGCGAGGCCCTCAACCGACTTGCTTCGGAAGGCCTGCTCGGCCGCCACGACCAGCGCGGTTTCTTCATCATGCCGGTCAGTGCCCCGGAACTTGAGGAATTGACGCGCACTCGCTGCTGGCTGGAAGAGCGGGCCCTGCGTGAATCCATTGCCAACCGCACCGGCGAATGGGAAGAGCAGCTCGTGCTGGCCTTGCATCGCCTGGCGCGTGCCCCGCGCCGCTTGCCGGAGGATCCGTCCTCGAACAATCCGGAATGGGAAAAGCTGCACCGCGCCTTCCATCGGGCACTGATCGCAGGCTGCCGCTCGCATTGGCTGACCGGCTTTTGCGACCAGCTTTCGGATCAGGCCTCCCGCTACCGGCTGATCTCCCAGGACGGCAGCGAGCGCGACGAAATCAGTGAACATCGGCTGATTGCGGAGCGCACGGTGGATGGCGATGCCGATGGCGCCGTTGAAGCCCTCCTCAGCCACTACCGTCTGACGGCAGCCATGTGCATGGAGCGCTTCAACGACAGCGGCGATCCACGCGTGAGCGCCACCAAGGCGCTGCGCAGTCGCAGATAGAAGCGCTTCCGGTCCGCTATCCAAAATCCGCCCGCTATCCAAAATCGCCCGTTATCCAAGTCCGCTTGCCTTCATCTGATCGGCGGCAAACCCGATTTCACGTTTTTGCCGGACGGAGGCGAAATCGTTTCCTTTGTTCCAAGGCCATGCGCTAGAGCCGGATGAATTTCAGGCCGAATCGACCTGGAATCATCCGGCTCTAAATCAAAGGGTAGAGCATGATGTCCTCCGAAAACCGCTTCACACTTTTCGGCATCATGCTCTAGGGAAGGCGCATGACCAATCACCTGTTCGACGCGTTCCGCAGCCGGATTTCAGCCTCCGAGCGCATCCTGATGGCGACCGATGACGGACGCGCGATCGCCTATGGCGACATGCTGGCGCAATCGGCACAGCTGGCACATGCGCTGAGGCATTTCGGCGTCGAGCCGGGCGACCGCGTTGCCGTGCAGGTCGAAAAAAGCCCCGAATGCATTTTCCTTTACCTCGCCTGCCTGCGCGCCGGCGCGGTCTTCCTGCCGCTCAACACCGCCTACACGCTGGCCGAACTCGGCTATTTCTTCGGTGATGCCGAGCCGCGGCTGGTCGTCTGCGACCCGGCCCGCGCCGGCGCTATCGCGCCGTTGGCGCAGGCGTCGGGTGCTGCCACCTTCACGCTTGGCAGCAATGGTGAGGGCTCGCTGACCGAACTGGCGGCACAACAGCCCACGGATTTCGACGCCGTGGCGCGCGGGCCGGACGATCTGGCCGCAATCCTTTACACATCGGGCACCACCGGACGCTCCAAGGGCGCCATGCTCAGCCACGAAAACCTGGCCTCCAATGCGCGCGTGCTGGTCGAGCAATGGCGTTTCACCGGGGATGACGTGCTGATCCATGCCCTGCCGATCTTCCACACGCATGGCCTGTTCGTCGCCACCAACGTCACCCTGATGGCCGGCGCCTCGATGCTGTTCGAGCAGAAGTTCGACGGCGCCCGCATCGTCTCGCTCTTGCCGCGCGCGACAGTGCTGATGGGCGTGCCGACCTTCTATACAAGGCTCCTGCAGCAGGACGGGCTGGATGTCCAGGCGGCGAAGAACATCCGCCTGTTCGTTTCCGGCTCGGCGCCGCTGCTCGCCGAAACGCACAAGGCCTGGCGCGAGCGCACCGGCCACGACATTCTCGAGCGCTACGGCATGACCGAGACCAATATGAACACGTCGAACCCCTATGAGGGCGAGCGTCGGGCCGGCACGGTCGGTTTCCCGCTGCCCGGCGTTTCGCTGCGCATCGCCGACCCTGACAGCGGCGATGCGCTTGGCCAGGGTGAAGTCGGCATGATCGAGGTCAAAGGTCCGAATGTCTTTTCCGGCTATTGGCGCATGCCGGAAAAAACCAAGGCGGAGTTTCGCAAGGACGGCTTCTTCATCACCGGCGACCTCGGCATCATCGACGCGGACGGCTACGTCCACATCGTCGGCCGCGGCAAGGATCTCATTATCTCCGGCGGCTACAACATCTATCCCAAGGAGATCGAGAGCGAGATCGACGCCGTTGCCGGCGTCTTGGAAAGTGCCGTCATCGGAATTGCCCATCCCGATTTCGGCGAAGGCGTCACCGCTGTCGTGGTGCGGGCGCCGGCATCGCAGATCACCGGGGCCGAGATCGTTGGCGCCATTGCCGGCCAGCTGGCCAAATACAAGCACCCGAAGCAGGTGATCTTCGTCGATGAGCTGCCGCGCAACACGATGGGCAAGGTGCAGAAGAACCTGCTGCGCGAGACCTACAAGGGTCTCTACGGCTAATCCATAGCCGGCTAATGTCTTTGCCCAAGCGCTTCGCCTGGACATCTGTTCGCGGTTCGGCAGTGGCGCCTTTTACCTGCGCGGCTTTTTCACCCGAGTGCTGGAACCCCACAAAGCGCGGTTCAGCAGGCTGCGTTTGCGCTTGCGCGGGATGAGGTCGACGTCGCTGACGAGCTTGGCGCCGCCCTCCCGCCGCTCCAGGGTGATCTTGCGGCTGTGGAAGGCTTCGAGCTCCGCACGATGCGCCACGCTGATGATGGTGACGTCAGGCAGTTCGCGGATCACCGTCAACATCATCGTGTCCTGGCTCTTCTCGTCGAGCGCCGAAGTCGCTTCATCCAGCACCACGATATCGGGGCGATGCAGCAGCAGGCGCGCGAAGGCGAGGCGTTGCTTTTCGCCGCCCGACAGCGTCTGGTCCCATGGCGCCTCTTCCTTGATCCTGCCGGTGAGATAGCCAAGCCCCACCTTGTCGAGGGCAGCCTTGATTTGCTTGATGGTCCACTTGTCCGCCGCCGCGGGATAGGCGACCGCGCGGCGAAGCGTTCCGGAAGGGATGTAGGGGCGTTGCGGCAGCATGAACAGGCGCCTGTCGGTGTGGAAATTGACGCTGCCGCCGCCCCATGGCCACAGGCCCGCGACGGCCCGCACCAGCGTCGACTTGCCTGAACCGGATTCGCCTGAAACCAGCACCCGCTCGCCCGGCTCGATCACGACCTCGGTTTCCTTGACCACGGAGGTGCCGTCGTCGAGTGTCACGGAAAGATTGTCGAGGCTGAGGATGGCGCCGTCTTCCGCTTCGCCCCGGTTGATGCGTCCGAGCGCATCGCTCTGCTCGGCGCGCTCGAGCCCGTCGAGCGACATCATCAGCGAGGCAATGCGCCGCGCGGAGGCGTTCCAGTCGGCGAGGCGCGGATAGTTGTCGACCAGCCAGCCGAACGCGCCTTGCACGATGCCAAAGGCAGACGCCGCCTGCATCACCTCGCCAAGCGTCATCGAGCCTTCGAGGAATTTTGGCGCGCACAAAAGGATCGGCACGACCGGCGCAAACAGGCTCGATCCCTGCGACACCGCCGCCGTGCGCATGTGCTGTCCGGTCAGCAGAGCCCATTGCCTCAGCACGTGGCCGAAATTTCTGTCGATGCCGCTGCGCTCCTCGTCCTCGCCTCCCAGCAAGGCGATGCTCTCGCCGTTTTCGCGCACGCGCGTCAGCGTGTAGCGCAGTTCGGCCTCCGCCTGGTTCTTCCGCTCGGAGAGCTGGACGAAATCGCGGCCGATGACCACCATCGAGGTCGAGGTGATGGCGGCATAGATGATCGCGGTGATGACCAGAAAGCCGGGAATGGTGATGCTCTCGCCGCCGATCGGCAGGGTGAGCGCGCCGCCGATGGTCCACAGCACGACGATAAAGGTCGAGGCCGACAGGAACGCGTTGAGGACGCCGGCGGTGAAATCGACCGGCGACTCGGTGGCGATGCGCAGGTCCTCGGTCATGCGGGCCTCGGGGTTCTGGTGGTCGCCGCCCACGAGGTTCAGCTGGTAGTAGCGGCCGTTTGCCAGCCAGCGCGCGACCACCCCGGTGGTCAGCCAGGAACGCCAGCGGCGCTGGATCGTCATGCGCAGGTAGACCTGCGCGACGACAAGGCTGCCGCTGCAGATCACCAGCGGCACGAATACGGCGCTGAGGAGATAGACCGTGCGGGCGTTGCGCTGCTCGAGGGCATCGAACATCGAGCGGTTCCAGACATTGATGCCATACTGGAAACCGATGTTGATGCAGATCAGCAGCAGCACTCCGATCGTCAAAGGCCAGGCGAGCTTGTCGCCATGCCTCCCCCAATAGCCGCGCCCGCTGATCCAGAAACGCCGCAGCAGATATTTCTTGCGCGCCTGCTCGGCCTGCTCAGGCGTCAGCTTGGGATCGGGTTCGACGGCATCCGGCGGCGGCGCAGCCTCGCCAACGGGCTCGGAGGCGGCTTCCACTGTCGATGCTTTTTTCTCGCGCGGCGTGTCCTTGCGCGGTCCATCTCCGCGCGTTTGCCGTGACGGCTTTTCCCGGCGCGACTTCGTGGCATCGCGCGCTCCGACACCGTCGGTCGGTTCCGATTTGGGTTTTGCCTCGGACATATGCCCCGACAACGACCTCCATATCAAAAGGTTTCATGGTATGCGCCTGCCCGACGTTTCAGGAAACGTCCGTCATTGCGGATATAAAAGCCCAACGACATGCTCTGCCATGGCGAGGCTGGCGGTAAGGCCAGGGCTCTCGATGCCGAACAGATTGACGATCTGACCGCCCCCGTGGTCAGCCGGTCCCTGGATGACGAAGTCGGCGGGCGGCTGGCCCGGACCGGACAGTTTCGGCCTGACGCCGGCATAGGCCGGTTGCAGGGCGCCGTCCGCCAGGCCGGACCAGTAGCGCCTGATTTCGTCGTAGAAGGCAGCGCCTCGTGCGGGATCGACGGTATAGTCGACGCGATCGATCCATTCGACATCCGGGCCAAAGCGCGCGCTCCCCGACATGTCGAGGGTCAGATGCACGCCGAGGCCGCCATGGACCGGCACCGGATAGATCAGCCGCGAAAAGGGCGAGCGGCCGGAAAGCGCGAAATAATTGCCGCGCGCCAGCCACAGCGGCGGAACACGGTCTTGCGGGAGGCCTTCGATGCGGCCGGCGAGCGCCTGCGCGTCGAGGCCGGCGGCGTTGATGAAGGCGCCGGTCTTCAAGGTGAAACCCTCGCCATCGGCGTCGCGCGTGTCGATCCGGATGCCGTCGGCTTCGATGCTCGCGCCTGAGACAACGGTGAGCAAGGCGAAAGATGCGCCGGCCGCTTCCGCGTCTCCACGCAATGACAGCATCAGCGCCTGGCTGTCGACGATGCCGGTTGACGGCGACAGCAGCGCGCCGGCGCAGCTCAGCGCCGGTTCCAGGCTTTCGGCCTCTGCGCGCGTCAAAAGCTTGAGGTCACCGACTCCGCATTGCGCCGCGTTGATCTGGATCGCCTGCAGTTTGTCCAACTGGTCGGGTTCGACGGCAACGATCAGTTTGCCGGTGCGATGATGGGCGACGTCGTGCTCGCGGCAATAGGCATAGAGACGCTCGCGGCCGTTGACGCAGAGACGGGCCTTCAGGCTGCCCGGCGTATAATGAAGCCCGGCATGGATGACTTCCGAATTGCGCGAACTGGTGCCGGTGCCGATGGCTGCGGCCTTCTCGACCACCAGCACCTCGCGGCTCGACAGCGCCAGCGCGCGGGCAATGGCGAGGCCGACAACACCGGCTCCGGCGACAACGCAGTCGACATCATGCATAAGTGGACTTTAGCGCGGACTGTCCGCGCCTGCAAAAACCTTGTCGCCGCCGATCCAGACGCCGTTGACGTCGAGGTTGTCCGACAGAGCGACGATATCGGCAGCCGTGCCACTGGCGAAGCGGCCGAGCCGGTGGGCCTGGCCGACCGCCTGCGCCGGATAGAGCGAGGCCATGCGCAACGCTTCCGACAGGTCCAGCCCGACGATCCTGTGCATGTAGCGGACGGCCGAGATCATATCGAGATCGGCGCCGGCCAGCGTGCCGTCGGCCAGCCGCAGACTGCCATCCTTGCGATAGATGATGCGGCCGTTGAGGGTGAACGACGTCATGTCGGTGCCGATCGTCGCCATGGCGTCGGTGACCAGCACGATCCTGCCCGGCCCCTGCTTGGCGCGCAGCGCGATTGCCATGGTGGCGGGATCGACATGGATGCCGTCGGCAATGATCCCGGCCGACAGACTGCCTATGTCGATGGCCGCACCCGCCAGCCCCGGCTCACGGTTGCCGATCTGGCTCATGGCGTTGAACAGATGTGTGACCACGCTGGCGCCCGCGTCGGCAAAGGCTCTGGCCGTGGCATAGCCGGCATCGGAATGGCCGAGGCTGACGACGATGCCGGCCTTGGCCAAAGCCGCAACACGGGCGGGCTCGACGGATTCGGGCGCGATCGTCGTCAGCAGCACCGGCAGGTTTTTGCGTGCCGCGACCAGCGCCGCTTCATCCGCATCCGTCATCGGCCGGATCAGCGCCGGTTCATGCGCGCCCTTGCGGGCGACGGAGAGATGCGGTCCCTCGAGATGCAGGCCGAGAAACCCCGGCAGTTTTTGCCGTGCCGCCTCGGTGCCGGCGGCAATGGCCGCGGCGGTGATGTCAGGCGTATCTGTGATTAGCGTCGGCAGCAGTGCGGTCGTGCCGAACGGCGCATGCGCCCGGCAGATTGTTGCCAGCGAGGCGACATCGGGATGGTCGTTGAGCATGACGCCGCCGCCGCCATTGACCTGCAGGTCGACAAAACCCGGCACCAGCATGCCGCCCCCGGCGTCGATGCGGGCAACGCCCGACGGAATGGCGCCGACGGGATGAATGCCTTCGACCACATCGCCGTGCACGACAAGGGCGGCCTTATCATGCCAGTCGTCGCCATCGAAAATTCGGGCGCCAGTCAGGGCAAAACGGTCGCTCATACGGTTTCCGTCACCTTGCGCAGATTGCGCGGTACGTCCGGATCGAGGCCGCGATGGCGGGCGAAGGCTTCGACGAAGCCGTAGAAGGAGACGATCAGCGTCAGCGGATCGGTCAAGGGATGACCGGTGGCGACATGCGGCAGCCGCGCCGCGCTCTTGGCTTTGTCCGAGGTTACAAAAACTGCTGCACCCTTGCCGGCAAGGTTGTCGGCAGCCTCTGCCACGGACGGCTCGGAGGCATCGCGGGCGGCGAGCGCCAGCACCGGGAAGCCTGGCCCGACCAGCGCCAGCGGGCCGTGCATGACTTCGGCTGCACTGTAGGCCTCGGCATGCATGCCGCAGGTCTCCTTGAATTTCAGCGCCGCCTCGTCGGCCATCGCTGCCGACGGGCCACGGCCGAGGATGAACAGCGATTGCGGCGTCTCCAATGCGCCGGCCAGCGCCATCCAGTCGCAGGCGATCGCCTTGCTGAAATGCTCGGGCAGGCGGGCAAGGGCGGCCAGCAGTCTGTCGTCGCCGGTGCAATGCGCCATCAGCGCCAGGCCGGCGACCGCCGAATTGACGAATGTCTTGGTCGCCGCGACGCTGCGCTCGGGGCCGGCCAGAATGTCGATGGCAAAATCCGAAGCCCGAGCCAGCGGCGAATCGGCGGTGTTGGTGATGGCGACGGTGAGCGCACCGCCGGCCCGTGCCGTCTCGGCCATGGTGACGATGTCAGGGCTCTTGCCGGATTGCGAGATGGCGAGGCAAGCGGAACCGGCGAGCTTGAGCTTGGCGCCGTAGATCGAGGCGATCGACGGACCGACCGATGCCACGGCCAGGCCGGCGGTCAGTTCGACGGCATATTTCATGAAGGTGGCGGCATGGTCGGACGAACCGCGCGCGACGGTAACGACGAAGCTCGGATCGCGCTCGCGAATGCCGCGTCCGGCCTCGGTCAGCACCGCCGCCGAGCCATCGAGCAGACGCGCGACGGCTTGCGGAATTTCGTCGATCTCGCGCCGCATATGGGTGGTCTTGGGGATCATGGTCGGCCCTCTTCGCTCGGCCCTGTCAGGCGCAGTTCGGCGACGAAATCATAGGCGTCGCCGCGGTAGATGGAGCGGGTGAACTCGATCACCTTGCCGCTCGCGAGATAGGAAATGCGTTCGATGTGCAGGCCGGCAATGCCGGATGGCACTTCGAGCAGACGCGCATCGGCGTCGCCGAGATTGGCGGCGGAAATGCGCTGCACCGCCCGCACCGGCCGGTTGCCGGTCAGTTGCAGCGCCGCATAGAGTGACGAGCCTATCCCGGCCGGATCCGGCAGCACGCTGGCCGACAACGAGGCGCGCTCGATGGCCAGCGGCGTGTCGTTTGCGATGCGCAGGCGCGCCACGCGCGCCACCAGCTCGTTCGAGGACAGGCCGAGCACCATCATCTCGTCGGGCGAGGGCGGGTAGAGGTCGCGGTCGAGCCAGGCTGAACGCACCGCCATGCCGCGCCTTGCCATGTCCTCGGTGAATGAAGTGAGCCTGGACAGCGACTGCTCGACGCGCTCCATGCGCGGCGCCACGAAGGTGCCGGAGCCGTGGCGCTGCACGAGGATGCCGCCCTTGACTAGGTCCTGCACCGCCTTGCGGACGGTGACGCGCGAAATGTCGGCCTTGGTGGCGATGTCGCGCTCGGAAGGCAGCGCATCGCCCGGCCCGATCAGGCCGCGATTGACGGCGTCCTCGATGCTTTTCCTGAGCTGCAGGTAGAGCGGGGCGCCGCTCTGCGACGACTGCCTCAGCGTGGCGAAGATCTGGTCGGCGGCATCGCTCATCGCGTCGCCTCCGCTTTGACGAAGATGCGGGCCGCCATCTGCACGGCGCCGCCCAGGGCATCGTCGAGCGGCGCTTTCAGCAGCGCCTGGTAGCGCTGGGAAAGGCGCGGCCCATAGAGCGGCGCCAGCCCGCCGAGCAGGCAGAGCGGGGCGTCATCAGAGAGGTCGAGCGCGTGGAGCGACGCCTCGACATCGGCAACCGACTTGTCCACGATCCAGTTGGCGACGCTGTCGCCCTTCTCGGCATGCTCGAAAACCTTGGGCGCGAAGCCGCCGAAATCGCCGGGCTTGGCATTGGTGGTGAACTCGACCACGTCTTCGGGATTGTTGCGGAAAATGGCCATCATGCTGTCGGTCAGGGCTGAGCGCGGCCGGACGCCGTCATGGGCGAGCAGCGTCTGCTCCAGCAGGTCGCGGCCGATCCGGGCGCCGCTGCCTTGATCACCGACCTGAAAGCCCCAGCCGCCGATGGCGCGCGACCTGCCGCCCTTGCGCGCCATATAGGCGGTGCCGGTGCCGAGGATGGCCATGGCGCCGTCACCAGAGCCGACTGCCCCTTCGAGCGCGATCTCGGCGTCCGTCTCGACGCGGCTGATGCTGAACGGCAGGATTGCTTCAAGCTGCTGGCGG
Organism: Mesorhizobium sp. P160219; assembly: GCF_057786095.1. NCBI lineage: Bacteria > Pseudomonadati > Pseudomonadota > Alphaproteobacteria > Hyphomicrobiales > Phyllobacteriaceae > Mesorhizobium > Mesorhizobium sp. P160219. The sequence goes on from NZ_JBYNWG010000001.1 coordinate 1,310,078, forward strand.
TAGGTGCCGACATTGGCGCCGGCAAGGCCGAGAATGGCTGGTGTCTGCGGGATCAGGTCCGGATCTTGCCCGGCGGCGATGAAGGCCTGACGAGCAGCCTCGACGATGTGGGTGCGAGCGCCGGTGAGATCGGTGCGGATGTTGGCGGCGCCGCTTTTGGCACGGCCAATGACAACGCCATCGCCTGTCGCAAGGGCTGCCCTGCAGCTGGTGCCGCCGCCGTCGATACCGAGCACGAATTTCACGCGATGTCTCCTCCGGGCGGATAATACCAATAAAATACCAATAGCCAAGGGATTAATTTCCGTTTCAAAAAGATTAAGGCGTATCAGGTTGAAAAACCCGGGAATTTTGCCGGATCAAGGCTTTCCAGTTCGCAATTTCGTTAATGCGTGTGGACAAGTGGTATTTTTTTGGTATTGTTCTTCCATCGGAGGGACAGGGATGGCCGAACCGCGCACCGAAGCGCTTCACAGCAATGCCGAGGGACTGGACATCCAGGCCCCGGACGCCATCCTTTCTTCTTTGGTCAATGCGCAGATCGAGGCCGCCAAGGCTGTGCGCGACGCCATTCCCGCCATCGCCGCCGCAGCCGAAATCATCGCCGGGCGGCTGAACGGCGGCGGCAAGCTCGCCTATGCTGCGGCCGGCAGCTCCGGCCTGATGGCGCTGGCCGACGCGCTGGAGTTGCCCGGCACCTTCGGCATCAAGCGCGAACGCATCGCCATCCTCATCGCCGGTGGCGACGACGCTTTCAAGACCCTGGCCGGCGGACCGGAAGACGACACCGACGAAGCCTCGACGGCAATTGCCGGCGCCGGCATCGGCAAGGGCGACTGCCTGATCACGATTTCGGCCAGCGGCTCGACGCCCTATGCGGTGCAGGCGCTGAAGGATGCGCGCAGCCGGGGCGCGGCAACCATCGCCATTGCCAACAACAAGGACACGCCCCTGCTCAGGCTGGCCGACGTCGCCATCCTGCTCGAGACGCCACCGGAGGTGATTGCCGGCTCGACGCGCATGGGCGCCGGCACTGCCCAGAAGATCGCGCTCAACATGCTGTCGACGCTTACCGCCATTCATCTCGGCCATGTCCATGACGGCTACATGGTCAATCTCACCGCCGACAACATCAAGCTGCGCGACCGCGCGGCTCGCATCGTCGCCGCTATCAGCGGCCGCGACCGGCAAGACGCCGTGCGGCTGCTCGAAGCGAGCGGCGGCGTCGTCAAGACAGCCATTCTGCTCGCCGCCGGCGCTGCCAACGCCGTTGCGGCCGAGAAGATACTGGAAGGGACCGGCCAGAAGCTGCGGCCAGCCCTTTCCGCGATCGAGGGGAACAAGGGCGCGAAGGCCCCTGTTCTCAAAACCGAACCTGAAAAAGGTCAACAGGGAGACTAGCATGACAACGAAATTACTGACGGCACTGCTTCTCGGCACCAGCATTCTCGGCACCGCCGGGTTGGCTCACGCCGATGACGTAACGCTCAATATCGAAAGCTGGCGCGGCGACGACCTTGCCATCTGGAAGGACAAGCTGATCCCGGCTTTTGAGGCCAAGAACCCGGGCATCAAAGTGGTGTTCGCACCGTCGGCGCCGACCGAGTATGACGCCGCACTCGGCGCCAAGCTCGCCGCCGGCTCGGCTGGCGACCTGATCACCTGCCGCCCGTTCGACAAGTCGCTCGAACTGTTCAAGAAGGGCAACCTTGCCGACCTGTCGGCGCTGCCCGGCATGGAAAACTTTTCGCCCGTTGCCAAGGCCGCCTGGCAGACCGACGACGGCAAGGCGAGCTTCTGCGTGCCGATGGCCTCGGTCATTCACGGCTTCATCTACAACAAGGACGCCTTCGACAAGCTCGGCCTCAAGGTGCCGACGACGCGTGACGAGTTCTTCGCCGCGCTCGACAAGATCAAGGCCGACGGCACCTACATCCCGATGGCCATGGGCACCAAGGACCTCTGGGAAGCCGCGACCATGGGCTATCAGAACATCGGTCCGAACTACTGGAAGGGCGAAGAGGGCCGCGCAGCGTTGATCAAGGGCGACCAGAAGCTGACCGACAAGGACTGGGTTGCTCCCTATGAGGAACTGGCCAAGTGGAAGCCTTATCTCGGCGACGGCTTCGAGGCCCAGACCTATCCGGACAGCCAGAACCTGTTCACGCTTGGCCGCGCCGCCATCTACCCGGCGGGATCGTGGGAGATCGGTCTGTTCAACACCCAGGCGCAGTTCAAGATGGGCGCCTTCCCGCCGCCGGTCGAGAAGGCCGGCGACACCTGCTACATCTCCGACCATACCGATATCGGCATGGGCCTGAATGCGGCGTCGAAGAATGCCGACGCGGCCAAGACCTTCCTGTCCTGGGTCGCCTCGCCGGACTTCGCCACCATCTACGCCAACGCACTGCCGGGCTTCTTCAGCCTAAATTCCACCCCGGTGAAGATGGAAGACCCGCTGGCGCAGGAATTCGTCTCCTGGCGCGACAAGTGCAAGTCGACGATCCGCTCGACCTACCAGATCCTGTCGCGCGGCACGCCGAACCTCGAGAACGAAACCTGGGTTGAATCGGCCAACGTGATCAATGGCACCGACACGCCGGAAGCTGCCGCCAAGAAGCTGCAGGACGGCCTCGACAGCTGGTACAAGCCGGGCAAATAAGAGCTCAGACAACAGACAGGGCCCCAAGTGGACGGCCCTGCGTTTTTCGACAGCATCATCGACTGCGAACGACGGCGCCGCCCCTCATCCGCCTGCCGGCACCTTCTCCCCGTATAGTGACGGGAGAAGGATTAGCCGAAACGCAGGCGCCCCCTCTCCCCGTCCTTCACGGGGAGAGGGTAAGGGTGAGGGGGCAGCGCTGCCGTCGAAGGCATTGCTAAACCTGATCGGCGGGGACCGCACTCATGGCCGCACAAACACGACCGAAACGACCGTTCCGCTGGCATATCGGCGTCTTTCTGGCGCCGGCGCTGCTGGTCTATACGGCGATCATGATCCTGCCGCTGGCCGGCACGCTGCAGCTGTCGCTGTTCCGCAATGTCGATCAGCATCAGGTGTTCGTCGGTTTCACTAATTTCCGTACGTTGTTCGGCGACCTCAACTGGTCGGTCGGCTTCTGGAACGCGCTGCGGAACAATACCTGGTTCTTCATCATCCACATGGTGGTGCAGAACCCGATCGGTGTCATGCTGGCGGCATTGCTGTCCAGCCCGAGGCTGAGATTCGCCGCCTTCTATCGCACCGCGATCTTCGTGCCGACCATCCTCTCCTTCGTCATCGTCGGTTTCGCCTGGAAACTGATCCTGTCGCCGTTGTGGGGCGTGGCGCCGCATCTGATGGATCTGGTCGGCCTGAAAAGCCTGTTCACGCCGTGGCTCGGCAAAGAACAATATGCCCTGACCGCGCTCAGCCTGATCTCGGTCTGGCAGTTCGTCGGCATTCCGATGATGCTGATCTATGCGGCGCTGCTGTCGATCCCCGAAGAGGTGATCGAGGCGGCCGAGTGTGACGGCATCACCGGCATGTCGCAGTTCTGGAAGATCAAGCTGCCGCTGATCCTGCCCTCGATCGGCATCATCTCGATCCTGACCTTCGTTGGCAATTTCAACGCCTTCGACCTGATCTACACCGCGCAAGGGGCGCTGGCCGGCCCGAACTATTCGACCGATATTCTGGGCACTTTCCTCTACCGCGCCTTCTTCGGCTTCCAGCTGCAGACCGGCGATCCCAATATGGGTGCGGCGATCGCCACGATGATGTTCCTGATCATCCTCGGCGGCGTCTGCGTCTACCTGTTCCTCGTCCAGACGCGCCTGCGTCGCTACCAGTTTTAGAGGGCAGACATGTTACGGCTAAACACCCCCCTCTGGCCTGCCGGCCATCTCCCCCTCAAGGGGGGAGATTGGATGGCACCATTGGCTTCGCAAATCTCCAGCGTTGGAGAAGAGGCGCCGAGCCTCAAGCTGCCAATCTTCCCCCTTGAGGGGGAGATGTCCGGCAGGACAGAGGGGGGTGCCTTGGTGCCGACCTCAACAGTCATCGCTCGTCAGGAGACCTTCCAATGAGCACCGCCACCCGTTCGCTGCCCCGCACCATCGGCGCCCACGCGATCCTTCTGACCTATACGGCGATCGCGCTGTTTCCGGTGATCCTGGTCATCATGAACTCGTTCAAATCGCGCGCCGGCATCTTCAGCGAGCCGCTGACGCCGCCGACGCCAAAAACCTTCGACCTGATCGGCTACACCACGGTGATCGGCCAGGGCGACTTCATCCATTATTTCCAGAACAGCCTGGTCGTCACCGTCGCCTCGCTGTTCTTCGTGCTTCTGTTCGGCGCGATGGCGGCGTTCGCGCTCTCGGAATACCGCTTCCGCGGCAACACGCTGATGGGGCTTTACCTCGCGCTCGGCATCATGATCCCGATCCGGCTCGGCACCGTCGCCATCCTGCAATTGATGGTGGCGAGCGGGCTGGTCAACACGCTGACGGCGCTGATCCTGGTCTACACCGCGCAGGGGCTGCCGCTGGCCGTCTTCATCCTGTCGGAATTCATGAAGCAGGTGTCCGACGATCTGAAGAATGCCGGCCGCATCGACGGCCTGTCGGAATACACGATCTTCTTCCGGCTGGTGCTGCCGCTGGTGCGGCCGTCGATGGCGACGGTCGCCGTCTTCACCATGATCCCGATCTGGAACGATCTGTGGTTCCCGCTGATCCTGGCGCCGTCGGAAGAGACCAAGACGGTGACGCTCGGCGCGCAGTTGTTCCTCGGCCAGTTCGTCACCAACTGGAACGCCATCCTGGCCGCACTCTCGCTGGCGATCATGCCGGTGCTGACCCTCTACGTCATCTTCTCGCGGCAGCTGATCCGCGGCATCACATCCGGAGCCGTCAAGTGAGCGGAGCCCTACAAATCTCTGCTGGAGCCTTCACCCCACCCGGCGCTGCGCGCCGACCTCCCCATCAAGGGGAGGTAAAAGGTCGTGGCTTCATTCACGACCGCCAAAGGGCGACTTTCGGAGAAGCTTCTTTGGCAGTGAGGGTGTTCGCGCCAACGTCCTACCTCCCCTCGATGGGGAGGTCGGCGCGAAGCGCCGGGTGGGGTGACACCCTCTCAGAAGGAACAACTGGAACATCTGGAGTAGTTAGGTGACCTCTAAATCGCCCCTTCGCGTCGTCGTCGCAGGCCTCGGTAACATGGGGCGTAGCCATGCGCTGGCCTACCACACTAATCCGGGCTTCGAGATCGCGGCCCTGATCAACCGCTCCGACGTGCCGTTACCGGACGGGCTGTCGGGCTATGGCATCAGGCGCTCCTTCGACGACGCGTTGCGCGATGAAAAGCCGGATGTCGCCTGCATCGCCACCTATTCCGACAGCCATGCCGACTATGCGGTGAAGGCATTCGAGGCCGGCTGCCACGTCTTCGTCGAGAAGCCGCTCGCAACGACGGTGGCGGACGCCAAGCGCGTCGTCGCCGCGGCCAAGGCCAATGGCCGAAAATTGGTGATCGGCTACATCCTGCGCCACCACCCGTCCTGGGTCAGGCTGATCGCCGAGGCGCGCAAGCTCGGCGGCCCTTACGTGTTTCGCATGAACCTCAACCAGCAATCGTCAGGCCCGACCTGGCAGACGCACAAGCAGTTGATGCAGACGACGTCGCCGATCGTCGATTGCGGCGTGCACTATCTCGACGTGATGCTGCAGATCACCGACGCCAGGCCGGTCGAGGTGCGCGGCATGGGGCTGCGGCTGACCGAGGAGATCGCGCCGACAATGTACAATTACGGCCATCTCCAGGTGCTGTTCGACGACGGCTCGGTCGGCTGGTACGAGGCGGCTTGGGGCCCGATGATCTCGGAGACAGCGTTCTTCGTGAAGGACGTGATTTCGCCCAATGGCTGCGTGTCGATCGTCATGAAGGAAGGTGTGAAGTCGGACGACATCGACACCCACACCAAGACCTCGACCATCCGCCTGCACAGTGCGGCGACCGGCGCGGACGGCAAGTTCGCCAGGCCGGACGAGATGCTGTCGATGGACGGCGAACCCGGCCACCAGGACCTCTGCGATCTCGAACAGGCCTTCGTGCTGAAGGCGATCCGGGAAGACATTGACCTGACCCGCCACATGGACGACGCGGTGAAATCGCTCGCCGTCTGCCTTGCCGCCGATGAGAGCGTGCGCAGCGGCGCCCCAGTTAAGCTCTAGTAGGGCAAACTCTAGAACAAGGACGAAGCCGTGGGCTCGCTGGTAATCGAGAATGTGAAGAAGGCCTTCGGGCCGGTCGAGGTGCTGAAAGGCATCAACCTCGAAGTGACCGACGGCGAATTCGTCGTCTTCGTCGGCCCATCTGGCTGCGGCAAGTCAACCTTGCTCAGGGTCATCGCCGGGCTGGAGGATTCGACCTCCGGCAGGGTGGTGATCGACGGCGCCGATGTCTCGGCCACGCCCCCGGCAAAACGCGGCATCGCCATGGTGTTCCAGACATACGCGCTCTACCCGCATCTGACGGTGAAGAACAATATGGGCCTCGGCCTCAAGCAGGCCGGCACGCCCGCCCCGGAGATCGAACGCCGCATCGGCGTCGCCTCGTCGATGCTGTCGCTGGAACCGTATCTCGAGCGGCGGCCGGCGGAGCTGTCAGGCGGCCAGCGCCAGCGCGTCGCCATCGGCCGCGCCGTGGTGCGCGAGCCAAAACTGTTCCTCTTCGATGAGCCCTTGTCGAACCTCGACGCAGCGCTTCGCGTCAACACGCGGCTGGAGATCGCGCAGCTGCATCGCCGGCTGAAGGCGACGATGATCTACGTCACCCACGACCAGGTCGAGGCGATGACGCTGGCCGACAAGATCGTCGTGCTCAACGCCGGCCAGATCGAGCAGATCGGCGGCCCGATGGAGCTCTACAATTCGCCGGCAAACGAGTTCGTCGCCGGCTTTATCGGCTCGCCGAAGATGAATTTCATCGACGGCGCCAGATTGGGCGAGACGGCCAAGACGATCGGCGTGCGGCCGGAGCATCTGACCGTGGATCCAAGGTCCGGCGCCTGGAAGGGAACGGTGGTGCATGCCGAACATCTCGGCGCCGACACCAACCTCTATCTCGACTGCGAAAAGGCCGGGCTGATCACGGTCCGCATTTTCGGTGTCTACGACGCCGAGCCAGGTGCGACGCTGTATGCAACGCCGGAGCCGGGTAAGACATACCGGTTTGGGGCGGACGGGAAGACGATCAAGTAATCCTTCGCCGACAGCAACCACGGCGATCACACCGCGCCGAGCAGCACCGCGCCATGGATCGCCGCCTGCCAGCCCAGGGCCGCCCAGCGTATGTCCAGAGGCTCTACAACAAGCGAATGCGGCAGGCTGTCCGCGATGCGCTGCTTGAGCGCCTGGCGGGGATAGGACTTCATGTCGACAATGCCGCCACCGATCAGGATCGTCTGCGGGGAAAACAAAGCGGCTGCCGTTGCGATGGTCACCGCCTGCTGCCAGACGATCTCATCGAGCCATTCGCGCAGCGACGGCGGCTGCCCGGTTGCCGAAAACAGCTCGGCAACCGGGATATCGTAGTCCGCGGCAAGGTCGACAAGCGTTGCCCCTGAGGCGTAGGTCTCGACGCGGTTTGGCGGTCCGCTTTCGTCAGGCCGGTAGATCGGCATATGGCCGATTTCCAGCGCCCAGCCGCCGCCCCTGAAAATGCCGTCCTTGCCGAGATAGGCCGCACCGATGCCGGTGCCGAGATAGACCGCCAGCACTTCCTTTTGCCGCTTCACTGCGCCGGCGACGCTTTCACCGAGCAATTGCAGCACGACGTCGCGTTCGAGCCGCACGGGAACGCGGAGCCGCGATGCCAGTTCCGTACCCAGCCGGATGCCGTTCAGCTCGGGAATGTTGGCCGTGTGCAGCACCGTGTCGAAGTCGCGGTCGATGAACCCAGGCACCGTCGCAACGACCCGTGCAGGTTTGAGCCCGGCATCGCGGCAGGCTGCGGTGACCGCATCGGCCAACCCCGCCACAGGCGCGCCCTTGCGCAGTTGCGCGGTCGGGTAGGTGCGGGCAAAATCCACCGGGATGCCGTGGTCGGCAAAGCCAACCTTGACCGACGTGCCGCCGATCTCGACCACGGCGATCGTGTCGTCCATCGTTTGATGCGTCATGCGAGCGGTTCCAGGAATTCCGAAAGACAGGCGCGGAATTCCAGCCGGTAGGCGGCGCGATCCTGCGATTTGGCTGTGATGGTGCAAAGCCGGGCCGACGGAATGAGTCCGGCCAGCGTCTGTGCGTCGGCCAGGCGATGGACGAGGTCATGGTCATGGCCGATGACAAGAGTCGGCACCGCGATAGCGCGGATGTCCGCCTCGCTCACGCCGGGACCATCGCCGGCGATCGCCGAAAGCAGCCTACCGAACAGAACCGGGTCCGGGCGATTGAAGAAGCCTTGCAGGCTGGCGAGATTGTCCGGCGCCAGCCTGGCCAGTTCGCCGGCAATAGCGCTGTCATCGAACAGACGCCTGGCGTCTTCAGGCGAATGGCGCATCAAGAGATTGCCGACGACGGCATAGGGCTTCATATTTTCCGGAGCCGCCTGGGCTACCCAGGCGGGCCGCGCGAGCACCAGCGCGCGCACGCGGGCCGGCTTATGCACCGCCAGGCGCAGTGCCAGCGCCGCGCCCATCGAAATGCCGCCGACGACGGCCGGACCGATGCCGAGATCGTCGGCCAACGCTTCAATGTCCTCGGCAAACGTCGCGATCGAAAGCCGCTCGACCGGCCCGTAGCCGGATCCACCCTGGCCACGGCATTCGAGCGTCACCCGCCGGGTCACCGGCAGATCGGGAAACACGTCGGCGACCTGCGCGTCGTCGCCGCCTAGGCCGTGCTGAAAGATGAAGGGAGGCCCGGCGCCGACGTCCCGGTAGGCAAGGTCGACGCCATCTCGGCTGAAGGTCTTTTTCACGTGTCGTCGCTCGCTTCCAGCACGGTGCGCAGAAAAGCGCCGACGCCGGGCGCCTCGGCCTCTGTCAGGCCATGTGTGATCAAGGGGCCGTCGAACCCGGCAGCCTTCAGGCGGCCGATGAAATGCGGGAAGTCGACCACGCCCTTTCCGGCTGCGGCAAAACTGCCATCGGCATGGCGGTCCTTGGCATGGGCCATGCCGATCTCGGCGGCCAGCAGATCGATGGCTTCGTCGATGAGGCGATGACGCTCCGCGCTGTCGGCCACTTCGAACAGATTGGCCGGATCGAGCACGATGCGCAGCCGCGTGCTGTTCATTTCGTCCAGCAGGCGGCGTGCGGCCCGGGCGCTGGAGAGGACATTGGCCAGTTCCGGTTCGATGCCAAGCTCGATGTCGAAGCGCTCGGCAATCGCGATCGCCGCTTCCATCTCCGTCCGCAGATCGCTCCATGCCGCCTCGCTTGCATTGTCGGGATGCCAGCGCCACTGATCCTGCGCATCCCTTGTGCCGGTGCACAGCGTAATCAGACGGGTGCCCATATCGGCGCATGACGCGGCCAGTACCTCAAGCCGGGCGAGTCCCTGGATGCGAACCGTGCGATCCGGGTGGATCATGTTGTAGGTTCCCGAAACCGCCGCGATCGAAACGCCGGCCTCGCCGCTCGCCTCAGCGACGGACCGGGCCGCGCCGAGCTCAATGCTGTCCGGCATCGACGGCAGTCCAAGGCACGCCATGTTGAACTGCGCCGCCGTGTAGCCGCCGTCCGCGACCGCGCGCAGCACCGGCAAGGCGCCGGTGGTGGCGAAGGTCTTGGCGAAAATCCCAAGCTGCATCACACGACCCCGTCGACATCGGCCAGACGGACGGCGCGGCCGCCGGCAGCGGCCGAGCGGGCGATGGCCGCCATGCCCCTGACCGAGGCGATGCCGTCCTCGATGCCGGCGCCGATCATCGGCGCGCCATTTAGCACGACATCGGCAAAGCCTTCGAGCTGCCGGCGATAGAAGTGGCCATCCGCGCCAAGCGTCCGGTGCCAACTGCCATCGGCCTCGCGGAAAATGTCGACCTCGCTGCTCTTGTAGTACCAGGGGTTATAGGTCTTCGCGAGAACGCTGCCGTTCTCGCCGTAGATCTGGAACCCTTCGTGCCAGTCCATGCGCACGGCGACCGTCAGGTCGAGATGGCCGATCGTGCCGTCGGCGAAGATGGTGGTGATGAACCAGCAATAGGCGCCATAGCGCTCGGTGAGCCGGGCCTCCACCGCCTCGATCGACCTGTGCAGATGGCGCGCCGTATCAAGGAGATGGCTGCCATGCGCCAGCATGTAGTATTGGCGCAGATCCGCCTTGGGATTGACGGCAGGCTTGCGCGCCTTGGCGCTGGTGATGATCAGCGGTTGCACTGCATCGGTCATCGGGTAGCGGTGGGTGCTGTCGCAGTACCAGCCTTTGAACGCCAGCCGCTCGCCCATTTCGTCGTCGACGAAAGCCTTTGCCGCCTGGATGCCGGGATCGAAGCGCTTCATATGGCCGACCTGAAGCACCTTGCCGCTCTTGTCGAGCGTGGCCCGCAAGCCTTCGACCTCCTCGACCGAAACGCCCAGCGGCTTTTCGCAAAGCACATGCTTGCCGGCATCGAGCGCCAGTTCCGCGGCCTTGACGTGAAAAATGTCCGATGTCGCGATGATGACGGCATCGAGATCGGGATCGGCCAGCATCAGGCCGTAGTCGGCATAGGATTTTTCAGGCTCGTAGGTCGCGGCCATCCTGTCGCGCAGATCGTCGGCGACATCGCAAATGGCATAGAGATCGGCATTGCGTGCCTTGGTGCAGGATTCGAAATGCGCCGCCTGGGCAATCGGACCGCAGCCGAGCACGCCGACACGCAGCCGCTTTTCGTCTTTGCGAGGCATTGAATCTCTCCTGATTAGCGCGCGGCGAGGCCGCGAAGTTGAAATTGCGGATCGCCCGACAAAGCTGCCTGATGCAGCAGACAGGCAGCGCCCAATGCCGGACCGTCGGCCCCGACGCGCGACAGTTCGACCGTGGGAACGGGGTAACCTTCAGCCAGGAAGTCCAGCAAGAAAGCTTCCACCTGCTCGGCGACAAAGGGATAGACCGCATTGACCGAGCCGGAGAGGATGATGCGCTCCGGCTGCAAGGTGCAGGCAAGTGTCGCCAGGCCGCGGCCGAACCAGAGCGCCCAGTCGCGCGCGGTGGCAACGGCTGCCGGATCGCCGCCGGCAAGCGCTGCGACAAACTCATCCACGCCGGCGCGCAGTCCGCTTATGTGCAAATAGCGAGCCAGTAAAGCATCCTTGCCGACATAGGATTCCAGTCGGCCCGGGCGCTTCGCGTCGAAGACAAAACCTTCGTCGCCGATGCGCAGATGACCGATTTCGCCGGCGCCGCCGAGTCGGCCGCGATGCAGCCTGCCGGCATTGATGATGCCGCCGCCGACGCCGTTCTCGATCAGGATGACCAGGGCATCCTCATCGTCCTTTCCCGGCTGCGGCCGGTATGTCTCGGCCACCGCGACGGCATTGGCATCGTTTTCCAAGAGGATCGGAAAATCGTCGCCAAAGGCATTGCCCAAAAGCTCCGCTAGATTGACCCCGTGCCAGCCAAGGATGGTGGCATGGTATGAGACGCCATCAGCTGCGGGGAAGCCGGGCACGGCGACATTGAGCCCGTAGGGGCGCGTGCCTTCAGGCAATTGCGACCGGATCTCGGCAACGAGCTCCTTGATGATGTCGACCGCGGCTTCGGGCGTGCTACCGGGGCCGGCAAATGCCCTAGAGGCGCTCGCACGCCGCGCGCCGGCAAGGTCGACAGTCACGACTGCGATCCAGTTGACGCCGATATAAGCGCCAAGGAAGAAGCCGCCATTGCCTTCGATCTCGACCAGGATACCGGGACGGCCGACCCGACCCTCGCTATCCTGCTCGTCATCCGTTCCATCCGACCGCTCGCGCGCCAGACCGGCTTCGGTCAGCCCCAGCACCAGGGCGCCGGTGGTCGACCGGGTCAGGCCGAGATCGCGTGCGAGCGCCGCTCGGCTCAACGCGCCGGCACGAAACAGCGCCGCAAGTGCCCTCGTTTCGTTCGGCCGAAGATCGGTCGACACCAGCACGTCGTTCTCCACAATTTGTTTGATTTGCATACTAATAGAATTTCTAGGCGGTTTGAAAGACCCAAGGTTGGGTGCATTGCAACAAGATATTCAGCATCCCCAAGCCCTTTGACCCAAGTTTCAAACGAGGATTTGTATCAGAAACTTACAAATTGGCATGGGAGGATGCGTGCCGGTTCTAGCGCGTCTCGAACATATCGTGAAGGATTTCGGTGCCGTCCGCGCGCTGGACAATGTGTCGCTCGACATCAATGAGGGCGAGGTTCTCGGCCTGATGGGCGACAATGGTGCCGGCAAATCGACGCTGGTCAAAACCATCGCCGGAAATTTCCAGCCGACGTCCGGCGCCTCCCAAGCCTGTCCTCCGGCGCATCGGCCGGGGGACATCTCTTCGAAGGCAGGCTTGCAGTTGGGCCGGCCCGCTTCGCAATCAGAGACTGCCTGTGTCCCTCCAGCAGGCGATCAGATGACCGTCGCCGGCCTGCCTGACGGGTGGTTGCGCCTTTCGGCAATCGGGCAGCGCGACAGGACAGCGGGCGGCAAAGGAGCATCCGGAGGTTTCGGCATCGTGTGCCGCGACGTCGAGCTGAGCCGGAGCCCTCGGCGCCGTCTCATCCGAGGAGGCGGCCAGAAGCAGCTTCGTGTAGGGGTGGTTGGGGCCACGGAAAATCTGCTCGGATGACCCCGCCTCGACCAGCCGGCCGCGATAGAGCACGCCGATCCTGTCGGCCATATAGCGCACCACCCTGAGGTCGTGGCTGATGAACAGATAGGTGGTGTCCTTGTCGCGCTGCAGGTCGTTGAGCAAATTGAGCACGGTCGCCTGCACGGAAACGTCGAGCGCAGAGGTCGGCTCGTCCAACACCACGAGCTTCGGCACGCCGGCAAAGGCGCGCGCAATCGCCGCCCGTTGGCGCTGGCCACCAGACAGCGATCTCGGCTTCTGGTCGACGGTCGTAGCGGCAAGACGAACCGAGGCCAGGAGATCGCCGACACGCTGCTTCACCTCGCTGCGGCTAAAGCCGGCGAGCCGCCGCAGCGGACGGCCGAGGATCCTGCCGATCCGCTGGCGCGGATTGAGCGTGCGGTCGGGTGACTGGAACACCATCTGCACGTCGCGCCGTTCGCTCAGGCTTCTTTTCTCGACGCGCGGCGCGACAGTGCTGCCGAACAGCTCGACCGACCCAGCGTCCGGCGTCTGGAGGCCAGTCACGATCCTTGCCAATGTCGACTTGCCGGAGCCGGATTCGCCGATCAGCCCGAACGTCTCGCCCTGGGCTATCTCCAGGTCGATATCGTGCAGGACGGCCTGGGAGCCGAAGGCGTGGCTGATGCCTTTGCAGGCGACGGCGATCGGACGTGCGGCTTCCGGTTGATCGCTGCGGACAGGCTTCGACGGGCCGGTTGTGTGCATCTCGGCCAGCCTGCCGTCGCGCTTGGTGAAGTTGAGCGCCGGGATCGAGGCGATCAGCGCCTTGGTGTAGGCGTGAACAGGGTTCTCGAAGACATCGTTGGCGATGCCGCTTTCGACCACCGTCCCCGACTGCATCACGGCCACCCGATCGCAGGCCCGGCGGACCATGTTGATGTCATGGCTGATCAGCAGAACGCTGGTTTGGTGATCGCGGCGCAAGTCCTGCAGGATGGCGACGATCTCGGACTGGACGCTGGCGTCAAGCGCCGTCGTCGGCTCGTCCAGCACCAGCAGCGACGGGTCGAGCGCAATGGCAATCGCGATGTTGGCGCGCTGCTGCATGCCGCCCGACAATTCGTGCGGATAGAGATCGAGCACCCGCTCCGGATTGCTCACCCTGACGCGGCCGAGCAGCTCGGCGGCGCGGGTGCGTGCTTCGTCCTGCCGAACCGGGCGATGCCGCATGATCGTCTCGGTGATCTGCCGGCCAATCGTCATGGCCGGATTGAGCGCCGCACCCGGATGCTGGTAGACGGCCGCGATGCGATCGCCCCTTAGCCGGCGAAGCTGCTCGCCGGAGAGATTGCGGATCTCGCGGCCCTGGAACTCGAGCGCCGACGCGGCGATCCGGGCGTTACTCGGCAGATAGCGCAGAATAGCGAGTGCCACCGAGCTTTTGCCCGAGCCGGACTCGCCGACAAGGCCGAGCGCTTCGCCTTCGCCGATGGTGAGCGACACGCCGTTGACGGCCGGATGCGATCCCCGGCGTTCATCATAGGCGACGGTGAGCTGCTCGACGTTCAGAACCGATGACGACATGTCTTGCTGAAACCACTTTCTTTCGGCGCGGTCTTCGAGGGCAATCGCTTCCGCTTTCGCGCCGCACAATCTCTATAAAATTACTCGAATTAAGCTGGAGCGCAATCTACCTTTCACCGCTCAGGAGAGATTGTCGCAGCCGGTCGAGGCATCGCGACGGTCGCCTGAAGCAGTTCTGCAAGGAGACCGGCATGGCACGCGACCACATGATCCTCAGCGCGTTTTTCTTCAATCCGCAGGGCGATCATCGCATGTCGTGGCGCCATCCGCGCGCGCCGGGCCGCGAAGTGCTCGACTTCGACTTCTACCGCGATCTCGTCCAGTCTGCCGAGCGCGCCAGGATCGATACGATCTTCGTCGCCGACCATGTCGCGATCTGGGATTCCGTACAGAGCGGCGTAGCCCATTACGCCAATGCCCGCCTGGAACCGCTGACGCTGTTGTCGGCGCTTGCCGGCGTGACCAGGCATATCGGCCTCATCACCACCGCCTCGAGCTCCTACAGCGAGCCCTACAATGTCGCCCGCATGTTTGCGTCGCTCGACCATATCAGCAAGGGCAGGGCGTCTTGGAATGTGGTGACGTCGGCCATGGACGAGGAGGCCCGCAATTTCGGCCGCGACGGCAATATCGAGCACGCCTTTCGCTATGAGCGCGCCACCGAATTCCTCGATATCGTCAAGGCACTGTGGGACAGCTGGGAAGACGAAGCCCTGCTTATCGACAAGGCATCGGGCTATTTCGCCGATCCCGACAAGGTCCATGCGATCAACCACAAGGGCCCGCACTTCAAGGTGCGCGGACCGCTCAATGTCTCGCGCCCGCCGCAGGGCCATCCGCTGATCGTCCAGGCCGGCTCGTCCGAAGACGGCAAGAATTTCGCTACCGCGCATGCCGATGCGCACTTTGCCATCTACAGCACCAAGGAAGACGGCATCAAATATAGGCAGGACATCAACGAGCGCCTCGCCCGTTACGGCCGCAAGCCCGAGAGCTTCAAGATCCTGCCGGGCATCCTGCCGATCGTCGCAGCTTCCGAAGCGGAGGGACGCGAGCGGCAGGAGTATCTGCAGAGCTTGCTTCCCGATCGGGTCGGCATCGACCTTCTCTCGAGCTGGAGCGGCGTCGATCTCTCCGTATATCCGCCGGACGGCCCGCTGCCGCCGCTGCCGGACGAGAGCACCTTCAATGGCGGCCGCACCTCGCTCAATCGCGTCAAGGAATGGTCGAAGCAGAACCTCACTCTGCGCGAGATCGCTCGCAAGCTCGCCAACAGCGGTTCGGTGCCGACCGTCGTCGGCACACCGAACCAGATCGCCGATCAGCTGCAGGACTGGTTCGAGGCAGGTGCCGCCGACGGCTTCAACCTGATGTTCCCGCTGCTCCCGGAGGATTGGGTGAATTTTGCCGAGCAGGTCGTGCCGGAACTGCAGCGCCGCGGCGTATTCCCCACCGAATATGCGCCGGGGACGCTGCGTGATCGTTTCGGCCTGGCTCGGCCGGCCAACCGCTTCGCCGAACAGCGCGACAATGTGCGCGCCGTATCCTGACTTGGGGCAACTGATATGACCGCAGCGCCAAAACTTCAGCCCCGCGAAGCCACGGCTCCGCAGCTCATCAATGTTCTGCACAGCCCCAAGCGCATTCGGGTCAAATTCGCCGGCCGCACCATCGCCGACAGCCGCAACGTCCTGGTGCTGCGCTCCAACCATTTTCTGCCGATCTATTTCTTCCCGGCCTCCTCGGTGGACCGCTCGCTCTTGAAGCCGTCCGAGCGTCGCCAGCCGCATCCAGTCGGCGGCGAAACCACCTATTGGGACCTGGAGACGGGATCGAAAGCTTCTCCCAATGCGGCCTGGTCGTTTGTCGCGCCGCAGGATGAAAGCCTGTCGCCACTGGCCGGCCGCATCGCCTTCACCTGGAAAGCGGTCGACCAATGGTTCGAGGAGGAGGAAGAAGTCTTCGTCCACGCCCGCGACCCATACGCCCGCATCGACGCTCTGCAGAGTTCAAGCCATGTCCAGATCTGGTTCGACGGCGAACTGATCGCCGACAGCCATCGCCCGGTGCTGCTGTTCGAAACGCATCTGCCGACGCGTTTCTATTTGCACCCGGACGATGTCAGGCTCGACCGGCTGACCGATTCGGACAGCACGACGCGCTGTCCCTACAAGGGCATCGCCTCCTACTGGTCGGGCCGGCGCGCCGACGGCTCGGTAAGCCCCGATGTCGCCTGGAGCTACCGCGATCCCATTGCCGAAATGCCCAAGATCAGGGGCCTCATCGCCTTTTACCCGCAAGCCGTCGACCGCATCCATCTCGACGGCGAACCAGTCGCTTAAGCCATTCAACAGTCATTTCAGACAGGGGTTTCAAAATGACCAAACGCAACGACATCGATACGCTTCGCAATCTGTCCGGCGACATCTGGAACGTCGCCGTCGATGAGCACCAGGCCGGCTTCCTCAAGCGCCGCGATCTGCTGAAATACGCAGCCTTGATCGGCCTCACCGGCTTTGCCGCCTCGCAGGGACTTGCTGGTTTCGGCACGGCGCGCGCTGCCGGCGCCGGCGGCACGGTCCGCGTTGGGCTCGGACAGCCGACCAAGGCGATCGATCCCGTCTCCATCACCGATCCGGCCAGCATCGGCGTCATCAGCCAGGTCGGCGAATATCTCATCCTCGACGATCCCAAGGACGGTCTGCAGCCCAAGCTCGCTCTGTCGTGGGAGGCCGACGAGACCGCCAGCCGCTGGACCTTCAAATTGCGGCCGGGCGTAAAATTCCACGACGGCCGCACCGTCACCGCCAAGGATGTGGTGGCGAGCTTCGAGCGGCTGGTCGATCCGGCCAGCGGTTCGTCCGCTTTGTCGGCCTATAAGGGCATCCTGTCCAAGGGCGGCGCCAAGGTCGTCGACGACCAGACAGTCGCCTTCGATCTCGACGGGCCCAACAGCAACTTCCCCTTCTATGTCTCGTCCGACGTCTACAATGCCGTCATCCTGCCGGCCGACTATGCCGGCGATTTCGAGAAGAATTTCAACGGCACCGGCCCGTTCAAGCTCGAATCCTTCCGCCCCAAGCAGGGCGCCAGCTTCGTGCGCAACCCTGACTATTGGGGCGACAAGGCGCTGCCCGACCGCGTCGAAATCAAGTTCTTCGACGACGAGCAGGCGCAGGTGCTGGCGCTGCAGGCCGGCCAGCTCGACGTCATCCCGAGCACGACCCGGCTGGAATTGGCGATCGAGGGCAATCCCAACTTCAAGCTGCTCAGCGTGCAGGCAAGTTCGCATGACGAGGTGCATCTGAGGACCGACCAGGCGCCGTTCACCGACAAGCGCATCCGCCGCGCCTTGGCGCTCACCATCGACCGCGAGGCGGTGGTCAAGGGCTTGCTCAAGGGCCGCGCCATCATCGGCAACGACACCCCGTTCGCGCCGATCTTCCCCTCGGCCGATCCGTCGGTACCGCAGCGCAAGCAGGACATCGCCGAGGCCAAGCGCCTGCTTGGCGAGGCCGGCGTGCCGAACGGCTTCCCGGTGACGCTGACCACCGAGCGCGCCTATGACATTCCCGATTATGCCGTGCTGATCCAGAATTTTGCCAAGAAGGCCGGCATCGACATCAAGCTCAACGTGCTGCCGCAGGACGCCTATTATGGCTCGGCGAAGTTCGGCTCGTCGCCATGGCTCGATTCCAATCTCGGCATTACCGATTTTGGCCATCGCGGCACGCCCGACATCTTCCTCAACGCGACGCTGAAGAGTTCGGGCGCCTGGAACGCCGCGCATTTCAACAACCCGGCCTATGACGGGCTGCTGCTCGAATACGGCAAGGCCCGCGACCTTCAGGCGCAACGCCTTGCCGCGGGCAAGATCCAGACCTTGCTGCTGGACGAGACGCCGCTGATCATCAGCTACTTCTCGCAATACAGCCGCATCGTCTCGTCGAAGGTCGAGGGCGTCCGCTTCACGGCAATCTCGCATCTGCTGCTCGATCGCGTGACGTTCGCCCAGGCATGATTGCGAGACGTCCAGCCACTCCGGGCACCGGAATCCGATGCTGACCGGCCGCACTGTGTCGGTGCGGGCAGCCTCGCTTCTGCTCACGCTGTGGCTGGTCAGCATGCTGGTGTTCTTCGCCGGGCAGGTTCTGCCCGGCGATGTCGCCCGCCTCATGCTCGGGCCGTTCGCCGATGCCGAGGCCGTCGCGGCGCTGAACAGGCAGCTCGGCGCCGACCAGCCGGTGCTCGTGCAATACTGGCACTGGTTCAGCAGCGTGCTGTCAGGCGACTTCGGCACCTCCCTGTCGTTGCGTTTGCCGGTGGCGCCCTTCGTTCTGGAAAGCCTCAAGCGCTCGGCGGCCCTTGCCGGAATTATCCTCGTCTTTCTGTTGCCGCTGGGCATCGGTGCCGGCATCGTCGCCGGTCTCAACCAGGGCCGCTTTGTCGACCGCCTGATCGTACTCGCCGGCGTGTCCTTCGGCATCGTCCCGGACTTCGTCTCCGGCCTGCTGTTGCTCATCGTCTTCGGCCTGTGGCTGAACTGGTTCCCGATCAC
The DNA here is from genome assembly GCF_057786095.1 of Mesorhizobium sp. P160219. NCBI lineage: Bacteria > Pseudomonadati > Pseudomonadota > Alphaproteobacteria > Hyphomicrobiales > Phyllobacteriaceae > Mesorhizobium > Mesorhizobium sp. P160219. Next base: position 1,328,966 of record NZ_JBYNWG010000001.1, read on the forward strand.
CGGCGCTGCTCCCGATGGCGCCGGGCTGTGGGTCAGTGGCTATTATCTGATCCTGCCGGCGCTGCCGCTGGTGCTGAACCTTGCCGGCTACATCGCCCGCATGACGCGGGCCGGTGTGATCGAGGCGCTGGCCGCCGACTATACGCGCACCGCCGTCCTGAAAGGCCTTGAGCGTCGCGAAATCCTCATCCGGCACGTGCTGCGTAATGCGCTGACGCCGACCATCGCCGTGCTGGCGACGCAGACCGGTTACATGCTTGGCGGGCTGGTGGTGATCGAAGCGCTGTTCGGCATACAGGGTCTCGGCAATCTGGTGCTCAACGCCGCCAAGTCGCGTGACTTCCCGATGCTCGAAGCCGGCGTGCTGGTCATGGCGACCATCTTCGTGCTGTCGGCCGCGGCAGGCGATCTCGTGAATGCCTTGCTCGATCCGCGGCAGCGCCGCCGTGTTTCGCCATGATGGAACTGATGGAATTGCCGGAGCGCCGTACGCTGGGCTGGCGGGCAGCAAGTCGCATCCGCGAGACTGTTTCGCAGCTGCCGCCCTCGGTGATCGTTGGATCGCTGATCCTGCTGTTCTGGGTCGGCTGCGCCGTGTTAGGCAGCCTGTTTGTGCCCTACGATCCCTATGCCGAGGATTTCCTCGTCATGCTGGCGCCGCCTGATGCCGCGCACTGGTTCGGCACCGACCAACTTGGCCGCGACGTGCTGTCGCGCATCGTCGTCGGCTCGCGTGACATCCTGCTGGTCGCGCCGGCAGCAACACTGCTCGGCGTTGCCGCCGGCAGCGTGCTTGGCCTCGTGCTCGGCTATTTCGACGGGCTGATCGACGCCATCGGCGCCAGGCTGCTCGACACGCTGATGGCCTTTCCCTTCATCGTCCTCGTCACCATGGCGCTGGTCGCGCTTGGGCCATCGAACCTCACCGTCATCCTTGTGATCGGCATCGCCTATGCCCCGCTGGTGGCACGGACGGTGCGTGCCGCCGTGCGCGAGCAGCGCGAACGCGACTATGTCAGCGCCGCCCGTCTCGGCGGCGAGAGCGCTCTTTCCATCATGTTCCTCGAGATCCTGCCTAATGTCAGGGAAACCATCCTCATCGAGCTGGTCACAAGGCTTGGCTACGCCTTCTTTTCGATCGCCACGCTGAGCTTCCTCGGCCTCGGCATCCAGCCTCCCTCAGCCGATTGGGGACTGGCGGTCGCCGACGGCTACGGCTTCCTGACCGGCGGCAAATGGTGGGTGGTGATCTTCAACTCCGCAGCCATCGTTTCGCTTGTCATGGCAACCAATCTGATCGCGCAAGGCATGGGCGCCTTCGAAAACAGCGATCGGTGAAGAGCGGAACGCTCAGCAAAGCTGACGCGCAATCGCGGACCGTGCGCTAAAATCGTTCCTCGTGATTCGGCTCTGACAGGCCTCAAAGAAAGGAACGGCATGAGCAAGGCCCTCATTACATTCGCATTGGTCGCGGTGCTCACCGCATTGCTCATGGCGCTCAGCCTGGCGGTGGCCAGGCACGGCTATCCCTATGGCGCGATCGGCGTGAGGCGGCTGGACGGCATTGCCGATGCCCGCTCGTTCCTGCCGCTCGCCGCCGTCTATTTTTTCGGCGCCATGCTGATGATGATCCTGCCGATCCGCGCCGCCGGCATCGTCTTGACCCATGCTGCGGATGCGCTGTTCTGGGCGGTGATTGCCCTGTTCGCCACAATTGTCGGCTGTCTCGTCGCCCGCTGGGCTTTCGGCCAGAGCAGCGTGCTGTGGGCGCTCCTGAACTGGCGTTTCCTGTTCGCCGCGGCCATCGTTGGCAGCCATTTCACCATGAACGGGCTGCGCCGCAACATCCTGCTCAGGAGCTTGTTCTTCGTCATCTTCGCCGCGGCGACGCTGGCTTGCCTGTTCTGGACTTTTCCGACCTGACAGGGCCGCTTCATATTGTCCATCTTGAGGTCGCGGCTTTCATAGCCGCGCGCCATCGGCTATCCAGTCCGCAGCTAGATTTCAGCCCTCACAGTGTCGTCATTTGTCTGATAAATAATTCAGGCATACGGCACCGCCAGCGAACCAATACAAGGAAACCGCGACATGAGCCTGTTTCGTAAAAATCTGATCGATGGCGAGTGGGTGGGCGAGGCCGGCTCGCGCAACATCAATCCCTCGAACACGGGCGATGTCGTTGGCGAATATGCCTCGGCCGGCGCCGAACAGGCAAAGCAGGCCATAGCGGCGGCCAAAGCCGCCTTCCCGGCCTGGTCGCGTTCGGCGCCGCTGGTGCGCCACGCCGTGCTGAAAAAGGCGTCGGACGAGATCATGGCGCGCAAGGACGAGATCGGCCGCGCGCTGTCGCGCGAAGAGGGCAAGACGCTGGCCGAGGGCATTGGCGAGACCATCCGCGCCGCCCAGATCTTCGACTTCTTCGCCGGCGAGACGCTGCGCCTGTCGGGTGAATTGGTGCCCAGCGTGCGCCCGGGCGTCGGCGTCGAGATCACCCGCGAGGCCGTTGGCGTCGTCGGCATCATTACGCCGTGGAATTTCCCGATCGCCATTCCCACCTGGAAGATCGCGCCGGCGCTCGCCCACGGCAACACCATCGTCTTCAAGCCGGCCGAATTGGTGCCGGAGAGCGCCTGGACCATTGTCGACATCCTGCACCGCGCCGGCCTGCCGAAAGGCGTGCTCAATTTGGTCATGGGCAAGGGCTCGGTGGTCGGCCAGGCCATGCTCGACAGCCCCGACCTCAACGCCATCACCTTCACCGGCTCGGTCGGCACCGGCAAACGCGTGGCCGCGGCCAGTGTGGAGCACATGCGAAAGTTCCAGCTCGAAATGGGCGGCAAGAACCCGATGGTCGTGCTCGACGACTCCGACCTCGCCACGGCGGTCGAATGCGCCATCAACGGCGCCTATTTCTCGACCGGCCAGCGTTGCACGGCCTCTTCCCGGCTGGTGGTGACCGAAGGCATTCACGACCGCTTCGTCGCCGCGCTCAAGGAGCGACTGGAAAAGCTCGTCATCGGCGATGCGCTCGATGCAAAGACGCAGATCGGGCCGGTCGTCGATGCGAGCCAGCTGAAGCAGGACGAGGACTATATCGCCATCGGCAGCCAGGAAGGCGCCAACCTCGCTTTCGGCGGCGAGCGACTCGATCGCGAAACGCCCGGCTTCTATCTCCGGCCGGCGCTGTTTACCGAGAGCACCAACGCCATGCGCATTTCGCGGGAAGAAATCTTCGGCCCGGTAGCCAACGTCATTCGCGTCAAGGACTATGACGAGGCGCTTGCGGTTGCCAACGACACGCCCTTCGGCCTGACCTCCGGGATATGCACCTCTAGCCTCAAGCATGCCACGCATTTCCGGCGCAATTCCGAGGCCGGCATGGTGATGGTCAATCTGCCGACCGCCGGCGTCGATTTCCACGTCCCGTTCGGTGGCCGAAAGGGATCGAGCTACGGCCCGCGCGAGCAGGGCCGCTATGCCGCGGAGTTCTACACCACGGTGAAGACAGCCTATACATTCGCCGGCTGATCGACGGGTGACCCGATGGCAGCGGCGAAAGAGGACCTGACCTGGCTCAACCCGCCGCCGCACCATGCCTTCGGCGATGGCATCGTGCATGTGCGCACCGCCGGGGAAACCGACTTCTGGCGCGAAACCTTCTACGGTTTCTGGCGTGACAATGGCCATTTCCTGTATCGGCCGGTCGAGGGTGACTTCAGCGCCGAAGTCACGGTCAAGGGCGACTACAAGGTGCTCTACGACCAGGCCGGGCTGATGCTGCGGCTGAGTGAAACGCACTGGATCAAGGCCGGCATCGAATACACCGACGGGCTGGCTTACTTTTCGGTGGTGGTCACCAACGACACCTCGGACTGGTCGCTGCTCAGCATTCCCACCGGCCCCGACGGCGTGCGCATCCGGCTGACCCGCCATGCCGAGGCGATCCGCATCCAATATCTTGATACCACCGATGGCAAGTGGAAGCCGGTGCGGCTGGCTTATTTCCCGATCTCCAAATCCGTCGATGTCGGCATGATGTGCTGCTCGCCGCAGCGCGAAGGGTTTGAGGTAACATTCTCCGGCTTTACTGTCGGCCCGCCGATTTCCAGGCAATTGCACGACTGACGGCCATATCGATGGCGGACTAACCGTCTGCCCGATGCTGGAAGAACTGCAAAAACAGCTCCCGTTCGGTGGTTATGTCGAGCTTCTCGTAGATGCGGCGGCGGTGGTTCTTCACCGTGCCGACGGCGATGCCGAGCCGTTCCGCGATGTTGGCGGTCGGATGTCCCGCCAGGATCAACTGAACCAATTCCCGCTCGCGCAGCGACAGTTCCGGCCACAGGCTCGCAGGAATGGTCGGCTCTTGCCGGGGCGAGGCGCCGGGGCCGGTCGGCGCCGATGTGCGGGAGAACTCGGTGCCGCGCGCCTTGATGTCGAGCGCATGCAAGGCCTCGAACACCGGCAGCCGCTCGTCCAGCAGGGCGATTTCGCTCTCCTTGAAGGTGGAGGTCGAGCGGTCGAGGAAGATGCCGAGGCACCAGTCGCCGCCATCGGCCAGCATGATGCCGACCTCGTCGCAGATCTCCGACTGCGCCAGGAAGCCGGCTATGTACTGGCCGCGTTTGGCTTCGTCGTCGGCAAGCCGCTTCAGCGGCAGGATGCCCAGCCGGCGTTCACGCCGCCACGAGGCATAGAACGGGTCGAAGACGTAGTAATTGTCGAGATAGCGCCGGACCATCTCGTCGGAGAAGCGCCGGTGCTTGATGAATTCCGGCGTCTGCGTCGCCGAATATCGGGTCACGGTGACGAGATCGTGCTCGATATCGGCGCCGATCAGGTCGATCAGGCAGTCGACATGCCTGTCCGTACCGGTGGCGGCAATCGCCCTGGCGAGCGGCCCCCAGATATTGCCCATGCGCATGCCCTTTTCTCGGCTATCCCGGTCCGGCGGACATTGTGTCTTTTGGCATATGGCGCAAGGCCGCCCAAGGAATCTAGCTTGAGCCATCCTACAGCAATCCTGAGGCGACCGTGACCCAACCCAACCTCACCAGCCCCATCGTCGGCAATCCAATCGTCATCGGCATCGACGCCGGCGGCACCATGACCGACACGATCCTTGTCGACCAGGACGGCCACTTCAAGATCGGCAAGTCGGCAACCACGCCGAAGAACGAGGCCGAAGGCTTCCTCGCATCGGCCGAAGACGCGGCCGACGCCTGGGGCATCTCGCTGGAGCAGCTGTTCTCCGGCGTCAACGTCGTGCTCTATTCCGGCACCGGCATGCTCAACACACTGTTGTCGCGCACCGGGCGCCGGCTTGGCCTGATCACCACCAAGGGTCTGGAAGACATGATCCTGATGGGTCGCGGCCTGCAGGCCTGGGCCGACTATTCCTATGCCGACCGGCTGCATGCGGTGACCCACCATCATCCCGATCCGCTGGTGCCGCGCCGTCGCACCCATGGCGTCACCGAGCGCATCGACCAGTTCGGCGACATCGTGCTGCCGCTCTACGAGCATGAAGTCGCGATTGCGGCCAGGAAGCTGATTGCCGACAAGGTCGAGGCGATCTGCATCATGACCATCTTCTCGCACGTCAATCCGGTGCACGAAAAGCGCATCGCCGAGATATGCCGCGAGGAGGTGCTGAAAGCCGGCGCCGACATCCTCATCTACACCAGCCACGAGGTCCGCCCGGTCATCCGCGAACAGTCGCGTCTGAACTCGGTGCTGATCGAAGCCTACGCGACGTCGCGCGGCCGCAAGCAGCTTAGGGGTATCGAGGACGTTTCGAAAAAATACGGCTTCAAATACGGCGTGCAGACGCTGCTGTCCTTTGGCGGCCTGACCTCAATCAACCATCCGCGCCTGCACGAAACCATGATTTCCGGCCCGATCGGCGGTATTCTCGGCGCGGCCTATGTCGGCAAGCTCATCGGCAACGACTCCCTGATCTGCTCGGACATGGGCGGCACCTCCTTCGACATGGGCGTCATCTCGCGCGGCCAGACGCGGATCGAGAACGAGCCGCTGATGGACCGTTTCAAGCTCAACGTGCCGACCCTGCATCTCGACACGATCGGCGCCGGCGCCGGCATGATCCTCAAGGTCGACCCGCTGACCAAGAAAGTCTCGCTTGGGCCGGAAAGCGCCGGTTCCGACCCCGGCCCCATCTGCTTTGCCAAGGGTGGCACTGAACCCACCATCGCCGATTGCGACGCCATACTAGGCCGCCTCAACCCGTATTATTTCCTCGGCGGCAAGGTCGTCTTGCAGGTCGAGAAGGCGCGCAAAGCGTTTGAGGAAAAATGCTCCAGCATCCTTGGCGTCGGTGTCGAGGAGGCTGCCGAAGGCATGATCGACATGCTGGAAGCCGATGCCAACAACGCGCTGCGCCGGGTCATCTCCGGCCAGGGCATCCATCCCTCGGAATTCACGCTGCTGTCCTATGGCGGCTCGGGTCCGCTGCATCTGGCCGGCTGCTCCAGGGGCATCGGCTTCAAGGACATCATCACCTTTCAGTTTGCCGCCGCCTTCTCGGCCTTCGGCTGCACCACCGCCGATTTCATGCGTCGGCATTCGGTGTCGACGCAGCACGACATTGGCGCCCGCGCAAGCGATGACGAGCTGCTCGCTTTCGGCAAGAAGGTCACCGACGTCTGGAATGATCTCACCAAGGCGGCGGTCGACGAGATGATCAGCGACGGCCATATCAGAGACAAGATCAAGACCGTGCCGTTCCTGATGATGCGCTACACCGGCCAGCTCGAGGATGTCGAGGTCATGGCACCGCTTGCCGAGGTCAATTCGGCTGACGACATGCGCAGGGTCATCGACGAGTTCGAGGCGGGCTACGCCAAGGTCAACCATCGCGTTTCGCGCTATGGCGAAGCCGGCTTCACCATCACCGAGCTCGGATTGATCGCCACCGCCGACAAGGTCAAGCCGGTGCTCTTGAAGCGCCCGCTCGGCAAGTCGGCCCCGGCAGCAGCGCACAAGGGCGTGCGCGAGGCCTATATCGGGGGACGCTGGCACAAGGCCAATCTCTACGAGATGGACCTACTGCAGCCCGGCCATGAGGTGATCGGTCCGGCCATCATCGAACATCCCGCGACGACGCTCGTCGTTCATCCGCAGGACCGTGTCCATGTCGATGAATGGACGCTGCTGCACTACACCCATTCTTGAGAGGGCACCGCCATGTTGGACAAACCTGCCTCGGCCCTGCGCCTTCGCGAACGATTGCTCGATTCAGAACGGCTGATGGAAGAGACCGGCTGCTATGACGGCATCACCGAGCTCACCTTGCGCAACCAGGACCCGCTGAAATTCGAGACGCTGCACACCAAGCTGCGCGCCTATTGCGTCTCGGCCCGCGAAATGGCCCGCCGCATCTCGGCCTCGCCCGGCGTGCGCGAAGTCGGCGAAATGGTGGTGGCGATCTATACGCCCGAGGGCGATGCGATCGCGCTGTCCAACGGCATCATGGTCCACGTCCACACGATGAGCCGCTTCATCAAATGGATGATCAAGAACAATTACGAGGAAAACCCGAAGATCCGCGAAGGCGACATCTTTGCCAACAACGATGCCTTCATCGGCACCGTGCAGGTGCCCGACGTCATGGACGTGGTGCCGATCTTCCATCAAGGCACGCTGGTCGGCTGGGCCGGTGCGGTCTGCCACGAGCTCGAAGCCGGCGGCATCACGCCCGGCGGCGACGTCTGCTTGGCGCAGGAGCGCTTCACCGAAGGCCTGTTCGTCTGCGCCGAGAAGATCGGCGAGAATGACGAGATCCGCCGCGACTACGTCATCCGCTGCGAGCGCAATCTACGCATGCCGATCTACTGGGTGCTCGACGAGAAGGCCAAGGTCGCCTCCTGCATCGACATGCGCGAAAGCGTCAAGCAGCTGATCTCCGAGATCGGCCTCGACTACTGGATGAAGGTGTCGAAGGAGTTCATCGAGGAGGGCCGTCGCGCCCAGCTCGCCCGCACCCGCCAGCTCACCGTGCCCGGCATTTATCGTGGCCACACCTTCTACGGCCATGTCACGGCGGGCAAGCCCGGCTTCCAGCTGCTTGGCGATCCCGACTGGCTCTACAACATCCCGATCGAGATGGAGATCACCACCGACGGCAAGATCACCATGGACTTCGAGGGCACGCAGCCCTGGGGCTACCATTCGATGAACTGCACGCCGGCCGGCATGGATGGCGGCATGTTCGTCACCTTGACCCAGCACATGAATTTCGAGGGCCTGGTCAATGACGGCGCCTGGATGGCGACCGAGCTGAAGCTGCCGCACGGCACCTGGACCAACCCCGACAATGAGATGGTGGCGACCGCCACATCCTGGGCGCTGCTGCTGCCGGCCTATGGCGTGTTCCAGCGCCTTTTGTCGCGCGGCTTCGTCGCGCGCGGCTTCGTCGAGGAGGCCTTCGTTGGCCAGGTCAACAGCCCGATGATCGAGATGGGCGGCGAAAGCCAGTACGGTACGCCGTTCGGCATGGCGCATTTCGAATGCGCCGCCGCCGGCTCCGGCGCGCTGGCCATCGCCGATGGCCTCGACACCGCCTATGTCGGCTGGAATCCGGAATCCGACATGGGCAACATCGAGGTCTGGGAACAATCGATGCCGATGGTCTATATCGGCCGCTCGATCGTCCCCAATTCAGGGGGCGCCGGCAAATATCGCGGCGGCTGTTCCTTCGTCTCGACCTGGCTGATCAACAAGACCTCGCACCTGCGACTGCACACCTCGGAACACTCCTCGCGGGTATTCGACAATGGCGGCATGTGTGGCGGCTATCCCGCGCCGACCTGCCAGAAGCATCGCGCGGTACGCAATTCCAACATCCATGAACTGGCGGCAAAAGGCGAACCGCTCGCGCATGCCCCAGGTATCGATCCGCATGTCTCCGACTACGAGAAGAACATCGGCGGCGACCATGCCGTGGTCGAAGGCCCCTACATCACCTCGCCGCACAAGTCGGGGGACATCTTCAGCCATTCCTACAATGGTGGCGGCGGTTACGGCGACGTGCTGGAGCGCGATCCGGTCAAGACCGCCTGGGATGTCGAGAACGGTTTTCTCACCCGCCAGGCGGCGATCCAGATTTTCGGCATCGTGCTGAAGGACGACGCCGAGGGTTATCCGGTTGCCGATATCGACGCCACCGTCGAACGTCGTGCCGCCATGCGCAGAGAGCGTCTGGCCAAGGCGATCCCGGTTTCCGACTGGATCGCTGCCGAACACGGCCGTGTCGAGAAGGCCGACTTCGCGCCCGAGGTGAAGAAAATGTATGCCAGCGCGATCAAGCTGTCGTCGCGCTTCACCAGGGATTTCAGCGATTTCTGGACCGTCGACGCCAGATCGATCTTCATGCCGGGAGCAAAGCCATGACCTCGTACAGCAAGGAAGTCCTCGGCGATCTCTCAGCCGGCAAGCTCCCCTGGCCTCAGACAAAGCGCATCATGAGCGCCTACAAGGACGACGACCGCTTCTTCAAGATGCTCGCCGTCTATCAGGACCGTGTCACCTGGAAGGACCCGATCCTGCTGCCGGTCTCGGATCACCTGTTCATCTGCCAGAGCGGCGACGAGCGCATCACCCGTTGCGAATGCGGCCACTCCTTCGGCGACTACCGCAAGAACTGGAAGCTCAAGGCCGCGATCAACGTGCGCAACACCGAGGCAGCGCTGCGCGAGATCTATCCCAACAGCGATATCCCCGATCCGCAATGGATGGAAATCCGCGAATTCATCTGCCCGCAATGCGGCACCATGCACGAGGTCGAGGCGGCAGCACCCGGCTATCCGATCGTGCATGATTTCGAACCCGATCTCGAAGGCTTCTATCGCGAGTGGCTGGGCAAACCGCTTTAGCGACGTGGTGACCAGCGCTGCAGGCAAGGTAGCGCTCGTCACCGGGCTGGGTCTAAGACTATGGCATCAAACGTCGGCATCGGAGATTCACTGCCCATGACAGACCTTTCCGGCCGCAGTGCGATCGTCACCGGCGGGTTTTCCGGCATGGGCTTCGCCATTGCGACGGCGTTGGCGCAGGCCGGCGCAAATGTAGCGGTCGGCTCCTACATCGCCCCCGCCGGCGCCGACAGAACCGACGCCGCCTACTATCCCGGCGCCGATGAAATCGAGCGCGTGCGGTTGGCCCTGTCGGCACACGGCACCAGGGTTTATGCCGCCCATCTCGATGTCCGCGACAGCGATGTGACCAACCGGTTTGCAGCCGACGCGCAGGCCGCCATCGGCCCGGGAGACATACTGGTCAATGCCGCGGGCACCACCGCCGAACAGCCGGTCTGCGGCCATTCCGACGCACTGTGGGACAAGATCGTCGACACCAATCTGAGCGGAGCGTTCCGCGTCACCCGAGCTGTGCTGCCCGGCATGATCGAGCGCGGCTGGGGCCGTATCGTCAACATCGGCTCGACAGCGGCTTCCGTCGGCTGGAAGGACAACCCGGCCTACTGCGCCTCGAAGGCCGGGCTGCTCGGCCTTACCCGCTGCGTGGCGCTGGAAGGCGCCGCGCACGGTGTCACCTGCGTCATGATCAGCCCGACCTGGGTCGAGACCGAACTGATGCGCCGCAACGTGGCGCAGGTGGTCGAGCGTGAGGGCAACGGCAGAACCGCCGAGGAAGCGATGGCCGAGATCGCCAAGGGCAATCCCCAGCAGCGCATGCTGCAGCCGCAGGAAATCGCGGCTCTAGCCGTGTTCCTGTGCTCGGATCTGGCCAAGGGCATCACCATGGAAAACATCCAGATCACCGGCGGAGCGCTGTGGTAGCGGCCACAGTTTGAATTTTCGAACGAGCGAGCCGCATTAACGCCATTTGTCGGTTGCATGTTCGTTTTGGCCCTGCCTGCGGCAACTTTACCCCTCGCGGCAAATTTACCATTGAGTGACAGGCGATAGAGGTTATATTGTGCACTGCACAATGGATGCCCGCTGATCGGGATCCGGCAAGGGCAGGTTCCGGCGATCGCGCATGACGCAGAAAAGCCGACCATGGGCGCTTCAGCCCAGCTGAAAGGCGGCAGCATGAGGAATCCGGTACGGATATGAAGATCCCGAAATCCATTCTGATCGATCCGGACAACAACAAGGCCTATGCCGCCTTCGCCGTTGCGGTGTCGGTCTTTGCCTTCGCCTACTCCACTAATTTCGGCCAGATCCTGATCCTCGCCTACTATCTGGTATGGCTGCCGCTGCTGTTCGTCGACTACCGGCGTTTCGCCCGCGATCTCTCCAGCGCCTGGCTGCCGCTGCTGTTTGCGGCCTATGTCTGTTTGTCGCTGTTCTGGTCGCAAGCGGCCGGCACCAGCGCGCGGGCGGGGCTGCAATATTTCTCCCACATGCTGTGCGCCTACATCGCGGCGCGCACCATCAGCACGCGCACGCTGGTGCTGGGCTCGCTGATCGGCATCTTCATCGTGCTGCTGTATTCGCTGAAGGTTGGCGCCTATGCGCTCGACACTATCGACGGCACCACCAATTTCGTCGGCGCCTTCGGCTCCAAGAACCAGATCGGCTTCTTCGCCTCGCTCGGCATCTTCTTCTGCTTCGCTTTTCTGGCCTTCTACCGGCGCAACTGGATGAGCTTCGTCTGGACCGCGCCGATCATCCTGCTGTCCGTCTATATGCTGGCGATCGCCCACTCGGCGACGTCAGTCGCTTCGCTTCCGGCGGTGATCGGTGTCGTTGCCTTGCTTGCCATGAGCAAGGTTCTGTCACGCCGCTACCGCCGCGTGCTGTTCGTCGTCGGCGCTACGGCGCTGGTGGGCGGTGTGATGGCTGCGCTGAACCTTGGCTTGCTCGATGTCGTGCTCGGCATCTTCGGCAAGGATTCGACGCTGACCGGCCGCACCTATCTCTGGGAACAGGGCTGGGCCGCCGCGCAGCAGCGTCCGGTGCTCGGTTATGGCTATGCCGCCTACTGGATCCAGGGTTTTGCCGATCCGGAACGGCTCTGGGCCGAGTTCTACATCTCCACCCGCACCGGCTTCCATTTCCACAACACCTATATCGAGACGCTGGTCGAGCTCGGCTTCATCGGCGTGACGATGCTGGCGCTGATCATCCTGCGCTCCTTCTGGGGCCATGTTTCGAAGGTGGTGTTCGGTGACTGGAGCGCCGATTCGGTGGTGCTCGCCGGCGCGGTCGGCATGATGCTGATCCGCTCCTTCTTCGAGGTCGAGATCCTCGGCCCCTATTTCATGGCCTCGTTCATCGTCTATTACGGCCTGTTCAAGCTGCGCCCGGTGCCGCTCGCCAGGGCAAGGCGGGCCTATGTTCCGGTGCCGGACGAGAACACCGCCAACGGCCGCATGCCGGCGCGCGTCTGACTTGCTTATCTCAGGCGACGGCGCGCTTGCGCAGCATCAGCCGCTGCAGGAAGCGGCGCAACGGCTCGTCATAGACGCGCGTGGCGATGTCGGCGATGACGATGACCGAAACCGCCATGACGATGCCGAACCAGGGATGATGCGCGAACGGGTCGATCGCTGCGGCCTTGCCCGCCCCGGCGATGATCATCAGCAGCGGCGTGTGGATGATGTAGATCGGGTAGGAAATCCGCCCCAGCCAGCCATAGAGGCCTGACAGGCGCGGCGCCGTCGGCGCAATAGTGCCGACCACCACCAGCGCCGGGAAAACAAAGACGACGCAGGCGAGATCGTAGGCGACGCGCGCGCCGCCGGCCGGCGCGATGGCAAAGACGACGAGCGTCAGTGCGATCGCGGCCTCTATCCACCAGCCGCGCCGCAGAAAGCCGAGCCCGCTTTGATAGCCTGTCATGGACCGGCAAAGCAGCACGCCCAGGAAGAACGAGAAACAGACGCGCGGCAGGCCGCTGATGATGGTCGAGCCGGTCATGCCGAAGTCGAGGGTGCCGGCCACGATCGAAGCGATGACCAGCAGCACCAGACTGACGGCAATGAGCGTGCTCAGCACGCGTTTCGTCAGCAGGAAGAAGACGGCGACATAGGCTATGTTGACGATCAGCTCGAAGAACAGCGACCACGACGCGGGGTTGAGCGGAAAGATCGTGTGATAGGCATCGCTGACCAGCGGGATGAAGAACATGCCGGTCGTCAGCATGGTGCCAATCTCGGAGATCGGCATGTATTCCGCCGGAATCAGCCGGTTCTTGACGACGAGATAGAAGAAACCGAGCAGCGTGCCGGCGAGGTAGAGCGGGTAGAGGCGTATCAGGCGGATCGCCACGAAGGTGCCGACGCCCATGCCGTTTTCGATCTTGCGGTCATAGGCATGCGCGATGACGAAGCCGCTGAGCAGGAAGAACAGGTCGACGGCCAAATAGCTCGACGGCAGCACCTTGCCGGCGGCCAGGAACGGCGAGAAGTGGTAGAGCATGACGCTGATCGCCGCGACGCCGCGGATGGCATCGAGATTGAGGTAGACGTGGCGCGGTGCGGCGGGCTGCATGGAATGCCTTCAAGCGGTCGAAAAACGGAAGTTCCCGCCCGCACCCTGGCGCGAACGAGCCGAACTGGTTCCTCCCGCCTCCATCGCGCGGGCCTCGCCGAGCGAGCCCGAGCGCTAGAGCAATTCCGGGAAAAGTGGGAAACGGTTTTCCGTCCGGAATTGCTCCAAACAAACAGGTTACTGGCTGGCCGTCGGCGCCAGCTTCACCTTGATGACGTCGCCCGGCAGCACCGGCGTATCTTCCTTGGCGTCGATCTCGCTGGTCTTGCCGTCCGTCACGCGCACCAGCGAATAGATGAGCGCCGGCTCTTCATTGTGGTTTGTGATGGCGGCGGTCGTGGCCGGGTCCGATGCCTGGGCCATCAGGCCCTGTTGCATGTTGACCCTGAGTGCGGCTTCGTTGAGGTCTGCTTCGACCTGCTGCCGGTCGGCGGCAAGTCTCGAGTTCAACGTGTTCTGGGCATCGATGGCATCCTGCGTCGCCTTGCTGACCGACTGCTTGGCGGTGAGGATCGCCGTCTCATAGTCCAGGATCTTGCCCTGCAGATCGGTGACCGACTGTTGCGAGGAAAGCAGGCGTGCGTTGGCGACCAAGCCCTTTTGCGCCAGCGGACCGATACTGTCCGCCTGCTGCTGCGCCAGGTCGACCTGCTTTTGCTGGTTGACGATCTTTTTCTGCAGCGCCTCGATTTCGGACTGCAGGACCCCTTTCAGATCGTCAAGCGCCTGCAGCTTCAGCTTCAACGCTTTCTGGTCGGAGATCAGGATCTGCATTTCGTCGGCGACGATTGTCGCCAGGCGCGGGTCGCCCTCGACTTCCTTAGGCGCCTCGAAACTCTCCTTGCCGGCGAGATCGGCATCGATGCGGGCACGCTTGACGATCAACCGCACGCGCTGGTCGTCATAAATGTCGAAATTGCCCTTGGCGGTGATCAGATCCTTGCCGAGCTGGGTGCCGAAATCGGCGTTGCGCCGGATGCCGCCGGCGATGCTGATCGCCTTGAGCACGGTCAACTCCGGCACATAGGGAAACTGGCCAGGCGTCTGGATCTCGCCCGAGATGTAGAACGGCCGGAACTGCACCATTTCCACCGAGGCTTCCGGCTTGTCCGACAAGGCAAGCTTGCGCTGCAGGGCGACGCTGATCGCGGTCGCAACCTCCGACGTGGTCTTGCCGGCGGCCGGCAGTTCGCCGACGAACGGCACCGACAAATTGCCGGCTGGACCGACCGAATATTCGCCGTTTACCGCCGACCAGTCACGGAACGTGCCTTCCACCGTCTGCCACTCGGCGACGCGGATGTTGAGCTTGTCCTGCGAGCCGAGCCGGTACTCGTCGGCCATGGCCGGAACCGCGAGCGACAGAGCGAGGCACGTGGCGACGAGCCGTGCCGGCCGCATCGGGCCGGCAAGGCGAAAATACGCTGATATGTCTGTTTTCAACTGAACGTTTCCGATCCGTTTTGGCCCCATCCGCCCGATAGGCCTGCTGCCGAGTGCCTCCTTCGGAACCTGGCAGAATACTATGGCTGCAATGCGAGACCGGCCCATCGCCGAATAGCTTTGGACCGGATTGGCTTCGGGCCGTACCGGCCCGATTGCTGACCAGTTGCGGTCGGTCAGTAGGAACCGCGCGACATCCACACCGCAGGCACGGTCTTGAGGATGATGCGAACGTCTTCGAACAGCGACCAGTTCTCGACATAGTGACGGTCGAACGCGACGCGACTGTCATAGGAGACATCGTTGCGTCCGCTGACCTGCCAGAGCCCGGTCAGGCCCGGCCGCGACTTCAAATAATAGACCGCGGCGCTGCCGTAGATCTCAAGCTCGTCGCGCACCACCGGGCGAGGCCCGACAAGGCTCATGTCGCCCTGCAGGATGTTGATGATCTGCGGCAGCTCGTCGAGGCTGAGCTTGCGCAGAACGGCGCCGACGCGGGTGACGCGCGGATCGTTCTTCAGCTTGCGGGTCGCGATCCATTCGGCGTTGGCTTCCGGATTGGCCGCGAGATAGGCGGCCAGCACACGTTCGCCGTCTTCGACCATGGTGCGGAACTTGAGGCAGGGGAAAATCCGCCCACCGCGTCCGATGCGCTTGTGGCCGTAGAAGATCGAGCCGCCGTCGGAAAGCTTGACCAGAAGGGCCACCATCAGGAACAGCGGGCTAAGCGCCACCAGGCCGACAAGTGAACCGAAAATATCGAAACTGCGCTTCAGCAGCCCGCCGATGGGTGGCGGAAAATCTACGCCGACATGCGAAAATGCCGCATTGGCCGACTTGGCAACGTCCCTCATGCAAAAGCTCCATACGTTGAACGGATGGTTTATGCCACGATACCAAAAAAATGCTGCAGCGCAACACACAATTTCCCATATGGCTGAAATAGTCACGTCAGGAATTGACTAAATAATAAACCCTCCTTGCCCAAATTTTGCCCTTTATGGCGGGTTTGTGACGAATAATTAGCAACCGTAGGAAATGTAATGCATTTTTTCGGCGGGTTTTGGGCAAATCGTCCTTTGCCGCAGAGGGAACGGCTTTAACTGATTTTCGAATCACTGGCTTTGCTAAATTAATCAAGTAAAATACTAATCAACGTTGTAGATTCTACTGTAGTATAAAGCGCATGACGAGTTAGGTCACCACCCCTGCGTGTGCATCGCAGCATGGCGGAGTCCAAGCCGCCGCCAAGCCGAAAATTATTGCAGGTTGCCCTTGCCGTCAGTTTCGCGCCTTAATAGAGTCGCAAATTATTCCTGATAGAGTCTGGATGGGTTGGGAAGGCCGGAAGCAACCGGCCGAAAAAGAGCAGCTAAATAAGCTCGCATGGCGAATGGGGAGATACTCGGGTGGGTAAGTCATCGCTTTTGCATGCTCGGGCCGGTTGACGGGCCGCCGAACATGTCATTACCAAAATTCGTCATTGGAATGGTTTTCGCCCTCGCGATCGTGGTCGCGTGGTCCTATGTCGACGGCGCGACGGTCACCACAACGGTGCTTCGCGTCATCGGCTGCGCTGTCCTCATCCAAGTCGGTTATTTCCTGCTGGTGTATGTTATGATCGCCAGGAGCGCGCCGACATCGGCCGACAGGGCTCGCGACGCCGAAAGAAGCCTCGGCGCCGACAAGGCGGTTGAAGGCGAGAAGCTCTCGGCGAGGCGCAGCGTGCATTGAACAGTCTGAAGCCGCAAGGTCGGCCTCGGATCATCTTGCAGCCGGACTCAGCCTGCTTCGGCCGGCTCGGGTTCCGATTGCTCGCCTGAAAGCATTTTCGACAGGCGGCTGCCGGCCTTCGCTTTCAACCTCTGATATTGCCCGACTTCGACGATTCGTCCGTTTTCGACTGCAACCACCCAGTCGGCGAAGGCGATCATCGATGGCCTGTGCGCAATGGTCAGGATCGTCATCGATCCGCGCAAGCCGTCGATCGATTTGGCGATCAGGGACTGGTTCTGCCAGTCGAGCGCGCTGGTCGCCTCGTCGAGAATGAGCAGCGAAGGTTTGCGCAGCAGCGCGCGCGCCAGCGCGATGCGCTGGCGTTCGCCGCCCGAGAGCCGGACGCCGCGGTCGCCGACCACCGTGTCGAGCCGCAACTCCAGCCGCTCGACGAAGTCGGCGCCATGCGCAGCGCGCAGTGCAGTCCACAGCTCCGCGTCACTGGCTTGCGGCGCGGCAAGGCGCAGATTGGCGGCGATCGTATCGTGCAGCAGGAACACGTCTTGCGGCACATACGCCACCTGGTCGCGCCAGCGCCGGCGGTTGGCGGCGCCGATCTCGACGCCATCGGCCAGGATTTTGCCCTCGCTCGGTTCGAGCAGGCCAAGCAGCATGTCGGCAAGCGTGCTCTTGCCCGAGCCTGACGGACCGATCAGCGCCGTTACCTTGCCGGCGGGAAGGCCAAACGTCACATCGCTCACCACCGGCTTGCCGCCGGCCTCATAGGCAAAGGAGACGTTGCGGATGTTGAGCCCGACATCGAGCGACAGCTTGGCATCCGATTCGAGGTTTGCCGGCTCGCGTTCGGCATCGAAACGCGCCTGCATGTCGCGCATCGAGGCATAGGCCGGCAGGTTGATCAGCACCTGCTGCGCCTGCATCTGCATGTCCATGAAACGCGGCGCGATGCGCATGAACACCAGAAGCAGGACAACGATCTCGGCCAGCGAGAGGTTGAAGCGCACCAAAGCGACATAGATGAACAGGCTCAGACCAATGACGCTGGCGACCTGGAACAGAGCGGTGCCGATGGTGCTGTTGCGCACATAGTTGATGTTGTCGGCCTTCATCTTCTCCAGCGTCGCGCGAAGCTGCGCGTAATAGGTCGCCTCGACATTCAGGCTCTTGGCCACCTTGATGCCGCCGAGGAACTCCGAGACCGTTCGGTACTGCTCCTGGCGATTGCTGGTCAAAACCCGGCCGAAGGCGCTGGCTCGTGCCCGAAACGGCTGCAGTGCCAGGAAGGTGACGATGCCGACGACAATGGCAAACGCCGTCATCACTGTCGAAATGAACAGCGAGACAACGAGATAACCCGCCAGAAGCACGGCGATCTGCACCAGCATCAGCAGCGAGAACGCCGCCGACTGCACGCGGTCGATATCGCCGGTCAGCGCATGGTCGAGATCCGAGATGCGCATGCGCGCGAATATCCCCCACCGCGCCTTGCCGATGCTCTCGAACAGGTTCATGCGCAGGCGATTGATGAAGTCGAGCAGCAGCCGCGCCATGTAGACGGATTTATAACGGTTGAACGCCGCCTGCAGCGCGACAAGCCCGACCAGCAGGCAAAGCACCGTGGTCAATTGCAGCGTTCCGTCCGGCGCCAGCCAGCGCACCCAGTCGCGGTCAGGCAACCTGACCGCGAAATTCTGCTCGGGTCGCCCGACCAGATGCAGCAGCGGCACCAGAAGCAGGATCGAGATGCCTTCGGTCAGGCTTCCCAGGATCAGGAACAGCAATGCCGTGAAGGTCCTGCGCCCGCCGATCCGGGCCATGGCGGCGCCGAAGCCGGCGACATCGCGGTAAAACGAAAAGCGCAGGATCTGCGATGCGGACATGTCAGTCACCGCGGCCCTTTGTCGGCCGCCAGATCGTTTTCGATCAGGGCGACGGCTTCGCCGATACGGTCGAGCCCGGTGGGCACTTCGAGGCGACAGACGCCGATCTGGCTGGCCAGGGCCGCGCATTGGCGAAGATGTGTCGTGGCAAAATCGCCGACCAGGGCTGGACGGCCGAAACGCGTCACATAGGAAAATTTGATGATGGCCGGCAGGGCGCCGATGCCTGGCAGCGGCGTGATCGCTGCCTTATCGCCGCGCTCGAGGATATAGATCCGGGTCGCCGGCACCGCGTCTGCCGCAAATCCGGCGTGCAGGCGATGCTGCATCTTGTCGATCGCCGCATGCACCTGCGGGCGTATTTCTGCCTGGCGGATGGGAAACGCGGCGGCGGCATCGGCGGCGAGCTTCAACTGCGGAAAACCCGGAACGATCATCGGCCGGTCCGTGAGATCGAGCGCCACGACATCGTCGGTCAGCAATCGATGCCCGGCACGGATCATCGCGCTCGCCGTCGTCGATTTGCCGGCGCCCTTGTCGCCCATGAAGACAGCGCTCTTGCCGCCGACCGCAATGGCGCTGGCGTGCAGGATGAGCAGGCCGCGCTGGTGCAGGAGCAGTGCCATGACCGGACCGAGCAGCGGAAACGCCAGCAGCGCATCGTCGACATCGGGCGCCGGCTCCACCTCGATCCGGCAGGCATCGGTGATCAGGAAGGCGCCGACCGTCTGCCATGCCAAATATTGCTGCCGCGGCTCGAAACGGAAAGCGGTTCCGGTCTCGGGCGAGGGTTTTGGCAGGTCGATCGGGCCGACCGTGATCAGCACATCGACGCAAGCTGGTTCGCTCGGCTCTAGCTCAGGCAGTTCGACCTGCGAAGCGATCGTCAGCCCATAGGCTTTGTACAAGTGCTGTGCGCGAGCAGCAATTGCATGGCGGTCATCAGCGGCAAGAGGCATGTTGGCCGGCATCATCAGTGGCTCCCGCGCTGTTGCACCTGCCGCAGCCACAACGATAGCGAAATCGAACGCCATACATACTGGACATCGGGCAAGGTCGCGGCCTCGGGTTGGCTGGAAATGCGGCCATAGGCGGCGGTCACCTCAGGCAGGTTGACGTAAGGGGCAATCCGCGCCGCATCTTTCACCAGCACCTTGTCCAGGAGATCGCGGTGATTGCCCAGCATGCCTTTGACCAAATTGGAGGTGAAATCGATCTTGTCGCGCCGCCACTGCACCGCCGGGGGCAAAATTCCTTCCATGGCACGGCGCAACACCGAGCGGCCAAAGCCCTGGTTCAGCTTTTCCGCGCCGGGCAGTGCCAGGCAGAACTCGACCAGAGGCTTGTCCCAGAAGGGGTAGCGCGGCTCGACGCCGAAATTCGCCGCCGCCTTGTCGAGTACCTCGAAGGCGTGCGGCACCATGCCGTTCGACAGCAGCCAGCGATGGGTCAAGGTCTCGCTGGCGCTGACCGCGGGCGGCATATAGCCGGCCCTGCGGAACCGTTCGACGAGGTCGGTACGCATCGCCAGGTCCGGATTGATCAGGGCGCGCCAGCTCGTCGCCGGCCGCCCAGTGGGATGGCGCCGCAATTTGCCAAGCACGCGGTTCGCGAACCGCTTGATTCTCGCGATGCGCCAGGCCGGCCCGTAAAGGGTAAGGAACTTGTAGTAGAGGCCGAGCATGCCGTCGCCATAAGTGTTGGAAGCGCTGCGCAGCTCGCGCCACAGCTCCATCCATTTGCCGGCATCGGCGAGTTCGTGCAGATGGCCGTGGCCCTGCGAAACCACCTCGTCGCCGCCATGGCCGTCCAGCAGCACCCTCATGCCCTTGGCGCCGGCGGTCCTGTAGATGTCGCGGGTCAGCGACAGGCCGGGCGCAAGAAACGTTTCTTCCTGCTCCTCCAGAATGCGTTCGAATTCGGCGAAGGGCGCATAGTTGCCGACGGAAATCAAAGTGCCGTCGACCTTCTCCTGTCCAAGCACTGCCTCGATGAAAGGCCGCTCGTCCATCGGCGAACCCTTTTCGAACACCAGCGAGAAGGTCGGCAGCCTCGGCTTTCGCTGCGCGGCATTCTGCAGGCCCGCCACGCAGGCGATCGACGAGGAATCGAGGCCTCCGCTCAGCATAGCACCGACCGCAGGCGTGCCGCGCATACGGTTGCGGACCGATTGCGAAAACAGATGCCGGAATTCCTCGGCCGTATCCGATCGCATCGGCCTTGGCGAGGGTTCGATCTGCCAGTAGCGGCGCAGCACCACCTGGTTGCCGGTCACTGTCAGACTGTGGCGCGCCGGCAGGCGGAAGATATCGGCATAGGCTGTCGACTGCGGATCGTCGGGCAGCCCGGCCAGGAATCCCGAAATCTGGTGTTCGCTGATGCGCATGTCGACGCCGCCGGCATCGAGGATCGGCCCGATCTCCGAGGCAAAGACGAAGCGCCGGTCGCTCGAATGATAGTAGAACGGTTTGACGCCGAAATGGTCGCGCACGCAAAACAGCTGCCGGCGCTCGCCATCCCAGATGGCAAAGGCGAAGTCGCCTTGCAGATGCTCGGGGCAGGCTTCGCCCCAGCGCAGATAGGCGCGCATCAACAGCACGGCGTCGGCAACCGAACTGTCCCTGATGCCAAGCCTGGCCAGCAATTCGTCGCGATTGTCCAGCCGGCAGTCCGCGGTGATCGCGAGCTTGCCGCCGGCCATGGTCAGCGGGCCGGGGCCAGCTTCATTGGTGGTGTTGAGCCAGGCGTGGCCAAGAACGACGCCCTCGTCCATCCACCACGAACTGCCGTCAGGCGCGCGATGTTGCATGCGGGTAAGCATGCGCTGGATGTCGGCCGCGGCGGCCTGCCTGCCTTCCTGCCTCAGCAGAATTCCGGCGACGCCGCTCATCGCTCACTGGCCGTGGTCGACGAGATGGTTAAACCTGCCAAGCGAGCCGCCGAGCACGATGTGGTCGCCACTGACCAGCCAGGCATGCGCCTTCAACTCGGTCCCGGTATCGCGCTCGATGCCGATGCGGATTTTTGAGGCGTTGCCCTGGCGGGCAAGCAAATACTGGCCGGAAAGCGCTTGGGTCAGACAGCTTGCGCCAGGCACCAGGCGGGCAGCCGCAGCCACGCCCCAGGCGACACGCCTGAGATCGCCGATGTCAGCTGTCTCGCTTGCATCGAGCCGCGTCACTATTCGGCGAATCCTGTTATAGGAAAGCAGCGTCAGCCCCAGCCGCACCGCCACGACCACCGCAAGGCAGTGGGCGAGAAAGAGCATCTCCGGCCCGCTCAGCGAGAAAGCTCTAGACAAGTTCCTCATCATGGAGCCTCGCAAGCCCGGCGTCCGCCAAGCCCTTCAACAATCCATCGACATCGGCCCTGCAGCGTTCCGGATCGACATTGTAGCGATCCAGCACGGCGCTGCGGATTTCGGAAATCGGCCGCGGCTCCTGGATCAGCTCCCAGATATAGGCGCCGACGCTGTTCAGGCTGTAATAGATGTTGGACCTCATATCGAGCAGCGCCAGGCCGTTGCCGAATTCGCAGGCCACGGCATCCTTGCTCGCGCTCATCCGATCATGGTCCGTGGGGTTCCAATCCATTCCTAAACCTCGCTCACAACACCAACGCTTCGGCAATTCCGGACAAAGACGCGAGAGCCGGGGTTTGACCCCCGACTCTCCTTAGTGCGCTCTGTTTGCAGAGTCCGGACTTTGTCACCCCAACGAGAGAAGACTCAGGAGAAGGTGAGTTCGCCGACCGGCGTATGTGCCGGAAACGAGGCGTCGAGTGCCGTAGTACCGCTACCGCCTTGCGTGATGGTCTCGATCGAGCCGTGGACCGTCAGGCTAGGGGTTTCGTACTCATGCTTTTCAACATTCTGTTCCAATTTACTCTCCACTTGTGGACTGGAAGCGGCCTGTCGATTGCCGGCAGCGAGCTATTGCTGCACCGCAATAGCTGCATGGCAGCATTTATGAGTCAAGCCTGATTTACCCGCCGTTAATCAATTCTCGGTTGCGACTCCCTTAAATGGTGATCAAAGCGCTTTGCATTTTCACATCCCAGGAGAATTCAGCAGAGTGTCCGAGGCCATCAACTAAGTATCTGATTAATTACGTTAAATTTTCCTTCGAATGCTCCTCACTTGGGCGCTGGCGCATTCCCACAAAATTGTTGCTGACGTACCCGCCACAAGCCCCGATCAGGCGGCGCCTTGCATCTCGTTGTAGGACTGTGTTGCGAAACGTTCAGGTTGCAGGAAAATTGGCGCCAAAGGAAAAACTGGACGCGGCGCATGAATTTGGCGATGCTTTGCTTCGCATTGCAATATAACGCGCCTGGCGAATTTTTTGCGGAGATGCTGCAGCATATGGCATTGCAGGAAGGGACCTTCGAAAGGTTGCGCGCCGCTGGCTGCGCCGACGAAGTGGCCTATGTGCAGGCTTGCCTGCGGCTGTTCTTCGCCTCCAGGGCGAGCCCCAGCGCCGCGCCTGCACCGGCCATCTCCGTTGCCGATGTTTGCGATATCGCCAGGCTGAACAAGGTCGCCACCTTCATGCTGAAGGCGCTGTCGCGCCCACCGGCGGGCGAGACGCCGCCGGGATTGCTCGAGTGGCTCGACACTTATCGCCGGCGCACGATTGCGATGAACTCGTCCGGCATCATGGATTCGATGGCCATCGACAAGGCGCTGCGCGGCAGCAGCATCGATTTCGTCTTCCTGAAGGGCCCCCTCCAGCAGCAACTGCTCTATGGCGACCATTTCATGAAGCCGTCTGGAGATGTCGACATATTGGTGTCGCCGGCCGGCTTCTTTAGAGCTCGTGATGCGCTGCGCTCGATCGGCTACGAGGTCGCCGGCAAGTCCCGCTCCGTCTGGTGGGTGCGCTTTCTGGGCGAGCAGCACATGGTTCGCAGCCAGGGTCGGAAATTGTCCACCGTCGATCTCCATTACCGGCTCCAGCAGCCGGGATCGCCCAGCCCGCGCGATACGGAAGGGTTCCTGCGCCGCAAGCGCGCGCTTGCGATCGCCGGCTCCAGCGTGCCGTTCATCTCGGCCTCCGACACTTTGCTCCTGTCCTGCATCAGTGTCGCAAAGGCGCTGTTCAACCGCGAGCCGTGCGCGGGCTATGTCTGCGATGTCCGGGCCGCTGCCGGTCGGCTGAGCGAGGCCGAGCAGCAGACTGTGCTCGACTACGCGGCCGAGCAGGGGCTGGCTGACACCCTGCTGCTGGGCCTGCGCGCCGCCGATGTGGTGCTTGGTGGCGCCGGCACGCTGCTGTCGGATCGGGCCACCAGGATCCTCTCACGCATCGGCAATGAAGACCTGTTCCACATGGTCATCGCGCCGTGGCTGTCGTCGCTCAGATGGCCGCAACGGCGCACCGTTTTGTGGGAATTGTGCGGCCGCGAACCTGTCCGCTATCTGACCGAGGCCGGCTGGGCCGCGTCAGCCGACCTCAGCCGGCGGATTTTCGAGCGGGAAAGCCGGTGACGATGAGGGTCGTCATGCAGCAGGCAGATAACGTTCCGTCCCGATCCGCTGGGGATGGATCGGGGGATGGATCGGGGTCCGGCGCCGCGCGCCGGGAGGGCGAGGGGCCTCGCGACACTTTATGCAATCGAAAGGCCACCCTATGTCCATGACAGAATCCCGGGTCTGCGTGATCATCGCGGCGCGCAACGCGGCCCGGACCATTCCCGCAGCCATCGCCTCGGCGCTGCGCGAGCCGGAGGTGGCGGAAGTCGTTGTCGTCGACGACGCCTCCACCGACGACACCGCAAAGGTGGCCAGCGCTGCCGACGATGGCAGCGGTCGGCTTTCGGTCATCCGGCTCGACGTCAATCGCGGCCCGTCCTTCGCTCGCAATGCCGCCATTGCCGGGTCGAAATCGCCTTTCATCAGCATTCTCGACGCCGACGATTTCTTCCTTCAGGGACGGTTTCGCCAGCTGTTTGCCAGCACCGACTGGGATTTCGCCGCCGACAACATCATGCTGATCCGTGACGATACGGCGACCGATGTCTCGAAGATCGTCGCCCCGTCCTTTTCGGCGGACCCGGAATTCCTCGACTTCGAGCGATTCATCGAGGGCAACATCTCCAGACGGCGTGTCCAGCGCGGCGAACTCGGCTTTCTCAAGCCGGTGATATCAAGAGCTTTCCTCGACAGGCATGGGCTGCGTTACGACGAGAACCTGCGTCTCGGCGAAGATTACGAACTCTACGCTCGCGCCTTTGCCCTTGGCGCACGCTTCAAGGTCATCCGTTCCTGCGGCTATGGCGCGATCGTGCGCGCCGATTCGCTGAGCGGGCGCCACAAGACACAGGATCTGAAGCGCCTCGCCGATGCGGATCTGGCACTGCTCAAGATCGACAGCCTGCCGGAAGGCTCCAAGGCCCTGCTGCGCAAGCACGAGCGGCATGTGCGTGACAAATACCGGCTGCGCAATTTTCTCGATGTGAAGGCCGAGCGCGGCATGGCGTCTGCCGCCGCCTACGCGCTGGCCAGCCAGTCGAACTTCATTCCCATCGTTGTCGGCGTGGCCGCCGACAAGCTCGATGCGTTGTTTCGCCACGCCGGTCTGCCCCCGCGGCAGCAGCCGGTGCCGCCCTTGCGCTTCCTCATGGCCGCTACCAGCACGGCGGCGCAAAAGTAGGCTCCGCCAAGTCCGGGACGGCGGCCGCAAGGCTGAAAAAATTGCCTTTCTGAAACTCGGAGGTTGCCTACACGCCCCGACGATGGCACTGTATGTTGCGGTGCAGCAATTTTGGAAGGCCAACCGGATGGCTTCAATTTTCGGCTTCAGGTCCAGGGACCCAGCGCGCGACAAGCAGACCGATCTGGCGCGTTTCGACCGTCTGGCAAAGCTGTTGGATCAGATCACGGCCGAGATTGCGGCCGAGAAGACCGGGTTGGAGGCCCGCTACCGGTCGAAGTCCACCAACGCGGCCTTCCTGGTCGAGTCGATGGAGAACGGCTCGGCGTCGGCAAGCAAGCTGTCGGAAGTCGGCGAGCTGACGAAGTCCATCCTGAACTGCGAACAGCGCATCGCCGAGCTGGTGCGCCAGACGAGCCGGATGAAGGAACTGCGTCATTCACTCGACGCGATCGTCGGCGAGGATGGCCAGAGTTCTGATTCGCACGGGGAATATGTCAAACCCGCAGGTCGCTTCGGCTGAACACGGTCACACGAGACACAGAAGAGAAAGTTCGGGGACGGAGGATCGGGATCGGCCCGTTAGCAATGTGGGCCAATCGGTGACTTTGGGTTGGGGCGGAACAGCACAAAGGTGAATTGATATGAACGCAGATCCGAAGACGACGCCCATGGCGGCAATCGATGCCATGATTTCAACGCGGCCAAATCGGCCAATGCGTCTTGTAAACCCAACGCGTCTTCTATCCGTTGGTGCGCTTCTGTTGGCGGCAGCCGCAGCTCTGCTCGGCGCCGCCCACCCCTCCCGCGCCCAGGACGCCTCCCCGGAGATGCAAAGCGCACCGTCCTTCGTCGACGATTTCAAGAGTTTCGATCGTTCGCGCTGGTATGTCTCCGACGGCTGGTCGAACGGCAATCACCAGAACTGCACCTGGTCGAAAAGCCTGGCAAAACTTTCCGACAACATGCTGACGCTCGGCTTCGAAAAGCGCAAACTGAAGGACCGCGAGTTCGCCTGCGCCGAGATCCAGACCAAGCAGCGCTTCGGCTATGGGACCTATGAAGCACGGATGAAGACCGACACCGGATCCGGTCTCAACGCCGCTTTCTTCACCTATATCGGCCCTGCCGACAAACAGCCCTGGTATGAGATCGACTTCGAGGTGCTGACCAAGGATACATCCAAGGTGCAGGTCAACAGCTACATCGCCGGCAAGCCCAAGAACGAGAAGCTGGCCGAGGTCGAAGGCGGCGCCGACAAGGGCTTCAACGACTATGCCTTTATTTGGGAAAAGGACCGGCTGCGCTGGTACGTCAACGGCAAGCTGGTCCAGGAGGTGACCAATCCCGAGCAATTGCCGACCCACTCGCAAAAGATATTCTTCAGCCTCTGGGGCAGCGACACGCTGAAAAACTGGATGGGCGCCTTTTCCGACCCCGGCCGCCAGGTGACGATGCAGGTGCAGCGCGTCGCCTTCACCGCGCTCGGCCAGCCGTGCCAGTTTCCGGAATCGCTGGCATGCAGTGTAAGCAGCATAAAGTAGATCTGAACCGGCCCGGCTATATAAGGCCAAAGGGCGTGAACAGGAATTAACCCGAATGAATTTGACGGTCTTTGGAATTGGCTATGTCGGTCTCGTGCAGGCCGCGGTGCTGGCGGAGGTCGGGCACCAGGTGGTGTGCGTCGATGTCGATGAAAAGAAGGTCGAGCGGCTCAACCAGGGCCTGGTGCCGATTTTCGAACCGGGACTGGAGGCCCTGGTCAAGGAGAACCACGCCGCCGGCCGCATCAAGTTCACCACCGATGCCGCCGCCGGCGTCAAGCATGGCGAGATCCAGATGATTGCGGTCGGCACGCCACCCGGCGAAGATGGTTCGGCCGACCTCAAATATGTGCTGGCGGTGGCCGAGACCATCGGCCGCGAGATGGACGGTCCCAAGATCGTCGTCGGCAAGTCGACCGTGCCGGTCGGCACCTGCGAAAAGGTGAAGGCCAAAATCGCCGCGACGCTGAAGGCGCGCGGGCGCCAGGACCTGGCTTTCGACGTCGCTTCCAATCCTGAGTTCCTCAAGGAGGGTTCCGCCGTCGCCGACTGCATGAAGCCTGACCGCATCATTGTCGGCACCAACAGCGAGGGCACCGAGGCGGTGATGCGGGAGCTCTACGCGCCGTTCAACCGCAACCACGAGAAGATGATCGTGATGGACGTGCGCAGCGCCGAATTCACGAAGTACGCCGCCAACTGCATGCTGGCGACCAAGATCTCCTTCATGAACGAAATGGCCAATCTGGCCGAGCAGCTCGGCGCCGACATCGAGGAGGTACGCAAGGGCATCGGCTCGGATCCGCGCATCGGCTACCACTTCATCTATCCCGGCCTCGGCTATGGCGGTTCGTGCTTTCCCAAGGATGTCCGCGCGCTGATCAAGACCGCCGAAGGTGTCAAGTTCGACGCCAAGCTGCTGCGCGCCGTGGAGGAGCGCAACAATGCCCAGAAGTCGGTGCTGTTCGACAAGGTGCACCGTTATTTCAAGGGCAGTCTCAAGGGCAAGACCTTCGCGCTCTGGGGCCTCGCTTTCAAGCCCAACACCGACGACATGCGCGAGGCGCCGGCGCGCGTCCTGATGGAGGCGCTGTGGCAGGCCGGCGCCAATGTGCAGGCCTACGACCCCGAGGCGATGCAGGAATGCCAGGCCATCTACGGCCTGCGCGACGACCTTTTGTTGTGCGGCACCAAGGAGGCGGCGTTGCGCGGCGCCGACGCGTTGCTGATCGCCACCGAGTGGAAGAGTTTCCGCGCCCCGTCCTTCGACGCGGTGAAGGATGCCCTGACCACGCCGGTCATCTTCGATGGCCGCAACCTCTATGATCCCAAGGTCATCGCCCGTCACGGCATCGAGTATTTCTCGATCGGCAGGATGGCGGCGTGAAGGCAGGGCGGCACAACGCGGAGCCAGGTTCATGAAAGTTCTGTTTGCAGGCGGCACCGGCTACACGCCGCAATTCAGCGGGGGCGTCCAGTCGAGCACCCACCACTTGGTCGAGCAATTGCGCGAAAACGGTCACGAGGCATCCGTTCTGGCAGCGCTGTTCGGCGACGGCATGTTCGGCTTCCGGGCGCGCGCCAAGATGAAGCTCCTTCGTCAGCGCGCGGTCATCGACAATTTCCCGGGCTATCCGGTTGTACGGGCGTGGTTCCCCTGGGAAGCGGCCGACTTCGCCGTCAAAAAGTTGAGGCCGGATGTCGCGGTCGTGCAGTGCCACAATTCGGTGCCGATCGGCAGAGAGTTGCAGAGGCTTGGCGTGCCGCTGACCGTCTATCTGAGGAATGTCGAATTCGACGAATTGGCCGGCGATCTGCGTGAGCTCCATTCGGCGGTCTATATCGCCAACTCCGAGTTCACCGCGCGCGCCTATAAGGCAAAATTCGATATCGATTCGACGGTTATTCCGCCGACCATCAATCCCGCGTTCTACAGCACACCGACGACCGGTGAATTTGTCACGCTCATCAATCCATATGAGGAAAAAGGCTTCGATCTTGCGGTGCGCATTGCCGCCGCCTGTCCCGAGATCCCGTTCCTGTTCGTCGAAAGCTGGAAGCTCGACGACGATCATCGAGCCCGGATCGAAGCAACAATCTCTCCCCTCCAGAACGTCAAGCTGGAAAGCCGCACCAGCGACATGAAGACGGTCTACGGCCGCACGAAAATCCTGCTTGCGCCCAGCAAATGGGAAGAAGCCTGGGGCCGGGTGGCCTCGGAAGCGCATTGTAGTGGCATTCCCGTGGTCGGCTCGCGGCGCGGCGGTCTGCCGGAAGCGATCGGCGCCGGCGGCGTGGTACTGGACTACGACGCCCCGCTCGCCGACTGGGTCGCAACGGTCAGGCGGCTGTGGAGCGATGAGGCCGAGTACAAGCGGCTGTCAGCGACAGCACGTCAGTTTTCGGAGCGGCGGCAAATGAACCCCGACAGCCAGTTCGCAACGTTCATGGGCGTTCTCGACCGCGCAAGACGTGTCGGTTTGGAGCGCGCAGCCTAAACGCGTCGTGTTGCAGTTCAGCTGAGACGCTGCACGACCGTGGTCGCGCAAAGTTCCCGTTAGCCAGGTCCAGGCGTCGTGCGCCCGTCCGGATCACTTTTAATTGCTGCAGTGCAATATTTTGTGGCACTGCAGCAATCAACGTGTATTCTGCCTGTCTACATTAGGGCTTGTGCGATATGGACCGCTTGGTCCGAGCAAGCCCCAACCTTATGGGCGGGTCATGCGCGTGGGCTTTGTCGTCGGCGAATTCCCTCTGCTTTCGGAAACCTTCGTCGTGGACCAGATGGCTGGGCTGCTGGCGCGGGGCTTTCAGGTCGAAGTGGTCTGCGAAAAGATGCAAGGTGACCACCGAATTGACCGGCAAAGCGAGCCGATGGCGACGCTGCTCGCCAGAACCCGACATTGGTGGCGATGGGCCGCTGTAATCAGCAAATTTGTACAGCGTCTGCCGCCGCGTCTGCGATACAAGGCCTCGACCGTTCTCGACATCGCCTTTGCACGCCGCCTGAACCGCTGCGACGTGATTGTCGCCCACTTCGGACAGAACGGCGAGAGAGCAGCCGCACTGAAGAAATGGAAGGTGCTCAAACCACCGATCATAACCATCTTTCACGGCGCGGACGTGGCGATCCCGGCGCGGCAGGCAGTGCTCGCGACACAATATGCCGGGCTGACCAAGCATGGGACCCTGAACCTGCCCGTCAACGATTACTTCCGCACGATGCTGCTGGAAGCCGGCCTGTCCCAGGCGAGCACGACGGTCCACCATATGGGAATTGACACCCGCGAAATCGGCTATCGCTGGGAATCGTGGGAAGGCACCCAACTGGTCGTGACGACGGTTTGCCGCCTGGTCGAAAAGAAAGGCGTCGAGTTCGCCTTGCGAGCCCTGGCCTCCCTCAAGGCCTCCCAGCCGCAGCTAGACTGGCGTTACGACATTGTTGGCGACGGTCCTCTGCGGATGAATCTGGAGAAGCTGGCCGTAGAGCTGGGCTTGGCTGGTCGCGTAACATTCCTCGGCAGCCTCCCTCACGCAGAGGTGAAAAGACGGCTTCGCATGGCGCATCTCTTTTTGCTGCCAAGTATCACTGCCAGCGACGGGGATATGGAAGGCATTCCGGTCGCGCTCATGGAGGCCATGGCCGCCGGATTGATTGCGGTCAGCACGTATCATTCGGGAATCCCGGAGCTCATCAAGGATGGGGAGACGGGGTTGCTTGCGCCCGAGCGAGATATTTCAGCGCTTGCCGGCAAGCTTACCTGGGCCGCGGAGCACCCGACCGAATGCGAGCGTATCGCGCTTGCCGCACGCCGCAAAGTCGAGGAGGACTTCAACGCAGATGTTCTGAATGAACGTTTTGCGCAGATCGTTACCCAACTGGCCACATCGAGCCCTGCGCATGCACCCACCGGTCATGTCGGCGTTTCCGAGGGCTTGGCGGATCCTTCATCTGCCGGCTGACACTGCTCCTCTGCGTTTGATCGGCAGGCACGCCAAGCTGAGGGAAATCTTGCTACACTGCACCAAAAATGTTGCAGTGCAGCAAGACCTGTACTAACGTTCCTGCGGGTGGGCCAACAGCGGTAGAGTTCCATGCTGCATGTCTTGTGCTTCCGCCACCCTGTCTTCGGCCCGGCTTTTGTCAAAGGGACACCGGCTCCCCGGACGAGCGCATCCTGCCGATGAAGATCTGCTTTGTAGTCGACAAGTTTCCCTCATTGTCCGAAACCTTTGTTCTCGACCAGATAGCCGGATGCCTTGAGCGCGGCATGGAAGTCGGCGTCGTCTGCAACGAGACGTCCTTCGGCAGGGACAGCAACATCGATGATCCGCGCTGGCAGGCGTTGCCAGGAAAGGTCGTATGCTGGTGGGGTGGCCTGGGTCGCTATCGCCCGCTGCTCAGGAAGTGGTCCGGCAGGTTCTGGGACAAGCTCTCGACCGCCATCGACATTGCTCATGCGCGAAAACTGCAGGGCGCCGACGTCATCGTTGCCCATTTCGGCAACAACGGCATGCGCGTGGCCCGCGCGATCAAGCGCGGGAGGATTTCCGCTCCCCTGGTGACGATATTTCACGGCCGTGATGTCGGCGAACCGCTGCATGACAATACGCTCGCGCGCTACAAGATTGTGTTCGAAAAGGGCGTTCTTCAACTGCCGGTGAATGCGTTTTTCCGCGATGCCTTGATTGAGGTCGGTGCATCGCCGGAGCAGGTTGTGGTTCACCATATGGGGGTGCGGCCGAGTGAGATCGACTATCGGTGGCGTTCATGGGAGCAGGCTACGCTCTCCTTCATCTCGGTCTGCCGCCTGACTGAAAAGAAGGGCATCGAATATGCGCTTCGCGCGCTTGCTGGCCTGCCGCGGCGAGACTGGATCTACTCGGTGATCGGCGGCGGAGAACTTCTCGAGCAGCTGAAGGGGATCGCCGCAGAGCTTGGCATTGCCGACAGGGTGAATTTTCTTGGGCCCCGGCCGCACAGCGAAGTCAAACAGCGTCTGCGCGATGCGCATGTGTTCCTGCTGCCCAGCGTCGGCGCCCGCGATGGCGATCTGGAAGGCATTCCGGTTTCCCTGATGGAAGCGATGGCCGCCGGCCTGACGGTGGTCAGCACATATCATTCCGGGATCCCTGAACTGATCGATGATCACAAGACGGGTTTTCTCGTGGCTGAGCGGGACGTTGCGGCGCTGACCGGAAAGCTTGCCTGGATCGCCGAGAATCCGAAGCCGTGTGAAGAGATCGCTCTCGCAGCGCGCAAGAAGATCGAGGCCGAGTTCAACTCCGATCTGCTGAACCAACATTTCGTGGAAATCGCCATGCGGCTTGGCGAAACGAGGTCGCTTGCATGAACGCCAATCCGCCCCCCCAGTTCGGTCGTGTCGCCCTGCGCGGCGGGCTGGTAACCATCGGCGCCCAGGGCTTCAAGATGGCGATCCAGTTTCTCTCCGTCATCGTGCTGGCCCGTCTGCTCGTCCCCGAGGATTTCGGTCTGGTGGCTTCCGTCGGGCCGATCGTCGCCTTCGTCGGGCTGCTTCAGAATCTGGGCCTGCAGCAGGCTGTGGTTCAGCGCAAGGACATCAGCAACCAGCAGCTCAACCAGGTGTTCTGGATCAGCGCGCTCGTCGGGCTGGGTAGTGCCGTGGTAGTGGCCGGCCTGGCGCCTGCCATCGCCGCGTTCTATGGCGATCAACGTATGTCCGGCATTACCCTTGGCTCCGCCCTGCCGCTGCTTCTCGGCAGTCTCGCCGCAGTGCCGCTGGCGTTGATGAACCGGCACCTGCAGTTCGGCCAGCTCGCACTGAACGACGTGATAAGCGCCGCCGCCGGACTTCTGGCCGCCGCGATCGCGGCCTATGCGGGGTTGGGCTACTGGTCGCTGGTCATCGGCCCGGCGGTTTCGGCAGCTATCGCCCTGGCTGCCGCCTGGCTGGTGGCGCGTTGGACGCCTTTGCGGCCGGACCTGAAGGTCGATGCCGATATATTGTCGTTCGGCGCCAACCTGACCGGCTTCAACCTCGCCAACTTCTTCTCGCGCAATCTCGACAACATTCTCATCGGAAAATATTCCGGGGCGATCGAACTCGGCTATTACGACCGCGCCTACAAGCTCCTGTTGTTCCCGCTTCAGAACATCAACCAGCCGCTTACACGGGTCATGGTGCCGCTGCTCAGCCGCATCCACGATGACAAGGCCCGCTTTCGCGATATCTATGTGCGCACCAACTGGATGCTGGCGGCCGTTACCATGCCGGGCATCGCGGCGCTGACGCTGACCTCCAATCAGATCGTCGGACTTCTCTTCGGCGCGGGCTGGGCACCGGTCGCACCGATCTTTGCCTGGCTGGGCATCGCCAGCCTGGTCCAGTCCGTTTCAAGCACGACGGGATGGATATTCATCTGTCAGGGCAAGACGAAGACCATGTTCCATTGGGGCATCTATTCGTCGCTGACGACCGTCGCTGCCTTCGTCGTTGGCCTGCACTGGGGCGCCGTCGGCGTTGCCGCGGCCTATGCCATCAGCGGTTACGTGCTGCGCGTTCCCGTGCTGGCGCTACTGGTCCATCGCGTCGGTCCGGTGACCGCCGCCGACTTCCTGCTCATGCAGGGGCTTTTCATCGCCTCGTCCCTGCTTGCCTGGTTCCTGTACCTGTGGTTGCCGGCGTCTCTAACGGGCCAGTCAGACCTGCTCGCGGTCTTTTTGGCGCTTGCCCTCAACTACGGCATCGGTCTCGTTTTCATGCTTGCCGTCCCGCAGTCGCGACGCGCTTTGTTCACCACCCTGTCCAACGCCGCGCGCAATATCCGCTGAGCGGCCGGCGATCAGCGGCGCCAGCAGGTTTGTGGCCGACATTGCCGAAGCATGTTCTTCGAGCACGGCCTGAAGGCTTGTCTTGCGATAGCGGTCGAGATTTCCCGCAAATCGGCCGAGCTTTTCGCGCGCCTCTTCGGGCGTCACGGTGTCGATGTCGAGCAGCACATCGTCGACACCGATTCGCTTGGCCACTTCCTTGGTTTTGAACTCGTAGGCGATCGGCAGCACCGGCGTGCCGACGCAAAGCGACATGATCATCATATGCATGCGCGTCGCGACGACGAAGTCGAAGCCCTTCACCAGCGCCATCAACTGGTCCGGCGTGTGGAACGAAGCGTCCACTGTCACGTGGCTGGCGATCTCAGGATCGAGCTCGGCAACGATGGCCTGTGCGGTCTTGGAATCGTCATGGGCATATTCCGGCACGCCCTGACACGTGGAGACGAAGGTCACCTCCTTGCCAAGGTCCCTGACAAGAATTGTGGCGATCTCGCGGACCGAATCCAGATAGCGGCGCATGCCGCCCTCACCGTCGCTGACGTAGTTCCAGTGGCGGACCGAAATAGCGACGCGGCCCGTCGACGCCGGCGGCTGGCTGGAAGCGAGACGCTTGCCGATCCTGTCGGTATCGGCCAAGGCGAATACGGCATCGGCCACCACGTGGCACTTTCCGAGATCCTTCACCAAGTCCCGGATATGGGTCCGCGACCGTTCGTCGCGCAACAGGATGAGCGGACTGCGGTCAAAGATCGGGCCGAGCTCCTGGCGGTTGTAACTTTTGTCGAACGGACCGAGGGATTGCGTGAAGAAGACCGGATCTTTGCCAAATACGGCATCGAGCCTGAACTGATTGAGGCGTCGTTCGAGATTGTAGTTCTCGACGAGATAGGTTCCCCCTGTGGTGACCACCATGTCCGCGTCGGCGTAGATATCGAGACCGCGCCGGTCGCGATGGCTGAAAAAATTGCCTAGCGCGCTGCTGCCAAACCAGCGCAGGGCCTGGAGAACGAGCCGATTGTAGATCGGCTTGAACCGGTCCCTCAGCCCGCTGCCATTCTTGTATCGGAACAGGGATTCCGACAGCAGCTTATGAAATTCGAGGTCGAGATAATCCGTCTTCGGATAGAGTCGTTCCGCAACCTCGGGCTGGCTGTCGAAGACGGCAAACCGCACGTCGCCTTGCACGATCGTCCTGAGAATGTGGCGGATCGCCAGCAGAATCGCCGCATCCCCGGTATTCAGGCAGACTGTGTTTTCAACGACGATCTTCATGGGATACCTCATTTCGTCAGCAGATTCCGCGGCGGGGCCTGCGGTGCCTAGGACGGGCATGGTGACCGAAAATACCCACGCCAGGACGATCCCGATGCGGCTCGCGTCACAATTCATCGCTGCATCGGGCTGGGTGACCAGTCAGAGCGGCGCTCAAGCCCGACGGAGGGTAACGCATCAATTTTGCAGTGCAACAAAAAACGTGCACTTATGCTACGGCGCACCAAAAATGTTGCGATGCAGCAAAAGCTGGGTTAGCATTCCCGTGGGTGGGCCAACAGCGGTCGAGTTTTCATGCTGCATGTCTTGTACCTTGTGCACGATGTTTCCGACCCGGCGGTGCGCCGGCGGATCATAATGCTCAAGGCAGGCGGCGCGCGGGTCACGTTGGCCGGCTTCCGTCGGACCACAAATGCTGTTCCCGACGTCGAGGGGCTGCAGCCGGTCGACCTCGGCGCGACGCGTGACGGCCGATTCGGCCAGCGTCTGGCGGCGGTCGCCAAGGCGGCGCTGTCGATAGGCTCGAAGCTTGCGGCGATGCCGAAGCCCGACCTCATCATCGCGCGCAATCTGGAAATGCTGGCGCTGGCCAGGCGCGCCAAGGCCGCCTTTCGCGGCGGCGTGCCGATCGTCTACGAATGCCTCGACATTCATCGCCTGGTGCTGCGCAATGACATGCTGGGCAAAGCGCTGCGCACAGCGGAGCGTTATCTCGCCCGCGACGTGAAGCTTCTGGTGACGAGCTCACCGGCCTTCATCGCCAATTATTTCAAGCCGTTCGGGCAGGTCGCCGCACCGGTGGAACTGGTCGAAAACAAATACTTCGAAACCGCGCCGATCGCCTTGGATGACAGGTCAACGGCCGAAAACCCTGCAGCACCCCCGTGGCGCATCGGCTGGTTCGGCGCGCTGCGCTGCCGCCGCTCGCTGGAGCTGCTGGCCGACTTCACGCGCCGTCAGGGCGGGCGCTTCGAGGTCGTCCTCCGGGGCCGTCCGGCACTCTCGGAATTCCCGGATTTCCACGCTTTTGTCGAGGCCGAACCCTATCTCTCCTTTCGTGGCCCCTACCGCAACCCGGAAGACATGGCCGCGATCTACGGCGAAGTGCATTTTTCCTGGGCGATCGATTTCTTCGAGGAAGGGCAGAATTCGGAATGGCTGCTGCCCAACCGCCTCTATGAGGGCTGCCGCTTCGGCGCCGTACCGATCTCGATGGGCAATACCGAGACCGGGCGCTTTCTCAACCAGCAGGACGTTGGCGTCCTGCTTTCCGATGCCACGCCCGAAATCCTGGAAACCGCGCTCGGCCGCATGGACCAGGAGCACTTCGGCAAGGCCAAGGCGCGTGTGCTGGCCCGCAACCCACGAACCTGGAGTTACGACCGCAGCGACTGCCGCGCCTTTGTCGACAGGCTGCGCGGCCTTGCGGTTGCCCCTGGTTCGTTCGCCACCGAGGCACTGGCCTGAAGGATGACCAATGACAAAAGTGCAGTTCATGGAAAGGCGCCGATGACGCAAACCGAAGCGCTGCCGCCAAGCCTGATCGTCATTCCGTGCCTGAATGAGGCAGCCCATATCGGCGCGTTGCTCGAGCAGCTCAGGCCGGCAGCGCTAAGGCTCGGCGCCCGCATCGTCGTTGCCGATGGCGGCAGCACCGATGGTACTTTGGCCATTGCCGAAGCGGTTGCGGCCAAGGACCCTCAGGTCGTCCTCCTGAACAACCCAAAACGTATCCAGAGCGCGGCGATCAATCTCGCCGTCGCCAGCCTCGGTGACGGCGCCGAATACCTGATCCGCATCGATGCCCATGGCGGCTATCCCGCCGATTATTGCGACCGGCTGGTCGAGGAGGCGCTCGCCACTTCAGCCGATTCGGTCGTCGTCTCGATGCTGACCAGCGGCAGCGGCGCGGTGCAGAAAGCGGTCGCGGCGGCGCAGAATTCCAAGCTCGGCACCGGCGGCTCCAAGCACCGGCACCTTTCCGCCGGCGAATGGGTGGACCATGGCCATCACGCGCTGATCCGGATCTCGGCCTTCACCGCGGTCGGCGGCTATGACGAGACCTTCAGCCACAATGAGGATGCCGAACTCGACTACCGCCTGCGCCGGGCAGGCTACCGCATCTGGATGAGCGGCAAGACGCAGATGGTCTACTATCCGCGTTCGTCGCTGAAGGGCCTGTATTTCCAATATCTCGGCTATGGCCGCGGCCGCGCCAAGAATGTGCTCAAGCACCGCATGATCCCGAAAGTTCGGCAGATGATCCCGCTGCTGGTGGCGCCGGTCGTCCTTCTCGCGGTATTTTCCTTTATCCACTGGCTGGCGGCGGTGCCGCTGCTGGTCTGGGCTTCGGTCTGTCTGGGCTACGGCGCTGTGACCGCCATCAGCCAGCGCAATCCCAACAATGTGCTGGCGGGCATTTCGGCGATGGTCATGCATTTCGGCTGGTCGCTCGGGTTTTGGCTGCAACTGCTCGGCTCGCGATCGCAGCGCGGGGTGGCATGATGGTCGCCGACAGCCGCCGAATCGACATCTGCGTCTGCACGTTCCGGCGGCCGGAACTGGCCGACACGCTGCGGTCGCTCGCTGCCATGGATATGCCTGCCGGTTTCGGCATCGGCGTCATCGTCGCCGACAATGACGACGAGCCGACCGCCGAGCCGCTGGTGACCGCGCTGGCGAGCGAATTGAAGCTCGTGGCCCGCTACCGGCACGCCCCGGCGCGCAACATCTCGGTTGCCCGCAACGCCTGTCTTGATGCCAGCACGGCCGATTTTGTCGCCTTCATCGACGACGATGAAACCGCTTCCCGGCAATGGCTGGCCGAACTGATTGCTATCGCGGAGACAAGCGGCGCCGAGGCCGTGCTCGGTCCGGTGCGGGCGCTCTACCGCTCGGATGCGCCGGACTGGATGCGCAAGGGCGATTTCCATTCGACCTTGCCGGTCTGGGTGCAGGGCGAAATCCGCACCGGCTACACCTGCAACGTCCTTTTGAGGATGAGCGCCGACAGCTTGCGCGACCGTCGTTTCAGCCTGGCGCGCGGCCAGAGCGGCGGCGAGGACACCGAATTCTTCGACCGCATGGTCAAGGCAGGCGGTCGCATCGCCTTTGCGCCGGAGGCGTGGGTCGAGGAAGTCGTGCCGCGTTCGCGAGCCGCTTTCGACTGGCTGCGCCGCCGCCGCTTCCGCTTCGGCCAGACGCACGGCCACCTCATCGGCCATGACGCAGGCGTGATAGAGCGTGCGAAGGCTGTCGGCCTTGCCTCGGCCAAGGCCGTCTATTGCTTCGGCATGGCGGCGTTGACCGCGATTAGCCCGGTCCGCCGCAACCGCAGCGTGCTGCGCGGCATCATGCATGTCGGCGTCGTCAGCGGCCTCGTCGGTATCAGCGAAATTCGCCAATACGGACTGTCTTCCCCGCAGCAAGGAGGCAAGCGTGCAGCCTGACGTCTCCTTTGTCATCGCAGCCTACAATGCCGCGGCCACGCTCGACCGGGCGATCGCAAGCGCCATGGCCCAGCGCGATGTCAGCGTCGAAATCATCGTCGCCGATGACCAGTCGCGCGACAACACGCTCGACGTCGCAAGAGCCTATCCAAAAGATGTCGTCAAAGTGGTTGCGCTGCCGGCAAATCGTGGCCCTGGCGGCGCCAGGAATGCCGGCCTCGACCTCGCCACAGGCCGCTGGGTCGCGGTGCTCGATTCCGACGATGCCGTCCTGCCCGGGCGGCTCGCCGCCATGATCGCGCGAGCCGAAAGTGCGGGCGCTGTAATCGCCGTCGACAACCTCCAGGTGGTGCGCGAGGACGGCATTGCCGAAGCGACGATGTTTCCCGCCAAATATCTGGAGGGCCTGCGTGAAATCACGCTCGCCGACTACATCGCTGGCAACATCGTTTTCGAATCCACGTTCAACCTTGGCTATCTCAAGCCGATCTTCCAGCGCCGTTTCCTGATCGAAAACGGGCTTCGCTATGATGAAAGTCTGAGCATAGGCGAGGATTACATCCTGCTCGCCAACGCGCTGGCCAAGAGCGGAAAATGCGTCGTCGAGCCGACGACCGGCTATATCTACCACATCCGCACGGGCTCGATCTCGCGCGTGCTCGAGCTTCACCATATCGAGGCGATGCGCAAGGCCGACGCGGTCTTCGCCGAGACCAATTCCATGGACGCTGCTGCTGCGGCCGCCTTCGCCAAACGCGCCCGCAGCCTGCGCAAGGCGGCATCGTTCCTGTCGCTGGTCCAGCACATCAAGGCGCGTTCGCCGTTGAAAGCGATACGCACCGCGCTAAGTGATCCGGCGGCTGTCAGGCACATGTCGATGCCGATCGCCGTCCGCCTCAAAAGGGTGGCGGCGCAGTTTGCCGTCGGCGCGGAGAGGTAAGGAGGGCGAGTACATGAAGACGTTTGTTCGTGGCCTGCAACAGGCTGAAATCGATCTGCTCAGAAGGAATTTGCGATGAAGAAAATCAGGAAGGCAGTCATCCCTGTGGCGGGGCTTGGAACACGGTTCCTGCCGGCAACCAAGTCGATTCCGAAGGAGATGCTGCCCGTGGTCGACCGGCCGGTCGTCCAATATGCGGTGGACGAGGCCTTCGAAGCCGGCATCGAGCACATCGTGTTCGTCACCGGCCGCAACAAGGCTGTCATCGAGGACTACTTCGACCTGCACCCCGAACTGATTGGAACGCTCGAACAAACCGGCAAGAAGACCCAGCTGGAGGCGCTCGAAAGCATGCTGCCCGTGGCCGGCGCCACCAGCTTCATCCGCCAGCAGTCGCCACATGGTCTCGGCCATGCGGTGTGGTGCGCACGCGAAGTCATCGGCGACGAGCCCTTCGCCCTGCTGCTCCCCGATATGGTGTCGTTCGGTCGCCGAGGTTGCCTGGCTGAAACAGTCGATCTCTATCAGCAGACCGGCGGCAATGTGATCGCCGTCGAGCGCTGTGATCCCAGCGAGACCAGCAAATACGGCATCGTCGGGCGCGGCGCCGAGACAGGCAGCGGCTTCGAGGTGACGGCCATGGTCGAAAAGCCGGCGCCGGCCAATGCGCCGTCGAACTATTACATCAACGGCCGCTACATCCTGCAGCCCGAGATCTTCTCGCTGCTGGGCAACCAGCAGCGCGGCGCCGGCAACGAAATCCAGCTTACCGATGCAATGGTGCGGCTGGCGAAAAGCCAGTCTTTCTTTGCCCAGCCTTTCAATGGCCGCATGTTCGACTGCGGCTCCAAGGAAGGCTTCATAGAGGCCACCATCGCCTTCGCGCTGGCGCGCGACGACATGAAGGGACCTGTGCTGGAAATGCTGCAGGCGTTCGTGCGGTCGCATGAGCGTCAGGAAGTGGCCGCATAATGCCCATCTTTCGAGGGCATATGCGTTTGGACGATGGCGCGGCTCATGCCTGCACGCCTGGCCGCTCAGGCCCGGCGCCGGATGGCATGAAGCTTGCGTTGCATATCTTGCCCCCGATCTCCGCAGCTTCGGACGAGGTGGGACCTGACCCGTCTCGCTCCGGCGCCTGTAACCTAGAATTGGATCGAAGATGAATTATGCCAGCTTTCCTCTCGACAAGAGGATGCCATTGCCCAACCCCGATCAGGAAAAGGGTGAAGACTTCATCGACGTCGAGCGCCTGCTTGGCATGGCGGCGCGTCAGGTCAAGGTGGTGGCGGTCTGCGCCATCATCGGCCTGTTCCTGGGGTTGCTCTATCTGCAGACCACGCCCAAGCAATACATGTCGGTCGCCAGCGTGCTGATCGACGAAGGCCTGAACAAGGTCATCGACGACATCTCGGCTGCATCCGTCACCATGCAGACCGACGCCGCCCTGCTCAGCCAGATCGAAATCATCACCTCGGCGCGGCTGGCCTCGGTGGTGGTCGACAAGCTGAAACTCGACCAGAACGCAGAGTTCATGAACCCGCCGCAATCGGCGTTGGTCAAGGGCATCGGCTTCGTGCGCGGCGTGATCGGCTATTTCCGCTCAAGTTCCGCCGAGCAGATTCCCGGCATGGAAAACGTCGATGAGGCGACACGCCAGACCATGATGCAGACGGCGCGCCACGACTATGCCGTGCTGAAGCTGCAGAGCGAGGTGCTGGCGCAGCGCAACGGCCGCTCCTATGTGCTCGCCATCGGTTACCAGTCGACCAATCCGGCGCTCGCCACCGCCATCACCAAGGCCTATGCCGACGCCTATCTCGCCGACCAGCTCAATGCCAGTTTCGACGCCACCGAGCGCGCTGCGGTCTGGCTGCAGGGCCGGCTGACCGAGCTTCGTCAGAACTCACAGGCGGCCGCTATGGCGGTCGAGAAATTCAGGGCCGAGCATGGTCTGGCCGCCAACAGCGACGGCCAGCTGATCAGCGACAAGCAGATTGCCGATCTCACAGCGCAACTGATCGTCGCGCAGGCCGATACGGCGCGCGCCAGCGCCCGCTATCAGCAATACAAGACCATCGTCGAAAGCGGCTCGGACAATGCCTTCAACGATTCCGCCATCTCAAGCGATCAGCCGGCAAGCTCCGTCATTGCAACGCTCAAGACCCGCTATCTCGCAGTGGCCAAGCGGCTGCAGGACGTGACGGCCAATTTCGGCGCCGACCATCCGCAGGCGGTGGCGCTGGCCAAGGAAAAGGCCGACCTGTCGACCCAGATTTTCGGCGAGTTGAAGCAACTGACCGAAAGCTATCGCAATGAATATGAAGTCGCGCTTTCACGCGAGACCTCACTGAGGCAGAAGATCGCCGACGCGGCCGGCAAGAGCTCCATCGACAACCAGAGCCAGGTCAAACTGCGCGAACTCGACCAGCAGGCGCAGGCGCTGACCACGCTCTACCAGACCTTCCTTAGCCGCTACGAGGAGGCCTCGCAGCAGCAATCCTTCCCGGTCGGCAAGGTCCGCATCATCTCGGATGCCTCAACGCCGCTTTCCGCCTCAAGCCCGCGCACCTCCAGGGTGCTGGCGCTGTCGCTGGTGCTTGGCGTGCTGCTTGGCGCCGGCTTCGGTGGCCTGAATGAGTTCAACGAGCGCTTCTTCAGGACCGGCGAGGACATTCGCGATCGCGTCGGCCTCAAATTCCTCGGCTATTTGCCGATGATCGGCGGCAGGCTCGGCAAGGACGCCGACGACGGTGCGGCGGATGCCAAAGGCGCCAACACATTGTCGGCGGCCGAGAAACGGGCGCGCTTGCGGGTCAGCGTCGATGCGCCGGCATCGATGTTCTCCGAAACGCTGCGCAACGCCAAGATCGCCTTCGACGTCGTCATGGAAGGGCAAGGCAGCCGGGTCATAGGCGTGGTCTCGGTCCTGCCCGGCGAGGGCAAGTCTACGGTCGCCGCCAATCTCGCCGGATTGCTGGCCGCCAACGGCTCGAAGACGCTTTTGATCGACGCCGATCTGCGCAATCCTGGCCTCAGCCGCAACCTCGGCATGGAGGCCGAGCAGGGGCTGATGGAGGCCGTGGTCAACGGCCAGACCTGGCAGTCGGTCGGCAAGGTCGACCGCCAGACCAAGCTGGCGATCATCCCGGCCGTGCTGCGTGGGCAGTTCTCGCATACCAGCGAGCTGCTGTCGTCGGCCGGCATGCGGCGCTTCATCGACAACGCCAAGGAGACGTTCGAGTACATCATCGTCGACCTGCCGCCGCTTGGCCCCGTGGTCGACGCCAAGGCGTTTGCGCCGCTGGTCGACGGCTTCGTGCTGGTTGCCGAATGGGGCCGCACGCCGCGCGCCATGGTGCGCTCGCTGCTGGAGCAGGAACCCTACGTCGCAAGCAAGGTCGTCGGCGCCGTGCTCAACAAGGTCGATCTGAAGAAGCTGCCGAAATACGGCTCGCTCGGCGGCTCGGAAAAGTTCTTCGACCGCTATTCGACCTACTATCTGGAGAAATCGGACGTGCGGGCCAAGACCGCGGCCTGAACGGAGCGCGATCCTGAAAAGGAGCGTGATCCGGAAAAGCGGATCCGGT
Source organism: Mesorhizobium sp. P160219 (assembly GCF_057786095.1). Lineage (NCBI taxonomy): Bacteria > Pseudomonadati > Pseudomonadota > Alphaproteobacteria > Hyphomicrobiales > Phyllobacteriaceae > Mesorhizobium > Mesorhizobium sp. P160219. The sequence goes on from NZ_JBYNWG010000001.1 coordinate 1,371,769, forward strand.
TTTCGGAAAGGATCACGCTCAAACGAAGAAGCACGGCAGGTCAGGAAAAGATCAGCTTGCCGAATTTACCGGCGATCCTGAGCGCTGTCAGCCGGCCGCTTTGAAAGGCGCCGGTGTCGATGCCGAGCCTTCGCCCGTCAAGCCTGGGGATATCGACCGGCGTGTGCCCATGCACCACAAAGCGGTCGAGCAGATAGGCGGCGTTGAAGAACTCGTCGCGGATGTTGAGCAGGTCCTGCTCATCCTGTGCGACCAGGTCGATACCCGGCCTGATGCCGGCATGGACGAAAACGAATTTATCCGAACAGAGCAGCACCGGCAGGCTGCGCAGAAAGTCGATATGGCTGGCCGGAATGACTTCCTTCACGCGCCGGTCGACCTCGTCGCTCGAGGCATAGAGGCTGGCAAGCCGCGCCGGATCGACCCCATAGGAAAACAGCGTCTCGAGGCCGCCGACCGCCAGCCAGCGGTCCCGCGACAGATAGCCGTCGAGATAGTTCAGCATGGCCACTTCGTGGTTTCCCGCCAGGCAGACGCGCAGGAACTCTGTTGGCGGCAGCGCCAAGAGGTGGTCGAGCACGCGCGACGATTGCGGCCCGCGATCGATATAGTCGCCGAGCATGACGATAATCTTGCGGCCGCGAAATTGCAGCGCGTCGAGCTGGATCTTCTGCTCCAGCGACAGCAATTCCTTGTAGCAGCCATGCACGTCGCCGATCGCGTAGACGACGGTGTCGTCCATATCCATTTCCAGGCGCTCGCGCGGCGCCGGCCGGGGAGGTCTGGACCGCTGAAACAACGCCACTGGGGCCGTCAGACCCCGATGCCGCGGGCTTTGAGCGCCGCGGTGATCTCGTCAAGAATGGCGGGATCGTCGATTGTCGCCGGCATCGTCCATTCTTCCTTGTCGGCGATTTTCTGCATGGTGCCGCGCAGGATCTTGCCGGAGCGCGTCTTGGGCAGGCGCTTGATCGTCACCACGGTCTTGAAGGCCGCGACCGGGCCGATCCGTTCGCGCACCAGCCCCACCACTTCGCCTTCGATGGCAGCGGTATCGCGCGACACACCGGCATTGAGCACGACGAAGCCGAGCGGGACCTGGCCCTTCATAACGTCAGCGACGCCGATGACGGCGCATTCGGCAACATCGGGATGCGCTGAAAGCACCTCCTCCATGGCCCCGGTCGACAGCCGGTGTCCGGCGACATTGATGATGTCGTCTGTGCGCGCCATGACATAGAGGTAGCCGTCCTCGTCGATCATGCCGGCATCGGCCGTCTTGTAGAAGCCGGGAAATTCCTCGAGATAGGCTTGCCGGAAACGCTCGTCGGCATTCCACAGCGTCGGCAGGCAGCCGGCCGGCAGCGGCAGTTTCACCACCACATTGCCAAGTGTGCCGCGCGGCACTTCATGGCCGGCATCGTCGAGCACGCGAATGTCGTAGCCCGGCATCGGCACGCCGGGCGAGCCGTATTTCACCGGCAGCAGGCCGAGGCCCGCCGGGTTGATGGTCATCGGCGAGCCGGTCTCGGTCTGCCACCAATGATCGACCACCGGCACGTTGAGTTTCTGCTCCGCCCATTTGATGGTTTCCGGGTCTGCGCGTTCGCCGGCCAGGAACAGAGTGCGGAATTTCGACAGATCGTATTTCGGCACGAATTCGCCCTTGGGGTCCTGCCCCTTGATGGCGCGGAAGGCTGTCGGCGCGGTGAACAGCGCGACCACGCCGTGTTCGGCGATCACCCGCCAATAGGTGCCGGCGTCGGGTGTGCCGATCGGCTTGCCCTCGAACAGCACGCTTGTCGCACCATGCAGCAGCGGTCCGTAAACGATGTAGGAATGGCCGACCACCCAGCCGACATCGGAGGCCGCCCAGAACACTTCGCCCGGTCTGACGCCGAACTCGTTTTCCATCGTCCATTTGAGCGCGACCATGTGGCCGCCATTGTCGCGCACGATGCCCTTAGGCTGGCCGGTCGTGCCGGAGGTGTAGATGATGTAGAGCGGGTCGGTGGCGAGCACCGGAACGCAATCGACGTTGGCGCCCGCGGCGCGCTCGCGGGCAACGGCGTCGGCAAAATCGATATCGTAATGCTCCCTCAGATCGCAGCGCAGCTGGTCGCGCTGCAGGATCAGGCAGGCGTCCGGCTTGTGGCGGGACATTTCGATCGCCTTGTCGAGCAGCGGCTTGTAGGCCACGACACGTCCAGGCTCCAGGCCGCAGGACGCGGAGATGACCAGCTTCGGCTTGGCGTCGTCGATGCGGGTGGCGAGCTCGTGCGAGGCAAAGCCGCCGAACACCACCGAATGCACCGCGCCGATGCGGGCACAGGCAAGCATCGCGACCGCCGCTTCGGCCACCATCGGCATGTAGATGATGACGCGGTCGCCTTTGTGAATGCCGCGGTTCTTGAGCACCGAAGTCAGCGCTACCACTTCGCGCTTCAATTCGGCATAGGTGAATTTCTTGACCGTGCCGGTGATCGCGCTGTCGTAGATAAGTGCGATCTGGTCGGCGCGGCCGCTTGCGACATGGCGATCGAGAGCGTTGAAGCAGGTGTTGCAGCTGGCGCCGTTGAACCAGCGCCCGTAAACGCCCGCCTTGGCATCGAAGACGCTGGTCCACGGCGAATACCAGTCGATCGCCTCGGCGGCAGCGGCCCAGAATTGTTCCGGGTCGCGTTTCCAGCCGTCATAGACCTCGTGGTAGCGTGACGCCATTCATCCCTCCTCGGGAAAACTCTCTATCTTGCAATAGCCTATGCGGGTTTTCCCGGCCACGTCTTTCCCCAAATGCCATGTCTTTCCCGAAATTTGGGGCTTGGCCGATCTCGCCTTGGCCATAAATTGCAGGCACCATGGCCGGGTTTGAAATCGGGGCAGGGCGCGCAATGACGGTACGATACGGGGTTGGATCTGCCGTTGGAGCAGCGCTGCTGTTGACGATCGTTTCCGCCGCCCAGGCTGGCGATGCCGCCGCGCGGCGCATCATCGGCTTTTCCCCCGACGGCAAATATTTCGCCTTCGAGCAATATGGCGAGCTCGACGCTGCCGTTTCCGGCTGGTCGCAGATCGACATCATCGACACAAGCACAGACGAGTTCGTCGGCGGCAAGCCGATCCTTGTCCTCGATGAATCGGAAGAGGCGACCACGACGGTGGAGCAGGCACGGGCGCAGGCCGCAAAGCAGGCCGCGCCAATCCTGGCCAAATACGGCATCGCCGAGCGCGGCACGCGCACGGCCTCCGACAGGTTCACCTTCCCGGACGACACGGTCGAGTACAACGACATCCCCCGCCTCGAGCAGGCCGCGCAGAAATGGCTGTCGCCGTTCTATGGCGAAACACAGATTTCGACCATCCATCTCGATGAGATTTTGGCCGACAGCAAGACGGACTGCTCGGCAAGCTTTGATGACGCCAAGCCAAGCGACCAGGCTCTTCCGAGCGACAAGACACTTCAGGGCGAAAAGAAACTTCAAGGCACCAAGACGGGCAAGGCGCGCGGCTTCCGCCGGTCGCTGCAGGGGCAGGACGGCAAGCCGTTCAAGGTGCTGCACGAGGACAAGGCCGTGCCGGGCTCGCGCAACTGCCCGACTTCCTACAGCCTGTCGGAATCCTACGAATACACCCCGCCCGGCAGGCCGGCGGTAGTGGCGGTGCTGGTGCAGCGCTTCAGCCAGGGCTTCGAAGGACGCGACCGCCGCTTCATCGCCGTAACCGGCCATGCACGCTAAGCCGCGGCCCGTCTTGTGGCAGGCAGAAAAAGCTCATGCGCCCGGAGAAAGCAGGGCGTTCGTGTCGGATATCAGGTCTTAAAGCGGCAAGGCCGCCAGCATCAGCCCGACGCCACCCGCGATCAATATGGCGGCTGCCAATGCTTTTCGATGACGTTCGAACGCGGTCGGAGCCCGCTCCCAATTGTAACGCATACCCAATGCTCTCCCAAAACCCCGCGACTCCATAGCTTACTTTAGGTAAGAAAAGCAAGACCTTGACCCTGCGAGATAGCTGGCTTGACCGTTTGCGGCGGTGATTCCCAGCTGCAATCACCGACTATTTCTGGGGTGCTTCCCTGTTCTCAGGCTCTGAATGATGTGGAAGTTACCACAATCTGAAATTGGATGTCTCCATTAGGCTTCGGTTGCCTGTGTCGTGAGGATGGTGGCGTTGCCGGATTGCCACAGAACGGTCAGGCCGGCCTGTTCTCCCTCTCGTCCGCGCAATGGACAGACCCGCATCGCCGCGCTATCTGCTCTCCAGGAAAATGGTGGAGGGGCTCCATGGCCCAAATCGGTTCTGAAATGGTTCTGCGGCTGGCGGACGACGCCTCGGTCCAGCATGTCGGCGATGGCGCCGTCGTGCTCTTGGCGCGCAGCGGCCAGCTTTACACCTGCAACGGCACCACCGAAGCCTTTCTCGACAAGGTGGACGGCGCCCGCAGCCTTGACCAGATCGTCGTCCTGTTGTCTGACGAGTTCGAGGTCGACAAGGGCACGCTCGACCAGGACATGGCGGCGCTGGCCGCCGAACTGGTGAGCGAAGGCATTCTCGCCGACCCGGCTCCCTGATGGTGGACGGCGTTCTCCTGCGCGCTTTGTTTCGTGTCCATTTATGGGCAAGCGCGCGGCTGATGCCGATCCTGGTCGGCCGCCGCAGCTTCGAATCGGTGCTGAAATGGGCGCCGCTCAGCGCACCCACCCCTTATCGCGGCCTGTCGTCAGCCTACATTGTCGCTGCCGTCAACCGGACCGTTCGGCACCCCTGGCTGATGCGCGACCGCAGATGCCTGCGCGAGGGCCTGCTCGCCCACCGCTTCCTGCGCTTTGCCGGCTTCGATCCGGATCTGCGCTTCGGCGTCGATCCGAAGTCGATGCAGGCGCCGCGTATGTCTGCCCATTGCTGGGTCTGTCTCGATGGCCGCCCGGTGGTCTCGGACAGCCTCCCCGGCATGGTGCAGATCTATCGCCATCACGCCGATGCCGGAAAGGCGCACGCTGCTTGACCGGTCCGGCGACCACCTTCTGCTATGATCTCCAGGGCCAGGTCATCAGCATATCGGCCTCGCGGGCCGATCTCTGGCCGAGCTTCGACCTCTTGCTCGGCACGTTGCGCGTGAGCGGGCCGGTCGAGCCCGATTTCCGCGTCGACATCGTCGAGACGCGGGAGTTACCGGAATCGCCTGCCGGAAAACTCGCTTTCGACGGCGAGGTGCCGGAGGACGGCCATTGCCGGCTGATCGACGGTGGCGGCACCGTTCATCTGGTCTTTCCCGGCCTGCAGACCGTCTCGATCAATGCCGATGGAGGCTGGGCCGAGATACGAGTTCATCCCGATGCCAAGGTCAAATGGACGGTGCTGATGATGGTGCTGGATGCAGCACTTGATGCCGGCGACCAGCACATGCTGCACACCGCCGGCCTGACATTGCCCGGCCGCGAGGCGCTCGTGCTGATCTATGCGCCGAGCGGCACCGGCAAGTCGACGACGTCGCTGGCGCTGGCGTCGCAAGGTTTCGGCCTGTGCTCGGATGACGCCATGATCCTCAAGGTTTTGGCCGGTGGCGGCATCACGGCCTGGGGCTTGCCGCGCAAGGTGAAGGTCCACCGCCACACCGCGGCAATGCTGCCCTTCGTGGCCCCTTGCCTTGGCGACAAATGGGACGCCAATGGCGAGCAGGCCGTCTCGCTGGAACGTCTCGCCGAGATCATCCGCATCGAGGAAACTGTCGGCAGACCGGTTGCGGCACTGTTTCATCTCGCCCGCTCGGCGGACGCGCAAACCCGGCTCGTGCCCATGACCAGGACAGACGCCATGGTGGCGCTTGCCACCGACAATGTTAGGACCGGCATGACCGGCCTTTTGCCGGCGCAGAGGCGCCGCATGGCAACCATCGCAACGCTGGTCAAAGCCGTCCCGACATTTACCCTGGAAGTCGGCGCGAACCCGGCCGAGGCGGCCCCGCTGATCCGCTCGGCGCTGGCGGCGCGGGACTAAAGCACACTTCAGGCAGAATGCGGCTTTGGCCTGGCGAGGCGCTGGATCCAGCGGAAGGCGTCGCGGCGCAGGCGCGAATGCATCTTGTCCCTGGAATTGACGCCGAGCAGCGTATCGCCGGTGATCAGCCATTTGGCCAAAAATATCGAGAGGTCGGGCTTGATGCGGTCGGCCAGTTCGATCGCGCGCGGTGCATCAAACAGCCGCCCCGTCACATTGAGAACCGTCGCCAGCTCAAGCTCGATGCCGCTCATGCGCGCCGCCTCGAACAGCCGCTCCTCATCCGCGGGCGACCGCAGCGCGCGCACCCCCTGCAGCACATCGACGCAAAGCTGCAGCCGGTGGAACTTGTGCCCGCCCGCGGCATGGACAATGGCGATGGTCAGCAGCGCGGCCGGCGTGTCGGCCTCGCTGCCGTCGATGATCTGCAATTCGCGAAAGCCCAGCGACAGCCGCCGCCGCATGCCGGAATCATGCACCAGGTTGCCGTGCAGTTCGATCAGCAGGCTGGTATTCTCCTTCTCCAGCCACTTGAACTCCTGCAGATCCTGCGACTGCGCCTCGCCGCTCCAGAGCTCGAAGCCGCATCCGGCAATCACCGTGTTGGCTTCAATGATGCTGGCCGGCTCGACCAGAATGTCGATGTCGGTGAACGGCCGGTCAGCGGCGTGGCGGTAAAGTTTGCGTGCGAAGACCGGACCCTTGACGATGCGGGCCGGAACATTTTTCGCCGCCAATGCCTTCATGATGCGGTCGCCATGATATTGCAGCAGCATCGATTGGCCGGTCGCCAGCGTCGAGCGATCACGCAGTTCCGACAGCTTTTGCCGCAAGGCTGCGTCCGCAGGCAGTTGGGCGTCGCCGATCTCGCTGAGCTTGCGCAGCATGATCGGCAGCACGCCGTGGAACTCGGCATTGGCGAGCAGTGCCAGCAAGCTTTCGGCAGCAACGTCACGGCCAATGGCAACCGTCGCCTCCGGGTCGGCGAAGGTCAGCAGCAGTTTTTCATCGGCAGGCGCAAGAGATGGCAGCATCAAACCCGGATTGCGTTCGCCCACATCAGCAATTCCCGTCCGGAATTGCGTCAAACAACCAACTCAGAGGAGCGTATGTTGCAGAAAAGCATGCATGAAGCCAGCGTGTGGTGGCAGAACCAGCTCATGAATTGACTTTCCACGGTTTCGGTCCATTCTTTTGCACTTGACTGAAAAGGGTGTTTGGAATGGCCAAGAAAAACTATGAAGCGCCCGTGCTGCGCAAGGCAGGAAAGTTGTCCAGCGTGGTGGCCGGGCCGTCGCTGCCGATACCGCGATAAGACTTCTACGGCTTCGGTTTGGATGAAGCCGGAGCGGTCGGCCGCAAGGCAAGCCGCGCTGCAGGCGGGCAATCTGTCGGCGTGACTGCGGGTAACGGTCCGTCCGGTCCCGCAGGCTAAGGCAAGTTCATAAGCCGCCTGTTCGGGATATGGGCAAGGCCCCTCCGTTACAGTCCCCAGCGCAGCGCGGCTGTGTGCACCGGCGCGTCCCACATTGACGTTGCCTCGTCATCCAGCATGGTCAGCGTGATCGAGCAGCCGGCCATGTCGAGCGATGTCACGTAGGACCCGACCAGCGAGCGGGTCACCGTCACGCCCTGTTTTTCGAAGATGTTTCGGGCGCTGTTGTACATCAGATAGAGCTCCATCAGCGGCGTGCCGCCAAAGCCGTTGATGAACAACAGTGCCGGGCCTTTCGCCCTGTCGCCGAGATCGCCCAGGATCGCGGCGCAAATCTCTTCGGCGATCGCATCGGCGCTTTTCAACGTGTCGCGACGCCGGCCGGGCTCGCCATGAATGCCGACGCCGAATTCCATCTCGCCATCGCCAATCTCGAAGGTCGGCCTGCCGGCCGCCGGCACCGTGCAACTGGTCAGCGCCACGCCCATCGAACGCGTCGCGCTGTTGATGCGACCGCCGAGCGCCTTGAGATCCGCCAGCGCCATGCCTTGCTCGGCGGCGGCGCCGACGATCTTCTCCACCACCAGCGTGCCGGCGACGCCGCGCCGGCCGGTCGTAAAGGACGAATTCTCGACGGCGACGTCATCATTGATCACCACCTGCAGGACGCCGTCGGCCATTTCGCCGGCCATGTCGAAATTCATCACGTCGCCTTCATAGTTCTTGACGATGAACAGGCAGCCGGCGCCGGTATCGACGGCGGCGGCCGCCGCCAGTATCTGGTCCGGCGTTGGCGAGGTGAAGACCTGGCCGGGGCAGGCGGCGTCCAGCATGCCGTGACCGACAAAGCCGGCATGCAACGGCTCGTGGCCGGAACCGCCGCCCGAGATCAGCGCCACCTTCCCCGGCTTCATCACCTTGCGGCGAATGAATTTGTGCTCCTCGCCCAGCACCAGGATGTCGGCATGAGCTGCAACGAAGCCGTTGAGGCTTTCGGTCAGCACCGTGTCGACGGAATTCATAAACTTCTTCATGTGTCCTCCCGACACAACACGATCAGCCACCACTCCTGCCGGTGATGCTGGTGATCTTCTGGATGAATTCGTTGATCGCCTTGTCGAGCGCTGCATTCTGCTTGTCGTCGCCGAAATCGGGCACGATCAGCGAGACATGCCGGGTCTTGCGCATGCCTGCCGCAACCGACATCTTGCCGGGATGCGCCAGATGATAGGCAGCCAGAAACTGATCGCGCTCGGCCGGACTGAAATGGCAGACCGAAAAAATAGCCGGCAGATGTTTTGACGGGATCGGGGTCGAATAGGCCGCGCTGGAAATCTGGGTGACGAAGCTGCGGTGCTTGCCAAGCGCGTCGGCAAGGCGTTGTCGCATACCCGACGGTCGCTGGTCGATGACCTGCGACAGGATCGTCTTGTAGGCGCGGATCGCCTCTTCGGAGCCGGCTTCTGGTGTCTTGTCGGCCATCTCAGTCATCCTAGACCGATGCATCCGAGATGGCCGCCTTGGCCATGGCGAGTTGGGCGGGAGCCACCGAGAGATCCCGCAGGCCGGCCTCGAGCAGTGCCGGGATCGATGCCGGATCGCCGCCGGCATCGCCGCACAGGCTGACTGGGATTTTCGCGCGCAGGCCAAAAGCGGCAACCGAGCCGATCAGCCGCAACACGGCGGGATGGCGGACAGAATTAAGATGCGCCACGGCTGCGTTATCGCGGGCAGCCGCCATTACATATTGGGTCAGATCGTTCGAACCGATCGAGAAGAAGGCGACATCGGCGAACGCCTCCGGCGCGATCGCCACCGAAGGCACCTCGACCATGATGCCGAGCGGCGGCATTTTTTGCGCGATGCCGCGCGCGGCAAGCCCGGCCTGCTCCTCCACGAACAGAGCGGCGGCGCGTTGGTATTCCTCCGCGACGGCGATCATCGGAAACATCACCTTCAGATTGCCGTGCACCGCCGCGCGCAGCAGCGCCCGGATCTGTACGCGAAACACCTCCGGCCTTGCCAGCGACAGCCTGATGCCACGCAGCCCGAGGAACGGGTTGCTCTCCTCGACGGTGAAGCCCGGCACCGGCTTGTCGCCGCCGGCGTCGACGGTACGGATGGTCACCGGCTTGTCGCCTGCCCATTCCAGCACCTTGCGATAGGCCTGGTATTGCGTCTCCTCGTCCGGCGGCGCCTTGCCGAACAGGAATTCGGTGCGCATCAGCCCGACCCCGTCGCAGGTCGAAATGTCGATGCCGTCGACCTCGGACGGATCGGCGATGTTGACCTGCACGCGCACTGTCGTCCCGGCCCGGGTTACCGCCGGTTTCGCGAGATAGACTCCGGCCTTGTCTCGATGTGCCACAAACGAGGACGAGGACCGGTGGAACGCTTCGATCTCGGTCGTGGTCGGCGAAAGCACGATACCGCCATGCTCCGCATCGAGCAGAGCCAGACCGACGGGATTAGCCGGCGAAGCGCCAAGCCCCACCACCATCGGCACGCCGCGCGAGCGCGCCAGCATGGCGACGTGGCTGGCGGCGCTGCCGGCCCTCAGCGCGATGCCGCCGCCGGTGCTCCAGTCGGTCTCGAGAAAGCGCGTCGGCGCGATGTCCTCGCCATAGAGAATGGCGCCCGCTGGTGGAGCGCTCTCCTGCTCCTCGGTAAGGGCGCGCAGCACGCGGTCGCGGATATCGCTGATATCGGCGGCGCGAGCCCGGAAATAGTCCTGGTCTGACGTTTCGTAGCCGGAGATCTCGGCGTCCAGCGCCTGTCGCCAGGCCATGTCAGCCGGCATGCCGGACGCGATCGCGGCAAAAGCCGGGCCGGTCAGGGCATCGTCCTCAAGCATGGCGAGCTGGAATTCGAGAATGCCGGCGGCCTCCTCATCGGCGGTTTCAATCAGGGTCGCGAGCCGGTCAGCCGAACTGGCGATAGCTGCTTCCAATGCAGCCTTTTCCTCGCCGGCTGTCGCCTTCCGTGAGTAGTGCGCGGTGCCGTTGTCGAGATTGAACAGCGGCCCCTCGGCGTAGCCGGCGGAGGCCGAAATGCCTTGCAGCCTAAGCGGTTCGGGCATGGCCCGCGCCTTCGTCGAAATCGCGCCGCACCAGCTCGACCAGCGCTCTCACGGCATCATCGGCGCCGTCGCCTGTGGCCCGGATGTGCAGCATGGTGCCTTTCGGCGCCCTGGCCGCCATCACCTTGACGATGCTCTTGGCGTCGAACCATGGGCCGTTGGCAGAAAGCGCAATCTCCACCTCGGCCGCAAAGCTCTTGGCAAGCTTGGTGAACTTCACCGAAGGGCGCGCATGCAGACCCACCTCGTGGGTGATCAGGACGGTCGCTTCGGCAAAGGCGGACATCAGGTCAAAATTCCCGTTCACTCACGACGGCGACAATTCATGCGCCGTCGCCACCACTTCCTTCAGCGAGGCGCCGCCGGAGGACTCGGTCGCCGCCATCACCGCGCCTTCGACGATCGGCGCGTTGCAGACGATGATCTTCTGCGCCCGCGGCTCGCCGATCATTTCCACCGCCATTTCCGAATTGGTCTCGGCGCCGCCGAGATCGACCAGTATGGCGACGCCCGCCTCCGACCACGCCTTGTCGATGGCGCCTATGATCGCTTCGACGCTGGTGCCGAGCCCGCCATGGCCGTTTCCGCCGCACCATGCAAGCGGCACTTCGTCGCCCACCATCTGCCGCACCATGTCGGCCGTGCCTTCGGCAACCAGCGGGGAATGCGAGACGATGACGATGCCGACATTGCTCATGCTTGGCCCTCGACGGTTTCGGCGACGGTCCGCACCAGCAGCGCCACAGAGCGTCCGCCGGCATCCATATGACCGATTGAGCGGTCGCCGAGGAATGAGGCGCGACCGCGTGTTGCCTTCATCGGCACGGTCGCCTCGGCAGCCATGTCGGCGATATCTGCAATTTCCATGGCCGTCTTTCCTTCGACCAACGCGTCCTGCACAGGTTGCAGCACATCGAGCATGGTCTTTTGACCGACCTGGGATTTGCCTCTGGCGGCCACAGCTTCGATTGCCTTGCCGAAAGCAGCCGCCAGATTGGCACGATCCGGCTCTCCCGAAATCTCCTTGCCCAGCGCCAGGAACAATGTACCGAAGAGCGGCCCGGATGCACCGCCAACCGTCATCACCAGCTTGGTGCCGATCGCCTTCAGCGCCTCGGGCAGCGGCTTTGCAGCGAACGCCCCGGCATCGGCGCGCACAGCCTCGAAGCCGCGCTTCATGTTCAGCCCATGGTCACCGTCGCCGATCGCCTGGTCGAGCGCGGTCAACTCTTCCGAGTGAGCGGCGATCGTGTCCGCGGCGGCGGTGATCAGCCTGGCAAGGTCGAACGCTGCCATGTCCAGATTCCCGGTTTCGATCCTGCCGGCAGTATCGCAAGAGTTGTCATTCGACAATCGAAGCATGCCGTCAGGCCGCTGCATGCAGCGCGGCGGCGGCCGCGAACACTTCGGCCACGGCATGGGCGCCAGGGTCGACTACGCCTTGCAATTTGGCGCCGACATAGGCGGAGCGTCCGGCCTTCGCCTTCTCCATGGCAGCGGTCGCCTCGGCGCCGTGCCGTGCCGCTGTAGCCGCGGCATCCAGCCCCTTGGCATCGAGCGCCTTCAGCGCCGGCTCCAAGGCATCGACCATGGTGCGGTCGCCGACCCTGGCGCCACCGTAAAAAGTAATGCGGTCAAGCCCGGCAAGCAGCGCCTTGGACAGGGTTGCTCCGCCGTTCGAAGCCTGAGCCGCCGCCGTGAAGAAGATCGACAGCAAGACGCCTGAGGAGCCGCCCATTGCGACGCCCAGACTATCGCCTATAGCCGCAAGTGTGGCGGCAGGGTCGGCCAGCGGCAGCGCATCGAGCCGTTCCAGCACGCTGCGCGCGCCGGTCGCAACCGTCGAACCGGTATCGCCGTCGCCCGCCTTGGCGTCGAGCCCGTTCAGTGTCTCTTCGAGCGCGATCAGCCGTTCGCAGACCGTGACGATCAAACGCCTGGTACCGGGATCCTGACTGGCCTTTTGGGCTGCGCTGTTTCCAGCCGCTTTCGCCATAGGCACGATAGCCGGCGCGACGACGGTTTTGGCCGGCATCCAGGCATGTGGGCCGACAGGCGCCAGCAAGCCTGCCTCGCGCGCCGCATCGAGCTTGATCAGCGACAGCGAAAAGCCGTTCATGTTGAGCGCCGTCATCAGCGGTCCGGGGCCGATCGCAAGTTTGACGGTTTTGGCCAGCGGCGAGGCCAGCACGGCATTGGCGACCAGCGACATTTCAAGCGGCGGCACCGAGCCGAGATTGTTGATGATCAACGCGTGGCTGGCGTTCGGGTCGAGCCGCGCGGCCAGCCGCTCCGCCATGATCGCCACAAGTCTGTCGGCGCTCTGCACGGCGATGCGCTCGACGCCCGGCTCGCCATGGATGCCGAGGCCGAGTTCGCCGTCATTTTCGCCGAACCGCTCTTCATGTGGCTGGCCGGGGATCGAGCAGGACGACAGCGACATGCCGAGCGAGATGATGTCCTTCGCCGCCGCGCGAGCCGCTGTCGCGATCGCTGTCAGACCGCTTCCCGTCTCCGACAAATGGCCTGATATCTTGTGCACGAACAAGGTGCCGGCGACGCCGCGCGGCTGGTTGATATCGGGCAAGGCAATGTCGTCGGCGACGATCGCCATCTCGACGCAAAACCCCTCGGCGCGCGCCTTCTCGGCCGCGAGGCCGAAATTGAGGCGGTCGCCGGTGTAGTTCTTGACGATCAGCAGGCAGCCAGCCGGGCCGGTCACCGCGCGAATGGCCGCCAGGACCGCCTCGACGCTGGGCGAGGCAAATATCTCGCCCGAGACCGCCGCCGTCAGCATGCCCTTGCCGACAAACCCGGCATGCGACGGCTCGTGCCCGGCACCGCCGCCGGAGACGACGGCAACCTTTGCCTTGTCCCAGTCGGCGCGCAGCACGACCTTGATCTCGGGATAGCCGTCGAGGCGGGCGAGATCGCCGGAACCGATAGTCCGCAACAGCCCGTCCAGCGCCTCGGTGACGATCGTTTCCCTGCGGTTGAAAAAGTGCTTCATCGAATTCGTCCTGTATTCGTCAATCAGAAGCCGGTGCCGTGCCCTTGGCGAGACACCGAAAACCTCACATCAGTCTTTGTCCGTCGGCGCCGAAATAAAGTGGCGAGCGGTAGCGGATCACCACTTTGTCGCCCTCGGCCAGATCCGTATCGGGGTCGGTGAGCGTCACCAGTTTCTTCGGGCCGACCGTAACATGCAGATGGTTCTGGTCCCCGAGATGTTCGACCCAGTCGACGACGCCGTCGGCATGGCCGCTTGCGGTCTTCTCGATCGACAGATGCTCGGTGCGCGCGCCGATGGTCTTGGTTCCGGTCGGCGCCCCACCATCAGGCAGCAGCCCGGCCGGCAGCAGGTTGATCGCCGGCTGGCCGAGGCGGGCCGCGACATGAAGGTTGGCCGGCTCCGAATAGATTGTGCGCGGCGTGCCGATCTGCACCAGCACGCCGTCATTGAGGATGCCGATGCGATCGGCCATGGTCATCGCCTCGATCTGGTCGTGCGTGACATAGAGCATGGTGGCGCCGAGTTCGGCCTGGATGCGCTTGAGTTCGAGCCTGAGATCGGCGCGCAATTTGGCATCCAGCGACGACAGCGGTTCGTCCATCAGATAGATCGACGGTTTGCGCACCAACGCTCGGCCGATGGCGACGCGCTGCATCTCGCCGCCCGACAGCTTGGTCGAGCGGTTGGCGAGCTTGTGGTGGATGCGCACCATCTTTGCCACCTCTTCGACGCGGCGGCGAATCTGGTCCTCCGGTACTTTCCGCGCCGGCGAGCGCAGCGGGAAGGCGAGGTTGTCGTAGACTGACAGATGCGGGTAGAGCGAATATTGCTGGAAGACGAAAGCGGTGTCGCGCTCGGCCGGCGACAGCGTCGTCGCATCGTGGCCGCCAATATCGATCCTGCCGCCATCCGGCCGCTCCAGTCCGGCGATCAATCTCAGCGTCGTCGTCTTGCCGGCGCCGGTCGGGCCGAGCAGCACGACGAATTCGCCATCGGCGATGTTGAGGTCGAGGCCATTGACGGCGACATGATCGCCGAAGCTTTTGGTCACGCCCTTGATGTGCACGTCAGCCATGCTGCGCTCTCCCTTGAGAGGCGGTATCGTGGATCGCGGTGCGCACCGCCCGACCCGAGCCCTTGTCGAACAGCGACAGCCGCGCGCTGTTCAACGTCAGCCCGACATGATCGCCGGCAGCGAGCCGGATTTCGGCCGGCACCCGCGCCTTGATGATGCCGTCCGCCGTCTCCACCGCCACGATCTGCGTCGTGCCGAGATATTCGGTGCCGTAGATGGCGCCGCGCAGTTTCGACGCATCGTCGAAACGGATGTGCTCGGGACGGATGCCGAGCGCCATGTCGGCGGGCGCAATTTCCTCGCGCACTTCCGGCACCGCCACCTTGGCGCCCTGGACGACGATTTCCTTCGCCCCCTTCGCCAGCCCGCCACCGAAGCCCAGGAAATTCATCGGCGGCGAGCCGATGAAGTCGGCGACGAACATGGTTGCCGGGCGGTCGTAGATTTCGCGCGGGCTGCCGAACTGTTCGATGACGCCATGGTTCATGACGGCGATCTTGTCGGCCATCGACATCGCTTCCATCTGGTCGTGCGTGACATAGACGGTGGTGGCGTGGATGCGGTTGTGCAGCTCGCGCAGCTCATGCACCATCAGATCGCGGAATTCGGTGTCGAGCGTGCCGAGCGGCTCGTCCATCAGAAAACACTTTGGCCGTCGCACGATGGCGCGGCCGAGCGCGACCCGCTGGCGGTCGCCGCCGGCAAGCCCTGAGACCGATTTGTTGAGCAGGTGGTCGATGCGCAGCAGCTTCGCCGTTTCCTCGACACGGCTTCGAATCTCGGCCGACGGCATGCCTTGCGCGAGAAGCGGGAAGCCGATGTTCTTGCGCACATTCATATGCGGATAGAGCGCGAAAAGCTGGAAGACGAAGGCGATGTCGCGTTCGCGCGCCCGGCGCATGGTGACATCCTCGCCGCCGAGCAGGATCTGGCCGCCCGTCGGCAGTTCCAGCCCGGCGATCATGCGCAGCGTCGTCGTCTTGCCGCAGCCCGACGGGCCAAGCATGACGAAGAACTCGCCATCCTCGACGATGAAGCTGGAATCCTGCACGGCGACGAAATCGCCGAAGGCCTTTCTCAAATGTTGGACGCGGATTTCGGCCATGATTATTCCGGGAATTTCGAGACGATGATGAACATCACTGTGCCGGCGAGCATGGTGATGAAGGAGTAGGTGTAGAGCGCGAGCGCGAAAGGCTGGAACAGCATCAGGAAGCCGACGGCGATGAGCGCCGTCGCAATGTTTTCCATGAGGCCGCGCCGGGCCCAGCGAGGCCAGGATGACTTTTTGGAGATGGCTGGGCGCGTCATGCGTAGCTGCCTTCCTTCTGCCCGGCAACGGGGCGAGACGGTTGCCAGGTGGTTCCCCCACTCCGTCGCTGCTTCGCAGCGTCACCTCTCCCCCCTCCGGAGGGAGAGGAAGGCAGCCTGCCTGAATGAAGTGCGCGTCCTTCCTCTACCCCGTCGATGGGGGGAGAGGTGTCGAGCGAAGCTCGACGGAGTGGGGGTCGACCTGGCACACCACTCATTTGCGAACCGCGCCGAAAGTGATGCCGCGCAGCAACTGCTTGCGTAGCAGGATGGTGAAGACCAGGATCGGCACCAGGAAGATCGTCGTGCCCGCCGCCACCGCCGGCCAGTCCTGGCCGCCTTCGCCGATGATAGTCGGGATGAAGGGCGGTGCGGTTTGCGCCGTGCCGGAGGTGAGCAGTGCCGCGAAGGCATATTCGTTCCAGGCGAAGATCAGGCAGAAGATGGCGGTCGCGGCGATGCCGGTGGTGGCTTGCGGCAGCACGGTGCGCCAGAAGGCCTGCAGCCTGGTGTAGCCGTCGATCATCGCCGCTTCCTCATACTCGCGCGGGATCTCGTCGATGAAGCCTTTCAGCAGCCACACCGCCAGCGACACGTTTACCGCCGTGTAGAGCAGGATCATGCCCAGCGCGGTGTCGGACAGGCCGAGCTCGCGGTACATCAGGTAGATGGGAATCGCGACCGCGATCGGCGGCATGAAGCGCGTCGACAGGATGAAGAACAGAAGGTCATCGGCCAGCGGCACCTTGAAGCGCGAGAAACCATAGGCAGACAGCGTGCCGAGGAAGACCGCGCAGAAGGTCGAGCCGAAGGCGATTATCAGCGAATTGACGAAGCGCGGCAGGAAATTGGACGGGCCGGCAATCACCATGTTGCGCTTGCGCGAGGTCTCGTCGCAGAAACCGGTCGCGGGTCCGAGCGAGTTGATGTACTCGGGCGTTTGCCTGGTGCGCGTCGTGAACAGGTTGCAATAGCCCTCGATGCTCGGCTGGAACAGAATCTTGGGCGGATAGGCGATCGAATCCGGCGGCGTCTTGAAGCTGGTGGCGAAGATCCACAGCAGCGGCACGATCGAGATCAGCGCGTAGAGCACGATGATCGTGCCGGCGATCCGCTTCGAATTGGCCGAGGGGGCGACGACGGAGTGGGCGGTGGTCAGGCTCATCTCTGCTTCACCTTGTTCAGCGCCTTGACGTAGATGTTGGCCAGCCCAAACACCGCGACGAACAGGATGATGGCGAAGGCCGAGGAATATCCGGTGCGCCAGCTCTCGAACGCTTGCCGTTTCAGCGTGATGGAAGCGACCTCGGTGGTCGAGCCCGGCCCGCCACCGGTCAGCAGGTTGACCATGTCGAACATCTTGAAGTTCTCGATGCCGCGAAACAGCACCGCCAGCATGATAAAGGGCAGCGCCATGGGCAGCGTGATCGACCAGAACTGCCGCCAGTTGGATGCGCGGTCGACCTCGGCCGCCTCATAGATGTATTCGGGGATCGAGCGCAGGCCGGCGAGACAGATCAGCATGACATAGGGCGTCCACATCCAGGTGTCGACGATGATGATCGACCACGGCGCCAGCGACACGTTGGACAGCATCTGGATGTCGGTCGGTGGTATCCGGGTGACGAACGAGATGGCGTAGGCGAACAGGCCGATCTGCGGCTCGTAGAGGAAACGCCAGAAATTGCCGACCACCGCCGGCGACAGCATCATCGGCACCAGGATGATGGTCGTCCAGAAGGCGTGGCCGCGAAACTTCCTGTCGATCAGCCATGCCAGCGTGAAACCGATCAGCGTCTGCAGCAAGATCGTCCAGAACACGAAATGCGCCGTCGTCTGCATGGCGATCCAGATGTCCTGGTCGCCGAGGATGCGCTGGTAGTTGGCGAAGCCGAGGTTTTTCACCACCTCGTTCGGGCGGTTCGCGCGGAAGTTGGTGAAGGACAGGTAGATCGCCCAGAACAGCGGGAAGATGTTGATGGCCAAGAGCAACAGGATCGTCGGCGAGATGAACAGCCAGGCGAGGCCCTTGTCGCTGATGCCCCGGACCTTGCGGGCCAACGGCTCCGGGGTCGCCCGGGCAACGTTCTCCGCAGTCCGATTGAGCATGGTGAGTCCTGCTTCGGTCACGTCAAGTCTCGACACTGGAATTTATCTGAACTGCGTCCCGTGCCAAGGGCGGCACGGGACCAAGAGCATGAAGCCGAAAAGTGTGAAGCGGTTTTCGGACGACATCATGCTCTCTCTCTTTTTAGCCCGAGGCGGATGATTTCTGGTCGATTCGGCCTGAAAATCATCCGCCTCTGGGGTCAGGCTCGGGAGGAGCCGTTGGTCCGGTTACATCTTGCCGTCGTCCTGGAACACTTGCGTCCAGTCCTTGACCAGGCCGTCAAGCGCGTCCTTGGCCGAACCCTGGCCGGCAACGACATAGTCGTGGAAGCGCTTCTGCGACGCCTGCAGCAGCGGTGCGTAGCTCGGCTCGGCCCAGAAGTCCTTCACGATCGCCATCGAGTCGAGGAAGGTCTGCGCATAAGGCTGGCTGGACGGGAAGGCCGGGTCCTTGACCACCGCGTTCAGGCAGGAATAGCCGCCGAGCGACCACCATTTGGCCTGCACATCCTTGTCGGCGAACCACTTGATGTATTTCAGCGCCGATTCCTGCTTGTCTGAATAGGACACCACCGAAATGCCCTGGCCGCCAAGCTGCGCAAACTGGGCGCCACCGGGACCCTTCGGATTGACGAAGTAGCCGATCTTGTCGCCGCCGACATTCTCGTCCTTCTGCAGGCCGGGCCAGGTGAAGGCGAAGTTCATGTGCATGGCCACCTGACCGGATTTGAAGGCGTCGACGCCTTCGCCCATATAGCTGTTCGAGGCACCCGGAGGCGTGCAGCAATCGTAGAGCGACTTGTAGAACTCCAGGCCTTTGACCGCGTCTGGCGAATTGACGAAGCCTTCCATCTCGTAGGGCTTCTTGGGGTTTTCATACTGGAAGCCGTAGCTGTAGAGCACGTCCATGGCGCCCATGGTGATGCCTTCCGAGCCACGCTCGGTGTAGATCGAAGCGCCATAGACGGTCTTGCCGTCGATCTCGCGCTTCTGGAAGAACTCGGCGACCTGCTTCAGTTGGTCGAAGGTGGCCGGCGGGCCGAGATCCCAGCCATATTTTTCCTTGAATTCCTTTTGCAGCTCCGGCTTGGAGAACCAATCCTTGCGGTAGGTCCAGCCGACGACGTCGCCCATGGCCGGCAGCGCCCAGTAATTCGGCGTGTTCTTCGGCCATTCGGAATAGCCGACGACTGTTGCCGGCACAAAGTCGTCCATGCTGATCTTCTCCTTGTCGAAGAAGTCGTTCAGCTTGACGTAGTGGCCGTTCTCGGCCGAGCCGCCGATCCACTGGCTGTCGCCGATGATCAGGTCGCACAGTTTGCCGTGCGAGTTGAGCTCGTTGAGGAAGCGGTCGGCATAGTTGGTCCACGGCACGAATTCGAATTTCATGCCGATGCCGGTTTCCTTGGTAAAATCCTTGGACAGTTCGACCAGCGCGTTTGCCGGATCCCAGGCGGCCCAGCAAAGCGTCAGGTCTTCAGCGTGCGCAACGTTCGAGACGGCTGTCGACGCGGTAATCGCCGAGGTCAGTCCCAACGCCAGTTTCAAGCTCGATTTCATGCCTTCCTCCCATTTGCGAAACGCGCCCGGATGGCCGTTTCAAGAACCCCTCAACCCTCGCTCCTCCGAGGGGCTAAACACGGCGCGCTATGCGTCGCCAGGGCGGCGCGGTGCGTCGCAGATGTTTAGTAATTTGTTTAGTGATGCAATTTTTACTAAACAAGGCAAGCGAATTCGTCGCTGCGCCGCAACATGGCGAAACGGCGATTGAAATCGTTGGGAAATGATTGCCGGACGGCTCGCCCGGAAGTTGCTTAGCCGGGGTCGCCTATAATTTTCGTCTGCGGCGTCACCGGCCGAACAGGGGGCGCGGGCGGCAGCAGCGCGCGGATGTCGGCGAAGGGAAATGTCGGCTCGAATCGGAAGGCCTCGGCCAGGGAGCCGGGAACGCTGTTGCATTGCCCGGCGCGAAACTCATTCTGGACGCGCGCTCTGTCGACATATTGCTCCGGCCACTGCGACTGGTGCGCTCGGATCGCCTGCGTCTTGATATCGCCGTAGGCGGAAATGTCGACGTAATGCGTCGGCGCAAAGCCGGTGCCGCCCATCGTGTCGGCATGCAGCACGGGGACGCCGAACGAGGCCGCGATGCGCACGCCGTCCGACAAAGCACGATGGTCGGCGTGATAGTCGTTGGGGGCATGCGTGATCACCAGATCCGCCGCGGTCTCGCGTATCAGCGCTTTCAGCGAAGCGATCAGTGCCGCATCGGCCACCAGTTCGCCGTCGGGAAAGTCGAGAAAGCGAAGGGTTGCGCCGAGCAACGCCGCAGCGGCCGACGCCTCGTCGCGGCGGACACGAGCCAAATCGCTCGGGTCGCCCATGCCGCCCCTGGCGCCATCCGTGGCCACGGCAAAAGTCAGTTCTGCGCCTTGCGTGGCATAGGCAGCCAGCGTACCGAACATGAATATCTCGATGTCGTCGGGATGCGCGCCGAGCGCCAATACCTTCACTGCACTCTCCCCGGAAATGGAAAAGCGTGACGAACGGAATCCTGCTCGCCCTCATCGCCTATGCAAGCTATTCGTGCAGCGATGCCGTTATCAAGAGCCTTGGCGGACAGTTCACCGTCTTCGAGATCGGCTTCTTCATCACGCTGTTTGCCGGCTGCTTCCTGTTTTTCAGCCGCCCAGTCGATGAGCGCTGGCGCGACTTCTGGCGCACCGGGCGGCCATGGGCGGTGCAGGCCCGCGCCTGGGCCGGCATCGCCTCGGGCGTGCTCAGCGTCTACGCCTTCACCACCATTCCGCTGGCCGAGACCTATGCACTGATCTTCCTGGCGCCGCTTTGCGTTACCATTCTCTCGACCGTCATCCTGAAAGAAAAGGTCGGTCCATGGCGCTGGCTGGCGGTGGTTGCCGGCTTTGCAGGTGTCATGCTGGTGGTGCGGCCAGGTTTTCGCGAGTTGCATCTCGGACACCTTGCCGCCTTCACGGTGGCCTTCCTCGCCGCGGCCAGCGTCATCCTGATGCGGTCGCTCGCCCAGCAGGAAAAGCGCACCACCATGCTCGGCGTGCTCATCGGTTACGGGCTGCTGTTCAACGGGGCCGGCACCATCGCTACATCGTTCACCCTCCCCAACGCCATGCAACTGCTGTGGCTGGTGCTGGGCGGCGCCTTTACCGCCGGCGGCCAATTGCTGCAGCTGCTGGCCGCCAAATACGCGCCGGCCAACCGCATGGCGCCGACGCATTATTCGCAGATCGTCTGGGCGGTCATCCTCGGCGCGCTGTTCTTCCAGGAGTATCCGGACTGGATATCGCTGGTCGGCTTGGCCGTCGTTGGCGCGTCTGGCCTGCTCACCATGGTGCGCGAGGAGGTGCGGCTGGGCACGGTGCGCTGGAACCCGTTTTCACGCACAAGGCTTTGAGCCGTTGCACGGTTGTGGTGACCGCTGATATGCGGACGCAATGACGACGAGATCCTTGCCGGAGCTTCCGGTATCCGCCGTGCTGCCGGCCCTGAGCGAGGCGCTCGGCTCCGGCAACAGCGCCGTCCTGGTGGCGCCGCCCGGCGCCGGCAAGACGACGCTGGTGCCGCTGGCGCTGCTCGATGCGCCCTGGCTGGTCGCCGGCAAGATCGTCCTGCTCGAACCGCGCCGGCTCGCCGCCCGCGCCGCCGCCCGCCGCATGGCCCAATTGCTTGATGAAGAGCCCGGCGCCACTGTCGGCTATGCCATGCGCATGGAAAACCGCACATCGGCCCGGACAAAAATCCTGGTCGTCACCGAAGGCGTCCTGGCGCGCATGATCCTAGACGATCCCGAGCTGCCCGGCGTCTCGGCGGTGATTTTCGACGAATTCCACGAGCGCTCGCTCGACGGCGATTTCGGCCTGGCACTGGCGCTCGACGTGCAGGGCGCGCTGCCGCCGGATTTGCGGCTGCTGGTGATGTCGGCAACGCTCGATGGCGCGCGCGTCGCGAAACTCCTGTCCGGCGCCTCGGTGATCGAAAGCCAAGGCCGTGCGTTCCCCGTAGATGTCAGATACGACGAGCGGCCAGCCGGCGTTCCCATCGAAGACGCCATGGCCAAGGCGATCCGCTCCGCTCTTGCCGGCGAGAGCGGCAGCGTGCTCGCCTTCCTGCCGGGACAGCGCGAGATCGAGCGCACCGCCGAGCGGCTGCAGGGCCGGCTCGGCGCCGACACCGACATCGTGCCGCTCTACGGCCAGCTCGACAACAGGGCGCAGGATGCCGCCATCAAACCGGCGCCGCCCGGCCGCCGCAAGGTGGTGCTGGCGACGTCGATCGCCGAGACCTCGATCACCATCGACGGCGTGCGCGTCGTCATCGATTCCGGCCTGTCGCGGCTGCCGCGCTACGAACCGGCGAGCGGCCTGACCCGGCTGGAGACGGTGCGCGTTTCCAGGGCGTCCGCCGACCAGCGCGCCGGTCGCGCCGGACGCACGCAGCCAGGTGTCGCCATTCGGCTGTGGCGGGCCGAGCAGACGGCGGCACTTCCCGCCTTCACCCCGCCCGAGATTCTTGAGGCCGATCTGTCCGGGTTGCTGCTCGATTGCGCCGCCTTCGGCGTCGCCGATCCGGCGAGCCTGTCCTTCCTCGATCCGCCGCCCACTCCCGCGCTCAACGAGGCGCGGGCGCTGCTCCTGGCGCTGCACGCCATCGATGCGGCCGGCCGGCTGACGGAGGCGGGCGGCGCGATGCGCAAGCTGGCGCTGCCCGTGCGGCTCGCACACATGGTCGCTGAAGCCGCTGGCGGCGGCCACGCGCTCGAGGCTGCGATGCTAGCCGTCCTGCTCACCGAGCGTGGCCTCGGCGGCGATGGCGCCGATCTCGAACGGCGGCTCATCCGTTTTCGCACTGAGAAGTCGCCGCGCGCCGTTGGGGCAAGGCAGCTGGCCGAGCGGCTGGCGAAGCAGGCGGGCGGCGCCAAGAGCAGCGAAGCCGCTTCTGCCGGTCTTTTGCTCATCCACGCCTGGCCGGACCGCGTCGCCAGGGCGCGCGGCGAGCGTGGCCGTTTCGTGCTCGCCAACGGCTCCGGCGCCATGCTCGACGCCGCCGATCCGCTGGCCGGTGAGACCTGGCTGGTCGTCGCCGACCTGCTGGGCAAGGCGCAAAACGCCCGTATAACCGCCGCGGCCTCGGTCCACGAGACCGACATCCGTGCCGCTCTCGCCGACAGGATCGAGATTCGCCGCGAGACGAGTTTCGACCGCGAGCGGCGCGCGGTGCGCGTGCGCGAGACCGCCAGGCTCGGCGCCATCACTTTGTCGGAGCGCATGCTGCCCGCACCAACTGGAACAGACGCCGACCGCGCCATAACAGATGCCTTGCGCGAGCACGGCCTGTCGCTGCTGGAATGGGGCAAGGACGGCGAGACGCTGCGCCAACGGCTCGGCTGGCTGCATCGCGGCCTCGGCGCGCCTTGGCCCGATGTTTCGGAACCCGCCCTGCTCGAAGGCCTCGACGACTGGCTGCTGCCGTTCCTTTCGGGCAAGGCATCCTTCGCCGCGATCGATCCCGGCGTGCTGTCGTCAGGCCTGATGGCGCTGGTGCCGCACGAATTGCAGCGCAAGGTCGGCACACTGGCGCCGACCCATTTCGACGCGCCCTCCGGCAGCCATGTGCCGATCCGCTATGACGGCGAATGGCCGGTGCTGGCCATCCGCGTGCAGGAACTGTTCGGCCTTGACCGCCATCCGGCAATCGCCAACGGCACCGTGCCGCTGACGCTCGAGCTGTTGTCGCCGGCGCACCGGCCGATCCAGACGACGCGCGACCTGCCCGGCTTCTGGCGCGGCTCCTGGGCCGATGTGCGCACCGACATGCGCGGCCGCTATCCCCGCCATGTCTGGCCCGAAAATCCGCTGCTCGCTGCAGCCACCGCCCGCGCCAAACCGCGAGGGACCTAGCGCTCGTCCTTTCCCGGCTATAATCCTTGGCTATGATCAACATCCTGCACGCGCCAGACTTCCAGCAAAGCCAGCGGCTGCGCCTCAACACGCTGATCCGGCTGCGCTGGCTGGCCATCGTCGGCCAGAGCCTGACGGTGCTGGTCGTCGCCTATGGGCTCAAATTCCCGCTGCCGGTCAGCCTCTGCTTCGCGCTGGTCGCCTGTTCGGCCTGGCTCAACCTGGTGCTGACCTTCCGCTATCCGGCAGCGCACCGGCTGACCCCGTTCTCAGCCTTTTTCATCCTGACCTTCGACAGCCTGCAGCTTGCCGGCCTGCTCTATTTGACCGGCGGCCTCACCAACCCTTTCTCGGTGCTGATGACCGTGCCCGTCGTCATCTCGGCGGCGTCGCTGCCGCTGCGGCTGACTGCGGTGCTCGGCGCGCTGGTCATGGCGGCGGCCACGTTGCTGGTCTTCTTCCACCAGCCGCTGCCATGGTATGAGGGCGCGCCTCTGCCCATGCCATTCATCTATGTCGCCGGCATATGGATGGCGGTGTTTTCCTCGATCGCCTTCACTGCCATCTATGCCTTCCGCGTTGCCGAGGAAGCCCGCCTGCTCGCCAATGCGCTTGCCGCCACCGAACTGGTGTTGCAGCGCGAGCAGCATCTGTCGGCTCTGGATGGGCTTGCCGCCGCCGCCGCGCACGAACTCGGCACGCCGCTCGCCACCATCGCCCTTGTCTCCAAGGAGATGGAAAAGGCACTTGGCGACGACCCAAAATACGGTGAGGACGTCAAACTTCTGCGGTCGCAGAGCGAGCGCTGCCGCGAGATCCTGAAGCGGCTGACCAGCCTGTCCTCCGAGGGCGAGGCGCATCTGTCGCGTCTGCCGCTGACCTCGCTGGTCGAGGAGGTGACCGCGCCGCACCGCGATTTTGGCATCTCGATCAAGCTTCGGCCGGGCGAGCGCGTCGGCCCCGAACCGGTGGGACGACGCAACCCCGGCGTCATCTACGGCCTCGGCAATCTGGTCGAGAACGCCGTCGACTTCGCCCGCAAGACCGTCACCGTGCGCTGGAGCTGGGACGAGCTCGACGTCACCTTCTCGATCATCGACGACGGGCCGGGCTTTCCGCCCGAAATCATCGACCGCATCGGCGAGCCCTATATGTCGACGCGCCAGGGCAACGAAGCTGGCGGTGGCCTGGGTCTCGGGCTGTTCATCGCCAAGACCTTGCTCGAACGCTCCGGCGCCACGCTCGATTTCCGCAATTCGAGCGGACTGGGCGAAGGCGCGATCGTGCAGATATCGTGGCCGCGCACGGTCTTCCTCAACCCGGAATCGGTGGGGATCTCGATGTTCGACACCGCGTAAAAGCCTTGGCGGAGGCGGCAAAATTGGACAATGGCGTTCAGGAACTATATCTGCGTAAAATTAAGGCAGCAGGATTTTTTAAGATAATGACTGGCGAAGAAGCAATTGGCGCAATGGTCGAAGGCGAGGACACCTCGCTGCTCATCGTCGACGACGACAAGCCGTTCCTGACGCGGCTGGCCCGCGCCATGGAAACCAGGGGTTTCGTGGTCGAGACGGCCGAGAGCGTCGAGGAGGCAGTGGCCAAGGCGCGCGCCCACCCGCCAGCCTATGCGGTGGTCGACATGCGGCTTGGCGACGGCAACGGCCTCGACGTCGTCGCCGCCATCCGCGAGAAGCGCGACGATGCCCGCACCGTCATCCTCACCGGCTACGGCAACATCGCCACCGCGGTGACCGCGGTGAAGCTCGGCGCCATCGACTATCTGTCGAAGCCGGCTGACGCCGACGACGTGTTTGCAGCGCTCACCCGCACCGCCGGCGAGCGCGCCGCCCCCCCGGAAAATCCGATGTCGGCCGACCGCGTGCGCTGGGAACACATCCAGCGCGTCTACGAAATGTGCGACCGCAACGTGTCGGAAACCGCGCGCCGGCTCAACATGCATCGCCGCACGCTGCAGCGGATACTCGCCAAGCGCGCACCACGCTGAGGTTCACGCCGGCGGCGCCGGCCGCCAATTGCCGACCTCAGCGCTGCCCCTCACCTGCCTGCCGGCGTCCTCTCCCCGTATAGAGACGGGGGAGAGGGGCGCTCTCATCGCCGGCTTCGCCAATCGCCGGCGTTGCAGGAGACGACGGCGAGGCTGAAGCTGCTGTCCAGCCGATAGATGGGTAACACTTTGAACCGGATACATAGGTGACACTTCTCTCCCCCTATGCGTCCGCCGCAGCGCCAAGCGGATTGGTTGGGGCGGCGCCAAACAGTTGCGCTTGCCGTGCCATCGACCTTTGCCCATCATCGGCAATAACGCCGCCGGAAAACCCGGCAACGGAGCACAGATGCGCGACAAGCAGCCGAAATCCATCCTTCGCGAATTCCTCGACGGCGAGGCGGCGGGGGGCATCATCCTGATGATTGCGGCAGCCCTTGCGCTGATCGTCGCCAATTCACCATTGGCCGAAACCTATTTCGCCGCTCTCCACGCCTATCTCGGCCCGCTCAGCGTGTCGCACTGGATCAACGATGGGCTGATGGCGGTGTTCTTCCTGCTGGTCGGCCTCGAGATCAAGCGCGAGATGCTCGACGGCCAGCTCTCGACCTGGCCGCGCCGCGTGCTGCCAGGCGTCGCCGCCGCCGGCGGCATGCTGGTTCCCGCACTGGTCTATGTCGCCATCAACCGCAACAACGCCGCCGCGCTCTCCGGCTGGGCGATCCCGACCGCCACCGACATCGCCTTTGCGCTCGGCGTGCTGTCGCTGCTCGGCAGCCGCGTGCCGGCCTCGCTGAAAATCTTCCTTACCGCGCTCGCCATCATCGACGATCTCGGCGCCGTCATCATCATCGCCATCTTCTACACAAGCGCCCTGTCGTTGGCCTATCTCGGTGCGGCCTTCGCCGTCATCGCGGTGCTCATCGTGCTCAACCGCATGCGGGTGACGACGCTGACGCCCTATCTCGTTCTGGGCGCCGTGCTGTGGGTGCTGGTGCTGAAATCGGGCGTGCATGCCACGCTGGCCGGCGTCGCGC
The DNA here is from genome assembly GCF_057786095.1 of Mesorhizobium sp. P160219. Classification (NCBI taxonomy): domain Bacteria; kingdom Pseudomonadati; phylum Pseudomonadota; class Alphaproteobacteria; order Hyphomicrobiales; family Phyllobacteriaceae; genus Mesorhizobium; species Mesorhizobium sp. P160219. The sequence continues at coordinate 1,398,766 of NZ_JBYNWG010000001.1, forward strand.
TGGCGCTCACCATTCCGCTGAAAATCTCTGACGGCAGCGGCCACGATCTCGACCATTCGCCGTTGCACCGGCTTGAACACGGCCTGCACAAGATCGTGCCCTTCTTCGTCATCCCGATCTTCGGCTTTGCCAATGCCGGCGTGTCGCTGGCCGGCCTCAGCGCCTCTGCCCTGGTCGAGCCGCTGACGCTCGGCGTTGCCGCTGGCCTGGTGCTGGGGAAGCTGGTCGGCGTCTTCGGCTCGTCCGCGCTTGCCATCCGGCTCGGCTTCGCCGACCTGCCGGTCAATGCCGGCTGGCTGCACATGATCGGCATTTCGCTGCTCTGCGGCATCGGCTTCACCATGAGCCTGTTCATCGGCCTGCTCGCCTTCGCCAACGACATGGCGCTGCAGGACGCCGTCAAGGTCGGCATCCTGGCGGGGTCCTTCGTTGCAGCGCTGCTGGGTGCCGCCGTGCTCCTGATGGCGCCGGCGGCAGGGGTGGAGGAGGTGGTGGAGTAGGTGTTCTTGGGTTCCTCGCCCCCGCAAAGCGGGGCGAGGAACTTGAGCTTCGTCTACTCGCTCTCTCCCGCCAGCGCCGGCACCGCCACACCCGCCAGTTCCGCCGCCAGCAGCCGCGCCGCACCCGCCCGTGCGATGCGCAGCATCAGCGCCTTGCGCGTTGCCGCCGCCATCCGGTGCTCGGGCGCATCGCGCAGAATCTCGGCGCCGTAGCCGTCGGAGAGGATGAAGCCGCATTCCTCGGGGAAGATCTCCGATGGCGCGCCCGGATGGGTGGCGAAGAAGAAGCGGTCGGAGTGCAGCCGGTAGTCAGGCCATTTGCGGTCGACGCGGAAATCCTCGATCGAGGATTTGACCTCGATGATCCAGATATCGCCCTGCCGGGTCAGCGCCACAAGGTCGGCGCGCCGCCCGGTGGCCAGCGACAGTTCGGGCAGCACATGCATGCCCATTTGCATCAACAGCCTCTGCACGCCGCGCCGCACCAGCATGGCGCGTTCGGACTGGCGGCCGTCGATGAGGGGATTGAGGGGAATCGGCGAAATGATCGGCATGGCACCCACCATGCCAGATTTTGTTCACGGTTTGAACCCATGTTGGGCAAGATCCGATTGACAAATTCCGCCAGATAGGAATATAATCCTGCTACGGTTGATGATCCGAGAGGCATGTCACGTCATGGGCCAGGCGCTACGGGAAGTACTGCGGACAATACTGCGTTGGATCGAATCTCTGATCGGTGTCATCTCCGCGTTTGTGAGAAGCGGGATGGCCGAAAAGGTCCTGAAGTCTCGGATGAGCGAGGTCCGGCCGCTTATGTCACTGCCCGAAGCGGCCTTGTCTTCGCCCGGCCTAAGCCCGCCATATCATCAAAAATCGAGGCAGTCAGGGCCTGTTATCGCCGCGGCAAGCGTGGGCCAGTTATGCAGAGGGCCCATGTCCCGCAACAGCCGTTGCACGCCACGCCGCACCAGCATAGCGCGTTCCGACTGGCGGCTATCAGGGCGGATGCATACGAAACCTTGTAAATGACCAAGCCGTATACGAAACGACGACTCGTAAGCGTTAGGCGGAATTTGGTTCCGAAATTGGTAACTTCCCTACGGCTGGGTAGCTCCTAGAGCCATTTGATGGCTCCCAGGATCAGCACGACAATAACTGCCATCACTAATTCCAGACCAGGCCTGACCTGCGCACGAAGTTGCGGTGAAAACCGGCATGCCAGCAGGACGCCAAGCCCGCCACCGAGCGGCGTTAGAACCTTGTCGATAAACTCAACGGCATTCATGTCTTGACCCCCAAACCCAAGCGCGAGACTAGCAGGGCCAAGGTCGTGAGCAAATGGGTTTGTCAACCATACAATCGCCTTTCGCAGGGCGACTATATACTTTACAACGCGCCCTGCGGATTGATCCCCGCTATGCTTGAGATAAGCTACCGGGAGGCAAAGCATATGAAGCGTAGAACCGCACTCACCGCGCTGCTCGTATCGTTGGGCACGATAGGCCTAATCTTGCTGGGGATTGGCCTGATTGCTAGCGCGGGAATCGTAGCTGAGAAGGGTACTTGGCCGCATATTGTCGGTGGCTTCACTGCGGTATTGATGATGCCGATAGCTTTTGTGGCGTTTCTGTCCTGTATGTTTTCAGTTCTGACCACCCTTCTTTTTGCGGCTCTGCCGCGAGAGAAGCTGATCCCCTATCTCAGAGCGTGGCCATTCAAGTTTTTGCTCTGGAAGGAAGTCAGAGAAGAGTTTGAACCTACCTCAAGCTAGGTCTGCTTCTTACTCGTTCGGTCCGAAGGTGGCGGTCGCTTTCGGATTTTGACCCCAGCATCCGCGCGCCTCATCAGACGATTATTCGGTTGACAAACCTGGGTGACGGCTTGGTCCGAGCGTCTTCCGCGATCGCACCATATTAGTCTGGGTGCAGTCTGGTATTGATCCGCAGCGGCCCTATGTCGTGCCGATCGACTTCCGTTCTTAGCTATAAATCGGCCGGACTAAAGTCTTACGTCGTGAGCGCAAAGGTCTGATGTAACCGCTTTGGTTCCGTTCTTGTCCATTGGACGTTCCGTAATTTTAGCCAAATGAGATATAGACCTTTGGAGGTTTTTCTTGCGCGTCCGGCGCCCAGTCTATCCCGGCGCCCGTGCTTCAAACCGTGGCCCGCCTGTCTGCGGCCTGCGCAGCCCCCGCAATGTCATCCAAAATCGGGCAATCCGGCCGGTCGTCACCATGGCAGGCCTGGATCAGCGTCTGCAAGGTCGTGCGCATCGACTGCAGCTCGCGCACCTTTTCCTCGATGGCGCTCACATGGGCGGCGGCAATCTCGCGCACATCGTGGCTGGCGCGGCTGCGGTCCCGGTAGAGCGCCATCAGCTGCCGGCAATCGTCGATTGAAAAGCCGAGGTTGCGAGCGCGGCGCAGGAAGGCTAGCCGATGGATGTCGTCGCTGGAATAATCGCGATAGCCATTGCCGGCGCGCTCCGGGGCGATCAGGCCGATCTCTTCATAGTAGCGGATGGTCTTGGCCGGCAGGCCGGACCGCGCCGCGGCATCGCCTACATTCATTGTTATTCCTCGATGTGGTTCCCTGATTCTAGGCTATCCGACAGGACCGACCATTGTTTTTCCTTCACAATCCCGTGAGTCCTGTTGCCGAAATGCCATAGTTGCCGGCTTACCGGCACGTAAGCTCCTGCATATAGGCATCGCGCGCTTGGCAAGCAAAGCAAATGCCAGCATGAATGATTTCAGGAAAAGCGGCCGTAACGTGTCGCGACATCTTGGTGGGGCATCGGACCATTTCATGCGCATGAAGTCATTTGCAATCGTCGCCGCACTTGCGTTGTCGGCCGCGATCTCGGGTTGCAGCACGGTCGGCTCGCAGCTGTTCACCAACAACTACGGTTCGGTGAACGATGCAGGCTACCAACTGCCGCGCATCCCGATCGAGAGGGTGCCACTGAAGTACCACCGGCAAGAGGTAAACTACGACACCTCGGAAAAGCCGGGCACCATCGTCGTCGATACTCAGAACAAGTTTCTCTACTTCGTCGAAGGCGACGGCCGGGCGATCCGCTACGGCATCGGCGTCGGCCGCGAAGGCTTTGAATGGCACGGCACCGCCCATATCGCGCTGAAGCGCGAATGGCCGACCTGGACGCCGCCGCGGCAGATGATCCAGCGCCAGCCGGAGCTAGCGAAGTTCGCGAGCGGCATGGAGCCGGGCTTGAAGAACCCGCTCGGCGCGCGCGCCATGTATCTGTTCAACAAGGGCGGCGACATGGGCTACCGCCTGCACGGCAGTCCGGAATGGAATTCGATCGGCAAAGCGATGTCGTCAGGCTGCATCCGGCTGATGAACCAGGACATCATCGACCTCTACGACCGCACTTCGGTCGGTGCCAAGGTCATCGTGATGTAGGACCTTGATCCGGAACCGAGGTCCACGAAAGCGAAAAGTGGAACCGGTTTTCGGGAAGATCAAGGTCAAGATAGGCGTTACCCTTCGTACGCGGACCGTCTAGGCAACAACGGACGTCCAAAACAGAAAACCGGGCAATCTGGCCCGGTTTTTTGTTGCTCGCTCGAATGCGTGAAGGGGTCTTAGGAGACCTGCTCGACCTGCTGTACTTCCGGCACGAAGTGGCGGAGCAGGTTCTGGATGCCGTGCTTCAGCGTCGCCGTCGAGGACGGGCAGCCGGCGCAGGCGCCCTTCATGTGCAGGAACACGGTGCCGTTCTCGAAGCCGCGGAAGGTGATGTCGCCGCCATCCTGGGCAACCGCCGGGCGCACCCTGGTGTCGAGCAATTCCTTGATGGTGATGACCAGTTGCTCATCGGCCTTGTCGTAGAATTCGCCGGTCTGGCTGGTCTCGGCAGCGGGGCCGGCGTTGACCATGACGGGCGCGCCCGACATGAAATGCTCCATGATGGCGCCGAGGATGGCCGGCTTCAGGTGCTGCCAGTCCGGGCCGTCCTTGGTCACGGTGATGAAGTCATAGCCGAAGAAGACGCCGGTCACGCCGGGGATCTCGAACAGGCGGCCGGCCAGCGGCGAGGCGCTGGCTGCACTGTCGGCGTCGCGGAAATCGGCGGTGCCTTCGACAAGCACTTCCTTGCCGGGCAGGAACTTCAGCGTTGCCGGGTTCGGCGTCGATTCGGTCTGGATGAACATGGCCGTCTCCGTGCCCCAGTCGGGCAGCTAGTTTGGAATAGTTCTAAATAGGCTCAATCTGCTGGACATTCAAGCGAAACGCATCGCTCAAAATGGCTGGCTGGCGGAATGTTTTTACTGGCTGGGGATGAATCCCCCGCGGGCTATAAATCCAGGATCGTGATGTTATCCGAACCGCTTCACACTTTCCGGCATCACTCTCTATGCGAGGCTATCGATCTCCTCGTCGGAAAGGTTCTGCGGCACCACTGTGACGGGAATAGGGAAGGCGGCGCCCTTGCCGGCAACAGCCCCGACCAGCGGCCCGGGTCCTTCCTTGCCGGCACCTGCCGCCAGCACCAGGATGGCGATGTCCTGGTCTTCCTCGATCAGCTTGTGGATCTCCTCGGTCGGCTTGCCTTCGCGCACCACCATCTCGGGCTCGATGCCGAGCTTCTGGCGCACCTTGTTGGCGTAGCCGTCGAGTGCCGCGCGCGCCGTGGCGTTGGCTTCCTCGCGCATGATCTTCTCGACGCCCAGCCAGTGCTGAAAGTCGTCCGGTGTGATGATGTAGAGCAGCACCAGCGTGCCGCTGGTGCTCTGCGCCCGCTTGGAGGCGTACGCGACGGCGCGCTCGCACTCCGGCGTGTCGTCGATGATCGTCAGGAATTTCCTGCGATGGCCGGCTTCGCGACTGAGGCGTTTGGAGACCATGTCTATCTACTCGATGTTTTCGGCCGCAATCTGCCACCGCGACAGACCGGCGGCAAGCCGCCGGCCTTGGGCCAGAATGGTGCGGTGCACTGACGGTAGGATCAGCCCTGCAACAGGCCTATAATGTCGCGTACCGTCTTCATCGTGGTCTCAGCCAGCGCGCCGGCGCGTTCGCCGCCGTCTCTCAGCACCGCGTCGACATGGGCGCGGTCGCCTTCGATGCGGCGCATCTCGCCGGCGATCGGCGCCAGTTTTTCCACGGCAAGGTCGGCAAGCGCCGGCTTGAACACGGAAAACTGCTGGCCGCCGAACTCCTTCAGCACGTCCGCCTTCGACATCTCGGCCAGCCCGGCATAGATGCCGACCAGGTTTTCCGCTTCCGGGCGGCTTTCCAGGCCGTCGACTTCGCTTGGCAACGCTTCCGGGTCGGTCTTGGCCTTGCGGATCTTCTTCGAGATGGTGTCGGCATCGTCGGTCAAATTGATACGCGACAGGTCGGACGGGTCCGACTTCGACATTTTCTTCGAACCGTCGCGCAGGCTCATGATGCGCGCCGCCGGCCCGCCGATCACCGGTTCGGTTATCGGGAAGAACCCGTTTACCGTCTCCTCGCCGACCTGCATCTCGACGCCGACGCCAAGGCTGGCGATGCGGCTCGAAAAGTCATTGTTGAACTTTTGCGCGATGTCGCGGGTCAGCTCCAGATGTTGCTTTTGATCCTCGCCCACCGGCACATGGGTGGCGCGGTAGAGCAGGATGTCGGCCGCCATCAGTGAGGGATAGGCTAGCAGGCCCAGCGAGGCATTTTCGCGGTCCTTGCCGGCCTTGTCCTTGAACTGCGTCATCTTGTTCATCCAGCCGATGCGCGCCACGCAGTTGAAGATCCAGGCAAGCTCGGCATGCTGCATCACCCGCGACTGGTTGAAGACGATGTGCTTCTTCGGGTCGATGCCGGAGGCAAGGAAGGCCGCGGTGATCGAGCGGGTCTGGTCGGCGAGGTCGTCATGGACGAGCTGTGCCGTCAGCGAATGCAGGTCGACGACGCAATAGATGCAGTCTGACGTGTCCTGCAGGGCGACGAATTTCTTGATGGCGCCGAGATAGTTGCCGAGATGCAGATTGCCGGTCGGCTGTACCCCGGAAAAGACGAGCTGTTTGAAGGCGGTCATGATGTCCTCATGGCTTGTGGAGGGCCGTATAAGCGTGATTCCGAAAAGTTGCAGACTTTTCGGAGCCAATCACGCGGCTGGAAACCACGCGCGGCGAAAGTCTTGCGACGGCGCGCTTATGGACGAAGGGGCGGAGAGGATCAAGACCGGTGTTGCTGTTAGCTCGCCCGGACTATTCGTCCAGATCGGCGTTTGGCGCTGGCGCCGCTGCCTTGCCCGAGCCGCGTTTCACATTGCGCCGGATCATGCCGAAATCGGCGCCGCCGGTGGCAAAGGCCGTGATGAAGTAGAGCAGAGCGCCGCCGGCTACCAGCGCCAGCAGCGTCGTTGCCTTGATCACCAGTGGCGAGCCGGGGCCGAGCCTGACGGCCAGCCAGTGCTCGGCGAAATAGAGCGCCACCGCCATCACCGCAGCCGACAGCACCAGGCGCGGAATGCGCTTCAGCAATGGCACGTCGCGGCCCCAATGGCCACGTCGGATCAGCACCGCAAGCAGCATCACCGCGTTGACCCAGCCGGCGACGGCCGAGGCCACCGCAATGCCGGGCGCGCCCATTTTCGGGAACAGCGTCAGCGCGGTGATCACGTTCACGCCGACCGAGATGGCGGCGAACATCATCGGCGTGCGCGTGTCCTCGCGGGCGAAATAGCCGGGAGTGAAGGCCTTGATCAGCACGAAGGCCGGCAGGCCGAGGCCGAAAATCGCCAGGATCGCGGCCACGGTCGGCGTCGAGCCGTTGGCGGCGAAGGCGCCGCGCTCATAGACCAGCCGCACGATCGGCTCCGCCATTACCCAAAGGGCCGCCGCCGCCGGCAAGGTCATGAACAGGGTGAACTCGACCGAGCGGTTCTGCAGATTGGCTGCCTCGACCAGATTGCCCGATTTCAGCGCCCGCGACAGCTCCGGCAACAGCACGATGGCCACCGCGACGCCGACGACGCCGAGCGGCAGCTGGTAGATGCGGTCGGCGTAAGCAAGCGACGACACGGCGCTGTCCTGCGCCGACGCGATCGCCGTGCCGATCAGCTGGTTGATCTGGGTGATGCCGCCGGTGATCGCCGCCGGCAGCGCCAGGATCAGCAGGCGCTTGACGTTGGGCGTCATCTTCGGCCGGCGAAAACCGATGGCGATGCCGGCATTGCGCACAGCCACCCAGACAATGGCGAGCTGTACCAGCCCCGCCGCCAGCACGCCCCAGGACAGGCTGAAACCAACCTCACGGGCATCCATGCCGTGGTACCAGGCGTAGCCGAGCACGCTAATCAGGATGATGTTGAGGAATGCGGGCGCCACGGCAGCCGCGAAATAGCGGCGCAGCGAATTCAGCATGCCGGCCATCATGGCTGCGAGCGACATGCAGATGAGATACGGGAACATGATCGTCGCCAGCAGGACGGTCGTCTCGAATTTGCCCGGCGTGTCGGCAAAGCCCGGCGCCACGAGATAGCGCACGATCAGCGGCATCGCCAATTCCATGACGATGGTCAGCGCCAGAAGTGCGGTGAACAGGACGCCGAACACTTCCTCCGAAAAGCGCTTGGCGCCCTCGGTGCCGTGAATCTCGATCTCCTTGGCAAACAGCGGCACGAAAGCGGCGTTGAAGGCGCCTTCGGCAAACAGCCGGCGAAACGTGTTGGGAAACTGGAAGGCGGCGTTGAAGGCGTCCGCCACCGGCCCGGTGCCGAGTGCGGCCGCCATCAGCATTTCGCGGCCAAAGCCAAGGGCGCGGCTCATCAGCGTGCCGGACGCAACCGTGGCGAATTTCTTGACGAGGCTCATGCGCGGGGAGATTGCCTGGATGATTGGGACAAAGGGGACGATTGGGACAAAGGGGGTGATTGGGACAAAGTGATGGTCACTCGGCCGCCGCCTTGGCCTTGCCGCCGCGCTCCGGGACAACGCCTTCAAGTGCCGCGATCAGCCTTGTGTGGATGGCGGCGGTGCGCGCCGGATTGTCGATCTTCTGCCCCGTCAGGTCGGTGACATAGAAAGTGTCGATCACCTTCTCGCCGAAGGTGGTGATGTGGGCCGAGGCGATGTCGAGCGAGAGATCGGACAACGCACTGGTGATTTCCGACAACAGCCCAGGCCGGTCCAGTCCCTCGACCTCGATCACCGAAAACCGGTTCGACAGCGTGTTGCGGATTTCGGCGCGCGGCGGAATCTTGAACACGTTGGCGCCGCGCCGCGGCCGGGTGCGCTTCTCGATCATCTCCGGCAACCAGCTCTTGCCCGACAGCACGTCCTCGATCAGCCGGCCGACGCGCTCGGCGCGACGGCGCTCATCCTCGTCGCGGTCGAATTCCCGTGAGATCAGGATGATGTCCAGCGCGCGGCCGTCGGACGTGGTGAATATCTGCGCGTCGACGATGTTGCCGCCGGCGCCGGCACAGGCGCCGGCAATAACCGAAAGCAGGCGCGGATGATCCTGCGCCAGCACGGTGATCTCGGTCACCGCCTCGAATTGGTGCGTCCTGACCACGGTGGCGAGCTTCTTGCCTGCCGCGTCGGCTTCGCGGATGAATTCGGCATGACGCAGCTGATCGGGGAGGTCGACCGTCAGCAGATAGTTCTCGTAATGCAGGCCGACATAGCGCTTGCGGGCCTTGTCCGGCCAATCGGCCAGCGCCTCGGCCAGCCGCTCGCGCGCCGCCGCCGTCCGCTTGGCGCGCGACACTTCCGAGAAGCCGCCGGTCAAAAGCAGTTCGGTCTCGTAGTAGAGCGTGCGCAGGAGCTGGCCCTTCCAGCCGTTCCACACGCCCGGCCCGACACCCCTGATGTCGCAGACGGTCAGGATCAACAGCATTTTCAGCCGTTCGACCGATTGCACGATCGAGGCGAAATCCTCGATCGTCTTGCGGTCGTTGAGGTCGCGCGTCTGCGCCGTCATCGACATCACCAGATGGTTCTCGACCAGCCAGGCGACGGTCTCGGTGTCGGCGGCCGACAGCCCCATATGCGGGCAGATGCGGCGTGCGATCCGGGCGCCGGCCTCTGAGTGATCCTCCGGCCGGCCCTTGGCGATGTCGTGCAGCAGCACCGCGACATAGAGCGCCTCGCGGCTCTTCTCTAGCCCCGGCATCAGCGTGTGCGAGAGCGGATGCACCTTTTCGCCGTCGCCGCGCTCGATCTCGGCCAAGACGCCGATGCAGCGGATCAGGTGCTCGTCCACCGTATAGTGGTGGTACATCGAGAACTGCATCATGGCGACTATTCTGCCGAAATCGGGGATCAGCCTGCCGAGCAGGCCGGCCTCGTTCATGCGCCGCAAATTAAGCTCGGCATTGCGGTCCGAGGTCAGGATGTCGAGGAACAGCCGGTTGGCCTCCTCGTCGCGCCGCAGCGACTTGTTGACCAGACCGAGCGAGCGGGTGAGCAGCTTCAGCGCATCGGGGTGGAACTCCAGCCCGTGCTTGTCGGCGAACCAGAACAGCCTGAGCAGATTGACCGGGTCGCGCTCGAACACGCTATCGTCGGCGACGTTGATGCGGTGATTGTCGACAATGAAATCCGACGTGCCGGCCAGCTTGCGCTTGCGGCGCTGGAACGTGAGGAAGATGCGGTTGAAGCCGGGCACATGCTTGGCCTGCTCTTCCTCGAGCGCGGCGCAGAAGATGCGGGTGAGGTCGCCGACATCCTTGGCGACGAGGAAGTAATGCTTCATGAAGCGCTCGACAGCCGACAGACCGGGATGGGTGGTGTAGCCCAGCCGTTCGGCGATCTCGCGCTGGATATCGAAATGCAGCCGTTCCTCTGGCTTGCCGGTGAGGAAATGCATGTGGCAGCGCACCGCCCACAGGAAGTCTTCGGCCTTCTGGAATTCGCGGTACTCGGCCTCGGTGAAGACACCTTTCTCGACCAATTCCTCGCCGGTGCGCACGCGATAGAAGTATTTGGCGATCCAGAACAGCGTCTGCAAATCGCGCAGGCCGCCCTTGCCGTCCTTGACGTTGGGCTCGACCAGATAGCGGCTTTCGCCGGCCTTGGCATGGCGATCGTCGCGTTCGGCGAGCTTGGCCTGCACATATTCCGGTCCGGTGGTGCGCACCACTTCATGGTCGAAGCGGGTGAGCAATTCGTCGAAGAGCTTCTGTTCGCCCCACAGGAACCGCGCTTCCAGGATCGTGGTGCGGATGGTGATATCGCTGCGCGACAGCCTGAGACACTCGTCGATGTTGCGGGTGGCGTGGCCAACCTTCAACCCGAGGTCCCACAGCATATAGAGCATATATTCGACGATCTGTTCGCCCCACGGCGTCTGCTTGTAGGGCAGCAGGAACAACAGGTCGATGTCGGAGCCCGGCGCCAGCGTGCCGCGGCCATAGCCGCCGACGGCAACGACCGCCATGCGCTCTGCGGTCGAGGGGCTTTTCACCCGGTAGACGTGGGTCGCGGCGAACTCGTAGAGGGCGCGGATGATCTCGTCCATCAGATGCGACAGCCGGGCGGCGCAGGCCGTGCCGCTGCCATCGTCCATCAGCATGCGCTCGGCAACCTTGCGGCCCTCGGTCAGCCGATCCTTCAGCAGCCGGAGCGCACCGACGCGCGCGCCGGGCTCGATGCCGCTGGCCGCCGAGATCAGCGCCGTCATGTCGCGGCGCAAAGCCTCGCTGTCGATCAGCGCGTCGAGCTTGAGGGAGATTTTTGCCATGGATTGCCGGTGGGCCTCGCCTTTGCGCGGCGTCTATAGCGCGTTTTCACGGCGCTGTGTATGGGGCGGACGGACGCGTCGGCCGCGATACCAGAAAGGGATGATCATCTCGCGCCGGAGCCGGAAGAGATCGGCGATCTGCCGCGTCAACCGCCTGGTCTCGATCCTTACCTTGGCGGTGATTGGCCTGGGGCGCCGTTTACCTATCCCGCTTGCCACCCATTCCTCTGTTCGCTCCTGCTTGAGCAGGCTTGGCAATCTCACCGGACTGTCGCCGAGGAATTGTGCCTGCAGGCACAATGCTGGGACGAGTTGGTAAATGACCTTGTCGGACGAGGTCGCAAAACGCGGATTGAAGATGAGGTGATCGACGGGAATGCTGATCTCATTCGTTGCCGCAAGAAGGTCCCGCGCGGCCTGTCTGGACAGGATGTATCCCGCCGTACCGATATGGAGCCCGTGCAGTCTGCTCGCAGAAAAACCGTGGCCGCAGGCGACTTGCCTGCGTGAAATGACGGTCCGGTTGAAGAACGTTTCAAGCTTGACGATGTCCGCATCGGCGGGAATCCAGCCCGCATCGGCAAGCAAAGCACCGGCTTTGTCCGGGAAAACGACATCGTCCTCGAAAATCGCCGCGTAAGCATCCTCACCTGTCGCGATCATCGACCAACACTGTTGGTGGCTGAGCAGGCATGCAATCTCGGCGTCGGCCAGACGCAAATGCTTCTTGCCCTGCGGCATTTCGGCCAGATCCGGCCGATCTCGCGCATCGATGGCGGCGACCCGCTCGAAGGCGGTGCCGATGCGCGCGAACTCCGCCGTTACATGGGCGAGGCGATCGCGGGACCGATCGAGATTTATAATCAGGCATTTCATTTGGGTGGGATCGATGCAGTGGGACGCGCGTCCATAGCATGGGAACAAAGTCGCGTAAGCGATTTTCCCTTTGATGTGCGCGATGACGGCCATGATCGAAAAGTCGAAATCGCCCCTTGACCTTCCAGTTACTGGAAGCACTACCTCCTCACCCAGACAGATATAAGGCATTTTTCGATGGCGCATTCCGAGCATCACCACCACGCGGCCGATGGCAGCTGTTGTGCGGCAAAGGCTGCTGAGCCGGCCGCCGAAGCCGTGGTGCGCGATCCGGTGTGCGGCATGAGCGTCGATCCGGCCGCGGGCAAGCCGACGGCCGAGCATGGCGGCCGTCTCTTTCACTTCTGCAGCGAGGGTTGCCGTACGAAATTCGTCGCCGGGCCCGAAAAATACCTGACCGCCACCGACCCCGTCTGTGGCATGAGTGTCGACCGCGCTACCGCCAGGCATTTTTTCCGCCACGAAGGCCAGGGTTTCTATTTCTGCTCGGCCGGCTGCCGGGCGAAGTTCGAGGCCGAGCCGCAAAACTATCTCGGCGATAGGCCGACGCCGTCGCCAGTGCCGAAAGGCACTCAATACACCTGCCCGATGCACCCCGAAGTGATAAGAGACAAGCCCGGCTCCTGCCCGATCTGCGGCATGGCGCTTGAGCCGATGGGCGTTCCCACTGGCGATGAGGGCCCGAACCCCGAACTGGTAGACTTCACCAGACGGTTCTGGGTCAGCGCGGTGCTGTCCCTGCCGCTGCTGATCGTTGCCATGGCGCCGATGCTCGGCCTGACGTTCCAGGCGTTTGTCGACGGGCGAACGATGGTCTGGCTGGAATTGGCGCTGGCCAGCCCGGTGGTGCTGTGGGCGGCCTTCCCCTTCTTCCACCGCGGCTGGGAGTCGCTGGTCAACCGCAGCCCCAACATGTGGACGCTGATTTCGCTGGGTGTGGGTGCGGCCTACCTCTACAGCGTCGTCGCCGCACTGTTTCCGGACATCTTTCCGCATCAGTTCCGTGGCCATGGCGGTACCGTCCCGGTCTATTTCGAGGCAGCTTCCGTCATCGTCGCGCTGGTATTCCTCGGTCAGGTGCTCGAATTGCGGGCGCGCGAAAAGACCGGCTCGGCCATCCGTGCGCTGCTCGACCTGGCGCCGAAGACGGCACGGCTGATCGGGGAGGACGGCTCCGACACCGACGTGCCGCTCGATGCGGTCAAGACCGGCGACCACCTGCGCCTCCGTCCAGGCGACGCCGTGCCGGTCGACGGCATCGTAACGGAAGGCCGTTCCTCCATCGACGAATCGATGATCTCGGGCGAGCCGCTGCCGGTCGAAAAAACGAAAGGCGATGCCTTGACCGGCGGCACGCTCAACAAGAACGGTTCGCTGATCATGCGCGCCGAAAAGGTCGGCTCCGAAACGACGCTTTCGCGCATCGTCGAGCTGGTCGCAAAGGCGCAGCGTTCGCGCGCGCCGATTCAAGGTCTGGCCGATCGCGTCTCCTTCTACTTCGTGCCGGCCGTCGTGCTGGTCGCGCTCGCGGCCTTTGCCGCCTGGGCGATCCTCGGTCCCGAACCCAGCTTGATCTTTGCCATCGTCTCGGCGGTCTCGGTGCTGATCATCGCCTGCCCCTGCGCGCTCGGCCTGGCGACGCCGATGTCGATCATGACCGCCACCGGGCGCGGGGCGCACGCGGGCGTGCTGATCAAGGACGCGGCCGCGCTTGAGCGCTTCGCTTCGGTCGACACGTTGATCGTCGACAAGACCGGCACCTTGACCGAAGGCAAGCCTCGCTTGACCGATGTCGTCGCTGCCGAAGGCCTGTCTGAGAATGTATTGCTGGCGCTCGCCGCCGGCCTGGAAAAAGGCTCGGAGCATCCGCTGGCCGAGGCCATTGTCGGCGGCGCCGGCGAACGCGGCCTGACGCTCGTTGAGGCCGGCGGCTTCGACGCCGTCACCGGCAAGGGCGTATCCGGCACGGTGTCTGGCAGGAAGGTTTCGCTCGGCAACGCCGCCATGATGGCCGATGTCGGCATCGACACCGCTTCCCTTTCGGCGAAAGCTGAGGCGCTGCAGGCCGAGGGCAAGACGGCGATGTTCGTTGCGGTGGACAAAAGACTGGCCGGCATTGTCGCGGTCGCCGATCCGGTCAAGGCAACGACAGCCGAGGCGATCAGGGCGCTGCACGACAGAGGCTTGCGGATCATCATGGCGACCGGCGACAACGAGCGCACGGCGCGCGCCATCGCCAAAAGCCTTGGTATCGACGAGGTGCGCGCCGGCCTGCTGCCGGAACAAAAGGCAGCCCTTGTCGAGGAGTTGCGTGCGAAAGCCGGAATCGCCATGGCCGGCGACGGCGTCAACGATGCGCCGGCCCTGGCCAGCGCCGATGTCGGCATCGCCATGGGCACCGGCGCCGATGTCGCTGTCGAGAGCGCCGGCATTACGCTGGTCAAGGGCGATCTCAACGGCATCGTCAGGGCGCGAACGCTCGCGCAGGGGACGATCCGCAACATCCGCCAGAATCTGTTTTTCGCCTTCCTCTACAATGTGCTTGGCGTGCCGGTTGCTGCCGGCGTGCTATATCCGCTCACCGGCACGCTTTTGTCGCCGATGCTGGCGGCGGCGGCCATGAGCCTGTCTTCGGTTTCGGTGATCGCCAACGCATTGCGGCTGCGGACGTTGAAACTCTGAGCAAAGCCCCCAGATACGAATTTCAATCAACAGGAGATCATGGATGACCTTGGCTAAGAAAATCGTGCTTTTGATGATGGCGGCGGGAATGCTGCTTGCCGTTTTCCTCGAAAGCGTCCCGGCGCAATCCGAAGAGATGAAACACGACATGGGCGCGATGGGCGCGCAAGGTCCTTCGACCGACGGCTACAAGGCGGCGATGGACAAGATGCACACCGACATGATGATCGAATATTCCGGCAATGCCGATGTCGATTTCGTGCGCGGCATGATCCCGCATCATCGGGGCGCGATCGACATGGCCAAGGTGGAACTCGCCAATGGCAAGGATCCCGAAATCCGCAAGCTGGCCGAAGATGTCATCGCCGCGCAGGAAGCCGAGATCGCCAAGATGCAGGCCTGGCTCGCCGCCCATCCGGCGAAGTAAGGCAGCAACGGCCATGCCGGAGAGATCCATTCTGGATTTCTCTCCGTGGTTGTGATGCCATTCACATCGATTACACGGCGCCAGGAGCCCACATGCCATCGACGATAAGAGCCACCACGCTGCCTTCGGGCGAGGCCGTCCAGGTGCTGGGACAGGGCACATGGAAGATGGGCGAGGATTTCCGCCGCCGCGCCGGGGAGGTCAATGCCCTGAAGCTCGGGCTGGACCTCGGCATGACGTTGATCGACACCGCTGAAATGTATGCCAGCGGCGGCGCCGAGGAGGTGGTGGCGGAAGCCATTGCCGGGCGCCGCGACGAACTCTTTCTTGTCTCCAAGGTATTGCCGTCCAATGCCTCGCGCACCGGCGTGGCGCGGGCCTGCGAAAACAGCTTGAAGCGCCTGCGCACCGACCGCATCGATCTCTATCTCCTACATTGGCCGGGCAGTGTGCCTCTAGGCGAAACGGTCGACGCTTTCGAGGCGTTGAAGAAGGCCGGCAAGATCCGTCACTGGGGCGTCAGCAATTTCGACACCGACGAAATGGAGGAACTGACCGGTCTGTCGTCTGGCGATCATGTCCAGACCAACCAGGTACTCTACAATCTGTCGCGGCGCGGCCCCGAATTCGATCTCGTACCGTGGAGCCGGCAGCGCGGCATCCCGCTGATGGCCTATTCGCCGGTCGAGCAGGGCGCGCTGGCGCGCAATTCTAGGCTGGAAACCATCGCCGCCCGCCACAACGCCACGGCAGCACAGATCGCGCTTGCCTGGGTGATGGCGCAGCCCGGTGTCATCGCCATCCCGAAGGCCAGCAGCCAGGAGCACGTCCGCCAGAATGTCGCCGCGCACGATATCAGGCTGACGGCCGAAGACCTCGCCGAACTCGACCGCGCCTTTCCACCGCCGACGCGCAAGCGCGGGCTGGAGATGATCTAGATTGGAACGGGTTTCGACCGGGTATCATCATACGGCGTATAGAGTCGGAGCCATGACGGTCACGTCGCTGCGCGACGGTTACGTCGACATGCCAATCAGGCGGCTGCGCCAGCCCGGAGACCGGACATTCGGTGACAACCTGCCCTCGCATGTACCGCTCGTCGACGGTGCGCTCAGGCTGTCGGTCAACGCCTTCGCCATCGATGACGGCGACGACATCACGCTGATCGACACAGGGGCTTCGAACGCCTGGCACCCGACAATGGGGCACCTGCCCGAGGCGCTGCGCGAGGCGAAGATCGCCACCGACCGGATTCGGACTGTTGCTTTCACCCACACCCATCTCGACCATATACACGGGCTCATCCTTGCCGATGGTGGCGACGGCTTCCCGCAGCTCTCTCGCCTGCTTGTCCCGCGCGCTGAGCTCGGCATGTTTCGCGACGTGGCGAGGCTGGAATGCTTCCACGATCGCGCCCAGCCTCTCGATGCTGGACAGCGCGTCAGCGCTGACATCGATACGATCGGCTCCGCTGGCCATGAAGCCGGCCACACTTGCTTTCGCGTTGTGAGCGCAGGCGAAACACTGTTGATCTGGGGCGACATCGTACATGTGCCGTCGCTTCAATTCGCTCGACCCGAGATCACGTGGGAATTCGACGCAGACCAGCAGCAGGCGAGGGCAAGCCGGTTGCAAATGCTGGCGCTTGCGGCCAACAACGACTGCTACGTCGCCGGCGCGCATCTTGATTCGCCCGGCGTCGGCCGGGTTTTTCGAACCGAGACGGCTTTCCGCTTCGAGCCCTTGTAGCACTCTAGCCGAGCGCCGCCCGCGCCCGTCGCAACGCGCGCGAAAACACTGCGGTGTCGTCGAAGGCGCGCGCCAGCGTGAGCGCGCCCTGGATGGCGCCGACCGTTTCTTCGGCGAGTTCGTCCGCCCTGGCAGCGCTGTGCCCGCTTCGGGTCAGCGCTTCGGCAAGATGCGCCACCCAGCGGCCGAAATAGCTTTTGATCGCAATGGCGAAGAGGTCGCGGGATTCGTCCAGCGCGAAGGCGCCGATCAGGCACACCCGGCGTCCCGAGCGGAAATAGCTGTCGGTCGCTTCGAACATCCGATCGATACCCGTGCGAGGGTAGGCCCTGTCCTGCAACGGCACGAAGACATTCTCCTCGAACCAGCCATCTATATGGGCAATGACAGCCGCCGCCATCTCTTCCTTGCCGCCGGGGAAGAAGTGGTAAAGGCTGCCTTTGCCTAGGCCGGTCGCCGCACCGATCCGCGCCAGGCTCGCCCCTTCATAGCCGTGTTCGCGGAAAACCTCGCCGATGATGGAGAGCAAATCGGCGCGATCGGACGCGATCCTGCGCATGCGCTAGTTTTTCCGCTTGAGCATGATCTTTGCCGAAAACCGCGACACAGCTCTAGGGATCATATTCTAAAATCCGAGTTCGGACAGGCCGGGATGGTCGTCCGGTCGGCGGCCGAGCGGCCAGTGATATTTGCGCTCACCCTCGGCGATCGGCAGGTCGTTGATGCTGGCGACGCGCCTACGCATCAGCCCGGCCGCGTCGAATTCCCAATTCTCATTGCCGTAGGAGCGGAACCAGTGGCCACTGTCGTCGCGCCATTCATAGGCAAAGCGCACCGCGATGCGGTTGTCGTTCCAGGTCCAGACCTCCTTGATCAGGCGATAGTCGAGCTCGCGAGCCCATTTGCGCGTGAGGAAGGAGACGATCTCATTTCTGCCCGAGACGAACTCGGCGCGGTTGCGCCAGGTGCTGTCCTGCGTATAGGCGAGCGAAACCCGTTCGGGATCGCGGCTGTTCCAGGCGTCTTCGGCAAGCCGAGCCTTCTGCGCGGCGGTCTCGGCGGTGAAGGGCGGCAGCGGCGGACGGCTCATGTCATTCTCCCATAGGCAAAGGCGATGGCGAGCATTGTACCAATCGGTACAATTGGTCAAGGCCGAAATCGGGCTAGGTTTTCCCCGCCAGCCCCTTCAGCCGGTAGAGCGCTTCCAGCGCCTCGCGCGGCGTCATCTCGTCTGGATTGATCTCACCCAGCGCTGCGCCCAATGCGTCGCTCTCCGCAGGCTTTGCCGCTTCCCGCTTCATTGCCACCGAAAACAGCGGCAGATCGTCGACCAGTCGGTTGGCCTTGCCGGAGACATCGCCTTCCTCGAGCTGATGCAGCACCTCTTTGGCGCGGCCGACCACCGCTTCCGGCAGACCGGCAAGGCGAGCGACCTGAACGCCATAGGAGCGATCGGCGGCACCCTTGCCGACCTCGTGCAGGAAGACGACGTCGCCTTCCCACTCCTTGACCCGCATCGTGACATTGTGCAGTCGCGGCAGCTTGCCGGAGAGTGCCGTCATTTCGTGGAAATGAGTGGCGAAGATCGCCCGGCAGCGGTTCTTCTCGTGCAGATACTCGACCGCCGCCCAGGCGATCGACAGGCCATCGAAGGTGGCGGTGCCGCGGCCGATTTCGTCGAGGATCACCAGCGCCCGCTCACCGGCCTGGTTGAGGATCGCGGCCGTCTCTACCATCTCGACCATAAAGGTGGAGCGGCCACGCGCCAGATCGTCCGAGGCGCCGACGCGCGAGAACAGCCTGTCGACGACGCCGATATGGGCCGATGTCGCCGGCACGAAGGAGCCGGTCTGGGCAAGGATGGCGATCAGTGCGTTTTGCCGCAGGAAGGTCGACTTACCGCCCATATTCGGACCGGTGAGCAGCCAGATGGCGCCGGCCTTGGCACCGTCTTGCGGCGACAGATCGCAATCATTGGCGACGAACGGCCCTTCGCCCGAACGGCGAAGCGCCTGTTCGACCACCGGATGGCGTCCGCCCGAGATGTCGAAGGCGAGGCTGGAATCGACCAGCGGCCGGCACCAGGCTTCGCTCTCCGACAACAGCGCGAGCGCCGCCGACACGTCGAGTACGGCGAGCGCATCGGCGCCGGCGCGGATCTTCTGCGCCTCGCCGACCGCCTCAGCCGTCAGCGTATCGAAAGCGGCAAGCTCGATGCTCAGCGCCCGGTCAGCGGCATTGGCGATTTTGGTCTCGAGTTCGGCAAGTTCCGTCGTGGTGAAACGCATGGCATTGGCCATGGTCTGGCGGTGGATGAAGCGTGCCTTGGCGCCATCGCTGCCGGTCATGATCGAATGATGGTTGGCGGTCACCTCGATGTAATAGCCCAGCACATTGTTGTGGCGGATCTTCAGCGAGCGGATGCCAGTCTCCTCGATCAGCGAGCGCTCCAGCCCGGCGATCACCTTGCGAGACTCATCGCGCAGCGCCCGCATCTCGTCGAGCTCGGCATGGTAGCCGCCGCGCACGAAGCCGCCGTCGCGCCTCAGCAGCGGCAGTTCCTCGCCAAGAGCCTGGGTCAGATGCCCGGCCAGCGCGCGCGGCAGCGCCTTTATCGCGGCAAGTGCCGCTGTCAGCTCCGCGGGCAGGACGGCCGTTCCGAACAGTTCGGCAATGGTGGCCGCCGCTTCGAAGCCGGCACGCAGCGCGCCGAGATCGCGCGGGCCGCCGCGGTTGAGCGCCAGCCGCGACAGCGCCCGCGGCATGTCGGCGACGCTCTTCAGGCCTGACCGCACCGCCTGGCAAAGCTGCGTCTCCGCACGGAAGAACGACACAGAATCGAGCCTGGCGCCGATCGCCGCCGGGTCAGTCAGCGGCGCCATCAGCCGGTCGGCGAGCAGCCTGGCGCCGCCGCCGGTGACCGTGCGGTCTATAGCCTTGAACAGCGAGCCGTCGCGGCTGCCCGACAGCGTGCGCAACAGTTCCAGATTGCCGCGTGTCGCAGGATCGATGAACAGCGTCGAGCCCTGCTCCTCGCGTTCGGGACGCGACAAAGGCGGCCGCTCGGCCTTCTGCGTCTTTTCGACATAGGCGATGGCGCCCGAGATCGCCGACAATTCGGCGCGCGAGAAGGCGCCGAAACTGTCCGGCGTCGCCACTTCGAAGAAACGCGCGATCCGCCCCGCTGCCGAAGCCGAATCGAAAAGCGACGGCGGCTGCGGGCTGGCAACGCGGCCAATGACGTCGAACACCGGCTTCAACTCGGGATCGTAAAACACCGGCTCGGCGACGATCAGCTCGCGCGGGTCGACGCGGAAGACATCGGCCAGCAGGCGGTCGGTCGTGGTTTCGGCGACGCGGAAGACGCCGGTCGAGATCTCGATCCAGGCCAGGGCGAAGGCGTCACCGCTGTTGCCGCCCTTCACCCGCCCTAGCGCCATCAGGAAGCTCGATTCCGACGGCGCCAGCAATTTATCCTCGGTGATGGTGCCTGGCGTCACCAGGCGCACCACGTCACGGCGTACGACCGATTTGCCGCCGCGCTTCCTGGCTTCCGCCGGGTCCTCGATCTGCTCGCAGACGGCAACGCGAAAACCTTGGCCGATCAGCTTTTGCAGATAGTCGTCGGCCGCATGCACCGGCACGCCGCACATCGGAATGTCGTTACCCTGGTGCTTGCCGCGCTTGGTCAGGACGATGCCCAGCGCCTTGCTCGCCTTTTCGGCGTCGTCGAAGAACAGCTCGTAAAAATCGCCCATGCGGTAGAACAGCAGAGAATCCGGGTTCGCCGCCTTGATCTCGATATATTGCTCCATCATCGGCGTGACGCTGCCGACGGGCGCAGGCGGTGTCACCTCGGGGGCGTCGGTTTCTGCTGAAGTGTGCATGTTCATGCCCGCACGCTAGCAGATGTGGGTGCGGGGTTTAATGCCGGCGGCCCGAAAAGCAGGGGACGACCGGCCTCGACGGCGGCTTGTGCTCCCTCTACGCCGGGTGAAGCCGTTGGTTGCTTCGGGCGCCAACCAGACCCTATGATCGCCATGGCGGGGATAAGCGGCATGGATCAGGACAAACAGGAGGCGTTCGAAGAGCTGGTCGGTCCGGCTGGATCGGCGCTTGAGCGCCTGCTGCTGTTGGCGGCGCGGCGCGTCCACCGCACCAAAGGCAAGCTCAGGGGGACACTGCGCAAGCGCGTCCCCTTCCTCCTGCCGACACGCGGGCCGCTGTCCGATGTCGATGGCGGCATCGACATGTCGCTGCATGTGCTCAGCCGCGACCCGCTGGTGCTCTATGTCCCGATTGGCGGGTCGCGGCCGCTCTATCCGCTGGCAGCGCTCGGCCGGCGCCTGGCGGCGCGCCGCGTCACCTTCCTGACGATGCAGACCTGGACCATGGAGCGGCCGGCTGTCATCGCCCGGATGGGCCGCGATCTCGCCTGGTATGCCGGCCGGTTTCCGCTGCACGAAATCATCTTCCTGTGCAACACCGAGGAAGAGCGCCGTCTCATCGCAGCTGCGGGCGGCAATGCCATCTTCTCCAACCACAATCTGATGGTGTCGGAGGATATATTCCGGCCACTGCCGGACGTGCCGGTCGAATTCGACGCGGTCTACAATGGCCGCATCTCGCCGATCAAACGCCATCACCTGGCCTTCGACATAGAGCGGCTGGCCCACATCACCTATTCGATCGGCGAATTGCCGCCGGTTGCCGCCCGCGCCTTTGTTCGGCGACTGCAGGCGCGTTCGCCGCTCCACCAGATCGCCAATCCGCTCGTCGACGGCTGGCCGGGCAAGCTGACGGCGCAACAGGTCAACCACGTCTACAACCAGGCCGCCGTCGGGCTGTGCCTGTCGGCCGTGGAAGGAGCGATGTACTCCTCGATGGAATATCTGATGGCCGGCCTGCCGATCGTCAGTACGCCGAGCCTTGGCGGTCGCGACGTCTATTTCGATCCGGATTATTGCATCGTCGCCGATCCGGAACCGGCTGCCATTCGCCGCGCCGTCGAGACGCTGCGAGATCGTGCCATACCGCGTCAGCACATCCGCCGCCGCACGCTGGAGAAGGTTCACGCCCAGCGCATCGAACTCATGGCGTTCCTGACTGCATTGCTGCGGCGCAAGGGAAGCCGTGCGCCACCCATCGAGACGTGGCCTTTCCCCGGCACAGACGGCATGATGCGTCGGGGAACGGTGCGCGAAATCGCTGCCTTCGTCAGCGAGCCAGAGCCGACGTGACGCCGTTCGACCTTGGGGGATTTCGCTGCGGGCGTGAAGATCGCTTGGCGGTTTACAGCGGTGGCGTGTAGCCTTAATTCGGAAGTTTCAAAAACACGCACCCGTCTCAAGGGGGCGACACCGGCGAGGAAATCAAAAGCATCATGGCCAAGAAAACCGAAAATAGCGGCCCCTCCGTCAGCGCCGAGGAGGCGCTGGAATTCCACGCCATGGGCCGCCCCGGCAAGCTGGAGATCGTCGCCACCAAGCCGATGGCGACGCAGCGCGATCTGAGCCTCGCCTATTCGCCGGGTGTCGCGGTTCCTGTGCTGGCCATTGCCGAAGACCCCAGCCGCGCTTTCGACTACACGACGCGCGGCAACATGGTCGCCGTCATCTCCAACGGCACCGCCATTCTCGGCCTCGGCAATCTCGGCGCGTTGGCCTCCAAGCCGGTGATGGAAGGCAAGGCGGTGCTGTTCAAGCGCTTCGCCGATGTCGATTCCATCGATCTCGAGGTCGACACCGAGGATGCCGACGAATTCATCAATTGCGTGCGCTTTCTCGGCCCGTCCTTCGGCGGCATCAACCTGGAAGACATCAAGGCGCCGGAATGCTTCATCATCGAGCAGCGGCTGCGCGAACTGATGGACATCCCGGTCTTCCATGACGACCAGCACGGCACCGCCATCATCTCGGCCGCCGGGCTGATCAACGCGCTGGAGATCACCGGCCGCGACATGAAGACCACGAAAATGGTCTGCAACGGCGCCGGCGCCGCCGGCATTGCCTGCATCGAACTGATGAAGGCGATGGGTTTCGCCCCGGAAAACATCATCTTGTGCGACACCAAGGGTGTCGTCTACCAGGGCCGCACCGAAGGCATGAACCAGTGGAAGTCGGCGCATGCGGTCAAGACCGCCACGCGCAGCCTGGCCGAGGCGCTGGATGGCGCCGACGTCTTCCTCGGCCTGTCGGCCAAGGGCGCATTGACCACCAGGATGGTGCAATCGATGGCCAAGAACCCGATCATCTTCGCCATGGCCAATCCCGACCCGGAGATCACGCCGGAGGAAGTGGCCGAAATCCGCACCGACGCCATCATGGCCACCGGGCGTTCCGACTACCCCAACCAGGTCAACAATGTGCTGGGCTTTCCCTACATCTTCCGCGGTGCGCTGGATGTCAGGGCCACCACCATCAATGACGACATGAAGATCGCCGCAGCGAGAGCGCTGGCCGACCTGGCGCGCAAGGACGTGCCCGACGATGTCGCCGCCGCCTATCAGGGCAACCGGCCGAAATTCGGCCCGAACTACATCATCCCGGTGCCGTTCGATCCGCGCCTGATCTCGGCCATCCCGCTCGCGGTGGCCAAGGCGGCGATGGAGTCGGGCGTCGCCCGCAAGCCTATCCTCGACCTCGACCGCTACGCGCAGGAGCTGTCGGCCCGCCGCGACCCGATCGCTTCGACCTTGCAGCGCATCTACGATCGCGTCCGCCGCCAGCCCAAGCGCATCGTCTTTGCCGAGGGCGAGGAAGAACAGGTGATGCGCGCCGCCGTCTCCTATGTGAACCAGAAGCTCGGCACCGCGATCCTGCTCGGCCGCGACGATGTAATCAAGGAAAACGCCAGGCACGCCGGCATCGACCTGAACAAGCAAGGCATCGAGATCATCAATGCCAGGCTTTCGCGCCGCAACGGCATCTACACCGATTATCTCTACGAGCGCATGCAGCGCAAAGGCTTCCTGTTCCGCGACTGCCAGCGGCTGATCAACAACGACCGCAACCATTTCGCTGCCTGCATGGTGGCGCTGGGCGATGCCGACGGCATCGTCACCGGCGTCACCCGCAACTATTCCACGGCGCTTGACGATATCCGCCGCGTCATCGACGCCAAGCCCGGACACCGCGTCATCGGCGTCTCCATCGTGCTCGCGCGGGGCAAAACAGTCCTCGTCGCCGATACCGCCGTGCACGACATGCCCAATGCCGAGCAGATCGCCGACATCGCCGAAGAGGCGGCGGGATTTGCCCGCCGCATGGGCTACGAGCCGAGGCTCGCCATGCTTGCCTATTCGACCTTCGGCCACCCGCAGGGCGAACGTTCCGAGCGCGTGCAGGAAGCGGTGCGCATCCTCGACAAGCGCCGCGTCGATTTCGAATATGACGGCGAGATGGCCGCCGACGTGGCGCTCAACGCCCGCGCCATGGCGCAATATCCGTTCATCCGGCTGACCGGCCCTGCCAATGTGCTGATCATGCCGGCGTTCCACTCGGCCTCTATCTCGACCAAGATGCTGCAGGAACTCGGCGGCTCCACCGTCATCGGCCCGCTGCTGGTCGGCTTGAACAAACCGGTCCAGATCGTCTCGCTCAACGCCAAGGATTCGGACATCGTCAACATGGCTGCGATTGCAGCGTATAGCGCGGGGGCTTGAGTGGGCGAAAAGATGTTGGAAGCTCGACATGGGGAAATAGTCGGCGTAGCTTTTAGTCTTATGTTTCGTTGAAAGGCAGTTGAATGGCTAGGAGTAAGCCAGTCATATTGAGGGGCCGCCAGTTTCCAAAGCGACAAGATGCAATTAGTCACTTTTCGCGCGATGCTATTGAGATATCCTGCAAACAGCGTAGTTTCTGACGTAGATGCAATAGAGCTGGAATCGCTTCTCATGCGGCACCCAGACTACGCAGAGAAGGTTGGCAACGGAATTCACCATTTTGAAGTCACTGACGCTGAGTATGGCACGACGTGCTTCTGTGTAATTAGAAATAACGGCAGCAGAATATATCACTTGCGTAAATTCCGAGTCATCTCATCAAAATTAATGGTGTCGTCGTCCAGCGGTTCTAGATATTAATGAAATCCGAGGTCGCTCAGCTAAGCGCGTTGTTCTTTCGTAATGCTCAGCTTGCGTTTGTGACTGGGGCAGTTCAAGCTTCACAAGGGTGAGTCTCAGCAATTATTGTCATCGGTAAACTCGTTGGATAAGCAGTTAGAAGGAGAAGAGAAGGTTGGACTCGATCAAATGATCGCGTCAATGTCCAGCGATTTCAGTCATTTAAAGGCCCTTATAATAAACCCTAGAACATACAATCCAATGTGCCGACAAGAATGTTCAGATACGGGCCCACTATCTTCCTTTCAGGAACGGAAAGCCGTGTACGGGAGAACTGCTCGATACCATTAGAGGTTACATCTGCAATTTTGCTATGAGCCGCTCGGAGATCGAGCAGGTTCACAAAAGCGCAGCGACACTCTCTCCTCAGCAAACAATGATTGCTTATAACAAACTAAGAGACGATGCCGCCGACCTATTTATGAAGGCGCAAAAGTCCACGAACCGCAATGGTGAGTGCGGCGAGCTAATTTTATATCTGTTGATAGAATGGATACTCGAAGCACCCCAAATTCTGGCAAAAATGTCGCTTAAAGCCAGTGGGCAAATGCCAGTTCACGGCTCAGACGGAATACATGTAAAATACGACCCCGCCACTGATGGCTTAATCTTCTTTTGGGGCGAGGCCAAATTTCATGCCACCATATCGGGAGCTATGAGCAGCGCGGTCACGTCAATCTCCAGTACACTGAAATACGACAAGCTGAAAGAGGACATAAACCTCGTTAGACGTCACATCAGCTTCTCGGGATTGTCTCCTGAAGGACAAGTTAAAGTTGTTGAATTTCTTGATCCACTGAGCCAGCTTTATCAGAAGAAGACAGACGCCTCAGCGTGCTTAATCGGGTTCGATTTCGACGGCTTCACGAAATTAAAAAACTGTGACTCGGCGACATTGGAAGTGCGATTTGCCGAATTGTTGGAAGAGGCTTTGAAGTCCGCCGCTACGAGTCTTGCCTCGAATCTGGAGGCGTCGGGCATTTCACATCACCGAATGGAAGTGTTCTTTATGCCCGTGCCCTCCGTTGAGGATCTAAGGATTGAATTCCAAAACCGTATCGGTTGGAAATCGTGATTGGCGCGCTGATAGATAAGGTCTGGAACAACCCTGTGCTAGCGCAGGCTCTCAGTGCGTTGGAGCAGAACTGGCTTGTGAAGACGCTTCATCTGGAGCAGGCACCGTCTGTTGCGATAAGCAAGGCCGATGCCTGTCGGTACATTGAGGCAGCAGCAATTTTGGCTTGCTCTGAGATGGCCGCTCAGAGATTGGCTGCTTATAGAATCGCAACCTACATCTACGATCTATTTCGGGGTGAGATCGACGGCCTCGAAGCGTCTGTGAGGGCTGTCCTAACTCGCCTTGGCAATTTCCCAAGCCTTTCGACCGAACATGGAAATCAATTCAGCTTTGTCCAAAGCCTCTTGGGCAATTGCAGAGGAGGAACTCGTTAGGCGGGCAGCAAATGAGGTGGAAATCGCCGGAGCAGCGGTGGCGTTAACAGATTTTCAGGTGACGCTTTGGCGCGCTCTATCCTCCGGAGAGTCGATCGCGATCTCTGCGCCCACCTCCACTGGGAAATCTTTTATACTTCAAGCCTTCATTGCCCAGAGCCTGACAAAACAACCCCTATTTTCTGCGTGTTACATCGTTCCCACGAGAGCTCTGATAACACAGGTGCATGGAGACCTTTCTGATGCATTAGCAGCAGCAGGTCTGTCTGATGTTGAAGTTGTTACGGTTCCGCTGGAGGAAGGGGAGCCGCTCCCCGAAAAGGCTGTGTATGTGCTCACCCAAGAGCGTCTTCAATTGCTCTTGCTAAATCATCCGAACAAGTGCGTCGATTTTCTGGTGGTTGATGAGGCTCATTCAATAAAAGACGGGGACAGAGGAATAATATTGCAGTCTGCGATCGACGAGATTCTTATTCGTGGTCCAAACGTGCAACTTCTTTTTGCGAGCCCCACGGTTTCAAATCTTAACGTTTTTTCTGGAATGACCGGCCGGAAGGACGTTTCTGTTCAGGCCACCGAACAGGTCACCGTTTCCCAGAATTTCATCAATATGTACTGAGGTTGGCGGCGCTGAAATTGGTCAGCAACTTTCCTCTCGTGTGGAGTGCTTGGTTCATATCGCACACAAATTCGGTGCAGATAGGCAGTCCATCGTCTATGCGAATGGCCAGGCTGACGCTGAGAAGATAGCCTTTCAGATATCCGATCTGCGTTCCGAAAGCACATCGGACAGCCAGTCAAGAGACTTGGATGCGCTGGCCGAACTAGCCAAAGAGGCGGTTCACCCAAAGTATATCTTGGCCCTTACTGTCGAAAATGGTGTTGCCTTCCACTATGGAAATATACCAACTATACTACGAAACGCTATAGAGAAGGCATTTATAAGTGGCGCTCTGAGGTATATCGTATGCACGAGTACGTTGTTGTCTGGCGTCAATCTCCCGGCGAGGAACCTCTTTATGTGCCTACCGCAGCGGATGAAGGGAGTTCCGCTGGAATCAGTTGATTTTTGGAACTTGGCTGGGAGAGCTGGTAGATTACGTCGCGAGTTTCAGGGTAATATCTACCTAATTGATTACGAGAAATGGACGCACCAGCCGCTTTCAGGGCCGAAATCAGCGAAAATTGTGCCGGCAATTGAGCATGTCATTCATGCACGTACCAACGATTTGGATGCCGTTATTCAAGACAATCAGTTTCTGATGCCGGGAACCTCGGATGCAGGATTAGAGACAATTTTTGTCAAGCTTCTTGCTGACTACAAGCGTGGACGTATCGCAGTAACTCTGGATCGTGCTAATGTTGGTCGTGATGCCTCGCTAAGGGAACAGCTTGAGAAATCTCTCGCCATAGCAGACCAGATTGTGCCTCTTTCAGCGGACGTAATTTCTGCTTCGCCCACAATATCCGCCCATCGACAACAGCGGCTGTACAACAGCTTTGTTAGATTAATCGAGGGAGGAGGCGAACTGGCCGCGCGAGAATTATTGTTGAAACATCCGAGAGAGACGAAGGCGTTTGATTCGTACGTCGCCGCGTTGGCGCTATGCCATGGCGCACTTCTGCGAAGGGCAGGGAGCATTAAACAGAATAGGTTTTTTGCATTGATGCTCCTCAAATGGATGCAGGGTATATCGATTTCGGAGTTAGTCGACGGTCGCGCGAGCTTTTATCCAGCTGAGAAGATCGATACCACGATACGCAACACGCTCGATCTCGTCGAGCAGGAGCTTCGCTTTAACTATGTGCGTGCCTTTGGGTGCTACAACGCTCTCCTAAGTGAAGCACTCAAGATTAGTGGATATGGCGAATTGTGTAAAAGCATGCCATCTATCTCGCTTTATCTTGAAATTGGCGCCTCAGATAAGACAATGATTAGCTTTATTGCCCTAGGGTTGTCCCGGTTGGCGGCAAAAAACCTGACTAGTATTTGCCCGATAAAGACGCTGGACATAAAGGAGGCGAAGGCTTGGCTTGCTCGTCAGGATTTGGAGATTTTAGGTTTTTCCACATACATTCGTAGTGAAGTTGACATGGCGTTGAAGCGATCTCCCGTGACAAGTTAAGAAAGTAACGCACCAACGTCTGATGTTCACCGGGGCCTTCAACTCATCCGGATCGTCTGCTTATAATCGGATATCTCCGCAGCAACCAGCCAAAGCGGCTTGACCCTCGTCGAAAAACCCTAGCTGACGGTGGTCGATCTCTATGTCTCACTCAGTGCTAAACAGGTCCAACATAGCGTATACTGCGGGCGTGACGAGCTGTCCGCGCAATGGACGAAAAGCCAACGCTCCGGCCTCCGAACAGGCGGCGCCCAACACGGCGTCGGACCCCCATAACATATTGATAACATTCAGCTGATATAGAACCCCTCTCGCCGACTTGCCGCTACGGCATCTACGGCGCGCTCAGACCGCCAAAAAACGGGGGTGCGGCCATGAAGCATGACGGGGTTTCTGCATCTGTGGTCGGCCAGGGGGTCTATCACGACGAGCGCCTGGATGCGCTGCTCAGCATCACCGGCCGCATGGACGGTTATCTCTACCGTTGCCGCAACGATGCGTCCTACACCATGCTCTACATCAGCGACGGCATTTTCACCGTCAGCGGTTATCGGCCGAGCGACTTCATTCAAAATGCCGTGCGCGACTATGTCTCGGCCATCCACCCGGATGATCTCGCTGCCGTTTATGCCGCCGTCGATACCGCGCTCGAGGCGCGCTGCAACTGGAACGTCGACTACCGCATCGTGCCGCAGGTCGGCGAGCCGCTCTGGGTCCGCGAGATCGGCGGCGGCGTCTGGGACGAGGCCGGCGAACTGGAATTCCTGGAAGGTTTCGTCGTCGACATCAGCGACCGCAAGGTCGTCGAGGATCTCAACGCCGAGCTGCTGCTCGAACTCAAGGCCGCCAATGAGGAACTCTCCGTACAAAAGCGCGAAATCGAGCTGGCCAAGCAGCACAGCGACCACTCGGCCAACCACGATGCATTGACCGGCCTGCCCAACCGGCGCGCCTTTCACAATGAGCTGAGGTCGGTGATCGACCGCTGCGACAGCACTGGCCAGGCGGCCGGCCTGCTGTTCATCGACCTCGATAGGTTCAAGAAGGTCAACGACACGCTCGGCCATGAGGCCGGCGACGCGCTGCTGCAGGAGGTGGCGGGTCAGCTTCGCACCATCCTGCGCAGCGCTGATTTCGTGGCGCGGCTCGGTGGAGACGAGTTCGCATTCCTGTTTTCAGGAGAGGCTAGCCGGGCCCGACAGAAGGCCGTGGGCGTCGCCGAACGTATCCTGGAAAAGCTGCGGATCAAGGTGCCGACGCCGAATGGTGCCATCCATGTTGGTTGCACCGTTGGCGTCGCCATCTACCCGGCGGAAGCGTCCGATTCGGAGGCGCTGATAACGCTCGCCGACCGACTGATGTACATCGGCAAAAAGAGCGGCCGCAACCGGCTGGTCACCGCCGGGGCTTTGGAACCCGGGCCTACGTCCGACGACCTTCGCCGCACCGCCTGAGCGGAGCGCCGGACAGCCTGAACCGGCGGGCACCCCTCATCTGGCTCGGCGCTGCGCGCCGAAAGACGGCCCTACAGCAACCCCGCCAGTTGGGCCGCGCTGCGCAGGTTCTGCCGCGGCCGCGGCCCGAGCTGCTGGATCACCAGCCCGGCTGCCAGCGAGCCGAGATCGCCGCAATCCTGCAGGCTGCGCCCGCTCGTGTAGCCGTAAAGAAAACCGGCGGCGTAGAGGTCGCCGGCGCCGGTGGTGTCGACCAGTTCGCGGATCGTCGTCGCCTGGATGGTGACGGTCTCCTCGCCACGCACGATCACCGAGCCTTTTTCGGAGCGGGTGACGGCGGCAATCTTGCAGTCCTTGCGGATAGCCGCCAGCGCCTCGTCGAAGGATTTTGTCTGGTAGAGCGACTTGATCTCGTGGCTGTTGGCAAAGACGATGTCGACGGTGCCCGAGCGCATCAGCTCGAGGAACTCGTCGCGGTAGCGGTCGACGCAGAACGAATCAGACAACGTCATCGACACTTCGCGTCCGGCCTCG
Organism: Mesorhizobium sp. P160219; assembly: GCF_057786095.1. Classification (NCBI taxonomy): domain Bacteria; kingdom Pseudomonadati; phylum Pseudomonadota; class Alphaproteobacteria; order Hyphomicrobiales; family Phyllobacteriaceae; genus Mesorhizobium; species Mesorhizobium sp. P160219. The sequence continues at coordinate 1,429,382 of NZ_JBYNWG010000001.1, forward strand.
TGTGCGAGCTTCGCCGTCTGGCGGATCGCCTCCTTGGCGCGCGGCGGATCCCACAGATAGCCCTCGAAATAGGTCACCTTGGCGCCGGATGCCTTGTCGGCCTCGACGTCTTCCGGCCCGAGTTCGACACAGGCGCCGAGATAGGTGTTCATCGAACGCTCGCCGTCGGGGGTGACGAAGATCATCGAGCGCGCCGTCGGCGGCTGGCCTTCGAGCGGCCGGGTGTCGAAGGCGACGCCCTGGGCATGGATGTCATGGGCGTAGATTTCGCCGAGCGGATCGTTCGACACCTTGCCGAAGAAGGCAGCGCGCCCGCCGAAGCTGGCGACGCCCGCCGCCGTATTGCCGGCGCTGCCGCCCGAGGCCTCGATCGCCGGCCCCATGCGGCTGTAGAGCAGCTCGGCGCGCTTGGTGTCGATGAGGTTCATCGCACCCTTGATGATGCCGTTGGTCTCGAGAAAAGCGTCGTCGCACTGGGCGATGATGTCGACAATGGCATTGCCGATGCAAAGCACGTCAAAATCCGGCATCAATGTCTCCGCCTCGGAACCTGCCGGCTTTCTGCCGCGCCCGGGCGGGTCTACAGCATCACCCCGAAAAATGGCAACCGATTTCCATCCTTTGCCGGCCCAAGCCGGCGCGCGCGCCTGGGACGAGGCTCCATCACAGTTCGACCGTGGCCGAAGCATCTGACCGCCGGGTCGCCTACAAGCTTGGCCTCAAATCAAGCGCTGGAAGCACCCGCATGCAAGCAAAGACCGACATGACCACCGAACTGGCGCTGCTTGGCGTGCTGGCCGCCCTGTGGGGCGCGTCCTATACCTTCATCAAGATCGGTGTCGAGACGATCCCGCCGATATCCTTCATCGCTGCCCGCACCTTGATCGCCGGCGCCATCCTGCTCGCGCTGATCCGCTGGCGCGGCCTCGCCATGCCCAAGGACAGCGCGACCTTGTGGCGGTTCATGGTCCAGGCCTGCCTCAACAGCGTCGTGCCGTTCACGCTGATCGCCGCCGCCGAGCGTTCCATCGATGCCGGCCTGGCCACCATTCTCAACGCGACCTCGCCGATCTTCACCTTTCTGCTGACCGCGCTGATCACCCGCCACGAATCCGTGACCGCACGCAAGCTGTTCGGCGTCGGTGCCGGCATCGCCGGTATTTGCCTGATCGTCGGCACCCAGGCGCTTGGCGGGCTCGGCCATCAATTGTGGGCGCAGCTTGCCGTCATTGCCGCCACGGTCTGCTATGCCGGCGCCGCCATCTTTGGCCGCGGCTTTAGGGGACTCGACCCGATGCTGCCGGCCGCCGGCTCGATGCTGTGCGGCGCAGTCATCCTCGTCCCCTTGAGCCTGGCCTTCGACCGCCCGTGGACGCTGTCGCCTTCAATGGCGTCGATACTGGCCTTGTTGGCACTGTCGGTGTTCTCCACGGCGCTGGCCTTCTGCATCTTTTTCCGCCTCATCCACACGCTTGGTTCGGTCGGCACCACGTCGCAGGCCTATCTGCGCGTGCCGATCGGCGTCGGCATCGGCATCCTGTTCCTCGGTGAAAGCCTCGGGCCGACGGCGTTTTGGGGGATGGGCTGCGTCGTCGCCGGCGTTGCGGCGATGACCATCCCCGCCCGCTCCCGGGCGCTGGCGCGCTAGATCATGATGAGATTTGGTTGAAATCTCATCATGATCTAACCCTTTGTTGGAGCATGATCTTTTCCAAAAACCGGTACCCACTTTTTGGGATCATGCTCTAGTTCCCGTCCGGAATTGCGCCCGCTCCAGCAGGCTTGCGGCTGACAGGGTCTCCGCCTATGTCGGAGATATCCGTTTGTTCCTGGGGGTGAAACGCCGTGATCTCCAACGCTGCCCGCGCCGCCTTCAGCCGGCTGTTTTCTCCCGAATTCCGCGCGGTTTTCCTGAAGACGCTGGGCTTGACCGTCCTGGCGCTGGTCGCCTTGTGGTTCGTCTTGACCGGGCTTGTCGATTGGCTGGCCCTGCCATGGGTTCACTCCTTGCTGCCCGGCCTGCCGTCCTGGGCCGGATGGCTGAGCGGCATCATCGCTGCCATCGCGCTTGCCTTCGGGATGGCGCTGCTGATCGCGCCGGTGACGGCAATCGTGGCGGGCCTGTTTCTCGAAGACATCGCCGAAGTGGTCGAGCGCACCGACTATCCGGCCGATCCCGTCGGACGCGCCATGCCGGCGCTGCGCTCGCTCGTGTTGTCGGTGAAATTCTTCGGCGTTGTCATCCTGGGCAACATCGTCGCCCTGCTGCTTCTGTTGGTTCCGGGCGTCAACATCGCCGCCTTCTTCATCGTCAACGGCTATCTGCTGGGACGTGAATTCTTCGAATTCGCCGCCATGCGCTTCCGCCCGGAAGACGAGGCGAGGGCGTTGCGCCGGAAACATGCCGGCACCGTGTTTCTGGCCGGGCTGCTCATTGCCGCCTTTCTCGCCGTGCCCCTGCTCAACCTGCTGACGCCGCTCTTTGCCGCCGCCATGATGGTGCATCTGCACAAGGCGGTCGGCGCGCGGGAGAGCGCCGGGCGATAGGCCTATCAACGCAGAAGAAAACCGCGTCCCAATTCGTCATCCGGCTCGACGGTGAATTCCGCCCGGCCCGAATAGTAGGCGTGGCCGCCGACGCGGGCGATGATCGCATCATGCGGGCCGGCCATGGTCGTGCGCGCCACCGCTCCGGAAAAGCGCGAGCCGGCGATGCTTTCGAAGGACCGCTCCTGACCAGGGTTGATCTCACCCTTGGCATGCATTGCCGCCAGCCGCGCGGTGACGCCGGAGCCGGTCGGCGAGCGGTCGACCTCGGCATCGGCAAAGACGCAGATGTTTTTTGTTGCCTCGCCGGAGAACGCATCGTGTCCATCGGTGAGGATGGTGCCGTAGAGGAAAGCGAGATCGGCATGGTCGGGATGCGATAGAGGGAACGCCGCCTTCAGCCGTTCGGTCAGCGCGGTTGCCGCGTCGACGAAATCGCGCACCCGGCTGCGGCCGAACTCCAGGCCGAATTGATGGCAGTCGGCCAGCGCGTAGAAGGCGCCGCCATAGGCGATGTCGAACGCAATCTTGCCGTATCCCCCCAATTCGATTTGTTGGTCATGGGCAAACAGAAAGGCCGGCACGCTTTCGAACGACACCGATCCCGCTTTGCCGTCCCTGACCTCGACCGAGGCGACGACCATGCCGCACGGCGCCTCGATGTTGACGGTGGTGATTGGCTCCTGCTTGACCACCAGCCCTTCGTCGACGGCGTAGCGGCCAAGCGCAATGATGGCGTGGCCGCACATCGTCGAATAGCCCTCGTTGTGCATAAACAGCACGGCCAGCTCGGCGCCGGGCAGGTCGGGCTCCACCAGCAGCGCGCCATACATGTCGTAGTGGCCGCGCGGCTCGAAGATCAGCAGCTTGCGCAAATGGTCGAGGTGGTCGCGCACATAGGCACGCTTTTCCAGGATCGTGCCTTTGGGAATGTCTGGATAGCCGTCCGTGACGATCCTGAGCGGCTCACCGCCGGTGTGCATGTCGACGACGGTGAGCGTCATGCGCCGGGACCCCTACCCTGAGGATTTGGAAAACAGCGCCTGCAATTTGCCGAACGGCATGGCGGCCCGGGTGAAGCCGAACGTGCCGTCCTGCTGGATCTCGCGCGCTGCGGTTTCCAGCATGCCGAAGGCGAAATTGGTCAGCCACGGACCGAGCGAGATGCGCTTGACCCCGGCCATGGCAAGGTCGGCGATGGTGAAGGCCGACAGTGCCATGACGTTGACCGGCCTGCTCACCGCCGAGCAGACTTTCTGCGTGGTCTCGACATCTTTGAGGCCGGGCGCATAGAGCACATCGGCGCCGGCCTTTTCGAAGGCCTGCAGCCGCTTGATCGTGTCGTCGAGATCCGGTTTGCCCCAAAGGAAATTCTCGGCCCGTGCGGTGAAGACGAAATCATGCTTGAGCGCCCGTGCGGCTTCAGCAGCAGCTGCAACGCGCTCGACGGCGTGTGAAAACTCATAGATGGGCTTGTCGGGATCGCCGGTATGGTCCTCGATCGAGCAGCCGGCGAGACCTGCCGCTTCGGCCGCAAAAACCGTCTCGGCGGCACTCGTCGCGCTGTCGCCCTTGCCTTTCTCGAGATCGGCCGACACCGGCAGGCTGGTTGCCGCCGTCAGCTCGCGGCAATGGTGGATCATCGCCTCGAAGGTCACTGCGCCATCGGGCAGGCCGCGCGAGAAGGCAAAACCGGCGCTGGTCGTCGCCAGCGCCTTGAAGCCGAAGGAGGCCAGGAGCTTGGTCGTGCCGACATCCCAGGGGTTGGGCATGACGAAGGTCGAGGCGTGCAGGTCGCGAAAGATCTTGCCCTTGTCCATGAGTGCTCCCTTCAGATGCGGAAATGCCGGCAGATTCTATCGTGCAGAAATGCACCGGGCAAACGAATGCGGTTGGCTCAGAAGCGTTTGGCGTTCTCTCCTGCCAATCTGTCCAGCGCGTCGGAATCCTTGACGTAGTGCAACGTCTTCTTGTCCCAATGATAGGCAACGGAAATTGCGTGGGCTTCAGGCTTGGGCGGCTGGCCGTCGCAGCTCTCGCCGTTGAGCACCGTGGCGTCGGTCACCGTCACTTTGACCGCGGCATAAGGCTGCCCGTCAGCGATCGTCTGGAAAGCAACGTCCTGCTTGCGGCTGTAGGCGCACAGGTTCTCATCGAAGGTGAAGATCATGTCGATCAGTTGGAATTTGTCGTCGCGCACCATGATCAGCGGCGTGATCGCGTAGTTTTGGCTTGAATTGAAATGCGCGCTCATGGTGATCACGATGTCGTCGTTCGGCCCAACGGAAAGCTTGCCCGGTTCACGGAAATAGGTGCCGCGGTCGAGCGCGACATTGACGACGTCGAGCAGCTTCGGCCTGTCTGTGATGTCGTAGAGCGCCAGCACGGCATAGCCTTCGGCGCTGTCGGGAGAGTCGCCGAGGTCGTAGAGCATCGCCAGCCGGTCCTTACCCCCGGCCTTGATGGCGAGCACGCCGGCGTTGGAGAGGCCCGATGTCTCAGGCGGCGAACCGCCGCCATCCGGTCCCTCGATGTGGCGCATCTCGATCGGCAATCCACCCCGGTAGAAACCGTTGCTGTCACCTGCGAGGCCGGGAATGACCATCCTTGCGAGGTCCAGATAGGTCACATCCATGTGACCGGGGATGGCGCTGCCGAATTCCGGGAAGCTGACGGCTTGCGCGCTGGCTGCGGTCCAAAGCCACGGCAGCAGCACAAGCGCTAGAGCAATTTCAGGAAAAGTGTGTGCGGTTTTCCGGCCGGAAATTGCGACAAAACAAAAAGATAGAGCGGTTCGCCGTTTCCATGAAACGGTGAAACGCTTTAGGATGGAGCGAAGCAGGTTCGTTGGCATGGGTGCCTCAGGCTGGCCGCGCGGAACCTAACACAGCTTCAGTGGATCGGCACCAGCCCGGCAAGTTCGCGCATGTCGTCGAACAGGACGCCGCCGGCGCTGGCCAGGCCATCGCGGTCGGAATAGGGATCGCCATGATAGGAATAGACACGCATGCCGGCGGCAATGCCGGCCTGCGTGCCGGCAACGCTGTCCTCGATGACGATGCAGTCGGCCGACGCAAAACCCATGGTCTTTGCCGCATGCAGGAACAGGTCCGGGAACGGCTTGCCGCGGCTGACCATGGTCGAAGAGAACATGGCATGCTCGAACAGCGGCAGCAGCCCGGTCTGGCCGAGCGTGATGTGCATCTTCGAGATACGCGCGGAAGTGGCGACGCAATAGGGAATGCCGGCCGCGCGAACCGCCTCGATGAAGTCGCGCACGTAGGGGATCGCCTCGACGCCATGCGCAAACAGATCGGGCAGGCCGGCATTCCAGCGATCTACGAAATCGGCGCCGAGCCGCACCGTGGTCGTCTCTTCGATTTCCTTCTGCACCGAAGCCATGCTGCGGCCGGAAAAATATTTGCGGCAATATTCGAATGTGGTGGGATAACCGGCGGCAACAAACCACTCGGCAAGCCGCCGGTTGGCAAGGTTCTCGGTGTCGACCAGGATGCCGTCGCAGTCGAAGATGACCAGTTTCGGTATGCTCATTTCAGGCGGTGCCGGTCGATCCGAACCCGCCCGCGCCGCGCGTCGTGGCGCCGGCCAGCGAGCGCTCCTCAACCGTCACCTGCGTCACCGCGGCAAAGACGATCTGGGCAATGCGCATGCCGCGCGTCACCGCGAAATCCTCGTCGCCAAGGTTGATCAGCAGCACCTTGACCTCGCCGCGATAGTCGCTGTCGACCGTGCCCGGTGAATTGAGGACGGTCAGCCCATGCTTGAAGGCAAGGCCGGAGCGCGGCCGCACCTGGCCTTCCATTCCTTCGGGAATTTCCAGGATCAGACCGGTCGGCACCAAGGCGCGCTTGCCAGGCAGGATCAGCAGCGGCCGGTCTTCCGGCACCGCGGCGCGCAGATCCATGCCGGCGGCGCCGGTGCTTTCATAGGCGGGAAGGGGAAGTCCATCTCCATGCGGCAACCTGACGAAGCCGACAGTGGGACCAATGACGGAGGAATTTTGGAAGGCTGCGCGCATAAAATCGATCCTATCGGCGCGAACGGCGATTCGGTCAACTCGTCCGCAGGCCAATCAACGGCTTTCTTTCAGGCGTCAGTGTGACCTAGCGCAATTCCATCGGAACGACGGTCGTCTCCTTGATCTCCTCCATGACGAAGGAGGCCGAAACGTCCGACAGCGCCACCTTGGCGATCAGCCGCTGATAGAGCCGGTCATAGGCCTTCATGTCAGCGACGCGGGCGCGCAGCACGTAGTCGAGATCGCCGGACATGCGATAGACCCCGGTGATCTCGGGAAAACCGGTCACCGCCGCACGGAACTTCTGCAGCCAGTCCGGGTCATGATTGGAGGTGCGGATCAGGATGAACACCGAAAGTCCGAGCCCGAGCTTGTCGGCATCGACCAGCGCCACCCGTCCGGTGATGACGCCGTCCTCTTCCAGCCGCTTGACCCGGCGCCAGCAGGCGTTGCGCGACAGCGACACTTTTTCGGAGAGCTGATCGACCGATAGTGTGCCGTCGCGTTGCAGCTCGGCCAGCAATCTTCGGTCGATTTCATCAAATTCAAGCGCCATGTGGGATGAATGTCCCGAACCACGGCGTTAGACAAGGACAAATTGAGACCGATGAACCTTTACCCCGTGGCAGGATACCCACATCGGGGCTTATCCCGGCAGGAGGGATCACCATGACGACGCTGTTTTCGAAGCTGTTCACCTCTCACCCGGCCAAGGTGGGCGAGACCTATTTCAGCCATATGGCCTTTGCCGCCTGGTTCTGCTCGCGCCTCCTGATGGCCGCTGGTGCGGCACTCGTTCACGCTTTCTTGCCGTTTCTCTTCGAAACTACGGCAAGCCGAATCGTTCGCGAACTCTACGAGCGGACGCACAACAGAGGCTCGCACGCGGTCAAGGAGCCCCAGGCTCTCTTGGATCGCGCCTAGGATTGGTTAGAAGCCATGTGCCGATGGGCGGCCTATCTGGGTGAAGCGGTCTTCCTCGAAGACGTCGTCACCGCACCTTGCCACTCGCTGATCGCCCAGAGCCATTGCGCCCAGGAAGCCAAGTCGCCGACCAATGGCGACGGTTTCGGCCTTGCCTGGTATGGCGACCGGCCCGAGCCCGGCCTCTACCGCGACATCCTGCCGGCCTGGTCGGATCCCAATCTGAAAAGCCTATGCCGGCAGATCAAATCCGGCCTGTTCCTCGCCCATGTCAGGGCGTCGACCGGCGGCGCCACCAGCCGCATGAACTGCCATCCCTTCATCTCCGGCAACTGGTCGTTCATGCACAACGGCCAGATCGGCGGCTTCGAAAAGATCCGCCGCGCGCTGGAGAACTCGCTCTCTGACGCCGTCTTCGACCAGCGCGAGGGCACCACCGATTCCGAATTGTTTTTCCTGCTGATGATCGACGAGGGTCTTGCTGGCGACCCGCAAGGGGCAGTATCGCGCGCCACCGCTCGGGTTCTGGAGGCGTCACGCCACGCCGGTCTCGAACCGGCCTTGAAACTCACTGCAGCCCTTTCCGATGGGCGCGCGCTCTATGCCGTGCGCTACGCAAGCGATGCCCACGCACCGACGCTGTACACGTCGCTCCGCAACGGCGGTCGTTGCATCGTGTCCGAACCCTTCGACCGCGAAGGCGGCGACTGGCAGGCGATCCCGCCGGCGAGTTTTGTCACGATCACTGGCGATGGGATGAGCATTCGGCCGTTCGTGCCGGCTGTGGCAAGGCTGGCACTGGTCGTCTAGGCCCTAGTCTAAGCCGCATTCCTTCGCGCCCCCCTCTGTCCTGCCGGACATCTCCCCCACGAGGGGGGAGATTGGAGGTCACGGCGGCCTTCGCCAATTTTCAACGCAGGAAAAGGGGCGCCGAAGCCAAAGCTGCCAATCTCCCCCCAAAGTGGGGGAGATGTCCGGCAGGACAGAGGGGGGCGCCGTAGAGCGCCAACCTCAACCGACCGGCAAGCGCAATTTTGATCAAGCGCCGATGATCTCCGAATGCTGAACTTGGTTTTAAACCGCGATACGTTTGGCAGCAGCCGGAGCAATCATGGACCTCGCCTTTTCCTCTACCATCGATCTCGCCGCCGCAATCGCGGCGCGAAAGATCTCCGCCGTCGAAGCTCTGGACGCCCATCTGGTCCAAATCGACCGACACAACGAGGCCGTCAACGCCATCGTCAATCTCGACCGCGAAGGCGCCCGTGAGCGCGCTGAAAACGCCGACGTGGCATTGGCGCATGGCGATGCGCTCGGCTCGCTGCATGGCGTGCCCTTCACCCTGAAGGATACGCACGAAACGGCCGACATGAAGACCACGGTTGGTTTCGCACCATTCGCCGACTATGTGGCAAAGGCAGACAGCCCGGTCGTCGCCCGATTGAAAGCCGCAGGCGGCATCCTGATTGGAAAGACCAATGTCGCGACGATGCTGGGCGACTGGCAATCGGACAATCCGCTGTTCGGTCGCACCAGCAATCCGTGGAACCGATCGCGCACGTCAGGCGGGTCCAGCGGTGGCGCAGCGGCAGCGGTGGCGACCGGCATGACGCCGTTCGATGTCGGCACCGACATGCAGGATTCGATCCGCCTGCCGTCGGCTTTTTGCGGCGTCTACGGGTTGAAACCGACCGAGCACCGCGTGTCCCTGGCCGGCGCCCTCCCCGATCCGAACGGCGCGGCGCGTAGCGTGCGGCTGATGTCCTGCCTCGGCCCGCTGGCGCGCAGCGTGGAGGATCTTGCGCTGATCTACAAAATCATCGCCGGCCCGGACGGAGCAGACACCGACCTCGCGCCGGTGCCCGTAGAGGCCATGCCCAGGCTCGACCTCAAGACATTGCGCATCGCCGTCGCGCCGTCCTTCCCCGGCTTTCCGGTGGCTGGTAAAATCGCTGCCGCGGTCGAAAGCCTGGCCAAGCGGTTGCAATCAGCAGGGGTGATTGTGGAAGAAGCGAACTTGCCTGAGATCGATCTGCATGACGATCTGGAGCAGGGCGGCGATCTGATCGGCATGATGCTGGAGGCAGCGCAGCCCGAACCGCCGGAGCAGCCAACGCCGATCACCAATTGGTTCGAGGCGCTCGCTCGCCGCGACCGCTCGATCCTGGCCTGGGACAGGTTCTTCGAAACCTGCGATGCCTTGCTGTGCCCGGTCGCCATGACCACGGCCTTCGCGCATTGTGAGCCCGGCACGCCGATCGAAGTCGACGGCAAGGAGCTAAGCTATTGGATGCTACCGGCCTATGGCGCGGTCTTCAATTATTCCGGCCATCCGGCACTCTCGCTGCCCTGCGGGCAAGACCGCGACGGCCTGCCCATCGGCCTGCAACTGGTCGGCAAGCGCTGGTCGGAATCGCGCCTGCTTGGCATCGGGAAGGCAATCGAAGCGCTGACCGGCGGCTTCAAGCGTCCGCCGGGCTACTGAGCAAACCGACCCAACCCATAAGGCCTCAGCAGCGGATCACGCTCACCGTCGAGAATTTCGCGCGTGGCGAACAGCCCGACCGCCGGCGCAAGCGTTATGCCGGAATGCATGACGGCGACATAGAGGCCGCCGACGCCCTCGGCGCGGCCGATGATCGGAAAGCCGTCGATCGGCGTCGGCCGGTAGCCAACCGTGTGAAATTCGAATTCCAGCCCGTCGGCGCCGCGCAAGGCCGCCTTCATTGCTGCGAACAAATCGCGCGCCGTGGCGTCGGGGTTCTCACCTGGATCGCCGCCGGCGAAATCCGAGCCGGCAATGATGCGGCCCTCCGCCGTCTGGCGCATATGCAGCTTTTCGGCATGCACCAGCCCGTTGAGCAGCTTCTTGTATGGCCGCGAGTGGACGATCAGGCCGGGCGGGGTCTCGATAGGTAGCTTGATGCCGGCGGTAGCGGCAATATCGGGCGCCCCGACGCCGGCTGCGATCACCACCTCTTCGGCTGCCATCAGCCCATGCGATGTATCGACACCGGTAATCCTGCCATAGGTCTGGACAAGTGCGGTTACAGAACTGGAGAGAACGCGCGCACCTTGCCGTTCTGCGTCGGCCAGCAGCGCCTTGGCCGCTGCGACCGGTTCGGCCACGCCTTCTTCAGCGACATAGACAGCCAATTCCGGTGGCTCGACGAGACTGGGCTCGATTTGCGCTGCCCGCCCGGCGTCGACGCGTTCGATGCCGTAACCCCAGGAAGCGTGCTCAGCCGCGTAGGCTTCGAGCCTGCCTGCCGGCAGATCCCAGCACAGCCCGCCGCACCAGGCGAGCGGCAGGCCGGGCAGCTCGTTTGCCAGCCGCTTCCATTCGGCCATCGCACGGATGCGCAGCCGGAAATAGATTTCGGGATTGCCCCAGCTGGCGTTGATCCAGGCAAAGGAGTTTGGCGTGGCGACGCCGCCGGCACCACTATCGGAAATCACAGTCACCCGCGCCCCGGCCTTGGTCAGGTGCCAGGCGATGGACGCCCCGATAATGCCGGCGCCGATGACGATGACTTCTTTAGCGCTGCTCATACCGGACCTCTCAAATTGGGCTCCTCTGATGCCACCGCAGCGGGTTAAGCTCAAGGGCGGTCGAGGCCTGCCGGCCCGAAACGGTCGACAGGCTGGCAATGCGCTGCTAGAAGCCCGCGCCACAGACAGGATTCCAGAAATTGGCTGAAGACATCGAACAGGCGGTATCGCGCCGCCGCACTTTCGCGATCATCGCCCACCCCGACGCCGGCAAGACGACGCTCACCGAAAAGCTGCTGCTGTTCGGCGGCGCCATCCAGCTTGCCGGCGAGGTCAAGGCCAAGAAGGACCGCATCCAGACCCGGTCCGACTGGATGAAGATCGAGCGCGAGCGCGGCATTTCGGTCGTCACTTCGGTGATGACCTTCGAATACGAGGACAATGTCTTCAACCTGCTCGACACGCCAGGTCACGAAGATTTCGCCGACGACACCTATCGTACGCTCTCGGCGGTCGACTCGGCCGTCATGGTCATCGACGCCGCCAAGGGCATCGAGCCGCGCACGCTGAAACTGTTCGAAGTCTGCCGGCTGCGCGACATCCCGATCATCACCTTCATCAACAAGATGGACCGCGAAAGCCGCGACCCGTTCGAAATTCTCGACGAGATCGAGCAGAAGTTGGCGCTGGACACCGCCCCCATCACCTGGCCGATCGGCCGCGGCAAGACTTTTGCCGGCACCTACCACCTGGCGCTCAACGCTGTGCGCAGGGGCGATGCCGAGAAAGACCGCACGCCGGTCAACGGCCCCGACTCCAACCGCGTCGCCGGCCTGCTGCCGGAAAACGAGCGCGAAGCCTTCATCGAGGAGCTGGAACTCGCGCGCGAGGCCTGCCGACCTCTTGATATTGACGCGTTCCGTGAGGGCCATCTGACGCCGGTCTATTTCGGCTCGGCGCTGCGCAATTACGGCGTGCGCGACCTGATCGAGGCGCTCGGCGCCTTCGGCCCGCCGCCGCGTGCGCAGGACGCAGACACCCGCAAGGTCGAGGCGACGGAGGAGAAGATGACGTCCTTCGTGTTCAAGATCCAGGCCAATATGGACCCCAACCATCGCGACCGCATCGCCTTCGTGCGCGTCTGTTCGGGCAAGCTCGAGCGCGGCATGAAGGCCAAGCTGGTGCGCACCGGCAAGCCGATGAGCCTGTCGGCGCCGCAGTTCTTCTTTGCCCGCACCCGCGTCACCGCCGACGAAGCGTTTGCCGGCGATGTCGTCGGCATTCCCAACCACGGCACGCTGCGTATCGGCGATACGCTGACCGAAGGCGAGGAGATACTGTTCCGCGGCGTACCCAACTTCGCGCCGGAAATCCTGCGCCGTGTGCGCCTCGGCGACGCGATGAAGGCGAAAAAACTCAAGGAAGCGCTGCACCAGATGGCCGAGGAAGGCGTCGTGCAGCTGTTTTCGCCCGAGGATGGCTCACCTGCCATCGTCGGTGTCGTCGGCGCGTTGCAGCTCGACGTTTTGAAGGAGCGGCTGAATTTCGAATACACGCTGCCGGTCGAATTCGAAATGTCGCGCTTTTCGGTCTGCCGCTGGATTTCGGCCGACGACAAGGCCGAAACACTTCGCTTCATCGAAGCGCATCGCGGCGACATCGCCCGCGACCTCGACAACGACCCTGTGTTTCTGGCCCAGCACGCCTTCTCGCTGAACTACGAAGCCGAACGCTGGAGGGCGATCCGCTTCGCCACCATCAAGGACTACCAGGTCCGCGACAAGGCGGCGTAAGGCGCCCCTTTTCCTTCTGCCCGCTTACGCGGAGAAGGTGCCCGAAGGGCGGATGAGGGGCAGCGCCGACCTTGAAGGGTCAATTGGCTCCAACGCGCGCCGGCCGTTCGCATGGCTCAGGGCGTTCGAAGCTCGAAAAGCCAACCAATTGGCTTTTCGTCCGCTACGCGGACCCCTTCTCACCCTCCGCAGCTTCCTCGATCTTGGCAATATCGATCTTGCTCATCTGCATCATCGCCGACATCACCCGCCCGGCCTTGGCCCGGTCCGGATCCAGAAGCAAGCGCGGCAGTTGCTCCGGCACGACTTGCCAGGAGACGCCGAACTTGTCCTTCAGCCAGCTGCATTGCGACGGTTCGCCGCCGCCTTCGATGAGCTTGTCCCAGAAATAATCGACCTCTTCCTGGGTCTTGCAGTCGATCGACTGTGACATCGCCTCGTTGAACTTGAATTGCGGTCCGCCGTTCAGTGCCTGGAACTGCACGCCGTCGAGTTCGAACGTGGTCACCAGCGCCTTGCCGGCATCGGCATGGCCTTCGGGCCAACGCAGCACGCTCAGCACCTTCGAATTCTTGAAGATGGAGACGTAGAAATTCATCGCCTCTTCGGCCTGGCCATCGAACCACAGGCAGGTGGTGATCTTTTGCATGTCATGCTCCTCGGGGTGTTTTGTTGCGGTTACAGGTGAAGCGGCTGACTTATAGAAATGGTGCCATTCCCTTGCCGTCGTCCCAAGGACGAATGCCGGGCTAGCGATCCGACACTGGCCGGCAATCTTTTTCGAACCCTGATTTTCAGCGAGACTCTGGCGCATTGCAAAAATGTGGTCAGACCATACTTGCCGGTCTATAAACCCTGCGATCCAAGTTCCGCGCCGCCACGCTCCGCACCGGGCGCAGCCAGCCAGCCAAGGAAAATTCATGCCTGCCTATCGCTCCCGCACCACCACCCACGGCCGCAACATGGCCGGCGCCCGCGGCCTGTGGCGCGCCACAGGCATGAAGGACTCGGATTTCGGCAAGCCGATCATTGCGGTGGTCAACTCCTTCACCCAGTTCGTGCCCGGCCATGTGCATCTGAAGGACCTTGGCCAGCTGGTGGCGCGCGAGATCGAGAAGGCGGGCGGCGTCGCCAAGGAATTCAACACCATCGCCGTCGATGACGGCATCGCCATGGGCCATGACGGCATGCTCTATTCGCTACCATCGCGCGAGCTGATCGCGGACTCGGTCGAATATATGGTCAACGCGCATTGCGCCGATGCCATGGTCTGCATCTCCAATTGCGACAAGATCACGCCCGGCATGCTGATGGCCTCCTTGCGCCTCAATATCCCAAGCGTCTTCGTCTCCGGGGGGCCGATGGAAGCCGGCAAGGTGGTGCTCGCCGGCAAGACACAAGCGCTCGACCTGGTCGACGCCATGGTTGCCGCCGCCGACGACAAGATCTCCGACGAGGACGTCAAGGTCATCGAACGCTCGGCCTGCCCGACCTGCGGCTCGTGCTCCGGCATGTTCACCGCCAATTCGATGAATTGCCTGACCGAGGCGCTCGGCCTGTCGCTACCCGGCAATGGCTCGACCCTCGCAACCCACGCCGACCGCAAGCGGCTGTTCGTCGAGGCCGGCCATCTCATCGTCGATCTCGCCCAGCGCTACTACGAGCAGGATGATGAGTCGGCACTGCCGCGCAGCATCGCCTCCAAAGGCGCCTTCGAGAACGCCATGACGCTCGATATCGCCATGGGCGGCTCGACCAACACCGTGCTGCATATCCTGGCCGCCGCCCATGAGGGCGAGGTCGATTTCACCATGGAAGACATCGACCGGCTGTCACGCCGCGTTCCGGTGCTGTGCAAGGTCGCACCAGCCAAGTCCGACGTGCATATGGAAGACGTCCACCGCGCCGGCGGCATCATGGCGATCCTCGGCCAGCTCGACAATGCCGGGCTGCTCAACCGCAACCTGCCCACGGTGCATACGGCAAGCCTCGGCGAAGCGCTTGACCATTGGGACATCTCCCGCACCTCGAGCCAGAGCGTCCGCGACTTCTTTCTCGCCGCTCCGGGTGGCGTGCCGACACAGGTCGCCTTCAGCCAGGACCGCCGCTGGGACGAGCTCGACCTCGACCGCGAGAAGGGCGTCATCCGTTCGGCCGAAACGCCGTTCTCCAGAGACGGCGGGCTTGCGGTTCTGAAAGGCAATCTCGCGCTCGACGGCTGCATCGTGAAGACCGCCGGGGTCGACGAGTCGATCCTGAAGTTCACCGGCCCGGCCCGCGTGTTCGAAAGCCAGGACGCTTCCGTCAAAGCGATCCTGTCCAACGAGATCAAGGCCGGCGATGTCGTCGTCATCCGCTATGAAGGGCCGCGTGGCGGCCCCGGCATGCAGGAAATGCTCTACCCCACCAGCTATCTGAAGTCAAAAGGCCTCGGCAAAGCCTGCGCGCTGGTCACCGACGGCCGCTTCTCGGGCGGCACATCAGGCCTGTCGATCGGCCATGCCTCACCGGAGGCGGCCGAAGGCGGATTGATCGGGCTGGTGCAAGAGGGCGACACGATCGAGATCGACATCCCCAACCGCACCATACGTCTGGCGGTCAGTGACGCCGAGCTAGATGCGCGCCGCGCGGCCATGGAGGCAAAGGGCGCCATGGCCTGGAAGCCCGAGGAAAAGCGCAAGCGCAAGGTGACGACCGCGCTGCGCGCTTACGCAGCCTTCGCCACCAGCGCAGACAAGGGCGCGGTGAGGCACGTGCCGCAGTGAGGGGTGCGGCGCCGACCCCCACCCCGCTGCTGCGCAGCGACCCTCCCCACAAGGGGGAGGGTAAAGCTCACGGCATCAGCTGATATTCGTAAAGCTTCTGATACAGCCCGCCCTGGTTGAGCAGCGTGCGATGCGCGCCGCTTTCCACCACCTTGCCGGCCTCCAGCACCACGATCGTGTCGGCCTGGTGCACGGTCGACAGGCGGTGGGCAATGACGATGGTGGTGCGCCCGACCGTCAGCTGCTGCAGCGCGTCGCGGAACAGCGCCTCGGATTCGGCGTCGAGTGCGCTGGTCGCCTCGTCCAGAAGCAGGATTTCGGCATTGCGCAGCATGGCGCGTGCGATCGAGATGCGCTGGCGCTGGCCGCCTGACAGCAGCGCGCCATTCTCGCCGACATCCGTGTCGTAGCCTTTCGCCTGGGCGCTGATGAAGTCATGTGCATTGGCGGCCCTTGCGGCGGCCATTACTTCCTCGTCCGTGGCGCCCTCGCGCCCGAGCCTGATGTTGTGCATGATCGTGCCGGCAAACAGGAACGTGTCCTGGCTGACATAGGCGATCTTTTCCCTGACCGAGGTGAGCGTGGCACAAGAAATGTCCTGCCCGTCGAACATCACCCTGCCGCTCTGCGGGTCGTACATGCGCATGATCAGGTTGAGGATGGTCGACTTGCCACTGCCCGAGGGTCCGACGAGCGCCGTCATTTTGCCTGCGGCAAGCGTCAGGTCCAGTCCCTCGAACACCGGCGCGCTTTCGGGGTAGGCGAAGCTGACATTGTCGAAATGGATCTCGCCCGGCCCGGCCCGCAGCGGCTTTGCATCCGGCTTTTCGGCCAGCGTCAGCGGCCGGTCGGCGAGCTGGAACATCATGCGCACGCCGACAATGCCGGTTTCAAGCGAGATGCGTACGCGGGCCAGGCGCTTGGCCGGCTCATAGGCCAACAGCAGCGCCGCGATGAAGGCCATGATGTTGCCCGGCATCTGACCGCCGCCGCCCAGAACCAGGAAGCCGCTGACAAAAACGGCGCCAGCGATGGCCAGCCCCGCAAGCGTTTCCATAACCGGGCTGGTGGCGGCCTCCAGCGTGGCGATGTTGTTGGCGCGGCTCTCCACGTCCGACACGGCCTTGTACATGCGCTTGCGCATGGCGCCTTCGAGACCGAAGGATTTGACGACGCGCACGCCGATCGCCGTTTCCTGCATCACCTGCACGATCTGGCCGAGCGAACGGAATTCTTGCGAGGCAATTTTTCGGACGCGCTTCAGGATACGATTGACGCCGTAAATGGCGATCGGCCCGATCACCAGACAGATCAGGGACAGCGCCGGCTGCTGCCAGACCATCACACCCACCAGCGCAGCCAGCGTCACCAGGTCGCGAACATAGGACGTGACGATTTGGTCGAGCACGCTGCGCGCGGCCTGGGCATTGTTCGTCATGCGCGAAATCAGTTCGGACGAAGAGGTCGAATGATAGAATTCGATGCCTTGCGCAAGAATGCTGTCATAGATCTTGCGCTGCCGGTCGGCGATGATGGCATTGCCGACCCTGCTCATGAAGTAGGCCTGGATGAAGTTTGCGAAGCCCTTGAGAATGAAAATCGCTCCGGTCGCCGCCGCGATCAGATTGACCTGCCCAATCCTCTTGTAAACCACGAATTCATTGGTGATTTCGCGCAGCATATAGGCGCTGGCTGCTGTCGTTGCCGCCACCACCAGCATCGACAGAATGGCCGCAGCGTAGCCAAATCTATGTGCGTGAAAGGATTCCCGCAAAAGCCTTGCGATAAGGCGCTGGTTTTCCGTCGAACGGAAGAAGCGAAACAAATGGCCGATCCCATGCCTGACTGACGAATTTCGGATTCGCCACCGGGGCGAAAGGCGGCTTATAGAGCGAGTTGTGGCCGGATGGAACCTTTCGCTGTCGCGGAGACAATCGGCTGCGGCACGGTGTCTTTTGCGCCACGATTGCGGCGACTGATCTGCGGGGAGATGACGACAGATGGATTTCGACCTTGTTGTGCGCGGCGGAACGCTGCCCGACGGCACCGTCGCCGACCTGGGCATCATCGGCGAGACGATCGTCGCCATCGAGTCCGAACTGCATGTCAGCGCCGGCACGGCGATCGACGCCCGTGGCAATCTGATCTCGCCGCCCTTCGTCGATCCGCATTTCCATATGGACGCCACGCTGTCCTACGGCATTCCACGCATCAACGCTTCGGGCACGCTGCTGGAAGGCATTTCGCTGTGGGGCGAACTGAAGCCGCTCTTCACCCATGACGCGGTGCGCGAGCGGGCGCTCGCCTATTGCGACTGGGCGGTCTCGATGGGCCTGCTCGCCATCCGCACCCATGTCGATGTCTGCGACGACCGGCTGCTGGCGGTCGAGGCGCTGCTCGACGTCAAGAAGATTGTCGCGCCCTATATCGATCTGCAACTGGTCGCTTTCCCGCAGGATGGCTTCTACCGTTCGCCGACGGCGCGCCAGAACACGCTGCGCGCGCTCGACATGGGCGTCGACATCGTCGGCGGCATCCCGCATTTCGAACGCACCATGGCCGACGGCACGCGCTCGGTCACCGAACTTTGCGAAATCGCGGCAGATCGCGGGCTGATGGTCGACCTGCATTGCGACGAGACCGACGATCCGTTGTCGCGCCACATCGAGCAGCTTGCCTATGAGACGCAGCGCCTTGGCCTGCAGGGCAAGGTGGCCGGCTCGCACCTCACCTCGATGCACTCGATGGACAATTATTACGTCTCCAAGCTGCTGCCGCTGATCGCCGAGGCCGGTGTCTCGGCGATCCCCAATCCGCTGATCAACATCATGCTGCAGGGCCGCCACGACACGTTTCCCAAACGCCGCGGCATGACCCGGGTGAAGGAGATGCAGGCGCTCGGCATCCGCGTCGGCTGGGGCCAGGATTGCGTTCTCGACCCCTGGTATTCGCTCGGCACCGCCGACATGCTCGACGTCGCCTTCATGGGCCTCCACGTCGCTCAGATGTCGAGCCCTGCCGACATGGCGCGCTGCTTCGACATGGTCACCAATGTCAACGCCGCCATCATGGGCCTCGATCATCTCGGCCTTGCCGTGGGCAAGCGCGCCAGCTTCGTCATTCTCGATGCCGGCAACCCGATCGAGGCCTTGAGGCTGCGTGCCGAACGGCTGTGCGTCGTCGCCAGGGGCAAGGTGGTGGCCGAGCGCACGAAGCAGGAGACACGGCTGTCGATCGCCGGCCGTCCCGGACAGGTGAACCGGCGGCACAAAACTGCGTAGAAACAGCCGATTTCCGCCGCTGGTCTTGCCGATTTGCCTCGTCAAAGCGGCCGCTTGCAGCTAGGGAGCCGCATGGCCCAGTCGCTCGTCCGCACCTTTACCATCAGGAACGCGCTTCTGGCCGGCATCCTCTTGATGCTGGCCGGCGACTTCATGTTCGCGCTGAACGACGCGATGGGCAAATGGCTGGTCGCCAGCTTCTCGGTCGGCCAGGTGGTGCTGATCCGATCCATCGGCGCCTTCATCGTGCTCGGCCCGATGATCGCCAACCAGGGCGCCCGCAGACTGTTCCGGATGGAGCGGCCGGTCCTCCAGATTCTGCGCGTGCTGGCGACCACGGCGGACACGGCGCTGTTCTATGCCGCCGTCGTCTATCTTCCGCTTGCCGACGTGATGAGCTTCTACATGGCCGGGCCGATCTATGTGGCGGCGCTGTCGCATTTCCTGCTCGGCGAAAAGGTCGGCTGGCGCCGCTGGGCCGCCATCATGGTCGGCTTCTGCGGCGTGCTGATCATCTTGAAGCCGTCTTCGGCGGCGTTCTCGCAGTCCTCGCTGTTCGCACTGGTCGGCAGCATCGCCTTCGCCTTTGCCATCATCCTCAGCCGCCGCCTGCGCGGCACCAGCGACACAACGCTGGTCACCTGGCAGACTATCGGCACGCTGCTGGTCGGCGGCGTGATGACCATAGGCGCCTGGCAGACGCCCTCGGCACTCGATTTCGGCGCCATGCTCCTGCTCGGCATCGTCTCCTGCAGCGCGCATCTGATGATTACCAGGGCGCTGAAACTGGCCCCTGCCTCGACGCTGGCGCCGCTGCACTACAGCCTGCTTCTATGGGCGGTGATCTTCGGCCTGGCATTCTTCGGCGACCTGCCGGGACCGCGCATCCTGATCGGCTCGGCCATCGTCGTGCTCGCCGGCCTGTTCATCTTCCACCGCCAGAAGGTGGTCGAAACAGTCGTGCCGCCGGAGAACGTGCCGAAAGGCGTGAATTGACCTAACCTTGGCGCACCGCCCCCAGATGCCGTGAAAACTCGGGCGTTTCCATCAGCGCCTTGCAACGGGCGAAGCGGCCGTCGGCATAGGCGCGGAAGTCCTCGACCGGGTTGTTGTTGGCAAGCTGGATCAGCCCCCACAGCGTCCACAACAGGTCGCACATCGCCTTGTAGATAACGACGCGGCCGCGCTCGGCCGGTTTCGCCTCGCCGCCGAAATAGGCGCGCATCATCTCTTCCTCCTGCGCGGTGTCGAACCGGCCTTCGACCGAGAGGTCGCCGAGGTCCCAGAGCGGGTCGTTCATCCCCGAATATTCCCAGTCGACGATCCACATCCGCTCGCCCGTATCGAGAAAATTCTCGCACAGCGGATCGCAGTGGCAGGCCGCAAGCGGCAGTCTATGCGCGGCAAGGGACGCTCGCACGGTGTCAAATTCGCGCACCACGTCATGGTAGCCCGGCGGCAAGGCGACGTCCTTGGTCGATAAGACCTTGAGATAGTCGTCGATCATCGCAAACAGCTCGAAGCGGAACGGGAACACCGCGCCTGACGAGTGCAGCTTGCGGAAGGCTTCGCCGGCGCGGGCCGGGCTGCCGGCGCGCAGCTTGAACTTTTCCGGCGACATCGTCACGGCGCCGGCAACGAAGCGGCTCGCCAGCACGCCTGTCGCGGGGTCGACATGCAGCACTTCGGGGCTGACGCCCGCTTTGGCCGCCTCACGCGCCGCCACCGCTTCATTGGCGCGGTTGATATACTCCTCGGTGCCTTTGCCGGGGATACGCAGGCAGATATCGCCGGCCCGAAAGACGAGATTGGTCATCCCGCCCAGCCGCTCAAGCGGTCCGTCATAGCCCGCCAATGCCGGAATTGCCGCAAGTGTTGCGCGTGCCTCGTCCGTCCCCATGCCTGTTGCCCTTGGCCGTGTATTTCTTGCGACAACGGTTCCACAGTTTTCGCCGTTTGGCTATCATCCGATCGAGGGTGAGCAGCGAGCTGGCGGAGAAACAGCCATGGCGGGCAACAAGGATCATGGCGGGCTTGGCGCCGCCTATTCGGCGCAACGGCCCGAGGACGTCGCCGCGATCTATGACAGTTGGTCGGAAACCTACGATGCCGACATGTCGGCCGCCGGCTACCGCCATCCGACGATCTGCCTGGCCCTGCTGGCCCGCCATCTGCCGCGCGGCGCCGCACCGCTTCTCGACGCCGGCGCCGGCACCGGGCTGATCGGCGAGTGGCTGGCCATCACCGGCTATCCCCAGGTCGAAGCGCTCGATATTTCGCAAGGCATGCTGTCTAAAGCGGCGGCAAAGGGCGTCTATTCGGCGCTGCATTGCCTGGCGCTCGGCGGGCCACTGCCCTTTGCCGACAATGCCTATGCCGGCATCGTCTCGGCCGGCGTTTTCACCTCCGGCCATGTCGGCGCCGAGGGGCTGGACGAACTGATCCGCGTCTGCCGTCCCGGTGGCGTCATCGTGCTGACCATCAAGAACACGCTGTGGAACGCCGGCTTTGCCGATCGCATCGCTGCGCTCGAGGCTGAGGTCAGGGTCGTTCGTGCCGAGGAGACTGCGCCTTATGTTTCGATGCCGGGCGAGGCTGACACCGTGCCCAGCCGCGGCCTTGTACTCCGTGTGAGCTAATCCAGGTTTCGTCTACGCCTTGATCCTGCTCATCGAAGAATCGTACATCGGTTCGAGATGAATGTTGGCCGGCGTCCGTTCCATCGCGACCACCAGCTCATAGTCCCCTGAGCTGAGAAAATCGTCGCTGACGCCATCGGCGTTGCGGACATAGCCATAGCCGATGTTCTTAGCCAGCGTGTAGCCATAACCGCCGCTGGTGAGATAGCCGACCGGTTCGCCATTGCGCAAAATCGTCTCGCGCCCGACCAGCACGATATCGGGATCGTCGACCGTGAAGCCGGCAAAGCGTTTCTTCAGGTCGGCGCCGCTGATCTTTTCGAGCGCCCGCCGGCCGACGAAATCGGTGTTCTTCCTCAGCTTCACCGCCCAGCCGAGGCCGGCCTCCTGAGGCGTGTCGTTGGGGGTGATGTCGGAGCCCCAGGCGCGGTAGCCTTTCTCCAGCCGAAGTGATTCCAGCGCCCGGTAGCCGATCGGCCGGATGCCGTGCGGCTTGCCTGCCGCCATCAGCGTGTCGAAAATCTCGCCGGTGGCGGCGATCGGCACATGCAATTCCCAACCAAGCTCGCCGACATAGGTGACGCGCAGCGCCCGAACCGTATGGCCGGCAGTCGTGATCTCGCGGATATGGCCGAACGGGAAGGCGGCATTCGAGACATCGGCATCGGTCACGGCAGCCAGAACGTCGCGGGCCCGCGGTCCCATCAGTGACAGCGTGCCGAAATCCTCAGTGACATCTTTCAGCGTCACGTCGAGACCCTTGCCGACATGGTCGCCGATCCAGGAGAGATCATGCGTGCGGAAGCCGGTGCCGGTCACGATGTAGAATTTGTCTTCGGCGAGCCTGGCCACCGTCAAATCGGCCTCGATGCCGCCG
Organism: Mesorhizobium sp. P160219; assembly: GCF_057786095.1. Classification (NCBI taxonomy): domain Bacteria; kingdom Pseudomonadati; phylum Pseudomonadota; class Alphaproteobacteria; order Hyphomicrobiales; family Phyllobacteriaceae; genus Mesorhizobium; species Mesorhizobium sp. P160219. The sequence continues at coordinate 1,451,739 of NZ_JBYNWG010000001.1, forward strand.
CGCGTGTTGAGAAGCTGCGTGTAGGTCAGCCGTCCCACCGGCTTGGCGACATCGTTGGCGCAGATCCAGTCCAGCGCCTTGGCCGCATCCGAACCCGTCATTTCGTATTTGGCGAAGGACGACTGGTCGAAGATGCCGACTTTCTCGCGCACATGGCGATGCTCCTCGCCGACCGGGCCAAACCAGTTCTGCCGGCCCATGGAATAAATGTCTTCGGGTCTGGCGCCCTGCGGCGCGAACCAGTTCGGCCGTTCCCAGCCGAGCTTGGAGCCGAACACCGCGCGGTGCGCTTTCAGCCGGTCATAGAGCGGCGAGACGATGCGCGGCCGGCCCGAGACGTACTCCTCATGCGGAAAGCCGATCGTGTAATGCTTGCCATAGGCTTCCAGCGTGCGATCGCTGACCCATTGCCGGTCGCGGTGCAAATTGGAAAAGCGCCTGATGTCGACCACCCAAAGGTCGAGCGGCGCTTCACCATCGACAACCCATTGCGCCAGCACCCAGCCGGCGCCGCCGCCGGAAGCGATGCCGAAGGCGTTGAAGCCGGCGCCGACGAACATGTTGGCGCATTCGGGCGCGACACCGAGGATGAAATTGCCGTCCGGCGTAAAACTCTCCGGCCCGTTGATCATCTGCTTGACGCCGACCGTCTCCAGCGCCGGCACGCGCGCGATCGCCTGGCTCATATGCTGTTCGAAATGATCGTAGTCGTCGTCGAACAGGCGGAACTCCCAGTCATCGGGGACATCGCCGCCGGGCAGGCCGGTCGCCCAGGCCTGCGGGTTCGGCTCATAGCCGCCCATCACCAACCCGCCGACCTCTTCCTTGAAATAGGTGCGGCGGTCGGGATCGCGGATTGTCGGCGCGTCGGTCGCCAGCCCGTCGATCTTCTCGGTGATGATGTACTGGTGCTTGACCGGTTGCAGCGGCACGCAAATGCCGGCCATCGCGCCGACCTGGCGTGACCATTGCCCGGCGCAGTTCACCACCTTGTCGCAAGCAATGTCGCCCTTGTTGGTCTTCACCGCGGTGATGTGCCCGTCCGTCATGTCAAAGCCGGTAACGCGGACGTCCTCGAACAGCTTGGCGCCATGCATGCGCGCGCCCTTGGCCAGCGACTGCGTGATGTCGGAGGGGCTGGCCTGCCCATCGGTCGGCAGCCAGGAGGCGCCGACGAGGTCGCCGGTCTCCAGCAGCGGCCACATCTTTTTGACCTCCCCCGGCGACAGCAACTGCATGTCCATGCCGAAGCTCCTGGCCGTCGTCGCCAGCCGTTTATATTCGGTCCAGCGGTCGGCATTGGTCGCAAGCCTGAGGCACCCGGTCATCTTCCAGCCGGTAGCGAGCCCGGTTTCGGCTTCCAGTCCCTTGTAGAGCTCGACCGAATATTTGAGCACGCGGGTGATCGAGGCCGACGAGCGCAACTGGCCGACCAGCCCGGCCGCATGCCAGGTCGAACCCGAGGTCAGCTTGCCCTGTTCCAGCAGCACGACATCGGCCTTGTGGTCGCGCGCCAGGTGATAGGCCGTCGAACAGCCGATAATGCCGCCGCCGATGACGACGATGCCGGCATGTGTAGGCAATGTCATGACTGTGTCCCGTACTTCGTGCGGTAATTGTCCAGCGCCGCGTCGAGCCGCGTCAGGTTCTCCGCGGTGTAGGCGACGTAGTCGATGCCGGGCGCGTCGAGGTAAAGTTCGGAAACCATGCTCCACATCGCCTCGCGCAGCAGCGAGGCGCATTGCATGGCCGCGTGCGAGCGGCGGATCGCCTCATCCGGCTCGCGCATGAAATACGCCGTGAGGAAAGTGAAGGACTCCGCGTCGCTCATCTCGGCGTTGGAGGCAACGCCGGCAAGATCGAACATCGCGGTGTTGAAACCGGCATATTCGAAATCGATGAGCCACAACCTGTCGCCATCGTCGAGGATATTTGCCGGCAGAAGATCGTTGTGGCCGAATACGATCGGCAGCAGCTTCTGCGCCCGCTCCAACTCGTCGGCCAGAGCCAGCAGCCTGGGCAGCTCGTCGCGCTTGCGGCTGCCGCCTTCGCTCAGCGTTCGCGCATAGTCGCGGATGACATGGAAGACCCAGAACATGAAGCCGGCGCCGGAGATGTGATTGGGCATCTCGCGATGGAACCCGCGCATAAGCGCTGCGACGCGGCCGATATTGGCGCGCACATCCTCGGCGACATAGGTCTTCGCGCCGAGGAATTCCGTGACCATGATGCCGGGTTCGGAATGGTGGACCGCCGGCGCGAAGCCTGCGGCGTGCGCCGCGCGGGCCGTCATCACCTCGCGGTCGCGAAAGACGTGGTGAAATGGATAGTCCTGGCCGAAGCGCACGACATGCCGCCCGGCCGCGTCCTTGACCAGATAGTTGGCGTTGCTGAGGCCGCCCGGCAACGGCGCAATGTCGATGCTGCCATTCCAGCAAGGCAAGGTCCGGATGCGGTCTTCAGCAGTCACGGGACCATCCCTGACTTTTGCGGAGCTTTCTTGGGCGCCATGCGCCGCGCAACGAGCGTTGGGAAACGCAAAAAATCTCGTCGGTGCGGGACGCAGGAACTCCTATCCCGCGCCGCACCGACGAGCCCCTCTGGCCAGGTTTTGATACCCGGTCTCCGCCCCCGCGGATTTGAGAAACTTTTGTGCCAGTTCAAACCCAGACGGTCTGGCCAGACGGTCCGGTCCGTGAATTGCGGCTCTGCCATCACCCTCCCGTGGCAGTTCCGAAGCTGTCACGCCGTCAATGTCACGCCAGTGCTACCTAACTGTCAATGAAATGTTGTGACTTTTTTTGGGTGTTTTGCCCGAAACCACGAGCAATTCCTTTAAAAACGGCGGCATTGCCCTAAAACCGGGCAGGCCGCAAATTCAGGAAGCCAGATGATCCATTCGAAACGGCATGGCGAAATCCTCCGCCTCCTCAAGGAAGAGGGCACCGTCACCATTGCCAGCCTCGCCGACCGGCTGGGGGTTTCGCTTGAAACGGTGCGCCGGGATGTCAAGCCACTGACCGGCAATGGCTCGGTGCTCAAGATGCATGGCGCGATCGGCCTGCCGTCGATGGCCGGCGAAGCGCCGTTCGAGCGGCGCATGCGCGACAATGCGGAGGCCAAGCGGCTGATCGCCCGCATGGTCGCTGCCACCATTCGCGACGGTGAATCGGTCATGCTGGACACCGGCACCACGACCTCGTTCCTGGCCCGCGAACTGCTCGGCCACCGGCGGCTGACCGTGGTCACCAATTCATCCGACATCGCCCGCACGCTGGCCACCGTCAACGGCAACAAGGTCTATATGGCCGGCGGCGAATTGCGCAGCGATTCCGGAGCCGCCTTCGGCGCCTCGGCGATCGATTTCGTCAGCCGCTTCTCGGTCAGCCATGCGGTGATTTCGATCGGCGCCGTCGATGCCGCCGCAGGCCTTGCCGACTACGATCTGGAAGAGGCGGAGTTCGCCCGCATGGTGCTGTCGCGCGGCCAGCGCTCGCTGGTCATCACCGACCACACCAAGTTCGGTCGCCAGGGTCTGGTCCAGGTCTGCGGCTTCGACGGTTTTTCCGAACTCGCCACCGACCAGCCGCCGCCGCGCGACATTGCCTCGGCACTTGCCGAGGCTGGAGCGCGCCTTAGCATTGCTGCGGCCTAGCCAAACACCAGCGACTGGCGCGCCGCGATCCCGGCCATGCCGCCACCCGATACCACGAAGGCGATGTTGTGCATCATGCGCGCCGCGTCGCCGGCCGCGTAAGATGTCGTTCTGGTGAAAAATTGTTTTTCAATCATCCCGCTCTTCGCAATGTCCATGCAACTTGGCAGCCGCAAACAGCGCCTCGTCGAAATGCGGGCCGGGCGAATCGCCCGCATCAGCAATGAGGCCACCATGCTGCAAACGATGCCTTGTCTTTCCTCATGGCCTGGACGCTTGCGCGCTCCGACCTGGAAGCCGACCCGGCTTGGCCGGACATTCCGCAACTTTCCGCCGGCGACGGTGTATGACGGTGTATAAGGTGTCCAGGATCAAGAACCTCAAAACCTATGACTGGCGCTTCGCATGACTGATCCACTGTCGGCGATCCTGGGCTTCGGCCTGCTCGGCGTCGCCTGCCTCGCCTTCACAGAAAAGATCCTGCCGCTGCCGCCCTCGCATGTGCTGCTGCTGTTCCTCGGCATGACGGCAGCCCCCGATCTCCCGGCGCTGGCGATCCTGCTTCTGGTAACGACGCTGTCCGCCATCACAGGCTGCCTTGTCTGGTATAGTTTGGGTCGTCGGATTGGCTTGGATCGTGCCGACAGGCTGGTCCAGCGTTTCGGCAAATATGTCTGCTTGCGCTATGCGACCTACAGCAAGCTTGGTCAGGCCTATCGCCGCCATCATGTCCGGGTCTCCTTGCTGGCGCAGTTCATCCCGACGGTTCGCAACTATCTGCCGATCGCGGCCGGCGCGCTCCGTCTTCCACTCTTGCCCTTCGCGGCGGCGACGCTGCTCGGCGCCACGCTATGGAACACCGGCTTCCTCGTCACCGGCTACCTTATGCGCGGCAGCGGCAGGGATTCCTATGCCATCGGTTTTCGCATCATCATCATCGTTTTGGCGCTGGAGACGGCGTTTATGCTCGCGCTTCGCTACGGTCCTGCCTGCCGGCGGCGCCTCGGGTTCGGCTGACCAGGAGGCGCCTCAAGCAGTATGGGTATAAGCTCCGCCTTCGGCTTTCCTTCCCCGGCGCGCCGGTGTTTAGTCCGGCCATGGCTTTCACCATCCGCCAGCTGCAGTTCTTCATTGCCGTCGCCGAGCAAGGCACGGTGTCGGGCGCCGCACAAAACCTCTCCATCTCGCAATCCTCGGTCACCGAGGCGATCAAGGAGCTGGAGAGCGATCTCGGCGTCGAATTGTTCGAGCGCCATCCGCGTGGCCTCAACATTACCCACAAAGGCCACCAGTTCCTGCGCCATGCGACCAAGATCCTGGCCGACGTCTCCGACGCGCGCCGCGCTTTTTCCGACGACCAGGTGGTGGCCGGCGGGCGGCTGCAGCTCGGCGTCACCTCGCTGGTCGCGGGCTATGTGCTGTCCGATCTGCTGGCGCGCTACCGCCGCGCCTATCCCGGCGTCGATGTCTCGGCCATCGAGGACAATGGCGACTATCTCGAACATCTGCTGATCGGCGGCAAGCTCGACATTGCCGTCATGGTCACCTCCAATTTGCGCGACCGCACCGCGCTGCAGTCGGAAATCCTCGAGGTCTCGGCCTACCGGCTGTGGGTCCCGCTCGGCCACAAGCTGGCCAGCGCCGACATTATCGGCATAGGCGACATTGCCGGCGAGCCGCTGATCATGCTGACCGTCGACGAGATCGAGGAGAACACCGGCAAGCTTCTGGCGGCGATCGGCGCCAGGCCGCATGTCGCCTTTCGCACCCGCTCGGTCGAAGCCGTTCGCAGCCTCGTCGCCACAGGTGCGGGCGTGGCGTTGCTGCCCGACCTAGTCTACCGGCCGTGGTCGCTGGAAGGCGACCGCATCGAATCGCGCGACATTTCGGGTTCCCTGCCGGTCGTCCAGGTCGGCATGGTCTGGCGCCGCGGCTCCGGTCTGCCGCAGGCGTCGCGCGACTTCATCGGCCTTGCCCAGTCGCAGCGTATGGTACGCCAGCAGCGTTGATAGGGTGCGTGGTTATCTATCGGAAAAACCGATATCGCGTTTCTGATAAATAAATTTGCGAAACCGGAATTTTCCGAGCACTTTTCATGTCAGGGACGAAAGCCGCCATCAGAGCGGCAACGTGCCATCGGATGAACTGACGCTTTTCAGCCTGCGGCTGACCGCGGCGGCGACTCGCTTCGCAGTCAGGCGCCAAATGGGAGATTGACGATGAATTCATTCCTGAAGACGTGCACCGCCTTGATGGTCGCGCTGACCTTTTCCGGTCAGGCTGTCGCCCAGGTCAAGGAACTTGGCAAGGGCGAAGGGGAGGTCAGCATCGTTGCCTGGCCGGGGTACATCGAGCGCGGCGAAACCGACAAGGGCTATGACTGGGTGACCTCCTTCGAGAAGGAGAGCGGCTGCAAGGTCAACGTCAAGACCGCGAACACCTCCGACGAGATGGTCTCGCTGATGAATGAGGGTGGGTTCGATCTAGTCACCGCTTCGGGTGACGCATCGCTGCGCCTCGTTGCCGGCAAGCGCGTGCAGCCGATCAACACCGATCTCATCCCGAGCTGGAAGGCGGTAGACGACCGTCTGAAGGATGCGCCCTGGTTCACCGTCGACAAGGTGCATTACGGCGTTCCCTATCAGTGGGGCCCGAACATCCTGATGTACAACACCGATGTCTTCAAGGAAGCGCCCAAGAGCTGGAACGTCGTCTTCGAGGAAATGAACCTGCCGGACGGCAAGTCCAACAAGGGCCGCGTCCAGGCCTATGACGGCCCGATCCACATCGCCGACGCCGCCAACTATTTGATGTTCCACAAGCCGGAACTCGGCATTAAGGACCCGTACGAATTGAACGAAGACCAGTACAAGGCAGCGCTCGAGCTGCTGCGTGTTCAGCGGACGCTGGTCGGCCGCTACTGGCATGACGCCGCCATCCAGGTCGACGATTTCCAGAACGAAGGCGTCGTCGCTTCCGGTTCGTGGCCTTACCAGGTCAACACGCTGGTTGCCGCCAAGAAGCCGGTCGCCTCGACCGTGCCGGAAGAAGGCGTCACCGGCTGGGCCGACACCACCATGATGGAGGCCGACGCCGCGCATCCCAACTGCGCCTATATGTGGCTTGAGCATTCGCTGTCGCCCAAGGTCCAGGGCGATGTCTCGGCCTGGTTCGGCTCGCTCCCCGTGGTGCCCGCTGCCTGCAAGGGCAACGAGCTGCTCGGCGAGGAAGGCTGCAAGACCAACGGCTACGAGAACTTCGACAAGATCAAGTTCTGGAAGACCCCGGTCTCCAAGTGCGCAACCCAGAACGACCAGTGCGTGCCTTACTACCGCTGGGTGTCCGACTATATCGGCGTCATCGGCGGGCGTTGAGCTCCCTTTAACCCACCCCCTTGTGGGGAGGGTCGACGCGCAGCGTCGGGGTGGGGGCAGCGCTGACGTCCGGTGCTAGTCACCCCCACCCGCGGCTTCGCCGCGACCTCCCCATCGAGGGGGAGGTGAAGTGCCGTGCCCGCTGGCCTGATTGGTGGCGGCAAGAGCTATTTCGACGAACCACAAACCGGCAACAGATCAGGACAGCCCATGACCTCGGCCGTTTCCTTCCAGAAAGTCTCTCGCCATTTCGGCAGCGTGCGCGCCGTCGATGCGGTCGATCTCGACATCGTGCCGGGCGAGTTCTTCGCCATGCTTGGTCCGTCGGGGTCCGGCAAGACTACCTGCCTGCGCCTCATCGCCGGCTTCGAGCAGCCGACATCGGGCTCGATCTCGATCTTCGGCGACCGCGCCGAGGGCGTGCCGCCCTATCGCCGCAACGTCAACACGGTGTTCCAGGACTACGCGCTGTTCCCGCATTTGAACGTGCTGGACAATGTCGCCTACGGGCTGATGGTCAAGGGCATCGCCAAGCCGCAGCGGCAGAAGGCGGCGGAAGAGGCATTGTCACTGGTGCGGCTTCCCGGCTATGGCGCCCGCCGTCCCGGCCAGCTCTCCGGCGGCCAACGCCAGCGCGTCGCGCTGGCCCGTGCGCTGGTCAACCAGCCCAAGGTGCTTTTGCTCGACGAGCCGCTCGGCGCGCTCGACCTCAAGCTGCGCGAGAACATGCAGGAAGAGCTGAAGTCGCTGCAGAAGGCGCTCGGCATCACCTTCGTCTTCGTCACCCATGATCAGGGCGAAGCGCTGTCGATGGCCGACCGCGTTGCCGTCTTCAATGACGGCAAGATCATGCAGATCGGCACGCCGGAAGACATCTACCAGCGGCCCAGGACACGCTTCGTCGCCGATTTCGTCGGCTCCTCCAATGTGTTGCCGCCGGATTTCGTCCAGCGTTATTCCGGCCAGGACCGCTGGGGCAGCCTGCGCCCCGAATCGATCCGCATCGGCAGCATTGCGAAAGGCGAAGGGGTTGCCGCGCGCCTGGTCGGAACCAACTATCTCGGCGCCACGACCAGGCTGGCGCTCGACGCCGACGGCTTGAGGCTGCACGCCATCGTGCCGGCCGGGACAAAGCTGCCGGCGGAAGGCGAAGCGGTGGTGCTGACGTTCAACCGCGAGCATTTGCATTTGATGGACGAGCCGGCATGAGTGAGGTTTGCGCCAAGCACCCCCCTCTGTCCTGCCGGACATCTCCCCCTCAAGCGGGGAGATTGGCTGTTCCTCCCGGTTTCGCCAATCTTCAACGTTGGGGATTTGGCGAGGCAGCGAAACTGCTGATCTCCCCCCTTGAGGGGGAGATGTCCGGCAGGACAGAGGGGGGTGTGAAAGAACCCGGCTTCTCAGGGTTCCTTCAGCACGCGGTCTCCCCATGAACATCGCCGCGCTCAACTCAACCTCCGCCCCCGCCATCCTGCCCGGCAGCGGCGGCGTGCGCGGTGCGCTGTCCGACCTGTTCTGGCGCAAGCCGCAACTGCTGCTGTTCCTCATGTTGGCGCCGCCGGTGCTGTGGCTCGGCGTCGTCTATATCGGTTCGCTGTTCGCGCTCTTGGCACAGAGTTTCTTCTCGATCGACGAATTTTCCGGCCTCATCAACCATGAGTTCACGCTGAAGACCTATGGCGACCTGTTCCAGCCCGCCAATCTCGACATCATCCTGCGCACGGTGACGATGGCGGTGCTGGTCACGCTGGCCTCCGCCGCCATCGCCTTCCCGATCGCCTATTATGCGGCGCGCTATGCCCGGGGCCGCTGGAAGGCGCTGTTTTATCTCGGAATCATGCTGCCGCTGTGGTCGAGTTATCTGGTGAAAATCTACGCCTGGAAGTTGATCCTCGCCAAGGAAGGCATTCTGACCTGGCTGCTGGCCAAATTGCATCTGCTCTGGGCGCTCGACGGCTGGCTGTCGCTGCCGGTCGTCGGCGGCAACTCGCTGTCGGTCTCCGCCACCGGCACCTTCATCGCCTTCGTCTATGTCTGGCTGCCGTTCATGATCCTGCCGGTGCAGGCGGCATTGGAGCGCGTGCCCGGCAATCTGGTCGAGGCGTCCTCCGATCTCGGCGCATCGCCGGGCCAGACCTTCCGCAACGTGCTGTTCCCGCTGGCGCTGCCCGGCATCGTCGCCGGCTCGATCTTCACCTTCTCGCTGACGCTGGGCGACTACATCATCCCGCAGATCATCGGCACGTCGCGGCTGTTTATCGGCCAGGCCGTCTATTCGCAGCAGGGCACCGCCGGCAACATCCCGCTCGCCGCCGCCTTCACCGTCGTGCCCATCGTCATCATGGGTTTCTATCTCTGGGGCGCCAAGCGCATGGGGGCCTTCGATGCGCTCTGACGGTTCGCAATCCGCCCCGCTCGGCCTCAAGATCGCAGCCGCTTGCGGCCTGCTCTTCCTGCACCTGCCGATCCTGCTGATCTTCGTCTGTGCCTTCACCACGGAAGAGAAGAGCTTCGTCTGGCCGCCGCCGGGGCTGACCACACAATGGTTCGCCGTCACCTGGAACCGGCCGGATGTCTGGCAGGCGCTGTCGCTTTCGGTCCGCGTCGCCGCAATCTCGACCGCGATTGCCTTGATACTGGGCACGCTGTGCGCCGCCGCCGTGTCACGGACGAAATTCTTCGGCCGCGAGACGATCTCGCTGCTCGTCATCCTGCCGATCGCGCTGCCCGGCATCATCACCGGCATCGCGTTGCGCTCGGCCTTCTCGCTAGCCGACATCCCGTTCTCGTTCTGGACGATCGTGCTCGGCCACGCCACCTTCTGCGTTGTCGTCGTCTACAACAATGCGGTCGCCCGTTTCCGCCGCACTTCCGGCTCAATGATCGAGGCCTCGATGGATCTCGGCGCCGACGGCTTCCAGACCTTCCGGCACGTCGTGCTGCCCAACATCGCCACCGCTCTGCTTGCCGGGGGGATGCTCGCCTTCGCGCTGTCCTTCGACGAGGTCATCGTCACCACCTTCACCGCCGGCCAGCAGCAGACCGTGCCGATCTGGATGCTGGAAGAGCTGATCCGCCCACGCCAGCGTCCGGTCACCAATGTCGTCGCCATGGTCGTGGTGCTGGTGACGCTGCTGCCCATCCTTGCCGCCTATTACCTGACCCGCGACGGCGACCAGATCGCCGGTTCGGGCAAATGAAGAACAGCGAATAGGGAGTAGCGAATAGCGAATAGGGGAGATTGCACGACCAGCCCTATTCGCTACTCGCTATTCGCTACTCGCTCCTGACCGAGGAGAACCTGCATGGACACCCAGATGCTGATCGGCTCGAGCTTCGAGAACGGCACCGAGACCGAGGAGCCAATTCTGAATCCAAAGACCGGGGCGACCATTCTCAACCTGCCTGAAGCCAGCCAGGCGCAGATCGAGGCGGCTGTTACTGCCGCCGAGCGAGCGTTCGTCTTGTGGTCACGCACAACGCCGGCGCAGCGCTCCGGCTATCTCCTCAAGATCGCCGACCGCATCGAGGCCAACGCGCGGGAGTTCGCGGCGCTCGAGGCGCTGAATTGCGGCAAGCCGATCAACGCCGTGCTCAATGACGAAATCCCGGCGATCGTCGACTGCTATCGCTTCTTTGCCGGCGCGGTACGTTCGATGCCGGGCGTGGTCGCCGGCGAATATCTGCCCGGCCACACCTCGATGGTGCGGCGCGACCCGATCGGCATCGTCGCTTCCATCGCGCCGTGGAACTATCCACTGATGATGATGGCCTGGAAGCTGGCGCCGGCCATTGCCGGCGGCAACACCGTCGTCTTCAAGCCGTCGGAGCAGACGCCGCTGACGGCGCTGAAGCTGGCCAGGATCCTGGCCGAGGTGCTGCCCGAGGGCGTCGTCAATGTCGTGCTCGGCCGCGGCGACAGCGTCGGCAACACGCTGATCAATCACGCCAAGGTCAACATGATTTCGATCACCGGCGACGTCGCCACGGGCAAGAAGGTGCTGCAGGCCGCCGCCAAGTCGGTCAAGCGCACGCATCTGGAACTCGGCGGCAAGGCGCCGGTCATCGTTTTCGACGATGCCGACCTCGGCGCCGTGGTCAACGGCCTGCGCGCTTTCGGCTACTACAATGCCGGGCAGGATTGTACAGCCGCCTGCCGCATCTATGCCGGCAAGAAGATCTACGACAAGCTCGTCGCCGATCTCTCATCTGCCGTCTCGACCATCAAATACAACCAGCCCGACGACACCGAAAACGAGATCGGGCCGCTGATCTCGCGCCGCCAGCGCGATCGAGTCTCGAGCTTCGTCGAGCGCGCTTCGGAACTGAAGCACATCGAGATCACCACCGGCGGCAAGCCGGGCGAAGGCTCCGGCTTCTATTACCAGCCGACGGTGGTTGCCGGCGCGCTGCAGGAAGACGAGATCGTGCGCCGCGAAGTGTTCGGTCCGGTCGTCTCCATCACCCGCTTCTCCGAAGTCGATGAAGCCGTGAACTGGGCCAATGACAGCGACTACGGCCTGGCATCCTCGGTGTGGACCAAGAACGTCTCGCGCGCCATGGCGACGGCCGCCCGTCTGCAATATGGCTGCACCTGGATCAACACCCATTTCATGCTGACCAACGAGATGCCGCATGGCGGGCTGAAGCAGTCTGGCTACGGCAAGGACATGTCTCTCTATGCGCTGGAGGATTATACCGCCGTTCGTCATGTGATGGTCGCGCATGGGTAGAGGCTGCCAATATCTCTAAAATGTTCGCCAACCCGTTTTCTGTACATTAAGCGAGAGTTACTTTTGCGGTACGGCGGGAGTTCACGATTTACTGAATATTCAACCTGAACGAGCAGCCTCTTGCCGGGAAACCGCGCGGCGAGGGGTTTGCGCATGAACACGACCAAGATCAAGCTGGTACTCATTGGCGGCTTCTGTCTGCTGATCGCTGTGTTCGGCGGCAAGGACATGATCAAGAAGAGCGGCTGGCCCGAGGCGCCTGCTGAAATCCTCGCGGTCAATGTCGAATGCGACATGGAATCGACCGCCCACAAGATTGTCTACAAGACCGTCAGCACCGCCACGATCCCGTGCGAACTGGTGGATGCGTTCAAGACGGTTCATGCTGACAAAGAGTGGAAGGTGACCCAGAAATTCACCGGCACCTTGCGCGTCGGCACCGGCGCCGACGCCGTCGAGGCCACGATGGAGCTGAACAAGAACGGTGCCCGCGAACCGCAGGTCGGCGACAAGCTCACCGTCGTCCAGAACCCCGCCAACCCCACCCAGATCGAACGCACCGGCATGACCGGCACGCGTTTGACGATCGTCATTGGCGCTGGACTGCTCGGCGCGTTGCTTCTCTATCTTGCTTTCAAACCCCGCCGGCGGATGTCGACCTCCGCCGTGGCGGGCAACCCTGCCGGAGATGCCGGCGCGGACCAGCGCGCGCGCCAGGCCGACGCCTTGATAGCGGCGGCCCTGGCCAAGCAGGCCACATTGCCCAATCAGCCGGCACGTGTCGCGGCTGCCGGATCGGCCAGGGAAGGGCGGTTTTCCGGGCAGCGGACGAGTTTCGGCCGCCGCAACTGATGGCCGAAAACTGCTGCACCTGCACGGCTACTCCACGATGCGGTAGATGTTCCAAAGGCTGGTGCCTGAAACGACGTAGGGCTCCATCTCCTTGCCCCATTTGGCGTGCGCGTCGATCTTGCCGATCCTGGCGAAGAATCCCTCCAGCTGGGCAAGGCTTTCGACCTGATGATGCGATTCGACCGTCGCTTCCCGAGCTCCGACCGAACCGGTCATGATCTGGAACTCGAGATCGGCAATGCCGACCTGAGAGCCGATCTCGCGTTCCCATTTCTTCAACAGGTCGAGCACGGTCTGCTTGTGCCCGAACTTGGCGTCGATCTGCCATCTGGCGCTGAACATTTTTGTCTCCTCCAGTTTTGCGGCCCAAACCGCGGTTGATCTTTCCGCGGTGGAACTACTCGTCCCAGGCCTGCACGACGGTCTGTCGTGCGATCCGCCCATTCTTCAGCTCCAGCATCGCCGCGCAGAACACTTTCGTTCCGTCCGGATAGGCGCAGGCCTGGGTGAAGGCGAGATTGTCGCCATCGGCGATGGTGGTGTCGACCTTGTGGGTCATCGCCCGGCTGCAGATGTCGTCCCAGAAGGTGCTGATCGCCGCCCGGCCGCGGATCTCGCGCGGCTTGCTCGGCGGATTGTTGCGGTCGATCACCCGCACCAGTGCGTCGTCGGCATAGAAGCTAGCGAGCATCCTGCCGTCCCGTCCTTCGATCGCTTTCTTGATCGCCGCGCCGTCCACGCTCTGCGTCTTGGTCAGCATCTTCTCCTCCATGGCCCGTTGATCGGGCGGTTGAATGATCACAAGCAATGCCCGGCGCACCGCCCGGCAGTTTCTTTCACTGCGACTTGGCTTTGACGGCTGCGAACACGCCGTCGGTCTGTTGTTTGAAGGTCGCGAAATCGACCTGGCTGCCGTTGAGCATCGTCGACCAGTGGCGCACGATGGCCGCCATCGCGATCGCCTCCTTGATCTCCTCATCGGTCGCGCCATTGAGCTTGGCGGCCTCGGTGTGGAAATAAATGCAGTACTGGCAGGGGATCTGCGAGGCGACGGCCAGCCCCAGCAGTTCCTTGGTCTTGCCGTCGAGCGCGGTCTTGGGGTTGAGCTGCACACCCTTGATCTCGGCCCAGGCGCCGGCAACCGCGACATCGGGCAGCGTCTTGAACATGTCCGGCACTGAGCCGAGCGTCGCCTCGATGTCCTTGTAGGCGGCGGCCGCCGAGGCATCCTCGGCTCTGGCGGGAGCGATCGTGAACAGCGCGCCAACGCCTGCCGCTATCACCAGCGATTTGATCGACCTGTTTGACTTCAGCATTGCATCCTCCATCCGCAGTGCCTTTCCCGGCGACATCCGCCTGGCCTGCATGGAGAGAATTGGTACGCCTCGACCCCACCTGGCCGCTTCGCCCGAAAGCGCCATGGTCCCTATGGCCCGTCCGGGCCAGCCTGCCTGGCGGAAAATGCCGCTGCCGCCGCCCGTGACGGCAAATCGAGCTTCAGCAATATGTTGGCGACATGACGCTTGACCGTATGCTCGCTGAGCCTCAGCTCGGCGGCGATCGCGGCATTGCTCTTGCCGTCGGCGATCAGGATCACCACCTCGCTTTCGCGCGCCGTCAGTTGAGCCGGCTCGGCGGGTTTCGCCTTGCGGCGGCAGGCCGGCTCCAGGTGCTGTTCCGACGTTGCCTGGACCAGCGCCAGCGGCTCGTCCAGCTCATCCACCGTGACACGCCCGGCATCGATGAAATGCAGGCCGGATCCCGCCGCCAGATCGGCGGCCAGCCGCGACGCCAGAATATCGCCGCGCCCGGCATGGGCGGCGATCTGCATCGTCACCCGTGCCATCAGCCCCACCGGCGGCCCGCGCATTTCGACCTCACCGACATGGGCGCCCTGGGCGCTTGCAATGCCCATATGTTGCGCCGCATCGCGCAGTGCCGCCGCGCAGCGTATGGCCCGCGCCGGCCCGTCGAAGCGCGAGATCATCAATTCGCCATGGATGCCGGCGACGCGTCCGCCATGACGGCCGACCAGCTGCCGCCAGCTCTCCTGGAAGCGCTCGCTACGTTCGCTCCACATGCGGTCGCCAACCCGCGCCGTGTCGTAGATGCGTGTCGCCAGAAGAGCGGCAAGCACGCGCTCCGCTTCGGCCACGGCACGCTCGCCGGTCAGGAATTCCTCGATCAGGTCAGCCACCCGGTCGACATCGCCGGTCCAGATCGGGTGGTCGCGCCCGGGGACCTCGACCAATCGCGCATTGGCGATCTCTTTCGCCAGGAAGCGGCTGGCGTCCGGGTCGACCCGCGCGTCGTTGCGGCGATGAATGAGCAGTGTCGGTGCGCCGATCGCCGAAAGCACGCCGCGCACATCGATTCCGGCATTCATCCGGGCAAGGGCTGCCGCTGCCGTCGGACTGGCCGACAGCCGCTCGAAGCGGGCCCACCACTGGGTGAAATGCGCATCATCTACCCGGCCGGGAGCGAAGTTGGGCAGTGTGGCGCCCGTGCCCCATTCCGTGCCGGCCGTCGCGATGAAGGCCTCGAGGCGCTCCGGCGACATCACCCATTTGTGGAAATGCGCATAACCGCCATAGAGCGCCAGCGCTCGTGTCCGTTCCGGATAGGTGGCGGCAAACAACATTGCCATCGGCGCGCCTTCCGAAGCGCCGAGCAAGGCCGCGCGCCCGCTGCCGGTGGCATCCATCACCGCGCGCACATCGTCCATGCGGGTTTCGAGGCTGGGCAGGTGGCGTGGGTCGACGCGGTCGGACAGGCCGGTGCCGCGCTTGTCGAACAGGATCAGCCGCGAGAACGCCGAGAGCCGTTTCAAGAGCCTGGCGTAGCCCTCGTCTTCCCAATGCAGGTCGAGATTGGAGATGAAGCCGGGCACGAAAACCAGGTCGAACGATCCCTGGCCGACCACCTGATAGGCGATCCGCACGTCGCCGCTGAGGGCATATCGCGTCTCGATCGGCCTCACGTTGCTATCCCGCCCGGCCAGACGATTTCTGATCGCCGACCATAGCAGACGCCTGGCGGATGCGGCAGCCAAACTTTAGAAGACAGGAATATAGCCCGCGGCGAACCGTGTTCGCCCGCCATTTCTGGGGGAGGCTATTTCTGGGGAGCGGCGCTCTCTGCACCCGTGGGTTGGACGTAGCCGATGCTCACATCGGCCTGCTCCTCGGTCTTCGGCCGCTTGATCCTGGCCGAGGCCACGACGACGAGTTCGTCAAAACCTTCGCCGCCGCTGTCCAGCATCTCGAAGAACTGCCGGCGCATCCTGGGCTCCCAGAACTTGTTGATGTGCTCGGCCACGCCCGCCACACCTTCCTCACGGGGCCTTGAATGGAAGAAGGCGGCGATCTGGTTGGCCATGCGCACCAGCTTTTCCCCGGTGCTCGTGATGTGTTCTTCGTCATGCGACATGCTGGGCAACTCCCAAGACCACCCGTTCCGGGTGGGTGAAAACATCGAAATCGTCGCCGCGCACCAGCGCCACCAGCGTCATGCCGGCCTCTTCGGCGGTGCGGATGGCAAGGGCTGTTGGCGCCGACACGGCGATGATGAAGGCGGAGCCGATCGCCGCCGTTTTCTGCACCATCTCCACTGAGACGCGTGATGTCACCACCACCGCGCCCGATGCACCGTCAATGCCGGCCTTGGCCAGCGCGCCGGCCAGTTTGTCCAGCGCATTGTGCCGGCCGACATCCTCGCGCGCCATGACGATGCCCTTGCCGGGCACATAAAACCCTGCGGCATGCACTGCACCGGTCTCGGAATGCAGCGGCTGCACCTTCGACAAAAGCTTGACTGAGCGAACGATGTCGTCGGCTTCAAGCGTAAGCTTGGACGCACTAACCTTATCGACCGAGCGCATCGCTTCCTCGATGGATTCGATGCCGCACAGCCCACAGCCGACCGGGCCGGCGAGCCGCCGCCGCCGCGCCTCGAAGCGCGTATTGGCCTGGTCCTTCAGCCGGATCTGGATATCGATGCCGGCGCCATGGTCCTCGACCTCGATCGCCTCGATCTCGTCAGGCAAACCGATGATGCCTTCGGTCAGCGAGAAGCCGAGCGCGAAATCCTCGAAGTCGGCCGGGCTCGCCATCATCACCGCATGGGTGGTGCCGGCAAACGAGAACGCCACCGGCGTCTCCTCCGGCACCATGCGGTTGGCCGCCGCGGTGCCACTTGCACGGTGGGCGAGGCGAGAGATCTGGCTGATTGGCTGGCGGGAGCGCATCAGGGTCCCTTCATCCAATCCGGTGTCAGTTCCGGAACATCGCGCGCGATGGATTCATAGGCCTTATGATGCCCGTAGCCCATTATGTACGCGACAATGCGGCGAAGGTTGTTGAAATCCTCCTCGGAAGCATGTCCCTGGATATCGAACAAAAACTGGTTCAGGTCGGCGCCTTGCTTCTCACATAGGCGCAGAAGCGTTTCGTAGGCTTCCTTTTGAGTCACTCTTGTTTCCTCCGGCGGCGAGTCTACCCAGACTACTCCGCCGCCTGTAGCGGAGCGATGCGGCGGCTCTGCTCGGCCTGCTCGTTATAGTCGCGCTGCCAGTCCGAAGGTCCGTTCGACGCGCCGACCTGCACTGCGGTCACCTTGTACTCCGGACAATTGGTCGCCCAGTCGGAGAAGTCGGTGGTGATGACGTTGGCCTGCGTGTCCGGATGGTGGAAGGTGGTGTAGACCACGCCCGGCGACACCCGGTCGGTGATCAGCGCACGCAGCGTCGTCTCGCCCGAACGGCTGGTCAGCCGCACCCAGTCGCCATCGCGCAGGCCGCGGTTCTCGGCGTCGTGCGGATGGATCTCCAACCGATCTTCCGAGTGCCACATGACGTTTTCGGTGCGCCTTGTCTGTGCACCGACATTGTACTGGCTGAGAATGCGGCCGGTGGTCAGCAGCAACGGGAAACGCGGCCCGGTCCGCTCGTCGGTCGCGACATATTCAGTGCGGATGAACTTGCCCTTGCCACGCACGAAGCCATCCATATGCATGATCGGTGTGCCGAGCGGCGCCTTCTCGTTGCAGGGCCATTGCACGGATCCGACACGGTCGAG
Source organism: Mesorhizobium sp. P160219 (assembly GCF_057786095.1). Classification (NCBI taxonomy): domain Bacteria; kingdom Pseudomonadati; phylum Pseudomonadota; class Alphaproteobacteria; order Hyphomicrobiales; family Phyllobacteriaceae; genus Mesorhizobium; species Mesorhizobium sp. P160219. The sequence goes on from NZ_JBYNWG010000001.1 coordinate 1,469,428, forward strand.
CAGCTCGAAGGACACGCCGGCGAAGCTCGGCGTCGTTTTTGCAACCTCGTCCATGATCTCGGAGGGATGCTGATAGTTCCAGTCCAGCCCGATCGCACGGGCAAGCTCCTGTGTCGCTTCCCAGTCGGCGTAGCGCGCCTTCGGCTCCAGAACCTTGCGCACCATGTTGATGCGGCGCTCGGCATTGGTGAAAGTGCCGTCCTTCTCCAGGAAGGTCGAGCCCGGCAGGAAGACATGCGCGTAGTTGGCGGTCTCGTTGAGGAACAGGTCGTGCACGACCACGCATTCCATCGCCGCCAGGCCGGCCGCGACATGCTTGGTATCAGGGTCCGACTGCAGGATGTCCTCGCCCTGGATGTAGATGCCCTTGAAGGAGCCGTCGACGGCGGCATCCAGCATGTTGGGGATGCGCAGGCCCGGTTCGTCGTCGAGCTTCACCCCCCACAACGTCTCATAGATGTCGCGCACCGCCTCGCCGGAGATGTGGCGGTAGCCCGGCAGTTCATGCGGGAACGAGCCCATGTCGCAGGAACCCTGCACGTTGTTCTGGCCGCGCAGCGGGTTCACGCCGACGCCGGGACGGCCGATATTGCCCGTCGCCATGGCAAGGTTGGCGATAGCCATAACCGTGGTCGAACCCTGGCTGTGTTCGGTGACGCCAAGGCCATAATAAATCGCGCCATTGCCGCCCTTGGCATAGAGCCGCGCAGCACCTCGGATCAGTTCGGGATCGACGCCGGACAGCTTGCCCACGATTTCGGGGTTGTTTTCCGGCAAGGCGACGAAAGAAGCCCAATCCTGGAACTCCGCCCAGTCGCAGCGATCGCGGATGAAGGCTTCGTCGAAAAGCCCTTCGGTAACGATGACATGCGCCAGCGCCGTCAGCACCGCCACGTTGGTGCCCGGCTTCAGCGGCAGGTGATAGTCGGCCTCAATATGCGCCGACTTGACCATTTCGGTTCGGCGCGGATCGAGCACGATCAGCTTGGCGCCCTGGCGCAGCCGCTTCTTCAGCCGCGAGGCGAACACCGGGTGCGCGGAAGCCGGATTGGCGCCGATGATGACGGCGACGTCGGTGAAATCGACGGAATCGAAATCCTGCGTGCCGGCCGAGGTGCCATAGGTCTGGCCGAGGCCGTAGCCGGTCGGCGAGTGGCAGACGCGCGCGCAAGTGTCGACATTGTTGTTGCGGAAGCCTTGGCGCACCAGCTTCTGGACGAGATAGGTCTCTTCATTCGTGCAGCGCGAGGACGTGATACCGCCGATCGAGGTGCGGCCGTATTGATACTGGATACGGCGGAATTCCTTGGCCGTATGGGCGATGGCCTCTTCCCAGCTCACCTCGCGCCAGGGATCGCTGACCTTTTCCCGGATCATAGGCGACAGGATGCGGTCCTTGTGGGTGGCATATCCATAGGCGAAACGGCCCTTCACGCAGGAGTGGCCGTGGTTCGCCTTGCCGTCCTTGTAGGGCATCATGCGAATGACTTCGTCGTCCTTCACTTCGGCCTTGAACGAGCAGCCGACGCCGCAATAGGCGCAGGTGGTGACGGCGGAGCGCTCGGGCATGCCTTTCTCAAGCACGGTCTTTTCACGCAGCGCATCGGTCGGACAGGCCTGCACGCAGGCGCCGCAGGACACGCATTCGGAGGCGATGAAATCCTCGTGCATGCCGGCGACCATGCGCGATTCGAAACCGCGGCCCTCGATCGTCAGCGCGAAGGTGCCCTGCACCTCCTCGCAGGCCCGCACGCAGCGCGAGCAGACGATACATTGCGCCGGATCGTAGGTGAAATATGGGTTGGACTCGTCGCGGGCGATGTAGTCGACCGCCAGCGAGCCATGGCCGGGCGCGACGCCGTTTTCCTGCTTGACGTGGTTGCGGCCCTCGATGCCGAAGCGGTTCTCGGTCAGGCCGACCGATTTCGCCACAACGTCGAACTCGCTGGCGCCGGTGCCGGCCTTCTCGTTCCAGCCGGTCGGGTGGTCGGAGACGTAAAGCTCCATGACACCGCGGCGGATGGCGTCGAGCCGCTCGGATTGCGTGCGCACCACCATGCCTTCGCCGACGGGCGTCGTGCAGGATGCCGGCGTGCCGCCGCGCCCGTCGATCTCGACCAGGCAGACGCGGCAGGAGCCGAACGAGTCCAGCATGTCGGTAGCGCAGAGTTTTGGGATCTCGACCCCGCCTTCCATCGCCGCGCGCATGATCGACGTACCCTCCGGCACGCTGATGCTGCGGCCGTCGACGATCAGCGTAACCTGCTTTTGCGCCTTCGATTCCGGGGTTCCGTAATCGAGTTCTTCGATGAGTGTCGGGAAGTCGGCCTTGATATTCATCTGCCAGCTCCTATTCAGCAGCCACGCGCGCCGGCGCGGGCTTGAAATCTTCGGGGAAATGGGTGATCGAGCTCATCACCGGATAGGGCGTGAAGCCGCCCAGCGCGCAGAGCGATCCGAACTTCATCGTGTTGCAGAGATCGGTGACCAGTGCCAGGTTCTTCTCCGGCTCGATGCCGGCGGCAAGCCGGTCGATGGTCTCCACCCCGCGTATCGAGCCGATGCGGCAGGGCGTGCACTTGCCGCAGCTTTCGATGGCGCAGAACTCCATGGCAAAGCGCGCCTGCTTCAGCATGTCGGCCGTGTCGTCGAACACGGTGATGCCGGCATGGCCGATCAGTCCGTCGCGCTTCGCGAACTCTTCGTAGTCGAACGGCGTGTCGAACAGGCCGCGCGGGAAATAGGCGCCGAGCGGGCCGCCGACCTGCACCGCCTTCACCGGGCGACCAGTGGCCGTACCGCCGCCGATATCGTCGACGATCTCGCCCAGCGTCATGCCGAACGCCGCCTCGAACAGGCCGCCGAACTTGACGTTGCCGGCGATCTGTATCGGGATCGTGCCGCGCGAGCGGCCCATGCCGAAATCCTTGTAGAAGGCAGCACCCTTGTCCATGATGATGGGCACGGAGGCCAGGCTGATGACGTTGTTGATCACCGTCGGCTTGCCGAACAGACCCTGGATTGCCGGCAGCGGTGGCTTGGCTCGCACCACGCCGCGCTTGCCTTCAAGGCTGTTCAGCAGCGAAGTTTCCTCGCCGCAGACATAGGCGCCGGCGCCGACGCGGATTTCCATGTCGAAGGCGTTGGGCGAACCCAGCACGCTGACGCCGAGCACGCCTGCCTTGCGGGCGACCTCGACAGCCTTGTTCATGACAGCCACCGCATGCGGATATTCCGAGCGGATATAGACGAACCCCTTGGTCGCGCCGGTGGCGATGCCGGCAATCGTCATGCCTTCGATGAGCACGAAGGGGTCGCCCTCCATAATCATGCGGTCGGCAAAGGTGGCGCTGTCGCCCTCGTCGGCATTGCAGACGATGTATTTGCGGTCAGATGTCGTATCGAGCACCGTCTTCCACTTGATGCCGGTCGGGAAGCCGGCGCCGCCGCGGCCGCGCAAGCCCGATTCCGTGACCTGTTTGACGATGTCGAGCGGCGCCATGGCCACCGCGTTCTGCAGGCCCTTGAGCCCGCCCAGTGACTTGTAGGCATCGAGCGATAGCGGGTCGTTGATGCCGCAACGCGCAAAGGTCAGGCGCGTCTGCTTGGCCAGGAACGGGATTTTGTCGGGCGCGCCCAGCCAGCGCTTGTGATGCCCGCCGGTGAGAAAGCCGCTGTCGAACAGGCTCTTGACGTCCGATGGCTTGACCGGCCCGTAAGCGACGCGGCCCTTTTCGGTCGCGACCTCGACCATCGGTTCGAGGAAATAGGCGCCGCGCGAGCCGTTGCGGACGATCTTGGCCTCGACGCCCCGTTCAGCCAGTTCCGCACGAACAGCCTTGGCGACCTTTTCGGCGCCGAGCGCCAGCGCGCCGGAGTCACCTGGAATGTAGATGCGCGGGATCATGAGCGTACCTCCCCGACGATCTCTTCGATCTTCTCGTCATCGAGCCGCCCGATCACCTCACCATCCAGCATCGCCGACGGTGAACAGGCGCACAGCCCGAGGCAATAGACAGGCTCAAGTGTAACCGATCCGTCGCGGGTGGTCTCATGGAAATCGATGCCCAACAACTGCTTGACCTTTGCGGCGATCGCATCCGAACCCATCGACTGGCAGGCTTCCGCCTGGCAGAGCTTGAGCACATGCCGGCCAGCCGGCCGGGCACGGAAATCATGATAGAAGGTCACGACGCCATGCACTTCGGCTCTCGACAGGTTCAGCCCATCGGCGATGACGGGCACGGCGTCCTGCGGCACGTGGCCAAATTCTTCCTGGATCTCGTGCAGGATCGGCAGCAGGGGGCCTTCGAGGCCCTTCAACTCCTGGATGATCGCCGCCGTGCGCGACTGTATCTCGGTACTTGCAGGCTGCATCGTCACGCAGCGCCCTCCCTATCGTAGCGATCGATGCATATAATCGTCCAAAAGCATGAAGCAGTTTTGGAACAACGACATGCCTACGCCGCTTAATCGCTAAGTGCTTAAGAAATCAGAGAAAACCTCTGAAATCAATAAAGCGGTTTCGTTGCACGATAGAAAATTTCTATCGCGCCGGTTGACCAGTTATGACTAGCTCAGCGATTGGCGCGGAAATCGTCTGCCAGCGCCATCGCCTCGTCCAGCAGCGCCTGCACCAGCGGCGTGTGCGGTTCGCGCGGCGCGGCGACCAGCCCGACCGTGTGGCTGGCATCCGGTTCGACGATCGGAATGGCCCGGATCGGTTCGGAAAAACCGAATGTTTCCGCCAGGTTGAGCGGCATGATCGACGACCATTTGCCTGTCCGTATGTGGGAGAACAGCACGATCATCGAGTTGGATTCCAGTGTCGGCCGCACCTGCACGCCGGCCTCGGCCAGATGCTGGTCGATGATGCGGCGGTTCTGCATGTCCGGCGTCAACAGGCAGAGCGGCAGCTGGCTGATTTCGGCCCATGTCACTTTGTCGCGATCCGAATAGGGATTTCCGACCGCCGTGATCAGCTGGTAGCGCTCGTCATAGAGCGGCACGCTCGTCACCCGTCCGAGAGGCTCGTTGTCGAGATAGGTGATGCCGGCATCGACGTCGAAATTGCCGAGCAGCGACAACACCTCGATCGAGGTGCGCGACAGGATAGAGAAGGTGACGCCCGGGTGCTTCTCGCGAAATGGCGTCGTCAGCCGCGCCACCATGGCGAGGGCGGTTGGGATGGCGGCAATACGGATACGCCCGGACAGGCCATGTCGCGCCGCCCGCATCTCTTCGCGCATGGTCCTGGAATCGCCGACGATGCGACGCGCCCACACCAGCACCTGCTTGCCTTCCGGCGTCAGCCCCTGAAAGCGCGAACCGCGATTGACCAGCATGACGCCGAGCTGGCCCTCCAGCTGCTTGATCCCGGCCGACAAGGTCGGCTGCGTGACGCCGCACGCTTCCGCCGCCCGGCCGAAATGCTCCTCCTTGGCCAGCGCGATGAAGAATTCGAGCTTGTCGATCATCCCATCCGTCCGTTCGTTGCGCGCAAGGTCGGGGAAATTGCCTTTCGCCGCAAGCTCTACCCGCAATTGGCCATGCATCCACATCTTTGGGCCGGCTGGCTGTTTCCCCCGGCCGAACACGGCGCTATGTGGTTGGATGGAATACGAGGAGATCGGACATGCTGGGCTGGTTCCGCAAGCTTTTGCCGCGCGAAGATCGCTTCTTCGACCTCTTTGAACGGCATTCCCGCACCGTGGTCGGCGGCGCCGAGGCGCTGGAGCAGCTCCTGCAGGGCAAGGACATCGATCGTTGGTGCCAGAAGATCATCGATCTCGAGGACGAGGCCGATCATATCACGGCCGAAGTGCTGCTGGCGGTGCGGCGTTCCTTCATCACGCCCTTCGATCGCGGCGACATCAAGGACCTGATCCAGTCGATGGATGACGCCATCGACATGATGCACAAGACCGTCAAGACGGTGAAGCTGTTCGAAAAGAAGGAATTCGACCCGCTGATGCAGGAGATGGGCGGCGTCATCGTTGCCGCCTCCAGGCTGGTTGCCGAAGCGATCCCGCTGCTCAGCAAGGTCGGCACGCACACGGTACGCCTCAACGCCATCGCCGAAGAGGTGATGCGCGTCGAAAGCCGCGCCGACGATCTGCATGAGCAGGGATTGAAGGACCTGTTCAAGCGGCATGGCCGCAGCGATCCGATGGCCTACCTGATCGGCTCGGAGATCTACGGCCAGCTGGAGAAGGTGGTCGACCGCTTTGAGGACGTCGCCAACGAGATCAGCGGCATCGTTATCGAGAACGTTTAGGCAATGGAAGCCACCATCGCCTTTCCCGTGCTGATCGGCCTTGTCGCCGTCGCGCTGTTTTTCGATTTCCTAAACGGCTTGCACGATGCGGCGAACTCCATCGCCACCATCGTCTCCACCCGCGTGCTGAGACCACAATATGCGGTCTTGTGGGCGGCTTTCTTCAATTTCATCGCCTTCATGTTCTTCGGCCTTCACGTGGCTGAAACTGTGGGAAAAGGTATCGTCGACGTCAGCATCGTCACGCCGGCGGTGATCTTCTCGGCGCTCGTCGGCGCCATCGTCTGGAACATCGTCACCTGGATTGCCGGCATCCCGTCCAGCAGTTCGCATGCCCTGATCGGCGGGCTCGTCGGCGCCGGCGTTGCAAAGGCTGGGCCCGGCGCCATCGTCTGGACCGGGCTTGGCAAGACGGTCGCCGCAATCGTCGTGTCGCCGGCGACAGGGTTTGTTCTGGCGCTGGTCCTGATCCTGGCCGTTTCCTGGCTGTTCGTGCGCCAGACACCGTTCGCCGTCGACAGCACTTTCCGCGTCATGCAGTTCTTTTCGGCCTCGCTTTATTCGCTAGGGCACGGCGGCAACGACGCCCAGAAAACCATGGGCATCATCGCCGTGCTGCTCTATTCGCAAGGTATGCTCGGCGGGACGTTCTACGTGCCGCTGTGGGTCGTCCTCACCTGTCAGACAGCACTGGCGCTCGGCACTTTGTTCGGCGGCTGGCGCATCGTCCACACGATGGGCTCGAAGATCACCCGGTTGAACCCGATGCAGGGCTTCTGCGCCGAGACCGGCGGCGCCATCACCCTGTTTGCCGCCACCTGGCTTGGCGTTCCCGTGTCGACCACCCATACGATCACCGGGGCCATCATCGGTGTCGGCGCTGCCCGTCGCGTCTCGGCCGTGCGCTGGGGCATTGCCGGCAACATCGTCATCGCCTGGATCGTCACCTTGCCGGCCACGGCTGCAATTTCGGCGCTCACCTACCTTGCGGTTGGCCTGGCAAGGTGAGGCGGACACTGTGGTGCTTGGAGTCGCTGCCAATCTGCACTATCTGAGCCGCAGCCAAACGCCTTAGGGAACAATGCATGTCCGTCACCAAGGAAATCGTCACCGAGCGTCTGAAGACGGTCAACGGGCCGGACTTCACCGGCAACATCGTCGACCTCGGCATGGTTTCGGAGATTTTCATCGCCGATTCGAAAGTGTTTTTCTCGATCACCGTTCCCGCCGCCCGTGCACAGGAGATGGAGCCGCTGCGCGCCGCAGCCGAGCGTGTCGTCAAGGCGATCCCTGGTGTCGCCGGCGCCGTCGTCGCGCTGACGGCGGAGAAGAAGGGCGGCGGCATGGAGGCTCCGGTTGCGTCGCGTCCCGCGCCCAGGCCGGCACCCCCGGCTGCGCCAGCCGCGCCGCGCCCAGCTCCACACTCTCCAGCCCCGCACGCCCCGGCCTCGGAAAGGTCGGGCAAGCGCGGCGTGCCCGGCATCGAGGCGATCATCGCGGTGGCGTCCGGCAAGGGCGGCGTCGGCAAGTCGACCACCGCCGTCAACATCGCGCTTGGCCTCGCCGCCAACGGTTTGCGTGTCGGCGTGCTCGATGCCGATATTTATGGCCCGTCCATGCCCAGGCTGCTCAACATCCATGGCCGGCCGCAGACCGTCGACGGCAAGATCCTGAAACCGATGGAGAATTACGGCCTTAAGGTGATGTCGATGGGCTTCCTCGTCGACGAGGAGACGCCGATGATCTGGCGCGGTCCGATGGTGATGTCGGCGCTGACGCAGATGCTGCGCGAGGTCGAATGGGGCCGCCTCGACGTGCTCGTCGTCGACATGCCGCCCGGCACCGGCGACGCCCAGCTGACCATGGCCCAGCAGGTGCCGCTGGCCGGCGCCGTCATCGTCTCGACGCCGCAGGACCTGGCGCTGATCGACGCCCGCAAAGGATTGAATATGTTCAAGAAGGTCGACGTGCCGCTGCTCGGCATCGTGGAGAACATGAGCTATTTCATAGCCCCCGATACCGGCAAGCGCTACGACATCTTTGGCCATGGCGGGGCGCGGCGCGAGGCCGAGCGACTCGGCGTGACCTTCCTCGGCGAAGTGCCGCTGGAAATGGGCATTCGCGAAAGTTCTGATGAAGGTGCTCCGGTGGTGGCGTCGAAGCCAGACAGCGCCGAGGCGAAGATCTATCGCGGCATTGCTTCGAAGGTCTGGGACCGGGTCAACGAAGAACGCGGCGCGGCCGAAGCGGCGGTGCCGAACATCGTGTTCGAGTAGCTCGGATATCCCTCCCCCTTGAGGGGAGGGTGGCCCGAAGGGCCGGATGGGGTCCGCGGTGACACGCTCGACGCTATTTCTTTACAAGTCGAGGCAGCTCAACTCACGTTGAGGCAGTTGAGGCGACCCCACCCGCCTCGCTTCACGATGTCCAGCCGATAGATGGGTAACACTTTGAACCGGATACATAGGTGACACTTCTCTCCCCCTATGTGTCCGCCGCAGCGCCAAGCGGATTGGTTGGCGCGGCGCTGCGGCGGACAAGCTTCATGTGCCGTGTGTCGATGATGCCGAGCGGGTGGGCATGGAATGAGAGTGTCCATTGTCCGTCTTCGGTCTCCAACGCAGCGACCGGTTCGCCCGCCAGCGCTGCGAGACATATATGAAGCCGCCATTCCATCGGATCTCGCCATTGTGGCGCACGCGGCGGACCGAGGCCTCGGCCGGATAGACGGGCTCGGGTGGTGTCCTGGGCATGGCGCGCTGTGAGGACCGGTAGTGCTGGGCGGGCGTATCCATGCCCAGCGCCTCATGGGGACGTTCCTCATTGTAGCTTTGGCGGAAGGTCTCGAAGGCCTGGCCCTGTGCCGTTCGGTCGGCTTCCGGTGCCTCGGCCATCGGCAGCATGGTCAGGTGAAAGCGCTCGTGACGTCCGTTCTGCTGTGGCCTGCCGGGTGCGATCCGCTCCAGGGTGATGCCGAGCTTGATGAAGCGCACGACAAGCGGCGTCAGCCCGGTGACGCCGGCCGATGCGAAGGGCGGGCCATTGTCGCTTCTGAAGCGATCCGGCAGGCCATGCTCTTCAAACAGCCGTTCGAACACCGGCCAGGCTTCGCTATCGGCCGTCGACCCCGTCGCTTCGAGCGCCAGAAGATAGCGGCTCGACGCATCCATCACCGTGAAGGGTTCGCAACGCCAGCCGTCGCGGGTCCGGAACCAGCCCTTGTGATCGCCAGTCCACACCGCGTTCGGTTCTTGCGGCTGTGGCCAGGGTCCATTGCCGCAGGCCCGCAGGCGGGGTCGCTTGCGGGCGCGGACAAGCCCATGCCGCGCAAGGATCGCGCCGACCGTCGAGGCTGAAGGCCACATGAACTCGGGAGCCGTGCGCCTGAGCCGTGCCACGATCTTCTTTGGACCCCAAAGCGGATGCAGCTCCTTGGCCGCCACAATCCGCTCAACCAGATCCTGAGCTGTTGCACGGCCTTGATTGAGCGGGGCTCGCGGCAGGTCGTGCAAACCTTCCGGGCCGAACTCCCGATAACGTCCGAGCCATTTGTAGCCGTTCTTGCGTGAGGTCCCGTAGGCCGCACAAAGCGCAACCATCGTCTCATCCCCAGCAAGACACTCCACAACAAACCGTAGCCGCTCGTCCATGATGCCAGTCTCTCGCCTAACCATCGCCGGTCCTCCCGGCGAAGGAGAAAACTGTCACCCATGCTATCGGTCCATTCTGTTACCTATCTATCCGGTTCGGACAACGAGGCACCCTCCCCTCAAGGGGGAGGGGAGCCCACCTTCTCGCCAAAGCTTGAAAAAAACTGCCCGGCCAGCTTCTTCGAAGTCAATTCGATCAGCCGGCTGCCGAGTTGGGCGATCTTGCCGCCGACTTCGGCCTTGGCCGCGTATTTGAGGACCGTCGCATCCGGCCCGTCCGCCGTCAGCGTCACGTCGGCGCCACCCTTGGCGAAGCCGGCAATACCGCCCTTGCCCTCGCCCTGGATGGTGTAGGAGTGCGGCGGCTTCAGGTTCTTCAACGTCACCTCGCCGTTGAATGTCGCCTTGATCGGTCCGATCTTCAACACCACCGTCGCCGCCATTTCGGTCGGCGATTTCATCTCCAGGTGCTGGCAGCCGGGAATGGTCGCCTGCAAAACCTTCGGATCGTTCAGCGCGTCCCACACTTTCTGCAGGGGGGCGGCAATGCGTTCCTCGCCTTCGATCACCAAAGCCATCGACACCTCCCGGACAGACTTCGAAGGCCTAACGCACGGTCTGGTCTGTGTCTATCGCACCAAAGTCCGGTTGCGACGGTGCGCCCTCTTGCCTGCTTCCGCGCGTTGCCATATCGATTTGTCTTACAAATACGGAGACCATGATGGCAGGCGCCCCCACCGGAAAGAAGAAGTTTCGCTCGCAGGAGTGGTTCGACAATCCCGACAATCCAGGCATGACCGCGCTCTACCTCGAGCGCTACCTGAACTACGGCCTGACGCGGGCCGAGCTGATGTCGGGCAAGCCGCTGATCGGCATCGCCCAGACCGGCTCGGATCTGTCGCCATGCAACCGCCATCATATCGAACTCGCCAAGCGCGTGCGCGAAGGCATCGTCTCGATGGGCGGCATCCCCTTCGAATTCCCGTGCCATCCGATCCAGGAGACCGGCAAGCGCCCGACCGCGGCACTGGACCGCAACCTTGCCTATCTCGGCCTGGTCGAAGTGCTTTACGGCTATCCGCTCGACGGCGTCGTACTGACCATCGGCTGCGACAAAACCACGCCGGCGCTGCTGATGGCGGCGGCCACCGTCAATATTCCGGCCATAGCACTTTCGGTCGGACCGATGCTCAATGGCTGGCACAAAGGCAAGCGCACGGGATCCGGCACCATCGTCTGGGAATCGCGCCAGCGGCTCTCCGCCGGCGAGATTGACTATGACGAGTTCATGGACATCGTCGCCTCATCGGCGCCGTCGACCGGCTATTGCAACACCATGGGCACCGCCACCACGATGAACTCGCTGGCAGAGGCGCTCGGCATGCAATTGCCGGGTTCGGCCGCCATTCCCGCACCCTACCGCGAGCGCGGCCAGATCTCCTATGAGACCGGCAAGCGCATCGTCGAGATGGTGCATGAGGATCTGAAGCCGTCCGACATCATGACGCGCAAGGCCTTCGAGAACGCCATTGTCGTCAATTCGGCGATTGGCGGCTCGACCAATGCCCCGATCCACCTCAACGCGATTGCCCGTCATCTCGGCGTGCCGCTCACCAATGACGACTGGCAGACGGTCGGCCTCCATGTGCCGCTCATCGTCAATCTGCAGCCATCGGGCGAATATCTCGGCGAAGACTATCACCATGCCGGCGGCGTGCCGGCTGTGGTGGCCGAGTTGATGAAGGCCAAGCTGCTGCCTTATCCCGAAGCGATGACCGTCAATGGCAAGACTATCGGTGACAATTGCAAGGGTGTCGCCAACGAGAACACCGACGTCATCCGCGCCGTCGCCGAGCCGCTGAAGGCCAATGCCGGCTTCATCAATCTCAGCGGCAATCTGTTCGATTCCGCAATCATGAAGATGAGCGGCATCTCGCCGGAATTCCGCGAGCGCTATCTCTCCAACCCGAACGACCCGGAAGCCTTCGAAGGCAACGCCATGGTCTTTGACGGTCCCGAGGACTACCACGCCCGCATCGACGATCCGGCGCAAGGCATCGACGAGCACACCATCCTGTTCATGCGCGGGGCCGGCCCGATCGGCTATCCCGGCGGCGCCGAGGTGGTCAACATGCAGCCGCCCGCCTATCTCATCAAGAAGGGCATTCACGCGCTGGCCTGCATCGGCGATGGCCGCCAGTCGGGCACATCGGGCTCGCCCTCTATCCTCAACGCTTCGCCGGAAGCCGCCATTGGCGGCGGCCTGGCGCTGCTCAAGACCGGCGACCGTGTGCGCATCGATTTACGGAAAGGCACTGCCAACATCCTCGTCACCGACGAGGAAATCACGCGCCGCCGTGCCGAACTGCAGGTCGATGGCGGCTATCATTATCCCAAGCATCAGACGCCATGGCAGGAGATCCAGCGCTCCATGGTCGACCAGTTCTCGGAGGGCATGGTGCTGAAGCCGGCGGTGAAATACCAGGATGTCGCCCATACCAGCGGCGTGCCGAGGGACAACCACTGAGCACCCGCTTGATATGAAAATGCCGGCCTGATCGGGCCGGCATGAAAGCCTTGGCGTAAGCTTGTTTGGATGGCGGCCTCAGGGTGGAGGCGGGCCGGACGAAGCGGCGATGGCTGTGATGCCGGAGAGTCGTCCTGCCTTGCGGATGACTGGTGTGTGATACTGTTTCTTCATAGGACCCGTTGCCCGTTTTAGATCACTGCTCGCACGCCAACTGATCCCACCTGTCAGTATGACATTGCAGTCCTCGTCAGTTTCGGGTTTTTTGACACGAAATCAAGAGGGGTCCAGAGCGTCGTCCATGATGATGGTTTTCCGCCACGGGCGTATCCTTGCCGCCTAGCCCGATCGACATTGCCCCGGTCGACATTGCTATTGTCGGCGCGGGCATGGCCGGTCTCTTCCTGGCGTGGCGCTTGTCCCAAAGTGAAAAGCCCGCAAGGATCGCAGTTTTCGAATCCGCCGGTCGCGTCGGCGGTCGGGCCTCCACGGTCTCATTTCCCGGAGAGCCGAACTTCGGCATCGATCTCGGCGCGATGATGCTGATGCCACAACATCGGCTGCTCAAAAAACTCATGGCGACGCTGGATGTAAAGCTGTCGGGTATGGACGTCGTCACCGGCGCCAACCGGCTCCATCTGCGCGGTAGGAGCCTGCCCTACGCCGCTATATCGCGCTTTGCGCCGCGCCGCCTGTTTGCCTATGACGTGACGCGTCGGCTGCAGGAAAAAGGCCCGTCCCGCCTGCTGCGAAAGGCGGCAGCACTGATCCTGCCGGGTTCGGAGGCCTTCGGCAGCGCCGAATGGAACGGCGCCGCAGGCTTCGTTTATCGCGGCCGCAAGCTGGCGGATTGGGCGACTTGGGATGTGCTGGCGACGGTCTTGACCCCGGAGGAAATGGCTTTTGCCGAGGACGCGGTGGGCTATTCGTTGCTCCTGCGCGGACCCAACGCCGCCGAGACGTTCAGGCTTGCGCTCGGCGAGCTGAGCGGCGGCCGCTCCTATTGTTCCCCCGATGGTGGGTTCCAGCCGGTTGCGGAGCGAATGGCCGGGCGGATCGCTGTCAGCGGCGGCGCCGTCCATCTCGATCACACCGTGACCGCCATCGCCCGCTCGGCGCAAGGGATGGTCTTGTCTGTCGAGGGGCAGGGCGGGACGGTCGAGGCGCGCAAGGTCGTGCTGGCGTTACCGGTCCGCCCCCTGCGGACCCTGCTGGAAAAGTCCGGCATCGAGCAGCCCAGCGATCTGCCGGCACCGGAACCCTGGCCGATGCTCACGCTGGCCGCCTGCTATGCCAGCCCATGGTGGGCTCGAAACGGCATCGCGGCCGGCCACAGCGTGACCGATCTGCCGGCTCGCCAGATATGGCAGTTCACAAAAGCGGACGCGCGCGACGCGACGATTCGGCGGAGCGTCGCCATGGCCTATTGCGATGGCAGGCACATGGTATTCTGGCGCTCACTGCTGCCTGAGCTCGCTCGGCGCCACGGTTTTGCGGTTTTGGCCGAGGGACATTCCGCGCTGGAGGCCTTTCACGGCCAGATGGTCGAAGTCCATGGCAAACACGGCGCCATCTCGAAACCCATCGGCGGGTTTGCGCAGGATTGGGGTGCGCCGGCCTATGGCGGCGCGTCGCATGTCTGGGACCGTGGCATAGATATCTCCGGTATAAAACTGGCGAGCCATACGCTTGCTCCGGGCATTCATGTCTGTGGCGAAGCGTGGTCCAACAATCACGGCTGGATCGAGGGCGCGCTGGAAAGTGCGGAAGACCTGTTGCAGCGGGAATTCGGGCTCGACGCCTGGCTTGCCTGAGACTCCGCAAGGGCGATGAAAAACGATCCTACATTCCCATATGAGTGGTCGGCTATCGGACGGAAAGTATCAACGTGACTAAACGGCGCTCTTCAATCGGTTTCCTCGGCATGTTCGGTCGCTCCGGCGATTTGCGGGAACTCGACACCGCGCTGCGCGGCGCCGATCTGCATCCGGCGCTTGTCCCTGAGGGGGTAAAGCTCACCATCGTCAATTTGATGAAGGATCATTGGCCGGACGAGCCGCCGCCCGACGCCTACCGGTCCGTGGCGCAGCTGTTTGGCTATTGCATCGCGGGCCCACAAACCTTCGAGCAGGCCAATGGGCCGGAGCGGCGGCTGGACGCTGAGCGCCGCATCGAGGCTGCGCTTGAAACCGGCGACAGCCTGGATGCCCAGATCGTGTTGATGGCGCTGCATGGCAAGCTGATTAGCGCCGAAGTGGTCGAGCGCTTTGGGTTAAGTGCGGACTGACCTACGTAAGGTGAAGCTTACCCGCCCATGCCGCTGCGTGGCAGCTTGATCATCTCGCCGAAGCGGGCGCGCAATTTGTCGTCGAGCAGCTTCGGCACATGGCGCGGGAAGCGCTCGGCAAGCACGCGCTTCTTTTCGATGATCGCCCGCTGCAAGATGTCGGGCCGGCCCTTCTCGTTCCATTCCTTGGGCGAAAAGCGGTCGCCGACGGCCGGATAAAAATACTCGGTCTGCATCAGGCGCAGCGTCTGCTCGTTGCCGAGATAGTGGCCCGGGCCATTCATGCAGACTTCGGTGATGGTGTCGATCGACAGCGCTTCGTCGGTCACTTCGATGCCCCGCACGCAGCGCAGGCAGTGGCCCAGCATGTCATTGTCTATGATCAGGCTCTCCAGGCAAAAGCCGAGCAGCGAGGCATGCATACCGGCCGATTCATAGACCAGATTGAGGCCGGCAAGGCCGGCCATCACGTCGGTGATGCCCTTTTCATAGCCGGACTGGATGTCGGGCAGTTTCGAATCCGTCATGCCGGCGGCCGAACCGCCCGGCAGATCGTAGAACTGCGCCATCTGCGCACAGGCCGAAGTCAACACTGCCTGCTCGGCCGAGCCGCCCGACATGGCGCCGGTCCTGAGGTCGGAGACGAACGGCCAGGTGCCGAAGATCGCCGGATGCCCGGGCTTGATGGCGTTGACGTAGATGAGGCCGACAAGCACTTCGGCCACCGCTTGCACCACAGCGCCGGCAATCGCCGCGGGAGCGGTGGCGCCGGCCTGGCCGGCCGATAAAAGCAGGATCGGGATGCCGCCGTCGACACAGGCTTCGAGCACGCCGCAGGCGTCCTCGGCAAACTTCATCGGCGGCACGACGAAGCAATTGGAGTTCGACACGAACGGCCGGGCGCGGAAATTCTCCTCGCCGCCGGCGATCGCATAAAGCATTTCCAGCGCCGGCTGCACGTTCTCGCGCACCGTGAACGAGGTGCCGACATGCTTCGACGTCCCCATCACGCAGGCATAGAGCGTGTTGAAGTCCATTTCGAGCGGATCGGGAATGTCGCGCGGCACCATGGGCCGCTGGAAGAAATGGATGTTGTCGAGCCCTTCGACGAGGCGGGCGGCGTCGTAAATGTCCTGCACCAGCGACTCGCGGTATTCGCGCTTTTCGACATCGACCAGATGCACCGCCGCACCCGCCGTGCCGTAATGCACGCGCTTGCCCTGGATCAGCATGTCATGCCTGGGGTCCTGGCCGTGCAGCGTAAAATTCCGCGCGGCTCGTCTGATCGTGTCCATCACAAGCCCGCGTGGGAAGCGGACGCGGCCGTCATCGCCATAGACGGCGCCGACCCCGGTCAGCGCCTCGATGCAGGAGGGAATGGCATTGGCGAAGCCGACGGTCTCCAGCAGCGTCAGCACCGCTTCATGGATGCGCTCCTGGTCGTTCTGGTTGAGCGGCCCGTAGCTGCCGCCTTCGAGGCCGGCGCGCACCGGCCGGATATCGTCGGCAAGCGGTGCGGCCCGCATGGCGCGGCGCGCTTCGCGCCCGCCGGATCGGCGCGAACGCTGGTCGGCTGATGCATCTTTAGGAGCCGCATCCTGCTTTTCAACAGCCACTGACATGGGGGCACTCCACCTTTAGCTCGCGAAACACGGCGCGGTGATTGGTCCACCGTCGGCTTGCTTCGTCCCTCTGTCAGCCGACTATGCCGTTGCCATTGGCCCAGCCTATGGGCCAGTCAACGCAGCCGAGTATGCCAGAGAGCTAATGCAGAATGTTGGTGATCATGCCAAGGGCCGGGACTGTTCAAAGCCCCGGCACAGGCAAATCAGGCTGCAGCGGGCCTGCGTCCGGCTGCGGTCGCGAGCTCGCGAATACCCGGCTCGATGTGCTGCAATGCGATCGAGGAAATGCCCAAGCGCATGAAACGCGACGGCTTTTCGGTGCGATCGAAGAAACGATCGCCGGGCTCGATTATGACGCTGCGCGACGCCGCGGCCTCGGCCAGTCCACGTGAATCGGTGCCGCGCGGGCCTTCCAGCCAGAGCGATGTGCCGCCGGCGGAATCGGTCGAGCGCCATTCCGGCAGGAATGCGGAAATCGCATGGACCAGACGCTTGCGCCGCTCGTCGAAGGCCGACGACAGCCGCCGCACCAGGGCTTCGTGATGGCCGAGCGACAGGAACAGCGCAACCGCGCGCTGGTTGTTGGCCGGCGGGTGCCTGAGCATGAAGCGGCGCAGCGCCCTGAGCTCGGAGATTAGTCCAGCCGAAGCGACGATGTAGCCAAGCCGTAGG
Organism: Mesorhizobium sp. P160219; assembly: GCF_057786095.1. Classification (NCBI taxonomy): domain Bacteria; kingdom Pseudomonadati; phylum Pseudomonadota; class Alphaproteobacteria; order Hyphomicrobiales; family Phyllobacteriaceae; genus Mesorhizobium; species Mesorhizobium sp. P160219. The sequence goes on from NZ_JBYNWG010000001.1 coordinate 1,486,466, forward strand.
CCCGGAGCCAGCGTCTTCGACATCGAGCCGACATAGACGACGCGACCCGAGCGATCGAGGCTCTTCAGCGCCTGCTGCGGCGCCTCGTCGAGAAGCTGGCTGTCATAGCCGTCCTCGATGATGATCTGGTTGTGGCGGTTGGCGCGCGCCAGAAGGTCCTGCCGCCGCTCCGCCGACAGCGGCACCATGGTCGGGCAGTGGTGGCTGGGGGTGACGAAGACAAAGCCGGAATCGTTGGGAATGGACGAGGTGACGATGCCGGACTGATCGACCGGAACCGGCTGGATTTCGGCGCCTGCCAAGCGGAAGATCGAGCGCGCGTCGGGGTATCCCGGGTCTTCCATCGCGACCTTGGAGCCCTTTGTCATCAGCAGTGTCGCCAGCATATAGAGCGCGTTCTGGGCGCCCAGCGTGACGATGATCTCGTCCGGATTGGCGAAGATGCCGCGCCGCGGCAACAGCCGCGCCTGGATCTGCTCGATCAAGAGCGGATCGTCACGATCGACCATGTCGGAGGCCCAGTTGCGGATTTCGAGCACGGCCAGCGCCATGCGGTTGCACTCACGCCATTCGGCTGTCGGGAACAGCGCCGGGTCGAACTGGCCGTAGACGAAGGGGTAGGAGGACTTGATCCAGTTGTCGTGCTTGGCCGGTGGCGGCATGTCGCTGGCGGCGATCTGCCGGCGTGCCTTCCAGTCGATCTCGTTCTGCTGGTCGGGCGCCTTCTGGTGCGGCTTGGCGGGGGTGGCCAGCACATCCGGATTGACGAAATGGCCGCGCCGTTCGCGCGCCACCAGGAAACCTTGGTCGACCAATTGCTGGAACGCCAGCACCACAGTGCCGCGCGCGACGCCGAGTTTTTCAGCCAGGATGCGGCAGGACGGAAGCGGCATCGAAGCGGCGATCTGCCGGTCGAGAATGGCGGCGACGATCGCCTGACGGATCTGCGCCTGCAGGGTCTGGCCCGATTCCGCCGAAATCCGGAACAGGCCGGACCATATGGCCGTGTCGTTACGCTGTGGCATGGAAGGTGTTCCTCGATGGCCAGTCTTTTTTGCTTGGCTGGACCAGCGGAAGGTAACCGTGGCACAAGGGGTTGCGCCAATCAATTTTTCTGATCGCTGGGATTTATGCCAGTGATCTATGCGCGACGCGCAGCGTCGTCTCATCCCCGGGTGACGCTTGCGTCATCCCGCAGCGCGGACGCCCGCGCGATGCGAAGCGTCGTCGCGCCTCATTATCCCCAGCGCGACGCGCAGCGTCGTCGCTACTCCCATCAAATCATCCAGCGCGGCGCGCAGCGTCATAGCTCCATCACATCGCACTATGCTGCACTGCGTCATCCCCACGCATTGAAACATGCGGAATTCGGCTCAATAAGATCAGCGCGACGACACGCGCCGGAAACATCCGGTCTGATAAGATGTCGTGAAAAACGATCAGGAGCCGAAAGTGGATCATTCCTCCTTCGACAAACAGCTTGTCGCCTTGCGTGCTGCGCGCGCGGCGGCATCGGGTACGATGCGCGAGGCTTTTGCCGCCGACCCCAAGCGCTTCGAGACGTTCTCGGCCAGCGACGGCGACCTTTTGCTCGACTGGTCGAAATGCGCGGTCGACCAGGGCACGATGGAACTGCTCGAGAAGCTCGCCGCCGCCGCCGATCTCGAAGGTCGCCGCGCCGCAATGTTTTCCGGCAAGAAAATCAACATCACCGAAGACCGCGCCGTGCTGCACACGGCGCTGCGCAACCTCTCGGGCAAGGGCGTCACCGTCGATGGCCAGGACGTCAAGGCGGATGTGCTGTCCGTGCTCGACGCCATGGGCGCTTTCGCCGACGCCATTCGCTCCGGCAAGGCCGCCGGCGCCACCGGCAAGAAAATCACCGACATTGTCAACATCGGCATTGGCGGCTCCGATCTCGGCCCGGCCATGGCGACGCTGGCGCTGGCGCCCTATCACGACGGCCCGCGCGCGCACTACGTCTCCAACATCGACGGCGCCCATATCCACGACACGCTGAAGGGCCTGTCGGCCGAAACCACCCTGTTCATCATCGCCTCGAAGACCTTCACCACGGTCGAGACGATGACCAATGCCGAGACGGCGCGCGAATGGGTGCAGAAGGCGCTCGGCAAGGAAGCTGTCGGCAAGCATTTCGCCGCCGTCTCGACCGCGCTCGACCTGGTTTCCAAGTTCGGCATCGAAGCGGATCGCGTGTTCGGCTTCTGGGACTGGGTCGGCGGCCGCTATTCGCTGTGGGGCGCCATCGGCCTGCCGGTGATGATCGCCATCGGCCCGCGCAACTTCCGCGCCTTCCTCGATGGCGCGCATGAGATGGACGAGCACTTCCGCACCGCACCCCTGCAGAAGAACCTGCCGGCGCTGCTGGGGCTGGTCGGCTGGTGGCATCGCGTGATCTGCGGTTATCCGGCGCGTGCGGTCATCCCTTATGACCAGCGCCTTTCCAGGCTGCCGGCCTATCTGCAGCAGCTCGACATGGAATCGAACGGCAAGGGCGTCACCCTCGACGGCACGCCGGTGACGACGCCGACCGGACCGCTGGTCTGGGGCGAGCCCGGCACCAATGGCCAGCACGCCTTCTTCCAGCTGCTGCACCAGGGCACCGATTCCATCCCGGTCGAGTTCCTTGCCGCTGCCGTCGGCCATGAGCCGGATCTGAAGCACCAGCACGATCTACTGCTTGCCAATTGCCTGGCCCAATCGGAAGCGTTGATGAAGGGCCGCACGCTGGACGAGGCTCGCGCGCAGATGCTGGCCAAGGGCATGAAGCCGGCCGATGTCGACAGAATAGCCCCGCACCGCGTCTTCTCCGGCAACCGCCCCTCGGTGACGATCCTCTACCGCAAGCTCGACCCGCGCACCTTCGGCCGGCTGATCGCGCTTTACGAGCACCGCGTCTTCGTCGAAGGCACTCTGTTCAACATCAATTCCTTCGACCAATGGGGCGTCGAGCTCGGCAAGGAGCTGGCGACCGGCCTGTTGCCAGTCGTGGAAGGCAAGGAGAGCGCCGCCAAGCGCGACGCATCGACGGCCGGGCTGGTGGCGCGCATCCAGCAACTGCGGGGGGCGCAATGAAAAATCCGGCCGACATCAAGGGCATATTGTTCGACAAGGACGGCACGCTTGTCGATTTCAACGCGACCTGGCTCGGCATCGCCGATTTCATGGCCATGGATGCTGCCGAGGGCGATCGCTGGAAAGCCGACAGGCTGCTTTCAGCGGCGGGCTTCGATTTTGTCGCCAAGCGTTTCAAGCCGGATTCCATCTTCGCCTCGGGCACCAACATGGATGTCGTCGAACTATGGTTCCCGCGCCTGTCCGACGAGGACCAGATGCTGGCCGTCGCCCGTTTCAACGAGATCACCTCGGTGCAAGGCTCATCGATGGCGGTGGCCTTGCCCGGCATCGTCGCGGCGCTGACGGCTCTGCACAAGCGATCCTACCGGCTCGGCGTCGCCACCAATGATTCGACTGCCGGTGCCGAAAAGACCATGGTCACGCTCGGCGTCGCGCAGCTGTTCACCGCCGCCTATGGCTATGACGCGGTCGCCAATCCGAAACCGGCGCCGGACACGATCGTCGCCTTTTGCGACCTGACCGGGTTGAAGGCGTCCGAGATCGCCATGGTCGGCGACAACCGCCACGACCTGGAGATGGCGCGTGCCGGCGGCTGCGGCCTGGCGGTCGGCGTGCTCTCCGGCACCGGCACGCGGGAATCGCTGGCGTCGATCGCCGATGTCGTTCTGGATTCGGTTGCCGACTTGCCGGACTTTCTGTCGGCGCGGGTCAAGGAGACGGTCTGACGGGGGCCTGGGGCAAACTCAATTCGGCTCGGGATTTCCCCGCCAATGGCCGAGTTGGGGGAAGCAGCCATGAAACTATGGAGCTTCTGGTTTGTTTTCGGACATAGTGGGCTACTCATCAGCAGAGCAAACGTACCCGCATCTGCCGCACCTGATCTTGGCGCTTGCGTTATCGATGTCTTCGCCAGGCTGAAGCTCGAAGCCGCGATTTTCGCACTTTGGGCAAACTATGAAGCCGATATGTTGAACAACTTTAATCCACGCCATTCGACTTCTCCTATCAACGGCTAATCCAATCTATTTTCTGCCCCTTGAGGTTTGTCCACAATGAGTAGAATCCGGCCATTCAGAGCGACTGGGCTTTGCCGCGTCGCGCTAGCAATCTTCCGGCTCGAACCAAAACACACCGCTCGGCTTGGTCAAATCACCCTTTGCGTCGCCGAAATCCGGCACCTGATATTCGGCGAGCAATCGTAGCCGCGACAGCGGCAGATCGGCGCGGCGGGGATCGCCGACCAGCACCTCGATGCCGGCTGCCAGGCAGCGGTCGAGGAACGGGATCACCCGCAGAGCAACCTCGCGGCCGTAGAACACGTCGCCGGCAAGCACGAGATCGACCGCTGGCGGCGGGCCCGTGGTGATATCCTGATCGACAATGGTGATCTCGACGCCGTTGGCCAACGCGTTGAGGCCGATCGCGGCGACGCCGTTGCGATCGCTCTCGGCGGCGATCACCGCGCTGGCGCCGGCCTTGGCGGCGGCGATGCCGACGAGGCCCGAGCCGGCGCCGAGGTCGAGCACGCGGTGACCGGCCACGATTTGCGGATGGTCGAGTATATAGCGCGCCAGCACGGCGCCGCCGGCCCAGGCATAGGCCCAGTAGGGCGGCTGCGGCTCAGCTTCGTGCTCCTCGGTCTGGCTGCCGTCTTCCGGTCCATGAGCTCGCCACTCGACAAGCCGCCTCAGGCCGCTGCCGGGATGAGTCGTATAGAGCTGGATTTCAGGAAGTGCGGGAACGGGCGCAAGCCGCAGGTTCGCCTTGATGAACACTACTGCATCGGGACGCCGACTATCGTCCGCTATCCCGCCGTCGCCAGGCTCGCCGTTCAAATTTATTCCCGCAGCGCCCGGCGCAAGATCTTGCCCACCGGAGTCTTCGGCAGCTCGGTCCTGAACTCGATGTATTTAGGCCGCTTGTAGCCGGTCAGGTTCTCGCGGCAATAGGCGGTCAGCGCCTCGACGGTCAGCGTCGGGTCCTTCTTGACCACGAACAGCTTCGGCACCTCGCCCGAATGCTCGTCCGGCACGCCGATCGCCGCTACTTCGAGCACGCCCGGATGCTGGGCGACGACTTCCTCGAGTTCGTTGGGATAGACGTTGAAGCCGGAGACCAGGATCATGTCCTTCTTGCGGTCGACGATCTTGGTGTAGCCGCGCTCGTCCATGAAGCCCATGTCGCCGGATTTGAAAAACCCGTCCTTGGTCATCACCTTGGCGGTCTCGTCCGGCCGGTTCCAGTAACCGGCCATGACTTGCGGCCCGCGGATGCAGATCTCGCCGACTTCGCCCAGCGGCAGGTTGTTGCCGTCATCGTCGCGGATGACGATCTCGGTCGACGGCAGCGGCAGGCCGATCGTACCGGTGAAATTGCCGTCGCTGAACTTGTTGGCGGTGGCCACGGGCGAGGTCTCAGACAGCCCGTAGCCCTCGGTGATCGAATTGCCGGTCAGCGCCTTCCAGCGCTCGGCAACCCCCCTCTGCACCGCCATGCCGCCACCCAGCGTCATGATCAGCGGCTTGAAGTCGAGCTTGCGGAAATCCTCGTTGTTGAGCAGCGCGTTGAACAGCGTGTTGAGGCCGGGGAAAATGTGCATCGGGTATTTCTGCAGCTCCTTGACGAAGCCGGGAATGTCGCGCGGGTTGGGAACGAGCACGTTCTGGGCGCCCTGCTGCATGCCCATCAGCGCGTTCACCGTCAGCGCGAAGATATGGTAGAGCGGCAGTGCGCAGATGAAGTTGAGATGCGCCGGTTTCGGCTTGATCGCATAGGCGTCCTGCAGCCACAGCGTGTTCTGCGCGACATTGGACAGCACATTGGAGTGCAGCAGCACAGCACCTTTGGAAATCCCCGTGGTTCCGCCGGTATATTGCAGGAAGGCAACGTCGCCGGCCTCCATCTTGGCCGGTTTGAAGGCGATGCCGGCGCCGGCTTTCACCGCCGCATTGAATTTGACATGGCCGGGCAGCGACCAGGCCGGCACCATCTTCTTCACCCGGCGCACGACTAGGTTGACGATCGTGCCCTTGAGGGCGCCGAGCATGTCGCCCATCGCCGCGACCACCACATGCTTGACCGCCGTCCTGGCAATCACCGCGCCTAGGGTGCTGGCGAAATTCTCCAGAATGACGATCGCCTGCGCGCCGGAATCCTTGAGCTGGTGTTCGAGCTCGCGCGGCGTGTAGAGCGGATTGATGTTCACCACGACATAGCCGGCGCGAAGCACGGCCATCATTGCCACCGGATATTGCAGCACATTCGGCATCATCAGCGCCACGCGTGCGCCTTTCTGCAGGCCCTTCGATTGCAGATAAGCGCCGAAGGCGGCCGATTGCCGCTCGAGTTCGGCATAGGAGATCGACTTGCCCATGCAGACGTATGCCGGCTGGCCGGAAAACTGCTTACAGGCGCCGACGAGGAAGTCGCCGATCGAACTGTAGGGCAGGGCGCCGATCTCCGCCGGCACGACTTTCGAATAGCTTTTTAGCCATGGCTTTTCCGGCATGCCCGCGGCAAGCGCCGTCAGCGTATTCGGCAGTTTTTTGGCCGCGCCCGGCGACGGCTTCGAGGCGGGCTTCGCCGCGGCTGTCTTGGCGGCTGGCGGCTGGGCGGGCTTTGCAGCGGGTGCTGTCTTCGCCGCGCGCTTGACCACAGGTTTCGCTGCCGGCTTGGCGCTTGCCTTCGCCGGCGTCGAGGTTGCCGTTGGCTTGACAGCGGGAGTGGCTTTGGCGGGTGGCGCTTTCGACTTGGCGGCAGCGGCGGCCGGTTTTGAAGCTTTCGCCGCTTTTGCTTTCGCCGGGGCCGTTGTCTTTGTTGCTTTCGCCACCTCTAGCCTCCCTCGGTCGTTCTGTTGCCTGCTCCTGCTGCGCCGCCTCGATGTGGTGAGGCGTCCTCCGCTGCAGCGATGTCGCGGATTCCCGGAAAATCCAGCGTGTCATCTATCTATTGCGACTATCGGCGGCCGTGCAAGTCTTGCCCCAGCGGCAGGACGGCAAAGATTTGCCGCCGAAATCCTTCCCGCGATGCCAGCTCAGGCAATGCCGTCCTGTCATCTCGGTGGCGAAACCCAGGCTTGTGGATTTTTGGCTTACGATTGCTGCGATCAATGAAAAAATGCGGTCGTTAACAATCCCGTGATTAGCAGATTTTGCTATTTGTTTCTGCAATTCGTCAAAGACCGAGAAATATTTTCTGCTTACGGTGGGGTAGGCAAACAGGGTGTTCCAAAGCCGGAAAAACGGTGCTTATATGCGCGCTTCGCGAGCCTATAGAGGGGCTTGGAAGAACATCAGGGAGTGCTCAATGAAAAAGAAACTGACTTTTGCAGCCGCGTTGCTGGCTGCAAGCGTCCTCGGCGGTGTGGCCAATGCCAAGACGCTGGTCTATTGCTCGGAGGCCTCGCCGGCCAACTTCGACCCGGGTACCACGACGGGCGGCAACGACTTCGACGCCTCGTCGCGCACCGTCTATTCGCGCCTGGTCGAGTTCAAGCATGGCGGCACCGAAGTTGTGCCCGGTCTCGCCGACAAATGGGAGATTTCGGACGACGGTCTGGTCTATACTTTCCACCTGCATCCGGGCGTGAAGTTCCAGACGACGGATTTCTTCAAGCCGACGCGTGATTTCAATGCCGACGACGTCGTCTTTTCGTTCGATCGCCAGTTCAACAAGGAAAACCCCTGGAACGGCGAGAAGTACCTGCCGAACCTGACCTGGGACTACTACACCGGCATGGACATGCCGAAATACGTCGCCAAGTGGGAAAAGGTCGATGACCTGACCGTGAAGCTGACGCTGACCGAGCCGAACGCGCCGATGCTGGCCAATCTCGGCATGGACTTCGCCTCGATCGTGTCGAAGGAATATGCCGACCAGCTGGAAAAAGACGGCAAGATGGCCGACTTCTCGACCAAGCCGGTCGGTACAGGTCCGTTCCAGTTCGTCGACTACCAGCTGGATTCGGTCATCCGCTATGCGGCCAACCCGGACTACTTCAAGGGCAAGGAAAAGATCGACGATCTCGTCTTCGCGATCACGCCTGACGCCACCGCCCGCATCCAGAAGGTGCTCGCCGGCGAATGCGATATCGCGCCCTATCCGAATCCTGCCGACATCGGCACGATCAAGGCCAACGCCGACGTGACCCTGATGGATCAGGCTGGCCTCAACATCGGCTATATGAGCTACAACACCACCATCCCGCCGCTCGACAAGCCTGAAGTGCGCCATGCGCTCAACCAGGCGATCGATCGGGAATCGCTCATCAAGTCGCTGTTCCAGGACGCCGGCGCCACGCCGGCCGTAAACCTGATCCCGCCGACCATGTGGTCGTGGAACAAGGACGTGAAGTCCGACGCCTATGATCCGGAAGCCGCCAAGAAGGTGCTGGCCGATGCCGGATTGAAGGAGATCCAGCTTTGGGCCTCCGACCGCGTCCGTCCCTACAACCCGAACTTCCAGCGCGCCGCCGAACTGATCCAGGCTGACTGGGCCAAGGTCGGCGTCAAGGCGGAGATCGTCAGCTACGAGTGGACGAAGTACCGCGAAGAAGGCAAGAAGAAGGAACGCCCGGGCGCCTTCCAGATCGGCTGGACCGGTGACAATGGCGATCCGGACAATTTCTTCGCCACGCTGTTCGCCTGCTCGGCCATCGGCGTGTCGAACTACTCCAGCTGGTGCGACAAGGACTTCGAGGATCTGATCCAGAAGGCCAAGAAGACCAGCGACCAGGCCGAACGCACCAAGCTCTATGAAGAGGCGCAGGTTGTCTTCCAGAAGCAGGCTCCGGCCTTCCTCATGGCACACAGCCAAGTCTACGCAGTCGTGCGCAAGAATGTCAGCGGCTTCATGATGGACCCGCTCGGCATTCATCGCTTCGACGGCGTCGACAAGGCCGAATAGAACTGTTAGGCGGGCGGCGCGCAATCAGGCGCCGCCCGCTTTTCAAGATGCTCCGATATCTCCTAAACAAAATCGTCTTGGTGCTGCCGACGCTGATCGGCATCACCATCTGCGCCTTCGCTTTCGTCAGGCTGCTGCCCGGCGATCCCATTCTTGCCATGGCCGGCGAGCATGGCGTGTCGCCCGAGCGTTACGCGGAACTGAAGGAACAGTTCGGCTACAATTTGCCGATCTGGCAGCAATACGCGCATTATGTCCGCGATGCCGCGACCGGCAATTTCGGCGTGTCGATTTCGTCCAAGCGGCCGGTCATCGAAGATTTCATGACGCTGTTCCCGGCAACCATCGAGCTCTCCGTCTTCGCCATGATCTTCGCCATGGTGCTGGCCATACCGGCCGGCATCATTGCTGCGGTCAAACGCGGCTCCTGGTTCGACCAGGGGCTGATGGGCACCGCCCTTATCGGCTATTCCATGCCGATTTTCTGGTGGGGTCTGCTGCTGATCATCTTTTTCTCCGGCTATCTCGGCTGGACCCCGGTTTCAGGCCGCATCGGCCTTCAGTTCTTTATCAAGCCGATCACCGGCTTCTTGACCCTCGACAGCCTGCTCTACGGCAAGTGGGATGCTTTCCGCTCGGCATTGAGTCACCTGGTGCTGCCGACAATTGTGCTCGGCACCATCCCGCTGGCGGTGATCGCGCGCCAGACGCGCTCGGCCATCCTCGAAGTGCTGGGCGAAGACTATGTGCGGACCGCCCGCGCCAAGGGCCTGTCGTCGTCCCGCGTCATCGGCGTGCATGCGCTGCGCAATGCGCTGATCCCGGTGGTCACCACCATCGGCCTGCAGGTCAGTACCCTGCTCGCCGGCGCCATTCTCACAGAAACCATCTTCGCCTGGCCGGGCATCGGCAAGTGGATGGTCGAATCCATATCCAAGCGCGACTATGTCGTCGTGCAGTCAGGCTTGCTGCTGATCGCCCTTATCGTCATGGCGGTGAACCTGATCGTCGACGTGCTTTATGCCGTCATCAACCCGCGCATCAGGGCGGCGTGATGAGCCAGTCCACCGAAATCGCCCCGATGGCCGCCGGCAACCCTGACCGTCTGACCGGCTTCAGGACCTTCTGGCACTATTTCTCGGTAAACCGCGGCGCCGTCATCGGCCTGTTCGTCTTCATCCTGCTGGTGCTGGCCGCGCTCTTTGCACCGCTGCTGGCGCCCTATGCGCCCGACATCCAGGACAAGACCGCTTTCCTGCGTCCGCCGGCCTGGCAGGCGGGCGGCAGCATGGAATATCTGCTTGGCACCGACGCGGTCGGCCGCGACATGCTCTCGCGCCTGCTCTATGGCGCGCGTTTCTCGCTGCTCATCGGCGCCGTCGTGGTCACACTGGCGCTTGTCGGCGGCATCACGCTCGGCCTTTTGGCCGGCTATTTCCGGGGCTGGGTCGACGTGGCGATCATGCGCGTCATGGATCTGATCCTGTCCTTCCCGTCGCTGCTCTTGGCGCTGGTTCTGGTCACCATCCTCGGCCCCGGCCTGTTCAACGCCATGCTGGCCATCGCGCTCGTCCTGCAACCCCACTTTGCCCGTCTGGTGCGCGCTGCCGTCATGGCCGAAAAGAGCCGCGAATATGTGGTCGCCGCCAAGGTCGCCGGCGCCGGCCATATAAGGCTTATGCTGCGCACCATCCTGCCCAACTGCCTGGCGCCGCTGATCGTCCAGGGCACGCTGTCCTTCTCCAACGCCATCCTGGAGGCGGCCGCTCTCGGCTTTCTCGGCCTTGGCGCCCAGCCGCCGACGCCGGAATGGGGCACCATGCTCGCCTCGGCGCGTGAATTCATCCTGCGCGCCTGGTGGGTGGTCACTTTCCCCGGTCTGGCCATCCTCATCACCGTACTTGCCATTAACCTGATCGGCGACGGTCTGCGCGATGCGCTCGATCCGAAGCTGAGGAGGTCGTAATGGCGCTGCTCGACATCCGCAATCTCGTCGTCGAGTTCCAGACCGCATCCGGCCCGTTCCGCGCGGTCGATGGCGTCTCGCTCCATGTGAACGAACGTGAAGTGCTGGCCATCGTCGGCGAATCCGGCTCCGGCAAGTCGGTGTCGATGCTGGCTGTGATGGGACTGTTGCCGTGGACGGCGACGGTCACTGCCGACGAGATGAGCTTCAACGGCCGCGATCTCCTGAAGATGAGCCCGGCCGACCGGCGCAAGATCGTCGGCAAGGACATGTCGATGATCTTCCAGGAGCCGATGGCCAGTCTCAATCCGTGCTTCACCGTCGGCTTCCAGATCGAGGAGGTGCTGCGCTTCCATATGGGCATGGACAAGGCCCAGCGTCGCGAGCGCGCCATCGAATTGCTGACGCAGGTCGGCATTGCCGAGCCGGCCGAACGGCTGAACTCGTTCCCGCACCAGATGTCGGGCGGCCAGTGCCAGCGCGTGATGATCGCTATCGCCATCGCCTGCAATCCGAAGCTTCTGATCGCCGACGAGCCGACCACCGCGCTCGACGTCACCATCCAGAAGCAGATCCTCGACCTGCTGGTGTCGCTACAGGTCAAATACGGCATGGGCCTGATCATGATCACCCACAATATGGGCGTCGTGGCCGAGACCGCCGACCGCGTCATCGTCCAGTACAAGGGCCGCAAGATGGAAGAGGCCGACGTGCTGTCGCTGTTTGAATCGCCGAAGAGCAATTACACCCGCGCACTTTTGTCGGCGCTGCCGGATAATGCCGTCGGCGACCGGCTGCCGACCGTCTCGGACATGCTGTTCGAACCGGCTGCCGGGGGCGTCTGATGAGCATCAAGGTCGTCGAAGGCAAGGACATCGTGCGCGACTATCACGTCGGCGGCGGCCTGTTTCGCGGCGCGCGCACCGTGCATGCGGTCAAGGGCGTCTCGTTCAGCGTCGACAAGGGCAAGACGCTGGCCATCGTCGGTGAATCGGGCTGCGGCAAGTCAACGCTGGCGCGCATCATCACGCTGATCGATCCGGCAACGTCGGGCGAACTGTTCATCGACGGCAACAAGGTCGACATCGCAAGGAACGGCCTGACCAGGGAGATGCGCCGCAAGGTGCAGATCGTCTTCCAGAACCCTTACGGATCGCTCAATCCGCGCCAAAAGATCGGCGATGTGCTGGGCGAGCCGCTGCTCATCAACACCGACAAGCCGGCCGAAGAGCGGCGCGACCTCGCCATGAGGATGCTGAAGAAAGTCGGCCTCGGAACCGAGCACTATAATCGCTATCCTCACATGTTCTCGGGCGGCCAGCGCCAGCGCATCGCCATTGCCCGCGCGCTGATGCTGAACCCGAGCCTGCTGGTGCTTGACGAACCGGTCTCCGCGCTTGATCTTTCGGTGCAGGCGCAGGTGCTCAACCTGCTCGCCGACCTGCAGGACGAATTCCAGCTGACCTATGTCTTCATCAGCCACGATCTGTCTGTCGTGCGCTACATCGCCGACGACGTGATGGTGATGTATTTCGGCGAAGCCGTCGAATACGGCTCGCGCGAGGAGGTCTTCGCCGACCCCAAGCACAACTACACCAGAACGCTGTTCGCCGCGACCCCGCGCGCCGACGTCGCCTCGATCAAGGCGCGGCTGGCGAAGAAGAAGGCCGCCTGACCTCTCACCGAGAATTGTTTTTGAACAATCGGAAATGCGTCGCGGCGGTGGTTTGCCGGCAGGATTGATCGCAATCTGCGAGCTGCCGGGCGCAAGCCGCGTCGCAGGTCGGGGGTGCGCCCCATCACTCACCCGCTCCGTGCTGGTAAAGCTCGTCCATGCTGAGCATTGCCAGGGTTGCGAAGGGGGCCTGTTTTTTCACCCGACCGCGGCTCAAGATCACCACGTCGTCGCAGAACGATATGGTGCTGTAATGATGACTGATGACAATGGTGGTGCGGCGGCCGGCCCGCGACTTCAGCGTCTCGACAATAGCGGCTTCTGACAACCCATCCACCGCACTGGTGGCTTCGTCGAGGATGAGAATATCGGGATCGCGCACCAGCGCCCGCGCCAGGGCGATCCTTTGCCTTTGTCCGGCTGACAGGTTGATGCCCCGGTATCCGACCAGCGTCGCGTAGCCCTGCGGCAGGTGCTCGATGAATTGATGTGCCTCGGCCAGCCTTGCGGCGCGCATGGCGTCGCTGGCCGACGCCGTGTCGTAGCCGTAGATAATGTTTTCAAAAATGGTGCCATCGACCAGTTCCAGCTCCTGACTGGCCAGGGCAATGTTCCGCCGCCACTGGCTTGGGTCGACTTCATCGAGCGGTGCCCCATCGACGAGGATCCTGCCGCTGTCGGGTTTGACGAAGCGGCACAGGAGATTGACGATCGTTGTCTTGCCGGCGCCCGAGCGGCCGATCAGCGCCGTCGAGCGGCCGCTGCGGATATCGAACACCGCCTTATGCAGCACCGCCTCGCGCGCGTCGGGGCCAGACAGGGGACCGGAATAGGCGAAGCTCACATCATCGAAGCTGATCCCTTGGCGCAAGCCGTCGAACGGCAGGCTGCCCTGCGGCGCCTCGGGCTTGTCGGAAGGATCGAGCAGCCATTGTACCTCCTCCAGCGAGCCGCTCATGCCTTGCAACTGACTCCAGGACATCTGCAAGGCCCGCATATGCGGCTGCAGTCGGTAGAGCAGGATGAGGAAGGCGACGGTCAGCGGGAAGCTTACATTCGCCAGCCAGGCTCCGATCACCACCGCCAGGAACAGCATCGCGTGCAATACCTCGGTCAGTGGCGGCAAGACGCCCTGGCGGATTGAAAGCACGAAAGCCGCCCGCCGCACCCCGTCGGACGCTTTGGCGAAGACCGCCTTTTCGCGGTTCTCCTGCCCGAAGATGCGAATTAGGCGCCCGGCATGCACCAGATGCAGCATCTGCGACGCCAGTGCGCTGTTGCGCGAGACGACGCTGCGGCTCGGCGCCTTCAGATTGGACGACAAAACCCCGTGCGCCAGCTGGACGAGCGCCAGCCCTAGCGTCACCAGCAGCGTCATCTGCCAAGAGAGGAGCAGGAGGAAGGCGAGCAGGATGACGGCGGCCGAGGCACTGACGATCGCGCCGAGCAGGGCCTGGATAGCGTCGGATGCTCGCCAGGATTCGTTGGAGATGATGTTGAGCAGCCGCCCGGGGCTTTGCTGCAGGAAAAAGGGGTAGCCGACCCTGAGCAACTGCTCCGACAGTGCGCTACGGATCGAATAACCTGCCTTGCCGTAGATGTAGCTGGTCAGCAGCGTGTTAGCGAAGGCAAAGACATTTTTCAGTACGATCGAACCGAGGATCGCGGCCGAAATGGCGATCAGCCGCTGGCGCTCGCCGAGGTCCGCTCCAACCTGCTGGAGGAGGGCGGAGAAACCGGCCATGCCTGATGTTTCGCCACGTCCCATAATGATGCCAAGCAGCGGAATGATGAGACCGATGCCGAGGCCTTCCAGCGCGGCGCCCGCAAGCCCGAGCCCCACCACGACGGGAACGAGCCGCAACAGCCTGCCACCAAGCGCGCGGCGCAGCATTGGCAGGGCTGACGGAATCAGTGACATTATCGCGCTCTGGCCTCCGCATTGGCTTCGCTGGCTTGTCGGTCGTGGCGCAACGGCAGCCGTTTTGGCCATCCCATCATGACGAGCAGCGCAAATCTGGCGGCACCTGCCAGATTCATAACGACAATAGGCCAGTGCGACAGATCGAGGTCGCGGTCAAAGCGAGGACGGCCCGCCAGTTCCCTGAACGCGGCCCGCGCAGACCAATAGACATGGCGAAGCAGCCAAGGGGCGTGGCGGACATGTTTCAGGCACAGCGCACCATTACCGAGGCTATAGTCGCGGTGCAGCCTGTCGATCGACTTGCGGTCTCGCCGGCCGTGATGATGCAAGACCGTCATGTCGGGCACGTACTCGACCGGCATGCCGAGCAGCATCGCCCGCACGAGATAATCAGTATCTTCAGCCGAGCGTAGCGGGCCGCCAGCGCCGAAGCGTTCGTCGAACGAGCCGATGCGGGCCGCGACGTCGCGGTGCATGGTCATGTTGCAGCCGAGCACGAAGCCGCCGGGGTGGACCGCCGGGGTCAGCCGCTCGCTTGCCTCGCAGAGCTTTATGGTGAAGGGCAGGTCCCGGGCATCACCGAGCTCGACCCGGCCGCCGCGGATCAGCCACTTCTCGCCACTCCGGTAGTGCCGCTCCAGGTCGCGGAGATAGTCGCGGTCGAGCTTGCAGTCGTCGTCGACGAAGACCAGCACGAGGCCTCGCGCTCGCGCCAATCCGGCATTGCGGGCAGCGGCTAGTCCGGGGCGAGTCTCCGAGACGGCTGTGACTGGGATGTCGGAAGTTTCGGCGATAGCGGCCAGCCGCTTTGACGTGCCGTCCCGTGAACCATTATCGACCACCACCAACTCTGCCGCGAAGGTGGCGTGCACCCGGCATGCGGCCTGGATCGAGGCTATGCAAGCCTCCAGCACAGCGGCGCGGTCGCGCGTGCAGACGATGAAACTGACCTCGAGCGACGGCCGCTCCGATCGGGGAGATGTCGGGACAGCCGCACTCGCAAACTGGTGATCGCGCAGGAGCGGGTGGGGCCTGTCGGTCATACCAGTCCCCGCTGATAACGCGCAAGCACCGCTTCGGCCGGCGTGGTTTTGAAGAAGTAGGCCACCGCGTCCGCCCGCTTTCCGGCCCTTATCGAGAGCAGGCTGAGCCAAGGCGCCCAGACGCCGGGACGCAGCGCATATTGTTCGCGGCGCCGGATGAAATTCCATCTCGCCGTCCGCGTGAGCAATTCGTGGGTCAGCGGCGGTTCTCCTTCGTCGCCGACGAGTTGGTAGAGGAAATAGAACAGGTTCAGCGCGCCTGCCTCGAAGCTTGGCCGTGTGTCGGTCGGCAGCTCCGAAATCCGCTCTTCGAGCGCACGGATGAAATCGGCTGCGCGCGAAACCGTGTCGAAAGAGACGGCCTCGCCGATGTCGCGCAGATCCGCTGTGGTTTCCGCAAGCCCCTCACGCTCGAGATTTTCGGCCACGATCCGCAAATGCGTCCTGCGCATTTCCTTGGCATGCCGCATGGTCACGCTTCCCGCATGGATGCGATAGACGAGCAGGCTATCGGGCAATATGGTCGCCGGGAAACGGCCGGCAAGCCGTCTGAAGAGATCAAAATCCTCGGCATGTCTATATTTGGGATCGTAATAGAGATCGTTGTTCCCAATGACATTCCTGTTGTAGATCACCGTCGGATGTAAGAATATCGTAAAGAACATCGACAATATGTCGAGCCGGCCGAGCCGGAACACCGGGTCTAGCCTGCCTTTGGCGATACGGCCGTGAAGCAAGGTATCGACGCAGGCGCCGCAGAAGCCGAGATCGGGCCGCCGCTCGAACAGTGCGACCTGGCGCGAGAGGCGCCGGGGATAGGCGACATCGTCCGCATCCATTCGCGCAACAAGCTCGCCCTGGGCCAGCCGTAGCCCTTCATTGAGGGTGGCGACGAGGCCGCGGTTCTCACGCGAGATGACAGAAACGCGATTGTCTGCCCGGCGGTATCGTTCGAGAATCTCGAGCGAGTTGTCAGTCGATCCGTCATCGATAGCGATGACCTCCAGGCGATCGTAGTCTTGCCGCAGAATGCTCTCCAGCGCAGCGGTGAGATAAGGCCCGGCATTGTAGACCGGCAGCAGGACGGAGACGAGCGGCGCGGTGGTCATCTCTGCGCATCCGTTCGCCGGAGTTCGAGTGCGGCGCGGCCATCGGGGGATCCGCCGGGATAGGCGTCCGCCGCCCTGCCGAGCCAGCCGGCATCGCCAGCGCGTGCCTGGGAGCGGCGGCGCGCTACATAGGGGAAGCGGCGCTTGAGGCCGTTGAGCGGCTTTTCGAAAGCCGTCCACGAAATCGAAGCGACGGCGATCGTGGCGGCGCTCGCGACCAGGAAACGCCCTGGCCCCTGCTCCGAGACATTGAGCGGGATCCAGGGCTGTGACTTGACGGCGAGCGACAGAAGGATCGGATGGTAAAGATAGACGCCGTAGCTTATGCGGCCCAGTGACAGCAGCGGTGGCAGTTCGAAAACCCTGCCGAGGACGCCGCCAAGGCCGGCTGAACAGGCGGCGACAACGGCCACCAGCGGCACCAGGGGCAGGATCTGCAGCAACGCCCAGCGGGCCCATTCCAGCATAGGATCGACCGGCGCAGGGATAAGCCACTCAATCGCCAGGAAGACAGCCGCGAGGGCTGGCCAGCCTAGCCGCATCCATTGCGGCAGGCCGGCGCCTCTGGTCCGCCGGCAGGCAAGCAAAGCACCGAACGCCAGCGCATCCATCGATGCTGGCGGCAGCAGGTCGCGCGCTAGCGCCGGGGTGGCGGTGATCGGCCAGTAGAAGCGATAGGCCAGCGACAACAGGATGACGCCGATAGTGATCGCTTCCACCCGCCGGCGGGGTGCGAGAAGCACGACCAGCGGCCAGGCGATATAGAACTGCTCCTCGATGCTCAGGCTCCAGAAATGGCAGAGTAGCCAGGGCGTCCATTCGTTGCGCAGCGCGTACCAAAAATTCGACAGGTAAAGCGCATGCCAGACGAGCGATCCACTGGACTGCTCCAGATCGGTCAGCCAGACGAACCCAAGCACGGCGAAATAGGGCGGGAATATGCGCAGCGCGCGCCTGATGTAGAAGGAACTCAATGCAGGGCCGGCTTTGAATTCGGCCGCGGCGCGCGCTTCGAGCAGCAGTCGTGTGATCAGGAAGCCGCTCAGCACAAAAAAAAGCCGCACCCCGATGTGGCCCCAAAAGGAGGACCCGTTGGGTGCAAGGAAATGGGAATAGAGAACCATCGTGACAGCGATGGCGCGCACAGCGTCCAACTGATTGTCACGCGCGACCGCCATCAGCCATTTCCGCCGGTCTGAAATCTCCGATGAAGCCAGCGGCCCTGCATTCCGGGCCTCAGGTCGAGGCCTGCCAGCGTCGAGAGTGCGCCGACAACATCAAACCCGCGCCTTGTGCGCGGGGCAGCCTCGAAATCGGTGCTGGCCAGCGAAAAATTCAAGCTGATCAACTTGGCGGAATCCTCCACGGCGCACTTCCCGGTACCAAATCCCCCAAGAAATGGTGCAACCGGGCAATGGTGCAGTGCAACACAAAATATCTATCGAGCTGTAATATTTGTGTGAGTTAGTGCTAAAAATGGGTATGATTTGCGAGTGCGTTGCGTCGCTGAGGGTTTTTCACGTCCGCAATGCTGTATGAGCAGTAGTACGATGTCAGAAAAGGCACGGTTTAATTACACAACAATAATCCGGAGTGTCTGATATAGGCCAAAATTGACGAAGATTATTCTAAGATAGTGGTTTTGTATCTTATAAATTATGCTTGTATTGTCGGGTTCTCTAGGCTGTCATTCTTGCGCGATGCAGCATAGTCGATGGTCAAGCGTCTGACGACGCAATCCTGTGGCGGCGGCCATATGGCGCATGTCGACGAGGCAGACAGGAAGTGCCGGTGTTGGCGTAGGGAGTGACGTGCATTAGCCTTGCACCTGCCGTCACGCTTGCGTCGGATGGAGAACTGGTGCCGCTTAGGTGACTCGAACACCTGACCCCATCATTACGAATGATGTGCTCTACCAACTGAGCTAAAGCGGCCCGGGAAGCGCGAGGTTCCAGGATCGGCTGGGTGATAGACTCAACCGGCCGCTAATTCAAGATGGGCAACCGCGATTTCGAGCCGGCATCCGGCAATTCGTCCCGGCATTTTCCATTGGCGCGCAATGAGCCACCGCCTCATTTGCTTTTTCGGCTACGCGGAGACGTCGCGGTGGACTGCGCACAAACTGCCCGGCAAGGCGGCAAAACCGACTGATTTTATTGCCAAAACGCATCGAAATGGGCCTTGAACAGGCCTGTAAGGCAGAATGCGGGCGCTCGCCCGTTGATTGATTGGTCTCCTGCGGCTAACGATCATGGCAATGTAAGCGAACGGACAGGGGAAATTCGCTTGGACGCGATCGAAAAAGCGATCCGCAACGCCTTCGAGAAAGGCAACGCCGAGGACCGGGCATTTCGCGAGAGGGTCTATCGGTCGGCTTTCGCGGCGCTCGACCGCGTGCTCCAGGCCAATCCCGGCGTGACGGTGGAAGCCGCCATCAAGCGCCGCAAGGCGGTCCAGGAAAAGATCGCCGAGATCGAATCCGAATTCCTGCCCGCGGTCCCCGATGTCGCCGCGCCGACGCAGAGCGCCGCGCCGACGCAGAGCGCTGCGCAGACACAAGATACCGCGCTGACGCAACGCGTTGCGCAGCCGCAAGACGCCGTACAGGGCGCCGCCGAAGCGCCCGCGGTCGATGCCCCGACAGGTGTCGCGGCCGGACCGTCGCCTGCGATCGTCGTTGATGAACCGGTTCAGCCCGAGGCATCCGACGCGCCGCGTTCGCGCGTGCTGCCGGTCGTCCCCGACATCATGCCTGACGCCACGCTGCCCGGCGCCCCGGCGATCGATATGGCCGATTCCGCGCCGGCCGAGGCCGCGGCGGAAGTGGCGCCTGACCGTGATGAAAGGCGGATAAGGGGCCGCCGCCTGCCGCTGACGGCGATCTTCTTTGGCGTGACGTTGCTCGCCGCCGCCGGCATCGGCCTCTATTTCGCCGTGCAGACCGGGGTCTTCAAGACGCCGGCGCAGCTCGACACGGCGCCGCCCGAAGCGCCGCCGACCGTCGACGATGACGACTTCACGCCGCCTGCCGATACAACTGAGCCGCAGCAGCCTGGCGCGCCGCAGCAGCCTGGTGTCGCCGAACAGACGCGCGACTGGATCAACGTGTTTACACCCACCGATCCAACGCATGTGGCGACCCCGTCCGACGCCAAGGCCGATGTCGTGCAGGACGACACCGGCTCCTTCCTGCGCATCCGCTCCGGTGCTTCCGGCTCGGCCATCAGCTTCGATGTCGGGCAGGGCGTGCTGGAGAAGCTTGCCGGCAAACATGCCGTGTTCGACATCGTCGCCCGCGCCGAGGACGGCAAGGACACGCAGATCTCCGTCGACTGCAATTTCGGCGATCTCGGCGACTGCGGCCGCAAGCGCTATGCGGTCGGCCAGCAGCGTAACGAATATCTGTTCGACGTGAAATTCCCCGACAAGCCCCCGGGCGCGGCCGGCAGCATCGCCATCAACTCCGACTTCGACAAGCAGGGCAAGGCGGTCGACATCTACGAGATCCGCGTTTCGATCGAACCGTAAGCGCCGCCTAGCGATCAAGCAGCGCCTGCAGCGTCTCGATGCGGTCGGCTTCGGCGGTCGGCTTGTCCCAGCGCAGCCGTGAGATGCGGGGAAATCGCATCGCAACGCCGGATTTGTGGCGGGTCGAACGGTTGAGACCTTCGAACGCCACCTCCAGCACCAGGCCTTGGCTGCGGTCGGCGCGCACCGAGCGCACCGGGCCGAAACGCTCGACCGTATTGTCGCGGACAAATTTGTCGATCTGCTTCAACTCCTCGTCGGTGAAGCCGAAATAGGCCTTGCCGACCGGCACCAGTTCCTCCGCGCCTTCCGGCCCCGACCAGACGCCGAACGTATAGTCGGAATAAAAGCTCGACCGCTTGCCATGGCCGCGCTGCGCATACATCAGCACAGCATCGACCGTGTGCGGATCGCGCTTCCACTTGAACCACGGCCCTTTCGGCCGTCCCGCGAGATAGGGCGAATCCCAGCGCTTCAGCATCACGCCTTCGATGATCGGGTGCGGCGGCGCGCGGCGCAGTTCCTCCAGCGTTTGCCAATCCGGGAATTCGACGAATGGCGACAGATCGAAACGGTGCGGGTCCAGCGTTGTGATGAAGGCCTCAAGACGGGCCCGCCGCTCGCGGAAAGGTAGCGCGCGCAAATCTTCGCCGTTGATCTGCAGCGCATCGTAGCAGCGCATGAAGGCCGGGTATTGCTGCTGTATCTTCGGGGCCACGCTCTTGCGATTGAGCCGCTGTTGCAGGTCCGAAAACGTGCCGGTCGCCGCGGGCTCGCCGACCAGCAATTCGCCGTCGAGCGCGGCGGAAAAATTCATCGCCTGGGCGAGATCGGGGAATGCGCCGGACACATCGTCGCCGGTGCGCGAATAGAGCCGGCGCACGCCGCCCTCGCACACCGCCTGAACGCGGATGCCGTCCCATTTCCATTCCGCGGCATAGTCGGCCGGATCGAGCTTTTCGAGGTCGCCGTCGCCGACCGGGTTCGACAGCATCACCGGATTGAACAGGGCAAGTGCGGTCCGCTTCGGCTTCTCGGCCTTGCCTTCCAGCCACGCGAACAGCGAGATATAGGGCGGCGTCAGCCCGTGCCACAGCTCCTCGATCTCGGCGACATCGACCTTGCCGAAATCGGCCAGCGCCTGTTTGGCCAGCCGCGCCGAAACGCCGATGCGCAAGCCGCCGGTGACCAGCTTGATGATGGCAAAGCGCGCCGAAATGCCGGCGCTGTCGAGCAGCCCGGCCAGCACCTTGGGTCCGTCGGAGCGGCTCGCCGCCTGCAGCGTCGCCACGACGTCGCCAAGCGTCGGCTCCCGGTTGGGGATATGTCCCGGCGTTTGCGGCCAGACCAGCGACACGGTTTCAGCGAGGTCGCCGACATAGTCGTAGGAATAGCCGAACAGCACCGGATCCATGCGCTCGGTGACCAGCGTGCGCAGCATCGCCGGCTTGACCGCCGCAATGTTGAGGTCGCCGGTGATCGCCGCCAGCGCCAGCCCGCGGTCGGGGTCCTCGACGCTGCGGAAATAGTCGACGAGCAGCGTCAGCTTGCCATTGCGCGACGGCGTCAGCACCAAGCGGTCGAGGAGTTCGGCGAAACGGTTCATGCGTCGCCCCACGCCAATGGTGAAAACCGGCGCGAGGCACCCCCCTCTGGCCTGCCGGCCATCTCCCCCTCAAGGAGGAAGATCGGATGTCGCGCCGGCCTTGGCCAATCTCCGATATTGGCGGAGATGAGCCGGCATTGGAGCTGCCAATATGCCCCCTTGACGGGGAGATGTCCGGCAGGACAGAGGGGGGCGCAACGGGTCGCGGCGCTGGTGATCACCATCAATCGCCCTCGTCCTCATAGCCCACAAGGTGCAGTGGCCTGGCGGCGATGCCTTCCAGCTCGCACCAGCGCACCAGCGCTTCCTCGCGGCCATGCGTCACCCAGATTTCGCCGGCGCCCGTCTCCTTGACGGTGGCGGTCAGTTCGTCCCAGTCGGCGTGGTCGGAAATGATCAGCGGCAGTTCGACGCCGCCTTGCTTGGCGCGCTGGCGGATGCGCATCCAGCCCGAGGCGAAGCACGAGATCGGGTCGGGAAAGCGCCGCGCCCAGCGGTCGGCGAAGGCCGATGGAGGGCCGACAACGATGACCCCAGTGAAATCCTGCTTGCCGCCGCTGTCGACGGTTGCCGGCTCCAGCGTGCCGAGGTCGATGCCCTGGCTCTGGTAATATTCGCTGAGCTTGGCCAGCGCGCCGTGGATATAGATCGGCCTGTCATAACCGGCATCGCGCAGCAGCCGCATCACCCGCTGTGCCTTGCCCAGCGCATAGGCGCCGACCAGATGCGATCGCTCGGGAAACTGCGCCGCCGATTTGAGCAGCCGGGCGATCTCCTCCGTGTCGGGCGGATGGTGAAACACCGGCAGACCGAAGGTCGCCTCGGTGATGAAGACGTCGCATTGGACCGGTTCGAACGGTGCGCAGGTCGCGTCCTTCTGGCGCTTGTAGTCGCCGGAGGCGACGATGCGCCTGCCCTTGTGCTCGACCGCGATCTGCGCCGAGCCCAGCACATGGCCGGCCGGATGGAAGGTGACGCTGACATCGTTCAGCGCCATAGCTTCGCCAAGCACGGCCGCTTGCGTTGTCCCGGCAAAATCCTCGCCATAACGCAACCCCATAATGTCGAGCGTCTGCTGCGTCGCCAGCACCGAACGATGGCCGGATCGGGCATGGTCGGAATGGCCATGCGTGATCAACGCCCGGTTGACTGGCCGCACCGGGTCGATGAAGAAATCGCCGCATGGGCAATAAAGGCCTTCAGGCCGGGGATGGAGCAGGTCGCTGGCGCGCATCCAGTCAAGATAGTGGCTAATTCCAGCGCGGGAAGCCTGTTGCAAGAGACTGCTGACTCGGCCTACAGCCAGCCACCGGCCGCATCAGCCGGCGGGGCCATCGCCATGCAACCGCTGAAAATCTCGTCCGGCGACCTGACCGCCGACCGTCGCGCCGACTATGCCGAGATGCTTTTCGGGTCGGGCGAGCACGCGGCAGCGACGGAGCTGCTGCTCGGCGCGCTGGAACTGGCGCCGCAATGGGCGGCGGGCTGGTTCCGCCTGGGCGAGATGCAGGAGGCAACGGGGCTGCTCGACCTGGCGACGCAGGCCTGGGCGACGGTGCTGAAACTGGACCCGGCGGATCGCCTGGGTGCTGCGCTGAAGCTGCAGCTGATCGGCAAGGCGCCGGCTGCCGCAGCGCCACCCAGCGCCTTCGTCGAGACGCTGTTCGACCACTATGCCGAGACTTTCGAGGACTCGCTGGTCGACAAGCTCGGCTACCGGCTGCCGGAGTTTCTCGATCGCGCCATTCGCGCGGCAAGACCGGGCCGCTTTTCGCTGGCGCTCGATCTCGGTTGCGGCACCGGTCTGATGGGCGAGAAACTGCGGCCGGTCGCCGAACGGCTGGAGGGCTACGACATCTCCGCCGCCATGCTGAAAAAGGCCCGCGCCAAGGGCGTCTACGACCTGCTCGCCAAGGCCGATCTGCAGCATTTCGCCTATGCCGGGCCGAAAGCCGATCTGGTGGCGGCGGCCGACGTGTTCATCTATGTCGGCGCGCTCGATCGCGTGGTGAAGACCGTCGCCGGCATTCTGGCCACCAATGGCCTGTTTGCCTTTTCCGTCGAAACGCCAGCCAAGGGCGGGGCGGGCGGCGACGCCGGTTTTGCGCTGCAGCCGTCTCGTCGCTACGCCCATTCTCAAGCCTATGTCGAGCGGGTGCTTGCCGCAAACGGCCTGTCGGTGCTGTCGATGCAGCCGACCGTCATCCGCTGGGATCGCCGCCAGCCGGTCGGCGGGCTTGCCGCGCTGGCGGTGCCCTCGTCCAAGGGTTGATGTCTCGTCTTGTTCGAAAACGTGAATAGGATTTTTGCGGCTGGCGCGGCATCAGGTAGGATACAAGCCGAGAAAAGCCCTCGGCAGGCATTGAGGAGGAACACATGCGCTGGAACATGATGGTCTTGGTGTCTTGCCTGGCAATGACCGGCTGCATGGGCAGTTCGATGTCGGAGCGGCAGGACCAGGACGTGCAATCGTCGCTGCAATATGACAACGTGGCTTGCGACCAGTTGCTGGCGCAGCGCAACGAACTGGCGCAGCAATACCATCTGTCGACGGACGCCAAGCCGAGCTTCTCCAATCCGGCGATGGGCTTCGGCCCGTTCACGCCGGATATGCGCTCCAAAAGCAAGCGCGATACTGATCTGGCAAGTGGCAAGATCGACGCCATGAACCGCTCGATCGTCCGCCGCGACTGCGGCACGCCCAACAAGCAGAAGAAGTTCAGTCTGCCGAGCTGAACCTGGACTTCCTCAGTACCCCGCCTTGCGGTCGACCACGTTATCAAGCTTTTCGCCGCGCTCGAAGGCATCCATCTGCCGCAACATGCTCGGCGCCAGGTGGACAGGGTCGGAGGTCGCCGCCGCGTGCGGCGTCACGAACACTTTCGGGTGACTCCATAGCGGACTGGTCTTCGGCAGCGGCTCGACCTCGAACACGTCGAGGCTCGCCTCCTTCAGCGTGCCGTCGCCCAGCGCGCGCAATATGTCGGCGTCCTTCTGCAGCCGGCCGCGCCCGGCATTGATCAGCACCGAGCCGCCGAGGCCGTTGCGCTTGCGCAATTCCTTCAGCACGCCGTAATTGATGATGCCGTGCGTATCCGGCGTCAGCGGCAGCAGCACCACCAGTATGTCGGTGGCGTTGAGGAAGGGGATCAGCCCGGCCTCTCCGGCATAGGTCGCAACGCCTTTCATGGCCTTGTCGCTGCGCGACCAGCCATTGACGGCAAAGCCGAGCGACAACAGCACCGACGCCGCGGCGCGGCCGAGATTGCCGAGCCCCATAATGCCGACCGAGATGTCGCCGGCCGGCCGCTGCGGCGGTTCGTGCCAGGTCTTCTTCGGCTGCTGGGCACGATAGAGCATGCCCTGGCGATGATGGTCGAGCACCCGCCAGACGACATATTCGGTCATGTATTGGGTGAGGTTGTCGGCTACCACTTTGACGATCGGCACATCGGGCAGGCCGGGATCGGCGAAGATATGGTCGACGCCGGCGCCGATCGAGAAGATTGCGCGTAGATTGGGCAGCGATTTCAAGAGGTTCGGCTTCTGCTTCCACACCACCGCATAGGTGATCGACGGATCCGAAGCGCCGTCCGGCTCCAGCACCACTTCGCGCTCGGCCGACAGCAGCTCGCGCCAGCGCTGCGGATGAAAGCCGGTGACGGCAAGCAGGATTTTGCCTTTTTCCATTTGCGGATTGTATTCCCTGTTATTCGCTGACGATACCGACCGGCGCCGTCTCGATCTTGAACGCGGCCGAGATCAGCGCCTTCGTATAGTCGGTCTGCGGCCGCTCGAAAATCTGTTCGGAAGGGCCGGCTTCGACGATCTTGCCATTGCGCATGACGATGACGTCATTGGCAAGGGCGCGAATGACTTTCAGATCGTGGCTGATGAACAGATAGGCAAGGTCGTGCCTGGCCTGCAGATTGCGTAAGAGGTCGACCACTTGCGCCTGCACGCTCATGTCGAGCGCCGAGGTCGGTTCGTCCAGCATGACGAAGCGTGGATTGAGCACCATGGCGCGCGCAATGGCGACGCGCTGGCGCTGACCGCCGGAGAATTCATGCGGATAGCGGTTCCTGGTCGCCGGATCGAGCCCGACCTCCTTCAGCACGGCGACGACCTTGTCGTCGCGTTGGTCGGGCGACAGCTTCGGCTCGTGGATCTTCAAGCCTTCCTCGATGATCTCCGAGACCGACATGCGCGGGCTGAGCGACCCGAACGGGTCCTGGAAAACGATCTGCAACTCGCGGCGCAGCGGCCGCATGGCGTTGAAGGAAAGCTGGTTGATGTCGCTGCCATTGAACTGGATGGTGCCGGTCGATGAGATCATCCGCGCCAGCGCCAGGCCGAGCGTCGTCTTGCCGGAGCCGGATTCGCCGACGACGCCGAGCGTCTGGCCGGCGCGTACGGTGACGTCGATTCCGTCAACTGCCTTCACATTGTCGACGGTGGTGCGAAAGAAACCCTTCTTGATCGGGAACCAAACCTTGATGTCCTTGCCGGTCATCACAGGCTTGGCGGCGTCGTTGGCGGCCGGCGGCTTGCCTTTCGGCTCGGCGGCCAACAGGTGCTTGGTATAGGCGTGTTGCGGGTTGGCGAAGATGTCCCTGGTCGGCCCGGTCTCGACGATCTTGCCTTTGGTCATCACGCAGACGCGGTCGGCGATCTTTCTGACAATGCCGAGATCATGGGTGATGAACAGCATTGACATGCCCTTGCGGCTCTTCAGCCCCGCCAGCAATTCGAGGATCTGCGCCTGCACGGTGACGTCGAGCGCCGTCGTCGGTTCGTCGGCGATCAGCAGTTCCGGTTCGTTGGCCAGCGCCATGGCGATCATGACGCGCTGCCGCTGGCCGCCGGACAATTGGTGCGGATAGGCGTCGAGCCGCTTTTCCGGTTCGCGAATGCCGACCTCGTTGAGCAGCGCCAGCGTGCGCGCCTTGGCCTGGCGGTCGCCCATGCCCTGATGCAGCGCCAGGATCTCGACGATCTGCTGCTCGATCGTGTGCAGAGGATTGAGCGAGGTCATCGGCTCCTGGAAGATCATGGTGATCTTGTTGCCGCGCACGCTGCGCAACTGCTTTTCGTTCATCGCCAAAAGGTCGGCGCCCTGGAACAGGATCTTGCCCGAGGGATGGCTGGCCGTCGGGTAGGGCAGCAGCTTCAGAACCGACAGCGCCGAGACCGATTTGCCGGAACCGGATTCGCCCACAAGCGCCACCGTCTCGCCCTTGGCGAGATCGAAGGAGATGTGGTCGACGGCTATCGACTGGTTGCCGCCTTGCGTGAAGGCAACGCTGAGATCGCGGACCGAGAGCAGGGGCTCGCTCATCGGAACGCCTTGCGCGGATCGAACGCATCGCGCGTCGCCTCGCCGATGAACACCAGCAGCGACAGCATCAGCGAGATGACGATGAAGCCCGATATACCGAGCCAGGGGGCATTGAGGTTACTCTGCGCCTGTTTTAGCAGTTCACCGAGCGACGCGGTGCCGGGCGGCAGGCCGAAGCCGAGATAGTCGAGCGAGGTCAGTGTCGAGATCGAGGCGCTGACCAGGAAAGGCATGAAGGTCAGCGTCGCCACCATGGCATTAGGCAGAAGATGGCGCAGCATGATGGTGCGGTTGGACACACCAAGCGCGCGGGCCGCGTTGACATATTCGAAGTTGCGTGCGCGCAGGAATTCGGCGCGCACCACGCTGACAAGCGACGTCCAGGAGAACAGCAGCATCAGCCCGAGCAGGATGAAGAAGCCCGGCGGCAGGATGGCGGCGACGATCAGCAGCAGATACAGCAGCGGTATCGCCGACCAGATTTCTATGAAGCGTTGAAAGAGAAGGTCGGTCCAGCCGCCGAAATACCCTTGCAGCGCGCCGGCGGCGACGCCGATAACCGACGAACCCGCAGTCAGGATCAACCCGAACAGCACGGAAATCCTAAACCCGTAGATGATGCGCGCCAGCACGTCGCGCGCCTGGTCATCGGTACCCAGCCAGTTCCAGTTGCCGACAATGCAGTCAGGATCGGCAGCGCCTTGCGGATATTGGCTGCATCGCCTCTGCGCGTCGTATTCCCATGACGGTTTTGCGGGAGCGGCGTCGGGGATCGCATTGTTGACGGTGCGGTAGGAATAGCGGATTGGCGGCCAGATCATCCAGCCATTGGCGTTGATCTCGTCGCGGATGACCGGGTCGCGATAGTCGGTGACGGCGTAGAAGCCGCCGAATTTTTCCTCGGGGTAGGCGACCGCCACCGGGAACAGGATCTCGCCTTTGTAGTAGGCGACGATCGGCCTGTCGTTGGCGATCAGTTCGGCAAACAGCGACAGCACGAACAGAGCGAGGAATATCCACAACGACCAGTAGCCGCGCCGGTTGGCCTTGAAGTTCTGCCAGCGCCGCTTGTTGAGCGGCGACAGCCAGGGGCGGGCGATCCTTGTCGGTGTGATCTCGGCTGCAGCCTGCGTCATCAGACGTCTCTCCGCTCGAAATCGATGCGCGGATCGACCCATGTGTAGATCAGGTCGGACAACAGCGTCACGAACAAACCAAGCAGCGAAAATATATAGAGGTTGGCGAACACGACCGGATAGTCGCGCGCCAACACGGACCTGAAACCGAGCAGCCCGAGACCGTCGAGGGAAAAGATGTTCTCGATCAAAAGCGAGCCGGTGAAGAAGGCCGAGATGAAGGCCGCTGGAAAGCCGGCAATGACGATCAGCATTGCGTTGCGGAACACATGTCCGTAAAGCACCCGCCGCTCCGACAGGCCCTTGGCACGGGCCGTCACCACATACTGTTTGCGTATCTCTTCCAGGAAGGAGTTCTTGGTCAGCAGCGTCGTCGTCGCGAAGGCCGACAGCACCAGCGCCGTCAGCGGCAAGGTCATGTGCCAGAAATAATCGACGATCTTGTCGGGCCACGACAATTGGTCCCAATTGTCGGAGACGATGCCGCGCAGTGGGAACCAGTCCCAGAAGGAGCCGCCCGCGAACAGCACCATCAGCAATATGCCGAACAGGAAGGCCGGTATGGCATAGCCGACGATGATCACGCCGCTGGTCCAGACGTCGAAGGCGGAGCCGTCCTTGACCGCTTTGCGGATGCCAAGGGGGATCGAGATCAGATAGGACAACAGCGTGATCCACAGCCCAAGCGAGATCGACACCGGCATCTTCTCCAGGATCAGGTCAAGAACCGAGATGTCACGGAAATAGCTGTCGCCGAAATCGAAGCGGGCATAGTTCCACAGCATCATGCCGAAGCGTTCGAGCGGTGGTTTGTCGAAGCCGAATTGCTTTTCCAGCTTCTTGATGAATTCCGGATCGAGCCCTTGCGCGCCGCGATACTTCGAGCCGACGTCACCGGCCACATCGAAATTGCCGCCGCCTCCTGCATCGCCGCCGCCGCTGCCGAGGCGGTCGCTGCCGCCCTGGTTGGTCAGGCTGGCGATGACCTGCTCGACCGGTCCACCCGGTGCGAATTGAGTGACGACGAAAGCAACCGCCATGATGCCGAACAGGGTCGGTATCATCAGCAGGATACGGCGCAGTATGTAGGCGCCCATCAGCTTTCACCCTCCCCCTTGTGGGGAGGGTCGATCCGCGAAGCGGAGCGGGGTGGGGGTAGTCTCGATCCGGCGTACGCCGTCACACCCCCACCCCGGTTCGCCATTCGCGCTGCGCACGAAGTGCTCACCGACCCTCCCCACGAGGGGGAGGGTAAAGTGCCGCGCAACAGCCTACCCTTTGCCAATTTTTGCCGCCTTGCCCTTGTCGACCCACCACAGCGCTTCGACCGGGAAGTCGAAATCGGGTTTCCGCTCGGGAAAACCGAACATGTCCCAATAGGCGCTTCGATGATTCGCCAGGAACCAACTTGGAATCCAATCCCTCCGTGCACGCAAGACCCGGTCGAGCGCGCGCATGGCAATTGTCAGGCTTTCGCGACCCTCGGCGGCACCTGCGGCGTCAACCAGGGCGTCGATGGCCGGGCTCGACGTTCCCGGCAGATTGCGAGAGCCCGATACGGTAGCTGCTCGCGAATGGAAAATGGTTTCGAGGTCGTCACGGGTTGGCGTCGCCGGAAACGAGGCCGCGACCGAGACGAGGTCGTAGTCGAACGAATTCTGCCGCAGCTGATATTGCGCGGCATCCACCAGCCGGATCGAGGCATCGATGCCGACCGCCTTCATGTTTTCGACCCAGGGCGAGTAGACCTGTTCGAAGACTTCGTCGTCGACAAGAAACTCTGCGGACAACCGACCACCCTTGTCGTTCACGACGAAATTGCCGGACCGTTTCCAGCCGGCCTCGGCCAGAAGCTTGGCCGCCTTGCCAAGCAACTGCCGGTCGCGGCCGGAGCCGTTCGACGCGTCCTGGATCACGGCTTCGCCAAAAGCCTCGGCGGGAATCTGCTCACGCAGCGGCTCAAGAAGAGCCAATTCTTGTGGCGACGGTCTGCCCTCGGCGCGAAATTCGGATTTCTCGAAGCAGGATTGCGAGCGCTCATAGGAACCGTAGAAGAAATTGCGCCGCGTCCATTCGAAGTCGAAGCAGAGCCCGATCGCCTGCCGCACGCGCGAGTCGCGAAACTGCTCGCGCCGCTGGTTGACGGCGGTGCCCTGCATCGAAGGCACCGTTTCGGCCGGGAATTCGTGCTTCACCACCTTGCCGGCAGTGAACGCTGGGAAGTCGTAGCCGGTCGCCCAGACGCGCGAGGTGAATTCCTCCCTGTAGAGGATTTCTCCCTTCTTGAACGCTTCGAAGGCAACGCTACGGTCCTGATAGAACTCAACGCGGATCCGCTGAAAATTGTTCTGGCCGCGATTGACCGGCAGGTCGTTGCCCCAATAATCAGCCACACGCTCATATTCGATCCAGGCCCCTGCCGACCAGCGACCGACCTTGTAGGCGGCTGACCCCAACGGCGGGTTCATCTGCGAGGAATCGAACGGGTTGGCCGTGTAGAACGCCTTCGACAGGACCGGGAACTCGACGACGTTGAGGATGGTGCGGCTTGTCTGCTTGCCGGAAAACCTAAGCTGCAGCGTGTGGGCATCCACGGCAATCGCGTCATCCAGATGCGTTAGCGGCAGGGAATAGTACGGGTGCCCCTTGTCCTTGAGCAGCTTGAAGGTGAAGGCGGCATCCTCTGCCGTCAATGGCGTGCTGTCATGGAAGCGGGCCTGCGGGCGCAGCGAGAAGGTGAAGTCGTTGCGGTCGTCGGAAATCGTCACGCTGTCAGCGATCAGCCCGTAAACGGCGTCAGGTTCGTCGTACGCTCTCACCATCAGTGAATCGAAGCACATCTCCGTGCGCTGGGGCGAATCGCCTTTGGGAACGAACGAATTCAGCGTGTTGAAGGTCAGCGGCGTCTGGTTGGCAAGCCAGTTGCGCGGCAGGAAGTTGAAGACGCCACCTTGCGGCGCATCGACATTGACATAGTCGAAATGAGTGAAGTCCGGCTTGTATTTGAGGTCGCCGAAAGCCGACAGTCCATGCAGTTTCACGCCGGTTGGGCTGGCGGCGAAAGCCTTGCCCGGCAGCAGCGCAGCAACGGCCGCGGCGCCACTGAGGGCCAGGAAATCGCGGCGAGGGAGCCCCGCCATCAATTGCTGCCCTTGTACTTGGCGGCCAGGGCCTTTTCCTTGTCCGCATCGATCCACCAGGAATCGATATCGGCGCCACGGTAGCCGGGCTGCTTTTCCGGGATGCCGAACTTGTTCCAGTAAGCCAGCCACACAACGGCGCGATAGTATTGCGGCACCACATAGTAATTCCACAGCAGCACGCGATCGAGCGCATGGGTGGTGGCGACGAGGTCATCGCGATCCGTGGCAAAAATGATGCGGTCGACAAGGGCGTCAACGACCGGGTTCTTGATGCCGGAATAATTGCGCGATGCCGGTGTGTCGGCGGCCTTGGAGCTCCAGAAATCGCGCTGCTCGTTGCCGGGCGATTCCGACTGTTGGAGCTGTCCTGTGATGACGTCGTAATCGAAGTTTCTGACGCGGTTGGTGTACTGGCTCGGGTCGACGATGCGCAGTGTTGCATCGACGCCGATCTTGCGCAGATTGGCGATCCAGGGGCTGGAAATGACCTGGTCGGTTTCATTCGAGCCTAGGATTTCAAACTTGAATGGCTCGCCGGTCTTGGCGTTGACCATCTTGCCGCCCTTGATCACCCAGCCGGCCTGGGCGAACAGGTCGACCGCCTGCTTCAGATATTTGCGCTCCGCCTGCGGCGAATCGTAGACCGGCAACTTGAATTCCTGGGTGAATACTTCCGGCGGCAGCTTGTCGCGGTACTTCTCCAGGATCTCCAATTCCTTGCCTTGCGGCAAGCCGCTGGAGGCTAGGTCCGTGCCCTGGAAATAGCTGTGGGTGCGAGTGTTGAAACCGAAGAACAGCGTGCGGTTCATCGATTCGAAATCGAACGGGTAGGTGAGCGCGGCCCTGACCAGACGATCGGCAAACAACCTATGTCTCTGGTTGAGCATGAAAGCCTGCATCGGCTCGGGCGAGGTGGTCTTGAACTCCTGCTTGATCACATCGCCGGCCTTGATCGCCGCGAAATCATAAAATGTCGCCCAGCGCTTCGAGCTGTTTTCCGGCTTGATATCGTCGAGGCCACCTTTCTTGAACGCCTCCCAGGAGGCGTTGTCGTCAAGAATGTAGGTGAAGTGCTGCGTGTCGAAATTCTCCCGGCCGATCTTCACAGCCAGCTTGGCGCCCCAATAGTCGGGGACGCGCTGCCAGACGATTTCCGACCCCGCCTTGAAGCTGGCGATCTTGTATGCAGCCGAGCCCAGCGGCGGCTCCAGCGTCCCCTTGGTGATGTCGCGCTTCTTGCCATTGTCGTCGGTGCCTTCCCACCAATGCTTGGGCAGCACGACAAGGTCGCCGAGGATCTTGGGCAGTTCGCGATTGCCCTTCTGGTCGAAGTGGAACTCGACCTCACGGTCCGAGACAGCGACGGCGTCGGTGACGTTTTCGAAATAGCGGCTGTACATCGGGCTGTTGGCCTTCAGCACCTGGAACGACCAGATCACGTCGTCAGTGGTGATCGGCTGTCCGTCATGCCATTTCGCCCGTGGGTCGAGCCGGTAGGTGGCCGAGGAATAGTCGGTAGGGTACTTGTAGGCATCGGCGATGAGCGGGTGGCTGACGCTGCCTTCGTCAGTCGCTTGATCCATGAGCGTGTCGTAGAGCAGGCCGCCGCCAAATGGCTGCAGGCCGGCCGCCGGCGAGCCCTGCACGACGTAGGGATTGAAGCTGTCGAACGTGCCGGAAACGACCGAATTGTAGGTACCGCCCTTCGGTGCATCCGGATTCACATAATCGTAGCGCTGGAAGTTCTCGCCATATTTGGAGGGGCCGATCAGCGAAGAGGTGGTGTGCCATTCCTGGGGGAAGGATGCCTGCAGGCCGCCTGCGAGGGCGCCCACAACCAGAAAGGACCTCAGAAGCGTTCGGCCAACCGTCATGCGTTCTCCTCGTCGCGATGCCCGGCAATCCTAAATGATTTGACGCCGGTGAAAACCGCCATGCGGCGGCTTTGTCGCCGCATATGCGATTTTCCTAACAAAAAGCCGGGCTGAACCCGGCTTTTTTGAGGTCATGGAGATGACAATTCGGTTATTTGGCGGGCGCCGGTGCCGGCGTCGCAGGGGCTGGAGCTGCACCTTCAGCCGGCTTGGCCGGAGCGGCACCCTCGGCCGGCTTGGCCGGCGCCGTTGCATCGGCGGCGGCACCTGGCGTCGGCAGCGGCTTCGGGCTATCCGACAGCGTGCGCAGATAGGCAATGACGTTGGCGCGGTCCTCGTCCTTCGGCAGGCCGGCAAAGCCCATCGCCGTGCCCTTCACGAATTTCTTCGGCGAGGTGA
The DNA here is from genome assembly GCF_057786095.1 of Mesorhizobium sp. P160219. Classification (NCBI taxonomy): domain Bacteria; kingdom Pseudomonadati; phylum Pseudomonadota; class Alphaproteobacteria; order Hyphomicrobiales; family Phyllobacteriaceae; genus Mesorhizobium; species Mesorhizobium sp. P160219. The sequence goes on from NZ_JBYNWG010000001.1 coordinate 1,520,210, forward strand.
TGAAGTGGTTGAGATTGTCATAGGTCCACTTCTCGGCGCCGCCCTTGGAAAACTCCTTCATGCCGGCCGAATAGGCAAAGCCCTCATGCTCGGCGACGGGGCGGTCGACGATGTCCCAGAGATCCGGGCCGACCTTGTTGGGGCCGCCTTTTTCGCCGGAATGGCAGGCCTGGCATTTCTTAAAGACGGCCGCACCTTGCTCGACATTGGCGGTGGCCAAAAGGTCGGCGATCGGCTTCGCCTCTGCTGCGGGTCCGGCGGCGCCGCCTTCGGCAGGCTCCGTCGCCTCGATGGCAAAGCCGGGTTTTTCCGGCGCCGGCGAGGCAAACAGGGCGTCGGACACCAAACCGACCGAGAAGACGACGAAACAGGTTCCAAGCAACCCGGCGAGCAGTTTGTTGACTTCGTTGGAATCCATACGCCCCAGGGCTCCCTTTTCCGGCGGACCTCTCCGTCCACTCCGTCCGTCGGTATCGTGACCCACCCCGTCGAGCCGGTCAAATCGGGCGGAAACTAGGTCTTTTGCTTGGGCGTTGCAACACCTATAAGGGCGCTTCCAGTGAGACCTTTTGCCACTTTCCCCATCCTCTTTCGAACGCCTTGCAACCTCGATGTCCACGCTCATCCTGATCCCGGCCCGCATGGCCTCGACGCGCCTGCCGGGCAAGCCGCTGGCCGACATAGCCGGCGCGCCGATGATCGTCCATGTCGCCCGCCGCGCCGCTGAGGCTGGGCTTGGCCGGGTAGTGGTGGCAACCGACACGCGCAACGTGGCCGAAGCGGTGCGCGCGCACGGTTTCGAGGCGGTGATGACGCGCACCGACCACGAATCCGGTTCCGACCGTATCTTCGAGGCGCTGACCGCCCTCGACCCCGATCGCAAGGTCGAAACCATCGTCAATGTGCAGGGCGACCTGCCGACCATCGATCCCAAGATCATCGGTGCGGCGCTGAAACCGTTCGAGGACGCTGCGGTCGACATCGCCACGCTCGGCGTCGAGATCGTCCGCGACGAGGAAAAGGCCAACCCCAACGTCGTCAAGATCGTCGGTTCGCCGTTGTCGGCGACGCGGCTGAAGGCGCTCTATTTCACCCGCGCCACCGCGCCCTGGGGCGAGGGGCCGCTCTATCACCATGTCGGCCTCTACGCCTATCGGCGCTCAGCCCTCGAACGCTTCGTCGCGCTAAAACCTTCGCCGCTCGAACGGCGCGAGCGGCTGGAGCAGTTGCGGGCGGTGGAGGCCGGTATGCGCATCGATGCCGAGATCGTGCAATCGCTGCCGCTGGGCGTCGACACGCCGGAAGACCTCGAACGCGCCCGACAAATTCTTTCCTGAGACCTTCAACCTGAGATATCGGCATGCCTGACAAGACCAACAGAATAGCCTTCCAAGGCGAACCGGGCGCCAATTCCGACACCGCCAGCCGCAACATGTTCCCTTCGATGGAGCCGTTGCCGTGCCCCACCTTCGAGGATGCCTTCAACGCGGTCGAGACCAACAAGGCCGACCTCGCCATGATCCCGATCGAAAACACCATCGCCGGCCGCGTCGCCGACATTCATCATCTCTTGCCGGAATCGAAACTCCACATCGTCGGCGAGTATTTTCTGCCGATCCACTTCCAGCTGATGGTGCTGCCAGGCGTCAAACGCGAAGAGATCAAGACCGTGCACAGCCATATCCATGCGCTGGGACAGTGCCGCAAATACATCCGCAAGAACGGTTGGAAGCCGGTGATCGCCGGCGACACGGCGGGCTCTGCGAAGCTGGTCTCGGAGCTCAAGGACCGCACCATGGCCTCGCTCGCCCCGGCGCTAGCCGCAGAACTCTACGGCCTCGACATCATCGAGAAGAACGTCGAGGACACGGATTCGAATGTCACCCGCTTTGTCGTGCTGACCAAGGACAAGCGATTGGCCGAACGGCCCTCGGCCGACACCAAGATGATGACGACCTTCATGTTCCGTGTCCGCAACGTGCCGGCTGCGCTCTACAAGGCAATGGGCGGTTTCGCCACCAACGGCGTCAACATGACGAAGCTGGAGAGCTATCAGTTGGGCGCCTTCACCGCGACGCTGTTCTACGCCGATATCGAGGGCCATCCCGACGATCCACTGGTCAAGCTGGCGCTGGACGAACTGCGCTTCTTCTCGCGCGAAGTGCGCATTTTGGGTGTCTATCCCGCCAGCGAGTCGCGCGAGCAGTGGAAGGTCGCGGACTAAGGTTCCCTAAACCAGCAGGGTCAGCGGCACATAGTCGATTTCCATGAAGGTTTCGACTTCCGGGATCCAGCGGTCGCGCACGAAGGCAACGTGGTCGGGATGCTCGTTATATCTGGTGTAGGCGGCCTGATCGACGAACTCCATCGAGAAGCCGAAGTGATAGTCGTTTTTCGGGCTGACTTGCCGCAGCGGCTCGAAATGGGTGACGCCCTTGATTGCGCTGAGAATGCGCTTGGCATCGGAGAGGAACCGCTTTTCCTCCAGCGAGTACTGCGGGTGCTTCAGGGTGAAAACCACGGTGTGACGGATCATTTTTTGCTCCCGTTAAGCAATTCCAGGAAAAGTGTGAAGCGGTTTTCCGTCCGGAATTGCGTAAAATAACAAGTCTTATTCGCTGTCGACCCAGGCGCGGATCAGATGATGCGCGATCGCGCCTTTCGGCGGCGTGACCAGATTGTCCTTGTGCGTCCTCTCCAGCATGGAACGCACCTCGTCGCGAAAAAACCAGCGGCAATCTTCCAACTCGTTGAGATCGGCCTGGATGTCGTCATTGAGCGGTTCGCCGAAACAGCCGATCATCAGCGAATAGGGGAACGGCCAGGGTTGGCTGGCATGGTAGACGACGCGGCCGAGCCGGATGCCGGCTTCCTCCAGCGTTTCGCGGCGCACCGCCGCCTCGATCGTCTCGCCCGGCTCGATGAAGCCGGCAAGCGCCGAGTACATGCCGGGCCCGAAATGCCGGCCGCGGCCGAGCAGGCATTTTTCCCGCGTCGCCGTCAGCATAATCGCCACCGGATCGGTGCGTGGAAAGTGCTCGGTGCCGCAATTTGGGCAATGGCGCTTGTAGCCGCCGGCCCGCATATGCGATTCATGGCCGCATTTGCTGCAGAAGCGATGGGTGGCATGCCAGGCAAGCAGGGCGGCGCCTTGCGCCAGCGCGCCCGCTGCCGCCTCGTCGATCAGCCCCTGCATATAGACCGAGCGATAATCGATCGCCTTCATGGTCTCCGGTAGCTGTTCGGGATCGAGGCCGACCGGCACGGCAAGGACCGGGCCGCTCTCGGCAAAGCCAAGCAGCACGCCTTGTGCGAGTGATGGCTGCAGCTTCTGGCTCTCAGCCAGATCGAACCAAGGGTCGAAGCTGCCATCGTGCAATTTCAGATACAGCCGTCCGCCATGCATCGGCAGAAGACGTGCCGAGGGATCGGCCAACGCCCTTTCGACGGAATCGTCGGCGCGGTTCTCGGATTGCCGATCAATCGTGTTTCCGGCGAAGCCGACGAACTGGCTCGGTTCGCGCAAGGGCGCGTCAAAAAGGCGAAAGGTCATGGAAGCTCGAACGTCTAGGGATGGACACAGGCGGCTTATAGCGCCGCCTTGATCTGTTGCGCAAATTGGCGGATGCCTGAACGCTCATAGGGCTCGCGCATGCCGTGCCCCCACACCGGCCCCGGCCAGCCCGGATCGCCTTCCGAGCGGGCGATGACGTGGACATGCAATTGCCGAACGATGTTGCCGAGCGCGCCGGTGTTGATCTTGGTGCAGCCCGTGGTTCTTTTCAGCGCCTGCGCCACCATGTTGGTTTCGAAGGTCAACATCGCCTGGTCGAGCGGCGTCATGTCGTGGATTTCTTCGGCCCCCGGCCGCTGCGGCACCAGGACCAGCCATGGCCAGCGGCTATCGTTCATCACCCTGAGCTCGCACAGGCCGAGCCACATCAGCTGCTCGCTATCCGCCTCCAGCCTGGAGTCGAGCGTGAATCCGGCCTTGAGGCCCGGTAGCATTGGCGTTTCCCTTGCGCTTCTCGCATTATTCCCAAACTCATGACGCTAGAGCGGCTGCACGGGGGCTGCAAGCGATTCATTGAGCGGCGGAGTTCAAGGGCATCCGATTCTCAATGCACCCTTGCATTTGATCGCTGAATTGCCGATATGGAACGCGGGAGGTTGGTGGTGGACGATCCACTCGCCAACCGGGTCAGGTCCGGAAGGAAGCAGCCCTAACGAGCCCGGAACGGGTCATTGTTCCAGCCTCCCACCTCATCGGCCCCTCTCGCGACATTGACGACGCATTGCAGCGCGGGCGAGACTATTGGAGCAATTCCAGGGAAAGTGTGAGCGGTTTCCCGTCCGGAATTGCGTTAAAGCAAAGGGTAGAGCGGTTTGCCGTTTCAGAAAACGGGGAAACGATCTAGCAGGAATCGGCTACGCTGAGACGCGGCCTTTTGGAGCTTTACGGGCGAATGAGCGAAGCCGGAAATTCGGACCCCGAAAACCTGGAGAAGCAAAAGGCCGTCGCCTATCGCGTGCTGGCGCGCAAATATCGTCCGTCGAATTTCTCGGAACTGATCGGCCAGGAGCCGATGGTCCGCACTTTGACCAACGCTTTCTCCACAGGCCGCATCGCCCAGGCCTGGATGCTGACCGGCGTGCGCGGCGTCGGTAAGACCACGACGGCGCGCATCCTGGCGCGGGCGCTCAACTACAAGACGCCGACGGTCGACCATCCCTCGGTCGACCTCGCCCTCCTGGGCGAGCACTGCCAGGCGATCATGGAAGGCCGCCATGTCGACGTCATCGAGATGGACGCCGCGTCGCATACCGGCATCGACGACATCAGGGACATTATCGAGCGCGTGCGCTATGCCCCGGTGTCGGCGCGCTACAAAGTCTACATCATCGACGAAGTGCACATGCTCTCCACCCAGGCCTTCAACGGCCTGTTGAAGACGCTGGAAGAGCCGCCGCCGCACGTCAAATTCATCTTTGCCACCACCGAAATCCGCAAAGTGCCGATCACCGTGCTGTCGCGCTGCCAGCGTTTCGACCTGAGACGCATCGATGCCGGCGCGCTGGTCGCGCATCTCGCCTCCATTGCCGGCAAGGAAGGCATTTCGGTAGACGACGACGCGCTGGCGATGATCGCGCGCGCCGCCGAAGGCTCGGCCCGCGATTCGCTCTCCATCCTCGACCAGGCAATCGCCCATGGCGGCGGCGCCGTCAGCGCCGAAGCGGTGCGCGCCATGCTGGGTCTCGCCGACCGCGCCCGCATCGTCGACCTGTTCGAACATGTCATGAAAGGCGATGTGGCGGCCGCCCTTGCCGAATTCCGCAACCAGTACGACACCGGCGCCGATCCGGCTGCCGTGCTGACCGATCTGGCCGAATTCAACCACCTCGTCACCCGGCTGCGCTTCGTGCCGACGGCTGCCGACGACGCTTCCCTGTCCGAGGATGAGCGCCGCCGCGGCGCCGACTTCGCCAGCACGCTGTCGGTCAAGGTTCTGTCGCGAACCTGGCAGATGCTCTTGAAAGGCATTCCCGAGGTGCAGTCGTCCAACCGACCGGTCAGCGCCGGCGAGATGGTGCTGATCCGGCTGGCGCATGCCGCCGACCTGCCGACGCTGGACGAGGCGCTGAAATCTCTAGAGAGCGGCGCTCCGGCGTCCGGTGGTGCGTCACGCCCGAATGGTGCGCCGGTAAATGCCGGCAATGGCGGCGGCGCCAGCGCGGTAGCGCAGACCCGGATGCCGTCCGGGCCAGCCGGTGCGCAAACCATGCGATTGGTCGACGCGCCCCCGGTCGCCTTTGTCGCGCCTCCGCAGCCGGTCGTCGAGCCGCAATCGCCGCCGCTGAAATCGCTGGCCGATATTGTCGCTCTTGCCGACGCGCAGCGTGACATCGCCTTTAAGGTGCTGGTCAAGAGCTGTATTCGCCTGGTGCGCATCGAGCCCGGCCGTATCGACGTCGGCCTGACCGCCGATGCGCCCAAGATGCTGCTCAACGACTTGACGACGAAGCTGCGCGCCTGGACCGGCCGCAACTGGCTGGTGTCATTGTCGAAGGAAGAGGGCGGCCAAACGCTGGCCGAGATGGAATCGACCAGGCGCGAGACTGCTTTCTCCGACGCGAAAAGCGATCCGGCTGTGGCCGCCATCCTGGCGCGCTTTCCCGGCGCCAAGATCATCGACGTGCGCATTCCCGACGCGCCGGAAGTCGACACCGACAAGGCCGAAGCGCCGGTCGAGCCGCCGTCCGACGACGACGAAACCTGACCATAGCCACGAATCCGCAAAGGACCCGACCATGAAAGATCTTCTCGGCCTGATGGGCAAGGCGAAGGAAATGCAGGCCAAGTTCCAGGCCATGCAGGACGAGATCGCGACGATTGAAGCAAGCGGGCAGGCGGGCGGCGGGCTGGTCAATGTCACGCTGACCGGCAAGTTCGAAATGAAGTCGCTGAAGATCGATCCGTCGCTGTTCAAGGAGGACGAGGTCGAGATTCTCGAAGACCTGCTGCTGGCCGCTCACAATGACGCCAAAAATAAGGTCGAGCAGATTATGCAGGAGAAGACCAAGGCGCTGACGGCAGGCTTGCCGATCCCGCCCGGAATGAAATTGCCGTTCTGAGCCGGCCCAACCAGTTAATTGATTATGAAGGGAAATCGGCTGCGGAGGCTGTTGTTAAGACTTTCTCGGGCTTTGCTCACGGACATATCCGGGCATTTATAAAGTTTTACCTATGCTGCACGAAAGCTAATCCTTTAGCCATCTTTTTGCCTTTAAGAGTCTCATTCTTGCCACATCTCGGGGCGAGCTGGCATCTGGACAATGAGGCATTTTTGTTGATCGCTACGCGATGGAAGACGCCGCTTCTGCTCGGCATTATCTTCTCTCCTGTGTTCCTGGCCGGTTGCAGCCAGACCACGTCTTCGCATGGCCTGTCGGTCGCCAGCCTGACCGACGCCATCACGCCCAGCTTCCTTTCGACGCGCGCCTACCGCAACACGCCGAAGGAGAAGGAATGCCTGGAGCGGGCGATGTTCTTCGAGTCCAACCGCTCGAGCCGTGACGGCATGATCGCCGTCGGCACGGTGGTGATGAACCGGCTGCGCTCCGGCAATCATGGCAGCACCATTTGCCAAGTGGTTGGCGAACCGGGCCAGTTCGCGCCCGGCGTGATGACGCGGGCGATGAATTCGAAAGCGATGCCCGATGTCGAGGAGGCCGCCGATGCGGTGCTCAAGGGCGAGCGCAAGGCCAAGCTGAAGAACACGATGTACTTCCACACCGCCGGACTGAGGTTCCCCTACAAGAACATGCATTACACCATGGTTGCCGGCGGCAACGCCTTCTACGAGAAGCGCGGTCGCAACTGGCAGCCGCTGCCGGATGAATCCACGACCATGGTTGCCTCGGCGCAGCCGCGCGCGCCTGTGCCTGAAGCGCCGTTGCAGGTTGCCTACGCCGAGCCGGTGGTGAAGACCATTGTCCGTCCAGATCCGGCCAAGCAGGCCGCGGCGGTTCGCGCAGCCAAGGCGACACGTGCCCCGGCCGAGCAGACCTATGTGACGGCTTCCGCGGCGCCCGCCAAGAGCGCCCGCGTCGCCGCCAAGCAGACGGAGGTGGCGATGCAGGAGCCGATGGCCGAGCCCGATGCCTCGCGTTTCGGCGGCACGCTGAACGCCCGCTACATCACCTCGGTTCCATCGGCAACGCAGGAAGCGTCGATGGGCTTCCAGTCGACGCCTGAGAACACCGACGCTATCGGCGCAATGATCGTCGATCAAACCCGGCCGCTCTCAGCCTACTGACGCCTAAAACAGTTTCCGAGCCCGCCATGGCAGCATGGCGGGCTCGGTGCGTATGCGCATGTTTCAAAGCGCGCGGAAAAATCCTAGATCAGTGCGATGTCGAAGCGAATCGCCGGTCCCGAGATCGAACGCCTGATCCAGCTCCTGGCCAAGGTCCCGGGGCTAGGGCCGCGTTCGGCCAGGCGTGCGGCACTGCACCTCATCAAGAAGAAGGAGCAGCTTTTGTCGCCGCTCGCCGCCGCCATGGCTGAAGCCGCCGACAAGGTGCGCATCTGCACGACCTGCGGCAATGTCGATACCTCCGACCCTTGCATGATCTGCACCGATCCGCGCCGCGATGCCTCGACGCTGATCGTCGTCGAGGATGTCTCCGACCTCTGGGCGCTGGAGCGGGCCGCGGCCATGAATGTGCGCTACCATGTGCTCGGCGGCACGCTGTCGCCGCTCGACGGCATCGGCCCCGACCAGCTCAATGTCCGCTCGCTGGTCGACCGCGTCGCCGGCGGCGAGGTGAAGGAGGTGATCCTCGCCGTCAACGCCACCGTCGAGGGCCAGACGACGGCGCATTATCTCACCGACCAGTTGTCGGGCTTCGAGGTCAAGGTGACACGACTTGCCCATGGCGTGCCGGTTGGCGGCGAGCTTGATTATCTGGATGAGGGTACGCTGGCAGCCGCGTTGCGATCGCGGACGGCGTTTTGACGCAATTGGCGGGGATGCTCCGGAGATGACAGCATTCCTTCGGGCCCCCCTCTGTCCTGCCGGACATCTCCCCCTCAAGGGGGGAGATCAGCAGCTTCTCGGGCGGCATTCTTCTTTCAACGCTGGTGGTTGGCGAAAACCGAAGCGACAGCCAATCTCCCCCCTTGAGGGGGAGATGTCCGGCAGGACAGAGGGGGGCGCGACAGAACGCGGATCTTTCGGATTGGCGCTCGTTGCGCTCCTCGCATCCCTTGTTGCCCTGCTTTTTGTAGCCCCCGCCTCCGCTGCCAAAATCGATGACCAGTTCCGCGCCTGGCTGCAAACCGATCTCTGGCCGCAAGCCCAGACCAAAGGCATCTCCAAATCCACTTTCGACGCCGCTTTCGACGGCGTGAAGCCGAACCTCAAATTGCCCGACCTCGTCCTGCCCGGCGAGAAACCCAAAACCCCGCAAAAACAGCATCAGGCCGAGTTCGGTTCGCCCGGCGCCTATTTCGCCGAAAAGACGGTGCGCGCCGTCACGTCAGGTGCGCGCACGCGCGAGGCGGCCAACGCCAAGACGCTGGCTGCGATCGAAAAGCGCTACGGTGTCCCGGGCGAGATACTGTTGGCGATCTGGGGCCGCGAGACCGGCTTCGGCGCGGCGAAAATGCCCTACGACGCCTTCGAGGTGCTCGGCACCAAGGCATTCATGTCGACCAAGAAGGACTTCTTCCGCACCGAGGTGCTGGCGGCGCTCGAGATCGTCGAGCATGGGTTGGCGCCGGTCGGCGCCATGAAATCGTCCTGGGCCGGCGCGCTCGGCCAGCCGCAATTCATGCCGACCTCGTTCCTGAAGCACGCCGTCGACTACGACGGTGATGGGCACCCGGACATCTGGAATTCGACGCCGGACGTGCTGGCCTCGATCGCCAATTTTCTCGTCCACTATGGCTGGGTGAAGGGGCGTGGCTGGGGTTTCGAGGTGACGGTTCCGGAAAGCGTTTCCTGCTCGCTCGAAGGTCCCGACCAGGGCAAGAAGATCTCAACCTGGGCGGCGATGGGAATCAGCCGCGTCGGCGGCAAAGCCTTTCCGGCCAACGAACTGAAGGCGGAAGGGTTCCTGTTGATGCCGGCCGGACGCAGCGGTCCGGCCTTCATCGCCACGCCGAATTTTTACGTGCTGAAGCAATACAACACCAGCGACCTCTACGCCCTGTTCATCGGCCATGGCGCTGACCGCATCGCCCATGGCGATGCTGATTTTGTCCGCAGCTGGGGTGCGGTCGGCGGCCTGCATCGTTCCGACATCGCCGCGCTGCAACGGGCGCTGGAGGCCAAGGGCTACGATGTCGGCAGCGCCGATGGTCTGCCCGGCTTCAAGACCCGCCGCTCGATCGGCTCCTGGCAGGAAAAGAACGGCCGCCCCGCCACCTGCTTCCCCGACGCCGATCTGGTTGCTGCCATCAAGTAACACCGAAAAGAGCAGATTTTTCCCCATCGGCGGCTGCAATTGGCTCGCCCATGCTTCGACGCGCACAGCATATTCCGGTCCAGTATGCCGGCTCGCAAAAATGCCCGTTGCCGGTTGGAGGGCTGCCGGATAGGGTGTTGACCAACTGGAAAAAAATCAACACGGTATGGGGTCTAACGGTCGTCCTCCGGCCGCGAAAAAGATTACTGCAGCCCTGAGCCGGGAACTCGGGGTCAACAATCAACAAAACAGGGAACAATCATCATGATGATGGAAAAGTTTGCTCTACGTTCGCGCGTCTGGCTCGCAGGTGCTGCCATGTCCGCTCTGCTCATTGGCGTCGCGCCGGCCTTTGCCGTGACCCCCGCCGACACGCTGGTCGAAGGTTTTGCCATCGACGACATCATCTCCATGGATCCGGGCGAGGCGTTCGAACTGTCGACCGCCGAAGTCACCGGCAACACCTATGATCTGCTGGTCCGCCTCGACCTCAGCGACACCTCCAAGGTCAAGGGCGACCTTGCCGAGAGCTGGACCGTCTCCGACGACGGCCTGGTCTATACGTTCAAGCTCAAGCCCGGCCTAAAGTTCGCTTCGGGCAATCCACTGACAGCCGGCGATGTCGCCTATTCCTTCGAGCGCGCCATCAAGCTGGACAAGCCGCCAGCATTCATCATCAACCAGTTCGGCATCAGCGGCGACAACGTCGCCGACAAGGCCAAGGCCGTCGACGACACCACCTTCCAGTTCACCGTCGACAAGGCCTATGCGCCGAGCTTCGTGTTAAACTGCCTGTCGGCAACGGTCGCTTCGGTCGTCGACGCAAAGCTGGTCAAGGAACATGTCGCCGCGGTGACGCCGAGTGCCGACTACAAATGGGACAACGATTTCGGCAACGCCTTCCTGAAGACCGGTTATGCCGGCTCCGGCGCCTACAAGCTGCGCGAATGGCGGGCCAATGAGGTCGTCGTGCTGGAGCGCAACGACAATTACAATGGCGAGAAGGCCAAGCTCGCCCGCGTCATCTACCGCAACATGAAGGAAAGCTCGGCACAGCGCCTGGCGCTCGAAGCAGGCGACATCGACGTTGCCCGCAACCTCGAGCCGAACGATCTCGACGCCATCGCCAAGAATGCCGATCTCACCACGACCAGCGCGCCGAAGGGCACGGTCTATTATATCAGCCTCAACCAGAAGAATCCGAACCTCGCCAAGCCCGAGGTTCGCCAGGCGTTCAAATATCTGGTCGACTACGATGCGCTGAGCACGACCATCCTCAAGGGCATTGGCGAGATTCACCAGACCTTCCTGCCCAAGGGCGTTCTGGGCGAACTGGACGAAAATCCGTTCAAGTTCGACGTCGCCAAGGCCAAGGAACTGCTGACCAAGGCCGGCCTGGCCGACGGCTTCAGTGTAACCATGGACGTACGCACGGGACAGCCGACCACCGGCATGGCGGAATCGATCCAGCAGACGCTTGGCCAAGCCGGCATCAAGCTGGAAATTATCCCCGGCGACGGCAAGCAGACGCTGACCAAATACCGCGCCCGCAATCATGACATCTATATCGGCCAGTGGGGCCAGGACTATTTCGATCCGAACTCCAACGCCCAGACCTTTGCCTCAAACCCGGACAATTCGGATGAAGGCAAGACCAAGACGCTGGCCTGGCGCAATGCCTGGGACATCCCGGACCTGACAAAGCAGACCGAAGCAGCCTTGCTGGAGAAGGATGCCGGCAAGCGCGCCGATATGTACAAGAGCCTTGAAAAGACGATCCTCGACACCAGCCCCTTCGTCATCATCCACCAGCAATTGGAAGTGGCAGGCCTGCGCAAAAACCTGAAAGGCTTTGCGCTCGGTCCGAGCTTCGACACCAACTTCGTCGGCCCGGTCTCCAAGGAATAGCGCCGGCGGACGCGCCCTGATGAGCGCGATTGAAAACCAGGCGACGGCGGGGCAGGGAAGCGCCCGCGCCGTCGCTATCTTGTTGGCGATCGGCCGCTTCCTGGTCATCGCCGTCACCACCTATCTCGGCCTGCTCGCGGTGACCTTTTTCATCGGCCGCGTCATCCCGATCGATCCGGTGCTGGCGGTGCTCGGCGACCGCGCACCGGCCAATGTCGTCGAGCGCACCCGCCGCGAGATGGGGCTCGATCTTCCGTTGATCGAGCAATTCTATATCTATCTCAAGCATGCGCTGAACGGTGATTTCGGCACCTCGGTGCTGACCACCAATCCGGTGATGACCGACATCCGCCGCGCCTTTCCGGCAACGATCGAACTGGCGACGCTGGGCACTCTGATAGGCTCGTTGATCGGCGTGCCGCTCGGCGTGCTGGCAGCGGTAAAACGCGGCAGTCTCATCGACCAGATCGTTCGCATTGTCGGCCTGATTGGCTATTCCGTGCCTATCTTCTGGATCGGGCTTCTGGGGCTTGTCCTGTTCTACGCCAAGCTCCAATGGGTAGCTTTTCCCGGCCGCCTCGACATCGTCTACGAGTACACATTCACACCGATCACCGGCTTCTACCTGCTCGACGCCGCGCTGCAGGGCCAGTGGGATGTCTTCTACGACGCTTACCGCCACATCATCCTGCCGGCAGGGCTGCTGGGCTATTTCTCGCTCGCCTATATCAGCCGAATGACGCGCTCCTTCATGCTGAACGAGCTGTCGCAGGAATACATCGTCGCCGCGCGCGCCAAGGGCCTGTCTGAAACGCGAATCATCTGGGGCCATGCGCTGCGCAACGCCGCGGTGCCGATGGTCACGGTGATCGCGCTGTCCTATGCCGGGCTGCTCGAAGGTTCGGTGCTGACCGAGACGGTGTTCTCCTGGCCCGGCATCGGCCTCTACATCACCAATTCGCTGCAGAACGCCGACATGAACGCCGTGCTCGGCGGCACCATCGTCATCGGTTCGGTGTTCATCGGCATCAATCTCCTGTCCGATGTTCTCTACAAGGTGCTCGATCCGAGGACGAAGACAGGATGAGCGCCGAAGCAATCCAAACGCGCCGCGATTGGCTGCTCAGCGATCGGCCGGCCTCGCGCATGCAGGCAAGGCTCGGCCGCGCCTATGTCGCCTGGCGGCGCTTTTCCGCCAACCGGCTGGCGTTTCTCGGCCTGCTCATCATCATCGCGCTGCTGCTGGTCGCCGCCTTTGCCGATGTGCTGGCGCCCTATTCGCCGACCATCGGCGATCTCAAGAACGCGCGGCTTTTGGCGCCGAGTGCGGCGCATTGGTTCGGCACCGACGATCTCGGCCGCGATATCTATTCGCGCATTCTTTTTGGCTCACGCTGGACCCTCTATGTCGTCATTCTTGTCGCTGTCATCGCAGCCCCCATCGGCCTTTTGGTCGGCACCGTCGCCGGCTATGCCGGCGGCTGGACCGATGCCATTCTGATGCGCATTACCGACATCTTCCTCGCCTTCCCCAAGCTGATCCTGGCACTGGCCTTTGTCGCCGCCCTTGGCCCCGGGATCGAAAACGCGGTGTTGGCCATCGCCATCACCTCGTGGCCGCCTTACGCGCGAATTGCGCGGGCCGAGACGATGACCGTGCGCAATTCCGATTACATCAAGGCGGTGCAATTGATGGGCGCCTCGCCGTTCCGCATCGTGCTGCGCCACATCATGCCGCTCTGCATCTCTTCGCTGATCATCCGGGTGACGCTCGATATGGCCGGCATCATCCTCACCGCCGCCGGCCTCGGTTTCCTTGGCCTCGGCGCGCAGCCGCCGCTGCCGGAATGGGGCACCATGATCGCGTCCGGCCGTCGCTTCGTGCTCGACCAATGGTGGGTGGCCGGCGCGCCCGGCTTCGCCATCCTGATCGTCAGTCTCGGCTTCAACCTGCTGGGCGACGGCCTGCGCGATGCGCTCGATCCCCGGAGTGGCGACCAATGAGTGGTGACCAATGAGCGGTGCACTTCTCGATGTCGACGACCTGCGCGTCACCTTCCCGACTCGGACCGGCCTCATCCAGGCGGTGCGCGGCGTCACCTTCTCGCTCGGCCGAGAGCGGCTGGGCATTGTCGGCGAAAGCGGCTCCGGCAAGTCGCAGACCGGCCGCGCCATCATGGGGCTGACGCCGCCGCAGGCTCTGGTTTCGGCCAAGAAGCTCGCCTTGGACGGCATCGATCTTTTGGACATACCCGCCCGCCAGCGCCGGGCGCTGCGCGGCAAACGCATCGCCATGATCCTGCAGGATCCGAAATATTCGCTCGACCCGGTGATGAGCATCGGCCGCCAGATCGTCGAGACGCTGCGCACGCATGAAAAGGTCTCCAAGGCCGAAGCGCGCGAGCGGGCGCTGGCCATGCTGGAAGCTGTGCAGATCCGCGATCCCTCGCGTGTCTTCGACCTGCATCCGCACGAGGTGTCCGGCGGGATGGGCCAGCGCGCCATGATCGCAATGATGCTGATCGCCGGACCGGAACTGATGATCGCCGACGAGCCGACCTCGGCGCTCGACGTCACCGTTCAGCTCGATGTGCTCGGCATCCTCGACCGCTTGGTCAGTGAGCGCGGCATGGGTCTGATCTTCATCTCGCACGATCTGCGGCTGGTCGCCTCCTTCTGCGACCGCGTCATCGTCATGTATGCCGGCAAGGTGGTCGAGCAGCTCAAGGCGTCGGAGCTGCGCGACGCCCAGCATCCCTACACGCGCGGCCTGCTCAACTGCATGCCCAGGATCGGTTACGAACGCCACCCGCTGCCGGTGCTCGACCGCAAGCCGGAGTGGGCGGCATGACGCCAGCCATTTCGATTGAAGGGCTGGAGGTGGTGTTCGACCGTTTTCGCGCGCTGAAAGGGGCGAACCTCGAGGTGAAGTCCGGCGAATCCTTCGGCCTGGTCGGCGAGAGCGGTTCCGGCAAGTCGACGCTGCTCAAAGCCATTGCCGGCCTGGTGCCTGTCGCATCCGGTACTATCACGGTCAATGGCAAGACGCTGGGAGCGCGACGCGACAAGGCTTTTTATCGCGAAGTGCAGATGGTCTTCCAGGACCCCTATGGTTCGCTGCACCCGCGTCAGACCGTCGACCGCCTGCTACAGGAGCCGCTCGCCATTCACGGCTTTGCCGATGGCGAGCAACGCATCCAGCGCGCCCTCGACGAGGTCGGATTAGGCAACGGTTTCCGTTTCCGCTACGCGCACCAGCTCTCCGGCGGTCAGCGTCAGCGCGTGGCGATCGCGCGGGCGCTCATCCTCGAACCGTCGATCCTGCTGCTCGACGAACCAACCTCGGCGCTCGACGCTTCGGTGCAGGCGGAAGTGCTCAACCTGCTGGAAGAGGTTCGCCGTCGGCGCAAGCTGACCTTCCTGATGGTCAGC
Organism: Mesorhizobium sp. P160219; assembly: GCF_057786095.1. Taxonomy (NCBI): domain Bacteria; kingdom Pseudomonadati; phylum Pseudomonadota; class Alphaproteobacteria; order Hyphomicrobiales; family Phyllobacteriaceae; genus Mesorhizobium; species Mesorhizobium sp. P160219. The sequence continues at coordinate 1,535,522 of NZ_JBYNWG010000001.1, forward strand.
CACGACCTCGCCATCATCACCCATATGTGCGAGCGCCTGATGGTGATGCAGAATGGCGAAGCGGTGGAGAACCTGACGGCGGGCCAGCTGATCGGGCACCGCGTGGAGAAGGATTACACACGCAATTTGCTTAGGGCGAGCGAGGGGTTTGTTCGGACGGCGTGAACTAGTTTGTTCCGCAGAATAATCGCTTGGGGAATTCCATGGAAGAATGGAAGTTTGCAGATCCGCCCAATGTCGCGGTGCTATCGGACAAGAGCATATTCAAACGGGGCGACTGGATCGCATACGTTGTGCATGAAGCTGACGATGACGAGAACTACAACGATGAAGGGGGCAGTTGGCAATTCTATAGCAGCGACTCTCGAGATTGGGATGAACGCGAGATAATGCTCGTTGGCCTGCAAGAGGTGGTGCAGCAGGATGAAAGCATCCTGGCATTGGCCGACTTGCCAAAAGGCTGGCATGCTTGGCGGACGTCAAAATCATCGCCATGGCAGCGAGCGAAATCGCGCCCCGAACCCTCTAACGATAACGAATGATCCGGCAAAGCCTTAAGCGGGGTCTTGCGCCAGTTCGCCGTTCTCCGGAACAGATGGTTCGTCCCCCTGCTTAGGCTCCTTGATCCTGAACCACGTCACATAAAGCGCCGGCAGGAACAGCAGCGTGATCGCCGTGCCGGCGATGATGCCGCCCATCATGGCGTAGGCCATCGGGCCCCAGAACACTTCGCGCGCGATCGGGATCAGCGCTAGGCTGGCGGCCGCGGCCGTCAGCGCGATCGGCCGCATGCGGTGCTCGGTCGCTTCGATCACGGCTTCCCAGCGGTCTTGGCCCTCGGCCACCAGATCCTCGATCTGCACGATCAGGATCACCTGAGTTGCGGATCAGGATGCCGACCAGCGCCAGGACGCCCAGAATGGCGACGAAGCCGAGCGGTGCGCCGCTCGGCACCAGGGCCGCGACCACGCCGATCAGGCCGAGCGGCGCCACCGCCACGACCAGGAACAGTCGCTGAAAACTTTGCAACTGGATCATCAGGATGGTCGCCATCACGAACAGCATCAGCGGCACCACCGCTGCGATCGGTCCCTGGCTTTTGGCGCTTTCCTCGACCGAGCCGGCGGTTGCAACGGAATAGCCGGGCGGCAGTTTGGCGATGAAGGCGTCGACCGACGGCTTCAATTCGTTGACGACGGTGGCCGGCAGCACGTCGCCAACGAGGCCTGCGCGAACGGTGATCGTCGGGATGCGGTTTCGCCGCCACACCGTCGGCTGTTCGAGGTCGTAGCGGAAGTTCGCCACCGCGGCGAGCGGGATCGCTTCGCCGTTCCCGGTGACGGGTGAGCTGTCACGGACTGCCCCGTACGTGTATCGGTCGGCTGGTTAAGACCGGTCTGTCGAAGTGGCCCGCATCGACGACAGGCCCAATCGCCCGGCGGCGGTGCCAACTTGAGGAAAACGTGAAATAAGGTCAGAAGAGGCCTTGGCATTCATCTAACGAGAACGGGCGTCGGCCCGATGAGGGACGAAATGAAGAACGCAGCCATTTCTGAGCGCAAGAACCAGTCGATCTCGCGCGGCGTCGGCATGACGACGCAGATCTATGCCGACCGCGCCGAGAATTCGGAGATCTGGGATGTAGAAGGCCGCCGATACATCGATTTCTCCTCCGGTATCGCCGTCGTCAACACCGGCCACCGCCATCCCAGGGTGATCGAGGCGGTCAAGGCACAGCTCGACCGCTTCACCCATACCTGCCACCAGGTCGTGCCCTATGAGAGCTATGTCAGGCTGGCCGAACGGCTGAACGGCATGCTGCCCGGCAAGTTCGAGAAGAAGACCATCTTCGTCACTACGGGTGCTGAAGCGGTCGAGAACGCCATCAAGATCGCCCGCAACGCCACTGGCCGCCAAGCCGTCATCGCCTTTGCCGGCGGCTTCCACGGCCGCACCTTCATGGGCATGGCGCTGACCGGCAAGGTCGTGCCCTACAAGGTCGGCTTCGGCGCCATGCCGGGCGACGTCTACCACGCGCCGTTTCCGGTGCCGCTGCACGGCGTGTCTACAGCCGATTCGCTGGTCGCACTCGACAAACTGTTCAAGGCCGATGTCGATCCGGCTCGCGTTGCCGCCATCATCATCGAGCCGGTCCAGGGCGAGGGCGGCTTCTACGACGCGCCACGCGAATTCCTGACGGCGCTGCGCAAGCTCTGCGACCAGCACGGCATGCTGCTGATCGCCGATGAGGTGCAGACCGGCTTTGCCCGCACCGGCAAGATGTTCGCCATGGATCATCATGAGGTCGCGGCCGACATTACCACCATGGCGAAAAGCCTGGCCGGCGGCTTCCCGCTGGCGGCGGTCACCGGCCGCGCCGACATCATGGATGCGCCCGGTCCTGGCGGGCTCGGCGGCACCTATGGCGGCAGCCCGATCGGTGTCGCCGCAGCACACGCCGTGCTCGACGTAATCGAGGACGAAAAGCTGTGCGACCGCGCCAATACGCTGGGCGCCCGGCTGAAACAGCGGCTGCAGTCGATCCGCGACGATGTGCCCGAGATTGTCGACATCAGGGGTCTCGGCTTCATGAACGCGGTCGAGTTCAACGACGTCAAGAAGGGCCTGCCGTCGGCCGAGATCGCCAATGCGATCCGGCTGAAGGCGCTCGACAAGGGGCTGATCCTGCTGACCTGCGGCGTCTACGGCAACGTCATCCGTTTCCTGGCTCCGATCACCATCCAGGACAATGTCATGAACGAGGCGCTCGACATTCTGGAAAGCTCGATCCGCGAAGTCTGCACTGCCTAGCGCAAAACCTACCTCCCCCTTGTGGGGAGGTCGGACCGCAGGTCCGGGTGGGGGGGCCTCGCGCCGACCCCAACCCCGCTGCTTCGCAGCGACCCTCCCCACAAGGGGGAGGGTAAGTGCGTCTAGCCCGCAGCCCGTGCCGGCTCATCCTGCTGGAACGCTGCCAGTGCAGCCTTCAGCCCGTCAGGTCCCTCAGCAATCGTCTGCGCCATCGGCGAAAACCCGGCCCCGAGCATCTTGCGGCCCAGCATATGGTCGCCCGGCCTGTTGACGGATTCGATGCCGAGCAGCCGGCTTCCAGCATAGTGGTAGATCGAGAACTTGTTCTCAGCGAGGTCGCCCAGCACGACATGGCTGTCGCCGCCCGAGGTCAGCCCGACCATCTGCAGTTTCATGTCGCCGATGTCAGACCAGAACCACGGCACCGCCGCATAGGCGTCCGTATGGCCGGTGATCGTGCGTGCGGCAAGCCGCGCCTGGTCGGTGGCGTTCTGCACCGATTCCAGCCGCACGTCGCCGCCGGTCGACCAGTGGCGGTAGGAAGCGGCGTCGCCGATGGCCAGAATATCAGGCACTGAGGTGCGCATCTGTTGGTCGACGCGGATGCCATTGGCGACAGTCAGTCCGGCAGCCTGCGCAAGTTCGACATTCGGCACGGCGCCGATGCCGACGATGACCATGCGCGCGGGCAGCCTTTCGCCGGTGGAGGTGATGGCAGCGCAGACATGGCCGTTTTCCCCTTCCAGCCTGGCAATGGTTGTGCCGGTGAGGATACGAACGCCGATCGCCTCCAGCCGTTGGCGGACATGGCTCGCCACCACCGGCGCCACGGCGCGGCCAAGCAGCCGGTCGACAGCCTCGACCAGGGTGACGTTGCGGCCGGCGGCCCTCAGCGTTGCCGCGATCTCCAGCCCGATGAAGCCGCCGCCGAGGATGACCACGTCTTCGCTTTGGGCGCTGAGCGCGCGGATCAGCCGCGCATCGGCGATCGAGCGCAGCGACAGCACGCCCGAGAGGTCGGCGCCCGGCAGCGGCAGAAGCCGCGGCCGCGAACCGGTGGCCAGGATGAGCCGGTCGAACGGCAGCACGCCGCCGCCCGCTACCTCCAGCTTGCAGCCTGCCGTATCGAGGCTGTCTATTCGGATGCCCGGCCTGAAGTCGATGGCGCTGCCGGTGTAAAAGGCCTCGCCGCGCAAGGGTTGCGGCTTGGCATCGGCGTCCTTGATGAAGGTCTTCGACAGCGGCGGCTTGTGATAGGGCAGATCGGTTTCGTCGCCGATCAGTATGACAGGCCCGTCATAGCCTTCCTCGCGCAGGCTGGCGGCCGCTTGCACGCCCGCATGACCCGCACCGACAATGACGACCCCGTTCTTCATCGCAACCCGAATTCCTGTTTCAAATCTGGAGCATGATGCCGAAAAGTGTGAAGCGGTTTTCGGACGACATCATGCTTTGATTGTGAGCCGTTCCGCCAGATGGCGATTGTCTGCCGCCGTCGCAAGAGCCCCGGTCCGGGTCGCACCCGGAACGGTCGCTTGTCAATCGCGGCGTCTCTCACCTTGGCTGCTGGCTACGATTTAAAGTTGATAGTGCTAGTTTAGAATAATTCTAAACTGTTGTTTCAATTGAATTTTCTAGGGTTCACCAGTTGACTTCCGGCCTCGCGATCGTTTTATGGAGGCTCGCGCGTCAGCGCATCCCTTTGATGTTTGGGCCTTGAACCCGTTCGATTGGAGGCATTTGGTGTCTTTCTCCCGTGAGCCGCAGAGCGGCGCGGCATCTGTGGTGTCCTACGGCATGCCTATGTCCCGGCACCGTTTGGCACGCGCGCCTTTTACCGAATCCCCTTTGAACTGGAGACTGATGATGACAGCGCGATATGGCGGCAGACTGGCTGCGATCGGTGCCACGGCTATGTTGACGGCGGCGGTTTTCATCCTGCCGGCCAAGGCGGCGGAGATCGATGCCAAGGCGGTCATCAAGACCTATTCCGACATCGCGCTGGCCAAGTACGAGGATTCGCTGACCACGGCGCAGGCGCTCGACAAGGCTGTCGACGCGCTGCTTGCCAACCCGTCGGCGGACACGCTGAATGCCGCCCGCGATGCCTGGAAGGCGTCGCGCGTGCCCTACCAGCAGACCGAGGTCTACCGCTTCGGCAACAAGATCGTCGACGACTGGGAAGGCAAGGTGAACTCCTGGCCGCTCGACGAAGGCCTGATCGACTACGTCGCCAAGAGCTACGGCACCGAGTCCGACGCGAACGCGCTCTACACCGCCAATGTCATCGCCAACAAGGACATCGAGATCGACGGCAAGAAGGTCGACGCCTCGAAGCTTTCGCCGGAGTTCCTCGCCGGCACGCTGCAGGAGGCCGGCGGCATCGAGGCCAATGTCGCCACCGGTTATCACGCCATCGAATTCCTGCTCTGGGGCCAGGACTTGCACGGCACCGGCCCGGGCGCCGGCGAGCGTCCGTACACCGACTACGACCTCAAGAACTGCACCGGCGGCAATTGCGATCGCCGGGCCGAGTATCTGAAGTCGGCCAGCGATCTTCTGGTCTCCGACCTGCAGGAGATGGTCGGCAACTGGAAGGAAGACGGCGCCGCCCGCAAGAACCTCGTCGATGGCCAGCCGAACACCGCTATCTCGGTGATCTTCACCGGCATGGGCTCGCTGTCCTACGGCGAACTGGCCGGGGAGCGCATGAAACTCGGCCTGCTGCTGCACGATCCCGAAGAGGAGCACGACTGCTTCTCGGATAATACCTACAACTCGCATCTCTATGACGCCATCGGCATCCGCGCCGCCTATCTCGCCAGCTACACGCGCATCGACGGCACCGTCGTTTCAGGCCCGTCGGTGCACGATATGGTCAAGGCGGCCGATCCGGCGATCGACAAGGAACTGTCCGACAAGCTCGATGTCTCGGTCGCCAAGATGGAGGCGATCAAGGCGCGGGGAGTGGCCGGTGATGCCTACGACCAGCAGATCGCCGAGGGCAACACCGAAGGCAATGCTACCGTGCAGGCGGCAATCGACGCGCTGGTCGACCAGACCAAGTCGATCGAACGCGCCGTCGGCGCGCTGAAGCTGAACAACATAGCCTTCGAGGGGTCCGACAGCCTCGACGCACCGGACAAGGTGTTCAAGTAGCACCCCAACCAACCACTAGCCAAACGGCGCGGAGGGGCGCCGTCAGCCAGAGCCAATCCATGCTGATCTGCCATTGCAACATCATCACCGAAAAGGAGATTGAGCAGACGATCGTCGATCTGCTGGATCAGGACCCCTGGCAACTGATCGTGCCGGCGAAGGTCTATCACACGATGCAAAAGCGCGGTCGCTGTTGCGGCTGCTTCCCAAATGTGGTCGAAACGATCATTCGGGTCACCGAAAATTACCACGCCCGTTCGGAGGCGAGCGGCGTGGACATCGTTTCACACCTGGATCGCGTCAGAGGCCTGCGCGTCCAATATGGGAGCAGAATCCATGAAAGGCGAACCGCAGATCATCGAGCGGCTTAACGAGGCTCTGTTCCTGGAGCTTGGCGCCGTCAATCAATACTGGGTGCATTTCCGCCTGCTCGAAGATTGGGGATATGCCAAGCTGGCAAAGAAGGAACGCGCCGAATCGATCGAGGAGATGCACCATGCCGACCGGCTGGTGGCCCGTATCATCTTCCTCGAAGGGCATCCCAATTTGCAGTCCGTGGCGCCGTTGCGCATCGGCCAGAACGTCAAGGAAGTGCTCGAATCCGATCTCGCCGGCGAATATGACGCACGCACCGCCTACAAGCGTTCGCGCGAGATCTGCAACGAAGCCGGCGACTACGTGACGATGAAGCTGTTCGAGGAATTGCTGGCGGATGAGGAAGGTCACATCGACTTCCTCGAGACGCAGCTCGACCTCCTTGCCTCGATCGGCGAGGAAAAATACGGCCAGCTCAACGCCGCATCGGCGGACGAGGCGGAATAGGACCATGCAGGAATGCGGCGCCCCATAGATATTCTGCGCCGCTTGCGGCGGGCCGCCGGCCCGCTGCTCCTCAAAAACCCGCGATATCAGGCCTTTCGCGGGCTTTCGGTTGTAACCCTGGCGGCAATTTTGGCCCCGGCCCTGGCCGGATCGTCGGAACCGGTCGGCCTCGCCACGAGCCGCACCGACCTGACGCCGAAGGACCAGGCCCGCGTCCTTGCAGTTACCAGGCCAACCCAGGATTTCTCCAAGCCCGAATCCTTCGAAACGATGCAAGGCGGCGCCGGCACGTCGCGCAAGCAGGTCGACCGCGACGCCTTCTCGCAACCCTCTGAAAACATTACCTTCGAGGAACAGGGCAATTTCAAGCTCGGCAATGCGCTTTTCCGCAAGAACTGGGTGTCGTCGCCATCCTCGACCCAGGCCTCGGACGGTCTCGGACCCCTGTTCAACGAGCGCGCCTGCCAGAATTGCCATTTGAAGGATGGCCGCGGCCGCCCGCCGGCCGCCGACAGCCGCACCACGTCGATGTTCCTGCGGCTGGCGCGCGATGCGAGCACGGCCGAGGAAAAAGCCGAGATTGCCGTGCACAAGGTGCTGAACTTCCCCGATCCGGTCTACGGCGCGCAGTTGCAGGAACTGGCGGTGCCCGGCCTCAAGGGCGAAGGCCGCATGTATGTCGATTATCGCAAGGAAAAGGTCACGCTCGGTGACGGTAGCATCGTTTCGCTGCGCAAGCCGAGCTATTCGCTCGACGGGCTTGGCTACGGCCCGCTTGACCCGCGCACCACGCTGTCGCCACGTCTGACCCCGCCCATGATCGGCCTTGGCCTGATCGAACAGATCGCGCCGGCCGACATCCTTGCCCATGCCGATCCCGACGACCGCGACGGCATTTCCGGCAAGCCCAACATGGTGCGTGACCTCAGCAGCGGGCAACTGACGCTTGGCCGCTTCGGTTGGAAGGCGCAGACCGCATCGATCCGCCAGCAGGCGGCGGACGCCTTTGCCGGCGATATCGGCATTTCGACGCCGGAAGAGCCCAGCCACTGGGGCGATTGCACCGCAGCCGAAGAGGCCTGCTTAGCCATGCCCAATGGCGTGCAGAAGCGGCTCGGCCCGGTCGAGGCGCCACCACCGGTGATGGACCTCGTCACCTTCTATTCACAGAACCTTGCGGTGCCGGCGCGGCGCGATGTCGGCGCACCCGCCGTGCTCGCCGGCAAGAAGCTGTTCTACGAGATGGGCTGCATTGCCTGCCATACGCCGAAATTCGTCACCATGCGCGGGAACAAGGCGCAGGCGTTCCAACTGATCTGGCCCTATTCCGACTTTCTGCTGCACGACATGGGGCCTGGCCTTGCCGACGGCCAGGCGGTGGGCGATGCCACGGGCAGTGAATGGCGCACCCCGCCGCTATGGGGCATCGGCCTGACAAAGACCGTCAACGGCAACGCTTTCTTCCTGCATGACGGGCGTGCGCGCACGCTTACCGAAGCGATCCTGTGGCATGGCGGCGAGGGGCAGAAGGCGCGCGATCGCTTTGCCGCCGCCAATACGGCCGACCGCGATGCTCTCATCAAATTCCTGGAGTCATTCTGATGCTCAAGCGGGTTTTGCCTGTTCTCCTCCTCCCATTGGCTCTGTTCGGTGCGTCCCCGGCATCGGCCTCGGTGAAAGCCTCCGACGTGATCCAAAGAGCGATCGACGGCTTTGTCCGCCCCGCCTATGCCAGCCTGCATGGCCATGCCGGCACCTTGGCGAAGGCCATGGACGCGCTCTGCCAGGCGCCGTCGCAGGGCAACCTCGATGCCGCGCATGCCGGATTCTCGGCCACGGTCGCAGCTTGGTCGTCGGCTGAAATCATCGGCTTCGGGCCAATCAAGGAGAACAACCGGCTGGAGCGCATGCTCTACTGGCCGGACCGAAAGAGCATCGGCCTGAAGCAGGTGCAGGCGGCGCTGGCCGGCAAGGATCCGACCGCCACCGATCCGGCGCAGCTGGCGGGCAAGAGTGTCGCGATGCAGGGATTAGGGGCGCTTGAGTTCGTGCTTTACGGCGACGGCGCCGAGACGCTCGTCGGCAAGGACGAGCCCTATCGCTGCGCCTATGGCGCGGCAGTCGCCAAGAACATCGAGACCATGGCGGCCGATGTCGACGCGGCCTGGAAAAAACCGGACGGTTTTGCAGCCTCGTGGGCTAATCCCGGACCCGACAATGCGCTTTACCGCGACGGCACCGAAGCGGTGACCGAACTGGTCGGCGTCTTCATCAACGAGCTGGAAATGGTCCGCGACGTGCGCCTCAAAGGTTTTTTCGGCGCCAAGCCGGAGGCTGACAAGCCAAGGCAGGCGATCTACTGGCGGTCGCAAAACACCGGCCTGTCATTAGCCGGCAACCTCTCCGGCATTGATGCGCTGTTCCAGGCCTCGAAGCTCGGCGACGCGCTGCCCGAGGATAGCAGATGGATGGCGGAATCCATCCATATCCAGCTCATCAATGGCGTTGCCACTGCCAAATCCATCCAGGGTCCGATCGACAAGACGCTGGCCGATCCCGCGGAGCGCGGAAAACTCGAGCATTTCGCGCTGATCACCTCCAGCCTGTCGGGCCTGATCGGAACCAGGCTGACCGCCGAGTTCGGCCTGACCGCCGGCTTCTCCTCGCTCGACGGAGACTGATCATGAGGACGCCGCTGATCGACCGCCGCGATTTTCTCAGGGCTGCCGGCGCCGGCTTCGTCGCGTCAATGGCGCCGCGGGCCTGGGCGGACACGCTTGCCGCCGATGCCGTCTTTGCCACCGCCTTCGTCAAGCGTGACGGCAGCTTTGGCGCCGCTGTGTTGTCGGAAGCCGGAAAAGTATTGCATGCGATCGACCTGCCCGACCGTGGCCACGACGTCACCTTCGATCCGGTCTCGAAGCGCTCCGTGGTCTTCGCCCGGCAACCCGGCACCTTCGCCGTGGTCTTCGACCATGCCGGCCGCGAGCCGCCGCTGACCATCGTCAGCATCACCGGTCGGCATTTCTTCGGCCACGGTGTGTTTTCCACCGACGGCGCGCTGCTTTACGTCACCGAAAACAATTTCGACAATGCCGCCGGCGTCGTCGGGATCTACGACGCACGGGCCAAGTTCAGCCGCATCGGCGAGTTTCCGACCTATGGCATGGGGCCGCATGAGCTCTTGCTGCTCGGAGACGGCCGGACGATCGCCATCGCCAATGGCGGCATCGAGACCCATCCCGACTATGGCCGCGCCGAGCTCAACATCGCCACCATGAAGCCGTCCTATGTGCTGGTCGATCGCACAACCGGCGATCTCATCGAAAAGCACGAACTGCCGCCGGCTCTGCACCAGCTGTCGATTCGCCACATGGATGCCGACCCCACAGGCACCATCTGGTTCGGCTGCCAGTACCGCGGGCCGGGCACCGAGCGGCCACCGCTGGTCGGCCGCGCCACGCGCGGCAAGGGGCTGCAGCTGCTCGACATGCCGCAGGACGTGCTATCCGGCTTCCGGAATTACATCGGCTCGGTCGCCGCCAACCCGATTGCCGGCACGGTCGCGGTGTCTTCGCCGGAAGGCAATTCGCTGGCCGTCATCGACGCCGCCAGCGGCAAGATCGTCGCCACCAAGGCGCTGGTCGAGGTCTGCGGCCTGGCGCCCGACGGCCCGGGCTTCATGGCAACCACGGGTGCCGGCGAAATCATCGAAGGCAGCGGCGCGACGCGCTCCGAGCCCGACTATGTCTGGGACAACCACATGCTGCGCATCGCGCCGGCGGCGTAAGCCGTCCGGCCTGCACCGAAGCGAAGCCGCTTAACAATTTACGCGCTGGCTCTTGCGGCGGCGCGCCGTGGCGGGCAGAGGGAGACTGTTTTTCGAACCGGTCGCCCATGAAACTGCTCGCCATCGACTGTGCCGCCAATCTCTGCGCCGCTTGCGTCTATGACGCATCGGGCGACAGAGAGCTCGGCCGCTCGGTACTCGATCTCGGCAAAGGCCACGCCGAACACCTGATGGCTGTCATTGACGAAGCGTTGAAAGCGGACGGCACCGATTATGCCGGCCTTGGCGCCGTTGCGGTCTCCATCGGTCCGGGTTCCTTCACCGGCCTGCGGGTGGGCGTCTCGGCGGCGCGCGGCCTGGCGCTGGCGCTGAAGATCCCGGCGATCGGGGTAACGACACTGGAGGCGCTGGCGGCCGAGGCGAGGGCGGCATTTCCCGGCCGCCCGATCCTGGCGGCTCTCGATGCAGGCCGCGAGGAGATCCATGCGGCGTTTTACGATGCGGAAGCGATTTTGCGCTATGGTCCGGCTGTGACCACACTTGCCCAAGCCGCGGGAATGGCGGCGGACAATCGTCCGGTGCTTGCCGGCACGGCCGCCGTGCAGATCGCAGCCGCGGCCGGTCGCGATTTCGATATCGGCCCGACGGCTGCCACCGCCGACATTGCCGTCTACGCCCGGCTCGCCGCTGCAAAAGGTGAGGGCGACAAGCCGAAGCCACTCTATCTGCGCGGCGCCGATGCCAAGGCGCAGGCCGGGTTCATCCTGTTGAGGCAGGAAAAGTGATGCGCATCCCTTTCCTCCAGCCGCGCCGCAGGGACTATGCGCTCGAGCCGCTGACCATCGCCGACAGCCCGGCAGCGTCGGTGCTGCACCGCGAGGATTTCGTCCGGCCCTGGACCGATGGCGAGTTCGCCGCGTTGCTCGAACAGGAAACCGTGTTCGGCTATGCCGCGCGCGAAATCGGCCAGGGCGCCAAGCCGCCGGTCGGCTTCGTGCTGGCCAGGCTTGCAGCCGGCGAGGGCGAGATTCTGACCGTGGCGGTGGCGCGCTCGCATCGCCGCCAGGGGCTCGGCTGGCAGTTGATGGACGCGGTACTGCGCGAATTGCATGCGCAGCGGGCCGAGGCGCTGTTCCTTGAGGTCGACGAGACCAATGTCGCTGCCATCGCCCTCTACCGGCGGCTGGGTTTCCGCCAGGTCGGCCACCGCGCCAATTATTACCGCTCGACCGAACATGGTCCTACCGGCGCGCTTGTCATGCGCCGCGATCTTCGCTAGCCAAAGTTTTGGGGCAGGGCCAAGCTGCATGATCGGAAAAATCAGGATTTTCCTGGCGCTGAGCCTCGTTGTCATCGGTTCGCTGGTCCTTGTGCCTTTGCAGCTGCTGTCGATGAAGACCGGAATCTGGCGCGAGACGGTCATTCTGAAGGCCTGGCACAGCCTCATCGTCCGGACGCTCGGCCTGCGCATCCATGTCAAAGGTGCGCTGTCCAGCCAGCGCCCGCTGCTGGTCGCCTCGAACCATATCTCCTGGACCGACATCATGGTGCTGGGCTCCTTTGCCGATGTGACCTTCATCGCTCGGGCGGACATGGAGGGATGGCCGCTGATCGGCTGGCTGTCGAAACTGCAGCGTACGGTCTTCATCGAACGCGAGCGCAAGCGGACAGCTGGCGACCAGGCCAGCGAGATCGCCAGCCGCATGGCCAAGGGCGACGCCATGGTGCTGTTTGCCGAGGGCTCTACCGGCGACGGCAACACCATCCTGCCGTTCAAGAGCACCTTGTTCGGCGCCGCCTCGATGGCGATTTCGGAAGGCGCGGCCGAGCAGGTCTTCATCCAGCCGCTGGCGATTGCCTACACGCGGGTGCACGGCGTGCCTCTCGGCCGTCGCCACCGGCCGCTCGCTGCCTGGATCGGCGATCAGGACCTGATGCCGCATCTCAAGGTGCTGATGGCCGAAGGCGCCATTGACGTCGAGGTGCATTTCGGCGAGCCCATCGCCTTTTCCAAGGGCTCGAACCGCAAGGAAACGTCGAGGCTGATGGAAAGCCAGGTGCGCGCCATGATGCAGGCCGCGCTCGCCGACCCGCGCCAGAGTCGGTAGCGCAACCTAGAATCGTCTGTTTTTTGTCACGGAAAGGCGTTAGAAGCCGCCGGATGGATTTGAACACGATAGAGCGGAACGAAACCGACAGCGCCTTGCAAAGCGCTGCTGTGGCGTCCGCCTCGGCCAAAAAGGTCTTCGTCAAGACCTATGGCTGCCAGATGAATGTCTATGACTCACAGCGCATGACCGATGCGCTGGCAGCCGACGGCTACACCGCGACCGATGTCATCGCCGACGCCGACCTGGTGCTGCTCAACACCTGCCATATCAGGGAGAAGGCGGCGGAAAAGGTCTATTCCGAGCTCGGCCGCATCCGCGACATGAAGGCTGAACGCGCAGCAGTTGGGCGCGAAATGCTGATCGGCGTCGCCGGTTGCGTCGCGCAGGCCGAAGGCGCGGAAATCATCCGCCGTTCGCCTGCTGTCGATCTGGTCATCGGCCCGCAGACCTATCACCGGCTGCCCGATGTGCTGGCCCGGGTGCGTGGCGGCGAGAAGATCGTCGAGACCGAATACGCCATCGAGGACAAGTTCGAGCATCTGCCGCAGCCGAAGCGCGCCGAAATGATCAAGCGCGGCGTCACCGCCTTCCTCACGGTGCAGGAAGGCTGCGACAAATTCTGCACCTTCTGCGTCGTGCCCTATACCAGGGGCTCGGAAGTGTCGCGGCCGGTGGCGCAGATCGTCGCCGAAGCCGAGCGGCTGGCCGATGCCGGTGTGCGCGAGGTGACGCTGCTGGGGCAGAACGTCAATGCATGGCACGGCAAGGGTGAGGATGGCATGGAATGGGGGCTTGGTCGCCTGCTGTTCCGGCTGGCCGAAATTCCTGGCCTGGCGCGGCTGCGCTACACCACCAGCCATCCGCGCGACATGGACGACGAATTGATCGCTGCCCATCGCGATCTCCCGGCTTTGATGCCTTATCTGCACCTGCCGGTGCAATCCGGGTCAGACCGCATCCTCAAGGCGATGAACCGCAGGCACACGGCCAAGGACTATCTGGCGCTGCTCGAGCGCATCCGCGCTGCACGCGGCGACATCGCGCTGTCCGGTGACTTCATCGTCGGCTTCCCCGGTGAAACCGAGGCGGATTTCGAGGCCACGATGGGTCTGGTGCGCCAGGTGAACTACGCCTCGGCCTTCTCGTTCAAATATTCGCCGCGTCCCGGCACGCCGGGCGCCGATATGCCCGATCACGTGCCGGAAGCGGTCAAGGATGAACGTTTGCAACAGCTGCAGGCATTGTTGCTCAAGCAGCAGCAGGATTTCGGCTTGGGCCTGGTCGGCAGCACCATCGACACGCTGATCGAGAAACCCGGCCGTCAGGCCGGCCAGAAGGTCGGCCGCTCGCCCTGGCTGCAGCCGGTTATTGTTGATGAAAAGGCCGGGGAAATCGGTGACATTATCCGGGTGCGAATCACGAAGACGGGCTACAATAGCCTGTTCGCCGAGTTGGTTTGATGGCCTCGGCAGATGAGGAGAGACGGTTGAGCGCTGCTGAAGTGAAGACTCTGCCCCAGAACCAGACATCCGGGGCCTCTGACATGGCGCACATCGTTCTGACTTTCGACAACAACAAGCTTGCCAGCGCCCTGTACGGCCAGTTCGACGAGAACCTGGCCCGGCTCGAGCAGAAGCTCGGCGTCGACATCCGCTCGCGCGGCAACCAGTTGACCATCAAGGGCTCGGCCTCGGCGGCCGAACAGGCGCGCCGCGCACTCGACAATCTCTACGGCATTCTCCAGAAGGGCACCGATATCGGCCAGTCCGACGTCGATGGCGCCGTGCGCATGGCGATTGCCGCCGACGACCAGCTGACGCTGCCGACGCTGGAACGCAAGGGCAAGGTTTCGGCCGCCCAGATCTCCACCCGCAAGAAGACGATCTATGCCCGTTCGCTCAACCAGGACGCCTATATGCGGGCGCTGGAGCGTTCGGAACTTGTCTTCGGCATTGGCCCCGCCGGCACCGGCAAGACCTATCTGGCGGTGGCGCATGCGGCGATGCTGCTCGAGCGCGGCATGGTCGAGCGCATCATCCTGTCACGGCCGGCGGTCGAGGCCGGCGAGCGGCTGGGTTTTCTGCCCGGCGATATGAAGGAAAAGGTCGATCCGTACCTGCGGCCGCTCTATGACGCGCTTTACGACATGATGCCGGCCGACAAGGTCGAGCGCGCCATTGCCGCCGAGGTCATCGAGATCGCGCCGCTGGCCTTCATGCGCGGCCGCACGCTGGCGCATGCCGCCGTCATCCTCGACGAGGCGCAGAACACCACGCCGATGCAGATGAAGATGTTTTTGACCCGCCTCGGCGAGAATTCGCGCATGATCGTCACCGGCGATCCGACGCAGATCGATCTGCCTCCAAGCACCAAGTCGGGCCTCGTCGAAGCCTTGCGTGTCCTTGACGGCGTGGCCGGCGCGGTAACCGTGCGCTTCAACGATGTCGACGTTGTGCGCCACCCGCTGGTGGCCGAAATCGTCAGGGCCTATGACCGCGACGCCAAGCTGGCGCGCGGCCTCGGCGCCGAGAGCTGATGTGACGATGCGGGCTCATGCCTGAAGACATAAGACCTGGCGGCGGGGATAGTTCGGTTCCCGTCGAGATCGATATGTCGGTCGAGGCCGGCGACTGGCCCGATGAGGCGGCGCTGACGCGTCTGGTCGATCGCGCCGTGTCGGCTGCCTTTGCCGAAACCGCTGCTGCCGGTCCTTCCGAACTCAGCATCGTCTTTTCCGACGATGCCCATATCCGTACCCTCAATGCCGGCTGGCGCGGCAAGGACAAGGCGACCAACGTCTTGTCTTTCCCTGTTTTTCCGTTCCCCAGGGGTGGCAAGCTGCCGCCCATGCTGGGTGACATCGTGCTGGCCGCCGAGACGGTGGCGCGCGAAGCAGCCCTGGAAGACAAGCCCTTCGAGAACCATATCACCCATCTCGTCATCCACGGCCTGCTGCATTTGCTGGGCTACGATCACGAGACCGATGCAGAGGCCGATGAGATGGAAGCCATCGAGCGCTCAGCGCTCGCAAGGCTTGCCATTCCCGATCCCTACACGTAATGACAAAAGACCAATTGACCGGACGACGATGAACGACAAACCAGAAACTGCCGCCCGCCCCGAGGCTGGCAGTGCGACAAAGCCTTCCGATACGACGGAAGAGGGATCGAGTCCGAGTCCCAGTTCCGGCAGCCCCGCTTCTGGTAGCATTGCCAGCGAGCCATCGCCTGCCGGTCCGTCCCTGTTCGACCGCGTCTTGGGCCTTTTCAGGCAGCGGAACGGCACCAGCCTGCGCGAGGAAATCGCCGGCGCGCTTGCCGAAACGACCAGCGATGCCGGGTCTTTCTCGCCCGGCGAACGCGCCATGCTCAACAACATATTGCGCCTGCGCGAGGTACGCGTCGAGGACGTCATGGTGCCGCGCGCCGATATTGAGGCCGTCGAGATCACCACGACGTTGGGCGATCTGCTCGGTCTGTTCGAGCAGTCCGGCCATTCCCGCATGCCGGTCTATTCCGAGACGCTCGACGATCCGCGCGGCATGGTTCACATCCGCGACGTGCTGGCCCACATCACCAAGGTCGCCCGGGTCAAGAAGGGCAGAACATCCAGGAAGACGCCGGCAACGACGCTTCTCGACCTCGCCCAGGTCGATCTCGGCCGCACCATCGGCGACCTCAATCTAATCCGCCCGGTGCTTTTCGTGCCGCCCTCGATGCTTGCCTCCGACCTGATGGGCCATATGCAGACGACGCGAACCCAGATGGCGCTGGTCATCGACGAATATGGCGGCACCGATGGTCTCGCCTCGCTGGAAGACATCGTCGAGATGGTCGTCGGCGATATCGAGGACGAGCATGACGAGGACGAGCCGCTGATCACCCAGACCGGCGAGGGCGTGTTCGTCGTCGACGGCAAGGCCGAGATCGACGAGGTCGCCAAGATGATCGGCGAGGACTTTACCGCCGGTGAGCATGGTGAATATGTCGACACGATCGGCGGCATGATCTTCAACACGCTGGGCCGCGTGCCCGCGCGTGGTGAGGTTGTGCAAGCCATCCCCGGCTTCGAATTCCACGTGCTCGACGCCGATCCGCGCCGCGTCAAGCGGGTGCGCATCGTCCAGAACCAGAAGGGCGAGCGTCGCCGCCGCGTGACCGCCCCCCGCACCGAGCAGGCCTAGGACAGAACGTCGCCCGGCCGATGACGATCGACGATCCCTTCAAGCACTCAACCTTTGGCTCGGGTGTGTTCTACAAGGACCCGCGAGCCGCATTGAAATGGCTCGAAACGGCCTTCGGCTTCGAGCCGAGCATGGTGGTCAGCGACGCCGACGGACGGCTGGTCCATGCCGAAATGCGTTTTGGCGACGGCTACATCATCGTCGATTCCGAATGGGCCGATCATATTGCCAGTCCGGTAAGCGTCGGCGGCAAGAACACTCAGTCGGTCTGTGTGCATCTGAAAGACGGCCTGGACGTGCATTGTGAGCGGGCAATGGCGGCTGGAGCCCAAATCGTCGAGGAGCCTGCCGCCCATTTCTACGGCGAACGGCAGTATCGGGCGCGCGACCCCGAAGGCCATGTCTGGACCTTCACCCAGACCGTGCGCACCGTGCCGCGCGAGGAGGCCGAGCACCTGAGCGGGCTCACCATCGAGGGATGGCACCGATAGCGCAGCGATCGGCCGGTTCGCGTTTCAATAAATCTGATAAATCTTGGCTCCTGATTCGCGCGACTTGGGAAGTCTGTATGGAGCGCCTTGCCGGCCGGATAATTCTGCTTTGGGGCTGGCGACGCGCGCTGGTGGCGTTTCTTGCCGGGGCGCTGGCGGTGCTCGCCCAGGCGCCTTACGATTTCTTCGCCGTCTGTTTCGTCTCGTTTCCACTGCTGGTCTGGCTGCTCGACGGCGCCACCGGCGAGGCTTCCGACGGCTGGCTCAGGCGCCTGCGGCCGACTTTTGCCATCGGCTGGTGGTTCGGTTTCGGCTATTTCCTCGCCGGCCTGTGGTGGATCGGCGAGGCGCTTCTGGTCGAGGCCGACAGTTTCGCCTGGGCCTTACCCTTCGCGGTCGTCGGCATTCCTTTGGCGCTGGCATTTTTCTACGGCTTCGCCGCCGTCGTCGCGCGGCTGTTATGGACCAACGATATTGGCCGCGTTGCCGCCCTTGCCTTTGCTTTTGGCCTGACGGAATGGCTGCGCGGCTTCCTGTTCACCGGCTTTCCCTGGAATGCCGTCGGCTATGCGGCGATGCCCGTGCCGCTGTTGATGCAAAGCGTGTCGGTGACCGGCATGGTCGGCATGAACGCGCTGGCGGTCTTTGTCTTCGCCATGCCGGCCTTGCTTGCAGCACGCCGGCATGTCCGTCTCGGTGTGGTCCTGCTTGCCATTCTCGTCGCCGCCCATGCTGGCTTCGGCTATTTCAGGCTCGCGACCCCCGACAAGCCGACAACCCGCACTCTCGATGTCCGTATCGTGCAACCGGATGTCGACCTCAGCGAAAAATGGGACGCCTCGGTGCGCGACCGCATCTTCGCCACGATGATGGGCCTGTCGGCCGCAGCGCCCGATCCCGGCCATAACAAACCGCAGTTGATCCTGTGGCCGGAGACCTCGGTACCCTTCCTGTTCACCGAGCGTCCGGACGCGCTGACCGCGGTCGGCGACATGCTGCAGCCTGGTCAGATGCTGATTGCCGGCGTCGTGCGCGAGGAGCGCGGATCCGGGGCGGATGCCGACAGCCGCTACTACAATTCGGTGGTGGCGATCGATGACAAGGGCGAAATCGCTGATGCCGTCGACAAGGTCCATCTGGTCCCGTTCGGCGAGTATCTGCCGTTTTCCGGTCTGCTCAGCCGCTTCGGCATCGGACAGCTCGTCGCCGGGCCGATGAATTTCGCCGCCGGCAACGAGCGCCATCCGATCGCTTTGCCCGGCGGCATCAGCGCCTTGCCGTTTATTTGCTACGAGGTGATCTTTCCTGATCTTGTGGCTGTTGACGCAACGTCATCCCAGCTTATTGTGAACGTCACCAACGACGCATGGTTCGGCGACACGCCTGGGCCGTACCAGCATTTCAGGCAGGCTCAGATTCGCGCGGTGGAAAACGGATTGCCGCTGTTGCGCGCCGCCAACAACGGCATTTCCGCCGTTGTCGATACGCGGGGACGCATCGTCGACGCATTGGCGGTCGATGCACGTGGCGCCATCGACGTGCGGGTGCCGATCTCCGGCCAAGCCTTCATCTCCGCCGCGGGGCGGCGCATTAACGGAATGCTGATCATGTTGGTGTTTGCCGCAATCGCCCTCAGCTTGAACGTAAGGCAACGGCTACGGGTGAATTGACAGTCGACACATTAGAAACTCATACTGTTACCGCCTAATTTTCTCGAAGTCGGTTGGTGTTTCTGTTGGGGCAGTTGGCTCCGGCTTCGTTTGGGCGAGAAAAATAGAAAAGGCCGGAAAAATTCGGCGAGGAAAAAATGACAGAAGAAAACAAGAAGAAACCGAATCCGATCGACATCCATGTCGGAAGTCGCGTCCGCCTTCGGCGCAATATGCTTGGAATGAGCCAGGAAAAGCTTGGTGAAAATCTCGGTATTACGTTTCAGCAGATCCAAAAATATGAAAAAGGAACGAACCGCGTCGGCGCCAGCCGTCTGCAGGCAATAGCCTCGATACTCAGCGTGCCTGTCGCCTTCTTTTTCGAGGATGCGCCAGGGCAGGAGCCGGTGGGTAATAGAGGATTTGCCGAGGACACTTCGATGGCTTTCGCCGTCGAATTCTGCGGCAGTCCGGAAGGGCTTCAGCTCAACCGCGCGTTCGTCAAGATCGCGGATGTGAAGGTGCGCCGCCGGATTATCGACCTTGTGAAGTCCCTTTCTGCCGAAGATGCCGAGTGATTCGGTGGGTCGATTGACCCATTGGCCCCAGTAATCCCCCGGGCCCGAGTAGCCCAGAGGCTCGACTGCCGGCGGCGCCAAGCCGCCGGTGGTACAAGATATATTGCTGCGGCACTCATGCCAGAACCGCGGCACCGCTTGACGAGCGGCGCCCGGCACCGTTAACACGTGGCGCGCCAAAATCGGCAGCCCTGCCGATCGTTTTTTCAAGAGGGGACACCCGTGACGCGGCAGAACTACTTCTTCACCTCGGAATCCGTGGCCGAGGGTCATCCCGATAAAGTCTGTGACCGCATCTCGGACGAGATCGTCGATCTGGTCTATCGCGAGGCCAAGAAGACCGGCATGGACCCGTGGAAAGTCCGCGTCGCCTGCGAGACGCTCGCAACCACCAACCGCGTCGTCATCGCCGGCGAAGTAAGGGTTCCCGATACTCTGCTGAAGCGGGACAAAGCCGGCAACATCCTCAAGGACGCCGCCGGGCATTCGGTCGTCAACCCGGCCAAGTTCAAGTCGGTCGCCCGCAAGGCGATCCGCGAAATCGGCTACGAGCAGGCCGGCTTCCACTGGAAGACGGCAAAGATCGAGGTTCTGCTGCACGGCCAGTCGCCCGACATCGGCCAGGGAGTCGACAACGCCGCCGACCGCCAGGGCGAAGAGGGTGCCGGCGACCAGGGCATCATGTTCGGCTATGCCTGCCGCGAGACCCCGGACCTGATGCCGGCGCCGATCTATTACAGCCACAAGATTCTCGAACTGCTCGCCGCTGCCCGTCACGAAAACAACGGCGAAGCCGGCAAGCTCGGACCCGACGCCAAGAGCCAGGTCACCGTTCGCTATGTCGATGGCAAAGCCGCCGAAGCGACGCAGATCGTGCTGTCGACGCAGCATCTCGACGCGACCTGGGATTCCAAGAAGGTCCGCAAGGTCGTTGAGCCTTACATCCGTGAGGCGCTCGGCGACCTCAAGATCGCCGACGATTGCATGTGGTACATCAACCCGACGGGCAAGTTCGTCATCGGTGGACCGGACGGCGACGCCGGCCTGACCGGCCGCAAGATCATCGTCGACACCTACGGTGGTGCTGCCCCGCACGGCGGCGGCGCCTTCTCCGGCAAGGACACCACCAAGGTCGACCGCTCCGCCGCCTATGCGGCGCGCTATCTCGCCAAAAATGTAGTGGCGGCCAAGCTCGCCGACCGCTGCACCATCCAGCTGTCCTACGCCATCGGCGTTGCCCAGCCGCTGTCGGTCTATGTCGACCTGCACGGCACCGGCAAGGTCGACGAGGCCAAGCTCGAGGAAGCGCTGCGCACGGTGATGGATTTGTCGCCATCCGGCATCCGCAGGCATCTCGACCTCAACAAGCCGATCTACGCAAAGACCTCGTCCTACGGCCATTTCGGCCGCAAGGCCGGCCGAGACGGGTCCTTCTCCTGGGAAAAGACCGATCTGGCCAAGGCGCTCAAGGACGCGATCGCTGCTTAGGCATGATTCCAAAAAGTGGTACCGGTTTTTTGGAAAAGATCATGCTCCAACAAAGGATTAGATTGAGAATGAGATTTCAGCCAAATCTCATCTCAATCTAAGCGCGGCGCGCGACCAGGCCATGGATCCACAGGACAGGCGGAGCCGCGCGACCGAAGGGTTCTTCGGCCGCCGGCACGGCAAGACCATTCGCCCGCAGCAGGCCGCGGCGCTGGAAAGCGGTCTTGGAGCGTATGGCCTCGACCTCTCCGTCCAGGCACCGGCAGAATTGCGCGCGCTATTCTCAGCGGATGTTTCAACGGTTCGGCTGGAAATCGGCTTCGGCGGCGGTGAGCATCTGCTGCACCGTGCCACGGAGGCACCGGCGACCGGCTTCATCGGTGTCGAGCCGTTCGTCAACGGCATGGCCAAGTTGATGATGGCGGTGCGGGAAAAGCCGCTTGCCAATCTTCGCGTTTATGACGACGACGCCACGCGCCTGCTCGATTGGTTGCCGCAGGCGTCGCTCGACGGCATCGATCTGCTCTACCCCGATCCCTGGCCGAAGAAAAAGCATTGGAAGCGGCGCTTTGTCAGCCCGCTCAACCTCGATCGGTTCGCGCGCGTGCTGAAGCCGGGCGGAAAATTCCGCTTCGCATCCGACATCGACACCTATGTGAACTGGACCTTGTTGCACTGTCGGGCGCATGGCGCGCTCCTCTGGCAGGTGCAAGATGGGGCCGACTGGCATCGGCCCTATGAAGGCTGGCCGGGCACACGCTACGAGGCAAAAGCCATTCGCGAGGGCCGACGGCCGGCCTATCTCACCTTCATCAGAAAATAGTTCGATGCGGGAAAGTGTCCCGCATCGACAGCCGGTCTGGTTCAGAAACGGCCGATCTTGCCGAAAGCGGTCGGGTCCATGCCGAGCCGGCGCAGATCGTTGGCGCGCGGCTTGCGGCCGGCTTCGACGGCCCGCGAGGCGGCAACGGCGCTGCCGAACAGGGCAAAGGCGTCGCCTATGGCGGAAAACACGGTACGGTTGCTCATTGTCTTGACCTTTCGCGCGCCACCGCGCGCTCATCTTTGATTTGTGCAGTGCAACATAGATAGGGATGTGAAATCCGGGATCACAGGGCCGTTACCGCATAGCCGGCATGCGCCGCGCGCAATCCTGCCAGCCGTCCCCGGCTGCACTCTGCCCGGCCCGTCAACAGACTTGAAACACCGGCCGGGATCGTTTATATCAGCCTCAAATTCTTGGTCGGTATGACGAAGAGTGGGTCCACCCGGTCCCGCTCTTTTTTATTACCTGCCGGTCAGCCATCAGCAAAGAGATGGTTCGGGACGACGATCATCCTGATCCAGAGAACGACAGGAACCGCATGACTGCAACGGCAAGCGAAGCCGACGACCGCATCATCCGCGAAAGCGGTATCGATGCGCGCATCGCGCTGATCGTTCAGCCGGTGTTGCGAGGCATTGGCTTCCGTCTCGTGCGGGTGCATCTGTCGGGCCAGAACGGCCTGACGCTGCAGATCATGGCCGAACGCGAAGACGGCACCATGACCGTCGAGGATTGCGAAGAGGTCAGCCGCGCTGTGTCGCCGGCGCTCGACGTCGATGACCCGATCGAAAAGGCCTATCATCTCGAAGTGTCGTCGCCGGGCATCGACCGGCCGCTGGTACGCAAGTCGGATTTCGTCACCTGGACCGGCCATCTTGTGAAGATGGAAACCTCGGTGCCGGTCGCCGACCGCAAGCGCTTCAAGGGCAAGATCGCCGAAGCCGGCGAAGACGACATGCTGCTCGAGCGCGACAAGGCCGCCTACGGCGAAGAGCCGACGGTTCGCATTCCTTATGACGCGATCGCCGATGTGCGGCTGATCCTCACCGACGACCTTATTCGCGATGCCCTTTCGAAGGACAACCGGGAACGCAAGGAAGCCAAGAAACGCCGCGGCGAAGCTGATGATGCACCCGAAGGTGCTGAAGGCGGCGCGGAAGACGAAATCGAACAGGAACTATGATGAGCGGCCGGGCCTAAAAGCTCGGCAACAAGCTCGGGAGAAATAAGATGGTTGTAAGCGCCAACAGACTTGAACTGCTGCAGATCGCCGACGCGGTGGCGCGTGAAAAGTCGATCGACAAGTCGATCGTCATTGCCGCCATGGCTGATGCGATCCAGAAGGCCGCGCGCTCGCGCTACGGCCAGGAAACCAACATCCGCGCCGACATCAACGCCAACACCGGCGAGATGAAGCTGCAGCGGCTGATGGAAGTGGTCGAGAAGGTCGACGACTACGCCACCCAGATCGCCATTTCCTCGGCCCGCGAGCGCAATCCGGACGCCCAGCTTGGCGACTTCATCGCCGAACAGCTGCCGCCAATGGATTTCGGCCGCATCGCCGCCCAGTCGGCCAAGCAGGTCATCGTGCAGAAAGTGCGCGAGGCCGAGCGCGACCGCCAGTATGACGAATACAAGGACCGCATCGGCGAGATCGTCAACGGCACCGTCAAGCGCGTCGAATATGGCAACGTCATCGTCGATCTCGGCCGTGGCGAGGCGATTATCCGCCGCGACGAGCTGATCCCGCGTGAAAACTACAAGTACGGCGACCGCGTCCGCGCCTATGTCTACGACGTGCGCCGCGAACAGCGCGGCCCGCAGATATTCCTGTCGCGCACCCATCCGCAGTTCATGGCCAAGCTCTTCACCATGGAAGTGCCGGAAATCTATGACGGCATCATCGAGATCAAGTCGGTCGCCCGCGACCCAGGCTCGCGCGCTAAGATCGCCGTCATTTCGCGTGACTCGTCGATCGATCCGGTCGGCGCCTGCGTCGGTATGCGCGGCAGCCGCGTCCAGGCCGTGGTCGGCGAATTGCAGGGCGAAAAGATCGACATCATCCCGTGGTCGCCTTCGGCTGCCTCCTTCATCGTCAACGCGCTGCAGCCGGCGGAAGTCGCCAAGGTCGTGCTCGACGAGGATGCCGAGCGCATCGAAGTGGTGGTTCCCGATGACCAGCTGTCGCTTGCCATCGGTCGTCGTGGCCAGAACGTGCGTCTTGCCTCGCAGCTCACCGGCTGGGACATCGACATCCTGACCGAGGCCGAGGAGTTCTGAGCGCCGCCAGAAGGAATTCGTCGAACGCTCGTCGCTGTTCATGGAAGCCCTTGATGTCGACGAGATGGTCGGCCAGGTGTTGGCCTCCGAAGGCTTCACCAGCGTCGAGGAAGTTGCCTACGTCGATTCGGGCGAGATCGCCTCGATCGACGGTTTCGACGAAGACACCGCTTCGGAGATCCAGACCCGCGCCCGCGAATATCTGGAGAAGATCGAAGCCGAGCATGACGACAAGCGCAAGGCGCTGGGCGTCACCGACGAACTGCGCGAGATCCCTGGCGTCACCACCGCCATGATGGTGACGCTCGGCGAGGATGGCGTGAAGACGATCGAGGATTTCGCCGGCTATGCCGCCGACGACCTGACCGGCTGGAAGGAACGCAAGGACGGCGAGACCAAGGTATTCCCGGGTGTGCTCGCCAATCACGGCGTGTCGCGCGCCGACGCCGAGCAGATGGTTCTGGCAGCCCGCCTCAAGGCCGGCTGGATCACCGAAGACGAGCTTGCAGCCGAACAGGTCCCGGCTGACGAAGCCGTTGGTGCGTGAGGTGAAACCGCATCGCACACAACCCGCCCCAGGACGAGATGAACGATCGCACCTGCATCGTCACGCGCAAGCAAGCCGAGCCGGATGAGCTGATCCGTTTCGTCGTCGGCCCGGATTCGGCCGTCGTTCCTGACCTGAAGAGAAATCTGCCCGGCCGTGGTTGTTGGGTGAGCGCCGACCGCCTACATATCGACAAGGCGGCGGCGAAGAACCTGTTTGCCCGCGCCTTCAAGGCGCAGGTCGTCGTGCCGCCCGATCTCGGCGGCATGGTCGACGGACTGCTTGCACGATCCGCTTTGGGTATGCTTGGCCTTGCCCGCAAGGCTGGCTCGATCGCACTCGGCGCAACCAAGGTCGAGAGCGCGGTGCGCTCGGGGTCGGCGCTTTTCGTGCTCCACGCGACCGAGGCATCCGACGATGGCGTGCGCAAGATCAGTCAGGCGCGGCGGGCAACTGTCCACCTCGGCGGGCCGGCAGTCCTTGCCTACAAACTTTTCTCCGAGGCCGAGTTGAGCTTGGCATTGGGGGGTACAAATGTGATACATGCTGCCGTTCTCGCGGGAGACGCGGGCAAGGCGGTTGAGAGGCGCATGGTTGCGCTCGACCGATATCGGGGCGGAACCCCCGACGATCTGGCAATGCTTGCGGCCGTTGCTGACGAAGATGATGCTGCAGAGGATATGGAATGAGCGATACGAAATCGGGCGACGATAAGACGTTGAGTGTTACACCGAAGAAGACCTTGACGCTGAAGCGCCCCGGTACAGAGCAGAGCGTCGTGCGACAGAATTTCTCGCATGGCCGCACCAAGCAGGTCCAGGTCGAGATCAAGAAGCGCAAATTCTCCATGCCCGGCGACAAGCCGGAGCCGGTGGCTGCACCCGTATTTACGCCCAAGCCCGCGGTAGTGGCAGCCCCCGTCGTGCAGGAAGCGCCTAAGGCGCCGCCTCCGCCGCCGCCGGCCGAACGCGGCGGCATGGTGCTGAACGAACTGTCGCGCAATGAAATGGAAGCGCGCCGCAGGGCGCTCGAAGGCTCCAAGGTTCGCGACGTCGAGGACCGCCAACGCGCCATCGAAGAGGCCAAGCGCCGCAACGAGGATGAGGAACGCCGCAAGCGCGAGCGCGAGGAATCCGCGCGCCGTCAGGCCGAGGAAGAAGCCCGCCTGCAGACCGAGGCCGAGTCCCGCCGCCGCGCCGAGGAAGAAGCGCGCCGCCGCGCGCCGCAGGCTGCCGAGCTTGTGGCATCGGACGACGAGGAAGAGGTCAAGCCGAAGCGCACCGCCGCCGGCGCCCCGGTACGCCGTCCGGTTACGCCCGAAGTGGCGCGCCCGGCCAAGCCGACCAAGGCCGAGGAAGACCGTCGTCGCGGCAAGCTGACCCTCAACACGGCGCTTTCCGACGAGGACGCGCGCGCCCGCTCGCTGTCGTCGATGCGTCGCCGCCAGGAAAAATTCAAGCGCGCGATGCATAATGAGCCGCGCGAGAAGGTTATGCGCGAAGTGATCCTGCCTGAAACCATCACCATCCAGGAACTGGCGCAGCGCATGTCCGAGCGCGCTGTCGATGTGGTCAAGTACTTCATGAAGCAGGGCCAGATCCTGAAGCCGGGCGACATCATCGACGCCGACACGGCCGAGCTGGTCGCCACCGAATTCGGCCACACGGTCCGCCGCGTCGCCGAGTCCGACATCGAGGAAGGCCTGTTCAACATTGCCGACAATGCCGAGGACCTGGTGTCGCGGCCGCCTGTCGTGACCATCATGGGCCATGTCGACCACGGCAAGACCTCGCTGCTCGACGCCATCCGCAATGCCAATGTCGTCTCCGGCGAAGCCGGCGGCATCACCCAGCATATCGGCGCCTACCAGGTCGAGAAGAACGGTCAGAAGATCACCTTCATCGACACGCCCGGTCACGCCGCCTTCACGGCGATGCGCGCCCGCGGCGCTCAGGCGACCGACATCGCTATCCTGGTGGTGGCGGCCGACGACAGCGTCATGCCGCAGACCATCGAATCGATCAGCCATGCCAAGGCGGCCGGCGTTCCGATCATCGTGGCGATCAACAAGATCGACAAGCATGATGCCGATCCGCAGAAGGTGCGGTCGGAACTGCTGCGCCATGAGGTGTTCGTCGAATCGATGGGCGGTGAAGTGCTGGACGTCGAAGTGTCGGCGACCAAGGGCACCAACCTCGACAAGCTGCTCGAGGCGATCCTGCTGCAGGCCGAAATCCTCGACCTCAAGGCCAATCCGGACCGTACCGCCGAGGGCGTGGTCATCGAAGCCCAGCTCGACAAGGGCCGTGGCCCCGTCGCCACCGTACTGGTGCAGACCGGCACTTTGATGCCGGGCGACATCCTCGTCGCCGGCAACGAATGGGGCCGGGTGCGCGCGCTGGTCAACGACCGTGGCGAGCAGATCAAGGAGGCGCCGCCGGCAATGCCGGTCGAGGTGCTTGGCCTGCAGGGCACGCCGCAAGCCGGCGACCGCTTCGCTGTCGTCAACAACGAGGCCCGCGCCCGCGAGATCACCGAATATCGCCAGCGTCTGGCGCGCGAGAAGGCAGTGGCTCGCCATGCCGGCCAGCGCGGCTCGCTCGAACAGATGATGTCGCAGCTGCAGACGAGCGGGTTGAAGGAATTCCCGCTGGTCATCAAGGGCGACGTGCAGGGTTCGATCGAGGCGATCAACGCCGCTCTCGACAAGCTTGGCACCGACGAGGTGCGTGCGCGCATCGTTCATGCCGGCGCCGGCGCCATCACCGAAAGCGACGTGTCGCTGGCGGAGACCTCGGGGGCCGCGATCATCGGCTTCAACGTCCGTGCCAACGTGCAGGCACGTGCGGCCGCGGCGGCCGCGGGCATCGAAATCCGCTACTACTCGATCATTTACAACCTCGTCGACGATGTGAAGGCAGCACTTTCCGGCTTGCTGTCGCCGGAACGCCGCGAGACCTTCATCGGCAATGCCGAGATCCTCGAGATCTTCGACATCACCAAGGTCGGCAAGATCGCCGGCTGCCGTGTCACCGAAGGCAAGGTCGAGCGTGGAGCGGGCGTGCGCCTGATCCGCGACAACGTCGTCATCCATGAAGGCACGCTGAAGACCCTCAAGCGCTTCAAGGACGAAGTCGCGGAAGTTCCGGGCGGCCAGGAGTGCGGCATGGCCTTCCAGAACTACGAGGACATGCGCGTCGGCGACATCATCGAGTGCTTCCGCGTCGAGATGGTGACCCGGACGCTCTGAGTTCGCATACTGTCGATACGACCGGGCGGTGGTCGAAAGACCGCCGCCCTAACATTAATGCCTGTCGCCCAAAAGTGCGGGATAAACGACATGCATAGAACAAATATGAGACATGGCGGCACGGTCCCATCCCGCGCCTCACGCTTTCCGGATTGAGAAAAATGCCCCGTCCAACCGCCTCCAGCCCATCCCAGCGCATGCTTCGCGTCGCCGAACAGGTGCGCCATGCGCTGTCGGAAACCTTGCAGCGCGGCGAGATTATCGACCCGCTGATCGAGAACACCGTGGTTTCGGTCTCGGAAGTGCGTATGTCCACTGATCTGAGGGTCGCAACGGCCTTCGTTTCGCCGCTCGGCGCCAAGGACACGGGTGCGGTCATCGACGCGCTCAACAAGCACGCGAAGTTCGTCCGTGGCCGCGTCTCCGGCGCGCTCCGCCAGATGAAGTTCATGCCGGAGTTCCGCTTCAAGCTCGATACGTCCTTCGACAATTTCGCCAGGATCAACGATTTGCTGAAATCGCCGGAAGTCGCGCGAGACTTGGGTGCCGATGGCGAAGACAACGACAAGGACGAGAAATAGTGGGGCGCCGCGGCAAGAAGAAGGGCCGGCCGATCTCCGGCTGGGTGGTGCTGGACAAGCCGGTTGGCATGGGTTCGACCGAAGCCGTCTCCAAGATCAAATGGCTTTTCCAGGCCGAAAAGGCCGGCCATGCCGGCACGCTCGACCCGCTGGCCTCTGGCATGCTGCCGATCGCGCTGGGCGAGGCAACCAAGACCGTGCCTTATGTGCAGGACGGCGCCAAAATCTACCGGTTCACCGTCGCTTGGGGCGAGGAGCGTTCGACCGACGATCTCGAAGGCCCGGTGACGCAAAGTTCCGACCGCCGTCCGGCGGAAGAAGATGTCAGGGCGCTGCTGCCGAACTACACCGGCGTCATCATGCAGACACCGCCGCAATTCTCGGCCATCAAGATATCAGGCGAACGCGCCTACGATCTCGCCCGTGGGGGCGAGACAGTCGACATCCCCGCGCGCGAGATCGAGATCGGCCGTCTGGACATCGTCGAGCACGCTGCCGACCACACTTTGTTCGAGGTCGAATGCGGCAAAGGCACCTATGTGCGCTCGCTGGCCCGCGACATGGGCCGCGACCTCGGCTGCTTCGGCCACATCGCCGAATTGCGCAGGGTCGAGGTCGAGCCGTTCACCCAGGAGGATTTCGTCACCGTCGCCGAACTGGAAGCCGCCCGTTTCGGCGAACAGCGCGAAGCTGACAAAGAGGGCGACGCCGATGTTGCCGACGCGCCGATCGACTTTGGCGCAATCGATGCGCTGCTCGTCGACACGGCCGCCGCGCTCGACTGCCTGCCGCAGATTGCCATCAGCGACGAAGCGGCGACCAAGATCCGCCTTGGCAATCCCGTCATCATCCGCGGCCGCGACGCGCCCGTGGAAGCCGAGGAAGCCTGCGCCACCGCGCGCGGCAAGCTTGTCGCCATCGGCGCCATCGAGCAAGGCATGTTCAAGCCGAAGCGGGTCTTTGCCGGCTGACCACTCCCGTCTAGTTTTACGTCGACGTCACATCCGAGGGGCACATGGCAAAGGCTGAGGCGGTGAAGAAGCGGGCGCCGGTGACAACGCGCCGGCCGCCGGTTGGAGCCTCGCCCGGCACGCTGATCGCCGATCCGGCGGCGCGACGGTCCGAGCTGCGGCTGACGCTGATTTCGCCTGAAAAATTCAAGACCATCAACGATGCCAGCATCGACGATCTCAACACCCATTGCGACAACTGGCCGGTCGTCTGGTTGGACTGCACCGGTCTCGCCAACATCCAGCTGATCGAGGAGATCGGCCGGATCTTCAACCTGCATCCACTGGCTCTGGAAGATGTCGTCAACACCGGCCAGCGGCCGAAGGTCGACTTCTTCGAGGACCACGCCTTCGTCGTCATGCGCATGATCGACGACGTCAAGGTGCATCGCTATGAGCAGATCGCGGTGTTCTTCGGCAAGAAATTCGTCGTCACCTTCCAGGAGCGCGAAGGCGATCCGTTCGACCCCGTGCGCAAGCGCATCGCCGCAGCGTTGCCCAACCGCTTGCGGATGCGCGGCGCCGACTATCTGGCCTATGCGCTCATCGATTCCATCGTCGACAGCTATTTCCCGCCGATTGAGGCCGCTAGCGAGGAGGTCGATGGCATCGAGGACGAGATGCTCAACACGCCTCACAAGCATCAGATGCGCCAGCTGCACGAATTGCGGCGCGACGCCAATGTGCTCAAGGGCGTGCTGTGGCCGATGCGCGACACGCTGGCGACGCTGATCCGCAACGACGTGCCCTATGTGAAGCCGGAGACGAAAATCTTCTTCAACGACACGCTCGACCACGCATTGCGGCTGATCGAGCTGGTCGAGAACCAGCGTGATATGCTGACCGGCTTGATCGAAATGCATTTGTCGCTGAGCCAGGCGCGCACCAACGACGTCATCTCTTATCTCACCATCGTCTCGGTGATCTTCATGCCGCTAACCTTCCTGGTCGGTATCTGGGGGATGAATTTCGATCCCGATATCTCGCCGTGGAACATGCCGGAACTGAAAGCCTACTATGGCTACCCGGCTTCGCTGCTGTTCATGCTGGCCGTTGCTGTCGGGCTGATCGTCTTCTTCAAAAGCAAGAAGTGGCTGTAAGCTTCCGGTGTCAGGGGAATCCTGGATTCCCGAGCAAAGGCTGCGACAAGCCGGCTTTATGAATGGGCTGGTGTTTTCCGGGGAATTGCCCTATATGCGCCGCAGCATCGCGCCATGTCGCTTTGCTTGCACCGGCCCCTGCTGGACGACATCCCGGCTGAGGGCGACCCGTTTCCTCAAACAGATAAGGAAAACACGATGTCGATTACTGCCGAGCGCAAACAGGAATTGATGGGTGAATTCGCAACCGCCAAGGGCGATACCGGGTCTCCGGAAGTCCAGGTGGCCATCCTTTCCGAGCGCATCAAGAACCTGACCGACCACTTCAAGGACCACAAGAAGGATAACCATTCCCGCCGTGGTCTGCTCGCTCTCGTCTCCCAGCGCCGCAGCCTGCTTGATTATCTCAAGCGCAAGGATGACGCGCGCTATCAGACGTTGATCGAGAAGCTCGGTCTGCGCCGTTGACGAATTGACCGGCGGGCTTTCGAAGGAGAGCCCGCCGGTCGCGCATTCTGCCAGTCGCATCGATTGGCCAGACCCGGTTTCGAGCGTGCAGAGGCCACTCGAAACCGCCCATGGACGGTCATGGGGCAGGATTGCAGGACGCTCGTGCGCTAACCAGCGCCGAAATTTACCGAGCTTCCCGTTGTCTTGCCCGTGGCTGCCCGAGAAAGGAAGCCAGGGAAAGGGCATCCGCGCACCGTGAAACGGCGCGGCCCTTTCCGCTTATTAAGGACAAGATATGTTCAACTACCACAAAGTGGAAATCGAATGGGGCGGCCGTCCGCTCATCCTGGAAACCGGCAAGATCGCACGTCAGGCTGACGGCGCGGTGCTTGCGACCTACGGCGAAACTAAGGTTCTCGCCACCGTCGTTTCGATGAAGGAGCCGAAGCCAGGCCTCGATTTCTTCCCGCTGACCGTCAACTACCAGGAAAAGACCTACGCCGCCGGCAAGATCCCGGGCGGCTACTTCAAGCGCGAGGGACGTCCGAGCGAAAAGGAAACGCTGGTTTCCCGCCTGATCGACCGCCCGATCCGCCCGCTCTTCGCCGACGGCTACAAGAACGACACCCAGATCGTCGTCACCGTCGTCCAGCATGACCTCGAGAACGATCCCGATATCCTGTCGATCGTCGCCACCTCGGCCGCTTTGACGCTGTCGGGCGTTCCCTTCATGGGCCCGATCGGCGGCGCCCGCGTCGGCTACATCAACGGCGAATACGTGCTCAACCCGCATGTCGATGAGATGCAGGAATCCAGGCTGGACCTGATCGTCGCCGGCACCACCGACGCCGTGCTGATGGTCGAGTCCGAAGCCAAGGAACTCGGCGAAGAGCTGATGCTCGGCGCCGTCATGTTCGGCCACAGGGGCTTCCAGCCGGTCATCGACGCCATCATCAAGCTGGCCGAAGTTGCCGCCAAGGAGCCGCGCGATTTCACGGCGCCGGACTACTCCGCGCTTGAAGCCGAAATGCTGAAGATCGTCGGCGACGAGCTCAGCAATGCCTACAAGAACGTCGACAAGCAGAAGCGTTACGCCGCCGTCGACGCCGTCAAGGCGAAGGTCAAGGCAGCGTTCGCCCCGGCCGAAGGCGAAGACGCCAAGTACACCTCCGAGCAGATCGGTTCGGTGTTCAAGGAACTCCAGGCCAAGGTCGTGCGCTGGAACATCCTCGACACCGGTTCGCGCATCGATGGCCGTGACCTCAAGACTGTCCGCAAGATCGTCTCGGAAGTCGGCGTCCTGCCGCGCACGCACGGTTCGGCGCTGTTCACCCGCGGCGAGACCCAGGCGCTGGTCGTTGCCACGCTGGGTACCGGCGAGGACGAGCAGTATGTCGATTCGCTGACCGGCATGTACAAGGAGAAGTTCCTCCTTCACTACAACTTCCCTCCCTACTCCGTCGGCGAGACCGGCCGCATGGGTTCGCCGGGCCGCCGCGAAATCGGCCACGGCAAGCTCGCCTGGCGCGCTATCCGTCCGATGCTGCCGAGCGCGGACCAGTTCCCCTACACGCTGCGCGTCGTCTCGGAGATCACCGAGTCCAACGGTTCGTCGTCGATGGCCACCGTCTGCGGCACATCGCTGGCGCTGATGGATGCCGGCGTTCCGCTGGCCAAGCCGGTTGCTGGTATCGCGATGGGCCTGATCAAGGAAGGCGAGCGCTTCGCGGTTCTGTCCGACATCCTGGGTGACGAAGATCACCTCGGCGACATGGACTTCAAGGTTGCCGGTACCGAAGGCGGCATCACCTCGCTGCAGATGGACATCAAGATCGAGGGCATCACCGAGGAGATCATGAAGATCGCGCTGGACCAGGCCAAGGACGGCCGCCAGCATATCCTCAGCGAGATGGCGCATGCTCTGACCGGCGCCCGCCCCGAACTCGGTGAGTTCGCACCGCGCATCGAGGTTATGCACATCCCGACCGACAAGATCCGCGACGTGATCGGCTCCGGCGGCAAGGTTATCCGTGAGATCGTCGAGAAGACCGGCGCAAAGATCAACATCGAGGACGACGGCACGGTCAAGATCGCTTCGTCGAACGCCAAGGAGATCGAGGCGGCCAAGAAGTGGATCCATACCATCGTCGCCGAGCCGGAAGTCGGCGAAATCTACGAAGGCACGGTCGTCAAGACCGCCGACTTCGGGGCTTTCGTCAACTTCTTCGGTCCGCGTGACGGCCTCGTCCACATCTCGCAGCTTGCCAACGACCGGGTCGCCAAGACCTCGGACGTCGTCAAGGAAGGCGACAAGGTCTGGGTCAAGCTGATGGGCTTCGACGAGCGCGGCAAGGTCCGCCTGTCGATGAAGGTCGTCGACCAGGCCACCGGCAAGGAAATCGCCCGCGACAAGAAGGCCGAAGGCGAAGAAAACGCCGCCTGAGTGGTCTGACAATAGAGTTGAACGGGCGCGGCTTATGTCGCGCCCGTTTTCGTTTAATACCCGTCTACGACATGAGAATCGAAGAATGGCCGCTGAGCCGCTGAAGACACTGTTCCATCCCTTCGAGGCCGAGGGGTTCCCTCTGCCGCAAAAGGGCGAGCGTGTGTTGTTCCTGGGTGCGGAGCCCGGCTTCCGCTTGCCGGAAGGCTTCGAGGCAGAGCTCCATCTTGCACAGGGTTTCCGGCCGCATCTCCGAGCGCTGGAGCGTGCCGGTCACAAGGTAACGCCGCGCGCGGAAGGCGATGCATTCGATGCAGCGCTCGTGCTTGCCGGCCGCCATCGTGGGCTAAACGAGATGCGTATTGCCGAGGCGATCGAACGCGTCACGCCGGGCGGTCTGATCATTGTCGCCGGCGGTAAGGACGAAGGCATCGCCAGCCTGCGCAAGCGCATCGACGAGCTTGTTCCCATCGAAGGGCATCTGCCGAAATATCACGGCATCGCCTTCTGGCTTCGCCGTCCGGCCGATCTGGCGCCTGCGGAAAAACTGCGCGTCGCCAATCCCGCCTTGGTCGTAGAGGACCGCTTCCGTACCGCGCCTGGCATGTTCTCCTTCGACCGGATCGACGTCGGCTCGAAACTTCTGGTCGACAACCTGCCCAAAGACCTGCGCGGCAACATTGCTGATTTCTGCGCCGGCTGGGGTTATGTCGCCGCCGAGGTCGCGGCACGTTCATCCGGTATAACGGGGCTCGACCTTTACGAAGCGGATTTCGACGCGCTTGAGGCGGCCAAGGGCAATATCGGCCAGACAGGCTTCGAGCCCGGCTTCTTCTGGACCGATCTGCTGAGCGAGCCGGTCGAGCGGCGCTATGATGCCATCGTCATGAACCCGCCCTTCCATCGCAGCCGGGCGGCCGAGCCGGAAATCGGCGCCGGCATGATCCAGGCGGCGGGCAAGGCGCTGAAGCCGGGCGGGCGGCTGTTCATGGTGGCGAACCGTCAGCTGCCTTACGAACCGGTTCTGAAGGCTGTCTTCTCCAGCCATGCCGAACTCGCCCGCGACGGCATGTTCAAGGTTTTCTCCGCGCGCCGATAGGACGGTGCCGGTCGCCTCAATGCATGCTGACGATGCGCGCCGGCTCGTGGACGGGAATGGTCGGTCTGATATCGCCAGGCTTGATCTTGAGCGGCGCCGGCCTGCCGAACAGATAGCCCTGCACCATCTCGCAACCAGCTGCTCGCAAAAGCGTCGCCTGGTTCTCGGTCTCGACGCCTTCGGCGATGATGCCGACGCCGAGCGCCCGCGACAGGCCGACGATGGTAGAGACGACGGCGCCCGAATTGGAATCGGTGTCGATGCGGCTGACGAAGGAGCGGTCGATCTTCAGCTTGCCGAAGGCGAAGTCGATCAGGTAGCTGAGATTGGAATAGCCGGTGCCGAAATCGTCGACGGCCACCGAAATGCCCATGTCGGCAAGCTGCTGCAGGATGATGGCGGCGCGGTCGCGGTCCTGCATCATCGCCGTCTCGGTCACTTCGAGCTCCAGCCGCGACGGCTTGATGCCGGTGCTGGCCATCGTGTCGCGCACGATACCGACGAAATCCTTGGTCCTGAACTGGACCGGCGAGATGTTGACGGCAACGAAGCAGTCCTCGGGCAAATGACGGGCATCGCTGCAGGCCTTGTTCAGCACCCAATTGCCGATCGGGTGGATCATGCCGGTCTCTTCGGCGATCGGAATGAATTCCATCGGCGGGATCATGCCGCGTTCCGGGTGCTTCCAGCGGATCAGCGCCTCGTAGCCGACGACACGGCCGGTCGGCAGGTCGAGCTGCGGCTGGTAGTGAAGGTCGAAATCGCCACGGTCGAAGGCGATGTGCAGTTCGGATTCGATCCAGTGGCGGTAGTCGGCGACCTGGCCCATGTCGGAATGGAAGACCGACCAGTTGCCCACGCCGCCGGCGCGGGCATTCTGCAGCGCCAGGTTGGAGCGGCGCAGGATGAGGACCGGATCGACGCCATCCTTTGGCATCGCCACGATGCCGACCGACAGGCCGACCGACTGCAGGTGGGAATCGAGCTGGTACGGCTTCAGCATCTCCTCGATCATGGTTTCGACGGTGCTTTCCATGGACCTTTGGAGTTGGTGTTCCCAGACAAGGATAGCGAACTCGCCGGCGCCGATGCGCCCCATCACCGCGCCTTCGGGCATGCAGGCCTTCAACCGCTTGGTGAAGCCGCGGATCAGTTCGTCGCCATGGCTGTAGCCGATGGCGTCGTTGATCTGCTTGAAGCGGTCGATGTCGATGTCGATGAGGAACACCGGCTCACCGGTCCTGATCGTCGCGGACGCCGCGTCGGCAATCCTGCCGACCATCGCCGGCCGCGCAAAAAGCCCGGTCAGCTTGTCGAAATGGGTTTCGTTGAAAACGTAGTCCACCGATTCATCGACGCCGGCGAAGAAGGACAAGGCAGCACCGGCGGCGGCCAGCGCGCATAGCGCCGACGCGATGCCGATCATGGTTTCCGCCTGCATGCCGGCAAAGCCGTCCCCGAAACCATGCCGGAGGCCCCAAAGCCCAAGGATGAAACTGCCAAGGCCCGAACTGGCGACGGTGAGCAGCCGGAACACAGGTGTTCGCTTCGGGTTGCTGACAGCAGGCATTGCTCAGTCCCTGTCGCATGATCCCGAAATCAACTCGACTTCGGGAAATATCAAGCGCAAATTCATAAAGGCTAAAGCATCCTTTGCGCCCAGCAAGAACGCGCAGAGCCCAAGCCCATAGGACTTCTAGCGGATATCTCCTTAAAATGAGTTTCCGCCCATGCATCTAATTTTACTGGTGAATTAATCGCGTACGCTGTCGGTCTGCTTCAACTCATCCAGGGTTGGCATCGACACGATGTGATAGCCGGAATCCACATAATGGATTTCGCCGGTGACGCCTGACGAGAGGTCGGACAAAAGATAGAGCGCCGAGCCGCCGACCTCGTCGATGGTCACCGTGCGGCGCAGCGGCGAGTTGCGCTGCTGGTAGGAGTACATGTGGCGGGCGTCCGAGATTCCGGCGCCGGCCAAAGTACGCACCGGTCCCGCCGATATGCCGTTCACCCGGATGCCGCGCGGGCCATAGTCGTTGGCGAGATAGCGCACGCTGGCTTCCAGTCCGGCCTTGGCGACGCCCATGACGTTGTAGTTCGGCATGACGCGGACAGAACCGGCATAGGTCAGCGTGATCATCGCGCCGCCTTCGCTCATCAGCGGGGCGGCATGGCGGGCGACCTCGGTGAAGGAGTAGCAGGAGATGACCATGGTGCGGACGAAATTGTCGCGGCTGGTGTCGGCGTAGAGCCCCTTGAGCTCGTTCTTGTCGGAAAAGCCGATGGCGTGGACGACGAAGTCGAGCCCGCCCCATTCCTTGCCGAGCGTCTCGAAGGTGGCGGCGACCGATGCGCTGTCCTCGACGTCGCACGGCACCACCAGAGACGCCCCAAGCTTCTCGGCAAGCGGCTTGACGCGGCGCCCGAATGCGTCGCCCTGATAGGTGAAGGCAAGCTCCGCTCCGTGTTCGGACAATTTCCTGGCGATGCCCCAGGCGATCGAATGATCGTTGGCGACGCCCATGACAAGCCCGCGCTTGCCCTTCATCAGTCCGTCCATGGCCGGCAATCCCCCTACAAAAAAACGCTGGCCTTATGCGGAATAGCGCTGGAAAATCAGCGTTGCGTTGGTGCCACCGAAGCCGAACGAGTTGGACAAAACCGTGTCGATCCTGGCGTCGTCGATGCGCTTGCGCACGATCGGCATGCCCTCGAATTCGGGATCGAGGTTTTCGATATGGGCGCTCTCGCCGATGAAGCCGCCTTGCATCATCAGGATCGAGTAGATCGATTCCTGGACGCCGGCGGCACCCAGCGAATGGCCGGTCAGCGACTTGGTCGAGGTGATGAACGGCATCTTGTCGCCGAACACCTCTCGGATGGCGCCCATTTCCCGGGAATCGCCGACCGGCGTCGAGGTGCCGTGGGTGTTGATGTAGTCGACCGGCGTGGACACCGTCGCCAGAGCCTGGCGCATGCAGCGCACCGCGCCTTCGCCCGACGGCGCCACCATGTCGTAACCGTCCGACGTCGCGCCATAGCCGACGATCTCAGCGTAGATCTTGGCCCCGCGCGCCTTGGCGTGTTCGAGCTCCTCCAGGATGAGGACGCCCGCGCCACCCGCGATGACGAAGCCATCGCGGGTGGCGTCATACGCGCGTGACGCTGTTGACGCCTTGTCGTTATACTTCGACGACATCGCCCCCATGGCATCGAACAGGTCCGACATCGTCCAGTCGAGGTCCTCATGGCCGCCGGCAAACATCACATCCTGCTTGCCCCACTGGATCAGTTCGTAGGCGTTGCCGATGCAATGCGCCGAGGTCGAGCAGGCCGACGAGATCGAATAGTTGACGCCGTGGATCTTGAACCAGGTGGCGAGCGTCGCCGACGCGGTCGACGACATCGCCTTCGGCACCGCGAACGGACCGATGCGCTTGGGGCTGTTGTTCTTGAGCGTGGTCTCGGCCGCCTCGACGATGGTGCGGGTCGAGGGGCCACCCGAGCCCATGACGATGCCGGTGCGCTCATTGGTGATGTCGCTTTCGCCAAGCCCGGCGTCGGCGATCGCCTGGTCCATCGCGACATGGTTCCAGGCCGCGCCCTGGCTCAGGAAGCGCATGGCGCGCCGGTCGATCATAGGGGTCGGGTCGAGCGTCGGCGCACCCCAGACCTGGCAGCGGAAGCCGTGTTCGGCGAAGGAATCTGAGAAGCTGATGCCTGATTTGGCATCATGGAGCGAGGATTG
This sequence comes from Mesorhizobium sp. P160219, assembly GCF_057786095.1. NCBI lineage: Bacteria > Pseudomonadati > Pseudomonadota > Alphaproteobacteria > Hyphomicrobiales > Phyllobacteriaceae > Mesorhizobium > Mesorhizobium sp. P160219. Next base: position 1,573,944 of record NZ_JBYNWG010000001.1, read on the forward strand.
CACCTCGTTGGCGTTGTTGCCGATCGACGATACGATGCCGAGGCCTGTGACGACGACCCTTCTCATTCGCAACTCCTTCCAGCGGATGATCCCGAAACCCTAGTCGGTTTTCGCCGGCGATCATACGCAAAACAAAAATGCCGCAGCGTCGTTGCGCGTCCGGGAACGCCCTGCTGCAGTGGCGCCGGTCAGGCGGCCGATTGCTTGGACAGCCCCACTTTGAGGTCTGTCGCCGCGTATATGGGTTCGCCGTCGGCTTTAAGCCAGCCATCGGCGATGCCGAGAACCAGGCGTCCGCGCATGACGCGCTTGAAATCGATGCCGTATTCCACTTTCTTGACCGAAGGCGTCACCATCCCCTTGAACTTCACTTCGCCGGTCGACAGCGCCATGCCCTTGCCCGGCTCGCCGAGCCAGCCGAGGTAGAAACCCGTCAATTGCCACATGGCGTCGAGGCCCAGGCACCCCGGCATGATCGGATTGCCGATGAAATGGCAGGCGAAAAACCACAGGTCCGGCTTGATGTCGAATTCGGCGCGGATGAAGCCCTTGTCGTGGGCGCCGCCGGTCTCGCTGATCTCGGTGATGCGGTCGAACATCAGCATCGGCGGATAGGGCAGCTGGGCGTTGCCAGGCCCAAACAGCTCGCCGCGGGCGCAGGCAAGCAATTCCTCATAACCGTAGCTGGATTTCGAACCCGCCATATGTCTCGTCCCCATAATGTCCCGGGCGGTGGGGCGCCCTTGTCGTTGGTTTCCTAACACAATCCCTTTCGGTCCGGAAACCGGCGTTTGCGCTTAACCCGCCCGTCTGCCCGGGTCAATGCGCGCTCTCGCATCGGCCCGAAATCGATCTCGATTCCGGAAAGCACGATGCGACGCCAAAAAAGCGATAGAGCGCACTTAGTGCGTCCAACTGGACGCACGTCGCTCTATTGATCGTATTCCGCCAACAGAATATATGTCGGGAGGTATCCAGTTTCGGTTGATGACGTTTTTTCGCCACTCTGGGCGTGTCTTGAGGCAGAACTGTGGGCTTGGACGGATAGATGGATCTGGGCTGCCGGAAGGAAAATGTCGCTGTGGACAAGCGGGTTCGCGAAGCCGGCCTCAGGCCGACACGCCAACGCATTGCGCTGGCCGATCTGCTGTTTGCCAAGGGCGACCGCCACCTTTCGGCCGAGGAACTGCATGAAGAGGCGGTCGCCGCCGGCGTGCCGGTCTCGCTCGCCACCGTCTACAACGCGCTTCACCAGTTCACCCAGGCCGGCCTGCTGCGCATCCTGGCGGTCGAGGGGTCCAAGACCTATTTCGACACCAACACCTCCGATCACCATCATTTTTACATCGAAGGCGAAAACAGGATCTTCGATATAGAAAGCGGTCCGGTGACCGTCTCCAACCTGCCGGAGCCACCCGCAGGCATGGAGATCGCCAATGTCGACATCGTGGTGAGGCTGCGCCCGAAGCGCAGCGTTTAAGCCCCAACCCGTGAAACCTGTCGATTTTGCAATCCGGCTCGAATGGGTTGCGGTCGCGGTCGTGGCTATAGTCGCCTATGCCGCGTCAGGCGTTTCCTGGTGGCTGTTCGCCCTGCTTATCCTGGCGCCAGACCTGTCGATGCTGGGCTATCTCGCCGGGGCACGGATCGGCGCTGTCGCTTACAATGCCTTGCACATATTGATCGTCCCGCTGTTGCTGGCGCTCGCCGGATATGTTCTGGCCAATTCGACGGCGACCGCGATTGGTCTGATCTGGATCATCCACATCGCCGTCGACCGCGCGCTCGGCTACGGTCTCAAACTGTCGGCCGGTTTTCGGGACACCCATCTCGGCCGTATCGGCCGTTAGGCCTCCAGCAATCTCAATTCTTGACGTGCTCGCCGGGATAGGCGCCCCACACCTGCGACTGGGCGATCCAGCCGGTGTGGCCGTCGAAGGTCATTTCGCACCACTGGCCATCGCAGGTTTTGATCGTGCCCGTAACGCCCGGCTCGATGATGGCGATGACGCTGGCGTCCTTGTCGGCATCGTCGAGCAGATTGATTCGGCCCCCCTTGGTGCGCTGCCAGGGGGCGACGATCGCGGTCCGGCGGCCCGACAGCAGCGACTGGTTGATCCAACCCTCCGAGCCATCGGCATCGCGCACGCGCCGCCAGGTATCGAATTCCTGGATGATCTCCATAGGCAGGCCGGCCTTTGTGTACATCCAGTCGACGGAATAGTTGGCGCCGGGCCCAACGCGCGAGTTGACGCGAGCCGATTTCAGGCTGACGAAACGCGGCAGCGGCAGGCCGCTCGGCCCGAGCGTGACCGTCTGCACAGGTGCGGCGGCACCTTGCGCCGCGGCTTGCGGGAAATGCAGGAGAGCGCCGAGAAGCGCTGCGCTGAGGATCAGGCGAAGCGACGCGAAACCAGACACTTTCATTCCTTTCGGCGCGTGCCCTTTGGCCCGGGCGCCCCTTTTTCTTTGTCTTCGGCGGCACCGCTTGTTACAGGAGTGGCAGGCACCGCGACCGGTATTCAGTTTCGCCTGTCTTGGTTAAAGAGGTCTCAACGAGATCGGGTTCGAGGAAACAATGGCAGGCAAAAAACGGCCTCTCGTCGTCATCACGCGCAAGCTGCCCGATCCGGTCGAGACCCGCATGCGCGAACTCTTCGACGCCAGGCTGAATGTCGAGGACCGCCCGATGACGCAGCCGGAGCTGGTCGCGGCGATCAAGGAAGCCGATGTGCTGGTGCCGACCATCACCGACCAGATCGATGCGGCGCTGATTGCCCAGGCCGGCGACAATCTCAAGCTGATCGCCAATTTCGGCAATGGCGTCGACAAGATCGATGTGGCGGCGGCGGCCAAGAAAGGCATTACCGTCACCAACACGCCGAACGTGCTGACCGAAGATACGGCCGACATGACCATGGCGCTGATGCTGGCCGGGCCGCGGCGGCTGGCCGAAGGCGCCAATGTGCTCACCAGCGACAAGAAATGGGCCGGTTGGTCGCCGACCTGGATGCTCGGCCGGCGCATCTGGGGCAAGCGCCTCGGTATCGTCGGCATGGGCCGCATCGGCACTGCGGTTGCGAGGCGCGCCAAGGCTTTCGGCCTGTCGATCCACTACCATAACCGCCATCGCGTGCTGCCGGCGGTCGAGGAAGGGCTGGAGGCGACCTATTGGGAAAGCCTCGACCAGATGCTTGCCCGCATGGACATCATCTCGATCAACTGCCCGTCGACGCCGGCGACCTTTCATCTGCTTTCGGCGCGGCGCCTAGCTCTGCTTCAGCCCACCGCCTATGTGGTCAACACCGCGCGCGGCGACATCATCGACGAGGAAGCGCTGGTCAAGCTGATCCAGGACGGCAAGATCGCCGGCGCCGGCCTCGACGTCTACGAGCACGAACCGGCGCTGAACTCGAAACTGCTGAAGCTTGCCGCCAAGAACAAAGTCGTGCTTTTGCCGCATATGGGTTCTGCGACGATCGAGGGCCGCATCGACATGGGCGAGAAGGTGATCATCAACATCCGCGCCTTCTTCGACGGCCACCGGCCGCCGGACCGCGTGCTGCCGCTACGGACTTGAAGCGGGCCGCGTTCAGGATGCGGTTGTGAGGGCGCCATCCGCCGCGACACTCACACGCTTGCCGCGATAGGCCTCAAAAGCGTCGCGCCTGAGCCTGAGCGCTACCGGCGTCGGCCAGCCCATTTCCCTGGCCACAATCAAGCCAAGCAGCAGGATCGCGTCCGGCTCGTGCAGCACGAGTGCCGTCGGCGCATGGCCATTGTGGACGAGTTCCATCAGCACGGCTGACGCTGAGGACGAGCCGATCGTGCCGGGCAGGAACAGCACACGCCCGGAAATGGTCTCGCCATGCTGCGGGTGACGGACATCGGCGATGCGGCCGCTCTTCGGATCGACGCCGCCCCAGAAGCTGATCGGCGCCATCAGCACCAAGGCCAGCCCTTCGCCTCCGCTGCCCGGCACCAGGATTTCAGCGACGGCGCTCATGCGGCGATATCCGTAAACCTGGGCTTACCGGCAACCGCGCTTTCCACGCAGTCGGCCAGCGAGCCGTAAAGCACGGCGTAACCGGTATTGCCCGGCGCGTAGTGCGCGAATTTTCCCGAATTGGTCATCAGCACGCCGCCGGCCAGATTCGGCAGGATCGGCGTCACCACCACGCAGGTGTCGGCGACGATGATGACGCCGCTGGCTTCGAGCATCTTGCGCTTGCCGTTCTGCTCCAGCCTGGTGAGCACGTGGCGGCCGGTGCAGGCGTAAATCGGCACGCTGAGCCGCCGCCCGCCAATCAGCCGCTCAAGTGCATCGAATTCGGCCAAAGACAGATGCGGACTGCCGATCGCCACGGCATCGATGGCGGTCTGCGTGGCTGCGGTGGACAGGCCGGCGCGGGCCTTCATGGCCATCTCCGGCGTTACGCGGATCATCGTTTCCGGCCTGCCGCCCACCAGGATGGTCTCGGCGTCGGGCGCTTCTGGCGTTACCCCAGCGATATGGAACAGGCCGACGGCGCCCGACGATGCCGCCGCCGCGCCGAAGGCCTTCAGCGCATCCTCGCCGGGATGGCTGGATATGCCGGTGACGACGCCGACCGCGTTGCCGACCTCACGGCCGTAGAGGTTGCCCAGCACCGGCCAGGCGATCTCCGAACCAAGGAACGAGGCGGAGAGGCCGGACACATCGAACACCAGCCGTGCCTGCCGGTTCTCGGGGCGATGCAGGCCGTAATCCGGCGCGCGGCCCGATATGGCGCAGGCGATGTCGAGGAAGTCGCCATAGCGGTTGGTGCGTGCCCCCAGCACCGAATTGCAGAACACCACCGCGTTGGATTCACCCCAGGCGACATCGCTGCCAAGCGCTGGCCTGTGGCCGGCCTGATAGGGCGCGCAGGTCCAGCTCTGCTCGCAGCCCAGTTTGCGGTAGGCCTCCATCATTCGTCGCGCCATGCCGCGCGCCGGCTCTTCGAGGCGCACGCGCGAGCAGCCCATCAGGTCGAGCGCGCCGACATTGAGCGTCGAGCGCACCGCGACCCTGGCGCCGCCATCGACCAGCCTTTCGGCAAACAGCGTGCCGGAATCGCCGTGATAGAGCGCGCCGTCTATATGCGTCGAGGCGATCGGGATCAGTCGCGGCGCGCCGAGCAGCGCAGCGCTTTCGGCAACGATGCGCATCGCCATCGCCGCCCCGTCATGGCCGGAGGCGATTGTCTGCTCCTGTGCGCTGAGGGCGAGGCTCACGCGAACTCCTTGCGCATGGTGATCGAGGTCGGCCGGTCATAACCGTCATGCGCCGTGCGCGCGGTTTCGCGGAAGCCGAGACGCGCAAAGGTTGCGTGATTTGCCGTGAGCTCGACCCGCGTCTGCAGTTCGATGGCGGGTTTGTTGCGGTTGCGGGCAAGGTCCTCGACAGCCTGCATCAATCGTCTGCCGATGCCTTGGCCCTGAAGCCCGAGTTCGACGGCGAACTTGCCGATATAGAAATCATCGGGTCTCTCCAGCGCAAAAACGCAGCCTGCGATCTGGCCGCCCTGCAGAGCCACGAACACCGTTTCCCGCCCAGCCTTGTCCCTCAGGCTTTCGACGCACAGCAGATGCGCAGAGGAGGGCGGGTCGATGACGCCGTCCATCGGTGCAAAGGCGCGCATGATCAGGCTGAGCAGTTCGTCCCAGCGGTCGAAGCCGGGGGCGAACTGCGTGACCAAAACACTGGCAGGCTGATCCATGCGGTCAGCTTCTCTTGTAGCGGATCGTGTCGAAGCGCGCCGACAGCGCATCGTAGAGCAGCAGCCGGCCGACCAGTGGTTCGCCGATACCGGTGATCAGCTTGATGGCTTCCATTGCCTGCAAGGTGCCGATGACGCCGGTCAGCGCACCGACGACCCCGGCCACCGCGCAGGACGGCACCAGTCCTTCCGGCGGCGCTTCAGGAAAGAGGTCGCGATATCCAGGGTTCGGTCTGCCGTCGGCGCCGGTCCCGAACGGCATCAACACCGTCACCGAGCCGTCGAAGCGGCCGACGGCGGCATGCACGAGCGGCCGCTTTTCCGCCGCGCAGGCATCCGCCACCACATAGCGCGTCTCGAAATTGTCGGAGCCGTCGACGACCACGTCGTAGCGCGCGACGAGAACGGCAGCATTGTCGGCCGTCAGCCTGAAATCGTGCAATTCCACCGCGACATGGGGATTGATCCGGGCGATCGCTGCTTTGGCGCTCTCGGTCTTCGCCGTGCCGACCGTATGGGTGGCGTGGATCACTTGCCGCTGCAGATTGGACAGCGAGACAATATCGTCGTCGACGATTCCAAGCGTGCCGACGCCGGCGGCAGCGAGATATTCCAGCACCGGCGCGCCGAGGCCGCCGGCGCCGATCACCAGTACCCGCGCCCGCTTCAGCCTCTGCTGGCCGGCGCCGCCGATCTCGGGCAGCACGATGTGGCGGGCATAGCGTTCGAGCTCTTCGTCGGTGAGGGCGGCAGGGGTCATTGCCGGACCATATAGCGGAGCAAAAAGCTTGTCAGGTCTCTTCGGTTGGCCCAACCGTGCCGTGGTCGACGTTGAGGAACTGCGCGCGTCCCCTCAGGCTGGAAAACAGCGCGGCGTCGGTTCCGGTCATGAAGGCCTGGCAGCTCAGCTCTTCCAGGATCGAGAACAGCGCGGCGCGCCGGCCGGCATCGAGATGCGCGGCAATCTCGTCGAGCAACAGGATCGGCGTCATCCCCGACATCTCGCCGGTCAGCCTTGCGTGCGACAACACGATGCCGACCAGCAGCGCCTTCTGCTCTCCGGTCGAGCAGAGTTCGGCCGGCATCGCCTTGGGGCGGTGGCGCACCAGCAGATCCGAACGGTGCGGGCCATCGAACGTGCGTCCGGCGGCGCGGTCGCGCTCGCGGCCGTCGGCAAGGGCGGCGCGATAGCGTTCCTCGACATCCACGGCGGGTGCTGTGGCGACGTCGCTTTCAAGGTCGCCGGAGAGGCTGATGTCGGCCTGCGGAAACGGCCCGCTGGAAGGCAGCCTGTCGATCATGGCGGTAAGCAGGCGTACCAGTTCGGCGCGCGCAGCCGCGATCGCCACGCCGGTTTCGGCCATCTGCATCTCGATGGCGTCGAACCAGGCGCCGTCGCGCGAGCCTTCCGTAAGCAAGCGGTTACGTCCGCGCATCGCCTTCTCGTAATCGAGCGCACGCTGGCCGTGGCCGGGATCGACAGCCAAAACCAGCCGGTCGAGAAAGCGCCGCCGGTCGGCGGCAGGTCCGGGGAACAGGCCGTCCATGGCCGGCGTCAGCCAGACGACGCGCAGCCATTCCAGCATGGCGTCTGCCGACCGTGCCGGCGCGCCATTGATGCGCACCTTGCGACCGCCCTCGCCGGCCGCTTCACCCCCGGTGATGCCGGTGCCGATCTCGACCTGTCCCTCCGGCCCGTCGAGCCTTGCGTGGAGCGCAAAGCCGCCATCGCCGCCTTCGCGGGCCACGTCGACATAGGGCGCACGGCGCAGGCCGCGGCCCGGCGTCAGCAGGGAGATGGCTTCCAGAAGATTGGTCTTGCCGGCGCCATTGTCGCCGGAAAACACCACAGGGCCGGGGGAAAAGCCGATCGACAGCGCCGCATAGTTGCGGAAATTCGTAAGTGTTAGCTTCCTTATGTGACTTTGTTCCGGCAACCGCTATCCGCCTGTAGAAGTCGCCGCAATCAATTATGCTGCAGTGTGCCGCAGTGCGGCTGCTACACCCGCATCGGCATCAGCACGTAGAGCGCGGTCTCATCGGCCATGTCGTGGATCAGCGTCGGCGAACCGGCATCGGCCAGCATGAACTTGGCTTCCGTGCCGGTCAGTTGAGCAGCGACGTCGAGCAGATATTTGGCGTTGAAGCCGATCTCGATCGGGTCTGAGGAGTAATCAGCGGCCAGTTCCTCGGTGGCGCTGCCCGAATCCGGATTGTTGACGGCAAGCGTCACCTGGCCTTCGGTGATCGAAAGCTTCACCGCGCGGCCGCGCTCGGAGGAAATGGTCGAGACGCGATCGACGGCGGCGGCGAAGCTCTGGCGGTCGATGATCAGCTTCTTGTCGTTGCCGGTCGGAATGACGCGCTGGTAGTCCGGGAAAGTGCCGTCGATCAGCTTCGAGGTCAGAACCACGCTGCCGATGGTGAAGCGGATCTTGGTGTCGGACAATTCGGTGGTCACCGCGACATCGGGATCGTCGACCAGCTTCTGCAATTCGCTGACCGTCTTGCGCGGAATGATGATGCCCGGCATGCCTTCGGACCCGGCCGGAGCGTCGATCTCGGCGCGCGCCAGGCGGTGGCCGTCGGTCGCCACCGAACGCAGCTTCAGCTTGCCGCCAGTTTCATGCGTGTGCAGGTAGATGCCGTTGAGATAGTAGCGCGTCTCTTCGGTGGAGATGGCGAACTGGGTCTTTTCGATAAGGCCTCTCAGGGCGACGGAATCGAGCCGGAAGATGTGTGAGAAGGATCCCGCCGAAAGCTCCGGGAAATCGGACTGCGGCAGGCATTGCAGGCGAAAGCTCGAGCGGCCCGACGTTACCGTCATGGCGTTGCCGTCCTCGTCGGTCTTCAGCATCACTTCGGCGCCGTCGGCCAGCTTGCGCACGATGTCGTAGAGCAGGTGCGCCGGAACCGTCGTCGCCCCGCCGCGCTCGACCTTTGCCGGCGTCGCTTCGGTCACTTCGAGGTCGAGGTCGGTGGCTTTCATTTCAAGGCTGGCGCCCTCGGCGCTGAGCAGCACGTTCGACAGGATCGGTATGGTATTGCGCCGCTCGACCACGCGATGAACGTGGTTGAGCGACTTCAGGAGATTGGACCGTTCCAGGATAACACGCATGACGAAACAGGCTCGCTTGAATGAATGGACGGGTCACCAGTGGGCGGCGCCCCGCGAAAGGTCTGAACAGGCTCAGAATCTATGCAAACTGACAGGAAAAAGCCAGCAAACGCAAGTCCGGGCCACCGGTTCGCGCCGGTTAAGCGGGCTTTCTGGGGATAAAGCGGACGTTGGCCGGCAACCGATGCATGTCGCCGAAAACTGCGCAGCGGTTTTGGGACAACGACATGCATCAAAACAAGAAAATTTAAAGCGCGACGACCGTTTGCCGCGCCGATCAGGCTTGGTCGTTGATCAGCCTGCGCAACAGTTCCAGTTCCTGCGCCAGCGTGTTGTCGACGCCGGAAAGGTCCTCGATCTTGCGCACCGCATGCAGCACCGTGGTGTGGTCGCGCCCGCCGAACCGCCGGCCGATCTCCGGCAGCGAGCGCGGCGTCAATACCTTCGACAGGTACATGGCGACCTGCCTGGGCTTCACGATGGTGCGCGTGCGCCGGTTGGACAGCAACTCGGTCTTCGACACATTGTAGTGGCGCGCCACGATGCGCTGGATGTCCTCGATGCGCACCCGCTTCGGCTCGCCAGAGCGATAGATGTGCCCCAGGATCTCGTCGATGCGGTCGATGGTGATCGCCGGCTCGAACGACTGACGAAACAGCAGTTGGTTGAACGCGCCCTCCAGCTCACGACCGCTGCCGGTCACCGTGCGGGCGACATGGTTGAGGATCTCCTCCGAAATATTGAGCGATGCATCGTCAACCTTGGCGGTGGCAAGCCGAAGTTTGAGCATGCCTATGCGCATGGCGAAGTCCGGCGCCGACATTTCCAGCGCGACACCGCCATTGAGGCGCGAGCGCACCCGCGGTTCCAGCGATTCCAGTTCCGACGGCGGCCTGTCAGCGGCAACCACCACTTGCTTGGCGCTGTCGAGCAGCATGTTGATGAGATGGCAGAATTCGTGCTGGATCGACTTGCCCTGCAGGAACTGCATGTCGTCGATGATCAAGAGGTCGATGTCGCGCAGCTGTTCCTTCAGCGTCAGCGCATTGTTGTCGCGGATCGCGGTGGCGAAGCGCCACATGAAATATTCGGCCGTCAGATAGACGACGCGCGATTTCGGGTTCTGTTTCAGGGATTCGGCCGCAATCGCCTGCAAAAGGTGCGTCTTGCCGAGCCCGACGGTCGCATGAAGGAACAGCGGGTTGAAGCGCACCGCGCTCGACTGCGATTCCGCCACGGCTTTGGCTGCGGCGAAAGCCACCCGGTTCGACGGGCCTTCGATGAAGGAGCCGAACGTGTAGCGCGGGTCGAGCGGCGACCCCAGCACATTGTGCCGGAATTCGCTCTCGATCGGCGTGCCGGGACGAGGGGCGGGCGCCCGCTCCACCCTGCCGGGGCCGACCGTGCCGGCCGCCAATGCGGTCTGCGTATGCTTGGTCATCTTGCGCGCCGGCACGGCCTCGGGTTCGACGACGCCATTGCGGGCAGGACGGGTCGCGGTGCGCACGACCATCTCGATCTTGAGGATTTCGGGATCCTCGTGCTTCCACAGATCGGCGATGAGATCGAGATAATGGCCATTGATCCACGAGCGCAGGAAGGCCGTGGGCACCGAGATGCGTACAATGCCCCGGGAAGCCTCAGCCACCTTCATACGGCCGAACCAGCTCGAATAGACCTCGGTTCCCAGGCGCGCCTTCAACTGGGCCTTGACCCGGTCGAACTTCTGTTCCGCGTCGCTGGAAGCCGCCATATCGTGCGCTCCGACCAATGTTCCGGGAAATGGCAGGTCGCCCGTAAGCTCCCGCTCGATGCCGCTCTGCATGATTGTGCGTCCCTTTTCCTTTGTACCTTTTTTCCGCCGGGAGTGCGCCTCCTGCACCCATGTTTCCGGCGACCGTATCTTCGCTACAACACCACCGCCGCCGCCGGCGGATGACGTTGCCTCGTCAGAATGGGATGGGTCCCGGCTGCTTAAAGCCAGTCCGTCTGACATGTTCGGGCAAAGCGGTGCTACCCGGCGAAAACGCCGGTGCGCCATCAAGCTGCCATGTACAATTACGCCAGTCCCCTATCGTATCGAAAAGGCAAGCCATACCCGTTCGCGGAATTGATCCACGTCATGAATTCTGCCACTGTTAGCTGGCCGATTCAGGCTGGGTTAAGGGCTAATGGCCCGTCCCTTTCGATAGACCGACATTACCGAAATCGCTGTGGATAGGGCAAGGCCACCTCTAACGGATTTTTAAGGAATCTGGTTAGTGAACAACGGTTCGGGCTCCGTGCTGGAAGCGCATATTTTGACAAAGCCATTGGGATTCAAACCCTTTTGCCGCGAATATGAAAATGGCTGTGCGGTTTGAAATTTTCTGAAATAATTCGCTTGACACCAACTTGCTGCCTATCGCCCACAGGCGATGTGAACAAGCTGTGGATCACTTCCAGCAAGTCGTTGAAAAATATCAGCAATTTGTGACAGCCAAATTTATTGGCGTGGGCCGTTTCGGCGGATTGGAATATCAGTGGGAGTGTATGTGCCGGCAAAGCATTCCAGACTCTGGAATGCGGCTCGGGCGTGCTTTGCGGCCGTTCTTTTTAAGTGCTTGCCGGCAAACGAAAAAACCCGGCACGATTGGCCGGGTTTGAAAGAACGACAGTTCAGGAACGGTCAATCAGGCCGACAGCACCTTGAGGCGGTGAGCCAGACGCGACACCTTGCGCGATGCCGTATTCTTATGGATCACGCCCTTGGTCGCGGCGCGCATCAATTCCGGCTCTGCGGTCTTGAAGGCTTCCAGCGCGGCTGCCTTGTCGCCGGCAGCCAGTGCCTCTTCGACCTGGCGGACATATGTACGCACGCGCGAGCGGCGGTTCTTGTTGATCGCTGCGCGGCGGGCGATCTTGCGCGTTGCCTTTTTGGCCGAGGAGGTATTGGCCATGATGCCTCTCTTCTGATCTGGTGGGCGCATGCGGGATGCCGCAGGGCGCAAAAAACAAACGGGCAGCCAACGGCCGCCTCGGTTGGAGCGGCTTATAGTTCAGCTTTTCCGGCGCGTCAACGCCGCTTTGGCTTCTTTTTGGTCCTCGCCGCCGCCACTCTAGCGATTGGTGAAATTCGGCTTCCGCTTCTCGGCAAAGGCTGCCATCCCTTCCTTCTGGTCGTCGAGCGCAAACAGCGAGTGGAACAGCCGGCGTTCGAAGCGCAGTCCCTCCGCCAGCGTCGTCTCGTAGGCGCGGTTGACTGCCTCCTTGGCCATCATCACCGATGGCAGTGAAAACTCTGATATCCTGGCCGCGGCCTTCATCGCCTCCTCGATCAACTCGCCGGCCGGCACGACGCGCGAGGCCAGGCCGCTGCGCTCGGCTTCGGCGGCATCCATCATCCGACCGGTCAGGCACATGTCCATGGCCTTCGACTTGCCGACAAAGCGGGTCAGCCGTTGCGAGCCGCCCATGCCGGGAATGACGCCAAGCGTGATTTCGGGTTGGCCGAACTTGGCCGTGTCGGCGGCAATGATGAAATCGCACATCATCGCCAGTTCGCAGCCGCCGCCCAGCGCATAGCCCGCGACAGCGGCGATCATCGGCTTGCGCGCACGGGTAAACTCTTCCCAGCCGACGAAGAAATCCTGCACATAGGCCTCCGCGTAGGTGACGGCCTGCATTTCCTTGATGTCGGCGCCCGCCGCAAAAGCCTTCTCGGAACCGGTGATGACCATGGCGCCGATGCCGGGATCGGCGTCGAACCCCTTTGCCGCCGTCAGCAAATCCGCCAGCACCTGCGCGTTCAGCGCGTTGAGCGCCTTAGGCCGGTTCAACGTGATCAGGCCGACCTTGCCGCGCGTCTCGACGATGATGGTTTCATAGCTCATGGGCTGGCCTCCTGGTTGCGGCACTGAAGGACCGTCTAGCTTACCGCTGGCACGTCCGGCAATAAAAGGTCGAGCGGCCGCTTTGCACGATGCGCTCGATGTGGCCGCGACAGCCGGGCGTCGGACAGGGCTCGCCTTCGCGATCGTAGACCGCGAAGGAATGCTGGAAATAGCCCAGCGACCCGTCTGTGTGCACATAGTCGCGCAGCGAAGACCCGCCGGCGGCGATCGCATCGGCGATCACCGAACGGATTGCCTCGGCCAGTCGTTCGCTCTGTTCCTTGGCCTTCTTGCTGGTCCCGGCGATGGTGCCTGCCTCGCGCAATGGCGAAAGGCCGGCGCGCCACAGCGCTTCCGACACATAGATATTGCCGAGCCCGGCAATCAGCTTCTGGTCGAGCAGCGCCGCCTTCAACGGCGATCTGCGGCCCTTCAGCAGAGAGGCGAGCAGGGCGCCTTCCAGCGCATTGCCGGTCGGCTCGACGCCCAGTCCCGCGAGCATCGGATGCGCCTCGGCCAGGCCTTCCGCAAACAGCATGAAGCCGAACCGACGCGGGTCGTTGAAGACCACGCGAGACTGGACGCCGACAGGCGACACGACATGGAACACCACATGGTCGTGCTTGGCATTCCTCGAGCGCTCTTGATGGAACGTGCCGGGCGTCTCTTTCTCATCGGCGGTCTCGATGCGGAACGAGCCCGACATGCCGAGATGGCAGATCATCACCGGGCCATCGTCCAGGTGTATGGTGAGATATTTGGCGCGGCGGCCAAGCGCGATGACCGTCTTGCCGGTCAGCCGCTGCGCAAATTTCGCCGGAAACGGAAATCTGAGATCGGGCCGGCGCGCCTCGACGCGTACGATCCGCGCGCTTTCCAGAACCGGCTGCAGGCCGCGCCGGACGGTTTCGACCTCGGGCAGTTCAGGCATGGCCGCCTATCGCCGCATGGAAGGAAGCGCCGTGGCGGCCGCGCGCCAGCTTGAGGTGTTCGGCGACCGTCTCGCCGATATCGGCGAAGGTGGTCCTGAGCCCGATGTCGCCGCCCGTGAGACCCGGTGCGGTGCCGATGACCGGGACGCGTTCGCGCGTGTGGTCGGTGCCTCGCCATGTCGGATCGTTGCCATGGTCGGCGGTGAGGATGAGCAGATCGCCCGGCTTCAGCTTTGCCAGTGCCTCGGGCAGCCGGCGGTCGAAGGCTTCGAGCGCTGCAGCATAGCCGGCGACGTCGCGGCGATGGCCGAAATCGGTGTCGAAGTCGACGAAATTGGCGAACACCAGGTCGCCGTCGCCGGCATCGTCCATCGCACCCAGCGCCTTGTCGAACATTGCCATGTTGCCGGGCGCCTTGCGTACTTCCGAGATACCGCGATGGGCGAAGATGTCGCCGATCTTGCCGACCGCGATCACCCGGCTGCCGCGCCCGGTCAAGCGGTCGAGCAGCGTCGGCTCAGGCGGCGGCACGGCGTAGTCATGGCGGTTGTAGGTGCGCTCGAAGGTGGCCGATGTTTCGCCCAGGAAAGGCCGTGCGATCACCCGTCCGATCTTCAGCGGATCGACCAGCCGGCGTACCGTCTTGCAGAACTCGTAGAGCCGCTCCAGGCCGAAATGAACTTCGTGCGCTGCTATCTGCAGGACGGAATCGACCGAGGTGTAGCAGATCGGCTGGCCAGTGCGGATATGCTCCTCGCCGAAGCGCTCGATGATCTCCGTGCCGGGCGCATGGCAGTTGCCGAGAATGCCCGGCACCTTACCCTCGCGGATCATCGCTTCGGTCAGTTCGGCAGGGAAGGTGGGCACCTTATCGGGGAAATAGCCCCAGTCGAACCGCACGGGCAGCCCGGCGATTTCCCAGTGACCCGACGGCGTATCCTTGCCGCTCGAAATCTCCTGCGCGGCGCCGTGGAAAGCGGAGGCTGAAACAGCGGCTTTGCTGTCGAATTGGAAGCCGGTTGCGGTTTCTGCTGCGCGGCCGAGACCGAGCGAAACCATGGTGGGCACCTTCAGCGGTCCCTCGCGCAGGCCCTCGCGATCGGCGCGGGCTTCCGCGCAGGCCAGCGCGATATGTCCGAATGTGTTCGAGCCGGCGTCGCCATAGGGTTCGGCATCGGCGGCGCCGCCAATGCCGAAAGAATCGAGAACGAAGAGGAAAGCGCGTGCCATCGGTGCCGTCATTGCCAGTCTGGTTGACCAGACATAAGGTCCCGTCGCGGCATTGGCAAATCGTAAACCAGGCGGCAACGGCCTGACGCGATGGTCGCGAAGTCGGGCAGGCGCGCTGTACGCATCCTTGAGACATGCGATGCGCTTCAAGGAACGGCGTGCGGGGCATGGATCGATGAGACGGGCTGACCTGGGTTGGAGTGCACTGGCGACCACTGTAGCGCTGCTGGCCTCGCAGCTCGCCGCGCACGCCGACTGGCGCGACCAGATCGGCACGTTTCGGATCGGCATCGTTGCCGAGCCGGGCGCCGGCAACACGGTTCCGGGTCTGGCCATGCTGACTGACGCCTACGGCAGGGCGCTCGGCATGAAGGTGGAATTCGTCGTCGCGCATGACTATGCGGCGCTGATAGAGGCACAGGCCAATGGCCGGATTCAGTACGCGGTCTATTCGGCGACCGCCTACGCCACCGCCTCGGAGCGCTGCGGCTGCGTCGAACCTCTTGTGGCGCCGGTCGATGCCGACGGTGCCACGGGCATCCGCTCCGTGCTTTTGACGCGCGACGGCAGGCTTTCCGATCTCGCGGCCCTGGAAACGCACCGCATCGCCATGGCGCCTTCCGACAATGTCGGCGGTTCGCTTCTACCGCTCGCCGGGCTGGCGGCCGACGGCATCAAGATCAGCCAGGATGCGCCATTCCTCGCTCATGCCGGCTCGGCTGCCGCCGCAGAAGCGATGCTGGTCGATGGCCAGGCCGATGCCTTGTTCGGCTGGGAGCGGGCCACGGCGGAAAACCGGACGGCGATTGCTGGCGATCAGCCGGCTGATCCGGACGGCACGGCGGCGCGACTGGAGGCGGCGGGCATTCCAGAAGCCGCGCTCCAGATCATCTGGACCTCCGGCGTGCTCAGATACGGCCCTCACGCCGTCCGCAGCGATCTCGACCCCGAAGCCAAACGCCGACTGACCGTCTTCCTCACCAATCTCAGATCGCAGTCGCCGGAAGTCTACGATTTCGTGGAATCGAAACATTCGGGAGGGTTCACGCTCGCCGCTGCGAGTGACTATGCGATGGCCGATTCCATCGTGCGCCTGGTGTCGGGCAGCACCGACAGCGGCGCGCAATAAAGCCGGGGTCGGATGGGCCAGAGCTGCTTCAGCAATCGCTGCAGGGGATCGACGTGGTCCGGCGCGGCCTGAGATAGTAGGTTTCGCTCATCGTTATCTTGCCTTCGTTGAAGGCCGAGATAAATCCGAGCGGCTTTTCGGAGCCTTCCGACCAGGAGATGATCGGTTGGTATGCTAGAGTGGTTTTGACACGAATGAGGAAAGTCCCCGCAACATTGAGCGTCGCCGGAACGGTGGTGGAAGTTGTCGGGTTGGAGTCGCGGCCAGTCTTCCCATCCAGCACGCTCCAGGACCACGCCACCTTTGCTTGCGGTATCGGATTGTTCGGGTCGGTTCTGATGTCGATTGCCGTAATGGAGATATTGGCGACCGAGCGGTTGTAAGGCTGAAGGCTGGAGTTGCCGATCTTCATGATGTCGGTGAGATCTGCGTTGACCACCGACGTTTGCTGCGTGACGAGGTCGGCAACCATGGAGCTGATGCGGCTGACCTTCTTGCTGGCCTCGATGGCTTGCGAGGCCTCCATCGTAATGAAATACATGATCAGCAAGACAGGCACGATGAGGGCAAACTCGACGGCCGCTATGCCGCGCCGATCGGAAAAAAACCGCTCCGCTCTCTTCCAGCTAACCGACATCCCCGGATGTGCCCCCGCACGAAACATGCACTTTTCCTTTTGCTTACACGTGCAATTTCAGTTGTCGAATGGCTCGTTTTGCCACGTTGTCGTCGCGTAATGCAGAGTCTTGCCGCCATCCATATTCGACATGTATTGAGCCATGAAATCGGTCATGACCGGCCAAGGGTAAAAGACCCGCAGCATGTTCTTTGATTCTGCCGGACCTATTGTAGGGGTCCCGAAAGCCGGGTCCTTGCCTGTATCCGGATCCTTGCCCGTCAGCGTGATGGTCGAGCCGGAAATCGTGAAACCCGCACTGGCTGCCCCGGCAAAGGTCTTGAACGGGCGCAGATCCACCAGCAAACCGGGGCAACCCTTCGCGACAATGATCTCGAGTCTGGCGCAGACCAAGCCCTTCAGCTTCTCTTCCGTCACATCCGCTTGCCTCAACTGGCCAGTACGCAACTGACGGGCGATATCATCGGTGATGTTGGCCATCACCTCCTGTCCGGCAAATGAAACGCAGCTCTCGAGGATGGCGAAGACGAGAGCCGCAAACGGTAGCGCAAGCATCGCGAATTCTATCGCCGTGCTGCCGCGCCGATCACGAAGGAAATGAGGGGCAAACGTCACGCGCCCTGCCTTGGCCTTGCAGATCTCGCGTTCTGAATCCTCGTCCAAAACGTCGCCCATATCCCGTTCCTGCGATCCTGATGCGGTACCGTCAGCACCACTATCAAGAACCCATTTAGCTCCGGTTTGAATGACCGTTAAATTCGACCAGGCGACATTAACCGGCCGCTAACCGACGCGGCTTTCCCGAGACAATCGAGCCAACTGAGGCGCTTACTGCCCAGCGCTCATCTCGGCTTCGGACGACTTTTCCGAGTCGCTCTTGTACGAGCTTTCGCAATAGGGCGTGCAGGACATGGTCTGTACCGAGGCGCGCCTGTAGATACGCACCGACGACGCGTCCTGGCGCACCACGGTCACCTGCTCGTCGACGATCGGGCTGCCATCGTGGTCGAGGACAACCAGATTGGTGACGCCGAACCCCTTGCCAGTCAGTACGATCGTCGATGCATCCTGGACGGAGGCGTCGGCAATCGCCGGATTGCCGACGACTATGGTGTCGGCGGGGCGTGTCAGTTTGACGATCTTGGCCTGATTCATCGTCACTTCGATGCCGGCTCCGGCCTTGGCCGGCAGCACAAAAGCCGGGACGGCGAGAAGCGCGACAAGCAGGAATGACGATTTCATGGCAGTCATCAAGGCGCTCCACAGCGGCAAAACTTGTTCAAAGAAACATGAAGGAGATTGGTGAACCAACGGTTAAACCCTTGACCGGCGCCGGGGTATTCGCACCAATCCTGCTGCCAGCTAATGTAACAATGCATCCTGCCGATAGCCGTGAAATTACAGCTCTTCACGGGCAGGCGAGCTACTGTCCAGCGTTTAGTTTACGGTTAACCACGCAAGCTGTTCGAAGCGGGAAAGGAATCGGTAAGGCTGTTTATTAAGCCGATTGAAAGAGCTTCTCCGTAGATTGGCAGCATCCGATCAACCACCACAGAAGTTGACGGAAGTGCTGTAACACGTGGAGTAGGAGCTCTCGAATGTCTAATCTCATCGCACGTTTCGCGAAGGACGAATCCGGCGCGACCGCTATCGAATACGGTCTGATCGCCGCTCTCATCGCGCTTGCCATCATGGTTGGCGCTGGTCAGCTCGGCAATGCCCTGAACGCCAAGTTCACGACCATCGCGGATTGCGTGAAGGATCCGACGAACGCTGCTTGTAAGTAATGATCTAGCATCCTGTTTCGACGGGTAGACTGGAAGGGCCGCCTCGCTGGCGGCCCTTTTGTCTTTTGAAGATCGTTTGGCTTTGGTCTTGCTGCGCCGCTTAGCGCGCTGACATTTCTCGGGATTTGACCCGGATGAGCAGAACTCACCAATCCTTAACCCAAGCCGCCTAACCTGCAGCCATCGTTGCCTTTCCAACCATGAGAGACCGATGCTCAACGCACTGATCTTCGTTGTCTTTCCGTTTTGCATGCTTTTTGCGGCGATCTCCGACGCGCTGTCGATGACAATCTCCAATCGGGTGCCGGTGCTGCTTGTGGCCGTCTTTGCCGTGGTTGCGCCACTGACGGGTATGGACTGGGCAACTTATGGCTGGCATTTCGCCGCCGGCGGCCTGGTGCTGGCCGTGACTTTCGGTCTGTTTGCGCTCGGCGGCATGGGCGGCGGCGATGCCAAGCTTTTGGCAGCCACGTCCATCTGGATGGGGCTCAACATTCACCTTGTCAATTACCTCGTGGCTTCGACGTTCATCGGTGGCCTGCTGACGCTCGCCATTCTCCTCTATCGGAAATCGCCGCTGGCGACCTACACCAGTCACAATCCGGTCCTGCGCCATTTCGCCGACGAGATGAATGGCGTTCCCTATGGCATCGCACTCGGCATTGGCGGGCTGCTGACCTATCCGGATTCGCCCTTGATGGAATGGGCATTGGCAAGGTTGGCGACCTGATGTAGCGAACCTCCTCTGCCCTTCCGGCATCGATCCTGAAAAGAGGCGGCTTGGCCGCCTTTTTCATTTGTCGGAGCATGGGCGTGTGATTATGTAAACCTTGAATTAATCACGATCGTAAGCATTGTATTAACCTTGTTTTGACGATTGCCGCTGCAAAGTCCGGCCTGGCTAGGTGGTTGCCTAAAGGCGAGGGTTCGGACAGATGCCAGCATCCCGACTGATCATTCTGGGCGTGGCGGTGGCCGCGGCGGGTGGTGCAGGTTATGTTGCCAAGAATATGGTGGCGGTCCCGCCCCAGCAGGTCGTCGTCGATGCCCCGCAGGCGCCGGCCATCGCCTTGCAGGATGTGCTCGTGCTTTCCGGCGACGTGCCGATGGGAAGCCCGCTTGAGAACAATCTCAGCTGGGAGTCCTGGCCGTCCGATGGCATCAATGCGAATTTCATCACCCGTGCCGCCGAACCCGAAGCGCGGGAGAAGCTGAAGGGCTCCGTCGCCCGCATGGCGATGTACACCGGTGAGCCGCTGCGGCGCTCCAAGCTGATCGGCGAGGGGCAGAGCTTCATGTCTTCGATCCTGCCCACCGGCATGCGTGCCGTCGCCACCGCGATCTCGGCCGACACGTCGGCAGGCGGCTTTATCCTGCCTAACGATTTTGTCGACGTCATCATGACCCGCAGATCCGACACCGGCAACGCCGGTAGCGGATTCACCACCGAGACCATCCTCAAGAACATCCGCGTCCTGGCGATCGATCAGACCATCCAGGAGGACGAGGAAGGCAAGAAGACCAGGGTCGGACAGACGGCGACGCTGGAGCTGACGCCGCAGCAGGCCGAGATCATCACCGTCGCCCAGCAGATGGCCGATCGCCTGACGCTGGCGCTGCGCTCGATCACCGACAACAAGGAAAAGGGTACCGATGAAGCCGACTACCTCGTTTCCGGCAATGGGCGGCGCGGAACGGTGCGGTTGATCAAATCGGGCGAAGTTTCCGAAGTAGGGGCAAGGAAATGAGGTTAGTCGCTAGACTGCCGGTCACCATGGCTGCGGCCATCGGCCTGCTTTTTCTCGGAGCCCATGCAAGTGGCCTCGTCGACGCCAAGGCCGCCGCAAAGAGCGTCGGGGTCACGGCCTCGACGGCTACGCAACGTGTCAAGCTTGGCCTCAACAAATCGGTGGTCATCGACCTGCCGAGCGACGCCTACGACATCCTGGTCGCCAACCCCGCGGTCGCCGATGCCGTGACCCGTACGGCAAGGCGGATCTATCTGTTCGGCAAGTCGGTGGGCGAAACCAACATCTTCGTCTTCGGTCCCAATGGCGAGCAGATTGCCAGCCTGGATCTGGCCGTTGAACGCGACGTCGCCGGATTGGAAGACTACCTCAAGCGCTTCCTTCCGAATGCCGAGATCAAGGTCGAGTTGCTGAACGACAACGTCGTCCTGACCGGGACGGTGGACACGCCGCTCGACGCCAAGCGCGCCGTCGACCTGGCAACCATCTTCGTGTCCGGCGGTGAAGCGACAACCGGCCAGTATTCGCAGACTGCGGCCGGCGGTTCCGCCAATGGCGGCGTCGACATCGACAATCCGGATTCCGCACGCCGGGTGTCGAAGATCGTCAACCTGCTGCAGATCATCGGCGACGACCAGGTGACGCTGAAAGTGACCGTGGCCGAAGTCAGCCGCTCGGTGATGAAGCAGCTCGGCGTCAACATGGTTGGCAAAGGCAGCTCCAACGGCATCAGCTTCAATGCGACCAGTGACACCTTCCCCGGCCTAGGCAAGCCGTTGTCGAGTTCGGGGGTCAATTTCGCCACCTCGGCTCTGCAGGGCTACATCACTGCGATGGAGCAGTCCGGCGTCATGAAAACGCTGGCCGAGCCTACTTTGACGGCCGTCTCCGGCGAGAAGGCGACCTTCAGGGTCGGCGGCGAGTACAATATGGTCAGCGCCGTTACAAACGCCAAGTCGGACGCCAATCAGAATGCCGACAGGGTTTGGACGGCTCAGAAAATCGAATACGGCATCGGCCTGGAATTTCAGCCTGTAGTGCTGTCGCCCGGTCGCATCAGCCTGAAGGTCAGGACGTCGGTTTCCGAACCAACCACCGAAGGCGCGGTCTCTTTCGGAGACACCAATATCATATCGCTGCGTAAACGTTTGGCCGACACGACCGTGGAACTGCCTTCGGGTGGATCGATGATGATAGCCGGCCTCGTCCGCGACGACGTCAGGCAGGCCGTAAACGGCTTGCCCGGACTGACCAAAATCCCGGTGCTCGGCACGCTGTTCCGCAGCCGCGATTTCGTCCGCAACGAAAGCGAGTTGGTCATCATCATCACGCCCTATCTGGCGCGGCCGGTGGCGCGCAACGACCTGGCCAAGCCGGACGACAATTTCAACGCCGCCGGCGATGGCCCGGCCATGTTCCTTGGCCGCGTCAACCGCGTCTACGGCACCATGCAGACCGACAAGCCCAACGGCCGCTACCACGGCGTTGTCGGCTTCATCTACAAGTAAGCGGGGAGCGGACATGTCTCAGTCAGCATCGAAGGCCATAGCGGTCGCCACGACAGTGCGGTCCGGTGGTGCGCGGATCAGCCGATCGGCAATGCCGATCCTGGCGATCGCGATCGCGGCCTCGCTCGCCGGTTGTGCCAAGCGCGACAGCATCACGGTCGGGGCGATTCCCGATGATTATCGCACCACGCATCCGATCGTGATTGCCGAGAAGAACCAGAAGCTGGACCTCCCGGTCGGCGCCGGCGATCGCGGCATGACCGGCTCGCAGCGCGACACGCTTCTAGGCTTCCTTGACGGCTACGACAGGAGCGCTGCCCCGGCGCTGACGATCGCAATCCCGATCGGCTCGGCCAATGAGGTGGCGGCGACTGCCGCGGCGCGCGATTTCGCCAGGCTGGCGGTTGCCGGCGGCATCAAGCGAAACCGGATCGTGGTGACCTCCTACCAGTCGGTTTCCCCGGAAGCCTCGGCGCCTATCCGCGTTTCCTATATTTCGGTGAGAGCCCAGACCGACAAATGCGGGCGCTGGCCCGAAGACATCCTCGCAACCTCCGAAAACAAGCACTACGCCGATTACGGCTGCTCCTCTCAAAACAACCTCGCTGCGCAACTCGCCAATCCGGCCGATCTGCTCGGGCCAAGAAAGTCGTCCGATATCGACGCCGAGAACCGCGGCGCGGTGATCGACGTCTATCGCGGCAGAGGTATTTCGGACGAGTTCCTCGGCAGTTCGGAAGTGACGTATTAGGAGCGCCGGTCCCGCGTAGAGACCGGAAAGAGAAGTCACGGAAAAGAGCATGACGATGAGCAATCTTGCCTACGACACGCCCGGAGACGGCGGCGACAGCTCGCAATCGGACGTTGCAGCGATGCAGGCGCTGCGGCCGGTGCCGCGTATTTCTATTCAGGCATTTTGCGAGACGGAAGGTGTCGCGCATCCGGTGGAGCGGGCCGGCGAGGATCGCCGCATGGCCAAGGCGCATCTGAAAGTGCATATGGGCGGCATCGCCACGGCGATCGAATTCTACCAGTCGGCGCCGACGCCGAACCTGATCCTGCTGGAATCGCGCAGCGAACCGAAGCAGTTGCTGGAGCAGCTTGCCCAGCTTTCCGAATATTGCGATCCCTCCTCGAAAGTCGTGGTGATCGGCCACTACAACGATGTCGGTCTTTACCGCGAACTCATCCGCTTCGGTATTTCCGAATATGTCATCGCGCCGGTGTCGATGGCCGATATCGTCTCCGTGGTTTCATCGATCTTCGTCGATCCGGAAGCCGAGCCGATCGGCCGCTCGATCGCCTTCATCGGCGCCAAGGGCGGCGTCGGCTCCTCGACCATCGCCCACAATGTAGCGTGGGCGATGTCATCGCTGTTCAAGTCGGAAGTGGTCGTCGCCGATCTCGACCTGGCTTTCGGGACGGCCAACATAAATTTCGACCAGGACCCTGCGCAAGGCATCGCCGAAGCCGTGTTTTCGCCCGAACGAGTCGACGAGGTCTATCTCGACCGGCTGCTTGCCCAGTGCGCCGAACATCTGTCGCTGCTCGCCGCGCCCTCCACCCTCGAACGTGTCTATGATTTCGATCCCGATGCCTTCACGCAACTCATCGACACCGCGCAGCGCAGCGTGCCGCTGCTGGTGCTCGACATTCCCCATGTCTGGACCGGCTGGACCAAGAACACGCTGATCAAGGCAGACGAGATCGTCATTACGGCGACGCCGGAACTGGCCAATCTGCGCAACACCAAGAACCTGGTCGATATGTTGACGAGGCTTCGCCCGAACGATCCGCCGCCGAAACTGATCATCAACCAGGCCGGCGTACCGAAGCGACCCGAGATATCCGCTTCCGACTTCGCCGAACCGCTCAGCCTCACGCCGATGTCGGTCATCGCCTTCGACCCGTTGTTGTTTGGAAATGCCGCCAACAACGGCCGCATGCTGGGCGAGATGGATGCCAGGAGCCCGGTCGTCGGCATGATCAACGAAATCGCGCATGTCCTGACCGGTCGCAGCGAAATCAAGGCCAGGAAGAAGGCAGGCCTGGGCGGCCTGCTCGGCAAGCTCTCGCGTAACAAGAAATGACGCTCCCCTCCAAATCAAGAAGTAGAGCATGATGTCGTCCGAAAACCGCTTCGGCATCATGTTCTGGACGGAATTGGTAGTCGATCATGTTTGGTAAAAGAGGCTCCGACGACGGCGGCCGGTTCACCCCGGAGTTCCGTCAGCCAGCACCGGCGCCAGCGGCGCCGGCCACTGCAACGCCTGCGGACATGGCGGTACTTGCCCGGCCCGCGGCAGCGCCGCCTGGAGCGCCGGGAACCCCGCCAACTCGCCGTGCCGTTGAGGCGCCATCGATGGCGCCGGAGCCGCCAAAAAAGATCCAGCGCGAAAAAAGTGAAACCTACTACGACACCAAGAGCCAGGTCTTCTCCGCGCTCATCGACACCATTGACCTGTCGCAACTCGCCAAGCTCGATCCCGAGAGCGCGCGCGAGGAAATCCGCGACATCGTCAACGACATCATCGCCATCAAAAATTTCGCAATGTCGATCGCCGAGCAGGAAGAGTTGCTCGAGGACATCTGCAACGATGTGCTGGGCTACGGCCCGCTGGAGCCGCTGCTCGCCCGCGACGATATCGCCGACATCATGGTCAACGGCTCCAAGAACGTCTACATCGAAGTCAATGGCAAGGTCGAACAGACCGGCATCCGCTTCCGCGACAATCAGCAGCTGCTCAACATCTGCCAGCGCATCGTCAGCCAGGTTGGCCGCCGCGTCGACGAATCGAGTCCGATCTGCGACGCCCGCCTACCCGACGGCTCCCGCGTCAACGTCATCGCCCCGCCGCTCTCCATCGACGGCACCGCGCTCACCATCCGCAAGTTCAAGAAGGACAAGCTGACGCTCGATCAGCTGGTCAAGTTCGGCGCCATCTCGCCGCAGGGCGCCGAGATCCTCAAGATCATCGGCCGCGTCCGCTGCAACATCGTCATCTCCGGCGGTACCGGCTCCGGCAAGACGACGCTGCTCAACTGCCTGACCAACTATATCGACCGCGAAGAACGCGTCATCACCTGCGAAGACTCGGCCGAACTGCAACTGCAGCAGCCGCACGTGGTGCGTCTCGAAACCCGCCCGCCCAATCTCGAGGGCGAAGGCGAGGTGACAATGCGCGACCTGGTCAAGAACTGCCTGCGCATGCGGCCCGAACGCATCATCGTCGGCGAAGTGCGCGGACCGGAGGTTTTCGACCTGCTGCAGGCGATGAACACCGGCCATGATGGGTCGATGGGAACGATCCACTCCAACAGCCCGCGCGAATGCCTGAACCGTATCGAATCGATGATCGCCATGGGCGGCTATTCGCTGCCGCAGAAGACCGTGCGTGAAATCGTCGTCGGCTCCATCGATGTCATCATCCAGGCAGCACGCCTTCGCGACGGCTCGCGCCGCATCACCCACATCACCGAGGTGATCGGCATGGAAGGCGACGTCATCATCACGCAGGATATCGTGCTCTACAACATCAAGGGCGAGGACTCGAATGGAAGGCTGCTTGGCGAGCACGTGTCGACCGGCATCGGCCGTCCGCACTTCTGGGATCGCGCCCGCTACTATGGCGAGGAACAGCGCCTCGCCAATGCGCTGGAATCGATGGAGAAACGCGCTGACTGACGCATATCGAGGTTGGAAGCAATTCCAGAAAAAGTGTGAAGCGGTTTTCCCGGGAAAAGCGCGTAGTGCTTTCCCTTGGGAATTGCGTCAAAACAAAGCGATAGCGCATATCGCCGTTTCCTTGAAACGGCGATATGCGCTGGGGACCGAGGTCGATGTTCGGAATTGACACCACCGTACTGGCGTTCATCGTGCTCGCCGGCTTCAGCGCCGGTGCGGTCGCCTATGCCTTCCTGTTCACCAAGATGAGCAACGAGAAGCAGGCCGGCAAGCGGCTCGAGACGATCAAGGCCGCCGAGACCGATCGTTCGGTCGTCAAGGCTTCGCGCGACCGTGTCGCGGAGGCGGTCAAGCGGCGTAAATCTGTCCAGGACACGCTGAAACAGCTCGACGAAAAGCAGAAAACCAACGAACTCGCCGTCAAGAAGCCGCCGTTAAAGGCCCAGATTCGTCAGGCCGGCATGCAGGTCTCGATCGAGCGTTTCTATATCTACTCCGTCATTTGCGGCATCGCGCTGACGGTGCTTGCCTATCTCGCCGGCGCGCCGCTTCTGGTCCTGCCGGGCGCGCTGCTGGCGGGGGCGCTCGGCCTGCCGCGCTGGTTCGTCTCGTTTCGCCGCGCGCGCCGGGTCAAGGCGTTCCTCAACGAATTTCCCAACGCCCTCGACATCATCGTGCGCGCCGTCAAATCCGGCCTGCCGCTCAACGACGCCATTCGCCTGATCGCCAGTGAATCGCCGGAGCCGGTCAAGACCGAGTTCCGCCGGATCGTCGATTCACAGCAGATTGGCATGTCCATCCCCGATGCCACCTTGCGCATGGCTGAAACCATGCCGTGCAGCGAGGCAAGCTTCTTCGGCATCGTTATTCAGATCCAGTCACAGGCCGGCGGTAATCTCTCCGAGGCGCTTGGCAACCTGTCGCGCGTGCTTCGCGATCGCAAGAAGATGAAGGCCAAGGTCCAGGCGCTTTCCATGGAAGCCAAGGCGTCGGCCGTCATCATCGGCGCGCTGCCTTTTGTCGTCGCCCTTCTCGTCTATCTGTCGAGCCCGAACTACATCATGCCGCTGTTCACCACCAGCACCGGCAATCTGATCCTCGGCTGTTCCGGCGTCTGGATGTCGATCGGCATTCTGGTGATGCGCAAGATGATGAACTTTGAAGTTTAGGCCGACCTTGGAAAGCTCGAAACGAAAAGACTGAAAACGAATGACCGACCAAGTCGTAAAATCGCTGACCGATCCTGCCTTCCTGATAGCGTTGCTGGTTGGCATTGCGGTGTTCGCGACCGTCTTCACGGTGCTGCCGGCCCTTGGTGGCAATCAGCTCAAGACTCGCATGAGATCGGTGGCGCTGGAGCGTGACGAATTGCGCGCCAAGCAGCGCGCGCGGCTTGCCAATGAAGCCGATCGTCGCCGCAAGGGGCTGCGCGAAGAGCAGTCGATCGGCATGCGCAACATCGTCGACAGGCTGGACCTGCGGCGTGCGTTGGCCGATGAAGGCACGTTGCAGAAGCTCAAGGTGGCGGGCTTTCGTGGCCAGAACCCGCTGACCCGCTTCCTGTTCTTCCGCCTGATCCTGCCTTTTGTCGGTTTCGCGCTGGCAGCGATCTATCTGTTCGTGCTCGGCGGACTGCCTGACCGGCCGGCCTTCGTGAAACTGTTCGTCTGCATCCTTGTCGCCTACGCCGGTTTCTACGCGCCGATCCTTTACGTCAACAATCGTGCCGCCAAGCGCAAGCAGTCGATCCAGGCGGCGTGGCCGGATGCGCTCGACCTGATGCTGATCTGCGTCGAATCGGGCATGTCGGTCGAGGCCGCCTTGCGCAAGGTCTCCGAGGAGATCGGTTCGCAGTCGGTGGCGCTGGCGGAGGAATTCGTGCTGACCAACGCCGAACTCTCTTATCTGCAGGAGCGCAAGCAGGCTTATGAAAACCTCTCGGCTCGTACCGGCCTGGAGTCGGTGAAGTCAGTGTCCCAGGCGCTGGTCCAGGCCGAACGCTACGGCACACCCGTGGCGCACGCATTGCGCGTGCTGGCCTCGGAAAGCCGTGACATGCGCATGAATGCCGCCGAGAAGAAGGCCGCCGCCCTGCCGCCGAAGCTTACCGTGCCGATGATCCTGTTCTTCCTGCCGGTTTTGTTCGCCATCATTCTAGGCCCAGCCGGCATTCAGGTCAGTCAGCGCGGCATCTTCGGCGACCAGCACAATTCCTCAAGCCAGTAGGCCTCGGTTGCAGCCGTACAAAAGAGCCGCACTGCCAATGCAGTGCGGCTCTTGGTTTTCAGCGTTGATGCGTGGACGGATTTGCGCTGTGCGGAGCCGGCGCCCATGCGGCGCTCAGTTGGTCGCCGGCTTTGCCTTGTCCTGATCCTTGAGCTGACTCCAGGCGTTCTGCTGGGCAAGCATCTGGCGAAGATAGGCTACATTGGCTTGCGCCTGTTCGGGTGAAAGCTCCTGCGACGCGATCTTCTCGGCCTCGTCGAAGCGGCCCTGCAGTCCCACGACCAGCGCAAGGTTCTGGCGCACCCGGCTGTCGGCATTCGGTTGCTGGGCTGCCGAGCGCATATAGGTCTCGGCGGTGCGCAGATCGCCTTCCAGCACATAGGACATACCGAGATTGGAAAGGATCGAGGGTTCGTTCGGCTTTAGGTCCAGCGCCTTGCGGTAGTTCTGGCGCGCTTCATCCTTCTGGCCAAGCTGGTCGAGAATGGCGGCCTCGGCCGACATCAGCCGCCAGTCCGGATATTCCGGCGTCTGCGCCCGGCGCACGGCGTCGAGCGCCGGCTCGAACTGGCCGTTGGCGGCCAGCGCCTTGCCGTAGGCGGCAAGCACGTCGCGATCCTTGGGGTAGGCGATCGCCAGCTTGCGCATCACGGCAAGCGACTGGTCGGCATCGCCGTCCATCTGGAGCGCCGCCGCAAAATTTGTCGCCAGCCGCTTGTCGTTGGGGTTCTTTGCGTAGGATTCGCCCAGCCGCCCGGTCGCCCCGTGCAACTCGCTGGCCGACATGGTTTCCAGCGGTTTGCCGCTGGTGCGCCCGATCGAGCCGGTCGTGAGCTTGCTGGTTCCGCACCCGGCAACACCGGCCGCCAGCGCCATCAGCAGTGCCGTGGTGACCAACCGTTTGCCCGTGACGTTCATCCTGCGGTTGGTGGGCATCGGCACGGGGCTCTCCATTCCTGCGCGTGGCCATTCACGTGGCCATCTTCATCCCCGCAGAAATATTCTGTTAACCCTAACGGACAGTTAAAAAGTGAGCCGTCGGATCGGTGAACGGCCCGCCGGAAGCCTTTGGCCTGGCAGTCCCATGCCGGCCCCTGTGCATAGATGTTGAAATCATCCGACGTCCCTGTCACTTGACTGAGGACGACCTGCAAGCCTCCCGGAGACCATCGAATGCCCGTCGAACTCATCGAGACACTAAACACTGCCCTGCCGGTCCATCTGGTCGCGAGCGATGGACTGGAGGCCTTGGGGCTTTCGCCTTCCATGACCGCATGGGCGGCCGCCAACGGCTTTTCCGGCGAAGCCGGTAGGACGCTCGCCGTCCCCGGCGACAACGGTTCCCTTGCCGGCGCCTTGTTCGGCGTCGGTGATGGCGAGGGCGCGCTGGCCGTCGGCATGCTGGCGAGAGCCTTGCCGGAAGGCGACTGGCATTTTGCCGCCGCTCCAGCCGAGCCGGAACTCGCGGCCATAGGCTTGGTGCTCGGCGGTTACGTCTTCACTCGCTACGGAAAGAAATCAGGCAAGACGCTGCGTTTTGCGCTGCCGCTCGGCGTAGATGCAGGACGTGTCCGGCGCATCGCCGACGGCGTCTTCCTGGCGCGCGACCTCGTCAACACGCCGACCAGCGACATGGGACCGGACGAGTTGGAGAAGGCCGTGCGGACCCTGGCGGCCACTCACGAGGCCGAGGTATCGGTGATCAAGGGCGATGATCTCCTGAAGCAGAATTTCCCGATGATCCATGCGGTCGGCCGGGCCTCGGTCGGAGCGCCGCGCCTGATCGACATGGTTTGGGGACCGGAAGGCGCGCCGAAGGTGACGCTGGTCGGCAAGGGTGTCTGTTTCGACACTGGCGGCCTCGACATCAAGCCGTCCTCGGGCATGCTCTTGATGAAGAAGGATATGGGCGGCGCCGCCAATGTGCTGGGCCTGGCCTCGATGATCATGGCTGCCGGGCTGAAGGTGCGGCTGCGCGTCCTGATCCCGGCGGTCGAGAATTCGATTGCCGGCAACGCTTTCCGGCCTGGAGATGTACTGACCAGCCGCAAGGGCATTACCGTCGAGATCGGCAACACCGACGCCGAAGGGCGGTTGGTGCTGGCCGACGCGCTGGCGCTGGCCGATGACGAGGAGCCGGAACTGCTGATCGACATGGCGACGCTGACCGGGGCAGCGCGTGTCGCGCTCGGGCCCGATCTGCCGCCTTTCTACACTGGCGACGAAGCGCTGGCGTCCGAACTGGCTGCGGCCTCCATGGCCGTCGAGGATCCGTTGTGGCGCATGCCGTTGTGGCGGCCCTATGACGCCAGGCTGGCGTCGAAGATCGCCGACATCAACAACGTCACCACCGACGGCTTCGCCGGTTCGGTCACCGCGGCGCTTTTCCTCAAGCGCTTTGTCGAACGGACAACGGGCTGGGCGCACTTCGACATCTTCGCCTGGAACCCGTCCGATCGCCCCTACGGACCCGCCGGCGGCGAGGCGCAAGGCATCCGTGCACTGGAGCGGGTCATTTCGAGGCGCTATGCCTGACGCCCTGAGACGGCCACCAAAACTGAAACGGAACCGAAACAATTTGCCGTCATGCTCGGGCGATGTCGATTTCGATGCGTCCGAGCCAGGCGATGCGGCTGTGGCAGCAGGTGATGCTGTCGCAGGTGCGCGCCGGCGCGCCAGATCTCACCATGCGCCAGACGGCGATCCTGTTCACCATCTATCTCGACCCGCCGCCGCACACGGTGCGCGGTCTAGCCGCCCGCCTCAATGTTACCAAGCCGGTTATCACCCGCGCCCTCGACACGATGGGTGCGCTGAAACTGGTGTCACGCCATCGCGACGAGCTCGACAAGCGCAATGTGCTGATCCGGCGCACGGTCGAAGGCGCGCTCTTTGTCGAGCGCTTCGGGGATGGTATCGTTGCCAGGGCTCATGAACTGCCCATCTGATCAATCCATGAATTAGAACGAGTACCGATTTGACTGCCAGGGATGCCCGCCTCCACGCCTTCCGTTCCGACCTCGCCGATGCAAGGCTGAAAGGGGAGGTTTCGGCCGATCGCTTCGTCACCGGCCGTCGGGCTCGGATCACGGCCTCCGTGGCTGACGTGCGCAAGGCACCGCGCCCGGATGCCGGCGTCAACACGCAGGTACTGTTCGGCGACGATGTGCTTGTCTTCGAGGAAGCCGAGGGATGGGCCTGGGTCCAGGCCGAACGTGACGGCTATGTCGGCTACGTCGGCGCCACCATGCTGGGCGCACCCGAGCATGCGCCAACCCACATCGTCACGGCGCCGCGCACTTTTCTCTATCCAGGCCCGGATCTGCGCTTTCCGATCAGCGGGCAATTGTCGATGGGCTCGACGGTGACGGTGAGGGGCGCTGCCGAAACGCGCGGCACGCACTATGCGCTGTTGCCTTCCGGCGAGGCGCTGATCGCCGGCCATGTGCGCCCGGTCAGCGATATCGCCGCCGACTATGTCTCGGTCGCCGAGATGTTTATCGGCACGCCCTATCTCTGGGGCGGCACCTCCGGCTTCGGCATCGACTGTTCTGGCCTCGTGCAACTGGCCATGCGCATGGCCGGCCGCAATGTGCTTCGAGATTCCGACATGCAGGCGGCAGGCCTGGGCGAGCCGCTCGATCCGGGATCCGATTATGCCGGGCTAAAACGCGGTGACCTCGTGTTCTGGAAGGGGCATGTCGCCGTTATGGCCGACGCCGAGACCATGATCCACGCCAACGGCCACACCATGCTGGTCTCGCGCGAAGGGCTGAAGGATGCGGTTGATCGGATTGGGTATCTCTATGGCGGGCCGACTGGGTTTCGGCGGCCTTAGCGCCTCTTCCTTCGCCCCGTTCACGGGGAGAAGGTGCCCGAAGGGCGGATGAGGGGCGGCGCCAGCGATTGAAAGCTCGCGCTGTCCCTCACGTGCCTGCCGGCATCCTCTCCCCGTACGGGGTGAGGGCAACTCACCCGATCACCTTTTGTTCCGATTTTCCTTGGCGATCGCGCGCCGTCGCGCTACCTCTTTCGCGTGACCGAGCAGCCGCGCCTTGCCAAACAAAATGCCGCCGTCCTTCTGCCCGAGCCATTCATCAGATGGTTTGGCGAAAAAGGCTGGTCGCCGCGCGCTCACCAGATCGAGCTGCTGGCGAAGGCTCAAGCCGGGCAATCGGTGCTCTTGATCGCACCGACCGGCGCCGGCAAGACACTGGCCGGCTTCTTGCCATCGTTGACCGAACTGGCCAACCGCCCCAGACGCAAAGCCGGTATGGCACGGCGCGGCATCCATACGCTCTACATCTCGCCGCTGAAGGCGCTGGCCGTCGACATCGAGCGCAACCTCGGCAAGCCGGTGGAGGAGATCGGCCTGCCCGTCACCATCGAGACGCGCACCGGCGACACGCCTTCCCACAAGCGGCAGCGCCAGAAGCTGGCGCCGCCCGATATCCTGCTCACCACGCCCGAGCAATTGGCGCTGCTGATTGCGGCCGGCGATGCCGGGCGCTTCTTCGAGGATCTGCGCTATGTCGTGCTCGACGAGTTGCATTCGCTGGTGACATCGAAACGCGGCCATCTGCTGGCGCTCGGGCTGGCGCGGCTGCGCAGCATCGTGCCCGGCCTGCAGACGATCGGCCTGTCGGCGACGGTCGCGGAGCCTGACGAGTTGCGGCGCTGGCTGGTCAGCCAGAATCCTCCGGGGCACATGTCTGAGCTCATCGTTGTCACCGGCGGTGCAAAGCCCGAAATTTCCATCCTCGATTCGGAGGAGCGCGTGCCTTGGGCCGGCCATTCGGCGCGCTACGCCACGCCGGAAATCTATCGCGAGATCAAGCGCCACAAGACCACGCTGCTGTTCGTCAACACCCGAAGCCAGGCCGAGCTGCTGTTTCAGGAATTATGGCGGGTCAACGAGGATACCTTGCCGATCGCGCTGCATCACGGCTCGCTCGATGTCGCCCAGCGCCGACGCGTCGAGAAGGCGATGGGGGAAAACGCGCTCCGTGCCATCGTCGCCACCTCGACGCTCGACCTTGGCATCGATTGGGGCGATGTCGATCTGGTCGTCCATGTCGGCGCGCCCAAGGGCGCCAGCCGGCTGGCGCAGCGCATCGGCCGTGCCAATCACCGCATGGACGAGCCGTCGAAGGCGATCCTGATCCCGGCCAATCGTTTCGAGGTGCTGGAGTGCCGGGCAGCGCTGGACGCCAACTATCTGGGCGCCCAGGATACGCCGCCGCTGGTCAATGGCGGGCTCGATGTGCTGGCCCAGCATGTGCTGGGCTGCGCCTGCGGAGCGCCGTTTCGCGCCGACGATCTCTACGAGGAAGTGCTGACAGCAGCGCCCTATGCCAGCCTCGACCGGCCGGCATTCGACCGCGTCATCGATTTCGTCGCCACCGGCGGCTATGCACTGAAGAACTACGAGCGCTACGCCCGAATCCGCCTCAACAAGGACGGCATGTGGCGGGTCTCCAATCCGCGCGTTGCCCAGCAATACCGGCTGAATGTCGGCACGATCATCGAGGTGCCGGCGCTCAATGTGCGTTACGTCAAGGCCGGCAGCAAAGGCTCGGCTTCGCACGGCGGCCGGGTTCTGGGCAAGATCGAGGAGGCCTTCCTCGAAACGCTGACGCATGGCGACACCTTCATGTTTGCCGGCAAAGTCCTGCGCTTCGAAGGCATCCGCGAGAACGAATGCTTCGTCTCGAATGCGCCGGGAAGCGACGCCAAGGTGCCTTATTATGGCGGCGGCAAATTTCCGCTTTCGACCTACCTCGCCGAGCAGGTGCGCGCCATGCTGGACGACCCGCAGCGCTGGAAGAAGCTGCCCGAGCAGGTGTCGGATTGGCTGCGTTACCAGGCCGACAAATCGGTATTGCCCAAACGCGACGACCTCTTGATCGAGACCTTTCCGCGCGGCAACCGTCACTATCTCGTCGCTTATCCTTTCGAGGGCAGGCTGGCGCACCAGACGCTCGGCATGCTGCTCACCCGCCGGCTGGACAGGGCCGGCGCCAGGCCGCTTGGCTTCGTCGCCACCGACTACGCATTGGCCATCTGGTCGCTGGGCGATATGGGCGCGATGTTCAAATCGCGGAAACCTTCGCTTGGCGCTCTGTTCGACCAGGACATGCTGGGCGACGACCTCGAGGCTTGGCTGGCCGACAGCTGGCTGCTCAAGCGCACCTTCCGCAACTGCGCGCTGATTTCAGGCCTGATCGAGAAACGTCACCCCGGCCAGGAGAAAAGCGGCCGCCAGGTCACCGTCTCGACCGATCTGATCTATGACGTGCTGCGCAGCCATGAGCCCGACCACATCCTGCTGCAGGCGACGCGCGCCGACGCGGCGACCGGTCTGCTCGATGTCAGCAGACTTGCCGACATGCTCTCGCGTATCCAGGGTCGAATCGTGCATAAGGCACTCGAACAGATATCGCCGCTGGCCGTGCCGATCATGCTCGAAATCGGCAAGATGCCGGTGAACGGCGAGGCCGACGAAACGCTGCTGATGGATGCCGCGACTTTGGTCGAGGAAGCCATGGGTCCTGGGATGGTTGAGGAATGAATTTTTCGCTGGCGCGGGCATCGCTGATCGCCGAGGCCGACTTTGTCGGCATCGCGGGCGAGCGCGCGATCTGTGATTCGCGCGGCGTGCTCTATTTCCCCGATCTGAGGCTGCTCGCGGTCTCCGACCTGCATCTGGAAAAGGGCTCGTCCTTCGCCAGGCGCGGCGCACTGATCCCGCCCTACGATACCGGCGCCACTCTGCTCCGGCTGCAGGCGGTAATCGCGGACTATCAGCCGGCCATCGTCATCAGCCTGGGCGACTCCTTCCACGACGGCGGCGGCGCCGAGCGCATGCATCAAACCTTCCGCGATCGGCTGGAAGCATTGATGGCCGGCCGCGACTGGTTCTGGGTCGCCGGCAACCATGACCCGGAAGCGCCGGCGGATTTGCCCGGCGAGACGGTGCGCGAACTCGCCATCGGCTCGCTGCTGTTCCGCCACGAGCCGTCGAAGATAAGAACCGAGGGCGAAGTTGCCGGCCATCTTCACCCTTGCGCCCGCATCGTCCAGCAGGGCCGCTCGGTGCGGCGGCGCTGCTTTGCCGGCGATGGCGGCCGCATGATCATGCCGGCCTTCGGCGCTTATACCGGCTCGCTCAACGTGCTCGACCGCGCCTATGCCGGCCTGTTCCGCCGCGAGACGTTGATAGCTTATATGATGGGCGCCGCGCGCATCTTCGCCATTTCCGGTTCGATGCTGCGGCCGGGCTGAGTTTCTACGGTATAAGCACGGTTGCGCCTGTCGTCTGCCGTGCTTCGAGCCGGCGGTGCGCCTCCGCCACTTCGGCAAGCGGCATGCTTGTGTGCACCGGGATTTTCACTGCGCCGCTGAGGACGACGCTGAACAGATCCTCGCTCATGGCGACGACGTCCTCACGCCTGGCGAGATGATGGAACAGCAACTGCCAGGTGGCGAACAGCGAACCCTTTTGCATCAAAAGCATGATGTCGAATGGCGGGATCGACCCCGACGCTGTGCCGTAGCTGACGAAGGTGCCGAACGGCCGCAGGCAGTCGAGCGAGGCGGGGAAGGTCGCGTTGCCGACGCCGTCATAGACGACGTGGCAGCCTTCGCCGTTGGTGACCTCTTTCACCCGTGCGGCGAAATTCTCTTTGCTGTAGTCGATGACATGGTCGCAGCCATTGGCGCGCGCAAGTTCGGCCTTTTCGGGTGAACCGACCGTGCCGATGACGGTCGCGCCGAGATGTTTGGCCCATTGCGTCAGGATGAGGCCGACGCCGCCCGCCGCGGCATGCACCAGGATGGTATGGCCCGCCTCGACGCGAAACGTGCGGCGCAGCAGATATTGCGCCGTCAGCCCTTTCAGCATCATCGCCGCACCTGTCTCGAAATCGATGGCGTCGGGCAGATGCACGACGAAATGCGCGGGCACGATGCGTTCTTCGGCATAGGCGCCGAGCGTCTCGACATAGGCGACTCGGTCGCCAGGCGCGAAGCCGCTGACGCCTTCACCGACGGCGACGATTTCGCCGGCGCCTTCATTGCCGGGAATGAATGGCAGAGCGG
Source organism: Mesorhizobium sp. P160219 (assembly GCF_057786095.1). NCBI lineage: Bacteria > Pseudomonadati > Pseudomonadota > Alphaproteobacteria > Hyphomicrobiales > Phyllobacteriaceae > Mesorhizobium > Mesorhizobium sp. P160219. The sequence continues at coordinate 1,609,657 of NZ_JBYNWG010000001.1, forward strand.
GCGGCGCGTATTCGCCGGTGCGAAAATAGATGTCGACGAAGTTGAGGCCGACCGCCCGGTTGCGCACGCGCACGTCGCCCGGTCCGGGCTGGCCGATGTCGACATCTTCGTAGGCGAGCATATCTGGCCCGCCATGGCGGTGAACACGGATCGCTTTCATGGTTTCTTCCCTGCGCTGTTCTCTTGAGTGTGAGATAGCGCGTGGCGAGATATCATTGTAGACTGATACCTATGACATCAGAGTTCAAACAAAATGATATCTGAGCAGATCGGCCTCGACCTTCTCCGCACCTATGTCGCGGTCTGCCGGCAAGGTAGCCTGAGCAGGGTCGCCGCGCAGACCGGCAAGACCCAATCGGCGATGAGCATGCAGATGCGCCGGCTGGAGGGCCTGCTCCAACGGCACTTGTTCCAGCGCACCGGCCGCGGTGTCGTACCGACTGCGGCGGGAGAGCTCTTTCTGGGATACGCGACCCGCATCCTCGCTCTCGGCGACGAAGCGGTGGCGCGTCTGCAGCAGGCTAGCATTGGCGGCGGCGTGCGTATTGGTCTTGCCGAAGAGGTCACCACGGCCGCGCTTTCGGCCGCGCTTGGGCGGCTGCATCGCACCTATCCCGACATCAGCCTCGACGCGATGGTCGAGCACAGCGTTGCGCTGGGACGGCTGTGGAGCGAGGATGCGCTGGATGTCATGATTGCCCCGACATCCGTCGTCGCGGCCGATGCCGTGACGACATGGAACGTCGAACTGCAGTGGGTCTGCGCCCAGGACTATGTGCTGGACCATGACCGGCCACTCGATCTCGCCGCCTTCGGCGCAACCTGCCCTTGGCGCAGGCGGATGATCGAGGCGCTGGTCGCCGCCGGCCGGGAGCACCGGATCGTCCTGTCGTGCCAGAGCGTCACCGGCCTTCAGGCCGCGATCGAGAACGGACTGGGCGTTGGACTGCTTCCGCCCGAATCCGTGCGCACTGCTTCGATGCGGGTGCTGAAGACGTCAGCCGGCCTGCCCGAGCCGCTCACGGTCCAATACGGCCTTTACGCGCACGACCGCAGGACAGCTGTAATCGATGCCGCGATCGAAATCCTGCTTAAGGATTTGCCGGCGGCGCCACGAGCACGGGCCGCCTGACGGCGGGACGCTCTACCGGCCGTAATAGAGGGTGACGGTGTGCTTGGCCTCGGCGAAGAACAGCCAGCGCTCGACCAGCATGCCGGCGAACTGGACGGTTGCCGCAAGCACCGACAGCACCGCTGCGAATGGCCAGGGCAAAGCGAATAAGACAGAAAGCAGCAGCAGGGCAGGCAAGGCGAAAGCCAGCAACTGCGTGATCAGCCGCAGCTTTGCACCGTGCTTGCGGGCGATGCGAAAGCCCATTTCCTTGAGCAGGTAGTTCTCCTCGGTGTGCGGCCATTCCAGCGAGCGCACCGTCCCTCCGGCGAGGCCTGTCGCCGTGTTGGCGGTGGTCGCGATCTCCAGCGCGTCATTGTATCGCCACGTCGCCAGCTTCCAGCCCCAGCCGAGCAAGGTCAGCAGCAGGGCGGCTACCGCAACGGCGGTCGGGCTGATGGCGAAAGCCTGCAGCAGCGCGTTCAACAGCACGCTGCCGGTCATCGCCGAAAAGATGAGATAGCCCGGCAGCGTATACGGGCTATGCCACTGCGCGATCGGCTTCAGCGAGGCATAGATCATGCCGGTGGTGCAGACGGTGACGATTGCGCCGATAGTTGCGAGAAACCCGGCGATGGCCATCCAGCCTCCGGTGCGGCCAAAAAACACCCAGCCGATGCCGAACAGCCCGGCGGGAATGAAGGTCGCGACCGACGATACACCCTCGCGTGACAGCCAGGAGCTACGCCATTGCGAAAAGGCGCGCCAGGCGCGTTCGGGCCGGCCAAGATGGCCGGTCGACGACAAAAGGCCGGCAGCAATCAGGCCAAGCGCCAGCCCCATGCCGATAAGGCCGGGCCAGAAATGGGCCGGGATAAAACCCAGTCCGCCAAGCACGCCAAGCAGCGCCAGCAGTCCGTAGCCCGCTCCTGTGGCAGTTGTGAAGAAGACGACGGAAAAGGCTGGATGCATTGGTCAGTTCGAAAGCATGCGGTCGATCCAGCCGAGAAAACCGCCTTCGGCCGTGACTGGCTCGAGCCTTGGCGCCGGCACCGATGCGGCGCGCTGGGCGCGCGGCGGCAGATATTTGTTGGTCGGTTTGTAGCCCATCTCCGGCATCAGGTCGACGCCGCGACGCTCCGCCACCAGTTGCGAGACAGCCGACGAGGGATCGCCGAGATCGCCGAAATGCCGGGCGCTGGTCGGGCAGGCGGCAACGCAGGCCGGCACGCGGTCTTCCTCGGCCAGATTGTCATTGTAGATGCGATCGACGCAAAGCGTGCATTTCTTCATCACGCCGACATCGGTGTCGAATTCGCGCGCGCCATAGGGGCACGCCCAGCTGCACAGTTTGCAGCCGATGCATTTGCTTTCGTCGATCAGCACGATGCCGTCCGACGCCCGCTTGTAGGACGCGCCGGTCGGGCAGACAGTGACGCAGGCAGGCGTCTCGCAATGCAGACAGGAGCGCGGAAAGTTGACCGTGCGCCCGCCCGCCTCGGTCGTGTGCTCGTAGCTGTGCACGCGGTTGAACCAGACGCCGTCGACATGGCCGCCATAGGGGTCGATGTCGGTCAGTGGCGCCATGTGGCCGCCGGTGTTCCACTCCTTGCAGGCGGTGACGCAGGCCTGGCAGCCGACGCAGGTGTCGAGGTCGATGACCAGGCCAAGCTTCTTGTCTGTATGGGCGGGAAGGCAGGTCATTCCACAGCTTCCCTATGGACGCGGAACTCGGCGCCGAAGCGAAGGATGTCGGGCGATGGCTCGACATTTGGCGGCTGGCTGAAGCGCTCGAATTGCGGCTCGGTGAAGCCGGCTTCTTCGGAGGCGCATTTGACGATGCGAACCCTGAGATCGAACCACGCCGCCTGGCCGGTGACCGGATCGGAATTAGAATAGCGTTTACCGTTCGCATCGGCCGAGGTCTGGTCGCCGATGATGTGGTTGAGCAGGAAGCCGCGATTGCTCTCGGCGGCGTTGTCCTTCAGCCCCCAGGCGCCGCGCCTTTTGCCGATGGCGTTCCATGTCCAGACCGTATCCGCATTGACGCCGTCGACCAGCTTGATCTGCCCCTTCACCCGGCCGTTGATGCTTTCGATCCACACCCAGTCGTCGTCGGCCAGGTCGAGAACTGCCGCGGTCTTGTGGTGCACGAACAGGCGGTTCTGGCTGGTGATTTGCCGCAGCCACGCATTCTGCGAGCCCCAGGAATGATACATGTGCATAGGCCGCTGCGTCAGCGCATGCAGCGGGTATTTCTGCGGATCGACCGCGGCCTCTCCGAACGGCGTAAACCAGAACGGCAGCGGATCCATATAGGTCTCGATGCGCTGGCGTTCGCTCTCGGGCGGCTGGACGCGACCATGACCGCGCGCGGCGAGGCGAAAGCGCTGCATCGGTTCGCAATAGAGCTGGAACACGATCGGCTCGGCCTTGGGGATGAACCCCATCTGCTCCGCGAAGTCGAGATAGGAGCGGTTGGCCATCTTGTAATAGCGCTGGTCCTCAGCAAAGTCCTGGTGCCAGAAGCCGCCATTGTCGATGTAGCGCTGCAGCTGGTTTGGGTTGACCTCGCCCTTGCCTGCAGACGTGCCGTCCTTGCCGCGCCAGCCTGCGAGCGGGCCGATGCCTGGCGTGCGCTCGTGATTGACGATGTAGTCGGCATAGTCGCGGTATTTCGCCACCCCATCGTCGTTGACGAAGCAGGGCAGGCCGAGCCGGGCGCCGAGTTCGATCAATACTGACTGGAACGGCCTGACGTCGCGGTTGGGTTCGACGACGGGATGGCGGATGGCATCGCCTGGTCCGTCGGCATGGCTGATAGGCCGGTCGAGCAGGCTGATGCAGTCGTGACGTTCGAGATAGGTGGTGTCGGGCAGCACCAGGTCGGCGAACGGCACCGTCTCGGAATAATAGGCGTCGGAATAGATGATGAAGGGGATCTTGTAGTTGCCCGCTTCGTCATGGTCAGTGAGCATGGCAATGGTCTCGACGGTGTTCATCGAGGAATTCCACGCCATGTTCGACATGTACATCATCAGCGTGTCGATCGGGTATGGGTCGCCGGCCCACGCATTGCGGATGACCGTATGCATCAGCCCATGCGCGGCGAGCGGCGCATCCCAGGAATAAGCCTTGTCGATGCGGAGCGGCGTTCCGGCCTCGTCGACCAGGAGATCGTCCGGCCCGCAGACGAAGCCGAGCGGCATGCCGTCGAGCGGCGTCATCGGCTTGACCACCTTGCCGGTCGGCTTCGGTCCCGGCGGCGCCGAGCGCGGGTAGGGCGGCTTGAAACGGAAGCCGCCGGGCACGTCCACCGTGCCGAGCAGCACCTGCAGCAGGTGGATGGCGCGGCAGGAGTGAAAGCCGTTGGAGTGGGCCGAGATGCCGCGCATGGCATGCATCGACACCGGCCGTCCCTTGATCGTCTCGTGCCGTCGTCCGGCCCAGTCGGTCCACGCAACCGGCAGTTCGATCGTCTGTTCGAAGGCGACGTGGGCGAGTTCGGCAGCGATCCGGCGGATGGTGTCGGCCGGCATGCCGCATCGTGCCGCGACCGCATCGGGTGCGTAGCTGTCGTCCATGTAGCGGTCGGCGATAAGCCGGAACACCGGCACGCAACGGCGGCCGGCGAACGTGAAGCTGCCCGTCAGCGCCGGTTTCGCATCCGCATCGGCTGCGTTGACGGTTGTCTTCGCCACTCTGTCCCAGGCGAGAAGATTGTTGTCGCTGTCGCGCAGGAACAGCCCGTCGTCCGCCGCACCCGGCTCCTGGACGACTAGCACATGGGCGTTGGTGTAGCGCAGCAAATAATCGAGATCGACGCGGCCTGCCTTCAGCAGTTCATGGATTAGGGCTAAGACGAAGAGGCCGTCGGTGCCGGGCCGGATCCCGATCCAGTCGTCGGCAATGGCGTTGTAGCCGGTGCGACAGGGGTTGATCGACACCACCTTGGCGCCGCGTGCCTTGAGCTTGCCGAGCCCGATCTTGATCGGGTTGGAATCATGGTCTTCGGCGACGCCGAACAGCATGAAGTATTTCGTGTTGTCCCAGTCGGGCTCGCCGAACTCCCAGAACGAGCCGCCGATCGTGTAGAGCCCGCCGGCGGCCATGTTGACCGAGCAGAAGCCGCCATGGGCGGCGAAGTTCGGCGTGCCGAACTGGCTCGCCCACCAGCCGGTCAGCGATTGTGACTGGTCGCGCCCGGTGAAGAAGGCAAGCTTTTTGGGATCGGTCCGGCGGATATGCGATAGCCGCCCGGTCGCAATCGAAAGGGCTTCCTCCCATTCGATCTCACGGAATTCGCCCGAGCCGCGCGGGCCGCTGCGCAGCAGCGGCTTCTTCAGCCGCGCCGGGCTGTAGTGCTGCATGATGCCGGAGCTGCCCTTGCCGCAGATCACGCCGCGATTGACCGGATGGGCCTTGTTGCCGTTGATGTAGCGGACCTTGCCGTTCTTGATATGGACGTCGATGCCGCACCGGCAGGCGCACATATAACAGGTGGTCTTGGCGATGCTGTCGGAGGTAGCGGGCGAGGTGTCGACGCCGTCGCCTTCATCCGGCGCGCGCGTGTCGGCAAGCGGCCGTTGCGACGGTGCGGAATTGGCCCCGCGCGGCGCAGCTGGGTTCATGATGCCGGCGTGCTTTTGCTACCTGCGAATTTGGCCCGCGTCTTTGGTCCGGGGCCACGCATATAGTGTTCTTCAGGATGATAGCGGTCGCCGGCCAGCCGCCGCCTGAGGCCACGGGTCCAATGCGCAAACAGGGATCTGAACCGCCCGATCATTTTGTTGGCTGCGATTTATTGGCGAATTTTTTCTAACTTCGGCAAAAAAAGTAGAATTAAACTATCGATCCGTCTAATCAGTTGTTCTTGTAAATTCGATCGGAATTGGTTCTTAATGCACACATGACGCTGGACCAGTTGCGCATTTTCGTTGCCGTTGCCGAACGCGGCCATATGACCAAGGCGGCAGAGCTTTTGGGCATCTCCCAGTCGGCGGCGTCGGCCGCCATCCGCGCGCTCGAAGAGCAGCATGGCGTTCATCTGTTCAACCGTGTCGGCCGCAACATCGAGCTGGCTCAGACCGGCCACCGTTTCCTGCCCGAGGCCAAGGCGGTGCTGGAACGCGCCGCCGCCGCCCGAAATGTGCTGGAGCATGTCTCGCAGACGGTCGCCGGCAGTCTGTCCATCGCCGCCAGCCTGACCATCGCCAGCTACTGGCTGCCGCGCCGGCTGGCCTCTTTCCACGAGGCCTACCCGGCGGTGCGCTTGAGCGTCAGCATCGGCAACACCAGGCAGGTCGAGGCCAACGTGCTCGATGGCACCGCCGATCTCGGTCTGGTCGAGGGGCGCACCGAGTCAGACATCCTCCGCCGCACCAAGGTCGACGTCGACAGGTTGATGCTGGTCGTCGCCGCCTCGCATCCCGAAATCGCCGAGATCGCGCCGGGCCGCCCGGATATCAGAGGGCTGCGCTGGATCATCCGTGAGGGTGGTTCGGGCACGCGCGAGGTGCTGGAGGACCTGGCCCGCCGCGAGGGGATATCGCTTGGCGACCTGCAGATATTTCTGGTGCTGCCGAGCAACGAGGCGGTTCGCCAGGCGGTCGAGGCCGGCGCCGGCGCCACCATCATCTCGGACCTCGTCGTCGGACGCGCCGTCGCCGAGGGCAGTCTCCGGTCGGTGCCGCTCGAGCTGCCGAAGCGCGACTTCGCCATGATCACCCATCGTGACCGCCAGGCAAGCCTGGCCCAGATGGCGCTCAAGGCGCATCTCGGCGCTGAGGGCGGGAACCGCATCGTGAGCTCTAGCTAAACTTCCGCTGTGCATCCAGCGCCAGGCCAAGGCCGACCGAACCGAACATGTCGCCCTCGATAACGGCGGCTTGCGGCACCAGCGACAGGATTTCGCGCCGTGCCAGCGGGATGGCGGTCGAGCCGCCGGTGAGGAACACGGCGGTGATGTCGGACGCTTTCACGCCAGCATCGGCAATCGTCTGCCGCACCGTCGCGGACACCCGCTCGATGTCGGCGGCAATCGTCTCTTCCAGGCCGTCTCGCGTGATCTCGGCGGCAAAACCCGCGCCGGGCAGTGCCACCGTCACATCAGCCGAAGCCTGATCTGTCAGCGCGATCTTGGCTCGTTCGACCAGGCCGGCCAGCGCATGGCCGTAACGGTGCTCGACAATATGGATGAAGCGGTCGACAAGGTCGGCGCGGACGGCCTCGAAGCGGATCTGCCTCAGATGCGTCATCGCCTTGGCGGTGTAAACGAGGTTGATGCGTTGCCACGTCGCGAGATCAATGAAATAGCTCGCCGGCAGGTTGCGCTTGCCGTCTTTTGTGGGCGAGAGATAGCCGAGCTTGGGCATGACATGGGCGATGCTGAGCAGCCGGTCGAAATCGGTGCCGCCAATATGAATGCCTCGGTTGGCGAGGATGTCGTCCTTGCGGTCGCGTGAGCGGGCGCGTTGCGGCGAAACGCGCACGATCGAGAAGTCGGACGTGCCGCCGCCCATGTCGACGATCAACGCCAGTTCCTCGCGCTTCACGTCCTGCTCATAGTCGAGTGCTGCCGCAATCGGTTCGAACTGGAAGGCGATGTGCTTGAAGCCTTGCGCGCGCGCCGCTTTTTCAAGCTCGCTTTGCGCCTTGGCATCGGCTTCCACATCGTCGTCGACAAATTGCACCGGCCGGCCGAGCACAACGTTCTCCACCGGAGCGCCGGCATCTTCCTCAAGCCGCTTCTTCAAATGGCCGACGAACATGCCGACAATGTCGATGAAACCGATCTGCCGGGCCTTGATCCGCGTCTTCTCATGCGCCAGCGAACTGCCGAGCACGCTCTTCAGCGACCGCATCAGCCGGCCTTCGATGGCATCGGTGTAGTCGGCAATGGCGCGGCGGCCGAAATAGGTGTGACCGTCCTCGAAGTTGAAGAAAACCGCGCTTGGCAATGTCGGCTGTTCGCCTTCCAGCGCCACCAGCCGTGCCTGGCCGTTGCGGATCACGCCCACCGTAGAATTGGACGTGCCGAAATCGATGCCGCCAAATGCCTGGTGCATTGCAGCCTCCTGTCATTGGGTCGTCGCTGTGGCAGGCGTCCGCAAGGCGCGCGCCGTCCAGAGGCCTGACCGTTCTGCCGAATGATTGTGCGTGTAACCCGAGGGTTGGGAGGCGGCGGTCTATCGCAAGACTGAGAAAAGGGGAACCCCCTTTCCCCGGAAATGGGTCGTGCGCGTCAATCCCTGCGGAAGATCAGCCTGCCCAGCCAGCCGGTGATCATGGCCAGCGACACGGAGAAGACGCCGTAGAGGAAGGAGTAATCATGCGCGACGCGGAAGATCGACTGTTCGAAACCCGATTTGCGGATTTCGAGCTGGGCCGAGCTTTCCTTGAGGAACAGGCCGCTCTTGAACAGGAACGCGCGGGCTTTATGCGTTCCAACCGGGACGTTGGGCGCCAGCCGCACCGTGGCGCGAAACAGGTTCTGCGACAGGAACTGCACGCCGCCGACATTCTCGCTATAGAGGCCGGTCGCCGCCTTGCGCTCGCGCAGCGCCACGGTGAATTCCTCGATCGTCGCCGGACTGTCGGTTACCTCGGCCGGCTGCATGTAAAGGTTGGAGGCGCCGAGCGACAGCTGCTTGTAGCTGTTGGGTTCGGTGATGTCCTGCAGCGGCCGCGTCGTGGCGACGGAGTAGGATACCGGCACGTTCTCGAAGGTCTCCGATTCCAGGTTGACCCAGACGCCGAGCACGCGGTCCTTGCGGCGCACCACCACCGGCCGCGGCGGGCCTTCGAGCACGACGATGACGTCGTAGCGCCCCTGTCGCGCGACCAGCGGGTCGGGGTTTTCCAGCGAACCGAAAATGGTCAGGTCGGCGCCGGAAAAACCGGCGGTGATCGACACGGCGTCGGTGGAGAGACCGATCTGGATGCCTTCCGGCAAGGGGTTCGGCGATTGCGCTGCGGCCGGCAGAGCGACGGCGATAAGCAAAGCGGCGGCCGAAAAAATCCCCCACTGCGGCATCAGTTCAGGCCCGCGGCGGTCAGCGAATAGAGGTTTAGCGGCGTGACGAAGAGATCGATGGCAAGCCGGATGGCAACCGCCAGCACCAGCAGCGCCAGCAGTGCCCTGAGCTGTTCGCCGCGCAGCTTCTGTCCTGCCTTGGCGCCATATTGCGCGCCGGCAACGCCGCCCGCCATCAGCAGGAAGGCAAGCATGACGTCGACCGTCTGGTTGGTGGTGGCGTGGACAAGCGTGGTGTAGGCCGAGGTGAAAATGATCTGGAACAGCGAGGTGCCGATGACGACGTTGGTCGGCACTTTCAAGAGATAGATCAGCGCCGGCACCATGATGAAGCCGCCGCCGACACCCATGATCGACGACAGGAAGCCGATGCCGGCGCCGAGCCCCAGCACCGGAATGACGCTGACGAACAGCTTCGAGGCCCTGAAGCGCATCTTCAGCGGCAGCCGGTGGATCCAGTTGTGCTGGCCGGATTTCTTCAAGACCGGCGCCGCACCGCTGCGCGTGGCGCGCAGCGCATTGACGCTCTCGACCAGCATCAGCCCGCCGACGGTGCCGAGCAGCACGACGTAGAGCAGCGAAATGAACAAATCGAGTTGGCCGAGCCGGCGCAGGAAGGCAAAGACAAAGATACCACCGGTCGAGCCGACGATGCCGCCGGCCAGCAGCACCCCGCCGAGCTTGAAGTCGAGCGTGCCGCGCTTCATGTGCGACAGCGCGCCGGAGAAGGAGGAGGCGATAACCTGGTTGGCGCCAGTGGCAACGGCGATTGCCGGCGGGATGTTGTAGAAGATCAAGAGCGGCGTGATCAGAAAGCCGCCACCGACCCCGAACATGCCCGACAGGAAACCCACCGCCGCGCCCATTGCCAGCAGCACGAAGACGTTGACGGAAATTTCCGCGATCGGGAGATAGATGCCCACCCGTCAGTCTCGATCAGTTTGCCTGTCGGCGATTGCAGCCATTCCAGGGCATTGTCGCACCGAAAAGCCAATTCTTTCTTGCACCGCCGGGGCAGTGGGATCAAACCCCGCCGCCCTACCGAAACAAAAAACATCTCAAGCAGTTAACAGGCAAATGTATGGCAAGGGCGTCGCGTTAGCGACGCATCTGCCGTTATTTGTGCGCCAGCAGCGCCTTCACCAGCTTTTCGTCGATTTCGCCGGTCGCCTGCATCTTGTTGTCGGTCTGGAAAGCCATGATTGCGGTCTTGGTCTTGCCGCCCATCACGCCATCGGCGCCGCCGGCATCGTAGCCGTTCTTGTTGAGGATGAGCTGGATGTTCTTGACCGCCTTCTTCATGTCAACGCTGGCGGTGGTCTGCGGCGTGCCTTCCTGCCAGGATTCAGGAATGTCGGCCGAGTTGGACGCAGGGTCGAGCGGCTTCGGCTTCCACAGTTCCGTGGCGGCGCGCGCCCGCTCCAGCTGTTCGGGGCGCAGCGCAGTGGCGACTTCGTCGCGCTTTGCAGCCGCATCCTTGTCGCCGGTCTTGGCGACGAGCGCAAACCATTTGTAGGATTCCTCCAGGCTCTGCTTCATGCCGACGCCCTTTGCCGCCAGGATGCCGAGATTGAACTGGCTGTCCTTGACGCCGACATCGGCCGCCGCCTGAAACCAGTGCGCGGCCGATTCATTGTCGGTCACGCCGTCGGCGGCCATGGCAAACAGAACGGCCAGATTGTGCATGGCGCTGGCATTACCCTGCGCGGCGGCGAGCTGGTAGAAGGTCTTTGCCTTCTTGACGTCGCGCGTGACGCCGATGCCCTTCTCGTAGAAATTGCCGATGCGGTATTCCGCCGGTGCGAAGCCGAGCTCGGCCGACTTTTCGTACCATTTGGCCGCTGCCGCCATGTCTTCCTTGACGCCGCGCGATTCAGCATAGCGCGAACCGAGCTCGAACAGCGCCTTGGCGTCACCGCCGGCAGCCGCGTCGCGCAAGGCTTGCGGGCCGGCATCGGCCGGAACGTCTATCTTGGCCACGATAGGTGCTACCGCGGCATCAGCCGGCGGAACGGCGCCGGTAGTATCCGAGGCCGTCGTATCCGAGGCCGAGGGCGCTACGACGGCGGCCGCAGGCTGCGCGTCGGCAGCCCCCGGTTCCGCAGTGGCGGTGGTCGGCAGCATTGCATTTGGCGCGGGGGCCGGATCGGCCAAAGCCATCGGCGCTGGCGCGGGCTCCACCGCCGGCATTTCGGGCCCAGCGACCGAGGCCGCATTCATTGGCGCATCGTTGCCAGCTGCCGGTTCCGTGGGCTCCGCCTGCCTGACGATCCGGGCCGGCACGTCCTGAACGGCCACCTGCTGTTCTGCCTTGGGTTGGCTGGCAGCGTTGACCGAGGCAGTCTCGACCGGCTGCGAGGCGATGATCGGCGCTGTATCGTTGCTTGCGACCTCGACCGGGTCGGCGAAGAAGGCCTTGCCCAACTGGAGGCCGGCAAGCGCCAGCATGATCGCGACCGCTCCCATGAGTATCGGCTTGCGCCGCGCCTTGAGCAGGTCGCCGATGCGAAGCGCCTTGACCGGGCCCTTCATGGTGGACTGGCGTTTCAACGCGTCGGCCTCGGCGGCCGCAGCCTGCGCCGCGCGCCTGGCAGCGGCAATGAAGTCGGATTTCGATGCATCGCCGGAGTTTTGGCGCACCGGTGGGCCACGTTCGTCGCGTACGCGCTTCATGATGGCGTTGAGGTCGGGCGCGCCGGAGCCCGGCTCCAACGGCCGGTTGGCGAGCTTCGGATCGAGCGGCTCGTCGAGATCGACGCTCGGCATGTCGACATTGGGCCCCGAGCCGGCAAGCGGCGGCATGTCAGCCGGCTTCTTGCCCCTGAAGGCGCGCGCCAATCCACCGAACAGCGACGTCTTGGCCGTGGCTTCGCCTTTCTCGGCAATCCTGTCGGAACCGAGCGCTGCCTGGGCAGCGGCCGCGGCAGCCTCGGCTGGCGAGCGCCGCACGGGTTCGCTGCCCATGACCGGGTCGCTACGCGTACCCGGGTCGGCGCGCATATCCGGCTCGCTGCGCATGATGGCGGCGGCGCGGCCGTCGAGATCGGCCATGTCTCCGGTCAGCGGCAGCGGCTGGTCGATATCCATCGACGGCGCGTCCTGCACCGAAATCTTGGAGGCGCGTGCATCGCGGGCCCGCCGCGCCGGCTCGGCCTGGGCATCCAGAAGCTCGCTCACCGCCTCGGCCGGTTCGCTGGTCTCCAGCGAGCCCAGACGATCGACGATCTTGAGCAACGTGTCGTGGATAGCCTCGAATGTCCGTGAATTGCGCTCGTCCGAACGACGCGTCAGCGCTTCCAGCGTCTTCAGATCCTGGGCAAGGCCGGTAACGGCCGCGGTGTTGGCGTTGGAATCTGCCAGCGAGCGCACGGCGCTCTCGGCCGCTTCGCGTGCCGCGCCCATGATGGATTCGCGGGTTCCAGCCAGCGACTTCTCGATTTCGTTGAGACGCGGGCTGATGTCCTCGAATTCCGGCAGCGGCGTGCCGGGCTTCGACAGGTGAGCCGACAGGCCGGAGACCTGCGCCTCGAGGCTGCGGATCAGTGCCGGATCGATGCCGGCGACCTGCGCGGCCGACGATTCCAGCCGGCTTGAAATGTCTTCGAGCCGGCTTTCCAGGCCGCGGATCGCCGCCTCGTTGGCAGGATCGGGAATGCGCGTCTCCATGCGTTGGGCGAGTGCGGTGAAGCGTGCGTCGATGGCGTCCATGATGCCGGCGCTGTCAGCCTGCGGCTGACGCTGGTCCAGCCGGTCGGCAACCTCGTCCAGCCGCCGCTCGAGATCGCGAAACAGCATGTTGCCCTGTTCGATGGCGTCGCCCTGCCGACGTTCCATCATGCCCGACAGCACGTCGAAGCGCTGTTCCAGACCCTGGAAGATATAGTCGGCGTCGGGCATGGCCGGGGCGCGGTCGATCTTGTCGGCGATCATCACGATCTGCTTGCCGAGGCGCTCCATCGCCTGTTCCGGCAGATTGGCGCGGCCGGCAAGCTCGTCGACCCTGTTCGACAGCGTGCTGAGACGGTCGAGAACCTCGCCGCTCGGACGAACCTGCACGACTTCCTCGATCTGCTGCGCCAGCGAGGCGATCCGCTTCTCGATGCGCTCGAACGGTTCGGGGTCGAAGGAATTGGCCTGTGCGGCGACGGTCGAGGCGACGATGGCGCGCGAAATCTCATCGAGCCGTTCGTCGATCAGGCCAAGCGTGTCGCCGCCGCGGTTGCTCTGCTGGCTGACGAAATGATCGACGGCGCCGGCAAGCGTGCGGACCTTTTCTTCCATCGAGCGCAGCGACAGCGATTCCGGCAGATTGTGGACCGCATTGCTGATCTGTTCGAGCCGGTCGGTCAGGGCCGAAAATCCGGGGCCGTCGGCGCGGTTGCGCTGGTCGGCGTCGACACGGTCCTCGAACGCGCTCCAGCGGCGGTCGAAATCGTCCCAGCGGCGGTCGACCTTCAGCACGCTTTCCTCGCGCGCCAATGTGTCGAGCGCCGTCTTTACCTGCTCGAGCTCGAGCCGCAGCATGTTGACGCTTCGGTCGTCGCTCTTCTCGGCCAGCGTCTGGATGGCGCCGGACAGCCGCTCGAATTCGACGCCGAGTTCGGCGCTGCCCTTGCCGGGCAAGCCGCCTGCCTGACCACCCGATTGGTTGCTCGCCTGGAAGGCCCGTTCGATGTCCTTGCGCAACGCGGCGAATTCGCGCTGCAGGCCGGCCGTCATCTGATGGCGCAGTTCCTCGCGCAGGCCACGCAATTCGCCGGCGATCTTGCCGACCACGGCGACGCTGTCTTCCTGGCCGCGCACGCGGTCGATGTCGCGCGCGATCGCCTGATAGTTCTGGTCGAAGCCGGCCGGCCCGGCGCCTTTCGGCCGCGGCGTGGGCTGCGGGTCCTCGTACCAGCGCGGCGGGGCGTAGGGCTGGGCGCTTGCGTAGCGCGGCTCTGCCGGCGGCCGGCGCGGATCGAAGCGCTCGGCGGCGTCCTCGCGCTTGCGCTCCAGCCGCTGCTCCAGCGTTTCCAGCGAGCGGTTCAATTCATCAAGTGTGGTGTTCGGCCTGCGCGGCCTGCCGGCGTTGAGTGTATCGAGATAGGACCGCTTGCTGTTCATCGATGCGTCCGTTTTTCAGAATGGCTGGCTTGCTGCCAGTTTCCCAAGTCCTTGTCGGGAACGAAGGCGGCCGCGCGGCACTGCTGCGGCGGAAGACGAGCTTCCCGGGCCAGGCCCGCTCTCCGAAAAACCGTGAAAAATTCGCTACAGGATAAACACGGGTGACCGACATCCGCACATTTCACCCATCGTGGTAAACAAGGTGTTAACCAAGCTTAAGAAGTTACGGCATTGCTGAAATACAGGCGGTGCCCGTTCGGACCCGGCGCCGGGGGTGCGGCATAAGGTTTCGCAATCCCAGAACGCCCTTGCGTCATGCGGCGGCTATCGATATAGAATTGACGTAAACGTAAGAGGGGCGCCGTTCGTGCCTTTTGCGATGAATTAGTTGAAACCACGACTGGAAGCATGCCCCCGCTTCCACTCAGGCGTTGCAAGGTCCGAGACCGCGATGCCACGACAGGGGAAAGCCAGTGACTATGAAACTTGTTTCGCCCGGCGAAGCCGCGGCCAACACCAACAATATGTCTGCCGAAGCCAGTGAGGAGCTCGTGCGCATCGGCGAGATGGCCAAGAAATACGGCGTGACGCTGCGCACGCTGCGTTTCTATGAAGACAAGGGCCTGCTCAATCCAAAGCGCGATGGGGCGACGCGGCTATACACGCGTCGCGACAAGGCGCGGCTGAAGCTGATCCTGCTCGGCCGCAAGGTCGGGTTCTCGCTACGCGACGTCAAGCAGATGATGGATCTCTACGATCCGACGGGATCCAACACCAAGCAGCTGCGGCTGGCTCTCGACAAGTCGGAGAAGCAGCTTGCCCGCCTGCAGAAGCAGCGCGCGCTGATCGACGACGCCATCAACGAGTTGAGCGGCTCGATGTCGGCCGTGCGCCAGATGCTGTCCGAGCGTTCGGCCCCGGCCAGCGCCGCCAGCTGATTTTGCTCCGCAGCTCCCGGCGAAAGCTTTGAACGGAAGAGCCGCGCGGCCGCCCGCGCGGCTCTTTTTGTTTGACCCCCCTTGCTTTGCGCAAAGCCATGCACCGCTCGTGCGACAGGCTGGCATAAGTAAATTTTGTCGCGGCGACTAAATTGACGTTTACGCAAACGTCAATTTTTGCTATCCCGCTTTCAACATTGGCCCGCATGCCGCCCCAACCTCATGTTTCGGGGCTCGATCTCGCGGCCAAGACCCGCATGGTGGAGGAAACACATGCCGATCTACAGGGCGCCGGTCCAGGACACGCTGTTCGTGCTCAACGAGGTGCTGGGCTATCAGCGCTACTCCAACCTTCCCGGATTTGCCGACGCGACGCCCGACGTTGTCGAGGCGATCCTCGCCGAAGGCGCCAAGCTCGCCGAAAACGTTATGCATCCTCTGAACCGCGTCGGTGACGTGGAAGGCTGCGTGCGCCATGAGGACGGCTCGGTGACGACGCCGAAGGGCTTCAAGGAAGCCTACGACCAGTATCGCGAAGGCGGCTGGATGGGACTGGCGGCGCCCGTCGAGTTCGGCGGCCAGGGGCTGCCCTATGCCGTGCACACCGCGGTTGCCGAATACATGGTTTCGGCCAACATGGCGCTGATGATGTATCCCGGCCTGACGCAAGGCGCGATCGCGGCGATCATCACCCACGGCACCGACGAGCAGAAGGCGACATGGCTTCCGAAGCTGGTCGAGGGGTCCTGGACCGGCACCATGAACCTGACCGAGCCGCATTGCGGCACCGATCTCGGTCTGCTGCGCACCAAGGCGGTGCCGAACGGCAACGGCACCTACAAGATATCCGGCCAGAAGATCTTCATCTCGGCCGGCGAGCACGACATGTCGGAAAACATCGTTCATCTCGTGTTGGCCCGCATCGAAGGCGCGCCGGCAGGCGTGAAGGGCATCTCGCTGTTCATCGTGCCAAAGCTGAAGCTCGATGCCTCGGGCAATCCGGGCGAGAAGAACACGCTCTCCTGCGGGTCGATCGAGGAGAAGATGGGCATCCACGGCAATTCGACTTGCGTCATGAATTATGACCAGGCCGAAGGCACGCTGCTCGGCGAGGCCAATGGCGGCCTGAAGGCGATGTTCACGATGATGAATGAAGCCCGCCTCGGCGTCGGCCTGCAGGGCCTGTCGCTGTCCGAGATCGCCTACCAGAACGCGGTCTCCTACGCCAAGGACCGGCTGCAGGGCCGCTCGCTGTCTGGCGCCAAGGCGCCGGACAGACAAGCCGATCCGATCATCGTCCATCCCGACATCCGCCGCTCGCTGATGACCATGAAGGCCTTCAATGAGGCCGGCCGCGCGCTGGCGCTGTGGACGGCGATCAAGTCCGACATCGCCCACCGCTCCGCCGACGACAAGGATCGCCAGGCGGCCGACGACTATACCGGCCTGCTGACGCCGGTGATCAAGGGCGTGCTCACCGACAAGGGTTTTGACCATGCAGTCATGGCGCAGCAGGTGTTCGGGGGCCACGGCTACATCGAAGAGCACGGCATGAGCCAGTTCGTGCGCGATGCCCGCATCGCCATGATCTATGAAGGCGCCAACGGCATCCAGGCGCTCGACCTCGTCGGCCGCAAGCTAGGTCTGAATGGCGGCCGCGCCGTGCAGGCCTTCTTCAAGGACGTCGGCGAGTTCTGCGAGGAGAACCGCGCCGACGAGAAGCTGGCGCCTTTCACCAAGGCGCTGAAGAAGGGCCTCAACGATCTGCAGGCGGCGACCATGTGGCTGGTGCAGAACGGCATGGCCAAGCCCGACAATGCCGGCGCCGCGTCGACCGATTACATGCATCTCTTCGGCCTGGTCGCGCTGGGCTATATGTGGGCGCAGATGGCCAAGGCCGCGCTCGGTAAGACCGGGGCCAATGGCTCCCAATCTGTCCACGAAAATGGGGCTTTTTACGATAACAAGATGGTGACGGCGCGCTTCTTCATGGAGCGGATCATGCCCGAGACATCGGCACATCTCGCCCGCATTTCCAGTGGTGCGGACACGCTAATGGCGCTGCCTGCGGAAGCGTTCTAGAAATGGCTGGCGTCCCCCTCCCCCTTGAGGTGAGGGTGGCCCGAAGGGCCGGGAGGGGTCCTTGCGTGCAGTGCGCCGGCTGGTTGGCGCTTTGGTAGGAGATGATCGCAATGCCCCAAACCCGCGTCAATTCCGAAGATAAGGTCGAGCACGTCATCGGCGACCCCACCCGACCGCTTCGCGGCCACCCTCCCCTCGAGGGGGAGGGGGACGTTGGCGCGGGAGAAACGGCATGACAAATCCAGCCGAAGTGCTCTCCTTGCCGAAGCCCGCCTGGGCGGCGGACGAGGTCGGCATGCTCTACGACATGGCGCACCGCTTCATGTCGGAAGAGATCGCGCCGCGCTACGACGAGTTCGAGAAGAACGAGATGGTCGACCGCGAGAGCTGGCGCAAGGCGGGTGCCGCCGGCCTGCTCTGCGCCTCTATGCCGGAGGAATATGGCGGCTCCGGCGGCACCTTCGCGCATGAGAGCGCCATCATCGAGGCGATCGGCCATGTCGGCGTCGACGGTTTCGGCATCGGCCTGCACAATGCGATCGTTGCTCCTTACATCCTTCATTACGGCTCCGAGGAGCAGAAGAAGAAATGGCTGCCGAAGCTGGCAACCGGCGAACTGATCGGCGCCATCGCCATGACCGAGCCGGGCGCCGGCTCCGACCTGCAAGGCGTCAAGACGCGCGCCGAGAAGGACGGCAACCAGTACAAGATCAACGGTTCGAAAACCTTCATCACCAATGGCCAACTGGCCAATTTCATCATCGTCGTCACCAAGACCGATCCGGCCAAAGGCGCCAAGGGCACCTCGCTGATCGTCGTCGAGGCCGACGAGGCCGAAGGCTTCGAACGCGGCCGCAACCTCGACAAGATCGGCCTGAAAGCCAACGACACGTCGGAGCTGTTCTTCAATGATCTGCGCGTGCCGACCTCGAACCTGCTTGGCCACGAAGAGGGACAGGGCTTCATCCAGCTGATGCAGCAATTGCCGCAGGAGCGCCTGCAGATCGGCACCGGCGCCATCGCCATGATCGAACGCGCCCTGGCGCTGACCATCGACTACGTCAAGGATCGCAAGGCTTTCGGCAAAGCGATCATCGAGTTCCAGAACACCCAGTTCAAGCTCGCCGAACTGAAGACCGAGGCCACCATCGGCCGCGTCTTCTACAATGATTGCGTCACCCGCCACATCAATGGCGGGCTGGATCCGGTGACGGCGTCGATGGCGAAATACTGGCTCTCGGACCTGCAGGGAAAAGTCGTCGACGAATGCCTTCAATTGCATGGCGGCTATGGCTACATGAATGAATATCCGATCGCCCGCATGTTCCGCGACGCCCGCGTCCAGCGCATCTACGGCGGCACCAACGAGATCATGAAATTGCTGATCGGCCGCTCTCTCTGAGAGCGACGTCGGCAAAGCAAGGAGCAAGCAAATGGCTGAAGCTTATGTCTATGACGCCGTGCGCACACCGCGCGGCAAGGGCAAGAAGGATGGCTCGCTGCACGAGGTGCCGGCGGTGCGGCTTGCGGCCAGGACGCTTGAAGCGTTGCGCGACCGCAACGGCCTCGACACTGCAAACGTCGACGACATCATCTTCGGCTGCGTCGATCCGGTCGGCGAAGCCGGCTCCGTCATTCCGCGTGCCGCCGCCTTCGAGGCCGGCTACGATAACAAGGCGCCGGGCATGCAGATCTCGCGCTTCTGCGCCTCAGGCCTCGACGCCATCAATTTCGGCGCCGCCAAGATCGCTCAAGGCGCCGACGAGATCGTCATTGCAGGCGGCGTGGAATCGATGTCGCGCGTCGGCATGGGCGCCTCGGGCGGCGCGTGGTTCATGGACCCGTCCGTCGGCCTGCCCGGCTGGTTCGTGCCGCAAGGCATTTCGGCCGACCTGATCGCCACCAAATACGGTTTTTCGCGCGACGACGTCGATGCCTATGCGGTCGAGAGCCAGAAGCGTGCGGGCAAGGCCTGGGCCGATGGCCGTTTCAAGAACTCCGTCATACCGATCAAGGACCAGAACGGCCTCACCATCCTCGATCATGACGAGCATATGCGGCCGTCGACCGACATGCAGTCGCTGGCTTCGCTCAACCCGTCCTTCGTCATGCCTGGTGAAATGGGCGGCTTCGACGCGGTCGCCGTGCAGAAGCACCCTGAGGTGGAAGAGGTCAACCACGTCCACCATGCCGGCAACTCGTCCGGCATCGTCGATGGCGCGGCCGCCGTACTGCTCGGCTCGAAGAAGGCCGGCAAGACGATGGGCCTGAAGCCACGCGCCCGCATCCGCGCCTTTGCCAACATCGGCTCCGAGCCGGTGCTGATGCTTACCGGTCCGGTCGACGTCACCGAGAAGCTTCTGAAGCGCGCCAAGATGAAGCTGTCGGATATCGACCTGTTCGAGCTTAACGAGGCCTTCGCCTCGGTGGTGCTGCGCTACATGCAGGCATTCGAAATCCCGCACGACAAGATCAACGTCAATGGCGGCGCCATCGCCATGGGCCATCCGCTCGGTGCCACCGGCGCGATGATCCTGGGCACGGTGCTGGACGAGCTCGAGCGCCGCGATTTGAACACCGCTCTGGTGACGCTCTGCATCGGCGCCGGCATGGGCACCGCAACGATTATCGAACGCGTCTGATTTTCGGCCGGAAGGAGAGAGACATGACTTATACAAACTTCACGGTCGACACGGACGCAGACGGCATCGCGATGGTCACCTGGAACATGCCGGACCGCTCGATAAACGTCTTCACCGAAGAGGTGATGAACGAGCTCGACAAGATCATCGACCAGGTGGTGGCCGACGCCGCCATCAAGGGCGCGGTGATCACCTCGGGAAAGGACAGCTTCTCGGGCGGCGCCGACCTGACCATGCTGCAGAAGATGCTGGCCGTATTTGCCAAGGAGAAGACCAAGGACCCGGAGAAGGCGGCACAGCTCCTGTTCGACAATGCCGGCCGCATGGGTGGCTTGTGGCGCAAGCTCGAAACGTCGGGCAAACCTTGGGTCTCGGCGATCAACGGTACCTGCATGGGCGGCGCGTTCGAGCTGTCGCTGGCCTGTCATGGCCGCGTTGCCGCTGACTCCGAAAAGGTCAAGATGGCCTTGCCGGAAGTCAAGGTCGGCATCTTCCCCGGCGCCGGTGGCACCCAACGCGTGCCGCGCCTGACCGACCAGCAGCAGGCGTTGCAGATGCTGACCACCGGCCAGACGCTGTCGCCGCAGAAAGCCAAGGCGATGGGGCTGATCCACGAGATCGCCGAACCCGGCAAGCTGATCGAGACCGCCAAAGCGATGATCAGGAACGGCCTGAAAGCCGTCCAGCCCTGGGACGAGAAGGGCTTCAAGCTGCCTGGCGGCCAAATCTATACGCCGGCCGGCTTCAATCTGTGGCCGCCGGCCATCGCCATCCTGCGCCGCGAGACCTACGGCAATTATCCGGCCGCCGCGGCCATCCTGAAATGCGTCTATGAGGGCCTGCTGGTGCCGTTCGACACCGGTCTGCGGATCGAACAGCGCTATTTCACCGAAATCATGCAGTCGAAGGAAGCAGCAGCGATGATCCGCTCGCTGTTCGTGTCGCTGCAGGAGCTCAACAAGGGCGCCCGCCGCCCGGCCGGCGTGCCGGAGACCAAGTTCAAGAAGATCGGTATTCTCGGCGCCGGCTTCATGGGTGCCGGCATCGCCTTTGTCACCGCCAAGGCCGGCATCCCGGTCGTCCTGCTCGACCGCGACATGGCGTCGGCCGAAAAGGGCAAGGCGCATTCCGACAGCCTGATCTCCGATCAGGTCAAGAAGGGCCGCGCCAAGCCCGAGGAGAAGGACAGACTTCTGTCGCTGATCACGCCGACGGCCGACTATGCCGATCTCGCCGGCTGCGATCTGGTGGTCGAGGCGGTGTTCGAGGATTCGGCCGTCAAGAAGGCTGCCACCGAGCAGGCCGAAGCCGTGCTGAAATCGTCAGCGGTCTTCGCCTCCAACACTTCGACCATCCCGATCACCGCGCTGGCCAAGAATTCGGCGCGGCCGAAGAATTTCGTCGGCATCCACTTCTTCTCGCCGGTCGACAAGATGATGCTGGTCGAGATCATTTTGGGCAAGAAGACCGGCGACAAGGCGCTGGCCACCGCGATCGATTTCGTGCGCGCCATCAAGAAGACGCCGATCGTCGTCAACGACACGCGCGGCTTCTACGTCAACCGCTGCGTGCTGCGCTACATGTCGGAAGCCTACAAGATGCTGATCGAAGGCGTTCCGGCGCCGATGATCGAGAATGCCGCCAAGGCCGCCGGCATGCCGGTCGGCCCGCTGGCGCTGACCGACGAGACGGCGATCGACCTTGCCCAGAAGATCATGAAGCAGACCATCAGGGACCTCGGCGACAAGGCCGTCGACCCCAGGCAGATGGCGTTGATCAACACGCTGGTCGACACCCATGGCCGCTTCGGCCGCAAGAACGGCAAGGGTTTTTACGACTATCCCGCCAAGCCTGCCAAGAAGAAGCTGTGGCGGGGCCTGAAGGATCTCTATCCGCAGCTGGAGGCCGAGAAGGTCGACTATGAGGAACTGCAGCAGCGCCTGCTGGTAACCATTGCGCTGGAAGCGGCCCGGGTGATGGAGGAAGGCATCGTCACCGATCCGCGCGAGGCCGATCTCGGGTCGATCCTCGCCTTTGGTTTCGCGCCATTCACCGGCGGCGCGCTGTCCTATATCGACGGCATCGGCGCCAGGGAGTTCGTCAGAATAGCCAAAGGCCTGCAGAAGAAATACGGCGCCGAGTTCAAGGCGCCAAAGCTGCTGCTCGACCTGGCCGAGAAGGGCGAGACCTTCTACCAGCGCTTCGATCCCTATGCGAAAGGCGAGGTGCAGAAGGCCGCTTGAGCTAGCGCCCCATGTACGTCTGGGGGCGCCTTGCGCGCATGATGGCCACGGCAAGGCGCCGTGGCCTTACGCGGTCGGTAGCGAAAGCCGACTGGCTTTTCGCTGCCTGCCGACCGAGATCGACTTCAACCTCCATCTCAACAACGCCCGCTACATGATGCTCGCCGACCTCGCGCATGACCCCGAAAATCGGAATCGATTTTCGGGGTCATGTGCCAAATCAAAATGCTACAGCGTCCTTGGCGCGTCCAACAGTACGCTTGCCCGCTCCGTTCAACCGCGACCGCCGACCGAGGCCGAGCGGGTTTTCATGAGCTCCGACCAGGGATTGCGCAGCCTTGCCAAGGCAGTTTGAGGCATCCATGACGACTTCGCCGCACACCGCTTTTTAGGGGATCGGGCCGCGCGCCGGTGGACAATCGGATGACCGCGCGTTAGAAGGAAAAGGTATTTTTTCCTGTTTTGAGGAGAGCGAATTGCTCTCGCATGACCGAGTTTGGGCAGCCATCGACGCTCTCGCCGAGCGCTATTCGTTGTCGGCCTCCGGCCTGGCCCGGCGAGCCGGTCTGGACTCCACCGCTTTCAACAAGTCGAAGCGGCTGTCCTCGGATGGGCGACCGCGCTGGCCCTCGACCGAATCGCTGGCCAAGATCATCGAGGCGACAGGCGCTTCGCTCGACGAATTCACCGGACTGGTCGAAGGCCGCGCCAAGACAGCTTCGGGCTCGTTAGCCCCGCAGCGTTCGGCGGTGCCGCTGCTCGGCTTCGCCCAGGCCGGCGCCGGCGGCTTCTTCGATGATGCCGGCTATCCCTCCGGCCAGGGTTGGGACCTTGTCGAGCTTCCGGCGCGGGCAACCGAAACCTCTTATGCGTTGAAGGTGCAGGGTGATTCCATGCTGCCGCTGTACCGCAATGGCGATGTGCTGATCGTCGAGCCCGGGGCCGCTACCCGAAAGGGCGACCGCGTCGTCGTCAAGACCAATGCCGGCGAAGTCATGGCCAAGGTGCTCGACCGCCAGACGACGAAATCGATCGTGCTGATTTCGCTCAACCCCGACCATCCGGACCGCGACATCGCGATGCGCGATGTCGAATGGGTGGCGCGGATCGTCTGGGCAAGCCAGTAGGTCTCGCGGTGCGTCTGCTTCAAATCCTCATAGCCCTCCTGGCGATCCCGGTGATGGTCGCCATTGTCGTCGCCGGCGGTCGCGCGCTGCATCGCGACGGCCCTGCCATTACTGTCGACCAGATCGACCCGGAAACCGAGGCCGTGCCCGAGGAGCCGGCGACGTCGGCGATCCCCGAGGTCCAGCCCGTCAAGCCTCCGATGCACTCGCCTCAGGTGCATTCGAGGGCGATCGATCCCGAGGCCATCGCACCGCCGCCGCTGCCGGTAGAAGAACTTGAACGGGTTGAGCCACGCGAGCCGCTGAGCGACCTGGCGCTGGCCGGACCGCCCAAGCCGCGTGGGCGCAGAGCGGTCGACGACTGGGGAGGAACAAAACTGTTCCAGCCGGTCGCGGCCGCCGCCGGCCTGATCGAAGCCAATGGTTATTCCGTGACGGTCTCCGGCATCGACATCGTCAGGCAAGACGAGACCTGCACCGAGGGCGGCAAGTCCTGGGCTTGCGGTATCAGGGCGCGCACCGCGTTCCGGTCTTTCCTGCGCGGCCGGGCCGTTGCCTGCAAGGTGCCGCCGGAGGCCGACCGTGCGCTGATCGCCGCCGAATGCCGCATCGGCAAGCTGGATGTCGGCCAGTGGCTGGTCGAAAACGGCTGGGCGCGCGCCACGGCAGGCGGCCCCTATGTCGAAGCGGGCGACAAGGCGCGCGCCGCCAAGAAGGGCGTCTTCGGTGCCGCGCCCGATCTTGGCGGCCTGCCACCGGCGCCAACGCCGGTTGCGGCATCGACGGCGTCGCAACCGATCCTCGATGCCCCGGCGATGGACACGCCGCCGGCCGGGACGGAAATTACGCCGCCAGCTGACCAGCCAGCGCCCGCTCAATGAGCGCGCGGGTTTCGGCGATGCCGTAGAGGGCTGCGAACGAACCGAAGCGCGGTCCGCGTTCCTGGCCGATCAGCACCTGGTAGATCATCTGGAAGAAAGCGCCCGAGACACCAGGGCCGCCGTCCGGGCTCTTCTTCGAATGGTCCTGATAGCGTTCGATCTTGCGCGCCACGTTGAGCGAAGCGTTCTGGATCGCTTCGCCGTCGGCGCCGGCCGGCAGGCCAGCAAGCGCGTTGCCAAGCGCTTCCAGCGCCACGCGTTCGACATCGTCGGCCGGCCGGAAGGTCTTCGTCGGCTTCACGAAATCGTCGAAGTAGCGGATGGCGAAACCGACCAGCTGGTCGAGTTCGGGATGCGTCGCTGGCGTCACGCCAGATGCATGGCGCGAGATGAAGCCCCACAGCACATCCTTGTTTTGCGCGTTGGAGGCGCTGACCAGGTTGAGCAGCAGCGAGAACGGCACCGGCATGTCGATGGAAGGCGGCTTGCCGTCATGCATGTGCCAGACCGGATTGCCCAGCCGCTCCTTCCAGTCCTGGCGCGGATAGGCGTTGAGGAAGGTGTAGTACTCGTCGACGGCGCGTGGGATGACGTCGAAATAGAGCTTTTTCGCCTGCCTTGGCCGCTGATACATATAGAGGCCGAGGCTTTCGGTCGGCGCGTAGCGCAGCCATTCGTCGATGGTCAGCCCGTTGCCCTTCGACTTCGAGATCTTCTGGCCGTTCTCGTCCAGGAACAGTTCGTAGACGAAATGCTCGGGCGCGCGCCCGCCGAGAATGTTGCAGATGCGGTCGTAGATCACCGCGTTCGTCTGGTGGTCCTTGCCGAACATTTCGAAATCGACGCCGAGCGCTGCCCAGCGCATGCCGAAATCCGGCTTCCACTGCAGCTTGACCTTCCCGCCGGTCACCGAAAGCGTGGTCTCGGTGCCCTCATCGTCGAAGGTGATGTTGCCGGCCTTGGCGTCGACATGCTTCATCGGCACGTAGAGCACGCGCCCGCTCTTCGGCGAGATCGGCAGGAACGGGCTGTAGGTTGCCTGCCGCTCCGGCCCCAGCGTCGGCAGCATCACCGCCATGATCTGCTCATAGCGCTCGGCGGCGCGCACCAGCATCGCATCGAAGCGGCCGGCCTTGTAGTACTGCGTGGCGCTGGCGAATTCGTAGTCGAAGCCGAACGTGTCGAGGAAGCGGCACA
This sequence comes from Mesorhizobium sp. P160219, assembly GCF_057786095.1. Taxonomy (NCBI): domain Bacteria; kingdom Pseudomonadati; phylum Pseudomonadota; class Alphaproteobacteria; order Hyphomicrobiales; family Phyllobacteriaceae; genus Mesorhizobium; species Mesorhizobium sp. P160219. The sequence continues at coordinate 1,635,019 of NZ_JBYNWG010000001.1, forward strand.
GCATCGCGTTGTTGTGGTCGCCAAAGCTCGGATAGTCGCCGCCGAACGGATTGGGCACCGCCGACAGGGGCATATGCAGATAGGGCTCGAGCGCTGCGCGATCCGGCACATTGTCGGGGATTTTGCGCATGCCGTCCATATCGTCGGAGAAGCAGAGCAGCTTGGTCTTGACCTTGTTCCCGGTCAGCACGTGAAAGGCATGGCGCACCATCGAGGTGCGCGCGACCTCGCCGAACGTGCCGATATGCGGCAGGCCCGACGGGCCGTAGCCGGTCTCGAACAGGACGATCTCCGGGAAGTCGCCGCCCTTGTAGCGCTCGATGATCTTTTTGGCTTCCTCGAACGGCCAGGCCTTGCTTTCGGCGGCTGCCGCAAGCATTTCGGGGTTGAGATCGGCGATGTTTGATCCCGTCATGTCAAAGTTCCAGTCATGGCCGGCTTTCGCGGCTGGTAAGATTTTTCAACCGGGTCTCTAGGCGCGACAGGGCGGAGCGTCAACGATATCAGGCGTTTTCGTTGCGACGGCGCCGTGGCGTCCCTACCTTCGACCCTCACTATCAAGGAGTTTTGAATGCCGTTGCCGTCCACCCATGAAGCCCTGATCTACCTGATGGTCATCACCTCGGCTTCCGATCGCGACATGACCGATATCGAACTGGCGCGCATCGGCGACGTCGTCCGCAGCTGGCCGGTGTTCGAGGATTTCAAGCAGGACAGGCTGATCGCCATTGCGCAGGACTGCCAGAAGATGCTGCATGAAAAGGATGGGTTGGAAGGCGTGCTCGAGCGTGTCGCCGAGACTTTGCCCGAACGGCTGCACGACACCGCCTATGCCGCGGCCTTCGAGGTTGCCGCCGTCGATCTAGAAATGCGCATGGAGGAATTGCGGGTGCTGCAGTTGATCCGGCGTGAGCTCGATCTCGACACGCTGACCGCCGCAGCCATCGCGCGCGGGGCGAAGGCCCGCCTGCGCACGCTGACCTGATCCAGCCCCTAAAGGAAGCTGACCGGGACCGGATCAGAAAAAGCTGACCGGGAACCGGATCAGAAGAAACTGACCGGGAAATAGCGCAGGTAGAATTCGGCGAAGGTGCCTTTCACCGATATCTCCTGCAGCGCGTAGTCCATGGCTGCGGCCAGCGCTGGGTCGCTGGCCCGGGTGGCAATGGTCATGCCGGACCCCAGATATTCCGGCGCCAGGTAGGGTCCACCGGCGAAGCGGCAGCAACCGGCGGCGTCCGTGCCGCCCAGCCAGAAGGAAAAGCGCATGCCGTCGCCGAAGGCGGCATCGATCTTGGCGCTCTTCAAGTCGCTGTAGAGGTCTTCCGGCCGTTGAAAGCGGATGATCTGCACGGTGCCGAAATAATCGCGCAGCATCTTTTCATGCGCCGAGCCGGCCAGCACGCCGACCCGCTTCGAGCGCAATTTGTCGAGGATCGGCTCGGCGAAGGCCTTGGTCTTCGGCATGATGAAGCGCGCCGGAAACTGTAGATAGGAGCGCGAAAAGCTGTACTTCGCCCGCGTCTCCGGCGTTGCGGCGATGCCGGCGATGATCGCCTCGCCTTCGCCCTTCTGCAACGCGTCGTCGAGTTCGGCCCAGGGCAGCGCCTGGATCTGGCATTTGTCGGCGATGTCGAGTTCGGCGCAAATCGCCCGCGCCAGGTCGATGTGGAAGCCGGACAGTCGGCCCGTGCCGTCGAGAAAATTGAAGGGCGGGAAATCGGTTGTGGTGAGGAACCTGAGCCTCGGCAGCGCCGCAAGGTCCGGCTTCGGCAGCCGCTCCTTGGCATCCCAAAGCACCGGCACCTGCGGTTCCGCTGCCCGCACAGCGCCGGCAAACGGCTGCACTCCGATCAGCATCGACAGCAAGGCGATGGTTATCCAGCGTGATGTCACAAAAAACTCCGCCCGTCTTGGCCGTTGGCTTGTGATACGAAAACGGCGCAGGCACAATTGTTTTTGATTTCAAAGGGCAAATTTCGGGTTATGCTTTGGCGAGGTTGCAAATAGCCGCACAGAGTCGGCCCGGGGTTGGCGGTCGCTGGCGTTAGAAAAGCTAAGGATGTGGCTTTGCAATCCGGGGTTGATGGCTAAGTGCGGGGCAGGCACGTAGCATCGGTCTCAAGAGCGGTAGGCAACATGGGGTAGATGTTGCGATGGGTTATTTTGACCGGACACTTGAATATATTGACCGGGTGCAGCGTGCCGACACGTCGGCTGCGGTGTGCGAGCAGCTACTTAGTGTCACCTCGAATTTCGGATTGACGGCCCTGATAGCCGCAACGGTGCCGCAGCCCGGTACACCAAGCAGCCAGACGAAGGACCATGTGCTGCTCTGCGATTGGCCTAGCGAATGGCTGGAGCGTTACTTATCGCGCAACTACGTCGACCACGATCCGGTCGTCAGCCATTTGAAGCAGTTTCGGGCGCCATTCCAATGGCGCGATGCCGTTCAAAGCATGCCCGCCGACAAGAGCAGCGCCGAGGTAATGCGCGACGCCCGCCAGTTCAAGCTGCGTGACGGCCTCGCCTTCCCGCTGATCACGCTCGAAGGCCAGATCGCGCTGGTCTCGCTGGGCGGTGAGGCGGTCGAACTGTCCGAAGCCGAATTCGCAATGGTCTCGCTGGCCTCCACCTATGCCATCGGCCGCGCCATGCAGCTTCAAACGACGGCCGGCAAATCTATCGATCACATTGAATTGACGCCGCGCGAGCGCGAATGCCTGCAATGGGCGGCGGTCGGAAAATCCGAGTGGGAGATTTCGCAGATCCTCGGCATCTCGGAGCATACCTCTGAGAAACACCTTCTCAACGCCAAGAGCAAACTAGGCGCCGCCAACCGTGTGCAGGCAGTCGCCGAAGCAGTCAGGCACGGCTATATCAGCTAGGCCGGTTCTGGCGGCCCGAAATTTATGGCCGCATTGTTGGCGTCATATCTTCAGAAAAGACCGGCCCCTGTCGTCCTCTTGAGACGGCTAATGCTTTCTTAACGCCAAAAGCAGACTCGGCGTCGCCAACAGGGTGCACGCCATCGCGGAGGCGTTTAGACGCAGCTATATTAGCCATGTCGGCTGTGGCAGCCTGGAAATCCTTGCCAACACCTTCGCGCAATTTTTTCGGGAAAGCCCGGCCGTATCTTCCTCTTAAGCCCAGGAGACGGCTAATGCTATTTTCCCTTACCACTCAACAACTGATGGAACGTCCCGACCTATGGGAGGCCGTCCATCGCCTGCGTTACAAGGTCTTCGTCGATGAGATGCGGTGGACCGATCTCGATCGCCCGGACGGCCTCGAAATCGATCAATTCGACCATGATGAGGCCGAACACCACCTTGTCATACGCAATGGCGAGCTTGCAGGCTATCATCGGATGCTGCCGACCACACGGCCGCATCTCCTTAGCGATGTGATGCCGGAACTCTGCGAGGGAAAGCGCCCTTCGGGACCGAATGTCTGGGAGCTAACCCGTTACGCGGTGGCGCCAGGCTTTCGCGATGGCAAGCGCGGCGTGTCTACGGTCGGCACCGAACTGATCGCCGGCTTCGTCGAATGGGGCCTTGCTCGCAATGTCGATCAGGTCATTATCGAGGTCGAGCCGGTGTGGGTGCTGCGGACGCTGCAGTTGCACTTCCTGGCGACGCCGCTCGGGTACCAGCGCACCTATGGCAACCAGCAGGTCGTCGCCACACTGCTGACCTTCAACGAGCATACGCTGGATGTCGTGCGTTCGCGCCGCAATCATCACGCCCCGGTGTTGGCCAGGGGCACCCCCCACATGCTCGGCATGCGGCAGGCGTCGTGAGACTGTCTTCACCCGACGCGCTTTAATGCATGTCGCTCAAAGTGGCCCCGGTTTTGAGAGAACGACATGCATGAAACAAAGACCTAAAGCGCGTCGCGTGAATCCGTTCAAATGCGATGCGCTTTAGACAATGGCCACAGAGCCCACCTCCGTGTGGGGGTGGGCTCTGTAATTTCAGCCTCTGCCTATCGAGGCCAGTCTCTACTTCTCGAGAAACGACGGCCCTTCGCCGACGATCTTTTTGTCTTCCTTGCCGATGGCGTCGAGATCGCGCCCATCATAGGGCAGTGACAACAGGATGCGCCGCATGACGGCCAGCCGCGAGCGTCGCTTGTCATTGGCCCGCACGATGATCCAGGGCGCGAACTGCTTGTGCGTGCGCTCGACCATCTGGTCGCGCGCCTTGGTGTAGTCGTCCCATTTGGTGATGCCGGCAATATCGATCGGCGAGAACTTCCAGTTCTTCAGCGGAGACCAGCGGCGGTCGTGAAACCGTTCGAGCTGGGTTTCGCGGCCGATGTTGAGCCAGAATTTGAAGAAATAGATGCCGTCGTTGGAGATCATCCGCTCGAAATGCGGCGTCTCGTCGAGGAATTTTGCATGCTGTTCCGGTGTGCAGAAGCCCATCACCGGCTCGACGCCGCCGCGGTTGTACCAGGACCGGTCGAAGGTGACGAATTCGCCCGATGTCGGGAAATGGGCGACGTAGCGCTGGTAGTACCATTGCCCGACTTCGGTTGGGGTCGGCTTGGTCAGCGCCACATTGCGCGCGGTTCGAGGATTGAGATACTGGCGCAGCACCGAGATGGTGCCGCCCTTGCCGGCGGCATCGCGCCCCTCGAACAGCGACATCAGTCTGCTGCCGGTCGCCTGCAGCCAGGCCTGCGCCTTGACCAGTTCGATCTGCAGCCGCTCCAGCGTCTCGTCATACTCCTCGGTCTTCATTTTCTTGTCGTAGGGGTAGTCGCCTGCGGTCAGTTTGTGGTCCTCGATCCAGCTGGGAAGCTCGGGGTTTTCGATGTCGAACTCCCGCTCCTTGCCGTCCACCTTGATCTTCAGCGGCCCCTCTGCCGGCTCTGCGGCGGGACTTTCCTTGGCTTTTTTCATCGAGACGAACCTTTCCAGCTTGCGGACTCATGCTATGGGGGGCCTCAAACCCGGTCCAGCGGAAGTTTCGGCGGGACCGGCGCAGAAGCACGGAAAGCACGAATGGCTGACACCGGCGCAGAGCGGACAACCACGGGGCAGGCCGTCGCCGGCCGGCTGTGGAACAGCCGATGGCTGCTTGCCGCCGGTGCGATCGCCATCATGGCCGTTTATGGTTTTGCCGGTATCTCCGCCTATGTCGTCCTGGCTGCGTTGACGGTGCTGCTGGCCGCCGCGCTTCTGCCAACCGGAGGCGCCAGCCGGTCTGCTGAGATCATTGCCACGATCGAGGCGAGCGGGCTGCAGCGGCTTTCCGGCGAATATCTTGCGGCTGCCGTTGCCGATCCGCTGATCATCTTCGACCGCACCGCCACCATCGTCCACGCCAATGCCGCCGCCTTTGCCGCCTTTGTCGGTATCGCGCCCGGCCTGTCGCTGTCGCTAAAATTCCGCGCGCCGGAAATGCAGGCCTTGCTCGACGGCGTGCTGTCGGGAACCGTCGCCTCCGATGCCGTCGACTACACCGAGAAGCTGCCGGTTGAACGGGCCTACCGGGTCAGCGCGTCCTCGGTCGGCCACGCCACCGATCTCTATGTGCTGGTATTCAAGGACCAGAGTGAGACGCGCCGCATCGACCGCATGCGCGCTGACTTCATAGCCAATGCCAGCCACGAGTTGCGCACCCCGCTTGCTTCAATCTCGGGCTTCATCGAGACGTTGCGCGGCCCGGCCCGCAACGATCCGGCGGCGCGCGAGCAGTTCCTGCAGATCATGCAGAACCAGACCGGCCGCATGGCGCGCCTCATCGACGATCTCCTGTCGCTGTCGAGGCTTGAAATGAAGCCTTACCTGAGGCCGGGAACCGAGGTCGATCTGCGCCAGACCATCGACAGCGTCATCGATTCACTAGGCCCGCTCGCCAGCGAGAACGGCGTCGTCATCGAACGCGACTACGCCGAGGGGCCGCTCGACGTGCCCGGAGACCGCGACGAGCTGTTCCAGGTGTTCGAGAATCTCTTGGAAAACGCCTGCAAATACGGCCAGCCTGGCGGACGCGTCACGGTGTCGATCGCGCGGGGCGAGGCCGGCCCGGAACCGGGCATCGATGTAACCATCAGGGACTATGGCCCGGGCATCCCGGAAGAGCACATACCGCGCATTACCGAGCGCTTCTATCGCGTCGACGTGGAGAGCAGCCGCACCCAGAAAGGCACCGGTCTTGGCCTGTCCATCGTCAAGCATATTCTGACGCGCCACAACGCCCGGCTTTCGATCAAGTCGGAAGTTGGCAAGGGCGCGGCGTTCACGGTCCATTTGCCGGCAGGCTGAGGCGGTACTATCTGCTTACTGCCTGTTTCTTCTTTCTGTCATCCGGCTAGCGTATCAGCACAGGGTCGAGGAAAACGACTCAAAAGGCCAAAGATTTAAGGAAGGCATTTCGCCCATGCAGTCCGTACACATTGTCAGCGCCTATGACGAAGAGCTGAAATACCTGGCGAAGCGCATCGCTGCGATGGGCGGCCATGCCGAGCGCATGGTCGAGCAGGCGATCCAGGCGCTGGTCAATGCCGATCCCGGCCTCGCCCAGAAGGTCATTCGTGACGACATCGTGCTTGACGATGGCCAGCGCGAAATCGACGACAAAGCCATCGTCATCATCGCCAAGCGCCAGCCCATGGCGACGGATCTGCGCGAGATCGTCGGCGCCATCCGCATTTCGGCCGACCTCGAACGGGTCGGTGACCTCGCCAAGAACGTCGCCAAGCGTGTGGTCAGCGTCATTGACGGCCGCCAGCCGACCAGCCTGTTTCGCGGCCTCGAGGCGCTTGCCGAACTCGCTTTGACCCAGCTCAAGGAAGTGCTCGACGTCTATGCCTCGCGCTCGGTCGAGAAAATAGGCTTCGTTCGCGACCGCGACGACCAGATCGACGCCATGTACACCTCGCTGTTTCGCGAGCTTTTGACCTACATGATGGAAGATCCGCGCAACATCACGCCGTGCACGCATCTGCTGTTTTGCGCCAAGAACATCGAGCGCATCGGCGACCACGCCACCAACATTGCCGAGACGATCTACTACATCGTCACCGGCGAGCAGTTGCCGGCCGAGCGTCCAAAGGGCGACAAGACCGACAAGGTTGCCCTTCCGGCGCTGCCGGTGAAGTGATCGCGCTCCCCTCGAACGCTTAATCATATTGCGCTAAACTACCTGGATGTTAGCGTCTCGGTTCCTGGCCAAGGCCAGGCGCTCAGGAGGCTGCGATGGAATATGTCCGAGAGTTCAAGCCGGCACCGGCATCGTCCGGCATCATCGCGTCGAGCGTCTACACCGCCGGCAAGCGCATCGCCGACATTCCGATCGAAGAAGCCGGCGAATGGGCCAAGAAGTCGGGCCATGTCGTCTGGATCGGGCTGCTCGAACCCGACCGCGAGCTTCTGCTGCGCGTCAAGGCGCAATTCCATTTGCATGAGCTGGCGATTGAAGACGCCGAACATCCGCACCAGCGGCCGAAGATCGAGCAATATGGCGATGCGCTGTTCATCGTTGCCCGCACTGCACAGCTGATCGACGGACGCGTCACCTTCGGCGAGACGCATCTGTTCGTCGGCTCAGGCTATATCGTCAGCGTCAGGCATGGTCCCTCGACCTCATACGCCGCCGTGCGCCAGCACTGGGAAAGCTGTCCGCACTCACTGGCCAAGGGCGAGGATTTCGTCCTCTACGCCATCCTCGACTTCATCGTCGACAACTACATGCCGGTGCTAGAGCAGATCGAGGACGAGGTCGAGGCGATCGAGGACAGGGTGCTGCTGAAGCCGATGACCGGTCCCGACATCGAGCGGCTCTATATGCTGCGCCGCGATCTGTTGCGCCTGCGCAATGCGGCGCTGCCGCTGGTCGAGGTCTGCCGCCGGCTGACCAGCGCCGAACTGCCGCAGATCCATACCGCAATGCATCCGCTGTTTCGCGATGTCACCGACCATATCCGCACCGTGCAGGAAAAGATCGACAGCCTGCGCGAGGTTCTGGCGTTCGCTTTCGAAGCCAGCCTGCTGGTCGGCCAGAGCCAGGAAACCGCGAACACCAAGAAGCTGGCCTCATGGGCGGCGATCCTGGCGGTGCCGACGGCGCTCGCCGGCATTTACGGCATGAATTTCGACGACATGCCGGAACTGAAGATGCAATACGGCTATCCCGTCGTATTGGTCTCGATCGCGCTGATCTGCTCGTTTTTGTATTGGCGATTTCGGAAGAGTGGGTGGTTGTGAGGGCAGGCAGTAGGCAGTAGGCAGTAGGCAGTAGGCAGAATAAGGTAGCGCCTCACGAGCGCTACCCCATTCCCTACTGCCCAGTCCCCAATCCCTAACTACCGGCTCCTGCGCCGCTCTGAAGCCGGCTGGAACGCCACCCTTGCGTGGTACTTGCAGTAAGGTCCGGTTTCAGCCGCCTCGTTGCCGCAGAAGTTGAAGTCTTCCGACAGCGGATCGCCATTCGGCCATTTGCAGGTGCGCTCGGTGAGATCGGTGAGCTGCAGATGCCGCGAGATCGGCACGACGACGTTTTCGACCGGGCGGATGTAGTGGCGCGCCACTGGCTCGGCGTCGAACTGCGCCTGCAGCGCGTTCGCCCCGATCGACGTCGTGACATGGCGCTGCGTGGTTGCGGCGCGAGGCACCGATTTCTGGATCGAAGATCCCTGCGTTGTCTTCTTCTGACGCGCCGGCGTCGCGGTCGAGCGTCCGCGGCCCGACAGCTTCAGCCGGTGCACCTTGCCGATGACCGCGTTGCGGCTGACCCCGCCGAGTTGTGCGGCGATCTGGCTTGCGCTCAAGCCCTCCGACCACAGTTTCCTGAGAAGTTCGACCCGCTCGTCAGTCCAGTTCATGAGACCGCGCTCCTGCTAAGTGTGCGGCAGCCGGAATCCATTCCCGACCCGGCAATCTTTGCCGGGGCAGACACCACATATATTAGGTGATTAGGTCCGCCGCACGAAATCTAGTTATTTCCCGACTACAATTACCTCATGTGTTGACTCGGTGACAAGAGTCCCAGGTGCAACACGAATCGGTTTTTTAGGTTTTCCCCAACTTGCCCGGTCGCTTATGAGCCGGTGTCTCGTCGGGAGCTTGCCGCGCGCCTCTGCGCGACGTTTTCGTTGACTTCATGGCCGAAAAACACGATAAGCCGCAAAGGCCGCCGCTTTGGCGGCTTTTTTGATTTTTCCGGTACCGGAGACGCATATAATGAGCGGTTCGGCGCTTTACGAGACCTTTGCCCGCGCCCCTTTGGCCTTCGACCATGGCGAAGGCACCTGGCTGGTTACCGACAAGGGCGAGCGATATCTCGATTTCGCTGGCGGCATCGCGGTCAATTCGTTGGGCCACAGCCATCCGCATCTGGTCTCGGCGCTGACCGAACAGGCGGCCAAGCTCTGGCACGTCTCCAATCTCTACGAGATCCCGGGGCAGGCCCGGCTCGGCGAGCGGCTGGCTGACGCCACCTTCGCCGACAAGGTGTTCTTCACCAATTCCGGCGCCGAGGCGCTCGAATGCGCGATCAAGACGGCGCGGCGCTACCAGTTCGTCAAGGGCCATCCCGAGCGCTTCCGGGTCATTACCTTCGAAGGCGCCTTCCACGGCCGCACGCTGGCGACCATCGCCGCCGGCGGCCAGTACAAATATCTCGAAGGCTTCGGCCCCAAGGTCGAAGGCTTCGACCAGGTCGGCTTCGACGACATCGACGCCGCCGAGAAGGCGATCACACCAGAGACCGCCGCGATCCTGATCGAACCGGTACAGGGCGAGGGCGGCATCCGCCCGGTGCCGACGCAATCCTTGAAGCGGCTGCGGCAGCTCTGCGACCAGCATGGCCTGCTGCTGATCTTCGATGAGGTCCAGTGCGGTATCGGTCGCACCGGAAAGCTGTTCGCGCATGAATGGACCGGCGTGACGCCCGACATCATGGCGATTGCCAAGGGCATTGGCGGCGGCTTCCCGATGGGCGCGTGCCTCGCCACCGACGACGCTGTCGTCGGCATGACGGCAGGCGTGCATGGCACCACTTTCGGCGGCAATCCGCTGGCCATGGCGGTCGGCAACGCTGTGCTCGACGTCGTGCTGGAAGACGGCTTCCTCGAAGACGTCCAGCGCAAGGCATTGCTGATGAAGCAGGGCCTGGCGGCGGTCGCCGACGAATTTCCTGATGTCATCGAAGGCATCAGGGGCAGCGGCCTGATGCTTGGCCTGAAATGCGCCATGCCCAACACCAAGCTCAACATGGCGCTGCGCGACCAGCATCTGCTGGCGGTGCCGGCCGGCGACAACGTCATTCGTCTGCTGCCGCCGCTGACCGTCACCGACGCCGAGATCGGCGAAGCGCTCGATCGCATCCGCGCCGGCGCCAAGGGCCTGACCGACGCCATCGCCGCGGCCGCCGCGAAGTAATCCCGAGAACCATTCCCGATGAGCCTTCGCCATTTCACCGATCTTTCCGCCGTTTCCGAAGGCGATCTGCGCCTGATGCTGGACGATGCGGTGGTGCGCAAGGCGCGCCTCAAGGCCGGCGAACGGACCAAACCGCTCGAAGGCAAGGTGCTGGCCATGATCTTCGACAAGCCGTCGACGCGCACGCGCGTGTCCTTCGACGTCGGCATGCGACAGCTCGGCGGCGAGACCATCATGCTGACCGGCACCGAAATGCAGCTCGGCCGTTCCGAGACCATTGCCGACACCGCCAAGGTGCTGTCGCGCTATGTCGACGCCATCATGATCCGCACCACGTCGCATGAGCGGCTGCTCGAGCTGACCGAGAATGCCACGATTCCGGTCATCAACGGGCTGACCGACGACACCCATCCCTGTCAGCTGATGGCCGACATCATGACCTTCGAGGAGCATCGCGGTCCGGTTGCCGGCAAGACCATCGCCTGGACCGGCGACGGCAACAACGTGCTGCATTCGCTGCTCGAAGCTTCGGCGCGGTTCCGCTTCAACCTGAACGTCGCAGTGCCGGAAGGCAGCGAGCCGGCGCAAAAGCATATCGACTGGTCGAAGAGCAATGGCGGCAAGCTGCACTTCACCCGCTCGCCCGAGGAAGCCGTCGACCAAGCCGACTGCATCGTCACCGACTGCTGGGTGTCGATGGGCCAGGAACACCGCGCCCGCGGCCACAATGTCTTCTCGCCCTATCAGGTCAATGCGGCGCTGATGGCGAGGGCCAAGCCCGACGCCCTGTTCATGCACTGCCTGCCGGCGCATCGCGGCGAGGAAGTCACCGACGAGGTCATCGACGGTCCGCATTCGGTTGTCTTCGACGAAGCCGAGAACCGGCTCCACGCCCAGAAGGCGGTTTTGGCCTGGTGTCTGGGCGCTTGATCTCCAGGCGCTTGATCTCCAAGCGCTTGATCCGGGGCGGCGCGATGCCTATTTGCGCCCCATCACGCAAATCAAGCGCGTTTGGACGCATGCACCCCTCCGGGCCGCATGGCCGCGCCCTGGAGCTTTGTCATGTTGGAAACGCATCAAGTGACTGAACATCACCCCAGACTCGGCGAGTTCGGCTATGCCGGCGACGATCATGTCGTACCCTTCGAGGTCGGCCCGCTCGACGTGCGCGGCCGCACCGTGCAACTCGGGCCGATGCTCGACGCCATCCTCAACCGTCACGACTATCCCGAGCCGGTCGCCCGCCTGCTCGCGGAAGCCTGTGTGCTGACGGTGCTGCTCGGCACCTCGCTCAAATTCGAAGGCAAGTTCATCCTGCAGACCCGCACCGACGGCCCGGTCGACATGCTGGTCGCGGATTTCTCCACGCCTTCGGCATTGCGCGCCTATGCGCGTTTCGACGCCGACCGGCTGGAGGCCCTGGTGGCCGCAGGCCAGACCTCGCAGCAGACGCTGCTGGGCAGCGGCGTTTTGGCGCTGACCATCGACCAGGGCGCGCACACGCAGCGCTATCAGGGCATCGTCCAGCTCGACGGCGAGACGCTGGAGGACGCCGCGCGCACCTATTTCCGCCAGTCGGAGCAGATCCCGACCGACCTCAGGCTGTCGGTGGCCAAGCTGCTGACGCCAGGTCCCGGCGGCGCTCGTGAGCAGTGGCGCGCCGGCGGCATCCTGGCGCAGTTCCTGCCGCAGTCACCCGAGCGCATGCGCGTGCCCGACATTTCGGGCGGCGACGGCGATCCGCGTGACGTGACGCAGGAGCCGGCCGACAATTCGTGGCGCGAGCTGGTGGCGCTGCTCGGCACCATCGAGCCGACCGAGCTGATCGACCCGACCATCGGCGCCGAGCGGCTGCTCTACAGGCTGTTCCACGAACATGGCGTGCGCGTCTTCGGCGGCGTGCCGGTCGCCGACCAATGTTCCTGCTCAAGGGACAAGATACGCGGCATCCTCGAGGGGTTTTCCGCGCAGGAGATCAAGGACAGCACCGAAGATGGCGGCATCCACGTCGCCTGCGAGTTCTGCTCGAAGCAGTACGACTTCGACCCGGCGGAGTTTGCAACTCAGTAGCATCTCTTCCTTCGCCCCGTTCACGGGGAGAAGGTGCCCGAAGGGCGGATGAGGGGCAGCGCGAACTTTGGTGAATGGCCGCGCATAGCCTACGTCATGTGCGTGGAAGATAACCTCATGAGTCCGGCGGCGCCCCTCGTTGCACTGCCGGGCATTTCTCCCCGTATAGAGATGGGGAGAAAACCCCTAATTCACCGTCCGCCGCGTCCCCGGCAGATCCAGCGAAAACGCGGGAATAGCGACGTCGAACGTCTCGCCCTTTTTGTTGCGCATGGTGTAGTGGCCGACCATGAAGCCGGAGGGCGTCGAGAGCGGGCAGCCTGACGTGTATTGATAGCTGTCGCCGGGATTGAGCTCAGGCTGGTCGCCGACCACGCCGGCGCCGCGCACTTCCTCGATCCGGCCGCTGCCGTCGGTGATGTGCCAGTAACGCGACATAAGCTGCACGAAATCGTCCGACTGGTTGTCGATCGTCACCTGGTAGCCCCAGACATAACGGTTCTCCGCCGGGTCCGAGCGGTCCTCCAGGTAGAACGGTCTGACCTGCACTTCGATGTTGCGCGTGACGGCGCGATACATGGGCTGCTCCGGTTGCGCGGCAAGGAACATTTGTCGCGCTATGCGGTTTGATACGCGCACAACGGCATGTCCTGCCAGCCTCAAAGCGGAGGTGCCGACAAACAATGTCATTTAAGTGACACATGACAGTGTTGGTGTGGGCAAACCTTGCCGGCGACTCAAGGCCCATCTGTCGACTGACAAAGCAGCCGCGAGCGGCCTTTCCGGAGTGACCAGATCTCATGGAACTAGCTCTCACAGCCGCCTTCGCTTCCTCCGCTTTGCTTCTTTCCAATCTCGCCAGCATCCTGCTTGCTTCGTCGAAACTGCAAGCGCGTCGCCTTATCCCTCCGCCGTCCGACGAGCAGCCACCGGTCTCGATCGTCGTACCGTCGCGCGGCGTGGAGCCGTTCACACAAGAGACGCTGCAGCGAGCCTTCTCGCTCGACTGGCCGCGCTACGAACTGATCTTCTGCGTCGCTCACGCCGACGATCCCGTCGTCAAACTGATAAACAGGGCGATCGTCCTGTTTCCCAACGTGCCGGCCCGGCTGCTGATCGGCGACGACCGCGTCAGCAGCAACCCGAAGCTCAACAACTGCGTCAAGGGCTGGGAAGCGGCGCGCTATCATTGGGTTATTCTGGCGGATTCCAACGTGCTGATGCCAAGGGATTACGTCCAGCACCTGATGGCGGCCTGGCGGACCAATACCGGGCTTATCTGCTCGACGCCGATCGGCTCTCGGCCGGATGGCTTTTGGGCCGAGGTCGAATGCGCGTTCCTCAACACGCTGCAGGCGCGCTGGCAATATGCCGGCGAGGCGCTCGGTCTCGGCTTTGCCCAAGGCAAGAGCATGCTGTGGAACAAGCCGATGCTCGATACCAGTGGCGGTATCCGTGCGCTGGCCGCCGAGATCGCCGAGGATGCTGCTGCAACCAAGCTGGTCAACGGACTGGGCCTGCGCGTCAATCTCGTTGCCTCGCCTTTCGATCAACCACTGGGGCAGCGCCGACTTGCCGACATCTGGTCGCGTCAGGCGCGCTGGGCGCGGTTGCGCCGCGTCACTTTCCCGCTGTTTTTCGCACCCGAGATCCTGACCGGCGTCGCCGTGCCGTTGGCGTTGGCGCTGGTGGCGGCAGCAAGTGCCGGCGTCAGCCTGCCGGCCACGGTGTTGGCCGTGCTGGCGGCGGCCTACATTCCCGAATGCGCGCTGGCCGCGGCCAAGGGCTGGCACCTGTCGCTGCGCATGGTCCCGGCGATGATGGTCCGCGACATGATGCTTCCCGCCATCTGGGCGCGCGGCTGGCTGAGCGGCGCCGTCGATTGGCGCGGCAACACCATGATCATCGGCACCAAGGCAGCCGAGCTGGAAGAGGCTTCGTCGGGAGCGTGACGCCTCGCGGCCTACCCGGCTGCCTTCAGTGCCTGCGCAACGTCCTCCAGCAGATCGTCCGTATCCTCAAGACCGACCGACAGCCTGAGCGTTCCCGGCCCGATGCCAAGCTCGGCGCGAGCTTCGTCGCTGAGGTTCTTGTGCGTGGTGGTCGCCGGATGGGTGATCAGGCTCTTGGCGTCGCCGAGATTGTTGGAGATCAGCACGATGTCGAGCGCGTTCTGCAAGGCGAAGGCCGCCTGCTTGCCGCCCTTCACGTCGAGGCAGATCAGCGTCGATCCGCCCGTCATCTGCTTCTTGACGATGTCGGCCTGCGGGTGGTCGGCGCGGCCGGGATAGATGACGCGGGCGATTTCCGGCCGTCCTGCCAGGAAATCCGCGATCTTGGCCGCGCTTTCCGTCTGCTGGCGCACCCGAACCGGCAGCGTCTCCAGGCCCTTGAGCAGCGTCCAGGCGTTGAACGGCGACAGGCTCGGGCCGGTGTGGCGGAAATAGTCGTGCAAATTCTCGTCGATCCATTTCTTGTCCGACAGGATGATGCCGCCGAGACAGCGTCCCTGGCCGTCAATGTGCTTGGTCGCGGAGTAGACGACGATATGGGCGCCGAGCTGCAAGGGCTTCTGCTGCAAGGGCGTGGCAAAGACATTGTCGACGATCAGCCTGGCGCCGATCGAGGTGGCGAGCGCCGCCACCGCTGCGATGTCGACCACTTCCAGCGTCGGATTGGTCGGGCTTTCCAGGAAGAACAGTTTCGTGTTCGGCCGCACCGCCTTTTCCCAGTTGGCGATGTCGGTGCCGTCGACCAGCGTTGCCTCGATGCCGTATTTCGGCGCCAGCGTCTCCACCACCCAGCGGCAGGAGCCGAACAGCGCGCGCGCCGCAACGATATGGTCGCCGGCCTTGGCGCTGCACAGGAGCGCTGCCGTCACCGCCGCCATGCCGGACGCCGTGGCGCGCGCATCTTCGGCACCCTCCAGCGCGCACATGCGCTTTTCGAACATGTCGACGGTAGGGTTGGCATAGCGCGAATAGATGAAGCCCGGCTCCTCGCCCTTGAAACGGGCCTCGGCAGCCTGCGCCGTCTCGTAGACATAGCCTTGGGTGAGGTACATCGCTTCGGACGTCTCGCCGAACTGGGAACGCAGCGTTCCCCCGTGCACGAGTGCGGTCTGAGGTTTCCAGTTACGCTTCTTGGTGCTCATCGCTTTTGTTCCAGACACAAAAAAACCGGCCGCGAAAGTCGCAACCGGTCCATATGGCCTTGCGGCCCGACGGTCCTTTAGCGACTTGTTTAACGTGGCTGCAAGCCGACCGGCCAAATCACCACGGGATAACGACCCTTTAGACCTCACCTGCGCTTGCGTCAATTGCCGGCTTCATTAAGAGGTTTGTACCAGGCAGGTTCCGCAATAATATCCAGCGGTTTTGCGGCAAGAACCTGCCACAAAGAGACCGACCTTGGAGCGGAGCCAGCCTTTTGCGGCAGACAGGCATTCTTCCCGATCAGGACATTTCCGCGCTGTTTCAGTCCGGCGCGCTGAAGTCGCCGCGCGCGCTCGATGTCGACCAGGTGCAGCCGGCGAGCCTCGATCTCAGGCTCGGCGACAAGGCTTTTCGCGTGCGCGCCTCCTTCCTGCCGGGTCCCGATCATCTGGTGGCCGACAAGCTTCACCGGCTGAAATTGCACGAATTCAGTCTCGCCGAGGGCGCGGTGCTGGAAACCGGCTGCGTCTACATCGTGCCGCTGCTCGAACGCCTGGCGCTGCCCGCAAACGTGTCGGCCTCGGCCAACCCGAAGAGCTCGACCGGCCGGCTCGACATCTTCACCCGGGTGATGACCGATCGCGGCCATGAGTTCGACAAGATCGCCCCCGGCTATCACGGGCCGCTTTATCTCGAAGTCAGTCCGCGCACCTTCCCGATCGTCGTACGCGCCGGATCGAGGCTGTCGCAGATCCGCTTTCGCACCGGCAACGCGCTGTTGTCGGAGGCAGAACTGAACGAATTGCACCGGGCCGAGATGCTGGTGGCGACCGAGCCGCCCAACATTTCCGGCGGCGGCATTGCGCTGTCGATCGATCTTGACGGCGACCAGAACGGCCTGGTCGGCTATCGCGGCAAGCATCACACCGGCTTGGTCGATGTCGACAAGCGCGCCGCCCAGGATGCCGTCGATTTCTGGGAGCCGCTCTATAAGAGCGGCGCCGGCGAACTGGTGCTCGACCCGGACGAGTTCTACATCCTGGTCAGCCGCGAAGCCGTGCACGTGCCGCCGCTCTACGCCGCCGAGATGACGCCCTTCGATCCGCTGGTTGGCGAATTCCGTGTTCACTATGCCGGCTTCTTCGATCCGGGCTTCGGCCATTCGGCCTCAGGCGGCACCGGCAGCCGGGCGGTGCTCGAAGTGCGCAGCCACGAAGTGCCGTTCATCCTCGACCACGGCCAGATCGTCGGCCGGCTGGTCTACGAACACATGCTGAAGCGGCCGCAGGCGCTTTACGGCACCGATCTCGGCTCGAATTACCAGGCGCAAGGCCTCAAGCTCTCCAAGCATTTCCGCCCCGCCGGCTGAACCTTCGATCACCGTCAGGCAAAATACTTGCCTGCGCTGCCTCACCATGCTTGGCTGCCTTTCGGTGGCCGGCAAGAGAACGGCGCGCAAGGGGAACCAAAATGCAGATTTCAAGATGGATCATATCGGCAGCGGGCGCTGCCATGCTGGTGATATCGGCCGGCTCGCTGGCTGAGGCGCAGGAGAAATTGAAGATCGGCACCGAGGGCGCTTATCCGCCCTTCAACACCATCACCGCGGACGGCAAGATCGAGGGCTTCGACATCGACATTGCCAATGCGCTGTGTGCGCAGATGAAGGTCGAGTGCGAGATCGTCACCCAGGACTGGGACGGCATCATCCCGGCGCTGCAGGCGAAAAAGTTCGACGCCATCATCGCCTCGATGAGCATCACCGAGGAGCGCAAGAAACAGGTCGCCTTCACCAACAAATACTACACGACGCCGCTGGCGCTGGTGGCGCCCAAGGACAGCGACCTCACTTCCACCGAACCGGCAGCCCTTGCCGGCAAGACGGTGGGCGCGCAGGCCTCGACCACCCAGGCCGACTATGCGCAGGACGCCTATGGCAAGGCCGGCGCCGAGGCGAAACTCTACCCCACCCAGGAAGAGGCGATCACCGACTTGCAGAACGGCCGTCTCGACGCCGTCATCTCCGACAAGTTCGTGCTGATGGACTGGCTGAAGAAGGCGAGCGAAGGCTGCTGCAAGCTTGTCGGCGACGTCAAGGGCACCGAGACGCAAGCCGGCATCGCTGTCCGCCTGGAAGACACGGCGCTACGCGACAAGCTGAATGCGGCGATAGACGCCATCGTCGCCGACGGCACTTACAAGAAGATCCAGGCCAAGTATTTCGACTTCGATATTTATTGACGGTGGGCGCTGCCAATCTCCCCCCTCAAGGGGAGATTACGTCTCAAAGCGCCTTCACCGCCACCTTCACCGGCTGCTCGATCTCCAGCGGGTTGCGCAGCGGCAGGCCGAAATCCCCGGCCTCGATCTCGAACACGTCGCCGGCCTGAGTCTTGATGCCGTCGGCAAAGGACAGCGTCGCCGTGCCGAACATGTGCACATGCACGTCGCCCGGCTGGCGGAAGGCCGAATATTTGAAGTGATGATGTTCGAGATTGGCGATTGTGTGCGACATGTTCGCTTCGCCCGACAGGAACGGCTTTTCCCACAGCAAATTGCTGTCGCGATAGATTCGCGATGAGCCCCTGACGTCGGCCGGCAGGTCGCCGATCAGGATTTCCGGCCCGAACGAGGCGTTGCGCAGTTTGGAATGTGCCAGGAACAGATAGTTCACCCGCTCGGTAACATGATCGGAAAACTCGTTCGACAGCGTGAAGCCGACGCGGAACGGCGCGCCGTCGTCGCCGATGACATAGATGCCGGCGATTTCCGGCTCCTCGCCGGCGTCCTGCGCAAAGGCCGGCGACATCAGTGCGGCGCCCGGCGCCACCGCCATGGTGCCGTTGCCCTTGTAGAACCATTCCGGCTGCACGCCGGTCTGGCCCTTGGCCGGCTTGCCGCCTTCGAGCCCCATGCGGAACATCTTCATGGAATCGGTAAGCTGCTCCTCGCCGCCATCGCTGAGCTTCTTGTGCATGGAATCGCGCGTCGCCGCCGAGCCGAGATGGGTCAGGCCGGTGCCGGTCAGATGCAGATGCGCAGGATCGGGATGGTTGATCGGCGACACCAGCCGGCCCTTCTTGTAGACGGCGTCGAGGTCTATCGCTTCACCGAACCCCTTGCGCTCGATCAGCGCGGCGAGGCCCGTTCCGGTGCGCGCGGCTTCCATGGCCAGCGAATAGACGCTGCGGGCGCCGTTGATGATCCTGGTCTTGCCGCCGCCATTGCGGGCGACGACGCGGATGGTCTCGGCGTCGTCGAGGATCTGGGAGATCAGCATGATGAAATCCTCTCTCATGTGCCTTGGCCGGGTTGCCCCTTGGCAAACCTTGACCTGCGCGGCTCGGACCTCGCCGCGCCACGGGTTGAACTCTTCGTCCGGATTGCGCTCGCGAGCTCCATCCCTCGGGGGACTTCTTATGCCGACAACTTGCCGGCTGCGCCGCGACCGTATGCCTCCTGCTTGCCTCGCCTGAAGCTTGTCAGGCCTTGTTCTTGTTGTAGACGTCGAAGATCACGGCGCCGAGCAGCACCAGGCCTTTGACCACCTGCTGCCAGTCGACATTGACGCCCATGATCGACATGCCGTTGTTCATCACGCCCATGATGAAGCCGCCGACGACCGCCCCGATGACCTGGCCGACGCCGCCCATCGCCGAGGCGCCGCCGATGAACACGGCGGCGATGACGTCGAGCTCCGAGCCGAGACCCGCCGCCGGGACCGCCTGGCCCAGACGAGCCGCGATGATCAGGCCGCCAAGCGCCGACAGCACGCCCATATTGATGAACACCATCAGCGTCAGCCGCTCGGTGTTGATGCCCGACAGCTGCGCCGCCTTGGGATTGCCGCCCATGGCGTAGATGCGCCTCCCGATGGTCATGCGCTTGGTGACGAAGACGAACAGCGTGATCAGCACGCCCATGACCAGCAGCACCACGGGCAGGCCGCGGTAGCTGGCAAACTCATAGACCAGGAACAGCGCCAGCGCGCTGGCGACCAGCGTCTTGACGACGAACAGGGTGAAGGGCTCGGCCTCATAACCATGGCGTTCTCGTTTGCGCCGGGTGCGGACCCCGAAATAGGCATAGGCGAGCACGGCGATCAGCCCCAGCACGACCGTCGTCATGTGCAGGGTCACGCCGCTGCCCATGATGGTCTTGCCGGCTGCGTTCACGACCGGCGGGACGAGCGTCAGTGGGCCGATCACATCCGGGATGAAGCCGGAGCTGAGCATCTTGAAGTCGTCGGGAAGCGGACCCACCGACGAGCCGCCGCCAAGCAACGCCTGGCAAATGCCGCGGAAGATCAGCATGCCGGCCAGCGTGACAATGAAGCTCGGTATCCGGTGATAGGCGATCCAATACCCTTGCGCGGCGCCGATCAGGCCACCCGCGACCAGGCAGACGATCGAAACCACCAGGGGATTGCTCAGCGGTCCGAGTTGCCAGATGACCATCATGTTTGCCGCCAGCGCGCCAATGAAACCGGCGACCGATCCGACGCTGAGGTCGATATAGCCCGATACGATCACCAGCAGCATGCCCAGCGCCATCACGATGATGAAGGAGTTCTGCTGCACCAGATTGCTGAGGTTGACCGGCTTGAACAACGTCCCCGACGTGGTGAACTGGAAGAACAGCATGATGACGATCAGGGCTATGATCAGTCCGTATTCGCGTAAATTCGTCGCCAGCGCCGAGACGGCGATGCGCGGGCGCTGTTCGTCGGCGACGTTGCCCTGCGGGGCGGGGGCGCTTTCGGTGCTCATGCTGCTTTTCCTTCTCCCCGGACGATGGCGCGCATTATCTTTTCCTGGCTTGCTTCCGCCGCCGGCATTTCGCCCACCATGCGCCCTTCGTTCATGACGTAGATGCGGTCGGTAATCCCCAGCAATTCCGGCATTTCCGACGAGATGACCACGATCGCCTTACCCTCCGAGGCAAGGCGCGCGATGATCGTGTAGATTTCATACTTGGCGCCGACATCGATGCCGCGTGTCGGCTCGTCGAGGATCAGCACGTCAGGGTCGGCAAACAACCATTTCGACAGCACCACCTTCTGCTGGTTGCCGCCGGAAAGATTGCCGGTCATCTGATAGACGCTGGACGCTCGGATATTGGTCTTCTTGCGATAGTCGTTGGCGACCGCAAGTTCGCGCATGTCGTCGATCACGCTGTGGCGCGACACGCCGTCGAGATTGGCCAGCGTAATGTTATGCTTGATATGGTCGATGAGGTTGAGGCCGTAGGTCTTGCGGTCCTCGGTGACATAGGCGATGCCGTGTTGGACCGCCTTGCTTACCGATGAGACATCGACCGGCTTGCCCTTGAGCAGCACTTCGCCGGTGATGCGGCGGCCATAGGAGCGGCCGAACAGGCTCATGGCGAATTCGGTGCGGCCGGCGCCCATCAGCCCGGCGATGCCGACCACCTCGCCCTTGCGCACATTGATGTCGATGCCCTTGATCACCTGCCGCTCGGCATGGAGCGGGTGATAGACCGACCAGTTCTTCACCTCGAATACGACTTCGCCGATCTTGGGCTCGCGCGGCGGATAGCGGTCGTCTAGCGAACGGCCGACCATCGAGGTGATGATGCGGTCTTCGGAGATATCCTTCTTGGCCAGCGTCTCGATGGTGCGCCCGTCACGGATGACGGTTACCTTGTCGGCGACCCGGTTGATCTCGTTGAGCTTGTGCGAGATCAGGATCGAGGTCATGCCTTGCCGCTTGAATTCGAGCAGAAGATCGAGCAGCGCCTGGCTGTCTCTCTCGCTGAGCGACGCGGTCGGCTCATCGAGGATTAAAAGCTTGACGTCCTTGCTCAGCGCCTTGGCGATCTCGACCAGCTGCTGCTTGCCGACGCCGATATTGGTGATCAGTGTCTTGGGGTCCTCCTTGAGGCCCACCTTCTTCAACAGGGCAGCGGTGCGCGCCTCGTTGGCATCCCAGTCGATGACGCCGTATCGGGCGTTTTCGTTGCCGAGGAAGATATTTTCGGTGATCGACAGCATCGGCACCAGCGCTAGCTCCTGGTGGATGATGACGATGCCCTTGTGTTCGCTGTCATGGATACCTTTGAACTGGCATTCCTGACCCTGAAAAATGATCTGGCCGTCATAGGTGCCGGCGGGATAGACGCCCGACAGAACCTTCATCAGCGTCGACTTGCCGGCGCCGTTCTCGCCAACCACGGCGTGGATCTCGCCTTCTTCGACGCTGAGGTTGACGTTCGACAGCGCCTTCACGCCGGGGAACGTCTTGGTGATGTCGCGCATCTCCAAAATCGTCGTCATCAGGGCAAGCTCCTCCTGTTGCATGTCGCTCCAAAGTGCTTGCGGTTTGAGGCAACGACATGCACGCAAACTAAGTCCGGTAGAAACAATACCGGGGTCGCTTGTGAACGGAAAGGGGTCCTGCGTCGCGCAGGACCCCTGTCTTTATAAACGGATTACTTCAGTTCGTCGGCCTTGATGTAGCCGGAGTCGACGACCAGTGCCTGGTAGTTCGACTTGTCGACCTCATGCGGCGTCAAAAGGATCGAGGGGACGACCTTGACGTCGTTATTGTAGGTCTTTTCATCGAGGCCGTCCGGCTTGCCGCCCGAGAGCACCTTGTCGACGAGTTCGACGGTGGCCTTGGCCAGTTCGCGGGTGTCCTTGAACACGGTCGAGTATTGCTCGCCCGTGATGATCAGCTTGACCGAAGCGGTCTCGGCGTCCTGGCCGGTCACGATCGGCCACGGCTGGGCGTCGGTGCCGTAACCGACGGCGCGCAGCGAAGCGGTGATGCCGCGCGACAGGCCGTCATAGGGCGAAAGAACGCCATCGACGCGGCTGCCGTCCGAGTAGTTGGCCGACAGCAGGTTGTCCATGCGCGCCTGGGCGGTGGCGGCGAGCCAGCGCAGCGTGCCGACCTTGTCCATGCCGGTCTGGCCGGACTTGATCTTGATCGAGCCGTCATCGATCAGCGGCTGCAGCACCGAGATTGCGCCGTTGTAGAAGAAGAAGGCGTTGTTGTCGTCCGGCGAGCCGCCGAACAGTTCGACGTTCCACGGCTTGGTGTTCGGGAAGCGCTCCTTGAGGCCCTTGACCAGCGAGTTCGCCTGGATCACGCCGACGCCGAAATTGTCGAAGGTGGTGTAGTAATCGACATTGGCGGTCTTCTTGATCAGGCGGTCATAGGCGACGACGACGACGCCGGCGTCAGCGGCCTTCTGCAGCGCGTCCGACAGGGTCGTGCCGTCGATCGAAGCGATGATCAGCGCCTTCGGGCCCTTGGTGATTTCGTTTTCCAGCTGGCTGAGCTGGTTGGGGATGTCGTCCTGCGCGTACTGCAGGTCGACCGTGTAGCCGAGAGCTTCGAGCTGGGACTTGACGGCATCGCCGTCATTGATCCAGCGCTGCGAGGTCTTGGTCGGCATCAGCACGCCGACAAGACCCTTGTCGGCTGCGTGCGCCGAGTAGGTCATGGCAGCGATGCCAAGGGCCGCGACGGCGGCCAGTGTCTTGATGATTTTCACGTAAAACTCTCCCTGGTTGATGGACGCGACACCTCGGGGCTTCGCGGGCCGCGCAGTCGGGCGGATGCGCCAAAGCGCCGCCGCCGTCATAATCGATCTCCGGTATCCTCCCAATCGGCCCTCAGTCTTGATTTAAATCGATACGATTTTGCTCGTCATCGACCGTCAAGTCTTGAGGACGCGCGAAAGTGTGACCCTTTGCCATAACTGTCAAATGCGATCTTCGGTGGTTGCTATACCAAAACCGGTATATGACTAAACCGGGCTGGAACAGTGGCGGAAGCGGGAAAAGGCATGGCGGCTTTACGAGGTCCTCAGGGAATTTCAAGCGGTTACGATGAATTGCCGGGCGATGGCGAGACACTTCTGCGTAGCGGCTTGAGCCTGCGTCACATGCGCATGATCGCAGCACTCGACGATCACGGTCGGGTGAGTGCTGCCGCCCAGGTGATGAACATCTCGCAGCCGGCGGCCTCGCGCATGATTTCCGAGATGGAAGCGGTGCTCGAGGTGAAGCTCTGCGAAAGGCTGCCGCGCGGCATCACACTCACCCCTTACGGCAAGGCGCTGGCCCGGCGCGCGCGCTCGATCCTGCTCGAAATGCGCGAGGCCGACCGCGAAATATCGGAGCTCAAGGCCGGCAAGGGCGGCTCGGTGTTCCTTGGCGCGGTGACGGCGCCGGCGATCGAACTGGCGGTCCCGGCGATCCGCGAGATACGCCGCCTCTATCCGCGCATCGAGATTACCATGCAGGTCGAGACGTCGAATGTGCTGGCGCGCGAACTGATCGCCACGCGCCATGATTTCATCATCGCCCGTGTCCCCGAAGACCTCAATCCGCGCCTGTTCGAATCGCGCGTCATCGGCGTCGAGAAGGCCTGCCTGATCGTGCGCCGAGGCCACCCGCTGAGCAACGGCCATCCTCTAAACAATGGGAAGGCGGTGAGGCTGGAGGACACCGCCGCCTTCGACTGGGTGTTCCAGTCGGGCGGGTCGCCGCTGCGCCAGGCGATGGAGAGCAATTTCCTGAACCGCAACATCGCCCTGCCGGACCGCATCCTCAACACCTCGTCGCTGCTGCTCACACTGGTCATGGTGGCGCAGTCCGACGCCATCGCCCCGGTGTCGATCCAGGTGGCAAAATTCATCCAGAACCCCGACGGTCTCGCCGGCGCCATCGATGTCGTCCAGACCGAGTTCGACATCGAGGTCCGCCCCTACAGCCTGATCACGGTGAAGAACCGCGTGCTGTCGCCGGCAGCCAAGATGCTGCACGATTTTATCTTGCGGGAAGTGGGATAGGAACTGGAGCGGGTAGAGGGAATCGAACCCTCGCGTTCAGCTTGGGAAGCTGACAAGCTACCATTACATCATACCCGCGTCGGCCTCTCGATATCATGATGGGCGTGCTTCGGGCAATCGCCCTTGGACAGCTGTTCGGAAACGGCTGTTGGAAACCCGACCGATTGCGCCGTCCGCCCGCCTTGATGCGGGCGCAGCAAGTGCGTATTCGTGGGTTTGTACCCCGAATCCGGGCACACCAATCTGGAGGCAGGCCCCTTGTCCACAGTGACGCGCTTTCTCGGTGACTCGCCCGTCAGGGTGATCGTCAAGCTGCTGGTCGTGTCGTTCCTGGTCGGCCTGGTCATGAATGCGTTCGGCTGGACGCCGATGGACGTCTTCTACCGCATCCAGGGTTTCTTCATCGATCTTTGGAACCTCGGCTTCAACGCGGTCTATCGCTTCTTGGGCTATATCCTGCTCGGCGCCGCGATCGTCGTGCCGGTGTTCATCCTGCTCAGGCTCGCGAACTACCGGAAGTGAAGCGGACCACGATCCCGAAAAGTGGAAACCGGTTTTCGGAAAAGATTGTGCTCAAACCAAAGGCCACTCAGGCAAAGTCCGACGCCACCTCGAACAGGATGGCGTGGCGCGCCGCGAGCGCTGCGACATCGGTCGAATAGCCGCCGCCGATGACACCGCAGACCGGGATGCCCAGCGCGCGGAAATGACCGATCACCATGGCGTCGCGGGCACGCACGCCGTCATCGCTGAGCGATAGCCGGCCGAGCCGGTCCTCGGCATGCACGTCGACACCGGCATTGTAGAAGACGATGTCCCAGTGCGCCTTGGCCGAGAGCTCCGGCAGGAGGACACCCAGCCGTTCGAGATAGGCGCCATCGCCGGTGCCGTCCGGCAGGGCAACGTCGAGATCGGAGGCAATCTTGCGCACCGGATAATTGCGCTCGCCATGCATGGAAAAGGTGAACGCGCGTGGCTCGTCTTTCAGGATGTCCGCGGTGCCGTCGCCCTGATGCACATCGAGATCGACGATCAGGATGTTTTTCACCGCGTCTTCGGCTAGCAGCACCAGCGAAGCGACGGCAACATCGTTGAAGGTGCAGAAGCCCGCGCCTTGCGCGCGCCGCGCATGGTGGCTGCCGCCGGCGCTGTTGCAGGCAATGCCATCGATAAGCGCCAGTCGCGCCGCCAGCACCGTGCCGCCGGCGGCGAGTTGCGCCCTGAGCGAAACGCGCGGTCCCACGGGAAAGCCGATCTCGCGCTCGATCTTTTCAGGCACTGAACACGTGATGACCTGGTCGACATAATCAGCCGCATGGGCGAGCTTCAGCCAGGAGGCCGGCGCCGGCTCGGGCATCGACAGCGCCCCCGCATGGATCAGACCCCTGATATGCAAGGCCTGCATCAGCAGCGGATATTTGCTCATCGGAAAGCGATGATTGACGGCGAAGCCGGCATCGTAGTCGGGATGATGGACGATCTGCAGGGGCATGGCTAAAGCAATTCCAGGAAAAGTGTGCAGCGGTTTTCCCGGGAGAAGCGCGTAGCGCTTCCCCTTGGGAATTGCTTAAAACCAGTACTCGGATCCGGCGGGCTCGCGCCAGAAGAACATTTCGGTTGGCCGTCACGGCAAGAGTGATTGCGCGGTGGCCGGAAAATGGGGCACATCGGCTGTTCGATCAAGCCGCAATCAGCAAGGCAGCAGTCCCCTGGACACGGGTGCAATCCCAGCCGACGCGAGACCCTTCGCCGTCACCAACCGTTCGGTGCTCGCCATCGCCGTGCCGATGACGCTCGCCTATCTGACGACGCCGCTGCTCGGCATCGTCGACACGGCGGTGGTCGGGCAGTTCGGCGATGCCGCCCTGCTCGGCGGCCTGGCGGCCGGGGCGCTGGTCTTCGACGTGGTCTTCAGCACCTTCAATTTCCTGCGCTCCGGTACCACCGGCCTCGTCGCCCAGGCGTTTGGGCGCGGCGACGAACTGGAGGAGCAGGCGGTGTTCTGGCGCGCCGTGCTGATCGCGGTCGCCGCCGGCATCGTGCTTGTCGTCCTTGCGCCGCTGATTGCCATCGCCGGCCAGAAATTCATCGGCGGCGAAGCGCGCGTCGGCGAGGCGATGGGCGTCTATATCCACATCAGAATGCTCGCCGCCCCCTTCACGCTGATCAACTACGCCATCCTCGGCTATGTCCTTGGACGCGGCGAGGGCGGGCTTGGGCTGATGCTGCAGGCGGTGCTCAACGGCATCAACATCGTGCTTTGCATCCTGCTCGGCCTGAAGCTTGGCTGGGGCGTCGCCGGCGTGGCCTGGGCGACCGTCACCGGCGAATGTCTGGCCATGCTGCTGGGTCTCGCCATCGTTGTCTGGCGCTTCCGGGCCGCACCCCGCCTGCCGCGGCATCGCCTGCTCGACATGCCCGCTTTCCTGCGCATGCTGTCGCTCAACCGCGATATCATGATCCGCTCGTTCTCGCTGCTCGCCGCTTTCGCGCTGTTCACCCGCCAGGGCGCGCAGTTCGGCACGCTGACGCTGGCCGCCAATGCCGTGCTGATGAACTTCTTCCTCGTCGCCGGCTATTTTCTCGACGGTTTCGCCACCGCGGCCGAACAGTTGGCGGGACGCGCGATCGGCGCACGTGCCGAGACGGCGTTCCGCCGGGCGGTACGTCTGACCTTATTCTGGGGGTTCGGCCTCGCCGGAACCGCCACGCTGATCTTCTGGCTCGGCGGCGCCGGCCTGATTTCGTTGATCACCACGTCGCCGGATGTTCGTGCTGTTGCCGACATCTATCTGCCGTGGGCGGCACTGACACCGCTGAGCGGCGTGCTGGCCTTCCAGATGGACGGCGTCTTCATCGGCGCTACCTGGTCGCGCGACATGCGCAACATGATGCTGGTGTCGTTCCTGGCCTTCAGCGCCGCATTGTTCAGCTTGGCGCCGTCTCTCGGCAATCACGGCCTGTGGGCGGCGCTGCACGTTTTCCTGCTGGTGCGCGGCTTCAGCCTGCTGGCCATCCTGCGGCTCCGGTTGCGCACGGCGTTTTAGAGCGGCCTGGCAGCCCACTGATCGAGCCGGCTGTCGCGCAGTTCGCGCAATGATTTCAGCCGCTCCTTGTCGGCAAATCGCACCATCCCGGCAAGGATGCGCCCCGGCAGCGCCGGCCCGGCATAGATCATGCCGGTGTAGAGCTGGACGAGATCGGCGCCGGCGCGGATTTTCTCCAGCGCGTTCTCGGCCGAATCGACGCCGCCGACGCCGATAATGGCGCGCTCCGGCCCGAGCAATTTGCGCATCTTGGCCAGCACGATGGTCGAACGCTCGAACAGCGGTTTGCCGGAGAGCCCGCCGGTCTCGCTGGTGGCGCTACGCAATCCGGTTCGCGCCAGCGTCGTGTTGGAGACGATGACGCCGTCAATCTGCTTCTCGCTGACTTCGGCGGCGATGTCTTCAAGCTCGGCCTCGACCAGATCGGGCGCGATCTTGAGGAAGAGGGGCGGCTGCGCCGAAGCTGCTGCACGCACCGACATGACCCGAGACAACAGTTCGCCGAGCTGTTCGCGCGCCTGCATGGTGCGCAGGCCGGGCGTGTTGGGCGACGAGATGTTGACGGTGAGATAGCTGGCGTATTTCGCAAAACGGGAAACGCCCAACTCATAGTCACGGACACGATCGGCGCTGTCCTTGTTGGCGCCGATGTTGACGCCGACAATGCCGCCGCGTCCCTGGCGCGCGGCAAGGCGTTTTTCCGCCGCCTCGTGGCCCTCATTGTTGAAGCCCAGGCGGTTGATCACCGCATCATCCTCAGTCAGCCGGAAAATGCGCGGCTTCGGATTGCCGGCCTGCGGCAGCGGCGTCACGGTGCCGACTTCGGCAAAGCCGAAGCCGAGGCCAAGCAGCGCGTCGGGCACCTCGGCGTTCTTGTCGTAGCCTGCGGCCATGCCGAGCGGATTGGGGAAGGCGATGCCACAGAGGCTGAGCTTCAACCTGTCGTCGCGCACCGTCCGCGCGCCGACCGGCAGACCGCATCGCAGCGCCGCGATCGACATGCCATGCGCCGTTTCCGGATCGAAGGTGAACAGCAGTTTCTGGCCGATGCGATCGAACACGATCATTCGGCCTCCAGCGCCGGGAATTGATGGGCGCCGTCGGCCCCGAGCGGCAGTGGCCGCACCCACAGCACGGCGCTCATATCGAGCACGCCATAGAGATGCGGGAACAGCGCGCCGCCCCGTGAGACCTCGTATTTCAGCGCGTCACCGAGCAGCGCCCCGTCGATGGCGATCAGCAGCAAATCCATCTGGCCGGCGAAATGCTTCGCCGCCGTCTCCCTGACCTGATCAGCGGTGGAGAAATGGATGAAGCCGTCGGCGATATCGATCGGAGCGCCGGTGAAACGGCCGTTTTTCTCGGCCTCGCGCCAAAGCGCTTCGGGCGCGATCTTGTAGATAATCTGAGACATGGTTGCGCTATAATCCGAACCGATCATGCGGGGAAGGGCAACTCGTCCGCATTTACGGCGCAAAGCTGTGATAGGTTGCGCATACTGGCTCGTGGAGGATGGAACATGCGTCTGCAGCACATACTGATCCCCGCCGCACTGGTCTCGCTGGTTGCGGCATCGGCCTGGTCCGAAGAGACCGACCGCTACCGGCTGGAAAAATCGGCCAACGGCTATGTCCGCAAGGACACCCGGACCGGCGCCATGTCGATCTGCGAGGAGCGCTCCGGCCAGCTCGTCTGCAAGATCGCGGCCGACGAACGCGCTGCCTTCCAGGACGAGGTCGATCGTTTGCAGTCCTCGATGAAGGCCATGGACGAACGCGTCACCAGGTTGGAGAATTCGCTGTCGGCCCGTCTCGAATCGAAATTGCCGAGCGAAGAGGATTTCGACAAGACGATGAGCTATATGGAGCGCATGCTGCGCGGCTTCATGGGCATCGTCAAGGAGATGGACAAGGATAATGGCGACGGCGCCAAACTCAACTCGCAAAAGACCTGAACCGCCCGGCGGGGAAATGCCCCGTCCGGCCATTGCCGCTTGAAACAAAGCGCTTCGCCGCATAATCGTCCGGTCCCGTAAAAGCCGATAATCGATAAGGGATTTGGGAGGAAGATTTGCCGTCGGGTTACACCTTCGTCATTGCCGACGACCATCCGCTGTTCCGCGGCGCCTTGAAAGAGGCGCTTGCCGGCGTCGGCGATGTCGCCGCCATTCACGAGGCCGGCGATTTCGAAAGCGCCAAGGCCCTGGTCGTGGCCAATGAGGATGTCGACCTGGTGCTGCTCGACCTGTCGATGCCGGGCGCCAGCGGCCTGTCCGGTCTGATCGCGTTGCGCGGCATCCACCCGGCGGTGCCGCTGGTGGTGGTATCGGCCCACGACGACCGGGTGACCATCCGGCGCGCGCTCGATCTCGGCGCATCCGGCTTCATCTCCAAATCGGCCAGCATGGAGGAAATCCGCAGCGCTGTGCAATCGGTGCTGGTAGGCGATATCGCAGCCCCCGTCGGCATCGACCTCGGCGTCGAGCGCGACCCGGAAATATCCGACCTGATCAAGCGGCTGCAGGCGCTGACACCGCAGCAGACGCGTGTCCTCGGCATGCTGGCCGAAGGCCTGCTCAACAAGCAGATCGCCTACGAGCTCAGCGTCTCCGAAGCGACGGTCAAGGCGCATGTTTCGGCCATCCTGCAGAAGCTCGGCGTCGACAGCCGCACCCAGGCGGTGATCCAGCTGTCCAAGATCGGCAGCGATCCGTTGCAGCCAGCAGGCTAAAGCGCATCGCGCTGAACGGATTCATGCGACCCGCTTTAGCTCTTGTTCGATGCATGTCGTGGTCCCAGAACCGGGGCACACTTCTGGGCGACATGCATTGAACCCTACTCGGCCGCCGATGCCAGCGGCCTGACCCTTGCCATCATGGAACGCAGCACGGCCGGCTTCAGCGGCTTGTTGATCACCGGCACGTCCAGGGCGGCGGCAGCGGCACGGACCTCGGTGGAGCGGTCGGCGGTGACCAGCACGGCCGGCAGGTCCGAACCATGGATGTCACGCAGGCGGGCGATGATGTCGAGGCCGCTTCTGCCATCGAGATGATAGTCGGCAAGCACGATGTCGGGACGATCGGCCCTGCCAAAATCCTCCGAACCCGAAAACGTGCCGATGCTGCAGCCCCAGCCCTCGAGCAGAAGCCGCATGCCGTCGAGGATGCGAGCGTCGTTGTCGATGCACATGACGCGCAGGCCGGCCAGCGAATTCGCGGTGCGGGCAGGCGCCTTCGGCTCGACCTCGCGCCGCGGCGCCTCAACCGCCGCAACCGGCAGGATAACGGAAAAGCGCGTACCCTTGCCCGGGTTGGAAAAGATCTGGATCTCGAGCCGCAGCACCCGCGCGATGCGGTCGACGATGGACAGGCCAAGGCCGAGACCTTCGGCCTCGCGCACGCCTTCGTCCAGCCGGGTGAACTCGTTGAAGACCGTGTTCAGCTTGTCGCCGGCAATGCCGATGCCAGTGTCGATCACCTGGATTTCGGCGAGTTCGCCGCGCCGTCGCACGCCGACCAGGATGCGGCCATGGGGGGTGTATTTGATGGCGTTGGAGACCAGATTCTGGATCAGCCGGCGCAGCAGGTTGCGGTCCGTCAACACGCTGAGCGACGAGGCTATGATCGTCAGATCGAGTTTCTTTTCGGCGGCGAGCGGCTGAAAATCATTGCCGATCTGGCGCAGCAGCCCGTCCAGGCGGAAGGCGCTGTCGTCCGGCTTCATTGCGCCGGCGTCGAGGCGCGAAATGTCGAGCACGGCGCCCAGGATCGTCTCGACCGATTCGAGCGAGGATTCGATGTTGACGGCAGCCTTGCCCGCCGGCCCCTTGCCGGCTTTTTCGATCAGCGACGAGCAGTAGAGACGGGCGGCGTTCAAAGGCTGCAGGATGTCGTGGCCGGCGGCGGCGAGGAAGCGCGTCTTGCCCAGATTAGCCTCCTCGGCCAGCATCTGCGCCTGCGCCAGCTCCTCATTGACCCGGGTCAACTCCTCGTTGACTCTAGTCAGTTCGATGGTGCGCGTCTTGACCCGCTGCTCCAACGATTCATTGGCCCGCTTCAGCGCCAAATCCTGTTCGACGCGTCCTGATATGTCGGCATAGGTGGCGACGATTCCGCCGTCCGGCATCGGGTTTGAGCGCAGTTCGAGGATGCGGCCGCTGGTCTTCAACTCCATCTGCCACGGGCTGACGAAACTGGTCAGCCGGTTGAGCATCGCCACGCGCTGGTCGGCCGGAATATCGCCGCGCTCGGCGAGGTGGCGCAGGATGCGGTCGAGCGAGACGCCGACCTGGCCCATCTCGTCGGGCAGGTCGAACAGCGCGCGATATTGTCTGTTCCAGCAGATCAGACGAAAATCGCGGTCGAATACGGTGATGCCCTGCTCCATCTGGTCGAGCGCGATCTGCAGCAGGTCGCGATTGTGCTGCAGCGCTTCGGTGGCGTCGTCGAGCAGGCGAAAGGCGTCCTTGGACTCGCGGTCGTTGCGGCGAAACAGCAGCGACAGGATCAGCCGCGCCGAAGACGAGCCGACCGCGCTCGCCAGCAGCTGCTCGGAAAAGCGGATGACATCCATGCTGGCCTGCTCATTGCCGTGCAGCGAGACGCCATTGCTTTTCTCGAAGGATTGGAAGGAGCGCTCGGTGCGCTCGACGCCGAGGTAGCGCGAGATGGTGTCTTTCAGCACGTTGACGGTGATGGCGGTGCGGAAGCGGCGCAGGCTGGGCATCGGGCCGGATTCGCGCGGCACGAAGATCGACGCCTGGATCCGCTCCAGCGGCACTGACGCGCGCGACAGCGAGCCGAGCACGAAGAACAGCGTGTTGACCGACAGGCTCCAGAGCACGCCGTGGTTCAACGGTTCGGCGACGGTGCCGAACAGAGCCTGCGGCCGCAGCGCCTCGAAACCGAACAACCCCTGCACGACGATGTCCGCGTCGGCTGCCGAGAGCGACGGCAAAAGCAGCGTATAGCCCCAGACGAGGATGCCGGCGACCATGCCAAGGGCCGCGCCGCGGCCATTGGCGCCGCGCCAGATCAGCCCGCCGATCAGCGCCGGCGCGAATTGGGCGATTGCCGCGAACGACATCAGGCCGATCGACGACAGCCGCGCCGAGTTGGTGCTTTCGCGGTAGTAGAGGAAGGCGATGAACAATAGGATGAAGATGGCGCCGCGCCGCACGTTGAGGATCAGCGTCGACCAATCCTCATTCTCAGAGGTCGTGGTCTTGAGCAGGCGGCGCACGAACAGCGGGATGACGAGGTCGTTGGAGATCATGATCGACAGCGCCACGCTTTCGACGATCACCATGGCGGTCGCCGCCGACAGCCCACCGATGAAGGCGGCCATGGCGAGGAAGTCATGGCCGCCGAACAAGGGCAGCGCCAGCACATAGAGGTCACTGGTGGTTTTGGCGCCGACCAGCGCCAGGCCGGCGAAGGCGATCGGCAGCACGAACAGGTTTATCGCCACGAGATAGAGCGGAAACACCCAGGTCGCGGTGCGCAGTTCGGCCTCGCCGCGGTTCTCGACGATGGTGACGTAGAACTGGCGCGGCAGCATGATGATGGCAAAGCCGCTCAGGCAAGTCAGCACCAGCCAGGTGGCGAGCGAGGTGTTGTAGCCCATGGCTTGCCGCACCTGGCTGTTTTCGGCCAGCTTGTCGATCATGTCGCCCGGGCCACCGAAGATCAGGAAGGTGACCATCAGGCCGATCGCCAGGAAGGCGGCGAGCTTGACCACGGTTTCGACCGCCACCGCCAGCACCAGCCCGTCCTGGTGCTCGGTGGCGTCGGCATGGCGGGTGCCGAACAGCACCGCAAACAGCGCCAAGAGCATGGCCACCACCAGCGAGATGTCGCTGACGAAGGGATCGAAGGAGGGCGGCGATCCCGTATAATGCTCGACCATCAGGCCGACCGAACCGGAGATCGCCTTCAATTGCAGTGCGATATAGGGCACCGCGCCGATGGTGGCGATCAGCGTGGCGATCGCCGAGACGGCAAAGCTCTTGCCGTAGCGCGCGCCGAGGAAGTCGGCGATCGAGGTGATCTTCTCGCTCTTGGCCAGCCGCACGATGCGATTGAGCAGCGGAAAGCCGAACACGAACACCAGCACCGGCCCGGTGTAGATGCCCAAAAATTCGAGGCCGCGCTCGGACGACAGGCCGACCGAGCCGAAGAAGGTCCAGGAGGTGCAGTAGATGGCGAGGCTGAGCGCATAGATGAAGGGCCGGGCGCGGCCGGGTCCCAACGCCGTTGAACGCCGGTCGCCGAGGCTGGCGATGACGAACAGCAGCGTTACATAGGCGACCGCAATGATGACGATGAACCAGCCCTGCACGGCCCGAAAATCCTCCTCGGCCAGCTTTCACCCCGGCCTGCCCAGAGGCAATCACAGCTCTAAGGTCAAGTCCATCGCGGCTTTCGGCGCATGGCCGCGACGCCGCCCTGTCGAACCGTGACCTAAGGTAAGGAGAAAGCGGTGTTTTCCAGCTTTTGCTTCTGTTGCAACCGCAGGTTTTTGTTATGGTGCGCACGGGCCGACGCCGGAGGGACGGCGGCAGCGCGGTCCGTCATGACAAGGAGGGTCGAATGCTGAAAGAATTCCAGGAATTCATTTCCAAAGGAAATGTGATGGACCTTGCGGTCGGCGTCATCATCGGCGCGGCCTTCAGCAAGATCGTCGATTCTCTTGTCAATGACATCATCATGCCTTTCATCGGCGCACTTGGTGGCGTCGACTTTTCCAACTACTTCATAGGCCTCTCATCAACAGTGCATTCGACCAATCTTGCCGACGCGCGTAAGGAAGGCGCGGTGTTCGCCTACGGCAATTTTATCACCGTGGCGCTGAATTTCGTCATCCTGGCTTTCATCATCTTCCTGATGGTCAAGGCCGTGAACAACATGCGCAAGCGGCTCGAGCGGGAGAAGCCGGCCGCACCTGCGGCTCCGCCACCGGCCGACGTCGCTTTGCTCACCGAAATTCGCGATCTCCTCGCCAGGAAATAGACAAGGCCAGATTTCTGGACCAAAACCCCGGTCGTTCGCGGCCGGGGTTTTCTGTTGCCGCATCTGCTAAGAGCATCCGCCAATGCATGTCGCCCATAAGTGCGCAGCGGTTCTGGATAATGACATGCATCAAAGCAGACATCAAAACGGACCTGTCATGACCCTGATCGATAGCTTGCGCGCCGAAGCGGTGGCCGCCCCCGAAAGCGGCATTGTCGCCGTCGTCAATTACGGCCGTACGCGCGAGGGCATGATCCCGCTCTGGGCCGGTGAAGGCGATTTGCCGACGCCTGCCTTCATTTCGGAAGCCGCCGCCAAGGGGCTCGCCAATGGCGAGACCTTCTATACCTGGCAGAAAGGCATTCCGGAGCTGAGGCAAGCGCTTTCTCGCTACTATGCCAGGCATTTCGGCAAGAGCTTCGCCGAAGAGGAATTCATCGCCACCGGTTCCGGCATGCATGCCATTCAGTTGGCATTAGCCGCGGTCGCCGGCAGCGGCGACGAGGTGGTCTATCTCTCCCCGGCCTGGCCGAATTTCGCCGCCGCCGCCGGTATTTCCGGCGCTACCCCGGTTGCGGTCACGCTCGACCAGTCGGGCAATGGCTGGTCCTGCGATGTCGACAAGATTGCGGCTGCGGTGACGCCGCGCACCAAGGCGCTGTTCGTCAACACGCCATCGAACCCCACCGGCTGGACGGCCGATAAGGAAACGCTGCAGGCGATCCTGAATCTCGCCCGCCAAAAGGGTCTGTGGATCATCGCCGACGAGATCTATTCGCTGTTCCACTACGGCCACGGCCGTGCGCCGTCCTTCCTCGACATTTCGACCGCGGAAGACCGCATCCTGTTCGTCAACTCCTTTTCCAAGAACTGGGCGATGACCGGCTGGCGCGTCGGCTGGATCAAGACCCATCCCGAGCTGCAGCAGGTGTTCGAGAACCTGATCCAGTATTCGACCTCAGGCGTCGCCCAGTTCATGCAGCGCGGCGCCGTCGCGGCGCTGGAC
This sequence comes from Mesorhizobium sp. P160219, assembly GCF_057786095.1. Taxonomy (NCBI): domain Bacteria; kingdom Pseudomonadati; phylum Pseudomonadota; class Alphaproteobacteria; order Hyphomicrobiales; family Phyllobacteriaceae; genus Mesorhizobium; species Mesorhizobium sp. P160219. Next base: position 1,670,522 of record NZ_JBYNWG010000001.1, read on the forward strand.
CACGGTGATGCCTTCATCGTCGAGCAGGTGGAGCGCGCCAGGAAAGCGCGCGACCTGGTCTGCGATATTCTCGGCGCAACCGGCAAAGCGCGCTTCACCGTGCCGCAAGGCGCGTTCTATTTGTTTTTCACGGTCGACGGCATCACCGATCCGCGCCGGGCTGCTTTCGACATCGTCGACAAGGCCAATGTCGGCCTGGCGCCGGGCACCGCCTTCGGCCCTGGCGGAGAGGCGTTTTTGCGCCTGTGCTTCCACCGCCGCCTCGACCAACTCGAGGAAGCGGCACACCGGCTGGCGGGATGGATGAGGACGGTTTGAGATAAATGGGCGGCGGCTTCAGCCGCCCGACTTCGGCACAAGCAGCGGCACAATCCGGTCGCTCTTGGCGACACTGGGCCGTCCGGCGGAGCCGTAGGGAATGCCCAGCGCATCCCATGTCTCGACCAGCGCGTCCTGCAGTCCCGCAATCAGGGTATCGGTATGGAACGGCGTCGGCGTGATGCGCAGCCGCTCGGTGCCGCGCGGCACGGTCGGATAGTTGATCGGCTGGATGTAGATGCCGTGCACGCCGAGCAGACGGTCGCTGGCCATCTTGCAGAGTTCGGGGTCACCGACCAGCACCGGCACGATGTGTGTCGGCGATTCCATCACCGGCAGGCCGGCTGCAGACAGAACCTCCTTGGTCCGCAACGCCTGGCGCTGTTGCGCATAGCGCTCGGCTTGCGACCGCTTGAGGTGGCGGATGGACGTGGTGGCGGCGGCGGCGATGGCCGGCGGCAGCGCCGTGGTGAAGATGAAGCCCGGAGCATAGGAGCGCACCGCGTCGATGACGGCGCTGTTGCCGGCGATATAGCCGCCCAGCGTGCCGAACGCCTTGGCCAGCGTGCCTTCGATGATGTCGATGCGGTCGGCCAGCCCCTCGCGCTCGGTGATGCCGCCGCCGCGCGGTCCGTACATGCCGACGGCATGGACCTCGTCAATATAGGTCATGGCGTTGTAGCGTTCGGCCAGTTCGACGATCTGCTTGATCGGCGCGATGTCGCCATCCATCGAATAGACGCTCTCGAACACGATCAGCTTGGCGCGTTCGCGGCCCGCCACCTGCAACAGGCTTTCGAGATGCGCGACGTCGTTGTGGCGGAAAATCTTCTTTTCGGCGCCCGAGCGCCGTACGCCTTCGATCATCGAGGCATGGTTGAGCTCGTCCGAAATGATCAGGCAATTGGGCAAAAGCCGCGCAATGGTCGAGATCGAGGCCTCGTTGGAGACGAAGCCGGAGGTGAAGACGAGCGCGGCTTCCTTGTCGTGCAGGTCGGCCAGTTCCAGCTCGAGTTCGACCAACGGGTTCGAGGTGCCGGAAATGTTGCGGGTGCCGCCGGCGCCCGAACCCATCTTGCCGGCCGCGTTCTGGAAAGCGGCGATGACATCGGGGTTCTGGCCCATGCCGAGATAGTCGTTGGAGCACCAGACGGTGATTTCCTCGGCGCGGCCGTTGGAACGCCAGATGGCGCGCGGAAACTTGCCGACAATGCGCTCGAGATCGGCGAAAACCCGGTAGCGCCGCTCGGCGTGGAGCTGGTCGATCGCTTCCTCGAAGAACCGCTGATAGTTCATGTCGCCTTCCCAGTTTTGCGCGGGATCATAATCGTTGGCCCATTCGTCGTCCACCGGGCCGTTTTGGTCAAAATGCCACGCCCCAAGCCTGTTCCTAACGATGCCAGATCGTGGCCTATTCCCTTGATGTGGATCAATTTTGTTTCCGTACGATGCCACAGGCCGGTGAGACTGTTACGGATTTAACATTCAGGCGTTTCTAATGGCCTTGCCGCAGGCTTTCCAGTAAGGCGGTGATTGAGACAGTTTCCGATAAATCATGAGTAAAAGAGGACGCGGATGACGGTTTTGGTAACGGGCGGCGCCGGCTATATCGGCAGCCACATGGTCTGGGAACTGCTGGATGCCGGCGAGAGCGTCGTCGTTCTCGACCGCCTTTCCACGGGCTTCGAATGGGCGGTAGCGCCGGAAGCCAAGCTTGTCGTCGGCGATGTCGCCGATAGGGAATTGGTCGGCCAGATCATCCGGGATAACAAGGTCGACGCGATCATCCACTTCGCCGGTTCCATCGTGGTGCCGGAATCGGTTGCCGATCCGCTCGCCTATTACGAGAACAACACCTCCAAGACCCGCACGCTGATCGAAACCGCCGTGCGCGAGGGCGTGCCGCATTTCATTTTCTCCTCGACCGCCGCCGTCTATGGCGGCGCCGGCCTGGAGCCGGTGCGCGAGGATGCCCGCCTGGCGCCGGAATCGCCCTACGGCCTGTCCAAGCTGATGAGCGAATGGATGCTGCGCGATGCAGCGCTTGCGCATCCCTTGCGCTACACGGCGCTTCGCTACTTCAACGTCGCCGGCGCCGATCCCAGGGGCCGGACGGGGCAGTCGACGCCTGGCGCCACGCATCTGATCAAGGTCGCCTGCGAGACCGCGCTCGGCAAACGCCCATTCATGCAGGTGTTCGGCACCGATTATCCGACGCCGGACGGCACCTGCATGCGCGATTATATCCATGTCAGCGACCTGGCCGCGGCCCACAGGCTGGCGCTGCAGCGCCTGCGCGCCGGCGGCGGCAGCCTCGTCGCCAATTGCGGCTACAGCCACGGCTATTCGGTGCTCGAGGTCATCGACAGCGTGCGGCGCGCCTTCGGCCGGGATTTCGAGGTCAAGATGGGCGACCGGCGCCCCGGCGACGCCGCCGCCGTGGTTGCCAATTCGGACCTTGCACGCGCCGAACTCGGCTGGACCCCGCAACGCGACGACCTCGACCAGATCGTCGCCGATGCACTCGCCTGGGAGCGTATCCTCACCGGCAAGAACTCCGCGCGGGGCTGAGCCGGGCACTTCCGAGGGCTCGCAAGGCGCGCGGCGAAGCGCTATTGAAGCAATGGCGGTGCGGCGTGGAGGCGCTGTGCCGCGAAGAGGGGGTGGCATGAAGATAACGGTGCTTGGAGCCGGCGTTGTCGGTACCGCGGCCGCGTATTATCTGGCCGCCGACGGCCATGAGGTCACCGTTATCGAGCGCCATCCGGCGCCGGCGCGCGGCACCAGCCAGTCCAATGCCGGTCTGGTGTCGCCGGGCGACGCCACCGCCTGGGCCTCCCCGGCGGCGCTGAAGACCTTCCTGCGCGCGCTCTGGAACCATGATCTCGGCATCAAGGTCAGGCTGCGCTTCGATCCCTATTTCCTCGCCTGGAGCCTGCGCTTCCTGCGCCAGTGCACGGTGGCGCGCCTGCGCGCCAACAGCCAGGTCAAACTGCGCCTGGCGCTCTATTCGCGCGACTGCATCAACGCGCTCTCCGACGCCACCGGCATCCACTATGACGAGCGCAAGAAGGGCATTCTTTATTTCTTCCGCTCGCAGCACAGTCTCGACACCGGCACCGACAACTACCAGTTTCTGGCGAAGCATGGCCTGCCGATCGAGATCGTGGGCCGCGACCGGCTGGTCGAACTTGAGCCCGGGCTCGCGGGCGTGAAGGAAAAGATCGCCGGCGGCGTTTATTCGCCGATCGACCAGACCGGGGATTCCAGGATATTCGTCGACGGGCTCGCCGCCTATGCGGCCGAAAAGCTTGGCGTCAAATTCCTGTTCGACACCACGATCGAGGGGCTCGACATAGAGGGCGACTGGGTGCGTGCGGTCATGACATCGGCCGGCCCGGTGACGGGCGACGCCGTCGTCATCGCCATGGGCCCCGAGAGCGGCCTGATCGGTCGCCGCTACGGTATCGACCTGCCCGTCTATCCGGTTAAAGGCTATAGCGCGACCATCCCACTGGAGGACGAGAGCAAGGGACCGACCATGGGCGGCGCCGACGAGGACCGGCTGGTTGGCTACTCCAGGCTCGGAAACCGCCTGCGCATGTCCTCGACAGCCGAGTTCACCGGCTTCGACCGCAGCTTCAAGCCCAGCGACTTCAAGTCTATGCTGAGCACCGGCAAAGACCTTTTCCCCGGCGCTTTCGACGAGAAGAAGGCGCTGCTTTGGGCGGGCCTGCGACCAATGATGCCGAACTCGGTGCCGGTCATCGGTCAGGCCAAATATCGCAACCTCTATCTCGACACTGGGCATGGCCATGTCGGCTGGACGATGGCCTGCGGCTCGGGCAAGTTCCTGGCCGACCTCGTCGCCGGCCGCAAGCCGGGGATCGACCCCCAAGGGCTGGTCTACGGGAGCTGAGCGATGTCGGGACCGCAAGTCGCTATCGACCTTGGCCGCATCGAGCGCAACGCCCGCACCATCGTCGAACGCTGCGCATTGTCTGATATCAAGGTATTCGGTGTCACCAAGGGCACATGCGGCATGCCGCAGGTGGCGCGGGCCATGCTGCGCGGCGGTGTTGCCGGCATCGCGGAATCGCGTTTTGAGAACATTCGGCGGCTGCGCGACAGCGGCATCAATGCGCCGGTCATGCTGCTGCGCAGCCCGCCCATGGCGCGCGTCGAGGAGGTCGTGCGCACCGTCGACATCAGCCTGCAGTCGGAACTGACCACCATCCGCGAGATATCGCGCATTGCCGAGCGCATGGGCCGCGTCCACGACATCATGCTGATGATCGATCTCGGCGATCTCCGCGAAGGCATCTGGCCAAGCGACCTGATCCCCACCGTCGAGCAGATCCTGGAATTCAAGGGCGTGCGCATCGCCGGCATCGGCACCAATCTCGGCTGCTTCGGCGCCATAATGCCGACCCCGGAGAACCTTGGCCAACTCGTCGCCCATGCCTACAAGACTGAGCGCCTGTCCGGCAAAAGCCTCGACTTCATTTCCGGCGGCGCCTCGTCATCGCTGACGCTGCTGCTCGAAGGCAAGCTGCCGCCCGGCATCAACAATCTGCGCGTGGGCGAGGCGATCCTGCAAGGCGGTGTCGAAACCTTTCGCGACGTGCCGTGGCCCGAACTCGAACCCGATGCCTGCCGGCTGACCAGCGACATCATCGAGGTCAAACTCAAGCCTTCGCGGCCGATCGGCACATCCGGCTACGACGCCTTCGGCAACCAGCCGGTCTTTGCCGACGAGGGCGACCGGCTGCGCGCCATCGCCAATATAGGCCGCGAGGACGTGCTGGTGGAAGGGCTGACGCCGATCGCCAAAGGGGTGAGGGTGCTCGGCGCTTCCAGCGACCATCTGCTGCTCGATGTGCAGGATGCCGATCCGCGACCCACCGTCGGCGACCGCGTCGCCTTCCGCATGAATTATGGCGCCATGCTTCTGGCGATGACCTCGGAATATGTCGAGAAGGCGCCGATGCACGACGTCGCGGATTTCTCCGGCCGCAAGATGGTGTCGATCTCGGCCGAACCGGAAGCCGGCGGGATTATCGCCCGCGAGGGAACCGGCGCGCGGCTGGAGGCAATGAATTTCGACGTGGTCGAACTCGCCGACGTCGAGCGGCCGCCCTCGGGCCTCGTCCGTCTCGCCGCCGGCGCAGATCGCCGTATCGCCCACAAGGCGCTGACCGCAACGGCGCGGGCGACGCATTCCTTTGGCCTGATCTGGATCGATTCCCTCGCCGCCCTGATGCCCGAGGACGAGGAGGCCGAAGACATGCCTGAAGTCTCGGTGCTGGCCCGCGCGCTCGGTCTCGATCACAAGCCCGGCGCGCTGCAGCCGCAGCTGTCGCCGGAAAATGTCGTCATCGTGGGCCTGCGCCATGCCGATCCGGCGGAGGCAAGGGTGCTCAAGGATTCGCGTGTCTCGGCCTTCACCATGACCGACATCGACGCCATGGGCATGCGCGACCTCATGCATGAGGCGATCCGCATCGCGACGTCGGGCACGCAGGGCTTTCACGTCAGCTATTCGCCGACGGCGACCGAATTTACCGGCTGGGCTGCGGGCTCGGGCGGGCTGACGGTGCGCGAGACGCATCAGGCAATGGAGGCGATCTCGCTGTCCGGCGGTCTGCTGTCGATGGATGTTTCCGGGCTGACCGCCGGTCTGGAGCCGCGGATCGGCGCCGACGCCGTCAACTTCGTCATGTCGGCCTTTGGGAAGCGGATTTTGTGATCAGCCTTGCGCGTCGACTGCCGCGCGCCACGCGGTGACATAGGCCGCCCAGACCGGGTCGGTCTGCGGCTCAATTCTTTCGCCCTTGCCGTGCGTCACTGGCTGATCGGATGCGAGCAGTGCCGCGCCGATGCTGGTGCCGGTGGCCGCCTCGGAGGCGATGACGATGCGCGCGGTCGCTGCCGCCAGCATGCCGACAAAGAGCCGGTTTCGAGCAAACGGTCCTTCCACGGTGGTCGGGCCGTCGGCGCCGATCAGCTCGAGGCAGGTCGCCGTCATCAGTGCCAGATAGAACGAAATGGCGGCGAACCGCTCGCCTTTGCTGATGCCGTCGGCATCAAGCCATTCCGCGGCATGGTGCGGGAACGGTCCTGATCCCTGCTGGGTAGAAGGCAAAAGCAGCATCTTTTTTGTCAGAACGGCCAGCACCTCGCTGCCGCTGCAGTCCTGCGGCTTGTCCTTGGTCAGCTGGGAAAACTCACGGCCACCCATGAAACGCGCCGAGGGCACGGGGTCGCCCAGCGCGCTGACATTGACCAGCGTGTCGCGCGCAGTATCGAGCGCAATCTCTCTGCCGCCGACCGCCATCGATACCACCCAGGTGCCGGTCGAGACGACCGAGAAGGGCGGCTCGTCGGACAGAAGATGCGGCAATAGGGAGGCGTTGGAATCGTGCAGTCCGCAGAAAACCGGGGTCTGCGGATCGAGCCCGGTGCGCGCGGCAAGCGCCGGCAGGATCGGGCCGAGCTGGTCCCTGGCCGGCCGCACCGATGCCATCAGCCTGCGCCAATCCAGCCTGTCGACCATCGAGGAAAAGTCCGCCTCCCAAGGGCTCCACAGATCGGTGTGGCAGCCGAGCGAGGTCACCTCGTTGGCGGCAACGCCGGTCAGGCGCAGCGCCCAGTATTGCGGATACATCAGCATCGCGGCGGCCTTGGCGAATTCGGTGGGGAAACGCTTCTCAAGCCAGAAGAATTGCGCGCCGAGATTGAGACCGACCGGCAGGCGCGGTGTACCGGTTTCGGCGAAGGGCGGACGAACAGCATCATACTCCGCCGCCAACCTGTCGGGGCCATCGAACTCATAGTCTAGGACAGGCAGCACCAGCTCGCCCGAGGCGTCGACCAGCACGCCGGTCGCACCATGCGTGGTGATCGAAATCGCGTCGATACGCTGTTCGCGGTCGAGGCTGGCAAGGCTGTTGAGGATAAACGTCCACAGCGCCTCGACATCGTGATGCGGATAGGGCGCTTGTCGCAGCGGCGCGTTCGCCATGCGGCGCAACCCCACCTCGCTCAGCGTGACGAGATCGACCAGCGCCACCTTGGCGTTGGTCTTGCCGATGTCGATGGCGGCGATGTGGCGCAGCGCACTCATGCCATATGGAACATTGTTTCCAGGGGGATGGCCACCGGTTGGTTGTCCGGCCTGGTCTCCATGATGTCGGCCATGTGCGCCCACCAGCGCTGCATCACCGGGTGCTTCGGCAGGTCGGCCATGCCATGGTCGTCGCGCCGCCACAGCACGCCGAACAGGATGTTGGTGTCTTCATCGAGATGGATCGAATAATCGGCGACGCCGGCCTCTCTCAGCAGCGCCACCAGCGACGGCCAGATCTCATCGTGGCGCTTTTTGTACTCGGCTTTCATGCCGGGTTTGAGCTGCATCTTGAAGGCGTATTTCTCAGGCATCAGCCGTTACCACGCAGCCGCCGCCAGACGATCGGCAGCGCGATGACGAAGATCAAGAGCAGGCCGATGAAGATCGACATGACGATGCCGGGCACGTTGAGCAGGCCGAGGCCGAAGGTCACCAGCCCCATGATAAAGGCGGCGAGCACGACGCCAACAATGCTGCCGGAGCCGCCCAGAATGCTGACGCCGCCCAGCACCACCATGGTGATGACCTCAAGCTCGTAACCCTGCGCGATGGACGGTCGCGTCGAGCCGAGCCGCGAGGTGATCAGCACCGAGGCGATGCCGGCCATCAGCCCTGTCAGGCAAAACAGGATGAATTTGATGCGGCCGACGCGAACGCCGGAAAACTGTGCCGCGACCGGATTGTTGCCGGCGGCAAAGACACGGCGGCCGAAGCTGGTGCGATGCAGCAGGAACCAGTAGGCGACGGCCGCGATGAGGAAGAGCACCAGTTCGAACGACACCACCCACCAGACGTAACCCTGGCCCAAGAAAGCAAAACTCTCGGGATAGCCTTTGTAGGCCTGATCGCCCAGGATGATGAAGGCGATGCCGCGAAACAGGCTCATCGTGCCGATGGTGACGACGATGGAGGGCAGGCCGAGCCTTGTCACCAGGAGCCCGTTGAAGGCGCCGCAACCGAGCCCGACGACGATGCCGATAGCCACCAGCACCGGCGTGTCGGCGCCGGCCTGCACCGCCATGCCCATCATGGTCGAGGCGAGCGCGATGATGGCGGCGACCGACAGGTCGATCTCGCCCGAAATGATCAGCAGCGCCATCGCGAAGGCGATCAGGCCTTTCTCGGTGAAATTGAAAGTCAGATCCGACAGGGAGTAGGCGTCGAGGAAATAGGGCGAGGCGAAGCTGTTGATGGCGAAGATGGCGACCGCCACGACGACCAGCAGCGCCTCCCAGGAAAAGATCGCCGAGGAGAGCGGCTTGTCGAGCCGGTCGGGAATGTGGCGCGGGGCGGGGGTGTCGGTCATGCCGCTTCCGCTTTCCTCAGGATAATCCGCCCCTGCTGACGTTCGCCACGCGCGTTGAGCACGACGGCCAGGATGATGGCGCTGCCTGAAATCGCCATCTGCCAGAAGGGCGAGATGTTGATGACGGGCAGCGCGTTGGAAATGATGCCGAGGAACAGCGCGCCGAGCACCGCGCCCCCGACCGAGCCGATGCCGCCGGCAATCGAAACGCCGCCGATGACGCAGGCGGCGATGATATTGAGTTCATAGCCATTGGCGACCTCGACCGAGGCGATGACATAACGAGAAATCCAGAGATAACCGGCGAGCCCGCCGATCATGCCGGAAATGCAGAAGACGATGAATTTGGTTCGGCCGACATCGATGCCGGCATAGACCGACGCCGTCGGGTTGACGCCGATGGCATAGATCGAACGGCCAAGCGCCGTTCGCGTCATCACCACGAAGAACAGCGCGATGACCAGTATGGCGATCCAGGACAGAACCGGAATGCCCAGGAAAGCTGCGCGCTGGAAGCCGATGAACTCAGGGCTCATCTTGTCGGCATTGACCCAGGCGCCGCCGGAGAGGACGAAGGTGGCGCCGCGATAGATGGTGAGCGTGCCCAGCGTCACCACGATCGAAGGGATGTTCAGCCGCCACACAAGCAGCCCGTTGATGGCGCCGAGCACCAGTCCGACGGCCAGCGCAATGACGATCAGCAGCGGGATCGGGATCGCCGGATGCGCGGCGTTCAGCATCGCCACCACCATGCCGGTGAAGCACAGGTTGGAGGCCATCGACAGGTCGATCGAGCGGGTCAGGATGACGACCATCTGTCCCAGCGCCAGGATCATCAGGATCGAGGTGTCGTTGAACACCTGGGCGAGATTGCCGGGGTCGGCAAAGGCCGGGAAGCGCGTCGAGATCAGAGCAATCAAAGCGACGATCGCCGCTGCCAGCCAGATCTCGCGGAATTTCAGGAGAGCCTTCATGCCGCGATCCCCGCTGCCGTCCGGACCAGCGTTTCGGCGTCCAGCCCCTTATTATCGTAGACCGCCGCAACCAGCCCTTCGCGCATGACGACGACGCGGTCGGACATGCCCAGAATCTCCGGCAGTTCCGACGACACCATGATCACCGACAGGCCCTGCGCGACGAGCTCGGCCATGAAGCCGTGCACGGCGGCCTTGGAGCCGATGTCGATGCCCTTGGTCGGCTCATCCAGGATGATCACCTTGGGCGCCGTCGCCAGCCATTTGGCGATGACGATCTTCTGTTGGTTGCCGCCCGACAGCGTGCCGACATCCTGGCTGAGCGAGGAGGCCCTGAGGTCAAGCCGCTCGGTGTAGGAGCGGGCGAGCGCGAATTCTTCCGACAATCGCAGCAGGCCGGATTTGGAGGTGCGCTTCAGCGAAGGCAGCGAGACATTCTGGAAGATCGGCAGGCCGATCACCACGCCCTGCTTGCCGCGCTCTTCCGGCACATAGACGATGCCGGCTTCGATGGAATCCGCCGCCGATTTCGGCGTGATCGTCTTGCCTTCCAGCGTGATCGTTCCACCCGATATGCGGGTGATGCCCGATATCGCCTGCATCACCTCTGACCGCCCGGCGCCGACAAGGCCGTAGAAACCGAGGATCTCGCCCTTGTGCAGTTCGAAGCCGATGTCGTTGAATTCGGTCGGGTGCGAAAGGCCAGCGACCGACAGCACCGGCGCGCCGATCTCGGCCTTGCGTTGCGGAAAGATGTGATCGACCGAGCGGCCGACCATCATGCGCACGATCTGGCTCTGGCCGGTATCCTTGATAAGGCCCTCGCCAACCATCTCGCCGTCGCGGAACACGGTGTAGCGATCGGCGATCCGATAGATCTCGTCGAACTTGTGGCTGATGAACAGGATCGCCTTGCCTTCCTCCTTGAGGAATTCGATCAGCAGGAAAAGCTCCTCGATCTCCTTCATCGAAAGGGCTGCGGTCGGCTCATCCATGATGACGATCTGCGCATCGATCGACATCGCGCGAGCAACCGCTACCAGATGCTTGTTGGCGATGCCGAGGTCTTTCAGCCGCGCATCGGCGTTGATATGGCCGGCATGCATGGTGTCGAGCACTTCGCGCGCGTGTTTTCGCATGGTGCGCCAGTCGATGGTGCCTAGCCGCGTGCGCGGCGCATGACCGAGAAAAATGTTTTCGGCGACGCTCAGATCGTCGAACAGCACGGTTTCCTGATGAATGGCGGTGACGCCGTGGCCGAAGGCGGCATGCGCGCTGGGCAGGGTGACGGCCTGGCCGTCAATGCTGATCGTGCCGGCGTCGGGCTGGTAGATGCCGGTCATGATCTTGACCAGCGTCGACTTGCCGGCACCGTTTTCACCGATCAGCGCCGTAACCTGGCCGGGGTAAAGCGACAGGCTGACATTGTGCAGCGCGCGCACGCCGGGAAAGCTTTTGGAGACGCCGGACAGCGTCAGGCGCGGGGCAGGACCCGTGGGCTCCTCCTTAGCAATGCCGTGCTGGGCTGTCGTGTCCATATCCGTATCAAGCCCTGAAACAAGGTCCGTTTAAAGTCGCGGCGGGATTTTGGTCCCGCCGCGCTTGGTCCGAGACGTCCGAGATCAATAGATCTTGGAGAACTTTTCGATGTTGGACTTGTCGAACTGGAAGGGCGGAGCCATCGCAGCCGAGTTGCTGTCATCGAGCGTGACCTTGCCGACGCGGCCGATCGACAGCGTTGCGCCCGGCTTTGCCTCTTCCTTCTTCACCGCCAGATCATGAGCGAGGTAGACGGCGGAGTAGCCGAGGTCGATCGGATTCCAGAGGGCAACCGCCTGGCTGGAACCGTTGTCGATGAACTTCTTGAACTCCGACGGCAGCGCCAGACCCGTGACATTGACCTTGCCGATCAGGTTCGCGTCGGTGACGACCTGGGCAGCGGCAACGACGCCGACGGTGGTCGGCGCGATGATCGCCTTGAGGTTCGGATAGGATTTCAGCAGGCCCTTGGCTTCGTCGGTGCTCTTGGCCGAATCGTCATCGCCGTAGACGGTGGCGACGAGTTTGATCTTGGGGAATTTCTCCGGCAGGATCTTCTTGGCCGCGTCGATCCAGGCGTTCTGGTTGGTCGCGGTCGACGAAGCCGACAGAATGGCGACTTCGCCGCCTTCCGGCAGATAGTCGGCGGCCAGCTTGATGATGGTCTCGCCGATCAGGCCGGTGTCGGACGGGTTGAGATGCAGCTGGCGGCCTTCCTTGGCGACGCCCGAATCCCACGAGATGACGGTGATGCCGCGCTCCATGGCCTTCTTCAGCACCGGCACCAGCGCGTCGGCGTCATTGGCCGAAATCGCAATGGCGTTGACCTTCTGCGCGATCAGCGAATTGACCACTTCGATCTGCGCTTCGGCGGTCGCCTTGGTCGGGCCGGTGTAGATGATGTCGACATCGCCGAGTTCCTTGGCCGCCTCTTCGGCGCCCTTGTTGGCGGCGTCGAAGAAGCCGTTGCCGAGCGACTTCACCACCAGCGCGATCTTGACGTTCTCGGCATAGGCGGCATTCACGAACATGGCGGCCGAGAACGCGGCCGTCACCATCAATTTCTTCAGAAAGCTCATCGTATTTCCTCCCTTGAGCGTTGCATTCCATCGTCGCTGCGGTTGGCCTCAGGCCTGCAGCGAGGATTCTTCCTTTGCCGACTTGCGGGCGACGATCAGCGTCACACCCGCGGCCTCCAGCATGTTGGCTTCGCGATCCTCGATGCCGTCATCGGTGATGACGGTGGCGATGCGCTTGAGCCCGCACAGGATCAGGCTCGAGCGCTGGCGGAATTTCGATGAGTTGACCAGCACCACCAGTTCGTCGGCCTGGTCGATCAGTTTCTGCTCCGCCTGGATCAGCAGCGGGTCGCCTTCCATCAGGCCAAGCGGCCCGAGCCCTTGAGCGCCCATGAACATGCGGCGCGCGTAGAAATTGCGCGTCACGTCATTGTCGAAGGGCGAGAGGATGATGTTCTGCTCGCGGTAGATGGTGCCGCCCGACAGCATGACGGTGTTCTTCGAATGCTTGAGCAGGTGCTCGGCGATGGGGAACGAATTGGTGAAGATCGGCATGCGGCGTCCGGTCAGGAAATGCACCATCTGGAAGGTGGTGGTGCCGCCATTGATGATGATCGGCTCGCCGTCCTTGCACAACTCCACCGCTTCGCGCGCAATCGCGCGCTTCTGCGAAGCATTGAGCGTTTCGTTGACGGAAAAGGGCCGGCCGGCGAGGCCGATGAACTGCGGTGGCGAGATCGCTTCGGCGCCGCCCCGCACGCGGCGCAGGCGCTTTTGCACATGAAGAGCCGCGATATCGCGCCGGATCGTCGCCTCGGAGGAGTCCGTCAGGTCGACCATCTCCTGCACCGTCACCACAGGCTTTTCCTGGACGGCGGACAGAATGATCCTGTGGCGCTCTTTTTCGTGCATGGTTCCTCCCTGCATGGTCATGAGGCACTAGAAAACCACCAGTGTCAATCATTTCCGCTCATATAATTTCATTGTGCAGTGCAATATGATCGATCTTGATCGTTTATGATTGACAACCGAGATGCTTGCGTAGACATTTCCGGCAAAATGGACCGCGCCTTTTGCGTCCCAGGGAGGATAATCATGCTCGACAAGCGCTCCGGCTCGCGCCTTGCCAACCTTTGGGACGATGCGAAAGCCAAGGGGCTGAGCGAGCCTGAGCTTCTGGTCTATCGCTCCAACACGCTCGGCTCCGACAAGCGTGTCACCAATTATGGCGGCGGCAACACCTCGTCCAAGATCCGGCAGAAGGACCCGCTCTCCGGCGCCGAAGTCGAAGTGCTATGGGTCAAGGGCTCGGGCGGCGACAGCGCCTCGATCAAGCTGGACGGTTTCGCCACGCTTTACATGGACAAACTGCAGGCGCTGAAAGGCCTTTATCGCGGCGTCGCGCATGAGGACGAGATGGTGGGCTATCTTCCCCACTGCACCTTCAACCTTAATCCACGCGCGGCCTCGATCGACACGCCGCTGCACGCCTATGTGCCGAAGGCGTTCGTCGATCACATGCATCCCGATGCCATTATCGCGATTGCCGCGGCCAAGGATTCCAAGGCGCTGACCAAGGAAATCTTCGGCGACGCCATCGGCTGGCTGCCATGGAAGCGGCCGGGCTTCGAACTTGGCCTGTGGCTTGAGAAATTCTGCGTCGAACACCCCGAGGCCAAGGGCGTCATCCTCGAAAGCCACGGCTTGTTCACCTGGGGCGACACACCCAAGGAGTGCTACGAAACGACCATTTCGGTCATCAACCAGGCGATCGAATGGTTCGAGCGCCGCTCCGAGGGTCTCGCCATCTTCGGCGGCGAAGTCGTCAAATCGCTAGACGCCGCTGAGCGCCGCGCCATCGCGGCGAGACTGATGCCGAGGATCCGCGGCCTGATTTCGGAGAAGAGCCACAAGCTCGGCCATTTCGACGATTCCGCCGCCGTGCTCGAATTCGTCAACTCCAGGGATTTGCGCCCGCTGGCGGCACTCGGTACCTCATGCCCGGATCATTTCCTGCGCACAAAAATCCGCCCGCTGGTTATCGAGTTCGACCCAGCGAAGCCCGACGTCGAAGCCGTGATTGCGCGCCTCGCCGACGATATCGCTGAGTACCGTGTCGGCTACCAGGCCTATTACGACAGCTGCAAGCATCCGGACTCGCCCCCGATCCGCGATCCCAACGCCGTGGTCTACCTGATGCCCGGCGTCGGCATGTTCACCTTCGCCGGCGACAAGGCCACCGCCCGCATCTCTGGCGAATTCTACGTCAACGCCATCAACGTCATGCGCGGCGCCTCGACCGTTTCGTCCTATGTCGGCCTGCCGGCGCAGGAGGCCTTCGACATCGAATACTGGCTGCTCGAGGATTTGAAGCTGCAGCGCATGCCGAAGCCGAAGTCGCTCGCCGGCCAAATCGCGCTGGTCACCGGCGGCGCCGGCGGCATCGGCCGCGCCACCGCCAGCCGGCTGCTGCGCGAAGGCGCCTGCGTCGTGCTGGCCGATATCGACGAGGCCGCACTTGCCAGCGCCAATGACGAACTGGCGAAAGCCTATGGCAAGGACTTCGTCCGGCCGGTGCTGATCAACGTCACCGCGGAGGAGCAGGTGATTTCCGGCTTCGCCCAGACAGCCGTCGAGTTCGGCGGCATTGATATTCTCGTCTCCAACGCAGGCCTCGCCTCCTCGGCGCCGATCGAGGAGACGACGCTGGCGCTGTGGAACAAGAACATGGACATATTGTCGACCGGCTATTTCCTGGTCTCGCGCGAAGCCTTCCGGCTGTTTCGCGCCCAGAAGATCGGCGGCAATGTCGTCTTCGTCGCCTCCAAGAACGGCCTTGCCGCGTCACCCAACGCCGCCGCCTATTGCACCGCCAAGGCGGCCGAAATCCATCTCGCCCGCTGCCTGGCGCTGGAAGGCGCGGAAGCCCAGATCCGCGTCAACGTCGTCAATCCGGACGCCGTGTTGCGCGGTTCGAAGATCTGGACCGGCGAGTGGAAGGAACAGCGCGCCGCCGCCTACAAGATGTCGACCGACGACCTCGAAGAGCACTACCGCTCGCGCTCGATGCTGAAGCGCTCGGTGTTTCCGGAAGACATCGCCGAAGCGATCTATTTCTTCGCCTCCGGCATGTCGGCCAAGTCCACCGGCAACATCATCAACGTCGACGCCGGCAACGCGCAGAGCTTTACGCGCTGAGTTAAGGGCGGAGCGCTTCTCTTCTCCCCGTCACTATACGGGGAGAAGGTGGCCCGAAGGGCCGGATGAGGGGCAGCGCTGACGTGAACGCATTGGGAGGAATAGCACTTGTCCGAAACCATCATCGCCGCCGATCTCGTCGCCAGCCACAACGCCGCCCGCAAACCCGACCTCGAACGCGACTACGCCTCGCTCGGGGAACGCCTCGACCGTCGCGGCATCGCCATCGACGCCATCCGCGGCAAGGTCGAGAAATTCGCCGTCGCCATTCCGTCCTGGGGCGTCGGCACAGGCGGCACGCGGTTTGCCCGTTTTCCCGGCGCCGGCGAGCCGCGCGACATTTTCGACAAGATCGAGGACTGCGCCGTCATCAGCCAACTGACGCAGGCGACACCGACCGTCTCGTTGCACATCCCGTGGGACAAGGCCGATCCGAACCGGCTGAAGCAGGCCGCCTCGCGCTTCGGCCTCGGCTTCGACGCCATGAACTCCAACACCTTTTCGGATGCCAGGGATCAGACGCTCTCCTACAAATTCGGCTCGCTTTCGCATGCCGATGCCGGCACGCGCCGCCAGGCGGTCGAGCACAATCTCGAATGCATCGAGATCGGCAAGACGCTAGGGTCCAGGGCGCTGACAGTGTGGATCGGCGACGGCTCGAATTTCCCCGGCCAGGTCAATTTCGCCAAAGCCTTCGAGCGCTATCTCGACGCCATGAAGGAGATCTATGCCGGACTGCCCGCCGACTGGAAACTGTTCACCGAACACAAAATGTACGAGCCGGCTTTCTACTCCACGGTCGTGCAGGACTGGGGCACCAATTACATGATCGCCAAGGAGCTGGGCGACAAGGCCTACTGCCTGGTCGACCTCGGCCACCATGCGCCCAACGTCAACATCGAGATGATCGTGTCGCGGCTGATCCAGTTCAAGAAACTCGGCGGCTTCCACTTCAACGATTCCAAATATGGCGACGACGACCTCGATGCCGGCTCGATCGATCCCTACCGGCTGTTCCTGGTCTTCAACGAACTGGTCGATGCCGAGCTGTCCGACGCCGAGGGTTTCGATCCCGCCCACATGCTCGACCAGAGCCACAACGTCACCGACCCGATCGAAAGCCTGATGCTGTCGGCAGTCGAGGTGCAGCGCGCCTATGCGCAGGCGCTGCTGGTCGACCGCAAGGCGCTCGAGGGTTTCCAAGACGGCAATGATGCACTGATGGCGACGCAGACGCTGAAAGCTGCCTACCGCACCGATGTCGAGCCGATCCTTGCCATGGCGCGGCTGAACACAGGCGGCGCCATTGATCCAGTCGCCGCATATCGCGCGGCGGGCTACCGGGCGAAGGTGGCGGCGGAACGGCCGGCGGTTGTGGGCGGGTCAGGCGGGATTGTTTGAGATTGGCTAATCTCCACCACAGGGGGGAGATTAGCTTGCCTCTGCCGGCAGGCGAACACCAATATGTGTTCGCTCATATTGATGATGGACTCGGCCGCTCCATGTAGCTCTTCTAGGCACACCGCACTTGGAGCACCGCCATGCCCTTGACCCGCCGGACGCTGATTGGCGTCACCCTTTCGCTCGCAATTGCGCTCGCGCCATCCGGCGCGCTCCATGCCGCATCGCCTCAACCTGCGAAGGGCGAGCACGGCATGGTCGTCACCGCCCAGCATCTGGCGTCGGAAGCCGGCGTCGAGGTGCTGAAGAAGGGCGGCAATGCCGTCGATGCGGCGGTCGCCGTCGGCTATGCGCTCGCCGTCGTCTACCCCAATGCCGGCAATATCGGCGGTGGCGGGTTCATGACCATCCGCTTCAAGGACGGCAAATCGACCTTCCTCGATTTCCGCGAGCGCGCGCCGCTGGCGGCAACCAAGACCATGTATCTCGACAAGGACGGCAATCCGGTGAAGGGCGCCAGCCTTGATGGCTACCTCGCGGTCGGCGTACCGGGCTCCGTGGCAGGGTTCGAGATGGCTCGTGAAAAATATGGCACGCTGCCACGCCAGGATTTGCTGGCGCCGGCAATTGCCTATGCCAAGGATGGCTTCATCCTCGACCAGGGCGACGCTGCTTCATTCGCAAGCAATGTCGCACGGCTGGCGAAGGACCCTGCCGCCGCCGCCATCTTCCTGAAGCCGGACGGCAAACCCTATGGCGCCGGCGAGCGTCTCCTCCAGCCCGATCTTGCAGCCTCGCTCGCCGCCATCTCCGAAAAAGGCGCCGACGCCTTCTACAAAGGCGCCATCGCCGACGCCATCGTCAAGGCGAGCGGCGCCAGGGGCGGCATTCTGGCCAAGGCAGACTTCGAGCAATATAAGGTACGCGAGCTGCAACCGGTGAGCTGCACCTATCGCGGCTATGAGATCACGTCCTCGCCGCCGCCAAGCTCCGGCGGCGTTATCATCTGCGAAATCCTCAACGTGCTGGAGGGCTACCCGCTGTCCTATCTCGGCGCCGGCTCGGCCGAGACGGTGCATGTCATGGTCGAGGCGATGCGTTACGCCTATGTGGACCGCAACTCGGCGCTCGGCGATCCAGATTTCGTCGACAATCCGGTCTCGAGACTGCTCGACGAGGGTTACGCCAAGGAGATCCGCGACAAGATCGACCCGTTCCGCGCCGGCGTCTCGCAGGATTTGATGCCGAAGGGCTTCGGCGAGTCGAAGGAAACGACGCACTATTCGATCATCGACGATGACGGCAATGCGGTCGCGGTCACTTATACGCTGAACGGCTCGTTCGGCGCCGGCGTGGTCGCGGACGGCACCGGCATCCTGCTCAACAACGAGATGGATGATTTCACCCAGAAGCCTGGCGTGCCCAACCTCTACGGTCTCGTCCAGGGAGAGGCCAATGCTATCCAGCCGAAGAAGACGCCGCTGTCATCGATGAGCCCGACCATCGTCGCCAAGGACGGCAAGCCGTTCATGGTTATCGGCAGCCCCGGCGGCTCGCGCATCATCACCATCACGCTGGAAGCCATCGTCAACGTCATCGACCACGGCATGAACATCCAGGAGGCGATCGACGCATCGCGCATCCACCATCAATGGCTGCCCGACACGATCTATGTCGAACCCTTCGGCCTGTCGCCCGACACTGAAAAACTGCTGGCCGGCATGGGCTACCACCTCGATCTCGCGGATTCTACCTGGGGTCAGGCGGCCGGCATTCTTGTCGGGGGCAAGAGCCTGGCGGAAATCGAGAAGGGCGGCGGCGCCCGCTACAACGGCGCCATCGACAGCCGCGCCGCATCCGGCGAGGCGATTGGCTACTGATCAAAACAAGAGATTGATCAGAGGACGAGCGTAAGCGTCGACCCGACGAGCATCAGCGCCGCGATCACGACGAACGCCGCGTAGATGCGGGGACGGTCGAGGAGCAGCGCATTGCCCGATATCCAGGCCGCGGTTGCGCCGCCAAGCGCAAACAGGAAGCCGTTGCGGTGACCAAAGGTCATGGAAGCGGCCATCAGCCCGCCAATGATCAGCGCGCCGAAGACGATGATCACGGCAACGGCGTATTTCTCGAAGTCGTTGCCGCCGCCCATGGCCGGACCGATCGCATTCAAATTCGTCAGATCGTCCGGATCGAATGGATTGGTCGATCCATATTCATCTTGACCGACAGGTTCTCGCATCATTCATTCTCCGCTGACCGGCAACAAATCATCAACATCTGCCGAGCGCAACCGGATCGCGCCGTGCCGAAGGCCGCCGATGCGGTCTTCAACACTTTCTGATGCCGACTTGCCAAGGTTTTTTTGCGCCGGTTCACAAAATCTACCCTGCTTTCGGGTCCACAGGCCTGAATTACCTGGAAAATGAATTACCTGGAAAAATCGCTGCGCACGATGCCGTGCCGCTGCAGCTTGTCGTAGAAGGTCTTGCGCGGAATGCCGAGCGCTTCAATCGTGCGCCGGACATCGCCGTCATTGCGGCCAAGTGTCTCGCGGATGATATTGGCCTCATAGCGTTCCAGCCGTTCCGGCAGTGAGCTGGCGGCATCCGGCTCCGCCGAGGCGGCAGGTGGCGCTTGCGCCGCTTCCTCCAGTCCAAGCACGAAACGCTCGGCGAAATGCGCGAGTTCACGCACATTGCCCGGCCAGTCGTGCTGGCTCAGATGGCGGTGCACTGAGGCAGGCACTGTTGGCATTTGCCGGCGGAAGCGGGCGGCTGCACGCTCGGCGAAGTAGAAGAACAGCAGGGCGACGTCGTCGCGGCGTTCGCGCAGCGGCGGGATCGAGATCGTCACCACATTGAGCCGGTAGTAGAGATCCTCGCGGAAGGCGCCGCGCCGGCTGGCATCGCCGAGATCGACCTTGGCGGCGGCGACGACGCGCAGGTCGACCGGCCGGATTTCATTGGTGCCGAGCGGCGTCACCTCGCGCATTTCCAGCACCCGCAGCATCTGCACCTGGGTCGAGGCCGGCATGCTTTCGATCTCGTCGAGAAACAGCGTGCCGCCGCTCGAATGCTCGATGCGGCCGATGCGCTTCTTCTGTGCGCCGGTGAAGGCGCCGGCCTCATGGCCGAACAGTTCGCTTTCGATCACCGTATCCGGCAGCGTGCCGCAATTCAGCGCCACGAAATTGCCCCTGGCGCGGCGGCTCCAGCGATGCAGCAGGCTCGCCACCACCTCCTTGCCGGAGCCGGTCTCGCCGGTCACCAGAACGTCGACATCGGTATCGGCGATTTGCCGCAGCGTCCGGCGCAATCGCTCCATCGCCGGCGTCTGCCCGATCAGCGGCAGGCCGTCCTGCGCCTGTTCGGCGCTTTCGCGCAAGGCGCGGTTCTCCATCACCAGCCGGCGCTTTTCCGCCGCCCGTGCCACACTTTGCGCCAGCCGGTCGGCGGCGAAAGGCTTGGTGATGAAGTCGTAGGCCCCATCCTTGATCGCCTTGACCGCAACCGCGATGTCGCCATGCCCGGTGACCAGGATGACCGGAATGTCGGAATCGAGCTGCAAGACGCGGTCGAAGAGCTGCAGGCCGTCAATGCCGGGCATGCGGATGTCGGACACCACCACGCCGGGAAAATTGGCGTCGAGCCCGGCCAGCGCCTCGTTCGCCACCGCAAAGGCCGAGACGGAAAAACCAGCGAGTTCCAGCGTCTGCCGCGTGGCCCTCAGCAACTCGCTATCGTCGTCGATCAATACGACCGGTGCGGTGTCCATCATGCTGCCCTGGCGAGGTGAATGGTAAAGCGCGTGCCGGCCTGGCCGCTCACCACCTCGATGCGTCCGCCATAGTCGGCGACGATGTCCTGCGAGATGACGAGGCCGAGCCCGAGGCCTTTTTCCTTCGAGGTGTTGAACGGCGTGAACAATGACTTGAGGATGGCAGGCGAGATGCCCGGCCCATTGTCGGCGACGGCAAGAGCCACGCCGTCGGCCGTCTCCTGCGCCGACACCTGCACCCTGGCGCCGTCGCGACCGTCCAGCGCTTCCAGCGCATTCTGGAACAGGTTGATCAGTACCTGTTCGAGCCGCAGCCGGTTGCCCATCACCTTGAGCGTTACCGGCGGCAGCGTGATATCGAGCGCGTCCAGCCGGCCGGCAAAGCGGCTTCTGAGCAGCACCACGGCGCCCTCGATGACGCCGCGCAATTCGACCGGTTCGGCTGCCGTGCGCCCCTTGCGGGCAAAGACCTTCAACTCTTCGGTGATGCCGCCGATGCGCTCGGTCAGCGCGGCAATCGCGCCAAGGTTCTCCTCGGCCGAGGCGGTCTGCTTGCGCTCCAGGAACACACGCGCATTGTCGGCATAGGCGCGGATCGTTGCCACCGGCTGGTTGATCTCATGCGCGACGCCGGCGGCAACCTGGCCGAGGGTAGCAAGACGGTTGGCCTGCACCAATTCCTGCTGCATGACCTGCAGCTTGGCTTCGGTGCTGCGGTGATCGGTGATCTCGGCCTGCAGCCGGTCGCGCGCCAGGCTGAGGTCATGCGTACGCTCGACGACGCGGCGCTCGAGCTCGATGCGCGCTGCCTGTTCGGCGGCGATGCGCATCTGCGCCGACTGACGGCGCCACAGGAGATAGCCGGCCAGCGCCAGCAACGGCACTACGACGCCCAGCGCCAGCAGCCGCATCTCACGCACCGCAGCCGCGATCGGCGCTTCGACCGGCACGAGATAATCGAGCCGCCATGGCGTCGATTGGACCAGTGTCGAAAGCCTGAGATATTCGGCATCGCTGCCGCCCGGTGTTATCGCATGCACCATCGACACGTCAGGGCTCAATGCCTCGGGGCGTGTGATCGGCAAGGGGATCAGCGGCGCGTTGCCGAATTGCTGGCTGCTCCGGATGGCGGCAGCCGCCGGGCCGGCCAGCGGCGCGGTGGTCATGAAGCGCCAGGACGGCACGCTGGTGATCAGCACGACGCCGTGGTCGTCGCTGACATAGGCCGGCCGGTTGGCCTCATGCCAGTCGGCTTCAAGCTGGTCGAATTCCATCTTGACGACGACGACGCCGAGCGGTGCCGCCGCATTGCCGACGCGCCGCGAAATGTAGAGGCCGGGGCGCTTGCTGGTGTTGCCCAGCGCAAAATATTCGGCCGTTCTCGATTGCATGGCGCCGGAGAAATAGGCGCGGAAACCGTAGTCGTTGCCGACGAAGCTGGTTGTTTCGCGCCAGTTGCTGGAGGCGATCGCAAACCCGTCGACGCCGGTGACGTAAAGCACCGAAGCCTTGGTGCCGGAGACCAGCCCTTCGAGCTTGCGGTTGAGCACGTCGATCGTGACAGCGCCCTTGTTCTGCAGGGCGTCATGCACCTGCTGGTCCTCGGACAAGAGCAGCGGCAGCGCCCGCGGGCTTTCCAGCACGGCGCGCAGCAACGCAACCTTCAGATTGGCATCGGTGCGGCCTTGCGCCGCCAGTGCCGCGACCTCGGCGCGGCGCGAGTAGAGGCCGGCGCCGGTGAGCGCCGTGGCAACGATCACCAGCGCGATCGCCGCAAACAGCAGCCAGGCGCGACGCGCGCGTTTGCCGAGTTGCTCGGGCGTCGGCGACAGGACCGCGGCAGGGCGTTGCAGCATTCCCTATTTGTGCATGATTTCGCACAAAGCACAATTCAGTCATGCGGATGTCCGCACTTGCGGTTGCGGCGCACCAGCTCGGTCGACAAAGATCTCCAACAAAATCAATGGATACGGTAATGCCGCTCAGTCTGGCACGGCAGTTGCAGTGACCAGTACAGCAGTCGCGAGGCTGCGGAAACAACTTGCCCCGGGAGGTCGAGCTTTCGATCGGGGCGCCATGGAGGACGTCATGCAGCCAGCATTCGCTGCCGCCGAACCGCGCGGCAAGCTACCCTTTTACCGTCATCTCTACGTGCAGGTCCTGACGGCGATCGCCGCCGGCATCCTGCTCGGTCATTTCTATCCCGAACTCGGTGCTTCGCTGAAGCCGCTCGGCGATGCCTTCATCAAGCTGGTCAAGATGGTGATCGCGCCGGTCATCTTCCTGACGGTGACCACAGGCATTGCCGGCGTCTCCGACCTGAAAAAGGTTGGCCGCGTCGCCGGCAAGGCGATGATCTATTTCCTGGTCTTTTCGACCCTGGCGCTGGTCGTCGGCATGGTCGTCTCCAACGTCGTCCAACCGGGCGCCGGCATGCACATCAATGCGGCGACGCTCGACCCCTCGAAGGTCGCCACCTTCACCGAGAAGGCGCATGACACGACCATCGTCGGCTTCCTGCTCAACATCATCCCCGACACCATCACCGGCGCCTTCGCGCAAGGCGACATCCTGCAGGTGCTGTTCTTCTCGGTGCTGTTCGGCATCTCTCTCGCTCTGGTCGGCGAGCGCGGCCGCCCGGTCGTCGATTTCCTGCAGGCGCTGACCTCGCCTATCTTCCGCCTGGTCGCCATCCTGATGAAGGCCGCCCCCATCGGCGCCTTCGGCGCCATGGCCTTCACCGTCGGCAAATACGGCATCGGCGCGATTGCCAACCTCGCCTTTCTGATCGGCACCTTCTACCTGACGTCGCTGCTCTTCGTGCTGGTCGTGCTCGGCGCTGTCGCTTGGTACAACGGCTTCTCGATCCTCGCCTTGATCCGCTACATCAAGGAAGAGCTGCTGCTGGTGCTCGGCACCTCGTCCTCGGAAGCCGCTCTTCCCGGCCTGATGGCCAAGATGGAGCGCGCCGGCTGCAACCGCTCGGTGGTCGGCCTGGTCATCCCGACCGGCTATTCCTTCAACCTCGACGGCACCAACATCTACATGACGCTGGCGGCGCTGTTCATCGCCCAGGCGACCGATACGCCGCTCACCTATGGCGACCAGATTCTGCTGCTGCTGGTTGCCATGCTGAGCTCCAAGGGTGCCGCCGGCATCACCGGCGCCGGCTTTATCACGCTGGCCGCCACGCTCTCTGTCGTGCCTACGGTACCCGTTGCCGGCATGGCGCTGATCCTAGGGGTCGACCGCTTCATGTCGGAATGCCGGGCGCTGACCAACTTCGTCGGCAATGCAGTGGCGACGATTGTCGTGGCGCGCTGGGAAGGCGAACTCGACCAGACCAAGTTCGCCGCCGCCATGGCCGGCACATTGTACGAGGAAGCCGACCTGGCGCTGTCGGGCGATCTGCAGCCCGCCTGACCGCTCCGGGCACTGACGTTTGAGCACAAGGCCGCAGCCGATTTGGTTGCGGCCTTTCCTTTTCCGCCTGCACGTGGCTGGCGCTGGCCGGGCCCTCCCGGGTAGGGTGCGGACGTAAAACCGAAAGGCCGGCGCATGAGCAATCCGTACCCCGAAATCTACCTCGTCCGTCACGGCGAGACGGAGTGGAGCGCTTCGGGAAAACACACCGGCCGCACCGACATACCGTTGACGGCAAAGGGCGAGGCGGCAGCTCGCGGCGTGGCGGACCGGCTCAAGGATCTGTCCTTCCAGGCGGTGTGGTCGAGCCCGTCGCAGCGAGCCTTCAGCACCTGCACGCTTGCCGGCTTCGGCGCTGCTGCCGTCAAGAAGGACGACCTGCAGGAATGGGACTATGGCGCCTATGAGGGCGTTAAGACCAAGGAGATTCTTGTGCAGCGCCCCGGCTGGCAATTGTTCCGTGACGGCTGTCCCGACGGCGAGTCGGTAGCGGATGTTGGTGCCAGGGCCGACAGGATCATCGCCGGGCTGCGGGCAATCGAGGGCAATGTGCTAGTGTTTTCAAGCTCGCATTTCCTGCGCGTGCTGGCCGCGCGCTGGCTCGGTCTGCCACCCGAAGGCGGTGCGCACTTCGTGCTTGATACCG
Source organism: Mesorhizobium sp. P160219 (assembly GCF_057786095.1). Lineage (NCBI taxonomy): Bacteria > Pseudomonadati > Pseudomonadota > Alphaproteobacteria > Hyphomicrobiales > Phyllobacteriaceae > Mesorhizobium > Mesorhizobium sp. P160219. The sequence goes on from NZ_JBYNWG010000001.1 coordinate 1,695,255, forward strand.
CGAGCCTCAGCATCCTCGGCTATGAGCACGATCTGAGCGAGCCGGTGATACGCAGGTGGAACCAGAAGTAGTGTTTCTCAGCAAGCCTGCCTCTTAACGCGCGAGCACCGCCAATTCCTCCGATGTCAGATGCCGCGCCTTGCCCTTGGCGAGCTCGCCGAGCTGCAAACCGCCGATCGCCACCCGAACCAGCCTCAGCACCTCGATGTCGAATGCCCCGAGCAGGCGGCGGATCTGGCGGTTGCGGCCCTCGTCGAGCACGATTTCCAGCCAGGCTGTGCGGCCGCCGCTGCGCAGCAGTTCGATCGAACTTGCGGTCAGCAGTTCGCCGTCGACGATCGCTCCGTCGCGAAAGCGCGCCAGCATCGCTTCGTCGGGCGCGGTACCGATCTGCACATGATAGGTCTTGGCGACATGCGAGGCCGGATCGAGCAGGCCGTTGGCCCAGCGCGTGTCGTTGGTCATCAGCAACAGGCCTTCGCTGGCCTTGTCGAGGCGGCCGACCGGCGACACGAAAGGCAACTCCAGATCCACCAGGCAGTCATAGACGGTGCCACGATCCTGCGGGTCATCGCGCGTGGTGACCTGTCCGCGCGGCTTATTGATCATCAGGTAGACTTTTGCCTCGCCGACGATCTGCTCGCCGTCGACAGCGATGCGGTCGCGGCCGAGATCGACGCGCAGCGACGGATCGCGCACCACCTTGCCGCCAACCCGCACGCGCCCTTCGGCGATCAGCAGCTCGGCCTGCTTGCGCGAACACAGGCCGAGTTTGGAAAGCGCCCGGTTCAGGCTGACGCCTGCGCTCGCGGCCTGTTGTCGGACGATGTCTGGCGGCCTTGCCATGTCCTGCTTGTCATCCCAATGATCGGCATCGACAAATGCCACGCCCCGCATTGGCTTCGCAACCTGCCGCGGCATCAACATCACGGGTCGCGGGAGCGGGGCTGTTCTCAAATACGATGTGTCAGGGGGTCGGGCTCAACAGCCCGCCATGGAACGCTGCCCCGCGACGGACGTTGTTGCCGACGAGCGATTTGTCGCGAAAGGCACCGCCATGAAGAAAATCTACCAAAAGCCGACGCTCGTGAAGCGAGGCAGGCTCACCAGCCTGACGGCTCAGATCGTCGCTTCTGGGGTCATTCTGGGGGAATGATCCCCCAGATAAGGGAAGGGATAAATCGATGAGCGAGCGCGGCGTTGATTTCCTGCAGGGCTGGATCCACGAGCACCTGCCGGGCGAACTGCCTGCCGACAAGGCAACGGCTCGAACCCTAACCACGCGAGCTGCCCTGGATGCTCGGCATTTAGGCCTTGAGGTCAGCGAGATCGAAGAGGATCTCGGTCCGCTGGAACGGGTGATTTTCGAGGCGCTGGATCAGCCCGATATCTGAGCCCCGACATCTGAGCCCCCGATATGAGGCCATTGCAGGCGATATTGGCCCATCGCCATCTTGATGGCATCCGTGGGTGCGCAGCCCTAGGCAGCCCGCGCAGCTGACGCTCCCCGTGCCGGCGGCAATTCGAACACAGTGGCGCCGTTCTCTCGGCCGCGTTCGACATAACCGATGACACGGAACCATTTGCCGACGTCGGCCCGCTGCAGCCAGCTGCGCGAGTGGATGGGAAGGTTGCCGGCCAGCGCCTGAATGTGGCGGATGTGGCGCCTGCAGAAGCGGACCGTCGCGGCGCTGAAGAAACCCTCCTGCGCGGCAAACAGCGTGTCGGCGGCGTCGCTGTTCTCGTGCCAGGCGACGATCGCCACCGTCTTGTCGCCCTCGACCAACGCGTGCGCTCGGCCTTCCTTCAAATTCATCATCAGATTGTCGTAGGCGACCTTGCTGTCCTTGCCGGCGGCCACATACTCGTCCGACATCCGCGTGGACAGATCACGGAAGACACTTTCGAGATCGCCGATCGTAGCTGTGCGTGCTCGCATTTCTCCTCCTGCAGCCCCGGCAGGCAGTTTGCCCTAGGTGGAGGGGATCACCAAGCAAAGCGAATCCGCCATTTGGCCGATGGGCGCAAAGTGATTTCATTGGGCGGGTTTATTGCGTTGGCAAATCGCTCCCGTGGAACCGAACTTGCCTCCCCCGAATTGACTCGCGATCGCGTTCGGGAGGGGAAGCATGCAAGATCAGCATTTCGATGAGCCGGTTCGCGTGGCGCTTGGCAGGTCCAGAAACACGATCTACAAGGTGGAGCGTGTCGCGCAGGCCGCTGACATCCTCATGAACCGATGGCCCGTGAAGACAGGCGGCTATCACGTCGCCGCCCGTAAAGCCTGCCTTGGCGTTCTGGAAGGCCTTCAAGAGGCGCGCTATGCCCGCGCGGCCTTCGTCAATGCGGCGATCGAGGCCGATATACTGGTCGAGCGCGACCGCGAGGGTTGAACGGCCACGGCTTTCCATCGCCTCTTTGTTTGCGTAACGTAAACTGGCAGACCGGTCGGGAGCCTTCCATGTGCAACGACTATGAGCAGCATATTCTCTGGGCTGAATATTGCCGGATGCTGGAGTTGCTGGCACTCGAGATCCCGACCCATCAGACGGAACTTGACCTGCCGCAGGTTGATGACATCCACATCAATGATCCGGCCCCGATCATGCGCGCCGCCGGCGACACCGGCGCTGTCGAACTGACGTCGATGACGTTCGGATTTCCACCGGCCGGACCGAAAGGCGGACCAGTGTTCAACTTCCGCTCCGAAGGCAGGCAATTCGCCGGCAGCAAACGCTGCCTCGTACCGGCATCCGCCTTCTTCGAGTTCACGGGCACGAAGTATCCGAAGGCAAAGCATCGCTTCACGCTCAACGGTTCGCCGTTCATGGCCATCGCAGGCTTTGGCGTGAAGCCGCCGGCAACAAGCCGCCCAGCTTCACCATGCTGACGACCGATCCTGGACCCGATATTGCGCCCTATCACAATCGGCAGGTCGTGGTCCTTCAACCTGAGAATTGGTCCGCCTGGCTCAATCTGACGAAGTCCGAAGCCGAACTGCTACAGCCGCTGCCGGCCGGCTCGCTGGGCGTGGAGACCGTGCGCCCCGAAAGTTCATAACTCGGTTGCGAGGCTTGCCGGCACAGCCGGCAGGCCGAAATCAGGAATCCGTCGGTGCGGCGCCAGGAAGTCAAGCCCTTGATGTTCAGAGAAAACTGGTGCCCAGAGGCGGAATTCAAGTGAAGAAAATACCGTTTTGCTTTCAGATACTTAGGGGAATGTTAGCCGCATCTGCTACCAACATAAATACCAACAAAATATTCCTGTGGATTGGTTCGGTTCCTGCTATTTCTCTCAATGCCTTGCACCTGCACCTTGTCTCTTCCGGTTTAGTCTACATCCTTCTTGGTCATACCTCATCATGCGGGGTCGAGTGAAGACCACGGCTGGCCAAGACGACTTAATCAGAACGGATGGCCATTGCGCCCAATATCGGGATCGCTTTAGGCGGTTTCTGAAAGCCGACATCGTGCGAAGAACAGGTGGCTATTTACGGGTCCTGAGACCTTGGCCCATACACCGCTTTGTAGGGTGGACGCGGCGCAGCGAAAAGCGCGGCCAGCCGTTCCTCATGTTGCTTGACCAGTGAGGCAGCAATAACAGGTAACTCTGCGGCGGACCGGTGTAGTCGTCGAGGTCGATCGGATTAGACTTCATGGTGCTCCGTCGATGCGTAGTAGACGGTCTCGTCCTACCAGCAGCCCAGCTTGGCCCAGTGCATTCTGGCTTTGCAGGCGCATGGCGGCAGAAATGATCTCGCGCCAGTGCCTGATACCGCCCTTGGCGATTTGGCCCTTGGTGAAGGCGAACTCCAATTCAACGCAGCCGAGAGACAGGATGTCGATTTGATGTCGGTCAATTGCGTAGCAGGCCATGGCATCGACCAACGCTGTCATATAACTGGCATAGTAGGATCGGCGCCTCGGAGGTGCCGGGCCACATCCACCCGCTTGGGCCGTCCCCAAGTCTGATATCTGTCAGGAGAGCCACAACTCGCTCCGGCTCACGATCGAAAGTCGCAATCGCTTGAAGGCCCTTTAAGCCGGCGACTACCTCGAACCCGGCCTCCCGGAGAGAGTTCTCGACGTCTCCACGATCAGCACGGAACCCGATGACATTGAAAGCCTGCTTCGTGCGCCCCAACAGTTGAACGGCTGCGAACTCTTAAGGTTCCTGGCGCGCAATAGCACTCGTTAATCCGGTGGAAAGCAGGTTGTGATCCAGCCGTTTCGAACAGGTTGCGGCAGGCGAAAAGGATTGAGGACAGCTGAACTTTGCGCGCATCATCGACGCACTGACCATTGGCCTTCGTCTCCTCTAGGCAGCGGGAACATTAGCGCCAACTAAAAGTTGGGAGCATACACGAACAGGTTCTTGATGGCACATGATCATTCTTTCAAAATGTTGATCCGCAAGCTCCAAGCCATCTCGGAACTCGCAGAATCAGACATTGCGACCTTGGGGAACATCTCGATTCAGGAGAAGAGATATCAGGCCAACGAAGACATTCTGCGCGAGGGCGATAAGCCGAGCCTTTCGTTCGTCGTTCTTGAAGGCTTAATAGGGTCGGTCAAACTAACCGGGGAGGGGAAGCGTCAAATCTCCTCCTTTTTTGTTCCGGGCGACATTCCCGACCTGCATGGTTTGCATTTGTCGGTCATGGATTGCACTTTCACCCCTCTCATGCCCGCTAGGGTGGGCTTCATGCGGCACGACGAACTTCGCGCCGTTTGCGACCAGCACTCTTCGATAACGAGAGTGTTTTGGCGCTCGACGGTGATCGATGCGGCGATCTATCGAGAGTGGGTCACCAACGTCGGTAGGCGCGACGCCTACTCGCGTATGGCTCACATTCTTTGCGAACTCATTGTTCGCCTTCGCTCGGTAGGCCGCATTGAAGATCATGTGGCCTATCTCCCCATAACGCAGGCTGCACTTGGCGACGCACTTGGCCTCTCTACCGTGCACGTGAACCGAGTGCTTCAGGACCTTAGACGCGACGGTCTGATATCCACCGTTGGCTCGCGTTTTCATGCGACCGACTGGGCCGGGCTCGTTCGCGCCGCAGATTTTGACTCTACCTATCTTCATCAAAGGGCTGCGCAGACGGGTGCCGGTTTCTGATCCTGCTGGGTCGCTCATGATCCGTTGAGCCCTCGCGATCCTCAAAACCGAATCTCCTGTAGAACCCGCACTCCAACAGGAATGTCGATCACCGCTTGAGAACTGGACCGCAGACTTACCTAGCGACGGCATGGCTTCTCAAAGATACGACCTCAGGAGGGACTCGACGAAACCTGAGCGGTGTTTGACGCGTTCACTGGCCAACCAGCCGAGGCGTGGGGCGCTCCGGCTAAATATCTGGACGAGGAATATTCCCGCGATTTTGTAAGCCTTCTGACCGTGTCGACCTGAAGCGAAGTTTCGCCGGGGGGAAATCTCTAAAGTGCGACTGCCATGGAACACGTGCCGAGCGCCGGAGAGTGTCCAATTCCCCGGTCTGTGCATCCCGGGCACAAGCTCAGCCATAGTGGAGACGCGGCTTTGGCAACGTTCCTATAAATTGAACCCCAATTCGGTCGTTCCTGCGCCACCGCAGGACTGCCTGGTAGGCAACGCCGTCGGTCGGCACGTAAACCACGAACCGCTCAGGGACACGCGATTCCACCGGGACTTTGAGCTCAGCTCCGCCACTGTTTTGGTTCCGAATGGTGCAACTGATCTCGGAGTTTGTGAATCCGCTGATGATTGAGGCGCCTTTCAGCACCCGCTGCCTCCGTTCGCGGCGATGCTCTTCATCAACCATGTGACCTCCATCGGTCACCCGCGGCCCTATATGGTACGCGCACCGGCGAATAACTGTCCATCTAGGTCGTCGCTCGTTGGTGTCTCACTTTAAAGTTTGACGACGGAGACGGACAGCATAAATGCCCGTTGCGCCGGTGAATTCGCAACGCGAACAGACCCGAATGGGCTCGTCGTATAGCGTTGTTAATCCGGCAGCAGCATCTCCTCTTCATCGGCCGCGGCTTCGAACAGCAGCCGGAAGTCATTTACCCGGCATTTTGCCATCCATCGCAGATAGGCAAGCTTCGGCCGCCAGCCGCCACTTGGGGCCACGATTGGACCACTTTTAGGAGCTCCTCCGGCGGCGGCATCAACCCGGTTGACACCAAGGCGAAGCCCCGGGCGCTCAGTCTTCACATAAACCGGAGGGTTGAACCAACGGTGGGGCATCACGCCTCTCGAACGTCAAAGGCGATGAACAGTCCCCAAACGGAGGCTGATTTGACGATCATTTCGACTAACTGGCAGTCAGTTTCGAGAAGATCGCCGCCGCGCTCACGGACCGCTACAATGGTCGCTTTGACGGAAATAATGTCGCCGGGTTGAGAGCCCAACAGGACCTCGCGGACCAGCTCCTTGGCCGTTTGCTGCGTAGGCCGAACAGGTGCTTGAATGTCCATCCCATCCTCCCAGAGAGATAGAACCTCAATCAGCTATTCTGTGGGTCACTTTCCGAAAAAGGCAAGAGTCGGAAACGTACAAAGTAGGTTCCCGCAAACACCGCCCTACGATGGCTAAATCCCGCGACAGGCGCTGATTTGCACCTCACCGTGTCAGCTGCCAGAGGCGGCCATACGGAGAGAGGACCGGCCTCCTCTCCCAAGTTCTCACGGACGAACGCGGACAACCGTCTTTCCTGCGCGTCGGTCCGTTGAGTTGAAGGTGCCGATGGCATCATCCAAGCTCGAAAGCTTGCCAATGTTCGTCCGCAGTCGTCCATCGCGGATCCGCTGCACTATCTCAGAGAGCTGAGGGCGATCAGCCTCGACGACGAAGTCAACGGTCAGGCCATCGGCAGCTCGAATGTCCGTTGGTCCAACGACTGTGACAAGGATACCTCCGGCGCGGACGAGCGTTGCGGATCGCTTCTGGATATCGCCGCCGATGACATCGAACACCAGATCGACGCTGCCTACATCTTCAAGGGTGTCTTTTGCGAGGTCGAGGAATTCATTTGCACCGAAGTCGAGCGCTTTCTGGCGGTCGGCGGCCCGCCCGGTGCCGATCACATAGGCTCCGGCCTCCCTTGCAAGCTGCGCCACCATCGAACCGACGGCACCGGCAGCGCCATGCGCGAGAACGCTCTGCCCGGCCTTGATGCGGCCATGCTGAAACAGCCCCTGCCATGCGGTTAGGCCGGAGATCGGCAGGCTAGCGCCCACCGTAAAGTCGACATCGCCGGGCAGCTGATCCAGTTCAAGCGGATCGTGATCTGGTTGCTCGTGCCACATCACCTGGCGGCAATCGCGTTTGTCGATCTGCTGACCGCAGATCGGGCATGCGTGAAATCGATCGTCACAGTCCTGCGGTTGGGTGTGGCTTGCCGGGGATAGGCGGGTCCAAGGTCGGCTATTCTAGCCATGCGCGACCGAACAAGATGCTGCGGCAAAGTTCCGTCAGTTTGGTTTTCTCAGTTGGTGAAAGACATCGCACCAAAAGCGGTAGTCATCTGGTCGACCGTCGAAATGCGCCTCCAAAGCGCAGTGCGCCACGGCGGTCGGTGCTTCCATCCCATAAAGTTCGATCGCAGATTGAGCGGCCTGATCTCTGTCGACGAGATCGGCAATCTTCAAAGCGGCGAAATCAGCGCTCCGGATCGCGAGCCTCCGTGGACCAAATATTCCCAACACCTAAGGGTGACTATATGATCCCCTCATGGCAACTCTGCGGTACGACGAAAGGCAGGAACCGGATGGGACGTGGACGGTATTCGACGTGTTCACCGGGCTCCCGGCTATTGTAGCGGGCCACCCATCTGTCGACCTTCCCGACATGGAGTATGCCGAAGAGCTGGCCGCCATCCTGAATGCCAACGACCTGAAGCAGAGGCTATCTCACGGTAGGTTCCCCGGAGGGTTCGCCTGACCGAAGTGGCATTAGCCCCCGATCGTATTGCCCATCCAGGTTGGTTCGTCCGATCCGAACAAGCAATTGTTATTGATCTACCGGCTACGACGGTTTTAAGTCGACTCGCCATTGCTTTTCGTAGGGAGGACGTGATGGGCAACGTGGTGCCAATCTGCAAGGCCGCGCCTTGCGTGGAAGTGGTCGGAGCCAGTGGCGAATGGGTCGTCCGCATCATTGAAACTGACCAGGAAATTACACGCTCATTCGCCCTGGAATCGTTCGCACTGGCCTTCGCAGAAGGCCAGCGGATACGCCTGCATCTCGACAAGGTTGTGCGGCTTTAGGACCCTCCTGCGGCTGGGTACCCTCAGGGCCGCGACGGTGATGGCCCATTGTTCCATTGCTGGTGAGGCTTGCGGTGTGACGTCTCTGTCGTCAGCCCGCGCGGCCGGAAGGGCGGCAGGCTTTTTATTGGTTGAGATCGAGCGGCTCGTGATCGGGCTGCTCGTGCCACATCACCTGCCGGAAGTCGTGTCGGTCTACCTGCTGGCCGCAGATGGGGCACGCATGGAAATGCTCCGGCCAGTCAGCGTCATGTGGCTTGCCGGGCTTAGGCGGTCCAAGGTCAACAATTTTCGTCATCACCAACGAACACGGCGACCCGGCAAAAGTTCCGGGAGGTGTGTGTGCATGCGTTCGAAGGGCTGACAACAAGACCCCCACGCCGGAAGGTGAATGATGATCGCGACGCTAGCCTAGCCATTCCCCAACGGCTCGGACAAATCCGGTTCCCGGCGGCGTTCCCGTCGTTCTTCAAGGAACAGCTTCGGTGTGCTCGTCCCACTCAAGGGGCGTTGTCCCGCGCTCTTGACGAAACTTTCCAAACTCCTTGCGCAGGTCGGCAAGGTCCAATGCCCAAAGATGCTCACTGCTTCCGGGGTTCGACAAAGCGCTCACCAGTTCCGTCCGCTCTCTCGGAATTAAGTTGGCTTCGCGGTTGAGCCTTCAAGGTGGCATTGCGAGATAATTTGCTCGCTTGCTAATATGCCTATACTTAGGCAGAGGAGTGGGGGTCTCATATCTTCCCGCAGTGGCCGGTGCGGTTAAGCCCCACAAGCACCCCCAACTGCACCGGCCATGTCCCACGGCTGGGTATGGTCTTTGCGCTCGGCATATCTTTTCAAGAGCTTCCGTGAAGCCTGACGCGAATTTGTTGCTGCTGCGAGCCGCACCCCCCGTTTGGCGGAGCTTCGTATATCTCTCGCTTTACGACGATCTTATCCGAAGTGATTAGGCGAGCTAGGCGCTTCGAGCTGCCACTACCTCGTAGGCGTCCAAAGCTTCTTGGTGTGCCGATGCCGAAAAGCAACCCAGCGGCCGGTCCATAAACGGCCAGCAAGTCGAAGTCCTGGGCTCCATCCGTAGGATGGGTCGACGAGCGGGTCGAACAGTGGCGCGCGCGCCCCCGAGAGGAAGAGGGAATGTCTTATAACGGAGCGTCCGCAAGTGTCGGACGCTGACCGGGCTGCCCAGCGCAACCCTGCTGAACCCGACGCTTTGGTGTCACTTCCAAGTATACCCTGATGTGCAACAACAACATATGCGCAAATCGAAAGCCGTCCGGCTTACCGGTCAAGAACGGGAGCGCCGCTAAGACGAAAAAGCATCTCGCTGTAGGGTAGCCGAGCAAGGATCTTGCCGTGGTTGGCAATTGCCGCAGCTGTCATTCCTCTACATAGGAGACTGACGCCCCCTTGGGTTCGTTGGCAGATGGCATCCGGACTGTCAACGAGATGCAGATCCGGAACCCCATATACTATGGCAGTTACACCCTCAGGAATGGCTCCGATCGGTTGAACTACCAATATGCGCACACCGAGCAGCCACCCTATGATGATGGCGGCTACGCAACCAGTGCAGCCAAAGACGCCGAACTTCTTCATCGCATCGCACCTATTCCCCGCATCCCATCATAGTACCTGATGGCGTGATGGTGCATTCGTTGCCTTCAGTGTCCACGGAATGAGTTCCGGTGCTGTCTCTCCAGGAGCGAATGGAGTAGGAGTTTCCTTCGCTATCGCTACTGGTGACCTCTTGGCCTCCGTTCGGAAAGCGAAGAGTTTCGGTGTCAATCGAATAGTTATTCCCTTCGGTATCGTACGATCTCACATGTTGATCCCCATTTTTACCGGAATAGGAATCTGTGCAGACCCTGTAGTCGCTTTCACCCAAGCAATCAGCGTATGCGGAAGCGGTGCAGCCGAGTAGAAATGCTGCCGTCAATCCGATGACGCTTACTTTCATTGAATTTCCTCGATAAAAACACTAAAGCCCCATCAACAGTCATAACGGCTCTGGGCGCGAGGAACCGCAGCGGCTAGGTATCCTTGAAATTAAACCGCCTATCAAGCCAATCTGCGCCTCTGAAATATACCGCACTCGAGTGCCACGAGTTATTCAAGGTAAGCGTCCAGGCCCAAAGGCTTATGGATACAAGTGCACCAATCCACCCGTACAGCAGAGCTGCCGCAAAAAGCGACGGGGTCGACATAACGAGTATCCACCACTCCCAAATGAAGCGCAGGGTAATACCGACGCAAAAATAAACGGAGATGAAGAGTATAATCCCGACGACGACCCCTATAAATTCCATTATCCCGCCAGTATTTTTCTTTTTTGCTGTTCGAATTCTTGATCTGTGATGATTCCGTTCGCCTTCAAAGCGCCGAGACGCTCAAGCATTGACACCACGTCGGTACCCTGCGGTTGATTGTAGACTGGAGCTGGCTGCCTTCTCTGCTCCAGTGCATCCCTAACCTTATTGACGAATTTGACAACAGTCTTCTTCCAAACGTTGCTGATGTGCCGCTGCGAAGCTCCGTCTTCGATGGTGATCGAACCAAAGATGAGCCCCGTTTTGCCGCTAACAGCATTTACCTTGTCAAGGCCTATGCTGGCCTGCTTCAGGCCGTAGATCATTCCTTTGTCGAGAAAGATGATACGTCGGTCTGTCAGGGTGATGAGCCACGTGTCGCCGTCCATGAGCCCAGAAGTGAATGCCAATACCTGCTCACCGTCTGAAAGAATCTCCGGAAGGTGATTTAGCTCTTTCTTTGTAAAAAATTGATCGTCGCCGATTTCATCGGCGATACGTTTATACTCAATTCGAAGCTCCGCCTTGGACGCATTTTTAAAATCGAAGGTCATATTCTCTCCAATCGCTATCCGAGTCAGCAGCGCACAGATTGTATTTCTAAGATTTAGGCTAGGTTATCCCACCGTGCGAACGGCTTTCGTAATTTTCAACCAATCTGATGTTCTATTTTGTTTGAAACGCCGAGATATGGGAGCTTCGTGCAAGGTGGCTAGATGAAAAGAAGCCACCACATTCGGCGCGCTTGGAGCAGCTTGTGCACTCGTTCAAGTACGCATTTTTCCAGTCACTAATCGACCGCTTTGCATACTTGTGGATAGACGAGTCGAGAAGACAGAGCTGGTGATTGTAGACTGAAACATTGATCCTAGCCGCAGCCAGATATTGCACAGCCGCCCGCAACTCACTTCGATAGTCGTACGGGTCCATCCAGAGCTTATCCATATTTGCCCTTGTGAAGCCAGTGATCTCCAGTCCCATAAACGTCACGTGGTCTACGAAGGTGAGGTTTCTAAAAACGAAATCTGACAGGTCGACGAGACCTTCATAGGTCTGCTTGTGAACGACAACTCGTATCTCAACCTCACCCCCGACGGCCTTCAGGTTCATGATCCCGCGGATGGTCTCATCGAAGGCGCCTTTGGACTGAACCACGTAGTCGTGAACTTCCGGGTCGGCGGAATAGATCGGTATGCCGACCGAAAGACGAGGATGTCCAATCCCTTGATAGCGCTCTGCGAATTGCCGATCCTTGAACGTCCGGCCATTGGAAAGAATATGAACCGGCGTAGACGGAAGGTGGTCACGAGCTGATGACAAAATGTCAAAAAAGTCCTCACCCACCAGCGTTGGCTCACCGCCAGTGATCCCGAGAAACGGGGTCGTTACGGGCAGCAGGGGCAGCACATCCAAAATCTCCCTCGCCAACCAGCGATCATCAACGTCTTTGGGTGGCTGGGAGCACATCAAACACAGGTGGTTGCACCGCTCCGTTACGAGGAAATAGTTCGCGTTGGCATCCTTTCTGAACAGGACACGCACTGCCTTCCGATCCGGCACAAAGCGGATGACGTCTCCTTCGCTAAGGTAGTCGAACTCGTGGGGCAAAACGATCAGTCGTTGGCTCGAAAACAGTCGCGCTGCTTCCGCCTGATGCTCTTCAAAGGTAACAACCCACTGGCATTCAGGATGGGCATTCTCGCCCGTGAAAAGATACGCATCATGCTCCGGGTTAGGCGCTTGTTCAGCTTGGCCCGCCACGAGCCTAAGTGCCACTCGCCGTGAGAAATCACCGACGCTTGCTGACGCAGCGAAGCCACTCAGTCGCAACATCCTAATTCGCCCAACTTAGAAAGAGTTCTCGAGCGGTAACGTCTCTCTCCATAAGGTCGATCAGCCTTTTGAAGATCGACATGTTGCGATTGCAGAATCCCGAGCGCGTTTTGAGACCAACAAAGTCGCCCTGCGTTGCGGTATGGAATACTGGGTCAGAGCCACAGAACGGCTCGTAAGCGCAGTCGGCGCACATCGGTACTGACCCGGCAAAAGATTGCTCGATAGGATCGAGGAGAGCGTCAGACCCAAAAATCTCGCCGTAGGTGTTTTCGTGGACATTCCCGAGTAGAAATGTCTTGTCGCCCATTTCGGCCAACATTCGCGCTTCGTCGGACGCGTAGACGCTGGCGTCGTAGTTGTAGACGACCGCGGAGATGCCGATGCCTGCCGGGCTCATAAGATCCACATATCCTGGCTCGAAAGGCGTGAGCATCTTTGTGAGGATAGTGGCTGCGTAAAACTCCTTGAAGGGAATACCATTCCGGTTCAGTTCCAGGATGTAATGCAGCCCGTCGAAGTAGAAATCGAGCCAGCGGTCCACGTCATAGGCTGCGTACAATTTCGTCTTGACCGCGAAGCCGTAAGGGGAAAGCGGGCGAAGAAATATTCCGGGGAAATCTAGCCGGACATATTCGTCAATGATCTCGCGCGCCAGTGGAAGACTGGCTTTGGTCGTTGTCATAAGTGCGCTGACGCGTTCATGGCCGAGAGCCAGTCTGGCCTTGTGGATACCTGCCACAGCCAATTCGTAGCTGTTCTTTCCCGGGCGCGGTCGATTGGCATTGTGAAGAGTGGCCGGTCCGTCGAGCGACGTTGAAATTAGAATCCTGTGCACGCGACAGAATTCCAAGATTTCGTCGGTGATGACGGCGAGATTCGTCGTGATGACGAATTGCAGCGACCGCCCGGCGACCTTGTTGATCGCTTCAGCCCGATGCACGACGTGTTGGATCAACGGGAAATTCAGGAGCGGCTCGCCGCCTTGGAACTCGATCTTGATAGCCGGACTTGGAGACTGGAAAATGAGCGCCAACGCCTTCTCGGCAGTCTCCTCTGACATATCGAAGGCTGAACGATCTTCGCTTTGGCGAGATACCTGACAGTAGGGGCAGGAGTGCTCGCACCGCAAAGACACGACCATGATGTGAAGCGAGGTGAAGTTCTCAAGCCTTCTTGCCTTGGTCCGAACCTTCAGCGCCAGCAGCTCCTTGCCGATATTGGAGGATGCATCAAAGAGGAACTGCCTGCTGCGCAGGCGGGAGTAGGCGGGGTGTGTGCTGGGAAGCTCGTGCCTGATAAACGAGGCCAGCACGGCGCGCGGCAATACCAGATATTCGCCCGCTTGGTTGGTCAGCACATACCGCTCGTCGTCCAACTGGGAAAAACGAAAGTACGCGAGCTGATAAGTGTCGTCCAACGGTCGTTGGAACTCAGTTGCCGGAGCAAACTTAGTCATCGGACTGCAGGCCCGATCTGGAAAACGCAAGCGCCAGTATCGCGTTTCTAACAGTGGCGGTTTCGGCGGCGATGCTGCTACGCAGGTCCTGATCCAAGACCTCTAGCCGCAGTCTTTCTACCGCTGCGTCGGCCGAAGTTCGCGCGGCCGCCTTGCTGAAGTTGATCGTGCATACTGCGAAGCCGCCCTCGATCGTGATCTCAACCGCAGCGTTGCCGGTTACCCGATACGCTGCGCGCTTTACACAGTCGAGGCTGAAGACTGACAGATCAAACTTGACTTGGGCAGTCTGGACGAGCTCGCTCTCGCGAGGGGTGTCCGCCATCAACAATAGCTGTAGCCAGAGCAGTGAGACCCGTGACTAGCATGGCTCGAATGGCTGGTGTGGTACGCCATGATAACGTCCGTACCATTTGAGCGATCTAGCACCTCACCGTAGCCGAGGTCCGCCGGGACAGTGCCAGCTTCAGCGAGCTTGGTCGAAGGCTGATTTGCCGATTCGACAAGGACTGCAGCCTGAACTTGGCCGCCGAGAATCATCGTGGCCGACAAGGCCATTGGTGACAGGAAATTGCGTTTCGACATTATCCAAACCCCCGTTTGTACGGACTCATTAGCAAAACGCGCCAAGCCGGACAAGTACCGATTGTGGAGAAGTGCTTAAGGGACCACTAATGTTCCGGGTCAAATACTTGTATTGTGGAGTTGACGGGGTCCGTCTTCTGAGCGCAATCGATCGCAGAAGCGGCCCGACGATGCTCTTTTGCAGCCGCTTCGGCTGCCGCCAGAAGGCGCTCGGATTTCAGCCCGAGACAGCTGTTCGGAAGGTTTGGTTCTGGGCCATTGGCGATCTCCGCTTGATGGGGTTCGCCGCAACGCGGACCATAGTCCTACATGCCACGCTGCCTGACCTCCTGGCCTACTCTCACGGGAGCGATAGGGCCAGGCGCCAAGCGCCACCATCAGGAGGGAAGCGGTCGTGCCGACCATGTCTCGCGCCTGTAGCGTCGCGGGCGCCGCATCAAGGAAGCGGGCTACAGCGCTGCGGCCTGATACTGGACTCCCGGCTTCAGACGATGCATTCTCGCCTCGGGGAAGGGATCATGGGCAATTCTGTTCATGCCAGGAGGTTGCAGAGGCGACGGCCTTGGTGGCGCTCGCTTTTCCGCTATCGTCTCGCCGCCGTTCTGGTGATGCTCGGGGCGACTTCCGCGGGCTATCTTGCAGTCGGCGACGATCGGCACGAGCTG
This sequence comes from Mesorhizobium sp. P160219, assembly GCF_057786095.1. NCBI lineage: Bacteria > Pseudomonadati > Pseudomonadota > Alphaproteobacteria > Hyphomicrobiales > Phyllobacteriaceae > Mesorhizobium > Mesorhizobium sp. P160219. Next base: position 1,710,364 of record NZ_JBYNWG010000001.1, read on the forward strand.
CCGCGCGTTCACCATGGCGGCGATTCGTCGGCCAGCAACGCGGCTGTCCGCGAGGCGGGCTGCGATATCAAGGGCAACATTAACGAGCGCGGCGAGCATATCTACCATATGCCGGGGCAGGAATATTACTCTGCTACGCGCGTCAACCCAGCTCGAGGAGAGCGCTGGTTCTGCTCACAATGGGAAGCGTGGTGGGCGGGCTGGCGGAAAGCGAAAGTGTAGCCATTGCCTTTAGACTACACCTTCAGTTGCTCGATGCGCGTGCTCTTTATTGGAAGTTCGAACATCGCGCCGCCCGCGACAATTTCCGATTGCTTTTCGATCGTGCACCAAAGGGCGAGTAGCCGCTCCATTTGCTTGACGACCGGAGCCTTGTAGAGGCCTTCGAAAGAAAAAACCCGACTAGCCGAGAGCTTCGAAATGCAGCATATTCGACCTTGTTCCGGGTAATGCGTCGATCGCCAGAGATGACGATCCAACGCCCCCTCCGTGCTCAGCTGGCCGATCCAGGCCACATCTTTCACGCCGGGGCCGAACTTCTCTCTGATATGGACGATCTCATGCTCCCCGGCGAACAGGGCATTTAGCGAACGGGCGAGAGCGGGCGACAGGTTTTCGTCGACCAGGGCTTTCACGCGGCACTCTGAAGGCTCTCTTCGAATTTCATGGCGTCTCTAACAGCGGTAGCTGAGACATCGAAAAGGCGCGCCACCTTTTCCACGGATCCTTCGGCTTCTACAGCTTGCGCAAGCGCCACGGTCGGGACGCCATATTTGGAGGCGATCGGCTGACCGAACGAACGATGCGGGTCGATCACGATGGACTGCTTGCCATTGAAGGGCCGCCAGCGCGCCACCGCGTCATCCTCGATATCCAGGTCTTTGAACGTCCGCTCTATGACCTGGCGGAAAACATACTGCCGCCTCTTCAGGTCGAGTAGCTTGGTTTCACCGGAACGCTCTATTCCTTCGAGGAAGATCGTTCTGCCGTCAGTCTGGAAGCGCCTGGTTGAGAACGGGCGCTCGTCATTGACACACTCACGTGCGTACTCGATGCAATTTCTAACCGCCAAAAGGCCGACGCCGGCCCCTGTGAATGCTTTGACAAAGCGGAGCTCGATCAGGTCATGGAATCCGATCTCGAGATGATTGTCGATGATCGGCCACTGCGATGACCATAGCGGCGCGATTCGATGCTCAACTTCTTCGCGGCGGAGGTGTAGCCCTTCATCCACCTCGAAATATTGAGCGCAGACGTCCCTATCAGGCGCGCGGCCCCTCCGACGGTGTAGGAGCCTACCCCGAAGAATTCTGCGTCTTGAATGTTCTGGCGTACCGACATGCCGGAAGAGTTATCCACTTTCATAGACCGTGCAAGGGGTCACTGCCGCCGTCCAGCTGGCGGCAATGTATCTATCGGTCGCATCATCAGGATCGCAGAGGAGTGCACACGGTAGCCTGTGAGCAAGTTAATTCTGCCGCCGAGGATTACGGCTGAAACACCATCGAAGTTTCGTCGATCTGAAAGGTGCCCTCGACCCGGACATTCATCGATGCGCCTAGCGTTGTTCGATAGGGTTTCTCGGCGTAGACCACTAGGGCCACCTCGAATTCAACAGGGACGATCGCCGGCGCGCCATCGTGAAAAGTGATGTAGACCGTGACATCGACGAAAGGCGGTCGCGAATTCCGGTCCTCCCATCCGTCTATGCGCACAATGCCTTTGATGGCCTCCTCACCCGAATGGCGTGCCAGTTGCTCGCCTGAGACGTTAATTCTGGAGATCGACATCCCGGCCGCCATCCGGCCAGCATCCATCCGGACGTCAAGGACGTCGGCTGGGACTTCCAGTTCACGATGTGAATGACGGCGTCCTCGAGGCCGTTTTTCACATGGGTCGCACTGAGCGTTGCCGGCGCGTAGCCCGGTGCGAATTCCGTCTGTCTGCGCTGCCCCCGCAACTGACCTAGCAGCGGCCTGATCGCAACGGCGGCCGCACTCGCTGCCATCCATCCGCTTGCCGCACCGATCCATTCTCGGGCGCAAATGGCGCCGCCTTGGCCATCTCGGCAGATCGTCGAGTAGTCGGGCCAATGCCTTCCAAGCAGGAATGCAGCCAGAGCGACGCGGCAAAGCCCATCGGGACGCGCCAGCCTAGGTCTTCCTCCCCCCGCTGCATGCCAGACGTATTGTCCTTGGGCATCGCGCCGCTCCATCGGCGAGGCGTCAGTTCGTCTCGTCGACGATACTGTCATAGTCGCGGCCGATCAGTAGCAGCACGAAGCCGCAGGGCACTGTCACGCTGGTGAGGGCAATAAGGCCGAGCCATCCATAGTCCGGCTTCGCAAAATAGTAGTACCAGCTAATCGCCTGCACCAGCGGAGACACGATCAACATCCAAGCACCCCATTTGCCATCCGTGTTGAGCCGGATCGTTGTCGTCGCCCGATATCTGATTGCCATGCGTATGCCCTCCCGTTCCTCAAAAGGCAGCTTCGCGCCGGTTGAGCGCGAACGCAAGCGCCGGCCCGGCTACGGCTTTGCGAGCCTCACGCCGGCGCCTCCTCCATTCTGCGGAATGAGCTCAACCCCGGCAGCCTCCAGAGCGGCCTGCAGGTCGACCAACGTGCGGTCGTATGGCGTCCGCTTGCCAGCTTCGAAATTGGCAATGGTCGTCTTGGCCACCTGGGAGGCCGCTGCCAGCTGATCCTGCGACCATCCAACAAGCGCCCGGGCTGCCCGGCATTGAGATGGCGAAAGTGTCATTTAGTCAAACCTTACATTAAAGTGACTGTACGATACGTGCAGCCTTATACCATTAGTGCAACGTTATCGCAAATGCAGACCCAAATGCCTAACACCCCTCTTCTGGAGGCCGGCGAAGCTATGGCCGCTGCCTTCCCTTAGAAGATTTTCCCGCGCCCTGCTCGGTGCCATCGCCTCTATTCCGGCCATAAGAGGCGCGGCCGCGGCGCATGTCTCGCCGCAACCGGCGCCTCTGCCCTCCGAGGAGGAACTGCTGCAAGCCTACAGTGAGTGGCTGTTCTTCGAACGTCTGCTGCTTATGCGCGACATCTACCCTCGCGAGCGCAACCCCTACCGCCAAACAGCCCTCGTGCCCTGCAACACTCTTGCGGCGCATTACCATTTCCCGCTACGATGACCGAGAGTTGTAGCCCGACATGGGAAACGGTGCCCTCGCCAGCCACGCGTGCGCTGCTCGTCTTGCAGACTGTCGGCGTTGACTTCAGGCCGCTGAGTGAACGGCAATGATCTTTCGTTCAGAAGGAAACTGCCATGCGAACGACCGAAGGTGATCGACCGCCTTCCGGCTGGTTTGTGGTCGACGTGATGCGCCGCGAAGCCCGGAAGTGGGACTGGGCGGCGCTTGTGACCGATACGCATCCTGACGATCTAGAAGCTCGGATCTTTGCGAAGCAGTGCTGGGTCCCCATTCCCGGCAAGCACCGAAACCGAGATGCGGCTTGGGATATGTTCGAGGCGATGTCAGCCACGCGGCACTGACTGACTTTCATTCCGCAGAAGAGAAACGAACAGCCCGCTGCGGCTGGTGGCGGGTTTTTCATGTCGCGTTTCATGTCGCGTCCATCAGCCGCGCACCAGTAAAAACCGTTGGAAACCAAGGATACTCAGTTGCAACATGGTGCAACATGAGCTGAATATTACAGAAACAAGCGGTGCCCAGAGGCAAGTAGGAAATGGCTGTGCTTTCAGATCTTACCACGCACATAGCATGCGGACAACCAACAGAAATAGCAACAATAGATTCCTGTGGGTTATTTCATTCCTCCCGGAATGTCCGACTGATTTGGTCCGACAGCGGCTTCACGAAATAGGAAAGCGCCGTACGCTCACCCGTCTGGACCATCGCTTCGGCCGGCATACCGGGCACGAGCGTCAGGCCCTTGAGCTTCGTCAGTTCCGCCTGCGGAACCGACAGGCGCACCAGGTAGTACGAAATGCCGTTTTTTTCATCCGTCGCCAGATCGGCTGCGATCCGGCTGACATATCCGTTCAATATCGGCGTGGTTCTCAGATTGAAGGCTGACATCCGCAGCACGGCCTTGTGACCAAGCTGGATTTGGTCGATGTCCTTCGGGGTGATTCGTACTTCAAGCGCAAGATCGTCGCCTTCCGGCACGATTAGCATGATCGGATCGGCGGGCGTGATCACTCCGCCGACCGTATGAATTGCGAGTTGTTGAATGGTGCCTGACTGCGGCGCGACGATATCGATCCGCCGCAGTTCCTGTTCAACCGCCACCTTGCGCTCAACATACTCCCCCACCTGCGCCTGAACCTCTCTGAGCTCCTGGCCCACTTCCGACTTGAAATCCTGATCGATCTGCGGGATCTGCAGGCGCGTTTCGGCAATGCGGGCTGCCGTCTGTGCCTGATCTGCGATCTTCTCACCGCGTTCGCCACCGAAAGTGGCAACCTGGATCTTCAGGCTGTTCAACCGTTGGTCCGAGACAATGCCTTGGTTGCGCAGCCCACTTAGAACAGCAATTTCCTTTTGGAGAACCTCGATCATTTTTTCACAGGCAATTTCCTGCGCCTTGAGTCCTTCGATCTCGTGGTGATATTGAGTAATGCGTTCCGCCAATTGCGCCTGCTTCCCGTCGCGGGATTGCCTGCGGAATTCGAACAGCAACGTCTCGCTCTCTATTGCCGAAGCTACGTCCGGAACATCTCTTCGGGCGAGTAGCCAGTCCGGGAAGGGGATTTCCGCGAGATCGTCACGCTCAGCATCGAGTCGTGCCAGGTAGGCGGCCAGCTCATCGAGCCGCTTGGTGACTATGGCGAGATTAGCGCGCGCCTGGGTGGCATCGAGCCGCATGAGGATGTCGCCGGCTTTTACCTTGTCGCCTTCGCGCACCAGGATTTCTCCCACCACCCCGCCAGTCGGGTGCTGCACCTTCTTGACATAGGAAACGACGACAAAGTGTCCGGACGCTACAACCGCACCGGAGAGATTCGTGAAGGTCGCCCAGGCTCCGGCTCCTCCCACAAAGATCACGCTCGCCAGAAAGCCCGCCACCAGGTGGCGGCGAATGGAGCTTGAAACGTCATTGTTCTGATCAATGCCGGACACCGGTATCCTCCATGTCAGCGCGCTCTGCCACGTTATCCTGTGTAGACTCGATGGCCTTCAGGACTTTGGAACGCGCACCGAATGATCGCTGCCGTCCACCTTCCATCACCAACACCAAATCCACGGCGCGGATGACGCTCGGCTGATGGCAGACAACAACCGCAATGCCCTTGCGCTCGCGCACGGAGGCGATCGCCTTAGCGACTGCAGCTTCGCCTTCCGCGTCGAGATGAATATTGGGTTCATCCAGCACAACAAGGAAAGGGTCTCGATAAAGGGCACGGGCAAGACCGATAAGCTGGCGCTGCCCGGCGGAAAGTGCCGATCCGACCTCACCAATCGGAGTTTCGTATCCGTGCTCAAATCGGAGGATCAGTTCGTGCGTGCCCGCTGCTTTCGCCGCGGCGACAATAGCCTCAGGGTCAGGATCATGTTCAAAACGAGCAATGTTTTCGGCAATGGTGCCGTCGAACAGTTCAACACCTTGCGGCAGATAGCCGATATGACGGCCTAGTGCTTCCCGGTCCCATTGATCGAGGCTTGCGCTGTCGATGCGAACCTTCCCGGCGACCGGCGTCCATGCGCCGACGATGGCGCGCCAGAGTGTCGACTTGCCCGAGCCCGATGGACCGATGACCCCGAGTGCACTTCCCGCCTGAATGGCAAACGCAATGCCGGTCACGGTCGGCTTGCTTTCGCCGGGCGGAACAATTGTCACGCTTTCGAGGCGCAGTTCGCGTTCAGGTGCAGGCATAGGCACAACAGGAGCGGTTTCAGGAACCTTTTCCAAGAGGTCCTCCAGCCGCGCCCAACTCTGGCGCGCCATGAGGAAGGGTTTCCAGCTTGAAATGGCCAGATCGACCGGAGCCAGCGCACGCCCCATCATGATCGAACTGACAATCATGACCCCGGCCGTAGCCTCCTGCCTGACGACAAGGTACGCACCGACGGTAAGAATGGCCCATTGCACCTGCAGGCGCAAGTCGGCATTGCAACGCGCTGCTTGCAGCAGACCATTGCGTGCCATGTTGTGGGCAACGGTATCGCTTATCGGCCCTTGCGAGAGAGTGTTGGCAAGGAGTGTCAGAGATGTGAGACCGACCGCCCCGATAAGTGCCGTCATGCCGATCCAGAAATGAAGGAGGAAGCAAATGCCAAGATAAAACAGCATCCATGGCAGATCGAAGAACGCTGTCGGACCGTTTCCACCTAAGAAGCCGCGAACATTGTCGAGATCGCGAAGCGGCTGCAAGCCGTCGCCCGGCATGCGCGTTGAAAGCGGAAGGCGAACGATCGCATCGTGAACGCGTCCGGAAAACTGTCCATCGAAACGCTCGCCAATCCGCAGCAGCACGCGGGCGCGCAAAATGTCGAGCAGGCATTGGAACGCATAAAGCCCCGCAGCAAGCACGACGAGCCCCACCAGCGTGGATACGCTGCCACTTGCCAGAACGCGGTCATAGACCTGAAGCATGAACAGCGGCGAGATCAGCGCAAGCACGTTGACCACGCCGCTGATCAACACAATGCCCCAAATCGCGGAAGTCAGAGGGAAGGGTCTCAAAGCTGAATCCTTTAAGGAATGGTTGTCACGTAAGTCTCCGCAGCTGGCGACCCAGCTCCCTATATTGCTCCCCGACCGGCAACCGACTGCATCCGCTCGCTGGTTCAGGATCAGTGCTCCCGCCGAATATGTTTGGTCCCGGCATTTGATGGAGCGGGTCAACAACACCGTCCGGCTGAAGGTTTGGAAGGGATTCATCCTGGTCGGCCGCAAGGGCCCGAACAGGCTTCCGCCTCCACACCTTCAGGAGATTTCGGTCCACGACCAGCGCGACGCGCAGGGCTTCGTCACTGTACACGCTGACTGCTCCCAGGCGCCCCGGCCCATGGCAAGTAGCGGAAACGGACGGGAAAGCGCCCGCCCGGGGGGGCGGGGCGGGCGCGGTTCCGCATGGGTTTTCTGGATCAAACGAAGGTGAAGTCCGACGCGGTCAGGCCTAGGTCGGCCACGGTGACTACACCGCCCAGGTGGGCGAACTCGTGCGCGCTGCCGTCGGCGGTGACATAGGCCAGAGTTGCAACTCTGTCAGTGTAGCTGCTTTGGTAGACAATGATGTCGCCGGCGTGCTCGCCGGAGATCGCACTCGCCGCCTCATTAGCAGAGTTGAAAGATTCACCAGTGATCACCACGACGTGTTCGCCGTTCGCACCCGACGCCGCACCGCTGTAGAAGCTGCTCACCGGGTAGCCGGACTGTATGCTGGCGTTGTTGACGAAGTTCGCGCCAAAACCGTCGTTGTAGAGGCCTACCGCATCGAAGGCGAACTTGTCCTCCGCAGGGTTGAAATCGGTGATAGTGGTAACGTCCGACGTCGACCCGACAACCCCAGGCACCGGATTGTGGAACTGGAACACGAACGTGTCACTGTCGCTGCCCCCGGTCAACGTGTCCTGGCCGTCACCCACGTAGAGGACATCCTGGCCGGGTCCGCCGCTGAGCCTGTCATTGTCCTCACCGGAGACGCGCGCGTTGAAGCGGCCGTTGTCGCCGGAGAGATCGTCCCAGCCATCTCCGCCGAAGATGCGGTCGTTACCCTCGCCGCCGATGGCTCGGTCACTCCCCGCGCCACCCGAGATCTCGTCGTTGCCGCCACGACCGTCAAGCCAGTCACCGCCCTGGTAACCCTCGATCCAGTCAACACCCTCGGTGCCGAGGAGTGTTTCGGAACCCGGGCCACCTTCGATAATCTTTGCCATTGAAAATACTCCTAATGATGCCCCTGCCTGAGTCGTTCATATTCGTCATCGGACAATTGGAGAAATCGATTGCTTGGATAGGCATACATTTACGAAATGGATGCATTCTCGTTCACTTCGCCCTTCTGCTGAGCAGTTGCGGGCTCGCAGGCGGCGGGGACACGCCCCAGGCAATCGGCCCGAATATTCACACTCAAAGAACGGTCCAGGAAAACTTGGCAACCGGTCGTCCTGGTTGGGCCGCCCTCGGAAGAACGGGCATGGGGCTGTGTTGCCGAGTCGCGCCGGCACTGCCCATTGCGAGCAATGGAACGTTAGGGAGCGCGTTCGCGCGAGCCGAGATCGGAACCGACAGGCGCACCAGGTAGTACGAAATGCCGGGTTCACCAGGATTTCTCCGACCACCCCGCCAGTCGGGTGCTGTATCTTCTCACTAGGAAACGACGACAAAGTGTCCGGACGCTACAACCGCACCGGAGAGATTCGTGAAGGTCGCCCAGGCTCCGGCTCCTCCCACAAAGATCACGCTCGCCAGAAGGCCCGCCACCAGGTGCCGGCGAATGGACTCGAAACGTCATTGTTCTGATGAATGCCGGACACCGGGATCCTCCATGTCAGCGCGCTCTGCCACGTGATCCTGTGTAGACTCGATGGCCTTCAGGACTTTGGAACGCGCACCGAATGATCGCTGCCGTCCACCTTCCATCACCAACACCAAATCGACGGCGCGGATGGCGCTCGGCCGATGGGCGACGACAACCGCAATGCCCTTGCGCTCGCGCACGGAGGCGATCGCATTAACGACTGCAGCTTCGCCTTCCGCGTCGAGATGGGCATTGGGTTCATCCAGCACGACAAGGAAAGGGTCTCGATAAAGGGCCCGGGCAAGACCGATAAGCTGACGCTGCCCGGCGGAAAGTGCCGATCCGGCCTCACCAATCGGAGTTTCGTATCCGTGCTCAAATCGGAGGATCAGTTCGTGCGTGCCCGCTGCTTTCGCCGCGGCGACAATAGCCTCAGGGTCAGGATCATCTTCAAAACGAGCGATGTTTTCGGCAATGGTGCCATCGAACAATTCAACACCTTGTGGCAGATAGCCGATGTGACGGCCTAGTGCTTCCCGGTCCCATTGATCGAGGCTTGCGCTGTCGATGCGAACCTTCCCGGCGACCGGCGTCCATGCGCCGACGATGGCGCGCGAGAGTGTCGACTTGCCCGAGCCCGACGGGCCGATGACCCCGAGTGCGCTTCCCGCCTGAATGGCAAACGCAAGGCCGGTCACGGTCGGCTTGCTTTCGCCGGGCGGAACGATTGTCACGCTTTCGAGGCGCAGTTCGCGTTCAGGTGCAGGCATTAGCATAACAGGAGCGGTTTCAGGAACCTTTTCCAAGAGGTCCTCCAGCCGCGCCCAACCCTGGCGCGCCATGAGGAAGGGTTTCCAGCTTGAAATGGCGAGGTCGACCGGAGCCAGCGCACGCCCCATCATGATCGAACTGGCAATCATGACCCCGGCCGTAGCCTCTTCCCTGACGACAAGGTACGCACCGACGGCAAGAATGGCCGATTGCAGCAGCACGCGCAGCGACTTTGAAATGGCACCCAGCCCACCTGCCACGTCCCCAGCTTTCCGGTTGGCGGCCAGAAACTTGGCATTGGCCTTTTGCCATCGGGCAGCGATCCGCTTTCCAAGACCGAGAGCTTGCACGACCTCGGCATTGCAACGCGCTGCTTGCAGCAGACCATTGCGTGCCATGTTGTGGGCAACGGTATCGCTTATCGGCCCTTGCGAGAGAGTGTTGGCAAGGAGTGTCAGAGATGTGAGACCGACCGCCCCGATAAGTGCCGTCATGCCGATCCAGAAATGAAGGAGGAAGCAAATGCCAAGATAAAACAGCATCCATGGCAGATCGAAGAACGCTGTCGGACCGTTTCCACCTAAGAAGCCGCGAACATTGTCGAGATCGCGAAGCGGCTGCAAGCCGTCGCCCGGCATGCGCGTTGAAAGCGGAAGGCGAACGATCGCATCGTGAACGCGTCCGGAAAACTGTCCATCGAAACGCTCGCCAATCCGCAGCAGCACGCGGGCGCGCAAAATGTCGAGCAGGCATTGGAACGCATAAAGCCCCGCAGCGAGCACGACGAGCCCCACCAGCGTGGATACGCTGCCACTTGCCAGAACGCGGTCATAGACCTGAAGCATGAACAGCGGCGAGATGAGCGCAAGCACGTTGACCACGCCGCTGATCAACACAATGCCCCAAATCGCGGAAGTCAGAGGGAAGGGTCTCAAAGCTGAATCCTTTAAGGAATGGTTGTCACGTAAGTCTCCGGAGGCTGGCGACCCAGCTCCCTATATTGCTCCCCGACCGGCAACCGACTGCATCCGCTCGCTGGTTCAGGATCAGTGCTCCCGCCGAATATGTTTGGTCCTGGCATTTAATGGAGCGGGTCAACAACACCGTCCGGCTGAAGGTTTGGAAGGGATTCATCGTGGTCGGCCGCAAGGGCCCGAACAGGCTTCCGCTCCACACCTTCAGGCGCGTTCATATTCGTCATCGGACAATTGCAGAAATCGATTGCTTGGATAGGCACACATTTACGAAATGGATTCACTCTCGTTCGCTTCGCCCTTCTGCTGAGCAGTTGCGGGGTCGCAGGCGGCGGGGGATCGCCATCCATGCCTCCTCTCATAGTCGAGGGGGGGGCAGTTTCTCAATTTGGGGACAACTGAGACGTCCGGTGCTCTTAGGCAGAGGAATCATACGAGATCCCTCCTGCAACATCATTTCCCGCATCCACAGGCTTGCCGGATCACTATTGTGGAGCGCAGGCCATTGAACGGCCTCCGTGAATGCGGGAGGAAGTGGCGGCGGAAGTTTGACAATCCGCAGGGGTGTTGTTTTTGCGAAATGCTGCGCCAGCCGTAAGGGCATGGTCCCGATGCGGCTGGTGCCTGATACAACGGGCGGGATCAGGCTAAAGCCGTGTACGACAACTTCGATACGTCTCTCGAAACCGTGCTCGAGCAAATACCATTCCTCCATGGAGAGCTGCCGGGTGTCCCCGAATTTGAACACAACCTGCCCCATCGATAAGTATCGCTCCAATGTAAGTGGCTCTGACAGCTGCTTGTTCGTGCCGCAGCCTACGCACACGAGCATATCTTCGAACAGGGCTGCGCGAGGATGTTTCGACATGAATACTTCCGGCATGATCAGAAAATCAACGTCGCCGCGCCGGAGAAGCTCCTCGGGGTCGTCGGAAATAGGGAGACATTCAAAGCGGACGGCGGGAGCTTCCCTCGCAGCACGTTCTACGATCTTCTTAAAAAATACGAGCGTGATGTAATCGGAAAGGATAATCCGGAAGCGACGATCCGATTGGGCTGGGTTGAAGGCGTCCCAGGAAATAATCGATAGCTGGATGTGCAGCAATGCCTCCCTGACTGCTGGGGCGAGCCCCTCAGCGCGAGGTGTCAAAATGAGCTCGCGGCCGCTCATCGTAAATAGCTCATCGCTGAAATAGGCGCGTAACCGAGCAACGGCGGCGCTCATTGCCGGCTGGCTCAGGTTAATACTGCGGGCCGCCGCGGTGACTTTACGTTCCCTGACCAGAGCGTCCAACACAACGAGGAGATTCAGATCGAGTCCCTTAAAACGCATGTCTTGATCTAGGCGGCGTGTGAATGGGTTGCGACCAAACATTCAATTCGAATGGTGAGTAGCGTCAACGCATCAGCCTTCGACGAAAAAGAGCAATCGAAAAGAAGAAGGGCAAAACTGTGTATATGCAAAGCGCGCCGATATGCAGGCCCATTTTGTCAATCGGACGGCCAAGCATCGCTGGACGAATGAGGTCGATTGCATGTGCGAGCGGTAATAAGGAGGCAGCATACTGAAAAGCGCCGGGCAATTGGTTGATCGGAAACATCGCGCCGCAAAGGAACAGCATGGGTGTAATAACAAGCGTATTATAAAATATGAAATATTCATAACTGGGCGCAAGCGCCGTGACGACCATCGCTAGACTCGCGAAGGCGAGGCCATTGAGAGCGATGACTGGCAGCAAGCAGAGGATGGATGGCCACGATGCGTAGCCGAGCGTGGTGGCAACAATAGTGATTGCTGTGCCCGCCATGAGGGCCTTCGTGGCTGCCCACGCCAATTCGCCGAGTAAGATATCGCCGAGCGTCAGCTGAGTGCATAGCATTCCTTCCCAGGTGCGCTGGTCGCCCATGCGGCCGAAACTCCCGTAGACCGTTTCAGCGGTCGCCGATGCCATCACGCTTGTGGCAACCATGCCAGCCGCGAGAAACGCAATGTACGAAGTGCCCTCAACAGGACCTATCATTGTTCCGATGCCAAAGCCGAGACCGAACAGATAGATCATCGGATCGGCGAGGTTGCCGAGAACCGATGCAAGCCCGATTTTCTTCCATCCAAGATAGTTGCGGCGCCAAACCGCGACCCAATTCCACGCATTGGCGGGCATGCCCGCCGCATAACGTTCGCCCATTGTTCAGTCCTCCATCTCGCGCCCGGTTAACCGCAAAAACACATCCTCGAGATTGGGGGGACGCTGCAGAAGGCGTAGACCCGTGCGCCCGCGTAGCTGCGCCAGCACCTGCTCCGGATCGGGTGCATAGCAAAAAAGCGTCTCACCGCTCACCTCGATGCGCTGTGCGTACGGCCGGATCAGCGCACCCAGTTCATGCGGATTGCCGCCGTAGACCTCGACCACGTCACAGCCGATCTGCTCGTCAATGAGTTCGGACGGGCGACCTTCGGCGATCTTGCGCCCCTCCTCCATAACGCACAGCCGATCGCACAGCCGCTCGGCCTCTTCCATGAAATGGGTAGTCAAAAGAATAGTCTTGCCCCGCGCCAGCAGCGATCGCAGCCGATCCCAGATCAGGTGGCGGGCCTGCGGATCGAGGCCGGTGGTCGGCTCGTCCATCACCAGCAAGTGCGGGTCATTGATGAGCGCACGCGCGAGCGTCAGGCGCCGCTTCATGCCGCCGGACAGTTCGGCGACGCGCGCATCCGCTTTGTTCTCGAGGCGGGCGAACTCAAGCAGCGATGGTATGACCGCATCGATCTGGCGTCTGCTCATCCGGAAGTAGCGCCCGAACACCAGCAGGTTCTCGCGTACAGTGAACGCGGCATCAAGATTGTCGAACTGCGGGACCACGCCGATGCGCATACGCGCCAAACGCGCGCGCGCCGGCACTGGAGCGCCGAGCACAGTAATCTTCCCCGCATCAGGCGATGTCATGCCGAGGACCATACGCGCAATCGTGCTTTTGCCCGCGCCGTTCGGTCCCAAGAGCCCGAAGCATTCCCCCGCCGCAACGCGGAACGACAGCCTGTCGACAACGAGCTTGTCATAAGTTTTGCTTACGTCAGTAAGGTCGATCGCTATCATGGACATGGGTTCATTTTACCGAGAGGGACGACAAAACTGGCGGTTGCTTGGTTCCCTGCCGACCTGAAACTGTGACTCGTCTTCGCCATCCCCGCCGTCGATAACGAACTGATCGACATCACAAGGATCTAGCCGCTGCTCAGCTAAAGCGGCGACAATTGCGTCGAGATTATCGATGGATTGGTAACGCGGATCGTTGTGCCGCTTTTCCTGGTCATCGCAGAAGACGAGCCGTCCATCCTCGACCAGGGCGATCGCCCCATCATGGGTCAGCTTGGTACCACAGATGCGCATAGTGTCTCCACGTTAACGGCGATAGATTCGAGATTCATCAGGAAGCGGAAATCGGGTTCCGGAAACGGACGAGCAAGCAGTCTTCGTTGACGGACTCGCCCCGACACTCAAGCCGCTCTACCTCGATCAACGTTTCGTTCAGCATGGCGATGACCGGCTCAGCACCAGCGGCGTGACCCCAGCGACGGCAATTAGCATCCCTTGCCGATCCGAAGATCAGATGCCCGCCTGGCGCAAGCACCCGCACCAGGTTTTTGACGGCCGCGCGCATCTCGGCTATGTCTCCGAGGTAGTAGAGGACCTCCGCCACAACGATCACGTCAAACAACTCGTCGGTCGAAAACTGTTGAACATCGCAGACTATCCAGTTGATGCGCGACGGCTCCTTTATCCGTTGACGTGCTCGAGCAATCGCTTGCGCCACGACATCGATGACGGTGAGCCCTTGGCAGTAGGGGACTAGTTTTTCCGTGAATGCGCCGGCAGCGCACCCGACTTCGAGGGCATTTGTAATGGGGCCTTGGGCAAGCGCCAGCTGGAGCATTTGCGTGTGGCGCTTCCGCTCGAATGGATTGCCGTCGAGGCGCCACGGATCGTCGGCGGCCAATTCCCGATCAAGCAACTGATGATTTACGTTCTGGGTCAAACTCGTGCACCTCTCGTCCGTTAGGTATTTGCGGTCAGTCGTCGCCGCAAATGTTGTCCGACAGGACTAATTCCGAAGAATCCCGCGCAAGATTGAGCCTGCGAAGCGGAGCCGAATGGGGCGAGAGTTCTGCCCTGCTGGAACCAGTGATCGGAGCTTGGGTGGGGGCCTGTTTTCCCCCAGTGTTCGATGTAGCGACAGCAGAGCTTCGCGACAGCCAATCGCTATTGCTCAAGGTACACAGCGCGTAGGCCTTCAACGGAAGCAAGAGAAAGACGTTGATGAACGTGTGCAGCGAAAAGCCAAGAAATCGAAATTGTCGAGCACGAAATGCTACCACGCTGCATCGGAGCATGGTCATGGACACAATCATCAGTCCTGTCCACCAAGGCACAGTGCCTGTCAGTGCGAAATGTGCGAGGCCCGTTAATACCGATAGGGCGAGGAGTAGCGCGCCGAGATTCTGTCCGACCACGTCCAACGTGAGATAGCTATTTAGGCTAGGCAGCAAGCGCAGCCCAAGCAGCGTGTCCCGGAATGTGCTTCGTGCCCAACGGAGTTGTTGGCGCAGATACGGTCCGAGTCTGTTCGGAACGACTGTGGCCGCGATGGCGCTCGGAACGTATTCGGTTCGAAAGCCTGCTTTCAGCATCAGGATAGTAAGATGGCGATCCTCACCGAAGTCGCTTGGCTTGCCCCGAAAAAATTGCGACTCGTACTGGTCCAGTAACAAAAGGAGCGCAGACCGGCGGTACATGGCACATGGGCCGCAACAGCACATAACGGCACCGAAGCGAGCCTGTGCCGCGCGCTCCTCGTTGCAAGCCAGCCAGTACTCCATGTCTATCAGCCTGGTCAGCCAACTCTCGGTTCGGTTACTGGCCGTCAACTGACCCATGACTGCGCCGACCGCTGAATCTCGCATCTTCGGTACAAGCTTGGAAATGACGTCGGGCGCGAGTACCGTGTCTGAATCAACGTTAAGCACCAGATCCCCTGATGAGCGTCGTATCGCGGCGATCTGCGCCTTGCGCTTTCCAACATTCTCGGGAAGCAAAATGATGTCGAACCTGGGGTCGCGCGCGTAGTCTTCGTGGACAGTTCCTAAGGCTTCGCGATTTCCAGAACCGTCATCAACCAAATAGACCCGAAGTCTTCCGGCGTATTCTTGGTCTGCAATGGAAGCCAGGCACTCTGAAAGCGTGCGCGGATCCTCGTTGAAGCAGGGGACGATGACATCGACGCTGGGCAGTTTGTCGGAGCCGGCGAGAACCTCCAACGCCGACGAATCCTTTGTCGGCATAGCATAAAGCCCTTGCATGCTCTTATAGGCAGTCGAGAGCAGTGCATAAAGCGAAATGGCCACAGTGCTGGTTGTACCAAGAAGAGTCATGGGATCTCGTTGTTCAGTGATGTTGAGGAAGTGAGCGGATTACAAATCCGCGCTCACGCAGTGCTGGAATCAGCCGGGACAGCGCCGTGACCGTCTGGTCGCGCATGCCGGCGTGAGCGCCCTGGCTCAACTCGCCGGGAGGGCATCCGTCGTGCAAGAGTACAATTGCGCCCGGCCGGACGGAGGCGAGCACTTTATCGAGAATCGCCTCGACTCCAGGGCGAGACCAATCTCGAGGGTCGACGGACCAATGAAGGGCCGCCAGCCCGGCGATCTGTGATGCTGTGCAGACTTCTTCGCTCCAGGCGCCGTAGGGCGCGCGAACAAAGCGGACCGAGGCCTGCGGGCACGCTCTCATGATGGCGTCGTTCGCTTCAAAGACCTCACGTTGCACTTCGCCGAAACCGCATTGGTACAGATCCGGATGAGACATCGTGTGGTTGCCTACCTCGTGCCCTTCTGCGATCATCCGTTGGATTAGATATGGGTGCTCTAAGGCGTAGGCGCCGATGACGAAGAAAGTCGCCGGCACCCGCTGCTCTGCCAGCACGTCGAGAATCTCCGGTGTGAAAAGTGGATTGGGACCGTCGTCAAAGGTCAGATAAACGCTTCGACGGCCGGTGCCGTCAGAGCACTCACGGCGCACTTCGTACAAGCAATCGGACCGGCTCATAGCTCTGGTCCGTTCCGATCTATCATCGTGCCCGTGGGCCATTCGCTGATCGGCCGTCCAACTGGCAGAACAATTGTGAGTGCGTCATCGATGCGTGTGGGCGGCAGGTCGAGGCGGGCCTCTGGTCGGGTGGAGCGCACGCGAATTCCCGACAAAACGGCCATAGGGCTGTATCGCCGTCCAAACCTCTCAACATGATTCCGCAGCGCGTCCCTGACCGTTCCGAAAGCGAATGGAACGCCAAGCTCCTGCAGTATTGGAAGCATGACATGGATTGAATGGGCGATTCCCAGACCCTCAAGGTCCGGACGTACCCCGTACAGGCCCAGTTCAGCCACCAACAGGTCGACCGCGTCGACCTTGATGAAACGGCGCAGTATGCCCATGTGAGCCGCTACACCGCTTGAATCATAGGCGATTACGCGGAGTTCAGGCCTGGCTCCGGCCCAGCTTCGACTACCTTCGAACGGTTCTGCGTTGGACGCCCCAGTCGGCCCGTACGTATCACGAAAGAACTCGGCGAGCTTAACGTGATCGGAGAGCTGCAACTCGTTTTCCCAGCACAACTTCCACTGCACCTGATGGCGCATTCAGGACCTCTCTTCATATTGGTTTTTGCGGCCGCATTACTCGACCAAAGCGGCGTTGTTGGCTGCACTCAGCCGTTGTCGTTGGCGAAGGTGAGCCAGACACTCTCTCGAGTTCCGGCCCGTGTCGTCGATTTGAGCTTGACGTCGCTCACTTTCCGTTCCTCTAATGCATGGCTCGTAAATTCGTAAAATTGATTGTTTGAATGATACGCATCCACACGTTGGATAGAACATGACATGCGTTTTAAAGGGCTGGATCTAAATCTCCTCGTTGTGCTGGACGCTCTGATGAGGGAGCGTAAAGTCACTGCCGCGGCTCGCAGTATCAACCTGAGCCAGCCGGCCATGAGCGCCGCCGTTGCTCGGCTACGCGCCTATTTCAACGATGAGCTATTTACGATGAACGGCCGCGAGCTCATTTTGACGCCGCGCGCCGACGGGCTCGCCCCAGCAGTCCGGGACGCATTGCTGCACATCCAGCTATCGATTATTTCCCCCGACGCCTTCAACCCGGCCCAATCGGATCGTCTCTTCCGAATCATGCTTTCCGATTACATCACGCTCGTATTTTTTAGGAAGATAGTAGAGCGCGCTGCGCGGGAAGCTCCCGCCGTTCGCTTTGAATGTCTGCCTATTTGCGACGACCCCGAGGAGCTTCTCCGGCGCGGCGACGTTGATTTTCTGATTATGCCGGAAGTGTTCATGTCGAAACATCCTCGCGCAGCCCTGTTCGAAGATAAGCTCGTAGGCGTAGGCTGCGGCACGAACAAGCAGCTGTCGGAGCCACTTACATTCGAGCGATACTTGTGCATGGGGCATGTTGTGCTCAAATTCAGGCACACCCGGCAGCCCACCATGGAGGAATGGTATTTGCTCGAGCACGGTTTCGAGAGACGTATCGAAGTTGTCGTACAGGGCTTTAGCCTGATCCCGCCCGTCCTGTCAGGCACCAGCCGCATCGGGACCATGCCCTTACGGCTGGCGCAGCATTTCGCAAAAACAACACCCCTGCGGATTGTCCAACTTCCGCCGCCACTTCCTCCTCCTGCATTCACGGAAGCCGTCCAATGGCCTGAGCTTCACAATAGTGATCCGGCAAGCATGTGGATGCGGGAAATGATGTTGCAGGAGGCATCTCGCCTGGCGCCTTTGCCTGAAATCATTGAGCGTCTCGGGCACGCCGATCCGACCTTTCGTTTCTTGGTACCGACTGCCACCTCGAAATCGCGTGCGAAGTCCCGGAAGATGTTGAGCCCCACTTAATCACCGCCTGTAAGACAGGCTGATCAGCATGTTCGACAAGCGCCGGCGCGGCGCGTGTTACCTACGTTCTGGGGCTGATCTCAGGCGAGTTGCTCGTCGAGGATGTGTGGCAGAGTGATGCCAGCTGCCTTGATTGCCCGCTTTGGCCGTAGGTGGTGACGACGCGAGCATTCTTTTCGATGGCGGCTTCTGGAGGCGGACGCGATCGCGTAGGAGCGGTTGCCCTTCGGGCGTCGGGCCTTTGGCCCGGCAGAGCGGCGCAGTTCCTTGCTAAGTGCGAGGGGCCGGAACGAGCAGAACACACGCCCGGGCTGCTACTGAATTGACTGCCGCCTCGATTTGCGTGCGAAGTCCCAGAAGATGGTTAGCCCGGTTAAATTCCTACCTTGCCGGCTGTGCCGCGGCTTTTCACGTGCAGCCAGGCGAGGAGATGGCGGTCGACGAGGTCGACCCCAAATGGACTGTGCTGGCCTCGCTCGGCTCTTGCCGTGCGGGATCATTGACCACACCCCCTGCACGAGAACGTGGGGCATGTTGGCAAGTGAAGCCGGTGGAGGTTGACGCTGCGGATCTAGGCAATCTACCTCGCGCTTCCGCCTTCATATATTTTCCGGCAGATGGATGTCGAACGGCAGAAATGTCTGTCCGGGTGTTTCAGCGGTGCCGGTCTCGATAGCCCGTGTCATCAGCGTTATCAGCTCCTGGCAAAGCCGGCGCATTGGCGTGGCGACCGCCATCGTGACGATGTTATCTGCAAGCGCTGCCCGAGACTCAGGTGTGATTTCATTCACGATCGCGACGAGATCCCGACTTTTGCCCTCTTCTCGGAGCGCGGAGATCGCGCCCTCCATGCCGCCGCCGGCGACATAGAAGCCGACGAGCTCGGGCTCCCGCTGCATGAGATCAAGCGTTGCCTCGTAGGTGATCTGCCGCTTCTCGAGGTTCATGACCGGATCCAGCACCTCGAACGTGGGCGCGTTCTCACGGCAATAGGAGCGAAAGCCGACGTCGCGGAGCTCGTGCCCCTGGAAACGATGGCTGCCGACAAACACCGCCACTTTGCCGGGCCGTTTTGCGACCTTGGACACCATCCAAGCGGCCGTGCGCCCCACCTTGCGGTTGTTGAGGCCGATATACCCCTGTCGCACGCCGGCCGCGAAGTCGGAAAGCAGCGAGAAAACCGGAATGCCCTTGGCCTTGAGGTCCTCAACCGCTGCTGTGATTTTCGGGTGGTCCGGTGCCACCATCGCGATTGCATGGCAGCGTGCGCCCAACTCCTTGAGCGGCGCGATCAGGTCGCTCGGCATATGTGACGGGGCGAATTCGACGAGCGGAATGCCGTGGAAGGACTGGGCCAAATTGACCGATGCTTCGACCTCGCGCGCAAAATCTTGGTAGAAATGCTGGGCCGGTTTTCTCAAGATGAAGCCCAGACGGTAGTGCGGTAGGTCTCGCCGCAACCGCTGCTTGATTAGCCCGGCAGCATGATAGCCGATCGCCTGGGCGGCGTCGTGGACCCGCCGCGCGGTCTCCTCGCGCACCGGATGGCGGGCGTTCAGAACCCGATCGATCGTTGCTACGCTGACTCGGGCTTCGCGGGCGAGATCGGCAATTGTGGGGCGCTTGGTCATAGGTCCTATTCTGATTGGTTTTTGACGCGGGCCGGCTCTCTGTCCGCCTAACGCGTTTCGGTTTCGGGTGGCAAAGTGAAGACGTCCCCATACGAATGGGCACAGCGTGTTGGACGAACATCATTGCAGACGTAAACCGGCCGGGTATACTGAAAGGCTCATTCGCTTAAAGGGCGGTGACGATTTGCACTCACACATTTAGCGCTTCTGATACATGGTCCGTGAGGAGCCGTTTAGAGGCTGCGGGTCGGTCGTTCAGTTATGTGACCAGCTAAGCGACTTGACAGGTCGTGGGCCGCCCACCTTACTTGCAGGAGGGTAGCCGGTTTGATGCCTCGGTAAGCTGATGACCGCTGAAGGCAGCTTTCATCTGTGCTCGGTCCAACTCTCCTTCCCAGCGTGCGACGACGAGGGATGCCACTGCGTTGCCGACGCAATTCGTCAGCGCCCGGCATTCGGACATGAATCGGTCGATGCCGAGTATCAGTGCCATCCCAGCAACGGGAACACTCGGAACTACCGCGAGCGTAGCCGCCAGGGTGATGAAGCCCGCACCTGTCACACCTGCAGCGCCCTTGGAGGAAAGCATTGCTACGAGCAGCAGCAGCACCTGATCGCCGATGGACAGATCCGTGTTCGTCGCCTGTGCGATGAAGAGAGCCGCTAGCGTCATGTAGATATTCGTGCCGTCCAGATTGAACGAATATCCGGCCGGGATGACGAGACCCACAACCGAACGCCTGGCGCCCGCCTTCTCCATTTTCTCCATCAGGGACGGGAGCGCCGCCTCCGAGGAGGACGTTGCGAGGACAAGCAGCAGCTCTTCCTTGATGTAACGAATGAGAGAACAAATCGAAAAGCCGTTGTACCGGCAGACTGCGCCGAGAACCCCGAACACGAAGAGGAAGGCGGTGAAATAGAACGTCGCGACCAGCATCGCGAGGTTGACTACCGAACCGATGCCATATCTGCCGATGGTGAAGGCCATCGCGCCAAAAGCGCCGATCGGCGCGGCCTTCATCAGAATTCCGACGAGCTTGAAGACAGGCACAATGAGCGCCTGGAGGAAGGAAACGACAGGCTTGCCCGTCTCTCCGGCCATCGCAAGCGCCATGCCGAACAGAACCGAGAAGAACAGCACCTGCAGGATGTCGCCTTCCGCGAAGGCACCGACGATCGTTGGCGGGATGATGTTCATCAGGAAGCCGGTGACCGACTGCGCTTTGGCTTTTGCGGCATAGGTATTCACGGCCTGGACATCGAGCGAGGCCGGATCGATGTTCAGGCCGTCGCCAGGCTGGACGACATTGGCGACGATGAGGCCGACGATCAGCGCGAGCGTTGAGAAGGTGAGGAAATAAACCATTGCCTTGCCGGCGACCCGGCCGACCTTATGAAGATCGTTCATGCCGGCAATGCCGGTCGCAATTGTCAGGAAGATGACAGGCGCGATGATCATCTTGACCAGCTTGATGAAGGCATCACCCAGCGGCTTCAGGCTCTCGCCGGTCTCCGGATAAAAATAGCCAATTGCGACGCCGAGCGCGATGGCGGCAAGCACCTGGGCGTAGAGCTTGGTGTAGAAGGGTTTGCGGGGCGCGGGACTTGCGCCGCGGACTTGTGCAGCTGACACTGTTTCTCTCTCCCTGACCGGATCGAGGTGGCGTGACTTCTCCCGGGCTTCTCCCTATCGCGGCGCTCCGGTCGAACGCTGCACCAACGCCGCCGCAATACCCATGCCAGATGAATCCGCATCACCTGAACTGATGTGGGCTCGCCAATGATGGAGGAGCGGTGTCAGACCAGCGGGCAAGGCCGCGGTCCGAACGCCCTTGATGGTCTCTGGCAGAGTGCTGCCGGTCGATTTACCTTCTGTCTTGTTCATGGTGGCGTTCCTTCCAGGGAATCGGTGACGTTGAACATCACCAGCCTGCCATGACCGCCCTCTCTCAGCGAATTTGCAGAACTCTCAGCACACTACCGCCGTCCAGATGACAGGCTAACTTACCCCTGTTCGGAAGCGCTCGTTTCTAGACAGCCTACGACCATGCAGCCACTGCAATCACAGAATAAATTCGGACGGCCTTTTGGACGACCCATTTTGCAAATCAACGCCCGCAGCAGGGGCAGCCGTTTCCAAGCGGTCGCATCGTAATCTGTTCAGACTTTTCGATACGCTCATTGAGTGTGCCGATTTCGGCCCCCAGTGATGGTGCTGACCACGACGATGCGATTCATAAAGTTGCGAGCACCGCCTACGAAGTCGTACTCGACGCCAGCTTCGCGCCTTCACACGCGACATCGCCGCCGCCTGATCAACTCGAGAAAGATGGCGCTTGCGGCAACGGACCAGTGCCGTTGGCTGTTATTATCGCTCCCGCCCCTCCTTCGCGGGCGCTGGTGAATGGCACGGCCCCGCATTTACACTCCGCGCGGTCAGCCGCTCGGGCAAGGCATGGCCGGCCCAGGTATTTCTGCTTCAACGCAAAGATAGAACTGATGAATCCTATCATAGACCGCGAGGTTTCCTTTCACAGATGAAAGAAAGCTCGATTGACTATGCCGCCTCGCTCCAGTCTTTTGAAAACAACGTGTGTTTGCCCGGGGCAAGCCAATAACATGGCCAAGCCTCGTGAGGGAGTAGCCAAGCGATGCGTCAGGGCTAGACCCGCTTTGCACTCGACCACACGGCGGCGGCACGAGTTCACGTCGGAGCATTTTCGCGCGTGCCCGCGACGTCGCGGGCGCACATGCCGCCAGCCTAGATTTGATGGCGCGAGATCGAGGATCACATGCACCACAACATTAGCAAGTCAGAACAGAATGCCCGCGACTGCGGCATATCGCTGCCGAATGCGATAAAGGGTTGTCCAAAGCCCGACACGAATCCTGCGAATGTGGCATTGCACGAGCGCGCGCTAACCGGCATCTTCGAAATATCGAAAGTACTCGCCGATGCCGCCCGGCTCGAACTCAAGTTGGCCAAGGTAGTCGATCTCCTGCACTCGTTTGTGCAGATGCGGCACGGCATCATCGCTCTCTGCGATGCCGAGGGCGGACTGGACATCACAGTGGCCAGCGGCTGCGGCACGAACGGCAACGAGCCCTCCCGGTCGCGCCTGCCGCGCAACGCCATCGATCAGATTGTCACGACCGACACGCCGCTCGTCGCCGACGACATAGCGATGCATCCGACCTTCACTGCCACTGATATCGAAGTGCTTGGGGCCTCCGACGCCGTGTCGTTCATCGGCGTTCCCATTCGTGTTGATGGGAACGCCATAGGCGCGCTGACTTTGGACCGGGTTTTGGAAAGCAGGTCAAGCTATCGGCTCGACGATGATGTCCGGCTGCTCACCATGATTGCCAACATGGTGGGACAGACAGTCAAGTTGCATCGCTTCTCCGCGGCCGACAGCGAGCGAGCGCCGGAGCTGGAACATCGGCAGCAAACGAAATTTTCTGATGTTAAGCACCCTGCACCCCGGCGCAAAAAGGTTCACGTCGAGGGGATGATTGGTGACAGTCCGGCGATAAGCGCCCTGCTGGAGAAGATCGCGGTCGTAGCGAAGGCAAAAACCACAGTTCTGTTGCGAGGTGAGTCCGGTACCGGGAAGGAGCTGGCTGCCAAGGCAATTCACGAGTTGTCGCCGCGCGCCAAGCGGCCCTTCGTTAAACTCAATTGTGCAGCGCTCCCAGAGACAGTCCTGGAATCCGAATTGTTCGGTCATGAGAAGGGTGCCTTCACAAGCGCATTCAATTCCCGCAAGGGGCGCTTTGAGCTCGCTGACAAGGGGACGTTGTTTCTGGATGAGATTGGCGAGATCTCGGCCTCGTTCCAGGCAAAGCTACTGCGCGTGCTGCAGGAGCAGGAGTTTGAGCGCGTCGGCAGCAATCAGACCATCAAGGTCGATGTTCGCGTGATTGCCGCCACGAACAGGAACCTGGAAGAGGCGGTTGCAAGGAATGAGTTCCGCGCCGACCTATACTACCGCATCAACGTGGTTCCCTTGCTGGTACCAGCATTGCGCCAAAGGCGCAGCGATATTCCGCTCCTCGCAGCTGAGTTTCTCAAGAAGTTCAACAACGAGAACGGCTGTACGCTCACCTTCGATCCCCGTGCGATTGAAGTGCTGATGAAATGTGAGTTTCCCGGCAACATTCGCGAGCTTGAAAATTGCGTGCACCGGACAGCGATCCTGGCCGAGGGACTGTCAATCGGGAGAAACGACTTTGCCTGCTCCCAAGGCCAATGCTTTGCCGAGGCGCTGTGGAAGTGCAGATCGGGCAAGGCCGCGCTGCAACCACCGCCGATCCTGCCGGAGTCAGCGAATTTGGCCACGCCCCCGGACGAGGCCGCCAGTTCGGCCGCGACTACAGGCCCGCTTGCCGGCGCAACCCACCCAATTGGCGCGAGGACGCCCGATATAGAGCGCGTCATTGCTGCCATGGAAAGATGTGGCTGGGTGCAGGCAAAGGCAGCGCGCTTGCTTGGGCTGACCCCGCGCCAGATTGGCTACGTGCTGAGGAAATACGGCGTCGAGATCAAGCGTCTTTGAAAGCATGACCCTGGGCATGAGCTGAGCCGCTTAGCGCCTTGGCGCCGCGCAGCGATGCAGATCCGCGTGCGCGTCAACTCGATTCGACCGAGGACAGCGTCGACTTACTTGACTTGTGAGCGGATAACTTCTATATGATGTGGACACTTTAAGAAGGAGGTATAACCATGGTCCGTCCTGTAGAAACCCCAACCCGTGAAATCAAAAAACTCGACGGCCTGTGGGCATTCAGTCTGGATCGCGAAAACTGTGGAATTGATCAGCGTTGGTGGGAAAGCGCGTTACAAGAAAGCCGGGCAATTGCTGTGCCAGGCAGTTTTAACGATCAGTTCGCCGATGCAGATATTCGTAATTATGCGGGCAACGTCTGGTATCAGCGCGAAGTCTTTATACCGAAAGGTTGGGCAGGCCAGCGTATCGTGCTGCGTTTCGATGCGGTCACTCATTACGGCAAAGTGTGGGTCAATAATCAGGAAGTGATGGAGCATCAGGGCGGCTATACGCCATTTGAAGCCGATGTCACGCCGTATGTTATTGCCGGGAAAAGTGTACGTATCACCGTTTGTGTGAACAACGAACTGAACTGGCAGACTATCCCGCCGGGAATGGTGATTACCGACGAAAACGGCAAGAAAAAGCAGTCTTACTTCCATGATTTCTTTAACTATGCCGGAATCCATCGCAGCGTAATGCTCTACACCACGCCGAACACCTGGGTGGACGATATCACCGTGGTGACGCATGTCGCGCAAGACTGTAACCACGCGTCTGTTGACTGGCAGGTGGTGGCCAATGGTGATGTCAGCGTTGAACTGCGTGATGCGGATCAACAGGTGGTTGCAACTGGACAAGGCACTAGCGGGACTTTGCAAGTGGTGAATCCGCACCTCTGGCAACCGGGTGAAGGTTATCTCTATGAACTGTGCGTCACAGCCAAAAGCCAGACAGAGTGTGATATCTACCCGCTTCGCGTCGGCATCCGGTCAGTGGCAGTGAAGGGCGAACAGTTCCTGATTAACCACAAACCGTTCTACTTTACTGGCTTTGGTCGTCATGAAGATGCGGACTTGCGTGGCAAAGGATTCGATAACGTGCTGATGGTGCACGACCACGCATTAATGGACTGGATTGGGGCCAACTCCTACCGTACCTCGCATTACCCTTACGCTGAAGAGATGCTCGACTGGGCAGATGAACATGGCATCGTGGTGATTGATGAAACTGCTGCTGTCGGCTTTAACCTCTCTTTAGGCATTGGTTTCGAAGCGGGCAACAAGCCGAAAGAACTGTACAGCGAAGAGGCAGTCAACGGGGAAACTCAGCAAGCGCACTTACAGGCGATTAAAGAGCTGATAGCGCGTGACAAAAACCACCCAAGCGTGGTGATGTGGAGTATTGCCAACGAACCGGATACCCGTCCGCAAGGTGCACGGGAATATTTCGCGCCACTGGCGGAAGCAACGCGTAAACTCGACCCGACGCGTCCGATCACCTGCGTCAATGTAATGTTCTGCGACGCTCACACCGATACCATCAGCGATCTCTTTGATGTGCTGTGCCTGAACCGTTATTACGGATGGTATGTCCAAAGCGGCGATTTGGAAACGGCAGAGAAGGTACTGGAAAAAGAACTTCTGGCCTGGCAGGAGAAACTGCATCAGCCGATTATCATCACCGAATACGGCGTGGATACGTTAGCCGGGCTGCACTCAATGTACACCGACATGTGGAGTGAAGAGTATCAGTGTGCATGGCTGGATATGTATCACCGCGTCTTTGATCGCGTCAGCGCCGTCGTCGGTGAACAGGTATGGAATTTCGCCGATTTTGCGACCTCGCAAGGCATATTGCGCGTTGGCGGTAACAAGAAAGGGATCTTCACTCGCGACCGCAAACCGAAGTCGGCGGCTTTTCTGCTGCAAAAACGCTGGACTGGCATGAACTTCGGTGAAAAACCGCAGCAGGGAGGCAAACAATGAGCTCAAGGAGACATGAACGATGAACATCAAAAAGTTTGCAAAACAAGCAACAGTATTAACCTTTACTACCGCACTGCTGGCAGGAGGCGCAACTCAAGCGTTTGCGAAAGAAACGAACCAAAAGCCATATAAGGAAACATACGGCATTTCCCATATTACACGCCATGATATGCTGCAAATCCCTGAACAGCAAAAAAATGAAAAATATCAAGTTCCTGAATTCGATTCGTCCACAATTAAAAATATCTCTTCTGCAAAAGGCCTGGACGTTTGGGACAGCTGGCCATTACAAAACGCTGACGGCACTGTCGCAAACTATCACGGCTACCACATCGTCTTTGCATTAGCCGGAGATCCTAAAAATGCGGATGACACATCGATTTACATGTTCTATCAAAAAGTCGGCGAAACTTCTATTGACAGCTGGAAAAACGCTGGCCGCGTCTTTAAAGACAGCGACAAATTCGATGCAAATGATTCTATCCTAAAAGACCAAACACAAGAATGGTCAGGTTCAGCCACATTTACATCTGACGGAAAAATCCGTTTATTCTACACTGATTTCTCCGGTAAACATTACGGCAAACAAACACTGACAACTGCACAAGTTAACGTATCAGCATCAGACAGCTCTTTGAACATCAACGGTGTAGAGGATTATAAATCAATCTTTGACGGTGACGGAAAAACGTATCAAAATGTACAGCAGTTCATCGATGAAGGCAACTACAGCTCAGGCGACAACCATACGCTGAGAGATCCTCACTACGTAGAAGATAAAGGCCACAAATACTTAGTATTTGAAGCAAACACTGGAACTGAAGATGGCTACCAAGGCGAAGAATCTTTATTTAACAAAGCATACTATGGCAAAAGCACATCATTCTTCCGTCAAGAAAGTCAAAAACTTCTGCAAAGCGATAAAAAACGCACGGCTGAGTTAGCAAACGGCGCTCTCGGTATGATTGAGCTAAACGATGATTACACACTGAAAAAAGTGATGAAACCGCTGATTGCATCTAACACAGTAACAGATGAAATTGAACGCGCGAACGTCTTTAAAATGAACGGCAAATGGTACCTGTTCACTGACTCCCGCGGATCAAAAATGACGATTGACGGCATTACGTCTAACGATATTTACATGCTTGGTTATGTTTCTAATTCTTTAACTGGCCCATACAAGCCGCTGAACAAAACTGGCCTTGTGTTAAAAATGGATCTTGATCCTAACGATGTAACCTTTACTTACTCACACTTCGCTGTACCTCAAGCGAAAGGAAACAATGTCGTGATTACAAGCTATATGACAAACAGAGGATTCTACGCAGACAAACAATCAACGTTTGCGCCAAGCTTCCTGCTGAACATCAAAGGCAAGAAAACATCTGTTGTCAAAGACAGCATCCTTGAACAAGGACAATTAACAGTTAACAAATAAAAACGCAAAAGAAAATGCCGATGGATCCACAGCAAGCGAACCGGAATTGCCAGCTGGGGCGCCCTCTGGTAAGGTTGGGAAGCCCTGCAAAGTAAACTGGATGGCTTTCTTGCCGCCAAGGATCTGATGGCGCAGGGGATCAAGATCTGATCAAGAGACAGGATGAGGATCGTTTCGCATGATTGAACAAGATGGATTGCACGCAGGTTCTCCGGCCGCTTGGGTGGAGAGGCTATTCGGCTATGACTGGGCACAACAGACAATCGGCTGCTCTGATGCCGCCGTGTTCCGGCTGTCAGCGCAGGGGCGCCCGGTTCTTTTTGTCAAGACCGACCTGTCCGGTGCCCTGAATGAACTGCAGGACGAGGCAGCGCGGCTATCGTGGCTGGCCACGACGGGCGTTCCTTGCGCAGCTGTGCTCGACGTTGTCACTGAAGCGGGAAGGGACTGGCTGCTATTGGGCGAAGTGCCGGGGCAGGATCTCCTGTCATCTCACCTTGCTCCTGCCGAGAAAGTATCCATCATGGCTGATGCAATGCGGCGGCTGCATACGCTTGATCCGGCTACCTGCCCATTCGACCACCAAGCGAAACATCGCATCGAGCGAGCACGTACTCGGATGGAAGCCGGTCTTGTCGATCAGGATGATCTGGACGAAGAGCATCAGGGGCTCGCGCCAGCCGAACTGTTCGCCAGGCTCAAGGCGCGCATGCCCGACGGCGAGGATCTCGTCGTGACCCATGGCGATGCCTGCTTGCCGAATATCATGGTGGAAAATGGCCGCTTTTCTGGATTCATCGACTGTGGCCGGCTGGGTGTGGCGGACCGCTATCAGGACATAGCGTTGGCTACCCGTGATATTGCTGAAGAGCTTGGCGGCGAATGGGCTGACCGCTTCCTCGTGCTTTACGGTATCGCCGCTCCCGATTCGCAGCGCATCGCCTTCTATCGCCTTCTTGACGAGTTCTTCTGACCCGGTACCTCAGCGCTAGCGGAGTGTATACTGGCTTACTATGTTGGCACTGATGAGGGTGTCAGTGAAGTGCTTCATGTGGCAGGAGAAAAAAGGCTGCACCGGTGCGTCAGCAGAATATGTGATACAGGATATATTCCGCTTCCTCGCTCACTGACTCGCTACGCTCGGTCGTTCGACTGCGGCGAGCGGAAATGGCTTACGAACGGGGCGGAGATTTCCTGGAAGATGCCAGGAAGATACTTAACAGGGAAGTGAGAGGGCCGCGGCAAAGCCGTTTTTCCATAGGCTCCGCCCCCCTGACAAGCATCACGAAATCTGACGCTCAAATCAGTGGTGGCGAAACCCGACAGGACTATAAAGATACCAGGCGTTTCCCCCTGGCGGCTCCCTCGTGCGCTCTCCTGTTCCTGCCTTTCGGTTTACCGGTGTCATTCCGCTGTTATGGCCGCGTTTGTCTCATTCCACGCCTGACACTCAGTTCCGGGTAGGCAGTTCGCTCCAAGCTGGACTGTATGCACGAACCCCCCGTTCAGTCCGACCGCTGCGCCTTATCCGGTAACTATCGTCTTGAGTCCAACCCGGAAAGACATGCAAAAGCACCACTGGCAGCAGCCACTGGTAATTGATTTAGAGGAGTTAGTCTTGAAGTCATGCGCCGGTTAAGGCTAAACTGAAAGGACAAGTTTTGGTGACTGCGCTCCTCCAAGCCAGTTACCTCGGTTCAAAGAGTTGGTAGCTCAGAGAACCTTCGAAAAACCGCCCTGCAAGGCGGTTTTTTCGTTTTCAGAGCAAGAGATTACGCGCAGACCAAAACGATCTCAAGAAGATCATCTTATTAAGGGGTCTGACGCTCAGTGGAACGAAAACTCACGTTAAGGGATTTTGGTCATGAGATTATCAAAAAGGATCTTCACCTAGATCCTTTTAAATTAAAAATGAAGTTTTAAATCAATCTAAAGTATATATGAGTAAACTTGGTCTGACAGTTACCAATGCTTAATCAGACTAGAGCTTCCATCCGCTTGCCCTCATCTGTTACGCCGGCGGTAGCCGGCCAGCCTCGCAGAGCAGGATTCCCGTTGAGCACCGCCAGGTGCGAATAAGGGACAGTGAAGAAGGAACACCCGCTCGCGGGTGGGCCTACTTCACCTATCCTGCCCGGCTGACGCCGTTGGATACACCAAGGAAAGTCTACACGAACCCTTTGGCAAAATCCTGTATATCGTGCGAATTGTCTAGACATTCGCGAGCTTGAAAATTGCGTGCACCGGACAGCGATCCTGGCCGAGGGACTGTCAATCGGGAGAAACGACTTTGCCTGCTCCCAAGGCCAATGCTTTGCCGAGGCGCTGTGGAAGTGCAGATCGGGCAAGGCCGCGCTGCAACCACCGCCGATCCTGCCGGAGTCAGCGAATTTGGCCACGCCCCCGGACGAGGCCGCCAGTTCGGCCGCGACTACAGGCCCGCTTGCCGGCGCAACCCACCCAATTGGCGCGAGGACGCCCGATATAGAGCGCGTCATTGCTGCCATGGAAAGATGTGGCTGGGTGCAGGCAAAGGCAGCGCGCTTGCTTGGGCTGACCCCGCGCCAGATTGGCTACGTGCTGAGGAAATACGGCGTCGAGATCAAGCGTCTTTGAAAGCATGACCCTGGGCATGAGCTGAGCCGCTTAGCGCCTTGGCGCCGCGCAGCGATGCAGATCCGCGTGCGCGTCAACTCGATTCGACCGAGGACAGCCTGGCTGAATTCCCATCTCAGCCGGCGCTGCGACCATTGTGTGAAAGGCAACCCTGCCATCGTCAATCTCGTCCGCCATGTTGCTCTCGTTGCGAGCTCATACGGATGCCCCCTGTGTGACTGAAACGGAGTAAAATATGTCCGATGCAAAACTGCAAACTGTGCTTTCGGCTCTTTCGCAAGTGACACGACAGTTAGATGCTCTGCCGTCCAACGGACCAGCGCCGGACGGAAATTTTATCAAGCTGAATACGAATGAGAACCCGTTTCCGTTGCCGCCAATCATAATGCAAAGTGCAGTGGCGGCCCTCAAGCGCCAGTATCTATATCCGGATGACGACAACTTCAGACTGAGGGAAGCAGCGTCCAGCGCATATGGCGTCTCCAGGGATCAGGTCATCGCTGGCAACGGGTCGTCTGAACTGCTCGGACTGATCTACAGAGCTTTTCTCGCACCCGGCGACAAGGTTGCGATGATGTCGCCAGGGTTTTCGTTCAACCGCAAACTTGCCATGCTTCAGGGCGCTGAGTTCCTCGAAATCGGATGTCAAGCTCATTCCCTGCCAATGGAGGAATTGCTTTCCGGTCCGGCAAAAGACGCCAAGTTTATTATGTTGGCCAATCCAAACAATCCGACCGGAACATTCCTCCCGATCAGCGACATCGAACGCCTCGTAGCACAATCGGACCGCTTGATTGTCCTTGATGAGGCATACGTCGACTTTGCACCCGATCACGGACTGCGCCTCATCAACCGGTATTCGAACCTTCTGATCTTGAGGTCATTCTCGAAAAGCTATGCCGCCGCCGGCATTCGCGTCGGTTTCGGTTTCGGTCACCCTGAAATTATTGGAAGGCTGCGAAACATCCAGAACGTCTTCAACATGAACGTGATCGGGCATGCCGTTGGTATCAGCGTGCTTGCGCATCGCGGCGCCTACGCAGACAACCACAAGCACATCAAGGATGAACGAGAGCGAGTGACAGTTGCACTATCGCAACTCGGATTTTCCGTAACACCCTCCCGCGCAAATTTCTTGCTGGCCCGTGTGCCCGCGGGACAGGACGGCTCATGGTGGCAAGCAGCATTGGAGAGGCAAAAGATACTTGTCGCGTTTTTTCCGGACAAAGGCTTGGAACACTGTATCCGCGTCAGCATCGGCACAAAAGAGCAGATGGATGAATTTCTTGCTGCCGCTGGCGACATTGCTGGAAGCTTAACGGTGCCAAGCTCCAGGGGCAGGGAAGCGTCAGGCTCTGCTTCTTCGTTACGCTGACGCTAATCGGCGATCACACACATCTCTTCCGACTTGCGGGTGATCCCAGCAAGAAAACAGCCTGCTTTTAAAATCGGGGACTTAAAGAGTGACAAACGTCTTTCCTTCAAACCTGGCTTTCGGCATCTTCGATCATTTGGATGAGGATGGCCGCGATATAGGCCGGCAGTACGAAGATCGCCTGATATTAGCAGAGGCGTGCGATCAGCTAGGGTTCTATGCCTATCACCTCGCAGAACACCACTGTACTCCCCATGGGAGAGGTCCATCGCCGAATCTGTTCTTATCGAGCGTCGCCCAGCGCACCCGGCGCTTGCGTCTCGGACCCTTGGTGATGCTGCTTGCGCTTTATCATCCGCTGCGTGCGTTCGAAGAGATCTGTATGCTGGACCAGTTGAGCGGTGGCAGGCTCGAACTGGGCATAGGGCGCGGTGCTCTCCCGACCGAATTGGGCTACTTCGGGATTGGTGCGGACGCGGTGCCGGGCCGTTATGCCGAAGCCACCGAAATTCTTATGCAAATACTTGTTAATTCGGGGGAGGTCGGTACGCTATGCTATCAAGGCCGCCATTTTGATCTCAATGACGTTCCTTTGACGCTAAGACCTCATCAGCGTCCACATCCGCCCACATGGGTCGCTGCCAATCGACCCGAGTCCACAGCTTGGGCCGCTGCGAATGGAACAAATATCGCGTGTGTAGGACCTTCCTCTTCTGTTCGCAAAACTACTGATGCGTTCCGCGCCTATCGAGAGGACAACGCAGGCGGGGGGGATCAAGGGAGATTTGTCGGATTGCTCCGCATGGTCGTGATTGGGCGTTGTGACACACATGCCTATTCGCTCGCGGCACCTGCTTACGCAAGCTGGCTCAAGAGCTTCCAATTCCTTTACGAGCTTAACGCTATCCCCACTCCACCAAACTTGCCGCTGACCTTCGATGCGGCAGTCGAGAGTGAATTGTGCGTGGTAGGATCAGCAGAGTTTGTGCGAAAAGCTCTGCTAGATCAGTTGGAAGAGGCAGGTGCCAACTACCTGCTTTGTCAAATGGCATTTGGAAATCTGCCGCTAGATGCTTCCCTTTACACCGCGAGGACCATTCAATCCGAAATCATGGCTCGACTTGGCTGACCATGTGCTCGAGCTTGCACGTGGTGGGGCGGGCAATCGGGAGGAGGCCAAACTGACGACGAGCAGGCGGCACAGAATACCAGCTTTGTGCGTTGGCTGGCGTCTGGGCCATCGTGTGAACATGCACGATCCTAAGGAGAGGGTAGCCGAGCGCGTCACGATGCCGGCACGCGTCTGCTCGTCGCGCTGGCGCTAGTCGTTGCCCATAGCCAGCCGCAGGAGGTTCTTCTCGCCCGGGGCGGCGTCGGTGCGGCGCCCACTAATCCAGCTTCATCAGCGGCCCGTCGGTGGCAAAGCCGTCACTCGCTACGGCGCTATTGAGGGCGCGCTCGCGAGCGGCTTTGCGACGCCCAGCCAACACCTCCAGCGAGCTCGCCCGATGATGGTGGTGCACCGCGGTCGGATACGATGCTGGAGGAAATCGTTCGCAGCCGGTCTTCACGAATTGCGAGGAGTGCTCGTTCTTGAATGCTGGCTGCTGGCCGGATGCGGTGGCCTGAGTGGTCTGCCGACACGCCCGAAAGTCAACGCCACTACCACAAGGCCGCCAAGATGTCAGGTCTGAGAGCCAGCTTGGACGGTGGTATCGTGTTCGGGAAGGTCGTCGAAGGAGGCGTAGTTGAGATAGTAGAGTTTGGAATACAGGCCGCCCATGGCTATTAACTCATCGTGGTTGCCAGTCGCAATAACTTGGCCATTCTGAAGCACGATGATGCGGTCGGCCCCCCGGACCGTGGCGAGACGGTGGGCGATGACGAGGCCAGTCCGCCCTTCAAGCAGCTTGATCAGAGCCTTCTGAATCTGCAATTCCGTGTAGCTGTCGATATTGGCGGTAGCTTCGTCGAGCACGAGGATCTTGGCGTCAGCGACGAGGGCGCGGGCGAAACTGATAAGCTGGCGCTGGCCGAGAGATAAGTTGTCGCCGCGTTCGCCAAGTTGGGTCTCATACCCGTCGGCGAGGCTCATGACGAAGTCATGCGCGCCGACAGCCTTGGCCGCCTCGATCACCTTGTCGCGCGTGGCTTCCGTCTTCTGGTATCGAATGTTCTCGAAGACCGTCCCGGTGAACAGGAATGGCTCCTGCAGCACCATGGCGACCTGCCGGCCGAGCGATTCCTGGGTGAGGTCGCGTACATCATGTCCGCCGACCAGCACCTGACCCTGCTGAACATCATAGAAGCGGTGGACCAGGGCCATCGCACTCGATTTGCCAGAACCGCTCGGTCCGACTAGTGCGACCGTCTCGCCCGGATTGACCTTGAACGAGACATTTTTCAGAACCGAACGGTTCGGATCGTAGCCGAAGGTGACGTCCCTAAACTCGACCGAGCCGTCCATTTCGGGCGAAAGCACCTCGGCATTGGGTTTGTCCTTAACATCGATCTTAACGTCGAGCACATCGGTCAGGCGCTTGCCTGAGGCCATGGCGCGCTGCATGACCGAATATTGCAGGGTGAGTGAGCGGATCGGGTCAAAGAAGCGCTGGATGTAAAATAGGTAGGCTACCAACACGCCCACATCTATACGGCTATTCATGACCATCGAGCCGCCGACCACAATAACGGCGGCCAAGGCGAGGCCGGTGATGCCATCGACGATGGGCACCATGACCAGTGCATATCTGGCAGCGATCAGGTGGGTCCTGAGGTTGGCATGGGCCCGATCGTCAAAAAGACTGAAATTCACCTGCTGGCGGTCCATTGACTGTATGGTCCGCACGCCGTGAATGGCTTCGGCCAGCGCGCCATTGACGACGGAATTGGTTTCGTGTGCAGCCATGAAGGCGTCGCGGGCCCGCGGCAACCAGACAATGCGGACGATCACCAGGATCGGCAGAACCGATAGCGTCAGGAGGCCGAGGCGAAAGTCGAGCCACAGCATTACGAAAACGATGCCGAAGAGAAGCGCAACATCGCCTAGGGAATATACCGAGGTTTCCAGGAACTCCTGTATGGAGTTAACGTCGCCTTGCAGGCGCGACATCAGGCGTCCGACCTCGGTCTTGTCCATGAAAGAGAGCGAAACCTTTTGCAGATGGCCAAACATGGCGCGGCGGATGTCGAACAGGACAGTTTCGGCCATTTTCCCATCCAAGGCTTCCTGCATGTAGCCGGCGGCGAAATTGACCAAAATCGCCGAAAGGAACGCGCCGACGGCCGCAAGCTGGGCTGAGCGATCGGGCCTTGCCGGGTTCATGCCGAGGTCGATCGCGTAGCGGATGATCAAGGGGATGAGAAGCTGCGTCCCGGTGAAGATCAGCATCGCGACAATCGTGACAACTACCTTTGCCCGGTAGGGATGGACGAAGCCCCAGATGCGACGGAGGATGCTCTTGTCGAAAGCCCGGCCGAACATCTCCTCCTCGATCCGGTGCGAGCCGACGACCGCGCGCGGAGGGCGTCTCCCATCGTCACGTTCGGCTTCGAGTTCGCCGCGGCCCTGGTCCATCAGCGGGCGCCCCCATCCTGGCTAATAATGCTATCACCCGGGCGCGTCTGGAGATCGTAAAGGGCCCTGTAGCGTCCCCGCTTCGCCAGAAGCTCTTCATGCGTGCCGCGTTCTACGATTACGCCTTTATCGACAAAAAGGATTTGATCGGCATGCTTAAGCGCACTCAGCCGGTGCGCGATGATGATCGTCACCCGATCCTTTGCGAAGCGCCGCATCGCCGCGCGAATGCGCAGCTCGGTGCCGGCATCGATCGCGGCCATCGAGTCGTCGAAAATGATGACGGAGGGGCGCAGCATCATGGTGCGAGCAATCGTGAGACGCTGGCGCTGGCCGCCAGAGAGAGAAACGCCGCGTTCGCCCACGACCGTCTCATACCCTGCCGGGAGCCCGAGGATGTAGTCGTGGAGCTGGGCGAATTCTCCAGCGCGTTCAATTCGCTGTCTCTTCGCCCAGGGATCGCCATAAGCGATGTTGTTCTCGATCGTTGTTGTGAATAGGAACGCATCCTGCTGTACAACCGCGACCGCCTTGCGAAGGCTCTCGAGGGTGACATTGCGTATGTCCTGGCCGTCCAACGTGATGGCGCCACCGGTCACGTCGTAAAAGCGGGGGACCAGATGAGCCATCGTCGATTTGCCGGAACCCGGCGGACCGACGATAGCGATCGTCTCGCCTCTCCGGGCCTCAAAGCTGAGGTTCTTCAGAATGGCGCGGTTTTCGGCGTTGGGGTAGGCAAATGAGACATTGTGGAAGCGCAGAGTGCCGTCACTTATCTCAAGCGGTCTGGCCTCGAGAGCATCCCTGATGGTGATCTCCTGATCGAGGAGACCGAAAAGCCGCGAACCGCAGCTAGAAGCGCGGGCAAACGCATTGACCATGAGACCGATCTGGCGGACTGGCATTTGCAGCATGGTCATGAAGGTCAGGAAGGTCGCCATGGTTCCGACGCTGATCTCGCCAGCGACGAGCTTGTTGCCACCGATCCCAAGCACCAATCCCATTGCGAAAAAGTAGGACAAGGTCATCGCCGACGTGTTGGGTACGTAGATGTCAACGAGATCGTTGGCGAGGTCGAGCGCGTTCTTGGAAGCGCCGTCGAACTTCAGCATCTCATAGGATTGAGCCGCAAAAGCGCGGACCACACGGATACCTGCGAGATTTTCCTTCATCACGCGGCTTAGTACCGAAAGGCGCTCATAGAGGTCGAGCCAGGTGGCGCGCAGCTTAAGCTGTGTGGTCGATGAGCGCCAAGCGACAAAAGGCACGAAGCTGAGCGCGGCCAAGCCGAGCACGGGATCGGTCGAGATCATCATGTAAGCGCCAATCCCGATCAGCATCGTCAGCAGGAGCACCCGCATGAGCCCGGTGGAAAAATACATCCGCACGCCTTCGAGATCGAGCATTCCGGCGGTTATCAGATCGCCTGAATGGACCCGGTCGTGAAAGGAAAAGCTGAGACGCTGGATCTTGTCGTAGTAGGCGAGCCGCAATTCGTACGCGACATGATGCCCGACGGCTTCGGCAAAATAGTTCTGCGCCATCGTGAAAACGCCGCGTAGCGCGCTGACGGCGAGCAGCAGGAGAGCCGGGGCCCAGAGCGCATGTCCTGCCGCGGCCCCCGCGACACCGCCCCCGATAGCTGTCTGGGTCTGGTCGACAGCCCGGCCGAGAAGCTGGGGAATGAGCAACTGGAGGATTGCCGCCATGATCGTCGAGCCCATAGCGAGGGCAACCTGCCACGGATGGCGCAGATTCATACGCGTGATGCGCAACAGCGTACTCAAATCCCGGCCCCAGCGCGCCGCTTCAACATGGGCCAACGAATTCAGTGCGTTCGTTGCGCCGCTGACAGCTTCACTGTTCACGGGTGTATTCCCGACTGCATTTTGCGCCTTCGAGGAAAGCCGAAGCAGACATCATCAAAGGCATCCGCCATTGTTAATCCCGTCCTCAACCTGCAGCCGTGCCCGTTCCCACTAGCCGAGCCGCCGCTTGACTTAGTGGCACGTCGATCACCGTGATTCCGCTTGCCGCAAGAAAACGCGCTTCGTTTCTGGTCAGGGTTTCCGCGTCCATTACGGTGCAATAGGGACCGCGGGAGCGCTTCATGATCTGTCTGGCGTAGGTGCGCAGCATCTGATCGTTGAAGCGGCAGCCAACGAAGAAAAATCCACGGGTGATGCGCCGTTCCTTCACAGCGTCTGGGATCGGTGTCTGGATATCAATTTCGGACAGGACTTCGACGTAGTCGGAATCTGCGACGAGAAAGTTTTGCGCGGGCGTAATACTCCCGTGAGGTGAATAGAGAACCGTCTTGGCCCCCAATCGGGGGTCGAGCTCCCTCCCGGACAAATCGTAGGTTTTCGTCCAAATGTTGCCGATTTCATTCGCGCGCGTGACGCCTTGTATCTCAACGACGTCCGTTCGGCCGGTCTCTACCAGAGCCGTGCGCATCGCGCTGTCATACCAGCTGTCGATGATGAGGGAGAGTGGCAGCCTTGCGAGCCAGGCGTGGAAGGGGGTCGGCCCCACCGGCGCTGCGAATATGTCGGTCATCCAAGCTTGAAGCGTCCGGCGATGCCGGCGCTGTTCGATGAACTGCGCAACCGACCACATATTGGTGCGGATCCTGGAAGGGGCTGGAGCCCGTGCATTGAGTGCCGCGGCAACAACCTCCGGGGTATGCGGCACAGGCGGTTCCACACAGTTCAACTCAAGAAGACCCGGACCGAGATAGGGGATCACCTCATCGGCGGCGAGCGCTCCCTTCGCCAGGTCAAGCAGCTTTTCAGCAAAACTGTCCCGCACAATGACGAGGTGGCCCGATGTCAGGATCGTGTTCATCTCGTTTCCTCGCGACGCACCTAGGGGCAGCATCAGCCCTCTTCGGAAATCTTCCTTGCCTCGACGGTGATCGGCAGACGCGTATCATGTGGGAGATCGGGTAGGAGGAGCCGCCACCCGTTCCTGAGCGTGACCGTTCCGCCCCACAACTCTTCCTTCTCGAGTTTGATGATCGGCTCTTCGAGGTCCTTTTTGGGGACATACGCCGACAAACCAGCATCGGTCCTGCGGATCATGACTTTCATCTGGCCGTCCCTTCATTGGTATTGCTTTCAGCACTGCAGGGCGCCTCGGCCTTGTCGAGGCTCATCAGTTCACGCGCTCGCATACCGACGACGGTGCCACGGTCGATCCACTCGACCGCATAGATGAAGAACTGCTGGAGGAAGGTGCCAATGTCGCGCACATATCCCTCGTCCCCCTTCCGCACGAGATTTTCGCTGATCTCCCTGCCAGGATAGGTGCCGTCATTCTTTATGTGGCGAGTGGCACGTACCCGCTCTCCAGGCATGAATCGTGGAGGCCTGCGGATTTCGATCTCCTCTTCGCGTCCGAGCGACATGTCCGTTCCCTGATTTCTCTTGCGGCTGAGATTGCGAACAAGGCGTTCCAGGCGTCCTGCGTAGGCAGCCCCCAACCATGTCGGCAGTCCAATGTCCGTTACGCAGGAACGCAGGTCTTCGGCACCGGACATACCGAGGCACATTGCTGCGCATCGAAGACCCCCTCGCATTCGGTACACTTCTGTGACTCGATCACGTAGCTCTCGCCTTTGAACTTGATCGCGCCGGAAGGACATTCGAATTCGCAGGCGCCGCATTGGGTGCATTGGGATGCGATGATCTTGAAAGCCATTTTAACTCCTGGTCCGAATGAATGAGACAGCTCAGGCCGTCGCCGCGAGTGTGGGGGTCCCAGATGCGGCGATGTAAATCGCGCTGATTGCTGTCTCGATATAGTCATGGGCACAGGCGTCAGTGGCTCTGATTCCAGCCTCCGCGAGCTGATCCTGCGGGCAATTTCCAATCTTGGCGCACAGCACGATATCTATGCCTTGAAGCGCTGCGATGACGCCATCGAGGGCGGCTTCTGCGCCCCAGCCGCCAAGGCAATACTTGTCCACCTTCCGATGCCCGACGAAGCTGATCCCTTTCAGCGAGGCTTGATAAACCTGGAATTCCTTCGCATGGCCGAAATGCTCATTGACGCGGCCGCCGCCCTTGGTCGCCACCGCGAAGAGAAGGGACTTGCCGGGGCTCGCTGCCTTGACCAATCCGATCGCTTCTCTCCTAGCCTCGACGTGATCACGGCGCTCCTCCGCGACCAGCTCCCGATAGGCCTTGCGTTTGCTGGCATCGTAGGTGACCTCGCCGGGAATCCGGTCGACTGTGAATTCCTGGCCACGATCTTCTCCGAGCAGGCCCACGGCATCTGCCCGGCACTGCCGGCAGTGGCGCATCAACTGGGCGCCGTTTTCGACACGATCCTGAAGAGCCTTCATCTCCATGGCGTTTGGGCCGCGCTGCCCGCTCAGACCGTAGTGCGTGCCGTGGGCCGGGTCCGAAATCAGCGGCATAAGGTTGTGCAGGAACGCGCCTCGCTCCTTAATCCATCTATTCACCTCGATCAGATGCTCATCATTCACGCCCGGGATCACCACCGAGTTGATTTTGGTGAGGATGCCCCGCGCGGTCAGCATCTCCAGGCCCAACATCTGCCGCTGGTGCAGGATCCGGGTGGCTTCAATGCCGATGTAGCGGCGATGATCGTGAAAGATCCAAGGATAGATCTTTGCGCCGACCTCAGGGTCGACCATGTTGATCGTGATCGTCACGTGATCGACATTCATGTCAGCAAGCTCATCGACATGGTCGGGCAGCGCCAGCCCATTCGTGGATATGCAAAACTTGATGTCTGGGATTTCCCTGGCGACCTTGGCGAAGGTCGCCTTCGTCTTCTTCCAGTCGTAGCAGGCGTCGCCCGGTCCGGCGATGCCGAGCACGGAAAGCTGCGGCACCTCGTTGGCGACCGCGATCACCTTGCGTAGCGCCTGATCGGGCGTCAGCTTTTCAGAGGCTACCCCAGGCCGGCTTTCGTTGGCGCAGTCATATTTGCGATTGCAGTAGTTGCACTGGATGTTGCAGCCCGGCGCGACCGCGACGTGCATACGCGCGAAATAGTGATGCGCCTCTTCTGAAAAGCAGGGGTGATCCTTGATCTTCTCCCAGACAGCCGGATCCGTGTCGTCGGGCTTTGTCGACGAGCCGCAGGACGAAGACGCGCAGCCACCGGGTTTCATGGTGCCAAGCAACTGGTCACCGAATGTCGTGCTGAGGCTCTCAAGCGAAATTGCCGGTGCAGACATGAACGGCTCCGTTGCTGCGTGATGTCGCAGTTCAAAGCGCAAGAGCTATGCCAGCTCAAAGAGCTGTTTCGGTTCACGAATAGGCTTCTCGTGTCAGATTCCTTCGGATTGCTCCGACACACCTTTGTCGGGCTTACGACAGTGGACAAGCAAATAGGGTCGCGAGGCTAGCAGCCTCGGGCGCGCAGAGTGTGAGCGAGACCACTCCGGGCTGCTTACGCTTGACGTCATCGCGACGTCTGGAATTTCTTCACCTTGATACCATGCCGGCCCAGGGCGTAGCCGATTTGCCATGGCGTGAGGCCGAGGATACGAGCCGCCCTGGAAGAACCCAACCGGCCTAGTCAATCGCGTCGATCAGCCGGTTACGTGCCGTCAGATGCGGGCGACAAGCGGCATGGTTCGGATGCGGCCGTAAGAGGAGATACCTTGCTGCGGAGGCGCCGATGCGACTGGCCGGCAGCCGCAATTCGCTTGATCTGTTACGGCCTGTGATATGAGGCGGCGAGTGCCTGATTGAGGTGCGTGGGTATTGCCGGCAGTGGCGGCAATCTCCGGCTCTCCTTCAGCGTCCAGGACGACGATCGCTCAATTACCCGTCTGCAGAAACGTGGGCAGGACGTTCACGACAATTGGCGTATGGCGAGCGTAATCTCCAGCTCGCTCGGGGCGGTCAGCACCTTCACATATCGTAGAGTCCCTGAGCGGGTATCTGCTTAGGGCATGCTCGATGGGCGGTTCAGGGCCTCGTCGACCCGATCTGCGGCCCGGTGGCTCATAGAGACGACTTCAGCGGTTGTCGTCCAGAGTGAACCTGCATTTTTTATCTGAGGCTGAATTATGCAAGAACAGTATTCATGCAATGTCTCTTCACTTATTGGCGATTAAAGCAAAAAATGGCATGGCCGAGACTCAGCTGTACTGGATGATCGCCGCCTTAAGTGTGCGTGCGCCGGTCATCCGAATTTAAAGAGGATTCCGAAACCGCCGCGTGGATAGTTCCACTCGATCTCACCACTCGTCTCGCACAAAATCCGGCAGGTGCCGCACTCCATGCAGCCGTCGGCAGTGATCTCCACTTGACCCTTGTCGTTCAACTCATAACATTTCGCCGGGCAGACGTGGGTCAGCGCGAGCAAATTCGCGCTCGGCTTCTGTTGCGGTCGCACTTTGATGTGCGGGCGGCCGGAATCCACCAAGTAGCGGTTCTGGTAAAGCTTGTCCTCGACACGTGACTTCGTCGCTGCGCTGGTCATATCGTCTCCCCTCAGCGCCACGCCAATGCAAGGCGGACCGCGTCGCTGACCAGCCCCCAGCGCGAGCGCGCCTTGATGAAGGCCGCCGTGGTCGCCTTTTCCTTCTCGATCTTCGGCGTGCCGTCGACACGCATGAAGTTCTGCGCAGCTTGCGACATCAACCGCGGATAAGTCGTGAAATAATTGCTGGAATTGGTGTGGAGCAAGGCCGGCATGTCTTTGTATTTCCTCAGGTCCTTGACCACGAAGGACTTGTCCAGCATGGCTTTGTAAAGGGCGAGATTCCGTTTGTTCATCGGACCGTTGCGGCTCTTGACCTCGACGATTGCCTCAGCCGCAATGCGGCCGGAGGTCATGGCGAGGTTCGAACCCTCGCGGTGAATCGCGTTGTTCAGTTGCGCGGCATCGCCGACCACGACCCAACCATCGCCAAAGAGCTGCGGAATAGCCTTGTAGCCGCCTTCGGGAATGAGGTGTGCGGAATATTCTTTCACTTCCGAGCCGGCGATCAGCGGCCGGATCGAAGGATGGCTCTTCAAGGCATCAAGGAGAACGTAGGGGCTCTCGACCATCGCGGCAAAATCGGAGACGAGGCAGCCAATGCCCAGTGAGATGGACTCCTTGTTGGTATAGAGGAAGCCGAGCCCGGCCATGCTGCGGGAGGTCGTGCCCACCGCCTCGATCACGCAGCCCTCATCGCCCTTTACGCCGAACCGCTGCTCAATGACCTCTTCGGGCAAGAAATGCATTTCCTTGACGGCGAGGGCCACGGTTTGCGGCTTTGGCATCTCGCGCAGGCCGGCTCGAGTGCCAAGCAGTCCGCAGACACCTTCTGCGAGAACGACCACGTCCGCGTAGATGGCCCCGCCCGCCCGGTCTGTGCGGACGCCGATCACCCTGTCCTTGGCATCACGGATGAGTTCCGTCACGGTCGTCTCGCACAGAACGGTCGCGCCGGCCGCGCGCACCTTACGCGAAAACCATTTATCGAACTGGGCACGGATGATCGTGTATCGGTTGGGCTTCGCCTCATTGAAGTCGTCCGACCTATAGTGAATCCCGGTATGGGATGTGTCGTCCATCACCCAAAGCCGCTGTTCAACCAAATGCCGCTCGAGAGGCGCATCATCCCGGAAATCCGGGATGATCTTCTCCAGCATGTTCGCGTACATGATGGCACCCTGGACATTCTTGGAGCCCGGGTATTCACCCCGCTCCAACTGCAGCACCTTCAGGCCATGGCTGGCCATGGTGTAAGCAGCTGCGTTTCCGGACATGCCTGCCCCAACAACAATGGCGTCGAAGTTTTCCTCGATCATGTCCATCCCCTTAGCTCGAAAGCTTATCGCGACTGTGGGGCGACAGCCGCCGGGTGAAGGCTTCCGTCAGTGCGGGCAGGAAGCGGATCGCGTCGGTGACGATTCCGAGGTGAGCGAAATCGAAAATCGGCGCGTTCGGGTCGGTGTTGATGGCCACGATGAGATCCGCCCCCTCCACGCCAACCCGATGCTGGACGGCGCCGGAAATCCCGGCCGCTATGTAAAGCTTCGGCCGGATCGTCTTGCCAGTTTGGCCGATCTGCCGATCAGCTGGCATCCAGCTCTTCTGGACTAACGGACGCGAACAGCCGTGCTCGGCGCCGATTGCTCGTGCGAGGTTCTTCACAAGCTGCAGGTTCTCCGCCGCGCCAAGACCAAGGCCTCCCGCAACCACGACGTCGGCATAGGCAAGGTTTGCCTTCGCCGACTGATTGTCCGGCAGGAAGCCGAGGACTTTGGTAGCGATCTCGTCCTCGGCAAGCGAAAGCTTGTGCCGGATGACACGCCCGACCGGTTTATCCGTCCGCTGCGGCATGGGCATGACCCTCGGCCGCACGGTCGCCATCTGCGGGCGGAAATTGAGCGTATAGATCGTGCACAACAAGGAACCGCCGAAAGTCGGACGCGTGGCGGCGAGCGAACTGTCGGTATCTACGTCGAGTTCGGTGCAGTCGGCCGTGAGCCCCGTCTGCAAGGTCGTCGCCACGGAGCCGGCAAGATCCCTGCCCAGTGTGGTGGCACCGAGAAGAAGGATTTCGGGTTTGTGGGTATCGACCAGATCCGTCAACGCCTTCGTGAAAGGTTCATTCCGATAGTCGGCGAGCAGGGGCGCCTCGGCGATGTAGACA
This sequence comes from Mesorhizobium sp. P160219, assembly GCF_057786095.1. Classification (NCBI taxonomy): domain Bacteria; kingdom Pseudomonadati; phylum Pseudomonadota; class Alphaproteobacteria; order Hyphomicrobiales; family Phyllobacteriaceae; genus Mesorhizobium; species Mesorhizobium sp. P160219. Next base: position 1,754,335 of record NZ_JBYNWG010000001.1, read on the forward strand.
AGGTCAGCGCCATACGCGAATGCTTCGGCAACGGCGTTCCCCACGGCCTCTCCCGGCGGTCCAAGCACGACACCTGCAAGCTGGACCTGAAGCTTGTCTGCTAAGTTGCGGCCTTCGCCGAGCAGTTCGAACGATACCGGATGGACCTCGCCACGTTCGAGCTCGATGAAAACCCAAACGTGCCGGTAGTCCTTGAAATGGGCGGGCAACTCCTTCTTTATGCCGGCGCGGCCGGCGGCAGGGCGAGGGGTTTCTCCGTTCGCGGTCGACATCGTTTTTGCTCCTTGCCGTCACGCGCCGCCGTTAAAGGCGAGCTCATGTTCCAGCGCCGGCTGGCGGGTGAAGATTGCGGTGATGAGTTCGTCAGCGACATCGCGCAAGGCCTTCTCGGCGGTGTCGATTTGTGCCGCCTTTTCAGCTCGAGCAGGAGGGGCGAAAACACGTTTGACGACCGTCGGTGAACCGCGCAGGCCGCATTTGGTGAGATCCTCAATGCCGGCGTCGGCCGCGCTCCATTTCAAGACCTGGCTGCGCGCGGCGCACAAGGCGTCCTGGATCGAGCCCCGGCGGATCTCGTTTGTGCCTTCCAGCATGGTGATGAGGCAAGGGAGCCTGCTCTTCAGCATCTGTGTGCCGCCTTCGGAACGGCGCTCGACCTTGATCTCGCGTGCAGCAAGGTCGACAGAAGGGATCTTCGCGACATAGGTCAGTTGCAGGAGTCCGAGGCGCTTGGCGATGCCGGGCCCGACCTGGGCGGTGTCGCCATCGATCGTCTGCTTGCCGGTGAAGACGAGGTCTGGCGTGCCGAACGTCTCGCCAATCTTCGCGATTGCCTGGGAAAGGGCGAACGAGGTTGCCAGCGTGTCGGAGCCGGCAAAATAGCGGTCGGTCAAGAGCACCGCTCGGTCGGCGCCGTAACCGAGCGCCTTGCGCAGCGCGTCCTCTGCCATGGGCGGACCCATGGTGAGCACAGTGACTTCGCCGCCATGTGCGTCGCGCAGTCTGAGCGCTTCTTCGAGGGCGAACAGGTCGTAAGGGTTGATGATGGTCGGAACACCCTGGCGCATGATCGTGTTCGTGACCGGATGGACCCTTATCTGTGCCGAGTCCGGCACCTGCTTGATGCAGATTACGATGTGCATTGGCGGTTTCTCTAGGCTCCTGTCCGGGTCCGGCATTGCGGTTATCTCCTTTGTCCGCATTATTCGTGCCAAGTCTCTTGCGCTCCCCCTTTCCTACAACTTCGGCTGGTTGCTTCTGACGGCGCTGTGGTGATGACCGCATTTGGCGGCTGCTCGACATTGTCGCGTCGCACCGTTGTCGCCGATCATTCCCGTCCGAACCGCTTCAGTACCGAGTCGAACGGAACAAAGGTGTGGCCCGGCGCGGCAGGTTTGTTCGGATCGTGGTCCTTGAGCACCTTGAAAATCCGATGCGTGAGCGGCGAGGAAATCGCAAAGTCCTCGTAAGCTCGTTCGAGCGTCGCGCGCACCCTCGCGGCAATCACCTGGTCGGGCAGACCGGAGAAATCTTCTTCGGCGAGGTATTGGCCCACACGCTTCATGATATGGAGCCGCGAGACATTCAGTACCTTCGGGTCATAGGCGACGCCTAGGACTGAGAAGAATTCCTCTGCAGCCGACAAGCGCTTCAGTCGTGCGAGGATGTCGGTGACATCCATGGGGCGGCTGTCAGCGGAACAATTCATTGCATTCTTCCTGGTCGCAAAACTGTGGCCTCTGTGCGCTCGCGCACGGCTGACTTGGACCCGCACAGCTCGATGAGGGATGCCTCGCTGCACATTCCATCGTAGAGCTCGACCAGTCGAGTTGCAGTGACGGTCGATTTGGTCTCGGCCGCCTCGCGTCGGACGCGGGCCACCATCGCGGCTGCCAGATCCGGGTCGAGATCGCGACCGCTTTCGCTCAGCACATGGGCAATCGCAGTGGCGCCGGAATGCTTGCCGATGACGATCCGCCGGCAGCGGCCCACGAGAGTCGGATCGAGCCCCTGATAAGTACGCGAGTCCTTCAGCAGCCCTGCGACGTGAATGCCGGATTCGTGGGTGAATACATCGGCGCCGACGACCGGCTTAGTGGCTGCGGTCTGCCGGCGGGCGGCCCAAGCCACCTGGGCGGCGAGGCCGGGCAATGCGGTCAGCTCAATGCCGGTGTCTGCGCCGTCGAAGACTGCCATTGCGGCGGCCACCTCCTCCAGCGCGGCATTGCCCGCACGCTCGCCGAGCCCCAGGACGGTGACGGAGGCATGGCGCGCGCCTGCGCGGATCGCCGCCAGCGTGTTGGCGCCAGCAAGTCCGAGATCGTTGTGCGCATGAAATTCAAGGTCGATTGGAGACTGCACCACGAGCTGGGCGACAAGTTCGAAGGTCGAAAACGGGTCGAGAACACCGACTGTGTCGGCCAGCCTCACGCGGCTTGCGCCGGCGCGTGCGGCCGTCTCGATGACGCGGGCGAGATGATCCCGATTGGCCCGCGAGGCATCCTCGCAGCCCACCGCGACGAAGAAGCCGGCATCGGCGGCGCGCCTGACCATATGATCGATGACCTGGAGCGCTCCCGCCTTGTCGAGGCCGAGCTTGGCGGCAAGTTGGATGTCCGACGCAGGCAGCGACAAATTGACCGCTTGGACGCCGCTCTCGATCGCTGCATCGAGATCCAACGACGTCATCCGGCACCAGGCGATGAGCCGAACCGGAAGACGCCGCGCTACCACGGCGCGAATTGTTTCCATCTCGTCGACGCCCATGACCGGCGTGCCGATCTCGATCTCTGTCACGCCAGCCGCCGCAAGAGACTCAGCGATCTCCAGCTTTTCCGTCGTGGTGAAGGCGACGCCCGGCGCCTGCTCGCCATCGCGCAAGGTCGTATCGTTGAGGGAGACATGACCGGTCATGACAGGCAGCCTGTTCTTCTGCGGCTCACGCATAGACCGGACTACCCGGCCCAGAACCGGAAAAGCTGCGCAGCTTCCCCACGATTCCCGGCATGACCTCGAGCACCCGGTCGATGTCCTCTTCGCTGTTGTCCCGCGCCAAGGAGAAGCGGACTGCCGCGTGTGGCGTTTTCATCGCGCTTAGGACATGGCTTGGTTCCAGAGAGCCGGAGGTGCAGGCCGAGCCAGAGGAACACGCGATGCCAATGCGGCTGAGGAGAAGTGGAATTCCATCACTTTCGACATGTTCGAAGGAGATGTTTGCGGTGTTGGGCAACCGTTGCAAGGGATCACCAGTGACACAGGTGCTTGGGATGCGCTGGAGGATCCCGCCCTCCAGGCGATCGCGGAGCGACTTTACCCGTGTGGTCTCGTCGTCCATGAATTTCAAGGCGAGTTCGGCCGCCGTGCCGAGCCCGGCTATGCCGGGCGTATTCTCGGTGCCAGCACGCCGGTTGTGCTCTTGGTGACCCCCCTTGATCAGCGAATGGAAATCGACGCCACGTTTTACGAAAAGCGCACCGATCCCTTTCGGCCCGTGCAGCTTGTGGCCGGAGAGCGACAGCATGTCGATTGCGGTCGACTTCAGGTCCATCGGAAGCTTGCCGACCGCCTGCACAGCATCGGTATGGAATAGGGCGCCCACTTCCTTGGCCAACTCGGAAAGCCTTGCCACGGGGAAGATCACACCAGTCTCGTTGTTCGCCCACATTATTGACACGATTGCAACCTGTGGGGTGAGGGCGGCCATATAGGCGTCGAGATCGAGCCGACCACGGCAATCCACCGGGATCCTGTGCACCTTGAAGCGGCGGGTCTTCTCAAGATGCGCGCAGAGCGTGAGCACGGCGGGATGCTCGACCGCGGACGTCACGATCTCGGTTCGGTTGGGCGCCGCCTCGAGCGCTGAAAGAAGCGCTGCATTGTCGCTTTCTGTCCCACCCGAGGTGAAAGTGATCTCATCCTCGAACTCCGCGCCGATCAGAGCTTGCAACTGCCTCCGCGCCTTTCTCACCGCCGCACTGACTGAGGCGCCAAGAGCGTGTGCCGACGAAGGGTTGCCGAATTGATCCCTAAAGAACGGCAACATCGCTTGCACGACCTCAGGATCGACCCGTGTGGTTGCGTTGTTGTCGAGGTAGACAGGCTTCATAGGTGCGATCCTCAGTTAAACAGAATGACGCGAGCGCTAGACCAACTCGTTGAGCCTCTGGCGCATGCCGTTGATGATCATTTGAACTGGCAGCGCGCGCAGGCGCCCGGAGTGTTTGACGTAAACCGGATCTCCGTCGATATGGACATGTTCGCAGTGGCCGTAGGTCAGCCCGCAGGTAAGGACTCCCGAACGCGATAACGCTACCGATGAGCCGAATTTGGCGCAGCGGCGCGATTTGTCCGCAAGCAGCTCGGGTGCCACCAGGAACCGAGCTGCTTCGGGAGGCGACGTTCTTTGAATCCTACTGGGAGCGAATGGCGGTCCCGAGATCGGCTTTGACCTTGTCTTGTTTTTTAGGACGGGGACATCTGTTGTGCCGGCCATATAAGTCTCCTCTGCCGCAAAATCACTCTGTCGGCCGCACAGGCGCTTCGGGCGTTTAACTGAAGGACTTGCCGCAGCCGCACTTTTCGCGCGCATTGGGGTTATCGAAGACAAAACCGGAAGATTGGAGCCCGGTGAGGAAGTCGACGGTCATGCCGGCTACATGGGGTTGGGAGCCCGCGTCCACGAACAGCTTGACCCCATCTGTGTCAGAGATCGCGTCGCCCTCGCGCGACACGCTCTCCAGGCCCATTAAGTATTTGAAGCCTGCGCAGCCGCCGGCCTCGACCATAATGCGAAAGCCTTCCGCCGGCTCGCTGGCACGGCAAAGAGCAGTCTTGAAGGCGGCAACAGCGTTGTCGGTGAGCGTAATCATGGCTCCATTCTCCTCAGTCCGCGACCTGCTTGCCCATCACGTTGCATGCACCGTGCCAAAGCCAAAAAACGTTTCAACACAGCGCGGCATCTCTCGCACTGGTGCCTCTTGATTGCTGATAAGGTGTCGGCCAATCGACACGTGCTGTCGGGTTTGTCGGGTCCGGCACGAGGGATGTTGGCCTGAGTTCTTGGGTGAACTCACATCACCAAGGACAGAACTTCTTCTGAGCTTGCCTCGGCGCAATTGGCACGGTTTTTGAAGCTCCGTTTGGCGAGACGGCAAGAGCATGCCGATCCACAACCATGCCGTGGGTGCCATCGCGATGGATGGGGCGAAGCAAGGGAGTAACATGTCAGGACCGTGGTCAGATACGCGTTGTTGGCAAAGCAGCGCCGCTCGTGGCATCCGAATGCCCGCTTGGCCGATTGCGACAACATCCATACTGGCTCACCACCGCCCAGTAGCCGCCGACCGGCTCGATGGGATGCCATCGGCATGTGGCTGCTCGCCGATTTTCGCATCGGTGCGACGCCGTGCGCACGCTGTCCAGCGACACCTTGTTCATGGGCCAGCAGCAGATCAGGATCGAGCATTTCGGCGCGCCTTATCGGCTGAAGATTCCCGGGCAGGGCAGATGATCCTCACACGTCGTAGAAACAGGGGTAAGCATGGACCAACGCGAGAAACCGTCGCCCGACGAAATCCGGCGGGCGTGCAAAGACAATCCGAAGATCCGGGAGCATGATCTCGCCGCTCGATTGGGCATTTCGGAAGCCGAGTTGGTCGCGGCGCATTGTGGTCACGGCGCGGTGCGCATTGAGCCGCGCGTCGATGATCTGCTGACCGGCCTCGAAGCGGTCGGCGAGGTAATGGCGGTCACCAGCAACGAAAGTGCCGTGCACCAAAAGATTGGCGTCTACGGCAAAGTGGTCACCGGCAACCAGCATGCCATACTGCTCGGCGACGAGATCGACCTGCGCATCTTCCCGAAAGCGTGGGCGTATGGCTTCGCCGTCGAGAAGCGCGAGGGGGCCGAGATCCCCCGCAGCCTGCAATTCTTTGATGCCACCGGCGAGGCGATGCACAAAGCTCATCTCACGCCCGCCTCGAACCTGCAGGCCTATCAGGATCTGACGGCAGAGCTTGTATCCCCCGACCAGGAGCCGATCATATCGCTCGAGGCGAGCGGGGCGCGCGATAACGCAGTGAGTCCAGACCACGCCACCACGGTCGACGACCTACGCGAGCACTGGGGCCGGCTAAGCGACGTGCATCAGTTCTACCATATGTTGAAGACACTGAAGCTCAGCCGCTGCCAGGCGATGCGTATGGCCGACGAGGATGACGCCTGGCTACTCGACAATGATGCCATTGGCGCCCTGTTCCAACAGGCGGCCGAAGACGAGATGCCGATCATGTGCTTTGTCGGCAATCGTGGTTGCATTCAGATCCATTCCGGCCCGATCAGGTCGGTCAAGCAGATCGGGCCGCGGATCAATGTGCTCGAAGAGACCTTCCATCTGCATCTTAGGACCCATCGCATCCGCGAGGTCTGGGCCGTGCGCAAGCCGACGAGGGATGGTCACGTTACGTCCATTGAAGCCTATGGCGCGGACGGCAAGATGATCATCCAGTTCTTCGGCACGCGCAAGGAAGGCGAACGCGAGGGCAGCGACTGGCGGTTTCTGGCCGAGAGTCTGCCACGCGTTCCCGGTCCGACCTCCAGGGGTGTGTTGACTGCCGACAGGTCCTCGGATTGAATTGGCCGCGATAGGACTCAGCACCACGTTCCGACAGCGGCTCGCGAGCAAATCTGGGTCCATGAGCGGAAAGGATGCCGTCGTAGCGCATGCGCATGGTCAGGTGATGCACGCCGGAATGGACCGCATCTATACAGTCAAGCTGGTCGCCGGTCGGCACCGGTGCGCACGAGTGCATCGCCGTCTGCCGGAAAAGCCTTGCAGCGCCTGCGAGCGATAAAACGCATACGCCATCAGCGCCGAACCGAAGCGCGGCTTGACCTTTTTGATACTCGCGCAAGCGCCGTCGGGTCTTCTCGGACCGCACCCGATCCTTGCGCTGGATCGCGTCGTTGCTCAATCCGGGCCGTGCGGGCGATCTACTCGCTCGTCGACCGGCAGGCTGTGCAGCAACAGCGAAGCCGAACAGCCCGATGTCGCGGGCTCGACAAAACCGACCACGGATGTCGGTTGTCGGACGTTGTCACAAGAATGATGGACAGGTGATCATCAGCGGCGGGCCCAGCGCAGGCTGGCATTGCTTGGTGCAGCGCCATGGCTACCCCTATCCGGCACGCGACTTGCTTCGACAATTTGATCAGCAGGGCAGAGGTGATTGACCAGTCCCTCAACCCTAACGGGGATAAGCGGCCGCTTTGCTTCATGACCGGAGCGCGGCGGTGATGCCCCTCTGATCGACTTCGCAACCCATCTCATCCGCGGGTGCAGGTGGGCTGTATCAGATCTAGAAGGCGCCCGACAAGAGACGTGCCCATGCTGGAAATCGACTTTATGAACAGCGGTGCAATCTCAATTGAGCCATGAACGCCAATGTAGAGAAAACAAAATGGCGACCAACCCCGTTCCAGATCATGTCCCGCCCGAAATGGTGAGGGACTTCAGCCTGTTTACATCGCCAGGGATGCCACCAACACCCAACGGGGATCCACACGCAGCTGTCGCTTGCGTACATGACGGGCCTCCGATCTTTTACTCCCGCTACAACACGCAAGATGGCCGGGGTACCTGGGTCATCACCCGTGCCGCGGACCAGCGGAAGGTGCTGCAGGACGCAGAGACTTTTTCCAGCCATCGCAGCATCTTCTCCTCCATACTGGGTGAGAACTGGCCGACGATCCCGCTTGAGCTCGATCCACCGGCCCATGGCGTCTTTCGCTCACTGCTTAATCCGCTGCTTTCGCCAAAGCGGGTGTTGGCTTTGGAACCGGCTGTCCGCGAACGGGCGGTCGAGCTGATCGAAAGGATCGCCGCGTCGCGCACAAGCTGCGACGTGATGAAGGATTTTGCCTTTCCTTTCGCGGTGAGCACCTTTCTTCGCTTTCTGGGGTTGCCTGATGACCGACTCGATACATTCGTCGGCTGGGGGAAAGATCTGCTCCACGGCGACGATAAGGAACGACCTGTGGCTGCCCGGACGATCGTGGCATTCATCGACGAACTTGCAGCCATGCGCCGCGACGAGGCGGTTGACGATTTCATGACCTTTATAGTGCAGGCACAGGTCGAGGGCCGCCGGCTGACTGACACCCAAGTCCGCGGCATCGGCGTGCTTGTCTTCGTCGCTGGGCTCGACACGGTCGCAGCAGCTATAGGCTTTGACTTGGCGTACCTCGCACGCAACCTCAAAGATCAGCAATTGCTGCGGAGCGAACCGGACCGCATCCCGCTCGCAACCGAAGAATTGCTGCGGGCCTATCCGCCCATTCAGTTGATCCGCGTGGCCACGAAAGATATCGACTTCGAAGGCGCGCCGATCCGGAAGGGGGACTATGTTTCCTGCGCCACGATGATTGCCAATCGTGACCCGGCGGAATTCGAATGCCCCAACACGATTGATTTGGAGCGGGAGGACAACCGCCACGCAGCGTTTGGCTATGGTCCCCACCGTTGCCTTGGCTCACACCTTGCCCGGCGGGAGATTGTCATTGGCCTGGAGGAGTGGCTGGCGCGCATCCCGGCTTTCAGGATCAAGCAGGGTACGGCGCCGATAACTTCTGGCGGCCATGTGTTCGGGATCGAAAATTTGATCCTGGACTGGTCTTAGGCCCGCCCCGAGCCCGGGCACAGACAATGGAGGCAGCGCCATGCGCATCATCGTCCAAAAGGCCAAATGCCAGGGCCACGCGCGATGCGCGGCGCAAGCGCCGGACATCTTCAAACTCGATAATGACGGTTACATCCTGCCTGGTGACATTGAAGTTGCGGAAGGGGAGGAACTGCCTGCATCACGAGGCGCGCGATCCTGTCCTGAACGTGCGCTGGAACTCACTCGCTGACGCTCTGGATGAGACGGCATTCAACCGTGAGTCTGGCGGCTTGAACCATGTGGCCGCACTCAGCACGCGACCTCTGTCCCGCACGGTTCACGTCCAACTCTGCGGGGCAAATTCCGGCGCCAGTGTTCCCCGTGAGGCGCAAACGGCAGGGCCGGGGTTCGCGAACCTCTTCGAATCACAGAATTTGCGCCAGAGCCGATGGACCAGACGAGAATTGCCGAACTACTCGACGCGAGGCGACCCGGAATGCCGTACCGAAGAACTGCCCGACCCATGTTGCGGCAGGCCGGGTCTCTGCATGATTTGATAGGGCGAAACCAGGAGAACGCACCATATTTGCCCAACATTATGCCCGGCTCAGCACCGGCCAATGGCCGCAGCTGGAGAGAAGGTTCGACAAGCATGTGCTTGCCTGTGTGCTTTCACGTGCGCTCGAGGAGATCGAGGCCGGCGAGGCGACGGCGACTGAGGCAACCGGACTTTCGCGCGCCGAGTTGCGCGATGTCCTGTCCCGCTGTTTCCCTGCTTTTCCTATCAACGCGTTTGCCTTGGAAGAGGGGAGCGAGCCCGAGCCGGATCTGGAGGAAGAACTTCTGCATGGACTGCTGCTGGCGCATGCCCGACCTGGTGACCCGACGAGCGCCCGCTTCGCCAGGATCATCGCCCGGCGTGCCATGCGCAATGACCACCTCTGGCAGGACCTTGGCCTTTTTAATCGAACCGACCTCGGCCGCCTGCTCGCCTCGCATTTTCCGACGCTGGCGGCCGGCAACACCCAAAACATGAAATGGAAAAAATACTTTTACCGAAAGCTCTGCGAGGCCGAAGGCTTTTCGCTGTGCAGCTCCCCCAGTTGCCGGGACTGCAATGATTTCGAAAGCTGCTTCGGCCCGGAGGAAGGCGAAAGCCGCCTCACACGGACCAAGGACAACGCCCAGGATTGAGAGCCGCTTGCGTCAGTCGTACAGCGTCAGAGCTCGCGCCGCGCCATCTGTCTGTTGTCAAATCTCGACGGACGCCTTGGGGGATTTGAATACTGTGCGCTCGCGATGCTCGCTTCGGCGGGTCGTCGTCATGGCAGGCGCGAGTCGAATGTTTGTTAGATGCCGCCACAACCTAAGCCGGCATCATCAATCGCAACAAGCGCAAGGAGTTGAAGGACACGTTGCGCGATCTTGAGCAGGCCGGACTTGGTGACCAGCTCGTTAGGTTTTCCAATTCATGAGTGGCTAGAGCGATGGCTGTACTGGCGTTCGATCTCGTCTATTTTTCCGGCCTGACGGCAGACCAACTGCTAGGCAGCGTCATCTCACTTCTGGCGTGTTTGCTCCTTTATAACTGATACGATTTTAGGAAACGGGGTCTGCAGTGTTTTCTTCCGCTTCGGCGCCACATAGCTTTCAACCAGGCGAAATGCTCGACGTCGACAGTTACCAGCGGCCGTAGGTTGATGGTCACCGTGTTTGGCGCTCAGAACTTCCTCCGTGCTAGTCAATGGTGAGCATCGGAAGCGATTTTGCAGGTTTTGCGCTGACGGGATTCTGGCTCGGCCCGCCGGTCGGGTTCGTCAAAAGGTGCTAATATAGCGTTGTATGTCCGATCGGCGGTAGTAGCCGCTTACTGACCGCCGGACGGTCATCCCTGAACATTGTTGCACCGCACCTGGAGTGCTTAGGGAATGATATTATCTGACAAATGGAAAAATCACGTAGGAGCCAAAGTAAAATTTTATTATATCTGACTCCTGAGAATTACCAAGTAATGATCCAAGAACGAATCTTTCGCGGGCCGTTAAGTTGTTTTTCAACTCTAGTGCGTCACTATGGGGTCCGTAGGTCCCAAAAAATGTCCCATCCTTTGCAGGGCAACAAGGAGGCGTACTATGGCAAGAATTTTTGAAATTCTTACGGGCAGTCTGACTGCCGGATGTGTTCTCGTAATTCTTTGCATGCCAGCGACTGCAGCTGGAATTAATGTCGGAGGCGTCGGCGGGGTATCCGTCGGCAGCGGAGGCGCCAGCGCTAATGTGGGCGGCAACAGCGGCGCTTCGGCTAGCGTATCCCTAGGCGGTTCTGGGGCAAATGCCGCAGCCTCCGTCGGCGGCACTGGCGGAGCGACTGCTTCCATCGGCACCGGCCGCGCCAATGTCGGTGTCGTCACCGGGGTCGGTACCGACGTAAATGTCGGCGTTGGAACCAATCCAGCCGCCAACCCCAGCAACCCGACCGCTTCGAGCAACCCGAATCTGGCTAGCGTTGTCGGCGATATGTCGAACGCCCAGGTCACTCGGATGAAGAAGCGCTGCGTCGAAGTGCTTAGCAACGAAGATACCTATGATCGTGAGCTGCGCCGGCTCTGCTTGCTGATCTCGCGCCGCTAACCAGCGACCCCTTTCCGACCTGTCGGGGCTGTCGACATGACACTCTCCAGTTCCGGCAGTGGAAGCCCGCCCGCCGAAAGGTTGGCGGGCTTTTACAGTCAGCGTTTTTCCATCCGCAGCAGGCAGGATGTTTAGGCACTTTCGCGTATGTAAACGTTGACACTTAAGGCGCTTTCGCCTCGTAGGAAAGTTGTGTAACGCCTTGTTCTTGAACAAAAAATGTGAGAACGCCTAGTTGCTTAAGCGAAAAGCGCCTTACCGAGCGGATATCAAAAATAAACATTGTAGCGATCTTGCAACCGCCCGAGGCCGCTTTTACGCGTTCGGAGCAAGTCTAGGCCGATAAGTCATCGTTTTGCTTATGTTTCTTCACGTCACGGTGGCGGTAGGTGTAGCCGGGAATGTCCTGCAAATGGAACGTATTGCCGGGAGGCGAGTAGCGGTAGATAAATCCGAATTGGTCGGTGATCCCGTTGACGCTCGTATAAGTGATCTCGCCATACAGATACATATGGAAGGGAACCCGCCCCTATGTGAGTATCGGACAGGAAAAGCTCATTCAGCACATTGTTTGTGATAGGGCCGCCGCGATCAAAAGCTGCAGGGCTAAGAGCATCGTCTGCCCCGAGCACCCGTTCAACGTCATTGATTTCTCCGGGATGGTAATGCGGAGTTGGCGGCAAGTTGCAAAGCCGGAGGCTCGCCCGAATCTCGTTTATGATGGCAGGAGTGCGTCCGAAATTCTTGATCGAGAATGCCGCTTCCGGAATTGGTCTTTTGTTGTCGGGCTTGTCAGCCCAATCGTGCGTCACCCCCACCAACGGTTTGGTGGCGGTGACGAACAAATACGGGCGCTCGATATCGAGCAAAGCCTTTTCGGCAATGTCGGCGCTGCGCTGGGTGTGCCTAGCAGCCTCTTTGGCGTAGTAAGCAGCGGCCATAGCAGCGGCGAGCGTGAAAGCACCCACGATAGCGCCAATGGTGGTCCAGTTCGCCGACTGTTGGGCAGCGTCGGCAGCGTTCCACTGGGCACACAGATCGGAACTGCGATCATCGTGACCTGCTTGGCATGGGTTAGTGTAACTTGGGGGTTCATTTGCCTGTTGGACTGGCGGAGGCTTGCCGCAACAGGGTTGCCTATGGTCTCTTGATGCTGTTCGAAATGTTGGGGCTGAGTGCTCTTGCGCTCGTCTGGCGGTAAGGCCGCCCCGAGTAAAACTACTCCGAAAGCCGCAATGAGGATGCCCCGATAGCGTCTAAGCATTGCAGTAAGAACGCAGCGCTAAAGCCCCCCGGCTTATTTTGTTGTTCAAATTACGCTCGGTTTCGTGAATGTCCATAGTCGCCAATTTTTCGGCGAGTTGGGCATAGGTAACGCCCTTCCGCTTCAACTCTGACAAAGGTTCTTGGCTTTCGTCTCGTATTCGACGGTCTGCGGGTCGTCCTTGCCTGCCATAGCCTCGCCTCAAAAAATATCATCACAGTCGGTGGTACAGGCCCCTGTATTTGGCGATACAAGCCCCGCATATAACCGGATATGATGACAATAGCCCCACACTTCCTCCTTTCCGCCGAAAGCCGCTCCCTTTCTCTGAAAGAGATTTACAAGGGTGGCGAGGAAAAGGCTTACGACGCGTTCAAGCGCCTTCGCTGGGCTTCGACTCAAGGCGAGCCTGTTTGCCGGAAATGCGGGTGCCTGGATCATTACGACATTCCGACCCGTCGCAAGTTCAAGTGCGCCGCTTGCGGGGGCGCAGTTCTCGGTTACGAGGGCACGATGTTCGCCTTGGCGCAAGCTGTCGTTTGTCGATCTGCTCGCCGCGATCTGCCTGTTTGTTAACGGCGCGAAGGGCATGTCGGCGGTCCAGTTCTCTCGCGATCTGGACGTGCAGTACAAGACCGCCTTTGTGCTGGCTCACAAGCTGCGCGAAGCCTGTCGGCTGAAACCAAGAACGAAACCCTTGAAGGCGAGGTCGAGATTGACGGCGCTTACTTTGGTGGCGTGGTGCGCGCCGAGGGCGCGCGCTTCTGCTACTGCGCGAACGCCTCTGGAGTTGATTTTTAGCAGCTCATTGGCGTGATCTTCAGTTCCTTAGCCACAAAGCCCGGCGGAGAAGAGTATGCTGCCTGGCCTATTCATTGGCCCAAGTCCGCTTGCCACGGCAGCTATCGTTGTCATTTTTACATCAGACGATCGTCTCGTGAGCAGTGGACCGCAAAGTTGCGAAGACGCAGTTGCCCTTTGCTTCTACTGTGCATAGAAGCCATTTGTGCGGGCAGAGGTACAAAAATGGGTGCGGTGCTGTGGGAATAAAATTCGAAAAGCTAAATAAACTGCGGGAGTCTCTACTAGAGGCAAATCACGATTTCCGCGCCAGCACCCAATTGTTCAATAGCTTGGATGTCGCGAAAATTGATCGCGAAATGGATCTTGAAGGTCGTGGAACGCAGCGAGGCGAGGCTAACCAGCCCCCGAAAACGGCCAAGAATTTCGACGATATAGAGCACACAGTTATCGAGAGGGTCGAGGACGAAAAGAAGGCCGCACATCACACACTCGAAGACAGCCTACAGCTACTCTCCGGCCGATTGGCTGGCCTCGACTTTGAAGAGCAGTTTGGTCTGATCCGTCAGGCGAACGCCGCCAGTGTTTCCGATTTCAAGGCCTCGATCGCGGTGGGCCTGGACGAACTTCACGGATTGCGCAAATCGCTCAACGATGCGGAGAAAGAACACGACTGGTTCAAACAGAAGCACGGGCTTGTCCGGGCTGTGAGGGTTCAACACGGAGCGGCCCATGGTTTCCGAGTGTCCCTGCTAATCTTCCTGTTCCTCATTGAAACGGCGATGAACGGAAATTTCCTCGCAAAGGGAAATGAACAGGGATTCTTTGGCGGGCTCCTCGAAGCCGCCGCTTTCTCGTTTTTGAACATCGGCGCCGCTCTGCTGTTCGCAATATTCTGTGCACGCCTGGTGACTCACAGATCGCTTTTTGTGAAGTTGATCGGCGCGCTGTCGATAGTGGCCTATATCGGCTTGGCATTGACCATAAACCTAGCGCTTGCGCATTACCGCGAGGTTAGCGGGTCCTTTGTGGACGGAGCCGGCGTCGAGGTCGTGCGCAGCATGCTCGCCAATCCGGCTGGCCTTATGGACGTGAAATCCTGGCTTCTGTTCGGCATTGGTCTCATGTTTTCGATCTTTGCGTTTATCGACGGCTGGTTCGTTCTCGACCCATACCCGGGCTATGCGGGTGTCGAAAACAGATTGGTGGCTCGCCGGGAAGACTACATCGAGCGCAAGAGCGAGCTCATCGAGGCTCTGCAAGAGGTGCGCGATGAGCACAACGAGAAGGTGGAGGACATCGTCAAGCGGCTGGGGAGCAGACGCAGGGAGCATCGAGCGATCATCGACCATCGGTCGAGGCTGCTGACGCTCTTTGCGCAGCATCAAGACCAGCTGGAGCGAGCCTGCAACCAGCTTCTCTCAAAGTACAGGGAGGCCAATTTCCAGGCCCGCACAGAGCCAGCGCCAAAACATTTTGCCACACCCTACAAACTTGAGCGCATAAAACCCCTGATATCGTCCGACGATGAATGGAGCGAGAAGGACCTGGGCGCCTCAATTCGTGACGCGCAGGAAGAACTCAACGCTCAGGTGCGGCTCATCGGGCTGGAATGCGAGCGCGGGATCGAACAGTACCGCGATCTCGACAAGCTTCATCCGGATAGCGTGAATGGCTAGGCGGGGTCGCAGAAGAAAGAAAGGCAGTGGCGGCACAATTGTCGCAGCAGCCGGATTGGCCGTGCTGTCGGCTGTGATGCTGGCCGGTTTTGTTTGGATGTGGTCGAGATCCGGGAAGGACCAAATCGACATCAGCACGAATTGCCCACTGAAGGGACCTGTGAGCCTGACAGCGGTCTTGATCGACGCCACCGACCCGATTTCGCCGATAACCATCGCGGATCTGAAGAATGAATTCCGCAAGACCATTGGGCGCGTCGAGCCTGGCGGCTATCTCAAAATATTGACGCTGGGCGCGAGGCCCGGCGACCTGACTGTGATGTTTGATGGATGCAATCCGGGCGACGGCTCGACGGTCGACAGCTGGACGAACAATCCGTCTCGGCGGCAGAAGAAATGGGAAGATGCGTTCGAGGACCCTTTGACGAACCTTCCCGACAAGATTCCCAATGGAGAATCCGCGAGCCAATCTCCGATCATGGCCGGAATTCAGAAAATCAAACTGTCGCTATTCGATAGCAGTTTGGCGAAAGAGAAGACCGCTAAGCGAATAATAGTCGCGTCAGATATGATCGAACATACGGCGCTGTACTCACAATATCGTTCGGGTCTCGATTATCAGAAGTACCTTGATAGCGCGGCTGACAGGACTTACGGGACATCGCTCGATGGCGTCGGGTTTACGATACTCTACGTCGATAGGGCGAAGAAGCCATTTGGCTCTTTCGAACATGCAGAGTTCTGGACCCGGTGGGTTCAAAGCCATCATGGTGATTTTGAGAAGCTGGTAGGGTTGGAGGGGTTAAACTAATGGCCAAGAAGCGAGGGGAGTCGTTCTTAGGACATCCGAGCCTGCCCCTTTTCGTCTTTGCGACGCTAACCCTGGGTGGCTGCGTGTTCATCGCAATAGCCAAGCTGTCGGGCGTAGACCCTATAATGGCGGCGAGCGCACCGGTGTGCCTCATGCTCATCTATCTTGCCGCGTCCGTCTTCACCGGCAAGCTACGGCTCCACGATGAGCAAACAGGCGACAATCTCTACTACATGGGTTTCCTGTTTACGTTGACGAGTCTCGGCGTATCGCTGTTTCAGTTTGGTTCCGAAGGATCCACCGACACAATCGTGAGGAACTTTGGTATCGCGGTGACGTCGACGATCACGGGCATTGCTTTGCGGATCTTTTACAATCAGATGCGCCGCGATCCTGCCGACATCGAACGGACGGTCAGGCACGAACTCGCGGATATGACGCGGCGTGTAAGAGCCGAGATGGAAAGTGTAACCAGGGAATTCGCTGACTTTCGCCGCGTAAGCAATCAGATGTTGGAGGAGGGTTTTGCCGAAATCGCCGTTCAAGCGGAGCGGAACGGAGAGCACATAAGATCGGCCCTGGATAAAATCGCGATGGAATCGATCAGACCAGTTCAAGAGGCCTCGGGAAAGCTCAGCAATGCTTTGAGCCACAATTTTGGGCAGATCGAAAGTCAGTTCTCGTCGATCGCACAGCGCGTCGAGGCGGCAGCCGATCTGCTCGACAAAGCCAACAGCTCAATGTCCTCTTCAGTTGGCAGACTGGGTGAACAGGCCGAAAGCGTAGCCACCAAGTTGGAGAAGGTTGTCGTCCCTGATGAGGTCCTTAAGAACGATCTGGCGCCGATGGTGAAACTTCTTGGCAGCGCGGTCGCTCAGTATGCTGTCAAAACAGAGACGGCTTCGCAGGAACAGCAAGCCCGCATGGCGGGCATCGTTGATGCTGTGGCTAAAGTGGCCGCAGGTGTGGAAAAGGCTGTGGCAGCCGCAGAGCAAACAGCGGAGAGCGTCCAAGCGCAACAACGCTTGACCCAGGCGCTTGCCGCAGTGGTGCAAAAGCAAAGCAAGGACACCGGAGACCTTGTCGCAACCTTGGCAGGAAGAACCCTTCACGCGCCGAGGCCTGTTCCCCCTCTCAACGCTCCTATCGCGATTGAACAGCCACTGGCAGATCTGGCCGCAAATGACACCGTCGAGAGCGCACCAATTCGGGTCGAGCCTGAGCCCCAACCAGACGCTTTCCAAACTCTGGGAAGCGAGCCTCCCGCCGAACGAACGGAACCGCCTAAGCGAACCAGTTGGTGGGGCAGGTGAGTGACGCTGGCGGGACTTCGGTCGCCTTCGAGCGCAAGGGTTTTGGCCGCGGTTTGATACTGGGCCTGACCATGGCCGAGACGATGCTGCTTTTGGTGTTCTGCCTGTTGCTAGCAGCCGGTGCTATCATCACGAAAAAGCAGAAAGAGACCGATGAGGCACTGCGAGCCACTCAATCAAACAAGGAAAACGTGCAGAGGCTCGAAGCCGAGAACAAGCGGCTTCTGGCTCAGATAAAAGCGGTGTTTCAGCCCACGAGGGGAGGAACCGTTCCCGACGAACAATGGCGCGAGCTGGTCCTGGCCAAGGATGCTGTTAAGTCGGTCAAGGAAGCAGGTATTTCTCTGGAGGAGGTCGTGCGAAATGCCCCTGTCGCGAAAGTCCTTGCGGACAACGACATAAGCATTGATCAGACCAAGGCCATGATAGATGCGGCGAAGGTCTTGAGAGAATTTGGTTACGCCGGCACCGACAAAGGGCTGCAGGATCTGGCTGATGTGCTCAAGGAGGCTGCAGAGCCGACGCAAGCAGCAAAACCTCACGATTGGCCGCCGATCATCAGTCTCAGCGAACTGGATGGCTATAATTTCGATACCGGAAGCGCAGAGCTTTCGAATGCCTTCAAAACAAAGTTGCGCGATCTTGCGAAGACCATCGCCGGGACTGCGACCTCGTACGGTGTCGACGTGATTGAGGTAATTGGACACACGGACGAACAGGCAATGGCGGGCGAATCCTCCAACATGGACAAGGGGCTCCAACCGGTCCTGTCAGGGAAAGTGGAAATCGGCTCACTCCATCCCGCCGACAATGCCGGTCTTGGGCTGGCCCGCGCGATTTCAGTTACAAGTGTGCTCAGTGACATGCCCGCATTAAAGGGGTTTACGATTTTGCCGATGTCTGGTGGTCAGCTCATCCTGCCCGGCGATCATCTCACCGACGGAGCGCAGATTGGCGATGTACGGGCTCGAAGGCGCATCGAGATTAGGGTGAGGCAGCGATCAAAATTGGCGCCGGTTGGTGGCGCCAAGCCATGAATGGGGACGAGAGACTGGCGCCTTAGTCGGTACGGCAGTTGAGTTGGGGGGATTGGGCTATGGGGTTTTACGTTCGAAAATCGATCAGTGCGGGACCATTCCGCTTTAACTTTTCGTCCGGTGGGGTTGGCGCTTCCGTTGGCGTGAAGGGCCTCCGCATCGGCACTGGGCCAAGAGGTCACTACATCCACGCCGGCGTGGGTGGGCTCTACTATCGTGGCACTTTAGGCAAGGCCAGCGCGAAGAAGGTAGTTCAGCTCTCTCAGACCCCATCTGCGCCGCAACCCCGTCCACAATCCTCGCGCCCGGAATACGTCTCTGACGGCGTCGTGATGAGAGAAATCGAGTCCCGCGATGTGGTGGAAATGCGTGACGAGACATTCGCCAATGTGCTCGATGAAATCAATGCCAGGCAATCGCAGACGCGGCTGTCCGTAGCACTCGCGGTTTTGTTCGGGATTGCAGGTTTCCTTGTGGGGACCAAGCTCGGAGGTGCCGCACCGGTGCTGGGCATCGGTGCCTTTGTGCCGGGTATGCTCATTGGCAAATGGTTTGACAGTTACCGCCGGGTGAGCGTGCTCTATTACGATCTGGAAAAAGACGCGGAGGCCGCCTACGGGCGACTTGTCGGCGCGTTCGAAACTCTCACCGGCTGCGCAGGGAGATGGCATGTCGCTGCCGGCGGCAAGATAGAGGATCTGACTGCTTGGAAGCGAAATGCCGGGGCCAGCATGCTGGTCGACAAAAAGCCCACGACCCTTACAAGCTCCTTGCCGAAGGTTGTACGCAGCAACGTTACTCCTCCTTCAATCCATGTGGGTCGGCAGGTGCTCTTCTTCATGCCTGACCTAGTGCTGGTGAAGGACGGAAACCGATACGGCGTAGTCGGATATGCCGATCTGCAGACCCAATTCGCCCCGAGTAATTTTATCGAGACCGGCAAAGTTCCATCTGATGCGGAGATCGTGAGCTACACCTGGGCTCACCCAAACAAAAACGGCGGGCCTGACAAGCGCTTCAAAGACAATCGGCAGATCCCTGTATGCCGCTACGAAGCGTTGCGGTTTTCTAGCCCGTCCGGACTTAACGAGCTGGTGGAATTTTCCAAGACAAACGTCAGCCAGCCCTTTTGCCAGGCTCTATCGGCACTCGCGCAATTGCATCGAAGCTCCGACCACCAATTCATAACGCTAAATGCGCACACTAGGGAGTGATGGTTGGGGATGGGCTCAAAGCGTGAGCCCAGGTCAGCAAACGCCTTCGCACGGAATCCCGTCGCTATCTCGATCCAACTTGCTCCCCCATGAGCAGTTGGCGAGATACCAACGTGCTTCTTCGCAAGATGAAATCTGCGTGCACAAGCGGCGAGGTTGGCATGAGTAGCTCTGTGCTACTTGGCGACGGCTGACAAGCCCAAGGGGGCTTTTGGTTGGGCTCGCAGATTCGGCATGTTGTTCGCGCCAATCCCAAGGGTTGTCAAACGTCCCAATCCAGATTCCAACCTTTGCGGTTTCAGCATTAGTTTGCTGTTGCGCATAGGCGCCGTGGCTATAGCGGGGCCAGTCCAAGGCTTGGCCATGTTCGACCATCCAGGACGCGGCGCTGACACCGTCCGCGCGCCGACAATCACCGACGAAGCGACGGTACCGATCCCATGAAACAAATGTGCATTGGACAGGCTGCGAAGCCGCAAGGAAATTCGCCAATGCTTCGGCCGCCCGGCGCCCGCAGGGGTATTGATGTGCGCTAGCGTCATTGCAGTATTGGCGGCTTTCGGGTGCATCGATGCCGTTGAAGCGGACGCGCTGCCCGTGGATCTCTATCGTGTCTCCATCAATCACCGATGCTATGCCTACTATCGGCGCCCGTCTCGACCCGGCCGAGTTTGCTATATCGAGACCACGTAACTGGTCACCCGAGCCTGTAAAATAGTGGGTCGCGTAAGCAGCCAAGGCCACCACGATCACCAGGATCAGAGGCAAGCGCACATCTGGAGAGAAACGTCTGCGGACGATTGGTTCAGCGCCGCGCCTTGGTCGCGCGCGGCGACGATGAGAATAGCGATTGTTATTCAATTTCCGATCCTTTGCGAAACGCAAGCTGCATGATTTGTAACGTGCCTCTGCACCATTCATAGGCGCCTTTTTCGCTGGCGCTGGTTTGCCTTGTAGTTCGGCGCTTTGACCACCATGGTGCCTTCGCAGATCAGCCCGAAGTCACGACTTTGTAGTTACCTTTTCCGTAAACACGACCATCTTTCCGCGCTGGAGCCTACAAGTTTTCTCGGAATGAAATTAGGAGGCCGATTCAAAAAGAAGTCGGCTTGTGCGCCAGTTGGTCGTGGCCGGCGAGGCGGATGCCAGAGCTGCCAACACCTCGTCCACACGTATGATGGCATTTTGTCTGAAAGGGAACCTCGAGATCAAGGTGGGGATGCGAAGTGTCCGGAACATTAAACAAACATCCGCAATTTTTCCACCAAGCCGCAGTGCTCACAATACTAAACGATTGAAGTGTTGGTGGCAGCCATTCGAGGTTGAAAAACCAGCATTTTATGTTGCGGACTGCCCTTGTCTAGGCTCTATGTGTCCAGCCTATCAGGGGGGTGTGAGTGTCGGAAGTTGAAAAATCGGTCTTCCAAAGCGATCTGCCTTTAAGGGAAAAGCTCGAGCGAGCCAGGATGGAATTGCTCGACCTTTCTGCTCGCAACCGACTTTTGAATGTGCCACGGTTTTCAAAGAGCGCGAAGACGATCGATATTGTCGACGAGAGGTCGTCTGAGATCTATCGATTGCTGGTGAGCGAAGGAAAGGCTTTTACCTTCCTGGCCGGCAAGCCGGATCGGCCGAAGGCAGGCCAGGTTGAAAGCAGCCCTCCAGACGAGGAAATCGACTATTCCCCCGTTGCTCTTGCTCAGCCTGAGGACGAAGGATTCGACGACAGAGGGGTATCTGCGCGACATTCTGACACCAAGCTTCAGACGAGGATGACCCCAACGGGGCTGCAGCGCCGGCTCCTTGATCTCTACCACGACGCCCGCACACTTGAGGAAGAGCAGGGCGTCAATATCCTCTTTCTGGCCCTTGGCATGCTGAAGTGGATTGACCCGAGCAACAAAGAAAACATCCGTCAGGCTCCTCTCATTTTGGTCCCGGTACGGCTGGAGCGAGGGGCCGCTGGAGAAAAGTTTCGGCTGCGAGCTCGTACGGAAGATCTTACCGCAAACCTCTCCTTGGAACTCTATCTCGACCGCATTCACAAGCTCGCCCTGCCGCGTTTTGAAGTAGGAGACGACTTCGACGTCTCGGCCTATCTCGAAGCCGTTGCCGAAGCAGTGTCGACCAAAGAGGGTTGGCAGGTTCTTGCCGATGATATGGTGCTCGGCTTCTTCTCGTTCGCTAAGTTCTTGATGTACCGTGACCTGGATCCGGATCTCTGGCCGGATGGCGCAAAGATTATCGAACAACCGAAGATCCGCTCGCTTCTTTCAGATGGTTTCGAAACACGCGAACCGCTGATGTCGGACGACATTGCGATTGATCCGCATATCGCGCCTGCCGAAATGTTGCATATCGTCGACAGTGACAGTTCTCAGACGCTGGCGATCCATGATGCAAGAAAGGGTCGCGACCTCGTTATCCAAGGTCCTCCCGGGACAGGAAAATCGCAGACGATCGCAAACATTATCGGGTCGGCCGTTGCCGATGGAAAGACCGTGTTGTTCGTTGCGGAAAAAATGGCCGCACTTGAGGTCGTAAAGCGACGGCTTGACACTGCGGGGGTGGGGGACGCCTGCCTTGAGCTCCATAGCAACAAGGCAAACAAGCGCATGATGCTGGAGGAGTTGCGGCGCACCTGGCAACTCGGATCGCCTCGCGGACAGCTTGCTTCTTCCCTTACTGAACGCCTGCTGGAGGCTAGGGATAAACTCAATGCACATGCTACAAGGATGCATGTTCCATTTGGAACGTCCGAACTCACTCCATACCAGGTTCTTGGCCAGCTAACCCGACTAAGGCAGAACGGGCAAAAGACAGTTGATATTGAACTTGAGGATGCCACCGCTTGGACGAATGACGGTGTCTCGCAACGTCGCAAACTTCTCGATGACGTGTCTCAGCGGATCAACGAGATCGGCTTGCCACTCCACCACCCATGGCGGGGAGTTGGCCTGGATGTCGTCCTACCAACGACCATTGAGAGGCTCGTCCCACGCATTGCGTCGTCGCTGGATCAAGCAAAGGCTCTGCACGCCAAACTGGCCGATATTGCTGAGCGGATCGAGGCGAAGCCTCCGCAAATCCTCAGCGACAGCGGCGAGGTAGAAGATCGCGCTGAGCTTCTCGCGTCCGCACCTGGACTTCCTGCCGAGGCGCTAGTCTCGCCGGTTTGGGATGAGCGTCCAAAGGACATTGCATCGCTTCTCTGGACAGGAACAGATTTCAACCGCAAATCCGAGGAACTGTCGGAGCAGTTGGTGGCGACGGCTATCGACACGCCAATTGAAGGTCTCGAGACAGAGCTTGCTAAGCTTCCTTCAGACTTTCCGAAAGATGGTTTCGTTCGTGCGCGCCAGCTAACCGTGTTGCTCCCACGCTTAAGAGAAGAAGCTGAGCGGCTAAATCAAGAACTGGGGTCTACGGTTTTACCGGACACGCTTGCAGGACTCCTCAGGTTAGTGATGACCGGCGAGAGAGTTGCGGCAGCCCCCGATGCGAGCCCTGAGGCATTCGCAGCCACAGTTTGGGACTCCGGGCTGGAACAGGCTGGTGACCTTGCCGACAGCGTAGCAACGCTAGAGACTGCTAGAGCCGAGCTTCAGGGCAAAGTTGTTGATGCCGCGTGGAGTACCAACGTGGCCGCGGCGCGGCAAGCGCTCGCCGAGCACACGGGAATATTGAAAGCATTAAATGGCGACTACCGTCGTGCCACTGCACTTGTGCGGACTATTTTGGTGGCCCCTAGCGCTCCTGCGGCGGAGATAGTGGGTCTCCTCGACATTCTAATGAAGGGCCAAGCGGCCGCAGCAAAAGTGCGCGAAGGCGACGCCTTTGGCGGTTCCGCCTTCGGAGCCGATTGGCGCGGTGAGAGATCGTCTTCGGCACCACTCCAGGCCTTAGTGGAGTGGATGCGCACGCTGAGGGGACTTGGCTCGGAACCGCGAATTATAGCCGGGCGGATGGCGGAGCGCTCTGAAGCGGGCGCGCGTGCGGTCCGAGTTCGTAAGGTGATCGACATCGGTCAGCCGATTATCGAGGGGTTTTGGAACGATTTAGGCCACCTTGCGTCATCCCTGCAAGGTGACGTGGCTTCCGCCGAGCGGGCCTCGCTGCAAATGATGGAAGCGAAGGCAAGCACTGTAGCTCAAGCCGATGACGCGTCACGACAGGTTCTGACTGACGTTCCAGATCTGATCAGTGAGCGGGTGGAGATACTACGCCGACTAGGCAGACTACAAGCGCTTGATCAAGAGATCGAGGACGGGGAAAGCCTTGGCAAGTTCGCATTCGGCTCGTCGTGGCTCGGTCGAGGATCCGATTGGGCCGCTCTCGCGCAAGCCGAACTTTGGCTGAGAGAAAATGGCTCAATCCGGCATTTGGCTGCGCGGTTGCCTGAAAGAAAAGAGATCGCAAACTTGGCGCGTTCAGCGCGTGAAGCGGCCCAAGCGGCAGCGCGGGAATTGAAGGCGCTTGCAGGGGATTTGAAAGCCGATGCTCCCTCCTTGTTTGGAGTAGACGATTTTCCAGACGTCGCGATAGTCGAGGTTGTTTCTCGACTGGAGGGGTGGCTTGATCATCAGGAACAGCTCTCAAAATGGGTTGCCTATGGAGAGCGATCCGAAACAGCCCGAAAGGCTGGACTGGGACAGTTGATAGACGGCCTGGCCAACGGCCAGATTACAACAGGATCGGCGCGATCAGTCTTCGATATGGCCTACTACGAACGAATGTTTCTAGCGATGGCGACCGATGAGCCGGAGCTGGCAAGGTTCGACGGGGAATTGCATTCCAGGGCTGTACGTGACTTCGCGGATCTGGACCGACAGAGGATCAAGGCCGGTGCCATCGAAGTTGTGACGGCTCATCACCGAAAAATTCCTTCAAGAGACGGCGGAGCTGGACCAGTCGGACTGCTTCGTTCTGAGATGGCGCGCAGACGGGGCCACATGCCTATCCGGCAGTTGATGCAGAAGGCAGGGCCTGCCATCCAGGCACTCAAGCCAGTGTTCATGATGAGCCCGCTTTCGGTGGCCCAATTCCTGTCGCCCGGCAGGATGTCCTTCGATCTTCTTGTGATGGACGAGGCGTCTCAGATACAGCCTGTGGACGCGCTCGGCTCGATCGCCAGGGCCAATCAGGTGGTCGTTGTTGGCGACGAACGCCAACTGCCACCCACGACATTCTTCGCCAAGGTGACAGGCTCGCAGTCTGAAGATGACGAGGGTGAGGGCGCGCAGGTCGCCGACATCGAAAGCATCCTCGGCCTGTTCACGGCCCGCGGCTTGCCGCAGCGTATGCTCCGCTGGCACTACCGTAGCCGTCACCAATCTCTGATCGCCGTATCGAACAGCCAGTTCTACGAGAACCGGCTTTTCATCGTGCCAAGCCCCTATACCCAAGAGGCAGGCATGGGGTTGCGGTTTCATCATGTGCCAGAGGGGGTCTTCGATTCCGGTGGCACAGGAACCAATCCGGTAGAGGCGAGAGCAGTAGCCGAAGCGATCATCCGTCATGCGAAGGTGAACCCGCGAGAGACTCTAGGCGTTGCAACATTTTCGGTTAGCCAACGCCGCGCGATCCAGGATGAACTCGAAGGGCTGCGGCGACTAAATCCCGATACGGAGGAGTTCTTTCACGCGCACCCCAGCGAGCCATTCTTCGTCAAGAGCCTTGAAAATGTTCAAGGCGATGAGCGCGACGTGATCATGATCTCAGTGGGGTATGCCAAGAATGCGCAGGGGTACATGGCCATGCGTTTCGGCCCTCTTGGTGCGGAAGGCGGCGAGCGTCGGCTCAACGTCCTCATAAGCCGCGCCAAGCGCAGCTGCGAAGTATTCGCGTCCATCACAGACGAGGACATCGACCTGGAGCGTGGCAAAGGGAAAGGCATCTTCGCCTTCAAGCTCTTCTTGCACTACGCGAGAACAGGACGAATTTCGCTTGCCCAGGCCACGGTTCGCGAAATGGATTCAATCTTTGAAGAGCAGGTAGCCAACGCGCTGATCGGAAAGGGTTACCAGGTTCATGCTCAGGTTGGCATTGCAGGCTTCTTCATCGATCTCGCGGTTGCTGATCCGGAGAGGCCAGGCCGCTATATTCTTGGCATCGAATGTGATGGCGCAGAATATCATTCATCGCGCTCGGCCCGAGATCGAGACCGGCTACGGCAGTCTGTTCTGGAAGACCATGGCTGGATAATCCATCGCATCTGGAACGCTGACTGGTTTCAGAGGCCACGCGAGCAGCTGGAGCGAACCATATTAGCGATTGAGGCTGCGAGAAAAGAGCTCGATGAGCGGGCCGAATTGGGGGTCCAGAGAAATCGTGCTGTAGCCGTGCAGGTTGTTACGGTCGACAGAGGCAACGTGACGGAAATCGGTCTCGAAAGCACAAAGGGATCCGAGATACCCAATCGAGCCTACGAAGAGGCCGAACTAAACCGACCGGGATCGTTCGAACTCCACGAGACGCCCAGCGGAATCATGGCCGGACTGGTCGAGCAGGTGGTGGCTATAGAAACACCAATCCATGTCGACGAAATAGTTTCGCGTATTCGGGGCGCGTGGGGTCTGCAGCGGGCCGGTGGCAGGATTCAGGATGCAATCGAGCGAGGGGTAGGCCTAGCGCAGAGAGGTGGTGCAGTAGCCCGTCGAGGCAGCTTCTGCTTCAAGCCAGGTGCTCCTGTTCGTCTCAGGGATCGCAGCGGCGTCGTGTCCGCTGGATTGCGCAAGCCCGAAATGATTGCGCAGGACGAAGTCGCCCAAGGCGCCATGGAAGTCGTGAAATCCAACCTCGGTGCGACGGAGGAAGAAATCGCAATAACCGTTGCGAGAATGCTGGGCTTCAAAGCCACAAGTGCACAATTGCGGCAGTTGATTTCAGCTGGGGTCGCCGATTTGATTGCCAAGGGCTTGCTGCGGCCCCAAGACGGTTTGTTGGTGGCCGGCGAGTCCGCGAGCGAGGCATTAGCTGAAGTGTGACCGGGCATTGTAGAGCCCTCGTTGCAATCTCTGTTGAAGCTCGGAACACCTCTTTTGCTGGCGGAGGCCGAATGGCATTTCAATTCGTACACACGGCCGATATTCATCTCGACTCGCCGCTGCGTTCGCTCGCGATGCGTAATCCCGATCTTGCCGGGCTCGTGGGCGACGCCAGCCGCCAGGCATTCGTTTCGATAGTGGATCTCTGCCTAGAGGAACGCGTGGAGGCGTTGGTAATAGCCGGCGACCTATACGATGGTGATCAAACCTCGATGAAGACGGCGCGGTTCCTGGCAGCGCAGATGACACGCCTGCACCAGGCCGGCATCAGGGTTTTCAAGATCCGCGGCAATCATGACGCCCTGTCGCGGATTTCCAAACAGCTGGTGTTTCCTGACACCGTGACCATTTTTGGCGGTCGTGCTCAGTCGGTATTGCAGACAGCCGGCGGTGTGGACGTCGTTTTCCATGGTTTGAGCTTTGCGAACCCTAAGGCGCCGGACAGCCTGCTGCCCAAATATCCGGCTGCTCGCGAAGGAGCCGTCAATATTGGCATCATGCATACCAGTCTGGCCGGATCGCCCGGTCACGACGTTTACGCGCCCTGCAGCATCGCTGACCTGCACGCCCACGGTTTCGACTATTGGGGGCTTGGCCACATTCATCTTCGCCAAGTCCATTCCGGCGCAAGCACGGTGGTGATGCCGGGAATACCGCAGGGGAGGGATATCAACGAGGCCGGCGAGAAATCAGTCACCCTTGTGACGGTGCGAGACGACCGTTCGGTGGAGATCGAGGAAAGGCTGACCAGCGTTGCGCAGTTCGAAAGGGTCAGCGTCGACCTTACGGGAGCAGTGGAGTGGTCCGAGGCCGTCGCGCGTGTTCGAAACGCACTCGAAGAGATGCGGGCCGCCGTCCGGTCGCGTCATGCTGTGGCCCGCGTTGGCCTAACAGGAACATCACCATTGTTATGGGCGCTGATCCGCGACAGAGATCTCCTTCTTGCCGAAGCCGAACAGGCTGCGGAACAGCTAGGCCATACGTGGGTGGAGAAGCTCGAGCTTGACCTCGCGCCACCTCGGGCGGAGACGGCCGAGGATATTGCTGATCCGATTTTCGAACTCGAGCAATCCATGCGCGCCGATGCCACCTCGGATACCTTCCGCGCCGAGGCGAGGGCGTTCGTCCAAAGGATGGTCGCCGACCTTCCGGCCGACGGACGGGATTTTGCTGGGAAGGACGAAGCCGGGCTGGAACGGTTCCTCGATCAGGTGCTTTCCAAGGGCGCAGACTTGGTGACTTCCCGCCTTAAGTCCGGTGGAGCGTCATGAGGCTGCAGCGCCTTGACCTCATTCGCTATGGAAAGTTCACCGATGGTACGATCGACTTCGGACCCAAACCGGAATCCGGACCTGATCTGCATATCGTGTTTGGCCTGAATGAGGCCGGCAAATCGACAGCGCTTTCCGCCTATCTAGATTTGCTGTTCGGCATCGAGGAACGGAGCCGCTACAACTTCCTGCATGAGTACAGCGCCATGCGCATCGGTGGGGTTCTGGAACTGGCCGGCTCCGAGCACACGTTCACGCGTACGAAACAGCGTACTAATTCGCTATTGAACGCGACGGGCCAATCGATGAGCGAGGTGGCGATCACGGCGCATCTCGCCGGACTGTCGCGTGACGCTTACACGACTATGTTTTCACTCGATGACGAGACGCTGGAAGCCGGCGGAAAATCGATCCTGGAATCGCGGGGCGACCTCGGCAAGCTCCTCTTCACGGCCAGCGCCGGTCTTGGGAACGCAAGCGATACGTTGAACGCCCTCGAGGCCGAAGCAGACGCGCTGTATCGGAAGCAGGCGCATGGCACCGAACTGGCGCTGCTGAAGAAGCGCCTTGTTGACGTGAAGTCGCGCAGGGATGCGATCGACACACTTGCATCGACCTATGAGGGGCTGGAGGCCGAACGTCTCGATGCATCGCAGCAGTACGGCCGAACCATCAGCGATCGGGCGGTGCTGGTGGCCAGGCTGGATACCATTGCTCGTCACGTACGTGCTGCGCCGATGCTGGCGGATATGCGCCGCAAGATTGCCCGGCTGGATCAGCTGCCGGACATCACCTCCCCAGCCCGGACATGGACGGGAAGTGTCACCGAACTAATCGATGACGATGCCAGCCTCAGAACGCGACTGTCCGCAAACATCGATGAGGTCGAGCGGCTGTCGGCAAAAGTCACTGCGGTCGACGAGGACGAACGGATCCTGTCGATTTCCGAACGCATTCGCAGCCTGGCGGAGGGCAAGGTGCGCCATACCGCGGCTGGCTTTGACTTGCCCACTCGCAGGATGGGGCTGCAAATCCTCAACAACACCGTGGCAAGCTGCCTTGCCGCCTTGGGCCGGTCTTCCGAGCCGGATCCTGCCGCACTGCTTCTGCCTGCCGTCACAGTTGGCGTCGTTCGCGCTATGGTCGAGCAGAGGTCCGGTATTGCTACGGGCGCGCGCGCCGCCCGCGACGAGGCGGCGGCAGCACTCGATGCGTTGCAGGTGGCAAGGCAGCGGGTCGGCGAGGAAAGGGCGGTGCCCGAACCCGCCAGGGCAAGGCTGGGCTCGGCTTTGTCGAAAGCGCGAGCAAGCGGACACAAGGCAGAGATCAAGATGGCTCGCGAGGCGGGAGATGCGGGAACAATCCGATGGAAGGCATCGCTGGCTCGCTTGCGTCCATGGAACGGAGATGCCCTCGCTCTCGTCAACGTTGGGGTTCCGAGCGCCGGGCAGATTGCCGCCTGGAAGACAGTAGCGACAGTACTGGCAAGGAACACCGCGGTACTTGCCGAACGCCTCGCCGAATACGAGGGCCACCATGCAATGCTCGCCGCACGATTGGATGCCCTTCGAGCCTCGGTCGACGTTGTCGACGATGAAGCGGCTGCCGCCATCCGCCGTCTCCGCGATGATGCGTGGGCAACGCACCGCGCAGTGTTGACTGGTGACACCGCTGACGATTTCGCCGTGGCACTGACGCGCGATGACGTTGCCAGCGCAGGCCGGCTGGCCGGCGCGGCGGATCTGGCCGAGATCCGGGCAATGACGCGTGCCCTGGCCGAGGCCACGGCCAACCTGTCACGAAACGGCATCCAAAGCCAACAGCTCGTCAAGGATGCGGATACCCAATTGTTGGAAATCCGTGTGGCCGCCAGCGACCTCCTCGGAGAAGCCCTGGAACCTTCGTCTGAGCGCCTGATCGAAAGGATCGAGGATCAGATCGAGGCGCGCAGCGATGCGCTCGCTGCCTGGGAGCAGATCGAACTTGCTCGCTTGAAAGCCGAGCGAGCCGCTGACGCAGGCGAGCAGATACACTTGGAAATGAGAGCGGCGCTGGAAAGTGTCGGCATAGTATCAGAGCCCGGCGACCCCCTCGAAGCAATCATGGCCATCGCGGAGCTGTTTCTGGACCGGCAGCGCAAGGTGGACGCCGAGTATGCCGAGGCGCTCAGGATGGTGAGTTCCAAAGAAGAGGATCTAGCTGCCCGACGGGTTGCGGTAGGGGTGGCGGAGCGTCGCGAGGAGGAATGGCTGGCCGGCATTACCGAAGCGCTCAAGGGAACGTGGCTCGAAAGCGGTCTGTCCGCGTCAGGCGTTGGCGCTGTGCTCGATCAATTGGCCGAACTGTCAAGAAGCCTGCAGGAACGGGAGGATCTGCAGCTGCGTATCGACAAGATGGAGGCCGACAGGGCCAATTTTCTGGTCGAGGTCATCGCCGTTGCGGTCGAAGCCGACGAGCCGACGA
Organism: Mesorhizobium sp. P160219; assembly: GCF_057786095.1. Lineage (NCBI taxonomy): Bacteria > Pseudomonadati > Pseudomonadota > Alphaproteobacteria > Hyphomicrobiales > Phyllobacteriaceae > Mesorhizobium > Mesorhizobium sp. P160219. Next base: position 1,784,521 of record NZ_JBYNWG010000001.1, read on the forward strand.
AGGATGGCGAGCCGGAGCAGTTGGCCACCCGCCTTGCCGAGCGCCTGGAGCGTGCCGAGCGGACACGTGAAACGAAGGCAAGCCTCGGCAACGAGCTGAAGCGCCTCAAGGAGGCGCGCGAAATCCTCGACACCCAGATTTCGGCACACGAACGCCGCAAGAATGAAGTGCTGGGCGTCTTTGGCGTCGCCACTCTGTCCGAGGTAGTCGAACGCGACGAGCTGCTGCGTGAGCGCGACGGCTTGCGCACTACCGTCGCCGAACTTGAGGAACGGGTAGTGGCGGAACTCGCAGTCGATGGATTCGACCAGGCACGCTCGATCCTGGAAGCGATCGATTTCGACAGCCTCGCGGTCGAGAAGGCTGAGGGCGAGCAGCGGCTTCGCCAGTTCGATGAAATCATCCAGCAACAGCTGATCCGACAGACCCGCGCGGCAGACAAGTTGGACGCCATCGGCGGTGACAGCGCGGTTGCCCGCCTGGATGCCGAACGGCGCACAACCCTGTTGGAAATCGAGGAGAAGGCCGTTCGCTACATTGAGCTGAAACTTGGTATCATGTCGGCTGGAAATGCTTTGCGGATCTACCGTGAGAACCACCGTTCGGGGATGATGGCGCGTGCATCAGACGCATTCAAGCTAATGACCCGTGGGCAGTATTCAGGCCTTACAACCCAGCCCGTCAAAGGCGAGGAGGTTCTCATCGCGGTGCAGCGCGACGGGCAATCCAAGCTCGCTGAAGCGCTTTCGAAGGGCGCGCGCTTTCAGCTCTACCTAGCACTGAGGCTCGCCGGTTATTACGAGTTCGCCCAATTCCGGCCCTCGGTTCCCTTCATTGCCGACGACATCATGGAAACCTTTGACCATATTCGCTCGGAGGAAGTTTTTAGATTGTTTGGGGAGATGGCGAACACAGGTCAGGTCATCTATCTCACGCACCACAAGCACCTATGTGAAATCGCCAAGGCTGTTGTGCCACAATCTACCATTCACCAGCTGGATTAGGCTCGATGAGAATTCGCGTCAAAACGGTTCAACTAACCAACTCGGCTGACATAGGAACCTTCGATTGAATCCATCATGACGTCCCATAGAGGCTGAGAAATGCCTATTTTGTTCTGCAATGTTGCGTGGATGAACGACTACTCCGGGCGGAGCGCGGATGACCCGCCTCTCGGTGGCGGGGCATTTCGAGTAAGCAGGCTTATTGCGCCGAAGAATGCAACTTTGTTGCAGCCAATGACGGGTACGTTTACGTCGCTTCGAAACGATTAAGGGCGAATTGGATCGGCAGGTGCGCCCACAATATGGGTTCAGTTCAAGGGGCGTAACCCGCCCAGCACTACAAGGATAAGATCAGGTCGTTCAGGGCTAGGACGCTCGCCGAAAATGCATTCGGTGCTGCCCCGGAGGGATAGGCACCGTGTCAAAGGGTGAGTGGCCAGGCAAGCTGATGGTATGCGAACGATACGACAGATCGATCCGCCAGAGCATTCGTCAAGAGAGTAAAGCATTATCGAAGGCGAGCCAGTCGCTCCCGTCGGGGCATCGCCCGCAAGCGGAGGATCGCGCCGCGCCGTGCATGCGATTGGACCTCTCGTCCCGCTGCGCTGCTGAGATCTCTCCTGTCAGGCGATCTAAGTTCCGCGCTTCGGGCCGAGCAGGAAAACTATGAGGGCAGCGACGAACGTGGCAACAGCGCTGTAGGCAATGGCGCTGGCGATCCCCGCATTCTCCACCAATAGCCCGCCGAAAATCGCGCCGGCTGCGATTGCCACTTGGAATGCTACGACCATCAGCACACCGGCGCTTTCGGCCTGCTCGGGAACGGCCCGCCGCACCATCCACGTCTGTAATCCCACCGGCACCGCGCCGAAGGCAAAGCCCCACGCGCCAACCGCAATCCCCGAGGCGAAGGCCGATGCTCCCGCCGTCAGTAGCGAAACAGCCGCTATCCCTATGAGCAGCGGTGCAAGGGCCGCGACTGCCTTGAGACTGTACTCGGCCAGAAGCCCGCCGGCCAAATTGCCGAAGAATCCGCCGATGCCAAAAGCAAGCAACACAAGCGAGATCGTCTCGACGTCAAGCGCGGGAATCTTTTCGAGGAAGGCGCGGATATAGGTGATTCCGGCGAAGTGGCCGGAAGCGACCAGCAGGATGACAAAAAGCGCAACCTTGACCATCGGAATCTTTGCCACATCCAGCAGGCTGCGGACGCTAGTCACTCCAATCGGAGGCAGTCTCGGAATGGTTATGAGCTGCACGAGCAGTGTAGCGACACCGCCGGCTGCGGCGAGCATGAAGGCGCTTCGCCATCCCCAGATATCGCTGACATAAGCGCCGATTGGAGCTGCGCCGACGGTAGCTACGGAAACGCCGGTGAGGATGATCGACATAGCGCGAGGCAGGAGGTGGCTTGGAACGAGCCGCATCGCCAGTGCTGCCGACATCGACCAGAAGCCTCCGAGCGCTATGCCGAGCACGACGCGTGCAGTCAGGAGAACCGCCAGCGACCACGCGCCGGCCGCCAGAACGTCCGACAGGATCAGCAGCAGCGTCATGCTCCACATGACGGTCCTGCGGTCCAGGCGCTTTGTGATAATGGCCACCGTCGGCGCCGAGATCGCCCCGACGATAGCTGTCGCCGTCATCGCCTGTCCAGCCGCTCCCTCGCTGATAGCGAGATCATGCGCGAGGGGCGTGAGCAGGCTGACAGGCAGAAACTCTGCCGTGACCAGCCCGAAGGTGCCCAAGGAAAGCGAAATGATGGCACCCCATGCGGGACCAGACGGTGGGACAGGCTTTTCTGGGTCGTGCAGAACAGCGTTCATGACGCCTGCTGCGGATCGGGTCATGAACGAAGTCTCCACTTTGATGCAATGCAACGTGATGTAGGCTGCCTTGACCCAAATCTAAAAACACAAGCGCATTTCCCGGCGGCGTTGCACTGAGGAGGGGATGTTCATTGCTTCGCGATACTTTGTGACGGTGCGGCGCGCAACATCAATGCCGGTTTCCTTCAGCCGGACAGCGATGTCCTCGTCGGAAAGCACGTCGCCGGGAGATTCTGCGGCAATGATCGCTTTGATCCGATGCCGGACAGCTTCGGCGGAGTGCGCATCGCCGCCTTGGCAGGACGCGATCGCGACGGTGAAAAAATACTTCAGTTCAAAAACTCCGCGCGGGGTAAGCATGTACTTGTTCGAGGTCACCCGGCTTACCGTCGACTCGTGCACGCCGATCGCGTCAGCGACGGTTCTAAGATTGAGAGGCCGCAGGTGGGCGACGCCATGTTCCAAAAAGGCATCCTGCTGACGCACGATTTCAGCCGCAACCTTAACAATCGTCTTGGCGCGCTGATCGAGGCTGCGGATTAGCCAGTTCGCGTTTTGCAAGCATTCTTCGAGAAATGCTTGATCTTTCGAATTTTGGGCAGTCTGACGCGTGACTTCGGCATAGTAGGTTTGGTTGATCAGCAGCTTCGGCAGCGTGGCGGGATCAAGTTCGATCTGCCACCCGCCTTGCGGCGAGGGTGTGACCCAGACGTCGGGTATGATTGATTCAGAGGCACCGGATTCGAATCTGTTCCCAGGCTTTGGATCGAGCGCACGAACCTCATGCATCATGTCGAGAAGGTCTTCTTCATCGACGCCGCAATGCTGCTTCAGCGCCTCAAAATCGCGTCGCGCAAGCATTTCAAGATGGGCAACCAAAGCTGCCATTGCTGGGTCGAGCCGGTTTCGCTGGCGCAACTGAATCTCGAGGCATTCTCTGAGACTTCGCGCAAAAACTCCCGGTGGATCAAATTGTTGCAAGGTTCCGAGAACCCGTTCCACAACAGCCTCATGGACATTTAGGCTCTCGGCCAGCTCCAAAAGGTTTGCCCGAAGGTAGCCAGTGTCTTCCAGATCGGCGGCAAGCTGGCCAGCGATCAGCCGCTCCTGTGGTGTGAACGCAGTGAGGGCGATCTGACGAGCGACATGGTCGTGCAATGTTTCGGCGAGTGTGGCAAACTCGTCGAGGGAAGGGCCATTGCCCGGCGGGTTGTTGGTCGTGTTGCGAAGTGATTTCCATTGCCCGAGCCGTTCAGGCGACCCTGCCCCGGTCAGTCCTTCAACGGCGTTTGCACCAGGGCCGAGAGGCTGATCCGCTCCCGAAATCGAAGCATCGTCAAAAGGCCCGCCATCGTTTGACGCAGATTCCAAGAGCGGGTTCTTCTCGATTTCCCGCTCCACGAACTGATGCAGTTCGGTATGCGCCAGTTGCAGCAAGCGAATCGACTCAATGAGTTGAGGCGATGCGACGATGGATTGCTTCTGGCGCTGAAACAGGCTTGCTGAAGATTGCATGGTGTGTGCGATAATCCCGTCGAGGAGCCTCTTGGGGCCTGCAATGGCGCCAGTGAGACGTTTTCTAGGTCATGCGGCGGCTTTCAGCGTTTCGAGAACGTTTTGCGGGGATGAGACGCCATACGGGTCGGCCTCGCAGTTGTCGGAGAAACCTTCCTCCTCGAACCAGTGCTCCACCACGCCATTGTTGATCAGGGCGGCGTAGCGCCATGAGCGCATCCCGAATCCGAGATTGTCCTTGGCAACCAGCATGCCCATCTTGCGTGTGAACTCGCCTGAGCCATCGGGGATGAGCTCGACCTGCTTCAGGCCCAAGGACTTCCCCCACGCATTCATGACGAAGGCGTCGTTGACTGAGAGGCAGTAAATCGCGTCAATTCCCTGCTTCTCAAACTCATCATAGAGCTCTTCGAACTTGGGCAATTGGTAGGTCGAGCAGGTCGGCGTGAAGGCGCCAGGCAGCGAGAACAGGATGACGCGCTTGCCGGCAAAGTAGTCGTCAGATGTCTTTTCTTCCCAGCGATATGGATTTGGCCCCTCGACCGACTTATCGTGAACACGCGTGAGAAAGGTGACGAAGGGAACTTTCTTTTTAACTGTCATCAAGTTGCTCCTAAAGAAGACTGCGCTGAATTCTGGCAGAGGCTGGCGCAATACCGGGCAAAGGCTCGTATGCCCGGCACGGAATGAGGGCCTCGCGCTCGCAACCTCCTTTTTCCCTCCCGACCATGGGAACGTCTTGGCGGTGTGTTGGCCACCGAACGCAATCGATCTGAGCGATCTGGACACCGTCGAGCCGGTGCTTTCCACGGCTATGGCGCCGGAAGCGGGATCGGTCACTAGCGATCGTGCGTTTCGAAAAAGGATAGCGGCCGGAAGGAGCCAATATCGCAAGCATATCGGGGCCTGAAATGTCTTCATGCAACACACCCGCGTCACAGGACTCCGAGTCACTGGACTGGTTCAGCGTGTTGTGGATATGTGGCAGTGACCCGCCGGCCTTGGCTTGGGTGACCCTTTGACAAGGCTTTTCGGCACTCACATGCTGAACAGAACCGGCAAACCGCATTTGCGCGCGCGGCCCGTGTTGGCGCGCCGGCATCGGACCAGCCATGCGCAAAGCGTCCACCCAGAACGGACTTCCGGAGGAGACGATGCCCCGATGTTCAGCTGGAAGGGGCACCGTCTCCTCAGGCCACGGTCTGGAGCTTCGCGTGTCGGGCATGGTGCAAGTCGCTTTCATCGTGATTTGATGGTGCTCTAACCAGGAGCAGCAAGCGGCGTGCCATTTGGAATAAAGGGGCTGTTGGACCGCCCCTCCTTCTCGGAGGCCGTGTCTTAGAAGATGCCGGGCGCGCGCTATAACCGCCTCGTGACACAGGCAACAACGATGCTGTATGGTGCGGATATTCGGCCCTTCAGCCCCGGCTGGGCAAAGACGAACAGGAAGCCGAGCCGATGCATTCCTGAGGCTGGAGGGCACTCCAGTCATTGCGTAACATGTGGAGCTAGCGTTCATGGGTGCGCCGGCACGGCTATCGCGAACATGCGCCTGTCGCAGCGACCATGAGCGGGGGGCTCTTGGGCAAGCGGCCCCGAGAGGATCGAATTCCCCAATCGTGTCTGTTTGCCGCCCTCTTATGTTCGAAACTGGACCAGAATGTCGCAAGCCCGACCTAAAGGTCGCCGAGGCGTTCTGTCCGACACTGTTCCGTCGCCTTTGTTGGCCCGCGACACCGGCCTATTCGCCTAGCTCTTCTCTGGCCTTAGGCTAAGCCCCTAGAAGCACCACAGATTTTTTTCTTCGGTCGGCCAAATTGGCACGATTTTTGAAGCCTCTTCGTTGCGGGCCGGGAGCCGCCAACCGACTTTCATTTCGTGGATGGCACGAATGGAGCGAAGAAAGAAAAGCAAAATGTCAAATCCGCGTCGGATAGCGTCTATGGGCATGGGGTCCCCGGCGAAACCGCCCCTACCCAACAGCTCGCCGCTCTTGTCGACCCTTGCGCAGGAAATCTTGGCTGGCGGCGGCTCAAAGGCCCACCACACCGGTTTATCCTGAAATCGATGGTGCAGGATAAAGTTCTGCATCTCGCCGCGCGGTGTGCCTAGACAGTTACACGTTGGCCGATGTTGATAATCGGTCTGCCTTCGGACGACGTCCTCTACATGCCGTCTTAGGTCTTCGCTGCCGCAGCACCCGCCGGTCACCTTCCGCCCTTCCATCGGTATAGAGTGAAGTGCCAGCATGTCCGAACAACCTTTGCCGACGCTGCCGATGTGGCGCGTCGATCACATTGAGCCCTCGCCCGAGATGTTGGCGCTACGGGCCAACGGTCCGATCCACCACGTGCGCTTCCCGTCCGGGCACGAAGGCTGGTGGGTCACAGGCTATGACGAGGCCAAGGCGGTGTTGACCGACGCGGCGTTCCGGCCCGCGGGAATGCCGCCGGCCGCATTCACCCCGGATTCGGTGATTCTCGGTTCGCCAGGATGGCTGGTCTCGCACGAGGGGGGCGAGCATACGCGGCTACGCACGATCGTGGCGCCGGCCTTCAGCAACGGCAGGGTGAAGCAGCTCGCGCATCAGGTGGAGGCGATCGCCGCGCAGTTGTTCGAGACGCTGGCGGCCCAGCCCCAGCCCGCCGATCTGCGGCGCCACCTCTCCTTTCCGCTTCCTGCGATGGTCATTGGCGCGCTGATGGGCGTGCTCTACGAGGATCACGCCTTTTTTGCAGGGCTGTCCGACGAGGTGATGACGCACCAGCATGAAAGCGGGCCGCGAAGCGCGTCGCGCTTGGCCTGGGAAGAACTCCGCGCCTACATTCGCGGCAAGATGCGGGACAAGCGCCAGGATCCGGGCGACAACGTGCTGACGGATCTGCTCGCGGCGGTCGACCAGGGCAAGGCGACCGAGGAAGAGGCGATCGGCCTGGCGGCAGGCATGCTGGTGGCGGGGCACGAGAGCACCGTGGCACAGATCGAATTTGGCCTGCTGGCCATGTTCCGCCATCCGCAACAGCGCGAACGCCTGGTGGGCGATCCATCCCTGGTGGACAAGGCCGTGGAGGAAATCCTGCGCATGTACCCGCCGGGCGCCGGCTGGGACGGCATCATGCGCTATCCGAGGACCGACGTGACCCTCGCGGGCGTGCATGTTCCCGCGGACAGCAAGGTGCTGGTCGGCCTGCCGGCGACGTCGTTCGATCCGCGCTATTTCGACGACCCGGAAATCTTCGACATCGGACGTGACGAAAACCCGCACCTGGCGTTCTCCTACGGACCCCACAACTGCGTCGGCTTGGCGCTGGCCAGGCTGGAACTCAAGGCGGTGTTCGGTTCGATCTTCCAGCGCTTTCCCGCGCTGCGCCTGGCCGTGGCGCCCGAAGAACTGAAGTTGCGCAAGGAGATCATCACTGGCGGGTTCGAGGAGTTCCCGGTGCTCTGGTGATGCGCGGACGCCACGAGGAATCGCGATGTCCTCGAATTGCCCGCGCGACTGCCGCGCGCCGATCAGATCAGCCAACCAACAGGTGACCAAGATGGACGTGCAAGAAACCACGGCAGCATGCCGGGACGCCTTCGCCGAACTGGCGTCGCCAGCGTGCATTCAGGACCCGTACCCATTCATGCGGTGGTTGCGCGAGCACGATCCGGTACATCGCGCGGCGTCGGGCCTCTTTCTGTTGAGCCGCCACGCCGACATCTACTGGGCGCTCAAGGCCACGGGCGATGCTTTTCGGGGGCCGGCGCCAGGCGAACTGGCGCGCTATTTCCCGCGTGCGGCGACCAGCCTGTCGCTAAGTCTGCTGGCGTCCACTTTGGCGATGAAGGAACCTCCAACGCATACGCGTCTGCGCCGGCTGATCTCGCGCGATTTCACCATCGGCCAGATCGACAAGCTGAGGCCGGCCATCGCTCGCATTGTCGCAGCGCGCCTGGACGGCATGGCGCCCGCACTGGAGCGCGGGGAGGCAGTGGACCTGCATCAGGAATTCGCGCTGGCCTTGCCCATGCTGGTTTTCGGCGAACTGTTCGGCATGCCCCCGGACGACATTCTCGGGCTCGTCACCGGCATCAGCGCCATTCTGGAAGGCCTGAGCCCGCACGCCAGCGATCCCCAGCTCGCCGCGGCGGACTCGGCCAGCGCCAGGGTTCAGGCCTACTTCGGCGACCTCATACAGCGCAAGCGCTCCGATTCCAGCCACGACATCGTGTCAATGCTGGTCGGCGCACACGACGGCGATGCCGAGATGCTGTCGGATACGGAATTGATCAGCATGCTCTGGGGCATGTTGCTGGGCGGCTTCGCCACCACTGCCGCGGCCATCGGCCATGCTGTCCTGGCGATGCTGGCGTATCCCGAACAGCGGCACTGGCTGAAAGGAGATGCCATGGGGGTAAAGGCATTCGTCGAAGAAGCCCTGCGCTTCGACGCGCCCGCCATGTTCAGCTCCATTCCGCGTATCGCCCAGCGCGACATCGAACTGGGCGGCGTGGTGATCCCGAAGAACGCGGACGTGCGCGTTCTGATCGCGGCCGGCAATCGCGACCCGGACGCCTTCGCCGATCCGGACCGCTTCGATCCCGTGCGGTTCTACGGCACCAGTCCTGGCATTTCGATCGACGGGAAGATCATGCTGGCCTTCGGCCACGGCATCCACTTCTGCCTTGGTGCGCAACTGGCCCGGGTGCAGTTGGCCGAGAGCCTGCCGCGGATCCAGGCGCGCTTCCCCACGCTGGCATTGGCCGAGCAGCCGACCCGGGAGCCCTCCGCGTTCCTTAGGACGTTCCGCGCGCTGCCGGTGCGGCTGCATCGGCAGGAGGGCTGAGATGCGCGTCGTGGTCGATCAGGATCTGTGCGGAACTACCGGGCAGTGCGTACTGACGCTGCCGGGCACCTTTCGCCAGCGCGAACCGGACGGCGTGGCCGAAGTGTGCGTGGCGATGGTCCCGCAGGCGCTGCACGCCGCCGTGCGGCTTGTGGCCAACCAGTGCCCGGTCGCCGCCATTCGGGTGATCGAAAGCGACGCCGGCCATGACGAGCGCGCCAGCGCCGACCCTGCGCCTTCTCCGGCGCAGGCCGAGCGCGGCATGCCGCGAAAGAACAATGCAATTCAGGAGGCACGATGGGACGGTTTGAAGGCAAGGTGGCCGTGGTGACCGGCGCCGGCGCCGGCATCGGCAAGGCATGCGCTCTCGCCATCGCGCGCGGGGGCGGCAGAGTGGTGGTGGCCGACATTGATGGCTCGGCGGCCATCGCCTGCACCGCGCAGATCGCGGCCGATGCAGGCCACGCGCTGCCCATAGCCATGGATATCGCCGATGACCAGGCGGTGGCAGCGCTGTTCGAGGCGGCGGAGCGGCACTTCGGGGGGGTCGACCTGCTGGTGAACAATGCGAGCGCCATGCATCTGACCCCGCGCGACCGCGCGATCCTCGACCTGGACCTGGCAGTCTGGGACCAGACCATGGCGACCAATCTGCGCGGCACGCTGCTCTGCTGCCGGCAGGCCATCCCACGAATGATCGCCCGCGGCGGTGGCGCGATCGTCAACATGTCATCGTGCCAAGGGCTCAGCGGTGACACGGCGCAGACGTCCTACGGCGCGTCGAAGGCGGCGATGAACATGCTCTCGGCTTCGCTCGCCACCCAGTACGGTCATGCGCAGATCCGCTGCAACGCGGTTGCGCCGGGTCTTATCATGACCGAGCGTCTCCTCGCCAAGCTGGACGAGTGCATGCAACGGCATCTGCGCCGGCACCAGCTCCTGCCGCGCGTCGGCCGCCCCGAGGACGTGGCCGCACTCGTGGCGTTCCTGCTCTCCGCCGATGCTGCGTTCATCACCGGCCAGGTCGTGTGCATCGATGGCGGCATGCTGGCGCATGTGCCGACATACGCCGACGGCGGCAACAGCTGCGCCGCGCGCCCTGTCGGCGACACCGAATCGGCGGCGGCGGCGCGCTGCTGATGGACATGCTGCTCAACCCGCTCAACCGTCGGCACCGGCTGCGGTGCGACATCCCGGTCATGCCTGGCGCTTTCCCCCTGGTCGGGCATCTTCCCGCCATTGTCTGCGACCTGCCGCGCCTGCTGCAGCGAGCAGAACGGACCCTGGGCAGCCACTTCTGGCTGGATTTCGGCCCTGCCGGACATCTGATGACCTGTGTGGATCCGGACGCTTTCTCACTGCTCAAGCACAAGGACGTGTCCTCGGCGCTGATCGAAGAGATCGCGCCCGAATTGCTTGGCGGAACGTTGGTTGCCCTGGACGGCGGCGCGCACCGGCAGGCGCGCGATGCCATCAAGGCAGCGTTCTTGCCCAAGGGGCTGAGCCAGGCCGGGATCGGCGACCTGTTCGCGCCGGTCATCCACGCGCGGGTGCAGGCGTGGCGCGCCCGCGGCGAGGTAACGATCCTGCGCGAGACCGGCGACCTGATGCTGAAGCTCATCTTCAGCCTCATGGGAATCCCCGCGCAGGACCTGCCGGGATGGCATCGCAAGTACCGGCAATTGCTGCAGTTGATCATCGCGCCACCGGTTGACCTGCCCGGATTGCCTTTGCGGCGCGGCCGCTCCGCCCGCGACTGGATCGACGCGCAGTTGCGCCGGTTCGTCCGCGATGCACGCGCGCATGCCGCGCGCACCGGGTTCATCAACGACATGGTGAGCGCTTTTGACAGCAGCGACGGTCCGCTCTCCGATGACGTCCTGGTCGCGAATATTCGCTTGCTGCTGCTTGCCGGTCACGACACCACTGCCTCGACGATGGCCTGGATCGTGATCGAGCTGGCGCGGCAGCCTGTGCTGTGGGACGCCCTGGTCGAGGAGGCGCAACGCGTGGGCGCGGTGCCGACCCGGCACGCGGACCTGGCGCAGTGTCCGGTCGCCGAGGCGCTGTTCCGCGAGACACTGCGCCTGCATCCGGCGACCACGCTCCTGCCGCGTCGCGCGCTGCAGGAATTGCAACTCGGCCAACGGCGCATTCCCGCGGGCACCCACCTATGCATCCCGCTGCTGCATTTCTCGACCTCGGCGCTGCTGCACGAGGCGCCTGATCAGTTCCGCCTGGCGCGGTGGCTGCTACGCACAGAACCGATCCGGCCCGTGGACATGCTGCAGTTCGGTACCGGCCCACACGTCTGCATCGGCTACCACCTGGTATGGCTGGAAATGGTGCAGTTCTGCATCGCCTTGGCGCTGATCATGCACAAGGCCGGGGTGCGGCCGCAGTTGCTGAGCGACGTCGAAAAAGGCCGGCGCTATTACCCGACCGCACATCCGTCCATGGCAATCCGCATAGGCTTCTCATGAGCTGCCGTCGCACGCCCTGTGTGGCAAGGCAGCGGCGCCGGCGGGGCGCGGCATTGCTGCACTCAGCGCACGCACTCGTGTGACGACTTGCGCTCGCCGTGGCCGTCTCAGCTACAAGGACATGAACAACATGCAAACCGGTTCCACAATACACGATGACCGAACTGGCGTTTCCGCATTCGGCGGGTTGGGCGCGCAGGCGCGTGGCGCATCCGGCGGGCTGCTCCCGGAGATCTGGATGCAGGACGGCGCAAAGCGGGTCGAACAGGCGCTGGCGCGTCTGCTCTGCGCCGAAGACGACGGTAAGACAGAGCTGATGGCAGCCATGCGCTACGCCACCTTGCATGGCGGGAAGCGCACCAGAGCCTTGCTCTGTCTGGCTGCCGGCGCACTGGCGGGCACGCCGGCGCACATGCTCGACGACGTCGGCGCCGCCATCGAGATGATGCACGCCTGTACCCTGGTCCACGACGACCTGCCCGCGATGGACGACGACGTGCTTCGCCGCGGCCTTCCGACCGTGCACGTAAAGTTCGGCGAAGCCACTGCGATCCTGGTCGGCGATGCGCTGCAGGCCCACGCCTTCCTGACCCTGGCGAGCCTGGATGCGCCGGGCGACAATCGTATAGCGCTCGTGCGCGAACTGGCGCATGCGGTGTCCGCCGAGGGTGCCGCAGGCGGGCAGGCCATGGATCTGTCGCTGGTCGGAAAGCACGCCGGGCTGGACAAGATCCTGGCGATGCACCGGATGAAAACCGGAGCGCTAGTGCGCGCGTCGGTTCGCATGGGCGCGCTATACTCCATCGCGGAGGATGCCGCGCACGCTGCGCTGTACAGTGCGCTCGATCGCTACACCGCCTGTTATGGCCTGGCGTTGCAGGTTGCCGACGACATTCTCGACGCGACGGCGGATACCGCGACTCTTGGGAAGACCCCCGGTAAGGACGCGGCGGCGCAGAAGCCGACCTGCGCGTCAATCATGGGGCTGCAGGCTGCGCGCCAGTTCGCCCTGTACTTGTTGCACGACGCCGGGGAGGCCATCGCCCCTCTGGGGCCGCGTGCGGAAGGGTTGGCGCAGATGCTGCAGCGGGCCAACGTCTATCTGTCCGCGCCATACGCATGAGCGCGCCCATCCGTAAGGACTCGCCCCTGTGCTGGTGCGATCGGCCGGCGGGCGCTGCATGCTGCACTGTGTCCGTGTCGGCGGCGACGTGCGCGACGTCTGCCCGTTTCTGTTCTCATCAGAAGGAACATCCCGCGTGAACGCGCTGTCCGAACAGATCCTTTCCGAAATGCGCCACCTGCTGAGCGAGATGAGCGACGGCGGCAGCGTCGGTCCGTCCGTCTACGACACGGCGCGAGCTCTGCAGTTCCACGGCAACGTCACGGGTCGGCAGGACGCATACGCGTGGCTCATCGCGCAGCAACAGGCCGATGGCGGATGGGGAAGTGCGGACTTCCCGCTGTTTCGCCATGCGCCCACGTGGGCGGCGTTGCTGGCATTGCAGCGTGCCGACCCTCTTCCCGGCGCTGCCGACGCAGTCCAGGCTGCAACCCGGTTCCTCGAGCGCCAGCCCGATCCCTACGCGCATGCGGTGCCGGAAGACGCGTCCATCGGCGCGGAGCTGATCCTGCCGCAGTTGTGCGGGCAGGCCGCATCCTTGCTGGGCGGCTTGGCGTTTCCGCGCCACCCGGCGCTGTTGCCGTTGCGGCAAGCACGCCTGGTCAAGCTGGGGGCTGTGGCGACGTTGCCGAGCGGCCATCCGTTGCTGCACTCCTGGGAAGCCTGGGGGACGTCGCCGGCCACCGCATGCCCGGACGACGACGGCAGCATCGGCATCAGTCCGGCGGCCACCGCCGCGTGGCGTGCGCAAGCCGTGACACAGGGAAGAACGCCGCAGGTAGGGCGCGCCGACGGGTATCTGCAGGCGGCATCGCAGGCGACGCGCACCGGCATCGAAGGTGTCGTTCCCAATGTCTGGCCGATCAATGTGTTCGAGCCATGCTGGTCGCTGTACACCCTGCATCTGGCCGGCCTGTTCGCACATCCCGCGCTCGCCGAGGCAGTGCAAGTGATCGTCGCGCAGCTCCACGCCCGCCTGGGCGTACGTGGTCTGGGCCCGGCCTTGCACTTCGCGGCCGATGCGGATGACACCGCCGTTGCGATATGCGTCCTTCGCCTTGCAGGCCGCGACCCGGGGGGCGATGCGTTGCGCCATTTCGAAGTCGGCGAGCTGTTCGTCACCTTCCCCGGCGAGCGCAATGCCTCGGTGTCGACCAACATCCATGCCCTGCATGCGTTGCGAATGTTGGGAAAGCCGGCCGCCGGCACCTGCGCCTACGTCGAGGCCAATCGCAACCCGCACGGTCTATGGGACAACGAAAAATGGCACGTTTCGTGGCTGTATCCAACCGCGCATGCGGTCGCTGCGCTCGCGCAAGGCAACCCCCAGTGGCGCGACGAGCGCGCGCTGGCGGGGCTGCTGAAGGCGCAGCGCGACGACGGCGGCTGGGGCGCTGGTCGCGCGTCCACATTCGAGGAAACCGCCTATGCGCTGTTCGCGTTGCACGTGATGGACGGGAGCGAAGAGCCGACCCGGCGCCGGGGCATCGCGCAGGCGGTGGCGCGGGCGCTGAAGTGGATGCTCGCCCGCCACGCGGCGCATTCACTGCCCCAGACGCCGCTGTGGATCGGCAAGGAACTGTATTGCCCCACCCGGGTGGTGCGCGTGGCCGAACTCGCCGGGTTGTGGCTGGCGCTTCGTTGGGGGCGGCGCGTCTCGGCCGAGGGAGCAGGAGCCGGGCCATGATCCCGACCGATCGCGCGCAGCAGCAGGTGCTAGAGTGGGGGCGTTCCCTGACCGGGTTCGCCGACGAGCATGCCGTGGAAGCAGTCCGGGGCGGCCAGTACATCCTGCAGCGCATCCAGCCGAGCCTGCGCGACACCAGCGCCCGCACCGGCCGCGATCCGCTGGACGAAACGCTGATCGTGGCGTTCTATCGCGAACTGGCGCTGCTGTTCTGGCTGGACGATTGCAACGACCTTGACCTGATCGCGCCGGAGCAGCTCGCCGCGGTGGAGCAGGCGCTGGGGCAGGGCGTGGCGTGCGCGCTACCAGGATTCGAGGGCTGTGCTGTGCTGCGCGCTTCGCTCGCCGCGCTCGCCTACGATCGTCGCGACTATGCCCAGCTTCTCGAGGATACCCAGTGCTACTGCGCGGCGCTGCGCGCCGGACACGCGCAGGCGGCAGGGGAGGAGCGCTGGTCCTTCGCCGAGTACTTGCAGAACGGCGTGGATTCGATCGCCTACACGAACGTGTTCTGTTGCCTGTCGTTGCTGTGGGGGCTGGACATGGCGACCTTGCGCGCGCGTCCGGCGTTTCGCCAGGCCCTGCGGCTCATATCCGCAATAGGGCGCTTGCAGAACGATCTGCATGGACGCGAAAAGGATAGGTCGGCCGGCGAGGCCAACAACGCGGCGATCCTGCTGCTGCAGCGCTATCCGGCCATGCCTGTCGTGGAGTTCCTCAAGGACGAGCTGGCCGGCCACACACGCATGCTGCACCGGGTGATGGCGCAAGAACGCTTTCCCCGGCCGTGGGGACCGCTGATCGAAGCCATGGCGGCCATCCGCGTGCAGTACTACCAGACCTCAAACAGTCGCTACCGCAGCGACCCTGCGGGGGCAGCCCAGCGTGCGCCGGCCTGAACGAGCGGAAAACGGCGGCGTGCGCGCGCTGCCGTCGGTCCGACCCGACGCAACGCCGTCGCCCGATGACGCGGATGGAGCGAGCATCAGCGACACCAAGTTGAGCCGGCGCAAGGACGACCATCTGGACATAGTGCTAAATCGGCGAACGGCACGGGCCAAGGCCGCCGGCTGGGAGTACATCCGTTTCGAACACTGCGCATTGCCCGAGTTGGATCTGACGCAGATCGACCTGAGCGCCTCGCTGCTGGGCAAGACCATGCGCGCGCCTCTGCTGATCAGCTCCATGACTGGGGGCATGCCACGCGCCGAGGCCATCAACCGGCATCTGAGCGAGGCAGCGCAAGCCTTGGGGATCGCCATGTGCGTCGGTTCGCAGCGCGTGAGCCTGCAATCCCGCAACTCCCAGGGGCTGACGCGCGCGTTGCGCCGCCTGGCCCCAGACGTTCCCTTGCTGGCCAATATCGGCGCCGCGCAACTGCGCGAGGCCGACGGCCTGGACCTCGCGCGCCGGGCGGTGGATGCACTAGAGGCCGATGGACTCATTGTCCATCTCAATTCGCTGCAGGAAGCGGTACAGCCGGAGGGCGACCGCGACTGGCGCGGCGTCCTGGCCCAGATCGCTCGCGCCGCACGTAGCGTCGGCGTGCCGATCGTGGCCAAGGAAGTGGGGTCGGGCCTCTCTGCCTCGGTGGCTTGTGCGCTCGTTCAGGCGGGCGTGGCGGTGATCGATGTCGCCGGCGCCGGCGGCACCAGTTGGGCCGCGGTGGAGGGCGAGCGGGCCCCCGATGCCGCCGACCGTACAGTTGCGATGGCGTTCGCCGATTGGGGGATCCCGACCCCGGCCAGCGTGCAGGCGGTACGTCGGGCGCTGCCAGCGGTGAAGCTGATCGCGTCGGGCGGGGTCAGCGACGGCGTCGACGTGGCCAAGGCTATCCGCCTAGGCGCGGACATCGCCGGGCAGGCGGCCGGCGTGCTGCGCGCGGCTACGGTATCCACCGAGGCCGTTGTCGCGCATTTCGAGATCGTCATCCGCCAGTTGGCCATCGCCTGCTTCTGCACCGGCTCGGCTGATCTGGCGGCGCTGCGTCAGGCCCGCTTATTGCCCTCGGCGCATCTGCCCGCCGGTTGATGCCGGCGTAGCCCGCACGGGGCGGCGGGCGCCTAGCCTTACTGAGCCAGATGCGGATGTGGAGGGAGTCGCGCTGGTCGCGGGCTTGTTTGGTGCTGCTTCATGATCAGGGGGGCGCCCGCCATGCCCGAACGCACAGCGGAGAGTAAAGCGGTATTCGACGACTATGTCGATGCTTGATCCAGGATGGTCGGTCACGCCGACGGAGCTGAGCCTTCGAAAGGTCGAAACAAGGTGCGCCGGGAGACCGGCAGGGTTGGTGTAAATCAACTGCAATGAAGGAGTAGCGGTCCAAATTGACTCCCGAGTGAAGCGCGGTCGGCCGTGGGAGACTTCTCTGGGGTCAAAAACGGGTTATTAGGCTGGAGCAGTTCTTCAGCATGCTCTGAGACAAAGCGATGGCGGTGGAATGGAGGTTACGATCGAGGGCTGGAACGAATTGCCGGTAAGGTCCGGATAATGGGAGAGCCTGTTCTACGGCGACATCGGTTGTCGATCTGCGATAGTAGAAGATCATGGCCGCGCTGCAAAGGAACGCGGTCCTGAATCATCAGGCGTTGACCCAGGCCTTCTTCGCCGGATTTGCCCGGATTGCCATACTTTCCGGCAGGTCAAGGACTTCGCGACACGCCGGATCCGAACGTCTTCGGCGCCATTGAGCTTAATCCCCGATGGATGCTGTGACAGGAATGCCATCAAGGGACGGTCGGTGCCTTCTCGCTGCTGAAGGAAATTGGTCCCGATGGAGTTGATGTAACCGACGGCGCGGCTAGGAAGCATCTGCCCTACCGGGAGGCGGCGAAGGTGTGGCGATTTCCTGCCCACTGGCCTTGACGGACAAAGTATCATGATGATACCTAGGCGCATGTGATTCACCCCGTCTCCCTAGGAGCGCCGTGCTCCGGAAAGGAGGTGATGAGCATGAGCAGGAAGACGATTACGATTGGCCGCAGTGCGGTTTCGGGTCGGTTCACGACGGTTACGACTGCCGTTCGCAAGCCGAACACGCATATCGTGACGCACATCAAGAAGTGATAAATAGGGCGCCCTTACCTCCCAGGGCGCCCTTTTTATCGTGGAGATTTTTTACCAGATCACAAATTTTTAGCGCAAGGGACTCTTTTAAAATGTATCATAGTGATATACCTAAGGTGAAACCAAGCGGGCATGGGGGCGTTGTAGTCCGTGGTTGTGATTGGCCGAAGGGGCAAGCAACGGACGAAATACGCGCGATTGCGCGTTCGAAAGCGCTTACGATTTCCTATAAGCGCCACGCGATCGAACGTATGGCCGAACGAAACATCATCATGGGTGACGTTTTGTACGTCCTCAAAAATGGCTTTGTGCATATGGAGCCCATGGAGAGTACGCGACCGGCGTACAAAAAATATGCGATGGAAGGTCTCTGTCCCAACGGCAATAGCCGCACTCTGAGAGTGATAGTCATTCCTGAGAAGACCGGCACCTTCCTAAAAATTGTCAGTGTTATGTGGGTTGACGAGCCGTCTACCCGCGCAGGTACGTTGAATGGAGAATGCGATGAATAGCCACCACTACACCGAATGCGGACTTAAGAACGTTTTCATTAGCGGTCTTGATTTCGTGAACGACGATGAAGGTGACGAAATCATCACCATCCCGGCTGTCAATGAACTTCATCGTGTAATCGCTCTTGGCATAGTCTCACACGAGCATGGGATTAGCCCTGACGAGCTCCGTTTTCTGAGAACAGAAATGGGGTATACTCAAGCTGAGCTTGCTGTGCTTGTTCACCACGACAAGCAGTCAGTGGGACGATGGGAGCGGGGCGAGTTTGTGATCGATGGGTCGGCGGAGACAATCATCCGGCGTTTGGCGATTGAAAAACTCGATCTAGCTTCCGGAGCTGGTATGGATGAGCTGTCGCGTCGGAGTGTGCACACACTGAAGCCGCAACCGATCCAAATTCAGCACAGCAATGACGACGGATACCAGCTTCTAGCAGCCGCTTAGACCAAGCCATGGGTGGTCGTCCCTCCCGCACGAGTGGGAGGGACGACCACCTGGCCTTTGCCAGCCTTGATCAGCGGCCATGCGCTTTCGTGCTTCTAGTTCCAATCGCGTCGATGTCGTCCCATCCAGCTTTTAGGCCTGTCCGGACGTCACCACTTTAACGCGATAAGGCATCCGGCAGCTGAAATCGCTCATCTCTTTCGTGTTCATAGGGACACCGTCGGGCGCATTGCGCCGAGGTCAAAATAGCCATTTCGCTGAATGTTCGCAGTTGGCCGTTTTCGGGCGACGTACGCACCTGGCCGGCCCAGTCGGTAGAAACGCCGGGTGCACGGTGGCAGTAGCAGCTGCTCTTCGAGGAACGCCGTTCGCTCTGAGGCGCTAAAGATATCTTTGCATATCATGATTTCCATATTTGATACGTGAACAGATCATAAAGCTTTGACTTGCTCCGCTGGATAAGATACCCCTGCGTATCATTTGGCATTGGAATGAATCATCTGCGTATCGTTATGGACTCTGAATCGGAAATTCTGCGCGAAATCGGTGGGCTTTTCAGGAAGGCGAGGCTGGCCGCCGCCATGACGCAGGAGCAGGTTGCTGACTTGGCGGGTATATCCCGTCCCCGCTATCGCGACATCGAAAAGGGAGCCGCAGCGGCGCGTGCGACGACCCTCATGAATATCGCTCGCGCGCTCGGTCTGGAAATGATGCTGGTTCCGCAAGTCATGGTGCCGGCTGTCCAGGCTCTATTGCGTCCACATGATGATGACGATCGACCCGCCTTTGTTTCTCAACCTGACGATGACGATCATGGCTCCAGTCTTTCGCGCACCTAAGACGATCCCGTCGCTGGACGTGCTCTTGAACGCAGCGAAAATCGGCACAATCGTCAGGACGCCGGGCGATTTCAATGCATTCAACTTCGATGAGGCCTACCGCGCGACGGGCGGCTTTCCGGTTCTCAGCCTGTCGTTCCGGGCAGCGACGGGAGGATTGCGGAAAGATCCGAAGCCTCTGGCAAGCGCCTTGCCCGCATTCTTCGCGAACCTCCTGCCGGAGGAGAAATTGCGCGAGGCGATGGAAAGGCACCACGAAGGCAATGTGCGGCCAGGCAATGATTTCGACCTTTTAGCGGCGCTGGGCGCCGATCTGCCGGGAGCCGTACGGGCGTTGCCCAGTGACGGAGCGATAGCGGTTTCACAGGACGCTTCAAAGGATCAGCCCAAGGCACGGTTCTCGCTTGCCGGCGTGCAGATGAAGCTGTCGGTCATGAAGAACATTGGAAAAGGCGGCGGCCTTACCTTGCCGATGGACGACGAGCAGGGCCGGTACATCGCCAAGTTCCCTTCGACGGCGTTTCCGGGCGTTTCCGAGAACGAATTCGCCAACCTGGCGCTGGCAGCAGCAATCGGCATGGAGGTTCCTGAACGCGAACTTGTCGAGAAGTCCGATTTTGAGGATATTCCCGAAGAATTCAACACGCTGTCAGAGGGCAAGGTCCTTCTCGTCAAACGCTTCGATCGCGGCGCTGAGGGCGAGAGGATACACATCGAGGATTTCGCTCAGGTCTTCGGTGTCTACCCCTCGCGCAAATATGAGGGGGCTGCTTATCACGACATAGCCTTGGCTCTTGGCGTGGCCGTCTCGCCTACGGCGGCTCTCGAATTCGTCCGCCGCCTGGCACTGACCGTCATCACCGGCAATGGCGACATGCACCTGAAGAACTGGTCTTTGATCTATCCCGATAGCGGCGACAAGCCGGCGCTTGCACCAATCTACGACCTCCTGTCCACCGTGCCATATATTCCCGCCGACGCCATGGCGCTGTCGCTTGGAGGAGAGCGCTCGTTTAAGGCGCTAGCAGCACCGCGATGGAAAGCATTTGCGAACCGTGCACGGCTTCCGGAGCCAGCAGTCCTGAAGGCAGTGGTCGAGACGGTCAAACTCGTCAACGAGTACTGGTGGCATCTGCCTGAGCGCGACGTTGTCGCAGCGAAAGTGCTCGAGCGGATCGACGAACATGTGAAGGCGATGACGACGGTACTGAACTCCTGCGCCGAGAAGTAAACCGAGTCCCTCGGGTTGATATAGCGGAACTATTCGCCCGTGCCCCGGATGAGTGGCCGTGGATCGGTGGCATGCTAGGATCGCGCGCAAAGTCGGCGGAGTGTCCACTTGGAAACGCGTTGAGCAAGCACGTCAGCTCGCGGGCACAGAAGAGTTCGCAGCATCCCGCAGAGGGTCGAGATGCTGTTCGTCCACCTCAATACAACGATGCGGTTCAACCGAATGCGGTGACTGAGGATCGCGATCCGACGCTTTGTGTCGCCAATGTCGCGTCCGCTACACGGGCCGTTCCGACGATCCTTTCTTGGAACTCAAGCTAAACCCCTGAAAAGCAACCATGAAATTATTCTTCGGTTGGATCAGCCAAATTGGCATGAGTCTTGAGATCCTTAGGTGCGAGGCGGCTAGAGCTGCCCGACCGGCATTCAAGTCGCGGCAGCCGCGATGAATGGGAACGAAGGAAGGAAAGCTACATGTCAGGTTTGCGTCAGATCGCCTTTTACGGCAAGGGCGGCATCGGCAAGTCCACCACCTCCCAAAATACGCTCGCCGCCCTGGTCGACCTCGGGCAGAGAATCCTCATCGTCGGCTGCGACCCCAAAGCCGACTCCACCCGCCTGATCCTCAACGCGAAGGCGCAGGATACGGTCCTGCATCTCGCGGCAGAGGAAGGTTCGGTGGAAGACCTGGAACTCGCGGACGTGCTCAAGGTCGGCTACAAAGGCATCAAATGCGTGGAGTCGGGCGGACCCGAGCCAGGTGTCGGCTGCGCCGGCCGCGGCGTGATCACCTCGATCAACTTCCTCGAGGAGAACGGCGCCTACGACGATGTCGACTATGTCTCCTACGACGTGCTCGGGGATGTGGTGTGTGGCGGTTTCGCGATGCCGATCCGCGAGAACAAGGCCCAGGAAATCTACATCGTCATGTCCGGCGAGATGATGGCGCTCTATGCCGCCAACAACATCGCCAAGGGCATCCTGAAATACGCCCATTCGGGCGGCGTGCGGCTCGGGGGCCTGATCTGCAACGAGCGCCAAACTGACCGCGAACTCGACCTCGCCGAGGCGCTTGCTTCCAGGCTCAATTCCAAACTTATCCACTTCGTGCCGCGCGACAACATCGTCCAGCACGCCGAGCTCAGGAAGATGTCTGTGATCCAGTATGCGCCGGACTCCAAGCAGGCCGGCGAATACAGGGCGCTGGCCGAGAAGATCCATGGGAATTCGGGCCAGGGCACCATCCCGACCCCGATCACCATGGAGGAGCTCGAGGACATGCTGCTCGACTTCGGCATCATGAAGACGGACGAGCAGATGCTCGCCGAGCTTCAGGTCAAGGAAGCGGCTAAGGCGGCCGCACAGTAGCGACCACTGCCGACATAAGGCGCCGCCTGACCTGGTGCGTCTTTCAAAGAACGGCCCTCGTCGGTGAGGCGTCACCCTGAACCTTGAAAGGGGTCCCATGAGCCTGGAATACGAGAATGACGGTGGCCTCCATGCGAGGCTTATCGAGGAAGTGCTGTCGCAATATCCTGACAAATCGGCGAAGCGGCGCAGAAAGCACCTCAGCGTGGCAAAGAGCGGCGACGAGGCTGGCGAGGAAAGCGAGGTCCTTTCCGAATGCGAGGTCAAATCGAACATCAAGTCCATCCCCGGCGTGATGACGATTCGCGGCTGCGCCTATGCCGGCTCGAAAGGCGTGGTGTGGGGTCCGGTCAAGGATATGGTCCATATCTCGCACGGCCCGGTCGGCTGCGGGCAATATTCCTGGTCTCAACGCCGAAACTACTACGTCGGCACGACCGGCATCGACACGTTCGTCACCATGCAGTTCACCTCCGATTTCCAGGAGAAGGACATTGTTTTCGGCGGCGACAAGAAGCTGGAACGGATCATCGACGAGATCGAGGAACTGTTTCCGCTGAACAAGGGCATAACTGTGCAATCCGAATGCCCGATCGGGCTGATTGGCGACGACACCGAAGCTGTGTCCCGCAACAAGGCCAAGGAGCACGGAAAGACAATCGTGCCGGTGCGCTGCGAGGGCTTCCGCGGCGTCTCGCAATCCCTTGGCCACCACATCGCCAACGACGCGATCCGCGACTGGGTGTTCGAGAAGAAGGACGTCGAGTTCGAGGCCGGCCCGTACGATGTCAATGTGATCGGCGACTATAATATCGGCGGCGACGCCTGGGCTTCGCGCATCCTGCTCGAGGAGATGGGCCTGCGCGTGGTCGGCAACTGGTCGGGCGACGCTACCCTGGTCGAAATAGAGCGGGCGCCAAAGGCGAAGCTCAATCTCATCCATTGCTACAGGTCGATGAACTACATCTGCCGGCACATGGAGGAAAAGTATGGCATCGCCTGGATGGAGTACAATTTCTTCGGCCCCTCCCAGACCGAAGCCTCTCTGCGCAAGATAGCCAAGCACTTCGGGCCGGAAATCGAGGCCAAGGCCGAGGCGGTCATCGCCAAATACCGGCCGCTGGTCGAAGGGGTCATAGCCAAGTACCGGCCGCGCCTCGAAGGCAGGACGGTGATGCTCTATGTCGGCGGGCTGCGCCCCCGTCACGTCGTCACCGCATATGAGGACCTGGGCATGGTGATCGTCGGCACTGGCTATGAATTTGGCCATAACGACGACTATCAGCGCACCGGCCACTACGTGAAAAAGGGCACGCTGATCTATGACGACGTAACTGGTTACGAGCTGGAGAAGTTCATCGAGGGGATCCGTCCTGATCTCGTGGGCTCCGGCATCAAAGAAAAGTACCCGGTCCAGAAGATGGGCATACCGTTCCGTCAAATGCATTCCTGGGATTATTCCGGCCCGTATCATGGCTACGACGGGTTCGCCATCTTCGCGCGCGATATGGACCTGGCCATCAACAACCCGGTCTGGAACCTCTACGACGCCCCCTGGAAGAAAAAAGCCGAGCCGTCGGCGGCGATCGCAGCCGAATGAAACCCTGGCCTCCCGGAAGCCGGGAGGCCGCGAACGCCTGTGGCCGCTTGTCCGCGGGAGACCTGAAAAACGTTTCGACGTCCCTGTGCCGCCGTATGGCGGGCCAGATGGAAAGAGGTAACCACCCATGCCGCAGTCGGCTGAAAAAGTTCTCGACCACGCGCCCCTGTTCCGCGAGCCGGAATACAGGCAGATGCTCGCCGAGAAGAGGCTGAATTTCGAATGTTTTCACCCGGACCAGATCGTTACCGACCAAGGCGAATTCACCAAGACGTGGGAATACCGCGAAAAGAACCTTGCTCGCCAAGCGCTTGTCGTGAACCCCGCCAAGGCCTGCCAGCCGCTCGGCGCGGTGTTCGCGGCCGCAGGCTTCGAGCGAACCATGTCCTTCGTCCACGGCAGCCAGGGCTGCGTCGCCTATTACCGCTCGCACCTGTCGCGCCATTTCAAGGAGCCTGCTTCGGCGGTTTCCTCCTCGATGACCGAGGACGCGGCAGTGTTCGGCGGCCTTAAGAACCTGGTCGACGGGCTCGCCAACACGTACCAACTCTACGACCCGAAGATGATCGCCGTCTCGACCACTTGTATGGCGGAGGTCATTGGCGATGACCTGCACAGCTTCATCGAGAACGCCAAGGACGAAGGCTCGGTCCCGCGCGACTTCGACGTCCCCTTCGCCCATACGCCGGCCTTCGTCGGCAGTCATGTCGATGGCTACGACGTCACGCTCAAGGGGATTTTGGAGCATTTCTGGAAAGGCGAGGAGCGAACGGAAGCCGAGGGGACCATCAACGTCATTCCGGGCTTCGACGGATTCTGTGTTGGCAACAACCGGGAACTCAAGCGCCTGCTCGACCTGATAGGCGTGTCCTATACCTTGATCCAAGACGCCTCTGACCAGTTCGACACGCCGTCCGACGGCGAATACCGGATGTATGACGGCGGCACGAAGATCGAAGACGTGAGGAAGGCGCTCAACGCCGAGGCGACGCTGTCGCTGCAGCATTACAACAGCCGAAAAACGCTAGAGTATTGCGAGGGGGTGGGGCAGGCGACGGCCTCGTTCCATTACCCGCTCGGTGTAAAGGCGACTGACGACTTCCTGATGGAGGTTTCCGCGATTTCCGGCAAGCAAATCCCCGAGGCAATCCGCCTCGAGCGCGGCCGACTTGTCGACGCCATGGCGGACAGCCAATCCTGGCTGCACGGTAAGAAATACGCCATTTACGGCGATCCGGACTTTGTCTACGCCATGGCCCGCTTCATCATGGAGACGGGCGGCGAGCCGACCCATTGCCTCGCCACCAACGGCACGTCGGCATGGGAAGCGGAGTTGAAGGAACTGCTTGCATCATCGCCCTTCGGCAAGGATGCTCAAGTCTGGGCGGGCAAGGACCTCTGGGCGATGCGCTCGCTGCTCTTCACCGAGCCGGTGGACCTGCTGATCGGCAACTCCTATGGCAAGTATCTGGAGCGCGACACGGGCACGCCGCTGATCCGGCTGACGTTTCCGATCTTCGATCGCCACCATCACCATCGGTTTGCGCTGATGGGCTACCAAGGCGGGTTGCGCGTGCTGACGACGATCCTCGACAAGATCTTCGACAAGCTCGATCGCGAGACAAGCGAGACGGGCGTGACGGACTATTCATATGACCTCACCCGCTAAGCTTGACGGTCGGCTTTGGCCGGTCGTCTTCCCGAGGGACTTTGGAGACCGACGCAATGTCCTTGCTCAGAGCCAAAATCAAGGATGTCTTCAACGAGCCTGGCTGCGAAAAGAACCGCGGCAAGGATGCCAA
This sequence comes from Mesorhizobium sp. P160219, assembly GCF_057786095.1. NCBI lineage: Bacteria > Pseudomonadati > Pseudomonadota > Alphaproteobacteria > Hyphomicrobiales > Phyllobacteriaceae > Mesorhizobium > Mesorhizobium sp. P160219. Next base: position 1,809,856 of record NZ_JBYNWG010000001.1, read on the forward strand.
GGCGCGCAAGGAGGGCTGTTCGAAGCCACTGACCCCCGGGGCGGCGGCCGGCGGCTGTGCCTTCGATGGCGCCAAGATCGTGCTGCAGCCGATCACCGACGTTGCGCATTTGATCCATGCGCCGCTCGCCTGCGAGGGCAATTCCTGGGACAACCGCGGTGCGGCTTCGTCCGGGCCAGCCCTGTGGCGCACAAGCTTCACGACCGACCTCACCGAACTCGATGTTGTGATGGGGCAGGGCGAGCGGAAGCTTTTCAAAGCGATCCTCGAGATCAAGGAAGCGTATGGGCCGCCGGCTATCTTCGTTTATCCGACCTGCGTGACGGCGCTGATCGGCGACGACATCGAGGCCGTCTGCAAGCGCGCGGCGGAAAAGTACGGCTTGGCCGTTGTACCGGTCAATGCGCCGGGCTTCGTCGGCTCCAAGAATCTCGGCAACAAGCTTGCCGGCGAGGCGTTGCTCGAGCATGTCATCGGCACGCTCGAGCCCGACGATGCCGGCCCTTACGACATCAATATTCTTGGCGAATTCAACCTCTCGGGCGAATTCTGGCTGGTGAAGCCGCTGCTGGATCGGCTCGGGATCCGGGTGCGCGCCTGCATTCCGGGTGACGCCCGTTACGTCGACATTGCCTGCGCGCACCGCGCCCGGGCGGCTATGGTGGTGTGCTCGACCGCGCTCATCAATCTCGCCCGCAAAATGGACGAGCGCTGGGACATCCCGTTTTTCGAGGGCTCCTTCTACGGTATCACCGATACCTCGGATGCACTCCGGAACATAGCTGAGCTGCTCGTGAAGCAGGGTGCTGATCCGGAGATCCTCGGCCGCACCGAGCTATTGATTGCAGAGGAAGAGGCGATCGCCTGGAAGAAGCTAGCGGCCTACCGGCCGAGGCTCGAAGGCAAGCGCGTGCTGCTCAACACCGGCGGCGTGAAGTCCTGGTCGGTCGTCCATGCGCTGATGGAGATCGGGATCGAGATCGTCGGCACCTCTGTCAAGAAGTCGACCGTCGAAGACAGGGAGCGGATCAAGCAGATCCTCAAGGACGACAACCATATATTCGAGCAGATGGCAGCGCGCGACCTTTACGCCATGCTCTCCGAACACAAGGCCGATATCCTGCTATCAGGCGGGCGCACGCAATTCGTCGCTCTGAAGGCCAAGACACCCTGGCTCGACATCAACCAGGAGCGCCAACACCCTTACGCCGGCTATGACGGCATGGTGGAACTCGTACGCCAGATCGACCTGGCCATTCAAAACCCCATCTGGTGCCAGGTACGGGAGCCGGCACCATGGGATTGCCAGCCTGCGGTGGGGGAGGAACGGCCGTGCACGAAAAGCGAGACCGTGACCTTGCATGCTGTCCAGGAATTCTCCGGCACCACGGCCGCTGATTTCGGCGAGTGTTGAGGAAGCCAATGGTCCGCATCCTTCCCCAGTCCAAAGCGGCGGCGGTCAATCCGCTGAAGTCATCCCAGCCGCTCGGCGCCGCCCTCGCCTTTCTTGGCGTCGACGGCGCGATGCCATTGTTCCACGGCAGCCAGGGGTGCACCAGCTTCGCGCTCGTGCTCTTCGTGCGACATTTCAAGGAAGCCATTCCCTTGCAGACAACCGCGATGGACGAGGTGGCAACGATCCTCGGCGGGGCAGACCATCTGGAAGAGGCGATCCTCAACCTCAAGACCCGCACAAAGCCAACGCTGATCGGGGTTTGCACGACCGCGCTGGTGGAAACCCGCGGCGAAGACTGCGCAGGAGATATCGCCCATATCAGGCTGAAGCGCACCAAAGAACTCGCGGGTACGGAGGTGGTGCTGGCCAATACGCCAGATTTCGATGGTGCGATCGAAGAGGGCTGGGCCAAAGCTGTCACCGCTATGATCGAAAGGATTACGCGGCCCGGCGAGCAGGCGCGGCAGTCGGAGAAAATCGTGATCCTGCCTGGCTGGAACCTCACTGTGGCTGACATCGAGCATTTGCGTGAGATGGTTGAAAGCTTTGGACTGAAGCCGGTGATTCTGCCGGACATCTCCGGCTCGCTCGACGGTACGGTGCCCGACCGCTGGGTCACGACCACCTATGGCGGCACCAGGGTCGAGGATATCCGCGAGCTTGGCACGGCCGAGCAATGTATCGTCATCGGTGAGCATATGCGCCGCCCGGCCGAGCTGCTGCAGAGGTTGACCGGCGTGCCTTACGTGCTGTTCCGGTCGCTGACCGGATTGAGGGACGCCGACCGGTTCGTCTCCCTGCTGTCCGCAGTTTCGGGCGAGGCCGCGCCGGCTGAGGTGCGCCGTCGGCGGGCGCAGTTGCAGGACGCGTTGCTCGACGGACATTTCCACTTTGGAGGCAAGAAAATTGCGATCGCTGCTGAACCAGACCAACTCTACCAGCTCGCGAGCTTCTTCATCGGCATGGGCTCCGAAATCGCGGCGGCGGTCACAACGGCCGCTATGTCGAAAATTCTGGAGGAAGTGCCGGCGCAGTCGGTTCAAATCGGCGATCTCGGCGATTTGGAAGCGCTTGGCGCCGGCGCCGATCTTCTCGTTACTCATTCCCACGGCCGCCAGGCGGCGCAGCGCCTCGGCATTCCGCTCATGCGGGTCGGCTTCCCGATCTTCGACCGGCTCGGGGCCCAGCACAAGCTCACAATCCTCTACCAAGGGACCCGCGACCTGATCTTCGAGGTTGCCAACATTTTCGAAGCCAACGGGCACGCACCGACGCCTGAGGCGCTTGATCCACTCCGTAAGCGAGAAATCCCAGATGAGCTCCGTTCGTCGCCTCTCGCTCGTCACTGACGAGGTTCACGCACCTACGCCAGAACGCCAAGCCGGCGCATTGCGCGTGGCGATCGCCACGCAGGACATGAAGAACCTCAACGCCCATTTCGGATCGGCCAGGCGCTTTGCTGTCTACGACGTGATGCGCGAGGAGTGGAATCTCTTCGAAGCCGTGGCCTTCGATGACGTTTCCAACGAGAGCGGGAAGCATCGAACTGAGGGCGATGACCGCATCACCCCGAAGGTGGAGGCGCTAAAGGGCTGTCATCTCCTGTTTTGTCTGGCGATCGGCGGACCTTCGGCAGCCAAACTTGTTTCCGCAAAGATCCATCCGATCAAAGTGTCGCAGCCCCAGACCATCCAAGAGGTGCTGTTGCGCACGCAGATGATGCTCAGGACGTGTCCTCCCCCTTGGCTGCGCAAGGTGCTGGCGCAGGCAGGTGTCGCTGAACAGAAACCCTCCTTCGAGGACGAAAGCTGAAATCAGGAGTGGACGAATGTTTGAAGCCGCTGTTAGCCCTGCCGCCACCGAGGACGAAGCGGCCCTTGCCACCCCGTTCGTCAAATGCCTCGTGCGGCTGATCCGTGCCAATGATTCCCACGGGTCTTGGGAAGGCAAATCGGACGCCGATCTGCTGGGCGACTTCATCATCACTAGGGAACAGCGCCGTGCAATTCCAATCATCGGCGATCCCGATCCGGACGTGCTGTGGAGGCTCGATAAGTTCTACACCGCCGTCGGGCTTGCGATTGAGGAACGCTCCGGCCTGATGGCATCCCCGATCATGGAGATGAGCCATGAGGGCTTCGGGCGCGTGCTTTTCACGGCCGGGCGGTTGGTCGTTCTGTCGAAAACCCTGCGCGACGTCCACCGGTTCGGTTTCGAGACGTTCTGGAAACTCGCCGCGGCCGGTACTCAACTGGCCGGCGATGCCACCGCAGCCATTGAGGCTTATCCCGAGGTGGCGCGGGCGTGACGGCACCGATTTTCGATCGAGGGGATCATGTCAGGTCTTGAGGACATGCGATGGCCAGCCCTCTCAATCGAGGCGGTGGAGGCCGATGTGGTTCTTGGGGTGGCGCTGATGAAGCCGCTGGTCCTGATCTGTTCGCAAGGTGCGGAGTTGTATCTGTACTACAGCCACATTCTGGGGGTGGATGGCTTCAGGATTGAACTGGCCAGAAGCGTGGAGGAAGCGCTGGCATTAGCCAGTGAACGGGAGCCGCAGGCCGTGGTGCTGGACTGCCAGCCGGCAAGCTCGACAGGGTCCACCATCTGTGCCCAGCTCAAGGCGGAGTTCCGGAAGAGAGGCCTGCTGGTTATTGCGCTGATCGCGCCCGGCGCCGAAAACCAGCACCTCGATCTCTTGAAGGCAGGTATTGACGAGAGCTTTGTGCGGCCCTTCGCGCCGGCGATGCTGCTCGACTGTCTACGGACGAAGCTGGCGCTGCCAAAGCCGGGTTCAGACGGGATCGAAAACGGCAGCTGGCTCCGCTGTGGCAGGCTAAAGATGAACGTCGATGCCCGCCGAGTCCGTTGTAACGGCCACGACATCCACCTTGGACCGATCCAGTTCAAGCTGCTGCGGCATTTGCTCGAGACTCCCGGCATGGTGTTCAGCCGAGTCGAGTTAAAGAACGCAGCTTGGGGGGAAAAGATCCATGTCGGTGAACGCACCGTCGATGTCCATATCAGCCGGATCAGAAAGGAGCTGGAGAGGACGTCGGCCGGGAGCGTCATTCGAACCATCAGGTCCGACGGCTACTCGCTGGAGGAGGCGGACGTTGAGCCTGAAGCTGACGGCGAATAGGCATCCGTGCGCTGCCACTCGCTCGAGTGGCCGGACGGCTGAACAGCGAACTGATGTAGTGCCACCCCCATCTCCGTCGTGCTGAGGGCAAAGTCTTGCGGCTTCGAAACGCGCCGGCAGGTACGACATATTCAGAAAGAAGCAGTCAAATGGCTTTCAGAAGCGTACTCAGTGTGACGGGAGCTGACCACTCCGATCAGGATGTCAGAACAGCTGCCAGCTTGTGTGCCGAAGTCGGCGCGTATCTTTCCGTAGTGGTGATGTCGCCTCCGCTGCTCATTATGCCTTCTCCGCTGCTCGGCGATGGCATCCCCGAGTGGCCTGGACAACGCGCACAGGCCATCGCCAGACTGGACAAACGGTTTAGGCAGACCGAAAGATTTTCGCAGGACATGGCCAACCTGGAAAAGACATGCAGGGAAATTCACAAACTGCTGAGAGCCACGTGGCGCTGCTATGATGTCGATACCGAACACTTGGACAAGGCTGGCGTCGGTGACGCGGTGCGACAGCGGGCGCTCTGCACCGACCTGACCATCATCGGCCCCGCACTTCTCGATGACACTAGTCTCGGACCTCTTGTTATCAACGGCAGCTTGTTCGATACGGGAAAGCCGGTGCTTGTCGTGCCGGAGGACGCTGAGGCGACTCTGTCGCAACGGCGAGTGCTGGTCGGCTGGGATTCGCGAGTCGAGGCGTCCCGTTCGGTTCGGGAAGCGCTGGATCTGCTAGCCGGTGCTGAGGAAGTTCATGTCGCACTAGTCGATCCGGAGGCGACCTGCACCGGAAACGGCGCCGAGCCGGGAGCCGACATCGCTGCCTATCTCACTCGGCACGGTGCTCGGGTGTCGGTTGACCGGCTGGCGAGCGCCGGCAAACCGGTGGCTATCGTGCTCGCGCAGCACGCAATCGACACGTCTGCCGACATGATAGTCATGGGCGCTTATGGCAACCGCAGGCTACGTGAGCGACTCTTCGGCGGCGTGACGAGATGGATAGTTGGGAAGCCGTCATTGCGCTTGTTTTTGGCTCGCTGACGGGTTCCAAAGTAGCACCGACGCTGTCCGAAGCTCTACTCCCCTGGGTCACCTATCCCGATGCCAAGTTAGAGAAAAGGTCGCGGCAAACGCGCCCAGTTTCGCGCGCCTCCTTGAGCCAATCTGCAATCGCCGTCGCCGAGAAAATCGCGGACGTCTCGCGTTCGGGGTTCTGCTCGGCCGAGATGATCCATAACGCGGAGACCAACACCGGGGCAGAGATATGGGCAGTCCTCAATGCAGTGAAGATCACGGCTCGCAGGTCGGCGTCAGGTCAAAGAGAGTCGTTCAGCGCGGCTGGCCGAGTTCCGATCCGTAGCGGCATCGTATGGGCGGTATCATGATCTCTCCTGACTACTGGCCGGGAGCTGACAACGCGATGACCGAGCCGAGGCCGACGCCCCTCCATTTCGAGTCGGGACGGTCGGGCTCTTGCCGGGTTCGGCAGGAATCGATCGTATCAATCACATTGTCATCACGTGGGATGGTAGCCGGGTTAGCGGCGAGGACGGCCGCGTCCTCAGTGTTCAGTCGGTCCGGCCGGACCCGCGTGACGACCGAGCGGTCTTTGGGGCTGGTCAAATTCCGACAACGCTCAAATTCGAACCAGGCGGTCCCTGTAGCGCCTGAGCACAGGGAATACAGAAAATATCGGCACAAGGAATGCCGGAGAGTTCAACGGCCGGCACATGCCGGCACTCGGCTTGGCGTTTTTCGCCACGACATCATCGCGATCTGACGATGGCGGTATTGGCGAGCTACAGCTGGACCGGCTTCGGTCGTGAAGAACTCCCATGAAGCCAGCTAGGATTCAATCCCAAGGCGGTCGAGGGGGGCGCAGGCCGCGCTCGGATGGAGCGGCCCGTTGCAGATGGCGAAATCCGCTACCGCCTCCGGACCAGAACGGCAAGAAGCTCAAGCCAGCGGCTTGAAGCGGACGATTACGACGAGCCTGGCGGCAGCCAACGCAGTCATGATGTTCATCTGCTCGTCCCTTGGCCCGAATACCTGTTCAGTCATTCGTGGCCAGGTTTTTCTGGCGGGGCGAAGCGCGTGATGCGTGTCCAAAACCGGACAGCGGCAGAAAACATGTTTGGTTCAATACAACCGGCCACCCTGGCAGATCGAGGCTTTTGAACGGCTAATCATGGGGTATTGCGCGCTGAGCGCGCTGGCACGGCCTTTGCGAATTGAGATGCGGCAACTGAGGGAAAGCTGGCTCGCAGGCGCGCGAGACGAGAGCTGCTCTCGTTTCCTTGAGCCCTTGTGCCCCTCTCTAAGAGGGAAACAAGCCCGCGCATAAGCAACGTGTGGCAACAGCTCTGGAGAGCAAAATGGTGTTGCGGATGGAGCACAGGCTCCTTCGATCAAAGTGGAGAACTGGCTGCGTGGTGAGCCCCTTACGAACTTCCAGCCCGGCAAAGTCTATACCGTCGAATTTTGGGCAACTTGGTGCCGACCATGTGTGGGGGAGATGCTCCATTTGATGCGGCTGCAGGAGAAATACAGGGACAGCGGACTTGAGGTCGTCGGAGTCGCGGCTAATCAAGACGCTCCAACGGCCGTTGAGGCTCGCACCAAGTTGGACGCGTGGTTGACCGCAAAGTGCTCGAATCTGAACTATCGGACCGCGTTCGACTACACAGGCGAAATGAAGAAGCTTTGGAGGAAACCCAGATTTTCTGTCGGGATTCCGACCTCGTTCGTGGTCGACCGAGACGGCTGCATCGCCTTTATCGGTCATCCGAGCCAACTCGTTGAGGTTTTGCCGAAAGTGCCCAACGGCAGCTGGCGCACCAGCGACAAAGCGAAAGCCGCCGATCAGAAGCGGATCGCCACAAGCGAACCCCTGGCGCGCGAACAAGCGTTGAAGAAGCCGATCGATGACAGGTTCGGGGCGGCGGTGAAGTTGGAAGATTGGAAGACAGCGCTCTGGGCGATCGAAGTGGGCATCGCCTTGATGCCGAACGACCTCAATTTCCGCCTGGCTCATGCACATCTGTTGCTTCATAAAATACAACAGATGTGGACCGGCTTGCCCGTGATGCGCCAATTGGTTCGCGACGCGATCGACAAAAATTCCGAGGATTGGATGGTTTCGGCGCTAGACCAACTTTTCCATCCGGCCAATGACCATTCGCGCCTTCCCCCTGCTGAGCGCTTCGCGATTGGCAAGAAACTGTCCGAACACATCCTGGCGCTGAACCCCCCGCAAGGCGACAGCCCTAAGTTCCGGTCTTATCCCGCGGTAGCCCGGTACTATCACGAGAACGGCAGCATTGATCGCGCGATCGAGTTGGTCGAACTGGCACTGACGTCGCTCGACGGTCCGGAGCCTATCCCGGCCGAACTGAAAGAGCAGCATCTGCCCGATTTGCTGCAGGCCCTCGCCAACTACAGGGGTGGGAAGGTTTGTTACGGCGCTTTCTGTGCGGCTCCGCAAAACCCTTTCCCGAACGGGCCAAAGCGCGGTCGGCCGAGAAGAGCACCTAAAAGGGGCGATGGTCGAATGTTTACGGGCCAATTCGTTCATTTCCCTGCCGTGGCCGCAGCAACTAGGCTCCATGGAGCACCTGGTGGATTGTTTGTAGCAGGTTCAAGGCTCGAATCTTGCGATGATCTCCGGCCGCACCACGGCGGAAGTGATGTTCGACGCGGATCCGCGTGGAAGGCTGGCAATCTAGGATGCGTCCAAAGTCGGCCACAGGCACGTCAATTGGGTGGAATTGGCCGCCCCAAGCCGGGCGTCGGCTGCGCAAGTGTGCCCGAAGTAGACGTCCCGACAACAGACTTCGTGCCTCGAGGAAGAGGACTGAAATGAGGAGAAGGCGAGATGTCTGATGTCGCGGTTAGCCCGGCTGTCAACGAGGACGAGGCGGCCCTTGCCACACCGTTCGTCAGATGCCTCGTGCGGCTGATCCGTGCTCAGGAGTCCTACTGCTTATGGGAAGGCAAATCGGACGCTACGCTGCTTGCCGACTTCATCGTCGCCAGAAGAAAGCGCCATGCGATCCGTGGCATGGGGTATCCCGATCCGGACGTGCTGTGGAGGCTCGATATGTTTTACACCGCCGTGGGGCTTGCGATTGCGGAGCGTTTCCGCCCGGTGACATCGCCAATCGTGGAGATGAAAACCGTAAGGCATTCATGCCCGTGCTTTTCACGGTCGGGCAGCTCGTCGTTCTGTCCAGACTTCCATCGGTTCGGCTTCGAGACGCTCCGGCAACTCGCGGAGGCCGGTACGAAACTGGTCGACGATGCCACCTCAGCCACTGAAGCCGTCGGGACCTGGCGCGGGCGTGATGAAACCGATTTTCGAGGAAGCGTTATGGCAAAGCTAAATGAGATGGGGAAGAAAGTCCGAAAGGTTCAGCTGGGCGCGGCAATTGCCAAGATGAAATTGCGCGACCTTGCAGAGAATCTCCCGGGAAAATGGACGGAAATAGAGGAAGTTGCCGAGGAAACGTCGCCGTTTTTGCCGAGTTGAATGCTGCCAAGAGAGAGCTCGCTGCAATGAAGAAGCTACGATGACGAGCACATTCACCACCCGCGACGGCTCCGGATGGGTGCCGGAATATCTCACCGCTATAGACGGCACGACCTGCATCGGCTGCGGCCGCTGTTTCAAGGTCTGCTCGCGCGAAGTCATGCATCTTTACGGCGTCGATGACGCGGGTGAAATCCTCGGCGTCTGCGACGGCGAAGACGACGATTTCGATGGCAAGCTCAATCGCATGATCATGGTCGTCGACCATGCCGGCCGCTGCATTGGCTGCGGAGCCTGCGCCCGCGTCTGCCCGAAGAACTGCCAGACCCATGTTGCGGCCGACCAGGTCGTAGCATGATCTGAGGAGACAAAACCAGGAGAACGGCGTTGTCCTTTATAATCTTTTGTCGCGTTTTGGGGCTGGTGCTGTGCAGCACCGCACTGACTGTCTACTTCGCTTCTCATTCAATCCGCGCAGTCGTCGTCACGACGCTGGCTTCTTGGTTGCTCCTTCAGGTTGCCTATTTCGCAAGCGTGCTCTTTCTGATTTGGCGGTCTGACTGGGCTAGCAGAGATGGCCGAATGGCTGAGCATTTAAGTAAGGAAGTTGGATCCCAGCCGCCAGACCATGAGGAGGTGACGAATGGATCTGCAGAATTGCCGCATCGAATGTTAGCCATATCGCTGCTGCTGCCTTGAGTCGCCATGACAACGTCTGTGCTCGGGACACTTTGAACAACCATGGCCATTCAGCGACTCTGCAAGGAATACAGGGTAATAGGGCGGCGCAATCCGGCCATTCTAGTTAATCCGGGAAAGCAGTTTGTTATAGGCATAGTAGCTTGTCGCAGCACGCCGCCATGCGGGTGGTTGGTCTCGATGACAAACGAGCCGCTGGAACTATCGGTTGGCCTCTTCTGGAGTGTCCGAGGATGCAGCTAAAACTCAAATCCAACACGCCTTTTAGAATGACCAGTGCAAGCTAATGTCAGCTCAACCAGTGTTGCCGGAGAGAACATGCTGGAAAAGTTCGAACGCTATCCGCTCACCTTTGGAACCACGCCCATCGAGAAGCTCGACCGACTCGGCAAGCATCTAGGGGGAAAGGTGGAAATCTACGCCAAACGCGAGGACTGCAACTCCGGTCTTGCGTTTGGCGGAAACAAGCTCCGCAAGCTCGAATACATCATCCCCGACGCGGTCGCATCAAATGCCGATACGCTGGTCACCGTCGGGAGCGTGCAGTCCAACCACACGCGGATGGTCGCCGCGGTCGCCGCCAAGATCGGCATGAAATGCCTGTTGATTCAGGAGAGCTGGGTACAGCATCAGGATGCTGTGGTCGGCAACATTCTCTTGAGTCGCATCATGGGCGCGGAGGTGCGCCTGGTCGACGAGGGCTTTGACATCGGCATCCGCCGTAGTTGGGAACAAGTGCTCGATGAGGTCAAGTCAAAGGGCGGCAGGCCCTACGGAATACCGGCCGGGGCGTCAGTTCACAAATATGGCGGCCTTGGGTACGCCGGGTTCGCCGAGGAGGTGCGCGCCCAGGAGCAACAGCTTGAGTTTCCCTTCGACTACATTGTCGTTTCCACGGTCACGGGCTCGACGCATGCGGGCATGCTCGTTGGATTCGCCAAGGAGGGTCGACAGCGCAATGTCATCGGTATTGATGCTTCTGCCACCCCCGCCCAAACCAAGGCGCAGGTGCTAAACATCGCACGGCATACTGCGAAGCTCGTCGAGCTTGACACGGAAATTGTTGAGGATGACGTGGTGTTGCTGGAGGAGTACGCGTACCCGCGTTACGGCATTCCGTCCGAGGAAACCAAGCATGCCATTCGTCTGTGCGCGCGGCTCGAGGGCATAATTACCGACCCCGTATACGAGGGCAAATCGATGCAAGGGATGATCGACCTCGTCCAGAAAGGTTTCTTTCCAGAGGGATCGAAGGTCCTCTACGCGCACCTCGGCGGTGCGCCGGCGATCAACGGGTACGGCTACACCTTTCGCAACGGCTGACGCTCGACAGATTGCGATTGCGCTATCCTGCCGTGCCCGCGACACGCTCAAAGTTTTCGCAAGAGCGTACGCAAAGGATGATCACTTAAATGCTCAAACCGGTGTCCCTTGAACGCGTCGCGCCCACCGAAATACGCTGAGACGTTCAATTGGGGCCGCCGGCATTAGGGGTGAAACAGAAACTACAAGTAATTTCATAGAATCTTTGCAACCGAAAATCACTACTAATGGTACGTTCACCCCAATGTCTGAGGACAGACAGCTAGGCACATAGGTACTTGAGAGTATCCAAATGAGAAACAACCCGCACTCCGATGATCCAAGTCTCATTCGTAGCAGCAAATCGATTGTGAGCGTATCTTGGAGCAAGTGATATGCCGATCCAGCATTCCACCTATTCCATCGACCCTGTAGGAAGCCGGGGGAGCTTCACGACTACAGAACTTCTACAAGCCGCCGCCGATGCAGTTTGGAGGCCGTACATGTGCCACCAGACGTTCGGAGGCACAGCTGAGCTTATCGCCGAGAATGGACAACAGCCAGGCATTCATTATGGCGAGGCTCTTTGTTGCGGCACATTCGGCGAGCTGCTCCAAGGCCAGTTGCCGGCCGGCTCCCTTCCCGGCGATCCTCATTTCTTGGTCACGATGCCTATCGCGGTCTTTGCGCGAGCTCACTTTATGCCGATTGCCGGCACACGATCCGTAACCGTTTATCCACCACACAAACTCAAAGCAAAACGACTAGCGGAGAATCTCGTGATTGCTCTCGGTGTGTCAGGAGGAACCCTCCTTTTGCAATCCGAGCTCCCCGAAGGCAAAGGGCTGGCGAGTTCGTCTGCGGATCTTGTTGCGGCTGCACGGTCAATAGCCTGCTGCTTCAAGCGCAGAGTCCGGACATCATTGATTGAGAAGCTAATGGCGGAGATAGAGCCATCCGACGGGGTGATGTACCCAGGAGTGGTCGCATATCAGCAGCGAGCATGTAGCCTTCTCTCCTTCTTAGGTCAAATGCCGCCGCTTGCGATCGTTGGTATCGATGAAGGAGGGACCATCGAAACCGTCGATTATGATCAACGGCGAGGTGAAATCTCCGCCAGTCACAGAGCAGAATATCACCAACTACTCGACCGCGCACGGATCGCAATTCCGCGGGGTGATACGGCCACGATAGGCAGAATAGCTACGACCAGCGCGCTCCTGAATCAGGAGAGGGCTCCAAAGGAGCATCTGAACTCGATGCTGAAAGCATCCGAGGCCACTGACGCTCTCGGGCTCATAGTCGCGCACAGCGGCACCATGATAGGAATCCTGCTTGATCGAATGGCGGACGACTTCCCACGGAAGCTTCGGTCGGTGGTCGCCCATGTATCGCCGTTCGACAACTCGCCAAAAATATATCTGACCATGACTGGTTGCCGATGAGGAAGCAATATGAACACCGTTCACAAACGCCTGCCATTCTCCGGCTATTCTGATGCCTATGTTCTCCCCAGCATTATTAAGTGTGACACAAACCTCTATCTTGCGCAGTTTGCGTTCATGAAGCTTCTCCCTGCGAAGTACATCATCGAGCAAGCGCTGGCTCGAGGAACCTTGACGCACGGCATGAAAGTTATCGAGACCTCGAGCGGAACTTTCGCGCTGGGTTTGGCCGTAGTTTGCCGGGAACGTGGATTCCAGCTCGAAATCTTCACAGACCCAGTGATGGACAAAGGCCTGGAAAACAGGTTGCGCTCCTTGGGAGCCGAAGTGTTCATAATAACCGAAAAGGCGAAGCAGGGTGGCTATCAAAGAAGCCGCCTCGACGCATTGCACGCTAGGATGAGAAAGTTGGGCCACTCCTGTTTCTGGCCCCAGCAATACGAAACACCGGACAACCCCGCAGCGTATAAGCTCTTTGCCGATCAGATATCAGGGATGTTGGGTGCCGACGTAACTTTGGTCGGTTCTGTAGGGTCGGGCGGCTCTACTTGTGGAACAATAGAACGCCTCCGCGAAAAGGCCACTGGCGCGCGCCTGGTTGGAGTGGACACCTTCAATAGCGTCATTTTTGGCCAACAGGATGGCGAACGGAAACTGCGTGGGCTGGGGAACAGTCTTGTCCCCAGGAACGTGAAGCATGAACTATATGACGAGGTGCATCTCATTTCGGCACAGCTCGCATTTGCTGCAACGCGAACCCTCCACGAGCGGCACGCCGTTTTCGCCGGTCCGACCTCCGGAGCGAGCTACATCGTGGGGCGCTGGCGTGCTCGACAGTATCCAGAAGAGACCGTAGTCGTCATATGTCCTGATGAAGGCCACCGCTACGTCGAAGCTGCATACGACCGCGAGTGGCTCAAGCACAACGCATGTCTAAACGACGGTTTTCTGCTGGACGCGCCAGCCACCGAAAATCACACTTCGACTGCCCTCCCACCATGGAACCGATATCCCTGGAAGCGGAAAAGCCGGAAAGCTGTCCTAAACATTCCGGAGGACGCTTCATGATGAACCGAGGTAGCTTCCTTTTCGTGGAAAGCAATACAACGGGCACTGGCGAACTGTTGATAAAGCAGGCCCGTGTCGTGGGCTTTGAGCCCTATCTCGTTACGCGCAATCCTGCGCGCTATCCTTTTCTTAAGGACTCGGTCGCTCAAGTGATCGAAGCTGAGACCCGCAGCCCGGATGACCTCATCGGGATCGCCGCCAAATTAAGCAGGCTGGCAGGGATATATTCCTCGTCGGATTATTTTGTGGGAGCAGCGTCACGTGTCGCGACGGAAATAGGGCTGCCAGCAGCGAATCCGGAGGCTATTGCCACATGCCGGAACAAATGGAAGCAAGCGGCCGAGTTACAGCGACAATCAATCGCGATCCCTGAAACTCGGCTGGCCACGTCCGTCAGAGACGTCGAGAATATTCTTGCCCAAGCTACTCTGCCGGTGGTCGTCAAGCCAGTGTCCGGCAGTGGCAGTAGCGGCGTGCGGTTGTGCGATAGTGCAACAGCCGTCATCGAGGCGTTTGAGAGTGCAAAGGACGTATTGGTGGATCAAGTGGATCTGGCCAGTCCCGACATCCTGATCCAGCAATATGTGGAGGGCAAGGAATACTCCGCAGAGATAATTGCGTATGATGGGACGCTGCACTGCCTTGGAATTCTCGCCAAGCACAAAGGCCCGCCTCCCTGCTTCGTTGAGGTGGGGCACGACTTCCCGGCCCCGCTCCCGGAATGGTCCCTCAAGGAACTGGCTTCTTTTGCCGAGGGCGCGGTATCGGCTCTGGGCTTGGAGTTCGGACCGGCTCATGTAGAGTTTGTGATATCCGAGCGGGGCCCCGTCATCATCGAGGTCAATCCAAGGTTGGCTGGAGGAATGATTCCAGTCATGCTCTCGCACGCCCTGGGCACGTCAATCCTCGACATGGTGATTAGACTTTACGCGGGAGAAGGGTTCACGCCTCCAAGCGCGAGCGCAAGGGCGGGAGCCATCCGTTTCCGACTTGCTCACATATCCGGCAAGCTTAAGCGCCTGGGCTTCTCTCGAGATTCACAGCCAACAGTGGCCGAAGCCGGTCGTCTGAAATCTGAAGGGGAGGATGTTGAAATAAATGGCGATTTTAGAGACCGGGTTGCCTATGCCATAGGCGTCGCTGATGAACTCAATGTCGCCGCCGCGGCAGCTGAACGGATGATCGACTCCGTTGTGATCGATATTGAGGCTGCTGGAGAGCAGGACGACAAGCAAGTTGCTGGGCCAGGCCAGGCCAGGTGGAACCTACATCCAGAAGCGATGAAGCTGCTCGCTCCCCCTATCGAACTCTCGCGCGACGGTCGCCTTCTGCATTACCAGGCGGCCATAGACGAAGCACATCTGGTGATGCTTGCGGACCAGGATTTGGTCTGCCTGGGAGACGCTGCCGATCTCCTCAAGCACATCTTGGACCTCCAGAACGAGAGCTTTCAGTCTTTGGAGGGCCGCCATGCCCCGCGTGGCCTCTATTTAGCTTATGAGGCCGAACTTGCCGCCAGAGTTGGCCCGGAAAATGCCGGCTGGCTACACCTAGCGAGGTCCCGCAATGACTTGAACGCGACCATATCTCTCTTGGTTCTTCGGGAGGCCGCGTGTTCCACCTCGCAGGAAATAGGGATTCTCCAAGATGCCCTGCTTCAGCGAGCGGAAGAGGCATCGAGACTTGTAGCTCCGTTGTATAGTCAGTACCAAGTCGCGCTCCCCGGGTCGCCAGGGCACTACCTGCTCAGTGTTTTCTTCGCTCTGGGGCGCGAGCGCCAGCGCCTCCATTGTCTGCTGGAAGGCATCAGGAACTGCCCTATGGGAGCTGGTGCCGGCGGAGGCACCAGCATACCTATAGATCCATTAAAGACCGCAAATCTTCTGGGTTTCGAACAACCGTCGTTCAACTCACTTGATGCGGTCGCAAGCCGCGACCATCACCTGCAAGGGCTTTCAGTTTTCGCTGGCGTTTCAATCTTGCTTAGTCGTGTGGCCCAGGACCTACAGGTTTGGACGACGCGGGAGTTCGCCCTCGTCGACATTCCTCACAATCTTGCCGGTGGCTCTTCCATGCTCCCCCAAAAAAAGAACCCGTTTCTGCTTGAACACATCAAGGGGTCGGCAAGCACCGTGATTGGGGCCTACGTTTCTGCGGCAACGGCCACCTGCAAAGCGCCTTTCAGCAACTCGATCGAAACAAGCAACTACGGCTGCTCTCCGCTGGGCCTTGCAGAAGACGCCCTGAAGCGGGCCATCACCCTCACATCGCTTCTAGTGAGATTCATCTCTTTCAACGTGCGGTCGATGCGGGAAAATCTCGAAGACGGCTCATCGATGACGGCCGTCGCCGCCGAACGGATGGCGTCGCGAGGCGTTCCTTTCAGGAAGGCCCACACACTAATTAGCGAGATCGCCGAACGCCTATCTCAGGATGGCGGCGTCGCGCAGCGCCGAAGCGAGTTGGCCAGCCAACTCGCTGATGATTTGCCGGCGAGTCCTGAAGAATGCAGGGATGCTCTGCAGTTCGGAGGAGGACCCGCAAAAAGATCAACCGACGACCAGGTCGCTGTAGCGTCAACGCTATTTCGGGACATGCAGTTGAAATGCGCGGACATACGGGAACGCTGGGCGCGCGCTGAGATGTACCGCAAACAGAGGGTGACAGGACTCATTGATAGGCATCGATCTCCTTGAAGGATTGACTATACGAATGACGTAGAAAGTCATCGTTCTCGGCGACCATCTCGGTCAGATATTTGCATAGTGCGGGGAGTTGCGACCCGCTTCAGCGTGGTGGCCACCGACACCTTCCCCCCGAACTCGTCTAGGGGATGCACACATCTTTTGAGGTGATGACTCGCTTTTGATTGGCCGTGTTGGGCAGGGCTGTGATTCTGTTGGCGATGCTCGGATTGAGGAGGTGTCGCGATGTCAGCCAATGAGATCGAGTTGGGAGCGTTTGGCGACGAGCGCCTGCAAAAAAGGGGGCCCAGTTGCTGGGGCTCATGGTGGATCGGCAGAGCGTTTGCGTTCGGCGGCTGGCGGGAGGTTGTCGCGGCCGGATCGTTGGCTTTGGCCGGTTCCTGGCGAACGGGCGGGTGACGACGCAGGGTCTGATCGAAGGCTGGGGGTCGACGAGTTCGCAGGCTTGTGCGGGTCACGTGCTGGCGATCCAGGACACCAGCGAGATCCACTTTACGACCACGGCAGAGCATCGGAGGGGTCTGGGAGAGACCGGCAAGGGCGGCAACGTCCGAGGCGCGCTGCTGCATGCAATGTTGGCGCTTGCTGCGGGAACGGGCGAGGTACTCGGGTTGGTCTCGGGGCAGATCTGGACGCGCGATGGCCGGGTGGAAACGCCACATGGCCAACGGTTGTTGACCGACAAGGAATCGCAACGCTGGCTGGCCACGGCCGAAGCGGCCAAGGGCGTGCTGGTGCGGGCTGCGAAGGTGACGGAGGTGAGCGATCGGGAGAGCGACATCTACGCCAAGTGGGACCGCGTGCCGGGTCCGAACTTCCATATCCTGACCCGCGCCATGAGCGACCGCTTGATCGAGGGCGGCAAGCTCTCGACGGCAAAGCTGCAGCCGACCGGTGAAGCCGATGTGGAGCTGCGCGCTCGTCCTGGCCGGCCGGCGCGTACGGCCCATCTGGCGGCCCGCTTCGGTCAAGTCGCCCTCAAGCGCCCACAAAACTGCATCGAAAAGGGGCTGGCCAAGACAGTGACGGTGAGCCTGGTGGAGGTGCTTGAGGTGGGTGCGCCTGCGGACGCCGAGCCAATCGTCTGGCGCCTGCTGACCACCCATACGGTTCAAGACGCGGCCATGGCTTGGCAGGTGGTTGCTTGGTACCGGATGCGCTGGACCATCGAGCAGTTCTTTCGCACCTTGAAGCAGCAGGGCCTGCAACTGGAGGACAGTCAGTTGGAAACCGCCGAGCGGCTGATGAAGCTGACTGCCATCGCCGCACGCGCCGCCTGCATCATCATGCAGCTTGTCCAGGCCCGCGATGGACCATCCGCACAATCCGCCGAGATCGCCTTTACGCCCGCCGAGATCGACACCTTGCAGGCTCTGGTGCCCGAGTTGGAAGGCAAGACCGCTCTCCAGAAAAACCCTCACCCGCCGAAGTCTCTGGCCTGGGCCGCCTGGATCATCGCCAAACTCGGAGGCTGGGATGGCTATCCCAAGTCCAAGCCACCAGGCCCAATCACCTTCCGCCACGACCTTCAGTACTTTTAATCCATCGCACACGGCTGGTCTCTACGAGATGTGTGAATCGCCTAGCCGAACTCGTAGGGTGCATGCGCCTTGCCCTTACCGATGCATTCCACCTCGTGCGCATGCAGGCTGTAGATTTTGCGGCCGCGCTGGCGCTGACGCTGCTCGAGAACGGTGGAGGCCTGGTAGAGCGACCATTTGAAGAGCGCGTCCAGTTCCGCATCGCCGGCGATCTGGCGGGAGATGTTGCGAACGGTCCGGCCGAGATAGGTCTTGAGCTGTAAGCGCTGTTCCGGCGCCACCTTTCGCGCGTGGTCGTGAGCGACGATGCTCGGAGCCTTTGAGGGCTTCGACACATGACGATTTCAGAGCTTACGCTTAAATCCAACGATCCCGAGCCCGCGCGGCGTTTCGAGGTGTTCACGGGTTCTGGACGGCGGCGCGAATGATTGCCGGAGGAGAAGGCGCGGATCGTGGCGGAAAGCTACGATGCCGGCGAGACCGTGAGCGCGGTGGCTCGGCGACATGCATTGTCCCCGCAGCAGCTGTTCGCCTGGCGCCGGTCCGCGCGGGTGCCGTTGGCGAATGCGCCGGCACCGGAGCCGTTGTTTGTTCCAGCAGTGGTCGCGGCACAGGAGCCCGAGCCGGCGGGGAAGCTCGCGAGATCGACACGGAAGCGGAAGGCCGCGCGAGAAGCCGGCGTGATCGAGCTGGAGATTAACGGCGTCGCCATGCGGGTCGGTCGTGGCGCCGACGCCAGGACGGTGGCGGCGGTGATCCGCGCACTGAAGGCCGGGTCGTGATCGGGCCGACCGGCGCCGTGCGCGTCATGGTGGCGACCAAGCCGGTAGACTTCCGCAAGGGCGCGGAGGGACTGGCGGCGCTGGTGCGCGACACGATGGGCGCCGATCCGTTCTCCGGCGCGATCTACGTCTTCAGGGCCAAGCGCGCCGACCGGGTCAAGCTCGTCTACTTCGACGGCACCGGCGTGTGCCTGCTGGCGAAGCGCCTGGAGGACGGGAAGTTCTGCTGGCCTGCGATCACCGATGGCGTGGTGAGGCTGACGGCGGCACAGCTGCAGGCGCTCCTGGAAGGGTTGGATTGGCGGCGTGTGCATGACGCCCGCGAGACGCGCGCGACGGTCGCGGCAAGTTGATTCAACGGATGGCCAAGACGCTGGCAAAGCATTGGAATGCATGATTGAATGGCTTCGTGAGCAACCCGGCCGAGCCCCTGACCAACGATCCGTTCGCGCTTCAGGCGATGCTCGCGGCAGAGCGCGCCGAGAACGAGCGGCTGCGCCAGATCATCAAGGAGCTACAGCGTCACCGCTTCGGCCGCAGGGCAGAGAGCCTGCCGGTCGACCAGCTGCTACTGGGCCTGGAAGAGGCAGAGCAGGTTGAAGCCGAGGGCTTCGCGGCGGAGGACACCGCCGATCCCACCAAGCGCGAGGCTCGCGCCAGCAAGCGGCGCGCCAACCGTGGGTCACTGCCCGCGCACCTGCCGCGTATCGAGCAGGTCATCGACATCCCCGACAAGGTCTGCCCGTGCTGCAAGGGAATGCTGCACGTCATGGGCGAGGATCGTTCCGAGCGCCTCGACATCGTGCCGGCCCAGTTCCGCGTGATCGTCATGCGCCGGCCGAAGTATGCCTGCCGGAGCTGCGAGGAGGTCGTGGTGAGGCGCCTGCAGCGGCACGCCTCGTCGAGGGCGGCATTCCGACCGAAGCGACCGTCGCCCATGTTCTGGTCAGCAAATATGCCGATCACCTTCCGCTCTACCGCCAGTCCCAGATCTATGCCCGCCAGGGTGTGAACGTCGACCGCTCGACGCTCGCCGACTGGGTCGGCAAGGCGGCCTTCCTGCTCCGGTCCGTGCATGAGCGCCTGTTCGAACAGCTGAAGGCCTCATCGAAGCTCTTCGCCGATGAGACCACGGCGCCGGTGCTCGATCCTGGCCGGGGCCGGACCAAGACGGGCCAGTTGTTCGCCTATGCCCGCGACGACCGACCCTGGGGCGGGGTCGATCCGCCCGGCGTCGCCTACCTATATGCCCCCGATCGAAAGGCCGAACAGCCGCTGCGGCACCTTCAGGGCTTCGTCGGGATCCTGCAAGTCGACGGCTACGCCGGATACCGGGCGCTGGCCGAGCGCAACGCCGTGAGCCTGGCCTTCTGTTGGGCGCATGTCCGTCGCAGCTTCTATGAACTGGCGCAGTCCGGACCTGCGCCGATCGCAACCGAGGCTCTCCAGCGCATCGCCGAACTCTACAAGATCGAGAGCGAACTGCGGGGTCGCCCAGTTGAGGAGCGCCGCGCCGCTCGCCAGCAGAGGAGCCGACCCATCATCGACGCTCTCGACCCGTGGCTGCGCGAAAAGCTCGCCTTGGTCAGCCAGAAGACAAAACTCGCCGAAGCGATCCGCTACACGCTCGCGCGCTGGGCTGGACTTGGTCGCTTCCTCGACGACGGCCGCGTCGAGATCGACTCCAACGTCGTCGAACGCGCGATCAGACTGATCGCCCTCAATCGCAAAAACGCGCTCTTCGCCGGTTCCGACGGCGGTGGAGAGCACTGGGCGACCATCGCCTCGTTGATCGAAACCTGCAAGCTCAACGGCGTCGACCCGTATGCCTACCTCGCCGACGTCATCGCCCGCATCGTCGCCGGCCATCCGCAAAGCCAGCTCGACGACCTGCTGCCCTGGGCCTACGCCCACGCGCCACTCAAGGCCGTGGCCTGAGAACAGCGGTTACCTTGAGCTGCGCAGCGCCTTGTCGGCCCGCTTGAACTGCTTGGCGTGCGCATAGCGCTGCTGCTTGATCAGCGCCAGCTTGCCGAACCGCACATAGGTCTGCTGCAAATCCAGCCCCGCCCGTTTGGCCAGCCGCACCAGCCGTTCGCGGGGCCGGTTGCCGGGTCGGCAGCGGCGGCATGCCGGACCGTCCGAATAGACCGCACCGAAGCGCTCCTCCAGCACCGGCCAGTCGATCGCCTGCGCCAGGCGCACCAGCTCGTGCTTCATGTTGATGATTTGATCGAGCCTGGAGCGGAAAAGATCCTGCTCTCCCGTCTCGCGCTTCGCCGCCGCCGACCGAGTGAATCAGGTTCCGCAGCACAAGGGAATCGCAAAATCGAATTGCAAGAAAACAGTGCCCAAACACCGCAAATCCTGCAATTCCAAAGCCGACCTCCGCCCTAATCAGGATGCCAGATCAACGGTTTGCGGATAGTTCACGGCCGACTGGTTCGAGGCCAAGACCCAGTTCGCCGTCTTCTTCGGCGAGAGGTTCGTCAGCCAATGACGAAATCGGCCTCGAGCACAGAATTCCTGACAGTCCCACGCGCATTGTTTCAATTACTGACGATTAGCTCACGCGGGGTTGTGGTAAGCGCTTCGTAGCCACCTTCGGTTACGACAAAAGACTGCGTAATCGTGATGCCCGTGTCTTTGAGCCACAGTCCTGCCATTAAGTGGAATGCCACTCCGCGCTCCAGCAACGTACGATCCCCGTGACGAATGCTCGCGGTGCGCTCACCCCACGTTGGTGTATAGGCAACTCCTATTGAGTAGCCTAGGCGATTCTCCTTCTCAATCCCATGACTCGTCATCGTTTTCCGCCACGCCAGCTCAATGTCTTCACATGCGACGCCCGGCCGCACTACATCAAGCGATGCGTCAATACCCTCGATCAAATGAGACGCCAAGTCTCTATAGCTTTGCGGCGGTTTACCAAAATAGATCGTGCGGCTCATCGGCGCGTGGTAGCGCAGACGGCAGCCGGAAATTTCGATATTGGCAACGGAATTGGGATCAATAGGACGATCACCAAAGATCGGGTGAGCTTCACAGGCGCGGACACCGAAACCCATATGCGGTGGGCTCGTAGCCGGAAGCCCACCGAACGATTCCGTGCCTGACATCTGCGCATGATAGATAGCTGCGGCCACGTCGCATTCTCTGACGCCGGGTGCCGCGGCCTCAACGGCACGCGCCATCATGCGCTCGGTAATTTCGCCGGCCTCTCGCATGTAAGCAATCTCTTGCTCGCTCTTGACGAAACGCACCCAGTTCACAAGAAGTTCCGCATCCTTGAAGTGAACATTGGGCATTGCCTTCACAAACTCGGCGTGGTCCCGAGCTGTGTAATAATAAGCACCCATTTCGACGCCGAGCACCTTCACCCGCGGCAACTCCCGAAGGATGATCTCGGCGATGAATTGAGAGGCATGCCGTTCTGCCGTATGAACATAGATATCAGGATAGGGGATGATGCGCTCCTCAGGCAGATAGGTTGTGACGAGCGCTGACGGAGCATCAACCATTCTCCCAATCCAAAACGGCAACTTGATTTCCGGGAATATTACTAGCGCCTGGGCAGTATAAAAAGACCAAGCATCGTACCCACTCAAATAGTATATGTTCGCTGGCTCTGTAACAACAAGAGCGTCGAGACCTTCTTCCAGCATTCGGTCTTTTATGCGGCGCAGACGCGATTCATATTCAGCTTCAGAAAAATTCAGTATCCGCATCTGCTCGCCTGTCGTATTTCCAAAGTGTAACGTCTCTGCTAAAGGCTCTCATTGTCGGGTGAGCAAGACGGTTCCGTGCGGAGCTGTTTCTCGACTGCACTGCGCAACTGTCTCTTACGGGAGAGTAGATCGCCGTCACCGTCAATTTTTCCTTGTCGCGCGACCGCGGCATTTGAAGCACTCAAAAGCATCTTCTGCACGTCTTCTCGGGTCAACCAAACGAGCCAGTCGTCGTCGTATATTCCCTGGGCGGGCAAGCGCAGGACTGCCCCATGTGGCTCTTTGCGTAGATAGCCGTGGCGATCTGCTATGCCTTTCTCGATGTTCCAGCCAGCAACCAGCGCGTAAATAAAATCCGGCGACCATTTAGCCCAGGCCAGCCCAAATGCGATCTGACCCAGGAAGGACACGAGCCCGCGCCCCCGAAAATCCTCGCGCAGCCAGAGGTCTCCGCGATATGCCACCAGCCCGGCAATGCCTCGGGCGGACGGTGCGTAGCAGCGACACGAAGAGCCAGGCCCTGCTTTGAGATCAGGGTTCGCGAAGCACGCTCTGAGCGTCCTGAGGTGCTCTTCAAGGCTGGTATTGGAGAGATCGTACAGCCGCATTGCTTGGACATGCGCTACCCTGTCGTCCCGGTCGCGCCCGATGATCCAAAAAGCCTTTTCAGGTAGAAGATCAGAGCAGTCCGGACGGAAGTGTGGATAGGTCGGCGATTTTCCGGGAAGTTTGCCTGTGATTCCGATATATTTCTCAAAATCGTCTCCCATTGTGATGTGGAGACCGGACTTGCGCGCCAGTACGTGCGCTGTACAGATGAACTTCGAAACGTCCGAACTCGTCACCATATCCTGCATGCCGCTGCATCCTGACGATTAAAGCAGCCCGGTTCTAAAGCAGTCGAACTCGGACCGATACTACCGAATTTGGTAGTTAACACCTTCGGCAAATGGCAGACGCAGACCTTCATCGCCGGGCTACGATGCCACGGTCTTGTCGCGCCGTGGATCGTCAACGCGCCGATGAATGGCGCCATCTTCGAACACTACATCGAAACACAGCATGCTCCCCAACTGTCGCACGGCGATATCGTCATTCTCGACAATGTCGGCTTCCACAAGAACGAGCGCGCCGCACAACTGGTTCGCCAAAGGGGCGCTTGGCTGCTGTTCCTGCCGCCATACTCACCCGATCTCAATCCGATCGAGATGGCCTACTCAAAACTCAAGGCGCGGCTGCGAAAGAAAGTGGCCAGAACCTTCGACACACTCTGCGAGGCTCTCGGCGATATCTGCCACCTGTTCGAGCCAGTTGAATGCAGAAACTTCTTCAAGGCTGCCGGATATGAGGTTAATTAATCGCGACACGCTTTTAGGCCAACCAGGTCCGTCTCGTCCTGCAAACCGCCGCTATCGGCTCATGCGCACGCTGCGCGATGCCGTCCCTCCGACATATCATCGGCGCAAGGCCGAATTCGCAACTTACAGGCTCCGCCTCCTCAAGCTCAGCGCGTCTCAACGAAAGCCCTTGCGCATCCTCTTGGTCTTCGCGGCCACCTGTCCCGAGGCTGCATTCGTCCTATCTCGCCGGCATCCTGCAGTCAGCCGCCCCTTGATCGCCAGCGCAAGCGCGCCTTGGTAAAACCTCTTCAGTCAACCTCAAGCGCTTTCAACAATTCCAGCCAAAACCGCGGTGACCAACAGCCGACAATAGCCCGACCATCGGCACCACTCGAACCACGCTCGGGCTAGCAATGCCGAAGATGTCACGCCCATAGATCATCTACGTGGCGGGACACGACCAACCACTGCTCGTTGAAAACGATCGCAACCGAAGAGATCCAGTGGCCTTAGCCCGGCAGTAACACAAATTTAAAATATCTTCACGACCCCAAATCGCTGACGATGGTACCTTCACCGCGAGGTCTGAGGTCAGGCACAGCTGGAAAAGTCGATGCGACCTACGCTCGGGATCTCCGCACAGCACGCAACGGAGGGTAAATGGCAATGGCAAGAAGAGCGCTCATTCTGGTTGAAGGCCATAGGCGTATGGGTCTGCGATACGTTCAAGCGGCCCGGCATCTTGAGCTTTTTCCAATTACCCTCTCGGCTGATCCAGCTCAGTACGACTATCTTGCGGCGGAAAGCTGTGAGGCAATCCGTATCGATACAGACAATCTTGATGCGCTGATCCGCGAATGTTCCCGGCTACGTGCCACCTATGACATTGCCGGCATTACTGGCTTTTCGCGCGCCGACGAGTCAGCCTATGCGACTGCTGGCAAGCTCTGCCGGAACTTCCATCTACCCGGACCGAACCCTGCATCGGTTGAACGATGCAGCGACAAGTTCGCTCAACGTCAGCTTCTCGCGGAGGCCGGAGTTCCAATACCTGCTTATCGCGTAGCGGACAATGCGACAGTCGTGGAAAGCTCTGCCGCGGAGATCGGCCTGCCGGTGGTTCTTAAACCGGCCGCAGGCAGCGGCGGCAGCGGTGTCCGATTGTGCCGCAATGTCGATGAGTTAGCCGAACAAACGTCCTATCTATTGGGCGGGAAGCACGTATGGCGGTCTTCGCCGAGGATACTGGTCGAAGAGTTCGCCCAAGGCCCCCTCTATGTCGCTCAGATAATGGGAGATGAGGTCATTGCGATTGGCGCTGCTGTATACGGCCCGCCGCCGCACTTTGTCTGTCGTCAGTTGATCTATCCGGCCCTGCTGACTGATGCCGAGCATAAACGTATCGCCGATCTTTCGCTAAGCTGTTTGCGAGCTCTCGACCTTGGCTGGGGCCCAACGAACATTGAATTCCGGTGGACGAAGCTTGGCCCAGTCGTAATTGAAGTCAATCCGCGCCTTGCTGGCACGCCCGATCCTGAACTGGCTCAGTTGGCTTGCGGTGTTGATCTCGTCACCGAGCACATAAAGCTGGTCATCGGCGAGGAATGGGACTTGCGCAGAAGGCATTCGCAGGCTGCGGCCGCTCGGATCCTAGTCCCTGATCGCGATGGCATTCTCGACTGGATAGATGGCGACAGTCAGGCGGCTGCTATATCAGGCGTCGCTGAGATCAAATTGTATATCGAACCCAAAACATCCATTGTCAGGGAGGGCAATTATTTAGACAAGATCGGACATGTCATTGCCGCGTCAGCCACTGCTGACGGTACTGAGGCGATACTTCAGCGTGCCGTCGACTCAATTAGTTGGTCGATCACACCATTTCCGGTCCTTGGCAACGAGGGACAATCCGTACCTCGATAATTTTTGGGCAGCACAACGCCATAAGAACCCTAAGAGCGTGATTGAGAAATTTCAGCCGGCGGTCAGGATTGCGTTGGCGGCGTCGCCCGGCTGGCCGGCGACGTAGTTGCCGCCCCCAGCGCTCGGTCCTGATGGGTCGATCACGGTTCGATTGGCCCAGCGCCGCCGCATCTGGCGCCTGACGGTGCAAGCTATAGATCTTGTGGCCGCGCTGGCGTAACCGCATCTTGGGCGACTTTCATGCCGGCTTGACGCAATGTTCCAGAAGATGAGAACAAAGGACGCCTATAACTCGATAATTCCGAATTTTATTGCCTTTATAGCTGCGAGCGCTCTGCTAGATGTACCCAATTTTTGCTTTGCTTTTTTCAAATGAAAATTGACAGTATTCACTGATACTCCTAATATCTTTCCTATCTCCCATGACGATTTCCCTCTCGCCGTCCACAGAATACACTCTTTTTCTCTGGGGGAAAGGTGGGGAGGTTCCTCGCTGCCACTCAAACTCGCGAAGTTCGCGACCCTCACATGGAAATGAAACGCGGCAAGTTGCAAGTAGGTCATTGTTCTAGTTTGGAATTCGCGGTCCCAGGATTGAGCAAAGCTCATGATGGCAAAGCTGCCATCAGGGCCATGCAATGGGATGCTAATGCCTGACCTTATGCCGAACGTCGCAGCCTCGTCGAACACCCGCCGTTCGTCCTCAGTCGTGCTTATGTCATTGTAGACTTCGCTCCATCGAAAGGCGCCTGCCCGCTTTCGACTCGTCTTGATGATTGGGTCTATCTTATCATAGCCCATTTCGATATAGCGCTCCTGCCATGCATCAGGATAATTCAGCATGACTGCCGGATAGCGTCGGACCGGCTCAAAAAATTTCTGGTCGGATGCAAGAAGGCCATAGGCGGTCCACGGGCAATCAAAATTCAAGGCAAAAGCAGATAACAGCTCGAACAACTGCTCAGATTGCGCAGCACCATCAGTCTGATCGAGAAATCGGCCGAACTCGACCGTAAACGCCTCTCTGGCTGCCTTCGGGAGGTGCACTTAGGGGACCGAGGCAAACTGGTCGGACACTCTGGTCGCCAGCCCTCGAAGTTGAGTGACCGCAGTTATCGGCAGGCGTTCCATAGTCTCAGCTCCGCAGCTACTTGCGCTGGATTGTTGTCAGTGGTGCACAGGTGCACAAAGCTGTCGGTTGCTAGGCTCTGGGCGCCGTCATTCGCCGGCATCACCTAGGCCGGCAGCCCGAAACTTTATCACCATCAACGCACACGTATTGTTAAGTTGAGTTAAATTTGAGTGTACCTTGCGTTTCGGGAGATGTAACTTTGACATTAATGTTTAAAGGCTGAAATGTCTCGACAGTGACTCTGGTAGATCGTGTTGATATCTGCCCGCGTGATGGGCGATCGGCGGGGCAATCGGCGGCAGAAGATGATCCGACCTCGAAGTCGCAAGCAGCAACAAACCGACCGTGGTGCGGACGATGCCAGCAATCTCCAAGGCCATGTCTCCCGCCCCAGCCGGGTGGTAGGCCGAGCTTGGCCCCGATCTCGCCGTTGGGCGCGCTTCGCACCGGGCACGTAATGGCCGAGGCCGATGATCCGTCGTGCGGATTCAGCGGCTGCCTCTCCTACTGTGGCCGCCGTCGATCAGGGTTATAAAGCCGTAAAGCCCGGCTGCCGTCACGCAATAGGGCAATAGCAGGTGGCAGAGCACTCCGCTCCGCCAGCCCGCATCATGTTCGTGCTTTGCACGTCCAACTCTATGATGGCTGTTCATTGTTTTTCATCGGATAGGTCGCGGGGTCGCCATGCGGCAGATTCGAAGGCTCGCCGAATCGCAGCGACATAGACGATGAAGTTGGCTACGGGCCTTCTTAACTTCCTAATTGATTGCCGCGGCCAGTTCCGTTTTTGGGTGACGCCTTCACGCACTGAATTAAAGAACGATTGCACCGCCAAGTCGGTCTAGTCCTAACGTCGCGCAGCGGCCGCTACTGACCCGACGAACGTGTCGCGTCGATGATCTTCAAATCATGAAGTAGCGCCTGGAGGGCAGCCACATCGCCGGCGAGAATCCAGCAGCCGAGTTCGACCAATTGTCGAGAAACAAAGCAAAAAGGAGGCAAGGGGGTGCGAAGTTTACGCCAAAACGGCGTCAGCTGCTGAAGCCGGCGTCACAAAATAGTGGAAGTTGAAATCTTCGCAGCATTTGCGAGTCCCAGCGAAGCGCTCAGGCAATAGCGGGAGCTCTGGCAGTCGCAATGCCTCGCATACACCA
Organism: Mesorhizobium sp. P160219; assembly: GCF_057786095.1. Classification (NCBI taxonomy): domain Bacteria; kingdom Pseudomonadati; phylum Pseudomonadota; class Alphaproteobacteria; order Hyphomicrobiales; family Phyllobacteriaceae; genus Mesorhizobium; species Mesorhizobium sp. P160219. The sequence continues at coordinate 1,837,797 of NZ_JBYNWG010000001.1, forward strand.
AAGATCGTATTGCACCTGGTCTTGGTGACTCCGCCTGCAGGATCGATCGAATGGCGTTTGCCGCCAACGTCGATATCGTTGTCACTGACGAGAGAATGGACAACGGCGCGAACGACGCCTTCTCAGAGAGTGCCGATGCGCACTCCCGGCTCCGACAGCTTAGCCAGAAATCTCAGGGTTGACAGGCCGTCCCGTTCGAGCCGGAAGAACACCATGTCAGTGTCTATGACCCGAGGCTCCAGGCGAATGCCGGGAACGTTCCGAATCTTCTCAGCCAGCAGCTGCGCGCGTCGGTGTTCGATCAGCCGGTCCACCATAGTTTGAAGCGCCACCATACCCGCGCTGGCCATGAAGCCAGCTTGGAGGAAGTCGCCTCCTAGAAGCTTCCGGTAACGTCGCACCCGCTCGACGAAGTGCCGTGGCGCGCAACGTCGAAGGTCCAGACGTTCACGGTCAAGCTCTACGGTCACGACAACGGTAAGTGATTTGCCAAGAGCCTTCGGATCCACGAGCGAGATATCCGCAACAATTACGCCATCCAGACGCAACTTGTTCACTCGACGCATGCATGAGGCAGCCGAAGAACCGACAATTTCTGCCAGTTCTTATGAGAGCCGATTGTTGTGCGCCGCTACCTCCAACTACGAGCCATCCGGCGCGCTGCGTACCTTCAAGGTGGTCTTCACCGAACGCCTACCTTCCGGCCACACCAATGCCGGCAGGTATACCAAATTTAGCCCAGATTTGCTGCCGTTCTGTCACAACACAGCTCGGCCCGCAGTCTTCACGAGCAATTGAGGCACACGATTTTCAACAGTGGCTCGCAGCCCGGCGCGTCGTCGACCGTCGTCCCGCGAAGGAGCGAAGTCTTAAGAAACCCCCGCCTATGCCGATCTTTATTATCGCATACTTTTTAGCGACAATTGGCCATCTCCGGACCTGTCCCGATAGTCGGAGTGGTGCCGTGGATCCTCCTTATTTCAAACCACACCTCCGAACGCCATAGCCGTTTCAGCGGGTGGCCTCTTTTGGCACGAACCTTCACCTCAGGTGCCATAGTCTTCAGCGGTAGTTTTGTGGCCGCCAACACCATTTCTCAGGTTAGCTGGAATAGATTTGGCTGATAAGGAAAACCTCTTGAACTTACTGTTTCGAACCTTAGTGCCAGCGGAGGGATGTTAGTTGGTCACGAATTTTGCAGTAAACCCTGGAATGTTTCAGGACGCGTTTTTTAGCCGAGATGGATCTGCGCCCGTTCCGCTTATGATCAGAGCGGAAGGGATCTGGATGTTCGATGAGCATGGGAAAGCCTACATCGATGGATCGTCGGGTCCTATCGCCAGCAATATCGGACATGCTAATGAGCGTGTAGCGCATGCGATGTATCAGCAGGCAATGACGCTTGATTATGCTTATCCGCGCGTTGCGCGTCACGCCGGCAACGCCGCCCTAACAGGGCGGCTTTGCAGTCTAGCAGGGGCGCCATTCGAACGGGTCGGACTCGCGTCAGGCGGAAGCGAGGCTATGGATCTTGCGCTGAAGTTCCTGCGGCAATACGCGGTTGCAAAAGGCTTGTCGAGCAAGCGCATTTTGATCTCCAACATGCCTTCGTATCATGGCGCTTCCATCGGCACGCTCGCCATTTCGGGCGATGAATCCTTAGAACCTTTTCTATCTGGTTTCGCAGTTAGGGGCGCGAAAGTGCCGGCTCCAATGACCTATCGAGGAGAGTCGGATTTGTCGCCTGAAGAAATCGCTGAGCAAAGCGTAGCGGCACTCGAGCATGCTATCGTAAATCTAGGCCCAGAAAACGTCCTCGCGTACGTGGTTGAACCAGTAGGCGGTGTGGCAACCGGATGCCTCGTGCCGCCTCCTGCTTATTTTCGGCGCATCCGTGAGTTATGCGACCGATACGGCGTGTTTCTTGTATTCGATGAGATTCTGTGCGGCGCCGGCCGAACCGGTAAGTTTCTCGCATCACACCATTTGAGCGGCTGCATTCCAGATGTCATTGTCGTGGCAAAGGGAATTGCCGCAGGCTACAGTCCTTTGGGTGCGGTGCTTCTCCCTGCAGAACCCGTTGATGAATTGGCAAAGCTCACCGGTTTTAACTTTTCACATACGTACGGCGCAAACCCTATCTCGTGTGCCGCCGCGCTCGCGGTCTTAGACGAATATGAAGATCGCGATTTGATCACTAACGCCTCGCAAACTGGCCAGCATCTTGGGCAAACATTGCGGCAGCTCATGAACGCCTCACCCATCGTAGGCGATGTGCGCGGAATTGGGCTGCTATACGCGGTTGAATTGGTAGCAGACAAGGAATCGAAAGCTCAATTTCCGTACGATTTCAACGTGACCGAAGTCGCTCGAACCGAGGCGCTGAAGCAAGGCCTCATAATCTACTCGAGGCGTACCTCCGGAGGAAAATATGGAGACTGGTTCATCGTCGCACCGCCACTGACCGTTACCCAAGCCGACTGTGACCAGATTGGTCAGCGATTGGAGCTTATGCTAGAGGGTGTCCGACATGCATTCCAAGCTGAAGGCGGGGTAGCCGGTCCTGAGAGGTGGTCTGCTTGAGCTAAACAGCTTGAGCCGGAAGTGATCCGATGAGGCCTGAGCATCTGCAATGTAATTCGGCTAGGACAAATATCCGGGTAGTTGCCACGTTGTGGGGAAGTACGCGCTGACGGGCATGGCGATGCTTTACGCCTCACACGATTTCCAGCGGGCGCTTGATCGTAAACACATAGGGCTCAGACACCGACTCAATGCCGGCAATTTCGGCATAGTGAACCGATTTGCCGGTCTCTATGGGACCGGACTGCCCCGAGCTGACCGCCGATCGCATGCTGATCTCGTCCGCTGATGGCTCACGAATACCGGCCTGCAGCTTGCCGGTGGTCGCCGCCTGAGGCTGCGCCTGAGGCTGGCACGCATCGCAGTTCTAGCTTGCGGCATCCGGCAGGCATTCCGGTCGCGGACAGGCCATCGGCCTGCTGAAGGCGGTGACGGACGGCAATCGGGCTTCGCCTTCCGGGCCGCCGCGACCACTTCAACTTCCTCGCTGCGCGATATACCTGGCATGCGACGTCGCGCCACTTGGTTTTTGCCCCAGCTAGTCGACCAGACCGGCCGAAGATTCCGGCCGCAACAGTGAACCGGGGGATCAAGCCGATCGTTATAGTCTAGCACATGCTCTTGGCGCGGTCGCGAGGTTGTAGAAATTCTGCACCGTTGGGAGCGGCACCCTGAGCACCGCTTCGATCTGCTCGACCGAGATAGTCAGGTTAGGCCATTCGCCCTGATTACTCCCCGACGGGTCACCCAGCCTTTGATGGCGATCAGCAGGCCGCCATGGGATACAGTGCCGGTCAGATCGCGCTCGCCTGGCCGCTTAAGCGCAGCCCGCTCAGGCAGCTGATCCCGGGGCGCAAGCCCGGTCAAGCACCTTAGGAAATGTCGGCGCAGCCGGTATCATGCCGAGCGGAGCCGAATGCGGGCAGCGTCGAGAACCAATGGATGCCGTTTGATATTCGGTCACGAGCATCGACACCTTCAAATGGCATATCGTCGGTGCAACATTGAGCCAAGTACCCACCATACCGGTGACACGCTGCCAGAGGGATAGCTCAGATTTGGCGGGCATCCATCACCAAATTGGCAACTGCGAAACTGTTCGCTGAGACTTTGATCCTGAGGTAGAGGTTAGTGCAAAAGGGACCGCCTGCTGAAAAGATTATCGCATGCAGAGGTGTGATTTGGAAATAAGCAGAATCGGTGGCACCACTCCGACTATTGAGACAGCCGGAAACGGCGATGTTTGCTAGAGTATGCTATGTGCCTGGAAGGTAAGCGCTCGCCATAGTCAAAATGCGCAGCGCGCCGCACGGGCGCGCTTGATCGCGTCAATTCGAGCCGCGGTTTACGGTGTAGCGTTTGGGCGAGTTGCGCTGAGGGCGTCAGTCCGGGACGCCTTTTGAAACCGCCATTGCGCGTCCACCCTCAGATTGAGCTTTTTCGCCTGGAGAACTGTGCGATCTAAAGGGCGCAGCCGATGCTGCGACAGGAATGGTCGCGGAACAGACCGGCTCGCCGGGCGCGAACGGAGCAACCGCTCCGAAGCAGGGAACGAAGAATGGCTCAACTCTTAACTGCTATCCCAATTGTCGATGAGCATCATGTTGATCGACGTCGGTATCCACACGGAGTCGCTTTCATCGATGGGCAATACCTGCCCATGTCTGAGGCCAAGGTCTCGGTGCTCGATTGGGGTTTTCTGCACTCCGACGCAACCTACGACACGGTGCACGTCTGGAATGGCAAGTTCTTCCGGTTGGACTTGCACCTGGACCGTTTTTGGGGCGGCGTTGAACGTCTTCGGATGAAGTTGCCCCACGACCGCGAAAAGATAGCGTCAATCCTCAACAATTGTGTAGCGCTGTCGGGCCATAAGTCGGCGTACGTTGAGATGATCTGCACGCGCGGTTCGTCGCCGACATTCAGCCGCGACCCCCGCCAAGCGGAGAACCGCTTCATCGCATTTGCTGTTCCTTTTGGCTCGGTTGCCAACAAGGAACAGCTGGAAAGAGGCTTGCACGTGGCGATCAGCGAGACCGTCCGCATCCCGCCTGAATCGGTCGATCCCGCAATCAAGAACTATCATTGGCTCGATCTCGTGAAGGGCCTTTTTGACGCCTACGATATGGGGGCGGAGACGGCACTGATCGTAGATACGAACGGGCACATTGCGGAGGGCCCCGGTTTCAATGTGTTCGTTGTAAGGGACGGATTCTTGAGGACGCCCGCTTTTGGAGTGTTGCCGGGCATCACGCGCCGGACTGTCTTCGATCTGTGCGCCGAGACTGGGCTCTCTGCCACGGCTGCTGATATCAGTCGTGCTGAGATCAAAGCCGCTGACGAGGTGTTCATCACCTCGACTGCCGGCGGTATTATGCCCGTGACGTGCATCGACGGCGCCGCGATCGCCAATGGGCAGGTCGGACCCGTCACCCGCCGGCTCATGGACCTCTACTGGCAAAAGCACACCGACCCGCAATGGTCGACTGCTGTGGAATATCGTGACGGAAATGAGCCAGGGCGGCGCAACAATGAGCTGTCGTAACGCAAATTGGCGAAAGTCGAGCAGGCGCACCTATGACCCCGTGGCGCGCGACGTTGAGCGAATCGACAGCCGTTGCCACTCGGTGATGAGCGTCCAGTCCTCGCTAATCATGTGCTTGTGTAGGGCTTACTTCATGCCATTCCTGCGGAGTTGCCGATGAAGAGCGCGTTTATTGCCTATTTGTCGGCGGAACTGGCTGCGTCGAAGTCTGCTGGGCTCTACAAATCCGAGCGGGTCATTACCTCGACGCAGTCGTCTGAGATCGAACTCGCGGATGGCAGCAAGGTCCTGAATTTCTGCGCCAACAACTATCTCGGTCTCGCCGACAATCAAGATTTGCGGGACACGGCTAAGGCTGCGCTCGACCGCTATGGATACGGCATGGCGTCGGTCCGCTTCATCTGCGGTACTCAGGAGGGGCACAAGCAACTCGAGGCGCGCATCTCTTCATTTCTCAAGATGGAAGATACGATCCTTTATTCATCCTGTTTTGACGCCAATGCCGGTCTGTTCGAGGCGCTGCTCGGGGAGGAAGACGCCATCATTTCCGATGCGCTGAACCACGCTTCGATCATAGACGGCATTCGCCTCTCCAAAGCCAAGCGCTTCCGCTATGCCAATAACGAAATGGCCGCGCTGGAAGAGGAACTGAACAAAGCCGAAGGCAGCCGCTTCAAGCTGATCGCGACCGATGGCGTGTTTTCGATGGATGGCATTATCGCCAATCTCGGCGGCGTCTGCGATCTGGCGGAGAAATATGGCGCCATCGTCATGGTCGACGATAGCCATTCGGTCGGCTTCGTGGGCAGGCATGGGCGCGGCTCGGCGGAGCATTGCGGCGTCGAGAACTGCATCGACATCATCACAGGCACACTCGGCAAGGCGCTTGGAGGCGCGTCGGGCGGCTACACGTCAGGCAAGCGCGAGGTCATCGACTGGCTTCGCCAGCGCTCGCGGCCGTACCTCTTCTCCAATACGCTGATGCCCGCCATTGCAGAGGCATCGCTGAAGGTGTTCGACCTGATCGAACATGGCGATGCGCTGCGCGAAAAGCTCTATGCCAATGCCGACCGCTTCCGCTCGAAGATGTCGAAGGCGGGCTTCACGCTGTCTGGCGCGGGCCATCCGATCATTCCCTTGATATTGGGCGACGCGACTCTCGCACAGCAGATGGCCGAGAAGATGCTCCAGCGCGGGATTTATGTGATCGGTTTCGCCTTCCCCGTGGTGCCGAAGGGCCAGGCGCGCATCCGCACGCAAATGTCCGCCGCACATTCGAGTGCGGATGTTGACCGCGCCGTCGAGGCCTTCACCGAGGTGGGCAGGGAATTGGGACTCATCTGATGCCCAACATGATTGCAGCGCCTTTGTCCATGCCTACCGGGAATTCATGGTGGTCTTCGACGTTAAGTCCGGGTCGATCTGTGCAACCGGGATGTGGGCCATCTCGTCCAACCTACTGTCGAACTCTAGTGGCACGTTGATGCATAGCCGAACGAGGCAGTGCTCGCCTGCCTCGCTAGATAGGTGAACATCCCCAGAACCCGCACCGATTTATCTATCTGGAGAGCAAAATGCCAAGACTTGTTGTCATCGGCGCCGGGATCACCGGCGTATCGACGGCGTATGCCCTTTTGGAGCGCGGTTATGATGTCACGGTATTAGATCGTCAGCGGTATCCTGCGATGGAAACGTCCTTTGCCAATGGTGGACAGCTCTCGGCAAGCAACGCTGAAGTTTGGAACCGCTGGTCGACGATTCTTAAAGGGATCAAGTGGATGTTTAAACGCGACGCTCCACTTCTTATGAACCCTGCGCCCAGTTGGCACAAGTACAGCTGGCTGGCGGAATTCGTGGCGCACATCGCCAATTATCGTGAAAACACCGTAAAGACGACCAAGCTCGCGATCATGGCGCGGAAGCATATGTTTGAGATCGCCGAGCGGGAAGGAATCGATTTCGATCATGTTCGTCGCGGCATTCTTCACATATATCGGGAAAAGGCCGATTTCGATGATGCGCAAGCGGTAAACGAGTTGCTGGTTCAAGGTGGGCTAGATCGACGGCCCGTTTCAGGGGAAGAGATCAGGTCGATCGAACCCACTCTCCGTAGCGCCCTATACGCAGGGTTTTACACGCCGTCGGATTCGACTGGCGACATTCACAAATACACGACCGGTCTCGCACGGGCATGCGAGAGGCGCGGCGCTCGCTTCTACTATGATGCAGATGTGAGACGCGTCGAACGTCAACAGAGTTTTCGAATATTCTACGCAAGTGGTACTGAAGACCGACATGCTGGGCACCATGCCATATGCGCAGACGCCATCGTCATCTGTGCGGGCTGTAGCAGCCGCGACTTTGCCGCGAGGTTGGGAGATCGGCTCAATATCTACCCGGTTAAGGGTTACTCAATCACGGTCGATCTCGATGAGTCGGCGTCACAGGAAGCCGCACCGTGGGTCAGCCTGCTTGATGATCGAGCCAAGATCGTTACGAGCCGATTAGGTTTATCTAGATTCCGGGTCGCCGGAACCGCTGAGTTCAACGGTCTAAACCGCGACGTTCGGGAGGATCGCGTTAAGCCCTTGGTGGACTGGACGCGAATGCATTTTCCGGGGGTAAATACCAAGCGGGTAGTGCCATGGGCGGGGTTGAGGCCGATGATGCCCAACATGATGCCGCGGGTCGGGAAGGGCCGGGCACGCGGTGTGTTCTACAATACGGGCCATGGTCATTTAGGTTGGACCTTGTCGGCTGCAAGCGCCGAGATGGTTGCTGAGATCATTTCGGGTGACCTGCCGACGGACATACCCAAGGTTGCCTGATTGCAATTGAAGGGGGTGCGATGAATATCTAGAGGGACCCATACTATACTGCGAACGGCACTATCCGAGAGGCAATCCAGAAGGCTTACGGCGCGGACGCGATCACCGACCTCGACGACGCGGAACAGCGCAAAAGGGGTGTCGACCTGGAAATGGGGCAGAGCCCTCGGCCGCGACGGCACGCTTGACCTGATCGCCGCAGTTATGCGAGTCACGGGCAGGGCGGCGATCGTCGTGCTTCCCCGCAAGAGCGATCGGTTTGACGGGCGTCTCGGAGCTGAAGCCCGACCTGGCCGACGGCTGCGCCGACATGCGGATCGGACGAAGCTTTTCGGCAAGATCTAGCGCATCGTCACCAATGGTACCGCAACCGGTCGACGCTTATAATGGCCAAAGAAGACGGCGAACTGGGTCTTGGCCTCGAACCAATCGCGCGGCGGTCGTTTCCACTCCTCGGCCGCGTGGTTCAGGACCAGATATAGCAGCCTAATGCCGCCGCGCTTGGGGAAATTGCCCTGCTGCGCACGGTGCGGCACAACTTTGAATTCAGTGCTTCGAACGCGGTTCGGTCTCCGCTGGAGATGATGGGCTTTCGGCATATGGCGCGACTATCCGGGACAAGGCACAGGAGCGCGCCAAGTCCGGGCAGGCCGGGTTGTGTGCGTCAGTTCTGCAAACTGAGCCGGGTTATGGTGCTGGATCATGCGGCCTGGCGCAGGGCGACCTTCTTGTGCACGCGCAGGTCAGATGCGCACGACATACGTGCGCCGGCCGATTTCCTCTTTGAGCGCTCAAGTATGTTGGTAACCGCGGTATGATCATGACGGTGCCGCCACTCCTGCTGGAGATAAGCGATTTCCGGCGTATGGCGCGACCATCCGGGACAGGGGCACCGGGAGCACGCCAAGTGCGGGCAGGCCGATGTATTCGATGAGCTGCGAGCTAGCGTTAGTAGCTGGCCGCCCGCACGACCTGCCCGGTTGCGGCGAGAGCGCGGATCTGTAGGTGCCGCCGCGCCCGCCGGCTCCCGAATGTTCAAGGAGAGGGAGCCAATGAGACGTGTGATTGGAATGGACATCCACCGCACCCTCGCGGAGGTGGTGTTTTGGGAGGGAGGCCGGCTGCGCCATCACGGACAGATCGACATGACCGGCTTCGGGTTGGAAGGATTCGGCCGCAGCCTGGATGCAGATGACGAGATCGTCGTCGAGGCGACCGGCAACGCCAAGGCGGTGGTGCGGGTGCTGTCGCATTTCGTTGGGCGCGTAATTGTCGCAAATCCGATGCAGGTGAAAGCGAACACACGCAGTATCAAAACCGACAAGATCGATGCCGGGGTTCTGGCGCAGCTTCACGCCAGCGGTTTTTTGCCGGAGGTTTGGCTTCCCGACCAGCGGACCGAGAGGCTTCACCGTCTCGCCGCACGGCGCAATTAAGTCGTGCGTCATCGCACACGGATGGAGAACGAGGTGCATGGCATCCTGCAGGCGCATCTCGTGCCGAAGCGCCCGCATGCGGACCTGTTCGACAATCGCGGGGCGCGCTTGGTTGGACGGCACCTGCTACCCGACGACGAACGGGCGGCGGTCGCCATGCCATGCACAGCAAGAAATTCATCGCCTGGGTGTGTGGTCTTCTTCCTAGTTGGAAGTCTGCGCTAGCGGGCGCAAGCCTCTGATCCGTGCGCGCATGCTCAACATGTGAGGAAGGAGCCGAACGCCAACGACCCGCCCTATATGTGCCCGACCTGCGGCGGCAAAATTCGACGGGGTCTGCGCCGACGAGCGCGAGCTCATGGAGAAGGTGGCGTGCCACTTTTAGCAGCTGACCCTGCGTCTGAAGATGAGCTGCCATGTGCGGTGCACGGATACTGGCGACATTTCAAACCACGACGCTTTCTGCGGTCCGTATTTCAGCAGCCGACGCATTTTGGCGCAAACCCTCCTGCCCAGGTGCTATCCTATGCGTGCTCGAACATGTTTGTGGATATGAGTGCTTCGCTCATGGTCGACAAGGTCCAATAAGCGCGGGTTAACCGCGCCGGTGGCTCAAAAAGGGGAACTGAAAGATGACGATTTCTCGACGCAATCTCCTCAAGGCGGGTATCGCCGCCGGAGCGGCTTTATCGATCTCTTCCGTCCTCCGCGCGCAGACTTCGCCGACAGTTCGAATGGTAATAGACAACCTTACCGTATTCGATCCGGTCGTTACAACGGCTGATGCTACCCAGACCCATGCACACGCGATTTACGATACGCTATTCGGCGTCGATTCGGAGTTTGCGCCGCATCCGCAGATGGTTGGACAATGGGGCGTTTCAGATGACCGGAAGACTTATACGTTCGAGCTCCGCGATGGTCTGATGTGGCACGATGGTACCCCCGTGACCGCCGCGGACTGTGTAGCCTCGATCCGTCGCTGGGCTCAAGTGGCTCCTGGCGGTCAGGTGCTGATGAAGCGCGCAAAGGACATTTCGAAAAAGGACGAAAAAACCTTCGCAGTCGAGCTCAAAGAGCCTTTGGGTCTACTGCTCGACATCTTGGCGTTCCAGGGTCCATTTATAATGCGCGAGAAGGACGCCAATTTTGCTCCAACGGAGCAGGTGACGGCGAACATTGGATCAGGGCCATTTAAGTTCAATCACGATCTTGCCAGGCCGGGGTCAAGCTTCACCTACGATCGCAATGAGAAATATGTACCCCGCCGGGAGGCGCCGGATGGACTTGCCGGCGGGAAGATCGTGAAGGTCGATCGAGTTCATCTGGGACAATGGCCTGTACGGTGATAAGCAGACTGCCATCGCGGCTTTGCAAGCAGGTGAGATCGATTTTCTTTTGAGTCTGCCGGTCGATCTTCTTCCGGTCCTCGAGAGTGACCCCAATGTGGTGCTGGAAGTCTTGGATAAGACTGGCACTGACATGATCCTGCGGCTGAACTGTCTGCAGCCGCCATTCAACAACGTAAAGGCTCGTCAAGCGTTGCTTCACCTGGTCGATCAAGAGGCCATGATGCGCGCAGCGTATGGGGATTCGAAATACACCCGTACTGTCACTTCGATGTTCGGAAACGAAACGCCCATCTCGAATGACGAAAATACGGGGTGGTTCAAGAAAGGCGGCGATCCGGAAAAAGCCAAGCAACTCTTCAAGGAGGCGGGATATGCCGGCGAGAAGGTCGTCATCCTGCAACCCACGGACTGGGGGGAGGCAAGCAACGCCTCTCAGTTTCTGGCAGCGACATTGCAGAAGATAGGGATCAATGCTGAGCTCGCGCCGAGTGACTGGGGAGGGCTTGTCGCTCGACGCGCGAATAAGGGCACCATTGAGAACGGTGGCTGGAGCATGTTCATAACCACCGAACCTGAAGCGATCCTTGGCACGGTCATCAGTGACAACACTCTGCCCATGAATGGCGAAAAGGGTTGGTTCGGCTGGCCGCAGAATGAGGAATATGAAGCCCTTCGGACCAAATGGGCGGATTTAGAAACGCTCGAAGAGCGTAAGGCCCTTGCCCGCAAACTGCAGAAGATATGGTGGGACTATGTGCCTACCGTCCTGTTAGGCCAAAATGTCTCGCCATGCGCGCACCGCAAGGCGCTCACTGGCCTCATCGGCGTGCCGGGGGTCGTCCCAATGTGGAACATGCAGAAGACTGAGGCCTAATGGCTGTCTACATCCTCCGCAGGTCAATCTCTGCCATCGGCGTCATGGCGATGGTCGGGATCTTCGTGTTCCTGCTTCTCAGGCTAGCCCCTGGCGACCCTGCGGACATGATCGCTGGCCGCAACGCTACGCCAGAGATGGTGGCGGCCATTCGCGAGCGGCTGGGACTGAACGATTCCTTGTCGCTTCAGTTCATAAATTGGGTTCGGGACATGGTCGGCGGCGATTTCGGTACATCGATTTTTGCCGCACGACCGGTTCTTGAGCTCATATCACAGCGGCTTGAGCCAACCATTTCCCTGTCGCTCCTGACGATGATCGTTTCGGTGACGGTCGGTGTCTCCTTCGGCGTCCTCGCCTCATGGCGAGCTGGCGGTCTTGTTGATCGCATCCTAACGGCATTCGCGACACTTGGTTTTTCTGTCCCGGTGTTTGTCGTCGGCTTCTTTCTCATATACTTGTTCGCTGTCAGGACACATTGGCTGCCCGTCCAAGGATACCAACCTATCGACCATGGCTTCGGGCCATGGCTTGTGCACCTGATCCTGCCGACCGTGACTTTGAGCATTCCCTATATTGCTTTCATAGCCCGGATCACGCGTGCGAGCATGCTCGAGGTTCTGTCGGAAGACTATATGCGAACAGCCGCCGCCAAGGGCGCGTCGTCCTATGCCATGCTTTTCCACCACGCTCTGAAGAATGCGGGTGTGCCGATCCTCACCGTGATCGGCTTAAGTTTCGCAGGTCTGATTGGCGGTGTCGTCATCACGGAAACGGTGTTCAACATACCTGGTGTCGGTCGTTTGGTGGTCGATGCGATCAACACCCGCGACTATCCCATTATTCAAGGTGTGCTCATCCTGGTTTCGGGTCTGTACGTCCTTATCAATCTCGCGGTCGATCTTTCCTACACCCTAGTCGATCCCCGCATCCGGTACTGATTATGACGCTCCTCTCCGCACCAGTTGAATACGTCCCGACGGGTCGCCCGCGAATATCTGACCTTCCCCGTCTGGCAAGGCGGCATCCGCTGGTTGTGATAGGGGGCGGCCTCTTAGCTCTGTTGATCGTTCTAGCACTCGCTGCCCCGCTTTACGCCGGCGATCCATTGAACATGGATCCATTCAAACGCCTTCAGCCGCCCTCCGCCGAGATGTGGTTCGGAACCGACAATTTGGGCCGTGACGTCTTTGCACGAACGATGTTCGGCGCCCGGATCTCACTTTTGGTGGGATTGACGGCGGCGGCCGGCGCGGCTCTGGGCGGCCTTCTGATCGGTGTCCTCGCCGGCTTCAACCGCATCTTCGATAATATCGTCATGCGGGTCATGGACGGCCTGATGTCGATCCCGACAATTCTGCTCGCCATTGCTCTTATTTCTCTGACGGCGCACGGGATCGGCATTCTCATCGTCGCCATCACGATCCCCCAGATGCCGAGCGTCACGCGGCTGGTTCGTTCGGCGGTTCTGAGTGTTCGGGGGCGCCCCTATGTGGAGGCCGCGCTCTGCGGCGGTGCGCGCCTGCCGAAATTGCTGTGGCGGCATATCCTGCCGAGCACCATTCCGCCGCTTATGGTGCAGAGCGCCATTGTCTGCGCCGATGCGATTCTGACAGAGGCCGGGCTCAGCTTCCTGGGTGCGGGCGTGCCGCCGGAGATCCCGAGCTGGGGCAACATGATTTCAAGCTCTCGACTGTATCTCGCTATCGCCCCATTGACGGTCTTCGCCCCCGGTATCTGCCTTGCCGCGATGGTCCTTGCCGTCAACCTGCTCGGGGATGGCCTGCGCGACCTGTTCGATCCCCGCTCAAAGCGGAGGCGCTAACATGCAGATGCATCAAACCGCAGAGAACGACGTGCTTCTCGATGTCCGAAATCTGGAAACGCATTTTTACGGCGAAGAGAGTGTCACCCGCGCCCTCGGCGGCATCAGCTTCCAGGTGAAGAAAGGCGAGACGCTCGGCGTCGTCGGCGAATCCGGATGTGGGAAGAGCGTCACCGCCCTCTCCATCCTTCGCCTGCTTCCGAAGCTGGCCGCCAGGACTGTCGGGGGCGAGGTCCGCTTTCACGGACGCGACCTCCTTGTGCTGTCCGATCGGGAGATGCGACAGATCCGCGGCGACCAGATTGCCATGATCTTCCAGGAGCCGATGACGAGTTTGAACCCGGTCTATACGGTCGGCCGCCAGATCGCTGAGGCGGTACAGATCCACACCAAGGCCTCGCGGTCGGTTGCGATGGCAAAGGCGCAAGAGATGCTCGGTCTCGTCCGCATTGCGGACCCCGAGCGGCGCGTTAACAACTATCCTCACGAAATGTCAGGCGGCATGCGCCAGCGTGCGATGATCGCCATGGCTCTTGCCTGTTCACCGGAACTATTGATCGCCGACGAGCCAACCACTGCGCTTGACGTCACCATCCAGGCGCAAATCCTGCGGCTCATCGTTGACCTGAAAGAGCGCACGGGAACGGCCGTGATGTTCATCACGCACGATCTGGGCGTTGTAGCCGAGACATGCCAGCGCGTGATTGTCATGTATGCTGGCCGTATCGTAGAACAAGCGAACGTGATAGATTTGTTCGCGCGTCCCGCACATCCCTACACCCAGGGCCTCATGCGATCGGTGCCTGACCGGCGGCGCGGCCGACAGCGCCGCCTTCCAGAAATTCCCGGCATTGTCCCAAGTCTTCGCGAGCCCATTGTCGGGTGCAGCTTTGCTCCTCGCTGCCCGTTCACTATCGACATTTGCCGCGACAAGACGCCCGCCCTGCGTGATGTTGGGTCGAGCCATGCCGCAGCTTGCTGGCGCGCCGAAGAGGTGATGGGCGCGTGAACGGTCCTCTGCTGAAAGTCGAGAATCTGACCAAGCATTATCCGCTTGGTGCGGGAATCTTGAAGAAGAGCATTCCGGTGGTGCGGGCAGTGGAGGATGTGTCCTTTTCTGTCGAGACGGGCGAGACGCTCTGCATCGTCGGCGAGTCCGGCTGCGGCAAGTCCACCGTCGCGCGCCTCCTGATGCGACTCGTGGAGCCGACTGGGGGGCGCGTGCTGGTCGACGGGACCGACATTGCCGGTCTCACGAAACACGCGCTTCGGGTGTGGCGACGTCGGATGCAGATGGTCTTTCAGGATCCATATTCATCGCTGAACCCACGCCTCACTGCCGGACAGATCATCACTGAACCTGTCGAGAATTTTGAGCGTCTCAGCCGGAGCCAGCGCCAAGCGCTTGCCGCGGACCTTCTTCAAAAGGTCGGTATGTCGCCCGAGATCATGCACAGGCTCCCCTCCGAGTTATCGGGTGGGCAACGGCAACGGCTCGGCATCGCGCGAGCGCTGGCGTTGGGGCCGTCGCTCATCATCGCCGACGAGGCGGTCTCGGCCCTGGACGTCTCCGTGCAGGCACAGATATTGAACCTTCTTCTGGATCTCCAGCAGCAGATGGGTATCGCCTTCGTCTTTATCTCCCATGACCTTGGGGTCGTGGAGCACATCGCCCATCGCGTGGCGGTTATGTATTTGGGGCGGATCGTGGAGCTTGCGCCGTGTGAGGCGCTCTTCGCCAAGCCGGTCCATCCCTACACCGAGGCGTTGATCGCGGCAGCTCCGGTGCCGGATCCCACACGGGTTCGGCTAGAGGTGCCCGTCAAAGGCGAGGTGCCAAGCCCCATCAATCCGCCGAGCGGATGCGCGTTTCACCCGCGCTGCCCGCTCGCGGTCGATCGATGCCGCACCGAAGTACCACGTCTGGTACCGATGGCAGATGGGCGGGTCGTGGCCTGTCATGTGCGCGCTCCGGCCATAGAGATTCCGACCCAAACGTCTGCGATGGGCGATCATTCGCCTGCTCACGTGGCTCAGCCTCATAGTCCGGTCCTGAGGTATCGGGAAACGCAAGGGTAGCGACGGTGAAGTGCATACTCGTGAAAAGTAGGAGATCGTATGGATTCCCACGAAGATTGCCGCCCTCCGGTCCAGCAGGATGGTGGCTTTGATGCGGTCGGTTCAATCGAAACGAACGTTGCAGACGGCTTCACAATGGCGGCAGTCGGCGACCTTCTCTTTGCGCGGCCCGTGACAAAAGGTCATCATCCTGGCTTCGCAGATGTCCTCAGGATCTTTCATAACGCCGACGTTACTTTCGGCAACTTGGAAACCAACATCTTGAATGTTCGGTCTAAAGGATGCCCGCAGGCTGAGTACGGTGGTGCGTATTGCATCAGCGCTCCGGAGCTGGGACCTGATTTAAAGGCGATGGGCTTCAATATGGTCAGTCGTGCGAACAACCATACGCTCGACTGGGCCATTGAAGGCATGCGCGAAACGAGCCACGCGCTTGATGAAAACGGCATTGTCCATGCCGGCGCAGGCGAAAACCTGGCACAAGCCGGCGCAGCTCGCTTGTTGGAAACCTCGCGCGGTCGCGTGGCGTTGGTTTCGTTTGCTACGACGTTCACGCCGATGTCCCGTGGGTGCAATCCCGCCGGCGAGGCGCCAGGCAGGCCAGGGCTCAATGCCCTTCGTTTGACCAAGACCACCATGGTTCCGGCCGAGATGCTGGAGAGCTTGAGACGGGTGCGCGAAGTGTTACCCGGCTACAATCCCGCCGGGCAGGATCCAAGCCGGGTTGTACTTGGCGGGGTGACATACAAAACGGGCGAACAAGCCGGCTACAGCTTCGAAACAGACCCGCGCGACGTCGCCGATATTCTGAGAAACGTCCGTCGGGGCAAGCAGCTCTCCGACTTCTGCATCGTCACTAACCACGGGCACGAGCCCGGGGAATGGAGCGAGGAACCGCCTGACTACGAACCATCATTTGCCCGCAGGCTTATTGACGCCGGGGCAGACGCATACGTCGTACACGGACCGCATCTCTTGCGAGGCATCGAGATCTACAAAGGGCGTCCTATCTTTTACAGCTTGGGGAATTTCTTCTGTCAGGACCTCCGGACGCCCACAGGAGCTGACATGTTCGACGCATATGGCAAGGACCCACGGGTCGACACGGACGCCGAGGTGACGGTCGATGAGGTGGCAAAAGGATACCCGACAGCAGGAGAATTTGTAGGCCCCCAATCCGGTGCCGTCTATTATGAGAGCGTTGTCGCTGTCAGCCGTTTTGAGCAAAACCAGCTTGCTGAATTGAGGCTCTTTCCCATCGAGCTCGGTCGCTTGAAGAGGTTTGCCAACCGGGGCGTGCCGCGTCTCGCTGCCGGGCCGCAAGCAAAAGCCATTCTGGAGCGTTTACAAAAGCTCTCGAAGCCATTTGGAACCCAAATCGACCTCGAGAACGACGTCGGATTGATACGACTGCGACCCAGCAAGGCGCCATGATGCGGCACGTCATTATGTCTCGGGCGCAGCTTGTTGGCGCTGCTTGGCGATCCCAGGACGGACGGCACTAGACAGAGGCGGTCGGGCCGCGAGGCTTGGGCTCTGCCCAACCGCTGGTAATTGCGATGCCTAGCCTCCACCGGGTTGTCCTGAGCCCGAACTGCTGCGCCATCCCTTTGCAATCCGGAGACTTTCCCATGAACTACCGCATCCTCACTGGCGAGATCGAACATGAGGCAAACACCTTCAGCAAGGTGCCGACCACGCTCGAGCATTTCCGGTCCGGCGCCTTGCTGCTGGGCGACGAGATTCCACCAGCGCGGCGGGGCACCCGCACCGCGCTAGGCGCGGCGTTCGAGGCGGCGGAGAAGTTCGGCTGGAGGCTCTCTCATCCGCTCGCAGCTAGCGCCACCCCTGGGGGCACGGTGACGAAGGAAACTTTTGAGCAGCTCTGCGCCTGGTTCCTTGCAGGCGCCGAGGGCTGCGATGGCGCGCTCATTAACCTGCACGGTGCGATGGTCGCTGAGGGCTGCGAGGACACAGAAGGCGAGATCCTCGCCCGATTGCGCGCCATTCTCGGACCCGACGCGCCGATCGTCGTCACGCTCGACTTGCACGCCAACGTCACTCAGAAGATGGCGACGAACGCCTCGGCGCTGATCGCCGTGCGCACCTATCCTCATATCGACTACTATGAACGCGCTTGGCACGGGGCCGAGCTGCTCGACCGCGCTCTTCGCGGGGAGATCCGTCCGCGCACCGTCATTGCCAAACGCCCGATGCTGCGCGGTCTTAACGTGGGGCATACCGAGACCGGCCCGATGCGCGAGCTGATCGACCGTGGCGAGGCGCTGGAAGCGTCTGGCAAGGTGCTCGTGGTCAGCGTCTGCGCCGGGTTCTCCCAGAGCGACATTTACGATGTTGGGCCCAGCGTCACCGTCACGGCCAATGGCGACAGCAGGGAGGCGAAGCGCATTGCTGAGGAATTTATGGATTACGCGTGGGAGACACGCGAGTTTGTCTCCGTCCGCGACACTACCATCAGCATCGCCGAGGCGGTGGAACGCGCCAAAACCGGCGAGGCTGGCGCCGACAAGCCTCTGGTGCTCGCTGATGTCAGCGACAATCCCGGCGGCGGTGCTTACGGTGACGCGACAAACCTGCTACGCGCAATGATCACGGCCGACCTCCAGAACACGGCCTTCCATGCGATCTTAGATCCAGCGGCCGTGCATGCCGGCATCGCCATCGGCGTCGGCAACAAGGGGCGCATCGTGCTCGGCGGCAAGCACGCCCCGGAGATGGGCGGGGCGCCGCTCGAAGTCGAGGCGCGGGTAGTCTCCATCACCGACGGTCATTTCCGCTGCCACGGGCCCATGGGCGGAGGCGCATGGCGCAGTTACGGGCCGAGCCTGATGCTGCGCGTGGGAGGCATCGAAGTTGCGGTGATCTCGGGGAACGACCAAGCGACCGACCTCGCCCAGCTCACCTCCCTCGGCATCGACCCGCTTCACTGCGCGACCATAGCACTGAAGTCCTATCATCATTTCCGTGCGGCGTTCGAACCGATCGCGCGCGAGGTGATCAGGGTCGATGGTGGCGGGATGATGGGATCCGCCGCCCTCTCAAAAGCCGAGTACCGCCATGTCCGTCGCCCGATTTGGCCGCTCGACAACATCAAGCTCTAGGCGCCTGCCCACAAGGGACCCGACCAACCAGAAGAAATTGTCAGAAACCTGAACCACGTGATTACGTGCGCACGCTGGCAACGAACGAAGCGAGACTATTGATGGGCAGGCTCGAATTCAAAGGACAGCACTATCTCGACGGCCGCGCGTCCGATCCGAAAGCACTCAGCCGGATGCGCTGCGCCGCCGCCCGCTGACAAGCGCATTCACTTTCGAAAGCGACGAATCGCTCAACTTTCCGCAGCTGCGCTGGTCGCTGTCTCACATGCCCGAGCTTGTGCCGTCTGTCAGCATGTGACGTGGACGGGGCGGGCCTGCGCTGCTCGAACGCAGCGACAAGACCGCCGAAATTGATCAGCTCGCCTTTGCCGGCGCGAAGGCGTGCCCAACAACTCCAAAGGCGCTACTATCTGCCGGAGCTGCGCGCCAGCGCATTCGAGGACGCAACGGTGCGCACAAACTCCTCTATTACGGCGAAAACTACACCGATAGGCACCCCGGTTTCTGGGCGCATGCTCGCGCATGCGACTGGCGGCCTCGGCCGGCTGTGTACAGCGATCCGCAGACCTTGTTTGACTACTTGTGCACCATCCGCACGAAGAGCGAGACCGGCGAATTCGTGGACTACAAGACCGTGAATAAGGACGTGCTGGCTTGGGTGACGAACCATCGTGAGGGGGGCACTCCTTCACCGAACATTGCATGAACGCCTGTGGGCCCTACTCGGTTGCGAAGAGGACTTATACCTCTTCGTCGATTCCGCAGGCACGGCGATGGCTGGTGCCGTCCTGTCGGCGGCCATGCGCGACTTGGCTTGCTTCGGCGAGCTTATGCGATGTCACAGCGAGTGGTACGGAAAAACAGCTGGTACCTAACCAGTGATAGAGGACGTGCAAAATGGCGACGCCCCATCCAAATTCGCTTATGAGGAGACGCAGGGCTACGCACATCGCAGCCATTGGCGGGTGACGCATGATGAGTTGGAGCGTTCCTGGGCCGAGGCATGCACGGCCAGATGCTCTATGTTGCGCCGAAAGCGGAGATGATGGTGGTGCGCTTGGCGTCTCATCCTGCCGCTCCGGAAACATTCCGGTCACTCTGCCATAATACTGGCGTTGGCGCGGACTCTTTCCGCACCACCAGCAGGCGAGCAGGCTCGGATTCAACCGCGCCCGCGAGCGCATGGCCTTCAACGGCCGTGTAGGCGCATTTGAGGGATTTGCGCTCTGTGGGCGGCCCTCCCGCTCGACACGTCCGCGTTCATCCCTGGTGGGCTTTACTGCTCCGCTTCGGCGCTTCGGCGATGAGCGCAAACATGTTCCTCGCTCGGACCCCAAACCACGCTGAGTGTCACCGCTGGCGGTTTCGAGGCAAACTTGGACCGCGTCAAGAAATGGCGCTTCACCCGAGCCTGGGCGGCATCAAAAATCAAAAAACGGCGAGGCCCGGTATGTTCCTGAAGAGTCTTTTCCCCCAGAAATTGACGCGCCGACCACCCGAGTATCTCCGCTAGATGGGGATTTTCTCGGTGCGGCTTCCCCGCAGGGCGCGGTTGCGTTTACGGCAGCGACCGCCATCAGCCTACTCGATGTTGCCTCGCGCAGTAGAGTGGCGGCAACGCTGCGCATTACCGCTCCGAGGAACCGGACACGCTTGACACACACAAGAGGCTGACGGGTTCCTCGACGACGATGGACCTGATCTATCAGCCTCTCACTGGCATGAGCCAGCAAGGTGAGGCGGTGAGTAGCCTGGGCGAAAGCTGGGAGGTTTGCAACGAGAACGCTCACCTTGAAGTTAAAGGCCGCCATCACCTTCCATGATCGCATGCCTTGCGATGCCGAACCCGTCGCTTGTGAACTTCGCACGGATCGTGTCCCGCTGCGTGGTGTAGCTGGCGGCATTAGTCGCCGTGCTCTCCGGCATGGGCCGGGCTGATCAGCGCGCCACGGCTGGCAGGCTGATCAGGGGATCATCGCTCATCTGGCTGATCGTTTCCAGAGTCATATATCTGGCCCGCTGCACTGCCCATTCATCGTTCTGTTCGAGCAGGATTGCGCCGACGAGGCGCACGATCGCATCGTCGTTCGGGAAGATTCCGACGACCTCGGTGCGTCGCTTGATCTCGCCGTTGAGACGTTCGATCGGTTAGTCGAGTGGAGCTTGGCGCGATGTTCCTTGGGGAAGGTCATGTAGGCCAGCACGTCGGGCTCGCCGTCGTCTATGATTGTCGCCAGCTTCGGCACCTTCGGCCGGATCTGGTCGGCGTCGGCGCGCCATTGTACGGACGCGGCCTCGGGCGTTTCCTGGGCGAAAGCGGTGGCGATGAAGGCTGAGACGACCCTGCGGCCGCTCTTGCCGGCATGGGCCAGCACGTTCCTCATGAAGTGGACGCGGCACCTCTGCCATGTCGCGCACAGCACCTTGGTGACGGCCGCCTTGAGGCCTTCGTGAGCATCGGAGACGACGAGCTTGACGCCGCGCAGGCCGCGACGTGTCAGCTTGCGCAGGAACTCTGTCCAGATCGGCTCGGCCTCCGAGGTGCCAATCTCCATGCCCAGTACCTCGCGCCGGCCGTCCGCGTTGACGCCGACGGCGATGATAACGGCGACCGAGACGATCCGCCCACCGCGGCGGACCTTCAGGTAAGTGGCGTCGATCCACAGGTATGGCCAATCGCCCTCGATCGGCCGCTCGAGAAGGCCTTCACCTTCCCGTCGATCTCCTCGCACAGCCGCGAGACCTGGCTCTTGGATATGCCGCTCATACCCATGGCCTTGACCAGGTCGTCAACCGACCGGGTCGAGATGCCTTGCACATGAGCTTCCTGGATGACGGCGGTTAGCGCCTTCTCGGCCATGCGGCGCGGTTCGAGGAAACCTGGGAAGTAGCTTCCCTTCCTGAGCTTCGGGATGCGCAGCTCGACCGTGCCGGCCCGCGTCTCCCAGTCCCGGTCGCGGTAGCCATTGCGCTGGGCGAGCCGCAGCGGGTTCTTCTCGCCATAGCTGGCGCCGGTGGCCGCGCCCACCTCCATTTCCATCAGTCGCTCGGCGGCAAAGCCGATCATCTCCCGCAGCAGATCGGCATCCGGGGTCTTCTCCACGAGCGTGCGCAGGTTCCTCATGTCGTCGGTCATCGGTGGCCCTTCCGAAATGGATTGGCGTCAACAACCAAACCCTACCGGAAAGCGCCGATGACCACCCACATGCCGCTCGCTCGCTACAGCGCTACTAACGGCGCGCTCGTGAGCGGCTTCGCTACCGCCGAGCTACACCACCTGATGGGACACGACCTTCGCACGCCATCTCAGGCCCGAGGCCGCCTCGCCGAGCGCATTCTTCCTTGGGCACCACGAAACCTACCAGAAGCAGCGATCTGTCTTCCTTCGACACGTCCCAGGAGCTGGCGAGATTTCAAACTGCACCGCCTTGTGTCATGCACGTTTCAAAAGGCGACGCAGTTTGGCGGAAAGCTCATCTCAAAAAGGGCTTTATTGAACCTCTGTCCTTTTCCTACCAAACGTGGCCGGAAAAGACCATCGAAGCGGTTCGGCGCAATGCGTTCAAAACAGGGCTGATGCTACATGAAAAGTCTTGAAGCGTTCGGAGATTTGCAGCGCGAGGCAACCGAATGGCGCCACTATCTCCATGAAAATCCCGAGCTCGATTATCGGTTACACAACACAGCAAAGTTCGTTACCGAGAAACTAGCCTCTTTCGGTATCAATCACATCGAAACGGGAATTGCTGAGACGGGTATCGTCGCGTTAATCCAAGGCGAAGGCAGGGACGGGCCGACCATCGGATTAAGGGCGGACATGGACGCCCTGCCAATCGTTGAGGCCTCAGACAGACCCTGGTCGTCGAAAATACAAGGGAGAATGCATGCATGCGGGCACGACGGGCACACGGCCATGTTGCTGGGCGCCGCAAAGCATCTTGCGAGTACGCGCAAATTTAAGGGCTCCGTCGCCTTGATCTTCCAGCCGGCAGAAGAGATCGAACTACCATCGGGCGGCCTAAAGATGGTCCAGGAAGGAATCATGGATCGTTTCAGCATCTCCCAGGTCTTCGGGATGCACAACAAGCCAGGTATGGAGATCGGCACATTCGGCATTTGCGATGGCCCGATCATGGGGTCGCAGGACGACTTCGACATTATCGTGAAGGGCAGGGGCGGCCATGCGGCCTCGCCGCATCGAACCGTAGATCCGGTTGTTATTGCAGCACAGATCATCGTTGGCCTGCAAAGCTTGGTCTCGCGCAAGACCGATCCTATGGAGTCGCTCGTGATTTCGGTAACGAAGTTGAAGGCCGCAGAGGCCTATAACGTCATCCCCGATCATGTCGAAATCGCCGGAACTGTCAGGACCCTCGCGCCGGCCCTGCGAGACTTCGCCGAACGAGAAATTTTGGCATCCGCACAGGGCATTGCGCGTGGTTTCGGCGCGGATGTCGAGTTCAAGTACCGTCGATCTGTTCCGGTTACCTTCAACCATACGGAGGAAACCAATTTGTCGGTCACGGCGGCAGGCAACCTCGTGGGGGCAGCCTCTGTGGACGACAAGGTCGGAATTAGTATGGGGGCGGAGGACTTCGCCTATATGCTTGAGGCGCGGCCTGGCGCTATGATCTTCCTTGGAAATGGATCATCCCCGTCCCTGCACAATCCAGCGTATGATTTCAACGACGAAGCCCTGTCCTATGGCATCGGCTACTGGGTCAGCTTGGTCGAGACAGTGTTGCCCCTTTGAGTTGGAGTTCGACCGAACTGGTAATCGCCATCCCGACGTCTTTGCGCGCGACGGAGGTTTAGGAGAAGTGATATGGCCGCTCACGATTTTGCTCGCATTACGACTATCCCTCACTCTCCGTTCTCGAAAATCGAATATCTAGAGCGGGTCGAACGAGCGCGGCATTTGATGAAAGAACATGCTTTCGACGCACTTCTTGTTACCTCGGAACACAACTTCCGCTATTTTGTTGACGACAGTAGCACCACGCCAATTCAGACCACTCGACCGCGCTTTCTTCTAATCCCGTCGTCTGGTGACGCGGTTGCAATTGTTCCCACGGGTGTCGATGAGTTTTTTAAGGAAACCACCTGGATAAGAAAATTCCGCACTTGGCCTGGCCCGAACCCGAAGGACGAAGGTGTATCCGAGCTTGCAACAGTCTTGAATGAGTTTTTGCAGCAGGACGCCAGGATTGGGACAGAGCTTGGCGCAGAAAGCAGACTTGGTATGCCTGCAGGGGACTTCTTGCGTGTGCGCAATGCGATAAGACCTCGGATATTCGCTGACGCGTCGGACCCGATCTTCACTCCGTTGCGAATGATCAAGTCACCATCCGAAATTGACCGAATTCGAACTGTGTGTGGAATTGTTTCAGAAGCATTCGACAATCTGTCGAAAAAGTTGCGTCTCGGTATGACCGAACGAGAGGTTTGCCGCCTCTTCGAACTCGAATGTTTCGTCCGCGGCGTCGACAAGACACCCAAGATTGCCAGTGTTTCGGGACTAGGAGGCTACACGCGCCCCTATGGTGTTCCGACCGACAAGGTCCTGTCAGATGGGGATCTGCTTTTTATCGACGCTGGCTGCTTGTTTAATTTCTATTGGAGCGACTTCAATCGCAACTTTTCTTTTGGCGCACCTGATCCGCATACAAAAGATGCCTACCAAGCGGTTTGGGATGCGACAGAGGTAGGAATCGCCGCTATAAAGCCTGGCGTTCCGATCTGCGACGTTTGGGCCGCAATGTCAGATCTACTGGATGGTTCGACGAATAGGGGGAGACGCTCCACCATCGGGCGAATGGGACACTCCATGGGTTTATGGATGCCGGAGCTACCTTCCGTTCAGCCCGATGACCGAACGATACTGAAGCCAGGCATGATCATTAATGTCGAGCCGAGCACGATCTACCCATCGTATTTCGATAATTCGCCGAAGCTAATGCTCCACGAAGAGATTGTTCTCGTAACCGAAGCTGGCGCGCAATTGCTTACGTCTCGTGCTTCTCGAACGATACCGCTCGTCATTAATGAAAGTACTTAGGTGCCGAGAACCGAGGTCGCCGTGATAGCGGGTGACGGTCCTTTGGTTCGTGGCCCCACATCAGGCAAGGTCTGTGGCTGCGGCCGACTGCGACATTGCTGGCGCCGTGTAGCATGTAGCCGGCATGTGAAGGCCTCGAAGATCATGGCCGACATGAACAAGGACGAGGGGCGCCAATCTTCCAGTCCGCCGAGTGCGGGACCGGAGCGGCAAAAGGTGAATTAGGACTGATGCGCAAGGATACCGCTTACGCCACCTCCCAAGGCGTACTGGCCCGGCAGCGAGCTTAGTCTCCTGCCGGGCGCTTTGCTGGGTGTTTGCGCATATTAGCCTGTCTCCGAGCGCCTAATAAAACATGAGCAAGAGTCAGATTGAATGAGCAGTGTCGCAGGCACAGATGAGGATCCAATTTCGCCAGCGACGTTGTCGTCGCTCAAGAATCGAACCTTTCGTTCAATCTGACTCGCCACGCAGGCTTCGAGTCTTGGTTGGCTGATGCAGACTGTTGCCATCAGCTGGCTGATGGCAACAATCTCGACTTCCGATCTGATGACCTGCCACGGGTAATTTCCTCCATCTGAGATTAGAGTCCGGCCTCGATTGAAGGACGGACTGATGAAGAGAATGCGGTTTACGGAAGAGCAGATCATCGCGGTTCTGCGTGAGCACGAGGCGGGGGCAAAGGCGGGCGATCTGGCGCGCAAGCATGGGACCTCCGAGGCGACGCTGTATAACTGGAAGGCGAAGTATGGCGGGATGGACGTCTCCGATGCCAAACGGCTGAAAGCCTTGGAAGACGAGAACGCGAAGCTGAAGAAGCTGCTCGCCGACCAGATGCTCGAAGCGTCGGCACTGCGCGAGCTTCTTTCAAAAAAATGGTAGGGCCCGCCAAGCGCGAAGCCGTCGCGCATCTGCAGGCCACGATGGGCTTGTCGGAGCGGCGGGCCTGTTCCTTTGTGGGCGCTGATCGCAAGATGATCCGGTATCGTTCTTGTCGCCCACCTGAGACGGAACTGCGCGGCCGGCTACGCGACCTTGCCAACGAGCGCCGGCGCTTCGGCTATCGGCGGCTGTTCATTCTGCTCAGGCGCGAGGGCGAGGCATCGGGTATCAACCGCATCTACCGGCTGTACCGCGAAGAAGGACTGGCCGTGCGCAAGCGACGGTTGCGACGACGAGCCGTCGGCACGCGGGCGCCGACTGGTCCAGGCGAAGCCGAATGCACGCTGGTCGCTGGATTTCGTCCATGACCAGTTCGCCTGCGGCCGGCGCTTCCGCGTGCTCAACATCGTCGACGACGTGCCGCGCGAATGTTTGGCGGCGATCCCGGACACCTCGATCTCCGGTCGCCGGGTGGCGCGTGAACTGACGGAACTGATCGCCCACCGCGGCAAGCCCGGCATGATCGTCTCCGACCACGGCACCGAGTTCACCTCGAACGCGATCCTCGCCTGGTCGAAGGATCATCAGGTGGAATGGCACTTCATCGCCGCGGGCAAGCCGATGCAGAACGGCTTCTGCGAAAGCTTCAACGGGCGGATGCGGGACGAGTTGCTGAACGAAACCCTGTTCCTCGGCCTCGACCATGCCCGAACAACCATCGCCGAATGGCAGACGACTACAACCGATCGCGCCCACATTCGGCGCTCGGATACATCACGCCTGCGGCCTATGCCGCCAATCTCACCGCAACGGACAATCGGCTGCGCAACCGCGAACAGCTCCGCCGATCACCCGTTGCTCAACCCGCGCCATACGGCGTAAAACCCGCCGAGGCTCTAACTGCAGCCGGATGAAAATTCAGTGGCAGGTCAGGCGAGACCCGAATACGGCATTCTAGCCAGCTGGGATCTCGGTTCGCCTCCTGGATCCGCCGATGCTGATCAGGCCTCGAGGGATGGGTGTATCGGTGTGATCTCGTCAGGCGGCCTTCATGACAGCACCTTCGATGACGACGGCCGCGGTCACGTATTTCCACAGCGCCACGAGCAGCTTCCTCGCAAGGGCGACGATGGTTGTCTTTTTGAGGCGCCCCTGATTGCGCATCACGCGTTCGTGGAACCAGCGGGTAAGCGCTGAACTCGGTTGATTGCGCAGCCACAGCCAGGCCAACTCGATCATCGTCGTTCGCAGTCGGGGGTTGCCGGCCTTCGAGACGCCTTGCTCGTGCTGGACCGATCCGCTCTGCCAAGGCGTCGGCGCGAGCCCTGCATAGGCGGCGACCTGCCGGCGATTATCGAAGTGCCGGAACAGCCCTTCCGAGTAGAGGATGGCGGCACACTCGGGGCCGATACCCTTGAGATCGAGTAATGTCGCTGCTGGAGTTTCGGCGACTTCGATGGCCAGCAGAGCTTCGCGCTCGGCTTGCACCTCTTTGATCTGGGCTATCACCAGTTCGAGTCGGTCGAGCTCGCGACGGATTTGCCCCTTCAGATGTTCTGGCATTGCGCAGCCGTCGCCGGTCCTCAATTCCTCAAGCCGATGTCGCCGGTCACGTCCCAGGGGCTCGTCGCCGGTGGCTGGCGAGAGCTGCCGCTCGGTGGCGGCTCGTTTTGGCGTGGCGGTTTCGTCGGCGGTGAAGTGGTCGCAGCGCTATCGGGCGAATGGGTCTGTGGCACCGGGTAAGATGGGCGGCCACCGCAAGCGTGTTCTGGAGCCGCACCGGGCGTTCATCGTGGAACGGATCAACCAGACGTCGCATCTGTCGCTGCATGGGCTGAAGGACGAACTTGCGGCGCGCGGTGTGAAGGTCTCGCACGACACGGTATGGCATTTCCTGCGGCGCGAAGGATTGCGGTTCAAAAAAACGCTATTCGCCCTTGAGCAAGCTCGCGCCGATGTTGCCCGCCGACGACAACGCTGGCGTCCTGGCAGGCGGGTCTCGATCCGGAACGGCTGGTGTTCATCGACGAAACCTGGATCAAGACCAACATGGCACCGCTGCGCGGCTGGGGACCATGCGGCAAACGCCTGCGCGGCTTTGCTCCGCACGGCCACTGGCGCACGCTGACCTTCCTCGGCGCCCTGCGGCTCGACCGTCTTGCTGCCCCTTGCGTCTTCGATGGACCGATCAACGGCGAGAGCTTCCGGGCCTATTCGAGCAGCAGCTCGTGCCAGTGCTCCAGCCCGGCGACATCGTCGTCATGGATAATCTTGGCTCCCACAAGTCGGCCGCCATCCGGCAGATGATCCGCGCCGCAGGCGCCAGGCTTTGGTATCTGCCGCCATACTCGCCCGACCTCAACCCAATCGAGCAAGCCTTCGCCAAGATCAAACACTGGATGCGAGCCGCCAGAAGCGAACCATCGACGACACCTGGCGACACATCGGCCACCTCGTATCAACCATCCAACCCAATGAATGCAGAAACTACTTCGCAAACGCTGGATACGCTTCTGTCAAAATCTGGAACGCTCTAGCCATCGCGCACACGCGCGGCTCGCCTCGTTTGAAGGCGAGCAGCGCACGCACCAACGCCTCACCATTTCGGTCTTGGCACGACGCCGCCGGCGCGACGTGGCAATCGAGGCGGCGTCGACGACATGGCTTTCGATCCCCTCGGCCTCCAGGATCCGATCGATCCAGAAGCCGTCGAGACCCGCCTCCTGAATGACCACAGCGCAAAGTGCCGGCCGGTGCGCGCCTGTGCCTTGTCCTGAAGCTGGGCAAAGCGCGCCAGCAGTCCTGTGATATCGCCGCCGCGTACCGCATGTTTCGACATCTTCTCCCCACTGCCCGGCGACAGCGAAGTGATCAACCAAGTCGATTTACTGAGTTCCAAAGTAACGAAGATCGCGCCAAGATCGGTGCGGATAGCGGCAGGCGCCGCAGATCGATCGGCTACAACACGCATGATTGGCCTCCACAGAGTTGTTGGTCAGCAACCCCACTCTGCCAGAGCGCAGGTCGCTATCCACCACCGGTCATGGATCTTTGATGGAGCATCCTTGTCGTCCGAATCAAAGGATGCGCTATGGGCCAGGTTCTGCACGGGAGCGCCACGACGACAGAGGCGATCCGTCGAGCGATACAACATAGTCAAGCAAGCCTGAGGGCGCGGGCCAAGCGCTACGGGATCAACCAGAAGACGGTCGCAAAGTGGAAGAAGCGGGCTTCGGTCGCGGACGTTCCGACTGGCCCGAAGGAGCCGAGATCGACCGTGCTTTCCTTGGAGGAAGAGGCCGTCATCGTCGCCTTCGGACGCTATACGCTGCTACCGTTGGACGATTATCTCTATGCGTTGCAGCCGACAATCCCGCACCTGACGCGATCCTCTCTGCACCGCTGCCTGCAGCGTCACGGCATCGGCCGATTGCCGGATGTCGAGGGCGACAAGCCGGCGAAGCGGCTCGGCCGTGCCGCTGATCAGGGAAGCCATCGCAAACGGCGAACTCTTCCGGGCACATTCCTTCGAATAAGCCTGCGCCACGAACGACATCGAGCACCGCACGACCAAGGCCAAACATCCATGGACCAATGGCCAGGTCGAGAGGATGAACCGAACCATCAAGGATGCGACGGTCAAGCGCTTCTACTACGAGAGCCACCACCAGCTCCGTCGCCATCTCGCCGACTTCGTCACCGCCTACAATTTCGGCCGCAGGCTCAGACCCTCAAAGGCCTCACACCGTATGAGTTCATCTGCAAGGCGTGGCTTTCCCAGCCGGAACGGTTTTCGCTCAACCCGCTCCAGCAAATGCCGGGACTAAACACCTAAACGATGGGACTTCGACCAGCGCCGGTCCACCACACGCACTGCCTAAGCGCCAAAGGCGAGCGGGTCAGGAAGCATGCGCCATCGGCTCGCGCGAGATCATCGCCCAATCGGGCTCGTCCAAATCCTGCGGTGGACGGCCAACCACGGCGAAACAGAAGCCGCTCAACCGATGCGTCGTTCTCACAGTTGGCAGCGGCCAGCCCGAGACGCCAGCGTCGCGATCCGTAACAGAAGGGTCAAAACCGAAGTCTGATCTTCAGCCGTTCCGACATCACAGCACCGAAAGGCGCAGGATCGTTCGTGTGTCCTTCACGCTCGTTCGTCTCGTTTGCTTCTGTCTTGGCATGGCCCCCTCTCAACCCGATGATGAGAGCAAAATGCCAGAACGGCGCTCCCGAGAACCGACCGTCACGTCGATCGCGAAACGTCAGCAAAAATCAAACGCGCGGTCCCGGACACCGTGATCCACAACATTGGCTCCAGCCCATGTGTCAAGCCACCAAACTTAGCAGCTCTCGAAAAATTAGAATTAATATATCTTGCTTCCTGTCCTCAACAGAGAAAGACAGGAAATGCTGCCTGAAGTTTCGTTTATATTTGGCGGGATCTCGACGGAGTGCGATTCGTCCATCTCATCATTAGAGCATATTATCTCGTCTTACCTAACCACTCCCGATGCAGAACGACCATTTTCTGTCAAGCATCTATATCATCTTAGCCCAGAAGATTGCCTTGTTCGCACAATTCAAGTCCCCAGTGCTTTAACTAGTTCCGATATGCGTGCCTACATCTCCGATACAGGCGCCCGTCGCGGACGCACATTAATCTGCGCGCTCGATGAGATTCAATCGCGCAAAGAGTACGTGGTGAATTTGTTGCACGGACAATTTGGCGAAGACGGAGGAGTACAGACACTTGCGGCGCTCTTAGGTTTACGAGGTACGTTCGGCGACCCATACGTTGCATCGTTGACCATGAATAAGTACGCAATGTCATCGTTCGTTTCATCGCTATTGCCCAATGAAGTCGTGAAAGTGCCAAGGACAAGGCTAATAAAATCGCAAAATATGATTGATGAAATGCAGATCGCGAAGTCACTACAGGGCCCAATTGTTGTGAAGCCAAACTCGCTTGGGTCATCCTTGTTCACTGATTTATTCCAAGATACTGCCCTATCTGAGCCGGAGATAGTTGCGCTTCTCCATGCTATATTCGAGTATGATAGTTCCGCTTTATTGCAGGAGTTTATTCCTGGGTCGGAATATTCTTGCGGTTGCATGATAGATTCCTTAGGTGTAACGGTGCTTCCGGTTATCAAAATTGAAACGGAGAGGAGATTCTTCGGCCGAAATGAAAAATGTTCCGGAGATTTGGTCAGGCTGAAGATAGTGGACTGCGGTGACGCAATTTCAGGTAGAATAAAGTCGATCGTCTCACGCATAGCAACTTCTATTGACCTTTACAACTTTGCTCGATTTGATTTTATAGTTGACGATTCTGCGGGGATTTGGTTTCTGGAATGCAATTATATTCCAGGCCTCGGCAGGGGAAATATTTTTCCAACAATGCTTGAAAGCCACGGTATGACGGTTATAGAATTAATATCTTTCTTATTGTCCAAGTCGAGCCAATTTAAAAGGAAGGACCATCGTATTAGATATTAGGAGCGGAGCGCTTGGTTGATTGGATAAATGGCATATAGCTGCTTTCGTGTAGCTCGTTGTCGAGCTGGATGGCGAAGACTTTGAAGGGCACTTCATCCAGCTTGTTGGCGAGCAAGGCGGCAAGGCGTCCCGGAGAACCTGCCGCGTGAGCGGATCGTAATTGCCGCACCCGAGAGCTGCCCATGCTGCGGCTCTCCAAGTTGTCGAAGCTGGGCGAGGATATTGCCGAGACGCTGGAGGTGATCGCGCGGCGGTGGAAGGTCATTCAGACGGTGCGCGAGAAGTTCTCGTGCCGGAAATGCGAGAGGATAAAGCAGCCGGCCCTCTTCCAGGTGACGCCGCACTGACTTGCCGGACCGAACCTGCTGGCGATGACCCTGTTCGAGAAGTTCGGCCAGCCTCAGCCGCTTAACCGCCAGAGTCAGCTACACCCGCGAAGGCATCCATCTTTGTGTCCCGACATTAGCCCACCAGGTTCGGCGCCTGTGTGCGACGGTGCTGCAGCCGCTCCATGACCTGATTGAGGCCCAGGTTCTGCCGCGGGTCCTACCGGCCCGACCGGATGCTTACGTCAAGGAACCCGACCCTCCCTTGGCTGGCTGCCGCTGACTGGTGCCGTCAGCAACAGTCCTGACTTCCGATCTGGTGGGCACGCTGTAGCAGACTTCATCGAACTTGCCCGCGTTCATCTTGCTCATCTTCGTCGGTGCGATCGCTGGTACCTTCAGCCGTCGCCGTGTCACGTCCGCCGGCCCGGTGCCTTATGGCGTAGCACCTCCGGATGCTGACGCTACAGTGGCGCTCGGCTTCTTAGCCCCCTTGGGTAATCCTCGGCTAAAGCTTCATGGTCGCATGCGGCACAGCTCTCGACGATCCCCCGCCTGGCAGGCCTCGGTTGACGATATCCTGGACCAACGCGGTGTTCCGCTGCCGTCAGATTAAGGCTGTCCGGACCGCGGGCCAGCGCTCATGGGCTCTTCGGTGACGAGAGCCCACGTTCCTCCTATTCAAGGTTGTGTGCGTCAAGTTCTGCAAAATGGGGCGGCCATGATGCTGGTCATGCGGCTTGGCGCAGAGCGAGCTTCTTGTGCTCGCGCAGGTCGTCCATATTGATGTATCGGTTGGCCTCCATCCAGTTTTCATTGGTCTCGACGGCCAACGCCCTGACCAGGCGCAGGCAGCTTTCGGCGTTCGGGAAGATGCGCACGACATAGGTGCGCCGGCGGATTTCCTCGTTGAGCCGCTCCAGCATGTTGGTGGATTTGAGATGCTTGTGGTGCTGTCTCGGCAGCCTGAAGAAGGTCAGGGTTTGTTCGATGGCATCCTCGGCCCAGCCTGTCAGGCGCGGATAGCGGGCCGACCATTTGGCAAGCCATGCGGCAAGATCAGCCCTGGCCTCTGCGAGATCGCGCCGGTCGTAGAGCCAGCGCAGTTCCTGCAGGCAGTCGTCGCCGTGCTTCCTCGGCAGATGATCCAGCGCGTTCCTGAGGAAGTGCACGTAGCAGCGTTGCCAGGCGGCTTCGGGGATCACCTCGCCGATCGCTGCCACCAGACCGGCGTGATCGTCGGACACAACCAACTCGACGCCCTTGAGGCCGCGCGCCTTGAGGCCGACGAGGAAGTCCCTCCAGGCCGAGCGGCTCTCGCGATTGGCCATCTCCACGGCCAGGATCTGGCGCCTTCCGTCCCAGTCGATACCGACCGCGATCAGCACCGCCTGGCTCATGACAACACCGGCTTCACGCACCTTCTCGTAGCGCGCATCGAGGATGAGGTAAGGAAACGGCTCTTGAAGGGGGCGCCTGGCAAAGGCAGCGAGGCTCTCGTCCAGCCGCTTGTTGATGGCCGAGATCGACGAGGCCGAGAAAGCATGGCCGCACAGTTCTTCCGTGATCGCCTTCACCTTGCGGGTCGACACGCCCTGCACATACATCTCCGCCAGTGTCGCCACCAAGGCCCGCTCGGAACGCTGGTAGCGCTCGAACAGCTCGGTGGAGAAGCGCCCGGCCCGGTCCTGCGGAACCCGCAGCTCGAGCTTGCCGACCCGCGTCACAAGGGTACGGCCGTAATAGCCCGAGCGATAGCCAAGCCGTTCGGGCGTGCGCTCGCTCTTCGAGGCACCCAGCGCCTCGTCCATCTCGGCCTCAAGCACCTCCTGCATCACCGCACGGAGCACTTCGTGCAATCCATCCGGGTTCGAAAGCAAAATGTCTTTGACGGCAGCGCTGGCGGTCTTAACTTCAGTCTTGGTCATGGTGGCGTTCCTTCGCGGGAATCAGGTGACGTGAACAATCACCAGCCTGCCATGACCGCCCCCTCTCAGCGAATTTGCAGAACTCTCAGCACACTACCCTATTCAAAGCCTTTGCATCTGAGGAACCCCGGCGAACTCGGCCGCTACCCGTCATGCCCTCATCAAGTCAAAAATGTACCCTTCCTGGCGCGAAAGATAGCGGTCCAGGTTCCACGATCGTTGACGAGCCACTCGAAGCGGATCGTCTCGATGCCGCCATCTTCGAACTCTGAGGTTCGCTCAAAAATGCGTCGCTTGCCGAAATTGGAATGACTAAGCCGTGCGGTTTTGAAAAGTCATCAGCTTTGACCCACCTCGGACCGACTGGAGTTATCCGGAATGGGCGCGCGTTCGGTCACCTGCCGGCCCAAAAGCGCCCCATTTGTTGCAATTGTCGCCCCTAATTGCAATGAATGTTGCGAAAATTCATGCGAATGTTAAAGTTCTCAGCGATTATTTGATCTTCGAAATAGTGGCATCGATGGTGGACGACCTAGACCGAAGGATCCTTACTGCACTACAGAAGAACAATCGGCTCCCCTTTGCCGAACTCGCGGAGCTTGTCGGTTCTTCGGCTGCCTCATGCATGCGTCGAGTGAACAAGTTGCGTCTGGATGGCGTAATTGTTGCGGATATAGCGCTCGTGGACCCGAAGGCTCTTGGCAAATCACTGACTGTTGTCGTGACCGTAGAGCTCGACCGTGAACGTCTGGACCTGGTCGACGATTTCAAGCGCGCAATGCGAGCGGCCAAGGAGATTACCCAGTGCTATATGGTGACAGGCGATGCCGATTTCGTCCTGATCGTGGCTGTCGAGGACGTCGAGGCCTTCGACGTTTTCGTCAAGACGAAGCTCTATACTAATCCCAACGTCCGAAAATTTCGGAGCATGATCGCGCTTGATCGTGTCAAGTTCGAGCCGCGGGTTACGGTGTAGCATTGGGCGGGTTGCGCCGAAGCCTTAACGGTCGGAGTCGAGTAGCGCAGCCGTTCGGGACCCCCCCACAAATCCGGGCGGGCGGATTTCCCGCATCCGGCTCTTCCGGAGGGTGACCCGCGGCTCGATGCTTGCGCCCAAGCTCGAGGGGGCATTCAGTTCACGACCCCAGGTGCCGGCGGCTCGGCCGTTCCGCTGATCAAGGAAGCCATGGCGGCGGGAGAAATCATATGGGCGCACGCCTTCGAACATACTTGCGCCAAGGCCGATATCGACCACCGAACGACAAAGCCAAGGCACCCATGGACCAACGGCCAGGTCGAACGCATGAACCGCACGATCAAGGATGCGACCGTCAAACGCTTCTACTACGAGAGCCATGACCAACTGCGCCAGCATCTCGCCCATTTTGTCTTAGCCTATGATTTCGGCCGTCGACTGAAGACCCTCAAGGGCCTCACGCCCTATGAATACATCTGCAAAATCTGGACAAAAGAGCCCGAACGATTCAGGCTCGATCCAACCCATCAAACCTTGGGACTAAACATCTAGAGGGCGAACCGCAGCCTTCGAGATATGGACGACATCTCCCCTGTAATGCTCGTGCGTGAAAGCACCACTTTCCAGCCGCCATTCTGCCGACGTGGCGACGTGGTCGAGATGCTCTGTGCCAGACCGCCAGCAAATCAAAACGTTGTAACAAAACCTTCGAACGAATTTACAGAACCTTCACGCCGCAAATCGCAGACAATGGTACTTTCAACACAAGGTCTGAGGTTCGGTAGCATGTTACGTCCAAGCGGCCCAGAGATCTGGCCTTTTCAACTACCCTCTCGGCTGATCCAGCGCATTATGACTATCTCTCGTCGAAAAGGCATCGAGGTAATGGGTGTCGATACGGATAATTGGGACGCGCTAATCCGCGAATGTGGCCGGCCGGGTGCGACATATGACATTGCCGGCATGACGGCCGCCGAGGAGGAGGTCTA
The DNA here is from genome assembly GCF_057786095.1 of Mesorhizobium sp. P160219. NCBI lineage: Bacteria > Pseudomonadati > Pseudomonadota > Alphaproteobacteria > Hyphomicrobiales > Phyllobacteriaceae > Mesorhizobium > Mesorhizobium sp. P160219. The sequence continues at coordinate 1,873,099 of NZ_JBYNWG010000001.1, forward strand.
TGCGCCAGTTGGCAAACTCTGTCGGCATTTCGATCTACCAGGGCCAAACCCCGCTTCCGTTGAACGGTGCTGCGACAAATTCGTTCAACGTGAAGGCAAGCGCATCTGGCGCGGGAAGTGCGCCTCCGATCCGAAGCTGATTGCCATCTTATCCAGAAACGCGCACCATGGCCAAACGTCTGGTGTTCGAGACCGGCCCCTTATCCGTGTGGTTCTATCACGCGCTCGGCGCAGAGGGCTTGCCCGCGATCTGCATCGATGCGCGCCCTGCCAAAGCAGCGCTCGACTTGGCCGCGAACAAAGCCGACGCGAATGATGCGGATGGTTTAGCCCATCTTGGGGAGGTGGGGCGTCCTTTCGTGAGGTGCGGGGTGAAAGGCTTCGACAGCATGCTGACGCGAGCGCTCGTTGCGGCACGCACCAGGCTGATCAGGATCACGACCGAACTCCCAAACCAGATCTGGGGTCTCATGAAGACATTCGGACTGCTTGTTCCCGCCGGCAAAGGAAGCACGTTCGAGAAGAATGTCCGCAATCTCCTGGCGTGTCAGATTCTAATGTCGATCCCCGGTGTCGGCGCGATCACAGCGACTTCGTTCGTGACCGCCATTGAGGAGCCGGACAACTTCAAGAAGGGCGACCAATGCCACCAATACACCACGCCGCGGGACACGATCGGACGTTGGTTCTACAGAAACCTGAGACATGCTTCGGGTCTGCTGATCGAAACGAGGCTGGTCCGGCGTACATCCAACCGGCTGACGACATTTCAAACGACACTACTTAATGCGGTCGGCGTTTCAAAAGGCGATGCATTTTGGCGCGAACCTGCCTCCCCTTATGCATCATATTTCCTGAAGGGGATAATCTCGTCGAGACCATTTTGGATGGCATGGCTGCGGACGTTTTCAGCGATTCCTGCAGGCCGGCGTCCCTTTCCCGAGATCAGAGTACGAGCGGCGCAGCAGAAGGTACTTGAGGCAATGGGCGTGCGGATGCAGTGTTGGTCACCGCCCACTGCCATCTTCGGTATCTCGACGGGACAGCATGGGTTTGAGGGTACTTCGCGCCGTTCCGTTGATCCTCACCTGCCGCTGGACCGAGGCGGAACGGCGCCGAAGGTCCGTCGTGCGACATTGATCGCCAATGCCATTTATGGGAGAGAAGAATGATAGATCTGCTCAGCGATACCGTAACCCTCCCCACCCAGGAGATGCGGCAGGCGATGTTCGACGCGGAAGTGGGTGACGCCGGTTACGGTGAAGACCCGACGCTTAATCGGCTGGAAGCATTGGCGGCGGAAATGCTCGGCAAGGAAGACGCCGCTTTCCTATCGAGCGGATGCCAGGGGAACCTTGCTGCGCTGCTCGCGCATTGTCAGCGTGGGCATGAGGTGATCGTCGGTGATCGCTCCGATCTCTACGACTTTGAAGCTGGCAGCGTTTCGGTGGTGGGGGCTCTCGTCCTGCACCCCGTGCCGACGGAACCCGACGGACGGCTGTCGCTGGATAACCTGCGCTCGGCGATACGCGACAAGAGCGATTACCAATGTGCGCCGCCAGGCGTCATCGTGCTGGAGAATCCGCACTGCCAAAGCGGCGGGCGTGTCCTGCCCGCGTCCTATATCAAGGAAGTGCGCGAGCTTGCCGACGAGCGCGGCCTGCCACTGCATCTCGACGGCGCCCGCGTCTTCAATGCGGCAATCGCCTCGAAGAGGACGCCGGCAGAGATGGCGAAGGACTTCGACTCTGTCATGTTCAGCTTGTCGAAAGGACTCGCCGCTCCATTCGGCTCCATGGTGTGCGGAACACGGCCCTTCATCGACCGGGTGAGACGCTATCGCAAGCTCTTGGGAGGCGGACTTCGCCAAGCCGGCTTCATGGCCAGTGCAGCTATCGTGGCGCTTCAAACCATGGTGGACCAGCTGATTGAAGACCACCGGCGCGCGCAGTTGCTGGCGACGAAAATCCGCGACATTCCCGGCATCCGCCTCGAGCCCTCAGTCATCGACACGAATATGGTGTTCTTTCGGCTTGAACAGGACGGTCTGTCGGTCCCAGACTTCCTGGCGGCACTGTCGCAGCGGGGCGTGCGGATGGGAACGCTCCGCGAAGGAGTCGTTCGCGCCGTGCTCCACTATCTCGTCAGCGATCACGATGTCGATACGACCGCAAACGCCATTCGATCGGTTCTGCAGGCGGAGCCACGATGACCGCGGGGCTTCATCGAGGTCTGCGCAGCCCAAAAATGGCGGCACTCTCGCCCGCGACGGAACCAGAGCAATTGGGAGGATAGGAATGTACGGGCGGCGAATCAGTTGTTGCAGCAGCCGCCTGCTAGCTAACGACTCCCTGTACCCTCTAGCTTCACTTTAACTAAAGCAAAGACATGACCTCTTCTGAAATGTTGAACGCAGTTTTCGAACATATCGATAACAATCGTACGAACTTTCTTGAACGTCTGACGGATTATCTCCGTCATCCAAGCATCAGCGCCGAGAATATAGGTATCCATGAAGTGAGCGTCCTTCTGGCCGAAATGCTGACGGACATAGGGATTAACCCAGCCTGATGCCCACATCGGGGCATCCCATTGTCGTGGCAAAGTGGGAAAAAGCTCCGGGTAAACCGACGGTACTGCTCTACGGGCATTACGACGTGCAGCCGCCTGACCCGATTGACAAGTGGCTCTCGCCGCCATTTGAACCCACTATACGAGATGGTCGGCTTTTTGCTCGGGGTGCGGGCGATAACAAGGGTACAGCATTTCGCACAGATCCTGGCAATTGAGTCTTATTAAAGAGGCATGGCACGTTGCCGTGCAACGTCATCTTATTGTTGGAAGGTGAAGAGGAGATCGGCAGCCCGCACATTGCCGATTTCAAGCGTGCCAACAAGGAGATCCTAAAAGCTGATCTTGTCGTCACTGCTGATGGCCCGCGTCATGCGAGTGGCGCACCTCTAATCAAGTTCGGTTCGCGGGGCGAGGTGACCTTTGAGCTCCGTTATCGCCATGCTAGCCGCGATTTGCATTCGGGTAACTTCGGTGGCGTCGTGCCCAATCCGATATGGACGTTAGTGCACCTGCTCGGCACCATGAGGAATGCCGACGGTGAAATCACTATTGACGGCTTCCACGATGATATTGAGCCCCCGTCAAAGGAGGATCTGGCTGCGGTCGAGCGCTTGCCGCTCGACATCGGGGAATTAATGCGAAATCTCAATCTTGCGCGACTTGACGCGCCGAAGGAAAGGCCTTTCTACGAGCGTCTCTGCTTCCGGCCCACACTGACGATCAATGGCTTCCATGGCGGCTATGGCGGGCCTGGCAGTAAGACCGTCCTGCCCAGCGAAGCTTCTGTAAAATGCGACATAAGGCTCGTAGAATCGCAGGATCCTAAAGACATTCTTCGCAAAGTAGCTGCCCATGTGGAGAAACACGCGCCCGATGTGGACTTCGTGGCGCAGGGGAGCATGTGCCCCTCGAAGACGCCCATTGCCTCCCCTTTCACAGCGCGGCTGCGCCGTGCTTTGGTTGCTGCGCAAGGGCAGGAGCCTCTGCTGGTCCCGGCGGGCTTCGGCAGCCTGCCTAGCTATGTCTTCACCAAGATCCCCGGCATGCCTGCTTTCCAAACGCCATACGCGAACCATGACGAAGCAAACCACGCGCCGAATGAAAATCTGGAACTCAGCTGCTTCTACAGCGGGATCCGCACAGGCGCTGCGCTATTGTACGAGCTTGGTCTGTTGCAACTTTCTGAGCGCGAGGCCTGGTGAAATGCGATCCGCATCGAGAGGCCGTTAGGCTAGAGGAACAGGAAGGTTCACCTGCAGGAATCCCCATCACAATGTCTGCGAGCCAGCGGGAACGGACAAGAAGTTGCCGTGCGAAGGGGAGCTCAGCTAAAAAGTATTTTACTATATTCAGACAATCCAAGGAAGGTGGTGCAGCAATGCCAAAAATCAACGCCGGGCGGTTGCTCTCGGATCTTAGGCGTTTTGCGCAATTCGGCGCGTACCGGACCGGTGTTCATCGCCCAACCTATTCGAAGGAAGACATGGACAGCCGTCGCTGGCTGGCGCAGCAATACGAAGCCTTGGGTCTTCAGGCCCATATCGACGGGGTGGGCAATGTGTTCGGCCTGCCGCGCTCGGAGCGGCGATCACTGTTGATCGGGTCGCACGCAGAGTCCCAGAACCATGCCGGATGGCTCGACGGGGCGCTTGGCGTAATATACGGCCTCGAGATCGCCCGGACCTTCGCGGAAACGCCGGACTGCACCGATCTTCCCATGGCCCTAGTCGCGTGGGCGGATGAAGAAAGTCATTACGTGCCGTTGCTCGGAAGTCGTTCGTTCGTCGGTGACATAGAAGAAGCGGAGATCGACTGCGCGGTGAATGTCGATCACGGCCTTCCACTTAGGGAGGCGCTCCGTGGGGCTGGCCTAGCCGGCGTTCCCCGATCTCTAGTGGAGCCAGGACGCTACGTCGGCTATCTGGAAGCACACATAGAACAGGGCGACGCGCTGGAAGCCTCGAGCAAGCGGATCGGTGTTGTTACCAGTATCGTAGGAATCTGGCAGTACTCAATCGGCTTCCACGGCATCCAGAACCACGCCGGTACGACGCGCATGGCTATCCGAAAAGATGCTGGCGTCGCTGCAGCTACGCTGGCCACGGCCATCGCCAAGCGTTTTCCTGAAATAGCCGGGCCTCGCACTGTCTGGACCACAGGCCGAGTCACGCTGGAGCCGGGCGCCCGCAACATAATTCCGGGGAAGGCAGAGATGCTGTTCCAGTTCCGGGATTCAGAGATGTTGGTGCTTGAGCGGCTCGATGCGGGGTTAAGGGAGTTGGTTGAAGAGACCGCGACCAAAACCGGCTGCCGCGCCAACATTGAACGGACCGGTACCGGCAAACCATGGCATATGGATCCCGCCTTCCAAGCAGCGATGGAAAATGCGGCCGCGCGCCATGCGCCCGGCGCCTACGTGAGGATGCCAAGCGGCGCCAGCCACGACGCACAAGTCGTTGGCCGCAAATTAAGGGCCGCTATGCTTTTCGTGCCAAGCATCGGCGGTATCAGCCACCATTGGACCGAGAACACAGATGATGCCGACCTCGTGCTCGGCTGCCAGGTGCTGGCTGATGCAGCCGAGATGATCCTGCGTCACGACAGCAGATAGCGGTCAGCATGCGAATGGGCCATGAGTGTGGTCGATGCGGTTGATCCCAAAAGCGCCGGCAAGCGTGCCGAGGCTGGACCCTTCCGGCCGACAAATACTCATCTGGCTGAGTCTCGCAGTTCTGGGCATGAGGATGTTGACGGTGGCGGCCATTTGAACGGATCGGGTGAGTTGTAGGCCTGAGCGGCGTGCAACGTTTGGTGAGGAAGATTACGAGGACGTCAGTCAGGTCCGTTAGTCTGCCGCCGTGCGTCGGGCGGCTACACTTCAGGCAAGCGCGAGGTCATCGACTTCGCCGGTGCTCGCGACCATACCTTTTCTCCCAAGCGCTTGATACCCGCAATTGCAGGGGCGTCGCTGCAGCTTGCCAAATCTTATGGGGCGTTGCGCGAACACTTCACCGCTTCACGTTATGAGACAGGCGCCTCTCAACTGGGTTGAGAGGTTTAAAAAGCACGTCGCAATTAAGGGATTCAGGATTGAACGAATCCGCTGACGCGGCATTTGGTGGTTGTGTGCGTCAAGTTCTGCAAAATGGGGCGGCCATGATGCTGGTCATGCGGCTTGGCGCAGAGCGAGCTTCTTGTGCTCGCGCAGGTCGTCCATGTTGATGTATCGGTTGGCCTCCATCCAGTTTTCATTGGTCTCGACGGCCAAGGCCCTGACCAGGCGCAGGCAGCTTTCGGTATTGGGGAAGATGCGCACGACATAGGTGCGCCGGCGGATTTCCTCGTTGAGCCGCTCCAGCATGTTGGTGGATTTGAGATGCTTGTGGTGCTGTCTCGGCAGCCTGAAGAAGGTCAGGGTTTGTTCGATGGCATCCTCGGCCCAGCCTGTCAGGCGCGGATAGCGGGCCGACCATTTGGCAAGCCATGCGGCAAGATCAGCCCTGGCCTCTGCGAGATCGCGCCGGTCGTAGAGCCAGCGCAATTCCTGCAGGCAGTCGTCGCCGTGCTTCCTCGGCAGATGATCGAGCGCGTTCCTGAGGAAGTGCACGTAGCAGCGTTGCCAGGCGGCTTCGGGGATCACCTCGCCGATCGCTGCCACCAGGCCGGCGTGATCGTCGGACACAACCAACTCGACGCCCTTGAGGCCGCGCGCCTTGAGGCCGACGAGGAAGTCCCTCCAGGCCGAGCGGCTCTCGCGATTGGCCATCTCCACGGCCAGGATCTGGCGCCTTCCGTCCCAGTCGATACCGACCGCGATCAGCACCGCCTGGCTCATGACAACACCGGCTTCACGCACCTTCTCGTAGCGCGCATCGAGGATGAGGTAAGGAAACGGCTCTTGAAGGGGGCGCCTGGCAAAGGCAGCGAGGCTCTCGTCCAGCCGCTTGTTGATGGCCGAGATCGACGAGGCCGAGAAGGCATGGCCGCACAGTTCTTCCGTGATCGCCTTCACCTTGCGGGTCGACACGCCCTGCACATACATCTCCGCCAGTGTCGCCACCAAGGCCCGCTCGGAACGCTGGTAGCGCTCGAACAGCTCGGTGGAGAAGCGCCCGGCCCGGTCCTGCGGAACCCGCAGCTCGAGCTTGCCGACCCGCGTCACAAGGGTACGGCCGTAATAGCCCGAGCGATAGCCAAGCCGTTCGGGCGTGCGCTCGCTCTTCGAGGCACCCAGCGCCTCGTCCATCTCGGCCTCAAGCACCTCCTGCATCACCGCACGGAGCACTTCGTGCAATCCATCCGGGTTCGAAAGCAAAATGTCTTTGACGGCAGCGCTGGCGGTCTTAACTTCAGTCTTGGTCATGGTGGCGTTCCTTCGCGGGAATCAGGTGACGTGAACAATCACCAGCCTGCCATGACCGCCCCCTCTCAGCGAATTTGCAGAACTCTCAGCACACTACCCATTTGGTGCACCGGTTTGCGGGTGACGCTTCTGTTTTTGAAGAATTGCTGCTGTTGAAGCGCAACCGTGAGAACAGGAGCAATGAGATGGCCGAGTTGAGCCCGCTTCGCCGGCGCATGATCGAGGACATGACGATCCGCAATCTGTCTCCGACCACGCAACGATCCTACGTGCACGCTGTAGCGAAGTTCTCCCGCTACTTTAGCCGATCCCCGGACCGGCCTGACCTGGAGGATGTTCGCGCCTTCCAGGTGCATCTGGTCTCTACCGGAATCTCGTGGCCGGCGCTGAACCAGACGGTGCGCGCACTGCGGTTCTTTTACGGCGTGACGTTGGGTCATGCGAGATCCAGGCACCGACATCCGCAATCTGTCCTCGACGGCGCGCTAAACCAAGGTCTCGAACGGCCTCATCCGGCGCACGACAAGCCCACTCGACCGGTTGAACATCGAAGTCGTGCCGTCGGGCTGATCGGTTCCGCCCATGTCGGCGAGACTGGAGGTGGCGGATATCTTCCGCCGCCATGGCGAGGCGTATCGGCAGGCTCATGACGTTCATCTCGGACGCGTCGAGCGCCGCACGATGAGCGCCATCGAACTGTGCCGGACCGCCGAACTGGGCGGCCATGTCGAGGGCTGCCGGTCCTGCGGGGCGATCCGCGTGGCCTACAATTCCTGTCGCAACCGGCATTGCCCCAAGTGCCAGGGAAAGACCTGCCGGGAATGGCTCGCCGCGCGGCAGAACGAGCTTCTGCCGGTTCCCTACTTCCACGTGGTGTTCACGCTGCCGGCCGAGATCACCACAATCGCCTTCCAGAACAGATCGCGAAGCTTTGACATAAAGCAGGTCTATATCAGGCGCTATCTTTTCCGGCTGCGAGAGACCGACGGCACATGGACTATAACGAAAGGGAAACAACGCCTGAGCTAGCCGTGGGCGCGACTACATCGCCGGCGGCCTTCACCGAGCTGGCAGTGAACTCATTCAATAAAACAATGACGAAAGAGCGCACGATCGTTCAGCCACCCCATCCCGAGCTGACTGTCCGACTGGTGCACGAACGAGCGCGTGCGCCACGTCAACCGCCTCAAGGGCCTGCTGTTCGCCCAGGCGTATCCGGCTACGAGCCGCTGCGCCGCGACCGGCGCAAGCAACTGGAGGAGATGAAGACCGGCGGCGGCCGAACGCTACCAGCACATCTGAAGATGCAGATCAGCCGCGTACTAGATGTTTAGTCCCAAGGTTTGATGGGTTGGATCGAGCCTGAATCGTTCGGGCTCTTTTGTCCAGATTTTGCAGATGTATTCATAGGGCGTGAGGCCCTTGAGGGTCTTCAGTCGACGGCCGAAATCATAGGCTAAGACAAAATGGGCGAGATGCTGGCGCAGTTGGTCATGGCTCTCGTAGTAGAAGCGTTTGACGGTCGCATCCTTGATCGTGCGGTTCATGCGTTCGACCTGGCCGTTGGTCCATGGGTGCCTTGGCTTTGTCGTTCGGTGGTCGATATCGGCCTTGGCGCAAGTATGTTCGAAGGCGTGCGCCCATATGATTTCTCCCGCCGCCATGGCTTCCTTGATCAGCGGAACGGCCGAGCCGCCGGCACCTGGGGTCGTGAACTGAATGCCGTTGTCGGTAAGCACTGTGTGGATCTTGTAAGGGACAGCATCAAGAAGATGGCGCAGGAAATCGGGGAGACCGCTGTCGTTGCCTTCTCGTGCAGCTCGACGAAAGCGAACTTCGAGGTCCGATCTATGGCCACGAACATATGCAGCTTGCCCTGCTCGGTTCGGACCTCGGCGACGTCGATATGGAAGTAGCCGATTGGATAGGCCTTGAACTTCTTCCTTGCCGGCTTGTCGCCCTCGACATCCGGCAACCTGCCTATCCCGTGACGCTGCAGGCAGCGATGCAAGGATGACCGCGACAGATGCGGGATCGTCGGTTGGAGAGCATAGAGGCAATCGTCCAGTGGCAGCAGCGTATAACGCCGAAAGGCGACGATGACCGCCTCTTCCTCAGTCGATAGCACTGTCGACTTCGGATCTCTGGGGCCAGTCGGAAGATCGGCGGCCGACGTCCGGTTCCTCCACTTCCTAACCGTCTTCTGATTGATGCCGTAGCGCTTCGCCAGCGCCCTCAGGCTCTCTTGACTATGCTGTATCGCTCGACGGATCGCCTCTGTCGTCGTGGCGCTCCCATGAAGAACCTGGCCCATAGCGCATCCTTTGATTCGGACGAAAAGTATGCGCCATCAAAGCCTGGGATCAAACAACTAGATAGGCTCGAACTGCTGCTAGAGCAGATCAAGGCTGTCGAGGCCGCGCTCGATGCCACGCTCGCTGACGCACAGGAGGTCGTCTCGCCAGCACCGGCCATGCTGCTCAACCTGAAAGGCATCGGGCCGGAGTTTGCCGCTGTCTTGTGGTCGGAAGGGCTGTCGCGTCACTTCGACAACCGATGACAAGTTGCCGCCTGTGCGGGTCTCGCGCCGTCACCCTGGCAGAGCGGGTCGGTCGATCACGACCAGGGGTTTCGAAAGCCGGCAATCCAAGGCTGCGGACGACGCTGATCCAGCTCGCCTGGCTGTGCGGCGCCATCAACCGCGATCGGTACTCACCTAGTGGTTCGAGGACCGAGTTAAGCAGAACGGCGGTCGTCTCAAAAAGACGACGGTTGTCGCGCTCGCCCGCAAGCTGCTTGTAGCGCGCTGTGGAAATACGCCAACGCCGGCGCCATCATCGAGGGCGTGATCGTGAAGACCGCCTGATGCGTTCGCCGAACGGAATACCTAATTCTTCAGGACGTGATCAGTCCTGGCAGATCCGGGTGCACGAACCGACGCAAACCTTGGCTTGAATGCCTCGCTCCAGAATCGGCCTCGTCCGCCTGAGCCCGTGTCCGCCGCAAGCGGGATGTTGGTACCGCTGTTTCGAACAGCGACCTCATATAAGTTGGATTTGGCTCGGATCGCGCGCCGCGTCATGCAATCGGGGCTCAGACCATGGATTCGCAAAAACAGCGAGGAGAGAAAAATGTTGCTCTGACACACCCGTTCCGTCTTGAACCTCCTCATATAAGGTGTGCTGCCGAATGCTCATACAGGCACCACGGCATGGTTTGTAAGCGAGATGCCTCAGCCTTCCTCGATAGCGGATCGATCTTCTTCGGTGCATCAATGCGGCCAATCAGCTGATAGATCTGGGTTCAGCAGAACGCGACACATCTCGCGGGCCAGGTCAGGCAAATTGGCGTTCTCGACTCGACCAAACGTTCGAGTCGTCTCAGATAACGAATTCCTGCGGCGCAATGTGTGCCGATCTAAAAGAGGTGCGCACGCAATGCGTTGACCAGCTGACGGGTGATTGATCAGGTGTTCTCGCGTGCGAAACATTATGGCCCGAGACTGTTGCTCCTCGGTTTTCGCTTCGACGAAGCGCATCGTTGGCCGTTGCGTTGCTTCGACGATCGCCTTCTGCATCTGCTGCCGGGGCACCATCGCTTGCACGCAACTAACGCCCCTGGAGCGCGCGAAGCACAGCCCTGAAAATATGAGTGAAACGTCCCCTGTGACACTCGGATATGAAAAACAAGATCTCTCCAGCACCTGCCGAACGCCGGCGATCTGACCCCGTCGAGATGCTCTGCGTCACACCGTCGATGTTCCAAAATGTTGCAACAGTTCCTTCAGATAAATTTACCAAATCTTTGCGACTGCAAATTGCTGACAATGTTACGTTGCAACAAGGTCTGAGGCCAGGCACGGCAGAAATGTGACGCTGATTTTGCTCGGGCCGCTACTCAGCACGCAAGGGAAGGTCAACACGAATGGCAAGAAGAGCTCTCATCCTGATTGAAGGCAATATAAGGGGTCTTGGCCTGGTTTTCGTTCAAGCGGCTGAGCGACTTGGTCTTTATCCAATTACATTGTCGGCCGATCCAGATCAGTACGACTATCTTGCGGCTGGAAGCAATGAGGCGATCCGTGTCGATACAGACAATCTCGACGCGCTGATCCGCGAATGTTCTCGGCTATATGGAACCTATGACATTGCTGGAATTACGTCCGCGACGGAGTCGTTCTATGCGACAGTTGGCAAGCTCTGCCGGTATTTCGATCTACCTGGGCCAAACGCTGAATCCATTGAACGGTGCTGCGACAAATTCGGTCAACGTCAACTCCTCGCGCAGGCCGGCATCCCAATACCTGATTATCGCGTGGCAGCGAACGCGACGGACGTAGAAAGCTCGGCCGCGGAGATCGGTCTGCCGGTGGTTCTTAAGCCAGCGGTAGGCTTCGGGAGCAGAGGTGTTCGATTGTGCCGCAACCTCGATGAGTTAGCCGAACATACGACCTATCTGTTGGGCGGGACGTACATATGGCGTTCTTCGCCAAGGATATTGGTCGAAGAATTCGCACAAGGGCCGCATTACTGCATTGACCTAATGGGAAATGAGGTCATTGGGATTAGCGCCCTTGACTTCTGTCGCCCACCGCATTTCGTCTATCATGAGCTCACCTGCCCGGCCGTGCTGACTGATGACGAGCATAATCGGATCTCCGATATTTCGCTGAGCTGTCTGCGAGCTCTTGGCCTGGGCTGGGGACCAACCAACGTGGAGCTCCGGTGGGCGAAGCGTGGCCCAGTCGTCATTGAAGTCAATCCGCGTCTAGCGGGTTCGCCCGGTCCTGAACTGGTTCAGCTGGCTTATGGTGTCGATCTCGTCACCGAGCACGTCAAGCTTGTCATAGGCGATGAAAGGGATTTGCGCAGAAGCACCTCGCAGGCCGCGGCCGCGCGGTGGCTAGTTGCTGATCGCGATGGCATCCTCGATTGGATCCATGGTGACAGTCGAGCGGCTGCTATACCAAGTGTCGCCGAAGTCAAATTGCAGGTCAAGCCCAAGACGCCGATAGTCAGAAAAGGCGATCACCGAGACTGCATCGGGTATGTCATCGCCGCATCCACCAGCCGTGCTCAGACAGAGGCGATCCTTCAGCGAGCCATCGGCCTGATTAGTTGGTCGATCACGCCATTTCCGACCCTCGGCGAACAGGAATAATCTGCGTACCTCTCACATCGTCGCTGATGACGATTAAGAGGTGACTGTTGCCGGACATTGGTGCAATCGAGAACACGGGTGCGCGGCTTGAGCCGCACTCCGGAACGACTTGGGGTTGAAACCAGAAGCGGGCGCAAAGGCGGGCGGGTCGTAACGCGGGACTTTCAATCCACGCCGCCCAGTAAGGCCGGCTTTCAAAGGCCGAGGCATTTTGGTGCAAAACTGACTCTCCATGCGCCTTGGATGCTATGTGGGACACTTCGCGTCTTGTTGATCCTACTTGCCGCTGGATAGAAGCAAAAAAGGGCGCCGAAAGTTCTTTGTGAAAATTTGAGCCAACGCCATTGTGGAGAGAAGATGATAGATCTGCTCAGCGATACCGTAACCCTCCCCACCCAGGAGATGCGGCAGGCGATGTTCGACGCGGAAGTGGGTGACGCCGGTTACGGTGAAGACCCGACGCTTAATCGGCTGGAAGCATTGGCGGCGGAAATGCTCGGCAAGGAAGACGCCGCTTTCCTATCGAGCGGATGCCAGGGGAACCTTGCTGCGCTGCTCGCGCATTGTCAGCGTGGGCATGAGGTGATCGTCGGTGATCGCTCCGATCTCTACGACTTTGAAGCTGGCAGCGTTTCGGTGGTGGGGGCTCTCGTCCTGCACCCCGTGCCGACGGAACCCGACGGACGGCTGTCGCTGGATAACCTGCGCTCGGCGATACGCGACAAGAGCGATTACCAATGTGCGCCGCCAGGCGTCATCGTGCTGGAGAATCCGCACTGCCAAAGCGGCGGGCGTGTCCTGCCCGCGTCCTATATCAAGGAAGTGCGCGAACTTGCCGACGAGCGCGGCCTGCCGCTGCATCTCGACGGCGCCCGCATCTTCAATGCCGCAATCGCCTCGAAGAGGTCGCCGGCGGAGATGGCGAAGGACTTCGACTCGATCATGTTAGCCTGTCGAAAGGACTCGCCGCTCCATTTGGCTCTGTGCGAGATGGTGATGCCGGTTCGCTCGGCGTCACAATTTCTGTGAGATATGACGGGCTCGCATCTGGCTACGCTATCCACAGCCTCGTCGCGCGTGACGTTGAGCTAATCGATAGCGGTTGTGACCCGGTGATGAGCGTCCAGTCGTTCTGGTTATGCACTTGTGCAGGGCTTACTTCATCCCATTCCTGCGGAGTTGCCGATGAAGAACGATTTCATCGCCCATTTGTCGGCGAAACTGGCTGGGTTGAAGTCTGCGGGGCTCCGAGCGCGTCTTCACCTCTACGCACGCGTCCGTGATCAAACTCGCGGATGGTATCAAGTTCTGAATTTCTGCGCCAACAATTATCTTGGTTTCGCCGAGAATCGATGTCTGCGAGACGGGGCTAAGGCTGCGCTCGACCGCTATGGATACGGCATCGCGTCGGTCCGCTTCATCTGCGGCATTCAGGAAGAGCATAAGCACCTCGAAGCGCGCATCTCCTCATTTCTCAACATGGAGGATAATATCCTCTATTCATCCTGTTTCGACGCAAACGCCGGCCTGTTCGAGACGCTGCTCGGCGAGGAAGACGCCATCATTTTCCGAGCGCGCTCAACCAGGCCTCCATCATGGACGGCGTACGGCTCTCGAAGGCTAGGCGCTTCCGCTATGCAAACAATGACATGGAGCGCTCGAAGAAGAGCTGAAAAGGGCGGAGGGCAGTCGGTTCAAATTGATCGCAAGGCCCGGCACTTTGGCTTCCAACCCAGAGCCTGCCGGCCGTATCGCGAGAAAACGAAGGGCAAGGTCGAGCCACCTTCCTCTATCCGCGAGGACTCCTTCCTGGCCCGCAGCTTCCGCAATCTCGACGACCTGAACGAGCAATTGCAAGATTAGCTCGACACTGTCGCCAATGTCCGCCTGCACGGCACTACGCAGCGCATCGTCAGCGAGCCTTCGCGGCGGAGCAGCCGGAGCTTCAATCTCTCCCGGCAGTTCCCTTCGACGCGCTTCTCAAGCTGGAGCGCCGCCCATCGCAGACCACTTGCAGCTTGATGGTCAGCCCGCCTCGGCTGCGCCCGATAGATGTGCATGCGGCCACGACGGGCACACGGCCATGTGCTGGGTGCCGCGAAGCATCTTGCGAATATGCGCAAATTTAAGGGTTCCGTCGCATTGATCTTCCAGCCGGCAGAAGAGATAGAGCTGCCATCGGGAGGCCTAAGAATGGTGCAGGAAGGAATCATGGATCGTTTCAGCATTTCCCAGGTCTTCGGCATGCACAACAAGCCAGGGTTGGAGATCGGCACATTCGGCGTTTGCGATGGCCCGACCATGGGGTCGCAGGACGACTTCGACATAATCGTGAAGGGCAGGGGCGGGCACGCGGCCTCACCTCATCGGACCGTAGATCCCGTGGTCATTGCAAGCACAGATCATCGTCGGCTTGCAAAGTTTGGTCTCGCGCAAGACCGATCCTATGGAGGCACTCGTGATCTCTGTTACGAAGTTGAAGGCCGCACAGGCCTAGAACATCATCCCCGATCACGTCGAAATTGCCGGAACCGTCAGATCCTCGCATCCGACCTCCGAGACTTCGCAGAACGAGAGGGTTTGGCGTTTCGCGCAGGGCATAGCGCGCGCATTCGGCGCGGATGTCGAGTTCAAGTACCGTCGATCCGTTCCGGCCACCTTTAATCATACGCAGGGGACCAATCTGGCGATCACGGCAGCAAGCAATCTCGTGGGGGCCGCCTCAGTCGACGACAAAGTCAGAACCGGTATGGGGGCGGAGGACTTCGCTTATATGCTTGAGGCGGCCGGGCGCTCTGATTTTCCTTGGAAATGGATCATCCCCATCCCTGCACAATCCAGCCTATGATTTTAATGATGAAGCTCTGTCCTATGGCATCGGCTACTGGGTTAGCCTGGTCGAGACAACATTGCCCGTTTGAGGTCAGAGTTCGATCGAACTGGTTGAGGGCCATCTCGACGTGTTTCCACGACATAGATATTCAAGAGAAAAGTCATGGCCGCTCACGATTTTGCTCGCATTACAACCATTTCGCCGTTCTAGCAAAGCGAATATCAAGAGGGGGTCGGACGAGCACGGCACTTAATGAAGGATCATGGAGATGGCCTGCCGGGACGACCGGTCCGTTCTCTACCAGCGTGTCCCACGCCTGTTCGCCAACCTGGCGCTCGCCAGAGGCGATGGTCGCTACGCACGCCGGCAACGCACGCTCGCCCGCGTCTAATTCCTGATCCTTGCTGATTGGGGCCTTGAACCACTCGACGATCAGGCCCGGCACGATCTCCTCGAAATCCTCGAGGATCGCTACGGCCGCCGCTCCACCATCATCACCCGCCAACTGCCCGTGTCAGCATGGCATGACGTCATCGGAAATCCGACTTATGCCGACGCCATCCTGGATCGCCTCGTTCACAATGCTGATCGCATCGATCTGAGGGGCGAAAGCCCGCGGCGAAAGCAGCCGCAAAAAACTTGACACATGACGCATACGAAATGACTACAATCAGCGCCAGCAGAGCCCTAGCCCCAGGGGGCGAGATCATCTCGGAATCCGGGGGCGCAAGCATATCGGAACAAAGGGGCGGCTTCGTCGAAATCGGCATGATGAGTTATGCCTCGGCACAAGACCGAGCCACGCTGCCAATTGTCGGCCGGATTTGAAGAGCGACGGGTCTGTCGCCGTTGCGGCGATCGCGCTGGCTGTGATCGGGCCAATCCCCGGGATCGTCTCCAACCGCCGGCTCAGTTCGTTCGAGCGGTGCCTAATCTGACGATCCATCTCACTGACCTTCTCGTGCGCCCGAGTGCGCAGGCCAACCAACTCTTGCCGACCCCTGATGGGCCGCAGATCGCCAGATTGTCGTGGCATCGATCCAGTCGCCCGCGATGAGCTTGAGGAACAAGGCTCGATCGAGGCCGCGATCGCCACGATAGTGCACATGTTCGGGGGCGGCCTGATGGCGCAGCTTGGCAAAGCGCAGGCGGGCGCCGAGCTTGCGATCGTAGCGCCAGCTCCATTTCCCGGTCGAGCAACAGCGCCAGCCATAGCGATAGCTGTTCGGCCTCGGCATTGGCGGCCAGTTCATTTGAACGCCTTGGCCATTCCGGTCAGGCCCATGGCGTTGAGCCGGTCGAGAGTGGGATGTGCAAGCATGTCATTCTCCTTCAGTGGTAATAGCGGGAACCGCGGATATTGGGTGGTCGATGGGCTCGCGAGCCGTCGCCTGGCGCGACGATGTCCGGTCGAGGTGATTGTCGAGGATTGAGCGGATTGAGCCATAAGTCCGGGCGTTGATCTCCAAAGCCCGGCCGCAGGCGCGTTGACGCGCTCGCGAAGAAACCCTTGACGAGCCGGATGACGCTAAGACAGGCGCGGAAGCCTTGTTCGGGATGCGGCCGCTCCGCCAGTATCTTCTGGCACAGGAAGGCCGCATTAGGACCGATCGCGGAAGCTTGCGGGTGATCCTCTCGATCGTCAAGTCGGCAAAAACCGGCGATGCGATGAAGGCATGTGATACGACACCATCGTGTGCCGTCCATTGCCGCTGGAGCGCAGATGGGCGGCGATCCTCTCGCGCTTGCGAAACAGCTCGACGGTGGTCGCCGTGATGCGCGCCTCCATCTGCTCCCACGCAAAGCGGTATAGCACCGAGTAATAATGCCGGTCGAACTCGACATGGTCGTCGGGGCCGGCGCGCCGAATGCGCCATTCAGCAAAGACGTAGCGCTCAACCGGCACCGGCTTGAGCACGGGCCGGTCGATCTCTTCGAACAATTGCCGTCGCGTACGATTGACACCACGCAACACCCGGCGATCGTTCAGATCGTCAAGCAACTCGCCGATCGGCGCGTTGACCTCGGCCAGGCTGTAAAAGACGCGATGGCGCAGGCGACCAAGAAGCCAGCGCTCGACAATCCGCACCGCCGCCTCCACCAGCACCGAACTGCCATAATGCTCGGCCATGCCGGCATAGGTGCGGTTTACCTGCGGGTCGTAGCGGCAGGCGTTGATGATGGCGACCTTGGCATTGTCGGGAAAACAGGGCCGGCGCGCAGCCGAACGCTTCCAGTGGATTGACTGACAGCCCAGCCAGTCCGGAAGTGTCTCACTCCAGCGCGCTTCCGCATAGGATAGGCTCGAGGCGCCCAACACGGCCACGAACAGATGCGCCTGGCGCGTCTTGCCCCTCAGCCGGTCGACGATCACCGTCACCGTATCGCCGGCATAATCGACGAGAGCTTGTCGCCGGCGACATGGTTCTGCCGCATCGTTGCTGGAAGATTGGATGCCCAGCCCCTGTATAGATCACAAAAGCGGCTATAGCGGTTGAAGCGTTTCGCGCACAGTCGAGGGCGCAGCCCCCAACCCGTACGAGATCGCCTTGTGGCCAAGGCCCTCTTCAAATCGATATCTCAAAATCTCGTGATGGGGCCGCTTCTGATCGGTCTCGCTTGAAGATCGAGCTGCTCCAGCGTCTCTGCGCCAAGCTGAAGAAGGTGATGGCGGATCAGATGCTCGAAGCCTCGGCATTGCACGCGAGCCTCTGTCAAAAAAATGGTAGCGCCCGCCGCCAAGCGCGAAGCCGTCGCGTGAACAGCAGCTTGGGATGTCGTCGGCGTAAGGGGGCAAGACACAGATTCTGATGGATATTTACGACACCGCACCCACCTCGTCGGATTGCCGTTGCCGCTTGAGACTCTGCTATTTGTGTGTTCCATATGGTCATTGCCGAAGCTCGCAGCCTGATCCGGGCAACGCAATGAGATTGAGACGCAGGGCCGGCGAGCTGCTGCGGCACAGTTGGGATTACCAGCTCCTGCGAAAATCCCTGGTACGGGACCGATCAATGCACTGACGGTCATCGCCGAAGCCGGAGATCTTCGCCGCTTCATCCTGTGGATCGCCGGCAAGTCGCCCTCCGTCAGCGTGAGAAGTAAGTTCGAACGCTGAATCGCGAGGGATCGCGACAATCCCGATCTGCGCCGCAAGGCGATGACCGCAATTACCGCCAAGATGGCCCGCGTCGTGCACGCTGTCGTCAACGGCGATTCAGACTACCGGCCCCTTTGTCGAAGGGTGGTGCCAGGTGGAAGAACCTCTGTCAGCTAGTGCCGCGGAAGACCCGAACATTACCTCCAGGGTCATCGAAGCGATGCCCTCACGGGTTCGGCGCAGCCGAGCATTGCCGAATTTGGAAAGGCGGGTCTGGCCGCGATATTGGCCCACCACCATCGCCAGTTTCTCAAGTTCTGCGGAATGGATCTGTCGACCCAGCAGTCGGGCGAAGCCGCCTGGTCGATGACTTGACCAACGTCACGCAGCAAGAGCATGCTGACGAACAGAGAGACCTTGACCGCAGGCTCCATTTCCTTCCGCGCTAAGGACGTTGTCGGTCACGACGCGCGCTATCGCGACGCCGAGGCTGGCATAGTAGGCCACCGCCGCCTGGAGGAAGGCGATGTACTGTCTTGTTTCTCGTCGGGCAGGATCTGCGAGAAGGCGATGCGAGAGGCGTCGTCGATGCAGACATGCATGAATTCCCAGCCGGCGCCGCGCGACTTGCGGATCGCCGGTGGCGATAGCCAACTTGGCTGAAGCCGCCGAGCTGCGTCACGATCTTGGCCGGCACATCATATATTCGCGCCACATCGGCTTTGGAAAAGGCGCCTTCTATCGCCACCACCACCATCTCCTCTCGATGCAGAGCGTGAGACGGGCATTCTTGTGGATGTTCATTCGGACCCTCTCCGGGAAGTGCTGAAGCCTGGTAACTCCAGTCTCCTCGGTCCGGCCCGAATGGACAACCTTGTGAGAGTCCGTTTTGAAATTCACGGATGAGCGTTTCGGCGGATGAGATTGCCGCCCATAGCGACAAGGATCATGGCTTGCGAGACGTCGATGCGCTGCTCGTAGTCGCGCACGAGGCGGCGCCATCTTGTCATCCAGCCGAAGGTCCGCTCGACGACCCAGCGGCGGGGCAGGATCTGGAAGCCCTTCTGGTCGTCGGATCGACGGATGATCTCGACCACGAAGTCGAGATAGGTGGCTTTGTCCATGAGCTTCAGCCGGTCATAGGCGCCGTCGGCGAACAGATGCTTCACCCAGGGCCAGCGCCTGCGGATACCATCCAGGATCGCCTGAGCGCCGGCACTGTCGGAGATGTCGGCGTTGGTGAGATTGACCATCAACAGCCGCCCATCCGTATCCACGGCAATGTGTCGCTTGCGGCCGACAATCTTCTTGCCGGCGTCATCACCCCTTGTTTCAGCTTGCGGAGCCTTGACCGACTGGCTGTCGATCACACCAGCCGTGGGACTGGCCTCGCGCCCGGCTCGTTCGCGATCCAGCATCAGCGCCACGTCGTGGATGGTCTGGAACAGAAAGCGCCGAGCCAACTCGCGGAACCAGCCGTAGACCGTTTGCCAGGGTCCGAAATGGATCGGCAGCATCCGCCAACCGCAACCCGAGCGGACCAGGTAGCGCACGGCGTTGACCACCTCCCGGAAATCAACCTCGCGCGGACGGCCGCGACGCCCAGGTTTGGGCATCAGCGGTGCGAACTGCTCCCACTCCTCGTCCGTCAAATCAGACGGGTAGCGCTTGGTCTTCTTGGCGATCTGGGCCATCCGGCCACGGCTCTGCTTTGTCCACATCTAAAGCTTGAATCATAACCCAGCCTTAGACGAAACCCCCGGCAAGCCGATTTTCAAAACGGTCTCTGAAAGCTCACATGAGTTGTTCATTTCTGATCGATACATGCAGGGATTACAGGTGATAGTCGGGCAGTGGAGGGGCTCACGCTGCGATTTGTCGAGGAAAGCAGTCACGCTGGCGATTTTGTCGCGAATGAGACCGTCGAAGGTAAACGGTCCGGCGCTAACCGTCAGTTGTGTCCAAGCTTTGTGCAACAACATCAAACTTGACGTTATCATTATGTTAAAATAGTTCGTCACAAATACTTAATAAAAATATTAAGGGATTTATTAAAAAATTGTGGGGGGCGTGATAATTTAAGCGTTAACGGCGTTCGTTGTGAGCGTCCGAGATGCCGCATTAAGGATTGGATGATTGGTTCTTCTGAATGGAGCAAGAGATGCATGTCGACGTGAAAATAGTGCTTGCCGAATGATGAACGTTCGCCAAAGCTGGATCCCATTCCTATTTCTGCCAAAGGCTTGCAAACGCTGCCACGGGTTCACCTTCGATGTCCAAGGCGCGCCAAGACTTCAGATTGTTCGGCGCATGACTTTTTGGACGTTTCCGAACAGGTCTTATGCCGGCGTTAATCACTAAGCAGGTCGCCGGAGATACCCGCCAACCCTCATCACTTTTACTGGGCAATCGAACTATGACGCATTCCAAAAAGGTGGTTATCGTTACTGGCGCGACGTCAGGGATAGGGGAGGCCGTCTTAGAGGCTTTTGCCGCGATCGGGGCGTCACTCGTTTTGGTCGGCCGCGATCGAGAGCGGGGGCAAAGAGCCTTGGAGTCGGTTCAGAAGCTCAATTGTGAGGCCGAATTGAAGTTGGGCGATGTCGCCGACTCAGCGTTTGCCGACCATGTAGTGAATTCCACTGTGGCGCGGTTCGGAAAGGTTGACGTCTTGGTCAACAGCGCCGGGATCATCCGGCGTGGAAGCGCCGTCGATACCACGGACGACGAGTGGCGTGAGACATTCGACGCCAATGTCAACGGTGTGTTCTATTTCAGCCGCGCCGCAGTGAAGTCTATGAGGACCACCGGCGGCGGCAGCATTGTCAACATAGCTTCGAATGTGGGGTTGTTTGGCTGTCCCGGGCTGGCTGCCTATTGTGCGTCAAAAGGCGCCGTCGTTTTGTTGACTCAAGCCATGGCTCTTGACCACGCCAAAGAGCAAATCACCATCAATGCCGTCTGCCCCGGCGCAGTGGATACGCCCATGCTTGTGTCGGGCCACAGCAAGCCGGTCAGCGCGGACCAGATCCTACAAAAGAACATTGATTCAAGCCCTCAGGGCCGCGTGGCGACTCCGAAAGAAATTGCGAGCTTGACGCTGTTTCTCGCAAGCGAGGGGGCTAGGCATATTACTGGGGTTGCAATTCCAATAGATGGCGGCGTCACCGCAGGCTAGGAGGGAGTCTTGGGTAATCGGCTAGAAGGTAAAGTTGCCATTGTCACTGGAGGCAATCAAGGCATCGGGCGAGCAATTGCTGAGAGGCTCGCTGAAGAAGGCGCCGTGGTTGTCGTAGGCGATCTCCATGACCGTCGTTCCGTCGATTCCGACGGCGTCGAGACGTTCACTTTTATGGCGCTCGATGTCACAAAAGAGGTCTCAATTCGCACCTTCGTTGACGGGGTCCTGGAGAGGTTTGGCAAGATCGACGTCCTGGTCAACAACGCCGGTCTGGTCATCCATAAGTCGATCGACGATCAGACTGCCGAGGATTGGGACAGGCTTATGGCGGTCAATCTTCGTGGCCCGTTTTTGATGGCAAAATATGTCGTCCCGGAAATGAGGCGTACCGGCTCGGGCACGATCGTCAACATCGGATCTGTCGAGGGCTTCATGGTCAATCCTTGGCATACTGCCTACGCCGCCACCAAGGCCGGCGTGCATGGTCTTACGCTGGGACTGGCCGTTGATCTCGGGCCGGATGGGATACGTTGCAATACCGTGTGCCCCGGTTGGATCGATACCGACCTCAATCGTGCGTACGTCGAGATGCACCCGGACCGAAGCCTAATCGAGCGGGAATTGGGACAACTTCACCCTGTGGGAAGGACTGGCGTTCCGAAGGAAATAGCCAATGCGGTCCTCTGGTTGGCTAGCGAGGATTCCAGTTTCGTTAGCGGGGAAATGATCTCCGTCGACGGCGCGCGAACCAAAAAGATATCCCTGCCAGCCATCCTGGACGAGGAGTATCGGGCCAAACTGACGAAGGCGCAGGCATAGTGGTGCGTCGGCGTCGAAGGGGTTGCGAAAAGAGCTATCCCCCTGCGGACAAAGAATCTCCCGTTGAGGCGCACGATTTTTTCAATCTTCTCAGACCTGTAGACGGACAGGGAGTTCTGCATCGGCCAAGGGGTGGAAAAAGCGAACAGCAGCCGAACTGCCATCGGGGATGAGAGCCAAGCCCAACAAGAAACCACTGTTCCTCGGAATCGACACCGGCGGCACCTACACGGATGCCGTACTGTGGTCCGAGACTGAAGGCCCGCAGCATGGGCCGAACAAGGGCAAAGTGCTGGCCAGGCCAAGGCGCTGACCACCCGGCATGATCTCGCCGTCGGCATTTCGGGGCGGTCGACGCGGTGCTACGGAAGGCCCGCACCGACCCAGCGGATATAAAGCTGGTGTCCATGTCTACGACGCTTGCCACCAACGCGCTGGTCGAAGGCCAGGGTGGCAGGGTGGCGCTGGCATGATCGGCTCCTCCGAGACCGATCTTGCGCGCGACGGGGGTTGAAGGCGGAGCTTGGATGTCCACCGCAATGCCGCCAAGCTCGATCTGTCCGGACTGGAGGCCGCCTTGCCGGAACTCGGCGCCTCGGTGTCCGGCTTTGCCGTCTGCGCCTATTTCGTCACCCGCAACCCGGCGCATGAGCTTGCGGCCCGTGATCTGATCCGCGAAAAGACCGGCCTGCCGGTCACCGCCAGCCATGAGCAGCCGTCTCATTAGGCTGCATCGCGCGATGAATATTCCCTGATTGTGGGCATCGAAAATTCCTCAACTGCCGCCGGTTCCGGGACGCTTCCCGGAACTGGCGATCCTGCCGCAGTTCTGCTCGGCCCGCGGGCAACTCCGGAGATGAAGGCGCTGCTGCATCAGCAGATGGGGCTGGACAAGTCGTTCATCGTGCAGATGGTTACTTTCTTCGGCGGACTGCTCCACGGCGATCTCTGTTTTGATGTGTTCAGCCAGAAATCTGTTGGAGCACGCCATCCGGCCCCCTGGCAATCTCGGGGTCATTCTGCCCATATTGGGCAGGAGGTCGAAGTCTATTATCGTTGGCATCCGTATTTCGGACGCCGGCTTCGCTGCGAGAACAGCGAAGAACGCGCGAACGGTCGGATCATTCATCTCGTCGTCGTGCCGGGGCATGTCATTACCGCTCTCGCCTGGATGGTCGATCCAGTGGTTGCGCGACAATGGGCCTGGGCTCCCCGCGCGTATCGCTTGCCGCGCTGCTTGAGCTTCACATGCTCTTGATCGAACGCCGTTTCCGGCGAGACTCTCCGGATGGGTTCACCATCGCGGAGGCGCAACATGAGAACCCTGCCACCCCGACACGATCTCTCGTGATCCATCGCCAACTCAGCTTGCTGCTCGACTCGCAGAAGCTGGACGGGCTGAGTTCAGCGCAACGGACCATAGTGATCGCCCGGCTCGCCAACGTAAGGATGGTCGCCGCCGGCGTGGCAACGGAGGAGGAGAGCTGCGATGACGAGCGGTAATCTGATTCCGACAGCCGTCCTCAAGCGCGAGGCCGGGTATATGTGCGTCAGTCCTCTCAGGCGTAGGTCCAACTCAACCTTGAGAGCCAGCGTCGGCAATATGAGCTTGTCGACGTCGCGCGGCGCTGGGGATTCCGCAGAGTAGAGGTGATCGACGATGATCTGGGACGAACCGCAAGCGGGGCTGTGGAGCGTCCCGGTTTCGAGCGCCTGGTTGACGATCTGTGCACCGGCCAGGTCGGCGCCGTGCTTTGCCTGGAAGCCTCCCGTCTGTCGCGCAACGGGCCCGACTGGCATCGGCTGCTCGAGTTGTGCGGCGAAGTCGATGCACGCGTGATCGATCTCGACGGGATTTACGATCCAGGATTGCCGTACGATCGACTGCTGCTCGGCATGAGGGGCAGCATCAGCGAGTTCGAGCTCGGCGTGCTGCGTGCCCGCATGTACGAGGCCGCCCGCGCCAAGGCGCAGCGCGCGGTGCGCCCGTCGATCGCCGAACGATGGCCGCTCGTGTTCTGCGCCACGTGCGGCGTCACCTTCATCGAGCGCAACTCGTTGATGAAGTCGTCGGTGTCATAGGCCTTGTCGGCGCCCGCGGCCGGTCGGCGCGGGCCGCCACCCGCTCGGCATACCCGTCGACCTGTGTCAGGCAGGCGTCGACCAAATAGGCCATGGCGGTTCTCCATCAGCCCATGCCCCATAAAGCAGAGCTTCGCCTCCTTGCCCCGCCCCTTGCGATAGAGCCGTGCGTCCGGATCGGTGGTCGAGGCATGCGTCTCGTTCGAACGCTTCTGGCCATGGAAGTCTGCCTCCGTATTGCGCCCGCCGCCCTCTGCCGGCGGCTCGCCCGAGCCGTCCTTCGGCTTCACGCTCTTCATTGATGCCCAGGCCGGAAGTGCTCGGGGCTTGAGAAGAGACTCGGCAATCTGCTCCAGCGTGTCATGGTGGGCGACGAGTTCACGAACCCTCCGCGGACAGACGCCTGCGGGTTGTGCGGTGGCCTCCGGCGTCTGTCCGCTCAACGCCGCCCTCACCAGATGCTCTCGACCAAACGCCGTCAAACGCGCATTCATATGGATGTTCATCCGGCCCTCCTTGGACGCTGAAGCTTCGCAACCTCAGTCTCCTCGCAAAGGACCGGATGGACAACCTATTGAAAGCTGGACGCTCCTATTAACCTCGCCACTCTGTCGAATCCATCGGCTACTGACGGCGATGGGAGATTTCGATGGGGACTGCGCCTGGTTCTTCAATGTCGATGATCGGCTTCGCGGTTGAGCGACCTTGGCGATCAGCTCGAAGCCTATGGGCGGGTTGTGGACTTCGAGGGGTTCCGGCGAGATCTGGAAAGGCGCTGGCTAATAGTCGTGACGACATCGGACGTCTTGGAAAAAATACTTGCCAGCTCGGAGTAGAGGTCTTTGCCAGCGCTGGTAAGCACTACGCCAGTTCCTGGCCTCCTAAAAAGCGGAACGCCAAGCTCGTCCTCAATGACTTTGATCTGCCGACCGATCTCTCCCAATGTCACGTTCAGCTCGGAAGCTGCAAGCTCGAACGAAAGATGGCGTGCCGATGCCTCGAATACCTCGAGGGCAGTGAGGAACGGAAGATCATAATAGCGATGGCCCATTGAGCAACTCCAATCAGATCAGCAGGCGCGAAGATCTGCCGGCCCACAAAGGACTGCCACCAGTCTACACGCGTTAAAGTTGAGAGACTCCGTGACGGAACTGCGGCTGTCCGCCGTGACCCAAGCAGACTGCGCAGGTTGCACTCCGGTTGAGCCACCATTCTGAGTTGTGCAAGTCATCCATGCCGACAGGCCGACCTGCCCGCCTGTTTCGTCGGGTTTCCGACATTCTTGTCCAGCTTCGGACGCGAGTTCGAGCGGCAGATGCTCGGGACACGTGCTTAACGGTCGCTGCGCTCGAAGCTCTGACCCTGGTGGATGACCGCACCGCCGTCCCCGCTGTGCTGACAGTATTGTCTCTCCCACGGCGTTTTCTGCGCAGGCGCGCGCGCCACGTCGCCTTGCCTAGGCTGCAAGTTACCAGCGAGTTTCGCGGTTGCGTCATCATGGCCGCTCCTCCGTGGGTGCGGGCGCCTTCTTGGGCACTTGGAAAACCCAGTAGTGCCCCTCCTCCTCGGCGACGTATCTGCCGTTCCTTAGACACTGTGCCAGTATAAGGACGCCGTCGTCCTGCAGACGCCGCACCTCGCCTTCAAAGGATGTCGTCTCCGCATAGCTCTTGCGGGTGCTTGCAATGACGAATCCGTTCGGGCGGGTGACGCGAGCCAGCTCGCGCAACCCATCCGGTCGGACGTGTCCGAGCGTGAAGACGCCGCTGCAGACGGTTAGGTCATAGCTCTCGCTGGAGTAGTCGGAGAGCCGCCCGTTAAGGTCGACATCGCCTCGGGCGTGCCGGTAGGCGCCGGTTTGCCGGGCCTTATCGGCCATCTCTTTGGAGAGATCGAACCCGTCAATCAACCGGAAGCCGAGGCGTTCCAGTTGCACGCCGACGAGCCCTGTTCCGCAGCCAGCGTCCAGGATTGCGATGGCATTTCGCTGCCCGGCCAAATAGGCCGTCTGCACGGCGCCTGCCAGTTCCGCCACGATCATCGGCCCGCAGTACCCGACGCGAGCCTGATCCAGATCGAAGGTACTCGCCCACCCTCGATATAAATGGGTTAAGCGAGCGGCATCGCCATCGAGGGTATGGGATGCCTTGACGCGCTCTCTTACGGCTTGCTCCGGTGCTGCGGGCTGATCCAGGATGTTCATAACAGCTCCTTTATGTAGGGGTAGATGATAAATTGGCAGCGCGCCCGTTCGGACCTAGTGCCGGTTCGCAAACTAGGGCATCAAAAATTGTGCCAATTGGCCGAACGAGGCGAAGAAAACAAATTTTGATCACTGTTTTCAGCTATTTGGCCGAGGCAAAATAGGGAATTAGCTAAACAAGCCCGTGTCGCCGACACGACAAGGCTGACAGGGTGTCAGACGCCATGACTTGGCCCGCTGCACTTTGACCTCTCCGCAGAGAGACGCTGCGGCAGGTAATGGCGGATATTGTTGAAAAAGTCGCCTGCCATCGCGTATTGCAATTACTCAGAAACGGGATCCCAGGGGATTCGAGCACATCTATTTCCCGCCTGAACCAATTGTCGAAATGCCATTCCCCGCCGGGCACACCGCTTCCCAGACCGGATGGATGCGAATCCAATACTTCGGTCGGAGCGTCGACGACGGCATTGATCTCTACCCGCGGCCCGTCTGTTCCGGTTGGCCTCGAAGGGGACGGACTTTCCTGCGAAGGCCCTCCACAAAAAACATGTGCGGCCAGGAATGGAGAGGCCATGCTGCTTGTACGCGACGCAGAAGATCGCCCTTGGCGCATATGGCTCGACAGTTTCGTGATGCTGGCGCAGCGAGGCTTGGCAGCGGTCGAGGGGGCATCCCGCCACCCGATGCGTGGTGAGGACATTGATATTGCACGCGAATAATTTCACCTGTGGCAAAAGTTTAACCTATCGGAAGGACAGTGGAGTTACGTCGGATTCCGAACATTTGCGTCATCATTATGCACGGCCATAACAAACCGAAATTTATCAGCAGGGGCTATCCTACTGTTTTGAGAGGGTTGTTTTCGTTTGGCACGGTACATGCTTGACTGTCTGCAACGGCGGTAAGAAGCGTGGTGATGGCTAAAATGGATTTAGGGCTGGACGGCAAGGTGGCAATGGTCGCGGCCGCCTCAAGCGGCTTAGGTTTGGCCACCGCTGAGGAGTTAGCCAACGAAGGCTGCCGCCTGTCCATCTGCGGGCGGGATCCAGGGCGGCTAGAAAGAGCAGTGGATCGGTTGCGCAGCACAGGCGCCGAAGTGCTGGCGCGCGCGACCGATGTAACTGACTGCGCGGATGCAGCAGCTTGGGTCGCCGAAACAGCAGAGCATTTTCGGTGTATCGACATCTTGGTGACGAATTGCGGTGGCGTTTCTGCCGGGCCGCCCTCGGCCATGACGCCTAAGGATTTCGACGATGCGTTTAAACGAGTGCTTCTACCTTCGATAAATCTAGTTATAGCGGCCTTGCCGTATCTGCGGCGCTCGCGGGCGGGGCGAATATTAATGCTCGCTTCCGAGGCCATTGTACGGACCCCAATACATTTCGCGCTGTCGGGTGTCGCACGAGCAGGGCTAGTGCCGTACTGCCACACGCTCGTACAAGAATTGTCGGGTGAGAACATCACTGTAAACGTGCTCGCTCCTGGAGCACATAGCACCGCGATTCACGAGGCCAATCGCCTCGGTGACCACGCCGAAGCGATCCGTGCGCTCGAGAATAGGACCCCGGCCGGACGCCTTGGGGATCCTTCGGAATTCGCAGCAGTTGCTGCATTCTTGGCCAGCGCCCGCGCGGCCTATGTCAGCGGCGCTCTGATCGTCATCGATGGTGGGCTGAGTGCAACCGTCTGAGCAATTCGTCGCACTAGGAGCCATCGCATGAACGAAGTCAACGCAAACAGAACCGTCATCGTTCTTGGCGCTTCAATCGCACATACGGGTATTCGCGATGGTCCTGAGCAGGACCTCACTTTTCCCTTTAGTCTTCTAACGCTCGCAAATAAATCCGCAAACCGGCCGTCCATCAGCAAGGCTAGGCCTAAAAACGCTACGTGTATATTCGCGACCGCCAATGTGTTTCTAGGGTTCGCGGCAACCTTTGGGAAAGTCAAGGGCGGATCTCTTCAACGGAGCATTAAGTTCTTCCAAGGGACTAATTTTCTATCGCGGGCATCGCCACTCTTGCGATTTGCCTCACGCTCATCTTGCCTACTGAACGATAACCTAGACTACATGTAAATAAAAGCTGGAGCAGGTAATCCATTATGTCCGATATAAATCGTAATTCTGCAATTGGCGCAGAAGGATACCGGGAGCTCTTCGGAATTGATGGCAAGGTAGTCTGCATCTCAGGATCGAGCCGCGGTCTAGGGAAGTCGCTCGCCACCTGCTTTGGACGATTGGGCGCGAAGATGGTCCTTTCTTCGCACAATATTGAAGAGCTGACGGAAGCAGAGGCCAAACTTGCGGGCCAAGGAATCAACGTGACGGCTATCCGCGCTGATGTGCGGTCGCACGACGATTGCAAGGCACTGATCAGTGGCACGGTCGACCGGTTTGGGCAGATCGATGTGATGGTCTGCAACGCAGGTATGGACATCATTAAGCCAGCGCATTCATATGAAGAGCCGGAATGGGACGAAATTGTCGATACCAATCTGCGCGGCTACTACTATTGCGCCAAGTTTGCCGCCCAAGCAATGCTGGATCAAGGCGGCGGCAGTATCATCATGACTTCTTCGGTCGCCAGTTCGCTCGGCATACCGGGCCTAGCTGTCTATGCTGCGAGCAAGGGTGGCGTCAATCAACTGACGCGCACCATGGCGGTAGAATGGGCCGATAAGGGTATTCGGGTAAACGCCGTCGCCCCTGGGTTCATCAACAACTTCATGGATGGAGTGCACCCTAATCTCGATACCCCTTATCAGTGCCGCGCAATGGAACTCACTCCGATGCGACGCCGCGGCGATCTGTCCGAGTATTTCGGGGCTTACATCTTTCTCGCGAGCCCGGCTGCATCATTCGTAACAGGCGAGATTCTCTATGTCGATGGGGGCTACGCCGCGAGCTGATGCAGGGTGGTTCCATGTTGTGGCGGTATTTGGAGGTGGCTAGGCAATGTTAAGCGCAATACCAGATGAAATGAACTTCCTAGACTGCACGTTGCGCGACGGCGGCTACTACACAGGTTGGGATTTCGCGCCGGAACTGGTGTCGGACTATGTCGCTACTATCAACACTCTCCCAGTGAGCATGATCGAGCTGGGGCTCGCCGGAAAGCCTGAGAGCCACGGATATTTCGCCAGTCTGACGAGCTCTAAGGCCGAACAGCTGGCTGCCGGTCTCTTGGTCAAGGCATGCGTGATGATCGATGCCAAGGATGTGCTTGCGAGCGAACTGCCTATACCCCTTGCCGTCGCCTGCCTGACAGAAGGGCTAGTGCCAGGAATTATCACGACCGTCCGAGTGGCGGTGCATTACAGCAACTTGGCTGCCTGCCGGAACATTTTCGCTGAGTTGTCTCACAGGAGCTTCCGCGTGTTTGTGAATCTCATGCAGATCGATGCGGCAAATGCTGCAGAAGTTGAGATGTGCCTGAAGGAGGTAAAGCAGATCGATACAATTGATGTGCTATATATTGCCGATTCCTTTGGCTCTATGAAGCCGACCCGCGTTCAGGAATTGATCAGCCGGTTTGCGGACCGAATTGAGCCTGACATTGGATTCCACGGGCATGACAACCGCGGATATGCGCTGGTCAATTCAGTGGCCGCCGCGATGGCCGGAGCGACCTGGATTGACTGCACTATGGGGGGCATGGGCCGGGGCGCAGGAAATACGGCCAGTGAGCAGCTCCTACCGCTTCTCACTCGCCTCGAAACATCCAAGGAACGGGCACTCCTTGAGCACGTCTTGCGTCACTTCGACCCGCTTCGCAAACGGTATGGCTGGGGCAGCAGCGCAGCATATCAATTCGCGGGCTCAAACTTCATCCATCCGTCCTATGTTCAAAAGCTTTGTGAAAGCGGCGCTTTGTCTGAGGCCGCGATCATCAGCCGCCTCTCGGAACTTCGCGCCGATGAACGGATGAGTTTTGCCGATGAAAAGCTGTCGGCGCTGATGGCTCAGGACATCGCCTGATCGCAGATATCTCTGTTGAGCTGCCCCTTTTCCCAACTTGGAGGAAGCCATGACTCTGCCAAATGCGGTAGTGAAACCATCAGTCCTCCCGTCCGATCCACGGTTTTCATCAGGCCCTTGCCGTAAACATCCCGGTTGGAGCGTGCACCCAACTATGCTGCGCTACGTTGGGCGGAGTCACCGGAGTCCCGAGGGAGCAGAAAGGCTAGGAGAAGTAATCAGGCGCATGGCCTCATTGCTAGAGCTGCCTGATAGCTGGCTTTGCGGAATCGTGCCCGGTTCAGGCACTGGGGCCTGCAGCATGGCCTTACAAAATCTGCTTGGCCCGTTTCCAGTCGAGACATTCTTGTCAGACAACTTCTCTCAGTATTGGGCAAATGAGATCGATACGTTGGCGCTTGCCCCCCAAAACCGGCACGTTTGTGCTCACGGAGATTTTCCGAACACGAGCACGATCGACCCCAATCACGACATTGTTCTAGTGCTAAACGGCACCAACAGCGGCGTTTGTCCACCGGACCTTGACTGGATTTCTCCTGACCGTGCCGGGCTTGTGATCGCAGATGCCGTCTCGGCAGCTTTCACGAGGCACATCGATTCCGATCGGATCGATGTTCTGTGCTGGTCATGGCAGAAGGCGCTTGGCGGCGAAGGCGGCCACGGCATGATCGCGCTCTCGCCTCGAGCCCTGGCACGGCTGATGGCCCACGATCGCAAGCCCGTAGCCAGACTCATGAGGCTGCACAACCCCGACGGATCTGTAAACAAAGCTTTCTTTGGCGGCCGGACGATCTCGACTCCCAGCATGTTCGCAGTCGCGGATATCCACTCTGCGCTCGACTGGGCTGAAGCGTGCGGTGGACTACCCGCGCTTCTGAACAGGGTTGCCAGCAACTACGCTGTGATGGCCGATTGGGTGAACTCTACTCCTTGGATCGATTGGACTTGCACCAATCCGGCAGCACGCTCCACCTGTTCAATTACCCTTCGGCTTGTACGAGAGCAACTCGCTGCCGGCGAGGCAGAGGACGACGGCAAAATCGCTGCGGGGATGATCCGTCTACTCGAAGCCGAAGGCGCGGCTTTTGACATCTGGAGCTACGGTGACGCGCCCCCGGGATTCCGGATATGGGCGGGGCCTACGGTCGAGACAGAAGACTTGGCGATCTTATGCGAGTGGCTGGCCTGGGCTTATAGCAAGACGTGCGAGCAGCATACCACCCGAAGCGATATTCGTGCGTGACAGAGATCTTTTTCAGGGGGGGATATCATGACCAATAATACTCAACAAAGCCGGCCGATCTACTCCAAAAATACTGTAAGTCTGTACTTTCGTGGCCAGCTGCCGGAGCAGATTTTGGCCCGGGCGCGCAAATGGGCCCCAGGGGTCGTCAAGATGCAACGCAGCTTTGTCCCCAGTGGACATGGCCTTTTCGCGATGGGGTCCATCCGAAAGGGCGAAATCATTGGACGGTTCGGTGGCCGCCTCGTTCCAGCCGATTCGATCGAGGCCTATGTGGCCAAGGTGGGCAAGTTCGGCCATCTGGTTCATCCGTGCTGGTACGTTTGCCCCGAAAACGCCGATGAGATCTCACGAATCGGAGCGATCAATCATAGCTGTGAACCGAATGTCGGCCTCTCCGATGCACTCACGCTTGTGGCGATGCAACATATCGTTGCGAGCAAGGAGAGGCCCGTCGAGCTCCTGATCGATTACGCAATGACGGGATCTCCGGCGGGCGGCTTTTCTGGCTGTAAGTGTGGCGCTCCACACGGCCGCGGCAAGATTACACGCGACGACTGGCGCATCAGAGCGTTGCAAGGGGCTTATCACGGCTACTTTCCGCCGTCTAAGGCGCGTGCGGTTCAGCAAGGGACGGAGTCGGCCCGTGCTCTGACCGCGGTCCTTGAAAGCCTGCCAACGCTCAAGCGTCCTCCTGAGACACTGGTAGATAGCTATGACGCGATACTTTTCGACGCGATGGGCGTCCTGATCAGCGAAAATGAAGCCCTCCCCGGGGCGGCTGATATCTTGGCCCGACTTAATATGTCCGGTCAGCCATACTACATCGTGACGAACATCAGCAGTGGATCGGATGAAACGATATTCGCACGTCTCCGCGGCGCGGGACTTCCGATTCTGGCCGTCGACCGTATCGTGTCCGCGGGAGGTGTTGCGCGACGTCGCGTACTCGAAGAGCTGGCGGCCGGGCGGCTAGTTTCGTATTTGGGCAGTGCTCATGCTGCGCATGACATCTTCGGCAAGCATCCAAATCTTCATTGCGCTGACACGGGCGAGACATTCGACACACTCGTAGTGCTCGATGACGAAGGCTTCGATTTTAAACGGGCTGCCGATCACATCCTGTCGACCTTTCAACGCAGACTGATCGAGACAGGCGAAATGCCGCGTATGATAGCGGCAAACGCGGACATCATTTATCCCAGCAAGAACGGCTCACTCGTCTTTGGACCAAGCATAATAGGGCCAATGCTTCAGGCAGGACTAGCGCCCTTCGGAGCTCCTCCAATCTCAGTAGAGTTTATGGGCAAGCCAGGAAGAGCGATTTTCGAAGAGTGCATCGCTCGGGCCGGTACCAACCGTCTTTTGATGGTCGGCGATCAGGTTGATACTGATATCAATGGCGCAAAGGCTGCCGGGCTCGACGCCCTTCTCGTAACCACTGGCCTCAACAACTGCGGCGAGTTGCGTCAAGACGAAAACGGCGCTCCCGATTATGTCGCAAAGAACCTCGATCAGATCTTCGACGGCAGTTTGTTTGCGTGCCCGCAGGCGCTCGACAAACCGCGCCGAACGCGTCGACCGTGAACAATGATCGGATTTAGGCGGCATACGTGAGTCGCGGGCGAAGTGCCGCCAAAAGCCCTTGTGCCCGGTCATTGTGGCTCCGCCAGCAGAACCGATCGAATGGCGACTGCGGTTGCATCGACATCGTCATCGCTGACGAGATAGTGGAGGACGGCGCGAACGACGCCATCGCGGAGCGTTCCCATCCGCACTCCCCGATGCGACAGCGCCGCCAGGAAGTCTGCGGCCGACAAATCGTCCCGTTCGAGGCGAAAGAACACCATGTTCGTGTCGATTGACCTGAGACCCTGAACCTCCTCCAGTTTTTGGTAGAGTCTGTCCCACTCAAGGAGACGGACGAATGAAGCGTTCACGGTTCACGGAAGAACAAGTCATCGCGATTTTGAAGGAGCAGGAGGCGGGTATGAAGACCGCCGATGTCTGCCGCAAGCATGGGATCTCGGAAGCGACCTTCTACAAATACAAGGCCAAGTTCGGTGGCATGGACGTTTCCGATGCGCGCAAGCTGAAGGCTTTGGAAGAGGAGAACGCCAAGCTGAAGAAGCTGCTGGCCGAGCAGATGCTGGACAATGCCATCCTGAAGGATGTCGCCGCAAAAAAATGGTGACGCCCGATGCCAAGCCATGCGCTGTGGCCCACGCCTGCGATCGGCATGGGGTGAGCCAGCGTCGGGCGTGCAAGGCTCTTTTCGTCGACCGCTCAAGCGTTCGCTACACAAGCATCCGGTCGGACGATGCCGCCGTTCGAGCCCCGATGAAGACGGTGGCTGCCGAGCGCCGCCGCTTTGGCTACCGGCGCATCCACATCATGCTTGAACGGCAAGGGATCGTGATGAACCAGAAGAAGCTGCGGCGGCTTTACCGGGAGGAGAAGCTCCAGGTCCGCAAGCGTGGCGGCCGCAAACGGGCCTTGGGAACAAGACGGCCGATGATCGCGCCGGGTCGGACGAATGAGCGCTGGAGCCTGGACTTCGTAAGCGATGCCTTCACGGACGGACGCCGGTTCCGGGTTCTGGCCGTCGTCGACGACTTCACGCGCGAGTGCCTGGCGCTGGTCGCGGATACATCGCTGTCGGGCGCCCGCGTCGCTCGGGAGCTGGATGCCATCCTCGCCCGCCGCGGCAGGCCTCGCACGATCGTCTCGGACAATGGCACCGAGCTAACGTCGATGGCGATCCTCAAATGGTGCCAGGAAGGCGGCGTCGAATGGCACTACATCGCGCCCGGCAAGCCGATGCAAAACGGATTCGTGGAGAGTTTCAACGGCCGATTTCGCGACGAATGCTTGAACGAAACGTTGTTCTCCACTCTCACGCAAGCACGGGCAGCAATCGATCTATGGAAGGAGGACTACAACCAGAACAGACCACACTCAGCCCTGGGCAACATCACGCCCATCGAATTCGCCATCAAAATGGCTCTGGAAAAACAGGCCGCATGAGGCCAGAAATGAAACTCCGGACTCTCCATTGAACTGGAGGGAACAAGGGTCCCAGGTCACGATGACTGGGGGCTCGACGCGAATGCCGGGAATGGCGCGGATCCTCTCCGCGAGCAGCTGCGCGCGTCGGTGGTCTTCGATCAGCCGGTCCACCATGGTTTGAAGCGCCACAATACCTGCACTGGCCATGAAGCCGGCTTGGCGAAGGCGGCCCCCGAGAAGCTTCCGATAGAATTTTTACAGCCCTACAAACAAATAACCGGCTCTCCTTTGCCGAACTCTCGGAACTAGTCGGTTCCTCAGCGGCTTCATGCATGCGTCGGGTGAACAAGCTGCGTTCGGATGGCGTGATCGTTGCGGACATCTCGCTGGTTGATCCAAAGGCCCTTGGCAATCGCTCACCGTTGTCCTTACGGTAGAGCTAGACCGTGAGCGTCTTGACCCCGTCGACGATTTAAGCGCGCGATGCGCGCGGCCAAGGAGGTTACCCAGTGCTACATGGTTACCGGCGACGCCGATTTTGTGCTGATCGTGGCCGTCGAGGACGTCGAGGCTTTTGACGTCTTCGTCAAGACAAAGCTCTATACCAACCCCAATGTCCGAAAATTCCAGAGCATGATTGCGCTCGATCGTGTCAAGTTCGAGCCTCGGATCACGGTGTAGCTTTCGGGTGGTCGCGCTGAAGCCGTCAGTCCGGGCCGCGTTTTGAAGCGCGTATTGTACGTCCAGCTTCGGATTGAACTTTCTCGACGTTAGCAAAGCGGAAGCGCTTGGCCTTGCAGAGCCATACACCGTCTATTATGGAGGCGTGGTTCAGCGCATCGGAAATGATGGCGTCTTCCTCGCCGAGCAGCGTCTCGAACAGACCGGCATTGGCGTCAAAACAGGATAAATAGAGGACCGTATCTTCCATTTTGAGGAATGAGGAGATCCGGGCCTCAAGTTGCTTGTGCTCTTCCTGAGTGCCGCAGATGAAGCGGACCGACGCCATGCCGTATCCATAGCGGTCGAGCGCAGCCTTAGCCGCTTCGCTGTCAGGCAACCCGAGCAAAGGAGCCATCCGCCATGCAGATTACCACCTTGGGCCTTGATCTGGCCAAGCGCATTTTTCAAGTTCACGCCGTCGACGCGTCTGGAGACGTTGTTGTTCGCAAGGCACTGCGCCGATCCCAAGTTCTGCCGTTCTTCACCAAGTTGACCTGATCGGCATGGAGGCCTGCGGGACGTCGCATCATTCGGCTCGAGAGTTGACCGAGCTCGGCCGAGGTCCGCCTGATGCCACCGTCCTACGTGAAGCCCTATGTGAAGCGGGGCAAGAATGATGCGGTGGACGCGGAAGCGATCTGCGAAGCGGTGACACGCCCGACCATGCGCTTCGTGGCGAAGAAGCCGGCCGAGCAACAGGCGGCCCTGTCGCTTCACCCCACCCGCAATCTTCTGGTCAAGCAGCGCACGCAACTGGTGAACATGATCCGCGGCTTGTTGGCTGAGTTCGGCATCGACATTCCCCAAGTTTGGAGCGGG
This sequence comes from Mesorhizobium sp. P160219, assembly GCF_057786095.1. Taxonomy (NCBI): domain Bacteria; kingdom Pseudomonadati; phylum Pseudomonadota; class Alphaproteobacteria; order Hyphomicrobiales; family Phyllobacteriaceae; genus Mesorhizobium; species Mesorhizobium sp. P160219. Next base: position 1,909,190 of record NZ_JBYNWG010000001.1, read on the forward strand.
CGCTCAGGTTGGCGCGCCAGATCGCCGCGAAGGAAGCGACGCCGGAAGTGCCGGCAATGGCAAACGCAGGTTCTCGGTCTCCTGTGCGGGCAGGTGCTCGACACCCATGTTCGTCTCCAGGCGATCGACCGTTCAATCCTTGCCCTGCACCGAAGCGACGACATCGCACGACGCTTGTCGACGATCCCAGGTATCGGTCCGGCAGGGGCTACAGCATTGGCTGCATCGGTTGCCCGATCCGGGCAGTTCCGCTCTGGTCGAGAGTTCGCCGCCTGGCTCGGGCTGACAGCTTCCCAGAACTCGAGCGGCGGCAAGGATCGGCTCGGCCGCATCACCAAGATGGGCGACCGGTATCTGAGAAAGCTCCTGGTCGTCGGCGCGACATCGTTGATCCGTCGGGCGAGATATAAGCCGGAGACAGCGGATCCTCGGCTTGTCGCGTTGCTCGCCAGCAAACCCGTGCGCTTGGCGAGTGTGGCCATGGCGAACAAGATGGCCCGTGTGGTCTGGGCGATCATGGTACGCGGCGAGACCTATCAAGCTCGCCATGCCGCGAACCTTGCGGCGTAAGGTTGCGAAGAAGATGAAATTTTAAGGACAGAGAACAGTTCGAGCAGATCGATCGGCTCCATGAGGTTGTGAGAGCGACGCGATGTGATGGCGAGACCGGTCAGGCCGGGAACAGGGACAACCCGTCCAATGTCCGAGGCATCCAAGCAGATTGGGACCCAGTTCGCCGACCCCATCCGGGCCAGCAGTCTCGAACGGCTGCAACAGGCCGGACAGAAGACTGCACCCGACCAACGCGCCGTAACGTCGAATTACCTCTTGCATCGCGGGAGCCATCCACATAGGACATTCAGGGCAAGGTCAGCCGATGCGGCGACGAACTCGCCCGCACGGCCCTCTATGAGGCGGCGCATTCGCTGCTTGTGCTCAGCAAGAAATGGTCAAGCCTCAGGGCATGGGCATGAATGTCGCCAAACGGCGCGGTATGGCGATCGCCCCGATCGCGGTTGCCCGCAAGCTCGCCGTCATTCTGCATCGAATGTGGAGCGATGCGACCGCGTTCCGCTTTGGCAAGGAAGCCGGCGGCCCCGCGTCGGCATGAAATAGGACAACAGTAAACGAAGAGGAACATACACACAGTGATTACCCGAGAGGGTGATCCGGATCGTCCCGTGGGGACGATGGGCAAGGCGATCTCGTTGGCAGGCTAGATCCTGGATAGATTCTCCCAAGGTCGCTCAACAGATTGAGAGGCTCGCTCTCCTGACCCCATGATGCGGCGGCCCGGCGCCGACCGCGAAGAGAAGAAGCGAGTGACCCAGGTAGTGTGCTGAGAGTTCTGCAAATTCGCTGAGAGGGGGCGGTCATGGCAGGCTGGTGATTGTTCACGTCACCTGATTCCCGCGAAGGAACGCCACCATGACCAAGACTGAAGTTAAGACCGCCAGCGCTGCCGTCAAAGACATTTTGCTTTCGAACCCGGATGGATTGCACGAAGTGCTCCGTGCGGTGATGCAGGAGGTGCTTGAGGCCGAGATGGACGAGGCGCTGGGTGCCTCGAAGAGCGAGCGCACGCCCGAACGGCTTGGCTATCGCTCGGGCTATTACGGCCGCACCCTTGTGACGCGGGTCGGCAAGCTCGAGCTGCGGGTTCCGCAGGACCGGGCCGGGCGCTTCTCCACCGAGCTGTTCGAGCGCTACCAGCGTTCCGAGCGGGCCTTGGTGGCGACACTGGCGGAGATGTATGTGCAGGGCGTGTCGACCCGCAAGGTGAAGGCGATCACGGAAGAACTGTGCGGCCATGCCTTCTCGGCCTCGCCGATCTCGGCCATCAACAAGCGGCTGGACGAGAGCCTCGCTGCCTTTGCCAGGCGCCCCCTTCAAGAGCCGTTTCCTTACCTCATCCTCGATGCGCGCTACGAGAAGGTGCGTGAAGCCGGTGTTGTCATGAGCCAGGCGGTGCTGACCGCGGTCGGTATCGACTGGGACGGAAGGCGCCAGATCCTGGCCGTGGAGATGGCCAATCGCGAGAGCCGCTCGGCCTGGAGGGACTTCCTCGTCGGCCTCAAGGCGCGCGGCCTCAAGGGCGTCGAGTTGGTTGTGTCCGACGATCACGCCGGCCTGGTGGCAGCGATCGGCGAGGTGATCCCCGAAGCCGCCTGGCAACGCTGCTACGTGCACTTCCTCAGGAACGCGCTCGATCATCTGCCGAGGAAGCACGGCGACGACTGCCTGCAGGAATTGCGCTGGCTCTACGACCGGCGCGATCTCGCAGAGGCCAGGGCTGATCTTGCCGCATGGCTTGCCAAATGGTCGGCCCGCTATCCGCGCCTGACAGGCTGGGCCGAGGATGCCATCGAACAAACCCTGACCTTCTTCAGGCTGCCGAGACAGCACCACAAGCATCTCAAATCCACCAACATGCTGGAGCGGCTCAACGAGGAAATCCGCCGGCGCACCTATGTCGTGCGCATCTTCCCCAATACCGAAAGCTGCCTGCGCCTGGTCAGGGCCTTGGCCGTCGAGACCAATGAAAACTGGATGGAGGCCAACCGATACATCAATATGGACGACCTGCGCGAGCACAAGAAGCTCGCTCTGCGCCAAGCCGCATGACCAGCATCATGGCCGCCCCATTTTGCAGAACTTGACGCACACAACCGTGACCCACGGGGCGACATCGTCCGGAAGAGACAGGAAAAGCTTGACCTCACCGACCCCAATCAGAGAAGCCTGATAGAGGTAAATCCTGCTGCTCAGGCAGCGAAAACTTGCTCTGTCCGCACCACTGCGAGTGGCAGGAACGCAAGGTTCCTGCCTACACATCGCAAGAACCTCTTAGCCATAATCATTTGGTTCCGACTGAGAGAGAGTTTGACCGCTGCAAACTGGAGATGATTTCACGCTTGAGCGGGAAATGGCAGTTGAAGCTGTGATGCCCGTCATCTGGGCTTGCTGTAGGTTCGGGGAAGACGCGGCTACAGATATCCTGTGCATAACGACAACGGGTGTGGAACTCACAGCCGGAGGGTCGCCTCATCAGGCTAGGCACCTCACCCTTGAGCTCGATCCTATTGAGCACCGCATCCGGGTCAGGCTCGGGATTGGCCGCAAGCAGTGCCTCGGTGTAGGGATGGCGCGGGTGCTCAAAGATACCCTCGCTCGAGCCGACCTCAACAAAGCGGCCGAGATACATGATCGCCATGCGATCGGTCATGTGGCGCACCACGTTAAGATTATGCGTGATAATCAGGATCGCCATGCCGAGTTGGTCCTGAAGCCGCGCGAGAAGATTGAGCACCTCGCCCTGCACCGAGACGTCGAGGCCTGCAGTCGGTTCATCGGCAATAATCAACTCCGGATTCAGCGCAAGAGCACGTGCGATGCCAACGCGCCTGGCCTGACCACCGGAAAGCTGATGCGGATAGCGGCAAGCAAAATCACCCGGCAAGCCGACCATGCGCAGCAGGCGCTCCTCTTCGCCACCGGCATAGCGATCCTCTAGTCCATGGATACGAAAAGGCTCTGACAGGAGCGATCGAACCGTCAGTCTCGGCGAGAGTGAGCCGACCGGATCCTGGAACATCATCGCCATGCGCCGCAAATAGGGCTTGCGTTCGGCCCCGCTGAGATGCTCAATTTCCTGTCCGTCGAAGCTGATGCTGCCGCTGACAGCCCGCTGCAAGCCGATGAGCGTACGCGCGATGGTGGATTTGCCCGAGCCGCTTTCACCGACAAGGGCGAGTGTCTCGCCTTTGCGGATTTCAAAGGACACACCGCATACTGCGTCGATGAAAGGGGCTTTCGTCCCGGTTGCGAGCGCCTTCAGCGGCCCCATGGTGCGGAAACGGACGCGCAGGTCCTGAACCCGAAGCAGCGCGCTCATGCCAAAACCAACCGCTCTTTGTCGAGGAGATGGCATCGGGCGACTTGGTCCACGCCGATGCGGTACTCGACCGGGTTCTCTTGCGCACAGCGATCGAACGCTTGCCGGCAGCGAGAGCGAAAGATGCATCCTACCTTGCTGCCGAGAAGGCTGGGTACGTCGCCGGGTATGGTCGGCAAACTGCGTGTCTTCCTTCTGATCCGCCCCGGGTCACACTCAAGCAGCGCGCGCGTGTAGGGGTGAGCAGGATTGTGGAAGATGTCCCGCACGGTCCCCTGCTCTACCACTTCGCCCGCGTACATGACCGCAACTCGGTCGCACAACTCAGCCACCGCGCCAAGGTGGTGGGAGACGAAGAGAATCGAGCAACCGATCTCCTTTTGCAGATCCTTGAGCAAATGAATGATCTGCACTTCCAGCGTTGCATCAAGCGCGGTGGTGGGTTCGTCGGCGACGAGCAGCGCTGGTTTCACAAGCAGCGCCATGGCAATGCAAACGCGCTGACGCATGCCGCCAGAGAAGTGATGCGGATAGGCGCCGATACGGCTTTGGGGATCGGGAATTCCGACCCGGTGAAGCATCTCGAGGGCACGAGCGCGCTTCTCGCTCCAGCTTCCCTGTTCGTGGTGCTGGATATCGATCATCTGGCTCTCGATAGTCCGCACCGGATTGAGTGCGGTCATCGGATCCTGAAGGATCATGGAGAGACGATCGCCGAGCAGGTTCCGACGCGCTGGACCGGGCATTTTGAGCAGGTCTTTACCTTCGAACAGGATGCTGCCGGCTGTGACATCCGCGTTTTCGGGGAGCAGGCCCATCACCGTATATGCGAGCGTCGACTTCCCGGATCCGCTTTCGCCGACTATGCCGATCACCTGTGCGGCCGGGACGTCGAGCGAAACGTTCCGCAGCGCATGGACGCGCCCACGCGGTGTGCCGAAATCAAGATTTAGGTCACGCATCTCAAGAAGCGGCCGCCGGGCGGACGTATGCTGTGTCAGATCCTCGCGTCTCATAAGTCTTTCCGCAATTTTGGATCGAATATGTCGCGCAGCGCCTCACCCAAAAATGTGAAGCCGAGCGTTGCGAGAACGATGGGAATGCCGCCGGCGATGACGAGCCAGGGAGTCTGATTGATGTAGCTATAGCCATCATTGAGGATCGCTCCCCAATCAGGCGTCGGTGGTCGCACGCCCATGCCGAGAAAGCTCAGGCCTGCCTCAACCGCAATCACAGCAGGCACGTCCATGCTCACCAGAATAAGAAGCGGGCCTAGGACATTAGGCAATACGTGCACCGCGAGAATGCGCGTCGTGCCTGCGCCCATACTACGCTCTGCGGCTATGTACTCACTGCTGCGCAGCGCTTCTGTCTGGGTGCGCACGACACGCGCGTAAATGGGCATGGACGTTACTGCGATGACTAGAATGACACTCGCCAGGCTTGGTCCCAGAAGTGCGATCATGGCCAGTGCAAAAATGATACTTGGAAAAGAACGGATGGTATCGAAGAAAAGCAGGAGCAGATTGTCGAGCCAGCGTGGACCGAAGCCCGCGATCAAACCAAGGACCAGGCCGACGGCCAGTGAACTGCCGAGAGAGGCGAAAGCAACGAGGAGCGGGATGCGGCCACCCATGATGGTGCGAGAAAACGTATCGCGGCCCAGTTGGTCCGTACCCAGCAGAAAATCCAGAGAAGGTGCGGCAAGACGCGGCCCGACCATGATCCGGATCGGATCGTGCGTGATAATCAGCGGAGCGAAGATCGCGCTCGCGAACACTAGCACGACGAGCACGGCTCCAAGCACGCCTAGACGGTTCTTTCGTAATTGCCGCAGGAAGGTGCGAAAGACGCCGGTATCGATGGCATCGTTGGCTACTCGAGGGATGGCTTCAACCCTTGCCATGTCAGAACTTTTCCCGAATTTGCGGATCGAGGAATGCGTTGACCACATCGGAGAACGTCGTGGCGGCAACGATAAGGAAGGTGCTGACGAGGACGACGCCCATCACAATGGGATAGTTGCGCGTATTGACCGCATTCACGATCAACGCACCGATGCCAGGTCTCGCAAAGACCACTTCGATAAAGACCGCGGACGAAAGAAGCCAGGCGATGCCTACGCCGAGTATGGTCACGGTGGGCAGGATCGCGAGCGGCAGGACATAGCGCGCCACGATGCGCCATTCCGAGATCCCGAAAGAGCGCGCCATGCGCACGTGGTTTTCTCCCAGGATTTCAAGCATGGATGCACGTAGCAGTCGGGAAATGTAGCCGACCCAGCCAATGCCTATGGCAAAGGCTGGGAGGATGAGATGGACAAGTCCATCTCGGAAACCGTCACCTGCTCCGATCGCCGGCAACCAGTGCAAGGTCACCGCAAAAATTAGCAGCGCGTAGACCGCCACGACGAAGGAAGGAATTGCGATTGTGGCGACTGTCAGGACCCCCGCCACTTGGTCGACGAAGGAGTTTCGCCGCACCGCGGAGTAGCAGCCGAGCGGCACGGCTACTACGACCGCCCATAAGATCGAGACCAGAATCAGTTCGATCGTATAGGGCAGTTGCTCGAAGACAATGTCGGCAACAGGCCTCTGGCTGAACACGTCAAAACCGAGATCGCCATGGAGCAGTCCACTAAAGAATGTGACGATCTGCACGATGAACGGCTTGTCAAGCCCCATCTGCTGATGCAGCAGCGCCTTCATCTCTTGCGTCGCGCGAGGCCCGAGCATAATCGCGGCAGGATCACCGGGCACTGCTCTGATCATCAGAAACAAAAGCGTCACCGCGATCACAATGATTGCGATCGCGAGGACAATACGTTTTAGCAGATAGAATCCCATACCAGTCCGGCCAGATTGTTATGCAGAAACTGGCTCAAAATGGACGTAGAGGGGTAGCCCATCCGGGCGCGTCCCAGGCTTAACTTTGGTGGTCCGGTAGATGAGCGGCCTGGCCTCATTCGTAAGAAAACGATACGCGCCGGATTCCTCCATTAAGTCCTGCATTTCGTAATAGAGCTTGGCACGTTCCGTTGGGTCGCTGATTGTTACCGCCTTCGCACTCAGCTCATCGAACCGCTCGCTGCTGAAGCGCTCCCAGTTCCACACACCAACCTGTTCCCGTACGAAATAAGTTGTTGAAAGATGGGGATCCGGGGCGGAGGAGAAGTGCATCAGGTTGAGCTGCAGGTCCTTCCACCGATCACCCTCGGATACCATGCCAGTCGACCAAAACGAGCCGGGATCTTGTGCGTTCACCGCAACCGTGACGCCAATTTGCGACAATTGCGCTTGCACCACCTGGGCAATTGTCGAGTCGGTGCTGTCGTTCAGGCAGTTGAGGGTTAAGGCCAACTCTGTCACGCCGGCCTTTTCAAGAAACTCTTTGGCTTTCGCGAGGTCTCCTTCTGGGGGGATGAGCGCCTTTTCTCGATGACCGATCATGCCTGTAGCAATCGTCCCCGTAGCCACCTGTGCTTGGCCTGAGTAGGCAGCATCCAAAATCTGCGGCACGTTGATCGCCCATTGAATCGCTTTACGGACATTGATGTCCTTCAGCTTCGGGTGATCTATATTCATCCCAATCCAGACATAATTAAGCGAGGGAAATTTCTCTATTTTTGTATCTACGGGCGGCGCAGCCTTCAAAGTGGCCAGCGAGTCGAGACTGATCGCGGTGTAGTCAATATCGCTCGCCTGGTAGGCGCGTTCAGCAGCCTTATCATCAGTGACAGTCAAAATGCGGATTTCGTCAAAGCCGGGTTTTGCGCCAGCCCAGTCCGGATTTCGGCTCAAAAGGAGGTACTGATTTTTCTTCCACTCAGTGAGGACATACGGGCCGGAACAGGCGGGCGGGATAGTGCCGAAATTGCCACCACCCTTTGCGGCCTTCATGACTGCATCCTCGGAAACGATCTGACCAACACCATGAGGAAATGAACAGCTCCAGACTGGCACGTACGGTGTTTTAAAAATCATTACCCCTGTATAATCATCTTCGATTTCTACACGGTCAAGCGGCCCCCATTCTACCTTGACCGGCGTGTTGTCTTTGACAATACGCTCGAACGAGAATTTAACATCCTTGGCGGTCAACTCGCCGTGACCACCAGTAAATTTGATGCCCTTCCTGAGGCGAAACCGGATATGCGTCGGGTCAACCTGTTCGATGTTTTCCGCCGAGTCTAGATCCCAACCCCATTCCGAACCCGTCTTGTATTGGGTGAGCTTTGAATAGATGCAGTTCATCACATCAACTTCGACTTGCGACGTATAATATGCAGGATCAAGCGTGTTTGGCTCGGCATCGGCACGTGAAGAGAGCACTTTGCCTTCGGCCGCCCAGATAACTTGCGACAGCGGCATGCCGCCAGCGACGATCCCCCCGCTAACCACCGCGCCGGTCTTGAGAAAGGACCGACGGTTCACATTGCCAATGGTGTATTTCATCATCTGCTCCCACTCTTTATTTTGTTAAGTCGATCTTCAGTCACAGGGAAGGCTTACGTCAAATTGAGCTGGTGTATTGAGATCACCTGGTTTCGAAGATTAAATCTCGTAACGTGGACGTAATCCCGTCCCATGGTATTCGCCAGGCGTTTTTATACCAAGGAACGCTAGCGGCGGGGGGGCAACAAAACAACGGAACAAAAAGTTATGTACCGCAGGACTAAATGTTATCGGATGATGGTGGCTCTGTACGCTCACGTGATAGTGCGGAGCCATGTGAAGGCGCTCTCGAAACCTTGTGCCGCTGCGCTACCTGCGTCACGCAGGTTCCCGGCGAATACACCTCCTCCAAAATGTGACGCCATTCCTCTTCGTTCCAACGCCGCGGACGTTCGGGGCCTGTGAGCAACGTGATCTGACCCATTAACCACTCGTAGCTAAGTGCGCTCATAAGAGCACGCTTAAAACCAGTTGTTCATCACTCAGACAAGGCGCGACGGGGCGCTGTCACATTGAGCTGTAAGGAAATTGAGATATCAGCGCCCCCATCACCGTAAGACCGTGAGTGCACCGACCGGCGTTGTACCGTCGTTTGAAGTGTGGCTGCGTGACGCGACACCGTGCTTTTCAGGCAGGGCGTGCACTCACGGCTTCCCACGCGGCCATGGCCTGGCGTCGATGGGTTCGAATTTGTGCTGCGGAGCGGTTAGTCTGGGTTGGGACGAAGAGGTTTTGGACGGCGGACAAGATCAACGCGAGATGCTGCAATGGGCCGACCGACCGGAAACCCGTCGCGTTCGCTCCCGTTTTCGGAATCAAGTAAGACTTTTCCGCCCGGTTGTTCAAGCCTTTTGCGAGCGGTGTTCCATGTTGGGCATGACCTGGCGTTTGCAGCCACGCAGAACGCAATTTGTCGGTGATCATACGCAAGCACCTTGCGGTGTATGCGGACCGCGATCGAGCATCTTCTCGACATCGCGCTTTGGCGGCAGATCCTGGGCGCTGTAGGTCGGTGCACTCGCGGTCATGGGCGCGCTGCTATCCAACTCCTTACTGCTCAATCAATGTAACAGCGCCAGACGACGTCCAGATCTCCGCAGGGTGCTGACACAGGTCGCCGATTTGAATCCAGTCCAACCAACTCCAGCTGCGGAAACATAAAGGGAGCACCCATTTCACCCAGCGGATATCAACTGGCCTTCTATCTGATAACAATTAGTCCTGCGATGCATAACTTTTTGTCCGGTTGTTTTGTTACACCCCTGCGGGTTAGCCTCGCCTATACTGCCAACAGCGACGTATTTCATGAAGAGGATAGTCGCGGAGATGAACAGTGAATTCGCGAGATCCTCGATCGGCTCACTCGCCGTAATTCCAGAAGTGAAGACTGGTGTACTGCTCCTAGGACATGGTGGTTTTGAAAAGCTTCAGTACCGTGATGACATCCCCGTTCCGACCCAAGGGCCGGGTGAAGTTTTGATCCGTGTCGCTGGCTGCGGGAAACAACAATGCTGACGTCAACACGCGGATCGGTTGGTATTCGAAGAGCGTGAAAGCGGCACCAAGGAGGGTGCACTCGGGGCCTGGAAACATCTCAGGGCGCTGACGCAACTTGGTCCGGAGTTTCGATGTGCTTTCCGCGAATTAAAGGTTCTGCCTGTTGTGAACGTATCGCCGTCGCCGGCCCGATTGCGTGGGGCCTGGGCGGAGGGAGGTTGAATGAGCAATAACAAGAAAACCGATAGTATCTCGGTAACTCGACGCGCGATCCTCAAGGGCGCGAACGTCTCGCATCCTGCCAGCATCAGTGCCAGCGCATCTGCCGTCACGGCGGTCAGCGCCCAAACCTCATCGGCCAAGGCGCGAACAGGTCCACGCACTGTGCGCGAAATCGAAAACATTTGGATTCCGATGTCCGATGGTACCAAGATTGCGGCGCGCGTGTGGCTGCCGGAGGATGCAGAGCATGATCCGGTGCCAGTGCTTATGGAATATATCCCCTACCGCAAGCGCGACAGCAGGCGCCTTCATGACGAAACCTTGCACCCCTACTTGGCCTCATTTGGATATGCTTGTGTGCGTCCGGACATTCGCGGTTCTGGGGATTCCGAGGGCCTGCCGATGGACGAATGGGTTAAACAAGAGCAGGACGACGGCATCGAGATCATCGCGTGGCTAGCCAGGCAGCCCTGGTGTACGGGTAAGGTCGGTATGTTTGGGATCTCTTGGGGCGGTTTCAGCGCACTTCAGGTGGCTGCTCGCCGGCCACCTGAACTCAAAGCGATCATCACGGTTTGCTCGACAGACGACCGTTATACCGATGATACGCCCTACACCGGTGGTATGATTATGGAGGACACGTTCGGGACTGCATGGGGTCTCCGTTATCCTGCTTCTTGTGCAAGTCCTCCCGATCCGGCAATCGTTGGGGACCGCTGGCGCGACATGTGGATGGAGCGTCTCAATAACCTGGACTTTTATACCGTCGACTGGCTTACCCACCAGCACCGCGATGCTTTCTGGAAGCAAGGGTCAATCAGTGAAGATTATGGTGCGATTGAATGCGCCGTTTATGCAGTTGGTGGCTGGTTCGATCAGTATCGCCGGACAGTTCCGCGCATGCTCGCCAACCTCACATGTCCGCGCAAGGGCCTTGTCGGCCCTTGGGGACACCAATATCCGAACGCCGACGGCCCAGGTCCGGGGCCGGCGATAGACTGGCTCACCGAGTCGCTGCGCTGGTGGGATCACTGGCTGAAGGATATCGATACCGGCATTATGGACGAGCCGATGTACCGGGTCTGGATGCAGCAAGAACCGGCGATGCGCGGTATACACCAGACTTCCGGCCGGTGGGAGATCCCCGGCCGGTGGGTGGCCGAGGGTAGCTGGCCTTCCTCGCGCATCACGCCGCGCAAACTCTATCTCACGAAAGACGGGCTGGAGAACCATGCCGGTGCTGAAACGGCCCGTGTTCTCAGGCCTTTGCAGACGGTTGGCATAACGGCGCCTGGTTGGTGGTGGAGAAGTGCTGAGGAAGCCCCGACCGATCAGAGGGTTGATGACGCTCGCTCACTGACATTCGATTCCGAGCCGCTTAAGGGCGGTTTCGAGATTCTCGGCGGGCCAGTAGTCACCCTCGATCTCGCGGTCGACAAACCGGTTGCGTTCTTGGCCGTTACACTCAATGAAGTCGATCAGGATGGCCGTTCAAAGCGAGTCGCTTATAACGTGTTGAATCTGACCCACCGAGACAGTGACGAGTTTCCTCAACCTCTGGAACCGGGCAAACGCTATCGCATCAGTTTAGCGATGCAGGACTGTGCCCATGTTTTCGAAGCGGGCAAACGCATCCGTGTTACCGTGGCGACTTCACATTGGCCAGCGTACTGGCCGTCACCAGAGCCCGTGACTCTGACGCTTTACGTCGGCCGGTCCGAGCTTGAGCTGCCGGTACGACCGCCAAGTGCGGGGGACAGGGCATTGAAACCTTTCGGCCCGGCCTTTGTTCCAGAACCGACCTCGGGGCGAACCATTTTACAAGAAGCACCGAAGCCAACCAGAGACTCTGAATGGGATGCCGCGACGGGCAAACTTACAATACGCAACGCGTATGGCACCGGGCGATACAGGATTGATGCTATCGACACCGAGTTGTCGTCGACAGAAAGCGAAGTCAAGGCAATACTTGATCACGACCCTACTAGCGCCAAGAGTGACGCACAATACATAACGGCCTACAAACGCGGCGATTGGGACTGCCGCATCGAGGCTCGTCTATGTTTCAGCTCAACTAAAGCAAATTTTTTATTCATCGGTCAGATTAAGGCCTTCGAATATGACACCGAAGTCTTCGCCAGGACGTGGAATCGTACAATCCCACGCATGCTAGTCTGATATTCTTATCTTCGATGGCGGATGAGAACCGCCGAAAGTGACCGAAGGTCTCGACGCGGCGGACGTCTCCCAGTGGTTTAGATCGTTCCGCCCAGGGCTGTCATGTTGTTGAAGCGCGGCGGGTGAGGTCGACACCGCACCTTTCAGGCAGTCCGTGCAGTCATGGACTCGAATTTGTGCTGCGGAGCGGTTGGTCTGGGAGGGAAGAAGCGGTCTCGGAGGGTGGAGAAGATCCAGACAAAATACTGTAATGAGCCGACGGACGGGAGATCCCGTTGCTTCGCTCCGCATTCTTCGTCCTGTTGTTTGAACCTTTGACCGGCCGCCACGCGGCCGCGACTTTGCGCGGCGCGCCCTGCTGGTGCACCTCCCCACCGGCAGGGCCACGTTCAAACGAAACGGTTATTGCAGCGCATCCGCCATTGAGGTTTTGTAAACCCCCCACTGCTGTCTGACTGCGGAGCGGGGGATGATGCAAGCTACCATCTGGCCATCAGGCCGCGAGCGCTAGCAGCGTCTTCATCATCAGCCGGCAGCCGGCGCGATTGCTATCGGGCACTGCAGCTTGCCGCCCTCAGATGCCCCATGCAGAGGTACTTTCATCTCAATGCTTCTCAAGACCATGACGTAAACCCTCGCGCCCGATGTCAGACTGTTTTATCCCACCGAAAGGCGCGGCTTCCGATGACCTGCGTCCTGTATTGATTCCCACCTGCCATATTCCAGGGCCTCGGCTACCCGCCAGACACGCTGCAGGTTCGAAGCATAAAAATAGGCGACAAGGCCGTAGATCGTATCATTGGCCACGACCTGATCGGCATCCCCGAAGCCGATGATCGGAGCTAAAGGCCCAATGGTCTCTACTTGCGACACTGTCATTTCGCTGGAGACCTCGCTGAGGACCGTCGGCTAAAAAAGTGCCGTCTCTGCCGATCCGGCCTCCGCCGCATCGGATCGTAGCGCCTTCCCCAACGCATCGGCTATGTGGGATTCGATCTTGGCCGCGCGTGGCCGTTGATCAGCGGGCCGACGGAGACGCTTCGGTCGAAACCGTCACCGACCTGAAGCTGACGGACCCGTTCCACGAATTTGTCGACGAACTCATCGTGAACGCCAGAATGGACGTAAAGGCGGTTCGCGGAAATGCAGGTCTGGCCGGCATTGCGGAACTTTGCCTGGATCGCACCGTCAACTGCAGCTTCAATGCCGGCATCATCCAACCGATGAAGGAGCATTGCCACTCAATTCTAGACTGACTTTCTTGATCTGGTCCAAGCACTGGCGCATGAGCAATCGGCCGACCTCGGTGGAGCCCGTGAAACTAATCTTGCGGACCTTGGGATTGGAGCAGAGTTCGCGACCGACCGCGTCGCCTTCTGAGGCGTAGATCAGGTTGACGATGCCTTCGGGGATGCCCGAGATGGGTCAGCGCAAACATTGCACCGGCCACGAGCGGCGTCTGTTCAGCAGGTTCGAGCACGATCGTACAGCCGGCGGCGAGAGCGGGCGAAATGTTGCGCGCAACCATCGGGGCGGAAATGTTCCAGGGCGTGATCGTACCAACCACGCCGTCGGCTGTTTGATCATTAGCATGCGGCGGTCGGTAGAGGGCGCCGAGATCGTCTCGCCATAGATGCGATTGGCCTCGTACCATTGCAAATACGCGGCCGCATGCGCCACCTCAGACTTCGCTTCGGCTAGCGGCTTGCCCATCTCCGCGGTGAGAAGCCCAGCAAGATCGTCAGTGTGGGCGACGATCAGGTGGTGCCATCGCCAGAGTATGTCGCTGCGTTCGCGAGCTGTTAGTGCCGCCCATCCAGCTTGTGCGATAAAGGCCTTGTCGATCGCCGCGCGTGTCTCCTCGACACGATATCGGGCATGGTCTCGCCGATGAATGCGACGCCAAGAAGCGGAATATCGCGCCGGCGCAGCGCCAAGCGTGTGGTTGATCGTGCCAGCTCCGTGCGCGCGCAAAGCACGACCGGCGCGCGCCAGCGTCGATAAACAGCATGTTGCGGGTGAGCGGAACCATAGACCGCCGGCGGCCTCGACGATCGCCACGTCGGACGCACAAGGCGGTCGGGATCGATTGAAACGCATCGAGCTCGGCGGCGCGATGCGGCGATAGCGGTCGTCCCAGTCGCCAGGCTTCCGGGACGATCTGTTCAGGGGAGAGCTCCGCGAGCCGCGCGACCGTCTGGGTATCGGTTTCGCCGTCGAGGCCCGACTGCACCGGTTTCCAGTAGGCGCCATTGAGCATGCCGGCCAGACCGGCCGCGAGACCCGTCTTGCCGATGCCGGCGTCGGTGCCGGTGATGACGAAGGTTTGGTTTGGTTCATGCCGCCATTCGCTCCCATTCCTGTGCCATCGCCTCGGCTGGCTGCGACGTCGGCCTGCTCGACATTGAGCGTCAGCGAAATCCTGAGCCGAGCCTGCCCTCGGGAACCGTCGGCGGGTGGATACCGCGCACATCGAAGCCGCGCGCCTGCGTCGCGTCGGCGAGCACCATGGCGCGAGCGTTGTCGCCGACGATGACCGGCAGGATCTGCGAGCCGCTCGGCGTGATTGCGCAGCGTGGCTTCGATCTCCCGGCCGGCGAAGGCGACGAGTTGAGTTCTGCCAGCCGCTCGCGGGGTTCGGGCTCGTCACGCGGGATGGCGAGCGCCTCGGTTGCCGCCACCGCCATGAGCGGAGAGGGGGCCGTGGACACAGACGAAGGGCCGGCAACGGTTTATGAGAATAGTCGCTGATTGCCGCGGATTGGGAAACCAGCGCACCGGAGGCGCCAAGCGCCTTGCCGCAAGTGTGCAGCACGACAACATTGTCGCGGCCTTCGAGGTCTCGTTCCCGGGGCTATGCCGCGCAACAGGCGAGACCCTGTCGCGCCGATCGAAGTGCCGACTGCGAGCGCCGCGGCGACGGCTTTGGTCAGGCGCGGCGAGGCTGCCAGTCCTAGATAGTCATTGGAGGCCAAATCGAGACCGGTACGCGGTATAGCGCGCGCAAACGGTTCTGGCGCGCGAGCCCACTTAGCGTCGTCTCGTAAGGGTCGAGAAGCCCCTCCGCTCACGGCTCAAGCTGCTCGCCGTCCACGTCTTGCCGCTTGGCAAAGGTTCCGACTTGACTTGGCCGTTCATTCCGTCTCGGTCGTACAGATGTTAGCCCATTATCACGCCAACGATCGGACCGAAAAGCATCAGGCATGTTAGGAATAGGAGACAGGCGGCTAAAGCAAACGCGGCTGCCTCAAGGTCTTTGAATGGTCTCGGGAAATCGTCTGACATAGTGGCTCTGCTCCGGTCGAACACTGATTTTCACCTAGAAACCAGCGACTTTATCACTTCGATTAGATGACCGATATCAACCGGCTTCTCAAACCGGTCAACCACCTCTGAAACTCTCAGGAATATCCGATGTATTCAGTCCCACGAGAAATATGAACGGTATTTGGCGTCCAACCAGGTGCTCGGTCGCAGCGAAAGTTGCCTCGTTTTGTAGCGCTTCGTGGAAAGCGAGAGTGAAGTTACGGCGCGACTCATGAAAACCGCCAGTATCAAGGCCTAATAGCGGACCGTCGGATGAGGCGTCTGCGTAATTCGCGCAATGAAGGATATTCCCGTGCGCATGCGCCAGAGTCGCATCCGCTTTCGTCAAAGTGAATCCCAAGCCGGACTCTAATGTTAGGTCGATACCACTAGTCCATCCGGGGGTCTGAACAAATCGCTGCACACGACCTTTACTGCTTCCTCATTCGGCCCTTCAACGATGGATTTTTCTCACTCTCCTGGTTTACCAGAAGTCGGTGGGTTTAATTCCCGTCTCCTTGAAAGCGGCAAGCTATTGCGAGGGAACCGCTGGCGCCATCTTCTCCTTCATTCACTCAAACTGAATGTAATGCCTTAGTTCATAGATCATTAGGCAGCCCTAGAAACCTTGTTGAATTAAGTCGCTTAGTCGCACGCCCGTAGTTCGAGAAACTAGTCCAGCAGACGCTCCTCAAAAGGGTAGGTCGATAGAAGTTCATGCCCGTCGGCGGTCACAAGGAGCTGCTCCTCGAGCTTTACACCGTCTCTTTCGCCGACAGGCCCAATATAGCTTTCAACGCATATCACCATGCCTGCTTTGAGGGTCGCGTCGTACGCTATTGGACCACGGAATAGCGGTTTCACTTGCGGATATTCATCGCACATACCGACCCCGTGTATGACGCAAGGGTAGGCCTGCTCTTGGAATTCTTCGGGCACCGGCCAAGCTGACTCCTGTAGATCCTTCATGCTGAGGCCCGGACGGATAAGCTTCATGTTCGTCTGCAATTCGTCATAGGCGAGCCGGTAAAGCTGGCGCTGGCGAGCGCTAGGCCGATCCTTCCCGTAGTAGAATGTCCGTGAAACATCACAGAAATACCCAAATGGGCCTACCATGTCGGTGTCAAACCCGACGAGGTCTCCCTCTTCGATGACACGTTGAGTGGCTTCCTGCAGCCACGGATTAATGCGCGGCCCCGAAGCTAGCATTCGGCCCTCATGCCAGCCCCCCTGGTTGGCGAGGTTGGTATAGTTAAGAAGCCCCCAAAGCTGCGCTTCCGTTACGCCTGGCCCCATGCTTTCCTGCATACGCGCAATGCCGTGCTCGGCTACAGCACAGGCCCAGCGGATGCACGCTATTTCGTCGTCCGATTTGATGACCCGCGCGCCCTCCACGATATCCACCGCATCAATTACCTCGAGACCGCGCTGAAGGAGGGCTTGGGTTATGCTCGGGTTCACATATTCCACTGCCACCTTTCGATTGGTGGTCCCGATTTCGCTTAGGAACCCAACGATGTCGTCGGCGAAAA
Source organism: Mesorhizobium sp. P160219 (assembly GCF_057786095.1). Taxonomy (NCBI): domain Bacteria; kingdom Pseudomonadati; phylum Pseudomonadota; class Alphaproteobacteria; order Hyphomicrobiales; family Phyllobacteriaceae; genus Mesorhizobium; species Mesorhizobium sp. P160219. The sequence goes on from NZ_JBYNWG010000001.1 coordinate 1,926,274, forward strand.
GCCTCGCGCCCTGCCCCAGTTCGTTGCCGCCTTCAAAAAACGAAATCGGTCTTCCTTTCCTCGCCCGGTCGGCAGAGGACGCGGAGCCAATTCCCTGATGAAGAGTGATCGGCCCATCAAGTGGCAAAAAGAGATAGGTGACCGGGATATGCGACTGAAACAAAGGGTATGCATTGTAATCCACCGCATACCGGATGGTGATGGGGCTCACCAGCACACACAATGCGACATCAGCTTGGCGCATCGCCGTTCTTAGCCGCTCTTTCCGATATCCATCGAGCCTTTTAAAATCGATATTCGGCATTGGTCGAAACTGCCGCAAGTCGCTCCAGCCGTCATTGAGGACAAGCCCATCAGGACCAGAATTGGAATTCGTCATGAGCCCTCGTACATGCCCGACTATGCTGATCAGTCACGCGGAATGCTACGGTAGTCAGCTATAGGAGGCGGCGCTCCGCACTTCAAATGAGTATTAGTGGCCGACCGGATAACCAGGGGTCATGACAAGGTCCAAGGGTTCGCAGAAGGCTGCGGGAGGCCGTTCCCAATGTTCAGCGCCATGACTCAAGCTTGTCCGCCGCATGTGTTCTTAGCATTTTCAGATGGACGGGATGAAGGACCACTCTTTAGGCGCAGCGAGGGAGAAAATATCCGAAAGTCCGCAGCAGCTGGCACGGAAGCAGCCTTGGTGATGGATTCAGTGCGAAGGCCCCCGCTGCAAAAAAGCCGAACGCAAAGGACGCCTGTCGGAAGGCATCCGTTTCTTCTGCCACCCAGCGCTCTTGATCGTCGACGAGATGTGCATGAGAAGTCGGCCATTGACGCGGTTCACGTCAAAGATTGCGATGCCCGTCATCTCGACCGTCTGCCTCTGGACCGGCCATACGTGCCCGCCTAACAGACGGCTCATCGCTTGAGGAGGCCGGGTCGAGAGCATCCGCGATAGCATCTTTCTTCGCGTGAGGGAGGAGTATCATGGCGAGAATGAAGGCCGAAAGCGCCAGGATCAAGACGTTGGTGATGATAAGCGCCCAGTCTTTCTTGAGGACTCCGTAGGTCAGCCACAAGGCAAATCCCAACACGTTGATGCCGTACATCAGTGCAGAAATGCTGCTCGTGTCCCGGGTTTTGATGATTTTCCAGGCTTGCGGGGCAAAAGCGGTCACCGAGCACAAAGTAGCGAGGTAACCAATAACCGTGACCCAATCCATGGTTTGAGCTTGCCCACTGGCTTTTCCAGGGTGGTAGTCTCCGCAAGAGTGGCGCAGACTCGTCAACGAAACTGAAAGACATTCCTCTCAAGTCTGCGTGGCTTAGTTCACCCCCCAGTGTAGCATCCAAACGCCATATCCCGGCCGGCCTGAAGACTTCAGGAAGCGGACCGTCTGAATCCTAGTGGCCGTTCATGTCCACTTCCGTCGCTTGACAACAGACTAACCTCTGACCGAGGAGGTCATAGCGCAGGCCATCACATTCTCGACCACAGCTTACCGCCGGTAGCCCAGTTGCTTGGCTCATATTCATCAAAGACCACATGGACCTGTTCCGGTCTTAGATTCATATTATCACAAAACAGTTTTGTAATCTCTTTGGCCAAGTGTTCTTTCTTATTATCATCTGACTTGAACGTCTCGACATGGATAACTGGCATATCTTCTCTCCTTCGTTGTCCTCTGCAAACTGTCTTTCAGGTAGTCAGCGGCTTGCCTTCACTCAAAACCCTGCCAATCGGTTACCAAACATCGCGTCATCGCTCTCCAGATCAAAGCCGAGAGCGGGCGGAATTCAGATGGGCCACTCTGCAAAGCGATTTAGATTCCTTGTACGATTGTGACTTCGTCAAGATGACCCAACTGCAATCCTCAAACATTTTGGCCTTGCTGCGCACGTAATCCGCTCGCCGAAATGCCACGGTCCTGAGCTATAGGCGGCGGCGCGCCTCACTTCAAATGAGTATTAGTAGCCAGCCGGATAACTAGGACTCATGAGCGTATCCAAGGCTCGCAAATGGCGGCACGAAGCCGTCACCGCTGTCCGACGCGCCATGACTTCAGCTTGTTCGGTGCATGATTTTTTGGATACTTGCGGACAGCCCGTATGCGCGCATAGATCACCGAAGAAGGTGCGGGAAAACCGCCAAGGCTCATCACTTTGCGGGCAATCGAACTATGACGCATTCCAAAAAGGTGGTTATCGTTACTGGCGCGACGTCAGGGATAGGGGAGGCCGTCTTAGAGGCTTTTGCCGCGATCGGGGCGTCACTCGTTTTGGTCGGCCGCGATCGAGAGCGGGGGCAAAGAGCCTTGGAGTCGGTTCAGAAGCTCAATTGTGAGGCCGAATTGAAGTTGGGCGATGTCGCCGACTCAGCGTTTGCCGACCATGTAGTGAATTCCACTGTGGCGCGGTTCGGAAAGGTTGACGTCTTGGTCAACAGCGCCGGGATCATCCGGCGTGGAAGCGCCGTCGATACCACGGACGACGAGTGGCGTGAGACATTCGACGCCAATGTCAACGGTGTGTTCTATTTCAGCCGCGCCGCAGTGAAGTCTATGAGGACCACCGGCGGCGGCAGCATTGTCAACATAGCTTCGAATGTGGGGTTGTTTGGCTGTCCCGGGCTGGCTGCCTATTGTGCGTCAAAAGGCGCCGTCGTTTTGTTGACTCAAGCCATGGCTCTTGACCACGCCAAAGAGCAAATCACCATCAATGCCGTCTGCCCCGGCGCAGTGGATACGCCCATGCTTGTGTCGGCGCATAGTAAGCCGGTTACCACCGCCGAGATTATTCAACGAAATGTTGATTCAATACCTCAGGGCCGCGTGGCGACTCCGAAGGAAATTGCCAGCTTGACGCTGTTTCTAGCAAGCGAGGGGGCTAGGCATATTACTGGGGTTGCAATTCCAATAGATGGCGGCGTCACCGCAGGCTAGGAGGGAGTCTTGGGTAATCGGCTAGAAGGTAAAGTTGCCATTGTCACTGGAGGCAATCAAGGCATCGGGCGAGCAATTGCTGAGAGGCTCGCTGAAGAAGGCGCCGTGGTTGTCGTAGGCGATCTCCATGACCGTCGTTCCGTCGATTCCGACGGCGTCGAGACGTTCACTTTTATGGCGCTCGATGTCACAAAAGAGGTCTCAATTCGCACCTTCGTTGACGGGGTCCTGGAGAGGTTTGGCAAGATCGACGTCCTGGTCAACAACGCCGGTCTGGTCATCCATAAGTCGATCGACGATCAGACTGCCGAGGATTGGGACAGGCTTATGGCGGTCAATCTTCGTGGCCCGTTTTTGATGGCAAAATATGTCGTCCCGGAAATGAGGCGTACCGGCTCGGGCACGATCGTCAACATCGGATCTGTCGAGGGCTTCATGGTCAATCCTTGGCATACTGCCTACGCCGCCACCAAGGCCGGCGTGCATGGTCTTACGCTGGGACTGGCCGTTGATCTCGGGCCGGATGGGATACGTTGCAATACCGTGTGCCCCGGTTGGATCGATACCGACCTCAATCGTGCGTACGTCGAGATGCACCCGGACCGAAGCCTAATCGAGCGGGAATTGGGACAACTTCACCCTGTGGGAAGGACTGGCGTTCCGAAGGAAATAGCCAATGCGGTCCTCTGGTTGGCTAGCGAGGATTCCAGTTTCGTTAGCGGGGAAATGATCTCCGTCGACGGCGCGCGAACCAAAAAGATATCCCTGCCAGCCATCCTGGACGAGGAGTATCGGGCCAAACTGACGAAGGCGCAGGCATAGTGGTGCGTCGGCGTCGAAGGGGTTGCGAAAAGAGCTATCCCCCTGCGGACAAAGAATCTCCCGTTGAGGCGCACGATTTTTTCAATCTTCTCAGACCTGTAGACGGACAGGGAGTTCTGCATCGGCCAAGGGGTGGAAAAAGCGAACAGCAGCCGAACTGCCATCGGGGATGAGAGCCAAGCCCAACAAGAAACCACTGTTCCTCGGAATCGACACCGGCGGCACCTACACGGATGCCGTACTGTGGTCCGAGACTGAAGGCCCACAGCATGGGCCGAACAAAGGCAAAGTGCTGGCCAGGCCAAGGCGCTGACCACTAGGCATGATCTCGCCGTCGGCATTTCGGGTGCCGTAGACGCGGTGCTTGAAAAAGCCGGCGCCGACCCGGCAGCGATCAAACTGGTGTCGATGTCGACAACGCTTGCCACCAATGCGCTGGTTGAGGGCCAAGGCGGCAGGGTGGCGCTGGTCATAATCGGCTTTACCGAAGCCGATCTCGCCCGCGATGGACTGAAGACGGCACTCGGCACCGACCCGGTGGAGTTTTGCCCGGGCGGCCACGATGTCCACGGCAATGCGGCCAGGCTCGACCTGTCCGGTCTCCAAGCAGCCTTGCCGGAACTTGGCGCGTCTGTATCGGGATTTGCTGTCTGCGCTTATTTCGCCACCCGCAATCCGGCGCATGAGCTCGCGGCACGTGATCTGATCCGAGAAAAGACTGGCCTGCCGGTTACCGCCAGCCACGAACTGTCGGCAAAACTCGGCGGACCGCGCCGGGCGCTGACGACGCTGCTCAACGCCAGGCTGATCTCGATGATCGACCGGCTGGTGGCGGCGACCGAAGGCTTCTTGGAAGCGCGCAAGATCGTAGCCCCCTTGATGGTGGTGCGCGGCGATGGTGCGCTTGTGTCGGCGGCCTTCGCCCGCCAGCGGCCGATCGAGACCATCCTCTCTGGTCCCGCCGCCAGCCTGGTCGGCGCCCGCCACATGACCGGGCTCGACAATGCCGTGGTCTCCGACATTGGCGGCACCACCACCGACGTCGCCGTGCTCGACGGGGGCCGTCCCAGGCTCGATCCGGAAGGGGCCACCGTCGGCGGCTTCCGCACCATGGTTGAGGCCGTCGCCATGCGCACCTTCGGCCTGGGCGGCGATTCCGAAGTGACGTTGGAGAGCGGCGCGCTCACCCCGCAGATCCTGATCGGCCCGCGCCGGCTGGTACCGCTGGCGCTGGCCGGCATGGCCCATGGTGAGGCAGTGACGTCTGAGCTGAAACGCCAGCTACGGGCGCCCAATCCCGGCCGTATGGACGGCCGCTTTGTATTCCGCACTGGCGTCCCAGATAGGCTTGCCGCAGGCCTCACCGCTCCGGAAGCGCGGCTCTTCGAGGCGATTGGTGCCGTGGCCGTCCCGCTTGACAAGCTGCTCATCTCGAACGCACAGAACGCAACACTTGACCGACTGGTGTCGCGCGGCTGGTGCATGTCGCCGGCTTCACGCCGTCGGACGCCGCCCATGTTCAGGGCAAGCAGGCGAACTGGGACGCCGCTACGGCCCGACTCGGCGCCGAGTTGTTTTCCCGCAAGCGTGACGGTCGCGGCCAGCTCATAGCTCCTTCACCGGAAGCACTATCGGAACGGGTGCTGGTGACGCTGACACGCTGGTCGGCCGAATACATTCTCGAAACCGCCTTTGCCGAAGACGGGCTCGACGGCTCGGCCACGGTGGCACACGCGCTGGTGCAGCGCGCCGTCGATGGCGATGCCGGCATCGCCCACCTGACCGTCGCGCTAGACCGGCCCGTCATCGGTCTCGGTGCTTCGGCGCCGCTGCACTATGCCGGCCTGCCGGCCCTGGTCGGTAATGACTGCGTGGTGCCCGAATATACCGACGTTGCCAATGCGCTCGGAGCCGTTGTCGGACAGGTCAGGGTCTCGGTCGAAGCACGGGTCAGCCAACCCAAGGAAGGGCTGTTCCGGCTTGCCTCGGGTGAAACCGTGCGCGACTTTCTCGACGAAGCGACGGCGATCGCAACGGCCGAGGCCGATGTGCGGGCGATTGCCGCACAGCGGGCCAGGGACGCCGGCACAGACGGCGCCGAGATCGAGGTCGCAACCGAGTTCCGTGTTTCAACCGTCGACGCCCAGCGCATGTTTATTGAGGCACATGTGGTGGCGGTGGCCTCGGGAAGGCCTCGGATTGCGGTTTAGTCATTAAGGGCGGCCTCTCCGAACCTCTCCGCGCAACGCGCAGGAACCTCCGGTGGTCGTTGCACACCCTCTTCGGATGGACCGCGGGAAGGGCTGGCGTTCTTGGCCTCGCCGGGCCTACCTGAAGAAACGGTAGACGACGACTGAACCGATGATCCTTTGGGCTTTCGTATGGTCTATTTAGCCTAGGCCGGGCCCGACCCAAGCCGGCGTCGTCAATCGACACTGCTGAGGTGAAAGGCCGTTAAAGGTTCTAAAGCACTTAGCGAAGTGTGAAGGGGACAAAAACCCGCAGGCCATCGCAACATCGATTATGGGCATGCTTGTGCCTTCGATCAGGCGCTTGGCATGATCTACACGGATCCGGAGATAATGGCGTACCGGCGGGATGTGAACGTGTGCTGCAAACAAGCGCTCAAGTTGCCGCCGCGACACGCCCGCCCGTCGAGCAACCTCGCTCATGGTCAGTGGGTATTCCACGTTCTCTTCCATAATCCGCATAGCCATCTGAAGCTTATCACTCACACCGCCAAAGGCGAGCCCCGTCGGCCCGGTCTGCCGGTTCGAACCAGAGCGCTGACCTTCGACAGTCGCGTAGCGGCAAACCTCATGTGCTGTATACCCGCCCACATGGCTGGCGATGATATCGACGGCCAAGTCGAACGATGCCAATTCACCCGCGCACGTCGAAAACTGCCCGTCCTTGACGAATAGAGCGTCTCGGATATGCGGCTGCCTAAACACTTCTGAGAAGGCTGCCAGCCGCGACCAGTGGATCGTGCAGCGTGTTCCTTCCAACAATCCGGTCTGCGCGAGCAACCATGTAGCTGTTCCAACTGCGGATACCCCAACCCCGTAGCGTGCGATCGTTCGCAAGAAATTATTGAGCTGTGGCGTCAGGCGCCGCCCCACCGGCTCACCCGCGATAACCGCGACATGCTGTGGCCTACGGGCGCCTAAACAGGCATTCATTTCGTCTATCGTCACGTCAACGGCAACTGAAAGGCCGCTAGCACCCTCAACAGATCGTTCGTCAAGTCCCGCGATCTGCCACCGGAACAGCGCGAGCTTCGATACCGTATTGGCGATGCGAAATGGTTCAATGAAGGCGTGAAGCGCCAGGTGCGAGAATCCTGGCAACACCAGAACCACCAACTCGATTGGCCGGCCCGCCTGTGGAACATTCTCCGGCATGGTCACCGACTTGATGGTGCTGATATCGGGGCGTACGTTCATCACGATCCTTCCATGCGTTTCACAAAGGGCTGATCGAGGCGTTCTCGAACCGGCAGAAGGCTTTGGCTTGATTTCGGCTCTCGTGGGCGCGCGCGCGATGCCGAATTCGGCCTTGGTTCGACACGATTTGGCGACAGTTCGTCCATAGCTCGGTTTCGTGGCTGGCTGTGTCGACGCTGCTCGTCACACCGTCTCGTATTATCTTGCCGCTAGAGGACAGCCTCACCGATATCAAGTTCCCTACGTTTCATGAAGTCGAGGAGCGCTTCGTCGACTGCTTCGTCGATCTGCGGTGCTTGATAATCCTGCAGGGCCTGCACAGCTGCATCGCGTCCCCGAGTGTTGGCATCCTTGGCGCCGGCGAATGACCATTGCTCGAAGCTGTCGTGGTTCATCAGGTCAGGTGTGAAAAAGGCCTTCTCGAAATTCTTCAGTGTATGTTCGGTACCAAGATAGTGACTGCCTGGCTCACTTTGGCGGATCGCATCGAGCGTTTCATCCATCTCGCTCATCATTATGCCTTGCCCGAGCTTATAGAACATCAACATCTGCTCTGCATCGAGCATGAACTTGCTATAGCTCTGGGTCAGAGCTGCTTCGAGATACCCCGTCGACGAGAGAACGAAGTTCGCACCGGCGATAAGCGCGCCGTACATATTGCGGGCCGCCTCATAGCCTGCCTGGGCATCAACGAGCTTTGAACTTGTGTTGCTGCCACTGCAGCGCCAAGGCAGTTTGTAGTGTCTGGCCAGTTGACCCACCAACATATTCATATGGCAAATCTCGGGTGTTCCTGCCATTGGCGCACCGGTCTTCATTGAAACGGTCGCCAACCATTGCCCATAAATGCAAGGCGCACCCGGCCGGACCAGCTGCGCAAAGGCAACGCCAGCAAGTGCTTCGGCATTAAGCTGCGCGACCGCAGCCACAGTGCTGGCCGGAGTGCTGGCTCCGCCAAGAACAAACGGGGCAAAGATCATCGCCTGATTGTTTGCCGAGTAAACCTTGACAGCATCGAGCATAGTGGCGTCCCAAACGAGAGGCGAATTGCAGTTGGCAAGCGACACCATCACTGTGTTGTTCTGAACAAATTCTTCGCCGAAGACAATCTTGGCCATAGCAACCGTGTCTTCTGCCCGCTCACGCGAGGTCACGGCTCCCATAAATGGCTTGTCCGAGTATCGTATCAAACTGTAGTTCATGTGCAGGTGGCGCTTCGGGACGGCTATATCCATCGGCTCGCAAAGAACTCCTCCCGTCATATGCATAGCGGGAGCTTGGTAGGCGAGTTTCGCGAAATTGACGAAATCCTCAATGGTTGCGTTTCGCCGCCGGCCTTCAAGGTCAAGGACATTTGGCGAACCGTATGCTGGGGTAAAGACAGTCTTTCGACCGCCGAGCGTGACTGTCCTGTCGGGATTGCGAGCATGGACCGTTATGTATTCAGGAGCCTTTGCCACCAGTTCCAGCAGCTGGTTTCTGTCGATCCTGACGCGCTGGCCGGTTACGTCGGCACCCGCTGCGCGCCAAAGTTCGATGGCCTCGTCGTCACGAAATTCGATGCCAATCTCTTCAAGTATTTGCATCGAAATGTCGTGAAGCCTAAGCAAGTTATCCCGGCTCAGCAAATCCATATAGGGCAGCCCGCGTTCCAGACTAGGCAAAAACGCTACTGTCCTGTCGGAACGCAACTTCTGCCGAGCGTCTCGGCCTCCAGATCTGGCAGGCATTTCTTCGATCCTAATTCAAGTCGAGAATATAAGCCAATACAAACGCCAGAACTAACAAAAAAAGGGAATGTAACTCATGAACTGAGGTTATGACCCCAACGCGAGCCGGCACAGAGCCGGTCCTGAATGCCTACCGAAGCGAGGACGTGCGGCTCCCGAAGTTGGCTCCGGCCGTTCACGACATTTTGCCGCCCATTTCCTTCGCTTTGACAAGCCGAATGGATCCTCAGAACAACATGCTACCTTTGACCTCGCGGAGCCCCTCAAAAGTCAGACTGTCGGGAGGTTAGGCGGGCAGGGGCCACACTAGAAGATAGACCGCCTTGGCTCAATAAACCGCCTTGGCTCCCGCGACTTCAAGTGCGGTCCCCGCGATGAAGCGAGCGGCGTCAGAGCTCAGAAAATACACCGCATCAGCAATATCTTCCGGTGCACCGAGCCGGCCAAGCGGATTTGACTTGCTGAGCTCGGCAACCGCTGTGTCGGGATCGAACCCGCGATGGACAAAGCCTGAGCGAAGCATGGGTGTGTCTATCTCGCCGGGGCAGACGGCATTGATCCTAATCCCATCCCCTGCATGATCACGGCCGAGACATCTGGAAAACGTCGCTACGGCTGCCTTGCTCGCGCAGTAAGCTGCGTGGGTCGGCCCTGGATAAATACCCCAGGTCGAGGAGATATTCACGATCGAACCGCCGCCATGGTCCTTCATGAAGGCCACGGCCCGTCGGCAGGTGTAAAATGTCGCTTTTAGATTAATATCGAAAGTTCTTTCCCAGTCCTCGTCACTTGTTTCTAGGATTGTGCCGCGCGTGATAATGCCGGCATTGTTGACAAGGGCGTCCAGGCGGCCGGTAACGCTGATGGCCGTATCGATGAGGTCTTCGCAATATGCTTTGCTTCTCAGGTCGCCATGCTTGGGTAGAGCAGTTTGGTCGATTCGGTTGAGTTCGTCAGTTGTGGCAACCAAACGCTCCTGGTTGGCATCACCCGCGACTACAAAATATCCGTTAGCCGTGAACTTCCTACAGATTGCCTGGCCCATTCCGCCAGCAGCTCCGGTTACGACCACGGTTTTCTTCCCAGAGTTCTTCATTGTTTCGACCAACCAATTCAGGGAGTCTTGTGTTTAACTGTTCTGGCCGTTGCCAGCGCGCAAAGGCTTATACAATGTAATCTCTTCCATGACAGTCAGAGATATCTAGAGTATTGTCCACGGTAAGATAGTTAAAGTCGATCATGCACGCCGCGTAGGAGTAGTGATGCAGTCACGATACCCACATCCACTCCGTTACCATCGACAACCACTAGCGGCATATTTCCGTGGCGATGTGACAAGTCGAGCATTTCCTTGATCGGAGCGTCAAGGCTGAGACGCGGGGCGTCTGGCGACGCCAAGCCCTCTCCGGCACTCGCAAATTCGGCTAGCGGCAACATCACCGACTCGGCTTTTAGAAGCTTCAATCGGCTGCTTCCCTGGACAAATTTTTCAACATAGGGGTCTTTCGGATTTCCGAGAATGTCATCCGCCGAACCGATTTGAAGCATTTTTCCGTCTTTCATGACACCAATATGGTGTCCCAGCCGAACTGCTTCATCCAAGTCGTGGGTTATGAAAAGCGTGGTTTTACCCAACTTCGTCGAAAGCTTTTTGAACTCGTCCTGTAATTCACGTCGTATAAGCGGATCCAGCGCCGAAAATGGCTCATCCATCAACAGAATGGCGGGATCGGCCGCCAAGGCTCGGGCAAGCCCGACTCTCTGCTTCATTCCGCCAGAAAGTTGATCAGGGTAACGGTCACCCCAGCCCGCGAGTTGGACGAGCTCCAGCTTTTCCTCCGCAACCTCATTGCGTTGTCGGACACTTGCTTTTCGTAGCTCCAGACTCAGAGCCACATTGTCGCGGACCGTTCGATGGGGGAGGAGCGCTACATTCTGGAAAACCATCCCCATTGACCGGGCACGGAGCTCGCGCATCTCATTTTCAGACTTTAGATTGATGTCTTCGCCACCAACAATGATCTGGCCGGAACTGGGTTTGATCAAACGGTTCACATGCCGGACCAGCGTTGACTTTCCGCTTCCCGACAGTCCCATGACACAGAAGATCTCTCCTGCCTCCACCTTGAAGGAGACACCGGCGACCGCCGCTACGCACCCATGCTTCTCGAGGAGGGCTTCTTTGGAAAGATCATCGCGTTGGATACGCGCAAGGTCGAGCCTCGGACTCGTCCCAAAGACCTTCCAGACATCCTTGAATTCAATGGCATGCGCTTTCAATGGTAAGCTCCACGGTTGAGAGGTGTCGCCCGGCAGCGTAGCGCTTGCCGGGCAAGCATGCTGTCCGCAGTCCTTCGTTACTTTGCTGCCTGTTTTGCTACAGCTATCCATTTATTCCACTGGTCGAGGTGGGCTTTCTTCCATGCCTCAGCATGACCGTGGATGTCTTCGTTGGACTTCTCACCTTTGTGAATAAGAAGGTTCTCATCGTTGATGTCTTGAATTGGGACTTCAACTTGCTCGAACCACTTATTTGCGACGGGGTTTTTCTCAAGAAAGGCCGTGTTGGCAATCACGTGTTGAGTGTTCACGGAGAATCCTAGGTTTCCAATCCCTGGAACCGTCGTCTCGGCGCCAGCCTGTTCGTCGGGCAAGGCTGTGAACGGAACCGCCAGCCAGACCACATCTTTTCCATGGACCAGAACCCCCTGTAACCAGTTGGGGGTCCAGCTGTAATACAGGGTTGGTTTGCCGGACTGAATCCTTTGGATGACGTCGGGAAGCAGAGCGAAATACTCGCCCTGCTTGTGCGTTATGGTGTCCCGAAGGCCGTATGCATCGAGGTTATGTTCAATGATGCGTTCGCATCCCCAACCCGGATCACAGCCATACAGGTCTGCCTTTCCGTCTCCATCAATGTCAAACAATGCGGCCAGCTTTGGATCTTTCAACTGTTCGATCGTCTTAATGCCATACTTGCCAGCGGTGGCCTTATCGATGGAGTATCCCTGAATTGAGTTCTTTACGAGCGTCCCGACCCGGCGAAGCTTGGCATCGCCGCCGGCCTTCTCGGCAAAGGCGATATGCAAGGGGTACCAGTGCGGCGTATAGTAATCTGCATCGCCGTTCCCTACCGCTATATGGGCAAGTGGAACCTGCGTCGCGGAAGGTTCGTCAACTGTATAGCCGAGATCCTCGAGACCTATCTTAACGACGTAGGCTTCGAATAATTCCTCTGCCTGGCCAAGATATAGGGGCCTAACGGTCGCGCCTTTGCCTGGAAGGTCCTCCGCAGCCACGTATCCTGAATACGTGGCCAAAGTGCCAAGGACTGTCATAGCGGCAGCAAGCCGCCGAAAACGCCCTTCGATTTTAAACCGATCGCTCATAGTCGCTCCCATTATTGTTAGTTTGAAGTTGTGGCCGGCCACTTTCCAATCCTCCACGCGCCGCCGGAGAGGCATGGAAGGTCTTGACGACACGGGTGAAGAGAGCAGCCGGACCGCGCTGGTGCCAAGCGATATCGGCGTAGCGTCTGCGCTGGGAAATGGCGGATTGAGCCAAGCGATCTAGAATAATTGCGAGAAGGACAATACCAATGCCGCCGGTTGCAGCCAGCCCGATATCGAGGCGACCGATACCCCGCAAAACCATTTGGCCAAGTCCCCCAACCGCGATCATGGAGGCGACAACAACCATTGATAGCGACATCATCAAAGTCTGGTTGATACCAGCCACTATGCTCGGAAGAGCTAGCGGCAACTGGGCTTTGAAGAGCGTCTGACTGTCGGTAGCTCCAAAGGCATGCATAGCCTCCACCACTTCTTCAGAGACCTGCTGAATACCTAGTGTGGTCAGCCGGATAACGGGGGGAAGTGCAAAAACGATCGTTACGATCACGCCAGGTACGTTGCCGATACCAAACAGCATGACCACCGGGACAAGATAGACGAATGATGGTATCGTCTGCATTGTGTCGAGGATGGGCCGGCATATGGCGGCCGCCCTGGCACTTCGAGCAGCAATTATCCCCACCGGTATCCCGACGACGATGCAGAAAAGAACCGCGGTGAAAACGAGAGACAAGGTCGTCATCGTCTCACCCCAAATGCCGAGAAAGCCGATAATCAGCAGCAGGCCCGCGACCTGAACTGCCAGTCGCCATCCGGCTATCTGCCAAGCTACCAGCGCGAAGAATAGAACTATAACGACCGGCGGGATGCCGTTGAGCGCGCTGTCAAATGTTCTCAGGAGTTGGTCAATGGGCCATTTCAAGGTTTGAAAAAATGGGCGGTACTCTTGTACGATCCACCCCAACCCACCGTCAACCCAGTCACCAAAAGGTATGTGCCAGCTTTTGAACGGGTCTAAAACGTCTTCGAGCTTCACAAAACTTCCTTTCAGCCAGGACCTGCTGGGAGCTGACCGCGGGGTGCCTTGGCGCTATATCATTGTCGCCCGCACTACCGCCTCAACCCAATATTTCGTCCACCTCATGAGAGACGGAATGGTACTCTTCGCGGTCGTGGCCGCTGCCTACACGTTAGGGGAATCTTTGCTGGATCTGCATTGATAGGCTCCCATACAGCTGGACCCTCAGCCCAGGAAGAGGGTATTCCCTCTTAGCGTTTCTAAAACGCTAGCCCCGGAGGAACTGCAAAACAACCGTATAAAAAGTGATGCACCGCAGGACTAAATGTTATCAGGCGGAAGGCAGGCTTGGAGGTTCCGCTGATACCTGGCTTGGTGCAATGGGTCCCGCGTTGATGTCCAGTTGCGCGACCGGATTGAGATCCGCGACCTGTGTCAGCAGCCAATTGCGGAAGATCTGGACGTCTTCTCGTTCAATCGCCGTATCCGGAATGACCAAATGATGTTTTCTGCCAGTGAGATAGCTTTCATTAAGAGGCCGTATCAAGGTGCCTTCCTTCAGGTAATCGCTCACCAAATGGCGCCAGCCCAACCCGATGCCGTAGCCTCTGATCACGGACTGCATCATCGTTGGATAGTTGTTGAACGTAATGACGCGTTTGAAGTCGGACGAGATTCCGAACTGTCCAAGCCAGTGCACCCAATCGAAGGGTGACCAAGGGTAGGCGGACCAGTGCTGATCGTCCATAACCAGGAGGACCTCGTTTACCAGATCCTCCGGAGTCAGAATACGCGGGGAGTGCGTCTGATATGAGTTACTGCAAACCGGGAAGACTTCCTCGCCGAAGAGCTCGGTGGCTGTGAACCCCGGGCGCGCCAGATACCCCATTACCACGGACACATCAAAACCATCTGTCGCCGGCGCCGGGCTGCGTTCGAGGGAGACCAGGTGCAGGTCGACCTCTGGGTTGTTCGCAACGAAGTCCCCAATCCGATGGCTCATGAAAAGCGTTGCGAACGACATCGGCATGCCGACGGTCAACCGTCGGGCTTTCTGCCCTCTCTTCACGCTGTCAAAAGCCGCTGCAATATGCGCCAGGCTGAGGGTCGCAGCCTCAAACAGCTCCTGGCCGGCAGGAGACAATGACACCTTCTGGTTGCCGCGGTTGAAAAGCTGGGTGTCGAGGTGGTCTTCCAGCGTCAAGATATGGCGGCTCACTGCCGCTTGAGTGACCGAAAGCTCATTGGCAGCCTTGGTAAAACTCAAATGCCGTGCGGCAGCTTCAAATGCGCGCAACGCGCTTAACGGAAGCCGTCGATAATTTAGCATGAATTTTGGTTACTCCAGCCCTAGAACAAGTAAAACTCGTGTGAGCACAAACCGGGTGGCCGAATATGGGCCCTGTGTTTCGGAAAAATCGGCTTGGTGAATGTCCAAGGTCAAAGCGCAGCACGACAGCCTGACCGAGAGCCTTGCCAAAAAGTTTGTCTACAATATGTCTCTTCCCTGTGACTCTTGCTGATCTGATCCTCGTCTCGGCCGGTGCAACTGCGTGGTCACCCGGGGCCAACCCCCGGGCACCCGCCGCAACGTGTAATCGCCGAGATGAGCGTCACGGACGTGAACGGGAAGGCGCCCTCTCCAGCCGCATCCGGCGATACGCAACCGCCGGGGAGCTGTTGACTTCCTTGAAAAAGAGACGTTCAAGTTGGCGTCGGGAAATCCCCAACGCTGCCGCCAGCGCGGAAACTGACAGTGTGTCTTTAACGTTCTGCTCCATAAGGATTAGTGCAGCGCGAAGCCTTGGGTCATGCGCCTCCATCATTAGCGGAGGACGCGGTTGTACCCACTCTGCATTCCGAACCTTGTCGATCTGCAGCACTTCGAGCGCGTTCCGCTCTGCCGCATTCCCGATGTGCCGTCGCACCAGTTCTGCCGCCAGATCGGCCGTGCTGCTGCCGCCCGCGCATGATCCCCGCGTCGTATCCAAGTTATAGATTCTGTCCGCCCGAACCTTTAGATCAGAAATCGCTCCCGAGGTAATGAAGCCAGCTGACGCAGGTCTCGTGTAATAAGACCCGCCTCAGCTAGAATGAACGTTCCGGTACAGATTCCGATCAATCGTGCGCCGTTGGACGCAGCATCCCGAAGATACTTCAGGGTTTCGTTGTCGACCGACTGACCATTCGTCAACCGTCCCCCAACGACTACAATGTAGTCAAACTCCACCGGGTCCAGGAAAGAAGACGTCGGCGAGACTTGGACGCCGCAGCTCGACGTAACGAGGTGACGGCTGTGCGACAGCACCTCCCAGTCCGCCTTGATCCGACCTGACCTATCAAATTCATCACTGGCCAGTCTGAGCGTGTCGATAAACATGGCGAAGGCGGTCAACGTGAAAGAGCGGGCTAATATGAACCCGACCTTCAGTTGAACGGAGGGGGCCGATCTGCGCCGAGGTGACAAATGAAACAACCGTTTTGCCTTCCACCCGTTCAAACACTCCGCAAGCCGCCATTGGTGTCTCACCGTAGTTCCGTAGCTATCTTGACTCATGCCGTTTGTCTACAATATGTCTATCCTTGGAATTAGGGAGCCATTATGATCCGGGATGAACCTGCTGCCTCGACGGACCGAAAGGGCATTCTTGCTGAAACACTGGTGCACCGTATCCTGACGATGCAGCTGGAGCCGGGGGCGATTCTCGACGAAGTCGCTCTCAGCGAAGAATTCGGCCTGTCCCGTCCGCCCGTCCGCGAACTTATGAGACAAATGGCGGGAGAGGGCTACGTCGACCTTGAGACCAATCGCGCCGCGCGCGTGTCGATCATGTCGTACCAGACGCTTCGGGATTTCCTGATCGTCGCTCCGATGATCTACGTCGGAACGACGAAGCTCGCAGCTGTCAATCACAGGGCTGCGGACCTCGAAAACCTCAAGCAGACTCAACAGAAGTTCCGGCAGGCCATTGCCGATGGACACGTTGAAAACAGAGTGATCTTCAACCACCAGTTCCATCTGAATATCGGGAAGATGGCGCACAACCAGTATCTACTTCCCAGTCTCAAGAAGCTCCTCATCGATCACGCCCGCATCGGGAAAATCTTCTATCGCCAAAACGGCGGCACTCGGATCCAAAAGGACCAGGAGACCGCTGCCCGGCAGCACGATCAGATGATCGAGGCCATCGAAATCCGGGATGCAGAGCGGGCAGGCGAACTGGTACGTGCTCATCTCGAAGTTTTCAGGAGCGACGTGGCGCTCTACGCCGTGCCCAGCGGCATGCAGGGCGAACTCGATGGATAATCATTGTCAGTGTTACTTTGACACGAGGGAGAACAGAAATGCTCAATAAAGTCGACTACAAGACGCAGGCGAAAGCACTCAAACTGCCAACCAAGATGATCGTGGATGGGCTGCGGACGGCAGCCCTATCGGGCAAAACCCATGCAACCCTGAACCCCGCCACGGGGAAGGTTCTGGCAGAGCTTCCCGCAGGCTCGGCGGCCGATGTCGATAAGGCCGTCGCTGTCGCCCGGCAGGCGTTTGAAGATGGCCGGTGGTCGAGGTTGACCCCGGCGAACCGCAAGAAAGTCCTTCTCAGGCTCGCATCTATCATCGAGGAAAACGCGCTCGACTTGGCGCTGATGGAGAGCTTGGAGAGCGGCAAGACCATCAGCGATTGCATCAACATTGACTTGCCCGAGGCTATCAACAGTCTCAGATGGCATGCAGAAGCCGTCGACAAGATTTATGACCAAGTTGCACCTGCCAACGACTCCTCTCTCGGATTGATCGTGCGCGAGCCGATCGGCGTCGTCGGCATTGTGCTGCCGTGGAACTTCCCTCTTTTGATGCTCGCGTGGAAGATCGGCCCTGCTCTGGCAGCGGGATGCACGATCGTTGTCAAGCCGGCTGAAGAGACGTCGCTCACCACATTGCGGGTAGCAGAGCTCGCGCTCGATGCTGGGGTTCCGGCAGGTGTTTTCAACGTCCTAACCGGTGATGGTCCCGATGTCGGCGAACCAATCGGCCGCCATCCCGACATCGACGCCGTTTCCTTCACAGGCTCAACCGACACTGGGCGTCGCTTCCTGAAATACTCCTCCGAAAGCAATCTGAAGGAAGTGGTCCTTGAGATGGGCGGCAAGAATCCTTGCATCGTGATGGACGACGTTGCAGATCTTGACGCCGTGGCCTCCCACATCGGCAACGGTGCGTTCTGGAACATGGGTCAGAACTGCTCGGCCATCTCACGCGTTATCGTCCACAAGGATGTGAAGGACCGCCTTCTCGAGAAATTGACGGGGGTTGCCAAAACCTGGACCGTTGGCGACCCGCTTGAACCGGAGACCCGCATCGGTCCGCTTATCTCTAAAACGCATTTCGACAAGGTCAGCAGCTATCTGGGAGGCGATGGCAGGGTCGTCGCCGGTGGAAAGGTCTTCAACGGGACCACGATCGAGCCCACGATTATCGAATTTGACCGCCACGACGGCAAGCAAGTGCGGGAAGAAATTTTCGGACCGATCGTTTCTGTGATTGCGGTGAGTTCCCTTGCTGAAGCGGTCTCGCTCGCTAACGAAACCGAATATGGCCTAGCGGCCTCCGTTTTCACCGCCGACGGCACCCAGGCGCTTCGGGCCGCACGGGCGATCAGAGCGGGGACCGTCACTGTGAACTGTTACGGGGAGGGGGACGCCGCCACCCCGTTCGGCGGTTACAAGCAATCG
Organism: Mesorhizobium sp. P160219; assembly: GCF_057786095.1. Taxonomy (NCBI): domain Bacteria; kingdom Pseudomonadati; phylum Pseudomonadota; class Alphaproteobacteria; order Hyphomicrobiales; family Phyllobacteriaceae; genus Mesorhizobium; species Mesorhizobium sp. P160219. The sequence continues at coordinate 1,944,307 of NZ_JBYNWG010000001.1, forward strand.
GGCTTCGGCGGCCGGGACAAGGCCCTCCACGCGCACGATCAATATTGCCAGACGAAGACGCTCTGGATTGACCTGAGCAGCCCAAACGGAGGTTTCTGAAATGTCATCATTTGCTTTCTCCGGGCTCAATCTGGCGATCACGGCTCCGTTCGACTCGAACGGACGTATCGATTTCGGTCGCTTCCAGGACCTCATCGAGCGTCATCTGGCCACGGGCATCGACGGTTTCGTGTTCAGCTCCGGCACGGGCATGCATGTCTATTTGACGCCGGATGAATCGAGGTCGCTCATCGAACGTGGTGCGCGCATCGTCGCCGGACGAGCCAAGGTTATCGCTCAGACTTCCGCATTACTCACGGCCGATGTCGTCGATAGAACGCAGTTTGCAAAGGACTCAGGCGCTGACGGTGTGATGGTCCTCCCGCCCTTCTTCGAAGGCCCTTCGGATGACAACAGCGTCTTCGACTTCTATGCCGAAGTCGCCAAGGTCGGATTGCCTATTATCGGATACAATGTGCCCCAGGCGGTCGGCGTACGCATAACGCCGGACCTGCTCCGCCGACTCTGCGAACTGCCCGAATTCCGCGCTGTCAAGGACAGCAGCGGAGACCTGATCGCGCAAGTCAGGCTGATCGGAACCGGCTTGGACATCATCAATGGAGCCGATCCGCTCGTCCCGTTCTCCCTTTTCGCCGGTTGCTCTGGTCTGATCTGGGGCGGCGCGAACATTGCGCCACGCACCTGCGTGGCCATCGTCAAGGCCGCTCGGGAAAAGAGGTGGGAGGACGTGCAGGCCCTCTGGCAGCTACTGGAGCCCACTATGTCCCTTCTTTGGGACGGCGACTATGTCCCAAGCGTGTATGCGGCGGCCGAACTCACTGGATATGGCTGCGGTACTGCGAGGAAGCCTTTCCGTCCCCTTTCGGCGGACCGGATCGCAGCGCTTCGGAACGCCCTGGGCGCACTGGTTGAGCAAGAAGCGGTACGATGACCAGCAAGATCTTCCGTGCGCGGCGCCTTCCGTCCCACGGCGCGGAATCGGCTTGGACGGCGTTGCTTGCTTCCAGGACTCCAAGGGCCGAGCTGGATAAGACCATGACCGTCGATGTCGTCATCATAGGCGCGGGCTTCGCTGGCTTGGCAGCCGCTGTGAGGTTGGCCGATCTCGACCCAAAACTTTCCGCCGCCGTCATCGATGCCGACGTGGTCGGCAATGGGGCCAGTGGCCGGAACTCCGGGTTTTTAATTGATTTGCCGCACGACATTTCGTCGGGCAATTTCGGGGTGGACGCTGTTGCCAAAAGCCACAACGAGATCGTGGTTGCTCGGACGGCCATTCAGCACTACGCCCGACTGGCGGAGGAGAATGGCTGGGACAAGGACGTATTCGATCCGAGCGGCAAATACAGCGTGGCCATGACCGATGCCGGCACGGAGCATCTTGCCGCATACTCGTCCAAGCTCAATTCATTGGGCGAACCGCACCAAGTTCTCGATGCCGAAGAAATCGAGGAAGTCACGGGCACGCGATCGTTCAAGTCGGGGCTCTTCACTCCCGGTGCGGTAATGGTGCAGCCCGCTGCTCTGGTGAGGGCCATTGCGGATTTGTTCTCAGAGCCCGTCAGGCTGTTTGAGCGGACGCCCGCCCTTTCCATCAAAACCTCGTCAAGCGGCTGCACGGTGAAGACACCCAAAGGTGTGGTCAGGGCCGCCCGGGTTATCCTGGCGACAAACGGCCACGCAGAGAGCTTCGGGTTCGGAAGCGGTGAACTCCTCCATGTCTTCACGTACGCCTCGCTTACCGAGCCGTTTGCTCCCTCCGCCCTTGGCGGATCCCGGAAATGGGGAGCGACGCCAGCCGCGCCGATGGGCACGACCATCCGTCGTATCAGCGGGAACGATGGCGACCGACTCCTCATACGCTCGCGCTACACCTACAACCCGAATATCGAAGTCAGCTCCGGCTCGATTAAAAGCGCGAGCGACCTCCATGACCGGAAGTTCGCGGACCGCTTTCCCGAGCATCGTCACTTGAAGATGCAGTATCGTTGGGCAGGCGCCATGGCGCTCACGCGGAATTCGGTACCCTTGTTCGGCCAAGTGGCAGACAGCATCTTCGCCGCATGTGCATGCAACGGTATCGGAGGCACCAAATCGACCGCTGCGGGCATTGCAGTGGCCGAACTCTTGGTTGGGCATCGGTCCCAACTCGGCGAGATATTCAGCGCTTTCGAGAAGCCGCAGACTTTGCCCCCGCGACCGTTCACCGAGGTGGGCGCACGATTGAACCTCGCCTTCAGGGAATGGCGCGCGGGACGCGAATAGGCGTGCCCACAGCCCAGGGCTTAACATAAGGGCATCGCCACGAAAAAGCCTCGATCACAATTTGTTCGACCGGTAGTGAGGCACCTGGCTTTATCCATTTTGATAAAACAATATGGCAACGAAATTATGCACCACAAACTTCGCGAGACTCCCATTGAAAGGATTATCGTCCAAAGGGCCTGCGGCTCGCAGACGCTGACGTTTCATCCGCGAATCATGAGGCGTCGGTGGTGGGAGGAGGCTGAAGATTCTCGCTGACTTACTTGCCGCCGCTGTCTGGTCGCCACGCCGCGGCGACCCTAAGCGCGGCGCGCCCTGCCGGTGCACCTCCCCGCCGGCAGGGCTAGGTTCTCAAAACGCTGGATGAGAGTGGCTGCGCGTCATCAAAGGCTGGAGAAGGAGAGTGACGTATGTTCGTATGACACATCGAGCTTCTTCATCTCCGCTACGAAGCTACTTCCGCCCCTTATCGGCTGGCGCCGCTATGGAGGCTGTGTCCAAATGCCCGCGAGATAGGCCACGGTCAGCCGGTAGGCTGACAGTTGGCGCCTGCACGGCAGGGTGACGATAACAGACACATCGAGGCCATAGAGTTCATGGCATGGCGAAGGACATGCGAATTGTCTTTGAGACATTCCTGGAAAAGTTGTCGGCAAGTGTCGATGTGGGCGATTTTCGCGCAGCCCTGGCCGATGTCGCCTCAAGTCTCGATCTACTCGCCTTTGCCTACCTCTCCTTGCCGCCGGGGTCTAATGGCAAGCCCATGCTGATCTCGAATTATCCGGCGCTCTGGACAGCACGCTATCTTGAGAACCGGTATCAGAGTGTCGACCCGGTCATTGTGCGTGCACGCTGTGGTGAGTCCCCATTTCAATGGGGAATTGACCTAAAGAGCTTTGATCTATCCGGGCCTCAGCTTGGGTTTTTCGAGGAAGCAGCGCAGTTCGGCATCTGCTGCGGTGTGACGATCCCGATCATTGATGGCCGCGGCAATTTTGCGGCAATGACCTTTGCCGCTGACAAGCCCGATCCTGCATACTTTCGCGTGGCGGAACGCTACCAACAAGGTCTTCCGTTTTTCGCGAGTTGTTTTCATACGTTCGTCCGCCGCAGACTTTCGGGCGATCGAATAGTCGACGGTGTGTTGCTGACGCCGCGCGAATACGAGTGCCTACAATGGGCGGCCCGCGGCAAGTCCGATTGGGTGATCGGCCGCATTCTGGGGATCACGCGGCGCACGGCCGCGTTTCATCTGGGCAACGCTCGACGGAAGCTTGGGGTGATGACCACCAAACAGGCAATTGCGCGCCTAGCCGGTTCGGGTTTTTCGGTTCACTGACAAGTTAGCTTCACCTGTGCACCTGCACAAGCTGCCCTGGCGTGAAGGCTCGTCTCCAATGGCGGTGAAATTTTCCCGGCGAGGAGGCCTTTGATGATCCAGCTTGTTGCGCCTGACTGCTACGAGGAAATTGCTGACGAACTGCCTGCAATGCATCGGCTGCGATTTCGCGTCTTCAAGGAACGTCTCGACTGGGGCGTTTGAGCTAATGGCGGCTATACGATCGATTCCTTTGACACTCAGGCCGCACTACCCGTGCGCGGTTTCGAGGGTCGGGTCGAGGGTTGCGTCCGCCTCTCCGACAATGCTTCGCGACACATTTCCGGTGCTGTTGGAGGGCAACACCGTTCCTCTGGACCCGAGCATCTGGGAAAGCAGCCGTTTCGCGCTTGACATTGCTTCGTCCGCACCGAAGGGAGCAGGCGGCATTGCCATCGGCACCTAGGAGCTCTTCGCCGGCGTAATCAAGTTCGGCCTGTCGCGCCGACTCAGTCGCATCGCCACCGTCACCGATCTACGCATGGAGCGCATTCTCCGCCGCGCCGGCTGGCCGCTTGAGCGGATTGGAGAGCCGCACACGATCGGCGTCCGATGGCCCGGTGCTATGGCGCCGGTGCTTTGCCGGGTGGCGATCTTTCCACGCGACGGGGACGGGCAGGGGAGTACCGTCATGTCCGCATCTGTCGCAACAGACGCCGTTCCGCCTAGCTGGTGGGATGAAAGATCGTACGACTACACCGCCCATTTGGAGTTCATAATGCGCAATCCGGCATTCCAGCATGATCTGCTTGCTGCGCGCCAGCAGGCCAACAATTTGTCGCGTGGAGCCCACCGTCGAATCGCGTCGGCCGGCGACCTGTCGCGCTGGGGTGTTTTGTTTCGCTGAGTTTTACGGGCGCAGTGCGGCCGTGTTTTGGTATCCGTGCCGGTGCGCAAACATGTTGCCGGTCATTGCGGAACAGCGGTCAGCTTCGTCGACGATATCGCCGTTCGAGCTGGCGACATTACCATGTCGTGCTGCAGTCCTGCTGATGCCCGACAAGAGCCAGCATGTTCTTCTTCGCCATGCGGAGCGCAGCCTTCAGCTCGCCGTCTCGGGAGCGGATATCCTGCACCCTGTTTACTTGTGTGCCTAGGCGATCTGGCCGGCTGCACTTTCGAAGCATCCCCTGTGGGCGCTGGAGTGCCTCAATGCTCTTTGTGCTTACGGCCAACTGCCCGCCCGCTTATTTCCGCCGGAAAGACGCGGCCCTCGATTGAACCTCGTGCTCCGTGCGCTCGATGGCCCGCTTGCCGGAGCATCACATCGTGAGATCGTTGGAGCGCTGATCGGCCCAAGGCGCGTCCAGCCGACTGGAGCGATCCTCACGATCACCTGCGCGATCCCATCCGCCGCGCCGTCCCTCGTGGCCGTGCGCTCATGAATGGCGAGTATCGGAACTTCCTTGTTAAAGAGCATGACAGTCCTCGCTGTCGCAGCCGGCTAATAGTTCCTTGTAGCCAGTCGTGACCATCCAGTTTGCACGGTCGATATGGCTGCGAAGCGCCTTGCGGGCGCGGACCGGTTCAATGGACGGGTCGATGCCGAGAATGCGATCGGCCATCTCCTCTTCGCTGGCATTGTCGGCGCAGGCATCCAGGATCCGCAGGTAGATCGTGAAATTCTCCCTGTCGTAACTCGTGAGGTTCTCCGACCAGGGGACTTCGTCGGCAATGTTTGGGTTCATGTGCGCTCTTTGGCTGTTTGATCTCGGGCGAATGGTGGCGGTCGGCCGGTTGCAGCCCGAGCGAGCCCCTTCACCAACTGGCCAACTATAAAGAATAGGAACGATCATTCCTAGAACGATAATTCCTTTTCAGCGCCTATCTCGCCCGTGGATCTCAAAGAGGTCATGGCGGTTAACATGCGTCGCTTGCGCCATGAACAAGATCTGACGCAGGAAGAGTTGGCTGCACGCGCGGACCTTAGCATGCGCTATGTGGGCTCGATCGAGCGCGCCCGCGTCTCTGCAAGCGTCAGTGTGCTTGGACGAATCGCAGAAGCATTCAGCGTTGACCCCTGCGAATTAATAAAGCCACCGCGCAAGGGATAGCATTCACAATCAGCTTCGACGGAAGCGGGAACTTCGGCCACCTCTTAACGACGCCCGCGTGCCTTCGGGCGCGCCGGGCGCTTGTGAACCGGGCGCCTTTCTTCGGCACGCTCAGGCGGTCTCGGCCATATGCTGTGGTAAGCAATGCTCTGCCAAGCGTATAGCTCAGACATGACGGTCTGGGAACGTTGTCGGAAAACAATTTGGCCGCAGCATTCCATCAACAACGGCAAAGCCATCCTGCTCCGGGGCGCTCTAAGCACTTCCTTTTCAGGCGTTATTCGGGGCTGCGTCGACCAAGGTATCCCTCCCAGTCCGGTGGTAGCGGGGAGGCCGCCCTCTCCTCAACGGCTTCTTCAAGTGTCGCGGACAATCGGCTGCTATGCGTCGCATGGTCATCGATAAGTTGATCAGAACGTTCCTCCGATTCGGACACCTCCCCGCCCAAGGGTTACAAGGCCCCACTCCTCTACTAATGATCCGGGTCGACTCGCCTGTGCAGCGCCGGCGGTGGAAAGGGCGCACGAGGCACCCTTCATTTCTGACCGGCTGTCAGCAAACCGCCTTCGCCTTTCGTTGTTAGAAGCGGTAGGTGATACCTGCGCCTATCAACCAGGGATCGAGCTCCGCCTTTCCCGTCAGCTCCGCGCCGTCGACCGTGACGTCGAAGGCTGGCTTGAGGAAAAGCTTCTTAACGTCGAAGTTGACGCCCCAGTGTTGATCCACCATGTAGTCGAATCCGACCTGCAGCGCGGTGCCGAACGTATTCTTAACCTTGAGAGCATCGGCACTGCCGGCACCCTGGTTATAGAAGATCGTGTAGTTCACGCCGGCACCGACATAGGGCTTGAACGCGCCGAAATTGGTAAAATGATACTGCAATGTGAGCGTAGGCGGCAGCAGCCAAACCTTGCCGATATTGTCCAGCCCGCCGATCGTGCCTTGGCCCCCGATGTTTGCGTAGGTGGTGCCGAGTATGAGCTCGGCGGCGATGTTGTCCGTGAAGAAATAGGAAATATCGAGTTCCGGGATCACGGTGTCCGAATAGGAAAGAGCGGAGCCTGACACTGCATTGACGTAGCCCGAATCCTCGGTGATGACCCCCAACCCACGCAGGCGGAGTTGCCAAGGACTTGGCTCTTGCGTGACCGGGGTTCCTGCCTGCGGGACGCTCGCGGCTTGCGCAAGGTCCGCCGCGACGGCCTGCTGTCCCATCAAGATGAGGACAACGGCCGCTGTTACTCCCCGCGCCGCGCGCATTTGGTTTCTCGCCATGATATTCTCTCCTTGCTCTTCAGAAATGTGGACTGAATTACGAAAAGTCTGCTCGAATTGCGTGAGATTGGCGGAGCGCTCAGCGTAGTTTGAGTGGGAACGCGCACACATTATTCGCGCCCTGCTCGCAATCATCGACCTGTACCCACTTTTTGAAACGTTGCTCTTTGTCTAGGTCCCGCCCACCTATCGAACGCCATCAGCTTGCCAGCCGATCGGACTGCGAAGGAAATTGGTGCCCAAGGCAATGAAAGCGGCCCGCTCCCGATTGTTCTTGCCGTAGCCGTGCCCGCCCGCGCCGGGCTCATAGAAGTAAGCGGGGTAGCCAAGAGCCTGCAGCTTTGCGGCTGTCTTACTCCGTGGCCCGGGTGGACCCGGTCGTCCCGTTTCGTGGTGGCGAGCAGGATCGGCGGATAGGCAGCAAGGGTGGTCCCGGCGCCACAGTGCGCGCGGATTTCCGGCATCTTGCCAGAAATTATAAAGGTACTGACCGCGGCGCGTGATCAGGGGAACCTTGTCAGGACGGTCGAAGATCGCTGTCAGGGCGTCGTGGTCGCGATCGAACTGTGTTCCACCGAAGTGCCCCAGGGTCCTGGCCGACTGGCTGGCGGCCCAGGCAAGTGTCCGATCTACTTCTACATCTTCGAGCCAAAGATAGGGACCATCGTCCGGGGCATTCAGCGTTGGGCGGAAATCGAATACGGTCATCTCCGGATAACGTGAAGGATGATGTCGACTGGAAACAGCCGCAACGTCCTGTCGGCTCGGAAAGCCGCAGTTTTCGCGGCTGCGACTGCATGTTCGGCGGGCTCGATCATAGCATGATTTCTCCTCAGTCCTTGCCGCAGCGCGTTTGCGGATAGCCCTGCACGTGTGGTGCCAAACGAGAAAATCATTTCACAACAATGGTATGGCTCTGATTGCGGTGTGTCTCATGTCCAACTTTGTCGAACACCCGACAACGAGTGCAGTCGTGACCGCCTGATAGAACCTCCTGTGCGCGCTCGGTGGGCACTGCGGAATAAGCAGTGAAGCTCACCGCGAAACTGGCCGAGCTTCGGACCGACATCGGCGACGGGGCGATCGACGACACTACGTCGCCGGCGTCGCGCGGCACAGCCTGAGGACTCCGCGGCGGCGATCATCTAATAACTGCGTTTACGATGGCTCCATCCTGGCCCACCGGTGGGCGCGCAAAAGGCTGCTTTGCGGCCTCATCCCTCCGCCTGGATTGAGTCGCAGGGACCGAATGGCGCACGTGCTTTTGGAACCGGCAGAGTGGCCATAACGCAATTGTTTTCCGCTATCTTTCCAGAGATTCGACAATCCAGTTGGTGAAGGTCCCATATCGAGCAAAGCATTGATGCGCTTAGGTCTGGGCACGCGCCCATCCGCAACCATCTCATCAAGAGCATCGATCCGACACCAACATAGAGAATTGCTTCCCCATGAGAGAGGCCTCGCGGCGGACATGAGTTTGCGTCACTCTTCATGGTCGCAACGGCAGGATAGGGCAGGAGCTGGCAGCTCTTGCAACTGCTGAGCTCGATGGACACGGCACACCGTGATCTGTCCGGCAGAGACGCAGGGTTCTGGACTGTCCGTTCATGAAGACTGTGCTGGTCTCCATAAGAGAAGTATTCTGGTGCAGAAGGTGCCCGATTAGCTATTCGGAAAAGGCGACATCGACCTGCAAGTCGGGCGCCGCCCTGAAGCGTCCCCCTCAATGTCGGATTTCGGACAGGATCGTAAATCCGCCAACCCGTTGTTTAATAAAGTTTCCTTCTCTGGCACGGGCTATGCATGGGACTCTGCGAACGCATCAGCGAGAAGCCGCCCATGATCATGCGCACCGAAAATGCCGTCGCCGCAGTGAACACCGCGCTTTCGCCTGCCATCAAGCCGCCGAAAGGCCGGCGCGTCATGGTCGGGCCGGCGATTGGGCCGGCTTCAAACACCTTAATGGGCCTGCAAAGCGTCTCGCGTGACGGCGACGCGGGCATCCAGACGAACGGAAAGACATACGTAGTTGCCCCACGCCTGACCACCCCTCGATTTCACCGCGCTGGAATGCTCCGGTCTACATTCGACGACGCGAACGCGCTGGACAAATTCTCGCAAACCCGGTCGGGACCGGTGCTCCGAACGTCCGCGAGGGGGGCCAGCGGCTGCGGCCGATATTCGCCGCGAACAAACCGCCTGTGAGAAGACTCTATAGGAGGAAGCAGTGGAGTTATCTTGCGTTGGGATCGGTGCTGGCCCGTCCAATTTGAGCCTTGCGTGTCAGCTACACGAGCAAGTTGGGAAAGGGGCCGTGTTCCTGGACCGGCAGGTCGACTTCCGCTGGCACCCAGGCAGTGCATTCGATTCCTCGGAGCTCCAGGTCAGCCACTTCAAGGACCTGGTCACTCTAGTGAATCCGCGATCAGCCTACACTTTCGTAAACTTCCTGCACGAGAACGGGCGTCTGTATCACTTCCTGAACGCACAGTTCGAAGCCGTGCTCAGAGTGGAGTTCGAACAATATCTGAACTGGGTCTTCCACAGGAACCCATTTGTGCGTGGCGGCGAGACAGTGCGCGAAATCCGCTTTGACGGCGAGTTTCGGGTGCGGACGGATAAGGCGGTTTTCGGCGCCAGAGACGTCGTGGTCGGCATTGGCAAGCAGGCGCAAATTCCGCCTCAATTCCAGGGCTGGATTGGACGCAACCTGTTCCACTCATCTGTTTTACTGCACATCCACCCTGAGGTGCGGAGAAAGCATGTCTGCGTGGTCGGCGGAGGACAATCGGGAGCCGAGGTGATGTTGCATCTTATCGGCCTGCCGAAAGAACGGCGGCCTGCCTCGATCACTTGGGTCTCGCAGCGCGAAAACTATCTGCCTCTGGACAACAGCCCGTTCACAAACGAGTTATTCATGCCCTGCTTTTCGGATCGTTTCGCGGCGATGAGCGAGTCGCAGCGTAAGCTGCTCCTGCGGCGTTTCGTGCTTGCCTCGGACGGCATTTCGGAAAGCACGTTGCGCGCGATCTATCAGGCGCTCTACCGCCACGCATTTTTCGAGCCAAACCGATCCGACATCACACTGCGGCCGGGCTGCACCGTCTCGCATTGCATCAACGCCGGCGCGGGTCACAGGCTGACCCTGCAGCACGACATGGTCGAGGTCGAAGAAGTCGCGGCTGACATCATCATCCTGGCCACCGGTTACGAAAACGCGATCCCAGACTTCTTGGAACCCATTGCGCACCGGCTGGAGCATATCGACAATGAATTAGCTATTCGCGAGGATTTTTCGGTGAGCTGGGACGGACCGCGTGACAGACGCATCTTCGTACAAAATGCGAGCCTCGGGCAGCGCGGCTTGGCCGATCCGAACCTAAGCCTGCTGGCCTGGCGCGCGCGCCGCATCCTCGATAGCCTTCTTGGGCGCGCGCCATGCGCGAACCCGGAGCATCATGGCTTCATCAGCCATACCTCGATCGAGAGCTGGCCCGCCCCCGTAGCCGAAGAAATGGGCAGCGGGATATGACTCGTAAACTTCTGATCATCGGCGGTGGCATCCTGGGAGTGATGTCCGCCTCCGTTGCGGCGAAGGCCGGAGGCTTCTCCGAAATCGTGACCGAACAAGTTCTTGGACCAAGCGGCGCATCGCATTATTCTGGGGGCGTGCATTTCCCCTACGGTTGTCGTACCAGGTCGCCCACTCGAAAGAGCGCCGTGGTGTTGGCGGCCATGGCTGGGTCGGCGGTCGGATGGTGTCGGCCTTTAGCGACGCGTGTCGCGGCTCGACCGGGTGAACCGAATGATCCGGCCCAGTTTACCGAAGCCCTGGACCCGGCTGAGCCTGACATAGGCAGTCTCGAGCCGAGCTTCTGCGGACAAAATCCGTCGGAGCGGAACGCACTTAGCATCGCCGTCCCACATGCGCGGGACCGTCTCCGTGGACCCCCAACTTGCCCAGCGCCCGACTGCCCTAATTGGGATGTCCGACCAACCAGTCTTTCCAACAGGAGGCTTTTCGCATGTTGACTGATGCACAAAGAGACAAGTGGCAGAAAGACGGATACGTCAGGTTCGAAAGCTTCTTTGCTCCAGCGGCTCAGGAAGATATCTCTACTTTTGTCGAAGATATGTCACGCTGGGATGTCAGCGATGATAAATGGCTCATGTGGTTCGAGAAGACGACGGACAATCGAAAGATCATCTCCAAGATCGAGAATTTTCTCGACTTCCATGATCCATTGCGTCGTTTGCTCTTAGAAGATCAGCGCATAAAGTCAGCAGTCGATGATCTGCTTGGAGAAGATTCGCGCAGGCTCAAGGAGTTGCTGATTTTCCACTACCCCGACAGCGGCGGCTATCTCCCGCATCAGGACATTTATCACATTCCACACAAACTCCCCGACCGGATGGTACATGCCGTGGTTGCCATAGGTATCGATGACTCCGACCCGGAAAACGGCGGGCTTTTCTTCAGCCCCGGCAACCACAAAAAGGGGGTCTTTCCCATGGATGCCGGTGGTGTGATCTATCCTCAAGTCGCCGAAACGTTCTCGTGGGAACCCGTAGTATGGAAGGCTGGCGACATCTTCATCTTCGACGATTACGCACCGCACTACTCACGACCGAACAAAAGCAATCGTTCTCGGCGGACACTCTACTTGGTGTTCCAGCGTGCCTCAACCGGTGGGCCGACCCGCGCTGAATATAACGTGCTCAAGCGCGCCCTTAACCCGCCCGAGGGCAAAGTGGCCGATCTCGACAATCTCAAGCCCCCAAATGGCATCTTCTATCGCGATTGAGCTCACGCTGCCAGGCGGAGGCAAGCACACGAAACTGATCGGCCGCTCAAAGATGCGCGGACGGTATGGCGGTCTGATTTGCGGGCTCGCGGAGCATCGGACGCTTTGGCACGTGGAGTGGACGTGGTTGCAGGCGGTCTTCTGTGTGCCTTCAGCCCGACTAGCGCCCCCCTTGGTCGCCCGCCTGCCGGCCCAGAGCTGCACTATCCTGGCCGGGCCGCCAACGGGTCGGGCTGCCGTTTCTCTCCATGAAGTGCATTTGAGGCTGTTCGTTGGCAGCCAAAGGTCCGTCCCACTCTTCAAAAGCTTAGGTTCGTTGTCATGCGCAAATACACCTTTTCTCGAACGGAGCTGTCGCGAGCGTTCGGTATCGACACGGCTACGCTTGGAACGGGCAGCGCTCGCACGGGGTTTTCGTTCGGAAAGGTTGGACCCGGGGTCACATCCGAGCCCCATCGGCACGACGAAATCGAGGCCTTCGTGGTCCTGTCCGGTGCGGGCAAGGTCACCACCGACCTTGGGGAAATCTCGGTCGAGGCCGGCGACGTCGTTCTGTTCCATCCTTTTGAAGCGCATGTGCTGCGCAACGACGGGAACAAAGACCTGGATTTCGTCGATGTCTACTGGCGAGACGGCGAGGCCGCCCTTGATGCCGCTGCAAAGACCACGGCTCCACGCGGGCCGACCTTCGTCTTCTCCGCGCCGCCAACGCCAAATGGCGATCTGCATCTGGGGCATCTTTCTGGCCCCTATTTCGGCGCCGACGTCCATACCCGTTTCCTGCGCATGAAAGGAGTCGAGGCGTATCACCTGACCGGAAGCGACGATTACCAGAGCTACGTCGCGACACGCGCCGCTACCGATCAATGCACGCCTGCAAACGTGGCGCGCTACTACTCCGACGAGATTCGCGCCACGCTTGCACTTCTCGATTGTGACGTCCACAGCTTCCAAGCCACAATGGGCGATGACGGTTACCGCGAATTTCAAGCCGCGTGTTTCCGAACTCTTCTGACCAGCACGGCGGTAGATCTGCGCCAGAGCCCTGCGCTTTTCGATGCTGTGACAGGCCACTATCTTTATGAGCCGGATGTTAGAGGCCTCTGCCCCGATTGCGGCGGCTCCGCTGCCGGCAACATCTGCGAGGAATGCGGCGCCCCAAACCTTTGCCACGACTTGGGTGCAGCGCGGTCACGGCAGTCTGCCGAAGCGCCGCTGGTCGGCTCCCTCCGCCGTCCGGAACTTGTCCTGGAACGCTGCTACGACAATATCGACCGGCATCTAAGGGCATCAGGCGTCCCGCTACGCATCTTGGATCTCTTCGCGCGCCTACGCCAACGCGGCGAATTTTCATTACCTATTACCCACCCCTCGGACTGGGGCCTGCCGGCCGAGGGGTTCCCGGGGCAAGTGATCTGGGTGTGGCCGGAGATGGCATTCGGTTTTCTGTACAACATCCAGGCGCTCGGCCGCTCGATGGGTCGCGACTGGAAGGCGGAGATGCCCGGCAACGACTGGCAGATTGTCCATTTCTTCGGCTTCGACAATTCATTCTACCACGCGCTGCTCTACCCCGCTCTTTACGCCGAGGTCTTCTCCCACTGGACCCCACGCATTCGCTATCACGTCAACGAGTTCTACCTGCTCGACGGCAAGAAGTTCTCAACCAGCTGCCGCCATGCGGTCTGGGGCAAGGACGTTCTGAGCCCAAAGACAGTCGACGTCGTGCGCCTCCATTTGGGCCTGACACGCCCGGAAGGGGAGCGGACGGATTTCACGCTGGACGCGCTGCGCCGCACCGAGAACGAGGTGTTCCAAAGCATCTGGCTGAACTGGCTTGAGGCGTTGAACCAGGAAATCAAGCACGATTTTGCCGGCCGTGTACCCGATGCAGGCGACTGGAGCCCGGTCGACCGCGCCTTCTTTGCTCGCATAGAGATCTATCGCGCTGCGATGGAGCGGGCATATTCGGACGAAGGCTTCTCGGTCCGGCGCGCGGCCACTCAGGTCTGCGAATTCGTGCGCGATTGCGTGATCTACCGTGGGGCGCAAGACTTTGCGGCGGCGCGACGTTTCTATCCCGCCCGCAATCGGACTTCGCTAGCCCTTCAGACGACGGCCGCTGCGATCCTGGCACCGACACTCGCTCCGTTAATGCCCCGGTTCGCCAGAACGCTGGCGCGAGGCATCGATGGCGTCTCAACCGAAACATGGCCCCGGCCCGTCCAGCGCCTTGCACCCGGGACGCGCTTTGATCTCAGACCCGTGTTGGTGTTCTACGCCAAGTCCGGCACTCCTCATCTCGATGAGGAGGAAGCACTATGAGCCCAAAGGTGCACCAGTAGAGACCAGATTAGCGGACCTGAACCAGCGCGTCGTCGACAACCCTGGCCCGCGCCTTCGAGGACCGCTCGGCCGATCGCTTCCCAGCCCTTGCTGTTCGTGCCGCAATGCCGTGTGGGCTCGACTGCGCTGACCAACCTCTGCGGCATCGGCATTCCGTCCTCCAGCCGGTCAAGGCTGTCATGCAATTCGACCCGCTTGGTCAACCTGGCGCCCTGGAACGTGCGCCGATCACCAATGTGAATGCGAATGCCTGCGTGATGCTATCTTCTATTCTGTCCGAGACTGTACCGACGCGGCATTCAGCCGAAGAACAACTGAGCTACTGACAATCGGAATGTAGCAGGTTCAAATTCGGGTCCGAAACCGGATATTGCTCACAACCAGCGTTCAGGATCTGGCATGGTGCACAAGCTTCCAATCAGACCCGCGCAACGCATAGCCCTTCGTCTGAACTTATTCGGCTGGGGCCGCCAAATCGCAAGCGTATCCTCCTTAACATTCACGAGGTCTTCGCCGAAATGCAGACGCTTGTCGCGGGAGAGATAGATCCCTAAATAATTGGGGTACTCCTCGGGATTGCGTGTTTGCTCGGGTAGGGGCCGCCCTAATTGAGGAGCGATTCTACAATTCACATGTTTGGAAATCGCTCGCTAGGTACCCCGCCTGTGCAAGCCGATGCTTCAAATGCCGCCCATGCAGAGATATTTCATTTCGAGGTAATCCTCGAGCCCATGGCGGGATCCCTCCCGCCCGATGCCGGACTGTTTTATCCCACCGAACGGCGCCGCTTCCGAAGACATCCGGCCGGTATTTACCCCCACCATTCCGTATTCCAAGGCCTCGGCGACACGCCAAACACGCTTCAGGTTGGAGGCATAAAGATAGGCCGCGAGGCCGTAGATCGTTTCATTGGCATCACGCACGACCTGATCCGCATCTTTGAAGCGAATAATCGGTGCGAGCGGCCCGAATGTCTCTTCGCGCGCGACGGTCATCTCGCTGGTGACACCGGTCAGGACCGTTGGTTGGAAAAACGTGCCATTCGTGCCGATGCGTTTACCCCCGCATCGAATCGCGCCGCCTTTAGCTACGGCATCGGCAATATGGGATTCAATCTTGGCCAAAGCCTTCTTGTCGATGAGGGGTCCTATGTCCACTCCGCGCGCAAAACCGTCACCAACTTGAAGTTGGCGAGCCCGTTCAACGAATTTCTCGACGAACTCGTCGTGAACGCCCGACTGGACGTAAAGGCGGTTCGCTGAAACGCAGGTCTGGCCGGCATTGCGGTACTTCGCCTGGATCGCACCGTCAACCGCGGCATCGATGTCGGCGTCATCGAAGACGATGAAAGGTGCATTGCCGCCGAGCTCTAGGCCGACTTTTTTGATCTGGGCCGAGCACTGGCGCATGAGTAGGCGCCCGATCTCAGTAGACCCGGTGAAGCTGATCTTGCGGACCTTGGGATTTGTGCAAAGTTCGCGGCCGACCGCGTCAGCTTCGGATGCGTAGATCAGGTTGACGACGCCTTCGGGAAAGCCTGCCTGATGGGCGAGGGCGAACATTGCTCCAGCCACGAGCGGCGTCTGTTCAGCGGGCTTGAGGACGATCGTGCAGCCCGCCGCCAAGGCTGGGGAGATTTTGCGCGCCACCATCGAGGCCGGGAAATTCCATGGCGTTATGGTGCCGACGACCCCGATGGGCTGCTTGATCACCAACATTCGGCGGTCGGCCGATGGTGCGGAGATCGTCTCGCCATAGACCCGATTTGCCTCCTCGGCATACCATTGCAGATACGCGGCAGCATGCGATATCTCCGATTTGGCTTCCGAAAGCGGCTTGCCCATCTCCGCAGTGAGAATTGCAGCGAGATCGTCGGCGTGGTCGATGATCAACTGATGCCATCGCCATAGAACGTCGCTGCGCTCACGTGCGGTAAACCCTGCCCATCCAGGCTGCGCGATATAGGCCTTGTCGATCGCAGCGCATGTCTCCTCGACACCCATATCGGGTAGCTCTGCCAGCACTTCGCCGGTCGACGGGTTGAGAACCTCAAATGTCCGCTCGCCCATCCGCGTGCCAAGTGCAGGCAGGCGATCGATGGGTCCAAACAGGTCAGGGGATCGCAGGTGACGGATCATCGGCGGGCACAGGGGCAATACCGGATTCCTCCTCAACGCAGCAGGTGTATATAGTCGGTGGGTGTGTATTCCGGACGTAAAGGTTCCTTATAGGGCCTCGGCCATACAGCTAGCAGACCAGGGTACACAAGTGGGAGGGAGAATATCTGAATTCGCTACAAGACGCCTAGCGGTTCTACTAGTCGGGCTCGACGGTCGGTTGCGCGGTGGCAGGTCCGGCCCGCGCGCAACCTTTCCATAGGTCTTCGCTGCCGGCGCCTTCACCATCTCAGGCTCTGCGTCGCCGGCCACCACCAGCACGGCGTTGTTCGGTATCCGTTGGAGATCGTGAATGCGTCGGTGCCGTTCAGCTTCTCCATCTCCTGCCTCCAGCCGTTGACCGGAATGCGGTAGGGCTGATTGGCTGCAACGTCGCGTTGACCTTCCCATCCAGCAGTTCGTCTCTGTGCGGCAACGGCGCTCCTTCAGGATCGCGTTTCGCTCGCTCTCGATCATGGTCGTTTAGCGGCCTCGAAGCCCATCATCTCGCCCAAAGCGATTTATAGGCGGTGAGGGCGGTATTATAGCCGCTGACTGAGACGGCTCCGTCGAACTCGCTGTCGGCGCGGTTGGGCGTCGCCCTAAAGATCAGACGCTCGAGCGAAGGGACAAGTTCGGGTTTGCCCGGTGGCTCGTCGGTGCTGCGGACCTTGTGCCAGATCATATGAGTGACGATTTGCGCGGGGTCATGTCGACCGTTCCATGCCATCATCGAGCAGGAAATCCGTAATCATGCCGCCGTCGGTGGCGGCCAGAGCGGGAGCGGTCGTCGCCAGGGCTAGGGCGGTGGCAGTGAATGCCTTGCGCAGCCAGGGGGCGATCGATGGCTCCGGTTGGAAAGGCAAGTTTCGAGGCAGTGATTTGGTCCTCATTTTCCTGAACGGGCTGCGTCTTCGATCCCCGTGGGAGGATCGGCGGGCAGGCCGAGCCAGATGAATCATGCGGCCAAGGCTCACTCGAGCCTCATCTTGGGAAGAGCCCAGGAGACCGGCGGCGGTGTTCTTGGGGGGATGGTCATTGGATGGATTTTCCTTGATCCGCGACGCCTTGCGGACGACCACGCATGCACCGTGCCAGATCAGAAAACATTCGAGGCATGTGGACAAGTCAGTCTGACATGTTGTGCATCCGACATTGTGGGCCATCGAACAGGGCTGAAGGCGACGCGAGCACGGCTGAGAATATCTTCTTCATTGGAAGACGATTGGGCGCGCTGCTGGGGAATGGGGACAGGATGCGCTTCGAAGGCCGCTGCACCGACGGTCAGAATTGAAATGTTGTCGCTCCAGCGGACCGATGTCCTCGACAGTCAGACCGGGCGGTGCTGAAGGGTAGAGGCGTGAGCAGCGTAGCTAAGTGGGCGCGGACCCAGCTCGCGCGCGAAGACGGACCTGAAAAAAAACGGCGGGTGGCGACATTCGCGAGGCGCTGGAAAACGAGGTCGTAGGACTGGGCGGGAAAAGCGATGCCGTTGCTGTCTTCTGGCGTGATGGCCTGCCGCGAGGCGGTTGAACAGTGATGAGTTGCTGCGGAAAGGGGAGTGTTTTCGCGGGACCTTGGTCAACGTAAGAAACAAACGTCGAGCTCGCCTTGGATGGGGGCATGCAGCACATTTGCCGCTGCAGGACAGCAGCACGGAAGCTGTCCGCGCTTGCCGTCGTCCATGGGAACCAAACAGCAGAATTTAGCGGTCGCGATTGATTTCATGTGCATAAAATACCGCCTGGTGCGCTCGGCTGCAAATGCACCCTGGCGAGTGGTCGCTTAGGTCAAGAGCATCGCGTGAGTAACAGCCTTACCTTGCTCAACCTGATGCGCGCTAACCGCCTCGCCGGATTGTGGAACTGCTCGCGGGTGGCTTCTACCACAAACAGCAAGGTCATGAAATCAAGCAGGAAGTCAGCGCGCGCTATCGATCGCTTCCACGCTGGTCGCATCGATCAACCCCTCGACCCTCTTGAAACAGTCCAACTCGAAACTCCTTAAAGCGCTTCCAAGCCGTTATGCACGAAGGCAGCTCCGTGAACTACCCGGCCTTTTACCTGACGGCACGAGCAGCAGTCGGCCTTACGTCTCGTGCCAAAGCACGAGCTATAGACCTGGGCGCTGAGGAGCGTTGGAAGATCGAGCGCTTCCGGCCTGGTCGAGCGGTAGTGTGGACAGTGCTTGCTGGCGGCTACGCCAACAATGGAGTGCGCCAGCTGATTGGGGCTTAACAATTTTTCGCTTTTTGCTGCGCCCAAGTCTCGGCTATGACTCGGACAGGCCCAATGGCCTGCCCCACGTTGCAATTGTAAAAGAGGAATAATTATATGCCGACTGGAACGGTAAAGTGGTTCAACAGCACCAAAGGGTTTGGATTTATCCAGCCCGACAATGGCGGTCCGGATGTTTTCGTCCACATTTCCGCTGTCGAACGCGCGGGCCTCTCGACCCTCGCTGACGGCCAGAAGATCAACTATGAGATCGAGCAGGACCGCCGCACTGGCAAGTCCTCAGCTGGCAGCCTGAGCAAAGCTGGTTGAAATTTTCTCCTGCGAAGTCGCAAGAGTGGGCGTGTAGGCCCGGAAGTGCTCACTGCCGCTCGATAGGGACGAGCAAAAGTGAGGGCAGCAGATTGCTGCATGGGTCGCGAATTCCTCATGAAACAAGTTGTTGGAAAGGAAGGCGGGGTTGGCCCCGCCTTTTTTATGCGACGCCCAGATTAAGCCCACGGCTGCAACGCTGCAGAAGGAATTTCAATTGCCGCAATCAAGCCGCGACCTTCTTGCGAGTTCGCTTCGTCGGCACCGGCGCTTCCGGCTCTTTCGGCGCTTTCGGTTTGCGGCCGAGCCCCATCGTTTTCGCCAGTGACGAACGCTTCGCGGCGTAGTTCGGCGCCACCATGGGATAATCCACCGGCAGGCCCCATTTGGCCCGATATTCACCCGGCGTCAGCCCATAGTGGGTCGACAGATGGCGCTTTAAAGATTTGAATTTCTTCCCGTCTTCAAGGGAGATGATGTAGTCCGGTGTCACCGACTTCCTGATCGGGACTGCAGGCGTAAGGGCAACCGGCTCTTGTGCAGAGATACCTCCGGCCGTCGCTCTCAGAGCCGCATGCACTTGGCCGATGAGGGCAGGGAGATCCCCCACCGGGATCGGATTGTTGGACACGTAGGCCGACACGACGTCGGCGGCAAGCTCAATGAGGGTGTCGACGTTTTTTCCGGCTTCTTCTGTCATGAAACTCTCCAGGGGTGAAACATAGTCAGCGAAGCGTCGCTTCATAGGGCCGGTTGCCGCCGAAAGCAACAATGTCTCTGACTGCGTTATTGCCAATGCTCGTCCAGAAGCGACATCGATGCGCCATATTTCGCGGCGTGACCGCTGAGCCACTCGTTGTTGGCGACCCTGCCGAGGTGCGTGGCGCGTGCCGCTCTAACTTAGCGCCGAAGTCGCTAGTAGCCTCGAGGCTAAGCGCGCTGTTTTTGTCTCGCTTTGCTTCTTTGGACTGTGAAATCGAGCGATAGTGGTCGGTTGATGGTGGGCGTCAGGGACGATGGAACAAACGTTCATTGGCAATGGCCAAAGTGATGTAAGTTCATCGCCGGTGAGCCGCTCTTGCAAAGGGGCTGGGAACCGCCGCTGATAAACCTAGGACATCAATGTATTTCGAGGCGTTTCTTAGCCGGTCCTGGAGAGGCGGCAATGGCTGCGGATGACACCTGTTCCACGATATCAAACAGCGCGGCGACCGGCAGCTTCTCGAATCTGGAGCGGCTTCTCGCAAGTTGGCGCCGCGCCGAGAGGCCGGGCAAGGACAGTGAGCCGCCTGCATCAATGATATGCATCAACCAGCCAGCGACGCGTCCTCATACAGAATGCCGCGACCGGCCGTGTGATCTCGCCGGTAGTCGCCGAGGCCCTCTGCATGAAGCCTCGTGATGTGCTGACGATCAACCAGGCCAGAAAGGTCGACGTCCTGAAGCAGGGATGACATGAGTTTGCCACTATGCGCAGGCTTGCCATGCCCTTCCGCGGCATTTTGCGGGGCCTGTGAGTTGGGCAAGCTCGGCACTTCGATCGACTTGGCGTCACCCGGCTCATCGCCAACACGCGTTTCGGTCTGGTCCTACGCCGTGACCTTGACTCCGTTCGCGATGCCATTGAACTGCCGTGGAGAGCGGCCGAGGCGGAAGGGCTGATCAACCGCCTGAAGACGATCAAACGTACCATTAGGCAGCGCCGGCTGCGAACTCCTTAGGCACGCATGCTGCCACTCAGCCGGCCTGATCACCACACGAAGCGAGGAAGAACCTGGTCAAGTGCAAAGCGACAATTGCCTCGACAGCAGGTCCCGGAAGGTTTATGCTGCCCGATGTTACCGCAATCCTGAATGGCGATTGAGTACCTTCACGACTGAAGGGAGTGGAACTGCTTTGTCGGCCAAATTGTTGACGGAACGCCCGGCGCCCATTGTTGCTACATGTCTAGATTCTTGGGGCGTTTTGGATGATGCAATCCACCATCTCACTCCAAAGGGCAGTGGAATCTGGAACAACGTCGCTTTTGTACGCACTACATCCTTCGTGCCCGATTGGCATATTGTCTTTAACTCTGCGTCTCTTTTTGGGCTCCCTGTTGATATCGAGGCGAGCCCAAACAGGACAATCTTTGCAATCGGCGAACCGCCGACGAAAGCTCATCGTGCATTTCATGAAGGGCAGGGGAAGAATACTATCGTCCTGACGTCTGACGAAGAGCTGGCTGCTCGGCAGAATGCAGCGCGCCGATTCGTTTTGTCTCCGCCTATCACTCGGTCTTGGTCTGTAAACAAGACATATGACCAACTTCTGGTCAGCGAAGTGGTGGATAAACCGCTTCGGCTCTCATGGATTACCAGTAACATCGCCCTGCTAAAAGGACATCGATATCGGCTGGCGTTTCTGGAACGGCTGAGAAAGGAGCTCGATTTTGACCTGTTCGGCCGAGGTTTTCGGCTGATTGGAGATAAATGGAACGCACTCGCACCTTACCGTTACAGTATAGCGTTCGAGAATACTCGTGCTGACTACTATTTTACAGAGAAGCTTATGGACTGCTTCGTTGCTGAAACAATGCCGATCTATTACGGCAGCCCAGCAATCACGAGGTTCTTCCCTTCGGACTCTATGGTTCTGATTGACCCAGAGGACAAGAACGTAATCCAAAAAATTCAAGAAATCATCAACTCAGACCTCTGGAAGGAACGTCGCGGCGCAATAAGAGAGGCGAAGCGGCTAGTCCTCGAGAAATACAATACGTTTGCTTATCTCGCGGGCTTCATCGAAAGCGTTCAGGATAAACCCTTACCGCCAGAAATTATACACATCGAATCGCCTGAAGTTGATTTTGCAACAGACGAATGAATTAATCCTACGCTCGCTTCGCGTGCCCGGCGGTTGGTGGTCTGGCGAGATCGGTGCGGAGCGCTCGGCGGAGAATGCCTGCTGCGCAGACGGGCCGGCACGGGCGCACAAGGTCATGCGCCCCCGGCTGCCGCTGATCAGACGAACTGGGGAAGGCCAGGAACGGAATTGAGGACCTCGTCCACGAGTTCGTCGCCGGCATGTTCCTTGGCGCAGGCGATCGTCTCGTTGGCGAGGGCGGCGATCTTTGCCATGCTGAGACCCTCACCCATCAATTGCTGCCCGAGCCCCATAAGGCCGCCACCCTCTGGGTCGTCGCCATGATACTTCGCTACTAATTCCGAAGCTCCCGGAATGGCCTCGATCATGCGCGCGCCGGGACCGTCGGCCGCGTGGCTCCGCAGGAAACCCAGCATTAACCCAACGGCCTTCTCTGCGAGAGCCGGGCCGATGCCGGCACCAGTGGCGATGCGCGGTAAGATTTCTTCCATGCAGGGTCTCTCTCTCTTTGATTAGGTTTACAAGTGGCCGGTCCGGCGCCCCGCGCCCTTGGCCGAACCACAATGGAACTCCACTAAATAGGCCAGCGGAAGTGCTATTGCGCCTAAAACCGCCTCTGTCAACGCAAGCTGCGTCGGAAGTGCGTGTTTCGCAAACCGAAGATCATTGCAATTCACTTCAGTACGCATTGGCAACCGCACAGTTTGCGTTGGCTCGCTTATGGGCCAATGCCCCCCGCCCGTCAAATGATGACGACAACGTGGTCGGCGCCTAGGATCTGTGGATCAAGGTGAGGCAGTTACAGCGGGTGGACCTGCTCAAGCGCGGCGCCGTCGACACAAAGGGCTAGATTGGCGATACTGCGCGTGTTGGCCATGTCTTTCCTGGCGTGATGGGATGTTCGTAGAAGCGGAGCTATATGCCGGTGTGACGGTCCACCAAGGCGGAACGCCTATTCCGATACGAGATCCATACTGTCGTATAGACCGTCGCTGCTTAGGTGTTGAAACCGCCATCGCTGGTGACATCACAATGTGTAGTCGGCGGGTGTCGACAAGGCCGATTGCGTAATCAGCAGGTCAGGAGGAACGAATGAACCCTGACGTTTCAGAAGCTCACTTTTCGCAAGGCGTGCAGCGCACATCGTGCAAGAGATTGCCAGTCTTGCGGATGCTGTCGACTTTCTCAACCTTGGCTGGAAGATCGCAGTGACCGAATCTACGAAGCCGCCCTCAGGGCGTGCTTTGATGCATACAACCGGTTGCCGACCAGGGATACCCCTCCTCCCTGAAGTCCAATCGAGAAGAGCGATCCTTCCAAGAGGGTCCCAGCTCAGCTGCGAAAACAGGTGTGAGACCCCGTCCTCTCCCTCAAGCTGATCTAGCTCAGGGCGTTCATGAGCCGCAGATCGCATAATGGCTGCGTGGACGACGCAGGAAGACCAATTATGAAAATCTTATTCAGTACGATGGCTGTCACCTTGCTGGCACCCACCGCCTTTGCTGCGGATTCGATCCCCACCGACCTCAGAGATACGGCATTGGCCACCTTCACGGCTTTGCCATCCACCACGCCGACAGTCGCCAACAACCCGATCACCCCGGAAAAGATCGCTCTCGGCAAGGCACTGTTCTTCGATCCACGCGTCTCGGCGTCAGGCGTCTTGTCGTGCAATTCATGCCACAACCTGGCCACCGGCGGCGACGACAATCACGAAACCTCGATTGGCCATGGTTGGCAGAAGGGACAGCGCAACGCGCCGACTGTACTGAACGCTGTCTTCAACATCGCCCAGTTCTGGGATGGTCGTGCCGAAGACCTGAAGGCTCAGGCGAAGGGACCGGTCCAAGCCGGGATCGAAATGGCCAATACACCGGGCCAACTCATCGCCACTCTCAAGTCCATGCCGCAATATGTCGAGTGGTTCGATGCAGCTTTTCCGGCTGAAGCCGATCGGGTCACCTTCGACAACTTCGCCAAGGCGATCGAAGCCTTCGAGGCGACACTGGTCACACCTGCCCCGTTCGACAGCTTCCTGAATGGTGATGAGGTTGCCATGACTTCCGAACAGAAACAGGGCCTGGTGCTTTTCATGGACAAAGGCTGCTCGTCCTGCCATGCCGGCATCAACGTTGGTGGGCAAGCCTATTACCCATTCGGCCTCGTGGAACGGCCCAGCGCCGAAGTCCTGCCGGACAAAGACAAGGGCCGATTTGAGGTCACCAATGCAGCCGACGATTCCTATGTCTTCCGCGTGGCGCCGCTGCGCAACGTTGCACTCACCGCGCCATACTTTCATACGGGCAAGGTTTGGGATCTGAAACAGGCCGTCGCCATTATGGGGACCACCCAGCTCGGCGTAGTACTGGCGGACGAAGAAGTTGACCTGCTTGTTGCCTTCCTCAACTCGCTGACCGGAGAGGCACCTGACGTCGCCTATCCCATCTTACCCTCAGAAACGGCGACAACGCCCCGGCCTGTAACGCAGATCTCAGGAAAATAAGGGCCAACTGGCTGCGGACTCGCAATCGAAAATGATTGGCGATTTTTACTTGGCGACACGAATTGCGACGTCCATCTCCCGAATTGGCGGGACGCTAGCGATACCCGGACCCTGCCACCTCGCCCGTAGTCTGCGCGATCAACTGGGGGCGGACAGACGCAGCACCATATATTGTCGCTGCCTGAGCGAACGCGCCAAGCAGTCTACTTTGAGAAACGACGCGTGTCCGATTTGTTCGAGGCGCGGGGCCTGTATGTCCCCAAGGAACCGATATTATAGCGTAGTGCCACATTTATATTTCTGCGGGATTAAGACACGTGCCGTAGGGAAATTGCACATTTGCGCCGAGTGGCTCATTTCCAAGAGTGTGATCGGTTTGGCATATTCCCGGCCGACATCCGCCAGCCGGCAACTCCCCACACGGTGAGGAAGAGAAGCCTCACGCCTGCACTTTCTGCCGGAGCGCGCGTGCTGCAGCGACCATGTTAATGAGGGCAGGGCGGACCTCCTCCCATTTGCGTGTTTTGAGGCCACAGTCCGGGTTTATCCACAGTTGGCCGTCGGACAGTCGCTCGCGGGCAAGCATGACTAAGTCCGAAATCTCGCAGACCTCCGGCACACGTGGTGAGTGAATGTCATAGACGCCGGGACCGATCTCGTTCGGATATTTGGAGCTCGTGAAGGCGTCCAGCAGTTCCATCTTGGAGCGCGACGTCTCAATCGAAATGACATCCGCATCCATTCCAGCGATCGCGTCGATGATCTCGTTGAACTCCGAATAGCACATGTGGGTATGGATTCGAGTCGCGTCCTTTACACCCGTTGAAGCGATCCGGAAGCATTCGACAGCCCAGTCGAGATAGGCTTTCCAGTCAGATTGGCGCAGTGGCAATCCTTCGCGAAACGCGGCCTCATCGATCTGGATCATCCTTGCGCCGGACCTTTCGAGATCCGTCACTTCGTCGCGGATGGCGAGCGCGATCTGGCGGCAGGCTTCGGAGCGGGGTACGTCGTCTCGAACAAAGGACCAGTTGAGAATGGTCACTGGGCCTGTGAGCATTCCCTTCACAGGCTTTTCCGTAAGCGACTGGGCGAATTGCCACCAGCGCACCGTCATCGGATTGCGCCTCGATACGTCCCCGAAGATGATGGGGGGACGCACGTAGCGCGACCCATAGCTTTGCACCCAGGCATGCTGAGTGAAGGCGAAGCCGGACAGCTGCTCGCCGAAATGCTGTACCATATCGTTTCGTTCGAACTCACCGTGCACCAGCACGTCCAGCCCGATCTCTTCCTGCCAACGAATTGCTGACTCGATCTCCTTCTTCAGGAAAATCTCGTAGTCGACATAACTGAGCTGGCCCTTCGCATGAGCGGACCGCGCGCGGCGTACCTGCGGCGTCTGCGGGAAGGACCCGATTGTCGTCGTCGGGAACGGCGGCAGCCCGAGCGTGCCGGCCTGGACTCTGGAGCGCTCGCCAAAAGCGCTCTCTCGTCGTTTCATGCTATGGTCAATGCTGGCGATCCGCCCCTCAACAAGCGGGTCATGGATCTTCGTGGACGTCAAGCGAGTGGCGGCAGCCTCGGCAGAAGCTTTCAACGCGGCTGCCACCGCATCCCTGCCTTTGGAAAGGGCCCGGGCCAGCAAGACCAGCTCGTCGGTCTTCTGGGCCGCGAAGGCGAGCCACGACCTGATGTCGGCCTCGAGTTCCGTCTCCATGCGCAGGTCAATCGGCACATGCAGCATCGAGCAAGAAGGCGCGATTTCGACGCGGTCCAAGGGCCAGCCGGCGACGATCGGTTTGATGCGGTCGAGAATGGCGGGCAGGTTCGCACGCCAGACGTTGCGGCCATCGATCAAGCCGAGCGAGAGCACCAGATCCTTCGGAGCGAGCCGACCCACCGTTTCCAGCTGCTCGGGAGCGCGCACGAGATCAATATGCAGGCCGGCCAGGGGCAGAGAAACCGCGGTTTCGAGATTGTCTCCCAGCGACCCGAAATACGTAGCCAGCATGATCTTCAGCTCGGGCGCGGCTTTCGACAGCTGGCCATAGGCGAATTCGAACGCAGCTCGTTCGTTCGGGTTCAGATCGAGGACAAGCGCTGGCTCATCGATCTGCACCCAGTCGGCTCCCGACAGCTTCAGCCTCTCCAGAAGCTGCTCGTAAACCGGCAGCAGCCGCGGTAGGAGCGCGATGGGACCGAACCCCTCGGCAGGCGATTTCGCCAGCTTGAGGAAGGTGATGGGTCCAAGGATGACTGGGCGTGTGTGAATGCCGAGAGCTTTAGCCTCGAGGAAGTAATCGACCGGCTTCGATGACGAGAGGGCGAACGTCTGATCATCATCGAGTTCCGGCACAATGTAGTGGTAGTTGGTGTCAAACCACTTGGTCATTTCCATCGCGGTTACACCAGGTCCATGAGCCTCCTCCTGGTGACCAGCGTGTCCACAATCCTCCGTCTGACCCTGGTTGCCGCGCGCCATTGCGAAGTAGATGTCAAGTGGGACCTCGCCGCTATTCCAGCCGTACCGGGATGGAACGGCCCCGACCATGGCTGCGGTGTCGAGCACATGGTCGTAAAGCGAGAAGTCGTTCGACGGGATTTTCGACACGCCGCGATCGCGCTGCTCTTCCCAGCTAGCGGCTCGGAGCGCCTTCGACGTCGCAAGAAGGTCGCCAGCGGACGATGTTCCGGACCAGTAGCTTTCGAGGGCGAATTTCAGTTCTCGCCGACGACCGAAGCGCGGCACGCCGAGCGTTGCTACAGGAATTTGCTGAGAGACAGTCATGTCATACCCCGATGGTTGGGGGCGTCGGTGACAAGGAAGGCGCTAGCAGGCCGGCATCAACGCCGGGTTGCAGCGGCCACCGAGACACCCCGCCCGTGGACGTAATTCGCGTGGCAGGTCTCCTGGCTCGCGGGGTCATAGCCTCTACCCGTCTTCCTGAGGGTATTCGCCTCAGTGACATGATTGGGGTTGGCTCGCCGCTAACAGTTGCGGGGGCAGCGCCGGCATCGCACCGGCTTCCCTCTTAGCTCCGCTGCGGCAGCGCCGCACGCGAGAACCACGACACGCAGACAATCACAGCTGTTCGCTCTTTTGTCAATGACGCATAACGAAATGTTTATGTCGCTATGTGATCGCGCTTTTACGCCTTTGTCTAGCATTGTGAAATATTCAGTCTGCTGCCCGCATTCGGCATCGTGGGACGTGATCGCAAGTCAAGTCCGACGGACGCCGCGAGTTCTCCGTTACCTCAGGAACCTTACTGGCCTTCCCCAAGCTGAGCTTCTGGAAAATGCTGGTGACGATCTGGATGACGGTGAATGCCGTCATGGCAAGCACGCCTTGCACCGCTCCTCCAGCGAGCTTCACGGCAGCAGCATGGGTCAGTTCTCCGAAGCGAATGGCTGTCGCTATCAGCGAGCTTTGACACAGTTCCGCCACTGCGGTCATCGCGTCAGTAGGGCGGCTGGTTAGTTGCCGGCGCATCTACAGCAACCCAGCCCCTTCCGCCTCGCGGCGCAAATTCTGCCTTGGCCTTGGGCCGATCTGCTGGATCACCAGGCCGGCCGCCAGCGAGCCAAGGTCGCCGCAGGTCTTGAGGTTGCGGCCCTGCGTGTAGCCATGCAGGAAACCGGCGGCGTAGAGGTCGCCGGCGCCGGTGGTGTCGACCAACTCCTTGATGGCGGTCGCCTCGATGACCACGGTCTCGTCGCCGCGCACGATCACCGAGCCTTTTTCGGAACGGGTGACGGCGGCAATCTTGCAGTCCTTGCGGATCTGAGCCAGGGCCTCGTCGAAGGATTTTGTCTGGTAGAGCGACTTGATCTCGTGGCTGTTGGCAAAGACGATGTCGACAGTGCCCGAGCGCATCAGCTCGAGGAACTCGTCCCGGTAGCGGTCGACGCAGAACGAATCCGACAACGTCATCGACACTTCGCGTCCGGCCTCGTGTGCGAGCTTCGCCGTCTGCCGGATCGCCTCCTTGGCGCGCGGCGGATCCCACAAATAGCCCTCGAAATAGGTAACCTTGGCGCCGGATGCCTTGTCGGCCTCGACATCCTCAGGGCCAAGCTCGACGCAGGCGCCGAGATAGGTGTTCATCGAGCGCTCGCCGTCGGGCGTGACGAAGATCATAGAGCGCGCCGTCGGCGGCTGTCCCTCAAGCGGCCTGGTGTCGAAGGCAACGCCCTGGGCATGGATGTCATGGGCGTAGATTTCGCCCAGCGCATCGTTGGAGACCTTGCCGAAGAAGGCGGCGCGTCCGCCGAAGCTGGCGACGCCCGCCGCCGTGTTGCCGGCGCTGCCGCCCGAGGCCTCGATCGCCGGCCCCATGCGGCTGTAGAGCAGCTCGGCGCGCTTGGTGTCGATCAGGTTCATCGCGCCCTTGATAATGCCGTTGATCTCGAGGAATGCCTCGTCGCACTGGGCGATGATGTCGACAATGGCATTGCCGATGCAAAGCACGTCATAATCCGGCATCAATGTCTCCGCCAAAAAACCCGAGCCGGCTTCTCGCCACGCCTGCCAGGCGCGGGTCTGCCCGGTGGAAATGGGCTTTCCGCTTGCCAATCCGTTCGCCGGCGGCTCTCACGGGGCGGCGAGTCCTGCCTCGCGACGCAATTCGTCCGCCCTGTCTGTCTTCTCCCAGGTGAAATCAGGCTCTTCACGGCCGAAATGGCCATAGGTCGCTGTATTGCGATATATAGGGCGTAAGAGATCAAGCATCTTGATAATGCCTTTCGGTCTGAGATCGAACAACTCAAGAATGAGGCGCTCGATCCTGCTTTCCTCAACCCTGGCTGTCCCGAACGTGTTGACCATGACGGAAACCGGACTGGCCACGCCGATTGCGTAAGCAAGCTGCACCTCGCACACGTCCGCAAGTCCGCTAGCGACGATGTTCTTTGCGACATAGCGGGCTGCATAGGCAGCCGAGCGGTCAACCTTGGACGGGTCCTTGCCCGAGAAGGCGCCGCCGCCATGACGACCCATCCCGCCATAGGAATCGACGATGATCTTGCGTCCAGTGAGACCGCAGTCGCCGCGCGGCCCGCCGACTACGAACCGCCCCGTCGGGTTGACCAGAATTCTGATGCCTTCCGTCTCCAGGTGGGTCGGCAGGACAGGCTTTATGATTTCCTCAATGACGCCCTCGCGGACAGTCTCTTGCGAGACCTGCTCGTCATGTTGCGTCGACACGACGATGGTATCCAGGGCGACCGGGCGCAACCCCTCATAGCGCACTGAGACTTGGGATTTCATGTCAGGACGCAACCAGCCAAGCTGTTGTGCCTTCCGGACATACGCCTGCCGTTTCGTCAAGCGATGAGCGAGCTGGATCGGCAAAGGCATCAGGGTATCGGTTTCGCGGCATGCGTAGCCGAACATGAGGCCCTGATCTCCCGCTCCCTGCTGGAGGTCTTGCCCTCTTCCCTCGTCAACGCCTTGGCTGATGTCGGGCGACTGCTCGGTGAGGGCATGAACGACGGAGCAACGCCGGCCGTCAAAGCCGACGGCCTCGTCGTCGTACCCAATGTCGAGAATCGTATCGCGCGCAACTTGGCTGTAATCCACCTGGGCATCGCTGGTGATCTCGCCAGCCAGAACGACTATCCCTGATTTTACCAACGCTTCACAGGCGACGCGCGCCTTGGGATCCGTGCGGAGGATGGCATCGAGGATGGCATCCGAGATGTTGTCGGCCAACTTATCCGGGTGCCCCGCGCCAACCGATTCGGAAGAGAACACGAACTGCCTAGCCATGAATACCTCGCTTCGGATGTTGGATGTGGTATGGGCATTTTGCTTGGCCCACCTTACTTGTCGGAGATGCCCGGGACCTCGAACGCAGCGCACAAGTCGGCAACGTCTCTTCGCACGCAGGCATGGAGATCTTCGTCGTCTGGCCGCTGGAGGACGGAGTCAATGAAGCCAGCAATTTGCACCATTTCCACATCGCGCATGCCCATTGACGTCACTGCTGGCGCCCCCAGGCGAATTCCGCTTGTGACCGCCGGATGCCGCGGGTCGCCAGGCACCATATTAAAGTTTGTGATGATCCCTGCCTTTGCTAGTCGCTCGGCATAGGCCTTGCCCGATAGTGGCCGATCGCGAAGATCAAGGATCAGCATGTGATTGTCCGTCCCCCCGGTAACCAGGTCATAACCTCGCTCAAGCAGTGCATGTGCCAGAGCCTTGGCATTCTTGACCGTCTGTTGGCCGTAGCCTCGGAAGGACGGGTTCGCGGCTTCGTGCAAGGCAACCGCTAGCGCAGCGATGGCATTCATGTGAGGTCCGCCTTGCAGGTGAGGGAAGACCGCCCGGTCTATTCGTCTGGCGAGATTGTATTTGCTCTTTGTATGATACAGGGCCTGATAGCGATCTTCGTTCCTTGACAAAATGAAGCCACCGCGGGGACCGCGGATCGACTTGTGGGACGTGCTGCTGACCACGTCGCAATGGCCCACGGGATTCGGGTGCGCTCCCGCGGCAATCAGGCCGCTGATGTGCGCAATGTCGGCTACGAGATAGGAGTTCGCTTCCAGGGCAATTTCTGCCATTGCCGCGTAGTCAAAGACACGCGGGTAAGCGGTTCCGCCGACCCAAATGAGCCGCGGCCGTTCCCGCTTGGCTGTCTCGCGCAAGCGGTCATAGTCAATCTGCTGTGTCTTTTCATCTAGTCCATAGGGCACGCGTTGATAGTCAGTTCCGGAAAAGTTGATGGCCCAACCATGAGTCAGATGGCCCCCTTCCGGAAGGGGCAAGCCCATGACTTTGTCACCGGGACTCAAAAGCGCACGATAGACAGCCTGGTTGGCCGGCGAGCCGGAATAAGGCTGGACGTTGGCATGCTCGCTGCCAAATAGCGTTTTCAGGCGCCCAATGGCCAGATCCTCAAGCTCATCAACGATCTCGTTTCCAGCGTAGTAGCGCGCGCCGGGGTACCCCTCGGCGTACTTGTTCGTGAAAATCGAGCCGTTCGCTTCCAGCACGGCCGAGGACGCAAAGTTCTCTGAGGCGATGAGCTTGAGGGTCGTCCGCTCCTGCCGCTCCTGTCTCAGAAGCAGCTCGTGGACGCGGCAATCAACCGCGGCCAAGGAAGACCGCCCGTGGGTGTCCGGCTGTGCGATTGCGCCGTCTGCGGAGTTGTCCATGGTAGCTTCGCGCTCCAATTGGATTGACCTATTTCACGATCAAGCACGCGGTCCTTTTCGGCCGCGTGTCTCGTACGCTTCGAGCCGCTGCAGGTCCTGTTTATGATAGCCGTCGCGATGGGGCAGGAGATCGACCAATAATTGAACCAGCCCGCCGTCGTTGGATCCTGCGTTGAGATGGTACGAGCGCCACGGAGGCTGTTCGTTGCAGCAAAGAAAGTCGGCTCTGGCGAGCAGCCGGACGTGTCGCGCAACCCGCTCTCGACACACGCTCAGAATCTCCGCTAGCTCGCAGACAGTTAGGTCCGCATGCGCACAAAGGCCCAGGATTCGAAGGCGGTCAGGATGCGCTGCCATGCGTAGGCGACTAACCAGTGTCATCATGGCTCAGGACCAAGTCCTACCGAATTTCTCATTTCGCGTTCTCCGCAGAAGTTGCGATTTCGAAGGGTTGTCCAACGACCGGACAAATCTCGGTGGCCGTGACGACCGTCGATATCCTGTGTCGAACAAACAAATGGGCGCTCTTCTTGCCTTTAGCCGAAATTGCAAGCAGTTCGGCCAGTCGAAGACAAGCGGGGCCACGGTTTGGAACCACTGACCTCAGACGTTGCAATAAGCCTACCATTCACAGCGAGCCGGAGTTGCTAAGAGTCTATGAATTTCCTTGAAGGATCTGTTGCAACGTTTGCCCAGCCTAGCCTGCTCCGGTTTGCAGCGGTCATGGTCAGGCGATCCATCGCCTCTGCGAGCACGATCAGGAATTTGCCCTGCATCGTATCGCTGATCAGCTCCTGAAGGCCGGGACGCAACAGCGACCCGCCGCAGATCGCGCGGTGGGTATTGCTGTCGACGACTGTCCAGCCTTGCTTTTCAGCACGCAAGCAGCAGAGCCGCAACTGATCCTCGATCGAGGCGTCTCGGTGATTGTCAGTTGAGTAGCGAGCGCCAAGCGCGACCTTCATGGGGCGGCCCCTTACTCCGGGACGCGGTCTCGCGTCTGGCTATCCGTTTCGGCTTGAACGAAATCCCGTGCGGCCTGTCGCGCCAGCAGCCGGACCAGATTGACGAAGCGTCGATCGGGCTTCGGCGACGCAGACACAGCCAATTCGCGGGCCGCGCCGGCGACCACACGAAGCTTTTCGGCTGTTGCCGTTTCGGCGCGCTATGATCGCGTTCCTGTCCTGACGCGAAATACTCCGTTTCGCGACAATGATGCCAAGTCACAGTGCTTCGACAAGCTGGAATTCTATCAATAACGCGCGTCGCGCAGGAGCCAGTGCTGGCCGATGACGGGGCACCTTGTGCTCCGAAGAAGCCATGGCTATATATCCGGATAGAGACGGAGGCACGCGATGGGCAACACTGCACAGAAGAGAGCCATCGAGAATTATCGCTCTCGCCTGGCTGAGCGCGGCATCGCGCGGTTCGAGATCCAGGCCTTCGACGCAGACCGCGATCTACTGCGAACTCTTGCCCGAAAATTAACGGAGAGCGGGCCGGATGCCCGACAGCTTCGTCGGACCATACAGCAAGCCGTGGCGGGTGAGCCACCGAAAGCGGGCAGCATTCTCGCCGCGTTGCGTCGCTCGCCTCTGGTTGGCTCCAATCTCGACCTCAGCCGGCCGCGCGAAGAGGGGCGCAAGATCGACCTGTGACGCGCTACCTTCTTCATACCAATATCATCAGCAACGTCATAAAGCCGGAGCCTTCGGGCTCGTTGCTGGCCTGGATGGGCGCGCAGAAGGACGAAGACCTCTTCATTGCTTCGCTTACTGTCGCCGAAATTCGCCGAGGCATCCTAGAGAAGCCGAAGGGGAAAAAGCGCAGCAGCCTTGAAACTTGGTTCGAGGGCTCCGAAGGCCCGCAAGCGCTGTTCGCTGGCCGCGTGCTATCGTTCGACGAGAAAGCTGGCCTCGTGTGGGCGCGGCTGATGGCCAACGGCAAAGCCAGAGGCCGTTCGCGGAGCGCCCTAGACACAATCATTGCCGCTGTAGCCGAAGCCAACGAGTGTGTCGTAGTGACCGACAATGAAAAGGACTTCGAGGACGTTCAGATAATCAACCCGCTCCGTAGCTCTGGAAGCCAAGCGGGTGATGATAGCTCCAACGGTCCGGCCGTTTCAATTTGAGGATTTCAGCGGCACGGAGTCCGAACGTCTCGTGTTCGCCTACCTTTAGCGATGGCTGGATTGATCTTACTTAGTTCGGCCAGGGACGTCTCTTCCAGTTCCGCTTTAATGCCATCCCGTTCATCTAGTCAGCTCGATCTACCAACAGTTCGCACGCACGAGCGCCGCGAACAAGGCGCGATCGCAGGGACTGCGCGATACGCGTGTCGAGCTCGTCCATCTTACACTCGCTCTCGTCTTCGAAGGCCCTCTCGCCAAACGCCACTGTAGTCCATCCCGCGTGCGCCTCGGGGGCCTTCTCATCGAGGGTTTCTCGCCACTGGTCTGGCGCGCTACCAATGGCAAGTTCGCCCGCTGGGAACTCGTCGGTCTGCACTCCCAGCTCTGGGCATCCACATCAACTGCGGAGCTCTTCATAGCCGTGTTCTTCCTTTAGCTGGCAGCTCTCGAGCTCGACGAGCAGCCGATCAGCGACACCCGCGACCTCAAGTTCGACCCGGTTAACTCGATAACACCCTATTGGCAGATTCAGTCGGGGAGGATCTGCCCACTCCGATCACAAGCCGATCTTTCGACCCCGTGGTCGGGAATTCTCCATGGACCTTCGTGAAGAAGGAATGCAGCGCCGAAAGCCGAGGCGCTTCCGATACATCGAAGCCCCTTCCGAGTCGGAGCCCCGATTAGGCATTCCTGCCACTCTATCTAGCCGACCCCCGTGGCCGCGTTGCCGATCGGTGCGCTAGTCGCCTACATCGCCCCGGCACGTGAAGATCGTCTCTGCTGATGCTCGTTGAGCAATTCAGGCCGCCTCCGGCTGGCGTTTGATCAGCGTCAGCGTCAACCAGCGCGCGGTCAGCGCCGGCTTTTTCGAGCCCTCGATCTCAATCGTCACGCCCAGCGCCGTCTGCACCCAGCCCGACGGCCTGACCTTGACGTCGGCCAGTACGAAACGGGTGCGGATGCGAGATCCGGTTTTCACCGGCGCCAGGAAGCGCAGCGATTCGAAGCCATAGTTGACACCCATCTTGCAGTTTTCGAGCGGCCGCATGGTCTCGAAAGTCATCGCCGACAAAAGCGAAAGCGACAGGAAGCCATGTGCGATGGTGCCGCCGAACGGCGTCTCGCGCTTGGCGCGCTCCGGATCGCAGTGGATGAACTGGTGGTCATCGGTGGCCTCGGCGAACTGGTCGATCATCTGCTGCGAGACCACCCGCCACGGCGACACGCCGACTTCCTTGCCGACGCTGGCCAGAAGTTCGTCGAGACTGATCGGTTCCACGCTAATGTCCTCCATTTCAACCGTCCGAATCGCGAGCGGCTTCATTCCGAACAGTGTCAGCCCATACTGCACCGACTGCCGGCCATCCATCGGCAGGATGGCGCCGGTGAGATGACTGCCGTCACGGCTGTACGAATAGAACGTTCCGCCGGCAATCTCATCGGCGCACCGATGCGCCCGATCCGAACATGGCCGCAGACGGGCTGGCTTGTACCTCGGTCGCGGTGCGCGTCCTACAGGCCAACGAAACAGCTCGTCTTGCTACCGGTGATCATTCCGCCGGCGCCGCTATGCGGTATTGTCGCAAATTGATAAAATCAATTGTCTGGATAGTAACCATCCGTGTTTCGAATTTGGAGGAGTCCAGCAGACGGGGTGGCTTGTGATCCTTGTTGAAGCGCGCCGGCCTCATTCACCGGTAGCACTGAGCCGGCAAGAAGCGCCAGTTCAATGACATTGGGTGTCGACACGGCAAAGCGGCATCAGATGCTACTTCATGATGCGGGATGGCGCTTGCTTCAAGAACGCTCGGCCTGACGTGGAAGCCAGCACCGGATCTGGATTGTCGGTGCGCGGATATTCGCGCAGCACAGCGGCAACCGCAGCGACGATCGATCTCAGCCGTTGCGAGCATGCCGATCTTGGTGGCGGCCACTCTGTTCCCTCGGCGCCATTGCTCTGGTCTTTCGATCCATTCTCGCGTGCGCGCTTCTGGGGCGTCGTTCAGCGCAAAGTCGGTGACCACGGCTGCGCTTTCCGCGCCAGCCTCAAAAAACGCCTTCGAGACGGTCAGGTTGAGGCCGCCGATGCAGACCAATGGGATCGGCGCGACCTGGTGCTTCCACCGCTGATCCGCTCGAGTCCTCGCGACGCCCATTCATCTTCTTGAGGCTGTTGGATAGACTGGGGCGAGCGCCACATACTCCGGTTCCGCCACTGGCGCCGTTTCCAGTTCGGTGTGATCGTGGATCGACAGGCCGAGCTTCAATCCGACGTATTTCATCGCCAGCATCGGCGGCAGCCAAATCCTTTTGACCAAGATGGACGAAGTCGCAGCCTTCCTCGATTGCCGTGCGCCAAATGTCGTTGACTCACTTGGCAACCATGGACCGCGCAGGCGTCGTTCGCGCGTCGGATTTCCGTCTGCAGTCCTTTCTCGTCCATATCCTTTATCCGGAGCTGCACCAGACGGACGCCGAGCGGCACCAGCCGGTCAATCCAGCCGGCACGTCCACGACTTCATGAGAAGACGGCCCTGCCGATCGTCGGTGGGTAGCGCCGTTCGAGCATTCCCGAGCTGAAAGCTTCACGACCGGCATCGACCGCTTTGCCGAACGCACGCGCCATGCCGACCGGATCGGCCGCCCTCGGAACCGCCGTGTTCAGGAGCACGGCGTCAAACCCGAGCTCTATGACGGTCGCCGCGTGCGACGGCCGTCCCAGCCGTGTATGCATCAATCAACGGAATGTAGGGGGAATGTCCGCGCATCAACTGGACCTCGGAGCTCAACGCTTCATCGCATTAGAATGAGCGTTCGAAACGCAGGATACCGCCGACACTGCTCTTCTTGTTGGCATTGGTCCAGTTCACTTCGGAAGCTTTCACCTTTCCGACGGCGGAGCCTCCGTAGCGGTCATAGTCGAGTTCAGCCGTAACTGTGAAATCGGGAAGGAACGCATAGGCGACGTTCGCAGCGACACCATAGTTGTTGAGCTGATCACCCGAGAGCTGAAGGTTGAACGAAGCTGACTCGGTGAGCTCGTAACCGGCGCCAGCCCAGAAAGCCCAGTTCCCACCCCAAGGTTTATAGAAACCGCGACCATGAGCGTCTACCGAATTCGTCGAGCCGTAGTTGAGCTGGCCATGGGAACCGTAGCCCAACATTCCGGATAGCAATAGTTCGTTGGTGACATTGATGTCGACACGGACCTTGGCGGCCACCAATTCGTAGTTGCTATCATAAGCTGCAACGCCGGTGATCGCTCCCCAGCCATGTGCGTATTTCAAGCCGCCTACTATGTGGGGAGCGTAGCTGTCGATTGTGCCGACCACGTCCGAGCCTTGTTCCAGCGAAACCACGGCCGAAAAGCCGTTCCCTGCGTCCAAGTAGTACTGAACCACATTGGTATCGAAAGCGCCGTACGGAGCCGGCGTCTGGTTCAGTACATCACCCGCGCAGCCAATAAACATGTCGAAAGCCGACCGGTCCTTACCAACTCGCAGGCCACCAAGCTGAATCCAGGCGATAGTCAGGCCGCTGCCTCCGTTCAAGGCATAGGACCGAGAACTGTCCGAAACCGATGTCTGGTGGCTGCCGAAGTTCACGCGGGTTTCGGTGTAGGTCTTCAACGTCCCGCGTTCGGTCTCCTGGCCGGTCCAGGTTTTCAATGTGAAGCGTGTGTTGTTTTGCCACGCGCTCTGATGCTCACCAGTCCTCACATCCGAGGTTCTTGAGTGGTCAAACAATCCGACGTTGTAACGGACAGAGCCGCCGATTCGCAGGCAGGTCTCGGTGCCTGAAATGTAGACGTAGCCCGAGCCGTAGACGTCGCAGATCTTGACGTACTCAGTCGGGTCAGGCTCGGCGGCGGTGCTGACGGCGCGAGCGTTGGAAACGGCAATCAGTGCCGCAGTTGAGCCGAGGAGGAGGCTCCTAATGGTCATTGTCGATCTCCGCTTTAATAATAAAGTGATGGACGCGAGTGATTCTGTGAACAGCTTTGAAACGTGCGCAGTTTTGCCGTGCCGTCAGCTAAGCCCTGAAGGAAATCCTAGAATGTACTCTGGTGATTGTTGTCCAATATTTGGTTTTAGCTGCCGATAATATAATTTTCGCCGAAATGGAGGTATGCAAAATTTTGTACAATCATCACAGTCAACTCAGCTGGTAGAGGTAGGCGTCACAAAGGGTCCTGCATTCGACCGCAAATGACGTGCCAGCCTGACGACCAGCTGCGGCTTGAAGCTCAATTGTGCGGGCGGACCTTGGTTCGCACTTCCTTGTTTTTGCCTTGCGGATCCACCCAAGCACGAACGGAAAACGTTCGGCTACAGTTCGACTGTTCGCTTCGCGACAGTTCCGTTCAATGGGGACAGCATTGTTTGTGGTGAGCCCGACGTTGAGGCATCATGCGGCGGCACCGCTCGGCACGACGCCGTCATGATGGCGAGCTGATGCTCGACAACTACGCGCTGCAGCCTTGCACCAAACAGCGCTCGGCAATAAGTCTCGACCAGCGCTCAAAGTCCCGATAGGTCCGGCCGTTAGGATGGAGTGCGCAGGCCACCCCTTCACGCTGGAATTCTTCGAATGTGATGGCGATACGCTTTATCGCGTGAAGATCATCTGTTCGCGGATTGTCGAGCAGAAGACCGAAGTTCGGGGTCGTTACAAGCGCGATTCCAAGTTCCTTTGTCCCCCTAATGATGGCGGTGCGCTGCTCGCCAAGGGTCCACCACTATGTGCGACAGAGGTTTCGCGCGTTTCGAAGTGAAGCTTCCCGTGTTTGAAATCGATGAGATCGGGCAAGCGCCAGGCGAACACTTTGCCAGCGAGCCGCGTCGTTCGACTGCTTCCATGGTAGATGAGCGGCACGATGTCCGCGCTCAATTGGGCAGAACAAACTGCCGTGCGTGGAATGTCCTCAAATCCGAAGCCGCCAACCTCGCGCATCTGCTGCACAAAGAGCTGCGGCTTATGCCGCCGCCAATGCTCACGATTGGCCAAATCTTTGGAAGTTGGCTCTCCGGGATCGATGAATCTGAGAAATACGAATTCGCCATAGCGCTACTCCGGGACGCGGCACTGCCGCATCAAATGCGAAAACGTGATCGGGACCGCGCGGAAGCGCTACACCTCGCAGGTGGGCGTCCACCATCGCTCCGGAATCGCGCCGTTGCTCTGGCGCAAGAACGCGGCGAGGTACGGACTCGCGATCTCACCGACGTCGGCATCCCACGGTGCTACCTCTCCCGGATGTGCGAGGAAGGGCTGCTCGTGAAGGTCGGCTATGGGCGGTATCGAGCCGCTGCCTACGTTGACGCGAACTGAGCTGGCTAGGCGAGTGACTTCAGGATGACCCCGGAAGTATTATCAAAGAGATCGTTGCGGAAAATTCAGATTGGCATGTGCTCAAACGTGATCCAGAATTTCCGTTGAGCAAAGTTGGTAGTGAAAGCGCGTGACCTCGTCGGCGTGTGGCAGAAGGCGATTTCAGCTGTGATTGACAAGACCGCGCCTGCTGGTCGCTGAACGGTCAGCGACAAGAGGCCTGGCACACTAGCACACGTGAGTTCAGGGCTCATGAAAGGGTAATGCTCAACAATCCTGCTCAATGAACGTCGTAATGAATGACGAGCTTGTTCTGAGTATTTAACAGGTGAGCGATTTCAGGGGCGTGAATTCGGTTCATTCAGGTTGTAAGGTCCAAAAAGGTTGCAACTTACTACCGACACCGTCCCGTCATCGCGCAATTGCAATTCGATCTAACCGGCTTATTCTGAGCTGTCGGGGAAATGTTACAGCGGAGGGAAACCGTGAACGATTTGCTGACCAAACCGGCTACGCCCAGGTCAAGACATTTCAATCTGAAACTGGCTGTCGCAGCCGTGTCTATCACTTACGCGCTTTTCGGCGTCTACGGCAAATCCTTCGGCGATGCATTCTTCGGCATCATTCTGGCGCTCATAGCCTTCCTCGACGAGTATGGATTTGACACGAACCGTTATGTCGATGCGGCGCGGCAAAAGTTGCAAAGGTTCTATCGGCAAGGTGATAAGATCGCGCGGGTTCTCGTCTTCACTATCGGAGTCGGTGGAACCGCTCTGATCGTGGACTGGATATTCAATCTCAACGTCATCCCGATCGATGCGGTCGATCCATGGATAAAGCGTCTGGCGCCGGCGCTGGTCATTGCCGCGACAACGCTTTTTCTCGTGACTTTCTTTTCCAAGTTTTTCTATCAGCTCAACGTCACCGTCGCGGATCGAATATCGAACCGGATTGAGATCACGCTCTACCTGGCCACATCGCTCTTTATTGTTTCGAACATCGTCTTCTGGATCGGGATTAATGTCGAAAACGCGCTTCCCTCCTCCTCCACCGATCTGAACAGGTATGATCCAGGGCAATGGGCAGATATTTCTCCGTGGTGGCAGAATTTGCTTCTGTCCCTTGTCCTAATCTCCCTGGTTTGGCTGACCGCCAGCTTCATTTGGGCCTTCTCGCGCTACGCGGAATATTATTGGCGCGACGTACCGCTGAACTCCAAGCCCAAGAGGGCTCAGAACCAGGACGGCAGAAGTACGAAATCCAAGTAACAGCCGCAGGTTGGCGGCAGCGATTGATCATGTTCGACCGGAATCGCCGGTGTTAGATAGGAGTGGCTTCTTCGATGTAAAAATGAGCGAACTTCTTGTGGTTGCGTGGAGCCTGAGGTCGGTAAGGTCCGAACCCGGCGCACTGCGGGACGTCGCTGAACTCAAAGCGTGCGTCGACGGTGGGATGGACTACAGCCTCCGGATTGATCTCTCGGAGTTTGGCCTTGTAGCCTAGTTTGGCGGTCAACCATGAGAGCCACGTAGGGGTCCGGCAAACAAAGGCCTGTGATCTTGAGCCGAAGCCAGGGCTTGTTGGCTCACTTGGCTTCGCCCAGTTCCAGCCTCAGCTTGTGCAGGAAGGTTTCGAGAGTGCCCTCGTCTTTCGGCCAATCCGTTGGCATAGACGGTCTTTAAGGCGGAGTCTTTGTAACGGACCGTGCGGCTACGAGCCGGCCTCGGCTACTATGCTAGTATCGGGGATTTATTTGCTAGGAGTGGGACATGGGCATTAACGATATTTCGACAGATCCATTGGCTGACCTCGAGGACGCTTGTGACCTTATGGATGGCAGTTGCGCCGGGCGCACTCACTTCATCCTCCACCAGACCGTGGACGGAAAGCTCACCTACGACACAGTGAAGCCTTGGATTGGGAAAAAGCGTAACAAGTCGCACGCGGTAATTTTCAAAACGGGAGAGGTGGTCCATTTGTGGCCATTCCAAGAGACGAACGTGTGGGCGACGAAGGCAGAGTCCGGCTTGAAGCCAAAGAACGGAAAGCTGCCTAAGTTCGACCTTAAGGGCAAGGCAATTAACATTGAAATAGACTACGAGGAGGGGGGCTCTCCGAACTCGGCGCAGTACACGAGCCTAGCGGCTTGTTATATTGGCGCTTGCCGTACGGTCGATCGAGTTCTCACGATCGTGCCACATATAGAAATCGATCGCGGGATTCCGGACGGCCACAGTGACCCGCAGAACTTCAATTACACGGGATTCTACGAGCGATTGAACGATCTGGGCGTGGACATGGATCGGGTTCCTCGGTTCGACCATGACCGATATTGGGCAAAGGAGTCGTACAAGGTCCCGTACGCGGATGATTGGTTTTCATGGCCACCGGTGCTGACCGGCGACCCGCATGCCAAACCCAAGGGGGTCGAGCGAGTGGCGAGCCCGCACGGCGATCAGCGCGAGTGGGCAGGGATGCTGTCGAAAGATGCCAGCTTTCACCTCGTTTCAACTGGCGCGATTGGGGTCAAAGAGTTCGATCGCCTTATTCGAAGACTTGAGCAGGAGAGGGAGATTCTTGCCGAGGAAACCGAGGAGCGGGATGAAAACTGAGACGACCACGCGCCACGATCTTCCAAACGTTGATCATTACTGGGGCAGCGGCATTCTGAGGCGAGCCAGTGCTCGAGAAGGGTTCGCCG
Organism: Mesorhizobium sp. P160219; assembly: GCF_057786095.1. Taxonomy (NCBI): domain Bacteria; kingdom Pseudomonadati; phylum Pseudomonadota; class Alphaproteobacteria; order Hyphomicrobiales; family Phyllobacteriaceae; genus Mesorhizobium; species Mesorhizobium sp. P160219. Next base: position 1,985,887 of record NZ_JBYNWG010000001.1, read on the forward strand.
TTCTGCGCGGGCAATCGGGTGTATTTTGGGAATGGGCACGAATGGCGGACGGGAGCTAGCATCTTGTGAGTCATCTAGGAATTGCTGAAACTCCGAGCGCAAAGATGCCACAGGTGGGCTGCTGATAGCTACGCCTGAAGGAGCGCACTTCAGACAGTCGCTTATCGATGTATGAAGTTAGGTCCTTGAGATAAACGCCTTTGGCACTCTTCTGGCTTCTTTCCTGCTCTGGCTAGCGGAAGCTCAATTTTTCCAGCGCTCACTGTACGAGGTGAGCGTCTGTTGTTCGGCAGCCATCGGCAAGCGCTCAGAGGCGCCGAAGGCGCGTTCGTCATGTTGCTCCCATCTGGGCGCCGTCGCCCGATTGCAAAGGAGCAAAGGGCGTGATCGCAAGCTAGTCGAGGCGCTCGGCAAGGCAGCTCCGCCGGTTGTGTGCGTCAAGTTTTGCAAAATGGGGCGGCCATGATGCTGGTCATGCGGCTTGGCGCAGAGCGAGCTTCTTGTGCTCGCGCAGGTCGTCCATGTTGATGTATCGGTTGGCCTCCATCCAGTTTTCATTGGTCTCGACGGCCAACGCCCTGACCAGGCGCAGGCAGCTTTCGGTATTGGGGAAGATGCGCACGACATAGGTGCGCCGGCGGATTTCCTCGTTGAGCCGCTCCAGCATGTTGGTGGATTTGAGATGCTTGTGGTGCTGTCTCGGCAGCCTGAAGAAGGTCAGGGTTTGTTCGATCGCATCCTCGGCTCAGCCTGTCAGGCGCGGATAGCGTGCCGACCATTTGGCAAGCCATGCGGCAAGATCAGCCCTGGCTCTGCGAGATCGCGCCGGTCGTAGAGCCAGCGCAATTCCTGCAGGCAGTCGTCGCCGTGCTTTCTCGGCAGATGATCGAGCGCGTTCCTGAGGAAGTGCACGTAGCAGCGTTGCCAGGCGGCTTCGGGGATCACCTCGCCGATCGCTGCCACCAGGCCGGCGTGATCGTCGGACACAAGCAACTCGACGCCCTTGAGGCCGCGCGCCTTGAGGCCGACGAGGAAGTCCCTCCAGGCCGAGCGGCTCTCGCGATTGGCCATCTCCACGGCCAGGATCTGGCGCCTTCCGTCCCAGTCGATACCGACCGCGATCAGCACCGCCTGGCTCATGACAACACCGGCTTCACGCACCTTCTCGTAGCGCGCATCGAGGATGAGGTAAGGAAACGGCTCTTGAAGGGGCGCCTGGCAAAGGCAGCGAGGCTCTCGTCCAGCCGCTTGTTGATGGCCGAGATCGACGAGGCCGAGAAGGCATGGCCGCACAGTTCTTCCGTGATCGCCTTCACCTTGCGGGTCGACACGCCCTGGACATACTCTCGGCCAGCGTCGCCACCAATGCCCGCTGCGCCGCGAGGAGGGCAGGGCGCTGAACAGCCGCGCTTCGAAGGCGAGGCCGCGTTCGAGTCGCATCGAGCACCCTAGTGCGATGGCATCAGCAAAAATCAAGATCGCTCGGCTGCGCCTCTCGTTGCGTTTCATGATTGGAATCGCACTGGCCACGTGCAACTCACCATTAGCTCGCCGGCGGCGTTGGTCCAATTGATACGCACCGCATGATGGCCGAGGGCACGTCAGTGTGCGTGAAGCCCTTGAGAAGTGGCGCGAAGTCACGCCTTGGCATAGTCGGGTCGGACGGCATGGGCGCCAAATGTACGCGCGGGATCTCCTCGATGCGCTCCTCAATCTGATCGTTCAGCTCGGCCCTTGCGTAGCGCGGATGAAGGTCCGCTCGCAGTTGGATCACCATTCCAGAGACCGCGTACTGCCCCAGTCGAACACGATCGGGGTTCCACAGAGGAAGCCGCCCGAAACCCGATGCGGTGAATTGGGCGTCAACGGCTGTCCCAACCTGATCGCCGTAGTCGAGGGGAGCAGTCATATCTTTCTTGAGGAACTCGCCAAGCGTCAGCTTCGCAGCCAATTGAACTGCCTCGGCTGGCAAGCCCAGTCCCTCGCTGTCGCGCAAATCAAGGAGCATCGGCTCGCGCCCATGACTGCTCCAGCTGGAGAATTCCCCGATCATCTGGAACAGCGGGTTGATGTCGGGCAGCTTGTCGTCGTTGACGTCCGCCTTGTTGCGCTCGATCCGGACCCGCACGCGCGCGTAGCGCCAGGGTTCGTCCAGCACAACCACCCTCAGCACAAAGCGATCCTGCGGCTTTGGATCGGCATCGAGATCCATGATTTCGGCGGCCAGCACCGCGCCAATCCCTAGCGGCCATTGATTCTCGAGCCGCTGCGCGGCATCCGACTTGCTGGGGCGTGAAGCCGGCCACGACAGTCGTGCTGTTACCCTTCTGCGATGCTCGCTTGCCGGAGTCCACGACCGGCGGCGCCGGGACCAGGAGCCCATCGTCGGCAGTCGTTGGGGCCAGCCAGTCGCGGAGCTGCTTCTCAAGGTTAGCACGCGAGATCTTGGCGGGCTTCGGGATCACGCCGCTTGGTTTGCGACCCGCAGACGCTGGTATGCGAACAGTCGCCGAGTTCACCTCGACGGCGTATGTCTTTGGCGCGACGGCATCCTCGTCCACGAACGGGCTGTCGCCAATCTCGACCTCGATGCGGATGCGGTCATTGTGGAATGGGCCTTCGGAGCCCGAGGACTCCTCGTCACCCTCCAGCACGAAATAGTGCTCGGAGGCATAGCTCTCGAGATGCCACCAGCCGGGCGCGGCTAGCCCATTGCTGTCGGCTGGATCAGCCCTTTCAGGGTTGGATTGCGGCGCTTCGCTCTTAGCCCTGTGCCGCCCGAGCCGAAGGCCACCATCTTCTTATCATCGAGACGACCTTTCAGGAGGTCGGCCAGCTGATCGTTCAGGGGCCGCATGGGCGTTGTCAGATTCACCGGCAGCGGCGCGCGAGGCGGTCCGCTGTCGGCGCTGGGCTTCTGCTTCACTGGCGTCGCGGGCCGACGTCGCGAGGGCAGCAGGTAGAAGCGCCGGGTGTTCGGGGCGACCGGTTCGGTCCAGTTCGGGTTCCAATGCACGACATCGGCTTCGATCTGGCGGGCCGGGGCGAGGCCATCGTCGAAGCGATTATGCTGCTCGATGACGTCCTCGCCGCTGCGCGCTTGGGCATCGCCGCGCTGGCGCAGTTTCGCGCCGCCCGACCCAAGCACAACGCCAGGTCCGCCGCGTGTCCACAGCGGCCGCGGCGGGTCAAAAACGCTCCCATCGATCTCGAACTCGTCATCATATCGGGCGTCGTCGAGTATATCGACAACGTAACGCCCCGCCACAGCGTTGTGGAACAGAGGAAAGAGGAAACGGTCGACATCAAAGCGCGACGGGTCGCTAGCGGTCTCGCCTGGCGTGGGTGCGGGATGGATCTGCTTACGCAATTGCAAGGAGTAGAGCCGTTGGGTACAGGAATCGGGTTCGAAGATCGCCACTCCGAAGCCCTTGGTCGTGGCGAAGAGCCCCGGGGTCGTGATGAGCAGGCTCTTCAGCGTCATCGAAAGATGGCCGGCCAGCTCTGCCGAAAGGTCCTTGACGTGTTCGAACAGCGCGTCGGTACCCGAAGCTGGGTCGTCATTGTGCACATAGGTCACCAGCGCGGCCATGCGTGCGGCCACGTCGGGCAGGAGAGCCCGCACGGTGTTGCGCAGGCCAAAGGCGTCGGCGGGCGAGTCGGAGCGGCGAGCGCAGCGCGGGCGCGGCCCGGATCGCACGCAGCCAGTCGAGGCGTTCGCGCAGTGAGGTCTTCATGCTGGCCGAGACATATTTGCCCAGCTCTGTGGCCGCCCCGTCATGCAGATCGGCAAAGGTGTCGCCTTGCAGTTCCGGTTAGATGGCGACCTCGTTCTTGTCGACTGCAAGGCCAAATCCAGGCGTGGCCTGCGGCCGCATTGGGTCGGCAATGCCCGCCGGCACCACCGCATCGCTCGGGCGCTCCAGGCGAAGGCCGAGGCGCAGCACGTCGCTGCCGTCAGTGACAGGGCTTGCGGAACCCAGTCCGCTCCATCCAACCGGGCACGGTATCGTGATCGTCAGCCAGTCGTCTTTCACGCCAGAGGCGAAGACCTTGACGGCGGCTTGGAACTTGTCGAGCGGCTGGCGCAGCAAGTCCCGAAGGATCTTGAATTCATTAGGTGAATCAGACGCCTTTAGCGCGCGCTTGTGTGTTCCAACCTTTGCCACGTTTGCGGTGAGGGCGCCGCTCTGCGACGGCACGCCCCCGCGCGGGCATCGGCCTCATAGGCCCAGCGCTGCAACACCAGTTCGGCGCTGCCGCGGTCCACGGCCAAAATCAGGTCCGCCAGCGGCTCATAAATGGAGCGGAGCGCGGTTGGCCTTGCCTCGCCGTTGTCAGCCGGCGCCAGAGCCTTCTTGAGGTATTGCCGCAAGAAACCAAGTTCGAAGTGCGCAGGCGAGAGATAGAACCGCCAGCCCATCAGCGGCATTCGCTGCCATGGTCGTCCCGCAGCGCAGCTGTGGCAGGGGTTTGGATATCGGTTGCAAGCGGCAACATCACCGTCGGGGCCGTCAACGGGTAGCGCTGCGTATTGATGTTGCAGGTACCCGTCGAGCGTCCAAGCCAATTGCGGGGTCAGGTAATTTATGAAGCGCAGCGTTTCGCTCGCCAGCCGCTCCGTCTCGGCGTCGCGCTCCTCGCCGCGGGCGTCCTGTGTGAAGAATGCGACAGGAAATAGCCAAAGAACCGCCCGCTCGGAGGAGGCGCTGCGACCAGCCAAGGCGCCGTGGCGGGCAGGTAGCGCGCGGAAGGCATCGGCACCGCCGCATCGGGATAGGTGAGGAAGGTCACGACACGTCCGGAACGGCTCAGTTTGGGCGCGCGGGCGATGACTTCGGGATCGTCGCTCGCCAGCGCAAGCTTCAGCTTGTTGAAGTCACTCAGCTGTGCGAGCACGGGCCGGTTTGCAGGTGCATTATACGGGGAGGGCGTGTAGGCGACTTCAAAGCGGTCGAGCACGCGATCGGTCGAGGCGCTCCATCGGCTGGTAAACGCGCCTTTCAAGATGCAGATCGGGGCTCGTTCCGCGCCACCGGTTTTGAGGAGCGCCAGTCCCCCGAGGATCCGATTGAAGAGCGGATCCGTCACGCTTGCCACCGGCAACACCAAATCGACGCTGGCGCCCTGGTCAAGGAGGTCCTTGCCCCCCCCGGCGTCGGCGCGAAGAGCCGCTTGAGGGCCCGGAGCCGGCCGGACGCTCGCAGCGTCGACGCATCCGGCGAGCCGACGAGATTGGCGTAGTTGGTCGATTCCCAGTCATCGGCGTCCGGGGCCTCGTAAACGTCGTTCAGGGTGCCGTAGCGCGAAGTGATGGGCAGCGGCGCCTGTGGCCCATTGCTAAAAAAGATCTAGATTCGAGCCCAACGGAACGGACTGACATAGCGCAAGGACCCAGGCGGGCGCGGTGGGTAGGGTTGGTTGTTATCAGTATGGGATTGTGCCTTTGCAGACCACGAAATTTCGAGAGGCCCGGCTGCCTTGGTACACTATCTATCCGGCTGTGTCGGAGTTCTCCGGGGCGGTCGGCGCCGAGGCTTATGAGGCATGGCTCAGGAACCTGCCGGCTGAGGATCCGGTGTCACTCTATCTGCACGTTCCGTTCTGCCGATCAGCCTGCTGGTATTGCGGCTTCCCAACCACCATCACCCGCCATGATGCGCCCATCCTCAACTATCTGGCGGCGCTGCGTGACGAGATCCGTCTGGTTTGTGAGCGAGTGCCGAAGACGCTGCCCGTGAGCGACATACATTTCGGCGGCGGAACGCCGTCTCTCATCGGACCAGCCGAGTTCCTCGCTCTGATGGAGTTCCTGCGATGCCGCTTCGCCATCTCGAAAACAGCTACGGTCGCCATCGAGATCGATCCACGCACGCTCACGCCCGAGATGGCGGAAGGCTTGGGAGCGGCCGGCGTGAACCGCGCGAGCCTGGGCGTACAGAGCTTCGATCCCATTGTTCAAAAAGCGATCAACCGAATCCAGAGCGAGGCCCAGACGTCGGCTGCCGTGGAAATGCTGCGCCGGCATGGAGTAAACCGGATCAACTTCGACCTCATCTACGGCCTGCCGCGTCAAACGGTGGAGTCGTGCGTCGAGACGGCGAGGGCGGCGGTCGCCATGCGCCCCGACCGGCTTGCCTTGTTCGGCTACTCGCATATCCCATCCCAAATAAAGAACCAGCGCCTCATCGAGGCGGAATTTCTTCCCCACAGCGCTGCCCGCGCTGAACAGCATGCGGCTGCCGCCGTGACGCTGGTTGCCGCCGGCTACCGAGAGATCGGGCTCGACCATTTCGCCTTGCCGCACGACGAGCTCGCGCTGGCACAGGAAACAGGTCGCCTACGACGTAACTCGTTGGGCTACTCTGCCGATACCTGCAGAACCCTGATCGGTTTCGGCGCGTCGGCTATCGGCCGCTTTGGCCAGGGGTACGTTCAAAACGAAGTTACACGGGATTTCTACATCCGGCACATCGCAGCTGGCCGACTGGCGACATCGAAGGGCCATCGCCTCACAGACGACGACCGCCTGCGAGCCGCAATCATCGAGCGATTAATGTGCGATTTCGAGGCTGACGTGCCGGCAATCTGTGTCGCCCACGGATCTGATTTGATCCGTCTTCGCGGTTCAGATGAGCGTTTGGCGATGCTGGCCAAGGACGGAATAGTGGACTTCGAAAACGGTTTTGTCCGCGTACGGCGGGAGCATCGCTTTGGGATTCGCGCTGTCGCTGCCGCATTCGATGCTTTTAGGGATGGCCTTCCGTATCCCGCAGGTGAGGGCAAGCACACAACACGGAAGCTAACACAGGGAGTATCTTTGCCGGAGAGAACGATCTGCCATCGTGCGGTGCCCGTTAGTAGTGAAGCGCCCTAAAATGTCGACATACGCGTTGAACTGGACCGAACCACGAGAACAGCCTATCCAGTTTGTTGTCGGCAGTTAGTTCGAAAACAAGGGCTTCTAAGCGGTAAACACATGCTAATCCATTTGATTTACGGGCCGACCTGCAGCGGCAAGACAGACGTTTCAATTTAAATTTCACGAGAGGCCGGACGGCCGGTCATTGCGTTGGATCGTGTACAATGCTGTCCTCAAATCGCTACGGGCAGCGGGCGTGACTCGGATCCCGAACTGCAATCTACCCAGCGGGTTTACTTGGATACGCCTCCTGACCGCGGGCACAACCACGCCGTGACTGCCCGTCGTAAGCTGATCATGCACGTGGATGAGCTTAGATCTTAGCCTGGGCTCACTCGAAGCCGGCTCGATCTCCCTTCTTAATTCACATGGCGCGAGTCAGCATCGGGCTGCTTGTAGAGAGAGCAAAGCGAGTTGTGTGCGTCAAGTCCTGCAAAATGGGGCGGCCATATGCTGGTCATGCGGCTTGGCGCAGAGTGAGCTTCTTGTGCTCGCGCAGGTAGGCCTCCATCCAGTTTTGTTGGTCTCGACGGCCAACGCCCTGACCAGGCGCAGGCAGCTTTCGGTGTTGGGGAGATGCGCACGACATAGGTGCGCCGGCGGATTTCCTCGTTGAGCCGCTCCAGCATGTTGGTGGATTTGAGATGCTTGGGTGCTGTCTCGGCAGCCTGAAGAAGGTCAGGGTTTGTTCGATGGCATCCTCGGCCCAGCCTGTCAGGCGCGGATAGCGTGCCGACCATTTGGCAAGCCATACGGCAAGATCAGCCCTGGCCTCTGCGAGATCGCGCCGGTCGTAGAGCCAGCGCAATTCCTGCAGGCAGTCGTCGCCGTGCTTCCTCGGCAGATGATCGAGCGCGTTCCTGAGGAAGTGCACGTAGCAGCGTTGCCAGGCGGCTTCGGGGATCACCTCGCCGACAGCTGCCACCATGCCGGCGTGATCGTCGGACACGACCAACCCGATGCCCTTGCTTTGACGGCAGCGCTGGCGGTCTTAACTTCAGTCTTGTCATGGTGGCGTTCCTTCGCGGCAATCGGTGACGTGAACAATCACCAGCCTGCCATGACCGCCCCCTCTCAGCGAATTTGCAGAACTCTCAGCACACTACCCCGACGTACTCACCCCGATAGTCCCGGCGATCCAGACGACCTGCTGCTGCCGTGCCGGAGCGGATCAGCTCGACGAACTCGTCGCGGTAGGGGTCGACGCAAAACGAATACGACAGCGTCATCGACACTTCGCGCCCAGCGGCATGCGCCAGCCGCGCGGTCTGCCGGATCGCTTGCTTGGCGCGCGGCGGGTCCCCCAGATAGCCCTCGAAATAAGTGACCTTGGTGCCCGAAGCCTTGTCCGGTTCGACATCGTCGGGCCGAGTTCGAAGCAGGCGCCGAGATAAGCGCTCGCCATCGGGCGTTACGAAGATCATCGAGCATGCCGTCGGTGGTTGTGCCACTAGCGGTTCGGTGTCGAAGGCGACGCCCTGGGCGTGGATGTCGTGGGCGTAGATCTCGCCGAGCGCGTCGTTCGACACCTGCCGAAGAAGGCGGCGCGCCCGCCGAAGCTGCCTACGCCGGCGGCGGTGTTGCCGGCGCTGCATTGCCGATGCAAAGAACGTCATAGTCCGGCGTCAATGTCTCCGCTTGGGAACCCGCCGGCCTTCTTACCACGCCGGCCGGGCGCGGGTCTGGCAAGTGGGCCTTCCTTTTGCCAATGCGTTCGTTCCCGGCCCTCACGGGGCGGCGAGTCCCTGCCACCTGAGGCTACATGGCGGCCGTGGAGATTACCTCAGCAGCGGCGCCCGATCGGAAACCTTAGCACCTCCGCGCTTTGGCGTGGCTGCTTGAACTCTTCGACGGCAACCGCCTCAATTAGCAGATCCAAGGCTTCTCGGCCCCTTTGACTCATCGGGTCATCCCCACAAAGGTAGTCATACGCTCGATCTAAATGCCCTCGGGCGGCGGAAAAATCGCTTGTCATATCATAGAACCCTCTCCATCCGCCCGCATTGCCGTTTACGAGGTGAAGGTGGTGCAATCGTCAATATATACAGACAAATTTGAATTAAGTCGGTGATGATCATAGAGGTCGAGTCCCCGACCTGACAGCGCCATCGAGCCCGCCGACGACCACTCGCTGGCGCTCACGGGCGCGGCGCTGAGTAGTGAAGCGCCGTAAAATGTCGACACAGGCGTTGGTGAACTGGACCGAACGACGAGAACAGCCTATCCAGTGTGTTGTCGGCAGTTAGTTCGAAAGTCCTGCTACACCCGATCCGATGCCTCTCAACGCCGAGGCCGCACCTCCGTGCCGAAGCCGGCCTCCCCAATGGTGGGTCGAGCCTTCGCTTACCCCGTGCTTGCCTCACAGATCCGCGACCGAGAACCCAGCCTCATGCTCCCGCCCTGCCGGGGCCTAGGTCCATCAAGCATGGATGGAACACGTCGGAACCTGGGACATCGCTTGCCCGGCCGGGCGGCGATAGCCTTGTCGGGGCAGGCGAAGAGCCGTAGCCGAGTGATGAGCGCACAGGAGAAGTCTGGCGTGAATGGGGCGATGATTGTCAAGCTTTGCTTTTCGTCAACCATCTTGCATGACCGATTGGCGACCATCTCCTCGTCCCGACCCTATATTACCCGTCGCCTGTCGCCGCCAGCGCGCAGTGACTTGTCAAGGATGGAGGCCCGCAGACCCCATCGCGCGGCGACTTGTCCTTGACGGTCACGAGCACGGCGGCAGGTTTGCTGTGGTCGGGGAGCCCTTCCTTGGGCGGAAGCCGACGACAGTGTTCGAGGGGAACTCGCCATGAGCCGGGTGCGCAGAGATCGTCCGACGCTCTTGTATTTGCTGGATCCCAGCCGGCTCCGCCTCCGATTGCCTCGGTAGCTCGGTAGCCTGAGCGCGTCGGCGGCATCATGCCATTATCATCCTACGGATTGCATGCTCCATCGTCCTGGACGAGACCGGTTTGGCTAGCCAAAGGACGAAGGTCTGATTACCAGATGTGATCGGCATGGGGTCGCTTCCACCAACGACGATGATGGGCACCGTCATCAGGGTGGTACGTACGGCTTCGGGCTGTCCTGGCCCGAGGAAAGTCGCTTGATCGAAAATTAGGAGGTCGGCTGCCTTCCCGCTCTCGATCCAGTCGCAAAGACTTTCGAAGGTCGCGAAGCCGACAGGCTTATAACCAAGCGCGGCGATCTTATCGTTGTAGATCTCCAACGCTGCTGGATCGGACTCCACGACTGCAATGATTTCTCCATTGCCAAGTGATCCATCGTATGGACCGGAAGCGCTATCAGCTCTGACCTGCTCCTCAGCGCAGGCCGGTAAGTAGAGATCGAAGCGTGTACCTCGGCCAACAGCCGAGGTGACGTCAAGGCATCCTGCGAGCGCGCTCACATGGCGGTCCACCGCAGCAAGACCCAGTCCGGTCCCGCCGACGCGAGAGCGCGTGGTAAAAAAGGGCTCAAAGATGTGCGGAAGCACCGAACTTGCGATTCCTTGGCCATCGTCGCTGATGGAGAGGAGAACGTAATCTCCCGGTTTCAAGGTGCCCTTAGCCACGGGCTTCGTTTGACAGACGTGAGCGCGAGAAACGCTAATCTCGACACGGCCCTCATTCAAGAGAGCCTCCGACGCGTTCTTGCATAGATTTATAAGGATTTGCTGTATCTCGGTCGGGCTGCCCTCGATCACCGTTTGCCACTCGTTGATCTTGAAGTTCAACTGAACATCCGCACGAAGTGTAACCCGCAGCAATGGCGCGAGATCCATTACACTCTCCGAGACGTCGAAAGGCATCGTCACGCGCTTCCGAGTTCGGCTTAGTGACAAAATTTGATCAATAATCAGCTTGGCTCGGTTGCTGGCCAAGATAATTTGGCCGATGTGGCCCCGAATTCTCGAGGGGCGGCGCACAAGACCTTTAGCCATCTCTGCGTAGCCGACTATTGCTCCTAGAACATTATTGAATTCATGTGTAACGCCGCTTGCGATTGTGCCGACAGCCGTCAGCCTTTCCGCATGCTCCCATCGACTCTCAAAAAGGTTACGTTCCGTGTGTACACGTTGCATTTCAAGATGGTTGGCTAAACGCACAGTAGCGCTCGCCAGAACCAGGAGGTCGTCTGTGGAGGGTGGTGAGCGATCTCCTTCAAAAACAAGGATACAAACGGCAGCCTGCTGATCGGAGGCCCTGCAACCAACAATTTGACAAACACCGGTAGTGCCTACGGCAGTCCGAACCACTTCCGACGCCGGAACGACGCGAAACACTGGCTGTTCCGGGTGTACAAGTGAGACGACTTCATGGATTAGCGTGGCGTTCCAGACGCGCATGCGCTTGTTCGCGACAAAGTACTCGGTATTCCTGCTGATACTCGGATCCACCAGAGCAAGCGCGCATTGATCTGCATCGAAAACGCATTGAATGAGTCTAAGCGCTGCTTCGGTGGAGAAGCGCCGCGAAGCCTTCGTTGCTTGACTGTCGATGAAACAAGCTTCGATCTCACTCATCGCCGCTTCAAGCTCTAACCGCCTTTCCACCCGGTTCGTCCGCACATGCAGCGTGGAGGCTCGAATGGTCGCAAACAAGCAGAGGCATATGGACACCAAGCCAAAGAAAAGTCGTGTACGCTGCGCTTGCGCGCTGGCGAAGCTGTAGGCTTTCAGATGTTCTCGCTCCAATTCGGCAGCCTTGGCGAACGTGTCGAAGGATGGGATCCGATTGACAGCGCGGTCCAACCTCAACATTGAGGACAGGATAGCGCGGCCCTCGCGGGCAACATCCTCCGTGACTTGGTCCTGGCTAGGAGGAAGTCGGCGGAGAGACTGATCGATTTGTAATGCGAGGCTGAATCCCGGTCTGGCCGAAAATTGAAGGATCAGATTGGAAAATTCAGGCCTGTTCGACACCCCCCCCCGAAGGCGATTAGCCGAGCGAGCAAAGCGTACCAGAGAGCTTTGCAGAAGCTCATTTTGCGCGGCCGAGGCCGAGATGGCAGCTTCTGTGTTTTCGAGGGAATTTTTGAGCTGTGCAACCAACCTGGAGTGCACCCCGGAGCTCTCATTGGGCGAGATCTCAACAAGGCGTTGGTAGTTTTGAAGGTTCCTTTTTAATGCTTGCCCGGTAGAAGCAACGGAACGGAAGTCCAATACCATGTCTGCGCGGGCGACGTCTCGCTGGAGCAATGCGTAGTTGATCTGAATCGTCCGCAGTTCGCTTAGGACCGCCTCGTTGATCTGGGGGTCTTGCCACTGTATCGCGACCAAGAGCGCGACCGAGGCCACTAGGGCCATTACAGAAGCTTTGTCGGTACTGAGCCATTTTTCCCAAACGAACGGCGTTTGATCCGCGGTGCGTGCCTTGCGAAGGTCCGATTTTAATTCTAGCTCCCCATCGCGTCGGTGTGCGGCCGGATGCTGCTGGAACAGGAAAGCCAAGTGTACCTCTCCCCTCAAATAGGCGGTGTAGACGCCGTTGCACTCTGCCCCCATGGCCCGCTGACGTTCCATTGATTCGCGGGCGTTTCGACCTCGACGGCGAGGCGGCAGCACAAGGCGGGCAACTGATCGCAGTTTTCGGAACTGGTCTTCCGAGAGATCATCGAAGGGGCATACAAGCGCACGCCTGCAGCAGCCGAGGATGATACCGGTCGGTCAAACGCAACTGGCGAGGGCCGGATCTGCTGTTGGCTGGCAGCTAACACTGGAGGGGCGGCGGCCTCAACTCCGGCGTGCCTAGAGCCGGCTGCTGCGAAAGCGTCCGACACGCTTCCCTTGGGGTCATCCCGTCCAGCGGGCATCCTTGGATCGCTGAAAAAAGACGAGGCGGCTTGATGATCCTGCCCTCGCTGAAGCACCTCGCGAAACCCCTTTTCCAGTCGCAGAAGCTCATCTGGACCGGTAGGCGGCTCGTCAGCTCGACCATCGAACAGCGGCCGGAGCGCCTCGGACACGTGCTGCTCAAAGCCCACTCGCCGGGCCTGGACCGCTTGCCCGTCTTCCAAGCCGGCGTCCTGCACCTGCGACAAAGCTGTTACACGGGATGGATTACTATTTCGCGGGTTCATACTAGCCTCACATCAAACTGTATCGTCAAAGTCCTGCGCCAATTCACACAGCGGGTCATCGAGTTGAGATTCTGCGGAGAGCGCCTCCTCTGCTCCCGTCAAGGGCGCCGGCTCCGGGAGGGCGCCTGTCTGGCTTTCAAAGATGCGTTTCAGAATGCGATCCGAAAATATCGCACCTTCCTCAATTTTAATGGTGGCAGACCTTTGATGAGAACAATCTCGTAGTCGTCATCGAGCAGCCGAACCTGTTCGGGACGCAATAGCGGTGCACCTTGATGTGAATTCTGAATGTTCCAATCGAACGTTCGCGCCTGGCTGTAGGAAATCGATTGGGCTTGAAATGTGAATCCACCGATAGCTTTGGAAATGTAGTTCGGAGTCTCGTCATCTACCTCGATGTTCCTAGAAGCGCGCCGGCAGCCCGGGCGGGGGGCTTGGGGTTAGACTGCCAGCGCACGCCACTCATAAAGAGCGGCCTCTTTTCGCGGTTCGGACACCCATAGTCAACCCGGCAACGTCTGGATGCCCGCTGTGCTTTTTGCAGAGCGGCGATGCCGGGCATATCGGCCGATCCTGTCTAGGATGGTGTGGCCACTCTCGTCGGCCGAGTTGATGCTCCAGCCAGTATCGCCTTGCCGACCAGCATGAGTTCGCCGTTAGCAATCCATCGTTGCGAGCCGAGACCGAGGTAAAAAGCGCGTGTTATCGACTATGTAGCTGACGCTCCCGCTGACGCAGGGTTCCCGCCACTGCCTCGAGGACTACCTCGAAATGAAATACCGCTGCACGGGCGGCATCTGAAGCATGGGCTTGCAGGGCTCGCAGACCGGTAAACCAGCGAGCCATCTCCAAATATGTGAATTGTGGATTGCTCCTCGACGGGAGCTGAGGGGCGGCTCCGCAAGCCTTACGACGCTCTTTGCGAGCCGTAGCTGCCGAGCTGGCAAAAGGCTGGGCTACGTCGCGCCAGCGCAATCGGCGCGCAGAAAATTAGGCCTACCCGCTCCGGGACCGCGGACCTCGTCAGCTTCTCGTAAGTATGCCCGAGTAGGTTGCTCAGCTGATCTGTGGACGTGAGGCTAGCGTGAACCGGCACAAATTTGACCGATCCAATGTAACAGGTTGGCGGCAGGTGCAGCCCCCGGCATCTCAAGAGCAAGCGGCACAGGCCGGGCAAGAGGGCTTTGAGCAGCGCTCGGGCGAGGCGCGCCAAGCCGCTGCCCAAATTCCCGCCCCCGGCGTTCCGGCTCTGCCAGACCCGTTCCATCCTCATCCGTCTCACGGAGACCTGAGCCTCATCGAAGGCGCGGCCCCATGGGAAGCGCAGCCCATGATGCAAGGGAGCGGACAAGAACACGCCGCGGCGCCGTACGCCGGAGGCAGTGGGTCGATGCTAGGTGCCTCGGTGCTGCAGCCGGGTCACTCAACGGCGCGCCATCATCATGCGCCGGATTCGTCAGTGGGTGATCTGAATCCTTCCGCACCGTTCGAGTTGCGTGACCATGCTCGTTCCCCCGTGCCGGCGGCGGTGCAGCCAGATCCTCCAGTAGTGGTCTCCGACGGTCGCGGCTGCAAGCGTCCTCTTTATTCCAACGATGCGACCGTTGTCGAAGGGCTGAGGTCACTCTACGCGGGTAAGGCCAAGGAGGAAACGGTCAAGCGCCATGTAAATTCTCTTTACGGCTTTGGTCGTTGGCTCTTTAAAAATAACAAGCCGGGATTTGCTGCTCGGCTTCACGAGGAGTCGCTGGATGAAGATCTCAAGGAGTACGAGAGCAGTGGTGGCTCCTCGACTGTGGCTGTGGCACTGCGTCGTCTCAGAGAGTCGGCGGGCGGAGTGCCAATGGTGGGCCGCGCTGTCCTGAATCCCGACCCTGCCGACGCCGTGCTCATCAAAGAGTACAAAGCGGCTCTCATCAAAGAGTACAAGGGAGCGCCTGCGACCGGGCCGAATCGCCAAACCATTCACGACTATGGAGCTACTCTTAGACGTTTCAGTGAATACCTGGTTGAAAACAACAAGCCGGGGATTGCGGCTCGGCTTCACGAGGAGTCGCTGGATGAAGATGCCAAGCGCTATAAGGCCTCCAGTGGTGACCGGAGGATCATTGCACTAGCTCAACTCCGGAAGTTCCTGCCGTCCGCCGCACTCGGGCGCGAAATTGCCCTTGCTGCTCGTCCGGAAGACGCACTCGGCATGGAGGCTCGTGCCATTGGGGACGCCGCTGCGCAGCACAGCGGGCCGCAGAAGGCATTGGGTCGGCCAGAGAAGCTCCCTGGGGAAGCTAATGAAGACGCCGCTGTTCTGCCATCGTCTTTCGTACCAACTGGGCACCATCACCAAGCCTCGGATCCCGCAGAGTCCTTTCGTCCCCTGATCTGGCGCGACGGCGACCAGCGCGCGCCGGACGAGCGGATCGCTGCACAGGACAGGAGCAACCTGCTACCAAGCGAGGAGGTGCCACTGAGGCCACCGGAATTCGCTCCGCCCAGCTTGCGGGCGGGGAATTCCGCCTCGCCAGAGCTCTTTCCTGAGGGGATGTCCCCCGCGGTCGAAGGGTTTTTTGGTGTTTTCGGCGACCCCAGCGGGCGGGTGCTCGGCGCATTGCAATTGCTAGGCGACGAACATATCCACAGGGATTACCAGCTCCTGGAGCAGGAGTTGCAGGGGAACAATCCAGAACTCGCCGCCCGGACGCGGTTCGTGGATCCCCTCGTAGCCAATTATCATCTGCGCTTGGGCTCCGAGAGCGACAAGCTAAGCGCATTCCAGCGCATCGTCCATAATCAGAACGGTAACGACACAGCCGACTTCCTGTTCGTGCCAGTGAGCGATGGCGGTAAGACTCTTGCGGAGCGCGGCAAACATTGGTCGCTGCTGTTCGTTGATCGCAGCGACCGGGAACGGCCGGTTGCCTATCATTATGACTCCGTCAGCGGATGGCATGACAAGCTTGCAAAACACCTCGCAGAAAGGCTGGGCGCCAGCCTGGAGACCCGCGTGGACTTACCCCGCATCGCCCAGCAGAGCAACGAGTGGGATTGCGGAGTCTACGTGGTGGACGGCACGCGGGCGCTGGTTGGGCGATTGCAATCGCAGCCAGACCTGCCAGACCTGCCAGACCTGAACCTCAACAACCTCGTCGTCAATCGGCAGGCACTACAAACCCGACTCATGGGTGACGATACATCTGGAACGGCAAATTATCTCACGAACTTTGAACTCATGGACCGACAGGCGCGAGACGCGGTTAAGGAAAGCCCCGTTGGGACGTTTCACCAGCGGATCAAGCGGCTCGGCCAGTCAGCGCGAGCGTTGCACGACAGAGCCCTGGCTCCAGTCGCGCCGGACCAAGGCAACCCAGACTCGGTGTTCGTACGGGACGTTGTTCCCGGGGAAACACGCCATCATCATGCGCCGGATTCGTCAGTGGTTGATCTGAATCCCCCCGCACCGTTCGAGTTGCGTGACCATGCTCGTTCCCCCGTGCCGGCGGCGGTGCAGCCAGATCCTCCAGTAGTGGTCTCCGGTCGCGACAAGCGTCCTCTTTATTCCAACGATGCGACCGTTGTCGAAGGGCTGCGGTCAGCACTCTATGCCGGTAAGGTCGGGGAGCGCACGGTCACGGACCATGTAAATTCTCTTCTCGGCTTTGGTCGTTGGCTCTTTGATAATAACAAGCCGGGATTTGCTACTCGGCTTGACGATCCGTTGCTGGATCAGGATCTCAAGGAGTACCAGCGCGAGAGTGGCTCCTCGAACGTGGCTAGAGCACTGGGTCGTCTCAAAGAGTCGGCGGGCGGAGCGCCAATGGTGGGCCGCGCTGCCCTGAATCCCGACCCTGCCGACGCCGTGCTCATCAAAGAGTACAAAGCGGCTCTCATCAAAGAGTACAAGGGAGCGCCTGCGACCGGGCCGAATCCCAAAACCACTCAGGACTATGCGGCTACTCTTAGACGTTTCAGTCAATACCTGCATGAAAACAACAGGCCGGGGATTGCGGCTCGGCTTTACGAGGGGTCGCTGGATGAAGATGCCAGGCGTTATTTGGACTCCAGTGGTAACCGGTGGATCAGTGCACTAGCTCATCTCCGGAAGTTCCCGCCGTACGCCGCACTCGGGCGCGAAATTGCCCTTGCTGCTCGTCCGGAAGACGCAGTCGGCATGGAGGCTCGTGCCATTGGGGACGCCGCTGCGCAGCACAGCGGGCCGCAGAAGGCATTGGGTCGGCCAGAGAAGCCCCCTGGGAAAGCTAAGCAGCTGAGCGAGATCGGCAATTCAGGCGCTCGCGTGCTGATGCAGGCCCCCACCCATCAAGTGGGTGCATTGGCATGGGAGGCGCAGCCCATGATGCTGGGGGACGAGCACCTGGCACCGCATACCGGAGGCAGTGGGTCGATGCTGGGTGCCTCGGTGCTGCAGCCGGGTCACTCAACGGCGCGCGATTCGTCAGTGGTTGATCTGAATCCCCCCGCACCGTTCGAGTTGCGTGACCATGCTCGTTCTGTGCCGGCGGCGCCTGCCGGGCCAGCGTTCGCCAGGGCTGAGGAGACGCCCTCCGCGGTTGGCGAGGCCGCGGAGGCCGCAAGGTGGGCTCGGTTGCAAAAGCAAATGGACGAACCAGTGCATGATCCCGGCCCTCAAGTGGATACATCGCCATGGGAGGCGCAACTCATGGTGCAAGGGAGCGGACAAGAACACGCCGCGGCGCCCTACGCCGGAGGCAGTGGGTCGATGCTGGGGGCCTCGGTGCTGCAGCCGGATCACTCAACGGCGCGCCATCATCATGCGCCGGATTCGTCAGTGGTTGATCTGAATCCCCCCTCACCGTCCGAGTTGCGTGACCCTGCTCGTTCTGTGCCGCCGGCGCCTGCCGGGCCAGCGTTCGCCAGGGCTGAGGAGACGTCCTCCGCGGTTGGCGAGGCCGCGGTGGCCGAAAGGTGGGCTCGGTTGCAAAAGCAGAAGGTCGACGCTGATTTGTCGGGATATTTCGACTCGATTCCGCACGCGGACCTTCTACGATCGCCATGGGAGGCGCAACTCATGACGCAAGGGAGCGGACAAGAACACGCCGCGGCGCCCTACGCCGGAGGCAGTGGGTCGATGCTGGGTGCCTCGGTGCTGCAGCCGGGTCACTCAACGGCGCGCGATTCGTCAGTGGTTGATCTGAATCCCCCCGCACCGTTCGAGTTGCGTGACCATGCTCGTTCTGTGCCGGCGGCGCCTGCCGGGCCAGCGTTCGCCAGGGCTGAGGAGACGCCCTCCGCGGTTGGCGAGGCCGCGGTGGCCGAAAGGTGGGCTCGGTTGCAAAAGCAAATGGACGAACCAGTGCATGATCCCGGCCCTCAAGTGGATACATCGCCATGGGAGGCGCAACTCATGGTGCAAGGGAGCGGACAAGAACACGCCGCGGCGCCCTACGCCGGAGACAGTGGGTCGAGGCTAGGTGCCTCGGTGCTGCAGCCGGGTCACTCAACGGCGCGCCATCATGATGCGCCGGATTCGTCAGTGGTTGATCTGAATCCCCCCGCACCGTCCGAGTTGCGTGACCCTGCTCGTTCTGTGCCGCCGGCGGTGCAGCCAGATCCTCCAATAGGGGTCTCCGGTCGCGACAAGGGTCCTCTCTATTCCAACGATGCGACCATTGTCGAAGGGCTGAGGTCAGCATTGGAGAGCACGGTCAAGCGCCATGTAAATTCTCTTCTCGGCTTTGGTCGTTGGCTCTTTGATAATAACAGGCCGGGATTTGCTGCTCGGCTTCACGAGGAGTCGCTGGATCCGGATCTCAAGGAGTACGAGAGCAAGAGTGGCTCCTCGGACGTGGCTAGAGCAGTGGGTCATCTCAAGACGTGGGCGGGCGGAGCGCCAGTGCTGGACCGCGCCGCTGTCCTGAATAATCCCGACCCTGCCGACGCCGCGCTCATCAGAGATTACACAGCGGCTCCCATCAAAGAGTACAAGGCAGCGCCGACCGGGCCGAATCCCGCTACCATTCAGACCTATGGATCTGCTCCTAGACGTTTCAGTGAATACCTGGTTGAAAACAAAAAGCCGGGGATTGCGGCTCGGCTTCACGAGGGGTCGCTGGATGAAGATGCCAAGCGCTATAACAACTCCGGTGGGATCAGTGCACTAGCTCATCTCCGGAAGTCCGAACTCGGGCGCGAGCTCCCTGGGAAAGCTAATGAAGACGACGCTGTTCTGCCATTGCCTTTCGTGCCAACTGGGCCCCATCACCAAGCCTCGGATCCCGCAGGGTCCTTTCGTCCCCTGATCTGGCGCGACGGCGACCAGCGCGCGCCGGACGAGCGGATCGCAGCACAGGACAGGAGCAACCAGCTACCAAGCGAGGAGGTCCTCATCAACCGTGAGCATGATACAGCGGAGTTGAGACCAGCGAAGAGGCAAAGGACCCCGAACAGTCGTCTGCAGGACGTTGCCACTGAGCCGCAGCTGAGCGAGATCGGCAATTCAGGCGCTCGCGTGCTGATGCAGGCCCCCACCCATCAAGTGGGTGCATTGCCATGGGAAGCGCAGCCCATGATGCAAGGGAGCGGACAAGAACACGCCGCGGCGCCGTACGCCGGAGGCAGTGGGTCGATGCTGGGTGCCTCGGTGCTGCAGCCGGGTCACTCAACGGCGCGCCATCATCATGCGCCGGATTCGTCAGTGGTTGATCTGAATCCCCCCGCACCGTCCGAGTTGCGTGACCATGCTCGTTCTGTGCCGGCGGCGGTGCAGCCAGATCCTCCAATAGGGGTCTCCGGTCGCGACAAGGGTCCCCTCTATTCCAACGATGCGACCGTTGTCGAAGGGCTGAGGTCAGCTTACGCGGGTAAGGTCAAGGAGAGCACGGTCAAGCGCCATGTAAATTCTCTTCTCGGCTTTGGTCGTTGGCTCTTTGACAATAACAGGCCGGGATTTGCTGCTCGGCTTGACGAATTGTCGCTGGATCAGGATCGCAAGGAGTACGAGAGCAGGGGTGGCCCCTCGGAGTACGAGAGCAGGGGTGGCCCCTCGATCGTGGCTAGAGCACTGGGTCGTCTCAAGACGTTGGCGGGCGGAGCGCCAGTGGTCGACCGCCCTGTCCGGAATCCCTACCCTGCCGACGCCGCGCTCATCAGAGATTACACAGCGGCTCTCATCAAAGAGTACAAAGAAGCGCCTGCGACCGGGCCGAATCGCGGTACCATTCAGGTCTATGGATCTACTCTTATACGTTTCAGTGAATACCTGCATGAAAACAAAAAGCCGGGGATTGCGGATCGGCTTCACGAGGGGTCGCTGGATGAAGATGCCAAGCGCTATGTGAACTCCGGTGCTAACCGGAGGATCAGTGCACTAGCTCATCTCCGGAAGTTCGCACCCGGGCGCGAAATTGCCCTTGCTGCTCGTCCGGAAGACGCAGTCGGCATGGAGGCTCGTGCCATTGGGGACGCCGCTGCGCAGCGCAGCGGGCCGCAGGAGGCATTGGGTCGGCCAGAGAGGCCCCCTGGGAAAGCTAAAGACGGGCGGGTGCTCGGCGCATTGGAATGGCTAGGCGACGAACATATCCAGAGGGATTACCAACTCCTGGAGCAGGAGTTGCAGGGGAACAATCCAGATCTCGCCGCCCGGACGCGGTTCGTGGATCCCCTCGTAGCCAATTATCATCTGCGCTTGGGCTCCAAGAGCGTCATGCTAAGCGCATTCCAGCGCATCGTCCATAAGAACGGCAACGACACAGCCGACTTCCTGTTCGTGCCAGTGAGCGATGCCGGTAAGACTCGTGAGGAGCGCGGCAAACATTGGTCGCTGCTGTTCGTTGATCGCAGCGACCGGGAACGGCCGGTTGCCTATCATTATGACTCCTACAACGGATGGCATGACCCGCTTGCAAAAGAGCTCGCAGAAAATCTGGGCGCCAGCCTGGAGACCCGCGTGGGCGTATCCCGCATCGCCCAGCAGAGCAACGTGGTGGATTGCGGAGTTTACGTGGTGGACGGCACGCGGGCGCTGGTTGGGCGATTGCAATCGCAGCCAGATGACCTGAACCTCAACAACCTCGTCGTCAATCGGCAGGCACTACAAACCCGCCTCAGGGGTGACGATACATTCGGAACGGCAAATAATCTCACGAACTTTGAACTCATGGACCGACAGGCCCGAGACGCGGTTAAGGAAAGCCCCGTTGGGACGTTTCACCAGCAGATCAAGCGGCTCGGCCAGTCAGCGCCAGACGTTGCTCCCGGGGACCCATTTAAATTTCAAAGTCTTGAGAGCAAGGGGGACGCCGCTGCGCAGCACAGCGGGCCGCAGGAGGAATACAGTTGGCCAGAGTATCTCCCCCCTGGGAAAGCTAATGAAGACGACGCTGTACTGGCATCGTCTTTCGTGCCAACTGGGCCCCATCACCAAGCCTCGGATCCCGCAGGGTCCTTTCGTCCCCTGAGCTGGCGCGACGGCGACCAGCGCGCGCCGGACGAGCGGATCGCAGCACAGGACAGGAGCAACCAGCTACCAAGCGAGGAGGTCCTCATCAACCGTGAGCATGATACAGCGGAGTTGAGACCAGCGAAGAGGCAAAGGACCCCGAACAGTCGTCTGCAGGACGTTGCCACTGAGCCGCAGCTGAGCGAGATCGGCAATTCAGGCGCTCGCGTGCTGATGCAGGCCCCCACCCATCAAGTGGGTGCATTGCCATGGGAAGCGCAGCCCATGATGCAAGGGAGCGGACAAGAACACGCCGCGGCGCCGTACGCCGGAGGCAGTGGGTCGATGCTGGGTGCCTCGGTGCTGCAGCCGGGTCACTCAACGGCGCGCCATCATCATGCGCCGGATTCGTCAGTGGTTGATCTGAATCCCCCCGCACCGTCCGAGTTGCGTGACCATGCTCGTTCTGTGCCGGCGGCGGTGCAGCCAGATCGCCCAAAAGTGGTCTCCGGTCCCGACAAGGGTCCTCTTTATTCCAACGATGCGACCCTTGTCGAAGGGCTGAGGTCAGCACTCTATGCCGGTAAGGTCGGGGAGATCACGGTCAAGCGCCATGTAGATATTCTTTTCGGCTTTGGTCATTGGCTCGTTGAAAATAACAAGCCGGGGATTGCGGATCGGCTTCACGAGGAGTCGCTGGATCGGGATCGCAAGGAGTACGAGATCTGGGGTGGCGGCCCCTCGGCCGTGGCTGGGTCACTGGGTCGTCTCAAGACGTGGGCGGGCGGAGCGCCAGTGGTGGGCCGCCCGGCCCTGAATCCCCACCCTGCCGACGCCGTGCTCATCAGAGAGTACACAGCGGCTCTCATCAAAGCGTACGAGGCAGCGCCGACCGGGCCGAAACCCCGTACCGTTGAGGTCTATGGGTCTGCTCTTAGACGTTTCAGTCAATGCCTGGTTGAAAACAAAAAGCCGGGGATTGCGGATCGGCTTCACGAGCGGTCGCTGGATGAAGATGCCAAGCGCTATATGAAAACCGCTGAAATCAGTGCACTAACTCATGTCCGGAAGTTCGCACTCGGGCGCGAAATTGCCCTTGCTGCTCGTCCGGAAGACGCAGTCGGCATGGAGGCTCGTGCCATTGGGGACGCCGCTGCGCAGACCGCGGCACAAGCTCATGGCCACGCAGGAGAGCAGGGACCCATCTCTCGAGCTCAACAAGTCGCGCCAGCGCCGTTTGAACGGCACTTGGGCAAGAAGCGCGAGGCCCAGGACGGACTGACGAGTACACTTGACAGGAGCAACCTCGTGAACAGCGGGGGCGTCATCATAAACAATGAACATTCCACAGCGCTGTTGAGACCGGCGAAGAGGCAGAGGACTGATAATCCGCAAAGCCGCGCCATGGGGCGGCAACTGAGCGAAGCAACCACGACGTCCATCAGCCAAGCCTCCGATCAAGCCCGAGCGGACCTAGTGGCTTCCTTCAGAAGCAGGGAGCGCTCCGACGCGGGGCGTTGAGCTCCATGGCTGGGGTCAAGCAGAACAGCTCTCTTGACGACAGAGGCGCTGATGCGATCTCCGGACCGGTAGCTCTCGCCGTAATTGATCAGGCTGGTACTGTTGGAAGGCTTGATCAGCCTCGTCACCCCAATCTCCAGCATAGCTCACTGTCACGCGGCCAACGTGCCTCCGTAGCTAACATCTACGTCAGCGTTGAAGAAGTAGCCTGCGCCACGGGATGTTTTGACCAGGCGAGGGTTGGCCGCATCAGCCTCCAGCTTTCGGCGCAAGCGCATGATTAGGACATCGATACTTCGATCGTACACCTCTTCTCCACGCACACGGCTCGCGAGCAAAAGCCGTTCTCTGGATAGCACGTTGCGGGGGTTCTCCAGAAATGCGATCAAGAGATTGAACTCACATGCGGTAAGCTTGACCTCGCCACGCTCCGCACAGATCAGTCGCCGCTGCTTCACGCTGAGCTTCCAGGCCCCAAAGCGAAATGAGCGCTGCTCTCTGGTTCGCGGACTAGAAATGCGCTGGCGTAGCGCTACTCGAATGCGGGCCAGGAATTCGCGCATCCCGAAAGGCTTGGGAATGAAATCGGTTGCGCCGAGCTCCAGTGCAACCACTTTTTCCGCCTCATCAAGCCGGTCGCCGCTGATCACTATGATAGGAACATCCGATTTTGTCGCCAGATTGCGGACGATCGCAAGTCCATCCTCCCGGCCTAGGTTAAGGTCAACAACCACGAGATCGACTGGCTCACGTGAAAGAACATAGTCAAACTGCTTGCTATCGTGGACTGCGGTTACCTTCAGGGCATGCATCGTGAGATACTCGGCGATGAGGCGCCGCATTGCGGCATCATCGTCAATGACAAGAACATGTTTCAACGGCACACCTGGTTTTGGGGGTTGCGCCCCGATCAGGGTTGCATTACCTGAATCTGCAAGCAAAAGGCTGTATTAGTGATGACATTACTTGAAATTGAACAACTGGTTCTCAAAACCCTCAACGCTCTAGTTGCCGAAAAAGTAGAGGTGTCGATGACAACCAGAATGCGGGATCTCGGCCTCGACAGCCTCGACTATAACGAGCTTGCTACGGCGATCGAGAGCCGACTTGGCTGGTTTGTCGACGATTACAAGCTCTGGCAATACGAGTCCGTAAGGCATGTCGCCGACGCCGTCGCCAGTCAGGAGTTGCGCACCGCGGAACCACCAGCAGTGCGACAAGTGCTGGAGTAGTGCTGTAGGCACAGGTTACGGTGAGAGCAGCTTGGGCGGCGGTAGCTATTGCCATTGCTCCGCTGTGGTTTCTATTCGTGACTGGTGTGTTTGAGAACTGTTGGGTCAGCCCGGTCCATGTCGCAGTGCCGATGCCCCTTTGGTGGCGTTGCCCGCAATTGCGATCGCTGCGCCCAGGGCACCAATGCTGACGGTCGTTGTCAGGCCACCCGTTGAATTGTTGTCAGAGGCAACAGTGCCCACCACACCATCCCAATTGGTGGTCGTATAGACCGACATGTAGTCACGGAACACGCTCTCACTATACGTGGTCACGATCGTTGCCGTCGTACCGGTTGGCACGAGGGCCGACCACACTGACAGATAGACCACACCAGAATTGAAGATGCTTTCCACCTGAGCGAGAAGGGTGGCAGCCACACCCCCAATCGTCATACTGTTGACGGTCACTGCACTTTCGGTGTCAGTTGTCACGATGACACGACGATTAGCGTGTGGCGCGACAAGAAGCGGAATTCTGGTGTGGGTGTAAACGGTCGTGGCAGTCGAGTCTTCGTGAGTGCCATTGAAGACCAGATCTATCGGGAACATTTTCTCCCAGACGCCCGAGCTGCGCACATAGACCTGTCGAGCCTTGGTCCAGAGGCTTGAGATTTTCACCCATACGGCGCTAGCCGCCCCCCAGACCCCGGAGGCTTTGACGTAAAGGGCCATTACGGCTGCACCCAGAAATCACCGTCCACGCCGCCAGAAGGGGCAGCGGCCGAGATCGTGACGCTGCGATTTGCCATCGTGCCGACGCCGAGAAGCGCCTTGGTCTGGGCAATGGACTGCGGTCGACGATAATTGTCCCCGGTGCCGTCACTCGACACGCGACCGACGAAGCTCGTCACAGCGTCGGCACCTGTGGCGTAGGTCGAGCGGTACAAACGCGTCGTGATATCACCAGCGCCATCGCGCTGAGGCGATGAACATGTATGGCGAGAGCAGAACGTTTGGGGCGGGACGAAGAGGTTGCGGAGGGCTGACAAGGTCGAGACGAAGCGTTGCAGGCCTCCCGGCGATCGGACCTCTGCATCATCCGCTCCCGTTTTCGCGGCGGCACATGGGAATTCTCCGCTCCGTTGTTCAACCCCTTGTGCGACCGGTGCTTGACGTCCGGCATCACCTGTCGCTTTGCCGCTCCATACGAGCGCAGCTAGTCGGTGATCATGCGCTTCGGCGCGAGCCCCTGCTTCTTCAACGGCCGCGTCAGCAAGCGCTTGGCGGCCTTGGTGTTGCGGCGGTTTTGCACGATTTCGTCCAGCACATATCCATCCTGGTCGACGGCGCGCCACAACCAAAGCTTTTTGCCGGGCGATGGTGACGACCACTTCGTTCAGGTACCAGACATCATTCCGGCACGGCGGCTTGCGGCGCAAGCAGCGAGCGCAGTCCAGCCCGAACTTAGATGCCCCACCGGCGACTTGTCTCATACGAAACCACGATGCCGCGTTCCAGCAGCATTTCCTCAACCAGGCGCAGGCTCAGCGGAAACCGGAAATAAAGCCAGAGCGCGTGGGCGATAATAGGCGGCGGAAATCGGGGGGCGTGTAGCTGACGGCGGGCGTATTCATGCCCCCCGGCGTCCATGTCGCAAATCTTGACGATTGCTTGTGTGTCAAGCCCGCCGCAGGTCTCAACGCGTTCATATGCAGACATTGTGAAAATCGCCCTATTCCGCCTTTTTTTACCGCCCCTTAAGTCCCCCGCTCGCATGCTTGTCGATGCATTGAACTCATAGCCATCGGCCAAGGATTTTGGAAAATATGGTTCCGCTCGCAGCAGAAAACGTGAGAGTCGCTGTAGGCCTAACGTCAAGGGGAGAGAGCGGTTTGATTGGACGAAATGGGTACCGGAGTACCGAGTCATGAAGCCACGAGGTAATCTGGTCCGACTGAAGCAATTTCAGGTGAATGAGAAGCGGCGACAGTTGCACCAGCTAGACATCATGATTGCCGATTTCGAACGCATGGCGCGAGAACTGGACTTCCAGATAAACGCCGAGGAAACGAAGGGCGGCATCTCCGATGTCAATCATTTCGCTTATCCGACGTTCGCCAAGGCCGCTCGCCTACGTCGTGACAACGTCAAGAATTCGCAATCGGACCTTCTGCGGCAGAGAACCGCAGCCGAGCCATGCCTCGCCGAGGCTGAAGCAGAGCTCTCCAAGGCGCAATTGCTAGAATCGCGCAGCGGCAGAGGCCACGACCTCGAACCCGGCAACCGAAGCGCCATGATCGGCTGAGCCGGACGGCTTCAGCGCGCCTCAATTCGCGACACCGACTGGCCGTTGGCGCGCGAGAGGCGTGCGGGCACTGTAAAGATATCAGCGTCTTGATGCAGCGATAGCTGGTCGGGACGGCTGTCATGCTGCGGCGACATACGCGATTTTGTCCAGATTTGCATAGCGGCGTTACGCAGGTATGGGGGAAAGTGGAATTGGTTGGCAATCGGATCATCGGTGGAGACGAACCGCTGCCGGCGGACCGGCGCCTGGCGGCAACGCCTGGCGCTTTCGGCGGCGGCGGTAACGGCAAAGCAGGCTGGCCGCGTCGAGGATGAAGCGGCCCCTGCGTGATGCCGTTCTGCTCACGGCCGGGAGACGGGGTCGGCCCCGCCGGCCGGATGCTGCTCGCTTGGCGCGGCACCGTAAAGTCAACCGACAGCTTATGAAGATGTGCTTACATTGGGCCATGTCAGAAGTTGCTCGTGGTCCGCTCTATGGTCGCCACCGCTTTCCCCCGAGATCATTGCGCACGCGGTATGGCTCTACTTTCGCTTTCCGCTCAGCCTGCGCATGGTTGAGGACATGCTGGCGGCCCGCGGCATCATCGTCACGCATCAGACCGTTCGAAGCTGCGCGCAGAAATTCGGACGGCATTTCGCCCAGGAGATCAATATCAGCCGGCTGCCTGGGCGACAAATGGCATCTCGACGAATGTGTCGTGGCTATCAGTGCAAGAAGCAGTGGCTCTGGCGTGCCGTCGATCAGGACGGCTTCGTCCTCGAAGTGCTGGTACAAAGCCGCCGAAATGCCAAGGCGGCAAAGCGTCTGATGCGCAAGTTGCTGAAAGCTCAAGGGCGGACACCACGGATCATGATCACCGACAAGCTCCGATCCTATGATGCCGCCATGCGCGACCTCATGCCCGGCGTCGAACACCGGTCGCACACAGGCCTGAATAATCGAGCGGAAAATTCGCACCAGCCGACCCGACGACGCCAAAGGATCATGAAACGCTTCAAGTCGGCACGCCAGCTTCAGCGGTTCGTTTCCATCCATGATCCGATTGCCGACCTGCTCACTTTCCCTGCAATGCGCTGTCATCGGCTCAACATCGAGACCTGCGTAACGCTCCCATGCAAATCTGAACAAAATCGCGTGTGTCGCCACAGCGTGACAGCCGTCCCGGCCAGCTATCGCTGCATCAAGCCGCTGAAACTTACAGTGCCGGGCGCGCTGCTACCTGAATTTCCTTAACGCTCATTCAATGTGACAGCACCGATTCTTCTCAACCGCGGCATGCCCTAAATCGCCACCTGCGTGCCGATCTCGACCACACGTCCGGTCGGGATCTGGAAATACTCCGTCGCATCGGCCGCCGAGCGGGCGAGCCCGATGAACAGCTTGTCCTGCCACACCGGCATGCCGGAATTGGGCGATGCCTTGAGCGAGCGCCGCGACAGGAAGAACGACGTCGTCATGATGTCGAACTTCCAGCCCTGCTTGCGGCAGATCGCCAGCGCGCGCGGAATGTTGGGCTGCTCCATATAGCCGAAGGTCAGCGTCACCCGCATGAACAGCTCGTTGACTGTCTCCATCTTGACCCGCTCGCTGTCGGGCACCAGCGGCTGCGGTGCGGTGACCACCGACAGAATGACGTTCTGCTCGTGCAGCACCTTGTAGTGCTTCAGGCTGTGCATCAGCGCTGTCGGCGCGCTTTGCGGATCGCTGGTCAGGAACACGGCGGTGCCGGACACCAGCTGCGGCTTCTTCTTCAGCAGATTGCCGGCGAGGAAATCGAGCGGGATTTCGTTGCGCCGGGTCTTGTCGAACAGATAGCGGCTGCCGCGCACCCAGGTCCACATCGCCAGAACGATGGTGAAGGCCACCGCAAGCGACGCCCAGCCGCCCTCGAACACCTTCACGATGTTGGAGGCAAAGAAGCCGATGTCGATGAAGGCGAACACCGCCGTCATCGCCACCGCCACCCACAGGCGCCATTTCCAAATGCGCGTCATGACGACGAACAGCAGCACCGTCGTCACCAGCATGTTGCCGGTCACCGAGATGCCATAGGCCGAGGCCAGCTTGCTCGATTCGCCGAAACCGACCACCAGCAGCATCACCGCCAGCGCCAGCAACAGATTGACACGTGGCATGTAGATCTGGCCCGACTGCCGTTCCGAGGTGTGCAGGATTTCGAGACGCGGCAGCATATTGAGCTGCACCGCCTGCCTGGTCAGCGAGAAGGCGCCGGAGATCACCGCCTGGCTGGCGATAACCGTCGCGGCGGTTGCCAGCACCACCATCGGGATCAGCGTCCAGCCTTCGTTCATCTCGAAGAATGGGTGGCCGACGTGACCGTTCTTCGCCAGCACGAAAGCGCCCTGCCCAGCATAGTTGAGCAGCAGGCAGGGAAACACGATCCACAGCCAGGCGACCACGATGGGCCTGCATCCGAAATGGCCGAGATCGGCATAGAGTGCTTCGGCGCCGGTGACGGCGAGGAAGATGGCGCCGATGGTCACGAAAGCGACGTCGGGCGAATGGATCAGGAAGGCGACGATGTAGTGCGGGCTCACCGCCCACAGGATTTCTGGATCGGCGATGATGTGGTTGAGACCGGAAAGGCCAATTGCCAGGAACCATACGGCGGTCACCGGGCCGAACACCAATCCCACCCCGCCGGTGCCAAAGCGCTGCACCGCGAACACCATGGCCAGGATGACCAGTGTCAGCGGCACCACATAGGGCTGGAAGGTCGGCGTGACGACGTTCATACCCTCGACAGCCGACAGCACCGAAATCGCGGGCGTGATGACCGCGTCGCCGAAAAACAGCGAGGCGCCGACGATGCCGATGCCCAGGATCACCGCCGACCGCTTGGGGAAACTGCCGCGCGCTAGCGCCATCAGCGACAGCACGCCGCCCTCGCCGCCGTTATCGGCGCGCAGCACGAACATGATGTACTTGATGGTGACGATGATAGTCAGCGACCAGATGATCAGCGACAGCACGCCGAGGATATCGCCGCGCTCGGCGACATTGCCGCCCGACGACGCCACCAGCGCCTCACGGAACGCGTAGATCGGGCTGGTGCCAATATCGCCATAGACAACGCCGAGCGCGCCTAGCATCAGCACCTTGGGGCTTTGCTGTTCGATTGCCGGATGGCTCGACTGTTCGACGGGTTCTGCCTCGCTACCGGTATTGGTAAGGACCATGGACGACACTCCGATAAGGGGCGGCCCTCTACCTTTGCTGCACTGCAATATCAAGTGCCGCGACGTAATGGCTCCGGATGCGGACCGCATTTGTTGCCGCACCGGCGGATTGTCTCATACGAAACCACGATCCCGCTCCCGGGCCATTTCCTCGACGAGACACAGGCTCAAGGGGACCTGAAGGAGGGCCAGACCGGATGGGCGATGATCTGCGGCAGGAAACGATGGCGCTGCTTGTAGCTGACGGCATATCTTTCTCCTTTGTGTGTCTGCCAGACGAGCGGGCGGGCACGGAAGTGGTCGCGCTCTGGCTGCCAGACATACTCGTCCAACCTGATGAAAACCTGACTTGTACACCCAGCCCAAACAGGTGCGAGGGGTCGGTTATTACCAAAGGCTCTGAGGGCTGATTCTCTAGGGTTTCCGCCCAGATTGATCCGTGCCCCTTGTTGTGTTCCGCCCCGGGTTGATCGGAGGCTCCAACTCCTGAGAAGGTGGAACCATGACAAGCAAGGCGACCAACAAGTTCTCTCCCGAGGTCCGGACCCCCCGCGGTGCGGCTGGTTCTGGATCACGAACGCGAGCATACGTCGCGCTGGGCGGCGGTTTCATCGATCGCCGCCAAGATCGGCTGCAAGAAAGCCGAGCGTGACGGCGGCGTGCGCGCCGGAGTTCCCACGGATGCTGCGACGAAACTGAAGGCTCTGGAACGCGAGAGCCGCGAGCTTCGCAGGCCAACGAGAGCAGGGCTTCCGCGTATTTTGCCCAGGCGAAGCTCGACCGCCGGTTCAGGCCACGATCGCGTTCATCGACGATCACCGCAAGGCGCATGGGGTTGAGCCGATCTGCAAGGTGCTGCCGATCGCCCCGTCGACCTACCACGACCATGTCGCCAAGCGCGTCGACCCCTGCCGGCTGTCGGCTCGGGCAAGATGGGATACAGCCTCGAAGCATGAGGTCCGACGGTTTGAGGCGAACTTCCGCGTCTACGGCGTTCGCAAGGTCTGGCGGCGGTTGCGTCGCGAGGGCTTCGACGTCGCCCGCTGCACGGTTGCCCGCTTGATGAAGGCCATGAGCCTCGAAGGCATCGTCCGCCGATCCGCACTACGGTGAGCGACAAGGCCGCACCTTGCCCTCTCGACCACGTCAACCACCAGTTCCACTGCTCCGCGCCGAACATGCTGCGGGTCTCCGACTTCACCTGCGTCGCGACCTGGACGGGCTTCGTCTATGTCGCCTTTGTCATCGACACCTATGCCCGTCGGATCTTCGGCTGGCGGGTGAGCCGGACGGCGCATGCAGCCTTCGTTCTCGATGCCCTGGAACAGGCTCTCGATGATCGGCGGCCCGTGCGGGGAGGCGGGCTCATCCATCACAGCGATAGAGGCAGCCAAGGCGGATTCAACCGGATCGTCGCAACACCGGCATCATACTGTCCCCCAAGGAGTTGGTCGAGGAGTTCGGCAGGTGTTTTCCAGCCGAGCGTTTTGCGCGGTCTTGTGTTGATAGCATGGGCGACTGCGTCCAGTTCCCGGGCTGTGTGCCGACTGAGATCCGTGCCCTTTGGAAAGTACTGTCTCAGCAAGCCGTTGGTGTTTTCGTTGGAGTCTCGCTGCCACGGGCTTGGGGATCGCAGAAGAAAATCTCGAGCCCGGTGTCGATGCGCAGGTCGGCTGCTGCGCCATTTCCGCTCCATGGGCCCAAGTCAGCGACTGACGCAGTTGCTCGGGAAGTTTGCCCATGGATCGGGCTATGGCTCTGCGGACTGCTTCAACGCCGTGGCCGGCAAGTGGTGGACCGTTCTTGATGCGCAGGCTCTGCTGATAGCCATTGCATGCGCGGCAGGTGAAGCACGCATTGTGAAGCGTGAACTTCGTTCCACGAGCGTACCGATCGCCTAGCTTCCGAGGCCAAGGATGAGGTCGCCTTCCCAATGTCCGGGGACAGCCCGATCGGCAATTTCGGCCGGACGGTCGCTTATTATAAGGGCGTCTCCAATGAAGGACTTGTTGCGAACTCGGGCCCGTTCGCGCGGTACGCGCGTTCGGGCGGTACGCGCAACGCTCGGCCTGAACGCAGACATGCGGTCAGTCCTCGGCGCAATGCTCCGCGTCCTTGAATGTACAAGGACTGATAGATCGTCTCGTGGCTGATCCGCATGGTTTGATCCTCTGGGTAATCGATCTGAAGCCGATTTAGCGATCTGCTCGGGGCTCCAGGTTGCCGACCACCTCCGGCTCTGTCGTTTTTTCCACACCCACCTTGGGGCCCTCGAATGAGGCGCCATTGGGGTTGGTGACTTTGCCGGCCAAGCGCTCCTCAACATATTCACGCAGAGCCGGATTGACCGCCAGCTTGCCAGGAGGCCGGCGGGACTCACGATCGGCGTGCCATTGGGCGGCACTGGCCGGTAATCCAGATTGCCGCTACGCGTCGCGGCATTGCGCCTGACCTCCCGCGAGATTGTGCTCGGCGGCCGACCTAGCTTACGAGCAATGGCCCGGATGCCGATCCCCTTGGCAAGCTCAAGCGCAATATCCTCGCGCTCCCGAAAGAAAGATATCGCCCCGAAGGCGGCTTCGCCCACGGCGCCAAATGCGTTGGCGGCATCCCTCCTGTACTCCGAAACCAGCGCGGACCAAGAGGCGTTGATGTACCGGCATCCAGTGCGGCCTCCTCGCTCGAATGTCCCAAGGCAATAGCTTGCCAGAACCGGAAGCGATTCTCACGCTGCCAGGCAGGCGGACGCCCGGGCGAATCCAGCTTCTTTCGAGTGCACCGATCGAAGCGCGTTGGTGAACCGTCATTGCCACCTCCAATCCCTTGGTGTCGCGACGACCGGTTGAATCCGCCCAATACGTCAGCATTCGATACACCGAGCGCTTGGCGGAGGCCGGCGTCGAACCCTCGGTGGGCAGTGCCGGCGACTCTTTCGATAATGCTCTCGTCGAAACGATCAACGGTCTTTACAAGGCCGAGGTGATCCATCGACGCGGACCCTGGCGCTCATTTGAGGCCGTCGAGTTCGCCACGCTCGAATGGGTCGACTGCTTCAACAATCGCCGGCTGCTGGAGCCCATCGGCAACATCCCGCCGGCCGAAGCCGAGGAACGCTACTACGCCATGTTGGATGAACCAGCCATAGCCGCGTAACTCAAACGAAACGGCCTCCGGAAAGCCCGGGGCAGTTCACATCGCATTTGATGCCAGCTTCATCGTATTTTCTTCGGCTTGGACGGGCACTTGGCAGACCCACAGAGCTGGGAACCCTTTGCCATACTACAACTGTAACATCATATCGGTTTAGCAGGTCAAGCTTCGGTGGTAACCTCTGGGTAGAATAACTACTTTGGAGGCGAGCAATGGATCGCGATAACAAACGGGCACGCGCAGCTGCAAGATCATCTCAAGGCGTGGGGAGCAGTAGCCTCCGTGACGTTCCAGAGGGGCCATTGAGCGATGTTGCAGAACGGCTGGTAACCGCTAACCCGCGCGATACAGCGCGAAATCTTGGGGGCTTCAAAGGCCTCGGGACGCACGAGCGAACAGCCGTTCGGGGCACTCAACCCGGGCCAGAAACTGACCTCGCGAGATTTGAAAGGCGGACCAATCGGCTTGGACGATCAGCCATCAATCTGGCCGCGACATTAACAGCCGAATTGGGGTACAGCACGGATGACATAGCATTGCAGAAAGTCGGAGCGGCCAGTAATCTAGGTAATTACCTAACGCCAGGGCTGCAAGATGCTATTGTTAATCGCATTGGCAACATGGATCCGCCGTCGCAAGCTCTCGGAACTTATTACGTTGCGCCACACTTCAGTAAGTTTACTGAGGAAAACAAATCTCGCATTCTTGATCAGGCCATTGGATTGGCTTCTTCTGATCCGGATGGCAATGTCAGAAACATGGCATCCAATGCTATTCTCAACATGTATCACCAGTTCGACGCAAATCAACAGGCCCAAGCTCACTCAGTTTTTCCCGGCATGCAAGACATCTTGCCGCACATGCCGCCGCCGCAGCATGCAGCAGAGGAACGGAGTGCGAATCTGGACGGCCACATAGCAGGTATTGAGGCTGCAGTCCGTGATACAGTAGGCCCGCAAACCTCCTATGAACAGCTGCAGCGGGGTGCTCAAGTCGGGCGGTCCATAAGCCAAGCCTACAATCACGCCCGAGAGGACCTAATGGAGGCCACCAGAAGCAGAGATCGCTCCGGCCGTTGATGTCTCGGCCATGGTACAGTGACGCTTTCTCTCCCGAATTCCGTCTACGGCCTTGCCGTTTCCAATTCGCTGGCCGTTGACGTACCTGCTTAGTGTAACTTTCAAAAACCACGTCTGCCGGGTGATGCGCTGCAAGCATCGCACCACCCACTGCGGCATCGATCTGTCGAGCGGCGACATCGCGCGACGCCGGTTCGGTCTCTGAAGCACGCGCAGCATTAGCTACGGCTAATCCGGCAATGGAACAATGCTTTCAACAAAAACGACGCCCCCCAACATAGCCATTAGCATCGCGTGCTCACTCGCCGTGGGCTTCTGTGCGGCAAGTCTTTACGCAACCTTCCGCCACGGCGGCAGCGGCGAGGCTCTGATGGCGTTTGATGTCCGTGCCTTTTGGTTTGAAACGCCCTTCTATTTGGGTTTCGCAACCCCCGTTTTCTATCGGGGCGCGGCTATCGTGCTCTCGACGTCCGCGGTCGTCTTGCTGATTCAGCAGATCGTATTGCGCCGCAAGCTCGAACACCACGGGACGGCTCGTTGGGCTCGAGTGGATGAAATGCGACGCACGGGATATCTGCGACGATACCGTGGCGTGACAGGGCCGGTGTTTGGGAAGACAAGTGGCCCTTTCTGGCCTGGCTACTACCTGACCAATGGCGAGCAGCCTCACAGCCTCATCGTTGCACCGACCCGCGCTGGCAAGGGCGTCGGCATAGTCATTCCAACGCTACTTACATTCAAAGGCTCGGTGATAGCTCTGGACGTCAAGGGGGAGCTCTTTGAGCTCACCTCGAGGGCGCGCAAAGCCGCAGGTGACGACGTGTTTAAATTCGCGCCGCTGGATTCGGAGCGGCGCACAAACTGCTACAATCCGCTGTTGGATCTTATAGCGCTGCCTCCACAGCAGCAATTCACCGAGGCCCGCCGCTTGGCCGCAAACCTGATTACGGCCAAGGGGGAGGGCGCGGAAGGTTTCGTCAGCGGCGCGCGAGATATCTTTGTCGCGGGAATCCTTGCCTGCATCGAGCGGGGCACGCCAACAATCGGCGCCGTCTACGACCTCTTCGCCCAGCCGGGGGAGAAGTTTAAGCTCTTCGCGCGACTCGCCATGGAGACTCAGAACAAAGAGGCACAACGCATCTTCGACGACATGGCGGGGAACGATACGAAAATCCTAACCTCCTACACTTCCGTGCTCGGCGATGGCGGGCTCAACCTGTGGGCGGATCCCGCTGTAAAGGCGGCCACAAGTCGCTCGGACTTTTCGGTCTATGATCTTCGCCGTCGCAGAACGTGCATCTATCTTTGCGTTGGTCCGAACGACCTTGAGGTGATCGCGCCTTTGATACGCTTGTTTTTTCAGCAAATCGTTTCAATTCTGCAGCGGTCGCTGGCCCGCCGGGATGAAAAGCACGAGGTTCTCTTCCTGCTCGATGAGTTCAAGCACCTGGGTAAGCTGGAGGCGATCGAGACCGCAATCACGACTATCGCGGGCTACAAGGGGCGTTTCATGCTCATCATCCAAAGCCTTTCGGCACTGACGGGGGCTTATGGAGAGGCTGGCAAGCAGAATTTTCTCAGCAATACCGGACTGCAAGTGTTCATGGCCACGGCTGATGACGAGACTCCGAACTACATTTCCAAGGCCATCGGTGAATACACGTTTGAAGCCAAATCGATTTCCCACAGCCAGGCGCGAACGTTCGACTGGACCATTCAGAATTCACATCAAGGTGCACCGCTATTGCGTCCCGAACAGGTTCGGCTGCTCGATGACGACTACGAGATTGTTCTCATCAAAGGTCTGCCACCATTAAAATTGAGGAAGGTGCGTTACTTCTCGGATCGCATTCTGAAACGCATCTTTGAACGCCAGACAGGCGCCCTCCCGGAGCCGGCGCCCTTGACGGGAACAGAGGAGGCGCTCTCCGCCGGATCTCAACTCGATGACCCGCTGTGTGAATTGGCGCAGGACTTTGACGATACAGTTTGATGTGAGGCTGGTGTGGACCCCGCGAAAAACTCCATCCCGTGTAACAGCTTTGTCGCAGGTGCAGGACGCCGGCTTGGAAGAGGGGCAAGCGGGCAAAGCCCGGCGAGTGGGCTTTGAGCAGCACGTGTCCGAGGCGCCCCGGCCGCTGTTCGATGGTCGAGCTGACGAGCCGCCAACCAATCCAGAGGAGCTTCTGCGACTGGAACAGGGGGTCTCGCGAGGTGCTTCAGCGAGGGCAGGATCATCAAGCCGCCTCATCTTTTTTCAGCAACCCAGGATGCCCGATGGACGGGATGACCTCAACAGAAGCGTGTCGGAGGCTTTCGCAAGCTCTGGGACGCCGGAGTTCGGGCCGCCGCCCCCAGTCCTGGCTGCCAGCCAACAGCAGATCCGCCCTTCGCCGGATGAGCTTGACCATGCAACCACCTGCCACCCGAGTGAGTCGTCCCAACAATGAACATCCCACAGCGCTGTTGTGGCCAGCGGAGACGCAGAGGGCCCTGAATGCGCCGCAAGCCGTCGCCATTCAGCAGCAGCTGAGCGAAATCGGCAATTCAGGCGGCCGCGTGCATATGCAGAGAGGGGCTGATGCGATCTCCGGACCGGTAGCTCTCGCCGTAATTGATCAGGCTGGTACTGTTGGAAGGCTTGATCAGCCTCGTCACCCCAATCTCCAGCATAGCTCACTGTCACGCGGCCAACGTGCCTCCGTAGCTAACATCTACGTCAGCGTTGAAGAAGTAGCCTGCGCCACGGGATGTTTTGACCAGGCGAGGGTTGGCCGCATCAGCCTCCAGCTTTCGGCGCAAGCGCATGATTAGGACATCGATACTTCGATCGTACACCTCTTCTCCACGCACACGGCTCGCGAGCAAAAGCCGTTCTCTGGATAGCACGTTGCGGGGGTTCTCCAGAAATGCGATCAAGAGATTGAACTCACATGCGGTAAGCTTGACCTCGCCACGCTCCGCACAGATCAGTCGCCGCTGCTTCACGCTGAGCTTCCAGGCCCCAAAGCGAAATGAGCGCTGCTCTCTGGTTCGCGGACTAGAAATGCGCTGGCGTAGCGCTACTCGAATGCGGGCCAGGAATTCGCGCATCCCGAAAGGCTTGGGAATGAAATCGGTTGCGCCGAGCTCCAGTGCAACCACTTTTTCCGCCTCATCAAGCCGGTCGCCGCTGATCACTATGATAGGAACATCCGATTTTGTCGCCAGATTGCGGACGATCGCAAGTCCATCCTCCCGGCCTAGGTTAAGGTCAACAACCACGAGATCGACTGGCTCACGTGAAAGAACATAGTCAAACTGCTTGCTATCGTGGACTGCGGTTACCTTCAGGGCATGCATCGTGAGATACTCGGCGATGAGGCGCCGCATTGCGGCATCATCGTCAATGACAAGAACATGTTTCAACGGCACACCTTCAATCTTGAATCCCCTTGTCTAAACCTGTTGCCGAGCAACCCTGGGGCACCGACCCAGAACAGCTGCTCCTTGATACCACTCGCCGTTGCGTGCGGCCAATGTGAGGCCGTGCTCGTCCTGTTCTTTTCATCCCCAGCGAATTGACCGCACCAAGGCAGCCCGTGGCCACCAGACAGGTCCAAGCGCCGACATGACCCTGCCGTGTGGTCCTTCGCTTTTTCGCTTCGAGCTCCCCCGTTGGTGCAGGCCTGCCAATATCACTCAAGTTCGACCTCATGGATGCCAAGTTTCCTGCTATGCCCTTGCATCCTGGTCATCCTGGAGTTTGCGGACCTGGATCATCTCGATATCCTCCGGCTCGTGGATCCAGCTCGGACATGGTTGAGCAGCGCGGCGTTTGGCTTGATCGGAGAGGCGGTCGGCGGAAGAAGACCGTGATTCGCTGCAGCGGCCTTGTGCAAAATAGTGCGTCTCCTGCCAAGCCGGCTTCGTCCAAGGTGGCCGGCGGCCTCAAATGCTGTTCGGCGACCGGCAGGTAGCCGGTTGCGGTGAACGTCCGGGCTAACATTTCAGTTACTGCAACTCCTCCATCTTGAGCGTGTCACTATGCTTGTCCATTGCGCCGTCGGACTCCGTCAATGACGTGCGGTTATCTGCCGATTGAACTGTGCATGATCCACCCTTTGGCGGCGGCGGCCGAACAGCTGAACGAGGCTCGCACCAGGATGGGCTGCGCCGCCACGTCTTCCCAGTTGACCCTCGCCGCCGCGGATTTGCGCCTTCGAGCCAGCTTCGCGGACGAGCTCGCGTCTCAAGCAATGATCTGAGTGTGCAGGGCCGCGCATGGCTGCTCTTTAAGGACCGGCAGCATACCGGCAAAGTTGGGCCGCTTTATCGCCTTAGTCGATTCCCCACGGTGATCCCGAGCCTGAACAAGCCCGCCAAGCTCCCCATTTTGTCCTTGGCTTGGCGCTGACAGAAGTACCATCCATGACGCCAAAGTCGTGGCCCACACTCCAGGAGCAACGGACGGCCGGGACGAGCAAAATCCTGTACAGGAGTCATTGTACCAAGACGCTCCGGATGTCGCTGGCTGATCGGGCCCGCGCCACCCACGCATGCGCAAGATGCTTACCCACGCTGATACGAACACGGTCTTTGCTTCAATTGAAACCGAAAAGCTGAACTTGAACATCACACAGTAACAAACCTCCCCGATAAGCGCGTGCCGGACAGGGCCAGAACCCGTCCGGCGGCTTGGAAAGGTAGGTGATAGGGAATGTTTATTGCAGCTTGGCCGCTGGCCGTCGTCCTGTTGACATCCATGTCACTCCCAGCCGAGCCCGCGCCACTTTCCCCGCGTGAGTTCCGCAGCCTGTCGCGCAAATGCGCTCCCTGGGTTGCGCCGTCCACCCTCGCCGCGATTGCCAAGATTGAAAGTGGCTTTGACACGCTGGTGGCTCATGACAACACCACAGGTGAGCAGCTTCGCTGGATAGACCACCTGGAAGCCACGCGGGGCATCAAGGAACGCCTCGAAGCACAACATTCTGTCGATGTTGGATTGATGCAGATAAACAGCAAGAACTTTGCCATGCTCAATCTTACGCCGGAAAGGGCTTTCGAGCCCTGCGCCTCGCTTTCGGCTGCCGCCCACTTGCTTGAAAGCCGGTATGCCGGCGGCACCACTGCTGTGGCACAGCAACTGGCGCTTCGCCGTGCCATCTCGGCCTATAACACGGGCGACGTCACGCGTGGCTTCGCCAACGGTTATGTACGCAAGGTCGAGTCGGCCGCAAAGGACATCTCAAGTCTCCTTGAGCGAACGCTGGAGCCGACTGCTCGAGATGTGCCGCACCTTGAGGCACCCGGTCGGAAAGCCGTGCCGCCTCTGCTCCAGCAGAGCCAACAGGCCAATAGAAAGAAGCAGCCCAACCAAGATTCTTGGGACATTTGGGGCTCGTATCAGCCAGACCGCTCCGGGGCCGATCCCTCCGGTCCGACAGGCAGCCAGGCTGCGAAAGCACGGGAACCCGCGAACCCGAACAAACTCGTATTCGATTGAAACATGGAGATGCAATGATGACGCCACTCAAGATACTTCGTGCGCTTAAAACGCGTGTTCCTTCGCCTTTTTCCATGCTGCGCATGGCGGCTGAATATGTACCGGCCGCTGCTGCAGGCGCGGCGTGGACGGTCTTCTACAGCGGGCCAGCCGCGGCTCAGGTGACCGGAGGGACGGATCCTGCCAAGATGGTCCAGAATATCTGCACGTTCATACTTGGCCCCTTTGGACAATCACTGGCCGTGCTCGGGCTCGTAGCCATCGGTATCTCTTGGATGTTCGGTCGTGCTTCACTTGGCCTGGTTGCGGGTGTCGTTGGAGGGATCGTCATCATGTTCGGGGCCAGCTTCCTGGGCAAGGCGCTCATAGGCGGCGGCTGATGAGCGACCGGTTGGAAGTGAGCACCCTCTATGTGGCGGCGACGCGCCCCGCACTGTTTCTGGGGGTGCCGCTGACGCTGGCCGGATTGCTCATGATGTTGGCTGGGCTTGTTATCATTATCCTTCAGAACCCGCTCTACGAAATCGTTCTCGTGCCACTCTGGTTCGGAGCACGGCTGGTTGTTGAGCGTGACTATAACGCGGCAAGCGTCGTGCTGCTCTATTTGCAGACGGCCGGCAGAAGCGTGGACGGGCCGGTCTGGGGAGGCGCAAGCGTCAGCGCCAATCCGATCAGAGTGCCGAAACGCGGAAGAGGAATGGTGTAATGTTCGGCGCCAGCGGCCGGACCGAGAGGTCTGGCGAGATCTACCTTCCGTATGTTGGTCACGTAAGCGATCAGGTTGTCCTTCTGGAAGACGGATCGATCATGGCCATGGCACATGTGAACGGTGTGCCCTTTGATTTGGAAGACGCTGAGATGCGCAACTCGCGCTGCCGCGCGTTCAACACTCTCTTGCGCAACATCGCCGATGACAATGTCTCGATATACGCTCATCTTGTGAGACACAACGATGTGCCGGCGCCGGCGCCGCGCCAGTTTCAAAGTGCATTCGCTGGCAGTCTGAGCGAGGCCTACGAGCGTCGTGTGCTGTCGGGAAAGCTCTTTCGCAACGATCACTTCCTCACTTTGATCGTGTCCCCCCGCACCGCAATCGGCAAGATCGGCTTGCGGATTGCCAAGTCCCGCAGACGGAATGAGCACGATCTAGCCACCCAAATGCGGAGCCTGGAAGACCTCTGGCACATCACTGCTGGCGCACTCGGCGGTTACGGTCTGCGCCGGTTGGGCATTCGTGAGAAAGGCAACGTGCTCTTCACGGAAATCGGCGAGGCGCTTCGGCTCATGATGACTTGCCGGTTTCTTCCGGTTCCGATGGTTACCGGCTCACTTGGCGCCTCCATCTACACTGACCAGGTCATCTGCGGGAAGCGGGCGCTTGAGATTCGAAGGCCCGGGGATAGCTCCGTCGGATCATTGTTTTCGTTCCGTGAATATCCGGCGACGACGCGGCCGGGCATGCTAAATTCCTTGCTGTCCGCCAACTTCCCGCTTGTCCTGAGCCAGAGCTTTTCCTTCCTCACTCGCCCACAAGCTCATGCCAAACTAAGCCTTAAGTCCAGCCAGATGACGAGTGCCGGCGACAAGGCTCTCACCCAGATCAATGAACTTGCCGAGGCAGAGGACGCACTGGCAAGCAACGAATTCGTGATGGGTTCGCATCATCTGAGCCTGTGCGTCTATGCCGACAGCCTCAATAGCCTTGCAGATCGCGCAGCAAGTGCCCGCGCACGGCTGGCCGACGCGGGCGCCGTTATCGTCCAAGAGGGCATCGGCATGGAGGCCGCATATTGGTCCCAACTTCCGGGGAACAACAGGTGGCGCACGCGCCCGGGGGCGATCACCTCACACAATTTTGCCGGGCTCGTCTCATTTGAGAACTTCCCAAGCGGTTCCAGTTCCGGCCACTGGGGCAATGCTGTTGCGCGCTTTCGCACAAACGGTGGAACTTCTTTCGACTACATCCCCCATGAGAATGACGTCGGCATGACGGCAATATTCGGGCCCGTTGGCAAAGGCAAGACGACGCTGATGACCTTTGTCCTCGCGATGCTTGAGCAAAGCTTG
The DNA here is from genome assembly GCF_057786095.1 of Mesorhizobium sp. P160219. Lineage (NCBI taxonomy): Bacteria > Pseudomonadati > Pseudomonadota > Alphaproteobacteria > Hyphomicrobiales > Phyllobacteriaceae > Mesorhizobium > Mesorhizobium sp. P160219. The sequence continues at coordinate 2,027,318 of NZ_JBYNWG010000001.1, forward strand.
GTCGATCGCAATGGTGCGATCGTCTTCTTCGACAAGGATCGGGGTGGTGAACTGCTGGTGCGAGCCACGGGAGGGACATATCTTGCGTTGCGCAGAGGCGCTCCGAGCGGCTTGGCCCCTCTGCGTGGACTGGACAACACCTCCGCCTCCCGGGACTTTCTGCGCGAGTGGTTGATGGCCCTGATCGAGAGTGACGGCCGTGGTCCGATCTCGCCGGAGGAAAGCCGTCGGCTGGAACGCGGCATTGTTCGTCAGCTTTCGTTCGAACCCCCTATGCGCTCACTTGCGGGCCTGCGCGAGTTCCTATTGCACAGCCCCTCCGAGGGCGCAGGAGCACGGCTGCAGCGGTGGTGTAGAGGGGGGGCGCTTGGATGGGCCTTTGACGGCGACGTGGACGAAGTAAGGCTGGATGCCTCCATTACGGGCTTCGACATGACGCAGCTCCTGGAATATGAGGAGGTCTGTGCACCGGCCGCCGCATACCTTCTGCATCGAGTGGGCGCTATCGTCGATGGTCGTCGGTTCGTCATGAGCTGCGACGAATTTCGATTCTATCTACTCAACCCCCAATTCTCGGCCGTTATCGACAAGTTCTTGCTCACGGTCCGCAAAAACAACGGCATGTTGATACTCGCAACGCAGCAGCCTGAACACGTTCTGGAATCGCCTCTCGGAGCTAGTCTCGTTGCGCAATGTATGACGAAAATTTTCTACCCATCACCGACGGCGGACCGCTCTGCGTATGTCGATGGCTTGAAGTGCACTGCGCAGGAGTTCGAGGCAATCCGCCAGGGAATGGCAATCGGCAGCCGCAAGTTTTTGCTCAAGCGCGATAGCGGGAGTATTGTTTGCGAATTCGATCTTGGGCAGATGCGCGAGTACGTAGCCGTACTCTCGGGGCGGGCCAACACAGTGCGCTTTGCCGACCAGCTTCGTAACCAGCACGGAGACGCCCCAAGTGGGTGGCTCGACAAGTTCATGGCCCGGTACCACGAAGTTCAAGACTGACGGAGGAATATTCATGAAATTTGCCAAACTTGCAGTAACGACCCTTGCTGCTTCCCTTCTGCTTCACGGACAGGCCCGTTCGCAATTTATCGTCAGCGACCCTGTAACAGAAACACAAGCGACCTTAACAGCGCTTTCCAATGCGGCGATCCTTGAGAGGTCAATCGAGACGCTCGCTACCACGATTGAAATGGTGACAATTCTAACGTCGTCATTCGCTGTCACGGGACTGCTAAGCTCACTTAACCAAGGAAATCACTACCCGTCGAGCAATAAGCTGGAGGAGCAGATGTTTGATGCTCGGGCGCCAGCTTCGATTATGGCCCGTAACATTGCGAAGGACCCAAATCGGATAGTCAACGGCACCGATTCAGAAGCGAAACTGTTACAGGGACAAATCGCCGGGGCCGCCAATGCCGCAGCTATTGCAGCCGACACTTTGGGCATGATGGACAAGCGCCTTAAGGATAACGCCGGCACGCTTGGTCAGCTTTCCCGCTCGGGAAATATTATGCAGGCCACCGTGACCAACGGTCTGGTCCTCAAGCAGATTCACGATGCGATGATCCAAAATGTCCAGGCCACGAGTCTGCTGACAATGGCCACTGCACAAGGGAGCCTTCACGCCGTGGAGGAGGCCGCCACGCAGCGTCGCGAACATCAGGACACCGCTAATATGTTTAGCATCCTCCCGTAAACCACACAGAGTTCATCAGGCTCAGCTGCGCTGATCAGGGACACATCAGGCTCACGCCATGAATTTTAAAATTCCCGCGCCATTCACGACTATACACACGATCTTTCATGGGGCCTTCACGTCCGGGCTGCACAAAGTGCTTGAAAACGTCCAAGCGGCGGTCAGTGCGCCTCTGGTTGCGTGTGTCACGCTCTGGATAATAATCCAAGGCTGTCTGGTCATGCGTGGTCAAGTCGATGCGCGCGGGGGTATCTCGCGCGTAATCATGGTGTCGATTGTCGTCGCCCTTATCTTAGGGCAGGCCAACTATCAGCAGTACATTGAAGCGCTCTTCGACGACACGATTCCGAGGTTGGCTCACGACATCAGTGGCAGCGACTTGCCCTTCATCGGAATCCCCCAGAAGCTCGATCTTATGTTTGCTTCAAGCCAGTATGTCTTTCAGCTGATTGCTTCCGAAATTGGGCCTATGAACGGCCAGGACATACTTGCTTTCGAGGGAGCGCAATGGATTTTCTACGGCGCGCTGTGGACAGCGTTCGAGATCTACGATGCCGTTGGAATTCTGACGAAGGTGCTCTTGACGATCGGCCCCCTGGTCCTTGTAGGCTACCTTTTTGATCACACTCGAGACATAGCCACCAGATGGATCGGCCAACTGCTCTCGTACGGGCTGCTGCTTCTCCTCCTCAACATCGTTGCAACGATAGTAATCGCTGCCGAAGCAGTCTCGCTGGCAGCCATGCTTTTGATGATCAAATTCTCGGGCACGACAGCAGCCAAGATCATCGGGCTTTACGAGCTCGACATGCTTTTCCTAGCTGGTGACGCTCTGATCGTCGCGCTTCCGACGATCGCCAGCAGCATCGCCGGCGGCTCTTGGGGAGGTGCGAACCGACCTCTTAACAGCCTCAATCGCCACTTTGCCAAAACGGCGGGTGCTTAATCAATCGACAAGCTCGGTGCCAAAAACATGAAATATTGCCTACTTCTGTCAATCCTCGCTTTGGCCGCCTGCAAGACGAGCCATGGGCTTGCGACATGCGCGGGTGCCCCATTCCAACTGAACGTGGGACAATGGGAAACCACCCCTGAGGATCTTCGGGTCGAATGCGCGGAAGAGCCAAAGTGAAAGTTCCTGAACATGCCCTTCTGGTGGAGAGAGAAACGCTAGCCGCCCACTATAAGAAGGTGGAAGCGTTTCAAACTTCACGAGCGAAGTCTGCGCGGCGCCTGTCAAAGGCCCTGATAGCCTTTGCCGCAGCGGCGGTCCTAGGAAATGTTGCCCAGGCATTTACCATTGCTGCCATGGTCCCGTTGGCCAAGCTCGTACCTGTGTTCCTCTGGGTCCGGCCGGATGGGACCGTCGACAGCGAAGTGTCAGTCTCTCGACTGCCGGCAACCCAAGACCGAGCCGTCATAAATGCTTCGCTGTGGGAATATGTACGCCTGCGCGAGGGGTACACAGCAGATACAGCCCAATACGCCTATGACCTCGTATCCAGTTTCAGCGCGCCGGCTGTGCGACAGCAATATCAAGATTTCTTCAACTATCCCAATCCCACCTCGCCGCAAGTCACGGTCGGCAAACGCGGCAAGCTCGAGGTCGGGCATATTTCTTCAAACGACATCAGTCCGGACGTTCAACAGATCCGTTACAAACGTTCGCTTGTTGTCGATGGGCAGATGCCGATAGTGACCACCTGGACAGCTACCATCCGCTACGAGCGCTTGACGGGTCTGCCTGGGCAATCGAGGCTCACCAATCCGGGAGGTCTACTCGTCACTTCCTATCAAAGCTCGGAAGATAGCGTATCGAACCTGGGCTATGTGCAGCCATGACAAAAAGAGCGTTTCTCGCGCTGGTCTGTTCACTCTTCTTAACGATGGAAGCGTCCGCGGAAGACACACCACTTGCCGGCAAGCACGATGCGCGCATGCGCTACCTGGCTTACCGTCCTGACGAAGTGGTGCGCCTGTCTACCGCAGTGGGGGCAACGCTGGTTGTCACATTCGCGGCCAACGAGACAGTCGCAGCCGTGGCCGTTTCCAATAGCAAAGACCTGGCTGCCCTCCCGCGCGCCAACTATCTCTTTTTTAAGGCTAGCCGGATGCTCCCGCCGCAGCCGGTCGTCGTGCTGGCCGAGAGTGAGTCCGGTACACGGAGATACGTCTTCAGTATTTCAACGAGAGCGATGCCAAAACTCGATGAGCAGCAACCTGACCTATACTACAGCGTGCAGTTCACCTATCCTGCTGATGAGGCTGCTGCTCAGAGAAAGGACGCAGAAAGGCGCTCGATTCTTGGTCAGGCCCGGGCGAAAGTGCTGCGCGACGAGAGAGTTCAGGATTTGTTGAATCGGCCCGCCGCAACTACCAGTCCGGACGAAAGCAATTTTCACTACGTCGCAAAGGGCGATCGATCGCTGGCGCCGCTGGAAGTTTTCGATAATGGCTTTACCACCGTATTTGGCTTCGCAAGCAATTCCCGCATACCCTCCCTCTACATTATCAATCCCGACGGCAAGGAAGCCGCTGCCAATTACACGGTCAAAGGAGACTATGTTGAAGTATCCGCAGTCGCCCGGGAATGGCGTCTGAGAGATGGCAATACGGTCTTGTCCATTTTCAACAGGGCTTATGACCCTGTGGGACGAGCGCCAGGGACCGGTACAGTGACACCCGACGTGTGGCGCGTTTTGAAAGGCCCGGCCGATGAATGAAACCGGCCCACAGTCGGGACAAGATGTCCATGCCTCAGGATCGATGGTCTCGGAGCCGGCCCGCCGGCATGTTTCGGGATTGCAGAAGTTGGCCGTCGCTGCTCTCGTTCTCATCTCATCTCTATCGCTCATCTGGCTCGGCGGTCGTCCCAGCACACAAGACGAGCCAACTCAGCCAAAACCTCCAATTGTCGCCGACGCCGAGCCATTCCGCCCCGTGCCGATTGAGATTGCTCCCGAAGCTCCAGCACCCGTACAGGCGGCGCAGGCAGGAGATCCTGCGCCATCCACGCCGCCTCCGACGCCAGCTGATCCGCCGCCGGAGGAAACACCAATTTTCGCCTACAGTGGCAGCGGTCAAATGCCCAACGACGGTCAGCGGAGCGAAGACAACCATAGGGATGCTCCCGCGACCTCGCATGAGATTTCAGACGCTGGCGATCTGACGGGGCGATTGAAACCAGATATACAGGAGCCAAGCCGGGCCACACTTTTGCCGCACCCTGATCTCGTGATTACCCAAGGAACGATAATTCCCTGCATTTTGCAAACGGCAGTCGACACAAATTTACCGGGTTATGTGAAGTGCGTCTTACCTAAAGACGTCCGCGGCGCCACCAACAACGTGGTGCTTTTGGATCGCGGGACGACCGTGATTGGCGAGATCCAGCGTGGTCTCCAACAGGGGGATGCGCGTGTCTTCGTGCTGTGGACGCGCATCGAAACGCCTGACCATGCCCTCGTTTCGCTAGCGTCGCCGGGCGCTGACGAGCTCGGCCGCTCCGGAATGCCTGGCACGGTGGATAATCACTTCTGGCAGCGCTTTGGCGGAGCAATGCTCATGAGCGTCATTCAAGGCGCGTTTCAGGCCGCCGGTCAATACGCTGGCAGCTCAGGTGGAGGAAGCGGCATCAACAGCTTCCAGAGCAACGCCGGACAAGCCGTTGACACGACCCTTAGAGCAACGATCAACGTTCCGCCAACTCTGAAGAAAAACCAGGGAGATGCTGTATCCATCTTTGTGGCTCGGGACCTCGATTTCTCAGATGTATACGATCTTAGACCGATCGCCGTGGCGCCAGCCCCCCAACATCGCCAACGCCGGAGAGACAACAATGCGACCGGAGGCTGACCCCCAATTGCGTTTGCTTCTCAACCCTGTTTTGAAATGGCTTGAGGAGCCAAGGACCGAAGAGGTCGCTATCAACCGGCCTGGGGAAGCCTTTGTCCGACAGGCCGGCGTTTTCACGAAACATCCGCTGCCGCTATCTTATGACGATCTGGAGGACATCGCGATCCTCGCTGGAGCGCTGCGCAAGCAAGATGTCGGACCGCAAAGCCCCCTCTGTGCGACTGAGCTGCCGAACGGAGAGCGGCTGCAGATCTGTTTGCCGCCCGCTGTTCCCTCAGGAACAATAAGCCTGACGATACGGCGTCCCTCAAGTCGTGTGACCGAACTCAAGGAAGTTTCTTCTCGCTACGAATACTCGCGTTGGAATCAATGGCGGTCACGAAAGGAGCGCCAAGAGCGGCAGGACGAAACGATTCTTCAGCACTACGACCATGGTGACTTGGAGCAATTTTTGCGAGCATGCGTTTGCGGGCGGCTCACGATGCTGCTTTGCGGACCTACTGGAAGCGGCAAAACGACAATGAGCAAGACTTTGATCAACGCTATACCCCCGCAAGAGAGGCTGATAAGTATCGAGGACACGCTCGAACTTGCAATCCCGCACGAGAACCATGTCCGATTACTCTATCCGAAGGACCGAGCAAGCGTAGGTGCGGTGACAGCCGAGCAACTGTTGCAAGCCAGCTTGCGCATGCGCCCTGATCGAATATTGCTTGGCGAGATGCGCGATGATGCTGCTTGGGCCTACCTTAGCGAAGTCGTCTCCGGCCATGCGGGATCAATATCAACGATTCATGGGGCGGATCCGGTCCAAGGCTTTAAAAAGCTCTTTTCACTCGTCAAGAGCAGCCCGCAAGGAGCTGCTGTGGAAGACCACACGCTTCTTGACCTGCTGTCGGCTGCCATTGACGTCATTGTGCCGTTCAGTACCCACGGCGACGTGTATGAGGTGGGGGAGGTGTGGCTCGCCGCCGATGCCCGGCGACGCGGAGAGACAGTAGCCGACCTTCTTAACAAGCACTAAGGCTAGAGCTAGAGCACGTCGGGGATCGGTAAGTCGTTTGTGATACGATGGCGTAATTTGTTCAGATTGAACGTCCACTTTGATTTGAAGGAGGTGGATAATGGGAGGAGGACTGGGCGTAGACCTTCGGTCACAAGTCTGAAGTCTTCGGGCGCCCTGTCGGCGCGGCAAGTCGCGGCACGATTCGACTGGGTGTATCGAGCGCGTCCGCTGAATTGCGCGGGCGACGCTCACCGATCTGGTGCCGATGCCTGCTTCAAAAGCGGCATCGACACCCGGCAGGTCGTACCCTTGATTTAGCTAGCCGCGCTCAATGAATGTCTTCAAAGCCGCCGAACGTGGTTCGGAATGACCGGTGGTAAATCGGGAAGTGCCATATAGGGAATCTCCTGGTATTGCCTCCAGGGGGTCCTCTCAATGAACAAAGCCGCAACCTGCCCTTGCGACCTCAGCTGGAGTTTGCGACGCAACCCATAGGAGGATCGATGCGCAGAGAAATCGCAGGCAGAGTCGGTGGCATTGTGGGCTGGCCGACCGACGGTTTCAGCCCGTCAACAGGTCTTCACGTGTTCCATCCCCGACTATTGCAGGCGTGCGGCTTGCATGCTCCCGCGATCACCCATCGGAAAGAGCGTTACGAACACTACGAAGAGTTGCGCGACTTCCGCTGTCGCCCCGGTCTTACAGCGGACGGTGACCTGTCCGACCTTGATAGGACGTGAAATGCGAACGCTGCTCATTGATCATCATGTGGATCTTACGCGCGCTGTGCGAGTTGCGCTCGGGGATAGCGGTTTTGCCGTTGATGTAGTTGGCAACCTGGAACAGGCATCGAGGGCATTTTGTTGCGCAACCTATGAAATTCTCCTGCTGGAGTTGGCTCTGCCAGATGGCGATGGCTTGGGCTGGCTGAGACAGCTAAGGAGCAACGGGCATTCAGTTCCAACCCTCATTATGAGTAGCATCAACGATCTCGAGAAGCGGATTGCAATTTTCAACGGTGGCGCGGACGACTTTCTGCTCAAGCCCGTCTCTTTCGATGAGCTCATCGCCAGAATGAGAGCCATTCTGCGCCGGTCGACACAGGTGACCGACCCCATCGTTGTATTTGGCAATCTCAATTTCGATCCGATCGGCCGACAGGTTTCCGTCTCGGGTCATCCTCTGAAGATCGCACGCCGCGAACTATGTATTTTAGAGCATCTGCTTATCCGTGCAGGCCGCATCGTGCCTCGTGCGCAGTTGGAAGATCACCTCTATTCGTTCAACGACGAGGTATCTGCCAACGCGCTTGAAGTCGGAATTTATCGCTTACGTGGACACCTGAGAAGGTCAGGTGCAACGCCACGTATCACGACCATGCGCGGCATTGGTTACATTCTTGAATTGACTGAGGCGGCATCCGCATAGTTGGTCTAAATTGAAAGAACAGACTGCCTGCCCGTCGTCAGGGTGAGCTTGTGGCCATAATGGACATCGCGGCCGCCCTTGACGATGGTGTCGGCATGCGGTTCGAACGGCTCTGTCGCAAACCTTTTTGTAAGCGAGCATGGCAAGAAAAACGCCTCAGCTGTGGAGGAGCACGTGATGTTCAAGGGCCGCCATTTCGACCAGGCTATCGGCTTCAAGTCGCATGCGAACGACGTGGTTATCCTCTCCGGCATCGAGATGATCCACATGATGGGCAAGCGACAGGCGAGGTATGCCTACAAGGCTGTCGATCGCTGTTTCGATCTCCTCGCTGCCTGACGGACAGGCCGAAATGGCCGTTCACAACCCCATTTCCAGGTTTGCGACAGAGCCTTTTGTCGGCGTTGCCGGCTTCGAAGGGCCGGTGCGCGCCGAGCGGATCAAGATCACCCCCGGCCACCTTGCTGCGGCCACTCGCCGAGTACGAAGCGGCGGCCGGAGGGAGCTGGTGATGGCGACCCTAGATCATGACCTGCTGATCGCAATCCTGGATCGGCTGAAGTTGACGGCGATCCGCGACCAGCTCGACACGCTCATGTCGAGCAAGATCGCGCAGTTCCCGTTTGTCCGCGAACTCGACGGCTTCGGCTTCGACGCGCAGCCATCGGTCTGCTTCAGCCAAACGTATTCATAGGTATGGGACAGGCTGCTATGTCCGCCACCCACGCCTGCTCCGAGGCCCTCCAGGGCAATGGTCTGAGACCTGGGCTCAAGCCCTTCGGCGAGGAGGATGAGACGCCGCTGGAGCTCGGGTGCAAGCGCTGCAACGCCCGCTCCGAGGCCCCACAAGGCCGTAGCGCAGTCGTCGGGGTCACGAGGCCCCTCGGCCATGACGACGAGACGCTGCTGGAGCCCGGTTGCAAGGGCTGCCACAGATGGCCTGAACCTGAATCCGCCTTTCTTGAGGCGTTGCGACTATCATCGCGGCGACACGCAGCTCTTGATTTGTGTGCGAAATCCTCAGCAGATCCATCGGGCTGAGCCGCTCAGCAATATCAACGAGAATGTCCAGCGGCAGATCAAGGATACTCAGAGGAGGAAACGCTCTTGAGGCTCAGAGCGCGTCTGCTCCACTATAGATCAGGGTGATTCACCGGGTCCTTCAACGCCAGCCGCCGGTTCCGATGAGAGAATTGTCCCTGATATCACGCTCGATGGAGTTAAATGCCGAGATGGGCGCCTTGCCACGCTCCTCAATGCCCCTCATGATTCACCGCCAATAGCTACCAACTGAATGAATCATCGTGATTGTGGCGCAGCGGAATGCTCAAGGATCGGGCAGTTCGTAGGGGGCGCCGGTTTGACCAGGTTGAGCCCGCGAATTGCTCGATCAGACAAGATCCTAATTCTCGACCATGCGGTGAGGCTCGAACGAGATCCTCGGGACGCACTCCAAGGTTTCGATCATGTTCGGCACACAAGGAAAGGGCGGCATTGCTGCCGCCCTGTCCGCTGTAAGTTGATAGGGGCTGGATTAAAAATCCATACCGCCCATCCCGCCCATGCCGCCCATACCGCCGCCGCCCATGCCGCCAGGCATGCCGCCGCCAGCCGACTCCTTCTTGGGAGCCTCCGCGATCATGGCTTCGGTGGTGACGAGCAGGCCGGCGACCGAGGCCGCGTCCTGGAGGGCAGTGCGAACGACCTTGACCGGATCGACGATACCCATGGCGATCATGTCGCCATACTCGCCGGTCTGGGCGTTGTAGCCGTAGGTCGCGCCCTTGTTGTCGAGGATCTTGCCGGCAACGATCGAAGCTTCCGCACCTGCGTTCGAAGCGATCTGACGGGCCGGAGCCTGCAGTGCACGACGAACGATGTTGATGCCGGCAGCCTGGTCGGCATTGACGCCGGTGACCTTGATGTTGGCCGAAGCGCGCAGCAGTGCGACGCCGCCGCCTGCAACGATGCCTTCTTCCACGGCCGCGCGGGTCGCGTTGAGGGCGTCATCGACGCGGTCCTTCTTTTCCTTGACTTCGACTTCCGTCGCGCCGCCGACGCGGATCACCGCGACGCCGCCCGCGAGCTTCGCCAGACGTTCCTGCAGCTTCTCCTTGTCGTAGTCCGACGTGGTCTCTTCGATCTGCTGCTTGATCTGGGCAACGCGGCCCTGGATCTCGTCCTTCTTGCCGGCGCCGTCGACAATGGTGGTGTTCTCCTTGGAGATCGACACCTTCTTGGCGCGGCCGAGCATGTTGAGGCCGACATTCTCGAGCTTGATGCCGAGGTCTTCCGAAATGACCTGGCCACCGGTGAGGATGGCGATGTCTTCCAGCATGGCCTTGCGGCGATCACCGAAGCCCGGCGCCTTGACGGCGGCGATCTTCAGGCCACCGCGCAGCTTGTTGACGACCAGCGTGGCCAGAGCCTCGCCTTCGACGTCTTCCGAGATGATGAGCAGCGGCTTGGAGGTCTGCACGACGGCTTCGAGAACCGGCAGCATGGCCTGGAGGTTGGACAGCTTCTTCTCGTGCAGGAGGATGTAGACGTCCTCGAGCTCGGCAACCATCTTGTCGGCGTTGGTGACGAAGTAGGGCGAGAGATAGCCGCGGTCGAACTGCATGCCTTCGACGACTTCCAGCTCTGTCTCGGCGGTCTTGGCTTCTTCAACCGTGATGACGCCTTCATTGCCGACCTTCTGCATCGCTTCGGCGATCATCTTGCCGACCGACTCGTCGCCATTGCCGGCGATCGTGCCGACCTGGGCAACTTCCTCGGAGGTCTTGATCTTCTTGGCAGCGTTGCCGAGAGCCGCGACCACTTCGGTCACGGCCAGGTCGATGCCGCGCTTCAGGTCCATCGGGTTCATGCCGGCGGCAACGGCCTTGTTACCTTCCTGGACGATCGACTGCGCCAGGACGGTCGCGGTCGTGGTGCCATCACCGGCGATGTCGTTGGTCTTCGAAGCAACTTCGCGGATCATCTGCGCGCCCATGTTTTCGAACTTGTCGGAAAGTTCGATTTCCTTGGCGACGGTGACGCCGTCCTTGGTGATGCGCGGTGCGCCGAACGACTTGTCGATGACGACGTTGCGGCCCTTGGGGCCGAGGGTCACCTTCACCGCGTCGGCGAGGATGTTGATGCCGTGAAGCATGCGCTCGCGCGCGTCGCGGGAGAATTTTACGTCTTTGGCAGCCATTTTTTAGCTCCTGGCAGGGGCTTGCGATCAAGCCCGAAATTCAGTTGACGGTGAGGCCGATAATCAGCCGATGATGCCCATAATGTCGGATTCCTTCATGATCAGAAGGTCTTCGCCATTGAGCTTGACTTCGGTGCCCGACCACTTGCCGAACAGGATGCGGTCGCCGGCCTTGACGTCCAGCGGGACCAGCTTGCCGGCTTCGTCGCGAGCGCCGGAGCCGACGGCGATGATCTCGCCTTCCTGCGGCTTTTCCTTCGCCGTATCCGGGATGATGATCCCGCCGGCGGTCTTGGATTCGGATTCGACCCGGCGTACGACCACGCGGTCATGCAGCGGCCGGAAATTCGACTTTGCCATTTTTGGATTTCCTTGGTGCGGATGTTGAACGGTGCTCCGTTGCCGGAGCATGCCTAGCACTCAGCCGAAGCGAGTGCTAACGCGGCAATGAGATAAGCCGCAGGCTCCTGCTAGTCAAGACGGAAGAGCAAAGAGCAAAGAGAAAAGAGAAGACAGCAAAGAGCAGCCAGCAAAGAGCGTGTAAGCATCGAGCCTTTTATGTGAACAATGTCGGGTATCCGACATATATGGGGCGGCTCACCCTCTGTAATTGAGCTTTATTCAGATGGTACGATTGGTGCAACGGGTGTTGCATTTGAACTCATCCAGAGGCTCGCACGGGTCGTGCTGCGTCAGCTTGGTCATGTCGAGCTTCAGAAGGCCATTTTTTGGCATTGGTTCTGTTGCTCCTATTGCCATTCATGACCAATCCTGCGCGCGTGAGCCGGCCGGCTAGATTCCAACCACGAGAGCGCCGCCGCTGAGACCCGCACCCGCCGCCGCCAGAAGGATTTTCTCTCCTGGCTGGAATGGCTTCATCTGGTTGGCGAGCGAGAGCGACAGCGGGACCGTCGCGGCCGAAGAGTTGCCGTATTCGGCAATCGTCTTGACAATTGCTTGGTCCGCAATGCCGAGGTTTCTTCCGACCGCGCCGAAAATCCGAGTATTGGCCTGATGCGGCACAAACCGGCCGACATTGTGTGGCCGCACTCCCGCAGTGGCTAGCGCGGCTGTCGAGCAATCGGTCATCATCTCGACGGCCTTTGCGAACACTTGGGGCCCGTCGGTCATCGTCATCCGGGTCTGCCCGAGGTCGAGGTCGCCATGGAACGGCGTGTTGCTTCCTCCTGCGGGAATCTGGATCAGCCCGTAGCGCGAGCCGTCCGAAGCCACCGAGGCACCGAGAATGCCCCGATCAGCATCATCGCACTGACCGATCACCAGGGCGCCGGCGGCATCGGCGAACAAGACTGAGCTCGCGCGCTCGGCTGGATTGATGCGGCGGCTGAGGATGTTGGCGGCGATGACCAGCGCTGGTTTGCCATGCAGGCGGGTGAACCCGTCCGCAAACATGAGCGCATAGATGAAGCCGGCGCAGGCGCCGGTCAGATCGACCGCGCCTGCGCGGCCAAGGCCAAGCTTGTGTGCGACCAGCGGCGCGCTTGGCGGCAGAAGATGGTCGGGCGTCGAGGTGGCAAGCAACAGCAGACCGATGTCGTGGCGCGCAATACCGGCGTTCACCAGCGCCATGTCGCCAGCCCGGGTGGCAAGACCCGACAGCGTGTCTTCGTCCGTTGCCCAGAAGCGCGAACGGATTCCGGTACGCCTTTCGATCCAGCCCGGCTCGAGGCCGAGATTGCTCTCGATCTCGGCATTGGCCACCTTGCGCCCAGGCACGTGATGGCCAAGTCCGAGAATGCGCGACGACTTGCTCATGGCCTTGACCCGAAGCGTTCCCCGGCCTCCTCGATGGCGTCATATAGTCGTTCGAGCTCGTCGCCTGCGATGCAATAGGGTGGCAGAAGGTAGAGGACATTGCCGAGCGGGCGCACAAGTAGGCCGCGCTCGAGGAAGAAAGCGCGCAGCTTCGGACCAATCTCGGCGAGATAACCTGCTGAACCGGTTCGCAGGTCGAGCGCCGCGATCGTTCCCGTGGCTCGACAGTCGGCAAAATATGGATTGTCCCGAAAGCGTTGCAGCCCGACGGCCTGCATCACGCTCAAGGCCGTGATCCGCCCGGCCACTGGCTCGTCGCGCCAGATCTCGACATTGGCGAGTGCTGCCGCACAGGCAATCGGATTGGCGGTGTAGGAGCTCGAATGGAAAAACGTCTTCTTCCGGTCCTCGGAATAGTGCGCCCGGAAGATGGCATCGGTGACAAGCGTTACGGCCAGCGGGATGGTGCCGCCGGTCAAGCCTTTGGAGGTGCACAGGATATCTGGAGAAATCGATGCCTGCTCGCAGGCGAACATGGTTCCGGTGCGTCCCCAGCCGGTCATCACCTCGTCGGCGATCAGCAGCGAGCCGGAGGCCTCAGTGATCTTCTTCAATTCGGCCAGAACCGATGCTGGATACATCAGCATGCCGCCGGCGCCCAGCACCAGCGGCTCGACGATCAAGGCTGCGGCTCGTCGATCGCGGGTCACAGCCTCGAAACGATCCAGCGTCTCCTGCTCGTGCCCCGCGGCCGGAAAGGGGATGATGTCGACCTCGAACAGCAAGGGTTCATAGGCGGCGTTGAACACGCCACGCGCACCGACGCTCATCGTTCCAATCGTGTCACCATGATAGCTGTGCTCCATGACGACGATGCGCGAGCGCGGCGCGCCGATGTTGCGGAAATAACCGAGCGCCATCTTCAGCGCGACTTCGACTGAGGTCGAGCCACTGTCGGAATAGAACACCCAGTCGAGTCCAGCGGGAGCTAGGCCGACAAGCGCCTTGGCCAAGCGCTCTGCCGGCTCGTGCGTGAAGCCCGCAAAGATAATCTGGTCGAGGCTCGACGCGGTTGTCTCGATTGCCTTCATGATGCGGGGATGGCGGTGGCCATGTGTGACGACCCACCAGGAGGAGATGGCGTCCAGGATGCGGGCGCCGTCGGCCCTGTGGAGATAGGCGCCCTCAGTCAGGACGATTTCTGGGATCGCATTCTCGAGTGCGTGCTGGGTGAAGGGATGCCACACATGAGACTGCGACATCAGTCACCTCCAGTAATCGAGGCGAAGGCGAAGCCGGCAACCATTGCGTCCCTCAGTGTTTTCCCCGTCAGCACATCGAGGTGCGGCAGCCTGCCGAGCTGCGGGGCACCGCTGAATTCCACGATGGTCCGTTGCGTATCGGCCATCTCATCGCCGATGAAAGCGATGCCCGCCAACGGGATGGAGCGGGCGCGGAGCGCCTCGACCGATAGCAAGGTGTGGTTGATGGTGCCGAGTGTGGTGCGGGCGCACAGAATAACGGGCAGCCGCCATTCAGCGAAGATGTCGATTAACCTTGTGCGCCGGTTGAGCGGCACCATTAGGCCGCCGGAGCCTTCGATGACGAGCGGCGTCGGTAGGACGGGAAAAGCAAGATCGGCAGCCTTGATCGCCACGCCGTCGATCTCGGCCGAACGATGCGGCGACAGCGGGCTCCGCAAGCGGTAGGCTTCCGGCAGCACGCGCTCTGAGGGCAAGCCGGCAAGCCGCGCGACAACCTCGCTGTCGGTCTCGCCGTCGAGGCCCGATTGCACCGGTTTCCAGTAAAAGCCGTCCAGCAAACCGGCGAGCCCAGCCGCAAACACGGTCTTGCCAACTCCGGTATCCGTTCCGGTGATGACGATGCGTTGGGTCATATCGCCTCCGGTGATGTTTCGGCCAACACCTCGACCAGCGCCTCGACCATGGCGGAAATGTCGGCTTCGCCAATATTGAGCGTCAGTGAGATGCGCAGCCGCGACGTGCCCTCGGGCACGGTCGGAGGACGAACGCCGCGTATGTCGAAGCCGCGGGCCTGCAGGCGCGCCGCCACCGTCATGGTGCGCCTGACATCGCCGATTACTAAGGGCTGGATCTGAGAGCCACTTGGTATCACACCACAGCGATTGACCAACCGGCCGGCGCTGGCGACGCGTTCATGCAGCTGAACACGCCGCATAGGCTCGTCGGCGAGCATTGCGAGTGCCTCGCGCGCCACGACCGCCATCAGTGGCGATGGCGCGGTCGCGTAGATGAATGCCCGGCAACGGTTGATCAGATATTCGCACAGTGCCCTCGGCCCGGTCACGAGCCCACCAGATGCGCCGAGCGCCTTGCCGCAGGTGTGGAGCGCTATGATGTTGTCGCGGCCCTCGAAAGCGGCGGCAAGCCCCCGGCCGTCCGATCCCCAGACGCCGGTGGCATGCGCCTCATCAATGACGATGAATGCGCCGTGCCGATCGGCAAGCGCGACCAGGCTCTCCAAAGGCGCGCAGTCGCCATCCATGCTGTAAAGGCTTTCCACCGCGATCCAGACGCATCCCATGCCGCCTGCGACGCGCCACCGTGTAATCGCATCCTCGACAGCGGTGGCGTCGTTGTGCGCGGCCAGCACGAACTGTGCGCGCCCGGCCTGCGCACCCTCATGCATGCTGGCATGGGCGAGCTCATCGAGGACCAAAAGATCGCCCTTCTGCGGCAGGGCACTCAGCAGAGCGAAGTTGGCGATGTAGCCGCTGCCGAAGAACAGCGCGCGGTCGGCTCCAAAGAATGCCGCCGCATCTGCCTCGAGCTGCTCGTGTTCCGGTGCATTGCCGCGCAACAGCCGCGACCCGGTGGCGCCAACCGGCGTGCCCCGCGCAATCGCCGCCACAACCGCATCGCCAAGTCTTCTGGACGCGGCCAGCCCGAGATAGTCGTTCGACGAGAAGTCCAGCCCGGCGCGGGGCGAAAGCGTCCGCAGCCGGTCCTTGCGCGCTAGTCCCTGCAAGGTCGCATCAAAACGGGCAAGCAGCGCCCCGTTCATTGCGCCTCGAGTTCCATCGGATCGATGCCAAGGCGCCGGAACAGCAGGGTATCCTTGTCCTCACCGGGATTGTCCGCCGTCAGCAGCGTGTCGCCGAAGAAGATCGAGTTGGCGCCGGCAAAAAAGCACAGCGCCTGCATCTCGTCGGTCATCGCGGTGCGGCCGGCGGACAGACGGACATGCGATTTCGGCATCATGATGCGCGCCAGCGCGATCACGCGCACGAATTCGATCGGCTCAATGGGCTTGGCGTCTGCAAGCGGCGTACCGGCGATCGGGATCAGCATGTTGATCGGAACGCTTTGCGGATGTTCCGGGAGATTGGCCAGCGTCACCAGCATGTCGATCCGGTCCACCGGCTCCTCGCCCATGCCGACAATGCCTCCACAGCAGACCTTGATGCCGGATTTGCGAACGTGCTCGAGCGTCTCGAGCCGCTCGGCAAAGCTCCGCGTACCGATGATCTCGCTATAGTAGCGTTCTGACGTATCGATGTTGTGGTTGTAGTAGTCGAGACCCGCCTGCTTCAGTCGAGCGGCTTGCTCAAGATCGAGCATGCCGAGTGTCATGCAGGTCTCCAGGCCCAGCGCCTTGACGCCTTCGACCATCGCCACCACCGCATCCATGTCGCGCGCCTTGGGGTTTCGCCAGGCCGCGCCCATGCAATAACGGGTGGCGCCGGCATCACGCGCCTTGGTCGCTTCGGCGATGACGCGCCTGACATCCATCAGCTTGGACGCCTCCAACCCGGTTTCGTGACGCGCCGACTGGCTGCAATAGCCACAATCCTCCGGGCATCCTCCGGTCTTGATGCTGAGCAGCCGGCTGAGCTGGACCTTGTTTGGATCGAAATTCTGGCGGTGCACGGTCTGCGCCAGGAAGAGGAGATTGTTGAAGGGGGCATGGTAAAGTGCCTGAGCCTTTTCCAGGGTCCACGCTCCAGCGTCAGGCGGGTCAGGCGATTGAGCGTGCGGCGATGTCTGCGTTGAACTTGTCGTTTGCATCTCCATGCTGTTCCTCCGGTCTGTCTTGCGGGTCTTTGCTATCTGACTATGATGATCGGAAAGGACAGTTGACCCAATCCTGTTCGTTACTCAGACAATCATGAGCCCCGATGGTCGAGGCCGATATCCAGGATCGGCGCGCTGTGGATAAGTCGGCCGACCGAAATCAGATCAACGCCGGTCGCGGCAACCGCTCGCGCTGTATGCGACGTGATCCCGCCAGAAGCCTCGGTGATAGCGCGGCCACCGACCATTGCGACGGCGCGGCGAAGATCGGGGAGGGACATGTTGTCGAGCAGAACCGCATCGGGAGCGAAGCCAAGTACCTCCTCCAGCTGGGCCAGAGTATCGACCTCGACTTCGATCTTGACGAGATGACCGGCCGCTCTTCGTGCTCGCTCGAGCGCTGGCCGGACGCCGCCTGCGATGGCGATGTGGTTGTCCTTGATCAAAATTGCATCGTCCAGGCCGAAGCGGTGATTGGACCCGCCACCTGCGCGCACGGCATACTTTTCGACTGCCCGCAATCCGGGCGTCGTCTTGCGGGTGCAGACGATCTTCGCGCCATATCCACGAACCGCAGCGACGATCGATGCCGTTGCTGTGGCGATGCCGCTCAGATGGCACAAAAAATTGAGTGCCGTCCTTTCGGCTGTGAGAATGGCCCGGGCCGGGCCAACCACTGATGCAATGACCTCTCCATCCACGACATTGCAGCCGTCTGCCCGCTCCACGGAGATTTCGACACCGGGATCAATCAAGCCGAAAGCGAGCATCGCCAGATCGATGCCGGCGACAACTCCGGACTGTCGCGCCACCAACACGGTTCCCGCTTGGCATTCCTTCGGGACGATGGCGTCCGTGGTCAAGTCGCCGGCTCTGCCAAGGTCTTCAAGAAGAGATGCCCGTACAAGCGGCTCAAGCAGGACCGTGGGGAGCGGTGAGAGCATCATCCCTTTGCACCTTCGGAGCTTGGCGAGTGTCCGAGTTCCCGCGCAGCCGCCAAGGCGGCTTCGAGCGTGATTTCGGACCGTCGGGCGGCAGTCGCATGATGAGGAAAATCTGTCCGGTAATGAGCGCCGCGGCTTTCTTCGCGCAACAAGGCGGCAACAGCAATCATTAGCCCGACAGCCGCCGGATCCGAGGCCGCATCCTTGCTTTCGGCGAGCGGCAATAAGGCACGCGCGGCTGCTTTCAACGCTTGACCATCCCGGACGATGCCGAGTGCGCGCGACAGAAAAACGCGCACGGCTATCGGAGCGGGCGGTGGGTAAACGTTCGCAAACGCAGGCCTTGTTCTGCGCGCAGGCGTTCCGGCGACGCTTTCAGCGACCCAGCGGGCGCACACGATTGCCTCCGTCAAGGAATTGCTGGCGAGCCTGTTGGCGCCATGCAGTCCTGTCGAAGCGACTTCGCCGCAGGCCCACAGCCCCTTGACGGAGGTCCTGCCCGAGCTGTCCACGGCAACGCCACCCATGTGGTAGTGTTGGGCCGGACGAATGGGGATGAGATCGCGCGCGGGATTGATGCCCGCTCCAAGGCAGGCTGATGCGATTGTCGGGAAATGTCGAGCGAATGCCGGGCCTGGCCGTTGTCGGGCATCGAGAAAAACATGGTGGCCGTCCGCAAGATGGTTCCACACGGCGCGGGCCAAGACATCGCGAGGCGCAAGTTCCGCCCCGGGCACGCTCTGGAGAAAAGCCTGGCCGGTTTCATCGATCAGGGCAGCACCTTCGCCTCGCACAGCCTCGCTGACCAGCGCCATAGGGCGTTCTGGGCCGTCAAGCGCGGTCGGGTGGAACTGAATGAATTCGAGGTCGGCTAGGACAGCTCCAGCGCGGGCCGCAAGCGCAAGGCCTTGTCCGCAACTGCCCCAAGGGTTCGTGGTGTCGAGAAACAGTCCCCCGATGCCACCGGTGGCGAGGACGACCCGCCGTGAGCCGAAGAAGAAAGGTGCGATCGAACAGCTCGCCCAGACGCCTCGGATCGCATTCTCTCGCACGGCGAGCCGGCGCGCTTCCACGCCCTCCACGACAACTATCGACGGAGTGGAACGCACAGCCGCGATCAGCGCACGCATGATCTCACGCCCGGTGCCGTCCCCATGCGCATGAACGATGCGACGTCGGCTGTGTGCGGCCTCCAATCCGAGGCACAGTGATCCTTCCGGCGTGCGGTCAAAGCGAACCCCAAAGCCCGCAAGCCCCTCTATGGCCTTAGGCGCGGCTTGGAGGATGCGGCTCGCCACGTCTCTGTCGCAGAGACCATCCCCGGCGGCAACCGTATCGGCCAGGTGCATTGCCGGATCGTCGTCTTCGCCGAAACTTGCAGCCAGGCCCCCCTGGGCCCAGGTGCTCGAGTTGTCAGCTCCCAGCAGCGACCTTGACAGAAGAAGCACCGGCTCCGGCGACAGTTGAAGCGCGGTCATCAGTCCGGCGATGCCGCCGCCGATGATGATGGGCCGCCCGAAGAAGCTGCGGGGGTCGGCGCTCAAACTGCCAGCATCCGTTCGACCGCTAGCCGCGCGCGCCCGGCGATCCCGGGTTCGACGGTTACGACATGGTGGTTCTGCTCGAGCGCCGTGCGGATGTTGGCAAGCGTGATCCGCTTCATATGCGGGCACAAATTGCAGGGCCGGATGAACTCGACCTCTGGGTGGGCTAACGCGACGTTGTCGCTCATTGAGCATTCCGTCATCAGCACGACACGTGGCGGCCTTTGCCTTTCGACATAGTCGGACATGGCAGCCGTCGAGCCGGAAAAATCGGCTTCAGCCACGACGTCGGGCGGGCATTCGGGATGGGCGAGCACGACCACGCCGGGATGGCTTTCGCGCAACTCGCGGATGTCGGCCGGTGAAAAGCGCTCATGCACCTCACAACGCCCTTTCCAGGCGATGATCTGCACATCTGTCTGGGCGGCGATATTCTGGGCCAGATATTCGTCCGGCAACATGATCACCCGGAGAACCCCAAGGGATTCGACGACCGCCTTGGCGTTGCCGGATGTACAGCAGATATCCGACTCGGCCTTCACTTCGGCGGACGTATTTACATAAGTGATGATCGGAACGCCGGGATAACGCTGGCGCATCAAGCGCACGTCTTCTGCCGTGATTGAGTCCGCCAACGAGCAACCGGCGCTGAGATCCGGAATGAGCACGGTCTTGCCCGGATTGAGGAGCTTGGCCGTTTCGGCCATGAAATGGACGCCGGCCAGCACGATGACTTGCGCCTCGACCGTCGCAGCCGTGCGGGCTAGTGCCAAGCTGTCGCCGACGATGTCGGCCACGCAGTGGAAGATCTCGGGCGTCTGATAATTGTGCGCCAGGATGATCGCGTTGCGCTCGCGCTTCAGCGCAAGGATCGCCTCGATATCCTCGGCGAAAGCCGGCCATTCAATCGGCGGGATCACTCGTCGGACGCGCTCGTAGAGCAACGCGGCCGTAGGCAGCATGGCGCCCATCGACCCCCTCCCGCTTATACTCTAACTGAAAATAACCAGCATATACTTGCTGTGAGTATAAGGGATGTCAACCCCGCGCCAGCGGCAATTTTGTCCCGGCGATGAGTCTATCGTCCAGAACGGCGTGGCGGAAACGGAAAAGCTTCGCTGGCCGGCCGCCGGTCTCAGTGGTGGCCTCTCCGGTCTCCTCGACCAGCTCCTGCTGTTCGATCAGTCGGCGAAAGTTCGGCTTGTGGATGAGCCTGCCGGCGAGCGCCTCCACGGTTCGCTGCAGCTGCAAAAGCGTGAAGACCGGCGGCATCAGCTCAAAGACGACTGGGCGGTATTTGATCTTGGAGCGCAGCCGCGCAATGCCGGTCGCCACGATGCGGCGATGATCGGCGACCATGGACTTGCTGGGCACCAGCGGCGGGGGTCCTGCGTCCCGCCCTCTTACGGCCTCT
This sequence comes from Mesorhizobium sp. P160219, assembly GCF_057786095.1. Lineage (NCBI taxonomy): Bacteria > Pseudomonadati > Pseudomonadota > Alphaproteobacteria > Hyphomicrobiales > Phyllobacteriaceae > Mesorhizobium > Mesorhizobium sp. P160219. The sequence goes on from NZ_JBYNWG010000001.1 coordinate 2,048,244, forward strand.
TGGACCAGGCCTGCTTCGTAGACTAACTCATAGCGTTGAAGCGTGAGTTCCTCGTTCCAAAGGCGGTCGTCGAAGCCAAAGGCTATCGTCGCCCGCTGCCAGCGTTCACGTCGCGTGGCCGAATCGCCAACCCCGTTTGCCCATTCGATCAGGCGCGGCCGCAGAACGTCCAGCACGACCGCAGGCGTGCCGGAGCGGTGGTCCTCCCATGGAAAATATTCATACCAACTCTGCCATCCGCACTTGGGCGAGCCCGCTGCCTGTTCCTTGCGCGTCAATGCGAGATAGCTGATGGAGATGACGCGCTGCTGGCGCTCGGCGCCGATGCGATCCCGATCCGCGAACGTGTAGAGTTGCTCAATGTACCCCAGCCGATGGCCGGTTTGCTGCTCGACCCACCCCCTCAAGCCGGATTGCAGCGATCGGTGCTCAAGCGCAAAGGGACCGGAGGGCAAGGTGTCCGCCTGGCCGATGGTGAGGACACAGGGTTGACTGCCGTTTACGGCGACCACAAAGGCGATCAAGTCCACTTTGACGTTGTCGGCCTTGCCGGCGGCTCTGTCTTTCCTGAGTCCTATTGCCTGATCGTCCATTATTTGGCCAACTCGGGGGCACCTTAATCGATTTAGTGTAAGCGTGCCAATTGGCACGTCAACACCCCGCAGCTGCATGGCCATTTTTTTGCTCTTCGCACCTGCACAAAAATGTGCCAAAGGCGACAGCCGCAGCTGGTAACGTAGGGGAAGGAGGGTCCCATGAGCGCTTATGGTGACACCAGGGCGATCACACCGCCGGATATTCGTTCGCGCAAAGGTGGGACGCCGCTCGTCTGCCTTACCGCCTACACCACCCCAGTCGCCCGGCTTGTCGATCCCCATTGTGATGTGGTGCTCGTCGGCGACAGCGTCGGCATGGTTCTCCACGGCCTGCCCTCGACGCTCGGCGTCACGCTGGAGATGATGATCACGCACGGCCAGGCGGTGCGCCGTGGCATCAAGCAGGCGCTGATGGTGGTCGACCTGCCGTTCGGTTCCTACGAGGAAAGCCCAGAGCAGGCTTTCCGCAATGCCGCGCGCGTCATGGCCGAGACCGGCTGCACGGCCGTCAAGCTCGAAGGCGGCGAAGCGATGGCAGAGACGATCGGCTTCCTCGCCGCACGCGGCGTGCCCGTCATGGCCCATGTCGGATTGACGCCGCAGGCCATCAACACCATCGGTGGCTACCGCGTACAGGGCAGGGGCGGGGATGCCGAGCGCATCAGGCGCGACGCAATTGCGGTGGGCGAAGCGGGCGCCTTTGCGGTCGTCCTGGAGAAGGTTCCTGAGGCGCTCGCCCGCCGGATCACCAAGGAGGTGGCGACCCCGACCATTGGCATCGGTGCCTCGGCAGCCTGTGACGGCCAGATTCTCGTCGTCGACGACATGCTGGGCCTCTTCGGCGACTTCCGGCCCAAGTTCGTCAAGCGCTATGCTGAACTCCGGGAGGCGGCTGCGGCTGCGATCGCTTCCTATGCGCGCGAGGTGAAGGAGCGCCAGTTTCCCGCCGCAGAGCATGTGTTTGCCGATGCGCCCAAGCCCGCCGACACGGACGCCACCAAGAGCGGAGAAGCAGCGTGAGCGTGCCGATCGTCAGGAGCGTTGACCAGCTTCGCGAAAGCGTCGCCGCATGGCGCTGCGAAGGTGTGAGGATAGCCCTGGTGCCAACGATGGGCGTCCTGCATGAGGGCCATCTCAGCCTGGTGCGCGCTGCACTCGAGAAGGCAGACCGTGTGATAGTGACGCTCTTCGTCAACCCGAAGCAATTCAACAGCCAGGCCGATCTTGCCGCGTATCCCCGCACCGAGGACGAGGATGCCGCCAAACTGGCATCGGTTGGCGCGCACCTGCTTTATGCGCCAGATGCAGAGGAGATGTATCCGGCGGGCTTCGCCACCACCGTTTCGGTTTGCGGTGTCAGCGAAGGCCTGTGCGGTACATTCCGGCCGGGGCATTTCGACGGCGTGGCGACCGTCGTCGCCAAGCTCTTCCTGCAGACCAGCGCTGACTTCGGCTTCTTTGGCGAAAAGGACTTTCAGCAAATTCACCTGGTCAGGCGCATGGCCCGGGATCTGGATATTCCAATCACCATTGTTGCCTGTCCGACAGTCCGTGAAGCCGACGGTCTTGCGCTATCATCGCGCAATGTGCGGCTCTCGCCAGCGGAACGCGCTGTTGCTCCCAAGCTATCATCGGTCCTGCTCAAGACGGCTGAGCGGCTTGAGCGCGGCTCACCCATCCTGCCAACGCTTGCAGAATCTCGCGCAGCAATTCTGGCTGCAGGCTATCGCGAGGTCGAATACCTGGAACTTCGCGATGAGGCAGATCTGCACCCGATAACGAGCCTCGATCGACCGGCACGGTTGCTTGCCGCCGCCTGGCTCGGCGGCACACGGCTCATAGACAACGTCAGACTATTTCGGATTGGTTCAACAGATTAGCCACGTTCTCGGCACGCGCCGTATTCGTCCGGGATCATCTAAAACAAGGTCTCTGCCTGGCATTGAGCGTTACGGAGGTTACGCACAGGACACATGCATCGCGTGTTTGAGAACTTCGTCGAGCAACTGTCTGCAAGTGTTGATGCTGCCGATCTCGGTGAGGCAATGGCCTCCGCTGCAGCCGGCTTCGACTTCCCGCTATTCGCCTATTTCACCTACCCGTCAGCCTCCGGCGACGCCCCCCAATTGATTTCAAACTATCCTTCATCCTGGACGTCACGTTATCTGCAACAGCGGTACCACAGTCTCGATCCGGTCATCCTGCGCGGGCTGCAAGGCTGGGATACATTCGATTGGGGTGTGGATCGCGCTCGGCACGGTCTGCCGAATTCGCAGCAACAAATTCTAGAGAGTGCGGCTGAGTTTGGCATCTGCGGCGGCCTGACGATGTCCATGCATGATCATCTCGGCCGGTTTGCTGCCCTGACCTTTGCTTCCGACGAGTCCCGTCCGCCTCTGTTGCGGTCACTGGCACGTTACGAAAAAGCATTGCAGCTGGTGGCCATCAACTTTCATATCCATGTCCGGCGAAGGCTCGCCGATCATCGCGTGGTGGATGGTGTAACGCTCACCCCGCGGGAGTTCGAGTGCCTGAAATGGGCGGCGCGCGGCAAGTCGGCTTGGGATACTAGCCAGCTTCTCGGCGTCTCAAAGCGCACCGTGACCTTTCATCTGGAAAACGCCAAGGCAAAGTTTGGCGTTCGAACGATCAACCAAGCCGTTGCACGAATGGCTGCCTCCGGCCTGACGAGATCCTGATTCTCAGCCACGATACCTGTAAACCTCTACAGGCTGCATCGCTGTCAGCTTTGCCCTTCGATGGCGGGAACACATCCCACATGGAGGCGACCATGATGCAACTGATAGCACCAGACTTTTACAGTGATTTTGCAGGCGAGCTCAAAGAGATGCACGGGCTCAGGTTTCGGGTGTTCAAGGAAAGGCTCGATTGGGAAGTTGATACCGAAGACCAGATGGAATCCGATCCGTTTGATGCTCTCAAGCCTGTCTATCTGCTCCTCAAAGGATCCGACTGGCGAATTCGCGGTTGCGTGCGTCTTTTGCCCAGCACCGGACCCACAATGTTGCGCGACACCTTCCCGGTGCTGCTGGGTGCTGACGTCGTGCCCTCGACCACCGACATATGGGAGAGCAGTCGTTTCGCGCTCGATCTTCCTCCGTCGGCGCCCAAGGCAGCGGGCGGGCTGGCTCAGGCGACCTACGAGCTCTTCGCGGGCATGATCGAGTTCGGCTTGGCCAAGGATCTGACCCGGATCGTAACGGTGACGGACACGCGCATGGAGCGGATCCTCCGCCTTGCTACGTGGCCATTGTCGCGCATCGGAGAACCCAAGTGCGTCGGCAAAACGGAGGCGGTGGCTGGGTTTCTCGAGATTTCCCACGCGAGCCTTTTGCGCATCCGCAGCAGGGGACGTCTGAGCGGACCGGTACTGTGGCAACCGGTTCTAGGCCCGTCAGCATAGCGCCATTGTGGACACCTGTGCCATGAAGGATGCTGGTTTGTCCAAGGAAGCGACGGTCGGCCTTGTATGCTGGCCGGACTGGCGTCGCCAGGACGCTTACCACTACGCCAGACGATTGCCACGCACTGGCTGGGCCTGGGAGTTTCTTCGGCGCAATCCACAATTCCAGCGCGACCACGCCAAAATGGCACCGTCCGCCTGCTTTGTCGGAACCCAGGCCGACATGAAGATAATCGAGTTGACGACAGAATCAGCTTTCCTAAGACAATGGAGCCTCCTTTTTCGCGGACGCGCCACAGTCGGACGCTACATCGGCGAGGGTCTTTTGGGATCCGCGCGATTGCGCCTGTATTCTACGAGCGGCCGCGGAGCCGCTGGGGCTCGACCACGATTTTGAACCGCTTCACCTTTCTTCGCTCTCATGCTGCAAGGACATCCTGCTGACAGCTGCGGGCATGCAGCACGTGCTGCTGAGGGAGAACTGCCGGAGTCTGCAGATCGCCGTTTCCGGTGCGTCCGTACTCCGCCCGTTGCGGCTATATGTCGACGCGATCCTTCAGCCGCAGCACCTCAAGTTCCATGTCGCTGCCCTTCAGTTCCTGAACGACATCAATGATTGCCGCCGCGTGTCAGCTGCTTGCTTTCCGCCGGAACACCGCGGAGCGCGTCTGCGTATTGTACTGCAGGCTTTGGATGGCTCGCTGGCGGGAGCATCTCATCAGGAGGTCGCCATTGCCTTGTTCGGGAGACGCCGTGTCGAAGAAGATTGGCGTCATCCAGGCGGCCATCTTCGCGATCAGGTACGTCGCGCCATCCAACGCGGCCGCTACCTGATGGGCGGCGGCTACAGACAGTTCCTGAGGTAATTGGAGTGGTTGCGATTGTCTTATACGAACGCGCAACCTCCATTTTCTCACTGCAATGGTGCGTTGCACAAAACGTGGCAAGCGCCTAGTTCTTCCGCGGCGAATCGGGTTTCGGCGAAACACCGGGACCCAACTTCGTCGATAAGTGCATTCATGACCTGAGGACCCCGATGACCGTTATGAACTCCGACAAAGCCGGCGCTGCAAGCCTTGAGACAATCGCGCGAAACGGCAGCATGCTGCGTCGCATAGCCGTACGCATTCCGACCTACCTGTCGGATATTCGCGAGAACCCGGCGTGGCTGCCCATGTTCATGTTGGCGCGCACCATGCCGGCACGGAGAATGCACTGGCGCGGTGCAAAGCCGGTCCGAAGGCCGCAAAGAGCCCAGGACACGATGTTTGCCGGTGTCAATTGCCACGACGTTGTCGACGCGCTGCGGATGGATGGGCTTTTTCCCGGCCTTGTCCTGCCTGCAATGGTGGCTGAAGATGTAGCCGCATTCGCCAGGTGCACACCTTGTTTCGGCAATTTCGATCGCCGACTCGAGTTCATGCCGGCGGAGCATGCGGAGGCTGAGGCGCGATTTGGCCGTCCGTTGCTCAGCGGCCATTATTTCGAGCGCATTCTGGGCTGTAAGTCGGCCGTTGCCATCCAAAACGATCCGCTGCTCATGGATATCGCGGCGCACTATCTCGGCGGCCAGGCGACGCTGATCACGACGCGCGTCTGGTGGAGCTTCCCGACCGGCCAGGCGTCGGACGCGGACAAGAACCTGGCTTCGCTCGGCAAATACCACTTCGACCTGGACGACTGGCGGATGCTGAAGTTCTTTTTCTATCTGGTGCCCGTCGACGAGGGGACCGGCCCGCATATCTATGTTCGCGGCAGCCATGATCGCCGCGCCCTCAAGCACCAATTTACGCTTGTCGTCGGCCATCCAGCGCAAGAGATTCTGGACGTCTACGGCAAGCAGAGTCCGGTCACGCTGACCGGCAAGGCCGGTTTCGGTTTCGTCGAGGATCCGTTCGGGTTCCATATGGGCACCGTGCCGTCGCACAGGCCACGGCTGATGATGGAAGTTGGCTTCGGCGTTTCTCCTCCATCGCGCCGCCGCTTCCATGGCGAGCCTGTGATCCGCTGATTTCGAAAAGTCCCGAAACAGCCTTCCCGTTGTGAGGGAAGATAAGGCTATGCCGCCAATCGATCTGTTCCGGGCCAAAAGCGGTTGTCTGCATATGCCCTGAACTTGGCTGGTGCAATGAGTCTCGCCATTGCTCCAGCCAGCGCATCAGTGCCTGTTTAATCGAGGTTAGATGGCAGTGCGCCCAAGAGATCCTCCTCGATATCGCCTGCCGCGCGAAGCCTCAGATGCTCTTCGAAAACCTCCTTTACGGACCGAGTCGTCTCGGGTCTCCTTTGAGTGGCCGGAAGGTGGTGCACAGCCGTATCGTGCTTCGGGATCCTGAACGAAGGCGAGGGGCGGTTTGTTCCTCGCGCGGCGCATGCAGCGGTGCCGGCATGACAGCTTCGTCGTGGATCCCGATGCTCGGCAACGTCGGCGGTGAAGGCTCTGTCTAGGCGGCTTACGTGACTCCAATGCAGGAGATCGACCATCTCCTGTTCGAGCACATTCGTTGGCGATCACCGTCGCGGCGCTACGGACGCCGCGGCGCCTGCGATCAATGCAGTTTGCCGACTAGCCGAGCGTATTCGGCTTCAGCCCTGCCATATGACCCATCTGCCAGCGCAATTAGACGCGCGCGATCAAGAATGACTACCTCTCCTCGCATTGAGCGTATCAGACCTTGGCCCTCCAAGGTTTGCAGCGCTATGGTGACGCCGGGCCGCCTGACACCGAGCATAACTGATAAGAACTCGTGCGTAATCGCAAAGCTGTTCCCGTCGACGCGATCATCACACATCACCAGCCATCTTGAGAGCCTGTCGACTATGTTCATCCGGGCATTGCTGAGCGCGGTGAAGCTTGCCTGGAGGTGAAAGTAGTGAACGTAGCGGAGCAGAAAACTTCGCAGGGTTGGGCTTGTCAAAAGCGCCTTGGTGAAGAGGCCCGCATCGATAACAAAGGCTCGGGCCTCTAATTGGACGTAACAATCGTGCGTTGACCGGTCATCGCCCATGATAAGCGCTGAGCCGGTCATACCCTCACAACCTATGATTCCGATCTCAGCTTCAATACCAGGCCGCAGTTCGCCCACCACTGACCCGAGACCGCTCTCGAAGAAGTACACGGTTCTGATTGGAGACCCCGCCACTTCGAGATGCGTCTTCAGTCCAAGGGAGACGCTTTCCAAATGAGGTTGCAGCAAGGCCAAATCTGCCGAGCACATTCGAAGCAGCAGCGAATTGCGATAGATGGAATTTTGGCGGGTGTCGCATTGCGCGGCAGTGTGAGTTCGTGAACTGGAGTCTGTCATGGCTCCCTCTCCCTATTGGGGCGGAAGCATGTTGATCGCTCACAGCCGACGGACGCCCTTAGAGTTGCCGTCGATGGCACACTGTATGCCTGCCGACCGCGGTTGTCCCATTTTTTAATCAATTACGTTAATCGGCCCGAGCCAAGCTTTGGCGCACCCGCTCTAACGCGGCATTCAGATGCTCCAGAAATTCGTCATCGCTTTTGGTCGCCAAGCCGACTTGTCGAGCGCGAGTTACAATGCGCTCCTGGAGTGAAACCGCTGTCTCATAGTGGTCCACGATCATCTGAAATGAAGCGCTCATTGGGGCGGATTCAAAGAGCTGTGCCATTCTGGCAATGTAGTTCCAAGATGATGAGAGTCCATGCGGCCGCCGCTTGGGTAACAATCGTACAATATACCTAAGACTGGCCGCGCTCTTTGGTTATCCTCCCAGAAATCCGTAGCCTCGCGAGGCGCAGCTTCTCTTCGCCCTCCGACCTCGTGACCGGCGGACCAGTCCCGGCTTCAGCCATTCGGCCTTGTTCTTCTTATGCTCCTTCGGGACCGGGCCGCCGACCTCGCCCTGCACACGATTCCACAGCGTTTGCCTCTTGTAGGCCTTGAAGGCTACTATCGGCCGCCCTTGTAGGGCCGCTTTCAGCCATGATCACCTCGGGGCGCTGAACGAAGCGCGTGCTTGTCGACTCTGTCGGTCGTCGCAGACGCTTACGGAGGCCTCACCGCAGAGGGCGATGCGAACTCCGGCTCGACGACGGCTGTCAAATCAGACTGCTGTGGATGCACTACCAGCGATCGGTACTAGGATTCTCGACCTCGGTAATAAGCTGGTCTGTACGGCTAGCGACCTTCCTGCCTAGCAATATCAAAAGTCAAACCCCGCCGAAGATGCATATGCCTGGCAGCACGCGTCGGTCTTTGGCCACGCATCTGCCAAACCGAAATCAAGTAGCCCGCCATCGTGCGCCCTCAACGCGATCTTGATCATTGCAGTGGGGCAATAACTTATCTCTTTGGAGCTTGGTGGTGATATATAGGCGCCCAAGCCAGCGCTAATATTGCATGGAGCTAAAACGCCCGCTAAGATTTCTTGGGTGTTAGCTGGCGGGTGTTTGATGCGGTTTCATCGTCTAGGCGCGGTCGCTCTGGGTCTGGCGTCCTTCATCAGCAGCGCTCATGGCCAAGAATCCTGCGACCCTAACTACACAGGCGCCTGTGTTCCAATCGCCAGCGATGTCGACTGTTCCTCCGGAAAGGGCAATGGTCCCGCATACGTACACGGGCCGGTCTCTGTCGTAGGCACCGATATCTATGATCTTGACCGAGACGGCGACGGAATAGGTTGCGAAAACGGCTAGAGGAGGCAAGTCGCCCTCCAACTTCATGACGGCACCAGCCCATCCATGGTGCCGGCATGGTCCCACTGATGCTCTCTCCTTGTGAACGGCATCCAATCTTTTCGGCGGGCTTGAACAGCGGCCACCTTTGGCGGCTATCGAGGGGCTGATGATAGATTCCATTCCAGCTCTTTCTAATGTGTCGTCCGAACAGTGAACGAAAGTAGAACAGATAATTCAAGCGCGAATTGACTGTGAGAGGGATGAGCTGCAATTTGGGTCAGGCCTGACGCTGGTGGAAGACGAAATTGCGGTGGCGACTGGAAGCTCAGCGATGCCCCAAATGAAACTGGGCAGCTGGTGCTGTCCGCTGCGGCGCTATGATGTCAGACGATGGTATCGGCCGAATGACCTGGGGAATCTTCGGGGACGTCGAGGCCGACGTGGTCGGAAGCAAACTGAGTTGCAGGCGGTGCGGCAGGACGAGTATATGCAAGCTGAGACGCCTGTCGCAGTCTCCGCGTTCCAGGCCGACGTTCTCCGCATTCCGAGGCCTGGTGAGCGATACGGGTGCGCCTGAGTGTCAATGGCGCATCTATCAACGGCCTGGTACGCGATTCACCGCCGTGCGAGCTGATCGAAACGGGCTTGGTCGATTGCATCGTAATAGCGCCGCCCACCAGGAAACATTTTTCTATCGTTTGCGGTTGGGGCCGCATGACGCGATTGTCGGACGCAACAAGCCAGCTTGGCAATGGGCAGTAGGCTGTCCACACTGTACTCCCTAGTGTCCAATACATACCTAACGAGACCGCCATGCCGTCACCTCCAGATTTCACCGACGATTTTCGCTCCGGGCTGATCACGCTGCTGCGCTGGCGCAGGGATGTGCGGCGCTTCGAGCCGACGGCTCTGCCGGAGGGTACGCTGGAACGCCTGCTCGAGCTCGCCAGCACTGCGCCCTCCGTTGGCCTCAGCCAGCCCTGGCGCTTCGTAGTCGTCGACAGCCTCAAGCGGCGCACTGCCGTGAGAGACTGCTTCGAGCGCTGCAATGCCGAGGCGCTCACGCGCTTTTCGGGAGAGCGCGCCGCACTCTATGCCCGGCTGAAGCTTGCCGGGCTCGACGAGGCGCCCTGTCAGTTCGCGGTCTTCGCCGACCGCACGACCCGGCAAGGCCATGGGCTCGGTCGCATGACCATGGCGGCGACCATCGACTATTCGGCCGTCATGGCAGTGCACACACTGTGGGTGGCGGCGCGGGCGGAGGGCATCGGCATGGGCTGGGTGTCGATCCTCGATGCGACCGAGATGGCCGAAATTCTCGACACGCCGCCCGAATGGACGCTGATCGGCTATTTCTGCCTCGGCTATGCCAGCGAGGAGCACGACATACCGACCTTGGAACGCGAATGCTGGGAACATCGGCGGCCGCCGGTGGTGATCAGGCGGTAGTGGGGCTGCCCATCATTCGCCTCTTCCTTGGCGATGAGCTTGACGCAGATCGGGTCGCCCTTCGCCACATTGCCATTCCGACCGAAGCCGAGGTTCGTGTTCTTGCAAAGGCCAGGAAAGAGCAGCATGACAAGCGCGACCGCAGCGAAGATGGCGCTTGCGACAACCGGGCTGAAGCCGGGCATGGAGGTGGTCGACCTCTGTTGCGGGGCGGCTGTGCCGATCGCCACGATCGCCCGCCATGTCGTCGCACTACGCCGACCAACTGGAGGCCGCGCAGCGCCGGCTGACCGGCGCCGGCGCGACCAATTGCGAATTCGTCGCCGGCTACGCGCTACGAACTCGCTACTCTGGTGTCACGCCCCGTCGAGTCTTCACGGCCAACGCCTCGACGGCGTCCCGGACCGACCGCGGCTGGCACGTGCCGTGCGCGAGGCGCTCGCCCCCGGCGGACATTTGTTATCGTCAACTGACACCGGCAGCCGCGCGAGACGACGACGGTCCTGAAGCGAACTCAGGCCGTCGCCAAGACAGACCATCGCCGATGCCCAAGTCGGCGGCACCATGCTCCTAGATGCCGACTGCCTGACAAGGGGTCGCAGGCCCGTCGTCCGTCCACCGTCTAAGGCCTCCTGGCCTTTCCGAGGCCGTGATCCTGCCGCGGGTGTGAGTTTGCGATCCTCATAAGAGCGTCAGGCGCGAATAGAAGTTTGGGTCGTGGCTCCACAGCGGCCGACCTATCCATCGGGTGGATGGTAGTTATCACAACAATCAATTTTACCAATATTATGGAATTCTACTACAAGGCCGCCACTTAAAGCGGCCGGACGGGTATCCGTCTCGCGTGGGCTGGTGCTGCCCGCAAAGATGCGGAGACGAACATGTGCGGGATTGTTGGCATCGTTGGGCAACAGCCGGTGTCGGATCGGTTGATCGGCGCGTTGAAGGGTTTGGAATATCGCGGCTATGATTCCGCCGGCGTTGCGACGATCATCGAGGGTGCCTTGCACCGCCGGCGCGCCGAGGGCAAGCTCGTCAATCTCCAGACGCGACTGAAGGAAGAGCCGCTGAGCGGCAACGTCGGCATCGGCCACACGCGTTGGGCAACCCACGGGGCCTCGACCGAACGCAATGCGCACCCGCACTTTAGCGACGGTGTCGCCGTAGTCCATAACGGCATCATCGAGAATTTCACCGAGCTGAAGGACGAATTGGCGGCGGATGGCGCCGAGTTCCAGACCGACACCGACACCGAGGTCGTTGGGCATCTCTTGGCAAGATACCGCCGAGAGGGCATGAGGCCGCAAGAGGCCACGCGTGCCATGCTGAAACGCGTCAAGGGCGCTTATGCGCTTGCCATCCTCTTCGAAGATGAACCGTCGACCATCACGGCGGCGCGCAACGGACCACCGCTCGCGATCGGTCACGGCGACGGCGAGATGTTCCTGGGCTCCGACGCGATCGCCCTTGCTCCCTTCACCAATGAAATTACCTATCTCATCGACGGCGACTGGGCCGTTGTCGGCAATTCGGGCGCCCATATCTTCGATGTCGACGGCCGTCCCGTCGAGCGTCCGCGCCATATCTCCACGGCCGCGGCCGATCTGGCCAACAAGGGCAACCATCGCCACTTCATGGAGAAGGAGATTTACGAGCAGCCCGAGGTCATCGCCCATGCTCTCCGTCATTACATTAACATCATAGACAGTCGCGACATGGTTCCTGGCATTGATTTCGCCAAGGTCCCGAGCTTGGCGATCTCTGCCTGCGGGACCGCCTATTTCGCCGGACTGATCGGAAAATACTGGTTCGAGCGCTATGCGCGCCTGACGGTTGAAATCGACGTTGCGTCCGAATTCCGTTACCGCGAGATCCCGTTGCCGCCGCAGTCGGCGGCTCTTTTCATCTCGCAGTCCGGCGAAACCGCCGATACGCTTGCGTCATTGAGGTACTGCAAGGAGCGTGGGCTGAAAATTGGCGCTATCGTCAATGCCTGCGAATCGACCATCGCTCGGGAGGCCGATACGGTTTTCCCGATCCTTGCCGGACCGGAGATCGGCGTCGCCTCTACCAAGGCTTTTACCTGCCAGCTTGCCGTTCTAGCAGCACTCGCCATCGGCGCGGCCAGAGCCCGCGGGACCGTCCCCGAAGACGAGCTGCAGGCGCTCGTCAGGAGCCTCGCCGAATTGCCGCGCGTGATGGGCCACGTACTCGAGTGCATCCAGCCGGAAATCGAGTTCTTGTCGCGCGAACTGTCAAAGTGTCGTGACGTCCTGTATCTCGGCCGTGGCACCAGCTTCCCGCTAGCGATGGAAGGTGCGCTGAAGCTCAAGGAGATTTCCTACATCCATGCCGAGGGCTATGCAGCGGGTGAATTGAAGCACGGGCCGATCGCCTTGATAGACGAGAACATGCCAGTGATCGTCATCGCGCCCCATGACCGTCTTTTCGACAAGACCGTTTCCAACATGCAGGAAGTGGCTGCCCGTGGAGGGCGGATTATCCTCATCACCGATGAAAAAGGGGCAGCCGTATCGAAACTCGAAACCATGCACACGCTCGTGCTGCCGGTTGTCGACGAGATTATCGCGCCAATGATCTTCTCGCTCCCGATACAGCTTCTAGCCTACCACACGGCGCTCTTCATGGGGACGGATGTAGACCAGCCGCGCAATCTCGCAAAATCGGTCACGGTCGAATGATTGTGAACCTGTACAGGTGGCGATGCGCCTCCAGGAAAGCGGTACCCCTTGTCTGGATCCGAAGCCCGGATGAAACCAGATGACCATTGTTTGCTGCAATTGTGAAACTCGGTAGCGGTTACGAGCGGGTCCTTCGCTGCCTCGCCGGTGGAGATTGCCGAAGGAAGCAGTGTCCGTGCCGAAAGTTCGAGTTGCTGTTCAAGAAAGCCATCGGCGAGAATGGTCCACGAAGGATCGCAGGTCGCATGCGCTACGCCGACCAGGCTCTCAGCACGGGCAGTCTTGATACTTGATCAGAAGCAGGTGAGCCGCCATATTCCGGCCCGGCCAATTCAGCGGCCCATCCCATGCATGAGGCCGGTTCGGCCGAATGGACGACCATTTTTTATATTTGCTAGGTGTGCGCCTCGGGAGGAATCTCTGAGGGAGCTCCCAGTTCTTGGAGATGTTTATGAAGGATTCGCGCATTCCCGAACCAGTCTTGACGGCTATGTCCCAGGGAACCCACATCGTCCGCGCTTATCGCGAGCACCTTGGATATTCGATCGACGACCTGGCCGTCGCGTGCGGGCTGGCCGCTGAGGAAATCCAAAACATCGAGCGAGGTCTGAGGTACAGCAAGGGCTATCGGGATCGGATAGCGAAATCGCTTTCCATACCTGTGGGAATTCTTGAGTCGGAGTTGGACATTTCGGACGCCGCCTGAACAGTCGGATGATCTGCAATGGGTGGACTAGCTGTTGTGATGTGAAGCTTGCGGCTGATGTCGACGCTTGATTCGATTTGATGCGATCCCTTCTGGCGCAGCTCGCCGAACAACAAAGCGATATAGCCGCCCGGAGTGCTACGAAACGTGCACGACGGCATCGGCTCGCGACGAAGGACTAACGGCGAACTCTTCCTAGTTCGGCGAGGCAATGCTGGCTTGAGCATCAACTCGGCCTACGAGAGTGGCTAGTCCTAGGCTGAATCGTCCACCATGGCGAAGTCGCGCCGCTCTGAAAGTAACATGGCGGGCATCCTGACGTTTCCGGTTGACTATGGGCGTTCGAACCACGAAAAGGGGCCGCTCTTCGTGAGTGGCGTGCGCCGGCAGTCTGACCCCCAAGCCCCCGCCCAGGCTGCCGGCGCGCTTCTAGAAAGATCGAAGTAGCCACTCGCTTGCGCTCTGCCCGCTGACACCTTGTGGTTCCTCCTGCGGGTCCAGCGGACCACCATGGGTGTCGCCAGTTCTGGTGGTCACGCGCCTCCATTTGCGATCTCGTGTCAGTGAGTGCACCGCAAGCACCCTCTCTGCTAGCCTGAAAAATTCATGGAGGTTGGTGGATGTGGCGCAAGTCCGTTGAAATGACGTAGGATTTGGTTGCTTAAGCCGATCCGAAATTTCCCGGAGACCACACCCGCCATGAACGATCTTGCGCTGCCGCTGAGCGGTTTGTCATCAGTCGGCGGCTAGTCCGTGGTCGCCCGTTTCGACGGCGGCATGCTGTCGTCCAACAGCGGCGTTCTGGCCTTGGCCGAGGTGGAAAAGCGGTTGCGGGTGGCCGAGCGTCTGGCGCGTTGCATCGACGATCCGTGCTGCCCGGACCAGGTCGTCCACAGCCTGGCGGACATGATCGGCTTTCGCATGAAGATGATCGGCGCCGGCTACGAGGACGGCAACGACGCCAACCGGCTGCGCCGCGATCCGGTCTTCAAGATGGCCCAGGATGCGCTGCCGTCGGGTCGGGATCTGGCGTCGCAATCGACGCTGTGCCGGCTGGAGAACCTACCCGAGGTGCGGGAGCTGGTCGCGATGGGACGGGCGATGGTCGATCTCTATTGCGCCTCGTTCCGGCAAGTGCCGAAGCGGATCGTACTCGACATTGACGACACCTTCGACGCTGTGCACGGAGGCCAACAGCTTCGCCTGTTCAATGCCCACCATACGAGTACGGCTTCCAGCCGATCGTCGTGTTCGATGGTGCGGGACGGTTCGTCAGCGCGATCCTGCGACCGGCCAAGCGGCCGAGTGGGGCTGAGATCCGCCCCCACCTGCGCCGTCTGGTGCGGGCGATCCGGATCAACTGGCCGAACATTCGAATCCTGCTCCGCGGGGATAGCCATTATTGCAACCCAGGTCATCGACTGGTGCTGCGCGTCGACTTCATCTTTGGCCTCGCGCCCACCACGACCCTGCGCAAGCATGTGGCGGATCTGGAGGCCAGCACGACAGCACGCCTGGAAGCGTCGGCCAAGAGAGGCAAGGTCCGCATGTTCAAGGAGCTCATTGACGGCGCCCGCGGCGCGGCCGGGCCGGCAGCACTCAGGCGACTATAACGGGCGCAGAGCCGACCCTGCGGCTTCCAGACATTGTCGTGTACAGCTTCAGACCCTCAAGCCGAGCCCGCATGGCCTCGCTTACCTTTTACGGGGCGGCGGTACGTCCAAGCCGGTTCAACAGTTAAGAATTTCGCAAAGACGATACCCCCGGATCCTCGAGCTTCCGCTGCCACTTCCCGCATTCGCCGAGGCGGTCAATGACCCGCCCTTCACAAGGTTATCCCGGCAAGCATCTGGATGCGAGAGATAATGTTGCCGGAAGCATCTTTCATGGCTTCTACACCTGCCTGAACGCCAGAACCGCGTTCGTGCCGCCAAAGGCGAAGGAGTTGCTCAGTGCCACGCGCACCTTGCGCTCGCGTGCCACATTGGGCGTGACGTCGAGATCGCAATCGGGGTCCAGCTCACGATAATTGGCAGTCGGCGGGACGACGCTCTCGCGGATAGCCATCACGCAGGCGATCAACTCGAGCGCGCCGGACGCGCCGAGGCAATGCGCGTGCATGGACTTGGTAGAAGAAATGGACATTGAGAAGGCGTGCTGACCGAAGACGCGCTTGATCGCCGCCGTCTCGATCTGGTCGTTGGCCTTGGTGCCGGTGCCGTGCGCGTTGAGATAGTCGACATCCTCGGCGTCCAGCCTGGCATCGGCAAGGCAGGCCCGCATTGCTGCCTCCGGCCCCTCGACAGTCGGCGCGACGATGCCGGACGCATCGGCGGAAAGGCCGACACCGGCAATTTCGGCAAGGATGGTGGCGCCCCGAGCCAAGGCATGCTCGTAGCTTTCCAGCACCGCCATGCCGGCGCCTTCACCAAGCGACAGGCCCTGGCGATCGGCCGAGAATGGCCGGCAAGTATCGGGCGAAAGCACGCGGATCGCTTCCCATGCCTTCAGCACACCCCATATGAGCGGCGCTTCGCTGCCGCCGGCAAGCATCACGTCGGCCCGGCCGAGCCTGATCTGGTCCACCGCGCAGGCAATCGCATGGTTTGCCGAGGAACAGGCGGACGTGACGCCGAAGACCGGCCCGCGCAGGCCGAGACTCATGCTGACCTGGCCGGCAGCGGCACCCGGCATCGCCTTGGGTACAGTCAAGAGAGCGGCACGCTTACCGCCCAGAAGGATGGCGCGGTAGGTTTGCTCGATCGCATCCCACCCGCAGCCGCCAACGCCCACCGCCGCACCGAAGCGATAGCTATTTCCCTCTTTGGAGGAAAGTCCGGCCTGACGCATGGCTTCGCGCGCCGCAAGCACAGCGAGCAGGCTGAAGCGGTCCATGGAGATGAGTTGCTTGCTGTCGATGTCATGCTCCGGCAGGGCCTTGATCTCGGCACCGATCCTGACCCTCAACTCATGGAACTCGGAGTTGACGATTGGGCCGATGGCGGAGCGGCCTTCTCGCATCTCTGTCCAAATGGCGGCGGCGTTGGTGCCAAGCCCGCAAATCCCGCCAATCCCAGTAATCACGACGCGCCTGTCCATTCACACCCCCGTAGGGAGCAAGCTGCGCACGGCTTCCACCATGCCCCCAACATTCTGGAGATCCGACCATGCCTCGGCCGTATTCATCTCGATCTCGATGCCGTAGGCCTGCTCCAGGTCCCAGAGAACGTCCGCCAATCCCAGTGAATCGATACCGAGCGAAGTCAGTCCCGTGGCAGCCGTTATTTCGCCGCCCGTGGCAGGCGCTATGCCGCCCTCCGACGC
This sequence comes from Mesorhizobium sp. P160219, assembly GCF_057786095.1. Classification (NCBI taxonomy): domain Bacteria; kingdom Pseudomonadati; phylum Pseudomonadota; class Alphaproteobacteria; order Hyphomicrobiales; family Phyllobacteriaceae; genus Mesorhizobium; species Mesorhizobium sp. P160219. Next base: position 2,065,090 of record NZ_JBYNWG010000001.1, read on the forward strand.
GGCGCGCTTCTTGATCATTGCGATTATCTCGTTGGCGAGTTGATCTGCCATCTTGTTCCTTTCCAGCTTGCGTTTTCGGCGTCGTTCAAAACCCGAGTCGCGTCGCGTTGCCAAAATTGCCCCTCATAGAGCCTGTGCGCCGACCAAGCCCAATGCCCATAGGAACCGGACGAGTTCCGGCTTCTGCGGCGTCAGCCCGATGACGAAGAAAAGTCGCCGGCCTCCCGCTTTTGCGCCAGCACATCAAGAATCTGCGTGTAATTGGATAGGAACCGTCGTCAAACGTCAGCTAAACGCTGCGACGGTGGGTGCTGTCAGCGTATTCACTCGGCACCTCATATGTAATCGAGATGTTTCATAGCTCCGGACCAGTTGCGATCAACTATGTACCGGTCGCCATTCGTCGGAGAGTTCGACATGATTTGGAGCGCTGCCTCTCATTCCCAGTACAATCTCCACCGCACGCAACAGATTTCCTCTTTCGGGCTCTTCTCAAGGGACTCGCCACGCGATAGAGGCAGTGATCGGCGCACGTGAGGTCCTGCCAGGTCCATGCGACATTCCGGAAAATTGGTAAAATCGTTTGTTTCAATCAAATTCATCCACGCTATGGATAGCTAAGACATGCGTTTCAAAGGGCTCGATCTGAAATCTTCTCGTCGTTCTCGACGCGCTGCTTAGCGAGCGCGGCCTCACGGCGGCGGCACGCAGCATCAACCTAACCAAATTCATGGGGGTTGGTGGATGTGGCGCAAGCCCGTTGAAATGACGTAGGATTTGGTTGCTTAAGCCGATCCGAAATTTCCCGGAGACCACACCCACCATGAACGATCTTGCGCTGCCGCTGAGCGGTTTGTCATCAGTCGGCGGCTAGTCCGTCGTCGCCCGTTTCGACGGCGGCATGCTGTCGTCCAACAGCGGCGTTCTGGCCTTGGCCGAGGTGGAAAAGCGGTTGCGGGTGGCCGAGCGTCTGGCGCGTTGCATCGACGATCCGCGCTGCCCGGACCAGGTCGTCCACAGCCTGGCGGACATGATCGACTTTCGCATGAAGATGATCGCCGCCGGCTACGAGGACGGCAACGACGCCAACCGGCTGCGCCGCGATCCGGTCTTCAAGATGGCCCAGGATGCGCTGCCGTCGGGTCGGGATCTGGCGTCGCAATCGACGCTGTGCCGGCTGGAGAACCTACCCGAGGTGCGGGAGCTGGTCGCGATGGGACGGGCGATGGTCGATCTCTATTGCGCCTCGTTCCGGCAAGTGCCGAAGCGGATCGTACTCGACATTGACGACACCTTCGACGCTGTGCACGGAGGCCAACAGCTTCGCCTGTTCAATGCCCACCATACGAGTACGGCTTCCAGCCGATCGTCGTGTTCGATGGTGCGGGACGGTTCGTCAGCGCGATCCTGCGACCGGCCAAGCGGCCGAGTGGGGCTGAGATCCGCCCCCACCTGCGCCGTCTGGTGCGGGCGATCCGGATCAACTGGCCGAACATTCGAATCCTGCTCCGCGGCGATAGCCATTATTGCAACCCAGGTCATCGACTGGTGCCGCGCCAACGACGTCGACTTCATCTTTGGCCTCGCGCCCACCCCGACCCTGCGCAAGCATGTCGCGGATCTGGAGGCCAGCACGACCGCGCGCTTCGAAGCGTCGGCCAAGACAGGCAAGGTCCGCAGGTTCAAGAAGTTCGTTGACGGCGCCGCTAGTTGGAGCCGCGTCGAGCGCATCATCGCGCGGGTCGAGGTCGGCGCCCACGGTGGCGATATCCGCTTCGTCCCCCGCCTGCCATCACGCCGGAGCAATCCCGGCGCCTGACGAGGCGCGTGGAAAAGCACCGCAACGGCGACCACAGCGTCGCTTCAGGCCGTCAAAAGCTTATCGCCGTGCATCAAGGCGGCTAGATGGCAACGAGGCTTATGCCGCCCGAGCATCGCAGCTAAGTATGCATGAGGGGTCGTCCCTTCAAAATACTTGATACATTTGCGCTTGCGTAGCTCCTTGCATGCGCTCGATGCCAGGAGGAGACCTCTGTTCTAAACGCTCGCATCGATGCAACGCCGTTGACACCATCATCGCGGCGACCGCTTTGCCGCGGCCGCCGCAGCCCTTTTCGAGCATGACGATCATGCCGGCGCCATCGCAGTGATGCACTTGCAAATTCAGAGATGCACTCTGCCAAATGCTAGGTGCCCAGCATATGTCCGGCATCCCGCAACGCCGCTACGAAGAGACGGGCATTGCCGTTGGCATCCATCTTGGCCTGCATCGACAGGGGCATCCTGTGCCAGCTCTCCAAGGCCGCAATGTAATGTGAGAACATACCGTTAACGATGCAATAGTGGGTAACTAGGCCGTGTCCGTCTAACGCCAGCACGCCGAATTGGCCGCCGTGATATCGGATGGCTGCGACCCGCTGGACCTGCGCGTCACCGTCGATCCGCACGTTGAAAAGCAGGCTGCCGCGGCTCCTGGTGGCTATCTCGGCGGCTTTTTCAGCGAAGCTCAACGAGAGCGAGCGGACGCTTTCGACTGCCATCTGTAAAACCATCAAGTTCAGTTCATCCACTGCCATAAGGTACCTGTGCGCAAGACATGGGTGATTGCAATCGACCACACCGCTTGTTCACAGATGTCGGCTCACGACCGGTTATTCAGGGTTCGCCGGTCATCCATCGAGGGCGCGCTCATCAAAATGATCCTGAAGTGGAATGCGCTGCATCTACGAAACGCGAGGAGCAGGCCAGCCAAAGCTGTCGCGACAATTGACCTCATAATCCATCCCGATATCTGGATTTCGGCATCGCTGAACATCCCTGGTAAGTGAGCTGTTTGCGGCAAGCCCATCTCGGCTTTCTACCCCGAAACCGTTGCAATGGCGTCGCTCGGCGCTCGGGACCGCCAGGCTCTGCTCGTCGAGAACTTTGTCCCCGAGAAGCGTTCGACTTTGAGCATTCCGCTGAAGGGTGACGTCTCGCCAGTCTGTGTCCTTGCAGCTCACCGCGAGGGCTTTTTGCGCATCGCACGCAAGCGCACGAACTGGTCTCCGTTCACTTCACAAAATGGTTTTCCTGAAGTACTGGAGCGCAGAGAAATCTCCGGTCGCAGCCTACCCGGTTAAAACAAGGACCCAACGATGAAGACTCTCGTCGTCTGCTCCGGCGGATTGGATTCCGTTACTCTTGCCCACAAGGTGGCAGCGGAGCACCAGCTTACCGGCCTGCTATCGTTCGATTACGGCCAACGGCATAGGAAGGAATTGGGCTTCGCCACCCTCTGCGCGGAGCGCCTGAGTGTCCCGCAGCGAATCATCGATATCCACGAGATCGGCGGCGGCCTTTCCGGCTCCGCGCTGACCGACAATGTGGACGTGCCCGACGGGCACTATGCCGAAGACACTATGAAGATAACGGTGGTGCCCAACCGGAACGCCATCATGTTGGCCATTGCCTTCGGCCTCGCCGCAGCGCAAGACGCTGACGCAGTGGCGACGGCCGTGCATGGTGGGGATCACGTTGTCTATCCCGATTGCCGTCCGGCCTTCATCGACGCTTTCCAGATGATGCAGGACCACGCGCTCGACGGCTACGCGCAGATTCGCCTTTATGCACCCTATGTGAACCTGACGAAGGCGGACATTGTTACGGATGGAGCCACATACGGCACGCCGTTTGCGCAGACCTGGTCCTGTTACAAGGGCGCCGAGCGTCATTGCGGGAGGTGCGGGACCTGCGTCGAGCGGCGTGAGGCGTTTCACATCGCTGGGCACCCGGACCCAACCGAGTATGAGGACTCCGACTTCTGGCTCGGAGCGCTGCGAAGGACTACCGCGTAATGTTCCGCATCACCAAGGAATTCCACTTCTCAGCCTCGCATCAGCTCACCTCATTGCCACCCGATCACCAATGCGCGCGCCTGCACGGACATAACTACATCGTCGAAGTGGAGCTTTCAGCGGATGGACTGGACGATCACGGCTTCGTGCGCGACTACCACGACTTGGCGCCATTCAAACGCTACATCGACGAGAGCTTCGACCACCGGCATCTCAACGACGTGCTGGGACACGAGCAAGTCACGGCGGAATATCTGGCCAGACATTTCTACGACTGGTGCAAGGCACGCCTGAGCGAAACCGCGGCCGTGCGGGTGAGCGAAACGCCGAAAACCTGGGCGGAATACCGGCCATGACGAATACTCATCCCGCAATCCGCGTTAGCGAGATTTTCGGGCCGACGATCCAGGGCGAGGGCGTGCTCATAGGTTTGCCGACGATCTTCGTCAGAACCGGCGGGTGTGACTATCGCTGTTCCTGGTGCGACAGCCTCCATGCTGTGGACAATCAATTCCGCCATGAATGGGAGATGATGTCCGTTGGCGCGGTGTGGAAAAATGTGCTTGCCCTTTCCGGTGGCCGCCCGCTGATGGTGTCGCTATCAGGCGGCAATCCGGCCATCCAGCCGCTCGGCGCGCTCATCGACCGGGGCCATGGTGACGGTTACCGTTTTGCGCTGGAAACCCAAGGGTCGCTTGCCAGGGACTGGTTTGCGCAGCTTGACGTGCTGATCCTCAGCCCAAAGCCGCCGTCAAGCCAAATGACGACAGATTGGGCCGCTGTCGAGGCGTGCCTCCAGGCGGCACAAGGCAAGCCCCAAGTCGTGCTCAAGCTCATTGTTTTCGACGAAAGGGACTACACCTACGCGAAAGACGCCGCTGCGCAATTTCCGCAACTTCCGATCTATCTGCAGCCCGGCAATCACACGCCGCCACACCCCACAAATGATGACGCGCCTGTCGACCTTGACGGAATATTGAAGCGCATGGAGTGGCTGGTTGACAGCGTGACCCGCGACAGATGGTTCGAGGCCCGCGTGCTACCGCAGCTGCACGTTGTGCTCTGGGGTAACAAGAGAGCCGTCTAGCCCAGGCCCTTTCCACTGGAACTGCGCCGGCAGAATTCGGGTGAACGGGTGGTTCAGGTCGAAGGGAGCTGTCGCCGACAACCATGATCCGACAGGCAGGGCTCGAGCGGACGATATCGTCGCTGCGCCAAGACGCGTCTGGTCCGCTCAGAATCTTGTCTCGATAGACGGTCGCCGATCAACAAACGTACCGCGGTCCATGATCGACTGAGAGGCATGACCATTCCTCTGAGTGCTCAGACTGCCGCCGAGTGCCTGGCCGTTCCAGCTTCGAAATATTTGTCGAACCTGGCCGCGATGCTTCGGACGAAAGGGCGACTTTCAGCCGGCACAACGAATCTGTCGCCATCAAGTTCAAGCAATGGAACCGGATCGTGGAGGGCCATGGAACTTGACTGAAGGAGGAGCCTCTGGCCGGCCTCGCCGAAGCGTTCCACCAGATCGATGGCCGAGAAGGCGAAGTCGCACATCAAACGTTCGATGATCCAGCCGCGAACGCGGTCGTCGTTGGAAAGTGCGATACCCCGAACAGCGGCCAGCCCGCCGTCATCCACCGTGCATCGATATTCGCTGGTCGAAAGCATGTTCTGCGCATAGCCCTGCCGAAACTGGCTGATGGACGATGGGCCTAACCCAATCAAGGTTTCGCAACAATCGTCGGTGTAACCCTGAAAGTTCCGGTGCAGTGTTCCGGCGCGGGCGGCAAGGGCCAGGGCATCGCCGGGTTTGGCGAAATGGTCGAGGCCGATTGCTTCGTACCCTTGGTCCACGATCGCCCGCGCCGCCAGTTGCGATTGAGCAAATCTCTCCGCGGGACCGGGCAGCCATGCCTCGTCGATCATCGTCTGGTGTTTCTTGAACCACGGCACATGGGCGTAGCCAAAAAGCGCTATCCTGTCCGGCTCCAGGGTCAGTGCCTGCGCGACCGTTGAGGAAACGCTCGCCCTGGTTTGGTGCGGCAGGCCGTAGAGCAGGTCCAGATTGACGGATTCGACGCCGCGCGAACGAACACCGTCGACTACCGCTTTGGTCTGCAAAAAGCTCTGCTCGCGGTTGATCGCCTTCTGAACCTTCGGATCGAAGTCCTGGACGCCGAGGCTCGCACGGGTCATGCCGATTTCGGCAAGCGCATCGAGGCGGGCATCGTCCATATCGTTGGGTTCGATTTCAACGCTGATCGTGGCGCCGGGAAGAAAGCCGAAGCTGTTGCGCAGGGCGGTTCCCAGCGCCACCATATCTTCGGGTTTGAGCATGGTCGGCGAACCGCCACCGAAATGGACGGCACGGACGCGACCCTTGCCTGCGACAAGACCGGCGACGGTGGCGATCTCGGCATGCAGTGAGCGGAGATAGATCGTCACCGGTTCGTAATGGCGTGTCTGCTTGGTATGGCAGGCACAGAACCAGCAAAGCTTGTCGCAGTAAGGGATGTGCAGATAGAGCGAGATCTCGTCACCACCGCCGAGCGCTTGCAGCCAGCCACGACAAACGGCAGCATCAACGCCTGGATTGAAATGCGGCGCGGTCGGGTAGCTCGTGTAGCGCGGGACTTTCTCGCCAAATCTGGCAACTAGCTTTTGTCGCATGTCGTGGTCCACCGTGTTTGCGTCGCCCGAACTGTGGATGCTTGGATGAGCCTAAGCCCTGATTTCGATCAACCTTCAGCACGGACAAACTGCCGCAAGGATTTTTCTACCGTGGATGCTATCCTGCCCGCACGGACCGGTAGAGCGATCGAATGACATTACGGCAGGATATTCACAGTTCCGGCATCCCCGTTCTTTGCCTGTCTTGCGAGGCACGGCGCCGCGGTGTCTGTGGCGCGCTAGAGCCAGACCATTTGGCTCAGCTCGCCAAGACGTCGTCGCGGCACAATATCGAGCCGGGGGTCGAACTGATCGGCGACGCCGAGGCGGTCGACTGTTATTCGAACGTGCTTTCAGGCGTGGTGAAGCTCACGAAGAGCCTGTCAGATGGACGCCAACAGATTGTCGGCCTGCAGTTCGCCCCGGATTTTCTGGGTCGGCCCTTCAAGATGAAAAGTGCGATCAATGCGGAAGCGGCAACAGCTGTCTCGCTATGCTCGTTTCCCAGAGCGGCCATCGAACGGATGATGAAGCAGTCACCCGAATTTGTGCATCGCCTGCTCAAGCAGGCGCTGAACGAACTTGACGAGGCACGCGAATGGATGGTGACTCTGGGGCGCAAGACCGCACCAGAAAAGGTGGCGAGCTTTCTCCTCATGATTGCCCGGAACATCGACTCCAATGTTGACCCGACGGCTAGCTCGACGTGCTTCGAGCTGCCGATGACGCGTGCCGACATTTCTGATTTCCTTGGAATCACAAACGAGACCGTGAGCCGTCAGCTGACCAGCCTGAGAATGGACGGCGTGATTCGGATCGAGAACAACCGCCGCGTCACCGTGGACAGCATGAGCCGGCTGGAACGGCGCTGCGGCGGCCGAGGCGCTACAGCCGTTTGAATGACGCAGAAGCTGCATGGCCCCCGTCACTTACTTCATTCGGGGCAGGGCATGCTCGCGTTGGGCTCAGAAGAAGTCGCGTAGCGACAGCCCGTTCTCCATCCGATCGTATGCGCCAGTTGCCTTTCGGCTCGTCGGCGAAGCATCCACACTTGGCCGAAGTCAATACGCCTCATCCGCAGGGGAAAATCGCCGTCTCCCCAAGCCATGAATGTCACGACGGCAGCGTAACGCTGGCGCTGGCCGTTCCAATGCATTGAACGCGGGGTTCGGTAAGGCGTCGACCTGCTTTCCAGCGTCGCAGAAGGTGCGCTCCCCCACACGCCCGCGGTCGCCTCCGCACCCGGGGCCCGACCGGGACGCCAGGCCCCATCCATAAACGGGCGGCCGGTGGTGCGCTTCCACATTCGATCGTCGCAGTCTGATCGCACCGAACTCGATGCTGCTCGAGCAAAATGGTGCGGCTCTGACATGGATCAGGGCGAGCAGGCGACGGCTGCGCAATAAGGCACCGCGGTTTGGCATCCGCCGGAATTGGAAATCGGGGTTTGCGATGAAATTCGGCAAAGAAATCGTGCTTCTAAGCCTGTTCGCATTCGCGGCTTTGGTGGCGGCTGGCACTGGGGTGGATGAACCCTTTCGCCAGCACATGTGGGTCTTGTTCTTCGCCTTGGCTGGCTTCACTGCGATCCTACTGCGTAACACTGAGTTCAAGCCTGCCGCTCCGATCGACCCGTCCGCTTACATGGACGGGCCAATCCGCTATGGCGCAATCGCCACCATGTTCTGGGGTGTCATCGGCATGCTTGTCGGCGTGGCCATCGCGCTGCAGCTTGCCTATCCCGATCTCAACATCCAGCCCTGGTTCAACTTCGGCCGCTTGCGGCCTCTGCACACCTCGGGCGTCGTCTTCGCCTTCGGCGGCAACGCGCTGCTTTGCACGTCTCTCTATGTCGTCCAACGCACATGCCGCGCTCGGCTGTTCGGTGGCGATCTCGCCTGGTTCGTGTTCTGGGGCTACCAGCTCTTCATCGTCATGGCCGCGACCGGTTATCTGCTCGGCATCACCGAGAGCCGCGAATATGCGGAACCCGAATGGTATGTCGACATCTGGCTGACCATCGTCTGGGTCGCCTACCTGATCCTGTTTCTGGGCACCATCCTGAAGCGCAAGGAACCGCACATCTACGTCGCCAACTGGTTCTACCTTTCCTTCATCGTGACCATCGCGATGCTGCATGTGATCAACAACCTCTCGATGCCGGCCTCCTTCCTCGGATCCAAGAGCTATTCCGCATTTTCCGGAGTCCAGGACGCCCTGACGCAGTGGTGGTACGGCCACAATGCGGTCGGGTTCTTCCTCACCGCCGGCTTCCTCGGCATGATGTACTATTTCGTGCCCAAGCAGGCCAACCGGCCGGTCTATTCCTACCGCCTCTCGATCGTCCATTTCTGGGCAATCATCTTCCTCTACATCTGGGCCGGGCCGCATCACCTGCACTACACCGCCCTGCCCGACTGGGCGCAGACGCTCGGCATGGTGTTCTCGATCATGCTGTGGATGCCGTCATGGGGCGGCATGATCAACGGCCTGATGACGCTGTCGGGCGCCTGGGACAAGCTGCGCACCGATCCCATCATCCGCATGATGGTGATGGCCATCGCCTTCTACGGCATGTCGACCTTCGAAGGCCCGATGATGTCGATCAAGACGGTCAACTCGCTGTCGCATTATACCGACTGGACCATTGGCCACGTCCATTCCGGCGCACTCGGCTGGGTCGGCATGATCTCGTTCGGCGCAATCTACTTCATGGTGCCGAGACTCTGGAACCGTGAACGCCTCTATTCGCTCAGGCTCGTCACCTGGCATTTCTGGCTGGCGACGCTCGGCATCGTCGTCTACGCCGCGGTGATGTGGGTGTCCGGCATCATGCAGGGCCTGATGTGGCGCGAATACGACGAACAGGGCTTCCTGGTCTACTCCTTCGCCGAAACCGTGGCAGCCATGCATCCTTACTACATCATGCGTGCCATCGGCGGCGCCATGTACCTCTCCGGCGCCCTGCTCATGGCCTGGAACATCGCCATGACCATCCTCGGCTACCGGCGCGAGCAGGATCCGATGCCGCGCTCCACCCCCGCCCTCCAGCTTGCGCGATGATGAGACAGAAAATGAGGTTGATGAACAGACACGCGGTCATCGAGAAGAACGCTACACTTCTACTCGTGGGCTCCCTCCTAGTGGTAACGGTCGGCGGCATCGTCGAGATCGCGCCGCTCTTCTATCTCGACAACACGATCGAGAAGGTGGAAGGCATGCGCCCCTACTCGCCGCTCGAACTTGCCGGGCGAAACATCTATGTCCGCGAGGGCTGCTACCTCTGCCACAGCCAGATGATCAGGCCGTTCCGTGACGAGGTCGAGCGCTACGGCCACTACAGCCTGGCGGCCGAGTCGATATACGACCACCCCTTCCAGTGGGGATCGAAGCGCACCGGACCGGATCTCGCCCGCGTTGGCGACCGGTATTCCAACCTGTGGCACGTGGATCACCTGACAGATCCACGGTCCGTGGTACCGGAATCGATCATGCCGAGCTATGCCTTCCTTAAGGACAAGCCGATCGCGGTGAAGGACTTCTCGACGCATCTGGTCGCCAACAGGCGCGTCGGCGTCCCTTATTCCGACGACATGATCGCCAACGCCAATGCCGATTTGATGGCGCAGGCTGATCCCAACGCCGACACATCCGGCCTCGAGGCCCGCTACCCCAAGGCCAAGATCGGCGACTTCGACGGCAACCCGCAGCAAGTCACCGAAATGGACGCGCTGGTTTCTTATCTCCAGATGCTGGGCACGCTGGTCGATTTCAAGAACTACGATGAGACCGCCGGCTACCGCTGAGGACAATGGCCATGACGTACAATTTCATGCGGGAAATTGCCGACAGCTGGGGCCTACTTGCCATGGCTCTTTTCTTCATCGGATCTGTTGCCTTTGCAGTTCGTCCCGGAAGCCGCAGGCAAGCCGGCGAAGCAGCTCAAATTCCTCTGAAGGAGGACTGATCATGAGCAGCGATCACATCGACGAGGTTTCCGGCATCTCAACCACCGGTCATGAGTGGGACGGCATCCGGGAGCTCAACAACCCGCTTCCGCGCTGGTGGGTCTGGACGTTCTACATCACCATAGTCTGGGCGATCGGGTACACGATCGCCTATCCGGCATGGCCTCTGCTACACACGACAACCAAGGGTGTGCTCGGCTATTCCAGTCGCAACGATGTCGGGAACGAGTTATCCAAGGCTGAAGCAGCCAAGGGCAAATATGTCGCCGCGATAGAAGCGAAAAGTGTTTCGGAGATCGCGGCGGACGACACGCTGCGCGAATTCGCCGTCGCCGCCGGCGGTGCCGCGTTCAAGCTCAATTGCGTGCAGTGCCATGGTTCCGGCGCCCAGGGCTCCAAGGGCTTCCCCAACCTTAACGACGACGACTGGCTGTGGGGCGGCAAGGCGGACCAGATTCAGCAGACGATCACCCATGGCATTCGCTTCGCCTCCGATCCGGATACGCGCCTGTCGGAAATGCCCGCCTTTGCCGACATCATCACCGCCGACCAGATCAAACAGGTCAGCGCCTACGTCGCCAGTCTGTCGGGGGCCGTCGTCAATCAAGCATTGGTCGCGCCGGGCGCAAAGGTCTTTGCCGAAAACTGCGTGGCCTGTCATGGCGACAATGCAAAAGGCAACAAGGAACTCGGCGCTCCAGATCTGACCGACGCCATCTGGCTCTACGGGTCAGGCGAAGCGGCCATCGCCGCCCAGGTAACCGCACCGAAACACGGCGTGATGCCGGCCTGGGGCGCGCGCCTCGGCGAGATCAAGGTCAAGGAACTGGCGGTCTACATCCATTCGCTTGGCGGCGGAGAATAGGAAAGCAGCCTATTCTCGTCCTCCCCCTCCCGCCAAGCGACGAGGCCCGGCGCAAGCCGGGCCTCGGCATCATCCAGAACCGATGAGTCGGCTTCCGGCGAAATCGTCGCTGGTGACTGGAGCTTCTCGTGCTCGATAACACGCAAATAGAACGGATCGAACCCACGACGTTCAACTCCGCCAAGGTGCGCCAGCCAATGTATGCCGCGCGCAGGAAGATCTTCCCGAAGCGGGCCTCGGGCAGCTTTCGCCGATTCAAATGGATCGTGATGGCGATCACGCTCGGCATCTACTATCTGACGCCGTGGCTGCGCTGGGATCGGGGCTCGTTTAGCCCGGACCAGGCCGTGCTGCTCGATGTCGCCAACCGGCGCTTCTATTTCTTCTTCATCGAGATATGGCCCCAGGAATTCTACTATGTCGCCGGCCTTCTGGTCATGGCCGGCGTCGGTCTTTTCCTGATCACATCGACTGTTGGCCGTGCCTGGTGTGGCTACACATGCCCACAGACCGTATGGGTCGATCTGTTCCTGGTCGTCGAGCGCGCGATCGAGGGCGACCGCAACGCACGCATCAAGCTCGATGCCGGTCCTTGGACCACTCGTAAGCTTGTGCTGCGGGCATCGAAACACGTCATCTGGCTGGTCATAGCCGCAGCGACTGGTGGCGCATGGATCTTCTATTTCGCCGATGCGCCGACGCTGCTCGGCGAACTCTTCACCGGCACGGCAGCGCCTGTCGCCTACATCACCGTCGCGGTCCTGACGGCGACGACCTACACGTTTGGCGGGCTGATGCGCGAACAGGTCTGCACCTATATGTGCCCATGGCCGCGCATCCAGGCAGCCATGCTCGACGAGAGCTCGCTCACCGTCACCTACAATGACTGGCGCGGCGAACCGCGCACGCGTCACGCCAAGAAGGTTCTTGCCGCAGGGCATCCCGTCGGCGATTGCGTCGACTGCAATGCCTGTGTCGCCGTCTGTCCGATGGGGATCGACATACGCGACGGTCAGCAACTCGAATGCATCACCTGCGCGCTCTGCATCGATGCCTGTGACGGCGTCATGGACAAGCTCGGCAAAGCGCGAGGACTGATCTCCTACGCGACGCTCTCCGACTACAACGCCAACATGATGCTGGCCACCGCAGGCGGCGCCAGCTCGGTCGATCCATCACTGGTCAGGACGGATGACGGCGTGTTTTCGGACAGGGTGGCGCATTTCCATATCCGCAAGATCTTTCGGCCACGAACCTATGTCTACATGGCCATGTGGTCGCTGATCGGGCTGGGCCTGCTCTTTTCGCTGCTGACGCGCGACCGGCTCGAAATCAATGTCCTGCACGACCGCAACCCGCAATTCGTGACGCTCTCGGACGGCTCGATCCGCAATGGCTATACCGTCAAGCTCTTGAACATGATCCCCGAACCGAGAACGATTATCGTCACCCTCGGGGGTTTGCCAGGCGCGGAGATGAGCATCGTTGGCGTCGATCTCCCCGCCGATCGCTCCTTTGCAGTCCAGGTCGAACCCGACCGGCTGAAGATGTTGAAGGTTTTCGTGCGCCTGCCCGCCGACCAGATTCATGGCCAGGCGCAGACCTTCACATTCCGGGTCGAAGACAAGGTCAGCTTCGAGTCCAACGAATACACCGCCACCTTCAACTCGCCGGAGATCGCCAGATGAACGCCACCACGCGAAACCCCCGCGAGTTCACCGGCAGGCACATGTTGGCCACGATCCTTGCCTTTTTCGGCGTGGTCATCGCGGTCAATGTGACGATGGCGACGCTTGCCAACACAAGCTGGACCGGCCTTGTCGTCGAAAATACCTATGTGGCGAGCCAGCAATTCAACAAGAAGGCCGAGGAAGGCCGTGCGCAGGCAGCGCTTGGCTGGACCGGCCAGTTGACCATCGCATGGGGCGAAGTCCGCTATCGCATCATCGACGCCGCGGGCAAACCGGTTTCCCTGCATGGCGTGAAGGTGCTGTTTCGCCATCCCGCTTACGAGAAAGAGGATGAGTCCGTCACGCTCGCCCTGGTCTCTGGCCAGGAGTTTGCAGCACAACACGTGCCAAGGGATGGTGTCTGGATCATCGAAATAGACGCCGATGCCGGCCTGGCAAGACCTTATCGCGACGTGCGCAGGGTCATGATTTCCCAAGGGGTGCTGAAATGAGCTGCTGCGCGCCGGGCGCTGAAATGGCGCTGGATCTGGTCAGCCCCGCTTCGGTCCTGCCGTCAAGCCAGGAGGTCAGGCTGGCGAGCCGGTCGCTGGGCGATGACCTTCATCAGACCGACCTGTCGGTACCGACGGTTCACTGCGGCGCCTGCATCCAGATGATCGAGACCGCGTTGGGAAAGCTCAATCACGTCCAGGCCGCCCGCGTCAACCTTTCAACGAAGCGGGTCTCGGTCCAGTGGCGCGGCGATGAGGTTCCACCATTGGTCGCAGTGCTCGGGCGCCTGGGCTACCAGGCACATCTGTTCGAAGCCGACACCGATGCGAAGGACAGGACGTTATCGGAGCTCATCCGCGCCGTCGCCGTTGCCGGCTTTGCGGCGGGCAACATCATGCTGCTCTCGGTATCGGTCTGGTCCGGCGCCGAAGGCGCCACGCGCGATTTGTTCCACTGGGTCTCGGCGCTCATCGCCATTCCCGCCCTCGCCTTTGCCGGCGGGATCTTCTTCAAATCGGCGTGGACTGCGCTGCGCCACGGCCGCATGAACATGGACGTGCCGATCGCCGTCGGCGTGTCGCTGGCCTACGCCATGAGCCTCTATGAGACGATCACCCATGGCGACCACGCCTATTTCGACGCGTCGGTATCGCTGCTGTTCTTCCTGTTGATCGGCCGCACGCTCGATCACGTGATGCGCGAACGCGCGCGGACCGCGGTAAAGAACCTGTCACAGTTGGCCGCGCGCGGCGCCATGGTGTTGCGCGGCGACGGCGCACGGGACTATTTGCCGGTTGGCGAAATCGAACCGGGGATGCAACTGCTCATTGCAGCCGGCGAGAGAATCCCCGTCGACAGCACGATCGTTCATGGAGCCTCGGATCTTGACTGCTCACTGGTCACTGGCGAGAGCACGCCGCGAAACGTCGCGCCAGGGGAGATTGTGCAGGCCGGTGTCCTCAACCTCACCGGTCCGCTGACGATTGAGGCGACAGCGGCCGCCAAGGATTCGTTCCTGGCGGAAATGGTTCGGTTGATGGAGGCCGCCGAAGGTGGTCGCGCCGGGTATCGCCGTATCGCCGACCGCGTGTCGGCACTCTACGCGCCCGTGGTTCATCTCACCGCCTTGGCAACCTTCCTGGGCTGGATGGCGGTGACTGGCGACTGGCACCGGGCGATGACGATCGCAATCGCTGTTCTCATCATCACATGCCCGTGCGCGCTTGGCCTCGCCGTTCCAATCGTTCAGGTGGTGGCCGCGCGGCGCCTGTTCGAAAACGGCATCATGGTCAAGGACGGCTCGGCCATGGAGCGCCTGGCAACGATCGATACAGCCGTGTTCGACAAGACCGGCACGCTCACGCTTGGCCAGCCCAGGCTCGTCAACACGTCGTCGATCGATCCCGCCATGCTGGCAATCGCTGCCGACTTGGCCGCGCATTCGCGTCATCCATATTCAAAGGCCATTGCCGGCTTTGCCGTCAGCAGCAGCCAGCACAAATTCGATGCGGTGACCGAGCACCCGGGTTTCGGGATCGAAGCCACCGCCGCCGGTATCACCTGGCGGCTGGGTCGACGCGGATGGGCTGGCTGGAAGGCTCGAACCGGCGGCGAAGGCAAACATGGCTACGGCGGAACAGTCCTGACGAAAAACGGCATGATTGTGGCATCCTTCGTTTTCGAGGATGCGCTGCGCCTCGACACCAGGGCAGCGATCGATCAACTGCGCAACGCTGGTATGTGCGTGGAAATGCTGTCGGGCGATACCGCCAAAGGCTGCGCCGAGGTTGCGGACGTGCTTGGTGTCGATGACTTCGTTCCCTGCCTGCTACCGTCCGGCAAGGTTGAACGCATCGAGAGCCTGGCGAGAGACGGGCACAAGGTTCTGATGGTTGGCGACGGGCTCAACGACACGCCGGCGCTGAGCGCCGCGCATGTCTCGATCGCACCCGCCACCGCCGCCGACATTGGCCGCAATGCAGCCGACTTCGTTTTTCTGCGCGAAAGCCTCTTGGCGATCCCGCTGGCGCTGGACGTGTCGCGCAAGGCGGGAAGCCTGATCCGACAGAACATAACAATTGCTATCGTTTACAATGCTGTGGCCGTGCCGATCGCCATTCTGGGTCATGTTACGCCTCTGATCGCGGCGGTCGCGATGTCTGCCTCGTCATTGCTTGTGATTGGAAATGCGATGCGTCTGCAAGGCTTCCCAACGGGTGCGTCGTCCGAAACTGCGCGGCAGGACAGGCCCGCGCGGGCCGGCGCCTTGGCCCGATCCTCATGACGACGCTCGCCTATCTCATTCCGGTGGCGCTGTTCCTTGGCGCACTCGGCCTGTCCGGCTTCCTGTGGGCATTGAGAAGCGGCCAGTACGACGATCTCGATGGCGCGGCGGAGCGCATTCTTATCGACCGCGACGACGGCGCGGAGAATCCTCCTCGTTCCAAGTGACTTAGATCAAAGCGCCGCGCGTCGGGATGCCCCATCGTCGTCCGACGTAAGATCAGGAGGGTGAGGATGCAAGCCGAAGCCATCATGACGAAGCCAGTCATCACGACGGATGCGAACGCGACGATCGCCGAAGCGGCCGAGCTCATGCTTTCAAACAAGGTCAGCTGCCTCCCGGTAACGGACAGCGACGGTGCCCTGGTTGGCATTGTAAGCAAAAGCGACTTCTTGCGCCGAGAGGAACTTGGGACCCAGCGTGTGCGTCCGCGCTGGCTGGAGTTTGATCTTGGCCCGGGCACAGTCGCCGAAGACTATGTGCGCTCGAACGGACGGATCATCCATCAGGTGATGACCACACCCGTCATCTCGGCGCCTCCTGGCGCCTCGATTGCAGATATTGTCGACTTGATGATGCAACACCGCATCAACAATGTGCCGATTGTCGATCAGGAAAGGGTCGTCGGCATCATCACGCGAACTGATTTGCTGCCTGTCCTGATCCGCGCAATGCCGAAAGAGGGCACTACGCCACCCGATGACGACCTGATCCGCAACGCGATACTTGCCGAACTGCAGTCACAAACCTGGAGCGGTGGTGACGCGATCGATGTGAGGGTCAGCGACGGCCTTGTCGAACTGAAGGGGGCGATTGTCGACGAGCGTCAGCGGAAGGCAGCGATCGTTGCGGCTGAGAAGGTTGCCGGCGTCGGGCAAGTCAAGGACGGCCTCCTCCTCAGTACGGATCCGTTCGGTGACGGTTTCATAGCTGCGGAAAAAGCGGGGACGCGGAGCAGAGTCCCTTTGGTTCTGCTCCCTTCCCACATCACTTGGACATGAGGCCGTCGGCGAGTTGCTTCGGCGTATAGCGCCCGTCATGGTTGGCGAGCACGCTGTCGGCAGCGAAGACGCCCGTCCTGAGGGAATGCGATGGCCGCTGCCTGTTTTGGTGGGGCTTGGACCGGGGCTTCCTGTGGATCTTGACGAGCGGCCAATACGAAGATCTCGACGGCTCCGCCCAGCGGATCCTTATCGATCGGGAAGAGCCGCGAGGCTGAACCGGTCGGCGGCGTCAACGACTGTGCGGATGCTGGTCGTCATCGACCGAATCTTTAGCTGGATTGCCTCGTCATGATGATATCGGCGCGCGTGCGAAGAACGGATCAGCCACAACACGTTGCCGAACCTTTGGGTAGGAGGGGCACGCGATTGGGAAGCCGACCATTCAGAATGCCTAGACATGCAAACGTTTTCGCGGCAATCGACCACTCGACCGTGAACCCGCCGTTGCCGGGTTTGTCGAGCCTGGTTGATCCAGATCAGCGTTATCTCTTAGTCGGCGTGGTTTCATTGACCATGCTTCCAACGGAGAACGCATGTCTATCGACGCTGGGGAGATGAGCGGCAAACCGTGGGTGATTGCGATGCTTCAAGAGCGCTTCGTATCGCAGATAGCCGCTATGGCGGCACGCTGATGGCCGGCTCTGTCGACACATTCGACATCATTGTTGTCGGAGCTGGCCCGGTCGGACTTGCCTTCGCAGCATCGCTCGCCCGGAGCCGACTCAAGGTGGCAGTGGTTGAACGGCAGTCGCTCGACAGCCTGGCGAATCCGGCTTTCGACGGTCGCGAGATCGCGCTGACCCACGCATCAGTGAGAATCCTTCGCGAGCTCGGCGCCTGGGATGACATCCCCGCATCGGACAAATCACCGCTTCATGGCGCGCGCGTGCTCAACGGGTCGAGCCCTTTCGCCCTGTGCTTCGATACTCCCAGCGGATCTGGGGAACCACTCGGATTTCTGGTCCCAAATTGTCGGATCCGCGATGCCCTGTTCAAAATTGTCTACTTCCAGGATCATGCCCGGCTGCTGTGCGGCAACTCGGTCGTCAATGCAACAACCAGCGACGACGAGGCGGTCATAGCGCTTTCTGATGGCAGGCAATTGGCCGCTCGGCTGCTCGTCGCAGCGGATTCGCGTTTGTCCGCGATGCGCGACCTGCTCGGCATTGGCGCCAACATCCATCCGCTTGGCCACTCCATGCTGATTTGCCGAGTGAGGCACGAGCGCTTCCATCACCAGATCGCGGTCGAATGGTTCGACCACCATCAGACCATAGCGATGTTGCCGCTCATGGAAGGCGTGTCGTCGCTGCTTCTGACTTTGCGCTCAATCGAGGCCGATAGACTGTCTGTTCTCGATGACGAATTGTTCCTCATGGAATTGATGAACCGGTGTCGAGGACGCCTCGGGCAGATGACCCTGGCAAGCACCCGCCATGCCTATCCGCTGGTCACGACCTGGGCGCACAAGTTCTCGGCACCGAGTGCGGCACTGATAGGAGACGCTGCCATCGGCATGCACCCCGTGACCGCGCATGGCTTCAACATAGGCCTAAGCGGCCAGAAGCAACTCGCTCATAAAATACTGACAGCATGTCGCGCCCGCCGCGACATTGCCGATCCCGACATGCTCGGCAGATACGAAAACCGGCTGCGGCTGTCGGCGGCGCCGCTCTATCATGCCACCAACATGCTTGTCGGTCTTTACTCAAGCGAGCACCCGGCGGCACGGCTTGCAAGACATGCTGGGCTCCGCTTTGCCCAACATCTTCCCTTTGTCCGCCATGGCATTTCGGCCATGCTCAGGCGGTGAATCGCACAGAGCGCTACCGCTCTGGAGCGCTGTCTCGGCGCGGCTTCTTTGTCTTGCTCGCTCGCAGCGTCGCGGGCAAGGCTGCTTCCTGGTGACGTTGCCGATCATGGCATGACTCGGATCAAGGCACGCGCGCGGGCGAAACCTTGATGATTCGGCAATGCTAAGCCAAAGGTGTGACCCGAAGCATGGTGAGCGCACTGGTTACCCTCGCTGGGTAGTTAACCCGTCCTTCAGTGGGCTTGCATAGGTTTGGTCCTCGCGAACAATGACGCAAGCAAGCTGGTCCATTCATGGCACCCCTAAAGAAAGAAGAATCGCTGGAGGCCAAAATCCGTCAGGATCAGCTTGCTGACCTGAGGGCCGGGCTCTTCGTGTCGATGCCGATAAGCGCGATCCTGTCAGGCCTGATTTGCGGGGTGCAGGCCCTTTCTGGCGGCGGCTTTGCCGCTGCAAGCTGGTTCCTGGTCGTCAATGCGCTAAATGCCGCCCGGCTTGCACTCGCCCGTTTTCAGCTAAAGGAAACGGGGCGCAATCAGGATTTGCTTGGCGTTTTGCCGCGCCTTCGCATGTTTGGCGTCCTTGCCCTTCTGGCAGGGTTTGCCTGGTCCTTCCCGGCCGTGCTGACTGTTGGATACACAACACCTCAAGCACCGATGCATCTGGTCATACTGGCGGGCATTTCAGCTGGTGCGGTTACATATGGCAGCTCGTATGCCGCCGCGGCGACCAGCTTCATCACACCTCCACTCCTCATCACGGTGGCGTGCCTTTTGGCGAAAGGCAATTTTGAACGCTACATTCTGGCTTTCACCGTTCTGCTCTTCATGGGCGGCTTGGTCCGAGCTTCGTTTGTTGGGCAGGCGCGCTTCCGCGAAGCAAGCCGCCTGAGACATGAGGCAGAGCGACTTGCGTCGGAAATGGAGCGCAACTCCAGGGAGGACCATTTGACCGCCCTTCTCAACAGGCGGGGCCTTGAACACGCCATCGGTCGGTTCAAGACCGCGGATGGCCCCTTCGTGGCAATGCTGATTGATCTGGACGGCTTTAAATCTGTCAACGACACCTACGGTCACAGGACCGGTGATGAACTGCTTGTCATGATCGCCCGCCGCATAGAGCAGGAAGCACCGGAAGGCTCAACGCTAGCTCGTATTGGCGGCGATGAATTCGTGCTGGTTTTTCCCTCAACGAGAGCTTCGCTTTCTGCCAGTGATCTCGCCTCCAATATCATAGCCAAAATTGCTCGCCCCTATATCGGGGTCGCGTCCGTGCGCGTCGGGGCATCGATAGGGATATACTTGGCACAGACGTCGAGCCTGACTGAAATGCTGTTGCGGGCCGATATCGCCCTTTATACGGCCAAGCGCCATGGCAGGAACGAATTTTGCCTGTTCGATGCCGAACTCGACCGGGAACTCCAACGCCGCCAGTCCATCGAACGGGACCTTCATTCGGCGATAAAGACGGGAAGATTGCAACCTTGGTTCCAGCCGATCGTGAAACTCGACACCGAGGCCGTGGTCGGTTTTGAAGCCTTGCTGAGATGGTCCCATCCGACACATGGTGCCATCTCTCCACCCGAAATCATCACAGCCGCACGCGAAACCGGAATGCTTCAGCTGCTGACGCAAACCGTATTCGCCGACTGTTGTGCTTTTATCGACGGCTTGGTGAAAGCTGACTGTCGTAACATTCGTGTGGCGATGAATGTTTCCCCGCGCGAACTGGAAGCCGGCGATATCGACGACATGGTTCTGGATGGTCTGGCCGCAAGAGGCCTGCCTGCGACGATGTTCGAAATCGAGATTACCGAAGAATGGCCGGTGGACCCGGACAGAGTGGATGAAAAGCTCGGACGGCTTTCACATGCCGGTATTTCCATCGCGCTCGACGACTTCGGCACCGGCTTTTCTACCTTGGCATCTCTCAAGGACCGTCGGATACGCAAGGTGAAAATAGACCAGGGCTTCATTCGCGGCTTGGCCAAGTCCCGAGAGGACCGACTGCTTGTCAAATCGGTCATTGAACTCGGTGAGATGCTCGGGATCGACGTCATGGCCGAGGGCGTCGAAACAGAGGCGGATCGGCAAACCCTGCACAAGCTTGGCTGCCGAACCGCTCAAGGCTTCCTCTTCTCCAAGGCTGTGCCTTTGATGCAAGCACTGGAAGTGGCAGTCAAACAGCACGCGAACCAGTTGTGACCGCTCCCGCCGCGCCGGCTGTCGCGGCCGTGCGCTGCCGAATTTGGCTACAGAGACTTGCCTGATCGAAACACGTGGCAGTGGGCGTTGTGCATCAGCCGGCGAACAGTTCCTTGTAGCCGGTCGTCACCATCCAGTTCGCACGGTCGATATGGCTGCGAAGAGCTTTGCGGGCGCGGACCGGGTCAATGGACGGGTCGATGCCGAGAATGCGCTCGGCCATCTCCTTTTCGCTGGCATTGTCGGCGCAGGCATCCAGGATCCGCAGGTAGATCGTGAAATGCTCCCTGTCGTAGCTCGTGAGGTTCTCCGACCAGGGGACTTCATCGCTCAAACTTGAGCTTCGAGTCTCATCCGTTCCCATTGGTCCATTCATGCCTGCGAACCTCGCCTGTGAGCGCAGGCAGTATATCCCAAACTGGGATAATCCGAAACCGGGATTAGTCGCTGATCCGGTCTTTACCCGACCGGTTCGCCTCCATGCCCAAATCCCTTCGATCGCCCCGCCACCAGCGGTTCCTGGCCCGGCTGGTTTTGCTGCGCAAGGCCAAAGGCCTGACCCAGAAGCAGCTGGCTGACAAGCTTGGTCGTCCCCAATCCTTCGTGGCCAAGTACGAGGGCGCAGAGCGGCGTCTCGATGTCATCGAGTTTCTCGACATAACTGCGGCCCTTGACGCTGATCCGTGCGAGATTCTCTCCAGCCTCCGGTCCTAGCGGGCGCGCCGCATCTATCATGATCACGGACAGGAATATTGAGTGGGACAACGCCTCAATTTGTTGAAAGGCGAGCGCTGGTTTTCGGAGGAAGCCGCGCGCACGGCGCCGATGCCTTTTGGTTCTCGACGTAACTGCGGCGCCTGACCATGTGCGAAAAAACTTGGCGGGCGCCCGCGCGCCTGACGACGCGCACCAGGTGCTCGTGAACCGAGCCCGCTTTTCTTCGGCAAGCTCAGGCGGTCTCGGCCATTCGGCTTCGCCCCTTGGCGTGGGCAGCCCTTCGGGCTGTGACGGCCGCCGCCCTTGCGGGCGGCGCGGTTTGTCTGTTGGCCTTTCCCGGTGGCGCGGGGCGGGCGGCACTCCCTTCTAGACCCGCCGCGGCAGCCCGCAACCCTTCGCGTGCCGCTCAGGGTCCTCCTCTTCGTTCCGGTCCTTCGGATGCGGTCCGCCTACCACGGCGGGCCTTTCCGGTCGCGACTCGCCGCCCACCCCGCTTCCGGGGAAAGGCGCGGCGATTGGCGAGCGGAGGATAACACATGCGTGCAAACAGCAAGCGTACCACCAGCACAGAGGCTGGCGCAGGCAAGGGCAGGCGCCCGGGCGCAAGCCTCTATCAGGAGATCACCGACCGCATCATTGCCGAGCTGGAGCGCGGCACCGTGCCATGGGTCAAGCCATGGGGCAGCGCAAAAGCAGGCCTCGGCCTGCCGAGGAATGCGTCCACGGGGCGCACCTATTCCGGCATCAATATCCTCATCCTGTGGGGCGCCGTCATCGAGCGCAGCTATCCCAGCCAGAAATGGCTGACCTTCCGGCAGGCGCTTGCCCTGGGCGGCAATGTCAGGAAGGGCGAGCGCGGCACGACGATCGTGCATGCCGACCGCTTTGTCCCAAAGAACGAGAAGGAGCGCGCACGCCACGAGGGCGATGCACCACAGGCCGTGCCTTTTCTGAAGCGCTTTACCGTCTTCAATGTCGCGCAATGCGACAATCTTCCGGAACACCTCCATGCCCCTGCCGAGCCGCTGCCACAGTGCGAGATCGTGCCGCAGGCCGAGACGCTCATTCTCGCCAGCGGTGCGGATTTCAGGGTCGGCGGCGATCGCGCTTTCTACATGCCGTGCAGCGACCACATTCAGGTGCCGCCGCAGCCGGCGTTCCATCAGCAGATCGACTATTACCGGACCTGCTTTCACGAGCTAGGCCACTGGACCGGCCACCCGACGCGGCTTGCTCGCGACCTCTCCGGCTCGTTCGGCTCCAAGGCCTACGCGCGTGAAGAATTGGTCGCCGAAATCACTGCCGCCTTCGTCTGCAGCAATCTCGGCATCGAGCCGACCGTGCGTCACGCCGATTACATCGGCTCATGGCTGAAGGTGCTGCGCGAGGACAACCGCGCTATATTCCGTGCCGCCAGCCTAGCTTCGAAGGCCGCTGATTTCCTGTTTGGCCTTCCGGCCGATGCGGAAGGCGAGGCGCAAGAAGGCATTGCGGCATGACGATGCGCGACCTCAACTGACCGCGACCGAGCCGACGCCGCAAAGGAGCAGACGCTCATTCCCGGCGTCCAGCCGATCACCACGCGGGCAAACCCTCCTGATGGACGCGCCGATGTGTCCGCGCGCGGCGCAAAGCTGCTCGAGGTCGGTCTCTAATGGGGAGGCGGATCAGAGGAAGGTCCGGTGAACCTTTCTCCCGCCGGACGCAAGAAGTCAACGCGACCCGTTCTGACAAGGAGTCTTTCCATGATACTGATCACCAATCCACTGCGCGCACGACTGCTCGCCCATGGCGCCGCCGGCGCCGACATCGACCATTTTCCCGTTGTGAAACTGTTGGATCCGACAGGTGCCGCGACCTCGCTTCTGAGCGAACTCGACGCCGATGGCGACACGCTGTTCGGTCTTTGCGATCTCGGCTTCGGCTTCCCCGAACTTGGCAGCGTCAGTCTGGCCGAGCTTGCATCCGTAAAAGGGCCGCTTGGCCTCGGCATAGAGCGCGACCTGCATTTCCAGGCGCGCTTTCCGATCTCCGTCCATGCCGAAGCCGCCCGCATTTTGCGGCCACGTCACCGAGGCCGAGCGACTGCTGCGGCAGGCAGCAGACGCCCTATCAAAGCCCCATTCCGAGCTTCCGCCCGACACGGCGGAACAGCAGCGCCGATAGGCGCAAAAACCGTCCCGCCGCGTCGGCCTTCGGCCTCCGCGGCGGGGACAACCCGGCAGGCGGTGCTATTTCGCCGCGAAATCGCTTGCCGACGAGCGCGGTGAAGGCGATCCCTTGCCCTGCGCCATCATGGAGGACGGTGACGACGCCGATGCGCTCGAAGCTTCCTGATCGAAAACCTCGCCCGCCTCGATCCTGACGAAGTATGGCAATGGGAGACGTTTCGCGGCTTGTCAGGCAAGGCCGCACCGTTCTCGACATCGCTGTGACCTTCGGCACCACTGATCTCAAGGTCAAACGCATTCTGGCGCTTGGCGACCTCTTGCCCAAATCCGCGAAGCCTATCGGCGCGAGGAGATCGACACCGAGCCGGTGCGCCATCTCACCATGTCTTCCAAGGCGCAGCAGAAGGACTGGCTGGCACTCTGTGCCGATCCCGATCAATACGCGCCGCGTGGCTATCAATTGAAGCAATGGCTGTTCGGCGGCCAGTCGATTTCCACCAAGGTGGCACTGTTTGCCATCGAGGAGTGTCCCGGCCTGATCACCTCGGACCTGTTCGGCGAGGACAGCTATTTCGCCGATGCCGACCTGTTCTGGCAAAAGCAGAACGAAGCGATTGCCACCAAACGCGACACCTATCTCAACGAGGGCTGGAGCGAGGTTGTGCGCTGGAACCGGGCCAGTATTTCCACGCATGGGACCACGAGAAGACCCCGAAGAAGAAGGGCGGCAAGATCGTCATCACTGTCTCGCATCGCGGCGAGGTCGAGCGTCACGAGGGCTGGCTGTCACGCAAGGAAGCCCGCCGCGCCCGCGAGGGCGGCGAGCAAGAAGAAACAGCCGCCAAGCTGCCGCGCCCCGAAGTCACCGGCCCGATGCAGAACTATATCGATCTGCATCGCCATGCCGCCGTGCGCGCGGCCATGCTCGACCATCCCGCCGTGGCGCTGCGCCTCGTGGTGGCGCACGCCATCACCGGTTCGGGCCTGTGGCAGGTGCGGCCCGAGCCGCAGCGCGCAGCCAACGAGACGGTGACTGCCAGCCTTGCCGGCTGCAAGGCTGAAGCCGCATTCGGCAAAAAGCGGCGCGAGGTATTGGCCCTGCTCGGATCACCGGATGAGGATAGCTTGGTCGCCGGCGGCAATGGCGACGCCGTTGCTATCGCCGGCGTGTTCGCGCGCCTCTTGGCGCTCTGCGACGACGATGTCATGCGCGTTCTCACCCTTGTCATGGCCGAGACGCTTGCAGCCGGCAGCGCCGTCATCGAGGCGCTCGGCAACCACCTGAACGTCGACATGGGCATATGGTGGCAACCGGACGATGCCTTCTTCGACCTCTTGCGCGACAAGGAAATCGCCAATTCGATGCTGGCCGACGTCGGCGGCAAGCTGGTCGCGGACGGCAATGTCGCCGAGAAGGTCAAGACGCAAAAGAACATCATCCGCGACTTCCTGGCGGGCGAGAATAACCGCCCCTGGGTCGAGACCTGGCTGCCGCGCTGGATGAAATTCCCGGCCGAAAGCTACACCAGCCGCAGCGGCTCCGCACCGCCGATCAGTGGACACAAGTGCAGCCGCTGTTCGTGCGCGAATAGTCGATCAGGGCCCGAGCGGCGGTTCTCTCGATTACCGCCGCTCAGGTCGCGCGCGCCGCTACGGCCACGCCGGCTGCCGATTGGGCGTCTTGTCGAGCCAGTGCCGCGCGCGAGAAATTCCGACGCCAGTTCGCCCCATTTCGGCAGCCCCGCACCGCGCCGGGTTGCTTGCTGAGGCGCCAAAGGCCCATGGGGCCAATTGTCCGATCCGGTTGCCGACAGAGCCCGCGCAGCCGGCGCTCTGCATTGCGGCCGGCTTCTTGTGTCACCGATCGCGCCACCTGTCTCCATTGTGTCTCGGGGACCATTCCCTGCGGCTGGCTTGTCGACCTATGGGCGGATCAGGCCCGCCCGAAACCCTCGCCGGCAGCTTTTTTCCCCGCCGCCTGCGGCGGCTTCCTCGCGCCGCTTCGCTTCAAAAAAGCTGCCCGCGCGGGTCCTCCGCTATCGCTGCGGCCGTCCCGGTTCCGGCGGTCCGGACGCGCCCATCACGGTCCGCCATCGCAGGGGAATGGTCCCTTGCGAGCACCAAGAGGAGACTGGAAATGACCGCGATCGGATACGTCACCAAACAGGAAAACGGCGGCTACAAGGGCCAGCTCAAGACGCTCAGCGTCCGCGCCGACATCGATATCGTGCCCAATCAGGCAAAGAGCGCCGACACCCATCCCGACTTCCGGGTGCTGACGCAAGGGGTCGAAGTGGGTGCGGGCTGGATCCGCACCGGCGAGACCTCCGGCAAGGACTATGTGAGCCTGTCGATTGCCGCCCCCGAGTTTGGCCCCCGCAAGCTCTACGCCAATCTCGGCCGCGCCGCCGGCCAGGATGACGACGACACTTACGCCATCATCTGGAACCCGGTCGACTAACCGGCCGATCCGGAAAGCCCCGCGCCGCCACCGGCGCGGGGTCCTCTCTCAGGACCCGTGAGGCCGCCGAAGGGGGCGGCGAAAACTCGCCCCCCACTCTTCGCCCGTCCCCAAAACGATCTCGCTCGCCGATCCTCGCCTTCGCTTGTCCGTAGCGAAACGAGGATCATCATGGACGACGAAAACGAACGCGCAGCCCGCGCCAAGAAGGGCAGTCCGTTTCTCAATACCGCGCAAGCGGCCTTCTATATCGGGCTGTCCCAGCGCACGCTGGAGAAGATGCGCCTCAAAGGCGGCGGCCCGCAATTCCGCAAGCACGGCCGCTATGTCCGCTATCACATCGACGAACTGGACGATTGGTCGAAGGGGCACGCGCAGGAGACCGGGCCCGAGGACGGCGGGCACGATTCCGGCTCGGCCGGCGAGGGAGGCCGCTCATGAGCCGGCGTCCCACCATCCATCTGATCGGCAGCCATCTGCGGCGCATTCGGGCGCGCAAGACGATCGCCATGGCCACGATGGGCCTTGCCCTGATCGGCTTCGCCGCCTTCGGCAAACCATCGCCCTGGCTGGTCTGGAACGCCTCGGCGAGTGCGCCGGTCGGCCTCTATCGCGTCGCGTCCGGATCGCCGGCTCTTGGTGATCTCGTACTCGTCCGCCCGCCAAAACCGGTCGTCGATCTGGCCGCCGAACGCTTCTATCTGCCCAGCAACGTGCCGCTGGTCAAGCACCTTGCCGCGCTGGCTGGCGAGCACGTCTGCGCCTTCGGCGACGCCATCATCATCGGCGGCGAGATTGTCGCGCGCCGGCTTGCAACCGACACGCAGCACCGTCCGCTGCCTTCGTGGAATGCCTGCCGAAAGCTCGCCGCTGCCGAGGTTTTCCTACTCGGCAGCGACAAAAATCGCTCGTTCGACAGCCGCTATTTCGGGCCGGTGCCGACCGAAAACATCATCGGGAGGCTCGTGCCGCTATGGACCGAGTGACCCTCCTTATGCTGAGCATGACGTGTCTCGCACCATGCTCCTGTTCCGCCGCGACCAACACGAAGCCGGTCGTCATCTCCCATAGTCCGCAGCTTGCAAGATGGCAGCCCTTCGTAGCCGAAGCAAGCCGGCGTTTCAGCATTCCACAGACCTGGATTTATGCCGTCATGGATGCCGAAAGCCGGGGGCAATGGGCGGCCGGTCACGTCGAGCGCCGGCGCCATTGGCCTCATGCAGGTAATGCCAGGCACCTACGAAGAGTTGCGCGCAGAGCTCGGCCTCGGAGCCGCCCCGCACGACCCTCGCGACAACATTCTGGCAGGCACTGCCTATCTGCGCGCCATGTATGACCGCTTCGGATTTCCAGGCCTGTTTGCAGCCTATAACGCCGGGCCGGAGCGCTACGAGCAGCATTTGCAGCGCGGGCGACCGCTGCCTAGCGAGACGGTTTCGTATCTGGAAGAGGTCAAGGCGGCGGGCATTTCGGCCGCCGATATGGACGCGCTCACCGACAAATCCCGTTCCAAAAGCGCGCCGGGAATCCCTTCCGGGCAGTCGCTGTTTTTCCTCCGAAACGGTGTTTCCGTGACCGGCCCGAATGGGCACCTCCTGGTGCCGCTCGGATCGGAGCGAGCAAGGTCAGGCCGGCCGGATCGCAGGTGAGGGCAGCGGCTACCGCGGTTCGGGCGGGGGGCAGGGAGGCAGGTCCGCGGAACGCAAGATAAAGGCATCGCCTCCTGAGGCGGCGAAGTGTTTGTCTGCACATCGTTTTCCCGGGAGGTTGCCTGCGGGTCCAGGAGGGTCTGGCGCGCAAGCCTCTGATTTTGCTGCTGGTTCATCGGAGGCCGCATGCAGGATGACGAATTCACGCCGAGGCTCGGCAAAATTGGCTCGCGCGGCTCGAAGGCGGGCAAACGCTACGCTGGCCAGGTCCAGGCCGCGGTCAACCGAGCAGGCGGCAGGAGCGGACGCGGCAGCCGCTTCATCGGAAGCCGGGTGGGGCGCGGCGGGGCTGCTGCCGCCGTTCTTAGAGCACGCGACCGCCACGCGGCGTTTCGGCAGCGGCGCGCAGTCGTCAAGGCACGCATCGTCAAGCTGGCCGGCAAGGGAGTCGATGGAACTCGTGCGCACCTCCGCTACCTCCAGCGCGACGGCGTCACCCGGGAAGGCGAGCGTGGCGAGCTCTACGCTGCCGACAAAGACCACGCGGACGGCAGGGCCTTTCTCGATCGCGCGAACGGTGACCGTCATCAGTTCCGCTTCATCGTCGCCCCTGAAGACGGTATCGAGTATGATGACCTGAAGCTGCTCACCCGGCGCCTCATGGCGCAAATGGAAGAAGACCTCGGCACCAGGCTAGACTGGGTGGCCGTCGACCATTTCAACACCGGCCATCCTCACACCCACATCATCGTGCGCGGCAGGGACGATCACGGCGAAAACCTCGTCATCGCGCGGGACTACATCTCCTCTGGCCTGCGCGAGCGCGCAGCCGAACTGGTTAGCCTCGACCTTGGCCCGCGCACCGACCGCGAGATCGAGCAGCGCTTGCGCCAGGAGATGGAGCAGGAACGCTTCACCAGCATCGACCGGCAGCTGATGCGCATGCGCGACGAGGGGCATGTCTCACCAGCCAGCCGAGACACCTTTCGCCAGACGCTGCACCAGGGCCGCCTGCGCAAGCTCGAGCGGATGGGCCTCGCCGAGGAGATGCCTTCGGGTCGCTGGCGCTTGGAGGATGATCTCGAAGCCACGCTACGCCGCATCGGCGAGCGCGGCGACATTGTCAAGACCATCCATCGCGAGCTGACCGGCAAGGGGCTCGTCCGCAGTGCCGCCGACTATCTTATCCACGATCGATCCGACGGGTCGGCCCAAACCGTGGTCGGACGTGTCGTCGGGCGCGGGCTGGCCGACGAAATCACTGACCGCCATTACCTCGTCGTCGACGGCGTGGACGGCAAAACCCACTATTTTGATATCGGCAAAGGCGAGGCCACCCAACCGACACCAGAAGGCTGCATAGTGCGGATCAGGCCGAGGGACACCGGGCCAAGAAAAGTCGACCGCACAATTGCCGGCATCGCCATGGTCAACGACGGGCGCTACAGCATCGATATCCATCTCAAGCATGACCCCTCGGCCACCGAACGCTTTGCCGAAACGCACGTGCGGCGACTGGAGGCGATCCGCCGTGCGACCGGTGGCGTCGAGCGCGAGCCGGACGGCACATGGACAGTCGCGCCCGACCATCTCAACCGCGTCGCGGATTACGAGCGTCAACGAGCGAGGGCCCAGCCTGTTGTCGTCGACAAGCTCTCATCAATGCCGCTGGAGAGCCAAGTAGGCTTTGACGGCGCCACCTGGATCGACCAGGAGCTGGTATCAGCCCACCCTGAGTCCTTGCGCGACTCTGGCTTCGGTCGAGAAGTACGTCAGGTCCAGGCCCGCCGACAGCAGTGGCTGATCGCGCAAGGTCTTGCCCATGATGCGCAGGATCGAGTCATCTATCGCGCCAACATGCTTTCAATGCTGCGCCAACGAGAGCTGAACCGTGTTGCCAGTCAGCTCTCGGACGAACTCGGGCTCTCGTATTCTGAAGCGCAGCATGGCAATCGAATAGACGGTACGCTGCGCCGCTGCGTCGAGCTCGCCGGCGGAAAATACGCTGTCATCGAGAAATCGCGCGAGTTCACGCTGGTGCCCTGGCGGCCGGTGCTTGAGCATCATATCGGCAAGGAGGTGTCTGGCGTGGTGCGCGCCGAGGGGATTTCCTGGACGATCGGACGGCAGAGGAGCGGGCCTGGCGTTTCGTGAACTGGCTACAATTTATTTGTTCACGTTGAAACAGGTACTCAGCCCAGACGGAGTTCCTCCGCCTGCTGCTTGCTCGCAGCATTCATTTGGCGGAGAGTCAGTGTTCTGCATTTTGTAGTTCGCTCTGTCAAAAAGCGCTGGGAATATGCATCATGTTCTGCGTTGACACGGAAGCCGGGCCGACAGGTGCCGCCCTGTGGTTGCGGATCGGCTCCCGATGGCTGCCAGCTAGAAAGGTGGGCTGACTCGTGATAGCGCAAGGGGCTATGGCGGCCGCGGTACGGCGAAGCGAGCTCTGGCATCGAGGATGAAGCCGCACTTCCCGATCTTATTCTGCTCGCAGGACCGGCAGACGCGGCGGTCGCCCCTGCGGGTGCTGTTGGCCCTGGCGTGAACTGGCAGTCCGTCCCGCGGGGACTTTGTAACGGAGAAAAGTCGCTGCGATGGCCCGGGTGACGATGCGGTCAGCGACCATGCCAGACGAGATCGGCAGCTTTCTGCCGCGGCACGGCGCCGGAGCCATCAGGCCGCCGCGACATCGGGTCTGGCGCACCTTCGGATGTTGGCTGGCCGCGGTTTACTTCGAGCAGCGCCGGGTGGGTCATGCGGTGCCGCTACTGGGCACCGAGGCAGCTTTGGGCATGAGACCCGTTCAATCGCGGTGGAGCTTGGTCAGAGCACACTGCTGCTTTACCTGCTTCAGGGCGCCGTGTTTCGCTTCATGGATCTAATAGGGTTCGGAGAGCTTTGGGATCTCCCGAGCAGAATCGGGTTCGCCACTTTGCTTGGTGCCGCGATCGTTGTCTCCGCTTGACAATTCGCAGGATTGCGCGTGACCACGGATGGTTGTCGCGCGGCTACGCTTAATATGTGACGACGCTTGCGCCTTGTAGGCAATTGTTGCGGCCGCCCACGGCCGACATGAACGTGCTTGGCCGCACGTTTTCTAAGTGAGGCGGAAAGAGGCGCGCGACCCCTCTCCCCAGCAACCCGCCTTGCGGATTCCTCCTCTGCCCGCTTAGCAGACGGGGATACCCTGCGCCCCCTTGCTATTCGTTGCCCGCCGCTATGCAAAGGACGGGCGACCTGAATCCGTGCTCAAGCCGGTTGTGTGCGTCAAGTTCTGCAAAATGGGGCGGCCATGATGCTGGTCATGCGGCTTGGCGCAGAGCGAGCTTCTTGTGCTCGCGCAGGTCGTCCATGTTGATGTATCGGTTGGCCTCCATCCAGTTTTCATTGGTCTCGACGGCCAACGCCCTGACCAGGCGCAGGCAGCTTTCGGTATTGGGGAAGATGCGCACGACATAGGTGCGCCGGCGGATTTCCTCGTTGAGCCGCTCCAGCATGTTGGTGGATTTGAGATGCTTGTGGTGCTGTCTCGGCAGCCTGAAGAAGGTCAGGGTTTGTTCGATGGCATCCTCGGCCCAGCCTGTCAGGCGCGGATAGCGTGCCGACCATTTGGCAAGCCATGCGGCAAGATCAGCCCTGGCCTGTGCGAGATCGCGCCGGTCGTAGAGCCAGCGCAATTCCTGCAGGCAGTCGTCGCCGTGCTTCCTCGGCAGATGATCGAGCGCGTTCCTGAGGAAGTGCACGTAGCAGCGTTGCCAGGCGGCTTCGGGGATCACCTCGCCGATCGCTGCCACCAGGCCGGCGTGATCGTCGGACACAACCAACTCGACGCCCTTGAGGCCGCGCGCCTTGAGGCCGACGAGGAGGTCCCTCCAGGCCGAGCGGCTCTCGCGATTGGCCATCTCCACGGCCAGGATCTGGCGCCTTCCGTCCCATTCGATACCGACCGCGATCAGCACCGCCTGGCTCATGACAACACCGGCTTCACGCACCTTCTCGTAGCGCGCATCGAGGATGAGGTAAGGAAACGGCTCTTGAAGGGGGCGCCTGGCAAAGGCAGCGAGGCTCTCGTCCAGCCGCTTGTTGATGGCCGAGATCGACGAGGCCGAGAAGGCATGGCCGCACAGTTCTTCCGTGATCGCCTTCACCTTGCGGGTCGACACGCCCTGGACATACATCTCGGCCAGTGTCGCCACCAAGGCCCGCTCGGAACGCTGGTAGCGCTCGAACAGCTCGGTGGAGAAGCGCCCGGCCCGATCCTGCGGAACCCGCAGCTCGAGCTTGCCGACCCGCGTCACAAGGGTGCGGCCGTAATAGCCCGAGCGATAGCCAAGCCGTTCGGGCGTGCGCTCGCTCTTCGAGGCACCCAGCGCCTCGTCCATCTCGGCCTCAAGCACCTCCTGCATCACCGCACGGAGCACTTCGTGCAATCCATCCGGGTTCGAAAGCAGAATGTCTTTGACGGCGGCGCTGGCGGTCTTACCTTCTGTCTTGGTCATGGTGGCGTTCCTTCGCGGGAATCAGGTGACGTTGAACATCACCAGCCTGCCATGACCGCCCCCTCTCAGCGAATTTGCAGAACTCTCAGCACACTACCCTCAAGCCGATCTGGCGGCAGAGGGGGGGCGGGCTGAACATGGGACCCGTGATTGACATAATTGCCGCGCGAATCCTCATGCTCGCCTAACCGGCCGGAACGATTTGCAATCCGGGCAGGCTCGACAAATCAAGGAGTAGCTCGTTCCGTGTCCAAGCCCAGACAAGTCTTGGTTATCTCACGGGCGCGATACAAAAGGCACAGGCTGGACTTGGCTGCCGGGGGCGGGGCTTGTCGACCGCTCGATTGAAAGTGAGATGCGAGGCGGAGAATCACCCATGTGCAGAGCGGCAAGGCGCTCGCCTACATCCCTGTCATTCACCGTCAGCCGATGGTTTAGACGAAGATAGTCCGTCCATGTCGGCGTGCGGAATGTCTCGGTCCAAAGCGTCGACTTCTGAAGGTCGCGCTGGAGGGTCCAGTCCCGCGCACCGGCGCGGCTCTGAACGCGCCGCCTTTCGCGCATGCAGCTCAGAAATTCATCGATACTCTCCTCGGGTATCGAGTACTCCACCTTGATCACGATCGGACCGCTCCTGGGCTTCAAAGGGAGGGCCAGTTCTGGTGGCCTGAAGTCGACGGCCGCTTGATCCGATTCCTCCCATAGCCGCACTGGCAATAGCTTTCCCACAGCCGCGACCAGCAACAGTGCCGCTGCAGCACCTTCCAAAGCCCACGTCAGCGAATAGTACTGCGCGACAGCACCCCAGATCCAGCTGCCCGCTGCCATGCCGCCGTAGGTCAGGGCGTAATAGATGGACAGGGTCCGACCAACGACCCACCTTGGGCTTGCCAACTGCACACACACGTCGGTTCCGGTCCAGGTGACAACCCAGCCAGCGCCACCGATTGCAAGCGCGATCGCCGCCACAGCCACCGACGATGTGAGGGCCATCAAAAGGCAACACGTTGCGCAAGCAACGGATGCGAGCGTGATCAATCGGTTCTGGGACGTAATGCGTCTCAAGTAGCTGCTGCCAATGCCGGCTATGAAGGCGCCTGTGCCGAAGCCAGCCAATAGCACCCCGTAAACAATTGGCCCTCCCGCCAGCTGGTCGCGAACCAGGAGGGGGAGCAGAGCAAGGATCGAGATGCTTGACAGCCCGAACAGGGTTGCACGCACAATCGCCACTCTGATCTCTGAGGATATTGCCGTGAATCGCATGCCATCATGAATGGCCGTAGTCATCCGCTCGCGCGGAAGAGGCGAAAAGCGAACTTGCCACTTTGAGCGCAGAACAGCGCTCAACGGGACCAGGTCACTCAGCGCAGCGAGGGCGAAAGCCGTAAGGGGGCCTAGCAAAGCTAAGATTACACCGCCCAGCGCCGGTCCTATGCTCCGAACCACGTTGTAGCCCACCGACATCAGCGTCACTGCGGCGGGTATGTCGCGCTTTTCCAGGATATCGCCTACCGACGCGTGCCATGCTGGATCGTTCAAGGCAAAGCCGCATCCGGCCAAGAAACTCAGTCCCAGGATCAGCCATGGACTAACAAAGCCCAGTCCCACAGCGAGTGCCAGCGCCGTGGATGCCAGTGCGATAAGGCAGTGTCCGGCAAGCATCACGCCGCGGCGGCTGAAGCTGTCTGCAATGGCTCCAGCAAGGATCGACAAGAAGAACGCGGGCAGTGTCGATGCAGCCTGTACGAGCGCAACCATTAGATCGGAGGCTGAAATCGTCGCCATGAGCCAGCTTATAGCCACGCTCTGCACCAGCCAGCCAAGGCTGGATATCTGCGTGGCTGTCCAGATAGAACGAAAGACCGGGTTGTGAAGAGGGATCAGTGTGTTTGCCGCAAAGCGCGGAGGATCTTGACGCCGCATCACTTCTCTCCTCCACTGGGTGTCGTTCGTCCGCTCATTTGCTTACAGCGGTGCGCTCTGTGCACAGACTGCGTCACAACGAAGTTCCGAAATCGCGCTCGCAACAAGGACAATGTGACATCCATGGTGCTGATGCGCCTTGAGGTACCAACCTGGCCGTTAGCTGATGGGTCCCGCAGCCCGCTGGGTGCGATCAGTTCTGCCCTGCGACTCTTGGCTTTGGACGGTGCTAGCGCCCCGATGGCCGGCTTGTCAAACTGCCGTAGTGCCAGCACATCCATCCCATCTGTTGACCGCGATCTCCGACGAGGTCGAGCAGCAGTAGGTCAACGGCAAATCTGGGTATTTCCGCTATCCGGTCGAGCGCGTGGCCATCGTCCGGAAACCCGAAGACGTTCATCACCCAGGCGACCACCACGCCCGAGACAATGCGACACGGCGGTAGCGGTTCACCAGAGGACGTGCGTTCTACTCAGCAGGAACATTGTTCTGCCGATCGTCGGCTGCGCCAGCCGTCACCTAAAGCGGCGCCAGAGTTCTTGCACCCGTCATTGGACTCCCGCTTTGCAGGTTTCGCCTAGGGCCTGCATCAGGTCATCTATAATGTCCTGAGGATGTTCAAGCCCTACAGAAATTCGCAGCAATCCGCCTGGCGCTTTGGACTTCGCACCTTCAACGGATGCGCGATGCTCTATCAGAGAATGCGTCCCGCCAAGGCTTGTCGCCCGGACAACAATCTTCAGGCGGCCGGCCACGGCCATTGCAGCATCGGCTCCGCCCTCGACGATAAAGGATAGCATCGCTCCGTAATGGCTCATTTGCCGCGTAGCAAGATCGTGTCCCGGATCAGTTTGCAAACCAGGAAAGAGCACTTTTTCGACGCGCGGATGAGACGCCAGGGCCTCGGCCACTTTCTGGGCGCCTTCGCAATGGGCGCGCATGCGGACCGGCAATGTCTGCAGGCCCCGCAACGCCAGCCAACAGTCGAAGGGCGCTGCGACGCTGCCCTTGTGTTTCTGGACCATCCGCAATGGGCGACCGAGGGGTGACGCGTTTGGGACAATGACGACACCGGCCATCAAATCCGAGTGGCCGCCAATGTACTTTGTCGCCGAGTGCATCACCGCGTCTGCCCCGATTTCGAGTGGCAGTTGAAGCACTGGGGTGGCCCACGTATTGTCCACCACCGCCAAGGCGTCTGCCTCGTGCGCGATTGCGCAGATGGCCGCAATGTCGACAACGCGGATCATCGGGTTTGACGGCGTCTCGACCCAGACGAGGCCAGTCCGCTTCGATGTCACCGCGGCGCGCAAAGCGTCCAAATCGCGCATGTCGACGGGGGCAAAGTCGAAGCGAGACCCAATGTCGGTCTCTTCGATCAGCGAACGAATGCCGAAATACATGTCATCCGGCAGAACGATCCGACCCGCCGACGGATGGCTCTCGAAAACTGCAGCGATTGCGGCCATGCCCGAAGCGAAGGCGATGCCGTCTCCCCCTCCCTCAAGCGTCGCCATGGCCGCCTCGAACGCATTGCGTGTCGGATTTCCATCCCTTGTGTATTCGAAGCCGGACGGAAATGACCCGTTGGCGCCTCGTTCGAACGTCGTGCTGGTGTGCAGCGGCATGGATACGGCCCCCGTGGACGCGTCGACACCTCGGCCGCAGTGGATCGCCTTCGTCTCAAAACGCATCGGTTATTCCTTCCTAACGGGCAGTTGCAATTTCGTGCCGGTCATTATACTGACCGCAATACGTGAGCCGAGGACCCAAGTCAATATAATGACCAATGTTACGGAAGCGTTTGATGCCGAGCAAGCGCTTGGGCAAGCGATAGCAGCCCGGATCCGAGACTTGAGGCGTGACCAAAGCCTGACCCTGGATCGCCTGGCTAAACTAAGTGGCCTATCGAAGGGAACCGTGGTCGCGATGGAGCAGGGTAGGGCGAACCCCAGTATCGGCATACTGTGTCGGCTGGCGGCGGCGTTTTCGCTCTCGGTGGCCGATTTGTTGAACGAGCACCCTTCCACGGTGCGCCTTCCCATCGAGCGGACAGAGACCAGGAGGCTTTGGACGAGCGCCAAGGGAAGCTCTGCGCAACTGCATTCGTCGACCTCGGGACGCACGATGTTCGAACTGTGGAGCTGGGTCATGATGCCGGGCGATGTGTTTTCCGCGGACGCTCATAGTCCGGATACGCGCGAGCTGATCTCGGTCAGTCAGGGTGCCCTGAGCGTTGTGGTAGGTACCCACGTGGAAATTTTAAGCGAAGGCGAGAGTGCGCGGCTTGTCACTGACCAACCTCACTCATATGCGGCGGCATCTGATGTGCCCGCCCACTTCACGATGGCGGTGCTTGAGCGTGGTGGACACCGAAATCCGGGGCACTCGTCGACGGCAGCGAAGATTCAGGGGCACGTTCCGTAAGGCCCCGCCGATTACTAACAACCGCACATTCGCGACAGGAGATAAACCGTTGTACGTTCCGCCTCATTTTGCCGTCCCTGATCAGAATGCCGTGTTTGACCTTATCGAGAGACACCCGCTGGGTATCCTCGTCACCCAAAGCAAAGGCACGCTGGACGCGAACCACCTCCCTTTCGAGCTTGACCGCTCGAAGGGAGACAAGGGCGTTCTCAATTGCCATGTCGCTCGCAAGAACCCAGTCTGGGAGGAAGTCGCCAATGGCGATGAGGTTCTCGTAATCTTCCGTGAGGCCGACGCTTACATCTCGCCGAACTGGTATCCGAGCAAGCATGAATTCCACAAGCAGGTGCCGACCTGGAACTATCTCGTCGTCCATGCCCACGGACGCATCACTGTCCGGGATGATGAGCGGTATGTGCGCCGCAACGTGGCGAAGCTCACTCACATGCAAGAAGCCTCGCAGCCGGTCCCATGGAAGATGGGCGACGCGCCGAAGGACTTCATCGACACGATGGTCAGGGCAATCGTCGCCTTGGAGATCGAGATCACCGGCCTGGTTGGAAAATCAAAACTCAGCCAGAACAAAGAGTTGCGTGACATTCAGAACCCTGGCGAAATGCTGCGTGCCCAAGGGGCCATTGCGATGGGAGAAGCGATGCTCGCGGCTGCGGCGGTCAAATCCCAATAGCATGTGTCTTGTCCCGACAAAGCCGCTGGTGCCGGCTTCCCGACGGGTCACCTAGTCCGCCTTGACGCACGGCAATAGCGTTTGACGGCCTGAAGCGACGCTGTGGTCACCCTTGTGATGCTTTTCCACGCGCCTGGTCAGGCGACAGGATTGCTCCGTCGTGAGGACAGGCGGGAGTTTGCAGGTTGCGGTGGGCGGGTT
The DNA here is from genome assembly GCF_057786095.1 of Mesorhizobium sp. P160219. Lineage (NCBI taxonomy): Bacteria > Pseudomonadati > Pseudomonadota > Alphaproteobacteria > Hyphomicrobiales > Phyllobacteriaceae > Mesorhizobium > Mesorhizobium sp. P160219. The sequence goes on from NZ_JBYNWG010000001.1 coordinate 2,102,659, forward strand.
CGTTTCCGGCGCCTGCGCCCGTCGTATGTCGCGAGTTGAGGAATGCGATCGAGGGCGATGTGCAGGATGCGCTGCGGGAACGTCGTCGGCTGGCACAGACGGACTTCCGATTTCACCTCGACCACCCGCGCAGCGGTTTTGAATGAGGCGCAAACGCACGCGTGTCGAATTGGGCGATTTCCCTTGGGCGCCGAGTTCGACCATGCGCGATGATGCGCTCGACGCAGCTCCAGCTGGCGGCGCCTTCAACGAACTCCTTGAACCTGCAGACCTTGCCCGAAAGCACTTCTCTTACGGGAGATGATTGGCTTTGTCGCCGAAGCGACTGATGGAGATGGTGGTGGGCGCCGCCGCGTAGGCGACGACCCCGTAATCACAGCGGGAGCTCGCAGGCGGGGTCGACAAAAACCCTTGATTGGCCGAGCTTGAGGTGCATCTCTATCAGGCTGATTGCCTATTGGGCTGGTCCAGCGTTTGATCGGACGCATGATCCATCCGACCAGCTTGTGAGGGATGCAACCGAACCAGGCGCTGCTCCCACAGTCTTCGCAGGCCCTCCATTAGAGCTGCATGCCTGGCCTGATCCGGCTCAATCATATTGAGGTGATCTCGCAACACGGCTTCGCCCTCGATCCGCATCAGTAGATTAAACAAGTCGTTTGAAATTCGCACACTGTCAATGCTGGAGTGGTTCGGAATAATCTCACAGACAGTCTCCTGATGATCTCGCGCTGTGTAAGCACGGGTTTGATGGAGGGAGACTGAGGGAGGCAATGAAATCGCAAGCGCAGTCCAATCCTGCAGCGTTGCAGCCCGTTTTTTAACCAGGAAGGGCCCGACCACAAGTCCATCCAGCTCTGTCGTCAAAAATGTGGCAATCGCGTCTGCAACCGTATCCACGATCGGTTCAGCATTGTTGTTAAAGGACGTATTGAGCAGAATTGGAGTGCCTGTCCGCTTCTTGAACTCATTGATGACCTCCCAGTAAGCGGGGTTGGCATCGCGCGATACTGTTTGCAGCCGAGCCGTACCGTCGACGTGCGTAATGGCACCCAACAAGGCGCGCTTTGAGTCACGCACGCGAACGACGAAATTCATGAATGGAAATTCGTGTTTACCGTCCGGGAGGTCGAAAAATTCGCTGGCATCCTCTTCCAGCACAGATGGTGCGAAAGGCCTATAGCCTTCGCGCTTCTTGACCATGGCATTGATCCGGTCCTTGTTTGCAGCGGGCCGAGGGTCGGCAAGAATGCTGCGGTTGCCCAGCGCACGTGGCCCAAACTCCGAACGACCCTGCACCCAGCCGATCACGGCGCCGTTGGTGATCCAGTGGGCTGCACTGCTCGCTACGTCATAAGAGCGTTCAACCTCGAGATGTCCGGACCATGCATTCAGTTCCTGTTCCACGGCGCGGTCGCTCCCGAGATCAGGACCCCAATAGACCTCCTGCAGTCGCTCACGCGGCGCGGGGCGGCCCATCTCGTTAGAGACTATCAGCGCAGCTCCCAATGCGCAGCCAGCGTCGTGAGACGCGGGTTGCACGAAGATGTCTTCGAAAAGCCCTGAATACAGCAGCTTGCCGTTCATCGTGCAGTTGTGGGCTACCCCTCCCGCCAGACACAACCGCTTCATGCCGGTGGCCTCACGGTGGTGCCGGAGAATGTGGAACACGATCCGCTCAAGCGCTTCCTGCAGTGACGCACTCACATCTCGATGCTGCTGGGTGAAAGGCATTCCCTTTCGCCTGATCTCGATGTTGCGGAGCAACGCCGGACCGATGCGGTCGAGGTGAACACGGTAGCCACCGTTGGCGGAGAGCTCGTAGAACTGCTCGAAGAGCTCGCGATAGGGAGCGGGGTCGCCATAGGGCGCGAGTCCCATTACCTTATACTCGTCGAACATGCCGTAGCCGAGACAGCGGATCGTCTCGAGATAAAACAGCCCAAGAGAATTGTCCTCCGGGAAAGCCTCGATTTGCGTAATTTCTGTGCCAGACCCTATCGCCACAAGGCCCGACAGGAAATCACCACAGCCATCAATCGCTAGAATGAGACTTTGTTCGAAGCCCGACATTGCAAAGGCGCTCACGGCGTGCGCCTGATGATGACCTACGAATGAAATACGCGAACTGTCCAACTTAGTGCCGAACTCACGCGCTAACAGGTTCTGCACCAACATTTTAGCATCCAACGGAGTGGAGAGAATGTCTGGTTGGGAAGCGGACATACCTTCAAGCATGGCGTTGGCGTAGGGCTCGCTGGCGTAGACCGCGACACGATCAATGTCGCTGAGCTGAACCCCGGCCGTCGAAAGACAGTATTGAATCGAACCACTTGGCAGCTTGTTCGAGTGCTTGATTCGATTGAGGCGTTCCTCTTCTACGGCGGCTATCACCTTTCCGTCTCGGACGAGCACCGCGGCGCCATCGTGCATAAAGGCGTTCGGACGCTCGAATCGGTTTTCATGGACTTGGTCAAGTCCGCCGCTGATTCCTAGGCACAGCATTTCTTTCTCCAGATAGTAACGGGAAGCCAAATTGGCTTACCTCGACTGTTTCCAACTAAATAGGCCGTGTTGTCGCCTGCAGCTGCGACTGCCCGTCAGGCATCAGCGGCATCGAAGAAAGCCTCATAAACGATCAATGAGATGCTTCGACTGTGAGGCCTACGGTGCCATCACGCCGAGAGCTTGGCTGGATCATCCAATCCTGAGCGGCTGCTGACATGTATCCGGCGATGTTGTTTTCATCGGCAGAACCAACTTGCGATGCCGCCTGTCTTGGGAAGGGCGGCCGTCGACGAATAACAGTACCGCCCCCGTGAACTGGCCCGATTTCATTCTCCGAAGCGACCATGGTCGCACCGCCCGACATTGTCGGCCAGTTGCAACTCACTTTCTCGGCACGACCTCCACTGCACGTCAGGGCGCATCGAAGATTTTCTCCTTTGGATTGTTCCTAAGGCAGCTTTCGTCACGCGATAGAGCAGCGTGTGATTGGTGCGTGAGGCTCTTTTTTGTCCATGCACGATTCCGGAAGACTGATGAAATCGATTGTTTTGATCAAAGTCATCCACGCTATGAATAACAGCCGCAGCACATGCGTTTTCAAAGCGCTTCAGGCTTCCCGGATGGCTACTCCGATGTGAAGCGCATGGCATTCCAAGCGCTCTGTCAACCAAACGATGAGTATCGGCGTCGACCCTCATTGCCTTCGTCTTCGCGACTCCGTGACAGCGGCTGGCATTGTGTTTGTAGAGCATCGGGCGAAGATCATGTCGATCGGCCATCTCGCCTGCCTATCGGCAAACCCTTGAACAATGATCCACGCACCAGCGCGATTGTGATCACGAGCGCCTCTGAGCTCGGGAGGTTCGGTTTTCTGAGGGCCTGGGTCTCCGAAGCGATGGAGGTAGCTAGCCTTCCTGGTGCTATACGGTTGTGCTCTTCATGGAGTGGACGCATTTCGTCTCGAAAGCGGTTCTTCAGTGGAACCGGCGCCAAGGCCCGTCTGTGGTCGTTCAGAACACGGGGTGCCGTCTCCAAACCGGATATTGGAGCGGGCAGCCGCCGGAATTTGACCCATGGAGATGAGCGCCTGTCAGGAGGCGTTTCGAAAACGGCGCGATCTTCATCGCGGCTGTTTCATGGTGTCATTCCTGACATGTTCTTTATAATCGGCAGCTTGCGGATAGTCTTGCCCGTCGCCGCCCGTAGCGCGTTGGCGACGGCCGGGCCGATAGGCGGCACACCTGGCTCACCAACTCCCGTGGGCGGCTCCTCGGACGGCACAATGTGCACCTCGACTCGCGGCATCTGCTCGATCCTGAGCGGTGTATAGGTATCGTAGTTCTCTTGGTCTACGACACCGCCATTCAGGGTCAGCTCCTCCTGGAGGATCGCGCCTAGCCCGAAGCCGATACCGCCCTCCATCTGAGCGCGAATCTGGTCAGGATTTATCGCGGTGCCGCAATCTACCGCGCAGACGACGCGGTCGACCTTGAAACCATTTTCATCGTTGAGGGTGATCTCCACCACATCGGCGACATAGGTCGAGAGGCTTTCATGCAGGGCCACGCCGCGGAAACGGCCTTCCGGCAGAGGCTTGTCCCAGCCTGCCTTCTCAGCAGCCACTTTAAGCACGGCGGCATGCCGTGGATGGTGACCGAGCATTGACAAGCGGAAGTCGACCGGATCACGGTTCGCAGCGGCGGCGAGCTCATCGATCAGGGTTTCCACCGCGTAAGCGGTGTGGGTGGAGCCTACCGAACGCCACCACAGCACCGGGATGTTCACGTCCGTGGTGGTCAGCTCGACCTTCAGGTTCGGGATCGCATAGGGCAGGTTGGTGGCGCCCTCTACGGAGGTTGGATCGATGCCGTTCTTGATCATCGCCGCAGAGGTCGAACCGCCCAAGACCGATTGGCCCACGATGTGGTCATGGAGAGCGACGACATTGCCTTTCTTGTCGAGCCCCGCCTTGACTGCATGCACATAGGCCGGCCGGTACCGCCCACCCCGCATGTCATTCTCGCGGGTCCACTGCACCTTCACTGGCTTGCCGCGTCCCAGTGCACGCGCTGTGGAAACAGCTTCGATAATGACATCTGCATCAAAGACCGCGCGGCGGCCGAAACTGCCGCCGGTCTTCATCACGTGCAGCCTCACCTTGTCCGGCGTGGTGCCGCCTACCTGAGCGGCAGCCGCCTGATAAAGGTCGGGCATCTGGTGTCCGCCCCAGACGTCGATGGTGCCGTCTTCGTTGATTCGGGCGGCCGCGTTGAGTGGCTCGATCGAAGCATGGACAAGATAGGGGAATTCGTAGTGCCCCTCGATGATTTTCTCAGCACTGGCGAACGCTGCGGGAGTGTTACCGTCGTCGCGCGCGGTGGCCGCGCCCAGATCGTCTGCTGCCTTGTTGTATTCGGCCATGATCTCGGCCGTGCCGCGCCCTTCGGCCTTCTCCTCGTTCCAGGTCACCTCCACGAGTTCGCGGCCCTTGAGCGCCGTCCAGGTGTCCCTGCCAACCACGGCAATGCCTCGCGGCGTCTGGACGACATCGACAATGCCGTCGAGTGCCTTCGCCTTGGTTGCGTCGAAGCTCTCGATCTCGGCGCCGAACTTCGGCGGATGGATCATAACGGCCGTCTGGAGTCCCTCCATCATGAGGTCGATCGTGTAGGTCTGCGCGCCGTTGGTCTTGCCCGCGGAATCGTAGCGCTTGAGGCTGTCCGATCCGATCTGGGCCCACTTGTCGCGCGGCTTTAGCGGCACGTCGTCCACCGGCATTCCCGCTGCGGCTTCAGCCAGGTCACCGTAGCGCGCCTGCATCCCTGAGGCGTGCGACACGACCCCGGAAGCGACTTTGATCTCGCCGGCTGGCACATCCCACCGCTGCGCCGCGGCCGCCACCAGCAAGGCCCGTGCGGCAGCACCCGCCTTGCGGTAGCGTTCCCACGACGAACTCATCGACGTGGAGCCACCGGTTGCCTGTGCGGCCCCGCCCCAGGCGAGATTGCCGTAGAGCGCGGTATTGCCATATCCGCCGACCACGTCCACCTGCGCCCAGTCGCCGTCGAGCTCTTCCATAACCAGGGTGGCGATGCCGAAATAGGAGCCTTGTCCCATCTCGAACTGCGAGGAGTAGATGATGATTCGGTTCTCCTTTGTGATCTCGACATAGGTCTGGAAGGGGTTCGCCTGAACCTTTGCAGTAGTCGTTTGTGCGATGTCGGACGCCGCCAGCACTAGCCGGTAGCCTACGGCGAGGCCAGCGGTGGTGACGCCCGCGCCGACGAGGAACCGGCGGCGCGTGGGCCGCACGGAGTTATGCTTCGAGAGAAACTGCGACATGCCTCAAGTCTCCAGCCGGTTGGCGGTCTCGTGGATGGCCGCGCGGATGCGATGATAGGTGGCGCAGCGGCAGAGGTTGCCGCTCATCGCCGAATCAATATCATCGTCCGTCGGCTTAGGCGTTTCTGTAAGGAGGGCCACGGCCGACATGATCTGGCCAGACTGGCAATAGCCGCATTGAGGTACGTCGAACTCGGCCCACACGGCCTGGACCGTTTCGCCTATCTTGCCCGACACACCCTCAATGGTGGTGATCGAGGCTCCTTCGATGTCGCCGACTGCGGTCTGGCACGAGCGCGTCGGCATGCCGTTAACGTGAACCGTGCAAGCGCCGCACTGGGCAAGCCCGCAACCGAATTTCGTTCCCGTGAGTCCGATGACGTCACGGACCGCCCAGAGCAGCGGCATCTCTGGATCGACATCGAGTGTTCGCGCCTCGCCATTGAGGGTAAAAGCGACCATTGCTTGCTCTCCTTGTCCTGAGCTGGCTATCTCGTTGAGCCTCCGCCCGCCTGGCAACCGAGCTCTTGTTGCTGAGGCCTAGCGACCACACCGTAGGAACGCGCAGCTCAAGCAACAAGCCGCTAGGTTGGCGAGTTACGAGATCGTGAAGTGGGTCGTGTCGAAAGGCTGGAGGCAACTGAATGTCATTTTTTGGGCGGACAGGCCGCTTTAGGCTGGGTTACACGAGACTGGACATTCGGGTCGTCGCGAACATCGACCGCTGGTCGGCCGCGTCCGGCAGGGCCCTGATTGGCTACACGAAATGAAATGGGACTACTATCGATGGGGGCCTACCTCGACCCGCAACCTCCACGACTGGACCCTCAGGTTTCCGGCTATCGTCCCGGGCGGTGGCCGAGCTCGGCGCCTCGGACGCGATAATAGACGGTGAGGCGTTCGTCGTTGACCAGAAGGCTTGTCGCGCATTTCCCAGTCTTCAGCGGGCTCTTGGCCGCGGCGGGAGACGTCAGGACCGTGCTTGCCGGCTTCGACCTGCTCAAGATCGACGGCGAGGGTCTTCGCGATCGGCCACTGTCGATCGGCGCAAAGCGCTAGTTAACCTGCTGAGACGCCGCCAAACGGCATCGTTCTGAGCGACGAGATCAGCGGCGGCAGCGACATTCTCGCGCAAGTCTCCCAGTTCGGCCTCGAGGGCATCGTCTCCAAGCTGCGTGTCAGTCCATATCGATCCGGCCGGCGCCAAGAATGGGTGAGACAAAATGCGCGCTGAGTGATGAGTTCATCGTCATCGGCTGCGAACCCGGCAACAGTTACGGCGGTCGGGAAGCGTGCTCTGGCGAATGTCGAGGACGGAAATCTGGTGTTCGCCGGCGGCATTAGCACCGGCTTCAATGCGCGCACCGGGCCGGAAGTAAAGCGCCGGCTCGATGCCATTCCAATGGATAAACCACCGATTCCTAGTTTGAAGGCGAACGGTGCGGCATGGGCGGAGTGCCCTGCGCAGTCTGTACCTCCGCAGTCGATTGTCGAGTTCGAAGGGGGTGTGATTGGCGTCGAGACCGCTCCAGCCATGGCTATCAGCACGCCGAGTGCGTTGTTTTCGATCAGTTCTCGAAATGAGCGGGTAAATACCTTTCACTTGCCGAACGGGGTTTGCTGTTCACCGGCTGGCATCCGATGGCAAACCTTTCAACGCGGCGGCGATCTGGCGCTTCGCTGCTGGGGGCAGAGGCAGGATGGGACGCGGGGGTTCGGCACTGCAAACGTCGAGCAATTCAGCGAGTGCATAGACGACGCGAAGGCTCGAGAACTCCTTGAAGAGGCTCCAGATCGGGACCAGCGCGGCATTGATCCGTCGCGCTTCGGCCGCATCGCCCTGTTGCGCCGCTGTGACGATCGTCATGCAGACCTCGGGCAGGATGCCCGCGAGGACGCTGTACCATGTGTCGGCGCCGGCGATCATGGCCTCGGCGGCGTTCCAGTCGCCGCTGTAACCAATCGAGAACCCTTCCGGCAGTGTGCGCCTCTGGGCGGTCAGGTGGTTCTTGATCGCATCGCTTTTGTCTGTCGGATTCTTGATGGCGACAATCCCAGCCACCTTTGCCAGGCGGCTGACAAGGGCTGGACTGAAATGGAAATGCGTCGTTCCTGGATTGTCGTAGACGACGATCGGCAGGCCACTTTCGCGCGCCACAGTGGAGAAATGATCGAACACCTCGTCATCAGTAAGCGGGGTGTAGGAGGCGGCGGCAAGCAAACCCGCAGCTGCTCCAAGGGCCTTGGCGTCTTGCGCGAGCCCCACGGCTTCATCGGTGCGCAGCGCGCCCACACCCACCACGACCGGCATTTGCCCCGCCGTTTGGTCCAAGGTCTCGGAGAGCGCCCGCCGCCGTTGCTCGCGCGACAGATAGATGTATGTGCCGGTGCTGCCGAGAAGACCGATGGAATCGACCTGAGCAATGCCAAGCCGAGCAATCAGCCTGCGCAAGGCAACGCTATCGACGCGGCCGTCACGATTGGTCGGGGTGATGAGGAACGCGGAAAGACCGCTCAGGAATGCCATGGCAAGGCTCCAGATCTATGTGTGAGCGCAGAGGTGGCCGCACGCCAGGTCATTACAAGACGTCCAAAGCCCGCCGCAGATCGGCGATCAGGTCATCAGCGTCTTCAAGCCCCACCGAGAGACGCATGAGATCCTCGCCGACTCCATCGGCCAAATGGGCATCCTTGCGGATCGGCTGCCGAGCACGGGTGAGGCTTGCTGGATGATAGATGAGGCTGTCGGCATCGCCGAGGCTGACGGCGCGAATGATCAGGTTGAGCCGGTCCATCATCCGGCGCGCTCCTTCGTATCCAGCGTGGAGGCCAAAGGCCAACATGCCCGATCCGTTGGACATCTGTTTTCGCGCCGTCACCTGATCAGGGTGCGAGTCGAGGAAGGGATAACTCACAAATGCCACCGCCGGGTGCGCTTCCAGCGCCCGAGCCACCGCAAGGGCTGTGGCGCTGTGCCGTTCCATACGCAGCGTCAGCGTCTTGAGACCGCGCAGGATCAGGAAAGCTGACATGGGCGAGAGCGCTGCGCCGGTGATGTAGCGCAGGCCCGTTTCATGCAGCGTACGGAGCGTTTGGGCGTCGCCGAGAAGCGCCCCGCCAAGGGCATCGCCATGACCATTGATGTACTTGGTCATCGAATGGAGCACGATGTCCGCCCCGTGCTCAAGCGGTCGCTGGAGCGCGGGCGAGGCGAAGGTGCTGTCGACTGCAACCCTTACACCGCGCGCGTGAGCGCGCTCGGCAATTGCCGCTATGTCGAGGATGCGGCTCAGCGGATTCACCGGCGTCTCGAAGAAAACCAGCCGCGTCCGCTCGGTGATCGCAGCATCGAGATTGTGGGGATTTGACAGATCGACCGCGACGACCTTGATGCCGAAGCGGGGGACCGCCTGTTCGACCATGGCAAGCGTGTTCGCATAAAGCGTCTTGTGGACGATGAGTTCATCGCCCTGGGACAGGAGCGACAGGATCAGAGTGCCGAAGGCCGCCATCCCCGAGGCAACAACCAGCCCCGCCTCGGCTCCTTCCAGATTCGCGAGCCGCTGCTCGAGGATCTCGGTCGTCGGATTGTATTCGCGCGCATAGAGCCTTCCACCAAGGGCGGCGGCGGCATCGTTTGCTGCCACGCTTTCGAACCCATAGGTTGACGTCAGGAACACTGGCGGCTGGACGGCATTGGAAAATCCGGCCGGATCGTAGCCATGATGGATCGCCCGGGTGGCAAATCCGGGGCTGGTGCGGTTGAGCGATCCCGTGGGAGCATCGGTTTCGGATTGATGGGAGCTGGTCATTCGGCCTCTGCGATCTCTCTTGGGGTTCCGAAAGATTGACGGCAACCTGGCCAATGTGAAATATCCAGTTGGCGATGAAAGAGATGGTCCAGTCTTCAAGTGCCGGGTCTGCAGCGCGCTCGCACGCGATGGGTGCACGCCAGATATACGAAGCCCTTCGCGAGCAAATCCTCGGCGGCGTCTACGAAACCGGCAGTCAGTTGCCATCCTCCCGGGCCCTGGCAAATGACCTCGGCGTTTCGCGAACCACGGTGACGGTCGCCTATGAACAACTGGCTGCGGAGGGTTTCATCGAAGCCCGTCAAGGCGCGCGACCTCGCGTTGCGTCTTCGTTGATCGGCCATGAGACGGGCCGCACTCACGCGAAACGGGTCGGCCCAATCCACCTGTCCGCATATGGCGAGCGGCTGCGCGCGACGTCACCCTGGTCAGATTATCTGCCGACTGGGCTGAAGGTCGAGTTCCGCTATGGGGACCTGGCACCGTCGGATTTCCCATCATTGGTCTGGAAACGCGCGATGAACGAGGCGATGGGGCAGCGCCCGCTGCGTCTTGCCTATGACGATCCTCGCGGCTCGCGCCGGCTCCGCCAGGCGCTTCAGGGATATCTCTGGCGCGCCCGGACCCTGAGCTGCGACCTCGACCAGATCGTCATCGTCAGCGGTTCGCAGCAGGGCCTTGATCTGTGCGCGCGCCTGCTTCTCGATCCCGCCGACCGCTTCGTCATCGAGGATCCGTGCTACAGGATGGCGCGTCAGGTCTTTGCCAGTACGGGTGCTTCACCCATCCCGGTCATCGTCGACGAAGACGGGATGAGGACCGAGTTGCTGGCGGGGATCGGAGCACGACTGGCTTATGTGACGCCATCGCATCAGTTTCCGCTGGGCGGCGTCATGCCGATCGCGCGCCGCCATCAGCTTCTGGAATGGGCGCGGCACAACAACGCCTATGTGATCGAGGACGACTACGACAGCGAATATCGCTACGACATCAATCCGGTCCCTCCGCTGCACAGTCTCGAGGACCACGGGGCTGTCATCTATCTCGGCACGATCTCCAAAACGCTCTCGCCGATGCTGCGCATCGGCTACCTCGTCCTCCCGCCCGAATTGCAGGAGGTCTTCGCAACCGCCAAACAATTCGCAGACCGGCATTCGCCGGTCGCTGAACAGGAAGCGCTGGCATCGTTGATCGAGAGCGGCGGCTACGAAAGCCATGTGCGCCGTGTGCGCAGGCTGAACGGCGAGCGTCGGGAAACGTTGTTGGGTGCCTTGCAGCACAGCTTCGGGGATCGCATCACTGTCCAGGGAGCAGATGCGGGACTGCACGTCGCGGTTTGGTTCAATGACCTGCCACGATCGCGGGAAACGGCCTTGGTCGAATCCGCCCGCGACGCTGGCCTGGGGCTACACCTGATCTCGCCGCTCTACGAACGGCCATCGGACGAAGGCCGCACCGATCGCGTCGGACTTGTCATGGGCTATGCCGCCTTGAGCATTCGGCAGATCGGGAAGGGCGTTGAGGTCCTGCGAGAGGTTGTCAAGCAGGTGCAAGACGCGATGCCGGCGCGGAACAACTGAGCCGGGGCGACGCCGAAAGCTGGCGCTGAAAACGGTCCGAGGGCCCCCCGTATTTCTTTCCAAACAGCCAACTGGACCGGGAAAATGCCATGCAACTGGCGCTGTTGATCAGGCCAGTTTTGCAGCAGGTTTCCACGAGACGAATTTCCGAGAGCGATGATGACCTGGCGAGGAAAGCTGCTTCACGTCCATATCGCGCCTGCCGCCTCCTATGAAATGGAGGAGCTGGCGCAGGCGCAGCTTATTGCCGGCCAAGGCGTTGTCGGAGACCGCTACTACCTGGGGACGGGGACCTATTCCGCGCGTCCTGACGTTCGCGAAGTGACGCTGATCGAAGCTGAAGTCTTGGACGCCATCGCGCAGGGCGAACCCAGAATTCCGGGCTTCAAGGCCAAGCTCGCACCCGAAGATCACCGGCGCAATCTGACGACACGAGGCGTTCCGCTTAGCCATCTTGTCGGCAAACGCTTCCGGGTCGGGGAAACGATTCTCAGGGCCGCCCGGATGAATGTGCCGTGCAAGTATATCGAGGAGTTGCTCGGGCTTCCGGGTCTCTACGAGGGGCTTCTGAACCGCTCCGGCCTGAACTGCACAATCGAGGTCGGGGGCGTGATCCGCCCCGGTGATCTGATCTTGCCCATCGACGAGTGAAACGCCATGGCCTCGCCGCGCATCATCATGAAGCTGACCGTGACCGCCGCCCGCAAGGAGCCGGGCGACGTGCTGGTCATCGACCTGAAACACCCACGCAAACCTGTGCTGCCGGCGTTCGGAGCGGGTTCTCACGTCGACGTCCATCTGCCTGAAGGGAAGGTGCGTCAGTATTCACTTTGCGGCGACCCGACCGAGCTTGGCCGCTACACCATCGCGGTGAAGCGCGAGAATGACGGCCGTGGCGGCTCGGCGTGGATCCACGAAACCATTGCCGTCGGCTCCACACTGCCTGTCTCCGCGCCACGCAACCATTTTGCGCTCAAGCCAGGCGAGGGGCCGACTTTGCTGCTGGCAGGGGGAATCGGAATCACCCCGATTCTGGCCATGGCGCGCGCGCTCACCCGGCAGGCCAAGCCCTTCGAGTTGCACTATTTCACCCGCAGCCGGGCGCTCACGCCACTCTTGGCGGCGATCGGGAGCGATCTTCCTGGCGGCAATGTGCGGATCCATTTCGACGACGAGCCTCAGACCCGGCAGAACATCGCCGCGCTGCTGGCGAACCGTTCGGACGACGCGCAGACATACTACTGCGGACCGCCTGGGTTCATGGCGGTTGTGGGGCGCGCGGCTCAACACTGGCCCGAGGGTACTGTTCATTTCGAAACTTTCCAGCCTCCCGAGTTTGATGGCGCGCCACCGGAACCATTCGTCATAGAACTCCGTGCGGGCAGGGTGGTTGAGGTTTCGGCTGAGACCACGGCACTGGCCGCCTTGCGTGCGGCCGGTGTGCCGTTGATGGCCTCGTGTGAGAACGGGGTGTGCGGGACCTGCGAATGCGCAATGCTGGCGGGACAGCCGATCCATCGGGATGCCGTCCTGTCCAAAGAGGCTCGCGGCCACCGCTTCATCCCCTGCGTGTCGCGCGCGACAGGTGTGTTGAAGCTCGATCTTTGACCATTTGGGCGGGGGTCCTGTGAGACCGGCAGCTGATTTGCGGGAAACTGAATGACGAGGAAACTGGAATATCTGAACGAGATCGAGCGCTGCGTCTCCTGGCTCGCAGCCTGGACGATCCACCACGCCAACCACCTCCGCGAGGGCGATGAGATCAAGGTCGGGGGGCATCAGGCCTCGTCCGCGTCGCTGAGCACCATCATGACCGCGCTCTACGGTTCGGTCCTGCGCCCGCAGGATCGGGTGGCGGTCAAACCCCACGCGGCGCCGATCTTCCATGCACTTCAGTATCTGGCGGGCAACCAGACCCATGAAAAGCTCATGAACTTCCGCGGCTACAAGGGCGCGCAGAGCTATCCTTCGCGGACGAAGGATGTCGACGATGTCGACTTCTCGACCGGGTCGGTGGGTCTCGGCGTTGCTCAGACGCTGTTCTCGTCGCTGGTGCAGGACTACGTCTCGGGTCACGGCTGGATGAAGGAGCGTTCCGAGGGCCGAATGGTCAGCCTGATCGGCGACGCCGAGATGGATGAGGGCAACATCTACGAGGCCCTGATCGAAGGCTGGAAGCACGGGCTCAGGAACTGCTGGTGGGTGGTCGACTACAATCGCCAGTCGCTCGACGCCGTGATCCGGGAGGGCCTCTGGCAGCGGTTCGAGCAGATTTTTCGCAACTTCGGCTGGGACGTGATGGTCCTGCGCCACGGCGCTCTGCAAGAGGCTGCCTTTGCCGAGCCGGGGGGCGAGAAGCTGCTCGAGTGGATAGAGCGCTGTCCAAACCAGCTCTATTCGGCGCTGACCTTCCAAGGGGGGGCTGCCTGGCGCAAGCGGCTGCTCGACGAGATCGGAGACCAAGGGCCGGTCACCACTCTGATCGAACGCCGCTCCGACGACGAGTTGCAGGCGTTGATGACGAACCTTGGCGGGCATGACATGCCGAGCCTCCTCGAAGCCTTCGAGGCGGCGTCCAGGCATGACCGTCCCGTCTGCTTCATCTGTTACACCATCAAGGGCTACGGTCTGCCGCTTGCCGGACACAAGGACAACCACGCGGGGCAGATGACGCCCACGCAGATGGAAGACTACCGCCTGCAGATGGGCGTAAAGCGGGGTGAGGAGTGGGACAAATGGGCGGCCGCCACCTTGCCGGAAGCGGAACTTGACGCCTTCTTCGCAAAAGCGCCGTTCTTCAGTGAGGGGCGTAGGAGGCTGTCTGCGCCTTCGGTGCCGGTGCCCGAAACCCTTCCGTCACCGGGGCAGCCCGGCAAGCCGCTCTCGACCCAGATGGGCTTCGGCCAGATCCTGAACGACATCGCACGCGAGCGCAGTCTGCTTGCCGACCGCATTGTGACCACCTCGCCCGATGTGACGGTCTCGACCAATCTCGGTGGCTGGGTCAACCGGCGCGGCCTTTTCGCCAGGGAGACCATGGCGGACACCTTCAGGGCCGAACGCATTCCGTCGACCTTTACCTGGGAATTTGGGCCGAAGGGGCAGCACCTCGAGCTCGGTATCGCCGAGTCGAACCTGATGATCATGCTCGGGGCGCTCGGTCTCTCGCACTCGATCAATGGCGTGCGTCTGCTGCCGATCGGGACAGTCTATGATCCCTTCATCTACCGATCGGCCGACCAGCTAAACTACGCCTGCTATCAGGATGCGCGCTTCATGCTGGTCGCAACGCCCTCGGGCGTGACGCTGGCGCCCGAGGGCGGGGCACACCAGTCGATCGGCACCCCATTGATCGGCATGGCGCAGGATGGGCTTTGCGCCTTCGAACCGGCCTTCGTCGACGAACTGTCCGTGATCATGCGCTTTGCCTTCGATTACATGCAACGTAATGGCGAGGGGGATCCGGATGAGACGACGTGGCTGCGTGATCAGACCGGAGGATCGGTCTATCTTCGCCTGTCAACCCGGCCGCTCGAGCAGCCGCTGCGCGACATGAACCCGGCGCTCGCGCGGGACATCGTCAATGGCGCCTATTGGCTGCGTCCGCCCGGGCCGAACGCGAGTGTCGTCATTGCTTATCAAGGCGTTGTCGCGCCGGAGGCGATTGCCGCGACGGGTCTTCTGGCGGAGGACCGGCGCGATGTCGGGCTGCTCGCGATCACCTCCGCGGACCGGCTTAATGCGGGCTGGCAGGCGGCGGAACGAGCCCGGCAGCGTGGCGCGATTGGCGCCCTGAGTCATATCGAGCGGCTGCTCGCGCCGCTATCGCGTGACTGCGGCATCGTCACCGTGATCGACGGCCACCCGGCGACGCTCGCGTGGCTCGGTGGGGTTCACGGGCATCGCGTGAAGGCGCTCGGGGTCGAGCAGTTCGGCCAGACGGGGACTATTGCGGACCTCTACCGTCACCACGGCCTGGACACCAACGCCATCGTACATGCGGCACAGGCGGTGAGTGCGGGACCGGCTGTTCGCTACCGGAAGGCGCTGCCTTGACCATGAGCTACCGGACGGTCAGTGGCCGGTACGGATCGGCTGTTTCCACGGGCGTTCCGGTTCGCTTCAAAGCGGACAGGGCCAGGGACACTGTGGACGTTCTGATCGCGCTAGAGTAGCTCGTGCGACCCCCAGGGTCGCCTGGAATGGAGGCGGCTTTTATTTAGCCTTGCGTCCAATTACGAATTCGATCCAATCCAGTCCGGAGCAAAAGCTCCGCGTCCTCCCGATTTTCGGCTTCGACGTAGCACCGCATTTCCGGGGCATTTCCGGATGGACGCAAATGCAAGACACGGTTATCCGCGAGAGTGATACGAAGTCCGTCAACATCGCTAACCTTGCTTACCACTCCAATCGACCCGACGAAGGCGGCGATGTTAGTTTCCGCTGTACGAAGGTATGTCATGAGGCGAGTGCTGCTTTCGACGGAAAAATTTTCCAAGCGATCCGCCGCCGCTGCCGGCAATTGAAAGGAACTGCCAATCTCCGACAGTGGCTGCCCACTTGTACTAACAAGGGAAAGTGCCGCAAGGATGGGGAGAAAACTGTCGCGTGTAGGGAGCGCTGGCAGTTTAGTTCCGTTCGGGTCAAAGTCCGTGCCGGTCAACAAACCACCGTTTGCTTCGAAACCAACCACGCGCTCGTGACCCGACGCAACCAAATCGAGCATGGCAGCAATAACAAATGGCGATCCAACCTTGGTACGCACGACTTTAAAAGAACCTGCGGTCTCGATACCAGAGTTTGATGTGACCGGCGTGACGACTGCCTTCGCTTGCAGGAAGTTCGCCGTAATCAGGCCTAACAAGTCACCGCGAAGGGGGTCTCCGTGGTCGTCAGCTACCAGTGGGCGGTCACCATCGCCATCTGCCGAGACGACCGCATCAAGCCGATGCTCTTTGGCCCAGAGCTTGAACTGTTGAGCAGTCTCGTCAGAGACCGCTTCAGTGTCGACAGGAATGAAACCTTCCGAACGTCCCAGGGTTACGACCGTCGCACAGTGATATGAGAGAATGTCAACCAAGAGATCGCGCGCGACTGTGCTGTGCTGATATACGCCCACCGTTAAGCCCTTTAGAGCATTAATCTCCATAAGCTTTCGATTGCGCGCCATGAAAAAGGCCTTGCATTCGGCCTCCCGGTGCTGCCGACGTGCAACAGCACCTTCAAGGACGTATCCGCGCTTCTCCAACTGCAAGGCGATGCGCGTTATCTCCCGCTCATCACCCTTGTCGATCTCACCGTCGGGTCGATAGAATTTTATTCCATTACGGTCGGCCGGAATGTGCGAGCCTGTGATCATCAAACAACCACTCTTACGCGCCTGAGCATACAGTGCCAGGGCAGGGGTGGGGACTGCGCCGCAATCGACTACGATGAAGCCGAGCGCAGACAGTGCCGCCGCACAGACGGCGGCGATGGCCGGACTCGAGGCGCGAAAGTCGCGCCCTATGAGTATCTCGTCGCCAATTCTGGCCAGGCCGGATTCCAGCAGGAATGTCGCGAATGCCGTTGCATATAGAGCAGAGGCGGCTCCTGCCAATTCTGTCGCCAGGCCCCGTAATCCACTTGTTCCGAATTTCATACCAAATCCGACGTTGCTAACTGGTTTTTAAAGGTGACATGCTCAAATCTTGGCTCGTCCGGAATGCCCATCGACAGATCCCTCGGACAAGAACAAGAAGTACATTCCGTTAGCGTAGACGCGTTCGGTTCTGTACGGTTACCCTTGTGAGGATTGCGCGGTCGGCGTCGTCGTGGGCAGCGCACCGTGACCTTCATGGCGACGAGGTTGGAGCGGATGGGGTTGAGATCCGGCAGGGCTCCTCGCGGCTGGCTCACATGAGCGCTCGCCATCGAGTGATTGTCTCAGTCCACATTAGCTCTGGGTCCCGAAAGCGTACAGGCCTGAGACGCAGCAAATCCTTTTATTTATCGCCGTTCGGTGTAGCTCCCGTTCAGAAATGCATGATAGGCACTCTCGATGCCTTCCATGAGAGTGATCTTTGCTGCCCATCCCAAAGTGCGCAGCTTGTCGACGCTCATCAGCTTTCGCGGTGTACCGTCAGGTCTAGAGTGATCATGCGCAATCTCCCCAGTAAATCCGACTACACGGCAGATCATTCTTGTCAGCTCTAGGATCGTGATGTCCTGTCCGCAGCCGAGATTGACGTGATCATGGTCAGAGTAGTTCTTCAGAAGGAAGACTAATGCGTCGGCGCAGTCGTCGACGTGCATGAATTCCCGACGTGGTGTGCCCGTGCCCCAGATGGTGATTTGCTTATCACTTATGAGCTTAGCTTCATGCGCTTTCCGGATCAGCGCTGGGACGACGTGGCCTGACTGCAAGTCATAATTGTCGCCTGGCCCGTAGAGATTCGTCGGCATAGCGGAGATGTAATCGCGCCCATATTGCTCGCGATAGGCTTGAGCCATTTTGATGCCGGTGATCTTGGCGACGGCGTAGCATTCGTTGGTGCGCTCTAGTGGGCCGGTCAAAAGCGCGCTTTCAGGAATGGGCTGTGGTGCCATCTTCGGATAGATGCAAGACGAGCCGAGGAAGAGGACGCGGTCGACATTGTTTTCGTGGGCTGCCGCGAAGATATTGGCCTCGATCATCAGATTGTCGTAAAGAAAGTCGACCGGATAGGTGGCGTTCGCGAGAATGCCGCCTACCTTTGCCGCCGCCATAACGATAGCGTCCGGTTTCATCACTGCCACGAAGTTTTCAACTTCGGTCTGTCGCTTGAGATCTAGCTCTCCCCGAGGGGCGGCCACAACTTTGCAGTCTTCGGACGCGAGGCGGCGTACAACAGCGCTGCCCACCATACCTTTATGGCCAGCGACCCACACGGTTTTTCCGTTCAGATCATACATTACGCTTCCTTCATGACTACAGATGTCTGCATGACCTTCAGGTCTTCGCGGACCATTTCCGCAGCAAGCTCGCGCACGGATGTCTCATGCACCCAGCCGAGCTTCTCCTTCGCCTTGGTAGCGTCACCCAGGAGAAGATCGACTTCCGTGGGGCGGAAGTAGCGTGGGTCCACTTGGACTAGGCATCTGCCGCTCGCTACATCATAACCCTTTTCGCCGACACCCTTGCCACGCCATTCGATCTCGACGCCGATATCTTCGAAAGCCCACTCGACGAATTGGCGGACAGGAGTCGTTTTGCCCGTAGCCAGCACGTAATCATCCGGTTGATCCTGCTGTATCATCATCCACATACCTCGCACGTACTCACGCGCATGGCCCCAATCGCGTTGAGCATCGAGATTGCCGAGATAAAGCTTGTCCTGCTTGCCCAGGTAGATAGCAGCGGCAGCGCGGCTGATCTTGCGCGTCACAAAAGTTTCGCCACGAAGGGGGCTTTCGTGATTAAAAAGAATGCCGTTAGAAGCGTGCATACCATAGCCCTCGCGATAATTGACGACCATCCAGTAGGCGTAGAGCTTGGCGGCGGCGTAAGGGCTGCGCGGATAAAAGGGCGTCGTTTCGTTCTGCGGTACGGACTGCACGAGGCCGTATAGCTCCGAAGTCGAGGCTTGATAGAAGCGGGTCTTGTCCGTCAGACCGAGGAGGCGAATCGCCTCAAGAAGTCGCAATGTACCGATACCGTCCGCGTTTGCTGTGTACTCAGGTGTTTCGAACGACACCTGCACATGGCTCTGAGCAGCCAAGTTGTAAATTTCGTCTGGCTGAGATTCCTGAACCACGCGGATGAGGTTAGTCGAATCAGTGAGGTCACCGTAATGCAAGATCAGGCGCGGATCGGATTCGTGCGGGTCTTGGTAGAGGTCTTCGATACGACCCGTGTTGAAGGAAGAGGAACGTCGCTTAATCCCATGAACGATGTAGCCTTTTTTGAGAAGAAGACGGGCAAGATAGGCACCATCCTGTCCAGTTATGCCCGTAATAAGAGCAACTTTCCTGCTATCGCCCATTCTATTCCTGCTCTATTAAAGTTTAAAGTTTCGGCTCCGGCTCGCCACGCCGACACAATGTGCGGCCAGCCCCGTGCGCTATGGAGCACTTCGACAGATGCGGCGCGAAGCTCGTCATTGACAGTCCGCCAGCCGAGCACACCTCTTGCTTGGAGTCACAGCAAAATAGAGTTGCGCCGCTAACCGTCGGCTTCGTACATGCGGTCTGAGTGCCGCTCAGCTCACGCCGTGAGCGACATGTACTCCCAGCACCTTGCAGCTGATTTGCTCATCCATCAGCGAGTGAGGACGCCTTTCTTTCTTGCTTCAGCGTCTTCTAATGGGAATTGTTTGGATCAGTGAAATCGATTGTTTGGATAAAGTGCATCCACAGAATGGATGGTCTGACCGAGCAGCGGGGGCGCATCGCCGGCCCGGAGTCGTAGGCGCGAGCTTCCGTTCGGGGCGAGGACAAAGTTCGTGGCCGCGAGCCCTCACCACAGCATCCGGCACAGGTCGTGCAGAACTTTGGGAGCAGACTGCAGATTCTGTCGATCAGCTGGTTCCAGGCGCGTCGAGCTGTCGACCTCATCTCGCCCGGTACGGTTGCTGTATGCAGCCTTGCACCTTGGCGTATGGCGTCGACGGAACGATTTGCTCCGGCAGGCAGTGTCGCAGCGTTCCCCGGCTGTTTCGGCTCTATTGGCCGGGCCCGCGTCAGCCGAGCCCCTTCATCATGGCATCCAACGCATGGATGGCCGGCATCCACTCAATAGATTTTACATATGCCGCGGAGGCCCAGTAGAGAAGGCTGAACCGGAAGCGAGGGCATCGGCTTCAAGCTGTGCGAGCGTCACGGGATTAGTGGGCAGTGCTGAGTGAGCTCTTCTGCCCTATGGCCCGGCCTCTGCCAAGCGCCCGGCGTCAGGGTCTACGTGTCGACTAAGGATTCCAAACCGGATGCAACCTCCTCTCTGAACGAGATTTCCGAAAATGCATGTTAGTGGAGTGGAAAAGCGCCGGTTCGTCGTCTCTCGGAGGCGTACGGGGTTCGGTGATTGTCTGTGGTCGTTGGCGGCCGCTTGGCGCTACGCGCAGCGGTCGGGACGAACTCTAGTCATCGACTGGCGGGGGGCCTGCTACCTCGACCAACCCTTCACAAATGCGTTTCCGGTGTTCTTCCAGCCGATCAATGACATCGCTGGCGTGCCGGCTATTTCCGACGACCGGGTCAACGACGTTTCCTTCCCTGGTCCATTCTTCCCGGAGTGGTGGAACAGGCCGGCGATCGAGTGCCTTTACCGGCCAGATGAGCAGATTTTCCAAGAGCGCGATGAGTTGGGCGAGCTCTTTCAGGCCGAACACGATGTCGAAGCGAACACAGTAGTGTGTGACGCTTGTCTGATGTGGCGGTGCGATGAGGATGCAGAGCGGCAGGTGTTCCAGAGTGTCCAGCCTCGGCCAGAAATTCAAGGCCGCATAGATGCCATTTATCAGGAATGTTTTGAGGGGCACAGCATCATCGGGATTCATGTTCGGCACGGTAACGGTGAAGACATCATGGAGCATGCGCCCTACTGGGCCGATCCGGAGCTCGCCGTTCGGCAAGTGTGCGCTGCAATTGACAAGGCTAAGGCGTTACCGCACCCCAGGCCTGTGCGGCTGTTCTTATGCACGGACAGCGCGCGGATACTGGATCTTCTGTCGGCCAGGTTTCCCGATCTGCTCACTGTCCCGAAGCACTTCGGATCCAATCAAGGTGGCCCCTTACACACTGCAGCACTCGGGATTGACGGCGGAATTTCCGCCCTCGTTGAGATGTATCTTCTCGGGCGCTGCGATACCGTAATTCGGTTTCCCCCGACGAGCGCCTTTACACGATATGCACGTCTATTCGCACCACGGGTAATTGAATTCGATCTGAAGGAGCCAAGTCGTTTGACTTTGATAGAAGACAGCCAAGTCTCTGATCTCAGTTAAGACCCGCCACCTGCGCAATTCGGCAGAGGCAACCAACAGGCATAGTTGAATGCGCATTTAGCGTCGTCATCTGACGCCGCCTGCAACGCACCAGAACTTCGCTGTTACGCGGGGCCGCAGACAAGCCAGAGCGACGGCGATCGTGACGCTGACGCTCGAAACAACGCGGGCGATCACTCCAGAGACGAGATTGAGGTTGGTTATGAAAGTCGTTCCCGTGATCATCAGCGGCGGAGCCGGATCGCGGCTATGGCCCGCCTCAAGGCAATCGCACCCCAAACCTTTCCTCAAAGTAGCGGATGGATATTCTCTCATTCAGCACACTGTGCTGCGCGTCGCTTCGATAGAAGGTGTCGTGGAACTCGTCGCTGTGACATCCGGGGAACACCTCTTCCTGACCAAGGACGAATTTGACGAACTGGATTCCGTGGTCCTGCCACGCACCTTTCTGCTCGAGCCCGAACCTCGGGATACGGCCGCCGCCGTGGCTGCAGCCGCGATCCATGCGAGGGCAACGCAAGGCCCTGACGCGATCCTGTGCGTCTTCCCGGCCGATCACCTGATTGGCAACCTGCCTGCGTTTCTAGACGTCATGGGCCTGGCCATGGAACATGCGAAGCTCGGGCGGATCGCCACATTGGGCATCACCCCAACCAGACCGGACACAGCATTCGGCTACATCGAAGCAGATGGTGAGAACGTCGTCCGTTTCGTTGAAAAACCGGATCTGGATACAGCCAAAGCCTATGTCGCGTCTCAACGCTTCTTCTGGAACGCCGGCATCTTCTGCTTCAGTGCGCAAACCATGCTCGACGAGATGGTTTTGCATTGTCCCGAGGTGCTCCAGGCCGTCGCCGACAGCTACGAGAACGGCCGCGCCAGTCAATGCCAAGGCTTTGCCAAAATCGAACTCGCGCCTGAGCATTTCGGTTCCGCGCCGCGAATCTCGCTCGACCACGCTGTCATGGAGAAGACTAACAGACTTGCCGTGATTCCCTGCCACATGGATTGGAACGACATCGGATCTTGGAACGCAATGGCCGATTTGATCGCCCCCGACGAAAGCGGGAACAGGATACGCGGCGATGTGCACATGGTCGACACGACCGGCACCTATGTGAGCTCCGACAAGCGCGTCATCGGCACGGTGGGCGTAAGCGATCTGGTGATCGTGGATTCCCCGGACGCTTTGCTTGTCACATCCCGCGACCGCGTTCAGGACGTTAAGAAGCTCTTCGAGGGCCTCAAGGCTTCCGGACATGAAGCTCATCTGGTCCATAGCACGGTACACCGGCCCTGGGGTACGTATACGGTTCTGGAGGAAGGCGAGCGCTTCAAGATCAAACGCATCGAGGTGAAGCCCGGTCGCCAGTTGAGCCTGCAGATGCACTATCATCGTTCGGAGCACTGGGTCGTGGTCAGCGGCTCCGCTAAAATCGTCAATGGCGAGCAGGAGTTGTTCCTGGGGACAAACGAATCTACTTACATCCCCTGCGGCCATAAGCATCGGCTCGAGAACCCAGGCAGAATTGACCTGGTGATCATTGAAGTGCAGAGCGGCGATTATCTCGCCGAGGATGATATCGTTCGCTTCGACGACGAATATGGTCGAACGTAGATAACAGTACAAAAAACGTTAACGGCGAGCCGTCCCTCAAGGATCTCTGTCGTGGGTTCTGGGCCTGACATTGGCAAGCAGCGGGCCGAGCGTGTCATAATCCGCCCCGCACTCTCATCAGGCACTCGATCGTGGTCGAAAACATCGGTGAGCGCCTGACAGCGCGCCGTCCGCGGTAACGAAGACTTCAGATCTTTCTTAGGCGGACCCGTTGCTCAGCTGTTCAACGGCACAGCCGTATTTCAGCCTGTAGGCGGCAATGAAATCCTCATCGCTGCAGATGCAGCGGCCACTGGAATCTTTGGCTTTCGGATCATGGAGGTGAGAACCAAGGCGGCGCAGTAGATTCACGCGAGTGCTGGTCGTCGGACTCATCGGAAAACCCGCACTATGCTTGACCAGGTCTGCGGCAAGCATGATCCCGGCAAGCGCTGATTGAAAGGCCATCGGAACCACGGTTCGAACGAGACGACTTCCATCGCTAAGCTGGAACACCAGACCGCCGCAGATAACCTGCTGATAAAAGGAACGGAGGGGCTGACCAACAAACGCGGCGAGCGGCTCAAACGGCACAGCCATCGCCGTAGCCACCCGAGCTACGAACTCATTGGGGACTCCGGTATTGGTCTGCAGGAGCGTTTTTACCTCCTCGTGTGCTTCCGGCATTCCGAGTTCCTCCGCGACCAGTTGGTGTTCGTCCTTGGATTTCCCGGTCGGCATGTACATGCAGCAAAGGCAAGCCTGGCCGTCATCGAAACCATGCCGCGAGATGCCTAGATCTTGCTCCTGAGTCCAGGCGTTCGCGATCCATCGGGGCAGAGCACCTTGGACAGCTAGACGGTCGGCGGCGGTGTCAAGCGCCACACCCACTCGGTCGAATACCCAGTCGCCCCGGCGCGCAACATATTCTGCCCACTTCATAGGGTGCGCCTCGACTTCAAGGGCGGTGGACCGAAGGGCGTTGGTTGCGAGGGCCGCCTTAGAGAGGCCGACCTCCGCCTGACCTGCCAACACGTAGCGCTGCAGGTTTGAGAGTTCGATAGCTTCGTGATCAACTACATGCAGGCGCCCCGACAGACCGGATTGCCTCGCCAGCGCCCATAGCGAGCCATGGCCTATCGCGCCGAGCCCAACGAGGTGCGTTTCGCCAAGGTCGACAGGGAAGTTTAAGGGGCCGGAATCGCCGGCGTTGCTCTTGTTGTAGGTGCATAAAGAGAGGCCGATGTTCTCGTCCAGCTCGGCGCCGGTCAGCTGGGAAGCAAAGATGGTTCGAAAGACGTTGGCCGCGGCGAAGCAGCTTGCGGCGCCAGCTCCATAGGGCAGCAAGCTCGAGCCAGAGCCCACCGGGTCCGTACGCGACAGCTTTGCCGCCCAACCCTGCGATCCCATGAAAAACGTTGGGCACCGAAGTGATGGGCGCACCGCGCCTGCAGCTACACAGACCGTCGCAAACTTGCCGGAACGCCGGATGCTGATTTTTGGATTGATCGACTTTGCCAAGCGCTCGAGCGCTTGGGCTTGAGAGCTCGCGGCGATATCCAGGGGGAGTATGGCCAGAACCGGATACAGTCTGGCAAGCAACCTGACCGTAAGGTCAAGCGTCGCCTGGCCCTCGGCACACGAAGCGGCTTGGCTGTCGAAGGCCACAGCCACGACCTGCTTTTCGAGGGCTGCTTTGAAGTCGCATAGATGAAAGTCGGCCAGCACCTGAGAAGCTGCCGTGGCGGCGCGGTCGATGAAGTTAGCGAGTGCCATCGTTCAACCCGTTATCGTGATCATCCGCCTGAGTGCCGCGGATGGGACCTCATTCCAGTTCGCCTTCGCGTCAAGTCGATAGGCGGCGACCCGAGCAAGATCGAAAGGCTCGCGGGCGAAATTGGGCACCACCAGCGACAGACACCCAACCGTGGTAGCGACCGCGTAGGCGTCGTCGGTCGTCGAATGGTAGGCTCGGCCCGGATGGCTATGGATCTGGGCGAAGAGTTTAAGGCTGCTCTTGTAGAGCCAGACATTGAGCCGGTGTAGTTCTTCGGCCGGAACTATCACGCAAACGCCGTCGCCCGTCCGAATGTGACGCTGTGCCGGGATAACGGTCTCTGTTACGCCAAAGTGTTGGTCTTGCTGAACGCCGACCCAGAGCGCCATCCCCTCATGGCCCTGTCGCCCAACTGAGCGCAGGTGCGCCTGGACACTTGAAAGACAGTCTCGGGGAAGAGCGACTGTCCCGACATCCTTGAGCTCGGTCATTCTGGAATGGCGGGTAGGGGGGCTATCATGGCTCCCACTGAGATTTGGAACTGATACTGAAGCTGCTCCACGGGACCGGTCCCGTACTTGATGATCTTGTCCAGGATGAAGGCCAAACAGCCTTCGCCAGAACCCCGGTGGAGAAGCCATGAATCACCTGAATGGGCTGGATTGTCGTGGTATTCCCGGACGCCTGCCATGCACAGGAATGGCGTGTGTTCCGCACTGTTGGCCTGGATGAAGTCCGACAGCGACAGAGCGTTCTGCTGCATGAGGACCAAAATCATATCCGGTGGGGTTCCGGGTAGATGCGGTCGTCTCAGCATCCTAAGCAGCAAATCTTTCCGGGCAATCGGCCGGCGTATAAAGGGGTCGACGAAGACCACCGACGGAGGTCGGAGGTCGTAATTGGAGAAGTCGATCTCGACAGCTGCACCGATGATCTGTGGCTTTATCTTCGGCGGTGCGAAGATGAAGAAGGCCGTCGGGAAGCTCGCCTCGATCAGGAAACAACCCTGAGCCCGGTAAATACCTGCTTGTGTTTGGAACCAGCCGATCTGCCGATCGAACTTCGCTCGGGACACCCCAGGGTCCACAGTTTGGAGTTCAGGCACCTGCGACACCCGCCTTCAGGCTGAGGAACAGGGTCACAGGGGTCGCGAAACCGAAATCGCCAACTTCTTTGTCGACGTCGAGCAAGGTGCCGGCCTCATCCTTGAATTCCCAATTCTCGGCCGGTTGGGCGACGTTCTGCGTATTCTCAAGTGCTTTGGTGCGAACGACGTGAAGCGGCTGGTTGGGATTGGCTTCGACCTGGGTGGGCTGCCCGTTCACCACCACCGTGATCTCGATCTTCCCGGGGCCGCCGCCGTGATTTTCGCCCTTGCCCGAATCCTTCGACATTGCCCTACTCCTGTGGCTTACCAACGGCCCCCAAGGCGCCAGTGCAGACCTGCTGGTGAGCGGGCTGGCGGTCTTCAATCGTCCACTCGGCACCACGAACCGCGAGTACGCGAAAGACAGGGACAAGCTACCGAATCGGTGCTGTCTTCTTTTATGCGGGACTTGAGCGGCAAGTAAATGGCCGAAACTGCTCTTCACAACTATAATCGATTAGAGCATTGATAAAATATTGGCGCCGTACCTAATTGCGCAACCACCGGCTTGGCAGGACCAGCTTCTCGTTTGCGACGACCCGTGCGCTCGAAAAGGCAAGTTTCAAGTCTTCTCGCGTACTTGCGAAATCGATGCTCCCGATGGGCAGCACGCAGTGCACGAGCGCGTAATCACCCGGACGATCGCGCGGCCGCGCGGGACGCAGCATGACGTACCGGATTTCTATGTTCGCAAGGCCCGGCTGGCGATCGAGGTGGCCTGGGCCGAGGGTTCGCGTGCCCGAATCCTGGCCGAACCGGGCTAGCTGCGCTACCCAATCGGCTACACGTTGGCGGGACCCGAAACGCATGCGCCAACACAGCAAGCCACAAAGCTGAAGCCTTTGTTCGCGGGCCAGTGAGCGCTTTAGCGTCGCGGGAAGGTGGCGGGAACGACTTGGATCGGCGCTTTGCTGCCTGGCAGCAATGGGCCGGAAGCGACCTGACAGTTTTCGGGCGCGGGTGTCACCGAATCGGACATCAAACACCTGACCGGCCAGCCCGTGCCGCTCGGTATCGGACGCAAAGGGTGCGGAATAATGCGCAGCGAAGCCGCTGCGCGCCGCCAGTCATGGGCGTGGTCGATCCCCCCTCGATCCATTCGGCAAGCACGTTGACCTCATCGATCGCCTTTTCCAGCCCGGTCGAACTGATCTTGATCGTCGGCATCAACAACGATGCGAGCGAACCTTCTTCAGAGAGGTGAGCGCCGACAGCTCTATGTCGCTGACAAGAATGGTCGTGGATGCTTATCGAGCGTCGCCTTGTCATGGGTCACCAGGAATGACGTCAGATCCTCGCCATGCTGGCCGCGATTTGCGAGGTAGAGCGATCTGCTCGATCAGCGCGCGATCGGCGGGACAATCGCTCCAATCGGTATCGAGAATCTCGCCCAACGCCTCGAAATAGGCCGGCGCGAAACCGCCACGGAACGCAGCCTTCTTGTTCTGGAACGAAAAGCCAATCACGCGGTTCGCTAGCGTGTTGAAATAGAGCTTCAGCGCGTCGGACAGCATCGAGATGCAGGCGAGGCCGAGCACCTCCAGCACTGTGTCGGCATCCATCCATTCCTCAAGGAAGGCGGGCTCGCCGTCCTCGCTATAGGGCGGATTGTCGAACGGTGGGAGCTGGTTCTCGATGCGATGTTGCACATCGACGAAGGCCTTTGCGCTCTCCGAATAGAAGAAGTGGACGAACGCCGTGCGGCTTTTCAGGAAATAGCGCGCGTCCATCCGAGCCTTCCGATCTACCGTTAGAGCTTTGATGGCTGGTCGACGCCGAATAGGCGCCAGAATCCTTCGGTGAGGGGCTGCAGCGCGCCTTCCGCCATCGCGTCGTCAACGACCTCACTAAGATAGGCCGGATCCTGCCAGGCGGGCCCGACAGAATAGCCGTCGCCGAGGATCAAACGGTAGTCCTTGATCCTCGTCATCGTCGCCATAACAATTCACGGTCCTTCGATCCCATGAGGCCGCAGTCTCGCGATCAAGCTCACCACTGCGCCAAGCAGGTGATCAACGACATACTTTGGCCAGATGATCTTCTTCCCATCAACCTCGCGGCCAATCGCCCAGGCAAGGTCGACATAGCCGATCCCGTGATTGACCGACCAGGCGCGCGCCCTGCTCCTGATCGACATCGACAAGGACGATCAGTCCGTCTAGCCCAACCATGTAGTGGATGCCGCCCATGGGCTCTAGCGGAAGGACGGCATAGTCCCGTGAGACAGAGATATCCCGCGCCTCGCGAAGCACAGACAGCGGCGCGATGGTCAGGATGAGCGTTGGCCGATCGACGATGCGTCTCGGCATGTCCTTGCCTGTAATCGCCTCGACCGCTTTGCGGTGGAGATCCCGGACGCGGTTCGGGAAATCTTGAGATGCGGCGAAGGCTTGCCTGAGCTCGGTCGTGCTCATGTCGAAATTGCTCCTGTTAGCGCGCCGGAGGAAGCGGCTGCTCTTGTCGTATGTGACCCTATGGGGGGCGACGAGGCTGGCGCAGACGCGCATCACGAGTACGACCGTGCCGTCGGGCCGCGTTAGTTCCCGAAGCGCGAACTGCGGGACACGGGGATCAACGAGCGTGCGTAACTGATCGTCGATGCGCCTCAACTCGTGGTCAAGCCCGATCCGGCCGATCCCGACCACTTCGGCGGCGACGCCGTTCTTGTCGTCGCGCACGCCGATGATGATATCGCCGCCATCGGTATTTGCGAACGCGGTCACATCGGCGAGGAAATCCCGGACGCCCTTGTGGTCGCCTGCCGGGAGCGCTTTCCTTGAAATCCAGCGTTCGGCTCTCGCTACGCCGGAAAGTCACCAGCGCCTCGATTTCGTCAAGCGTGATCTGATCCAAGGGGCGTTCGATCATGGCGCTGCATAGCATCGTGGGGCTATCAAGTCTGCTTCCTAGATCCCGTTTCCCAAAGCTGCCAGACCGTAACGGCCCAATGCTGCCGGGCGGCAATGCGCCTCAATTCAGTCGTTCAGGCAACTTTGGCTTAGGCCAGAAGCGGACATTCGGGCTATCGACAAGAAGAGCAGAAATGCGCCCCGATATTCTATCATTGAGGAACCGCCCTATGTTTCCAAAAAGGTGCCTTCCTCTCCTCGATGTGGCAGGCACAAATGAGGCTGCGGACCGATGACTATGCGGTAGCTATATGAACCGAACGCTGCCGTTGTTCGTCCGCGTGGCTCGGTTCCTGCCGCACCCTGCTTAGTATTTCTCGTGTGTAGGATCTTCGCTCTGAAAGGGCTCCACCGTGCCAAAATTGACCGTCACCTGGCTCAACGCGACGTCGGCTTCAGCGACGTCGAGCCCTTGGTCCATATTTCGGGCAACGGTGATCACAACCTCAAAGGTGATTTCTTCTTCAGTAGACACTTCCTCCGAGCCCAGCGGTACATAATCCTCATCGATCGCATCGCGGATTGAGAATGAGAACGACGCTTCGAAAGCCACGCGTGCCTCAAGCCGGGTCGAAAATGTAACGACATCCTCGTCGGCGGCCACGACAACAGGGGGTGTTGCGGTATCCCAGCGGATCAGCTGAGCCACCGCGCCAAGCGGCTCGGTTTCGAACTCAACGCTGGACCAGCCATCGGCATGAAAGTCGCGATCGTCAAGCCGGCTTTCGAGTGCAGATCCAACGGAATCGATGAGCTCCTGCGAAGCGCCTTGCCGAAGAAGTCCGACCACGGTCGCAGCAAACGCTGCCCCCGTTTCATTAAAGTAAGAAAGCGCGCGCTCCAGATCATTGACGCAAACCAGGTGCGCAGAAGCGGCGCAAAAGTCACGCCATCCTTTGTCGGCACTGATGCAAAGAATGCGAATGTTCTCATGATGCGCGTGGGATTCCAGCGAGCAAAGCGCGAAGGCGTCCGGAAATTCACTCTTCTTTTTGAGGGCTGATTCAAATGGGCTCTGGCTCGCGAAATAGCGCTGCAGGACATGGGCCGTGACATCGTTAATACCGGTCGGCGCGATCACCTCACACCCCGTTGATGCAATGTAGTTGGCCATCTGCGTTGCAGCCAGTTGGCGGGGTTCATCGTCAAGCCGCAGGCCGGGCGCAGGAACACGGTCTACAGCAGGTAGCGCCCACCGCCGTCCGTGGTCCTTAAAGGCTTTCTTCAGAAGGCGCCCGGTTTCCTCGGCCTCGGTGGCGATATGATTGATAACTTCGTTGCTGACGATATCAGAAAGGACGAAATGGATATCGCTGCCGCGGAACTGATCGAGTTTGCGCAGCACGGGAAATCCGAGGCTGCACCCATACCGGTCGAATACATTGGTATCGAGCGTGATGGCCGCGATCGAATGATCAGCGATACCTTCCTTGATCTGTTGCTCAGTAAGTTCTGGCATCGTCTCGCAGCCAACCACAAAATTACGACAGTAATTCTGCGGTAGCGCGGGTTGCGAGATATCACAAGCCGATCGTTCGAACGGGCGGTTGCTATCGCAGCGCCTGATCAAGCGCCGCCTCTATCCAATACCAGAAAGTCTGTGCTCGATCCCGATTCAAGCAGAATTTGCCTCGATGGCTCCGCGCCCCAAACTTTGCGTCCATCTGAGAGCAGATGTTCAGGCCTGGTAATCTGGGCCGTCCGCTACGCGCCTCATGCACCAACCCGCTTCGCGGGAGGGGCGCCTCGGCCTGAGATGGCGCGACTGCCATTTTGATTTGAGCGGGTAGAGGCGTCGATCTGACCATGGAGTTCCCTTCAACGAGAGGAACTCGCCATGGCTACCCTGTCGACCGATGCACCAATCTCTCCGCTTCGCCAGCGCATGCAGCACGTCATGCTCATGCGTGGCCTGGGCTCCCATACCCAGCAGGACTACGTTCGTCACGTCCGGCGCTTCGCTGTGTTCCTTGGCCGCTCGCCCGACACGGCGACGGCTGAGGACATCCGTCGATTCCAGCTGCATCAGCATGAGAGCGGCGTCGGCCCTGCGACGATCAATGGCGCGGTCTCGGCACTGCGGTTCCTGTTCCTGGTGACGCTGAAGCGTCGGGATCTGGCGCGTGCGCTGGTGATCACCCGGTATCCGCGCAAGCTGCCCGACGTGCTGAGCGTGGAGGAAGCGGCGCGGCTGCTCGAACCGCCGAACCGGGAAAACGCCCCATGACCCGGCATGGTCCGTCTGCACACACGGCCGCGTCACGCTGGCGCCGGTCAACGGGATGTCATGTGCACGTTGCCGTGGCGCCGGTCGTCACGCACACCAATCCCGCGGGAATTAACGCTACTGGCGCCGCGACCTGGCCCGGACGCCGCTTCCACGACATGCCCCTCGCACCCTATTCGGAAGTTCGCGACAGGCGCTGGCACACCCCGAAACAAATCCCCATAGCTCACCGCGTGCGGCCCGCGGGTTCCTGCATGAGAGACTTTCGTACGCCTGACGGCACCCGAAACCCTTGAGCATATCGGTCATTGAGACTGTTGTTCAGGTTCCTAAAAGCAGACTCACAATTTCTGCGAATGACCGAGAGTGTAAAATGGGTAGACGGCTCGCCAACGGCGTTATCCACCCGCCAATTTGACGCGGAACCCCTTTGCGCAGGTTACCAAGGGTAAAATGGCCAGTCATTGTACCGGCTTCACGCTGCAGCCGTCGTCGTGAGGTTCGCGCGCTCACGATGCTACTCACTGTCGATCGGTCAGGTTGCCGCTATCACCGTCTGCTGCTACCCCTTGTGCAACGCGGGATTGCTGCGCTCGCCATCGCGGGCGACCGCTAAGGTCGCCAACTGGCCTTTGCCACCGCGCCTCGTTCGCTGCAATCAGCCTTAGAGCAAGCCAATCGCGCCATTTCTCAGCCACCTTCAGTAACCTGGGTCAAGTAGCGTCACCACGATGCAAATCCTCCGCTCGTTTTGCGTCATTTCTGTTAACAGCTCTATTGTTGTGCCGCTTTGACTCCCGGATTGCAGCTATAATCTCACCCCTAGCGGTGATTCGTGTCGCCGTTTCATTGGTAGAGTTCAAATGCCTAGACGACGCCGAAAATCCAAAGATCCTCTTACCAAAATTAAAAATAGTATCAGGGGAGCAGACAATAAGGTCGTCGCTTTTCTGGAGAAAGGCCGGAATGCAGACCTTTCGGTCTTAGACCCACTCGCTAGGTGGAGCTTCAGTTGGTTGCCAACGCTAGGGGTCCTAGGACGGCTGACTCCAAAACGTCTGGCCGACTTGAGCGCAAATGCACCTCTTCGATCAATCGGCCTTTCCCGCGACATAGAGTGGGCTACCGCTGCCATTCTAAGAGAGGCTGAGGCAATTGAGCGGTATCTCCAGCGCAAAGGAGATTTCGACCGACTTTTGAACAGAAGTTCTTTGGCGGAGGCGATTGAGCAACTTGATCGTCTGGATGAGCAGGTTGGACAATCATTCCAGTCGTTGTCGACGCGCATTGCGCTAACCCAACTCTCTGAGGGTTTGGAGGCTCAAAAAGACCTTGTTTCCGGGCTCCGAAAGAATAGTGCGTCGCCGATGGCACTATTTTATACGTTCTGGTGGAGCGTTCTGGCCGAAGACGGAACATCCGCCGAACATTTCGCTAAGGAAATCCGTCGAAGGATGAACTCATGGGAGGTCGACGCAGAAGCCAGGGCTCACATAAGCTACTTCTTACTGAAAGAATATCCATCGGAGGGCGGTGAGAGCAACCTTTTGACAGCCGCGACTTCAAGTGGCGTGATCGATACATACGAAATGTTGATTGGCATCGCAACAGTCGCAGCTGCGGAGAAGCGTTCGACGGCAAACTTGTTCAAGAGGGCAATGAGTAGGATCGCAACTCGAATAAGCGACGAAAGGGTCACCAAGATTCTTCTGCTCTGCGGAAGCCTTGATAGTGCTGCCAAGCTATCACGGAAGTCGACCACTTACCTGGATGCGCGGCTGTCCGGAATTGGCAATGCGCAACAGGGTAGCGCAGAAAGCCTAGAAGAACTAAACGCTGCGGTGCTGCAAGGTATCGCGAGAACTCCATCCAACGAGCTAGTTTCAAAGCTCGAGGGAGCTTTAAGGGCAATAGACCAGCCAGGCGACGAAGGTGCTCGTGCATCGATCGCTCTGTGGAAGCTAGGGCTGATGTTAGGCCATACGTCGGTCGGTCGGTGGGCGACGTCAGTCGCGCAGGCGTACGCGCCAAGAGCAAACCCCTTCGATCCCAGCTTTGACGGCGCAAGGTTTGTCGCTGCAAGTGATGGCTTGCTCGAAGCCTTTTCTGCGTTGACCGCAGAGTGTGCGGCCGCTTTTGCACTTCAGATCGAAAAGATCTATGGCCCATCGCCCGTGGCTGCTGCAGCCAGAATCTTGGTTGGTCAGCCGATCGCAGAGGCGGCATTGGCCAACTTGTCCAAGGCAACCCAAATGAGCCTGGCGCTACAGCGGGCCGTTTTACAGAAGGATGCAGACGCAGTTCTCGATGCTGCGAGCCAAATGCTTCAACTGAGTCGAACCCGAGAAGCCCTTTTCTTCAGGGAAGGAGCGCTGCTGGAGCTTGGCCGAGTTCGAGATGCGCTATCGAATGCCGTTGAGTTGCTGGTCAGCGACCCACTTTATATCACCTGGCTTCCGGTTAGAGATCTAATCAGGTTGGTTTACCGCAATGACCAGAACGAGTTTGCGGGTGATATTGAGACGCCTATACTATTTGACTTTGCGTCAAAGCACGTCGATCAGGAATTGTCGTCGTACGTGTCCTATACCGCTGAAGACTTCATATTGACGAAAGATGCTGATAGACCGTCTAGGGTCGAGTGGCAGTTGTCAACCGGCGACGATGCCTTGCTTGTACACTTCTTGGCGGAGGTCTGCACGCCGGCCACGCTAAGGTTGTTCACAGCATTTGAGTCAGAGCGAGAACTCGAGGAAGAGCGAATTGCAATTTGTCAATTGCTCTCTCGTTTGGATAGCAATCGAAGGGGCAAGTATGAAGATGAGGCTAGAAGCATTGTCACGTCGAGATTGGTAAAGGAAGCAATAAAACAGCTACAGGCAAGTAAAATATCGATTGATGAAGACGCAATTCGTGTGTGGGGCACGCGCAACCTTCGCGAAGACTTCGCCCGGTATCAATCCCTCTACGCGAGTGGATTGGTAGTTGTCGATCAGGCGTATCGCGAGGCATTGCTCCAGGCGCTTGAAAGTGGTGAGATAAGCCAATCTCTGTACGATGTTCCGCAGAATGAGGCAGGCGCGTTATTCACCCAGATTGTAGTGCAGTTCGTCCGAGAATGTGCATTTGACCCCGAGCACGGCCTAGATTGCTATCTAAGTCTGAGAATTAGGCACGGGACCTTCTCAGGCGTGATGCGTAGCGCACCGGAGATGGAGCGCGTTGTTACCCGCCGAGCGACGGAGACGGGAGACTATCGGGAGAATTCGTTTTGGCGGACAGCCACGGCTGATCAATTAGACGACGATGCATGGCAATTGACACAAGATCGTCTTTCGAAGTTCTCCGGTGATTTCGACGGATTGGTTCGTGAAATTACCAACGACTACATTCAGGTTAAGCGTGAGGAGAAGCCAAAGGGGCTATTTAACGTCGATATAAATCCAATTTCTATTTATGGATTGGCAACGGAGATCGACGACGAAACGTCATTCGATGAAATGTTGACTCGAACGCTCGTTATTTTCTGGGGTCTGGTTGAGCGCAGTCTTAATGAGGTGAGGGAATTCTTAGACGGAGACGCTCGACTACGCTTCCGCTCGCTGTTCAACAACTTAGAGATCGATTTGCGCTGGGAGCCTGCCTTGGCACCTCTTGCAGACGCTGTTATTCGCGCTCGAAATGACGTCGAACTGTCCCTGGATCGCGTTCGGGACTGGTTCGAGCTCCCAACTGCGACAGCAACTCTGACTTTTACTCTGAACCAGCTGATCGAGGTTGCCCTCGAGGCGATCAAGAGTTTTCACAGGGACTTCTTGCCGACCCTAGTTATGCCTGCTGACGACATCCCCCAATTGATCGGCGCTTTGAATTTATTTTCGGATATGTTCTTTGTGGTACTTGAGAATATCTACACGCATTGCGGATCATCAAGCCCAGATGTGCGGATAACTGCCGTGATGGGGGATAGATCGCTTTCAATTCGCGTCGAAAATTCCATGGTTGCGGAAAGGTGCGGGGCGGAGAATGTTGAGCGTGTTGCACGCTCGAGAGAGCGCATCGCAACCGGTGGGTACTTGAGCGACGTTAATAGAGAAGGCGGTACCGGGTTACCCAAACTTGCGAAGCTGGTCGGGTACAAATCTGGCCAGGGCGAGCTCGATTTCGCCCTGGACTGTGACGCGCGAATCTTTTGGTTGGAATTCAGTCTCCCGGCTCGAATCTTCGGCATGTCAGATGAGGTGGATGATGAGCAAGTTGCTTCTGATTGAGGATGACGAGAATAAGCGGACCCAAGTTCTAGCACTGCTCAGTGCTGCGTTCCCGGATCTGGAGGTCAAGACTGCTGCGTCGTTGATGGCGGGAGTTAGGCAGACTAGGGCTGATCGACCTGATCTCGTCCTCCTAGATATGACGCTTCCAAACTACGATCTCCGTGATGGCGAAACCGGGGGCGGTATGCATGCGTTTGGTGGTGTCGAATATCTAAAGCAGATTAGGCGCCTTAAAATACCAACCAAGGTCATAGTCATTACTCAGTTCGAGACGTTTGGCCAGCCTCCAGACGTAAAGGACCTACCGGAACTAGATGCGGAAATGCGTGACAGCTTTTCGCCGTTCTATAGAGGAGCGGTATACTATCATGCATCGATCGATGAGTGGAGCAGGGAACTAACACGTTTGATCAGTGAAGAAATTCAAGGTGGGGTAGAGTGAAGATACTTCTGGTTGAGGACTCTGCAGAAAAGGCGGATCGAGTTAGAAGTGGGCTTCATGACGAAGTCCCCGAGGGCGGTTACGAGTTGATCGTCGCTGACGATGCTAACGCTGCGAAAAGGGCGTTGAGAGCCGACTATTTCGACCTAGTGATTTTGGATATTGCTTTGCCGCTTAGGCCTGGCGACGAGGTTCGCCCAGAAGGGGGCATAGAACTTCTCGAAGAGATTCTCGCTAGGACGATTTACAAGAGACCAGGACATGTCATCGGACTTACAGCAAAGTCTGACGTATACGAGTTGGCAGTGGATCGTTTTTCAACTGAAACTTGGTCTTTGATTTACTACGACGTTACATCGGACAGTTGGCTGGAGAGAATTGCGCGGAAGGTCCGTCACGTCTTAGCTGCTGAGAGTTCTAGGGTTTCTACTAAGCCGAACCAGGTCGATGTTGCGATAATAGTTGCTGTAGGGGACGAGCTTGAACAGGTCAAAAGGAATGGGTGGGAATGGTCGAGCCAGGATGTTCCGGGTGACGCCGCGCTCTACTACAGGGCGGAATTTCCGCGATTGGACGGCAGCAAGGGTTCTGCGGTTTTGGCGAAAGCTCCTTTGATGGGCATGTCAGCTGCCTCTGTGCTCGCCACAAAACTCGGTTACCAATTTCGTCCCCGCACACTCGTCATGACGGGGATTTGCGCGGGCGACTCTACTGAAGTGCAGTTGGGAGACCTCATCGCGGCTAGCCCAGTATGGGACTACGGAAGCGGAAAACATGTTGGGGACGAGTCCAATGACACCTTTGAACCGGCACCCTATCAGATTCAGATATCGTCTCGACTTAGAGGCCTCTTGGAACGTCTTGATGAACGTCATGACTTGTTGGAGAAGGTATGGAATGATTTTCCAGGAAGCAAACCATCGTCAAGACCGCGCTTGCATGTCGGCCCTTTCGCTTCCGGTGCGGCTGTAGTCGCGAACAAAGCGTTGTTCACCAAGATTCAAACACAGCAGCATCGTAAGCTAATCGGGCTGGATATGGAGGCTTATGGTGTAATGGCGGCGAGTCGCGAGCTTCCCATGCCTCAGCCAGACTGTCTGGTGCTCAAAGGGGTTTCAGATTTCGCCGACGTGGATAAAGGGGACAAGGTTCGGCACTACGCAGCTTATGCTAGCGCTCGAGCGATGACTGCCCTGTGCGAACTCTTCGACCTTTGAGGGCGGAAGGATAGCCTGGTGACGAGAGGCGTTCTCGATCATCAGGTCAAAGGTGTGCTGACATCGTCAGATAGCGGCCTGCGCGGAGCGTCGGTGGGGTGGATAGGAGCGTTCAGTGTAAAATTAGTCTCTTACATTGACGGGCACCGCGGTTGCCGGAGCCGAGTAGAGGTTCGACATAGCCATCGACCAGGACAAAGAAGCTCTCCGATTTTGTAAGGGTGGCGACCCGGTTGTTCTGCGTGTCGCTAGACGCTGCGGCTTCACCGCATGCCATTCGTCGCCACTATTCAAAATAGCCGAAAGGAACAGAGAGAAACAGAACAATTTATGACTTATATCTCCCTCAAGCATCGATGGGAGGCGGGATGGGATTACGTGCGGGGATTCGGCAGTTTGCCATGCGGCGCGTCCTTCGTATGGCGTTGGTGAAACGAAGCGGACTGACAATACCGACCTCTGGTGACGAGGCTCGGAAGAACGACATCTATCTGGTCTATTTGCTCGACAGCGCGGGTGTGGCAAGGTTCCTCGTCTACGACCTCGTGGATGATCAGGTGCAGGGGAAGTGGTCGCTCGACGGCCAGAATTTCACTGAAGAACGATCCCTCGACATTAGCGAACTGGCCGACTTCCAGCCATGGATCCAGCACTACTATCGAGGCTGGACCTTCTACACGATCGGGCTCCCGAAATTCCTCCGCTACCGATGGAGCTGCTGGCCTTGGATCCAGGTGACATACGACAGATACCTGCAGTTGCGTTTCAATAAGCGGGAGCTGCCTCGTCAGGATCGGATGAAGGTGCTGCGCTACATCCTATCAGAGACCGTCAAGGATCGGGCCTTCCAGACGCATCCGACCAGCTTGCTGACCCACTTCTATACGGTCCGATGGGTTCATCGGCCTGATAAAGAAGAGCTGATGACCTACTATACGCTCCTCCTAGACTCGATGAAGGACGTGCAAGATCTCGAAGAAACGCAGCATCATGGTTACAAGCTCAAGCCGCAGGCGCTGAACACGATCACCAGTTTCGACCTCGAAGAACAGCGTCACACCGACAACAAAAATACGCAGAACCGTATCTTCTGGCTGACGGTAGTTCTGATCGTCGTGGGGATCGTGCAATCCGGGGCGGCGGCTTACGATGCGTGGTGGAAGTCGCCGGAGACAGTCACAGGGACCATCGGCGACCAAGCAATCGATATGATCCCGAATTGAGCGGGGCGAACATAGCCTGACGCGGCGGAACCAGAATGGCAGCTTGCCGCCGGGCGCTCCGAAAACCGGACGTTCTGCTGTCGGCCCCATACAAGTCATTCGCTGGTCACCTTCGCGATGACATTTCTTGGCGAACCCAACCGTCCAAGCCTGCAACGTTCGCTGGATCGCACGGGCGCGTATATTGGGTATCTTCGATACTCTGAAACGTCACGCCATGCTG
The DNA here is from genome assembly GCF_057786095.1 of Mesorhizobium sp. P160219. Taxonomy (NCBI): domain Bacteria; kingdom Pseudomonadati; phylum Pseudomonadota; class Alphaproteobacteria; order Hyphomicrobiales; family Phyllobacteriaceae; genus Mesorhizobium; species Mesorhizobium sp. P160219. The sequence continues at coordinate 2,140,899 of NZ_JBYNWG010000001.1, forward strand.
CTTCCGTTTAACAAACCTCGGAGGCTGCGCCCATGACACCGACGAAGCTCCTGGTCGGTCAGATCGTAGTTGTATTCGCCATCGTCATCCTCGGCGTATGGACAGCGACTCAATGGTGCGCCCACATGCTGGATAATCAGCTGCAGCTTGGCGCGCCATGGTTTGTCGCGGCGGCCTGGCCGATCTACAAGCCGTGGAAACTGTTCGAATGGTGGTTTCAATTCGACGCCTACGCCCCTGAGGTCTTCGACAAGGCCGGCATGCTTGCCGGAGCCAGCGGGTTCCTGGGCTGTGCGGCCGCAATAGCTGGCTCCCTCTGGCGCGCGCGGCAGAGGGGGTTGGTCACCACCTATGGCTCCTCACGATGGGCCGCGGCTCGGGAAATCGAGAAAGCAGGCCTGTTTCAGCCGACCGGCGTTTTCCTTGGCAAACTGAGGGATCACTATCTGCGCCATGACGGGCCGGAACACGTCATGGCCTTTGCGCCGACACGTTCGGGCAAGGGCGTCGGATTGGTCGTTCCAACTCTTCTTTCCTGGACCGGCTCGGCCGTCATTCACGACATCAAAGGCGAGAACTGGCAGCTGACCTCCGGCTGGCGGTCGAAGTTCTCGTACTCCCTTTTGTTCAACCCGACCGATCCAAGGTCGGCGCGGTACAACCCGCTGCTGGAAGTGCGCAGGGGCTCAGATGAGGTCCGCGACGTTCAGAACATCGCCGACATTCTCGTCGATCCGGAAGGCGCGCTGGAGCGGCGGAATCATTGGGAGAAGACTAGTCATTCACTCTTGGTCGGGGCCATCTTGCACGTGCTCTACGCCGAAGAAGAAAAGACGCTCGCCCGCGTCGCCACTTTCCTGTCGGATCCGCAACGCTCGTTTGCCACGACACTGCTGCGGATGATGACCACCAACCACCTCGGCACGGCGGACAAACCTCGGGTCCATCCCGTCGTGGCCTCGGCGGCTCGCGAGGTGCTTAACAAATCAGAGAACGAGCGCTCAGGCGTTCTCTCGACCGCCATGTCGTTTCTCGGTCTCTATCGTGACCCGACCGTGGCCGCGGCAACATCGGCCTGCGACTGGCGCATTGCCGACCTGATGGATGCGGAACGACCGATGTCGCTCTATCTAGTGGTGCCGCCATCGGATATCTCGCGCACCAAGCCACTGGTGCGACTGGTGCTCAATCAGATCGGCAGGCGACTGACGGAGCGGCTGGAAGGTGACCCGAAGAAGAGCCGCAAGTACCAACTGCTCATGATGCTGGACGAATTTCCGGCTCTTGGCCGCCTCGACTTCTTCGAGACCGCGCTCGCCTTCATGGCGGGTTACGGCATCCGCGCCTATCTGGTCGCGCAATCCTTGAACCAGATCTCCAAAGCCTATGGCGAGAACAACGCCATTCTCGACAATTGCCATGTGCGCATTGCCTTTTCCTCCAACGACGAGCGCACGGCCAAACGCATCTCGGATGCGCTCGGTACGGCGACGGAACTCAGGTCCATGCGCAACTACGCCGGCCACCGGCTGGCGCCCTGGCTCTCGCACGTCATGGTCAGTCGCCAGGAGACCGCTCGCCCGCTGCTGACGCCTGGCGAGGTGATGCAGTTGCCGCAAGCTGACGAATTAATCCTTGTTTCGGGGTTGCCGCCGATCCGCGCCCAGAAGTTGCGTTATTATCAGGATCCGAATTTCACCGAACGGGTGCTGCCGGCGCCGGTGTTGCGCGACGGTCTGTACGCGGACTGTCCTGCGTCGCGCCCCGACGATTGGAGCGGACAAGTCCGCAATGTTGACCGCCGTCTCGCTGCCGATGACGAAAACGCCGGCGCGGCAATCGAAGAAGAGGGCGGCATGCAACAGCAGCGTCATCCCGGCCTGCCTGAAGAACACGTCGTCGTCTCTCAGGAGCCTGATCAAGACGACCTCTTCAATCCGGCGGATGATGACGCCGAGGCACTCGCAGACAAGCGCGTCATGGACCGGGTTTCTACCGCGGCGAGCGCCTACGGTATCAACGAGGGAAGGGGCGACGACAAGGACATCATCCCCGGCTTCTAAGTGCTTCCGCAGCTCAGGCGTATCTCGGCGTAGATAACGCCCATAAGCGATTTTGCCGATCTCGACGATGTTCGTTCCCGCCGCCGGCGCATCAGCGCCGGCCAGTCGGAACGAGACATATGAAGCCCCACCGCATTCGCCACCAGTTTCTGCTCGAACCCGCGTTAAGCGAGAAGCTGGAAACCCTCAGCCGCAACCCGTCGACCACAAAATCGGCGATCGTCGCGAAAGCGGTCGAGGCCTTCATCGAGCGGCGTGGCGAGAACGAGCTCGACAATCGTTATGGCAGGCGGCTCGACCGTCTTTTCCGCGACCTCGACCATATCCGAGCCGATATCGAGGTGATCCTAGAGAGCCTAGCGCTCTTCATACGCTTTTCGATCACGCTTCATGCCCACACGCCAGTCCCGGATCGGGCGACACAGGCGATTGCCCAAGAGCGCTTTGACAAATTCGTCGAGCAGGTCGGTCGCCAGATCGCCTCCGGGAAGCGCTCGCTTGGCAACGGCAATGGCAACGGAGGCGAAGGATGAGCTCTCATCCAGAGGCCGACCATCGCCGCCGCGCCATGCTGCGCACAGCCATGGGCCCCGCGATCACCGAGGCCCTTGCCGATCCGACCGTCATCGAGGTGATGGTTAATCCCGACGGCGCGCTGCGGCTCGACAAGTTGGGAGACGGCCGGGTCGATACAGGTGTGCATATGCACCCTTCCGAGGCGGAACGCATCATCCGCCTCGTTGCCTCCCACGTGCGCGCCGAGGCACATGCTGACAATCCGATTGTCAGCGCCGAACTGCCATCGGGCGAGCGGTTTGAGGGGCTGCTACCGCCTGTCGTTCTGGCGCCGTGTTTCGCAATCCGCAAGCCGGCGGCAAAACTCTACACCCTGGCCAACTATGTCGCCGACGGCATCATGCTGCCACTTCAGGCCGAGGCGCTGAAGAAGGCAGTCCGCGAGCGGAGCAACATCCTGGTCGTCGGCGGCACGTCGTCGGGCAAAACCACACTTGCCAATGCGCTGCTGGCGGAAGTCGCCGAAGGTGATGAGCGGGTGATCCTGATCGAGGACACGCGCGAACTGCAATGCGCAGCCAAAGACTGCGTTGCGTTGAGGACGAGGCGAGGCTCGGTCACGCTCGCCGATCTTGTGCGCTCGACCCTGCGGCTAAGGCCCGACCGCATCATCGTCGGCGAAGTCAGAGGCGCGGAAGCCCTCGACATGCTGAAAGCGTGGAACACCGGTCACCCCGGCGGCATCGCCACGGTACACGCCAATTCGGCGCGCTCGGGCCTCTATCGCATCGAGCAGCTCGCCCAGGAAGCTGTTGTCACCGTCCCCCGCCGACTCATCGCCGAGGCGATAGATCTGATTGTCTTCATCGCTGGCCGGGGATCCTCGCGCCGAATCGACGCGATTGCCGAGGTCACGGGCCTCGACGGCAATGGCGATTACGCCGTTATCCAGCTCACCCTTCCGCAACTCCAGCAGCTTTGAAAGGTCACCTCATGCGCAAAAAACTTCGATTTCTTTCGTCGGCAGCCTTGGCGTTTCTTCTCACCACCCCTGTTCGCGCTGCCGGCTCCGGAATGCCGTGGGAACAGCCGCTACAGCAGATCCTGGAATCGGTGCAAGGGCCGGTCGCTAAGATCGTTGCGGTGATCATCATCATCACCACTGGCCTCACCCTTGCCTTCGGCGACACGGCGGGCGGTTTCCGCCGGCTGATCCAGATCGTCTTCGGCCTGTCGATCGCCTTCGCGGCTTCGAGTTTCTTCCTCTCCTTTTTCTCCTTTGGTGGCGGGGCACTCGTCGGATGACCACTGGAGAGCAGCATATCGAAGGGTTCGAGGTTCCCGTTCACCGGGCGTTGACCGAGCCCATTCTGCTGGGCGGTGCGCCACGGGCGGTAGCGATTCTCAACGGCACGGTGGCAGCGGCCATCGGGCTTGGCCTGCAGCAGTGGATCGCCGGTCTCGGGCTCTGGATCGCTGGACACACGCTCGCGGTTTTTGCCGCGAGGCGCGATCCGGACTTTGCCAGCGTGCTTGTCCGCCATCTTCGCCAGAAGGGCTGGCTGGCATGCTGAAGCTCTCGGAATATCGCGGCAAAGCCGACCGGCTTGCCGACCATCTGCCTTGGGCAGCACTCGTTGCGCCTGGCATCGTGCTCAACAAGGACGGCAGCTTCCAGCGGACGTTGCGGTTTCGTGGCCCCGACCTTGAAAGCGCGACGGAAGCTGAGCTCATCGGCGTTTGCGCGCGAGCGAACAATGCGCTGAGGAGGCTTGGCTCTGGCTGGGCATTGTTCTTCGAGGCCGAGCGCGTTGAGGCGTTGGACTATCCGACTTCGCGTTTTCCCGATGCCGCGTCATGGTTGGTTGAAGAAGAACGCGGCGCTGCCTTCGAGGGCAAGGTCGCGCATTTCGAGAGTTCTCACCATCTGACCCTGCTGTTCATGCCGCCACCAGATGGTCAGGCGCGGGCCGAAAGCGCCCTCGTCGAGTCGCATCATTCAGGAGCCGCGAGAAACTGGCGCGAGGAACTGGCGTGGTTTGGCGATGAGACTGACCGGGTTCTGGATCTTCTGTCGGGCTTCATGCCTGAAATACGTGCGCTGGATGACGCCGAGACGCTGACTTATCTGCACGGCACGATCTCGACCCGCCGTCATCCGGTCGCCGTGCCTGAAACGCCAATGTATCTCGACGGCGTCCTGGTTGACGCGCCGCTGACCGGCGGCCTAGAGCCGATGCTGGGCGACCAGCATCTGCGCACGCTCACCGTTCTCGGCTTTCCGAACGTCACCCGGCCAGGAATCCTGGATGCGCTCAATCACCAGGATTTCGCCTATCGGTGGGTAACGCGCTTCATTCCACTCGACAAGACGGAAGCCACGAAGACGCTGACGCGCTTGCGCCGGCAGTGGTTTGCTAAGCGCAAATCGATCGCGGCTATTCTGCGCGAGGTGGTGACCAACGAACCGGTGCCTCTCGTCGACAGCGATGCCGATAACAAGGCGCTTGATGCCGACGCAGCACTGCAGGCGTTGGGCGGCGATCATGTCGGCTTCGGCTATCTCACCACAACGGTGACGGTGTGGGACCAGAACCGTGAAGCGGCCGCGGAAAAATTTCGGGCGGTCGAGCGCATCGCCAACGGGCTCGGCTTCACCACCATCCGCGAAAGCATCAATGCGGTCGAGGCATGGCTCGGCTCATTGCCGGGTCATGTCTACGCCAACGTTCGCCAGCCGCTCGTCCACACGCTGAACCTTGCCCATCTCATGCCGCTGTCGTCGGTGTGGGCTGGTCCTGCGGATAATGAGCATCTAACAAAGGTCACCGGATCAGCTTCGCCGCCGCTTCTTTTCGCTGAGACCAGCGGATCGACGCCGTTTCGGCTTTCCACCCATGTCGGCGATGTCGGCCACATGCTGATTGTCGGGCCGACCGGTGCCGGCAAGTCGGTTCTGCTTGCCCTGATCGCCTTGCAGTTCCGGCGCTACGCTGGCGCCCAAATCTATGTCTTCGACAAAGGCAATTCGGCCCGCGCCGCCACGCTTGCCATGGGCGGCGACCACCATGCGCTGGGTGCGGATGGTGCGCTTGCCTTTCAGCCGCTGCGCAACATCGACGACCAGGCAACCCGTGGCTGGGCAGCCGAATGGATCGCCGGCCTCATTGCCCACGAGAATGTCACCGTCACCCCGGAGGTGAAGGAGACAATCTGGTCGGCGCTCACCAGCCTCGCCACCGCGCCGGCGCAGGAACGCACGCTCACTGGGCTGTCGGTCCTGCTTCAGTCCAATGCGCTCAAATCGGCGTTGATGCCCTACACGCTCGACGGTCCATTCGGCCGGCTGCTCGATGCCGATGACGACCGGCTGGCCATCTCGGATGTGCAGTGTTTCGAGACCGAGGAGCTGATGCACAGCCAAGGCGCTGTGCTGCCTGTGCTCACCTATCTGTTCCATCGTCTTGAGGACCGGTTTGACGGGCGGCCGACGCTGCTCATGCTCGACGAGGCCTGGGTCTATCTGGACAACCCGCTCTTTGCCGCCCGCATCCGCGAATGGCTGAAGGTACTGCGCAAGAAGAATGTGTCGGTGATCTTCGCTACGCAGTCGCTTGCCGACATCGCCGGCTCTTCTATTGCACCCGCAATCATCGAGAGCTGCCCGCAGCGCATATTTCTCCCCAATGATCGTGCGGTGGAGCCGCAGGCACGAGCAGCCTATGAGCGCTTCGGTCTTAATGAGCGACAGATCGAATTGGTCGCCCGCGCGACGCCGAAGCGCCACTACTATCTTCAGTCGCGCCGCGGCAACCGGCTTTTTGAGCTCGGACTCGGCCCGATCGCTCTTGCGCTTTGCGGCGCCTCCGACCCGGCCGCCCAGACCCTGATCGACAATGTCCTTTCCGAAGAAGGGGAGGGCAGCTTTGCCGCCCGTTTCTTCAATGCGCGCGGCCTTCAGTGGGCTGCCGAGCTTCTCCAGCAATTTCCTCAACCTAACAAGGAGCAATCGTCATGATCGGACGCCGCCTTTTTACTAGCCTGGTCACCGTTTCCCTGATCGCCAAACCAATGGCTGACTACGTCCAGCCGGCCTATGCGCTCATCGTGTTTGACCCGTCCAACTATACGCAAAATGTGCTGTCAGCAGCACGCGCATTGGAACAGATCAACAACCAAATCCAATCGCTTCAGAACCAAGCGACCATGCTGCAGAACATGGCGCGCAACCTTCAGCGCCTGGATTTTTCTTCCGTGGGCCAGCTTACCGGTTCGCTCCAGCGGATCGACGGTTTGATGACCCAGGCGAGCGGCTTGAGCTTCGATCTCGACAAGCTCCAGGACCAGTGGCGCCAGCAATATCCGGAAAGCTACGACGCCACGATCAAGGTCAGCGATGTGGCGAGCGCCGCGCGCGAGCGCTGGCAGAGCGCCATGCAGGCGTTCCGCCAGACCATGAGCGCGCAGTCGCAGATCGTCGAGAACGTGCAGGCCGACGGCGATCTGCTTACCGATCTCGTCAACCGCAGCCAGGGGGCGGCCGGCGCGCTAGAGGCAAGCCAGGCCACCAATCAGCTGATCGCGCTTTCGACCAAGCAGCAGATGCAGATCCAGACGCTGCTTGCGACGCAGTTCCGGGCCGAGGCCGAGGATGCTGCGCGTAAGGCGCAGTCCGAGGAAGCCGCCCGCGAGACGACGAAGCGTTTCCTGGGTACCGGCAGGGCCTATCCCGGCAACTGATCAGCAGTTTTTCAATACGACGAGGAAAGCGGCGGCATGAACGACTTGGGGGTCATCGATCGCTTTATGGAGACTTTTACCCGCTTTATCGATAGCGGGTTCGGTCTGCTTTCGGGCGACGTCGCCTTTCTCACCACCATCCTGATTGGCATTGACATCACGCTGGCCGGCCTGGTCTGGGCGTTCGGCGGCGAACCAAACATTCTTGGCCGGCTTGTCCGCAAGGTGCTCTATGTCGGCGCCTTCGCCTTCATCCTGAACAATTTTAAGAATCTCGCCGACATCATCTACCGCTCCTTTGCTGGTCTGGGCATCAATGCCTCCGCCGGCAACCTGTCCGCCGACAATCTCCTGCGGCCAGGCCGCATTGCCGCGGCCGGCTTCGAGGGCGCCTGGCCTCTGCTCGATCAAGCGAGCCAGCTAGTCGGCTTCCCCGAGATCTTTGGCAACGCGCTGACCATCTTCGTGCTGCTTCTCGCCTGGTTCCTGGTCCTCATCGCCTTCTTCATTCTTTCCATCCAGCTTTTCATCACCATCCTGGAGTTCAAGCTGACCACACTGGCCGGCTTCGTCCTGGTGCCCTTCGCGCTCTGGAACCGTTCGGCGTTTCTGGCCGAGCGCGTGCTTGGCAATGTGATCTCCTCGGGCATCAAGGTGATGGTGCTTGCCGTCATCTTTGGCATCGGCTCGACGCTGTTCGGCGAATTTGCATCCGCGCTGCAGGGCAAGGAGCCGGACCTCGCCGCAGCCATGTCGCAGGTGTTGAGTGCGCTTGCCCTGCTTGGTCTCGGCATTTTTGGGCCAGGAATTGCCTCAGGTCTCGTTTCCGGCGCGCCGCAGCTTGGCGCCGGCGCCGCGCTTGGAACCACTGCGGCCGCCGGCGGTTCAGCGCTCGTCGCCGGAGGCACCGCGTTCGCCGGGGTGCGCCTGGCAACCGGTGGCGGTCTTGCCGCCGTTCGGGCCGGCACGGCCATGGGGTCGGCCACCAGCACAGCATGGCAAATGGGCCGAGCAACCTCGCCCGAGTCCGGCCTCTCGGGATTATCTGCTGGCCTGCACGGCGTTGCGAGTGCCGCCGGCGGCGCCGCGATGGTTGGAGTGCGATCCACCGCAGAACCCTTCCGCCGTAGCGCTGACGCCGGTCGCGAGGCCGCCTGGACAGCGAGCGGCGGCACGCCGACCAGCTCGATGACCGGAAGCTCTCCCACTGCAGCTCCCGCTTCGGCGCCTGCCTGGGCAAAGCGCCTGCGTTCCGAACAGACAGCCCGTGCCCATCGCCACGCCGCTACACAGGCGGTGCGCGATGGAGATCGGGGCGGAAGTGGCGTCAATCCCTCCCTAAATGACAAGGAAGACTAGATGCTCTTCAAGCGACCCGTTCAGCGTTACGGAAAGACGTCCGAACCCGTAACACCCTACCAGAAGGCCAGCCAACTCTGGGATGAGCGCATCGGCGCGGCGCGCGTCCAGGCCAAGAACTGGCGCTTCATGGCCTTTGGCTGCCTGGCTCTGACGACGGGGCTTTCCGGTGGGCTTCTGTGGCAGTCGATGCAGGGCCGCGTCGTGCCTTATGTCGTCGAGGTCGACCGCTTTGGCGAGGCGCACGCGGTCGCGCCGGCAGTCCAAAACTACCAGCCTGACGATGCCCAGATCGCCTGGCATCTCAGCCGCTTCATCCAGAATGTCCGTTCGGTTTCCACCGATGCAGTTCTGGTGCGGCAGAATTGGCTGTCGGCCTACGACTTTGCCACCGACCGAGCGGCGTTCTTCCTCAACGAGTATGCCAAGGCGAACGACCCTTTCGGCCAAATCGGCACGCGCAGCGTGTCAGTGCAGGTGACCAGCGTGGTCCGGGCTTCCGACAGCTCGTTCCAGGTCAAATGGACCGAGCAGGTGTTCGAGCGCGGCAGCCTCGCCAGCACGACGCGCTGGACCGGGATCCTCACCATCGTCATCCGACCGCCGAGGACAACCGAGCAGCTGCGCAAAAACCCGCTCGGCGTCTTCGTCAACGCCATCGACTGGTCGCGCGAGCTCGACAGTGCTGCGCCGACGCCCGTTTCCCCAAAGGAGCCCGCCAATGACAAATAGAGTCTCATCGCTTCGAACGGTCCTGATCCTGTCGACCTCGGCTGCGGTTCTTTCGGCCTGCGCCTCGAAGCCAGTGCCACCGCCTCAGATTTCCTATGACTACGAAGACTTCAAACCAGCCGCGATCGAGAAGGCGCCGGAAAAGCCGGTCAAGGTCCTGGAGGTGCCAAAACCCTTGCCATTGCCCGGTCAGTTGATACCCGCACCCGGCAAGCCCGCTGAAGATAAGCGCTCGCCCGAAGGACGGGTCGCCGATGCCAACAAGGCGGCGACGCAGCAACCCACGAAGTTTGGCTATGTCAACGCGGTGCAGGTCTACCCCTTTGCCGATGGCGCGCTCTACCAGCTCTATGCCGCGCCGGAGCGCGTCACCGATATCTCATTGCAGCCAGGCGAGAAACTCACATCGGTATCCGCCGGCGATACGGTGCGCTGGGTGATTGGCGACACCACGAGCGGATCTGGAGACGACCAGCGTACCCATGTCCTGGTCAAACCCTTCGCGCCGGGACTTGCCACCAATCTGGTCATCACGACGGATAGGCGGAGCTATCACCTACAGCTTCAAAGCACGGACAAGACCGCAATGGCGGCGATCTCCTGGACCTATAGCGAGGACCAGATCATCGCGCTCCGCCGCCGCAACGCTGAGGCCGAGTCGGCGACGCCGCTGGCCTCAAATGTCACCCTCGAAAACATCCGCTTCCGTTATACCATCACTGGTGACACGCCGCCCTGGAGGCCGGCGCGCGCCTTCGACGATGGCCGCAAAGTCTATATCGAATTCCCAGGGCGTATCGATCAAGGCGAGGCGCCGCCGCTTTTCATCGTCGGTGCCGACGGAGACAACCAGCTCGTCAATTACCGCATGCGCGGCAACTACTACATCGTCGATCGCCTCTTTGCCGCCGCCGAACTGCGTTTAGGCACGAAGCAGCAGCAGGTGGTGCGCATTACGAGAACTGACGGCAGGCAACCGCCGCGGCGGGTGTCCCTCTTTTCCCGTTTTAGCAGGTGAGGGGAATGCTCATGACCGACACATCCCGCTCCAATGTTCCGCCCAAACTCGATCCCGAACAGCTGCAGCTGCGGGCCTCACCGCGCCGGGCCGTGCGCTTCAGGCGCGGCATAATCGTTGGGATTGCAGCTGTTGGTTCAGGCACCATCTTTGGCGTCACCATGATGGCGCTGCAGGGGCCGGCACTGCGCCTGAAGCAGCAGGCTGAAGAGCTTTACAGCACCGACCGCAACCCGACCGCCGAGGGACTCGAGGCGCTCCCCAAAGACTATTCCGGGATCAAACCGCAGGCCCCAGTGCTTGGGCCGCCCCTGCCTGGCGATCTCGGCCGCCCTATCCTGGAACACCAGCGCCAGCTTGGTATCGCGCCAGGGCAGGAGGTTTCCGCCGAAGAGCAGCGTCTTGCTCAGCAGGCGATCGAGGCGCGAGAGTCGCAAGTCCTCTTCCGCATCGAGATCCGCTCCCGGCAAATGGACGCCGCCGGTAATGGGCAAGGAGCACGCCCGCCGCTTGAAGCGCTGCCGGCCCGATCCGATGCTGAGCGTATGCGAGCTTCCGTGGCACCGGCCGAGGGCGACCAGAACAACCAACAGCGCAAGCTCGATTTTATCGATCAACGGAACACCGGCGGGATTTACAATCCGCATGCGCTGCAGACGCCGGCCTCGCCGTACCAGATCATGGCCGGCAGCGTGATTGCGGCAAGCCTGATCACCGGCATCAATTCCGACTTGCCCGGCCTCGTCGTCGCGCAGGTTACCGAGAATGTGCGCGACAGCGTCACCGGCAGTATCCTACTCATCCCGCAGGGCTCACGGCTGATCGGCACCTACGATAGCGTTGTAGCCTTTGGCCAAAGGCGCGCTCTGTTGATGTGGCAACGCATCGTGATGCCGGACGGCTCATCTATCGAAATCGACAATCTGCCAGCGACAGATACTGCCGGTTATGCGGGTCTGGAGGACGAGGTGGATTTCCACACCTGGCAGCTGATCAAGGGAGTTGCTCTGGCTACGCTGCTGGGCGTTGGCACTGAGCTGAGTTTTGGAGACAATGAGAGCGACCTCGTCAAGGCGATCCGGGAATCCACCCAGCAGAATGTCAGCCGAGCCGGCCAACGCATCACCGAGAAGAACCTCGATATTCAACCAACCATCACCGTCCGCCCGGGTTGGCCGCTGCGCGTCATCGTGCACAAGGACATTGTGCTCCGGCCATACACGGGTTGAACAGGAGCAGTCATGGCCAATCTAAAGCTCGGAAAACTTCCGGAACGGACGCCTTCGAAGATCACCATCACCATTAGCGCCGACCTGAGCCAGGCACTCAACGACTATGCAGCGCTTTACCGCCAGACCTATGGTGAGTCGGAGACGGTGGCTGAACTTATCCCATTCATGCTGTCCGAGTTCCTCGAAAGCGACCGAGCTTTTGCCAAGGCCAGAAAGGAAGGCCTGCCGGGCGTCCGAGCGTCGGCGAAGCCACCACAGCAATCAGCTTAAACCTACATCGAGTTCCAGCACGGAGCTATTCGAATCGCGCGACCGACCAACCGTCGCCTCCATCGGCGATTTCATGAAAAAAGAACGAGGCGGTCGGACCGCCTCGTTCTTTTTTCTCAGGCCCCTTTAAGGGCGCCCGCTTTTGTTTTTGGTGGCGTCGTTGAGCTTGTAGGTCTGCCCTGCCCTCGGCGTCGGAGGCAGCGGCTCGCCCCTCGTCACGGTCCTCTCCTGGCCGGTATTGCCACCCCTCGTTCCGATAATTCCATATTGTCCTGAACGAGGCGCGGTCTGCCCCGGCTTATACGATTTTGTCATTTCAATACCTCAAGTTTTGATCAAGGCCACAACATCTAGCGTTCTCGCCCTGTGCGAGACTCTATATCAGCTATTGACATTGGGATCAAGTAGGAGAAAATAGGACCTAGTTTTTCTTGAGGAGAGCGTTTATGCCCGCATCCCATGCCCCACTATTGAAAACCGGCCCCGGTCAGGCTGCGCCGCATCTGCATTTCGCCGATGAGGTCTGTCCGACTTGCGACCAGCCCATTCCGCACGATCATTACGAGGAGATCAAAGAGAAGATCGAGCTCCGCCAACGCGAGCAGTTGGCAGAGATCGCCGGCCGACTGCAAGAACTGCAAGAGCAGCACGCGCGTGAGAAAGCGCAGGCGCTCGAACAGGCGCGGCAGGAAGCCGAAGCAAGGATCGCCGCAGCCCGTGAAGATGAGCGCCGCGCACTTGAGGTTGTGGCGAACGAGCGTGTCTCGGTTGCCGAACGCGCAGGCAAAGAGGCACTGGGCGGGCTGCAGGCGAAACTCGATGATGCGCAGGCAGCCCAGGCAGGTGCGGAAGCCAAGATCGAGAAGTTCAAAGAGGAGATGGCCGACAAGGAGAAGACCATCCGCGCCGAGGCCATGGGCGCCGCGGAGGCGGCAATGCTGGATAAGTTCGCGGACAGCGAGCGCCAGCGCAAAGATAGCGAGGCCGCCCTTAATCTGAAGATCGAGTCGATCGAAGCCGGAAAGGCGGCCGCCGAAGCCGCCAGTGTGACGCTGGAAGGCAAGCTGGAGCAGCAACAGCTGGATCACGGGGCGGCGATCGAGAAGGTGAAGTCGGACGCGGTGACGCGCGAAACTGAATACCGGCAGCGGGCCGATGCGGCTGCCGCAGCTGCGGTTCAGGAAAAGGTCGCCGGGCTTGAGGAAGCGAAGGCACAGGCCGAAGCAAAGGCGACTTCGGCCGTTCAGCAAGTCCAGACGCTCCACCATGCCCACGAAGCGCAATTACAGGAACAACGCGAAGTGCTGGAGAAGGCGAGGGACGAGGCGGTGAATGCGGAGAAATCGTTGGCGTTCGAGGAAAGGCTGAAGCTTCAGACCAAATTCGAGGAGCTGAAGCGCGCCTATGACAAGAAAACCGCCGACGAGCTCGGCGAGGGAGCCGAAGTCGACCTCTACGAGGATTTGAAGAGAGAATTTGAGGGAGACAAGATCGAACGGGTCAATCGCGGTCAGCCAGGTGCCGACATCCTCCACACGGTGATGCACAACGGCAAGGAATGCGGCACTATCATCTACGACTCAAAAAATCACGCCAAATGGCGCTTTGACTTTGTGACGAAATTGGCTTCCGACCAGATGGCTGCGAAAGCCGACCATGCCATTTTGTCGACGCGTGTGTTCCCGGCCAAGGTCCGCCATTTGCAGCTGCAGGACGGCGTCATTCTCGCCAATCCGGCACGGGTTGTCGCGATTGTTCAGATTGTCCGCCAGCACCTCATTCAGACTCACAAGCTCAGGCTCAGCACCGAAGAGCGGACGCAAAAGACGGCGGCTCTTTACGACTTCATCACCTCCGAACGTTGCGCCGGCATGCTGGCGAGGATCGATACGCACACCGAGGACCTGCTTGACCTGCAAGTGAAGGAGAAAAAGGCGCACGACGCGACCTGGCGGCGGCAAGGTGAACTCATCCGCTCGGTGCAACGGGTACGCGGCGAGTTGACTGGCGAGATCGACGCCATCGTCGGCACCTCCGAGAATGCGTTGGAGGACTTGCAATGACCAGCGCTGCCGCCAAGCCGGATCGGGAAAATAATGTCGTCGTCAACCTGCAGGAGCGCAGGCTCGACCGCACCGTGCTGCGTACCTATCGCAGGAAGGCCGACATCGATGACATTGTCCCGAACGACAAGCAGCCGCGCATGGGGCCAAAGCTGGACGAGGAGTTGCAACGGCAGATCGAGGCCAATGGAGGCTTGTTCGAACCTTTGCTGGTCGAGCCTCATCCGACGCTGCCTGGGAAGTTCCGCATCATCGACGGCGACCGGCGATGGACCAACTCGCGCGCTCTGGTAGAGCAGGGGAAGGACGAATTTCGGCAGGTGCCTATTGAGGTGACCGACGGCACGCTAGGTGAGGAGGAGCGGCTGCGCGTATGGATTTACATTCACCGCCAGCGCAAGGAATGGGATGCCAAGGAAAAGGAAATGGTCGCCTATCGGCTGGTCGATCTGATGGGCAGAGCCAGTGCGGCCAACATTCTTGGCATCACGGTTCGGGAACTCGACAAGCTGGTGGACGTGTTCGAGCTCTCTGAAAAGTTCACGAGTCTTCGCGATCCGAGTGCCGCCATCACTTGGGCTCGGGAAATGATGGGCGTCAGCAAGAAGCTCCTGACACCAAGCGTCGTCGAAGCCGTCGTCAAGAAGGTCAACCAGAAGCGCATTACCAACTCCAAGGATCTTCGCAAGCTGCGCACGATCCTGCCCGACCCGGTGGCGAGGGCACACTTCTTGAGCGACGCAGGCGATCTCGAATCCGCGATGCTGCGTCTCGGAGCCTCCGACAAGAAAGCGAAGGGTGGCCTTTCCAGCGATCTCGAAATAGTCGTGGAAGCGATGAAAACACTTCCCTGGACCACATTGCAGGAACTCAAAGGCGACCCGGATATTCTCAAAAAAATTGATGACGCCGAGGCCCTGCTGCGATCACTGCGCAAAGCGCTTTCGTAACGCGGTGTCGATGCTCGTCCAAAACGGGCGGCCACAGCGTCTAGGGGTAGGAAGCTGTGCTGGCTAGGTTCCGGCACAAAGGGACGCCTCGAAAAGGAATAGCCGGTGAAGGTCGAGCGAGCGGAAGTCGAAAGCTACGACGTCTATCTCAAGGACAAATCCCGCCCCCCGAGCCGCAGTGGGAACAAGCATGCCTGGCACAGCCATGTTTTGGTCGTTGCTGGGGAAACATACTCGTTCCTTGCACCCTGGTCAGGTAAGTTCGTCTACAAGAACGAAGTGGTCAGCTTCGAATGGCAGTGGAGTGAGAACCAGAAATACCGCAACATCGACCGCGGGACGGTGATTGCCTGGACGCCTGATGGCGAGCACAAGCTGCGTGGTGAGCGAGGGAGCAAAGTCTGGCGAACCGCTGACACGCGCCCACCTGGCCGTCGCACCGAATGGGACGACTGATTAGCATCATCGAACCGGCTAATACCGCGCCGACGACCGGAATCCACTGTTCCAACAGGCCCGTGGCCAAGACCGGGAAGTTTACCAGTGACCGTCCACAGCAAGGCATCGAGACGGAAGCCTTTCTTGAGCAGCACCGCACCGGGGAGGCCGGTTTGTACGGCGCGCCTGTGCATCCAGCCGCCTGGTGACGGCTTGTTGTCGGGGTTCTGTCGTGGTGCGTTAGCTCCGTTAAAGATAGCGTCCTCACTCGGAACATTGACCTGAGGAACGCGACATGAACGCACCGAGCATCGATACAAAGGATCCCAAGTTTCTTGCCTTCTGGACGAAGTGCATCCGCGAAACCTCGCACTGGTCGCAAGAAGCGCTTGCCGCCTCGTCCGGACTTGACGTGCGCACGATCCAGAGGATTGAAGCCGGAAACCCAGTTAGCGTCACGACACGCCGGGCCTTGGCTCGGGGTCTTGGCTATGACAATCCCGACGTGTTTGACGACCCGGAATTTATCAAGGGCGTCCACGAGCTGTTTGAAGGCCTTCGGAAGATTCAAGACGACGAGGTCCAGAAGCAGTTTCCCGACCATATCCGCGTGCCGGTGACGAAAGCCGTCTCCGGAGAGGCGTTGGCGCGCATAGCCTATGAGGCGGACGGTTATCTGTTCAATACCGATGACGCAATCGCTGCAGAGGCGAAGGAGATCGCAGCATCCATGTTCGATTATCTGCGCGACCTTGGCGACATTGCCGATGACATCTCGTTTTCCGAAAAGCGCACCTATCAGCAGGAAGTCGACGGGTTGTTCAGGCAACTCGAGGAGCTTGGCGCGGCCTGCTACCTCGCATTTCGCGCGACCAAGTTGGTAGGCGCCAATTGGGTCGAGAAAACGCCGCTGCCTTTCACGATCGGTTACCTGACGGTTGTTCCTTCCGAGAAGGTTCTGTCCGAGATGATGGTCCCACGCCGCGGTTCTTAGATCCGTAGCGATGTAGAGGCTTCGATGACAGCCCGCCAAATGAAATGTCGGTCATTGGGGCGGTATCGAGCTCGCGGCCGATGGCTTCGTAGAGCGTAGGATGCCGCTGACGGCATCCTCTGCCCGGTGCATGTTGGCCTTGAGTTGATCTTTCATTGCGCCAACCAAGAGGCCGGCGAGTCGCTTTAAACGCCGCGGCAGCTCTCATCGAGCAATGTTTTCTCGCTTCAATGCCGCGCCAGTCTCGACTTGTCCCGCGCAGCACCACCTGACGATTGCGCCGCTGGTGCCGGCAACCGAAATGGCCGTGGCTGGACTATTTCCTCAACCCTAGCGCCCGCAGCAAGGCATCGACCTGACCGAATGCATCCTGCTGCCACTGATCAGGGGTCCGCTCTCCGAGTAGATCTGTCTCTTCAACGAACTGGCGAACACTTGTCGGACCAAACCCGTCTACCTGGTCGAATTTGCCGTTGATATATCCGAATCCTTCTTGGCCTTCCTTCACTGCGAGGACGGGCTCGCAATCCTTGGCCAGGGCTTCGATCCCTCCACCATAATTGCGCACACAATAATATATGTCATAGGCGTCCTTGCGCTTCAGCCGGTTCTGGATGGCAAAGCCTTTCATCGCGAGCAAGGCGGGAATTGATGCGACAGCGATCTTGACCTGATTGGTACCGCCGCCAGGCATGTCGCCTGTTATTGCGACGTACAGATAAAAGCGAAGAGCAAGCTCCGCGCCGTCAGCTCGCTGAACCGCAAATTTCTCGATAAGCGGCGGCCGGTTCTTGACAATCTTGGCGTCGATCGGCCGCAGGAAATCGACTACCACGTCGATGGCTTCACCGCCATCTTTGGCAGGCACATTGCGGACGAGCTGGAAGGCTCGCAACTCCTCGCTCTGCTTGTAGCCGTTTTCCATCAGCGACTCGACGAGCTTGGCATACTCGCCGTCGCCTAGCGCCTCCGCATCGAGCCCGAGATCGACATCGAGCGTACCGACATGCCGCATCTCATCGTTCTCAAGCAGGAGCCAGGGCACCGCGCCACCGATAACGGCAAACTTGCCTTTGAAACTGCCGAGGATCTGGCCGATTTCGAGTAGCACGGATTTCACCGCCTGGGTGGTGCGGTCATCATATTCAGCGGCAGACTGCGCTTCCGGAACGGTTACACGTGCCATTTGAGTTTCTCTTTCCGCAAGTACTCCGCCGCTTCCCTGCCGCGTTCTCCCGCCACCCAGAGGTCAAGATAGGTCTGCACTGGGCTGGTGGTGGAGATCCCTGGGGAGGGTTCAATGGCATCGAGCAGCGGGCCCGTGTCCTTTAAGACCGTAACCACAACATTCTCGCCGCGTGCGGCTGAACTCAAATTGAGGGCGGTACGAGCCCGCTCGAGACCATTGCCACTTGCGTAGAAAAAATGTGTTCCGGTACGCGCATACGGAGCTAGCCACTGCGCGGCCGAAAACGACGCCAGCGCCATCTGGCTCAATGATGGATCAGGCTCGCCGTTGCGCCGAATGACTTCGTCGAAGGCCTTCCCGTGCAATGTCGTGTAAAAGCCCATTCGCCGTCCAGCGGGTGGTTCGTAGACATCCCGCCAGGCGTCGAGCAGAGCATCCGGCTCCGTCAGCGATATCCCGTCTTCACCGATCTTTGCCCATTCCCGCGCTACGAGCGCGGTGCGCATGTTGCTTACATGGCCGAGGCTCACCTGAGCGCGCTCTGCGAGCTCGGTTACACGCCAAAAGTGGCCCGGGTTGCGCAACATGGTTCGCAAGACCTGCGCCGACTTCGGTTTGAAGATCGACTTGACCTCTCGCCGTTCGGTGGCGGGCTTGGTGGGGACGACGCGCTCGACAAAGACTCCATCAAACGCAAGGCGGCAATTACCCTCAAAGTCTAAAAAGCTGACGCCGGCCTCGGTGCAGATATCCCGCGTCTGCGGCATCAGAAACGGAGCAATGAAAACCGGAACAGCATGTTTTTCGTTCAACCCAGCCGCTGCTCGATGAAGCAGTGTGATGGCGTCCCTGGCGTGGCGAGGCTGTCCGGTCGATTTGACTTCGCAGAGGAGAACATGTCTGGACCCGAAAGCGCGAATGTGGGCGATCAAATCGACGCCGCGGTCGGGCCCGGAAGGGAATTCTTCGATTCTATCGATCTTGATCGGAGGAATCGACCCAAGCAGGCTTTTCAAGGCCTGCGCGGCTTGCTCTTCCACCTCTTTCAATGAGTTTGGCGCTTTCAGCATTTGCTGAAAATAGCATTTTCACTAAAACAAGTACAGCTACTTTCACCAAAAATGGCAATTTCAACGTATGCTGAAACGCTTACTTTTAGTGAAATATCGGCAGTTTCGATCGATCCGTCACTAAGGGTAATCGAGGGGAGGAGGTACGCCCAGCGATCACGTCTACGACCGGTGGCTTGGAGTCGATCGGCGGTCCTGAGCTTCATGGCAGTTCGGTAATGGATCTGCCCCTCGTCCTGGGTTATGAAAGTTGTCGCCGGTTTCATTGACAATTCAGAATTCAGACGGGGGATTCAGCAATCGTTGACGCATGGTGCCTTCGTTCTCTGTCCGGTCTTCAAGGCTTAGGCCCCAAGATTGGCGGGTAGCGACAAAGTCTTCCGGTTCTTTAATCCATTCAAACCTGACGTCGCTCTCGGTAAAAATGTATCCGAGCCTGTTGGCTTGAGAGTTCCGAAACCAAGGCGAAAGCTTTTCCGGTAACAGCCGGCACATCGATGACGCGACTATCATGTTGCCGATTAGGTCCTGTGTACTGGCTTCCTCGTTGGTCACCATATCGGCAACGTCAACCAGCTCTTCAAAAGCATATCGGAGGTTTTTAGCTTCCTCTTCGGCCGCTTCCTGGTCCGTAAGGTACAGTTCAACTACTTGAAAACGGCTAAGAGTATCTTCCGAAAAACTCAAGTATTCTTTTCCGATCTTTAAAACTTGTGGTGTACTAGGTTTTGGGTATTTTGGAGGTTCCACAAATGTGATCTTGAGTTTTTCTCCATCGGTCGGTTTTTGCGGGTCCCTCATATTAAAGTCTGGCTTATAGTAAAAGCTAGTATTTCCGAAAAATACAGCGCGTAGTGCTGCAGCAGATTGGCAAGTCTTTCGAAGTGATACGAGGAGGTTTGCCATCTCAGTATTACGGTTGGACAAATTGATCGCACGCTCAGCAATTTCGGATTGGCGAGTCGTGAGATAAATATTGTAAACACTCACAAGAGAAACAACTATGGCGGAAACGGTGCTAATTATTCCCGTGTAGGGGTTTAGCCAACCTAAATGCGGTCTATCGTTCTTCCGCCGCCGTGTATTTTTCTCTAGCAACAATCTGCGAATCCCCCTAGGTCCCAACCTATACGAGAATGCCGCATTCCTTTGTCAAGATGTAACCTGCCGACAAATGCTATACATGCACGGTTTTCCGTCCCCTCGAGGCCTCGGACGTGCGGACGGTGAACTCCGCAAGTCAGGCTATGCCTTGGCCGGTCACTGGTCGCCGGATCGGAGGCGGTCGGAAAAAGTGAGGCGCGTTTGCAAAGCCATTGATTTCTAATAAACGGGGTTTTCGCGCTGCGGCTGATTTCGCTCGAATACGGCAGAGCCTCGGGTCTATCATACGGTCGTTCGTCTCTTGATTGTCAGCTCGATTTTCGGAGGTTAGAGGTTCGCCTCGACCTTTGGCGAACCGTCGCTGTTTGGTTTCAACGCAGACCCTCGCGATGGTATATGGAGAGTAGGCTTGCCGCGTCCCCCGATTGAGATCACCCGCGTTTTTTTGCTCTCCAGTTCATCTAGATAATCGGCCCACCATTGCATCATCTTGACGCGCTCCTCCCAATGCTCCGCCCTAGCGTAGGCGCGACGAACGTCGTTGTTCTCTACGTGGGCCAGTTGCCGCTCTATGGCGTCCGGGTGCCACTTTCCGCATTCGTTTAGCAGAGTTGATGCCGTTGCTCGAAAACCGTGCGAGGTAGCTTCTTCCTTGCCGTAGCCCATACGGCGCAGGGCGGCGTTAAGCGTGTTGTCGGAAATCGGGCGCGAACCCGATCGAACACTAGGAAACAGCAGCGATCCACCGCCAGAGATTTCTCTGAGTAAGGTCAGGACGCTAACAGCTTGCCTTGAAAGTGGTACGCGGTGCGGCCGTCGCATTTTCATGTGTGCTTCAGGGATGATCCACACCGAGCTTTCGAAATCGAACTCGTGCCATTCGGCCGCGCGCAGTTCGCCGGGCCGGGGAAACAGCAGCGCCATCAGCTTCAGGGCCGCTCGGGTCGTAGGCTGTCCGTCAAATGCATCGATCGCCCTCAGCAGGCCTCCCAAGGCCTTCGGATCGGTAATCGCGGCGCGCGGCGTGACCGTCGGACTGATGAGTGCGCCCCTGAGTGCGATCGTCGGATCTGCTTCGGCACGTGCGGTCGCGATTGCGTATCGAAACACGGTGCCAATGGTGGAGCGCAATCGTCTGGCCGACTCGTATCGACCGCGAACCTCTACGCGGCGTAGGGCAGTAAGGACGGTGGCCGTATCGATCTCCCGAATGCACTTGTCGCCGATGGCCGAATAGGCAAAGTCGAGCAGCCATTTGACCTTGGTAATCGTCCGATCGGCACGCCCCTCCTTCTTCAGCTTGTCAACGTATTCGTCCGCGATTGACCGAAAGGAGTCTTTTGCCGAACCGGCCTTGCGCAAACTGCGTTCCTGTCCGGGGTCGATGCCAGCCAGCAGAAGACGCTTAGCATCATCGCGGGCCTTACGTGCCTCGGCTAGGGAGATAAGGGGATAGCTGCCCAACGCCAAAAGTTTCTGCTTGCCGTCAAAGCGGTAGGCGAGCCGCCAAAGGCGAGATCCTGTGGGCTGCACCCATAGCTGGAGCCCGCCACCGTCAGACAGTTTCACGAGTTTGGGACCTGGGCGAGCGTTTCGGCATTTCACGTCGGAAAGGGCCATTCGACATCTCCTTTGGCTGTTTCGATACCATCAGGATGCCGAATACCAACGGAAATACCATCCCCGCGCCCCGTTGGACCAAATACGCTGAAAGCAGTCGAGATGCGTCCAAGTGCGCCACTAGGACCGAAAAAATAAGTGATTTCAACCGCTTGCAAAGACGGAAGCGTAGAAGCTTCGGCAAAACGGAGTATGGGGAGAGGAGGGGATGGTGCCCAGAGGCGGATTCGAACCACCGACACGCGGATTTTCAGTCCGAACATAACCCATGCGACACAAGACTTTCAGCAGCCTATGTCGCGCCTATGTCGCGTCAAGCCAAGAAGGACCGCTCCGCCGCGGCCATCTCTTCGGCGTCATCACCTCGCGGAAAGAGGTGGCCGTAGACGTCGGCCGTCATGGTCACGCTGGAATGCCCCATGCGTTCCTGAATCACTTTCAGCGGCAACCCGAGGCCGCCATCCTGGGGCCGGTTGATGCACCACGAGGCGTAGAAGTGCCGCAGCGCGTGCATGCCGGTGTACTTCGCAGACATGATCGTATTGCCGTCTTTGTCCTGTTTGTCCGTTGCGATGGTGACACCGGCGGCGAGCTGGACTGGTAAAAGACCGCGGTTGATGATGTTGGCCAGGCTTTCCACGTTGCCGGCGCCGTTGGCGAAGATCAGATGCTCCGGCTTCGCATCCTCTCTGATCGACTTGCCCTCATCGTCCTTGCCAACGACCGGCCGCCTATAGGCAAGCTTCCATTCCTTCAGCGCGTTGACCACCATGGGCGGAATCGGAACCGTGCGCTCGCCAGCTTCCGACTTTGGCTTGCCGATATCGTTAAAGCGATCGGCACGCTGTTGAACGTGGACTTCGCGCTTGTCGAGATCCACGTCTTGCCAGCGCAGGCCACGCAGTTCCGATGCTCTCAGGCCGGCAAAGATGGCGGTAAGCAACAACGGCCTCCACCGGCCAGCCAGGGCGGCCACGATGGCCTTGACCTCCTCGCGTGTCGGAATGTCTGACCCAACCTTCAGGCGGCCCTTCTGGCGCCGCTCGTGGCGCCTGTCCTTTCCCCTCTGCTTCGACCGACTCTTCTCCCGAACAGCGTTACGCGTCACAAGGCCGAGTTCTTGCGCATCTGCCAACAGCGAGCCGAGGCTGACGAGCAACTTTCGCACCATTGCGGACGATCGACCTTTGGCGCGAAGGTCGTCTTCGAAGGCCCTGACAGCCGGCACTGACAGCTTTGAAAGCAGCGTTTCGCCGATAAGTGGAACGATATGAAGATCAAGGTGCTGCCGGTACTGATCTACCGTCGATCGTTCGAGACCGGCAGCTTCGGCGCTGGCGATCCAGAAGGCGCCCGCCTGCTTCACCGTGGCGCTGGCGCTGTCGGCGACGTGGACGCCTTCCCGGACTTCCACCTTGGCCGTTGCCTCGAACTGATCGGCTTCCTTTTTCTTGGAGAACGTCTTGAGCCGGCGCGTGCCCTTCGTGTCGACGTAGTCGACCACCCAGGCTGTTTTCTCCTCACCTTTGCCGGTAGCCCACGTGCGCTTTCGGATGGACATCGATCATTCCCCCTTTGCCGCGTTTCGCTTGCGCATGGCAGCGACGCGGCATCTATCTGAACAGTACTTGGCGTGTGATCGACGGCCAGTCAAAGGCCCTGTCAGGAAAGACTTTCCGCAATGCTCGCACATCGTCAAAGCCGCTCCGGCCTCATGCGCCAATGCGACCTCCATTGCCATGAAACTAGAGAGGGAATCTGGATGCAAGACTAGGCGCAAACCTTCACCGCCGAATTCCTCAAACGCTGGCCGAAGCGAGACTTGATAGCCCTGCTCATTCATGAGCTTGTTTGCGTATTCTATTTGGGGGAGCGGAATAAAGCTAAGCAACGGTTCTGTGAGGCTCGCTGCCAGCCTGTCTTGCTCGACTTCAACGCCGGTCATTCCAAGCCAGCCCTTGTCCTGCCTAAGGAACCCGAACCGTGACAGAAACGCAACCCGGTCCTCATTAGTCCTGCAGTTGATCAGGTGAAGGACGATCGGATTTTCGAGGTCCGTGACTTCATAGGTCACCGGAATACTTCGAGGCGTCCGTGCCCGAATGGCATCACCGTCAAACGCCAATTCCACACCATCGGCAGGGCGCTCCCATTGCAAGCGGATAGAGATCATTGGAGCTTTGCCTTGTTACGGAGTTTTCCGAGTAATCGTTATATGGGTGCTTACCAGTGTTTTCGACGTGGCGCAATTAGGATCCATTTGTTACTTTTTTTTTCGAAAATGGCGAACAGCAGGAACCACCATGA
This sequence comes from Mesorhizobium sp. P160219, assembly GCF_057786095.1. Taxonomy (NCBI): domain Bacteria; kingdom Pseudomonadati; phylum Pseudomonadota; class Alphaproteobacteria; order Hyphomicrobiales; family Phyllobacteriaceae; genus Mesorhizobium; species Mesorhizobium sp. P160219. The sequence continues at coordinate 2,164,564 of NZ_JBYNWG010000001.1, forward strand.
ACGACAAGTCTGATGCTCCGATCGACCATAAGCCCGAGGTTGTCTATGGCGCCGATGCAATTGCCAGGTCTATCGATGAACCAGACGTTCGCAAAGTTTATCACGCCCTAGAACGCGGCCACATTCCCGGCGCCTTCAAGCGAGGCCGCACCTGGGGCCTGAGCATCCGGGCTTGGCGCCGCGCGGTTCACGGGGATGCTGCGTGATGCCCGAGAACGGCGCCATCGCGAAGGCAGCCCTCTGGTTGGCGACCGGCGATCGCGACAAGAACCGCGCCGCGGTCCCACAGCTGCGGGAGAAATTCGGTCTGAGCGCCGCTGACGCGGTCGCGGCACTTCGCGAATCCCGGCTGATTCTTGCGAGGTCCCTCTGATGAAGGGCAGAGCTGGTTCAGAGCCAAGACACGTCCGCTTGTATGCGTGGATGACGCAGAGCCCGGCTTGGCGCTCGCTCGATGTTTACGAGCGGGCGCTTTACGTCGAGTTCAAGGCGCGCTTTACCGGCGCGAATAATGGCGATATTTCCTTCAGCGGTAAGGAGATGGCCGAAGCTTTGAATTGCAGCAACGTGCCTGCGGATCGAGCTTGCAAACGGCTCGTCGCCCTCGGCTTCGTAAAGCTCGCCAAGAAGGGGCATTTTGATTGGAAGGCGCGGGCTGAAAACCGCACCAGGGCGAGCACCTGGATCCTCACCGAATATTCGCTCGACTACCCTGAGCGCAGCGCCATGCCGGCGACTAAAGAGTTCATGCGGTGGCGCGCAGAAACGATCCCAGCTAGCCCTATCAAGAAAAAAACGCGGGGTGACGAGATCACCCCAATCGGGCGGCCTGGTCACCCGACTCCGGAAGCGATGGGGTTATCAGATCACCCGAGTCGGGTTACCGCTTCACCTGATAAAGCCCGAAACAGCAACATGAATGGGGTGACCACGTCACCTGCATATACATCTACCACTGAGGGAGCCAACGAGGGCGCTCTGGATCGGTCCGTCGGTGCACAGCAGTACGGGGGAGCCGGCCGTGCGAGAGCCTGATCTCTTCACCTGGACCCCGCCATGTAGGGTGATCGTCTTTCCAATGGTCCGGAGGGTCGGCCGCATCCGCTCAACCGCAGGAAAGATGCTCGCTAAACCGACGCTCCGCGCGGCTCAGTCCTACCGCGACCAGGTGACGGGTGCCCTCGTCAAGCAGATGTCCCATGCCGGCATCGGCGAGGCCGAGCGAGATGAGCAACTCTGCGCATTCTGGTCGGCTGTGCAGGGGGAGATCGCCCGGCGGACGTATCATGGTCAGCGTATATGATCTTGGGCGACGCAGCGCTTGGCTGCCTCTCGAAAGCGGTCGAGCACACTCGGGGGCGTCGTCGCTGGCTGAGCATCAGGGCACCCTCCCTGACGCGCCGCTGTCGCCGTCGGCCGCTAGTACCTGCGGTGCTCGAGCTTCGCATGCCGCGCTACTGGCCAGAAGGTCGTGAGAAAGGCAGGGGTGAGAGATGGATCTGATGCCCCACGTAAGACCAAAATTATCCTCTGCAGACAAGATCCCTTTGCGACTCCAAACGCGTGTGCAAGGGCGCCCGTTTGCCAGGAGTAAATTGGAACGACGCCTCATAACCGTTCTGCGATCCTTCTGCCGGATTGAAGGCTCTTCGATCTCTGCCTTAGTCGGCAGGCAGATTGCAGAAGGCGCTGCAGACCAGGAAGGAACTGCGTCATACGGGTTTCGCTGTCAGAGTTCGTTATGGCTGTGCGTTGTAAGAGCTGCTCAGATTTGCACATTATTGCGGGAAAATCAGAGAAGGCCATGGGCGGCGCAGGATCGGGAAATCGGTGGAGAAACGGAGCCCGCCAGAAGTGCGAGGACCTGCTGGATCTCCGCATCTCGGACTTGCGCAAGGGCGGTCTGCTGGCGCCGGGGCGGAGAGGGGAGTTGACCTGGAATGTCGGCGGCCGTTCTAGCGGTTCCATCAGAATTTTCACAGAAGCAGACAGCCTGGAGTTGACGTGTGAACGCAGAGGGCCAGCCCAGGAGTGGCGATACGTGCGCGAAGTGATCGCTCTTGTTTCCACGAGGCAACATTTCGGCGGCGAGCGACGCTGGTTCATTTGCCCGTGCTGCAATCGTAAATGCGCAGTTCTTCACGACGGCACCGGCTTTCGCTGCCGTTTGTGTTTGGACCTCAGTTACCGCTCCCAGAGCGAAGATCCTCGCTTTCGATGCCTCTCCAGCGCCCGGAAATTGCGCCAGCGCCTAGGAGGATCCGCAAACCTCCCGCTCGAACTTTTGGACAAGCCAATTGGAATGCACTGGCGGACCTATAAGAGGCTCTACGAACAGGCAGTAGCACTGGAGCAAGCTAAGCTGCGTGTGTTCGCGGGGTTCGCTGACAGGCTGCTTGCCGCAAGTCGTAGAGGCCGCAGGACAGGCACGCGGGTAAGTTATTCGCCGTAGCGGGTCAGCATCGAAAGTGTCAGGTACCCAACACCGGGAAAAGCGCTCGCCTGCCGGCTTTCGAGAACACGATCGTCCGGGGCATGAACTCCTTGGGCGGCGTTTTGTTCTCGATGATGTAGATCTGGCAAAAGCTCGAAACCGAAGCGAGATGCTTGTAGAAGCGCTCGTCGAGCGACGTCGCGGCGATCGCTCGCTCCTCGTCGGTCAGCGGCTCATCGTCGTCGTCCAGCTCTTCCCGGTACGTGAGCAGCGGCGAGTCCAGTACCAAGAACCCAGGGTGAGGCAGCGCCTCGGCCTTGCAATAGACCGCGTAGGCAACCGAGAACGCGGAATGCAGCAGCGCCTTGACGCCCTTGCCATTGCGGCCGCGAGCCTTACCATTGACAGCAATGTCGTAGGTCTTGTCATTCCAAGTGACCGCCTCGAGCCCAGGATACCCCCAGACGTCCAGCACCTGTTGAACGGTCTGGGCAAACTTGTGCCCAGTTGGCCCGTCGATCCCGATCGTGAGCCCGGCCGCCTTCTGCTTGCCGTGTTTGACCGCCGCAATGGCCGCCCGCTTGGCGTCGAGATCGCTGCGGCGAACCGACAGGGCAATGACGCGATCGATTTCCTCGAACAGCGTAACGTCGCCAGTGTAGCCTGTGCGCAGGTTCGCCTCTTTTGGCCTGAGGCGTTGAATTTCCTCGAAGTGCCCGCGGGCCTCGGCGCTGAGTGCGCGGCCGCGGTTCTCGAGCCCTTCGGCTTCGGCAGTCAAACTGGCGAGGGTGACTTCGAGACCACTCATGTCCCGTCGGACCTTGGCGATCTCCGCACGCGCGGCCGTGAGCTGCAGGTCCACATCCCCCAGCGGGTGAGGCTTGTGCTGGTGACCGGGCAACGCTCCGCAGAGCGGGCACGGCTGGTCTTCGAACCGCTGCAACAGGAAGCCGCCTTCCTCGATCGCCTCGAGTCGGCGGATATCGGTCTGATACGTACTCTTGAGGTCGAGAAACCGTTGCCGCATTGCCCTCAACTGCGCGGCGTGGGCTTCGGTCTCGCCCTGGGCATTTAGGGCTTCACGTCGCAGCACAGACAAGTCGTCAATCCGCTCCTGGGCGTCCGCCAAGTCCTCGCCGATTGTCTCTAGGTGAGATTGCAGGCGATCGCGCTGTGCGACCAGTTCGGTTACATTGTGGGTACCCAGTTCGCGATCAAGGTCGGCGATCATCTCGTCGAGCAGCTGGAGCTTGCCCGTCTTGCCCGCGTCGAGCGTCTTCTTGTCCGGAATCTTGGCGATGGCGGAATCATCCCGGCCGGTCAGAAGGAACCTGAACGTGTTCTTGTTCAGCGTATCGCTGCTCTTGGGATTGATCTCGGTAGGCGTCTTGCCGCTGAGCATCCGGTCTTCGGTGACCAGCACGTAGGGCATGAAGAAGCGGAAGCTGAAGGTGTCGAGCTTGGCCGCCTGGGTCGAGGCGATCTTGATCGTCCCCAAACCCACTTTGGCGAGCAGGAACTCCGACAGGCTGCCGTCCTTGGACTTTCCACCCTTGCCATGAACCGAATCGAGGATCTGGCCTTCTCGACCGTCCAGGATGCCATCCGGAGCCAGACCCTCGAAAACCTCGATGTCACCCCCGCGCAGCGCACGTCGCAGCGTGACGCTAGTGCCGTCCGCAAACGCAATGCCGAGCAAGGCCGACTTATACTTGTCGCCTTCGGGCGGCGTCTCAGGCGTTTCCCCGCCGAACATGAAGTTGAGCGTGGCCACGGTATAGGTCTTACCGGTGTTGGAGCCACCCCACAGGATCGTCAGGTCGTCGTTGAACGCGATTCCGACCGTCGCGAGGCCGGACCCGGTGTAGGTGAGGTGTTCGAGCTGCATCAATGGCGATCGATCAGCCATTTGGCAGCCCCACTTCTGTCTGGAATTCGAGGCTCCACCGATCAATCAGGTCCCGCATCGAGGCAAAGGCGGCTGCGCCGTCGTCATGGACGCGGCCGGCGAGCCAGCTCGCGCGGTCCGAAAGGTCCCGATTGTAGTCCGAGTTCAGGAGCTTCACGAAGGCCGGTGCGTCATCGCCCGACACGAAGCTGATACCGTCGACGGCCTCAACAACCTCGATCAGGCTCACCCGCAACAGCATGTGCAACGCTTCCTGTATCAGCGTGCGGCGAACCCGATACTCCCCGACACGCTCCGGCAGCGCCGGGTGAAGGCTGTCGGGGCCGCCAAGATCGGCGGTGTGGACGACGAAGTAATCGAGCAGCGCCAGCGCATCGAGATCGAGCTTTTCCGGATAGAACGCCTCCAGCAAGATGAGCGAACGAAGACCGGTCTCGACCGAACCGTTGAAGACCGGCGTTGGGATATGCCTCAGCGTTTCCACGACAGTACCCCATCGTTGGCGAGGTGATGGCAGGTACCCTGCTTGACCAAAATGTTGGCTCGATTGTGCCGGCCAAAGATGCCGGAGACTGGAAGCGAGCCGGCCGCAGTCATCACATCCCGCACTCGTCCCAGGCCCGTCGTCTGCGAATGCACACCGAAAACGCCGTAGAGGATTTCGTCGGTGAACTTTTCTACGTGCTGCGGATCGATGTTGTCGCGGAAGTGGCGGCGGAAGGCATCCGCTTCGAAGTACCGCCGCCTCTGCATAGTCAGGTCAGGGCCATAACTCGCGTGGCGAAGGACTTCAGCCGCATCGGCGAAGGGGCGGCCCTCGCTATCGGAGTAGACACCAATGAGTTGTTGCACGTAGTCCTCGTCAGACGAGACATTGGTTGGAACGATGCCAGACGGCGCTTCACCCGGATCGTCTCCAAACGCGTCGGCGAGGACAAGGTTGATATCGTCCATCGTGAGGATCTTCGGCAGGTCAATGCCGGCGATGTTCTGGAAGGGGTAGGCTCCGATGACTGCACGGAGCTTGTCGGTGAGGACAACGGGCGGCCCCGTGCGGATGCGTCGAGCGCAGCGTGCGTCCCATTCGTCCAGCATTTGCTGCTTGAACGAGCTGGGGCTGAAGAGGAGCTTCTCGGCTTTGCGGTTAAAGCCCTTCGGAGCGACGAAGAAATAGGCCGCCGGCGGCGTAAACTCGCCTCCCGAGGCATGGAAGAGGATCTTTGCGATTTCCTCATACATCATGGCGTCGTCGACGCGCTTGCTGAGCATCTTGCACTGGTAGTTGTCCCATTCGCCGTCATGTCGGTCCAGCGTGCGAAATCCTACGGCATCGCGGCCCAGGTCATTCACGTTCCCGAAAAGATGGTGATCTGGGTACTTCTTGATCTGGCGAGCAACCCAGCGGTGGACAAAGACCTCGAGTTCCTTGTCTTCCATCGCCAGAATGCTCCGGCTGTAGGAGAGATTGCTTTTCACTGCCGGCCCACCGCTCAAGTGTGCCGTTGAACAGCTTGCTGCATTGCAAGTCAATATCCTCATATTACTGGCAACGCCCGTCTCGTCAGACCATACGCCAATTGGGATGATCCTGGCGCGGCAGCAATGGAACTAACTTCCAGACTTGGTCGGTTCCTTCCATCTGCCAGCCAGCAGATCTGAACCGCCGAGCCGCACTTGGTCGAATCCGCCATCGCCGCTGCCGCCTTCGGGCTGGGCAGCAGGCTGGTATTCACTCGACCGGCTTTTGCCGAGACACAGGTGGAGCCGACGGTCGGGTTCTCGGCACGCATCGTGAGTCGTAATCAGCGTGACGCGGCCTGTCATTGAAGCTTTGAGCACTCACGAATTCGGTCAACGCAACGAGCTAGCGCGAGCGGACGGGAAATAAGAATAAAACGTCGTGCGTGACACTCCTAGCCTTTGAGCGATTTCTGCGACGGGGATTGTGCCCGCCCTCAAAAGTGCGCGCGCGGCCTCCAAGTCCCCGTCAGTGAGCTTCTTCTTACGTCCTCCTTTGCGACCGCGGGCAAGGGCTGCCTTGAGTCCCTCCATTGTGCGCTCGCGGTTAAGGTCGAGGAAATACTCGGCCATGGCTCCGTGCATCTGCAACGCGAAACGCCCATGAGCGGTCTCGCTGTCGAAATGTTCGGTGAGACTTTGAAAAGCCACTTCGCTGCGCCGTAGCGTGTCGATGGTGCGCATCATCTCGACCAGGGATCGCCCCAGTCGGTCGAGCTTCCAGACGATCAGGACGTCGTCGGGCCGCAAGAAGGCGAGGGCAGCCTCGAACTCCGGCCGCTTGGTACCGGACCTGCCGGATTTCTTTTCCTCGAAAATCTTCGTGCAGCCGGCACGGGTGAGGGCGTCACGCTGCAGGTCAAGGTTCTGATCGATGGTCGAAACGCGCGCGTAGCCAACTAGCATGTGCGGATTGTTTCATGAAAGGGTTATCCACACAATAGAATTCTGTACATAATTTCTGGACACATGCGGCTTCGGTTCCTGCCTCTCTGGAGGGTCTCGGCCTGCTGTTCGGAAAACGGTCGATTTCCGGACATGGCGATGTCGCGTACAGACTAACGCGCTATCCGGGCTCTAAGGTCCGATCCAGGATGCGATTTAGGCGAGCAATACGCTCAGCGAGCGTGCGATGACCTTCTTTGGGGCAGGCTATCATTTTGTCGATCAAAGAGTGCAGAACTCCTTTGACCCATTCGTTGCCCACGGCACGGATCGCGTACTGCGCGCCTCGATAATCGTCGAAATTCGGGATCAGTCTGCCGCTGATGGTAGCCAGCGACGGACAGGCTCGCTATCATCAAAGACCGCCTCGAAAATTGATGATGCGAGCACGGCACATATGTGAAGGGTTTCAGAGCCGACGTTTCGAAACCCGTGTTTTCGATTAGCCGGAACAACAAGTGATTGCCCTTCGATTATGCTAACCGACTCGTTGTCGATCCAAATCTCTGCTTTGCCGGCGACCACAGAGAGCACTTCTTCAACACGGTGACTGTGCGTCGGGGCGCCCATAGCCGGCGCTACCCATTGCTCGAAAATGCACAGCTGAAGCGCGCCGTTCTCAGCGGATATAAGCATCCGGGTTTCTACTCCAACTCGCCATTCCTCCCGCCGCTGTTCCGCATGTGAGATTATCTTCATGATGATTGTGGACCCCTCTCACTTCAAGCAAATGTTCTTCTCCTGTAAGGACCCGCCCGCCACTCTGAAATGCACATCGAAGCAACGTCCCAACCTTGGCCAGAGCACAAGTAGATGGCCCGTGTCGGCATCCCCGGAGCCCTCAGCGACATCCATCCCCCTGCTTGTCACCAGATGAGACTTCGATCAATCTCGCCAATTGAGGTCCTCCCGGTTAACGCCATTGCCGTTTCAAATTCCCGGCGTAACAGGTCAACACAGTGCCTGACCCCATCCGATCCGCCCAAGGCAAGCGCATAAACATATGGGCGGCCGATCATCACCGCGGTTGCTCCAAGAGCGATAGACTTCAAAACATCCGTTCCCCGTCTGATGCCGCCATCGATAATGATTGGAATCCTGCTGGCCACCCGCTCGGCAATTGCCGGCAGTGCATCGATCGTTGCCGGCAGCGTGTCGAGGTTCCGTGCGCCATGATTGGAAACCACAATGGCGTCCGCGCCTGAGCTTATCGCCAGTTCAGCGTCCTCAGGATCAAGGATGCCTTTCAACACGATAGGCAGAGCTGTGAGAGAACGGAGCCACTCAACATCCGGCCATGTCAATATTGCACGCTTTGGCGAACCACCGATCTTGAAGAGGCCTGTATTGCGGTCATTGAAATAAGGGGTGGCGAGCGCATCGGGAATTTTGAAACCGGCTCGCATTTGCCTTCGCCGATCGCCGAGTGTTGGCATATCCACCGTTACGCAGATCGCCTTCGCTCCGCCCGCAGCGACTTGGGCGACAAGGTCGCGGTTGAAACCTCGATCGCTCTGCCAATACAACAGGAACCAGATCGGCACAGGGCTTGTGGCCACGCATTCCTCGATGGTTGCTGTTCCGCTGGTTCCCAGAGTGAATATCGCACCGGCTTCGCCCGCCCCGCGAGCGGCAGCCACTTCGCCCTCGGGGTGTGACATGCGTTGGAATGCCGTTGGCGCCAGAAAGATCGGATGAGAGAGCCTTTCACCGAAGAGCGTAACGCTTGTGTCGATCTTCGAGACGTCCCGCAAAACCCGCGGCCTGATCCGCAGCAGGTCAAACGCACCTACATTGTCCCGCATCGTAATTTCGTCACCAGCCGCGCCGGCGATAAACTCATAGACGGCATGGGGCAAACGATCACGTGCAGCAGGTTCGAAGTCTGCCAGGCAAAGAAATTCATTTGCGAGATCAGAAGGCATTTGCCACCCGGCTGCGGTGTTCAAGACGTTATGCTGAGTTGTTACGCTGTTCAACCGGCCGCCCGTGCTCCACGGCATCTTGAGCTTCTTTCCAGAGTCGTGCTCGATCGGACTGACTACTAGTTGAGGCCATCCGTGCCTGACCAGAAGCCAGAAGGCCCCTGCCGGACAAAAACGCGCTTTGTCGTCTGCCGTGCTGGTGGCCAAGCCGTCACGCCCTCTCTGAAGGACTTCTCTCGTTTGAGGATGCGCCTAGACGGCACCCTTTCAGATATTTATGTTAGACATCTCTAAAGTAGGCATGAGCCGCTCGGCTTCAGATCGCGCCAAGGCCTGCATTCAAGCCCTGATTTGTTGTGCTTTTTCATCCGGGGGGACGCCAGTATGACAAGCGAACGTCAGCACGAATACGAGTTGGGACATTCGGAAAGAGAACTGAGAAGGCTAGCGACGCAGGCGGCATTGGTTGACCCGATGACCCGGGATTACCTGCGGCGAGCTGGCCTTCGAGCGGGAATGCATGTCCTTGACGTGGGGAGCGGCGCTGGCGATGTCGCCTTTCTCGCGGCTGATATTGTCGGACCCACAGGTCTTGTTATCGGCTCTGACAGGTCGGCGGAGGCTCTTGACGCTGCTCGGGCGAGAGCCGCGCAACGTGGTTTGGAGAATGTAATCTTCCACCAGTGTGATCCTGCCACCTTCACTTTCGATATAGCGTTCGACGCAGTTGTTGGCCGATACGTCCTTATGTTCGCGCCCGATCCGGTCGAGATGTTGAGGGGGGTTGCGCGGCATCTTGGTCAAGGGGGCGTGATGGTATTCCACGAAGTCGACTGGACTGGCGCTGCCTCGTTTCCCTCCGTCCCAACGTACGACAACTGCTTTCGGTGCATTGTGGAGACATTTCGTCGTGTAGGGACCAACCCCAACATGGGCCTGCAGCTCCATGCGACCTTCGTAAAAGCCGGGCTGCCGGCCCCTAGCATGGCGGTAAGTGCTCTCGCCGGAGGTGGATCAGACAGTATGAGCGGCATTGATCTGATCTCCGATCTCGCAACGACCATGGCTCCGGTCATGGAGCAGATGGGCGTTATCGCAGCTTCAGAACTCGGTCCCGAAACGCTGCAAGATCGAATTCGCGCCGAGGCTTATGCAAGCGGAAGCGTGGTGGTCGGCCGATATGAGGTGGGCGCCTGGTCACGACGAATGTAGGCACCACGGTCATGCGCCCGCGCTTCCCTCGTGCAGCCCGCTCGAGGCTATCCGACTCGAGGCAGCGCCGGCGCGAGACATGGTGGCCTGGCTGTGCTCGGACGCCATCAACTTCAATACCGGCGTGGTATTCGAAATGTCGGGTGGGCGGGCTCGCTACTGAGCGCCGACCATCTCGGTGCTTTCAGGCGGCCCGGCGCCACCGTGGACCAAATATTCCCTACCCCTAACGCGGACCTATATGATCCCCTCATGGCAACTCTGCGGTACGAGGTAAGGCGGGAACTAGATGGGACGTGGACGGTGTTCGACGTGTTCACCGGGCTGCCGGCTATTGTAGCGGGCCACCCATCTATCGACCATCCCGACATGGAGTATGCCGAAGAGCTGGCAGCCATCCTGAATGCCAACGACCTGAAGCAGAGGCTATCTCATGGGAGGTTCCCCGGAGGGTTCGCCTGACTAAGGTGGCATGACAAGTTAGCCATTCAACCAGCCTCGGTACTGCCCATCCAGGATGGCTCGTCCCATTCTGAACAAGTATTTGTTATTGAACTGACGCGTAAATGGAAAAGTTCGTCCATCGCAGCGCTCGGTGTGAATGCCTTCCCGCTGCCGACCGACGGCAATGGTCAGGCCCGCGCTTTCCTCGTGGGGTAGCGCGGGCCGCTTCAGCCTAGCCATGCTAGCTAGAACCCAGTTCCCGGTGGCGTTCCCTTCGTTCTTCAAGGAACAGCTAGGTGTGCTCGACCCATTCAAATTGGATGGTCAGCAAGTAGCCGCTGCCAGCAGCGGCCCAGCAGCCGTCTGCGGGGACTTTGCAGCGGGCGCGCTGGGCCTGACCGGTGGGGCGGTGTGGTATCCGCCGGCTGGCGAACATATGCGCCTCCTCCCAACGCCAGCGAAACATCCAAACGAACGAGGTGATCTAACCGCGATCTCGCCATCCAAGGCCGACACATAGGCCGATAGCAAAGGCCTATAATAGCTGAGAGAACGAAAATGGCCGACGCCATGGTTGGGGAACCCGGGTGGGTAGGCGCCGGCCACAAGCGGAACAGGCCCGCCGCGCCACACACATGGCTGATTGTCATCACGTGGTTATGGTGTGATCGCGTAGGGCTAGACCAGCGGAACCTAGTAAACGCCGCTTAGTAAGCGATCCTCGACGCGATCGTTCATCGCCACGACGACTTGGGAAACTTGACGGTTGCAGTCCTCTGCGATGTAGGTCAAGTCATGTACATCGGCCCTCCGATCATGAGCAGGCATGCGCCCATCCTACCATATCGCGCTGCCGGTATCGCAAGGCGCCGGCAGCAAGGGGGAGGCGACCAGAGCCGATGTGAAGGGACTAGGCAGCTAATATTCGCTTGCGCTAATTTAAATGTGCCGTAACGTCATGCTCAGCGTTTTTGGGGAGGAGCAACGGTGGGGAGTATGATGAGATTAGCTGTGTTTTGCGCGGCGATCGTGATCGCTGGGACTGGTGTCGCTGTTGCCAAGGAGAAGAAGGTGGTGGTGAGTCACGCCACGGACCTTTGCTCTACGAAGCACTCGGCCAAGAAGCAGGTGCTCGGGCTGGACTGCAGGCCGACCGGAACCGTTAAATTGCCGGCCGGTGGAACGCCGGAAAAGCCGCGCCTCGGATACGACACCGATCCGTGGCTGGTTAAAGGCCTTTAGACACCAGGCGACGGCAACACAGCGCGGCTAAGGGGAATGTGCGCTGGCGGTGAAGCCTTCTTTGTTCTCTCATCGGTGGAACATTGTCGCCTGGAAACGCTTCGGACGGTGCACTGCCCCATCAGTGCAACGTTCCCTTCCTTGTTTGCACTGGCCGGCTGCCGAAAGGTGGCCGGCTTTTTTGTATATAACCGCGACCTGATGTTTGGGGCTTGTTGATTGGACAGCAGCGAGTGGCCGCTGCTGGCTTAGCGTCCAGGATTGGAATCTGTAAAGGCGAGATCACCAAGGCAGGGATGACCAGACTAAATAACGGTTTCGTCTGTTAGCCGCGACGCCGGCGATAATTGAATTCAGAAGGGCGTCGGCCCGGCTGCCCAACATCAGGGTGCACAGACAGCCGGGCCAAGGCTGGAAAGAGGTTCCGCTCCCGCCCAACCGGGATCGATCAACGCCATACCGCAGTCTGTGGTCTTCGCCGTCGATATCAGGCATCCGCGGGTAGAGCGGCTCGATGCCATCGAAGCAGAACTGCGCCAGGTGTGCGCGGCGGAGGCAGAAGCTCAGCATTGCACGGTAACGATCAGTCGGTCGTTCGACATGCCGGGGCGGCATTCTCTGCCGATATGGTCAAAACCGTCGAGGAGGCCGCCAATACCCTACAGCTGCCGCACAAACAGATGATCTCGGGTGCTTTCCATGACGCGCTGTTCCTCGCCCGGGTGGCGCCTGCCGTGATGATCTTTGTGCCGTGCCGTGACGGGCTGAGCCACAACGAGGCGGAATATGTGGAGCCTGCCTACGCGGTTACCGGCGCGCGGGTTCTGCTGCAAGCGGCCACCGTCGCCGCCTCTTGGGGGCGACGGTGGCACAGGCGTGAAGAGGCAACCCGTAGGAGTTCCTGGTGCCCGTCAATCACTTCGTGACGTCGGCGGGCTGCAGCGGGTGGTCAAGGATGCCGAGCGGCGGCGGACTGATCGCGGACGTACGATCGACCCACATTCAACACCTGACCCAGCAGAAAAGCCCACCAGACCCCCGGGGCGTCATTGACGCCGCGGGTGATGCAGGCGGTGACGATCTCGTCGGCTTGTCGACATAGGCGATCTGCTGGGCCGCCTCGGCCACCCGGAGGAAATCCCCACGCCCGACATAGACCTTGCCCGTGCCGATCGCGAGTAACTGGTCGAGGAGGGCCTTCCAGCCGTCCAGCGTCGGGTGTGGTGCGCCGTAGCCCACATCGTTGCGGGTCAGCTAATCTGGCAAGCTTACATCAGGGATGCGGTCGCCAGACGATTGCGAACGCCGTTCGGCTTCTGGTCGCCAACGTACTCCACTTTCGTGTCTACCAGACGATCGCTTTCGATCCCGGCTGCGGTTAAGATATCCTCGACCGCCTTCAGGCGCTGCTTGGCCAGTTCCTTGTTTGTCTTTGCAGCGTCGGCGCCGGTGAATTCCGTAGCCGCGAGAGCCGTCAGTTCGACATTGCAACGTGAGTTGCGGATGCTGGCGGCGAACTTCTCGAGGTCGGCCTTGACCCTCGGTGAGATCACATAGGACTGGCTATAGAAAAACAGGTCGACCTGCACAGGGCTGCGCTTCTCATATTGCCGGCAAGATATGCCTTGCTTTGGCAGCGTGTACAGTATCGCGCTCCGCGCCGTATTGGTGTCGGCGGCGCCGTCGTCAACCCAATGCGAAAGCACCAGCACCATTTCGGGCTTGACGCCTTGCGCCTTGAGAAAATCGCCGGTTGCATCGAGCCTGAGACCAGCGATGTCGTAGGCTTTTTTGTAGTTGCCTTCCTTGCTCGCCGTTGCGTAGAGGCGGTAGCCGCAATCGTGCCCAGCATCCTTGACGAAAGCCGCAAGGGCCTTCGCGGATTCCTCGGATATCTTGCCGTCACCTTTTTTGAAGAGGACGCGATGTGCATTCCACTGCGTGCATTTAGACCCCATGTCGCGTTCCTGGGCGGCCGCGCCGAAAGACATTGCGCATCCGGTAATGACAATAAATGCCAGAACAAGGCCCAGCGATTTCTTCATTGTCTTGGCGCCTCCACGCGGACTTAATCTACTACCGCACTTAAACGTCGACAAGGCGCGACCGCGTCCCGACAACCCGCGCCCCTCAGTCCCACACCAGCAACAGCTTGCGCCAGAAAGCATTGGACGGCATCGGCTTCGAGCCGGATGGCAGCCGGATTGCCAGGTAGATCGTCAGCCACTTGCGATCGACCTCCCGGGTCGAAACTTTCAGGTCATGCAGTTCGAACGGTCTCGAGACGCGCGTCCATCCCGAGAATGACAGCGCGCCGACAGGTGCATCGTGTTTCCACACAAGTTTTTCTTCTTGCCTGCCGAGCGCCATGGCGAACTCGAATGGGGATGCTTCATCGTGGGCGATCTCCACTGTCGCGATGACACTTCTGGCAAAGGCCGGGAACGCCGAATTGAGGGCGGCAACAACCGGACCGTGCGTGTTCGGCCGCAGGAATATACCGCCATTGTCGCCCGCGATGAGCAGCGTCGGCAGCTCGGAGGGATAATCCGTCACAAGCGCCGCACGCTTCAGATCATCATTGGTCATTCGGCGCGTGCGTTGGCGCTGTTGGGGTGCGTTGAGGCGCGGGCGCCTGGCATCGTTCGAAACGACATGGCGGATATGGACGCTGGAAAAGCCGCCGAGGACGCGCGCCTCCGGGCGGCTGCCGCCGCATTTGACTGCCAACAACAAATCGCGTCGACCGGTTGCCGGCGAACTGACCATCGCCCCTATCTCACGCGCCTCGTGCCGTCGGCTGACATCAGCCCAACCGCTCCCGCTGCCAACCTCAAGCAGCCGGGCGAGATTGCTGAAGGTCTGGTTTTCTGCGTCTACGATCGCGAGCTGAAACTGCGCAGAGCCCGTCAGTTCCTCGTCGAGGTAAACCCAACACGTCGCGCCTACGGTGCCCGGCGGGCAGACTCCCTTCAGCAAAGCCATGGTGACATTGCTGCCCCTGGCTTCGAGGAACAACTGGTCTGGAGACTGTTCGACATAGCTCAGCAGGTCCGGATCGGCATCCGGATACGAACCGACATGAGCCAGGCGCATGGGCTCGGCGGAAAGATACTGCTCGCGGTACAGCGAGGAATTCAACTCGGGCACCGTCTCTCCGGTCGCAGCGTTGAGTATTTCAACCACACCCACAGCAAAGTCGCTTCGCCCTGCACGGGCGAGAAGCGAAATTGCGGTATCCGCCCTGCCTTCGCGTGCCGCGATCTCGGCCAGCAACTGCATGGCGTCCGCGGTATTGGCGGGACCTGTACTCAACCTGAGATACCGCTCGTCGTTAACCCGCAGCTCCAGATTCCAGAGATTGAGCTCCTTCTCATGATTGTCGGTGTTCGAGCTGATGGCCAGTTGCACGAACATTTCCGTTTTCGCGAATCGATGCTTTCGAAAGACAGCGATGATCGGCTTGCGATTCCTCAGCCACTCGGCATTTCGATTCATGCCCGTCGGTGCCGACCGGTACCAATAGAGCGGCTCCGGGACAGGGACGATCTCCAGGCCTGCCAGATCCGCGCGAAGGAAAAACTCCCAGTCGCTTGCGG
Organism: Mesorhizobium sp. P160219; assembly: GCF_057786095.1. NCBI lineage: Bacteria > Pseudomonadati > Pseudomonadota > Alphaproteobacteria > Hyphomicrobiales > Phyllobacteriaceae > Mesorhizobium > Mesorhizobium sp. P160219. The sequence continues at coordinate 2,179,792 of NZ_JBYNWG010000001.1, forward strand.
AAAACCCCCGCTCTTCGTTGAGGTAACCTATCTTGTCGAACACCTCACGCCGGAACATCGCATTGGCATCGCCATACGGATTGTTGAGCATGGCGATGTCCGTCGGCCCGCCGACCGGGAAGTAGAGTACATAGCCGCTCCTGGTGTCCGGCGGCACGAAGGGCTCGTTGAGCCACTTGGCGAAGGTCGTGCAGATATCGGCGCCGGAATTTTGCATGCCGGCGACGAACGTACTGACGGCGTTTGGGAACAGCACGTTGTCGTCGTCCAGGAACAGGATCAGCGAACCCCTGGCGGCGCGGATACCGGTGTTGCGCGCCTTGCCGAGGAAGCCGTTCTTCTGCTGGATGATCCGCCATCCTCGCTGCTCGAACTCCGGTTCGAGTTCCGCCAACAGGTTGATTGCATCGGGATCGGTGCTGCCGTCATCGACGACAATCAATTCGATGTTGGGGTAGTCTTGGCGTCGAACCGAGGCAATCGCCTGCGGCAACAGGTGCACCCGGTTGTAGTGCGCAGTGATGATCGAAACGAGCGGCCGTTGGCTCCGCCTGCGACTGGAGACCTTGCCGGGTTCGCGGGAGAATTTCGCGTGCAGCCCGCTCCAGGCTTTCTCGAGCGCTTCCCGCTTTTGCAGGGGCTTTGCCGGACGAAACGATCGGCTTTCCAGCACAGACGCAATTTTGGCCGCGATGGCGGAGGCCGACGCATCCATCAGGACGGCATCGGCCGACTTCGGATGGAGCACGTCACGAATGCTGCCGACATCTGTCGCAATGAACGGGATCTCTTCGTTAAGGCACGTCATCACTTCCAGCGGCAGCTGAGCCGCTGAGTGCGTCATCGCCACCAGAGCATGACTCTGCCGCAGGTATCTATAGATGTCAGGCTCATCTCGAATGGGCAGGAGCTTCAATTTGAACGGCCATTGCCGCGCACGCCGAACGATCATGCCACCCGAATGCTCGCCCAGGACATGACCAAACGCGCCGACTACCGTCACTGTCAGATCGGTGACGCCGCTGTCGGCCAGACGATCGAGCGCATCGCAGAACAGCGTCAGCCCATCGCGCGCCTCTGTGCCTGAAAAATGAATCACTTCGGCGGTTGGCCGATCCCGCGGCCTGTAGTGATCGACAGCGAAGTTGGAACGCCACTCCTCCGGCTCGAGGGGCGCAGCAATGTGATGGCTGGTGGGCAGCTTCCATCCCGCCTTGGCCATCCAGTCGAGCAGCGACTGGCCAGCGATGACAAGATGGTCGCACGTCTCGGCCGACCTCTTTTCCATGTGCGCGACGGTCATCTGCTCCTTGCGTTCGACCGCCCGTGAATTGGCTTCCAGCTTCCACACAAGGGGCTCATGTGCGAGCACGATGATCGTAGGAGGATCGGGAAAGACACCTGTGCGCTTCGCAAGGGTGGAGAAATGCGCCAGTCCGCCTTCAAGCGCAAAATAGACGACGTCGAATGCATTCTGCTTGAGGTAGTGGTAGGCGGCCAATGAGTTCTTGTCGCAGGACTCCGTGCCGCGCAGCAACTCGGGCGAGGGCGGCAACAATTCGAGCCGCACCAGGAAATTGTCGAAGCACCATTTGCCCAGCCTGACTATTTCCTGATCATCGGGCTGGCTGCCGAGCGGGCTCGGCGCCCAAAGCAGCGTCACGGTATCGCCGGTTCCGGCCAGATGCTGCGCCAGCGCGTAGGTTACCGACCCGTGATCGCCAGTCGCCGTCGAGCCGAACTCAACCTCCGAAACGACACACACATTGCGAGGCTTCTGGCTTGCCTGTCGCTTGCCCGTGGGCATGGCGCCTGCCTTGGAACCAATGCTCAATGCCCCCCCCTTGTCAGCCCGCTTCGTTCGAAACAGTCTTGCCAACAGTTGGATAACACTTTGATAATCGTTTCGCGGGACTCTCAGCAGCGTACCTGCCTTTCGCGTAAACTGGTTGATGACCTCGGATGGTTGAACTTCGATCCCCAAAACATCTCGCGCGACTGGACGACCGGCCCATTGACGTGACCGATGGCGAGATCTTGTGCTTTGTCGGACTGCGCAACGAAGCCCAATTGCTGCGGCAACTTCTCGACCACTACCGCGGCCTGGGCGTCGATCGGTTCTTCTTCCTGGACAATGGCTCCACGGATGGGACCCGCGAATTGATCCTGGAGCAGCCGGACAGCCACTGCTTCCACACGGAAGGATCGCATTTCGCTGAAAACATCGATCCGCCGCGATGGATCAACACGCTCATGAATGTGTTCGGCACCGGCCATTGGTGCCTTTCGATCGACGCCGACGAACTTCTCGTCTATCCCGATTTTGAGCGGGCAAATCTCCAGCAGCTCTGCAGCTACCTCGATTCGACCGGCGTCGATGCTGTCATAGGCTCCATGATCGACATGTACGCCGATGGCCCGTTGGCCGAATACAGCTATGATGGCAAGATCCCGCTTGTTGAAGCTTCACCCTACTTCGACCCGGAGCCGGGATGGCTGCGCCCGCGCGACGGTATGTACCCACCCGAGCAGATGTTCGGTGGCGTGAGGGAACGGGTCTTCTGGCACGGCCGGTTCAAGCAAACTTTTCCCCCGTGCCTGACAAAGGTGCCGATCGTGAAATGGGGGCGCGGCACGCGTTATCACGTCGCACAGCACACGATCAGCAAGGTCCGATTCAGCGAACTGCGCGTCGCATTGCTGCACTTCAAATTCGTCTGGGGATTCCGCCAGAAATCAGCGTCGTCTCTGAGTGAAAATGCGCAGCTCAAGGAAAAGACGCTTGAGGAGCGCGCTGCCTACATGGAAGCCTTGGAGCGTAATCCGAAACTCGCGCTTCGGAACCAAAGCTCCGTCTGCTATCGGGGTGACGGCGCGCAACTCGTCGAACTCGGCTGGATGAAGACCTCGGAGCCCTTCGCCGGTTTCGTTTCGACCCTGGCCATGCAACACCAGCGCAGCGACTACGCCACCTGATGTGCTCGAACTACTGAGGGAAAATCCGGCTGATGCTTATCCGCCGTAGCGGCCGCCGCCTTCACCGTGGCCTTTGCCCTCTTCACCGCCCGCAAACTGGCCCAAACTGTTGAGAGCAAGCGCCTTGCAGGCTGTCGGAGCGTTCGGGTACCGGTGCAGATAATCCTCAAGTGCCTCGATGGTGCCGGTTTTAAGGGCCTGCTCGCAGGCAAGCTCGGCTTCCTTGACGCCAACTTCGGTCTTCGCCTGCGCCGCGTCAGAAAAAGCGACGCTCAACCCCAGCAGACTAAGTCCACCCAACAGTAGAGAATGAATCCTACGCATAACGCACCCCACCTACTCAACCCACTGAAACATTAGCGTCTGTTAACGTTTTGTCAACCATTCTTGGAAGGTTCCACCAACGTGGTTAACGCGCACGACCGATGAACGGGCCTGGCTTGCGCTCGGATCTCCCTTGCCTGGTTGGATCGACGTTTAGTCGCTGAACAGTGTCAGCGTGCGGAAGAACGCATTCGTGGGAAAACCGTTGGACGTTGCGGTGAAACGAACGGCGAGAACGATTGAAAGCAGCATCTTCCTTCGTGTGCGAAGCGTTGCCACCAAGTGATGACGCACAAATCTGTCTTCGATGCTCATCCAGCCTGAGAAGGCGATCGTTTGCTGGCCGATGTCCTGTTGCCAATCTATGGGCTGGTCGGGTCGAGCAAGGGCGAGAGCAAAATCCATCGCCGGCGCATCGGCATGAGCGATTTCGACGGATGCTTCAACCTTCCGGAAGAAGGCTGGAAAATGATGATCAAGCGATGCAGCGACCGGGCCGTCCGCATGCGGACGCAAGAACACCCCGCCGTCGTCCGGTGCGACAAGCAGCAGCGGGAGAGCCGAGACGCGGGGTGTAAGCAACCGCGCACTCCGCAGCATGTCGTAGTCGAGAATGATAGAACCGCCGCCGACATCAGGACGGTCGGCGGCATTGTGGTCTGTGGCGGGGCGCCCAAGCAAAGTGGCAGCCGTATCGGGGCGGCCGATCGACCCAGCAATGCTGGCAAGCTTCTCTATGGCCGCATCGCTGTTCGGCTCGATGTCGCAAAGCTCCAGATATTTCCGATTGCCGGGGGTATATTTCAGGTTTTCGCGGGCACTTTCAATTTCAGACCGGTGCGCGTTCTGGGCAATGGCCAAATGATGCAGCAGGCGGGCGCCATCGGGCAGGCTCGACCTGAACGCCTCCAGGATGGGAAGCCGGTTGTCGTACCAGTTCGACGTCCGAAACATGCCATCCGGTTTCGAGCGATACCAGTATAGCGGCTTTGGAATCGTCCTGATCTTGAGACCGGCGAGAGAGGCTCGAGCAAAGAATTCCCAGTCGTGCATGGCGTAGCCCGGCTTTTCGATCAAGAACCCGATCCGCGAGAAGACAGACCGGCGCATCATCGCATTCGCGTCACCGTAGACGTTATGGATCAGGCCGAGCGCGTCGGGACCACCCAGAGGCAGGTACTGGATCAGCCCGTCGGCGCGATCTTCGGGCACGAAATCCTCGTAGAAGATCAGTTGGAACGCAGTGCAGATGTCGGCACCCGATGTAGCCATCGCACGCACGAAATGATCGACGGCCTCCGCAAACAGCGCGTTGTCGTCGTCGACGAACAGGATCAGCTCGCCATGCGAAGCGCGGATGCCGGCATTTCGCGCCGCACCGAGGTGCTTGTGCGGTCGGCGCAGAATCTTCCACCCGCGCTGACGGAAGGTCGGTTCCAGCGTATCCAGCAATCGCCTGACTTCATCCAGGTCGCTTCCGTCGTCGACCAGAACCAGTTCCAGGTGATCATAGGTTTGCGCTTCGATCGCAGCGATTGCCTGTTTAAGATAGAGCGGCCGGTTGCGATGGGCCATGACAATAGAGACCAGGGGTGACGACCCGGCACTTTTGTCGACGCGCCAGCGCCTAGTTGGCGTCGGCAAGTTGCGCGTATCCAGCCAGGACTGCCGACATTGGCTCAGGCTGTCGACAGGCAGTGGGCGAGGCGGGTCGTCGAGCGCCGCCGAAATGGCCTGCGCCAACGCGGCGGCGTCAGGATCGACCAGCCGCGGCTGCCTCGCCTGCGCACTCCAGCGCTCGGCGTTCGCGTCGACATTGGTCGCAACGAAAGGCAATCCCGCCTCGATGCATGCGGCAACGGTGCCGCCCGTCGATGCGGCGTGGGCGGGGATGACGGCAATCGCGCCGGCCCGCACGACGTAGTCGAGCTTTGCGGCGGGGCTTGCGTGCGCCAACAGGTTGACCTTGAACGGCCACCGCTCGGCGCGTCTCAGCAGCAGTCCACCGCTGTGCTCGCCCATGATCTTTCCAAATGGACCGAATGCGGTGACCGTCAGCCCTTTTGGCGCCATTGGCGCTATGATGTCGAGCGCGTCGCAAAGCAGCGTCAGGCCATCGCGGAAGCGCCATCCGGCCAAGACGGCAAGTTCTCCGCCCGTCGACGATCGCACACCGGCTGGAGCGAGACGATGCTGCAGCGGCAACATCGGCGTCACGATCGCCTTCTTCACCTTCCAACCCTTCGACAACATCCAGTGTCGCAAGGCTGCGGACACACAGATCGTCCGGTTCGCCATCTCGGCGCAGTATTTCTCCATATAGGCGACGGCAATCACCTCGGCGCTGTCGAAGAACGCCTTGTCGGCTTCATGTTCCCATTCTTCCGGAGCGTGAGCGACGACCACGATCGGCGGCGCGGCAAAAGCCGCAGTCTCGACAGCTAGCAGCGTGTAGTAAGGCAGCCCGCCCTCAAGGGGCGCGTAGACCAAATCGTGGCCGGACCGTTCGAGATAATGCAGCACAGCGGCGGACCGGCTCTCGGGTGTCGTCAGCCAAGGAAGCAGCTGATCGGACTTGTCGAGAATGACCAGCCGCACCGATGCCGCCTCCAGCTCGCGGTGGCGCGCGGCCTCCTCCGTTGGAGCATCCCTGCCTGGAACCCATAGCAGGGTGACGTCGTCCCCCTCTTCGGCAAAAAGCCTGGCCAACTCGACCATGGCGCCATCTTCGCCGCCATGGTCGATTGCATTCGTCACGACGCAGACGCGGCGAGGCTTGCCTTCCTTTGACCTCCTCCGCTCCTTGCCACCAACGGCCATCCGACTTCCTCTGATCCAAATCCGCCGATTGCGCTACGCAGCACAGTCATCTGCAATGATGCCTGCGACAGGTTTACTTTTCAGTGATCATGCTTCTGCGTCATTGGTAAACCAAATCGTCAATCAGGTTCTAAAACGACTGCATAATCGATCGACTGATTCAAATTTAGCGACACGGAATATTCAATTTTTACGCCTCCCAGCTAGTCATTGACGGCATAGCAGGAGGCGCAAATGAAAACGACAATGAAGTTTCTCGGTGCGCTCGGTTTGATCGGCGCACTGGTCTCGGCAAGCTCCGCAGGAGAATTGCTGCTTCCGCGCATCAGCCTTGGCACGGCCAACGTCAAGACCATCAGTGGCGATCGCGGCGGCTATGTGATCGACTATGCCATTCGTGCGCTAAAAATGCGTCGCAGTGGCACTTTTGTGCGGTTCAACGGTTCGTGCGACTCGGCCTGCACGCTTTATCTGTCGATGCCCAAGAGCAAGGTGTGCATTACGCAGAGCGCGTCGTTCGGCTTTCACCTGCCGTATGGCGTTTCTGCGCGCGGCAATCAGGTGGCCGCGAATTTCATGATGAAAAACTACCCTGGCTGGGTTCGCGGCTGGATCGCCAAGCGTGGGGGGCTAAAGAGCTCCATCGCGACCATGACATACGCGGATGCGAGCCGCTTTCTGCCGACGTGTCCTTCCCAACAGCAGGGCATGACCGTCGCGAGCCTGAGCCCAACGCGTCTGCGCGGCGGCTGATTGCCTGCGCAGTACTGAAACGTCATGACGGCGGGCGGTCGACGGCGCCCGCCGTTCGTCAATTCATATGGCGGGTGCCCAGTTGATGGAACAGCTCACCTGGGCACAACGCCTCGCCGATTATCGCGTGGATTAACCAGTTCTCAAGAGACGTGGTTAACGCAAGCTCCATTTCATTGACTCTTTTTTAGCGCAAGCCGATTCTGCGGGTGGGGGTTTGAAGGCTGTCGGCCATTGTTTGGGGCCGAAGCGCAAACTGGCGGCGGGTAGTTTGTATGAGCATCGGCGGCAGTAGGGGGTCGGCGAGCCGACCTGAGAGCGGCCTTACGCAGTCGAAGGCGGGGACCGCTTCGGCGAAGAATGTGCGCTTCCGGCGCAGGAGCCTGCGGGTCATCTGCACGGGCCTGTTGTCGTGGCTGCTTTTGGGTGTCTACCGCGGCGCAATCATTGATCCGCAAACCACGGTTTTAGGCCTTTTGGCGGCCGTCCCCAAGGGATTGGCATCGAGCTACTATGACCTGATTGTCGTTACGTCCCTGACTGTGACGACTTTGATCCTGCTGTTCCTGGCAAAGGCGAGCCGTCTCGGCTCAGCAATCGTCGTCTTGCTCTTCTATGTTGCTATCGTGGTCTCTCTGGGCTGGGGATTTGCCAACATCAATCTCGTCAAAATGCTGGGCGAACCGTTCACGTTCCAGTGGCTGGTCTATGGCGACTTCCTGCAGAATGCCGATGCCAGGAACGCGATGGGCGACGCGCTCAACATCAAGGACTTCGCTACCCTTTCCGGGTCCGTCATCCTGGTGCTCATTCTTGGCTATGCCGCGGCCAGTTTGTGCCAGCGGCTGAGCGCCGCTGGCTACGGGGCCTTCCTGGGCGTGCTCGTTGTGTGTGTCGGCGCTGCCATCGCCGGTAGTGGACACCACGTACGTGCGGAAGCGCTGCCGGCGGCCGAGATCGACAATCCGATCCTGTATTTTGTTAAATCGGCCCTGCTCAATCCAACGCCGGTCGTGCTGACGATGAATGCCAGCACCAATGACCCGGATGTCGCCAGCGTCGGCGAGCGACCGCCGGAAACGTCGACCTTCAAGGCGCCGACGCCGAACCCAATCAAGAACGTGCTGATTTTCATGATGGAGTCGGTGCCATCCAAATACATCGAGACGTTTGGCGGCAAGTATCCGGTCACGCCGAATATGAAGAGGTATGCAAAGGACTCGATACGATTCGACAACATATATGCGCACGCACCGTCCACGCATTACTCGATATTTTCTCTGCTCACCTCGATGTACAACGACATTTCATATTATGGCATGACGGCAAGGTATCCCTATCTGCCGCTGGACTCGATCTCCAACACCTTGTCCAAGAACAATTTCCGCACAGGGTTTTTCTGGAGCGCGGATTCCCGATTCCAACGGGTCGATGAGTTTTTCCTCAACAAGGGACTGGATGTGGTCCAGGACTACCGGGGGCAGAAATGCGGCACCCCGACCTTCAAGCTCAGCTCCGAGCAGTGGAAAAACATGGACTACAACAGTGACCTTTGCACGGCGCAGTCGATCATCGATTGGATGAACAAGGACGAGGCAAAACCTTTCTTCGGCATCATGTTCACGGCGATGACCCATTATCCCTACATCACCGACAGCCCGATGTTTTCAAAGATGGCGCCTTCCTCCGATGGCAACACGCTGGTCCACTACTCGGACGACCAGAAATTCAATGCCTATCTCAACGCCCTGAAGGTCGGCGATACGGCCCTTGGCGAGATCCTTGAATCGCTCAAGCAGTCTGGCAAGCTCGATTCGACGCTGGTGGTCATATTGGGCGATCACGGCGAAGCGTTCGGGGAGCATGGCGACTACATTCATGCCAGCGCGATTTACGAGGAAAACATCCACATCCCGCTCATCATGATCAACAAGCATCTCTTTCATGATGAAGTTGCTCACCCGGTCGGCGGCATCGTCGATATCGCCCCGACGATCTTCGACATACTCGGACTTGCGCTGCCCAAGCAGTGGCAGGGGCGCACTTTGTTCAGCGAGCAACGGCCAAACAAGACCTTCTTCTTCAATCCCTGGGCCGGTTTCCTGTTCGGCTATCGCGAGAACGATCGAAAGGTCATCTTCAACGCGACCACCGGCAAGGTGGAGGAATACGACCTCAAGGCCGATTCCGATGAGCGAACCAACCTCTTCACTGATGCCGGCGATCGAAACGCGCTGCTGCAGCCCATCGCCGGATGGGTGCAATCGCAGAGAGAGCGCGTGGCCGACCTGGTGGCCGCCGCGGCGAAAGAGACAGGACGTTGCGCCATCACCAGTCTGGAGGTCGACGCTGCCGGCATTAATCTCCGGGGCGCGCCTCGGTTCGACGTCGTGGTCGACGGAAAGACCACTGCCGAGATCGACGTCCCGGGCAAGGAAAGCGTCGCTTCGACGCCGGAAGCCGCCATGGCGGAGCTGATGCAGGCGTCAACCCTGGCCAAGCCGTTCCACATCGATCTCAGCAGCGTGCCTAACCCGAAGACGATCGAGCTTCGCTACAGCAACGACCTGTGGGGCGGAGACGGCAAGGCAGGTGATCGCAATCTGTTCATCAAGAGCGTCAAGGTGAACGGTCAGTTGGTGCCAAACACCAGGCTGCGTGTCGACGAGCAATCGCACGGCTACACCGACGACAACGGGACCGCCATGTACAGCAACGGCTCGCTATGGGTTAGCGGCCCGTTCGTCGAGGGATGTCTATAGCGTGCCGCGTGGCAGACCGTCGTCCTCGATTTGCAGCCCGTGCGCGCCGCGACAGACACTGACCGTCCTACCGGTTGACATCTTCGAGGGGTACTCACTAGCATGCGAAACACTGACGGTTGCAGCGTGGAGCCACTTGTCAGCGCAGGACGGACCGGGCCCGTTCTTGCGGTATGCTCGGCTGGTCGACGCCCGCTTGGGAAGCGAACATTGAATGCGACCGCTCAGCATGACGAACAGGACCGGATTGCCATTTAAGTCAGCGAGCCGGGCGAGGCGCCATCGACTTGCCATCTCGCTTGCGCCCGTCCTGGCCATTTGGTGCCAGATGGCGCTTTGCGGAGCCGCGCACGCAGCTGGTCCCAAAGACAGCGGCCCTGCAGATGCCGTTGCCGTTCCCACGGCTTTCCAACTTCAGCTTGTTTATGCTGACCGCACGTGGATATGGGATAACGGAGCGGCCTATTTCGGACAGAAGGATCGACCGGTCCGGGCCTGGACCTCCGAGCAAGACACGGCTTCTGTCGGCGAAGGCAGATGGCATCTGAGCAACGATGGCAAGATGTGCATGGATCTCGTCTGGCGGTCCAAGACCTACGCCGCAGCGCCGATCCGCACGTGTTTCAGCCACCGCTTCCGGAGTGGGACCCTCGAACAGCGCAAGGATCCGGACGGTGTCTGGTACAGTTTCCGGCACTCTCCGGGAGACCCTTCCGACGAGCAACGAAAGTTCGAGGAAGGCGATACAAAGGGCGCGCAGTTCGACAAGATCCGTACCTCGATCGATTCCAAAAGTTGAGGCTCGCCGAGAAGCTCACCCACCTCAATGAGCCCACGTCCCCGACAACGACAAACAGGGACGACTACCAGCTTTGCGAGCTGGTGATGTCCTCCAATGCATTTGGCATTCCTGGCGCAGTTGACCGGCGGCGCCTCGCCGTCGGCATCGGAATTGTGAACGCGGTGGCCTCCAGCCCGAAGAACGGGGCGGCTGTCCTGACGATGGTATCGATGTCGGAAAGTTCCGGCACGAAGCCCAGGTGTTCGCGCGCTTTGATCGGGTCCGCATAGAGCTCCGCCGGGTCTCCCGGGCGCCCGGGCCGGAAGACAACCGGAACCGATTTTGACGTCATCCGGGTGACCGCCTGGAGAATCTCCTTGATCGAAACCCCGCGCCCGGTGCCGAGATTGACCGACAGGTTTTCGCCACCCGCCTCCAGATGCATGAAAGCCCTCAGATGCGCGCGGGCCAGATCGCTGACATGGATGTAATCGCGCACGCAGGTGCCATCCGACGTGTCGTAGTCTGTGCCGAAAACCTCGATCTCGTCGATGGTGCCTGATGCGGCCATGAGCACGCGCGGGATCAGGTGCGTTTCAGGCGAGTGCCACTCACCGAGCTCGCCGTCGGGATCGGCGCCGCAGGCGTTGAAATAACGCAGGATCGCATATTTCATTCCGTAGGCGCTGGCATAGTCGCTGATGATCTGCTCGCCCATCAGCTTGGTTCGCCCATAGGGGCTGATTGGATTTTGCGCCGAGGTCTCTCGAATGGGCAGTGTTTCGGGCACGCCGTACGTCGCGCAGCTGCTTGAAAAGATAATGTTTTCGATAGAACTCGAGCGTGCCGCATCAAGCACCGCGATGGTACCCGACACATTGGTCGAATAATACTCTGCGGGCTCGTGAACAAACTCGCCCACATAAGCGAGCGCAGCAAAGTGGATGATCGCTTGCGGCTGGTAGGTGCTGATCGCCTGCTGTAGCGCCTCCCGGTCCCGGATATCGCCGACAACAAGCGGCCCCCAGGCAACGGATCTCTCATTGCCACGGCTCAGATTGTCAAAAACGACGGGCAGGTAGCCGGCAGCTGACAACAGCTTGCAGGTGTGGCTGCCGATGTAACCGGCCCCACCCGTCACCAGGATTGCCGGGCGGCTCATTACATCGCAGCTTCTTTGACGCGCCGGTTCGGGTAGAGAAGGGCGTCAAAATACGCCGTGGTATGCGCGAGCCCCTGGCTCAGGCTGATCTTTGGCTCCCAGCCAAGATTTTCCCGGGCAAATGAGATGTCCGGCCGACGCTGCTTGGGATCGTCGACCGGCAGCGGCCGATGCACGATCTTCGAACGTGAGTTGGTGTATTCGAGCACCTGTGTCGCCAGTTCCAGAATGGTGAATTCGGCAGGGTTGCCGAGATTGACCGGGTGCTGCGGTGCGCTCGGTGCGTTCATCAACTGGATAAAACCTTCGATGAGGTCGTCCGCGTAGCAGAATGAACGGGTCTGCCGGCCGCTGCCGTAGACGGTCAGGTCGTCACCGCGCAAAGCCTGGACGATGAAGTTCGACACGACGCGGCCATCGTCTGGTTGCATGCGGCGGCCATAGGTGTTGAAGATCCGTGCGACGCGGACATCGAGGCTATACGTTCTCGAATAATCGAAGAACAGCGTCTCGGCCGAACGCTTGCCCTCATCATAGCAGGATCGCGGACCGTGCGGGTTGACGTTGCCGAAGTAGCCTTCCGGCTGCGGATGTACCAGGGGGTCGCCGTAGACTTCGGACGTCGAAGCCTGAAATATCTTCGCATTGTTCCGCCGCGCGAGTTCGAGCAGGTTCAGCGAACCAAGCACGCTTGTCTTGAACGTATGGATCGGATTTGCCTGGTAATGCGGCGGGGACGCCGGACAGGCGAGATTGTAGATTTCATCGACCTGGAGATCCAAGGGCAGTGGGTCGACGATGTCGTGCTCGATGCACGTAAATCGCGGATCGCGCACGAGGGCGTTGAGATTGTATCTTTTGCCGGTGTGGAAATTGTCCAACACGACAACGTCGTACCCATCCCGCAAAAGACGCTCGCACAGATGCGAACCCAGGAATCCTGCCCCACCGGCAACCAGCGCGCGACCCCGATTGGAATTCGCGCCCCTTCGGGTGTTCCCGGCCCCGAGTTTCAGAACATTGACAGTTCTACCCATACTCCACCCCTTCGCCCTTACGCACTGCGCACACTACTGCCGGCCATAGCGTTGCCGGGCGACGTTCCTGAGAACGTCACAAACCTTCCGCTCCGCGGAATCGTCCACTCCTGTTGTCTGTCGATTGCTTTTTGAGTTGCTGGGCGGTGCTACGCGGCTATTAGCTGCCGTTCAGCATCCGATACGCCCCGAAACCGCGGTCACGCGCCTAATGCCACCATCGCCCATTGCTCGCCCAAATTGCACATCCCAACGTTTCGAAAATATACCTGTGCAAAACATAGTCAACTAAATTAGCGAATCGTTAACCGTGTTCATTCGGGAGTGGTTAATCGCGGGGCGGCAGCGCAGCCGCATAAAGCTGAGAATTGGGCTATAAATTTGAATGGACCACAGTAATATAAAGACCATTTTTCTGATTTTTCGACAGCCGATCGGCGGAAATTTGGCCATCAAGACACTCTCACCTCCGCAAAAAATAGGCAGATCTAAGATTAATACTTACTTTAGCAAAACTTATACTGACAGAGGTCTAGCATTTGAAAATATCGAAAATATTCGTACATGGGACCTTGTCAATAAAATCTTACAAGCTAATGCGGTTGGTTCCCAAAGCGTGCCGAACCCCCGCCAGGTCAGCCCTCAACTGCCCGACGAGATCTTGCGCGACGAGGCGGGCGTAATCGCAACCGATCGCCCGGGACGCCTATCTCTTTCACCGGCGGCCCGGGCTTGACGCACACAACCGCTCTCCGCAGCCGCAGCGCCTTCATTGGCAGATGCAGCATACCCCAATAACCCGGTCCATTCTGAAGCGATCCGCGTATGGTTTGCGGATGTCGGAAGCAGAGATCCAGTCGAAGCCGCGCGAAAACGGTCGTCGTCCCTTCTGTCGAACGCCTTAGAAGCTGCGGTTGGGGCGTCGATCGCGCGGGACCGCTCGGCCCCATCGCGCCGACGCCAGCCGGTCCCGTCGGCCCTGTTGATCCAGTCGGGCCGTCGCCACGCAGCAGCGCCAGGACGGCCGGAGAAAGACTGTCGACCGTTACCTTTGCGTTCGGCAGTGCCCCGTCGGCCCGCCGCACATCGGCCAGCGCGTCGATTGTTTCGTCGGCGCTGCGCACGAGCTCGGCCAAGTCGTTGTCGAGTTGCGTTCCGTAGGGCAGGTATTGGTAGCTGAAATCGATAGCGGGCTTCGTTGGATCGGGCATTTTGGTGCACCAAGAACGTCGCTTCCAAGATTGCATCGCGTGCTGGAGCAGTTCTCCGCACTCAGATTTCAGATGCTGGTTGGAAGTCCGTTGACGTTAGCCCGGCAAGATCCGAAGCGGTTGGTGCAGATGCCCGAGTTCTGCTCTGTTCCGGCAGCAGGCCAAATCGAAAATAGCATGTTAGAGCTACTAGTGAGACCTCGCGGCAGGAAAATTCGCTCTAGGCAGGAACAGGTTGCCATTGGCCGAGTTCACTTCACAACAACAGGAGTGGAAAACCGTGAACACATCAATCAGCAACGACCCCACTGGATCATCGAGCGACCTGAACTGGCTACACACTAACGATGCCGAGGTGGCCGACAGCAGCAAGGAAGCGCTCGGCAAACTAAAGTCGAGCGCTGCCGAAACCGCAGGGCATCTCAAAACCGCTGCCGCTTCGGTGACGACTGACGCGAAAAATTATGCCGGTTCGGTTGCGTCGGATGCTGCGGGCGCCTTCAAGGAAGCGGTGGAGTCGAACAAGACCGCCGGCGCCGACGCGATCGCCAACATTGCCCATTCCGTGAAGGAGGCGGCTGATGGAATCGAGAAGCAATCTCCGCAGGTTGCAGGCATGGTTCGGAGCGCGGCCGAAGGTGTCGAACGGATTTCGTCGGATATCAGGGACCGCAACGTGGGTGAACTGCTCGACTCGGTCACGAAATTCGCCCAGCGCCAACCGGCGGCCTTTTTCGGCGTAGGCATCCTGGCCGGCGTTGTGCTGACCCGGATCATGCGAAGCTCCGATCGGTCCTGACACGAAGAGCGTTCCAGATGGATGATGGTTCCAATCTCCGACCCTTGGGAAGCGTTTTCAGCGAAGGGTATAGCCATCTCGCTTCGCTGATGCGCCTCGATCTTCGTCTTCTCCAAGCCGAGATGAAGGTTAAGACGTCTACGATCGTCTCGTCAGGCGCGTGCGGCATCGCCGCACTGGTGCTCTTTGTCTTGGCTGCATTCGCCATGGTCCAGTTCCTGATCCTCGCTATGATCCACTTTGGTGTCGGTCCGATGGTAGCTTGCCTAATCGTCGCAGCGCTTCTGGGGGTAGGCGGCGTGCTGTTTCTCTATCTTGCGAAACGAGCGCTCGCGGGATGGACCATCACACCTGTCGAAACCGTCAACCAGGTGCGCACTGACATCGCGGCATTGAAACAGGGGATGCGTTTTGGCTCAACCCAGTGAAGAGATGCGCGAGATCATGCTGCAAAGCCGCACAGAGCGGCAGGCTTTGTTTGAACCTGTCAGCGAGATAAGCCGGCGCCTGCAGCCCCGAAATCTGGTCGATGCGTCCACCCGGTACGCGAAGCAGAAGGTGGCGAAGGCGCTAGGCGGTGTGTCGGACGCCGTCAAGAATAATGGCGGCACTGCTGCCGCGGTCGCACTGGGTGCAGTTGCGGTGTTTGACGCCGGCAGGCGAAGCACGCATGGCCCGGCAGGCGCCGACGATATAGCTGTAGATAAGGTCGCCGGCGCCTCGCATTCCGACGCCGCGTCAATTCGTTATGAAGCCCATCCGCGCAAGGCGATCACAAACCTGTTTCGGGCCAAGGTGCTCGCTGGATCTGCGGGTGGCCTGCTGCTCGGCCACATAATCGGTAAGGCGTTTGAGCCCACAGCCAAGGAGCGCACCCTATTCGGCAAGGCTGGAGCTGAAGTTCAGGATGCGACGGATGCATTTATCGCCGAGCATGCACGCGGTGCGAAATTGGCCGCCGCGCAGGCCTTCGGGTTTGCCAGATATGCCGCTGCGTTCTTGGCCGTACTGGCCGCAGCTAGCGACTATCTCGTCCGCGCGGATGAGCACGAGCAGCGAAAGCACTGAGAGTGCGAAACTGAGCGTCAAAGGTATCCCCATGCATATCGTCGGAATCAACATTGGACAGGCGGCCGCGCCTTCCGGCCTGCCTCTTGTTAGAGTGGTGTTTGAGGGCCAGGGGGTGAATCTATCGCGGTCGAAATGGCGCGAGGCGACGTCGCCGACGGCGCGCTGGGGGCAATCGACCGTGCAAAAGCCCTGCTTGGTCAGACCGCGACCTTCGAAATGCCTGTCGATAGAATTGGCGGTTTCAATAGGACACCGGAATCCGGCAATGTCCGCGGCCGGCAGAGCAATGTCTATACGTTCGAATATCGCGACGGCGACCAGGCTCGCCAGGTTCCGCCTGCCGTGATGCCAAGTTTTGAGGCTGCTCGCGCCGAGGCGATCCGTTGCGCGATCGACCTGCTCGTCCCTGCAACCCGGCGACGACGATTTGACTGGATGGCTGGTACGGATGCGCGATCAGGCAGGCAACGAGCTTTGCACGATCGACGTCGCCGAGGCCGAAGCCGCCCGGCAGGCCAACGACAACACGCCGCTTTAGGGACGACCGCTCACGTCTGTGTCGATACGCCAGCCCTTATTCAATTAGATCGTCGCCAGTCGGAACTTTTGTGATGTTGAGCCCTTGTCCATTGAACAGTGGAGGTACCAATGGCTAACCTGGGAAAATTGGCGATCGCGATGCTCGGCGTCTTGGCATACCAAAATCGCGACAAGATCGGCGACATGATCCGTGGAGCGGGTGATCGCAACCCAAATGATCCGCAAGGCGGGATTCTAGATCAGCTTTCAAAAGGCGTTTCGGGGACCGCGCTTGGCGATATTCTCGACCGGTTCAGAGGGGCAGGCGCCGGATCGAAGGTCAATTCGTGGGTAGGCACCGGGCCGAACGAGCCGATCCAGCCAAGCGAGGTGGAAGCAGCCATAGACGAAGACACCCTGACTTCCCTCTCGATGCAGACCGGCCTTTCGCGCGAGGAGCTCATAAGCCGGATCACGCGAGATTTGCCTGAGGCCGTCAGCAAAATGACGCCTACTGGTGAATTGCCCGTTGAGGCGCCGAAAAGCTCCGGTGAGACGACCTTGCTCGACGACGTGCCATCGCACAGGACGCAAGCGAATTCAGGCGGTCAAAGCGATATCTAAGGTGACGGCTATCCATCAGGGAGAGATACTAAATCGTACTGGCGCGCGAATTGGCATGATCGGGCAGGGCGGTCACGGTGGTGATACAGCAAACGCACTTGCCGAGTTGGATCTATTGGCCGCGCTACTCGATTCCCGCTGGCGCATTCCAGGCACATCAATTCGTTTTGGACTGGATGCGCTCGTAGGTCTGGTCCCCGTACTCGGAGATGCGGCGACGGGCATTGTCCCGGCCTACATCGTCTTGCGAGCTCGAAACGTCGGTGCCGGAAATGGGTTGGTCGCTCGCATGCTAGGCAACGTGCTGCTGGATACGCTCGTAGGAAGTGTCCCAATTCTCGGCTCGATCTTCGACGTCTATTTCAAGGCGAACAATCGCAACGTCAGACTGCTACTCCGGCACCTCAACAAGTACAGCGGACAGGCTCCGGCGACGCGACCAGCTTGATCTCGATTTTCCGCTCTGAAGAAAGGCGCGTGGTCCTAAGGATCACGCGCCCCTATCGATACTGATGTGCACAACTCGATTGTAGGCTCAGCGTTTAATCATTCGCGCCACGGCAATCAAAATACACGCGCCGATGAAGCCGGCGACAAGATAGCCGAGCCAGCCGGCCAACGAAACGCCCAGCAGCCCTAGAAGGACATTGGCGACGATAGCGCCGACGATTCCCAAGATGATGTTCATAAGCACGCCCATGTTGCTTTTCATGAACATCTCGGCAAGCCAGCCGGCGATACCGCCGATGACGATCGCTGCTATCCAACCCACACCTGGATCTTCCATATTTTCCCTTTTCCTGGAACCGCAATTGGTTCGACGGGAAAACGTGCCAAACACCAGTAAAGTTCCGGCACATAGGGCGTTCGTAGCCGAAGGAACCATTCGGAACAAAGCAGCACAGGCTGCGTTTTTTTCAAGACGAGGTCCATCCGTTCAACCGACCGCGTTTGAAGTGGGCAAGAGAGTGCTCTTTAGACGGCGAAATCCTGATGGTCTCTTCGGGCGATTGCGCATTTACATGTGGCCGCGCCGCTCCTTCTCGCGATCGTTTCAGTATGTCTCAAAGCGCATTCTCCGTCTGAACGCCACTCCAAACGCCGTCGCGGCTGGGGTGGCGGCTGGGGTTTTCGCGTCTTTCTTTCCGCTAGGATCCCATTTCGCCATTGCCGCCATCGTGTGCTGGCTAATTTCAGGAAACATGGTGGCGGCAGGGTTGGGAACATTTGTCTTTGGCAACCCGCTGACCCTCCCGTTTGTAGTGGGAGCGTCTTGGGAGACCGGCAAGATCATGTTGCACGTCCACGTGCAAAGTTACGAACGGCCAGCCCATCTGAGTGAGATGTTGAAGACCCTTTCAATTTCGCAATTGTGGGCACCGGTCTTAAAGCCCATGCTGTGCGGTGCGGTGCCACTCGGGCTGATTTTTGGCCTGTTGTTGTACGGCATCACTCGCTATGGCATGACAGCCCTCCGGGAACGGAGGCGCAAGCGACTGGCCAAAAAGGGGAGCCAGTTCCAGCAGCAGGAAGACGTCGTTTTATCACCCCCTCTGCCCGCTCGACATCGCCGTTCTGGGGGGTGAATTGCTGGTAGGACAGCTGTGAATTGCCTCCGCTCGCCGGCAATATTTGGCGTTTACCATTGCCTTTTTAGGAGGATGCGATGGTTGCAACGCCCATAGAAATCGCTCAAGCCGCTACTGCGACTACGGCCACCTTGCTGAAGTGGCAGAAGTCCATGGAGGAACGCGCCACGTTTCGTCAGAACATGGATCAATCGCGCAGGGCGATTCAAGCCTCACGCGATCTGCTGAAGCGCCTTCGCCAACGTCATCGCGACGACATGGCGGAAAGTTCGGAAAATGCCAACCCGTCTACTGTGCCGATATCGCAACGCGCCGGCAGCTAGCGGGAGGCGACCAGAGCCGATGTGAAGGAGAAAGTTTCAGTGGGCTGTTCCTGGGGTCGGCAACGAAGTTTAAGCCTTGTCAACCAGCGACTTTTTTCGCCCGCGTGGAAGTGCCACATGTCTTTCGACAAGGCGCACGTGCTCGGCCTCGACAGTCACCAATGGCCGGAGGCTGACGGTTACCTTGTCCCCGTCGATGCGTGTGACAGGGCCGATCAATTCCATATGCTGGCCAATCACAGTCTTCCAAGTCGAATCGACAACAGAATGCGGGAAGTCGTAGGAGGGGGTCGTCACGCTCATGCGATCGGGCGTCACCCGGCCGCGCACAATCGCCGTGACTGCGACCTCGTCGCCAACTTTGATACTTCCCCGAGCGATGCCCAAGACTTTGGAGCAGCCGGCGCCGGCGTCAAGATGAGGGGGAGCTAATAAAACCCCTCCGCGCCGCGATGCAACATCCAGCGCTAATGCGGATTCCAGCTTGAAAGATCGATTCCCCAGGTCTTATAAATCCATTAATTGTCCCGTTTGGCGGTGGAGGCAATTGCGATGGGCGGCACAGTTCAAAACACCGAAACTCAGACAGTGGTTGAGGTGGTCGAAGCCTGCGGAGAATGGTTCGTCCGCGTGGTAGAGAAGGGGAAGGAAGACAGCCGATCATTCGAGCTTGAATCCTATGCCCTGGCCTTTGCGGAAGGCCAACGGAATCCGTCTGAATCTCGACAAGTTCGTGCGGATTTAACTTAACCGGTCGCGCGGCTTTGCCGGTCCTGTGCCATTCCACTGGCTGAACTGCGCGTTCTGGCCGGTGATACGAGCGTTTGAGCTGCGGCCGAGTATGGTGAGAGGCCACGGCGACGGATCGAGGGGCAAGGAACAGCTTGCCTGCCCCCGTCAACATTTGGACTTAGGTCTGATTCCTTCGCGTAAATGGCCGAGCCGCGAAACATTTCTCCTTCCACTTTGTTGCAGTGGCCGTGCCACTGAGGAGAACATGCACAGTGCCTCTATCAAATGAACTGCGCGACGTAGCTATAGAATTCCAATGCCCGTCCTGTTCGTGCCCAATGGTGAGAAGAGGATCCTGGCTCAAAACGATTGCCGGTTTCAAATGCGATAGCAGCAGGTCCAAAGTGCGGCTCGGCTACGAAGAGAAGCTGGCCATATTCGAGCGGCACCTTAGAAAGGTGAGCGCCGGAACAAAGTCAGTGAACAACCGCCCTTGTCAGCGGCCGCTTTAGAGATCGGGTTGCGGAGTGTACCCGGGCTTTTCCCCTTATGCTTTTTTCTCCCGGCGGCGCCACTGTCTATTATCAGCGGCTAGGCCGCTATCACCTTCTGAGCGGGCTAGCGATGGAGTGCCTTCGACGGTGAAGACGATTCCGGCATCCTCAAACGCTTTGCGGATGGCGGCGAGGTTGTGGGGACGCGGTCTCCTGAATTCGTTCTCAAGATCGCTGATCACCATTTCGCTAAGATTGGCCTTTGCGGCAAGTCGCACACGCGACCAGTTCAGTAGGGCTCGTGCTGCTTTAGATTGATCTGCTGAGAGTACGGTTCGGCTGTCCATAAACAGTCGAACATTCAATATCGCTAAAATGTTCCTCTTGACCTTCTGCGATTTCTAACGGCGTGAGGCCGGCCTCTCGGGTAACGCGGCAGGGTTTTCCAATAACTTTGCGGAACGCTGATCGTCACGCCGCAACGTCTTCTTTTTCGGCTTGGTCTTCTCAACCAGATCTGGCCTTTTCGCTATCAGGTAGTCAGCCTTGTTCGTTCGATAGTCTTCTTTGTGGATGGACATTGCTACGACCTCCATTGTGGAGATCAACGCGGCTGGAAGCCGACACGTTCCCAAAAATCGCTTGTTCAAGGCCGAGCCGAACGGCACACGGATGCCATAACGCGAAAAGGGCGCGGTTCGTGACGCGCCCTTTATTTGAAAAGGTTCAACTGTGGTATCCTACGAGTCTTGCCGACCATACCAGTCGTCGACGTCTCGCCGCACGCGATCCTTCTCAATGCCGTAGCGTTCCTGGATCGTACCTTCGAGCTGATCGCGGTTGCCGGCTATGCGGTCGAGATCATCATCAGTGAGCTTGCCCCATTGCTCCTTGACCTTACCTTTGAATTGCTTCCAATTTCCTTCGACACGGTTCCAGTCCATGATGGCGATCTCCTTTCGTTGTCCTTTCGAATAACGGTCGTATGGCCGTCAGGTTCCGCTGTAGGGGAGCGCGCTTGCTGGTGATCTAGCAATGGAACCTGATGCCCGTCGACCGCTTGAGTGCGCCGGCCTTTTCAGTTTTGGAACACAGCGGGCCTTTCGCCGTTGGGTGCAATGGAACAGCTTCGCAGCCAGATGCAGGTATTCGCCGATCCGGGCCTGTGGGTCGCCTTGGCGGCACTGCTGATCCCTTATGGGATCGGTGTCGCACTGCTTCTGCGGGTAGCCGGTTGATGGACCTGCCAGCTCTCGCGTCAAGATGAGCGGATTCCAATAGAAGGCGCCTTAACCTGGCGGCTGGGGGTCTTCGCGTTCGGCCATCTGTTCCAAGAGCTTCCGTGACGCAGCTAGGACGCGGCGTGTCTCGTCGATGGTCGTACGTAGGGAGTTGAGTTCGCCAACCGCCCGGCGTTGGTTCCGGCGAGCGCTTTCGAGGTATGAATCGTCAGGCTTCCAACGGTCTGTCATCGGAATGTGCAGCCCGCGTCACCTCACACGTGACTTTCACCTCAAACAGCGAAATGCTGGTGCCGTCATGAACTTGGAAGGCGACTTGGCGGAATGTGCCGCCCATCTGTTCTTTTGCGATTTCAAACAGTGCCCTTGCCGCCTCATCTTCAGCGGCGGCCGAGTTTGCAAGCTCGGTGCCTTCGGTATCCGGGTTTCGATAGCTGATTCTTGACGTTGCGTCATGTGGGGTTCGGACTACGCCTTCTTCGCCCGTTTCGCCGGCGCCTTAACCTCAGCCTTCCGACCTAGACCAGACGCCTTCGCAAGGGCCGATCGCTTCGCGGCGTAGTTCGGCGCGACCATGGGGTAATCGTGAGACAAGCCCCACTTCTCACGGTATTCGTCGGGTGTCATGCCAAGCAGGCCAAGGTGACGTTTCATAGACTGGAATTTCCGGCCGTCTTCCAGGCTGATGATGTAATCCGGGAACACAGACTTTTTTGGATTTGCCGCAGGCACAGGCTCTTTTGCAGCCGGTGCGATCTGGCTGCTCAAACCTGACAATGAAGCGTGCACAGATGCAATCAGGTAGGGCAAGTTGGCAACCGGTAGTGGGTTATTGGCTACGTATGCGGAAACGACGTCCGCTGTAAGTTCCGCCAGTTCGACAACTTGGTTGTCTTCGTCGGTCATGTGTTGGTCCCTTGTCTTTGAGACCTCTCTAATGAACCAACCCTACGTGCGCAAGCCTGCGGTGAAGTTGCCACACGTCCACGCGTAGTCGCCGTATGTCATGCCGATATTCACCTGCCTACAGGTATCGCTCGCCGTTGTCGCGGTGCGTCAGGCAGAACCAGTGCGAAGGCTGACGCGGCTTAGCAAAGCCAAACCCAGCATCCTTGCCGCAACCGGGGTGCTCGCACGCATGATTGTCGACGCGTCGTCGATCGCGCGGGGGCGCTGTAATGCCTTCGGCAAGCCGTGATGGTTCGTCGCTCATGTTGAAAGGATTCCACAAATCGGCTTGACGATCAAGAACCTTGTTCTCTATACGTTCTTATGCCGAGCCTTAAGACACACACACACCGATCGTGGTGGAAGTCCCGGTTTACGTCACGCCTCCGATCCTCTCGAACGGAAGTTGCGGTGGATGCGGCTAGCCAAAAGCCGGTGACCCGGCTTACCTAGTCAGCTTCTGTGTGACCTTTTTGCCGGCCTAACCTGAAATCAGCGAAGTAATCCCTATACCCTGTGGCATGTTACCGCCATTCAGGGCACGTAACACGCATGGGAAGGCTAGAAAATCTTGACGGTCTGCGCGGCTTTGCTGCGCTGTTGGTGGTCGCCGGCCACGTGTGCAATGTGCTCGGCTTCCTTCCTGGAGTCTTCGGCGACGGTGGTGCGCAGGTCGGGGTTCAACTTTTCTTCTGCCTTTCCGGTTTTCTTATGGGAATGCTGTACCTGAACTTGCCGTTCAGCGGGGCGGAAGTGGCTGGCTTTTACAGACGTCGGATCGCTCGGGTGTTTCCGATGTATCTCGCGGTAGTTTTGGCTTCGTTCGTCATAATGAACTTCACGGGAACCCCTGTTCTTTATGCCGTCGACCACTCCAACCTGGCAGCCCACCTGACCTTCTTTCAGGCGACGAGCGTCTTGTGGACGGTCCCGATCGAGGTTCAATTCTACGCTCTTTTCGGCCTCATCTGGCTGATGTTCTCGATCAACAGGCTAGCATCGATCCTAATGCTGCTAACGGCGATCCCCCTGCTGGTGATAATGTCCGATACCTTCGGCGGGCGGCTCTTTTTCGTCTCGTACTTTATGGTCGGGCTTGGCGTTTCGCTGCTGCCGCGCACGTCATCAAACGCCAGCTTTGCCGTAGCCGTCGCCCTATTTTTTGCCGCAATGCCAGCAGTGTCGAAACGACTCGGCATAGACTTTTTCGATTTCTGGAAATCCCCTCTGAATTTCGCTGCAGTCGCCCTTCTCGTACAAACCGCAATCTCGGCCCCCTTGGCAACCAGGACGCTTGGCAGCCGCCCCGCGCGTTACTTAGGCGAAATATCCTATTCGATCTATCTGCTGCACTGGCCTGTCATGGCGCAGTTGTCACGCTGGATCAGCTACGCGGAACATCCTGCCCTCTACACTTCATTGGTCCTCGCCGGTACGCTCGTGGCAGCTACATTGACCTACTACGGCATCGAAAAGCCGGCGCGACGGTTGATCATGACGAGAACAGAACGCCACACCAATCAGGTTGTGGCGATAACATGATGAGATTTGATGAGCTTCTGCGGAATCTCGACAAGAGCACTATGGTCGGCGTCGAGATCGGCCCTTTCTATAGTCCCGTTGCGCCGAAGGCCCACGGCTGGAAAACAACGGTAATCGATTTTCAGGATGGGGAAGCGTTGCGCGCAGCGGCCCGCAATCACAAAGTCGAAGCCATACGCAAGCGAGCCGATCAAATTGAAGATGTCGACATCGTCTGGTCAGGCGAGCCGCTAGATACATTAGCACTCTCTAGAAAGCCGGGCGGCTACGACTTTTTCATTGCCAGCCACGTCATTGAACACACGCCCGATTTGGTCAGCTTCTTGCAACAGGTATCACGCCTTCTGCGGCCAGGGGGCATTGTCTCTCTCGCCGTACCTGACATGCGCAAGTGCTTCGATGTCCTGAAGCCGGCGACCGGCATCCGCGAAGTGCTGACGGCCTACCGAGAGAAGCGGACCCGCCACACACCGGAAACTCTCTTTGAGGCCCGCGCCTGCTCCGTTAACAGAAACGGCGTGGGCTCTTGGCTTGCAGGGTCGAAGGCGCCGCTGAGCTTTACCGGGAATTTTGACCATGCGTGGGGATGTTATCAGGCCGACATCGCCAATCTCGATGGCCCCTATGTCGATGCTCACGCCTGGTTCTTCACTCCGGCTTCATTCGAATTGCTGGTCCTTGAACTGCGCCAAATGGGCCTGATCAGCCTAGCTATTACAAGTCTCGAGGAAAGCCACGGATCCGAGTTCATCGTCCAGCTTAAGGTCGCGCCGGTTGCGAAGATGTCATCGGCTGATTTCGATGCCAAGCGGTTGGAACTGTCGCAACGGCAGATCGCGGAGTTGGCTCAAGAACTGTTTGGCAGCGGGAATCCGCCTATGCCGGCGAGGACCATCTATATCGAGGTACCCGTCCATATCGAGGTACCCGTGCATCCACCGATCCTGTCAACAAAAGCTGTGGCGCTGCTTCTGGCAAGCCGCGTCAAGCGAAAGGCCCTGTCGTTGGTTGGAATGGCCTAGTTGATGAGGCCGTGGGTGCGCAGAGCGTCCTCAATCGACCCTCGCGGCCGACTTCGGTCAGATAGACCTGAATCGTGGTACCGGTGTTGACGGCCTTCAGTGCCGTCCGCGTCGCCACAAACGTCACGCCGACGGGACCGGTAGCTCCTGTCGGTCCTGTGGGGCCGGTTGCGCCCGTCAAGGCTTGCGGGGCGGTCGGCAATCCAGCGCGCGAGCGCTAATCTGGCATCGCTACTCGGGCAGCCCAGCCAGCCGAAGGCTCTCTACGATGAAGTCGCGATCCTGCTGATTTCTATATGGGTCGATTTCGACATACCGGCTGATCGTTATATCGGGCATTGCCGATATGAGCTTCTCAACCTCCGCCTTCGCCTCACCCAGGTGACCGAGGCGCGCATGGCACATCGCTAGGTCGCCATGAATGTACCAAAATGGATGGATCTGCCGAGAAAATGCCAAGATCGCTTCTTGATATCGTCGCAGCATTAGTAGAGCCATGCCCCTGATTTCCCAATGCCATGTAGCCGGAATTGGATCGCGCTGAAGCAACTCATCCATCGTCTTGAGCGCTATGGCGAAGTCACCGTTTCGCAAGAGCAACTCTGCCTGATACGCGACGGCGACAGAATTGGCCGGATTTAGGCTGATGGCCCGTTCCAGATGAGACGCTGCCAACTCGTATTGCCCTTTGAGAATCAGGGCCATTCCGAGTAGCGCATGCCCTATGGAATCACCTTCATCCAAAGCGATGGCGGTTCGAGAGGCCGCCGCCATTTCGTCGAGCGTATTCGCTTGCGCGTTTTCGAGGTACTGCACGTAGAACGTCGCGGCTCGCATAGCATAAGCAACGGCGTATTCAGCATCTAGCTGGAGAGCCCTCTCTACAAATGGCATTGCTCGTGCAGCATCATGCAGGGCAACATACTTTTTTGCCAATTGAACGCATTCATAGGCCGCCAGGCTCGGGAGATTCCGCTTGCTCGCATCATTGGCAATGGCCAATTGAAGGCGCGATTCGAGCGTGACAACGATGGTCCGGACAACTTCGTCTTGGACGACGAAGATATCTTCAACTTCGCGATCATAGCGTTCGGCCCAAAGTTCCTGACCAGTAGTGCTGTGGATAAGTTGTGCCGCCACGCGGACCCGTTTGCCGATGCGCCTCACGCCGCCAGCTACGATATATTCGACATTCAGTGCCTTTCCGATCTCCTGAGTACCAACGTCCTTACCCTTGAACGAGAACGATGAATTCCGGGCAATCACGAACAGGTTTCTGAAGCGCGAAAGTTCGGTCAGAATGTCTTCCGCGATGCCTTCAGCAAAATAATCCTGCTCCGGATCTCCTCCCATGTTGGAGAAAGGCAGCACGGCTATGCTGCCTTTGGTCCGCGTTTCCGAAGCGCGCGCGCTGGCGGCGCCCTTGGGCAACGTGCTGTCCAAAAGGACATTGTAGACCTGTATCGGTTGCTCGATATTCTTAAGGCTGTGCTCGCCGGTATCTTCGAATGCCAATTCGAGCTTGTTGCCGACATTTTCCCGAACAGAAGCGGACACCGACACGCCACCGGGCTTGGCGATAGCCTCGATCCGCGCGGCGATGTTCACGCCGTCACCGAAAATGTCATCGCCCTCTACTATGACGTCGCCAAGATTAATGCCGATGCGAAATTGAATTGAGGGAGTGGAGACGAGATTTCGCTCAACCATCGCTCGCTGGATCGCCGCTGCGCATTCGACCGCACCCACTACACTTGGAAATTCGACCAGCGCTCCGTCGCCCATCATCTTTACAATGCGGCCGTGACGCGCGGTGACAGCGGGGTTGAAAGTTTCTCGCCAAACCTCCCGCAGCGCCGCCACTGTTCCGGCCTCGTCGGTTCCGATCATGCTGGAGTACCCGACAACGTCGGCTGCTAGAATGGCCGAAAGCCGGCGGGTCGTCTGCTGTTCCACCATACCGGTCCCACAGTCGATGGGCTGAGGAATGCTAGACTGTACGAGCTATTCTTAGTGTCCGGAAGGGGGGTGCAAAGCCCTAGCAGGCTGTTGAAGAAGTCCATTTGCGAGCGATGAAGTCTGCTTCGTCGCCGCCATGGAAGCAGATCTGTCCGTTGATAGAGCCGTCTGGTTGAATTTCAGCCCAGCCATTGCCCTGGGCTTCGTCCATTTCGTCATTGCCTTGCCAGAAGAAGGCGACATTGTTGCCGTCGCCCGCGCCGAATATCTGCCCAGTGACGCAGCCGAAGGCGAATTCGCCGGAGCCATTGGCCGCGAACTCAATGTAGGCGGGCTCCATCATGTCGCGATGGTCCCCGACATAGTCGGGCATCGCGACGATCCGCCAGCGACCGATGACGCTCATGCCGGCGCTGCCAACAGCTTGGGCAAGCGGATCAGATTGTAGGCCGCCAGGTTCAAGGTGAAGGCCGCGCCCACACGGGCGCACCCTCGCAGCTTGACCTTGGCCATGCCGGCCGAGGCCTTGATCCAACCAAACACCTCCCCGATCTGCTTGCGGCAGCGCTGGCTGACATCATAGCCCGGATGGCGCTTCGTGCGATCATCGATGGCCGTCACGCGCGGCTTGCCGGTTTTGCTCAAATGGCCGTCGACGGCGATGTGCGGCGTGACCTTGCGCTCACGCAGATCCCGGATGAAAGCGCGCACGTCATACGCCTTGTCGGCACCCAGCGTGATGCGCCGCCGTGATGGCCGGCGTTCCACCATGGCAAGCGCGGCCTCCCGCTCAGCCGTACCTGTCGCATGGGTGACGCCGCCGTCAACCGCTAGCCCATGACGGTTCTCCATCAGCGCATGCCCCATGTAGCAGAGCCTTGCCGGTTGCCCATCGCCCTTCTTATAGAGCCGTGCTTGCGGGTCGCTCGTGCTCTGGTGTGTGTCGTTGGAGCGCTTCTCATTATGAAAGCCGCGCTCGGCGTTACGCCCCGTTCCATCGGAATTGTTGTCGTCCCCATCCTTGCGGCGGAAGCTCTTGATCGAAGCCCAGGCTTCGATGAGCGTCCCATCCACCGAGAAGTGATCCGACGACAAAAGCCGCTTCACCCTTGGCTGCGCAAGCACCGCGCGTAGAAACTTTGCCGCGATCTCACCTTCCAACAGCCGATCCCGGTTCTTGGTGAAGCTCGAATGGTCCCAGGCCGGATCATCAACACCAAGACCCACGAACCAGCGAAACAGGAGATCAAACTCCATCCGCTCCATCAACTGACGCTCCGAGCGAATACCGTAGAAAGCCTGCAACAGCATCGCACGCAGCAACCGTTCAAGTGCGATCGACGGGCGGCCGAGCCCAGGCGGATAAAGCACAGCAAAATCGCCGTCCATCGCAACGAGAGCCGCGTTCACGATCTCCTGTATCACCCGCAGCGGATGGTCGCGGCGAACCCGCGCTTCAAGGTCGATATACGAAAACAGAGAGCCTGTCCGTTCGTCCGAACCGCGCATCCACTGATCCCCAAATCATCCGGGGAGCAGTGAATCACGCTCCAAACACCCGCGCCAGTACTTCTTCAACAGCCTGCTAGCGCGAATAGGCCGAGGCGCCTGACAGCCAAGCAATACCCCTTCTCAATAAGGCGACCGACGTCAGCAACAGGAAGCTGATGGCCGAACTCCCAACCCCTTGGTTCAGTAGCGCGACGTTGAGCCTTCTCAGTTGGTGCGAAATGCACAGTCGCCACTATCGAAGTGGCCATTCGGTTACTCCTCCGGAAATGGGTGCTGGAGATTGCCAGTCCTGAGACCCGATAACGCATAAAATCTTGGCCATTTGTTCCTGCCGCAACACCCCGCCAATTATTTTCTTAAACATCACGGTGGCGGTGAGGCGTCCACCCGCCCCATTTACTTTCAAACTGGGCTTGATTGCGCTGCCAGAGCTCGGCGTATTCCGCCTGTGGGAGCTTGGTGAAGCTTGCCCCACCAATATGGTGAACGAAGGCGTCTTCGGCACAGATTGTGCGCAAGCCCTTTTCATGAATGCGGCGTGAATAATCGTCGTCCTCGAATAGCCCCAGCCCGAATGCCTCGTCGAGTGGTCCCACAGCCTCCATCGTGTCACGACGCATCGCGACGCAGAACATCGCTAACATTGGAATGTCGAAGGATTGACCGGCGTGACGAGCCGCATTCTTATCTGCAAACGCCTCCATGCCTTCCGTGTCTACATAATCCACCGAGATTTTCGCTTCGTTGCCGATCTCGTTGGTGACAGGACCGACAAGGCCGACAGATGGATTTTCCAGGTAACGAATGAGGGGGTCGAGCCATCCCTTCGGCACGAGGGTGTCGTTATTCAGAAGAACAAGTACGTCGCCAGTCGCTATACGTAGGCCTTGGTTGTTTGCGGCAGCGAACCCGCGGTTATCCCGATTGAGCTCGATCCTGACGGGCAGCTCCAAGCCGGATAGTTGCCGTAGGTAAGACTGCGTTCCGTCTTCCGATGCGTTGTCGACCACGATGATCTCGTAATTCGGGTAAGTGGTATTCCGGATCAGGCTGTCGATGCAGGCCTTAGTGAGATCGATGTTGTTGTACGTAACAACAATGATTGACACCACTGGAAAGCCGTGACGGAGGGCCGTGAGCGTGGCGTCCACCCGCTCGGACCAGTCATTAGCTTTCGCCAGTTCCCGTCGGCGGCGGGACAGTGCCTGGTCACTATCGGCAAGCGCTGCTTCTATGGCCTGCACTGTCTCATCAGGAGTGGCCGCGAATGAGAGATAGTCCTTGTAGACTTGGAGTTCAGCAGTCGGCGTCGCGATTACAGGCTTTCCGGCGCTCATGTATTCATAGAACTTCACCGGGTCGACCGCATGCGTGACGTTGTAAACCCGGAACGGAATCAAACATGCGTCGAACCAGTAGAGGTATTGAGGCATCTCACTATAGGGACGCAGTCCAAGCAGATGCACATTTGGAAGGCTGTCGAGGCCGGCCAGGTCAGTGGAGAAATCATCGCCGATCAAAACGAAGGACCAATCGGGACGCTGGCGGGCCACGGCAGCGATTAGCTCGAAATCGAGCCATTCGGCGAGCGCACCATAGTAGCCGATGATCGGAGCCTTCATGCTTGCCAAGAGATCATTCGGAACGCACCGCTCTTGGAAGAACGCGTAGTCCACCCCATTGCGAACGAGGGCGCAACGGCGCGCCTTGGATTGCCACTTATCCTGTAGCAGGGCGGCTGTGACGGTCACGAGGTCGGCTTCACGAACCAGCGTCTCCTCGTCATGGAGGAGGTCGCGGCCGATGTTCGGGAAATTGTCCCACTCGTCCATGCAATCGTACTGCACGTGCCACCCGCGGGACGTCCGCAACGCAAGTGCTAGCGGCGTCCAGTATGTGAGGTGGACGACGGTGACCGCAGTTTTAATCCTGAGATCGCGCGCGAGCTCCGACATCGCTTCCCCGAAGGCTGTCTGATTCCCACGGCTCATAGATTTGCTGTAGAAATCCTGCACTCCGTCGGCTCGCAATGAGACCTCGAAGACGCCGTTCGCAACCTCCATGAGGTCGTAATCCCGGCCCGATGGAGGCGTGCGCGAGGGTACGATATAGAACACGCGGTAGCCGCGGGCAGCGAGGTTCGACATTAGCTGCTGAGGACGCTGGTAACGCGCTGACCAAGCGATGTTGGCGAAGCATACTATGTCTAGGAGGCCGGCGTGCTCCGCTCCTGGCGCGGGCGCGCCCGGTGTCCCGGCCCTGGCAACACTTGGAGCCATGACGGCCCGCGGTTGACCACCGGCGCGATTTACGAGCGTCAGGAGTGGCGAGGAATTCGCCCGGGATAATATCCTGAAACGTAGAGGACGCGGTAGGAGGACCTTTCCGATGCCCCGGAGCCAGGGCCATCTACGCCGGATCAGGATGATCAGGTCAGCCAGGAGAATGCGGAAGCTGGTACGTCGCCGCTCGTACTCGCCGGCTAGGACTTGTATCTCGCCCTGCAGCCAGGCGATACCATCATCGCGCGCCTGGAGGAGAGTTCGCAGTGTCGCGATCTCCTCGTCTTTGGCGGAATTGCTCCACTCCTGGCCTTGTGTTGCATTGGCAAGGAAGGATTTGCGACCGACCCGAAACTCCTCATCTAGCGCCCGGATCTGCCGCGAGTGATCAAGGGCAGCCAGGTTGGCGGCTGCGAGAAGCTCGGCGACTTTGACCCGTTCGACATTGGTGGCATGACGTTCAGCCGATAGTGAGTTGTTGAGCCGCGCCACCTCATCAGCCAAGGCCGTGCGGATACGCTCGGTCTCAAGGCTTCGTGTGTTCGCCGCCCCGACTTCCTCCGACAGTTCAACTATTCGACGCTTGGTCGCCGAATGAACCACTTCGGCTTCCGCGTGTTCGATCCTGACGTCGCTGAGTTCCCTGGCCAGCCTGGCGACCTCGACGTTCCAACGCGCGCGTTCGTCCATGAAGCTCCTGGCCCGCGCCTCGTCCTCAGTTTCGATCTGCCTACGCGCGATCGGGGCGGACGGACAATGCTCGAACGTGAGGTCACTGAGGCGAAATTCACGCTCGGCGATACGTTGTGTTCGGGCATAAACGAGAAGGATTTGCTCGCCTGCCCAATACGTCGGCTCCATCGCTCGAGCGTCGACAACTTTCGAGGTAGCCAGCACTAGTTCCCCGCCTGCAAGCGTTGCCGGGATGTTCGAGGGATCGAACGTACTTTTGTGCTCGTCTAACCTCAAATACTCTCGGAAGGGGACGAGGATCACAAGAGCTTCGGTTGCCATTTCCCCGAGACGCTCGAGGACGGCCACAGGATCGTCGAAGTGCTCAAGGGTGTTGGAGGAGACAACCACATCGAAACGCTCAGCGAACAGTTCGCGAAAAAGGTCGACCCGCAAAAAATGCGGCTTGCTAAATGTCGCGCGCGCCGAGGCAATCGCGGGTTCGGCGAAATCGATCCCTGTGACCGGGCCTGGGAACACTTGAGCCAGGAGGTCCGTACCGTCGCCCAGAGCGCACCCCCAATCGCAGATCGTCCAGCGCTCATCACGCAGCGAACGGGTCAGCCATTCCGGCAGATGATCGAGAATGATCCGGCCAAAGAAAACCGACTGCTCCCGACCTCGATTGACAACCCAGTCGGTTTCGAAGCGGCGCGACCAATAGGTCTCACTATTCATGGGAGCGTGTGGCTTCTGTCCTGCCTCTTTACGCGACGACATCAGAGCTCCTGATCCCACGCTGGCGGCGCCAGTGTTCCCCATTGAGGGAGATACGCTAAGATACCGGTTGAACGCAATTGCCGGTGGAAGCAGGCTACGCCGAAATTCAGGATGACAGGATGGAGAAAGCTTAGCATGCCGATAGAAGGCGCTATGACTAACGACGACAAAACGCGCGTCGCGGAGCGCTGGTCTGATATAAGCAGCGGATCTGACGAGTTCTCGGCGAATGTCTACTGGCTTGCTGTCCCAGCCGTCATGGCGCGTCACCAGCGTCGCGCTTGCGCCGGCGGGAATTATGGGTCGTGGGTAGAGTATTGCCTTGGGTCATTCGCCCCGCAAGGTCACGACCTTCGCATGCTTAGCATCGGCTGCGGTTACGGCGACCTTGAGCGGCACTTCATGCGAATTGACGCCAGTATAATGTGCGATGCGTTCGATATCGCGCCAGCGGCAATCCAGGGTGCAATATTGGCAGCACGTCAAGAAGGGTTCACCGGCATCCACTATCGCTGCGCAGACATCGAAACGGCGGGCCTAGAGCAGGGAGTGTATGATGCCGCTTGGTTCAACGGATCACTTCACCATATCCAAGCGCTTGAGCGCGTGCTCGAACGTGTCCACAATAGCCTCAAGCCGGGTGGTCTGCTGTTCGTCAACGAGTATGTCGGAGCGAACCATTTCGGCTTTCCGCCTGCCCAACGGGAGGCGATCTCACATGCGTTCCATTTGATCCCGCACCAATATCGACGGAGTTTTATCCCTGCGAACCTTGGTCAAGTGGCGACTCAAGCACCCATACCGGATCCAGCCGAGGTTCGGCGTGTCGATCCGTCGGAAGCTATTCGGTCGCAGGACATCGTTTCCGCTATCGCAGACAATTTCGACATCATCGCAATGAATGCGTGTGGCGGGACAATTATGCAGTTTCTGCTTAGTGGCATCGCCGGAAACTTCCGCGAAGACGATGCGTCCTCCATGCTGGTTCTCGACATGCTGTTTAAGATTGAAGATGCACTCATGGATGCCGGTACGATCGGAAGCGACTTCGTGGTGATTGCGGCAAAGAAGCGATGCTAAAAGCGGAACCTTGTTCGACGACTGGTTTCGAATGCTGCGGCAGATACCGACGGGATCTGCTGCTGGCCAAGGCGTGATTTAACGGCTCTTGCCTTTGCCGTCGTTGGGGGACTGGCCTCGTTGAGAAGCCTCAATGCTTCCACGGTGAGAGCGCAGTGACCGCTGAACAGCGGCCGCATAGAGCCGCGTCGCACTTGCGGTCGGGGATCCTGCTGGTCCTTGCACGCTGCCCCCCGGGTCGTATGCCACAACTGCTTCAAGCCCGCGCCTCTTTAGCTTACCGCCTTTCATCGGCTGCTCGCCTGACAGGGTATAGACGCCCCTTGACCGTGACGGATGTGGCCTCTCGATCTCCACACCGCGATAATTCAGAAGAAAGCCCGCGGCCGACTTCAATCGAGACGTCTACGATCGGCTGAGGCCTGGTGGGTCCTACGTCATCGTCGACCACGTCGCCGCCGTAGGGGCGGGCACTCACGACGCCGAGTCGCTGCATCGAATTGAGCCTGCATCCGTTCGGGTGGAGGTCGAGGCGGCCGGCTCGCGGGTAAGCGCTCGGCGGTGAAGGCTCGGGCGGCTGAAGGTGAGTCGGCGCCTAAAATGAGAAAGCCAGGACCCCCACCGCCCTACGTCACTCATGCTTTGCGGCGCCTAGGGGACTGATTTCTCCGACGTAGAGCCGCCCGCCACTTGCTGAGGCTTGCCGCGTCATCGGGAGACGGAGCGCCGGCCATACGTCGTAAAGTCCAATCATTCCACGGTTGCCCTAGCTGTTGTTGAGCCACACCATTCTCAGCCTGTCTCTGATTATTCGACTCGGCCCGAAGCACGCAACCACACTCATTCCGCGCGAGGTCGGTCCGACGTCGCGTAGGGGCGGCCCGCAGCCGAATGCCTCGCCGTCTGGCGCCCTTTTTATCGGGCGATCTTGCCTAGAAAGACTAGGAGTTCGAGACAGAACAGGTTGCGAACACACTGCTACGGTTTTTGCAACGCAACGCTACGGTATGCACCGGGACAGCGTAGCAGGAACGGTATTTGGGAGCGGCTCAACGCCGTTACAGACAAGGATTTCGCAGTACCAAAAGGGAAGGGCAGGGACGGCCGCAACCGAATTTCAAGACCGGTGCCTCCGGGCCGAGACGTGTGGATCATGTTGCATTCTATGTCGCGTCGACTAGCCGCTTGTCACAGGAAACCGTTGAAAATCAATGCAACCCAGTTGCAACACGGCGCGACATGTAACGGCCTATTCAAGTTGCCAGGATTTGTTCCAACCAATTGCTTTATCAGCATAAAGAGATGGTGCCCAGAGGCGGATTCGAACCACCGACACGCGGATTTTCAGTCCGCTGCTCTACCAACTGAGCTATCTGGGCCTCGCCGGCAAACGAGACATCGCCTGACCGGATTTCAGGAAAGCGCCGTGGGGCACCCCTTGAAAGCGCGTGGGTTATAGCACGGGAATCCGGCCTGTCCAGCGCCTAAGCGCTGATTTTCCGGGGCAATTGTCGCAGACAATACCGACGCCGGCAAAGCAGCAATTGCGTAAGGTCGGCGAAGTGGAATTGCGCGGCCGGCACCGCCCAAACCCTACTTCGGCTCGTCGCTCTCGTCCTCGTCATCCCGCGCGGTGATGACATAGGCGCCCTTCAGCCAGCGGTTGAGGTCGATGTCCTTGCAGCGCTTCGAGCAGAACGGATAGGTCTCGCGCGCCGACGGCTTGCCGCATTCGGGGCAGGGGCGCTTCGGGCGCAGTGGTGTGACCTTATCGTCCAGGCTCATGGCCGCGCGGTATGCCAGCTGGTGTGGACCTTGAAGCCTTCGCCCGAAAGCAGCGCCACCGTCTCGTAGAGCGGCAGGCCGACAATGTTGGTGTAGGAGCCGACCAGCTTGACGACGAACGAACCGGCGAGACCCTGGACGGCATAGCCGCCGGCCTTGCCGCGCCATTCGCCGGAGGCGACATAGGCGTCGATCTCCTCGCGTGGAAGCCGCTTGAAGCGTACCCTGG
Organism: Mesorhizobium sp. P160219; assembly: GCF_057786095.1. Lineage (NCBI taxonomy): Bacteria > Pseudomonadati > Pseudomonadota > Alphaproteobacteria > Hyphomicrobiales > Phyllobacteriaceae > Mesorhizobium > Mesorhizobium sp. P160219. The sequence goes on from NZ_JBYNWG010000001.1 coordinate 2,214,821, forward strand.
ATTCAACCAGCCTTTGGCGCAGCTTGCCGCCCGGCGTAATCAGGCAGATGCCGGAATAGACCCGGTGCGAACGGCCCGAAAGCAGTCCAAGGCAATTGGCGGCGTCGTCCAGCGTCTCGGCCTTGGGCAGGATGCGGCGTCCGACCGCGACCACCGTATCGGCGGCCAGCACGAAACTTGGCGCATAGTCTTCCTCGCTTTTCAGCGAGGCCAGCGCCTTCTCGGCCTTTTCCTTCGACAGCCGCTTGGCCAGCGAGCGCGGATGTTCGGCGCGCAGCGGCGTTTCGTCGACATCGGCTGGCAGCACGCGGTCCGGCTCGACGCCGGCCTGTTGCAACAGTTCGATCCGGCGCGGCGAACCAGAGGCAAGCACGAGCTTCTGCAGGATGCTCATCGCGGTTCGCGCCGGACTGTTACTTGAAACGGTAGGTGATGCGGCCCTTGGTCAGGTCATAGGGCGTCATCTCGACCAGGACCTTGTCGCCGGTCAGCACACGGATGCGGTTCTTGCGCATGCGGCCAGCCGTATGGGCGATGATCTCGTGTTCGTTTTCGAGCTTCACCCGGAACATCGCGTTGGGCAACAATTCCGTCACGACACCCGGAAACTCGAGGACTTCTTCCTTCGGCATTCGATACCTTTGCTTGGATTGCAGTTCCGGCGCCCTGGAGCGCCCAGGCCGGAATTTCGGCGGAACCTATATGATAATCGTGCGCTTGTGAACACGCTTAGATCGCGTCATATGCGACGCGCTCCAAGCTTTCGTTTTATGCATGTCGTTGTCTCAAAACCGGGACCGCTTTTGAGCGACATGCATCAATCCGCCGCGTTTTTTACCTCCGGAAGCAGAAAACGTCGGCTGATGCGCGCTTTCAGCCGTTCTCTCACGTCGCGATAGCTGGCCATGATCTGCTCGCGCCTGCCGCCGACATCGGTCGGATCCGGCATCGGCCAGTATTCGACGTCGACGGCAAGCGAGCGGGTGAGTTCGAGCGCGGCGTGGTGGGCTTCCGGCGCCAGGGTGACGATCAGGTCGAAATAATCGTCCTCGAGATCGTCCATCGAGCGCGGCTGGCGCTCGCCTAGCGTCAGGCCCTCTTCGGCCAGCACCGCGTCGACGAACGGATCGCGCTCGCCCCTGTGCACGCCGGCAGAGGCGACGAAAGTGGCCGGCGGCAGCATGCGCCGCGCCAGCTGCTCGGCCATCGGTGAGCGCACGGCGTTCATGCCGCACAAAAACAGGATCGAGCGGGGCGCCCCAGTCAGGTCTAACCCCGCCAGTGCAGCACGCAGACCAGCGTGAACAGCCGCCTCGCCGTGTCGAAGTCGATGTCGATCTTGCCGGCCAGCCGGTCCATCAACGTCTGCGAGCCTTCATTGTGCAGGCCGCGCCGGCCCATGTCGATCGCCTCGATATGGCTTGGCGTCGAGGAGCGGATGGCGTCGTAATAGCTTTCGCAGATCAGGTAGTAGTCCTTGACGATGCGCCTGAGCGGCGTCAGCGACAGGATATGGGTGACGACATCAGCACCATCCTCGCGGGCGACCGCAAACACCAGCCGGGATTCGGCCAGCGAGAGCTTCAGCCGATAAGGCCCGGCGCCGTCATCATTGACCGGCTGAAAGCTGTTTTCTTCGATCAGGTCGAAGATCGCCACCGCGCGCTCATGTTCGACATCGGGCGTCGAACGGCCGATCGACTCGTCGAGCTCGACATCGATCAGCCTTGCGCGGGTTTGATCGCCGTCCGCCATCGCCGCCTACATGTTCAGCCGGATGGCGACGGAGCGGCCATGCGCGTCGAGGCCTTCCGCCTTGGCCAGCGCAATCGCCGCCGGCGCAAGTGCTCTCAGCTGCTCCGGCCCGAGCTTCAGGATCGAGGTGCGCTTGACGAAATCGAGCACCGACAGGCCCGAAGAGAAGCGCGCCGAACGCGCCGTCGGCAGCACGTGGTTGGAGCCGCCGACATAGTCGCCGATGACTTCGGGCGTATGGCGTCCCAGAAACACAGCGCCCGCATTGCGCATCCTGGCCAGGAAGCCCTCGGCATCGTCGATGGCGAGTTCCACATGTTCGGCGGCGATGCGGTCGACCAGCGGCAGCGCGGCTTCGATGGTCTCCACCAGGATCACCGCGCCGAAATCGCGCCAGCTGGCAGCCGCCGTCTCGGCGCGCGGCAGGCTCAGCAATTGGCGCTCGACCGCCTGTTCGACTGCTTTTCCAAACGCAGGATCGTTGGTGATCAGGATCGATTGCGCCGACACGTCGTGCTCGGCCTGCGCCAGAAGATCGGCGGCGATCCAGTCGGGATCGTTGCTGCCGTCGGCCACCACCAGCACTTCAGACGGTCCGGCAATCATGTCGATGCCGACCGTGCCGAACACCTGGCGCTTGGCGGCGGCGACATAGGCATTGCCGGGCCCGACGATTTTGGCGACCGGCCGGATCGTCTGCGTGCCATAGGCGAGAGCGGCGATCGCCTGCGCGCCGCCGACGCGGTAAATCTCTGAAACGCCTGATATATCGGCGGCCACCAGCACCAGCGGATTGATGATGCCGCCCGGCGCCGGCACGACGATGACGATGCGCTCGACGCCCGCCACCCTGGCCGGCACGGCGTTCATCAGCACCGAGCTTGGATAGCTTGCCGTGCCGCCCGGCACATAGAGCCCGACCGCCTCGATCGCCGTCCAGCGCGAACCCAACTCGACCCCGGCGGCATCGGTATAGCGATCGTCCTTGGGCATTTGTCGCTCGTGATGGGATCGGATGCGGTCGCGCGCGAATTTGAGCGCATCGACCGTCTGCGGATCGGCGTCTTTGTAGGCCTGCGCGATGTCGTCCTTCGACACGGCGATGCCGAGGCTATTGAGGTCGGCCTTGTCGAATTTCAGCGTGTAGTCGACCAGGGCAGCGTCGCCCTCGGCACGAACCCGCGCAATGATGGCACGCACGGCAGTGTCGACGTCCTCCGATACTTCCCGCTTGGTGGTCAGGAAGGCGGCGAAACGCTGCGCGAAACCGGCATCGGATTGGATAAGCGTAATGGCCATCGGCTGCGTCTAGATCATGGTGAGATTTGCTTGAAATCTCATCATGATCTAGCCCTTTGTTGGAGCATGATCTCTGGACAAACGATTCCCGTTTTGTCCAACAAAAACCGGCACCCACTTTTTGGGATCATGCTCTAGACCCTGTGCACCGGACGCGAGGTGGCTTCCCAGGCGCCGCCTATGTCGGCAAGCCGTGCCTCGATGCATTCGACGTCGAGCATGATCGCGCCGCCGCCGGAAAAGACCAATTCGACGATGCCGGCCGGCTTGCTGATTTCGATAAAGCTGATTGCCAGAAGCGACAGCACCTCGGCCGGCCGATCGCGGGCAATGCCGCTGGTCTTGGCGCCGAGCACGCGGTCGAAATGCAACACCGCCTGGCGCCGCTCATTGTGCTGGCTGAACAGCCCGGACTTCGCCTCCCAGACGAAGCGGTTCATGGTCAATATGAAACGCTTGGCCGAAGGCAGGTATTCGAGATCCGAGACCTTCATCACGGCGTCCTGGACGTGAGCCGAGACGATGCTCAGATCCTGATCGTCGAGCGCAATGAGTTTGAGGGCTGCCATGCCGAATGCACACCTGAAAGTTGGTTTCAGCCTTCTGTTAGGCGGTCTTTCCGGTCCGTGCAACCGCGACACAAACTCAACCCGAGGCTAGCGCCTCGGGTTTGAAGTGTTGGTAGCGAATGAAGGCAGCACCAGACGCCTGTCTGTCTGAAGCAACTGCCGTGCGGTCAAGCCGAAATCCGCTCGATCACCGCGCCGCAATTGGACAGCTTTTCTTCCAGCCGCTCAAAACCGCGGTCGAGGTGGTAGACGCGGTTGACCGTCGTTTCGCCTTCGGCCGCCAGACCGGCGATGACCAGCGACACCGAGGCGCGCAGATCGGTCGCCATCACGGGCGCGCCCTTCAGCTTGGAGACGCCGTCGACGATCGCCGTTTGGCCGGACAGCGTGATGTGGGCGCCGAGCCGGGCCAGTTCCTGCACATGCATGAAGCGGTTTTCAAAGATGGTCTCGGTGATGCGCGACTTGCCCTTGGCCATGGTCATCAGGCCCATGAACTGCGCCTGCAGATCGGTCGGGAAGGCCGGGAACGGCGCCGTCGTTACGTCGACCGGCGAAATGCCGGCGCCGTTGCGCCGGACGCGAATGCCGGAATTGGTCGGCGTGATCTCGGTACCGGTCTGGGCAATCACGTCCAACGCGGTCTGCAGCAGCTCGGGGCGGGCGCCTTCGAGCACGACATCGCCGCCGGTCATGGCCACAGCCATGGCATAGGTGCCCGTCTCGATGCGGTCGGGGATGACGCGCACGCGCGCGCCCGACAGCGACTCGACGCCATCGATGGTGATAACAGGCGTGCCGGCGCCGGAAATCCTGGCGCCCATGGCGTTGAGGCATTCGGCGAGGTTGACGATTTCGGGCTCGCAGGCGGCGTTTTCCAGCACCGTCTCGCCCTTGGCCAGCGCCGCCGCCATCATCAGCACATGGGTGGCGCCGACGGAGACTTTCGGGAAGACATAGCGATTGCCGACGAGGCGGCCGTTCCTGGTCTTGGCCAGCACATAGCCGGTGTCGACATCGATGTCGGCGCCCAGCGCCTGCAAGCCCTCGAGGAACAGGTCGACCGGCCGCGTGCCGATGGCGCAACCGCCGGGAAGCGACACTTTCGCCTCGCCCATGCGGGCCAGCAGCGGGCCGATCACCCAGAACGATGCCCGCATCTTCGACACCAGCTCGTAAGGCGCGGTCGTGTCGACGATGTTGCGGGCCGAGAAATTGATGGTGCGCGAATAGCCCTCATTCTGCTTCTCGCGGCGGCCGTTGACCGAATAGTCGACGCCGTGATTGCCGAGAATGCGGATCAGCTGCTCTACATCGGCCAGATGCGGCACGTTTTCCAGCGTCAGCGTGTCGTCGGTGAGCAGCGAGGCGATCATCAGCGGCAAAGCGGCGTTTTTCGCGCCCGAAATCGGAATGCTTCCGGCGAGCTTGTTGCCGCCGACAATTCTGATGCGATCCATGAGAGAATGTCCCCTCGGCCCGATAGGCCGGTTTTCGTCAGTTTGAGTATCGGCCCGTCTAGACCATTGGCCGGCTTGGTTCAAGAAATAGGATTTCTGAGCCCCTTTGGCCAAGGTGACCGGCCAGTGTGGCTGATATCGGTCAGTCCTTGTGCATTTTTTCAGCAGCCGGCAGTCCTTCGGGCCGCTGGTCAGGATCACCGGTGCGCCGCGAGCGCGCTTGCGTCTTGCGCTTCATGAGATTGGCGCGCAGCTGCTCGGCCAGACGGTCCTTGCGGTCAGTCCCGTCCTTTTTTTCCGGATCAGCCTTTTTCGGTGGAATTGTCTTCTCGTCCATCGTTCCGTCCCGCCCGCAACTGGCAGGGCCTGCCGTTCAAGGGATAGTTAGCATTGTGGCGCCGCCATGTCAGCGAAACTTGTCTGGCAAAGCCTTTCACAGACGCCTTGCGCTTGCCGGTTCTATATGGCAGAAGCCCCGCCATCAGCGGCTGCGGTAGCTCAGTGGTAGAGCACTCCCTTGGTAAGGGAGAGGTCGAGAGTTCAATCCTCTCTCGCAGCACCAGTTCATTCCTTTGATTTAAAAAGATGCAGTCGCGAAGTCCGGGTCTCGTTGCGGACCAAAAAAGCCGGCTGACGCAAAAGTGCCAATCCCGCGCATCCAACCGTGGCGCCTCGCCCGGAAACATTGAGAGAAAGAGGCTCTACGGGGCCGGACGACTGCTCAACAAGTCCGGACCTGTCAACTCACGAACAGGCCGGTCTGGCCGTATCCGGCATGCTGAACACTACCGCTCGCACGCTGAAAGCCAGCCTCCTCGTACGCATATCCACGACAAGAACACAGCTCGCCCAAGGACTTGCCATCGGCCGGCCATCATGATGCCATCTCGCCTGCGGAAGATAGCGTCGGGTTTTGGGGTAGAGAATGCTCTTTGGGCGAACGGCAGGTGCGACAGGGCGCATGTGCGCGGCAATTGCCGCAGCACTGGTGTGCCTATGCGCGTTTGGCCCCGCTTTGGCTGAAGAGCCGAAGGCGCTGAAAGGCGTCGCGCTCATCATCGGTCAGTCCGACTACCAGCATGTCGGCAAACTGCCCAATCCGGAAAACGACGCCCGCGCCATCGAGGAGATGTTCGACAGGCTCGGCTTCGAGACCAATGTCGCCACCAACCGCGACGCGCGCAAATTGCGGCGCGATCTCGAAGGCTTCGTCGACGATGCCGAGGGCGCCGATGTCGCCATCATCTACTATTCCGGCCACGGCATCGAAGCCGGCGGCGAGAATTATCTGGTCCCTGTCGATGCCGATATCTCGGCGCTCGACAATGCCGGCGAAAAGCTGGTGCCGCTGTCGTCCATCGTCGCCGAACTGAAGGCCAAGGTGCCGGTCACCATCGTTCTGCTGGACGCCTGCCGCAACGATCCGTTCCCGCCGGGCACGCTCCTGAAGCTGGCGCCGGGCGACCAAGGCAAGCCGATCGGCGCCGGCGGTCTCGGGGAAACGCGCGGCGTGGTTTCCCTGAAGGGCGGCGCCGACGCCAAGGGCTCGGTCGACGGCAGCCTCGGCCAGGTCATCGCCTTTGCCGCCGAGCCCGGCAAGGTTGCGCTGGACGGTCCGGCCGATGGCAACAGCCCCTATGCGGCAGCGATCCTGCGCCACATCGACACGATGGGCGGCGAGGAATTCGGCACCGTTCTGCGCATGATCGGCGAGGAGGTCTATCTCAAGACCAACGGCCAGCAGCGGCCCTGGGTCAATGAGAGCCTGCGCCGGCTGCTCTATTTCGGTACCCCCGCCGAGGCACCGAAAGGCGATGAGGGCGAAATCCTCAGGGAGCGGCGCCAGCTCCTGCTGACCATCTCGACGCTACCCGATCCGGAGCGCCGCCAGATCGAAACCATATCGCGTGACGGCAAGGTGCCGATGGATGGGCTTTACGCCATGCTGAAGGCGCTCGGGGTCGACATACCCAAGGATCCGGCTGAGCTCGACAAGCTGCTGCGTGGCCAGACCGAACGGCTGAAACACGTGTTGGCCGAACGCGAGACTTTGAAAAACCCGGACCCCGAAATTGCCAGGCTATCGAAACTCGCCGAACAGGCGGTTCAGGAAGGCGCGCTCGAAGCGGCGCAGAAATTCAACGAGCAGGCCAAGGCCCGCATCGGCGAACTTTCGTCTACGGTCGACCAGGCCGAGGCCGAGCTGAAGGCAAAGCGGCTCGAATTCGCAAAGGTTTTCGCCAGCAGCGCCAGAACCTACGAGATTTCCTTCAACTTCAAGGAGGCGGCTCAGGACTACGCCAAGGCCTATGAGCAGGCCGCGAAATGGAGCGACGAAGATGCGTTCTACTACAAGGCGGCAGAGGCCAACGCTCTGTCGGAACAAGGGGACTTCTCCGGCGACAATGCGTATCTCGCCCAGGCCCTGACAGCCTATGAACAGGCATTGACCTATGTCACCCGCGAAAAGTTGCCGCTGCTTTGGGCGGCCACCCAGAACAATATGGGCGCCACGCTTGCTACTTTGGGCGAACGGGAAGCCGGCCGCGACAACCTCGACAAGGCAGCTGCCGCCTATGAGCAGGCGCTGACCGTCTATACGCATGACGCCTACCCTGACGACTGGGCATCGACCTATGGCAATCTGGGCACGGTCTACTGGCGGCTCGGCCAGCGCGAGAACGGGACGGCACTGCTTGAGCGGGCAGTCGCGGCCTTCCGCTCGGCGCTCGAGGTACAGTCGTCGAAAAAACTGCCGCTTGAATGGGCGGCGACGCAGAACAATCTCGGCATCGTGCTGTCCGAGATCGGCGAACGCCAGACCACATCGGACAGTTTTCGCGCAGCGATATCGGCGCATCGCGCCGCGCTGACAGAATATCGCCGGGATCGCGTACCGCTCGACTGGGCATTGAGCCAGATCAATCTGGGTGTCGTTCTGGCGAGCCTCGGCGCGCGCGAAAAGGATGTACCGACGCTTGAGCAATCGGTCGCGGCCTTCCAGGCGGCGGCTGAGGAGATGACCAGGGAACGCGCGCCGGCGCAATGGGCGACGATCCAGAACAATTTGAGCACCGCATTCGAGTCGATCGGCGAGATCAACGGCGATATCGCCGCGTTGCAGCGCGCGCGGGAGGCGGCGGAGGCAGCGCTTTCGGTTCGGACGCGCGAGCACGCCGCGGCGAGCTGGGCGAACGGCCAGCTGACGCTGGGCAACGCCTTGCAGCGCCTCGGCGCCAAGCAGAAGAACAAGGAACTGCTGCTGCAGGCAGCCACCGCGTACCAGGCCGCTCTGTCCGAATATCCGCGTGAGAAACTGCCGCTTGACTGGGCTTCGCTGCAGCAGAATCTGGGATCGGTCAACGACACGCTCGGCGATCTCGATACGGGAACCGATTACTACATTCAGGCGGTGACCGCGTATCGTCAGGCATGGGAGGTCTATACCGCAACCGCCGCGCCGGGCGAGTTCGCTTCGATTGGTTACAGCCTTGCAGGCACGCTATCGAACTGGGGCGAACGCGCGGGGGACATCTCGACCCTGCGGCAGGCGATCGATGTCTACGGTCAGGTGCTCAGGGTTCGCACCCGCGACAAGGACCCAGCCAATTGGGCCAAGACGGAATTCCGCCTCGGCTGCGCGTTGATGATGTCAGGCAAGCTGGCCTCTGACGATCAACTGCTGCAGCAATCGGTCGACGCGCTGCGGGCGGCGCTCGACGGGCAGACGAAAGGCGGTGATGTCACGGAGATCGGCCAGACGCGGCGCGTGCTCGGCCAGACCCTGTCGATCCTGGGCGACGATACATCCAACCTGGACTTGCTGGCGCAAGCAGCCGACATGCTGGAAGCCGCGCTCCCCGCCTACTCCAAGGACGCCGACCCGGAGGAGTGGGCCAATATCAATTACGACCTCGGCTTTGCCGTCTACAGCCAGGGCCGGATTGGTGGCGACGCCACGTTCTACGCCAAGGCCGTGCAGAGCTTCGAGACGGCAGCGCGGATCTACGACGGTTTTCCCAACCGCATGCAATGGGCGCGCACCAAGGGCGATATCGGCAATGCCTTGCTGATGGCCGCGGACGGCAAGGACGTCGAGTTGCTCACCCGCGCGATTGCCGCCTATGACGCAGCGCTCAGCGTGGTAACGCGCGAGAATGCGCTGGCTGTCTGGGAGAACAATCAGAACAATCTCGCCGGCGGGCTGTCGAGTCTTGGTTACTGGGCGAACGATGTCGGCAAGCTGAAACGAGCCGCTCAGATCTACCGCGACCTCGCCACGGTGCGAACGATCGCCCGCGATCCCGATCTCTGGATCACCAACCAGACCAGTCTCGCGCAGACGCTGAGCATGATCGCGGCCCGCGAGCCTTCGGCTGAATTGTACGAGGAGGCGATTGTCGTCAACCGGGCGCTTGCCGAGCAGCTCGGTCGCGACCGCGATCCCGAACGTTGGGCCAATGCGCGCAACGAGATGGGCTATGCCTTGACCATGGCCGGCCGCGCCGAAAACAATGTCGCGCATTTCGAGGAGGCGGTGTTGGTCCTGCGCGAGGCGATCGTGGTGCAAAAGAAGATCAATTCGGTGCCGGCTGTCGCCTTCACGCAGGACAGCCTGTGCGACGTGCTGGTCGATCTGGGCGCCGCCCACAAGGACAAGGCGATGGCACAGGAAGCGATCGCCGCATGCCAGGACGCGCTCGTCATCTTCCGTGACAAGAAGATGGACGATCTCGCCGCCGGTTCCGAAAAGAACCTCGCCGAGGCACAGGCGTTGCTGGCCGAGTTGCATTAATCCGAGCCCGCGCTATGCGGGCGAATGGTGGGCACGCCAGCGTTCACGCTGTTGCGCAAGCAGATGTCACCGGCTCGCCATGGCATGACAGAGATGCGATGTGGCAGTATCGGCTTGTGCGCCGGTCGCCACCCGTCATTCAGGACGACAGGTAATCATATTCCGTTGGAGCGCCAGATGACCCTATTCACCCGCCGCGGGCTTCTGAAAACGGCTGCGGTTGCCGGCGGTGGCGGCGTCGGGCTGGCAGCAATGACCAGGCTCAGCGGTTGGGCAGCTGTCACACCTGAGCCGGTGGTGCTCAAGACGGCAAAGATCCAGGCCAGGTTCATGGATGCGGGCGAGACCCGGGATGTCCTGACGTATGGTGAATCAGGCATGCCGCCTGTACTGCGGATGAAAAAAGGCGAGCCCTTTGCCGCGCGTCTCGTCAACGCCATCGACGACCCGACGACCATCCATTGGCACGGCATTCGCGTTCCAAACAAGATGGACGGTGTTCCCTTCCTAGTTCAGCCTTACGTCTATACCGGCGATCATTTCGACTACGCCTTCACGCCGCCCGACGCCGGCACGTTCTGGTATCACCCGCATTGCAACACGCTGGAGCAGATGGGCCATGGCCTCACCGGCGTGATCGTGGTCGAAAACCCCAACGATCCCAAATTCGACGCCGAGGCAATCGTCAATCTGCGCGACTGGCGCCTCGGCGACGACGCGCAGTTCATCCAGCAATTCCGGCCGCGCGATGCCGCAAAAACCGGAACCTATGGCACGGTGCGCACCGCCAACTGGCTCGACCAGCCGCAATTCGACGCGCCGGCCGGCGGGTTGGTGCGGCTGCGGGTCGCCATCACCGATGTCACCCGCATCTACGCGTTTCGCGTCGAGGGTGCGGAGGCCGCGGTCATCGCGCTCGACGGCAATCCGGTGCCGCAGCGTTTTGCGCCCGATGCCTTGCTGCTCGGACCGGGGCAGCGCATGGAGCTCGCCATCCGCATGCCTGACCAGGAGGGCGCGATCGTCAGCCTGGGCGACATCAGGGGCACCAAACCCAAGGTCCTCGCCACCTTGCGCGCCACCGGCAGCTCGCTCAAGCGCGACCTGCGCGGCCTCGCACCGCTGGAAGCCAACCCGGTGCCGGAGGTGGATCTCGCCAGCGCGAAACACATAGCGCTCTCGCTCAGCGCCACGGCGGAAAACGTGCCGAGCGACAGCATATGCGGCACGCTAGGCTACTCCTTCTGGGCCATCAACAAGGTACCGTGGCCGGGCGACACGCCGGACCCGACCGCGCCTTTGGCCGAGCTGAAGCTCGGCAAAAGCTATGTCATCGACATGGAGAATTTGACGCCGCAATCGCATCCGATGCATCTGCACGGCATGAGCTTCAAGGTGCTGTCGTCGTCGACACGCCAGGTTCAGCCGGTCATCTCCGACACCTATCTCATGCAGCCCAACGAGAAGGTTCAGCTCGGTTTCGTCGCGGACAATCCCGGCGACTGGCTGCTGCACTGCCACATCATCGAACATCAGAAAACCGGGATGACGAGCTATATCAGGGTGGTTTGACGCCGAGGCGGGTCAATCAGCCTCTACCGGGGTTGGCCTCACCTGTCGGGCCTGTTGCCGGAGAAATTGCCGCCGTCCGCTGGTTTCGTTGGCAAAGCGGGGCCGTTCCCTGCTATTCCCGCCTGCAAATCAAGAAGCCGTGGACACGCTTGCATGACCAATGTCGCCCTGACTGGACTGGCCCGCGATCTCGCCAGGCGCGCCGCCGAGGGACGCCCGGTGCGCATCGGCGTCATCGGCTCCGGCGAAATGGGCACCGACCTGGTCACGCAAGGCATGCTGATGCCCGGCATCTCGGTCGCGGCCATCTCGACACGCCGCCCGCACACCGCCCGTGACGCCATCCGCATCGCCTATGGCGATGAGGCGATGGCGGTCGAGGCGGACAGGGGCTCGAAAGTCACCGCGGCGATCGAGGCGGGCAAAATCGCCATTACCACGAACGAGATGCTGGTCACCAATCCGCTGATCGACGTCGTCATAGACGCCACCGGCAAGCCTGGTGTCGCCGCCGATTTCGACTTGAAGGCGATGGAGCACGGCAAGCATCTGGTGATGATGAATGTCGAGGCCGACGTCACCATCGGCTGCTACCTCAAGCAGCAGGCAGACCGGCTCGGCGTCGTCTATTCGGTCGGCGCCGGCGACGAGCCGTCGAGCTGCATGGAGCTGATCGAATTTGCGTCGGCGCTCGGCTACACCATCGTCTCGGCTGGCAAGGGCAAGAACAACCCGCTCAACCACGATGCCGTTCCGGACGACTATCGCGAGGAAGCGATCCGCCGCAACATGAACCCGCGCATGCTGGTCGAATTCGTCGACGGTTCCAAAACCATGGTCGAGATGGGCGCCATCGCCAACGCCACCGGGCTGGTCCCAGACGTTCCCGGCATGCACGGCCCAAAGGCCGACCGCGATCAGCTGGCCAATGTGCTCATCCCGAAGGCGGATGGCGGCATCCTGTCGAAGAAGGGCGTTGTCGACTACACCATCGGCAAGGGCGTGGCGCCCGGCGTGTTCGTCATCGTCGAGGCGACGCATCCGCGCATCGTCGAGCGCATGGACGACCTGCACATAGGCCACGGCCCCTACTACAGCTTCTTCCGGCCGTATCACCTGACCTCGCTGGAAGTGCCGCTGACCGCGGCGCGCATCATGCTCTATGGCCGGCCAGACATGGTGCCGCTGCCGAGGCCGGTGGCCGAGGTCTGCGCGGTGGCCAAGCGCGATCTCGCCATGGGCGAGACCTTCGATGCCATCGGCGAGACTTGCTACCGCTCATGGACCATGACCGTCGAAGAGGCGCGCGCCAATCGCGCAGTGCCGGTCGGCCTGCTCGAAGGCGGCAAGGTGCTGAAACCGGTGAGGAAGGGCGAACTGCTCACCGCCGACAATGCTACGCCCGACCGCACGACGAGGCTGTTCGCTTTGCGGAAGCTGCAGGATGATATGCTCTACGGGGCTGAGATGGCATGAACAGGCCAGCTCTCTGGCTTTGTCATGACAAGATCACTATATTGTAGTGACAGCGAACGGAGTCTTCCAGAATGAATCTCCAGATCAGAGACCCGCGCGCCCGTGACCTCGCCCGGCAGCTTGCCGAAAAGCGAAAGATTTCCTTGACCGAAGCGGTGATCGAAGCGCTCGAATCCGAGCTTCAGCGCGAACGTGAACGAGTTCCGCTGGCTGAGCGGCTGGCCGCCATATCGAACGATCTGAAGGCCAAGGCGGGAAGCGGCGGCAGGGATTTGACTAAGGATGAGATCGACGAGATGTGGGGACATTCCTGATGTTCATCGACACCTCGGTGGTGATCGCTGTCCTCGCCGGAGAGGAAGACGCCGCCGATTGGAGCCGCCGGATCGGGCAGGCCTCGATACGGATCACATCTCCGCTGGTCGTGCTCGAAGCGGCGATGCGGCTTTCATCGAAGTTGGTGGTGGAGCCGCTCTTCGCCGAAAAGGCGATAGAGGACTTCCTGCGTGAGGCCGAGATCGAGGTGGTTCCGATCGAAATCGGTGATGCCAAGCTCGCGATCCAGGCTTTTTCGAACTATGGCAAAGGTCGCGGCCACCCGGCTCAGCTCAATCTCGCTGACTGCCTGTCATATGCCTCGGCAAAAAGCCGTGGGATGCCCTTGCTCTACAAAGGGAAGGGCTTTTCCCACACCGATCTGGCCTGATCCTACTCCCCAGCAGCTTCGTCAGCCGCTCCCGCCCAGCAGGCCAAATGCTGCCGCGGTCGCGCCATGGGGCTTTTGACCTGCTCGCGCAACACGCCTGGTCATTGCGCTCGTGCTGACGGCGCAGACCCATCGGCTGCCATTGTATGATCCATTCATACAGTCTGTCTCTTTGATCCGGGTTTTTCAAACGATGCCGAGATGCCAATCTCCGAACGATCAGTTGAACCCCCATTGAGGATTGAAATCTTGCAAACCATTTGGACAAGACGCGAGACGATGAAAACCCTTCTGGCAACGGGCATGGTTGCCATGCTTCAGCCTCTGGCTTTTGCAGCTAGGGCCGCCGCCAAGCTGGAATGGACCTATTTTCAGGCTGACGAGAATGGTTTCCGCCGCACGCCGGTGCTGCTGACCGGGGAAAAAGAAGCCATCCTCCTCGACGGCGGATTTACCCTGTCCGATGGCCGTGCGGTCGCGGATGCGATCAAGGCGACGGGCAAGACCCTGACGACGATCTATGTCAGTTGCAGCGACCCTGACTATTATTTTGGCCTGCATCCCGTCGCGGATGCTTTCCCCGGCGCCAAGATCATCGCGGCCGCTGCGACGGTGGCGGCCATCAAAGCCAATGTGCAAGCCAAGCTGGATGTCTGGGGCCCGCAGCTCAAGGACAATGGACCGAAGGTCCTGGCGGATGTCGTCATTCCCGAGGCATCCGATATCACCTCACTTGAAGTCGAAGGAAACAAGATCGAGATCGTCACCGTCGCCGATCTGAAAGACCGGCGGTATCTCTGGGTGCCCAGCCTTGAAGCGGTGTTCGGCGGCGTGCTGATCTCGTCCGGCGTACATGTCTGGGTTGCCGACGAGCCAACCGTAGACGACCGCAAGAAATGGATTGCCGCGCTCAACGAAATCGCGTCCCGCAAACCCAACATCGTGGTGCCGTCCCATCAGGTAGCCGGTGCACCGGACGGTCTGGCGGCCGTGGAATTCACCCGCGCCTACCTCGAAGCTTTCAATAAGGAAGCCGAAAAAGCGAAATCCAGCGTCGAGCTGATTGCAGCGATGAAGCGGCGCTATCCCGATCTTCTTGACGTCTCGTCCCTGGAACTGGGCGCAAAGGTCGCCAAGGGTGAGATGAAGTGGGGCTGATACGGCCCCGCGAGCGTCTCGGCTACTTCCCCAATTCCACCGACCGCAGCCGCGCGGCTTCCACCGCCTCGGTCAGCAGCTTCGTCAGCCGGTCTTCGCCCATCAGCACGGCAAGGGCGGCTGCCGTGGTTCCGTTGGGGCTGGTCACCTGCTGGCGCAGGACGCCGGGCTCCTCGCCGCTTTCGGCAGCGAGTGCAGCAGCGCCATAGACGGTCTGCATGGCCAGCAGCCTGGCGGTCTCGGTCGGCAGCCCGGCCTTCTCGGCTGCAACCGTAAGCGCCTCGATGAAATGGAAGATGTAGGCCGGACCGGACCCCGAAACCGCCGTCACCGCGTCCATCAGGCCTTCGTCGTCGATCGTCGTCACCACACCGCTGGCCGACAGCAGCTCGGCAACGAAACGCCTGATGTCGTCGGTCACCAGCGGGTTGGAATAGACCACCATCATGCCCTTGCCGATCGCGGCCGGCGTGTTGGGCATGCAGCGGATGACAGGCGCGAGATGGCCGAGTATGTGCTCGAAGGTGGCGACCGGCGTGCCCGCGGCGATGCTGACGAAGGTGGTCCTGCCGTCGCCGAAGCGCTTGTAGGCGGCGGTGACGTCGCGGATCACCTGCGGCTTGACGGCGATGACGACGAGGTCGGGCTCTGCGTCGGCGGGGATGCCGTTCGCGTCCGCGGCGACACTGCAACCGAGGTGCTCGGCGCGCTTGCGCAATTCGGCATTGGGCTCGACCACGAACACGGCTTGCGGGGCAAGCTTGCCGGATTTCAGCCAGCCCGCAAGCATGGCGTAACCCATATTGCCGCAACCGGCGAGAACAAGCCTGATCGTCATTGAGAGCCCTCCGAGACAAGGGTTCTCCTTAGACGCTAGCGGGCAGACGGGAAAGCCCCTCAAGGGGTGCTGGATCCAGGCCAGCCGGTCAAGGTCGCCGGCGTACCGCGATCGGCCGCAGCGACACTTGCCGCAAGCCAAGCACGCCGAGCACGAAGAACAGCCACACCGGGTCGCCGCGATGGAAGAAGAAGCTTTCCAGGAACGCGTTCAGCGCCGTGAACAGCACCACCATCATGAAGAAGTCACCGAGATAGATGTTCTCCTTGCGCGGCGGGATGCGCATGTAGTCGCGCAGCGGCGCGATCAGGAAAGTGTAGACGGCAACGCACAGCGCCGGGATGCCCATCAGCACCGCAATGTCGAGATAGCCGTCATGGCCATGCACGATGGTCCGGATGTCCCAGGCCCGGTCGAAAGGCTGGTCCTGGCTCAGCAGCAGCGGCGTGCCCCAGAAGCTTTCATAGCCGTAGCCGGTCCAGGGCTTCTTCGCCAGCATCTCGCCGGAGAACTCCCACAGCGTCGTGCGCCCGGTATAGGTGAGGTCGGGGAAATAGGTGGCCGCCAGCTCTTTCACCGGCGGGATGAAGACGATGCCTAAGGTACCGATGGCCGTCGCAATGATCGCCAGTGCAAACAGGATCGGCGTGCCGAACCGCATGCCGATCAGGCCCGGCAGCACGACGATCAGGATCGAGAACGGCACCAGGCCGGCCGTCGTCTTGGATCCGGTGTGCAGCATGAAGATCATCGCCGCGCCGAAGATCGCCACGCCCCAGAATTTCTGGCCGCGCCGGAAGAGATAGAGGCCGGCGAAGCTGAAGCAGGCCATGATTGGTCCGGCAATGTTCTTGTGGGCGAACACACCACGCCACAGGCCGGCATGTTCGGGCTCCTGCGAATCGGCCGTATGCAGGGCCTCATGCGGAAAGACGATGAGGCCGATATAGGACAGGCCGATAACGACGATCGCGCAGAATATGATGACTTTCGAAAAACTGTCGGCATCGCGCGGCAGCACCAGGACCGTCGCTATCGTCAGAACGCCAAGCAGCGTGAAGAAGGCCGCGCGCATGGCCGAGGACGGGTCGGTCGCGTTGATGACCGAAAGCATGAAAAAGCCGAGCATCAGAATCCAGGACGGGCTGAGCAGCGAGCGCACCACCTTGGGGTCGGCGAACGTCAGCAGTGAGAAGATCGAAATGGCGCCGAGCGAACTGAAGCCGAGCTGGTTGACGATGTCGCCGCCGTCGCCGGTCAGTTCCGCGCCTGCCGGCTGAAACGGCCGGAACGACACGATGACGACGGCAAACAACAGCGCGGCAATCGCCGTCGCCACACTGTTGCGGGTGACGATGCCGCCCAGCAGCAGCTCGTCAGTTCTTCTCAGGCTGCCTGTATTGCTCATTGGCGTATCCGAATTCGGCAAGCACGCGGCCGAGCGAGACATAGACGGGGTAAAGCGCCGTCGACAGCGATCCTGTCCGCGCCAATTTGATTGCGCCGCGCACGGGCGAGGCTATCAGCAGCGCCAGGCTTTTTGCAAACACCTTGGCGCCGGCGAATGGCATGCCGGCGCGCTTCTTCTTTTCGACCAGCGTCGAGATTACACCGTTGCGTAAGGATCGGGCGCGGATCCAGTCAGCCTCGACGCGCCGGGCTGGAACGCCTTCGCGCACCTTTGCCTCGGCGCACCAGCCAAGCACGAAACCTTTCTGCGCCGAGCGGCTGAGGAAGTCGGAATCGCCGCCGCCCATGAAGTTGAACCGCAGGTCGAGGAAGGGTGGCCCCATGATGGTGAGCACATTGCGCCCGACCAGAAGGTTGCCCGAGGAATAGAGTGCGGCCACGCGCCCGGTCTGGCGATAGGGCGGCGCAAACACCGGGTGCTCGGCCCATTTGGCGTGAGCAGGATCGGTAAACACCGGCACTTGCGGGCCACCGACAATGTCGGCGCCAAGCGTCTCCGCCGTCCTGCACATGCGCTCCAGCCAGTCCGCGTCGGCGATCTCGTCATCGTCGATGACCAGCAGGTGGCGGAAATCCGGAAAATGCAGGATCGCCGTCTGCCAGCCAGCATTGTAGGCACTGCAATTGCCCCGCTCATGCGCGATGATGACCATGCCCTTCATATCGTCGCGTTCGAACAGCGGCACGGCCGCCTGGGCGCCCTCACGCGCCTCGGCCTCGTTTTCGATGACGATGACGGCGAAGCGCCGGCTGGTTTGCTGTGCCTTGAGCGACGCCAGCGTTTCGAGCAGCAGTTGCGGCCGCTTGAAGGTCGGCAGCGTGACGACGGCTTCCATCGTCTCTGCGGCGAGCCCCGGAGAGCGTCCCGCAATCGAAACCGAACCGTCCGATGGCAAAGGGATCATCCGCTCCAGCCGCATGTTTTGAATCTGGCTTTCGATAACACCGCGACGATAACGTTTCGTTAATCACCTTTCGCAGCGGCGCCTGCCGGTCCGCGCCTTTCAGCCGTTGCGTTGCGTGATTTAATCAAGGGTTCACCCAGCTTTGCTAGTGGCTGACGCCTGGATAGGTGAGATGCATCTGCTGTTCGCCACATCGATCGTGCCCGACGGCGCTCTCGCTTCGGGCTATGAGATCGCCAATGCTGCGATCATCGCCGCCTTGCGGCGCGCCGGCGTGCGCGTCACCGTCATTGGCTTCATCTGGCCGGGCAAGGCGCCCAGCGACCCCGAAAACACCTTCGTGCTCGGCGCCGTCGACGTGCGCACGGAAAGCGCCTCGGCGCGGCAGAAGCTCGCCTGGCTTGGCAAGGCGGTGCTGTCAGGGCTCACCTTCGCTTCCGTGAAGCTGCGCGCGGTTTCCGACAGCGAAGTCCGTGCCGCGATCGAGCGCGCCGGTCCCTTCGACGGCTATGTCCTGAATTCGGTGCAGTTCGCCGGCGCCTTTGAAAAACTGTTCGCCGACCGTCCCTCGATTTTCGTCGCCCACAATGTCGAACATGGTTCGGCCAAAGAGAATGCGGCAGCAGCAAACAGTCGCTTCCAGCGCCTGCTGTTTGCCCGCGAGGCCAGGCTGCTCAAGACCATGGAGGAGCGGCTCTGCCGCCGGGCTCGCTTCGTCTTCACGCTGGCCGAGGAAGACCGCGCCGCACTCGGCGTTGCCAGCGACGACCGCTCGGCGGTGCTGCCGCTGGTGACCACTGCCACGGCGCCAAAGCCGGTCAAGCCGCGCCGCATCGATTGCGACGCGGCGCTGATCGGCACCTGGACCTGGCAGCCGAACCGCATCGGCCTCGACTGGTTCCTGGAAAAAGTCGTGCCGCATCTTCGCCGGAGCTTTCGCATCAGGGTCGCCGGCAACATGCCGTCGGATATCACCTCTGCCCATCCCGGTGTCGAATTTGTCGGCCGCGTGCCCGACGCCCAGGATTTCGTGCGCGGCGCCGCCGTCATCCCACTGATCAGAACCGCGGGCAGCGGCGTTCAGCTCAAGACCATCGAAACCTTCGAACTCGGCCTGCCGTCGGTCGCCACCAGCCGTTCGCTGCGCGGCATCGATCATCGCCCGGCAAATTGTTTCGTCACCGACGATCCGGCCGCCTTCGCCGGCGCGCTGGAGGCAGCGGCGGCCGATGTCAGGGATGTCGATGGCAGCGCCTTCCATCGCCGGCAGATCAAGGCACTGGATGCCGCCATCAGGCTCGGCCTGGAAAAGCTCGGGCCGGTGGGGGAGGAGGTGTTTGCATGAACATGCACACCGCCCGCGCCGCCTTCGGGCTCGATACGCTGAAGACGATCCTTGGCATTTCGGTCCTTGCCATCGGCTGGGATGACGCGATCGCGCTGCTCACTCGTCTGATTGCCGAGCGGCGCTTCACCAAGGTCAGTTTTCTCAACGCTCACAACGCCAACATCGCCTCTACCGATCCGGTCTTTGCCGAGGCGCTCGACGATTTCCTCATCCTGCCTGACGGCGTTGGCGTCGATCTGGCGGCAAAGCTGCTCTACGGCGCGCCGTTCCCGGACAATCTCAACGGCACTGATCTCATTCCGGCCTTTCTGCAGGCATCGGCGAGGCCGCTGACCGTCGGGTTGCTTGGCGCCACCCGCGCCAACGCCGAGGCGGCGTCGGTCAGGCTAGCCGCTCTGGCGGTGCAGCACGAATTCGTCGTCATCCATGACGGCTATTTCTCCCCCGCCGAAGAGCAGGCGATCGTCGATCGCATCGAGGCATTGCGGCCCGACGTGCTGCTTGTGGCCATGGGCGTGCCGCGCCAGGAATTGTGGATCGCCCGTCATATCGATGCCCGCCACTGCACGCTGCCGATCGCCGTCGGCGCGCTGCTCGATTTTCTCTCCGGCACGGTGCCGCGGGCGCCTCTGTGGATGCGCCAGCTGAGGCTCGAATGGTTGTTCCGTCTGTGCATCGAGCCCGGCCGGCTGTGGCGCCGCTACGTCGTCGGCAATCCGGTGTTCCTGCTGCGTGTCGTCAGGCAGAAATTCTCGCGTCGGCCCGAGCCCGCCGGAGAGTTGCGGTGAACAGCCGCGTCGTGCCGAGCCCTGCAGCCGAGACCGGTGCCCTGCCGCAAACGCCGACGGCGGCGGTGGTGACCGCCAGCTATGCGCCGGATTTCGAACGCTGCCGCCTGTTGTGCGAGACCCTCGACCGCCATGTCTCCGGCTTGGCGCATCATTACATTCTGGTCGAGCACCGCGACGTGGCGCTGTTTCGCCAGTTGGAAAACGACCGCCGCAGCGTTGTCGACGAGCGCGACCTGCTGCCGCGCTGGCTGCGTGTGTTCGACGATCCGATGAGCCTCTTTCGCCGTCGCATCTGGCTCAGTCTCAAGACCCAGCCGCTGCGCGGCTGGCATGTGCAGCAGCTGCGCCGCATCGCCATCGCTGCGCATGCTGGAGAAGACGTGCTGGTCTTCTGCGATTCCGACGTCGCCTTCCTCAAGCCATTCGATCTGAGCGCCTTCTGGCGCGACGGCAAGGTGCGGCTGTTCCGGCGCGACGGCGTGCTGTCGAGCGACGGTCACGACGAGCATCGCATCTGGTCGCGCAATGCGGCCTCGGCGATTGGTATCGATGCATCCGAGGTTTCGAACCACGACTATATTTCGACGCTGATCGCCTGGCGCCGTCAGACCGTGACGGCGATGTGCGCCGAGATCGAGAAGGTGCACGCGCGCGGCTGGGTCGAGGTCATCGCTTCAGTGCGCCGGTTCTCCGAATGCATGATCTATGGCCGCTATGTCGACGATGTGCTGGGGGGCGCCGGCCATTTCCACGGCTCGGAGGAATTCTGCCGCGTGCACTGGACCGGGGAGGCGCTGTCGGATGACGAATTCCGCAGCTTCGTCGCCGCTATGGCACCGGGGCAGGTGGCGATCGGCATGCAATCCTTCATCGGCACCGATATCGGCCGCATCCGCCGCCTGATCGGATTGGCTTAGATTGCCTTGGCGGGCTTGCGCAGCGCCGAATAGGTTAGCAGCGCCGAGGCGAGATAGAGCAGCAGGAAGACGACATTGAGCGATACGACAAGCCTGGGCGTGTCGGCAATCGTGGTCAGCACATAGGTCAACAGCACCGCCTTCAGCCCCGCCAGCAGGCCGAGGTTGAGCGCCCTGAGCGCGGTCTGGCCGCGCGCGAACAGCAGCTCGGCCTGGTATTCGACCAGGTTGCGCAGTCCCGGCACGCCGATTGCCAACGCCACCAAGGGCGCCGCCTCGGCGACATTCCGGCCAAGTGCATTGGGGAAGAAATGCAGCACGATGCCGAGTGCGGCCAGTGCCAATGTCGACACCAGGAACACGCCGGCTTCGATACCGCTCTTGACCCGCAGTCGCGACAACAGCTCCGGCGCCCGCATCATCCTCTGCACCAGCATCATCGAGAAGGTGCGGATCGGGATTGCCGTCAGGTCGACCAGCCGCATGATGATGGCATAGATGCCGGCCAGATGCGGCCCGCCGATCGCCAGCACGAGCAGCTTGTCGAATTCCGACTGCAGGTAGAACAGCACTTCGGCTCCTGCAACATAGATCGAATCGGCAAGCCGCCTGAGATAGAGCTCGGTGCGCAGCCTCAGCCGCTGGCGTGGATAATAGAAGCCGAAGGCCAGCAGCAGCGAGGCGGCGTTGGCGCCGATGTAGAACAACGACCAGATCCAGACGCTGTGCTGGCCCGATAGCATGAACAGCACGGCGCCCAGCGCGCGGAACGCCGTGGCCACGATCGACAGCACGGCGGCGCGGCCGAATTTGCCGAGCCCGTTGTTGACGATCAGCACCACCTCGACCGGCCGCCACAAAAGCGCCTCTGCAAAGACGATTGCGGCAAAGACGGCCAGCGGAACGGTGCTGGCGAAGAAGATCAGGTAGACGCCCCAGGAGGCCGCCGCCAGCAGTGGTAAGGACACGGCGCCAAGCAAAAGGAAGCCGGCGGTGAAGGTGCCGATCAGATTGGGGCGGATGGTGGCTGTGCGGTAAAGCGCCGAGATGAAGCCGAAAGCGAGGATGCGCGACAGCATGACGCCGGCCGCCGAGGCGGTGGCGAACATGCCGAACTCGGCAATCGACAGCGTGTTGGCAAGTGCGATGAAATAGGCAAGCGAGAACACCAGCCGCCCGCCGGCGCCGCTGATGGCTGAAAGATAGTCGCGAACCAGCCCCCGTCTTTCGGCGAGGAAGGTGCCGATGCGGGCGAGTGTCCGCCTTTGCGGTATGTCGCTGGCCTGCGTCATATCGAGGAAAGCCGTAAGCCGCAAAGCTTAACGTGCGGTTCTGACGCCATTTTACAGATCCCGGCAATGCGTGGCGAAGCGAGAAACTTTCACTTGCAGACTTCGGAAATTAACCTTTTGTTTCCCATGCCTGTTTAGCGTGACTTAACGATTGGCCGACCGCCGCTCCTGCGCCGTCGAAGGTAAAGTTTCGAGACAATGGTCGACAGGGAAAACCGTGAAGACTGGAGGCGCGAGCGCTCCCTCCTGGCGCTCGGCAAAGCCGTGCGCGGCGATGAGGCGGCGGATGCGTCGGCGGTCTCGATCGGTGACCGGGTGGATCCGTCATGGCGCGAGGACGCCGCCACGCGTCACCGCATAGCCCGCTCGCAACGCGAGGCGCGGTCGAATCCGGCGCCAACGTCACCGCCCGAGCCGCCGCAGTTCCAGGCCGACGGCGAACCCGTTTCGGCCGCCAGCGCGCGTGAGGAGCCTGTTTCCGGCCGGCGTCAGCAGCACGCCGCCTATGAGCTCCGCTCTTTCCACGAGCAGCGACCGGACCGCGACGACGATGACGGGCAGGAATGGAAGCCGCTGATCGATCCGCTCCAGGTCGTCCGCGGCATTAGTCGTTCCAAGTTGCTGATCGTCTCGACTACGATATTGGGCACGGTGCTCGGCGTCGCCGTCGCCGTTTCGACACCGAAGAAATACGAAGCCACCACACAGATGGTCATCGAGCCAGGCGACCTGAAGCTTTCCGACAACGATCTCACCCAACCGGTCGGGCAGCCCGATGCGGCGCTGGCTGTTGTCGAAACCCGCATCAAGATGGTGACATCCGGCAAGGTCCTCGACAAGGTCGTGGCCGATCTCAATCTCGTCGACGATCCGGAATTCAACGGACAGGGCTCTGGCGGCCTTGGCGTCCTGTCGCTCATTCGCTCGATACTGTCGCGCCAGGATGGCCCTGGCGGCGGCGGTGAAGTGCGCCGCCAGGCGCTGGCGGTCGGCAATCTGGCCAAGAGCCTGTCGGTTGAGCGCAGCGGCAAGAGCTTTGTCGTTTCCATCAGCGCCACCACTCAAAGCGCCGACAAATCGGCGAAGATAGCCAATACGACCAGGGACGTTTTCCAGCAGGAGGCGGCCCAATACCAGTTCGGGATGGCCGGGCGCGCGACGGACCAGCTGACGGCCAAGCTCGATGACCTGCGCAAGAATGTCGAGACAGCGGAGCGCAAGGTCGAGGATTTCAGGGCCACGCATGATCTCGTCGACGCGCAGGGCCATCTGATCAGCGACGACCAGATGCTGAAGCTCAACGAGCAGCTCTCAGTCACCCGGGCCCGTACGCTGGAACTCAATGCCCGGGCCGCGTCGGCGCGTTCGCTGGACGTCAATTCGGTCATCAACGGCACCTTGCCGGAAGAAATCAATTCCAACACGATGAGCGAACTGCGCGCGCAATATGCAGTTTTGAAGCAGGAGGCCGACCGCGCCGCCGTGCGTCTGGGACCGCGTCATCCCGAATACCAGGCGCTCAACGCCCAGCTCGACGGCTCGCGCGAGCGCATCGCAGGCGAACTGCGCCGCATCGCCTCGTCGCTGCAGGTCGATTTGAAGCGCTCGGTTCAGCTTGAGCAGGATCTCGCTTCCCGCCTGGCTCAGGCAAAGGTCCAGAGCGGCGACGTCAACAGCGATCTGGTCAGCCTGCGCGAACTGGAGCGTGACGCCACGGCCAAACGCTCCGTCTACGAACAGTACCTTCTGCGCGCCAAGGAGACCGGCGAACAGCAAAACATCAACACCACCAACATCAATCTGATGACCCCCGCGCAACCGCCGCTCGAACCCAACGGACCGTCGCGGGCTGTAATAGCGATGGCCGGCCTGCTGCTCGGGCTTGCTTCGGGCATCGGTGTCGGCGCCATGCGCGGCGCCTTTGCCAGCCTGCGCGGCGCTGCCAATTCGCGTTCGCGCGGCAGAATGGACGAGCGCCCCCCTCCGGTCGAGGACAAGGTCTATCGCGCGCCGCTGCCTGTGGCGCCGCCACCGGCAGCACCTCCGGTGTTGCCGACCGCGGCCGCTCCCGCCCGGAGCCCAGGTCTGTTCGACGGACTGTTCTCGGCGATGCGCAAAGCCGCGCCGGGTAGCGGGACGTCAGGCGAACCCGTCGAGACCTACCGCGCCCAACCAGCCGCCGAATATACAAGGCCGGTGCAGGAGCCTGTGGGCTATCGCCAGCCGGACTTCCGGAACGAGGTTCCGCACGCCAATTCCCCTGCGCAGCAGCCTGGCTACGCGCAGCCTCGTCAGCCGGCTGACTATGCCTATTCGCAGGCTCAGCCGATGCCCGCGGCGTCCGGGCCGTGGTCTTCTCCGCAGCCCGCTGGGGCGGCGCCGGAAGACCAGCAGGCGCAAATCGACGATATCCGCGCCAGCCTGCGCGAATTTCGCGAAGCGGTGCGCGAACTCACCGAAAGCCGTTCGCACCGCCGCTATTTCTGAGCAATTCCAGGAAAAGTGTGAAACGGTTTTCCCGGGAAAAGCGCGTAGCGCGCTTTCCCTTGGGAATTGCGTCAAAACAAGAAATAGAGCGGTTCAGCCTTTCCGTGAAAGGATGAGTCGCTCTGAGCCCGTCAGCACAGAATAAAAGCTGCCGGTTTCGAGTTTACGGCATGTGACGGCGCTTTGACGGGATTGCTTAGGCCAAATTTCGTGACAATGCCGCGCAGCATGGCGCCCAAAAAACGCTGCCGTCGGGCTTTACCCGAATGGGCGGAACGTTTGGAACAACGACATGCACGAAGCAACGTTCAAGGCGCGCGCCGCGCCTTGGCTGGAATGATGTCGAGGATGGTTCATGGCCGAAGTGATTGACGGAAAGATCGTCGCCGCAGACGTGGTTCAGAAGGTCAAGGCCTTGACCGAGGACCTGGTCGCCAAGGGAAAGGCCCAGCCCGGCTTGGCGGTGGTCATCGTCGGCGAGGATCCGGCAAGCCAGGTCTATGTCGCGTCGAAGTCGCGCACCGCCAAGGAATGCGGCTTTCATTCGCTGCAGCACACACTGCCGGCCGACACGTCCGAAGCGGCACTGCTGAAGATCATCGGCGAACTCAACGCCGATCCGGCCATCAACGGCATTCTGGTGCAGCTGCCGCTTCCCGCCCATATCGATGCCGGCAAGATCATCCAGGCCATCGCGCCACAAAAGGATGTCGACGGCTTTCATTTCATCAATGTCGGCAAGCTCGGCACCGGCGAACTCGAAACAGCCTTCGTGCCCTGCACGCCGGCTGGCTCCATGCTTTTGATCGAACGCGTGCGCGGCAAGGATCTTTCCGGCCTCAACGCGGTCGTCGTCGGCCGCTCCAACATCGTCGGCAAGCCGATGGCAAATCTGTTGCTTGCCGCCAACTGCACCGTCACCATTGCCCACAGCCGCACCAAGGATCTGCCGGCGCTGGCCCGCACAGCCGACATTCTGGTTGCCGCCGTCGGCCGGCCCGAAATGATCAAGGGCGACTGGGTCAAACCCGGCGCCACCGTGATCGATGTCGGGATTAACCGCATTGCCGCACCCGAGAAAGGCGAAGGCAAAACCCGCCTCGTCGGCGATGTAGCCTATGCCGAAGCGGCCAAGGCCGCCGGCGCCATCACCCCCGTGCCCGGCGGTGTCGGACCGATGACCATTGCCATGCTGATGGCCAATACGTTAGCCTCAGCCTACCTTGCGGCCGGCTTGAAGCGGCCTTCCTTCTGACCCAGAAAGCAGCTTCTTTGCCGAACCTTACTATTCCCTCTGAACGGCCGGTCGTGGATGATCCCGTTCAAGGGGGCCGGCAATTCGCGTTCCTGCTGGTCGACAAGTTTTCGATGTTTTCGTTGGCAGCGGCGATCGATACCTTCCGCTCGGCCAACCGCCTGCTCGGCCGCGATTTCTATGGCTGGACGACGGTCTCGGCCGACGGCGATCCCGTCATGGCCTCCAACGGCCTGCCGCTCAAGATCGACTATGCCGTCGCCGATTTGCCGCCGGTCGATATCCTGTTCGTGTCGGTGGGCCTGTCGGTCGAGTTCCCCGGCAAGAGCAAGGTGCTGGCGGCGCTGCGCAGCTGGGGCCGGCGCGGCAATGCGCTCGGCGCGCTGTCGGTGGGCTCTTACCTCCTGGCCGAAGCCGGTCAGCTCGAAGGTTATCGCTGCACCATCCATTGGGAAAACCGCGCCGGCTTCGTCGAGCGCTTTCCCGACATCAATTGCACCGGCAACGTCTTCGAGATCGACCGCAAGCGCTACACATGCGCCGGCGGCACCACCTCGATCGACCTGATGCTGGAGATCGTGCGTGGCGACTTCGGCTCGAACCTCGCCAACGGCGTTGCCAACCAGTTCCAGCATGAGCGCATCCGCTCCGCCGGCGACCGCCAGCGCGTCGGGCCGGAGCGCGACCTGACCGGCAAGTCGGAGAAGCTAAGGCGCATCGTCGAACTGATGGCCGACCATCTCGACGAGCCGCTATCAGCCGTGCAGCTTGCCAAATCGGCGGGCCTGTCGGTGCGCCAGGTCGAGCGCTTGTTCCTGCGCCATTTGAGCGTCACGCCCGGTCGTTACTACATGCGGCTCAGGCTTGAGCGGGCGCGCGAACTGCTGCGCCAGACCAACATGCCGATCCTCGACGTGGCCATTGCCACCGGCTTTACCTCGCACTCCTATTTCGCGCAGAGCTATCGGCTGCAGTTCGGCCGTCCGCCTTCCGAAGAGCGGCGCACCACGTACTGACGCGGTGCTGAGCCGGCCTCGGAACAGGCCTCGGCCGGCGCCGATCCTGTTACACGGCAACCGTTCGTAACCCGCTCCGGGGCTTGTGCCCGGACGCGCCGTCAAATAGCTTCCGGCGCGGATCAGAGGGCGGTCTCAAGGAGATTTCCATGGCGGGACTTTTGCGGAGCGTCGCTGCGGCGCTGCTCCTTTTGTCGATGACTTCGCTCGGCTTTGCCGCCAACAAGGTCATCATCATTCTTGACGCTTCGGGCTCGATGTGGGCCCAGATCGACGGCAAGCCGAAGCTCGAGATCGCGCGCGAATCGCTGAGGACCGTGCTGCAGTCGGTCCCGGGCGACGACGAGATCGGCTTCATGGCCTATGGCCACCGCGAAAAGGGCAGCTGCGACGACATCGAACTGATCGTGCCGCCGCAAGCCGGCTCGGCTAGCGCCATTTCGGCCGCTGCCGACAGCCTGAAATTCCTCGGCAAGACGCCGCTGACCGCAGCCGTCAAGCAGGCGGCCGAAGCTCTGAAATACACCGAGGACAAGGCGACCGTGGTCCTCATCACCGATGGGCTTGAAACCTGCGAAGGTGACCCGTGCGCGCTGGGCAAGGAACTGGAGGCCTCAGGCGTCGATTTCACAGTCGACGTCGTCGGCTTCGGCCTGACCGCTGACGAGGGCAAGCAGATCGCCTGCCTTGCCGACAACACCGGCGGCAAATATATCCAGGCCTCGGACGAGAAGGCGCTGCAGGAAGCACTGGTCGAAACCGTCGCCGCGCCGGCTCCGGCACCTGAACCCGCACCGGCGCCAGCCCCAGCTCCAGCCCCTGAACCGGCAAAGCCCGAATTCAATTTCATCCCGAGCGTGGTCATGGCCGAAGGCGGCGATCCGATCACCGACGGCAATGCCTGGGAGGTCTACAAGGCCAAGGCCGATGGCACGCACGGCGAGGCCGTCACCACCCAGTACAACAACTACGAGGCCAATCTCGAGCCGGGCGACTATGTCGTCGTCGCGCGCGCCGACGAAGCTCGGGCGGAACAGAAGGTCAAGATCGAGGCGGGCCAGGTCTACAAGCCGCTCTTCACCTTGAACGCCGGCACCATGCTCATCCATCCGAAGCCAAGCCAGGGCGCCGAGATCAGTGACGAAGCCGATGTCGACTTCGCCTTCCCGGGCGGCAGCACCACCCACTATGGCGACACCAGGATCATCGTGCCGGCTGGTGAGCAGAAGGTGACGGTTGCGATCGGCAGCGGCTCGGTGACCGAGAACATCCAGCTCGCCGCCGGGCAGACTGTGGAAAAAGACATAGTCGTCGGCGTCGGCCATGCCGCCGTCAACGCCTACTACACTGCAGGTGGCGACAAGGCCGACTCCTCGGGAATCAGCGTCCAGATCGTCAAGGCCAAGAAAAAGATCGACGGCTCGCGTGACGATGTCGCCCACTCCTATGGGCCCGACAGCAAATTCTGGCTGCCGCCGGACGATTATGTCGCGGTCACCTCGCTTGAGCTCGCAACCGTCGAGCAGCCTTTCAGCGTCAAGGTTGGCGACGTCAAGGACGTCAAGGTGACGCTCGATGCCGGCGTGCTGGTGATGTCGGCGCCGGGCGCCTATTCGATCGAGGTGCTGTCGTCGAAGAAGGATATCCAGGGCAACCGCAAGGCGCTCGGCCTGAACTATGGCGACACCTGGCAGCAGACTATCCCGGCCGGCGACTATGTCGTCCTCCGCCACATGCCCGATCAAGGCCATGACAAGGAAATGCCGGTGACGGTCAAGGCCGGCGAACGGAGCGAGATTACGGTTCAGCCGTAATCGCCATCCATCCCTCACCAAAGGGCGGCCTCAAACCGAGCTCGAGCCGCCCTTTTTACAAAATAGGCAATGATGCCTCAGGCCGTGCCGAAAGCACTGGCGCCGTGGTCGGCGCGGCCGACCAGCTGGCGGAAACCGGCGAACAGCTCGCGGCCGAAACCGAACTCGTTGCCGATGAGATCAATGTCGGCCGTGCGGCGCAGCGCGAGCTCGGGCCCCGGCACCAGCACTTCCAGCGTGCCGGCATCGGCGTCGAGCCGGATGATGTCGCCGTCATGGATCCTGGCGATCGGCCCTTCCTCGACCGCTTCCGGCGTTACATGGATCGCCGCCGGCACCTTGCCGGAAGCGCCAGACATGCGCCCGTCCGTGACCAGCGCGACGCGCTGGCCACGATCCTGCAGGATGCCGAGCACGGTGGTCAGCTTGTGCAGTTCCGGCATGCCGTTTGCCTTTGGGCCCTGGAAGCGGATGACGGCGATGAAGTCGCCGGTCAGCGTGCCGGCCTTGAAGGCTTCGTTCAGTCCCTGCTGGCTGTCGAACACCTTGGCCGGCGCCTCGATGACGCGGCGTTCCGGCTTCACGGCGGACGTCTTGATGACGGCGTGGCCGAGATTGCCGGCGAGCACTTTCAGGCCGCCGGTCGGCTGGAAGGCCTTCTTGAACGGCGCCAGCACCTTCTCGTCACCGCTCTGCAGCGGCGAGGCTTCACGCACGACGCCGCCATCTTCGCCGAGCCGGGCCTCGACCGCATAGGGCCTCAGGCCTTCGCCCCATACCGTCTGCACATCCTCATGCAGGATGCCTTCGTCGAGCAATTCGCGGATCAGGAAGCCGAGCCCGCCGGCGGCATGGAAATGGTTCACGTCGGCAAGCCCGTTCGGATAGACGCGCGCGAGAAGCGGCACCGCTTCCGACAGGTCGGAAATGTCCTGCCAGGTAAGCGTGATGCCGGCCGCCGCGGCCATGGCGATGAGATGGATGGTGTGGTTGGTAGAGCCGCCGGTGGCGTGCAGGCCGACGACGCCATTGACGAAAGAGCGCTCGTCGATCATGCGGCCGACCGGCGTGTAGGCGTTGCCGAGCGCGGTGATCGCCAGGGCTCGCCTGGTCGCCTCGCGCGTCAGCGCGTCGCGCAGCGGCGTGCCTGGATTGACGAAGGACGCGCCGGGCGTATGCAGGCCCATGATCTCCATCAGCATCTGGTTGGAATTGGCGGTGCCATAGAACGTGCAGGTGCCCGGCCCGTGATAGGATTTGGACTCCGCTTCGAGCAGTTCTGCGCGTCCGGCCTTGCCCTCGGCATAGAGCTGGCGAACCTTGGCCTTCTCGTCGTTGGGCAGGCCCGTCGTCATCGGCCCGGCCGGCACGAACACCGCCGGCAGATGGCCGAAGGTGAGAGCCGCGATCACCAGCCCCGGCACGATCTTGTCGCAGACGCCGAGATAGACGGCGGCGTCGAACATGTTGTGCGACAGGCCGATCGCCGCCGACATGGCGATGACGTCGCGCGAAAACAGCGACAGCTCCATGCCGGGCTGTCCCTGGGTCACGCCGTCGCACATGGCGGGCACGCCGCCGGCCACTTGCGCGATGCCGCCAACTTCCTTCGCGGCTTCCTTGATCAGCGCCGGGAAGGTTTCGAAGGGCTGATGCGCCGACAGCATGTCATTGTAGGAGGTGATGACGCCGAGGTTCGGCACCTTGTCGGCGCCGAGCGCCAGCTTTTCAGACGGGCTGCAGACGGCAAAGCCATGCGCGAGGTTGCCGCAAGACAGGACGCCGCGGTTGGCGGTGCGGCTGGAGGCCTCGGCGATGCGGCCGAGATAGCGCTCGCGGCCGGCTTTCGAGCGTTGGCGGATGCGTTCCGTGATGGCTTCGATGTCGCGTCTGGCTGTCATGGTCGGTCCTTTCGAGCCCCGGAAGAACGTCCTCCACCGTCTGCCGGGACTACTTTGCGTGAAATCAGGGTGCCCAGAACACCTCTACCGGGGTGGGTGCCGCTTCGAGCACTTTGCGGATGGGCTTTTTCGCGCCCGGTCCCATCGCATCGTCGAAGGCGGTGCGCTTGTCCTCGCCTTCTATATGCAGCGCGATGAAGCCGGCGTCGACGATCCGCGCCAGCGGCAGCGTCAACCGGGGTTCGCCGGCGCTTGCCGCGTGAACCGGCAGCACGATCCTTGATGAGGCTGGGTCGAGCAAATCGCCGAGATTCTCGGCGTCGGGAAAGAACGAGGCGGTGTGGCCGTCGCCGCCCATGCCGAGCACGACGACATCGAGGGGCCAGGGCAGAGCCTTCAGCGCCGCATCGTCGGCCGCCGCGGCGGTCTCGATGCTTGCCGCCTCATGGTAGAGCGGCACGAAGTGCGCGGCAGCCGCCTTGTTCTGCAGCAGGTTGGCCGCCACCAGCCCCGCATTCGAGCGCGGCGAGGAGGCCGGCACGAACCGTTCGTCGACCAGCGTCACCGTCACCTTGTTCCAGGCGATCGGAATGGCCGAAAGTGCTGCAAAGAACTTTGCCGGCGTGGTGCCGCCGGAAACGGCAAGCAGGGCCGTGCCGCGCTCGTCGATGGCCTTGGTCAGGCGCGCCGCGACATTGCCGGCAAGGGCTGCCGCCAGATCCTGGCGCCCGGCAAAGCCGTTCCAGTTATAGACGGGCTCGCTCAATTGCTTTCGTGCCATGTCCGTCCGTCGCGTTCGATCAGCGCAATCGAGGCCGAGGGACCCCATGTGCCGGCCGTATAGCCTTGCGCCTCCTGCCTGGCGCTTTCCCAGGCGTTCTGGATCGGGTCGATCCACTTCCATGCCGCCTCGACTTCGTCGCGGCGCATGAACAGCGTCTGGTTGCCGCGGATAACATCCATGATCAGCCGTTCATAGGCGTCCGGCGCGCGACCGTCGAAAGATGTTGCAAAGCTCATGTCGAGCGGGATCTGGCGCAGCCGCATGCCGCCCGGGCCTGGATCCTTGATCATGATGAACTGCTTGACGCCTTCGTCGGGCTGCAGCCGGATCACCAGTTGGTTGGCTGAGATCGGCCCGGCGCTGTCGCCGAAGATCGAATGCGGGATCGGCTTGAACTCGATGACGATTTCCGAAACGCGGGTCGCCAGCCTTTTGCCGGTCCGGAGATAGAACGGCACGCCGGCCCAGCGCCAATTGCCGATCTCGGCCTTGATGGCGACGAAGGTCTCGGTGGAGCTGTCTTTGCCGAGTTCCTCGACATAGCCTTTCACCGCGCCGCCTGCAGAGGCGCCGGCGCGGTACTGCCCGCGCACGGTGTGCTTGGGTGCCTCATTGCCGTTGATGCGCTTCAGCGCCCGCAGCACCTTCAGCTTCTCGTCGCGCACGGCATCGGCATCCATCGACGATGGCGCCTCCATGGCAACCAGGCAGAGCAGCTGCAGCATGTGGTTCTGCACCATGTCGCGCAGCGCGCCGGCCTTGTCGTAGTAGGTGACGCGGTCTTCAAGACCGACGGTCTCGGCCACCGTGATCTGCACATGGTCGATATGGGCAGAATTCCAAAGCGGCTCATAGAGCGCGTTGGCAAAGCGCAGCGCCATCAGGTTCTGCACCGTCTCCTTTCCGAGATAGTGGTCGATGCGGAAGATCTGGCTTTCGTGGAAGTCGTCTCCAACCACGTCGTTGAGCTTGCGCGCCGAATCGAGGTCGCGGCCGATCGGCTTCTCCAGCACGATGCGTGAATTCGGCGTGATGAGATTGTGGGCTTTCAGCTGGTGCGAGATGTCGCCGAACAGCGCCGGCGCAACCGCCAGATAGAAAGCGCGAATGCGGTCGCTTTCGCCGATCGCCTTTTTCAGCTTGTCGAAGCCGGCACCCGTCGTCGCGTCGGCCGATACGTAGGACAGCCGGGCAAGAAATGTCTTGAGTTCCTCGGCGTCGATGTCGGCCGGCTTCACATGCTGGGAAATCGCCTGCTTGGCGAAAGCCTGGAATTCCTCGTCGCTCATCTTGGAGCGCGAGGTGCCGATGATGCGGGTCGGCTCGGAAAACTGGTGGTCGCGCTGGCGGTGGTAGAGCGAGGGCAGCAGCTTGCGTTCCGACAGGTCGCCGGTGCCACCGAAAATGATGAAGTCGAAAGGCTCGACGGGAATGATCTGGCTGGTCATGGTCTGTCCGCTTTGACGCCGCTCGCTGTGACGCGGCAGGATATAATCTAATCGATTTAAACTATCCAGTGCCATGGTGTCACATCAAGGCCAAATCACTGCATATTGATTCGCTCCAAATGTGCCTTGACACTGGCTGCCACCCGGAGGCTTTTCGTCAAGCGATGGTCCCGGGGCTTTCGCGCCTGCAACATAAAGCGGGAATGTGACGAAAGCTAATGCGTGTCGCCCAGAAGTGCGAAGCGGTTCTGGGAGACAGACACGCATCAAACAAAAAAGAAAAATGCGCTTGCGAGGTGGGTCTTCAATGAGCGGAAAAAGCATGCGTCTGGAAAACAAGGTTGCCGTCATCACGGGTGCTGCGTCAGGTTTCGGCGAAGGCATGGCCAGGCGCTTTGCCGAAGAGGGCGCCAAGGTCGTCGTCGCCGACCTCAACGCCAAGGGCGCGGAGCGCGTTGCAGCAGAGATCGGCCAGGCCGCGATCTGGACCCAGACCGACGTTTCGCAGCGTTCCGAATTCGACGAGATGGTCTATGCCGCAAAAAGCGCCTTCGGCCGCATCGATATCATGGTCAACAATGCCGGCTACACCCATCGCAATGGCGACATGCTCGACGTCGACGAGGCGACCTTCGACCTGATCACTTCAGTCAACATGAAGGCGATCTACCACGCCGCACTTGCCGTGGTGCCGATCATGGAGCGGCAGGGCGGCGGCGTCATCCTGACCACGGCTTCGACCGCCGGTCTGCGGCCGCGGCCGGGGCTCACCTGGTACAATGCCTCGAAGGGCTGGGCGATCACCGCGACCAAGTCGATGGCGGTCGAACTCGCGCCCAAGAACATTCGCGTTAACTGCCTTTGCCCGGTCGCCGGCGAGACCGGCATGCTGGAGAAATTCATGGGCACTGACACGCCCGAGATTCGCGAGAAATTCCGTGCCTCGATACCGCTCGGCCGTCTGTCGACGCCGCTCGATATCGCCAACGCTGCGCTTTG
Organism: Mesorhizobium sp. P160219; assembly: GCF_057786095.1. NCBI lineage: Bacteria > Pseudomonadati > Pseudomonadota > Alphaproteobacteria > Hyphomicrobiales > Phyllobacteriaceae > Mesorhizobium > Mesorhizobium sp. P160219. The sequence continues at coordinate 2,248,876 of NZ_JBYNWG010000001.1, forward strand.
GCTTGCGTCGGACGAAGCCGCCTTCATCACCGGTGTGGCGCTGGAGGTCGACGGCGGCCGCTGCATTTGAGCAATTCGGGAAGTACCTCGCTGTTCGCAATGCACGGCAGACAGAGCAACGTCGGCAAAAGTTCGCATCGGCGCGCCGGCCGGCCGAGGAACGAACAGTTCACGTCGTCACGCCGGACCCCAGTTTGACTTCTCGATCACCCGAAAGGCATAACGGGATCGTGGATAGTGTTGGCGGGTGATGAAGATCAGGCAGCAGAAAAGTCGCTATGATCTGGGATGGCGGCTGCGGCTTTACCTGGCCACGCGTGCGCGGGCGCGAAGCAAGGCAATTTTCATCGGCATTACCGGAAGCTCCGGCAAGACCACGGCGGGAAGCCTGCTTGGACACATCCTGGCCGGTCATGGTTCGGTCCATACACAGGTTCTGGCCAACACGATGAAACTGTTGGTCTCGACGCTATCCAGGCGAATGGGAAAGGGCGGCAAAACCGACTACGTCGTCTTCGAGGCTGCTGCATTCGGCCCGGATACAATGAAGCCCATGGCCGAATTGCTTCGCCCCAACGTGGCTGTTGTCACAATGGTCCGGCTGGAGCATCGCGCCAGTTTCAAGACTGTCGAAAACGTCGCACGAGAAAAAAGCGCCCTGGTCGCGGCGCTGGAGCCGGGCGGCTTCGCGATGCTCAATGCCGATGACCCACTTGTGATGGGCATGGCCTCGGCGAGCGATTGCCGTTCCGTCACATTCGGCACATCGGAGCAGGCGGATTATCGCGTCAGCGATATCGAGGCCTCCTATCCCAAGCCGTTGCGGTTCTCGCTCCACTGGCGCGGCGGTGTGCTCGATATCGAGACGTCGTTCCCCGGCGAGCATTTCTGGCTGCCGACTTCAGCGGCGGTGGCAACCGCTCTTGAGCTGGGCGTGCCTGCGCAGATGGTCAAGCACAGGATCGCGACGTTCCAGCCTCTGGAAAATCGCGGCCAGGTGCTCGTCCCCGCGGGTGGCCCCCACTTCATCGTGGATGCCGCAAAGGCGCCCTGGCATTCGCTGAGCCTTGCCTTCGACATGGTAGCCGGATCGACATTCGGGCGAAAACGTATCGTTCTTGGCCAGCTATCGGATTTTTCCGGCTCGAATAACAGATATGCCCAAGCCTACAGCAGCGCGCGCGAGATTGCAGACCAGGTGATTTATGCCGGCGATCATGCCCATCGCTCCAAGGCGAACCAGGCAGATCGCGACAGCGGCCGCTTCATCGAATTGCGCACGGCCAGGGAAGTGTCGGACTACATCGCCCAAACCGCGCAGCCTGACGAGTTGATCCTGCTCAAGAGCTCGTCCAATCTGCACCTCGAGCGTGTCGCACTTGCCTGGACCCACGACGTCAAGTGCTGGGTTTCGGTATGCGGCAAAACCGAGGGATGCGAGCAGTGCGGCCTCTATGAAGTGCCGTTTGAGCAGCACCGTGAGTTTGTGGCGCAGAGAAAATCGAAGCGCCGCAAGCACAGACTGCTGCGGCTCCTCGGCCGCTAGAATCTTTGGCTGAAGCACGCCAGCGCCCGTTTGACTCTGGAACTTGGCACGACGCATATTAGGCTGGGCTAAAAGCTGGCGGGGTGTGAAACTGGAATTGCTGAAAATTCGCAAGGACTTGGGCTGGGCGCTGCGACGGCTGCAGGCGCGCTGGGTGCGGGCGCGTAACAAGGCGACGTTCATCGGCATTACCGGCAGCTCCGGCAAATCCACATCCACCAGCCTGCTTGCACACATACTGGCCGCCCAAGGCAAGGTGCATCTACAGGCCCAGGCCAATACAATGCCTGCGCTCATCCGAACGCTTTACAAGCGCCTGAGGAAGGCCGGCAAAGTCGATTACGTCGTTTTCGAAGCCGGCGCTTCCGACTTCGGCACGATCAGCGCCATGGCGCAGATGCTGAAGCCGAGTGTGGCGGTGGTTACGATGATCCGTCTGGAGCATTTCGGCAAGTTCAAGACTCTGGAAGCTGTGGCGGGAGAGAAGCGGGCGCTGGTCGGGGCACTCCAACCTGATGGACTTGCGGTTCTCAATTGCGATGACCCACTGGTGATCGGCATGGCGTCTGGCGCGAAATGCCGGATTGCGACCTTCGGCCAGTCCGGCGAGGCAGACTACCGCGTGAGTGACGTGCATGCCGCGTATCCGGAATTGCTGCGGTTCACCCTTCATTGGCGCGATGGCAGCCTGAATATTCAAGCGCCTTTTCCCGGCGAGCAATTCTGGCTGCCGACTGCAGCGGCTGTTGCCGCCGCCTTGGAACTTGGCGTCCCGCCAGAGCAAGTCGTAGCGAGAACGGCATCGTTTGCACCACTGCCCAACCGCTCTACGGTGCAAGAGGTATCCGCGGGTCCGAAATTCCTGGTCGATACGGCCAAAGCGCCCTGGCATTCGCTCAACATTGCTCTGGAGATGATTGCAAAGGCCAAGGGTGCTCGCAAGCGCATTGTGCTGGGGCAGATATCCGACTACGCCGGCTCGTCGAGGAAATACGGCGCCGCCTACAACATCGCGCGCGAAATCGCCGATGAGGTCATTTATACCGGCGACAATGCGCATCGCTCGCGCGCCAGCCAGGCCGACCGCGACAGCGGCCGTTTCATTGAGCTTCGCACTGCCAAGGAAGTTTCGGATCATATCAAACGGACGGCAGTCCCAGGAGAACTGATTCTGCTGAAAAGTTCGTCCAACCTTCATCTGGAAAGGATCGCGCTCGCCTGGACACACGACGTCAAATGCTGGGTCCCGATATGCCGCAAGTCGGAAAGCTGCCAAATGTGCGGCCTCTACGAGGTGCCGTTCGAGGAACAGAGGGATTTCCTGGCGAAGCGCAAACTTGCTCGCAGAAGACACCGTTTCAGATGGCTGCTCGGCGGCTGACCAGAATTTGGCGGCTTGCGTCTCAATCCCCGGTCTTGATGTAGCTCTTGTAGATCCAGCCGCGCTTGCCGTTGTAGACGATCTGGCACCATTTCTTGCAACTCATCACCTGCACCGACGACTTGGCGGGCACGGTCCCCATGGCGGCGGCGTTTTTCTGCGGACCGCTGCGCATTGTCACCGCCCTGAGGATGCGTCCGGTGCCGGCGGCAGCAGCCACCTTCTGTGGCTTGGCCTTGGCCTGGGTATCGTCCGTTGCGGCGGAAGATTGCTCGTTTGGAAGTTGCGGTTTTGGCGTCGGTATGGCGGCGGTCTCGGCGTCGTCGTCATTGGCGGGAGCAGCGACCTTTGACAGCTGCGTCGTGGCGTCGCTCTGCGCCGCCGGTTCTTCGAATGCCGCGGCATCAGACGGTTTGGCGGCAGCCTGCTCGGCAGGCGCCTGATCGGATGGCGTCGCGGCAGGGTCGCTGTTGGATTGCGCCGCAGTCCAGCGCGGATCGTTCGCCGACAGCGGCGGCATGGCAGCCCCACCGGCAGCGACCGTCGATGAAACCGCATCGCCCTTGCGCGCGGCTTGTGGCGCCGCTACCGCGGCAGCCGTGGCCGCGACCGGGGCAATCTTGGTCGTCTTGACCGGAAAAGTCGGAACGTTCTGCTGTGTGCTGGCGATCGCTTGCCGGTCGCTGGCCGGCAACGCCAGCCAAAGCGCTATGCCCGCCACGCCAAGCAGCGCTGCGGTGCCGACCGCGGCGATCACCAGATGCGAATTCGTGCGCACCCCCTGCCAGAAGGAGGGCCGCATGTCATAGCCGAATTGCATGGCGAAGCGCCGACGTTCCGGCGCGCCGAAACTGAAGGGCTCGTTCACTCTTGCCACCTCCAAAAGATGAGCCGGTGTTCTTTCGATCGGCGCCGGCAGCCCGGCATTCGATCGGCATCGGTCCCAACAACAAAGCGGGCAGGCCCGCAGAAATCCCCGTTCAATCGCCCAGAACCGGCATCCTTTGCCCTTGATTGTGGCATCAGTGCGCCCTCAGGGGAATTGTGCGCTCTTGTTAAGGATTCTGCAACGTCTCGCTGCGGCAACCAACAGCTCAATAGAATCAGCTCAGTACCAGCCACGGCCGATATGAGATACTTTCTCTATATTCGGTCCCTCAGGGCAAACCAGTTCAGTGCCAAGAACAATAATGGCGTTCTAAATCGCCGGCCGCCGGGAAAAGCCGGGATGTTCAGGTCCTCGATCAGCTTCAGTCTGTCGCGGTTGCCGGCGACGGTCTGGGCATAGAGCTTGCCGAAGAAGTTCGACAGCATCACGCCGTGGCCGGAATAGCCTCCGGCCGAGATCACATTGGGCATCACCTCGCGCACGAACGGTTTCCTGGGCATGGTGATGCCGACATAGCCGCCCCAGCCATGGGTGATCTCGACATCGCTCAGTTCCGGATAAAGCTCGGCTATCTGCCGGCGGATATGGACATGGATGTCCTTCGGATCGTTGACGCCATAGACCTCGCGCCCGCCGAACAGCAGCCTTCCATCCGTGGATTTGCGGAAATAACGCACGACGAAACGCGAATCGTCGACCGCCTCGCCGTCCGGCAGCACTTTCGAATCGACGCCCAGCGGCACCGTCGCGCCGATGAAGGAACCGATGGGCATGATGTGCGCGGCACTCACCGGCTCGAGCGTGCCGCCATAGGCATTTACACCGATCAGGCATTTCTGGGCGGTGATGGTTCCTCTCGAAGTCGTCACCCTGACCTTGCCGCCGCTGGAGGTAACACCGGTCGATAGTGTCTGCTCGAACAGGTGCGCGCCGGCCGCTGCCGCCACCTTTGCCGTGCCGATCACCAGCTTCATCGGGTGGATGTGTCCGGTGCCGGTGTCGCGGGTGCCGCCGAAGTAGCGTGTGGAGCCCAGCCGTTCGGCCGTTTCCCTGGCATCCATGAAGGCGATGTGCGGATAATTGAAGCGGCCCGCCATGATCTCGGCATGCGCCTTGTAGTCGTCGAGATAACGCGGCTTGTGCGCCACGGACAACTGGCCGGGCATATAGTCGATGTCGATCTGGTTGACGGCGGCGAATTCGAGCAGGTGCGCTTTCGCCTCCTCGGCAAGGTCGAACAGCGCCTTGGCGCGGGAGAAGCCGTATTCGGCCTCCATCTCTTCGGCCCAGGCGCGCTGGCCCGTGCCGAGCTGGCCGCCATTGCGCCCTGAAGCGCCGTCGCCGAAGCGATGCGCCTCGATCAGAACGACGTGGGCTCCCGCCTTCGCCAAATGAGCGGCCGCCGACAGCCCGGTGAAGCCACCGCCGACGACGACGACGTCGCAGCTGCGGTCGCCGTCCAGGGCAGGGTACTCAGGGCGTGGTCCGGCTGTGTCTTCGTACCAGGAGCGACCGGGGGAGATAGGTGATTGGTAAGGCATGGGGACACCAGCCAATGGTGAATGGTGAATGGTGAATGGCTGCGAGACGCACGACGTCTGCGCTCATCCATCCAATATGAAACTACTCACCATTCACTATTCACCATTCACACGACGAAGTCGCCGCTCACACGTTGAGCAACAGATACTCCCGCTCCCACGGGCTGATCACTTCCATGAAGGTCTCGAACTCCGCCCGCTTGATCGCTGCATAGGTTGCGGCGAAGGACTTGCCCAGAAGAGCGCATAGTTCCTCGTCGCCTTCGAAAAGATCGACGGCTTCGAGCAGGCCGCGTGGCAGGTCGATCTCATCGGCGTTTGCGGTGGTCAGCACCGGAGGCTCGGCCTTGATCTTGTTGGTGATGCCGATCAGCCCGCAGGCAAGTGAGGCCGCCAGCGCCAGATAGGGGTTGGCGTCGGAAGACGGGATGCGGTTTTCGACACGCCGCGCCGCCGGATCCGAGCGCGGCACGCGGAACGCCGTGGTGCGGTTGTCATAGCCCCATTTGTTGTTGACCGGCGCCGAGGCCGACTGCGTCAGCCGGCGGTAGGAATTGACGTAAGGGGCAAACATCACCAGCGCGTTCGGCACATGCTTCTGCATGCCGCCGATGAAATGGAAGAAGTCGTCGGTTTCCGAGCCGTCCTTCGCCGAAAAGATATTCAGCCCGGTCTTCTTGTCGATGATCGACTGGTGGATGTGCATGGCAGAACCTGGCTGGCCCTGGATCGGCTTGGCCATGAAGGTGGCATAGATCTCATGCTTCAGCGCTGCCTCGCGGATGGTGCGTTTGAACATGAACACCTGGTCGGCGAGCTCGACCGGATCGCCGTGACGCAGATTGATCTCGAGCTGGCCGGCGCCTTCCTCGTGGATCAGCGTGTCGATCTCCAGGCCCTGGCTTTCGGAGAAATGGTAGATGTCGTCGATCAGTTCGTCGAACTCGTTGACGCCGGCGATCGAATAGCCGGCGCCGCCGCCGATTGCCCGTCCGGAACGCCCGACGGGTGGGGTCAGCGGATAATCCGGGTCGGGGTTCTTGCGCACCAGATAGAATTCGATCTCGGGCGCCACCACCGGCTTCAGCCCGCGCTTGTCATAGGCTGCTACCACGCGCTTCAGGACGTTGCGCGGCGTGAACTCGACCGAACGGCCATCCTGATGGACGAGGTCGCAGATGACGGCGGCCGTCGGGTCTTCTTCCCACGGCACGACGGTCAACGTCGACAGATCCGGCATCAGCTTTAGGTCGCCATCATCCTCCGGATAGTGGAAACCGTTGCCATCCTCGGGATAGCCGCCCGAAATCGTCGTCATGAACACTGCCGATGGCAGCGCCAGCGAGGTGTTGGAAGTGAATTTCTTCGACGGCATCATCTTGCCGCGCGCGACGCCAGCCTGATCAGGCGTGATGCATTCTATGTCTTCGATGCCGCGCCATTCCAGCCAAGCGCTGACTTCCTTCCAGTTCTTCACGCCGCGTTGATTTTTCACGAAGGCAGGCGTTCGGACGCGTCCTCCGCGGGTCGACGGACGGACTTCCTTTTTCGCAGGCGGCATCATTCACCAGTTTGGGTTGCAATTTTCACAGTATAGCTGCTGCCGGTGATGGAAGGGAAGGGGAGCTGCCTGTCTTCACCTTCCCGGTTGAAAATCGCGCCACGCAGATTAGGGTCAAACTCCCGCAGATCGAGTAGCAGAAGACACCGTATGCCAGGCAAATTGACCACTATCGGCTTCGACGCCGACGATACCCTATGGCAGAACGAACAGTTCTTCCGCCTGACCGAGAAGCATTTTGCAACCCTGCTCGCCGACCATGGCGAGGCCGAGCACATCTCGGCACGGCTGCTCGAGGCCGAGAAGCGCAACCTTGCCGTCTACGGCTTCGGCATCAAGGGCTTTACCTTGTCGATGATCGAGACGGCCATCGAAGTGACCGAGGGCCGCGTGCCGGCCTCGACGATCGCCGAAATCCTTGCCGCCGGCCGCGACATGCTCGGCCATCCTGTCGAGGCGCTGCCGCATGCGCGCGAGACAGTCGAAAAGCTCGCCGGCGCCTACCATCTGGTGCTGATCACCAAGGGCGATCTGTTCGACCAGGAGCGCAAGCTGGCGGCGTCCGGCCTTGGCGACCTGTTCGATGCCGTCGAGATCGTCAGCGACAAGAGCGCCGCCACCTATGCCAGGATCTTTGGCCGCCACGGCAGCCCGCAGGACAGCATGATGGTCGGCAATTCGCTCAAGTCGGACGTGGTGCCGGCCATCGAGGCCGGGAGCTGGGGTGTGTACGTCCCGCACGAACTGACCTGGGTGCTCGAACATGTCGAACCGCCGGTGGCAGCACCGCGCTTCCGCCAGATTGTCGATCTTGGCGAACTGCCGGCTTTGATCGAGAGCATCGGCAAGGAAGGCTGACCGCCCCGCACGCGTTCGGGCGGATTGCGATCAGCCGCGCCCGAGACTGATCAGCCGGTCGACCACCGGCTGCAGCCTTTCGGTGGTGATCGGCTTGGTTACCACCACATCGACCACGCTCGACAGGCCCAGGCTGTCGGGCGTGCCGGTCTTGGTTGAAAGCAGGATCACCTTGGGGAGCGACCGCCCAGATGTCCGCCGCAAGGCGTCGATGGCCGCCATCAGCGCGCGGCAGTCCTCGTTGTCGGGGCCGCCATCGAGAACGACGGCGCCCGGAATGAGGGTTCGCAATGTCTTGGCCGCCATTTCGGGCAACTCGGAGATCGGCTTCAGTCCGGACTTCTCGACGATCTTCGACACCACCACCCGGTTGATCGGCGATTTTCCAACGACCAGCACGTGGGAGAAATCCGTTGATATCTCGGAGTTCGCGTCCCTGCTTGACGAATTCAGATGTTTGGCGGTGTCGGTCTCGCGGTTCACAGGGCACATGGGCGGGGCGGGCACTCGGCGCTGCTTCAATGCAGGGTTGAAATCCGAGAGCCAATTGGCGTGAGATCGCCCGCCATGTCAAGCTGAAATGACGGACCTGCGAAATATAGCCGGAAATATTAAACCCCGGAGACAAGGTCTGTTTTCGAACTGTAGTTAAGTTTACGCTCAAAAGCAAAAGTCACCCGCGCTGAAAACCCGCGGGTGACGTTGAAATCGGCCAGTGAGCGGCGGGGTCCATAGGTTCCACAAGCACAAAGCTTCCGTTAGGGAAGATCAGCCGTGACTCTTCTGCGTGACGATCACCGGGATCAGCAGGTCGCCCCAATTGCCGTCGCCGCCATGATGCCGGGCCGAGCGCACCAGTTCCACCGAGACGCCGGCCTCCACTGCCTTCATCACCGATTGATTGAGCCGGTGCAGGTCGTTGGCCAGCATGCGGATGGTCGCCTGTTGGTCGACACTCATCGTGGTGGACTGCTCTTCTGCACGTTCCTTGACGCGGCTTATGGATGCCATTTTCTTCTCCCTTGCCCTTCGGGCGTTTCCTCTGTTGGTTATGTCGATCGGTTCATTCCGCTGCCGGCTTGAACTGGGCGTGCTCAGTCAATTCATGCATGGCGGCGGTCGAGGACTGGCCGCCGCTGATCGCCATTGAGACGGCGTCGAAATAGCCGGTGCCGACCTCGCGCTGGTGCTTGGTCGCGGTGTAGCCGTGGACTTCGGCCGCGAACTCGGCTTCCTGCAGCTCGGAATAGGCGGCCATCTGCCGCGCCTTGTAGCCGCGGGCCAGCTCGAACATGCCGAAGTTGAGCTGGTGGAACCCGGCCAACGTGATGAACTGGAACTTGTAGCCCATGGCGCCGAGCTCGCGCTGGAACTTGGCGATCGTCGCGTCGTCGAGGTTCTTCTTCCAGTTGAACGACGGCGAGCAATTATAGGCGAGCAGCTTGCCCGGATGATGCCTGCGCACGCCTTCGGCGAATTTCTTGGCCTGCGCCAGATCGGGCTTGGATGTTTCGCACCAGATCAGGTCGGCATGCGGCGCATAGGCAATGGCGCGCGCTATGCACGGTTCGATGCCGTTCCTGACCTGGTAGAAGCCTTCAACCGTGCGGCCGGCATCGTAGTCGACGAAAGGCTGGTCGCGCTCGTCAATGTCGGAGGTCAGAAGCTTTGCCGCTTCCGCATCGGTGCGTGCCACGACTAGCGTCGGCGTGCCCATCACGTCGGCCGCCAGACGCGCCGCGTTGAGGTTGCGGATATGCGCGGCGGTCGGGATCAGCACTTTGCCGCCGAGATGGCCGCACTTCTTCTCAGAGGCCAGCTGGTCCTCATAGTGGACGCCGGCAGCGCCGGCCTCGATGAACGCCTTCATGATCTCGAAGGCGTTGAGCGGTCCGCCGAAGCCGGCCTCGGCATCGGCGACGATCGGCGCGAACCAGGTGTCGACCGACAGGCCGTTGCCTTCCGAGGTCTCGATCTGATCGGCGCGCTGCAGCGTGCGGTTGATGCGCTTGACCAGTTCGGGCGCCGCATTGGCGGGATAGAGCGACTGGTCCGGATACATGGCCGACGCGGTGTTGGCGTCGGCGGCTACCTGCCAGCCCGAGAGATAGATTGCCTTCAGCCCGGCACGCACCTGCTGCATCGCCTGGTTGCCCGACATGGCGCCGAGTGCATTGACGAAGTCTTCCTCGTGGATGAGCTTCCACAGCCGGTTGGCGCCCATTTCGGCAAGACTCTGGCGTATCTGGACCGACCCGCGCAGCCGCTTCACATCGTCCGGCGAATAGGCTCGTTCGATGCCGTCGAAGCGGCCTTCGGGTGCGGATGGGACAAGATTGTAAAAATCAGTCATTGGTCACTCCAGATCAATCGATGCCAGTGTCTTGAAATGCCGCACCCTGGGAGGGTGTGCGTCGTCTGTGTGTGACATCATTTACATTGCGCCGCGACGAGAGCGAGGAAAACCGCCATTTCCGGTAGAAAATAAGAGAAAACCTGTGTTGTGTTTGACTGCTTGCCGCTGTAAATCTGTCATGATTGTAAAAAGATGGTGCGCCGTTCATCGCTCGCAAGTCGTGTAAATTCCTGTCAAGGAAAGCCGATGGCCGACCAGAAGATATTCGCCGGGCCGCGCATCCGCCGCATCCGCATCGCCAAAGGCCTGACCCAGACGGCGATGGCCGAGGGGCTCGGCATCTCGCCGTCCTATCTCAATCTGATCGAGCGCAACCAGCGCCCGCTGACGGTGCAGCTGATCCTGAAGCTGGCCTCTGTCTACAAGGTCGACCCGCATGAATTGCAGGGTGAGGCGAGAGGGTCGATCTCGGCCTTGAAGGAAGTGTTCGGCGACCCGCTGCTTGCCGGTGAGCTGCCGGGCGACCAGGAACTGATCGAACTGGCCGAGGCAGCCCCCAACGCATCGGCTGCGATGATAAAACTGTTTCGCGCTTACCGCGAGCAGGCCGAGCGGCTGTCCGATCTCAACGAGCTTCTGGCGCGCGAGGGCCGCGCCACGGCGCTGTCCGGTGCGCGGCTGCCGATCGACGAAGTGCACGAGATTTTCGAGCGCCGGCCGAACCATTTTGCAGCACTCGAGGAGGAGGCCGAGGCCTTCACCTCGGTGCTCGACCCCGGCGACGATCTGTTCGGCGCGCTGAAGGCGTGGCTGAAGCGCGAGTATGGCATCGTCGTCAAGGTGCTGCCGGTCGCCACCATGCCGAACTGGCGCCGCCGTTATGACCGTCATTCGCAGCGTCTTTTTCTATCGGAGCGGCTGTCGCCGTTCGACCAGTTGCGCGAAGTCGCCATGGAGGCCTGCCTGATCCGCATGACGGTCGCTGTCGCGGGCGAAATTCAGGCGCTGAAGCTCGGTACGGACGAAGCCCGCCGGCTCGCCCGCTTCGAGTTCGGCCGCTACGCCGCCAATGCCTTGATGATGCCCTATCAGGCATTTCATGCCGCCGCCGTGCGGGCTCGTTACGACATCGATGTGCTGCGCTCGCGTTTCGGCGTCTCCTTCGAACAGGCGGCGAACCGCCTGACCATGCTGCAGCGTCCTGGCTTGTCCGGGGTCCCGTTCTTCATGCTCGAGGTCGACAATGCCGGCAACCGCTTCCGCAAGGCCGGCGGCCAGGGCTTTCCGCAAAGCCGCTTTGGCGGCGGCTGCCCGAAACTGCCGGTCCATGCCGCTTTCGCTTCGCCTGGCCAAATCCTGGTCGAGGCGGTTGAAATGCCCGACGGCGCCGAGTTCCTCTGCATCGCACGCACGCTCGAGGGACCGCAGGGTTCGTTCTCCGAGCGTCCGCGCCGCACTGCGCTGCTGTTGGGCTGCGATATCGGCTTTCGCGACGAGATCGTCTATGGCGCCGGGCTGCCGGCAAAGGCCGGACAGGGCGCCGCCACGCCGGTCGGTCCCGCTTGCCGGCTGTGCGAACGCATCGGCTGCCTCGCCCGCGCCGAGCCGCCGGTGACCCGTCCGCTGGGCCTCGACGAGATGGTGACGGGCCTGAGCGCCTTCGATTTCCAGTGATGCTTCTCGGGCTGGAGGTCGCGGAAGACTGCAGCTGTTTGCGCTAAGCAATACAGCGCGGCCCGAACCATCGCCGAACCAAATATTGATTAAGCATCGGCGCTGCGCTATCGAAAGTGAGCTGCAGGGCAGCCAAGGGGGGACGGCTTATGAACAGGAAAGCTTTGTGGCTTGGCGTGGCGCTTGCCCTTTTGGCGGGGCCTGTTCTGGCAGAAAAATCCTCGGAATTCTTCAAGGACTATCAACAGTATAGTGACGACGGCAAGGCATTCCTGGACAAAATCGATCCAAAGACCGGCGCGGTCGACCTTCCCGAAGGCATCCATCTCGATCTCAAGGACAAGTTCTATTTTCTGGGCAAGAAGGACGCGACGTCCGTCCTGACCGAGGCCTGGGGCAATCCGCCTGATACCGCGTCCGAAGCAATCGGCATGATCTTCCCGGCCAAGTACGAGCCCATCGCCGGCAACGGTTGGGGCATCGAATTGCGCTATGAAAAGATCGGCCATGTCGATGACGCCGACGCCGCATCCATCGACTACACCGAATTGCTGAGCAGCATGCAGGCGGACACATTGTCGGCCAACGATCAGCGGGTGAAGGGCGGCTTTCCCCCGATCAAGCTGATCGGCTGGGCCTCGCCGCCGGTCTATGATTTCGTCCACAAGCGGCTGCACTGGGCCAAGGAGCTGCAGTTCGGAGACGATACCGTCCACACGCTCAATTACGACGTCCGTTTCCTCGGCCGGGAAGGCGTCTTCGTGATGAGCTACATCGCTACGGTCGAACAATTGCCGGAGATCAAGCAGAGCCTGGACGAAGTGCTGGGCGTGGCGGACTTCAACACCGGCAAGAAATACACCGATTTTCTGCCAGGCACCGACACGGTCGCCGCGGTTGGCATTGGCGGCCTCATCGCCGGAAAACTCGCGGCAAAGGCCGGCCTGATTGCGGTCGCGCTCATCGCCCTGAAAAAGTTCGGCATTCTGCTGCTGGTACCGTTGGCCGGTCTTTGGCGCTTTATCCGCGGCAACAAGGGCATGTCCTAGAAACGGCGGTGTTTGCCCGTATGGCTGCCGGTTGGCGGTGCGCCAAAGGGAATGCCGGGCTGGATCACGTCCGGGGGTAGCCTATGCGCTAGGCGAATACGGCACGTTTCTGTCGTCCATTGTGCATCATGCCGCCCCGAGATAGCCGACAGTCGCACCTCATGACCGATACCGCATCTTCTCCAATCGCCGCACCGCCGATCGTCTCGCCGCGCGAAGAGCGGGTCGGCTTGCTGCTGGTGTTCCTGTCGGCGCTGATGTGGAGCTTTGGCGGCACCATCGCCCGCTTCATCGACACCGCTGACAGTTGGACGGTGGTGTTCTGGCGCTCGCTGTGGGCGGCTTTGTTCCTGATTTGCTTCATGGCCTGGCGCGACGGCTGGCGCGGCATGTTGCGGCTGTTTCGCGACATGGGCCTGCCCGGCCTTGCCGTGGCCGTCTGTTTCGCCACGGCATCGACGTGCTTCGTTGTCGCGCTCGCCTACACCACCGTTGCCAATATCCTGTTGATGCAGGCCGGTGTGCCGCTGCTGGCGGCATTGCTTGCCTGGGTGCTGTTTCGCGAACGCGTCGCCGTCGCGACCTGGGTGGCGATCGCCGCCGTCATCGCCGGCGTCGCCATCATGGTGTCGGAATCGCTCGACGGCGCCGTATCGCCCATCGGCGACGGGCTGTCGCTGCTGATCGCCGTCATGTTCTCGATTGCCACCGTCATCACCCGGCGCTTCGCCCATGTGCGCATGACGCCGGCGACGTGCCTCGGCACGATGCTGGCAGCGGCTTTCGCCGCATCGCAAGCCACGCAGTTTGCCACGTCGACCCACGACATGGCTTTCCTGTTTGCCTTCGGCGTTATCAATCTCGGCCTGGGCCTTGCCTTCTTCGCCACCGGCGCGAGGCTGGTTCCGGCGGCGATCGCAGCACTCCTCGGCACGTTCGAGCCGATCCTCGGACCGATCTGGGTCTGGCTCGTTCATGGCGAGGTGCCCTCGGTGCGCACCATCATCGGCGGCGCGGTGGTGGTCGCCGCGCTGCTCGTCCATATCGCGCTTGAATTCAAGCGCCAGGCGAGGCCTGCACGGCCGGGGACCACTGGCCTGCCATCCCCTAATTGACCCGCCTTTCCCTTGGTTGAGCCCGTCTTCCCTAATAACGCCCGTCTTTCCCCAATTAGCGAAGCCGCACGCCCTATTGACCGAGCTTCCCCGCGCGGGCCATTGACAACCTTACTGCGGCACGGGCAGGCTGGGGCACGGCAACAACAAGACAGGCTTATCTTGCCAAGTGTCCCCGCCGGTCGGACCAAGACCGGACCACAGCGTCGTATCCCTGCCAGCGCCGCGGCGAAAGCCTCTGACGGCGTCAGCGCGCCCGCCATGCGGGCACACAGAGCCATCATCTGCCGCTCGTCGAACCGCCCGGACGGCGCTGGCAGTTCATGCTTGTGGCTGCCCGGAAAGCTCAATACTCTGAAGCAAATGCCCAATCGCGCTCGAACAGCGACGACTTGGCGAAGGAACACTCATCAAAGGAGAACAGCATGATCCGCAAAGCGCTCTGGCTTTCGGCAACCTCGGCATTTCTGACGCTTTTCGCCGTTGGCGGCCATGCCGAGGATCGCGTCGTCAACGTCTTCAACTGGTCGGATTACATCGACAGTTCGATCATTGACGACTTCACCAAGGAGACCGGCATCAAGGTCGTCTACGACACCTTCGATTCCAATGAAATCCTCGAGACCAAGCTGCTTGCCGGCGGCAGCGGCTATGACGTCGTCGTGCCCAGCGGCAACTTCCTGGCCCGCCAGATCCAGGCCGGCGTGTTCCAGAAGCTCGACAAGTCGAAGCTGCCCAACATTTCCAACATGTGGGACACGGTTTCGGAGCGCACCGCCAAATACGATCCGGGCAATGAATACTCGATCAACTACATGTGGGGCACGGTCGGCATCGGCTACAACATCAAGAAGGTGCAGGCTGCACTCGGCACCGACAAGATCGACAGCTGGGATGTTTTCTTCAATCCCGACAGCCTGGCCAAGCTGAAGGACTGCGGCGTCTATGTGCTGGACTCGCCGGCCGACATCATCCCGGCGGCGCTCAAATATCTCGGCCTCGATCCGAACAGCACCTCACCTGACGACATCGCCAAGGCCGAGGAGACGTTGCTGAAGGTGCGGCCGTATATCCGCAAATTCCATTCGTCCGAATACATCAACGCGCTCGCCAACGGCGATATTTGCCTGGCGGTCGGCTGGTCGGGTGACGTCTTCCAGGCGCGCAACCGCGCGGTCGAGGCCAAGCAAGGCGTCGAGATCGGCTATTCCGTGCCCAAGGAAGGCGCCCAGATGTGGTTCGACCAGATGGCGATTCCCGCCGATGCGCCGCATGCCGCCGAGGCACTCGAATTTCTCAACTACATGATGAAGCCGGAAGTGATCGCCAAGTCGTCCAACTATGTGCTGTACGCCAACGGCAACAAGGCTTCGCAGCAGTTCGTCGACAAGGCACTGTTGGATGACCCGGCTGTCTATCCGGACGCCGAGACCCTGAAGAAACTCTATACGGTCCAGCCCTACGATCCCAAGACCCAGCGCCTGATCACGCGCAGCTGGACCAAGATCGTCACCGGCCAGTAAGCAATGCGACATGGTCCCGGCAGCCACCTGCCGGGACCATTCTTCTCTGGGGCAAGAAGCAAAAAATAGGACGGAGTGGGACATGAAATCGCTTGGCAGCATCCGCAGGGATTTCGCGCCATGGAACGACCCGAACGCCAAGCCATATATCCAATTCGAGAACGTCACCAAGAAGTTCGGTGACTTCACCGCCGTCAACAATCTGTCGCTGACCATTTTCGAGCGCGAGTTCTTCGCCCTGCTCGGCGCGTCGGGCTGCGGAAAGTCGACGTTGCTGCGGATGCTTGCCGGCTTCGAGGAGCCCACCGCCGGCCGTATCCTTCTCGACGGCCAGGACTTGCGCGGCATCCCGCCCTACCGCCGCCCGGTCAACATGATGTTCCAGTCCTATGCGCTGTTCCCGCATATGAGCGTGGAAAAGAACATTGCCTTCGGCCTCAAGCAGGAAGGCATGCCGGGACCGGATATCGAAAAGCGCGTCGCCGAGATGCTGAAGCTGGTGAAGCTAGAGCAGTTCGCCAAGCGCAAGCCGCACCAATTGTCGGGCGGCCAGCGCCAGCGCGTCGCGCTCGCCCGCTCGGTTGCCAAGCGGCCAAAAGTCTTGCTGCTCGATGAGCCGCTCGGCGCGCTCGACAAGAAGCTGCGCGAGGAAACGCAGTTCGAGCTGATGGACCTGCAGCAAAATCTCGGCCTTACCTTCGTCGTCGTCACCCACGACCAGGAAGAGGCGATGACCATGGCCGACCGCATCGCCATCATCGACAAGGGCGAGGTGATGCAGGTGGCGACGCCGGCGGAAGTCTATGAGGCGCCGAGCTCACGCTTCGTTGCCCACTTCGTCGGCAATGTGAACATGTTCGAAGGCAAGGTCGCCGAGCGTGCGGCAAACACCACGCGCATTACCGGCGCGACAGGGGCCCAGATCGTCGTCGAAAACAGCACCGATACAAAGGCCGGTTCCGACATCGTCTTCGCCATCAGGCCGGAGAAGATCAAGGTGTCGTCGAAGAAACCGGCCGACGCAGTCAATGCGCTTGAGGGCGAGGTCTACGACGTTGCCTATCTCGGCGACATGACCGTCTACCACATCCGGCTGGATGACGGGCAGATCATCAGGGCAAGCGCGCTCAACGCGGCGCGAGTCACCGAGGACCCGCTGACCTGGAACGACCGCGCCTGGGTCTCCTTCCGGCCGGATGCCGGCGTCGTGCTGACGCGGTAGGGGGCGGGCATGTCCAACATCGCCATCACCGGCACCGGCCCATCGACAGCGGCCAAACCGTTTCTGACACGGCTCGGCGCCGGCTTCGTCAGCCGGCTCGTCATCATCGTGCCCTATCTCTGGCTGCTGTTCTTCTTCCTCATCCCGTTCATCATCGTTTTCAAGATCTCGCTGTCGCAGACGGCGATCGCCATGCCTCCCTACACGCCCGTGCTCGATTTCAGGGACGGCATGTCCGGTTTCTTCGCCGGCTTCCGCGAACTCAACTTCGACAATTATACCTTGCTGGCGCAGGACGCGCTTTACTTCAAAGCCTATGTGACCAGCGTCATCATCGCCGCGATATCGACGGTCCTTACGCTGCTCGTCGGCTACCCGATCGCCTATGGCATGGCGCGTGCGCCGGCAACGATCCGCCCGACCTTGATGATGCTGGTGATCCTGCCGTTCTGGACGTCGTTCCTGATCCGCGTCTACGCCTGGATTGGCATCCTCAAACCTGAAGGCCTGCTCAACCAGCTGCTGCTCGCCACCGGCATCATCGACGAACGCTTGATCATTCTCAACACCTACTATGCGATCTTCATCGGCATCGTCTATTCCTACCTGCCATTCATGGTGCTGCCGCTCTATTCCTCGCTGGAAAAAATGGATTATTCGCTGATCGAGGCGGCCAAGGATCTCGGCTGCCCGCCGACATCAGCCTTCTGGAAAATCACCTTCCCGCTGTCGCTGCCCGGTGTCATTGCCGGCTGCCTGTTGGTGTTCATTCCCGCGGTCGGCGAGTTCGTCATTCCCGACCTGCTCGGCGGATCGCAGACGCTGATGATCGGCAAGACGCTCTGGAACGAATTCAACAGCAACCGCGACTGGCCAGTATCATCGGCGGTGGCGGTGATCCTGCTATTGCTGCTGATCGTGCCGATCATGCTATTCCAGCGAGCCCAGGCGCGCGCCCAGGAGCAAGACAAATGAACACCAGCTGGAGCCGCTTCAACGTCACCTCGGTCGTGCTGGGCTTTGCCTTCCTCTATCTGCCCATCGTGCTGCTCGTCATCTTCTCCTTCAACGAGTCGAAGCTGGTCACCGTCTGGGGCGGCTTCTCGACCAAATGGTATGCCTCGCTGTTCCACAATCAGGGGCTGATGGACGCCACCTGGGTGACCGCGCGTGTGGGTGTCATCTCCGCCACTGTGGCAACCGTGCTCGGCACGCTGGCAGCACTGACCTTGACCCGCTACACCCGCTTCCGCGGCCGCATCCTGTTTTCCGGCATGGTGTTTGCGCCGCTGGTCATGCCGGAAGTCATCACCGGCCTGTCGCTGTTGCTGCTGTTCGTTGCCGTCGGTCTCGACCGTGGCTTCCTGACCGTGACGCTTGCTCACATCACCTTGACCATGTGCTTCGTGGCTGTCGTCGTGCAGTCGCGCCTGGTGTCGTTCGATCGTTCGCTGGAAGAAGCTGCCTTGGACCTCGGCGCAACGCCGGTAAAGACCTTCTTTCAGATCACGCTGCCGGTCATCATGCCGGCCATCGTCTCCGGCTGGATGCTGGCCTTCACCCTGTCGCTTGACGACCTGGTCATCGCCTCCTTCACCTCCGGGCCTGGCGCCACCACGCTGCCGATGAAGATCTACAGCCAGGTGCGTCTCGGCGTGACGCCGGAAATCAACGCCGCCTGCACCATCCTGATCGCCGTCGTGGCGGTAGGCGTCATCATCGCTTCGGTCGCCAACAAGCGGCGTGAGGTGCAACGCCAGCTCGACGAACAGGCCGCGCAGCGCGGTTGATTGCGTCAAACGAGGGATAGGGCGGTCCCGGTAAGGGTCCGCCTATTCGCCTGAGACGCCGCGGCTGATCGGCGAGATGAACGGCGTGCTCCAGGTGCCGCCGACGAAGAATGACGACTGGTTGGATCCCTGCTGGCCATTGACCGGTGCCGCTGCCGGGTCGGCCTGGGTGACACCCCCCGAAAGCGCCAGCCCGCGTCCGCCGTAAGAGGCGATGCCGGACAGCCAGACCTTGTATTTCGCCGAATTGGCCTCGGCCTTGTCCAGCCTTGCCACACCCTTCGAGATGGTGGCCTTGAGCTCGGCGCCGTCCATCGGCAGTGTCCCGTCCGAGACGTCGTCGAGCGCGAAGAAGCCGCCCTGTTCCGTGTGCTTCAGAAATGCCGGCAAATTGAGCCCGCTCAGCGCGCCCGGCCCGAACGTCGCAGAGACCGAGCCGTCGGCGTTCTCGAAGATCGAGTCCCAGGATTTGCCCGGCCCTTTGAGAATGACCGAGACAGTGCCGGTGCTGGCCGGCACCAGCCGCGTCATTCCGGCCGCGGTGCCGAAAGCGGCGCCGTCAATGTCGGAGGCGAGCAGCCGGATCTCGACCTGCGAGCCCTCCGGTTTACGGTCGAAACGCAGGCTGCTTTGCACGTTGCCGCCAAAGGCCGACGCATCGGAGATATCGAAGACGGCAAGCCCGTTCTTCACCTGCGCCGTGGCGGCGACGTCGGCAAGCTGGATTGCGCCGGCCGAGGCATGCGCCGCTGACAGCCTCAGATCGAGATTGATCCGGTCGGCGAAGCTGGTGTCGATTTCGCCGGGACCGGTCTCGCCGGTCGGCCCCAGCGGCGTGAAGGCCGAAAACAGCGACCTGAGGTCGAGCGTGTCGAAGGCGAGTGTGCCTGATATCACCGGCAAGGCGTCGCCGAACGAAAAATCCAGCGCCCCCATTCCCGGGTTGTTGTCGAGCGTCACCGCGGTGTTTTCGAATTTGACGCGGCCGGCGGTCGCCGTGATCTTGCTCGAAATCGAGACCGAACCGATCGCCGTACCAGGAGCAATGCCGGCCTGCGACCATTCCAGCACGCGCCGCAGCGAGGGCGCGGCGAATTTCGCCTGGCCATCGAAATAGGCGTTTTGCGACATGCTGGCCGTGCCGTCGAACGAGAAGCTGGCCGGCGCTGCCTTGAACGAAAACGTGACCGGTGCGGCGCCGCCGGCAAACAGCACCAGCGGCTTGGGCGAGGCGGCATCAACGGTGACGCTCTCGCCGCGCCAGATTCCGGTCGCCGACAAGGTCGCGTTGCTGTTCATCGCTGCCCAGCTCGCCTGGCCGGACAGGCTGGTCAGCAATTCGACGTCCTTGCCGCCGACGGAGGCGACCATGCGGCCGTCCCTGAATTCCACGGTGCCGAACGGATCGGCGGGCAGCTTGCTCAGATCCGGCTTCGTCGGATCGGCGTTGACCACGCCGCGCGCCGTGTCAATGGAGCGGGTGATGCGTCCGCCCGTTGGTATGGCGGGCAGGAATATGCCGTTTGCGGCGCGCTGGACCCGGATCGTCGGCCGCACCAGCCGCGCCGTCGAAAACACCACATCGCCCTGCAGCGCCGCCATGGCCGAAAGGTCGACCTCGACCCGTTCGGCCTCGATCACCGGCGGCGCGTCGGTCTCGGTCCACTGCGACAGCGTGACGTCGCTCAGTATGGCGCGGAACTTCGGCCACACCTCGATGCGCGGCGAACCGGCGATGGTGACCCTGAAACCGCTCCACGCGCTCATTTCCCAGGCGATGCGATCGCGCACGATCCGGGTCGAGGCAAACAGCGGCAGAGCGGCGACGACCAGCGCGATGACGAGCACGGCAACGCCGATCGCCCATATTCCGCGCCGGATCAAAGGTGATGGCATATTGCCCCGGTTGCTTTCATTCCGATAACGCCTGACGGGTGTAACCGCCAGTCGTCACCACGCCTTCCAGCCGTCACTACGACTTAGGGCTGAGGCATTTCAAGTCTTTATGGCCCGGCGATGGCAATTGCGCACATATGGCCGAGTTTAGCGGAACAAAATCTTGCTCTGCCGCACGGTGGTAGGCATAAGCGATGCAGCTTCAGCCTGCTACGAGGCGCGGCGTTTTTGGGGCAGCGACGCCTGTAAAGCTGAGGCTAGTGCATGTCGCCCGGAAGAGTGCAGCGGTTCCGGGACAACGACGTGCATCAAAACAAAAGCATATCTATCTTGCGACGCGACGGGCTTCAAGGAGGATCGATCATGGCTGCCGAAGCACCGCTCTGGACCCCGACGCAAGACCAGATCGACGCAGCACCACTGACCGCGTTCATGAAGGCAGCAGCGGCCAAAAGCGGCACATCCTTCGCTTCCTACGCCGAACTGCACCGCTGGTCGGTCGAGGATCGCGAAGGCTTCTGGAGCCTGCTGTGGGACTTTTGCGGCATTGTCGGCGACAAAGGGACCGATGGGACGGTGCTCGTCGATGGCGACAAGATGCCCGGCGCATCGTTCTTTCCCGATGCGACACTGAACTTCGCCGAGAACCTGCTGAAGAAGACCGGTTCCGGTGACGCGATCGTCTTTCGCGGCGAGGACAAGATCGAGCGGCGGCTGTCGTGGAGCGAACTGCACCAACTGACCTCGCGCTTTCAGCAGCTTTTCCTGTCGCTCAAGGTGAAAAAGGGCGACCGCATCGCGGCGATGATGCCCAACATGCCGGAAACCGTCGCCGCCATGCTGGCGGCCGCCTCCATCGGCGCGGTCTGGTCGTCCTGTTCCCCCGATTTCGGCGAGCAGGGCGTGCTCGACCGTTTCGGCCAGATCGAGCCGGTCATATTCATTGCGCCGGACGGCTATTGGTACAATGGCAAGGCAATCGAGGTAGCCGACAAGATCGCTGCCGTTGCGGCGAAGCTCGAAACCGTCCGCAAGGTCCTGATCGTCGACTATCTCGGTACCTCGCGCGATATCGCAGCGATCATCGACAAGGCCGTGGCGCTCGAAGAGGCGCTGTCACCCTTTACCGCCAAAGCGGTCACGTTCGAGCGGCTGCCGTTCGCGCATCCGCTCTACATCCTGTTCTCGTCAGGTACCACCGGCATTCCCAAATGCATCGTCCATTCGGCCGGCGGCACGCTGGTCCAGCACGTCAAGGAACACCGGCTGCATGCCGGGCTCGTCGAAGGCGACCGCTTCTTCTACTTCACCACCTGCGGCTGGATGATGTGGAACTGGCTGGTGTCGGGCCTGGCCTCGGGCGCCACGCTGCTGCTCTATGACGGCTCACCCTTCCACCCCGACGGCAATGTGCTGTTCAGCTTCGCCGATGCCGAGAAGATGACCTTTTTCGGCACCTCGGCCAAATTCATCGATTCCGTACGCAAGGCCGGGCTCAAGCCTATCCGCAGCCATGATCTGTCGAGTGTGCGGGCGATTTCCTCGACCGGCTCACCGTTGTCGCCGGAGGATTTCCGCTTCGTCTTTGACGGCATCAAGAAGGACGTGCATCTGGCCTCGGTTTCCGGCGGCACCGACATCGTCTCCTGTTTCGTGCTCGGCGTACCGACGCAACCGGTCTGGACCGGCGAGATCCAGGGTCCCGGCCTCGGCCTTGCTGTCGATGTATGGGACGATGACGGCAAGCCGATCCGCGAGCAAAAGGGTGAGCTGGTCTGCACCAAGGCGTTTCCGTCGATGCCGATCGGCTTCTGGAACGATCCTGAGGGCAAGAAATACCATGCGGCCTATTTCGAGCGCTTCGACAATGTCTGGTGCCACGGCGACTTCGCCGAATGGACCGCGCATGGCGGCATGATCATCCACGGCCGTTCCGACGCGACGCTCAATCCGGGCGGTGTGCGCATCGGCACGGCGGAGATCTACAATCAGGTCGAACAGATGCCGGAAATCCTTGAGGCGCTGTGCATCGGCCAGGATTTCGACAATGACGTGCGCGTCGTGCTGTTCGTGCGGCTGGCCGCCGGCGTGACGCTGGACGAGGATCTGGAAAAGCGCATTCGTTCCAAGATCCGCAGCGGCGCCAGCCCGCGCCACGTGCCGGCAAGGATCGTCGCCGTCAGCGACATTCCGCGCACCAAATCGGGCAAGATCACCGAGCTTGCAGTGCGCGACGTGGTGCATGGCCGCGCCATCAAGAACAAGGAAGCGTTGGCCAATCCAGAGGCGCTGGAGCTGTTCAGGAACCTGCCGCAGCTGGCTGAGTGACGCGGCCGGGATGGTTAACCAGATATGTCGGTCGAATTTACCTAGATTTCATGAGTGGTACACATTCGTAAATTTTTTGGACGGCCGGTAAGGAGTTGTTAAGGCCCGGCGTCGATAGTCGCACGTAACTTGAGGGAGAAATCCCGTTCCTCGTCCCCTGAGGATCAGATTCGCTCAAGCCCCCGTTGTGACAGCAAATCCCATTTAAGGCGTCCTGTTGGACGCCTTTTCTTTGTCCGGGATTCTCGCCCGGGAATGGCCGGCTCTATTCGGCCAGCACCCGCGTCGACGGGAAGGCGACCTCGACCAGCGTCCCTTCGCCCGGCGTCGAGGTGATGGTGAAGCGGGCGCGGTTGGCTTCCACCATCGCCTTGGTCAGCGGCAGGCCGAGACCGGTGCCGTCGCCACGCCCGCGCTTCAGCGCATTGATCTGCTTGAATGGCTTCAGCGCCTGCTCGATCTCGGCATGGCTCATGCCAATGCCGGTATCGCGCACCCGCATGACAACGTCGCCGGAGGTTTCATAGGCGGTCGACACGATCACCTGTCCGCCGGCTTGCGTATAGCGAATGGCGTTGGACAGGATGTTGAGCGCGATCTGGCGCACGCTTCTGAGGTCGGCGACGACTTCCGGCAGTCGCGAGGCGAAGCTGGAGCGAATGATGACACGCTCGCGGTTGGCCTGCGGCTGCATCATCGCCACCGTCTCGGCCAGCGTATCGTTGAGCGACACCGCCTCGTAGTCCATTTCCTGCTGGCCGGCCTCGATCTTCGAAATGTCGAGGAGGTCATTGACGAGATCGAGCACATGGTTGCCCGAGCGGTTGATGTCTCTGAGATAGTCGCGGTAGCGGTCATTGGCTACCGGGCCGAACTTCTCGTCCACCATCAGCTCGGAAAAGCCGATAATGGCGTTGAGCGGCGTGCGGATCTCGTGGCTGATGCGGGCGAGGAAATCGGTCTTCTGCGAGGAGGCGCGCTCGGCCACCGCGCGCGCCTGGGTCAGATCCTCTTCGGCCCGCTTCCACTGCGTGATGTCGCGCACCACGGCGCAGAAGCCGCTGTCATTGGGCAGCCTGCCGATGGTCATGAACAGCGGGATGAAGCGCCCTTGCGCCTCGCGCCCGATCACCTCGCGGCCATCGTTCATCACACTCGCCACGCCGGGCTCGGACAGGCCGTTCAGATAGTCGCGCGCCGCGCGCTGGCTTTCGATGGCAAACAGGGAGGCGAACGGTTTACCGGTGACGTCGTCGCTGTCGAAGCCGAACAGCGCCTCGGCCGGCCGGCTGATCGAGCGGATGTCGCCGTCGCGGCCGATCAACACCACACCATCGGTCGCGGTGTCGATGATGGTGCGCATCTCGGCAATGCGCGCTTTGAGTTCGGAGACATCGGGCTGCGTCTGCTCGTCGGCTGCGAGATGCGCAACCATCGGCGGCTCGTTGTCGCCGGTACGTCGCACCACCAGCATCAGCGCCTTGCCGGCGCGCCACGGCACCGAACGCAAAATGGCTTCGATCGGAAATTCCTGGCCCTCGCGCGTCTTCAGTTTGAGTGTGTGGTCGCTTTCGCCGGCCATTTCTGAATAGGGATCGGCAAACAGCGCGTCGAGCCCGCCGGCGTCGCTCAGGTCCTCAAGCGTGTCATAGCCGGTCAGGCCGAGGAATTCCTCATTGGCGTAATGAAGCTCGTCGCCCGAATGGATGAGCAGCGGCACCGGCAGCTTGCCGAGGATCGACGTGTCAGGGGCCTTGTGTTCATCTCCGGCCGAGAATGCCGAAGGCATGAACCCCTCAAGCTTGAGCGGCGGCACTTTCAGGCGCTGTGGTTCTGCCGGCACTGTGTCCGCATCGCCGGCCTTGTCCCCGTCTTCCACGGCGGAATCGGTCGCCTCGTCGGACGGCGCCCAATCCTCATTGTCCTCGGCATCGCGGAAGTCGGCCGACGTCATGCTGTCGTCTTCACCGGCATTGGCCGGCGTCTCGGCAACAACCGGCTGTGGCTCTGCGGCCTCGACGATCTCTTGGGCTTGCGTATCATCCGGTTCGGAAGCCGGCGCAAGTTCGTCGTTGGACGACGTTGCTTCCGTACTGTCTTCGGTGACGGAGCCTGGTTCGGGATCGGCATAGTCGAGCAGGGAGCGCGACACTGTCGGCGCCTTCGCCTCGCCTGCTTCGCTGTCCGCAAGGCCGTCGTCCGGCTGCTCGCCGTCAAGCCGCGTCAGGTCCTTTTCGTCCTCGGCATCGCTTTCCGGCGGTTCGGCCACAGCCGTTTCGCTTTCGGGTGCGGCTGCCGATGGTTCAGCCACGGCAGCCGGACCGGCTTCGTCCGGACTCGAGACCTCGGCGGGTTGTCGGGCTGGCGCGGCTGTTTCAGGCTGGTCCGCCTCGACATGATCCGGCTTGGGCTCATCTGCCTTGGCCTGGTCTGGCGTTACCTGATCCGGATTGGCCGGTTCGGCCTGCTTGGCAGTCTCCGGCTGCTCCGGCGGGGGATTGTCCTTCTTCAGCCGCTCGCCGATTTCGCGGAAAGCGCTGCGCTCCAGCGTCGACAGGCCCCTCTCGCTTGTCGGCTGCTTGTCGTTGGCGGGCTGCCGATGCTCGGCCAGCCGGATGACCTTGTCGGCAAAACGACGTTCCTGCTTCGGCACGATGGTCAGTGCCGGCACTTCGCCCTCGAACGGATCGGCCGCCTTGGGAGCTTCCGCCACGGGCTGTTCCGGGGCCGGCTCGGCTGCTGCCGGTGGCGCGCCATTGGGGACCAGCGCCATGCCGATTGCTTCCGGATCGACCACCGCATCGCCGGCGCGGGCGACGCCGAAACCACGAAAACCTTCGAAGGCGCGGCTGCGGCCATAGACAGGCAGTGCTGCCAGATCGACCGGTATCTTCAGGTCGGAGCCGGCAACCGGCCACAGTACCGAGCGGCCCGACCAGGTGTCGCGCCGTTCAAGCAGGCCCGCGATCTCGCCCGAGGCGTCGAGGCCGAAAGTTGTCGCGACGTCCTTGAAGCGGCGCCCGATCACGTCGGCGGCGGCTTTGCCGACAATGTCGCCGAATTCCGGCGACAGCGCGCTGAACTTGCCGTCGGCGTCGGTGCGCCAGACGAAGCGCAGCGGCGGCGCCGAGCGGTCGACCTCACGTTTGGCGGGAGGCGTAGCCGGTGGGGCTGCGTCAGACGGCAGGGCGGGCGCAGCGGCACTGCTGTCCAACTGCGCACTCTCGGCCGGGGAAACAGAGTCCGGCTCGGCCTGCGCCGGGCTGTCCGGCTCGCCCGCCTGCGGCTCTTCACCGGCATGGAAGTACCAATGATCATGTTGCGCCGGCGCGCTGTCATTCGCCGCCTGCTCGCGGCCGGTCGTCTGCTCGCGATGGTCCGCCTTTGTATCGGTTGACGCCGAAGCATCATGCTCGGTGGCAGCCGGACCTGTCTCCCCGACATCAGGCGCGGCCGCGAGTGGGGCGCCCTGATTCCCGCTTGCGGTGGGGTGGTCAGCCACCGCATCCACCGTTACCGCGTTCTCCGCGGCGGCTTGCGCCGGGCCATCGTCGACCTGCGCTGCAGCAGGTTCGGCATCCAGCTCGCCGACAGGATTTTCCTCGCCGAGCTGATCCTCGTCGATGACCACCAGCAGATGCCTGGACTCGGTCAGGCGCGCGAAGCCGGCCGGATAGGACGTGGCGCCGCCGGGGACCAGCCGCTTGACGATGCGGTCGTCCTGGCTCGCCACGTCGGCGACAAGCGCGGCCAGCGTCTCAGGCCGGATGGCGAGCGCGCCAAAGCCATCCGAAGCCGCCTCGACAGTGCCGGCGGCGTCGACAAAGGCGATGAAATGGCCGTCTTCGGTAAAGCCGCTGATGGCGCGGGCCGCAATGTCGGCAGCACTGCGCGAGCCGGCCTGCGCTGCCGGCACCACCAGCATAATGGCGCTTTCGCCGTCCGGCATAGTCACCGCACTGGCCAGGAAGCCGACGGCGCGGCTGGTGATGCCGGTCGCCAGCCGTACCGTAATGGCGCGGTCGCTGCCGATCTGCGGGAAGCCCGCGGTCGCCATGATCTGGCGCCTGGCGATCAGCGGCAGCTGAGCCGAGGCGCCGATGATGGCCTCGATATCGGGATAGCCGAACACCGCAGCGCCCGGGCCGTTGGCCCAGATCACCTGTTCGAGGTCGGCCGACAGAATCGCGATCGCGTCGCCGGCGGCGAAGCGCTGGCGAACCGCATCAAGCACGGTGACATCGAGGAAAGAGTAGTTCTCGGAAGGCATGCGCTTGGCGGACCCTTTCGGTGAAACCTCTTGGCGAACCCCTCTTGGCGAACCTACAAGGCGGGCAATTTGCAGTTAACGCTTTGTTAATAAAAGCCCGCGCGGCGAAGGTCCACAAGCCATGGCGGGAAGCAGGTGGAATCTCTGGCCACTTGGTTAACAGCCTCTCGGAATGTCCCTGGATAACCTCTTGGGTGACGCATGGGAAGAAATTTATGGTGCACTGCAACAAACATATTGCATCGCACAAAAAAACCGCTATATTGCCATCATACATGAACGAGACGGCTTTTTGTCAAAGCCGCTACCCCGAAAGGATGGAAAATGACCAAGGCCAAGACCGCTGAGACCATCGAAAGCGTCGAATTCCCGAGCTTCGACGCTTCCAAGGCAACCGACCAGATCCGCGCTTTCGCCGAAAAGGGCGTCGAGCAGTCGAAGGAAGCCTACTCCAAGCTGAAGACCGGCGCCGAAGAGACCCAGAAAGTCCTGGAATCGACCTTCGAGACTGCCAAGACCGTTTCCAGCGACCTGTCGCTCAAGACCATCGCCGCTCTGCGCGCCAATGCCGAAGCCGGCTTCTCGCATCTCGAGGCCCTCATCGGCGCCAAGTCGCTGTCGGAAGTGGTCGAACTGCAGACCGCCTTCCTGCGCAAGCGCGTCGAGACCACGGTCGAGCAGGCCAAGGACTTCCAGGCTGTTGCTTCGAAGGCTGCCGAAGACGTCTCCAAGCCGGTCAAGACCGCTTTCGAGAAGGCCCTGAAGGACATCAAGGCCGCCTAATAATTGCGCACAACTCTGCGATGCATCAAAACGTCGCATTTCGTCAGACAAATAGGTGTGCGATAGAGTTGTCCAAATGAATACCCGGCGAGTGGAACCTCCTCCCTCTGCTCTCCGGGGTGACCAGCCAGCACCTCCTCCCGCTGGCTCGTAACAGGAAAAGGCCGGCACCTCCTCCCGCCGGCCTTTTTCTTTTGCCGAAGAAACCGGCGCCTGTTGGCGGAACCGGCTTTGCCTTATCAAAGGCCTTGAATTAGTCTCTGATAGACCGTATTGGACGCATCGCCGAACGACAGAGCGGATCTCGGAGAATGAATTTTCACCACGATCTGGCTCAGGCGAACGTGCCGTTGTAGCTCAGATGGTTAGAGCGCCGGATTGTGGATCCGGAGGTCGCTGGTTCGATCCCAGCCAACGGTACCACCGAATTTCCCGCTAAAGTATTGATTGCCGATCCCGACGATCCACGAGAGATCAAGACACCTGTATGGCCCTTTCGGCAGGGCAGGAAGACCCTGACTGCGCACACACACCGCGGTGCGGATACCCGCGCCGCAGCTTAGGTTTCATCTTACTCCAGCGGTTCGTCGGTCGGCCGAGGCGTCGTGCCTGCCTGACGAGGACGGCCGGCATTGCGATTTGCAACGCGGCTGTCGAGCGGCGATCTGGACGCTTGCTGGGCGCCAGCGGTCTTGGGCGCCGTCGGCCTGGCGCCGGAATCGCTGTCTTCAGCATCGCGAGGGGGATGTGGCAGGCCGGCGGCCTCAGGCGATCTGACCGAAGGTGTGGCGGCCGGGTTTGTCGATGCGGGTTTGTCCTTGGCCATTTTCAACTCTCGCCTTTTCAGCATGCAGACGGCCGGACAACAAAGTCGGGCCATTGGACAGAACGGTCAGCCGTGCGGGCGCATCACGACTTTGATGCAGCCGTCCTCCTTGTCGCGGAAGGTTTTGTAAAGTGCGGGCCCGGCCTTGAGGCCAGCCCGATGGGTGATCACGAATGACGGGTCGATATCGCCGTTGTGAACTTTCTGCAGCGATGTCGCGTTCATCCTGGATCGTCGGATCGGCCACCTGTTCGCAACGTATGTCGCCTTTGCCGTGCCATGTCAGGGCCTTCATGTGCTGTTCCTTGACGACAAGCTCTGCGAGCCCGAACTTGGCTTGATGTGAAATGTTCCCGCTTCGAACGAGCATCCGGCCTCAACCCTTGGCGGCCGAGCCGGGTTCGGCCATGCCGCAATGCTGCTCGGTCAGGGTGCCGGCCGGCGTGCCATGCGCCGCTGCAACCTGCAGCTTGTTTTTCCAGCCGCTGATCGCCTGCTGCCACGACCGCATCCCTGATCGCTTCGCAGGGCAGAGGTTTGGCGCAAGCGCAGGATCTGCTATCGCGCCAGAATCGCGGCGACAACGAACACGACGGCGGCAACGACGACAAGCGCGACAATGGCCAGCACCGGGCCGTTTTTACTCGGGGCCGGGGCGCGCTCGTCGTCCGGCCGCCGCATCGCATTGGCGAAGCTTGCTTGATTAGCGAAAGCCGGCGTGCCCGTCGCTGCGGGAACCGGCACGGCGCAGGTGTCTGCTGCTTCGGCATCGGTTTCCATAGGCGCCGCCGCCGGGTCGAATCCCGGCGTCTTGTCCTCTGTCACCCCAGACTGAATATCGCCTCTGTCTTCGGCCGGGTTACGTTCGACGTTCATGATGATGCTCCTGCCGCTGGCCCGGGCTTCCCCAACCGCGAGCGGATCAGGATGTTCCATCGGGCGGAATCGCCAACAACGAGGAGCAAATTCAGATAGCCTTCAAACAGATGTCCCTGGTGGCAACGCGGGCCATGCAACCGGTCAGCACCGGATTGGTGGTCTCGTTGTAGTCGGCCATGGTCGGCAACGCGGCAGATTCGGCAAAGTTCCAGTCTGGCTCGCAATGCCCGCTTACGCACACCGCCGCTCGTTGACCTTGAGCTGGCTCGTTCCAGCCACTCCAACCCAAATTGCCAGTCCGGCTCCCGGCGGCGCGCTGTTTGGATTCCGTGGGAACATCAACAGCGCCAGCGAGTTCGGTATGTGCAGCGAGTTCCCTGTTCGCCACATGGCCAACATCCGGAGCTCTTGACTGCCCGCGTCTTCGCTCCTGGAGCGCGGGCCACTCCTCTTAGCCCAAGGTTGCGATCATGAGCAGAAACATTCCGGAAAAGCGGGCCAGGCAGGGTGGCTTGGGGCGACCGGTCCTTGGCGTGCTCTTGGCAGGCCTTGTCTTGGCGCTCGTTGCCTGGGGGATCGCTGAAATCTATGGCGAGCAGGCTAAGACACCGGCGACACAGCAAAACAGCCGGGTTCCATCGCCAGATACTTACAGCCCAAATCCTGGCCAAACGGACCCTGCAAACTCCAAGGCCGACGATGTGAATGGCGAACCGGTGGACCGGAATCCCAAGCTCGACAAGGATCCCACGCCGCGATCAAGCACTGGCGGGGATCAGCCAGGAACGCCGCCAGCTCAACCTGCTTCGCCATAGCGTTCGCGCTAGTTGATAAACACAATTCAAACAGATGCGGAAATGTGGAGGGCGATTTCAGCCAATTTCAAGAGCCGGGTCTGTCAATAATCGCCGGCGCTCTCTGATAGCTGGGGAGCCACAAAACCTCCGCTGATTCTTACCGCTTGCTGGATGGCACTGGCGGCTCCAGACCGACTGCGCGCTGTGTCACGCCGGTAGACCTTTGCACCTCTGGGCGCTTTTGAACTTGCAAGTCGATGGAATCGGGCAAGCTGGGTGTAGATGATGCAGTCGTCATCTTATCGAGGTCCGGCAGCAACACCATCTTTGCGTAGCGTGGAGGAACCAGATGGCCTCCGAAAACAGCGAATATCCCGCACACGAATAAAGCGAGAAGCAGGGCCGTAAGCACATCTGTGAAAATCTCGACAAATCTCATGTGCTCGCTCCGCGCGTAAGGATCCCGCCGCGCTCTCGACAGTAAGAGCGGCGGGATCCTCAACCGGCGATGAAGGGACTTTGATCGACGGTCTTCTCCTAATGTGGCTTCCGGTTGCGTGTTCCCTGGTTTGGACCTTATCCACCGACTATGGGACTAAGGTCCGGAACCTAAATGGAACCAATGGGGAAGAGCGGAATCCATGTGCCTTTAAGAGGCTTCAACCTGAGGGCACGACGGCTGATCGTCAGCCTCCCGCCAGAGACAGTCCACGGGCGCGCTCGCGCAGCAACGCAAGCAGTTCGTCGCGCCGTGGCTCCGGCGTGTCGACGGGTAACACCAAACACAAGGTCCTTTTGATGGCGCCGTGGCCGTCACGGATGGGGGCCGCCATGCACCAGGTGAAACGGTCGGCCAAGGCTGTGGTCTCGCTGAAACCCTGCCGGTGGGCCAAGGCAACATCGGCAAAGAATTCGGCTGGTGCAATGATGCGGCCGTCGGGAAGCCTGTAGTCGCCAGATGGGATGAAATCCCTCAACTCTTGCTCGTTCATATGGCCGAGGAGCAGCCGTCCGGATGCCGTCCATGGGATCGGCACCTCAACCCCAACATCGCTTGAGATCCGGAACGGGCCTGGGGAATCTCGGCAGTCAAGAACGACGTATTTGTTGCCACGCAGGCCGCATAGCTGGACCGTCTCGCCTGTCTCGGCGGCCAACTTATCCAAGGTCTCGATGATGCGACGGTAATGGGCATTGTGATGTGAGTAGGCCCAGCCGAACAGATGCATGGCGCGTCCGAAATAGACGTAACCTTCACCGCCGACGTTTTCGAGCATTTCGGCGTCGAGCAGGCTGTTGACGATCTCGTAGGTGGTCGAACGCGGCGCGCCGATCATTTTGGCGATGTCGCCGACGCGCATTGGCGCGCGGTGCCGCAGCAACGCCTCGAGCAGCATGATGACGCGGTCAATGCCGCGTCGTCGTTCGCCGTTGCGCGGCTCCGCGCCGGCTTCCTTCCCGATCGCATCGTTAGTGCCGTCGCTCATGACCATCCGCCAAAATCATTTCGGTTCTCGTCTCAAGGCGCTTGAAAGATGTCAAGGCTCGGTCTAGCATCCAATTTGTCCGATATACAGACACATTGTCTGAAATACCAGACAAACTAACGAGCCTGACGCAGACAAATCCCGAGGCGACACACGGTTCCCAAGATCCGGGACCGACGGGTTTCCTCGCCCTTGTTCTGCACGTCGAGGCCACAACCTCTGAAGGGAACAGTCATGATGAAATCACCGTTTTTCGCATCCGCCAGCGCGCTTTGCCTCGGTCTCGTGCTGAGCTTTGGCGCCGGCTCGGCAGCCAATGCCGCCGCCAACTGCATCAAGGGCGACCGCAAGGCGCCGTACACGATCGGCTGGGCCAACATCTATTCCGTGCCGACCTGGATGAAGCAGACCCAAGGCACGATCGAAGCCGAAGTCGAGACCCTGAAAAAGCAGGGACTGGTCGACAAGCTCGTCGTCACCGACGCTCAGGGCGATGCCAACGTCCAGATCCAGCAGATCCAGTCGATGATCGATTCCGATGTCGACGCCATCATCCTGATCGCCGGTTCGTCGACCGCACCGGCACGCGTTCTGGCCGACGCCTGCGCCAAGGGCATCGCCATCATCAACTTCGACAGCCTCGTCGATACCGACAAGGTCACCGCCAAGGTCAACACCGATTCTTCGCAATGGGGCGACCAGGCCGCCAAGTTCCTGATCGACGCCATCGGCGGCAAGGGCAAGATCCTGATCCTCAATGGCCCCGCCGGGGTTTCGGTCAGCGATGACAGGCGCAAAGGCGCCGACGCTGAGCTCAAGGCCCATCCCGACGTGACGGTGCTTGCCGAGACCAACACGCCCTACAACGTCGCGCCGGCACAGGAAGCCGTCACCAGCCTGCTCTTCGCCAACCCCGAGATCGACGGCATCCTGTCGCTCGGCGGCGCTCTGTCGGCAGGCGCCGTGCTGGCCCTCGACAAGCAGGGCCGTGAACAGGTGCCGATCACCGGTGAGAACGCCCGGCAGTTTTTGGAACTCTGGAAAGAAAAGGGCTTGAAGAGCTGGGCGACGATGCAGCCGAACTGGCTCGGCGCCTTCGCCACCTACACTGCCGTCCAGGCGCTGGAAGGCAAGGATGTGCCGGCTTTCGTCAAGATTCCGCTGCCGGTAATCGACAATTCCAACATCGACGAATACCTCGCCCGGGCCAAGGACTTCCCGGCTGACGGCTACATCTTTTCTCCTTACGATGAGGAGCTGTTCAAGAAGCTGCTGGCTCAGAAATAAGCCTGAAGGGTTGTAGCGTTGACAACCATGGCTCCGCTGCTCGCGGCGCGGGGTGTGTCGAAGTCTTTCTTCGGCAACCCCGTCCTGCGCGACGTTTCAATCGCTCTCCAGCCGGGCCGCGTGCATGCGCTGCTCGGCGAGAACGGCGCCGGAAAGTCGACCTTGATCAACCTTTTGTCCGGCGCCTTGAGACCGGATGGCGGGACGATCGAGGTCGATGGACGCGCGGTCTCACGCATGACGCCGGCTGTTGCGCGGCAGGCCGGCATCGCCGTCGTCCAGCAGGAACTCAGCCTGACGGCCAGTCTTTCCATCGCCGAAAATATTGGTCTCGGCGCCTATCCCAAACGGTTCGGCCTGATTGACTACCGCGAACTCGCTGCGCGGGCGAGGACCGCATGCGAACTTGTCGGGCTGCACGAGCCGCTGTCGACGCCGGTCGGGCATCTGTCGCTCGGCCGCCGCCAAATGGTGGAGATCGCCAAGGCGCTCTACCGCCGGCCGCGCGTGCTCATTCTCGACGAACCGACATCGTCGCTATCGGCAACCGAAACCAAAATTCTCACCGATCTGCTGCAGCGGTTGCGCGGCGAAGGCATCGCCATTCTCCACATCTCGCACCGACTGAACGAAGTCATGGCGCTGTGCCAGCACGTCACCGTTCTGAAGGACGGCACCTGCACGGCCGACCGCACCCTGGAAGGCACCGACGCCGCCGGGTTGGTTCGGCTGATGGTCGGCCGCGATCCCGGTGATCTTTTTCCGCAATGGCAGCCTTCCAATTTGCCTGCCGACGCTATCTCTGTCCGAAATCTTTCGGCCGGCCTGATGCGCGACGTCGATCTGGATATCAAAACGGGCGAAGTGCTTGGCATTGGCGGCCTGGTCGGGCAAGGGCAGGAAGATCTGCTGCTCGGTCTCTACGGCGCCATTCCGGCACGGACGGCGTCGGCGACCGTCAACGGCGCCTCCGGCCTGCCCGGCGGCGTGCCGAAAGCCAACGCGCTGGGGCTGGCCTATGTGCCCGCGGATCGCAAGCGCGAGGGCCTGCACCTGATCCATCCCATCATCACCAACATGATGCTGCCCGCCTTTGCCAGGCTGCCGGCGCTGAAGCTGCGCAGCCGCCGCGCAGAGCGCGAGACGGCCAAAAGCCTTGCCGCCCAACTCGGCATCAAGGGTCACCTCGGCCGGGCGGCGCAGGCTCTATCGGGCGGCAACCAGCAGAAGGTGGCGCTGGCGAAATGGATGCCGCACGACCCGCTGGTGCTTCTGCTCAACGATCCGACGCGCGGCGTCGACGTCGAAACAAAACGTGAGATCTACATGATGCTTCGCAATTTCGCCGCCGCCGGCAAGGCGGTCGTGCTGCTCAGTTCCGACACGCCCGAACTCGTGCACCTTTGCGACCGTGTAGCCATCGTCCGCGAAGGCCGCATCGTCGCCATGCTGGCGCGTGGAGCGCTGAGCGAGGAAGCCATCGTCTCCGCGGCGATGGGCGCCGAACAGCGGAAGGTTGCGGCATGAACACATCTTCCTCCGCCCGGCAGACCGATGCGCTCTACTGGCCGGTGCAGATGCGTCGCAATGTCGGCGTGCGCAGCCTGTTTGCCGTCGTCCTGATGTTTCTCATCGCCTATGGCGTCCTCTTTCCGGGCCTGTTCACGGCGTCCGGCTTCGCCAAATTCACCCAGAGCTGGTTTCCATTGGCGCTGGTCGCCATGGCGCAGGCGATCCTGATGCTCACCGGCGGCATCAGCCTAGCCATCGGCGCGACGGTCAGCTTGGGCGCGGTCATCGCCGCGACGACGATGGCCGGGCCGCTGGGCGTCGCCGGGGGCACTGCCGCGGTGGCGCTGACGGGCCTCGGCATCGGGGCGGCAACCGGCTTCATCGTGATACGGCTTCGCCTGCCGGCGATCGTGGTGACGCTTGCCGGGTCGTTCATCATCGGCGGCGCCGCACTGCTGATCCTGCCGCGGCCCGGCGGCGCAATCCCGGCGTGGCTGTCCGACCTGCTTGCCGGCAACACACCGGCGGCATTCGTGCTGCTGGTGGTCATCATTCTCCTGTGGAAGCTCTATCTCGCCACGCCGCTTGGCTTGAGCCTCTATGCCGCCGGCGAGAATCCGGTCGGCGCCTATCGCTCCGGCGTGCCGGTCGACGGCGCGCGGATTGCGGCCTATGCGATCAGCGGTCTGCTCTCCACCGGCGCCGGCTTGTTCGTCGCCGCACAGACCGGTTCGGGCGACCCGGTCATCGGCGCCGCCTTTACCCTGAACTCGATTGCCGCTGCGGTGCTCGGCGGCATCGGCTTCCTCGGCGGCCAGGGCACGATGCGCGGCGCGCTTGCCGGCAGCCTGCTGCTCAGCCTGATGATCAGCGTCATGTTCTTCCTCGGCTTCACGCCGGTCGCACAATATGTGGCCCAGGGCCTGATCATCATCGGCGCGGTCGCCATCCCGCAATTCCGCAAGGCACAGCAATGACAGCATGGAATGACAGCGCGGGCGGCAAACGCGCCCTGACGGTCCTGCTCAGCCGGCCGTTTCTCACCGTTGCCATCGTTGCCGCGGTCTGGATCGTGGCGAGCTTCGTTTCGCGCGGCTTCGGCGCTTATGGCCATCTGCGCTATCTGGTGGAGCTCGGCGCCGTCATCGGCCTGGTTGCCGCGGGCCAGACTTTTGTGGTGATCGCCGGCGGCATCGACCTTTCCGTCGCGGCCATCGTCACGGTCAGCGCCGTCAGCCTGCCGCTGCTGTCGTGGCAGGTGGATCCGACCGGCATCACCGCCATTCTTGCCGTTCTGGTGCTGACCACGGCAATCGGCCTGGTCAACGGGCTCGGCGTCGCTTTGCTGCGCGTCCACCCGATGATCATGACATTGGCCATGGCGACATTCTTGCAGGGTCTGTTGATCATCATCGCCGGCGGCAGCGCCGTGACCGCCGAGAACCCGCTGGTCCACTGGCTCGGCAATGGCCGGCCGGCCGGCATTCCCGCTGGCGTATTGTTGTGGGTGGTCGTCTCGGTGATCGTGCTGACCACGATGCATGCGACATCGCTCGGCGCCCGGATTTTCGCCATGGGCGCCAACCCACTTGCCGCGGCATTGTCCGGTGTTCCGGTCACGTCCACGACGCTTGCGGTCTACGGCATCAGCGGCTTCTGCTCGGGACTTGCCGGCGTGCTCGTGTTGGGCATGAACGGACAGGGCTATGTCGGCATCGGCGATCCCTATCTGCTCGCCTCGATTGCCGCTGTGGTCCTCGGAGGCACCTCGATCCTCGGCGGGCTCGGCACCTATGCCGGCACCATCCCCGGCGCCATCCTGCTGGTCACCATCACCGCGCTGATCACCGTCGTCAACGCATCGCCCGGCTGGCGCAGCATCCTGTTCGGCTCGCTGATCCTCGGCCTGCTGCTGCTCTCAGGCCGGGAGCAGGCGCGCCGATGACACATCGTCGAGCCGATAGATGCGCCTTGCGTTGCCGAAGAACAGCGCCGTCTGCTCGTCGGCGGAAAAGTCCGCTGTGATGGTTTTGAAGCCGTCATATATGTCATCGAACGAGGCATGCAGGCCGGCGACCGGAAAGTCGCTGCCGAACATGGCGCGACCGGTGCCGAAACAATCGATGCAATGCAGGACGACGGGCTCCAGACTGTCGAGCGTCCAGTCATGATCGTAGGCGACCAGATCCGATATTTTGATGGCGACGTTGTCGCATTGCGACAGAAGCCGCAGCCCGTCGCGCCACACCTGCATGCCATCGGCGTCGCGGTCGATTGGACTGCCGCAATGGTTGAGCACGAATTGCTGATCGGGGAAGGCAGCCGCAAGGCGAGCCGCGCTGGCGAGCTGGCGCGGAAACACCATCAGGTCGAAGGCCAGCCGATGCTGGCCAAGCAAGGCAAGCCCGGCACGCCAGGCCGGCTCCTCCATGATGCCGTCACGGGTCGCAAAACGGCGGGCAGGGTCGGGATCCCAGCTCAATATGTCGCGCACGCCGACGACACGCTCGAACGCGGCTTGCGCTTCGATCAGCGCCGGCGCCTGGCGATCGGCGAGCGGCACGTGAACGACATAGCGAGCGGCGACGCCGCGCGATTTGTCGAGTGTTTCAAGCCAGCGCGTTTCTCCGATGCAGTCGCCACTCGCCCAGCCGGCTTCGACATGGATGGTGGCGAGGACTTTATGCCCTATGGCATCGCGCGCATAATCCCCAGGCAGATAGTTCCGCCGCAAGGGGCCAAGCTCGCCCAGGCCGCCGCGCTCGCCGGCCGTGGCGGCGAGCCAGGGATGCCGTCCCAGGCTGAGATCCCAAAGATGATGATGGGCGTCGATGATCGGTCCGGCGTAAGGTTCTGGCACGTATCTCTCTCAGGCTGTGACCGGCGATCGATCTGGCTTCGTTGCGACGGTGAAAGGGTTAGCATCGGATGACTGAAAACTCACCGGTTCCAGCCCTTTCGGTGCACGAAAATTTTCGGCTCGACGACCGCATCCGCGGCGTGCCTCCCGGCACAACCGGGCTTGACAGCAGCCTTGTCGCGGCCGAGCGCTGGCATCCGGCCGATGGACGCATGGCGCTTCCGGTGCTGACCCTCGACGAGGCGGCCTTCTCCGCCAATCGCGACCTGTTCCTGCGCTATGCGCGCGAACACAATGTCGCGATCGCTCCGCATGCCAAGACGCCGATGGCGCCCGACCTTGCCCGGTCGCTGGTCGAGGCCGGCGCATGGGGCACGACGGTCGCCGACATCAGGCAAGCGACAGTGATGCTGAAGGCCGGCTTGACACGGCTGATCATCGCCAATGAGGTTGGCGGAGCCGGCGGCGCCAACCGGCTGGCCGTGCTTGCTGGTGCCTGGCCGGATGCCGAGCTCTATGTCTTTGCCGACTCGGTCGACGCCGTGAACGCGCTTTCCGAGGCTTGGCGCGCCAATGCGGCACTGCCGCCTTTGCATGTGCTGGTCGAACTTGGTGCGGGCAGGGCGGGCGCCCGCACCACCGCGCAAGCCGAGGCCATCGCCGATGCGATCACGGCTGCCGGCGGGCGGCTGCTGATCGCCGGCGTTGCGACCTATGAAGGGGCGGCGGCGCAACCCGAGCCCGGTCGCACCGATGAGGTGATATCCGGCCTGCTGGCAATGACCGCCGACATGTTCCTGCGGCTGCGTGCCCGCGTCGGCGGCGACGCACCGCTGATCGTCACAGCCGGCGGCTCCGCCTTCTTCGACCAGGTGGTCGCGGCGCTTGCACCCCTCGTTTCCAGCGACGGCAACGCAACGCTGGTGCTGCGCAGCGGCGCCATCTTCTTCCACGACCACGGCACCTATGACCGTTCGCTCGGCGCCCTCGATACCCGCAAGGGTTTTGCCATAGGCGGCATCAGCGCTTCGGCGCGGCATTCCTTTCGCCCTGCGCTACGCCTTTGGGCCGAAGTGCTGTCGCGTCCGGAGCCGGGCCTTGTCATCTGCGGCATGGGCATGCGCGACGTGTCGTTCGACCAGGGCTTTCCAACGCCGCTCACCGTCTTTCGTGCCTGCAAGCCGCTGCCGATGCCGGCGGCGCGCGCCGAGGTGGTCAAGCTCAACGACCAGCATTCCTTCCTGTCGATTGCGCCGAGCGACGACATCGCCGTCGGCGACGTCGTCGAATTCGGCATCTCGCATCCCTGCACCTGCCTCGACCGTTATCGCGTGATCTTCGGCGTCGACGCGACCGGCCACGTCCGCCACGCTTTCCCCACCTGGTTCGGCTGACCAGATCCCCCAAAAAGAGAACCTCGAAAGGATCCGATATGATCAAGTATTTTCAGTCCGGCTCGCGCATGTCGCAGGCAGTCGTCTATGGCGGCCTCGTTCACATAGCCGGCCAGGTGGCCAACGATCGCAAGGCCGGCATCGAAGGCCAGACCAGCGACGTGCTGGCCAAAGTCGAGGCGCTGCTGGTCGAGGCCGGCAGCAGCAAGTCGAAGCTGGTGGCGGTCAACATCTTCCTGCCGCAGATCGGTGATTTCGAGGCCATGAACAGCATCTACGATGCCTGGGTCGATCCTGCCCGCCTGCCGGCGCGGGCCTGCGTCGAGGCGCGGCTTGCCGACCCTGATCTGCGCATCGAAATCACCGCCGTCGCGGCGGTCTGACCATGCACACCGGCCTCGCCCACACGCTCGATTTCGACCGCCACGGCAAGACGCTCAGCCATCTAAGCATTCCGTTCTCGATCGATCGCTCGCCCTACTTTCAGGTCAAGGTGCCGATCTGCCTCATCCGCAATGGCGACGGCCCGTCACTGCTTTTGATGGCCGGCAATCACGGCGACGAATATGAGGGCGAGCTGTCGCTGGCAAAACTGGCGCGCCGGCTCGATCCGAAGCGGATCAAGGGCCGCATCACCATCATGCCGATGGCCAACGCCCCTGCGGTGATGGCCGCCAAGCGCTGCTCGCCGCTCGACGGCGGCAATCTCAACCGGGCGTTTCCCGGCGATCCCTCGGGAACGCCGACAAGCCGGCTCGCCAATTTCCTTGAGACGGAGCTGTTTCCTCGTCACGACGTCGTCTTCGATATCCATTCGGGCGGCACGTCGATGGAGCATCTGCCGACCGCGCTGGTCGAACGCAACGCCGATCCCGAGCGCCACCGGCGTGGCGTCGAGCTGATGCGCACGCTCGGCATGCCCTACGGCTTTATCGCTGACAACGGCCAGGCCTCGCCGACCTCGATGGGCGCAGCGCGCCGCGCCGGCGCCATCGGCGTCAGCGGTGAGTTCGGCGGCGGTGGCACCGCAACGGTCGATTCGATGGCGATCACGGCCCGCGCACTCGACCGTCTGATGATAGCAATGGGTGTGGTCGGCGCGCCGGTTCTTGGCGCTAGCGAAAAGCATTCGGCGCCGACAAGGCTGCTGTCCCTGTCCAGGCACAGCCAGGGCCTCTATGCCACCCGCCGCGGCTGGTTCGAGCCCGCCGCCAGGCTCGGCGACAGTGTCACTTCAGGACAATTGGCCGGCTGGTACCACGATCTCGAGCGGCTCGATGTTGCCGAGGAGGCCCTACATTTCGCCGAAAGCGGCTTGGTGCTGTCGCGCCGGCTGCACACGATGTGTGAGGCGGGCGACTGCCTAATGCAGATCGCAGAGCCGGTCGACGGCTGAGCCAAACCCGGATCAGGCAGAGGATATTCCATGCAGCAACTGTCCATGTGGACCTATCCCTGGGACATCCAGGATCTCGGCCTGGAGACGGTCGAACGTGATCTTGTCGGGCGCGCCGGGCTCAACATGATCAGCCTGGCGACATCCTATCATGCCGGGCGCTTCCTGCAGCCGCGCAGTCCGCGCCGCAAGGCCTATTTCCCTGAGGACGGCACCATCTATTTCAAGCCGACCGCAGCGCGCTGGGGAAGTCTAGCCATCCAGCCCAAGGTGGCTGACGTGATCACCGAGGGCGGCGACGTGCTCGGTCAGCTCATCCGCCGTCGCGACGCGGGCGGACTAGGCGTTTCGTGCTGGACGGTCTGCCTGCACAACACCCGCCTGGGCATGCTGCATCCGCAGGCCGTCACCCGCAACGCCTTCGGCGATGCCAATTACTACAATCTCTGCCCGTCCCATCCCGATGCGCGCGCCTATGTCCGCACGCTGATCGCCGACATCTCGCACAGCTACCGGCCGGACCGGATAGAACTTGAAAGCCCGTCCTTCATGGGCTTTGCCCATGAATACCATCACGAGAAGGACGGTGTCGGGCTGACGCCGGAAGACGATTTTCTTTTGTCTCTGTGCTTCTGTCCGTCCTGCGTCGCCCGTGCGGCAAAAGCCGGCATCGATGCCGAGGCGGCGCGCAAGCTCACCAGGCAATGGATCGTCGAGACCTGCGAGCGCGCGGTGCCTGAGCGGCGCTTTCCCGATTTCCCCGCCTGCGGCCTCGACGCCTTTGCGCCGTGGCCGGAGCTCCATGCCTATCTCTTGTGGCGATTCGAGCCAGTGACCAGCCTGGTCGCCGAACTGCGCGAGGTAGCCGATCCCACGACGCGGGTCGTCATTATCGATCTGAAAGACGGCTGGCTTGGCGGTTGCGATCTGGCAGCGCTGGGCAAGGTCTGCGACGGGGCGATCCTGTGCGCCTACGACATGCAGGCCGGCGATGTCGCCAGCCTGATGGCGGCCGGCCGTGCGGCACTGGGCGCGGACAAATTCCTCGGCGCCGGCTACCGGCTGTTCTATCCGGAAATGGCCCGCCCCGACATCCTTGCGGCCAAGGTGAAGCCGGCGCTGGCGCCCGGTGTCGACGGCGTCAATTTCTACAATTACGGCCTCATTCCAGCCGCGCGGCTCGACTGGATCGGCGCTGTTCGGCGGTCTTGAGCCAGCGGGCCAATGCTCGTCGGCCACAATGCGTTTAGGACGGATTCGGGCGCGAGCGCTTTCAGGTGAATCAAATCAGCGAAACCTGAAGCCATCCATGGTGTAATCCGGGTATGCGTCCATCGTGTCGAACAGGTCGAACAGGTCAGGTGTGTCCGCCAATATTCCTGACAGAACCAGCACCGTGGCCACGCCGGCAGCAAGTCCGCCGGCGATGTCGTGTTCGACGCTGTCGCCGATGCAGACCACAGTGCTGCGGTCTGGATTGCCTGCCAGCGCTAGCGCAGCGCCGAATATAGTGGGGTAAGGCTTGCCGATACGCGTGACGCTGCCACCGAGGCTCTCGTAGAGATCCGCCAGCTGGCCGGCGCCGAAGCGCGGCCCCACCTCCGTCAGCATGATCTTGTCCGGGTTGGTGCAGAAGCATGCCACCTGCCGCGCTGCAGCCGGTGCAAGAAGCCTGCGATAGTGTTCAAGATCGTAGCGGTCGCCCTCGCTGCCCGAAATCAGCACCAGCCCGGCATCGTCACTGTCCTTGGTCAATGCGAAGGGCAGACCTTCGATCGCCGAGCGGTCATCGTCGCGGCTTACAAGCAGGCATTTCGTGTTTCGCAGCAGCCTTCCGGATGCCGCCATGTCGTGGAAGAACTCCCACGCTATCTCGCCGGAAGAGACAAAATGGTCCCAGCTTCCCGGTTCGAAGCCCAGCTTTAGCAGCCGGCTCTCGTTGGGGCCTGCCCGCTTGCCGGAGTTCGAGATCAGCACAATGGTCTTGCCGGCGCGCTTCAGGGCCGACAGCGCTTCCACCGCGCCTGGATAGGGGCTGGTGCCATCATGCAGCACGCCGAACTGATCGAGCAGGAAAACATCATAGCGCTCGGCCAGCTGGTTGACGCCGTTGAGGTGTTCGACTGGTTTCGCGCTCATAGAAGTCCCGCCGTGCTTGCGCCCATCAGCGCCAGCCGCGCCGTGCCGGCAGCCGCCTCGTCCGAAAGCGCCGGCAGGAATTCAACGCCCAGCCGGCGCTGCCGAATCGCCGTCCAGGCAGGATTTGCCGCACCGCCGCCGACGCTTCTG
The DNA here is from genome assembly GCF_057786095.1 of Mesorhizobium sp. P160219. Taxonomy (NCBI): domain Bacteria; kingdom Pseudomonadati; phylum Pseudomonadota; class Alphaproteobacteria; order Hyphomicrobiales; family Phyllobacteriaceae; genus Mesorhizobium; species Mesorhizobium sp. P160219. The sequence continues at coordinate 2,291,385 of NZ_JBYNWG010000001.1, forward strand.
ACCGATGTCAGCGCAGGCGCTCCGAGTTCGGCAAGCCTGTCATAGCCGAGCGCCTCGATCGCGGCGATGCCCTCGAACATTGCTTTCAAATAGTCGGCGTCGTTCGCCGGGCGCGGCGCAAGGCGCGGCGGCAGGGCGGGATCGGCGACTGGAAATCGCTCGCCTGTCGCGGGAAGCGGATAATAGTCGAGGCCGGTCGCGGTCGCCGGGTCGATCGCGGCGCTGAGCTCGATGATGCGCGCCAGCGAAAAATGCTGCGCCAGCACCTTGCCGCCGGAGTTCGACGCGCCGCCGGCCAGCCAGGCATCGCCCAGCCGGTGGCTGTAGATGCCGAAGCGTGGCGCCGAGACAGGCCGATCGGACAGGATCTTGATGGTCAACGACGACCCAAGCGCAGTGACGCCGTCGCCTATCGCCGCCGCCCCTGTCGCCAGGAACGAGGCGCAGCCATCCGTGGTACCGGCGACCACGGCCATTTCGCGCGACAAGCCGAACATATCGGCACTATCCACGGTGAGCCTGCCGACGACGTCGCCCGGCCTGACGACGCCGGGCAGCAATTCCATGTGCATCCCGGTCGCCGCAATCCAGTCCGGCCAGCAGCGGGCCTCGACATCGTAGCCGGTTTTCAAAGCATTGTTCTCGTCGGCGACATCGAAGCGGCCGCTGAATCTTCCCGCGATCCAGTCAGCCTGATGCAGCACCGCGGCGACGCCGGGCGTGCGCTGGAACCACAGCGCCTTGGCGAGGCCCGAGGTCGCACTCAGCGCGGCGCTCGTCGCTGGGGCTTGGCGGGCAATCGTGGCCAGAATGGCGTTGTCGGCGACGGTGTCGTTGTACATCAGCGGCTCGGCCAATGGCCGGCCAGTGCCGTCGACCGGCAGCAATGTGCCCGAGGTGCCGTCGACGGCGATCGCCCTGACCGCAGTGCGATCGACACCCGAAAGCAGTTCCGTCAGCGCTGCGCCAACCGCTGACGACCACGCCGCGGGGTCGCGGGCGTTCGGGCCAAAGCGCTCCAGCGAAACGGCCGAACGCGCGGCGATGGAAAAATCCGGACGCATGGCGACCGCGCGCGCGCCGGACGTGCCGATGTCGATGCCTATGGCAAGCGGCGTGTCAGCGGCTGGCGGCATTGAGTTTCTGGCGATACTTCTCGGCGTCCCAGTTGACCAGTTCATCGTTCTCGGCGGCGGTGAGGTAGTTCAGCCGCGCTGCAATGTCGATGCGTGCCGTCACGTCGGCAAGGCAGCGTTGCATGGCGTCGGCGCCGGCACTGGCGTCGCCGCGCATCAGCACGCCCAGCCCGGGAAACAGGATCGCCACGGGCTTTGCACCGCACCGCTCGATGACGCGCGGCACATCCTCACCGGGCTTTGCCACCACCGACCCCCGACCCAGAAAGATGACGTGATCGGGGTAGAGGCTGCCCCCCGACGCCATGCGGCGGCTTTCGGGATCGATGGCGACCGCGTGCGCCTCGATTTCCGCCGGCAGCCTGTAACCGGTTTTCCCGGCCAGCGCCGCCAATCCCGCAACATCCGGTTCCGCCACTTGGCGCGCCGGCCGCGCCAGAAGCAGCGTGACGCGGCGCAGCAGCACTTCGGCCTCGGCGACGGTATCGGCCGCGACGACCAGCCCGTGATTGGCAAGGATCAGCACGTCGACCCCAGCCTGAAGCCGCTCGGCAATACCCTGGGCAAGCGGCAGGCCTGGCCGGAAATAAGGAACATACGCCCATTTGAGACCATCAAGGCGTCTGGCGGCTTCCACCTCGCAATTGGCCTGTACCGCCAGCGAAATGGTTTCGACGCAATGGACATGCAGGACGACGCGCTGCGGCATCAGCGCGTGAACGGTGGTTTCAATCGAAGGGCGCAGGCGCCGGGCGTTGAGCGTCTCGATAGCGAAGATCTGCGGCTGGTCGGCGGCGCTGTCGCGCTGTTCGACAGCCCTGAGCAGCGGCGCCATCCCCACCGGCACCATGATGTCTTCGGAGAGCGCATCCTTCAGCCATGTGCCGGAAGCCTTGATCCACAGCGTGTCGCCGGCTTTCAGCGAGGTGTTGCCGCCGGCGGCCTGGGTCAGGTTTGGGCTGCGCCCGATGCTGGCCGAAAGCGCCCGCAAGGCAGCCATTTCCTGCGCATCCGCATAGGTCGCCATGGCGCATTTCCTCTATCAGCCCCGCCAGCCTCGCAGCTTCGGATACCCGTCGTGGGATGTTGATGTGTATCGCAGATGCGAGCGACTTACGTCAATAGTGATCTAATGTCATCAAAGGTTCTTGCAATCGGAAAGATGTTGAGTAAGTTACGTCAAATGCCGTGGCAAAAACGGCTTCCGGGAGGAAAACGATTGAGCGACTCCGGCCGCCAGCGTCAGATCGTCGAGTTGCTGCGGGATCGTCCCTTCGCGTCGGTGCGCGAACTGCAGGAGCAGCTCGGCGTGTCGGCGGCGACGGTGCGGCGCGACATCGACAAGATCGACGAGGCCGGTGAAGCACGGAAGGTCTATGGCGGCATCTCGGCGCTCGACGGCGCTTCACAGGCGGGTGTTGCCTATGCCAGACCCTATGACGAGAACCGCGACCTCGCGGTCGAGGCCAAGCGGCAGATCGCCGCTCTCGCGGCCACGATGGTGCGCGACGGCGATGCGGTCATCGTGCATGGCGGTTCGACCTGCTTCCACCTTGGGGTCAAGCTGGCTGAGCGCAGCATCCGTCTCTATACCAATTCGATGCCGCTCGCGGCCTATCTGAGCGACCACGGCCATTGCAGCCTGACCGTTGCCGGCGGCGATCTGCATCGTGAGCCGGGCATCATCCATTCACCGACCCAGGCGGAGCCGTTCTACGCATCGAAGTTCTTTCTCGGCGCGCAAGGCCTTGGCCAGGAGGGCGTGCTGGAATCGCACCCGCTGCTGGTCCGCTCCATCGCCGATCTCAGCCTGTGTGCCGACCAGATCGTGGTGCTGGCCGACAGCCGCAAACTGTCGATCCACGCCCGTAACATCGCGCTGCCCTTGTCGCGCATCGGCACGCTGGTGACCGATGACGGCCTGTCCGACGTCGACGCGCGCATGCTGGAAGACGCGGGCGTCATGGTGCGCGTCGCCTCGGCTTCGGGAGCCATCCAGTGAAGATGGCCGTCCTCGATTTCGGCAAGACCAATTCGAAGCTGTTCGTCTTCGCTCAGGACGGGCGCATCGTCGACGAGCGCCGGACCCGGCCGAACTGGATGCGCAAAGATGGCTTCAGCGTGCTTGATGAGGCAGCACTTCACGATTGGGCGGTTCGCGCCGTAAGCGAGGCCGCCGACATCCATGGCGTAGAGGGCGTGATGGTGTCGGGCCATGGCTGCACCTTTGCCCTGGTCGACGAGGCGGCGCTGACGCATCCGATACTCGATTACGAGCAAGAGCCGCCGGCTGATATTGCCGCGCAAATTGATCGCCTCGTTCCGGATTTCACCGAGACCTTCTCGCCGCGATTGCCGCTCGGCTTCAACTACGGTCGCCACATGCTGTGGCTACAGGCGGTGCAACCCGGTGCATTCACGGCCGCGAAATCGATCCTCGGCTATCCACAATACTGGAGCTGGCGGTTTGGCGGCCGGGCGGTCTCGGAAGTGTCCTATCTCGGCTGCCACTCGCATTTATGGGCGCCGCGCAAGCGCGACTTCAGTTCGCTGGTCGACATTGAGGGCTGGCGCGACCGGATGCCCGCTTTCGAGCGGGCGGGCTCGGTTGTCGGCGAGCAACGCCTCGGCGATACGAAGCGGCGGATCGCCATCCACAATGGTGTCCATGACAGCAATGCCGCGCTCCATGCCTATCGCCGGCAGGAGCTTGGCCCGGTCACCGTCGTCTCGACCGGCACCTGGGTGGTCGTGCTTAATCCGGATTGCCTGCTCGACGCGCTCGATGGCCAGCGCGACATGCTGGTCAATGTCGATGTCGACGGCGGCCCTGTGCCGACCATCCGCTTTATGGGCGGGCGCGAATTCGCCACGATCAGCGACGGCTGGCAAGGCGCGATCGCGCCGGCGACAGTGCAGCGGGTGATCAACGCCGGCAGCATGGCGCTGCCGAGCTTCGCGCCGGGCGGCCCAATGCCCGGCCGCGCCGGCAAATTGGTCGGCCGCATGCCAAGCGCCGAGGAACGCGCAGCCGTGGCGCTGCTCTACGTCGCGCTGATGGTCGACCTCTGCCTCGACCAGATCCATTCGGACAACACCGTGATCGTCGATGGCGGACTGAACGCTGGCGGCCTGCTCGCCGGGCTAGTGGCGCAACTGCGTCCCAGCCAAGCCTTCCTGCAAGGGGCCACACTGGAGGGCAGCGCCACCGGGGCGGCGGCGCTGGCCTTCGAGACCGTCGGCCGCGAATTTGCCGCGGAAGTGCCGGAGCCCGTGCGTGCCGCAAGCTTCACCGGACTTGCCCGATATCGCGACACATGGCGTGGCCTCATCGGCGAGCAGGGCATCCCCCGCGCGGCAGCGGGAGGCGCACGGTGATCGTCGCTGCTCAGGCCGAAGTCACGCGCCAGCCAGTGCTGGAAATGCGGCACATCTCGAAGACGTTCGGGCCAGTCCGCGCCTTGCAGGACGTGTCGCTGACCGTCCATGCCGGAGAAGTCCATGCGCTGATGGGTGAAAACGGTGCCGGCAAGTCGACTTTGATGAAGGTGCTGTCCGGCGCCTATCGGCCTGATGCCGGCGGCGAGATACTGATTGACGGCGTGCCGGTCGCCACCGGCGACCCGATCAAGGCGCGGGCTCACGGCATTGCGGTTATCTATCAGGAACTGTCGCTGGCGCCCAACCTGACGGTCGCGCAGAACATCTTCCTCGGCAATGAGCCGAGGCGTTTCGGCATCGTCGACCGCGACCAGTGCTACCGGCGCAGCAATGAGATCATCAAGCGTCTCGGCGTGTCCTTCTCCGCACGGGCCCAGGTTTCCAGCCTGTCGCTCGGCGAGCGTCAGCTGGTCGAAATCGCCCGCGCGCTTTCGACCAGCGCGCGCATCATTGTCATGGACGAGCCAACCACCTCGCTGACCTCGCGCGAGACCGACCGTCTGTTCGAGGTCATCGCGACGCTGAAGTCGCAAGGCATCGCCATCATCTACATCAGCCACCGCATGGAAGAGGTCTACCAGTTGGCCGACCGTGTCAGCGTGCTGCGCGACAGCGGCTATGTCGGCACACTCGAGCGCGCCGAGCTGAACGCCTCGCGCCTCGTCTCGATGATGGTTGGCCGCGACCTGTCGGCTTTTTACAGGAAGGATCATCGCCCGCCGGATAGCAAGCGCGCGGTCGCCTTGTCGGTGCGCGGCATGGCGGACGGCAATCTCCTGAAGAACTGCTCCTTCGAACTGTACAAGGGCGAGGTGCTGGCTCTGGCTGGCCTTGTCGGCTCGGGCCGCACCGAACTCGCGCGACTGATCTTCGGTGCCGACAGACGCATCGCCGGCACGCTGGAACTCGACGGCAAGCCAGTAACCATCGGCTCGCCAAGCGAGGCACTGAATGCCGGCATCGCCTATCTCACCGAGGACCGCAAGGAGCTCGGCCTGTTCCTCGACATGTCGATATCCGACAACATCAGCATGGGCGTGCTGGCCAGGGATGCGCGGCCCGGCGGCTTGCGGGATTTCAAAGCCGCCGAGAGACGTGCTGCCACGGCCGTTTCGGATCTCTCCATCCGCACCAGGTCGGTACAGGCCAATGCCGGTTCGCTGTCGGGCGGCAACCAGCAGAAAGTGTTGCTTGCCCGCCTGCTCGAGACCGAGCCGCAAGTGGTCATCCTGGATGAACCGACGCGCGGCGTCGATGTCGGAGCGAAGTCGGAAATCTACCGGCTGATCGACAATCTCGCCAAAAAGGGCATCGCCATCCTGATGATCTCCAGCGAACTGCCGGAGGTGATCGGCGTCGCCGACCGCGTGCTGGTAATGCGCGACGGCACGATCGCCGGCGAGGTGACGGCGTCCAAAGACCAGCCGCTGCGCCAGGAAGCAATCATGGAACTTGCAACGGGAGCGGCCAAGGGATGACCGACAAGGCGACCGAGATCAGTGGCCAGGCTGTCGGCAGGAGCCGGCGGTTGCGCACCGCCTTCGCCGCCCTTGGCATGCTGCCGATCCTGATCCTGCTGGCGGTCGGCTTTCAGTTGATGAACGCGCGCTTCTTCACCCAGACCAATTTGCTGATCGTCATGCAGCAATCGTCGATCAACATCGTGCTGGCAGCGGGCATGACCTTCGTCATACTGACCGGCGGGATCGACCTGTCCGTTGGCTCGATACTTGCCGCCTCGGCGATGGTGGCGGTGATGGTGTCGCTGGTGCCTGATTGGGGACTGCTGGGCGTGCCGGCGGCCATTCTCGTCGGCCTCGGCTTCGGCGTCATCAACGGGCTGCTGATCGCCTATATCAGACTGCCGCCCTTCATCGTCACGCTGGGGTCGCTGACCGCTGTGCGCGGCGTCGCCCGCCTGCTCGGCCAGGACACCACGGTGTTCAACTCGGACCTGCCGTTCGACTTCATCGGCAACGGTTCGCTGTTCGGCATTCCGTGGCTGGTCATCATCGCCTTGTCGGTCGTGGTGCTGTCCTGGCTGGTGCTCAAGCGCACCGTGCTCGGCACCTGGATCTATGCCGTTGGCGGCAATGCCGAAGCGGCGCGGCTGACCGGCATCAAGGTGCCGCTGGTGCTGCTCTTTGTCTATGGCGTTTCCGGCCTGCTGGCCGGCCTTGGCGGCGCCATGTCAGCGGCCCGGCTCTATGCGGCCAACGGGCTGCAGCTTGGGCAGTCTTACGAACTCGACGCCATTGCTGCGGTCATTCTCGGCGGCACCAGCTTCGTCGGCGGCGTCGGCTCGATCTGGGGTACGCTGATCGGTGGCCTGATCATAGCGGTGCTCTCCAACGGGCTTATCTTAGCCGGTGTCTCGGACATCTGGCAGTACATCATCAAGGGATTGGTCATCATCGTGGCAGTCGCCCTCGACCGCTACAGGCTCCAGGCAGGAGCGAGAACGTGATTGACCTTGGTCGCCGGCGTAAACGACCGGTTTGTGGTAACGCACCGTGAGAGGCGCGGGGCAATTGGAGGAAAGCAATGAAGACCATCGCTAAACTGCTCTGCGGCGTCGCACTCGCGGCTGCCGCCATCGCGCCCGCATCGGCCAAGGACCTCAACAAGGTCGGCATCTCGGTCGGCCTGCTCGGCAACCCCTTCTTCGTCGCCACCATCAAGGGCATCGAGGACGCGGCCAAGAAGATCAACCCGAAGGTCGAGGTGACGTCAGTGTCGGCCGACTACGACCTCAACAAGCAGGTCTCTCAGGTCGATTCCTTCATCGCCGCCGGGGTCGACGTGATCATGCTCAATGCGGTCGATGCCAAGGCGATCGGCCCGGCGGTGAAGAAGGCGCAAGCAGCGGGCATCGTCGTTGCCGCCTTCGACGTCTCGGCGCCAGGCGCCGACGTCACCGTGATGACCAACAACGTCAAGGCCGGCGAAGAGGCCTGCCAGTATCTGGTCGACCACACCGGCGGCAAGGGCGACTACGTTATCCTCAACGGCCCGGCGTCGTCGTCGATCCTGGAGCGGGTGAAGGGCTGCAAGGACGTCCTTGCAAAACACCCCGACATCAAGATCCTCTCCGAAGACCAGAATGCCGAAGGCTCGCGCGACGGCGGCCTGAAGGTCTTCCAGTCGCTGCTCACCCGCTTCGACAAGATCGATGCGGTGTTTGCCATCAACGATCCGACGGCGATCGGCGCCCAGCTTGCGGCCAAGCAGCTCAATCGCTCGGAGTTCATCTTCACCGCAGTGGATGGCGCTCCCGATATCGAGAAGGAACTCGCTTCCGGCACCTCGATGATCAAGGCCTCGGCTTCGCAGGATCCCTACGTGATGGCTGGCCAGTCGCTGACGATGGCGGCTGAGCTGCTTGCCGGCAAGAAGCCGGCGGAGCCGACCGTGCTGCTCGACCCGAAGCTGATCACGGCCGAGAACCTGAAAGACTACAAGGGCTGGACCGCGGCCCGCTAAGCCTCCCAAGGCCGATGCGGCCGGGGCAACCCGGCCGCATCTCAATTCCAGAAACGGGAGACGATCATGTCGCGCATCGGTATTCATTCCTTCGTTTGGTCGGCGAGTTCGGCGCAAGGCGACCTCGAACGCACGCTGGCCAACACCAGAGAGGCCGGCTTCGACCTGATCGAGTTCTCCTATCTTGACCCGGCCAATGTCGACGTTGGCGGGTTGGCCAGGCGCATCGCCGACCTCAAGCTCGGCGTCGCGATCAGCATCGGCCTGCCGGCCGACGGCGACATTTCGAGTGCCGACAAGGCGGTTGCCGCGCGCGGCGTCGAGATCCTCAACGAGACGATCGCGCTCACCCGCGATCTCGGCGGCCAGAAGATTGGCGGCATCCTCAGCACCAGCCACGGCTTGCAGACGCAGGCGCCGACGCGCGATCAGTGGAACCGCAGCGCGGGGACACTTGCGAAGGTTGCGGAGACGGCCAAGTCCGCCGGCGTCACGCTCAATCTGGAGATCGTCAACCGCTTCGAAAGCAATCTGCTCAACACCGCTTCACAAGGCCTGGCCTTCATCGCGGACACCGGCTCCGACAACATCTTCCTGCATCTCGATACCTTCCACATGAACATCGAGGAGGCCGATGTCGGACTGGCTATCCGCCATGCCGCTGACAAGATCGGCTATGTCCATATCGGCGAGAGCCATCGCGGTTTCCTCGGCACCGGCAATATCGACTTTGCCGCTATCTTCGATGCGCTGACCGCAATCGGCTATAGGGACGACCTCAGCTTTGAATCCTTCTCGTCGAAGATCGTCGACGAGAACCTGTCACGGAAGACCGCGATCTGGCGCAATCTGTGGGCCGACAATATGGAACTGGCCCGGCATGCGCGCGCCTTCATCTCAATCGGGCTGGAGACGGCGCAGCGCAAGGCAGAGCTTGTCGCATCGAGACATCGTCCTTAGCAGGAGCGCGCTGCCAAAGCGCCAATGTTGTCGTTCATCCGGCCCGCGCGTTACGTGCAAGGAATCGACGTCGGAGGCGCTGAGTGTGGCGGAGGCAGTCGAGCGGGGTGACGCTGACGAGAGCTTTCTGATTTTGGCTCACGAAACGCAATAAAATCAACATCTTCATACGCCTTCCGGGGCCATCCAATCTCCATACTGGACGGGGATGACGTTTGACACAGCGCGGCGGAAAGAAGCAGGATGGCTGATAGAGTCGACATCGCATAATGATGTCACTATATAGCGGCGGCTTCGACCGTGTAGCTGTGGCGGTGTACCACGAAGCAGCAGAAAATGTGTTACGCGTTGTGATCCCTATTGTGATACAAATCGGCCGTCGACAGCAGGAAAAGATCGTAAGAACAACAGCATAGAGCCGAAGCCGATCCCGGCCAACGTACCACTCTATCAAACAATCAGAACGTGCTCATTGAACCCTTCCCTTCATTCGGCTCTTCGGACCTCCGACAAGATCAACTTGCCGGGCGAAGCCGACTCGGTTCGAATGGCAGCATGCATCCTTTACCGGGTGCGGACGTTTACGGTTACCAACCGGCATAGCCGCCAGGGAAAAGCAGTATGAGTGAACATGCGATCGAGTTCTTGCGCGGATGGATCGGTGAAAAGGTCCACTGCCAGCACTCGCCGGTAAAGATCGAGAAGCAGGCCGAGACCCTCGCCAAGGAGTGCGCGGCCAAGGCCGCTGAGGTCGGCATTCCGCTGGAAGATATCCAGGAAGAAGTCGGCGACATCCAGGAACTGATCGCATCGCGGCTCGAAGAGGCGGCCGAGGCCGACCAGAGCAACGCGGCCAAGCCGTGACGCAACAGGCCTGGCGCCGCCAGGCCTTGTCCTCTATCCAAATCGATCTTTCAGCCAGGCCTTGGGCAGCGCCGGCACGAAATTGCCGTCGCGTCCGCTCATATCCTCATTGGCGACCATTGCATTGAGGATCGCCTCCTCTACGCCTTGCGCCACCGCATCGAAGAACGGATCGATATCGACGTCCGGGATGTAAGCGGCGTTTGCGGTTCGTCCCGACGGTGCAAGTGCTGCTTGCGGATTGGCGGTGGTGAAGGCCAGAAAAATGTCGCCCGAACTGTGGTAGCCGAAGCCGCCTGTCATGGCGATGCCGAGCGGCACGCGCTTTGCCAGCCGCTTCATCTGGTGCGGCAGAAATGGCGCATCGGTGGCGACGATGGCGATGATCGAGCCCTTTTCGGCACGCGGCGTGCCTTCGCGCATCGCCGGCTCCACCAGATCGGGCCCGACGCGGGCGCCGCGCAGTGTGAAATTGCGCCGCTTGCCGAAATTCGCCTGCACGAATACGCCGACCGTATGCCTGATGCCCTGCCACTCGACGATGCGCGATGCCGTGCCCGAGCCGGCCTTGAAGCCAAAGGCAATCATGCCGGTGCCGCCGCCGACACTGCCTTCCTCGATCGCTCCACCGGCGGCACCGTCGAGCGCGGCTTCGACATGTTCGAAGCCGACGTGATGACCGTTGATGTCGTTGAGGAAACCATCATAGGTCTCCGCCGCAACCGGCAGGCCCCAGCCGCTGTCGAGCGCCGCCGACAGCACGCGTTGCATCCAGCGCAGCGTGCCGTCGCGGGTAACGCCGCAGGAATGCGTGTTGGTGATCGTGACCGGCAGGTTGAAGGCGCCGACTTCCTCGATAATGTGCGACCCCGTCAACTCGCCATTGCCGTTCTGGCTGAAGACACCGGCAAACACCGGCGTGGCGAGCTCAGCCAACGGCCGCGGCAGGATGGCGGTGACGCCGGTGCGCACCGGCCCCGTGCCAACCTTGAGCAGACCCTCGCCGGAAATCAGCGTCGCATAGCCGACCGATACGCCGAGCACATCGGTGATGGCGTTGAAGCCGCCCGGCGTGCCCTCGAAGGCAATGCCGAAAGCACGCGCGCGCGGCTTGCCCGCCGGCGTTTGAAGATGCGGGTCATGTCCGGTCATGCGGTCCTCTAAAAAAGCGAGCCCTGATTGCCCGGCTCTTTCGGTTTGCTGGCCGTCGGCTTTGCGGCGGGTTTGCTGGCCGCTGGTTTGGCAACGGCCTGCACCCGCTCGGCGTCGCCGGTCGCGACTGCATTTACGATGCCGTCGGCGAACTCCAGCTGCAGGCCAGCGCCCGGCGCCACATCAACTGCCAGTTTGATCACCGCGCCGTCGGCATCCTTGACCAGCGCGAAGCCGCGGGCCAGCACAGCCTTGTGCGACAGCGTTGCCATCAGCCTCTCGGATTGGACGATGCGGCCGCGCAGTCGCTCCAGCCTGAGCAGTACCGCTTGCGTGCCGCGTCTCGTCAAAGCTGTCAGCAGATCCCTCTGCACGGTTTGCCGCCGTGCCGTTGGCTCGATCGTAATGCGGCCTTGCAGCAAAGCCAGTTGCTGCCTGTGCCGTTGCAGGGATGCTTTCGCACATTTTGGCAACTGATCCGCCGCACGATTCAACTCCGCGCGCCGGGCTCTCGCCAATGCGCGCAGCGCCCCCTGGGCGCGCAAAAGGTTGCGGTCGTTGGTGCGTCGCGCCTCGGCAATTCGCCGCGACAGCGTTGCCGGAGTGAGCTTCACGGCGAAGAACCGAGCTTGCTTTCTTTCGGTGGAGACCATCAGCCCCCGGCTAAGCCGGCTGGCCGCCTCGTCCAGCCGCCGTCGCGGCAGCGCCAGCAACTGGTCGGGCGAGGGCAGCGCGCGGGCGGCCGCACGCGAGGCCTGCCGCTTGCGTTCGAAATTGCGCAAGGTAGCTGCTTTGAGCCGTGCGCCAAGACTGGCTAGTGTCGCTTCGAGGTCCGCTTTCACCGGCACCGCGATCTCCGCCGCGCCTGTCGGCGTCGGTGCCCGCATGTCGGCGACGAGATCGATCAAGGTCCAGTCGGTCTCGTGCCCGACGGCCGAAATCACCGGGATGCGCGAGGCAGCGACGGCGCGCGCCAGCCCTTCATCGTTGAACCCCCAGAGGTCCTCGAGGCTGCCGCCGCCGCGCGCCACGATCAGAAGGTCGGGCTGGGCAATCGCTCCATCCCAGGCCAGCGCGTTGAAGCCGTTGACGGCCGCCGTCACTTCCGCCCCCGCCGTCTCGCCCTGCACTCTCACCGGCCAGACCAGCACATGCAGCGGAAAGCGGTCCTTGATGCGATGGATGATGTCACGGATGACCGATCCGGTCGGCGAGGTGACGACGCCGATGGTGCGCGGCATGAAGGGCAGCCGCCGCTTGCGGCCGGCATCGAACAGCCCTTCGGCCTGCAGTCGCCGCTTGCGCTCTTCCAAAAGCGCCATCAGCGCCCCGGCGCCGGCGGGTTCTAGATTGTCGATGACGATCTGGTAGTTGGATTTGCCGGGATAGGTGGTGAGTTTGCCGGTGGCGATCACCTCCATCCCCTCTTCGGGGCGGAATTTCAGCCGGCTCATCGTGCCTTTCCAGACCACGGCATCGAGCCGCGCGCGGTCGTCCTTCAGTGTGAAATAGGCATGGCCGGAAGAGTGCGGCCCGCGATAGCCGGAAATTTCGCCGCGCACCCGCACATGGCCGAAGACATCCTCGACCGTACGCTTCAGCGCGCCGGAAATCTCGCTCACCGTGTATTCGGTGGCATTGGTTCGTGATTCGGATTCTGCGTCGCTCATCGGCCGATTGAGCGGCTGTTGTCGCTCCGCGTCAAGATTCCATAACTTGATCTTAAGCCTGTCCTGATTGACTCTGGGCCAAGGAGGACGCATGAGCGCCCGCAGACAACGCAGCCCGTTGACGTTCCAGGTCACCCTGACGGTGCTGACGCTTGCCGTTTTTGCACTGGCCATCGTTGTCGGCTTCGGCCTTTACGCCACCATGCAGGCCGACCGGGTCTCGCTCGAGCGGCAGAAGGTTTTCCTGGCCAACGGCCTGCAGGACCAGGTCGCCGCGGTAAAGCGCGAGCAGGAAAGCGTCGCCGTCTGGGATGATTCCGTTATCAACGCCAAGGCCGGCAACCAGACCTGGATGGCAGAGAATCTCAGCGTCTGGATGTCCTCGTATTACGGCCACAACCGGGTCTATGTGCTGGACGACGCCAACCGGCCGGTCCACGCCATGCGCGAAGGGAAGGTCGTGTCGCCTGCCGTCTTTGGCGAGGACGAACCCGCTTTGCGGCCGACAATCGCCAGGTTGCGCCAGATGATGAGCAAGGACGCAAGCCAGGCCGGCGCAAAATTCGTTGCCGACGATCTGGTCTCGCTTGGCGGTCAGCCTGCCATACTCAGCGTCATGCCTCTGGTGCCGAGTTCGGATCGCGTCACCCAGGCATCCGGCAGCGAATATCTGCATGTCTCCATAGAGTTCATCAACGACGCGGTGATCGGCAAGATCGCGCAGAAATATCTTCTGGCGGGGGCGCATCTCCTGCCGATGGCTCAGCCGCTTGGCTCGGCTGCCATTCCGCTTATCGACAAACAGGGTGTCATCCTCGGCTATATTGCCTGGGACCAGGAACGGCCCGGCCTGACGCTGGTGGGCAAGGCCAGCCCGGCCCTGGCTCTGGCCGCGCTGGTTGCGGCGAGCGTGCTCGCCTTTCTGCTCCGGCGTCTGCGCCGTGCGTCATCGGCGCTGCAGACCAGCCAGGCCCAGGCGCAATATCTCGCCTTTCACGACACGCTCACCGGCCTGCCCAACCGGGCACTGTTCGAGGACAGGTTGCGGCGTGCCTTGCTTACCTCCGGCAATGAAAGCAAGGTCGCGCTGCTTTATCTCGATCTAGATCGCTTCAAGCATGTCAACGACACGCTTGGTCACCCGGCAGGCGACGAACTCGTGCGCCAGACGGCGGCCAGGCTTCACCATACTGTTCGCGACGTCGACACGGTGGCAAGACTGGGTGGCGACGAATTCGCGGTAATCCTGATCGATGTCCGCGACGTCAGGAACGCAGAGGATATTTCCGAGAGGGTGCTGCAGAAACTGCAGGAGCCGTTCAAACTGATGGACGATCAGGTCTTTATCAGCGCCAGCATCGGCATAGCCTTGTCGACAGGCCCTGATGCCGATGCAGACGATCTGCTGCGCAAGGCCGACATCGCGCTCTACGAAGCCAAGAAGAACGGCCGTGGCCGCTACCAGGTCTTCGCCGGCGACATGGACGACCTTTTGCTGCGCAAGCGCAAGGTCGAGAGCGAGCTGCGCAGCGCGCTAAATGGCGGCACCGGTATCAAGCTCGCCTACCAGCCGGTCTTTGCCAGCGACGGCAAGACCATTGTCGGCGCCGAGGCGCTGATCCGCTGGGCGCATGAGGTCCATGGCGCACTGCCGGCGGCGCAGTTCATCGCCATCGCCGAGGAACGCGGCATGATCGGGCAGCTCGGCGCATGGTCCCTGCTGGAAGCCTGCCGCTTCGCCGTAAAGACCAAACTGCCGTGGCTCGCCGTCAATGTCTCGCCGCTGCAATTGCGCGACGCCGGCTTTGCCGAAGAGGTTGCCTCGATCCTCGCCGAAACCGGACTGGCGCCGAAGCGCCTGCAGCTCGAAATCACCGAAAACGTTCTCCTGGAAAACAACGACACCACCAGAGCGGCTCTGGCAGCCTTGCGCCAGTCGGGCGTCGGCATTGTGCTCGACGATTTCGGCACCGGCTATTCGTCGCTGAGCTATCTGCGCCGCCATGCCATCGACAAGCTCAAGATCGACCGCTCCTTCGTGCGGCTTCTCGACGGCGACGGCAATTCGGGCGCCATCGTCAAGGCGCTGATCGATCTCGCCGGCGCGCTCAAGGTCGAGGTCACCGCCGAGGGCGTAGAGACCGAGGTGCAAAAGGCGCTGCTGGTCGCCATGGGCTGCCAGCAGCTGCAGGGCTACCTCTTGTCGCCGCCGCTGGAGCCGGCGCAATTGGTGGCGCTGCCCGGCCTGTCGTCGGCCAACGCAACGACGGAGGCGGCAGCGTCGGCCTGATCGTTCCTACCAGCCAGGCAGGATCTGGTTCGGCTTGCTCCGCTTCATCTTGGCGAAGGCGAGCGAGGCGAAATCGAAGCTTCCCGTTTCTTCGCCGAGCGGCACGGAAATATTGTCGAGGCTTTCCGAGATGTGCCGGGCCAGCGCGTCGACGATTTCGGGACGCGAGGTCTGGCCGCGCATGATGCCGATGCGGCAGTCGGGCAGGGCGCCAAAACCGTCGGCTTCGCCCAGCACTCGCATGCCGGGCCGCAGCGCGCATTCCGGCAGCACCGAGATCGCCAGCCCCGACAGCACCGCGGCGGTGATGACGGTGGCCGAGAAGCTGGTGAACAGGATTCGATAGTCGCGGTTTTGCCGGTCGAGCACATCGACGGCGGCGCGCCGCCAGATGCAGTTCGGCCGGCCGAAGGCCATCGGCAGCACTTCCTGTTCGTGCGTGGCATGGTTGGCCGAGGTCACCCATAGCAGCGGCTCGCGCCGCACCACTTCCGACTGGCCGCGCGTGTCGTTGTGCGTCACCAGCGCAAGATCGAGATTGCCGCGCTTGATATGCTCGACCAAGCCTGGTGTCGGCTCGCAGATGACGGTCAGCTCGACGCGTGGGTTGGAGCGCGTGAAGCGTGCCATGATTTCGGGCAGGAACCGGTCGGCATAGTCGTCGGGGGTGCCGATGCGGATGGTGCCTTCGAGCCGCTGGTCATCGAAGGCGGCCAGCGTTTCGCGGTTGAGATAGAGCAGGCGGCGCGCGTAGGAGAGCAGCTTGTCGCCTTCCTCGGTCAGCCTGTTGGTGCGGCCGTCCTTTTCGAACAGCGGCTTGCCGATCCGCTCTTCCAGCCGGCGCATCTGCATCGACACCGCCGATTGCGTGCGCAGCACTTCCTCGGCCGCGCGGGTAAAGCTGCCGGTATCGGCAATCGAGATGAAGGTCTGCAACTGGTCGAGATCGAGTGGCGCTTTCATCGGTCCAATCCATCAGTAGCGTTGATGCTAAAGATTAGAAACATTCGTTGGATTAATCAATCGGTGCGTGGCAAATTCACATTGTCCACATGAAGGCATGTGAATCGAGACCGGAACGGCCGCTGTCCCCAGCGCCGATCGCCTGGTCTTGTCCAGTTCGAGTCTGAAGGAGACCGACATGACCACGTTTGATTTCGCCACCGAGACCTCGCGCATCACCTCGCGTCCGGCCGTTGCGACGCGCGTGGCCAACACCCTTCTCAATGCCTACCAGGCCTGGAAAAATCGCCGGGCCTTCTATCGCCTCGGCGAGATGTCGGACGCCGAACTCGCCGATATCGGCCTGACGCGCGCGGATCTCCATGTCGCCATCGATGTGCCGTTCGGCGCCGATCCGACCGTGAAGCTGCGTGCGATTGCGAGCGATCGCGCCGATACAATCGAAGATCTCGCCCGCCAGATAGCGTGATATCGGGCGCATTGCCGTGAACCTTTCTCAGGCTCGCTACGACCAACGAGTATAGCAGGCTCCCCACTCCCTGCCGGTTCCCCGCCGGCCAGCCTGCACACTGGCCCGGTCCTCCTCCAGGACCGGGCTTTTCTTTTAAAGCTCCGTCGTCATCGTGCGGTCTGCGCCGCGTCGCTTCGTTCCTTGCTCCGAAGCCGCGAAGGTCAGCGCCCAACTACCGCCAACTACCGCCGGTCCATGTCCCGCTTGAACTGGTCGAAGATCGTTTCCACGCCCTTCTGATAGTCGTCGCGCTGCTGGGCGCCGGTCTCGAACATCTTGCCGAAAATATCGTCGAACGGATTGCGTGGCCTGCCGCTCGGATTGGCCTGCGGTTGCGGCGCCTGGCGCTCCTGCGGTGCCTGTGGCGGCTGGGGTGCTTGCGGCTGCTGCGGCGCCGGCTGCCCACCGGGCAGGCCGAAGCCGCCACCACCGCCTTGCCGCATCATCTCTTCAAAAATCTTGCCCAGCGGGTTGTCGCCGTAAGGGCTCTGCGTCTGTTGCGGCTGTGTTGGCTGCTGCGGCCGGCCCTGCGGTTGCTGTGCCGCGCCACCGCCGAACATATCCTGCAGCACCTTGCCCAGCGGATTGTCGCCATATGGGTTGGGCGCCTGTTGCGGCTGGCTTTGCGGCTGTTGGGCGCCGCCGCCGAACATGTCCTGCAGCACTTTGCCCAGCGGGTTCTCACCGTAAGGATTGGGTGCTGGCTGCGGCGCAGGCTGTGCCCCGCCGCCCGCCTGCCGCATCATCTGTTCGATGATCTCGCCGAGCGGATTGCTGCCGCCGCCGCCGAAGCCACCGGCGGCCTGCATCTGACCCCCGGTCAACTGGTTTGTCGTCTGCTTGAACAATCCGCCCATCACCATCGAAGCGATGGCCGGCAGCATCTGCTGCAGGATCTGCTGGCTGACGCCGGTCGCCTGCGCGGCCTGGCTGGCCACCGCGCGCGACAGCTCCTTCGAGCCGAACAGATGACCCAGAATGCCATTGCCCTCATTGACGCCTTGCGGTGAGAAAGCCCTGGTCGCGTCCTCGAAGTATTTGGCGTGCTGGCCGCTCGCCATCGCCGTCATGAAGGCGCCTAGCCCATAGGGATCGGCGGTGTTGCGTTGCAGCCCTTGCGAGAAGGCCGGCAGCAGAGCGGCGACAGCCGCCTGCGTCTGCTGCATGGAAAGCCCGTACTGCTGGGCAAGCGCCTGCATGCCGTTGCCGTTCTGCGCCTGCGCCAATATGTCGAACAAGGTAGGCATCGGTTTCTCCTCCGGGAAATCCTCGAGGGAGAACCTAGTTCGTTTCGATGTTCGATTGAAGCGGCTTTTGCCGCTGCTCAAGGCGCGACGCTAATACGCATATTCCATGAACACCGGCTCGATCGAGCCGCCCCAGCGCGTGTGGTAGGCCGACAGCATTTCCTCGGCACTGGTGGTACCGCGCGCCACGACTTCGTCCAGCGTGTTGAGGAACGAGGTCTCGTCATAGCCGTCGCGGTTCTTCCTGCCGCGATTTTTCAGCCCAAGGCGCGAAATCGTCATTACATCGCGGCCGATCTCACGCAGCGTCGTGTTGCGGAACGGCGCGGAAATGCCTTGTTCCGGCACCGCATTGCGCATCGCCAGCGTTTCTTCATAGGTCCAGCTCGAAGTCAGCGCCTCGGCGGCGTCGAGCGCGGCCTCGTCATAGAGCAGCCCGACCCAGAAGGCCGGCAGCGCGCAGATGCGGCGCCACGGCCCGCCATCGGCGCCGCGCATTTCGAGGAAGCGCTTCAGCCTGACGTCAGGGAACAGGGTCGACAGATGGTTCGCCCAGTCGCCCATGGTGGGCAGTCCGTCCGGTACTTCATTGCGGGCAACGCCGGCCATGAACTGGCGGAAGGTGATGTGCGTCATGTCGTGATAGTGGCCGTCGCGGATGACGAAATACATCGGCACGTCGAGCGCCCATTCGACATAGTCGGCAAAGCCGAACTCGGGCGAGAAGCAGAATTCGAGCAGGCCCGAGCGCTGGTTGTCGGTGTCGCGCCAGATGTCGCCGCGCCAGCTCTGCAGTCCGTTCGGCCGGCTGTCGGTGAAGGGCGAGTTGGCAAACAGCGCCGTCGACAGTGGCTGCAGCTTCAGCGACACCTGCATCTTGCGGCGCATGTCGGCTTCGCTTTCGAAGTCGAGGTTCACCTGGATGGTGCAGGTGCGATACATCATGTCGAGACCCTTGGTGCCGACCTTGGGCATGTAGCGGGTCATGATTTCGTAGCGCGATTTCGGCATTTTCGGCGTCTCGGCCAGCGACCATTTCGGGCTGCCGCCGAGGCCGAGAAAGCGGATGCCCATCGGCTCGGCGATCTCGCGTACCTGCGCCAGATGCGCATTGCCCTCGCGACAGGTCTGGTGGATCGTTTCCAGCGGCGCGCCCGACAGCTCGAACTGGCCGCCCGGCTCGAGCGAGATCGCGCCCTGGCCGGTCGGCTCGACCAGGCCGATGATGCGGCCGTCATCGATGATCGGGTCCCAGCCGAGCTTTTGCTGCATGCCTTCGAGGATGGCGCGGATGCCGCGCTCGCCGCCATAAGGCACCGGCGCGTTGCCGTCGACATAGAAGGGAAACTTCTCGTGCTCGGTCCCGATGCGCCACTTGTCGCGCGGCTTGTTGCCTTCGGCCAGATGCTCGACCAGTTCGTCGATGTCTTCGATTGGCCGGAAATCGGTTGTGTCGCGCGCCATGGGGCCCCCTCTGCGGCTCTCGGAGCCCGCCGGCGCTAAATGGACGAAATGTCAGCAGCCGATCAAGCGAAAAATCCTGAGCCACAGGTCAACAGGAATTGATCTCTACGCTTCTTACCAGTCTCCGACCGTCGCCTGCATCACCGCAAGCGCCGCTACAGCTGCTGTGTCAGCGCGCAGGATGCGCGGTCCGAGCGGGATGGCAGTGACGAAGGGGAGCGCCCGCAGCATCTTGCGTTCGTCGTCGGAAAAGCCGCCTTCCGGTCCGACCAGCAGCGCCAGCTTCTTCTCCGGCACCGCCTGCAATGCCGGCAGCGGGTTGTTGGTCGAGGCGTCCTCGTCGCAGAAGATCAGTCGCCGCTCCTTGTCCCAGCCGGAGAGCAGACGCTCGAATTTCTCGGCTTCTCGCACTTCCGGCACCGCCAGTATGCCGCATTGCTCGGCCGCCTCGACGACATTGGCGCGCAGCCGGTCGATGGAGGGTTTTGCCACTTGCGTGTGCTGGGTGATCACCGGCTGCAGGATGCCGGCGCCCATCTCGACCGCCTTCTGCACGAGATAGTCTAGCCGGCCCTGTTTCAGCGGCGCGAAGCAATAGATCAGGTCAGGCAGGGGCGGTTGCGGTCTCTGCGAGGCCAGCACCTTCAGCCGCACCGCCCTTTTCGACCTGGTGGCAATCGCCGCCGACCACTCGCCGTCGCGGCCGTTGAAGACCAGGATCTCGGCGCCTTCGCCGAGCCGCAGCACATGCGTGAGATAATGGCTCTGCTGCTGGCCGGCATCGAATTCGATGCCTGCCGCGAGGTCGTCCGGCACGAACAGCCGCTGCATCTTGTAATTGGCGCGCATCGCCGAGGAATGGGCGAGGCGGTGCCTGGCGTCAAGTCTCGGCGGAACGATGCCACACCGGTTCAAAACCGTGCCGCAGCACCGAAACGGTCGTGGCCGGTGTGAGCAGGCGCAGCGACCGGCCGGCAAGGCTGTCGAAGGCCGCCGCATCGCCATAGCCTGCGAACGACCAGGGCAGCGCGTTGCCGCCGCGCAGCGCATAGGCCGAGCCGCCATCCGCGATCATCGCTCCGTCCGGCAATTCGGCAAGCTCTCCCATGGTGACATCAGGTGGCTTGCCGCCGGAAGCCAGCCGCTCCTTGTGCAGCCGCTTGTCCACCATTGGCGCGCGCGGTTCGTTTACACCGAAGACTTTGCCGAAACGCCCGACAAAATCCGTGGCTCGCTCACGCCGGCAATAGAAACAGGGACGGTGCCCGGCGGCCAGCGCCGTCACCTCGTCGAGGAAGAACAACTCGGTCCAGCCGGCCCTGCCGCCCGGCCTGTTCCTGCCCATCGGCTCGCGCCGCGCATTGCGGAATTGGCAGACGCAGATGATCCAGGCCGGCAAGGCCCAACGCTTTTTCAGCAGCGTCTTGGTCTCAGGATCGTGGATGATGCCGCGATTGCCGGTGAACAGGCCGCGCTCGGATATGGCATGGATGGCGCCGAACGGATCGACCCGGTTCTGCAGTGGCATAGCTCTCTCCCGAATACGCATCTTGGCTGCAATACGGGCGACATGATATCGCTCGTCGCGTCATTTCATGTCAGCAGGGTTTTGCGATGCGGGTGCTGGTGGTCCAGAACTACGACAACACCGGCCTTGGCCAGGTTGGTGCCGCGCTCGCCGAAGCCGGCGCCGATCTCGACCTGCGCCGGCCCTACAAGGGCGATGCGCTGCCGGACGACGCGACCGGACACGATGCCATGGTGATGCTGGGCGGCGGCCAGAATGCGCTGGCCGACGATGACTACCCGTATTTCCCGGCGCTGCTCGAACTGACCCGCGATTTCGCCGCCAAGGATCGCTCGGTTCTCGGTATCTGCCTGGGTAGCCAGTTGGTTGCCCGCACTTTCGGCGGTGAGAACCAGATCGGCGGCGCCTCGGAATTCGGCTGGCACAAGGTATCGCTGACGCCGGACGCCAGAACCGATCCGGTGCTTGGCGCACTTCCCCAGGATTTCCCCATCTTCGAATGGCACGACGACACTTTCGCGCTGCCGTCAAATGCGGTGCGGCTTGCCGGCAGCGAAATTGCCGAGAACCAGGCGTTCCGTATCGGCCGCGCCGTCTACGGCTTCCAGTTCCATTTCGAGGCCGACCAGCCGATGGTGAGGGACTGGAGCGCATCCTTCGCGCCGCTGATTGCCGATCGCCATCCCGACTGGCAGGATCGCCTCGACAGCGAAATGGCACGCAACGGCCCCGAGGCCGACGCCGCGGGCTTGGCCATTGCCCGCGCCTGGGTGGCGACGATCTGAGCCCAGCCAACGCGCGGCCGTTGCATAATTGGCACGCGGCGGGGAATCTGCCGGGGACAACTTCTTTCGTCCTTGGTTTGTGGCCGAACGCTATCCTACAAGGCGCGCGCTATGCATCGGCAATGCAACCGCGATGAACCTTTGTGTGATCCGCGCGACACACCGCCGATACAGAATCGACCTACAAGCGCGAAATCGTCGAAACTTTGAGACGAATTCTCGGTTTCAACCCATTGGTAACCGCCTCGTGCCCAGATGCAGGAAGCTCAACTAGAGATGACGTCCGTGAAAGCAGCGCTTCTGTCCTTTGTCATGCTGTCTGCCATCGTTTTGTGCGGTCTCGGCATTTATTCCGCCGATGCAGCCAACAACCATCAGGCCGTCGACGGCTACGGCGTCACCGCCGCGCTTCGCTAAAACGCTTTTCCCTGCACAGTCAGGATACGCTTGTCCGCGCCGTCCACGGCGAGCGCGCTGAGCATGCCTGACTGCCAGGCGAGCGTGTCGACATTGACGCGGTTCGGCATCACCTCCGCCTCCGGCACCGGTGTGTGGCCGTGCACGATCACCTTCGGGTAAAGCCCTGGATGGTTGTGGAAGACGTCGCGTATCCAGACCAGATCCTGCGGGCTCTGGCTCTCCAGCGGCACGTCAGGCCTGACGCCTGCATGGCAGAAGAAGAAATCACCTGATATCAGTGACAATTGCAGCGACCGCAGGAAGTCGACATGGGCTTGCGGTACAGCATTGACCAGTGCCTGGTGTCCCCGCCGTAACGCCTCGGCCTTGCCGAACCAGCTTGCGTGTCCCGCTAGGTCGACGCCATAGGATTGTGCCGTCTGCACGCCGCCATAGCGGATGAACAGCCCTTCCGGGTCAGGCTCGTCGAGAAAATCGAGGAAGCCGATATCGTGGTTGCCGGCGAGCATCAGATGCCGTGGATCGCGTTTCTGTGCCTCGATCAGGAAGTCTATGACGCCCTTGGACTCTGGTCCGCGGTCGACATAGTCGCCGAGGTGGATGACGCGCCAATCGCTGGTCGGCTTGTATTCGAGTTCGCTCTCGATGCGGCGATGCATGGCGGCGAGCAGATCGAGCCGGCCATGCACGTCGCCGATCGCATAGAGGCGCATGCCATCGGGCGCGCGCGCGTCGAGGTAGTGGATGCCGGTCTCGGTCAAGGCGGCTTCGTCTCCGTGATCCAGCGAGGCTAGGGTCTAATCGGTGAACAAGACCCTATCGCCGCAACTGGTCCTTGCCCATCTCGGTCACCAGCCGTTTGCCGCACAGTGCCAGCGTGATGTCCATCTCCTTGCGGATGATGTCCAGCGCCAGGGTCACGCCTTGCTTGCCCATGGCGCCCAACCCGTACAGGAACGGGCGGCCGATATAGGTGCCCTTGGCGCCGAGGCAAAGCGCCTTCAGCACGTCCTGGCCCGAGCGGATGCCGCCGTCCATATGCACCTCGATCCTGTCGCCGACGGCATCGGCGATCTCCTCCAGCGCCATGATTGACGACGATGCGCCGTCGAGCTGGCGCCCGCCATGGTTGGAAACGATGATGGCGTCGGCGCCGGTCTCGACCGCCATCAGCGCGTCCTCTTTGTCGAGAATACCTTTCAGGATCAGCTTGCCGCCCCAGCGCTCCTTGATCCAGGCGACGTCCTTCCACGACAGGTGCGGGTCGAACTGCTCCGTCGTCCACGATGCCAGCGAAGCGACGTCGCCGACGCCCTTGGCATGGCCGACAATGTTGCGGAAGGTGCGGCGCTTGGTGCCGGCAATGCCCATCAGCCAGCGCGGCCGCATGGCGATGTTGGCAATGTTGGCCAGCGTCATCTTGGGTGGCGCCGACAGCCCGTTGCGGACATCCTTGTGGCGCTGCCCCAGGATCTGCAGGTCGAGCGTCAACACCAGCGCCGAGCATTTTGCAGCCTTCGCCCTGTCGATCAGGTCGAGCACGAAATCCTTGTCGCGAAGCACGTAGAGCTGGAACCAGAACGGCTTCTTCGTCACCGACGCGACATCCTCGATCGAGCAGATGCTCATCGTCGACAGCGTGAACGGCACGCCGAATTCCTCTGCCGCCTGCGCCGCCAGCATCTCGCCATCGGCATGCTGCATGCCGGTCATTCCAGTTGGGGCAAGCGCCACCGGCATCGCCACTTTCTCGCCGATCATGGTCGATTCCAGCGAGCGGTTGCTCATGTCGACCAGCACGCGCTGACGGAATTTTATCTTCTGGAAGTCCTCCTCGTTGGCGCGGTAGGTGCTTTCGGTCCAGGCGCCGGAATCGGCATAGTCGTAGAACATCTTCGGCACCCGCCGGCGCGCCAGGTCCTTGAGATCGGCAATGGTGAGGATGTCGCTCATGGTGGTTCCTCGTTAGCCAGTCGTCTTGAAGCCGTCGTCGGCGTCGGAGCGCTGCTTAAGCCTGAGCCGCGACACGCGCTGCCAGTCGCCGCTGCGTTCGGCCTCGAGCATCGAGCGCTCGACATAGGAGATATGGTCCATCGCCGCTTGGCGGGCAGCTGAGGGATCGCCGGCCTTCACGGCTTTGTAGATCGCGCCGTGCTGGGCCAGCAGCGCCTCGCGCGCTCCGGGCACGCTGAACACCAGAAGCCGGTTCTGGAACACGCCTTCAGACAGCAGCCGGTAGCAGGAGCGCAGCGTGTGCAAGAGGATGATGTTGTGCGCGCATTCGCACACAGCATGGTGGAACTCGACGTCGATTTCCGCCTCGTCGTCGAAATCGCCGGTGCGGTGCGCCTCGTCCATGCGCGCCACGATGCGGTCGAGCAGCGCAATGTCGTCCGCTGTCGCGCGCCGCGCCGCATATTCGGCCGCAACACCTTCGATCTCGCGGCGGTATTCCAGATAGTCGGTCACCGCCTTGCGGTGCATCGAGATGAGGTCGGTCACCGGCTTGGTGAACAACTGGCCGATGACGTCGGCGACATGGGTGCCGCCGCCGGCCTTGGTGATCAGCAGCCCGCGCCCTTCCAGCGCCTTCAGCGCATCGCGCAGGATCGGCCGCGACACGTCGAACTGGCGCGCCAGCTCGCGCTCGCCCGGCAGCCGGTCGCCGGTGCGCAGCACGCCTTCAAGGATCAGGCTTTCGATCTGCTGCACCACCTCGTCGGCGGTGCGCGAATGCTCGATCCTGGAGAAAATATCGCTCAACGGGGGCCTGGGAAATTGAACCGGCGTCGCGCAAGATAAAGCCAGCGTCGCCAACTGGTCAAATTATTTATCCAATTTGCCCAATCGGGTCGGTCTGCGCGTCGCGCCGGCAGGACCTACGATGCTAGACTTTGGTGTTTACGCGCCTCATGGATTGCCTTTAGAGGACGCCATCACACGAAGGGTCGAGAACAGGGGGACCACCGTGTCGGACGAGACGTCCAACCTCGAATTCCAGCCGCGCGCCCAGGGCAGCGTGATGGGCTTTCCCGCGCATGAGGGACGGCCCGGCGCGATCGGCGAGGTCCATGCCCGGCCGCATCCGCTGATCGAGAAGCCGCGCGTGCTTGTGCAACTCGCCTTCATGACCGAGGGCGGCTCCGGCGTCGACATGGCCGTGCTCTCCGAACTGTCGCGGCGCCTCGGCATCGCGGCGCCCGACCGTCATGCCCGCCACCACGCCATGAAGTGGGGCAAGGGCACGCTGCGCTGGGAGCGGCATACGGAATTCTCGACCTATCTTTGGGAAGGGCCGCTTGCCGAAAGCGGCAGGGCGCAGGAGGATTCTCCTTTCGGCAACGGGTTCTCGCCGCCGGGAACGGTGATCTCAGGCATAAGGCTGGAGATCCGCAAATGGACGCCGGCAAGCGAGAAGCTGATTGCGGCCTTCGACCCGACGAGCCTCTGCTATTCGCTGGTCGAGCGCGGCAATGCGGCCATCGTCACCGATTTCCGCCAGGACGGCGACGGCCTGACCCGCATCCTGGTGCTTGATCGCGGCCTGACGCCGGCGCGGACCGGGGCGCTGTCGCAGCGGCTGATCGACGTCGAGACCTACCGCACGCTTGCCATGCTCGGCCTGCCGCTGGCGCTGACCCTGTCGAGCCGCGCCCGCCGCATCGAAGACCGGTTGGCGCAGACCACGCTGGAAATGAAGGTCACTGAAACCCGCGACAGCCAGACGCTGCTCGCCGACCTGACCGAGCTTGCCGCCGAGCTGGAAGCCGATGCCGCCTCCAGCCTCTATCGCTTCGGCGCCAGCCGCGCCTATGACGGCATCGTTGTCGAGCGGCTGGAAGCGCTGGACGAAGAAGCCGTGCCCGGCTACGAGACTTGGGGCGGCTTCCTGCAGCGGCGGGTGGCACCCGCCATGCGCACCTGCCGTTCGGTCGAGGAGCGCCAGGCCAACCTGTCGCGAAAACTGACCCGCGCCACGACGCTGCTGCGCACGTGGGTTGATGTCGAGGTCGAGAAGCAGAACCGCGATCTGCTGGCGTCGATGAACAACCGCGCCCGGCTGCAACTGCGGTTGCAGCAGACGGTGGAAGGCCTGTCGGTGGCAGCAGTGTCCTACTATGTCGTCGGCCTGATCTCCTATCTCGCCAAGGGCGCATCGATCTTCGGCCATGCCTTTGCACCCGAAATCGTCACTGCCGCGGCGGTGCCGGTCGCCATCGTGCTGGTCTGGTGGGGCGTGCGGCGAGTGAGGCGGATGCACTCCGAGCCGGCGAAACATCCGGGGGAGTAGGAGCGCACTTTACCCTCCCCCTTGTGGGGAGGGTCGATCCGCATAGCGGATCGGGGTGGGGGTGCTCGTAAAGAGCTTTCGTCGCGCGGACCCCCACCCCGCTCACTGCGTTCGCGACCCTCCCCACAAGGGGGAGGGTGAATAGCGGCAGATTGCCGCTGCGGAAGGCGGGCAGTACGCTCTTTGCCCGACGCGGTGTTTGCAACATCCGAATGTAATTGGTAAAAGATTTTTACCAGCCAAGCGGAGAACGCCGCCGATGTCCGGCCTTGTCATGCCCAAGCCAGACGACGCCACTATGCGAAGGCGGGCGGAGATCGTCGCCGACATGCGCATCATCGTGCCGGGCGAGGGCGTCGTCGACGCCACCAATGAGATGCGCGCCTTCGAAAGCGACGGCCTCACCGCCTACCGGCAATTGCCGCTGGTCGTGGTGCTGCCGGAAACGGTGGCGCAGGTGTCGCGGGTGCTGAAATACTGCAACGACCGCAACATCCGTGTCGTGCCGCGCGGCTCCGGAACCTCATTGTCGGGCGGCGCGTTGCCGCTCGAGGATGCCGTGCTGCTGGTCATGAGCCGCTTCAACCGCATCCTTGCCATCGACTATCCCGATCGCGTCGTCGTCGCTCAGCCCGGCGTCACCAATCTCGGCATCACCACCGCCGTCGAGCAGGAGGGCTTCTACTATGCGCCCGATCCATCCTCCCAGATCGCCTGCTCGATCGGCGGCAATGTCGCGGAAAATTCCGGCGGCGTGCACTGCCTGAAATACGGCCTGACCGCCAACAATGTGCTCGGCATCGAGATGGTGCTGATGAACGGCGAGGTGGTGCGGCTTGGCGGCAATCATCTGGACTCGGAAGGCTATGATCTCCTCGGCGTCATGACGGGGTCCGAAGGCCTGCTCGGCGTCGTCACCGAGGTCACCGTGCGCATCCTGAAAAAGCCGGAGACGGCCCGCGCTCTGCTGATCGGCTTTCCGACCAGCGAGCAGGGCGGCCAGTGCGTCGCCGACATCATCGGCGCCGGCATTATCCCCGGCGGCATGGAGATGATGGACCGGCCGGCAATCCATGCCGCGGAGGATTTCGTTAATGCTGGCTACCCCCTTGATGTCGAGGCGCTGCTGATCGTCGAACTCGACGGGCCGGGCGTCGAGGTCGATCACCTGATCGGTCTCGTCGAAGCGATCGCCTATAGGAACAGCTCCACCACCTGTCGCATCTCGCAATCCGAACAGGAGCGGCTGAGTTTCTGGGCTGGCCGCAAGGCGGCCTTCCCGGCGGTCGGCCGCATCTCGCCCGACTATTACTGCATGGATGGCACCATCCCGCGCAAGGAATTGCCGGGTGTGCTCGCCGGCATGCGCGAACTGTCGGAGAAATACGGCCTCGGCGTCGCCAACGTCTTCCACGCCGGCGACGGCAATCTGCATCCGCTGATCCTCTACGACGCCAACGTGCCGGGCGAACTCGACAAGGCGGAAAGTTTTGGCGCCGACATCTTGCGGCTCTGCGTCAAGGTCGGCGGCGTCTTGACCGGCGAGCACGGCGTCGGCGTCGAGAAGCGCGATTTGATGCCGGAGATGTTCAACCAGATCGACCTCGACCAACAAATGCGCGTCAAATGCGCCTTCGATCCCAACCATCTGCTTAACCCGGGAAAAGTGTTTCCACAACTGCGCCGCTGTGCGGAGCTTGGGCGCATGCACGTGCATCGGGGGCAGCTGGCATTTCCGGATATTCCGAGGTTTTGATGGGGGCGGAATGTCTCACGTCGGCGATCCTTCGCGCCCCCCTCTGTCCTGCCGGACATCTCACCCACAAGGGGGGAGATCACCAGTCATCTCTGCCTTCGCCAACCTTCGACGTTGCTAGAGAGGCGCGGTCGCCAAAGCTGCTAATCTCCCCCCAAGTGGGGGAGATGTCCGGCAGGACAGAGGGGGGCGCGAAGGAACTCGACCCATCTTCGCCATGACGACCTTCACCCCCACCACATCGGCCGAGATCCTCTCCACCGTCCAATGGGCGGCGGCGGAAGAGTCACCTTTGGAAATCATCGGCCACGGCTCCAAGCGCGGCATCGGCCGGCCACAGCAGAGCGAACACACGCTCGATCTTTCGAAGCTCACCGGCGTCACCCTCTACGAGCCGGCCGAGTTGGTACTGTCGGCCAAGGCCGGCACGCCGCTTTCCGAGATCGAAAACCTGCTCGCCGAAAGCGGCCAGCAACTCGCCTTCGAACCGATGGATTACGGTCCTTTACTCGGCGGCGAGCCCGGCAAGGGCACGATCGGCAGCGTGCTCGCCGCGAACCTGTCCGGCCCGCGCCGGCTGAAGGCGGGGGCTGCACGAGACCATATTCTGGGAATCAATGCGGTTGCCGGACGCGGCGAGGCCTTCAAGTCCGGCGGCCGCGTCGTCAAGAATGTCACCGGCTACGATCTGTCGAAGCTGATGGCCAACAGCTGGGGCACGCTGGCCGTGTTCACCGATGTCACCTTCAAGGTGCTGCCGGCGGCCGAGACCGAGGTGACGCTTGCCATGCGCGGCCTACTCGACGATGCCGCCTCTGCCGCCATGGCGCTGGCGCTCGGCTCCAGCGCCGAAGTGTCGAGCGCGGCCCATCTGCCCGAACGCATCGCCGCGCGCATTGCCGGGGGCAGTCTAGGCACTGACGCTGCAACGCTGCTGCGCGTCGAAGGGTTTGGCCCATCGGTCGCCTATCGCATTGAGGCGCTGAAGACCCTGCTGAAAAATGCCGGCCCGCTGCAGGAGATCGCAGGTGAGACATCGCATACCCTCTGGCGTGACATAAGGGACTGCACGCCATTCGCCGACCGTAGCGAAAAGCCGGTCTGGCGCGTCTCCATGGCGCCGTCTCAGGCCCATCAGATGGTGCTGACGCTGCGCATGCAGATCGGTGTCAGCGCCTTCTACGACTGGCAGGGCGGGCTGGTCTGGCTGCGCATGGAGGAGGGCGATCCCGAGGCCGCCCTGCTGCGCGGGCTGATCAGAAAGCATCGCGGCGGCCACGCGACGCTGGTGCGCGCCACCCCTTCGTATCGCGCCGCCGTTCCGGTGTTCGAGCCGCAGGCGCCGCATCTGGCCGCACTGTCGGCGCGGCTCAAGGCCGAGTTCGATCCCAAGTCCATCCTCAATCCCGGCCGCATGGCCCAAGGCTAAGATAATGCAAACCAACTTCTCCCTTGCCCAGCTTGCTGATCCGCATGTCGCGGAATCGGAGAAGATCCTGCGCAAATGCGTGCATTGCGGCTTCTGCACCGCCACTTGCCCGACCTATGTGACATTGGGCAACGAGCTGGATTCGCCACGCGGGCGGATCTATCTCATCAAGGACATGCTGGAGAACGGCCGCCCGGCCGACAAGGAGATCGTCACCCATATCGACCGCTGCCTGTCCTGCCTCGCCTGCATGACGACCTGCCCGTCGGGCGTCAATTACATGCACTTGGTCGACCATGCCCGCGCCCATATCGAGGAAACTTACAAGCGGCCGCTGCTCGACCGGCTCACCCGCGCCATGCTGGCCTTCGTGCTGCCCTATCCCGCGCGCTTTCGCGCCGCGCTGAAATTGGCGAGACTGGGCAAGCCGTTCATTGGTCTGTTCGAAAAGGTGCCGGCCCTGAAGCCGCTCAGCGCGATGCTGAAGCTGGCACCGGCCTCGATCCCGACGGTCTCGCCAATGGCCTCTCCCGGCGTCCATGCTGGCAAGGGGACGAAGAAAGGTCGCGTCGCCATCCTCACCGGCTGCGCCCAATCGGTACTCGACCCCGCCATCAACGAGACGACGATTGCATTGCTGACCAGGCTTGGCGTCGAGGTCGTGGTGCCGCAGGGCGAAGCCTGCTGTGGCGCGCTGGTCCATCATATGGGCCGCGAGGCAGCAGCCCTTGCCTCGGCCCGGCAGAATGTCGATGCGTGGACGCGTGCCATCGACCAGGGCGGGCTCGATGCCATCGTCATCACCGCGTCCGGCTGCGGCACAACGATCAAGGACTACGGCTTCATGCTGCGCCTCGATCCGGCCTATGCCGACAAGGCCGCGCGGGTCTCGGCGCTGGCCAGGGACATTACCGAATATCTCGCAAGCCTCGACCTGCCCGAGCCGGTGCGCAAACCCGGCACCGTCGTCGCCTATCACTCCGCCTGCTCGATGCAGCACGGTCAGAAGATCATCCGCCAGCCGAAGGAGCTGCTGTCCAAGGCGGGCTTCGTCGTGCGCGAACCGCGCGAGGGGCATCTGTGCTGCGGCTCCGCCGGCACCTACAACATCCTGCAGCCGGAGATTTCCGCAAGGTTGCGTGACCGCAAGGTGAAGAACATTGAGGCGACCGGCGCGGAGATCGTTGCCACCGGCAACATCGGCTGCATCACCCAGATCGCTTCCGCCGCGAAGCTGCCGGTGGTGCACACGATCAAGCTGCTCGACTGGGCCTATGGTGGTCCGAAGCCGGAGGGCGTCTCCGAAGGAAACCTGGTCGCCGCCGAGTAAGCAGCTATTCCGCTGCCAGCCGGTCCACCACGCCATACGTCGCCTGGTAGCGCGCGCGCTGGCGGCTGAGCGCTACCATTGTGTTGCGCAGCAGGATCGCCACGGTGATCGGACCGACGCCGCCGGGCACCGGCGTGATCCAGGACGCGACTTCCTTCACGCTCTCGGTGTCGACGTCGCCGACGATGCGGCTCGCGCCGTCCGGGCCGATCTCGGAATTGATGCCGATGTCGATGACGGCCGCACCGGGCTTCACCATGTCGGCCTTGATCAACCGCGGCTTGCCGACGGCGACGAACAGCGCATCGGCGCGGCGCGCATGTGCCGCCACCGAGCGCGTCATGTGATGGCACACCGTCACCGTTGCGCCTTCGCTCATCAGCAGGAAGGCAATCGGCTTGCCGACGATCTCGGAATGGCCGACGACGACAACTTCGAGCCCCTTGAGGTCGAGGCCGGTTTCCTTGAGCAGCTCGACCGAGGCCGCAGCCGTGCAAGGCGCGAGGTCGAGCTGGTTGTAGACGATATTGCCGATCGACGCCGGATGCATGCCCTCGACATCCTTCAGCGGATGCACCGCAGCCTGCAGCGTCTTGATCGGGATATGCGCCGGCACCGGCCGCTGGATGATGATGCCGGTGACGCGCGGGTCGGCGTTCAGGCCATGGATCGCCGCCTCGAGTTCGCCGGCGCTGATGTCGGCGGGGAACCGCCGCTCCTCGAAACCGATGCCGGCAAGCGCGGCCTTGGCGCGTTGGTTGCGCACATAGACATCGACGGCAGCGGTATCGCCGACGGTGATCGACACCAGCTTGGGCGGAAAACCTTCGGCGGTGGCGATGGCGGCATCCTCGCGCACGGATGCCATGATGCGCTGGGCGACCGGGCCGCCCCGGAGATAGCGGCTATCGTCTGGCGGAGACATGGCTGAACCTTTGCAGCGAGTTTGGCGCAGGGGAGTTTGGCCGTCCCTATAGCAGGGGAAATGCGGCAAGGCAGCGTGAAAGCGAACCGTCATCCCCCTGGCGCGACGTTCTGGCGCAGCCTGGCTCAGCTACCGCCGCAAAGAGAAAGGGCAGCGCGGTTTCCCAGGCTGCCCTTTCCTGACTGGCCGCATCCCCACACGGCCCGTCCCCCGTAAACTCTTCCCGATCCCTGAAGGTCCAGTCTTCTGGACCAGATGATTCGGTAGCCGACTATATCACGACCACGGTCGTTCCAACATTGACCCTCTCGTAAAGGTCAACCACATCCTCGTTGCGCATGCGGATGCAGCCGGAAGACACCGAGCCGCCGATCGTCCATGGCTGGTTGGTGCCGTGAATGCGGTATTCCGTCGTGCCGAGATAGAGCGCGCGGGCGCCGAGCGGATTCTCTTCGCCACCGGCCAGATAGGTCGGGAGGTAGCGGCCCTTGGCAGCCTCGCGCTTGATCATCTCCGCTGGCGGGCGCCAGTCCGGCCAGACGCGCTTGTTGGTGATCTTGTGCGTGCCAGACCATTCGAAGCCAGGCTTGCCGGTGCCGACGCCATAGCGCCGCGCCTTGCCGTTCTTCTCGACCAGGAACAGGAAGTTCTGCGTCGTATCGATGACGATCGTGCCCGGCTTCTGCGGGCCGTCATAGGCGACTTCCTGCGGCAGGTAGAGCGGATTGATCTGCGGCCGCATCACCACGCGCTTGGCCGGCGTCTGCACGGAAGCAGTGCGAACCCGATCGGGTCGCGCCGGCTGCGCATAGCGAACGCGCGGCTGTTGGACCACCTGTCGGCTCTGCCGCACGATGCCGGGCGCGCGGCCAAGCTGCAGCACCCAGGGCGCGGAAAGGTCGGGGCTCACCATCACCGGCGGCCTGTCGGCATAGCGGTCGCCGGCAGCGGAGGAAGCGACGCCGGCGGCCAGAATTGCCACGGCGCCGAGCACGGAACGCAAAAAGATCTTCATCGGAACGCACCTTGATCGTCGAACGGACGGAGGCGGAACTTGCCCCCGGTTGCGCGATCCTTGGCGCGAAGCGGCAACCGAAACATAAATCGGAATGCGTAAAATGCCGCTTTGTCAGTAAACCTTTTGGTGTGGTTACCGCCGGGTTCAGGAATCTGGTAAAGCCGCGGTAAATGCAGCGCGAAAGCGCGTTAACGGATGGATTGGCCATGGCGCAAGACAACACCGGACTGCTTACCGGCTCCGACGGGATCACGCGCTGCTTCTGGCACGGCAATCTGCCGGACTATCTGCACTACCACGACCATGAATGGGGCCGGCCGGTCGCCGACGACCGCAGGCTGTTCGAAAAAATCTGCCTGGAAGGCTTTCAGTCCGGCCTGTCCTGGCTGACCATTCTGCGCAAGCGCGAGAATTTCCGCGAGGCCTTCGCCGGTTTCGACTTCGACAAGGTCGCTGCCTTCACCGACGAGGATGTCGAGCGCCTGGTCGCCAATGTCGGCATCGTCCGCCACCGCGGCAAGATCGTCTCGACCATCAACAACGCCAAACGCGCGCGCGAAATGGTGGATGAATTCGGCTCGCTGGCCGCCTGGTTCTGGAAGTTCGAGCCGGGGCCGGAGGAGCGGCCGGAGATCGTCGACCTCGCCCACCTGCGGGCCAACCCGACGACAGCGGTCTCGATCAGGATTTCGAAGGAGTTGAAAAAGCGCGGCTGGAGCTTTGTCGGACCGACGACGGTCTATGCCTCCATGCAAGCGATGGGTCTGGTCAACGACCATCTCGAGGGGTGTGTTTGCCGGGAGCAGGTGGAGAAGGAACGCAAGGCCTTTAAGAGGCCGAAGTAGGGCGCTGTCCCCCTACCTCCCCCTTGTGGAGAGGTCGCGCCGAAGGCGCGGGTGGGGGTATCTTGGCGCCGCACCCCCACCCCGACGCTACGCGTCGACCCTCCCCACAAGGGGAGGGTAAGGAACTCACGTCCCGCTGGCGCCAGTCAGGAACAATCCCGCCACAATCGCCGCCAGTGCCGCAAAGGCCGGATAAATCACCAGCAATCCGGTCATCAGCGCCTCGCGCATGGTGGAACCCTTGCGCTCGTCGGCGGTGACCTCAAACGGACCGAGGCTCGCCGTCACCTGCGCACGGCTCTCGGCCGGCCGCAGCCGGACTTCATGCAAGCCGTCGTTTCTGATGTCGAACTTGTGTGCCGCAGTCATGGCCCCAACCCTTTGTTTCGGCGCGCTTATCGGCTCTGATTGTGTCGGCACGATGCCGCGCCGATGGCGGAATTGTTTCCTTTTGGTGCGTTTTGTTTCGGAGGAGAAGGAAAAAGCGCAAACCCTTGCCGCACAAAGCCGCTTCGGTTAGGACACGCCCACTCCAAACAAGTCATCGATTACTAAGCGAAAAGACCCATCCCATGGCCGACAAATCGGAAAAGACGAAAGCGCGGCTGCCGCGCGGCTTTGCCGACCGCAGTGCGGAAGATATCCGCGCCGTCGAGAAGATGATGGCGACGATCCGCTCGGTCTATGAGCTCTATGGTTTCGAGCCGGCCGACCAGCCGCTGATCGAATACACCGATGCGCTGGGCAAATTCCTGCCCGACCAGGACCGGCCTAATGAGGGCGTATTTTCTTTCCAGGACGATGACGAGCAGTGGCTGTCGTTGCGCTACGACCTGACCGCGCCGACGGCGCGTTATGTCGCCGAGAATTTTGAGCGACTGCCGAAGCCCTATCGCAGCTACCGCTCCGGCTGGGTGTTCCGCAACGAAAAGCCCGGCCCCGGCCGCTTCCGCCAGTTCATGCAGTTCGACGCTGACACCATCGGCACACCGGGCGTCGCGGCTGATGCTGAAATGGCGATGATGATGGCCGACGTGATGGAAGCGCTCGGCATCAAGCGCGGCGACTACGTCATCCGCGTCAACAATCGCAAGGTGCTCGATGGCGTGCTGGAAGCGATCGGCCTTGGCGGCGATGAGAATGCAGGGCGTCGGCTGACGGTGCTGCGCGCGATCGACAAGCTGGACAAGCTCGGACCGGAAGGCGTGAGACTGCTGCTTGGTCCGGGGCGCTGGGATGGCGGCAAGGAAGGCGAGGGTGACTTTGCCAAGGGTGCCGGACTGAATGAGGCGCAAGCCGAGGCCGTTCTTCTCGCGACAGCGAGGGAACAGGCCCGCCAGGATTCCAATGTCGATGCGAACGCGATCTATCAGGAAGGCGTTGGCGAGCTCTCCACGATTGAAGCCTTGGTCAGGGCGGCAGGGTACGGCGAAGATCGTATCGCCATGGACCGCTCCGTCGTGCGTGGCCTCGAATACTACACCGGCCCGGTTTTCGAGGCCGAGCTTCTGGCCGAAATCCCCAACGAAGACGGCCAGATCGTGCGCTTCGGTTCGGTCGGTGGTGGCGGCCGCTATGACGGGCTGGTCTCGCGCTTCCGTGGCGAGCCGGTGCCGGCGACCGGCTTTTCGATCGGCGTCTCCCGCCTGATGACGGCGCTGAAGAACCTCGGCAAGCTGGACACCACAGACGTGATCGCGCCGGTCGTCGTGCTGGTGATGGACAAGGATACCGAAAGCCTCGGCCGCTACCAGAAGATGGTGGCCGGCCTGCGCGCGGCCGGCATCCGCTCCGAAATGTATCTCGGCGGCGCCGGCATGAAGGCGCAGTTGAAATATGCCGACCGCCGCGGCAGCCCGGTTGCCATCATTCAGGGCGGCGACGAGCGCGCCAAGGGCGAGCTGCAGATCAAGGATCTGATCGAAGGCGCACGCATGTCGGCCGAGATCACCGACAACGCCGAATGGCGGGCCGCAAGGCCAGCGCAGGTGACCGTGGCGGAGAGCGAGCTGGTCGCCGAGGTGAAGAAGATTCTGGCGGCGCAGGCGGCCGACCGTGCGAAGGGTGGCGCTTGAACACCCCCCTCTGGCCTGCCGGCCATCTCCCCCTCAAGGGGGGAGATTGGATGTTGCGTAGGCTTTCGCCAATCTCCGCCGGTGAAGAAGAGGCGCTGCGCCGTAAGCTGCCAATCTCCCCCCTTGAGGGGGAGATGGCCGGCAGGCCAGAGGGGGGTGCCTCGCGCCGCCCATGACCTCCCGCCCCGCCATCGCATCCGAAATCACCAAGCTCTTCGCCACCCGCAACACCCATGCGGTGGAGGTCGCCGTGCTGCAGCCGGCCGATCCGTTCCTCGACATGGCCGGCGAGGATTTGCGCCGCCGCATCTTCCTCACCGAAAGCGAGACCGGCAAGACGCTGTGTCTGCGGCCGGAATTCACCATCCCCGTCTGCCTCGACCACATCGCCTCGCAGGCCGGCACGCCGCGCCGCTATAGCTATCTCGGCGAAGTGTTCCGCCAGCGCCGCGAGGGCGGCAACGAGTTTTTCCAAGCCGGCATCGAGGATCTCGGCGACCGCGATACGGCCGAGGCCGATGCGCGTTCGCTGGTCGATGCGCATGCGCTGCTGCAGCTGGTGCTGCCGGCGCAACCTCTTGCGATCACGCTCGGCGACCAGACCATCTTCGAGGCGGTGCTGGCGGCCCTCGGCCTGCCGCGCGGCTGGCGCATGCGACTTGCGCGTGCCTTCGGTTCGGCGCCGATGCTGCAGGCAGCGTTGTCCGATCTCGCCAACCCGCCACGCAACGGTGAGCTTGACGGCGAAGTCGCGGCCCTGGTGCTCGATGGCGATCTCGAAGCGCTTTCCGCCCACATTGCCGGCGGCATGGAAGAGGCCGGCCTTTTGGCATCCGGCGGACGCGCGCCAGTCGACATTGCCCGGCGGCTGATCGAAAAGGCCGAATTGCGCAGCGTGCGGCTGTCGAACGAGGCCTTTGCAGCACTCAGGGATTTCCTCGCCATCGACGTGCCGCTCGACGGCTCGAGTGCTGCGCTCGAAAGTTTTGCGGCCTCTGCCGGGCTTTCGCTGGGCGCGGCGCTGGAAAAATTCGCCGCCCGCGCCAAAGCCATCGAGGCACATGGCCTGCCTGCAAAGACGATCCGCTACGACGCTGCCTTCGGCCGTCCGCTGGATTACTACACCGGCATCGTTTTCGAGATCGAAGCACTTGGTGGCGAGCGGCCGCTGGCCGGCGGCGGTCGCTACGACCGGCTGCTGACCCTGCTCGGCGCCAAGACGCCGATCCCCGGCGTCGGCTTCTCTGTCTGGCTCGACCGCATCGAAGCGCTGCGGGGAGAGCCGCAATGATCACGCTGGCGATCCCATCGAAAGGCCGGCTCAAGGAGCAGGCCTTGGAGTTACTGGCCAGGGCCGGGCTTGCCGTCAGCCTGCCCGGCGATGAGCGCCAGTACCGCGCCCGCATCGACGGCGCCGAGGGCATCGAGGTGGCGTTCCTGTCGGCGTCCGAAATCGCCGGCGAGATTGGGCAAGGTTCGGTCGACCTCGGCATTACCGGCGAGGATCTGCTGCGCGAAAACCTCGCCGACTGGGAGGCGCGCGCCGAAATCGTCGCTCGCCTCGGCTTCGGCCATGCCGATGTCGTGGTCGCGGTGCCCGGCATCTGGCTCGACGTCGATACTATGGCCGATCTCGACGATGTCGCCGCCGATTTCCGCCAGCGCCACGGCAGGCGACTGAGGATCGCAACCAAATACTGGCGGCTCACGCAGCAGTTCTTCTCGCAAAAGCACGGCATCCAGGTCTACCGCATCGTCGAAAGCCTCGGGGCCACCGAAGGCGCACCGGCGGCAGGCCTCGCCGACGTCATCGTCGACATCACCACCACCGGCTCGACCCTGCGCGCCAACCATCTCAAGGTGCTGGCCGATGGGGTTGTGCTGAAGTCGCAGGCCTGCCTCGTGGCTGCCAGGAAAGATCGTGCTGCTGCGGATGAGGCGCTAGTGCGGGAAATAGCCGCGAAGATGAGCGCGCTCCCTCCCCCTTGAGGGGAGGGTGGACAGCCGCCAAAGGCGGATGGACGGGTGGGGTCGCTCCGGCAGTGCTCGACGCGAGACCACCCAAGCCGGGTCGACCGTGACCAAGGAAGTCGAGCACTTCGCCGAGGACCCCACCCGCCTCGCTTCGCGAGGCACCCTCCCCTCGAGGGGGAGGGGAACCGCCTGTACTTTCCACCACCCCATCAGGCTGCTAGGCTCACTCATCGGGAGGAAACGGCGATGGCGATTAATCTCGACGAGCTCAAGAACGCCACCAATCTGCGCGGGCGCGGCAGGGCGTTCATCGCTCCGCTCGACGGCCGGGCACATGTGTCGGGCGACCGTTCGGTGCCGCTGCTCGACAAGACGATCCCTCAGCTTTTCTCCGACACGGTCGGCAGATACGCCACGCAGGATGCTGCCGTCTTCGTCGGCCAGGACAAGCGCTTCACCTGGAGCGAATTGTCGGACACGGTCGATACGCTCGCCGCCGGCTTCCTGGCGCTCGGCCTCGAAAAAGGCGACCGTGTCGGCATCTGGTCGCCCAACCGCTGGGAATGGCTGGTCACCCAATTCGCCACCGCTCGCATCGGCCTGATCCTGGTCAACATCAACCCGGCCTACCGGCTGACCGAGCTCGAATATGCCCTCAACAAGGTCGGCTGCAAGGCGCTGGTCACCGCCGCCAGTTTCAAGACCTCCGACTATCTCGGCATGATCGAGACGCTGGCGCCGGAGCTCGCCAAGGCCACCCCCGGCAAGCTCAAGGCGCAGAAATTGCCGGCGCTGAAGATCGTCATCCGCATGGGCGATGACAACTCGCCCGGCATGTTCAATTTCGCCGACGTGCTGTCGATGGCCGGCCGTGACGAGCATGACAGCCTCGACCGCATCTCCGAAGGGCTGAAGCCGGGCGAAGCCCTCAACATCCAGTTCACATCAGGCACGACGGGCGCGCCCAAGGGCGCGACGCTGACCCACACCAACATCGTCAACAACGGCAATTTCGTCACCGCGGCAATCAGGCTCACCGTCGACGACCGGCTCTGCATCCCGGTGCCGCTCTATCACTGCTTCGGCATGTCGATGGGCACGATGGGCTGCGTCACCAAGGGCGCGACCATGGTTTTCCCGGGCGAGGGCTTTGACGCCGGCGCCACGCTGAAGGCGGTGGCGCAGGAACGCTGCACCGGCCTCTACGGCGTACCGACCATGTTCGTCGCCATGCTCGACCATGCGGATTTCGCCAGCTTCGATCTCTCCAGCCTGCGCACCGGCATCATGGCGGGCTCACCATGCCCGATCGAGGTGATGAAGAAGGTGGTGACGCTGATGCATATGGAAGAGGTGACCATCGCCTACGGCATGACCGAGACCAGCCCGGTCTCGTTCCAGAGCAGCGTCGACGATCCGCTGGAAAAACGCGTCTCCACTGTCGGCCGCATCCATCCGCATGTCGAGGTCAAGGCCATCGACGCCGACGGCGCCACCGTCGCCGTCGGCGCGCCGGGCGAGCTGTGCACCCGCGGCTATTCCGTCATGAAAGGCTACTGGGACGACGCGGAAAAAACCCGCGAGGCGATCGACGCCGACGGCTGGATGCACACCGGTGATCTCGCCACCATCGACGCCGAGGGCTATTGCAACATTGTCGGCCGGGTCAAGGACATGGTCATCCGCGGCGGCGAAAACGTCTATCCCAGAGAGGTCGAGGAATTCCTCTACCGCCATCCCAAGGTCAAGGAGGTGCAGGTGTTCGGCATTCCCGACGCCAAATATGGCGAGGAGCTGTGCGCCTGGATCGTGCTGAAGCCCAACCAGATCGCCACCGAGCAGGAGATCAAGAATTTCTGCGCCGGCCAGATCGCCCACTACAAAATCCCCCGCTACATCCGCTTCCGCACCGAACTGCCGATGACGGTGACGGGCAAGCCGCAGAAGTTTCTGATGCGGGAAGCGATGGTGGAGGAACTGGGGCTGGTGGTGCAGAAGACGGCTTGAGGGTTGAACGCCGGGGACGGGACTGCCGGGCTTCGAAACGACATTGGGGTGCTCGACAGGCTTCCGCAAGGTTCGCCGAACGCATTGGGGCTTGAATGACTGGTTTCGCACGATCAGCGACTTCCTATGCGATGCCTTTGGCCGCGCTGGCACTGGCCGTTGCGGTCAGAGTCAGCGGGCTATCGGTGGACGAAGGTTCGCCGAGCGTCAGGATTCTCGTCGGAGCGCTCTCGAGTGCGATCATGTTCATCACTATTTTCGTGGTGCTCGATCACGCCGAGGCGGTGGCCCACCGTGTGGGGGAGCCTTACGGCACATTGGTGCTGACTTTTGCCGTGACGGCAATCGAAGTGTCGATCATCGTTTCCATGATGCTGCATGGAGAGAACAACCCCACGCTTGCACGTGAATCGGTCTTCTCGACAGTGATGATTGCCTCCACCGGCGTTGTCGGAATGTGTCTCACGTTTGGCGGCTGGCGGCATCGCAAGCAGGCAATTGTCCGGCAAGGGACCAGCGCATATCTGGCGGTTTTGGCCGCACTGACCGTCATGACGCTTATCCTGCCGACCTACACGCGGACCACCGATCCCGGCACATTTTCGGCAGCTCAGCTTGGCCTGGTAAGCGTTCTTTCCGTGCTGCTCTATGCAAGCTTTGTGTTCGCGCAGACAGTCCGGCACCGGGACGATTTCATCGAAGGACTGGCACACGACCTTTCGGCGCGAACCGCCCCTCACAAAAGCATCTCTTCCAGCGCTCTGCTCCTGGTAATCGGACTGATCGGAATTGTCATGCTCGCCGAGCAGGTCGCCGCAAGTGTTGAAAATGCGCTCGTTGCTTACCAGGTGACCCAGGCTGACAGCATTGTGGGGGCAATGATCGCGGGTCTGGTTTTGATGCCGGAAGCCATTTCGGCGGTTCGCGCTTCACTCAACAATGAGCTGCAGCGCGGCCTGAATGTCGCAATGGGTTCGGCTTGCGCCACGATTGGTTTGACGATACCTGCGGTCGCAGCAGCCAGCCTGCTTACGGGACGAGGGTTGACCCTGGGGCTCCCGGAAGCTGACGCCGTACTTTTGGTTTTAGCGCTTTTCATATGCGGCGTAAGCTTTAGCAACGAAAGGACGACCTTCCTGACCGGAATCGTCCATGCCGTTGTGTTTTTTACGTATGTATTTCTGGTATTTATCCCTTGAGGCTTTGGTGCGATCTGGCGACCAACCATCA
The DNA here is from genome assembly GCF_057786095.1 of Mesorhizobium sp. P160219. Classification (NCBI taxonomy): domain Bacteria; kingdom Pseudomonadati; phylum Pseudomonadota; class Alphaproteobacteria; order Hyphomicrobiales; family Phyllobacteriaceae; genus Mesorhizobium; species Mesorhizobium sp. P160219. Next base: position 2,332,179 of record NZ_JBYNWG010000001.1, read on the forward strand.
AGGCGGGTATTCTCGAACGCGCCTGATTTGAGTTTCTTTTCGGGGTTCCCAAGGCGCCATCTAAGACCCGAACGACTCACACCCCCAGCACCGCCGCATCCAACCCCCGAATGATCTTCGCCAGTTCCACGCATTCATCATGCCGCACCTTGTTGCGGCGCCAGGCGAGGCAGATCGTGCGTTGCGGCATTGGCTCCTGGAACGGCACGATCTTGAGGTCCGGCATGGCGCTGGCCGGCCTTGCCGCCATTTCGGGGATGAGCGTGACGCCGAGACCATGCGCCACCATCTGCAGCAGCGTCGTCAGGCTGGTGGCGCCGTAGCTTGCCATCGCTACGGGACGCACGCTGCCGCACAGGGCCAGCGCCTGTTCGCGCAGGCAGTGGCCTTCCTCCAAAAGCATCAGCCGCTCCAGCGCCGGGCTTTCCGGCGGCACCGGTGGCGAGGCGAAGGCTGGATCTCCGGCTGGCACGGCGAGGAAGAAGCGGTCGGCGAACAGTTCTTCGGTGACCAGGCCGGGCTGGTCGAGCGGCAGCGCGGCGATGAAGGCGTCGAGCCGTCCGGTTGCCGTGTCCTCGACTAGCGATGCGGTGACTGCTTCGCGCAGTTCGAGTTGCAGGGACGGAAAATGCCGTTTCAGTTCCGGCAATACATGCGGCAGCAGATAGGGTGCCACGGTCGGGATGATGCCCAGCCGGAAGCGGCCTTCCATGGCCGGGCGGCCGCGCCGGGCCGTCGTCTCGACATCACTGATGTCGCGCAGGATGCGCTCGATGCGTGGCAGCAGCGCTTCCGCCTCTTCCGTCATCCGCACCGTCTTGCCGCCGCGCTCGAACAGCCGGCAGTTCAGCCTTTGCTCCATCTCGGCGATCTGCGCGGACAGCGCCGGCTGGCTGACGCCGGCAAGTTTTGCGGCGCGGCCGAAATGCAGCGTTTGCGCCAAAGCCTCGAAGTATTGCATCTGCCGCACGGTCAAGCCAATCATAAGGAAAGCCTATCGCAACAAACAGGAAAGGCAATTTGTTTTTATCGAAGAGACGGCTTAGTCTGGAACCATTCCAGAGTGGCGCGGCTCCCGGCCGGCCCGGAAAAAACAACACATAAATCAGCAATTCGGAGGCCAAGATGGACGCGATGACCGACGACAACAGCGCCGGCAAATGCCCGGTCGCGCATGGAACCTCCGCCAGGACCAACCGCGACTGGTGGCCGAACCAGCTCGACATCGGCGTTCTCCACCAGCAGTCGAGCCTTTCGGACCCGATGGGCGAAGCTTTCGACTACGCCGCGGAGTTCAAGACGCTCGACCTCGATGCGGTGATCGAGGATTTGCACAAGGTGATGACGGATTCGCAGGATTGGTGGCCGGCCGATTTCGGCCATTACGGGCCGCTGTTCATCCGCATGGCCTGGCACAGCGCCGGCACCTATCGCATCGGCGACGGCCGGGGTGGCGCCGGTGCGGGCCAGCAGCGTTTCGCGCCGCTGAACAGCTGGCCGGACAACGCCAATCTCGACAAGGCGCGCCGGCTTTTGTGGCCGGTCAAGCAGAAATACGGCCGCAAGATCTCCTGGGCCGACCTGTTGATTCTCACCGGCAACGTCGCGCTGGAATCGATGGGCTTCAAGACCTTTGGCTTTGCCGGTGGCCGCGCCGATGTCTGGGAGCCCGAGCAGGATGTCGACTGGGGTTCGGAAACCAAGTGGCTCGACGACAAGCGCTATTCCGGCGACCGTGAGCTGCACGGCCATCTCGGCGCGGTGCAGATGGGCCTGATCTACGTCAACCCGGAAGGGCCGAACGGCAAGCCGGATCCGCTGGCCTCGGCCCGCGACATCCGCGAGACCTTCGCGCGCATGGCAATGAACGATGAGGAAACCGTGGCGCTGATCGCCGGCGGCCACACATTCGGCAAGACCCATGGGGCCGGTGATGCAGCACTTGTCGGCGCCGAGCCGGAAGGCGCGGGCATCGAGGCGCAGGGCCTCGGCTGGTCGAGCAAGCATGCCACCGGCATTGCCGGCGATGCGATCACGTCCGGCCTCGAAGTTACCTGGACGACGACGCCGACCCAGTGGAGCAGTAACTTCTTCGACAATCTCTTCAACTTCGAATGGGAGCTGACCAAGAGCCCGGCCGGGGCCCATCAGTGGACGCCGAAGGGCGGCTCTGGCGCGGTTACGGTGCCGGACGCGCACAATCCCTCGAAGCGTCATGCGCCGGCAATGCTGACCACCGACCTCGCGCTGCGGGCCGACCCGGCCTATGAGAAGATCTCGCGCCGCTTCCATGAGCATCCGGAGCAGTTCGCCGATGCCTTCGCCCGTGCCTGGTACAAGCTCACCCATCGCGACATGGGGCCGGTCGTGCGGTATCTCGGCCCGTTGGTGCCGAAGGAAGAGCTGATCTGGCAGGATCCGGTTCCGGCCGTCGACCATGAGCTGGTCAGCGACCAGGACATTGCATTGCTGAAGGCCAAGATCCTGGCTTCGGGCCTCAGCGTTTCGCAATTGGTCTCGACCGCCTGGGCCTCGGCCTCGACCTTCCGCAACTCCGACAAGCGCGGCGGCGCCAATGGCGCGCGCATTCGCCTGGCGCCGCAGAAGGACTGGGAGGTCAACCAGCCTGTCGAACTGGCCACCGTGCTGGCGGAGCTCAAAGCCATCCAGAACGAGTTCAACGCAAGCGGCAAGAAGGTCTCGCTGGCCGACCTCATCGTGCTCGGCGGCGTCGCCGCGGTCGAGAAAGCCGCAACGGATGGCGGCAATGCGGTGAAGGTCCCCTTCACGCCCGGCCGCACCGACGCCTCGCAGGCGCAGACCGACGTCCATTCCTTTGCGGCGCTCGAGCCGAAAATTGACGGCTTCCGCAACTATGTCAGGGGCAAACCGCCGATGTCGGTCGAAGCCATGCTGGTCGACCGGGCGCAACTGCTCAACCTGACGGCGCCGGAGATGACGGTGCTGGTTGGTGGCCTGCGCGTGCTCGGCGCCAACACCGGCGGCTCGAAGCATGGTGTGTTGACCGACAGGCCGGGCACGCTGACGAACGACTTCTTCGTCAACCTGCTCTCGATGAGCACCATCTGGGATCCGGCCTCCGAGCCCGGCTCGCATGAGGTCTACGAAGCACGCGACCGCAAGACCAGGGCAGTCAGGTGGACCGCCACACGCGCCGACCTGATCTTCGGCTCGCATGCGCAGCTGCGCGCGCTGGCCGAGGTCTACGGGTCGGCGGATGCCGGGCGGAAATTCGTTGGCGATTTCGTCAAGGCGTGGACCAAGGTGATGAACGCCGACCGTTTCGACATCGCTCCCTGATACAACCTCCCAAACGAAGGGCGCGGGCCGAGGCCCGCGCCCTTCGTTTTCGCAGGCTTCGAAATCAGTCCTTTTCGAAGATGCGTGCCTTGGCGACGACGCCAGCGATTGCGCCGCCGATCAGCGGCGCAACGATGAACAGCCAGAGCTGGCTGAGGGCTGCGCCGCCGGTAAACAGCGCCGGGCCGATCGAACGCGCCGGATTGAGCGAGGTGCCGGTCACCGGGATCATTGCGAAGTGCAGTCCGGCCAGCGTCAGGCCGATGACCAGGCCGGCGAACGCCGTCGAGTGCTTCTCGGCGGTGACGCCGAGGATGACGGTGACGAAGGTGAAGGTGCCGATCAGCTCCCACAGGAAGGCCGAACTCGTCCCCCACTTCGCCACGTCCCAGCCATTGGCGCCGAAACCGGTGGTGTGCCCGCCGGTCTGGCCGGAGACGATGATCCACAGCGCCAGCGAGGCCAGGATGGCGCCGATGATTTGTGCAATCCAGTAAGGAATGACATCCTTGGCCGGCAGCCGGCCGGCAAGGAAGACGCCGAGCGTGACGGCCGGGTTGAGATGTGCGCCTGAGATGGGACCCACCGCGTAAGCCGCCGCAATCAGGCCGATGCCGAACGCCAGGCCGATGGCTTCCTGGCCCAGCGGCAAGTCGGCGAGAAAGCCACCCGTCGCCACCGACGCCGTGCCGATAAACACCAATAGAAATGTCCCTAGAACTTCCGCAAGATACGTTTTCATTGCCCTCTCCTCGTATCGATCCGTCGGTCCGCTTTTCCGCGCCGCGAATCATGGCGCAAAGAGTATTCCCAACGCAAAAGCTTGGAAAGCAGAGCAATTGCGCCACAGATCGTGCTTACGGCGGCCAGTTACCAACATTAGAGACCTTGCATATATTTGAGATTTGTTATCGCCGGCGGGCGGACATTTGCCGGCGGGGAAATTGTCGGCCGCGAGCGGAAGGCCTCGTCGCCGCGAAATTCAAGCGGGGTTCAATCTCGACGCGAAACGCTCTAAGAGCAGGCCGAAAGATACTGTGCTCGATAGATGGAATGACGAATGCGACTGGGCGGACGGCTGGCGGCAGCCATTGAAGTGCTGGACGACATTGGCCGGCGCCACCGGCCGGTGGCCGATGCGCTGAAAGATTGGGGCCTGTCGCATCGCTTTGCCGGCGGCGGCGACCGCGCGGCGATCGGCAACATCGTCTACGACGCGCTGCGCCACAAACGTTCCGCCGGCTGGCTTTTGGGTGAAGACACGCCCCGCGCCATCGGCTTCGGCGCGCTGCTCATCGAATGGGGCCAGACGCCGCAATCGCTTAACGATGCGCTCCAGGGTGACAAGTTCGCGCCGCCGCTGCTCAGCGCCGCCGAGTTGCAGGCGCTGGCCGAGCGCCGGCCTGAAGACGCGCCGGAGGCGGTGCGGGCGGACATACCCGACTGGTGCGCGCCGTTGTTCGAACGAGCCTTTGGCGCAGACTGGGTTGCGGAAGGGGCGGCCCTGGCGACCCGCCCGCCGCTCGACATCAGGGTCAACACGCTGCAGTCCGACCGCGCCAAGGTGCTGGTTGAATTGGCCGACACCGGCGCCAAACCGGCCGCTATCGCTCTGCAAGGCATTCGCATCCCGCCCATCGACGGCGACGGCAGGCACCCGAACGTACAGGCCGAGCCGGCCTTCCAGAAAGGCTGGTTCGAGGTCCAGGACGAAGGCTCGCAGATCGTTGCCGCCCTTGCCGGCGCGCAAGCCGGGATGCAGGTGCTCGATTTCTGCGCCGGCGCCGGCGGCAAGACGCTGGCGCTGTCGGCGGCGATGGCCAACAAAGGCCAGGTCTTCGCCCATGATGCCGAAAAAGCGCGGCTGGCACCGATCTTCGACCGCATCCGCCGTTCGGAAAACCGCAACGTCCAGGTCGTCACCAAGCCGGCCGAGCTCAGCCCCCTCGCAGGCCACATGGACATCGTGCTGGTGGATGCGCCCTGCACCGGCAGCGGCACCTGGCGGCGCCGTCCCGACGCCAAATGGCGGCTGACGCAGAGACAGCTCGATGCCCGCAAGGGCGAGCAGTCGGCGATCCTCGACGCGGCCAAGGCCTATGTCAAACCCGGCGGCCTGCTGGTCTACATCACCTGTTCGGTGTTCGACGAGGAGAATGGCGAGCAGATCGCCGCCTTTCGCGAACGGCACAAGGGCTTCGTTCCGGTCGATCATCGCGCGCTCTGGGATGCCAGCTTCCCCGGTCACGCAGCGGCCGCCCGGATCGGCAAGACAAGCGATATCTCGCTGTCGCCGGCTCTGAGCGGCACCGACGGCTTCTATTTCTGTGCGCTGCGTCGGGCGAATTGACGCTGCGATTGACAGGCTGACATAGCGCTCCAGTTGCAGATGCGCGGCGTCGGCCGCCAGACGGGGTAGAATTCTTGCAAAGATATGTGTCGCTTCTGCTTTTCCTCCTTCTGGTGCTCGGCGGCGGCCTGTTGATCGGCTATGCGACGCTGCCGGGTGAATGGTATGCCTCGCTCGCCAAGCCGCCCTTCAACCCGCCCAACTGGGTCTTCGCGCCGGCCTGGACGCTCCTCTATGTGCTGATCGCCGTGGCCGGCTGGCGGACATGGGAGCGGGAACGAGCAGCCGCCGCGATGAAGATCTGGGCGCTCCAGCTTGTTCTGAACTTCGCGTGGTCGCCGACTTTCTTCGGCGCCAAACAGATGGGGCCGGCACTGGTCGTGATCCTGGCTCTTCTCGCCAGCATTCCGCTGTTCATAGCCACGGTGTGGAACCGCGACCGGGTTTCCGGCTGGCTGTTTGCGCCCTATGCCGCGTGGGTAGCCTTCGCCACCTTGCTCAACGCGTCGCTGCTCCTGTTGAACTGAGTGCTTTGCTGCAGTGCAGCAAAAGCATTTGCGTGGCGTTCAGGCGTCTGCGATAAGCTTTGCAGATAAATCAGGGCGATGGCCATGGCAGCAAAGATCGTACCCGCACCCGATTATGAGGACCGCGTCAGGGCGTCGTTCGCGCGCCAGCAGGCGATGGCGACCATCGGCGCCGAACTGACGCTTGTGACGCCGGGCATCATCGAGATCGAAATGCCCTATTCGGCCGCACTCACGCAGCAGCATGGTTTCCTGCATGCCGGCGTGATTTCGACCGCACTGGACTCGGCTTGCGGCTACGCCGCGTTCTCGCTGATGCCGGAAAATTCCGGCGTGCTGACCATCGAGTTCAAGGTCAATCTCCTGGCGCCCGGCCGGGGCGAACGCTTCCTGTTCCGCGGCTCGGTGACCAAGCCCGGCCGCACCATCATCGTCGCCGACGGCCAGGCCTACGCCTTTGCCGCCGATGGCGAGGCCAAGCTGATCGCGACCATGACCGGCACGATGATGACGGTGGTTGGCCGTGACGGGATAGCAGGCTGATGGCCAAAATTACGCGAATTGGTGGCAAGGACGTCCTCTTCGTCATGGCGGCGCAGGCCGAGTACGGTCCGCATCTGCAAAAACTGTTCACGCCGCTGATGACGGGCGTCGGCCCGGTCGAGGCAGGTGTGCGGCTCGGCGCCGAACTGTCATGGCTGAAGTCTGAGAAGACGCTGCCCGATCTCGTCGTCTCGCTCGGCTCCGCCGGCAGCCGCACACTGGAGCAGACGGAAATCTACCAGGCGGTCTCGGTCAGCTATCGCGACATCGACGCTTCGCCGCTAGGCTTCGAAAAAGGCGCGACGCCGTTCCTCGACCTGCCGGTGACCGTCCCGCTATCATTCAGGATACCGGGCATTAAAGAAGCCAGCCTGTCGACCGGCGGCGCCATCATCACCGGTGCCGCCTATGACGCCATCGCCGCCGACATGGTCGACATGGAAACCTTCGCCTGCCTGCGCGCCTGCCAGTTGTTCGATATCCCGCTTATCGGCCTGCGCGGCATTTCAGACGGTGCAGCCGATCTGCGCCACGTTGGCGACTGGACCGAATATCTGCATGTCATCGACGAGAAGCTGGCGGATGCAGTCGTGCGCCTCGAACAGGCCATCGGCTCCGGCACGCTACACAAGGAGCAGCCTGGGCAAGAGCCGGCAGCGCTCTGAAAGTCGGGCTACGCACCCCATTGCGCCGACTCGTTTCTTTCTCTAAAGGCTCGCCATGACGACAGCCAATCATCCCGATACAGTCCTGATTGTCGATTTCGGCAGCCAGTTTACGCAACTCATCGCCCGCCGCATCCGCGAGGCTGGCGTGTTTTCCGAGATCGTGCCGTTCCAATCGGCCGAAGCTGCCTTCAAGCGCATCAATCCGAAAGCCGTGATCCTGTCGGGCGGTCCCGCCTCGACATCGGACATCGGCAGCCCGCGCGCGCCGCAGATCGTCTTCGATGCCGGCGTACCTGTGCTCGGTATCTGCTACGGCCAGATGGCCATTTGCGTGCAGATGGGCGGCGTCGCCGAAAGCTCGAACCATCGCGAATTCGGCCGCGCCTTCGTCGAGATCGAAAAGGACAGCCCGCTGTTCGAGGGCCTGTGGGCGCCAGGCCAGCGCCACCAGGTGTGGATGAGCCATGGCGACCGCGTCATCTCGCTGCCCAAGGGGTTCGAAGTCTTCGGCAAGTCGGAAGGCTCGCCTTTCGCCATCTTCGGCAACGTCGCGCGCAAGATGTACGGCATCATGTTCCACCCGGAAGTTGTGCATACGCCGGATGGCGCCAGGCTGCTGAGAAACTTCGTGCACAACATCGCCGGCATCGAAGGCGACTGGACGATGCGCGCCTATCGCGAGCATGCGGTCGAGACAATTCGCAAACAGGTCGGCAAGGGCAAGGTGATCTGCGCGCTGTCGGGCGGCGTGGATTCATCGGTCGCTGCCTTGCTGATCCACGAAGCGGTAGGCGACCAGCTGACCTGCATTCTTGTCGACCATGGCCTTATGCGCAAGGACGAGGCCGCCGGCGTGGTGGCGATGTTCCGCCAGCACTATAATCTGCCGCTGATCCTTGTCGACGCGTCGGAAAAATTCATCTCCGCGCTGGAAGGCGAGTCCGACCCCGAGACGAAGCGCAAGACCATCGGCCGGCTGTTCATCGAGGTGTTCGAGGAAGAGGCCAAGAAACTCGGCGGCGCCGATTTCCTGGCGCAAGGCACGCTCTATCCCGACGTCATCGAGAGCGTCTCCTTCACCGGCGGCCCGTCGGTGACCATCAAGTCGCACCACAATGTCGGCGGCCTGCCGGCGCGCATGAACATGCAGCTGGTCGAGCCGCTGCGCGAACTGTTCAAGGACGAGGTGAGGGCACTGGGCAAGGAACTCGGCCTGCCCGAAAGTTTTATTGGCCGCCATCCGTTCCCCGGACCAGGCCTTGCCATCCGCTGCCCCGGCGGTATCACCCGCGAAAAGCTCGAAATCCTGCGCGAGGCCGACGCCATCTATCTCGACGAGATCCGCAAGGCCGGCCTCTACGACGCCATCTGGCAGGCTTTCGCCGTGCTGCTTCCGGTGCAGACCGTCGGTGTGATGGGCGACGGCCGCACCTACGAATTCGTCTGCGCCCTGCGCGCCGTGACGTCCGTCGACGGCATGACCGCCGACTTCTACCACTACGACATGGCTTTCCTCGGCGCGGCGGCCACCCGCATCATCAACGAAGTCCGCGGCATCAACCGCGTCGTCTACGACGTGACGTCAAAGCCGCCAGGCACCATCGAGTGGGAGTGATTCAGGCCCACTCAAACGCCGCCGAAAACACGCCATTGTACGCCACAACCATTTGATAACACGTATAAATCCATTCGGAGACAATCAGCGACAATCGGTGCGGAGATTGGATTTGACGGACCGGCTGACGGACCTTCCGCAAATTGCTAGCTCAGATTTTTCGAAGTACCGTCAGATCCAATGAGGCTCTGACGGTGTTTTTTGATGCCTTAAGGCACTGGAGATAAAACGAATGTTCTGCCGAAGAGCCTCGAAATTGTACTGACGGTACTTTTCAGGAGGTACCGGGGAATGCTGACGGACGTCGCCCTTAAAGCCCTGAACCAAAAGAGAAATCTACAAGATTGCGGACCGTGACGGCATGTATGTTCGCGTCATGCCTAGTGGCGCGATCTCCTTTCGGCTGGATTACAGGCTCAACGGAGGCCGCGAGACGGTCTATCTTGGCAGGTATGGACGGGACGGAATCTCGCTTGCCTCAGCCGGGAGAAGTGTCTCGACGCGAAGCGCGCTATTGGCGAGTGACGGTCGCCGGCGATAGAAAAGCAGCGCGACAAGCGCCGAGTTGTCACCCCGGTCTCCGGCCGACTTCAGCGCCGAAATGGCTACCAAACCAAAGCGATGCCCGGGCCTTCAAGGCCTCTTCTTATTCCGGCCAAGCCGGCCCGGAGCGCCGCATTCACTCACATCCCTTGAACCTGAGTGCAGAGTTGCCGCATCGAAGCCATTTGAGCAGCCGAGTTCGCGCCCGAACCCGTGCTGGTGCTGGCGGTCGTATCGCCAGCTGTATTCGAGGATCCCGACGTGCCGGTGGTTGTACCCGAACCAGTGCTGTTGCTGGCCGTGGTGTTACTGCCGGTCGAACCAGAGCTGCCTGAAGTGCCGGTGGCTGTGCCAGAGCCGGTGCCGATACTCGCCGTTGTATCACTGCCGGTCGAAGCCGAGCTACCTGACGTGCCGGTCATTGTGCCAGAGCCAGTGCCGTTACTGGCCGTCATCCTCGAGCAGTCGGAGCGAACCTGTGCCTGCTGTTCAGAGCTCAGGGACGACCAGTTCTTGCGGATCTCATCCTGCGACAGAAGTCTTCCCGAATTGGCGTCGCTGAAGAATGAGCCGGAGAGCTTGCTGTCCCAGCCGCTCGGGATACCGCTTTGGCCGGAGCCGGACGTAGAGCTCATACTGGACCCGGCCGATGAGCCGGACGTTCCGTTCGTGCCGCTGGATGTTCCCGACGACTGCGCCAAGGCCGCGGTGGCGAGACAGAGAGAGATCGCTGTAGCTGTCAAAATCTTACGTTTCATGTGAGTCTCCTTTGGGGTTCGACGCCGTTGCGGCGTCGAATCCTAATCCCGAGGAAAGGCACTTGTTCCTGTAAAGAGTGGAATTCGATGTCATGATCCTTGTGCACCAGCCTTGGCCTCGAATGCGATGCCGGAGCGCTTCAACGACGACTGACGCCTCAGGCGAGAGCTGTCCGCTACTGGGTGTTAGAGGCGATATGCGGAACGCTTCCCGAATAGTTGGGTGCCACCATCGGGTAATTGCGAGGCAGGTTCCATTTGGTTCGGTAATCGTCCGGATTCATGCCCAGTCGGCCAAGGTGCGAACTGCGTCGGGTCTCGGTTAGAGACAGGAGGGTGGCCTTTGCCGCGGCGTATAGCTCGACATGCGGAGCTCGTCTCGACCGCGCACACTCAATATGTTTTACGATGACGCCCCCAGATGTCATATGAGCGAATGCCTTTCCGGCGAAATAAATTGCTCCCAGCAGGTCGACGCTCAGCACCTTCAGCCAGCCCGCTCTAGTGAATGCCTCAATGGTTAAAGATTATCAGGCCGGCGCGTTGTTGACGATTATTACCAACCTGCCGAACGCGTGAGCGCAAGTCGACAGCACCGTGATAGCGGCCTCCCCGGCGCGCCCCTTGTCGAACCGATGCGCGCCTTCTCGACCTTGCCTCCACCCACGTCGGCTCACCCGTGCACCTTCGGTGCCCAACCGCATGGCGATGGCCAGTCCAATGCCGCTTGCAGCACCGGTTACAATGCAGTCTTGTTATCCAGGCGCATCGGGTTCGACCTCTTTCTGGGGAGCAGCAAGTGGTTCAGTCCAGCCTTCAGCGACCCGATCCACGCTCAGCAGGCTGCGCGCATAATCCTGTTGCGCGCGAACAATGGCATCGTCTTGCTGTGAGGGAAGAAAGACCGGCAAAGCAAGGCAGACACTTTGTGTGGCCAACAGCTTGTTCCAGTTCGCGATCAGCGCCTTGAAAGCGCGCCCCACCGCCCTCGGATTTCGGTCGAGGTCATAGAGGCCGAGCGGATTGATCCGTCCGTTGTTCTCCCGAAGCGCACTGTCCCAGTCCACCTGATCCGTCAGCGAGTACCAGGTGAAGCCTACGATGGGGATGCCATCGTTGCGGATCCGCAGCACGTTGGCCCACTCTTTCCACAGCCAATAGACGGCCTCGTCTCCATTGGGGCCTTCGCTGATGTTGGTCTCCGTATGCATTACGGGAAGCCGGTAGCGGTTGAAGTACTGCCGCGTGATCTCGTCATAGCCAAACACCTCGCCGGACCCGGACGTCGTTCCGTCTGCCCAAACCCGATGTTCGTTGGTCTGGTAATAGTCGGTGCCCATCACGCAATGCCTGCGCAGATGGCTTTCCAGGAAGAAACTGTATTCTTCGGCCGTCATCCCGTTTTCGAGAAGATAGCGATAGGTGTGCGCGTCGACGTCATGACCGTAGTTGAGGTCAAGCGACAGGAAACGCTCGCTGTTGAACCGTTCCGCTCTGCCGACCGCCTCGGGAGAATCGGCGTGGAAGTATTCCGAGGATTCGCTCTGAATGAAGATGGCGTCCGACCGCACCTCGAGAATCGCCCGCATGGCAAGCACGTTCGCCTTCACGATGTGCTTGAGGGCGGTGACGAAGGCAGTGTCGCTGCTCAGTTGTTCGTTCCACCATCCCCAGCGGGCCGAAAAGGTGGCGCAGATGAACATCTCATTTATTGGGGTGAAGAGCTGGATCCACGGATAGCGCATCGCGAAATCCCTGGCGTAGTGCTCGAATAGTGTCGGAAAGTCCGGGTTCTGGAAGTTGCCAATCCAGTCCGGCACGCCAAAGTGGCAAAGGTCGACGATCGGAAGAATGTCTTTCGCCTTCAGGTCCGCGAAGGTCTCATCGGCGAATGCCCAATCGTACCGTCCGTCACCCAGCCACGTTTTGTGGATGGGCGGTCCGTAGCGGAGGAAATGCACCCCGAGATCCTGGACCAGTTCGAAGTCGGTACGCCATCGTTCGTAGAAGCGGCATTTTTCCATTTCGTCGACGCGCTCCCGGCCTTGTCGAATGGTGGGGGTGCTGTTCTCGATGCCGGTGGCAAACATGAACGTGAACATTGATGGTCCTTAGCCAAGGCGGAGATGCCCGCGCTTGGTCAAACGTTCAGTGCTCGACGCAGTTCCTGCAAGACTGCTTGTCAAGTTCGGTGGGCGCCTGACAACCACGTGCCTGAAATTGGCGGAATTCTATCCCACGGTTCAAGCGAGCAGCTTGCGCCGAACATGGTCGGACTATGCTGGACGGAGATGTCGGCTTCGGGCCAGCCCAGTTGGCGTCAAACGCGCCTTTGCAAGTGAAAGCGGTATGTAGCTATCCACGTTTGCAAACTGCAAGCGGACGTTCCGCTGCCGGCCCCATTTGAGCCATTCACTGGGAGGCAGGAGGCAGACCCGCGGTACATCACCGATATTCTCGAAGCCAAGTCCTTTGGTTCGACAGACCCATACGAGAGATACGAGAGATATGGACCGGCGACCATCCGCTGTATTGATCTCCTGTAGAAAACAGTGACCCTCAAGACTAGCATGATCATTATTCGTCAATGGCTACGAAGCTGTTCGTCCAATGATTCAAGAAGCTGATCTAGCCATTCGCTGACCGCATTTATCTTCTGCCGAACAGCAGCAACGCGCCTGAATCCTGCCTCCGGATCAATGTTCGCGTACGCAAAAACCGCCGCTCGCGAACATACATTGACAGGTCCAGTTCCGAATAATAAGTTCGGTCATAGAACGAATTAACCGGAGTTCAATGTGACTGACCTGCCGCGCATATCCCGTCAGTTCTCACAGCGCTCCGTGATGGAAGCGATCGTCCAGGGCGGGCCGATCTCCCGCGCCTCGATCGCCAAGCTGACGGGCCTGTCGAAGCAGACCATCTCCGAAATCATGCGCGGGCTCGAGCAGGAGGGCTGGGTCCAGGAAACCGGCCGCACCAGCGGCCATGTCGGGCGCACCGCCGTTACCTACGAACTGGTCCACGACGCAGCCTATATCATCGCCGTCGACCTTGGCGGTACCAAGGTGCGGGTCGCGCTGACCGACCTTGCCTGCCAGATCTTTGCCGAAGCCGCCACACCGACCGATCCGCGCGGCGGCCAGTTCGTCGTCGATCAGATTGCAGCGCTGGCCTTCGATGCCGCGGCCAGACAGCACGTCGCGCGCAAGAAGATACGCCTGGCCGTCATCGGCGCGCCTGGCGCTCCTGACCCGGCCACCGGCCGCATCCTAATGGCGCCGAACATCGCCGGCTTCGACACAATGAATGTGCTGGATGCCTTCGAAGAAGCGCTCGGCGTCGCGGTGATGATCGAAAACGACGTCAACCTCGCGGTGCTTGGCGAGAACTGGCTCGGCCAAGGCCAGGGCATCGACAATCTCGCCTACATCGCGCTCGGCACCGGCATCGGCAGCGGGCTGATGCTGGGCGGCCATCTGGTGCGGGGTGCTGGGCACGCCGCCGGCGAGATCGGTTTCATGCCGATCGGGGCCGATCCCTTCGCCGAGGAATCACTGCGCACCGGCGCATTCGAACGCGCGGTGGCCACCCACGCCATGACCGATCGCTACCACGCCCTCGCCGGCAGGCAGGTCTCCGTGCCGGCAATATTCGAGAATGCCGCGCTTGGCGACAAGGACGCGCTCACCGTGCTCGACGAAACTGCCCGCCATCTGGCGCAAGGCGTTGCGGCAATCGCGGCAATCGCCAATCCAGAAAAGTTTATCCTCGGCGGCTCGATTGGGTTGCGGCCCGAAATCCTGTCCAGGGTGCAGGCGCTTCTGCCGCTATGCTTCCCCTATCCGGTCAGGGTCGAGGCGAGCGAACTCGGCGCACGCGCAGCCCTCATCGGCGCGGCGGCAATCGGCCTTGGCCAGTTGCACAACACGCTGTTCGGCGTCGACGCGCCTGATGGCCGGATTTCGCTGCCGCCTGCCCAGGCCGCCGCGCTGAAGGAGGCCGCGATATGACTCGCAATATTACCGCCCGCCTGCAGGCAGCGCTCGACCGTGACGACGCACTAACGCTGTTTCGCCGCGCCATCGGCCGAGAGAGCATCACCGGCAACGAAGCCAACTTCGTCGACTTCCTCGAAGCCAGGATGCGCGACCTTGACCTCAGCGGCCTGACCAGGACGGAATTCCTTCCTGGGCGGCCCAACATCTGGGGCGAGCGCAAGGGGGCCGACCAGGGAAAGCGCCTGCTGTTCATCGGCCATACCGACACCGTCCATGTCGACGGCTGGCGCGAGCATTGGGCAGGCACCGAGCGTGAGGATCCGTTCGCCGCCCCGATCATTGATGGTGCTGTCTGGGGCCGAGGCTCCGGCGACCTCAAGGCCGGCATCACTGCTTCGCTTGCGGCACTCGCGCTGCTCGACAAGGCAGGCGTTCGCCTCAAGGGCGACGTCGCCTTCGCTTTCATCGGCGACGAGGAGAGCGGCCAGCCCGGCACCGGCATTTCCGCCGGGATCAAGCACTTCGTCGGACGCATCGAGACCGGCGAGGTCACAGCACCCGATTTCAGCGTCTATGTCGAGCCGACCCGCCTGGCCGTTTATGCGGCGCAGATCGGCTTCTTCATCACCGATATCTCGATTACCGGCAAATCCGCCTATTTCGGTGTGCCAGAACTCGGCAAGGATGCGCTCCGTGCAAGCCATGCCGCGATGACGGCGCTTTGGAAGCATTCGGATGAGGTCGCCGCGCGCGCCGAGCACAAACTGGTCGGGCGCGGCTTCCTGCTTATCACCGGGCTTGCCGGCGGCGGCTACATTGCCGTTCCCGAGCGCTGCACGCTCTCGCTGATCCGTAAGCTGTTGCCTGGCGAAGACCTCGACACCGCCGCCGCCGAGATCGAGGCTGCCGTGCGCGGCGCGATCACCGATCCGGATATTTCGGTAGAGTTCGCCTACCCCGCCGGCCGCGACCACAGGCTGGGCGGCACCGCTGCCGAGATCGGCGAAACGCGGGCGGAAGTCGCCATGCTGTCCGACGCGATGGCCGGCGCAATGAGCGGACGCGGCGTCATCGAGGGCGCACCGTTCTGGTCGGAGTCCCCCTTCATCATCAATCAGCTCGGTATTCCTGCCGTCTATTGCGCGCCCGGCGACATCAGGAATTGCCACACATTCGAGGAGCACGTCGATGTCGAGGAATATTTCGCCGGCATAGTCGGCTTCGCCGCCTTCATGGCCCGCTACTGCGGCGTGGCCGACTGAACCACCAACGAAGCAAAATGGGAGAACTGACATGCCGATGAAGACACTGATCGCCGCCGCCTTTGCCGGCGGATTGATGCTTGCCGCCAACCCAGCTTCCGCACAGACGGTCGGCCCGCAGGGCGAGAGCGCCACGCCGAGCGCCGACGTGATCCTAAGCGATGCCGACATCGCCGCCCTCAAGGAAAAGAGCTACAAGGCAGCGTTGCTCTGGCACACCTCGTCCGATTTCACCAATGCGGTAACCGCCGGCGCCACCGACGAATTCGCCCGCGCCGGCATCACCATTGCGGTCAAAACGGATGCCCAGTTCGACTCCGCCCGCCAGCGCAGCGACATCGAGACGGCGTTGGCCGCCAAGCCCAACGTCATCTTGGCGCTGCCGCTCGACCCGGTCACCTCGGCAGAAGCCTTCCGCCAGGCGGTCAAGGACGGCACCAAGCTGGTGTTCTTGTCCAACTTGCCCAAGGGCTACAAGCAGGGCACCGATTACGCTTCGATCGTGACTGACGATCTATTCCAGATGGGCAAGCAGGCTGCGGACGCGATGGCCAAGGCGATCGGCGGCAAGGGCAAGGTCGGCTACATTTTCCACGACGCTGCCTACTATGTCACCAACCAGCGCGACCAAGCCTTCAAGACCACCATCGAGAAGGTCTATCCCGACATCAAGATCGTCGCCGAACAGGGCATATCCGACCCGGCCCGCGCCGAGGAACTGGCCAACGCGATGCTTTTGCAGCATCCCGATCTCGACGGCATCTACGTGACCTGGGCCGAGCCGGCCGACGGCGTGCTGTCGGCGCTACGCGGCGCCGGCAACGCCAGGACCAAGATCGTCACGCTCGACCTCGCCGAGCCGGTCGCGCTCGACATGGTCAAGGGCGGCAATGTCGCAGCCCTCGTCGCCGACAAGGCCTATGAACTCGGCCGCGCCATGGCTGCTTCCGGCATGAAGTCGCTGCTTGGCCAGCCGACACCAGCCTTCGTCGTCGCCCCGGCCCTGACCGTCACCAAGGAGAACGTCGCGCAGGGCTGGAAGGACTCGCTCAACCGCGACGCGCCGCAGCCGGTGCTCGACGCGGCCAAGTAGGCTCTCGCTCCGGCGCGGCCCGCCGCACCGGAGCTTTTCTTCGACACAACAAAAAGGGAACCCGGGACATGCGCAAAGCATCTTTAATCATAACGACAGTGGCGAGCCTGCTAGCCATGCACGCCTTCGCCGCTGAAGGCGTCACCACAGGACCGAATGGTGAAAAGCCGGTGCCGGCGAGCAGTCTTACGCTGACGCCAGCCGAAGAGCAGCAGATCAAGGACGGCAAGTTCACCGCCGCCCTCGTCTGGCACGAGATGAGCGAATACACCAACGCCGTCAACGCCGGCGCCCATGACGAATTCAAGCGCCTCGGCATCGAGGTGGTGGCGCAGACCGATGCCGGTTTCGACGCCGCGCGACAGAAGGCCGATATCGAGACGGTGATGGCCAAAAAGCCGTCGATCATCCTGTCGCTTCCCGTCGATCCGGCGACTGCAGCTTCGGTCTACGATCCGGCACGCCAGGCCGGCGTCAAGCTCGGCTTCGTCGACAATTCCCCGGCCGGCTACAAGCAGGGCAGGGACTATGTCACCATCGTCTCCGACGATCTCTTTCAGATGGGCAACAAGGCCGGCATCGCCATGGCCGAGGCGCTCGGCAAGAAAGGCAAGGTCGGCTACATCTTCCACGATGCCGACTTCTACGTCACCAACCAGCGCGACCAGGCCTTCAAGAAGACCATCGAGCAGGACTATCCCGATATGAAGATCGAGGACGACGCCGGCATGGCCGACCCGGCGCGCAGCGAAGACATCGCCCAGGCGATGATCACCCAGCATCCGGACCTGGACGGCATCTATGTCACCTGGGCCGAACCGGCGCTGAGCGTGCTTTCGGCCTTGCGCGGCGCCGGCAACACGCACACCAAGATTGTCACGCTCGACCTCAACGAGCCTGCCGCGCTCGACATGGTCAAGGGCGGCAACATCGCGGCCCTCGTCGCCGACGAGGCCTACAGCATCGGCGTGACGCTGGCGCGCGCCTCGGCAGGTTCGCTGGTCGGCAAAAAGGCCGAACCATTCTATGCCGTAGATTCCATCGCCGTCACCAAGGACACGGTGAAGGACGGTTGGAAGAAGTCCCTCAACAGGGACGTACCGGCGGCCATCGCGGACGCGATGAAATAGGCTCGAGGCGAAGCGCTCACCACCGGAGGGATAAATGTCCAGTGCCAACACCAGTGCCGGTGGCAGCTTCGCCAGCCGCTCCAACCTGCAGCAATACGTCGTCTACCTCGGTTTCCTGGCGATCTTCCTGTTCTTCGCCATTGTGCTGAGGGACAGCGGCTTCCTCACCGTCCGAAACTTATCGAACATCGTGTTGCAGACGACGCCGGTGACGATCATGGCCATCGGCCTGGTCTTCGTCATGTCGGCCGGAGAAATCGATTTGTCGATCGGCTCGATCGTGGCGGTGGCGGCCCTTGCAGCCGCCGTCACCATCAACGCGTACGGCATGCCGGCAGGGATAGTCGCCGGCCTCGGCGCCGGCCTGCTGATCGGCGTCATCAACGGCGTGCTGGTGGCGTATGTCAGGCTGCCCTCCTTCCTGGTGACGCTGGCGACGCTCGGCCTGTTCGCCGGCGTTTCGCGTTCGATGACAGACCTTCGCTCGATCTCGGTGACCAACGAAGCGTTCACCGGCTTCTTCGGTTCCGGCTCGCTGCTCGGTGTCCCCTCACTCGTCTGGTGGTCGGTGATTGCCGTGGCCATCGGCCACCTGGTGTTCCGCGAGACCCGTTTCGGCGCGCATGTGCTGGCGACCGGCGACAATGCCCGCGCCGCAAGCGTATCGGGCATCAGCGTGCCCAGGATCAGGCTCGCCGTGCTGACCATCAGCGGCGGGCTCGCCGGTCTTGCCGGCTTGCTCTATGCCGGTCGCCTGCAGGCGGCGAAATATACTCTCGGCGAAACCGACTTGATGACGGTCATCGCCGCCGTCATCGTCGGCGGCACGCTGCTCAATGGCGGCAAGGGCTCCGTGGTCGGCGCGCTGGTCGGCTCGTTGATGATGGGCATGCTCAACAACGGCCTGATCCTGATGGGCCTGTCGGTCTCCGACCAGATGATCGTGCGTGGCCTCATCATCCTGACCGCAGTCGCCGTGTCGCTGCGCGAAAAGAACCGCTGAAGGAAGCCATCCATGTTTCTCGACATTTTGCGCCGCCGCAACCCCGCCTTCATCGAATCAGCTATCCGGTTGCACCAGCAAGGTAAGCTGCCGGCCAATGCTTATGTGCTCGATCTCGACATGGTTGAGGCCAATGCGCGGGTTCTCAAGAGCGAGGCCAACCGCAACGGCCTGAAGATCTTCGCCATGACCAAGCAGGTCGGCCGCTCCTCGTCGTTCTGCCGGGCTGTGATGCGCGGCGGCATTGACCGCGCGGTCGCCGTCGACATGGGTTGCGCCCGCGCCACCCACAAGGCAGGCATGAAGCTTGGCCATCTCGGCCATCTCCAGCAGGTCGCAAAATTCGAAGCGGCGGCTGCGGCGAAAACCTTCAAGCCGGACTACTGGACCGTGTTCAATGATACCAAGGCTGGGGAAGCGGCAACAGGCGCCAAGGCGGCCGGCTATGTGCAGCATCTGCTGGCCCGCATCGCCGCCGAAGGCGATATCTTCTATCGCGGCCATGAAGGCGGTTTCAATGCCGCCGACATTATCGATGTCGCCGACCGGCTGGATGCCGTCGAAGGCGGCCGTTTCGCCGGCATCACCACTTTCCCTGCTCTGCTGTTCGACCATGCTTCGCGAAAAGTGCTGCCGACCCCCAATCTGGCGACGCTCGCGAAAGCTGCGGAAGCGCTGGCTAAGGCAGGCCGCAAGGACATTGAGATCAACGCGCCGGGCACCACGTCGAGCGTTATGCTGGCGGCACTCGCCGAGGCCGGCGCGACGCAGTGCGAGCCCGGCAATGGACTACATGGCACCACCGCGCTGCATGTCATGGAAGATTTGCCGGAGCTGCCGGCGGTGCTCTATCTCGCCGAGGTCTCGCATCTCTCCGGCGGCAAGGCCTATTGCCTTGGCGGCGGCTTCTACATCGATCCGATCTTCCCCGACTACGACGTCAAGGCGATCGTCTCGGCTGAACCGACAACGGCAGGCTCGGCACTGCGCAGCGTCGAGGTGCCGCCGCCCTCGGCGATCGACTATTACGCCATGATCGATGCCGCCGGCGCGAACGCGCCGAAGCCTGGCGACAGCGCCGTGTTCGGCTTCCGTGGCCAGGCCTTCGTCACCCGCGCCCATATTGTCGGCGTGTCGGGCATTTCGACGGACAATCCGAAAGTGGAAACCATCGAGAACGGCTTCGGTGAACCCTATGCCTGGCCAGTCTAGGAGAAACACATGACGGTGAGCGCGCCCATCCTTCAGCTGCACGACATTCGCAAGAATTTCGGCGGCATCACCGCGATCGAGAGTTTTTCGCTCGAGGTTTTCCCGGGCGAGATCGTTGCACTCGTCGGCGACAACGGCGCCGGAAAGTCGACGCTGGTCAAGATCGTCTCGGGGGTCCACCCGCCCTCGTCCGGCACCATCGTCATCGAAGGAAAACCGGTGACGATGTCGAATGCCACCATGGGGCGCGCGCACGGCATCGAGGTCGTCTACCAGGACCTGGCGCTGGCCGACCAGCAGACGGTCTACATGAACATGTTCCTCGGCCGCGAGCCGCTGAACCGCCTCGGTTTGCTCGACCGCCGCCGCATGATCGACGAGACCGAGAAACTGGTGAAGGAACTGGACGTGCGCATCCCCTCCGCCCACGCCACTATCCGCGATCTCTCCGGCGGCCAGCGCCAGGGCGTTGCGATCGCGCGCGCCACGCATTGGGCAAGCAAGCTGATCCTGCTGGATGAGCCGACGGCGGCGCTGGGCGTTGCCGAAACCGCCCGGGTGGAGGCTATCGTCCAGTCGCTGAAGCAGCGCAATGTCGGCATCCTGATCATCAGCCACAGCCTCGACCAGGTCTTCAAGCTCTCCGACCGCATCTGTGTTCTCAGGCGTGGCAAGCAGATTGGAATTCGCGAGACCGCGAAGACCGATAAGAACGAGATCATTGCCATGATCACCGGCCTGCAGCAGCAATAGCAGGAACCTCTCTGAGAGCCCCCGCCCGAGATCCGGATGTTGTCGGCAATCACGCGATCGATCAGCTTGTGCCGCGTGGTGATCGCCATCGGCCCGTCCTGGTCGTAGCTGCCTTGCCACTCCGGATGCGGCGCCAGCAGCGCTGGCACATACATCGTGTCGGCCGAAATCATGCGCTGTTCCTTGCCGTAGTTTGCGAGGTAGACCGAGTGGCCGGGCGTGTGGCCGGCGCAGCGATGATCTGGAAGCCGGGCGCGACTTCGGCGCCGTCATGGATGCTGCTGGAACTGCTGCGTCTGGTGAAGCTGCCTGCATCGCCTGAATTTCTCCAGGCGTATCCGCACCAGCTTTCTGGCGGCCAACAGCAGCGCGTTGGCATCGCTGTCCCAGTCTCGATTTGATAGGACCTATGCAATGTATGGCGGCGCCGACATCACCGTGCCGCCCGGCGGAGTCAAGCTGTCCGGTTTCGGTCGCGACAAGTCGCTGCATGCGCTGGACAGATACACCGTCTCAAAACAGCCTGGATTTCTCTCGGCTGCCCGTTTTTCGCTAAGCGCTGCCGAGGATGAAATCGGCGCAGCGGTCGGCGATCATGATCACCGGCGCGTTGGTTTTGCCGCTGATGAGACGCGGCATGATCGAGGCGTCGCAGATGCGTAGGCGCGGCACGCCGCGCACGCGCAATTGCGGGTCGACCACCGCCTGGTCATCGCTGCCCATCCGGCAGGTGCCGCAGGGGTGATAGACCGTTTTGGCGTGTTCGAGGATGTGGTCTGTTATGGACTGATCGGAAAGGTCGGCGGCCCCGCCCAGCGACAGCTCCTCGGCGATCACCGCCTGCAGGGCCGGCTGACGCAGGATGGTGCGGGCGATCTTCATGCCGGCGAGCAGCAGGGCAACACCAAGATGCGACGGCAGGCTTTCCCTACGAAACCCGCTTCGAGGATCTGGAATATCTCACCACCGGTCGCACCGATCTGGTTTCGGTTCTTACCAACAATGCCTACCTCCATTCCCATTCCTCATTCTTTTGTCTTCCTGCTTGTCCTGGCGGCGGTGATGTTGGTCGTTCTGCACCGTACCGCCTTCGGACTATACCTCTACGCCGTCGGCAAAAATGAAGAGGCCGCGCGGTTTTCGGGAATCCGTACCGGCCGGGTTATCATCTGCGCCTATGTGATCTGCGCCGGGCTGACGGCGCTGTCATCCATCTTTCTCACACGCTCGATCCTGCCAAGCTCGCACGGCAATTTCTACGAGCTCTACGCGATCGCCGCCGCCGTCCTTGGAGGGTTCTCGTTGCGGGGCGGGGAAGGCTCAATCATTGGTGTGGTGCTTGGAACGATCTTGCTGCAGGTGCTTCAGAACCTTGTCAATCTTCTAGGCATTCCCTCCTCACTCAACTTTGCCGTGAGTGGATCGGTGATCCTGATCGGGGTACTGGCCGACCAGGAATACACAGAGTTTCGAAAGCGCCGCGAATTGATGCGGGGCCGGCTCGCAACCGCCGAAGGTAGGCTGTGATGCCCGAGCCGGTGAAATAGATTGTTACGGCAGTTGCGATCGCCGACCGGTTGGCTGCTTGCGCCCGGGGGGCAGCCGAAGGCCGGGATCTAAAACGCCGCAATATTGCCTCTCAAGCGGCTCCTGCTTCGAAGGCAGTCGCCGCAATGTCGATGCAGTCGGCTCATGATGTGCCGAGTTTCGATCTCGCATGGCGATGTAACTTATGCGATCAGCCCGTACTGCCGTGCCTTGTTGCGCAAGAACGGCAGACCGTTGCCCATTACAACCGCTTCACTCTCGGCCACCGGACGCCACACGCTGAGGCCAAACGCCAGACGCGGATCCATGTTGATGAAGCTCTCCATCGCGAGCCCGCCCTTGAAGCCGATCGCGGCCAGCGTTGCGAACGTCTCATCCCAATTGCAATTGCCCTCGCCTGGGGTGCCGCGATCAGACTCGGAGAGGTGGATATATTTGAGGTAATCGCGGGCGACGATAATACCGTTGCCCATACCTTTCTCCTCTATGTTCATGTGATAGGTATCAAGGTGCACGAACATATTGTCGGCGCCGACTCTCTCGATTAGTGCCACCGCCTGAGCCGCGGTGTTGATGATGTGGTTCTCGTAGCGGTTCACGGCTTCAACACCGAGTTCGATGCCGCGAGACTTGGCTTGCGCGGCGGCGGACGTCATCACTTTTGCAATGTTATCAAGTTCGTCCTGCGTAGGTGGCACGCCAGTACGCTCGCCGATGCCGCCATAGATTACGCCGCATAGCGCCTGGGCTCCGATGTCGGCCGTCTTGTCGATAGCCACCTTGAGAAAGTCAATCGCCTCCTGTGGGTGGCGCGATGCCCACGCATATTCGGGCAACCCTAGCGAGCACACCGCCTGCATGCCATTTGCCGCCAGCAGCTTGCGGGTGTGATCGGCATCGCAAGAAAATGGATCGGCCAGCGAAATTTCAATGAAATCGAGATCGTATTTTTTCACCGCCGCTACAGTGTGCTCGGCGCCCTCTACGGACCAACCACTCGTCCACATGCTCGTATGAACGCCAAAACCCTTCATCGTGTTATCCTCATGAAATTGAGCTGCCCGGCAGCCCACCGCAAGATCATGACGCCGATCAGCATGATGCCCCAAATGGCTGTGGCCAGGTGCTGGCTGGCGCCCAAGAGATTCAGTCCCGAAGAAAGCAACTGCAAAACGATGAGGGCTAGGAAGACCGAAACGACCTTGCCGAAGCCGCCAAACGGATTCACCCCGCCCAAAAAGCAGGCAAGCACCGTAATCAGCACATAGGACTCGCCATGGCCGACACGGACGGAATTGAATCGTGCCATCATGATAATGCCGGCCAACGCACACATGGCGCCAGACAGCGCGTAGATCAGAATGATCACGCGTCGCGTCGAGATGCCGGAATAGCGCGTCGCCTCGATGTTGGAGCCGACCATATAGTTTGAAAAGCCAAGCCTGGTTCGGGTCATCAAAACATGCCAGACGATGACTGCGCCGAGCAGTATCAGCAGCGGGACAGGAATGCCGACGATGCTGCCGTGGCCCAGGGGCTGGATGAATTCGGGAAAGCCCGAAATATCGGCGCCGCGGGTCAGAAACTCGCCAAGGCCGCGCAGGAAAATCATCACCGAGAGCGAAACGAGGATGGGGTGCGCGCCGGTATAGGCTATCACCGGGCCCATGACCAAGCCGCTTGCCGTGCCAACGCCGACCGCAAGAACGGAACCGAGTAGAAAGGCATAGATGCTTGCGTCCGGTCCTCCGTTGGCCTGAAGAACCCAGGCGAGCGTGAGGCCACAGAGATTGGCCGTGAACGTCACGGCGAGATTGATGCCGCCCGAGATGATCGGCATCAACATCGCGAGCGTAAGCAGTCCAAGTTCAGGCAACTGGAAGGCCACCGATTCAAAGGTAGCTTTGGACAGGAATCGCGGCGAGAGAGATCCGAAGAATGCAATCACCAAAATCAATGCCAGCAAAAGTCCGATATTCTCGGCGCCCAACGTGCCGGCAAGACGGCGCAAGAATCCGTGCCGTAGCGCTCCAGTTTCGAGCACGCGCTGCGTCATGTACCCATCCTCTGCCGCAAGCCCGCGAGGATATGCCCGAGCGGCGCGTTGGACAGCGTGATGGCAATCAAGATGATCGCCCCGACGATCATCTTGAAAGCATAGGGAGAGATGCCGAGGAGGTTCAGCCCGTTTTGCGTCACCGACACAAGAAACACGCCAAGGATGCAACCGAGCACGGTGCCGCGCCCGCCACCCAGCCTGGCACCGCCAAGGACAACAGCTGCCAGCACGTCCAGCTCGCGCCCCACCAATGCGTTGGGCACGATTTCCTGGGAATAGTGCACCTGCACAAGTCCCGCGATCCCGGCCATCAAACCAAGCCAGCCGAAGGCAATGAAGTGCATCGCCGCGATGTTGATACCGAGGCGACGGGCGCCCTCCGGGTTATCGCCAAAAGCGTATAGCTGCCGTCCCGTGGTGGTATACCGGATAAGCCCCCAGGTGGCGGCGACGCAGACCGCCATGATCGCAACCGGCAGTGTTAGCTCGGCCCAATTGCCATTCGCCTGTTGGAACTCGAAAAGCACAGTGCGATGCGTCCACCATGCAGGCAGATTGTAGATCGATACACCGTGCGTGAAGAACATCAGCAGGCCGAAAAAAATATTGAAGGTGGCGATGGTGACAACGATTGAAATGATCTGGAAATAGCAGATGAGGCCGGCGTTCACCGCACCCAGGGCGATCCCGACAATTGCCGCCAAGGTGAGGCCGATGAACCAATCACCACCTCCCATTTGGGCTAGAGCCAGCGCCACAACGTATTGAACCACTGACGCGGCCACAGCGAAGGAGATGTCGATGCCCCCAGCGATCAACACCACCAGCAGCCCAACCGCGAAGATCAGATTTGTCGAGCTTGTGTTGAGCAGATTGAAGAGATTGGCAATGGTAAAGAATTTGTCGCTCGCAACGGAGAGACCTGCGCTCATGATGAGAAGAACCACAACGAGCCATGTCTCGGTGGGATGAGCCCGGAAGAGCTTGCCGCGGTTACGCATAGACGGCAGCTTCCAGGTCGCCGAGCGGGATGGCGTGCGGATCGTATTCGGCGACTATCTTGCCCGCAGCCATATGAAGGATACGATCGGCGTTGAAATAGACCTCCGGCACTTCATCGGATATCAGCAGAATCGCCAGGCCTTCGGCAGCGAGCTTGGCGACAATCTCGAAGATGCCGGCCCGCGCGCCAACGTCCACCCCCACGGTTGGCGAATCAAGAATGATCAGTTTCAGGCCGACCGCCAGCCATTTGGCGATGGCCACCCTTTGCTGGTTGCCGCCCGAGAGCGTGGAAATCGCATCGGTCTGCCGCCCGACTTTTATCGCCAATTCCTCGATCCAATGATTGACGAGCGCGTCCTTCTTCTCCGAGGAGATCAGCCCTCGATCAAGGATCTTGTCGAGCACCGGGATAACGGCGTTGTCGGCGATGGACTGAGCTTGTATGAGACCAAGGGACAAGCGGTCTTCGGAGAGATATCCAATACCCGCGCGGATTGCGTCGCGGTTGGAGTTCAGATGAAGAACCGTCCCGTTGAGTGCGATGCTGCCGCGGTCTGGGCGCAGCATGCCGAAAATAGAAAGCGCGAGTTCTGTGCGACCGGCGCCGAGTAGCCCGGTCAGGCCAAGCGTTTCACCGCGCCGTATTGTCAGCGAAACGTCGTCATAGTCGCCTGCGCGGGTCAATCGATCGATCTTCAACACGACGGGTGATCCACTAAGGTTTCTCGTGCTCACGGTTTGGTCGAACGTCTTGCCGGTCATTAGTTCGGTGAGGCGTGATTGGGTCATTCCGGCGGTCGGGAACACCCCAACGACCTTACCGTCGCGCAGAACGGTGACGCGACTTGAGATCTCCAGAACTTCCGCAAGGCGATGGCTGACGAAGACGATGGCCATGCCTTCATTCGAGAGTGTTCGAACGATCGCGAGCAACCGGTCTGTTTCCGATTGAGTAAGCGACGATGTGGGCTCGTCCATGAAAATAACCTTCGCATCGCCGGCGAGCGCCCGGGCGATGGCGACGATCTGACGTTGGGCGATTGCAAAGCTACGCAGAGGCGCGTCGACATCGAGGTCGGCGCCAAGCCGCGCCAACAGCCCTCGCGCCACCTCGCGAATGCGCGAATGATCGACGAGCCGAGGCATGTTGCCGAGGACAGTTCTGATCCCGATATTTTCCGCGACTGTCATTTCAGGAAACAGTGCGAGGTCCTGCCAGATGACTTCCACCCCGGCGCTGCGCGCCGCAGCCGGCGACATGATGTCGACAGACTTTCCGGCGATCGACATGTTTGCGCCGGCTAGCGGCTGACAAACGCCGGTGATTACCTTGATCAGGGTGCTCTTGCCGCTGCCGTTCTCACCGGCGATGCATTGCACTTCACCCGGGAGAACCTCGAAGGCGACATCCTGGAGGGCTCTAACGCCACCAAATGTGACGCTTATGTTGCTAAACGACAGAACCGATGGGAGGTCCTGCGTCGTAGACGCGACGAGGTTCACGGCGGGCCCTTCTGAAATGACAAGGATGGGGCGTGCCGGGATTGATTTGCCACCCCGGCACGCCAGCCATGGTCCGCCATCTAAAGCCCTAGGGCTGCAAGACCATCGACCGTTTCGACCGTGATAGGCTGCACAGCGTCCACGATGATGGTGCCGGTTTTGAAGTCAGGGTGAACGACACCCAGACCTTCGATCGTCATGCCGTCGGTGATTTCACCGCCGCCCGCCAGAAAATCAGCCATCGTTACGAATACTTTGCCCGCTTCCAGAGGATTCCACATATAGCCGCCGTCAATAATGCCGGATTTGAGCATTGCGCTGCCTTGGCTAGGCGAGAATGAACCGACAAGAACCACCTTGTCACCAAGCTTCTGCTCCTCGATCGCGCGTCCGGCGCCGATCGGTCCCTGACTGCCGAACGTCAGGAAGCCGCCGAGGTCAGGATTGGCGGCAAGCACATCCAGAGCCGTCTTTCGGCTGTCATCGGCGCTCTCGGCGACGCCATATCTGTCGCCAACCATCTGCATGTCGGGAAAGTTCTTCTTCAGGTAGGCGATTGCAGCATCGGCCCAGGCATTGTGTGCGGGCACAGTAAGAGAACCTACGTACACCACGTACTTGCCTTTGCCGCCCATTTTCTCGGCAAATAGCTTAGCATGGGCCTCACCGAAACCAACGGCCGAGACCATTTCGAAGTCCCAATCAGCGTTCACCTGGTCCGGCGATTTATGAGTTATAACCTTGATGCCCGTTTCGCGCGCCTTTTTTAGAACTGGCTCGAGAACGTTTGCATCATTCGGCACGACCCCAATTACGCTGACGCCCTGAGCTATCAGGTCTTCGATCGCGCGGACCTGAAGTGCCGGGTCGGCGCTGGTCGGCCCGACCATGAAGCCGTCGTCGCCAAGCTCTTTCGACTTTTCCTTTATTCCCGTTTCCATCGCATTGAACCAGGGAATACCGCCGATCTTCACGACGACTCCAACCTTGATGTCCTTCGCCAGTGCAGCATCCATTGTGGCGACCGAAAGGGCTGCGCCGAACGCCGCCGCGAGTATAGTTTTTGCTAACATTTAGTTCCTCCCTGATTGACGAGTTTTTGGGTTGCCTATTGCCCATGTCGGCTTTGTTTGGCCCACCCCTTTGGGCCCTACGGCATTGACGCACTCGGCGCCGCATTCCTCCCAGAACGCGCCATAAAAGACTTTGAATGCCGGCCGGTCAAGGTGCTAAATAGATTTAGCAAGGCGGTCACGCCACCAGCGTCTAAAAACATTTCTCGATTGATGTAAACGATCCGCCCTTTCGCACTCAGGCTGCACCCGTAGAAACGACATGCGATCCCCCGCGAGCCTTGGGTCGAGGCGGTGCTACCCAGATCCGAGGTGCTGATGAACGGAGTTGAACTTCTGCAACGATGTCTCGTGACAAAGAATTGCTAGTGGTCGATGCTCGATTTGGATGCCGAATCCCAATCTTCTTGGGCGCCGTCATGCTCTCCGGTTCGCCCAAAGCTGGTCGGTACGGTCACCAGCGGAAAGTGGTCTATCGAATAATTCTCGAGAAGCGAAAATCCTTCAGCAATCATCACCTCGACATTCTGTCGGACCATGGTCACATCGAAGGGCAAATGCGCCGCGAATGGATCCCAGTCGAAGCTTCCGACAACAACCCGTCCAAGCTCACTTGAGGCTAGTGTCGAAGTGAACCGCAATGTTCCTTCAAGAGCGGTCACGCCGTTGACGAACATACCTGAGGGCAGATGCCCAAGCTGAGCGTATCGTGCAGCGAGAGACCGAGCAGCGTTGGTCGGTGCGTATCCGCAGCAGTCAATCGTGCCCGGGCCCGTAACAATCCCATGCGCTGCCAGCGCATCGTGAAAACCCAGCAAACGGCTACGTGTTGCGTCATCATCGCTGACCCCGCCAAAGAAGAAGAGATCTTCGGTGGAGCCCCCTCGTTCTTTCAATTTCTGAACAATGATCTCTGTGAGCGCCTTGGCGCCCCCGTAGTTGTCAGAAACAACTGAGGGAGCCCGGCGGCCTGGCAGATCGATGTTGATGCACCGGACGCCCGCTGCCCGGCACAGATCATTCAGCGGATCGGGGTCACGAACGCCCGCAAGGAAGAGAAATTCCACCTGCTGAGCCAGCAGGGTTTCCGTCACACTCAACTCGTTATCAGGATTGCGATGGGTGCTGACGACGATCGGGCACAAGCGGTGGACGCGGGATTCCGCTTCAAAGGCTTCGGCCAATCCGGCGAAGAAGCGATTGCGGTAATGTGGCAAGATCATTCCAGCGAGTCCGGATCGGGAAAGCCGCAATCCTCGTGCCTTGAGGTTGACAGCATAGCCAAGCCGCTCAGCCCAATCGAGGATGGTCGCTGCGGTTTCCGCCTTGATCCGGTGCTGTTGCCACGAGCCATTGAGGACGAGACTGACGGCGGTCGGGGACGACTTTGCCGCCACCGCGATATCATAAATCGTTGACTTGCGTCGGACAGACTTTCTCGCCATTCGTGACGCTCCCGCTGGGAGATGCAGTAGACGCTAGTGCGGGGTCAAGGCAACATCTCTAAATTGCGTCAAACGGTTTGGAGGAGCGACCCCACGGAAGGACGCGGCCTCTCGTGCCTCTGGTCCGGTCTCCCTGATTGTCTCGATCGTTGCAATGACAGCGCCAGGGAAATCGGCAGATTTGGGATTTTCCCTGAAGCTTCGTTCAGCGTCACTGGAGACACCAACCCCAGTGTTTCGGCTTTGGTCTCCCCGATGATCAATCACCTTGCAAAGGTCGACGAGAAGTTTCGATCAGTTTGGAGCCCACCGTTGGCGATGGTCGGGCGCACGCGTCACGATCGAGTCCTCCGTTTCAATAGCGGGAAGATGAAAGTTTTGGGTTTCTGAGTCTCTATCTGGCCCCAAAAGGGTGCTGCCGGATGCGCCTTCGTCTCCGGGCGTTGTGCGTACTTGGCCGAGGTGCCCTTGCTTGGCAAGTTCCTTCCGCGACAAGGGTCTGCTCGACAGCATTTTCGTCGCTA
Source organism: Mesorhizobium sp. P160219 (assembly GCF_057786095.1). NCBI lineage: Bacteria > Pseudomonadati > Pseudomonadota > Alphaproteobacteria > Hyphomicrobiales > Phyllobacteriaceae > Mesorhizobium > Mesorhizobium sp. P160219. The sequence goes on from NZ_JBYNWG010000001.1 coordinate 2,362,115, forward strand.
TTGCCAATGCGGAGCCCCGGAGGATCAAAACCGGTTAGCAGCATGATGCCGACGGTTCAGAGCAAGCGACTCAGATTCCCGATTTGCTCAGAGTCTCCCAGCCTATGGCTCTCCGTGCAGCGGGCCTTGAGCGTCTGGCTCGACCTTTTTGAAAGCTCGCCTCCAATCGCTGGACGAGTTTGGCGGCAAGGCTAGTCGTCTCCATCGGTGTTATGATCGATGCCAGGGAGGCCGCCTGGACCATGGCGTGAACTCATTGCCGTATGCTGGCAGTGCAAGGCAATGAACTGACTGCACAACATGTAGGTGCATTCGTGGATCAAATTTCCAGATAGCCAAACAGCGCGCGTATCTCGATTAGGTGGCAAGGAGTTGCGAAAGCTATGTTCGCAGTTTGAGAATCGTCCGATATGCCGCACAACGATGCCGGCAAGACGAGCCGAGGATGATCTGACGCAATGTTCAGATCCAAGAAGGACGGTTACCTGTGGCCCAGAAAGGAATCACACTAAAGGACGTTGCCGCAGCGGCTAAGGTGTCGCGCGCCACGGCCGCCCGGGCGCTCAACAGCTATGGTTACGTTGGCGACGAGACGGCGCTCCGCGTGGTTGAGGCAGCCGAAAGGCTGGGCTATCGGGCCAACCTCGTCGCGCAGGCGCTGCGCAGCGGACAATTGCCGATCATAGGCTTCGTGCCCGGCGATATCCAGAATCCGTTCTTCGCCCGAATCGCGCACGACATAGAGGTGGAACTGCGCAAGCACCGCCACAATCTTCTGATTGCCAGCAGCGAGGAGAATGTAGAACAGGAGAAAGAACTGCTTGAGAGCCTTCGCTCGCTCAGCATTCGCGGCTTCATCCTTGCCCCAACGTCTGCAACCGACAGCCACCATATCGTGCAACTGGCCCGCGAAGGCGCACCGATCGTGCTCATCGACCGCGTGGTAAAGGACCTGCAATGCGACAGCGTCGTCGTCGACAACGAGGGCGGGGCACGCGAGGCAGTGGACTATCTGGTTGGCAACGGTCACCACCGGATCGGTCTTTTGCGCGACGAGTCACGCATCTTTACGGCACAGGAACGCTTGGCTGGCTACCAAAACTCGCTCCACTCGCATGGGATCGCAATCGATGAAGCGCTCATCGGCGTATCGCGCTCGACCGTCGAGCACGCCATCGAAGCCACGATCCGCCTGTTCAGCCGGCGCAATCGCCCGACCGCACTGTTCACGGTGGACAGCCTCATGACGCAAGGCGCGCTTCTTGGCCTGCGTTCAATGGGGCTCTCGATTCCGCATGATGTGTCGGTGGTTGGCTTCGATGACTTCAACCTCGCCACGTTCACCGATCCGCAGATAACGGTCGTGGCGCAACCCATCTCCGAGATCGGACCGCTCGCCGCCAGATATCTGCTGGAGCGGCTTGCCGGCAAAAAGGTTGCACCGCGCCGTACCCGATTTCAGACCCGCTTGATCGTACGCGGATCGGTTGCCCGGCGCGCTGTGCGCTAAAGAGCAAACCCCTCGATTTCGGAGAATTTCGTCTAAAGGACTTGCCATTGGCGAAATTGCGTGCCCATTATTGCTTGTGAGATCGATCTCACATCGGAAAAACGAGCTAGACGGCCCACCGACGCCTAAGGCGGGCTAGAGGCCTGTCACATGCGAAATACAAGGAAAACGTCATGCTGAACTTCGATAGGGACCGCTTCGTGAAGATCCAAAGCGGGGCCGTCGCCGTCGCAGGTGAGGTTCGCTCACTCATGCGCACACTGCTGGCAGATGGCGTCGAGCGGCTGTTTTTCATGGGCACCGGCGGCGTGCAGCTTCTAACCTTGCCCGCGATCGAGTTGGCGCAGCGCTGTTCTACCTTCCCGGTGAGCGGTGCCTATCCGGCGCAGGTCGTGATCGATCCGCCCGCCGGTCTCGACAGCAAGGACGTGGTGGTCATCCCGTCCTTGTCGGGCACGACCAAGGAAGGCGTCGAGCTCATGGCCTTTCTGAAAAAACGTGGTGTGCGCACGATTTCGCTCACCGGCCATTCGGATACGCCAATCGCACGGGAGGCTGACCACAATTTCACGAACTTCGCCGAAGACGACACCTCGTCGGAATCCTTCTACCTGCAGACGCTGCTGATCGTCCTGGCCCTGCTGGAAGAGCGCGGCGAATATGATGATTTTGATGGCACTGTCGCCGAACTCAAACTGCTGCCGGATCTGCTTGCCGACGCCAAGGCTGCCTTTGAGGATAGGGCGGCCGAACTGGCCCATACAATCAAGGACGATACCTATCACATCTTCACCGGCGCCGGCTCGGTGTGGCCGGAGGCACACTATTACGGCATGTGCATCCTCGAAGAGATGCAGTGGATTCGCACCCGCCCGGTGCACGCCGCCGACTTCTTCCACGGTACGCTCGAGTTGGTCGAGCCGGGCGTCAGCGTTTTCGTGTTCAAGGGCGAAGATGCCCTTCGGCCCCTGGCCGACCGGGTCGAGAACTTCGCCAGGCGCTACACGGACCGCGTTCGCACGCTGGACGCGGCCTCGGTCAAGTTGCCGGGCATCTCCGCAAAGGTCCGCGGCATGATCTCGCCGGTTCTGCTCGCCACCTTGCTCGAGCGGCTGAGCGCCCATCTCGAGGTGCTGCGCAACCACCCGCTGACCACCCGTCGCTACTACAAACGCGTGGAATATTGATCCCCTCTTACCTCTGAAGGAGCTATCCATGAAACGTTCGCTGCAAGTCGTGGCGGTCACGGTGGCCGCGGTATCATCATTGGGGTTGTCGATAAGCGGCAGTTCCGCCGCTTCGCCGGCTGTCACGGCCGACCCAAACGCCAAGGTGGAATACACCGGCACGCTTTCGGTCCTGACCAAGTTCGGGCTGCAACAGCTGTCGCCCTATTTCGTCAACCTGGCACAGGCCTATGAGAAGCTCCATCCGGATGTGAAGGTCGAACTTATCCAGGAGAGCGACGACAGCGTGAAGGGCAAGACCAAGACGCTGGTCGCTTCCAACTCGCTGCCCGATATCTATTTCTCCTGGACAGGCAGCTGGGGTGGCAATTTCGTGCGCGGCAATCGCGCCGTTGATCTCACGCCCGTCATTGGTCCCGATACCGAGTGGGGCAAGTCGCTGTCTCCGGCCGCCGTCAAGGCGTTCGAATACAACGGCAAGTTCTATGGCATTCCGCTTTACCAGGATGCCAAGTTCATGGGTTACAACAAGCAGATCTTCGCCAAGCTCGGCCTCAAGGCACCCGCCACTTTCGAGGAATTGCTGACCAGCTGCGACGCCATCCGCAAATCCGGCGTGACACCGATCTCCTTCGGCAACAAGGAGGCCTGGCCCGCAATCCACTTTGCAGGCCAGCTGCTCGCCTACAACGTGCCGCAGGCAGCGCTGGAACGCGACTTCGATCCGGCCACCGCCCAATACAGCGATCCAGGCTACGTCGCAGCACTCAAGCAGTTCAGCCAGCTTGTCGAGCGCTGCACCGATGGCGCCGGCGTCAACGGCACATCCTATGCTTCGGCTCTCCAGGCCTTCACCAACGCCCAGTCCGCTATGTACTACCAGGAAATCATCGAGTTCGATCAGGCCGCCACGCCGGAGTCGGCGTTAAAGCCCGCCGATTTCGGATTCTTCCGGCTGCCGGTGCCCGCCGGCGCAAAGGGTGACGCAAAGTCGATCGAGGGCGCGCCGGAGGGCTACATGATCAATGCGGCATCGAAGAACATCCCGCTGGCGATCGATTTCATGAAGTTCGTGACCTCGAAGGAAAATGCGCAGGTGCTGTCTGCGCCACCCTATGGCCAGCCGAGCGCCACCATCGGCGGCGCCTCGGAATCGAACATGAGCGCGGCTGTGGTCGACGGCCTCAAGGATATCAACGCCGCCTCATACCTCATGCCCTGGCTGGATACGGCCAACCCACCGCGCGTCGCCGCCGTCTGGCTGTCCAGCCTGCAGGCGCTGGCGGGCGGCTCGATGACGCCCGAGCAAGTGATGGACGAGGTGCGCAATGCCGCATCCGCGGCCAAATAAAGCAGGCGAGCATGGCAAGGGCCTCGGACACAGTGGACAGCGGCGCCGACATCGGCGTCGCCAAGCCGCAACGGCCAAAGAGCCGGCGGGCGCGCTTCGCCAACCTGTTGTCGTTGCGATGGGCGGCGATCGCGCTCATCCTCATCGGCTGGTTCGTCTATTATCCGATCGTCGACAATTTCATCGTCAGCACCACCGACCAGGACATCTACACCGGCGAGGTCACCAATGTCGGCCTCGCCAACTACGACCGGCTGCTGCATGACCCGGTCGTGCTGCTGGCGCTGTGGAACAACTGCCTCTACGCTCTCATCTCCGTCATCTTCCAGGTCTTCGGCGCGTTCCTGCTGGCGGCCATTATCGAGGACCTGAAAAGCGAAAGCTGGCGCCGGCTGTGGCGCGCCGTCTATTTCGTGCCGTCGGCAATCTCGATCACAGTGACCGGCCTGCTGTTTTATTTCATCTACCAGCCGCAGATCGGCTTGCTGGATGCCGCGCTCAGCCGTGTTGGACTGAGCCAGCTCGTCATGCCTTGGCTCGGCAATGAACACACCGCCATCTATGCCATCATCGCCATGAGCCAATGGCAGGGTTTTGGCTATTCGACGCTGCTGTTCGCCATCGCCATCCAGAAGATCCCGCGCGACCTCTACGATGCCGCAACGATCGACGGCGCAGGCCCGCTTCGCCGCCTGTGGAGCATCACCTTTCCGCTGACCCGGGAAATGACGGGGTTGATGATCATCGTCACCATCACGGGCGCGTTCCAGGTGTTCAACGAGGTCATGGTGATGACCGCGGGCGGGCCCAACAACAGCAGCCAGGTGCTGGGCACGTGGCTCTACCAGAAGGCCTTCATCGAGGACAATTTCGGCTATGGCGCGGCGATCGCCGCCGTCATCTTCATGTTGACCATGCTCACAGGTGCGGCACAGCTCTGGTACACCAAGCGCCGCCGGGTGCAGCTATGAGTGCGATGGTCGCAGCCGGTCGCAGCCGGCACGTCAATGTGTGGTCGGTCATCGCCAGGACGTTGCTCTATTCATTCCTGGTCTGCCTTGGTGTCGTCGTCATCTATCCGCTGATCTGGATGGCGCTGAGCGGCTTCAAGGACAATGCGCAGATCTTCGGCGATCCCTTCGCCCTGCCCACCCATTGGTCGTGGAACAATTACGTGCAAGCGTGGAACCAGGGCGTGCGTGGCTACGTGACAGTCTCGGTGCTGGTGACCGTCGCTTCGGCCATATGCACCGTGCTGATCAGCGCCTGGACGGCTTTCGGCCTGACCCGCACCAAGATGCCGGCAAAGCCGCTGGTTATCGCCATCGTTCTGGGCGGCTTGATGCTGAGCCCCACGGTGGCGATCATTCCACTGGTGAAGATGTTGCAGGCGCTCGGTCTCTACAACACCTACTGGGCGCTGATCATTCTCTACACGGCGTTCCGTGTGCCGTTCACCACCTTCCTCATCCGCGCCTACATGCTGGATCTGCCTGAAGACATCGACGAGGCGGCGACGATGGATGGCGCCAGCGAGGGTCAGATCTTCTGGCGCATCACCTTGCCGCTGTGCCGGCCGATCATCATTTCCTGCGTCATCCTGCACGTCCTGTTCGCCTGGAACGAATATCTCTTCGCCATGATCTTCACGAGCGGCTCGGATGTGCAGACGCTGCCGGTCGGACTGACGTCGATCATGGCAACCCACGGGACCAACTATGCCGTGGTGTTCGCGGCCATGACGATCTCGGCGCTGCCTATCGTGATCGTGTTCTTTGGCGCGCAACGCTACTTCATCCGTGGCTTGGCCGAAGGCATCGGCAAATAACAATTCCCGAAAGGAGCCTTCATGCCGCAGCTCGCTGCTCATCAGCTGATCGGAGCCAATTTCAGCTTCCAGCACTTCCCCTTCGATGAGGTCGCCAGGACGATCCGAGGCTTTGGCCTGCGCGAGATCGAGCTGTGGGGGATTGCCCAGCATCTGGACCTGTTCCACGCCACGGACGCACGTGTCGAATCCGTTCGCCGGGTACTCGCCGACAACGAGCTGTCGGCCTGGTGCTTTACGCCTGAGCAGGTGTTGTATCCAATCAACATTGCCTCCGGCGACGCCGCACTGCGCCAGGACAGCATCGAGCGGTTTTGGCGTGCAGCCGACATCTGCGCGGCGCTTGGCGCCCGCTATCTCTTCCTGACGCCCGGCCGGGGCTACGAGAGCGAACCCCGGCAACCGGCATGGGACCGCGCGGTCGGTTCGATCGGCGAGATCGCCCGGCGCGCCGCCGCAAACGGGGTGCGCTGCCTGCTCGAGCCGTTGCAGCGGTTCGAGAGCAACCTCGTCAATAATGCGGCAGGCCTGCGCCAAATGCTGGATGAGGTGGGCGCCGGCAATATCGATATCGTGCTCGACACTGTCGCCATGGCCACGGCCGGCGACACCGTGGCCGGCTATGTCGACCTGTTCGGCTCGCGGCTGGCGCATGTTCATCTGGTCGACGGCACGCCAGGCGGGCATCTGGTGTGGGGGGAGGGCACGCTGCCGCTCGACCACTATGTCAGCGAACTCGCGCGCCTCGGCTATGCCGGTAAGTTCACCTTCGAGCCGTTCGGCAACGGCTCCTACGCGCTCGATCCGGTAAAAGCCTGGACACGCTGCCTTGGCGCCATCGCGCCGTATATCGATCGCGCAACGGTGCCGGCATGAGGTCGAAAAAGCTTATCGCGGTCGGGGACAATTGCCTTGATGCCTATTTGACCAACAACTTGATGACGGTGGGCGGCAATGCCTTGAATGTCGCGGCGCAATGGCGGCGCAACGGCTGGTCCGCGCGCTATTTCGGCGCCGTCGGGAACGATCCCGAAGGCGACGTGGTGCTTGCCGAACTGCAAGGTGCCGGCCTATCTCCGGACGACGTCGAACGGCGTCCCGGCGATACGGCCGTCACCTTGCTGCGCGATGAATCCGGCGACCGGAAGTTCCTGCACGAATCCTTCGGTGTGGGCGAAAACTACATGCCGGCGCCCGCGCATTATGCGGTCATCGCCGCGGCCGACTGGGTGCATCTCGGCACCAACGCCAACAAGCACCTTGTTCAACGATTGGTGGCGGACCATGTGCCGTTCAGCATCGATCTATCGACCGCCCATATGGCGCTGCCGCTCGACGGTGTCCCGCTTTTGTTTGCGTCCGGACCGGACGATGTCGATGTTCCCATCGAGCCATCGCTGGGCGCGCTCAGGGCGGCCGGCGCAAGGCAGGTAGTTTTGACCTGTGGTCGACGCGGCTCCTACTTCGACGATGGCACGAATGTCGTGCATGCGCCGGCGACGCTTGTCGATGTCGTGGATACGTGTGGCGCCGGCGACAGTTTCATTGCCACTTTCCTCGCCGGCTTCCATTTCGGCGGCCTCGGCGCCCTGGAGGCATTGCACAGGGCGTCGATCGCGGCGGCGCAGACCTGCACCCATCTTGGCGGGTTTCCCCAGAGACCGCGTCCGATACCCGATTGGCTGCCAGCCAAATATGCCAGCTTCATTGTCGATGCGCAGGGAGCCCAAGCGTGAGTACAATTCGTTTGCGGCAGCCTGCGGTCGCGCTTGCATCTGACCGGTCGTTTTGGCTGCAGGACATTGCCGCCGCCCCTGCGACCGAGCCATTGCGAGGCGACGAGCGCGCCGACGTGGTGATCGTCGGTGGCGGCTATACCGGTCTGTGGACGGCGCTGCGGATCCTTGAACTTGCGCCGCAAACGCGGGTGGTGATCCTTGAAGCCGATCTGTGCGGATCGGGGGCCTCGGGGCGCAACGGCGGTCAGGTCCATTCATGGTTCGCCGAAATCGACCAGATCAGTGCGGTCGTCGGTCTCGAGGAAGCGCGCCTGCTGTGCGCCGACACGGTGGCATCGATCGCGGAGCTGAAGACGCTGCAGCAAAACGGCACCATAGACATGGACCTGAGGCTGGACGGATGGTTGTGGACAGCAAGCTCCATTGCGCAGGAAGGCGCCTGGGAGACCGCCGTGGCCTTGACGGCAGCTGTTGGAGAAAACCGTTTCAGCCCGCTGACAGCCGAGGACATTCAACGCCGCACCGGTTCATCGGCCTCCTATGTCGGCGTCGTCGAGACCACTGCCGGCACGGTCCATCCCGCCAAACTTGCCATCGGATTGCGCAAGCTGGCACTGGCACGCGGCGTCATCATCCATGAGCGCAGCCCGGTCCTCGCCATCGAACCCGGCATGACATGCACGGTGCGCACGGCGCATGGCGCGGTACGGGCTGACAAAATCGTGCTTGCCGCCAACGCCTGGCTTTCCGCGCTGCCGGAACTGCGGCGACATCTTTATGTGGTCGGCAGCGAGGTGATTGCCACTGCCGCCGTTCCCGAACTGCTCGACAGCATCGGTTGGCGCGACGGTGCCTCGATCTGCGATTCCCAGGCCCAGGTGCTCTACTACCAGCGCACCATCGGGGGCAGGGTGGTCTTCGGTCGTGGCAGCGGCAACGTCGCCTTCAGTGGAAATTTCGGCGCCAGCTTCAACCGCAGCCCGGAGCACGGTCGCGACAATATGCGAGAGCTGCATCGGGTCTACCCGTCGCTGCGCGGTGTGGCGATCGAATATGACTGGTCGGGGCCGATCGACTGCGTGCCTGAACACGTTCCTGTCTTCGACCACCTGCGCGATCATCCCAATATCTTCTACGGCATGGGATTCAACGGCACCGGCATCGCGCAGACGCCGATAGCCGGACGCATTCTGGCGAGCCTGGTGCTCGAGCGAAAGGATCGCTGGAGCGAAAGCGGTCTGGTCGGCATGGAGCGGCGCATGTCGCTGCCGCCCGAGCCTTTGCGTTATCTCGGCGCCAGACTTGTCCGCGCGGCGGTGGGCCGCAAGAACGAGGCCGAGATCCGCAACCGCAAGGCGGGCAGGATCACCAATCTTTTGGCGGCCCTGAAGCCAGGCAGGCGCAAGAATTAGCCGGGCATCTGGCTCATCGTCACGCTCTTCAAACCATGAGCCGGCACGTGCCGTCCCGATGACGGTGGACGTGGCATTGCGATCAGGGTGTTTGCTGGGCTTCATTGACCCGTATCAGTCTTAAAGCGGGGGTGCGTCGACCTTGGCTCCCTAGCGTATTCAATGTGGGCCGTATCGCCGCCACACCTATGCTTGGCGCACTTGGGGCTTTCCATTCAAGGGCGGGCCAACGGATCCGCGTGCAATGATGGCGGTCGGCAAAACGAGCCTTTCCGCCGGGCGGGAATCTCCCTTCAATCGCCGGATGAGCAATTCCGCGACGCTCTTGCCAAGCGCGTAGACGGGCTGGTCGATAACGGTGATGGGCGGCGTGGTGACGCTCGTCCAGTCCGCATCATGGAAAGTGATGAGCGAAATGTCGTCGGGAACCCGCAGGCCGCGCTCGCGGGTCACCTTGAAGATCTCCAGCGCAATGACGCTGTCGGAGGCGAGGATCGCCGTCGGCCGATCCGGCGCCGACAGCATCTCGCCGGCAACCCTGCGCGTTTCGGTGGGGCTTGTCGCGCCAAGGCGAACAAAGCGTTCTGGCCGATCAAGTCCGGCCTCTCGGCACACGGTGAGGAAACCGTCGATGCGCTCACGGACCGACGAGGTGTAGATCTGCCCGAGATCGCGGTACTCGTGCCCTTCGGCGTCGACCGCGGTCACATAGGCGATGTTGCGGTGGCCGGCATCGGCTAGAAAGCGGGTCGCCAGCATGGCGATGCCGCGATCGTCGGTCGTGACCGTATCGACATCCAGATCTGCCAGCGCCCTATCCAGCAGGGCAAGCGGTCGGCCCGAGCGGTGGATATCGCGCAGGTGCGCGATGTCGCGCGATTCCGACGGCGTGACGATCAGCCCGTCGACGCGCTTGCCGATGAGCAGTTTCACGGCCGCCTTTTCCGCCTCGATCTTCTCGCCGGAATTGGCCAGGATGACGTTGAACCCGGCTGCCTTTGCCGCGTCGCTGATGCCGCGTACCGCGAGGCTGAAGAACGGGTTCTCGATGTCGCCGACAACCACGCCGATGATGCCGGAGCGGCCGGTCGTCATGCTGCGGGCGAGCTCGTTCGCACGATAGTCCAAGGCCTTGGCCGCGGCCATGACTTCCGCGCGGATCATGTCGCTGACGACGCCGTATCCGCCGAGCACGCGCGCGGCTGTCGCTTTCGAAACGTTGGCCGCGCGGGCGACGTCGCTGACCGTTATCGACGGGGTCTTGGGGGCGGTCCTTTTCATCGGATGACGACTACAAGAGTTGTTGACGGGAGGTCAAGGTGGCGATAACGATTAACAAAGAGACCGGTCTCACGCAATATGAGACCGGTCTCTTTAAAAGGAGTGGAGCCGAGAGGCGTGACGGACCGTGATTTCGGCAAGGGCATGTCGGCGCGCCAGATGGCGGCTCGACGGAAATACCAAGAAGAACAGACCTTCAGAGTGGAGAAAGACATGAGCAGGAAAGAAATTCTCAAGTCGTTGATGTGCCCGGTCAGAACCGGCGCAATGGCTCTTATGGCGATGTGCGTCGGCGCCGGGCTGGTTTCAGGAGCGGCCGCCGCGGATGACAATCCCTATGGCCTCATTGATGCGAAGGTCATCAGCGTCGGAACCATGGGCGATGCCAAACCCTACGCTTTCACCCAGGCCGATGGGTCGTTCACCGGCTTCGACATCGAATTGTTCCGCAACGTCGCGAGCCGCCTTGGCTTCAAGCCCGACCAGGTGATCTTCACCGGCCAGGAATTCTCGGCGCTGATGCCTTCGGTTGCAAACGAGCGTTTCGATGTCGCGGTCGCGGCAATCGGCACGACGGAAGCACGCAAGAAGACCGTCGACTTTTCCGACGGGTATATCGCAGGCTATCTGTCCGTGCTTACTGCCGACAAGGCGATCACGTCGGCGGACGGGCTCAAGGGCAAACGTCTCGGCGTCGTGCAAGGCACGCTCCAGGAAATCTACGCGGCGAAGAATTTTGTCGGAACCGATCTCGTCAAATTCCCCGACAACAACTCCGCCGTTTCGGCGCTTAACAACGGAACCGTGGATGCCCACTTCCTCGATTACGAGGCTGCCAAGGACTATGGCGTTCGCTATCCGAACCTGAAGATCGCGGTCAATATTCCTTCCTTTGACGCGCCGGCCGGCTTCGTCCTGCGCAAGGGCAACGACAAGCTCCGCAATGCGCTGAACACCGCCCTTCATGCGGCCATGCAGGACGGCACCTGGAAAACGCTTTATGAAAAGTGGTTCCCCGGCTCGCCGATGCCCGACCAGTATCTTCCCAAGAAGTAGACCGTACCCGGCCGCTGGCTCTCATGCCGGCGGCCGGATTACGCCGCCGTCCTTGATGCGGACGATGTGAATAGCGCAACCGAAAGGGGGGCGAATGAACTGGCTCGAAAACCTGCGGCGCAGTTTCCTCGACTGGCAGGCCATGGCGGACGTGCTGCCCAGCATGATCACCATCGGATTGAAGAACACGTTGATCCTCGCCGCCGCGTCGACGGTGCTGGGTGTCATCCTCGGCATGATCCTGGCGGTCATGGGCATCTCGCAATCGCGCTGGCTGCGCATTCCGGCGCGGGTCTACACGGATATATTCCGTGGGCTGCCGGCGATCGTCACCATCCTGCTGATAGGCCAGGGCTTTGCCCGCATCGGCCGTGAAATCTTCGGCCCTTCGCCCTTCCCGCTCGGCATTCTTGCGCTGAGCCTGATCGCCGGCGCCTATATCGGCGAAATCTTCCGCTCGGGCATCCAGAGCGTCGAGCGCGGGCAGATGGAGGCCTGCAGGGCGCTCAGCATGAGCTACGGCCAAGGCATGCGCCTGATCGTGATCCCGCAAGGCATCCGCCGCGTCTTGCCGGCCCTCGTCAACCAGTTCATCGGCAACGTCAAGGATTCAAGCCTTGTCTACTTCCTCGGTCTGCTCGCCTCGGAGCGCGAGATCTTCCGTGTCGGTCAGGACCAGGCAGTGGTCACCGGAAACCTCTCGCCATTGCTTCTGGCCGGCGTGTTCTATCTCGTCATCACCGTGCCGTTGACCCATGTGGTCAACTACATCGACAACTCGCTGCGGGTCGGAAAGCAAAAGGCCGGCCTCGTCATCAGCGGCCTGGCCGAAGTGAGCGAACTGGAGGGCGCCACCGGCAGTGCACCTTCGGAGGCCGGCTCTGATGCCCGCTCAGCGCTGCCCCGCTTCAAGGGCGGCAGTCTCGCCATCACCGATCTCGACATGGCCTATGGCGACCTCGATGTTCTCAAAGGCGTCAGCCTGGCAGTCAAGCCTGGCACGGTCACATGCGTGATTGGCCCATCAGGTTCGGGCAAGTCGACCCTGCTGCGCTGCCTCAACCGCCTGGTCGAGCCCAAGGGCGGTGAGGTGTTGCTCGATGGTGCGAGCATCCTGGCGATGAAGCCTGAAAAACTGCGCCGGCGTGTCGGCATGGTTTTCCAGCAGTTCAATCTGTTTCCCGACCACACCGCGCTCGAAAACGTCATGCTGTCGCTGACCAAGGTAAAGGGGCTCCCTGTACAGGAAGCTGAGCGCATCGCCGAGGCGCGCCTTGCCGACGTCGGGCTTGCGACCCGCAAACACCATCGTCCAGGGAGCCTTTCCGGTGGCCAGCAGCAGCGTGTGGCAATCGCTCGTGCATTGGCGATGGACCCGGAGGTCATCTTGTTCGATGAGGTAACGAGCGCACTCGATCCAGAACTGGTGAAGGGTGTGCTCAACCTCATGGCGGATCTCGGCCGGCGCGGCATGACAATGGTCGTGGTGACGCATGAAATGGGCTTCGCCCGCAAGGTCGCCGATCAGGTCGTCTTCATGGATGAAGGTCGCATCATCGAGGCCGGCACGCCTGCCGCGATTTTCGACACGCCGAAAAGCCCGCGTCTGAAGCACTTCCTTGCCGAAGTGCTTTGATCACGCATGAGCCCTTCAAGACGGCCGCCCAACCCAACCTCCACCAGTGAAAGATATCTCATGGCTACATCACATCAGGTTTCCAAGGTCGTTGTCGTCGGCGGCGGCATTTTTGGCGTCTCCTCGGCCGTTCATCTTGCAAGGCTCGGCATCGAGACCGTGCTGGTCAATGATGGACCGCTCGCCAAGGGAGCTTCCGGCCGCTCGCTCGCCTGGATCAATTCGGCGCGCAGGCGCTCGGCTGAATATCATCGCCTGCGCATGATCGGTATCGACCGCTACCGCAGTTTGTCGGCGCGATGCCCGGATGCCGCCTGGCTGCGTTTCGACGGTGGCCTGACGTGGGATGCGGACGATGCCTCAAACGAGATCGCCGATGTCTTCGCTCACGAAAAACGTCTCGGCTATGATGCGCAGCATCTGTCCGCGGACGCCATAAGGTTGGTCGCGCCGGGTGTCTGCGCAAGCGCTGTCACGCCTCAAGGCGCGATCTTCAACCCGGGCGAGGGCTGGGTCGACCTGCCGTCGCTGATTGAAATATTGATCGCGGAATTCGTGGAGCGGGGCGGCCAGGTGGTCACCGAGGCCGGACGCGCTACCGTCACCGTCGCCAACGGCCGCGCCACCGGCGTCACCACCACCAGCGGGATCAGCTTCGCCGCCAACGCGGTGCTTCTGGCGACCGGTGCGGATGTGCCGCGAATGGTCGCAGTGGCCGGTCAGCGTATTGCCGATGGGACACCGATCGCGCTGCTGGTCAGGACCAAGCCAGTCGACTTGCCGCTACGCGCCGTGCTCAACACGCCGCGCGTCGCCATCCGGCCGACGCCTGATGGCGCCCTCGCGCTCGATTCTGCCTGGTCGGAAGAAGAGGTGGTAGTCAATCCGGACGGGACTTATCGCGTAAAAGCATCGACCATCCAGGGGCTTCTCGACGAAGCGTCGAATGTTCTCGACGGTCATCCGAAATTGGAACTGGAGAGCTACGGTGTCGGGCCCAAGCCGATCCCCGGAGACGGCGAGCCGGTCTTCGGCCAGTTGCGGGAGATCGAGGGGTATTACGTCGCCTTCAGCCACAGCGGCGCAACACTTGGCTTGATTGCCGGCGAACTGCTTGCAACCGAGATCGCCACCGGAACAGAGCACCCACTCCTTGCAAGCTTTCGACCGTCTCGATTTTCACTTTAGCCTGCCAATTCGCCTCGGAATGGGATGTAATGTGGCATGCCTGGAGTTTCGCTAGCCGAGACGGCGGCCGCCTGGCCGCTTACGCGCACCTGACAAGCGAATATGTTCCGGAACATTTTCTCCACGTTGAAGTTGGACAGCGCCAGGACCGTCGTTCGTCCAAGCTCAACCAGCGCTGAGAAATTCCATGACCAACCAACACCCCAAGACTAAACAGCCCACGGACAAGGATCTGCGAGACAACCCGGGAATCGGCACCTCGAAGGGCGCGGTCAAGGGCGGCGATATGCTCGACGAGAACGATGCTCTCGATGGGGACAATACGTTCGAAGGCGATGTCGAGAACGATGTCACGCCTCAGGGCGGCATCAATCCTGACCAGACCGGACGCACGAACAAGTAGGAGGCGCCTTGCCATGGCCGGCCGGAAGACCCACGAGCAGCAGCTGCGCATCATCGAAAAGCGCGAGAACACCAGCAATGCCGGCGACGATTTCAATGCCGAGGATGAGCTGAAGAGAACCAAGCAGGAGCGCGAGGCGCGGCAAGACGGCGCCAATCTACGCGACGAGGGCGTGGAATTGACCGACAAGGACGATCGCCAGATGATCCGCGGCGAAAACCAGGAGAGCGAGCACCACAAGCGCAGGCAGGACGACTAAGCCTGCCGTCTTTTTAAGGCTATCGAGGAGCCATCCCAGACTACCGGCACGCCAGGCACCGCATGGTCGAGGCGCACATCGCCCGCCGCGGTGTGCGCGACGAACGAGTCCTTTCGCCACTGAGGCGGAATCCCGGGCGAGAAATCGTCGACGAGGGGTGCGAGGAGTTCGCCTATGGGGACGGTCCGGGCGGCGTTGCGCTCTGGCTATAGGGACCTGCGAAGACGCGACCTGAACATCGGCCAGCTCTGCCGCGAGAGCTTTTGGCGATCAGACAGCCTCGGCCACTACATGCAATCCTCGGCCTCGCAGCAGTTCGATGCCTTCGTCTGTTCGATCGCACCTCGCCTGTTCAGCCGCTAACTGCCGAACACGCCTCATCGAGGGTAATACCTGACACGTTTCCCTTGGGCACCTGAGTAGGCGGCATTGCCTTCGGGCACGGAACATCTCACCGACTTTCTGGTTAGGCAGGCCGGATGAAGGGAGCTTTGCGCATGGCCACTAATTTGGAAGACGGCAAGACCGCTCAATCTTCCGACCAGTTGCATGGCGGCAATCGCGGCGGCAACAAAGACCAGCGTAAGACTGACAAGACCGCGAACAAGAGCAGCCAGGCGGCGGGATCCGCATCGCGGTAGGACTGAGACATGCCGACCGCCGCGGACATCCTCATCGAGACGCTGATCGACTGGAACGTCGATATCATCTTTGGCCTGCCGGGCGACGGCATCAATGGCATCATGGAGGCGCTGCGCGGGCGGCAGGACCGCATCCGCTTCATTCAGGTGCGGCACGAGGAATCCGCGGCGTTCATGGCGTGCGCCTACTCAAAATGGACAGGCAAGCTCGGTGTCTGCCTCGCAACTTCCGGCCCTGGCGGCACACACCTCCTGACGGGACTCTACGATGCCAAGCTCGACCAAGCGCCGGTGCTCGCCATTACCGGCATGCAGTTCCACGACCTTATCGAGACCTTCACCCAGCAGGATGTCGACTTGACGCGCGTCTTCAGCGATGTCGCCGTCTTCAACGCGCAGGTCTCCGACGCGGCGCATATGGAAAGCCTGGCCGGTCTCGCCTGCAGGTCGGCGCTGGCACGTCGCGGCGTTGCGCATCTGTCGATCGCCAGCGATGTGCAGGAGCACACGCTCGACCAAGCCAAGCGCTCGAAGCGCAACAAACCGTCGCATACGCCGGATCGTTGGTTCGAAGGAAGCAGGCTTCCCGACGAAGAACAACTTGCGAAAGCCGCCGAGATCCTGAACGGGGCGACAAAGGTCGCGATCCTCGCCGGTCGGGGCGCGCTTGGTGCCAGGCACGAGTTGGAAGAGACGGCGGAGCTGCTTGGTGCCCCCGTCGCAAAGGCCTTGCTCGGTAAGGCTGCCTTGCCCGACGATCACCCGCTGACGACCGGCGGCATCGGGATTCTCGGCACGCTGCCGTCGCAGGAAATCATGGAGGAATGTGACGCGCTGCTCGTCGTCGGCTCGACCTTTCCCTACATCGAATACTACCCGAAGCCGGGACAGGCGCGCGGGGTGCAGATCGAGCGCGACCCGCAGCGCATCGGCCTGCGCTATCCCATTGAGGCCGGCCTTGCCGGCGATGCCGCCGTGACGCTGCGACTGCTGAACAAGCGCCTGAAGCGCAAGGATGATCGCAGCTTCCTCGAGAAGGCGCAGGCGGGCATGCGACGCTGGCGCGAGATGATGGCGCAGTCGGAGCAAAAGGCCGCCACTTCGCTCAAGCCCCAGGTGGTCACACGCGCATTTGGGAAACGATTGCCCGATGATGCGATCCTGGTTGCCGATTCCGGCCAGAACACCGAGATGGCGGCCCGCCATATCGAGCTGCGTGACGGGCAGGCCTTCGGCGTCTCGGGCGCGCTGGCCTCGATGGCATGCGGACTGCCCTATGCGATCGCCGCGGGCCTGGCCTTTCCCGGCCGGCCGGTCTTCGCGGTCGTCGGCGACGGCGGTCTCGCGATGCAACTCGGCGAGTTCTCGACGGCAGTTCGGTACCGGGTCCCACTCAAGGTGCTCGTGCTCAAGAACGGCATGCTCAATCAGATCGCCTGGGAGCAGATGATGTTCCTCGGCAACCCGCAATTCGCCTGCGAACTCCAGCCCATCGACTTCGCCATGGCCGCCGAAGCCATGGGCGGCATTGGTTACAGCGTCTCTCGCGCCGAGGAGGTGGAAGGTGTTCTCGACGCTGCCCTGGCTGCTGAGGGTCCGGTGGTCATCGAGGCCGTGGTCGACCCGTACGAACCGATGATGCCACCGAAGATGCCACCGGATTATGCGAAAAATTTCCGCAAGGCGCTACCGGACACTCCCGGACGCGCGGAAATCGAGGCGAATGTGGCGCAAGAGCCGCTGAGGTCGATGATTACCGCCGGCGAGAAAGACTGACGACACGCAAGAAGGAGCACGAGTTGAACAAGACCGACAGCGGCACCGCAAATCGCAGTTCGCCGGACCTCATGGGCGGCGACCAAGCGTGCAAGGCCGAGGAATGGGGCGGTGGCTCGAAAGCCGCCAAGGGACCGATCACGGAACCGGATCGACACAACCGCAACTCCAGCCAAAAAAGGAGCTGACATGCAGGATGCCCAGCAGAAATATCCTCGGCCGCCGCTTCCCGAACAGCAGCAGGACATGCCCGGCTACACCGACGAGATGGATCCACGGCCCGACCACGGAGAGGAGAGCTATCGCGGCAGCGGTAAGCTGATGGACCGCGTCGCGCTGATCACCGGCGCGGACTCGGGCATCGGCCGGGCGGTGGCTATCGCGTTTGCACGCGAAGGCGCCGACGTCATGATCTCCTATCTTGAAGAGGACGAAGATGCGCAGGAGACGGCGCGCTTGGTCGAGGAAGCGGGGCGCAAGGCGGTGCTCGCACGCGGCGACATCTCGGACGAAATCTTCGCGCGGTCGCTTGTGCAGCGAGCTATCGATGAATGCGGGCGCCTGGACATCCTCGTCAACAATGCAGCCCACCAGGCGTCGTTCGAGAAGCTGGAGGACATCAGCGCGGAGGAATGGGATCTCACCTTTCGCACCAATGTCTATGCGATGTTCTATCTGTCCCAGGAAGCAGTGAAGCACATGGAACCCGGCTCGACCATCATCAACACATCCTCAATCAACGCGACCAGTCCCTCGCCGGCACTGCTTGCCTACGCCACTACCAAAGGAGCGATCGCCAACTTCACCGCCGGACTTGCAGGACTGGTAGCTGAACGCGGCATTCGGGTAAACGCGGTCGCTCCCGGGCCGATTTGGACGCCGCTGATCCCGTCGACAATGCCCTCTGAGAAGGTCAAGGAGTTCGGGAAGAACACACCGCTCAAGCGTCCCGGGCAACCGGCAGAGCTTGCAGCGACCTATGTGCTGCTTGCCTCGGAAGGATCGAGCTACACCACCGGCGCACTCTACGAGGTCACCGGTGGACGGCCGATGCTTTGAGCGAGCGTACCTGCCAGCTCCACGGCGCCCACTCCCGGTAGCACACCGACATGTGGCGAGGCTCATGCGCGATCAGGATCGCGGACAACCGCCACGTCCGCAAACTGGTCGAGGCGGATGCCGAAGCCTCCCACCAGACCCTGAACCGGAGGTTGGTAGACGGGAAGCTGACTTCACTCCGGGTTCAACCGGAGCGTCAGCTTTCGGGGAGGGGCAAACGCTGGGTGAATGTCCCCGATAGGCGCATTGCAGCCATGCCGCCGTCGCGTTGTGAGACTGATTTGGCGACCAGCAAAACAGCAGCCTCTACGACTCGTCCCTCTCATCGCGCAAATTAGACACAACGCGGCGGTTCTGCGACCTGCAGGCGGAGTCGGGGCAGTCGCGGACCAGCCTGTCCTTGCCGTAGCCCTTGGCCCACATGCGGTTCCGGTCTATGCCGCCGGCGGCGAGGTAGTCCATCACCGCATCGGCGCGCTGCTGTGACAGCGCCGTTTCGCTTGCGCCGGGATCGTCGGCGAAACCCTGCAGCTTGAGCAGCCAGCGCGGATGCTTTGTCAACCAGGCGATCTGGGTGTCGAGGGTGGCCTTGGCGACAGAATCGAGCGCGGCCGAACCTTTCGTGAAGTAGGTGCGGCGGCCGACATTGAGGATAAAATCCTCCTCGCTGCCCGGCTGCACGTTCTGGAAGCCGGCAATCTCGGCGTTGGTGACGTCGGGCGTCGACGGGGCCAGCGTGTTGCTGGTCGAGCAGGATGTGGCCACAACCAGCAGGCCGGCGGCGAGCAGCCGGCGCGTGTTTTCAATCATGCGGTTCATGATGCGCCAATCATTCGACAGTGGTGGAAGCGGGCGCCTGGTCGGCGATGTGCGGCAGGACCTCCACCGCGGTGCCGATCGGGCACCGCTGGTAGAGGTCGATGATGTCTTCGGGGAACATGCGGATGCAGCCGCTGGAAGCGTCGGTGCCGATGCTCCATGGCTCCAGCGTGCCATGCAGGCGGTAGCCGATGTCGGCGCCGTCGCGGTACAGATAGAGCGCGCGCGGCCCGAGCGGATTGTTGGACGCGCCGCCTGCGATCATGGGCGGCAGGTCCGGTTTGCGCTCACGCATTTCGGGGGGCGGGACCCATTGCGGCCACAGCGCGCGGCGATCGATCGTCGCGCGGCCGTACCATTTGAAGCCTTCCTTGCCGACGCCGACGCCGTAGCGGATGGCAGTCTTGTTTTCCATGATGAGGTAGAGGAAGTGGTGGCGGGTATCGACCACGACGGTGCCGACCGGCTCGCTGCTGAAATACTTGACGATCTGGCGATGCCATCTCTTGTCGATCTTGGCGAAGTTGGTCTTGCGATAGACGAAATCGTTATCGCTGGCGGTACCGGCGAAAAAGGATTTTGCCCCCGCGGCTTGAACAATATTGCTGGTTCCACCGACCGCGACCAGCGCCAGACCGCCGAGCACGACACCCCTGCGTGATAAAACCATCGGCAATCCCCCATGCCTTAAGCCTGGCGAACCATAGTTGAGAATGATTCCGGCTCAAAGTGGAAAATGCTGCAGTGGGTGGGCCGCAAGCGGTCTGTCCGCTTGACGGCAAAATAGCGGCTGCCCGCCGGCTCACGCCGGCGGGCTTTTTTGTGCGGACGGGAACATCCTCGCTCCAAGGGTGTTTTGTCACACCCGGCTCGTTCTTCATCGGTCGTGCCGGTGACCAAGATGTCCCCTCATTCATCATGGTCGGCCCGCGCAGCCTTGACCGCACGCGCGGGCCATCCCATCACAAGGCCCGCTGGCTCACGCTGGCGGGTTTTTCCGCGTCCATGCGCCGACACTCATCTTCGCATGCCTGTCACAACGAGCCAGGCGGATTCCAGTATCCGCACGCGGCGAGGAGGACTTGCGACATGCCTCGCTGCGGGATTTTCGCGATGAGTCTACCTGGCTCCCGCTGAACGCCATGGCCTGACCACCGGGCGCGTTGGACGACCTTCAAGTCGAAAAAGCCCGCGGCAATCGCACCTTAGGCGAAGAGGCTTTGCTTTGTTGATGCAGTTGTCATCGCATCAATCGTGGGTAGCAACGCGGTTGTTGCGTGTTGTTGGAGAGATGGGGTTTCCCGAAAAGAATGAACATGCGCAGACAAAAGAAGCGAGCAGGATGGCCGTGAGTACATCTGCCAAATATCTATTACCTCATATGCGCTCGCTCCTCGGAAGGCGATCCCGCCACCCTCTCGACAGTGAAGATGGCGGGATCTTAACCGGCGACAAGGGACTTCGATCGACGGTGGGTTTCCAATTCGGCGTCCGGCTGCGTGTTCCGCCGTTCGGGCTTCTTCCAACCGCAATCAGACGCAAGTCCTATCCCATAAGACTGATGGCCAAATTCGGAACATCCGCTGAAGCATTGCGTTCGGCAGCGTGAAACCCCAAGGCAAAGGATGACTAATCATGTCGAATTGCGAGACTGCAAAATCACATTCGTTAGGAAATCGCGTGGCTGATCTCACAGCCAAGATGCGTGAAGCGCAGATTGACGCGGGTGAAATGATGGCCTTCCACAAGGTTGCAACTATGTTGGAGGACAGCCAAGGACGTATCAATGGCGACGACTTGATCGCCGCATCCTTCGTTCTGCTGGAAGACCGAGCGCCCGAGTGACCTTGCGTTGGTCGGCTTCGATCGTTCCTCGATCAGCAATGCGAAGCCTTTTTTGTCACGGCTGGCGTCTCGCGGGACTGCGGGAATAGCTCAAGCCTAAAGGGTGCTGGCCGGGCGCCTAACAGCCAAGAGACACCGCTTCGGGATCGGCCGCCACGCGCCCGCTTTGTCCGAGGGAGGGCATTCCCTTTGAAGACAGCTACGGCGTGTCCTCGCTATCAGTGCCATGCATGCTGGAGCCATGCATGAAGGACTGGATCTCGTTCACATCGATCTTGCCATCACCATTCTCGTCAACGCTACTGAACATCCTGCCCACCGCGCGTTGAACCTCGTCCTCGGACACCGATCCGTCGCCATCGGTGTCCAACAGCCCGAACATCAGTCGCATGCCGGCACCGCGCATCATCTGATGATGCCAGCGTCCAGCCATTCTGTGTCCACGATCGCGGTCACCGTGGTTCTGCCAACGGTCGCCATCTTCATCGTGGCGGTCAGCATCCTCGTTGCGATCGCCTTGATAGTTGCGACTATCTTCCTCGCGGAAACCCTCTTCGGAACCGCGATCCTGCTGCAGTCGGTCACGGACAGCTTGCTCAACCATCTGGCGGATCATTTCGCGTGTTGGTCCATCCGCTTGTCCGGTCGCATCCGGCAACTGTCCGGCGGTCGGCGGTTCGGTTGCCGGAGCGGGTGCAGGTTTCGAGGGTGATGGTGTTCCGCTTGTCTGGGCGAGTGCGGGGGAGGTCAGGGCAATGAAAACGGCGGCCGCGGCCGTCGTGCTGTGTGGAAATCTCATGGCATGCTCCATCAGTGCTTTCGCTTGAAGGCCAAACTGGAGCTCGATGTGATTGTTCCCCGAAGGGATCAGGTCACGGCGAAGTTACTGAGGCATGCCCCCGTCTGAGGTAGATCAGGGTCTTCGCCAGGGAATAATTCGGCTCCTCTTCCCTAGGCACAAGAGGAACCGGCGCCCATTTTTGCGGGCAATGAACGTTGGACATTCGGCCTCGCCAATTTTCTGCCAGTCGATCATACCGACGCACCAATTCCCTCTGCGTCCTCTCCTTTCGTGGGACGGAAGCCGTTTCGACCGCACGCCGTCAATCGCGAATCCCGCGTCCATATGCTGCGCGGCCATGATGCATATTTTTTATGTCACGGACCTCTGTCCGTCTGGACACCATGTTAGCCAGCGCTAAATCAGAGCAATGCGACGCCTCCTGCTGGGACTTACAGTTTTTCTCTTTTGGACCACGTTGCTTCAGGCCGAGGCGTGGCAGCCCTTCGGCGTCCGACAGCTTGGCTTTAGTTTCGATATTCCTCCGAATTTCGTCCTGACCCAGAATTCGGAGCAGGGCGCGGCTTTTCAGGGCCCAAGAGACGCGTTTCTGGTCGTTTGGGGCGCGCGACTGGGCAAAGCAAGTTTTCGCGCCGAGATCGAACATCGCATGATCGAGGACGAAAAGGCCGGTTGGCGACTGACCTATCGGCGCCTAGCCCCGAAATGGGCCAGCTACTCCGGGGTCAAGAATGGCGAGATTCGCTACGTCCGTGCAATTATGGTCTGCAACCAGCGTGCCGCGCTTTTCACAATGAATTATCGGAAATCCGAAAAGAAACCGTATGACCCTGTTGTTGTGCGCATGGTCCGGTCCCTGAGAGCGGAAGGATGTTAGCCAGCAAAGAGCGAGGTTGCCGTACTGTGCTTCCCTCGGCTAAGGGCCAGTGGTCAACCCGGCTCCCCAATAGCCTCGCCCAGTCACATGAAAGCAGGCACCGGCAGATATGCAGCCGAACGTTCTCACGCTGGCTCAGCCGCTCAAAGCCCATCACCGAAAAGCTGCTTAGTGCGGTCGCCAGCTAGAGCTACCACTGAGCCATTCCCGCTGCGGCTGGGTAGCGCCTCAGTTCCGTACGCGTTCATACCAAGAACGGGCGGGGCGAACGTCCTGATAGAGCTACGGCTGTAGAAGCGCGCCGCCAAACTGCGCCCACAAGCGCTCGCACTCTCTCGCCCTTAGGCTCGGGGTACCGGGCGCGCCATAGAAGACCATGGCGCCGCGAATGTCGTATCCAAGCACCGAGGCGTTGGCCACGAACTGGATGGCTCTTCCCAAGCTGGTGATGCCGATGTCGACCTCAGCTTTGTTGGTGAGGTCGACCACGCCTACTATTTCCGCATTGGCGCTCCTGCCCGCCAAAACGGCCGTCGACATCGCATCATGCACGGCAAGAAGCATTTCGGTGAGTTGCCCGGTGGAAGGGCTCTACAAACGCTTAAACGTCAGGTTTGTTCCCAACTGGCCCTGGCGGCTTTCCGACGACCAAGAATGCGACTGCGATTACGCGTATCAATAGAATCACTGCGAACAGGATTGCCATGATTTCCGCACTGTGTCGGATCACTCCGCGGCGAAGAAAACCCCGCAACATATCTCAGATAGCGGCGGGTGTTCGGCTGTAAGAACCAAACTGGGTCCCGCGGCCTCTCATGTGCGCGTAGGTGACATCGTCTGCTGGACCGAACGGTCAAGCCGAAGAGCCCAGTTCCTCTCGGCATCGAGCAGTTCATTCTGCTCAATCAAGCCGTTCATAAACAGCCTGAGTATATGCGCAGCTATGCGCTCTCCGTTCTGCGAAGCAAGAGGTAGGGCGCGCTCTTTGCAGACCGTGTGACAAACCTGGGCGAGCATCTCAATCTCGCTTGGCCCCAAAAACCGACCCGGATACAACATACCGTTTTCCTGTTGGAGAGTTGGAATGGCTATCCATTACGCAGGGTCACCGGCAGCCACAATCAACTATGATAGTGAGATGTCGAGTCCCGGTGGAAAAAACAGTGAAGTCCCAAAAGTGGTCGCGCTTGTCTCCGATTGACAGATGCCTCGACGCTACACCGACCAGCGCTACCGCACCCGCTTCATCGACGCGGCTTTGCAAAGGCCTATGACCAGTTCGCTACCAGCTGCCGGACCGCCCAGGCGAGCATGCCGCCGGCCCTCCCGAAGCGCGATGTGGATGAGGCAGCCTTTTCCGTATACATCCAGTTGTTACGTTGCGCATCTGCTTCGGTTCGAAAACTCGCCGCGAGCCTGGCGTGCTCGCGTGTCCGGGCCGAAACAGCCCACATGTTGATAACGACATCGATGAGGCTGCCGCCGACCTCGTTGGCATAGGATGCTTCCCGGCATGGGCATCGACCAATGCCCCGGGCCGACCAGCACGAACCTGCGGGGGCTTTCCCGGAACAAAGCGTCGACGATCCGGTTCGGCAGGAAGCGGCCAAAATTCATGCCATCGGAGATGCCGAGGCAGATGACAGATGAAAGGGAAGCTGAAGATGACGAAGTCTCGCGACCGCACCGTTCCCGGCGACGGCAAGATCGAAACCGGCCCGAACACATCTCCGCAACAGGATCCGGCAGAGGGGTCGCGCGAGACAATCGATCGCGAACTCGAGCGGACAGACGACGATAATAATTCCGACGAAGCGGAACGCTTGCGCCGAGACCTGCGGAAAGGGGTGGCGGAAGAGACCGAGCTTCCCGAACGCGGCTCGGCCTGAGGATCGCCGGAACCTTGCCAAGGCAAGAGACATGGAAGGCTCGACGCCGGTCGGATCGCTGCTTGCTTCGTGCCTTTAACGCACCGGCCACACAACCCATGCGCGGCGGTGACCCAGGAGACGGCGAGAACGGCCGCGCGACGGTCCACTCTGTTCCAGCAAACTCGGCTCGCCGAGAGCTACCACCTCTGGCGTTAGGGCCTGACGAGATGCCACCTGTCCAGGTCGCATGGCGCCAGGGGTTCGGCAATCTCTATCAGGCTGCGCCGGCCTCCTGGCTGCGCTGCGAGCGGGCACGGTCGCGGGCTGCGGCAGTGCCTCCGGGAAAGCCGCTTCGATCGCTGTAGTCGCGTGGCTTGGTCCCGCTCCGAGAGTGGCGCGCGGTCACGCTTTTCGCAGCGATGATGTCGAGCAATGTGATGCCGGCGACCATGGCAAGCGCAAGGCCTACATTATCGCGCTTTGGGTTGCCAGGCCGATACGCTGTCAGCAATGTCGCGATATCCAGGCCGTCGCCGGCCACCCGGCTCCACAGCCCAGCTTGCTTGTCCACTGAAAGCGAGAGTATGCCGCTGCTTATTTCCCGCGCCCCATAAGCGCGGATCAGATCTTCCTTGCCGCGCATGCCGAGCGCGCCGGCAATCCGCTCGGCGCCAACCAGCTCGGCGACGCCAAGCGCGATGCTGAACCAGCCGAGCTTGCGGGCAAGGCCATCGGATGCCCCGACCGCACTCTGCCCAGTCTTCAGCACTTTGGGATCGCCAGGCGATCGGGTGATGTTGGTAAGTTTGGCAATCACGTTCATGACGATTTCCCTACGGTTTCAATACAACCTTGATGCAGCTGTCCTGCTTGTCGCGAAACACCTTGTACATCTCGGGTCCCTGCTCGAGCCCCACGGTATGGGTGATGACGAAGGATGGGTCGATCTGGCCATCTTCGATGCGGCGCAACAGATCCTCGGTCCAACGGTTGACATGGGTCTGCCCCATTCGGAAGGTGAGCCCCTTGTTCATTGCCTGTCCCATCGGAATCTTGTCGACCAGCCCGCTGTAGACGCCGGGGATCGAGATCACGCCGGCCGGCCGGCAGACATAGATCATCTCACGCAGAACGTGCGGTCGATCATTTTCCATCAGCATCAACTGCTTTGCGCGATCGTAGACGGTATCGGGCTGGGCCAGCGAGACGTGGCTTTCCATGCCGACGCAATCGATGCACTTCTCCGGGCCCTTTCCGCCGGTGAGTTCCCGCAGTCGTTCGACGACACTTTCCTCGGCGAAATTGATGGCGATGGCGCCGCCGGCCGCGGCCATGGAAAGCCGTTCCGGCAGGCAATCGATCGCCACCACCTGTTTCGCGCCGAGCAGCAGGGCGCTGCGTATGGCCATCTGCCCGACTGGGCCGCAGCCCCACACCGCAACCGTATCGTTGGGCTCAATGTCGCACTGTGCCGCCGCCTGCCATCCGGTAGGAAAAATATCGCCGAGGAAGAGAACCTGCTCGTCGGTAAGGCTGTCAGGCACCTTTACGTGCGTGGCATCGGCGAACGGCACACGCATGTATTCCGCCTGTCCCCCGGGATAGCCGCCGGTCAAATGAGTGTAGCCGAACAGACCCGCGGTGGTGTGCCC
Organism: Mesorhizobium sp. P160219; assembly: GCF_057786095.1. Classification (NCBI taxonomy): domain Bacteria; kingdom Pseudomonadati; phylum Pseudomonadota; class Alphaproteobacteria; order Hyphomicrobiales; family Phyllobacteriaceae; genus Mesorhizobium; species Mesorhizobium sp. P160219. Next base: position 2,388,307 of record NZ_JBYNWG010000001.1, read on the forward strand.
GAACACCTTGTCACCGAGATTCTTCTTGCGGTTTGTGCGTTCGCAAACCGAAAAGTTCTGTCGCTTGCACTGGTCGCACTCACCGCAGATTATGGTGAACGGCACGACGATGCGGTCTCCCTCCTTCAGAGCGCCGTTGACGCCCTTGCCGACCTCGACGACCTCTCCCATCATCTCGTGGCCCATGATGTCGCCGGGCAGCATGGCTGGCACATAGTTGTGGTAGAGGTGAAGGTCGGAGCCGCATATCGCACAACTCGTCACCTTGATGATCGCGTCACGTTCATCCTCAATTCCCGGGTCCGAAACCTGATCGCAGCGTATGTCTTCCTTGCCGTGCCAGACCAACGCTCGCATAGCTTGCTCCTATTTTCGCAAGATCTGTGGGTAGGGACCTCGCGCCTGTCCTAAGCGGGCCGATGCCTGGTTGGATCGACTGTGCCGCTGCTTGTCGAACCACAGGGGCGGACCGATGTTCCGGGAGCTCGAGAGAATTTTTGGGCCATTCCAGACCTGCACCTTGGAAGGATCTGTCGCGGGCACCAGCGGCCTTCCCAGGCGCGTCGGGGCACGAACCGCTGGAGCCCGAGCCACGAATGGACGTACTCAAGTGTACCAAAGAAGGTTCCGTCCGCAGGTGTCCTTCGCGGCGGCTGATACCCCATCTGCTCGATTCTCGCGGGCCATAACCGGCATTCTCTTCCTCGCCCGCACAGGGTCGGCCGAAGCAGCGCTGTGACCGGAGCAGGTAGGAGATGCCGCTCACCGGCGGGCGCGCAGTCCGACCCCGACGCGATCGACATGAGGTGGATGGGCGCCATCGCGACGGCGGCTCTAGCGGAGTATTTCGCAGAAATACAATGATTAGCGGGCAGGGCAGAGTGCTAGCCGTGCGCAGCGATGAACATGGCGACGGCCGACCGGCAATAGGATTCGATTTCGTTGTCGTCCGCCGCTCTCGCCTGATCGAAGCGTGCGATAATCAAAAGATCGGATCCTTTGAAAAGCGCGGCAAACAAGCGGGCGGACCGGAGAGGATCGGGCACGTTCAGAACCGCCTTCGCGTGCAACTGACGCAACAGGACCTCGATTTGGGCGATGACATGGGCGGGGCCGGCTTCGAAATGGAGCTTGCTTAACGACCTTGGATTCGTCTGGTCGGCCATGACCATGGCTTCGACACTGCGGACGTCTGATCTCAACAGCGTGCGAAGCAGGGACGATCCCACCGCCATGAGCTGATCTTCGACCGAACCGCCGACGCCTTCAAGAAGGGCCTGTGGCGCAAACAACTGATGGCAGCCGGCCGCCATCGCCGCGCTGAACAGCGCCTCCTTGTTCTCGAAGTGCCGATAGATGCTGAGTTTGGATATCTTCGCCCGCTGGGCGACCTTGTCCAATGTGGTCGCTTGAAAACCCAATTCCACAAAGAGTTCGGACGCAGCGTCGAGTATCGTTTGGCCAAGCGCCTCGTTGGCGGGCCGGCCGCGCCGGCCCTGGCTATTTTCGGTCACGACAATTCCAGTCCTTGACAGTATCCTAATTCTTGGATTACGATACCATGTAGTTTCTGAAATGCGCAAGCCGATGGGTAGGTTTCAACCAGGTCCAACCAGCCCCTCATCCACAACACGGAGCCCATTATGGATGACGTCATCATCATCGGCGGCAGCTTTGCCGGTCTCGCCGGTGCCCTGCAACTCGGCCGTGCCCGCCGTAAGGTCACCGTTCTCGATACCGGCCTGCCGCGCAACCGCTTCGCCGGCCACTCGCATGGCCTGCTCGGCCACGATCACAAGCCACCGCTGGACATCCTGGCCGAGGCGCGGCGGCAGCTGGCGCGCTATCCCACGATCAAGCTGGTCAATGCCCGGGCCGACAGCCTGTCCGGCGCCATCGACGATTTCTCCGTCCTCACTGGCGATGGCGGAAGCCTCGGCGCGCGCCGCCTGATCCTGAGCTATGGCGTCGCCGACCAGATGCCTGATGTTCCGGGCTTTGCCGAAGGTTGGGGCACGTCCATCGTGCCCTGCCCCTATTGCGACGGCTTTGAAGTCGCCGGCCAGCATTGGGGCCTCGTCTGGTCCGGCCCACAGTCGATGAATCAGGTCAGGCTGTTCCACGATTGGACCGACAGGTTGACGGTCTTTGCCGATGGTCACGACATTCCGCCCGATATCCGGGCCGGTCTGGCGCGCCGCAACATACCTGTCGTCGACGGCCGGATCAGCGAGATCGCCCATCACGGGGGGCATAACGCCACCGTCAAGCTCGATACCGGCCCCAAGGTCGCGGTCGACATCCTGTTCGCGCATCCGCGCAACAAGCCGTCCGCAAGCCTGCATGAATCACTGGGCCTCGCCACGGTCGATACGCCCCTCGGCGTAATCCTCAAGGTCGACGAGCGCCGCGAAACCAGCATGCCCGGCATCTACGCCGCGGGCGACCTCGCCAACCCCCTCACGCCGCCATCGGTCACCCTGGCAATATCGCACGGCGCGATGGCGGGCATCTTCGCCCAGCAGTCGATGCTGGTGTGAGAGCGCAGATTCCCTTCTCCGGGGTGCCGCGGGCTATCATATTCTGAATGTTGCGGGCCGGTGATGCGGAACGCCGGCTCCCGCTCCCTGAGGGGCGTCTTTGGCCGGTCAGCATTGAGAACTCAACTGGGCTGCCTGCATGACGGCGATCGCCGACATCGGTTATCAAGCTCAATCACGCTGGAAAGCATGTCGACGTCGACATCGCCGGCGGGCTTACGGTATGGGGACCGGTGGCGGAAGATTCGCCACCGCAGTCGGCACCTCGATGCTGCGACGCTACTGCGAAGAACGGTCGCGCCCAGTAGCGCTTCTGGCGGAAGTCTCAGGCGGCCACGACGCGGGCCAGCAGTGACGCGGCCTCGGTACCAGCCAAGCCAAGGTCACGGACGCTGCTCATGTGATTGGCCCCACCAAGGTTGGTGCGCGAAACAGTCAGTCCCTGTGTGTCAAGGTGGTCCGTGAAGAGTGCGGCCTGGCTGTGGAACGGCGGCGTTTCATTGGCGCCGACCGAGATATCTACGCCCACGGATGGATCGAAACTGTGGTCGATCGGCGAGAATCGGCGGGCCTCCTCGTCGGTGATCGCGATCTCGGCGGCAAGGAACGACATCTGCAATGGCTTCAGGTCGTAAAGGCCGCCAAGCAGCAGCGCAGCTTTGATGCCGGAAGGCCGCTCGTCACCGTCGAAAAGCATTGTTGCCAGATGCGCACCGGCGGAATGACCGCTAACGGTCAGCAGGCCGGGATTGCCGCCATGGTGTGCGACATTGTCAAATACCCATCGCTTGGCGCGGCGCACCTGGTCGACGATCCTGGCCATCCTGACGGTCGGCATCAGCGCGTAGTCGACAATGACCGCGATCGCACCTGCGTTCGTAACGGTCTCGGCGACGTAGGAATAGTCGCGCTTGGAGAACATGCGCCAATAGCCCCCGTGGATGAACATGTGCACCGGCAGGCGGTCCCGTTTGCCCTCGGGAAAGAACAGATCCACGGTTTCGGTGGCGTCAGCCCCGTAGGCGACATCGGCGACCATGGGAACATTCGCCCTGGTCTCCTCGCTTCTGCGAACGATCTCGGCGACGATGTCATCGAACTCGACCACATGATCGCGAATGCGAAACGGATCTTTGGCGTGATGTCCGCTCACAGGGTCACGGCGATGTACTTGGCCTCCATGAACTCGGCAACGCCGTGCTTCTGACCGCCTTCGCGGCCTAGCCCGCTCTGCTTGACACCTCCGAAAGGCGCCGCCGGATCCGACATCAGGCCGCGGTTGAGCGCGATCATGCCGGACTCGATCTTCGATGCCACGCGCATCCCCCGGCCCAGGTCGCGCGTATAGATGTAGGCAGCGAGACCGTATTCGGTGTCATTGGCTTTGGAGATGACATCCGCCTCGCTTTCGAAGCGACTGATCGGCGCCACGGGACCGAAGATCTCCTCGTGAGCCATGGCAACGTCGGCCGGCACGTCCTTGAGCACCGTTGGCGGATAGAAAAAGCCTCTGCCTTCAGATACGCCGCCGCCACACAGGATTTTGGCGCCGCGGGCAACGGCGTCCTGCACAAGCCGGTCGATCTTGTGCACAGCCTTCCTGGTGATCATCGGCCCGCATTCTGTGTCTGAGTCTGTGCCCGGGCCCAGGTTGAGTGCCGCCATGCGTTTGGTCAAGCCTTCCGCGAAAGCATCATGGATGCCGGCCTGGACGTAAAGCCGGTTGGCGGCCGTGCAGGCTTCGCCGGCGTTGCGCATCTTGGCAACCATCGCACCGTCGAGGGCTGCTTCCAGGTCGGCGTCGTCGAAGACGATGAAGGGTGCGTTGCCGCCAAGCTCCATGGAACAGGAAATGACGTGCTTTGCGGCTTCGGCCAGCAGCACGCGGCCGACGCCGGTCGAGCCGGTGAAGGACAGCTTTCGCACGCGCGGATCGGCCAGCATGGCCGCCGTCACCGGTCCGGGGGTCGAGGTCGTCAGGACGTTGACGACGCCGGGCGGCACGCCGGCTTCCTCGTAGAGCGCCGCAAGCGCATAGGCCGTCAGCGGTGTCTCGCTGGCGGGCTTCAGGACCACCGTACAGCCGGCCGCCAGCGCCGGAGCGATTTTACGTGTCGCCATGGCGGCTGGGAAATTCCATGGCGTGATGAGCACGCAAATGCCGATGGGCTGGTAGTCGACAATGATCCGGTTCGCGCCCGAGGGTGCAAGGCCGAACTCGCCGCTGATGCGGACCGCCTCCTCGGCGTTCCAGCGGAAAAACTCAGCGGCGTAGGCGACTTCACCGCGCGCATCGCGCAGCGCCTTGCCGTTCTCCAGCGAGATCAGCGCAGCCAACGTCTCCATCCGTTCGGTCATCAGTTCGAAGCAGCGCCGCAGGATTTCCGATCGCCTGCGTGGCGGGGTCTCGCGCCAGCCGGCCGCCGCCTTCGCGGCAGCGTCGACGGCGGCGGCGGCATCAGTGAGCGTTGCATCGGGAACCGCAGCGATCACGGCTTCAGTCGAGGGATCGACCACTTCGATCACGCGGCCCTCCGATGAGGGCCGCCAGCGTCCGCCAATGTAGAGACCGTGCGAGACCGTGGCGTAGTCGAACATATCTTGATCCTCGTCGGATATGCCTGCGGCAATGTTCATTGGATGAACTCCTGGTCGATCACATCATGGTGGCGGACATGTCGCCGTCATAGGCAGCCCTGACCAGCCGTCGCATCGCGGTGCGGTCGAACGGACGCGGATTGTTCTTGATCAATCGGTCGATGCCGAGCGCCTGCTCGGCCGTCCAGTCGATCTTGTCTTCGGGAAGACCCAGTTCGGCCAATGTCGGGGTGATGCCGATGGCGCCAAACAGCCGGCTCACCTCCCGGATGGTGGCGTGCGCCAAGGCATCGGCGCCGCCGCCCTGAAGGGAAAGGCCAAGAGCAGTGCCGACTTCCGCAATCTCCGCGGCTGCTGCGGCCAGATTGTAGGTCATCACATAGGGCAGCATGGTGGCCACTCCCAGGCCATGCGGGGTGTGGGTAAGCGCGCCAACGGGATACTGCACCGCATGGGCGGCGGCCGTTCCCGCCGTACCGAAGGCGCAACCGGCGGCCAGCGCTCCCATCATGACGTCGGCGCGCGCATCCTCGTCCGATCCGTCGCGATATGCCTTTTCCAGACTGCGGCCGAGCAGCCTGATGGCCAAAAGCGCGAAATGGTCGGTCAGAGCGCTCTTGCCGATGAACACGTGCTGTTGCGGCAAATGAGGGTCCGCGCCGCGTTTGGCCGCTGTGAAGGCCTCGATTGCGTGCGTCAGCGCGTCGGCGCCGGCGATCGCCGTCAAGGACGGTGGACAGGTCACCGTCAGATCCGGATCGCAAAGCGCCACTGCCGCGATGAGATGCGGACTGGCGATACCCACTTTCAGCGTCCGATCTGGGTCGGAGATCACGGCGACGGGGGTCACCTCGGAGCCTGTTCCAGCCGTCGTCGGCACTGCGATTACCGGAAGGGTAGGGCCGGGTACCTTGAACTCGCCATAGTAGTCCTCGAGCTTGCCGCCATGGCTGAGCAGAAGTGCAGCGCATTTGGCCATGTCGAGGCAGCTGCCGCCCCCGATTCCGATCACCATGTCGGGCTTGAAACCCTTCGCCTGCGCAATGCAGGTGGCGACGCTGTCGCGCGGCACATCCGGCAGCGTTCGGTCGAAGACCAGCGCCTCGATCGCCGCGTTGTGCAAGCCAGCCAGAATCTCGGCGAACTGCGACGTCGCCGCGAAGCGCTCATCGGTACAGACGAACGCACGCCGCCCATATTTGGTGGCAATGGCAGGCAGGACATGGCGCTGGCCTTTGCCAAACAGAATCTCGCTCGGCAGGCGCGCCGCTGCAAACAAGCTCATGCACAAGATCCTGCGAAGACGGATTGGAAGCCGACAGGCTTGGCTTCGTGCCAGAGGCCGACCTCGGCGCTGCAGGTCATGATCATGCGATATCCCCATAAAATCGTATAGGATATAGGATTGAGTTTCGCGAAGCATCATGTTAGTGGGTGGTTCTGTCAAGAGGCAAACGATGCAGAACACGGACCTGACGGTTGACAATGAAGCCCGTGCGACCCGTCGTATTCAGCGCGCCAACAGTTTGGCTGGCGACGTTTACGAAGCAATATTCGCGCAGCTCATGTCTTTGAGGATTGCTCCGGGATCGCGCATCACCGTCGACAATCTTGTCAAGGAATTCAACGTCTCGCATACCCCCATTCGTGAAGCGCTTGGCAGGCTGGAGGGGGAAGGGCTGGTTCTGAAAACCCACCTGATCGGCTATCGCGCCGCCCCACAAATCACCCGCCGGCGCTTCGACGAGCTTTACGAGCTGCGTCTATTGCTTGAACCTGCCGCCGCGGCCAAAGCCACCGCAACAATGGACGGCGAGCGCCTTGCCGCGCTGCAGGAGGCGGCCGGCGTCATGGCTCGGCGGGTGGGGAAAGACGAACGCCTGCGCTATTCGAACTTCGCCCGTCAGGATGCCATCTTCCACGACAAGATCGTCGAGTTCGCCCAAAACGAACTCATTCGCGAGACACTGAATCACCAGCATACCCACTTCCATATCTTCCGGCTGATGTATCACTCCAGGGTGACCGAAGAGGCGCTCGACGAGCACGAGGCTATTCTCGCTGCCTTTGCCGCGGGCGATCCGGACGCCGCCGAAAAAGCCATGCGTGCGCACATCGAAAATTCGCGGGACAGGCTCCTGCCTGCGTTCGAGTAGCCTGGTGATGTTGCTTGTCAGAGGCACCCTCAAGCGCGGCGCGCCGCTGTCCGCCCAGCCTGCCGCCTACGAATTCTATTCCCCGTTCTGAGCCGATTTCGATCCCGGGAAGCGAGGCGCGCAGTGCACCTCGCCCCTGAAACAAGCCGAGAGGAAAAGACATGCCAGCCAAAAAAATCCTGATGCTGACCGGTGATTTCACCGAGGAGTATGAAATCTTCGTCTATCAGCAGGCGATGGAAGCGGTGGGACACACCGTTCATGTCGTGTGCCCCGACAAAAGCGCCGGAGACATGATCAAGACATCGCTGCACGATTTCGAGGGCGATCAGACCTACACCGAAAAGCCCGGCCATAACGCGCTGATCAACAAGACCTTCGCCGACGCCGAGAAGCAGCTGAGCCAGTACGACGCTGTCTATTGCGCCGGCGGTCGTGGCCCCGAATACATCCGCACCGACAGGCGGATACAGGCAATGGTGCGCCATTTCCACGAGGCGAAAAAGCCGATCTTCACGATCTGCCATGGCGTCCAGATTCTGATCGCGGTCGACGGCGTCGTGCGCGGCAAGAAGGTGGCGGCGCTCGCCGCTTGCGAGCCGGAGGTGACGCTTGCCGGCGGCACTTATATCGATTTGTCTCCCACCGACGCCTATGTCGATGGGACCATGGTTTCAGCCAAAGGCTGGACCGCGCTTGCGGCGTTCATCCGTGAATGCCTGAAGGTGCTGGGAACGGAAATCCACCATTCTTGAACCGTTTGTCCCGGCGCATCCCTGAGGGGATGCGCCGGCTCCCTCAACGGCGCGGCGACTTCCGTCATTTCATCAAGTTCAGATCAGGAACCTGCGGCAGGTGTGCTCCAGAACCTTGTGCCATCATCACCTCGGACGCCTTTAAGGCGCTGTCGCATCGCGTGCGTGCACAGCGCGCCATCCTCGTTGACCTTTCCCAGCTTGACGGGTCCGAACCCGAGTTGATGGACTCAATGGGAGGTTGACATGAAGTCGGCGCCCGGGAGCTGTCAGGGCTTCACGAACCGAAACGCGAAGCGATCGGTCTCGCCCTTGATCGCGGGATCGAACACCTTGATCGAGTGCGGGTCATCCTTATTCACCAGCACGGTGCTTTCCGCGTCCAGTACGAAGCCGGCCGCCTCCACCTCCTCGCGGACGAATGCAGGGTCGATCCGATGCAGCGACCGGGTGTCGCTCGTGCCCGACCCAGTGGCGGCGGCGTGGTCGACGATAACGTAGGACCCACCGGGTTTCAGCCGCTTGTAGACAGCTCGATTGAAGTCGGCCGCCGTCGCACCCTTCTTCTGGATCAAGGCGGTGTGAAGATCGTGGTAGAACAGGTGCAGCCATAGGACATCGGCTGGCTGCGTAATCTCCGGCATCGCGACGAGATCCGCCGAGGTGGCTTCGACGTTCTCTCGGCTCGGCTCCTTCGCGAGCGTTCGCATGAGGCCGACCGGATCGTTCTTGAAGTGGGCGACTTCGGCCGGCACGAAGCTGTAGACCCGCCCCTCTGATCCGACGATGTCGGAGAAGAGGCGCGTCCAGTCTCCGTCGCCAGGGTAAACGTCGATCACGGTGGAGCCCGCCTCGATTCGTGCGAACCGGATTAATTCGGACACCTTGGATTGGTCGTACATCGAAATCTCCTTAGGAGTGGATATTCTTCTCGGTGCTCATAGTGATTTCTCCATTTGCTCGGATCGGATCGAGCTTGATCCGATCCGAGTTCCGATCGCGTGCGTCGTCTCTTTGCCGAGGACGTCGCGCTCGTCAGTCGAATTTGACCAAGTCCTTGAAGATCAGATGACCCCATCTGTTTCCGCGCGCCTGGACCAGCAGGCCACCTTCCGACACCCCGCCAAGGTTGATCGGCGCGAAACCGAGATTTTCCGCAAGCTCCCCAATCCGTGTTGCGGCAGCGTCATCGTCGCTTGCCAGGAACACGACCCTCCGGCCACCATGTACGGCCGGATCCTGATCAAGCACCGGGGCGACCAGATGGTTGAAGCCCTTGACCAGTTTTGCGCCAGAGAAGGCCTGCGCGATGAACTTGGAAGAAGGTTGTCCTCCCAGTTCCTCCGGGGGCACGCCATAGGCATTGGTCACATCGATGATCGTCTTCCCCTGCCAGGTAGGGAGCGCCTTCGCGACATTCGGGTGCGCCTCGAAGCGGACAGCCAAAAAGATGATGTCCGCCTTGATGGCTTCCGCCAGTTTTTTGGGGATGATCGTGGGTCCGATCGCGGCCGCATCGGCGGCAAAGCTTTCCGGGTCGCGTGTGGTTGTAACGGAAACTTCGATGCCGTTTCGGGCAAACGCCTTGGCAAGGGCTTGTCCGATATTGCCGAATCCTACGATTGCATAGTTCATAGTACTTCTCCGATCTGGTGCTAATGCCGGGGTCAGACTTGCGCCATGCCTCCGTCGACGGCGAGATCCACGCCGGTGACGAAAGAACTTTCATCGGAGGCGAGGAACGTTACGGCAGCCGCGATTTCCTCTGGTTTGCCCCTGCGACCCATTGGGATCTGTGACGCAAACTGGGCGGCCGCTTGCTCGGCTTGCTCAGGGGTAAGGCCAGTCATTGTCTCCAAGGCCGGCGCCTCGATTGGTCCCGGACTCATTGCATTGACGCGGATTTTGCGGTCTTTGAATTCCAGTGTCCAAGCGCGCGCGAAGTTGCGTACAGCCGCCTTGCTCGCGGCGTAGGTACTAAACCCTGGAAGCCCCAACACGTTCGACACTGAAGAATTCAGGATGATCGAACCGCCGTCTTTGAACAGGGGAAGGGCCTTCTGCACCGTAAAGAACAGACCCTTCACGTTCACATCGAAGGTCTGATCAAAATGTGCCTCGGTAGCGACGGCGAGCGGTGCGATCGTCCCCGCGCCGGCGTTGGCGAAGAGAATGTCGATATGACCATGTTTCACCTTCACGACGGCATAGAGGCGATCCAGATCTTCCAGGAGCGACACGTCACCCACGACCGTCGTAACGTTTTTCATGATGAAGGCTGCGGCCTCCTTCAACTCCTTCTCTCTTCGCCCGGTAATCACGACGTGCGCTCCTTCTTCTACGAAGCGCTTGGCTGTGGCCAATCCGATCCCGCTGCTTCCGCCCGTGATGACTGCGATCTTGCCTTCGAGTTTTTTCATAATTCTTTGTCTTTCGTTGCGCGCGGCCCAGGTACGGACCGCGCTGGGGGTCAGAGTTGAGCCAGGCCGCCGTCGACGGCGACTTCGCTGGCGGTCATGAAGCTGCTGTCCGGCGACGCGAGGAAGGCGGCCACGGCCCCGATCTCCGCCGGATTGGCCATGCGCTGGAGCGGAGTCATCGCGCCGTAGGCCTTCTGGCCTTCCTCGCCCAACGCCTCCTTCGCGAGTTCGGTCGCCGTCGCCCCGGGCGACAACACGTTTACCCGGATGCCGGTGCCCTTCAGGTCCTCCGCCCAGGTCCGCGCCAGGTTGCGCACTGCCGCCTTGCTCGCGCTATAGGCAGTGAACCCCGGAGCGCCCGTGGTGCCGGCGCTCGACCCGGTCAGGATGATCGAACCGCCCTGGCTCATCAGCGGCAGCGCCTTCTGGACCGTGAAGATCGTACCCTTCACATTGGTGTCGAAGGTTTCGTCAATGTGCCTGGCGGTGATCTGCCCGAGCGGAAGCGGACTTCCCGCCCCGGCATTGGCGAAGACGATATCGAGGCTTCCGCGCTCGGCCTTCACCGCAGCGTAGAGTCGGTCGAGGTCGGCCTCATCCGAGACCGAGCCCTTAACCGCGCGGGCACTAGGCCCAAGGTCGGCCACGGCAGCGTCGAGCGCTTCCTGCCGGCGGCCGAAGATGAAGACGAAGGCGCCCTCCTCGATAAAGCGCTTGGCTGCGGCGCGGCCGATGCCCGTAGCGCCGCCGGTTATCACAGCGGTCTTTCCATTCAGTCTGTTCATTTCATGCATCCTTCGTTTCGCCGTCTCGTGTCTTTGGCTGTACGGGAAAGTCCCGCGAGAGCCTCAAGATGGGTTCGCCGAAGTCGGGCGGTGAGTGCGCAATCGCGCACATCGCTGGTGCGAAAACGATCCAGCTAGATGATTGAACGCCACGATGACCGCACGAACTTACGGCTGATCGTGTTAGTATGGGCTTTTGCAAGCCGCACTGCGCTGCGCAGGAATGCACCATGATCGACTGGGATGACGTCCGCTACTTTCTTGCCGCCGCGCGCGGCGGCTCGGTGCGTGCTGCCGCCGCGCACCTCGGTGTGAACCACTCGACCGTGCTGCGACGCATCGCTCAGTTCGAGGAACGCCTCGGGGCGCAGATGTTCGAAAAGCTGCCTTCCGGCTACCGCTTGACGGCTGCGGGCGAAGAGGTCCTCGATCTCGCGACCCAGATGGAAGCGTCGTCGCACCAGCTGGAGACGCGAGTCTTCGGTCGTGACCAGAGCGCGCGCGGGCTTTTGCGGGTGACGCTTCCACCGTTCCTCGCCACACACCTGCTCATGCCGGATCTCGCCGACTTCGCGCGTTTGCATCGCGACATCGAGATGGAAATCTTGTCGTCCGGTGAGCTGGCAAATCTGACCAACCGAGAGGCCGACGTCGCGATCCGCATTGTCGCCGACCGCAAGACCCTGCCGCTCAATCTTCACGGCCTGGAGGGACCGGAGCTGTTCAGCGGCGTCTACATGTCTCGCGATCGGCTAGCCGCGTGGCGTGCGGGCACGCCTGATCCCATCCGGTGGATAGGCATAGACAATCATGGAATTCCGGACTGGGCGCGCGAGGGAGAAGTTCACGTCACGGGAGTACCGTTCAGGACACCTGACGCCGAGACGCAGATCATCGCGGCGCACCAGGGGATTGGGATAACGAAACTGCCGTGCTTCGTCGGAGATGCCGACCCCCTGCTGGTGAGGGTGCCGGGGATCGACGTGCCCATGCATGGGACACTGTGGCTTCTCACGCAAGGCGAGACACGCAAGACGAAGCGGGTGCGGCTCTTCACCGAGTTCGTATCCCGCAGGCTCGCCACGTACGCTCCGCTTCTCTCGGGGCTCTCCATATCGCGCGACTGACGCCCGGCAGGTCCGCCGGCAACGCTTCCCGCAATCCGGGTGGAAGCCGAGCTGCGATCGCCTGAAGCGGCGTGTTCAATCCGCGAATCCAGTGGGAGTAGGAAACGGCGGCAGTAGCGTAGAGGTACCAGCCTAAGCTCGACCTCTTCCCACACCATGATCAGATAACGATGCCACTGTCTTCAGCGCGCCATCGAGCATGTCGCCTTTCTCGTCTTTCAGCGCAGCTTCGCGCAACCGCCTGATCCAGTCGGCAGCGTCATCGCGGCCCTTGACCAGATCGAGCGCCGACAGCACGCGATCGAATTTGGACTGGGCGCGGAGGTGGGTGTCGCTGTAGCCCTTGATCAGCCGGCGGCAGTTCAAGATTTCGACGGCGAGCGCGTAGTCCTGAGGCGCGTGGCTGAGCGCCAGCGCATACCAGCGCTCCAGATGCGCCGTCTCGACCTTGTGGCGCAACAGGCGCCGCCGCCAGCGGCGCAGGCCGCCGATGAACCAGAGGACCGCAAAGCCGGCAAAGCTGTCGGTGCGGATGCGCCGGCCATGATTGATGCGCCGGTCGAGAAAGCCTGCAAGTTTCGGTCGGTTCTCGATGTAGCTGCCCAACCCCGCCGGCAAAGTGCCGCAGAACTCCTCGATGCGCGGATGGAAATACTCGGTCACCTGCAGGATGGAGCCGTTCTTGACGCCCACCTCCTTGCGCACCCGCCGGTCACGCGTCGAACGTGTCTTGAGATCGGCGACGCGGATCATGTCGTCGTAGCACAGCGCGTTGGCCAGATGCTTGGCGGCAACGATGGACAATGCATGGGCATGGCCGGGATCATCGAGCGCAACGGCCTTGTCCAACCGGTCGAGATAGTCGCGGCCATAGGCGATGTCCTGGTAGTCGACGACCTTTCTCAGGCCTCGAAGCGCCATGTCGCGCACCGCCGCGGGCATCAGGTCGATGCGGGCGGCCAGCGCCTGCCAACCCTGCAGCAGGTTCTGCGGACCGCTCACGCGCCCTGCACCCGGAGCGGGTTCGACCGGGGCCGGTTCTGCCGGCTCTGGCGCGGGGACCGTCGTACCGCGCGCGCGGTCGTAGGCTACGGCGAAGGCAGCGAGGCTGGCTTTCGCGCCTCGGCCGCCGGCGCCGATCGCTTGCTCATAGCTTTCACGCGTGAACGGCAATGCGTCGGAGCCGGCCAGCGCGCCAAGCAGGCTGGCGGAAATCATCGAGCCATTGTCGGCGGCGATCTTTTCCATGTCGAAGGCGATGAAGCGTTTCGATGCAGCTTCCGCCGTCGCGTGTACCTTGGAAGACGAGGCCCGGCCGTCACCCGGCTCGATCTTTTCCGACACCGCCGCAATGCGATGCGAAGAAGCAATGAGCGTGGTGCGATCGGGCGTGACGAAGCCCCTGATGATGGCGCGGCCGGCTTCCATCAGCTCGGCGGCGATCAATATGTCGACGTCGCCCTGCGAAGGCGACAGGGCAAAGACCGGCAGCCGGCCGGTGTCGCGGGCCATCTCGACGTAATAGATCGTAGCGCCGGTGCGCTGGGCGACGCCGGCGACGGAGGTCGATTGCGCGACGTAACCATTGCGCTCGGCGACATCGGTGATCCAGTCGGCGAGCACACCGCCGCCCTGGCCACCGACCGCGAGCAAAGCGAGTTTGATCACCGGCTCGGTATCGGCGGCACCGGATTTCGGGCGCAAGGGCGAAGCCTGGTCAAGCATCGGCGAACGTCAACCTACGGCTCTCGCGGCGGCGCTGCATCAGGCCGATCACGGCGCGGCGAGCGCTTTCCAGGAAACGGTCCCAGCGGCCCGGATTGTGCACGACATCGGCGCGGTAGAAGGATGGGCACAGCACGGCGGCGTCCGCCACCTCCCCGCAATTGCCGCAGCCGACGCAGCTCTGGTCGATCGATGCCACCGGATCGTCACGCAAGGGATCGTCGAGCGATTTCACCGACAGCGACGGGCAGCCGGACAGCCGCATGCAGGCGTGGTCGCCGGTGCAGATGTCCTCGTCGACGCCGAATTTCGGCTTGACGACACGGGTCCCTCCCTTGATCGCCTTGTCGACCAGCGGCTTTTCGCGACGCTGGCGGTTGAGCATGCATTCGGAAGAGGCGACGATGACCTTTGGTCCCTTTTCCTCCGTCGTCAGCGCCTCGCGCAGCGTGTCCTGCATCTTGCCGACATCGTAGGTGCGGTCGATGTGGCGCAGCCATTTGACGCCCATGCCCTTCACCGCTTCGGTGATCGGATGCTTGGTCGACTTGGTCTTGTTGCCCGCACGCGACGACAATATGTCCTGCCCACCGGTGGCGGCGGAGTAAAAATTGTCGACGATGACGATGACGCCGTCATTCTTGTTGAACACCGCGTTGCCGATCGAGGAGGTCAGGCCGTTGTGCCAGAAGCCGCCATCGCCGACGAAGGAGATCGACCTCCGTTTGGCGTCGGGCGAATTGAAGGCTGAAGCCGAGGCCGGCCCGAGCCCGTAACCCATGGTGGTGGCGCCAAGCTCGAAGGGCGGCATGATCGAGAACAAATGGCAGCCGATGTCGGAGGCGATGTGGTGCTTGCCGAGTTCCTGCTCGACCAGCTTTGTCGCGGCAAAGATCGGCCGCTCCGGGCAACCGATGCAGAAGCCCGGCGGACGGCCCGGCACGACATTGATCAGGTCGGCGGTGTCGACGCCGTCGCCGACCTTGTTGGGCGCGCGCACCTCGCCCGGCAAGAGATGCGAGGCCTCGGCGCGCAGGAAGGCGCCGATGCCGTCGAGCATGACCTGGCCGGTGTATTCGCCGGCCATCGGCAGATACTCCTTGCCGACCAGCCTGGTACCGCGCCCGGCCTTGTGCAGCATGGCGGCAAAGGCTTGCTCGATGTAGTTGGGCTGGCCCTCCTCGACCACGAGCACCGCCTGCTTGCCTTCGGAGAAAGACAGGAACTCATCGTCTATCAGGGGATAGACGGCGTTGAGCACATAGAGCGGCACATCCGTCTCGCCGTAGGTGTCGGCAAGGCCGAGACGCTGCAAGGCGCGGATGACCGAATTGTACATGCCGCCCTGCATGACGATGCCGACCGAACCGTAATCCGAGCCGAAGAATTCGTTGATCTTGTTCCTCGCGATGAAATCGACAGCCGCCGGCCAGCGTTTTTGCACCTTCTCCTTCTCGTGCAGGAAGGAGGCGGGTGGCAGCACGATGCGGCCGGTGTCGCGGCGCGGCGCGTCGAGCGCATCGGCCACCGTCATCGGCGGGCGCTTGTTGTCCTTGGCTATGAAGTGGCCGTGGACGTGGCAGCAGCGGATGCGCACCTGCAGCATCACCGGAGTATTGGACGCTTCGGACAGCTCGAAACCATCCTCCACCGCCTTGACGATCGAAGGCAGGTTCGGGCGCGGGTCGAGCAGCCAGACCTGGCTTTTCATGGCGAAGGCATGGCTACGCTCCTGCATGATCGAGGAGCCCTCGCCATAATCCTCGCCGACGATGATCAGCGCGCCGCCGGTGACGCCGCCGGAGGCGAGATTGGCGAGCGCGTCGGAAGCGACATTGGTGCCGACAGTCGACTTGAAGGTCGCCGCGCCACGGATGGGGTAATGCACCGAGGCCGCCAGCATGGCGGTGGCGGTGGCTTCCGAGGCGCTCGCCTCGAAATGCACGCCGAGTTCGCCCAGAATGTCCTGCGCGTCGGCCAGCACGTCCATCAGATGGCTGATCGGCGCGCCCTGGTAGCCGCCGACATAGCCGACGCCGCATTGCAGCAGCGCCTTGGTGATGGCGAGAATGCCTTCGCCGGCAAATTCCTCGCCGGCGCCGAGCCTGAGTTTTTCGACTTCCTTGGCAAAAGACCGTTCGGCCATTTTTCCAACCTTCCGTTGCCGGCGGTGCGGCCGGCGCCTAACGTCTAGATGTCGTGCTTGCGAATGTTCTTCAGCATCTTCTGCAATGTGGCGATCAGCGCCGCGTATTCGGCGTCGTCGACATCGTCGAACATCGCCTCGAACGCGTCATGCATTGCCGGCCAGGCGCGCGCGAACTCGGCGCGGCCGTCATCGGTCAGGAAGACATGGCGGATGCGGCTGTCTGTGACGCCTTGCTCGCGCCGCACGAAGCCTTGCCCTTCCAGCGTGTCGAGCGTGCGGCTCAAGGTCGACTGCTCGATGACGGTGTAGACCGAGAGGTCGTTGACGGTGACGCCGTCGGTGACCGACAGCACAGCCAGCGTGCGGACCTGCGGAATGGTCAGGCCCTGCTTGCGGAAATCGTCGCGCAAGGTTGCGTTGTAGCGCCCCATGATGCGGTTCATCAGATAGGGCGCGAATTGCTGCAGGCCGATCTGGCCGAGGGTCGAGATGTGCTGGCGCTTTTCCAGAACCTTCTGCTCCATCACAGCCTCCCCGCCAGGAGAAAGCCGGAACCGCCACCGAGGCCCGCGCCTGGATGGGTCGAGGCGCCGATATGGTAGAGGTTCTTGATGCCGGTCTGATGGTTGCGGCTGGTCTTGAACGGCCGCCAGAGGAACGACTGGTCGATAGTCGACGAGCCGCCATAGGGGTCGCCGCCGACCAGGTTGATGTTCATCGCTTCGAGATCGGCCGGCGAATAGGCGCGGCGCGCAATGACGCTATCCTTGAAGCCGTCGATGTGGCTGGCGAGGATCGCCTCCGCGCGGTCGGCATAGGCCTCGCGCAGCGCGTCGGTCCAGCGGCCGCCAGCCGGTGCATGCAGCGCGCCTGCGGCGTCGCCCTTGATGTGCCTGGGCGCCTCGGGCAGTTGCAGCCACAGGATCGCCTTGCCCTCCGGGCAGCGCGACGGATCGAGCGCATGCGGCTGGCCGACGCAGATGGTCGGCACTTCGGGCAGCATGCCGCGCGCCGCCTCGTTGCAGGCTTTCGAGACGCCATCGAGCCCCGGCGTCAGGTGCAACAATGCCACCTGGTCCAGGCCATCACCGCGCCATGCCGGCGGCTTGTTCAGCGCATAGTGAATCTGGAAATTGCCTTTGCCGTAGCGATATTTCTGTGTCGCTTCGACATCCGCCTTGGGAGCCTCGCTGCCGAGCAACCGGTGGTAAAGCTGCGTCGGCGTGACCGAACAGATGACGCTCTTGTTTGCTGTAATCGTTTCGCCCGAGGCGAGCCGTACGCCGGTCGCGCGGCCACCGCTCTGGACGATCGAGGCGACATCGGCGGCGGTACGGATGTCGCCACCACGTTCCCTTATCAGAGCTTCGAAGGCGGTGAGCAGGGTCTTCGCTCCACCCTTGACGATCGGCGCCCCGGCCGCTTCCAGCGCGAAGGCAATGACCTTGGCGATCTGCCCTGAGAAGGCGTCTTCCGGTCCGAGCCCGGCGTGCAGCACCCAGGGCGCCCACAGCGCGCGGATTGTCTCGGACCGATAGGTGCTTTCCAGCCAGCTGCGCGCCGGCACCAGTGCTTCGCCGAGAAAGGTGGCAAGGCCGCGTGGGCTGCGCCGCCAGGCATCGCCGGCCAGCAGTTTCGCCGTCGGATAGGACCACAGGCTGCCGCCGAGCAGGCCGAACAACAGGCCGGCATTGCGCTCGATGCCGCTGACATCGTCCGCATGCCGGTCGCCATCGTCGGCGGCAATCGCATTGATTGCCGCGACATTGGCGGCGCGGTTGGTGGTGAGCACTGCATGACTGCCGTCCGGCCGCAGCACGCCGGTTGGCGTGCCGGTGTGGCAGAATTCCAGCCCGTGCCTGGCGAGATCGCCGCCCAACGCCGCAAAAGCCGGCGAGGTGATGAACAGCACGAAGGTGGTTGCCATCACGTCATGGATAAAGCCGGGAGCGGTGATCTCCTCGGTACGCACGCAGCCGCCGATGCGGTCATTGCGCTCGAGGACGAGCACACGCGCCCCTTTGCCGCCGAGCATCGCCGCGCAGACCAGCGCGTTGATGCCGCTGCCAACGATGATGTGATCCGGCTGGCTCACCTTGGCGTGCTTTCACCTAGCCGTTGGATACAAGCGCCAGCGCGCGGATCGGGCTGCCGGTGCCATGTTCGATCTTGAGCGGTGCGGCGATCAGGATGGCGCCCTTCGGAGGCAACTGGTCGAGGTTGCAGAGGCTGGCGAGGCCATAGCGGTTCGCCTTGTGCATCAGCGTGTGGGCCGGAAATGGCGGCTCCATGCCGCCGGCCTTGCCGGCATCGGTACCGATGGTCTCGGAGCCCCAGCCCTTGATATCCTTGCTGATCAGGAACTGGATGGCTTCGGCTGTGGGACCTGGCGTATGCGGGCCGGTTTCGTTGGCGTTGAGGAATTCGGCTTCCGAACCGTTGCGTTTGTACCAGTCGGTGCGCATCACCACCCACTCGCCGGCGTTGATGGCGCCATGCTTGGCTTCCCACGCCTTGATGTGGTCGACGGTGAGCAGGAAATCGTGATCGGCGGCGGCTTCCTTCGAGCAGTCGATGACATTGACCGGGCCGACGAAGTTCTGCGCCGGAATGGTGTCGGTGGCGCCGTCCGGATAATCCTTGCCGCTGATCCAATGCTGCGGCGCATCGAAATGCGTGCCCGAATGCTCCCCAAGCTTCAGCCAGTTCCATGCCCACCACGGGCCGTTCTTGTCATAACGGGAGATGTTATGGATCTCGACCTTTGGCGTGTCGACGGCAAGCTCCGGCGGCAGCTTGATAAGAGGCGTGTCGGGTCCGAGTTGCGCAGAGAGGTCGACCACCCTGATGGCGCCTGAAAGCAGCTGGCCGGCGACTTCGCCGAGGAGTTTTTGCGTGTCCATGGTCTGAAGTTCCCTCTTTCTGGTGAAGATCAAGGCTCGTCTCGGCCCTTAATATCCTACTAGACGAAAACATATGCATCTGCAATTATCTTTAAGCATAAAGGAAATGGGAACGGGGCGTGAGCGAGTTCGACGCCATCTTTGTCGGGGCGGGCCACAACAGTCTGGCATGCGCTGCGCATCTGGCACTCAAGGGCTGGAAAACCGGGATTTTCGAGCGCAGTGCAGCAATCGGCGGCGCCGTCCAGACACACGAATATACGCTTCCCGGCTTCCGCCACGATTTCGGTGCGATGAATCTGAGCCTGTTCGCCGGCTCCGCCTTCCACCGGAAATATGCAAATGAATTGAAAACCCACGGGCTGGAGTTCGCGCCGGTCGCCGATTGTTTCGCCAGCGCCTTCCCAGACGGACGCTGGTTCGGCGTCAGCAACGACCTGGAAAAGACCGCCACGCGCATGGCCGCGTTCTCCGCTGCCGATGCCGAGACGTGGCGCAAGCTCGTTGCCGCATTCCCTGATGAGGCCGAGCATCTGTTCCGGCTGCTGGGCTCGCCGATGAGTGTGCGTGCGCTTGCCGGCACCGCCTGGAACCTGTGGCGCAAGAAGGGTATCTCAGGCGCGCTCGACACCGGTCGGCTTTTGCTGTCATCGCCTCGCGCCTGGTTGGAGGAAAATTTCGAGTCTGCGCATGTGCGGGCAACGCTCGCCACCTGGGGCATGCATCTCGACTTTGCACCCGACATCGCCGGCGGCGCCGTGTTCCCCTATCTGGAATCGATGGCCAACCAGACCTTTGGCATGGTGCTGGGCAAGGGCGGCGCCGACACGATCATCCGGGCGCTGGCAGGTATGGTCACCTCGGCGGGCGGCAAGATCGTTACCGGGGCAGAGGTTGCCGAAATCACCGTTTCCGGCGGCAAGGCGACCGGCGTCCGGCTCGCCTCCGGTGAGACGCATACGGCAAGCAAGGCGGTCATTGCCGGGGTCGCGCCCAGGGCGCTGACCGGCAAGTTGCTGCCCAACGGTTCCGGCGACACCGGCTTCGACACGGCTATGCAGAAGTTCCGGCACGCGCCGGGCACGATGATGATCCATCTGGCGCTCGACGACCTGCCGGACTGGCGCGCCGGGGCCGAGCTGCGGCAGTTCGCCTATGTGCATCTGTCGCCCTCGCTCGACGCGATGTCGCGCACCTATCAGCAGGCGATGGCGGGCATGCTGCCGGACCAACCGGTGCTGGTCGTCGGCCAGCCGACAGCGGTCGATCCGTCACGCGCGCCGCAGGGCAAGCATGTGCTGTGGGTGCAGGTGCGCATGCTGCCCGCCGAAATCCTGGGCGATGCGGCCGGCAAGATCGCGCCCGCGCATTGGGATCAGGTCAAGGACGTCTATGCCGAACGCGTGCTCGACACCATCGAGATCTACGCACCCGGACTGCACGCGAAAATCCTCGGCCGTGCAGTGTTCTCGCCAATCGACCTCGAGCGTGAGAACCCCAATCTCGTCGGTGGCGACCAGGTCTGCGGCAGCCACCATCTGGCACAGAATTTCCTGTTCCGCCCGGCGCGCGGTTATGCCGGCTGGAACACGCCGGTCGGCAATCTGCATCTCATAGGCGCCGCGACATGGCCCGGCGCCGGCACCGGCGCGGCCTCCGGCTTCATGCTCGCGCAACAGCTTGGCGGGAGGTAGCTCGCAAGATTTCATGAAGGCGACGAGAGGCAAGGCGCTGCTGCCCACGAAGCCCGGATCGATAAACTGATAGTGCCGCGCAAAGACAACAAAACCAACAAGGGGAACGACCATGACAATCAACAGACGAGAATTGCTGGGATACAGTGCCGCGGCACTTGGGGTGGCGGCGATCGGCCTGCCTGAGATCGCCAAGGCGGCAGCGGGCGAGCTGACCATCGCCTATAACGTCAACCTGCCGTCCTGGGATCCGACCACCGGACCCTCGGCCGTCAACCCGACGATCCAGGGCCTCTACCAGTCAGTGTTCGACCAGTTCATTCCGCAAAAGCCGGACCTGTCCTTTGCGCCTGGCCTGCTCACCGAATGGGGCTGGAACGAGGATCGCACCAAGGTGACGATGACGGTGCGCGAAGGCGTGACCTGGCATGACGGCTCGCCCTTCACGCCCGAGGACGTGGTCTGGTCGCTGCAGCGGGCGGGCGACGAAAAGACCGGCAATCCGATCCAGTTCGTCTGGAAGAACGTCAACAATTTCAAGATCGACGGCAACAAGATCACCGGCGACGTCGTGCAGTTCGATCCGGTCTACTTTAAATGGATGTCGTTCCTGACCGGCTACATCCTGCCGAAGGCCTATTATGAGAAGGTCGGCGCCGAAGGTTTCGAGAAGGCGCCGATCGGCACCGGCCCTTACATGGTGGAAAAATTCGAGCGAAATGCTTTCCTCCGACTGAAGGCCAACCCGCACTATTGGGGCGACAAGCCGGCCTTCGAGAATGTGACGATCAAGTTCGTCACTGATGCGGCGAGCCGCGTTGCCGAAATCGAATCCGGTTCCTCGCAGGTGACGCTGGAGGTCCCCTATGAAGAGTATGACCGGCTGATCGCCAAGGACGGGCTTGCCGGCTCGTGCAAGCCCGTTTCCGACATCGGCATGATCTTCTTCAACGACATCGAAGCGATGCTGGACAAGAACGTCCGCCAGGCCGCCGTCATGGCTGTGGACAAGGAGCTTCTGGTCAAGCGGCTGCTGCGCGGCTATGGCCAACCGATCGCTACGCTGGAGACCCCGGAGTACACGGCCTTCGACGCCTCGATCAAGGTCGAGCACAATCCGGAAAAGGCCAAGGAGCTGCTCGCGGCTTCCGGCTATTCGCCGGAAAAACCGGTCAAGTTCACCATCCAGACGACCAAGGGCTTCAAGCCCAAGGATTATGAGATGATCCAGGCGATCGTCGGCATGTGGCGTAAGGTCGGCATCGAGGCGACGATCGAGGTCTACGAGATCGCCAAGCACTATGAACTGCGCGCCGCCGACAAGCTGGCGCCGGCCGCCTTCTACAATTGGGGCAACGCCATCGGCGACCCGACGACGTCGACGGGTTTTGCCATGTATGGGCCGAGCCCGCACTCGGTGTGGGACAGCCAGGACCTGATCGACATGATCAATCCGCTCTGGGGCGAGAAGGACGAGGCCAAGCGCATCGCCGGCTGGAAGGCTGTCGACAAGTATATCGCCGAGCAGGCCTATGTGCTGCCGCTGATTCAGTATGCGCAACCTATCGTGCATGCCAAGGGCGTCAACGTGGTGCAGCATGTGTCCGGCGCGCTGCTGCCGGCGCTGATGACCCCGGCCTGATATCGGCTTGTGGGCGCCACCCTACGCTGAGCGGCCCCCTCATCCGGCCCTTCGGGCCACCTTCTCCCCGCTGGGGAGAAGAGACCAGCTCAGCTGTCCGTGACCTCTTCTCCCCTCGGGGAGAAGGTGGCCGCGAAGCGGACGAATGAGGGGGCTCTTCGTTAGAAACGCACTGGGCCAACACCAGAATGCTCCTGCAACGATTCCTGATCCGTCTGCTGACGATGCTGATCACGCTGTTCGGCGTGGCTGTCGTCGTCTTCGTCGTGATCCGCGTCGCGCCTGGTGACCCGATCGCCATGATGCTGCCCCCCGGTGCGACAGATGCCGACATCGACCGGCTGCGTGCACTCTACGGGCTCGACAAGACCATCGTGCAGCAATTCTTCATCTGGCTGTCCGGCGTCGTCAGGGGCGATTTCGGCACCTCGATTTCGCTCAGGCAAGATGTGCTCAGCCTTGTCTTCAATCGTTTGCCGGCAACGCTGGAACTTGCCATCATCGCGCTCTTCATGGCGGTTGGGCTCGGCGGCACAACGGCGATCCTCGGAGCCCGCGAGCGCGGCACGGCGGTCGAAGCCGGCATCGATATCGCCAGCGGCGCCGCCCTTTCCATTCCCGATTTCCTGTGGGGCCTCGTGCTGATCCTTTTGTTTGGCGTGCTGGTGCCGATCTTCGATATCTCCGGCCGCGTGTCGCCGCAGCTCGATCTGCCCTTCGTCACCCAGTTCTATTTCTTCGAGAGCTTGCTTCGGCTGCGCTTCGACCTGACCTGGGATCTGCTGAAACACATGCTGATGCCGGCAGTAGCCTTGGCATTGCCGCTGGCGGCAATCATCGCGCAGTTGCTGAAACAGTCGCTGAAGGAAGTGCTTGACCTCGACTATGTCGTTCTGGCCCGGGTGAAGGGGTTTTCGGAAACGCAGGTTATCCTGCGCGAGGCGCTGAAGAACGCTGCCTTGCCGACACTGACTCTCGTCGGCGTCCAGTTCACCTTCCTTGTCGGCGGCACGGTCATCGTCGAGCGGCTGTTTTCCTACGAAGGGCTCGGCAACATGGCGATCGATGCCGTCATCAACCGCGACCTGCCGCTGATCCAAGGCATCGTGCTGGTGTTCGCGCTGCTGTTCGTGCTGATCAATCTTGGCGTCGACATGATGTACGCGCTGCTCAATCCGAGGCTGCGCCATGGATGAGGCATGCATCGCCCGGCGCGGACTCGGCCCGAGGCTGTCGCTGGCCGGCGGCTGGCTGCTGCTGGCGCTGCTGGCCGCGATCTTCGCGCCGCTGGTGGCGCCGCAGGACCCGCTGGCGCAGGATCTGATGCTGGAGCGGCTGCCGCCCTTCTGGCTCGATGGCGCCGAGCCCGGCTATTGGCTGGGCACCGATAGCCTCGGCCGCGACCTCTTGTCGCGGCTTATCTTCGGCGGCCAAATCGCCTTCATCGTCGCCTTCGCTGCGGCGATTGCCGCCTGCCTTGTCGGCTCGACGCTCGGATTGGTCGCCGGCTATTTCGGCGGCTGGGCCGACCGCATCATTTCACGCATCGTCGATGTCTGGATGGCATTTCCTCCGGTGCTGTTCGCCATCCTGCTGGTCGCGGTGCTCGGCACTGGTCTCAGCTCCGTCATCCTCGCCATCGCCATCATCGACTGGACGCGCTTTTGCCGGGTGATCCGCGCCGAAGCGATGGGCCAGTCGCGCATGGACTATGTCGAGAACGCCCGCATCGCCGGCTATGGCCGCATCGGCATCATGCTGCGCGAGGTGCTGCCCAATGTGGTGCCGTCGATCGTGGCACTGCTGTCGCTGGAGATGGGCATCGCCGTCATCGTCGAGGCCATCCTGTCCTTCGTCAATCTGTCGATCTCGACCGACGATCCGACCTGGGGCGGCATCATCGCCGAGGGCCGGCTGTCGATCCATCAGGCCTGGTGGGTGCTGGTGTTTCCGCTTGTCACGCTGATCCTCACCGTGCTGTCGTTCAGCCAGTTCGGTGAGGCGCTGAAGACACGCTTCGATCCGGTGCTGCGATGAGCGCTTGCCTGGATATTGCCAATCTGAGCGCCGTGCTGCCGAACGGCCAGCGCGTGCTGCGGTCGGTGTCGCTCTCCGTGCAGCCGGGTGAGGTGCGTGCTCTTGTTGGCGAGAGCGGCGCCGGCAAGACGATGATCGGCAAGGCGGTGCTCGGTGTGCTGCCGTCAAGCGTGCGCATCGTCGAAGGCGCCATGCAGCTCGAAGGCGAAGACCTCGGCAGGCTGCAGCCCAAGGCAAGGCGCACGCTGATCGGCGCTCGCACGGCGCTGATCCCGCAAGATCCGTTGACTGCGCTCAACCCGTCGCGCCGCATCGGTCCGCAGATGACTGACCGGCTGGTGCGCATTCTCGGCTGGAACGGTGACAAGGCGGACAAGCGTATCCGGCAATTGTTGGATGAGGTGCAGATCCGCGATCCCGACCGGGTGCTGAAATGCTATCCGCACGAGCTGTCCGGCGGCATGCGCCAGCGTGTGCTGATCGCCGCCGCCTTCGCCGCCGAGCCACGGCTGATCGTGGCCGACGAGCCGACAACCGCGCTCGACGTTACCGTGCAAAAGCAGATCCTGCGACTGATCGCCGAGCTGCAGCGCGAGCATGGCACCGCGATCCTGTTCGTCACCCACGATCTCGGCGTCGTTGCAAAGATCAGCCAGCAAGTGTCTGTGCTCTACGCCGGCAAGGTGGTGGAAGAGGCTGACACAGCCGCTCTCTTCGCCGCGCCTGAGCATCCCTATACGCGGGCATTGATGGCCGCTACGCCGCGCTACACGGATCCCTTTGCCTCGCTGAAGCCGGTGGATGAGACGGTGCTGGCCGGGCTTGCCGCTGAGATCGACGCGGCAGACCAGGCGTGGAGGCGGCCGCATGGTTGAGCCGCTGTTTTCCGTGCGCGGGCTGAAGGTGGCGCTGCCCGACATGACCCGCAAGCCGCTGATCGGCCGCGCGCCGCTGGCCGAGATTTTGAAAGGCCTGGACTTCGATTTGCCGAGGGGTTCGGTGACCGGCATCGTCGGTGAATCCGGGTCCGGAAAATCGACGCTCGGCCGCACGCTTGTCAGACTTCTGGAGCCGAGCGTCGGCAGCATCCGTTTCGAGGGCCGCGATATCGCCCATCTGCCGGATGCAGAGCTGCGACCTCTGCGCCGCGACCTGCAGATGATCTTCCAGGACCCGATGTCGTCGCTCAACCCGCGTCGCACCATCGCCCGCATCATTGCCGCGCCGCTCAAGCAGAATGGGCTTGGCGACAGGCTTAGGGAACGCGTCGCCGAGGCATTGCATCGCGTCGGCCTGCCGCAAAGCTTCGCTAGTCGCTATCGTCATGAACTGTCGGGCGGGCAGCGCCAGCGCGTCGGAATTGCGCGCGCGTTGGCGCTTTCGCCGAAATTCGTGCTGGCCGACGAGATCGTCTCCGGCCTCGACGTATCGACGCAGGCGCAGATCCTCACCCTTTTGGAGAGACTGGCCGCGGAGATGGGGCTGACGGTCGCCTTCATCAGCCACGACCTGTCGGTCATCCGGCGGCTGTGCCAACAAGTGATCGTCATGCGCGAGGGCAGGATCGTCGAGGCGAGCGCCACCGATGCGCTGTTCGACAATCCCAAGGAGACCTACACGCGCGACCTGCTTGCCGCCATCCCACTGCCTGAGATCGACGCGGACTGGTTGCGGCCAGCAACGAAAGCGCCGGCATAGGACTGTTCACCCCCCACGCCGAACAGCGGGCTTCGGACGTGCATGAGGGCAAAATCAGCCCGCGAACGGAGGGTAATATGAATTACGCAGCCCGCGGCACGATGCTTGCCGCGATCCTGTTCTGCTCGATGGGAACGGCTTCGGCCGATGCGATCCCCGGCATGCGCGGCCACGACCACACCGGCATCACGGTGCCCGACATGAAGCAGGCGGTCGACTTCTTCACCGAAGTCGTCGGCTGCAAGAAGGCGATGTCGTTCGGTCCGTTCGCCGATGACAAGGGCACCTTCATGCAGGATCTTCTGGGCGTCGATCCGAAGGCTGTCATCGAGCAGGTCACCATGGTGCGTTGCGGTTATGGATCGAACATCGAGCTGTTCAAGTACACCGCGCCTGACCAGAAGGATTTGACTCCGAAGAACAGCGATATCGGCGGCTTCCACATTGCCATGTATGTCGATGATGTCGCCGCGGCGAAAGCCTATCTCGACGGCAAGGGGGTGAAGACGCGGTTGGGTCCGCTGCCGGTCAAGGAAGGTCCGGCGGCCGGCCAGACCATCCTCTATTTCCAGGCGCCATGGGGATTGCAACTGGAGGCGATCAGCTATCCCGATGGGATGGCCTATGAGAAGGGTGCCGAGACTGTGCTGTGGAGCCCGAAGAACCCGGACAAGTAATTTCCAGAGCGCGCTTGCGGGGCCAGCCCGCAGGCGCGCCACCCGTGTCCAGCAATCGTTCCAACATGAAACTTTAAGCTTGAAATATTTTATCTCCGGCGCGATACTTGATATGCAGCAAGCGAAGAGGAGATCGCACGGATGAAGGTTGCGGTTCTCGGTGGCGGACCAGCCGGCCTCTACTTTGCCATTTCAATGAAGCTGCGGGACGCCGCCCACGAGGTCACGGTGTTTGAGCGCAACCGCGCCGACGATACGTTCGGCTGGGGCGTCGTGCTGTCGGCCGAAACACTCGACAACCTTGCCAAAAACGACCCGGTCAGCGCTGTATGGATCAAGAAGCATTTCGCCTATTGGGACGACATCGCCGTCATCCATGACGGCGTGCGCACGGTCTCGTCGGGCCACGGTTTCTGTGGCATCGGCCGCAAGCGGCTTCTGATCCTGCTGCAGCGACGCGCGCGCGAACTTGGCGTGAGGCTGATGTTCGAGAGCGATATCGCCGACCCTCAGCACTATATGGAGACGCATGATCTGGTCGTCGCCGCCGATGGGCTGAACTCAAGGGCGCGCAACACCTTCGTCGAAGTCTTCAAGCCCGACATCGACACCCGCAAATGCAAATTCGTCTGGCTCGGCACCAACCAGAAATTCGACGACGCCTTCACCTTCATCTTCGAGAAGACCGATCATGGCTGGGTGTGGGCGCACGCCTATCAATTCGACAGCGAGACAGCGACCTTCATTGTCGAGTGCAGCGAACAGACCTGGGCTGCCTTCGGCTTCGGCGCCATGTCGCAGCAGGAATCCATCGCCGTCTGCGAGCGCATCTTTGAGAAACATCTCGGCGGCCACGCGCTGATGACCAATGCCAATCACATCAGAGGTTCGGCCTGGATCAATTTCCCGCGCGTGCTGTGCGAACGCTGGTCCTACAAGAACCTGGCTCTGATGGGCGACGCGGCGGCCTCGGCACATTTCTCGATCGGCTCCGGGACCAAGCTCGCATTGGAAAGCGCGGTGGCGCTGGCCGAATATGTCAAAACCGAACCGGACCTCGACGCCGCCTTCCGCAAGTATGAGGATGCGCGCCGCACCGAGGTGCTGAAGCTGCAGTCGGCGGCGCGCAATTCGCTGGAGTGGTTCGAGGAGGTCGAGCGCTATCTCGGCCTCGATCCGGTGCAGTTCAATTATTCGCTGCTGACCCGCTCGCAACGCATCAGCCACGAGAATTTGCGGCTGCGCGATGCCAAATGGCTTGAAAGCGCCGAGGAATGGTTCCAGCGCCAGGCAGGGGCAGGCGGCAACAGGCAGCGCCGGGCACCGATGTTCGCGCCGTTCAAACTGCGCGACATGCAGCTCAACAACCGCATCGTCGTTTCGCCGATGGCGCAGTACAAGGCAGTCGATGGCTGCCCGACCGACTGGCATTTCGCCCACTATGCCGAGCGTGCCAAGGGCGGCGCCGGGCTTGTCTATATCGAGATGACCTGCGTCAGTCCGGAAGGACGCATCACGCCCGGTTGTCCCGGCTTCTATGCGTCCGAACATGAGGTGGCGTGGAAGCGGCTGGTCGATTTCGTCCACACCGAGACCGAGGCGAAAATCTGCGCCCAGATTGGCCATTCCGGGGCCAAGGGCTCGACCCGTGTCGGCTGGGAGGGCACCGACGTGCCGCTCTCCTCGGGCAATTGGCCGGTCATGGCGGCCTCGGCGATTGCATGGTCGCCTCAAAACCAGGTGCCGAAAGCCATGGACCGCGCCGATATGGATTTGGTGCGCGACCAGTTCGTGGCCTCCACCGAAATGGCCGATCGTTGCGGCTTCGACATGCTGGAGATCCACGCCGCGCACGGCTATCTCCTGTCGTCCTTCATCACGCCGGTCACCAACCAGCGCACGGATGAGTATGGCGGTTCGCTGGAAAATCGCATGCGCTATCCCCTGGAAGTCTTCCATGCGGTGCGCGCCGCCTGGCCGGCGCGAAAGCCGATTTCGGTGCGCATTTCGGCCAATGATTGGGTCGGCATCGAGGGTGTGACGCCGGCCGATGCGGTGGAGATCGCGCGCATGCTGCACGAAGCCGGCGTCGACATCTGCGACGTCTCGGCAGGTCAGACCTCGATTGCCGCCAAGCCTGTCTATGGCCGCATGTTCCAGACACCATTCTCGGACCGTATCCGCAACGAGGTCGGCATGGCGACGATGGCGGTCGGCAACATCTATGAGCCGGACCATGTCAATTCGATCCTGATGGCAGGCCGCGCCGACCTGGTGGCCCTGGCACGGCCGCATCTCGCCGATCCCTACTGGACGCTGCATGCGGCGGTGAGGCTCACTGACCGTGGGGTCAAATGGCCGGATCCCTATCTTCCCGGACGCGACCAGATCTACCGGCTGGCCGAGCGCGATGCGGCGGCGGGGCTGAAAGTATGACGACGGCCTTGGCGATTTCAGGCAAACATGCGCTGGTCACTGGCGGCGGCTCCGGCGTCGGCCGGGCCATAGCACTCGTGCTGGCCGAGGCCGGCATAGAGGTGACCATATGCGGGCGGCGCGAGGCCGAGCTTGCCAAGGTGGCTGGCGAGAACGACCGCATCCACGCCATGTCAGCCGATGTTGCCAACGAGGCGGCGGTGACATCGCTCTACGCGCAAGCGGAAGCCGTGCGCGGCCCGTTCGACATCGTCGTCGCCAATGCCGGCATTGCCGGCAGCACGCCGGCGCACAGGACCTCGCTTGCCGACTGGCAGCGGACGCTCGACGTCAATCTGACCGGCGCCTTCCTGACGGTGAAGCCGGCGCTGGCCGGCATGGCCGCGCGCAAGGCGGGCCGGATCGTCTTCGTCGCCTCGACCGCAGGGCTGAAAGGCTACGCCTATGTCGCGCCCTACGTGGCGGCCAAGCATGGGGTGGTCGGGCTGATGCGGGCACTGGCGGCCGAGACGGCGAAATCCGGCGTGACCGTCAACGCCGTTTGCCCGGGCTTCGTAGAGACCGACATGCTGGCGGACTCCATTCAGCGCGTCGTCGAAAAGACCGGCCGCTCAGTCGAGCAGGCGCGGGCGAGCCTTGCCTCGACCAACCCGCAAGGCCGTTTCATCCAGCCGCAGGAAGTTGCCGCGACGGTGCTCTGGCTGTGCGGCGATGCGGCTGCGTCGATTACCGGACAAGCGATTTCGATCTCAGGAGGCGAAACATGGTAGCCGGCCCATTGCCCGCGCCGTCGGGACCCGGCAAGGACCGGCTGCGTCTCTGGATCAGGCTGCTGCGCGCCTCGCGCACGATTGAGGCGGAACTGCGCGAGCGGCTGAAGAAAGAATTCGATACGACACTGCCGCGTTTCGACGTCATGGCCGCCCTCTACCGCGCGCCGGAAGGCATGCTGATGAGCGATCTGTCGCGCTTCCTGCTGGTCTCCAACGGCAATGTCACCGGCATTGTCGACCGGCTGGTTTCGGAAGGCCTGGTCGCGCGCGCGCGCCGCAATGGCGATCGCCGCACATCCATGGTGCGACTGACCGATGAGGGTTCCAGATCCTTTGCCACAATGGCCGCGGCGCATGAGGGTTGGATCGGCGAATTGCTGGCCAAGGTCAGCGAGGAGGATGCGCGCCGGCTGACCGGCATGCTGACCTCGTTCCGCAGCAACTGGGAGGGACGCGAATGAGTTCGATGGCCGGCCTCAAGCCGAAGCACTTCCTGTGGGAGGTCGAAGGCAGGATCGCCAGGGTGCGGTTAGACCGGCCGGAGCGCAAGAATCCACTGACCTTCGACAGCTATGCCGAACTGCGCGACACATTCCGCGACCTCGTCTATGCCGACGACGTCGACGCCGTGGTGTTTCTGTCCAATGGCGGCAATTTCTGCTCGGGCGGCGATGTCCACGACATTATCGGCCCATTGGTCAAGATGGACATGAAGGAGTTGCTTGCCTTCACCCGCATGACCGGCGATTTCGTCAAGGCGATGCTCAACTGCGGCAAGCCGATCATCGCGGCGATCGACGGTGTCGCGGTCGGCGCCGGCGCCATCATCGCCATGAGCGCCGACATCCGCATCGCCACGCCGGAGGCCAAGACCGCCTTCCTGTTCACCCGCGTTGGCCTTGCCGGCTGCGACATGGGCGCCTGCGCGATTCTGCCGCGCATCATCGGCCAGGGCCGTGCCGCCGAATTGCTCTACACCGGCCGCACGATGACGGCTGCGGAAGGCGAGCGCTGGGGCTTCTACAACAGGCTGGCCGATGCCGCAGTGCTCGAGGCCGACGCGCTCGAGATGGCGGCGCGCATCGTCTCCGGCCCGACCTTCGCGCACGGCATCACCAAGACGCAGTTGAACCAGGAATGGTCGATGGGCCTCGACCAGGCGATCGAAGCGGAAGCGCAGGCGCAGGCGATCTGCATGCAGACGCGTGACTTCGAGCGCGCCTACAAGGC
Source organism: Mesorhizobium sp. P160219 (assembly GCF_057786095.1). Lineage (NCBI taxonomy): Bacteria > Pseudomonadati > Pseudomonadota > Alphaproteobacteria > Hyphomicrobiales > Phyllobacteriaceae > Mesorhizobium > Mesorhizobium sp. P160219. The sequence continues at coordinate 2,419,652 of NZ_JBYNWG010000001.1, forward strand.
CTTCGTCGCCAAGAAAAAACCGGTGTTCGAGGGCAATTGATGGCTGACAGGAGTTTCCTCAACTGGCCGTTCTTTGAAGATCGCCACCGCGAATTGGCCGAAAGGCTGGAAGCATGGTGCGCCAGGAACCTGCCGGTCGATCACCATGACGTCGATGCCGCCTGCCGCGAGCTGGTGGCCAAGCTTGGCCGCGACGGCTGGTTGAAGCCGACGGCGCTCGATACGGACAATCCGGGACCGCTCGATGTCCGCACTTTGTGCATCATGCGCGAGACGCTGGCGCGCCATGACGGGTTGGCCGACTTTGCCTTCGCCATGCAGGGGCTCGGCACCGGCGCGCTCAGCCTGTTCGGCACGCCTGACCAGCAGCAATGGCTGGCAAAGACCACGGCCGGCAAGGCGATCTCGGCCTTCGCGCTTTCGGAGCCACGCTCCGGGTCGGATGTCGCCAACACCGAAATGACGGCGATCCGCGATGGCGACTTCTATATCCTCAGCGGCGAGAAGACCTGGATTTCCAATGGCGGCATCGCCGATCTCTACGTCGTCTTTGCCCGCACCGGCGAGGCGCCGGGCGCCAAGGGACTTTCCGCCTTTCTCGTACCCGCTGATACCAAGGGGCTTGGCATCGCCGAGCGCCTTGAGGTGATCGCTCCGCATCCGCTGGCGCGGCTTTCCTTCGATCAGGTGCGGGTGCCGGCTTCGGCGCTGATCGGCAAACCGGGAGACGGCTTCCGCATCGCCATGTCGGTGCTTGACGTGTTCCGCTCGACGGTCGGCGCGGCGGCACTCGGCTTTGCCCGCCGGGCGCTGGACGAAAGCATCAGCAGGGTGGCCGAGCGCAAACTTTTCGGCGCTCCGATGGCAGAGCTGCAGATGGTGCAAGGCCATATCGCCGACATGGCGCTGGACATCGATGCCGCAGCGCTGCTGGTCTACCGCGCTGCCTGGACCAAGGACATGGGCGCGGCTCGTGTCACCCGCGAGGCGGCGATGGCCAAGCTGTTCGCCACCGACAAGGCGCAAGAGGTGATCGACAAGGCTGTGCAGCTGCATGGGGGGGACGGCGTCCGCAAGGGCCATATCGTCGAGAGCCTCTATCGCGAGATCCGCGCGCTACGCATCTACGAGGGCGCATCCGATGTGCAGAAGGTGGTGATCGCACGGCAGGTGATGGGTGCGGCCTGACGGCGATGTATTTGATTTGAGATTGATCTTTAAGAATACCGGGGAGGCTTGAAAATGCACGAGATCCTGCAGCCGGAGGGCTGGGCGAAACCGGTCGGCTACGCCAACGGCATTGCCGCGCGCGGCAGGCTCGTCTTCGTGGGCGGACAGGTCGGCTGGAACGGGCAGTGCCAGTTCGAGACCGACGATTTCGCCGGCCAGGTGCGGCAGACGCTGCAAAACATCGTCGCCGTGCTGGCGGAAGCCGGCGCGGAGCCACGGCACATCACCACGATGACCTGGTATTTCACCGACAAGGCCGAATATCTCGGCAATCTCAAGGGTATAGGCGAGGCCTATCGCGAGGTGATCGGCCGGCATTTCCCAGCGATGGCCGCCATGCAGGTGGTGGCGCTGGTGGAAGATCGCGCCAAGATCGAAATTCAGGCAACCGCCGTCATTCCGGAATAATCAGCCGCGCAGCCCCGCCTGCCTGAGCAGCGGCAGCACATGGTCGCAGAAATAGGGCAGTTCCCTGGTGTAGTTGACGAACGACAGCGCGATGCCCTGGTAGCCATGCCCGGCAATGGCAGCCATCTCGGCGGCGATCGTCTCCGGCGTTCCAACCAGCGGGTAGGTGCCGGCGCCGCCGGCGAAACGCTGCCGGTAGCGGTCATAGGCATGCGGGTCATGCGACTGCGAGAACTCCTTCTTGCCGGCCATATGGGCATCGACCGCATCGTGGTCGGCCAGATCGACGGCATAGCGCGTGTAGTAGGCCTGCGCCTCTTCCATGGTTGGTCGGCAGACGACATGCGCCACCGTGTAGACGCCGACATTGCGGCCAACCTTGTCGGCCCGCTCGCTGATGTCGGCGACATGCTTGCCGGCATCGCCCATTTCCGAAAAGGTGGTGAACAGATAATCGCATCGGGCGGCGGCGAAATCGCGGCCCGGGCCACCGAAAGCCGCGTTCATGGTCACCGGGCGTGGAACCTGCAGGCTCGCCGGCCGGCTGACCGCTTCCTTCAGCCGATAGTAGGGGCCTTCATAGTCCAGAGGCTGGTCCGAGGCGTAAAGCTTTTCCAGGATTTCGATCCATTCGGCGGCCTGGTCGTAGCCCTTTTCGACCAAAGGCGTGCCGAACATGCCGAATTCCTTCGGGTTCCAACCGCAGACGATGTTGAGACCGGCGCGGCCATGGCTGATATGGTCGACAGTTGCCAGCGCCTTGGCGGCATAGAGCGGATGCACCAGCGGCACATGCACGGTCATGAACAGGCCGATCTGCTCGGTGGCCACCGCCAGCGCTGCCGCCCAGGTGAAGGTCTCGAACGACCATTCGCGCACCTTGTTGCGGCCGCCAAAGCCACGCCAGCGCGCGATCGGCAGCATAAATTCCAGCCCGGCGCGGTCGGCGGTCTGCGCCGCCGTCAGATTGTCCTGCCAGCTTGCCGTCCAGCGTTCCGGCACATCGGTGATGGCCAGACCGCCATCGGCATTGGTCGAAAAGACGCCGAGCTTCAGTTTGTTCGAGCCGTGCAGGGGATGCGTTTTGATCATCATGGGAACTCGTGGCGGGAGACCGACACGCTAGGCCCGCGCAAAAATATTTCAAGCCTGAAATAGCTTCGCCTCGCCGCCGATTGCGGATATGAATTTGGAGGGGAAAAGGGGATGGATATGAGCGCGTTCCGTCAGAAGTGCATCGGCAAGACCAATCTCGTCGGCTCCTTCGCCGCTATTCCCCATCCCGTCGCCGTCGAAGTGATGGCGCTCACCGGCCTCGACTTCGTCTGCATCGACTGGGAACATACCCAGATCGCGCGCGACACGATCGAAACCATGGTGCGCGCGGCCGACGTGCATCGCGTGCCGGCCATGGTGCGTGTTCCCGGTCATGCGCCGGAAGCTATCCAGGCGGCGCTCGACAGCGGCGCACAAGGCGTGCTCGTGCCGCGCGTCTCGACCGCTGCTCAGGCCGAGGCGGCGGTGAAAGCCTCGCGCTATCCGCCGCTGGGCGAGCGCGGCGTCGGGCCTGGCCGCGCGGCCGGCTATGGCTATCGCATTCCCGAATATCTGGCCGCGGCCAATGACAGGGTGGTCGTCGCGGTCCAGGTCGAGACATCGGAGGGGCTGGCCAACATCGAGGCGATCGCGGCCATAGACGGCATCGATGTGGTCTTCGTCGGCCCCGGCGATCTCTCCGTGTCGATCGATGCGATCGGGCCCAAAGGCGTGGACAAGCTCAATGAGGCGATCACAAGGATCATCCGCGCGACCGTCGCGCATGGCAGGACATCGGGTATATTTTGCGCCAGCCCACAGACGATCAGCCAGTGGGCCGCTATCGGCGCGAGCTTCTTCGTGCTGGCCAGCGATACGATGTTTCTTGGCGCCGGCGCTGCGGCCAACTGCACCGCTGCGCGCGCCGAGCTGCGGTAGACGGGCGGGATCGGGCAAAAACTTTTTAAGCTTAAAACTTTTTCCTTGAAAAGCGCAGCACATTGGATAGCATCCAAACTCGATGGCGACTGTCGTGCCGGTGGGGCTTGCCGGGCAGTCCGTCGCGGTGCTCCGGGTGGGAGGGGTTTCAGTCCTTGTCGTTCATACTGCCCCAGTCATCGTCCAGCGCGCGTTATGCTTTCGACGGCGTACGTGCCCAGATCCGTGACCTGCACACCGAAAACATTGCCAACCTTGCCGTGCGCGCCCGAGAACTGGGCGACGTGATCGCGCTCTGGTACGGCGAAGGCGACATGGTGACGCCCGCTTTCATCCGCGACGCGGCGAAGGCCGCCTTCGATGAAGGCCAGACGTTCTACGTCCCTAACATGCGTGGGCACCCCCTACTGAACGAGGCGCTGTCGGAATACCAAACGCGCATTCACGGCCGGACGATCCCGATTGCGCGCACCACGGTCACGCCTGGCGGCATGCAGGCGCTGTACCTGGCGCTGGAACTGCTGGTCGATACCGGCAGCAACGTCGTCTATGTCGCGCCGCAATGGCCCAACATCCACAACGCCATCCATCTGATCGGCGGCGAGCCAAGGCCGTTTTCGCTCGACTTCAAGGGCGACTGGCATCTCGATCTCGACCGGCTGTTCGCCACTTGCGATGCGCGCACACGCGCGATCTTCCTGTCGACGCCGTCCAACCCGACCGGCTGGACCGCGTCGCGCGAGGAGATGCAGGCGCTGCTCGACTTCAGCCGGCGCACCGGCATCTGGATCATCTCCGACGAGGTCTATGGCCGGCTCTATTTCGACGGCAATGTTGCTCCTTCCATCCTGCAGATCGCCGAGGATGGCGACCGGGTGCTGTCGGTCAACAGTTTTTCGAAGGCGTGGGCGATGACCGGCTGGCGCATCGGCTGGCTGACGCATCCGTCGGGGGTGGCCGACCAGCTTGGCGCCATGACGCAGTACACCAACAGCGGCACCGCCGCGCCTATCCAGGCAGGCGCTGTCGCCGCCATCCGCCAAGGCGAGCCGCTGGTCGAGGAGATCAGGCAGCGGATCAAAACCGGCCTCGACCTTGCCTATGACAGGCTGGCCCAGATTCCCGGCATCATCCTGCCGACGAAACCGCGCGGAGGCATGTATGCCTTCTTTGCCATGGACGGCGAAAGCGACGCCCGGCAGGCCTGCGCCAGGATACTGGAGACGGCGCGCGTCGGGCTGGCTCCCGGCCACCTCTTTGGAAATTCGGCAGCGGCCTTCCTGCGGATGTGCGTGTGCCGTGAACGCGACCAGATAGCGACCGCGCTCGAGCGCATGGTCGCCGCCATGAATTGACGCCCCGCTGGGAGGTGGGACGGCAACAAACCGTGCGGGAGCAAACCCGCCCGATCACAACCAGAGGGAACACAAAATGAGCTTCACTCGTCGCAACCTGCTTCTTCTCGCCGCCACGATCGGCATCGCTGCCGGCCCGGCCACCGCCTTTGCCGCCGATGTGCTCAATGTCGGCGCCTACCCGACCAATCCGCCCTTCGAATACAAGAACGAGAGCGGCACGTTCGAGGGCTTTGAAGTCGACATCGTCAACGAAGCGGCCAAGCGTGCCGGCATGACCACCGACATTGCCGACCTCGGCTTCCAGGCGCTGTTCGCGGCTGTCAGTTCCAACCGCATCGATGTCGCGATCTCCTCGATCACCATCACGCCGGAGCGACTGAAAACGCTGTCCTTCACCCAGCCCTATTATGACTCCGACATGGGCATTGCGACGAAGACCGATAGCGCTGTTAACACCGAGGCCGACCTCAAGGGCAAGATCGTCGGCGTGCTTTCAGGCTCGACCGGCGAGACCTGGGTCAAGGCGCATCAGGAGGCTGACGGCTACAGCGACGTGAAGGGCTATGACACGCAGCAGAACCTGCTGCTCGACCTCAGCGCGGGCCGCGTGGACGCCGCCGTCAGCGATATTCCGGGCATGGAATACTCCTTCACCAAGATGAAGGACCTCAAGGTCAAGCAGCGCATCAAGACCGGCGAACAGTACGGCCTGATGATGAGCAAGGACCATCCGCTGCTCGGCAAGCTGAACGACGCGCTGACCGCGATGAAGAAGGACGGAACGCTGGCCGCGATCCACAAGAAGTGGTTCGGCAGCGACGCGCCAGCCGATTCCTCGACGGTCAAGGAAATGCCGCTGCCCAAGGCCTGACCGGCAATGCACTGAATCGTGCCGGCTCCCGGGCCGGCACGATTCATTTCACGCTCCGGCGCCTGCTGCCGCACGGATAGCCTCATCGGAGGCAAGGTCGATTGGTTTTAACTTGAGCATCCTTTGCTCTGGGGTTCGGGAACGCTCCCATGTCGCTGATCGACACCTTCTTCAATCCTGACGTGATCATGTCCAGCCTGCCGGCGCTGTTGCGTGGCTTCCTGAACACGCTGCTGCTCGGCATTTTGAGTATCGGCATCGGCATTCCCATCGGCCTGGGGATCAGCCTGTTGCGGCTCTATGCGCCGAAGCCGCTGCGCTGGCTGGCGGTCGGCTACACCGACATCTTCCGCGCCCTGCCGGTGCTGGTGGTGCTGATCCTGATCTATTATGCGCTGCCCTTCCTCGGCATCCGTCTGTCGTCCTGGGCCTCCGCCGTGACGGCGTTCGCCATCATCATGTCGGCCTATTCAGCAGAAGTGTTCCGCTCCGGCATTGAGAGCATTCCGAAAGGCCAATTCGAGGCAGCACAGGCGCTCGGCCTGCCTTTCCTTTTGACCTTGCGCAAGGTGGTGCTGCCGCAGGCGATCCGCGTCGTCATCCCGCCGATGACCAGCAATTGCGTCTCGATGTTCAAGGACACGTCGCTCGCTTCCACCGTTGCGCTGCCTGAACTGTTGAAGGAAGCGACCAACGCGCAGTCGCTCTATGCCAATCCCTCGCCGCTGATCGGCGCCGCTTTGGTCTATCTCATCTTCCTCTGGCCGATGGTCCGCCTCGTCAGCCTGCTCGAAGACCGCTTCAAGACCGAGAAGACGCGCTGACCTCATCAACCGTCCCGCTTCCCAAGCCATTCGCAGGAGATACAGTTGAGCAATTCCCAAGCCGCCGGCGGCTTTCCGGTCGACACCATCCGCGCCATGTTTCCAGCCTTGCAGCGCGCCGGTGATTTCATCTTCATGGACAACGCCGCCGGCGCGCAGATCCCGCAGAGCGTGCTCGACGCGGTGACCAATCACCTGGTCTCGCACAATGTGCAGCGTGGTGGTCGCTATGGGCGCTCGGTCACGGTCGACCAATCGGTTGCGGATGCTCGGACGAGCGTGGCCTTGCTGATCAACGCCTACAGTCCGTCGGAAATCTGCTTCGGCATGAACGCCACCTCGTTCATTCGCCTGGTCAGCCTCGGCATCGGCCAGATGCTGGCCAAGGACACAGAGCGCGACGAGATCGTCATCACCGATATGGACCACGACGCCAACATCGCCACGTGGCTGGCGCTGGAGCCCGCCGGAGCGAAGTTCAAATGGTGGCGCATGCGCGAGGACGGCAACCTGCATGTCGACGACCTCAAGCCGCTGGTTTCCGATCGCACCCGTCTCGTCGCCTGCACGGTGACCGCGCATTCGATCGGTTCGGTCGTCGACGTCGCTTCGGTGGCCGCGATCGCGCATGCGGCCGGCGCCGAAGTGTTCCTTGACTGCGTGCATTACGGACCGCACGGGCTGATCGACGTGCAGGCCTGGGACTGCGACTATCTCGTCTGCTCCGGCTACAAGAATTTCTCGCCGCATATGGGCTTTCTGTGGGGCCGCTTCGAAACGCTGAAGCGGCTGCCGACCTTCCGCGAGGATTTCATCCCCGACGAGCCGCCTTACAAGGTCGAGGCCGGCACCTTCATCTACGAGAACGTCTCAGGCATGGATGCCGCGGTGCAGTACCTGGAACTGATCGGCCGCAATCTGGCGCCCTCCAACAACCGCTCGCGGCGCGACAACATCGTTGCCGGCATGGGCGCTATCCGCGACTACGAAGTGCTCCTGGCGCGTGAGATGCTCGCGGTGCTCAAAGCTTGCGGCGCGACCATTTACGGGGTTTCGGAAGAGACCCGCATCAACGAGCGCGTGCCGACCTTCTGCTTCAACATCGGCAAGCTGTCGCCGCAGCGGATCGTCGAGGAAATGGCTGAGATGCAGATCGGCATCCGCGACGGCCATATGTATGCGCCCCGGTTGATGAAGCGTCTCAACCTGTCGATGGACAGCGGCGCCATCCGCGCCTCGCTGGTCCATTACAACACGGTCGACGAGGTCAGGCGTTTCGGCCAGGCGTTGCGCGCCGTCGTAGCCAAGCTGTCGTAGCTGGTCCTTAAACCTCTCCGGCGCGGAACATCGGCCCGCCCTTGTGGGCCGGGAAGCCATAGCCGTTGATCATCACCAGATCGATGTCGGAGGCACGCGCCGCGATGCCTTCGGCGAGTAATGCCTTGCCCTCTTCGGCCATTGCCGCCAGTAAGCGCGTGACGATCTCATCGGACGAAAAGCGGCGCGGCACGATGCCGTTGGCCGCTCGCACGGCCTCGATCAGCGCCGTTACTTGCGGGTCGCTCCTGCGTTCGCCGTCCGAATAATCGTACCAGCCGCGCCCGGTCTTGCGGCCGAAGCGGCCGGCCTCGCACAGCCGGTCGGCGATTTCAACATAACGTGCTTGCGGATCGCGCATCGCCGCCTGTCGCTTGCGCCGCGCCCAGGCTATCTCCAGCCCAGCCATATCGTTGACCGCGAAGATCCCCATCGGGAAGCCCCAGGCCTCCAGCGCGGCATCCACCTCATCGGGTGCTGCGCCATCCTCCACCATGAACTCCGCCTCGCGGCGGTAGGCGGAATAGATGCGGTTGCCGATGAAACCCTCGGTAACGCCGCACACGACAGGCAGCTTGCCGAGCTTTCTGACGAAGGCGATAGCCGAGGCGAGCACGTCGGGCGCCGTCGCCGCGCAATCCACCACTTCGGTGAGCCGCATGACGTTGGCCGGCGAGAAAAAATGCAGGCCGACGATCCGCTCGGGCCTGGCGGTTGCCGAGGCGATCTCGTTGGGGTTGAGGTAGCTGGTGTTGGTCGCAAGGATGGCGTCCGGGCGGACGATGCGATCAAGCGTCCGGAAGAGGTCGGTTTTTACCGCGAGATCGTCGAACACCGCCTCGATGACCAGATCGGCCTGCGCCAGCCTGTCGGCTTCGCTGGCCGCTTCAAACCGGCTCAGCGCCTCCCTGCGCGCATGATCGGTGAGACGGCCGGATTGGACTGACTTGTCGAGAAGGCCGGCGATACGCGCGTATCCTTTTGCCGCGGCGTCGTCCGTCTGCTCGACGCCGATTACGCCATAGCCGGCATTCAAGGCCGAGACCGCGATGCCTGCACCCATCAGGCCGGTTCCGACGATACCGACGGTCTCGACCTTGCGAGGCGTGACACCCTCCAGCCTGTCGACTTTGCTGGCTTGCCTCTCGGCAAAGAAGACGTGGCGCAACGCTGCCGCTTCGCGAGAATCCCGGAGGCGCAGGAAGGTCGCGCGTTCGTCCGCAAGACCGTCCTCAAGTTTGGCCGTGGACGCAGCCCGGACCAGTCTCACGGCTTCTGCAGGCGCGATCTGTCCACGGCTGCGGGAAAGCACCTTCTTTGCGGCTGCCGCGTCGGCCTCAGGTTGCGAGCGCGGGACGGAAAGCGCGCCCGTGGGCCGCAGCGGTTGGCCGACGAGATGGCGGGCGACGTCGAGCGCGCCTTCGGGAAGATCGTCGGCAATGGTATCGATCAGACCGAGAGCGAGCGCTTCGTCGGCATTTGCGGGCCGACCCGTGCCGATCAGGTCAATTGCGGCGACCGTGCCGATGAGGCGGGGCAGGCGTTGGGTTCCGCCGGCCCCAGGCACTAACCCGAGCTTGACCTCGGGCAGGCTGAAGCTGGCCGCCTTGCTGGCCACCCGGTAGTGGCAGGCCAGCGCAATCTCGCAGCCGCCGCCGAGCGCCGCGCCGCCTGCTGCCGCCACGATCGGTTTGGCGAAGCTCTCGATCGCTTCGATCACGTCAGGCAGTGTGGGCGAGACAGCGGGCTTGCCGAATTCCTTGATATCGGCGCCACCGATGAAGGTGCGCCCAATGGCGGTCAGCACCACGGCAGACACTTCATCCGACGCCGCACGCCCAAGCGCAGCCATCAGTCCGGCCCTGACATGGAAGGACAGCGCGTTGACCGGCGGATTTTCGATCGTGACGACGAGAACGCCATCGACGATCTTGCCTGTGACACTCTCGGAAAATCGTGCTGTGTTCATGGAGTTTTATCCCGGAACGACGGCAAATCTTCCTCCTCCTTCTGCTCTCCGCCAAATGCCGGTGTCCCGGCTCGGACGGATGAAGCGCCATGGTTCTTCAAATAATTTCAAGCTTAAAATAATTAGAATTCAAAAAACTTCAAGCCTACCGGAGTCGACTGCAAAAGGCGTCGCTACCACGACGGTGATCGGTCAGACTTGACGGTTGCACTGCGGTGCCGGGTCAAGGCGAGTTTGTGGAAACCTTCGGCAGCAGGGCTTTGAAATAGTCGATCGTCTGTTGCAGCCCGGCTTCCAAAGTCACCGTCGGCTCCCAGCCGACAAGCCTTTTGGCAAGGGTGATATCGGGCTGGCGGTGCCGCGGATCGTCTTGCGGAAGATCGCGGTAAATTATATCCGAACCTGATCCGGTCATCTGCGTCGTCAGTTCGGCCAAGCGCCTGATCGTTACTTCCCTTGGATTGCCGATGTTTACTGGACCGGTCACCTCCGGCCCCGTATCCATGAGGCGCAGCATGCCGCTCACCAGGTCGTCGACGTAGCAAAACGACCTTGTCTGTGAGCCGTCGCCGAAAATGGTTATCGGTTCACCACGAAGCGCTTGCACGATGAAATTTGAGACAACCCTGCCGTCTGCCGGGTGCATGCGCGGCCCGAACGTATTGAAAATCCGCGCGACCTTGACCCACAAGCCATGTTGTCGGTGATAGTCGAAGAACAGCGTTTCGGCGCAGCGTTTGCCTTCATCGTAGCATGAGCGCGGCCCGATCGGGTTTACATTGCCCCAGTAACTCTCCGGCTGCGGATGCACAGACGCGTCACCATAGACCTCGCTGGTGGAGGCCTGAAAGACTTTGCATTTCAGCCGCTTTGCCAATCCAAGAACATTGATGGCGCCGTGCACGGCGGTCTTGATCGTCTGAACCGGGTCGTACTGGTAGTGAACAGGCGAGGCCGGACACGCCAGGTTGTAAATCTCATCGACTTCGACGTAGAGCGGAAAGGTCACGTCATGGCGCATGAATTCGAAGCGGGGATGCTTGGCCAAATGGTCGATATTGCGCTTTGATCCGGTGAAAAGGTTGTCGACACACAAGATTTCGTCGCCTCGTTCCAACAGGCGGTCAATAAGATGCGAGCCGATAAACCCTGCGCCCCCGGTAACGAGAATGCGTCTGCGGCTGTCATAGAGTCTGGCCAATTTCTGCTCCCAGGCAAATGCTGATCGACCAGATATCGGTCGCCACACGCAGGATACGACGTGTCCGCAGCCAATGCACAAGGACCAAACTGAAATTTCGCAGATCCGCTCGGTGCCGATGCGAATTCCGATCCCGGCATTTGGTTTGATCAGAAGGCACGATTGAGGCCGATAGTGGCCTATGGATTGGCAGCAGAGAATATCAGCCCTGTCGTCAGGGCCGCCGCTGCGTAGATGGCCGGCAGAACCTGACGGTTCACCCCAATCCGCAGCAGAGAGTGGCTCGAAACCCGGTCCTGCTGGATTTTATCCACAACATCGATGGCATCGGCGGATGGCAACATGAAAATGGCAACGACCATTTTTCGTGAGACATTCCTCTTCGCGATAGAGCATCGTTGAATTGGCCAACAGCCTGCCATACAAGCACGTCGGCTCAACAGGTGGCTCGAGGAACCCCACGGATGTCCGAACGCATTGCAGTTATCGGCCTGGGTTATGTCGGCCTGCCGGTAGCCATTGCCTTTGGGAAGGTTTTCCCCGGCACCATAGCTTTTGACATCAGCGAGCGTCGGATCGGGGAATTGCGTGGCGGCGTCGATCGTACGGGAGAAGTTGATGCAACGGCGCTCAAGGAGACCTCGATAGGGCTGACCACCGACCGGGAGATGTTGAAAGGCGCTACTTTCTTCATCGTCGCCGTGCCAACCCCTATCGACGCAAATCGCGCTCCCGATCTAGCTTCTTTGAAACTGGCGTCCGAACTCGTCGGCGAGGCGGTGAGCAAAGGCGCCGTCGTCGTTTTTGAGTCGACAGTCTATCCAGGTGTGACCGAAGATTTCTGTGGGCCGATCATCGAGCAGGTTTCCGGCCTGCGACATCCCCGCGACTTTGCCCTCGGCTATTCGCCCGAACGCGCCAACCCCGGCGATCGGGAACACTCGCTGCAAAAGATCGTCAAAGTCGTCTCCGGCGAGAATAACGAGACGCTGGAGCGCGTCGCGAACGTTTATGGCCGTATCATCGATGCCGGCGTCTACCGCGCCCCGTCGATCAAGGTGGCCGAGGCAGCGAAGGTTATCGAGAACACCCAGCGCGATCTGAACATCGCGCTGATGAACGAACTGGCAATGATCTTCGAGCGGCTCGATATCCGGACGCAGGATGTTCTTGATGCTGCGTCGACGAAATGGAACTTCCTTCCCTTCAAACCGGGGTTCGTCGGCGGCCACTGCATCAGCGTCGATCCATATTATTTGACCGCCAAGGCCGAGGCCGAAGGTTACCATCCGCAGATCATCCTCGCCGGACGTCGCATCAATGACGGCATGGGGGCCTTCGTCGCCCAGCAGGTTGTCAAACGGCTGATTGGTTCTGACACGCCCGTCAAAGGGGCTTCTGTCGGCATTCTCGGGCTGACATTCAAGGAGGACGTGCCGGATTTGCGCAACAGCCGCGTTTTCGACATGGTCAAGGAACTAAGGCAGTTCGGAATTGTCCCCAAAGTCCATGATCCCCTTGCCGATGTCGAAACCGCTCGGCGTGATCACGGCGAAACAATCCTGCCGCTCGATGAGATAAACGATTTGCAGGCGCTTGTTCTGGCGGTGCCTCACAGGCAATATCTCACCAACGAAAGAGCGCGTCTTTTTCAAATGATCAGGCCGGGGGGGACACTGTTCGATGTCAAGTCGGCCATCAAGCCCAATGAAGTTCCCGACAACATAAAATACTGGAGCTTGTAAAGCTCGCCTGAAATTAACGCTAGGATATGCAGTGACATCAAGCAGGCCGATACTGATCACCGGCGCAGCCGGGTTCATAGGGTTTCATCTTTGCCTGAGGCTGCTTGCCGAAGGAGGCCAGGTTATCGGCCTCGACTCCATGAACGAGTATTATGACGTCAGCCTGAAGCAGGCTCGTCTCGAGCGGCTGAAAGCGTTTTCGAATTTTTGTTTCGAGCATGCCGATCTCACGGAGCGGGACCGTATTTCGGAGCTCTTCCTTTCGGCCGCGCCGGAGGTTGTCGTCAATCTCGCGGCGCAAGCCGGCGTACGCTATTCGATCAGCAATCCGCACGCCTATGTGGAAAGCAACCTCAGCGGCTTTGTCAACATCCTGGAAGGATGCCGGCAGGCGTCCGTCGGCCATCTGGTCTATGCATCGTCGAGTTCGATTTATGGCGGCAGCACCCGCATGCCGTTTTCCGTGCACGATCCGGCGGACCATCCGCTCAGCCTTTACGCCGCAAGCAAGAAGGCGAACGAGCTGATGGCGCACACATACAGCCATCTGTTTGGACTGCCGACCACCGGGCTGCGTTTTTTCACCGTCTATGGTCCGTGGGGGCGGCCGGACATGGCGCTGTTCATCTTCGCCAAGGCTATCCTCGCCGGCGAGCCGATCGAGGTCTTCAACTATGGCAACATGCAGCGGGATTTCACCTATATCGACGACATTGTCGAAGGTATTATCCGCGTCATGCAGCAACCCGCGACACCCAATCCTGAGTGGAAAAGTGTCGCGCCAGACCCAGCGACCAGCAACGCCCCGTTCAGGATTCACAACATCGGCGGCAATTCGCCCGTTCAACTGAACCGATTGATCGAGGTGCTCGAAGACGCGCTGGGACGCAAGGCAAACCGCAACCTCAGGCCACTTCAGCCAGGCGACGTTCCGGCAACTTTCGCCAATGTCAGCTCGCTCGAGGAGGCGACCGGCTTCAAGCCCAAAATCCCGATCGAAATAGGGGTTCCGCGCTTTGTCGAATGGTACCGGGAGTTCTACCGAGCATGATCGGACGCTTCGCCACCTGGAGGCGGCTGGCTCCTGACCAGCCATGGCTGGCGCATGCCGCTCGGAAAACTCAATAAGCCGCAGCCGAACTGGGTGTTGCCTGAAGGCGGTCAATATCTTTCCGGGGCGGCGCACCGAACAGGCGACGATATTCTCGGCTGAACTGCGAAGGGCTGTCATAGCCCACCGCGAACCCGGCCGTGCCTGCGTTTGCGCCGCCGGCAAGCATAATCCTTCGCGCCTCCTGCAGGCGCAGCTGCTTCTGGTATTCGAGCGGGGTCATGCGCGTAATCGCCTTGAAATGGGCATGAAGGGACGACGCGCTCATGCCTGATGCCGCCGCAATCTCTTCGATGCGCAGTTGTGCCTGGAAATGATTGCGGATCGTGGCGATGGCGCGGCTGACCTGGTTCAGGTGGCTGTCCACCGACGCCATCTGGCGAAGCGTGTCACCGTGCGGTCCGGTGAGGAGCCGGTAAAGGATTTCGCGTTCGATCAGCGGCGCCAGCACGGTGACGCTCTCGGGGCGATCGAGCAGCCTGACAAGCCGACAGGCGGCATCAATCAGGTCGGGGTCACTTGGATAGGCAGCTAACACCGGCAGATCCCTGCTGGGGGATGCACGTCCTTCTTTCACAAGCAGTTCGGCCAGCGCGGTGGAATCAAAATCTATCTTGCAACAGAGGTAGGGCGCCGCCGGGCTCGCCTCCAACACATGCCCGACCAGCGGCAGGTCGACCGAGACGAGCAGGTAGCTCGATGCGTCATAGACCACGCTCTGGTCGGCCAGCGAGACGCGCTTCGATCCTTGGGCGATTATGCAAAGCGACGCCTCGTAGACCGCAGGCACGGGTGCACTGGGCTGGTTGGCGCGAATGAGCGACAGCCGCGGCACCGCAGTGCCGGCCATGCCAGATTTCGGCGCAAAGCGGGTGATCAGCTCGGCGAGTTCATTGATTTTCTCCATGCCGCATAAATCTTCATGGCGCGAAATGTTGCAAGGCATTTCGAGTTCATTTGGAGGATCGTGCAAACTCTTTGGACGATCACGCTACCGGCCTTTGCCGGTTCGCGCCATCTATCTCCCCGTCACCGCAGCGAAAAAGGAACGATCATGACGGGACTTAAAGACAAGGTTGTACTCATCACCGGCGCCTCCAGCGGCATCGGCGAAGCGACGGTTCGGGAACTTGCCGGTGCCGGCGCCAGACTGTTCATCGGGGCCCGCCGCACCGAGCGGCTCAAGGCGCTGGCCGCAGAAATAGGCAAAGGCGTCGCGTGGCGCGAACTCGACGTGACTGACGCGGCGAATTTCGACGCCTTTGCCGATGCCGCTCATGCCGAATTCGGGCAGATCGATGTGCTGGTCAACAATGCCGGCGTCATGCCGCTGTCGCCGCTTGCCGCGCTGAAGCGCGATGAGTGGTCTCGCATGATCAATGTCAACATCGGCGGCGTGCTGAACGGGATCGCCGCGGTGCTGCCGCGCTTCGTCGCCCAGAAGAATGGGCATATCGTCAATGTCGCCTCGGTCGGCGCGCATATCGTGCTGCCCACCGCGGCGGTCTATTGCGGCACGAAATATGCCGTCTGGGCAATCACGGAGGGGCTGCGGCAGGAGCATGACGACATCCGCGCCACGATCATCTCCCCCGGAGTGACCGCAACCGAACTGGGCGACGATATCAGCGATCCTCAGGTCGCCACGGCTCTGAAAGAATGGCGGCAGAAGTCGCTCACACCGGACGCCATTGCACGGGCGATCCGTTTTGCGCTTGATCAACCCGATGGCGTCGACGTCAACGAAGTGATCGTGCGGCCAACCGCTGCCAATATGTAGAACTTGCTGCCGGATGCCGGCTTTCGGCGAGCTACGGCGCTCTCCAAGATCCGGCAAACGGCCCACCCCTTAATGCACCACCGCCCTCAGCCTCTGGCGCAACTCCCGCGGGCCACATCGTACCGGCTCTCGAACGCGCGCGAAAAATGCGCACTCGAATTGAACCCTCAGGCAAAGGCGATTTCCGAGATCGTGGGCGACGCGCGGGCGGGCGACAACAATTCTTCCTTGCTGCGCTCCAGCCGCCTGTCCCAGACGAAGCGTTCCGGTCTCGCGGCAAGGCCGGTGCGCCGCTGGGAACTTAACCCGCTAATCATCTCCCCTGCGACGGTAGAGATGTCAGGCTTCGCCGGCCAGGCGCGCTGAAATCAGCCGCGCCGCCTGGATCACCGCTTCGCCCTGGCTGGCTGCCATGCTGTCATCGGCGCGTGACACAGGCGAGGCCACCGCGAGCGCACCGAGAGGACGCCCATCGGAGCCGAGGATTGCCGCGGCTATGCTGTGCACGCCTTCTTCATAGCCTTGGGAGCTCGAGGAATAGCCGCGCTTGGCGGCAAGCCGGATCGCCTTCATCAGCCTTTCGGGCTGCGTCACCGTGTGTGGCGTGAAGGTCGGCAACGGCTTGTCGACATAGGCCTCGGCCGCTTCCCGAGGCGAAGCGGCGAGAAAGGCGATGCCGGAGGCGGTGCCGTGCAAGGGCAGCACCTGGCCGACATCGACATTGACCCGGTTGGCCTTTGCCGAGAGCTCGACATGGACCGTCAGCAGTGCGCCGGCGCTGAATTCCGACAGATGCACCGTCTCGCCGGTTTCCAGCGCCAGCTCGCGAACCACAGGTGCTGCCACGCGCACGAAGGGAAAATGCGCGTCGCGAAAGCGGGCCAGCCGCGACAGGCCGGCGCCGAGCCGGTAGCGGCGGCTTGCCGGCTCTTGTTCGATCAGGCGGTGGTCGGCCAGCGCCATCAGCAGGCGCCGCGCCGTTGCCTTGTCGAGGCCGGTTTTGCGGGCGAGCTCGGACAGGCCGATCTCCGGTTCGCCGAGCGTGAACTGCTCCAACAGCGATATCGCTTTGCCGACTGTGCTCATCGTGCATCCTCAAGATACTTCGCATGGGACGGAAGCCAATCCACCTTGCAGTCCGCTCATAGCACGTAAATTGGTGGTTCAAATAACGAACCGTTTGGAAGCGACAAAAAACACCAGCAAGTTTCGCGGCGACATCAATCTCGATGCGCCGCGCCGTGCGGGGTGATGCTGCGCGGCAACACCTATCAACAGGTGGATCAACTCGGCGGCGCCGTGCCTGGCCGGCGTGTCGGCCCAAACGCCTGATCCTGGCCGGCGCGGAAGCTTCAACTCTGCCCCAGCTGCGCGCGGCGCCAGGCGGCGGGCGCCTGGCCAACCCGCTCCCGGAAGAAGCGTGAGAAATAGGCCGGATCTTCGAAGCCGATTTCGTAGGCGATGTCCTCGACGGTGCGCACGGTGAACAGCAGCAACCGCTTGGCCTCCAGCAACCGTCGCTCGCCCATGAGCCGCTTGACGCCGCTGCCAAGCACCGTATGGGCGGCCTTGTCGAGAAGATGCGGTGTCGTGGCCAGCGCCCCGACGTAGCGGTCGACGGGCCAGTTGTCGCGGAAATGCGCATCGACCAGACGGCGCAAGCCGCGCGCCAATGCAGCATCGGAAGAACCGGTGGCATCCATTACCTCGGGACCAAGGCGCGCGATGTGCGAGAGCGCGACGGCGATCAGCGCCGGCAGGGTCTTGTCACTGCCGGCCTGCGCCTCGGCATATTCGGCGGCGATCATCTCCAGCACCGCCGCCAGCCTTTTCCACGCGACGTGCTGAGGAAGGCTATCGGCAAAGACCGGCCGGTCCAATGGCAGCAGGCTGTGAGCGGCTATTGCCGCAAGCGCATCATCGGCGACCGAAACGACGATGGCGTCGGTGCCGGGCCCGATCGAGAAGCCATGCACGATGGTGCTCGGCACGAAGCTGACGGCCGGTGCCGAAAAGTCCCAGGATTGGTCTTCGATGCGGTAGGTGCCGGATCCGCTGGTCCAGTAGGTGATCTGGCCCATTTGCGGATGCTTGTGCGCGGCAACCTGGCCGAGATGAATGTTGCTGCGCGCAAGCACCGTCTCGACATGCAGGAAGCCGACATCAAGCGGCCGCACCGGCTCGCCATAGACAAAGAAATCAGGAATGGAATTGAGGCTCATGGCGCCGGAAAAAGTCCAATCGGTTTTGCCGTTACGTCCTAACCGATCCTTGCCAGGAGCGCTAGAGTTGATGCCATAAGTGGAGGAACATCATGCGATCGGAAGACTTTCGTGCCGACAATGGGCGCCCGTTCACCGGGGCCGAGTATCTGGAGAGCTTGCGCGACGGCCGCGAGGTCTACATCAACGGCGAGCGCATCGCCGATGTCACCACCCATCCGGCGATGCGCAATTCGGCGCGGTCGCTGGCGCGCCTCTATGATGCGCTGCACGATCCCAAGCGGCAGGGCACGCTGACCTCGCCTACCGATACCGGTTCGGGCGGCTACACCCACAAATATTTCCGCGTCGCCAAATCCTCCGGCGAACTCGCGGCCCAGCAGACCGCGATCGCCGAGTGGTCACGCATGTCCTATGGCTGGATGGGCCGCACGCCCGATTACAAGGCGGCACTGATGAACACGCTCGGCGCCAATGCCGACTGGTACGGCCCGTTCAAGGACAATGCGCTCGCCTGGCACAAGCGTGCGCAGGAAGCCGTGCTGTTCATGAACCACGCCATCGTCAACCCGCCGATCGACCGCCACAAGCCGGCCGAACAGGTGAAGGATGTCTTCGTCCACATCACCAAGGAGACCGACGCCGGCATCTATGTCTCCGGCGCCAAGGTGGTGGCGACGTCCTCGGCGCTGACCCACTACAATTTCCTGGCGCAGAGTTCGGCGACGGTCACCGAAGATCCGTCGCTGTCGGTCATGTTCATCGTGCCGATGAATGCGCCGGGGGTAAAGATGTTCTGCCGCGTCTCCTATGAGCAGACGGCCAACACGGCGGCGGCTCCGTTCGACTATCCGTTGTCGTCGCGCTTCGACGAGAACGATGCCATCCTGGTGCTCGACAATCTCTTCATCCCCTGGGAGGACGTGCTGGTGCTGCGCGAGGCGCAGAAAATCCTGTCCTTCCATCCGGCTTCGGGCTTCATGCATGGCTATTGCTTCCAGGGCTGCACACGCTTTGCCGTCAAGCTCGACTTCCTCGCCGGCCTGCTGGCAAAGGCGCTGCGCGCCACCGGCGGCGATGCCTTCCGCGGCAACCAGGCGGCGCTGGGCGAGGTCATCGCGCTCAGGCACATGTTCTGGAGCTTTTCCAACGCCATGGCCTACAATCCGATCCCCTGGGCGAATGGCGCTGTCCTGCCCAACCTGGAAGCAGCCCTTGCCTACCGGACTTTCATGTCGGAAGCCTATCCGCGCGTCATCGACACGGTGCGCCGGGTGATCGCCTCCGGCTTGATCTACCTGCCGTCATCGGTGCGCGACTTCAACAATCCCGAGATCGACAAATACCTCGCGCAGTATGTGCGCGGTTCCAACGACATGGGCCATGTCGAGCGCATCAAGATCATGAAACTGTTGTGGGACGCGACCGGCACCGAGTTCGGCGGCCGCCACGCGCTCTACGAACTCAACTATGCCGGTGCGCCGGAAGAGGTGCGGCTGCAGGTGCTGAAGGGCGCCGAACGCGGCGGCCGGCTGAAGGCCATGGAAGAACTGGTCGATACCTGCATGGCCGACTATGACGAGAATGGCTGGACGGGAGATACCTGGCTCAATCCGCTCGCTTCATCGGCGGGGTGATGTCAGATGGCCACGCAGATTTCGAAGGCCGATTTCCGCGACGCCATGGCAAGGGTCTGCGCGCCGGTCAACATCGTCACGACAGATGGCCCGGCCGGGCGCGGCGGCTTCACCGCCACCGCCATGTGCAGTGTGTCGGACGAACCTCCGACACTGCTGGTGTGCATGAACGGCCGCTCGACGCAGGCGGCCATGTTTCTCGCCAACCGGCGCTTCTGCGTCAACGTGCTGACGCATGACCATATGCACCTGGCCGGCAAGTTCGCCGGCGCGACCAGGGACATGGAGGCACGCTATTCGGCGGCGCGCTGGCAAACGCTGACCTCGGGGACGCCAGCGCTGTCCGATGCGATCGTCAATTTCGATTGCGAGATCGAGGATGTGCACATCGTCGGCACGCATAATGTCATGATCGGCCGCGTTATCGACGTCAGGCACGGCAGCGGCGGCTCGGCCTTGCTCTATGTCGACCGCAATTACACGCAGCCGACGCGGCTTGGCAGCTTTGGCGGCTGAGCCGCAGCAATCAGCTCTCGCCGGCGATCAGGCTCTCCAGCAGATCGAGCAATTGCTCGAGCCTCTCATGTCCGAAGCGCTGTTCGATGTCGCGGTAGATGACGAGGCGTTCCGGCGACAAGGCATCGATCAGGGCGGAACCCGCCGGGGCGATCGTCAGCACGACACGGCGGCCATCGCCTTCCGCCTTGTTGCGGGTGATGAATTTTCGGCCCTCGAGCGTCTTGATGATGCGTGTCAGGCTGGGCGGCAGCACCGAAGCGCGATCGGCAAGTTCCGTCGCCTCGACAGCGCCGGCCTCGCTCAGAACGCGCAGCACGCGCCATTGCTGTTCGGTCACATCATGCGCCGCCAGCATTGGACGAAACCGCGCCATCACCACTTCGCGGGCATGGAGCAGCGCCATCGGCAGAGAACGACGGGTGTTTTCAGGCAGCAAGAAGCAGCGTCCCCAATGATGCGGGCGGTCGGCGGGACCGCACGCCAAAACCTGACCTTTCATCCCGTATCGTCGCCTCAACTTGGATGCAAGTCTTGACTTCAGGGATGCTGCATGTAATTAACGCGTTAATTACAACAGTGGAACAATCCGGGGAACGAGACGCGGTGCCTCACTTTTCCATCGAGTATTCGGCCAACCTCGATGCCAAGGTCGACATGAGCGAATTGTGCGCGCTGGTGTTGCGCACCGTGCTCGGCACCGGGCTGTTTGAAACCGGCGCGGTGCGGGTGCGGGCCTTCCGCGCGGAAGCCTATGCCATCGCCGACAGCCTGCCGGAAAACGCTTTCCTCGACATGTCGTTTCGCATTGGAACCGGGCGCAGCGCCCAGGACAAGAAACGAACCGGGGAGGCGGTCTTCGCCGCGGTGAGCGAATACCTTGGCCCCCTGTTCGAGACCCCGCATTTCGCTCTTTCCCTGGAGATCAGGGAGATCGACCCGGTACTGAGCTGGAAGAAAAATGCAATCCACCCGCGACTGCGCGGCAAGTGACGGAAGCTGATATGTCCGACCTCGAAGGCAATCTGAAAAAGGCCGAGGCCTATCTGGCCCGTTTCAAGCGCGACGGCGTGCTGAACCAGATCGGCGGCGAAGCGGTGCCGGCGGTGGATGGCTCGACCTTCGAGGCCATGTCGCCGGTCGATCTCAAGCCGCTGGCCAAGGTCGCGCGTGGCAGCGCCGCCGATATCGACCGCGCCGCCAAGGCGGCAAAGGCGGCGTTCCCGGCCTGGGCCGCCATGCCGGGCGACGGGCGCAAGAAGCTGCTGCACAAGATAGCCGATGCGATCGAAGCGCGCGCCGAGGAGATCGCCTTCGTCGAGTGCATGGACACCGGCCAGGCGCTGAAATTCATGGCCAAGGCCGCGCTGCGCGGCGCCGAGAATTTCCGCTTCTTCGCCGACCGCGCGCCGGAAGCGCGCGACGGCGAGACGCTGCGCACGACAGGCCAGGTCAACATCACCACGCGCGTGCCGATCGGCCCGGTCGGCATCATCACGCCGTGGAACACGCCGTTCATGCTGTCGACATGGAAGATCGCGCCGGCGCTGGCGGCAGGCTGCACCGTCGTCCACAAGCCGGCCGAATTTTCGCCGCTGACCGCTCGCCTGCTGGTCGAGATCGCGAAGGAGGCCGGCCTGCCGAAAGGCGTGTGGAACCTGGTCAACGGCCTCGGCGAGCACGCCGGCAAGGCGCTGACCGAGCACCCTGACATCAAGGCGATCGGTTTTGTCGGTGAGAGCCGCACCGGCTCGATGATCATGAAACAAGGCGCCGATACGCTGAAGCGCGTGCATTTCGAACTGGGCGGGAAGAACCCGGTGATCGTCTTCGCCGACGCCGATCTCGAACGTGCGGCGGATGCGGCCGTGTTCATGATCTACTCGCTCAACGGCGAACGCTGCACCTCATCGTCGCGGCTTCTGGTCGAAGCCTCGGTCTACGACACATTCACGGATCTGGTTGCGGAGAAGGCAAAGCGCATCAAGGTTGGCCATCCGCTCGATCCCAAAACGGTGGTTGGTCCGCTGATCCATCCGGTGCACGAGGAAAAGGTGCTTTCCTATATCGAGATCGGCAAATCGGAAGGCGCGGTGGTAGCCGCCGGCGGCGGCAAGTTCGCCGGTCCGGGCGGTGGCTGCTATGTCAGCCCGACGCTGTTTACCGGGGCCACCAACAGGATGCGCATTGCCCAGGAAGAGATTTTCGGGCCGGTGCTGACTGCCATTTCCTTCAAGGACGAGGCCGAAGCGCTGGCGCTGGCCAACGACACCCAATACGGCCTGACCGGCTATCTCTGGACGTCGGATGTTACCCGCGCCTTCCGCTTCACCGATGCGCTGGACGCCGGCATGATCTGGGTCAATTCGGAGAATGTGCGGCATTTGCCGACGCCGTTCGGCGGCGTCAAGAATTCCGGAATCGGCCGCGACGGCGGCGACCATTCCTTCGATTTCTACATGGAGACGAAGAACATCGCCTTCGCCACTTCAGCGCACACGATCCAGAAACTCGGCGGCTGACCGGAGGACATCGCATGCCACTGCCCAAACCAAACCTCTATCCCGCCTTCAACATCGTGCGCCTCAGCCATGTCGAACTGGCGGTCACCGACCTAGCGAAATCCCGCGCCTTCTATGTCGACACGCTTGGCCTGCAGGTTACCGACGAGGCATCGGACGCCATCTATCTAAGGGCCCTGGAAGAGCGCGGACACCACTGCATCGTGCTGAAGAAGGCCGGCAGCGCCGAAGCCCGCGATCTCGGCTTCAAGGTTTTTTCGGATGAGGATCTCGACAAGGCCGAGCACTTCTTCAAGGCAAAAGGCCTGCCGGTCGAGTGGGTCGAGCGACCGTACCAGTCGCGCACCTTCCGCACCCGCGACCCGCACGGCATTCCGCTCGAGTTCTTTGCCCAAATGGAAAGGCTGCCGCCGATTCATCAGAAATATGCGCTCTACAAGGGCGTGAAGCCGCTGCGCATCGACCACTTCAACTGCTTCTCGCCCAATGTCGACGAGTCCGTCGCCTTCTACAACGAGCTTGGCTTCCGCGTCACCGAATACACCGAGGATGCCAGTAGCGGAAAGCTGTGGGCGGCCTGGACGCACCGCAAGGGCGGCGTCCACGACATCGCCTTCACCAACGGTGTGGGTCCGCGCCTGCATCACGTCGCCTTCTGGGTGCCGACACCGCTCAACATCATCGACCTGCTCGATCTGATGGCGACGACGGGTTACCTCGCAAATATCGAGCGCGGCCCCGGCCGGCATGGCATTTCCAACGCCTTCTTCCTCTATGTCAGAGACCCGGACAATCACCGCATCGAGATCTACTGCTCGGACTACCAGACGGTCGATCCGGATCTGGAGCCGATCAAGTGGGACCTCAAGGACCCGCAGCGCCAGACGCTGTGGGGCGCGCCGGCGCCGAAAAGCTGGTTCGAGGAGGGCAGCACCTTTGCCGGCGCGGCCGCACGCCAACCGGATTTGACGGCGTCGCCGATCATCGCACCGTGACCACAGACGCGAACCTGACGGAGACCGGGATGACTGCACCTGGGCGGCTCGCCACCTTCACCGTCGGCGGCAAGACGCGCTATGGCGTGGTCACAGATAAGGGCGTCGTCGACCTGTCGGCGCGGCACAGCCAGTGGCCGACGCTGCGCGAAGTGATCGAGGCCGGCGTGCTACGGCGGCTGGCGGAAGAGGCCGAAGCCCACGCCGTCGATTTTCCAGTCGGCGCCATCGCTTATGAAATCCCTGTGCCGTCGCCGGAAAAGATCATCTGCGTCGGCGTCAACTACCCGGACCGCAACGAAGAGTACAAGGACGGCCAGGCCGCGCCTTCGAACCCGTCGCTGTTCATCCGCTTCCCCCGCTCCTTCGTCGGCCACAACGCGCCGCTGGTGCGGCCGCCGGAATCGCCGCAGCTGGACTATGAGGGCGAGATCGTCATCGTCATCGGCAAGGGTGGACGACGCATCGCCGAGAGGGATGCGCTTGACCATATCGCGGCACTATCCCTGTGCAACGAAGGCACCATTCGCGATTGGGTACGGCACGCCAAGTTCAACGTCACGCAGGGCAAGAATTTCGACCGCACCGGCTCGCTCGGTCCGTGGCTGGTGCCGTTCACCGACGAGGCGCAGATTGCCGACATCGCGCTGACCACCCGCGTCAATGGCGAATTGCGCCAGCAGGACCGCACCAGCCGGATGATCTTCTCGTTCCGCAAGATCATCGCCTATGTCTCCACCTTCACCACGCTGGTGCCAGGCGATATCATCGTCACCGGTACGCCGACCGGCGCCGGCGCCCGCTTCGACCCGCCGATCTGGCTGAAGCCGGGCGACGTGATCGAAGTCGAAGCCGACGGCATCGGCGTGCTCCGCAACGGCGTCGTCGACGAGGCAGCATCGTGACCCCCGAGCAAGTTGAAGATGCCGCGGCAAGGCTGTTCGAAGCCGAGCGTTCGCGCCGCCAGATCCGTCTGCTCAGCCTCGATTTTCCCGACGCGACGATGGAGGATGCCTATCGCGTCCAGGCAGCGCTGGTGAAACGCAAGACCGATGCCGGGCTGACCCCGAAGGGCTGGAAGATCGGCCTGACATCGAAGGCGATGCAATATGCGCTCGCCATCGACACGCCGGATTCGGGCGTGCTGTTCGACGACATGTTCTTCAACGACGGCGCGACGATACCCGTCGGCCGCTTCATCCAGCCGCGCGTCGAGGCCGAGATAGCCTTCGTCATGAAGGCGCCGCTGAGGGGCCCAGGCGTGACCATCTTCGACGTGCTCAACGCCACCGATTATATCACGCCGGCGCTCGAAATCCTCGACACGCGCATCGAACGCGTCAATGCCGAGACAAAGAAGGCGCGCACTTTCTTCGATACGATTTCCGACAACGCCGCCAATGCCGGCATTGTCATCGGCGGCCGGCCGCAACGACCCGATGAAGCCGATATGCGCTGGATCGGCGCCATCGTCTCGCGCAATGCGGAGGTCGAGGAGACCGGGCTTGGCGCCGGCGTGCTCAACCATCCGGCGATGGGCATTGCCTGGCTGGCGGACAGGCTCGCCCGCTACGGCATGTC
Source organism: Mesorhizobium sp. P160219 (assembly GCF_057786095.1). Classification (NCBI taxonomy): domain Bacteria; kingdom Pseudomonadati; phylum Pseudomonadota; class Alphaproteobacteria; order Hyphomicrobiales; family Phyllobacteriaceae; genus Mesorhizobium; species Mesorhizobium sp. P160219. The sequence continues at coordinate 2,444,913 of NZ_JBYNWG010000001.1, forward strand.
CATCGCGGCCGGCGAGGTGGTGCTGTCCGGATCGTTTGTGCGCCCGGTCGAGGCGCGGCCCGGCGATACCATCGTCGCCGACTTCGGCAGCTCGGGAACGGTCAGCATCCATTTCGCCAAGAGCTGACGGCTCTCATCGGCTCGTCAGTTGGGCTGTTCGCCGCGCAGGTAGTCAATCGCCACATCGGCTGCGATGGTCGACATCCGCAAGCCGACATCCCTGGTGATGTCGCCTTCGACGCGGCTTTGCACCCAGCCAAGAAAGGCGAAGGCACGCAACGCGGCGAATAGAGGCAATGCGGCGATGTCCTGCGGGATCAGCGCACGCTCTTGCTGGTAGCCGTCAAGCAAAGCGGTTTCGATCAGCGGGTAGATCGCCTCCTCGCGGTTCTGATAGAGGGCGACGGCAAGGTCGTACATGTGCCAGCCATGGCCGCAATCGTCGAAATCGATGATGCGCACCGCGCTGTCATGGATGAGCACATTTTCGCGCACCAGATCGGCGTGGATGATGCCGAAATTGCGCGCGCTGCGCTCATGTTCCGACAGCGCCTTCACTGCCTTGTCGCGCGCCTGCAAGACCAGCGCGCGGCGAGGACCATCGAGAAAGGGCGAGGTCTCGAACCGGCCCCAGACCGGGTTCGCACCGAAGAAGCCGTCGAAGTCCCAGGCATGGCGGACGAAGCCCGCGGGCGGCGTCCACGAGGCAGTGACATTGTGCATATGGGCGATGGTCCGCCCGATCGCCGTGAAGATCTGGACCGACTGGTCGGGCGTGTAGACCAGTGGCACGCCGCGTGCGCCCACGGCGCGCCCCTCCAGCCAGCTCAGGCAATCGGCCTGCCGGGGCTGCGCCGAGGTGGCCGTTCTGACAAGCACGAACGGATCGCCGGCCTGAGTTGCGACGCAAGACGGCGTGGCGACGCCGGCGGATTGCAGGAAGCCCATCCATTGCAGTTCCGAACGCAGCGCGGCGTCCGTGTGGTAGCCGAGCCGGTGGATGCGCATGGCTGCCGGCTGGCCATCCGGCAGCCGCACGCGGAAGACGGCGTTCTCGCGGTGCTTCAGAAGTTCCGGCTCAGAGTTGCGGACGCCCCAATGTTCGAGCGCACGCCTGGCGAGCTCCGTGACATCGGCTGCCGTTTCGGGCTGGGATTGGGTGGAAACAGAATTCACGCCGGCACTCCGCCGACTTGGCCCAGCACCTCGTCCAGCAGGCCGATCAGGAACTCGGCATTGTCGCGCGAGAACGGCATGGGCGGGCGGATCTTGAGCACATTGCCGTGGATGCCGGTCTTGCCCATCAGCACGCCGCGATGGCGCATGCGATTGGCGACCTGCTCGGCAATGTCGGGCGCCGGTTCGCGCGTGTCGCGGTCGTGGACCAGCTCGGCGCCGAAGAACAGTCCGGCCCCCCTGACCTCGCCTATGCACTCATGCCGATCGGCCAGCGGGCGCAGCAGGCCAAGCGCATAGGCGCCGACGTCTTGCGCGTTGGCGACAAGGTTTTCCTGTTCGATGACGTCGAGGACGGCATTGGCGACCGCGCAGGAGACCGGGTTGCCGCCAAAGGTGTTGAAGTAGCGGAAAGCGTCGCGGAAGGTCGCCAGTATCTCCTTGGTGGTGACCACGGCCGCGATCGGATGGCCATTGCCCATCGGCTTGCCCATGGTGACGATGTCGGGGACGAAGCCGGCGCGCTGATGGCCCCAGAAATGGCTGCCGGTGCGGCCGAAGCCGGGCTGCACTTCGTCGGCGATGACCAGACCACCGGCTTCGCGCACGGCCCCCAAGGCGTCGTCGAAAAATCCGGTGGGCAGAGCCGGGAAACCTTCATTGGCGAGCAGCGGACACAAGATGATGCCAGACAGGCCAATGCCATCCTGTGCCAGCGAGGCGATCGCTTGACGCACGGCGTCGCCAAAGGCCTTGCCATTGGCCATCGCATCGGGATGGCGATAGCTGTCGGGGGCCGGCACCAGCCTGACATGGGGGGCGCGGCCGCGGATCGGAGGCATGCGCGTGCTCAGCTGCGAAACCGCCGTCGTGTTGCCATGATAGGTGGCGTCGGTGGCGATGATGCCCATATTGCCGGAGGCGGCCTGCGCCATGCGCAGCGCGATGTCGTTGGCCTCGCTGCCGGTGCAGGTCAGGATTGCGGTGGCGAGGCTTGCATTGAAGGTCGCCGTCAGCCGCTCGACATAGTCGAGAATTGCGGTGTGCAGATAGCGTGTGTGGGTGTTGAGCAGGCTTGCCTGACGGCACAAGGCCTCGACCACATGCGGGTGGCAATGGCCGACATGGGCGACGTTGTTGTAGGCATCGAGATACTTGCGGCCGTCGGCATCGTAGAGCCAGACGCCTTCGCCGCGCACCAGGTGCACGGGCTCGTCGTAGAACAATTGCGATTTCGCGCCGAGCAGGCGGGCACGCCGCTTGACGAGCGCTTCCTCGCTCGGGTTCTTCTCAGATTGGGTCATTGCGTACCAAACTCCATTGCGTCAGCGGGTCTACCAGGCCCTCGACAGACCTGCATCGATGGCCTCGCCGATCTTTGCCACGTCGGCGGCGCCGATGATCAGCGGCGGCGACAGGATGATGTTGTTGCCGGACACGCGCAGCATGACGCCGGCGTCATAAGTGGCTTCCGAAACCACGGCCATGGTCTTCTTGTCCACCGGCTTTTTCGTCGTGCGATCGGAGACCAGCTCTAGCGCAGCCATCAGGCCCTTGTACCTGATGTCGCCGACGATCGCGTGCTTGGCTTTTAGCCCCTCCAGCATCGCCGCCAGCTCGATGCCGCGCGCGGCTGCGTTCTCGTCCAGGCGAAGCCGTTTGGTCTCGGCAAGTGCAGCCAGCCCTGCCGCGCAGCCGACAGGATGGCCGGAATAGGTATAGCCATGACCGATCGCCCCGAAGCTGGTCTTGTCGGCCTCGAAGACGTCGGCGACCTTGGCGCCGATCAAGGTGGCGCCGAGCGGGAAATAGCCCGAGGTGATCGCCTTGGCGATGGTCATGAAATCCGGCTTCACGCCGGATAGCCGCGAACCCGACCAGGCGCCGGTGCGACCGAAGCCCGTGACCACCTCGTCGGCGATCAGCAGGATTTCGTGGCGGTCGCATATCTCGCGCACCAGCGGCATGAAGCTGTCATGCGGAACGATGACGCCGCCGGCGCCGAGAACCGGCTCCATGATGAAGGCGGCAATGGTGTCGCCGCCCTGGAAGGCGATCTCATCCTCCAGCGCTTTGGCGCACAGTTTGGCCAGCCGCGCCGGATCGGTCTCATCGAACGGATTGCGGAAGGTCCAGGGTGCGGGAATGTGGAAGACGCCGGGCATAAGCGGCTCATAGTTGCGGCGGAAATTGGCGTTGCCGTTGACCGACGCGCCGCCGAAATGTGTGCCGTGATAGCCCTTCTTCAGGGCAAGGAATTTTGTCCGGTCGCCCTGGCCGCGGATCTTCCAGTATTGGCGGGCGAGCCGCAGTGCGGTTTCGACCGAATCCGAGCCGCCCGAGGTGAAGAAGGTCCGCACCATGCCTTCCGGTTCGAACCATTCGCTGAGTTCGTAAGCGAGCTCGATCGACGGGCCGGTCGACGTGCCGCGAAACCCGGAATAGTAGGGCAGGGCGCTGAGCTGGTCGGCGATGGCCTTCTTGATGGGGTCGCAGGAGTAGCCGAGATTGACGTTCCACAGGCCGCCAACCGCATCGAGCACGGTGTTGCCGTCGATGTCTGTGACCATCACGCCTTCGCCTTTCATGATCACCTTTGGCGGGTTGGCCCGCATCTCGGCCGGGTGTGCCATCGGATGCCAGATCGGCTTGGCGTTTTTCTCGGTGAGGAAATTGATGTCGCGCATCGCAAGGCTCCGCAAATGTCTCAGGAGATGAGGTCGAAATGGCCGAGGGCCTCGGCATAGGAAAGTGCCGGTCGCGCGACGTCGAAATGAACCGTGCGCATGCCGGCGGCACGGCCGCCATCGACATTGCGCTGCTGGTCGTCAACGAACACACAGGCGCCGGAAGGCAGGCCAAGCGCCTCGGTCACCAAGGCATAGGCGCGCGGATCGGGCTTGAGGATGCCGGTATAAGTGGCGTCGACGATGGTGTCGAACAGCTCGAGCAGCGGCAGCCGCTGACGGAAGCCGGCGCCATAGAACAGATCTAGCTCGTTGGACACGATCGCCAGGCGAAATCCCGCCGCATGCACGGTCCGGATTGCGCGGACGGCTTCGGGCCGCACGATCTTTTCCGGCTCGGCTCCGCGTGCGCGCTGGACGAATGTCTCCATCGCCTGCCAGTCCTCGCCGACGAGCCGGCCGACTTCGCTGGTGCGGGTGCGCCAATAATCGCGCTCGCTGATCTCGTCGGCCTGCATTGAGCGCCACAGCGGATCTGAATCCGGGTCGAACGGCCCGTACCATTGCAGCGTTCCCGGCGCGAGGCCGAGCGCCTGTTCGGTCAAGGCATGGGTCTCGAAAAGGGTCCGGGTGACGACGCCGCCGAAATCGAGGACGAGCGCCTGGGCAGGAACAGCGCTCACGCAGCCACTCCCTTGGCCGGCATGCCGCGCGGGATGATGCCTTCCTCGACCCAGCGGTCGAAGATTTCGAGCGCCTTGCCGACGAACTCGTCGCTGTTAATGTGGGCGTCGATCTCGTGGAACTCGACGCCGGCGGGAATGGTCTTGCGCATCTCATCGGTGAACGCCGCGAGGGCTTCGGGTTCGTACAGCGGCTCGCCCTGCGCATCCCATTCCTGGATGCCGCCGGAGGGCAGGATGAAAGCGGAGCGCCCCTTCGACGCACCGAGCTTGGCGGCGATGGTCCTGGCGACTTCACGGCGGTCGGCGGCATCGACGGTGATCGAGCCGATCAACCTGTTATGAGCATGGAATGGCCGCTGCGCGAACTTTGTCGGCAGCGCCTGCCAGGTCGGCAAATCGACCATGTCCACGGCGCCAGGGGCTGCGATCTGCGGAATGCCGCGGGCGCCGGCATTCTCGAGCCGGTCGGCGCCGGAGCTGACGACCGAGCCGGCAAGATGATTGGTGATCTCCTGCAGGCTGAAGTCGAACACCGCGCAGAAATGGTCCTGGCTGGCGATCGATTCGAAGGCCCGGCCGCCCATCCCGGTGGTGTGAAAGACCGCGACATCATAGCCGCGCTGCTCCAACGCCGGCTTCAGCGTCTTCATATAGCGCAGGCAACTGCTGCCCAGCGAAGTCATGCCGATGGTCGGTCCGACCGCCGGGGCCGAAGCACGGGATGCAAGCACGATCCTCGCCGCACCGACGACCGCGCCGCAGGCCTGGGAAAGGACCAGCTTGCAGATGGTGTTGAGGCCGTAGAGCCCGCCTGCCCACAGGATCATCATCAGGTCGGGCGCGACACGCTCGGGCGGAATGAGATGCGAGTAGGCGATGGTCGAGACGACGAATTTCGGCACGCCGAGCGGCAGGCACAGCGCGACATCGAGCGCCAAATCGGTTCCCATCGAACCACCGATGGCGATGAAAGCGTCGATCTCGCCGCGCTGGTGAAGTTGGCGCACCAGCTGAACGGCGCCGACGGCCATCAATGTCATGGCGGTGTTTTCATCGCCGCTCGAGACGATTTCGGCCATCGTCACGCCAGCGGCCCGCGCAACGGCATGCTTGTCGTGATCGGGACTATAGGCGGGGGCGCCCAGCACGCTGACATCCATCATCACGGCGCGGCCACTGGATGCCTCGATACACGCTTTCATGAACAGCAGTTCGTCGGTCTTGGTGTCGCCCGTGCCGATGACCAGGATGCGGGGCGTCGCCATATCTGCAGACATCAGGCCTGCCTCCTCAGGGTTTGCAGGTTTTCGCCATTGAGGCGCATCGAAATCTCCCGTGCCGCGGTCACAACCGCAAGCCCTCGTTCCACGATCGCAGCCGGTGTCGTCCTGGCCTTCGGGGCTGCCACCGCAATTGTCCCCAGCGCAAGTCCGTCGGCGGCGCGGATTGCAGCCGCGACGCCGATCACGCCGTCCTCATGGCCCTGGTCGCAGATCGAATAGCCGCGGTCGCGCGCCTCGCCGATCGACTTTGAAATGGCGGCCGGCTCGACGAGGGTATGATCGGTGAAGGCCTCAAGCGAACCTGTCAGGCATGCTTTCACGGTCGCGTTGTCGGCGAAGGCGAGATAGGCGATGCCGGAGGCGGTGGAATGCAGCGGCAGAAGCTGGCCGACATCGATGTTCACCCGGTTTGCCCAACTTGAATGCTCGACATGGACGGTGATCAGCCTGTCGACGCCGAATTCCGACAGATGCACCGTCTCGGTTGTCGAACCCGCCAAATCCTGCGCCACGGGAATTGCCGTTTGCAGGAACGGGAAGCAGGCTTCGCGGATACGCGCCAGCCGCGACAGGCCGGCGCCGAGGCGATAGTGCCGCGTGCCGGCATCCTGCTCGACGAAGCCATGGCCGCCCAGCGCCATCAGCAGCCGCCGCGTCGTCGCCTTGTCCAAGGCGCACCGCCGCGCGAGATCGGAAAGTCCGAGCTCGGGCTCGTCCGCCGTGAACAGCTCCAGAAGTGAAATCGCCTTGCCGACCGTACCCATCCAGCCTCCCGCTCGGATAGAAACTTAATGTGTGAATTAACTTGACAGGCATCCGCATTCTTTGCAAGTCTATATTCAAAATAAGGGTTCAAATAATGAACCGATGGCATTCAGGGAGCAGGCCGAGCGGCCGCGAACCCACGGGTTCGTAAAACTGGAGGGACAAATGTCAGCAGTTTCGGAACAGGCGCCCGCCAACAGGCTGCGCAAGAACAGTCTTGGCGTCGGCGCTATCACCTTCATGGTGATTTCGGCGGCGGCGCCGCTCACCGCGGTCGCCGGCGGCACGCCGCTCGGCATGCTTATGGGCAATGGGGCGGGCTTTGCCGGAACCTATCTTATCGTGACCGTGTTGCTGCTGCTGTTTGCGGTCGGCTACGTCGCCATGTCGCGCCATGTCGGCAATGCCGGCGCCTTCTATGCCTATGCCGCGCGCGGGCTCGGCGGTTTTGCCGGCGGCGCAACCGCAATCATCGCGATCCTGTCCTACAACGCCATGCAGATCGGGGTCATGGGCCTGCTGGGGGCCGCGACCGCCGGCCTGTTCGCCGGCTGGGGCATCGACCTGCCCTGGTGGGTGTGGAGCTTCATCGCCGTTGCCATCGTCGCGGTGTTGGGCTACCGCCAGGTCGACCTCTCGGCCAAGATCCTGACGGTGCTGGTGCTGTGCGAATACATCGTGGTGCTGGTGTTAGACCTCGCCATCCTCAAGACCGGTGGCGACAGCGGCCTCTCGGCGGCGCCGTTCAGCTGGAGCCAGATCGTCAGCGGCTCGCCCGCCATCGCCATCCTGTTCTGTTTCGCCGCCTTCATCGGTTTCGAGGCGACGACGATCTACGCCGAGGAAGCCCGCGACCCCAAGGTGACCATTCCGCGCGCCACCTATTTCTCCGTGCTGCTGATCGGCGTCTTCTACATGGTCACGGCCTGGCTGATGGCGGTCGGCGCCGGCGTCGACAAATTGTTGCCGGCACTGCAGGCGCTTCAGGATCCGACGACTTTCCTGTTCGGCCTGTCCGACCGCTACGCCGGAACCATGCTGTCGCACGCCATGGGCATCCTGTTCGTGTCGAGCCTGTTTGCCGGCGTGCTGGCGTTCCACAACGCGGTTGCCCGCTACATCTACGTCTCGGGCCGCGAGAAGCTGTTGCCTGAAGCGATCGGCGTGACGCATTCAGTGCACCAGAGCCCGCATGTCGCTTCCGTCATCCAGAGCGTGTTGGCAGCGATCGTCATCGGACTGTTCGCGATACTCGGCCTCGATCCGGTTCTGGCGCTGTTTTCCTGGCTGACCAATGTCGCGACGCTGGGAGTCATCGTCATGATGGCGGTGGCCTCGCTCGCCGTGGTGATGTACTTCCGCGCCAACCCGTCGACGCAGGAGAATGCGCTGAAGACCACCATCCTGCCTGGGCTGGCCTTCATCGCTTTCGTCGTCATCATCTACCTGATCGTCATTAATTTCGGTGGCCTGTCGGGCGCCAGCGGCTTCCTCGGCGCGTTGCTGCCGGGGTTGGTGCTGATTGCCGCGGTGGTCGGCCTGCTGCTTGCCGGTGCGTTGAAGAGCCGGGATCCGGTTGCCTTCGAAAATCTCGGCGTGCCGCTGAAGGACTAGGACAAAGGACAAGGGGGTAGCGCGTTCGGCGCCGCCCCTTTCCATCGCAAGGGAGTAACGGCGTTGAGCTTTGCCGAGAGCATCACCGTTGAGGCGCTGGAAGCCGATCCGTATCCGATCTATGCGAAACTGCGGCGCAGCGCGCCTGTCGCTTTCGTGCCGGCGGTCAATCTCTGGTTCGTCACCCGCTGGAAGGACGTCGAGACCGTCGCAAAGTCACCCGACATCTTCTCCGCCGTCGTCGGTACGTCTCCGGTCGAACGCTCGTTCGGCAAGCCGACCATCATGACCACCGACGGCGAAACGCATAGACAGCTGCGCCAAGGCGTCGATCCGAAATACCGGCCGCGCACCGTCGCCGCCTATGCCGGCGATCTCGTACGGTCGATTGCCGAACCTTTTCTCGACCGGATCGCCGAACAAGGCTCCGCCGAGCTGATGGCGGATTATTTCGAGCCGGTGTCGACGCTCAGCCTGGCGCGCTCGCTTGGCCTTGCCGACATCGACATGCCGACGCTGCGCCGCTGGTTCTATGGCCTTGCGCAGGGCGCCATCAATTTCGAGAACGACCCGAAGCGGCAAGAGATCGCCGACGCGATCAGCGCCGAGGTCGGCGCAGCCATCCGGCCGACTCTGGATAGACTTGCGCGCGCCCCCGACGGCTCGGCGCTGTCGCATATGCTGCATGACGGCATGCCGGAAGGCACGACGCGGCCGATCGATTTCTTGATGCCGAGCATCAAGGTCATTCTGCTTGGCGGCATGCAGGAGCCCGGACATGGTGCCGGTTCGATCCTCGCCGGCCTGCTTGCGCATGCCGAACAATTGCGGCAGGTGCTCGCCGATCCCGAGACCTTTGTGCCCAGGGCTGTCGATGAAGGCTTGCGCTGGGTGGCGCCGATCGGAACCCAGACGCGGCAGACGACGCAGGCGGTCGAGCTTGGCGGCGTAACCATCCCTGCCGGCGCCGCGGTCGCTGCACTTGTCTCCTCGGCAAGCCGCGACGAGAGCCGCTTTGCCGATCCAGACCGCTTCGACATCAACCGCAGGGAAGGCAATCATGCCGCCTTCGGCTTTGGTCATCATTTCTGTTCGGGCCGGTTTTTCGCGCGCGAGCAGATGTGCCTTGCGTTAAGGCTGCTGCTCCTGCGCTTCCCCGATCTCAGCTTGGTGCCAGGCAAGGTGCCGGTGTTTCGCGGCTGGGAATTCCGCGCGCCAACCACGTTGTATGTTTCCCTGGGAGTCCGCCACCAATGATCAGCCAGAATGCCATCGACGCGCTGCGCAAGACGGAGATCGGCGAGCGGGGCTTGTTTATCGACGGCGTACAGGCCGTAGCGACGAGCGGCGCGACGCTGGCGGTGATTTCGCCGATCGACGGCCGCCCTTTTGCCAGCATCGCTGACGGCAATGCCGCTGACATCGATCGCGCGGTCCGATCGGCGCGAAAAGCATTCGAGAAGGGTTCATGGTCGCGCGCCGCCCCTGCCTTTCGCAAGAAGGTGCTGACGAAATTTGCCGAGCTGATCGAAAAACATGTCGATGAGCTGGCCGTGCTTGGCGTGCGCGACAACGGCACCGAGATCGGCATGGCCTACAAGGCCGAGCCGCTGTCGGCGGCCGGCACCATCCGCTACTACGCCGAGGCGATCGACAAGGTCTATGGCGAGATCGCGCCGACGGCCGACAATGTGCTCGGGCTGATCCACAGGGAGCCACTCGGTGTCGTCGGCGTCATCGTGCCGTGGAACTTCCCGCTGATGATCGGTGCCTGGAAGATTGCGCCCGCACTGGCCACCGGCAACAGCGTCGTCGTCAAGCCGCCGGAGATCGCCTCGCTGACCTTGCTGCGGCTGGCCGAACTCGCAAGCGAGGCTGGACTTCCCGAAGGCGTGTTCAACGTCGTTACCGGTCATGGTGCTGTCGCCGGCGAAGCGCTTGGCCTCCATATGGATGTCGACGCCATCGCCTTTACCGGATCGGGGCCGGTCGGCCGGCGGCTGCTCGAATACTCCGCCCGTTCCAATTTGAAGCGGGTCTTCCTCGAGCTTGGCGGCAAGTCGCCCAACATCGTCTTTGCCGACGCTCCGGACCTGAAGCAGGCGGCGGTCGTCTCGGCTAACGGCATCTTTCGCAATTCAGGCCAGGTCTGCGTGGCGGGCTCGCGTCTGCTCGTCCAGTCGTCGGTCTATGATCTTTTCATGGACGAACTTGTCTCGGCAACCACGCGGCTCAAGGTCGGCGACCCGCTCGATCTCGCCAGCGATATCGGTGCGGTATCGAGCGCCGAACAGCTGGACAAGAATCTCGGCTTCGTCGCCATGGCGCAAGCCGAAGGCGCCCGTCTCGTCGCCGGTGGCGAACGGATACTGACCGAGACCGGCGGCAGCTACATGGCGCCGACGATCTTCGAGAACGTGACGCAAGAGATGCAGTTGGCGCGCGAGGAGGTGTTCGGACCGGTGCTCGGCGTGATGCGCTTCGAGACCGAGGAGGAGGCGGTGCATCTGGCCAACTCCACTGTCTACGGACTTGCCTCGGCGGTGTGGACCGCCAATCTTTCCACGGCCCATCGCATGGTGCGCGCCATCAACGCCGGTGTCGTCCACGTCAACACCTATGGCGGAGCCGATATCACCGTGCCGCTTGGCGGCGTCAAACAGTCCGGTTTCGGCCGTGACAAGTCGCTGCATGCGCTGGAGAAATTTGTCGACCTCAAGACCGCCTGGATTGCGCTCTGAGCCTCGCGGAAAGGCCAGCATATCTGCTCTTTTCGTCAAGCTTGGCCTCAGAACGCCACGCTGGTGCTGGTTGGCGGCGATCAGGTCGTCGCTATCGGCAGCTCGACTAGCGTGGTGTCGCGGGTCCAGGCTTTGCGCGGAAAGCCGTGTTGCGACCGGCGGGTATCACAGCGTCCTACTCCGTTGTGCCGGCTTTTTTTCTGCGCCGATTGGTGTGCGACTGGGCGACGGCCATTCGTAATTCAGGTGTGACCTCCAAACGCGCATTCTCTGTCCCATGCGGGTCTTGCAGCCCCTGGACGTGGACGGTCGGGAATGGGAGCTCGATGCCCTGCTCCTTGAAGGCCTGGCGGAGGCGCAAAAAGAACCTGCCTTTCATGCTGAAGGCGCCTCCAGGTCTGGTCGTGACCTTGACCCTCAAGACGATGCCGTACTCGCCGAACTCCTGCACCCCCTGCATCTTGATCGGTTCGATCACCCAGTGTTTGAACTCCGGATCTTCCGCCAGTTCCAGGCCAATTCGCTTGATCAGTTTGCGAGCAAAGTCGATATCGGTGTCATAGCCAACGGTGATGTTGAATTTGTCGGTGACCCAGTCACGGCTCTGGTTCTGCACGGCGCCGAGTTCGCCGAAAGGTATCGTGAACAGCGGACCACGATGGTGGCGCAGCTTCACCGAGCGCAGCGAAAAGCTCTCCACCGTACCCCTGTAGCTGCCCGATGAAATGTATTCGCCGACACGGAAAGCATCGTCGAGCAGATAAAACACGCCAGAAATCACGTCCTTGACGATGGTTTGCGCGCCAAAACCCACGGCGACGCCGACGACGCCGGCGCCGGCGATCAGCGGGCCGATCTGGATGCCGATCGAAGCGAGCATCATCAGCACCGCCATCACGATGATCACTGCTAGCAGAATGTTCTGGATGATCGGCAACAGCGTGTGCAGCCGCGCCTGATGCGGATCGAGGGTGAGGATGTCTTCTTCGCTCACCACCGCTTGCGGTATCGCGACGCCCAGCTTTCGTTCGATCAAGGCTTTGATGATCGACCAGCCGAAATCGGCAGCAAGGGCAATGACCACGACGTTGATCAAGCCGCGCAATATGAGCATGGTGGTCGTATCGCTGCCGCGCATGGATTGCATGTCCAGGCCCAGTACGCGTGCGAGAAGGTAAGCCGCCGCGAGGATGAAAATCATCCGGATACCGCGATCGATGACAGCGATCGTCACCGCCGGGATCGTCGGCCGGCCGGCATCTTCCGAACCGGGCCGCAGGACGAAATTAACCCCGCGCTCTGTCAGCACAATTGCCAAAGGCAGGAAGAATGCGGTGAAGGTAAACCAGAAGAATGTGTAGAGGCCGGCAATGCGTTCGAGGAACAGAACGACGAAGTAAGCCGTCAACAACCATGTCACTGCCGTGTGACCGCTGTGGCGCGCGCCGTCTCGCTGCGTTCTTGGCCGACGCCAAATGGCCAGCAGGAAGAGCAACAGCAGGATGAAATCGGCGCCCACCGACAGGACCATCATTCCGTCCTGGTCTATGCCGAGACCCGGCAAGAGGACAAACGCGGCGGCGAAGAAGGCGAAAACGCCGACGATCCGGGGCAGCCAATAAGCCCAATGGTCAGCAGCTCCGTTGGTGATCGGCAGGGCACGAACCTCGATGGCGTGCTCGACCTCCATGAAAGAAGGGACGAGCGTGGCCATCACGTATAGGCGCACAGCCCACGTAAAGACCGCAGCCATCAGAAATGTCAGCACAATCTCGCGGATGAGCGCTGGCCAGTCGAACAGCATGAACGCACCGGCGCTGCCCAGCGCGAACGAGCCGACCATCATGCTGGAATAAAGCGTGCGGCCGCCGATCTTCTTGGCCCGCCCGATGGGCGTATCTCTGGGTTGCGCGATGATCCAAAGACGAAATGGACGGGTGAGCTTGTATATTGCCCAGGTGAGCGCCAGGCCGGCAGCGATAAAGATCGCAATCAGCACCAATATGCTGACGGGGCCCTTGCTGGACATATCGTCCATTGTCTGGGCCCGGACGCGCGCGAACTGGCCTGGCAGTGTGGGCACGGTTCGCACGATTTTCTCGATGTGATGCTTGATCCGATCGAGCGTCGAGGATGCCATTGTATTCATCTGGCCCGGTGCGGCCACGGCGTCGGCCGGCGGAGCGCCAGCCGCAGCAGGCGCTTCCGTTGATCCAGCGGCCGGATTTCGTTGCTCGGCCACCCAGGCCTTCACCGACGGATCGTCGAGAAGCTCGAACAGCTGTTTGACCTTGTCGGGCGCGACGGCGGCCGGTGACTGCGCCTGTGCCGGGCCAGCCAGCAGGAGGGCGATCCCAAGGACGAACGGCCCGGCAATCAGGGCAAACTTCGTCGTCAGGCCTCCGAGACGCCGTGCCGGGCGCGCCAGCTTGCTGGCTCCCAATCGTCGATTCATGAGCAGCATCGTGCGGTAACCTTCCGGTCAGATCGGCGAGCAAGGACAGCTATGTCCGTCGTTGCCCCCACCTTTAACAAGCCGATGTTGCGGTGCAAGTCTCATCGCACCTAGACCGTTGGGTAGGGCACCAGGCGACCGGCAAGGCTGTCATCACCAGTGCCAGCGTTGCGCTGCATTCCTTGTCCCGACCACCTAGACCGGGTCGTTGTCGGTCGGGGGTTGCTCCGCGGCGGGAGCCTGTGACCATGCCGCATTGCACAATTTTGCGACCTTGCCCACAATGCACGCATGGTCCGCAGCTCACTCGCCGTCCTGGTCATCGACGAAAACCGTATCCGCGCCGCGATCATCGAGGCAGGTTTGCGCGAGGCCGGCCATGAGCGGGTCACCGTCATCCACGACGTGACCGGCATTGCGCGGCGCATCGCCGAGATCGAGCCGGACGTCATCGTCATCGACCTGGAAAACCCGAACCGCGACATGCTGGAAAACATGTTCCAGCTGTCGCGTGCGGTGAAGCGGCCGATCGCCATGTTCGTCGACCGATCGGACCAGGCATCGATCGAAGCGGCGGTCGATGCCGGCGTTTCGGCCTATGTGGTCGACGGCCTCAGGCAAGAGCGCGTCAAGCCGATCCTGGACATGGCGGTCAGCCGCTTCAACGCTTTCTCGCGCATGGCGCGCGAGCTGGAAGAGGTTCGAGGGGAGCTTGAGAGCCGCAAGGTGATCGACCGTGCCAAGGGCATCCTGATGAAGTCGCGCGGCCTGACCGAAGAGGCCGCCTACACGCTGCTGCGCAAGACGGCGATGAACCAGAACCGCAAGATCGGCGACATTGCCCAGAGCCTGGTGACTGCCGCCGGGCTGCTCGGGCCGTCGGAGGACGAATGAGCATGAGCGCCGAGCACCAGATCACCGCCGGCTTCATGCCGCTCTTCGACAGTGCCGTGCTGGTTGCGGCGGGTGAGCTTGGGTTTGCCGCGCGCGAGGGCATCGATCTCACACTTCACCGCGAGACCTCCTGGGCCAACATCCGCGACCGCATCGCCATCGGCCATTTCCACCTGGCGCACATGCTGGGGCCGATGCCGCTCGCCTGCAATCTCGGGCTGACGCCGCTTGCTTCCGAGACCATCGTGCCGTTTTCGCTCGGGCTTGGCGGCAATTGCGTCACCATCTCCAACGCTGTCTGGGAAGGCATGGCGGCACACGGCGCCATACCCGATCTCGAGCCCGCGCGCGCGGGCGCAGCCCTCGGTGCCTTCATTCGCGACCGCGCCGGGGCTGGCGGCGATCCGCTGCGCTTTGCCGTGGTGCACCCGCATTCGGGGCATAATTACGAACTGCGCTACTGGCTTGCCGGGTGCGGCATCGATCCGGAGCGCGAGATCGAGATCGTCATCGTGCCACCGCCCTTCATGGCCGATGCGCTGGTCGCCGGGCGGATCGACGGCTACTGCGTCGGCGAGCCCTGGAACAGCGCCTCGGTCGCCGCCGGCACCGGCCATATCGTCACCATCAAGGCGCTGCTGTGGCGCAACAGTCCGGAGAAGGTGATCGGCGTGCGCAAGGCCTGGTCGCAGGAGAACCCGGTCGCGCTGGCAGCATTGCTGCGCGCGCTGCATCATTCGGCGCGCTGGTGCCAGGATCCGGGCAACCACGCCGAACTGGCTGGTGTGATGGCTCAAGCTGGCTTCCTCGGCCTGCCACCAGCTGTCCAGATGCCGATCCTGACCGGCCATCTTGAACTGGGCGGCGGCGCCGAACTGGATGTCGACGACTTCTTCCTGCCCTTCGACAAGGCGGCGAACTTTCCGTGGAAGAGCCATGCGCTGTGGTTCTATACGCAGATGGTGCGCTGGGGGCATGTCGAGCACACGCCGGAAAACCTTGCTATCGCCCGTGACTGCTACCGTCCGGACCTCTACCGCTCGGCGCTAAAGCCGCTTGGCGTTGCACTTCCCGGCGCCAATGCGAAGGTCGAGGGCGCGCTTAAGGTCGCCACGGCTGTCGGTGCGACTGGGGCAGGCTTGGTGCTTGGGCCGGACGGCTTCTTCGACGGTCAGACCTTCGACCCCGACGAGATCGACGGCTATATAGCGCGCCAGAAAGTCGCTCGCGCGGAAGCCTGATCATTCTCGCGCCATTCTTGTGCATTGCACAAAAAATGTGCGTGCGATTGCTGTAATGAACAATCTTTGACCTGCTTGCGATGTCGCCTCGCGTGCCGGCGTCTGGCGCGTAATGTTGATTTCATTTAGGTTTTTCGTTTCACTCAGAACTGGCACGGTTCCTGCTTTGAATTAGCCAGACCCTTCGCGGGTCACGGAACAGGCGTCCAATGGCGGGCGCCACAGGCAAAGCTGCCGCTCAGGTCAACGACGCGATCCCGGATGTACGGACGCGCGAGGCCTGGACGGCGGCTTTTTTGTTTTGGGCCACTCGACGAAGCGTTCAACCGGAGATCACGATGAAAGAAAAAATAGGGAAATGGATCGGGACGGGAACATCGCTCAAGGATGTGACGCGCCGCGATTTTCTTGTCAGCAGCGCCATGACGGCCGGCCTGTTCGTGGCGGCCCGCAAGCTCTTCCCCTCGGGCGCCTATGCCGCCACGACCGCTCCGGAGGTCACCGGCGCCAAGCTCGGCTTCATCGCGCTGACCGACGCGGCGCCGCTGATGATCGCCAAGGAGAAGGGGCTGTTCGCCAAGTTCGGCATGCCCGACGTCGAGGTGATCAAGCAGGCCTCCTGGGGCGCGACGCGCGACAATCTGATGCTCGGCGGCGAAGCCAACGGCATCGACGGCGCTCACATCCTGACGCCGCTGCCCTATCTCATGCACACCGGCAAGGTGACGCAGAACAACCAGCCGATGCCGATGGCTATCGTGGCGCGGCTCAACTACGACTGCCAGGGCATTTCGGTTGCGCAGGAATACGCCGGCACCGGTGTCGGCCTCGACGCCTCCAAGCTGAAGGACGCCTTCGCCGCCAAGAAGGCGGCCGGCAAGGAAATCAAGGCCGCCATGACGTTCCCGGGCGGCACGCATGATTTGTGGCTGCGCTATTGGCTGGCCGCCGGCGGCATCGATCCCGACAAGGACGTCTCGACCATCGTCGTGCCGCCGCCGCAGATGGTCGCCAACATGAAAGTCGGCAACATGGACGTGTTCTGCGTTGGCGAACCGTGGAACGAACAGCTCGTCCACCAGGGCGTTGGTTTCACCGCCGCCACCACCGGCGAACTGTGGAAGGGTCATCCCGAAAAGGCGCTCGGCCTCCGCGCCGAATTCATCGACAAATACCCGAACGCCACCAAGGCGATCGTGATGGCCGTCATGGAGGCCCAGCAATGGTGTGAGGCCACGGAGAACAAGGACGAGATGGCCGCCATCATCGGCAAGCGGCAATGGATGAACGTGCCTGTCGCCGACATTATCGGCCGCCTCAAGGGCGACATCAACTACGGCAATGGCCGCGTGGCCACCGGCACTGACCTCTACATGAAATTCTGGAAGGGTGGCGTCTCCTATCCCTACAAGAGCCACGACAGCTGGTTCCTCGCCGAAAACATCCGTTGGGGAAAATTCGCGCCGACCACCGACATCAAGACGCTGGTCGATCAGGTCAATCGCGAGGATATCTGGCGCGAGGCGGCGAAGGATCTCGGCGTTGCCGCAGCCGATATTCCGGCCTCGTCGTCGCGCGGCGTCGAGACCTTCTTCGACGGCAAGATTTTCGACCCGGCCAACCCGTCGGCCTATCTCGACAGCCTGAAGATCAAGGCATCGGCTTGACCAGCGCAAACGGCGCGTTCCGCCGTTTGTCGCCCCAGCGCAACGGCGCTTCGCCGTTGTCGCCCGCATCGACCCCGGAGTTATACCCAGACATGTCCATCCAAGCCATTGAGGAAACCACGGTGAAGGCGTTCCCCGCCAAGCCTGCCGCGGTCATCGCTTTCACCGCCAAAGCGCGGCGCCGCTTCGACCCGATCGCGATCGCCGGCAGGCTGGCCACCGCCCTGGTGCCGCCGGTCATCGTTATCGCCTTCATGCTGGTCGTGTGGCAGATCGCCTGCTCGTCGCCGACCGCCAGCCTGCCGCCGCCCAGCCAGGTGTGGAACGAGGCCTATGACCTGATCGCGCATCCGTTCTTCAACAACGGCCCGCAGGATATCGGCCTTGCGTGGCGGGTGCTGATCTCTCTGCAGCGCGTCGCCATCGGCTTCGGCCTGGCGGCGATCGTCGGCGTCGCGCTCGGCGCCCTGGTCGGCCAGTCGATCTGGGCCATGCGTGGCCTCGATCCGGTGTTCCAGATACTGCGCACCGTGCCGCCGCTGGCCTGGTTGCCGCTGTCGCTGGCTGCTTTCCGCGATTCCAGCCCGTCGGCGCTGTTCGTTATCTTCATCACCTCGATCTGGCCGATCATCATCAACACCGCCGTCGGCGTGCGAAACATTCCGGAAGACTACCGCAACGTCTCGCGCATCCTGCGGCTCAACCAGTTCGAATTTTTCGTCAAGATCATGGTTCCGGCAGCTGCACCTTACATCTTCACCGGCTTGAGGATCGGCATCGGCCTGTCCTGGCTCGCCATCGTCGCCGCCGAAATGCTGACCGGCGGCGTCGGCATCGGCTTCTTCATCTGGGACGCCTGGAACTCGTCGCGGCTGCCCGACATCATCGTCGCGCTCGCCTATATCGGCGTCACCGGCTTCTGCCTCGACCGCCTGGTCGCTGCGGTCGGCGCTTTCGTCACCCGCGGCACAACGGCAAAGTGAGGAGAGGGCGATGACGGCCTATCTGAAGCTCGACCATATCGACAAATCCTTTGCCCGCGGCGGTCAGGTCAGCGAGGTGCTCAAGGACATCAGGCTGACCATCGACAAGGGCGAATTCGTCGCCATCATCGGCCATTCCGGCTGTGGCAAGTCGACCTTGCTCAATCTGATCGCCGGGCTGACCAAGGTTTCCGCCGGCGCCGTGCTGCTTGAAAACAAGGAGGTCGACAGCCCCGGACCCGAGCGCGCCGTGGTGTTCCAGAACCACAGCCTGCTGCCATGGCTCACCGTCTACGAAAACATCAGCCTGGCGGTGTCGAAAGTCTTTGGCCGTTCCAAGAGCAGGACCGAGCGACATGACTGGATCATGCGCAATCTCGATCTCGTGCAGATGGCCCATGCCAAGGACAAGCGGCCGGCCGAAATATCGGGCGGCATGAAGCAGCGCGTCGGCATTGCCCGGGCGCTTGCCATGGAGCCGAAGATCCTGTTGCTCGACGAGCCGTTCGGGGCACTCGACGCGCTGACGCGCGCCCATCTGCAGGATGCGGTTATGGACATCCATTCCAGGCTCGGCTCGACGACGATCATGATCACCCACGATGTCGACGAGGCGGTGCTGTTGTCCGACCGCATCGTCATGATGACCAACGGTCCGGCGGCGACAATCGGCGAGGTGCTTGCGGTGCCGTTGCTGCGGCCGCGTCGACGCGTCGAACTCTCTTCCGACCGCACCTTCCTGCGCTGCCGCGAAGCGGTGCTGAAGTTCCTCTATGAACGTCATCGCTTCGTCGAAGCCGCGGAGTAACGCCATGACCGAAAAGCTCGTCATCATCGGCAACGGCATGGCCCCCGGGCGCATGCTGGAGCATCTGCTCGAACAGGCGCCGGGCCGCTACACCGTGACCATCTTCAACGCCGAGCCGCGGGTGAACTACGACCGCATCATGCTGTCGCCGGTTCTCTCCGGCGAAAAGGCCTATGAGGAAATCATCATCCACGGCGACGGCTGGTACATCGCCAACAACATCACCCTTTACAAGGGTCACAAGATCGTCGCCATCGACCGGGCGGCCAAGACCGTCACCTCCGACCACGGCGTCACCGAGCCTTACGACAAGCTCGTCATCGCCACCGGATCGGTGCCTTTCATCATTCCGGTGCCCGGTCACGATCTGCCGGGCGTGCTGACCTATCGCGACCTCGACGATGTTCAGGCCATGATGCTTGCCGCCCAGTCGCGGGCCAAGGCCGTGGTCATCGGCGGCGGCCTGCTCGGGCTGGAGGCGGCAGCAGGTTTGAACGCCCAAGGCATGGACGTCACCGTGCTGCATGTCATGCCGACATTGATGGAGCGTCAGCTCGATCCAGCCGCCGGCTATCTCCTGCAGCGCGCGGTGGAACAGCGCGGCATCAAGGTCATCACCAAGGCCAACACCCAGGCGATCACCGGCAACGGCAAGGTCGGGCAGGTGGAGCTTGCCGACGGCACTATTATCCCGGCAACGCTGGTGGTGATGGCGGTCGGCATCCGGCCGAATGCGGCGCTGGCCAAGGAGGCCGGCATAGCCGTCAATCGTGGTATTGTCGTCGATGCCGGCATGCGCAGCAACGACCCCGACGTCTACGCGCTCGGCGAATGCGCCGAGGTCAACGGCCAGGTCTACGGGCTGGTCGCGCCGCTCTACGAGATGGCGCGCGTTGCCGCGAACCAGTTGGCCGGCAACGAGGCAGCGGCCTTCGTCCACATGGACACGCCGACCAAGCTCAAGGTCACCGGCATCGACCTGTTCTCGCTTGGCGACTTCGCCGAAGGCGAGGACCGCCAGGAGATCGTGCTGCGCGATGCCGCCGCCGGCGTCTACAAGCGCCTTGTGCTCAAGGACGACCGCATCATCGGCACCGTGCTTTATGGCGAGACGGCGGACGGGGCCTGGTTCAACGATCTCAAGAAGAAGCAGACCGACATATCGGAGATGCGCGACACGCTCATCTTCGGCCAGTCCTACCAGGGGGGTGCCCCGCTGGACCCTATGGCGGCCGTTGCAGCCTTGCCGGATGATGCGGAAATCTGCGGCTGCAACGGCGTTTGCAAGGGAAAGATCACCGGCGCGATCACGGCCAAGGGCCTGGCTTCGCTCGACGACGTGCGCGCCCACACCAAGGCATCGGCTTCCTGCGGTTCGTGCACCGGGCTGGTCGAGAAGCTGATGGTGCTGACCATCGGCGACAAATACAACCCGGCCGCCGTGCAACCGATGTGCGGCTGCACCACGCTCGGCCATGACGAGGTGCGCCGGCTGATCATCGCCAAGAGCCTGAAGACCATTCCCGCCGTCATGCAGGAGCTGGAATGGACGACCTCCTGCGGCTGCGCAAAATGTCGGCCGGCGCTCAACTACTACCTCGTCTGCGACTGGCCGAACGATTACGCCGACGACTATCAGTCGCGCTTCATCAACGAACGCGTCCACGCCAACATCCAGAAGGACGGCACCTATTCGGTGGTGCCGCGCATGTGGGGCGGCGTCACCAACGCCGCCGAACTGCGCGCCATCGCCGACGTCGTCGATAAGTTCGAGATACCGATGGTCAAGGTCACCGGCGGCCAGCGCATCGACATGCTGGGCATCCGCAAGGAGGATCTGCCGGCGGTGTGGGCCGATCTCGGCCAGGCCGGCTTCGTCTCAGGCCATGCTTACGCCAAGGGCCTGCGCACGGTGAAGACCTGTGTCGGCTCCGACTGGTGCCGCTTCGGCACGCAGGATTCGACCGGCCTCGGCATTCGCATCGAGAAATTCATGTGGGGCTCGTGGACCCCGGCCAAGGTCAAAATGGCGGTGTCGGGCTGTCCGCGCAACTGCGCCGAGGCGACCTGCAAGGATGTCGGCGTGATCTGTGTCGACAGTGGCTACGAGATCCATTTCGCCGGCGCCGCCGGCCTCGACATCAAGGGCACCGAAGTGCTTGGCCTGGTCAAGACCGAAGACGAGGCGCTGGAGCATGTCGTGGCGCTGACGCAGATGTATCGCGAGCAGGGCCGCTATCTCGAGCGCATCTACAAATGGGCCAAGCGCATCGGCATCCCCGAGATCAAGCGCCAGATCATGGACGACGGCGCCAAGCGCAAGGCCTATTACGAGCGCTTCGTCTTCAGCCAGAAATTCGCCCAGGTCGACCCGTGGTCGGAACGCGTCTCCGGCAAGGACAAGCACGAGTTCCGGCCAATGGCTTCTGTCGGGTTTGCGCAGGCGGCGGAGTGATCAAAATGGACTGGATATCGATCGGCTCACTCTCCGACATCCCGCGGCGTGGCGCGCGCTGCGTCGACACACCCGAGGGTAAGATCGCCGTCTTCCGCACGCAGGACGATCAGGTCTACGCCATCGACGATCATTGCCCGCACAGAGGTGGGCCGCTGAGCCAAGGCATCGTCCACGGCACCGCCGTCACCTGTCCCTTGCACAATTGGGTCATCTCGCTGGAGACGGGCAAGGCGCTCGGCGCCGACGAGGGCGCCGTACGCACCATTCCTGTGCGGACCGAGGGCGAGCACCTGTTCATTGCGCTGAAAGCGCTGGCCAGCCGCGCGGCCTGAAGCATGGAACTGGGCGAAGCGCGCGAGGTGAGGACCACCTGCCCCTATTGCGGGGTGGGTTGCGGCGTGCTGGCGAAAGTCGCCGCGGACGGTGAAGTCAGCGTCCGCGGCGACCCCGACCATCCAGCGAACTTCGGCCGGCTCTGCTCCAAGGGCTCGGCCCTGGCCGAAACCATCGACCTCGACGGCAGGCTGCTCTACCCCGAAATCCACGGTCGCCGTGCCGGCTGGGACGAGGCGCTCGACCGCGTCGCTTCGACCTTTTCGCAAACCATCGCCGAGCACGGTCCTGACTCCGTCGCCTTCTATGTCTCCGGCCAGTTGCTGACCGAAGACTACTATGTCGCCAACAAGCTGATGAAGGGCTTCATCGGCTCGGCCAACATCGACACCAATTCGCGGCTATGCATGGCCTCCTCGGTTGCCGGCCACCGCCGCGCCTTCGGCTCCGACACCGTGCCCGGCACCTACGAGGATCTCGAGCTCGCCGACCTGATCGTGCTGGTCGGCTCCAATCTCGCCTGGTGCCATCCCGTGCTCTTCCAGCGCATCGCGACGGCCCGGGAAAAACGACCGGAGATGAAGGTCGTGCTGGTCGATCCTCGCCGCACCATGACCGCTGATATCGCCGACATGCACCTGGCGATCGCACCGGATGGCGACGTTGCTTTGTTCACCGGACTGCTCGCCTGGCTCGGCCGGCACAACGCGCTCGAGCGCGGCTATGTGACCGCACACACGACCGGCTTCGGCCAAGCTCTCTTCGCCGCATCGGCGCTCGACCTTGCCGGCATTGCCGCCGCCACCGGCCTGAGCGAGGACGAGCTCACCCGCTTCTACAACCTGTTCGCCGCGACTGCGAAAACCGTCACTGTCTACAGCCAGGGAGTGAACCAGTCGTCTTCGGGCACCGACAAGGTCAACGCCATCATCAACTGCCACCTCGCCACCGGCCGCATCGGCAAACCTGGGGCAGGGCCGTTTTCGGTGACCGGCCAGCCCAACGCCATGGGCGGCCGCGAGGTCGGCGGCATGGCCAACATGCTGGCTGCCCATATGGAGATCGATAACCCCGAGCACCGCGACCGCGTGCAGCGTTTCTGGAATGCGCCGGCCGTCGCCCAAAAGCCCGGTCTGAAGGCGGTCGAGATGTTTCAGGCGATCGCCGCCGGCCGCATCAAGGCACTGTGGATCATGGCCACCAACCCGGTCGATTCGATGCCGGATGCCGATGCCGTCGAGGCAGCGATCAAGGCCTGCCCGTTTGTCGTGGTTTCGGATGTGCTGGCGAGCACGGACACCGTGCGTCACGCCCATGTGCGGCTACCCGCCGCCGCCTGGGGCGAGAAGGACGGCACCGTGACCAATTCAGAGCGCCGCATCTCGCGCCAGCGCAGCTTTCTTGCAGTGCCCGGCGAGGCGCGGCCGGATTGGCAGATCATTGCCGAGGTGGGCAAGCGGATGGGGTTTGGCGAGGCGTTTGCGCATGTGACGCCGGCGGAGGTTTTCGCCGAACACGCCGCGCTGTCGGGTTTCGAGAATGACGGCGCGCGGGATTTCGATATCGGCGCTTATGGTGCGATCGATGCCGACGCCTATGAAGAATTGGCTCCGTTCCAATGGCCGGCGCCGAGCCCAGCCACCCCCCTCTGGCCTGCCGGCCATCTCCCCCGCAAGGGGGGAGATCAGCCGTCGCCTCGGCCTTCGCCAATTACCAACGATGCAGAAGATATGCCGGCGTCAAAGCTGCCAATCTCCCCCCTTGCGGGGGAGATGTCCGGCAGGACAGAGGGGGGTGTTCAAGCGGGACTTGACCCTTCCAGCACCCGCTTCTTCGCCAACGGCAATTTCTACAATCCCGACCGCAAGGCGCGCTTCATCGCCATTCGTCCCATCGTCGAGACACGCACCAGCCCGGACTATCCGCTGATCCTCAACACCGGCCGTGTTCGCGACCATTGGCACACGATGACCCGCACTGGGAAAAGCCCACGTCTCTCCCAGCACATGGCCGAGCCCTTCGTCGAGATCCACCCGGCGGATGCCACGCATCACGGCATTGGCGACGCCGACATCGTGCGCGTCTCCAGCCCGCGCGGCGATGTGCTGGTGCGCGCGCTGGTGACGGCACGCCAGCGCCAGGGGAGCGTGTTTGCGCCGATGCACTGGACTGACCAGTTTTCGGCAAAAGGCCGGCTCGACACGCTGACCGCGCCTCTGACCGATCCGGTTTCCGGTCAGCCTGCGCTGAAACATGTCGGCGCCCGCATCGAGAAGTTCGCCGCGAGAGCCTTCGGCTTCGCCGTGGTGCGCCGCAAGCCGGTGGCGGTCGCAGCAGATTACTGGGCCGTGGCCAAATGCAAGGGCGGCTGGCGGGTGGAGCTTGCCTTTGCTGACGACGACATCGACTGGGCTGGTTTTGCTGGTTCGCTTTTCGATGTTCCCGTAGCCGATACGCTCGCTTATCACGACCGCGATACCGGCCAGCATCGTATTGCTGCCTTCGACGACCAGCACCTCGCCGGGGCTTTGTTTATCGCGTCGGGACCGGTGGCGGTTTCGCGGGGTTGGGCGGCACAGCAACTCCAGGAGGTTCACACCAGCCAGCGCGAACGCTTCAGGATCGTCGCCGGTCGCGCCGGCGCCGATCGGCCCGATTCGGGCGCGACCGTCTGCTCCTGTTTCAGCGTCGGGGTCAACCAGATCGCGGCGGCAGTGGCAGCCGGGTGCGCGACAGTCGAAGCCATAGGCGGCGCCCTGAAGGCCGGCACCAATTGCGGCTCCTGCCGGTCCGAGATCCGGGCGGTCATCCAGGCCAATCGGGTTCAGGCTGCGGAGTAGATGCGGCTGGATGGGGAGGGGATCTGAAGATACCCTCTTGGGCCACCAAGGCCATCGATTGCGGAAGGTGGTGGCGGTCCTTTTCGGGCCGCTATGAGCGCGCCGGCAGGGGGATCACCTGGCTTGGCTGTCTAATCCAGCCGGTCGCGCAGGATGCTCCAGGGAAGCAGCATATTCGGTGCATAGCGCACGAGGCTGTGCAGCGGGATCGGCGCTGGCGGCGCGAAGGGGAGCGGCAGATATCGGGCGTCCGTTCCGCTCGCCCAGTCCGCCAGAACTTTGCCCATTGCCGTGGTCATGGCGATGCCGCGGCCGTTGCAGGCGAAGCCGGCGATCAGGCCCGGGCCGAGGTCGATGAGACGCGGCAGGAAATCCGGCACCACCGCCGCCACGCCTGTCCAGCTGTAGGCAAGCGGCGGCAGGTCAGGCAAATCGAGATGCCTGGCGAGCCGTCGCCAAATCGTTTGCGGCAAGCGCGTCTCGGCGCCGGCGCCGACGACATGCATGCCGCCGCTGATCAGCCGGTTCTGGCCATCGAAGCGGCAGGTAAAGAGATTGCGCCTGGTGTCGCCGACGCCCTGGCCGCCCGGCAGCAGGCGCGCGCGTATGGCGCGCGGCAGCGGCGCGGTGGCGATCTGGAAGATTTTCAGCGGGATATAGGTCCGCGCCAAGGTCGGGTTCAGCTCTCCACCATAGGCGTTGGTGGCGACCAAGACCTTGCCCGCTCGCACAGTGCCGGACGCCGTCTTCAAGGCCCAGCCATCCGGAGTGCGGTCGATGGAAGTGACACGCGTCTGCTCGAAGATGCGCGCTCCTGCCTTTTCCGCGGCATCTGCCAGGCCGCGTGCGTACTCGACCGGATTGAGGACACCGCCTGAGTTATCCATCCAACCGCCGGCGTAGCCGCCGATACCGGTGAGCGTCGTGACCGCCATGGCATCGAGCGCAACGGTCGGCCTGCCCCGCGCCGCCCATTGCTCGGCGCGCGATCGCGTCTTTTCCAGCGCGGCGGACGAATGCGCCGGCTGGATCCAACCATTCTGCACAGCGTCGCATTCGATGCCGTGCCTCTTGATCAGGCCGAAGACGAGATCAGCGCTGCCGGCGGCGAAGTCAACCAGGCGCCCGCCGCGCTCGGGTCCGAGTTCGGTGATGATGTCGTCTGGATCCCGCTTGGCGAAGTTCGGAACGACGAAGCCGGCATTCCGGCCGGTCGCACCCCAAGCGATGAATTCGGCTTCGAGGACCGCGACCGAAAGCCCTTTCTCAGAGGCATGCAATGCCGTCGACAGGCCGGAAAAGCCGCCGCCCACAATCGCGAGATCGACGTCGAGTCCGCCTTGCAGCGCGCCCCGGTCGCGGCGGTTGCGGCTGACGGCATGCCAGAGCGAAACGCCATACGCTTGCTGCCGGATCATGGCATTCATGATCCGGCCTCGTTCTCGTTGGCCGCCGCCTTTGTCTGTGTGCCGGGCTTCGGTCGGCGCGGCCGGTCGCCGAACAATCCGTTAGGCCGGATCAGCAGGATGACGCAGAGCATGACGCCGATGGCGATGATCTGCAGTGAGGCCGCGCGTGCTTGCTGCTCGGGCGCAAACAGCACGCTGGTCAGCGTGCCCGACCCCGCCCATATCGCCCAGACCAGGATGCTGCCGGCAACGGCGCCGGCATTGCTGCCCGAGCCGCCGACGATCAGCATCACCCAGACCTGGAAGGTCAGGATCGGCAGATAGTTATCGGGCGCGATGAAGCCGGTGAAATGCGCCTGCAAAGCGCCGGCCAGCGCCATGATAGCGCCGCCGACGGCGAAGGCCTGGACGCGGTAGAAGCGCGCGCTCTTGCCCAGCGAAATCGCCGCTCGCTCGTCCTCGCGCAGCGCCTTGAGCACGCGGCCCCAGGGGCTGCGCGACAGGTGCTCCAGAGCGAGATAGGCGATCAGCGTCACAGCCGAAACGACGGCGAGGTTCGACAGGTTGAACAGCAGCGGCGTTTCGGCAAGGCCGCCGAACGGGCGCGGGATGAAACCGATGCCGAACGGGCCGCCGGTTGTTTTCTGCGCGTTGAGCGCGACCAGCTGCACGACGACGGCGACGCCGAAGGTGGTGATCGCCAGGTAGTCGGATCGCAGACGCAGCGTGGCCATGCCGGTAAGTGCTGCGGCGATACCGCCGACGACCATGGCGCCCGCCCAGCCGACCAGGATCGGCAGACCGAAGCCGCCGAAGCGCGCGGCATCGTCCGGGGTCGTCAGCAGCGCCGATGTATAGGCGCCGATGGCGACGAATCCGGCAAGGCCGACATTGAAAAGGCCAGTCAGCCCCCACTGCAGATTGAGCCCCAGTGTGACCAGCGAAAAGATCAGTGCGGTGGTCAGGAAGAAGGCGCCGTAGCCGAGCAGGTCCATCAGCGTTCCCTCACACCAAACAGGCCGATCGGCCGAACGAACAGCACCGCCATCAGGATGATGAAGGAGATTGCGGCGCGCCATTCGGCGCCGATCAGCTGCACCGCACCGGCTTCGGCAAGGCCAATGATCAGGCCGCCGAGCACGGCGCCCGGTATGCTGCCGATGCCGCCCAGGATGGCGGCGGCGAACATCGGTAGCAGCATGTCGAAGCCCATGAACGGGCGGATCTGCACCAGAATGCCGATCATCACGCCGGCCACACAGGCCAGCGCCCCGCCGATGATCCAGGTGACGCGCACCACGGAGGCAACATCGATGCCGACGATGCGGGCCAGGGCCGCATTTTGGCTCAGCGCCTGCATGGAGCGGCCGGTCTGCGTGCGTGTCATCAACAGATGCACGCCGAGCACCAGCACTGCGGTCAGCAGCAGCAGCGCGATCTGATCGGGCGTGATGCGGATGCCGAAGCCGACCGGCATGGCGATCTGGATCGCCCGGCTGAAATAGGTCGGGCGTGAGCTGAAGGTGAATTCGAGCAGGCTGCGCAGCGCCATCGAGGCGCCGAAGCTCGCCATCACCACGATGATGGCTTGCCCCTGCGAGCGCAGTCGCGAAAACAGCACCTTGTCGAGCAACAGCGCCAGCAGGGCGGTGAAAGCCATGCCGACAACCAGCGCAACCAGCAGCGGCCAGCCGAAGGACAGCGGACCAATGGGCGCCACCTTGCCGAACATCGCGCCGATGGCGCTGACGACGGCGAGCGTCGCATAGGTGCCCCAGGCCATGAAGTCGCCATGGGCGAAGTTCGAGAAGCGCAGGATCGAGTAGGTCAGCGTCACGCCGATGGCGCCAAGGCCGATCATCGAGCCGGTCAGCAGCCCATCGACGACAAATTGCAGGCTCATGCCGCGCCTCCCTTGCCGACGGGGGACGGGCGTTGGCCGAGATAGAGTTCGGCGACGACAGGATCGTTCCACAGTTCGGAAGCAACGCCCTCGTGCCGGTCCTTGCCGTCGACCAGCACATAGGCGCGGTCGCCGATGGCAAGCGCTGCCTTGGCGTTCTGTTCGACCAGCAGGATGGTGACGCCGGACCTGCGGATGCCGGCCAGCATCTCGAACACCGTCGATACGAATTTCGGCGACAGGCCGGCCGACGGTTCGTCGAGTACCAGCACCTTGGGATGGACGATCAGGGCGCGCGCGACGGCAAGCATCTGCCGCTGTCCGCCCGACAGATTGCCGGCGGCGGTGCGGCGCTGGCGGACGAGGTCGGGGAAGGCCGTGTACATTTCCTCGATGCGGGCAGGGATTTCGCGTCGCTCGAGGATGCCGCAGGCGACTTTCAGATTGTCCTCGACCGACATCAGCGGGAAGATGTTCTCCGTCTGCGGTACGAAGGCCAGGCCGAGCCGGACCATGGTGTGGGCGGGCGCGGCGGTTATGTCCTTGCCGTCCAGGAACACCGCGCCGCCGGTGATCGGGACAAGGCCGGCGATCGCCTTGATGAAGCTCGACTTGCCGGCGCCGTTGGGGCCGAGCACGACGACGATCTCGCCCTTGCCGACGGTGATCGAGGCGCCGCGCACGATCGGCACGCCAAGCTCATAGCCGGCTTCGAGGTTGCGCACGTCGAGGACGGTCTCGTTCATGTGGCGCCCCCGAGATAAGCCTCGATGACGCGCGGGTCGCGGGCGACTTCCTCTGCCGTGCCTTCGCTGAGCAACTGGCCGCTCGCCATGACGAGGACGCGGTGGCAGAGCCGCGTCACCATGTCGATATTGTGCTCGATCAGCAGAAAGGTGATGCCGTGCGCGTTGATGTCGCGGATGCGGTCGATGATGATCTCGAGCAGCGTCGCGTTGACGCCGGCCGCCGGTTCGTCGAGCAGGATGATCGCCGGATCGGCCATCATGACGCGGGCGAGTTCGAGCAGCTTGCGCTGGCCGCCGGAAAGCACGCGTGCCGGCTCGTGCGCGAGATGGGTGAGAGTGACCAACTCCAGCAGCTCGAGCGCCTTTGTCCTGGCAGCCCTTTCTTGTGCTGCGACCCGCCAAGGCGTGACGAAGTTGGCGAGCAATTTTTCGCCGGCTTGGCCCTGTGCCGCCAGCATGATGTTTTCGATCAACGTCAGATTGGGCAGCGGGCGTGGGATCTGGAAGGTGCGTCCAAGACCACGGCCGATACGCAGATGAGCGGCTTCGCCGGAGACGCGCGTGCCATTGAGCAGAATGTCGCCGCTGGTTGGCAATATGCTGCCGGCGAGCAGGTCGAACATGGTCGTCTTGCCGGCTCCATTGGGTCCGATCAGGCCGAGGATTTCGCCCGCTTTGACATCAAACGAGACATTGTCGACGGCGACAAGGCCGCCAAAACGCCTGATGACGTTTCGTGCCGTCAGAACCGGCGCACGGGTCTCCTGCCCTTGGCGCTGCGCTGCATCGCTCATCAAACCCTCTGGCCGAAGACGATCGTTGTCGCCTCCTGATTTTTGATTTGTGATCACACTTGCTTTGATCACGCTATTCGGCTTTAATTTCATTCGCAAGCCGAAAACGGGGCAAATGCCGGTAATGCAGAAGGCTGCCATCGAAAAGAACAACGAGACGATCGCAGCCCAGCTTACGCCGGTCGGCCGCGAGACCGTGCAGGATCGCGTCTATTCCGAGCTGCGCCGTGCCCTGATCGGTGGCCTTTTCGAGCCGAACCAGGTGCTGACCATCCGCGGTCTTGCCGATGCGCTGGTCACCTCGACCATGCCGGTACGCGAAGCGCTTGGGCGGCTGATCACGGAAAAGGCGCTGGAGGCGCTGCCCAACCGCTCGGTGCGCGTGCCGCCGATCACGCTGGAGCGCATCGACGACCTCCTGCGTGCCCGCTCCCTCATCGAAGGCGAAGCGATCGCGCTTGCGGCCAGGCGCATGAGCCCGCGCCAGATCGCGTCGATCGAAGCCATGCTGGGCGAGTGGGACGAGATCCGGGCCCTGAAGCACAAGAAGGATATCGATCGCGAAGCGACGCTCAACCAGAGCTTCCATTTTGAGATCTACCGCTGCTGCGGCTCGGCTGTCCTGATCCCGATGATCGAAAGCCTCTGGCTTCAATCTGGACCCTGCATCCGCGTCGCCATCTATGCCTTCTCCGAGGCCGGCGAGGTCGATACCGCCCACTATCACCGTCGGATTGTCGCGGCACTTGCCAAACAGGATGCGCAAGCGGCGCGCGAGGCGCTGGTGGCCGACATCAGCCGCCCCTTCGCCTTCTTGCGCGACAAACTTCAATCGGCGAAGGATTGACATGACCAAGCCCGCCATCAGCATCACAGAACCACGCTCGAAGCTTTCCGTGACGGCGCTGCTATTGCCCGAAAAGGCGCCGGAGAATGCCGCCTTCCTGCTGGCGTATCTGGCGCAGCCACGCATCATCCCAGGCATCCATGCGATGTGGACAGGACCGGAAATCTCGTGCCCGGTTCCGTCAGCCGATCTCCACGGCCAGGCCTATGCCCAGTCTTTGCCACCGGAGAATGCAACGCTGACGCCGCAGCCCGGCGATATCGTGCTGTCCTATGTGCCGCCACGCGTGTGGGGCGGCAATCCCAATGCCATCTTCGATATCGGCCTGTACTACGGGCAGGGGGCGCGGCTGCTGTTCCCGATCGGCTGGCTGGCCGGCAGCGTGGTCGCGCAAGTGCTTGCCGGAGAGCGCGATCAGTTTGCCGCCGCCTGCGGCGTCATCCGCCGCAACGGCGCCTGTGACATCACCTTCAGCCTGGTGGAGGCCTGAATGGCCGACGACAGTTTCGAACTCTTCGATCTGCGCGTCGAAGCGGTCATCCCCGAGGGCAAGCCGGTCTATTGCGGCGCCAGGGCCGGCGACTATTTCGAACTCAAGGGCGAAATGCTGTCGCTGCCGGCGGGGCAGGGTTTTTCGATTTATTCGATCTCCGCCGTGTTGCCGCTCCTGGCGGCAAAGCAGCGCCCGACGCATGCAAATGACTGGATGACCTCGGATGCCGAGATCGCCTGTCCCGATCCCAATTGCGCCAGCCGGCTGCGGATCGTCAGGCTGGCCAAGCGGCGGTTCAGCCATGCCCAAACCACAGCTGTGCCGCTGCCGAAGGAGACCGACAAAAGATGAGCGCCAGGACCGTCGAACTCAGCCCCGGCTATACGATCTCGCGCGTCATCCGCGGCGGCTGGCAGCTGGCCGGCGGCCATGGCGCTATCGACCGCAGGCAGGCCGTGACCGACCTCATCGCCACTTTCGATGCCGGCATCTGGACCTATGATTGCGCCGACATCTACACCGGCGTCGAGGAACTGATCGGCGCCGCGCGCCTGCGGCTGGCGCGCGATCGCGGTCTCGATGTTGCGGCCAGGATGAAGGTGCACACCAAGCTGGTGCCGGACCTCGAACGACTGGCAAGCATCAGCCGCGACTACATCAGGGGCATCGTCAATCAGTCGCTTCGCAGGCTGAAGACGGAGCGGATCGATCTTGTGCAGTTTCACTGGTGGGATTATGACCAGCCTCGTTACGTCGAGGCGATGGGTTGGCTCGACGAGCTTCGGCTGGAAGGCAAGGTGCGCAATCTCGGCACCACCAATTTCGATACGCCGAGGCTAGCCGAAATCCTCTCCGCGGGCATCCCGCTGGTCAGCCAGCAACTGCAATATTCAGTGCTCGACCAGCGGCCGGCAAACAGCCTTGCGGGCCTTGCCGCTAAGAACGGTGTCCGCTTCCTCTGCTACGGCTCGGTGGCGGGCGGCTTCCTCAGCGACAAATGGCTTGGCGTGGCCGAGCCCTCCACGCCGCTCGAAAACCGCTCGCTGGTCAAATACAAGCTGATCATCGACGACTTCGGCGGCTGGGAGCTGTTCCAGTCCCTCATCAAGGCGCTGAAAGCGGTCGGCGATCGCCACGGCGTCGACATCGCCACCATCGCCTCGGCATGGGTGCTCGAGCAGCCGCAGGTCGCGGCCGTCATTGTGGGTGCGCGCAACCAGGCACATGCGCTGGCCAATACGAAAATCATGGACGTCGCGCTCGACGCCGACGATCGCGCGCGGATTGCTGCCGCCATCGCACAAGGCACCGGCCTCGCGGGCGATGTCTATACGCTGGAGCGCAACCGTCATGGCCGCCACGGCTCGATCATGCATTACAACCTCAATGCGGGGAAGAAATGAGCGGAGAGCCTTCCCTTTTTTCGCGTGCCAGCGCTGAAATCATCGACCTGCATCGCTTCTTCGTCGACTGGTTTGTCGCCGCGCGAGCCGACGCTGTGGAGTTCGGCCGCTTCGAGGCTGTCATGGGCGAAGGCCTCACCATGGTGGCGCCGAATGGCCAGATCCTCGATCGCGACGCGGTCGTAGATCATGTCCGGACAAGCCGCGCCACTTGCGACGACGGTTTTTCCATATCGATCGAGGACATCAGGCCGGGTTGGCAGGACGCGGACACGATCGTCATCTTCTACATCGAGGCGCAACTGCGCGCCGGCAAACACAGTCGCCGGCAGTCCAGTGCGGTCTTCACCACCAGTTCATCGGCACCAAACGGCGTCGAATGGCGGCATCTGCATGAGACCTGGCTGCAGGCGCCGGAAGGCTGAACAGGCAAAAGTTCAAACAAGAAAAGGGGAACGGCAATGAAGAAGACGATACTTCAAATCACCACAGCACTGGCTCTCGTGACGATGGCCGGCGCCGCACACGCAGCGGACTGCAAGATCACCGTCGGACTGGTCATGGAACTGACCGGCCCCGCAGGCGAATACGGCCAGGCCGGCGCGAAGTCCGTCGAAATGGCCTTCCGCGACATCAATGAAGCCGGTGGCGTACGCGGCTGCGATCTCGCAACCGACACGCGCGACAGCCAGAGCCAGGGCAATATCGCGGTCGATGCCGCGACCCAACTGGTACAGGTCAAGAAGGTGCCGGTGATCATCGGCGGCATCATCTCCTCGGTGTCGATCCCGATCCTGACCTCGGTCACCGGGCCGGCCAAGATCGTGCAGGTGTCGCCGGCTTCGTCCTCGCCGACGCTGACCGCCCTTGGCCGCGACGGCAGGACCAACGGCATCTTCTTCCGCACCATCACGTCGGATGCGCTGCAAGGCGTGGCCGCCGCCAAATACGCCATCGACAAGGGCTTCAAGAAACTGTCGATCATCCATGTCAACAACGACTTCGGCGTCAACATGGTGGCCGAATTCTCGCGTGCCTACAAAGCGCTCGGCGGCACCATCGTCTCCGACACGCCCTATAATGAAAAGCAGTCGAGCTATGCTTCGGAAGTGACGGCGGCGATGGGAGGCGAGCCGGACGGACTCTACCTCGTCAGCACGCCGGTCGACGGCGCAACGGTCGCCCGCACCTGGATATCGCAGGGCGGCGTGCAGAAATTCCTGCTCAATGACGGCATGAACAGCCCGGACTTCATCGAATCCGTCGGCGCCGATTATCTGAAGGATGCCTATGGCACCTCTTCCGGCACCAGCCCGACGACCTCCACCGACTACTTCCTGAAAAACTACAAGGAGTTTTCGGGTATCGAGCCGTCGAACCCGGCGGCCGACCGTTCCTATGATGCCGGCGCCATTGTCGGCCTCGCCATTGCCATTGCCGGCTCCGAGGATCCAGCCAAGATCAAGGATGCCATGTACAAGGCGGTCGATCCTGCCGGCACACCGATCTATGCCGGCAAGGACGAGTTCGCCAAGGCGCTCGGCCTGATCAAGGACGGCAAGCCGATCCGCTATGAAGGCGTCATCGGTCCGGTCAGCTTCGACAAATATGGCGACATCACCGGTCCGTTCCGGCTGTGGAAGATCGTCGACGGCAAGGTGACGACCGACGGTGAAATGACAACCGACGACGTCAACGTGCTACAGGCGAAATTGCAGTAGGCGCCGGTACATTGTCCGGCGCGATCTCCGTTCGATCTCTGGGAGATCGACGCCGGACAAGCAGTCCAACATCGGCGCTAGTTACGCGGTCAAGCGCGAAATCAGCCGGGTCAATATAACGACAGGCGGCTGGCCGGGCATGAAGACCTGCGGATTGGAGAGGGCGCCGACGATATGACCCACATAGTCTGATTTGTCGTAGCCGATTGACGATATCGGGTAGGCGTCGAAATTGGTCAGGGACACATTGTCGAAGCCATAGAGGCGGAAGCGGCTGGGCCGGTTGTCGGGGAAATCCGCCCGGCAGACATCCAGAACACCCATGGCCATCGCGTCGGACGTACAAAAGACCGCATCGGGACAGCCGCGTCCCGTCAGGCCGGCGGCTGCCGCATAGCCCGACTCGTAGGAATAGTCTCCCTGGACCGTCTGCAGCAGTTCAATTCCATGATGCCGGAACGCTTCGAGGTAGTGGCCGATGCGCAGCTGTTCGACCCGCGAGGACGAACGGCCGGTCAGCAGGCTGGCCGTGCGCGCGCGCTTGGCCGCCGCATCCGCCACGGCCTCGGCGATGCCGACGCCTTCATCGGGAATGACGGTGGGTGACAGATCGTCATGCAGTCCGTTCAGCATGATGACCAGGTCCGAGCGAAACATGCGCCGCACCGTCGCTGCATCGGCAAAGTCGGAGAACACCACGGCGGCATCGACATGATAGGCAACGCCGTTGCGCAGAAAATCCTCGACCCCTTCCGCCGAGCCGATGCGGATGAGGATGACCTGCTTGCCGATCGACTGGATTGCGTCGAGCAGCCGGTCGAACAGGTCGAGATCTGAAAGATCGTGAATGTGGTTGACCACGACGGCAACCAGATTGACGGTCTTGGTGGTCAGGCTTTGCGCCAGGAGATTGGGTTTGTAGCCGAGCTGCGCGGCGGCCTGCACGACACGTTCGCGTTTGTCCGCCGAGACCGGTCGCGGTCCGCTCGACAGCGCACGGCTGGCCGCGGCACGCGACACGCCTGCCAGCCGCGCGACATCGGCGATCGTTGCGACGGCGCCTCGAGTGTGCGCCGATCGGTTACCGGTAGTGGGTGTCACCACAGCGGGTTGAGCGCCGGCGGGTTGGAGTCCGGCCCCCACCACTTCTTGTAGGTCGTCTCATAGGTGCCCGACTGGATGAAGTCGGACACGAACATGTCGAGCCAGCGGACGAATTCGGGATCGCCCTTGGCGACCGCGATGCCGATCGGATCGTTGGAATAGAGGCCAGGCAGCGTCACCAGGCTCGGTGTCTTGGTCGCGAGGTAATCGAGCAGCGAGGAATCCTCGATCGCCGCATCGACGCGCTTCTGTTGCAGCTGCAGAACCCCGTCGGGCGCGAACTGGTCGACATAGACGAGCTCTGCTTCCGGCACGGCCGCCTTGAGGAAGGTTTCGCCCGTGGTGCCGCGGCCGACGACAACCTTCTTGCCGGCGAGCCCCTTGAGGTCGGTTATCCCGGCATCCTTCTGGACGATGACGCGCAGCCCGGCCCGGTTGTAGGGGATGGTGAAGTTGACGGTCTTGGCCCGCTCGAGCGTTGCCGAGGTGTTTGCGACCGCGACATCGATCTGTCCCGACACCAGCATGGAAATACGGGCATCGCCCGAGACGTCGACGAACTCGACCTGCACCCCGAGCTTTTGCGCCAGCAGCGTCGCGACATCGACATCGTAGCCGACAGGGTTGTTTTGTGCATCGCGAAAGCCGATCGGCTCGCCGCCGAGCGATACGCCGATGCGAATGGTGCCGCGTGAGCGGATGTCGTCAATCATGCCGGCAAGGGCCGGAAAAGCCGAACCGGCCACGATGGCCAGCGCGGCGAAGGCACGCAGTACGGTTTTCATGGTTCCTCTCCTTATTTTCTAGTGACACGTTTTGCTGCCCGCAATTCGGGTGCGGGCATGGAATCCTTCCAGAGCCAGTAGCGGACCTCGCCCTCGCATCTGAAATTCACCACCTCGTGGTTCTGCTCGGCGTCGACGGCGTGGATGACCACTCCGGCCAGGAAGCCGGTGTCGAGTTCAGCCAGTTCCTCGACCGCCAGCGCGACCGCATCCGACAGGGATCGGCCAAGCTTCATGGCCAGCACGACGGTCCGTGCGGTGGCGCAGCGCATCGTCATCTCGCCGGTATGGGTGCACGCCGCCGCGCCATAGCGGCTGTCGGCGTAAAAGCCTGCGCCGGGAATGGGAGAATCGCCGAGCCGGCCCGGATATTTCCACGCCCAGCCCGAGGTCGAACTCGCGGCATGGACGCCGCGCCGCGCATCCGCCGACAGGAAGACGGTGGTGTCGCGGACCCGCTCGGGATCGGTGATAGTACGGCTGAGCGGCGCCAGATCGATATCGGGGAATTTCGCCAGCTGTTGCGGTGTGAGTTCCTGTTGCAGCCGCTCCCACCAGACGCGCTTGCTGTCCTCGAACAAGACTTCGTCTTCGGCAAAACCGATTTCGCTGGCAAAGCGCCGCGCCCCTTCGCCGGTCAGCATCACATGCGGCAGGCGCTTCATTACCTGCTGCGCCAGGGCAGCGACCGCCAAGGTCCTTGGCACGGCGCCGACTGAACCGACCTCTCTTGTATTGCCGTCCATGACGCCGGCGTCGAACTCCATCTCGCCCAGCATGTTCGGCCAGCCGCCATAACCGACGCTGCGAACCTTGACCTCCTTCTCCACCATGCCGATGCCGGCAACCATCGCGTCCAGGCTGACGGCGCCATCGCGCAGCATTTGCACCGAGGTTTCGAATCCCGGCCATGCTTCGTTGTTGGCTAACAGCAGCATTCCTAGTCCTTGCGCATCTTGGAGAGAAACTGCGCAACCCGCGGCTGCGCCCGGCCGCCGTCCGCGGCGAAGAAACGATCCGTTGGCAGATCGACCACCAGCCTGCCCTTGTCGAGGAAGACGATGCGGTTGGAAATCTCGCGCGCGAATTCGATCTCGTGGGTGACGAACAGCATCGTCGTGCCTTGCGCGGCGAGCTTTGCCAGGATGGCCAGCACCTCGGAAGTCATTTCCGGGTCGAGCGCGCTGGTCACTTCATCGAGCAGCAGATAGCGCGGCTGCATGGCGAGCGCCCGGCAGATGCCGACACGCTGGCGCTGCCCGCCCGACAACTGCGCCGGGTAGGCGTTGGCCCGATCGGCGAGGCCGACGGACTCGAGCAGCTGGCGCGCCAGCGCCTCGGCCTCAGGGCGCGGCATCTTCAGCACCTCGATCGGGGCGAGCGTAATGTTCTGAAGCGCGCTCATATGCGGATAGAGGTTGAACAGCTGGAAGACGGTGCCTGAGCGCTTGCGCGCCTCGGCCAGCTCCTTCGGCTTGCTGACATCGAAATCGTCGACCGTGATGCGGCCCGACTTCAGCTTTTCGAGGCCGTTGATGCAACGGATCAGTGTCGACTTGCCGGACCCCGACGACCCGAGGATCGAGACCACTTCGCCGGGCGCGATCGTCAGGTCGACGCCGTCCAGCACAGTGACCTCGCCGAACGCTTTGTGCACGTTTTCGATCTTGAGCATGTTAAAGCCCCCGCCAGGCGCTGTGCGCCCGCAGGCGGTTTTCAAGACGCTCGCCAAGCAGGGCGACCAGCTTTGCCGCGCCATAGTAGAGCAGCCCGACGACGGTCCAGACCACGAACGGCTTCAAGGTTCGCATGTTGAGGATGTGGCCAATCTTGGTCAGGTCGACGACGCCGATGACAGAAATCAGCGACGTCACCTGAAGCTGGTTGACCAGCAGCGCGACGAGCGGGCCGACCGCGAAGGCGGCAGCCTGGGGCGAAACGATATGGCGCAGGACCTGCCACCGGGTCAGGCCGAAGACACGCGCGGCCTCGACCTGCTCGCGTTCGATCGACTCGATCGCCGAGACCGCGATGACATAGACGAATGCCGCGGTGTTCGCCGACAGAGTGATGGTCGCTGCGGTGACCGGCGTCACCCTTATATGCAACAGCGCCGGCAGGCCGAAGAACACCAGGAACAGCTGCACCAACACCGGCGAGTTCTTCAACAGCTCCGACAGGAAGGTGACGACCTGGGCCAGAACCGGCACACGGTAGAACCGCACCAACGCCCAGCTCAGGCCAATCAGCAGTCCGATCAGAGAGGTGACGAGAAACAGCGCGATGTTGGTGCCGAGACCTTGCGCCAGCAGGATCAGGTCGTAGGAGGTGAAGTCGCTGAACCGCATCAGTCGACCGCCTCCATCATGTCCCGATTGAGATGGCGGTGGAGCAGGGTGACGCCCAGCGAGACCAGATAGGTCAGGGCCGCATAGGCACAGAGCAGCACCATATAGACCTCGAAGGGCCGATAGGTCTGCGAGACCACGATCTGGGCTGAGCCGGTGAGCTCGTTGAGCGTGATTGTCGAGAGGATCGAGGACGTAAGGATCATGTTGATGAGCACGGATCCGAGCGGTCGCACGGAGGTGCGCAGCGCAATCGGCAGCACGATGCGGGTGAAGATCTTGCGCCTGGACAGGCCGCTCACTTCAGCGGCGTCGATGATGCCCTGGTCGATGGCGAGGATGCCGGCGCGAATGATGTCGGAGGCATAGGCGCCGCCGGCAATCGAAAGCGCCACGACGCCGGTGGTGAAGGCATCGATGTAAATGCCGAGCTCGGGCAGGCCGTAATAGAAGAAGAACAGCTGGACGATGAACGGCACATTGCGGAAGAGATCGACATAGACGAAGGCGATCCGTCGAAGCAGTGCCGAGGCGGAGGTGCGTGCGATCGCCACCAACGCGCCCATGAAGACGCTTCCTATCAGCGACAGCGCGCAAGCCGCGGCCGTGAGTTCGGCGCCGCGCGCCAGAAAACCCAGATGCGGGAGCAGAGTGGACAGATCGAAATGCACCGGCGGTCCCCAGTGAAACCGGTTTCACTCTTTTGGCTTTCGCCTCGTCTGTCAAGATGCAGGGTCTGGTTGCCGGCCTGTGGATTGCATTCGTTGCGATGATTCCGGTTCGCCTCATGCGCGCTATGTCTCAAGCGCCGACAATTCGCCGCCGGCTTTCAACTCGACGACGCCGCCTATGCCAGCCGCGCGTCGCTGCGATGGCGGCTGGGGCGGCGCCCTCGGTTTTGCCGATCCCGGCGCCGGTGTCGGATTCGGCTACGTCACCAACCGCATGCTGGGTTTCGACGACTCCACGCCGCAAGGTGTTGATGATGCCGTTTACGACGAGCTCTGACGTAGGGGCGTTATGTGCGGATATTCGGGTTCCACATGGCGTCCGGCACGATCACCAGCTTGCCGACGAAGTCCTTGGCAATAAAGTCTGCCTGCGCCTTGTGAAAATCCGAGAGCCTGTAGACGCCGCCGACCAGCGGCCGGATTTCCTTCGCTTCGATGTATCCAATGATGCGGCGGAAGTCGGCGCGCGTGCCCTGGCTCGATCCGTGCAGTTGCAGCTGCTTGAGATACATGGTCCTGAGATCGAGCTGCACGACCGGGCCGGCGATGGCGCCGGCGGTGGTGTAGCGGCCTTCAGGTCGCAGGATGCGCAGCAGGTCGTTGAAGATCGCGCCGCCGACGAGATCGGCGACCACATCGATCGGCTGGTCGCCAGTGGCTTCATTCACGGCGGCGGGAAGATCGGCAACCCCACGGGTAATGACCGCTTCGGCGCCGATGTCGCGCACCGCCTGCTCCTTGCCCTTGCCGACGACCGCATAGGGAATGGCGCCGCGCGCCCGCGCCAGCTGCACGATGCCGGAACCGACGCCGCCCGAGGCGCCGGTGACCAGCACGCGCTCGCCGGCTTTCAGCCCGGCGCGCTCCAGCATCTGTTCGCCGGTGAGGTAGGCGCAGCAGAAGGTGGCGAGTTCGACGTCGCTCATGTCAGTATCGACGAAATGCGCATTCTCGCGCGGCACCGTCTGGTACTCGGCGTACCCGCCGTCGCGACCGTGGCCCATATAGTCAATGTCGGCGAGGGAATCGTCGTCGCGGTTGTAGATCGAAAAATCGACCATTACCCGTTCGCCGATACGGCCCGGGGAAACGCCTTCGCCGACGGCAGCGATGGTGCCGACCGTGTCGGTGCCCTGGATGCGCGGGAAGGTAAGCGTGTTGCCTTGCCGCCGCCACGTCGACACGGCGGCAGCGTCCTCCTCCGTGCCATAGGCGCCCTGGCGTACCCAGACATCGGTGTTGTTCATACCGCAAGCGCTGACCTTAACCAGCACCTCGCCGGCGGCAGGCACAGGCACTTTCACATCGCTGCGATAGACGAGCTTTTCCGGTCCGCCATGCCCGGTGAGCAGCACGGCGGCCATGGTGGCGGGGAGGGTCTTGGTCATGGCATTCACGGTCGATCTCAGAGATTGGAAAACACGCTGTTGACGGCATCGGCGGTTTTCGAAACGACGATGTCGGCTTCCTCACGCGTCAGGCAGAGCGGCGGCGCGAAGCCTAGTATGTCGCCCTGCGGCATGGCGCGGCCGATGACGCCGCTGGCGGCAAGTGCTGTCGCCACTTGGGGCCCGATCTTGAGCGAGGCGTCGAAGAACACCCGGTCGTCCTTGTCGGCGACAAATTCGACTGCCGCCAGCATGCCATCGCCGCGCACGTCGCCGACATGTCTGTGACCGCCGACGGCCTTGGCCAGTTCGGCGCGGAAATAGGCGCCCCTCTCATCGGCGTTTGTCACCAGGTCCATCTCGTCGATCAGTTCGAGATTGGCGACACCTGCGGCGACGCAGATCGGATGCGCCGCATAAGTCCAGCCATGGCCGAGCGAACCGAGCTTGTCGGAGCCCTGCACCAGCACCTGCCACATCTTGTCGGCGACGATGACGCCCGACAGCGGCGCATAGGCCGAGGTCAGCCCCTTGGCGATGGTGATGAGGTCTGGCTTGATGCCGTAATGGTCGGAGCCGAACATGGTGCCCAGACGGCCGAAGCCCGTCACCACCTCGTCGGCGACCAGCAGCACGTCATACTTCTTCAGCACCGCCTGGATCTTCTCCCAGTAGCCGGCCGGCGGCGGCACGATGCCGCCAGTGCCGAGAATCGGCTCGCCGATGAAAGCGGCGACGGTTTCGGGACCTTCTGCCAGGATCATCTCCTCAAGCTTGTCGGCGCAATGCTGCGAGAACTGCTCCTCGCTCATCGAGCGGTCGGCGCGGCGGAAATAATAGGGCGCCTCGGTGTGCAGGACCGGTGCGCGCGGCAGGTCGAAGGCATTGTGGAACAGGTCGAGCCCGGTCAGTGATCCCGTCATCACGCCCGAGCCGTGATAGCCGCGCCAGCGCGAGATGATCTTCTTCTTCTCCGGCCGGCCCAGCACATTGTTGTAGTACCAGATCAGCTTGATGTTGGTTTCGTTAGCGTCGGAACCGGAGAGGCCGAAATAGACCCTCGACATGCCCTTCGGCGCGCGGTCGATGATCATCTTGGCCAGCGTGATCGACGCCTCGGTGCCGTGGCCGACATAGGCGTGATAGTAGGCGAGGTTCTTCGCCTGGGTGGCGATGGCATCCGCGATCTTTTGGCGGCCATAGCCGACATTGACGCAATAGAGACCGGCAAAGGCATCGATGCTCTTCTTGCCATTGTTGTCCCAGACGGTGACGCCTTCACCGCCGGCCATGATGCGGGTCGGGCTCTCGCCCCGCGCATGCGTGCCCATATGGGTCGAAGGATGGAAGAAATGGTCGCGATCCCAGGCGTTGAGTTCGTTGGATTGGTCGAGCATTTTTGACTCCTTGAGAAATCCGGGTGAGGCCTAAGCCACATCTAAACAGAGATATTTGAGATCTGTGAAAGCTTCGAGCCCATGGCGCGAGCCTTCGCGGCCGATGCCGGATTGCTTGACGCCGCCGAATGGGATCGGCGCGCCGGTGATCTTGACGCGGTTGATGGCGACCATGCCGTAGTCGAGCGCGCGGCCCAGGCGCTGCTGGCGGGCGCCGTTCTCGGCAACGACATAGGCAACCAGGCCGTATTCTGTGGCGTTGGCACGGGCGATCACTTCGTCCTCACTGTCGAACGGCGTGACGGCGGCGACCGGCCCAAAGGTCTCCTCGCGCATGATCAGCGCTTCGTCGCTGACATCGGCCAGCAGCGTCGGCTGGTAGAACAGCGGCCCGGCCTGATGCCGCTTGCCGCCGGTGAGACAGCGCGCGCCACGAGCGATGGCATCGGCGACCTGCTCTTCGACCTTTGCGACGGCACGCTCATGCATCAGCGGCCCGATGTCGATCTTGTCGGTAAGGCCGTTGCCGGTGCGCAGCGCCTCGATACGCCTGGCAAAAGCGGCGCAGAAGCGATCGTAGATCGGGCGCTGGACGTAGATGCGGTTGGCGGCGAGGCAGTCCTGGCCGGAGGTGGCGAATTTGGCATCGATGGCGATGCTCACCGCCTTGTCCAGATCGGTATCGGCAAAGACGATCAGCGGCGCGTGGCCCCCAAGCTCCATCACCAGCCGCTTCATCGTCGGCGCGCTTTGCGCCGCGATCAGCCGGCCGATCTCGGTCGAGCCGGTGAAGCTTATGGCGCGAACGCGCGGGTCCTCGCACATGCGACCGACAATGGTAGCAGCCTTGCCGGTGATGACATTGAAGACGCCGGCGGGCAGGCCGGCGCGCTCGCCGAGTTCAGCCAGCGCCAGCGCCGACAGC
Source organism: Mesorhizobium sp. P160219 (assembly GCF_057786095.1). Taxonomy (NCBI): domain Bacteria; kingdom Pseudomonadati; phylum Pseudomonadota; class Alphaproteobacteria; order Hyphomicrobiales; family Phyllobacteriaceae; genus Mesorhizobium; species Mesorhizobium sp. P160219. The sequence goes on from NZ_JBYNWG010000001.1 coordinate 2,487,541, forward strand.
GGCGTCTCCGAGGATGGGTGTGCGACGATGGTGCAGCCGGCGGCGAGTGCGGCGGCCGCCTTGCGGGTCAGCATCGCCGCCGGAAAATTCCAGGGCGTGACGACGCCGACAACGCCGAGCGGCTCGCGCCGCACCATCATCTCGGCATTCGGCAGATGGCTGGTGACGCTCTCGGCGTTGAGGCGCTTTGCCTCTTCGGCATACCATTCGACGAAAGAGGCGGCATAGTCGATTTCGCCGAGCGATTCCTGCAGCGGCTTGCCCTGTTCCAAAGTCATCAGCAGGGCAAGGTCGTCTTTCGCCGCGATGATCAGCTCGAACCATTTTCGCAGAATTCTCGACCGCTCCTGCGGCAGCAGTGACCGCCAAGCCGGGAAGGCACGCGCGGCGGCACCGATTGCCCTTGTCGTTTGCTGCGCATCGAGCGCGGCGACAAACGCGACCGTCGCGCCTGTGGCCGGATCGGTGACTTCAAAGCTTTCGGCCGCTTCGCTCGCGGTCCAGTGACCGTCGACATAGGCGAGCTCGCGCAGCAGCCGGCGGTCGGAGAGGCGGTCGAGCGCCTCATGGCGATGCGAGCGGGCAAAATGCGCGGACATGGTCGAGGCCTCCCGGTTCGGACGATGCAGGAAGACTATCGGTCACATGCAGACAGAGAAACTGTTTCGACGCCCTGAAGGAGAGAGAGTCTCTCTATTGTGCCGTCCCGACAGACATTCTCTCCGGGCTTATGCCGACGCCGGCAACAGGTCGGCTATCGGTAGCACGATTTCGTCCTTCACCGTCTTGGTGACGATGTAGGTGAAGTAGCGGTCGATGCCGATCTCGCGCTCAAGCAAGCCGTCGACCAGCCGCTGATAGGCGTCGATGTCGCGCGCCATCACCTTCAAGACATAGTCGACGCCGCCACCGACCGACCAGCAGGCGACGATTTCGGGGATGTCGCGGATGACGCGTTCGAAGCGGTCGAAATCGGCCTGGCGATGGCTGGCCAGCGTCACCTCGATAAGCACGGTGGCGACCGGCGCCACGACGCGCATGGCGATCCTTGCGTGATAGCCCGAGACGATGCCGGCCTTCTCCAGCTTGCGCAACCGCATCCAGCACGGCGTCGGCGACAGCCCGACCTGTTCGGCCAGCGCCAGCTTGGTGATGCGCCCTTCGCGCTGGATGACGTCGAGTATCCTGAGGTCGATCGCGTCGAGTTTCGCTGATGTCATCGGCGTCCGCTTTTTTGTCGGCATCACCATGACGGCGCATTATTTCGATTGTCAATTGCACTGATTTCGATCTCTAATAAGTCATGACATTATGGCAACCCGACCCCACGCTCCTCCGCCGGCCAGCCTATCAATCGCTGGCCGACCAGTTCGCGCGCGCCATTCATGACGGGCGGCTGGCCAACGGCGCGCGGCTTCCAACGCATCGAAGGCTGGCAGACGATCTGAAACTGTCGGTGCAGACGGTCAGCCGCGCCTACGAAGAACTGATCCGGCGCGGCCTGATTTCGGGCGAGATCGGCCGTGGCAGCTTTGTCCAGACGCAGCGCCGCGACCCGGAGCCGCCCTATCTGCCGGAGCGCCTCGGCGAGGTCATCGATCTGTCAATCCTGAAGCCGGTCTGCGAGCCGATGCATTTGGAGCGACTGAAGCAGGCGCTGGGCTGGCTGGCCGAAAACCTGCCATCCAGTTCTGCGTTGTCGTTCCGGCCCAACATGGTGTTCCCGCGTCACCGCGCGGTGGCTGTCGAATGGCTGAAACTGTGTGGGCTCGACACCTCCGCACAGAATATCAGCCTGACCAATGGCGCGACCGCCGGGATGACCGTGGCGCTGATGAGCGTTGCGCCGCCGGGATCGACTGTCGCCACCGAGGCTATCGGCCACCACACGCTGGTGCCGCTGGCGCGCTATCTCGGCTTCAACCTCGAAGGGCTGCCGATCGACGGCAATGGCTTGATCCCCGAGGCGCTGGACGAGGCCTGCCGGCTCACCGACATTCGCGCGGTATTCGTGCAGCCCTCGGTGATCAACCCGACGGCGACGCTGATGGACGCCAGACGGCGCGAAGAGATCGCCGCGGTCGCGCGCAAGCACGACATCGCCATCATCGAGAACGATGTGCTGGGTCCCTTGGTGGAGGACCGGCCGCCGCCTGTCGCGGCCTTTGCACCGGAGCGCACGCTCTACGTCACGTCCTTCACCAAGATCACCGTACCTGGCCTGCGCATCGGCTATCTCGCAGCGCCGGATCGCTACGTCGCGGCGGTGGCCAACCGGCATCTAGTGTCGAACTGGATGGCGACGCCGCTGGTGGCCGAGATCGCCACCAAATGGGTGACCGACGGCACCGCGATGGAACTCGTCCGCTGGCAGCGCACGGCCTTACGCCGCCGCCAGGATATCGCCGCCGAGGTGCTGGCCGGGGTCGACTACCGCGCCAGGCGCGACGGGCTGCATGTCTGGCTGCAGCTGCCACCCGACCGCGCCGAGGAGAGTTTTGTCGCCCAAGCCCGTTTGCAAGGCGTGGCAATAGCGCCCGGCACCTCTTTTCGCATTTCGGATACGCCTTGGCACCCGGCGGTGCGCATCTCGCTAGGCTCGACCACCGAGGGGGAACTGCGCGCCGGCTTAGGCGTTGTCACCAAGCTGCTGCTTGGCGATCCGGAGCATCTGCTGCTCGCTATCTGAGCGGAAATTGCCCTGAAATCATGCAGCGCCGGAAATATTGTCATGATTTTATTTTCCCAATTGACATGATTTGGCGCGTTCCCCATCGTTAAGGGCACAGGCTTCTCCAGCAGGGGAAATTCATTTGTCCACACCCATCATCAAGGTCGACGCCATTTCGAAGAGCTTCGGCTCGTTCAAGGTGCTGGACGGCCTGTCGATGCAGGTCATGCCCGGCGAGAAGCTGGCGCTGATCGGCCCGTCCGGCTCGGGCAAGACGACGATCCTGCGCATCCTGATGACGCTGGAGAAGATCGACGGCGGCCATATCCAGATCGATGGCGAGCAGCTCTACCACATGGAGCGCAACGGCCAGCTGCTGCCCGCCGACGAGCGGCACCTGACCAAGATGCGGCAGAAGATCGGCATGGTCTTCCAGCTGTTCAATCTGTTTCCGCACAAATGTGTCATGGATAACGTCACGCTGGCGCCGATGCTGACCAAGGGCACGCCTCGCGCCGCCGCTGAAAAGCGGGCCATGGAACTGCTCGACATGGTCGGCATGGCCGACAAGGCGAAGTCGATGCCGGCGCAGCTGTCCGGCGGCCAGAAGCAGCGCGTGGCGATTGCCCGTGCGCTGGCATTGTCGCCGAAGATCATGCTGTTCGACGAGGTGACGTCGGCCCTCGATCCGGAGCTGGTCGAGGAGGTGATGAATGTCATGCGCAAGCTCGCCGCAGAGACCGACATGACCATGCTGCTGGTCACCCACGAGATGGGCTTTGCCCACGACTTCGCCGACCGCGTGCTGTTCTTCGACCGCGGCAAGATCGTCGAAGAGGGCAAACCAGACGAGATTTTCCGCCATCCAAAGCAGGAGCGCACGCAAGGCTTCCTGAAGAAGATCATCGCGGCCGGACATCGTGTCTGACCGCTTTGCGGGGCGGAAGACCGCCCCAGACAAAACCAAGAAGACAACAAGGAGTTGGGAACAATGAAGAAACTTGGCATTCTGGCCGGCGTCGCCGGTCTCGCACTGACGGCGGTGCTCGCCGCGTCGAGCACCGGTTCGGCCGATGACGGCAAGCTCGAGCAATTGAAGGCACAGGGCTTTGCCCGCGTCGCCATCGCCAACGAGCCGCCCTATACTGCGGTCGCTGCCGACGGCAAGGTTTCGGGTGCGGCGCCCGACGTGGCGCGCGAGGTCTTCAAGCGCCTCGGTGTTGCCGACATCGTCGCTTCCATTTCGGAGTATGGCGCGATGATTCCCGGCCTGCAGGCCGGCCGCTTCGACGTCGTCACCGCCGGCCTGTTCATGAAGCCGGAGCGTTGCGCGGCGGTCGTCTATTCCGAGCCGGTGCTGTGCGACGCCGAGGCGATGCTGGTGAAGAAGGGCAATCCGAAGGGCTTCAAGAGCTACGAGGACGTCGCCAAGGACACGTCGGCCACCATCGGCGCGCCGGGCGGCGGCACCGAGGAGAAGCTGGCGCTCAACGCCGGCGTGCCGCGCGAGCGCGTCATCGTCGTGCCGGACGGCCAGAGCGGCCTGAAGATGCTGCAGGACGGTCGCATCGATGCCTATTCGCTTCCCGTCCTGTCGATCAACGACCTCGTCAAGAAAGCCAACGATCCGAACCTCGAAGTCATCGCCCCGGTGGTCGGCGCGCCGGTCTATTGCGACGGCGCCGCCTTCAAGAAAGGCGATGAGGCCCTGCGCGATGCCTTCGATGTCGAGCTCGCCAAGCTGAAGAAATCCGGCGAGTTCGCCAAGATCATCGAGCCCTACGGCTTCTCGGCCGCAGCCGCGATGTCGACCACGCGGGACAAGCTCTGCGCGGCGAAATAGCGCCGTTTTTGCCTTCTCCCTGTTCACGGGGAGAAGGTGGCCCGAAGGGCCGGATGAGGGGCGGCGCCAGGTTCTGAGAATTTAGCGCTGCCCCTCATCTGCCTGCCCGTCCTCCGCAGCAGCTGCGCTGCAGCTTCGGAGGGTGGACTGGCATCTTCTCTCCGTGAACGGGGAGAAGGAAGCTAACCGCCAACGTTGGAACCCGAATGACCCAGTGGTCCGGCTACCTCGGCCTGATATTGCAGGGAGCGCTTGTCACCATCGAGCTGACGCTGATGGGGTCGGTGCTCGCCCTGATCATGGCCTTCCTCGCCGGCATGGGCCGCGTGTCGCGCTTCTTTGCGCTGCGCTGGCTGGCCACCGCCTATATAGAATTCTTCCGCGGCACCTCGATCTTCGTGCAGCTGTTCTTTGCCTATTTCGTGTTGCCGTTGATCGGCCTCGAACTGACCCCGCTGCAGGCGGGTGTGCTGGCGCTGGGCCTCAATGTCGGCGCCTATGCGGCCGAGGTGGTACGCGGCGCCATCCAGTCGGTCGGCCGCGAACAATATGAAGCCTGCATCGCGCTCAACCTCGGCCGCTGGCAAGGTATGCGCCATGTCATCCTGCCGCAGGCGCTACTGGTCATGCTGCCGACCTTCGGCAACAATGCCATCGAACTGCTCAAGGCGACCTCCGTGGTGTCGCTGATCTCGCTCGCCGATCTCACCTTTCAGGCGCAGGTCGTGCGCTCGCAGACCGGCAACACGCTGGCGCCGTTCACCACCATCCTGATCATCTATTTCGCCCTGGCGCTGATCATCTCCTGGGGCGTGCGTTCTCTGGAACGCCGCATGGCGCGCGGCCTCGACGGGGTGCGCGTCTGATGGCCAATGCCCTTCTGATAAATTGGGCCTCCTGATGGATTGGGATTGGAACTTCGTCTGGGAGATCCTGCCGACGCTGATCCAGGGCGTGAAGATCACCATCCTGGCAACGCTGCTCGGCTCCGTGCTGGCCGCTATCGTGGGTCTGGGCATCGCGCTGGCGCGACGCTCGCCCAACAAGGTCCTGTCGCGCACCGTCGGCTGGGCGGCCGAATTCATCCGCGGCACGCCACTTCTGGTGCAACTTTATTTCATCTTCTATGTCCTGCCGGATTTCGGCATCCTGTTGCCGCCGCTGGTCGCCGGCGTCATCGGGCTCGGCCTGCACTACGGCACCTACACGGCGGAAGTCTATCGCGCCGGCATCGACAACGTGCCGCGCGGCCAGTGGGAGGCGGCCAAGGCCTGCAATCTGAGCGCCACGCAGACCTGGACCAACATCATCATTCCGCAAGCGATCCCACCGATGATCCCGGCTTTGGCCAATTATTTCATCGCCATGTTCAAGGAGACGCCGCTCCTATCGGCGATCACCGTGCTGGAGCTGATGAACCAGGCCAAGAGCGTCGCCAACACCTACTACCGCTACATTGAGCCGATCACGCTGGTCGGCGCTTTCTTCCTCGTTATCAGCCTCTTCTCGGTCGTGCTGCTGCGCTGGCTGGAACATCGCTACGGCAAGATCGAAAGGTAATTCTCAAGATGAAACCGCTGCCCGAGATCAGGCTGATGCCGACAAGGCCGGCGCTCGACGCGCGTCCGCTGGAAAAGCGCGTCGGCCTGATCATCCTTGCCACCGACCACACCAGCGAGCCGGACTTTCGCCGCATGGTGGCGAGCGAGCGGGTCGGCGTCTATGTCGCGCGCATTCCCTACAAGAATCCAACCACGCCCGAGAATCTCCGCAAGATGCAGCCCGAGCTGGCGGCGGGTGCTGCCCTCATCCTGCCCGATGAGCCGCTCGACGCGATCTGCTACTCCTGCACCTCGGCCTCGGTGGTGATTGGCGACGCTGAAATCGAGGCCGCGATCCAGTCTGCCAAGCCGGGTGTTCCCGTCGTCACGCCGCCGATGGCCGGCGTGCGCGGGCTGCAGGCGCTGGGCGCGAAAAAGATCAGCATCCTCACCCCCTACACCGTCGAAACCTCCAGGCCGATGGCAGCTTACTTCGCCGAGCGCGGCTTCGAGATCGTCAGCTTCACCTGTCTCGGCTTCGAGGACGATCGCGAGATGGCGCGCATTGCGCCGGCAGCGATTGTCGATCTCGCACGAGAGGCGACACACGCTGAGGCCGATGCACTGTTCGTGTCCTGCACCGCATTGCGCGGAGCGCTCGCGGTTCCCGGCATGGAACAGGCGATCGACCGCCCGGTCGTCACCAGCAATCAGGCCAGCGCCTGGAATTGTTTGCGGTTGTGTGGCGACGGGACGTCGCATCCCGAATTTGGCCGTCTGATGACGCTGCCTTTGCCGCGCGATTGACGATCATGACGACAGTCACCCTTAACGATATTCGTGCCGCCCGGGAGCGAATTGCCGGCAAAATCGAACGCACGCCGACAGGGTTATCTCACAGCCTTTCCGAACGACTGGGCATCCCCGTCCACCTCAAGCTTGAACACCGCCAGACCACCGGCAGCTTCAAGCTGCGCGGCGCCTCGAATGCCGTTGCTTCGCTGAGCGCCGAGGAGAAGGCGCGCGGCGTGGTCGCGGCGTCGACCGGCAATCATGGCCGTGCGCTGGCCCATGCTGCGAAGCTCGAAGGCATGCGTGCGGTGATCTGCATGTCGCGACTGGTGCCGGGCAACAAGCTCGACGAAATCCGTCGGCTTGGCGCGGATGTCCGCATCATCGGCAACAGTCAGGACGAGGCGCAGCAGGAGGTCGAACGGCTGGTGGCGCAGGAGGGACTGGTGATGCTGCCGCCCTTCGACCACCCGGCCATCATCGCCGGGCAAGGCACGCTCGGACTGGAGATGATCGAGCAGGTCCCGGATGCCGCTCTCGTCCTGGTGCAACTCTCCGGTGGTGGACTCGCCTCGGGCATCGCCGCCGCCGTCAAGGGCGTCAGCCCCGGGACAAAAATCATCGGCGTTTCGATGGCGCGTGGTGCTGCGATGAAGGCGAGCCTGGATGCCGGTCGCCCGGTCGAGGTGGAAGAACTGCCGACGCTGGCGGATTCGCTCGGCGGCGGCATCGGTCTCGGCAACCGGCTGACCTTCGCCATGTGCCGCGATCTGCTCGACGACGTCATCCTGCTCAGCGAGGACGAGATCGCCGCCGGCATCCGCCATGCCTATGAACAGGAGCGCGAGATCGTCGAAGGCGCCGGAGCGGTCGGCATCGCTGCGCTACTCGCCGGCAAGGTCAGGGCGACCGGGCCGGTGGTCGTTCTTCTCTCGGGCCGCAATATCGACATGAACACGCATCGCAAGATCGTCTGCGGTGACGCAATCGCGGAGCGCGCGGCATGAAAACTCTCCCACGCCGAATTCCCGCCCACCCCCCTCTGTCCTGCCGGACATCTCCCCCGCAAGGGGGGAGATCGGCAGCTTCGATGCGGTCGCTATTCTTGCTGCGCTGGAGATTGGAGAAGGCAGGAGTGCAGTCCAATCTCCCCCCTTGCGGGGGAGATGGCCGGCAGGCCAGAGGGGGGTGTGACGGAACACTATCCTTCGTGGTGCGCGCTAGTACGGAGCGCGACACATGAGTCCGATGACCATCCTCACCGAGAAGGAACTGCGCACAATCGTGCCGCTCGATCTCGACGCGGTCGCCTGCGTCGAAAACGCTTTCCGCGCGCTCGCCACATTGCCGGTGGCGATGCCGCCGATTCTGCGGTTGGACATTCACGAGCAGCGCGGCGAGGTGGATGTGAAGTCCGCCTATGTGCCAGGAATAGACGGTTTCGCCGTTAAGATAAGCTCCGGCTTCTTCGACAATCCGAAGCTCGGTCTGCCCAGCGGGGGCGGCATGATGGTGTTGCTCTCGGCAAGAACCGGTGTGGTCGAGGCGCTGCTGCTCGACAATGGCTATCTCACAGATGTCCGCACCGCTGCTGCCGGCGCCGTCGCGGCGAAGCATCTGTCGCGGCCGGATTCGTCCGTCGCCGCAATCTTCGGCGCCGGCGTGCAAGCCGGGCTGCAACTCGAAGCACTCATGTTGGTGCGGCCGATCGCCGAGGCACGTATCTGGGCGCGCGATGCGGTCAAGGCGGAGACGGCCGCAGGCGCGCTGCGCGAAAAGCTCGGCATTCTCGTGCGCGCCGAGCCGGATGCAGCCAAAGCAACCATCGGCGCCGACATCATCGTCACCACCACGCCGTCGACCGAGCCGCTGATCAAGGCCGGCTTTGTCGTTGCCGGGCAGCACATCACCGCCATGGGCTCGGATGCCGAACACAAGAACGAGATCGCGCCGGCGATCCTGCGCATGGCCGATCTCTATGTCGCCGACAGCGCCAAGCAGACACGGCGTCTGGGAGAACTGCATCACGCCATCGCATCGGGCGTGATGGGAGCCGATGCCGCGGTCACCGAACTCGGCCAGATCATCGCCGGCGAACGGCACGGAAGGCGCTCACCCAGCGACATCACCATCGCCGACCTCACCGGCACCGGCGTGCAGGATACGGCGATCGCCACGCTCGCTCGCAACCGGGCGCGGGCGGCCAATGCCGGAACCATTTTTGAAAGCTGATGCTGGCCAAAGCGTGATCCGGAAGTGGAACCCGGTTTTTCCCAGAGATCACGTTCAAACAAGAACGACGAGCCTGTTTCCAACAAAGTTGAAACAGGCTCCAGGCCCAACAAACGAGGACCAAGAACAATGCAGCCGAACCTAAAATTCTCGCGTGGCGAATTTGCGGATCGCCTCGCCAAGACGCGAAAAGCCATGGAGGGGAAAGGCGTCGATCTGCTTGTTATCAGCGACCCATCCAACATGGCCTGGCTGACCGGCTATGATGGCTGGTCGTTCTATGTGCATCAGGCGGTGATCGTGCCACCATCGGGCGAGCCGGTCTGGTACGGTCGCGGCCAGGATGCCAATGGCGCCAAGCGCACCGCCTATCTCGCGCATGACAACATCGTCGGCTATGCCGACCACTACGTGCAGTCGACCGAGCGCCACCCGATGGATTTTTTGGCCAGAGTGCTCAGTGATCGCGGCTGGGGCAAGCTGACCATCGGGGTCGAGATGGACAATTACTGGTTCTCGGCTGCCGCCTTCGCCGCGTTGCAGAAGCACCTGCCCAACGCCCGCTTCGTCGACGCGACAGCGCTGGTCAACTGGCAGCGCGCCGTGAAGAGTTCAACCGAGATCGACTATATGCGCAAGGCGGCTCGGATCGTCGAAGCCATGCACCAGCGCATCGTCGACAAGATCGAAGTAGGCATGCGCAAATGCGATCTGGTCGCCGAGATCTACGATGCCGGCACGCGCGGTGTCGATGGCGTCGGCGGCGACTATCCGGCGATCGTGCCGCTGCTGCCGTCGGGCGCCGACGCCTCGGCGCCGCATCTCACCTGGGACGACCAGCCGATGAAGTCGGGCGAGGGCACCTTCTTCGAGATCGCCGGCTGCTACAACCGCTACCATTGCCCGCTGTCGCGCACCGTCTTTCTCGGCAAGCCGACACAGGAATTCCTCGATGCCGAGAAGGCGACACTGGAAGGCATGGAGGCGGGGCTGGCGGCGGCAAAGCCCGGCAATGCCTGTGAGGACATCGCCAACGCCTTTTTCGCCGTGTTGAAGAAATATGGCATCGTCAAGGACAACCGCACCGGCTATTCCATCGGTCTCTCCTATCCGCCGGATTGGGGCGAACGCACCATGAGCCTGCGCCCCGGCGACCGCACCGAACTCAAGCCTGGCATGACCTTCCATTTCATGACCGGTCTCTGGCTGGAGACCATGGGACTGGAAATCACCGAATCCATCCTGATCACCGAAACCGGTGTAGAGTGCCTCGCCAATGTACCGCGCAAACTGGTGGTGAAGAATTGAGCCCGATGCCTAGCCTCCGCCCTTCCCCGATCGCCCCGACCGTCGATTTCGACAAGGACGGCGTGCAACATGGTTTCCTGCGCCTGCCCTACAGCCGCGACGACTCGGCCTGGGGTTCGGTGATGATCCCGATCTGCGTCATCCGCAACGGCAAGGGGCCGGCCGCGCTGCTCACCGGTGGCAACCATGGCGACGAGTATGAGGGGCCGCTGGCGCTCTACGATCTCGCCCGCACGCTCGATCCCAAACAGGTCAGCGGCACGGTGATCATCGTGCCGGCGATGAACTATCCGGCCTTCCGCGCCGGCACGCGGACGTCGCCGATCGACAAGGGCAATATGAACCGCAGCTTTCCCGGCCGTCCCGACGGCACGGTGACCGAGAAGATCGCCGACTACTTTCAACGCGAACTGCTGCCGCGCGCCGACCTCGTCTTCGATTTCCACTCCGGCGGCAGGACGCTGGATTTCGTGCCCTTCTGTGCCGCCCACACGGTGCCCGACAAGGCGCTGGAGCAGAAAGCCTTCGACGCGGTCGCCGCGTTCTCGGCCCCGTTCTCGATGCGCATGATCGAGATTGACTCCGTCGGCATGTATGACACGGCGGCCGAGGAAATGGGCAAGGTCTTCGTCAGCACCGAGCTTGGCGGCGGCGGCACCTCGCGTGCCCAGACCGTGCGGATCGCGCGGCGCGGCATCAGCAATGTGCTGCGCCATGCCGGCATTGTCGCCGGTGCAGTAGAGAAGAGCCCGACGCAGTGGCTCGACATGCCGTCGGGCGATTGCTTCTCCTTCGCCGAGGACGACGGCATGATCGAAACCATGGTCGATCTCGGCGAGCCTGTGAAAGAAGGCTCGGTGCTGGGGCGCATCCATTCCACCGGCCGCACCGGCATCGCTCCGCAGGAAATCCGGGCAAAAATGTCCGGCATTCTGGCCGCGCGGCATTTCCCCGGCCTGGTCAAAGCCGGTGACTGCGCCGCCGTCCTGGCCGTTGTGGTTTCATCGTGATTTCGCAGAGTACGCCGCGCGAATATCAGTCGGTCTGGATCCAGACCGACTTGGTCTCCAGATACTCGTGCAGATGTTCGATGCCGCCCTCGCGGCCATAACCCGACATCTTCATGCCGCCGAACGGCACCGCCGGGTCGATGGCATGGTACATGTTGACCCAGACCGAGCCGGCCTTGACCCGGCGCGCAAGCTTGTGCGCGGTGCCCAGATGCGTGGTGAAGATGCCGGCGGCCAGGCCATAGGGCGTCGCATTGGCACGCGCCACCGCTTCGTCGAGCGTGTCGAAGGGCATCGCCGAAATGACCGGGCCGAAAATCTCCTCGCGCGCGATGGTCATCTGGTCCGACACGGCGCCGAAGACCGTCGGCGCAATGAAGTTGCCGCCATCGTAGAGCTCGCCGGTCAGCCGCGAGCCACCGGCGACCAGTTCGGCGCCTTCGTCGCTGCCGGCCCTGATATAGCCCTCCACCTTGCCTGCCTGCCTGGCATTGATGAGCGGTCCGATTTCCGTCTCTGCCTCGATGCCATGGCCGATCCGCAGTCTGCCCGCGAAATCGGCGAGCCGGCGGACGAACTCGTCATGGATTTCGCGCGCCACGAACAGCCGCGAGCCGGCAATGCAGATCTGGCCCGAATGCACGAACACCGCCATCGCCGCGATCGGAACAGCCTTGTCGATGTCGGCGTCGCGGCAGACGATTATCGGCGACTTGCCGCCGAGCTCCAGTGAAACGCGTTTGAGGTTGGCCACGGCTGCCCGCGCGATGGCCTGGCCGGTCAGCGTCGAACCGGTGAAAACGATCTTGTTGACGTCTGGATGTTCGGCGAGCCGCGCACCGGCTTCCGCCCCGGTGCCGGTGACGACGTTGACGACGCCGTCAGGCACGCCGGCTTCCTGCATCAGTTGCGCGATCAGCAGCGGCGTCAGCGACGCATCCTCGGACGGTTTCAGCACGATGGTGCAGCCTGTCGCCAGCGCCGGCGCGATCTTCCAGATCGAGGCGGCGGTCGGCGCGTTCCAGGGAATGATCGCACCAACGACGCCCACCGGCTCGCGCCGGGTGAAGGTGACGATCTCGCCGGGAATCGAATTGTCGATCGTCTCGCCATGCAGCGCCGTCGCCATGCCGGCATAGAAGCGCAGCATGCCGATGACGCGGCGCCGGTTGGCGAGCGTGCGCGTGATCGGCAGTCCCATATCGAGCGTGTCGGAAACGCTGAGCTCTTCCCAATGCGTCTCGAACAGATCGGCGATCCTGAGCAGCACGCACTGCCGCTCGTAGGGTGAGAATTTGGACCATGGGCCTTCGAAGGCCGCGCGCGCGGCGTCCACCGCCACGTCGATATCGGCAGCCCCGCCCCGCGGCACTGTCGCGAGCACCTCGCCTGTTGCCGGATTGAGTGCCTGCATCTCCTGGCCGGACTGCGCCGCGACCCACTTGCCGCCAATGAACATCGGTCGGAATTCGCCATGGTACAACGCCGTGGCCTTCGCCTTCGGGTCGAAGTTCAGCGTCATCTTTTCCTCCTCGCAATTCCGTGGCGACTATTACTCCCGCTGCCGACCTCAAACAAGGAAAGCCGAAGGGCGCTCGGACAATCAGATTGCGCGGACTTCTCGATCACGCCAGCCGCGAGAGCATGATCCCGAAAAGTGGGAACCGGTTTTCGGAAAAGATCGTGCTTCGATAAACAGCATCTAGAAAAATCATCCGGCATCTAGAAAAATCATCGCGAGTTGTCGGAGCGCGTCGCTGAAAGCTCAACGAGGCAAGCCGATCATTGCCCACGGCTACCGCGATGCCGGCATTGCAGACGAGAGCGCAACAGGCAGTCGCCAGCCGCCGCCCAGCGCTCACCCGTGGCCGGATCGATCGTGGCCGTTCCAGCCGGCTTCACCGTGACAGAGGTTTCGCGCGCCGCTTCGCTGCATCGCTGTTGGATGACTGCACGCGGAAGCAAGATCGGTCGAGCGGCCTCGCGACTTGCAAACATTGGCAGGATTGATCCGCAACCGACGGTGCCTGGCATCGATCGAGCACGCCGGTCCGTCACTCCGGAAGGCCGGCCTTTCGGAAGCCATCGACGAAATGGTCGAGCGTGGCAGTGTCGCGGAACGGCTCCGTCTCGACCCAGTGGCGGGTGGTGAAATGTGGGTTCGCGACAAGGAACAGGTCGACCTCGGCGCGCGCCTCGTCGATCCGGCCGAGTTGCGCAAGGCTTGCCGCAAGGAAACGGCGCGAGCTTGTCCGATACGTCTCGTCCCGGCGCGTCGTCTCGACGGCGGCTTCATAGTCGCGCGCCGCATATTGCGCCTGGCCGAGCGTCAGGTAGTACCAGCTTGCCGGAAACGGGTTCAGCCGGAACGCCTTGCCGATATAGTCGAGGCCGTCGTCGACGCGCCCGGCCAGGACCGCGATGTCGGACAATGTCGCCCAGGCATCGGCCTCGTTCGGGTCGAGTTCGAACGCCTTGGCAAATCCCACATCCGCTTCGTCGAATCTGCGCTCATAGGCAAGCAGGTTAGCAAGCACCCAGTGGCAGCCGGCATCGTTGGGATCGATCGCCACAGCCTTGCGCGCCAGTTCCAGGGCAAGGCCGCGGGCAGGCTCAATGGGCTCTCCCCAATGCACCCATCCCATCCAGTGGTTCATGGCAAGCCAGCGATAGGCTTCGGCATAGTCAGGATCGAGCGCAAGCGCGCGCGTCAGCAACAGATGCGCTTCGCGCGCCGTCTCCGGCGAGACGTCGATCAGGTTGCGGGCTCGCACGCACAGATCGTAGGCCTCGAGATTTCGGGGCCGGTTGCGCGGCAGCGGCGCGCGCAGCCGGCCAAGCAGCGCCTCGACGATCTTGGCCGTCACCTCGTCCTGAACGGCAAAAATATCTTCCAGGCCGCGATCGAAGCGGTCTGCCCACAAATGCTCGCCGCTCAGCGCGTCGACCAGCTGGGCGTTGATGCGCACGCGCCCGGCGGCGCGTCTGGCGCTGCCCTCCAAGAGATAGCGCACGCCAAGTTCTCTGGCGACCTCGCGCACATCCACCGCCTTGCCCTTGTAGGCAAAGGTCGAGTTGCGCGCGATGACGAACAGGCCGCCGATCCTCGACAGGTCGGTGATCAGGTCTTCGGTCAACCCGTCGGCGAAGGCTTCCTGCTCGGGGTCGTTGCTGAAATTGGCAAAGGGCAGCACGGCTATCGACGGTTTGGCGGGCAGCGGCAAAGCCTGTCGCTTCTCGTCGCCGAGCTGTTCGATGGCGCCGGCGAAGCGATAGCCGACGCGCGGAACGGTCGATATCCATTCTCCGCCGTTCGTGGCCGGACCCAGCAGCTTGCGCAATTGCGCAATCTGGACGGTGAGGTTGCCTTCCTCAACGGCGGTGCCTGGCCATGCCGCATCCATCAACTCGGCCTTGGCCACAATCTCGCCGGGCCGGGCGACGAGCGCCGCCAGCAGCTGCAGTCCGCGGTGGCCGGCGGCGACGGGAACTTGGTCCCGAAGGAGCGTTCCCGCACCCGGATCAAGCACGAACGGACCAAAGGCAAAGCGCGATCCCTGCATAACGCGCATCTATAGAGCAATTCCAGGGAAGGTGTGAAGGCGGTTTTCCCACGGGAAAGCGCGGCGGAGCGCTTCACGGACGTATGGCGTGAAAACAAAGAGTTGAGCACCTCGCCGTTTCCATGAAACGGCGAGGTGCTCTAGCCAGTTTGGAACTTTTGAGAACTATTTGGCCGGGCTTAATTACGGCGCCGTCCGCATGCGGCAGAGTTCAACCTCTTGCAAGCCGAGGGCTGTCGCCCGTTAAACCGAATGGAGGTTGCCATGAACGATACCCTTGCTTCTGCTCGTGCAGCCTGGCCGGAAAAGGCGGTGTCGCCTCGCCCGCATCTGACGAGCCCGCGGGGCATGATCGCGGCCTGGCGCGAGCGGATACGCTTTCGCTGGGACCTCAAGCAGATGGCGGAGGCCAATCCGCACCTGATCGACGATATCGGTCTGACCAGACGCCAGGTCGAGGCCGAAATCGTAAAACGCTTCTGGCAAGTGTGAGTTGATGTCGCGGATAAGACCCGACCGCCTGTTTGGGCGTGCCGCGGCACTTTGCCGGCATTTGCCCTTGCCGGAACGTGCCGATCCTGCTTCGAAGTCGGCATGAGCGCCGAAGACGCGACGTCACCGCCGGAGAACCACATCGCATGGGCCGCGATGGCCGGCATCATCGCGACAGTTACGGTGTTCGCCATAGCACAGGGGCTGACGTATCCGCTGCTCAGCTTCATCCTGGAACGGCAAGGGACGACACCGGGCCTTATCGGCCTCTCGGCCGCGATGACGCCTCTGGGTTTCATTATATCGTCGCTCTTCACGCCGGCGCTGGTCCGGCGGGTGGGCGCGGCGCGCTTTGCGGTTGTGTGTTCGATCCTGGCAGCAACCGTCCTGATCGCGATTGCCTGGACGCAGGATGTATGGGCCTGGATGCCGTTGCGCTTCCTGCTCGGCTTCTTTGCCAATCCGCTTTACGTGATCAGTGAAACCTGGCTGGTCTCGATCACACCCGCCGCACGCCGAGGCCGCATCATGGGCCTATACTCCTCCATCGTTTCCGCCGGCTTTGGCCTCGGCCCGCTGTCGCTAGGCTTGGTCGGCACGCAAGGATGGCCACCCTTCATCATCGGCAGCGCGGCCTTCCTTGTCTGCGGCCTGATCGTGCTTGCCGTCGCGCCGCGCCTGCCCGACATGCCGCGTGAGGGCGAAGCGGTGTCGGTCGGCGGCTTCTTCGCGCTGGCGCCGCTGCTCTTGTTCGCAGTCCTCACGGCTGCCGCCTTCGAGCAAGTCCTGCTTTCGCTGTTCGCGGTCTATGGTGCCGCGCTCGGCAGCACTGAGCAGCGCGTCGCTTCGCTCATCACCTGTTTCATCGCCGGCAATGCCGTGCTGCAGGTCGTGCTTGGGCGCGCCGCCGAACGGTTTGGCTCGAAGCCGATGATGCTGTTCTGTGTCCTGGCTTGCCTGGCCGGTTGCCTGCTGTTGCCATTGCTCTTCGCTACATGGCTTATCTGGCCGCTCTTCTTCGTTTGGGGCGGTGTCTCGTTCGGGATCTACACGCTGTCGCTGATCCAGCTCGGCGAGCGTTTCACCGGTCAAGCCTTGATCGCCGGCAATGCCGCCTTTGCGTTCGTATGGGGCGTAGGCGGCATCGTCGGCTCCCCGGTGGCCGGGCTGGCGATGCAACTGACCGGACATCAGGGACTGCCATCGTCGCTTGGCATCCTGTGCTGCGTGCTGGTGCTGTTTCTGCTGGCGGAACTACGGCGGGTTGACCGCGTTCAGGCGTAAGGCGTGCCTGCCATTGCTGCCTTCGGGCCGATGCTGCCCTTGTCGACAAGAGCGAGAAAGGCCGACCTCGCCTGGTCGCCGTGCTGCGTTTCTCGAAAAGTCCGACGCCTGGATGAACGACACGGCCGCCAGGTGGGTGTCAGGGTCTGCAGCATTGCGCCCGGCGCCTTCGGATAGTGCACCATTAGGACATCCCAGCTCGTCGCGTTTGCTCTCGCTCGCGCCGAGGCCGGGCCAGTGTTTCCGGACCAGCAATGTCTTCAGCTGCCATGTCTTCAAACCTCGAGGTCAGGCGAAAACGCGGCCGCCGTAGAAACTCGGCGGCCGCCAATGGCGACGCTATATTCGCCCGAGAACAACCAGAATGATCACGATGATCAGCACCAGCCCGAGGCCACCGCCGCCATAGTAACCAGTGCCGTAGAACGGGCCGCCGCCGAGGCCGCTGAAGCCGCCGAGCAACGCGATGATCAGGATGATAATAAGAATGGTACCCAGGCCCATATGCCGTCTCCTTCGCTGCCGCGCCGTTCACGGCGCGGCTCGAAGAACTAAACTCCCAGCAAGCCTTCCTGTTCCCCGGCGATTTTCATCCGACGGCTAAGGAACGAAAGCCATCATGACGGCGTTTGCTGAGGTTCAGGCGCAAGCTGCGCGTGCATCGCGCGCCAGGCGGCGCGTAGAATTCAGAATTTACGCGGGATTGCCCTTTAGGCGGCCGGCCGCTCCTCCACCTGAACGCGCGGCAGGCGTGACGCCGGGCTTACGCTGGAAGGCGAGCTGAAACGTGTCGTCATCTGAAGCCGAATTGGTCGACGACGAGTTTTGGCCCCGCACCATTCCCAGTCGAGCCGAACCGGCAGCAGCTCACGTCGCCTTGCCGGCCGGCGCGCCTATGTCTTCCTCGGCAATATCGTCGAACGATGCGTAGTTCATGTTGTAGAGCCTGGCATAGAGGCCCTTGGCCGCCATCAGCTGCTCGTGATTTCCGCTCTCGACGATCTCGCCGTTCTGTAAGACGATGATGCGGTTGGCGCCGCGTATGGTCGCCAGCCGGTGCGCGATGACCAGCCCGGTGCGGCCTTCCAGCAGCGTGACCAGTGCCTTCTGGATCAGCATCTCGGTGTAGGAATCGATGCTCGCCGTCGCCTCGTCCAGCACCAGGATTTTCGCATCCGCCACCAGTGCGCGTGCAAAGCTGATCAGCTGGCGCTGGCCGAGGGACAGATTGCCGCCGCGCTGTTCGAGCTCGGTGTCGTAGCCGTCAGGCAAATGCTCGATAAAGTCGTGCGCGCCAACGGCTTGCGCGGCGCGCACAACCTCTTCGCTGGTAGCCGATGTCTTGTGGTAGCGGATGTTCTCCAGCACCGTGCCGGAAAACAGGAACGGCTCCTGCAGCACCATCGCCACCTGATCGCCGAGCGAATCCTGCGTCACGTCGCGCACATCGTGGCCGCCGACCCGCACCTCGCCCGACCAGACATCATAGAAGCGGTGCACCAGCGCCATGCAGCTCGACTTGCCCGAACCGGTGGGGCCGACAAGCGCAACCGTCTCGCCCGGATTGACGCGGAAGGAGATGTTTTTCAGCACCGGCTGGTTCTGCCGGTAGCCGAAGGTGACGTTCCTGAACTCGACCGAACCGTCCATGTCGCGCGTCAGCGTCACCGCGCCCTGTCTGTCGCTGACGTCGACCGGTACGTCGAGCACTTCGGAGATGCGTTGGCCCGACGCCATGGCGCGCTGCATGACCGAGTACTGCATGGTGAGCGAGCGGATCGGGTCGAAGAAGCGCTGGATATAGAACAGGAACGCCACCATGACGCCGATGTCGAGGCTGTGCGACAGCACCATCGAGCCGCCGACGACGATCACGGTTGCCATCGCAATGCCGGTCAGCGTGTCGACGATCGGCACCATCACCTGCGCATATTTGGCCGAGGTCAGGTGAGCCCTGAGATTGGCCAGCACCTTCTCGTCATAAAGGTCGAAATTGACGTGCTGGCGCTCCAGGCTCTGCACCGTGCGAACGCCATGGATGCCTTCGGCCAGCGCGCCATTGGCCATCGAGTTGGTCTCATGCGCGGCCATGAAGGCGACCTTGGCGCGCGGCAGCCAGAACAGGCGCACGATGAACAGCGCCGGCATGGTCGACAGCGTCAACAGGCCGAGACGAAAATCGAGCCACAAAAGCACGCTGACAATGCCGAAAAGAAGCACGATGTCGCCCACCGACATGACCGACGTCTCGAGGAATTCCTGCATCGAATTGACGTCGCCCTGCAGGCGCGACATCAGCCGGCCCACCTCGGTCTTGTCCATGAAGCTCAGCGAGACGCGCTGCAGATGGCTGAACATGGCGCGGCGCAAATCCGACAGCACATTCTCGGCCACCTTGCCGACGACGCTTTCCTGGATATAGCTGGCGGCATAGTTGATCAGGATGATCAGGGCGAAGGCACCGATCGCCCAGTTCATGACGGAGCTGTCGGCCTTGCCCGCCGCCATGCCGTGGTCGATGGCGTAACGGATGACCAGCGGGATCGCCAATTGCGTCAGAGTGAACACCAAAACGGCGGCGACCGAGATGAAGATCCGGCCCTGATACGGTCTCACGAAGCTCCAGATGCGGCGCACGATGCGCGGATCGTAGACCTTGCCGAAGACCTCTTCCTCGTCGCGGTGCGAACCGACGACGGCCCTTGTGGGCCGCCGGCTGGTGTCTTCCTTCTGGTCGTCGTTCTGTGTCGACATCATGCGGCTCCCACCGCCACCGGCAAATCGTCGTCCGGCCGCAGCTGCAGGTCGTAAAGCGCGCGGTAGCGTCCACCCAGCGCCAACAATTCCTGGTGCGTGCCGCGCTCGGAGATGCGGCCATTCTCGACGAACAGGATCTGGTCGGCATGCATCAGCGAGCTCAGCCGGTGCGAGATGATCAGCGTCACGCGATCCTTGGCGAAGCGCTTCATCGCGGTGCGGATTCGCTGCTCGGTGCCGGCGTCGACAGCCGCGGTGGAATCGTCGAAGACCAGCACCGAAGGCCGCAGCATCAGGGTGCGGGCGATGGTCAGGCGCTGCCGCTGGCCGCCGGAAAGCGATGAGCCGCGCTCGCCCACGACCGTGGTGTAGCCGGCCGGAAGCCCGATGATGTAATTGTGCAACTGGGCGTATTCAGCCGCCTGCCCGATGCGGGTCTCGCGCGCCCACGGATTGCCATAGGCGATGTTGTTTTCGATCGAGGTGGTGAACAGGAAGGCGTCCTGCTGCACGACGCCGACCGCCTTGCGCAGCGATTGCAGCGTGACCTCGCGTATATCCTGCCCGTCGATGGTGATCGCGCCTGACCTCACATCGTAGAAGCGCGGGATCAGATGCGCGATGGTCGACTTGCCGCTGCCCGGCGGGCCGACAATGCCGACGGTCTCGCCGGACCGGGCCTCGAAGGAAATGCCCGACAGTGCCGGCCGGCCGCCGGCGCCCGCGTAGCGGAAGCCGACATTGTCGAAGCGCAGCAAGCCTTCGGTGACCACGAGATCCTTGGCATCAGGCGCATCCTCGATGTCAAGTTCGGCGTCAAGCAGTTCGAACAGCCTTGTGCCGCAGGTCGAGGCGCGGGCGAACGAGTTGACCATCAGCCCGAGCTGGCGCACCGGCATCTGCAGGATGGTCATGAAGGTGAGGAACTGCGCCAGCGTGCCGACGCTGATCTGGCCCGCGATCACCTTCTGGCCACCGAACCACAGCACCAGGCCCATGGCCGCCAGGAAGGAAAAATTCATGGCGCTGGTGTTAGAGACGCGGATGTCGACGCGCTGGTCGGCAAGCTCCAGCGCCGACTTCTTGGCGCGGTCGAATTTTTCCAGCTCATGCCGCTGCGCCGCAAAGGCGCGCACGACGCGGATTCCGCCGAGGTTCTCGTCCATCACCCGGCTCAGCACTGACAGCCGCTCCTGCAGCGTCAGCCAGGTGCTGCGCAGCCTGAGCTGTGTGACCGAGGAGCGCCAGGCGACGAACGGCACGAAACTCAGACTGAGCAGCCCGAGCTCGAGATCGGTGCTGATCAGGAGATAGGAGCCGACGCCGATCAGCACGCCGAGCAGCACCACGCGCAATATGCCGGTGGAAAAGAACATGCGCACGCCGTCGAGGTCGAGCAGGCCAAGCGTAATCAGGTCGCCGGTATGCACCCGGTCATGGAAGGAGAAGCTCAGCCGCTGGATCTTCTCGTAGAAGGCCAGGCGCAGCTCATAGCCGGTGCGGTGGCCAACGGCCTCGCCATAATAATTCTGCGCCATGGTGAAGAGGCCGCGCAGAATGCTGACGACGAGCAAGGTGATCGCCGTCGTCCACAGCGCCTGCTCAGCCGCCGCGCCGCCGCCTCCAGCCATCACGCCTTGCGCCTGGTCGATGGCGTGGCCGAGCAGGCGCGGGATGAACAGCTGCAGCGTCGCGGCAATGAAGGTCGAGGCGATGGTGATCGCAACTTGCCAAGGATGGCGCAGCGTCATGCGCACGATGCGCAGCAGCGTGCTGAGGCCCTTGCCCCAGGACGCCTCCGCCACATGGGCAAACGATTTGCCGCGCTTCGCCGCGCCGCTGGTTGCGTCCCTTGCCAAGGAATATCCAATCCGGTCCGGACATTAGCCCAGACGAATGAAGAAGACTCAGTTTCAGATGCCGCGATGGTACGCCTCCATTTTGACCGTTCAAGGGCCAATGGCGGTATCGCACTGTGCCTGAAAGGGGCTGATCGTCCGCGACCGCTTAAGCCCGTGTCGGCGTTAGAGGCGGCAGGCTCGTCACTTTAGGCCGATTGAAAAGATGCGAGCATGTGGGTTGCGCCAACCGCCATCATGCGTGACCTCGGCCAATGTGATCGGCTGCGGGACCGAGCGCAGTGAGCAGCGCCTTGCCGCTTTCCAGCGTCGCATTCTCATGCGGCGCGCGCAGGTTGAGCCAGCGTTTGTCGCCGGAGCGCACCGCCAGCACGGCCTTCATTGCCGGGATCAGGCCTGCATCCTGGATCACCTTGCGGAACGCCCTGATCGCGGCGTCCGCTTCCGTGACGTCTTGGCCAGCGATCGTCGCGTCGTAGAGGGCGCGGATGGCCGCAGCGTTGAGATTGACGGTCGCGGAGATACAGCCCGCAGCACCACTGGCGAGCCCCTTGGTCAGTTGCGCCTCCGAGCTGGGGAACACCGCGACGTCGGGTGCGGCGGCAATCACCGCCGCCGTGTTGTTCCAGTCGCCGGCGCTATCCTTGTAGGCGACGACCGTCTCTGGAAACGCCGCGCTCAACCGGGCGGTCAGGGCAGGGCTTACCGGCACGCCGGAGTTCTGCGGGATGTGATAGAGGATCATCTTCAGCGCCGGGTTGGCCACCCTTTCGATCAGCTCGCTGTAGTAGCGCGCCTGGCCATCGTCCCCGGCGGCCGTGTAGAAGAACGATGGCAGCACCATCACGGCGGCGCAGCCGAGGCCGACCGCGTGCTTCGACAGTTCGACGGTTTCGGGCAGTGCGGTGACGCCGGTGCCGGGCATCATGCGCCCCGGCGAAATGCCTGATGCAACCAGCCATTCCAGCGCCTGCATGCGCTCATTGAGCGAGAGCGACAGTGCCTCGCCCGTGGTGCCGAACGGCGACAGGAAATGCGCGCCCTGGCCCAGCACCCATTTGGCATGTGAGATCCACAGGTCACGGGCAATGCGGCCATCGTTCTCGAACGGCGTCAGGATCGGGGCGATGGTTCCTTGCGGGCGGGGCATGTCGGTCCTTCCATCGGTGCTGGAAATCAGCTTGGCATAGAGCATACGTGCGATGCGATCTGCCAGAGGCGATCTCTTGGGCCACCGCGCCGGCCGTGGGAAAACTTGCGGGTCATTGCCGCGAAATTCTGGCCCCTTGGTCTGCCGCAACCAGATGACGCCGGCGTCAATGGGTTGCAAATGGACCGGGGTTGCAAATGGACCGGGGTTGCCAGGGTTGCAAATGGACCAGCCAAGCCCGAAATGTCGAACAGAGACAGATCCGGAAACGGCATGCACCCACGATTGCTCAAGACCTTCCTCGCCGTGGCGCGGCACCGCAACATCACCCGCGCAGCGCGGGAGGTTCATCTGGCGCAGTCGAGCGTCAGCGACCAGATCCAGTCGCTGGAAAGCGAACTTGGTATCGTCCTCTTCATCCGCTCGCGCCACGGCCTCGACCTGACGACGGCCGGCGACGCGCTGAAACCTTATGCGGAAGAGATTCTGCAACTGGCGGAGGAGGCGCGTATTGCCGTCGAGGCAACGACGGGAACCGCCGGAACGGTTACGGTCGGCGCGCTGGAGACGATTGCCACTGTCAAACTTCCGCAATGGCTGGCGGCCTTTCGAGGCGACCACCCGGAGATCGGTCTGCGGCTCAAAATCGCCGGCAGCGATGCCCTGCTGCGGCAGCTCGAAGAGAGCGAGATCGACGTCGCCTTCTGTTTCGACAAAGGCGGTCTGGATGAACGCCTGGCCCGGCGCACGATATCGGCCGAGCCGCTGGTCCTTGTCGCCTCACCCGAACATGCGCCCGCATCGGGGCAGAGCGACCTGGCCGCGCTCGCCGCGATGCGTTTCGTGGTGACGGAAACCGGATGCGTCTACCGGCATCTGTTCGACACTGCCTTTGCCGAGATGGCAGCGCCAGAACTTGCCGCCGAAGTCGGCAGCATCGGCGCCATTGCGGGCCTGGTGGCGACTGGTGTCGGCATGGGCCTGGTGCCGCGGCTGGCCGTTGCCGACGCGCTCGATCGCGGCGAGATCGTCGAATTGCCATGGCCGGGTTCGGCCCGCATGGCGTCGCTGGTCATGATCTGGCGCCGCCGGCGGGTTCAGCCGCCGGCGCTGAAACTGCTGCTGGCGGCCGCGGCCAGGAATTTCGCTGCGCTCAGATCAGCCGGTGACCGCCCTCGACATGCAGAACCGTCCCTGTCGTAAAACCGTTGCCCATCAGAAAGGCGATGGCATCGGCAATGTCGTCCGGCTGTCCGACGCGGCCGACCGGCAGGCGCCTGGCCATTGCATCGAGCGTCTCGTCCTTCTTGTCGCCGGCCACAAAACTCCAGATCGGCGTGTCGACCCAGCCCGGCGAGACGGCGTTGACACGGACCGGCGCCAGCTCGACCGCCAGCGCCCGCACCAACCCTTCCAGCGCAGCGTTGACAGCGGCAACGACCGAGCCGCGCGCCGCCGGCCGGTAGGCGGCAATGCCTGAGGTGAAGGTGATGGAGCCGTTGGCCGAAAGCTGCGGCGCGCCATGCTTGGCGAGCAGCAGCGGCCCGTAGAATTTGCTTTCGACGACCCGCTGCGCCGCCTTCAGGTCGACTGAAGGCAATAGCTCATAGGCGCCTTCGATATCGGCGGCGGTGCTGACGATATGGTCGAGCCGGCCAATTCGCTTGAACAGGTCAGCGACCTGATCCTCCCTGGCGATATCGGCCGCGACGGCGCTCAAAGCGGAAGGGTTCTGCAGCGCCTCGCCGGCACGCTTGAGCCTGGCTTCACTGCGGCTGACTATGATGACTTCGGCGCCTGAGTCCAGGCACCGCCTTGCCAACGCCAGCCCCATTCCGGAGCTGCCGCCAATGATAGCGATTTTCGATTTTGCGATGTCTGCCATGTTTCCGTTCCTGTCCTGAACCGCTCCGGCGAGAGTCGCAGACCGGCGGCAGGAGTGGAAACGGAAGAAAGCGATAGTGCCATCGGAGACTCCGATGGCACTATCGTCGATAGGAACCGACGCGGGCCACTCCGTCGAGTGGCCCACCTGTCAATAGAAGTGCGCTCAATAGCCGACCGTAAAGCGCTGCTTGATATGCGCCGGCTTTTCGATCTCGTCGGCCATGACGATGGCGTAGTCCTCGAAGGAAATGCTGCTGCCCTTGTCGGACGTCAGCAGCGTGTCCTTGCCGATGCGGTATTTGCCGGTCCGCTCGCCGGCGACGAACAGCGCCGAAGGCGACAGCAAGGTCCAGTCGAGATCGTCGACCGTCCGTAGCGTGTCGAGGAAGTCGGCGCCCTTCTGCGCCTCGGCCTTGTAGATATCAGGGAAGGTCGGCGTGTCGACCAGGCGCTTGCCGGGCGCAACCTCAAGGCTGCCGGCGCCGCCGACGACGAGGTAGCGTTTGACGCCGGAAGCACGCACGGCTGCGATAAGCGTATCGGGATCGCTGTCGAGGAAATGAACCGAGGAGATCACCGCGTCATGCCCCTTGATCAGGGCGGCAAGGCCATCCTTGTCGAAGACGTCGCCCTTCTTGGCAGTCACGCCCGGAAGTGCCGCGATCTTGTCTGGATGCCGGGCAATGGCGGTGACGCTGTGACCGCGATCGGAGAGTTCCTTAAGCAGGCGCGAGCCGACCTGGCCGGACGCGCCGATAAGTGCGATTTTCATGGGGATTTTCCTTTCGTCTGGGGAGAATTTCGTCTGGGGAGAATTTCTGGGCCTACGCCGCCTCGATGTGAGCGACGAGATTGTCGTAGCTGCCGAACAGCGCGTTGGCGCCGATCAGGCGCGGCGCCGTTTGGCCGATCACCGCGAGCGCGGGAACGCCATTGACATGCAGCCGCTGGAACAACATCCGCCCGCGGCTGACCAGGTCGTCATGCTTCGCCAGAAACGGCTGCGTCGGCGCTTTCAAAAGCTTTGCCGCGTCGCTCATGCCGGCGTCGGTCAGTACCGCGGCGACGCCGTCAACCGTCACAATATCGCGGCCGTCGACATAGCGGGCATGCTGGATCGCCTTCAGTGCCGCAAGTTCCTGGCGCCAGTCGTCCAGCCCGGCGGCGTTGATGCCCATGGTGGCAGCGGAAGAATCGAGCAAGGTGCCGCTGACATTGAGCACATTGTCGAGATAGGCCTGGCTGAAGCGCTGTCCGCTCAGCCGCGCGATGCGCTGGTCATTGTCCCAGGCGTGGGCGGCAAAACCAGCATCCAGCGGCCGCGCGCCGGCACCGGAGAAAAGCCCCACCGGCAGCAGTTGGAGCGCGGTCCCGCCGGCGGCCAGTCGATCCAGCATCGGCGTGGCGCCATAGCACCAACCGCAGAGCGGGTCGAAAAGATAGGTTAGGGTTGCATTGGTCATGGCGGCCTCATTCTGTTGCCCGATAGATGACAGCTGGACCGGTTGCGAAAAATAGCGATCAATCATACAATCTGTCTGATCAAATCATACAATGAGCTGCCTGTGACCGAACTCCTCAATCTCAACCGGCTCGTCTACTTCGCCACCGTGGTGGAGACCGGCTCGTTCACGGCCGCTGCCGACCGTCTCGATGTTGCCAAGGCTGTGGTCAGCCATCAGGTCGGCAAGCTCGAAGAAGAGCTCGGTGCAACGCTGCTGCGGCGCACGACGCGGCGCGTGACGGCGACCGAAGAGGGTCGTCTGTTCTATGACCGGACCGCGATCATCCTGCGCGAGGCGGAGGCAGCCTATGGCGACATTTCGCAGCGCGCGGCGCAACCGA
Source organism: Mesorhizobium sp. P160219 (assembly GCF_057786095.1). Taxonomy (NCBI): domain Bacteria; kingdom Pseudomonadati; phylum Pseudomonadota; class Alphaproteobacteria; order Hyphomicrobiales; family Phyllobacteriaceae; genus Mesorhizobium; species Mesorhizobium sp. P160219. The sequence goes on from NZ_JBYNWG010000001.1 coordinate 2,513,775, forward strand.
CGGGGACGCTGCGGCTGACGGCGCCGCTCGACTATGGCGAGAAGGTCGTGGCGCCGACCATCGCCGCCTATCTCAGAAAATACCCGAAAATGCGGGTCGAGACGATCTTCGACGATGCGGTCAGCAACCTGGTCGACGAGCAGATCGATCTTGGCATCCGCGTCGGCTGGCTTGCCGATTCCAGCAATCTGGCGCGGCGGCTGGGCAGCCTGCAGCAATTCGTCGTCGCCAGCCCGGAACTGGCCGCCAGGCTGCCTGGGGAAGCCAGCCCCAGGCGGGCGAAGTCGCTGCCCTGGGTCGGCAACGCCCAGTTGCGCGGGGTGGGCCAATGGCTGTTCTCGAGGGGCACGGAAACGGTGCTGGCCGAACTCAACCCTGTCGTCAGTTGCGACAAGACACCGGGCGTTCTGTCCTGCGTGCTGGCCGGCATCGGCCTCGGCATCTTTCCGGACTACAGTGTCGCCGACGACATTGCGCGGGGACGGCTGGTGCGGGTGTTCGCGGATTGGACCTTGCCGTCCGGGGGCATCCACGCCGTCTTCCCGCCGGCGCGCTTCAGGCCGGCCAAGGTGCGCGCCTTCGTCGACTTGCTGGTTGCGGCGGAAAGGCGGCGGGCGCGCAGTGCCGTTACAGGCTGATTTCGGCGCTGGCTATGGTAATCAGGGAACCTTTGTTCGGCCCACGCTTTTGGATATGCTGCGATTCCGAACCGTCAGAAGGGTATTGCCGATGACCATCAAGATCCTCGCGACCTCCGCCCTTGTTCTCGCGCTTGGCTGCAGCCTGTCTACCGCAGCGCTCGCCAAGGAGAAGAAGCACCGCCATCGCCAGCCGGAACCGGAGCAACGCTACGTTCCCGCCCATCGCGACCTCTTCTATGCCCTGTTCGGCGGCCCGCGCTACTATGATAAGATGCTGGTCACCACGGCTGCCGGCCCCTGCTCCTACGACAGGGTCGGGCCGGACGCGAATGCGCTGAACAAGGTCAACGATCACCATTGCGGGAAGTAGAACGGCCCCAAAAGCGGGGCTGTCCTGCGCCTGTCGCGGGTTCTACCGGATGCCGGCCACCGCGAACTCGATAGAGATAGCCGATGACCGTCGAAAAATGGTCTCCGTCCGAAAGGAAGGCCGCTCGCAGAGCCTATGACGCAGCGCTGAAGGTGGCGCTCGACAAGACGCTGGCTGAACTCAAGAGCAGGGCCCACGTTGCGGCAACGCCTTCCGAAATGTGGGACGTCGAAGACTTTCTGCGGCAGCAGCGACGGAAGATCGACCAGATGTTCGACTATCGCTATTCACAGCTAATACAGGTCTTCGCCAATCTCATCCGGCAAGGCTATCTCGAGGAGAATCTCTTTGTTGGCTTGTCGGAAGACAAGCGGCAAACGATCCGAAAATACGCCAGCTGGAATCGCGAAGGGTAGGGGTCCTCTTCGGGGACCTTGGCGCTGCATTCAAACTGGACCATTCACCATCTTCGCGCGCGCCGCGCAGCTCGAGTTCAGCCATGGCGTGCCTCCGTGGCATCGGCGGTCGCGCCTCTGTCCTTGTCGTCCTGCGCCATCGCCAGCGGCGCACCCGGTTCGCCTTCCCACAGGATCAGGCTGGCGGCGCCGATCAGCCCGGCGCGGTCGCCGAGTTCAGCCTGCACGATCGGCACGTCGCGATAGGCCGGCATCGCCCGCTGCTGGATGACCGCTCTGATCGACGGTGCCAGAAGGTCGAACCCGTTGGAAAGGCCGCCTCCCATGACAATCAGATCGGGCGAATAGAGATGAAGCAGGTTGGTGAAGCCGATGCCCAGCCATTGTGCTTCCGCCTCGATCAGGTCGAGAGCGTTGGCGTCGCCGGCCTTGGCAGCCTCTACGACATGCCTGGCCGAGACGTCGCCGTCATATGACAGCCGTCGTAAGAGCGAGCCGTCGCCTGGCGCGGTCAGTCGCGTGGCGCGGCGGCCGAGCGCGGTTCCGGAGGCAACGGCCTCGAAGCAGCCGATGGCGCCGCAAAAGCAGCGGTCGCCTTCGCCGGTGATGGTCATGTGGCCGATCTCAGCCGCCAGTCCGCGCCTGCCGTGATAGATGTGGCCATCGGCGACAACGCCGCCGCCAATGCCGGTCGATACGGTCACGAACACCAGCGATCCGCTGCCGCGTCCGGCGCCAAAACGCCATTCGCCGAGCGCCGCCGCATTGGCGTCGTTTTCCAGCCGCACCGGCAGGCCGAAATGCTGCCCCAGAATGTCGATCAGCGGCACGTCGTGCCAGCCGGCCAGCGTCGGCGGCGCGATCACGATGCCCGCCTTGGGGTCGAGCGGTCCCGGCGCGCCGACGCCGATGCCGGCGACGTTTGCCTGCGGGTGTTCCCTAAGCAGCGTGCCTGCCAGAGCGACGATCTGGCCGATCACCGCCTCCGATCCCGCACCGGCAAGCGTCGGCGCTGAAGCATGAGCGACGATGCGGCCATCGCTTTCGACCAGCGCACCGCGCAGCGCCGTGCCGCCGAGATCGAAGGCCAGCGCAAGCTTGGTCATCAGGCGGCGACCTCCAGCCCGTGCAGCCAGGCCATGCGCCGGGCAAGGTCGAGATCGCCGAAGGCCAGCGAGCCCAGCACCACGGTCTCCGCACCTGCGGCGCGCAGTAAGGGCACGGTCTCGTGGCGGATGCCGCCATCGGCGGCGAGCACGATGTCGGCCTCGCGGCCGGCTTTGCGCATCAGCGCGCGCGCCTCGATCAGGCGCGGACACGCCTGCTCCGACAGGCTCTGGCCCTTGACGCCGATGGAAGTGCCGAGCAGCGTCACGAACGCCACTTCCGGCAGGAAGGGCGTGACGGCCGCGACCGGTGTTTCCAGCCGCAGCACCACGCCGGCCTCGGCCCCGAGTTCACGCGCCAGTTTCACGGCGCGCAGACCGGTCTCGCCGTTTTCGGCGTGCACACTGATCAGGTCGGCGCCGGCCTCGATGAACTGGCGCGTCTGTTCCTCGACGATCTCGGCTTCGACCATCAAATGGACATGGATAGGCTTTGCGGTGAGCTTGGCGATGTGCGCCACCAGGTCCGGGAAGAACAGGAAGCCAGGGGTGAAGCGGGCATCGGCGACGTCGATATGATGGACATCGGCATGGGTCTCGATGCGCTTCAAATCGCGCTCCATATTGGCGAGGTCGGCCGACCACAGCGAAAACTCGCCGATAAGCCGGTTGCGCGGCAGGGCGGCAATTGCGGCGGGGCCGGACAGGGGCTTGTTCGTCGTCATCGTCTCAGGCTCCGTAGCCGCGCATTGTCTGGCGGTTGGTTTTGACGGCGCCGGCAGGGTCGGCGGCGGCCGTTTCGGACTCTTCCTCCAGCACCAGCCAGCCGTTGAAATTGGGTGCAGCACCAGCGATCTCGATCACCTTCGCCGTGTCACAGACGCCCTTGCCGAGCATCGCCCAGGTTCCATTCGCGTCGACATCCTTCAGATGCACATAGCGGATGCGGTCGCGATAAGTGGTGAGCGTATCCGCCATGTCCTGGCCACCGCGCAAGATGTGGCCGGTGTCGGGCACCCAGCCCACCAGCGAGGCGTCGAGCAGCCCGAAGATGCGGTCGTAGTCGGCGCGGTCGAACAGCAGCGTGTTGTGATGCGAGCTTGGATGCACCGCGACCTGGACGCCGGCCTCGCGCCCGAGCTCGCCGGCTTTGTTGTAGACCCCGGCGGCGATGGCAAACTTGTCGTCGCGCGGCCCGTCGGAAACGATCGTGGCCGAGCCCATCGACACCAGCGCGCCGGGAAAGGCGGCGGCGAAGTTGATCCAGCGTTTGGCGGTATCGAGGTCGGCGCCGATCTCATCCCTGAGCGTGAAACCGCTCTTGGAGCCGAAGGCGAAGGAGACGAGCGTCAGCCCGGATGATTTCAGCGCGGCGGCGAACTCCGTTGGCTTGCCGGCATAGCGGCCGATCATCGTGTCGGTGATCTCGATGCCGGCATAGCCGCCATCGGCGATCGCCTTGAGCAGATCGTCCGGGCCGCCGGCGAAGCGGTCGCCCAGCATTTCCCAGGTAAAGGTCTGGCAGCCGACTTTCAGGTCTTTCACGGTCATCCTTTCATTCCTTGATTCCACCTCGTTGGAGGGACATCCTACTTGACTGAGCCTGCGGTCATGCCGGCGAGGAAGAACCTCTGGGCAACCAGGTAGATGACCAGGAGCGGCAGCGAGCCGAGCACGCTCATCGCCATCATCTGGTTCCATTCGAAGGCGTGTTGCCCCATCAACAACTGGATGCCGATCGGGACGGTGCGCATGGACGTCGACTTCGTCAGTGTCAGCGCAAAGAGAAATTCGTTCCAGCACAACAGGAAGGTGTAGACCGACGTCGCCACGATACCAGGCAGTGAAATCGGAACGATCACCCGCCACAGTGCGGTCCAACTGGTGCCGCCGTCGACAGCCACCGCTTCATCGAGGTCGCGCGGCAAGGTGTTCAGATATCCCGTCATCAGCAGGATCGCATAAGGCAGCGTAAACACCAGATAGGTCAGGATCAGCGCGACATAGGTGTCGAAGATGCCATACGAGACGACAAGCCCGAAGAACGGGATCAAAAGCGTGATCGGCGGGATCGTCTGCGTGCTGATGATGAGCGTGTTGAGGCTGCCCTTGCCGCGAAAATTGAAACGGCTGAACCCATAGGCCGCCAGCAAGGCGATCAGCACCGTCAGCACGGTCACCGCTCCAGCCACGAAGTAGCTGTTGAAGAAGAAGCGCAGCTTTACCGGATCACCAAGGATGGCCGCATACGCTTCCAGTGTGAAGGCCTTCGGCAGGACGGTTGGTGGCAGGGCGAATATTTCGGTATTCGACTTGAACGAGCTGCTCAGCATCCAGTAGATCGGGAAGGCAGCGAAAAAGAGCCCTGCGGCAAGCGCGACATGAAGCGCGGCGGTGATCAGCCTGTCTTTCGGCGTGTGCCTTTTCCTCATGTGACTACCGAGCCTTTTGATAGCGGATGTAGAACAGCGTCAGGCCGAGAGAGATCAGCAGGATGACCACGGCGCTCGCCGAGGCCTGCGACAGGTTGTAGCTCGAAAACGCCAGCTTGTACGTGTAGGTGCTGAGGACCTCGGTCGAGTAGATCGGACCGCCACCCGTCGTTATCCAGATCAATGGAAAGACCTGCATGGTCCAGATGAAGTCGAGCAGCGAGATGCTGATGATGATAGGCATCAGCTGCGGAATGGTGATGAAGATCAGCTTCTGGTAGGCCTTCGCGCCGTCGATATCGGCGGCCTCGTAGAAATCCTTGGGAATGCCCTGCAAGCCTGCGAGCAGGCTGACCATGAAAAGCGGGTAGCCCGCCCAGATGTTGGCGAAGGTGACGGCGTGCAGCGCGGTCGCGGGCGAGGAAAACCACTCGACCTTGGAACCGATGATGCCCATCTGCATGAGAACGCTGTTGACGACACCGTTCGGCTCAAGCAGCAGGCGCCAGATCACCGCGATAATCACCGCGGTGAACAGCCAGGGCAGTATGTAGAGCACGCGCAGAATGTTGCGCAGCGTAGGATTGATGCGGTCGCTGTTCAGCATGAGTGCGAAGAGCATGCCGATGGTCATATGGAAGACGACACTCATGCAGGTGAAGTAGAGCGTGTGCCACAGCGAGGCCCAGAACACCGGATCGGCAAAGATCGCCTGGTAGTGTTTCAATCCGGCAAAGGACGGGTCGCGACGCAGCACCGCGCTGTTCTGGAACGAATAGCCAATCACCGTCACCATCGGCAGCAGCATCAGAAGGCCGATTATGAGGAGCGAGGGTGACAGATAGAGATAGGGTGCGACCGCTCGTTTCAGTCGATCGTGGGAGCGCTTCTGCCGAGTCATGTGCCACCCCTGGGGTATGCCTTCAAGAGGAAGGTGCGCTTCGCAAACAGGTCCATCTCAAGTTGCCGATCCGTTGTTGACGGGTGGCCTGGCCGAGGCCGGGCCACCCGGCGGAAGATAGCAAACGGGAACAGGCAGCTCAGAATTTCTCCACCCAGCCCTTTTGAGCGTTGGCTGCGGCTTGTTCCGGAGACTGCTCGCCGGCGAGCATCTTCTGGGCTTCCACATCGAACTTGGTCATCAGGTCTTCGGCCACCGGCAGCCCCGTGAACTCGTTGGCGAGATAGCCGGTCTTGAAGATTTCGAAAGCCTTGGCGAAAGCCTTGTCCGAGGTCACGAAATCGGGCTTGGCGTTGACGTTGCCCGGGAAGGCGTTTGCAAGCGACACGAGCTTGGCATTCACCTTTTCACTCATCAGATATTGGACGAGCTTCCAGGCTTCATCCTGATGTTTCGAGGCGGCGGAGATGCCGATGCCCCAGGAGGCGTAGGGAAGGCCGCGCTTGCCCTTGTAGTCCGCCACGACCGGGACCGGGACCAGGTCGAAGTTCAGCTTGGGATTGCGTTTGCGGATGAGATTCACATGCGCGAGCGAGTCGATCATCATTCCGACCCGATCGTTGACGAATTCCTCGACCTTTTCCTGCTCGGTCTTGGTGGCAATGCCGGGCGAGATGACGCCGGCGTCGTTCAGCGATTTGACGAAGGTGAGCATATCGACGACCGGCTTGCCCTCGAGAGCCGGCTTGCCGTCAGCCATCATCGATTGACCCGAGGCCCAGACCCACGACATCAGGTCGTTCTGGACACCGGACGGCGTTTGCAGCGACAAGGGCAGCACCCAGCCATACTGGTTCTTGTCGGCGTGAGTCATCTTCTTGGCGGCTTCGAGAAACTCCGCGCGGGTCGACGGCAGCTTGGTCACGCCTGCCTGGGCGGCGAGGTCCAGATTGACGAAGACCGGATAGACGAACGAAGCCACGGGAAACATCACCGCCTTGCCGTCCACCTTGATGATATCCGCGACCTGGGTCTTGTCGAACCCGCTCGCATCCATCATCGGGTTCATGTCGGCCAGCGCACCCTGCGCGTTCAGATTGTTCACCCAGGCGCCGTCGAGACCGACGACGTCGCTGAGCGTTCCGGTTGCGGCGCCGACCGAGATCTGGTCTCGCGTGGTCGCATAGGGACCGCTGACCAGCGTCACCTTGATGCCGGGGTTTGCAGCCTCGAAGTCGTTCATGATTGCCCTGAGCGATCCCGCCGGCAATTCGGGCTCCCACCATTGGGTGAATTCCAGCGTCGTGTCCGCCATGGCGCCGGTTGCACCAAGCAACCATGCGGCCGCGGCTATTTTCAGCATCGCGGGTCGTATCCGAAACATCATTTTCTCCTCCTTCTTCAAGATCGGCCGCACATGCGGACGATCGTCTGTTCATTCAGAAGCCTTCTTGTATCTTCCGCAGGCACCTCGCTCCCGCCCGCGGTCTTCCGCAGATCTTCAGATCGCCAGATGCGTTTCGGGATCGAAGAAATGGAACTTGGCATCATCCACGGCCAACCGGATTTCCGAGCCGGAGCGGACGGCGCTGATCGGCTCGAACCTCGCCACCGCGTTCGACGCCAGGCCGAAATCATCCACCGCATCCGGATCGCCGGAGTCCACCCGGACCGCGTCGATGTTCATGTGGACGATCTGTTCGGAGCCGAGTTCCTCGATCGAGGTCACCCTGGCCGGTATCGTCTGATACTTGCGACCGGATTCAAGGCTGCTGTCATAAAGATCCTCCGGTCTGATCCCGAACACGACCTTGCGCCCCGCATACGACCTCAAAGCCGGCCTGCGCACGAAGGCTGCATCCTGCAGCCGGACGGCGAAGTCGCGAAAAGCGAGCTCGCCGCCCTTCAGGGTCGCCTCGAAAAGGTTCATCGAAGGAGAGCCGATGAAGCCGGCAACGAAGGCGTTAACCGGCGATTCATAGAGCCTCTTGGGTGTGTCGACCTGCTGCAGCACACCGCCTTTCAACACCGCGACTCTGTCGCCCATCGTCATCGCTTCGATCTGATCGTGGGTCACGTAAATGGTCGTGACGCCGAGCTGCTTTTGCAGGCTGGTGATTTCGGCGCGCATTTGCACACGCAGTTTCGCATCCAGATTGGAAAGCGGCTCGTCCATGAGAAAGGCGGCCGGCTCGCGCACCATGGCGCGGCCCATGGCAACCCGTTGACGCTGCCCGCCTGACAGGTTCGCGGGTTTGCTGTCCAGCAAAGACGTCAGCTGAAGAGTTTTGGCGATCTCGTCCACGCGCTTCTTGCGCTCGGCCTTCGGCTTGCCTGCCAGCCGCATCGAAAAGGCGATGTTTTCGGATACCGTCATATGCGGGTAGAGCGCGTAGCTCTGGAACACCATCGCGATGTCGCGGTCCTTGGGCGGCATGTCGACGACGTCGACCCCGCCGACCCGAAGGCTGCCGCTGGTGATGTCTTCCAACCCCGCGATCATTCGCAACGCCGTGGATTTGCCGCAGCCGGAAGGCCCGACGAGGATCAAGAACTCGCCGTCCTTGACCGACAGGTTCAACTGGTCGATTGCGCGAAAACTGTTCCCGTAGGTTTTGCAGATCTTCTCAAGAATGACTTCTGCCATATTCCTCCCTCCACAAGTATAAGCCCTGATTTTTATGATTCTCCTGGGCTTGTGTTCGCCTGCGAAATGTTTCGTCGGATCGTTTCAGGTCATGCTCCAGCATCCACATGCGCATTTTTCAGGTCGACTGCTGACGGCGCGTTCGCCGATGCCAGGAGTTGCGTGACCTGGTCCTCGGTCGGAAGCGCCTCGCGCCCGCCACGCCCCGTTATCGAAACGGCCGCCGCCGCGGCCGCGAATGCGATCCGGCCCGCGGTGTCGGCTCCGCGCGTCAACGCATGGGCATAGGCGCCATGAAAGCAGTCACCCGCGCCTGTGGAGTCGACGACCGCAACCCGGTGCGGGGGCAGGTGCCAGAGACCTGTCTCTTCACGGCCGCGATAGTACACACCCCTGCCTCCATCGGTCAGAACCACGGCGGATCGCGATGGCAACCACAAGGCATCGAGCATCTCGGCAGGCGATCGGCGCCCCGTGGCAGTCCGTGCAAAGCTAAGTGGAAGAATGAGATGGTCGCAGAGCGCGATCAGCCGCTCCGTGGCGGGGCCGCTGCTCCATTCGATATCGCCGAGGATCGCAAGGCCGAGATCGCGAGCCCGAGCCACGACATCCAGCGACCCGGTCGCATAGCTATCGACGATCAGGACGGTTGCGCGGCTGAGGATATCGTCCGGAAAGTCCGGAGCGGTGCCCAGCATCGCATCGTCGTCATACGCGATGAACCTTTCCCCGTCCGAGCCGACGGTGATCCGCGAGTGCACCGGGCGCGCGTCGGGATGGCGCGGCGCGAATGCGGTTTCAATACCGCTCGCCACGAGATCGAGCTGCACCGCGTTGTCCGAGGCACTGGCCAGCCATCCGACGAACCCGGCGGTTCCGCCGAGCCGCGCGACGGCGGTCAGCGCCGTCGCGACATTTCCCCCGAAGGCGCGGGTACTTTGCAGAACCTTACCCTTGCCCGCCGACAATGGCTGATCGACGTAGACGATGTCGTCGATCGCAATAGCGCCGAAGCCGAGGATCGAGGGGATCGTGGGCATCGTTCAGGCACCCGCCTTCGCCAGGGCGTCTTGCGCCGAAAGGCCGTCATGGATGACGCCGCGAAAGGCAAGCGCTGCCTTCTCCGGATCGCCGTGCCCCCAGAGATTGCGGCCGACCACGGCGCCGTGCGCGCCGGCACGGATGGCGTCCGCCGTCTGCTGAAGCGCGCCGAGCAGCGTATCGGTCTTTGGACCGCCCGCGATGACAACCGGCACCGGGCAGGTCCGGACGGTCTCCCGGAACGACTCGAAATCACCAGTGTAGCCGATTTTGATCACGTCGACGCCGGACTCGTAACCGATGCGCGCCGCATAGGCGATCTCGTCGGGGGTGAAGACGATCTTTGCTCCGTCGGTGAAATCGCGAGGGTAGATATGCGCCACCACAGGCATGCCGTAGCGGGCCGCCGCATTCACCGAATCGGTCAGCCAGCGTATGTATTTGCCCTCCGTCGCGCCGCGCACCGGAATGGCCACGGCCAACGCATCGGCCCCCGCGCGCACCGCGTCCTCGGGCGTTGCGATCAACTCGCTGATGCGATCGTCCGCGGTGAAGCAGCCCGCCTGAATCACCAGGGAAGCTTTGCCCGCATATTGCGGCCACAGATGGCGCGCGGTGCCAGGCTGGATGCTGACGTAGTCGGGTTTGCCCGCCATGACGCGTGCGAGCGCACCCGGCAGGTCGGCAAGGCCGCCTTTGCGCACGTCGCCATAGCCGACGAAGTGGTCGACCGCGCCGCCAAAAAGGTTCCCCGATGGATGCGAGAAGAGGCGCGCGAGACGCACCTTGGTTCCTAGGCTCATGAGTCCAAAATTCCCTGATCGGTTGATTTAAAAAAGCTCGATCCAGTGTTTCCGAAAGAAAAAGGAAAAACAATCTTTCGAAAGCTTTCGAATCTGCATATTTCCGGTAAGGTGAGCCGAGGCCGGCGCGATTGCTCGGCGCAGGCAGGCAAGGGCCGGGCAATGTTGTCGGAGCAGAGACGCCAATCGATCCTGGGCGAGGTGCAACGCAGCGGACAGGTTCGCATCAAGGACCTGTCGGACGGGTTTGGCGTGTCGGAGGTCACGGTGCGCTCCGACCTCGAAATACTGGACCGCAAGGGACTGCTGACCAAGACCCGTGGAGGGGCGGTGACCCGGACCACCGATTCGACGACGGCCGCGTTCGCCCGGCGGATGCAAACGAACCTCGACGCAAAGAAGCGCATCGCCCGGGCGGCGCTCGACCTGTTCGAGGACAACCAGTCAGTCATCTTCGACGGCGGCTCGACCTTGATGCAGCTTGCCATGCAGTTACCGCCGCTCAGCAATGTCGTGGTCGCGGCCACGGCCATGAATATCGTGCAGCATCTTATGCATCGTCCCGGGCTCGACGTTCATATGATCGGCGGCCGGGTCTATCCCGACACGGTGAGCACGCTGATCACCGATGCCGATACGGCTCTCGGCGGCCTGGTAGCGCATCAGGTCTTTGTTGGAGCGCATGCGATAGACTCGTCACTGGATGTGGTCGACGTGAACGAAGACATGGCGCGAACGAAGCGAAACCTCGTTCGCATGGCCCGGCGCGTTGTCCTGCTCGCCGATTCGAGCAAATGGGGCGTCAGCGGGACGTCCAAGGCATTTTCGCTGTCGGCCGTCGATGTGGTGATCACCGACGATGGCCTGCCCGGTCCAATACGCAGCGAGCTTGATAGGATCGGGGCCAAGGTGATCTATGCCTGAACCCATCCCGGTCTCTGATGCGCGACGGAAGACGCGCATGACCCACGGGCTTCGCAGCGGCCGTCGGCCGTTTTTCATGCAGGTCATGTTCTCCTCCTCACGCTGGCCGCCTCCCAGTGCGCGCCAGAATTCTCATAAGCTCTATAAAAATTTTACGCGCGTCAACATTTAAAATCCTGTATAGCGGATTGCTGGGGGATCGTGGGAACTGCAACGGTTCGCGCAGCATGCCCTTGGCTTCGGAGGAAAGCTGGAAATGCACGGAAAATCAGAGACAAAGCTCGGCATCGGTGTCATCGGCTGCGGCAACATCTCGATGACCTATCTGCGCAATGCAGCGCTCTTCGGTGGTGTCGAGCTACGCGCCTGCGCCGACATTTCCGCTGACATGGCCGAGCTGCGCGCCAGGGAATACGGCATCCGCGCCCTCGGCGTTGACGCGCTGCTGGCCGACCCCGATATCGACCTCGTGCTGAACCTGACAATCCCCGCGGCGCATTTCGATATTTCGTTCTCGGCGCTTTCGGCGGGCAAGCACGTCTTCACCGAAAAGCCGTTGGCAACCTCCGCCGCCGACGGCCGCCGGCTTGTCGCCGAGGCCGCGAAGCGCGGCCTGCTGATCGGCTCGGCGCCGGACACATTCCTGGGTGCAGCCGGCCGCCGCGCGCGCCGGCTGATGGATGACGGCGCCATCGGCAAGCCGGTGACCGGCACCGCTTTCATGATGGGACGGGGCATGGAGCACTGGCATCCCAATCCGCAATTCTATTATCAGCCCGGCGGCGGTCCGGTGTTCGACATGGGTCCCTATTACCTGACCGTGCTGGTCAATCTGCTCGGGCCGGTCGAGCGCGTCATGGCGATGGCGACGCGCGGCCAGGAGGAGAGGCTGATCACGGCCGACGGGCCGTTCAAGAACACGACGTTCAAGGTCGGCACGCCGACCAACATAATATCGCTGCTCGAATTCCGCTCGGGCGCCACCGTCACCTTCGGCGCCTCATGGGATGTTTTCAAACACTCCAACCATCCCATTGAACTGCACGGCACCGAAGGCTCGCTCAGGCTACCCGATCCCGACACGTTCGGCGGCACGGTCTCGCTGTCGGAACGTGGCGCCGACTGGGCCGATTTCGCCAGCGAGAGCGAATTGTATGGCGCCCGCAACTGGCCCTATGTGGCGCCCGACCGCGCCAATTACCGCATGCTCGGCGTCGCCGATCTGGCGCGCGCGCTGGCCACGGGCAGAAAGCCGCGCGCCTCCGGTGAGCTGGCGCTGCAGGTGCTGGAGATCATGGAGGCGATCCTGGCTTCCGGCGAAAGCCGCGGCTCGGTTGCCGTCAACGGCACGGTCGACCAGCCGCCGCTGCTTGGCGAAGACGAAGCGGCAACCCTGCTTGCCTGACGGGAGGTTCGTCCGTGACATTGCCACCGTCCCTGCCGACACTCGATCCGGAGGCCCGGCATGTGCTCGAGCTCGGCAGCCAGGCCGGCGCGCCGCCGTTCGAAACGGGAACGCCTGAGCAGGCGCGCCGCGCCTACAATGAAGGCTTCCCGACCCTGCAAGGCGAGCGCGAGCTGGTCGCGTCGATCAGCGAGCGCATCATTGCAGGACCCGGCGGTCCGCTGAGGCTCAGGATCTATCGCGGGCAGGGCGCGCCTTCGGCAGGCGCTCCGGCGCTGCTTTATCTCCATGGCGGCGGCTGGGTAATCGGCAATCTCGACTCGCATGACGAGATCTGCCGCTGGTTCGCCAACGAGGCAGGCGCTGTCGTCGTTTCCGTCGACTACCGGCTGGCGCCGGAACACAAATTCCCGGCGGCAATAGAGGATTGCCGAGCGGCACTTGCCTTCATGCAAAGCGCCGCGGACGAACTCAGCATCGACGCTGCCCGCATCCCGGTTGCCGGCGACAGCGCCGGCGGCAATCTCGCCACGGTGCTCGGCCTGCTCACGCGGGGGGACAAAAATCCGCCGGCAGCGCAGCTTCTGTTTTATCCCAACACCGATGCCGGGCAGACGGCCGACAGCTATCGCCGCTTCGCCGCAGGCTTTGGCCTGACCGCCTCGACCATGGCCTGGTTCCGCGACCATTATATCCGCAATGCCGCCGACATCGGCGACTGGCGTACCTCACCGCTGAAGGCGGAAAGCCTCGCCGGTGCGCCGCCCACCTTCATCGCCATCGCCGGTCACGACATCCTCGCCGACGAAGGCGAGGCCTATGCCAGGCGTCTGCAGCAGGCCGGCGTGCCGGTCGTGCTGGAACACTGGCCCGGTCAGATCCACGGCTTCGTCTCGATGGGCCGTCACGGCCCGGCAGCGAGACAGGCGGTTGCCGCCGCCATTGCCGCGTGGCGAAGCTTCGATCCTGCCTTTGGAAAGGCTCAAGCGGACTGACGCATCACCAGGGCGGCGTCGAGGCTGACCTTCGGCGCGACGTTTGCCGTATCCTCGTTGAGCAAAGCGAGCAGTGTCTCGACGCTGCGCCCCGCCATGGCGGCAAAATCCTGCGCGATGGTGGTCAGTGCGGGGCAGGTGTAGCGGCTCAGCGGATGGTCGTCATGGGCGGCGATACGCAGGTCGCAATCGGCCTTGCGGCCGATCTTCAGCCCTTTCGCGAAGGCTGCCGCCATCACGCCGAAGGCCAGGCGGTCATTCGCACACAGTATGGTCTTGCCGGGCAGACCCCCGGTCTTGCCGGGCAGACCTCTGGTCTTGCCCGGCAGGCCGCTGGCCCCGAGCATCTGTTCCATCTGCTCGTAGCCGATGCGCTCGAAATCCCATGTGTAGTCTCGGGTGTTGCCGATAACCACCGGCTCCTGGCCAAGCTGACGCATCGCGGCGACGTAACTGTTCAGGCGCTCCGGCGAATTGTGATTGACATGCGGGATGTCGAAATAGATCGGGGCGTCGCCGGAGCGGCAGAGATAGTCGACGATGGTCGAGACGCTCTGGGCATTGTTGTTGCCGACAAAGGGCGTGCCGCCTTCAAGATAGGTATCGAAATAGACGACCGGCATTGTCTGGGTCAGCTTCTCCAGCGTGCGCCGGTCCGAACGCAAGCCGAGCGGCGCGATCAGCGCGCCCGAAACTTTCAGCGACAGGATGGTACGTGTCGCCTCCATTTCGAGCTCGGTTGAGCCATGCGAGGAGATGACGATCGGCCAGTAGCCCTCGTCGCGCAGCCTGAGCTCGATGCGGCTGACCATTTCGGAATAGAAGGGATCGGTGACCGTCGGTACGACAATGCCGATGGCGCGGGTGCGCTTGCGGTTGAGGTTGCGGGCAAACAGATTGGGCTGGTAGTCGGACGACCGCAACGCCTCTTCGATGCGCTTGCGCGTTGCCGGCTTGACGCTGGTCGGATCGTCGAAATATTTCGACAGCGTCGGCCTGGAGACGCCGCAGGAGCGGGCGAAATCCTCCATCGTCTTGTGCGTCATTGGCATTCAATCCTCGTCTGGCACGCGCCAGAACCTCGGTCATCCCTTGACGCTGCCCACGGTCCTGCAGCCGGCGCGTCCGCCACGCAACGGCAGACGAAATTTACAGGAAACGTCAGTGGGTTCAACGCGCAATGACAGATTATACCGTGCGTAAATTTGTTCAATTGACGCGAAAATTGTCGCGCATCAAAGTCTCGGTCACAAAGAGCGCTGAAAAGTCCAGGCACTATGACACAACAGATCGATCGGCTTCTTTCCCAGCTATATCGTCGGCTCGATGCCGCCGCGATTGTGATCGGCGATGCTATCGATCCGCGCTATGGCGACGACCTCTCCGGCAAGGGCGGCGGCCAGCCCGAACTGGTCTTGCGTCCGCGCAACGCCGCCGACGTCGCCGAAATCCTGCGCCTATGCAGTGGTATCGGCCAGAAGCTGGTCGTCCATGGCGGCCGCACCGGGCTGGCCGGCGGCGCGCGCGTGCAGCCGGGCGAAGCGGTGCTGTCGCTGGAGCGCATGACCGCGGTCGAAGCGCCCGACCGCGCCGCGGCAACCATCATGGCAGAGGCCGGCGCGCCGCTGCAAATGGTGCAGGAAGCGGCCGATGCAGCCGGCCTGATGTTCGGCGTCGATATCGGCGCGCGCGGCACGGCGACGGTCGGCGGCAACATCGCCACGAATGCCGGCGGCATTCGCGTGCTGCGCTACGGCATGTACCGCGCCCAGGTTCTGGGGCTGGAGGCCGTGCTTGCCGACGGCTCGATCCTGACTTCGTTGCGTGGCCTGGCCAAGGACAATTCGGGATACGATCTCAACCAGCTTTTCATTGGCACCGAAGGCACGCTGGGCGTGGTTACTCGCGCCTGCCTGCGGCTGCATCCCAAGCCCGCCACCGAGGTTGCCGCATTCTGCGCGCTTGGCTCGCTGGGGGCGGCCATTGCGCTGCTCGACCTGCTCAAGCAGCGGCTCGGTCCCTTGCTGTCAGCCTATGAGGTGAATTTCTCGCCGCTCTACGGCTCCATGATTGCCGGCATGGCGGCGCCGGCGCCGCTGCCGGCCGGCGCGCCGGTTTACGTGCTGGCCGAGATCCAGGGCAACCAGGCCGAGCTGGACGGCGAGCGTTTCGCTTCGGTGCTGATGCAGGCGGTCGAAGACGGCATCGTCGCCGACGTGGTCGTCTCGCAGTCGCCGCGCGAATTCCGTGCGCTATGGGATGTGCGCGAAGAGGCCAACCGCTTCCTGTTTGCGATCGAGGGCATGATCGGCGTCGACATCAGCATCCCGTTGGCGACCATGGCGGATTTCCTGCGCAACGCCGAAGCCGCGATCCACGCCGTCGACAGCAGCGCCGAGATCTACGTCTTCGGCCATCTCGGCGACGGCAATCTGCACTATCAGGTCGACACCACGGAACCGGCGGCCGCCTATGAGATCATCTATCGCGGCGTGGCGGCATGCGGTGGCGCCGTCTCGGCCGAGCACGGCATCGGCCTCGACAAGAAGAAATGGCTGAACCTCGTGCGCAGCGACGCCGAGATATCGGCCATGCGCCGGCTGAAGGCGGCGTTCGATCCGCACAACATCCTCAATCCCGGGCGGATTTTCGATATCGTTCGATCGCCAGGAGGGATCTAACTTGCAGCTGGCGAGAGCAGCGCGTGGAAGTCGACCGTTCTCATCTGCTCGATGCCGTCCAGAGTCATATTTCCCGCGACATAGACGATGATCGCCAGACCGAGCCAGCCGATCCAGCGATACCTGGCAAGCAGCGCCGCCACCAGCGTCGAGGCGACCGCCATCAGAACCACCGACAGGATGAGACCGAACACCAGCGCATTCATGTCGTGGGCGGCGGCGCCCGCCACGGCCAGCACATTGTCCAGCGACATCGAGACATCGGCGACGACGATCTGCAGGATCGCGGTGCGCAGCGCCTTGGCCGGCCGCGCCGTCGCAAGTGCTGCGGCTTCAGTGTCGACGTCCTCGCCGTCGCCGGCCGAGCGCAACTCCTGGAACATGTTCCAGCACACCCAGAACAAAAGCATGCCGCCGACCAGCATGATGCCCGGAATTTCCAGCAGCTGCACCGCGATCACCGCAAAGACGATGCGGATCACCGCCGCCGCGGCAATGCCGGCGATGATCGCCTTCTGCCGCAACGCCTTGGCGAGGCCTGCGGCCGCCATGCCGATCACCACGACATTGTCGCCAGACAGCACAAGGTTAATGGTGATGACTTCCAGATAGGCGGCGACAGTCGTCTGGTCGAAACTCATAGAGCGGTCTCCCCGGAAGGCTCCGGCTGGTTGCGGCGGATCGGACCGATGTCTGCGCAAACGCGAAGACAGCCGATTTGAGTGCAGCCCGGCATTGAAACAAGACGCCAGCGCGGCCAATCGGTCCTCATCCACGGAATTCATCGCCGGGTCGTGATTTCCGACCAGAAATGCCCGTCCCAGAATGCCCATCATGGAAGGGAAGACAAAAGCGTTCCGCTTGCCTATCAATATTGCCGACCAAAGGAGAGACGAGCATGAGCAAGACGGCACTGATTTTCTGGAGCGGATGGGAGGGTCACACGCCGGCCCGCAGCGCCGCTGTCGTCAGCGAGATATTGACCGGGCATGGCTTCGAGGTGCGGATAGAAGAGGGCACATCCGCGCTCGCCGATCCGCAGCTCCCGGTCATCGATCTGATCGTGCCGGTGATCACCATGTCGACGATCGAGAAACCGGAGCTGCAAAACCTCACCGCCGCCGTCAGCGGCGGAACCGGCCTTGCCGGCTTCCACGGCACAATGGGCGACAGTTTTCGCAACGAGCCGAACTATCAGTTCATGACCGGCGGCCAATGGGTCGCGCACCCCGGCGACATCATCGACTACCGTGTCGACATCATCAGCGACGATCCGATCGTCAGGGGTATCGAGGGTTTCGCCTACCATTCCGAGCAGTATTACATGCATGTCGACCCGAGCAACGAGGTGCTGGCGACGACGACGTTCAGCGGTGAGCATCTCGACTTCATCGACGGCGTCGTCATGCCCGTGGTCTGGAAGCGCCGCTACGGCAAGGGCCGCGTCTTCTTCAGCGCGCTCGGCCACACGGCGGATGAGTTTTCCGTGCCGCAAATGCGCACCATCTTCGAGCGCGGGGCGTTGTGGGCCAGCCGGTAACCGGGGCCTGTCCGAGCAAGCAACGGCGATATCACGCCTCCGCTACTCGCTAAGCCGCGGCTAACGCTCTATGCTGGCTGAGGTCACGGCGTTCGACCGCCGTCATCGCAACTGAAATGTGTTGTCACGGGGGACATGCATGTTCGGGGTCGTCGGATTAGTAAGGCATGGAAAGTCGTCGCAGCGCTGGCGTCCGCCCGCTCTGGTGGTCGTGGTGTTCGGTCTGTTGCTGCTTGCGCCGCAGGCGGCCAACGCGCAGCTGAACTGGACGCTCGATCCGGCGAATTCGACACTCACCTATCAATCGGTGAAGAAGAACACCATTGTCGAAACCAACAAGATCAGGAACCTCTCGGGCACGCTGACATCGGATGGCGCCGCCAAGGTCACGTTCGACCTCAACTCGGTCGACACCGGCATCGACCTTCGCAATGTCCGCATGCGCTTCCTGTTCTTCGAAACCTTTAAATTCCCGACGGCGGAAGTGACGGCGAAAGTCGATCCCGCCGCTTTTGCCGATCTCGCCACCAAACGGCGCATGAGCGCGCATATCCCGTTTCGCCTGGGCCTGCACGGCGTCGACAAGGACCTTGAGGCCAATGTCGTGGTCACCATGATCACCGACAGCATGGTGTCGATCGCCTCGGAGGCGCCGGTCGCCGTGCATGTCGAGGATTTCGGCCTGTTGCCCAACATCGAAAAACTCCAGCAGGCGGCCAATGTCAGCAGCATCGTCCCGACGGCTTCGGTGTCGTTCGACTTCGTCTTCACCGCTGACGGCGCCAAGCCTGCGGCCACGCCTGCCGTCGCGGCCGCAGCCCCAGCCGATGCGGGGCCGGTCGCCACAGATGCAGGCAAGACGTCCTTCAGCGACGATGAATGCCTGAACAGGTTCGAGGTGCTGTCGCGCACCGGCGCCGTCTATTTTCGCCCAGCCAGCGCTCGGCTCGATGAAAAGAGCCGCCCACTGCTGGCCGAGGTGGTCGGCGTCGTCGGCAAATGTCCGAAACTGAAGGTCGAGGTTTCGGGCCATACCGATTCCGACGGCTCGCCGACGGCCAACAAGAACCTGTCGGAACGGCGCGCCAAGGCGGTCGCCGACGCGATCATCGCTGCGGGCATTCCATCGGCGCAGATCACGGCTTCCGGCTATGGCGAGGAAAAGCCGGTGGCGCCGAACGATACGCCGAAGAACAAGGCGCTGAACCGGCGGATCGAGTTCTCCGCCACGCCGCTCTCCAACTGAGCCGGTCCTTAACTGAGAAGGCCCGTCAACCGAAAAGGAATCCGGTGCGTTTGGACATCATTGCAAGTTGCGGCAACTTCATGCGCGGCATCGGCCTCGCCGTGCTGGCGCTTGCGTTGACCATGACCATTACCATGACCGCGGCCAGTGCCGAACGCCGCATCGCCCTGGTGCTCGGCAATTCCCATTACCGGAACGCGCCGGTGCTGCCCAATCCGGTGAACGATGCGCAGGCAATGTCCGATCGCCTGAAGGGGCTGGGCTTCGAAATCGTCTCCGGCCTCGATCTCACCAAGGCGCAGACGCAGGAAAAGATCGCGCAATTCGCGCGGCAGGTGCGTGGCGCCGATATCGCGCTGTTCTTCTATGCCGGTCATGGCCTGCAGGTCTCGGGCAGGAATTACCTGCTGCCTGTCGATGCGGCGCTGGAGGACGAGACCTCGCTCGACTTCGAAGCCGTGCAGGTGGATTTCATCCTGCGGCAGATGTCGCGCGAGACCAGCATCAGGCTGGTGTTCCTCGACGCCTGCCGCGACAACCCGCTCGCCGATGTGCTTGCCAAGGAGACTGGCGGCGACAGCACGGCAAGCAGCGGCCTTGCCGAAATACCGATCGAGAATGGCGGCGCCGGCACGCTGGTCGCCTTCGCTGCCAGTCCCAACCAGCTCGCCTATGACGGACCGGGCGAGCACTCGCCATTTTCGGCGGCGCTGCTTGCCCATATCGGCGAGGTCAACGTCTCGATCACCGAAGCGATGAACCGGGTTACGTCGGATTTGTTCAAGGCCACAGCCGGACGCCAGCGGCCCTGGATCAACGTTTCGCTGGCCACCGATGTCGTGCTTCACAAGGTCGATCTCAAGGCGCCGCTGATCGTCGGCGATTCAGGCGCGGCTGCGCCCGAAGGCGATACGCAGGCGCGCACCGGCGCGGCCGCCAATCCGCCGGGTACGGACGCCGGCGAGCAGGCGCTGGAACAGCTGCGTGAGGAAATTCCGAAGCTGGGCTCGGACGCGCCAGTCCTTTTCGACGTTCCGGTCAATTTCGGCGACCCGTCGATCGACGGCAAGAGCATCGCCCAACTCATCCAGGGCAAGCCGCACTTCAGTCCGGTCGAGGGCCTGGAAAAGTCCGTCTGGGACAACCAGTGCAGCAACTGTCATCAATGGACCGAGGAGCGGCTGTGCGACCAGGCCAAGACCTACGTCACCAATGATGTCTCGGTGTTGCGCCTGCAACACCCGCTGGGCACGCGCTTCAAGGTGGCACTCGGCAAATGGGCGCAAAACGGCTGCAAATGAGACCGCCAACAATGGGTTGGATCAGATTTCAATGAAATCTCATCACGATCCAGAGCAATCAGGCTCGGCGCAGCGCCTCGGTTCCGGCCAGATGGATGCCCATCTCGACAAAGGCGGTGAGCACGGAGAAACGGTCCGCCACCGCAACCCGCGCCAGTCCGGCCAGTATGCCGGCATTGACGGCATGCGCAGCCGGCAGCGGCCGCAGCCTCGACCCGTTGGTCTGCGGCGTCAGGCCATTGATGTGCCGTTGCGCCGCTAGCGCGATCCAGCCGGCAGGCGTGTGCTGCTGCGTCATCGCCGCCCCGGCGACAGCCTCCCGGCGGCTTGCATTGTTGGGGTCGCCGACCCAGTCCTGGATCAGGGCCAGCGTTGCGAGATCCTGCTCTTCGAGCAGCTCGGTCAGATGCCCAAGGCACTCATGGCCCCACCAGATTGCGGCCCGGTCAGGCAGGAGATAGGCGCAAAAGGTAATCGCTTCCTCGGGGATGCGCCCGGCCATCAGCCGGCGGCAGAACTCGAGCGAGGGTTGGTCGGTCGGAACGGCCGTCATGTCCCGGGCGACAGCCGTGTTCGCGGCGAAGAGATCGCGTGCGGTCTGGAATCGAAGCCCGTTGACCATCGCTGCTGTTATCCTCCCCCAGCCCTCACTCAACCCGCCTGCGAGGCGCGGGTCAAGTCTGTCGACCACCACATGTCCATGACGTTGTTCACAGACAAACGCCTCACGGTTTGGTATATTCCACAGCCGACCGTGATCTCGACAGATCATTGTCGAACAGGAAGAGTTGGCCCGGATCCATGGATCGGGCCTGAGTGAAAATCGGATGCTCGAAACGGGAGTAACCGTTATGCAGCGGCACATTTCAGTCTTGGCATTGGCGACCGTGCTTTTCTCGACTCACGTCTATGCCGACCCACTTCAGAAATCGGAAGACATTGTGAAGTTCTTTGCCGGCACGATCGATCACGGCGCGGCACGCGGGATTTGTGTCGGCACCGAGGACGAGTGCAAGAGCAAGACCGGCCAGAAAGAAAAGCCTCCGGAGAAGACCGGCCTCGATATGCTGATCAATTTCAGCCTGGATTCGTCCGAGCTCGACGCCAAGGCGCGCAGCGAACTCGACGAATTTGCCAAGGCGCTGAAGGACGATCGGCTGAGCAAGCTGTCCTTCGTCGTCGAAGGCTATACCGACGCATCCGGCTCGGCGACCTACAATGAGGGGCTGTCGCAGCGCAGGGCGCAATCGGTCACCGCCTTCCTCGAATCCAACGGCATCGAATCCACCCGCATCAAGGCGGTCGGTCTCGGCGAGGCCAATCCACGCAATCCCGATCCCTACGATCCCGTCAACCGGCGGGTCGAGATGCGGATCAAGGCGCAGTAGCTTCGCCGGCTGCGTCTTCCGGCCGTCGTCAAACACAACGCCGCGCGTCCAACGGACACGCGGCGTTTTTATTGTTTGACATGATCGATCAGTTCTTGAGCACGCCGCCGACCGCTACGCCGGTGCCGAAGATCAGCGCCTTGGTCAGGAAATCATTGTTGTCCCGCGGCGGCGGCTCATCCTCGCGCACGACCTCCCGGTTGCGCCTTTTCTGCACGAACTGCTGCTGTCGGCGCGGCTTCTGGGCGTACTGCTTCTTGCGTGGCTTTTCCGCCACCGGCTTCAGCGTGCGGGCCTTCTGCACCATCTGTTTTTTCGGCTTGTCCACGCCGGCCTGGTCGGCCTCATGCTTGGCACGCACGGCCTCCATCATCGGATCCGTCTGGATAACCAGGAATGCCAGTTGCTCGCGCGTCAGGAAGGTGGTCGGAGGCAGCCCGTTCCCCTCTTGCCAGTCGCCGATCGCTTGCCGGGTCTTGGCGCCGATATTGCCGTCAACGCGGCCAAGCTCGTTGCCCAGCGCCTCGACGCGCAATTGCAGGTCGATGCGGCCCTGGCGATCGAGACCGATCGCGTTCTCCGTCGCCTCGGTGCCCAGCACCTTCTTCATGTCGTCCGAAATGCCGACCGAGGTGCGCACGGCAGAACCCGAGTTCGCTTCGTCGGCATCGAGCGCTGCCACCTGCCGTTCCTGGGCTTTCGGATCGTTCAGCGCATCGATGTTGAGCCGCGCCACCGTGGCGAAGCGGCCATTCGGGAACTGTTCGAGATAGGCTTCGTAGAATGGCGCGGTGTTGCGCTTCGAGGCCTCGTCCCAAAGCCGCTGCTCGACTTCCCACGAAGGCGGTTCGCTGGTGACGGGGGCAGGGGCGGGCGCTGTCGCGGCGTTCGCGTCGTCGGCGGCCGGTTTTGCCACCGGCACGGCTTCGGCGGCCGGTTTGCCAAGGAAAACCTCGCGGCCCAGCGATGCGTTGTGCCATGGCCGCTGGCGGCCTTGCGTGGTCTCGGCCACTTCGCCGCGCACCCGCGTCAGCGCGCTCTGGATCTCGATGCCGGGTTCGGTCAGGTGCCTGGCGAGCGCGGTCGAGTAGGGGCTGTCGACGCCGTTGCCGTCAAAGGCGATGGCGCCCGGGTCGGTGGCATAAGCAATCAGGATGCCGCCGGTGCCGACGCCCTCTGATTTAGGGTCGATCGGCGCCAGGCCGGTGCCCAGCGCGGTGGAGCGGGTCTTCGGCATCGCGGCCGCCAGTGTGCGTGCCAGCGGATTGTCGCGGCAGGCATCGAGGATGATGACGCCGACCGCCGGGTCGGGTGGCAATGCGGCCATGAAGTCGTCGATCTGGACGGTGCGGGTCTTGAGATAGGCAGGTGACGTCAGTTCGGCGTCGACCGGGATCAAAAAGTTCTTGCCGTCGACCTGCATGCCGTGGCCGGCATAGAAAATGACGGCGAGGTCGGCATCGTAGGACTGCTCGGTGAATTTGCTGATCAGGCTGTGCATGCCGGCATTGTCCTGGTCGACGCCCTCGATCACCTCGAAGCCGGCATTGCGCAGCGTCGATGCGATGAGATGCGCGTCATTGGCCGGATTGGGCAATTCGACGGCATGGACGTATTTGCTGTTGCCGATGACCAGCGCGACGCGTTTGACGCCACCGGCATCCGGCGCCGCCGCCTGGACGGTGCCAAGCGCGGTCAGCATTAACAGAAAAAATCCGCTCAAAAGGACGGCAAACGCTTTCATGGGATCGGCCCTCCGCCCCAATGGGGCGCGTTATTGATGGCTGCGCATGCTAAATTTCACCAGCGACTGTATCGCTTCTGCCAAAATGGCTGTTGGGCGTATGTGATCCCAGCCACAGTTTTGGTTCACAAGGACCCAAAAACCTTCCCAAATATCCGCAAACATACCATTGGCCGGCCTCAGAACCAATCGGCTTGGCGAAAGCCGGGGCGAACTGCCAGCTCTAGCCCGGCTCAAGAGTATTTTGGATCGAGCCGACCAGTGCCGTTATCGCCTGCTTGTATTTTTCGAACTCCGGCGATGTCTGGCGGACTTCCGTCGTCGTCTGCTGGCCCGCATCGGTGGTGGCGGGCGTCGGCAATTTGCGGCCCATCTTCCGTTCCGCCCAGTCGACGACGTAGCTGGCGGTCTTGCCGGCAAGAAACGGGTTGGCCTGGATAACGGACGAGCCGAGCACGGCGCTCAACTGCGCCGATCCCGGCGACGCCAGCACCTGATGTGCGCCTTCCATGCCGAGGAAATGGCAGAGATAGAGCCGGCCGGCGGTAATCTGATGGCCGCGCGCCTTGAGATAGGCTTCGCCCTCGCGCGCCAGATTGCGCACCATCTCACGCGAGATGGTGGCGTCGTAGCGCAAAGCGAGCAGGTCTGCGGTCGACAGCGATCGCGCGAGTTCGGGACGATAGGTGTTCATCATCCGGATCCAGGTCTTGGATATGAACTGGCCGGCGCCTGTCGCCGAAGACAGCGGGTTCTTGGCCCGCGCGCTACCGCCCGATTCGACGTGGACGATACGGTCGGTCAGCGTTTCGACGGCGGGATCGCTGGAAGTGACGGCGATTGCAGCGGTCACTGTTCCGAGCGGATCGATCGCCTGACCGCTCTGGTAGAGTTCGAAATGCAAATGTGGCCCGGTCGACAGGCCGGTGGTGCCGATATAGCCGATGATGTCGCCGGCCTTCACCTTGGTGCCGACACCGCTGGCAATGGCGAATTTCGACATATGCGCGTAGCGCGTCTCGCGGCCGCCGCCATGGGCGATCTTGACCACATTGCCGTAGCCGCCGCCGTCGCCCTGGAAGATGATCTCGCCGTCGAAGGCTGCGGCGATCGGCGTCCCCACGGGTGCTGCCCAGTCGACGCCCTTGTGGATGCGAACAACGCCCAGGATCGGATGCTTGCGCGGCCCGAAGGTCGACGTCATGACACCGTTGACCGGCGTCACCATGCCGTTGGCCACCGTCAGCGAGCGCACCTGGTCATCGCCCGAGACGCAGGAAAACTGGCCGTCGCTCTGCTGGAAAACGAAACAATCCAAGCTCTTTTGCGTGCCTTGGATACCGACATAGAGCACCCGTCCGTCGGTCTCGTTCTTGCCGCGCGGCGTCTGCGAATAGATCAGCACAAGACGCTGGTCCTCGCTGGCGAAAGCATCCAGATCCTGTCCCCGCGACAGATACATGATGGCTTCGCCAATGATGCCGCTCGGCACATTGTTGCGGGCCGCCGTCGAATAGATCGCGTCGAGCAGGCGGTATTGCCGTTTCTGCGTGCCTTCGGTCTCGGCGCCCGAATAATTGAACAGGTCCTCGCGCACCCACGGGTCGACGCCCGACACGAAGGCACCGGCCGCGTTGCGTGTCAGCGTGCCGACAAAGACGTTCCTGGCGTAGATCGAGACCTGCATCAGCGACATCGTCGTGGTCTCGCGCGTCGGCCTAAAGCCGCGCATCGCCACGACATAACCAGGCTGCAGGCCGTCCTTGTCGAACAGCGCCTTCAGCGCCTCGCCGGCAAGCTTTGCGTCGTCGGCGGAAAAATGCGCATCGAGCGCCACGCTGTCCAGGCTGCGGTCGTTGAGGATTTTCACGAAAATGTCCTCGGTCGCCTCGAAGCGCTGATATTCCGAGCTGACGTTGGCAACGCTGGTGTTGTTTTCGACCGCTGTCTTCTGAAAGGCGGGGAGTGCTGCTTCGCCCTCATCGATGGTCTCGCCCCAGCCGGCCTCGGGGTCATCGGCCGCCGCCGATGCACCCGGAGCAGCCTGCGGGTCAGGAGCTGGGCCGGAGGCCGCCGGAGCCCCGTCCGCGCCGGGCGATGGTTGAAGATCGTTCTGCAGGTCATTCTGCGGATCGTTGGGTTCGGCGGGTGGCGCGACCGCGGTCTTCCGCTGCGCCTGGAAGAAGGCGAAATCCTCCTGCGTCGAGGGGATCGTCGTCATGAATTTTTCGCTGGCGCTCAGCATCACGTCGGAGAGAACCATGATCTGAGGGGAGATGCCGGCCTGGTCGAGCTCCGTCGGGCGCGGCATCCCGCGGCTCTTGGCGGCGCCCGCCTCCGGCGCCAGTGTGATCCACATCGGGTCGCCGGCAAGGTCGATGATGGCCGGCACGTAGACCGATGCGTCGGCCGGCACGTCGTCCGAGTCTTCGACGGCATGCAGTTCCTCGTCCTCGTCGCGGAACGACCAGTAGTCGGCGGTAAGATAGAAGCCGGTGGCAATCGCGGCGAGGACGATTGTCGCCAGGCCAGCCGCCAGCCCGAGCCAGATCCTGCGCCTGCGTAGCGCGGCGCGCGCCTGCTTCTTTGCCTTGAAGCTGGTGTCGATGCTGTGCGTCACGGTGCGCTTCCGGTCAGGAAGAAGGTCCAGCGCACCTGTTCCTGCGTGTCGACTTCGAGAAACTTCGCCGCGATATGGCCGCGCTGCCAGCATTCATCGATGCCGCGGATCGAGAACCGCCGCCGCTCGATGCACATGTCGGTGGAGCCTGCCAGAATGGCGTGGCCGAAGACATCCGTCGCGTAGATGTAGATGTAGCGGTTGGTCAGCTCCTCGCGAATGACGTTGACGCATTGATTGGCGCCGATGGTCCACCAGCCATCGGTCTGGTCGGCATCGTCGACCTTCTGACCGACGGCAAGATTGACGACGTCGAGCGTCTGGTTGCAGACGGTGAATTCGGCGCGCGCATGCCCGGTGGAAAGAAGCGCCAGCAACAGCGTCGCGACCGCGCTCGCGGCGAGCTTCACGCGCACGTTCCGGGCAAGCAGGACGGGATCTCGGCGACGGCGTTGCATCGGCGTCGGTGCTAGCCGCCGAGGCGGAAGTATTTGGCGGTCGCCGAAAATGCCGAACTCCTGGCGCCGATCTCGTCGAGGATCCTGGGCAACAGCACCGAGGCCGGCGTCGGCGTTGTGAAGTCCGCCGCCTTTATGTCCTGCGGCCCGGTGATCACCATGATGATCTGCGGCAACGCCTTGCCTGCCGCCTTGTCGGCGGCGCCGAGCCCGATCGGGATCGAGAAGGTCGCCTTGTCGGCTTGTACGACAACATGATCGTCGAGGTTGAACGCGATGCCCCTGTGGTCGATCAGGAACACGCTCGACACCAGCCCGCCATGCGTCATCAGCGTGCCGTCGATCGGCGAGCCGTCCGGCACCGATGTCTGGTCGAGGACAAGCTGCGGCCTGTCGGCCGTGCTCGCGCCCATGAAACGCAGGAAGCCGGTGATCCCGCATTGCGGGGGCTGGATAAGGCGGACGCTGATATCCGGCTCGACATGGAACTTCGCCTGGAATTCCCCAAGCAACTGTTCGAAGGGTGGCACCGACGTGCCGAAGCCCTCGATCGCGACACCCTTGTCGGCGACCGACGTCACCGTCGCAAAAAAACAATCACCACCATTGAAGGCGCGTACCCAGGTGACCCGCTCCGCGGCCGCATCGGCCGGTGGCGGCACCTCCGGCTTGGGCACGTTCATGGCAATGTCGGGCTCTGCCGGCTTGTCGGCCTGCTCACCGCTGGCGATATCGGGCTGGCTCGGCTTAGGCTCCGCGGTCGGTTCAGGCGCCTGCGTGTCCGGCTTGGGCGCCTGCGCGGTCGGTTCAGGCGCCTGCGCCTTGGGCTCGGGCGCTTGAGCGGTGGGTTCCGGCGTCGGTGCTGTGGGTTTGGGGGCCTCGGCCGTCGGTTCAGGTGTTTGCGTGGCTGGCGCTGTCGCCTTGGGCTCTACCGGCGGACTGACAGGCTCGGGGTTCTTCGCGGCATCGGACTGTGACGGGCCGGATGGCGGTTGCAGCGCGACGGTCTTGTCGGTTGGTGCGGCCGGCAGCGGGGCCGTGGCGCTCGACGCGACTGGCGGCGTCGGCTGCGGCTCGACCGGCGCTTTGGCCTGATCTTCAGCCGGAGTCTCCGCTGGTTGCGGCTTTGGCACCGTCTTCTCGACCGGCGCAGTGTCCGAAACGGGCTTGTCAGCGACGATCGGCTTTGTCAGTCCGGGTTGGAGCGGCTTGCCGGTGTCGGTGAGGCGAGGCCGGTCTCCGAATCCCACGATACCCGATGCATAGAGCCCTCCAAGCGATACCATGACCACCGCCGCCAGCACCGCGATCGTCAGATTTCTGCCTGTAGTAGCACGCTTCGGCGGTGTGCTTGCTCGCTTGGGAGTTTCAGCAGCCGGTTTCGGCTGCGACAGGTGCGCCGGGCGCACGTGCGGCACGAAAGACGGCTCCGCCGTGCCGCTTGGCGGGGCCGAACCGAAGCCTTGGGCCGGCGAGTCCCCGATCTTCGAGACAGGCCCTGCGGTCTGCCCGGTTCGCGGCAGACCGGGCCGGGGCGCGAGCGATGCCGGCGGCAAGGTCGCGTCGCTGTCGTCGCGCGTCAACCGGGCGATTTCGGCCATGCTGGCCGGTCGATCATCCGGGTCAGGCTGCAGCATCGCTTCGACGATGTCCCTGAAATCGGCATCGATGCCGGAGAGATCAGGGACGGTCCGCCGTTTTTCGACGATCTCGTATTGCGAGCCGCCCATATCGATCGGCTTGCCGCGCAGCGCCGCCGCCAGCACCAGCCCCAGGCTGTAGATGTCGGACTGTTCGCTGACCTCGCCGCCATAGAGCCCGAGCTGCTCGGGGGAGACGTAATTGTATTTTCCGGCAAACTTGCCGCCGATCAGCGTCTCGCCACCGACCGCGGCCGATCGCGCAATGCCGAAATCGATGATTTTTGCCCGCTCGACCCGGCCTCCCGGCAGGATGATGTTGTCGGGCGAAAGATCGCGGTGGATGGCGCCGGCCTGGTGCACGGCGCTCAGGCCCGAGGCCAGCCGGTGGCACAGTTTGCGCACATCCGGAGTCGCCATCGCCCCGCCGCGCATGATGTCGTAGAGCGACTGGCCGTCGACGAATTCCATCGCCAGATAGGGCCGCCCGATGCCGGGATCTATGGTGAAGACGTGGTAGCGCACGACCGCGTCATGCGACAGATGGTTGAGGATCGAGGCTTCCTTGCGAAACAGCGACAGGATCGTCTGATCGCGGGCGAATTCCGGCAGCACGATCTTGATCGCGACATGATCGCCGGTCTGGATGTTGTGGCCGCGATAGACTTCGCCCATGCCGCCCGACGCGATGCGTTCGTCGAGCTCGTAGATGCCGCTGAGCTGCGTGCCGACGCTGGTATCCGCCATGTTGGGCAATAGCCGGGTCTTGTCGTCGGAGCTCATCGGTCGTGGCCTCCTGCTCGGGACAGGCCATTGCCTTTGTCTCTGATCTTGACCAGAACGATGGTGACGTTGTCGGTGCCGCCGCGCTCAAGCACCATGGAAAGCAGCTTTTCGCAGGCAGCCTGCGGCGCTCCCGAGAGCACTGCTGCCGCAATTTCCGCGTCGCTGACATGCGCCGTCAGCCCGTCCGTGCTGAGGATGAAGATGTCGCCGGCAAGGGTCTCTCCCTGCTGGAAGTCTATGGCGATTTCGTCGTTGACGCCGATGGCGCGGGTGATGACGTTGCGGCGCGGCCAGTTCTCCGCTTCGGCTGCGCTGATCGCGCCGCTGTCGAGCAGTTCCTGCACCTCGGTGTGGTCGCGCGAAATCTGCGAGATCGCGGCGTTGCGCACGAGATAGACGCGGCTGTCGCCCGACCACAGGCAGGCGAACCTGCCGTCCATGGCCAGCAGTGCGGCAACGGTGGAGCCGATGGTCACGCCGCGTGAGCGCGAAATCCGGCGAATCTCGGCATGCGCCCGGTTCAGCCGATCCTCAAAGCGGGCGCGCAGATCCGGCGCCGAACTGGCGATGCCGATCGTCGCCAGATGCTCGACAATGCTTGCCGAAGCGACTTCTCCGGCCTCGTGCCCGCCCATGCCGTCGGCCACCACCCAGAGGCCGATCTGCGGCTCGACCAGAAAGCTGTCCTCATTGTGGTCGCGCACGCAGCCCTTGTGGCTCACGCCGTAGCTCTCAAAGGCGGCATCGTTCACTTGCCTACGCTCCGCAACGCCTTGGCTGACGTGCCTGGCCAGTCTGCCACAGCCCCATTCATTAGAGTATCGAAATCTAAGCCGCTGATGACGGACGGTGTGGTGCCGCCGCTGTCTCTGCGTCCTGCAATCTTTGGTCCTGCCATGCAATTCCCCATCAGAAAGCCTTCGGACAGCTGAACGCGGAGAGCGCCGGCAGCGTGAACGGATTACCGTCCTTCCCGGTCTTGATCGTGTAGGCGACATCGCGCCCGCCGATGAGGAAATGCGCTTCGAGACTGTCGCCATTGGCGGTGACCTGCCCCTTGTCCAGCAATCGTTTCAACGCCCAGGGACCGTCGAACTTGATTGCGGACTCGCGGCCGGGCAGCTCCGGCGTCAGGCTGAGACTGGCCGAACCGGTCTTGCCCGGCCACGGAATCAGGCCCGGCGTGTTGCCGGCTTGGGTGGCCTGCAGCACCTGGCCGTCGATATTGAGCAGCGCCATGTCGGCATCGCCATGCAGCGACAGCGGCGTGAGGGTGATGTTGATCGACGGCACCGGCCCGCCGAGCGGAAAGAAAGCCGCGCGGATTTGTGCCGCGAGCTGAAAGTTCTTCAGCGTCGATTTCGCCAGATTGCGGCCGAACCTGGTGTCCTGTTTCCAGTCCCAGTCCTGGCCGCTCATGTCGACCAGCGACGCCAGGTTCTGCGCGAAAAACCGGTCGAGAACCCCGCCCGGAGAAAACAATCTGGCAAAATCCGCCATGGCGACATCGTCGGTGCCGGCGGGGGCGAATGGAAAGCGCCCGGCAATCACCTCTTCGCACGGACGGCCGACGGTCTCCTCCAGCATCTCGTTGAGACGCGTGGTCGATGTTTCGGCGACGGTGCCCTCGAAATCGTCCGCCGCCGCGCTCACCATCCTGGCCAGCGCCTTCGGCAGCCGCGAAGCATTGGCGCGCAACGTCGAGATCTGCAGCTGCAGATTGGCGTTGGCCTGGTCCGTCTGGGCGGGGACATCGGCGGCCAGCCGCACGCTCTGATAGATTTCGCGGAAATTCTGGGTGAGGGCGTCGAGCGGCCGCTGCCCCGGCGCCCCGGCCACCAAAGCCTGGAAAGACCGGAACTGGGCTTCGATGTTGGCGCCGGGATCCTGGTTCTGCGTACTGACAAAGGCGGTCCCGGCCCTGCTCTGCGATTTGCGCGCTGCAAGCTCGATGCCGATGCGGGCGAGGCCCTTGGCGCGTGCCGCGATTTCCTGGCCGCTGTCTTGAGACGGCGCAGCCGGATTGCGCTCTTGCGTCAAAGCTGTTTCGCGCGCGATCGCCTCGAACAGCTGCATCAGCGGCGAACTCGGTGATCCCGCTGCGGACAGCGCCAGATATTGCGGTTTGTCGGCGGCCATTGCCTTGAACTTCAACCTGTCGAGCACCTCGTTCCACGCCGCCGCAAAGCCCTTGCCATAGCGATCGAGCAGCTCCGGGCCGAGCTTGAGCAATTCCTGGTCGAAACCGCCTTGCTCGCCGCTCGAGCCGATCACCCATTGATCGTCGACCAGCGCCTGCGCGCTCCTGGCAAGTTGCGCCAGATAGAAGTCGAAGCCGGCATGGGTGTAGAGACCGGGGACGCGAAGGCCGGCGAGATCGTTTCCGTCATTGCGCTCGAACAGCATCGGCGCCTCCGCGCCGGCTTGCGATGACACCGAAAAATCGTCCAGCGCCGCCGCATAGGTGGCCGACTGGATGAGCGCGGTGGCGCGATCGGCAAGGCTCATGCGGCCGAGCGAGCGCTGGGCGGATTCGACCAGCGCGCGGTTGAGTTCGAACGAGGGATCCTGGTCATCGTCGAGCGCCAGCATGGCGCGCAAATGCTTCTCCAGTTGCGCCCGGCCGTCGCGATTGTGGGCGCCGGGATAGCGGTTCTGTTCCCAGTCCCGCTTCAGCCAGGTGACGACCAGCTCGTCATCCACTTTCGGCGCCTTGCCGCCCAGCATCAGGTAAATCTTCAACGGCTCGTACAGCGCCATCGGATCGGCCATCCTGGCCTCGATCGTGCGTTCGAGCTGGAACAGCAGGCGCGAGCGGAACATCCGCTCCAGCCCCTGCCGGTAGGCGGTCTCGGAGGCCGAAAGGATACGCTCACGCTGGCTGAGGCCGAACGTCGCCGTGGCCGGGGTGGGCTGGTCTCTCGTATCGTAGCCGGCCGGCAGGCCGCGCAGCGCATCGAGCGCGCCGATGACGGTTTCGAGGTCGGCATCCAACACCGTCGTGCTGGCCAGCAGCGGCGCGGCTGTCGCGCGGTATTGGCCTGCCGCCTGGCCGGTCGCGGCGACCAGCGATTTGTTGGTCGTAAAGCTCAGGCCGAGAACGCCAAGCGCGGCGATCGCTATGGCCGCGATCGCTGTCAGGCCGGCGTAGCGGGCGATCGCAACGCGCCTGTCGGCCGCCCTGTCATAGGACACCCAGCCGGACTCGGCGAAAATGACGCGGCTCAACAGATCGTGCAGGAAGAAGCTTTTGCCGGTGCCGGAAAGATGCGCCTGGGCATTCCTGCCGAAACTGCGGCCTATGCTGCCCAGCAACTGGTCGATCGGCGTGCCTTCCTGCGTGCCGGAAGAAAAATACAGGCCGCGCAGGGGGGCGTTCAGCTGCTTGCGCGTCGGCTCGAAAACGCCCTCGAGGAAATTCACGATCCGGCCTTTCAGCGCACCGAGCTGCGCGGCGAAGCCGAAAATGGCGATGCGCGCGACCGGATCGGTCTCCGCCTGCAGCCGCTCGCTCATCTCTTCGGTCAGGCGCTTCACCAGCGCGTCGAATTCGGCTGGCGCTTCCGCGACCATGTTCAGGCCGCGCTCGGCGGTCTGGAAGGTCGCGCCCCACACCTTGCGCCGGCGTGCTTCGTCGAAACCGCCGAAATATTCCATGAATCCGGAGACCAGGTCGGCCTTGGTGAACAGCACATAGACGGGAAAGCGGACCTTCAGGACCTCGTGGATTTCCTGCAGGCGGCTGCGGATCTCGGCGACGCGGGCCGCCTGCTCGCTGTCCGCCATCAGATCGGAAAGGCTGATCGCCAGGATGACGCCATTGATCGGCTGGCGCGTCCGGTGCCGCTTGAGCAGCGACAGGAACGCCAGCCAGCTTTTGCTGTCGGTCCGTGCATGGGAATCCTGCGTCGTGTAGCGCCCGGCCGTGTCGATCAGCACCGCCTCGTCGGTGAACCACCAGTCGCAATTGCGCGTGCCGCCGACGCCTGCCACCGGCTGCGCCTGGCCCGACCCGGCAAGCGGAAAGTTCAGGCCGGAATTGACCAGCGCGGTGGTCTTGCCGGCGCCCGGCGGGCCGATGACGATGTACCAGGGCACGTCGTAGAGGAAGTTGCGCTTGCCGCTCGATTGCCTGAGCGTCGCGACCGCTTCGTTCATGCGAGCTTCCAGCACCTTTGCATCGCTGCCGTCATCCTCGGCGCTGGCCATGGCGGCCTCCAGCGCCTTCTGCGCCTTGCGCCTGCGCCAGAACCGGATTGCATAGATGATCGCCACCGTTCCGACGACGATGCCGATGATCGCTGCCCGCAGCCAGATGGGATCCAACGGCCGGGCGCCGGCAAAGCGGATTAACGGGCCGGCGTACCAGACCGCGGCGGCAAAGCCGGCGAGCGCGAGCGCGCTGAAGATGCGCAGCAGCCAGCCGGTCACAGCATCTCCTCCCGCGGGATCATTACATCGACACGGCGGTTTTTGGCGCGGCCGTCCGGCGTTGCATTGTCGGCGATGGGCTCGTCCTCGCCCTTGCCCTCGACCTTTGTCCGCGACGGATCGCTGAAATGCGCTGCGATCATCTTTTCCACCGACTGGGCACGTGCGACGGAGAGGTCGAAATTCGATTTGAAGGCGCTGGTCTTCTTCGGTTTGACGTTGTCGGTGTGGCCGACGATCCGGATCGGCCCGCGCTCCGCGTCGAGAGCCGCCGCGATGCTGGCAGCCACCGGCTCGAACTCCGGCTTGACCTCGGCTCGTCCCGACTGGAACAGCAGGGCGTTGCTGATTTCCACGATGATGAAATCACCCTTAGTGCCGACGCTGACGCCGCCGCCTTCGATCTCCTTGGCCAAGGCAGTGCGGATGCGATCGACCTGCGCAATCGTCGTTGGCGCTGCGACGACTTTCACCTCCTCGGTCAGCGGCACGAAACCGGTGCGCTCGATGGTGACCGGCGTCGCCGGATTGAGCGCCAGCAACTCGCCGGCAACAGCCTCGCCATCATTGGTGATGAGCACGCGCAGCGTGAAAAAGGCTGCGGTCAAAACTGCCGCGGTTGCAGCGGCTATGGCCCAGAGCGGAACCCGCCTGGAGCCTTGCGCCGATGTGACCGACAATCCTTGCCAGCGCGGCGAGATGTCGTTGTCACCGAGGACGCGGAAATAGGCTGATGTCTCGTAGGCGTCGCGGCGGACCCGTTCGAGGCTCTCGCGCGGCTGGCCGCGATACTGGCCTTCGAAGCCAAGCGACAGGCAGACATGCATCAGCTCGATGAGATTGCGATGAGGTTCCGGCGTCGCCAGCACCGTGTTCAGCGCCTGGAAAAAACCGGCGCCGGTGGGTTTGACCTGGAAGAAGCGCTGCAGCATGGCGTGCTGCGCCCACGCATCCCGGCTGGAACCGGGCAGATTGGCGACGATATCGTCGGCGGTTTCGCAAAGCACATAGCTGGCGATGCGCGCATCCTCTTCCGAGGTATCGGTCCTGGCGATCTTGCGGTCGAAATCCTCGATCAGGCCGGCGACATGCTGCGCCAGCGGCTCGGCCGGTCTTTCGACAGCCATCAGCCGCAGATGCCCAAGCAGTATCAGCAAGGGCGCCGCGGCAGCGACGATCGGGTTGGCCGCGCCATAATCGACGGCATCGCTGGCGCCGAGCAGCGCATCCCATGGCGTTTTCCCCGCCGTCCCGGCTGAGCCGTGAACGGGCGGATCGGCCGGCGCGTTGGCGAAGGGCGTTCCCTGATAGATCACCGTCCCCGTGACGTCGGACGGCGGCTGGCGGCCGGCGTTGGGATCGAAAACCGTGGGTTCCGGGACGCTGGCAGGGGCGATCACCGTACTGCCGGGGGCCGGCGCATCGCGGGCGAGAACCGTCTTTTGCTTGCGGCCGGGATTGGGGCGGCTGGGGCGGATGACGGTTTTGCCGGTCGGATCGAAAGGATCATCCTTCGAGCTCATCGCCGATCCCTGCCTCTACGCCCGCGCGCCGCGACGCACAGCGCCATGTCCGCGCAAACGCGGACCGCAGGACGCTATCTCGCCGTGACATGACATGTGCCGCAGACCCCCGAGGTCGACCAACCGTACCCGCGTGCTCAATCGTCGTATGTGATCGTAGTCTCAGAAGGTTGCGATGGAAACCCGGCGCAATTTTGGTGGCCGGCCCGTGCTCGGGTCGCCTTCACGGTGTCTTCAGCGGTGCGCGGGCTTAGGGTCAAAACCTAATCAGCCTGTTGAGTTAGTTTAGCAAATCAGGTTCCTTGTCTCGAAATTGCGATGGAGGCGAGGATGAAGCAGATGTTCTGGTTGAATGACGACGCCTGGGCGGCAATCGAGCCGCAGCTGCCGAAGAACCTGCCTGGCGCGCGCAGGGTCGATGATCGGCGCGTCATCAGTGGCATCCTGCATGTGCTGAAAACTGGCTGCCGCTGGAAGGATTGCCCGGCCGAATACGGCCCTCCCACGACGATCTACAACCGCTTCAAACGGTGGTCCCGCCGACAGCTCTGGACCAGAATCCTTGATGCGCTGGTGGCTAAGGGTGTCCTTGCCCTGTCGGCATCTATCGACTCCACCTATATAAAGGCGCATCGCTCCGCTCACGGTGGTAAAGGGGGGCGAAAGCACAGGCCATCGGGCCATCGCGCGGCGGCCAAACCACCAAGATTCATGCGGTGACAGACCTGCTGGGACGGCCCGCCGTCCTGCGGCTCACCGCGGGCAATGTCGCAGACATCACGATGGCCAAGCCGCTGCTGGATGCCGCCGGACCCGTGCGATGCCTGATCGCCGACAAAGGCTACGATGCCAACGCCTTGCGCAAGCACCTGAAGTCTGAAGGGGCGCAGGCAGTAATCCCGGGACGATCAAACCGCAAGGCGACGATCAGCTACGATGAGACCCGATACAAGGGCCGATGGCGTATCGAAGCTGCCTTCTGCAGGCTCAAGGATTTCCGCCGCATCGCAACCCGCTACGACAAGCTCGCAAGGAATTTTCTCTCCGCCGTCGCACTCGCAACGCTCATCGCATTCTGGGTCTGACCGATCACGCTCTTCTCGTCGTACAAGCAGAGTTCGAAGCGTCAACCGTTGGAAGTTTCAGAGCCAGTCTCAAAACCATTGTCGGACAAAAACCGCTCAATATTACCCAGTCGTTCGATAACATCGAGCAAAACGCTCACACTCTCCTGGCTCGCGACACCTTCGGATCGGCGAATTTCACTGATGACCTCGGAGAGACGGTTGCGCACGCTTTTGCCACCCGCCCAGAGCCCCAACTCCATTTCGATCAAGTCGATCAGACCAATCAGGTCGCTTACCGGGTCAGCGGCGCCAACTGGCACTCTCTCAACTATTTTCTTGAACATTGATCCTCACGAGACCGCCCGATACGCAGAGAATGTGCCTTCTCGGAACTGAAGGCAAGATCAGCCCTATAGGTTGATTGAGTCTGAACCCTAGCCCTTGCCGGTCTTCTGTTTGGCGGCCTTGGCATAGGCTTCACTGAAATAGGTGAGGAATATGTCCAGCATGCCGTTCTCGTGCGCTTCCTCCTTGGCCCGCCAGGTCGCGACCAGCGCGTCCCAGGCGCGCGTCTTCTTCGAGGCAAAGGAGGATGGCGGCAGTTTTTTCGCAATCGCCTCGGGCGACAGATCGTCAAGCAACCGCGACAGCGCTGCCTGCATGGCGGCGAAGGTGGCGAATTCATGTGTTTTGAGGTCGTGGAAAGCGTCTTCGATGCTGTGCCTGGCATCGAGATAGCCGGCCCTGCGCCGCGCGAACATGATGTCGAGGATTTCGTCTGTCCCGGGCACGAACTTCAGCGGATTGTTGTCGGCGGAATTGATCATGGTCCGGTCGCTGGTCTTGGCCAGGACTTTTGCAGCGGCGCGCGCCTTCAACAGCAACACCAGCTCGTCGACGACGATGCGCAGCACCGCGCCGATCTCGCCGGCTACCTCCTGCGGTTGGCGCAGCAAAAGCACCTCTGGCGGAATGCCGGCGCCGGCGGCAATCGCGCGCAGGATCTCGTCGGCTTGCTGCGGCCGGCTGGAGACCGAAGCGGGTGGCGCGGTCGGTGACCGTGGCGATGCGACATGGTCTGGAAAGGATCCGGCAACGGGCATCTGCCGTTGCGTCGAACCATGGCCACCGAAGGCTGGGTTCCCGTCATCGATCGACACCGAGACGATATAGCGGCCGATCCGGAGCCGGTCACCTTGCGCCAACCGATGCGGGCCGGTCAGGCGCTGGCTCGACCCGTTGACGAATGTGCCGTTGCGCGAGACGTCGTGGAGAAAAAAGGCGCCGCCTTCGTAGCGGATTTCGCAATGTCGGCCGGAGATGAACTTGTCCGGATCGGGCAAGGTCCAGGCGCAGTTCTCCCGCCCGATCTCGAAGCCGCGGTCGCGCGATGCGTAGCCGGGCGGCAGCCCGGCAGGCAGGACATCGACATTGCTGATCTGCAGACTGATGAACATGCGCTATGGACCGTCGACCGCTGCCGTTTCCATTGATCCGATGTGCCACAGTCTAGCAGCTTGCGGGCACAGCGGGAGAGCGGCGTTTCACACTGGCGAAAGCGGCGCAAACAGCAACGGCCTGCCGCTTGTCCTCTTTGGTCTGCCATAGAACATGTGGTAGGCTCAACATGGCTTGGGTGGCAAGTTGCGAAATATCCCTGAACGTGAGGTCGTTAACACAAGAAGGGCTTCGAACCTGCCACACTAGCGCTCAGGAGGGGCACGACCCATGCCGAGTGAACAACGCGCCGCGCTTGTGCAGACGCCGGTCGGCGCCGAACTGTTGACTTTCACGCATCTCGTCGGCCGCGACGAGATCAGCCGCTGCCTTGCCTACACCGTTGGATTTGTTTCGACCAATGCCGATATCGACCCGCTGAAGATGCTGGGCGGCGCCGTTTCGATCGAAGGCGAGGCCGACCCCAAGCGCTGGTTCAGCGGCCTCATCGCCGAGTTTCGCCTTACCCGCATCGAAGATCGGCTGGCTCACTATGAGGCGGTCGTCAGGCCGTGGCTGTGGTTCCTCGGCAATACCACCGACTGCCGCATTTTCCAGGACAAGACCGCCGTCGAGATCGTGGAGGAGATTTTCTCCAAATATGGCGGCATCGCCAAGTTCGAGAAGCGCTTACAAGGCTCCTATCCGCCGCGCGAATATTGCGTGCAATACGACGAGAGCGACCTCGATTTCGTGCAGCGGCTGCTCGAGCACGAAGGCATCATGTACTTCTTCGAGCACGCCGAAGGTGAGCACAAACTGATCCTGGCCGACGCCATGAGCAAGCTGAAGCCCGCGCCTGGCTATGAGACCGTGCTCTATCAGTTCGAAGGACAGGGCTCGCGCCGCGACGTCGAATACATCACCGAGTGGATTCCAGGCAGTGCGGTGCGCCCGGGCGCCTATGCCCACACCGACTATGATTTCGAGAAGCCCGCCGCCGATTTGATGGCGAAGTCGGCACAGCCCTTCGGCCACAAGCAGGCTGCCGGCGAGAACTATCGCCACCCCGGCGCGCATCTGGAAGTCGGCCGCGGCGACAGCCTGGCGGCGATCA
Organism: Mesorhizobium sp. P160219; assembly: GCF_057786095.1. Lineage (NCBI taxonomy): Bacteria > Pseudomonadati > Pseudomonadota > Alphaproteobacteria > Hyphomicrobiales > Phyllobacteriaceae > Mesorhizobium > Mesorhizobium sp. P160219. The sequence continues at coordinate 2,552,435 of NZ_JBYNWG010000001.1, forward strand.
GGCGCGAAGAAATCCAGGCGCCGCATATGCGCATTGCCGCCGTCGGCACCGTGCGCGGCCTGTTCTCCGGGTGCACCTTCAAGCTCGACGGCTTTCCGCGCAAAGACCAGAACAAGGAGTATCTGGTCGTCAGCGCCGAATACCGGCTGTTCGATCCGGGCTACCGCGCCGGCGTCGACACCGATGGCGAGAATTTCAAGGTCGTGCTCGGCGTGGCGCCGACTTCAGTCGCCTATCGGCCACCGCGCATCACGACGCGGCCGATCATGCGCGGGCCACAGACGGCGACGGTCGTCGGTCCGTCCGGCGAGGAAATCTTCACCGACAAATATGCCAGGGTGAAGGTGCAGTTCCACTGGGACCGCCTGGGCAAGAAGGACCAGAAGAGCTCCTGCTTCGTGCGCGTGTCGCAGACCTGGGCCGGCAGCGGCTGGGGCTTCATCCAGATTCCCCGCATCGGCCAGGAAGTGATCGTCGATTTCATCGAAGGCAATCCGGATCTGCCGATCATCACCGGCCGGGTCTACAACGCCTCGCAGATGCCGCCCTACGGGCTGCCCGGCAACGCCACGCAGTCGGGCTGGAAATCCAACTCGTCGAAGGGCGGTGGCGGCTACAACGAGCTGATGTTCGAGGACAAGGCCGGCTCCGAACTGGTCAATTTCCAGGCGCAGAAGGACCATCACCTTCTGATCAAGAATGATCGCCAGAAGCTGGTCCAGCACGACCAGTCCGACCGCATAGACCACGACGCCAAGCACTCCGTCGGTCACAACCTCGACGAGGACGTCGGCAACAACAAGACGGTCAAGGTCGGCGTCGACCAGACCACTAATATCGGGTCGAACGACACCGAGACGGTCGGCAAGAACCGCTCGCTGACGGTGGGCATCGACGAGACGATCGGCATCGGTTCGAACTCCACCGAGACGATCGGCGCCAACCACACCCAGACCGTGGCGATCGTGCAGACCATCACAGTGGGTGCGGCGCGCATCGACAGCGTCGGCGCCTCCGAGACGAGGACTGTGGGTGCCATACAGAACAACACGATCGGGGCCTCGCGCTCTGTGACGGTGGGCGCGGGTCAAAGCCACACGATTGGCGCCACGGACAGTTGGAGCATTGGGGCCAATCAGGGCGTCGAAATAGCAAGCAACCAGAGCGTCAACATTGGCGGCGGGCAGGCGACAGAGATAGGCAAGGCTCGAACAGCCAAGATAGCGGCCGACGACATCACTGATATCGGCGGCGCCCATGCGCTCAAAATAGGCAAAGGCAGCGGGATCACCATTGCCGACGACGGTTCGATTGGCGTTGGAAAGAAGCTTGTCATTGATGCCGGTGACGAGATCACCATCAAATGCGGAGATGCCTCCATCATCATGAAGAAGGATGGGACGATTGGCATCAAGGGCAAGGATATAACGGTAACCGCCAGTGGCAAGATATTCGCCAACGCGTCGGGCGACATCGTCATGAAGGGCTCGGAAATCAAACAGAACTGAGGAAACGGTCAGATGGCAAAGATCGTCGAACGAATCGAAGGCGTGGTAATCGGGATTTTTCTCGGCTTTGGCGAGGATGAACCGCTCGTTGTTTTTCCGGGCAATCCGCAGGACACGGCCCTTCCGGCACGTAGCCTTGCAGAGTTGAGCTCCGATATGATTGGCTCTGAGGTTGCCCTGTTGTTTCAGGGCGGGGATCTGCGCCAGCCGCTCATTGTTGGACGAATCGTTGACCCGAAAGGAAAGTCGACCAATCCTCATGTTGTCCGCGATGGCGAGCAGGTGAGAATCACAGGCGAGGAACGCATCGAACTGCGCTGTGGCAAGGCCGTGATCATCATGGAAAAGGACGGCCGGATCACGATCCGCGGCACCTATGTGACGAGTCATGCAAGTGCCGCGAACCGCATCCGGGGCGGTTCCGTGAACCTGAACTGATGTCTGCGCCTATCCTGCGGGAAATCGTTCGCCAGCATGCCGAAATGGCCGCCTTTCTGTGGACGGTCTACAACTACAATCTGTTGAACCCCGGCAAGAATCCCGAGATGGACGAAGAGCGGATGGCCAGGCTGGTGGAGCGGCTGGAAGCCTATCTTGATGGATTGCGGGTTGCCGGAAAGGCGGGTCAGGAGATTGCGCAGGAGCGTCATGACGAATTCCCCGAGGCGGGGGAACTCTTTGTCTTGCGCATGCTGTCGAGCAAAGCCGAGCTTCGTATCTTCGACCTCGATCTCGACAAGGTGAGGAAATACCTCGCCAGCGCTGGCAAATAGCTCGATGCCGACTTGCAATCAGTCCGGGATCGGCCTGCCGAAGAAATAGCGCACACCCGGTTTGAACTGATAAAGGTCAACTTCGTCGAACAGGCGCTCCAGCGCCGCTGCGGCGCCTACTCGGTCCAGTTGGCCTTTCCGATAAAAGTCCGAGAGGTCGAATCCCGTAAATGCTTCAATGGTGTCACGCGCGACGACGACGTCTTCATTGTCGTGTGCTTTGGCAATGGCATTCAATGATTTATGCGCGGTTTCGGCTAGGTTGATCGGCCGACCATAAAGAAACGAAGCATTAGCATCGTTGGGGTGGCTTTTTCTGACTTCGTCGATCCGTGACATAACTAACTTCGTATATTCCGCGACCTCATACTGAATGCGATCTGCGTCGAATTCGTCAATGGTGCCCGGAACCATCCGTGGTCCATAGAAGATATCGCTTACCTTGGCCTCCAAGGCGATGGAAAGTTGATACGGAAGATCAAATTCGGCAAAATCCGAGGGGCCTTGCTGGTAAATTGCGGCGGCCAACTCCATCGGCCTCAGAAGTCCACTTCTTGTCAAAGCTATACAGAACCACTCGAGCATCTGACCGTCGTGCCGGAGCGATTGACGGATTGGGTCCGCAATGTCGATCAGGATGCTTCCCGGAGTGACGTAGGGCATCAAGGTGAATGCGGAAATCGCCGTGTCGACGGAAGGAGAGCTTTCAAATATCCGGGTGAACATCGCGGTATCAGAAAAAGCACCCGCTTTGCATTCTTCAAAAATATCCAGCAACAGACGCCCACTCTCTGTGCGAGCGCCACGAAAGTCACTTACTGCAAAGTGGAAGAGCCTTCCAAGTGATGAAAAAACCATAACATCAATCCGATATGTCTTGCAGTGTGGTCTGCGCGGTGTCGATCTCTTTGCACTCCGGCGCCAATGCACCGTCCGAAATCAAGTTGTCTGGTGAGGTTGGACATCCGCCTGCGTCCAGCGGGGTCTTATGATTGACCTGACCCGGGCCATCTCGCCTTTTGATGTCGTTTTTCTTGGCGCCCTTGAATCCGAGAATTGTCTCACGAACGTGCTTCTTTACGTCCTTATGGATAGCCGTTTTTATGTCCTTCGGGTCCGTATATTTGGCGTTTGCCTTTGCTTCGATGCTTGCCAATTCGGCGGGATCTTCGGCCTTTAAGATCTCTGAATAGCTTCGTGTACCTTTGAAGTGTACTCCGCAATCCTTATCAGGCGGATCGTGAAGGTTCTTGCATTTCGAGCCGGAGGCCCTTGCGTCCGCTATGGTCTTTCTCGCTTTTTTTCTTTTGGCGTACTGACCCCAGGCCGCGGCGTGCGTTTCCTTTGGGATTGTGCCGGCGGCAAAATCTTCTTCAATCTGCTGAATCTTGTTGTCAGCCTTTCCCATGCGGTCGTTGTAATATTCGTTTTCGGTGGTCTGTTCGCACATTTCTCCACTGGCTTTGAGTTGGTTGGCATGCGCAGGGCTTGTCCCGCAACAAGGGCATTTGGTTATTGGCGCCGATCCACCCCCAGGCCCCGGTGTTCCAACCTTCGTTTGGGGAGGCGAGTTTCCAACCTGACTGCTTGAATGATTGTTGGTCGAGATATCCGTGAAGCGGCTGACCGGGAGGTTGTCCGCCTTTACGTTGCCAGACCAGGCCCGCGCGTACTCCTTGTTGGTGTTGGTGGAAGAGACGACACCCTTCTTGGCTGCGCTGCCGGCTTCCGTGCCTGTCGTCTGGCTGTAATCCGATTTGTCCTTTTGGGTGATGTTTTCTCCGCCGATTTTGACCGTTCCGGTACCCTTCTCTGTATCGGAGTCCATTCCAAATGACGGATATGGGATCGGTACCCCAGGCGGTGTCGCCGGATTTTCGGGCGGGGTGAAACAAACATCCGGGAAGGCCGCGATAACCTTGTTGCCCTGGGCCTTGGCAGCCACTTCCAGTCCGTTGGCGAAGACAGTCACCGCGCAGCCCTCGCGGCCAGCACGGCAGCTCCACAGGCGCCGGCATCGTTGGAAGCTTCGATAAGCACCGGGTTGCCTGTCGCGTAGTTCTTTCTTGCCGCCGTCAGCGCCATCCCCAGCATCAGCGGCGTCACCGCCGCACCAATATTGCCGAGGGTCTCGGCAGGTGACCACAAATCCTGAGACGGACAGGGGTTGCGCACCAGTCGTATCGACGCCAGCGCCGTCTGCTTGAACCAGTATTGCTCGCCGATGAGGTCTGAGATCCGGTAACCGAGACGGTTCATCTCTATTCCGGTCTCATCCAGCGCATGGCGATAGGCCGCCGTCATTCCGTCGCCTCTGAGCGGCAAGTCTTGCTTGTTGTAAATAAAGCCAGGCTCTCGCGACAAACCCAGCCCCCTCAGCCGAAATCCGCCGTGCCTTGGCGGTCCGCAAAGAACCGCTGCTGCCGCCTCGCCAGGAATAAACCCGTTTGGATTGTTGAGCGTTAGGAGGCGGCGCTCCTTGAGATAGTGCGTGGTGGCCAAGGTAGTCAGGTAACTATCGACCCCAGCAATCATCACATAAGGCGTTTCGCCCGATGAAATCATCCGGCGTGCATAATCAAGCGCCACGTGTCCGGACGGTCGCCCATAGGCGATAACCCGCGATCGCGAATGCTTCTCGACTTCGGTGATCTCCGCAATACGGTCGAGCAGGCGCAGCGTGCTTCTTACCGGCCGCCCTGGACGGTCTTCTTCTGCCACGCAAAGGATCAGAGCGGTCTGCCCTCTCGCTTCCGGAACGTCCTCGAATGCCTCGACAATGGCGCCTGAGGCGAGATGCGCCATTCGCTTCTCGCCAACCCAGTTGCGAGGCAGGGGTACAGGTGCGCCGATCAACCACTCGTCTTTGTCGTTCTTGAAACGTGTTTCCTGGAAGCCATCAATGCCGGCTCGCATCGCTGCGCAGGCCGATGGCGCATCAAGGCCAACCGCCGTAACCATGCCGACCGAAATAATATCCAGTGCCGGCTTCACGTCGTCTCGGCCTCCAGCACAATCGTTTCATCGGAGCGGGAATAGACACGCCCCGTGGCATGCGCCCGCATCATCGCTTCGGTAGGCGGCCCGATCCAGCATTCAGAAAAGTCGAGTATGGTTCGGTGAAGTCGCTGCGACACCCGCCAGACCAGCGAGAAGCGCCCGTTCTCCGGGTCGAAAAGTATAGTGTCCGGGTTGATATTTGCGTCGAGAGATTTTCTTTGACCTTTGAGTAGCGCCACGGGCAGCGCAGTCTGCGGCAGGCGAAAGCTCACCCGTCCTTCAGGCGTCAGGTTCACGAGCTGCACGTCTTCGCCGCCCTTCGGCAGGTCAATCTGCTGGTCGGCAGGCGCCATCTGGAAATAGCGATCGTCAAAGTCCGGAGGCAGGAACGGAAATATGTTTTTGGTCCAGTTGTCATCGTAGGTGCCGCCATATTCGATGCGTCCCGGCCAGCCACGCCCCATCGGACCAAAGCTCATCGGCTGGTAGTCGCCGAAGGGCGAGCGTACATCCTCGCCCATTGCCTGGGTATTCGGCAGCCGTAGGCCTGGGATCCGCCGCTGGTTCTGCGCGCGCGACCAGCCGGTTCCCACGGGGTTGTGTTTATAGCTGCCAGGCAGCTTGTCTTCCGGATCCAGCCTGTCGATGCCGCCCCAGGCAACGTCGTAGGAGATGGGCAGTTTCAGAAACGGTTGCGGCGATGTGGCGGTAAACACCGGGCCGATGGAGCGCCATTCGCGATGGCCGACAACCTCGAACAGCTTTGACCAACCACCAACCTTGAGACCGACCGGCACACGTTCGGCTGGTCGGCCGTTTGGGGCGTAAGCAAACCCGTTGGCAACCACATCGCAGCGCGGCTTGCGAAAGGCAAAATCTGTCTCCCACAATGTAGCCGAATATCCCGGGATGCCCGTGTGCGTGTCAGCCATGACCAGCGGAACCTGTTCCGCCGATCTTCGTACCGTTTCGCCCGGCTTCGACGGGAAGTCGAATGTGCCTTTCACGACCACGACCAGCCAGTCGTGTCCGGCAACATCGGTGGCAGTCGTGAATTCGTGCGGATACCCCATCTGGTTCCAGATCTGCATCAGCTGGTCTCCCAGCTGCCGGCGAGGATTGTCTCCAGCGTCGGTTGCGGCGCGTGCGGACCGATGTCGAAAATGTCGGAGTGCGCCGTCCACATCACCATGTCGGCGATCAGCTCTTCGCCCGGCTCGGCCTGTGGCATCGGCAGTGCCGTCAAAGCTGCATCCAGTTCTTCGGGCGTCAGCTCGCCCTGCTGGGCGGCGGTGGCGGCCTCCTCGATTCCGGCAAACCATGCCTCGGCATGCGTCAGCGCGACAGGCGCTTCGGGTAGCAGGGCAACGACGCTCAAGGGGAATTTCCGGCCCACCTTGTCGGCGCTCTGCAGGATGATGCCCGCCGACGCGCCGAAGGAGTTCGGGCCGGCCAGAAACCGCAGCGCCGTGGCCGGCGGCCAGATGTCCTGGCCAAACAGTGGCACCAGGTGCTGCGCCAGCCAGCGGTCCCAAAGCCGCACGAACTCGCCCGTCAGCCGCCGGCTGACGAAGTCGCCGGTGGCGGGCATTTTGCCGTAGAAGCCAGGCAGGATCAGATCTGCGGCGGACATGAGAATTTCTTGAACATCTGGAGGTTGTAGGGATTTTCCACGCTCGCCGCCTTGAGCTTGAAATCGGCGTACATGCCTTTCGTCCCCAGCCGCAGGCTGTAGACATCGGACAGCGACGTCCCGGTGAAGCGGCCGCCGCGCAGCATCCTCAGCCACGCCCAGCTTCCCGTCTCGTTGAGCATGATTTCGGGCGAGCCGTCGATCGGCTGGAAGGCGAGCGAGATGACGCCGGTGCCGTCCTTGCCGGGCCAGGTCATCGGTTGCGGTCGCGTCGCATTGTTGAAATAGACCAGGTTCTGGCCATCGAGGTTGAGCGTGACGCGGGTCACGTTGGGCGACAGGTCGGTCGGCTCGAGCGTGAAGGCCATCACCGGGCCCTGACCGCCGGGAAAGAGATCGTCGCGGATGCGCCGCGCCTGCTCGAAGGCGGCGAGCGCCGATGGGTCGAGGCCGAAATCGGCACGCCATTTCCAAGGCTGCGCCGAGGTGTCGACATAGCCGATCAGATGGTCGTTGATGAAGCCGTCGATCATCCCTGCCGGTCCGAACAGGCGGGCGAAGTCGCGCACGTTGACGTCGACGGCACTGTCGGGGCTGAACGGATAGCGGTCGTTGAGCGCGGCCTGGCAGAAGGGCAGGATGTCGGCGCGCCAGATGGCGTTGAGCTCGGAGGCCACGGCCTTCTGCGTCAACCCGCTGGTGTCGCCGGCAATGCCGCTCAGCCAGGTGTTGACCGGGTCGGGCAGGATTTGCGCCTGGCGGGCGACGGCGCCGGTCAGTTCGGCAAGCCCGCCCTGTTTCTTGATCGCGTCCTGCGGGTCGGGATTGGCGGTCACCGTCTGCAGCACGTTGGACAGCGCCGTCAGCGCGACGACCGCGGCATCGAGCGCTGGCGGCTGGCCGTCGACCTCGGCAATCGTGCTCTTGAGCGGCTTGAAGTGTTCGGCCACCAACGTGCCGGTCAGGTCGACTTCGCTGGCCGATCCTGCGCGCGGCAACAGCTTGGCGCCGGTCTTGACGATCTTGCCCAGTTTGCCGAGCTTGCCCAGCAGTTTCGAGCCGCCCTTCGCCGCCGCCTTGTCGTCACCGGCCGGCGCGTCGTCCGAGCGGGTGAGGTCGACCTCCTGGACCACCGCCGTCAACAGCCGCTTCAGCGCGGAATCGGCGCTGGAAAGGTCCTTCAGATTCTCGCTGGCAATGTTGAGGTCGCTCAGCGGCGCCAGCCGCATGTCGCGCAGGAAACTATCCCACTGCGCGATGTAATCGTCATAGTAGAGCTTCAGGATATCTTCCGACAGCGCCGACACCGAGGTCTCGGAATTTTCCGAGCAGCCGCCGGCAAACACGGCGCGGTCGAGTGCCGCCTGGGCGGCGACATCCTCGACCCGGTCGAGGATGTCGTCGTGGAAACCGTCATAGGTGAAGGCGCCTGATATGCCGACACGCAGGGTCTTGTCGGAGCGTCGCGAAAACACCTTGGCGCCGTTCGGCCCGGCGAAATTGGCGGGGATCCATTCCTTCAATCCGGCCACCGCCGGATCGGCCAGCAATTGCTTGTAGGCCCGCGCCGGCAGCGAGATCGTGCAGACCGTTTTCAGCGCTTCGGCGACCAGCGCCTGGTCGGGCGCGATGTAGCTGTCGTCGACCGCCATGCGCCGGATCGCGGCCAACTGGTGTTCTTCCGCATCGGCGGTCGGGAAGAGCGCGGCCGGCGCGAATTCGGGCAGGTCGTTTACCCACCAATTCTCGACGAAGTCGGAGTCCATCTGAGACAGGCCGGTCATCATGCGGTAGGTCTTGAGTGCGCCCAGCATGAAGTCCGGATCGCGGATCTGCCGCCACATGGTTGCTTCCAGCAGCGCCACCATCCGCGGCTCCAGCACGTTGCGCAGAGCGTGGTCATAGGTGTCGGTCTGCGCCCGCATCATCTCGGCCGAAGCCGATGGTCCGAGCAGGTCCTGTGCCTTGTTCGGAGGCGCAGTCCTGGCATTGGCGACTTCGTCCATGGCGTTGAGGGCAACGTCCATTGCCGGCTGCAGCACCGAGGCGGGCGTCGCGGCGGTCGACGTCAGCGGCGCCTGCAGCGCTTCGAACTGGCCGGCTTGCGCGGCGATGGCGTTGCGATTGTCGTAGTAGGACCAGGTGAACAGGCCACCGGCGAGTATGGCCGCAGCCGCGCTGGCAGCGGCGGCACCGCGCCAGATCCAGCTGCGGCGGCGCTGCGCCAGCGGATCGAAGGTGCCGAGCCCGGCCTCCTTGAAGATCACCTCGGTCAAAAGGTTCTTGAGGAAGAAGCTGCGCTTCTCGAAGCGCTGCGCCGGCATCGTGCGTCGTGCCGGCAGCCCGAAGGAGGAGGCGAGCGCCGCGGTCAGCCGGTCGATTGGCGCGCCTTCCTGGGTGGCCGAGGTCAGATAGAGGCCGCGCAGCCAGGCTGCCTCCTCGTAGCGGCTCTCGCCGAACATCGCCTCGACCAGCACCTGGATCGGCTCGGACAGGCTTTGCAGCTGTGCGGGAAAGCGGAAGATCTCGGCCCGTTCGGCCAGCTTGTCCTCGTCTTCCAGCCGCGGCACCAGCCGCTTTTCCAGCTCCCTCGACAGCATCGTGATTTCGCCCGCGATCGTCTTGGCGTCGACGCGCGCGTCGAGTGGGAAGGTCGTCCCCCACACCTGTTCGCGCGCCTGTGTCGACAGGCCGCCGAAGAAGGCCTCGAAGCCTCTGATCAGATCGGCCTTGGTCAGCATGAGATAGACCGGCAAGCGGATTTCCAGCCGCTCCTCGAGCTCGGCCAGGCGCCTGCGGATCTTGCGGCCATGCGCCTTGACGGCTTCGTCGCCCTCGGACAGCGCGTCGATCCCAAGCGCAACGATGACGCCGTTGAGTGCACGACGGCCGCGGTGCTTCTTCAACAGGTCGAGGAAGCCCAGCCATTCCACGGCGTCGACATCGGGCTGGCTCTCCTGCTGGACATAGCGGCCGGCGGTGTCGATCATCACTGCGTTTTCGGAGAAGAACCAGTCGCAGTTGCGCGTACCGCCGATGCCCTGCAGATCGTCGGTGAGGTCGATCGGAAAGTTGAGGCCGGACTGGCGCAAGGCCGTCGTCTTGCCGGTCGCCGGCGGGCCGACGATCACATACCACGGCATCTCGCGCAGGAATTTGCGGCCGCCGAGCTTGCGGCGCTTCAGCTCGACCATGACGTCCTGGAACTTGGCGCCAACCGCGGCGACGTTTTCCTCGCCGGGGCTGAGCCGCTTTTCCTCGACCGGGGCGGAAATCTCGGCGACGAACATGCGGTTGGCGCGGATCGCGCGGCGCTGCGCGACGATCAGCCAGATCAGCCAGAAGATCACCAAAAGCGCGATGATGACGATGCGCACCGTCTCCGACGCCATCGGCACATAGTCGCCGACCCGTACGATCGGGCCGAACACCCAGATGATCAGGGACAGCAGCGCCAGGCCGATCAGCGTCCACAGGAAACGCGAAGTCAGGACCGCCCAGAGGAAGCGCAGGATGAACATGTCACAGCCTCTTTTCGACCAGCACTTCGACGCGGCGGTTCAAGGCCCGCCCCTCGCGTGTGCCGTCGTCGGCGACCGGATCGGTTGCGGCCCGGCCTTCGGAGCGCACGCGCTCCTTAGGCACGCCGTTCTGAACCAGGATATCGGCAATTTCCGCGGCGCGGGCTTCAGACAGCCGCTGGTTGGTGGACAGTGGGTTGGTCTTTTGCAAGGGAACGCCGTCGGTGTGGCCGACCACGGTGATATCGCCGATCAACTCCTGATTCTCGAGGATCACCTTGGCGACCGAGGCGATGAGCGGATCGAAGCCGTCTGTCAGCTGTGCTCGCGACGACTGGAAGAGTTCGGGATTGGAGGCCTGGATGACCAGCCGCGCCAGCGACACGCTCTCCGTGCCGCTCAGCGCTCTCTTGAGCTCGTCGGGTGCTGCCGCCTGGAATTCCGGCAGCAGCGCGAAATCCACCGCCACCGGCGGCGGCGCGTCGACCTTCGGCGAAGCGCGGGTGACATCCGTACGCGTCGGCGGCGGCAAGGCGCGAACCAGCGCCGAAAGCTCGACCGCCTGGCTGCTCAGGCTCATCGACAGCCCGATATGAATGGCGGTGGCGATCACCGCCGCTGCCGCAACCATCACCCAGATCGGCACGATGAAGCGCTGCGGCTCGTCGGAGGCGATCACGCCCTTCCAGTTGGGCGAAAGCTGTGCGCCTTCGGCGTCGCTGTCGCGCAGGAAGCGCGCCGCGGCCACACGCACGGCATTGAGCGAACGGTCGCCGGAGCGGCCCGGCACGCGATATTTGCCGCGGAAGCCGAGCGCCATGCAATGATATTGCAACTCCAGCATTTCGCGGTCGCGATTGGGATGGCGCTCCAGCTCTTCAAGACGGGCGAAGAACTGCGCGCCGGCATCGACGTCGCCGCGCAGCATCACCACCAGCGGCTGGCGTGGCCATGCGCTGGCGCCGCCCCACGGCGTGTTCAGCGCCAGATCATCGAGCAACGCGGCCACCAGCCACGCGGCCTGGTCGGCGCGCTCAAGTGACGATCCCTGTGCCATGGTGGCGTCGCGGCAGCGCACGAGTTCGTCGAGCAGCCTGGTGCGCAGGGCTTCCGGGTTCTCAGGCGGCTGCGCGTTTTCGAGTTCGGGTGCAAATTCCAGCAGCGGCGAGAACGCGTTGACGAGCACGTTCGGATGCGCGCGCGCGGAGCGTTTCGCGGTCACCCCTGACGCCGGCAGCGGCATGGCGCGCGGCGTTGGCGCTCCGCTCAGCCGAATGCGCGTCCGCTCCCGATCCTCGGACAGTCCGAATGGATCGTCCCTGCTCATCATCTCACCTGTTGACCGAGTAGCAGTCGACCTGCGGTTCGCTGGGCAGCACGCCCGAAACGCCGATCACAAACCCGGGCGCTTCGAGCAGCGAGGCCCAGTGCTCGCTTTTCTGGTCCAGTTCGAGGCACAGCCGGTCGCCGTCATAGGGAATTTCGCGCGGCTGCGAATGCAGGGGCTTCAGCGGAATGCCGGGCAGGCGTGATTTCCACAGCCCTTCGAATTCGCTGGCCGAGCCGACGGTCGCCTGGTTGACGAAAATCTTGCGCAAGGCATCCTCCGAGAGTTCGGAGCCGATCCGCACCACGATGCGGCTCGCCACCAGAAGTTTCGGGTTGTCGATGCGGATCTTCCACACATTGGTCGCATGGCGCATGACCGGCAGGGCGCGGGATTTCGGCTCGATGTAGCGCAGGCTGAGGATGAGGGAGCGTAGCGCGTCGGCCAGCGCCGAATAGGCCGGGCCTGGCGCCATGTGGTCGTAGACAGGCAGTTCGCCGAGCCGCCTTGCACTCGAGCCATAGGTCGCCATCGAGCCGGCGAGACCGGCCAGCTCCATATAGACCTCGGCCGGATGGAACACGTCCTGCGCCAGCATGTGCGCCAGCCGCGGCCGCGCGGCGTTGACCAAATTGAGGATCAGAAGATCCTCGACGCTGCGGCCGGGGCCGCCCAGCACCATCTTGCCATGCGCCTCGGCGATCTGGTCGAGGCCGGTGACCACTTCCTGCAGCAGGCGGCTGTACCAGGACGCCGCGCCGATGACCAAGGTCGGCGGCAGGAAGGTGTCGTCCAAGGCCACGCCGCCATCGGCGCGCACGCCCTTGAGTTCGGCCACCGGCAGCGCGGTGTAGCCGCCGACGGCCGTGCCCGGCGCCAGCAACAGCGCCTGCGGCCGTGCGATCTCGATTTCCTCGGGATCGGAGCCGCCATGCACGGCGTCGCGCACCGACACGATCCGGCCGCGATAGCGCGCGCCGGACGGCTCGGCGTGAGCAGGGTCGAAGCCGACGCCGCCTGGCGGCTCGAGCGGCAGCGCTATCAGCACCGGTCCAGCGCCCATCTCCGGCGTCACCGCCAGCGGCCGCGGCGCATCCATCGTCTCGGGGATCGCGAACGGCGTCCCGTCTGGAAAGATGCCGCGTGCCGAGAGCACCGAAATCTGGCCGGCATCGAGCTGTGCCTGATCGAGCGTCAGCGTTCGAAAGCCGAACGTATGCAGATGCCCGGCCTGCAAGGCGCCGCGCACCGTCGCTTCGAAGAAGCGGTCCTGTTGCTGGAAATGCTGGGTGCGAAGGAAAAGCCCCTCCGACCACAGCACCCTGTTTGCATCGCTCATGCCGGCACTCTCTGCTTCCTGCTCGTCACCTTGGCGCGGCTTTGCGGACCCGCCGCCGCTAGGCGGAAATGCCGCCGCTGCCGAGCTTCACATTGACGGTGAACTTCGATCCCGGCGACACCGACTTGGTCGTGCGCCAGTTGCGTCCGGTGGGTTCCCTGATCAGCGCGACGAAGCCGAGTGCGGCCACTTCCGGTTCGACCGTGATGGTCTTCGATGCGGTCTTGCCGGGTCCGACGGAAATCGTGTCGGAGCCGATGAGATCGCCGCCAAGTGCGGAGCCGGCACCGCCCTGCAGGGCGAAATAATCGGCCGAATTGAAGGCGCCGGTGCTTTTCAGCCGCAAGATCATCACCGTCACCGGCCTGTCGCCGCCGCCCGGTCCCGGGTTCATGCCGGCGCCGCCGGCAAGATTCACTGTGATGACGGATGGTTTGGGCGGGCCGCTCTGGCAAGCCGTCAGCAGTCCCGTCGCCCCGATGGCAAGGATAAATTCGCGTCTGTCGATCATGTCTCAGTCCTCCTCATATGCATCACGAAAATCAGCGCCGATCTCGCCCAGAAAGCGCGTCTCGGCGCTGTGAGCGATTTCACGGTGGCGTTTCTGGTACAATTCCCAGAGCTTGGCGCCGCGCCCGCCGGTCAGCAGATTGCCGATCGCCGAGCTCGACTTCAGTTCCTGCTCGATCGCCGCCGGATCAAAGCGGTCGATCATGCGCTTGAGCGCGCCTTGCACGCCGCGCCAGGCGCGAACGTGATGCTGCGCCAGATCGCGCACCGCGTCCTTGATCGCCGCTTCGGCGCCGAGGAAACCGGGGCTGCGCTCGGCCAGCATGGTCACCAGCGCATCGTCGACCGAGGGCAGGAATTTGAGCGGGTTGACCTCGGACGCGCCAACCACGGTCTGCGCGACGCGAGCGTTGCCCTTCTCTTCGGCGCGCTTGCGCAAAAGCTGCATCAGCCCATCCATCATCAGCCGGTACTCGCGGCCGAATTTCTCCATGTCGGCAACCGGATTGCGGCCGGGAAAGCCGGCCTCGTCCATACCCATGCCGCGCAGGAAAGCAGCGCGAAAGTCCGCGTCCGGCTGTCCGGTCGATGGCCGTGCTGCAGCTTGCCGGACAGGAGGGCGGGGCGGTGGTTGCGGGGTTGGCTTTGGCGATGGCTCGGCCGCGCGAGCCGGCAGCTCCCACGGCGCCGCGGAGGGAGCAGGCGAGGCCGCATCGATTGCGCCGCCATCCGTCGCGCCAACGTCGAGGCTGGTGGACTCGGCCGGGCCAAAACCAAACCCGTCATCGTAGGCCGGCGGCTGCTCGGAATTGGATCTGCTAGGCTCTCTCGACAGCGGCGCGGAGTCGAGGCCGAAGGGGTCGTCGAACAGCGGCTTGCCGCCGCTTTTGTCGGTGACGGCCTCTGGCGCCGGCGTCGCCACCGGGTCGAGGCTGAATGGATCGTCGAACGCCTGCGAGCTGCGTTCATCCGCACGCGCGAACGCGCCGGGCACCGGCTTTTCGAACGGATCGGGCAGGTTGGCAGGGCGTGGCCGTCCCGGCTCTTCTTGGGTCGTGGACGAAAAGAAATCGTCGCCACCGAGACTGACCGGCGCCCGCGACGCCACCGGCTTGCTGGCGGGCATCGAAGGCCTCAAGGCCGGCGCCTCGGTCTTCGCCGTCTGCAAATCGACGCACACCACATAGTCGCCCAACCGCAGCCGCATGCCGCTTTGCAGGCGCTCGGTATTTCCCGCGCCGAGTGGGCTGCTGGCATCGTCGATGAACAGCCCGCTGCTGGAAGTATCGGTGACGAAATAGCCGCCCTGCTTGCTGGTGATCTTGCAGTGGGCGCGCGAGACGAACATGTCGGGATCGTTGATCTGCCAGTCGGCGTCGGCGCTGCGGCCGATCACCAGCTCACCCTCGTCCAGCCGCGCCTGCCGCGTGACTTGCGCGCGGGGTCCCTGTTCGAGCGTCAGCAGCAGGCTCATGCCGCCACCTCTTCGCGCCAGCCGACGATGGTGCGCAGCCGCATGTCTTCGGCATCGCCTCGCGCAGGGTTGCGCGCCAGCCAGGTGGTGCGGGCAAGCTGGACGGTGCCGAGCTTTGCCGGCGGCACTGCCTTTGCCGCAAGCACGATCCTGAGATCGACATCGATGGTCTCGCCGATCAGGTCGCGCACCGCCTGCTTCAACAACTTCAGCCGCTCGCCGCCGGGCAGGAACGCCTTGTAGTCGATATAGCTGAGCGCACCGATGCGCAGTTCGATTCGGCTTTGCCGGCTGAAGCTGCGCGGGCCGATGGTGGCGCTGCGGCCGAGTGTGGCATAGCTGCCGGCCAGCCGGCTCTGCAGCGCCTTGGGAATGGTCATCCAGGCGCCGACGAATTCCTTCAGCACCACCGGAACCTTGAAGGCTTCGGCAATGAACAGCGTCAGCCGTTCGGGACCCTCGACCTGGCTGGCGAGCGAGGCGGCCTGGCGAAGCTTTACCGCATCGAGTTCGGCGTCCTGGGTGCCCGGCAGCCCGATGCCGGCCATCGCTTCCAGCATCGAACGGACGCGGCCGCCGACACCGCGTTCGACCTGCACGGCCGGATGCGCATCCGCCCAGGCGCGATAATAAAGCGCGATCATCCGGTGCTGCAGGATGTTGACGAAATCGACGAAGGTCGTGTCGCTCGTTTGCCGCGCCTCGGCGCCTGCATACCAGCGCTGCGAAAGCCGATCGAGCACCCAGCGCGTCAGATGCAGCGGCATCGGCCCTTCAGGCCCGAGCAGGCCGAGATTGTTGACCGTCACCCGCGCCGGCGACTTGTCCGTCGGTTCGTGGAAATCCACCACGTCCTGCACTGCGAAGGACAGCCGCACATTCTGGCCGAGCCTTGCCGGCTCGCGGTCCGGCCGGCCGGAATGGCCGAACAGGCCGCCTTGCCGCTCCAGCCGGCGCAGCAGTTCGAAAAAGTCGAAACTCTCGGACAGGGTTGCGGCTCGCTCTAGATCAGGTAGCGATTGCCGGGCGTCATCGGCCATGGCACATCCTCCTGTTTCTGGAGCAACCGCGTGCGCGTGCGCACGAACCCGTTAATGCCGGCATGGCGGGCAAACAGCCGCGACAGCAGGCCCGACAGCAGCAGAGTGCTCTGTCCCGCCAGCACCGACTGGTCGACATGCAGCGTCACCTCCGTGCCGCGCCCAAAACACATTGGTCCTTCGATCGCCAGCCTTTCGATCACCGCGCGCGAATCGATGCGCACGATCGAGCGTACATTGCGGGCAAGCCCGGGATCGCCGCGTTCGGCATAGAGATCGAGCAGCGCATGCAGCGGATCGACGCCGCGGCCTTCCTTGGCCAGGCTGAGGAAGTTCAGCGCCAGCTGCGAGACCAGCCGCCAGGCCAGGTCGTCGGCGCGCGACTCGCTGTCGGCGCCGGTCGGCAGCGCTGCCGGGATGGCCGGCTGCGGCGAACGCAGCGCGCCGAGCAGCCTGACCGATTCCACCGGGTCGCCCGCTTCCAGCGTCAGCGTTGGCGTGTCGTCGAGGATGGCAAGATCGCGGTTTGTGCACAGTGCCACGACGTCGACGCGCTTGAGCGGCCGGTTGGCCTGACTGTTGACTGGGCGCGAAACCGCCAGGAAGACGTCGTCCCCGGCATAGGAGGTCCGCGTCACGCCCTGGCGCCGCTCGTCCTCGGTCGGCCGGCGCGGCCGCCGCTCCGTCGAATAGACCCAGCCGCTGCCGCGATTTTGCCCAAGGCTGAAGAGTTCCGGTATCTCCGCGTCGGGTCCCTCGGCATCGGCGTCTTCGACGCGGATGACGCGGTAGATTTCAAAGTCGCGCGCCCGCGTGCGGTCGGCATGCAGCACCTGGCGCGTCTTGCGCTGGTCGAGCTCGACGATGTTGCACTCGCGCTCGAAGAGATTGATGATCGGGGTGGCGAAGAGATCGAAATCCGCCGGCGTCAGATCGGCGAGTTCGGGCACCGGACGCCGGAACAGGAAGATGATTTCGAGCCCGGCCTGGCATTTGCGCACGACCGGCAGCAAGCCGGTGACGCGCCCATAATGGAAGCGCTCGGGCATCATGAAATATTCGCGCAGCAGGCGGTAGCCTTCGAAGGTCGGCCGCGTGCGCGGCATCAGCGCCTCGGCATCGGCAATGCCGACCATCTCCGGCGGCGGTAGCGGCGACAATGGATTGGTCTTGCCTTCCGGTCGAGCGCCGACACCAGAGCAGACTCCGAAGATGGCGTCGAAGATCAGCGGCGCCTTGGTGCGGTTGGCGAAATAGAAGTCGAGCCGGTCGAGCGCCAGTTCGTCGAGCTTGCCTTTGCCGGTCCGCGCCAGCGTGATGCGAAGTGCCGCTTCGCCGGCCTTGCCGGCGATCGGGCCGATGCCGGCGGCGGCAAGCGCGCTGCGGTCCTGGAAATAGCCGACCGAACTGATCGCGATCGGAAACAGCGTCATGTCCTGCGCGGTGGTGAAGGTGCAGCGTGTCGACAGGCCGGCCTGCAGGCTGGAGACCAGCCGCGTGCCGCGCTTGACGACGTGGCCGGCAAGCATTGTCTGCACCTGCTGGCCGGGCTTCAGCACCACCATGGCGGTTGCCGGCGCCGGCGTGACGAGATCGGGATAAAGCACGTCGAGGATGCTGCGCGAAAACCGCGAGCGCTCGGCATCCACCTTCAGGCGCGTGCGCGCGGCGAGGAAGGCGACGCCGTCGAGCAGCCGCTCCACATAGGGGTCGGGACACGGCACCGTATCCAGCGACAAATTGCGGGCAACCGCCGGATGCATGTCGGCGAACTCCGCCGCCAGCCCGCGTATGTGGGACAGTTCCTCCTCGTAATATTCTACGAAGACCCGGTCCATCTCTCAGGCTTCCCTGAACTCGGTGCGCGCCAGTCCGTTGTCGAGATTGATCGTCGTGCGCAGGCGCATGCGCTCGGGCGTCGGCGTCATGATCAGCACGGCGTCGATCTCGATCTTCAGGCCGGTCTTGTCGCCGAGGTTGACCGTGACTTTCGTCGCGCTCTCCTTCAGCCGCGGCTCGAATGCGGCGAGCACGGCGCGGATCTCGCGTGCCAGAACATCGCGATCGAAGTCGCGCGACGACCGGCCGGAGAAGGACGGCACGCCATAATTGACAACGCTGCGGCGCACCTCCGGAAAGTCGGCCAGCGATGTCGGACGGTCGGTCATCTGCTCGGCCTCGAGATCGGATAGCAGCGGCGCGGATTCGAAACGCTCGGTGTTGAACAGCGCCTCGATGTCGCGCCGCACGGCCTCGCGCAGCACATCGGGCGACACCACGATGCCTCGGCTTTCAAGCTCGCCACGGTGCCGGTTCTGAAACGCCAGCCGGTGCAGCCGGCGCTTCTGATCGGGGTTCAATGCGTCATCGGCGTCGATGCGCCTCGGTCCGTCTGCCAGCAGCTCGTCCAGGCGCTCTGCGCCAAGCTCCTCCTGCAGAGCCTGCCTGAGCCCGTCTATCTCCGAGCTCAGGCCCGGCAGATCGTTGACGAGGCGGTCCCACAGCGAAGGCTGTACCGCCTCGCGCTTGGCCCGTGAACCGCCCGCCTGTACCTTGTCGGCGGCAGGGCGCTTTGCTCGCCCCTCACTTGCCGACATAGACATCCATTTCGGCTTCGTCATTGTCGTCATAGACGAACTTGATCTTCTTGTAGGCGAAGGAGACTTCCTCCTGGATCAGGTCGGCTTCATCATCGGCCTGCGACATGTCGTATTCCATGATCGAGGCGTCGGTCAGGGTAACGACCAGATAGTCCTTGCTCTCGCCGTCGATGGTCCGCCGCGCGGAGAATTTGACCTCGTCCAGCGCCTTGTTTTCGAACAGGGCCTTGGCCAGATAGGGTGAGGCCTTGTCATAGTGCTTGGTGAACTTGATCATGCCCATCGACACGCGGCCTCGGCGCGAGAGGGAATTGGGGTCGTAGGGCGCGACCATCTTGTAATCGACGCCATGGATTTCGATCTCGTCGTCATGGCCGTCGCGTGTGCTAGGCCCCTTGATATCCGGAACTTTCAGAAAACCGTCGATCTTCATTGTGGGCATTTTCGTTCTCCACCGCTTTCAAACAAAGGTTTGGTTGCTGCAATCAGGTCTTCACGGACGGCAATTCCGACACCAGCCTGAGTGAGGCGTTGATGCCCTCCAGCTGGTAGTGCGGGCGCAGATAAAAGCGGGCGTTGTAGTAGCCCGGCCGGCCCTCCACGCTGTCGACCTGCACCTCGGCGGCGGCAAGCGGACGCTTGGCGCGCGCCTTGTCGTCGGCGAAGGCCGGGTTGGCCAGCACGTACCGGTTGATCCATTCGGTCAACCAGATCTGCATGTCGGTGCGTTCCTTGAACGATCCGACCTTGTCGCGCGCAATCGCCTTGAGGTAGTGCGCAAAGCGCGAGACCGGGAACAGATAGGGCAGGTTGGCGGAGAGCCGCTCATTGGACTGGGCGTCGGGGTCGACCAGGCGGCCCGCCCGCGTCTCGTCATCTTGCAGCGAATGGGCGCCGATAAAGGCCGCGAGATCGGTGTTCTTGCGATGCAGGATCGGCATCAGCCCGAGCTTGGCCAGTTCCGCCTCGCGCCGGTCGTCGATGGCGACTTCCGTCGGGCATTTCATCGCGATCGAGCCGTCATCGGTCGGGAAGGAGTGCACCGGCAGGTTAAGCACAGTGCCGCCATTTTCGACGCCGCGGATCTGGGTGCCCCAGCCATAGAGCTTGTGGCTGCGGTTGATGTTGACGCCCATCGGGAAGGCAGCGTTCATCCAGACATATTTGTTGTGATCGCCCTGCACTTCCTCCTCGAAGGAGAAGCCCTTGACCGGGACTGTCTCCGAGCCGTAGGGCAGCCGCGCCAGCACGCGCGGCATGGTCAGCCCGATATAGCGCGCATCCTCGCTCTCGCGCAGCGATTGCCACGAGGCGTAGGCCGGGTTGGAGACGATCTGCTGCAGGTCCTGCGGGTTGGGCAGTTCCTGCCAGCTGTCCATGCGGAACAGCCGTGGCGAGGCGGCGGCGATGAACGGCGTGTGCGCCGAGGCGCAGATGCCGGAGATGTTGCGCAACAGGCCGACGTCGCGCGGGTGGTTGGAGAACTCGTAGGCGCCGATGACGCAGCCGATCGGTTCGCCGCCGAGCATCGAATACTCGTCGGTGTAGACCTTCTTGAAGATCGGGCTCTGGTCCCACATCTGGCCTTCATAGTCTTCGAGCGTATCGGCCAGCTGCTCCTTGGAAATGTTCATCACCCGGATCTTCAGCTTCTGATCCGTCTCGGTGTTGTTGATGAGGTACCAGAGGCCGCGCCAGGTGCCTTCCATCTGCCGCACTTCCGGCGCGTGCAGGATTTCGTTGACCTGGGTCGTCAGCATCTTGTCGATGCCGGCGATCAACGACTTGATCGACTTGATCGAGTTGGACGAAATCGTCGTCGTCTCGGAGCGCGACTGCGCCGCCAGAGCCAGGTTGCGAACCAGCTGCTGCAGCTTCTCGCTGTCGTCCTTCTTGACCTTGAAGTCCTTCTCCAAGAGCTGGCTGAATTCGCCGAGATCGACGGCCTCGGCCTCGGCGACGGATGCTGCGGTCTTTTGCTGTTCGGCCATGATCTATTCCTCACCCTTGTCGTCGGACAGCGCCTGGGCGGCGATCTGGCCAAGCAGCGGCTGGTTGTTCAGCAATTGGGCGATGCGCTTTTCGGCATCGACGCGGCCGTCCATGAAGCCGAGCAGCTCCTCGAGCTGGCGCCGCATCTTGAGGATTTCGGCCAGTTGCGGGACCTGTTCGGCGATCTTGTCGGGGGCGAAATCGCCCATCTTGGTGAAGGTCAGGTCGAGCGCCAGTTCTTCGTCGCGCTCCTGTCCCTCGGCCTGCGGCAGCGTGTTCTTCACCCGCGCCTTGACCCTGGGTCCCAGCGCTTCCATGAATTTGGGGAAGCGGTTGGCATCGGTCTCGACAAAGGAACGGTCGAGCACCGTCTTGGACGCTTCCCTGGTCTGCGATGCGCCCGACAGGTCGGCCATCACGCCCATGACGAACGGCAGTTCGATCGTCGTCGGGCTGCCGTAGGTTTCGACATCGTAGGCGATCTGCACGCGCGGGGCGCGATTTCGCTCGATGACCTTCGCTTTGCTTTCGGCTGGCATGTGTTGCTACCTTTCATCCTTCTGGGCAGTCTTCTTGGCGTCGGGAACGCCGGCGAGCAGCCGGAATTCCTTGAGCCCCGACGGGGCGAGGTCTTCCATCAGTTCAACGAAATCCATGTGCACCATCCTGCGCACCCGGCGGGCGAGATGCGGGATCGGGCTCGACGGCTCGGTGCGGTCGTAGAACGCGACCACAAGGTCGAGGCACTTCACCACATCGTCGCGCGAGGAAATCCTGTCCGGGAGCCCCGCACCGGTCTCCGCGTAGCTTGCCATCGTCTCGGCTCCATGACCGTTTCTGACCGGCGCGGCCGGGCTTGCCGGGGGAGCAGCCGGGCTGGCCGCCCCCTTCGTCGCTGCCTCTTCCGTGGTCTCGACCGCCGTATTGCGTTCCAGCGTCGTCAGCACGCGCTGCAAAAATCGTTTCAGGTCCGGGACGGCGGCCCCGTTGCTGTCAAGGCGGGCATTCAGCGCCGCATCGACCGCGTCGAGCGCCTCGATCGCTGCGTGCGCCCCGGCGATGAGCGCCGTCATCTGTTCACCGGCCTGGTCCTGATGGGCGGCACAACCGCTGCCCACCCGGTTCAGGAGCTGTCCGTGCGCGCTGACCAGTGCTGCCTTCTCCGTGGCATTCAATCCCGACGCCGCTTCCTGAAGCATGACGCGATCGTCGAGCGCACCCTGTTCGAGATCGCGTCCGCTGATCGGCCCGATGGGACGCGGCGCGAAGAAGACCATCTGCCTGAGGTTCGCCAGCAGGCCTTCCTGGCCGTTCTGCAGGTCGGCCAGCGCGTTGAGGCGGCGCAAGGCGGCCTCGCGTGGTTGGGGGCTGGCCCGCAGCGCCGGGTGCATCGTCTCCCAATGCGTCTCGAAGGTCCTTGCAATCAGGGTCAGGCCCTGTGCCAGTCCGGCCAATCCCTCTTCATTGGCCAGCGCCCGGGCGACAATGACGAGCAGGCGCAGGTCGCGGCCATGCGAACGCAACTCCTCGGCCTTGCCGAGCACGGCAGGCCAGTCGACCGGAATGGTCGATTGCGCGGCTGGCTTGTTGCGCCCGTCATGGACGACCTTGACCTGCGGCTCCGTGAGCCGCTCCAGCTCATGAAAAGCCGGATCGTTGCGCAAGTCTTCGCCTGACGGATTTTCACCGTCCAGCGGAGCAAGCCAGAGTGCGAGATCGATCACAGATACCCCCGGCGACCGGCTCTAAAACCGTACGTGACCCAACGTTAGCACACGGTTGCATATTCCCACAATTCGCCATCCGCTCAAAAGTTAACGAGCGCTAATGAATGTCGGTGCAACTGCGTCTCGGATGGCGCAATTCATGGCGTGCTTGGCCAACCTCGTATGTGAAGCGCATCGCATAGGATTAGAAAAAATCGTGGTTGTCTGCATTTGGCGGCGCGGGACTCTCCACAAAGGGAAAAGGCCGGCTGCATCAAGCGCTTTGTCAAGCGGCTGCTTATGTGGCAGGCTGTCGACGGGCAGATTGCAGGAGCACGTTCGATGGAACAGCGCCGGTCGTCGCAGGGGTTCAAACGCAAGGAACTGGTTGGCAAGCTCAATCCGGTCTGCCTGCGCGCCTTCAAGGCCGCCGCCGACAGCGCCAAGCTGCGCGGCAATCCTTACGTCGAACTCGTCCATTTCATAGAACAACTGGTGCTGTCCGAGCGTTCGGATGTGCAGATGATCATTGCCGATGCCGGCGTCGATGCCAGCCGGCTTACCAGCGAAATGACCCGCGCCGTCGACAAGCTGCCCTACGGCGCCACCTCGATCGAGGAATTTTCCGACCACATCTTTCACGCCATCCAGGAGGCCTGGAACCTGGCGACGCTGGAATTCGGCATGGAGGAGGTCCGCAGCGCCCATGTCGTGCTCGCCTGCCTGAAGACGCCGGTGCTGGAAGGCCTGGTGGCGAAGATCAGCGGCGAATTCGACAAGATCGACGCCGACGGGGTCATCGCCCGCTTTGCCGAGGTGGTGGACGGTTCGCTCGAAGCCGGCGCCACGGCAGCAGTGGCTCCCACCGCGGAGGCGCCGCGGCGAGCTCCGGGCGGGGACTCCGCGCTGGCCAAATACGCCACAGACCTCACCCAGCGCGCCCATGACGGCAAGATCGACCCGGTCGTCGGCCGAGACCCGGAGATCCGGCAGATCATCGATATCCTGATGCGGCGCCGGCAGAACAACCCGATCCTGACCGGCGAGGCCGGTGTCGGCAAGACCGCGGTGGTCGAGGGGTTTGCCCTGCGCATCGCCCAGGGCGACGTGCCGCCGCCCCTGCAGGGCATCAGCGTGCGTATGCTCGACGTTGGCCTGATGCAGGCCGGCGCCAGCGTCAAGGGCGAGTTCGAGAAGCGCCTGAAGGCGGTGATCGACGAAGTTCAGTCATCCGAGACGCCGGTCATCCTGTTCATCGACGAGGCGCACACGCTGATCGGCGCCGGTGGTGCCGCCGGAACCGGCGATGCCGCCAATCTCTTGAAGCCGGCGCTGGCGCGCGGCGAATTGCGCACCATCGCCGCAACCACCTGGGCCGAGTACAAGCAGCACATCGAAAAGGACCCGGCGCTGACCCGCCGTTTCCAGGTGGTCAAGATCGATGAGCCGTCGGAAGCGGTCGCTGTGCTCATGCTGCGCGGTGTAGCCGGCGTGCTCGAACAGCATCACGAAGTGCAGATCCTGGACGAGGCGATCGAGGCGGCGGTCGGCCTGTCGCATCGTTACATCCCGGCGCGGCAATTGCCCGACAAGGCGGTCAGCCTGCTCGACACCGCTTGCGCCAGGGTGGCGATCTCGCAGCATGCGACGCCGGCCGAGGTCGAGGACATTTTGCGGCGCCGCCAGGCGCTCGAGGTCGAAAGCGGCATCATCGGCCGCGAGGCAGCGATCGGCATCGAAGTAACTGACCGGCAGGCGCGGGTCGAGGCCGGGCTCACTGAGACGGGGACCATGCTCGCCGCCGCCGAGGAGCGCTGGGAGCGCGAAAAGGCGCTGGTTGCCGAGATCCTCGAACTGCGCGCGCGGCTGCGCGGCGACGGCGTCCCGCTCGATGCGGTGGCGACAGCTGAGGCCGATGCCGAACCGGCAGCGCCGGACGAAGAAAAGACCAAGGTGCCCAAGGCCGAGACGCCCAAGGCCGAAGCGTCCGAGACCGAAGCGCCGGCTGCCGAGGCTGCGCCGTCAGATCCTGTCGCCGATCTGGCGCGGCTGCGTGAACTCATGGCCGAGCTTGCCACCGCGCAAGGCGAGACGCCGCTGATCCTGCCATCGGTCGACCGCAATGCGGTCGCTGCCGTGGTCCAGGACTGGACCGGCATCCCGACGGGACGGATGCTGTCCAGCCAGACCGAAAAGGCGCTCAAGCTCGCCGACACTTTGTCCGAACGAGTCGTCGGCCAGGATCACGCCATGGAGATGATCGCCAAGCGCGTGCAGACCAGCCGCGCCGGGCTCGGAGCGCCGGAAAAGCCGGTCGGCGTGTTCCTGCTCTGCGGCCCCTCCGGTGTGGGCAAGACCGAGACGGCCCTGGCGCTGGCCGAGACGCTCTATGGCGGCGAGCAGAACCTGATCTCGATCAACATGTCCGAATTCCAGGAGGCGCACACCGTCTCGACGCTCAAGGGCGCACCGCCCGGCTATGTCGGCTACGGCAAGGGTGGCATTCTCACCGAGGCCGTGCGCCGAAAACCCTATTCGGTGATCCTGCTCGACGAGGTCGAGAAGGCGCATCCCGACGTCCACGAGATCTTTTTCCAGGTCTTCGACAAGGGCATGATGGATGACAGCGAGGGAAGGCGCATCGACTTCAAGAACACGCTGATCCTGCTGACGTCCAATGTCGGGTCCGAAGTCATCATGGAGCGGACCGGCAACGGCACGGTGAGGGCAGGGCTCGACGGCCTCGATGCTGCCCTGCGCGCTCCACTGCTGAAGGTGTTTCCAGCGGCCTTCCTCGGCCGCGTCGTGACCATCCCTTACTATCCGCTTTCGGATTCGATGATCGAGGCCATCACCCGCCATCAGTTCGGCAAGATCGCGCGGCGGCTGCGCGCCAGCCACGACGCCGAACTGGTGATCGGCGACGGCGTCATGGCGCTGGTCAAGGCGCGCTGCACCGAAATCGAGTCCGGTGGCCGCATGATCGACGCCATCCTCACCAACACGCTGTTGCCGGAACTCAGCCGCGGCGTGCTGAACCGGTCGCTCGACGGCGAGAAGATGACCAAGGTGACCGTCAGCGCTTCCACTGACGGGTTTGCCTATTCGTTCGAATAGTCAGGCCTGACTGCTCGGCTCCGTCTCGGCGCGGATCAGCTTGATGTCGGCGCCGGCTGCCCAGGCGCCGATATCTTCGCGCCGCAACGCCGCCGCCATCATGTCGGGAAACAGGTCCGGCGTGCAGGCGAAGACCGGTATGCCAAGTGCCGCGACCGAAGCCGACATCGCCGGATCATAGCCCGGCCGGCCCTGATCGGTCAGCGCCAGCAGCACGATGACATTGACGCCGGACCGGACCAGCGCCGCAAGCCGCCGCAGCAAGTCCTGGCCGTTGCCGCCCTCATAGAGGTCGGTGATCAGCACGAAGTGGGATTTGGTCGGCCGCTCGATGCGGTCGGCGCAATAGGCGACCGCCTGGTTGATGTCGGTGCCGCCGCCGAGCTGCACGCCAAACAGCACCTCGACCGGGTCGCTGAGCTCTTCGGTCAGGTCGACGATGGCCGTGTCGAAACAGACCAGCTTGGTGCGCACGACCGGCAGCGACGCCATCACCGCGGCGAAAATCGAGGCGTAGATCACCGAACTCGCCATCGAGCCGGACTGGTCGACGCACAGCACCACTTCGTCGAGATCGACTAGCCGGCGTTGCTTGCGCATGAAGCCGACCAGTTTTTCCGGCACGACGGTTTTGTGCTCAGGCTGGTAGTGGCGAAGATTGGCCGAGATGGTGCGCGGCCAGTCGATGTCGCGTTGGCGCGGCCGGTTGGTGCGTCGCGACTTGTCGAGCGCGCCACGGATCGCCTCGGCGGTCTTCTGCTCCAGCCGCTGCATCAGCTTGGCGACGATGTCGGCGATGATGGTGCGGGCAATGTCCTTGGTCTTGGCCGGCATCACCGAACGCAGCGAGATCAGGTCGGCGACGAGGTTGACGTCGGCCTCGATCGCCTTGAGGAATTCCGGCTCCATCAGCATCTGCTTCAGGTTCAGCCGCTCGAAGGCATCCTTCTGGACGATCTGGACCACCTGGGCGGGAAAGAAGGAGCGGATATCGCCCATCCATTGCGCCACGCGTGGCGCCGAGCGGCCGAGCCCGCCGCGCCGCTTGCGCGGGTCGGCATCGGCATTGGCGCCGTCGCCGTAAAGCGCATCGAGCGCCGAAGACAGTTTTTTGTCATCACTGGAAAGGGCGGAGGAAGCCTCGTCATCGGCGCCGATCGCCAGCCGCCAGCGGCGCTCGCGCCCGCTATCGGAGGATGCTGGGCCGGGTTCGGGCACTTCGGCTTCGTCATCCATTGTCACACTCCGCCCGCCAGCAATGGCCCAAGCCGCTCCAGGTGACGGCGCCAGCCTTCGCCGCCATCCGGCGCCGGGGTCAGGCCGGCCGGCAACCTTGCGGTGCGGCCGAGCACGGCCTCGATCAACCGCTGCCGCTCCATCGAGTCCAGATTGGAGAAGACGCGGCGCAGCAATGGCAGATGCGCGATGAAAGCGTCCTCGTCGAGCGATTTCAGCCACCCATCGACGGCGCCGCGCAGGCCCTCGTCGTAGATCAGCCGCTGGCCGGCAGTGCTGAAGAAACCTTCGAAGAACCCCGCTGCCTGGGCGACCGGCGTCCCCGGCGACAGCCTGCGTCCGAGCAGCCCGGCGGCGTCCTCTGCCGACAGTTGGCCGGCTTCATAGAGCAGATGCGCGGCGCAGCCGGCGAGCAGCGCCGTCGAGCCCGGACCTTCCAGCACGCCGGTCAGGCCGTTGCGCCATGCATCGAGCACGCCTTCGCCGGGCTCGACCAGCCGGATGGCCGTGTCGGCCTTGCGCACAGCACCGACCAGCGTGGTGGCGGCCTGCTCGTCCAGGTCGCGCACCGCATAGGGCAGCGCGATCGCGCCTTCGACGATCAACCGTTCCAACAAACCGGACAGCCGGTTGGTTTCGGTCTTGCGCGCCTCGCCGTAACGGATGATGTCGGCAAGCGGCGGCACCGAGGCCAGCATCTCCAGGCATTCGCTGCTGTGCGCTGCGCGCGCCTCCAACGCTACAAGGCCGGCGCTCGCGGCCTCCGACAGATCCGCCGTAATGGCGCTCTGGACAAGGGCGGCAAGCGTGTCGAGGCTCGCGGCCGCACCGAGCATCTGGATCAGGCGGCCATTGGCGGCCTTTTCGATAGTCGGGCCGTAGATCAGGTTCTCGACCAGGCGCACGGCATATTCCGGCTCCCAGGCCAGCGTCCATTTTTCGCGAAAGGTGCCGCGGCTGCGGCCGGCGTCGGCCAGCCTGCCCCATTGCACGCCAAGCACGTCCAGCCGGTGCAGCAATGTCGAACGAAACAGTCCGCTTTCGCTGCGCAGATCGACCGACAGCTCGCGTTCCAGCGCCTCCGGCTTCAGCCGCGCCGCCTTCTGGTTGCGCTGCAGGTCCTCGATCAGCGGCGCCAGCGGCGTGTCGGGCGGAATCTCGCCGACATCCGCGCCCAAAAGCAGCTCGGCCTCGACCAGCGCCCACAGCACCGCTTCGCCGTTGAACAGCGCCGCGATCGCGGCATCGCGCAATTCCTCGAAGCCGGGCTTCGGCCGCTCGCGAATGGCAGCCAGTGTGCGCGCAAGCCGCTCGGCCTCGATCAGCGACGCGGTCGACACCAGATGGCCCTTCGCCCGCAGCACCGCCGCGATCGTCGCCAGCCACAGCGTCGCGGCGTCGCGCCGCCCTCGTGTGCGCCACAGATGTTTGCACCAGCCGGGCGCGACGACGCCAGCGCCATAACCATAGCCCAGCGCAAGACGCGGCCCGGTCCATAGCGCCCATGTCATGATGCTTTTGCGCCGGGCAATTCCCTTGATCAGCGCCTGGTCGTTCTTCTGCGTGTGCGCGGCCTGCAGGGCCGGCACATGCCATGCGCCGCAGACGACGGCGATCGGTCCGGCGAATTCCTTGCGCGCGGCGGCGATTTCCAATCGCATATGCGCTTCACGCTTGGCCTCGAACGGCGCGATCGCACCTTCGCCGTCGCGCAGCGTCGTCATCGCATCGGTGATGGCAGCGAAGATTGGACCCGGCTGCGGATTCTGCTCGATAATGTCGGCCCACCAGCTTTCGCCATCTTCATAGCCGGCGGCCGCAGCCAGCGTGCCGATCGGGTCGCGATGCGATGCGGGCTCGCCATCCTCACCGGTTTCGTCCTTGGGTTCGGGCTTGTCGGCGTCAGCCGTTTTGTCGGTGTCGTCGGTTGCCGGTGCCGCGAACCGTGCCGATGACGGCAGGTCGATGAACCGCAATGCCGCCTTGTTCTCCACCGCCCACACCGCCGCCTGGTATTCCGGCGAGAACTCGGCGAACGGCCAGAAACTTGTCGCGGCCGGATCGTCCTCGGGGTAGCAGAGCAGCGCCACCGGCGGCTGCATCTGCGGGCGCGCCAGCAATGGCAGCAGGGCGGACGCGTCGCTCGGCCCTTCGATCAGCACCGCGACCGGCTGCAAGTCCCGCAGCGCCTGCACCAGGCTGTCGGCGGAGCCCGGCCCGTGATG
Source organism: Mesorhizobium sp. P160219 (assembly GCF_057786095.1). Lineage (NCBI taxonomy): Bacteria > Pseudomonadati > Pseudomonadota > Alphaproteobacteria > Hyphomicrobiales > Phyllobacteriaceae > Mesorhizobium > Mesorhizobium sp. P160219. The sequence goes on from NZ_JBYNWG010000001.1 coordinate 2,581,436, forward strand.
GCGGATGCCGAAATAGGCGACGTCGCTCATGACCTCAGATCGCTGCGTTCAGTGCCGCGTAATAGCCGGCATAGTCCGGCCGCTTCTTGAGCACCGTTTCGAGATATTCCTCCAGCACCACCTTGTCCTGCACCGGGTCCTTGACGATCGCTCCGACAAGGCTGGCGGCGAGGCCTTCGGCGCCGAGTTTGCCGCTGTCGAACCACGCCGCCTGGCTGAGGCCGCCGACCATGGTGGCGATCGCCTCGGCGGTCGACAATGAACCCGAAGGCGTCTTCAGCGTCACCTTGCCGTCAGCGGTTGCGCCCGAGCGCAGCTCGCGGAAAATGGTCAGCACGCGCGCAATCTCCTCGCCGACATTCTTCGGCACCGGCAGGTCGAGGCCGCCGGCCATCTCGTCGACCCGCTTGGAGACGATCGCCACCTCTTCGGCCATGTCTTCGGGCAGCGGCAGAACCACCACATTGAAGCGGCGCTTGAGCGCCGAGGACAGTTCGTTGACGCCCTTGTCGCGATTGTTGGCGGTGGCGATGATGTTGAAGCCGCGCTGGGCATAGAGCGAGGTGTTGAGCTCCGGGATCGGCATCATCTTTTCCGACAGCACGGTGATCAGCGTGTCCTGCACGTCCGAGCCCATGCGCGTCAGTTCCTCTAGCCGGCATAGCTTGCCGCTCTCCATGGCGCGGTAGAGCGGCGTCGGCACCAGCGCCTCCTGGCTCGGCCCTTTGGCCAAAAGCTGCGCATAGTTCCAGCCGTAGCGGATCTGGTTCTCGTCGGTGCCGGCCGTGCACTGCACGATCAGCGTCGAGTTGCCCATGATGGCGGCGGCGAGATGTTCCGACACCCAGGACTTGGCGGTGCCGGGAACGCCGAGCAACAGCAGCGCGCGGTCGGTAGCGAGTGTCGCCACCGCGGTTTCCATCAGCCGGCGGCGACCAACATATTTCGGCGATATCACGGTGCCGTCGCTTGCCTTGCCGCCGAGCAGATAGGTCAGCACGGCCTTCGGCGACAAGCTCCATCCGGCCGGCTTCTGGCGTTCGTCATTGCGCGCCAGCGCCTGCAGTTCAGCGGCATAGGCCTGCTCGACAGGGAGGCGGATGGCTGCGTTCATGGTGCTGTTCTCCGGATTGTCATGTTTTGGTTCCCGTCATTGCCGCGTTGAGGCGCAGGAAAACGAGCGAGGCTGCCGCCGGCAGCATGCCGGCCGCAACAATGTCGCCGATCAACCGTTCAGCGGTCTCCGCTCTGGCAAGAAAGCCTATCGTTTCCAGGGCGTGGTCCGCGCTTCGCTTCGCGGGCTCGTCGTTTCCCGCAACCATGGTGCGCAGTGCCGACAGCGCCTTGCCATTTGTCAAATCGTCCCATTCAAGCCAACTCGCTTCGGCGCCTTCGACCAGGTTGAGCGCTTCAAGATTTTGAGCGTCCTTCAGGATCCGCCTGATCAGGTTCCGCTTCCTGCCGCTGTCCAAACGCAACATGAGGTGGAAGACAAACAATGCCGACTTGCCACCTTCGGCGACAAGCGTATCCGCCAACAGCGCCACCGTGGCATCGCTGCCGGACACGGCGACCATCCGAACGAGAGACAGATCCGCTCTGTCATCGGCACCGAATTGCCATGCCCCGATGAAATCGGACTCTGTTTTGCCGAAATGCGCCGCAAGATCGACCAGGTAACAGCTTGCGAACAGGTCGACGCGACGACTTTCTTGCGCAGCCGATTTGAGTTTTGCCGGCGTGTATGTGGTGCGGCGGCGGATGAAGCCGGATTTGCCTTCTGTGATGAAGGCGGCGAGTTCGGCAACGGGGTCGTCGGCTCCGTCGTTGCCCGGCCGGCCATGCTCGCCCAGCCTTGCCAGCAGCCGGCCCGCCAGCTCCTGCACCTTGCCGGAGCGGTCGGTGGCCAGGCTTTTCAGGAATGGCGCGTCCGTGGGCGTCAGGTTGAAATGCATGAGTTCGATGAGCGCCAGCCGGACTTCAGCCGGCTCGCCCGTCGCCTTGGCTTCCATCAGGCTGCGGGCCGTGGCCGGATCGCGACGGCGCATCTCGGCCAACGCGATACGGCGCGCGGCGGGGTAAAAGTCATCCCAGTTCTGCGCCGTCAGCTGCTCCTGCGGGGCAATCTTCAGCCCCTCGACGCTGGCCTGCCAGTCGATCCACGGCGCATAGATGTCAGGGCTGTTCTGGTCTGATGCCGACGGCATCCAGTCCATCGGATGCAGCACGTAGCCGCGGCTGGCGACGAGCGTCGCGACGCGCGACTTGCGCCGCGCATCGGCGGCGTTCTTCAGGGCCGCCCGCAACAGCGGCCGCAACCGCTCCGGCAGCAGTGGCAGGCCAAGCCTCGGCAGCGGCGGGCGCCGCTTCAGCGTCTTCGGCGCGGCTGGCCTTAAGCCCACATCGAGCGCCTGCGCCGCGATCGCCAGCAGACGTCGCTCCCGTTCGTCCGGGCTTGCGCCACGCGCGATCTCCTTCCATGCGGTTGGCGCCAGATCGAACGCGGTTCCGCCGGTGATCCAGCAGTCGCGCATCGTCGCCAGGCCGGTTAGTTCGAGCTCGTTCATGACAGATCGAGCCTCCCGAAGCCGCTTTGCGCGGCCAGCAGATCGAGCCGCGCGCCGTTCCAAAGCGCTGCCGTGGCCGCGAGGTCGAGGCCAAGCACGGTCTGATCGACGGTCCCGCTAACAGGCAGGGCGATCCCTTGCGGGTCGTGCGCCGCTTGCCACCAGGCGGTGCCGCGCTCATCGAGCAGGATCGCGCCGGCAGGCAGCATCAGCGGGCTATCGGTCGACCAGGGCGCTGCGTCCTGGTGCGCCGCATGCGCCGCCAGCGGATCCTTGACAATGCCGAGGCCGAAATCCGGCCAGGCGCCCGACACGACATCGCCCTTGCGCTCCGCTACCAGCGCCCGCAGCCGTTGGCGTGACGGATAGAACACCAGCCTTGCATCGAACCGGTCGCCAGGTGTGAACGCGGCAGAGCGGCGGCCGGCCGAGGCCGGAAAGAAATCGAGTAGCAGCGCAAATTGCGGCGTCGGGCTTTTCAGGTCGAGCAGCCAGGTAGAATGGCTGACAAGGCCGTCGCGGCGGGTCTCGATCTTCTCGCCGATGACTTCCCACTGGCTGTCGACCTGTCTTGCATCGGGATTGGCCAGCACCTGGTCGCGGGTTTCGGATGCCGACACCAGCCGCTTCAATTCGGGATCGTCTGGCGCCGAGCGCCAGGCCTTGGCCAGCAAAACCAGCTTGCCGAGTTCGCGGATCGCCGCGTCCGGCCGTTCCTCGCTGCGCAGCGCCATTAGCCGGGCCGGGATTTCGTCGATGCGTCCCGCAAGCGCCGTTGCTTTCATGTCGACCAGCCTGGCGGCAATGCGGCGGCAGCGCTCGCTGCTGGCGTCGGCAAAGGCGGAAAGGCCGAGCCGCAGCTGGTCGGCAATCCACTGGTCGAGTTCGTCCAGCGCGCCTGCCACCGCGGTGCGCGTATCTTCCGCCCGCTTGCGCTGCGCCGTCTCGCGGCGCTCCGTCGCGGCGGCGTCATCGACGGTGCTTTCCTCTGCCTGCGAGGCCTCGCCAATGCTCTTGCCAGACGCGCCCCTGCCAGACTTTGCGTCGACCGGCGGGGGCGCACTCTTCCTGCGCCGGCCAAGCCAGTCATTGACCCATTCCGGCGTTGTTTCGGCTGATGTGAAGCTGGCCGGCGCCGTGGCGGCGATCCACATCAGCGCCAGCGTGTGCTTGCAGGGAAATTTTCGCGACGGGCAGGTGCATTTGTAGCCGTGGTCGCCGGTGTCGACGACGGTGCGATAGGGGTTGGATCCCGAGCCCTGGCATTCGCCCCAGATCAGCGCCTGCTGCTCGTTCTTCTCCAGCCGCGGCCAGTTCGAGCGCTTGGTGAGCTTCGAGGCGGCGCTTAGCGACGCCTGATCGGGGGCCAGCGCCTCGATGGTTTTCAGTTCGAATTCCAAGCCGCGCCTCTCGTCACCCCAAATCAATGCCTGGCATCAATATAGGGTGCCGTTTGTGAAGGATTGTTGTGGCCCCGGCAAGACGAAGATAGCGCAGATCAGTACAACGGCGTGGCCATATGCCGGGGCGTCGGCCATTGCGCGGTGATCTCGGGCTGCACCGGGCGCTCGAGATAGGTCGACAGCACGACATAGCTTCGCGTCGAGGTGAAGCCGGGCGTTTCGTAGAGACGCGCCAGCAGGCCTTCGAGCGCCCTGGTGTCCTCGGTGCGGACCTTGAGCAGCAGGCAGGTGTCGCCGGCCACCGAATGGATTTCCTCGACCTCAGGATATTGCGAAACGGCCATCAGCTCCGGCGTCTTGCCCCAGCCCTTGGTATCGATATGCACGAAGGTGAGCAGCGGCTTTTTCACCGCCTTCGGGTCGATGATCACAGCCGTGCCGCGGATGGCGCCGCTGCGCCGCAGGCGCTTGACCCGCTCATGCGCCGCCGGCGGCGACAGGCAGACGCGTTCGCCAAGTTCGGCGTAGCTGATCGTCGCATCCTCGACCAGCACGCCTAATATTTTTCGGTCGATTGCGTCGAGCTCTCGGGGAGCTACCTTATTCTGCAGAACCCCATCTGTTTCTTCGTCCATATCGAAATTCCTTGTTGTCGCGGAATTCAGTTCGGCCATTATGACCCGATGACGAACGCGCATCAAGCTGCAACGCTCCATCAGCCGATCCCGGCGCTGGCCTATCTCCTGACCGGCTGCATCGCCGTCATCGGCTCGAACTCGCTGGTCCTGGGTCCAATTGCTCCGGCAGTCGCCGCATCCTTCGGCACCAGCGTGCCGGCGGTGATGGCCGCGTCGGCTGCCTTCGGTCTCGGCACTTCCGCCAGCGCTTTGTTCCTCGCCCGCTATATCGACGGCGTCGGCGCCCGCCGCATGCTGCAGGGCGCTCTGCTGTTGCTGACGGTCGGGCTTCTCGCCAGCGCGCTGGCGCCGACGGTGATCATGCTGGTCGCGGCCCAGGCCGTCGCCGGCATCGCCGCCGGCGTCGCCATGCCGGCCATCTATGCCAGTGCAGCGGCAATTGCGCCGCCCGGCCGCGAAAGCGGCACGATCGGCGTCGTGCTGACCGGCTGGACGGTCTCCATGGTGGCCGGCGTGTCGCTGTCGGCCGTGCTTGCCGATCTCGTGCACTGGCGCGCCGTCTTCGCCGCCGTCGCGGTGCTTTCCGCCATTGCGCTTGCTGCCTTGTCGATGACCTCGCTCAGCGACGTCAGGAAGAGCGGCCCGGCGCCGTCGCCGTTCGTTGCGCTGGCCATTCCGGGCATCGTGCCGCTGCTCATCGCCTGCACCGCCTTCATGACCGCTTTTTACGGCGTCTACGGCTATCTCGGCGATCATCTGCACCAGGATCTGGGCGAGCCCGTCAGCGCCAATGCGCTGGCCGCACTCGCCTACGGCGCCGGCTTCGGCGCCGCGGCCTTCCTCGACGGCGTCATCGACCGCATCGGCGCACGGCGCGTCATGCCTTTCGCCTATCTGCTGGTCGCCGTCGTCTATGTCGCGATCGCGCTCGCAAGCAGCAATTTCGTGCTGATCCTGGCTATGATCGCCATCTGGGGCCTTGCCAATCATTTCGGCCTGAACGTGCTGGTGATGCGCCTTACCGCGCTCGATCCGTCGCGCCGTGGCACCATCATGGGCCTGAACAGCTCGGTCACCTACCTCGCCGTCTTCATCGGCACCACCAGCTTCGGGCCGCTTTATTCATCGTTCGGCTTTGCCATCTGCGCCATCGTCGCCGCCGTGCTGATGCTGGTTGCGGCAGCAGCGGGGTCATGGCGATCGCCGCTGCCCATCAAGCCGTAAAGCTTGCGTTCTCATCCCGTCCTTCGCTAGAGCTTGGCTTGCCATGCGAGCCCCGCCCGGATGAAGACGACGCTTGAAACCACTGCCGACCCCTCGTCAGACGACCTCGCCTTCCTGGCCGAGCGGCTGACGGCGTTCAATGACGGCGATGTCGGCCCCTCCGGCCGCAAGCCGATCGCCGTCTTCGTTCGTGATGAGCACGGCGCTGTCGTCGCCGGCATTTCGGGATACACCGCCTGGGGCTGGCTCTATGTGCAGTGGCTGTGGGTCGACGAACGCCTGCGCGGCCGGCATATGGCCGGCGACATGCTGGGCGCTGCCGAGGAGGAAGCGGTCAAGCGCGGCTGCCAAAACGCCTGGATTGATACGTTCAATCCGACAGCGGCCAAAGTCTATGAGCGGCAAGGCTACCGGCGCTTCGGCGAACTGCCTGACTTTCCCGTCGGCCGCAGCCGCATCTTCCTGCAGAAGAAGCTCTAACCTGCCAGCCGCCCGCCTTGCATCGGCCGCGGCACGCCGGTGGTGCTGGGAAAGCTGATCGGCAGGCCGCGCAGCACGCGCACGGCAAGGAAGGCAAAGCATTCGGCCTCCACCGCATCGCCTTTCCAGCCCAGTGTCTCGGCCTGCACAACCTCGACGTTGGCGCGCCTCGCCAGCATCGCCATCATCGTCGGGTTGCGGCGGCCGCCGCCACTGACCGCCAGCCGCTTCGGCCGGCGCGGCAACAAATCGAGCGCCTTGCCGACGGCCGAGACGGTGAAGGCCGTCAGCGTCGCCGCCCCATCCTCTGCGCCGAGGCCGTCGGCCATGGCGGCGCCGAAGTCGAAACGGTCGAGCGATTTCGGATAGGGCTTGGTCAGATACGGATGCTGGAGCAATTTGGCCAGCCGCACTTCATCGACGGTGCCGGCCGCGCCCAGTGCGCCGTCGCGGTCCATCTCGCCGAGGCCGTTTGCCTTGATGAAATCGTTGAGCGGCGCGTTGGCCGGGCCAGTGTCGAAGGCGACGATGTTGTCCTTGCCGTCCCACCAAGTGACGTTGCCGACACCGCCGAGATTGAGCACAGCGGTGTCCCCGCTGGCGTCGGCTTCCCTCAAAAGCGCCGCGTGGTAGGCAGCCGCCAGTGGTGCGCCCTGGCCGCCAGCGCGCACATCGTCCGAGCGGAAATCATAGGCGACCTTGGCGCCCAAAATGGAATGCATCAGCGCGCCATCGCCCAACTGGCGCGTATCGCCGCGCCGCCCGGGTTGCGGGGCACGATGCAGCACGGTTTGGCCGTGAAAACCGACCACGCCGATATCGCCCATGGTCAGGCCGTAGCTTTCGACAAGGTCCTTCACCGCCGCCGACTGCGCCCGCGTCAGCGCCTCCTCGGCTTCGGCAAAGATCGCCGGCTCCGGCCCGTCGAAATTCCACACCCGGGCCTGACGCAGCGTCTCCTCCAGCAAGGCACGGATCGCTGCGGGGTAGGGGGCCAGCGTATAGGTGCCGAAATCGGCGATCCGCTCGCCATCGGTCTTGATCAGCGCCACGTCGATATTGCCGTCAAGCACGGTGCCGGTCATCAGGCCGACGGCCCAGATTGGTTCCACGGTCGACTCCCTTGCGACACCGTTTGCGATTCCAACGCAATCACCTGTCGGACGGATTGTCTCGCCAGGCAAGACCCTGGCCGCGGTCGATTGCTCCGAACCTGCCGGCAGGGTTTTTCACCGAACAGCGAAAATCGAGCAACGTCGTTCTTGCGTCTCGCCGCTCAAGACGCCAGCTATGAGACGAACACGTCATCGCCAAGGAGAAACGACATGGCATCCGAAGTCGCAGTGATCGCCGGCGCGGGTGCGGGCCTGAGCGCCTCTTTGGCACGCCTTCTCACCACGGAAGGCTATCGTGTGGTGCTGGCCGCCCGCAACACGGCCAAACTCGCGGCGCTGGTCGGGGAAACCGGCGCGCTGGCCGTCGAAACCGACGTCGCCGATCCGGCCTCCGTCGCCGGCCTGTTTGACGCCGCCGACAAGCAAGGCCCGCTGGCCCTTGCCGTCTTCAATGCCAGCGGCCGCACGCGCGGCCCGATCGCCGAGGTCGATCCCGATGCGGTCAAACAAGCCTTGCTTGTCGGCGCCTATGGCGGCTTCCTGGTCGGCCAGCAAGCGGCGCGGCGGCTGCTTGCGCGCGGCTCCGGTTCGATTCTTTTCACCGGCGCCTCCGCCAGCATCAAGGGCTTTCCCAACTCCGCCGGCTTTGCCATGCCGAAATTCGGCCTGCGCGGTCTGGCTCAGTCGATGGCGCGCGAACTCTTCCCGAAGAACATCCATGTCGCCCATTTCATTATCGACGGCCAGATCGAGCCGGTCGGGACGAAGCCCGAGCGACCGGACAGCCAGCTGTCGCCCGATGCGATCGCGCAGACCTATCTCGCGACCCATCGCCAGCATCGCAGCGCCTGGAGCTTCGAGGTCGAGCTGCGGCCCTTTGTCGAGACATTCTGACCGGTCCGGCGTGACCGTTCTCGCAATTGCGAAATCTTTGAGAGAATATTCCCGGCTTCGTGTTTGAGAAGAAATGCGGTTCTTTGATCCGGCAAGCAGCATTGCCGATGATGTCGTCAAGGCTTGGTATTCCACCTCGCCGCAATGACTTCAGGATTACGAGGGATCGACAATGTCCGAACGCGGAAACGCTTCCAGCTCTCTTCTTTTTTCAGCCATCAGCCGGCGAGCTGCCCTTGCGGCACTTTTTGCCTCGGCCGTCACGCTTGCCGGTCTGGCTCAGCCGACGCCGTCCTTCGCCGAGGACAAGAAGTCTATCAAGGTCGGCATCATCAGCGGCGAGGATGAGGATGTCTGGCGCGTCGTCGTCGCCCAGGCCGCCGAAAAAGGCCTGACCGTCGAGACCGTGGTGTTCAACGACTACACCCAGCCCAACGAGGCGCTCGAGCGCGGCGAGATCGACGCCAACGCCTTCCAGCACCAGCCCTATCTCGACAACCAGATCAAGACCCAAGGGTACCACATCGTGCGCGTCGGCTACACCGGCGTCTGGCCGATCGGCCTCTACTCCAAGAAATACACCAAGGTTGCCGACCTGCCCGAAGGCGCCGTCATCGGCTTGCCCAACGACCCCTCGAATGAGGGCCGCGCGTTGCGCGTTCTGCAGAACGAAGGCGTGATCAAGCTGAAGGACGGCACCGGCATCCTGGCGACCACCGCCGACATTGCCGAGAACCCGAAGAAGGTCGTCATCAAGGAACTGGATGCCGGCATTGTCGGGCGCTCGGTCGAGGATCTCGACGCGGCTGTCGTCAACACCGACTGGGCGCTGAAGAGCGGTCTCGGCCCGGACAACCGCATCGCCCAGGAGCCAGTGGCCGACAACCCCTACCGCAACTTCATCGCCGTGAAATCCGGCAACGAGAACGAGGCGTGGGTGAAGACGCTGGTCGCGTCCTACCAGAACGAGGCGGTCAAGGCCGAGTTCGACAAGGTCTACAAGGGCACCGGGATCAGCGCCTATTGATTGGCGCCTGGTTGTCAGGAGCAGGCGGCCCGCTGTTGAGCGGGTCGCTGTCGCATTTTGTCGAGCGTTGAAACGGACAGTGAGATGAACCAGCACGTCACGGCCGAGGCATCCGGTCCGGTCAATATATCGGCCGGGCAAGAAGATGTCGTACGCCTGGTCGACCTCAAGCGCCGCTTTGGCGCGACGCCTGCGCTCGACGGCGTCTCGCTGACGGTGCGCAAGGGCGAGATCCTCGGCATCATCGGCCGCAGCGGCGCCGGCAAGTCGACGCTGATCCGCTGCCTCAACGGGCTGGAGCGGCCGGACTCCGGCGACGTCTTCATCGAGGGCCGCGAGATCGGCCGGCTCGGCGAGCGTGAATTGCAGCCGCTGCGGCGTCGCATCGGCATGATCTTCCAGCACTTCAATCTGCTGTCGGCCAAGACCGTGGAGGACAATGTCGCGCTGCCGCTGAAGATCGAGGGCCGCCCAAAGGCCGAACGGCTGGCGCGCGCCGCCGAATTGCTCGACCTCGTCGGCCTGTCGGAGAAGGCGAAGGCCTATCCGTCCTCGCTGTCGGGCGGCCAGAAGCAGCGCGTCGGCATCGCCAGGGCGCTGGCCGCGCGGCCGGCGCTGCTGCTGTCCGACGAGGCGACCTCAGCGCTCGATCCGGAGACGACGCGCTCCATCCTGGCCTTGCTGAAAGACATCAACCGGCAGCTCGGCCTCACCATCCTGCTCATCACCCACGAGATGGAGGTGATCCGCTCGATCGCCGACCGCGTCGCGGTGATCGATGCCGGGCGCATCGTCGAACAAGGCCCGGTGTGGTCGGTCTTTGCCGAGCCGCGTTCCGAAATCACCAGGAGCCTGCTCGGCGGCATCCGCCCGCAACTGCCGGCCGAGATTGCCGGCCGGCTTGCTCCCGGAGGCGGCGCCGAGCTCATCCTCAGGGTCGACGTCGCAGGTGAGGCCGCGCGCGGTCCGCTGCTGTCCGATCTTGCGGTGGCCGTGCCGGGACGGTTCCGCCTCGTCCATGGTGGCATCGACCATGTCCAGCAGCAGCCGGTCGGCACGCTGTTCCTTGCGGTCGCGGGCAACGATCCGAAACATCTGTCCAAAGTAATCGCATTCCTGAAGGCCCGCGACGCACGGGTGGAGGTGCTTGGCCATGTCGCCGGTTCTGTTTGAACTTCTGCTGCGCTCGATCTGGGAGACGGTCCTGATGACGGCGGCATCGGGCCTCATCTCGCTCGTCTTCGGGCTGCCGCTCGGCCTGGCATTGATTGCCACCGAGCGCGGCGGCATTGCCGAAAGCCTGTGGGTGAACCGCGCGCTCGGCGCCGTCATCAACGGCTTCCGCTCGGTGCCTTTCATCATCCTTCTGGTGGCGCTGATCCCGGTGACGCGGCTGATCGTCGGCACCTCGATCGGCACCTGGGCGGCGATCGTGCCGTTGTCGATTGCGGCGACGCCCTACTATGCCCGCATCGCCGAAGTGTCGCTGCGCGAGGTCGATCGCGGCCTGATCGAGGCGGCGCGCGCCATGGGCGGCAACCGCTGGACGATCATCCGTGAGGTGCTGGTGCCCGAAGCTTTGCCCGGCATCGTTGCTGGTTTCACGGTGACGCTGGTGACCCTGATCGGCGCCTCGGCCATGGCCGGCGCCATCGGTGCCGGCGGGCTTGGCGACCTCGCCATCCGCTACGGCTACCAGCGTTTTGAGACCAGCGTCATGGTCGCCGTGGTCATTGTGCTGATCATCCTCGTTTGCGGCATCCAGTGGGTCGGTGACCGGCTGGTCGCCAGGCTGGACCGGCGCGGATGAGCGCCACGAACGTTATTTGCCGGCAGGCTGCCAAACGCAGCGCCGGCTTTCTCTATCGGCGCCGAGATTGGATTGCGCGTTGCTTTGATCGGACCGGCCTGCGTGCCACCGTGACAGCGGAACAAGGAGCTTGACCATGCCCAGGATCGTACCCGTGCTTGATCTCGGCCGTCTCGAACAGGGCGCTTCCGAGCGGCGAACGTTTCTCTTCGACCTGCGCACGGCCGCGCGCGATGTCGGCTTCTTCTATTTGACCGGCCACGGCATATCGGCTGCGGATACCGCAGAAGTGCTCGACGCCTCGCGCCGGTTCTTTGCCTTGCCGGAAGCCGACAAACTGGCGATCGAAATGGTGAAGTCCTCGCAGTTCCGCGGCTATACGCGCGCCGGCGGCGAGCTGACCAAAGGCAAGGCCGACTGGCGCGAACAGCTCGACATCGGCGTCGAACGCCCGGCCATCGAACAAGGCCCCGGCGTGCCCGCCTGGACGCGGCTGCAAGGGCCCAACCAGTGGCCGGCCACGCTGCCCGAGCTGAAGCCGGCGCTACTCGCATGGCAGGCCAAGGCGACGGCGGTGGCGATCCGGCTGCTCCGGGCCTTCGCTTTGTCGCTCGATCAGGCCGAGGACGCCTTCGATCCCGTCTACCGGGCCGAGCCCAACCATCGCATGAAGATCGTGCGCTACCCCGGCCGCGACGCCACCGGCGACAACCAAGGCGTCGGCGCGCACAAGGATGGCGGTTTCCTGACGCTTCTGTTGCAGGACGAGAGCAAGGGGCTGCAGGTCGAATATGACGGTGCCTGGGTCGACGTCGATCCGCTGCCCGACACGCTGGTGATCAACATCGGCGAACTGCTCGAGCTGGCCTCCAACGGGTATCTGAGAGCAACGGTCCACCGCGTGGTAACGCCACCGGCCGGTGTCGAGCGGATTTCGGTGCCCTTCTTCTTCAGCGCCCGGCTCGACGCCACGATCCCGCTGCTCAACCTGCCCGAGGAACTGGCGGCCGAGGCGCGGGGTCCGGCCAGCGATCCCGACAATCCGCTGTTTCGCAATGTCGGTACCAATGTGCTGAAGAGCCGCCTGCGCTCGCATCCCGACGTGGCGCGCCGGCACTACGCCGATCTCCTGGAAACCGGCGCTCAGCCGGCTGAAATCTTGGAAGACAAGAACGAAATTTCCGCATCCCGCATTGTTTTAGAAAGCCGTTCGTCGCCAACCGCAGCGAATGCGCGCATATAGGAATTATCGTTCGGCGGTTTCCTCCCATTCCACCGAACGGTGTTCCCCTCTGAAGGTTCTTGACCTTCTTTTGGCCGGGCTGCTTTCGCGCCCGGCCTTTTTTATGTCAATAGCTCTTCTTTCTTCCCCACAAGGGGAGAAGGAAGAGGCGCCAGGGGACTTCACCCAAACTTCGGATCAAGGCTGCCCGACTTGTAGCGCTTGGCCATCTCAGCTACCGGCAGCGGCTTGATCTTCTGGGCATTGCCGGCGGTGCCGAACTGCTCGAAGCGCTCCTTGCACAGTTTGCGCATCGCGGCCATGGCCGGCGTCAGGTATTTGCGCGGATCGAACTCGCTCGGGTTTTCGGTCAGCACCTTGCGGATGGCGCCGGTCAGCGCCATGCGGTTGTCGGTGTCGATGTTGATCTTGCGCACGCCGTGCTTGATGCCGCGCTGGATCTCTTCCACCGGCACGCCCCAGGTCGGCTTCATCTGGCCGCCATATCTATTGATGATTTCCTGCAGGTCCTCGGGCACCGAGGACGAGCCGTGCATGACCAGATGCATGTTGGGCAGGCGGCGGTGGATTTCCTCGATGACGTTCATCGCCAGCACCGCGCCGTCCGGCTTGCGTGAGAATTTGTAGGCGCCGTGGCTGGTGCCCATGGCGACAGCCAGCGCATCGACATGGGTGTCCTTGACGAACTCGACCGCCTGTTCCGGATCGGTCAAGAGCTGGTCGTGGCTGATGGCGCCTTCGACGCCGTGGCCGTCTTCCTGCTCGCCGCCGCCGCTCTCAAGCGAACCGAGCACACCGATCTCGCCTTCCACCGACACGCCGCCCCAATGCGCCATGTCGACGACGCGCCGGGTGATGCCGGAATTGTAGGCATAGTCGGCCGGCGTCTTGCCGTCCTCTTTCAGCGAGCCGTCCATCATCACCGAGGTGAAGCCGTACTGGATGGCGGTGACGCAGGTGGCTTCGTTGTTGCCATGGTCGAGATGCATGCAGACCGGGATGTCGGGGTGGATTTCGACCAGCGCGTCGATCAGCTTGGCCAGCACCACGTCATTGGCGTAGGCGCGGGCGCCGCGGCTGGCCTGCAGGATGACCGGCGACTTGGTCTCCTCGGCCGCCTCCATGATGGCGAGGCCCTGTTCCATATTGTTCATGTTGAAGGCGGGTACGCCGTAGCCGTATTCGGCGGCGTGGTCGAGCAATTGTCTCAGTGTTATGCGAGCCACCCAATAGTCTCCCGTATCTGGTTTCAAGCGCAACGTCGCGGGCCGGCCGGTTGCCGGCCTAGATGCTTCTGGCCGGATTTCGCCAGAACCGCAACCGTCAGCGGCCATCGAGGCCGCAATTCTTGTTGCATGGCCGAAATTCGGTAGCCAGCCGGTGAGGCGCTAATCTCCCCCCATGAGGGGAGATGGCCGGCAGGCCAGAGGGGGTCGGTTCGACTGGGTGCGACCTCCTTGCGGCAGATGAAAGTCAACGCTTCAGGACGCACCGACCCCCTCTGTCGCCTTTGGCGACATCTCCCCTTCAAGGGGGGAGATTATCCGCGTTCGGGGAACATCGCCTTCAACCCTTCGCGCGAAGCCTTGGCCACACCGCGCTCGGTGATCAGCCCCGTCACGAGCCGTGCCGGCGTCACATCGAACGCCGGATTGGCCGCCGGCGTCGCTTCGGGCGAAACCCGCACCTGCGCAATCTTGCCGTCCGCCGTCTTGCCCCAGACCAGCGACACCTCGTCACCGGAGCGTTCCTCGATCGGGATTTCGGTCAGGCCATCACCCACCGTCCAGTCGATGGTCGGCGAGGGCAGAGCGACGTAGAAGGGCACCTCATTATCGGAGGCGGCGAGCGCCTTGAGATAGGTGCCGATCTTGTTGCAGACGTCGCCATTGGCCGTGGTGCGGTCGGTGCCCACGATCACCATGTCGACCGCGCCACGCTGCATCAGATGGCCGCCGGCATTGTCGACGATCAGCGTGTGCGGCACGCCGTGGCCGGCCATCTCCCAGGCGGTCAGCTGGGCGCCCTGGTTGCGCGGGCGCGTCTCGTCGACATAGACATGGACCGGAATGCCGGCCTCGACGGCGAGATAGATCGGCGACGTGGCGGTGCCGTAATCGACCGTCGCCAGCCAACCGGCGTTGCAGTGGGTGAGGATGTTGACCGGCTCGCCCGGCTTCTTGCGTGCCGCGATCTCCTTGATGATGGCAAGCCCGTTCTCGCCGATGGCGCGATTGAGATCGACATCCTCGTCGGCGATTTCGGCAGCGCGCTTATAGGCCGCCTCCGCGCGCTGTCCCAATACGATCGGCCTGAGGAACCGCCGCATCTCGTCCAGCGCCCAGCGTAGATTGATCGCAGTCGGCCGCGTCTTGTGCAGCGTCTCCCAGACCGCGTCGAGCGCTTCGTCAGACGGATCGTCCGCCATCTGGATGGCGACGCCGTAGGCCGCGGTGACGCCAATCAGCGGCGCGCCACGAACCCACATGTCACGGATCGCGGTGGCGATGCCGGCAACGCTCCCGATCGTCTCGACCCGGAACTCGTGCGGCAGCCAGCGCTGGTCGATGATCTCGACCGAACGCTGGTCGTCGCTCAGCCAGATGGTGCGGTAGTGGCGCTCGCCGACGTTCAAATCCTGCTCTCCCGTTCGATCAAAGCGGCCAGATTATTGACCTCGTCCATGCCGTGAATCTGGCGCCGGTTGACGGCGATGTGACGGCCGAATTTCAGCGCCTTGGCCTCGCAGGAGGCTCGCAGATCCTCGTCCTCGATGGTCTCGAAATCGGCATTGTGGGCGAGGCCGAGGATGCGCCGGTGCACCTCGATGCCGGCAAAGCCCAAGAGGTCGGTCCAGATCTGGTGCAGCACATGGTCGAGCGCCTGCTCCGAGGCGAGAATGTCGCCCTGATCCTCGAACAGGCTCTTCTGGTAAAGCATGCCGGTGCGCTCGGTGCGCCATAGATGCGAGAACTCGGCGCGGAACACCGTCCAGGTGTCGTTGGTCACCCCGAGCAGATAGGCACGCATGGCGTCACGCTTGCCCTTCTGTTCATGGCCGCGCTGCGAGAAGTAGGACATCCAGAAATTGGCGAGCAGCATGCCTACATCGAAGGCCATCGGACCGTAGAAGGCGAACTCCGGATCGATCATCCGCGTCTCGGTGTCGGTGACCATGATCGAGCCCGAATGCAGGTCGCCATGCAGCAGCGTCTCGGCGTTGGCGGCGAAGATATGCTTCAGCCGCTGCGCTTCGACCTTGAGGTCGCGGTCGGCGCGCAGTTCGGCAACCAGGCCGTCGAGCTGCGGCGAGGTGTGCCGGTTCAGCTTGGCATCGAAATATGGGTCGGAAAACACCAGGTCTTCGGTGATGCCGCAGAGCTCGACATTGTCGGCAAACAGCGCCAGGTCGGCCTTGCGGTCCTTGGTGGGCATGGAGAGATCAGAGCCGCGGAACAAAGTGCGGGCCATGAACAGGCCGATGTCGCGGGCGATATTTGGCAACTCGCGGCCGTCGATCAGGGCACGGCGCAGGATGATGTGCGGCGGCGCCAGATATTCCATGATGATCAGCGCCTGGGCTTCGTCAAAATGGAGGATCGCCGGCACCGAGCCCGGCGCGCGCGCCTCTTGCCGCGTCAGCGCGTGATACTCGAAGAAGGAGCGTTTGAGCGGCAACGGCCAGCTGTCGCCGACGAGGCGAACATAGGGCAGGGCCTGCTTGACCACGGCCGCACCCGAGCCGCCTTCGACAATGAAGACGAGGTTCAGATTGCCGTCGCCGACCTCGCGCACCTTCCAAGGGCCCTTGCCGATTTTGGCGCACAGCGCTTCGTTCGTACCGAGGCGCGTTGCAAGCGTCTCCACCGACAGTGCTTCAAACGGCAATTTCGCAGTCATTCCTCACCCTCCCGCTTGCTCGCTCCAATCATAGTGGAGCGATGGCGGTGAGGCCAAGCTAGGAAGCTGACTGGCAATTGTCAATCGAGTTGACAATTGATGACGTAGCCCATAGCGTCATCTTCAGGGAGGAACGAATGGGCAATGATGCCGTGTTCCGCGTGGACGGGCTGAGGAAATCCTTCGGCCATATCGAGGTGCTTGGCGGCGTCTCGCTCGAACTGCATGCCGGTGAGATCACCGTGCTGATGGGCGCCAACGGCGCCGGCAAGTCCACCCTCGTCAAGATCATCAGCGGCGTCTACGACCATGAAGGCGGCATCATGCACCTCGCTGGCGGCAACTTTGCGCCGAACACGCCGGCAGAGGCGATCCGCGCCGGTGTCGTTACCGTGCACCAAAACATCAATGACGGCGTCGTCGCCGATCTCGATGTCGCCACCAATCTGACGCTCGACCGGTTGACCGGCAAGGGCGCGCCGCTGCTGTTCAACCCCGGCCGGGTGCGCCGCGAAGCCAAAGCGGTGGCCGACCGCATGGGGCTCGCCATCGACCTCAAGGCCCGCATCAGCGACCTGTCGCTGGCCGATCGCCAGATGGTGGCCATCGCGCGCGCCATGGCGCACCAGCCGAAAGTGCTGATCCTCGACGAGCCGACCTCGTCGCTGTCCAGCGCCGAGGCCGACCGGTTGTTTGCGCTGCTCGACCGCTTGCGCGAGCAGGGCGTCGCCATCCTCTACATCTCGCATCGCATGTCGGATATCAGGCGGCTGGCCGACCGCATCGTCTCGATGCGCGATGGCGTCATCTCAGGCGTCTTCGATAGCAAGCCTCTCGACTATGAGGGCGCCGTTAACGCCATGCTCGGCCGCAAGATCCATCTTGACCGCATCGAAGCCAGGAGTTCTGCCGAGCCGATCCTGACCGTCGATGCCTTCCGCATCGCCCCTGGTGCCCGGCCATTCTCGCTGACTCTCGGCGACGGCGAGGTCGTTGCCATTACCGGCCTCGTCGGCGTCGGCAAGACAGCGCTCGCCGAGACGCTGTTCGGCCTGCGCAAGCCGCTGTCCGGTACGATGACTTTATATGGCAAGCCCTATGCGCCTGGGTCGACGGGCGAAGCCATCGCCGCCGGCGTGTTTCTGGTCGCCAAGGACCGTGGCGAAAACGGCATCGTCGGCGGCTTCAACATCCAGGAAAACATCAGCCTGCCCTTCCACAAGCGCATGTCGCGCTTTTCAGTTCTCAAACGCGGCCTTGAACGCACTATTGCCCGCCGGCAGATCGAGGATCTCGGCATCGTCTGCCGCTCGGAGAAGGACGACATGACCACTCTGTCGGGCGGCAACCAGCAGAAGGTGATGGTGGCCCGCTGGATGGCGCAGGACGCCCGATTGTTCATTCTCGACGAACCGTTCCAGGGCGTCGATATCTCCGCCAGGCGCGACATCGCCGCCAAGCTGAGGGCCAGCGCCAATGGCCGCGCCACGCTGCTGTTCGTCACCGAACTCGACGAGGCACTGGAGACGGCCGATCGCATATTGGTGATGTCCGAGCAGACCATCGTCGGCGAACACCGCAACGCCGATGTCGATCTCGACCGTCTGCTGGCCGAAGTCGCGGGCGGGCCGTTGCACAGTGCGGCCTGAGCCACGATGATTGAAGAACTGAGGGTTGGAATGGAGTGCACGGGTTTGAGTTGGGTATTGACGGCGGGCGCTGAATGACGCTGCGCGATTACGCTATCCGCTACGGGTTCATCGTGCTTCTGTTCGGGCTGATCGCGTATTTCGCCATCGCCGCCGACGGGTTCGTCTCGCCGCAAAGTGCCGTCTTCATTTTCCAGTCGGTCGCCATCACCGGCGTGCTGGCGCTGGGCGTCACCGCCACACTGGTTGTCGGCGGCTTCGATCTCTCGATCGGCTCGGTTGCCACATCGGCCATGATGGCGGCTGCCTATGTCATGGTGGTGCTGGAGCAGAACGTTGTCGTCGCTGTCCTCATCTGCCTGCTCATCGGCGCCCTTGTCGGCCTCATCAATGGCTGGCTGATCGTCTATATGCGCGTGCCCGATCTGCTGGCGACGCTCGGCATGATGTTCCTGCTCGTCGGCCTCCAGCGCATCCCGACTGAAGGACGCTCCATCGCCACCGGTATGACAATGCCGGACGGCTCGGTCGCCAACGGCAAATTCTCCGACGCCTTCCTGGCGCTCGGCCGCCACCGCTTCGACTTCTTCATCCCGAACCTCATTCCGGTCTCCGTGGTCGTGCTGATCGTGCTCGCCGTGCTGATCTGGTTCTTCCTCGAATACACACGCTTCGGCCGCATGATGTATGCGGTGGGCAGCAATGAACGGGCCGCCGAACTCGCCGGCGCGCCTGTCAAGGCATACAAAATCTGGGCCTACGTCATTTCAGGAGTTTTTGCCTCGATCGGCGGGATTTTGCTGGCCGCACGGCTTGGACGCGGTGACATCGCGTCGGGTAATAATCTGCTGCTCGATGCGGTTGCCGCGGCGCTGATCGGCTACGCGGTGCTCGGCGCCGCCAAGCCGAACGCCTTCGGCACCGCCATCGGCGCGCTGTTCGTCGGCATCCTGCTGCAAGGCCTGACGATGATGAACGCGCCTTACTACACGCAGGATTTCGTCAAGGGCGTGGTTCTCGTCGTCGCCCTTGTCTTTACCTTCGCCCTTTCCGGCCGGGGCAGGAGATAGAATGGCTGCCGGGACAGTTTTGGGTTCAACAAACGGAGGAAAGAACGTGAACATCACAAGACGACTTTTGGGGAAGGTCGCGCTCGGATTGGCCGGCGCAACAATGCTGATGCAGGTCCCGGCCTTTGCCGCCGACAAGCCGGCGCCGTTCGACAAGCCCGGCGTCAAGATCGCGCTGGTGCGCTATCTCTCGACCGGCGATTTCTTCCAGGCCTATCTCTCGGGCGTCGAGTCCCAGTCCAAGGCGCTCGGCATCGATCTGCGCGTGCTCGACAGCCGCCAGGACGCCGCCCTTCAATCCGACATGGTCGACCAGGCCATCGCACTCGGCGTGCAGGGCATCATCATCCAGCACGGGCTGACGGAATCGATGAAGGACGCCGCCCAGCGCGCGGTCGATGCCGGCATCAAGGTCGTCGCCTTCGACGTCAATGTCGAAAACCCCAAGATCCCGCAGATCGAACAGTCCGACAAGGACCTTGCGCGCCTGGCGCTCGAGCAGGCGGTCAAGGACAATGGCGAGAGCTGGAACGCCGGCTATGTCTATGTCGCTGGCATCGCGCCGCTCGACCGCCGCAACGAGACCTGGGTCGACGTGAAGAAGAAACATGCCGGCATCAAGGAAGTCGCGATGTTCGGCACGCTCGACAACCCGATCGCCAACTCGGTCGCCAACCAGGCGCGGTCGGTGCTGCAGGCGCATCCCGACATCAATGTGATGTTCGCGCCCTATGACGAGTTCGCCAAGGGTGTGAAGATCGCCGTCGACGAGGCGGGGCTGAACAAGAAGATCAAGATCTACTCCGCCGACATCTCTACCTCGGACATCGCGGCCATGCGCGAGACCGACAGCGCCTGGGCCGCCACCGCCGCCACCAACCCTGCCGTCGTCGGCCAGGTCTCGGTGCGCGCGCTGGCGCAGCTGCTCGCCGGTGAAGATCCCGGCCACAACGTCATCGTGCCGCCGACGCTGATCACCCAGAAGGACCTGATCGACAAGGACATCAAGAACATGGAGGACCTGTCGGCCAAGCTGCCGCAATTCGCCCATGCCGATGTCGCCATGCCGGCCTGGATGCCGAACCCGAACGCGAAGTAGGATCGGTCGTCTGATAGATGCGAAGGGCGGCATGGGCCGCTCTTTTCATATTGATCGTAAGCCTGCCGGCCTACAACCAATGGTCTGGATCGCGCATCCCGTGGACAATCGCCACAGACACCATCGGGCTGCGGCTCGTAGATGATGATATAACGGCCTTCGACGAGCACGCGGGCCGTTGCGCTTAACTCGGGCCGTGCGCTGCCCATCTTGGGGTGCTGCGCCGCCAGCTCCAGTCTTTCGAAAATGCGCATCAACAGTCAGTCTGCTGCCTTTTCATTGTCGGCGGCGATGGTGTGCCAGATGTCTCGCAAATCCTGCGAAGCGCGCGGTGTGAGCCTATAGCTAGCCACGGGCGCGGCGTTCTGCCTTCAGGCTGCCGATGAACTCGGTGGGGTCGACAGCCACTGGCTTGCCGCTGCCCATCCCGTCGGCATAGGCCCGCTTCAAGTGCTGGAGTTCGAGCGTGCGCAATTCCTCGCGCTGCTCCCATAAGCGCAGGGCGTCGCGGACAATCTCGCTGTTGGAAGCATAACCGCCACCTTCGATAGCGCTTTGCAGGCGAGCTATCTGCTGCGCGGTGAGGGATATGGTGAGGGTGCGCATAGGTTCGTTTTTCATACCCACATTATAATGCATCCAACAAGGTCTAACAATATCTGTTAGGAATCTGCCCCTGCATCATGACCGCCCGACTCGCACCAGCCACCGCGCCGTCCTCGCCATGCAGGCGTGCAGTACCGGAACACCATATTCGATGGCAGGCAGGTCGTGCGGCGCACCCTTGGCGGGGATCGCCAGCATCCGCCCATGCCCGCCCGGCGCCAGGCAAAGCTGCGTCCCATCAGACGGTGTCGCCAGCGCGCCGTCCTTGAAATTGCTCAGCAGCCATTGGCCTTCGCGGGTGACGAAGATGGGAACGGCGTCGTATTTCGCCGGGTCCAGCGCGGCTATGACATTGGTTGCCGAAAGCAGCGACACCTCATGCTCGGCGGAGCGCCCGCCGAACAGCAAGCCGACACGAAGTCTCTTCGCAGCCATCGACAACTCCACCAAGGATCAGGGTCGGAGCTCGCATGCGAAACACAAGGCGCGCCCTAAAGTGGTCGAGCAATAGGCCAAGGATTGGAGTGGATTTTGACCAGTTCGAGCAGTTTTTCAGCACGACCTGCAAAAGCAGTTCTCCGCCTGGAGTCCTTCAGGTGGGAGAGCGGTTCGTCGTTTTGGTGAACGATGAACCGCTCCAGGTCTATGTCTAGCGCAGCGCTGCGGCGATGTTGCCACCGTCGACCGTCGTCACATCGGCGGTGGTGCGTTCGGCCAATGCTTGGTGCAGGAAGGCCTGCGCCACGTCTTCTGCCGTCACCTCCTGTCCGAGCAGATTGCCCGACATGTATTCCTTCTCCGACACGCCGCGCGCGCCGGAACGGCTGGCGATCATGGCGTCGGTCAACAGGCCGGAGCGGATGCGGTCGGCGTTGACCGCATTGGAGCGGATGCCGTGCGCGCCGTAGTCGAGCGCATATTGCCGGGACAGGAATAGCGTCGCCGCCTTCGGCACACCATAGGCGCCGAATTTCGGACCCGGGTTGACCGCCTGCTTGGAGGTGTTGAACAACAACACACCGCCGGTGCCCTGTTCCAGCATGATGCGCACCGCGTTCTGCGCCGCCGACTGGTGGGCGAAGAAGTTGAGCTCGAAACTCTTGCGCAGCAGGGCATCGTCGAGCTCGCCGATGCGGCCTTCCCAGGCGGCACCGGCGTTGGAGACCAGAATGTCGACGCCGCCATAGACAGCGACAGCTTTGTCGAAGGCGGCGCGCAGCTCGGCCGGGTTGGTGATGTCGGCGCCGACGCCGATCGAATTGTTGCCGGCTGCCTTTGCCGCCTCGGCCGCCCTGGCCGCATCGAGATCGACGACGACGGCATGCGCGCCATTGGCGGCGAACAGTTTTGCCGTCGCAGCACCGATCGCGCCGGCGCCGCCAGTGATCAGCACCACCTGGCCGGTCAGCGGCTTCGGCTTGTTGGAGGCGAGCTTGGCCTGCTCAAGCGACCAGTACTCCAGCGGGAAGAGATCGGCCTTCGATAGAGGATGGAAACTGCCGACGGCCTCGGCGCCGCGCACCGCCTCGATCCACATCTCGCCGACATCAGATGCGATCTTCGCATCCTTCAGCGTGCGGCCATGGCCGAACATGCCGAGGCCCGGCACCAGCGTCAGCCGTGGCATCGGGTCGAGCATGGTGCGCTCGACGTCGTCCAGCGCGTCATTGGTTTCGAAATAGGCGCGGTAGTCGTTGGCGAAGGCGTCGACATGGCTCTTGATGACGGCCTTGTAGTCGCCGGCCTTGTCGGCGTCTGGCGCCGGAACCGCCATCGGTCCGGTCTTGATGCGGATCGACAGATCGGGCGTCGACACGCCGCGTCCGGCATAGTCTGCAATGCCGGCCGAGTTGATGAAATCGACGATGGCGTCCGAAGTGCGGAAATCGCTGATCATGCGGTCGAAGCGGCCTTCGCCACGCGCCACCGCGACCGCGCCACGCAGCATCGGCGCGATCGCTGCCGGCGTTGCGAGCTTGGCCGGCAGTGCGGCTTTCGCTGTCTTCGGCTTGCCGTTCTTCGCCACATAGTCTTCGGCCACGTTCACATAATGGATCATGCGGTCATAGGCCTGCTTCGCATCGTCGCCGAAGGTGAAGATGCCATGCTTGTCGAGGATCAGGCCTTCGACGCTGGGGTCGGCGTCGTAGACATCGGCGGCCACCTTGGCGAGGTCGAAGCCCGGCTTGATGTAGGGCACGTACCCCATCTTGTCGCCGAACACGGTCTTGATCAGCGGCTTGCTGTCCGGCTGGTCGACGATGGCGAGGATCGCGGTCGAATGCGTGTGGTCGACGAATTTATGCGGCAGGAAGGCGTGCAGCAGCGTCTCGACCGATGGATTGGGGGAGGCGGGGTCGATGAGGTTCGCCCGCTGCAGCGCCACCATGTCCTCGTCGGCGAGGCTGGCCAGCGCACGCGCCTTCAGCAGCGCGCCGAGCTTGACCGCCGGCAGGCCTTGCGGCTCGATCACACCCATGTCCCAGCCGCTGCCCTTGACGCACAGCACGTCCCATTCGTCGCCGACGAGGTCTATGGCCTTGGTCTTGCAGGAAGTGTTGCCGCCGCCATGCAGCACCAGCCGCGGCTCGCCGCCGAGCAGCCGGGTGGTGTAGACGCGCAACGCGAGGTCGCGGGCCACGCCCTTTTTCGCATAATCGCCCACCAGTCTTTCCGCGTCGTCGTCATTCCAAAGGTTCTTCATGTCGCTATGTCCGCTTTGCTGTCTTTGATGTTGCTGTGAACAGGAGTGCCGCGACGCCTTGATGACAATGCGCCGCTGCAAGGATTTCGTTTGTCAGG
Organism: Mesorhizobium sp. P160219; assembly: GCF_057786095.1. NCBI lineage: Bacteria > Pseudomonadati > Pseudomonadota > Alphaproteobacteria > Hyphomicrobiales > Phyllobacteriaceae > Mesorhizobium > Mesorhizobium sp. P160219. The sequence continues at coordinate 2,604,963 of NZ_JBYNWG010000001.1, forward strand.
AAGCCTTTTTTGCCCCCGCGCTGGCTCCGGCATATTCGAGCAGCCGCCGCGCCATGCCGGCGCCGACGACCAGATGCGTGCAGAGTCCGCCGGCGAGTGCTGCGAGCAGCGGTTCGAACTTGCTGTCTTCCTGGACCACCATCAGCCGCTTTTCGATCTGGCGCAGTGACGACAGCGAGGCCGAGATGACGCGGCGGTTGTAGCTGCAGTCGAGCGCCTTGCCGGTGGCATCGATGATCTGGCCGGCAACGACTCCGGCGGCGCCCGCTTCGCGCAACAGCCCCATCTCGCCGGGGCTGAGCGCGCCGCATTTGACGACATGGCTGTCGCCATCGACCGTGCCGACCGAATAGAGCGCCAGATCGCAGTTGGCAATATCGGCCAGTTGTTCGCGGATCACCGGTTCGGCGCGCAGCCCATGCGCCAGCAATTCCGTCGTCAGCACCAGCGGCGCGTAGAAATTGAGGCCCTTGGCGTTGAGCCGCCGGGCGATCTCCATCGTGCACTGGTCGGGACGGTAGGAGTAGGGCGCGCCGAGATTGCCGCAGAGCTGCACAACGGTGACGTCCTGCAGGTCGGCATAGGACATGACGTCGGCGATAGTGTAGACGGTGCGGCCCCAGGCGACGCCGATCCGGTCGCCCTTCTTGACCAGTTCGAGAAAGACGCCCGCCGCCAGCACCGCAACGTCCGTCGAAGGGTCGACGACATAGGCATTCTCCGGCGCGATCCACACCGCATCAAGCTTGAGCGCGTCCTCGAGCTGGCGCGCAAGCACGTCGTCGGTGAACAGCTGCGTCGAGGTCGAGATGTTGACGATGCCGGTCTCGCGCGCCTTGCGCAAATACATGGCGACCGAGGCGCGGGAAATGTTAAGCTGGCTGGCGACCTGGTCCTGGCGCAGACCATGGGCATAATAGAGCCATGCGGCCTTGTGGATAAGCTGTTCTGCCGGTCGGATCGCCATGCCGTCTCCTCGGCTGACATTATTCACGGCTCTCGACAAAAGTCAAACTGGCGTGGGTACACGATACCTCTTTGCCCATCGAATCTGGACGATCATTGCGCCAAATGTGCCCGGTCGGGAATTGCCGATGGTGACGTGGCGGGAACCTGTGGTTAGAAGTTCTCAACAATGAAAATTCGGGGAGCACGGGATGGGCAGTCCCTACGAGCAGGATCTCGGCAAGAACGCCGCCAACCATCAGCCGCTGACGCCGCTCACTTATCTGGAGCGGGCGGCAAGCACCTATCCCGATCATGTCGCCATCATCCATGGCAGCCAGCGCATCACCTATCGCACCTTCTGGCGGCGCTCGCTGAAGCTGGCCTCGGCGCTGTCGAAGCGCGGCATCGGCAAGGGTGATACGGTGACCGTCATGCTGTCCAACACGCCCCCCATGCTGGAGGCGCATTTCGGCGTGCCGATGGCCAAAGCGGTGCTGCATTCGCTCAACACAAGGCTCGATGCCGCCGTCATCGCGTTCCAGCTCGACCATGCCGAGACCAAGGTGCTCATCGTCGACCGCGAATTTTCCGCTGTCGTCAAACAGGCACTGGCACTGGCCAAGGTGAAGCCGCTGGTCATCGACTATGACGATCCCGACTATGCCGCCGATGCACCCTATCCCAAGGGCGAGCGCATCGGCGCGATCGACTATGAGGCGTTCGTCGCCGGCGGTGACCAGGGCTACGCCTGGTCGATGCCCGACGACGAATGGGACGCCATCTCGCTCAACTACACCTCCGGCACGACAGGCAATCCGAAGGGCGTCGTCTACCACCATCGCGGCGCTGCCCTGATGGCTTACACCAACACCATCCATGCCGGCATGGCCAAGCACGCCGTCTATCTGTGGACGCTGCCGATGTTCCACTGCAATGGTTGGTGCTTCCCATGGACAATGGCCGTCCAGGCCGGCACCCATGTCTGCCTGCGCTGGGTGCGGCCGAAGCCGATCTACGATGCCATCGCCGACCACGGCGTCACACATCTTTGCGGTGCGCCGGTCGTCATGTCGGTGCTCATCAACGCCAGCGATGAGGACAAGCGCCACTTCCCGCAGACCGTTACCTTCAACACCGCTGCCGCGCCGCCGCCGGAAGCCGTGCTGTCAGGCATGGCCGATGCCGGCTTTGCCGTCACCCATCTCTACGGCCTGACCGAGACCTATGGCCCGGCGGTCGTCAACGAATGGCACACCGCCTGGGACGGTCTCGACAAGGGCGAACGCAGCGCCAGAAAGGCCAGGCAGGGCGTGCGCTATGCCGCACTCGAAGGCCTGACGGTGATGGACGCGGAGACGATGCAGAAGACGCCGGCCGACGGCGAGACCATCGGCGAGGTCATGTTCCGCGGCAACATTGTCATGAAGGGCTATCTGAAGAACAGGAAGGCGACCGACGAGGCTTTCGCCGGCGGCTGGTTCCACTCCGGCGACCTCGGCGTCATGCATCCCGACGGCTACATCCAGCTCAAGGACCGCTCCAAGGACATCATCATCTCCGGCGGCGAGAACATTTCATCGATCGAGGTCGAGGAAGCCCTCTACAAACACCCGTCCGTGGCGTCCTGCGGCGTCGTCGCCAAGGCAGACGACAAATGGGGCGAGGTGCCGGTCGCCTATGTCGAGCTGAAGCCCGGCAAGGTGGCAAGCGAGGCCGAGATCATCGAACACTGCCGCGCGCTGCTCGCCCGCTTCAAGGTGCCGAAGGCGGTGATTTTTGCCGAGATCCCGAAGACATCGACGGGGAAGATCCAGAAGTTTCAGCTGCGGGAAATGGCGAACGGATCTTAGTTCCAGAGCGCAACGGCACGCAAGGTCGAGTTCGCGCACACCCTCTGTCACCATCTGTCACCAAATTATACGCGTACGTCGAATTCGCATTGACACTTCCCTCTTTTCGATTTACGAGTGACGAAAGTTGAAATTCGTCACTCGTTAATCGACAGAGAGCCATGTCCGAAGCCGCCAGCATAATGGCCGACTCCACCCGCCAGGAGAATGTCACTCGCATTCTCGACTGTGCCGAACGCCTGTTCCGGCACTATGGTTACGGCAAGACCAATGTCGCCGACATCGCCCGCGAACTCGGCATGTCGCCGGCCAACATTTACCGTTTCTTCGCCTCCAAGGTCGAAATCCACCAGGCCGTCTGCGGCCGCATGCTCCTCGCCAGCTACAACATGGCCTACGAGATTTCCCGGTTGCCGATCAGCGCCGAGGAGCGGCTGCGCCGCTACGTGCATGCGCAGTACAAGATGACACTGGAAGTCATGCTCGACGACCAGAAGGTCCACGAAATGGTCATCGTCGCGCTCGAGCGCGACTGGGGCGTCATCGACAAGCATATCGACAGCATTCACGACCTGTTTGCCGAGGTCATCCGCGAGGGCATCGAGGCCGGCGAGTTTGCCGACCAGGATCCGGTCATCGCATCGCGCTGCTTCGGCGCCGCCACCGTCATTCTGTGCCACCCGCAAATGGTGGCGCAGTGCCTTGCCAAGACCAATCGGGCGATGCCCGACGATCTCATCGATTACGCGATCAAGGCTCTGAAGTAATAGCCGCCGCCCGCCGGGCGCCGGTGTCGACCGTTCATCTCCAGTCGGGAGTACGAAAGTGTCTTTGTCCAGTTCCATCATCCGCAAGCTGCCGGTCGCCGGCCTGATCGTCGCCACGCTCGGGCTCGCCGCCTGCAGCCAGGAGAAGACCGAGGTCCAGGACATCATCCGTCCGGTCAAGGTGGTCGAGATCGGCCAGGCCGAAAAGAGTCGCGAACTCACCTATTCCGGCTCGGTGCGAGCCCGTACCGAAATGAACCTCGGCTTTCGCATCTCGGGCAAGGTCACTGAGCGTCTGGTCGACATCGGCCAGCATGTGACGACAGGCGATGTGCTAGCCCGTATCGATCCCACGGACTATGAGTTGTCGGTCAAGAGCGCCAAGGCCAGCCTCGACGCCGCCGAGCGGCAGGTCGAGACGGTCGATCTGTCCCGCAAGCGCGCCGAACAGCTTTTTGCCAAGAACTTCACCTCCAAGTCGCAGCTCGAACAGGCGACGCTGAGCTACAACCAGGCGGTAGCGACGCGCGATGCCGCCCGCTCTACCCTTGCCCAGGCGCAGAACCAGGTCGTCTACACCGATCTCAAGGCGAGCGAGAACGGCATCGTCACGGCGGTCTCGGCCGATGTCGGCCAGGTGGTCGGCGCCGGAACGCCTGTGATGACCGTCGCCGTCGACGGCGAAAAGGAAGTGCTGATCGCGGTTCCCGAAATGGACATCGCCGCCTTCAAGCCGGGAAAGGACGTCAAGGCCAGCTTCTGGTCCGATGACGCGCTGGCGCTCTCCGGCAAAGTGCGTGAAGTCGCCGGCAGCGCCGACCAGCAGTCGCGCACCTTTGCCGTCCGCGTCTCGCTGCCCGACGACCCGCGCGTGCTGCTCGGCATGACCGCCAACATCGAGGCCTCGGTGGCCAAGAAGCAGGAGATGGTGTCGATCCCGCTCAGCGCGCTTGCGGAAAAGGATGGTCGCAAGATTGTCTGGACCGTCGACCGCGCCGGCGAGACGGTGCACGAGCGCCTGGTCAAGGTTGCGGAGTTCACCGCCGACGGCGTCAGCGTCGCCGACGGGCTCAAGCCGGGGGATGTCGTCGTTGCCGCCGGCACCCAGTTCATGACCGAGAATCTCAAGGTCAAGCTGACCGGCGATGCGGTCCAGGCCGCCTCTGCGGAAGGCGATGCCGCAAAGGCCCTGCGCTGACCGCAGGCATGAAGCCGGCTTGATCGTCGCTTCGGCGAAAGGGCTGGGCAAGCGAATTCAGGGTTTCCGGGCGGCGAGCGCCCGATGGTCGAGACGCCAAGATCGAGTTCCCCCGCATCGATCCGCGCGTCCCACCGCGATGAGTGTCTCTCCGCTCGGAAAGCCTCGCCGCCCGGAAGCCAGCATCGGAATATCCTAGCTGCATGCAAAGCGTATGCGCGCACGATCAACGAATTGGACTGACGCCGATGACCACCACCGACAGCACTGAAAAGCAGTCTTTCAATCTTTCGCGCTGGGCCATCGGCCATCCCTCGATCGCGCGCTTCCTGTTCGGTCTGATCATCATTGCCGGCGCGCTCGGCCTGATGCGCATGGGCCAGAAGGAAGACCCCGATTTCACTTTCCGCGTCATGGTCGTCCAGGCGATCTGGCCGGGCTCCTCGATCCAGGAGATGGAAGACCAGGTCGTCAACAAGATCGAGCGCAAGCTGCAGGAAACGCCGCACCTCGACTTCGTCCGTTCCTACACCCGCGCCGGCAGCGCCATCATCACCGTCCAGATCAAGGGCGACACCAATGCAGAGGAGGTGAAGGACGCCTTCTACCAGGTGCGCAAGAAGGTTGGCGACATCTCCGGCGACCTGCCGCAAGGCCTGCTCGGGCCCTATTTCAACGACGAGTTCGGCGACACCTTCATCACCCTGCACTCGATCGGCGGCGACGGCTACAGCTATCCGGAGCTGAAGAAATTCGCCACCCAGGCTCGCGACATGCTGCTGACGACGCCGGGCGTCGAGAAGGCCGTCATCATCGGCGACCAGCCGGAGAAGCTTTATATCGACGTCTCGTCCAAGGCCCTGGCCGAACGCGGCCTGACGCTGACCGACCTGCAGAACGCCATCAAGGGCCAGAACAATGTCGATCCGGCGGGCTCCGTCGACACCGGCCTGCGCTCGGTGCGCATCTCGGTCGAGGGCGATGTCACCAAGGCTGCCGACATCAGGGAATTGCGCCTGCGCGCCGGTGGTCAGGTGACACGTCTTGGCGATATTGCCACCGTGAGTTCCGGTCTCGAAGATCCCTATCAGCGCAAGTACCGCTTCAACGGCCATGAAAGCGTCCAGGTCGGCGTCGTCATGGCCAAGGGTTTTAACGTCAGGGACGTCGGCACGGATGTCGAGGCGACCTACAAGCGCTTTGAGGAAGCGCTGCCCTACGGCGTTGCGGTCGACCAGATTTCCAACCAGCCCGAGGTTGTCAAGGACGCCGTCAACGAGTTCATGGAGGCGCTCGGCGAGGCGCTGCTGATCGTGCTTGCTGTCTCGCTGCTGTCGATCGGCTGGCGTTCCGGCCTGGTCATCGCCATTGCCATTCCGCTGGTGCTGGCCGCCACCTTCGCAATCATGTACGAGCTCGGCATCGATCTGCAGCGCATTTCGCTCGGCGCCCTGATCATCGCGCTCGGGCTGTTGGTCGACGACGCCATGATCGTCGTCGAGATGATGGAGCGCAAGCTGGAGGAGGGGCTGGTCAAGATCGAGGCGGCGAGCTTCGCCTATTCCTCGACCGCCTTCCCGATGCTGAGCGGCACGCTGATCACTATCGCCGGCTTCATCCCGGTTGGCTTCGCCGCCTCGACCGCAGGCGAATATGTGCGCACGCTGTTCTATGTCGTCGGCATCGCGCTCGTCGTGTCGTGGTTCGTCGCCGTCTATTTCACGCCGTGGCTGGGCTACATGATCCTCAAGCAGCGCAAGCATGCCGGCAACCATCATGACGCCTTCGACACCGGCTTCTACCGGCGGCTGCGCGCCACGGTTGGCTGGGCGGTGCGCCACCGCATCATCGTTCTGGTGATGACGCTGGTCACCTTCGCCACCAGCCTGTGGGCGTTCCAGTTCATCCCACAAAACTTCTTCCCGCAATCCTCGCGGCCGGAAATCCTCGTCGATCTCTGGTTGCCTGAGGGGACCTCGATCAAGGAAGTCGAGACGCAGGCCAAGGCGCTGGAAGCCCGGATGATGGACGACAAGGACAAGCGCTTCATCGCCACCTATATCGGCGAAGGCGCGCCGCGCTTCTTCCTGCCGCTCGACCAGCAATTGCGCAATCCGAACTATGCGCAGCTTCTGGTGATGGCCAATGACGAACCGGCGCGCGAGCGGCTGATCCTCAAGCTGCGCTCAATCCTGGCGCAGGATTTCCCCTCGATCCGTTCCAAGGTCGATCGTCTGTTCCTCGGCCCGCCGACCGGCTGGCCGGTGCAGATGCGCATCATGGGTCCGGACCGCCAGGAGGTGCGCCGCATCGCCGACCAGGTGAAGGCGAAATTCGCCGGAAATCCGCTGCTCGGCGCCGTCCATGACGACTGGCTGGAGCCGGTACCAGCGATGAAGCTGGTCATCGACCAGGACCGCGCCCGTGCGCTTGGCGTCACCTCGCAGCGCATCCGCCAGATGCTGCAGGCAGCGATGTCCGGCGCGCCGCTCGATGACTTCCGTGATGGCGAGGAGACGGTTTCCATCGTCGCCCGCGAACCGGACGCCAGCCGCAGCCTGCTGTCCTCGGTCGACTCGGTCTATATCCCGACCGATTTCGGCGGCTTCGTGCCGCTGTCGCAGGTGGCCAAGGTGGTGCCGGTGCTCGAGCAGGGCGTCGAATGGCGGCGCGACCGCCTGCCGACCATCTCGGTGCGCGCCACGCTGCCGGATGGCGTGCAGTCGAACGACGTCGTCACCAAGCTCTACAATGACATGCAGGGCATGCGCGCCGGCCTGGCGCCCGGCTACAAGATCGAGATCCAGGGCGGTGCGGAAGATTCCGCCGAAAGCCAGGCCTCGATTGCCGCCAAGGCGCCGATCATGCTGGCCGTCATCGTCGTGCTCCTGATGATCCAGCTGCAGCATTTCGGCAAGGCGATGCTCGTGCTGGCCACCGGTCCGCTCGGCATCATCGGTGCGGCGGCGGCTCTGTTGATCAGCGGCGCGCCGTTCGGCTTCGTCGCCATCCTCGGTGTCATCGCGCTGCTCGGCATCATCATGCGCAACTCGATCATCCTGGTCGACCAGATCGATCAGGACATCGCCAGGGGGATGGACCGATCGGAGGCCATCATCGGCTCGGCCGTGCGCCGTTTCCGGCCGATCGTGCTGACGGCGATGACGGCGGTGCTGGCGCTGATCCCGATCTCGCGTGCGGTGTTCTGGGGACCGCTCGCCTACGCCATGATGGGCGGCATCCTCGTCGCCACCGTACTCACCATTCTGGTGCTGCCGGCAGGCTACGCGCTGTTCTTCGGCCGCGAGCCGAAGAAAGGCAGGAAGCCGGCTGATGAGGCGGTGCAGGACAATGACAGGCCGCCACTGGCGCTGGCCGCCGAGTAGGCGCTGCTGGGGCACAGGATCTTCCTTGGAAAATGCTGGAACGCCGTACGCTTGACGTGCGGCGTTCTGGCTTTCTCCTTGCCGGTGGCACCGAGCGCCCAGGCAAGTATCTCAACACCAGGGTTCATCAAAATAGGTTGAACGGCCACCTGTATGAAAATGCTTCGCGGCGCCGGTTTTGCAAAACAGAATTCCTTTCCAGGACGGCAAAGCCGTCCGATCCTGCTTACATATCGGAGCGGCAACGCTCGTTCGCATCAGGTGATCATCCCATGGTAGACAATAAGCAATTGCGGCTCGGCGCCTTCATGCGTCCGGTCAGTCTTCACACCGGGGCCTGGCGCTATCCCGGCTCATATCCCGATGCCAACTTCAACTTCGCCCATCTGAAGCGCTTCGCGCAGACGCTTGAGGCGGCGAAGTTCGACGCCTTCTTCATGGCCGACCATCTGGCCGTTCTCAACATGCCGATCGAGGCGCTACGGCGCAGCCACACGGTGACCTCGTTCGAGCCGTTCACGCTGCTGTCGGCGCTCGCCGCCGTCACTGATCATATCGGCCTTGTCGCCACCGCATCGACGACCTTCGACGCGCCCTATCACATTGCCCGTCGCTTCGCCTCGCTCGACCATATCAGCGGCGGCCGCGCCGGCTGGAACATCGTCACCACATCCAATCCCGACGCCGCGCTGAACTTCGGCCTCGACGAGCATGTCGAGCACGACGAGCGCTATCACAATGCGCGGGAATTCTACGATGTGGTGACCGGCCTCTGGGACAGCTTTGCCGACGACGCCTTCATCCGCGACGCCGAGAGCGGGCTCTATTTCGATCCCGCGAAGCTGCATGTGCTCGACCATAAGGGTGAGCATCTCTCGGTGCGCGGCCCGCTCAACATTGCGCGGCCGGTGCAGGGCTGGCCGGTCATCGTCCAGGCCGGCGCATCTGAGGCCGGGCGGCAGCTGGCAGCCGAAACGGCGGAGGTGATCTTCGCCGCCCATTCCGATCTGGCGGCTGGGCAGCGCTTCTTTGCCGATGTCAAAAGCCGGGCCGAGAAGCTCGGCCGTTCGCGCGACGACATCAAGATCCTGCCCGGCGCCTTCGTCATCGTCGGCGACAGTGTCGAGGAAGCACAGGCCAAACGCGCCAAGCTCGACAGCCTGGTCTATTACGAGAGCGGCATTGCCTCGCTGTCGATCGCGCTGGGGCACGACGCATCCGGCTTCGATCCCGACGCGCCCTTGCCCGAAATCCCCGAGACCAATGCCTCGAAGAGCGGCCGTGAGCGCGTCATCGAGCTGGCGCGCCGGGAGACTTTGACCGTCCGCCAGCTGGCGCAGCGGCTCGGCGGCTATTCCGGCCTTGCTTTCGTCGGCACGCCGAAAACCATCGCCGATTCGATGGAGGAATGGCTGTTTGCCGAAGGGTCAGACGGCTTCAACGTCATGTTCCCCTATCTGCCAGCCGGGCTCGACGACTTCGCCGAGAAGGTGGTGCCCGAGCTGCAGCGGCGAAAGCTCTTCCGGCGCGAGTATGAGGGCACCACCTTGCGCGAGAATCTCGGCCTGAAGCGTCCGCCGAACCGGTTCTTCGAAGGCTCCGAAGCGGTCATCCGCAAGGCCGGCTGACGTCTGCCACAAAAAGAAACGGGCGCGCCGAAGCGCGCCCATTCTTTTCAAGCCATCACTTTCAGACGACGAAGTACCAGTTGGCGAGCAGCATCACCACCAGGCCGGCGACCAGCGTCAGGTAGGGCAGCATGCCTGCCTTTTTGACCGAGAGGTCTGCGCCCGCCATGCCGAGGTCGGCCAGCATGTGGTCGGGGAACTTGCCCTTGTCTTGGACGTAGTGCCGGTAGCAGAACACCGGGATGATCAAGGCGGCTGTGATCAGGCCGGCCCAGAGCGCCATCGGGTTCCACACCTTGGCGCCGGCGCCCATGAAGATGGCGTTTACATAGGCGAAGATGGCGCCGAGGCCGAGCAGCCAGCTCGGCGCCTTCCAAGGCCGGTTGATGTGGCCGTTGTCGATGCGGTGGATCCAGCCGGCATTGAGGTTGAGGAAGTTGAAGATGATGTAGCCGCAGTTCGACACGGCGAGGATGAAGAAGAAGCTCGTCGCGTCGGCCGAGGCGATGGCCAGCACGATCAGGTTGAAGACGAGATCGGTCCACATGGCGCGCGTCGGCGCGCCATGCTCGTTGACGTGGCTGAGATAGCGCGGCAGCCAGCCATCGACCGAGCCCTGGTAGAGCGTGCGCGACGAGCCGGCCATTGCCGTCATGATGCACAGCACCAGCGCCAGGATCATCAGCATCACCAAGAGGCTGTGGATCAATGCGCCACCCCCGACCATGCCGGCCAGTGCATCGGCGACACCCGAGCCGTCGACGATCGGCGTCGCCAGCATGCCGTTGAGGCCCAGCACGCCCTGGAAGGTGAAGGGCACCAGGATGAACAGAAGCATGCAGAGCAGGCCGGAATAGAAAATCGCCTTGAACGTGTCGGTGCCCGGGTTCTTGAACTCCGATGTGTAGCAGACGGCGGTCTCAAAACCATAGGTCGACCATGCGGCGATGAACATGCCGCCCAGCACCAGCGTCCAGCCGGCAATGTTCCACGAGCCGGGCTCCGGCGCGTAAGCCGCCGCCAGCGGCACCAGCGGCGAAAAGTTCGCCCAGTTGATCTGGCCGGTGACGATCGGCACGACACCGACGATCAGCATCGGGATGATGACCAGGAGGCCGATATACTTCTGCACATTGGCGGTGCCGAGAATGCCGCGATGCTGGATCGAGAAGATGATCAGCATCAGCACGGCGCCGATGAAGAAAGTGGCATTGAGGGTGAAGGAGACAGGACCTAGCGTGTGGCTGAACAGCGTCCAGTTGCGGATCGCCGGCGTGGCCGCTGCGGTCACCGCGGCGATGGCGTCGGCAGGCACCGTTCCGGCATGCGCCGCGATATAGGCGACGACGTCCGGCGACGCCTCGGTGAACAGCGGCACCGGCGCCAGCGCGTTGAGAATATAGGCGGCGGCGATCGAGCAGCCCAGCGACAGCACCGGCGACCAGGCGAACCAGTTGCACCACACCGACAGCGGCGCGATGAACTTGGAATAACGCAGCCAGGCGGTGGCGCCGTAGATCGAGGCGCCGCCCGACTTGTTCGGGAACAGGCCGGCGATCTCGGCATAGGTGAAGGATTGCAGGAAGCCCATGATCATGGAAGCAATCCAGATCCCAAAGGCCAGCGTTCCGGTCGTGCCGGCAATGCCGCCGATCGAAAACAGGACAAGGGCAGGAACGCCGCTCGCCACCCAGAAGGCGCCGCGCCAGTCGATGTTGCGGAGCAGCTTGCCTTCAGCAGGCTGCTCCAGGGCAGTGGTAATCGTGCTCATCTGTCTGAATTCCCCATTTTGTGTTCCCGGCAGGTGATGCCTCGGCTTCGCGAAGCTTGTTCCCCGGTACATGACCGCACGACTCCAGTGTTTCCACTCAGTCGTATTTTTTTCTTAACAGTGAAGATTGATCCGGCGCGCTTTCACGTCAAGTGATTTGTGGCGCCGTGCACATCACGGTTGCGAAACGCTCGCTTTGTCCTTCTCCCCTTGTGGGGTGAGAAGCGGTCCGCGGTAGCGGACGGAAAGCCAATTGCTTTCGAGCTTCGAACGCTCTGAGCCTGCGAAGGGCCGGGGGTGCAACCCTCAGGATCGCGGCCTGGTCTTTTGCGGATCGTAGTGAGCGAAGGCCACCACCCGCGCCGGCAGCCGCTTGGCATGACCGTCGAGCTTGCCGATCTCCACCTCTGTGCCGATTGCCGCGTGGGTGACGTCAAGCCTCGCCAGAGCGATGTTTTTGTTCAGCACCGGCGAGCGCATGCCCGAGGTGACGACACCGATCTGGGCGCGGCCGATATGGACGCAATCCCCATGGCCGACGGCGACATTGCTGTCGATGTCGAGGCCAACGAGCTTGTGCTGCGGATGTTCCTTGCGCCTTATCAGAGCCTCGCGGCCGATGAAATCGTCGGTCTTGGCCTTCAACGGCACGGTGAAGCCAATGCCCGCCTCGAACGGGTCGGTCTGGTCGGAGAATTCGTAACCGGCGAAGATCAGCCCGGCTTCGATGCGCACCATGTCGAGTGCCTGCAGGCCCATCGGCTTCAGCCCGTGCGGCTGGCCGGCCTCCCAGATGGCATCGAACACTTTTTCGGCGTCGCGTGGGTGGCACCAGATTTCGTAGCCGAGTTCGCCGGTATAACCGGTGCGCGACACCACGACCGGAATGCCATTGCCGCCGCCGATGCGCGCGACAGCGAAGCGGAACCATTCGAGTTCGTCGATCGACGGTTGCAGCGGCGAGGTCCAGACCACCTCTCGCAAAATGTCACGGCTCTTCGGCCCTTGGACAGCGACATTGTGCATCTGGTCGGTGGACGAGCGCACCAGCACCTTGAGGCCAAGCTTCTTTGCCGTCTCGCGCAGCCATTCGCCGGACAGGTCATCGCCGCCGACCCAGCGGAAATTGTCCTTGCCGAGCCGCAGCAGCGTGCCGTCGTCGATCATGCCGCCATGCTCGTAGCACATGGCGGAATAGACGACCTGGCCGACGCCGAGCTTCTTGACGTCGCGGGTCAGCGTGTATTGCAGCAGCGCTTCGGAATCGGGACCGGTGACCTCGAACTTGCGCAGCGGCGACAGGTCCATGATCACCGCGTCCTGCCGGCAGGCCCAGTACTCGGCGATCGGCCCCTCTTTGGCGAAAGAATTGGCCAGCCAATAACCCCGGTATTCCACGAAGTTGCGGGTGTGCTTGGCGAAGCTTGAATGGAAGGCGGTCTCGCGGGTCATTTTCGGTTCCGAATCGGGCGTCATGCGTCTGGCGATCGCTCGCGAGAATTTGTGCTGGCCGGAATAGGTTCGCACATGGATGTCGGTCGGGTTCCAGCCATTGGCCGGTGTCGTGTCGTCGGGACAGGCGGAGGAGACGCAGACGATGTCGGTGAGCGCCCTGAGCAGGACATAGTCGCCGGCGCGCGACCACGGCTCATCCGACACCATCACGCCATGGGCGTCGATCTCCGTGTTGAAGAAGAAGTTGATCGCCATCCAGCCGGCGCGGGGCGTCACGCCCTTGTCGGCCAGCGCGCGATTGAAGTTCTCCGAGCAGTTGGTGTGGCCGGGATAGCCGATGTCATCGTAATATTTGGCGGCACACGCCAGCGCGAATGCGTCGTGTCGCCCGCATGTGTCCTGGATAACCTCGACCAGCGGCTCCATGTCCTGGTCGTAATATTTCGAATGCAGGCCCGGCATCGGGTAGCTCGACCCCATCAGCGTGCGCGTCGTCGTTACGTCGAGCGGATGGTCCAGCCCCTTGTCCAGCTTGCGCGCCGAGAAGCACTGGAAATCGGTGCACTGGCGGCCGTCGACATCGATGATCTGCAGGTAGTCGCCCGCCTTGACGAAATAGGATTCGGCTGTCGCCGAATGGACGCGCAGATCGAGCACCGGATCGGCAAGCGGATCGGCCAGCTGCGACTTTGTCTTCAGGCGCACGGTGGCGCGGCGCACCATGACGGTGAGCGGCGTTGCCGTATCATGGCTGTCGACGAGCATCGGCCCGCCGGGTGCGGCAATCAGCATCGCGCCTTCGCGCCTGACCGTGAATGCCTGCTCGGTGCCGGCAGGCGTTGCGCCGCCGAACACACGCACCGCCTTGGGCTCGTCGAGCTGCACCTGGCGGCGCTCAAGGCCACGACGGACGGAAGCCAGGCTGTCATCGCCCTCGGCCAGAAGCGCCTTGATCCCGGCGGCATTGCTGTTGGACTTTTCGCCGAGGATGGAAGGATCGGTGGCGCCGGTCCTGTCCCAGGCCAGCAACTCGCAAGCCTGCCCGCCCTCGACATTGCGCACGGTGAACGTATCGCCGGCCTCGACCTCGATCAGCACCGCGCCATTCCCCAGGATAGTATGGCGCTCCATGCCCGGCGGCAGCGCGATCTGGCCGGGCCTCAGGATGAGGCTCGGCCGCGGCGGCCCGGCTGTCACTGAAGGGTAGGGCGACTGGCTCATCTCAGCCTTGCGGTTACAGAAACAAGTTTGCCTGTGTGTAAAATTATTTTAGCAGCAAGAATAGCAGCGCGGTTGGGTTTGGCAAGGTGGAGGTGGCGTTCTCGACGCGGTCGCTGCAGGTTAGACCCTTCCAATCAAACCCATCTTCCGAACGCCAGCGCCGCCCCTCATCTGGCTGCCGCCATCTTCTCCCCGTAAACGGGCGAAGCTGTCGTCGCCGGCTTCGCCAATCGCCAACGTTGCAGGATGAGCGCCGAGGCTGCGGCCAGCTTCTTTCTCCCCGTCACTATACGGGGAGAAATGCCCGGCAGGGCAATGAGGGCGGCGCCAACATCTGAAACTATCGAGCTAAAGCTCCTCGGAATGCTCGATAGCCACACCATACTCCGCAGCCGAATCCAACATCGTGTGCCACAGACTTTCGGCAAACGTCGCAAACACCAGGATGTTGAACACCGCCTGCCCATCCGCCTTGTCACCACCACGCCAGAGCGTGACGCTGGTGTGATCCATCGAAGTCGCGGCAGCAGCGCCAACCGGAAACGCATCGGGATGCAAATCAATCGACGACAGTTTCGCCAGCATGGCGCGCGCCTTGGGGCCGCAGACGCTGATCAGCACGCGGGCATGCGATTGGTCGGATAGTGAGGCGGAAGATGCAAAGGTCTGAGCGAGCACCTCAGTCCTGCCACCCTTCGACAGGACAAAAAACTGATCCGGTCCCGACCAGATCAGCGTCGCATCCGCGGTGCCAACCGCCTTCGGCGTTTCCGGAGCCGCGACGCCGAAACGAGCGTTCGCGGCCTCGGCCAAATCACCCGCCTTGCCGCGCCGTGCCATCACCTGGACGAGGTCGAAATTGCGGATCTCGGCCAACGACACACCGGCATCGCCTTGCACGCCGTAAGCGCCAGGAGCGAGCGCGCGCTCGAGCGGGCTGCGAACATCCCAGGAAAAATCAGCCACGCTGGCGCCCTCCATCGGGATCGTAGAAGACGGGGTTGCAGAGCTCGACATCATAGTCTTCACCGCGCAGCGGATCATGCGCATGGACGATCTCGCCGATGCGTTCGCGGCCGCGCTCGACAAGGCCGAGACCGATCCACTGGTCGAGCGTCGGCGAGAAGCAGACCGAGGTGACGTAGCCCTGGTCGTTATCAGGCCCGGGCGTCTGGCCCTTCGGGATGATGTGCGCGCCGGAGCGCAGGCGGCGCGCCTTGTCGACCGGCTTGATGCCGACCACGACCTGCCGGTCCGGCGCCACCAGCGCCTCGCGGCCGGCCATGACGCGACCGATGAAATCCTTCTTGGTCGACATCATCTTGCCGAGACCGAGATCGGCGGCGGTCGTCGTGCCGCTCAGTTCCGGTCCGGCGACATGGCCCTTTTCAACGCGCATGACGCCGAGGGCTTCTGTGCCATACGGCGTCACGCCGAACGGTTTTCCCGCCAGCATCAAATTGCGTGCCATCGCTTCACCGTAACGCGCCGGCACCGAAATCTCGAACGCCATCTCGCCGGAGAAGGAGATGCGGAACAGCCGCGCCTTGATGCCGCCGCGCAAAGCGACTTCGCGCACGCCCATGAATGGAAAACCTTCGTTCGAAAGGTCCTCGGCAGGGTCGACGATTTCCTTCAACAGGTCTCGCGTCCTTGGCCCGGCAATCGAGAATTGCGCCCACTGGTCGGAGACCGAGGTCAGTTGCACGTCGAGTTCGGGGAATAGCACCTGCCGGCAGAATTCGAGATGCTGCATCACCAGCCCGGCCTTCGCCGTGGTCGTGGTGAGGAAATAATGGTCCTCGGCCAGCCGCGAGGTCGTGCCGTCATCATAGACGAGGCCGTCCTCGCGCAGCATCAGCCCGTAGCGGGCTTTTCCCACGGCAAGGTTTGAGAAGGTGTTGATGTAGACGCGGTCGAGGAAGGCGCCGGCATCGGGGCCGTGCACATCGATCTTGCCCAGCGTCGAGACATCGCAGAAGCCGACGCCCGAGCGCACCGCCTTGACCTCGCGGGTGACCGATTCCAGCCAGTCCTTCTCGCCCGCGCGCGGATACCATTGCGCGCGCTTCCACAGGCCGGTGTCGACAAAGATCGCGCCTTGTTCGGCCGCCCAGTGATGCGACGGCGTCAGCCGCGTCGCATGGAAATTTTCGTCGCGATGGTGGCCGGCAAAGGCGCCGATGGCGACCGGCACGTACGGCGGGCGATAGATGGTCGTGCCGGTCTCGGGAATGGATTTGCCCGACACCGCCGCCATGATGGCGAGGCCGGCGACATTGGACGTCTTGCCCTGGTCGGTCGCCATGCCGAGCGTGGTGTAGCGCTTCAGATGCTCGACCGATTCAAAACCCTCGCGCTGCGCCAGCTCGATGTCGGACGCGGTGACGTCATGCTGCTGGTCTACAAAGGCCTTGCCTTTGCCGGCGACGTGCCAGAGCGGGGTCAGTGAGAAGGACTCGTCGCCGGCAACAGCTGCAGAGCCCGGATTGCCATTGCGTCCCGCGTCCCGCGCCGCTGCGGCGCCGGCCTCGAAACCTGCGCGCAGGCAGGCGCCTAGCCCGAAGTCGCCGTTAGCCGCACCTGCGGCGACCATACCGGGCGGCGCGCCGTCCGGCACGAAGGCGGCGATGTCGTCTCGCCATTTCGGCCGGCCGCGATGGTAAGAGGTGAGCCCGACCGCCGGATTCCAGCCGCCGGAAACGGCAAGCCCGTCGGCCTCGACCTCGGCGCGCGCGCCGCCGGTCAGCGACACCGCTATTTTTCTTACGCCGTCCTTGCCGCCGTCGACGCCGCTGACCGAACCATGCAGCACGGTGAAGCCGTTCATGGAAGCGAGAGAACGATGGGCAGGCGAGACGTCAGGCCGCGCGTCGATCACCGCCGCGATCTGCAGCCCGGCGCCGAGTGCCGTCTCGACCGTGCGCCAGCCATCCTCATTGTTGGTGAACAGCGCGATCCGCTTTGCCGGCGTCGCCGCATAACGTGTGACGTAGGTGCGGATGGCGGACGCCATCATCACGCCGGGCGTGTCATTGCCGGCAAAGACGATGGGACGCTCAATCGCGCCGGCGGCGACGACGCAGCGCTTGGCCACGATGCGCCACAGGCGCTGGCGCACCTGATGCTCGGGCGGCACCGGCAGATGATCGTTGACCCGCTCGATCGCGCCATAGGTACCGCCGTCATAGACGCCGAACAGGGTCGTGCGGGTCATGATGCGGACATCCGGCATCGAGCTGAGCTCGGCCAGTGTGCGCGACAGCCACTCCGCGGCCGGCAGACCGTCGATCGTGCCGCCATCCGACAACAGACGGCCGCCGGGCGCAAAATCTTCTTCGCACAGGATGACGCGCGCACCGCTGCGGCCTGCAGCGAGTGCGGCGGCGAGACCGGCCGGACCAGAGCCGGCGATCACCACATCGCAATGCGCCCAGGCCTTGTCGTAGTGATCCGGATCGGGGGTGACCGCCGCGCGACCCAGACCCGCGGCGCGTCGGATCGCCGGCTCGTAGACCATTTCCCAGAATTTTGCCGGCCACATGAAGGTTTTGTAGTAGAAGCCGGCGACGAAGATCGGTGCGAACAGCTGGTTCACCGACATCACATCGTGGCGCAGCGACGGCCAGCGGTTCTGGCTGGCCGCTTCGAGGCCTTCATAGAGTTCGGCCGTCGTGGCCTTGGTGTTGGCCTCGCGCCGTGCGCCGGTGCGCAGTTCGACCAGCGCGTTGGGTTCTTCCGAGCCCGCAGTCAGAATGCCGCGCGGACGATGGTATTTGAACGAGCGGCCGACCAGCTTGACGCCATTGGCGACCAGCGCCGACGCCAGCGTGTCGCCCTGGAAGCCGGAGAGGCTCTTGCCATCGAAGCGGAAGTTGAGCGGCGCCGAGCGGTCGATGAGACCGCCGGATGTGAGACGATGGGATTGGCTGGAACTCACGATGGCCGGCCTCTCATCGATCCAATGCCAGGCGGGACCGTCGCGCTCTTCACCCTCCCCCTTGTGGGGGGGGTCGCTGCGCAGCAGCGGGGTGGGGGTGCGGCACCGACCCCCACCCGGACCTGCGGTCCGACCTCCCCACAAGGGGGAGGTAGGGGGCTGGCGCTTTTCGCGACGGCTGTGGTCTCGACAGAATAGCTCATGTCTCCACCTGGCTCGCACCAGCCCCCGCCGCCGGTTCCACCGCCGAGATCTCGTGCGTCAGCGTGTTGCGGGTGACCTTCAGCCAGGCCCGGCAGCCACCGCCGTGATACCAGTTCTCTGCCATCACGCCGGCGATGTTGTCGCGCAGATAGACATAGTCGTAGACGGCATCTTCGCCGGCATCCGCCGCCGGCCGTACAGGCTTGGCATCGCCGAGATAGCTGAACTCGCCGAGTTCGCGTTCGCCGCAGAAAGGACAGGTGATACGCATCTTGTTCCGGCCGCCTCAATGCAGGTTCGGTTGGGCGCCTTGGCCCTTTTCGTCGATCATGGCGCCGCGCTGGAAGCGGTCGAGCCGAAACAGCGCCGCCTCCTTGTGCGTTTCGTCACGCGCCAGAAGATGGGCAAAGACGAAGCCGGAACCGGGCGTCGCCTTGAAGCCGCCATAACACCAGCCGGCGTTGAGGTAGAGCCCGTCGACCGGTGTCTTGTCGATGATCGGCGAGCCATCCATCGACATGTCCATGATACCGCCCCACTGGCGCAGAAGCCGCACGCGGCCGATCATCGGGATCAGCGCCATGCCGCCTTCGCAGACATCTTCCATGACAGGCAAATTGCCGCGCTGGGCGTAGGAATTGTAGCCATCGATGTCGCCGCCGAAGACCAGCCCGCCCTTGTCCGACTGGCTGACATAGAAATGCCCGGCGCCGAAGGTCATGACGCCGGGGATGAGCGGCTTGATCGCCTCCGAGACGAAAGCTTGCAGCACATGGCTTTCGATCGGCAGGCGCATGCCCGCCATCGCTGCGACACGCGACGATGACCCGGCGACTGCCATGCCGACCTTGCCGGCGCCGATCTTGCCGCGCGACGTCTCGACGCCAGTCACCTTGCCGTTGCCGTCCCGGACAAAGCCGGTGACCTCGCAGTTCTGGATGATGTCGACGCCGAGTTCGCTCGCCGCATGGGCATAGCCCCAGACCACCGCGTCATGCCGCGCGGTGCCGCCGCGGCGCTGCAGGAGGCCGCCCTGCACGGGAAAGCGCGCATGGTCGAAATTCAGGAACGGCAGCATCTTCTTCAGCGCCGCCTGGTCGAGCAGTTCGGCATCGATGCCATTGATGCGCATGGTGTTGCCGCGCCGCGCATAAGCGTCGCGCTGCGCATCGGAATGATAGAGGTTGAGGACGCCGCGCTGGCTGACCATGGCGTTATAGTTGAGGTCCTGCTCCATCCGCTCCCAAAGCTTCATCGAAAGCTCGTAGAAGCCGGTATTGCCGGGCAGGCCGTAATTGGAACGGATGATGGTGGTGTTGCGGCCGGCATTGCCGGAGCCGATCCAGCCCTTTTCCAGCACGGCGACGTTTCTGATGCCGAACTCGCTGGCGAGGAACCAGGCGGTGGCGAGCCCATGGCCGCCGCCGCCGATGATCACAACATCGTAGTGGTCCTTGGGCGCCGCATCGCGCCAGGTGCGCTGCCAGTTCTTGTGGCCGGAAAGGGCAGCACGGGCGAGCGAGAAGATCGAATATTTCATCAGGTCATTCCGAGGTCGCTCGCACCGCTAGGACGATTATATGTCCAGCGTGTGGTCGCGCTCCCATTGCGTGAAGTGCGAAGCATAGGAATTCCATTCCTGTTGCTTCAGCTTTAGATAAGCCGACGAGAATTCCTCACCCAGCGCCGCCTTGAGCGATTTGTCCTTGTCGTATTCGCGAAGCGCGTCGAGCAGGTTGAGCGGCAGCTTCGGCGCGCCCTTCACAGTGTGACCGTTCTGGTACATGTCGATGTCGTAGCGCTTGCCGGGATCGGCCTTGGAGCGGATGCCGTCGAGACCGGCGGCAATGATGACGGCCTGCAGCAGATAAGGGTTTGCGGCGCCGTCCGGCAACCGCAGCTCGAAGCGGCCGGGGCCGGGCACGCGCACCATGTGAGTGCGGTTGTTTCCGGTCCAGGTCACCGTGTTCGGCGCCCAGGTGGCGCCCGAAATGGTGCGCGGCGCGTTGATGCGTTTGTAGGAGTTCACCGTCGGGTTGGTGATGGCGGCCAGCGCCGAGGCATGTTTCATGATGCCGCCGAGGAAATTCTTGCCCTTGGCCGACAGGCCGAGTTCCATCGCGTTATCGGCAAAGACGTTGACCTTGCCGGCCTTGTCCCAGACCGAAATATGGGCGTGGCAGCCATTGCCGGTCAGGCCCTGGAAAGGCTTTGGCATGAAGGTCGCGCGCAGGCCGTGTTTCTCGGCCACCGACTTGACCATGAACTTGAAGAAGGAGTGCTTGTCGGCGGTGGCGAGCACATCGTCGAAAGCCCAGTTCATCTCGAACTGGCCGTTGGCGTCCTCATGGTCGTTCTGGTAGGGGCTCCAGCCCAGCGCCAACATGTGGTCGCAAATCTCGGCGATGACATCGTAGCGGCGCATCACCGCTTGCTGGTCGTAGCAGGGTTTTGAAGCCGTGTCGTATTTGTCGGAGATGACGCTGCCGTCCGGCGAGATCAGGAAGAACTCTGCCTCGACGCCAGTCTTGACATGCATGCCGTCAGTGGCGGCTTCCGCGATCAGCCGGCGCAGCGTGTTGCGCGGCGCCTGCTCGACTTCCTTGTCGTCCATGATGCAGTTGGCGGCGACCCAGGCGACATCGGGCTTCCACGGCAGCTGGATCACCGAATCCGGATCCGGCACCGCCAGCATATCAGGATGCGCCGGCGTGAGGTCGAGCCAGGTGGCGAAACCGGCGAAGCCGGCGCCGTCCTTCTGCATGTCGGCGATCGCCTGCGCCGGCACCAGCTTGGCGCGCTGGCCGCCGAACAGGTCGGTGTAGGAAATCATGAAATATTTGACGCCGTTCTCTTTGGCGAATGCGGCGAGATCGTTCCCCATTATAGTTCCTCGCTTATTTTGATGTGTTTTTTAGAAGCCGTTTTTCCCCGGTATCCAGTTGGTGCCGGCCAGCGGCACGCCAGCCATGGCGGCGGCTTCGATGGTGAGGGCTACGAGATCCTCGGGCTCGAGATTGTGCAGGCTGTTCTTGCCGCAGGCACGCGCAATGGTCTGCGCCTCCAGCGTTATCACCTTGAGGTAGTTCGCCAGCCGCCGTCCGGCGGCGATCGGATCGACCCGCTTCATCAGTTCGGGGTCCTGCGTGGTGATGCCCGCGGGGTCGCGACCCTCGTGCCAGTCGTCATAGGCGCCGGCGGTGGTGCCGAGCGCATTGTATTCGGCCTCCCAGCGCGGGTCGTTGTCGCCGAGCGCGACGAGCGCTGCCGTGCCGATCGACACCGCGTCGACGCCGAGCGCCAGCGCCTTGGCGACGTCGGCGCCATTGCGGATGCCGCCCGACACGATCAGCTGCACCTTGCGGTGCATGCCGAGATCCTGCAGCGCCTGCACCGCCGGCCTGATGCAGGCAAGCGTCGGCTGGCCGACATTTTCGATGAATACTTCCTGGGTGGCCGCCGTGCCGCCCTGCATGCCGTCGACGACGACGACATCGGCGCCGGCCTTCACCGCAAGTGCTGTGTCGTAATAGGGGCGGGCGCCGCCGACCTTGACGTAGATCGGCTTTTCCCAGTCGGTGATCTCGCGCAGCTCGAGGATCTTGATCTCGAGATCGTCCGGCCCGGTCCAGTCGGGATGGCGTGAGGCCGAGCGCTGGTCGATGCCCTTCGGCAGCGTGCGCATTTCGGCGACGCGGTCGGAAATCTTTTGTCCCAACAGCATGCCGCCGCCGCCGGGCTTGGCGCCCTGGCCGACAACGACTTCGATGGCGTCGGCACGGCGCAAATCCCTGGGGTTCATGCCGTAGCGTGACGGCAGGTACTGGTAGACCAGTTGCTTGGAATGGCCGCGCTCTTCCTCGGTCATGCCGCCGTCGCCCGTGGTGGTCGACGTGCCTGAGAGCGTAGCGCCACGGCCGAGCGCTTCCTTGGCCGGGCCGGACAGCGACCCGAAGCTCATGCCGGCAACGGTGATCGGGATTTTCAGCTCGATCGGCTTCTTGGCATAGCGCGAGCCCAGCACGACCGACGTGTCGCACCGCTCGCGATAGCCTTCCAGCGGATAGCGCGAGATCGAGGCGCCGAGGAACAAAAGGTCGTCGAAATGCGGCAGCTTGCGCTTGGCCCCGGCGCCCCTGATGTCATAGATGCCGGTCGCCGCCGCGCGGCGGATTTCGGAAAGCGTGTAGTCGTCGAAGGTCGCGGATTTGCGCGGCGTCGTCGGCGGGTTCTTGTAGGTCATGCTGCCTCAATACGCGTCGGCGTTGTCGATATTGAAATTGTAGAGCGTGCGCGCCGAGCCGTAGCGCTTGAATTCCGACGGCTTGACGCCGGTGACGCCGGCGCGGTCGAGCAGTCCCTGCAGCAGTTCGATATGCTCGGGCCGCATCTCCTTGGCGATGCAGTCGGCGCCCAGGCTTTCGACCTTGCCGCGCACGAACAGCCGCGCTTCGTAGATGGAATCGCCAAGTGCGTCGCCGGCATCGCCCAGCACCACCAGATTGCCGGACTGCGCCATGAAGGCCGACATGTGGCCGATATTGCCGTGCACGACGATGTCGATGCCCTTCATCGAGATGCCGCAGCGCGAGGATGCGTTGCCCTCGATGACGAGCAGCCCGCCCTTGCCGGTGGCGCCGGCATACTGGCTGGCGTCGCCCTTGATGACGATCGAGCCCGACATCATGTTTTCGCCGACGCCAGGTCCGGCCGAGCCGTGCACGGTGATGGCAGCGCCGTCATTCATCCCGGCGCAGTAGTAGCCGACGCTGCCGCGCACATCGATGCTGACCGGCTGGTCGACGCCGACGGCAACCGAATGGCTGCCCTTCGGGTGCAGCACTTCCCACGCCGTTTCGTTGGAGCCGGGCGTCAGATTGTGAAGCGCCTGGTTGAGCTCTCGCAGCGACGACACATTGAGATCGAAGACCCGGGACGCCTGGTCTTGCGCCGCCTTCGAAAGTTTGGTTGCCGGCATGGGCTCAATGCTCCCAGAAATAGACGGTTGCGGGTTCCGGTTCCCAGACCCTCGCATTGTCTATGCCGGGCAGTTTGGTCAGCGCGCGATATTCCGAGCCGAAGGCGACATACTGGTCGGTCTCGGCCATGACGGCGGGCTTGCAGGCGATCGGATCGCGCACCACGCCGAAACCGTTCTTGGTGCCGACGACGAAGGTGAAGAAGCCGTCGAGGTCGGACAGCGTACCTTCCAGCGCCTCGCCGAGGTTCTTGCCATGCGCCATCTGCGAGGAGAGATAGGCGGCGGCGACCTCGGTGTCGTTCTCGGTCTCGAATTTCATGCCCTCCCGCACCAGCTCACGCCGCACATTGTTGTGGTTGGACAGCGAGCCATTGTGCACCAGGCACTGGTCGGCGCCGGTCGAGAACGGATGCGCGCCCATAGTGGTGACGGCCGATTCCGTCGCCATGCGGGTATGGCCGATGCCATGCGTGCCGGTCATCGAGCGGACGTCGAAGCGGTCGACGACCGCTTCCGGCAGACCGACTTCCTTGTAGATTTCCACCGCTTCGCCGGCGCCCATGATGCGCACGTCGGGGCGGATTGACTGCAGCGCTTCGCGCGCGGCATCGACCTTGTCGGGCGCGGTTCTCAACACTGCATGGGTGGACTTCACCGCTATGCTCACCGGCGGGCCGATGGCCTTCGCGAGTTCGGCGTCGAGGCCGCGGAAATCGCGCTCGGGCTTCGCGGACTGGATGGTGATCTTGGCTTCATTCCTGGAAGGCGCGCCATAGATGGCAATGCCGGCGCTGTCGGGGCCGCGATCGCTGAGCGATATCAGCATCTGCGACAGCATCGAGCCGAGCTGCGGCTCAAGCGACTTGTCTTTCAGAAAAAGTCCGACGATTCCACACATGTCAGCCTCCCGACGTTACCACTAGACGATGATGTATCGAATGCGTCGTGCGAATTCAATCGTATGAAAAAAATATTCCTGTAGTTACGTATCCGGCTCGATGCGGCCTTGTGAACTATCGCCGCCGTCGCGGGCGCTGTGAATCCATGTGGCGGTGCGGATGCGGGCTATTCTGTAGGCATCGAGGATCGACAGCGCATAGATCAGGAAGCCGCCGGCGTGGCGGCCGACGAAGCTGGCATCGGCCGGCGCGATCTTGGCCGTCACCCAGGCGAGGATCACCATGAAGAACAGGAACTGCAGGCCGCGCACGGGCACGCCCAGAATGACGTGGCCGCTGGCCGGTAAGACGATGGCAGCGCCGAGCACCAGATACGGGTTTGTCGGTGCGGGTGCGCTCATGCGACCTGCCTTTCCTGTCGGTTGATGGCATCGCGCAGCACTGAGGCCGAGGTCAGCAGTCTCTCGACCAGCGTTGGATCCAGCCTTGCGCCGCCGAATGCGGCCTGCCGGAACACGCCGTAGCGCGCCCGCTCGGCCTCGGCCAGCAGCCAGACGATGCGCACGCCGTTCGGGGTGATCAAGAGTTCCTTGGCGCGGCCTTCGGCAAAGATGTCGAGATGGCTGGCGATCAGGTTCTGCGGAAAGCGCGCCGCCCTGAGGTCGGTTCGCAGCACGGCTTCAGCCGGAAATCCCGGAGCCTTCGGCAGCGTATGCTGAAGATGATCGAAATTGGAGAAGGTCGTCGGCGAGCCCGGCCGCATCATCATGTCGAAGGTCGCCGGCACCGCAACCGGCTCTGTGATCGTGACACTCAACCATCGCGCCGGCAGCTTTCGCGTTGCCAGCGTGTCGACGATGGTGCGCAGCTGCACGCGCTGTCCGTTCCATGTGCCGGCCCAGGTGACAACGCCGGCTGTGCCATCGGAGACATCAACGGCATCTGTGATGACGGTCCGGATGCTGGCTGCCTCGGCTGCAAGATCAGCCTTGGCCTTTTTGCGGCTGGCGCGCGTATGCCAGGCGAGGTGCAGGACGAGAGCCACGGCGACCGCCCCGGCCAGCAATGCTGTCGTCACGTCAGACACCTCGTCACGCCATGCCCGCCCAGACCGGCAGGCCCTCTCCTGTCAATAGCCCTGCGGCTTCGGCCACGGCATGGTGAACTGGTCGCCGCGGCGCACATAGCGGTAACGGTAGAAGTGGAACCACAGCGAGATCAGGAAGTAGAAGGCGACCATGGCGATCAGCTGCGTGCCGTAGCCGAGGAAGATCGCAAAGAAGGTCACCACGCAGAGGCAAAACAGCACGATCGCCGGGATCGGGTGGAACGGGTGCGTATAGCCGCGGCGGATCGTGCCCAGCGGCCACTTTTTGCGGAACATCATGATGTTTATGCTCATGAAGGTGTATTGCAGCACGCCCGACAGGATTGAGAAGGTGATCGCCTGGTTGAGGTCGGCGATGAAGGCGAAGGCGAGCGCGATCGGCAACAGGAACAGGATCGAGCGATAGGGCGTGCGGTATTTCGGGTGCACGGCCGAGAACCATGTCGGCAGATAGCGGTCGCGTCCAAGCGAGAACCACGCGCGGGCCGCATCGTTGATACAGCCATTGGCCGACGCCAGTGCCGCGAGCAGCGTGGCGACGAACAACAGGTTTTCCAGCAGCGGGCTGCCGGTCAGCTTGCCGGCGTCCCACAAGGGATAATAGGTGATACCGAGGTACTCCCAGGGCATCAGCGAGGCGCAGACATACCAGGTCATGGCGGCGGCGATCAAAAGCGTGATCATGCCGGCCATGGTGCCGTAAGGCAGCGAACGCGCCGGCGAGCGCACTTCCTCGGCGGCCTGCGTGGTGCCTTCGATGCCGAGATAGTACCAGATGCCGAACTGGAAGGCCGCGATGACGCCGATCCAGCCATAGGGCAGCGCATTGCCGGGGGTGACCAGTTCGTTGAGCTTCAGCACAGCACCCTGCGTCCAGGGGCTGACCGAGAAGAACAGGATAACGATCGAGACATAGGCTATCGCCGTGATGACGAAGTTGACGTTGAGCGTCATCAGCACGCCGCGATAGTTCAGCCATGCCAGCACGACGATGGTGGCGGCAATGAAGGAGTTGTGGGTGAGCCCTTCGACGCCGGCCTTGGCGACGATGGTGTCGCCGAGCAGGATGGCGTCCGAAACCTCCAGCATGGTGTAGGCAAAGACCAGGAACAGCGCGACGTTGAAGGCCATCAGCGGCCCGACAATGTGCTTGGCCTGCGCGTATTGGCCGCCGGCGGCGGCAACCGTCGATGTCACCTCGGAGTCGATCATGGCGACCGAAGTGTACAAGAGCCCGACCACCCAGCAGACGATCAGCGCCGCCAGTGCGCCGCCCTTGTCGGCCGAGAAATTCCAGCCGGTGAATTCGCCGACCAGCACGATGCCGACGCCAAGCGCCCAGACATGGGCCGGGCCGAGCACGCGTAGCAGTGAAACCCTGTCGCCGTGTATTGCCGGTTCAAGCGTGATCGTCATTGTTCAATCCCCACTCAGATCCGGTGTTTTTCGGAAGCGGCTTCAAGCTCGCCTTCGCGCGAGGAAGTCAGCACCTCCTCGGAATAGGTCGTGTCGATCTTGAACCAGTCGTAGAGCATCCACAGCGCAAGCACGACCGAGATGCCCCACGATGCGTAAGAGAGTGCGACCCACATGAGCGTGCTTCCCCAAAATCTCTGGCGTTACTTGTCGTCGAACTTTTCGTTGATGACGTCGCGATATTCGCGGTCGGAGGCGCGGAACAGGAAGACGAAATAGCCGATCAGCACCGCCGCCATGATGATCAGCGTCGGCCAGTCGATGATGTAGTGGAAGCGGTTCTGGATGATGTCGTGCGCGGTCTCCGGCGTATAGCCGAGCTTTTCCCAGATCGAGGCCATGGTCGGGTTCTGTCCCAACGCTTCCCAGGTTTTGGCATCGAGCGCGTCGATGGATTTCGCCGCACCCGCCAGGCCGAGTTTCAATGGCAGCCACAGCGCCACGAAAATGGCGACCACGACGACCACGATATCGAAAATCTGCCCGGCCTTGCCTTGTTCCGGCGGCGTGTAGCGCGACATGACTTCTACCCCTCAGGACGTTCTGTTTTCAGGACTTGCGGTTGCGGGCCGCGTCGGCGTTCTTGATGTCGAGACCGTAGATGAAGTCCTTGTCTTCCTTGTAGTGATTGACCATCGCCAGGATGGCGGCCGTATTGAAGATCAGCACGGCGGCGGCAGCGATAGCGACGACGATCTTGATCCCGGTGTCCGGGATGTAGGGCCATGTCATGACAAGCACGAAGAGGATCGTCGCCCAAAGGCAGATGATCAGGAGCGCGGATCCGCGCAGGTCGGAACGGTACAGCGCTTCGATGCGCTGCTGCAGGTCTGACATCGGTTTCCCCTTTTCCAGCGCCCGACCCCGAATTGGCCGCCCGCTGCCCTCTTTCAACAGAGTGAAATTTTTTTCATAAATTCGGGCCGAATCCAGCAATTGTCAAGCCGATTTTACGTTGGGTTAACCGTTTGTCCCCAGCCGCGAATTTTGCCTGACAATGAAATTATTTGCTTCCGGGTATTGCGGCATCAGGACGTTTGCGATCAATATTCGACCAAATGCTCCCGCCTCGCGCAGGGAGCCGGGAACACAATAGAATTTTCGAACGGAGGATTTGCGGATGACGGCATCCTGGAGATTTTCGACCCTGGCGGATCGCCATCGCGCGTTAGGCTCGAAGCTCGAAGACTGGAGCGGCATGGGCACCGCCTGGACCTACGACAAGGACGCCGACGAGGAATACACCGCCATCCGCACCAGGGCCGGGCTGATGGATGTGTCGGGCCTGAAGAAGGTTCACATCACCGGGCCGCACGCCTCACACCTCATCGACCTGGCAACGACGCGCGACGTGGAGAAGATCTATCCCGGCAAGTCGGCCTATGCCTGCATGCTGAACGAGGCCGGAAAATTCACCGACGACTGCATCCTCTACCGCACCGGGCCGAACGCCTGGATGGTGGTGCACGGCTCCGGCACCGGCCATGAGGAATTGCAGCGCGCTTCCGTCGGCCGCGACGTATCGCTGCGCTTCGACGACAATCTGCACGACCTGTCGCTGCAGGGACCGACCGCGGTCGACTATCTCTCAAAGCATGTGCCGGGCATTCGCGACCTCAACTATTTCCATCATATGCAGACGCAGCTGTTCGGCTTTCCCGTCATGATCTCGCGCACCGGCTATACCGGCGAGCGCGGCTACGAGATATTCTGCCGCGGCCAGGACGCCGGCACGATCTGGGACAGGATCCTCGACGAGGGCAAGAGCGCCGGCATCATTCCGTGCCGCTTCACCACGCTCGATATGCTGCGCGTCGAAAGTTATTTGCTGTTTTATCCCTATGACAACTCGCAGAAATATCCGTTCGAGAACGAAGGCCCCGGCGACACGCTGTGGGAGCTCGGCCTCGACTTCACCGTCAGCCCCGGCAAGACCGGCTTTCGCGGCGCCGAAGAGCATTACCGCCTCAAGGGCAAGGAGCGCTTCAAGATCTACGGCGTGCTGCTCGACGGCAAGCAACCCGCGGATGAGGGCGCGCCGGTCTATCGCGACGGCAAAAAGGTGGGCGTGGTCACCTGCGCCATGTATTCGCCGCTGGTCGAGAAATCGATGGGCATCGCCCGCCTCGACGTCGACTGCGCGGTCAAGGACACCAAGCTCGAGATCCGCAACAAGAGCGGTTCGATCAGGGCGACGGCGCAGCCTCTGCCCTTCGACGATCCCAAAAAGACCAAGCGCACGGCGAAAGGCTGAGGCACAATCGACAGCGAGGGGTTTCGAGGTACGAAGTAGAGAATGGCAGCCAAAACGATCATCAGCCGGCCCATTTACGGAACCCTGTCCCCGCAGCCCGGCAAGCATCATCTTTTCGTGGCGGATGCGGAAGGCGCGCTGGCGATCGTCGATATGGCAAGGACGGCGCCCCCCGGCTTCTTCGACGGCGCCGAAATCGTCTTCATTCCCGGGGCCGACGGCAAGCACGTTGCCGCTCTTGAGGCACTGAAGTCCGCGCAATTTCATGTCGCGCCAACCTTCGCCAGCCTGCTGCCCCGGCTGAAGCAGACGCTTGCCAACGCGCATATGGGCCTGCGCCTCTATCTCGCCGGCACCGAAGGGCTGATCGGCCAGGCCATGCGCGTGGCGCTCGAAGCCGGCATCGATCATACCTCCATGCAGACCGAGCATCGCGGCTCATTGGCGCGGCGCATGCAGTGCGTGCATTGCAAAGGCATCACCGAAAATGTGACGACGCAGCCGGCCACCTGCGCGCATTGCGGCCTGCTGCTTCTGGTGCGCGATCATTATTCGCGACGGCTGGCAGCATTCCAGGGCGTCTGCATAAATGCCGAGGATCGCTCGGAGATCCCTCCCATAGAGGAGGTCTTCCCATGAGCACCGGCACCACCAAGCTCGATGTCGTCGTCAGCGACGTCGTCCCGGTCAACGAACTGGTGACGCGCTTCCATTTCCGCCGCCGTGACGGTGAGCTTTTGCCGACCTTTTCCGGCGGCGCCCATGTCGTGGTCGAGATGCGCGATGGCGACCGCACAAGGCTCAATCCCTATTCGCTGATGGGATCGCCGCTCGACACCCGCGAATACACCATCTCGGTGCGCCGCGACGATGTCGGCCGCGGCGGCTCGTTGTTCATGCACCGGAGCGTCAAGCCTGGCCTGGAGATGGTGGTCAGCTACCCCGTCAATCTGTTCTCGCTCGACCTCAGGGCAAAGAAGCATCTGATGCTTGCCGGCGGCATCGGGATCACGCCGTTCATGGCGCAGACCGCGCAGCTCGCCGGGTCCGGCGGCAATTTCGAGCTGCACTACACCTGCCGCACCGCCTCGCTCGGCACCTATGCCGATGTGCTGCAGGAGCGCTATGGCCGTCGCGTCCGGCTCTATCACGACGACCGCGACGAGCGCATCGAACTCGACCGTCTCTTGTCCTCGCAGCCGCTCGGCACCCATCTCTATGTCTGCGGCCCGGCCGGCATGATCAACTGGGTGCGCGAGCGCGCTGCGGCTCTCGGCTGGCCGGCGGAGACCGTGCACTACGAGCATTTCGCGGCACCCCAGCCCGGCCTGCCGTTCGACGTCACACTTGCCGTTAGCGGCAAGACCATCCGCGTCGGCGAGCAGCAGAGCCTGCTCGAAGCGATCGAGGCCGCCGGCGTCGATCCGCCCTATCTCTGCCGCGGCGGTGTCTGCGGCCAGTGCGAGACCAACGTCGTCTCGTATGACGGCAAGTTCATCCACAACGACCACTGGCTCAGCGAGGAAGACCATCGTTCCGGCTGCAAGATCATGCCGTGCGTGTCGCGCTTCGAAGGCAAGTCGCTGGTCCTGGAAAGATAGGAGGCCAGCTTGGGCATCACCTTTCGCAAGGAAACGTTTCGGGACGATTTCACCTTCAGGAACAGCCCGGAACACATCAGGCGGTTTCCGTTCCCGTTCCACGAAGACGCCTACATGTATGCGGTCAACATCGAGCCGCATGTGGTTGGCCCCAAGGGCAGCGTTCTGGAAAACCTGATCGACGTCGACGAGCACTATGTCGCCGAGATGCAGGACCGTGCACTGGTGCTGGCCGACGATCCGCTGCGCTGCCAGTCGCTGCCGCATATGACGCTGGCCGGCTGGGACCTGCTCGAACTTTTGATGGAGCAACAGGCACTTGGCTATCCCGAGCATTTCACCCTGACCCGCGACGGCGACCGCTGGCGCTGGATCAACCGGCCGCTCGGCATCGACGACACCTTCACCTTCGGCGACACCTCGACACTGCCTTACGGGCCGATGGAGTACATCACCCGCCAGAGCCAGGGTGATTTCTGCATTCTCGATCAGCGCGACGGCAATCTTTGGATGGACGCCGGCATGGTCACCACTCAGGCCGACTGGTCGCTCGATTTCGACATCGGCATGAATTTCTTCGAATGGCACGCGCCGGTGCCGCTGGCGCATGAGAAGGGGATTTTCGTCAGGGCGCTGAAGTTCCTCACCAACATCCAGCAGGGCAAGCCGGCGCGGCGTCTCAACTGGACGATGACCATCAACCCGCGCCTCGACACCAGTCCGGAGAATTACCACAAATGGGGCCCGGACCGCGCGACGGTGACGCCCGAAAATGTCGGCGACAAGGTGCATCTGCGCGTCGAACTGCAAAGCTTCTGGCGCCTGCCGCGCTCGAACGGCATCGTCTTCCCGATCCGCTGCTATCTGATCAAGATGGACGAACTGGTGACACAGCCGAAATGGGCAAGGCGACTGCACCGGGTGATCCGGGATTTGCCGGAAGAGCTGGCCACCTACAAGGGCCTGACGCGGTATCGGCCGACATTGGTGGAATGGCTGTCGAAGCTGGATGATGGCAGTGCGACGTCACCGGGGTTCGGGCCGGACTAAAGGCCCCCTCATCCGGCCGCTGCGCGGCCACCTTCTCCCCGAGCGGAGAAGAGATCGCCAGCGCTGACGCCAGACTCCTCTCCCCTCGGGGCAATCCGGGTGAGCGGGCTGCGGCGGTCCGACTACCCCGCGCTCTGCGGATAGCAAATAATCGACAGATACCGCATCGGAAGTTTCGTCAGTTGCTCCGGCCCGTGCGGCGCGTCGGCGTCGAAGAACAGGCTGTCGCCCGGCTTCATCGGATAGAGGTTGCTGCCGTGCCGGTACACCACCTCGCCCTCCAGCATATAGAGGAATTCCATGCCCTCATGCTGGAAGGTCGGGAACACATCCGAATCCTCGGTCAGTGTGATCAGATAGGGTTCGACGACGACGCCGCTGGTGTTGGAGCCGATATGGCCGAGCAGATTGTATTGATGGCCGGCGCGGGTGCCGCGGCGTTCGACATCTAGCCCTTCGCCGGCCTTGACGAAGACGGCGCTGCGCTCTTCCTCGAATCGCCGGAAGAAGGCGGTGACGGGAACGCCGAGCGCCCTCGACAGCGCCTGCAGTGTGGTCAGCGACGGCGAGGTGATGCCGTTCTCGATCTTCGACAGCATGCCCAGCGAAATATCGGTGGCGACGGCGAGATCGGCAACGGTGATGCCGAGCTTCTTGCGGAAGGCGCGCACCTCGCGCCCGATCGCCACCTCCAGCACTTTTTCGCGGGTGTCGCGAATGGCATGCGGGTTCTGCGTCAGCGGCGCGCGGATGGTCTTCCCGTCCACGGATGCCTTCGCCGGTGGCTTTGCCCTTGTCGAAGCAGTCTTGGAGTCGGAACTTGTCTTCGCCATCTCGCCCCCGAATCCCCATGATTATTTCACTCCAGGTGAACATATTCGGTGCCGATACAGAAACGCAACCGCGCAGCAAGCCCGTTAAGTCGAATGGTGTCCGCACCGGATTTGCGCCGTCATCCGTTTCCGGAAATCCGCTGGGGCGAAACGCGGTTTCTCCACAAGGCCTGTTGACAGCATCCAAGAGGCAATTACTGTCCTGTGAGTGAAATTTGTTTCGTAAGAGCAATTCCAAAAATCGAATGACACCGGGAGGCCTGCCATGAAAACGCGCGTTGCCGTCATTGGAGCGGGGCCATCCGGTCTGGCCCAGCTCAGGGCCTTCAAGTCGGCTGCCGACAAGGGCGCCGAGATCCCCGAAATCGTCTGCTTCGAAAAGCAGTCGGACTGGGGCGGCCTGTGGAACTACACCTGGCGCACCGGCCTCGACGAGCACGGCGATCCCGTCCACGGCTCGATGTACCGCTACCTCTGGTCGAACGGACCGAAGGAGTGCCTGGAATTCGCCGACTACACGTTCGAGGAGCATTTCGGCCGCCCGATCGGATCCTACCCGCCGCGCGCGGTGCTGTGGGATTACATCAAGGGTCGCGTCGAGAAATCAGGCCTGCGCGAATGGGTACGCTTCAACAGCCCGGTGCGCATGGTGACTTTCTCCGACGAGACGAGGAAATTCACCGTCACCGCGCATGACCGCACCAACGACGTCACCTACTCCGAGGAGTTCGACAATGTCGTCGTCGCCTCAGGGCATTTTTCCGTTCCCAACGTTCCCTATTTCGAAGGCTTTTCGACATTCAACGGCCGCATCCTGCACAGCCATGATTTTCGCGACGCCATGGAGTTCAAGGGCAAGGACATACTGATCATCGGCCGCTCCTATTCTGCCGAGGACATCGGCTCGCAATGCTACAAATACGGCGCCAGATCTATCACCTCCAGCTACCGCTCCAAGCCGATGGGGTTCAAATGGCCCGAGAACTGGAAGGAAGTGCCGCTGCTGCAGAAGGTCGTCGGCAAGACGGCGCACTTCAAGGATGGCACCACCAAGGACGTCGACGCCATCATCCTGTGCACCGGCTATCTGCATTCCTTCCCGTTCCTCACGGAAGAGCTGAAGCTGAAGACCGCCAACCGCATGTGGCCGGACGGGCTCTATGAGGGCGTCGTGTGGGAGAAGAACCCGAAACTGTCCTATATCGGCATGCAGGACCAGTTCTACACTTTCAACATGTTCGACGCCCAGGCCTGGTTCGCCCGTGACGTCATCATGGGCCGCATCAAGCTGCCGTCGGTACAGGCGATGGCCGAGCACGGCGCCAAGTGGCGGGCACGCGAAGAGACGCTGGAAGACGCCGAGCAGATGATCTGGTTCCAGGGCGACTACACCAAGGAATTGATGGACCAGACCGACTATCCCGGCTTCGACGTCGAGGCGGTCAACCAGACCTTCATGGAGTGGGAGCACCACAAGGCGGAAGACATTATGAGCTTCCGCGACCACGCCTACCGCTCGCTGATGACCGGCACCATGGCGCCATCGCACCATACGCCCTGGCTGCAGGCGCTGGACGACTCGATGGAAAGCTATCTCCAGGTGAAGGGCGTGGCGGCGGAATAGGTCGGCGTGATGCAAAACAATGCGCCGGCACCGGCCCAGTTTCAATTCAGAGGGTAGTCGGGAGCCGCATCGGTCTCCGTCACCTTGACCCAGACCAATTCGCTATAATAGGCGCCCTCCGGGCCGGTGCCGTACATGGACAGTCTGTCAGCCATCAGCAGATGTGTCATGTCTTTGAGTGCCCGGCCGGTCGGCTCCTCGGGCCAGGCGAAGACGCCGTCGGTTTTGGCGCCGAACCTCACATCGGTGCATCCGAAATCGATCTCGACCTTCCACGACAGCAACGGCCTGATATCGCTGAGCGGCGGGCGCGGCGGATCGGGCTGCTCGAAGTGATGGTCGACCGAGAACTCTCGTCGGCACTGCCGGCGTGATGCCTTTGGCTTTGAAGGAGGCGATGGCGTCGTCGCCAAATCGTGCGAGCAGGCCAGCGTGCCATAACCGGTAGGTCGCGCGGAAAAAGCCGCTGACCCGGATAGATTTGCCATCGTTGTTGAAGACGTTCACAGCGGCGTAGAAACGGCGCAGTCGTGGCGCCAGCGCCCGCCAGTCGCATTCGGCCGGTGTCCCCGGCGTCGCGATGAAATCGTCAAGCAGATCGCTGCCGCGCACATTGGCGTTCAGCACCGTGCAATCCTCACCATGGATATGCCAGTGCCGCCGGAGCTCGGCTGCTGCGATGCCGGGCTTGCGCAGCTCTTCCACCGAGGCGCGAACCCGAGCAATCGCGTAGGACGTAGCCGCATCCAACGTCTCAAACCCCGAAACCACATGCTCGCCGGTCTTGGCCATGTCGAAGACGACGACAGTAAAAGGCGGTTCGCGCTGATCGGGCATTCGGCAGCAAGCTCAGGCTGGTCGAGGATGAAGCAGCTTTCCGCGCGAAAATGCGTCAAAGTCAAGAGCTGGAGCGCGGCCTGCCATTTCCAGAAGAGGCGAACTCCAGAAGAGGCGAAACCGTCTATCCGAGCCGTGCTTGAGCTTTCGCGGCTCAGGGGTCGAAGACCGACCGCGATGATGTCGATGGCAGGTTGTTGCCAGCCCGCGACAATGCCGCGACGTTGGACAGTGCGACCAACACTTCCTGGCCGAGATCGCGTGTGCCGGCCACGGGGCAGGTGATGATCATCACTTCAATCCAGCGGATAGTCGGGAGGCGCCTCCGTCTCGGTCACCTTGGCGGTTAGTATCTCGCAGTCGTTGGCCAAGTCGGGGCCATCGCCGCGCATGGCCATCATGTCGGCCATCAGCAGGAACTGCATGGTTCTGAGCGCCCAGTCGGTGGGCTCTTGCGGCCAGGCGAAGATTCCGGCGGCGTCGCCGCCGAACTTCACGTCATGGCAGACGAAACCGACCTCGACCTTCCAGGATCGCAGCGTCACGCCTGGCGGCGGGTAGGGCGGGTCGGGAAGCTCGAAGTAATTGGCGACCATGAGCTTCGTCGGCTCCGCCGGCTCGATCCCCTTGGCCTTGAAGGCGGCAATGGCGTCGTCGCCAAAGCGCTCGAGGAGGCCGTCTCGCGTCAGCCTGTAGGTCGAGCGAAAGAAGCCGCCCGCCCAGACGGATTCGTTGTTGCCGTTGGAGATCAGCAGCGAGGCGCGGAAGCGGCGCAGCCTTGGCGCGAGCGGCATCGACGGCGTCGCAATGAAATCGTCGAGTAGATCGCTGCCGCGCACTCCGGCGTTCAGCACCGAACAGTCTTCGCCATAGAGGTGCCAGAGCTGGCGAAGCTCTGCAGTGGCGATGCCGGGCTCGCGCAACTCCTCCACCGAGGCGCGAACCCGCGCAATGGCGTAGGACGTCGCCGCCTCCAGCGTCTCAAACCCCGAAACTACGTGCTCCCCGTCCGGCTCGCCGGTCTTGGCCATGTCGAAGACGAGTACGGCAAAAGGCGGTTCGCCGGGATTGGACATTCAACAATTATCCTAGTCTTGCCCGCGCCTTCGCCGTCCAGGCATTGAACAGCCGGTCTGCGACGATGCCGATGAAAGCGATGGCGAGACCCGCGACAATGCCGCGTCCGGAATCGGCCTTGGACAGCGCGATGAAGACCTCCTGGCCGAGGTCGCGTGTGCCGACCATTGCGCAGATGATGATCATCGCCAGCGCCATCAGGATCGTCTGGTTGACGCCCAGCATGATTTCGGGAAGCGCCAGTGGCAATTGTACCCGAAAGAAGGTCTGGCGCGGCGTGCAGCCGGAAACCTTCGCCGCCTCGATCAGCGCCGGCGGCACTTGCCGGATGCCGTGATTGGTGTAGCGGATCGCCGGCACCACGGCGAAGGCGACCGTGGCGATCATGGCGGTGACGTCGCCGACCCGGAACAGCATCACCACGGGAATGATGAAGCAGAAGGACGGCAGCACCTGCAGCGTGTCGATGATGGGCGTGACGATCTTTTCGAAGCGGTCGCTGCGCGCGGCCATCAGACCGATCGGGATGCCGATCAGGCAGGCGATGAAGGCCGAGATGCCGCAGAGATAAACCGTCGCCATGGTCTTTTCCCAAAGGCCGGTGACGGCGCAGAAGGCGGTCAGCGCGGCGACGAGGGCGGCGAGACGCAGGCCACCGAACTGGTAGCCGGCGAGGCCGAGCAGGGCCACCGCGCCGAGCCACGGAAAGCCTTCGCAGAAGGCGCGCAGCGGGTTCAGTACATTGAGGATGAGCGCCACGCGAAACGCTTCGATCACGTCGAAGAAGTTGATCGTCACCCAGTTGACCGCCGCCTTCCACAGTGGCGCGGTGGTCAAGGTGATCGCCTTCGGCACCGCTGCGAATGCCGGTACGAACAGGCCGAGCAGCGTCGTCACGACCAGGATGGCGATGGCCAGCGACAGATTGGGATAGCGCCGCCAAAAGCTCTGGTTCGCCTGCCGTTGAACGTGGCCCTTCGCCTGTTTGTGGGCGATGGCTTGGCTCAACCGGTCGAGCCCGATGGCGAGTGCCACAATGGCGAGCCCGGCTTCCATCGCTTCGCCGACCTTCAGCGCACGCAGCGCCAGCAGCACGTCGTAGCCGAGGCCGCCGGCGCCGATCATCGAGGCGATGATGACCATGTTGAGCGCCAGCATGATCACCTGGTTGACGCCGACCATCAGCGTCGGCCGCGCCGATGGCAGCAGCACGCGCCACAATTTCTGCCGCGCCGTGCAGCCGGCCATCTCTGAGAAATCATCGATCTCTGACGGCACCCGCGACAGACCCAGCATCGTTGCCCGCACCATCGGCGGCGTGGCGAAGATGGCGGTGGCGATCATCGCCGAGACCGGGCTGTTGCCGAACAAAAGCAGCATCGGGATGAGATAGGCGAAGGTCGGGATGGTCTGCATCAAATCGAGGGCAGGGGAGATGATCAGCCGCTCGGCCCATGGCTTGCGCCACGCCCAGATGCCGGCGAACAGGCCGGTGACGATGCAGAACGGCACCGCGATGGAAATCAGCGCCAGCGTCAGCATGGCGCTGGTCCATTGGCCGAACAGCGCGGTGTAGAGGAAGCAGCCGCCGACCAGCATGCCAAGCTTTCTACCGCCCGCGGCGTGCCCGGCGATGAAGGCGGCGGCGCAGACGCCGATCCAGGACAGGCGCGGCAGGACATAGGCATCGGCACCGTGACCGATCTTGAAATTCTTGGCCAGCAGGTCGAGCGCGAAATCGAGGGGAACGCCGAGCACCGCAGTGATCGAGCGGGTCAGCCAGGACAAGTTCGACTTGATCCAGCGCATCAGCGCACTGACCCAGTCGGCGACGGGAACGACCGCATCGGCCGGATAGTCGACCGCCCATGGCAGCCTCTCCTGCAGCAGGAATACCACCAGCACGGCGGCCAGCGCCAGCGCCCAGATCAGCAGCCAGCGCTGAACCGGTGGCCTCGTTTGGCTGGCGCTTGCAGTCACCGTCATGCGCCGGCTCTTTGCTTGTCGATGCCGGCCAGCAGTCCGATCACGGCTTGCGGCGTCACCTCGCCGATCGACTTGCCGCTGCCGTTGACCACCGCGAACGGTTTTCCCGAAGCGACGATGCTGGCCGAGAAGCTGGCGATCCTGGCGTCGGGCGAAACCGTGCCGCCATGCTCGGAGCCATCCAGGGCACGCATCAGGCTGCGCGCCGAAATCACCTTGGCGCGGTCGACATCCCGGGTGAATTCGGCGACATAGTCGGTCGCCGGATTGACCACCAGTTGCTCCGGTGTGCCGATCTGGATGACCTCGCCGTCCTTCATGATGGCGATGCGGTCGGCCAGCCTGATCGCCTCGTCGAAATCATGGGTGATGAAAACGATGGTCTTGTGCAGCATGGTCTGCAGCCGCATCAGCTCGTCCTGCATCTCGCGGCGGATCAATGGGTCAAGCGCCGAGAACGGCTCGTCGAGGAACCAGATCTCCGGCTTGGTCGCGAGGCTGCGGGCGATGCCGACGCGCTGCTGCTGGCCGCCGGAGAGTTCGCGCGGATAGAAATGCTCGCGGCCGCGTAAGCCCACGAGATCGATCACCTCCCGCGCTCTCGCTTCGCGCGTCGGCCGGTCCTGGCCCTGGATACTCAGCGGGAAGGCAATGTTCTCCAGCACGTTCAGATGCGGCAGCAGCGCGAAATTCTGGAACACCATGCCCATGCGATGGCGCCGCAGTTCGATCAGCGCCGAATCGGAAATCTTGAGCAGATCGTTGCCTTCGAATTCGACCTTGCCGTGGGTCGGCTCGACCAGCCGCGACATGCAGCGCACCAGCGTCGACTTGCCGGAGCCGGACAGCCCCATAATGATGAAAATCTCGCCCTGGCGGATTTCGAGATCGACGGCGCGCACCGCGCCGACCAGTCCGGCCGCGGCGATGTCGGCCATGCTGGCCTTGCCGTCACGCTCGCGGATGAAGCTGGCCGCGTTCGACCCGAACAATTTCCAGACATTGCGGCAGGCAAGCTTTATCGGCCGCACATCCTTGGGCGTGCCAGTTGCCTGCGGTTCAGTCGCTTCCGTCATCCAATGGTCCTTCTGGAAAATGGAGATAAGACCCGGCCGCTAGGGCCGGGTCTGGCTTCCAGTCAGGCGATCACTGCGCCCAGGCTTTCCAGTCGGCTTCGTGGGCGGCGATCCAGGCGGCGGCGACATCTTCGGGCGTCTTGCCGCCGAGGTCGATCTCGCCGCTCATCTTGTTGAGCTCATCGGTATCGATCGTGTACGCCTTGGCCACCTTGTAGGCGACCGGCCATTTGTCCTTCATGCCGGACCAGGAGTATTTCCAGATTTCGCCATGCGGTTTGCCGCAATCATATTTGGCATCCGGGTTGGTGCCCCATTTCGGGTCGGTGTAGCACTCGGGCGTATACTCCGGGAATTCGACCCACTCGCCCTTGTACTTGGCCGGCGCCCAATGCGGCGAATAGATCCACAGCATGATCGGCGCCTTGCGCTGATAGGCCGAGTCCAACTCGGCGAACATCGCCGCGTCGGTGCCGGCATGGATGACGGTGAAGGGCAGCTTCAGCGCCTCGACGCGCTCGTCGTCAAAGCCTTCCCAGGTTACCGGGCCGCCGAGATAGCGGCCCTTCGGCGCCGTCTCCGCCGTCGAGAACGCCTCGGCGCATTTCGGGTCCTTCAGCGCCTCCCAATTGGGCAGGCCCGGGCATTTCTCCTTCATATATTCGGGAAACCACCACTCTTCCTTGGCCTTCGGCCCGAGCTTGCCCAGCCGCTCGGTCTGGCCGGTGGCGTCGGAGGCCTTCATCGCCTCGCCGGCCGTCGTGTCCCAGAACTCCAGGCCGACATCGAGGTCGCCATTGGTGAGACCGGTGGTCAGGCTGGAGAGGTAGTCGGCTGTCGGATATTCGACGGTATAGCCGAGCTTTTCGAGGATACCGCCAAGGATCTTGGCGTTGAGATTGACGCTGGTCCAGTCGAACAGCGCGATCTTGATCGGGTCGTTGGATTCGGGTGCTGCTGCCTGGACCGGCGATGTAAGCGAACTTGCGGTGGCAAGCGCAAAGGCTCCCATTGATAGGTTCGAAATCACACTGCGAAATGACATGCTTGTTCTCCTGTCAAACCATGTGGAA
Organism: Mesorhizobium sp. P160219; assembly: GCF_057786095.1. Lineage (NCBI taxonomy): Bacteria > Pseudomonadati > Pseudomonadota > Alphaproteobacteria > Hyphomicrobiales > Phyllobacteriaceae > Mesorhizobium > Mesorhizobium sp. P160219. The sequence goes on from NZ_JBYNWG010000001.1 coordinate 2,645,206, forward strand.
ATTTCTTGATCGTTCCCTTCTTGCGTCTTTTCTTGATTGTGTTGGAAAGGCGGGTCGTTACGCAAGCTCGTTCGCACCAAGCCAGTGCCGCAGCCGCAACTTGCGCAGGCGAAATGGTTGCTCGACTTGGCGTTTATGTGATGCCGGGCGGGCCCGCGTCATGGCATCGGATGGATTGCTGCGTGAGCAATCGTCAACAGATCGATCGCCGCTCCAGCGGCGCTCTCAGACGTGCGAGCCATCAAGGTCCCATGGTCTCGGCCGGCGAGCCCCATCCCCGCCAAGGCCGTTTCATGAGATGAAATTATATATACCAACGTTCATGCGGCGCAACGGCTGATGCCCTGTGCACTGCGGAATTTCAGACTGGTCGATTGCCAACCGCCAGAGCTGACGTTCACGACATGATCAGGCCGCCATCGACATTGATGGTTTGGCCGGTGATGTAGGTGGCGTCGTCGCTGGCGAGAAAGCTGACCAGGCCGGACACGTCCTCGCCGCTGCCGGCGCGTCCCATCGGGATGTTCTTCACCCATTCGGCCATCAGCTCGCCGGGCTTGTAGTCACCCATCAGCTTGCCCCAGGCGGCGTCGTTGTAAGCCCACATGTCAGTGTCGATAATGCCGGGGCAAATCGCGTTGACGGTGATCTTTTCCTGGGCTACTTCCTTGGCCAGGCTCTGGGTGATGCCGACGACGCCGAACTTCGACGCCGCATAGTGCGGCGTGTAGATGAAACCCTGCCGCGCCTGGCCCGATGCCGTGTTGATCAGCCGGCCGCCATCGCCATGCTTGCGGATGCGCGCGATCGCTTCCTGGCAGCACAGGAACACGCCCTTGGTGTTCACTGCCAACACCTTGTCCCACTCGGCTTCGGTCATTGCCTCGATCCGGGCGATGGTGATGACGCCGGCATTCTGCACCGAAATGTCGACGCGGCCGAATTCCTTCTCGGCGAGGTCGTACAGCGCGGTGACCTCGTCCTTGTTGGTCACGTCCATGCGCATCGACGCGACCTGGGCGCCAGCCGCTTTGAGGCCGGCGGCGACCTCTTCGACGCGGGCATCGATCGCGCTGACCACGACCGCCGCACCTTCTTCGGCAAAGCGCTTCGCCATCGCCGCGCCGATGCCGCCGCTGGCTCCGGTGATCACAGCAGTCTTGCCTTCAAAACGCTTCTGCACTTTTCTTCTCCTACCAGCAGACAAAGCCGCCATCGACGATCAGGTCGATGCCGGTGACGTAACTCGCGGCGCGGCTGGCCAGGAACACGGTCGGGCCGACCATCTCTTCCGGCGTCGCCATGCGGCCCATTGGTGTGTCGCGCTCGAATATCTTGATCTGTTCCGCGACCTCAGGCCGTTTGTTCATCGGCGTCAGCGTGTAGCCGGGGCTCACCACATTGACGCGCAGGCCGCGATCGGCCCATTCCATGGCGAGGCTCTTCGACATATGGATGACGGCCGCCTTCGACGAATTGTAATGCGCCTGGGTCAGGCCGCGATTGACGATCGAACCCGACATGGAGGCGATGTTGATGATCGAGCCCTTGCGTCGTGAAAGCATGGCGCGCGCTTCGGCCTGGCAGGACAGGAACACGCCGCTGACATTGACGTCGTAGATTTTCTGCCACGTCTCCAGCGGCAGCGTCTCGGCCGGCTCGGCCCCGGCGATGCCGGCATTGTTGACGGCGATGGTCAACGCGCCGAGTTCGTTCTCGGTGCGCTCGATCGCTGACGCGAGATCGGCCTCCGACGTCACCGTGCCGGTCAGCACCAGCGCCTTGCGGCCAAGTGCCGAAATCTTGTGCGCCGTCTCGTCCAGCCCGCCCTTGGAGGTGTGGCCGAAACAGACGACATCGGCGCCGGCTTCGGCCAATCCAATGGCGATCGCTTGCCCGATGCCGCTGCCGGCGCCTGTTACCAGCGCTACGTCGCCGCTGAGATCGAATAGTTTCATGTTGTTCCCCCTCCTGAAATGAAGGGCGCCAGTCTTTGCTGGCGCCCCGCGCGGTCCGGTCCTTGGGAGGATACCACCTGCTGCGCTTTGTTCCGACTCCTGTCCTCAGCTCGTGGCAAGTTCCATCACCGCGACATTGCTCGCCTCGCTGCGGTCGAGAATGCCGCGCTGGCGGCCGCGGCTCAGCACCAGCACGCGGTGCGACAGGCCCAGCACCTCCTCGAGGTCGGAGCTGACCACTACCACCGCCATGCCGGAGCGGGCGAGGTCGGCAATGACGTCGTAGATTGCCGCACGCGCCCCGACATCGATGCCGCGCGTCGGCTCGTCGAGGATGAACACCTTCGGCGGCCGCGACACCCATTTGGCGATGATCACCTTCTGCTGGTTGCCGCCGGACAGTTTTGACACAGCCTGGTTCGGCTTGCCTTTGACGCCGAGCCTTGCGATGCCGGCCTCGGCGAATTTCTGCACCGCTTTCGGGAACACCCAGCCCTTCGGCGCGACATGGTCGAAATTGCCGAACGCCAGATTCTCGCCGATTGTCTGGTCGAGCACGACGCCTTGCGCCTTGCGGTCTTCCGGCACCAGCACGACGCCGGCCTTGATCGCCGCCGCCGGCCCGCTGAGATGCACCGGTTCGCCGGCAACACGCACCGAGCCGGACGAGATCGGATCGGCGCCGGCGATCGCCCGCACCAGTTCTGTGCGGCCGGCGCCGATCAACCCGGCAATGCCGACAATCTCGCCTGCTTTGACCGAGAAGGAGACGTTGTTGAAACTCTTCTCCGGCGAAGACAGGTTCTCGACCTCGAGCAGTGTTTCCTCGCGCGGCGGCGTCAGATGCGGGAACATCCGCTCGACCGAGCGGCCGACCATCTGCTCGACCACTGTGCGCACGGGAATATCGGCGCGCTCGTGGCGGGCGACGATGCGTCCGTCGCGCATCACAACCACGCGGTCGGCAATCTGCGCGATCTCGTCGAGACGATGGCTGATGTAGATGAAGGACATGCCCTCCGCCTTGAGCTTGCGGATCTGCTGGAACAAAAGCTCCGTTTCCTCGCCGCCGAGCGCTGCGGTGGGTTCGTCGAAGATCAGCAATTCGGCATTGAGCGTCAACGCCTTGGCGATCTCGACCTGTTGCTGGGCGGCGATGCGCAGTGTGCCCACCTTGCGCTCGGGCGAGACGTCGAGGCCAAGCCGCTTCAACTGCGCCGAGGCCTTGGCGTTCATCGCTGCGCGGTCGATGCGACCGCCGCGCATCGGCAGGCGCCCGACATAGACGTTTTCCGCCACCGACAGATCCGGCAGCAGCTTCAGTTCCTGATGGATCATGCCCACACCGGCATCGATTGCCGCGGCAGGCGAGGCGGGGGAATAGGGCTTCCCCCGCCAGATGATGGTGCCCGCGTCGGGCCGGGTCGAGCCGGCGATGATATTGGACACCGTCGACTTGCCGGCGCCGTTTTCGCCGAGCAGCGCCACAACCTCGCCCGGCCGCACCTCAAAGCTTGCATCGGCCAGGACCTGGACCGGTCCGTAGCTCTTGCAAAGGCCGTTGACGAAGAGCCCGTTGTGCGGGCTTTCGCTGTGGCGAGGATCAGGAGACATCGTGGCGCTCTCTTAAGCGGTGCCGGTCGTTACGGATGCTTGGCGATGAACTGCTCGACATTGTCCTTGGTGGTCAGCGTCGCATCCTGCAGCTGTTCGGCCGGAACGCTTTCGCCGGCCACCAGCTTGATCGCCGCATCGACGGCGAGCCGGCCCATGCCTTGCGTCTGCTGCGTCGCGGTGACGTCGAACACGCCGTCCTTCAGCGCCTTGAGTGCGGCCACGTCGCCATCGAAGCCGGCAACCCAGACCTTGTGGCCGGGATTGGCGACCTTGACCGCCTGTGCCGCACCCAGCGCCAGCGCATCGGCCTGGCCGATGACGATGGAGACATCGGGATGCGACTGCAGCAGGTCCTGCGTCAGCTTGAAGCCTTCGTCTTGGTGCCAGCCTTCGCTCCACAATTCGCCGACCACCTTGATATCGGGATAGGCCTTGAGCGCTTCGCCGCAGCCCTTCGAGCGATCCACTTCCGGCGTGGTGCCCTTCTGGCCGTGGATGATGATCAGTTCGCCTTTGCCGCCGGCCTGCTTGGCGATGTAGTCGCACACCGCCTGCGCCGAGGCGACGCTGTTGGTGGCGATGAAGGTGTCGCCGGGCGCGCCGTCGGCGTTGCGGTCGACATTGACCACCGGAATGCCGGCGGCCTTGGCGGTCTTGGTCGGCACGGTGGCGGCTGTGGCGCCGGCCGGAATGTAGATCAGCGCGTCGATGTTCTGCGTGATCAAATCCTGTACCTGGCTGACCTGCGTTGCCGAATCGCCCTTGGCGTCGACGGTGACGATCTCGATGCCCTTCTCCTTGCCGTAGGCTTCGACCGACTGCTTGATCTGGTTGAAGAAGTCGGCCTGCAAATTGGCCACGGCGAGGCCGAGTTTCTTGGCCTCCTTGGCCGAGGCCATGTCGGTCAGCCCGAGCATAGGAATGATGGCGGCAGCGGCGAGCAGCAGTGAACGTTTGGTCAGCATGTTTTTCCTCCGTTGATAGTCAAACTGTCCCGCCAGCGCATCGCGCCCCTTGGAACATCCCAGTTTCGGATCGACCGATCCGTCTATCGCCCGGACGTTCCGGGCGAATTCTCAATTGTGCCCCGCTCTCTATCGCGCCCTGCGCCGCCAGGTGTCGCTGGCGACGGCCAGCGCGATCACCACGCCGATCACCACCTGCTGGATGAAGGGCGAGACGCCGAGCAGATTGAGGCCGTTGCGCAGCACGCCGATGATGAGTACGCCGACCGCGGTGCCGCCGATCGAGCCGATGCCGCCCGACAGGCTGGCGCCGCCGATCACCACCGCCGCGATGGTGTCGAGCTCATAGCCGAGGCCGGAACTCGGCTGCACCGAATCCAGCCGCGCGGCGAGCACGATGCCGGCAAGACCCGCAAGTACGGCGCAGATGGCGTAGACCCAGTTGGTCAGCGACTTCACCGGAATGCCGGAGAGCCGCGCCACCTCGGCGCTGCCGCCGATGGCGTAAAGGCTGCGGCCGGTGGCGCGGTAGTTGAGGAAGATGGCGAAGACGATCGCCAGCACCATCATCACCCCGACTGTGACCGACAGGAAGCCGAAATGGCGGATGATCGACAGGCTGGTGAACCAGTCGGGAAAGCCGACAATCTGCGAGCCGTCGGTGATCATGTTGGCAAGGCCGCGCGCCACCGACATCATCGCCAGCGTCGCGATGAACGGCGGCAGCCGGGTGACGGTCACCAGCAGGCCGGACACCAGTCCGCAAAGGCCGGCGACGACCAGTGCTGCAACGACGCCGGCCGCAAGGCCGAGATTGAGATAGTCGGGATGGGAGACAAAGCCCATCACCATGGCGGCCAGCGCCAGCACCGAGCCGACCGAGAGATCGATGCCGCCGATCAGGATCACCAGCGTCATGCCGATTGCCATGATGCCGAGCACCGTGATCTGGTCGAGCACGTTGAGGATGTTGCGCACGGTGAGGAACGTGTCGGTGGTCAACGTCAGCGCCAGGCAAAGCAGCAGCAGCCCGATCAGCGGCCCCATGGTTCCGGCAAACAGCGCCGAAAGCTTCGCGGCCGTCGCACCTTGAGTGCCGGGCGCGGCTTTCAACTCGCCCGCCTTCGACTCGCTTGCATCATTGCTCACGGCCACTTCGTCTCCTCCGTCAGCGAAACGACGATGGCCTGCCGTCCGCTCTTGTTCACCAGGCACCTCCCTGTGAACAATTTATCTTTGATATGCAATTTTGTTCAGCTAAACTGTTCATTAGAAAATTGTCAAGAGCCGTTGCGCCATTCGGCGAAGGTTTGCGCCACCGGGCGGTTTGTCCTAGGGAAGGCCAGGGGGCGGCGCTTTGCGGAAAAGATTTCCGAAATCTGCCGCGGGAGAGCACGAGCATGGCGACCGTCGAAAATGAGAAGGCCTCGCGCTTCCCCGATGCCGAGCTGAAGGCCCGCGCTGCCTGGCATTACTATGTCGAGGGCCTAACGCAGGAGCGCATTTCCGAGATTCTTGGCGTCGGCCGCATCAAGGTGCACCGGATCCTGTCGGCTGCCCGCGAGGAAGGCATCGTGCAGTTCCGCATTCGCGACAGTGTCGTCGAATGTGTGCAGCTCGAGGAGAGCCTGAAGCAGCGCTTCGGGCTGAGCCAGGCGGTCGTGGTGCCGTCGGCCGCCGACCGCAGCAATGCGCCGCTGATGATCGGCCACGCGGCTGCCGCCTATCTCGCCGACAACGTCAATGCCGGCGACGTCATTGCGCTGGGCTGGGGTCGCACCCTGAAATTCGCCATCAACGAATTGCCGAGGCGGCCGATTGCCAGGACGACGGTCGTCTCGATGCTCGGCGGCCTCACCCACGCGCAGCCGCTCAACCCGACCGAAAGCGCCTGGGAGTTCGCCGAAAAGATCGGCGCTGAATGTTTCCTGCTGCCGGTGCCGGTCTATGCCGACAAGCCGGAACAGCGCGATGCCTTCATGAGCCAGCGCAGCGTTCAGGATGTGGTCTTCCGCGCGCGCCGCGCCAACATCGCCGTGCTCAGCGTCGGCTCGTTTTCCAAGGACAGCCCGATCGCCAATTACGGCTTCATCAAACCGAGCGAACTCGAGGAATTGCAGGCGGCCGGCGCGGTCGGCGACCTCTTGTGCCATTTCATCGACGCCGAGGGCCACTCTGTCGACCATGAGGTCAACCGCCGCGTCTGCGCCTATCCGCTGCAGGATCTGTCCGATATTCCGAGCATCATCCTGGTGTCAGGCGGTCAGGAGAAGGTCGCCGTCATGCGCGCCGCGCTCGCCAACACCAGGATTTCGGTGCTCATTACCGATGAGGATGCGGCCAAAGGCCTGCTCAACCGTTGAGCGCTGTCGGCGTCGGTCAGAATTCGCAGGGCTCCGGACGACTTTCGTCCGACCAGTCGGCCAGTGCGATCGGCACGAATTTTCCCGCGACCGGTTTGCCGTCGTCCAGGTCCTTTGAAGCGGTGCCTTTGCCGGTGAGAAAATTGATGTCGCAGCCGCCCAGCGTCGTCTCGACCGAGCCGTCGGCTTTCTGCACATTCCAGTCCCAGTCGCGACTGTAGCCGGCGACAAGGAATTTACCGCCGCGCCAGACGATGGTCAGCGTCGCATCCCATGATTTGTTGGCGCCGCAGCCGAAGCACGAGGTGACGACAAGCGATCCCTTGCCCTTGCTTTCGAGCCCGAGAATACGGTCCTGCGTCAGCGCCTTCTTGACGAAGTCAGGCTTGCGCGAAGGATCGAGCTTTCCTTCGCCGGCAGCCAGATAGATCGAGAGATCCGCCAGCCCGCTGTCGGAATCCGCCGCGATCGCGGCCCGATCCATCCTGCCGTCATTGTCCATGTCGAGCGTGACCTCGAAGGGCGGCTCGTCCTGCGCACGCGCCGTCATTGGAGCTGCCGCAAGCGCGACAATCCAAGGCAGGGCGGCAAGGTGAAATACTGCTTTCATGAGCCCGATGAGTCTAGCATTGGCCGGGCAGGACGCAAAATCGGCAAGCTGGGCAGGTTGGGCATGGGAGCCTCACGCAAGCAAACTGCGCTTGAACTCAGATCGCACCGAGCCGCGCGTGGATGTCGCGTGTCGCGTGATAGAGGTCGCGGTAGATCGACTTGCGCGCCCGGTAAGCCGGCACCAGCGTCATATCCGGATCGACACGCCTGGCCGGCGCCGCCGCCATTGCCTTGGCGGCGTCTTCCGCCGAGGCGAACCAGCCGATCGCCGAAGCCGCCAGCATGGCCGCGCCAAGGGCCGCCGCCTCGTTGACCGGCGACACGAACAGCGGCCGCTCCAGCACGCTGGCCATGATCTTCATCAGCAGCGCCGAATTGGTGCCGCCGCCGGCGGCAATCATCTCTCCCGGCTTGCCGCCGCTTTCGGCCTCCATCGCCTCGCTGGCGATGGCCTGCTCCAAAGCGATGCCTTCCAGCGTGGCGCGGAAGAGATGCCTGGGCTCATGGTCGAGCGACAGGCCAACAACGGCGCCGCGCGCCGCGCCATCCCAATAGGGGCTCATGACGCCGGCCCAATAGGGCATGACCAAAAGACCGTCGCCGCCGGCCGCAACATCGACCGCACCCTTCTCCAGTTCTGCCGCGGAAGACGCGCCGGTGGTGCGCACGATCCAGTCGACCAGTTGCATGCCCGAGCGCAGCACGGTTTCCAGCATGAAGCCGGAGCCGGTCGGCGAGACCAGCGTGCGAAACGCGTCCGATGTGGTGACCGTGCCGGAATAGCAGCCGCTGACGACGCCGGAGCCGAGCGAGAGATAGCTCCTGCCGGCACCATAGACGCCCATGCCGAGACCCATGGCCTGGCCATCGCCGGCGCCGGCGACAATTGGCGTGCCCGCTTTGAGGCCAGTCAGCTGGGCAATGCTTTCGGCAAGGCCGCCGCAGATTTCGCCTGGGCCGATCAGCGCCGGCAACTGCCGTGGCTGCAGCCCTGCAGCCGCGACAAGCTCAGGGTGCCATTCGCCTGTCGCGACATCGAGCAAGCCGAGCGGGTCGGCACTTGCCGTGCTGGTAACCAGCCGTGCGGTCAGCCGGTGAACGAAGAAGCCATGAACATCGACCAGGGCGGCGGCGTTGGCCAGCACCTGCGGCTGGTGTTCGGCCAGCCAGGCGATGGCATAGAGCGCCGGCGTCGGATCCGGCGGCTTGCCGCTCCAGTCGCGGATCGTCTCGCGGCCAAGCTCGGCCGACAGCCTGGCGACTTGAGGCCGGGCGCGCTCGTCAAGCCACAGGATCGCCGGGATGAGCGGCGTGCCGGCCTGATCGATCAGGGTGAAGGTCTCGCGCTGATGGGCCATGGCAATTGCCGCCACGCGCGCGGCGCCGACCTTGTCGGCAACCTGCTTCAGCGCACTGATAAGGGCTGCCCACCAATGTTCGGCATCCTGCTCGAAATGGCCGGGCTTAGGATTGGCCAGCGGATAGGCCTCGCGCGCCTGGAACAGCTCCGCGCCGTCGCCGGTGAAGGCGATCGCCTTCACCGCCGTCGTCGAGGCATCGATCCCGATAACGACATCGTCCATCACAGGGAGATCCCGAAGGTTCAGGCGGCGTTGGTCACAAACTGTCCATCCGACTGGTCTAGACGGCGGCGGATCTGCGTTATCACCATCGAATCGTCGGGTACACAATTTTCATAGGTAAGGAAGTCGCCGGTCTTGACCGGCTTGACCACCTTGGCGCGTTCGGCAATCCCGAGCGGCAGCGCGCCCTTGGCGCGGGCGTCCTCCCAGGTCATGGCGAAGCCGCGATAGTCGTTCTCGCCGATCATGCCGAGCGATTGGCCCGCGCCGAGATCGCTCTTGGCCACCGCCACCGCTTCGGCGACCGGATGGTCGAGGGGCTCCATGTCGGCGCGTTTGTAGACAACGGCGCGCGCCGCCGACAGTGGCACTTCAAGGCTTGTCAGGTGATAGGGACGGTAGATCGTGAAATAGGGGCCCTTGCCGACCTTGAGGTCGACCATGCGCTCCAGCACGCGCGGATGCCTCGTTTCGATGATGCAGAACACGCCGGGCGCCACGCCCTTGCCGATGGAATAGTCGACCACGCCCTTGCGGTGCAGCACGCCGCCATCCTCGCGCGGGCAAAGCACGCTGGCCAGTTCCTCCAGCGTCGCCGTCGGGCCGTGCATGCCCGGCACGTCGGGCACCAGCCCGGTGGCGTTGGCGATAGCCACCATCTCGATCGCCGTCTTGGAACCGTCGACGAACTCGACCAGCATGCGCGCATTCATGTTGCGCTCGGCCGCTTCCTTCTCGTAGTCGGCGGGCATGGCGTCGATCTTGAGCGGGTTGTTTTTGCCCTTGCCGGCGGCGATGATGTTGAAGCCGAGGCTCTTGGCGAAGCCGATGATCTCCAGCGTGCAGGCGGGTTCGTCGCCGGCCGCACCGGTGTAGACCACGCCGGCCTTGCGCGCTTCCTCCTTGAGGAAGCGGCCGATCGTAATGTCCGCCTCGACATTGAGCATGACGATGTGCTTGCCGTTCTTCATCACTTCGAGCGCAAACAGCGTGCCGATGTTGGGATTGCCTGTCGCGTCGATGATGACATCAATGCGGCCGGCCGCGGCCAGCGCATGCAGATCTTCGGTGACAGCGATCTTGCCGGCCTCGATGGCGCGGTCGATGGCAGAGGCGTTCGCAGCCTGGACGATGTCGGAGCGGTCATGGCCGGCGAGCAGTGCGGCATCGATCGCCGCTTGCGGGCGCACCTCGGAAATGGCACCGATCCGCATGCCCGGCATCAGCGCCACCTGGACGACGATGTCGGTGCCCATCTGCCCGGCGCCGGCGAGACCGATGGTGATGGGCCCTTGGGCTTCAGCGCGCTGCAGAAGTTCCGCTGCAAATTGCGGATGGGCCATATCGCTTCCTCCAGTCACGACGCGCCGCAGCGTCAAATCATCATTTTGAACATTCCTATTTCCATTTGAAAAATATTTCAACCCGCAAATCGGAGAATGGCTGCAGGACCAAATCTCCCACGGAGGATTCGTGGGGTGACAGCTTCATGCTGCGCTTGATCTCAGCCGATCTCTAGGAAAGGCTTGCCGAGCAGGTCGGGCACGACATCGATGCCGAGGCCGGGCCCGTCGGGAATGCCCATGTGGCTGCCGGTGACCGGTGGGGCGTTGGAGGCCGTGCGCACCGTCACCCACTCATGGAAGGCGATGGCATGCAGCCGGCGTTCTTCCGGCGTCGACAGCGACAGATGCGCCATCGCCGCCGTGTCGATCTCGGCGCCGCCCGTATCCTCGACGGTGATCATGAAACCGAGATCGACGGCGACGTCGCGGATTTGCCTTGTCCTGGTTACGCCGCCCAGCCGCGAAATCTTCAGCGTCAGCCCATCGGCGGCGCCCAGGCGATAGATTTCCACCATCGCCTCGAGCGAGATGACGCTCTCGTCCAGCACCATCGGCTTGTCGAGCATGCGGCGCACCGACATGTTCTCCTCGATCGTCGTGCAGGGCTGCTCGAACGTGTAGTCGATGCCGCGCGTTGCGTCGGCGAACTGCCGTGCCTGATAGGGCGTCCAGCCGGCATTGGCGTCGCAGAAAATCACCGTGCCTTTCGGCACGGCCGAAGCGACTGCGCTCACCCGCTCGATGTCGTCATGCACATTGCCGCCGACCTTGACCTGCAGCCGCCGGCAGCCTTCCGCGATAATCCTTTTGGCCAGTGCCGCCATCTGGTCGAGCGTGCCGTGGGTGACGACGCGGTAGGTCTCCGCCATGTCGCTCTCGCGGCCGCCAAGCATGGTCACCAGCGGCACGTCGGCGGCCCGGGCCGCCAGATCCCAGCAGGCCATGTCGAGCGCCGACTTGATGTAGGGATGGCCCTTGAACACCGTATCCATCAATCGGCCGATGCCGGCGAGGCCACGCGGGTCCTGGCCGATCAGGTGCGGCGCGATCTCGACCACGCCCGCGCGCGTTCCCGCCGGAAACGCGGCCGAATAGAAATTGCCGAGCGGCGCCATCTCGCCCCAGCCGGTCACGCCGCTGTCGGAGGTGATGGCGACGATCACCGCGTCGAAGCAGTCTGCAACCCGCCCCTTTGACATGCGGTAGGGCCCGTCCACGAAGGGCTGCACGACGCGATAGGCCTTGATGGTTTTGATCTGCACTTGTCTGTCCGTTGTCTCTAGGCGTTGAGGAGGGTCAGCCCTTCGATGTTCCGCTGATCGAGGCCACGCGCATAGGCAAGCAGCTCTTCGAAATCGAGGTCGATATGCTCGCGCGCATGGCGCTGGGCAGCGCGCATGTCGGCGCCCTTCAAGAGCCGCACATAGGTTTCGTGGAGATCTTCGGCCGGCACCGGCTCGTTGCGGGCCCGCTGGTGCAGGGCAAAGTACATCTGCAGCCGGCTGGTCAGCCGCTGCCAGGTTTCCAGCAGCACCGAATTGTCGGCCCATTCATAGATCAGCCCGTGCAATTGCAGTGCGGTCTCGATCTGGCGGGTGGTGTCGCGCGCGCGCGTTGCCTGCTTCACCGCTTCGTGGCGGCGGTCGAGTTCATCGAAGAAGCGCTGGTCGCGCAGCTTCCATGTCCGCTCGATGGCGAATTCATCGAGCACCTTGTTCAGCGAGTAGGCGTCGTCAATGTCCTTGGCGGTGACATCGATGACGAAGGTGCCGGCATAGGGAATGCTGGTCAGGATGCCTTCCTGCACCAGCTCGCGCATAGCTTCGCGCAAAGGCGCGCGGCTGACCCGCATCTGCTCGGCGATCCTCAGCTCGCTCAGCTTTTGGCCGGGTTCCAGCTGGCCGGTCAGGATCGCCCGCCGCAACAGCGCAACGATCTCGGCCCGGCGTGTCGTATCCGCGATCGGATTGAAGTCCAGCTTGGCCATTCCGTCACTCCAGCGAGAGCCGGAAACAGACAAGCAGATTGTCGACAATCCTACAATATGTCTGTTCCGGATTCTTGTGCCTTGCGGTTACCCCAAAAACGGCGTGCGGCGCTCCATAAAAAAACGGCGCCCTCGGCGTGGAAGCCGAAGGCGCCGCAGGACCGGGGCTGATGGGGGTTATCAGCTGGCCGGTTTCTCCTGGGGCAACGGCGAGATCGGCATTCCTGGTCCGATTTTCTGCAGATTGCCCGTTATCACCTGGTCGCCTTCGGCAACGCCGCTGAGGACCGCCACAAGGTCGCCGCTGGTCGCGCCAAGCGAGACGATGCGCTGGTCGACCGTGTTACCCTTGCCGACGACATAGACATATTTGCCGAGCTGGCTCGAACCCAGCGCCACCTGCGGCACCATCAGCGCGTCGGGCAGCTGCTTGATGTGCAGCCGCACGCGGACATACTGGCCCGGCAGCAGCGAGAACTTCGCATTGCCGATGGTGGCGCGCGCCGTAATCGTGCCGGTCGAGTGGTCGACCGTGTTGTCGATGAAGGTGAGTTCGCCCTTCTGGCTGGCTTCGGTCTCGCCGGGCAGCAGCACCTCCACCTCGATCGGGCCGGCGGCCCGGGCCCGTTCGATTTCGGCCAGGTCCGTCTCGCTCGGATTGAAGGTGACGTAGATCGGGTCGAGCTGCACCAGCGTGTTCAGCACCGTACCGGCGACGCTGACCAGCGTGCCGACCGAAGCCTGGTTGCGGCCGACGCGGCCGGCAAACGGAGCGTGGATTTCGGCGTAGCTCAAATTGAGCTCGGCCGTGCGCACCGCCGCCTGGTTGACGGCAAGCGACGCTTCGGCCTGGCGCAAGGTGCTCGTACGCTGGTCGAACCCATCCTTGGCCAGATAGCCGCTCTTGGCGAGTTCGGAGCCGCGGCCGAGATTGGAGCGCGCATAGTCGAGGCTCGCCTGGTCGCGCTGCACTTCGGCCTTGGCCTGGTCGAGAGCCGCCTTGAAGTCGTCGGGCGAGATCTTGTAGAGCAGATCACCCTGGCGCACATCCGCGCCGTCCTCAGCCGTCTGCTCCTGCAGATAGCCGGGCACGCGGGCCTGCAAGGTGACGCTGCGGATCGCCTCGATGCGGGCGGCGTAGTCGAGGTAGATCGGGATCGTCTTCTTGACCACGCTCGTCACCGGCACCGGCATGACGAATGCCGCAGGTGCTGCCGTCGCTGCCGCCGTGCCGGCATTGAGGCTGAGATTGCCCTTGTCGAGGAAGTGGACGCTTGCCACCGAGATCGCTCCCAGGGCGACGGCCGTTCCCAAAGCTATTTTCCATTTACGCATTTTGGTCTCCAATTCTATTCGGCTGCTTCGGCCAGGCGCATCGGCGCTGGTTCGGCAGTCGGTTCATTATTGTCCTGGTCATGAGCGGCGTTCAGTTCGCTGCGCACGCGGCCTTCGCGCAGCTGCTCGATGACCGCGTAGAAGACCGGCACGAACACCAGCGACAGGATGGTCGCCGCGACCATGCCGCCAAACACGGTGGTGCCGATCGACTGCCGGCTTGCCGCACCCGCACCCGTCGCAAACATCAGCGGCAGCACGCCGAGGATGAAGGCGAAGGCCGTCATCAGGATCGGCCGCAGCCTCAGCCGCGCGGCTTCCATCGCCGCGTCGACAATGCTCAAGCCTTCCTCGCGCCGCCGCCTTGCAAACTCGACGATCAGGATCGCGTTCTTGGCGGCGAGGCCGATCAGCATGACGAAGCCGATCTGCGAGTAGACGTCGATCTGCATGCCGCGCAGGAACAGGGCTGCGAAGGCGCCGAACAGGGCCAGTGGCACCGCCAGCAGCACCATGAACGGCATCGCCCAGCTCTCATACTGCATCGCCAGGATCAGGAAGACGAAGACGATGGCGAGGCCGAAGACGACCGACGCGATCGATCCTGCCTTGAGCTCCTGGAAGGTGATGCCGGTCCATTCGAAACCGAAATCCCTGGGCAAAGCGGTGGCGGCGGCCCGTTCCATCGCGGCAACCGCCTGGCCCGACGAGAAGCCGGGGGCTGCGCCGCCATTGATCGTGGCCGAGGCGTTGTTGTTGTAGTGCGGCACGGTTTCCGGGCCGACGAACGGCACCAGTTTGCCCAGTGTGCTCAGCGGCACCATGCCGCCGGAGGCGTTGCGCACATAGAGTCGCGAAAGGTCGCCTGCGTCGGCACGTGCATCCTTGTCGGCCTGGATGGTCACCCGGAAGGTGCGGCCGAACAGATTGAAGTCGTTGACGTAGAGCGAGCCGAGATAGATCTGCAGCGTGTTGAAGACGTCGGGCAGGTTGAGGCCGAGCAGTTTGGCCTTGCTGCGGTCGAGGTCGTAGTTGAACTGCGGCGTCGAGGTCGAGAACGGCGAGAACAGCTGCTGCGGATTGATTTCCGGCTGCTTGCGCGCCTCGGCGATCACGGCTTGCGTCGCGTCGTTGAGAGCTGAACTGCCGCGCCCGGTGAGATCCTCGACGACGAATTCGAAGCCGCCCGTGGTGCCGATACCCGGGATCGAAGGCGGATCGAAGGACAGCGCGAAGGCTTCCGGAATCTGCATCAGCTTGCCGCGCACGTCGGCGACGAGCTTCGACGCGCTCTGGTCGGGGCCGCGCTCTTCCCACGGCTTCAGGATGGCGAACTCGACAGCCGAGTTCGACTGCGCCGCACTGGTCAGGAAGTTCAGACCGCTGATCGAGCCGACAATCTCGACGCCGGGCGTAGCTTGGAGGATGTCGCGCGCCTTCTGGGCTACCGCGTCGGTGCGCTCCAGCGAGGCGCCGTCAGGCAGCTGGATAACAACGAAGAAATAGCCCTGGTCCTCGACCGGAAGGAAGGTCGAGGGCAACTTCTGCCAGACGAAGTAGGTGGCCACCAGGCCGGCCGCGAACAAGCCGAGCATGATCCAGCGCAGCCGGATGAGGATACGCACGCCGTGCGCATAGGCATACGACAGTCTGTCGAAGCCCGTGTTGAACCAGCGGAACGGGGCGAACTGCGTCTCGCCGCGATGGCGCAGGAAGGCGGCGCTCAGCGCCGGGCTGAGCGTCAGCGAGTTGAAGGCGGATATGCCGACCGAAATCGCCACCGTCAGCGCGAACTGATTGTAGAGCTTGCCGGAGACGCCGGGAATGAAGGCAACGGGCACGAAGACGGCCATCAGCACTGCGGTGGTGGCGATGATCGGTCCGGTGACCTCGGCCATCGCGGCCTTGGTCGCCGCCAGCGGTTTGAGGCCCGCCTCCAATTGTCGCTCGACATTTTCGACCACCACGATGGCGTCGTCGACGACGAGGCCGATGGCCAGCACCATGCCGAGCAGGGAGAGCATGTTGAGCGAGAAGCCCATCATTTCCATGACGACCATCGTCGCCACCAGCGACACCGGAATGGCGATGGTCGGGATGATCGTCGTGCGCCAGCTCTGCAGGAAGATGAACACCACGGCCACGACCAGAACCAGCGCTTCACCGAGCGTGATCAGCACGTCATGCATCGATGCCGACACGAAGCGCGTGGTGTCGTAGTGCATGGCGTAGCTGACGCCCTTGGGAAAACGGGCCGACAGTTCCTGCATCTTGTCCTTGACGTGCTGCTGCAGATCGAGCGCGTTGGAACCGGGCATCTGGTAGACGGCCAGCACCACCGTCGGGTCCTTGCCGAAGAAGGCCGACGACGAATATTGCAGCGCGCCGAGTTCGATGCGGGCGACGTCGCGGAGCCGCACCAGCGAGCCGGTGCCGGTGTTGGCGCGCACGACGATGTCGCCGAACTCCTTGGGGTCGCTCAGGCGGCCGACGGCGTTGACCTGCATCTCGAAGGCGGTGCCGGCGGGCGCCGGCGACTGGCCGATCTTGCCGGCGGCCACCTGGACGTTCTGTTCCGAGATGGCATTCTGGACGTCGACGGCGGTGATGCCAAGATTGGCGAGCTTGTCCGGGTCGAGCCAGACGCGCATCGAATAGCGGCGCTCGCCGAATATCTGCACGTCGCCGACGCCAGGCAGCCGCTTCAGCGGATCGACGACCTGCAGATAGGCGAGGTTGCTCAGCGCCACCGGATCGACCGAACTGTCGGGCGAGGTCAGGTTGACGATGAGGACGAAATTCGGGTTCTGCTTCTTGATCGTCACGCCGCCCTGGTTGACGATCGCCGGCAGCGACGAGGCCGCTTGCGAGACGCGGTTCTGGACGTCGACGGCCGCGGTGCTCAAGGAATAGCCGACATCGAAGGTGATGGTGATGGTCGAGGAGCCGTCATTGGAGCTCGACGACGACATGTAAGTCATGCCTTCGACGCCGTTGATCTGCTGTTCCAGCGGCGTCGTCACCGTATCGGCGACCACTTGCGCGCTGGCGCCCGGATAATGCGCGCTGACCACGACCTGCGGCGGCGTGATGTCGGGAAACTGCGAAACCGGCAAAAGGAAATAACAAATCGTCCCGGCGAGCACCATGATGATGGCGATGGCCGAGGCGAAGATCGGACGATGGATGAAATAATTTACCACGACACGCAAACCTCTTTAGAAGAACCGGCCTCTTTAAAAGAATGGGCAGACCGGGACAGCCGCCTGCCGCGCACCGAACCCGGGTCCTGCAAAAAATACGAAGACGGCGCCGCGCCGCTGAGGCCCTGCTCATCGGCAACGGTCCTCAGCATCGCTTCGAAGGCGCGCGGGTTGACGCGGTCCGCTTTCATCACCAGCCGGATCATCGGATCCCGGATGGCTTCATCGATGGTCAAATCCTTGCGCTGCGACATTGGAGCGTCTCCATTCCAGCGGCCCGCATCGGATGATCGCGAACCGGTTTTCATCTCTTCACCGGCCGGAGCCGCATGACCTGCAATTTTCACCCTTTGTGATCTGGCAGGACCAGTTCACGGCCTTGTTATTGACGGAAGGCCACATAGGTGTTACCAGTAAGTAACATTCGGATAGTTACAGACCGGTAACACCCTAGTCAAGAGGTGAACCGAATTTTTAGGGAGACAAGGAGACTGCGATGGCAGACGGCATTACCGATCGTGTGCGCCCCCGGGATCGAATCCTGGAGACGGCGCAGGACATGTTTCACAAGCATGGCATCAAGGGCGTCGGTGTCGACGCCATCACGGAAGCCGCCGGCACCAACAAGATGACGCTCTACCGTCATTTTGAGTCCAAGGACGAACTGATCGTCCAGTGCCTGCGCGCGTCGGCGGCTAAAGGCGCCGCGATGTGGGACCAATTCGAGGCTGAGCATCCCGGCGACAAGCTCGCCCAGTTGCATGCCTGGATTCGCATGGCCGCTGCTTGCCTGGCGGCTGACGGTCGCGGCTGCGACATGGCCAATGCCGCCGCCGAATTGACCGAGCCGGACCATCCCGCCAGGAGCGTGATCAAGGAGCTCAAGAGCGCTCAGCGCGATCGCCTCGTTGCGCTGTGCCGGGATGCGGGCATCGGTCAGGCCGAGCTTCTGGCCGATACGCTGTCGCTGCTGTTCGAAGGGGCGCGCGTCAGCGTGCAGACCATGGGCTGCCAAGGCCCCAGCACGCAGTTCGTGCGCATGGCTGAAGGCCTGATCAGCTCTTTCAGGGCGCGCTGAATTCCAGCTTTCGGAGTTGAGGAGTCCCCATCATCCGGCGGGGCTTTTGGCTATTCTCCGAACTTGCCCGTCAACTCTAATTTAGATTCATTTGAGAATGAAAAAAGCCCGCTGCCGGGAGGAGGTGGCAGCGGGCTCGATTTCGAACGAGATGCGGGAGGAGGTGCACCGCGCTCAGCGTCGGCATCGCATCTGGGAGGAGTAGATGGCCGACACCCAGATGAGTAAGGGTTGCCCAATGATTCGGCAACAATGAAAGTTGCATGGCTGCTGTGCAGATTTGCGGCATCTACCCCGACTTGTCGTACAAATCGGAGAAACCGCCACGGCGCGACTTCACTGCACCGGCACGTTTTCCTTGAAGATCAGCCGTGGCTCGATGAACTTCTTCGTCAGGTATGGCGCGGCGGATGCGATCGAGCCAAGCAGGCGGATCACAGATTGCTCCGCGATCAGCCGCGCATTCTGGTCGATGACGACATCGGCGAGGTCGTCGACGAGATAGCCGCGCGTTTCCTTGGTCAGGTCGTGGCAGATGAAGACCGGCTTCTTCTTTGGCTTGGCCTCGAGCAGCGCTCTCGCCACCCCTGAGCGCCCGGCGCCGACGCAATAGATGCCGAGCAGTTCCGGCTCGTTGTGCAGCGCCTGCATCGTTGCTGTGTAGCTGCCTTCGGGTTCGTCATTGATCTCGACCGCACTCGAGACGGTGAGATTGGGGAATTCCTCTGTCAGTACCGACCGAAAACCCATTTCGCGCTCCTCGTGCCCGCGATAGGAACGCGAGCCGACGACCATCGCCAGATGACCCTGGCGGCCGTTGAGGAAGCGCCCCATCAACAGCGCCGCCGTGCGTCCGGCAACCCGGTTGTCGATGCCGACATAGGCCGAACGCGGGGCGGCTGGAACGTCGGAGACCAGCGTGACAAGGCGGATGCCGGCCTCGACCACGTCACGCAATATGTTGCGCGTTCGCGGATGATCGACGGCAATGACGCCGACGCCATTGGCCTTCAGCGACAGATTTTCAACCGCCGCCTGCAGCGCTGCCGGTGAGATGCCGCCGAGATTGTGGATCCGGCACGAGGCGACCAGCGGCAGGCGCCCCGCATAGTCCTCGATGTGCCCGGCGAGGTCGATCATGAAACCGTTGGCGCCGATCGGCAGGAAGAATTCAAGATGCGCCGGCCGCGACGGCAGCGTCACCTGATCGACCACCGGCAAATAGCCGAGCTGCTTGGCCGCCTCCATCACCCGTTGGCGGTTGGCGGCGCTCGCGCCGGCCCGGTTGTTCAGAACCCGGTCGACGGTCGCAGTCGACAGGCCGCAGCTCCTGGCTATGTCGGCAACGGTGGCTTTCATGGCTGTAGTCATAGAGCATGATCCCGAAAAGTGGGAACCGGTTTTCTCGGACAAACGGGAACCGTTTTGTCAAAAGGTCATGCTCTACAACGAGTTAGAGCGGATGCGTTTCCGTGCCAGACGGCGCGAAGACGGTTCAGCCGTGCGATGGCCCGCCTTCGATGATGGCGTCGCGGATCTCCTTGTCCGACATCCCGGTGATGATGCGTTCGACCTCGGCCACGCTGGTCTTCTTCGGGTCGATGTCGTCGGCCACCACCTTGCCCCGGCGCATGACGACGATGCGGTCAACCACCTGGAAGACATGGTGGATGTTGTGGGCGATGAAGATGCAGGAATGCCCGGAATCGCGCGCGTTGCGCACGAAGCTCAGCACGCCTTGCGTCTCGGCGACGCCGAGATTGTTGGTCGGCTCGTCGAGGATGATCAGGTCGCTGTCGAAGTGCATGGCGCGCGCGATGGCGACGGCCTGCCGCTCGCCGCCGGACAGGGAGCCGATCGGCGTCGTCGGCGGGATGTTCTTGGAGATGCCGACCTGTTTCAACAGGTCGCGGGCGACATTGTTCATCGCCTCCTGGTCCATGCGGTTCAAAAAGCGCGGCGGTTTGATCGGCTCGCGGCCGAGGAACAGGTTGCGCGCGATCGACAGCTGCGTCACCAGTGCCGAATCCTGGTAGATCGTCTCGATGCCGTGCGCGATGGCGTCGCTGGTGCTGCGCAGATTGACCTTCTTGCCGCGGATGAAAATGTCGCCGCTGGTCAGCGGCACCGCCCCCGACAACACCTTGATCAGCGTCGATTTGCCGGCGCCATTGTCGCCGAGCAGGCCGACGATCTCCCTTTCGTTGACATGAAAATTGGCGTCTTCGAGCGCCTGCACGCGCCCGTAGGACTTTTTGATGTTGGACATGCGGATGAGCGGTTCAGCCATGGTTCTAGGTCCCTGCCTGATGCCGGCGTTCCAGCCATGAGTGCAGCGCCATCATGCCGAGGATGATGGCGCCGATGAAGATGTTGTAGGCCAGCCCGGGCACGCCGATCAGCACGATGCCGTTGCGCATGACGCGCAGGATGAGGATGCCGAGCACGGTGCCGATGATGGTGCCGCGCCCACCGGTCAGCGCCGTGCCGCCGATCACCACCATGGCGATGACTTCGAGCTCGTAGCCGGTGCCGCTGTTGGGGTTGGCGGCCGACGTGCGCAGCGACGAGATGACGCCGGCAAGCGAAGCCATCACCGACGACAGCACGAACAGGCCGATCTTGACGCCGCTGACGTTGACGCCGCGCGCCCTTGCGGCGCCTGGATTGCCGCCGGCTGCCTGGATCCAGTTGCCGGTCCGGCTTTGCGTCAGCACGTAGCCCAGCGCGATGGCCGCCGCGATGAACCAGAAGAGCGACATGTAGATGCGGAACGGGCCGATGAAGAAATCACCGACCAGCGCTTCGGCCAGCCAGCTGCGCTCGGCGCTCCACGTCCGCTGCGGAAAGCCGTCGGTGACGAACAGCGCGGTGCCGCGCACCACCAGCAGCATGCCGAGCGTCACCAGGAAGGATGGGATTTTCAGCTGCGTGACGAACCAGCCATTGACCAGGCCGATGAAGGCCGCGATCAGCAGCGCGGCGAGGAAGCCGACCTCCAGCGAGGTCAGGCCGCTGTTGAACAGCGTCCACATCAGCACCGGCGAAAAGCCGAACAGCGAGCCGACCGACAGATCGAATTCACCCGACGTCATCAACAGCGTCATCGCCAGCGCGATCAGCCCGAGCTCGACGGTGAAGGCCAGCGTGTTGGAGATGTTCTGCGGCGACAGGAAATCGTGGTTGATGCTCCAGAACACCGCGATTTCGACGATGAGCAGAACGAAGGGCCCGAATTCCGGCCTCGCGATCAGGCGTTGGATGAGCGAACGGTTTTCCACTGATAACCTGCGACAGGAAGGGGAAGGCTGAGCCCAGCGCGCAACGCGAAGGGCTCGGCTAAAAGACAGTCGCGACCGCGGCTGCGGCCGCGACTGTTGAACGTCTGGGTTATTTACCGGACAGGATGTCGTCGTAGACCTGCGCGGTGTCCTTTTCATAGAGCGCGCCGGTGATGACGTTGAAGCCCGGGGGAATGCCTGACGCCGCCATGTTGGCCAGCGACAGAGCGACATAGCTGGTCGCCTGCGGGTCCTGCCACTGGCCGGCATTGACGTAGCCGGTCAGCACTTCCTGGGTGGTGTCGAGCGAGTTGCCCCAGCCGACGACCGGGATTTCGCCCGGCTTGATGCCGGCCTGGTCGAACACCCGCTTGATCGAGCCGGTGACCAGATCGCCGAGGCCGATGATTGCCTTGACCTTGGCCTTGTTGGCGGTGAGATAGTCGACCATGCGGTTGATGGCCTCGGCCTGGTCGAGGGTCGCTTCGGTGATCTCATAGGTGATCCCCAGCGGTTCGAAGACGCTCTTGATGCCTTCCTCTTCCTGGACGCCGTAGGTGGCGCCGGGGATTTCGACCGGCATCCAGACGAAGTCGCCCTTCTTCACCAGGCCCTTGTCGACCAGATATTGCGCCCAGTGCTTGCCGAAGGTGACGTTGTCGCCGCCGACATAGGCGTCGAAGCTTGCCTTAGGATCGGGCGTGTTGAAGTTGATGATCGGGATCTTGGCGGTGTTGGCTTCCTTGGCGATTTCGATCAGGCTGCCCGGATCGGGGCTGGTGGTGACGATGCCGTCGGCCTTTGCCGAGATCGCGGCACGCACGGCCTCTTGCTGCGAGGCAACGTCGCCATTGTGGAACGAGGTGTTGACGGTGTTGCCGGTGTCCTTCGCCCATTGCTTGGCACCGGCCAGGAAGTAGGTCCAGACCGGGTCGGCCGGGCCGCCATGCGAAATCCAGTAGAACGTCTTGGCCTGTGCCGCCGCCGGAATGGCCAGCGCCACAATCAAGCCAAGCACGAGTAATCGTAGCCTCGTCAGCATTTGCTTTCCTCCCATGTTGAAAAACGACCTCCACGTCCGGCGATGATCCGGGCGATGCTTGATCCTCTCCTCCTGCCAGCGCCGACCCGGATGCGCAGAGCATCTTCTTTTGCGGCCGATGGCAAGCCTCCATCCGCTCAATGGATGGTGGCGCGATGCAACGCGCCATCAGCGATCCCATCAGATCGCATCAGTTAGAGAGCAATTCCAGGAAAAGTGTGAAACGGTTTTCCGCCCGGAATTGCATCAAACCAAGAGATAGAGATATTCCCGGCAAGCAGGCGGGGCTTAAACTCAGGCGCGCGGATTTTCCTGAAAGCGCTCGGCCTGGCGGTTGCGCAGCACTTTGGCCAGCCGGTCGAGCGCGAGCGCCAGCACCATCACCGCGCCGATCACGAACGGGCTCCATGCGGCGTCGATGCCGAACAGGGTAACGCCGCTCAAGATGACCTGGACGATCAGCATGCCGATCACCGCACCGAAGACGGTGCCGCGCCCGCCGGAAAGCGAGGTGCCGCCGATGATCGCCGCGGCAATCGCCATCAGCACGAAACCGCCGCCTTGGTCGACGTCGGTAACGGGAGAGCCAAGCCACAGCGCGCCCGCCAGCCCCGAGACGATGCCCATCAGCACCAGCGTCTGCAGCCGCACAGCACCTGTCGGGATGCCGGCATAGAGCGCCGCCTGCGGATTGCTGCCGACGGCCTGGATCCGGTAGCCGAAGCGGCTGCGGTGAAGCACGAGGTGCATCACCACCGCCATTGCGACGAAGACAAAGACAGCCGTCGGCACAAGGCCGAACAGCTTGCCGTGAACGATCTCAAAGAAGTCGCCGCCTGGGCTGGCCGGAGCTGTCGCTTGCATCTTGACGGCCACCGCCGCCAGGCCCCGTAACATTGCAAAGGTGCCCAGCGTAACGACGATGGCCGGCAGTCGCAGCGCCACCACCAGCAGGCCGTTGACGAGGCCGAGCCCGGCGCCGAGCAGCACGCCGGCAAGGGCGGCAAGCCACGGGTCGATGCCGGCGGCCAGAAGGAATGCGGTGAGAAGGGCCGCGAGATGGAATATCCAGCCGACGGAAAGGTCGATCTCGCGGAGTGCGAGCACGAACACCATGCCGATCGCCAGCATGCCGGGATACGCAGCGGTTTCCAGCAACGACAGCACATTGGCCTCGTCGAGGAAATCCGGCCGGGCAAAGCCTGTAATCGCCACAAGGACAACGAGCCCGATGAGCGGCCTGAGTTCGACGGGCAGGCGAAGGCTGCGCTTCGGGTGGGCAGCCGAACCGGCAAGCTGTAGCATGGGATCCAATCGTGTCATGCCATGGCTCCCACGAGTTTCTTTTTCGGCCGCTCCGCCTCCGGCATCTCGCCGGTGGTGGTCAGTTGCAGCACTGTCCTTCGCTTCATCTCGGCGCCGGACAGCTCGCCGGCGACCCGGCCGCGGTGGAAGACAAGGACGCGGTTGCTGAGGTTGGTCAGTTCGGACGGCTCGACCGAACGCAGCAAAACGATACAGCCATTGGCTGCCATCTGCCGGATCAGCGCATAGATCTTGCGCTTGGCAGCCGCCTCGATACCGCCAGCCGGATTGTCTAGGAGCAGCACTTGCGGCGCCGTCTCCAGCCATTTGGCGATTACGATCTTCTGCTGATCGCCGGCCAGCAGCGAATTCACCGGCGCGTCCGGCAGGCCCTTGATGCCCAGCGCATCGATCTGCCTTGCGGCGGCGGCGATCGCGGCCTTGGGCGAGTAGCGGCGCGACCCCCAGTTGCGGGCGCCGGTAGCGATGTTGCCTATGTTGAAGGCCAGCGACCGGTCGGGCATCAGGCCGTTGCACAGGCGGTTGGCCGGCACCAGGCCGATGCCGCGCCGCGCCGCTTCGGTCGGATTTCCAGGCAAGCCGTAGCCGTCGGGGAGCCGCACCCTGCCGCTTTGCGCCTTGCGCAGGCCAAACAGCATCTCGAACAGGTGTTCAACGCCTGACCCCTCAAGCCCGGCCAAGCCGAGGATCTCGCCGGAGCGGGCGGTGAAGCTGACGCCGGAAATCCGGCCGCCGCTCAGACCCTCCACCGTGATCCGCGGCCTTATCGTGCTGGCATTGGCCGGCAGTGCAGGCGGGAACAGGCTGTCGCGCTGCTGGCCGATCATGGCGTCGATCACATCGGCTTCGCTCAACGCCGAGCGCTCACTTGTCAGCACGTCACGGCCGTTGCGCATCACGGTGACCTGGTCTGCGATCGCAAACACATCCTCCAGCCGGTGCGAGACATAGAGCACGCTCGTGCCCTTGGCCTTGAGGTCACTTAGTACGGTGAACAGGTGTTCGGTCTGGCGCCGGTCGAGCGCAGAATTCGGTTCATCGAGGATCAGCAGCCTCGGGCCTTCCAGAATTGCGCGGCCGAGTTCGACATATTGCCGTTCGCCCATGCCGAGTTGTCCCACAGGAGCGTGGACATTGACGTCGAGCTTGAGTTGCCGAAGCAAGGTGCGGCTGCGTGCCTCCATCTCGCGCCTGGAGACGAAGCCATTGCGCAACGGCTCGCGATTGACGAACAGATTGGCCAGCACCGAGCGGTCGGCAAACAGGCTGAGCCCCTGGTGGACGACGCCGAAGCTGTGCTTGCGTGCAGCGATCGGGCTGTCGACGGTGACGACCTGGTCGCCGACGCGGATGGTGCCGCTGTTGGGCCGGAGCACGCCGGCAAGCACCTTCACCAGCGTCGACTTGCCGGCGCCGCTTTCACCGACGACAGCATGGATCGTCCCCTGTCCGACAGACAGGTTCATATCCCTGAGCGCGACAACGCCGCCATAACGCATGGCGAGATTGCGCACCGATATCATCGGCAAACCGAGCATGCAATTCGGCCCCCACAGACCGCGCCCCGATCCTGGAGCGAATTTCCGATACAGTCACCCGGATTCCGCTAACAAACGGCTTACAGGGACCGGATACGAACGTTTATCGGCTATCCGTTCGTCCCGCTGCTCCGAAATCAGATCAGGTCGGCCTTGGCGAGGTCCCGCATGAGATGGCTGGCGCCGTAGGTCCAGTGCGGGCAATCGGGCGACAGAAGCACGCGGTTCACCAGCGCGCCGAATTTCTCCGACGAGATGGTGACGATGTCGCCGATCTTGTGGGTGAATCCCTTGCCCTTCTCGCCGCGATCCTTCGACGGCACGAACATGGTGCCGAGATAAAGCGTCAAGCCATCGGGATACTGGTGGTGCGGCCCCATGGCGGCCGCGACCAGCTCTTCGGGCGAACGGCTGATCTCGGCCATCGAGCTCGCGCCCTCCAGCGAAAACCCGTCCTCGCCCTCGACCTGCAGCCGCACCGTGGCGCGCTTCACGTCGTCGATCGAAAATGTTGCGTCGAACAACCGGATGAAGGGCCCAAGCGAGGCCGAGGCATTGTTGTCCTTGGCCTTGCCGAGCAGCAGCGCCGAGCGTCCCTCGACGTCGCGCAGATTGACGTCGTTGCCGATGGTGGCGCCGACGATCCTGCCGGTGCTGGCGGCGATCATGGCGATCTCCGGCTCGGGGTTGTTCCAGGTCGACACCGGATGCAGCCCGACATCGGCGCCGAAGCCGACGGACGCCATCGGCTGGCATTTGGTAAAGATCTCGGCGTCGGGGCCGATGCCGACTTCCAGATATTGCGACCAGGCGCCGCGCTGGATGAGCTTGGCCTTGATCTCCATCGCCTCAGGCGAGCCGGGCTTCAGCTTCGACAGATCGTGGCCGATCAGCCCGGCAATGTCGGCGCGGATGGCGTCGGCCTTTTCCGCCGAACCGCGCGCCTGCTCCTCGATGACGCGTTCGAGCAGGCTGACCACGAAGGTCACGCCCGACGCCTTCACCGCCTGCAGGTCGACAGGCGAGACCAGATAGGGTTTTGCCGGGTCGCGGGTGGCCTGAAAACTGTTGGCGGCGATCGCGTCGAGCGAGCCGATCGGTTCGCCCTTGGCAGAGCGCACGTGTCCGGCCGGATCGGCCATCTCGCAGATGTCGCGCACTGTGGGTGCGGTGGTCGAGGTGACGTCGAAAACGATGCCGTCGCGCACGGTGACCACCAGCGGATGCGAGGCATCGCTTGCCCTGGCTCGGCCGATGAAGAGCCCGTCGGCGGGAAGCTGCGTTGGGTTCGTCATGGCTTACGGTCCTTTGATGATCGAGATGGCAGCTGGGCCGCTGCACTTTCACCGGATTCACGCCAAAGGTCTATCCCGTGGCGCAGGCAATTGTCGGTTCTGACATGAGGCCCGCTCTTTCAAAAAAATGAAACTGGCACTAGAATTTTTCATTTTCCGCATACTCCAGGTGAAGCCTTGCCCGCACCGTTTTCCGTTCCGATCTGGCAGAAGCCGCAGACCGCATCCGCCTTCCAGTTGCTCGTCACTGCGCCGGTCGACGTTGCCATCGTCGGCGGCGGCTTCATGGGCCTGTCGACCGCCTTGCACGCAGCCCGGCTCGGTCTCGGTGTACAGGTGCTGGAGGCTGGCGAGATCGGCCAGGGCGCCTCGGGCCTCAATGGCGGCCAGGTCATTCCCGGCCTGAAATATGATCCCGAATGGCTGCTCGAGCATTTCGGCCCCGAGCGTGGCCAAGCGCTGGTCGATTTCGCCGCCTCGACGGCGGATACGGTGTTCGATCTCATCCAAGACGAAAAGCTGGCGGTGCCGTTCACGCGCAATGGCTGGATCCAGGCCGCGCATACCGAAACCGCATTGAAAGCGGCGGCGAACAGGGATCGTCAATGGCGGGCGCGTGGCGCCGATGTTCGGCTTCTGAATGAAAGCGAGATCGCCGCTATGACCGGCGCGCAAGGCTATCTCGGCGGCTGGCTCGACCGCCGCGCCGGCATCATCGATCCGCTCGCCTATACAGTGGAACTGGCGCGCATCGCCGCCGCCGCCGGCGCCAGCATTGCCGAGCGGCAGAAGGTGGTGAAACTCCGCAAGCAGGCCGGCCTTTGGCGTGTCTCAACCGAAAGCGGCGCCGAGGTGCGGGCGAAAGCGGTTGTCCTGGCGACGAACGCCTATACCGATGGACTGCTTCCGGGCCTCGCCGAAACGATCGTGCCGCTGCATTCCTTCCAGGTCGCGACCGCGCCGCTGTCGTCCAACCTTGCGGCGACGATCCTGCCGGAAGGGCAGGCGGTGTCCGACTCCAGGCGCATTCTCGTCTACTACCGCAAAACAGCCGACGGCCATCTGGTGCTTGGCGGCCGTGGCCGCATGGCGCTTCCCAGGAGCGAGGCCGACTGGGCGCATCTGCAGCGCGCGCTGGTGCGGCTTTATCCCGCGCTCTCCGATGTCGCCATCGAGAAACGCTGGTTCGGTCGCGTGGCGATGACGCCGGATCATCTGCCGCACATCCACGAACCTGAAAAGGGCCTGCTCGCCGTGGTCGGTTGCCAGGGCAGGGGCGTCGGCCTGATGACCGCGCTGGGAAAACGCATGGCGGGCTATTTGGCAAACGGTGAGGCAGCGCAATTGCCGTTCCCGCTGTCGCCGATCCGGCCGATTCCGTTCCACGCCTTTCGCCAGATCGGCGTCGCCGCGACGATCGCCTGGTACCGCATGCTCGACGCCTTCGAGCGCTGATTGCGCGCCGGCCGTTTAGGCCTCGTGGATTCAGCTTGACAGTTTCATGAATATGAAAAAAGCTAAGTCGATTTCATATTTCCATTGAGCAGCCTGATGTCGACCGTCGTTGCGTCTGAACCGCCAGCAGGCTCCGCCCGGGGCTTCCGCTTCGCCATGTTGCTGCCGGGCGGGCTGGTCACCTTCTTCCTGATCCTGTTTGCACTCGGCCTCGTGCTGTTCCTCGCCTTGCGCGGCAATGACGGTTCGCTGCTCGGCGCCGGCTTCACGGCAGGCAACTTCATCACCGTGGTCTCCGATCCGCTCTACTGGACGGTGACGCTGCGCTCGCTGGTGATCGCCGGCCTGGTGACGCTGGCGACCGTCGTCACCGCCTATCCCGTCGCCTACTATCTCGCCTTCCATGCCGGCCGCCGCCGCAGCCTGCTTTTGTTTCTGGTGACCCTGCCGTTCTGGACCAGCTATCTCCTGCGCGTCTTCGCCTGGAAGATCGTGCTCGCCTACAACGGCGTCTTGAACTCGGCGCTGATCGAAAGCGGCATCTGGTCGGAGCCGACGCTGGCCTTCCTCAACACGCCGGCGGCGGTGGTCGTCACGCTGGCGCATGCCTATGCGCCCTTCGCCATCCTGCCGATCTATGTGGCGCTGGACACCATCCCGAAATCACTGCTCGAAGCCGCCTCCGATCTCGGCGCCAGACCGTTCACGGCGTTTCGCCGCGTCGTCTTGCCCAATTCGATGCCGGGCGTTCTGGCGGCCGCCCTCGTCGTCTTTGTGCCGACGGTCGGCGACTATGTCACCCCGGCCATGGTCGGCGGTCCCGCCAGCACCATGATCGGCACATTGATCCAGTCGCAGTTCGGCAAGGCCAATGACTGGCCGTTCGGGGCGGCACTTTCAGTCTGCGTGATGCTGGTCATCCTCTGCGTGGTGCTGGTCGCACGCGGCGCCGACCGCAAATTCGGCAGCCGCACATGAGCGCGGCGCGGAGAGATGATGGCCGCGGCTGGCTCGGCGTCTATGTGCTTGCCTATCTCGTCTTCCTCTATCTGCCGGTGCTGTTGATCCCGCTGTTTTCCTTCAACAACTCCATCCAGGCCGCGTTTCCGCTGCAGGGCTTCACGCTCGAATGGTATGCCACGCTCTATGGCAATCCGGCGCTGTCCGGCGCGCTTTTGAACAGTCTCGTCATTGGCGTCGTGGCCGCCGCCGGCGCCACGCTCTGCGGCATCACCGTCTCCTATATGGACCTCTACGGTCGTTCGCCGCTCGCCGCCACCATCAGCGCCATCTCCAGGCTGCCGATCCTGATCCCCGGCGTCATCGTCGGCATATCGTTGCTGATCCTCGTCAATCTCATCGGCCTCGGCCCGTCGCGCATCGCCATCGTTCTCGGCCACATACTGGTGGCGCTGCCGACCACCGTGGTGATCATGCGCAGCCGGTTTGCCGCAATTCCGAAAACCATTCGCGAGGCCGCACTCGATCTCGGCGCTTCCGACTGGACGACCTTCCGGCGGGTGATGTTGCCGCTCTCGCTGCCGGCCATCGTCTCGGCCTTCATGCTGGCCTTTCTGATTTCCTTCGACGAGTTCATCGTCGTCTTCTTCCTCGCCGGCACCGAGCCGACGCTGCCGCTCTACATCTGGAGCCAACTGCGTTTTCCTCGCTCGCTGCCGACCGTGATGGCGCTGGGGACAGCTATCCTTGCTGTGTCCGTCATCATCGCCGGCATCGCCGAAATCCTGCGCCATCGCGGGCTGAGCACAGCCCGTCGGACGGCGCCCACCAGTCCAGCCTGAACCATAACAAAAGAGGAGAACCGAAATGGCATTCGACCCGAAATCAATTACTGGGCTGAAATCGATCACTGGCCCGAAATCGATCACTGCAAAGACAGCCCGCACCGGGCTTGCCGCGCTTGCAATCGTCCTGTCGTCGACTGTCGCCTTCGCCGCCGACAAGCTGCAATATTTCACCTGGTCCGGCTATGAACTGCCCGACTTCAACAAGAGCTTCCTGACGGCCCATCCCGATGGCGTCGAGGCCTCGATCTTCGGCGACGACGACGATGCCTTCACCAAGGTCAAGGCCGGCTTCCGCCCCGATATCGCCCATCCCTGCTACGACAAGGTGGCGCGCTGGAACAAGGAAGGCCTGCTGCAGCCGATCGATACCAAGCGCATCAAGAACTGGGATTCGATCTTCCCGGTGTTCAAGAACCTGCCCGACATCCAGGCCGGCGACGGCAAAGTCTGGATGGTGCCGTGGGACTGGGGCAACACCTCGATCCTCTACCGCACCGATCTGGTGAAGAACCCGGAAGCGAGCTGGAACCTTCTGTGGGACAAGCAATATGCCGGCCGCATGGCGACCATCGATGCCGTGCATGACACGCCGATCGTTGCAGCACTTCTGGCCGGCGTAAACCCCTTCGATATGACGCCGGAGCAGATGGACAAGGTGGCGGAAAAATTGCGCGAGCAGCGTCCGCTGCTCTCCAACTACACCACCGACATGACCTCGGTCGAACAGGCGCTGGCCAGCGGCCAGCTGGTCGCCGCCATGACCTGGAACGCGTCGGCAACCTCGCTGAAGAAGCAGGGCGTGCCGGTCGAGTTCATGAAGCCGAAGGAGGGCATGCTGACCTGGGCCTGCGGCTTCGTCATGCTCAAGGACGCCAAAAACGTCGACCTCGCCTATGACTTCATCAACAGCCGGCTCGACGCCGACTCGGGTAAGTACCTGATCCAAGCCTACGGCTATGGCAGCTCGCTGAGCACCGCCTTCGCCGGCGTGGCGAAGGACGAACTGGACAAGCTGCAATTGCCGGCCGACCCGGAGGTGATGCTGAAGACCACCATCTTCACCGGCCCGATGAAGCAGAACGACGATGTGGCGAAGATGTTCGAGAAAGTGAAGGCGGGCGGGTGAGGGATCCATCGCCGACGGTTGCGCTGCCCCTCACCTGCCTGCCGGCATCCTCTCCCCGTATAGAGACGGGGAGAGGGGCGCTGTCACCAGCGATTTCGCAAACCGCAAACGTTGCAGAAATGGCGCCGAGTTTGCGACCAGCCGCTTTCTCCCCGTCACTATACGGGGAGAAATGTCCGGCGGGGAGGGGCAGCGCCGACGGCAGGTAATTGTGACTAATCTCCTGAAGCCCGCGGGTCTTGCCGCCGCGCCAAAGACTGCAACAAGGACCAACTGATGGACATGCTTGAAGCGAAACCAAAGGCCGACGCCGACATTCGCGTCGGCCGGCGCGTGCGGGCGCTGCGGCTGGAGCGCAATTTGTCGCTGGCCGAGCTGGCAGCAAAAGCCGGCGTCTCCATCGGTGCGCTGAGCCAGATCGAGCGCGGCCTGTCTTCGCTGCGCGTCAAGGTGATCTGGCCGCTTGCGGCCGCGCTCGACATCGAGCCTTCGGCGCTGATCACCGACGGCAACGAAGCCGCCAACGATCTCTATTGCGTGCGCGCCGACAAAAGGCGGCAGCTCCCGGTCAAGTCGGAAGGCATCGCCAAGGCGCTGCTGTCGCCGCCGGGCGCGGCGCTGACCGGCCTCTTGGTGACGGTGGAAGCCGATGGCGGCACGGCGGAAGCCTATGCGCATATCGGTCACGAGTTCGGCTGTGTCCTGTCGGGCGAGGTCGAACTGGTGGTGGACTCGACAAAATACGTGCTGAAGAGCGGCGACTCCTTTGCCTTCAAGAGCACGCTTCTGCACGCCTTCCGCAATCCCGGCACCGAGCCTTGCCAGATCCTCTGGGTCAACACCACCAAGCCGTCCGAGGTTCGCGATGGCGCCTGATGCGCTGGTACGCCTGGACACGGTCTCGAAGGTTTTCCCCGGCGGCATTGTCGGGCTCGACGCCGTCGATCTCGACATTATCAGCGGCGAGTTCATCACCCTGCTCGGGCCCTCGGGCTGCGGCAAGACCACCAGCCTGCGCGTCATTGCCGGTTTCGAGAGCCCGTCGAGCGGCAAGGTGCTGCTCGATGGTCGCGACATCACCGCGCTCAGGCCGTTCGACCGTCCCGTCAACACCGTGTTCCAGGATTATGCGCTGTTCCCGCATATGAACGTCGCCGAGAATGTCGGCTTCGGCCTGTCGCTGCGCAAACTGTCCGGCGCCGAGCAGGCAAAGCGCGTCCGCGAAGCCCTCGACATGGTCGGCCTCGCCGACAAGCTCGGCGCCCGCGTTTCCGAACTGTCGGGTGGCCAGCGCCAGCGCGTCGCGCTCGCCCGAGCCATAGTCTGCGAGCCGCGCGTTCTGTTGCTCGATGAACCGCTGTCGGCGCTCGATGCGCATCTGCGCGAACAGATGCAGGTCGAACTGAAGCGGCTGCAGTCGCGGCTCGGCACCACCTTCGTCATGGTCACCCACGACCAGACCGAAGCGCTGTCGATCTCCGACCGCATCGTCGTCATGAACAAGGGCCGCATCGAGCAGATCGCGCCGCCGGCCACGCTTTACGACCGGCCGGCGACGAAATTCGTCGCAAGCTTCATCGGCACCATGAACCTCTTGCAATCGCGCTTCATCGGCCGCGACGGCGACCGCCTGCGCTTCGCCGCTGGCGGGCTTTCGCTGGAAGCAACATCTGAAACCGGCGACACACCCGGCGAAGGCACTGAGCGCACCATCGGCGTTCGCCCCGAGGACTTGCTGGCCACCACCGATGCCGCCGCCGGCACCGCGCCGGCGCGCGTCAACTCCATCGTCTTCCACGGCCGCACGCTGCGGCTGCATGCTGAGCTGGGGCAGGGATTGCCGGTGGTGATCGATGCGCCGCGCCAGGCCGAGGGCTTTCAATTCAGCGTCGGCGACGTGGCGCATATCAGCCTGCGCCGTGGTGCCAACTGCCCTATGCTGCCAAGCTGATCCAACCCAATCCCTTCATCGACGGTTGGATTTAACCTGCTGTGAAGATCGCCAAGGTGGAATTAAGTGTGAATTGACTCGCAAAGGAACATATTCCTACTTTGCGGGATGCCCGAACTAAGCACCCGACCGCGCCGAAATGTGCAAACCCTCTGCTTGGCGCATGAAGTCGGGCAGCTAATTCGTGTTCGATGTCGGAACTGCAACATCACTCGACACTATCTGCCTGGCGATCTCGCAAAGCTGGTTGGTGATATCCCCTTTTGGGATGTGGAGCGGCACATGCGGTGCGAGCGCTGCAAAGGTCGTGAGCTCGATGCAGGCATCATTCTGCCAAGCGCTGCTGAACGCCTTAAAATTCGCGTCAGACGTCTTGTCGAAATCCGCATGGTTCGCCGGGTAATCTGGCGAGACGACGATTGAGGAGAGCCGATTTCGGGCTAAAACAGAGACCCTTGGGCCGGGGCCTGTGGTGGGAACTTGATCTGTGTGGCTGGCTTCTCAACGATCACCAACGCGTCGTTGGGCGCCGTCCGCTGCAAACGCCGTGCTTCCGACCATGGCGCCGTCAGCCAAGCCTCGGTTTCCTCCGGCGTGGTGAGGATCACGGGCATAGCCTTCTCATGTATCGGCGCAATGAGAGCATTAGGCTTGGTGGTCATGAAGGCGTATAGCTCGAAGTCGCCGGGACCGTCCTTGACCTTTCGCACGCCCTGCCAAGACGTCCAGAAACCAGCGAAGAAGAACAGCGGCCGGCTCTCGCCACGGGCAAACCAGTAATTTCGCTGGATTCCTGTTTCCGGGTCTTTATCGTTCGCCGCAGGGCTGGGCTCGGCAAAGCTGGTCACCGGCACGACACATCTGTGCTCGACGCCCACATATTGCTGCCAGTGCGAATATTGCGGATTGCGAACGTTGGTGGTGCCGTAGTCGGCCTTACCTTTCATGCGCTCGGGCGGCGTTGGCAAACCCCAAAGCAGTTTCGCCAGTTCACGCTCCCCATCCGTCCTGTTGCGAACGACAAGCCCAGGTTGATTGGGATAGACATCAAGCGAAGGTTCGAGGTTGCCGCTGATATCGCGCAATGTGCGGGTCCATTGGCGGACCGCCTCTTGCGTCGTCGTGATGTTGTAGAGGTTGCACATGCACCCAGCATTGCGGAATTGGCTTTTGTCTGCAACCGAAGTCGCTGTCCGACGCCGCCGCAATCGTCGTCACACAGCCGCGCTATATCATCGTCCTGACACACCTTGTCAGCTGTCGTGCGGGTAAAGGTGGCGGGCCGGCAAGCGCTTCCCTACTTCAAACCAGTCTGAACAGGAGGAACACACATGACCATCGCGGATGTTGCCAAGGATTTCACCGAAATGCTCCAGCAGGGGGATCACCTGGGTGCTGGTGAAAAGTACAATGCCGATGATATCGTCAGCCTCGAAGCCATGGAGGGGCCGATGGCCATCGCCCGTGGCAAGGAGGCTCTCAGGCAAAAGGGCGAATGGTGGCAAGAGAACCACGAAGTCCATGGCGGCTCTGTCGAAGGCCCCTATGTCAACGGCGACCAGTTCGCGGTGCGCTTCAAGTTCGACATAACGCCCAAGGCCACCGGCGAACGGGTCACCATGGACGAGGTTGGCCTGTACACGGTCAAGAACGGCAAGATCACCGAAGAGCGCTTCTACTACTGAGCCCGGGTGCCGTAGGGTTCCGGCGCACTTCGCTGCACGACCCAAAAACCAGGCGGCCGGGACAAAGTCCTGGCCGCAGTGGGAAAAGCTCAAATGGTCTTCACATACTGCGCCAACTGATCGGCCACCGTGCCCCAGCCGTCGAAGAACCCCATCTCTTCATGATTGTTGCGGGTAGCCTCGTCGCGATGGATGGCCGTTGCCGTGTAGCGCGTGCCCTTGTCATCCGACTGAAGCGAAATGACTGCGGTGATGAAGGGCTCGCCGGAGGGCCGATAGCCCGGCAGCAGCGCATCGGTCCACACCAGCCGCTCGTTCGGCACGATCTCGAGATAGCAGCAATGGCGGTCGTTGACCTCCTTGCCGTCGGGCGATTGCATGCGCGTCCGGAACAGTCCGCCCGGACGAAGGTCGATCTCGCAATCGGTGATCAGCCAGGGCTTGGGCGTGAACCATTGCTTGACATGCTCCGGCACCGTCATCGCGCTCCACAAGAGTTCGCGCGGCGCGTCGAGCTTGCGCTCCAGCACAAGGTCCAGTCTGGGGTCGGGCTTGAAGGGATAGCTCACTTTTCTGGCTCCTTGAGGCTCATCACATAGGCGTCGAATTGATCGAGTCGGCGCTCCCACAGCGTGCGCTGTTCGGCCAGCCAGTTTTCGGCGAGCTGCAGCGGTTCGGGCGCCAGCTGATAGGTTCTGGTGCGGCCGATTTTTCCCGATCGCACCAGACCGCAGCCTTCCAGCACTTTCAGATGCTCGATGAAGGAAGGCAGCGCCATCTCGAAAGGCTGCGCCAACTCGCTGACTGAGGCGGGACTGCGGTTCAACCGCTCGACCACGCGCCGCCGCGTCGGGTCAGCCAGCGCGCGGAAGATGCCGTCGATCGGCGGGAGACTTGTAGTTGGGGCGTGGAGGCTTGGCATGGGCGATCCTGAGGTCTGTCGACGCGGTGCAGCAGATACTTAGGAAATTTCCTTAGTATTGGCAACCTCTAAAAAAGCGCCGCTAGCGATTGGGACGCTGGCAAAGCGGGGAGGGCGGTTTTAGGCTGTCTGAGGATTCGACTGTCAGTCGAGGGAAGCGCGTTTTGACGATCACCATGTACGGCATCACCACCTGCGACACGATCCGCAAGGCGCGCACCTGGCTGGAGGGCCATGCTGTGCCCTACCGCTTTCACGACTACCGGGCCGAGGGGATAGAGGCGGGCAGACTGGACGGGTGGGTCGGCAAGGTTGGCTGGGAAAAGCTGCTCAACAAGGGCAGCACCACATTTCGCGAACTGCCTGACAAGGACAAGCAAGGGCTCGACGAGAAGAAGGCCAGGAAGCTGATGCTGGCCAACCCGACGATGATCAAGCGCCCGGTGCTCGAGGTCGGGGATGAGATTTTGGTTGGCTTCAAGCCGGAGGCTTATGAAGGGGTGGTGAAGTAGCGTAGCCTCGCTTCGTCATCCTGTGGCGAAGCTAGGTTCGAAGCGACGCAGCGCAGACCATGGGATCCTGTCGGTCTCCTTCCCACCCCAAACATAGCATGGGAACAACACACAGGATCCTCGGGTCAGCCCGAGGATGACGAACGCGTGGAGGGCGATCGCTAATTGTGAAGGCTTTCGCTTGCGGCGTATGCAGCGGTTCGCTGTCTCTCAACCCGTCCCGCGCAAATACCCCGCCAACGCCACCGCATTGTTATGCGCCTCGTCATGCGCGCCATAAAGCAGCGTCACCTTGGCCTTGCCGAGCAAGCCACGCAGTTGCGCCACCGCTTCGCTATTCCCATCCAGTTCGACCGAATACCGCACCTGAAACTCCGCCCACCGCGCCGGCTCATGTCCGAACCACCTCCGCAATTCATCGCTCGGCGCGATGTCCTTCAGCCACAGCGTCAGCGCGGCATCCTCCTTGCTGACGCCGCGCGGCCAGATGCGATCGACCAGCACCCGCTGCCCGTCATCGGGCGCGGGTGCTTCGTAAATTCGCTTGACCGTCAGGTCGAAGGCCATCCGCCCCCTTTACGCCCACTCGCCCTTGCGCATCACCGGCACGCGGCGGCCATCCTTGTGCACGCCGTCTATGTCGATCTTGTCCGAGCCGATCATCCAGTCGATGTGGATAAAACTCTTGTTGCCGCCGCGCTGGGCGATTTCGTCCTGGCTGAGCGAGGCGCCGTCGACGAAGCATTTTGAATAGCACTGCCCGAGCGCGATGTGGCAGGCGGCGTTCTCGTCGAACAGCGTGTTGAAGAACAGCAGGCCGCTGGCCGAGATCGGCGAGGAATGCGGCACCAGCGCCACCTCGCCGAGCCGGCGCGAACCCTCGTCGGTGTCGAGCACTTTCTTCAGCACGTCCTCGCCCTTCGAAGCCTTGGCCTCGACGATCCTGCCCTCTTCGAAACGCACCGAGATATCGTCGATCAGCGTGCCCTGGTAGGACAGCGGCTTGGTCGAGGAGACATGGCCGGAGACGCGCCGTGCATGCGGCGTGGTGAAGACCTCCTCGGTCGGGATGTTCGGATTGCAGGTGACGCCGTTCTTGGCGGTCGAGGCGCCGCCCATCCATTCATGGCCATCGGCCAGCCCGACGGTGAGGTCGGTGCCCGGGCCGCTGAAATGCAGATCATGGAAATTGTGCTCGTTCAGCCACTTTGTGCGGCCGCGCAGCGCTGCATTGTGCGCCGTCCAGTTTGCGATCGGGTCTTCCACATCGACCCGTGATGCCGAAAAGATCGCATCGGCAAGCTTGACCACGGCGACATCGTCGGCATCGCCGGGGAAGACCTGCTTGGCCCAGGCGAGATCCGGGTAGGCGACGATGTTCCAGTTGATGTCGAAGCCGGTGATCTTTTCCAGCGCCGGCTGGTAGGCCATCGAGTTCGCCTTGTTGGCGCGCGCCACTTTCGCCGGGTCCTGCGCCGACAACAGCGACGGGTCCTCGCCGCGCACGGCAAGCCGCGCCGCATTGTTGGAAAAGGCCTTCGCCATGCCTTCATATATCCAGCCGGCGGCGCGGTCGAAGCCGGCATCCGCGCCGTAGCGGAAGCGCGCCAGCGTGATCTCGTCATCATTGAAGATCGGCGTTACCAGCCCGGCGCCCGCCTTGTAAGCGTGCTCGACGATGCGCCTGGTCAGCGGCAGGGCTGCGATCGACGAGGTCAGCACCAAATCCTGCCCCGGTTGCAATTGCAGCCCCACCTTGATGGCGACTTCCGCCAGCCTGTCGAGCTTCACCGGGTCGATGGTTGCGGAAACGCCGCGCGAATGTGTGGTCATGATCCTGCCTGCCTTGGTCTTGGAGGTGAAGCTTCCAACATAGATCGGCGCGGCTGTGCTTTCCAGCACCGTCGCGACGGACAGCCCTAGGCAGCGCTTTCCAGCGCGCTGAACTGCGCCACGGTCGCCGCGATTTCCTCGCGGATCCAGATCTTGAAATCGCGCACCTTGCGGCTTTCGGTCTTGGTCGCCGAGGTCACCAGCCAGTAGCCGAGGCCGCTCTGCGCCCGCACGCCGAAAGGCGCGACGAGGCGGCCGTCGGCCAGCGCATCGGCGGCCAGCAATTGCCAGCCGAGCATGACGCCATGGCCGGCGATCGCCGATTCCAGGCACAGCATCGGGTCGGTGAAACGCGCACCCTTGCGGAAGGTGACTGGTTCGACGTCAGCGGCTTTGAACCAGCTCTCCCAATTGATCATCGCCCGCTCGTCGGTGATGGCGCAGGTCTGCGCGAGGTCTTCGATCGATTTCAGTTTCTCGGCGATCACCGGCGCGCAGACCGGGAAAACTTCCTGCGCCAGAAGCAGCTCCGCCCGCCCGCCCGGCCATTTGCCGTCGCCGAGCCGGATGGCGATGTCTATGTCGGAGCGTTCGAGATCGGCGAGCCGCACCGAGGCGTCGATGCGCAACAGCACATTGGGATGCCGGTCGAAGTGACGTGACAGCCGCGGCAGCAGCCATTTCGAAGCGAAGGCCGGCGCCACCGACACCACCAGCGTGCACTGGCTCGCCTCGTCGGCCAGCGCCACCGCTTGCGCCAGCTCGCGAAAACCGGCGCCCAGTCGGGCGGAAAAAACCGTTCCGAATTCGGTCAGCACCAGCCCGCTTGCGGTGCGTTCGAACAGCGCCTGTCCGAGCTGCTTTTCAGTGCGGTTGATCTGCTGGCTGACGGCGCTGACCGAGACGTTGAGTTCGCCGGCCGCCGCCGCGAGCGAGCCGAGGCGGGCGACGGTTTCGACGGCGCGCAGGCCGTTGAGATGGACGCGGTTCAGCATAGCCATTTCAGTTTTTCTAAACCGGCGCGGCTGAAATCTCAATTGAAAGACAGCCCGACAAGGCAGATTTTAGTGGGACAGTCAGACCGAGGAGGCGAGGATGACGATCGTATCATTGTTCAAGGTCTTAGCCGCTGCCGGCCTCCGGCCGGACCGCTATGATGGGATGCACGGCGGCGATGTCATCGACTGGGTTACCGACCCATTGTCGCATCCGGTGCTGGACACCATGTCGGAACGCGAACTCGGAGATATCCCGTTCCGGCTGACGGCGCGCCGCACCGCCTACGAGACCGGGGCGCTCGGCTGCGGCTGAGATGCGGGGGCGTTAGTCGCGCCCGCTGGCCCAACACAAAGCGGATTGTTTCATCGGTCGCCAATTCTATGGTGCGCTGCAATGAACGCCGCTCCATCACCCTTGGGCCTTGCTCTCGCTGGCATGATCGCCATGGCCGTCGCCATGGGCATTGGCCGTTTCGTCTACACGCCGATCCTGCCCGGAATGATGGAAGAACTGCATCTGTCGCCGGCCGATGCCGGCTGGATCGCGTCGGCCAATTATCTCGGCTACCTCGTCGGCGCGCTTGCGGCGGCAGGCGGCTGGGCGCATGGGCGCGAGCGCCTGCTGATGTTTGGCGGCCTTGCCGCCAGTGCTGCGCTCGCCGCCCTGATGGGGCTGAGCGAGACGATGACCGCCTTTGTCGTCCTCCGCTTCCTTGCCGGTCTCGCCAGCGCCTTCGTCATGGTGTTCATGGCCTCGATCGTCTTCGGTCACCTGGCAGCCGCCAACAGAAGCGACCTGCAGGCGCTGCATTTCGGCGGCGTCGGCCTCGGCATCGCGGCATCCTCAGCGCTGATGGCGGTTCTGGTCACCGAACATGCCGGCTGGGCTTCGGGCTGGCTGTGGTCGGCAGCGATTTCCGCCGGCGGCCTTGCGATGGTCGCCTTGCTCGCCGGCGGCACCGCACCTGGCCGCGGCGTGGCCGACCGCGAACCGGCACTGCCGAGGGACCGGTCGTTGGCAAAAGTCATCGTTGCCTACGGCCTGTTCGGCTTCGGCTATGTGGTGACGGCGACCTTCCTGGTCGCCATCGTGCGCCAGGGCGGCGGCGGCCGCGTCTTCGAGGCAAGCGTCTGGATGGTCACCGGCCTTGCCGGCTTTCCCTCGGTCTGGCTGTGGCAGAAGGTAGCGGCACGGATCGGGCTTTATACCGCCTATGCCGTGGGCTGCCTGGTCGAGGTGGTCGGCGTCACCGCCAGCGTCGCCATCGGCGGCACCGCCGGGCCGCTGCTGGCGGGCGTCCTGCTCGGCGGCACCTTCATCGCCATCACCGCGCTCGGCCTGCAGACGGCAAGGCAGCTCGTGCCGGAGGCGCCGCGCCGGATTTTTGCGCTGATGACCGCTTCCTTCGGCATCGGCCAGATCGTCGGCCCGATCGTCGCCGGACTGCTGGCGCAAGCCTCGGGCAACTTCTTCCTGGCCTCGATCGTCGCTGCTGGCGTATTGCTGGTATCTGCTGGGATCACCTGGTCGGCCGCGCCAAAATCGCCATGATTGTGGTCTTGCTCGATGCCGGGCATCGGGTACGGGCATTTGCTTTCCACCTAATGTGTGACTTTATGCCCGCCGAACCCCGCTGATTTGCGCACCGACCGAGGATTTCACCACAGTGTTCGTATCCTTCTTCCCGCAGCCGAAGCTGTTTTTCATCTCGGCCGTCGTCTGGACTGCGGTTCTCGTGGCAGCCTGGTTCCTCGGTGCTGACCAGCTTGGCGCGTTTCTCGGCTTGCCTCCGGCTCTTGCCGACGCGCCGCCCATCATAGGCGTCTCGGTGTTCTGGTCGCCTCCGTTCCTCTGGTTCTACATCTACTATGCGCTTGGCGTTTTGATATTCTATGGCTTCTGGCACTGGTATTCTCCGCACCCGTGGGACCAATGGTCTATCCTCGGCAGTTCGCTGCTCCTGTTCACGACCTACTTTCAGGTGCAGGTAAGCGTGGCGATCAACGCATGGTATGGACCATTCTGGGACCTCATTCAGGGCATCGTTAGCAAAACGGTCAAGGCAACCGAGGCTGATCTTTACGCTCAAATAATCACTTTCCTCGGTATCGCTCTTGTCGCGGTTACCGTGTTCGTTTTGACAAACTTCTTCGTCAGCCACTGGGTGTTTCGCTGGCGCACTGCGATGAACAATTACTACATGTCCTATTGGCCGAAGCTGCGCCATATTGAGGGCGCTGCACAGCGTGTGCAGGAAGACACGATGCGGTTTTCCAAGATAATGGAAGACCTTGGCACTAGCTTCGTCGATTCCATCATGACGCTTATCGCTTTCATGCCGATCCTGCTCAGTTATTCTAAGCATGTCACAGAGTTGCCATTGATCGGTCATGTTCCTCAGCCGCTGGTTTTGGCTGCGATCTTCTGGGCAGTCTTCGGTACAGTCATCATTGCGACCGCAGGCATCAAGCTTCCTGGCTTGCAGTTTCGTAACCAGCGCGTCGAGGCAGCATATCGCAAGGAACTCGTCTACGGTGAGGACGATCCGGCCCGGGCGCAGCCGCCGACCGTCGCGGAGCTGTTTGCGAGTGTGCGGCAAAACTACTTTCGCCTGTATTTCCACTATGTGTATTTCAACGTGGTCCGCTATCTTTATCTTCAGACCAACAACGTCTTCTCCTACTTCCTGATGGTGCCTTCCATGATCGCTGGAACGCTGACGCTGGGTCTCATCAACCAGGTCAGTTCAGCCTTCAGTCAGGTAACCAACTCATTCCAGTATCTCGTCAATTCTTGGTCGACGATTGTCGAGCTTCTGTCAGTTCACAAGCGCCTTCGCGCCTTCGAGGCGACGATTCGCGGCGAGCCGCTGCCCGACATTGACCGCCACTTCATGGAGCGTCAGGAACAGGCAAAGGAACCCGACCCAGCTTGATCCTATCTGCATAGACGGTTGGCGGCTCAGCCGCCCACCGCCGCCTGCCTCTCGCTACCACGTTGCCGCTGCACATAATCGCGAAAACTGATGCATTCGACGTCGGCTTTCACGCAAGTCTCGTCGGCAAAGCGCTCCAGCGCGTTCCAGTAGGCGCCGTTGTTCATCGGCGTGAAGTGGAAGCTCAGCACCAGTGGGATGCGCTTGCCCTGATATTGCTTGTCGAAGGCGGCGCGGAAGGCCTGGTAGGTCCGATCGCTGAACTCGGCTGCCTGGCTCGGCCGCTCGAAGCCGCCGGAATGCCTGACATAGAGATTGTAGTCCATGGCGATCACCAGCCTACCATCAGGGCCTTCCGGGATCTGCGGCAGCGAAAAGCGGGTCAAGCCGCCGCCGGTCGGCGGCTCGACCGGGCCTTTCGAAACGCCGCTGGCATCATAGTGGTAGCCGGCTTCAGGCAGGGCCTCATAGAGCCCTTTGCTGGTCGAGAGGTACGGCGCGCGAAAGCCGACAACGGCATGGGCAATATCGCGCCATCCCTTGGGCTCGGGTTCAATACCGTTGATCGCATAGGCGTTTTCCAGAATGCGCTCGAACGAGGCGAATTCCTTCAGCCAGTCGGCCTTGCTCCAGTCCTTGCCGTCGAAATGGCCGCAGCCATGGCTGGCGATGTCGTGGCCTTCCGAAGCGGCGAGCCCGATCTGATCGAGCCGATCGGCGACGTCCTGCTTCGAAGCGGCAAAGCCGATGTTGGATTTGCCCGCGGACTTGGCCGGAGCTGTGTAGTCGGCCCGCGTCTGCGGCGACAGCAGGAAGACGCAGGACAAAAAGTAGGTGAAATGCGCGCCGGTGCGCTTGGCCAGCGCCCGGCTGCGCTGCCATTGCGAGATCTCCCGGGCGCTATCGAACGAGATGATGACGATCTGCTTCGGCTTTGCCGGGGCAGGCGGCGCCGGCGGGTCGGCGAAAGCCGCACCAGCCATGGCAAGCACGGCTGAGGAAAACGCAACAACGCGGGACAAACGTGGCATCGGCAATCTGGGCTTGATCTGGAGGCAGTCCAAGCCGGCTATCGGCAAAATGTGGCGTGGGTGCGATCAACGTCGGCAGCTATGCGCCCGGCGATTAGCCGATTTTCCTGCCGAGCCCCTTCCATGCCCGCGAAATTTCGCTAAAACGCGGGCTCAAGAAGCGCCCCTGTTAGGGCAGCAATGGTTTTGATTGATGTCCGACGACAGTTTTATCCGCGAAGTCAACGACGAGATCCGTCGCGAGCAGGCGCAGGCGCTATGGGACCGCTTTGGTCCGGCGATCCTTGGCCTCGCCATCCTGGTGGTGCTTGGCACCGCCGCCTTCGTCGGCTACCGCTATTGGGACGAGACCCGCGCCAACCGCTCCGGCGATGCCTTCTCGCAGGCGCTGAAGCTTGCCAATGACGGCAAGAGCGACGAGGCGCTGACCGCCCTCGAACAGCTGGAAAAGGATGGCTACGGCGCCTATCCGCTGCTCGCCCGCATGCGCGCGGCAACCGTCAAGGCCGACAAGGGCGACTTTGCCGCCGCCGTCGCCGATTTCGATGGCGTCGCCGCCGACAACGCCATTCCCCAGGGCATTCGCGACATGGCGCGCCTGCGGGCCGCCCTGCTGCTCGTCGATCACGGCTCCTTCGCCGACGTCTCCAGCCGCGTCGAGGCGCTGACCGCCGACAACAACACGCTGCGCCACACAGCGCGCGAAGCGCTCGGCCTTGCCGCCTGGAAGGAAGGCAAGACCCAGGATGCGCTGAAACTGTTCGACCAGATCGCCGCCGATGACGGCGCCCCGCGCAACGCGCGCCAGCGGGCGACGCTGATGTCGGAATTGATCCGCGGCTCGGGCGCGTCATGATACGCATCGCCCAAAGCCTGCCCTCGGGCCTGACCCAAGGGCGCGCTGCGGTTTGGGCGATGATATGGATAGCCGGATGAGCTTCAAAGTCGCCATTATCGGCCGGCCCAATGTCGGCAAATCGACGCTTTTCAACCGATTGGTGGGACGGAAGCTGGCGCTTGTCGACGACACGCCGGGCGTCACCCGCGACCGTCGCGTCCACGCGGCCAAACTCTACGATCTGCATTTCGATGTCATCGACACCGCCGGTTTCGAAGACGCCGCCGCCTCGACGCTGCCCGGCCGCATGCGCGCGCAGACCGAGATCGCGATCCGCGAAGCCGACCTGATCTTCTTCACCATCGACGCCAAGTCCGGGCTTTTGCCCGACGACCGCACCTTTGCCGAGATCGTGCGCAAGTCCGGCAAGCCGGTCGTGCTGGTCGCCAACAAGGCCGAGGCCAAGGGCGCCCAGGGCGGCATGCTGGAAGCCTGGGAACTGGGCTTGGGCGAGCCGATCCCGGTCTCGGCCGAGCACGGCCAGGGCATGCCCGATCTGCGCGACGCGGTGATCGAGGCGCTGGGCAAAGACCGCGCCTTCGGCGAGGAAGAAGACGAGGCCGAGGACGTCGCCGCCAGCGAGGTGCTGATCGGCGAGGACATCACCGATCCCGACGCCGAACCCGCCTATGACGACACCAAGCCGATGCGCATCGCCGTCGTCGGCCGGCCCAATGCCGGCAAGTCGACGCTGATCAACGCGTTGATCGGCGAGGAGCGGCTGCTGACCGGCCCGGAAGCCGGCATCACCCGCGATTCCATCTCCGTCGACTGGGACTGGCATGGCCGCCGGCTAAAACTGTTCGACACTGCCGGCATGCGCCGCAAGGCCAGGATCCACGAGAAGCTGGAAGTGATGTCGGTGCAGGACGGCTTGCGCGCCATCCGCTTTGCCGAGATCGTCATCATCGTGCTCGACGCCACCATCCCTTTCGAGAAGCAGGATTTGCAGATCGCCGACCTGATCATCCGGGAGGGCAGGGCGCCGGTCATCGCCTTCAACAAATGGGACCTGATCGACAATCCGCAGGAACTGCTGGCCGAGTTGCGCGAAAAGACCACACGGCTTTTGCCGCAGGTGCGCGGCATCCAGGCGGTGACCGTTTCGGCCGAGACCGGGCGCGGCCTCGACAAGCTGATGGATG
This sequence comes from Mesorhizobium sp. P160219, assembly GCF_057786095.1. Classification (NCBI taxonomy): domain Bacteria; kingdom Pseudomonadati; phylum Pseudomonadota; class Alphaproteobacteria; order Hyphomicrobiales; family Phyllobacteriaceae; genus Mesorhizobium; species Mesorhizobium sp. P160219. Next base: position 2,690,035 of record NZ_JBYNWG010000001.1, read on the forward strand.
CCGTCATCAAGACGCACAAGGTGTGGAACAGCCGCGTTTCCACCGGCAAGCTCAACCGCTGGCTGGAAAGCATTCTGGCGCATCACCCGCCGCCCGCTGTCGCCGGCCGCCGGCTCAAGGTCAAATATGTCACCCAGGCCAAGACCCGGCCGCCGGGTTTCGTCGTCCAGTGCTCGCGGCCCGACGCGATGCCGCAATCCTATGTCCGCTACCTCTCCAACAGCCTGCGCGAAGCCTTCGACATGCCCGGCGTGCCGATCAGGATAGCGCTGCGGACTTCGGACAACCCGTTCGCGGGGAGAGCGAACAAGCGCAAGTGAGCGGTGACGGTTGCGAAATTCTCCGCAAGATTGGCGGGACAGCACCCCCCTCTGCCTGCCGGGCATCTCCCCCGCAAGGGGGGAGATCAGTCGTTTCGTCCTTGGAGCCTCTCTTGCAACGTTGAAAATTGGCGAAAGCATTCGCGAGATCCAATCTCCCCCCTTGCGGGGGAGATGTCCGGCAGGACAGAGGGGGGTGTGACGGAACGCTACGCTGGACAGCCGCTTCCGTCTAAGCGACCTCTCTCAACCGCTCGTCCTGCGGCAGCGCCGCCACCGCCGCGTGCCACAATATATCCGCCAGCCGCGCCGCCACCGGGTCCAGTTCGGCGTCTTTCTGGTGCAGCACCAGCGCCATGGTCGGCAGCGCGGGTAAGCCCAGCGTTTGCGGCGCCATCGCCCTGACATTGGCCGGCAGGCCGATATCCGTGCGGATGGTCAGGCCGAGGCCGGCGGCGACCGCCGCCCAGATGCCGCCAAGGCTGGGGCTGGAGAAGGCCATCCGCCATGGCAGGCCGGCGCGGTCGAGTGTTTCCGTCGTCACCGTGCGCAGCAGGCACGGCGCTTCCAGCGCCACCAGCGGCAGCGCCTCGCCCTCGCGCAGCCTGGTCTCGATCAGCTTGGCCGGCCCGATCCAGCGCAATTGCGCGTCGCCGACATGCCGGCTGTAAGGCAGCGCCTGGCCGCTGTCCCAGGCCAGCGCAATGTCGAGATTGCCTGATGTGATCCGCTCGGCAAGTTCATAGCTGCGCCCGATCCGCGCCTCGATCTTGACCTTGGGGTGCGCGCGGGCGAAGCGTCCGAGCACCTCCGGCAGCACCGCCTCGCCGAAATCCTCCTGCAGGCCGAGCCTGACCCAGCCTTCCAGTTCCACGTCGTGGATGGCCGAGGCCGCCTCGTCGTTCAACTCGAGCAGCCGCCTGGCATAGCCGAGCATGGTTTCGCCGGCTTCGGTCAACGCCAGTCCGCGGCCCGACTTGCGGAAGATCGGCGTCGCCGCCTGGTCCTCCAGCTTCTTCAATTGCGCGCTCACCGCCGAAGTCGAGCGTCCAAGCCGGTCGGCGGCCTTGGCGAAGCTGCCGAGTTCCATCCCGGTGACGAAGCTTCGGAGGACATCAAGGTCGAAGGTTACGCGGCGCATCAAAACGGTCCTGTTGTTCGGGAACAATTGTCAAAAAATTCCCGATATTCGGGATGAAGTTATGGCGGTAAAGGCGAGGCGTCAAGGTCCCGAAAGGGCATCAACAGGAGTCCCGCCATGTCGATTGCCGACGCAAATCGTGAGCCAGGCCGGGTTGGCCGAGCCGCCGCCGTCACGTCGAAGGCTGAACGATTTCCCGCCAATCATCGCTGGAAGGTGCTTGGCATCGGCGTTGCCGCCAATGCCGGTTTCTCCGCCACCTTCGCCGGCATACCGGCGGCGGCGGTGTTTCTGCGGTCGGGCTATCACTTGAGCAATGGCAATCTCGGCCTGGTCCTCGGCCTTCTCGGACTGGGCGTTGCCTTGAGCGAACTGCCCTGGGGCCTGCTCACCGACCGGTGGGGAGATCGCGGCGTGCTGTTGACCGGCCTTGGTGCGACCGCGGCGTGGCTCGCCCTGATGGCGTTGTTCATCGTGCCCTCAGTGACCTATGTGCCTGGCGTCGCAATGCTGGCCGCATGCCTTCTGGTCGCCGGCCTGCTCGGCGGCAGCGTCAACGGTTCCAGCGGCCGCGCCATCATGGCCTGGTTCCACGAAGGCGAACGTGGCTTTGCCATGAGCATCAGGCAGACCGCGGTGCCGCTCGGCGGCGGGCTCGGCGCGCTGGTCCTGCCGTCGCTGGCATCGGTGCACGGTTTCGCGGCGGTCTTCGGGCTGCTGGCCGCCATGAACGCCGTCTCTGCGCTGTTTGCCTGGCGATGGCTGCACCAGCCGCCGGAACTGGACAATGCCGGCAGCATGGCCATGGCAAAGTCGGGCGGTCCCGCGCCGCTGCGCAATGTCGAGGTCTGGCGCATCGCCACCGCCATCGGCCTGCTCTGCTTTCCGCAAGTGGCGGTGCTCACCTTCGCCTCCGTTTTCCTGCACGATTTCGCCGGCATGGCCACGCTCACGATCAGCGCCAGCCTTGCCGCGGTGCAGACCGGCGCGATGGTGATGCGCGTCTGGAGCGGCCGCTACACCGACCGCCACGGCAACCGCCGCTCATTCCTGCGGCTCTGCAGCGTGACAAGCGCGTTTGGCTTCGCGGCCGTCGGCCTGCTGGTCCTGGCGGCAGGAGCCACGCCAGACGCCCATGCCGCGTTGATCCCGGCGATCGCCGTGCTGCTGGTCCTCGCCGGCATTTCGGTCTCCGCCTGGCATGGCGTCGCCTACACCGAACTCGCCACGCTTGCCGGTGCCAGCCGCGCCGGAACCGCGCTCGGTCTTGCCAACAGCTTCGTCTTCATCGCCTTCTCCGTGGTGCCGACCGCCATTCCGGCTTTGCTGCTTGTCTGGTCGTGGCCTGGCGTCTGGCTGGTGGGCGCGCTCTGCGCCATGATTGCATGGCCAATTTTCCTGAGGCCGAACTGACGGGTTGCCGGCCGGCAAGCGGCGTCCCATTTCGGGCCGCTTCGGAAAAACACGATCGACCGCGTTAACCCCGCATCAAGGTTAATGCTTCACTTTGGCTCTCCAGTGGCTCAGTGGCGTTTCTGGAGAGTTCCCCGTGCATCGACGTGTCCTGAAGCGGCTGGCCGCCGCCGCCGGTGAGAAAAAACGTTCCTTCGTATCGCCATTGGTCATCGGGCTCGGCATCTGGATCGGCTTTCCAACTGTCGTCGCCTACCAGGACATGGGCAGCTTGATTTCCGGCCTCGAAGCCTCGGGCACCCGCTGGAACTCTTATGTCGAGCGCTCCGTCGCCGGCTCGGTTCATGCCGCCGAAATGCCTTTCATCGATTCCGTCACCACCGGTTCGCTCTCGGGCTCGGGCGTACGCCTGCCCGGCGTCGGCAAGGTCTCGTTTCGCGGCAAGGGCAATGTCGCCGGCGTCACGCCCGACGAAGACCGCGTGATGCGCGCCGACAAGAAGGGCCGCATCATCCAGGTCTCGCCGGTGGCGCCGCCGAAGAACTTCAATGCCGGCTCAATCTTTCAGCGCACGTCCTCCCTGCTGCGGCCGAGCATGGACAGCGGCCTGAAGCTCGCCTTCGCCAAGCCCGGCATCAAAGGCAAGGAAATCCAGATCGCCCAGGCCTTCCACACCAATGTGGACAAGAAGCCCGATCCCGGCGTGCCGGCCATGCTTGCCGCCCTCGTCAACAATGACAGACCGGACGTGCTGGCCACCGCCTATGCCCAGGCCGAACCCGATTACGCCAAGGCCTCGCCCTTCGAAGCGCTGCTGCAGGACGAGGAGCCGAGCAGCGGGCGCTTCATTCCGCCGATGGCCAAGGGCGATCATTCGTGGATCCAGAACCCGCTGCCGGCCAGCGTCTTCTCCACGAAGGAGCAGGCCTGCCTCGCCAACGGCATCTATTTCGAGGCGCGGGGAGAATCTATGCGCGGCCAGGCCGCCGTCGCCCAGGTCATTCTCAACCGCGTCCGCAATCCGGCCTATCCGAACTCGATTTGCGGCGTCGTCTACCAGAACGACAACTGGCTGAACCGCTGCCAGTTCTCCTTCGCCTGCGACGGCCGCAAGAAGCGCATCGAGAGCCCCGCCCATTACAAGACCGCGCAGGACGTCGCGATGGCGGTCACCGCCGGCAAGATCTTCATTCCCGAAGTCGGCTCATCGACCCACTACTACGCCAACTACGTCCATCCGGGCTGGGCGCGCACGATGCAGAAGATGACCAAGATCGGCCTGCATATCTTCTACCGCACCTATGGCGGCGGCTGGAGCTGAGCCCTTCGGCTGACGGCGGCTTGCGTTGCGCTGGCCGGGGCATCTGGCGGCGCTTGCCGGAAGGATTCGAGCCACGCATCCTCACTGCTGTGCCGGGCACGATGTCGCACCTTTGCAAGTCTTTGATTTCAATGCAGAAAATACAGCCATTTGAAGACCTGCCCGTGGCTTGACGGGCGCGGACCCTCTAACTATGTTGCCGGCGACTTTACAAGTGGACGGACGGATACGGTCTGACCAGGCAGGGGGGTTCGATGGCCGAAAAGAATGGGCCACACGGAACCGGAGAAACCGGCCGCGGCAGCAAGCATGAAGCCGACATCCGCGACGAAGAGCTTGAGCGCCGCCGGCGCAACCTTGAAGCATCGCTTGCGACAAGGAAGAAGCCGGACGAGCAGAGGGAAGAGTCGGCCAGTGCGGGCAATGTTGCCCTGGCCTTCCGGTTTGCCAGCGAGTTTGTCGCTGGTGTTCTGGTGGGTGGGCTGATCGGCTGGGGTTTAGATTGGTTATTTGGATCGTTGCCGATCTTTTTGATCATCTTCCTGCTCGGTGGTTTCGCCGCGGCCTTGACAAACATGGTTCGTGTCGCCAAGGCAGCACAAGCCAATGTGCCGATGGGCAAAGACTTGCCTGCCGGCCATAGCGATGATGAGGACAATTGAATCGTCCTCGAGCAGGGTTCAATCCCGCTCCGTCCAGGCGGAGCCAATTTTGGGGTAGAGAAACGTGGCTGGCACCGCAGATCGGGTTGATCCAATCCACCAGTTTCATATCGTGGATCTGTTTCAGATCGGCCATATCGGCGAGATGAAATTTGCCTTCACCAATTCGGCGCTGTTCATGTTCATCGCCGTGGCGCTGACCTTCCTGTTGATCTATGCCGGTTCGGCGCCTCGCGCCCTTGTTCCCGGCCGGCTGCAGTCAGTAGCCGAGGAATTCTACTCGTTCGTGCACAATCTCGTGCGCCAGGTTCTGGGCGAGGAAGGAAAAGCCTTCTTCCCGTTCATCTTCTGCCTGTTCGCCTTTGTGCTGTTCACCAACTTCCTCGGCCTGATCCCTTATTTCTTCACCGTCACCAGCCAACTGGTCATCACCGCCACGCTGGCCCTGTTCATCATCCTGATGGTGCTGGCGGTCGGCCTGTACAAACATGGGTTGAAATTCTTCGGCCTCTTTGTGCCCCATGGCGTGCCGCTGCTGCTGCTGCCGTTCATTTCGCTCATCGAAATCATCTCGTTCCTGGCCCGTCCGGTCAGCCTGTCGCTTCGACTGTTCGGCAACATGCTTGCCGGTCACATTGTGCTCAAGGTTTTCGCCGGTTTCATCGTCAGCCTGGCAAGCCTTGGAGTGGGTGGCTGGATCGGCGCCATCGGCCCGCTTTTCATGACGGTGGCGATCACCGCTCTCGAATTCCTTGTTGCTGCCCTGCAGGCCTTCGTGTTCGCGGTTCTGGCCTGTGTCTATCTCAAGGACGCACTGCACCCACACCACTAGAGACTTAAGCTGGCGGCAGGACGCCCCAGTGGACTTGGACAACATTACCCATCGCAAGGAGAAACAAGATGGACGCTGAAGCTGCAAAGATGATTGGCGCGGGCATTGCCTGCATTGGCATGGGTGGCGCTGGTATCGGCGTTGGCGCGATTTTCGGAAACTTCCTCGCCGGCGCGCTGCGCAACCCGTCCGCCGCACAGGGCCAGTTCACAAACGCCCTGATCGGCGCCGCACTTGCCGAAGGTCTGGGCATCTTCTCGCTCGTCGTCGCCCTGCTCCTGCTGTTCGTCGTCTGACGGCGTCACAACCAAGCCTGTTCGCCGCTCCTTGTTAGGCGGCGACTGGCCCTTGATGATCTCTATCAGGGGGAAAGAACGCAATGGCGAGCACGACTGAAGCAACTCAACCCGCCGCTGGCGAGGCGACTGCGACCACTGAAGTTGCGCATGGCGAAGGCCATGGCGCATTTCCGCCGTTCGACAGTTCGACCTTTCCATCGCAGATCCTGTGGCTCGCGATCGCTTTCGGGCTGCTTTACCTGCTGATGTCGCGCATCGCATTGCCCCGCGTGGCGTCTGTTCTCGACGCGCGCAGCGACCGGCTGGCGTCGGACATAGACGAAGCCAATCGCCTCAAGAACGAGAGCGATGCGATGGCGGCCGCTTATGAACAGGCTTTGGCTGAGGCACGCAACAACGCATCGGCGATTGCCCAGAAGGCAAGCAACGCTGCGAAGGCCGAAGCAGATGCCAAGCGCGCCGAGGCCGAGGCTTCCGTTGCCGCCAAACTGGCGGAAGCGGAAACGGCCATCGTTGCGGCGAAGACGAAGGCGATGTCCGGAGTGAGCGCGATTGCCATCGATACGACCGATGCGATCCTGAAATACTTCGCCACCGGTGCTGCTACAAAATCCGAGATCGAGCAGGCCGTGAAGGCCGCACTTGCAAAGTGAGTCGACAATGAATGCTACCAGTCTAGCTACACTGTGGGTTTTCATTGCACTGCTGGTGTTTCTCGGTGTGCTGATCTGGGCCGGCGTCCCGAAAAAGCTCGGCGCCTCCTTGGATGGCCGTGCCAGCCGGATCCGCAAGGAGCTCGATGAAGCCCGCCGGTTGCGCGAAGAGGCCCAGCAACTGCTCGGCCAATACCAGAAGAAGCGCAAGGAAGCCGAGCAGGAGGCCGCAGCCATCGTCGCTGCCGCCAAGCGCGAAGCCGACATGCTTGCCGCCGAGGCGCACAAGAAGACCGAAGACTATGTCACCCGCCGCACCGCGCTTGCCGAGCAGAAGATCGGCCAGGCAGAGCGCGAAGCCGTCGCCGAAGTGCGCGCCAGCGCCGTCGACATCGCCGTCGAGGCGGCCCGCACGCTGCTTGCCGGCAAGATCGACGCCAAGGCCGGCGCGGATCTTTTCAAGTCCGCGCTGCAGGACGTGAAGGCCAGGCTGAACTGAGCGGGGTTAACTCGCTGACATCAAGCCGCCCGGGCAACCTGGCGGCTTTTTTGTTGAGCGGCGACGGAGATTGGCGAAGGCGGTGGTGCGCCTGATCTCCCCCCTCGAGGGGGAGATGTCGCCAAAGGCGACAGAGGGGGTCCGTTCGACCGGGCGCGACGCATTCTGCTGCGAAGAAGGGCTGGCGCTTGACGCGCGGCGACCCCCCTCTGGCCTGCCGGCCATCTCCCCCTCAAGGGGGGAGATTAGCTGTCCAACCCGACAAACCCTTCTTCTTCCACCACCTCAACCCCACCCAGCCTGAACGGCGCGAATGATGCCCGGTGCAGCCTTGCCACCGGCCCATGCGCTTCGATCGCGGTGCGGTGCCGCACGGTGGCGTAGCCCATATGGACCTCGAACCCGTAGCGCTCGTGATGGCTGCCGCAGCCGCACATCATGCGGTCGCGCATCACCTTGGCGACGATCGAGGCGGCGGCGATCGATTGCGAGCGCTGGTCGCCCTTGATCAGCGCGCGGCCTTCGCAGAGGAGGCCCGGCGGTACATCGCGGCCATCGGCCAGCGCCAGCTTCGCCTGGATCGGCAGGCCGGCAAGGGCGCGGCGCATGGCTTCCAGGCTGGCCTTGAGGATGTTGCTGCCGTCAATGCCTTCGGCGCTGACCGAGGCGATCGACACGCCGAGCGCTGACCCCAGGATTTTCAGGAACAGCGCCTCGCGTTGCAAATGGTTGAGCCGTTTGGAATCGTCTAGCCCGTCGGGAATGTTGGCGGGATCGAGGATCACCGCCGCCGCCACCACCGGCCCCGCCAGCGGACCGCGGCCGGCCTCGTCCATGCCTGCCACCGGCCACAGGCCTTCGGCCATCGCCTTCGTCTCGAAGGAGAAGTCGGGCTTTTCGACGATTTCGAAAAGAAGCGGAGAATCGGAACGTGCGCGAGCCATGTTGCGGCGAGGTTCGCATCGGCTCCGATTCTCCGCAAGTCCCTCCAGGGTCGAGTGGGGCAAGACCGGGAGGGCACCGTCTGCAGGCCGGGGGACAGGCCGGACGGGATTCTTGGGTCGCCTGACAGCCACGAGGGCAGGGCAGGCGCTACTCTCAGAGCAGCATCAGCTGCTCGGTCGCCTTGGCGGCGGCGACAAACTGGTCGGTTCGGAGCGTGCGCCGCTCGGCGTTGAGGCCGAGCCGCTTGGCCGTGATCTCGAAGCGCCGGCCGATCTGCCAGGCATAGGGGCCGGCGCCTTTCATCCGCTTGCCCCATTCCGAATCATAGTCCTTGCCGTCGCGCATCGAACGGATCAGCGACATCACGTGCCGGTAGCGGTCGGGATAATGGCGCAGCAGCCAGTCCTTGAAGATCGGCGCCACCTCGAGCGGCAGGCGCAGGATGACATAGCCGGCCTCGCGGGCGCCTGCGGCGCGTGCCGAATTGAGGATGCGCTCCATCTCCTGGTCGGTCAGGCCGGGAATGATCGGCGCCACCATGACAGAGGCCGGGATGCCGGCATCGGAAAGCTGCCGGATCGCCTCAAGCCGCTTGGTCGGCGTCGACGCGCGTGGCTCCATGGTGCGCGCCAGCATGCGGTCCATCGTTGTCACCGACAGCGCCACCTTGGCCAAGCCCCGTTCGGCCATGCGCGACAAGATGTCGATGTCGCGCGTCACCAGATGGGATTTGGTGACGATGCCGACCGGATGGCCGCGCGCCTCCAGCACTTCGAGGATCTCGCGCATGATCCGGTATTGTTTCTCGATCGGCTGGTAGGGATCAGTGTTGGTGCCGATGGCGATGGTGCGCGGCTGATAGCCATCCTTCGACAGTTCCTTGTCGAGCAGCCGCGCCGCATCCGGCTTGGCAAACAGCTTCGCTTCGAAATCCAGCCCCGGCGACAGGCCCATGAAGGAATGCGCCGGCCGGGCGAAACAATAGACACAGCCATGCTCGCAGCCGCGATAGGGGTTGATCGAGCGGTCGAAGGAAATGTCGGGCGATTTGTTGCGGGTGATGATGGTGCGCGGCTTCTCGACCTGCACTTCGGTCTTGAACGGCGGCAATTCCTCCAGCGAATTCCAGCCGTCGTCGAACACATGCCGGCTGACCGGCTCGAACCGGCCGGATGGGTTGATGCCCGCGGAACGGCCGCGGTTGCGATCCGGCCGGACGCGCATGCCGCTCTGATCGATCATCGCATTGGCCATCTCGGCTCGCCCTGCTCCGAAAGCAGCAATGTCCGCACGCACGATATGTTCCATTTTTGCCCTTTCCCAAGGACTGTCGGCTGGCTGTCGAATTGCTCTGTTCATGAAAATAATCCTATTTCCCGGATGAGAACAAAGCAAGAACTTTTTCGTTGGGCCATGCGAAACTGGCGCTGCGCCGGGCTTTCCGCTATTCGGCTAAAAATGCTCAGCGTTCTCATCGAAACCCGGGATGACGAAGAAGGCCTTGCCCGCACGCTCGCCTCGTTGATCGGCGGCGCGGTCGAGGGCGTGGTGCGCGATGTCATCGTCTGCGACACCGGCTCGACCGACCAGACGCATCGGGTTGCCGATCATGCCGGCTGCCACTTCGTGGCCGGCGGCATTGCCGCGGGAATCAGGCAGGCGAAGGGTGACTGGCTGCTGTTTCTGGAACCCGGCGCAAGGCTGGCCGACGGCTGGATCGACGACGTCGTCGCTCACACGGCGCGGCAAACCATGCCGGCGCGCTTTTCCCGTGCGCGCGGCAGCCGCACGCCGTTCCTGTCACGGGTGTTTTCGGGCAACCGGGCGCTGGCCGAAGGGCTGGTCATCAGCAAGCGCCAGGCCGCTGCCCTGTCGAAGAACGCGCACAGCGCCGAAGCCCTTGCGCGCGGTCTCGCCACCAGGCGGCTCGACGCCGAAATCTGGCTGGCGCCGAAGAAGTGATGTTTCTCCCTTCTCCCCGTTCCCAGGGAGAAGGGTGCCCGAAGGGCGGATGAGGGGCAGCGTCGGCGTCCCCCCCGGAATTGACACTGTCCGCTGCGCCGTCCGGCTTTTTCGCCGCAAAAACCTATTGTGCATTGCACAAAAGCTGACGCGGGATTAGCATTCCGTTGATGCGGGATATCGGGTTTGGGTAGTGCCGGAGCGGTAAGCAAGCGCCGCGTCGTCGTTGCTGCCGTTCATATCTGAGGACCCCGATGAACCTTTCGTCCCCCGACAAATCCGGCGCCCCCAGTCTAGAGGCCATTGCCCGCAACGGCAGCCTGCTCCGCCGCATCGCGGTGCGTATCCCGACCTATCTGTCCGACCTGCGCGAAAATCCCGCATGGCTGCCGATGTTCGTGCTTGCCCGCACCATGCCGGCGCGCAAGCTGCACTGGCTTGGCGCCAAAGCCGCGCGCCCCGCGCAGAGTGCCGGAGCGACGATGTTCAGGGGCGTCGACCTCAAGTCGATCGTCGCGGCGCTGCGCGCCGATGGCCTGTTCTCCGGACTGGTCCTTCCGCAGGCAATCCACGAAGAGATCGCCAGCTTTGCTCAGAGCACGCCGTGCTTCGGCAATTTCGACCGCCGGCTCGAATTCATGCCCGGAGAACACGCAGAAGCCGAGAAGCGGTTCGGCCGCTCTTTGCTCAGCGGACACTATTTCGAGCGCATCCTCGGCTGCAAGGCGGCACTCGCCATCCAGAACGACCCGCTGCTGCTCGACATCGCCCAGCACTATCTGGGCGGGCAGGCAAAGCTGATCACCACGCGTGTCTGGTGGAGCTTTCCGACCGGCGAGGCTTCCGACGCCGACAAGAACCTTGCCTCGCTCGGCAAATATCATTTCGATCTCGACGACTGGCGGATGCTGAAATTCTTCTTCTATCTCAAGCCCTGCGATGCCGGCACCGGCCCGCATGTCTATGTCAAAGGCAGCCACAACAGGCGCAGCCTCAAGCACCAGTTGACGCTGCTGGTCGGCCATCCGGCGCAAGACGTGCTCAAGGTCTATGGCGACGACAGCCCGGTCACGCTGACCGGCGAGGCCGGCCTCGGCTTCGTCGAGGACCCGTTCGGCTTCCACATGGGCACCGTGCCGTCCACCACGCCACGGCTGATGATGGAGGTCGGCTTCGGCGTCTCGCCGCCCTCGCGCCGCCGCTTCCACGGCGAACCGGTCATCCGCTGAGGCCGGAGCGGATCTCGACCGGCATCCAGCGCGCTTGCCGCCGGGCAATGCGACCCTCTTTGTTCTCGGCATCATAGTCCATTGGGACCGGCTCGCGGTTGAACCGCGGCCGGTCATCCAGCGCATTGACGATGACGATCGCTCTCGGTTCGCCGTCGGTGGTCACAGCAGCGACATAGACGCCGCAGTCCCGGCAGATGAGATAATCGGCGGTGCGCAATCCGAACCGGTATCGGTGCAGCCGGGCCTCGTCCTCGACCGCGACGATCAATCGCCCCTGCGGATCGGCGGCGGCGCGCGAACCATGCCGGACACAGAACGCGCACTGGCAGGCGCGGATCTCCATCTCGGACGGCTCAATTCCGGTTTCGAAGGTCAGGTGGATGTTGCCGCAATGGCAGCCGCCGCGGTGCGCGCTCATTGGATCTCTTCCGTCTTGACTTGGCGACAGACTATCCGCCCGACGACCCGGAGGAAATGACCTCTCGAAGGCGCAGCCGCCATTCTGCCTGACAAAGGCAGCACTTGGCCGGCTTTGCCTTGGTTTACGAGGCGGCCTTGCCGCGCCGCAAATGCTCGTCCAGGCGCGGCATGATCTCGACGAAGTTGCAGGGCATGTGGCGGTAGTCGAGCTGCGGTTTCAGGATGCCGTCCCAGGCGTCCTTGCAGGCGCCGGGCGAGCCCGGCAGCACGAAGACGAAGGTGGCGTTGACGACGCCGCCCGTCGCTCGGCTCTGCACTGTCGAGGTGCCGATCTTGTCGTAGGAAATGCGGTGGAACACTTCGGAAAAGCCATCCATGCGCTTCTCGAAGATCGGCTCCAGCGCCTCCGGCGTCACGTCGCGGCCGGTAAAACCGGTGCCGCCGGTGGTGATGACGACATCGATGTCTTCGTCGCGCGACCAGCCCAGCACCTTGTCGCGGATTTTCTCCCGGTCGTCGGTGACGATGTCGCGCGCGGCCAGGACATGGCCGGCCTCGGCGATGCGATCAGCCAGCGTCTGGCCGGATTTGTCGTCGGCAAGGCTGCGCGTATCGGACACCGTCAGCACCGCGATGCGCACCGGGATGAACAGGCGGCTTTCGTCAATTTTGGTCATCGGCCCCCTCTGAAGCGATGCTTCGTGTCGCGGCGACAAACCACTCCGGTTCGCGGCTGCGGATCTCGGCGGCGGCGCGCTTGGCGACATTGCCGGTCTCGAACAGCCCGAAGCATGTCGCGCCGGAGCCCGACATGCGCGAGAATCCAGATCCGGCCCTGTTCAGCAGGGAAAGCGCTCTGCCGATGGGCGGCTGTATTGCTTGCGCCGGTTCCTCAAGATCGTTGCGGGTGATCTCCAGCCAATTGCGGACGCCGTGGAAATCGAAACCGCGCGGCAGCGGCGGCAGTCCTTCATTGTCGCGTTTTTCAAGTGCATTGAACACATCGGGCGTCGAGACGGCGACGCCGGGATTGACCAGCACCAAAGCGAGCGCCGGAAAATCCGGCACCAGCGACAGCTCGTCGCCGACGCCACGCGCAACCAGCGGTTTTGCCGCAAGACACATCGGCACGTCGGCGCCGAGCGTGAGACCGATCCGGCTCAGTTCGGCCTCGCCGATGTCGAGCCCCCAGGTCCGGACAAGACCCTGCAATACCGCCGCCGCGTCGCTCGAGCCGCCGCCGACCCCGGATGCGACCGGCAGGTTCTTTTCCAGCCGGATGGCAACCGGCGGCGTGCTCTGCTGGCCGGCCTGCCTGCGCAGCGCCTCGCGCGCCTTCACCACCAGATTGCTGTCGTCGATCGGCACGGAAGTCGCGTAACGGCCCGATACGGAGAACCGGTCGGCGTCGGCAGGCTCGATCTCGACCCTGTCGCCGAAGCGGGTGAAAACGACCAGGCTCTCGAGCAGATGATACCCGTCGGCGCGCCTGCCGCTGACGTGCAGCGCCAGATTTATCTTGGCGGGCGCAAGCCACGTCCGGGCTGCGGCATCCAAACTGTCGGCTGCTGACGGGATGATGCTCAGTCCTTGGCCAGGCGGTATTCGCCGGTCTTGGGATCCTGGACCAGCGTGCCGTTGGTGCCGTTGGCTGCCTGCTTTTCGGTGCGCCGCACCTTGGCGGTCACACGTTCGGCCTCGCGGACGAAGGTGCGGTAGCCGAAATAAGCGGCTGCGCCGACAACTGCGAAGAAAATGATCTGTGGCATTTCAAAGCTCCTCCCTCGCAAGGCGGCAAGGCAGACTGTCAAGCCCTCATGCTAGACGCTTTCCCTGCTTTTTCAAAGCCCGAAGCGAGCCCACAATGCGCGCTCTTCCGCCGCATCGATCACGCCGCTTGCGGCGGCGGCGGCAATATCGGGCGCTGAAAAGTTCGAGCCGAACAGGCCGATGCGGCCAAACAGGCCACGCGGCGCGGTGACCAGCCTGAGCTGGGTTTTCGCGCCGAAGCGGGTTTTCAGTACCGTGCGCATGTCGCTCAACGCATCGACGAGGCCAAGCTCCAGCCCTTTCTTGCCGGTCCAGAACAGGCCGGTGAACAGGTCCGGATCGTCCTTCAGCTTGGTGCCACGGCGTTCCCTGACCAGGTCGATGAAGGTCTCGTGCACTTCCAGCTGCAGCGCCTTCAGGCGCTCGACGTCTTCCCTCTTCTCCGGCTTGAACGGGTCGAGCACCGCCTTGTTCTGGCCGGCGGTGTGGACACGGCGCTCGACACCGATCTTCTTCATCAACTCGGGAAAGCCGAACGAGGCCGAGACGACACCAATCGAACCGACGATGGAGGACGGATCGGCAAAGATCTCGTCGCCGGCGACCGCGATCATGTAGCCGCCCGAGGCCGCCACATCCTCGACGAAGACCAGCACCTTCTTGTTCTTCTCGACCGCGAGGTCACGGATGCGCTTGAAGATCAGCCGCGACTGCACCGGCGAGCCGCCAGGCGAATTGATCGAAATGGCGACGGCGGGCGCATCGAACAGGAACGCCTTTTCGATGAGGGCGGCGGTGGACGCCAAGGAGAGGCTCGGCCGGAACGGGCCGCCGCCGGCCATGATGGTGCCATGCAGCCTGATGACGGGAATGGTGACGACGCTGGATCGCCAGGATTTCGGCAGCAGGCGGTTGAAAAGGCGGTTCACGAGGTGGCTGTCTCCAAATGGCTTCAACGCATGTAGGGATTTGCCGGTCAACGGCAATGCTGCAATCCATCTCAGCCAACTGTGTGCCGGTTTTGCGGCAACGACACTGACGGGCCCAAATCAATCGCCAAACAGCGACGCCAGTCCGTTGTTGATCATCTCGGTTCGTTCCGACGGGCCGTCGCCCGTTTGCCCATGCAGCATCAAAGGCGGGCGGATCGACAGCTTGCCGCGCGCGCCGAGCGCTGCCCTAACGACAATGCGGATTGCGGCTGCTTCCGGGCGCGGATGCACGGCCAGCATCTCGGCGTCGCCGAAGCGGCCCGACAGCGCATGGAGGAGGTCGCCAAGCTGTTCCGGCCGCGCAATGACGGCCAGGCCCCCGCGCGGCTTGGCGACGGCAGCCGCACTTCGGATCCAGCTCTCGAACAGCCCGTCGTCCATGACATGCGCTTGCCGCCGCAGCGGATCTGGCGTGGCGCGGTCCTGCGCCGCGTTGAAGGGCGGGTTCATGATGACGAAATCGAAGGAATTGTCGGCAAGGCCGGCTTGCGTCCGCGCCCGGCCCGACAGCGTGACGTCGGCGGTCAGCACCGAGGCGCGATTGCCGAGATGCGCATTGCCGGGATGGGCGAGCGTGGTTGTGGCGAAGCCTGCCATCTCGGTCGACCGTTCGACGAGCACGACCTGCGCCTCTGGGCAGCGCGACAGCACGGCAAGACCCGCCGCACCGGCGCCGGCGCCGAAATCGGCGAGGCGTCCAGCAAAGCCGGATGGAACTGCTGCCGCCAGCATCATGGCATCCATCCCGGCGCGATGCCCTGTCCTGGGCTGGACCAGCCAGAAGCGGCCGCGATGGAAGGCATCGACCGTATGGGCCGGCGTATCGCTGGTAAGCGCGCTCGCTTCAGCCATTATGTCTGGCGGATTTCGTTCTCGATGCCGGCGTCTTTCAAGATGCGCCGCGCCTGATCGGCCTGGTCGGCATCGACCATGACGCGCTTCTGCAAAAGACCGATCGACCCTTCGAGAATGCTCATGTTCTGGTCGGCGACGAAGCAGGCAATCCCGGCATCGCGCATCAGCGATTCGACAAAGGAGATGATCACGGCATCGTTGGTGCGCACGAGTTCTATCATCGGACGAAGTTCGCAGGTTGCAGCGTTGATGTAAACGCTGGAGCATGGCGCCGAAAAGTGTGGAGCGGTTTTCGGGCAACGGCATGCGGTCGCTAAGGTTGACACGCCGTCACCGCAGCCGCGCCAATTCGCCTCTTGCCGTGCCCGTATGTGCCGCCCTAGAGTCCCAGGCGGGACCAGGGTGCCGTCGCACGCGTGATCAAAGACGGGAGTGTTTGTTGGTGGGTGTCGTTCTCAACATCGAAAACGGGAAGCGGGAACCCGCCTCCATCAAGGATCTCATCGACCTGACAGCAGCCGATATGGGGCGCGTCAACAAACTGATCCTGTCCAAGGCCGGCTCCGACGTCGAGATGATCCCGGAGGTCGCCAATCATCTGATCTCGTCGGGCGGCAAAAGGCTGCGTCCCATGCTGACGCTCGCGGCGGCCCAGATGTTCGGCTATTCCGGCGAGGGCCACGTCAAGCTCGCCACCGCGGTCGAGTTCATGCACACCGCCACGCTGCTCCATGACGACGTCGTCGACGAGAGCGGCATGCGGCGCGGCAAAAAGACTGCCCGCATGATCTGGGGCAACCAGGCGAGCGTGCTGGTCGGCGATTTCCTGCTCGGCCAGGCTTTTCGCATGATGGTCGATGTCGGTTCGCTGGAAGCGCTCGACATCCTGTCCAGCGCCGCCTCGATCATCGCCGAGGGCGAGGTGATGCAGCTGGCGGCCGCCAAGAACCTCGATACCACCGAGGACGAGCATTTCGCCGTCATCAAGGCCAAGACCGCGGCGCTGTTCTCGGCTGCCGCCGAGGTCGGCCCGGTCATCGCATCGGCGACGCGCAACGATCGCGCCGCCTTGCGCTCCTACGGCATGAATCTCGGCCTTGCCTTCCAGCTCATCGACGATGCGCTGGATTATGGCGGCTCCAGCCAGGAGCTGGGCAAGAATGTCGGCGACGATTTCCGCGAAGGCAAGGTTACACTGCCGGTCATCCTCGCCTACCGGCGCGGCACCAAGGCCGAGCGCACCTTCTGGAAGCGCGCCATCGAGGACAATGTCACCGACGATGCCGGCCTGGAAAAGGCGATCGGCCTGATGACCCGCCATGGCGCCATTGCCGACACCATCGGACGGGCCCGCCATTTCGGCGAGATCGCCCGCGATGCGCTGGCACCGCTGGAGGCGACGCCGCAGAAATCGGCGCTCATCGACGTCATCGACTTCTGCATCAGCCGGGTGAACTGACCCGCGCCTGGCGCCAAAGCAAGTTTGCACGCAAAATCGGGCAATCACCGCTCGACAATCGGCAGCAGTGCAAATTATCTATAAAACATGGCAAAGACCGCAGACGACACCATCGCCGTGCGCATCAGCAAGGTGCTGGCGGATCGCATCATATCGGGCGCGATCGAACCCGGCGCCCGGCTGCGGCAGGATCACATCGCCGAGGAATTCCAGACCAGCCATGTCCCGGTGCGCGAAGCCTTCCGGCGCCTGGAGGCGCAAGGGCTGGCGGTCAGTGAGCCCAGGCGGGGCGTGCGCGTCGCCGCTTTCGATCTCGGCGAGGTAAGGGAAGTCGCCGAAATGCGGGCAGCCCTCGAAGTGCTGGCGCTGCGCCATGCCGCGCCGCATCTGACGGCTTCCATTCTCAACCTTGCCGAAGAAGCCACAAAGGCCGGCGACAAATCCCGCGATGTCCGCTCTTGGGAGGAGGCCAACCGCACCTTCCACCGGCTGATCCTGGCGCCCTGCGGCATGCCGCGGCTCATCGCCACCATCGACGATTTGCACGCCGCAAGCGCCCGCTTCCTGTTCGCCGCCTGGCGCTCGGAATGGGAAATCCGCACCGACCAGGATCATCGCGCGATCCTGAGCGCGCTGCGGCAAGGCAACACCGAATCGGCCGCGGCCACGCTTGGCCGGCACGTTCAGTGGATCGGCCAGAAACCGGTCAAGACCGCGTCGGGCAAGATGCGCGAAGCGTTTGCCATCGTCGGGTAGGGACGAAGGGACAAGTCGTCGGATTCCGCGCGTAG
Organism: Mesorhizobium sp. P160219; assembly: GCF_057786095.1. Classification (NCBI taxonomy): domain Bacteria; kingdom Pseudomonadati; phylum Pseudomonadota; class Alphaproteobacteria; order Hyphomicrobiales; family Phyllobacteriaceae; genus Mesorhizobium; species Mesorhizobium sp. P160219. The sequence continues at coordinate 2,707,601 of NZ_JBYNWG010000001.1, forward strand.
CGATCCTTCACACCCCCTCTGTCCTGCCGGACATCTCCCCCGCAAGGGGGGAGATCAACAGCTTTGCCGTTGCGTTAGTCCTGCAACGTCGGCCATTGGCGAAAGCAAAGGCGACATCCGATCTCCCCACTTGCGGGGGAGATGGCCGGCAGGCCAGAGGGGGGTGCTGTCCCGCCAGCCTTTCCAAATGTCCTTTATTCGACACGCAAGCCCAAGCCTTTTTAGGGGCGAGGGTTGCCATTCCCGCGCAAATATGGATTCGATAATAGATCGAACAACAAAATTATCTATAATTCAAACCAGCCAGGGAAGCCGCCATGACCGACATCGCCTTTTCGCCCTCCAAGCCCTCCTTCAGCCCGTTGCGCCTGCAAACCCGCTCGTATGCCTGGCAAGCCGCGGCCATCGTCATCGGCACGCTGTCCATTGCGCTCGCCTCCTACATGGAAGTGCCGATGCTGCCGGTTCCAATGAACATGCAGACCTTTGCGGTGACGCTGGTGGGCGCGCTCTACGGCTGGCGGCTCGGCGCGATCACCATCGCCGCATGGCTCGTCGAGGGCGCTGTGGGTTTGCCGGTGCTGTCGGGCGGAGCTGCCGGCATCCAGCATTTTGCCGGGCCGACCGCCGGTTATCTCTTCGCCTTCCCGCTTGTCGGCGCGCTCGTCGGCTGGCTGGCCGAGCGCGGCTGGAACGGCAACCGCGTGCTGCTCGCCTTCGCCGGCATGGTCCTCGGCAACCTCGCCTGCCTGGTTCTCGGCACGGCCTGGCTCGCCCTCATGATCGGCCTCGAACAGGCCATCGCCTTCGGCTTCTTGCCCTTCCTCGTCGGCGGCCTGCTGAAATCGGCGCTCGGCGCCGCGACGCTCAAGCTGTTTTGGAGCAACAAGGCGGACCCGGCAGGAGCATGATCCCGAAAAGTGGAGTCCGGTTTTCGGAAGAGATCATGCTCAAACAAAGAGATGGAGCCCCATCCCGATACCATCGGGATGGAACAGGCTCCGCTGGTGCGTCCTGACCGATGACCGTCCGGCTGCGCTCCCACCATCTTCTTTGCCTGCTGACCTATATCGGCGAAGGGTACAGCGCAGCCTTCGTCGCCAACTATGACGTGATCGCGAAACGTCTGGGCCGGGGCGAGGATATTCTGATCGTCTCCGGCCCCGACGACATCTGCCAGCCGCTGCTCGGCGGGGCGCAGCCCCACTGCTTGCGCGAAAGCGCCGCCGGCCGGGACGAGCTGGCAGCACGCGATGTCGGCAAGCTGCTGACCCGGCCGATCCGGGCCGGCGTCCGCTTCAGCCTCGACGCGGCAACGCTTGCCGGCTTGCGCGCCGCCTTTGCAGCCGGCGTGACGCGTGAGGCCTGCCAGGGTTGCGAGTGGGCCGGCCTGTGCAGCACTGTCGCGGCAGGCGGATATCGCGATGTCAGGCTGTAGCTCCCAACCCCGATCTGCTATTGTCGGAACCGATAGTGTCTGCGTCGCCATGGTTTGTTAATCGGGTGACCCGATTGTGAATTCGGCCCGGATTGAAGCCTGACCCCAAAAAGGCCATGCTTTGTCAGGAAACATCGAGTCTATGGCTTCTCCGCGCCGACGCGGGATGGCGCTTGGCTGAAAGGGATACGATGCGGCAAGGACGTGCGCGCTGGCTCGCGGGGCTGGCAATTGTGGCAGGGATGGCGATTTCTCCGCTGCCTGCCTACGCCAAGGAATCGACCGACCCGGTCAAGATCACCTCCTTCTCGGGCGCCTATCTCGCCGCCCGCATCGCCGAAGGCGACAACGACCTCGACAATGCCATCGCTTATTACAAGCAGGCGCTCGCCTTCAATCCCGGCGACACCTCACTGCAGCAAAGCCTGATGCTGTCGCTGATCGCGCAAGGCCGCTTCGAGGAATTGCTGGTCTATGCCGACAAGCTCAAGGCAGTTCCCGACGTCGAGCGCTTCTCGCGTCTGGCTCTGGCGGTCGATTCCTTCCACAAGAAGGATTTCACCAAGGCGCAGTACTGGCTCAAGCTGTCGCTCGAATCCGATCTCGACCGGCTGATTTCCGGCGTCATGTCCGGCTGGGCACAAGCGGGCGCCGGCGACCCCACCGGGGCGATGGCCTCGATCGACAAACTGCAGGGGCCTGACTGGTTCGGCCTGTTCAAGTCCTTCCACCGCGCGCTGATCGCCGATGCCGCAGGCCTGTCGGATAAGGCCGACGCGCTTTATGACGCGACCCTGACCGACGTCACGGCCGGCGGTGCCGCGCCCGAGACATGGATGCGCAACGCCCAGGCCTACGCGTCTTTCCTGGCGCGCAAGGGCAACAAGAACAAGGCGCTCTACGTGCTCGACAAGGCCGAGGCGTTCGCGCCCGGCAAGCTCGACATCCAGGCGCTTCGCGACAGGATCAGCAAGGGCGACAAGATCGAGCCTTTCGTCGCCAGTCCCTCCGAAGGCGCCGCTGAAATCCTGCTCGACCTCGCCATCGCGCTCAATCGCGGCGGCGGCGAGCCGTTCGTGCGCCTCTATCTGCAATATGCGCTCGCGCTCAAGCCCGACAGCGACGCCGCTTTGGTGCAGCTTGCCGCCGTTGCGGAGCAGCTGAAGGACGGCGAAGGCGCCATTGCGCTCTATAGCCGCATTCCAGCCTCCTCGCCGCTGAAGGAGCTTTCCGACCTGCAGCTCGGCCTCAACCTTGCCGATCTCAACCGTCACGATGAGGCGATCGCCCATCTCAAGGCATTCGTCGAAGCTCACCCCGATGACATGCGCGCCTATCTGGCGCTGGGCGGGGTCTATGCGTCGAAGGAGGATTTCCGCTCCGCCGCCACTCTCTACGACAAGGCGGTCGCGGTGCTGAAGACGCCGACCAATGCCAACTGGAACATCTACTATCAGCGCGGCATCGCCTATGAGCGGCTGAAGGAATGGCCCAAGGCCGAACCGAACTTCCTCAAGGCGCTGGAACTGTTCCCCGACCAGCCGCAGGTGCTGAACTATCTCGGCTATTCCTGGGTCGACATGAACATGAACCTCAAGGAAGGCCTGGCGATGATCCAGAAGGCCGTCGACCTCAGGCCGAGCGACGGCTACATTGTCGATTCGCTGGGCTGGGCCTATTTCCGCATGGGCCGGTTCGACGACGCCGTGCGCGAAATGGAGCGCGCCGTGTCGCTCAAGCCGGAAGATCCGGTGCTCAACGACCATCTCGGCGATGCCTATTGGCGCGTCGGCCGCAAGCTCGAAGCCACTTTCCAGTGGAATCAGGCGCGCGACCTGAAGCCGGATCCCGATGTGCTTGCCATTTTGCAGCAGAAGCTGATGAAGGGCTTGCCGCCGATCGAATCCAACACGGCGCAGGAAACCCCGAAGGTCAAGCCGGCCACCCCGCCAGCGCCGAAGGGGTGATCGGGCCATATTCTGATGAAACGGGGCTCGCTGAGCCCCGTTTTTTCGGTTTGGTGTTTTAGAGCAATTCCAGGAAAGTGTGCGCGGTTTTCCGTTCGGAATTGCGACAGAAACAAAGAGATAGAGACGCCCTATCGGGATCGTCATTCTATGGCGGAGCAAGGAGCGAAGCGACGCGGCGCAGACCCAGCGTTGGCGCTCATTCTAGAACAGCTTTCGGTAGACGACGAACCCCGAGAGATCGCCGATCTTGTCGTAGAGCTTTATCGCCGTGTGGTTGGTTTCGTGTGTCAGCCAGTAGACGCGGCTGGAGCCTGCGGTTTGCGCCCTGGTATAGACGTCTTCGATCAGTGCCCGGCCGACGCCCTTGCCGCGCGACGCCTCATTGGTGAAGAGATCCTGCAGATAGCAGTTCGGCGAAATCGCCGTCGTGGTGCGGTGGTAGAGATAGTGGACAAGGCCGAGAAGCTTGCCTTCGCTCTCGGCGACCAGCGCATGCATCGGCTCATAGGCATCGAAGAAGCGCGACCATGTCATTGCAGTGATGTCACCGGGCAGGGCGGTCTCGCCCGAGCGGCCGTAAAACGCATTGTAGCCGTCCCACAGCGGCAGCCATTGCTCGTAATCCTCTCGGGTGACGGGGCGTACGGTGAACTGGCCTTGCATGGCTGAACCTTTGTCGTTGAAGCTGGGCGAGCAAACGGCCACCGGCACCGTCCGGCAATGGGCCAGTCCGAAGCAAAGCGTTCAACCTCTCATCAAGGCGGCCATAGGCGCTGCCTTGACGCCTACCGGCCCGGCAACTAGGGAATGTCTTCTTTTTCGCGCTTTCCGAGGCCGCCGTGACGTCAGACAGTCCAGCCCATATGCATCCCAGCCGCTCGTTCCAGGGGCTGATCCTGACCCTGCACAATTACTGGGCCGCCTATGGCTGCGTCATCCTGCAGCCTTACGACATGGAAGTCGGCGCCGGCACCTTCCATCCGGCCACCACGCTGCGCGCGCTCGGGCCCAAGGGCTGGAACGCCGCCTACGTCCAGCCCTCGCGCCGGCCCAAGGACGGCCGCTACGGCGAAAACCCCAACCGGCTGCAGCATTATTACCAGTACCAGGTGATCCTGAAGCCCAACCCGCCGAACCTGCAGGAACTCTATCTCGGCTCGCTCAAGGCGATCGGCGTCGATCCGTTGCTGCACGACATTCGCTTCGTCGAGGACGACTGGGCAAGCCCGACGCTTGGCGCCTGGGGGCTCGGCTGGGAGTGCTGGTGCGACGGCATGGAAGTGTCGCAGTTCACGTATTTCCAGCAGGTCTGCGGCATCGAATGCGCGCCGGTGGCGGGAGAACTGACCTACGGCCTGGAGCGGCTGGCCATGTATGTGCAGGGCGTCGACAATGTCTACGACCTCAACTTCAATGGCCGAGAAGGCGCCGAAAAAGTCACCTATGGCGATGTCTTCCTGCAGGCCGAGCAGGAATATTCCAGGCACAACTTCGAATATGCCAACACCGCCATGCTGCTCAGGCATTTCGAGGACGCCGAAGCCGAATGCAAGGCGCTGCTCGCGGCCGGCGCCCCGGCTTCGAACGACAATCTGCAGATGCACCGCATGGTCTTCCCGGCCTATGACCAGTGCATCAAGGCCAGCCACGTCTTCAACCTGCTCGACGCGCGCGGCGTGATTTCGGTGACCGAGCGGCAGAGCTACATCCTGCGGGTGCGCAATCTGGCGAAAGCCTGCGGCGAGGCATTTTTGCAGACCCAGGCCGGCGGGCTCGCCGCCTGAGGTTCAGGCTCACTTCATCATTTCGGGGGAAATGTTGATTGGCGCCGAGAACTGGCCAGACGATCCCGCCATGGTCCGCATAGCCTGCCGCACACCCGGCATCGAGAAGGCGCCATGCACCTGCGCGGCGAAACAGGCGCTGAGCGCGATGATCTGGAGAAGTCTCGATGCCGTTTTCATGGTCGTTCAGCCAATAGGTCCCTGCCTGAGCGTTGGTCGCTTCAGCGCTGCGTTTGGTTCATGGAAATCTTTGATCCAAGGACGGGCGGGCTGGTTGCGGCCCGACAGGGGCGGTCAAAATTCCTGGAAACAGCGGTCAGCCGAGTTGCTATGCCCTCTTACCTCCCCCTAGATGGGGGAGGTCGCCGCGAAGCGGCGGGTGGGGGTGACAGCGCGACGTTCCATGCCAAAACTCGATCGATTCAAGCTGCAGTCTGCGCAAAGGCTTCGCGCGGCGATGACCGACGAGGAACGCATCCTGTGGCGGCATCTGTGGCGCATTCCAGTAGAAGGCACTCATTTTCGCAGGCAGGCGAGTAGGCGTTTACTTCCCTGATTTCATCTCCCACCGGCTGAAGCTGATCATTGAGGTGGACGGTGCCCATCACAGCTTCGATGACCAGCTGCGCCATGACGAGCGTCGAACGAAATGGTTCGAGAGCCAAGGCTACCGCGTCATTCGCTTCTGGAACCATGAAATCAAAAACGAACTGGATTCCGTGCTCGATACGATCTATGCGGCGGTGGAAGAACGAAAATCACACCTGCGTTTGCGCGATGGTGCCGAAGGTATCGGCGGCTGAGAGGTCGCCACCCCACCCCGGCGCCACGCGCCGACCCTCCCCATCAAGGGGAGGGTGGGAGCTTAACCATGCCAGACCTGCTCTTAGAACTTCGCTCCGAGGAAATCCCCGCCCGTATGCAGCGCAAGGCGGCGGGCGATCTCAGGAAGATGCTGACCGACGGTCTGGTCGAGGCGGGTCTGACCTATGACGCCGCGCGCGAATACTGGACGCCGCGGCGCCTGGCGCTCGATGTCAGGGGCCTGACCGCGCGCTCGAAGGATATCCACGAGGAGATCAAGGGGCCGTCGACGACGGCGCCGGAACAGGCGGTGCAGGGTTTTCTGCGCAAGGCAGGCCTTGCCTCGGTTGCCGAGGCGCATGTTCATTCCGATCCGAAGAAGGGCGATTTCTACGTCGCCCATATTTCGAAGCCGGGCAGGGCGGCGGAAGAAATCATCGCCGAACTGGTGCCGGCCATCATTCGCGGCTTCCCCTGGCCGACATCGATGCGCTGGGGGCCGGCTTCAGCCAAGCCCGGTTCGCTACGCTGGGTGCGGCCGCTGCAGACGATTCTGTGCACCTTCGGCCCGGAGACCGAGGAGCCGGTGGTGGTCGATTTCGAGATCGATGGCATCCGCTCGGGCAATATCACCTACGGCCATCGTTTCATGGCGCCGGGAGAAATCACCGTGCGCCGCTTCGACGATTACGTGACCAAGCTGGAAGCGGCCAAGGTCGTGCTCGATGGCGACCGCCGCAAGGAGATCATCCTTGCCGACGCCCGCAACCTCGCCTTCGCCAACGGGCTCGATCTGGTCGAGGACGAAGGGTTGTTGGAAGAAGTGTCGGGCCTGGTCGAATGGCCGGTGGTGCTGATGGGCGAATTCGAGCAGGCCTTTCTTGCCATACCGCCAGAAGTGGTCCGGCTGACCATCCGCGCCAATCAGAAATGCTTTGTCACCCGGCCGCAGGGCGACGGCGAAAACCTCTCCAACCGCTTCATCCTCACCGCCAACATCGAGGCCAAGGACGGCGGCAAGGAGGTCGCGCACGGCAACGGCAAGGTGGTGCGTGCCCGCCTGTCGGACGCGCTGTATTTCTGGAAGACCGACCAGGGCGATCTGCCGGATCTGGAGCAGCTCGAGGCGTCGGCGAAGAAATTCGGGCTCGATCTGAAAAAGCCGCTCGACCAGCGCATGGCCCGCCTCGACCATCTCAATGTCACCTTTCACGCCAAGCTCGGTACGCAAGGCGATCGGGTGGAGCGGATCAAGCGGCTGGCGCAGGAGCTGGCGCCAACAGTGGCGCAGTCGATCTCCCCCCTTGAGGGGGAGATGGCCGGCAGGCCAGAGGGGGTCGCTTCGGCTGCCGCGACGCCGTCCGGTCTCTCGAAGAAAGAGGGAGTTGGCACTCCACGCGAGACGACCCCCTCTGTCGCCTTCGGCGACATCTCCCCCTCAAGGGGGGAGATTACCGCGCGCGCCGCTCGCGCCGCTGTGCTGGCCAAAGCTGACCTCACGACCGAAGCAGTGGGCGAGTTTCCGGAACTGCAAGGCGCCATGGGGCGCAAATACGCGCTGCTGCAGGGCGAGCATCCGTCCGTGGCCGCGGCGATTGAGGAGCACTACAAGCCGCAAGGTCCGTCGGATAGCGTGCCGACCAATCCGGTGTCGATTGCCGTCGCGCTGGCCGACAAAATCGATACGCTGGTCGGCTTCTGGGCCATTGATGAAAAGCCGACGGGGTCTAAGGACCCTTACGCGCTGAGAAGGGCCGCACTGGGCGTGGTGAGGATCCTGATCGAGAATGGGATCTCACTGCCGCTGACATCGCTCTTCGATAGTGCCTATCAAACGGCGAGTTATCTCGCGTCTAAGGCTGGACGGGCCTTTGGCCCCGACCTCCTCGCCTTCTTCCACGACCGCCTGAAAGTCTATCTCCGCGACCAGGGCGCTCGGCATGATCTCATTGACGCCGTGCTGGCAGGTGGTGGAAGCGCGCCAATCTCCCCCCTTGTGGGGGCGGCGAAGCCGACAGAGGGGGGCGCTGTCCCGCCGACCTCTCATTCTGGCGCGCCCCCCTCTGCCCTGCCGGGCATCTCCCCCACAAGGGGGGAGATCGGCCAATCGCACTCGGACGACCTCCTGCAGATCGTGCGCCGCGTCGAAGCTCTGGGGTCCTTCCTCGACACCGAGGACGGCAAGAACCTGCTCGCGGGCGCCAAGCGGGCGGCCAACATTCTGGCCGCCGAGGAGAAGAAGAAAACGGCCATCGCCGAAACCGTTGAGCCGGCGCTGTTTCGCGAGGAGGCCGAGAAATCGCTGTTTGCAGCGGTGAATCAGGCGGAGAGAGAAGCCGGCGAAGCGATTCAAAACGAAGACTTTTCCGCCGCCATGCTGGCGCTTAGCGTGTTGCGTGAACCGGTTGATTCATTCTTTGAACGCGTTCTCGTGAATGATGAGGACCAGGCCGTGCGCGCCAACCGCCTGGCGCTGCTGGCTCGCATCCGCACGGCCACCGATCAGGTCGCGGATTTTTCCAGGATAGCTGGCTAAAGGGCAGATAAGCCCGAATACGGCGACGACAAGGGCGGCGCTCGCACGCCGCCCTTCTTGTCCGGAACCAACGTGTCAGTCTCCGTCAGTCCTCCCGAGGTTGACGAAGTCAATCCTCCAAAATGCTGACACGCACGCTGTCTGAATAGACGTCGACCTGGATCAGCGGCTCGCCATTGACGATGGCGTTCCGTGTCGAGGAGCTCATCGCGCCACCGCGCTTCAGCATGCGTTCCAGATACGCGCGATCATCGTTGCTGCGGAACCAGTCATCGCCCTGGTCGTCGGCATCGCGCCGGTGGAACTTGTGCCAGTTGGCGCGGTCCTGCCGCACCATCTGTGCTGCGCTGCTCAGCTCATAGCCGTCGCTGGCATGGTGGTCGCGATCGGAAATGCGCGCGACGTAGGACCCTAGCTCGTCACCGGCCTGCGCGCCGCCGACACCTATAGGTGACGCCAGCAACAGGCCGGCAATAGTCAAAGATTTCGTCATGTTCATGATAACCCCTCGCTCTTCTAGAACCCGGCGCGCTCATGCCAAACCCGATTGGCGAAATTGGGGCCGCCGCCGCCAAGCCGATCGTGCGCCGGGCTGTCGATTGGCGTCAAGCGGCATGGATCGGCCGACTGTCTTGGCCGACTGTTTTGGCTGAATGGCCTACTCGGCTTTGCCGACGCCCTCGATCGGCTGCTGCGGTGTTGTTGCCGGCTGCGGCGCTGCCGGTTGCGACTCGGGCTTGCCGTTCGATGCCGTTGCAGTTCCGGCTGGTGCGGTCTCTGCCGTCGGCTCAGTTGCCGGCGCCGCGGCGCTCGCCCTGGCCGGAGCCGGCGCGGCGAAGGCGCCGCCGACGATGCCGCCGCGAATGATCATCGGATCCTGCCTAGGCTTTTCGGGGATCGCCGCGACCTTTTCATAAGTCACATCGGGCTGGGCATCGCCGAGCGCGACGATCGATGGCGTCGAGGCGGTCCTGACCGGTTCGGATCCGCCAACCTTGATGACCGATGGCGTCGAGGTCGAGACGCCGAGAAAGACGATCGACGAGGCGTGCGCCCCACCGGTCATCGCCGCCAGGGTGAAACCAAGCGCTCCAAGCACACGCATCGACATCGAAACCGTCCCCTTGCCCAACAAGCCGCCAGCCCTAACCCAAGTAGCCTTAACCCGAGTGGATTGATGCCGGCTTGCAGGGAAACATAGCATTTTAGGCATTGATAATTCGCCAACGCCGGCTTGCCCGAAAACCACTGCCGTATTAGAGCAATTCCAGGAAAAGTGAGTAGCGGTTTTCCGTCCGGAATTCCGCAAAAACAAATACTTAGAGCGTTTAAGCGAACAGCTGAACCGCTCTAATGCATGTCGCTCAAAAGTGGCCCCGGTTTTGAGAGAACGACATGCATCAAAACAAAGACCTAAAGCGCGTCGCATGAATCCGGTTCAGCGCGACGCGCTTTAGGTCCGGTGCCTGTGAGGTGAAGCGAGTGGCTGAGATACTATCCGTCGGCGAAGCGATGGAGCAGGCGTTGGCGCTGCTTGAGGGCGGCGACGTGGTCGCCATCCCGACGGAGACCGTCTATGGACTGGCCAGCGACGCGACCAATGGCGTCGGCGTCGCCCGCATCTTCGAAGCCAAGGGCCGGCCGCGCTTCAACCCGCTGATTGCCCATGTCGCCGATCTGGCGATGGCAGAGCGCATTGCGGCCTTCGATCCGCTGTCGAAACGGCTGGCCGAGGCGTTCTGGCCGGGGCCGCTGACGCTGGTGCTGCCGCTCCAACCCGGCAACGGCATCCATCCGCTGGTCACCGCCGGGCTGGACACGATCGCGCTGCGCATGCCGAGGGGCTTCGGCGGAGAGCTGATCGCCAGGCTCGGCCGGCCGCTGGCCGCGCCCAGCGCGAACTCTTCGGGCAAGATAAGCGCGACGACAGCGCAAGCCGTGGCGGCCGATCTCGGCGCCAAAATCCGGCTGGTGGTCGATGGCGGCGCCACCCCGGTCGGGCTGGAATCGACCATCGTCAAGGTCGAAGGCAACAGCGTGCGGCTGCTGAGGCCAGGCGGCATCGCTGCCGCCGATATCGAGGCCGTCACCGGCATTAAGCTGCAGCGCGGCGCGACAGCCGGCATTGAGGCGCCCGGCATGCTGGCGTCGCATTATGCGCCGCGCGCATCGGTGCGGCTCGATGCACAGAGTGTGGCTGAAGGCGAGGCCTTGCTGGCCTTTGGTGGCGACCGCGCCGAAGGCTGGCAAGCGGCGGCCGCCTTGCGCAACCTGTCCGCGTCAGGCGATTTGCGCGAAGCCGCAAGCAATCTGTTCGCGTATTTGCAGGAACTCGACCGCAGCGGTGCGGCGACGATCGCTGTCGAGCCGATCCCGTTCGATGGGCTTGGCGAGGCGATCAACGATCGGCTGTTTCGTGCCGCTGCCCCCCGTGACAAGCTCGACTGAGCGCCATAGTTTGCGCCGATGAACGACTCCCCCTTCGACCTCGATCCCGCTCTCATCGACCGCTTCACTGCCATTGTCGGCGAAAAATATGCACTGCGCGACCAAGCCGATATTGCGCCGTATCTTACCGAGCGGCGCGGGCTGTGGCACGGCAGGACGGCCTTGGTGCTGCGTCCCGGCAGCGTCGACGAGGTGAGCCGTATCATGCGGCTGGCGAGCGAGACGGGAACGCCGGTCGTGCCGCAAAGCGGCAACACCGGGCTGGTCGGCGCCCAGGTGCCTGACGCATCCGGCCGCGAGATCGTGCTTTCTTTGTCGCGGCTGAACCGCATTCGCGAGATCGACGTCTTCTCCAACACGGTAACAGTCGAGGCCGGCGTTATCCTGCAGACGCTGCAGGAAGCGGCCGATGCCACCGACCGGCTGTTTCCGCTGTCGCTCGCCGCGCAAGGGTCCTGCCAGATCGGCGGCAATCTCTCGTCCAATGCCGGCGGCACCGGCGTGCTTGCCTATGGCAATGCGCGCGAACTCTGCCTCGGCGTCGAAGTGGTGCTGCCGACCGGCGAGGTCTTCGACGATCTGCGCAAATTGAAGAAGGACAACACCGGCTACGATCTGAAGAACCTGTTCGTCGGCGCCGAAGGCACGCTCGGCATCATCACCGCAGCGGTGCTGAAACTGTTTCCCAAGCCCAAGGGGCGCGAAGTGGCCTTTGCCGGCCTGTCGTCGCCGGAAGCAGCGCTTTCGCTGTTCAGCCTGGCGATGGACCGGGCAGGGGCGGCACTCACCGCCTTCGAGCTGATCGGCCGGCGTCCGTATGATTTCACGCTGCGCCATGCGCAGGGCGTCACGCGGCCGCTGGCGCAGGATTGGCCATGGTATGTGTTGATGCAGGTGTCGTCGGGCCGTTCGGCCGAGGACGCCAGGGGGCTGATCGAAGAAGTGCTGTCGGCAGGCCTCCAGCAAGGCATCGTCGGCGACGCGGTGATCGCGGCCAGCCTGGCGCAGGGCGACGCGTTCTGGAACTTCCGCGAGGTGCTGCCGGATTCGCAAAAGCCCGAAGGTGCTTCGATCAAGCATGATATTTCGGTGCCGGTGGCATCCATCCCGGCGTTTATCGAAAAGGCGGCCGGTGCAGTGGCTTCGGTCAGTCCGCAGGCGCGCGTGGTCTGCTTCGGTCATATGGGCGACGGCAATCTGCACTACAACATCTCCCGGCCGGAGGGCGGTGACGACGAAGCGTTTCTCGGCCTCTACCACGCCATGAACCATGCCGTGCACGATGTCGTGCGCTCCTTCCACGGTTCGATCTCGGCCGAGCATGGCATCGGCCAGTTGAAGCGCGACGAACTGATCGCCACCGCGCCGCCAATGGCGATCGAACTGATGCGCCGGGTGAAGGCCGTCTTCGATCCGGCCGGCATCATGAATCCCGGTAAGGTTATCTGATCCTTTCAACATTTTGTGGCTGGTCTCATTCCGATAACCATCGCCTGAGATCAGCAAAATTTAACTGACTTTCTTAAGCCGGGCGGCAGAAGCTCGCGCTAATGTTTCACACAACGAGGCCGGGAAAACTGGCCCGGTGGGATCCGTGAAAGCGGCTCTCAGGAGAAACACAGGAAGGCAGCAGATGAACAGTGTATTGAAGCCCGTCTGGGCCGGGCGCAACATGCGCCTCGACCCATTCCGCCTGCCGCAAGTGGTGAGCTATGCCACGCGCGACGACTATGGCGACGTTACCTTCACCATCGACCAGCGCGGCGCCGTCATCCGCCGCACGCTCGAGATGAGCGGCGTGCCGGCGATCATCGCGCTGCCCGCCAACGCGTTTCGCGGCGTCGCCGCCCGCGCGATGGAGGATGCGCAAGGCAATGTCACGGTAACCCTCGAACTCCTGCACAACGACCCGATGCTGTCGGTGCCGCTGCTGGTGGCCGACGATCTCGACGACGTCGCCGCCGACTGGCGCGCCTGGGCCGATGCTTACCGGCTGCAGATGCTGCTGATCGAATCCGACGGCATTGCCCGCACGCTTGAGGAATCGCTCGGCGCCGCCATCAAGGCGCTGCCGGCCAAGGATCGCCGCAAGGGCCGGGTCTCGACCACGCGCCGCCCGCGCTTCCTCGCCCGCCGCAGGGCCGGCAATCTCGGGCTGAGACTGGTGATCGACGGCCAGGAGATTATTTCGAGAGAGTAGAGCGCTCTTCTCCTTCCCCCCTTGTGGGGGAAGGTGGATTGCCGCGAAGCGGCAAGACGGATGAGGGGTGTTCCAGGGAACGCCAACGCCTCACTCCGCTGGAGCACCCCTCATCCGTCTTGCCGCTGCGCGTCGATCCACCTTCTCCCACAAAGGGAGAAGGAAGAGGGAGCCTACACCAGCGGCTTTAGCGCCACCCACAGCGCACCGCCGATCAGGCCGATGAAGATCAACCAGCCGACCTGGTTGTTGGATTTGAACAGCCGCAGGCATTGATCGGGATCGTCGATATCCAGAACCGCTATCTGCCGCGCCATATGGGCGCCGGCGGCGATCAGCCCGGCCAGCGCCACCACCGGCGCCTGCGCCGAGGCGAAGGCGATGGCGAAGCAGACCAGCGTGCCGCCATAAAGCCCGACCAGCCAGGTCTTGGTGTTGTCGCCGAACAGCCGCGCCGTCGAGCGCACGCCGACGATGGCGTCGTCTTCCTTGTCCTGATGTGCATAGATGGTGTCGTAGCCGATCACCCACAGGATCGAGCCGATATAGAGCATGATGGCCGGGCCATCGAGATCGCCGAACTCGACCGCCCAGCCCATCAGTGCACCCCAGGAGAAGGCGAGCCCGAGCACCAATTGCGGCCAGTTGGTGAAGCGCTTCATGAAGGGATAGACGGCCACGATCACCAGCGAGGCGATGCCGAGCGGAATGGCGAAGTCGTTGAACTGCAACAGCACGACGAGGCTCAGCAAGGCCTGGATGACCAGGAATATCCAGGCCTGGCGGCGCGTCACCTTGCCGGCCGGCAGCGGCCGCGAACGGGTGCGCTCGACCTTGTTGTCGATGTCCTGGTCGACAATGTCGTTATAGGTGCAGCCGGCGCCGCGCATGGCGACGGCGCCGACGAAGAACAGGAACAGGAACCATGGCGACGGGAGCAATGTGAGCAGCGGGTCGCTTGCGCGCGGATAGGCGCTGGCCGCAAGCGCTGCCGACCACCAGCAGGGCCACAGCAGCAATTGCCAGCCGATCGGCCGGTCCCAGCGCGCAAGCTGCGCGTAAGGCCACAGCCAGCGCGGCAATATCTTGTAGACCCAATGGCCGCTCGGCGCGTCGGCGACGCGGCCCTGTGCGGCTTTCGACTGGATGGTTTCCATCGTGCTGGAGTGGCAGCAGCGGCGTGCGCCGTCAAGCGGCCGCATTGTCGCTCAGGCGGTGAAAATATCGTGGCTGGCAAACCATTCCTTCGCCACCTCCGTGAAGGCCAGCGCCGCCTTCGACAGCCTTTGCCTTGTGTCATGGGTGAGGATGATGCACTGCATCGGCAGCGGATCGGACAGCGGCTTGCAGACCAGCGGCAGCCCGTCATAACTCCTGTCGCCATAAGGCCTGGTGTAGCTCACCGCGACGCCGAAGCCGTTGGCGACCATGCTGCGCTGCAGTTCGAACGAACTCGCCGTCGATTGCGAGACCGGCGACAGGCCGCGGCTGAGGAACAGGTCCAGCATATGCTGCCAGCTATGCGGCTGGTCGGTGGTGATCAAGGGATGGGTCGCCAGCTCCGCCAGGCTGACGCTGGCCTGGCTGGCCAGCGCGTGGCCTTGCGGCAGAAGCGCGTGTGGCCGCAGCTCATGCAGCAGGGTGCGGGCGAAGTGCGAGGGCAGGCCGAGATCGTAGGTCAGGCCGAGATCGATTGCCGCATCGCCGAGCCGCCGGCCGAGCGTCTCGAAGGTCTCGTCGCGGACCACCACGGTGACCGCCGGGCAGCGTTGCGAAAAAGCGCGGATCAGCGCCGGCGCGAAATAAGGCGCCAGATCCTCGAAACAGCCGAGCACAAGTTCGCCGCCGACATCGGCGTCACGCGTGCCGAGCCCTACCAGTTCGTCCGCTTCGGCTAGCACCTGCTTTGCCTTGGCCACCGCGCTGCGGCCGAACGAGGTCAGCGCGATGCCGCTGCCGCGCTGGCGCACGAACAGTTTCTGGCCAAGCGTCGCTTCGACATTGTCGATCGCCACCGAGATCGACGGCTGCGAGACGTTCAGCATCCGGGCGGCCGCGGTGACGCTGCCGTGACGGGCGACAGCCACGAGATAGCGCAACTGGGTGAGGGTCAGGTTCATAGGCCAAAGCTATAAGAGAGATGAGAAGTTATTATTTTACACGATGTGCGGCGGCTGCGATAGTCGGTCATCGAAACAAGGGGAGACATGAGATGGCCGCCAGACACATCGACGCCGCAGCGATTGCCGGTTACCAGCGCGATGGCGCGGTCTGCGTGCGCGGCGTGTTCAAGGACTGGGTCGGCACCATTGCCGCGGGCATCGAGCGCAACATGCAGAACCGCAGCGCCACGGCGTCCGATATCGCCAATGGCAAGGGCAGCTTCTTCGACGATTACTGCAACTGGGAGCGCATTCCCGAATTCGTCGACGTCGTGCGCAATTCACCGGCCGCCGAACTGGCGGCAGCAGTGATGCAGTCGCGCAGCGCCCAGTTCTTCCACGACCATGTGCTGGTCAAGGAGCCGGGCACGCAGAAGCCGACGCCTTGGCACCAGGACATCCCGTATTACTTCGTCGATGGCACCCAGACCGTCAGCTTCTGGATTCCGATCGATCCGGTCAAGGAAGCGACGCTGCGGCTGATCGCCGGCTCGCACAAATGGGAAAAGATGGTCTTGCCGGTGCGCTGGCTGAACGATGACAATTTCTATGCCGGCGAGGGTGACTATCGGCCGGTGCCCGATCCCGACAACGACCCGTCGCTGAAGGTGCTCGAATGGGAGATGGAGCCGGGCGACGCCATCCTGTTCGACTTCAGGACCGCGCATGGGGCGCGCGGCAATCTGACCGCGGCGCGGCGCCGGGCGCTGTCGCTGCGCTGGGTCGGCGACGATGCGCGCTATGTCGAGCGCCCCGGCCGCACCTCGCCGCCCTATCCCCGCCATGACATGAAGCCCGGCCAGAAACTGCGCGAGGACTGGTTTCCTGTCGTCTTCCAGAGCTGAGCCGCGCGACGTTCCCGTGCGCAACCGGCATCGCGCAAGGTAAAGCTCTTGACCCGTAGCGCTCGGCGCAATAGCGCAGTCCCTGTCGTGAAATGACAAGGGACATCGGCATGCGCGTTTTGTTGATCGGCTCCGGCGGCCGCGAACATGCCCTGGCCTGGAAGATCGCGGCCTCGCCGCTTTTGACCAAGCTCTATGCCGCACCCGGCAATCCCGGCATCGCCAAAGAGGCCGAGCTGGTCAAGCTCGACATCGCCGACCATGCCGCTGTCACGGCATTCTGCAAGGACAACGCCATCGACCTCGTCGTTGTCGGCCCGGAAGGGCCGCTGGTCGCCGGCATCGCCGGTGATCTGCGCGATCAGGGCATCCGCGTCTTCGGCCCGTCGAAGCGGGCAGCGCGGCTCGAAGGCTCGAAAGGTTTCACCAAGGACCTTTGCGCCAAATACGACATCCCGACCGCCGCCTACGGCCGCTTCACCGATCTGACTGCCGCCAAAGCCTATGTCGAAAAGGTCGGCGCGCCGATCGTCATCAAGGCCGATGGGCTCGCGGCCGGCAAGGGCGTCACCATCGCCGTGACCCTGGAAGAGGCGCGGGCCGCGCTCGATGCCTGTTTCGACGGCGCCTTCGGCGACGCCGGCGCCGAAGTCGTGGTCGAGGAATTCATGACCGGCGAGGAGGCGAGTTTCTTCTGCCTGTGCGACGGCACCACAGCGCTTCCCTTCGGCACCGCGCAGGACCACAAGCGCGTCGGCGATGGCGATGTCGGCCCCAACACCGGCGGCATGGGCGCCTATTCGCCGGCGCCGGTGATGAGCCCTGACATGGTCGAGCGCACCATGCGCGAAATCGTCGAGCCGACCATGCGCGGCATGGCCGAGCTTGGCGCGCCGTTCGCCGGCATTCTGTTCGCCGGGCTGATGATTACCGACAAGGGACCGAAGCTGATCGAATACAACACCCGCTTCGGCGATCCGGAATGCCAGGTGCTGATGATGCGGCTGAAGGACGATCTGCTGGTGTTGCTCAACGCCGCCGTCGACGGCCAGTTGGCGCACAGTTCGGTGCGCTGGCGCGACGATGCCGCGCTCACCGTGGTGATGGCGGCGCGGGGCTATCCCGGCACGCCGGAAAAGGGCTCGGTTATTCGTGGCCTCGACGAAGCCGCTGGCGACGGCGTTGAGATTTTCCATGCCGGCACCGCCATCAATGGCGGCGCGCTGGTCGCCAATGGCGGCCGCGTGCTCAACGTCACCGCGCCGGGCAAGACGGTCGGCGAAGCGCAGAGCCGCGCCTATGCCGCGCTCGACCGCATCGACTGGCCGCAAGGCTTTTGCCGTCGCGATATAGGCTGGCAAGCGGTGGCGCGCGAGAAAGCCGGCGCTACCGTGTAATTCAGCGCTCGCGAACGAGTTCCGTCGAAGCGGTGCTGACCGGGTCGGCGGCCTGCGAGAAGGCGGCCTCGAGCAGAGCCTCCGAACGATACGTGGTCCGCTTCCAGGCGACATACTCGGCAATGCCGAAGCGCGCGCGGCGCGGCACCGTCTTGACCATCGGCATGCGGAAGGCGGCGCGGAATGTCTGCCAGCGCGCGCCGAGCACCGCCACCATTTCCTCGACCGTCGGTGGCGTCGCCACATCGCCGTATGTGATGGTGACTTTGCCGGCGAGCCCGGCCGCGCGCGACACCGGCACCGGTATCGAGGCGAGGTAGTCGGGCGGCACGTCGATCAGGCCGCCGAAGGGCCATTGCTGGCGCAGTGCCGCCGCGTCCATCGGCGCGACGTTGACGTCGATGTCGTTGGGCGTGCCGGCGACGCGGTAGGGGCAGCGCAGGCGCCCGCAATTGGCCTGCGCCGAGAACTGCCACAGCGCATAGCCGTGCCAGTTGCCCATCGGAAAATGCACGTCGATGTCGGGCTTGTAGCGCGCATACCAGAGCGGCAGCCGCGACAGCAGACGGTATTGGTAGCGGTTGTCGGCGATGTACTGGGCGGTCTTGCCGTTGGTGTAGAGGATCGGGAAACGGCCGAGCCGCCGGTGCACCTGGCGCACGAATTCCTCGGCATCCTCGAGCGACATCCATTGCGAGGGGTCGTTGCCTTCGAGATCGAGGGCGAGCAGATCGTCAGGGGCTGGCTCGGCGAAATCGATGAAACTGTTGGCCTGCTCGAGCGGATTGCCGGGGCGGGCAAGATGATACGCGCCCCATTTCAGGCCGAGCGCCTTGGCCACCACCTTGCGCGTCTGAAACAGCTCGCGCGTCACCGCAAAGCGTTTCCACAATGTCTTGCAGAGTTTGACCGTAGGCTCGTCGCCGTAGCAGAAATAGGGCGGCGGCAGCCCGTCGGAGGCCTTGTTGATGAAGCCGACAATGCGCTTGTCGGTTGCAAGCTGCGCCCAGTCGATGGAATTGTATTCATAGGCGTCGACCACCAGCGCGCGGTCGCCATCCCGCCAAGGCTCGGAAAAGTCCGAGGCTGTAGCCGCTGACGTCAGCGCCATCATCGCCACGAGAGCGATCGCTGAGCGGCGAAGAAGATGCGCCGGCGTTTTCAAACAGGGGATCCCCGCTGACCAAACACCGATGGTGGACCGGTATGGTTAAGGAAGTGCTTTCGGGCAGGAGTCCTGATCGCTCTCGCGATTTCGTCATTCTATGGCGAAGCAAGGAGCGAAGCGACGCGGCGCAGACCATAGTATGCATTCCGCGACTTCGAAGCGTTGCCACGGCGCAGAATTCTGCACCGTTGCGCCCCGGCGCGAGGTCGCGACATGGTACTCGGCGTCCGCTACGCTCCCGCTCCACCCGTGGACGACGGAGTTCGCTACAAAATCCGCGTGACAAAGTTTGACGTTTACGTAAAAAAAAGGTCGGAGGCCGCCCAGAGGCGGATGGTTTTGCATCGGCCCGGGTCCTAGGATCGAGCGATCGGAGCAGCGGAGGAGAAGCGGCATGTACAAGGCCCCGGTCGACGACATTTCGTTCACGCTCAAGCATGTCGCCGGGCTCAAGCCGGCACTCGACAGCGGCGCGTTCGGGGACCTCGGCGAAGATCTTGTCGACGCCATCCTGTCCGAGGCCGGCCGCTTCGCCAGCGAGGAAGTGGCGCCGCTCTACAAGCTCGGCGACGAGCACGGCGCGGTGCTGAAGGATGCAGCCGTGACCACGCCGCCCGGCTGGAGGGCGCTTTACCGCAGCTGGATCGGCGGTGGCTGGAACGCGCTGTCCGGACCGGAAGAATTCGGTGGCCAGGGCCTGCCGACCATGCTCGGCGTTGCCGCGCTCGAAATGTGGAACTCCGCCGCCATGGCCTTCGGCATCGGCCCGACGCTGACCATGGGCGCCGTCGAGGCGCTGGACAAGCATGCCTCCGAAGCGCTGAAGGCAAAGTATCTGGCAAAGCTCGTCTCCGGCGAATGGATGGGGACGATGAACCTGACCGAGCCGCAGGCCGGTTCCGATCTCGCCGCTCTGCGCACCCGCGCCGAGCCTGCCGGCGACGGCACCTACCGCATCTTCGGCCAGAAGATCTTCATCACCTATGGCGAGCATGATTTCACCGACAACATCATCCATCTGGTGCTGGCGCGGCTGCCGGATGCGCCGGCCGGCACGCGCGGCATTTCGTTGTTTTTGGTGCCGAAATTCCTGGTCAATGATGACGGCTCGCTCGGCGCCCGCAACGACGTCTTCTGTTCGGGCCTCGAGCGCAAGCTCGGCATCCATGCCTCGCCGACCTGCACCATGATCTATGGCGACGGGTTCCAGGGTGCTGCGCCCGGCGCCATCGGTTGGCTGATCGGCGAGGAGAACAAGGGGCTCGCCTGCATGTTCACCATGATGAACAACGCGAGGCTTTGCGTCGGCATGCAGGGCGTGGCAGTGGCCGAAGCCGCGACGCAGAAGGCGATCGCCTATGCCAATGAGCGCCGCCAGGGCAAGGCATCGGACTTTTCAGGCGCCGGGATGGCGCCGATCGTCCATCACCCCGACGTGCAGCGCAATCTCTTGACCATGAAGGCTTTGACCCAGATCGCCCGCGCCATCTCGTATTCCTGCGCCTATGCCATCGACTTCGCGCGTGTGTCGACAGGCGAGGAGGCCGCGCATTGGCGCGATCGCGCCAATCTGCTGACGCCGCTGGCCAAGGCTTTTTCCACCGATATCGGCGTCGATGTCGCATCGCTCGGCGTCCAGGTCCACGGCGGCATGGGCTTCATCGAGGAGACGGGCGCGGCCGCGCTCTATCGCGACGCCCGCATTGCGCCGATCTATGAAGGCACCAACGGCATCCAGGCGATCGACCTTGTAGCCCGCAAATTGCCGCTTGGCGGCGGCGAGCATGTGCATGGCTATATCGCCGAACTGAAGGCCATCGCCGACGAGGTGCGGACCTCGAACCTGCAGGGCTTCGGCCGCACCGCCGAAGCGCTTGACCAGGCGTTCGACGATCTCACCGAGGCGACGCGCTTCCTGCAGAAGCTGCTGGCCGACGGCCGTCTGGACGAAGCGCAAGCCGGTGCGACCCCCTATCTCAGGCTGATCTCGCTTGCTGCCGGCGGCGCTTATCTGGCGCGTGGCGGACTTGCCCAGCAGAGCCGCATCGCCCTTTGCCGCTTTTTCGCCGAAAACCTGCTCGGCGAAGTCAGCGCCTTGAAGGAACGCGTCATCGATGGCGCCGAGAGCCTCGCTACCGCCGGCAAGGCGCTGATAACGGCCTGAATACCAGAGCGCTCACCAGGGAAGAATGACCGTGACAGACCATATCCTCGTCGAGCGCCAGGGCGCCATCCAGATCATCCGCATGAACCGTCCCGACAAGAAGAACGCACTGACGCGCGCCATGTACGCGACAATGTCCAAGGCGCTGGCCGATGGCGATGCCGACCCGGCGGTTCGCGTCCATGTCTTCCTCGGTGTGCCTGGCGCCTTCTCTTCCGGCAACGATCTCGCCGATTTCCTGGTCATCGCCACCGGCGGTGAGGGCGGCAACGAGGTCTGGGACTTCCTGATGGCGCTGGCCAAAACGGAGAAGCCGATGGTCTCCGGCGTCGACGGCATTGCGGTCGGCATCGGCACCACGCTCAATTTGCATTGCGACCTGACTTTCGCCACGCCGCGCACGGTGTTCCGCACACCCTTCGTCGACCTCGGCCTGGTGCCGGAGGCGGGCTCCAGCCTGCTGGCGCCGCTCATCCTCGGCAGGCAGGGCGCCTTTGCGCTGCTTGGACTCGGCGAAGGTTTTTCCGCCGAACGCGCCAAGGCCGCCGGCCTGATCTATGAGGTGGTCGAGGAGGACGGGCTAGAAGCCGCGGCACTCGCCGCGGCCGGCGCGATCGCCGCCAAGCCGCCGCAGGCGCTGAAGATCGCTCGTGACCTGATGCGCGCCCCGCGCGACGAGCTTGTCGCCCGCATCAAGGTGGAGAGCGAGCATTTCTCCGAGCGGCTGAAGTCCGACGAAGCGCGCGCCGCGTTGACGGCCTTCATGACGCGCAAGAAGGCCTGAACTTATCCTCAGGGATAAAGCCGTGTCTTGTCCCAGCCGCCTTCGGCGTTGCGCGAAAAGACCAGCCGATCGTGCAGCCGGAATGGCCGGTCGTGCCAGAACTCGATCGCCTGCGGCACGATGCGGAAGCCCGACCAGTGCTTTGGCCGCGGGATTTCGCCGATAGGGTAGCGCGCCGTGTATTCGGCCACCGCCTTCTCCAGGGCAAAGCGGCTTTCCAGCGGCCGCGACTGTTTCGAAGCCCATGCGCCGATCCGGCTGCCGCGCGGCCGCGTCGCGTAATAGGCGTCGGCTTCAGCGTCGCTGACGATCTCCACCGGACCGCGTATGCGCACCTGGCGGCGCAGCGATTTCCAGTGGAAGCACATCGCCGCCTTCATGCTGCCAAGAATCTCGCGGCCCTTGGCGCTCTCGAAATTCGTGTAGAAGACAAAGCCGCTTTCATCGAAGCCCTTGAGCAGCACCATCCGCACATCCGGCATGCCGTCGGCATCGACGGTTGCAAGTGCTACGCCGTTGGCGTCGTTGATTTCGCTTTTCTTGGCGTCCTCCAGCCACTCAGCAAAGAGCCGGAACGGCTCGGCGGCTTCGGTAAAGTCACTACTTGTTAACTCAGTGTCACTCATAGTTTTTCTCAAATTGTCTCGAGCTTCAGGAGGTTGCCGATTGTCGCGTATCGCGCAAGCTTTTGACAGCGGGCAATGGAGCGTTATCGCTTCGGCCAGTTCGAAAGCCGTGATCGTGATTATCGCACTGCCGCTTGCCGCCTGCGGCGCCGGCGGCTTCAGCCTGGAAAAGGCCGAGGTCGATCGTTCCATCGTCACCTCAAGCGCGCCGGCCAGGGTGACATCGACGGACGCCGACAGCGCTTCCGACCAGACCACGATCGGCAATGCGGTGTCTTCGGCCGACATCGAGGAGCTTCGCGGCCAGGCCGTGCCGTGGGCGAATGCCTACACCGGCTCGCGTGGCTCCATCACCGAACTCGCCGAAGTGCAGGACAACGGCCAGGCCTGCCGCAGCTTTACCGCCTCGCGCGAAAGCTTCGACGGCGTCGCTTTGTTCAAGGGGCAATTGTGCATCGCCGCGGCCGGCGGCTGGCACATGCAGGACTTCAAACCGCTCTGATTTTCGAGGTTTGCGGGCATCGCAATTTCAACCCTCGATAAGCCTGCGCGCCACTGGAATTTCTTCCTATGGGAGCGCATATAAGGGCCAACGTGGATTTAACTCATTTTCCAGGGCAGGACGCATGCGCGACCCCTATGAGGTGCTGGGCGTTGCCAAGAACGCATCGGCCAAGGACATAAAATCGGCTTACCGCAAGCTCGCCAAGAAGTATCATCCGGACCAGAATCCGAATGATCCCAAGGCCAAGGACCGTTTTGCCGCCGCCAATCAGGCCTATGAGGTCGTCGGCGACGAGAAGAACCGTGCGGCCTTCGACCGCGGCGAGATCGACGCCGACGGCAAGCCGAAATTCCAGGGCTTCGAGGGCGCAGCCGGCGGCGGCGATCCGTTCGGTGGCTTCCGCCGCCAGCAGGGCGCCGGCGGCTCGCGCTTCGAATTCCGATCGGGGCGTCCGGGCGGCGATCCGTTCGACGGCAACAGCGACATTTTCAGCCAGATCTTCGGCGACGCCTTTTCCGGCGCGCGCGGCGCCGGAACAGGCGACCGCCGCCAGCAGGCGACCGCCGCCGATCTGAACGTCACACTCGACGTCACCATCGAGGAGATAGCGACCGCCGAAAAGGTGACGGCGATGTTCCCCGACGGCCGCAAGATCGCGGTCAAGCTGCCGGTCTATGTCGAGGATGGCCAGACCATCCGGCTGAAGGGCCAGGGCGAGCAGGGGCCGGGACAGCCGGGCGATGCGCTGGTCAAGATCCGTATCCGCAGGCACCCTCGCTACCGCATCGAGGGCCGTGACTTGCATGCCGATCTGGAGGTAGCGTTGGCCGACGCGGTGCTGGGCGCCAAGGTGCCGGTCGACACGCCGACCGGCAGGCTGGCGGTCAACATTCCGGCCTGGTCGAGTTCCGATAAGGTGCTGCGCCTGAAGGGCAGGGGCTTGCCGGAAAAGGCCGGCGGCCATGGCGATCTCTACGCCCATGTCCGCATCATGCTGCCGGAAGGCGGCGACAGCGAACTCGAAGCGCTGATGCGCAGCCGCAAAGGCTGACGCGGCTCGACTTCGCTGGCTAACTGCCGGGCGCTGCTTCCTCCATCCGCCGGATGGTTTCGCCGAAGCGGCGCAACGCCTGCCGCACCGGGACATGCGGGCTCTCGATCTCAAGCAGGATCATCGTCTCGCTGCCGAGGAATGCGGCGCTGACCAGGCTGGTTACTTCGGCGGCGGAGAATGGCCCGAGGCCGCCGAACCGACGCTCCGCCTCTTGCGCCAGTCCGTCCAGCAGTTCGAACCAGCCGCGCAGGTCGCGGCGCACCGCCTTGGCGATCTCGGGGCTCGACAGGCTTGCCGCGATCATCTCGTGCAGGATCCGGACATAGCCGGACGCCAGATCATCGTCGAGGAAATCGCAAGCGCGCTCCCAGCGTTGCCACAGCGGCATCGGTGCCGCAAAAGTCTCCGCCTGGCGTTTCAGCAGGCCCTCGTTCAGATGGTCGAGCAGGGCCAGGAACAGCCGTTCCTTGGAGCCGAAATGGTAATGGATCTGGCTGAGCGGAACGCCGGCGATCTCGGCAACGCGGCGCGTCGACAGATCGGCGTAGCCGCCTCGATGGAGGCACAACTCGGCGGCTGAAATCAGTTCGGCGCGCGTGTCGCGCTTTTGCTTGTTCTGCGGTGGGGTAACGGCTTGGGCAGCGTCCGTCATGCGGCGTGGCTGCCGCTGGTAGCTGTGCAATCTGGGCGGATCATAGCTTCTCCTGTCCGGGGCTGGACGTCCCTCCACTCTATCTCGGTCGAGCGACCGATCAAGTTGACTCGTCAGAGAATTTATGGTTTTTGACACTGAATTCGGTCGACCGACCGAATCCTGATGCTTGCATGGAGGGGCAGTCATGGCGGGCGTAATCACCCTTATCTACGGCGTTGCCGCATACCTGATTTTTCTCGGTTCGTTTCTCTATGCGGTCGGTTTCGTCGGCAACCTGGTCGTGCCGAAATCCATCGATTCCGGAGTCGCTGGAAGTCCGGTCGAAGCCGTCGTCGTCAATGCGCTGCTGCTCGGCCTTTTCGCCGCCCAGCACAGCATCATGGCGCGGCCGGTTTTCAAGCGCTGGTGGACACGGATTGTCCCGCACGCGGCCGAACGCAGCACCTATGTGCTTTTGGCCAGCCTCATCCTGCTGCTGCTCTACTGGCAATGGCGGCCGATCCCCGGTCTCGTCTGGACGGTCGAGAACCCGGTCTGGGTCGCCGTCATCCATGGCGTGTTCTGGCTCGGCTGGGCGGTATTGTTGACCAGCACCTTTCTGATCAACCATTTCGAACTGTTCGGCCTGCGCCAGGTTCTCGCCGCTTTGCGCAAGAGCGAACCGGCGCCGCCCGTGTTCAGGACGCCGCTGTTCTATAAATGGGTCCGGCACCCGCTCTATGTCGGCTTTCTCCTGGCCTTCTGGGCGACGCCGTCGATGACATGGGGCCATCTTCTGTTCGCGGCGGGCAGCACCGGCTACATCCTGCTCGGCATCTTCCTCGAGGAACGCGATCTCGTCGCGATGTTTGGCGATCAGTACCGCCTCTACCGCAAGCAGGTGGGAATGCTCATTCCCTGGCGCAAAATGGCTGGATAGGGCCGATGCGGTGCCGGCCAGCCGATTCGGCTGCCCGGCCTGGGCCGTCAAGGCGCGCTGGCCGCAGTGAGGCGTTCAAATCTCACAACAACCTTATTATCCCCCATTCGTTGTCACGCCGAGTGTCTGAATTGAACGCGCGCCCCGTCTGTGCTTGATGCGCCTTTCTGCCTGTGCGATAGGCACTCCAAAGCAGAAAACCTTTCGGAGAGCGCTGACATGGCGGGTGGACAGGGCCTAATGGCCGGCAAGCGCGGCCTTATACTGGGCGTCGCCAACAACAGATCGATTGCCTACGGCATCGCCAAGGCCTGCGTCGACCATGGCGCCGAGATCGCGCTGACCTATCAGGGCGAGGCGTTCAAGAAGCGCGTCGAGCCGCTGGCTGCGGAATTGGGCGCCTTTGTCGCCGGTCATTGCGATGTCACTGATCCGGCGAGCCTCGACGAGGTGTTTGCCAATGTCGCAAAGCATTGGGGCGGCAAGCTCGACTTCCTCGTCCATGCCATCGCCTTTTCCGACAAGGACGAGCTGACCGGACGCTATGTCGAGACGACGCGCGACAATTTCCTGCGCACCATGGACATTTCGGTCTATTCCTTCACCACCATCGCCAAGCGCGCCGAAGCGCTGATGACCGACGGCGGCTCGCTGCTGACGCTGACCTATTACGGCGCCGAAAAGGTCATGCCGCATTACAACGTCATGGGTGTCGCCAAGGCCGCGCTCGAAGCCAGCGTGCGCTATCTCGCCGTCGACCTCGGCGGCAAGAAGATCCGCGTCAACGCCATCTCGGCCGGGCCGATCAAGACCTTGGCTGCTTCGGGCATCGGCGACTTCCGCTACATCCTCAAGTGGAACGAATACAATTCGCCGCTGAAGCAGACCGTCACCCAGGAAGAAGTCGGCGATTCCGCCGTCTATTTCCTGTCGGACCTGTCGCGTGGCGTCACCGGCGAGGTGCACCATGTCGATTCCGGCTATCACGTCGTCGGCATGAAGGCGGTCGACGCGCCGGATATTTCGACCGTCAAGGAATAGTTCTGCCGCGGTTTCCGCCCGCCTGTCCTGATTTCCGGAAGACCTGATGGTTCCGCTCGTCTACATCGTGCGCCATGGCCAGACGCAGTGGAATGCCGAGTCGCGGCTGCAGGGCCAGGCCGACACCGATCTCAACGCGCTCGGCCGCGAGCAGGCGACCCGCAATGGACGGCGGCTGGCCGAACTGATCCAGAACCCTGAGGATTTCGACTTTGTCGCCAGCCCGATGAAGCGGACGCGCGAGACGATGCAGCGGCTGCGCTTGGCGATGCAGCTCGATCCCGATGCCTACCGCACCGACCCGCGTCTGGTCGAGGTGCACTTTGGCGACTGGCAGGGCTTTACCTATGCCGAACTCGACGCGCGAATGCCGGGCTCGGCGAAGGCGCGACGACGCAACAAATGGAATTTCCAGCCGCCGGGCGAGGGCGCCGAAAGCTACCAGATGCTGCTCGAACGGGTGAAGCCGTGGTTCGAGGCGCTCGACCGCCAGACGGTCTGCGTCACGCATGGTGGCGTCGTGCGGACTCTGTTTCGGATGGTCGAAGGTGTTTCCGAACATGAAGCGGCAAACCTGGAAGTGCGGCAGGACCGGGTGCTCAGGCTGCAGGACGGGCGTCTGGATTGGCTTTAGGTTCGAGCAGATAAAAACAGGACGACCGTCCTGTTTATCCGGGCAGGGCTCCGCCGAGCGGCAAGACCCTGTTCGGCGTCGGTGTTACTCGGTGTCGGGCAGTTCCATGTCGGTGACGACGTTCTCGCCATTCGTCACGTCATAGGCAATGACGATATCCATGCCCGGCTTTAGCGAATCGAGATCGGTCTCGGCGTTGAGCTTGAAGGACTTACCGTCCTCCAGCGTCAGCGTCAGCGCGTCCTTGTCGACCTTCTTGATCAGGCCTTCGGTCTGGCCGGCATAGGCGGCGGTGGAAATCAGCAACATGGCGGCAGCAGCGCCAATCAGGGTACGCATCGTCGTCCTCTTTGTCATTGCGCCTGCACGGATGGCGGCGAGCTTTCAACGGGCGGATGGAAGAGAGCAGAAACCAACCGAATGTGTCAAAACTAAAACCGCCGGATCACAGTTTGACCGCTGTGGAAAACGCCAATAGAACGCACCCTTGATCCGGTTCCGCTGCCGGGCAGGGCTAAAATTGATGTCTCACAACACGTTCGGCCATCTCTTCCGCGTCACCACCTGGGGCGAAAGCCATGGCCCGTCGCTCGGCTGTGTCGTCGACGGCTGCCCGCCCGGCATCCGCTTCACACGGGCCGAAATCCAGGCCGAACTCGACAAGCGCCGTCCCGGCCAGTCGCGTTTTGTGACCCAGCGCCGCGAACCGGACGAGGTGAACGTGCTGTCCGGCTTCATCCTCGACGAGGACGGCGAGACGATGATCACCACCGGCACGCCCGTCTCGATGCTGATCGAGAATGTCGACCAGCGCTCCAAGGACTATGGCGACATTGCCCGCCAGTACCGGCCCGGCCACGCCGACTACACCTATGACGTCAAATACGGCCTGCGCGACCATCGCGGCGGCGGCCGCTCCTCGGCCCGCGAGACGGCGGCGCGCGTGGCCGCCGGCGCGCTCGCCCGTAAGGTGGTGCCCGGCATGGTGGTGCGCGGCGCGCTGGTGTCTATGGGCGAGAAATCGATCGACCGCGCCAACTGGAACTGGAATTTCATCGGTGACGCCGAAAACCCGTTCTTCACCCCCGATCCGGCCTCCGTTCCGGTCTTCACCAGCTATCTCGACGGCATCCGCAAATCCGGCTCCTCGGTGGGCGCGGTTATTGAAATCATCGCCGACGGCGTGCCAGCCGGCGTTGGCGCGCCGATCTATGCCAAGCTCGACCAGGACATCGCGTCCGGCCTGATGTCGATCAACGCCGTCAAGGGCGTCGAGATCGGCAACGGTTTCGAAGCCGCGCGCATCACCGGCGAACAGAATGCCGACGAGATGCGCATCGGCAATGACGGCAAGCCGGTCTTCCTGTCCAACAATGCCGGCGGCATTCTGGGCGGCATCTCGACCGGCCAGGCGATCGTCGCCCGCTTCGCCGTCAAGCCGACCTCGTCGATCCTGACGCCGCGAAAATCCATCGACAAGGACGGCAACGACGTCGACGTCATGACCAAGGGCCGCCACGACCCCTGCGTCGGCATCCGCGCCGTGCCGATCGGCGAAGCCATGGTTGCCTGCGCCATCGCCGACCATTATCTGCGGCACCGGGGACAGACAGGCCGGGGATTAGGCAGTAGGGATTAGGCAATAAGCCAGCCCGTACTTCCTTCCCTAACTCCTACTGCCCAACCCCTATTCCCTGCGAGCGAAGCGAGCCAATGCCATACGATCAGAAGAAAATCGTCGAAGCCATCCGCGCCTTCGAGCGCGGCGAGATCGTCGTCGTCATGGACGATGACGGGCGTGAGAACGAGGGCGACCTGATCGTTGCCGCCGTGCATTGCAGCCCGGAGAAAATGGCCTTCATCATCCGTCACACCTCCGGCATCGTCTGCACGCCGATGCCGCGCGAGGAGGCCAAGCGGCTCAATCTGCAGCCAATGGTCGCCGACAATGATTCCGCCCACACCACGGCCTTTACCGTCAGCGTCGATTTCAAGCATGGCACCACCACCGGCATTTCGGCCGAGGACCGCACGCTGACCGTGCGCAACCTGGCCAACGGCAATGTCGGCGGTTCGGATTTCGTTCGCCCCGGCCACATCTTCCCGCTGATCGCTAGGGAAGGCGGCGTGCTGATGCGTTCGGGCCATACCGAAGCCGCGGTCGATCTCTGCAAGCTTGCCGGCCTGCCGCCGGTTGGCGTGATCTCGGAGTTGGTCAATGACGACGGCACCGTCAAGCGCGGCCCGCAGGTGGCGAGCTTTGCCGAGGAACATGGCCTCAAGCAGGTTTCGGTCGCCGACCTCATCGCCTACCGGCAGCGCAAGGAAACGCTGGTCGAACGCGTCGCCTGCTCCGAAATCGACACACTCGGCGGCAAGGCACAGGTCTTCACCTACACGCTGCCCTGGGATTCCATGCACCATGTCGCGGTCGTTTTCGGCGACATCCGTGATGGCGAGGACGTGCCGGTGCGGCTGCATTCGGAGGATGTGGTGACCGACGTGTTCGGCACCAGCCACCGGCTCGACGCCATTATGAAGGCGATGGGCGAACGCAAGCGCGGCGTCATCGTTTACCTCCGAGAGGGTTCGGTCGGCGTCGCCCATCAGGAGCGCAACCGGCCGATGAGTGCCGACCGTGAGGACCACGAAGAGGCCCGCCGCCGTGAGAACGAGTGGCGAGAAATCGGCCTCGGCGCGCAGATTCTCAAGGATCTCGGCATCTCCTCGATCAATTTGATCGCCTCGCGCGAACGCCACTATGTCGGGCTTGAGGGCTTTGGCATTCATATCGCCAAGACCGAGATTTTCTAGGGGACAGGGGGCGGTCGGATGAGCTTCGAGGCCTATCTCAATTGCTTTGAAGATGGCGAAGAGAGCTACTTCCCCACATCGATCGTCGAGGATGCCTTCGCGCCGTTCGTCACCAGGCGTGAACCTGAATTCACCTGCTGGGTCGTCGCCTATGACGATGCGTCGTCGGCCGACCTCTATCTCAATTTCGACCCCGGCGATGCCTCGCGATGTTCAGGCTTCACCGTCGCGCGGCCGCCCGACGATCCGCGCCTCTACGAAGCGCTGTGGAAAATCCTGCGTGTCACCAGCTCGGTCGTGTATTGCGCCGGAGAATGTCCGCCGATGGTCGGGCGCGCTGAAACCATACCCCATCTGAACCCGGATATGGTTGAGACACTGGGAAGTCCTGTTGTCGTTCTCGATGGAAACGAGATCCGCAAGAGGCTTGAACAGTCGTAGGGAGCCGCGCTCCTTTGGAGAAGCTGCGTCCGATCCGCGTTCCCGACCGGACGCTTGTGCGTTTATTCCGCGGGAACGGCGGCCGCGTCGCATCCGTCCAGCTCGCATGTGTGGGTGGCCAGGCTGCGCTGGCCCAGCAACACCGTGACCAATGCGATGACGCCGGCCGCCACCGAGACCCAGAACCCGTTGCGGGCGCCGAATTCATCCACCACCGCACCGGCGGCAAACGAACCGAGCGCCATGCCGATGCCGATGCCTGTCATCACCCAGGTGATGCCTTCGGTCAGCATCGCTTCCGGCACGTGGCGTTCGATCAGGCCGAAGGCGGTGATGAAGGTTGGCGAGATCGCCACGCCGCTGATGAAAACGGTCAGCGCCAGCAGCGGCACCGTGTCGGCGGTGAGCGGCAGCAATGTGCCGAGCGCAACGAGGGCGACCGCGAGGGCCAACTGGCGCTGCAGCGGCGCTTTCAGGTTGAGCGCACCGGCGACGAGGCCGAGCACGAACGATCCCAGCGCATAGACGCCGATGACGAGGCTGGCGGCGCCCGGCTGGCCGAGTTCCTTGGTGATCGCCACCGTGCTCACTTCCGTCGTCGCGAAGGTGGCGCCGACGAAGATCAGGGCGAAGGTGATGATCTGCACCGGCCTGAGCCGGATTGCCGAGCCGCTCGAGACATGATTCACCGGCCGCACTTGTGGTTCGGTCGAACGCTGCAGGATGAAGGCTGCCGAGCCAAGGGCGAGGAATAGCGTGCTGACCAGGACACCGGCTTCCGGGAACAGAGCGGCACTCAAGCCCACCGACAGCGATGCGCCTGCAATGTAGACGAGTTCGTCCGCCGCCGATTCGAAGGCGAATGCGGTGTTCATCTGCGGCCGGCCGCGAAAAATCTCGGTCCAGCGCGCGCGCACCATCGCCGGCATGCTGGGCATGGCGGCGGCCGCCAGTGCCGACACAAACAGCGTCCACACCGGCCAGTCCTGATTGGCTGCGGCAATCAGCACCGCGAAGGCGAGCACGGTGAGGATGGTGGTCGGAATCACGATCCGCGTCTGGCCGAGGCGATCGACCAGCCGTGATATCTGCGGCGCCACGAAAGCGTTGCTCAGCGCGAACGTCGCCGAGACAGCTCCCGCCAGCCAGTATTCGCCACGCGTCTGCGAGAGCATGGCCACGATGCCGATCGGCGCCATGGCGATCGGCAGCCGCGCGAGGAAGCCCGCGGCGGCAAACCCCTTGGCTCCAGGGGCACGAAAGATTTCCGAGTATGGGTTTTGCATGGCTGGTTCCTCGACAAAGGCCAATTCGACAATTACATACGATGCGTATGAATATAGGTAGTCGATACGCCGCGTATGTCAATTGGCATACGAAGCGTATGTGAATAAGGCCAGAACCATGCACAGACCCCGCAAGGAGATAATTGCCGAAACGCGCGCCAAGCTGATCACGGCGGCCCGCCACGCTTTCGGCACGATCGGCTATGCCGACGCGTCGATGGACGACTTCACCGCCTCGGCCGGGCTGACGCGCGGTGCGCTCTATCATCATTTCGGCGACAAGAAGGGCCTGCTGCAGGCCGTCATCGCCGAAATCGATGGCGAGATGGCCGTCCGCATCCATGAGATTGCGTCGCGGGCGCCAAGCCGCTGGCAGCGTTTCGTCGACGAATGCACGACCTATATCGAGATGGCGCTGGAGCCGGAAATCCAGCGCATCATGTTTCGCGACGGTCCGGCTGTGCTCGGCGATCCGGCGCAATGGCCGAACGCCAATGCCTGCGTCGGCTCGATGACCGATCATCTGACGGCTCTGCAGCAGGAGGGGGTGGTCGTCCCCGGCGTCGACCCCGAAACCGCCGCCCGGCTGATCAACGGCGCCAGCAGCCAGGCGGCGCAGCGCATCGCCAATTCGAACGACCCCGAAGCGACGTCGAAGACCGTGGTGGCAGCCTTCCAGCAACTGCTTGAAGGGCTTCTCAAAAAACAGGGTTCGCAGCCGGCCTGAAATCTGGTCGGCCCAGACCCGGCATTTGCCGAGATTGACAATTCCCGGCCCGGGTTCATCCTCGCCGTCCATCTCTGAGGGGAGATTCGGGCGCATGTGGGATTTCGAAATCGGCAGGTCGGTGTCCATCATGATCAGGACATGGCCATTCATCGTCTTTCGCATGATCGTCTATTTCGGCATTACGCTCGCCTATATCGTGGCGACCGGCAGCGGCGCCTCCGTCGGCTATGGCGTCGGCCATATCTCCACCGATCCCGACGGGCCGCTTTCCTTTGCACTGTGGGGCGGCATCGTCGGCATCGGCATCGTTTCGATCGCGCTCTACTGGATCCGCGAATACATCCTCTACGTCGTCAAGGCCGGCCATATCGCCGTCATGGTCCATTTGATCGATGGCCGGGACGTTCCCAATGGGCAGGACCAGATCGCCTACGCCAAGGACGTGGTGAAGGAGCGTTTCGCCGAGGCCAACATCCTTTTCGTGGTCGACCAGCTGGTCAAGGGCGCCATCCGCGCCATCACCGGCCTGATCGGCGGCATCGCCGCCTTCCTGCCCATTCCGGGTCTCGGCGGCCTGATCGCTTTCATCAATACGGTCATCCGCCTGTCGCTGACCTATGTCGACGAGATCATCCTCGGCTACAACATCCGCATCAATTCATCATCGCCCTTCGAGACAGCCCGGCAAGGCGTCGTGCTCTACGCCCAGAACGGCAAGACCATGGTCAAGAACGCCATCTGGCTGGCGGTCATCATGTGGGCTGTGTCCTTCGTCATCTTCCTTTTGATGCTGGCGCCGGCCGCCGCCATCATGTGGTTCATTCCGGGGCAGCTCGGCGGCTGGGCCTTCGTGCTCGCCATCCTCCTTGCCTGGGCCTTCAAGGCGGCCTTCATCGAACCCTTCGCCATAGCCTGCCTGATGCAGGTCTATTTCAAGACCATCGAAGGCCAGGTGCCGAACGCCGAATGGGACCAGCGGCTGGCCGAGGGGTCGTCCAAGTTCAGGGAACTCAGGGATAAGGCGCTGGCCTCCTTCGGCGGCTCGCGCTGGACGCAGCCGGCGCCCGGGGTGTAATCCCTGTTGAACGTCGGGGCGGTGCGGCGTCAAACCATGGTCAAAGCGGCCGGGCGCGCCTATATCGGGTCATGGTCACCAGGCTCTACACCCATCCGATCTTCCTCGAACATCTGACGCCCCCCGGTCATCCGGAGCGGCCGGACCGATTGCGAGCTATCGAGCGCGTGCTCGACGACGAGGCCTTCACCGCACTCGATCGGGTAACGGCGCCGCAAGGCGACGAGGCCACAATCCTCTACGCCCACCCCGAGGATTTCGTCGCCCGCGTCCGCGCCGCGATCCCTGAAAGCGGCATTGCCTCGATCGACGCCGACACCAGCGCCAGCCCGAAAAGCTGGCAGGCGGTGGTCACTGCCATCGGTGCGGCCAACGCTGCCGTCGACGATGTTTTCGAGGGCAGCGTCGCCAACGCCTTCGTCGCCGCGCGTCCGCCCGGCCATCATGCCGAAAAGACCACGGCCATGGGCTTTTGCCTGTTCAACACCGCGGCGATCGCGGCCCGCTACGCGCAGAAGAAACACGGCGCCGAGCGTGTCGCCATCGTCGACTGGGACGTGCATCACGGCAATGGCACGCAGGACATTTTCTGGGACGATCCCTCGGTGCTCTATTGTTCGACGCACCAGATGCCGCTCTATCCCGGCACCGGGGCTAAAAACGAAACCGGCGCCGGCAACATCGTCAACGCGCCGCTGGCGCCGCAGACCGGCTCGGACATGTTTCGCGATGCCTTGCTGTCGCGCGTCCTGCCGGCACTCGACAATTTCGCGCCCGATCTGATCATCATTTCCGCAGGCTTCGACGCTCACCATCGCGATCCGTTGGCCGAGATCAACCTCAGCGAGGACGATTTCGACTGGGCGACCGGCCAGTTGCTGGAACGCGCCGGGCGCCACAGCGGCAACCGGCTCGTCAGCCTGCTCGAGGGCGGCTACGATCTGCAGGGATTGGCATTTTCGGTCGCTGCCCATGTCGGGCGGCTGATGAAGGGATAAAGTATGGCTGGCGAAGCAAACGAAGACGTCAAGGCGATGAGCTTCGAGCAGGCACTCGACGCGCTGGAAAAGATTGTCGATGATCTCGAACGCGGCGACGTGCCGCTCGACCAGTCGATCAAGATCTATGAGCGCGGCGAAGCGCTGAAGGCCCATTGCGACCGGCTGCTGAAGGCCGCCGAAGACAAGGTCGAGAAGATCAGGCTGTCGCGTGATGGCAAACCGGTGGGAACGGAGCCGCTCGACGCGGAGTAGTGGAATGGGGCGGGCATAAAGCAGATAGGAGTTCAAGCATGTGCAGAAACATCAAGACCCTGTTCAATTTCGAGCCGCCGGCGACCCATGACGAGATCCGCGACGCCGCGCTTCAATTCGTGCGCAAACTGAGCGGAACGACGCGGCCCTCGCAGCGCAACCAGGCGGCCTTCGACCGTGCCGTCGAGGCGATCGCCGAATCGGCGCATGAATTGCTGCATTCGCTGGAAACCACGCATCATCCGCGCAATCGCGAAGAGGTGGCGGCCAAGGCAAAAGCCAAATCGGCGCTCCGCTTCGCCTGAGGACATCCAGATGAGTTTCTTCCCCGGCAAGGACCCTGAGCCTGGCGATGCCTTCGCCAGCGACCAGATCGAGCTCATGGTCATTCCAAACGCCAAGGATATTGGCGGCTTCCAGGTTCGCCGCGCTCTGCCGACGGCAAAGCGGCGGCTGGTCGGTCCCTTCATCTTCTTCGACCGCATGGGGCCGGCGATCTTGCGCGCCGGCCAGGCGATGGATGTGCGCCCGCACCCGCATATCGGGCTTTCCACCGTCACCTATCTGTTCGACGGCAATATCAGGCACCGCAATTCGCTCGGCACCGAGATGGTCATCCAGCCCGGCGACGTGAATTTGATGACCGCCGGCCGCGGCATTGTCCATTCCGAGCGCACGCCCGAAGAACTGCGCGGCGCGCCGATGTCGGTCTCCGGCCTGCAGACATGGCTGGCTTTGCCCGACGGCAAGGAGGAAGTGGCGCCGGTGTTCGAGAACACGGCCGCGCTCCTTCTGCCCGAGATCGACGCCGAAGGTGTTTCCGGCCGCGTGGTGATCGGCGATTTCCAGGGACTGCGCTCGCCGGTAAGAGCCGACACCGAGACGCTCTACGCCGATCTGAGGCTGGCGCCCGGCGCCAGCGTCAAAATTCCCGCCGACGCCGAGGAACGCGCCATCTACACGCTGGACGGCGATGTCTCAATCTCGGGCGACCGTTTTCCGGCCGAACGGCTGCTGGTGTTCCGGCCTGGCGACGAGATCGTCGTGTCGTCCGAGCGCGGCGCCCATTTCATGCTCTTCGGCGGCGCTTCGCTCGGCTCCCCGCGCCACATCTGGTGGAACTTCGTCTCGTCGTCGAAGGAACGCATCGAACAGGCCAAGCAGGAATGGAAGACGGGCCGCTTCGATATCGTTCCCGGAGACGAGGAAGAGTTCATTCCGTTACCGGACAATTAACGTCAGCATCACCCGCGTCACTGACACGCATTTACATTCCGGCGACGCAGGCATATTTCGCCATGATCGACGCGCATCATAGCTGAGCAGGCCCTTTACCAGTGAACGCAACGCTGCATACGCCGCTTCTCGACAAGGTCCGCATTCCAGCCGACCTGAAGAAGCTTGACGAAAGCGAGCTGCCGCAGCTGGCCTCGGAGCTGCGCGCCGAGCTGATCGATGCCGTCTCGCATACGGGCGGGCATCTCGGCGCCGGCCTCGGTGTCGTCGAACTGACGGTGGCGCTGCACTATGTCTTCAACACGCCGGAAGACCGCGTGATCTGGGATGTCGGCCACCAGGCCTATCCGCACAAGATCCTGACCGGCCGCCGCGACCGCATCCGCACGCTGCGCCAGGAGGGCGGCCTGTCCGGCTTCACCCGTCGCGCCGAGAGCGAATACGACCCGTTCGGCGCCGCGCACTCCTCGACCTCCATTTCCGCTGGCCTCGGCATGGCCATGGCGCGCGACCTCTCCGGCGGCCACAACAATGTCATTGCCGTCATTGGCGACGGCGCCATGTCTGCCGGCATGGCCTATGAAGCCATGAACAATGCCGGCGCGCTCGATGCTCGCCTGATCGTCATTCTCAACGACAACGACATGTCGATCGCGCCGCCGACCGGCGCCATGAGCGCCTATCTGGCGCGGCTTGCCTCTGGCAAGACCTATCTTGGCCTGCGCGACTTCGGCAAGAAACTGACCTCCTATCTCGGCAAGCGTGCCGATCGCGCCATCAAGCGGGCGGTCGAGCATGCGCGCGGCTACGTCACCGGCGGCACGCTGTTCGAGGAGCTTGGCTTCTACCATATCGGCCCGATCGACGGCCACAATCTCGAGCATCTGATCCCGGTGCTGAAGAACGTCCGCGACCATGCCGACGGTCCGGTGCTGATCCATGTCGTGACCCAGAAGGGCAAGGGCTACGCGCCGGCCGAGGCTGCGGCCGACAAATATCATGGCGTGAACAAGTTCGACGTCATCACCGGCGCGCAGACCAAGGCCCCGGCCAATGCGCCGGCCTACACCAAGGTGTTTGCCGAAAGCCTGGTCCAGGAAGCCCGCCTGGACGAACGTATCGTCGCCGTCACCGCCGCCATGCCGAACGGCACCGGCCTCGATTTGTTCGGCGAAGCGTTTCCGACCCGGACCTTCGATGTCGGCATTGCCGAGCAACATGCCGTGACCTTCGCCGCCGGCCTCGCCAGCGAGGGCTACAAGCCCTTCGCCGCCATCTATTCGACCTTCCTGCAGCGCGCCTACGATCAGGTCGTCCATGATGTGGCGATCCAGAAACTGCCGGTGCGTTTCCCGATCGACCGCGCCGGTTTCGTCGGCGCCGACGGCGCCACTCATTGCGGCGCCTTCGACACCACCTTCCTGGCGACGCTGCCGGGCTTCGTGGTGATGGCGGCCGCCGACGAGGCGGAGCTTCGCCACATGGTGCGCACCGCCGCCTATTATGACGAAGGCCCGATCGCCTTCCGCTATCCGCGCGGCAATGGCGTCGGCGTCGACATGCCGGAGCGCGGCTCGGTGCTCGAAATTGGCAAGGGCCGCATCGTCAGGGAAGGCACCAAGGTGGCGCTTCTGTCCTTTGGCACAAGACTGCAGGACTGTCTGCTGGCGGCCGAGGAACTCGGCGCGGCAGGGCTTTCGACGACGGTTGCGGACGCCCGTTTCGCCAAGCCGCTGGACGAGGATTTGATCCGCCGTCTCGCCCGCTCGCACGAAGTGCTGGTGACGGTGGAAGAGGGGGCTGTCGGCGGTTTCGCCAGCCACGTGCTGCAGTGCCTCGCCCATGAAGGCTTGCTGGAAAGCGGTCTGAAAGTTCGGCCGCTGGTGCTGCCGGACGAGTTCGCCGACCACGCCAAGCCGGAAAAAATGTATGCCGATGCCGGGCTCGACGCGGCCGGCATCGTGCGCACCGTGTTCGTCGCGCTCGGCCATTCCGCGCGCGCGCAGCGCGCCTGAATCAAACCTCACGCAGCTGAAGCAGTTGCCTGTGCAAGCCTGACACTTTGTTAACGCTTCTCTTTGGCGTTTCGCTTACCGTCTCTTTTGGCCGTTTTTCAACGCCGCCCTGCTAGAACTGCCTCCAGGCAGGGAGTTAAAAACAATGCGAACGCTTCTGTGCGGCGCGGCCCTTTTGGCCGTCATCGCCGCGCCGGCCATGGCCGAGACGCGCTATGACCGCAAGCTCGAACAGGCGGTGGCAGGCATCGTCGCCCGCAAGATGGGCGATATCAGGGGCGCTTTTTCCTACAAGCAGGTGCCGCAGCTTGTCGTCGTGCCGGACGCACCAGTCGTTGCTGTCGAGCGCCCGCGCAAGCAGGCTTCAGATGACGGAAGCGACGGCCTGATGCCGGCCGTTGAACGGCAGGTCTCACGGACGATCTTCTAAAACCACATATCGCGCACGCAGCGCCCATCGCGCGGCAGGTCGTCATAAGTGTCCAGCCCGTCGAAATGGTCGATCGGCAGGTCGGCGACCGCCTCCGGCGGTGCCAGCCTGACATTGACGGCGATCCGCGTGCGGCCGCTGTCGCTGCGGCGCAAACCGCGCCAGGCAAGCACACAGGCACATGTCGGGCAAAACAGTATTTCCAGCGACGGCGTCTCCTTGCCAGCGCGGGTGTAGGACTGCACAGGCCCCACAAGCCGGATACGCTCGTCGACAAAGTCATAGGCCCAGAGTGTGCCATAGCGGCGGCAAAGCGTGCAATTGCAGGCCGTGATCGGGCCGGGATCGCCTTCCAGGGTCCAGTGGGCGGCGCCGCAATGGCAGGTTCCCGTCAGCATTCGTCTTCCTCCGCATTGCCTGAGCCTCTACATCTTGCCGGACTGGCTGCGCTATTCAACCGGGCGGACTGGCTTGCGGCCCGGGTCTCGACGTCCTCCTATGCCAATGTCCTTGCCTTCGCGGCCGGCTTTCGCCATGAAGGCCGATGAACTCCCCTCTGCCAGCCAGCACACGCCAGCGGCTCGACGAATTGCTCGTCCAGCGCGGCCTGTTTGCGAGCCGCTCGCGCGCCCGCGACGCGGTCGAGCGCGGCACCGTGACGGTCGACGGCGTGGTCGCCCGCAAGCCCGGCCAGACGGTTCTGCCGCACTGTCTCATCGTCATCGACGACCCGGCGCAGGGTTATGTCTCACGCGCGGCGCTGAAGCTGATCGCCGGGCTCGACCATTTCAGTCTCGATCCCGCGGGCAGTGAAGCCCTCGATATCGGCGCCTCGACAGGCGGCTTCACCCAGGTGCTGCTCGAACGCGGCGCGGCCCATGTCACTGCCATCGATGTCGGCCACGGCCAGATGCATCCCGGTGTCTCGTCCGACCCGCGCGTCACCGTGATCGAGGGCCTCAACGCTCGCGAGCTCGCGGCTGCCGATCTCGGCGGCCGTATCCCCGATTTCATCGTCTCCGATGTAAGCTTCATCTCGTTGAAACTGGCGATGCCACCGGCGTTGGCATTGGCACGGGACGGCGCTCGTGCGGTGTTTCTGGTCAAGCCGCAATTCGAGGCCGGCCGCGAGGCAATCGGCAAGGGCGGTCTGTTGAAAGACCCTTATGACGCCGCCCGTGTGGCCGGCTTGCTGCAGGAATGGCTCGAAGGCGTCCCTGGCTGGCGTACATTGGGCCTGCACATGTCGCCGATCGAAGGCGGCGACGGCAACCGCGAATTCCTGCTTGCCGGGATTAAGGATGCCGGGACCAAGGACCGATGAGCACGGGCTTCACCATCAAGAGACTGGGTTCGCAGGGCGACGGCGTCGCCGAGACGGAAACCGGCGAGCTGTTCATTCCCTTCACCCTGCCCGGCGAGACCGTCACCGCCGCGCGCGAGAGGGATCGCGCCATGCTGATGGCGGTATTGGAGACGTCGCCGCTGCGTATCGATCCGGCCTGCCGGCATTTCACCGAATGCGGCGGCTGCGCCGTCCAGCATCTGCAAGCCGACGCTTACCAGCAATGGAAACGCGACAAGGTCGTGCACGCCTTGAAAGGCATTGCCGGCGACATCGGCGCCCTGGTGCCGTGTGCGCCACACACACGCCGCCGCGTCGTGCTTGCCGCCAGGCGCGCCGACACAGGCATGCTGCTTGGCTTCCATCGCCATCTGTCGCCGGAAATCATCCCCATCGAGGAATGTCCGATCTCACTGCCGGAGATCGTTGCCGCGCTCGATCGCTTGCGATCAGTCGCCGACCTGGTTTGCGCCACCACCAAATCGTTCCGGATGGCGGTCACTGTGACGGGCTCGGGGCTTGACGTCGCTGTCTATGAGTCGGGCAAGCTGGGCGAGAACCAGCGCCGGGTCGCCTCCAACTTCATCATGGCCAATGGCTTTGCCCGGCTTTCGATCGACGACGAGATTGTCATCGAGCCGAAAAAGCCGGTGGTCATGTTCGGCACCGTCGCTGTCGCCATACCGCCTGGCGCCTTCCTGCAGGCAACGCAAGCCGCCGAGCAGACGATGGCCGATATCGTTGGCGGACACCTGAAACGGGCCAGGAAAGTCGCCGATCTTTTCGCCGGCTGCGGCAGCTTTGCGCTTCGGCTGGCGGCCAAATCCGAAGTCCACGCGGTCGAAGGCGACGCGGCAGCCCTTTCGGCGCTCGACCGCGGATCGCGCTTCGCCACCGGCCTGAAGCGGGTAACCGGCGAACGCCGCGACCTGTTCCGGCGGCCGCTGACGTTCAAGGAGCTGAATGCTTTCGATGGCGTCGTCTTCGACCCGCCGCGCGCCGGCGCCGAGGACCAGTCGAAGCAGATCGCCCGCTCGGATGTGCCGTTCGTCGCCGCCGTCTCCTGCAATCCGGTGACGCTGGCACGCGACCTGCGCATCCTGATCGACGGCGGCTACATCTTGAAGAGCGTCACGCCCATCGACCAGTTCCTGTGGTCGCCGCATGTCGAGGCCGTGGCGCTGCTGGAGAAGCCGAAACGGCGACGTTAATCCGCCGATTTTCACAAGGCCGTGCTTGAGTTTGCCGCCCCCCGCAAGACGTAGCCGGCTGGCAAACTAGCCTTCGCGAACGCTTTCGTACCCGGCCGCTTGTGCGGCCTTGATGAACTTACGGTCGAAGGACACAAATGCTGAGCAGTGCGAGGACTTGCCCAGATGGAGCGCATCGGCGAAATCCATTCCCGTCTCGGCTAGATCGACCGCGGACGAGACGATCGCAGCATCCTCTATCTCGACAGTGGGAAGCCCGCCGAACACCCGCAGTGCATTGACGATCGAGGCCTGATCATAACCATAGCCGCTGCGCAGCACCCACTCAGCCTCCAGGATCACCGTGACGGCGACGAAAACGGGCTGACCGTCGATCAGCCGCCGGGCTCGCGGGGACTGCTCGGGATCGTCGTTCGTCAGATACCTGACGACAACGTTGGTATCAATCGCGAGCATGGCGCCGCCGTGCTTCAGCAAGGACGGCCGCGTCCATCTCCTCCAAGGTCTTCGGTCTGCCACTGTGCGGCAGGACACCAAAGACATCTTCTGGTCGTGTCGGGGCAAAGGCAGGCGCCGGTCTCAAAAGTACACCGTCCGGTGTGTCTTCGACCTGCAGGCGCGTGCCCGCGCCCCAGTCCCTCCGTTTGCGGATAGCGCTGGGCAGGATGACTTGTCCCTTGGTCGAGACGGTCGTTATAAGTTTTTCGGTCGCGGCCATCGAAGGACCCTTTGCGTAAGACGAACGTAAGATAGCCCTATCGCGGAAGGTATTCAAGCCGACCGGATTCGTATCCTCAAACCTTGGTGCCGCCGACGGTCATCTGGTTCATCCTGAGATGCGGCTGGCCGACGCCGACCGGCACGCCTTGTCCGGCCTTGCCGCACATGCCGATGCCGGTGTCGAGTTTCATGTCGTTGCCGATCATCGAAACGCGGTGCATGGCGTCCGGTCCGTTGCCGATCAGCATGGCGCCCTTGATCGGCTGCGTCACCTTGCCATTTTCGATCATGTAGGCCTCGGTGCAGCCGAACACGAACTTGCCCGAGGTGATGTCGACCTGGCCGCCGCCGAAGGATACGGCATAGATGCCGTTCTTGACCGAGGCGATGATCTCGTCCGGCTCCATGTCGCCTGCCGTCATATAGGTGTTGGTCATGCGCGGCATCGGCTGGTGCGCATAGCCTTCGCGCCGGCCGTTTCCCGTGGCTTTCATGCCCATCAGCCGGGCGTTCTGGCGGTCCTGCATGTAGCCGACAAGCTTGCCGTCCTCGATCAGCACATTGCGGGCCGAAGGCGTGCCTTCATCGTCGACGGTCAGCGAACCCCGCCGCTCGGGCATGGTGCCGTCATCGACCACGGTAACGCCCTTGGCGGCGACCTGCTGGCCGAGCAGGCCGGCAAAGGCGGAGGTCTTCTTGCGGTTGAAGTCGCCCTCCAGCCCGTGGCCGACGGCTTCGTGCAGCATCACGCCCGGCCAGCCGCTGGACAAAACGATGTCGAACGTTCCGGCCGGCGCGGGAATGGCTTCGAGATTGACCAGCGCCTGCCTGAGGGCCTCCCTGGCAGCATGCTTCCAGGCGTCCTCGACCAGGAACTCGCCGAACGCCTTGCGCCCGCCCATGCCATAGGAGCCGCTTTCCTGGCGGTCGCCGTCGCCGACGACGACGGAAACGTTGATGCGGACCAGCGGGCGGATGTCGCGCACGATCTGGCCGTCGGCGCGCACGATCTCGACATGCTGCCAGGACGCCGCGAGCGAGGCCGTCACCTGGCGCACGCGCGGGTCCTCGGCACGCAGCCATGCGTCGATCTCCTGCAACAGCTTGGCCTTGACCTCGAAGGAAGGCGAGGGGATCGGGTTCTCCTCGCCATAGAGATGGCGGTTGGTGCGCGCGGGTGCCGCGGCAAGCGTGCCGGAATAGCCGCCCTTGACGGTCGAGACCGCGTCGGCGGCGCGCAGCAGCGACGCCTCCGAAAGATCGCTGGAATGGGCGTAGCCGCTGGCCTCGCCGGCCACGGCGCGCAGGCCAAAACCCTGGTCGGTGTTGAAATTGGCGGTCTTCAGCCTGCCATTGTCGAACATCAGCGCTTCGCTCTCGCTGTATTCGAGGAACAGTTCGCCGTCGTCGGCGCCGTTCAGTGTGTCGGCGACGATCCGCTTGATGCGATCATCTGAAATGTCGAATTGGCCGGTCAGGCTGTTCATGGCAGGTCCGCTCACAGGAGGAATGGTGTTGCCACGATGTAGGCGCGAAGACGCGCCTGCACAATCCGCAATGACGATCCGCAGCAGGTAGGAGCGGGTAACCCCGCCCCTGAACATGACATCCATCTTGAAGTTCGACCCGTCACCCGAAAAGGCCTTCACCCAGCGATATTTCTGGTTCCATTCATTGGCCTGGTCGGCCGTGAAGGGGTCGGTATAGCCCGAGGAGAACTGGATCGACTTGCACTTCTCATGGTTTTCGCAGCCATAGAAGTAGATGACATATTTCATGCCCTGAAGCCGGCCCGAGACCATCGGATCGCCCCGTCGTCCTTGTCCATCTTGGCCGAGCCATAGCCTTTCGCAAGCTCGAAAATGACGGCCGGATCGGGCGCCGTGATGATTTCGGTATCCTCGGCAAAGGCGACGGAAACGGCGCCGGTCAGGATCAGACCGGTCGAAAAAAGCAAAGAAAAAGCACGCATGATGACCCCCACAGCCAACAATCAAACCCGTGGGAATTGTGCGTCAGGAAACGGTTTCGCAAGCATCAAGCTCAGGGCAGGGCGGCAAAACCGTCGGCGAAGCCCTTGAGGTCGACGGGGATGCCGATGCCTTCTTCCGGCGTCTGGAAGACGATGAAGGTGGCCGACGTCCCGGTCTTCAGCGTATCGAGCAGCGGCTTTTCGAGAATGACCTCGGCATAGCAGCCGTCCTGGAAGCAGCGCACGAAATAGGCGCGGCCAATATCCTTGCCGTCGACATTGAGGCCCAGGCCATTGGGCAGCAGAACGCCGAGCGGGGCCAGCACGCGCAGGATCTCGGCCTTGTTGTCGGCGGTGCGCAACACGACGACGGACAGTCCCATTTCCGGGCGATCCTCGGCAACGACGTTCTGCATCATCACGCATTGTTCCGAGGTGGCGCCGGCCGGCGTGTCGCAGA
The DNA here is from genome assembly GCF_057786095.1 of Mesorhizobium sp. P160219. Taxonomy (NCBI): domain Bacteria; kingdom Pseudomonadati; phylum Pseudomonadota; class Alphaproteobacteria; order Hyphomicrobiales; family Phyllobacteriaceae; genus Mesorhizobium; species Mesorhizobium sp. P160219. The sequence goes on from NZ_JBYNWG010000001.1 coordinate 2,751,723, forward strand.
TGATCGACCACGCGCCATGCGTCGACTTGACCGTGCCGCTGGGCTGCGCTGCATTGGCGACGCCGGTTGCGGACGAGCCGACACCGATCAGGGCGGCGAGAAAAACGACCTTCGCCCCGCTTCTCGAAAGCCAAGCGCTTTTCGAATGCCAGGCGCTCTTCGAATGCCAGGCGTTTCTCGAAAGCCAAGAGGTCATGACGGCTCCATTGCGAATCACGGCACTTTAAGCCGCGCCAAGGCCAAGTAAAGGATAGGGCGACCGCCGGTCAGCCCCGGCAGGCGCAATAATGCGCTTTTCCCTAGCAAATTCGCCCGAATTGCGACCGTCGGGCGCATTCCGGACACAAGCCCGCATAGCCTGTCTGTCGACGACCCGCGCGGGCCACGAGGCCGTCGAAACAGCGCGGCAGCACTTGCGCGCAAAAATGCCGCACGGTTTCGCCCGCTCCTTTCTTGCGGAGGGAAATAGAGTATGGTTTGAACCACCCTTGGGACTGTCCGGGATTCCCATCCCGGCATTGTTCGATATTCTTGCGTCGCGATCGCGAGGAACCGGGAGATGAAGAGGGCGATGAGAAAATTCCCAGCAAGCGCCAAATTGATGGCAACGGCAGGCGCCGCCGCCGCATTTTTCGCCGGTGCCTCCGCCCATGCGGCCCAGCCGCAGCCGTGGGAGATGACATTTCAGCCGCCGGCGACAGACATGATGCGGCAGATCGAGTGGTTCGGGAACTACACGATGTGGTTCGTCGTCCCGATCACCGCTTTGGTTCTGGCGCTTCTCGCCTGGTGCATCTTCAGGTTCCGCGCCAGCAAAAACCCGGTTCCGTCCAAGACCAGCCACAACACGCTGATCGAGATCATCTGGACAGTCGGGCCGGTCGTCGTCCTGCTGTTCATCGCCATTCCCTCGTTCCAGCTGCTGACGGCGCAGTACACGCCGCCGGAAGAGGCCAAGCTGACCGTCAAGGTAACGGGCAATCAGTGGAACTGGGACTATGAGTACCAGACCGAGAACACGCTCTCCTTCAACTCGGCCATCCTGCAGGACGCCGACCGCGCCGCGATCGGCAAGGAAGACCGCAAGGTCTATCCGCGCCTGCTGGCGGTCGACAACGAGCTGGTCGTGCCGGTCAACACCATGACGCGCGTCCTGGTTACCGCAGCCGACGTGATCCATTCCTTTGCCGTTCCGGCCTTCGGCATCAAGATGGACGCGGTTCCCGGCCGCACCAACGAGACGTGGTTCAAGGCGGAAAAGGAAGGCATCTATTACGGCCAGTGCTCGCAGCTCTGCGGCAAGGACCATGCCTTCATGCCGATCGCCGTCCGCGTCGTATCCGATGCGCAGTACAAGACCTGGCTGGCAGCAGCCAAGACCGACCTCCCCGGCGCCAACAAGGCGCTGATGGCCGAGGTCGACGGTACCAACAAGGTAGCGGCCGCCGGCAATTGATGCCGCGGGTTAGCAAGAATTAGGGAACGGAGCCGACCATGGCAGAAGCTGCAGCTCACGACGACCACGACCACAAGCCCTATCATGGCTGGGTCCGGTGGGTGTACTCCACCAACCACAAGGACATCGGCACGCTCTACCTGATCTTCGCGATCTTCGCGGGCATCGTCGGCGGCGCGCTTTCGGTCGTCATCCGCATGGAGCTGCAGGAGCCGGGCATCCAGATCTTCACCGGTCTGGCGCAGATGGTCTATGGCATGAACGGCGATGCCGCCATCGACGGCGGCAAGAGCATGTACAACGCCTTCGGCACCGCGCACGCGCTGATCATGATCTTCTTCATGGTCATGCCGGCGCTGATCGGCGGCTTCGCCAACTGGATGGTGCCGATCATGATCGGCGCGCCTGACATGGCCTTCCCGCGCATGAACAACATCTCGTTCTGGCTGCTGCCGCCGGCCTTCCTGCTGCTCATCGCTTCGGCTTTCATGCCGAGCGCGCCCGGCGCCTATGGCGTTGGCGGCGGCTGGACGCTCTATCCGCCGCTGTCGACCTCCGGCCAGCCCGGGCCGGCCATGGATCTGGCGATCCTGTCGATCCACATTGCCGGCGCGTCCTCGATCCTCGGCGCCATCAACTTCATCACCACCATTTTCAACATGCGCGCGCCGGGCATGACGCTGCACAAAATGCCGCTATTTGCCTGGTCGGTTCTGATCACCGCCTTCCTGCTGCTCTTGTCGCTTCCGGTTCTGGCCGGTGGCATCACCATGCTGCTTACCGACCGCAATTTCGGCACCACCTTCTTCGCCCCGGATGGCGGCGGCGATCCGATCCTGTTCCAGCATCTGTTCTGGTTCTTTGGTCACCCCGAAGTGTACATCCTGATCCTGCCGGGCTTCGGCATCATCAGCCACATCGTCTCGACCTTCTCGAAGAAGCCGGTGTTCGGCTATCTCGGCATGGCCTACGCCATGGTCGCGATCGGCGCCGTCGGCTTCATCGTCTGGGCGCACCACATGTACACGACCGGCCTGTCGCTCGACACGCAGCGCTACTTCGTCTTCGCCACCATGGTCATCGCCGTGCCGACAGGCGTGAAGATCTTCTCCTGGATCGCGACGATGTGGGGCGGCTCGATCTCGTTCAAGACGCCGATGCTGTGGGCGCTGGGCTTCATCTTCCTGTTCACGGTCGGCGGCGTCACCGGCGTCCAGCTCGCCAACGCCGGCCTCGACCGCTCGCTGCATGACACCTATTTCGTCATTGCCCACTTCCACTATGTGCTGTCGCTGGGTGCGGTCTTCGCCATCTTCGCCGGCTGGTACTACTGGTTCCCCAAGATGACCGGCTACATGTACTCGCCGGTGATCGCCAACACCCACTTTTGGGTCACCTTCGTCGGCGTCAATTTGATCTTCTTCCCGCAGCATTTCCTCGGCCTGGCCGGCATGCCGCGCCGCACCATCGACTATCCCGACGCGTTCGCCGGCTGGAACATGGTGTCGTCCTACGGCTCCTATATATCGGCCGTCGGCGTGGTGATCTTCCTCTATGGCGTGTTCGAGGCCTTCCAGAAGAAGCGCGTCGCCGGCGCCAACCCGTGGGGCGAGGGTGCAACGACGCTCGAATGGCAGCTGCCTTCGCCGCCGCCTTTCCACCAGTGGGAACAGCTGCCGAAGATCAAGTAAGGCAGCCCGAATACGAAACCGCCGGCCCGCCGGCGGTTTTCGGCCAACGGAATGATTGGACTTATGTACGCATGGCCCTTGTCGACGACCCAATGATTGACGAAGCGGGCTTTCGCATGTCGGAAGCCACGTCGGGCGATTTCTTCGCCCTGCTGAAGCCGCGCGTCATGTCGCTGGTGGTGTTCACGGCCTTTGTCGGCATGGTCGCTGCGCCCGTGACCATCAACCCGCTGCTGGCGGTGATCGCCATCCTGGCCATTGCCATCGGCGCCGGCGCCTCGGGTGCGCTCAACATGTGGTACGACGCCGACATCGACGCGGTGATGAGCCGGACCGCCGGCCGCCCGGTACCGTCCGGCCGTATCCTGCCCGGCGAAGCCCTGAGCTTCGGCCTTGTGCTTTCGGTGCTGTCGGTGATGACGCTGGGCGTGCTGGTCAACTGGCTGTCGGCGGCGCTGCTTGCCTTCACCATCTTCTTCTACGCCGTCGTCTACACGATGTGGCTGAAGCGCTCGACGCCGCAGAATATCGTCATCGGCGGCGCCGCCGGCGCCATCCCGCCGGTCATCGGCTGGGCCGCGGTGACCGGAACGGTGAGCCTGGAAAGCCTCGTCCTGTTCCTGATCATCTTCCTGTGGACGCCGCCGCACTTCTGGGCGCTGGCGCTGTTCAAGTCCGACGACTACGCCAAGGCCGGCATCCCGATGATGCCGAACGTTGCCGGCCAGGCCTCGACCCGCCGGCAGATCTTTGCCTACGCCCTGATCCTGGCGCCGATCGGCGTGCTGCCCTGGGTGCTCGGTTTCGCCACCGCCTTCTATGGCGTCGCATCAGTGGCTCTCGGCGCCGGCTTCGTCTGGTATGCCTGGAAAGTGCTGTGCATGACCGATAGCGACCGCGTCATGAAGCCGGCCAAGGCTCTGTTCGCCTATTCGCTGCTCTACCTCTTCGCCATCTTCGCCATCTATCTTGCCGACTGTGTCGTCGGTCGCGCTTTGGCCATCGGTGGAGCATGACCATGATCGACAAGAAGCTTGAACTGGTCACGCTGACCGAAAGCCAGAAGAAGGCGCGGCGCAACCGTTCGGCGGCGATCGGCGTCGCGCTGGCGATTCTGGTCGTCATCTTCTACGTCGCGACCATCGTGAAATTCGGCCATACCGGATGAGGCCGATGATGACCCGCCAGACCGTGACCGATCCCAGGAAGAAGAACACCAACCGCGTCGTCGCCGCCGTCTGCGTCGCCTTTTTCGGCGGCATGATCGGGATGGCCTACGCCGCGGTGCCGCTCTACAAGATGTTCTGCCAGGCCACCGGCTATGGCGGCACGACGCAGCGCGCCGAAAAGCAATATGCCGGCCGCATCCTCGACCGCGACATCACCGTGCGCTTCGACGCCAACACCAACGGCATTCCCTGGCAGTTCCAGCCGGTCGCCCGCTCGGTCACCATCAAGATCGGCGAGACCACGCAGGCGCATTACAGCGCCACCAACAAGTTCGACCGCGCCGTTACCGGCCGCGCCACCTTCAACGTGCAGCCGGAACTGGCGGGCCCCTACTTCAACAAGGTCGAGTGTTTCTGCTTCACCGACACGACGCTGAAGCCCGGCGAGACGCTGGACATGCCGGTCGTGTTCTATGTGGATCCCGATATCGTCAACGTGCCGGAACTGAAGGACTTGAAGACGATCACCCTGTCCTACACCATGTTCCCGGTCCAAAAGAACAAGCCGGTGGCGTCATCGACGCCGAACAGCAGCAGCAAAGTTTCAGATACCGAAGCAAATCTCGGGGGTTGATATGGCAGACGCGCACGCAAAACCACAACACGACTACCATCTCGTCAACCCGAGCCCGTGGCCCTTCCTGGGGTCGATCGGCGCGCTGGTGACTGCAGTCGGCGGCGTCGCCCTGATGCAGTATCTCAAGAACGGCGATTTTCCAATTTTCGGCCACAACATCGCCAATCCGTGGCTGTTCTTCATCGGCCTGGTCATCGTCCTCTACACGATGTTTGCCTGGTGGTCGGACACCATCAAGGAAGCGCATGAGGGCCACCATACGCGCGTCGTGTCGCTGCATCTGCGCTACGGCATGATCATGTTCATCGCTTCGGAAGTGATGTTCTTCGTTGCCTGGTTCTGGGCCTATTTCGATGCCAGCCTGTTTCCGAGCGAAGTGCAGAATTACGCCCGCACCGCTTTCACTGGCGGCGTCTGGCCGCCGAAGGGTCTCGAAGTCCTCGATCCGTTCCATCTGCCGCTCTACAACACCATCATCCTGCTTCTGTCGGGCACCACGGTGACATGGGCGCACCATTCGCTCATCCATGGCGACCGCAAGGGCCTGATCAACGGCCTGGTGCTGACCGTCGGCCTCGGCATGCTGTTCACCATGGTGCAGGCCTACGAGTACATGCACGCTCCGTTCGGCTTCAAGGATTCCATCTACGGCGCCACCTTCTTCATGGCGACCGGCTTCCATGGCTTCCACGTCATCATCGGCACCATCTTCCTGCTGGTCTGCCTGATCCGCGCCTGGAAAGGCGACTTCACGCCCAAGCAGCATTTCGGCTTCGAGGCGGCTGCCTGGTACTGGCACTTCGTCGACGTGGTCTGGCTGTTCCTGTTCGCATCGATCTACGTCTGGGGATCGGTCGGCGCGGTGATCGAAGGCCACTGACGGCTTTCACCGAACCGACAAATCAGAAGGGCGGTCGCGGCAACGCGGTCGCCTTTCTTCTTTTCGGCGCCCATCAATGGCCAACGGATTCGGCTGGTCGGGCTGGCTGCTTCAATTGGTCGACTGGGCCGATGGCTGCATTGGGGTTACCGACTGCGACATGGACGAAATCTGGACTATGGTGCCGGATGGAACGCTGATCGAAATCGAGCCATAAAGCATGACTATCCATGAGTGAAGACAGGGCGATCTGGCCACCCATCGAGCCGATCTCGGCCGGCCTGCACGGACGCTGCCCGCGCTGCGGCGAAGGACGGCTGTTTTCCGGCTTCCTCGCCGTCGGCAAGCGCTGCAACAATTGCGGCCTCGACTATTCCTACGCCGATGCCGGCGACGGCCCGGCGGTGTTCGTCATCCTGATCATCGGCTTCATCGTCGTTGGGCTGGCGCTGTGGGTGGAGGTGAAGCTGAGCCCGCCGCTGTGGCTGCATTTCATCATCTGGATACCGCTGGCCGTGGCGCTGTGCCTGACGGCGCTGAGGCTGATCAAGGGGGTGCTGCTGACGCTTCAATACGCCAACAAGGCGGCCGAAGGCCGCCTGGACCAGGGGCAATGAACGAGGCACTGACCAAGCCCGCCGGCCGCTCGCGGCCGAAGACGGCATTGCTGCTCGGCCTCGGCCTGGTGGTGTTCGTCATCCTGCTCGGGCTTGGCACATGGCAGGTGCAGCGCCTGTACTGGAAGGAAGCCCTTCTGCAGACCATCGACCAGCGCACCCATTCAGCGCCGCAGCCGCTGGCGGACGTCGAGAAGGAATTCGCCGCAACCGGTGATGTCGACTACACGCCGGTCACCGTCAGCGGGACGTTCCTGCACTCCGGCGAGCGGCATTTCTACGCCACCTGGGACGGCGACGCCGGCTTCAACGTCTACACCCCGCTGGCCCTCGACGATGGCCGCTATATCCTGATCAACCGCGGCTTCGTTCCCTATGATCTCAAGGATGCCGCCAAGCGGCCGCAAGGGCAGGTGACCGGCAAGGTCACGGTCACCGGCCTGGCGCGCAACCCGCTGCCGGGCAAGCCGTCGATGATGCTGCCCGACAATGACGTGGCCAAGAACATCTTCTACTGGAAGGAACGTGATGTCATGGCGGCGAGTGCCGGCCTGCCGGCCGGCGCCGTGCTGGTGCCGATCTTCATCGACGCCGACAAGACGCCGAACCCGGGCGGGCTGCCGGTCGGCGGCGTCACCATCATCGACCTGCCGAACTCTCATCTGCAATATGCCTTCATCTGGTATGGCCTGGCGGCGGCTCTTGCCGCGGTTCTGATCATCAGGCTGCGCCGCCCGGCAAAGACTGAATGATCCAGAGCATCATCCCGAAAAGTGGGAACCGGTTTTCGGACAAGATCATGCTCCAACAAAGAGTTAGATCAGGTTGACCATTCAACCTGATCTCAACTGCCCTTGACAGGGCAGGGGTGCACACCTCATTTCGCGTCACGATACGATCAACCGATCTGGAATCATGCTGCAGACCGCCACAAAACCACCGCTGACGATCCGGCTCTGCCAGCCGCGCGGCTTTTGCGCCGGTGTCGACCGCGCGATCCAGATCGTCGTGCTGGCGTTGAAGAAATACGGCGCGCCGGTCTATGTCCGCCACGAGATCGTGCACAACCGCTATGTCGTCGAGGGCCTGCAAAGCCTTGGCGCGGTTTTCATCGAGGAACTCTCGGAAATCCCGGCCGAGCACCGCAAGTCGCCGGTTGTCTTCTCGGCCCACGGCGTGCCGAAATCGGTGCCGGCCGACGCCAAGGCACGCGAGCTCTTCTATCTCGACGCCACCTGCCCGCTGGTGTCCAAGGTGCACAAGCAGGCGATGCGCCATCAGCGGCTCGGCCGCCATGTGCTTCTGATCGGCCATGCCGGCCATCCCGAAGTGATCGGCACCATGGGCCAACTGGCTGAAGGCGCCGTCACGCTGATCGAGACCGAAGCCGACGCTGGGACCTTTGCCCCCGCCGACCCGGAAGCGCTCGGCTTCGTAAGCCAGACAACGTTGTCGGTCGAAGACACTGCCGGCATATTGCGGGTGCTGCAGGAGCGCTTCCCGCAACTGCATGCACCGGCCGCCGAATCGATCTGCTACGCCACCACCAACCGCCAGGAAGCGGTCAAGGAAACCGCCGCCGGCGCCGATCTCTATCTGATCGTCGGTGCGCCCAATTCCTCCAATTCGCGCCGTCTTGTCGAAGTGGCGGAGCGCGCCGGCGCCACCATGTCGCTTCTCGTACAGCGCGCCGCCGAAATTCCGTGGAATGACATCACAAATATCTCGACGCTCGGCCTGTCTGCCGGCGCGTCGGCGCCGGAGATCATCGTCGACGAGATCATCGACGCCTTCCGCCAGCGCTTCGAGGTGAACATCGACCTGGCGATCACGGCCACCGAAACGGAGGATTTTCCAGTCATGCGGGTTCTGCGCGATGTAGAACTGACGCGGGCCGACATGGCCTTCGTCAACGGAGCCGCGTGAACAGGCCATGGCGGTCTACACCGACGTCAATGAGGGCGAACTCGGCGCGTTCCTGAGGGCATATCCAGTCGGCGAACTCTTGTCCTACAAGGGTATCGCCGAAGGCACGGAGAATTCGAATTTCCTGCTGCACACCTCAAGCGGCTCTTACATACTGACGCTCTACGAGAAGCGCGTCGACAAGGCCGACCTGCCGTTCTTCCTCGGCCTGATGGGCCATCTCGCCCGCAAAGGCATTTCCTGTCCGCTGCCGGTGACCGCGCATGACGGCACCGTCATCGGCACGCTGGCCGGCCGGCCCGCGGTCATCATCACCTTCCTCGAAGGCCTGTCGCTGCGGCGGCCGACAGCGGCGCATTGCGCGGAGGTCGGCAAGTCCCTCGCCGCACTGCATTTGGCCGGGCAGGATTTTGCGATGACGCGTGACAACGCACTGGCCATCGAGGGCTGGCGCAAACTCTGGAATGCCTCGCGCGACCGAGCCGACGAGGTCGAGCCGGGACTGGCGGCCGAGGTCGACGCGGATTTCGCGGATTTCGAACGCCATTGGCCGCAGGGCCTGCCGGCAGGCATCATCCATGCCGATCTGTTTCCCGACAATGTCTTCTTCCTCGGCGAGAAACTGTCCGGCCTCATCGACTTCTATTTCGCCTGCCACGACCTCTACGCCTATGACGTCGCCACCTGTCTCAACGCCTGGTGTTTCGAGAAGGATTTCTCCTTCAACCTGACCAAAGGCACGGCGCTGCTGGCCGGCTATCAGAGCGTGCGGCCTTTGAGCGATGGCGAGAAAGCAGCGCTGCCGATGCTTTCGCGCGGCTCGGCGCTGCGCTTTATGCTGACTCGGCTCTATGACTGGCTGACCGTTCCCGAGGGCGGGCTGGTCATGAAGCGCGATCCGACCGAATATATCCGCCGCATGCGCTTCCACCGCGCGATCAAGTCGCCTTCGGAATACGGACTGACATGACCAAGCAGGTTGAAATCTTCACCGACGGTGCCTGCTCGGGCAATCCCGGTCCCGGCGGCTGGGGCGCCATCCTGCGCTTCAACGGCAAGACCAGGGAATTGTCGGGCGGCGAGGCCGAGACGACCAATAACCGCATGGAGCTGCTGGCCGCCATCTCGGCGCTGAATGCGCTGAAGGAGCCGTGCGCCGTCGAGCTTCACACCGACAGCAAATATGTCATGGACGGTATCTCCAAATGGATCCACGGCTGGAAGAAAAACGGCTGGAAGACCGCTGACAAGAAGCCGGTCAAGAACGGTGAACTGTGGCAGGCGCTGGATGAGGCCAATCGGCGCCACAAGGTGACCTGGAACTGGGTCAAGGGCCATGCCGGCCACACCGAGAACGAACGCGCCGACGAACTCGCAAGGGAAGGCATGGCGCCGTTCAAGAGGGGCTCAGCCAAACCTGCGGCGCCGAAAGCGGCGCTGAAGCCGGCGGCATCCGAGAAGCAGCCTGCGGCGCCACGGGCACGGCGCTCGACCCAGAGCTATTGAGCTCAAGCTACCGGCAGGAGACCTCACTCATGCCGATCGTATACTACATCGCCCATCCCCAGGTTCAGATCGATGCCAACGTTCCCGTGCCGCACTGGGGGCTGTCCGAGATCGGACGGGCTCGAGCATCAGCCATGCTCGAGCAGCCATGGGTCGGGTCGATCCGGCGGGTCGTCTCGTCGGCCGAACGCAAGGCGATCGAAACCGCCGAGATCCTTGGCAAACACCTCGGCCTCGCGGTCGAGGTGCGGGAGCGCATGCACGAGAACGATCGGTCGGCAACCGGCTTCCTGCCGCCGCCGGAGTTCGAGGCGGTCGCCGACCAGTTCTTCGCCAACCCGCACAAAAGCATCCGCGGCTGGGAGCGGGCCATCGATGCCCAACAACGCATTGTCAGCGAGGTCGAAACGGTGCTGGGTGCTGCGGATGGCGGCGACATTGCCTTCGTCGGCCATGGCGGCGTAGGAACGCTCTTGCTGCTCTCGCTCAGCGGCCGCGCAATCAGCCGCGAGGCGGATCAGCCGGCCGGCGGTGGTAATTACTTCGCCTATGATGTCGGCACGCGCCGCGTCGTCCACGGCTGGCGGCCGATAGCTAGTCTGGCGCCGCGCTAAAGCGGATGTCAGGAGATCATCGATACCGTTGCCGCGATGAAGCCGCGCGAATAGAACCTGTCCTCAGCGGATCAGCAGGGCCGTGCCGTAGAGGCCGAGCGCGAACACCGTGTGCGAGATCACGTTGAAGGCGCGGATCTGCATCGCGTTGGGGCGCTTTGAGGCAGCCCAGCCGGCGCCCATGCCCGGCGCTAGCAGGAACCAGCCGGCGCTGATGGTGACCATGCCGAGGATGAAGGCCGGCAGAAAGGTCGGTGCGTCCAGCCATGCCGTGCCCACCAGCGCCACCAGGATGAAGCCGTAGACGATGCCGGTGACATAGTGGAAAGCCCAGCCCAGCGCCTGCTCATGCGCATAGGGTGCTGCTTGGGCGATATCGTCGTGGAAAACCTTGCCTTCCCTAAGGTGCCAGACCCAGCGGCCGGGCGGCCCCCAGTTCGGTCGCGGCTGACTGAGCGCCAGATGCAGGAACAGCGCCCAAAGATCCATCAGCACGGTGGCGCCGATGCCGATCGCAATGCTGCGCCAGATGATGTCAAACATCGTCGATGTCCCCCAAAGCAGGCAATCCGGCCGGAAGCGCGTGGTCGTCAGGCCATGGCGCTCATGAGCCGAGGCGGCCGCGGTTTAGAGCTGGCTCAGAATGTGAGCGGCACCCGACGTGTCGACTCCTGGCTTGGTCTCGACATTGAGCGCCGTGACCTTGCCGTTGTCGACGATCATCGAGAAGCGCTTCGAGCGCAATCCCATGCCGCCGCTGGAATAGTCGGAGTCGAGGCCGATCGACTTGGCGAAGTCGCCATTGCCGTCGGCGAGATAGAGGATCTTGCCTTGACCGCCGGTGAAATTCGCCCAGGCGCCCATGACATGGACATCGTTGACGGACACGACGGCGATGGTGTCGACGCCGCGGGCCAGGATGGCATCGTGGTTCTCGAGATAGCCCGGCAGATGATTGTTGCTGCAGGTCGGCGTGAAGGCGCCTGGAACGCCGAACAGCACGACCTTCTTGCCCGCGAAAATCTCGGCCGAGGTGATCACCTTGGCGCCGTCGGCGGTCATTTCCTTGAAGGTCGCATCGGGCAGTTTGTCGCCAACGGCAATCGTCATGATGGTCCTCGTGTGAAAAGCAGGGAAGGTTTCTTGCGATAGCGAAATCGGGCATCTCCCGCAACCGCCGACAAGGCCTGGATCAAGGGAAAGCCCTGATCGGGTTCGGTATCAGGGGAACGGCAGAACGCCCTCGACCGCGCCTTCGGCACTTGTCAGGGTGTAATACAACCCGCCATCGGTCGGTGTCGTCGACGGCCGGTCGAGGATCGGAATGGTAAATACCAGCCGGCCGTCCTTTTCGCTGCGTGCAGGCGCCCCGAACATATAATCGCGTCCCCCGGCGACGAATAAATCCGCCGCCTCCGGATCTCCGGGAAAAGTCGCCTCGACGATCAGCGTCTCATGGTCGCCCGGCAGCACCTTGATCCCGAAATCGGGCTTGGCAGGCGCGGGCAAGGTGGCGAGTGCAGCCTTCACCAGCGCCGCATCCTCGGCATTGTCGGGATCGGCGGCGGGATCGACGCTCAGCCGCGTCTGCACCGGAATACAGATCGTCTCGCAGATGCCAAGAAAGATGTCGGCATCGATGACGGCCGCATCCCCAGGCGACGACAAAGTGAATGTCACCGGCAGCGAGACCGGATGGCTGTAGCCGGCCCATTTGCCGTAGCCGTCGTCATGGCGCTGCGGCGGCGGGAAGGAAAACGCCGCATCGGTGATGTTGGTGCTGGCCGAAACGTCGATCTGCGGCGGCACGCCGGCGTCGCCCGGATCGCGCCAATAAGTCTTCCAGCCGGGCTTGAGCGCGATGTCGAGCACGCCCTGTATGCGACCGGCCTCGTCGGCCTTGCCTGTTGTCACCAGCCGCACCTTGCCGCCTTCGCTGTTGTACCAGTCGGAAGACGAGGCGGCGGCGGGAAGGGCTGCTCCGCATCCGATGGCGGCGCCGAGCAGCAGGATTTTCAAGCTTTGCATGGCGTTGATTTGATCGTCAGTTCATGGCCGCGCAATGTTTTCATGGCGCTCTGCGTATCATATTTGCGTGACCTTCGGGCAAGGAACAGTTGGGTTCAAGCAATCGGCCGAGCGAAGTTCGCACTCAAGATCCAGTTGTTCCAACCATTGGGCTTTGGCCGAATCCCACGCGGCGCATCTTTTCGGCGTACCGGAAACGCGTTACGCTCCCGTCCATGGACTTGTTGCGCCACAAAAAGACGGCCGGTGGACGCGGCTTTCTTGACGACCAGTTTCTGATTGCCATGCCCGGCATGAAGGACGATCGCTTCACGCGCTCGGTCATCTACATCTGTGCGCACAGCGATGAAGGCGCCATGGGCCTGATCATCAACCAGACGCAACAGATGCTGTTTCCCGATCTTCTGGTGCAGCTCGGCATCATGAACGAGCAGGAGGCGATCAGGCTGCCGGCGCAGGCTCGCGACTTCGTCGTGCGCAATGGCGGCCCCGTCGACCGTAGCCGCGGCTTCGTCCTGCACTCGGGCGACTACCGGGTGGAATCCTCGCTCACCGTCTCCGACGATATCTGCCTGACCGCGACGGTCGACATATTGCGCGCCATCTCGTCCGGCCGCGGCCCGCGGCGCGCATTGATGGCGCTCGGCTATTCCGGCTGGGGCGCCGGCCAGCTGGAAACCGAGATCGCCGAGAATGGCTGGCTGACCTGTCCGGCCACGCCGGAGCTGCTGTTCGACGCCGACATCGAGCGGAAGTACGACCGCATCCTGGCATCGATCGGGATTGATCTGGCGCATTTGAGCCTGGCCGCGGGGCACGCCTGAAGCCTCGCCTTCGCCGACGTTCCGCCGAACCTTCGCGACTAGCCGAAGCCGCCCGCCACTTTCGTCATCCTAGGGTCTGCGCCGCGTCGCTGCGCTCCTTGCTTCGCCCTAGGATGACGAAGGCGCGGTCGCTTCAGCTAATTTTCGGGGTTCATTCCAATGTAACCACGCGCCTGCACGACGCATGCCTCACCCATCACGCCTGCGTCATCGGGTACTGCTCTTTCAACGCCTTCAGCACCTGGTCGCCTGGCATCGGCGCGCCGAACATGAAGCTTTGCACATATTCGCAGCCCATCTGGCGCAATTCCAGCGCATCGCTTTCGTCGGAAATGCCCTCGGCCACCACCGACAGGCCGAGTTCATGCGCCATGTTGACCATGGATTTGAGCAGCACCGCCCGCTTCGGCGTCGCGTCGTCGACGAAGCTCTTGTCGATCTTGATGGTGTCGAAGGGGAAGCGGGTCAGATAGGCGAGCGAGGAATAGCCGGTGCCGAAATCGTCCAGCGACAGGCCGATGCCGAGCTGCTTGAGCTTGGTCAGCACATGCGAGGTTTGCTCTGGATTGTCCATGACCAGCGATTCGGTAAGTTCGAGCCGGAAGCAGCGCGGCTTCAGATTGGCGCGGGCGATGACCGAGCGGACATCGCTGACCAGGTCGCGGCGGATCAGCTGGCGGCTGGACAGATTGACCGACACCGACAGCGGCGTGTCGCCGATCTGCTTTTGCCAACCGGCGAGGTCTTCGGCCGCCTGCTGCATGGCAAACAGCCCAAGCTGCACGATCAGGCCACAGCTTTCGGCGACCGGGATGAAATCGCCCGGCGGGATCATGCCGCGGCGCGGATGGTCCCACCTCAGCAGCGCCTCGAAGCCGGCAATGCTGCCGTCCTCCAGCCGTACGATCGGCTGGTAGGCAAGGGTGAACTCACGCCGCTCGATGGCGCGGCGCAGATCGGATTCGAATTGCAGCCGGTCGGTGCCGACGGTGCGGAAGGCCGGCCGGAACGGCTCGATCCTGTCACCGCCGAAGCGCTTGGCCTGGTGCATGGCAAGCTCGGCGTCCTTGACCATGTCTTCTGCCGAAGTCTGCGCCGAGGTCCAGGTGATCAGGCCGATCGAGGCAGTCAGCACGATCTCGCGCTTGGCGAAGGTGATCGGGTTGTTGATGGCGTGCTTGATGGCGTCTGCCACCGCCGCGATGCGGGAGGGTTCCTGTTCGGAGAGCAGCATCAGGGCGAACTGGTCACCGGCAAAGCGCGACAGCGAATCCTTCGGTTTCAACAGCCGGTGCAAACGGCGCGCAATGGTGAGCAGGATGGTGTCGCCGGCCGAGATGCCAAGCCCGTCATTGACCTGCTTGAAACGGTCGATGTCGATGACGAAGACGGTCGGGCGCACCTTCTCTTCGGTGCGCGCGATCGAGATGATGGCTTCCAGCCGGTTCATCAGAAGTTCGCGGTTGGGCAGGCCGGTCAGATTGTCGTGAACGGCATCGTGCAGCAGCCTTTCCTCGGACTTTTTCTGCTCGGTGACGTCGACCATGGTGCCGACGCAGCGAATCACTTCGCCGTCCGAGCCGATCACCGGCCGCGCCCGAAGCAAAAACCAGTGGTAGTGCCCGTCGGCGCCGCGCAGGCGGAAATTCTGCGAGACCCGGCCGCGCCGATGTTCGAGCACCACGTCGAGGGTGGTGCGGAACGTGTCGCGGTCGTCGGCATGCAGCACCGGCAGCCAGTTGCGGGCCGCACCCCCCAGGCTGTTGGGCGCCAGGCCAAGCTGGATGCTGACGTCGGGCTTGGTGACGACGCGGTCGCGCAGCACGTCCCAGTCCCACACCGTGTCGCCGGAGCCGGCCACGGCCAGCGCCTGGCGCTCGAGATCGGAGAACAGGCCCTGATGCAGCGCGCCGCCGGCAAAGGCATGCTGCATGACGGTGAAGCCGATCAAAAGGATGATCAGGATCAGCCCGCCGCCCAATGCCGGCTGGGCGATGTCGTTGTCGAGCATGCCGGTGATCGCCATCCACGACCCGCACAGCCATAGCAGCACCATCACCCAACTGGGCACCAGCATGATCGCACGGTCGTAACCACGAAGACCCAGCAGGATGATCAGGCCGAGCCCGGTCAGCGCGGTGGCGGCGAAGGACAGCCGGGCAATACCGGCGGCGACGGCCGGATCGATGATGGCCACACCCGCAATCAGCACCAGGCCGAGGATCCAGACCAGCGCGCCATAGCTGAAATGGCCGTGCCACCGGTTGAGGTTGAGATAGGCGAACAGGAACACCACGAAGGTCGCCGCAAGCGCCACCTCCGTTCCCGCCCGCCACATCTGCTCGTTGCCGGGCGATATCTCTATGATCTTGTTTAGAAAGCCGAAATCGACGCAGATATAGGCAAGTACCGCCCACGCAAGTGCGGCTGTCGCCGGAAACATCGAGGTTCCCTTGACGACGAAAAGGATGGTCAGGAAGAGCGCCAGCAGCCCGGCGATACCGATGACGATGCCGCGGAACAGCGTATAGGAATTGACCGAGTCCTTGTAGGCTTCCGGCTCCCATAGATAGACCTGCGGCAGCTTCGGCGAGGCGAGTTCGGCGATGAAGGTGATCACCGTTCCCGGGTTCAGCGTCACCCGGAACACGTCGGCGTCGGAGCTTGACTGGCGGTCGAGCGCAAAGCCCTCGCTGGGTGTGATCGCGGCGATGCGGGTGGCGCCAAGATCGGGCCAGAAGATGCCGGAGTTCACCAACCGGAAATGCGGCGCCACGATCAGCCGGTCGAGCTGCTGGTCGGTGGTGTTGGCGAGCGCAAACACCGCCCAGTCACCGCTCGATCGCGCGTCATTGGCCTCGACCTCGATGCGCCGCACGATGCCGTCGGGGCCGGGCGCGGTCGACACCTGGAAGTTTTCGCCCTGGTTGCGGTAGATCTCGACGGCGCGCGACAGGTCGAGCGCTACGTCGTCGCGGGCAATCTTGATCGGTTCGACGGCGAAGGCCGGGAGCGCCGCGCAAAGCGTGACGACAGCCGCCAGAACAAAGGCCAACAGCGACCCGTTTCGCAGGAAATTCGTCAAAAATCAGTCCTTCGTTCCAGCGCCCGGCGGATCGTCCGCGATCTGGGCGTAGAGGTAGTGGTCCTGCCAGATGCCGTTGATCCTGAGGTAGGATCGCAGAAGTCCTTCGCGCCGGAATCCGGCTTTTTCAAGCACGCGGATCGACCGGATATTGTCGGGAATACAGGCAGCTTCGATCCGGTGCAACCTCAGCGTATCGAAGGCGAAGCGGCAGACCACCTTGACCGCGTCGGTCATCAGGCCGCGGCCGCCAAACCGCTCCCCGATCCAGTACCCGACATGGCCGCTTTGCGAGACGCCGTGGCGGATATTGCCGAGCGTAATGCCGCCGGCAAGCTTGCCGCTCGCCTTCTCGAAGATGAAGAAGGCGATGGCTGTCCCCTGCGCATAGTCTTCGCGGTAGCGGCCGATGCGCAGCCGCCAGGCGGTGCGGTCGAGTTCATCGGGCGTCCAGCGCGGCTCCCACGGTTCGAGGAAGGCACGGCTTTCGCCGCGCACCGCTGACCATTCGCGATAGTCGTTGGTGTAGGGCACGCGCAGCATGACCCGGTCGCCTTTCAGTGCCGGCAGGTCACGGCGAAAGAAAGGGAGCGCGAACACCGGCGCTTGAAGGCTTAGACGGCGAGCTTGCGGGCCGTGGTGTGCGTGCCCGCAAGCGAATCGAGAATCGCCTCATAGGGCGCGAGCGTACCCACCGGTCCAACCGCGGTCAGCGTCGGCTTGGTCGAAAACAGCCGGGACGAAAGGTCGGTCAGCCGCTCGACGGTCAGCGCCGACAGCCGTTCCATCAACTCCTCCTTGGCGATCGGCCGGCCGAACAGAAGCAGCTGCCTGGCGATCTGCGAGGCGCGGCTGGCCGGGCTTTCAGCCGACATGATCAGGCCGGCGCGGTATTGCGCGCGGGCGCGGTCGAGCTCTTCCTGAAGGATATTCTCGCCGGCCTTCTGCAGCTCGTCGATAATGACCGGAACCAGTTCGGCAATGTCGCTCTGCCCGGTCGCGGCATGAACGCCGAAGATGCCGGTATCGGAAAAACCCCAGTGGAAGGCATAGACCGAATAGCACAGGCCACGCTTTTCGCGGACCTCCTGGAACAGCCGGGACGACATGCCGCCGCCGAGGATCATCGACAGCACCTGCGAAGCGTAGAAATCGCGCACATGATAGGCTCGGCCTTCGAAGCCGAGCACGATCTGCGCGTCCATCAGGTCGCGATCCTCGCGGAAATCGCCGCCGACATACTGCGCATATTGCGGCATCGTGCTGTCGGACTTGCTGCGGAAACCGCCGAGCTGCTTTTCGACCTCGCGCACGAAATTGTCGTGCTTGATGTCGCCTGCCGCCACGATCACCATCTTCTCGGCGCCATATTGGCGCTCGATGAAATCATGCAGCTGTTTGGAGGTGAAGGATTTGACGGTTTCCGGCGTGCCGAGGATCGAGCGGCCGATCGTCTGGTGGCGGAAGGCGGTCTCGGTGAAACGGTCGAAGACGATGTCGTCGGGCGTGTCGTGCGCGGCGCCGATCTCCTGCAGGATCACATGCTGCTCGCGCTCCAGTTCCTCCGGGTCGAATTCGGACTCCTGCAGGATATCGGCAAGGATATCCACCGCCAGCGGCACATCGTCGGACAGCACCCTGGCGTAATAGGACGTCGTCTCGACTGATGTGGCGGCATTGATCTCGCCGCCGACATCCTCGATTTCCGAGGCGATCTCGAAGGCCGTCCGCCTTTTCGTACCCTTGAAGGCCATATGCTCGAGCAGATGGGCCATTCCGTGCTCGTCGTCACGCTCATTGCGGGCGCCGGACTTGACCCAGGCGCCAAGGGCAACGGATTCGAGGCTTGGAAGGGTTTCGGTGGCGACTGTCAGGCCGTTCGACAGACGGCTTACCTCAACACCCATATGGCAAGTACTCCCTAACGCGCTGCCCTTGAGTGGCGGCTCACGTAATCTTCCACCATTTTCAGGTCGGATGGAAGTACCGTGTACTTTTCGTCGGCTGACATCAAGGACCCCAGCCATGCGGGCAGGGCCGGCGACACGCCGCAGGCGGCTTCGACCGCGGCCGGGAACTTGGCCGGGTGCGCCGTGCCCAGCACCACCATCGGCACTGCACCGTCAGCCTTGCCGGCGGCGACATGCACGGCCGCGGCCGTGTGCGGATCGAGCAGATAATTGCTGGATTCGAGCGTTGAACGGATGGTGGCGGCAACCTCGTCCATATCAGCGCGTCCGGCGTCGAATTCGGACCGCATCCGGTCGATTTCTGCGGTCTCGATGGTGAAGGCGCCGGATTGCTTGAGGCCGGCCATGTAACGCCGCACCGTCTCTGCGTTACGGTCGCAGGCCTCGAACAGCAGTCGCTCGAAGTTCGACGATACCTGGATGTCCATCGATGGCGACGTCGTCGCAAACACACCCTTGGTGCGGTATTCACCGGTCGCGAAAGTGCGCGCCAATATGTCGTTGTCGTTGGTGGCGACGATCAGCCGCTCGATCGGCAGGCCCATCTTCTTGGCGGCGTAACCGGCGAAAATATCGCCGAAATTGCCGGTCGGCACGGTAAAGGAGACCGGCCTGTCCGGCGCGCCGAGCGAAAGCGCCGAGGAAAAATAATAGACGATCTGGGCCATGATGCGGGCCCAGTTGATCGAATTGACGCCCGACAGCGACACGCGATCACGAAAACGATGATCGTTGAACATATCCTTCAGCAGGCCCTGGCAATCGTCGAAATTGCCTTCGATCGCCAGCGCCTGGACGTTGGCGGCAGTCGATGTCGTCATCTGCCGCTGCTGCACCGGCGAGACGCGGCCATGCGGGAACATCACGAAAATGTCAGTTCGGTCGCGGCCGGCGAAGGCATCGATGGCGGCGCCGCCAGTGTCACCCGAGGTCGCGCCGACGATGGTGGCGCGCTGGCCACGCTCAGTCAGTACATGGTCCATCAGCCGGGCAAGCAGCTGCATGGCAACGTCCTTGAAGGCCAGCGTCGGACCGTGGAAGAGCTCGAGGATGAACGTGTTGGCGCCGGTCTGCACCAGCGGGCAGACGGCCCGGTGGCGGAAGGTGGCATAGGCTTCTCGCACCAGGCGCTCGAAGACGGGTGCGGCGATCTCGCCGCCGAGGAAGGGCGTCAGCACGCGGATGGCGAGGTCCGCATAGGGCAGGCCGCGCATGGCGCGGATCTCGGCTGCCGAAAACTGCGGCCATGTCTGCGGCACATAAAGCCCGCCGTCGCGGGCCAGCCCCGCCAGCACCGCGTCGGCAAATCCAAGCACGGGCGCATCCCCGCGGGTACTCACATAGCGCATCGTCAAAGGTCCATTGCTGCCGCCGGGTTCATCCACGGCAATTGGTTAATTTTCCGAGCCGCCTCAGTCGCATTTTTGCCGTGGCGTTGCTATACGTCACCAACTTTGCGAGAGGGAAGTGCAGTTTCATGGCGTTTCATAAGTTCAACCGTCGCTTTGTCGCGGGTCTGGCGCTCACCGGCTTTATGCTTGCCGCCGCCGGTTGCCAATCGAGCGACAATGGCATCCTCAATCTCGGTTTCGGCAAGAAGACCGACCCGAATGCGCCAATACCGCCTCAGGATCCCAAGGTTCTCGCCAGCCAGTTGCAGGCCTACTGCCCGAAAGTGACGGTGCGTGACGGCACCGCATACTTCAATACCTACGCCAAGGGCGCGCCGCAGCCGAAAAAGAAAAAGGCTGATGCAACACAGGATGCCGAGGCCGCTGCCGCCGCGCAGACGGCGCCTGACGGCTCCATCGTCGATCCGAACAAGGATCCGGCCAAGATCATCTACCAGGCCTCGATCAGCGATGTGAGCCGCGATTGCAGCCGTGCCAACGGCCAGTTGACGATGAAGGTTGGCGTTGCCGGCAAGATCGTGCCGGGACCGCTGTTCGCCCCCGGCACCATCACCATGCCGATCCGCATTGCCGTCATGCACGGCCCCGACGTGCTTTATTCGCAAATTCACCCCTATCAGATCCAGGTCAGCGATCCCTCGACCGCCACCCAATTCGTGTTCACCGATCCCAACGTCGTCGTGCCCGAACCCTCCGCCCGGGATTACACTGTCTATGCCGGCTATGACGACACCGCGCCGGCGGCGGCGGACAAGAAGTCCGGCAAGAAAAAGAAGCGCGCTCCCGCGACGAACTAAGCGCCTGGGCACCGTCGCTGCTGCGACGGTGCCGGTCAACTCTTTGAAAGATCCAAACGATCCGATCGTAATCCTGCAGGCGTGCGCCTGCGGCAGGTCGCGTCTGCGCTTTAATCTCGATCCATTCCGCCAGCGCACTTGACTCATCCATATCCCGGCGGTTATACGTCAATCAATAGCTCGCAGGTTATTGATCCCGATGCCGGACGCCCACGATACTTTGTTCAGAACGCTTGCCGACCCGACCCGGCGGGCCATCTTCGAGCGCTTGTGCCGCCAAGGTGAGCAGACCGTGGGGGCGCTGACGGCGCAGTCCGGGGTCTCGCAACCGGCGGTGTCGAAGCATCTCGGCGTCCTGAAGCTGGCCGGCCTGGTGCGTGACCGCCACGCCGGACGCCAGACCCACTACAGCGCCCAGCCCGCGGCACTTGGCCCGCTGACCGACTGGACAGTTCAAATGACTGGATTCTGGGAGAGCCGCTTCGATGATCTCGAGAGCCTGCTGAAAAGGATGGACCAGTGAGCAATCCCGAGCTGCGCACCGTCGTCGTCGAACGTGAAATATCCTGGCCGGCGGAGAAGATCTGGCGCGCGTTGACGCAGCCGCATCTGATTGAGGAATGGCTCATGAAGAACGATTTCAAGCCTGTCGTCGGCCACAGCTTCAATCTTCGCGGCGACTGGGGCGGCGTGCTCGACTGCGAGGTTCTCGCCGTCGAGCAAAACAGGACGCTGTCCTACAGCTGGGATTTTGCGCATGAGGATGCCGCCTACAATCTGACGAGCGTGGTGACGTTCACGCTCACGCCCACGAGCTCGGGAACCCATCTGCGCGTCGAGCAGTCGGGCTTCCATCCGAGCCAGAAGCAGGCCTATGGCGGCGCCAGGGCCGGGTGGCAGCAATTCCTCACCAAGCTGGAGCAGGTCCTGGCGAAGCCGGATTGAAGCCTGCCGGTACCATGCCCTGATCGCGGGGCACCGAATGCAAAAAGGAGTAAATCGATGAAGATCAAGCTGACCAGCGTCTATGTGGACAACCAGGACAACGCACTGCGCTTCTACACCGACGTGCTGGGCTTTGCCGTGAAGGCCGACTTCAGCAATGGGCCTTTTCGTTGGCTGACCGTCATCTCACCCGATGAGCCCGAGGGAGCCGAGCTACAGCTGGCGCTCAACGACAACCCGGCCGCCAAGGCCTACCAGCAGGCCATCTTCAAGCAGGGGCAGCCCGCGCTCATGCTGTTCACCGACGACGTCAAGGGTGATTACGAGCGCATCAAGGGACGCGGCGGTGCGTTCGCCATGGCGCCGACAGAAGTGACCGGCTCGACTATCGCCCAGCTCAACGACAGCTGCGGCAATCTCATCCAGATCACCCAACTGGCGCGTTGGTAGGCGCTGGTTTCAAGAGGAAGTTGCAATGAACTTGAGCAAATGGATACGTCAAACCCATCGTTGGCTGTCGATCATCTTCACGCTGACCGTGGCAGCCAATTTCATCACCATGGCGTTCGGGCAACCTCCGGCCTGGGTGGTCTATTCGCCGCTGCTGCCGCTATTCCTGCTGCTGTTCAGCGGCCTCTACATGTTCGTGCTGCCTTACGTCGCGAGATCGCGTGGCGAGCAGGGCGCGCAAGGGTAGGACATGGCCAAGGCGCCGGGAAAATCGAAGGTCGCAAAACCGGCGCCAGACAAGCCGGAAAAGCCGGTCCTGCTTTCGGGCGGCAACCCGCAGATCCCGAAGGCCTATGGGGACGCTCCGGTGCAGGCCTATATTGCTGCCATGCCGGGCTGGAAAAGCGATGTCGGGCGCTGGATCGACGCACTTATCGTCAGCGCCGTCCCCGGCGTCTGCAAGGCGGTGAAGTGGAACTCACCGTTCTATGGCATCGAGGGCGAGGGTTGGTTCCTCAGCCTGCATTGCTTCACCAGATACGTCAAAGTCGCCTTCTTTCGCGGCACGTCGCTCGATCCTGTGCCTCCCGGCGGTTCCAGGCAAAAGGAAGTGCGCTATCTCGACATCCATGAAGGCGAAGAGATCGACGAAGCCCGCTTCGCCTCCTGGGTGAAGCAGGCCAGCCGATTGCCCGGCGATAAGATGCGAACGGAGGCAGACCATGAAGATCAGCATGTCGAGCAAGGATGAGGGAGGCGCCTCTGCCTCCGAGCGGATAGATGCCCGAATCCGGGAGCTGGACGATTGGCGGGGCAAGACGTTGGCCAGCCTGCGCAAGACCATCCTCGACGCCGACCCGGAAATCATCGAGGAGTGGAAGTGGATGGGCAGCCCGGTATGGTCACGCGACGGCATGATCGCCGTCGGCAACGCTCACAAGGACAAGGTGAAGCTGACCTTTTCTCACGGCGCCAGCCTGCCGGATCCCGACAGGCTGTTCAACAACGGGCTCAACGGCAAGGTGTGGCGCGCCATCGATGTGTCGGAGGGCGACGTGATCGATGCGGATGCGCTGAAAGCGCTCGTCCGCGCCGCGATTGCCTACAACAGGGCTAAGAAGAAACCGGCCAGGTCGGCCAAAGCCAAGGACTGATCGGTTCAGGCGTCCGACCACTCCGACAGAGCGGCAATCACACTTTTCAGTTCGGCCCAGCGGCGGATGACGGTTTCGGCGCCGGCTTCGGTCAGCACATCGGCATGGCCGGGATAGCTGTGCGCGGCGCCGGTGAAGCCGATCACGCGCATGCCAGCGGCCCTGGCGCCGGTGACGCCGTGCACCGAATCCTCGATGACGAAGGTGTTTGCCGGATCGGCGTTGAGTTGCTCCGCCGCAATCAGGAACACATCCGGCGCGGGCTTGGTTTTCTTGCTTGGTATTTCCAGCGCTGAAAAAATCCGGCCGGCGAAGAACGGCAGCAGGCCCACTTTCTCCAGCATGAACTCGATCCGCTCCAAGCGTGAGTTCGAGCAGACGCAGCGCGGCGCGGTCACCGCCGCGACCGCCTCGCGCACGCCGTCGATGGCGCGCACGTCGCTGCGCAGTTTGCGGTCGACGAGCTCTTCGGCCCGGTCGATCATCGAGGCCTGGAACGGGATCGCGGATTTTGCCTCGACCCGCATCATGATGTCCTTGAAGGTCAGTCCGGCATAGGTTTCGGCGTATTCCTCGGCCGAGATTTCATATCCGGCCAAGGTCAGCAATTCGGCCTCGACGCGGGCTGCGATGATTTCGGAATCGACGAGCACGCCGTCGCAATCGAAGATGACAAGGTCTGGCTGGGGCATGGCAATCCGAACGAGGGAGGGTGATGGAGGCCCGGCAAGGCTCAAGCGGCGCGACATACACCAACGGGCCGGGCTGCGCAAACTGACGACCTCAGGGCTGCCTGGCCTGTTGCGTCCTTCACCGAATATTTACGCTGATCGGTAACCATAACGGGGAGTAAACAGTAACGCGTGCCTTGGGTGTAAAAATGTCTGCCGTGCGTCTTCTCGCCGACCTCTCCCACGCCCCCCAGCAATCCGAGTGGCTGGACACGATCCTCAAGGGCGATTGCGTCGCCGCGCTCGACCGGCTGCCGGAAAAATCCATCGACGTCATCTTCGCCGATCCGCCTTACAATCTGCAGCTCGACGGCGATTTGCACCGGCCCGACCAGTCCAAGGTCGACGCCGTCGACGACGACTGGGACCAGTTCGAGAGCTTCGAGGCCTATGACGCCTTCACCCGCGCCTGGCTCCTGGCGGCGCGCCGCGTGCTGAAGCCCAATGGCACCATCTGGGTCATCGGCTCCTATCACAACATCTTCCGCGTCGGCGCCAAGATGCAGGATCTCGGCTTCTGGATTCTCAACGATGTCGTCTGGCGCAAGACCAACCCAATGCCGAATTTCCGCGGTCGCCGCTTCCAGAACGCGCATGAGACCATGATCTGGGCCTCGCGCGATCAGAAGGGCAAGGGCTACACCTTCAATTACGAAGCCATGAAGGCATCGAACGACGACATCCAGATGCGCTCCGACTGGCTGTTCCCGATCTGCACTGGCGGCGAGCGGCTGAAGAACGACAATGGCGACAAGCTGCATCCGACGCAGAAGCCGGAAGCGCTGCTCGCCCGCATCATGATGGCCTCGACCAAGCCGGGCGACATCGTGCTCGACCCGTTTTTCGGCTCCGGCACCACCGGCGCCGTGGCCAAGCGGCTTGGCCGTCACTTCGTCGGCATCGAGCGCGAACAGGCCTATATCGACGCCGCCAATGAGCGCATCGACGCCGTGCGGCCGCTGGAAAGCGCCGATCTCGCCGTGCTCACCGGCAAGCGCGCCGAGCCGCGCGTCGCCTTTGTCAGCCTCATCGATACCGGGCTTATGCAGCCCGGCGCCACGCTTTACGATGCCAAGAAGCGCTGGTCGGCCAAGGTACGCGCCGACGGCACGGTTGCCATCGGTGACAGCGCCGGCTCGATCCACAAGATCGGCGCCGAAGTGCAGGGCCTGGACGCCTGCAATGGCTGGACCTTCTGGCACTATGAGCGCTCGGGCGGCCTGACCCCGATCGACGAACTACGCCGCATCGCCAGGCTCGGCATGGAACGGGCAGGGGCCTGACGCTACCACATAAAGGTCGGCGCCCTACGGCGCCCCCCTCTGGCCTGCCGGCCATCTCCCCCACGAGGGGGGAGATCGCGCGCTTCATTGTTTTCGCCAACCTTCAACGTTGTAAGAAAGAGCCGTCGGCGAGGCTGCCAATCTCCCCCCTCGTGGGGGAGATGCCCGGCAGGGCAGAGGGGGGCGCCATAAAGCGCTACCTTCGACCCCTCTGCGTAGCTCAGGTCGCGATGCCATACCGCTCAAGGTCCGCCTTGAGCGTTTTTGCATCTGTGAACAGCACAGCATTCCAGCCGGCCACCCTGGCGCCATCGACATTTCTGGGGCTGTCGTCGATGAACAGCGTGGCTGACGGTTCGAGACCGAACGCGGCGACGTGATGGTCGTAGATGGCGCGGTCGGGCTTGATCTCACGGATATCGGCCGACACGGTCACGCCGCGCGGGCGGCTAAGGAAATCGAAGCGCAGTCTTGCCTCGGCAAGCGTGTCGGCGGCGAAGTTCGTTAGCATGGTCACGTCGCGGCCGCTCTCGATCAGGCCGAGCATGATGGCGACGCTGTCCTCATAGGCATGCGGCACCATGTCGTTCCAATAGCGTCGGAAATTGCGGATGTTTTCAGCATGATCCGGGTAATCCGCGATCAGCAGCGCTTCCGCCTCTTCCCACGTCCGGCCACGGTCCTGCTCGATGTTCCAGTCATGCGTGC
Organism: Mesorhizobium sp. P160219; assembly: GCF_057786095.1. Taxonomy (NCBI): domain Bacteria; kingdom Pseudomonadati; phylum Pseudomonadota; class Alphaproteobacteria; order Hyphomicrobiales; family Phyllobacteriaceae; genus Mesorhizobium; species Mesorhizobium sp. P160219. The sequence continues at coordinate 2,777,606 of NZ_JBYNWG010000001.1, forward strand.
AGACATTGTCGAAGAACCACTTGCGCTCTTCGGCATCGGGAATGAGGCGGCTGAACGGAATGTTCGGATCGTAGTGGAGCAAGACGCGACCGATGTCGAACACGATATGGCGGATTTCAGTCATTTCGGGCCTTTCAAAGCGAATGCTAGTCAATGGGGCGGTGCTTTTTGGTTGCGCCCGGTATCGCTGCTTCGATGACCTTTTTCATGACCGTCGGCAGCGCTTCTCCGGAAATGTCATGGGCCAGCGACCAGAAATGCCCTTCCGGCGCATCACTTTTCACTTGAGCGTGAAAGACTTCGAGTTCGAGCGCGAAATGGGTGAAGACATGCGCGATCTCTCCGGCGCGCCGCCAGTCCGCAGCGAAGGGCGCTGCCTCCGAAGTGGTTGCGCCGTCGATCCGCGCTGTCCAACCTGTGGTCGGCACCTCGGTCATGCCGCCGAGCAGGCCCTTGTCAGGCCGCTTGCGCAGCAGGATGGCGCCGTCGCCGCGCTCGACGACGAAGGCGGCACCCCGCCTGAGTGGTTTGTCAACCTTGGGCAGGCGGACCGGAAAGCGCTCGGGGTCGCCGGACAGGATGGCGCTGCAATCCTCGCGCACCGGGCACAGCATGCAGCGCGGCCGTCTTGGTGTGCAGATCGTAGCGCCCAAGTCCATCATCGCCTGGGCGAAGTCGCCCGGCCTTGTCTGCGGAACCAGTCTTTCGACGAGCGCGCGGATTTCAGGCTTTGCCTCGCTGAGCGGCGTTGCGATCGAATAGAGCCGCGAGATGACACGTTCGACATTGCCGTCGACGACCGCCGCCGGACGGTCGAAGGCGATCGCCGCGATCGCCGCCGCCGTATAGGCGCCGATCCCCGGCAATTCCCTCAATCCCGTTTCGTTGTCGGGAAAACGGCCGCCCTGGCTCGCAACCAGATCGGCGCAGGCCTTGAGGTTGCGCGCCCGTGAATAATAGCCGAGCCCGGCCCAGGCCTTCATCACATCCTCGGCCGGCGCAGCCGCCAGCGCCTTCACATCAGGCCATTTCTCGACAAAGGCGCGAAAATAGGATTTTACCGCTTCGACCGTGGTCTGCTGCAGCATCACTTCCGAAAGCCAGATGCGATAGGGGTCCGGCCGTGCACCGCCGGCCGCGGCGTGCGGCGTGATCCGCCACGGCAGTTCGCGATGGTGCGCGTCGTACCAGGCAAGCAGACGCGCGGCGATCTCTCCCGATAGAGTTGGTCCGGATGCGGCCTTGCGGGTCTGTTCGTGCAGTGCCATTGATCGCGGGCTGGCTCTAGGCTGGTGAGGAGCGTGGCTGGAGAACGTACATGGCAGGGAGAACGCCTTACGGCAATCCCGTTCCGGTGAGCGATCTCGCGACCGCGATCCTCGACCCCGTGCTGCGCAAGCGGACCGGCATTTCGATCGGGCTGGTGCAGTCATGGGAAGAGATCGCCGGCCCCAGGCTCGCCGGCCATTCGCGCCCCGAAAAAATCCAGTGGCCGCGCCGCATGCATGAGGACGATCCGTTCGAGCCGGCGGTGCTGGTCATCGCCTGCGAGGGCATGGCCGCGCTGCACCTACAGCACGAGACCGGCGAGATCATCAACCGCGTCAATGCCTTTCTCGGCTTCAACGCGATCGGCAGGATCCGGATCGTGCAAAAGCCGGTGCTGAGGGACAAAGCCCGGCCGAAACTGACGCCGAGAGCACTGACTTCTGTCGAAAAGGCCAAATTGTCCGATACCGTCGGCAAGATCGAGGATGAAGGCTTGCGCGCCTCGCTGGAGCGTCTTGGCGCCACAATTCTTGGCCAAAGGAAGCGGCCAAGGTAATCAACCGGTAATCAGTCGGTCATGAACGCGTCATCTATCTCGCGCATTCGTGATCCTGCATGTAGAGTTTGGCGATTGGAATGGGGACGGCGATGCCTTAATTCCCGCCAACTCTCGCCTTTTCTAGCCTTTGCGTTGCAAAATCAAACCACAGTCAGGTGATTCGCATGAACCGTAGCTTGTCCCGCAGAAACCTCCTGTCTTCGCTGGCCGTCATTCCGGCAGTGGCTATGCTCGCCGCATGCAGCGATTCAGGCGAGGATGCCAAAGCAGCGGATGTGAAGCCTGCGGCTCCCGCGGTGCCTGCTTCGACGCCTGCCACTCCGGCCGCCGTCAAGGTCCCGGAGTCTTCCGGCAATGTCGACATGGCCGAACTGCTGAAGCCCGGCGCTTTGCCCGACAAGCAGCTCGGCAAGGATGACGCCAAGGTCACCATCGTCGAATATGCGTCGATGACCTGCCCGCATTGTGCGCATTTCGCGGCGACCACCTTCCCTGAGTTGAAGACCAAATACATCGACACCGGCAAGGCGCGTTACATCCTGCGCGAATTCCCGTTCGATCCGAGCGCCGAGGCCGGTTTCATGCTGGCGCGCTGTTCGAAGGACAATTATTTCCCGATGGTCGACGTGCTGTTCAAGCAGCAGGCCAACTGGGTCGGCGTCAACAATACCAAGGATGCGCTGCTGCAGATCTCCAAGCTCGCCGGTTTTACACAGGAGTCCTTCGAGGCCTGCTTGACGGACCAGAAACTTCTGGACGATGTGAGATCGGTCCAGAAGCGCGGCGCCGATGAATTCAAGGTCGACTCGACACCGACCTTCTTCATCAACGGGAAAACCTACAAAGGTGCGATGTCGATTGAGGAAATATCGGCCATCATCGACCCTCTGCTCTGACGTCCAGGCGGCGCCGGAGCGACTGCGCTTTGGCGTCAGCGCACCTTTGTGCCTTCCAGGCAGGCGCGAATGAAGTTTTCGCGCCTTCGCCTCCTCGGCTTCAAGTCCTTCGTCGAACCCGGCGAGTTCGTCATCGAACGCGGCCTGACCGGCATTGTCGGGCCGAATGGCTGCGGCAAGTCGAACCTTGTCGAGGCGATGCGCTGGGTGATGGGCGAAAGCTCATACAAGAACATGCGCGCGTCCGGCATGGACGACGTGATCTTTTCCGGCTCGGGAACGCGCCCGGCCCGCAACACCGCCGAAGTCACGCTGTTCCTCGACAATAGCGACCGGACCGCGCCCGCCGCCTTCAACGACGCCGATGAATTGCAAGTGTCGCGCCGAATCGAGCGCGAAGCCGGCTCGCTCTACCGCATCAACGGCAAGGAAGCCCGCGCCAAGGACGTGCAGCTTCTGTTCGCCGACCAGTCGACCGGCGCGCGCTCGCCATCCATGGTCGGACAGGGCCGCATCGGCGAACTGATCCAGGCCAAGCCGCAGGCGCGCCGCGCGCTGCTCGAAGAAGCCGCCGGCATTTCCGGCCTGCACACCCGCCGTCACGAGGCCGAGCTTCGGCTGAAGGCGGCCGAACAGAATCTGGAACGGCTGGACGACGTCGTCGGCGAACTGGAAAGCCAGATCGAAAGCCTGAAGCGCCAGGCGCGCCAGGCATCGCGCTTCAAGAACCTGTCGGCCGATATCCGCAAGGCGGAAGCCACGCTCTTGCATCTGCGCTGGACCTTGGCCAAAACCCAGGAGGGCGATGCGCGGTCGGCATTGGCGGTTGCCACAGCTCTGGTCGGCGACCGCGCCGCCGCCCAGATGGCTGCCGCCCGTGAGCAAGGCATCGGTGCCCACCGGCTGCCCGATCTGCGCGATGCCGAGGCCGCCGCGGCTGCCGCCTTCCAGCGCCTGTCGATCGCCAAGGCGCAGATCGAGGAGGAGGCAGGCCGCATCCGCGCCCGCCAGGCCGAACTCGAGCGCCGGCTGCAGCAGCTCGACGGCGACATCGCCCGCGAGGAGCGCATGGTCCGCGACAATGCGGATATTCTTGAGCGCCTGCGCGAGGAAGAAGCCACGCTCAACTCAGACAATGCCGGCGCCGCCGAGCGCGAAGCCACGACGCGGGCCGCTTTCGAGCAGGCCGGCGCAACGCTTATAACAAGCGAAGCAAAGCTCGCGGCGCTGACCGCCGAACGAGCAGAGGCCGCCGCCTCGCGCAACCAGATCGAGCGCACGCTGCGCGACACCGCCGAACGCCGCGATCGCTTTGCCCGCCAGCTGGCCGATGTCGACCGCGAGCTATCGGAGATCGTCTCGAAAGTCGCCGGCCTGCCCGATCCCGCCGAGAAGCGCGCTTTGGTCGAGGACGCGCTCGCCCGGTTGGAGGAAGCCGAGGCCGGCGCCATTGCTGCCGAACAGGCGGTCGCCGAGGCGCGCGCCACCGAGAGTGCCGCCCGTCCGCCGCTGCAGGATGCCAGGGCCGAACTCGCCGGCATCGAGACCGAAGCCCGCACGCTGGCCAAGATCCTCAATGCCGCCAGCGGCGATCTTTTCCCGTCGGTACTGGAGCAACTCAGCGTCGAACGCGGCTATGAGACGGCCCTCGGTGCTGCGCTTGGCGAGGATCTCGACGTGCCGCTCGACCGCAGCGCGCCGGTGCATTGGGGCGAAAGCCATGTTGAACCAGGCGATGCGGCTTTGCCGGAAGGCCTCAAGAGCCTCGCCAGCGTGGTGCGCGCGCCTTCGCAGCTTGCCCGCCGGTTGGCGCAGATCGGCATCGTCGATGCGGCGGACGGCAAACGCCTGCAGACGCTGCTTGCCCCCGGCCAGCGGCTGGTCAGCCGTGACGGCGCGCTGTGGCGTTGGGATGGCTTGACCGCCAGCGCCGATGCACCGACCGCGGCCGCGCAGAGGCTGGCGCAGAAGAACCGGCTGGCCGAGCTCGATGCCGAGGCGGTGCAGGCGACGCAGATGATGCGTGAGGCAGAGGCTGCCCTTGCCCAGGCCGAACAGGCGCTGCGTGAGGCGAGCGAGGCCGAACGCAACGCCCGCCAGGCCGGGCGCGATGCCCAGCACGGCCTGGACGCCGCCCGCAGCGCGCTGGCCGAGGCCGAAAAGGCCGGTGGCGAGCTGGCAAGCCGCCGCGCCGCCCTGGACGAGGCGCGCGCGCGAATCGTCGACAGCCATGAAGAAACGGCCGCCGCCTTCGCCGAGGCCGAAATGCTGCTGCAGGACGCCCCCGATCTCGGCGACCTGCAATTGCAGCTTGAACAATCCGCCGCCAATGTCAGCCGCGATCGCGCAACCTTGGCCGACGCGCGCGCCGTCCATGAAGGCCTGCGCCGCGAAGCCGAGGCGCGCACGCGCCGGCTCGACGCCATCGGCGCCGAGCGCAGCAACTGGTTGCAGCGGGCCGAAAACGCCTCGACGCAGATTGCCTCGCTGGGCGAGCGCAGGGCCGAGGCCGAGGCCGAGCGCGAAACGCTGGCCGACGCCCCCGACGAGATCGACGCCAGGCGGCGCGCGCTGCTGTCGCAGCTGACCGAGGCCGAGACCTTGCGCAAGGCGGCCGCCGACCGTTTGCAGGAGGCCGAGAACAAGCAGGCCGAGCTGGACAAGGCCGCCACCGCGGCCATCCAGTCGCTGGCCGATTCCCGCGAAACCCGCGTCCGCGCCGAAGAGCGATTGACCGCCGCCGATGAGCGCCGGCTCGAGGTCGAGGCGCGCATCCAGGAAACGCTGAACACGCCGCCGCATCTGGTCATTCGCCATACTGGCCTGGAAGCCGACAGCCCGATGCCGGAAATGGCCGAGATCGAGCGCCAGCTCGACCGGCTGAAGGTTGAGCGCGAGCGGCTCGGCGCCGTCAATCTGCGCGCCGAGGAAGAGCAGAAGGAATTGTCGGACCGGCTGGAGACCATCGTCTCCGAGCGCGAGGACATCATCGAGGCGATCCGCAAGCTCAGGCAAGCGATCCAGAGCCTGAACCGCGAAGGCCGCGAACGGCTGCTTGCCGCTTTCGAGGTGGTCAACGGCCATTTCCAGCGGCTGTTCTCGCATCTGTTCGGTGGCGGCACGGCCGAACTGCAGCTGATCGAATCCGACGACCCGCTCGAAGCCGGGCTCGAAATCCTGGCACGTCCGCCCGGCAAGAAGCCGCAGACCATGACGCTGCTGTCCGGCGGCGAGCAGGCACTGACGGCGATGTCGCTGATCTTTGCCGTGTTCCTGACCAATCCGGCGCCGATCTGCGTGCTCGACGAAGTCGACGCGCCGCTCGACGATCACAATGTCGAACGCTTCTGCAACCTTATGGACGAAATGGCCGCGACCACCGAGACGCGCTTCGTCATCATCACCCACAACCCGATCACGATGGCGCGCATGAACCGCCTGTTCGGCGTGACCATGGCCGAGCAGGGCGTCAGCCAACTGGTCTCGGTCGATCTGCAGGCCGCCGAGGCGATGCGCGAGGCGAGCTGACGCAGCATGCTTTGTTGATTTCGTCGGCGATGGCGTCGATCCGACTGTTGCAATAGGACCGTCGCCCTTGCGACCTGCTTGCGACGCGCATTCTGTAAGGTTCGAAGAGAAGGAATTTAAGCGCCACCTGAGAGCGAACGCCAAAGCCCACATGCAAAGCGCCCGGCCAACGCGAAAGCGATGCCTACAAGGCGCAGATGGCAATAGGCTCCGACCGCAATTCAGCTGCCACGTTTATCGGAAGCCCAGGAAGCTCAGTATCGCAATCACGATAACGACTGCTCCGATGAGCCAGATTATGTTGTTCACCGTATCTCTCCCGAACTAGTTGCTGGGAGTGAACTCGTAAGAGCCTACTAATGTTCCCGCATTTTCTGCATCGAAACAAAATGGCGGCCATCGCTTCGTCGATTGCCAGACCAAGGTCCGAACAGGGTATGACTGAAGTCCTGACGTCGGAGCCATAGGCCTGAAGGCGGGCAACCTATGCCCTCCCGATACATTGGAACCGGGCTGCCGAGCATGAGTCCCTTCATCGGTGGTCAATCGGGTGCCCGCCATTCCTGAGAGGTTAGCGGGCACCCGATTGTCGTGACACCGCCAACGGCGTGCGTTTCAATAGCGAGGCTAACAGTGACCTTTGTCCAGAGATCTGTGCGTGACGGCGCAACCCGACCCGCAAACGACAACGACAGTCCTGCGGAGGTTTCTTCCGTTCTTGACCTCATACCATCGGCTGACGACGACAAGGTCGCTGAGCTTGTCAGGCGAACAGAGCGCCTGGCAATCGCAGTGGTTATCGGAATCGCGGTTCTGCTGATCTTGGCGCCGGTGGTTTACCTTGCACTTTCTTACGGGATCTGAGACGGCCCGACTTAGGCGATCTAAGATGGCCTGATTGGTCTCGTAAATCTCACAAATTGTGCCGACGGTCTTCCTCGCAAGACGGGTGTTTCCCGTCACAGATCAGGAGATCGAACGCGACGACATAGAAGGGTCCTGTGCAGCGCTCCTTTGTCGAGTGGCGTAACCCTGGTGGTCGGCTTGAAAGAGCGCCTTTACCAGAAGTTGCCAACAGGAGCTGCTGTCGCAACTTCTTCTTTCGATACGCCGTGTTGCACGGGAGCAGCCGTCACTGATCGCGCCCGTGGACCGACGACGCTACTCGGAACCAAAGGGATGGGACGCGGTTATCCCCGCGAAGGGATAATTAGCAGGTGGAGATATTACAATGAAAACAATGATCGTGAGCGCCTTGGCGCTGTTCATTGCCATGCCGACGATAGCTCCGGCAGCCGAAGCTGACGTGGTCATCACGACCCACCATCGACATCATCACAGGAGCGTAAAGGTCATCAATGACCAGGGTCAACGCCTTCATCACCGCAGACACGGCACGGTTGCCTTCTACGACCACGGCCGCAGACATCATCGCCGGGATACGGTCATCGTGACCGGCTCGATCGAGCGCAGCCATCATCGCTATTATCGACATCATCGGCATCATCCCGTCGTCATCCAGGACGACAACGATTACTGATCCTCTCCGCACGGCCCCGGCTCTGTCAACGGAGTCGGGGTCGCGTGGGAGTCAGATAGCTCCTGACGGGAGCCATCGATAAGGTCGGTAAATCATTGATTCCAAAGGCATGTGATTTGGCTGGGGCGCCAGGATTCGAACCTGGGAATGTCGGTACCAAAAACCGATGCCTTACCACTTGGCGACGCCCCAGCAAACGAGCTTTGCCCGCTGCGCGCGGCCTTATAGGACGAGCGGCACGAAAGCTCAATGCCGAGTTGGCCACTGTGCAAAACTGATCCACCGCTTGGCGGGGGGACGCGCTATTCGCCCCAGACCGCCAACTCGTTGCCAGCGGGATCGGTGAAATGGAACCGCCTGCCGCCCGGGAACGAGAATATCGGCTTGACGATCGTGCCGCCGGCGCTTTCGACAACGTCGAGGGTTGCTTCCAGATCCTGCGAATAGAGCACCGGCAATGGTTTCGCCAGAGCCTCGCCTGCATCGGCCTGGAAGCCGCCATCGAGCCCTTCGCCGAAGGCTGAATAGGTCGGCCCGTAATCGGTGAACGACCACGAGAAGGCGGCGCTGTAGAAAGCCTTGACGCTGTCCAGCGTCGCGCCGGTCGCGGGCAGTTCGAGATAGTCGAGTTTTCCGTTGAGTTTCATCACGCTGCTCCCAACTTGTTCCCTATATGTTCTATATCTTGGGCAGCGATACGGCAAGTCTTTTTGATGCGGCTTTCCTTAATCGATTGTAGTTGGCGCGCCTGGCCGGCCACGCCTTGCCTTTCGCACTGCAGCATAATAACGCTCGGGTCGGAGCGCGGGGGAACCGGGTCTTGGGCCCCGGGGTTCTAATCTTCCGAGAACTTGGAGGGCGAGCATGACCAAATGGGTCTACACCTTCGGCGATGGCGCCGCGGAAGGACGTGCGGGCGACCGCAACCTTCTCGGTGGCAAAGGCGCCAATCTGGCCGAGATGTGCAGTCTTGGCCTGCCGGTGCCGCCGGGCTTTACGCTCACCACCGAAGTCTGCAACGCCTATTACGCCAACGGCAACAGCTATCCGGCCGCGTTGCAGGCCGATGTCGTCAAGGCGCTGGACCATATCGGGCAACTGACCGGACGCCGTTTCGGCGATCCGTCGAAGCTGCTTCTGGTCTCGGTCCGCTCCGGGGCCAGGGCCTCGATGCCGGGCATGATGGACACCGTGCTCAATCTCGGCCTCAATGACGAGACGGTCGAGGCGCTGGCAGCCGATTCCGGCGATGCCCGCTTTGCCTATGACAGCTACCGCCGCTTCATCCAGATGTATTCCGATGTCGTCATGGGTCTCGACCACGAAGTGTTCGAGGAAATCCTCGAGGACCAGAAGGCGAGCCTCGGCCACGAGCTCGACACCGAACTGACAGCGCAGGAATGGCAGAGCGTCATTGCCCTCTACAAGGCCAAGGTCGAGGAGGAGCTCGACAGGCCGTTTCCACAGGACCCGCACGAGCAGCTGTGGGGGGCGATCGGCGCGGTGTTTTCCAGCTGGATGAACAACCGCGCCATCACCTACCGGCGCCTGCACGACATCCCGGAAAGCTGGGGCACGGCGGTCAATGTCCAGGCCATGGTGTTCGGCAATATGGGCGAGACGTCGGCCACTGGCGTCGCCTTCACCCGCAATCCCTCGACCGGCGAAAAGATGCTCTATGGCGAGTTCCTGGTGAACGCGCAGGGCGAGGATGTCGTAGCCGGCATCCGCACGCCGCAGAACATCACCGAGGCGGCGCGCATTGCCGCCGGCTCGGACAAGCCGTCGCTGCAGAAACTGATGCCGGACGCGTTTCGCTCCTTCGTCGACATCTCCGACCGCCTGGAACAGCACTACCGCGATATGCAGGACCTCGAATTCACCATCGAGCGCGGCAAATTGTGGATGCTGCAGACGCGTTCCGGCAAACGCACCGCCAAGGCGGCGCTGAAGATCGCCGTCGAGATGGCGCGCGACAAGCTGATCACGACGGAGGAGGCGGTCGCCCGCATCGATCCGGCCTCGCTCGATCAGCTGTTGCATCCGACCATCGACCCCAAGGCCGCGCGCGATGTCATCGGCGTCGGCCTGCCGGCTTCTCCGGGCGCGGCGACCGGCGAGATTGTTTTCTCCTCGGGCGATGCCGAGGATCTGAAGACGCAAGGTCGCAAGGCAATCCTGGTGCGCATCGAAACCAGCCCCGAAGACATTCATGGGATGCATGCTTCGGAAGGCATCCTGACCACGCGCGGCGGCATGACCAGCCACGCCGCCGTGGTCGCGCGCGGCATGGGCAAGCCTTGCGTTTCGGGCGCCGGCTCGCTGCGTGTCGACTACAAGGCCGGCACGCTGATGTCGATGGGCCAGACCTTCCGCAAGGGCGACATCATCACCATCGATGGCAGCAACGGCCAGGTGCTGAAGGGCGCCGTGTCGATGCTGCAGCCGGAACTGTCGGGCGATTTCGCCGCCATCATGGAATGGGCCGATGCGGTGCGCCGCATGAAGGTGCGCACCAATGCCGAGACGCCGCTCGATGCGCGCATGGCGCGCTCCTTCGGCGCCGAAGGCATCGGCCTCTGCCGCACCGAGCACATGTTCTTCGACGGCGAGCGTATCGTCGCCATGCGCGAGATGATCCTGGCCGATACCGAGAAGGACCGCCGCACCGCGCTTGCCAAGCTGTTGCCGATGCAGCGCTCGGATTTCCTCGAACTGTTCGAGATTATGGCCGGCCTGCCGGTGACGATCCGGCTGCTCGATCCGCCGCTGCACGAATTCCTGCCCAAGACGGAAGCGGAGGTGGAGGAGGTCGCCGCCGCCATGAACGTCTCGCCCGACAAGCTCAGGCAGCGCACAGAAGCCCTGCACGAGTTCAACCCGATGCTCGGCCATCGCGGCTGCCGTCTCGCCGTCTCCTATCCCGAGATTGCCGAGATGCAGGCGCGCGCCATTTTCGAGGCAGCCGTCGAGGCCGGCAAGAAGGCCGGCGCGCTGGTCGTTCCCGAGATCATGGTGCCGCTGGTCGGCCTGGTGAAGGAGCTCGACTACGTCAAGGCGCGCATCGATGCGGTCGCCAAGGCTGTCATGGACGAGACCGGCGTCAAGATCGACTATCTCACCGGCACGATGATCGAGCTTCCGCGCGCGGCGATCCGCGCCCACGTCATCGCTGCTACGGCCGAGTTCTTCTCCTTCGGCACCAACGATCTCACCCAGACCACTTTCGGCATCTCGCGCGACGATGCGGCGTCCTTCCTCGAGACCTATCGGCAGAAAGGCATCATCGAGCAGGACCCGTTCGTCTCGCTTGACATCGAGGGCGTCGGCGAACTGGTGCGCATGGCTGCGCAAAAGGGCAGGGCGACACGGCCCGACATCAAGCTCGGCATATGCGGTGAACATGGCGGCGATCCCGCCTCGATCCGCTTCTGCGAAGAGGTCGGCCTCGACTATGTCTCGTGCTCTCCCTACCGCGTGCCGATCGCAAGATTGGCCGCAGCCCAAGCCGCGGTGCAGATTGCCAAAACAGCAGTGCCGCGCCCCAAAAAGAGCGCCGCGGCATCCTGATTTCGACACAGTCCTTTCGGTATCGATGAAACGGCCACCCCTGGGTGGCCGTTTGGCGCTAAGCTTACGATTTTGTAAGCAAATTCACGCTGATGTGCGCGCCCCAACACGCAATCCCGACATCGTTTCTGCCCAATTTCACGGCCCCCCAACCCGCCCGGTGCCGAGAAAAAGATGTTACAGATTTCGCCCAGACCCTTCCGCTCGATCCTGATTATCCAGACCAAGTTCATCGGCGATATTGTTCTGTCCTCCACGCTCGCCAAGAACCTGCAGCTCGAATATCCCGGTGTCAGGATCGTCTTTCTCTGCGAGGCGCGCCTCGCCAGTTTCGTCACCGCGCACGGCATCGCCGCCGAGGTCGTCAGCTTCCGCCGCGCCGCCATGCGCGGCACCCCGCTGGAGCGTGGGCGCGAGCTCTATTCTATGATCAGCAAGCTGCGCCAATTCCGTTTCGACCTGACCATCGACCTCACCGATTCAAAGACATCGCGGCTCATCGTCAGGTTCCTCAACGCCAGCACCCGCATCGGCTACAATCCTCCGGAAAGGCCGCTGCGCTGGCATGAGCGCCAGCCCGCCAATGTCTTTGCCGAGCCGTTCGGTTTTGGCGAACGTCACTATCTCTACCGCTACCTTTCGCCGCTCGAGCCGCTCGGCGTCGGCCTGCGCGTGCGGGTGCCGTCGATTCGGCCATTGCCGATGGAGACGGCGAGGGCCCAGGCATTGCTGGACAAACACCATTTGCGGCCAAACGGCTTTGTCGCGGTGCATGCCGGCGCCAGTTTTCACGGCCGGCGCTGGCAGCATGAACGCTTTGCCGCCGTGATCGACACGATTTCGCGCGAAACGGGACTGGATTTCGTACTCGTCGGCGGCCCTGACGAGCGCAAGCCGGCCGAGCAGATCCTCGCCAGTGCCGCGTCAATCGTCAACCTCGTCGGCGCGCTGTCGCTGGAAACGCTGCTGGCGGTGTTGCAGCAGGCGCGGCTGTTTGTCGGCAATGAGAGCGGCCCCATGCACATGGCAGCAGCGGCCGGAACGCCGGTTGTCGGCCTTTTCGGCCTGACCAGCCCGGCCGTCTGGGGACCGGTCGGCGTGCCCAGCCTCGCCTTGCAGCCATCTATGCCGTGCAATTGCGTGGCGGGCAGCCTGTGCAATCCGCTCGATCCCAGCAAGGCCTGCTGCGTCTGGCGCCTCGAGGTCGAACCGGTCGTCGCGGCCGTGCGCGAAGTCCTCTCACGCACGCATGTGGAACTGGAACACGCCGTCTGACGGTGCGCGGCGGTCACATTGTCGGGATATCAGCTTTCTCACGGCCACTATCCCAATTTCCGCCTTGTTGCGGGTCCTGGGATGCGGCTATGACAGCGCTGATTCTCAGACAAGACAGGCATCCCTTGCAAAAGCTGTTTTGCGCCTTGGCGCTATCTATCCTGGCCGTGTCCTCGGCCCAGGCCGCGCCGCTTGTCGAGCCGACGCTGCATCTGAAGGCTGAGGATGGTGGCAGTGGCAATGTCGGCCGCGTCGCGCTTACGCTCGACGCCTGCGGCGGCCAGACCGATACGAGGATCCTGTCGGCGCTGGTGGAGAACCGGATTCCGGCGACGATCTTCGTCACCGGCATCTGGCTGAAGCGCAACGCCGCCGTCGTCGAGATCATGCGCGCGCATCCGGACCTGTTCGAACTGGAAAACCATGGCGGCCATCACATCCCGGCCGTCGACACGCCGCGCAAGATCTATGGCATCCGCAGCGCCGGCAGCCCGGAAGCGGTGCGGGCCGAAGTCGAATCGGGCGCCGCCGCTCTCGCTGGCACCGGCGAGCCGGCGCCGAAATGGTTTCGCGGCGCGACCGCCGAATACAGTCCGTCGGCCATCGCCATGATCCGCAGGCTCGGCTTCAAGATCGCCGGCTTTTCGATCAACGGCGATGGCGGCTCGTTGCTTGGTGCAAAAGAAACCGCCCGGCGCATCGCCGCCGCCAAGGATGGCGATGTCATCATCGCCCACATCAACCAGCCGACCCACGCCGCCGGCGAGGGCGTCGTGCAAGGTCTGCTCGCGCTGAAGGCCAAGGGGCTGATGTTCGTGCGGCTGGATGACGCCGACGGTGTCGGTAACGACGGGACGACTGATTAGGATTGGGCGGCGGCAGGCAGTTTCATCGCCTTTGGACTGACCTCGCCGACATTTGAGATTAGCCGAGGCCTCTAAACTTCGTCATCCCAGGATGAAACAGGAGCGAAGCTCCGTCGCCAAGACCCTGGGATGACGAAGCGAGCAACGGCGCTTGAGTCGCTTGCTCAGGCCGGTGCTGCTTCGATCGTCACCCTGTTGGGATAGAAGGCGCCGTGGTCGCGAATCTCAGCCATTTCGTCGAAGGGCTGCTCATAGCCCCACATCGCGTCCTTGCCGGTCTCGCCGGCCGGCAGCACGCTCCAGTAGCTGGCGTCGCCCTTGTAGGGGCAGTGGGTCGACAGGGTGGTTTTGCCGAGCTGGGTGAAGTCGATGTCTTCGAAGGGGATGTAGAATGCCTGGGGGTAGGGCGGTTCGGACAGAAGCTTCGCCCGCCTCGATGAGGCGATCACCATATCGCCGGCACGCACGACCACGGTACCCCGATAGGGCTCGACGGTGATGACCTTGCCGGGATTGCTCTGAAAGCCGGGGGCGGGGTTGGCGATCTGGTCCATGCGGGGTTCTCCTTGTTCGATTGGGAGCACAGTCCGATTGAGAGCGTGCGGGGTTGCTTCCCATGTCCCTAAAATGTGTCTGGAGAACTCGTTGCGCAAGCCTTCGCCAGTAGGCCAGAGCTGGCCTTCCGATCACTAAAAACGATCCCGCGTGGAATGCTAGGCTGCGGTCTTGAACACGTCCATTAGGCCGGCATAGGCCGCGGCAATACCGGCTACCGGGTTGGTGCTTCTTGACGTCGTCTCGACCTTCAGCGGGCCGCCGCCGGTCGGCAAGGTGAGCAGCAGGAACTGGCGATTGCCGCCGTCGCCGATCGATGCGGCGGCGACATGCTGGCCTTCGCCTTCGTTCTGGACGCACATTTTGAACAGCAGCGTGCCGCCGACCGCTTCCAGGGCGCCGCCGACCACCTCGACAAATTCGTCTTCGGAGACCTTTTTGGCCTCCGGCACGAGATCGGCCAGACTTGCGGCAAGCGTGTCTTCAAGCTCTTTGTCGTCGAGTTGAATATCGTCCAACTGCACGTCTTGGGCCTCGCTGTCAGCCAGCTGCCTGTCGTCGATCTGCCTGTCGTCGAGCTGCGTGTCCATGCGAACCTCTTTCAGTCGCCAATCCGCACCCCTACCCCGTTAACGAACCTTAACGTCGACGATGGCCGGATTGTGGCGGTTTTCCCCGCCTTTCGATCACTGCTTGCTTCAGCCGTTAACGGTTGGAGACGTCATGGCTGGACAATCCGTCCGTTCGTCCCACAATGGAACAAAAGACGGGAAAAACGAGGAAGCGATGGGAGGAACCAGATGCTCGGACTGATGCAGGAATGGCCGCTGCTCTGCCACAAGCTGATCGACAATGCCGAGCGGCAGCACGGGACGCGCGAGATCGTCTCGCGCTCGATCGAAGGTCCTGTCGTTCGCACCACCTATGCTGAAGTTCATCGCCGCGCGCTCAAGGTCGCTCAACGGTTGGAGCGCGATGGCTTTGTGCTCGGCGACCGCATCGCGACCCTGGCCTGGAACACGGCGCGCCACATAGAGGCCTGGTACGGCATCATGGGCATCGGCGCCATCTACCATACGCTTAACCCGCGTTTGTTCCCCGAGCCGATCGTCTGGATCATGAACAATGCGCAGGATAGAGGGATCTTCGTCGACCTGACCTTCATGCCGCTGCTGGAAAAGATCGCCGGCGCGGTCAAATCGCTGAAAAAGGTGATCGTCCTGACCGACAAGGCGCATCTGCCTGAAACGACGCTGCCGAATGTGGTTGCCTATGAGGACTGGTTGAACGAGGCCGATGGCGACTTCGCCTGGAAGGTTTTCGGCGAAAACACCGCAGCCGGCATGTGCTACACCTCCGGCACGACGGGCGATCCCAAAGGCGTGCTCTACAGCCACCGCTCGAATGTGCTGCATGCCATGATCGCCGCCATGCCCGACGCAATGGGCCTCTCCGCGCGAGACACGATCCTCCCCGTCGTGCCGATGTTTCATGCCAATGCCTGGGGCCTTGGCCAGAGCGCGCCGATGATCGGCGCCAAGCTGGTCATGCCCGGTTGCAAGATGGACGGCGCCTCGATCTACGAGCTGCTCGACACCGAGAAGGTGACCTTCAGCGCCGCCGTGCCGACCGTCTGGATGATGCTGCTGCAGCATCTGGAAGAGACCGGCAAGAAGCTTCCCTATCTCAGCAAAGTCGTCATCGGCGGCTCGTCCTGCCCGCGCGCCATCATCAGGAAATTCCAGGACAATTACGGTGTCGAAGTCATCCATGCCTGGGGCATGACCGAAATGTCGCCGCTCGGCACGCTGTGCACCATGAAGCCGCAGTATCAAGCGCTCGAGGGCGAGGACCGGCTCGATATCCAGGGCAAGCAGGGCTACCCGCCCTTCGGGGTCGAGATGAAGGTGACGGATGACGACGACAAGGAACTGCCTTGGGACGGCAAGACCTTCGGCCGGCTGAAGGTGCGCGGTCCAGCCGTCGCCAGCGCCTATTATGGCGGCGTCGGAGCCGAGCAGTTCGACAAGGACGGCTGGTTCGACACTGGCGATGTCGCCCATATCGATTCCGGCGGCTACATGCAGATCACCGATCGCGCCAAGGACGTCATCAAGTCGGGCGGCGAGTGGATATCGACCATCGACCTGGAGAACCTCGCCGTCGGCCATCCCGATGTCGCCGAGGCCGCGGCGATCGGCGTCCATCATTCGAAATGGGGCGAACGGCCCTTGCTGGTCGTGGTCGCCAAACCCGGCAAGGAGCCGAGCAAGGCGGACATACTGGCGTTCATGGACGGCAAGGTGGCGAAATGGTGGATGCCCGACGACGTCGCTTTCATCAGCGAAATCCCGCACACCGCCACCGGCAAGATCCAGAAGATCACCTTGCGCAAGCAGTTCAGCGACTACCGCCTGCCGACGGATTGACCGGGACCGTGCGTTTCCTTGACCTTCAAGCTACCGGCGGCAAAAACGTTAGGGCAGGGGATGTTCAATTTGAGCATCCTTTGCTCTAAGCGTCTGTGCGGGTTGGGGCGGTGCTGAAGACAATGGAAATTGACGAGCGGCAGACATCGAAGGCGGCCGGCTGGTCGCGGCGCACGGGCGCTTTTGCCCTGGTCCTGCTGCTCACCGTGCTGGCCGGCCATCATTTCGAACTGGTCGAAACGCCGGCCTTCCTGTGGGTGCTGGCGATCGTCGCCTTGCTTGCCGCGTTCGCTTTGCTGTTTGCCGGCCTCGCTTTGTCCCGGCTGTGGCATTTCGGTGACCGTGGCGGCCGCGACCTCTCGGTCGGCGCCCTGCTGGCGCTGCTGGTGCTGACGCCCTACGGCTTTGCCACCTATTTGGCGGCGACCACGCCGCCCCTGAGGGACATCACGACGGACCTCGACAATCCGCCAGTGCTCGACACCAGCGACCGCACCAAGGACATGAACGTGCTCGCGCTGCCAACGCCGGGCGAAGCGCGCCTGCAGGCCGACGCCTATCCGCTGGTCACCGGGCATAGCTACAATCTGCCTTTCGAAACCGTCGTCGACGCCGTTGAAACCGTGCTCGACCGCCGCGATTGGCAACTTACCGCGCCATACCCAGTGACCGACGGTCAAGACGAGGTGACGATATCGGCCGTGGCCCGGAGCTTCGTCGTGGGCCTGCCCGCCGACGTCGCCATCCGGGTCAGCAATGATGGCGACACCATCGTCGTCGACATGCGCTCGGCCTCCCGCTACGGCCGCTACGACCTCGGCGACAATGCCGCCCGTATCGTCGGGTTCCTCGCCGAACTTGATCAGGAAGTTGCGGGCCAGGTGGGTGCGGCGCCGGCTGAGTAGTTCTACCCCACCGGCACAAAAACGCCGTCGATGGCCGGGTCACCCTGGGTAGCAACCAGGCCGCGCGCCACCAGGTCTTCGAGATGGGCAAGCACCGACAGACCGGCAGCGCCATGCAGGCGTGGGTCGGTGTCCCGGTAGATCGCCTTGACCATGTCCGGGATCGTCCGGTCGCCGTCGCGGATCCGCTCGAGGATCGCCCGTTCGCGCATCTTGCGATGGGTCTTGAGCCCGCGCATGAAGCTGAGCGGCGCGGTCACCGGGCCGCCGTGGCCGGGCAGCAGCAGGCGGTCGTCGCGCGCGATCAGCCTGTCGAGCGAGGCCATGTAGTCGGCCATCGCTCCGTCCGGCGGCGCCACGATCGATGTCGCCCACGCCATCACATGATCGGCTGAAAACAGGATGCCGGTGCCTTCGAGCGCAAATGCCGCGTGATTGGCGGTGTGGCCCGGCGTCAGCACCGTCCGGATCGTCCAGTCATCGCCCTCGACCAGCGCATTGTCGGGCAACGCGATCTCCGGGACGAAAACCGTGTCGGCGCTGGCGTCGAGCGGGTTGATCTCGCCGATCCGCAGCGGCCTTGCCGGGCGGTGCGGGCCTTCGGCCAGTACAATAGCGCCGGTGTGCGCTTTCAGCCGGGCGGCCAGCGGAGAATGGTCGCGATGCGTGTGGCTGACGAAGATATGGCTGACCGGCCGGTTTGCGATCACCTTGAGCAGCGTCTGGAAATGCGCCTCGTCATCGGGGCCGGGATCGATCACCGCCAGCGTATCGCGCCCGACGATGTAGCTGTTGGTGCCGTGAAAGGTGAACGGGCTGGGGTTTTTGGCGGTGACGCGCAAGACGTCCGGCGCAACGGTGACGCCCTCGCCATATGCCGGATCGAAGCTGGTGTCGAATTTGAGCGCCATGGCGGTGTCGTTGAATCTCTGTTCAGGAAGACGGCAAAACTGATTGCCGCATAACACGGAAGCCAATATAGAAAAACGCAAGGCCGCGATCTGCGGCAATCCGGATTGGGGAAGACCATGGCACTTGCAACGACGATGCGCCCGCTTGTTTCTCTCGCTTTGCCCCAGGAGGGCGCGCAGCGCCTGGCAACCCAGCTTTTGCTGGCGATCGCCGGAACGCTGCTTTTGACCCTGTCGGCCAAGACGAAAGTCGTGCTCGGGCCGGTCGACATCTCGCTGCAGACGCTGGCCGTCCTGCTGATCGCCACTGCATTTGGCCTGCGGCTTGGCGTCGCTACCCTGCTTCTCTACATGGCCGAAGGCGCCATGGGCTTCCCGGTCTTCCAAAGCACGCCTGAAAAGGGCATCGGCATCGCCTACATGATCGGCGGCACCGGCGGTTATCTCGCCGGCTTCGTCGTCATGGCGGCCATTGTCGGCTGGGCCGCCGACCGCGGCTGGGACCGCCACCCGATCAAGTTGTTCAACGCCATGCTGGTCGCCGAAATCGTCATGATGGCCATGGGCTTTGCCTGGCTGGCCACCCTCATCGGCGCGGAAAAGGCGTGGCAGTTCGGCGTTTTGCCGTTCGTCCTCGGCGACCTGATCAAGGTTGCGCTCGCCGCCAGCCTGGTGCCGGCGGTATGGTCGCTGCTGCCCAAGCAGCCCTGAAACCGGACAAATGAATGAGCCGGCGGGTCCAAGGCCCGCCGGCTTTTTGTTGTCACGCGTCCGCCAGCCGATGGTGCAAGCCGGTTGCCAAATCGCCACGCCCATTTGCACCGTCAGCTTGTGCCTGGTCGGTCAAATTGCCGCGAGGCGGCAGATGCAGAGTAATTCTGGCGCCGATCCACGGCCGAGATTGAATTGACAAGCCATTGCGCGAAACCTAAGCACGGGCAACTTGATTTCGAGGCGGGGGCCGGTAATTCAAGGAGAGCTTGTTGAAGGGAATAATCCTTGCAGGAGGCAGCGGGACGCGTCTGTATCCCCTTACATTAGCGATCTCTAAGCAGATTCTGCCGATATACGACAAGCCGATGATTTTTTATCCGCTGAGCGTCTTGATGCTCGCCGGTATCCGCCAGATTTTGATCATTTCGACACCTCGCGACTTGCCGGTGTTTCGGGAGTTGCTGGGCGACGGTTCGGAATTCGGGGTCGAATTCTCCTATGCCGAGCAGGCGCAGCCCAACGGGCTTGCCGAGGCCTTCATCATCGGCCGCGACTTCATCGGCAAGGATAATGTGTCAATGATTCTCGGCGACAACATCTATTTCGGCGAGGGCCTGTCGCAGCTCTGCCGCACTGCTGCGCAGCGCCAAAGCGGCGCGTCGGTGTTCGCCTACCATGTCGAGGACCCGCAGCGCTACGGCGTGGTGTCGTTCGACAAGCTCAGCGGCACGGCTTTGACGATCGAGGAGAAGCCGCGGGAGCCGAAGTCCAACTGGGCGGTCACCGGCCTCTATTTCTACGACAATGAGGTCGTCGACATCGCGTCGACGATCAAGCCCTCGGCGCGCGGCGAACTCGAGATCACGGCGGTCAACAACGTCTATCTCGAGCGCGGGAAATTGCATGTGCATCAGCTCGGCCGCGGCTATGCCTGGCTCGACACCGGCACGCATGACAGCCTGCATGAAGCCTCTTCCTTCGTGCGCACGATCGAGCACCGCCAGGGGATCAAGGTCGCCTGTCCTGAAGAAATCGCTTTCGAGCAGGGCTGGCTGACCGCCGACAAGGTGCTTGAGCGCGCCACGCGCCTGGGCAAGAACGAATACGCCGCCTATCTGCGCCGGCGTGTCACCGAGCTGACGGAGACATAGGGTGCTGGAAGTCAGGCAGCTCGGTTTGGACGGCGTGCTGGAAATCGTGCCGAAGCGGCACGGCGATGCGCGCGGTTATTTCATCGAAACCTGGAATGCCGAGGCCTTTGCCGAGGCCGGCATCGATCTGCGTTTCGTCCAGGACAATCATTCCTATTCGGCTGCCGCAGGTGTCGTGCGGGGGCTTCACTATCAACTGCCTCCACACGCGCAGGACAAGCTGCTGCGCGTAATCAGAGGCCGCATTCTCGACGTGGCGGTCGACATCCGCCGCAGCTCGAAAACCTTCGGAAAATGGGTCGCGCTCGAAATATCGGCCGAGAGAGGCAACCAGATCCTCGTGCCGAAGGGTTTCGCGCACGGTTTCGTCACGCTCGTGCCGGACACCGAGGTTCTGTATAAGGTCACCGACACCTATTCGCCGGCGCATGATCGATCGATCCGTTTCGACGATCCTGATATCGGCATCGATTGGCCGTCGCCGGCCGGCGCCTTCGAGCTCTCGGCCAAGGACCTCAAGGCGTCGGCGCTTGCTGAGGCCGAGGTGTTCGCATGACGCGCGACGATGTGAGGAGAGCGCCATGAATTTTCTGGTGACAGGCGGTGCCGGCTTCATCGGCTCGGCCGTGTGCCGGCATTTGTGCGCCAATCCGGCCTACCATGTGACCAATCTCGACAAGCTCACCTATGCCGGCAATCTGGCCTCGCTGCGCACCATCGAGAATGCACACAACTACAAATTTGCGCAGGCCGACATCTGTGACGAGCGGGCGGTTCTCGACATCCTCCACCGCGACGAGATCGACGTCGTCATGAACCTCGCCGCCGAAAGCCATGTCGACCGCTCGATCGACGGACCCGGCGCCTTCATCGAGACCAACATCGTCGGTACCTACCGGGTGCTGAATTCGGCGCTCGAATATTGGCGCGGCCTTGACGAGGACAGGAAGGCGCGCTTCCGCTTCCACCATGTCTCGACCGACGAGGTGTTCGGCGATCTGCCCTTCGATGGCGGCATGTTCGTGGAGGAGACGCCTTACGCGCCATCCTCGCCCTATTCCGCCTCCAAGGCCGCATCCGACCATCTGGTGCGGGCCTGGTACGAGACGTACGGCCTGCCGGTCGTGCTCTCCAACTGTTCGAACAATTACGGGCCTTATCACTTCCCCGAAAAGCTGATCCCGCTGGTCATCCTCAACGCGCTCGACGAAAAGCCGCTGCCGGTCTACGGCGCTGGCGCCAATGTGCGCGACTGGCTGTTCGTCGAGGATCACGCCCGTGCTCTGGAACTGGTCGCCACAAAGGGCCAGCCCGGCGAAAGTTACAATGTCGGCGGCAATTCCGAGCGTACCAACCTTGGCGTCGTCGAGACGATTTGCGGCCTGCTCGACATCAGGCGTCCGCGCAGCGGCGGCAGGAGCTACCGCGATTTGATCAGCTTCGTCACCGATCGGCCCGGCCACGACCGCCGCTATGCAATCGATGCCTCCAAGATCGGCCGGGATCTCGGTTGGGCGCCGGCGGAGAGTTTCGACAGCGGCCTTGCAAGGACCGTCGACTGGTTCCTCGACAACAAATGGTGGTGGGGACCGATCCGCGAGCAGCGCTACGCCGGCGAGCGGCTGGGGCAAGTCCGGTCGCGCGGCCAGGTTGAAGGCAGGAAGGGCGCGGCGTGAGGCTGGTTGTCACCGGACGCGACGGTCAGGTCGCTGCCAGCCTGCTGGAGGCCGGGCAGAGGCGCGATGGCATCGAGGTCGTCACCCTCGGCCGCCCAGTGCTCGATCTGGCGCGGCCCGATACGGTGTTCGACGCACTCGCGGCAGCGCGGCCGGATATCGTGGTGTCGGCTGCCGCCTACACCGCCGTCGACCAGGCCGAGGACGAGCCCGATCTTGCCTTCGCTGTGAACGCCGTCGGCGCCGGCAAGGTCGCCGAGGCGGCCGCGAAGCTCGGCGTGCCCGTAATCCATCTGTCGACCGACTACGTCTTCGATGGCACCAAGGACGGCGCCTATGTCGAGACCGACGCCACCGCACCGCTCGGCGTCTACGGCGCCTCCAAGCTTGCCGGCGAGCTGGCCGTGGCCGCCGTCAATCCGCGCCATCTGATCCTGCGCACCGCCTGGGTCTACAGCCCGTTCGGCAAGAATTTCGTGAAAACCATGCTGCGGCTGGCCGGCGACCGCGACGAGATCGCCGTGGTCGCCGACCAATGGGGAAATCCGACATCCGCACTTGATATTGCCGACTCGATCCTGCATGCGGCGGCGGTGTTGCGCGGCGACGACAGCTTCGACGGCTATGGGATCTACCATCTCGCCGGAGCCGGAGACGTCAACTGGAGCGGCTTTGCACGCCACATTCTGGAGGCAAGCCTGTCACATGGCGGGCCGTATGCTGCGGTACGGGATATTACGGCGCGCGACTACCCGACCAAAGCGCGTCGCCCGGCTAATTCGCGTCTTTCGACGCAAAAATTCACAGCCGCATTCGGATCGGAGGCACAGGGGTGGCAGCAATCGACAGGGCTTGTGGTGCGCCGCATCTTGCAAGCCCAGCCGGCAGCATGGAAAGACGTAGCGATTGTGTCTGTTAAGCGATGAAACAGCTTGTCGCTATCTTTATGTCGGCCGAGTCGCCATATCGCGGCGCCTTCATGTCTGTCGCGGAAATTACCAAGCCTGAGCAAGTTACACTGAAGGAAGTATCATAATGTCGGGTGTATCAATGGTTTGGCTTCGGCTCGCGCAGTTTGACATACGGCTTCGTTACCGGAATTCGACTTTCGGGCCTTTCTGGATTACGCTGAACACGGCAATATTTGCCCTTTCAGTTGGGATTCTATATGCTGTCTTGTTTAAGCAGCCTATCAGGGAGTTCATACATCACTTGGCTACGAGTGTAGTCTTGTGGCAATTTCTATCTGGAGCAATAATTGAAGGTTCGGAAACTTTAATTGGATCTCACGATCTTCTTCTAAATACGAAGATCTCGCCGGCCTCATGCATATTTCGTTGTGTCTCTAAGAACATAATAATATTGATGCACAATGTGCTAATTATATTCATAACTCTAATTATTGCCTATCCGAACTCCGGCTTGAACATACCAATGTTCATCGTCGGAACCGCGCTGTTGGCTGCCCATGCCGCCTGGATATCGACCATCGTAGCGATTGTTTCTGTGCGATACAGAGACGTTCCGCTGATCACCGCTGCCGTTATGCAGCTTCTGTTCATGCTTTCGCCGATTATCTGGACGGCAAAGGTTCTCCCTACCAGCTCTCCGTTCCTGGTCTACAATCCTGTCGCCTACATCATCGATGCAGCGCGAACTCCACTGATGAGCGACGGCACCGACTACATGAGCGTGCTCGTGTCCGCCATTATTGCCGGCGCGGGGAGCATCGCCGCCTATCTTCTCTATCGAAGGACGGAGCACCGAATTCCGTACTGGCTTTGAATTCTGACGCCGTCACACAATTATATTGGAAGCCCCATGTCACCGCCATCCATTCATCTGAGCGACGTCACCGTCCGAATTCCGGTCTGGTCCGCTCCGGCAAATCGTTCTCTCAAGCAAGCCGCGCTCCGTTTCACCACGGGCGGGCGTTTGCTGGCCGGTGACTCCGGCCGTTTCGAAGTCGCGGCTCTCGATGGCGTGTCGCTCGATCTTAAACCCGGCACCCGGCTGGGGCTGAGCGGGCACAACGGTGCTGGCAAGACGACACTGTTGCGCGTCTTGGCAGGCATTCTCAAACCCACCAGCGGGACAGCTGTGATCAACGGGGACTCGGCCGTCCTGATAACGCCCTCCATGGGTTTATCTCCCGAACTCACGGGCCGAGAGTTCATCCGGCTCCAGAGCCTCATGACCGGTATCGCCCCCCGTGAAATCGAGCGCCAGACCGAATCGATTATCGAGTTCTCGGAACTGGGCGATTTCATAAATTTGCCGGTACGCACCTACTCGTCCGGCATGCAGACACGGCTGTCGTTTTCGGTTGTCACCGCATATCCGACCGATATCGTGCTTCTTGACGAGGGGCTGGGCACGGGCGACGCGTCATTTCAAAAGAAGGCCAGAGAGAGAATGGAGCATTGGCTCAACAATGCCGCCATTGTCGTGCTGGCATCGCATTCCGATGCCCTGATCCGGTCGATGTGCAGTTCCGCGGTGTTTCTCGAGAAAGGTCGCGTCGTGAGAGAGGAGACCTTTGGCTAATGCGTCGTCAGCTGACTGCAACGCTCGCCGGCGCCGGCGCCCGCATCTTCGGGCACCAGGATTTGAAACAATCCTACCATAAGGTCTTCGACCCCGACGTTCCCCTGCAAAGCTATAGGGGCAGGCTTGCCTATTGGTGCATGTCGGCGGCGCACCGCCTTGGCTTCCTCTCCGACCTGCAACTGTCCTACCTGTCGCAGCTGCCGCTCGTCCCGGCGGTCGCTCCGCCAAACCATGTCTATGATCACGAGTTCTTGAACCTGCGGCTGAATCGAATCTACGACATGCCGGACGTCGAGATAGACGAGCGCCGGCCGCAGACGATCAATGTCCTGGTTCCTGCTTTCGACTTCAAATCGATCTCGGCCGGGTTCTTCGGCGTCTTCCAGATGGCGCTGTTCTTGCGCAAGACGGGCATCAATGTTCGCCTCGTCCTATTTGATAATTTCTATTTCAATATCGCCGACTTCAGAGAAAAGGTTTTGAAATACCCCGGTATGGAGGGTGTCTTCGACGAACTCGAAGTCGAGTATATCGGCGAGAGGCGGAAACCTCTTGCTATATCGCGCTACGATTATGCCGTGGCAACCGTTTGGTATTCAGCCTATTTTGCAGAAAAGATTACAGCGCGCACAGAGAGAAAGAAGTTTATATACCTGATACAGGACTATGAGGCTGCATTTTATCCGGCAAATAGTCTATATGCCGTTGCAGATCGTACATACGCGATGGACTACGACGCGATATTTTCAAGCGAAAGCCTTATGCAGTTCTTCATTTCGAATGATGTCGGCGGCATAAGGTCTCGCGGCATGTCGCATACGTTTTTCAACAACGCCTGCTCGTCCAATCTCCTGCCCAAGGACATGTTCATCCAACGCAATCTTGCAAAGAAAAAGAAGACGATCGTCTTCTATTCTCGGCCGGTGGTGGATCGGAATATGTTCGAACTTACAGCGTTAGCTCTTACGACGGCCTTCAGGCGGGGCATTTTCGACCCCGAGGAATGGGATTGCGTGGGCATGGGCTTGGGAGAAGGTGTTGTCGAGCTGCAGCCCGGGGTTCGATCGGTTTCGTTGCCAAGGATGGACCTCAGCAAATACATCGAGGAGGTCTCGGGTTTTGATATCTGTCTCACGCTGATGGCTTCTCCGCATCCGAGCATGATCCCGATGGATCTGGCCGGATCCGGCTGTGTCGTTGTGACAAATACCTTCAAGACAAAAACTGATGATTATTTGAAGGACCTCAGCGGAAATATCATCCCGGCTGCTTCGGAATTGAATGAAATCGTTTCAGCTTTGGAGCTGGCAAAGTCGAGGAGCGAGGACCTGGAGCAGAGGTACAAATTCGCCAAGGCAATGAAGTATCCGCGGGATTGGGACCAGTCGCTCACTGCCAAACATCTGAATTTTTTCAAGCGTCGCCTGCAGGTTCGCGCGGAAAAAGCAGCAACAGGCAAACAATAACCGTCATGAATTTTTTCGATTGCCGGCGCCGCGGTCGGGGCGACTGCGAACATTGGGACACTAGGAGCGTAAGACGGTGGCGATGGCTACATCACACAAGGCGGTCAGACTCGCGTTGCCGCGGGGGCCACGAACCCTGATAGTGGTCGGATGTGGCCGGGGCGGCACAAGTCTCGTCGCCGGTGCGGCCATAATCCTGGGCGTGCCCATGGGATCGTCACCCGATTCCATCATCCACGAGGATATGGAGCTCGTTTATGCGGCCCAGGGTCGGGACATCGATGGCCGCCTGATCGATGATTCGGCAGATGATGGCTTGAAGAAGCTGGAAGAGATCATCGAGGCGAGAAATGATGCCAATGATCTATGGGGTTGGAAAGATCCGTCTGCCGATCTTTACCTCGGGGCGATAGCGGAGGTCGTGAGGAACCCGTTCATCGTGTTCGTCAACCGTGACATGGCTGCGGTCGCCCAGTCCGAAGTCAAGCAGATGCAGTCCTCGATCGAGCAAGCCTATGACCTGGCGCTGATCAGGTACAGCAGATATTGGGAATTGCTGCAGCGATTGCAGTGGCCGACGCTCCTTGTCAGCTATGAGCGTTCGCTGTTGAACCCGGAGTCACTGTTGTGCGAGATCGCAGATTTTATTGGACTTGAGCCCCCCAGCGAAAGACAGCTTGATTTCATCAAGCAGTTCGCTTCCGGGCGGGATTATCAGGAACTGGACTTGGCAAACGCCGCTGTCTAGGCTTCCTTGATGGCTTGCCGGGCACTTTCGTCGGGGGGCGAGAGACAGTGGTAACAAGGACGTAACCTTGGCATGGGGGCGCATGCATTGGACCAGCCTGTGTTGGGTTTCATCGTTGGTGGGGTGCAGAAGTCCGGCACGACCAGCCTGTTCGGCTATCTCAGCCAACACCCACAGCTGGCGACGCCGTCCGTCAAGGAGATGCATTTCTTTGACGACGAGACGCAGAACTGGACGGAGCCGGACTATCGCAAGTTGGGAAGCTTTTTTTCCGACGATGCTGGGAGAGGCATCGGATTTGACGTGACCCCGATCTATCTCTTCTGGCCGCCATCGCTGGAACGGATAAAGCGATACAATCCCGCAATTAAGCTTGTCTTCATCTTTCGCGATCCGATCGAGCGAGCGTGGTCGCAATGGCGTATGGAGACCGGTAACCGGTCGGAGTATCTGCCTTTTCACCTGGCGATCCGGCAAGGCCGCTGGCGACTAAAGGGGTTGGATCAGACCGATCCGGCATGGCGTGTGTATAGCTATGTCGAACGGGGCTTTTACGCACGCCAACTACGCCGGCTATTTGCCTTGTTCCCAAGGGAGAACGTTCTGCTCCTGCGTTCACTGGATTTGTTGAGGGATCACCAACCTACGCTGGATGCCGTTGCCGGGTTCCTTTCCATCCAACCGTTTCTCCCCCTTGCTCCGCGAACAGATCAGCTTGGGAGACGATGTGAGAACGAGCTTCGACCTGAGGACGTAACCTATTTGCGCGAGATTTTTTACGATGACACCGTCGAATTCTCCCGACTTTCGGGGCTGTCGGTTTCCGACTGGCCGACTATTGATTCGGGCTTGGCGGTAGAAGGCTGATGGAGCGACCCAACATCCTCTTCATCGTGGCTGACGACCTCAATTCCTGGATTGCGCCGTTGGGCCGCCATCCGGACGTCAAGACGCCTGCAATCGACCGACTCGCATCGCGTGGAACGACGTTTCTGCGCGCCTACTGCACGGCGCCCTATTGCAATGCCAGCCGGATGTCCGTGTTTACCGGATGCCTGCCGACGACAACGGGTGTCTATCAGAACGAGCCATTCTGGGAGGCGCCGCTGCGCCGGGTCACACTGCTCGAGCGCCTGCGCGAGGCCGGGTATTTCTGCATGGGTGCGGGGAAAGTGTTCCATGGCAGTTTCGACTACGCCGATGCAGGGCGCAACAGGACGCCGTCGGCAAGATGGAGCGACATCGAGAACCGCCCAGCCTTGTGGGACGAATTCCATACGACCGCCGCCGAGCCGATGCCGTTGCATCGGCCGCTCAACCGCATGTTTGATTTTGATGATTTCCCGAACGTAGCGTCGATGAATCATCACTTCGATTGGGGCGCCATCGAATCCGCTCGCGAGCCGGAGATGCCCGATTTCAAGACTGCGGACGCGGTTTGCGCCTTCCTGCAAAAACCGCACGAGCAGCCATTCTTTTGCGCGACGGGTTTCTACAAGCCGCATTTGCCCTGGTACGTACCGCAACAATTCCTTGATCTTTATCCTCTCGACAAGGTCAGCCTGCCCTTTGTCAAGAATGACGACCTTGACGACGTTCCCGCCATCGCAAAGGCTTGGGCTCTGTCGCCGCCTGACCACGAAACCGTCCTGAAACACGGGCAATGGCGCAACGCCGTCCAAGGCTATCTCGGGGCCATTTCCTACTGCGACAGTCAGATTGGACGTGTGCTTGACGCCCTGGATGCTTCGCCCGCCGCCGACAATACGATCGTGGTCCTTTGGGGAGACAACGGGTTCCACCTGGGCGAAAAGCTGCACTGGCGGAAATTCGTGCTGTGGGAGGAAGCAACGCGAGTGCCCTTCATTCTGGTGCCGCCACGAGGTATGGCGACATCGGCTCGCGTCGACCAGCCGGTCAGTCTGGTCGACTTGTTTCCTACGCTTCTTGATCTTTGCGGGTTCGAGCCACCAGCGGACATAGACGGCCGTTCACTCATGCCTTTGGCGCGGGGCGGCAAAATGGAAGACCATTGTGCGATCATGACATGGTTGCGCGGCAATCATTCTGTGCGGTCAAGCCGCTGGCGCTACACGCGCTACTCCGACTTGTCGGAAGAACTCTATGATTTGAGCGCCGACCCTTACGAGTGGAACAATCTGGCCGGCGACGCCCGCTTTGAGCAAATGCGCATGGATCTCGGTGCGCGCCTCCCGCCCGATCGCCTGGATTGAAGGCCAGCCAAGGGAATTTCCAAAAAAATATCTGGCGATCACTACAACTCCACGCTATGCGATACAAAGCGGCGGGGCTGGGGATTGGCACTCTAAACAGGTGATCGGTGACGGGTTTCCGTCGCTCTTGCACCACGTTAGTGTCCATGTCCTTGCGCCTGGAGTTCAGTACTACCCAATGACATCCTATGTAGAGGTCGTGTCCGGACTTCGGCCGAAGATGCGGCGCGCCATTATAATGATCCAGGATCTGGTCATGGTCCTGGTCGCGGTGGCGCTGAGTCTGGGGCTTTCTCAGTCGAGACTTTCATTCGACGCGCTCTCCACGGCCGGCCTGGCCTGCTGGGCAAGTATTGTTTTTCTCAGCCATATGCTGTTTCGCTATTGCGGCCTCTACAACACCGTGTGGCGTTTCGCCTCCACGCCGGACTTCTTCAACATCCTGAAGAGCTGCGCCATCCTGACCGTCACGCTCTATGTCGTCTCGCTGGCGGTTCGTTCGTTTCAGCCGGTGACCGGCCTCAACGAGCGCCAGTTCATCGTCTTTTTCCTCGTCTCCTTCACCATCATATCGGCGCCTCGGCTCTATTACCGGTTCCTGCGCGACGGGGCGAGCTGGCAAATCCTGAGCCGCAACGCAAACAATGCGGCGATCAAACAAGCGCTGTTCGTCGGCAGGCTTGGCGAAGCAGACGTCATCATCCGCTTCACACGCACGGCCGAGCCGGCCGAATATTCCATCGCCGGCATCATGGCCATCGAGAACGGCGCGCCGTTGGGCACGCAGATACAGGGCGTTCCGGTGGTGGCCGTGCGGCCCCGCCTGGTCGAGGTCCTCGAAGAATATGCAAGAGGCACCAAAAGCCTCGACATGCTGATTTTCGGCAATGGCACCGAACGCGAGATCGAGGAATATTCGGAACTGGTCCGTGTCGCCCGTCACAGCGGTATCGCCGTCGTCCAATTCTCCGGCGTTTCGGAGCTCGGCCAAGGCGGAAAGCTGGTACTCGACGCTGTCGAGATGGAAACCATCCTGCGCCGCTCCACAGTTGCTTCCGATATTGAGCGGATCGGCGGCTTTATCGGTGGCAAGCGCGTCCTGGTCACCGGCGGCGCCGGCTCAATCGGTCGCATCCTGGTCAAGCGGTCGCTGGAACTTGGCGCCGAGGCGGTTCTGGTCGCCGATATCTCGGAGTTCGGTATTTTCCAGCTCGACCAGCAGGTTGACGAAAAGGACCATGTCCGGCTCAAGAGCCGCATCGTCGATGTCACAGACCGGCGCCAGATCACCCGCGTCGTCAGCGATTTCAAGCCCGACATCATCTTCCATGCCGCCGCGCTCAAACATGTGCCGCTGCTCGAGGAAAATTGGGAATCGGCGATCCAGACCAACATTTTGGGCACCCTCGTCTGCGCCGAGGTTGCCGCCAAATGCGGGGTGCCGCAGTTCCTGTTGATTTCCAGCGATAAGGCGGTCGATCCGACCTCGGTGCTCGGTATGACGAAACGCGCCGCCGAGCAGATCGTCTCTTCGCTGCACGAAACGCACGCCACCGGGCCCAGCGGCCGTCGCTCCGGCACCAAGTTCATCGCCGTGCGGTTCGGCAACGTCTTCGGCTCCAATGGCTCGGTCGCCACCATCTTCCAGGCGCAGATCGAGGCCGGCGGTCCGGTCACCATCACCGATCGCCGCATGACCCGCTACTTCATGACGGTGGCCGAAGCCGTCGACCTCGTCATCATGTCGGCGGCCGACGCCGAGCGGCGCCAGGGCAAGGACGACTACGCCATCTACATGCTCGACATGGGCAAGCCGGTGCCGATCCTCGAAGTCGCTGAAACCATGATCCGCATGGCCGGCAAAAGCCCCTACACCGACATTCCGATCCGTTTCACCGGGATCAGGCCGGGCGAGAAGCTTCACGAAGTGCTGCATGGCGGCAATGAGGAGATCGTCGCGCTGGATATCCCCAAGATCTTCGGCCTCAGGACCGATGTCGTGGGATGGCCCAAGGTCCAGGCGGCGCTGACATTGCTGCAGGCGGCCATGCGCGATCAGGACAAGGCCTCGGCGCTCGCCGTCATGGCCGGCCTCTATCAGGCGGAAGAGCCTCCAAGTGACGCACGCCGGGAAACCGTTGCGAAAACAGTCGGGCAAGCTGGTTAGAGCAATTCCAGGAAAAGTGTCGAGCGGTTTTCCCGTCCGGGATTGCGTCAAAACAAAGAGCCTGTCCTGATCGACCGGGATTGGCTATTGAAGCCGATCCGATGGCCGTTCCCAGGCGTTTGCAGATGATTTTGAACCAGTGAGCAGACAAGATCAGCGCGTGGCCGTGCTGCTGGGCACGAAAGATGGCGCGGCTTTCCTTGACGAGCAACTCGCGTCGCTGGCTGCGCAATCGTATCCTGTTGTCGACCTCTGGGTTTCCGACGACGGTTCGACAGACGGCACCTCGGCCATTATCGGCGCCTGGCAGAGCCGCTGGACCAAAGGCCGGTTGACCCTGTCGAATGGTCCTCGCCAGGGCTTTGCCGCCAACTTCCGCGCGATGATCATCGATCCGCGCATCGAGGCCGACTACTACGCCTTCTGCGACCAGGACGACATCTGGGAGCCGGACAGGCTGGAGAGCGCCATTGCCTGGATGCAAGGGCACGATGCCGGAACGCCGCTGCTGTTTTGCTCCAGAACCGCGACCATGTCCGAAACCGGAGCAGCGCAAGGGTATTCGCCGCTGTTCCAGCATCCACCCGCATTTCGCAATGCGCTTGTGCAAAGCATTGCCGGCGGCAATACGATGATGATCAACCGCGCCGCGCGAAAGTTGCTGGCAAAGGCATCGGCAAGGACCGAGTTCGTCAGCCATGACTGGTGGACCTATCTGATCGTCACGGCTGCCGGCGGCATTGTCCGCTATGACCCGCGACCGCTGGTGCGCTACCGCCAGCATGAGGCAAACCTGGTCGGCGCCAACGTCTCGTGGAAGGCGAGGCTGTCGCGGCTGGGGCGCCTCTTCAGGGGCGAGTTCGCCGTCTGGACCGATCACAATCTGAGCGGCCTGGCGGTCAATCGCGACATCCTCACGAGGGATGCCGCCGCCTGCCTCGGCCTGTTCATCAGGGCGCGAAAGGGCGGTATCTTGCGACGCCTGCGCCTTCTCCGGAAAAGCGGCGTCTACCGGCAGACGCTGGCTGGTACACTTGGGCTCTATCTGGCCTTCATCTGGCGGCGGATCTAGAGCATGCTGAGATGGCCATGAGGGGACCCAAGCGAGCTTTCGATCTCGTCGCGGCGGCGGTTCTGTTGCCGCTGACCTCGCCCGTCACCCTGCTTGCCATACTGGCAATCAGGCTGTCGTCGCCCGGACCGGCACTCCTCTCCCAAACTCGCGTCGGCCAGCACGGGGTGCTGTTTCGCTGCCACAAGTTGAGGACGATGGTTGTGGGAACGCCGTCTCTGCCCTCGCATCAGGCGCCGGCAAACTCCGTCACCGCCGCCGGTAAGGTGCTGCGAAAATTCAAGATCGACGAGCTGCCGCAGCTCTGGAACGTGCTGAAGGGCGAGATGAGCCTGGTCGGGCCGCGTCCATGCCTGCCCACGCAAACCGAGTTGGTCGACCGCCGCAGGCAATTGGGTGTGCTTGCCGCACTTCCAGGCATTACCGGGCTTGCGCAGATGAGAGGCATCGACATGTCGGATCCGAAACTCTGCGCCGAAACCGATGCCCAATATCTCAAAGCGGCCTCGATCGGCCTCGATATCCGCATTCTCATAGGCACGATTTTCTACTGCCGAACGGCACCTGATTTGTAGCGCCGCGCGAGTTCGGTCAGCCGTTCGAGCGTATCGGTCTGCGGCACCCAGCCTTCGGATACCAGCAGGGACGGATCGCAAATCTGTGTCGCTGCCATCGCGTCCCATGCCTTGCGTTTGCCCAGTAGGGTCAGCACTGCCCGCATCAGGCCAGCAGGCACAGCGGACAGCCGCAATGAGTAGCCAAGACCGTCCCTGAAACCCCCGATGATTGCCGAGACAGGGAGAGGCGGTAGGTCGCAGGCGACATAGGCGGGGCGGAGCGGCTGCGGACGGCTCAACAGATACACCGCGGTCCGCGCTGCCGCTTCGCTCGACATCAGCGATCGTACGCCGCTGAAGATCGCCGCAGGCAGCGACAGGTTCGTGCCGCCCATGCGCATCATTCCACGCAGGTTTCCCTTCATGCCTTCGCCATAGACCGGCGGCAGGCGCAGCGCCGTGGCATCGGAGGGCCTGGACGCATAGGCTTCCAGTGTCTTGATCTCGCCTTCGCGTTTCGAGCGCCCGTAGGCGCATTGCGGGGCAGGGAGCGTCGCCTCGCTGATCGTTCCGCTGAAACCGGGACCGGCTACTGCCCGGATCGACGACAGATAGATGAAGCGCCCGCTTGTCCGCGAGGCGGCCGCGCGCGCCAGCTGCGCGGTCAGTGTCGCGTTGGCTGCCATGAAGTCGGCTTCGCTCGCCTTGCGGTCGTTGTTGAGCGCCGCACAGTGGACGACATGGGTGATATCTCGCATCAGCGCCTGGTATGCCTGAGCCGGTGCGTCGAAGTCCGGCAACAAAACCGCATCGCTCACGGGATCGAGCCGTTCCGGGTGGCGCGATGCCATGCGCACCCCGAACCCGGCTTCGCGCAGCTGGTTGACGACCTGCCTGCCGATGAAACCCGTCGCGCCTGTGACCAGCACTTTCACGGCCGGCTTGCCTGGGGCGCCGGGGCCGGTGCCTGTTGTTCCGGCAGCATTTGTTGCCGGCCCGATGCAAGATATGTCCCGGACACCAGGAACACCATCAGTGTGGCATCGAGGATGTCGTGGCCGACCAGGATGCCGGTCAGGCCGCCGATGAGGTAGATGATCGCAGTGACGACAATCATCGTGGCGCCGAACCGCTCGATCGCGTCCGTGCTGGTGCGCAGCACGATGGCCGCGTTTCTCGCGGCAACGAAGAACACAGCCGCGAGCGTTACGGCTCCAAGCAGCCCGGCCTCCACCAATGCAGTCAGGAAGCCATTGTGAAAATGGCTGAAGCCCGTGGACGGCATGTGGAACTGATTGTGGAATCCATCCTTTATCAGCTCACGGCTTGCAGCAATGCCGTGACCGAAAATCGGCATGTCGTGGAAGGCGCTCAGCCCAATCTGCCAAAGTGCTGCGCGCAAGCCGAGCGCGGTCGTGTGGTCGCCCTTCGTGGCGAGCGCATCCCAGTCGCTGAACAGGAAGGCCGCGCGCTCGGAAATGATGGGGAGACCAATGACCGCGATGACGATGCCGATCGCGCCCGCAATCAGCAAAAGCCGAATGGCGTTTCTGTTGTTGAGCTTGCGACGGTTGATCAGCAGGACCGCGATGCCGGCCACCAGCATCGCCAGCCAGATGATCCGCGACCCCGAATAGACAATGTCGACCGCGCCGGCCAGTGTCGCGCAGGCCAGCAACGCCCTGTTCTTTTCGACACCCGATAAGGCGCCTGCCAGGCACATCATCATGCTGAGGCAGGCGACGGTCGCGAACACGATCGGATTGCCGGCGCCGCCTTCGGCCCGTATGCCCAGCCCGTGATATTGCACGACCGCCAGCAGCAGGGCGCCAAAACAGGCGGCGGCGCTCGCCAGCACGACGATGCGCGTCAGCGTGGTTTTCTCGGTAATGCTCCAGGTCGCGTATGAGACAGGGAAAAACAGGAAGGTGATCAGCCCTGCCAGATGCGGCGCATCCCTGGCGATCGAATTGTTGACGATGGAGGCGAGCACGCTGGCTGCGCAATAGGCATAGATGGCCACCGTCATCGCGGTCATCGGCCGGTCGATGTTGAAACGCCGTCTTTTCAGCGCAAGCAGAAGCACCGACCACAGGCCGCCGCCATTGAACAAAAAGCTGACCGCCGATCCCAGTACCGGCGGGAAAAAGAAGCACAAAATGGAGAAGGTGACGTTGATCCGTGACGGCGAAACGTGCTGCTTGATGGCGGAGATCGGGGTCAATGCTCTGGTTCACAATGCGCTGGGTCGCGTGGCGACGGACAATGTTTGGCGGCGGCATTTGCGGCATGCCGCCCGGCGTTTGGCGGCGGCATTTGCGGCATGCCGCCCGGCGCAGGTTCAGGAGCCGGTATAGCGGCTGGGTGCGGTTTTCGAAAGTGCGACGAGGTCCGGCCGGCGTTTCTTTCGGTCCAGGCAAGATTTTTCCCGGCCTTTGAATGCTATCGCTCCGTCGGGCAGGAATTTTCGGATTCTAGGCTTTTCATGGAAAATTCGTTGCCGATCGGTGTGGCCGCCGGCCTTTCCAGCGTTGTTATATCAGGTGGCGATCTGCTAGAACGCCGGCACGAACCGATAGTGTCCAGCAGTGAAGCTTGAACCGGGCGGCTGAAAAGGACGCCCGATCCATCTGATGCAAGGTCTGGATTGCACGAGAGAACGCTCACAGTCCATGAACATCGCGCTTACGCACCTGCAGCGGCTCGAGGCCGAGTCCATCCACATCTTCCGTGAGGTTGCCGCCTCCTTCTCCAAGCCGGTGATGCTCTATTCCGTCGGCAAGGATTCCTCCGTGCTGATGCATCTGGCGATGAAGGCCTTCTATCCGGCCAAGCCGCCTTTCCCCTTCCTGCATGTCGACACCACCTGGAAGTTCCGCGAGATGATCGCCTTTCGCGACCAGATGGCGCAGAAGCTCGGCTTCGACCTGCTGGTCCACGTCAATGAAGACGGCGTGCGCGACGGTATCAACCCCTTTGACCATGGCTCGAACACCCACACCCATGTCATGAAGACGGTGGCGTTGCGCCAGGCGCTCGACAAATACGGCTTTGACGCTGCCTTCGGCGGGGCTCGGCGCGACGAGGAGAAGTCGCGCGCCAAGGAGCGCATCTTTTCCTTCCGCAACGCCCAGCATGTCTGGGACCCGAAGAACCAGCGGCCGGAGATGTGGAAGATCTTCAACACCCGCATCGCGCCGGGCGAATCGATCCGCGTGTTTCCGCTGTCGAACTGGACCGAGCTCGATATCTGGCAGTACATTCTGCAGGAAAACATCCCGATCGTGCCGCTCTATTTCGCCAAGGAGCGGCCGGTGGTCGAACGCGACGGCATGCTGATCATGAAGGATGACGATCGCATGCAATTGCGCCCCGGTGAGACGATGGAGAACCGTCTGGTGCGTTTCCGCACGCTCGGCTGTTATCCGCTGACCGGCGCCATCGAATCCGACGCGGACACGCTCGAAGCCATCGTCGGCGAGATGCTGACGGCGCGCACCTCCGAGCGCCAGGGCCGCCTCATCGACCGCGATGAAGCCGGCTCGATGGAAAAGAAGAAGCGCGAGGGATATTTCTGAGCATGCGCCATATCCTGGCCAAGAGCCTCGCTCCCACCGACGGCGTGCGCGAATACATGGCGGCGCAGGAGAAGAAGTCGCTGCTGCGCTTCCTCACCTGCGGCTCGGTCGACGACGGCAAGTCGACGCTGATCGGCCGTCTTCTGTCCGACACAAAGCAGATCTTCGAGGACCAGCTCGCCGCACTCGAGCGCGATTCCCGCAAGCACGGCACCACTGGCGACGACATCGACTTCGCGCTTCTGGTCGACGGCCTCGAGGCCGAGCGCGAGCAAGGCATCACCATCGACGTCGCCTACCGCTTCTTCGCCACGCCCAAGCGCAAGTTCATCGTCGCCGACACGCCCGGCCATGAACAGTACACCCGCAACATGGCGACCGGCGCATCGACTGCCGATCTCGCCATCGTGCTGATCGATGCGCGCCAGGCTGTGCTGCGCCAGACCCGGCGCCACTCGATCATCGCTTCGCTGCTCGGCATCCGCCATATCGTGCTTGCCGTCAACAAGATCGACCTCGTCGATTTCGACCAGGCGGTGTTCGACCGTATCGTCGAGGATTACCGGCAGTTCTCGCACGAGCTCGGCTTCCAGACGATCGTGCCGATCCCGATGTCGGCCCGCTATGGCGACAATGTCACCAGCCGCTCCGGCAAGACGGCGTGGTATTCCGGCCCGTCGCTGATCGAGCATCTCGAAACTATATCGGTCGACGAGGCCGCGGTCGAACTGCCGTTCCGGTTTCCGGTGCAGTATGTCAACCGGCCCAATCTCGACTTCCGCGGCTTTGCCGGCACCATCGCGTCCGGCTCCGTCGCGCAGGGCGACGAGGTGGTGGTCGCCAAATCCGGCAAGGCCTCGCGGGTCAAGCGCATCGTCGCGCAAGGCGGCGATCTTGCCCAGGCGGTGGCCGGCCAGGCCATCACCCTTGTGCTCGATGACGAGGTCGAGGTCTCCAGAGGCAACATGCTGGTGTCGCCGGCGGCACGGCCGCAGGTCGCCGACCAGTTCGCCGCCAACATCGTCTGGTTCGACGAGGCAGCGCTGCTGCCGGGACGCTCCTATATACTGCGCACCGAGACCGACCAGACCAGCGCCACCGTCACCGACCTGAAATACCGCGTCAACGTCAACGACTTCGCTCGCGAGGCGGCGAAGTCGCTCGAGATGAACGAAGTCGGCATCTGCAACATCTCGACCCGGGCGCCGATCGCCTTCGACACCTTCGCCGACAACCGCGATACCGGCGCCTTCATCCTGATCGACCGCATCACCAATGCCACGGTCGGCGCCGGCATGATCCTGCATACCTTGCGCCGCGCCGAAAACATCCACTGGCAGTCGCTCGATGTCGGCAAGCGTGGCCGTTCCGACTTGAAGAGCCAGCGTCCCGCCGTGTTCTGGTTCACCGGCCTTTCCGGTTCGGGCAAGTCGACCATCGCCAACTTGCTCGAGAAGAAGCTGTTCGCTTCCGGGCGCCACACCTACATTCTCGACGGCGACAATGTCCGCCACGGCCTCAACCGCGATCTCGGCTTCACCGACGCCGATCGGGTCGAAAACATCCGCCGTGTCGCCGAAGTGGCAAAGCTGATGGCCGATGCCGGGCTGATCGTCATCGTCTCCTTCATTTCCCCCTTCAGCGCCGAGCGGCGCATGGCCAGGGAGTTGATGGCCGACGGCGAGTTCGTCGAAGTGTTCGTCGATACGCCGTTCGAGGAATGCGCCCGACGCGACCCGAAAGGCCTTTACGCACGGGCGCTGAATGGCGAGATCAAGAACTTCACCGGCGTCGATTCCCCGTATGAAGCTCCCGAAAATCCCGAAATCCATCTCAAGACACTCGGCAAGACGGCCGAGGAGATGGTAGAGGCTCTGGAACACTGGCTGAATGAGCGCGACATTGCCGAAGACCAATATGACAGCGGCGGCGGCATCTGACGACGAAGTGATGCTCGACGTGTTCGAGCGCCTGGCGCTCGAAGCCGGACGCGAGGTGATGCGGGTCTTCAAGGCCGGCTGCGCGGTCGACAGCAAGTCGGACTCCTCGCCGGTCACGGAAGCCGACCGCGAGAGCGAGACGATCATCCTCGCCGGCCTGCGTGCGGCCTATCCCGATATTCCCTGCGTGGCCGAGGAAGAGGTCGCCGAAGGCATTGTGCCGCCCGATCTGGATGGCGCCTTCTTCCTGATCGATCCGCTCGATGGAACGAAGGAATTCGTCAACCGCCGGACCGATTTCACCGTCAACATCGCGCTTGTCCGGCACGGCGTGCCGGAGATCGGCGTCGTCTTCGCACCGTGCAGCGGGCGGTTCTTCTCTGGACGGCCGGGCTGGGCCGAAGCAATCGAGGTCGATGGCGACTTCCGTATCGTCGGCCGCCGGCGGATTTCGGTTAGGAGGGCGGTCACGCCGCTGGCGGTCGTTGCCAGCCGCTCGCACAACACCCCGGAGACCGAAGCCTTCATCAAGGATCTCGGCGCCGCCGAGATCGTCTCGGTCGGCTCATCGCTGAAATTCTGCCTGCTCGCCGCAGCCGAAGCCGACATCTATCCGCGCTTCGGCCGCACCATGGAATGGGACACGGCGGCCGGCGACGCCGTACTGCGCGCCGCCGGCGGCATGACGCGCACGCTGGACGGCGAGCCGCTCACCTATGGCAAGCGCAAACAGAGCGACGACGAGGATTTCGCCAACCCGCATTTTATTGCGAGCGGGAAGGCGGCGGACGCGGCGTAACTTACGCCGCCGCTACATGCGCCGAGTTCGAGCCAATGTAGTTGCGGATCGTCTCGATGATGCGGTCCTGGTCGGCTTCGCTGAGATAGGGATGCATCGGCAGGCACAGGATGCGCTTCGGCAGTTCCTCCGAAACCGCAAGCCCGGTCGGCGTGCGCGGATAGTCGCGATAGGCGACCTGCTCGTGCAGCGGCTTCACATAATAGATCACCGAAGGGATGCCCTTTTCGCCGAGATGCGCCCTCAACCCGTCGCGCTTCGGCGTCTCGATGGCGTATTGCGCCCAGGCCGAGCGGCCACCGCCCAGATTGCGTGACGCCTTGACGATGTCGCCGAGACCTTCGGCGTAGCGCTTGGCCACGACCTGGCGGGCGACCATCTCGTCTTCGAGGATGGCGAGTTTCTCGATCAGGATCGCCGCCTGGATGGTGTCGAGGCGTGAATTGATGCCGACGCGGACATTGTCATACTGCGTCCCGCCCTTACCGTGGAACGCAAACGAGCGCAGCTGGTCGGCCAGCGCGTCGTCATTGGTGAACATCGCGCCGCCATCGCCGTAGCAGCCCAGCGGCTTGGCCGGATAAAAGCTGGTCGAGCCGACATGGCCGAAGGCGCCGCACATTGTGCCGTCGGCCGAACCGCCGATCGACTGCGCCGCATCCTCGATCACCAGCAGCCCTTCGCGCCTGGCAATCGCCATGATCGCCTCGTAGTTGGCGGCAAGCCCAAACAAGTCGACGGGAATGATCGCCTTCGGCTTCAGCCGGCCTTCCTTCTTGATCATGGCGATCGCCGCCTCGAGGCTGGCGATGTCGATGTTGTAGGTCTCGGCCTCGACATCGACGAACACTGGTTCGGCCTTGGCAAGCGCCACCACTTCCGCCGTCGCGGCAAAGGTGAAGCTCGGCACGAACACCGCGTCGCCGGGGCCGATGCCGGCGGCAAACAGCGGCAACAGCAGCGCGTCGGTGCCGTTGGCGCAGGCCACGACATGCTTGGTGCCGATATAGGCTGCGAGCTTGTTTTCGAATTCGGTGACTTGCGGTCCGAGGATATAGCGGCCTTCCTCGACGACATTGTCGATCGCGGCCTTCAGCCGGTCGCGGATACGTTCGCGCTGCGCGCCAAGATCGATGAACTGCATGTCGGCCTCAAAACGGTGTGGTGCGGGCTGCCCCGGGGACAATGACACGCACAGAAACAACAACTTAACCGGGCCGCTGGTACCAGAGTTGGGCCGGTCTAGAAAGCCGGACCGGCCGCGGGACGGGTTGTCTAGGTGTCGCAGCCTGTTACTTCAGGCTTTCCCTGCATTGCCGCAAGATGCCGGAAATCCGGGCTTCGCCGCCTATTAATCCGGCTGATCAGTCCGTCTTTCCGGCTCGCGGAAACATAAAGTGATCGGCTGCTTGCAGCGGCTGGCGGCGGACTAAGCGTGGATCAGGCGATTTCGTGCCGCCAGGGCGGGTTGGCGCCGGCCCGCGACACGGTCACCGCCGCCGCTTTGGCGCCGAGCGCCAGCGCCTGACGGATGGCGTCCTCCGAAAGGCCGCCGATCCCGGCCTTGGTGAGCAGGCCTTGCTCGTGCAGCGAGGCCAGAATGCCGGCATTGAAAGTGTCGCCGGCGCCGACCGTGTCGACCACCTCCACCTTATGCGGCATCACCGTGACCTTGTGTTCCCTGCTGTAGCCGACGGCACCTTCGCTGCCGTGGGTAACGACGATCAGCTTCGGGCCGCGATCCAGCCAGTTGCGGATGACGTCCTCATGCGAGCCGGCCTCGCCGAACCAGTGCAGATCCTCATCCGATAGCTTCACGATGTCGGCCATCGCCATCATCGAGCGGATGCGCCGGAGGTGCTTGGCTTTGTCGGGGATGAAGTTCGGCCGGATGTTGGGGTCGAGCATCATGACGCGGCGTTCGTGCTCGCGTTTCATGAATTCTTCGTAGGCAGCACCCGCCGGGTCCGAAATCAGGCTGATGGCGCCAAACAGCATGGCTTCGATCTCGGCGCCCAGTTTCGGCAGATCCTCTGTCGTCAGCATGCGCCCGGCGGTGTTTTCGTCGTAGAAAGTGTAGGTCGCCTGGCCGTTGGTGAGCCGCACGAAGGCGAGCGTGGTCGGGCGAGGGGAGGTGTGCGCATAGGTGGAGCTGACCTTGCTTGCGCCGAGCGCCTCGCGGAACTGGCCGCCGAACAGATCCGACGACAGGCCGGAAAAGAAGCCGGCGGGCGCGCCGAGGCGGCCAAGCGCGATCGCCGTGTTGAACACCGCGCCGCCGACATAGGGCGCAAAGGCCGGCTCGCCCTGTGTCGTGGTGCGCGGCAGCATGTCGATCAGGGCTTCGCCGCAGCAGAGGATCATGATTTCTTGTTCTCCGGCGGATAGATCACGCCCTTGCGGATGATGATGTTGGCGTAGAGCCGGGGTTCGCTGGTCCCGACGATCGCATATGCCGACCGGACGCGTGCATAGAAGTCGGCGCCCGCCAGCGCAACCACCTTGCGGCCCGGCGCGCGCCTGGTGCAGATCGTTTCGATTTCATGGTGGACCGGATCGGCGACCGAGGGATCGCCTTTTACCGAGGCACGAAACAGCGCTTCCGGCACGAAGTCGTCCACCGGCAGCACGCTCAAAATGGCGTCAAGCACCGGTATGAGGTGAAGACCGTCGGCGCGGATCAGCCGGTTTGCCTGTTCTTCCGCCGGATAGTTGCCGTCGACGAGCGCGATCTCGTCGCCATGGCCCATGGCGCGCAATGTCGCCAGAAGCTCCGGACCGAGCAGCGACGGAATACCGATCAGCATTCAGATGCTCCTGGAAATCGTGGTCGAACCGATGAGGAAGCGTTCGGACAGCGGCAGGCTGGCGCCGCCCAGCGCGCGGGCATGGATGCCGACGGTGCCTTCGCGCACCACCGGAAGCTTCAGCCCTTCGCCATCGATCGTACCGATCGCCTGCCTGATCGCATCGACGAGCCGGCGCCGGACAGCGAGCGGCATCCAGCCGTCGATCACCGCGGCCTCGAAATCGATCACCGAGGACGCCGATACGATGGCATAGGCCAGCGCCTGAGCGGCATTGGCGATCCAGTCGTCGAGCTCGTGACCGATCTCGCCCCAATCCTCAGGCGACGTCCACAGATGCGAAGCCTCGACGCCGCGTGCGTTAAGCGCCTTTTCCAGCATGGCGATCGAGGCGACGTCGATGAGCTGCGTCGGCTTGCCGTCCGGCCCCGGCACCGGCATCGAACCCAGCGCCCCGGCATTTCCGGTTGGCCCGCCGAACAGCCGGCCGTTGAGCACGATGCCGCCGCCGGCAAAGGCGCCGATATAGAAATAGACGAAGTCGCGCGCCCCGCCGGTCTGGCCGAACACCAGTTCGGCGCCGCAGGCGGAGGTGGCGTCATTCTGCAGATAGACCGGGAATTCGCACTGCGCCTGGATGTCGGCACGGATGTCGCGATGGCGCCATTCGTCCATGATGTCGCGCGGCGCGCCGGCGGTGTCGGCCCAGTTCCACAGTTCGAACGGCATGGCGATGCCGAGCCCGGCAATGCGCTTGTCCTGCGCAGGTGTCAGTTCGGCGCGCATCGTCTTCATGCCTTCGGTGACGAACTCAACCGTCTCGCGCGGCGCCGGATAGCGGTAGGAGTGCTGCAGCATGGAACGCACAGTTCCGAGGAAATCGATCAGCACCAGTTCGGCGCTGCGGCGGCCGATCTTGAGGCCGATGAAGAAGGCGCCTTCGGGGTTCAGCGCCATCGGGATGGAGGGCTGGCCGATCTTGCCGCGCAACGGCGCTTGGCGCAGCAGCAGGCTGTCTTCCTCCAGTTCGCGCATGATGACCGAGACGGTCTGCGCTGAAAGCCCGGTCATGCGCGCAATGTCTGATTTGGCCAGGCTGCCATGCTGGCGAACCAGCGACAGCACCAGCCGCTCATTGTGGTCGCGCATGCCGCTCTGGTTGGTGCCACGGTGGAGACGGCTGGCGGCCGCCTCGGGCGAACCGTGCCTTGCAATGCCGGTCTCCACCCTTGTTCCTTCCCTTGGTTTATTCTTACTGCTTTTGCGGCAGAATGAGTGAACCACGCAAAGCTGTCAATAATAAATAAGAGTGATTTAATTATTGACAGGCGGCTCCCGCTGGTGTCATTTGAGGGCGCGTCCACACTGGGAGAACTTCAGTGGATGCGCTCGAGATGCCGGTTGGCGGCATCCGCATGGTTCCATGGGAGGAAGATCGTGACCAAAGCATTATTGAAGTCCACCGTGTTCGCCGCGGCGGGCCTCGGCCTGATGGCGTTTGCTTCGACAGCATCGGCCGCCGGCGTCGGCGCCTGCCTGATCACCAAGACCGACACCAACCCCTTCTTCGTCAAGATGAAGGAGGGCGCGACCGCCAAGGCCAAGGAACTTGGCGTCGACCTCAAGACCTATGCCGGCAAGATCGACGGCGACAGCGAGAGCCAGGTGGCGGCGATCGAAAGCTGCATCGCCGACGGCGCCAAGGGCATCCTGATCACCGCGTCCGACACCAAGGGAATTGTGCCGACGGTGAAGAAGGCGCGTGACGCCGGCCTGCTGGTGATCGCGCTCGATACCCCGCTGGACCCGATCGATGCCGCCGACGCGACCTTCGCGACGGACAATCTGGAAGCCGGCAAGCTGATCGGCGCCTGGGCAGCCGCGACCCTCGGCGACAAGGCCAAGGACGCCAAGATCGGTTTCCTCGACCTGACCCCCTCACAGCCGACCGTGGATGTGCTGCGCGACCAGGGCTTCATGATGGGCTTCGGCATCGACGTGAAGGATCCCAACAAGATCGGCGATGAGGACGATGCCCGCATCGTCGGCCACGACGTCACCAACGGCAATGAAGAAGGCGGCCGCAAGGCGATGGAAAACCTTCTGCAGAAGGACAACTCCATCACCGTCATCCACACCATCAACGAGCCCGCCGCTGTCGGCGCCTACCAGGCGCTCAAGGCGGTCGGTCTCGAAAGCCAGGTGCTGATCGTCTCGGTCGATGGCGGCTGCCCCGGCGTGAAGTCGGTGACCGAAGGCGTCATTGGCGCCACCTCGCAGCAATACCCGCTGCAGATGGCGGCACTCGGCATCGAGGCGATCGCCGCCTTCGCTAAGGACGGCGCCAAGCCGAAGCCGACCGAAGGCAAGAACTTCTTCGACACCGGCGTCAACCTCGTCACCGACAAGCCGGCCAATGGCGTGAAGTCGATCGACACCAAGGAAGGCCTCGCCAAGTGCTGGGGCTGATGGCTGCCTGACAGCCAGCGGCAAGCTGACGGCCGGGGGCTTGATCCCCGGCCGCTTCGGGTGGACGATGCGTCACGCGAATAATCCCGGCAGCAGACCGG
This sequence comes from Mesorhizobium sp. P160219, assembly GCF_057786095.1. Lineage (NCBI taxonomy): Bacteria > Pseudomonadati > Pseudomonadota > Alphaproteobacteria > Hyphomicrobiales > Phyllobacteriaceae > Mesorhizobium > Mesorhizobium sp. P160219. Next base: position 2,821,938 of record NZ_JBYNWG010000001.1, read on the forward strand.
ACAGGCGCGAGCGGGTATCGGCATGGAGCTGAAGCCCAGGGGAGGAAACATGGCTCAAGCACAGGAATTCGAGAAGGTTCTCTCGAGCAGCGACACAAGCGTTGCCGCCTTTGACGAGCACAAATCGGCCGTCAAGCGCATCCAGCATTTCCTGCACTCCACGCCGGCGGCGGTGCCGCTGATTGTGCTGGTCCTGTCGATCGTAATTTTCGGCATCGCCATTGGCGGGCGTTTCTTCTCATCCTATACGCTGACGCTGATCCTGCAGCAGATCGCCATCGTCGGCATCCTCGGTGCCGCGCAGACACTGGTCATCCTGACCGCCGGCATCGACCTGTCGATCGGCGTGATCATGGTGATTTCAGCCGTGATCATGGGCAATTGCGCGGTCAGCTACGGCATGCCGGCCGTGCTCGCAGTGCCCATCGGGCTTGCCGCCGGCGCAGCCTGCGGCCTGCTTAACGGTTTGCTGGTCGCCTACATGAAGCTGCCGCCGTTCATCGTCACGCTCGGCACCTGGAACATCGTCATGGCGACCAACTTCATCTATTCGGCCAACGAGACGATCCGCGATACCGACGTCGACGCCCAGGCGCCGCTGCTGCATCTCTTTGCCCTGAGTTTCAAGATCGGCACGGCGGTGCTGACACTGGGCGTCATCGCCACGGTCGTGCTCGTTTTGATCCTCTGGTACGTGCTCAATCACACCGCCTGGGGCCGCCACGTCTACGCCGTTGGTGATGATCAGGAGGCGGCGAAGCTGTCTGGCATCCAGACCAAGAAGGTGTTGATGACGGTCTACACCCTTGCCGGGTTGATCGCAGCTTTCGCTGCCTGGGTTTCCATCGGCCGCAACGGCTCGATCTCACCGTCAGCCGCCGTCACCGACTACAACCTGCAGGCGATAACTGCGACGGTGATCGGCGGCATTTCACTGTTCGGCGGGCGCGGCTCAATTCTGGGCACGCTTTTCGGCGCGATGATCGTCGGTGTCGTCTCGATGGGCCTCAACATGCTGGGCGCCGATCCGCAATGGAAGGTGCTGCTCACCGGTGTGCTGATCATCGGCGCCGTGGCGATCGACCAATGGATCAGAAAGGTTTCGGCATGACCGTGGAACCCATCCTCACCGCGCGCGGCCTGATCAAGCGCTATGGCCGTGTCACCGCCCTCGACAATGCCGACTTCGACCTCTACCCCGGCGAAATCCTGGCCGTCATCGGAGACAATGGCGCCGGCAAATCATCGCTGATCAAGGCGATTTCCGGCGCCGCCGTGCCCGACGAAGGCGAGATCCGTCTTGAAGGCAAGGCTGTCGCTTTCAAATCGCCCATGGAGGCGCGCGAGGCGGGCATCGAGACGGTCTACCAAAACCTGGCTTTGTCGCCGGCCCTGTCGATCGCCGACAACATGTTCCTCGGCCGCGAGATCCGCAAACCCGGCTTCCTCGGCGACTGGCTTCGCATGCTCGACCGGCCGGCAATGGAAAAGCGCGCCCGCGACAAGCTGACCGAGCTTGGCCTGATGACCATCCAGAACATCAGCCAGGCGGTGGAAACACTGTCGGGCGGCCAGCGTCAGGGCGTGGCGGTGGCGCGCGCCGCCGCTTTCGGCAGCCGCGTGGTGATCATGGACGAGCCGACCGCGGCACTCGGCGTCAAGGAGAGCCGCCGCGTGCTGGAACTGATCCTCGATGTCAAGAAAAGAGGCCTGCCGATCGTGCTGATCTCGCACAACATGCCGCATGTCTTCGAGGTGGCCGACCGTATCCATATCCATCGGCTGGGACGTCGCCTCTGCGTCATCGATCCCAAGCAATATACCATGTCCGACGCCGTCGCCTTCATGACGGGAGCGAAGGTTCCGCCGGAGGCTGCACTCGCTGCCTGATCCGCTCGACGGATAAATTGCCGCAGGGGAACTGGCGGCATGCTGGTCTAAATCGATTGAACGTATGTTGCGATGCACTAGGATAGGCTGGGACTGAGAGCGAAAGCCGGTATGATCGCAGCACGATCACGAGAGGCAGTATGACGCGAACAATGACAGCCAAAGCCCCCGATCTCGAAATACCCGATCCCAAGACGCTGGCCGACGAAGTCTTGCTGGCTCTCAAATACCGGGTCGGCAAAGGCACCTCCGTTGCTACGCAATATGATTGGCTGACCGCCTCGATCAAGGTCGTGCGCGACCGCATCGTCGATCACTGGATGCAGGCGACGCAGGAGGCCTACGCCCAGCAGGAAAAGCGCGTCTATTACCTGTCGCTCGAATTCCTCATCGGCCGGCTTATGCGCGATGCCTTCTCCAATCTCGGCCTGATGGACAATATGCGCGAAGCGCTCAAGTCGCTGGGCGTCGACCTGGACCTCATCGCCGGGCTCGAACCGGATGCGGCGCTCGGCAATGGCGGTCTTGGCCGGCTCGCCGCCTGCTTCATGGAAAGCATGGCGACCGTCGACATTCCGGCCCACGGCTACGGCATTCGCTACGCCAACGGTATGTTCCGCCAGGAGATCCATGACGGCTGGCAGGTCGAACTGCCCGAAACCTGGCTCGACCACGGCAACCCCTGGGAGTTCGAGCGCCGCGAACGTGCCTTCGAGGTCGGCTTCGGCGGCTCGGTGGAATCGATCACCTCCAAGGATGGCCGGCTCGAGCGTCACGTCTGGAAGCCGACCGAGCATGTCCAGGCCGTCGCCTACGACACGCCGGTGGTCGGCTGGCGCGCCAACCGCGTCAACACGCTGCGGCTTTGGTCCGGCATGCCGGTCGATCCGATCCTGCTCGACAAGTTCAACGCCGGCGACCACATCGGCGCGCTGGCCGAAAGCAACAAGGCCGATGCCTTGTCGCGCGTGCTTTACCCCGCCGATTCCCACAAGGCCGGCCAGGAACTGCGGCTGCGGCAGGAATATTTCTTCTCCACCGCGTCGCTGCAGGACATCGTCCAGCGCCATCTCAGCCAGTATGGCGATCTCGCCTCGCTGCCCGACAAGGCGGCGATCCATCTCAACGACACCCATCCGGCGATCGCCGTGCCGGAGCTGATGCGCCTGCTGATGGACGTCCATGGCATGGATTTCGACCAGGCCTGGGATATTACCAAGCGCACCTTCGGCTACACCAACCACACGCTGCTACCGGAGGCGCTGGAAAGCTGGCCGGTGCCGCTGTTCGAACGGCTTTTGCCGCGCCATATGCAGATCGTCTACGCCATCAATGCGCAGGTTTTGCTTGAGGCCCGCGCCACCAACCAGTTTTCCAATGAGCAGATCAGCCGCATCTCGCTGATCCAGGAAAATGGCGACCGCCGCGTGCGCATGGGTAACCTGGCCTTTGTCGGCTCGCACTCGATCAATGGCGTGTCGGCGTTGCACACCGAGCTGATGAAGGAGACGGTGTTTGCCGATCTCCACAAGCTCTATCCCGATCGCATCAACAACAAGACCAACGGAATCACGCCACGCCGCTGGCTGATCCAGTGCAATCCAGGCCTCACCGCGCTCGCCCGCGCGGCGATCGGGGACCGTTTCCTCGACGACATCGACGCCATCAAGGGGCTCGAAGCCTTTGCCGGTGACGCCGCCTTCCGCGACAAGTTCGCCGCCGTCAAGCGCTCCAACAAGATCAAGCTCGCCAATCTGGTCGCCGACCGGCTCGGCATCAAGCTCGACCCGTCGGCGCTGTTCGACATCCAGGTCAAGCGCATCCACGAATACAAGCGCCAGCTGCTCAACATCCTGGAAGCGATCGCGCTCTACGACCAGATCCGCTCGCATCCCGAACAGGACTGGATGCCGCGCGTCAAATTCTTCGGCGGCAAAGCGGCGCCCAGCTACCACAATGCCAAGCTGATCATCAAACTGGCCAACGACGTTGCCAAGGTCATCAACAGCGACCCGTCGGTGCGCGGCCTGCTGAAAGTGGTGTTCGTGCCGAACTACAATGTCAGCCTGGCCGAGGTGATGATGCCGGCCGCCGACCTGTCCGAGCAGATTTCGACTGCCGGCATGGAGGCGTCGGGCACCGGCAACATGAAGTTCGCGCTGAACGGCGCCTTGACCATCGGCACGCTCGACGGCGCCAATGTCGAGATCACGGAATGCGTCGGCGACGACAACATCTTCATCTTCGGCCTGAGCACGGCGGAAGTCGCCGAGCGGCGCAGCAATGGCTACAACCCGCGCGCCGTGATCGAGGGCTCCCCTGAATTGGCGCAGGCTGTTGCCGCAGTATCGTCGGGCGTGTTCTCGCCCGACCAGCCGGATCGCTACCGCGAGCTGGTCGACGGTCTCTACAACAGCGATTGGTTCATGGTGGCGGCGGATTTCGACGCCTATGCCGCCGCCCAGCGCGATGTCGACGCCGTCTGGCGCAACAGCCCCGATTGGTACGCGCGCGCTATCCGCAACGTTGCCCGCGTCGGCTGGTTCTCTTCCGATCGCACGATCCGCCAATATGCGAAAGAAATCTGGAACGTGCCCGCCTGATATGATTGCATGAGGCCACGAGCAAAGGTCTTGTGCACAAGAACTGGTTCCCAGGGAGGGACACCGCCTGATGAAGAAACCGCGCGCGACCGCGACGACGAGCGGGTCGGACGGGCTGGCGTCAGCCGGCGATGTCGCCGCAATTGTTGCAGGCACGCATGGCGATCCTTTTGCAATCCTGGGCGTGCATGATGCCGGCAAGAGCCTGGTTGCCCGCTGCTTCGTCCCCAATGCCGAGTTCGTCACCGCATACACGCTGGCCGGCAAGAACGCCGGCGAACTCACGCGGCGCGACGACGCCGGTTTCTTCGAAGGCAGACTGTCGATCAAGAAGCGTCAGCCGCTGCGCTATCACGCCAAAAATGCCGGCGGCGACTGGTGGCTGACCGATCCCTATTCCTTCGGCCCGGTGCTCGGCCCGATGGACGATTACTATATCGCGCAAGGGTCGCACCTCAGGCTGTTCGACAAGCTCGGCGCCCATCTCCTCGACCATGAAGGCGCGTCGGGCGTCCATTTCGCCGTCTGGGCGCCCAATGCAAGGCGCGTCTCCGTGGTCGGCGACTTCAACGAATGGGACGGCCGCCGCCATACGATGCGCGACCGCCGCGACACCGGCATCTGGGAGCTGTTCATTCCCGATATCGGCGCCGGCCACCCCTATAAATACGAGATCATTGCCCCGGACGGCGTGCGCCTGCCGCTCAAGGCCGATCCGTTCGCCTTCAAGTCTGAACTACGCCCGGCCACAGCATCGGTGACGGCGGTGCCGCCGGCGCATGAATGGGGCGACGAGGCGCATCGCAATTACTGGCGAAAGGCCGATCCGCGGCGCGAAGCCATATCGATCTACGAGGTCCATGCCGGTTCGTGGCAGCAGCACGATGATGGCAGCTTCCTGTCATGGGACGAACTCGCCAACCAGCTCATCCCCTATGCTGTCGAGACTGGCTTCACCCACATCGAGTTCCTGCCGATCTCCGAACATCCCTATGACCCGTCATGGGGTTATCAGACAACCGGACTTTATGCCCCCTCGGCGCGCTTCGGCGACCCCGACGGCTTCGCCCGTTTCGTCGACGGTGCGCACCGCGCCGGCGTCGGCGTCATCCTCGACTGGGTGCCGGCGCATTTCCCGGTCGACGCGCATGGCCTCGCCAATTTCGACGGCACCGCACTCTACGAGCATGCCGATCCGCGCAAGGGTTTTCATCCCGACTGGAACACCGCGATCTATAATTTCGGCCGCCGCGAGGTGGTGTCGTTCCTCGTCAACAACGCGCTGTTCTGGGCCGAGAAATACCATGTCGACGGTTTGCGCGTCGATGCGGTGGCCTCGATGCTCTACCTCGATTATTCGCGCAAGGCCGGCGAATGGATCCCCAACGAGAAGGGCGGCCGCGAAAACCTCGAAGCGGTGTCCTTCCTGCAGAAGATGAACAAGGAGGTCTACGGCCACCATCCCGGCGTGATGACCATCGCCGAGGAATCGACCTCATGGCCGAAGGTCTCGGCGCCGGTGCATGAAGGCGGGCTGGGCTTCGGCTTCAAATGGAACATGGGCTTCATGCACGACACGCTGGAGTATTTCGCCAAGGAGCCGATCTTCCGCAAGCACCACCACAACGACCTGACGTTCGGATTGACCTACGCTTTCTCCGAGAATTTCGTGCTGCCGCTGTCCCATGACGAGGTCGTGCACGGCAAGGGCACGCTGCTCGGCAAGATGGCCGGCGACGACTGGCAGAAGTTCGCGACTTTGCGCGCCTTTTACGCCTTCATGTGGGGGTATCCCGGCAAGAAGCTGTTGTTCATGGGCCAGGAATTCGCCCAGCGCCGCGAGTGGAGCGAGGCGCGCGCGCTCGACTGGAACCTGCTCGACTTCCACCCGCATCGCGGCGTCTGGCAGACGGTGCGCGACCTCAACTATCTCTATCGCTCGCGCCCAGCGCTGCATGCACGCGACTGCGAGCCGGACGGCTTCTCCTGGCTGATCGTCGACGACAAGGAAAATTCGGTCTTCGCCTGGCTGCGCAGCGCGCCCGGCGGCAACCCGATCGCCGTCATTTCCAACTTCACGCCAGTGCCGCGCGACAATTATCGCGTGCCATTGCCCAAGGTCGGCAAATGGCGCGAAATCATCAACACCGACGCTTCGGACTACGGTGGTTCGGGCAAGGGCAATGGCGGTGTGGTCGAAGCCAGGGCGGAAGGAGGAGGCATTTCGGCAACGATGCTTTTGCCGCCGCTGTCGACGATCATGCTTGAACTCGTTGCGGACTAGGTCCGTCAACTCGTTTCGGATTAGGTCCGTCGACTCGTTGCGGACCGGGCGATGCTCCAGACTGGTAATTTGGGAGGGTAAAAAATGGCAGACTTGAAGAGAACCCAGCCGCTGGCGCGCGATGCCATGGCCTATGTGCTGGCCGGCGGCCGCGGCAGCCGGCTCAAGGAATTGACCGACCGCCGCGCCAAGCCGGCTGTCTATTTCGGCGGCAAGACGCGCATCATCGATTTCGCGCTGTCCAATGCGCTGAATTCCGGCATTCGCCGCCTCGGTGTCGCCACCCAGTACAAGGCGCATTCGCTGATCCGCCACCTGCAGCGCGGCTGGAACTTCCTGCGCCCGGAGCGAAACGAAAGCTTCGACATCCTCCCGGCCTCCCAGCGTGTCTCGGAAACCCAGTGGTATGAAGGCACCGCCGACGCCGTCTACCAGAACATCGACATCATCGAGGCCTATGGGCCCGAATACATGGTCATCCTGGCCGGCGACCATATCTACAAGATGGACTACGAGTTGATGCTGCGCCAGCACGTCGATGCCAATGCCGACGTCACCGTCGGTTGCCTCGAAGTGCCGCGCATGGAAGCGACCGGCTTCGGTGTCATGCATGTCGACGGCAAGGACAACATCATCGCCTTCGTCGAAAAGCCCGCCGACCCGCCCGGCATTCCCGACAAGCCGGAATTCGCGCTGGCCTCCATGGGCATCTATGTCTTCAAGACCAAGTTCCTGATGGAACAGCTGCGCCGCGATGCGGCCGAGCCAGGCTCCAGCCGCGACTTCGGCAAGGACATCATCCCCTACATCGTCCAGCACGGTAAGGCGATCGCGCATCGCTTCGCCAAATCCTGCGTGCGCTCGACGGCCGAGAACGAGGCCTATTGGCGCGATGTCGGCACGGTCGACGCCTACTGGGAAGCCAATATCGACCTGACCGACATTACCCCCGAACTCGACCTCTACGACCGTGACTGGCCGATCTGGACCTATGCCGAATTGAAGCCGCCGGCAAAGTTCGTGCATGACGAGGATGGCCGGCGCGGTTCGGCCGTGTCCTCGCTGGTCTCAGGCGATTGCATCGTCTCGGGTGCTTCGCTGAAGCGCAGCCTGATCTTCACCGGCGCGCGCATCAACTCCTATTCGACGCTGGAAGAGGTCGTCATGCTGCCCGACGTTCATGTCGGCCGGAACGCAAAGTTGAAGCGCGTCGTCATCGACCACGGTGTAAGGATACCGGAAGGGCTGGTGGTTGGCGAAGACCCTGTTCTCGACGCCAAGCGTTTCCGGGTTTCGGAAAAGGGCATCTGCCTGGTCACGCAGGACATGATCGACAAGCTGAAGCTGTAAGACGGGATACCATAGACGCATGCAGGTTCTGTCGGTCACGCCCGAAATATTCCCGCTGGTCAAGACCGGCGGACTTGCCGATGTGACCGGCGCATTGCCGATCGCGCTGGCCGCCAAGGGCGTGACCATGCGCACGCTCATCCCCGGCTTTCCCCAGGTGATGGACGCCTTCAAGAAAAAGAAGGCTGTCTACCAATACCCGCTGCTGCAGGGCGGCAAGGCTTCGGTCCATGCCGTCAAGATCGCCGGGCTCGACCTGTTCGTGCTCGACGCGCCGCATCTCTACGACCGTCCCGGCGGCCCTTACGGCAATGCGGCCGGCGCCGATTGGCCCGACAATTGGCGGCGTTTTGCTGCGCTGAGCCAGGTCGGTGGCGATATCGCCGGCGGCGCCATTTCCGGCTACCAGCCGGATCTCGTCCACGCCCATGACTGGCAGTCGGCGATGACGCTGGCCTATATGCGCTACGGCAAGGCGGTCGGCGTGCCGTCGCTGATCACGGTTCACAACCTTGCCTTCCAGGGTCAGTTCGGCGCCGGCATTTTTGGCGAGCTCGGCTTGCCGGCCGCGGCGATGGCGCTCGACGGCGTCGAATACTATGGCGGCGTCGGCTTCCTCAAGGCCGGCCTGCAGGCGGCCTGGGCGATCACCACGGTGAGCCCCACCTATGCCCAGGAAATCCGCTCGCCGGAATTCGGCATGGGCCTCGACGGCCTGATCAACATGCGCTCTTCCGACCTCTACGGCATCGTCAACGGCATCGACACCGACATCTGGAACCCGGAGACCGACAAGCATCTGGTGTCGGCCTACTCCGCCGCGACGCTCAAGGCTCGGCTTCCCAACCGGGCGGTTGTCGAGGACCGCTTCAGCCTCGAGCGCGACGACAGTCCGATCGTCTGCGTCGTCAGCCGGCTGACCTGGCAGAAGGGCATGGACATACTGGCGGCTGTGGTCGACGGCGTCGTCGCCACCGGCGCGCGGCTGGCGATCCTCGGCTCAGGCGACGCCGGCCTGGAAGGCGCGCTGCTGGCTGCCACCGCCCGCCATCGCGGCCGTGTCGGCGTCGTCGTCGGCTATGACGAGGGGCTTTCCCACACCATGCAGGGCGGCTGCGACGCCATCGTCATCCCGTCGCGCTTCGAGCCTTGCGGGCTGACCCAGCTTTACGGCCTACGCTATGGCTGCGTGCCGGTCGTCGCCCGCACCGGCGGCCTTGCCGACACCATCATCGACGCCAATGAAGCAGCGATCTCGGCCGGTGTCGCCACCGGCTTCCAGTTCGCGCCCAATAGTGGCGGCGCCATGCTGCACGCCATCCGCCGGCTGGTCGATGCGCATTCGAGCCCGGCCGTCTGGGAACAGATCCAGCGCCAGGGCATGAAGGCCGATGTCTCCTGGGACAAGAGCGCCGACAAATACGTTGAACTCTACCGCCTGCTGCTTTCGAAAAGGGTTGCCTGAAGCATGATCCGGACCGTCGCCACCAAACCCTATCTCGACCAGAAACCCGGCACGTCCGGCCTGCGCAAGAAGGTGCCTGTCTTTCAGCAGGAGCACTATGCCGAGAACTTCATCCAGTCGATCTTCGACGCGCTGGAGGGCTTTGAGCGCAAGACGCTGGTGATCGGCGGCGACGGCCGCTTCTACAACCGCGAGGTCATCGAGAAGGCCATCGCCATGGCGGCGGCCAACGGCTTCGGCAAGGTGATGGTCGGGCAGGGCGGCATATTGTCGACGCCGGCGGCGTCGCATGTCATCCGCAAATACAAGACCTTCGGCGGCATCATCCTGTCGGCCAGTCACAATCCGGGCGGCCCGCACGAGGATTTCGGCATCAAGTACAATGCCGGCAATGGCGGCCCGGCGCCGGAAAAGCTGACCGACGCGATCTTCGAAAAGACCAAGACGATTTCGAGCTTCAAGACCGCCGACATCGACCAGATCGACATCGATAAGATCGGCACGGTGACCGCCGGCGGCATGGCGGTCGAGATTATCGACCCGGTCACCGACTATGCCGAATTGATGGAGAGCCTGTTCGACTTCGACGCCATCCGCGCCAATTTCAAATACGGCTTCCGCATGCGCTTCGACGCCATGCATGCGGTCACCGGCCCGTATGCCAAGGAAATCCTCGAGCGCCGGCTCGGCGCGGAGAATGGCACCTGCCGCAACTACAAGCCGCTGCCGGATTTTGGCGGCCATCACCCGGATCCGAACCTGGTCCACGCCAAGCATCTCTATGACGAGATGATGGGACCGGATGCGCCCGATTTCGGCGCCGCTTCCGACGGCGACGGTGACCGCAATCTCATCATCGGCAAGGGCATTTTCGTCACCCCGTCGGATTCGGTGGCCATGCTTGCCGCCAATGCGCAATTGGCGCCGGGCTACAAGGACGGCCTCAAAGGCATCGCCCGCTCGATGCCGACCAGCGGCGCTGCCGACCGCGTCGCCGAAAAGCTCGGCATCGGCATCTACGAAACGCCGACCGGTTGGAAGTTCTTCGGCAATCTGCTCGATGCCGGCATGGCAACGATCTGCGGCGAGGAAAGCGCCGGCACCGGCTCGAACCATGTCCGTGAAAAGGACGGGCTGTGGGCGGTGCTGTTGTGGCTGAACATCCTGGCCGTGCGCGGCGAAAGCTGCAAGGACGTCGTTACCGAACATTGGGCGACCTACGGCCGCAATTACTATTCACGTCATGACTATGAGGAGGTCGAAACCGAGCGCGCCAACGCCCTGGTCGACGAGTTGCGCGCCAAGCTGACCTCGCTGCCCGGCACCAGCGTGCGCGGCCTGAAGATCGCCAATGCCGACGACTTCGCCTATCACGATCCGGTCGACGGTTCGGTGAGCAAGAACCAGGGCATCCGCATCCTGTTCGAAGGCGGCTCGCGTGTCGTGTTTCGTTTGTCCGGCACCGGCACGTCGGGTGCTACGCTGCGCGTCTACATCGAGCGCTACGAGCCGGACAGAGCGCGGCATGATCTCGACACGCAAGAGGCGCTCGCCGACCTGATCGCGGCTGCCGATGATATCGCCGGGATCAAGAGCCACACCGGGCGCAACAAGCCGAGCGTGATTACTTGAGGGTGGTGACGTCTTTACCCTCGCCCTTGTGGGGAGGGTCGATCCGCGCAGCCGCTCGGGTTGGGGGTGCTCGTAAAGCGCTTTCCCCGCGCCGACCCCCACCCCGCTCACTTCGTTCGCGACCCTCCCCACAAGGGGGAGGGTGGAGGATGCGCCGATGACCCAGCTCGGCGCAACGGTCACTCCCGAAGGCATCCGCTTCGCCGCCTGGTCGTCGTCCGCGCGGCGCCTGTGGGTGTCGATCTTCGACGACACCGGCGCCCGTGAAATCGACCGGCTCGAACTTCAGCCGGAAGGCGAGGGCGTCCATGCGCTGTTCGTCGCCGGCCTTGCCGCGGGTACGCGCTACGGCTTTCGCGCCGACGGCGAATATGCGCCGGAGCGCGGGCTGTGGTTCGATCCCGACAAGCTGCTCACCGATCCCTACGCCGTCGAAATCGACCGGCCCTACCAGCATCATTGGCGGCTTGCCGCCCGGCGCAACGAAGGCGCCGACACCGCGCCACTGATGCCGAAGACCATCGCGCGGGCTCAACCGAAGCCGCTGCCGGCCAAGCCGCCTTTGTTCCAGCCAGGCGGCCTGATCTACGAACTCAACGTCCGCTCCTTCACCAGGCTGCATCTGGACGTACCGGAAGCGCAGCGCGGCACCATTGCCGCACTTGCGCATCCGGCCATCCTCGAACACCTCAGAAAGATCGGCGTCTCCGCCGTTGAGCTAATGCCCGTGACGGCATGGATCGATGAGCGCCATCTACCGCCGCTCGGCCTCAGCAACGCATGGGGCTACAACCCAGTCACCTTCATGGCGCTCGATCCGCGGCTGGCGCCGGGCGGCCTCGCCGAATTGCGCGATACGGTGGGGGTGCTGCGCAAGGCTGGCATTGGCACCATCCTCGATCTCGTCTTCAATCATACCGGCGAAAGTGACCGGCTCGGGCCGACGCTGTCGCTGCGCGGCCTCGACAATCAAGCCTACTACCGCAGCGAGCCGGACGGCAGGTTGGCCAACGATACCGGCACCGGCAATACCATCGCCTGCGACCATCCGGTCGTTCGCGACATGGTACTCGACACGCTGCGCCATTTCGTCCGCCAAGCCGGCGTCGACGGTTTCCGCTTCGACCTGGCGCCGGTCCTCGGTCGCGTCGATGGCGCATTCGATCCGGCAGCCCCGTTGCTCGAAACCATCGCAACCGATCCCATCCTTGCCGACAGGGTGCTGATCGCCGAGCCCTGGGACATCGGCCCGAATGGCTATCAGCTCGGCAATTTCCGGCCGCCTTACCTCGAATGGAACGACCGCTACCGCGACGACGTCAGGCGCTTCTGGCGCGGCGATGCCGGCACGGTCGGTGCGCTGGCGACAAGGCTCGCCGGCTCCTCCGATGTGTTCGGCAGGGAGGGCCAATCCGCCAGCCGCACGGTCAACTTCATCGCCGCGCACGATGGCATGACGCTGGCCGATATCGTCGCTTATGAAGCCAAGCACAACCAAGCCAATGGCGAGAAGAACCGCGACGGCCACAATGAGAACCTGTCCTGGAACAACGGCGTCGAGGGCGAAACCTCGGACAAGGTGATTGCCGAGGCCCGTTCCCATGATCGCTTCGCGCTGCTCGCCACTCTGTTTGCCTCGCGCGGCACCATCATGCTGACGGCCGGCGATGAATTCGGCCGCACGCAAGGGGGCAACAACAACGCCTATGCGCAGGACAACGCCATCACCTGGCTCGACTGGGCCGGGCGCGACGTCGGGCTGGAAGCCCATGTGTCGGCGCTCGCAGCTCTGCGCGGCGCGGTGCCGGCGCTTTCCGATACGCGCTTCCTGACCGGAGAGCCGCCGGACGGTTCTGATGTGCCCGACGTCGCCTGGCTGACCGAGACCGGCGCGCTGCTCAGCGAAGCCGACTGGAACGATGGCTCGCGCCATCGCCTCGTCATGCTGCTCGGCGATGGCGGGGAAGGCCGCCTGGCTGTGATCGTCAATGGCGATCGCCGCCAATGCGTCTTCACGCTGCCCGCGCGGCAAGGGTTTGAATGGCAGCCGGCTGTTGAAGCGCAAGCGGTCGACCTCGCGCGGCCGCTGCCCGGCCGCAGTGTCAGTTTCATGATCGAGCGCCGGACCGCAAAGGCCCGCGCCAGGAAGGGTCCGTAATGGCCGACGACAATGCCCAGCCGGGACCCGAACAGAGCGCCGACTGGTGGCGCGGCTGCGTCATCTACCAGATCTATCCTCGCTCCTTCCAGGACACCACCGGCGACGGCAGCGGCGACCTCTCAGGCATCACCTCACGGCTGGCGCACGTCGCCTCGCTCGGCGTCGACGCCGTCTGGCTGTCGCCCTTCTTCAAATCGCCAATGGCCGATATGGGCTACGACGTCTCCGACTATCAGGCGGTCGATCCGATGTTCGGCACGCTCGACGACTTTGACGCGCTGGTTGCCGAGGCGCACAGGCTCGGCCTGAAGGTGATCATCGATCAGGTGTTGTCGCACTCCTCCGACAAGCACGAATGGTTTGTAGAGAGCCGTGCCAGCAAGGATAATCCCAAGGCTGACTGGTATGTCTGGGCCGACACCAGGCCGGACGGCAACGCGCCCAACAACTGGCTGTCGGTCTTCGGCGGCCCGGCCTGGGAGTGGGACGCGACCCGCCGGCAATACTACATGCACAATTTCCTCGCCTCGCAGCCGGACCTCAGCTTCCACAATCCTGAGGTTCAAGACGCGTTGTTGCAGACGGTGCGGTTCTGGCTCGAGCGCGGCGTCGACGGCTTCCGCCTGGATACGGTCAACTACTATGTCCACGACCGCTGGCTGCGCAGCAACCCGCCGCTGGCGTCGAGCGTCGCCGGCACCAACGGCGAAACCAACACCTATCTCTTCCAGGAGCACCTGTTCGACAAGACGCAACCGGAAAACCTCGACTTCCTCAGGCGCTTCCGCGCTTTGCTCGACGAATATGACGGCCGCGCCAGTGTCGGCGAGGTCGGCGACGAAGGCCGTTCCCTGCAGACGCTGGCCGCCTACACATCCGGCGGCGACAAGCTCAACATGTGCTACACCTTCGACCTGCTCGGCCAGCAATTCTCAGCCGCCCATGTGCGCGGCTGTGTCGAGGCCTTCGAGGCAGCTGTCGCCGACGGCTGGGTCTGCTGGGCGTTCTCCAACCACGATGTCGTGCGCCATGTCAGCCGCTGGACGCGGCCGGGCGGCGATCCAGATGCGGTGGCGACATTCGCTATCGCTTTGCTCTCCTGCCTGCGCGGCTCGATCTGTCTCTACCAAGGCGAAGAGCTTGGGCTGGAGGAGGCGGAACTGACCTTCGAGGATCTGCGCGATCCCGTCGGCATCCGTTTCTGGCCGGGGGTAAAGGGCAGGGACGGCTGCCGCACACCGATGGTCTGGGAAGCGGGCGCCGACAATGCCGGTTTTTCCTCGGGAAAACCCTGGCTGCCGGTGCCGGAAAGCCACCGCGCTCGGGCGGTCGATATCCAGAACGCCGACGACAAGTCCGTGCTCGCCGGCTACCGGACGATGCTCGCCTTGCGCAAGGCGCATCTGGCGCTGGTCAAGGGCCCGATCCGCTTTCTTGATGCCGACGGCGATGTCCTTGCCTTCATCCGGCAGGGTGAGGACGCGATATTGCTCTGCGTCTTCAATTTCGCCGACAAGCCGGCCGACTGGCGGCTGCCGCCGGATCTCCAGCCTGTCGAGACGATCGCTCAGGGTGGCGGTGCCGTCCTGCAGGAGGAGGGGCTGTTGCTGCCGGCCCTGGGCTGGTTTGTCGGCAAGGTAGGCTGATCTTTCAGGGACGCCGTCCGGCGTCAACAAAGATCGTGTCCGCATGCAACCGTGCCGAGTGATCCGTGCAACGCCACCGGCGCCATGTTTTTCATTTTCGGGCTTCTTCGGTACTTTCGTCGAGCTTGGCCACGAACGGCATTCCTGGAATATTTCCAGATGGTTGCGCTAATGACAACTGCTGAGGGCAAAACGCAAAATTACAGCACAACCGCAAGCTGCACCCAATTGAACCTGGTAATATAGATTAGCTATGGCTGGTTTAGGGTGAGGATGCTCACTTAGCGTCAAGCAAGACTCGGTTGAAATAATATTTCCGTCTGTCTAGTCTCCTGCCACCAGCTGCCGGAACGGGAACCGGCGGCGCGCTCGAAGGGGCCAGAAATCGGTTCCGGGGCGTCAACACTCGTAAGGCGCAGCCGATGGGCAGCGCCACAGGGAGAGACTTCATGCTGAAAAATATGCTGAAGGCGACGCTTGTCGCCGCGACCATGACCTTTGCCGCAGGCACGTTCCTGACGCCGGCCCTTGCCGAGACCGTCTATAACAGAGGCAGCGCCGCCGAAGCGGAGACGGTCGATCCGCACAAGACCTCGACCGTCTACGAAGCCGATATCATACGCGACCTGTTCCAGGGACTGGTCATGCACGATCAGAAGACGAACCTCATCCCGGGCGCCGCCGAAAGCTGGACGGTATCTGATGACGGCACCGTCTACACCTTCAAGCTGCGCAAGGACGGCTTGTGGTCGGATGGCAGCCCGGTGACGGCGGACGACTTCGTCTATTCCTTCCGTAGGCTGGAGGATCCGGCGACCGCCGCCGAATACGCTTCCATGCTCTATCCCGTGAAGAACGCCGAGGAAGTCAACACCAAGAAAGGCAAGCCCGAGGACATGGGCGTCAAGGCGATCGACGCCAACACCCTGGAAGTGACGCTGAAGGCGCCGACGCCATACTTCCTGGAGATGCTGACCCACCAAGCTACCTATCCGGTCAACAAGGCCTCGATCGACAAGCTCGGCGCCGACTGGATCAAGGCGGGCAATCTCGTTTCGAACGGCGCCTATACATTGGCCGAGTGGATTCCCAACGACCACATGAAGCTGGTCAAGAATCCGAAATTCTGGGATGCCGCGACCGTCAAGATGGACGTCGTCAACTACATCCCGACCGAAGACCGCTCTTCGGCGATGAAGCGCTTCGAGGCAGGCGAACTCGACAGCTACGGCGACCTGCCGACCGAACAGCTCGCTGACCTCAAGACCAAGTTCGGCGATCAGGTCCGCGTCGGACCGTATCTCGGCACCTATTATTACGCGATCAAGACCGACAAGGCGCCCTGGGACAATGTCGAGCTGCGCAACGCCATCTCGATGGCGATCGACCGCGACTTCCTGGCCGAAAAGGTCTGGCAGAATTCCATGCTGCCCGGCTATTCGATGGTGCCTCCGGGCATCGCCGGCTACACGCCGGCAATGGCCAAATACGCCGACATGCCGCAGATCGACCGCGAGGACGCCGCCAAGAAGATCCTTGAGAAACTCGGCTATACGCCCGAGCATCCGCTGAAGATGGAGATCCGCTACAACACCTCGGAAAACCACAAGAACACCGCGGTTGCCATCCAGGAACAGTTGAAGCCGCTTGGCGTCGAGATCACGCTGCTGAACACCGATACCAAGACCCACTATTCCTTCCTCGAGCAGAAGGGCAACTACGACGTGGCGCGTGCCGCCTGGATCGCCGACTACAAGGATCCCGAGACCTTCCTCGGCATCACCCGCAAGGCCAGCGGCAACAACTATTCGAGCTACGTCAGCCCGGCATATGAGGCGGCCATGGACAAGGCCGCGGCTGCCGGCGGCAAGCCGGAAGAGCGCATGAAGGACCTCACCGAGGCCGAGCGCATCCTTGTCGATGACGTCGGCAACATTCCGCTTCTCTACTACAGCTTCCACGATATCGTTTCCTCGAAGCTGCATGGCTTCGATGACAATGTGATGGACATCCATCCGTCCCGCTTCGTCTCCAAGGACTGATAATCATCCTTGACTGGACCGCCCCGCCCCCTCCGGGCGGGGCGGACTGGTCGGTCATCGCACCGGTCCGAAAGTCGTGGTCGATTTTCGGCAAGCCCGGTGCGAAGATTTGGCGCCGGAGCGTGGCAATGCGTCCGCATGGACGTATGTCGCTCTGGCCGAAGCGGGGCGCCGATGCTGCGATACATCTTACGGCGGCTTCTGACCGCCATTCCGACGCTGTTCGTCATCGTGACCATGGCGTTCTTCCTGATACGCGTCGCACCGGGCGGCCCCTTCAATCAGGAGCGGGGCCTCAGTCCCGAGATCAGGGCCAATCTGGAAGCACAGTTCGGCCTCGACGATCCGCTCTGGCTGCAATATGCCCACTATCTCGGCAATCTTCTGCGCGGCAATTTCGGGCCGAGCTACAATTTGCCTGACTTCACCGTCACCGAACTGTTTGCCAAGGGGCTGCCGATATCGGTCCAGCTCGGCACCTCGGCGCTGATCCTGGCGCTGCTGCTTGGTTCGGTGCTCGGCACCATCGCCGCGCTCAACCAGAACAAGCTTGGCGACTATACGGTGATTGCGCTGGCGACCGCCGGCAGCACTATCCCCACCTTCGTCATCGCTCCTGTGATTCAGCTGGTGTTCGGATTGACCTGGAAGCTGTTGCCGATCGGCGGCTGGGGTGATGGCGCATTGATCAACAAGATCGGCCCGGTGCTGACGCTGGCCTTGCCGCAGATCGCCATCGTTGCCCGCCTGATGCGCGGGTCGATGATCGAGAGCTTGCGTTCGCATCATATCCGAACGGCGCGTGCGCTCGGCCTCTCCGACTGGTCGGTGGTGGTCAAGCACGCGCTGCGCGGCGCCATCCTGCCGATCGTTTCCTTCACCGGTCCGGCAGCCGCGGCGCTGCTCACCGGTTCGGTCATCGTCGAGACCATCTTCTCCATTCCCGGTGTCGGCCGCTATTTCGTCGATGCCGCGCTCAACCGCGACTACACGCTGGTGATGGGGACCGTGGTGGTGATCGCGCTCTTCACCATCGTCTTCAACCTGATCGTCGACGTCATGTACGCGGTCGTCGACCCGAGGGTACGCTATGACTGAGGGTGCGCTATGACTGACATCACAGCCGCCGCCGCTCCGCCGGCCGTCGTCGGCCGCTCGCTCTGGGGCGACGCATGGGCGCGCCTCAAAGCCAACCGCGCCGCCATGTTCAGCCTCTATTACCTGGCCTTCATTGGCGTCATCAGCATCTTCGGCCCCTGGTTCGTGCCGCATCAGTACACCACCATCTATGCCGACTATGTGCGCACGCCGCCAAGCTTTTCAGCCTATCCGAAGCCCGACATGATCGAGACGGCGCTCAAGGATGCCGTCAAGCGCATGCGCGTCGACATCAAGGAGTGGAAACTGGACGGCAGTCGCGTCACCGTCACCGTCACCTCGACCAAACCGATCGACGACCGCAACATCCGCTATCTTGACCGCTCCGATGCCTTCGACGATACCAAGATAGAGAGCAAATCGGCCGACGGGCTCGAATTGACTATGACTGCGTCGGTCAAACAGCAGTACTTCCTGTTCGGCACCGACAACACCGGTCGCGATCTTCTCTCGCGAACGCTGATGGCAGGGCGCATCTCGCTGGCCATTGGCCTGCTTGCCGGCATTGTCGCCGTGGTCATCGGCGTCCTCTACGGGGCGGCGGCCGGCTTTTCCGGCGGCAAGATCGACGAGGTGATGATGCGCATCGTCGACGTGCTCTATTCCTTGCCCTTCATTTTCTTTGTCATCATGCTGGTGGTGTTCTTCGGCCGCAATTTCGTGCTGATGTTCCTGGCGGTCGGGGCGGTGCTGTGGCTCGACATGGCGCGCATCGTGCGCGGCCAGGCGCTGTCGATCCGGCGGCAGGAGTATGTCCAGGCGGCCGAAGCCATGGGCGTCGGCCAGCGCGGCATCCTGCTGCGCCATGTCATCCCCAATCTGCTCGGACCAGTGGTGATCTACATGACGCTGCTGGTGCCGCAGGTCATCATCCTGGAAAGTTTCCTGTCCTTCCTCGGCCTTGGCGTGCAGGAACCGATGACCAGCTGGGGCGTGCTCATCTCCGTCGGCGCCAAGAACATCGGCACCGCCAACTGGCTGCTTTTGTTCCCCGCCTTCTTCCTCGTGTCGACGCTGTTTGCACTGAACTTCGTCGGCGACGGCCTGCGCGACGCGCTCGATCCGAGAGACCGATGAAGATGGGACCGATAAAGATGGGGACCGATAAGATGGGGACCGTTGCGATGGAAACGCCCGAAACGATCCTCAGCGTCAAGGACCTCCGCGTCCGCTTCCGCACGCTCGACGGCGCGGTCGAAGCGGTCAAGGGCATCAACATCCACGTCAAGGCAGGTGAAACCGTTGCCGTGGTCGGCGAATCCGGATCCGGCAAGAGCCAGACCATGATGGCGGCGATGAGCCTGCTGGCGTCCAACGGCGAGGCGACGGGTCACGTCGATTATCGCGGCCGCAACCTTTTGACCATGAGCAAGCCCGACCTCAACAAGGTGCGCGGCGCCAAGATCAGCATGATCTTCCAGGAGCCGATGACCTCGCTCGATCCGCTCTATTCGATCGGCAACCAGCTTATCGAACCGATCCGCAAGCACCGCGGGCTGAACGCAGCCGAGGCACGGAACGAGGCGCTCAAGTTGCTCAGGCTGGTGCATATCCCCGATCCCGAGCGGCGGATGAAATCCTATCCGCACGAAATGTCGGGTGGCCAGCGCCAGCGCGTCATGATCGCCATGGCATTGGCCAACGACCCCGACATCCTGATCGCCGACGAGCCGACGACGGCGCTCGACGTCACCATCCAGGCGCAGATCCTGGTGCTGCTCGCCGAACTGCAGCGCAAGCTCGGCATGGCCATCGTCTTTATCACCCACGATCTCGGCATCGTCCGGCGCTTTGCCGACCGCGTCTATGTCATGCGCTATGGCGAGGTGGTCGAGGAAGGCGAGGCGGAAGCACTTTTCGCCAACCCGCAGCATGCCTATACCAAAATGCTGCTGGCCGCCGAACCGACCGGCACAAAGGCGGCGCCGCCGGCCAACGCGCCGGTGCTGCTCGAGGGCAGGAATGTCGAGGTAACCTTCAAGATCGGTGGCGGCTTCCTTGCCGGCGAGCCGCTGCTTTTGCGCGCCGTCGACCACATCTCGATCCGGCTGAAGCGCAACCAGACCATCGGCATTGTCGGCGAGTCCGGTTCGGGAAAGTCGACGCTCGGCCGCGCACTTCTGCGCCTGTTGCCCAGCGACGGTGTCATCCGCTTCGGCGACCGCGACATCTCCACCGCCGACCGCCAGGCGATGCGGCCGCTGCGGCGCGAGATGCAACTCGTCTTCCAGGATCCGTTCGGCTCGCTGTCGCCGCGCATGACCGTCGGCCAGATCATCACCGAAGGGCTTCTGGTGCATGAGCCGAACTTGTCAGGCAAGCAACGCGATCAGCGCGCCGTCGAGGCCTTGCTCGAGGTCGGCCTCGATCCCAACGCACGCAACCGCTACCCGCACGAATTCTCCGGCGGCCAACGCCAGCGCATCGCCATCGCGCGTGCCGTGATCCTGAAGCCCAAACTGGTGGTGCTGGACGAGCCGACTTCGGCGCTCGACCGCTCGGTGCAGAAGCAGATCGTCGAATTGCTGCGCAAGCTGCAGGCCGACCACGAACTGTCCTACCTCTTCATCAGCCACGATCTCTCCGTGGTGCGTGCCATGGCCGACTACATCATCGTCATGAGGCAGGGCAAGATCGTCGAGGAAGGCCCGACCGAACAGATATTCAGCAACCCGCAGGCCGCCTACACCCAGACGCTGATGGCTGCGGCGATCGATGTCACGCGCTTCCGGCTGAGTGCTTAAGGCGTGACGTTGAGCAGATAGTTAGGTAGGGCCAGTTCGCTTAGCCCGCTGACCTGGGGCATCTGTTGGCTCTTGTCGCGACAATGGCCTCTTGCCGCTGCTTCAGCAGTTCGATTCTGGCCGTCTCACGGTTGGCCACTGCGCTCTTCACGCGCGTGCCGCCGAGCAGCCAGTTGGGAACTCTGGTGTTGGTGACCCTGCCGCGGGTGATGGCGGTTTGCGAGATGTCGCGCGCGGTATCGCCTACCGCGTTGTTGAACTCGGCGCATGTCATGCTGTCGTATTTCGCCGGGTTCACCGCGCTGCCCAGCGATGAGCAGCCTGCCATCAGGAAAAGAACAAGCATCGCTGACAGCCGGCCTGCGCTTGAAATAAACAAATTCATCTTCCGCAAACCTCGTTCCGGGCCGCTGTCTCGGCGGCATTCCTATTATCGAGTTAGCGCGGATGGTTGTCGCGTCAAAACACCATGCTGACAGCGACGCCGACGCGGCCGGTTGCATCAAGCTATCTTGTGGGTCGGGAGAACAAACACCTAAGTGTCTGTTTTTTCTGGTCGGAGTGGCAGGATTTGAACCTGCGACCCCCTCGTCCCGAACGAGGTGCGCTACCAGGCTGCGCTACACTCCGTGACCAGACCGCGGGCTTATAGCTGCCACATACCGTTCCCGCAAGCGGCAATGGCAGCGCTTCTGTCGCATTTCGTTGGCTTTCGTCGGGCATTGCCGCAAAGCTTGGATTTCCCGCCCGGGATAAACCCCGCTTAAAGCCTTGTGTGCTAGGCAGCAGCCTCGATAAATCGTGTTTTCGCCATCTGGAGCTTTGCTGTCTTGCCCCTGAAAATCGTAGGCGACGCCCGGCCCAACAGCTTCGAATTCGAAACCGAAGCGCTGATCAAGGCGTCCGGCTTTCGCGAATACGACGCGCGCTGGTGGTTTGGCCATGCCGGCTCCACCCAACCGCCGGAGCTGAACCTGATCGGCGTCCAGGCGCTGGGCATGGGCCTGGGCACTTTGATCCGCCGTCTTGGCGCGGGTCCCGACATCGTCACCGGGCATGATTTCCGCTCCTATTCGCTTGCCATCAAGCTGGCGCTGGTTTCCGGCCTGATGGCTGCGGGCGCAAAGGTGAAAGACATTGGCCTGGCGCTGTCGCCCATGGCCTACTTCGCCCAGTTCGCGCTCGACGCGCCTTCCGTCGCCATGGTCACCGCATCGCACAACGAGAATGGCTGGACCGGAGTCAAGATGGGTGCGGCGAGGCCGCTCACCTTCGGACCGGAGGAGATGAGCGCCCTGAAACAGATCGTGCTGTCGGGCGATTTCGATCTTGCCGGCGGTGGCTCCTACGAATTCGTCTCCGGTTTTCGCGAGACCTATCTCGACGATCTGGTGAGCGACAAGCGCATCGCGCGAAAGCTGAAAGTCGTGGCCGCTTGCGGCAACGGCACTGCCGGCGCCTTCGCGCCACAGGCGCTGGAGCGCATCGGCTGCGAGGTGATCCCGCTCGATGTCGAGCTCGACCACAGTTTTCCGCGCTATAACCCGAACCCGGAAGACATGCAGATGCTGCATGCCATCAGGGACAAAGTGCTGGAAACAGGTGCTGATGTCGGGCTGGGCTTTGACGGCGACGGCGACCGTTGCGGCGTGGT
Source organism: Mesorhizobium sp. P160219 (assembly GCF_057786095.1). Taxonomy (NCBI): domain Bacteria; kingdom Pseudomonadati; phylum Pseudomonadota; class Alphaproteobacteria; order Hyphomicrobiales; family Phyllobacteriaceae; genus Mesorhizobium; species Mesorhizobium sp. P160219. The sequence goes on from NZ_JBYNWG010000001.1 coordinate 2,844,567, forward strand.
CGACAATGAGGGCAACGAGATTTTTGCCGACAAGGTCGGCGTCATGCTCGCGCGGGACATATCAACCCAATACCCCGGCTCGACCTTCGTCGTCGATGTCAAGTCGACCGGCCTGTTCAACACCGACAGCGTCCTGCGCGCCAACGGCGCGAAGACAGATTACTGGAAGACCGGCCATTCCTACATCAAGCGCCGCGTCGCCGAGCTTGGCGCCGTCGCCGGCTTCGAGAAGTCGGGCCATTTCTTCTTCAATCCGCCGATCGGCCGCGGCTATGATGACGGTCTCATCACGGCAATAGCCATTTGTGAGATGCTCGTCCGCAACCCCATAAGTTCGATGGCCGATCTCTATCGCGCGCTGCCGCTGACCTTCGGCACGCCGACCATGTCGCCGCATTGCGCCGATGACGTGAAATACGGCGTGGTCGGTCGGGTGGTGGCGGACTTCCAGGCGATACAGCGCGCCGGCAAGGCTTTTGCCGGCCAGAAGATCGCCGAGCTGATCACCGTCAACGGCGTGCGCATCGTGGCCGAAGATGGCACCTGGGGCGTGGTACGGGCGTCGTCGAACAAGCCGGAGCTTGTCGTGGTTGTCGAAAGCCCGGTATCGTCCGACCGCCGCCGGCAGATGTTCGAGGCGGTCGACGCCGTGCTGCGCCGCAGCCCCGAAGTCGGCGCTTACAACCAGACGTTCTGATTGGACCTTTCATGACCGAGCGCATCGTCAGTTTTGTCATGAGCGGCGGTGTCGGTTCGCGGCTGTGGCCGCTGTCACGCGAGGACAACCCGAAACAGTTCCACGATCTTTCCGGCGACGGCTCGATGCTGGCCAAGACACTGCGCCGGCTGACGGCGCGGCCGGAGGGCGAAACGCCGATCTTCCTGATCGCCGCCGAGCGCCATGCCGAGCGCGTGCATGCCGACCTTGCCGGCCTCGACCTCGCCGGCGGTGGCCCGCTGTTCGAGCCGACCGGGCGCAACACGGCTGCCGCCGTGGCGCTGGCCGCGCTGCGCACATTGTCGGAGTTCGGCGACAGCCTGGTGCTGGTGGTGCCGTCAGACCACGAAATCGCCACGCCCAAGCAGTTCTGGCAGAGCGTCGAGGCGGGCAGCCAGGCAGCGCTTGCCGGCCGTCTGGTGGTGTTCGGCATCAAGCCGACGCAGCCCGAGACCGGCTATGGGTATATCGAAGTCGCAGCCGAAAGCGGCGGCGTCTTCGACGTGTCGCGCTTCGTCGAAAAGCCCGACCTCGCCACTGCGCAGAGCTATCTCAGTGCGGGCACCTTCTACTGGAACACCGGCATTTTCCTATTTCGCGCCGGCGCCATGCGCGACGCATTTGCGGCCTTCCAGCCCGACATCTGGCAGGCCACCGAAGCGGCCTACAAGGCAGCAACGAGCGACCTGTCCGGCCTCTATATGCCGCTCGACCTCTACGCCGCCATCCCGTCGAACTCGATCGACTACGCCATCATGGAACGGGCCAAGGACATCGCCATGGTGCCGGCCGGCTTCCGCTGGAACGACCTCGGCTCCTGGCAGTCGCTGCTTGATGTCGGCCCTGCCGACGCCAAGGGCAATGTCGTCGTCGGCGATGTCGTCGCCATCGATTGCGAGAACTCCTACATCCGCAGCGACGGCCGGCTTTTGTCGGCGATCGGCATGAAGGATGTCGCCATCGTCTCGACCGCGGACGCCACCTTCGTTGCCCCGGTCAGTCACAGCCAGCACGTCAAGAAGATCGTCGAGCAGCTGGAAAAGTCGGGCCGGCTGGAAACCAGGTTCACCCCGGCACACGACCGCGTCATCGAGAGCGGCGCCTGGCGTCGGCGCGTGCATCACTGGCTGTTCGAGGAGACCTTGCCGCTGTGGTCGACTTCAGGCGTCGATGAGCGTCATGGCGGCTTCCACGAGGCGCTCGGCTTCGACGGCGAGGCGCTGTTGAAGCCCAAGCGCATGCGCACGACGGCGAGGCAAGTCTACGCCTTCGCCGTTGCCAAGGCCCGCGGCTGGGACGGTCCAGCCGATCGCCTGATCTCCCATGGCATCGCCTTCATGGCCGGCAAGGGCCGCACGGACCGGGGCGGCTGGGTGCGCACGCTCAATGTCGACGGCTCCGTCGCCGACCCAACCGAGGATGCCTACGACCATTCCTGCGTGCTGCTGGCGCTGGCGCATGCGCATATGTGCGGCGATCCGGATGCGCTGCGGCTGGGCCAGGAGACCTTCGTGTTCCTCGACGCGCATCTCGAGGACAGCCGCATGACCGGCTTTCTCGAGACATCCGATGGCGAGGGCGAGCGGCGCTCCAACCCGCATATGCATCTGCTCGAGGCCTTCCTCGCCTGGTATAAGGCGACCGGCGACCGCACCTATCTGCGCCGCGCCGCGCGCATCATCGACCTTTTCCGCAGTCATTTCTTCGATGCCGAGAGCTGGACGCTGGGCGAATATTTTGACGCCGGGTGGAAGCCGGCCGCCGGCGAGAAGGGCACATGGACCGAGCCCGGCCATCATTTCGAATGGGCCTCGCTGCTCACCGATTTCGTCGCCCGCAGCGGCCAGGGCGAGTTGAGCAATTTTGCCCGCAAGCTCTACGCCTCGGCCATCGCCAACGGCCTCAACCGCGCCACCGGCCTTGCCTACGGTGCGGTCTCCAGACAGGGCCTGCCGCTCGACCTTGTGTCGCGGAGCTGGCCACAGGCCGAAGCGATCAAGGCGGCGATTGCGCTGGATGGCTCGGGTGGTCCCGACCTCAAGCCGGAGATCGAGGCGCGCGTCGGCCGCCTGTTCCGCTGGCACATCGATCCGGCCCCGCTCGGCCTGTGGATCGACCGCATCGACGAACGCGGCCGCTCCTTGGCATCGGACGTGCCGGCCAGCATCTTCTATCATCTGGTCTGCGCGCTGACGCAGTATCTGGACGGCACGGCGCAGAAGGGGTGAGGTTGTTGAGAGGCCGGTGCGAGGCACCCCCCTCTGCCGTGCAGGGCAGAGGGGGGTGCCTCGCGCCAACCCCTCAATACGGGCTCGCTACATCCCCGGTCTCGACATACACCGCCTTCAGCTGCGAATAGAGCGCTAAAGCCGCCAGCGAGTTCTCGCGCCCAATGCCGGATTGCTTCACCCCGCCAAACGGAATTTCCACCGGCGTCAGATTGTAGGCGTTTATCCAGCAGGTGCCGGCCTGCAGTTCGGCGATCACCCTATGAGCGCGCTGCAGGTCGCGGGTGAAGACGCCGGCGGCGAGGCCGAATTCGGTGTCGTTGGCGCGGTCGATCACCTCGTCCTCGCCGTCGAACTTCAGCACGCTCATCACCGGCCCGAAAATCTCCTCGCGCGCAATGCGCATCGTATCGGTGACACCGGTGAACACCGTCGGCTCGACAAAGAAGCCGCCATCGAAACCTTGCAGCGACGGCACGTTGCCACCGCAGGCGAGCGTTGCTCCATCCTGCCTGCCGGCCGCGATGTAGGAAACGACCTTCTCCTGCTGCGCCTTGTTGACCAGCGGCCCCATCTGCGTCTCAGGATCGAGCGGATCGCCGATGCGGATCTTTTTCGTCCGCTCGACCAGCCGGTCGACGAAGCGGTCATGGATGCCGCTCTGCACGAAGACGCGCGTGCCGTTGGAGCAGATCTGCCCGGTCGAATAGAAATTGCCGAGCATGGCGCCGCCGACGGCGTTTTCGAGATCGGCATCGTCGAACACGATCAGCGGCGACTTGCCGCCGAGCTCCATGGTAGCGTGCTTCATCTTCGAACCGGCGAGCGACAGCACCTTGCGGCCGGTCGGCACCGAGCCGGTCACCGAAACCTTGGCAACGACATCATGGCCGACCAGGCCGGCGCCGACTTCGCCATAGCCTTGCACGACGTTGAACAGCCCGTCGGGCAGGCCCGCCTCTGAGTAGATCTCGGCCAGCGCCAGCGCCGACAGCGGCGTGTTCTCCGAAGGCTTGAATACCATGGCGTTGCCCATGGCGAGCGCCGGGGCGGATTTCCAGCCGGCGATCTGGATCGGATAGTTCCAGGCGCCGATGCCGACGCACACACCGAGCGCCTCGCGGCGCGTATAGGCAAAAGGTCCACCAAGATCGATCGCCTCGCCGTTGAAGGCGGCAACCGCGCCGCCGAAATATTCGAGGCAGTCGGCGGCCGATAGTGCATCCGCCACCAGCGTCTCCTGGATCGCTTTGCCGGTGTCGAGCGTCTCGATCCGCGCCAGATCGGCGTTGCGCGCGCGCAAAATGTCGGCGGCGCGGCGCAGGATGCGGCCACGCTCAACCGGCTTCATCCGCGCCCAGGCCGGTTGTGCGGCCCGCGCGGCTTCGATGGCGAGCTCCAGCACGTTCGGAGTCGCCGAATGCAAAGTGGCGATGACCTCACCGGTCGCCGGATAGATCACCGGCAGCGGCGCGCCGCCTTCGTCCTCGATGTAGCGGCCGTTGACATAGTGCGATGCCGTTGGCTGGGCGCGCATGCTGTTCTCCAGATGTATTCGCTATTGCGGAGCAGTCCGCCGGACAATGCCCTATCGATCCGCCACCTGCCAGCGCGGATTGATCCAGGGTTCCTGGTTGGACGGCGCCAGTGGCGTGCGGCCGAGAATGTGGTCGGAGGCCTTCTCGCCGGTCATGATCGACGGCGCGTTGAGGTTGCCGTTGGTCACCCGCGGGAAGATCGAGGAGTCGGCGACGCGCAGGCCGTCGACGCCGATTACCCGGCACTCCGGATCGACCACGCTCATGATGTCGTCGGCGCGGCCCATCTTGCAGGTGCCGCACGGGTGGTAGGCACTCTCGGCATGATCGCGGATGAAGGCGTCGAGATCCTCGTCCGACTGGACGTGCGAACCCGGCGAGATTTCCTTGCCGCGAAAGCCGTCAAAAGCCTTCTGGCGGAAGATCTCGCGGGTCAGCCGGATGCAGTGGCGGAACTCGGTCCAGTCGTCTGGATGCGACATGTAGTTGAAGCGGATGACCGGCGTCGCTTTCGGGTCGGGAGAGCGCAGCGTCACCGAGCCGCGCGACTTCGACCGCATCGGCCCGACATGGGCCTGGAAGCCATGGGCCCTCGCCGCCGCCTTGCCGTCATAGCGCACCGCAGCCGGGATGAAGTGATACTGGATGTCGGGGTAGTCGACGCCGGCCTGCGAGCGCACGAAGGCCGCGGCCTCGAAATGGTTGGTGGCACCGAGGCCGGTCTTGAAGAACAGCCACTGCGCCCCGATCAGAGCCTTGGAGAATGGGTTGAGAACCGAATTCAGCGTGATCGGCTGGGTCGATTCCTGCTGGATGTAGAGCTCCATATGATCCTGCAGATTGCGGCCGACACCGGGCCGGTCGGCCACGACCTGGATGCCGTTCTCCTTGAGATGCGCGGCCGGGCCGATACCGGATAGCATCAGGATCTTGGGCGAATTGATCGATGATGCGGCAACGATCACCTCACGTCGCGCCTTAACGACCTGAATCTGTTTGTGAGCTTCGATCTCGACGCCGACAGCGCGCTGATTCTCGATGATCACACGACGGGCGAAGCCTTTGATCACGCTGACATTTTGTCGCTTGAGCGCCGGCTTCAGATAGGCTGATGCGGCCGACCAGCGGCGGCCGCCGCGTATGGTCTGCTCCATCGGCCCGAAGCCTTCCTGCTTCGAACCATTGTAGTCGTCGGTCAGTTCGAACCCGGCTTGGCGGCCGGCCTCGACAAAGGCGCCGTAGAGCGGATTCTTGCGCGGGCCACGCTGGACGTGCAGCGGGCCGCCGTGGCCGCGCCAGCCGTCCTCGCCCCCGTCACTGTCCTCCATGCGCTTGAAATAGGGCAGCACGTCGGCGAAGCCCCAGCCGGCCGCCCCCTGTTCGGCCCAGTGGTCGAAGTCGCGTGCGTGGCCCCTGACATATACCATGCCGTTGATCGAGGACGAGCCGCCGATCACCTTGCCGCGTGGCGTCGCCAGCACGCGGCCGCCGAGATGCGGCTCTGGTTCGCTGGCAAAGCCCCAGTCGTAAAGGCTCATGTTGAGCGGGATCGACAGCGCCGACGGCATCTGGATCAGCGGCCCGATATCGGTGCCGCCGAACTCGATGACGATCACCGAATGCTTGCCGTCTTCCGACAGCCGGTAGGCCATGGCCGAGCCGGCCGAGCCGGAGCCGATGATGACGAAGTCTGCTTCAAGCATGGTTCACATGCGCCCATCGTTCATATGCGAAATAAAATCGGCGAGCGAGACATTGCCGCCGGTAGCCATGACCAGGACCGTTTTACCCGTCACATCCACCTTGCCGCCGAGCAGCGCCGCCAGAGAGGCGGCGCCTGACGGCTCGAGCACCAGCTTCATCCGCTCGAAGGCGATCTTCATCGCTCGCCTAACCGATTGGTCGTCGACGGTGATGCCGCGCACGCCAGCGGTCTTGACCGCCGCGAACGGCGCGTCGCCCGGCCGCCGCGACATCAGCCCGTCGCAAATCGATTTCGGCGCGATCGGCATGGTCTCGATGGCGCCATGCGCTAGCGATGCACCCATGCCGTTGAAGCCTTCCGGCTCGACGCCGATGATCTCGGTTGCCGGCGACAGATAGTGGAAGGCGAGCGACATGCCGCCGATCAGTCCGCCGCCGCCGACCGAGCAGAACAGAAGGTCGGCACTGGCGTCCTTTGCCTCGAGTTGTTCGAGCGCTTCGAGCCCGGCGCCGGCCTGGCCGGCAACGATCTCCGGATCGTCGAATGGATGCAGCAACGCCAGCCCTTCGGTCTCGGCAATCTCGCAGGCCTTGGCGGCTGCGACCTCTTCACGGGCGCGCTCGCCATGATCGGTCAGCACGACGCGCGCGCCATAGCCTGTGGTCGCATCGCGCTTGGCGGCCGGCGCGTCGATCGGCATGACGATGGTGACGGGAATGCCGAGCGCCTGGCCGGCAGCCGCCAACCCTTGCGCGAAATTGCCGGAGGAGTAGGCGACGACGCCTTTTATGGCCTCATCCGGCGACAGCCGCTTCAACCGCCAATAGGCCCCGCGCACCTTGAACGAGCCGGCCCATTGCAGTGATTCCGGCTTGATAAAGACGCGGGCCGCACCCGTCTCCTTGGCCAAGGCTGTCGATTCCAGCAAAGGCGTGATCTGCGTCGCCTTCGACGTCACGGCATAGGCCTGTCTGAGGTGCTCGAGGGAGGGGACAATTGTCATCATTCGCCTCGCGGAAAGCGTTTCTGTTCCTCGAGATTGTCGAGGTTCATGTGGTTGCGCATGTAGCGTTCCGACGCCTTCTGCAGCGGTTGGAACTCCCAGGGGTAATGCGTGCCGTTGCGTAGCGCCGGATAGACCACCCAGCGCCGCGCCTGGCTGGTACGCACGGCGGCGTCGAAGGCGGCCATGTCCCAGCGCGCTCGTACGGCTCCCGTGAAGGCCGCCACCAGATCGGCATGCGTCGGATCGGTGGCAAGATTGGTGAGTTCTTGCGGATCGGCTTCGAGATCGAACAGAAGCGGCGGATCGATCTCGCAATGGATGAATTTATAGCGGCCGTCGCGGATCGCCACCAACGGCGCGTTGGAGCCTTCGGCGGCATACTCCATCAGAACTGGAGCATCGCGTTTCGTGCCCTCGAGCAGCGGCAGCAGCGACTGGCCGTCGGTCCACGGCGCGATCGCCGAGATGTCGATGCCGGCGAGATCGCACAATGTCGGCGTCACGTCGAGATTGGAAACCGGCGCGTCGATCAGCCCCGCGGCAACGCCCTTGCCGGCGATCATCAGCGGCACCCGTGCCGAGCCCTCGAAAAAGTTCATCTTGAACCACAGGCCGCGCTCGCCAAGCATATCGCCATGGTCGGAGCAGAACAGGATGACCGTGTCGTCCAGCATGCGCGTACGTTCCAGCACTGACATCAACTCGCCGACCTTGTCGTCGAGATAGGAGATGTTGGCGTAGTAGCCGCGCCGCGAGCGGCGGATCTGCTCCGGCGTGATGTTGAAACTGTCGTAGTCGCTGGCGCGGTAAAGCCGCTGCGAATGCGGGTCCTGATCGGCATAGGGGATGAATCCCACCTCCGGTTCGAGCGCCGGACAATCTTCATAGAGATCCCAATATTGCCGCCGTGCGACATAGGGGTCGTGCGGGTGGGTGAAGGAAACCGTCAGGCACCAGGGCCGGCTGGCCGCATCGTCGGAGGTGCGGGCAAGGTCGTAGAGTTTTTGCACCGCGTGGAAGGCGACCTCGTCGTCATACTCCATCTGGTTGGTGATCTCGGCGACGCCGGCGCCGGTCACCGAGCCCAGATTGTGATACCACCAGTCGATGCGTTCGCCGGGCTTGCGGTAGTCCGGCGTCCAGCCGAAATCGGCGGGATAGATATCGGTGGTCAACCGCTCTTCGAAACCATGCAACTGGTCGGGGCCGACGAAATGCATCTTGCCCGACAGGCAGGTGTAATAGCCGGCGGCGCGCAGATGGTGAGCATAGGTCGGAATTGAGGAGGCGAACTCAGCGGCGTTGTCGTAGACTTGGGTGCGCGACGGCAATTGGCCGCTCATGAAGGCGGCGCGCCCCGGCGCGCAAAGCGGCGAGGGCGTATAATTGTTCCGGAAACGTGCCGCGCGCGCGGCCAGCTCCTTGAGATGCGGCGCGTGCAGGAAGTCCGCCGGTCCGTTCGGAAACAGCGTGCCGTTGAGCTGATCGACCATGACGATCAGGATGTTGGGTCGCCTTTGTGTCACTGAGGCTGTCACTGTGTCTGTCGCCCGCCGAGTTTGGTTTCCAGATAGTCCTCGACCAGCGCAATCGCGGTCGCCGCGTCCGGCACGCCGTCCTTCAGCGCCCGCCTGATGTAGAGCCCGTCGATCATCGCCGCGGTCGCTTCCGCCGCGCGGTCGGCTTCGTGCCTGGCCAAGATGCCGGTCAGCCCGCTCATTAGGTTGGAATGCAGCCGCCGCGCATAGACCCTGAGCAGCCGGCGCAAGGCCGATGATTTCTGCGCCTCGACATAGAAGGCGAGCCAGGCCGCGATGGTTTCCGGCTGGAACTGGATGTCGGAGAAGTTGACGGCCACCACGGCCGAAACACGTTCGCGCGGCGAGCCGGCGGATTGCAGCGCGCGCCGCATGTCGATCGTCAGCTCGGCCAGAATATGCCTCATCGTCGCCAGCAGCAGCTCATCCTTGGCGCCGAAATAGTGGTGAGCCAATGCTGACGACACACCGGCGCGCCCCGCTATCTCCGACATGGTCACGTCAAGCGAGCCGCGCTCGCCGATCGCCGAGATCGTCGCGTCGATGAGCGCCTTGCGGCGCAACGGTTCCATTCCGACTTTAGGCATGATGTTCCCGGCTTTTGCGGCGGAGATTATTTTTTATTGACGCGTCAATCAACAAAAAACGATCCGATTGGAACCTGCACCAAGCGATTGTCGGCTTGCGGCCCTTTTCGATGCGGGCGGGATTGTTTATATTTGAACAATAAAGGCGAAGTGCGCCATTTGCCCACATGTTAGGCTGGCGCCAAGGATGGAGACCGCCATGACCGCATGCATCGTTGGCTGGGCGCATTCGCGCTTCGGCAAGCTGGAAGGCGAGACGCTGGAAGGCCTGATCACCAAGGTCGCGGTCGACGCGCTCGACCATGCCGGCATCGGCCCGGATGAGGTCGACGAGATCGTGCTCGGCCACTTCAATGCCGGCTTTTCCCCACAGGATTTTACCGCCAGCCTCGTGTTGCAGGCCGACGACCGACTGCGCTTCAAGCCGGCGACGCGGGTCGAGAATGCTTGCGCCACCGGTTCGGCCGCGGTCCGGCAAGGCATCCGCGCCATCGACGCAAACGCTGCCCGCATCGTGCTGGTGGTCGGCGCCGAGCAGATGACGACGACGCCCGGGCCTGAGATCGGGAAGAACCTGCTGAAAGCTTCCTATCTGCCGGAGGAGGGCGACACGCCGGCCGGCTTTGCCGGCGTCTTCGGCAAGATCGCGCAGGCCTATTTCCAGCGTTATGGCGACCAGTCGGACGCGCTGGCGATGATTGCCGCCAAGAACCACAAGAACGGCGTCGACAATCCGTACGCGCAGATGCGCAAGGATTTCGGCTACGAATTCTGCCGCCAGGAAAGCGAGAAGAACCCCTTCGTCGCCGGTCCGCTGAAGCGCACCGACTGCTCGCTGGTCTCCGATGGTGCAGCCGCCCTTGTGCTGACCGACACCTCGACGGCGCTGAAGATGCGCCGCGCCGTCGCCTTCCGCGCCAACGAGCATGTCCAGGATTTCCTGCCGATGTCGAAGCGCGACATCCTGTCCTTCGAAGGCTGCGAACAGGCCTGGAACCAGGCGCTGAAAAAGGCCGGCGTGACGCTCGACGATCTCTCCTTCGTCGAAACACATGACTGCTTCACCATCGCCGAATTGATCGAATATGAGGCGATGGGCCTGGCCAAGCCCGGCGAAGGCGCCAGGCTGGCGCTGGACGGCACGACGGCCAAGGACGGCAGGCTGCCGGTCAATCCTTCGGGCGGCCTGAAGGCCAAGGGCCATCCGATCGGCGCCACCGGCGTGTCGATGCACGTCTTATCTGCCATGCAGTTGACGGGCGAGGCCGGCGGCATCCAGGTGCCGGGCGCAAAGCTCGGCGGCATCTTCAACATGGGTGGCGCTGCCGTCGCCAACTACGTTTCCATTCTCGACCGGATCAGGTAGAAGCGGCCCGTATTTTTGGGGCGTGGTGATGACAAATCCGGTTCTGGTCGAGGTCTTGCGCGGCGCGATCGTCGAGAGCGTCCATCGCGGCGCTGTCGCAATCTTCGACGGTGACGGCAAGCCTGTCCTGGAGATCGGCGATACGGCGCGGCCGGTGTTTCCGCGCTCGGCGGTCAAGGCGATCCAGGCGCTGCCGCTGGTTGAAACGGGTGCTGCCGATGCGTACGGCTTGGGCGACCGCGAACTGGCGCTGGCCTGCGCTTCGCATTCGGGCGAACCCGCGCATGTCGAACTGGCGCAGGCGATGCTGGCCAAGGCCGGGCTCGACAAGTCGGCGCTGGAATGCGGCGCGCATTGGCCGTCGAGCCACGACGCGACGATCGCACTGGCCCGCACAGGCGTCTCGCCGAACGCACTGCACAACAATTGCTCGGGCAAGCATTCCGGATTTCTCTGCACCTGCGTGCACTCAGGGATTGCCCACCAAGGCTACGTCAAGGCAGGCCATGGTTTGCAGGAGATGGTGCGCGACGCCATGCAGGCGGTGACCGGCGCTGCCCACGATGCGGATCACCGGGCAACCGATGGCTGCTCGATTCCCACCTATGCCGTGCCGCTGAAAAGTTTTGCCCTTGGCTTTGCCCGCATGGCGACGGGCAGGAGCTTTGGCCCTGAGCGCGCCAAGGCGGCCAAACGCCTGCTGTCTGCCTGTATGGCCGAGCCTTTCCTGGTCGCCGGCACCGGCAAAGTGGATGTGGCGCTGATGCAGGCCGCGCCCGGCCGCATATTCGTCAAGACGGGCGCCGAGGGTGTCTATTGCGCTGCCGTTCCGGAGCTTGGCCTCGGCATCGCGCTAAAATGCGATGACGGCGCCGGCCGCGCCGCCGAGGTGATGATTGCCACTGTGCTGGCAAAACTTCTCAGCGCCGACGGCGCACTGGCGGCGAACCTTCTGGAGCGGGCCAATCCTCCGATCGAAAGCCGCATTGGCGCCAAGGTCGGCTCGCTGCGGCCGACGACGACGCTCAGCTGACCCTGTTTCGCTCGACCGTCAGGTGCGCATAGCCGCTATCGCTCGACCGCGCGAGGTCGCCGGTCGCCGGTTCGGCCCAGCGCTGGCCGATGATGGCGCCGTTCTTGGCGCCGTCGATGACGTTGTCGGAAATGATGGCGTTTCCAGCGCCTTCTACCACAGTGACGGCGATGCCGGTTCCGGCCTGACGGATGATGTTTCCCGTCGCCACAACATTGCGCATATAAGCGCCCCAGCCGATCTGCATGCCGTAGAGCGGCGCGTTCTCGATGACATTGCCCGAGACGGTGGTGTCGGCCTCGACGCTGATACCGACGCCGAAGCCCGGCGCGTCGGCGGGGTAGGGGCCGGTGGTCGAGAGGTTGCGCATGATGTTGTTTGAGCAGACACCCATACGGCCGCCGTCGTTGAAATTGACGATCGAGATGCCGTTAGCGGCACCATCGACGATGTTGTTGCCGATGATGGCGCCTTCGAAGGAGAATTCGGAATAGAGCGCGGTTTCACCCGACCGCGAGCAGGTGTTGCCGGTCATCTGCAGATTGCTGGAACTGTTGGCGCGGATCGCCGAGAAGGCGCAGTCCGAGACGATGTTGCCGGTGACCGAGACATTGCCGGCACGGAAGGCGTTGATGCCATTGCCGTTCTGCCCGGTGCCGCCGCCGCGCGCGCCGATCCGCTGCACGCGGTTGCCGCTGACGATCGTGCCGTCCTCGGCCTGCTGCCAGCGATGCACAAGAATGCCGCCATTGCCACAGTCGGATACGGTGTTGTCGGATATCGCCAGGCCAGCGGCCTCGACGGAGTAGATGCCGGCGTCCGCAGCCCCCGAAATCTCGGACCGCTCGATGCGGCCCGACGCATGCTCCAGCGCCAGCCCATGCTTGCCGCTGCCGGTGATCGTGCAATTGTCAATGACGAGATGGGCGACGCGGCGCAGGTCGAGCAGGCCTTGCGCATCGTCGGCCAACCCGCCGTTGGCGCCGTCGAAGACCAATGCGGTGAACTCTATATGCTCGGCCTGTTCGGCCGTCAGCAAATGGCCATTGCCGCCATAGAGGATGCGCGAGGCGCCCGGCACGCCCGAAAGCCTGACGCGGGCGGGCAGGGTCAGGTTGGACACGACATAGGTGCCCGGCGGCAGGAACACCGGCGCATTGCGCTGGCTTGCCTCGGCTAGCATCGTGGCGAAGGCCTTGCTCTGGTCGTCCGGTGCGTCCGGCTCCACGCCAAGCTCGGCGGCATTGATCGAGCCAAGCGCTGCCGTCTTCGCCAAGGCGTTGTCCAGCGAAACGCCGAGCACCGCAAAGCCGACAGTCCCCTTGAGAAGCGTTCGTCTGTTCAACATCGGCACAGATCCCTGCGATGAAATGGTTCTTCGCAGGAATTGGGCCAGCCGCATAGGTCTCCGCTCGGCGATAGTCCGACCAATGACCGGGTCCGCCAAGTGGCTTGTACAGTCGCCGAAGCGGGCCTAAGTTTATCCGATGAGCAGGGCTTTCACCCGCGAGGAAGACAGCGAAAACGCCATTGCCGGCATCGGCGAGCGGCCGATCAGCCAACACCGCAATCTGGTGACGGAGCGCGGCCTGGCGATGATCGAGGACAATCTGGCCGATCTGCGCGACATTTTGGCGAAAGCCGAGCGAAAAGCCGATCGCGAGCGCATTGCCGTCGTCTCGCGCGACCTGCGCTACTGGACAGCGCGCCGCGAAAGCGCCGAGCTTTCCGTGCCGGAACCGGGCAGCGACCAGGTGCGCTTCGGCATGGGTGTCACGCTGGAAAGCGATGACGGCAAGAAAGTGCACTGGAAGATCGTCGGCGAGGACGAGGCCGACCCCTCAAAGGGCAGCATCTCACACGTCTCGCCAATGGCCGTGGCGCTGTTCGGCAAGAAGGTCGGCGACGTCGCAAGCGTCAACGGCAAGGAATGGGAAATTGTCAAGCTGTCGGACGCCTGACGCCAGCTCACCCTATTTGCACAGCCAGCTTTCGCAACGCGGGCTCATACTTGTCCATGACATCGCGAGCAGCACGTATTTGCCGTTCGACGTCGTCACACGGCACCGGCCTTAGGATGATGCCGTCGTGGTTTCGATGATCTGGAGTTCATCGCCCACTTGCAGGCTCAAGCTGTCGAGCGTTTCCCGCGGCAGGATTACAACGCCCGATCCGTCCTCAAGTCCGTGAATGATGGTGTTCATAGCTATACCATAGGTTGCGCCCGATATTGTAACGCAACTTTGATAAGCAGTGCAACTGTTTCAATCAGCTCGCCAGCAGCCGGTCCAGCAACCGATCCGCAGCCTCCGGGATAACCGTCCCTGGCGGGAAGATTTCCGCGGCACCCGCTTCCAGCACTGCGCCGTAATCCTGCGGCGGGATGACGCCGCCGACGACGATCAGCATGTCGGGGTGGCCGAGTTTCTTCAGCGCATCGCGCAATTCGGGGATCAGTGTCAGGTGCCCCGCCGCCAGCGACGAGGCGCCGATGATATGGACGTCCTGCGCCACCGCCAGCCTGGCGATCTCGTCGGGTGTCTGGAACATCGCGCCGACCGTCACGTCGAAGCCGAGATCGGCGAAGGCCGTGGCGATCACCTTCTGGCCACGGTCGTGGCCGTCCTGTCCCATCTTTGCGACCAGGATGCGCGGCTTGCCGCCGGACTTCTTCTCGAAAGCTTCGAGCTTCTCCAGCAATCGGCCGACCGTCAGATTGTCGCCAAGCGCATTGCGATAAACGCCGGAGATCGTTTGCACCGAGGCGACGTGACGGCCAAAGACCTTTTCCAGCGCCAGCGAGATCTCGCCGACCGTGGCATAGGCGCGCGCGGCGCGGATGGCAAATTCCAGCAGGTTTCCGTTACCCTGCGCAGCGCGGGTCAGCGCATCGAGCGCGCTCTCGACCGCGCCGACATTGCGCGTGCCTTTGAGGTTCTGCAGCTTCGACAACTGTCGGGCCCTGACCTCGGCATTGTCGATCTTCAGCACGTCGACCTCGATGTTGTTCTCGGGGCGATGCGCGTTTACGCCAACCAGTATCTGCTCGCCGGAATCGATACGCGCCTGCGTGCGCGCCGCCGCTTCCTCGATGCGCAGTTTTGGAATGCCCTGTTCGGTTGCCGCCGCCATGCCGCCAAGCGCCTCGACCTCTTCGATATGGGCGAGCGCACGCGCCGCCAGATCATGCGTCAGCCGTTCGACATACGCCGAGCCGCCCCATGGATCGATGATGCGGGTGGTGCCGGATTCCTTCTGCAGGATCAACTGCGTGTTGCGGGCGATGCGCGCCGAGTGGTCGGTCGGCAGCGCCATCGCCTCGTCGAACGAGTTGGTGTGCAGCGACTGGGTATGTCCCTGCGTCGCCGCCATCGCCTCGATCATGGTGCGGGTGATGTTGTTGTAGGGGTCCTGCGCCGTCAGCGACCAGCCGGAGGTCTGGCAATGGGTGCGCAGCGACAGCGAGCGTTCATCCTTCGGTGCAAAATTCTTCTGCATCAGGGTCGCCCACAACATGCGCGCCGCGCGGAGCTTGGCGATCTCCATGAAGAAGTTCATGCCGATCGCCCAGAAGAAGGAAAGCCGCGGGGCGAAACGGTCGATGTCGAGCCCGGCGGCGACGCCGGCGCGGGCATATTCGATGCCGTCGGCGATGGTGTAGGCGAGCTCCAGGTCCGCGGTCGCGCCGGCCTCCTGCATGTGATAGCCGGAGATCGAGATCGAATTGAACTTCGGCATGTGCTGGGAGGTATAGGAGAAGATGTCAGACACGATCCGCATCGAGGGCTTCGGCGGATAGATGTAGGTGTTGCGGACCATGAACTCTTTCAGAATGTCGTTCTGAATGGTGCCGGCGAGATCCTTCTGCGCGACGCCCTGTTCTTCGGCCGCAACGATATAGAGCGCCATGATCGGCAGCACCGCGCCATTCATGGTCATCGACACCGTCATTTCGTCGAGCGGGATGCCGTCGAACAATTGCCGCATGTCGAGGATGGAATCGATGGCCACGCCCGCCATGCCGACATCGCCTGATACACGCGGATGGTCGCTGTCATAGCCGCGATGGGTGGGCAGATCGAAAGCGACCGAAAGGCCCTTTTGGCCGGCGGCGAGATTGCGCCGGTAGAAGGCGTTGGATTCCTCGGCCGTCGAGAAGCCGGCATATTGCCGGATCGTCCACGGCTGCTGGACATACATGGTCGGGTAGGGACCGCGCACGAAGGGCGGCATTCCCGGATAGGTGTCGAGATGCGGCAGCCCCTTGAGATCGCCCTGGCTGTAGAGATGCTTGACGGCAATACCTTCCGGCGTCAGCCGCTGGCCCTTGACCTCGACCGGCGCGCGCCGTGGCGCCGACCAGCCAATGTGGCTGAAATCCGGGATCACTGTGCGGCTCCGATTGCCTGGTCGATGCGGACCGGAAACAGCGCCTCGCACACCGCCACGCCCTCTGTGAAAGGCGGCCGCCGCTCAGCCGCCAGCGTCTCGACCGGGGCATCGTTTTTCAGCGGGTAAAGCGTGGTGCCGATGATTGCCCGTTCACCCGACCGGTAGGCCTCGGCGCGGCGCTCGGATGCTGCCTTGACGCGCTTCTGGATATGCCCTTGCTGCAGGCTTGCCAGAACGCCGCCTTCCGCTTCGATCCGCTGGAACTCTTCCCACGCCGCTTCGCACAGGCCCAGGGTCAGCGCCTCGACTGCGCCCGACCCAAATGCTGGGTCGGCGACATGGTCGATATGGCTTTCATTGGCCATGATCAACTGCGCATTGCGGGCGATGCGGCGGGCAAAGCCGGCCGGCAGCCCGAGGGCGACGGTGTGTGGCAGGATGGAGATCGAGTCCGCGCCGCCTGCTGCCGCTGCAAAGCTGGCGATGGTGGTGCGCAGGATGTTGGTTTCGGGATCCGCCGCCGTCATCATGCGGAACGACGTCTCGGCATGGATGTTGGCTGTCGATGCCGGGATGGAACAGGTTTCCTGGATGCGCGCCCACAGCCTGCGCAAGGCCCGGACCTTGGCCATCGACAGGAACTGGTCCTGGTCGACGCTCAGCGCAAAGCCGATATGGGGAGCGGCATAGACAAGCGGCTGGCGCGCATCCTCGAACATCCTGAGGTATGACACGGCGGAAGCGAGCATGGTGCCGAGTTCCTGCGCTTCCGTGGCGCCGGCATTGTGGAACACCCGCCCGTCGGCCTCCAGCAGCACACCCGGCACGCCCAGCGAGAAGAAATGCGCCAGCGATTGCGGCATCGATGCCTGCAACGCCTCGATCGACATGCGCAGCCGGCCGGTTCCGGCAAAGATTGCCGCCGGGTCGATGCCGAAGGAGAGGTTCAGCTTTGCCGGGTCGGAGCGGCGCTTGCTCAGGAACGCCACCAGCCAGTCGGCGACGGCACGGCTCCAGGGATGGGCGTCGATGCGGATCTGCGTGCGGTTGAGCGGTACGCCATCCAGCACCGTTTCCAGCGCCTGCGCCGTCCTTGGCAGGCCATAGCCGAACGCATTCGGAGCACCCTCGAAGACAAGCGACAATCCCGTCGCGCCTTGTGCCACATCGTCCAGGGCCTGCGCCTTGGCGCGGCCGATATCGGGATCGTCAATGCGCTGGCTGACGATCCAGGGCAATTTGGGGTTGGCGCGCACAAGCGGCTCGGCGCCGGCGGCGCGATCGTAGAGCGGTTCGATGCGAATCTGATCGTCGGTATGCGAGACCAGTTTTTCCTCGAAGGAGGCGCCGGCGAGCGCCTTTTCGGCCAAGGCCAGCCAACGCTGGCGCTCGACGTCAGCGGGTTCGATGCTCCTGGTCAAGGCTCCGGCGCCCATCCATGTTCCTCGTTTTTATGCGGCCGCACCAGCGTCAGCCGTCCAGTCTACGGTTCCCTGCCAGATATCGCAATGCAATGCGCTTGCGCGGTTGGGATTCGCTTCCCTGACATAGGGCAGCCTGCGTGGACGAACCATGGAACGATTGCCAAACAGCGGCAAAATCCGCAAGTTCCAAAAACCGATTTGGAGGATTGGTTCAATTTAGACGATTGGCCCAATCTGGATGAATAGCCAACTGGATGGATAGCCCAATTGGAGAATAGCATTGTCGCTGCGCAATGGCCTGACTATACCCTGCGGCACGGCCACAGGCTTTTAACACATCAGTTTGCGGAGACATGGTCATATGGCTGACGACACCAGCATTTTCCTCGGCGCCAGCCGCAAGCCCGACGACAGCTATCAGCGCGCCGAACAGCTCTTGCTGCAATATGGGAACCGCCATGGCCTGATCACCGGCGCCACCGGCACCGGCAAGACAGTCAGCCTGCAGATCCTGGCCGAGGGGTTTTCCAATGCCGGCGTGCCTGTGTTCTGCGCCGATATCAAGGGCGACCTGTCCGGCATTGCCATGATGGGCAAGGCGCAGGATTTCCTGGTCAAGCGGGCCGAGCAGGTCAAGCTCGACCCTTACGACTTCCAGGAATTCCCGGTCATCTTCTGGGACCTGTTCGGCGAGCAGGGCCATCCGATCCGCGCCACCGTCTCGGAAATGGGGCCGCTGCTTCTGTCGCGGCTGATGAACCTCTCCGAAGCGCAGGAAGGCATCATGAACATCGCCTTCCGCATCGCCGATGAGGATGGCCTGCTGCTGCTCGACATGAAGGATCTGCAAGCACTGCTGGCCAACATCGCAGCGCGCGCCGACGAGATCAGCTCGCGCTACGGCAATGTCACCAAGCCGTCGGTCGGCGCAATCCAGCGCACGCTTCTGGTGCTGGAACAGCAGGGCGCGGCGCATTTCTTCGGCGAACCGGCTTTGCGCATCGCCGACATCATGCGCACCACCCGCGACGGCCGCGGCGCCATCAGCGTGCTCGCTGCCGACAGATTGATGATGAACCCCAGGCTCTACGCCACCTTCCTGCTCTGGCTGATGTCGGAGCTGTTCGAGGAATTGCCCGAGGTCGGCGATCCCGAAAGGCCGAAGCTGGTGTTCTTCTTCGACGAGGCGCATCTGCTTTTCGACGATGCGCCGAAGGTGCTGATCGACCGCGTCGAGCAGGTGGTTCGCTTGATCCGTTCGAAAGGCGTCGGTGTCTATTTCGTCACGCAGAACCCTTTGGACATCCCTGAAAAGGTTCTCGCCCAGCTCGGCAACCGTGTGCAGCACGCGCTGCGCGCCTATACGCCGCGTGAGCAGCAGGCGGTCAAGACCGCCGCCGACACCTTCCGGCCCAATCCCGATTTCGACTGCGCCACCGCCATCACCCAGCTCGGCACCGGCGAGGCGCTGGTCTCGACGCTGGAGGTCAAGGGCGTGCCGTCCATGGTGCAGCGGACATTGATCCGGCCGCCATCGTCTAGGCTTGGCCCGATCACAGCGGACGAGCGCCGCAAGCTGATCGACCAGAGCCCGGTCGCCGGCCAGTACGACCAGACCATCGACCGCGAATCGGCCTTCGAGATGCTGCAGAAGAAAGCCAGGGATGCGCAGGACGAGCAGGCGCAGCAGGCCGACAGCGGGCGCTCGCGCTGGACCATTCCGGGCTTCGGCAATGACGATCCGCCGCCGCAGCAATCAGGCGGTCGCCGCGCCCCTGCACCACGGCCGTCCAACCGCCAGACGGTGGCCGAAGCCGCGATCAAAGCGGTGGTGCGCTCGGTCGGCTCGTCGGTCGGCCGCGCGATCGTGCGCGGGATTCTGGGCAGCCTGTCCAGGGGGCGGTAAAAGGCATCAGCCCGCAAGAATGCCGCATGGCGGGCACCTAACCAAAACGGTTGCTCGGTCGGCCTCGTTCTCCCGGCCGGAGCGCAAAAACGCCGCCCTCGTTCGGATGCGCGTCAAGGTGCTCCGCCGTCATCGTGAAGCGCGCCGAGGTGACGAACAGCGTATCGAGTTTGGCGCCGCCAAAGGCGCAGCTTGTCGGCCAGGAGCAGGGTAGTTCGACGATCCGATCCAGTAGGCCGTCCTGCGCGATGCGAGCAAGGCAGCTGCCGCCGACGACCCGGCAGTTCCAGATGTAGCCTTCGGCGTCCATGCAGGAGCCGTCGGGCAGGCCCCGCTCGAAGGCCCCGAAAAACCGGCGCCGGTGTTCAAGCCGCCATGCGGTCCTGTCCCAAGCATAGCTGTAGAGTTCGTTCTTCATTGTGTCGGCGGTGATGAAGCGACCGTCCGGTGTCCATGCCATGGTGTTGGTGATGCCAAAGCGGTCGTCGGACAGGCGCGTCACGCGGCCGTCGGGAGCAACCCGAAACAGCTGCCCGGCCTCCTGCGTGATGGCGACGGGCGTATCATCCGGTCCGATGTTGTTGGCCATCGTGCCGACCCAGAATGACCCATCGGGCGCGATGACGCCTTCATTCAGCCGGATGTCGGGTCTGTCCGGCTCGATCGTCGCAATCGTTCGGAACTTCCCGCCGAAGTCCCACAAGGCAATCTCGTTCCTGAGGCCGACAATGGCGCCGCCATCGGTGCGCAGGCCGATCGAGGTGACCAGATCGGGTGTCTCCCAGGACTCGTGAACTGAGGTCAGCGGATCCAGTCTGTGGATCCTGCGGCCGATAATGTCGATCCAGACCAGCCGGTCGCAGCGGTCGTCCCAGATCAGGCTCTCGCCGACGACATCACGCGCATCGAAGAGCAGGCCAGCGTTCATATCGTCCATGCGGTTCCTCCAGACCAGCGCATCCAGAACACGCTTGACATATATCTTTCGGATGAATTATCAGCAACTGAATAACAACCTGTCATACAGGTTTAAGGGAGAGACATGCAGGATCCGACGGAGGCAGCGGCTGAGCCGAATCCCGGCCTTGTGAGCACGGCGATCCAGGCAATCACCCAGCACATCCGCTCGGAGGGCCTTGCGGCCGGCGATCCGCTGCCCAGCGAAGCGGCCATGACGCGCCAGCTCAATGTCTCGCGAACCGTCGTGCGCGAAGCGTTCCGGTCGCTTTCTGCAATGCGCCTGATCGACATGAGCGCCGGGCGCCGCGCCACCGTCGCCAAGCTCGACACCGGCGCCATGTCGATGGTGATCGAGCACGGCATCACCACGCAGCAGATCAGCGTGCATCAGGTCTATGATGTCAGGCGCACGATCGAGATGCGCACCGTGGCGCTGGCGGCGCTCCGCCGCACCGAGGCGGAAGCCGCGGCAATCGCGCAATCCGCCAGGCTGATGCGTGAGAATTTCCAGCACCCTGAGATCGTCATGGAGCACGACATCGCCTTTCACGAGGCGATCGCGGCGGCCTCGCACAACCCGGTCTTCTCGCTGATCGTCACCGCCTTCAGCGGGGTCACGCGCCGCACCTGGGTGATCGGCTGGCGGACACGCTCCTCCAGCGAAGACCAGCTCAAGATGATCAAGGGGCACGAGGACATAGCCGAGGCGATCCTCAAGGGCGATCCGCGGCTCGCCGTCGAGCACATGGCGCAACATTTCGACAAGAGCGTCAAGGCGCTCCTCGACGCGGGAATCGCCTGACATGAAGATCACCGCGATCGAGACCATTCGCATCGAGGAGCGGCCCAACCTTCTCTGGGTCGAGGTCCATACCGACGAGGGCATCACCGGGCTCGGCGAGACCTTCTTCCTGTCGCGCACCGTCGAAGCGTATCTGCACGAATATGTCGCGCCACGCGTGATCGGCCGCGATCCGCTCGAGATCGACCTTTTATCCGCCGACCTTGTCGGCTATCTCGGCTTCCGCTCCAGCGGCGCGGAGGTGCGCGGAAATTCGGCCTTCGACATCGCGCTGTGGGACATTTTCGGCAAGGTCACAGGCCAGCCGATCGCTCAGCTTCTGGGTGGCTTCAGCCGTCGCTCCATCCGCACCTACAACACCTGCGCCGGCACCGAATACATCAAGGACGCCAAGGGCCAGACGACGGCCAATTACGGCATCGGCGCCGGGCGCGACTACGACGATCTCAACGGCTTCCTCAACCGCGCCGGCGAGTTGGCCGAGGAACTGCTCGAGGACGGCATCACTGCCATGAAGATCTGGCCGTTCGATCACGCCGCCGAAAAGACGCGTGGCAATGACATCTCGGCGGCCGACCTGAAATCGGCGCTGCAGCCGTTCGAGAAGATCCGCCGCGCCGTCGGCGACAAGATCGACATCATGGTCGAGTTCCATTCGATGTGGCAGCTTTTGCCGGCCATGAAGATCGCCGGCGCGCTGAAACCTTATGCCACTTATTGGCACGAGGACCCGATCCGCATGGACAGCCTCGGCGACCTGAAACGCTACGAGGCGGTGAGCCCGGCGCCGATCTCGGCCTCCGAGACACTGGGCAGCCGCTGGGCCTTCCGCGACCTGCTCGAAACCGGGGCTGCCGGCATCGTCATGCTCGACATCTCCTGGTGCGGCGGCCTGTCGGAGGCGCGCAAGATCGCCGCGATGGCGGAGGCCTGGCGACTGCCGGTCGCGCCACATGACTGCACCGGTCCGGTCGTGCTCGCCGCCTCGACGCATCTGTCGCTCAATGCACCCAATGCGCTGGTGCAGGAGAGCGTGCGCGCCTTCTACCGCACCTGGTACCGGGACCTGGTGACGGCGCTGCCGGAAGTGAAGAACGGCATGATCACCGTGCCGCCTGGACCGGGCCTGGGGCTGGCGCTCAACCCCGACCTCGGCAAGGCCTACACCGTCCAGCGCCGCGTCTCCGACAAGACCGACATCTAGGAAATCCAAAGGGAGGAATTGAAATGAGAAAACTGACTGCAACACTTCTGCTTGGCGTCGCTATCTTCGGCGCCCAGACCGCCGCGCGTGCCAACGGGTTGAACATCGTCTTCACCCACCATTCGTCGGCATCGAACACCTTCTGGCAGGCGGTGAAGAAGGGTTTTGACGACGGCTGCGCCAAGGTCGAGGCCAGCTGCAACATGGTCTTCACCCAGACCGAGGGTTCGATCGAACAGCAGGTCGCCAACATGCGCGCGGCCCTTGCCGCCAAGCCCGACGCGCTGCTGACCTCGATCGTCGACGACCATGCTTTCGATGACGTCATCAAGGAGGCGCGCGATGCCGGCGTGCTCGTGATCGCCGTCAATGTCGACGACACCGAAGGCGCCAAGGGCAATGCGCGCCAGGCCTTCGTCGGGCAGGGCTTCAAGCCGGCGGGCTATTCGCTCGCCAAGGCTATATCCGAAAGCTTCCCGAAGGATGGCCCGATCAAGGTGCTGGTTGGCATCTCGGCGCCCGGCCAGAACTGGTCCGAGAGCCGTGGCGCCGGCGTGATGCAGTTCCTTGAGGAATACAAGGCGGCGCATGCCGACCGCGATGTGTCGTGGGAGCGCATCGACAGCGGCACCGACCTTGCCGTCACCTCCGACCGCGTCGGCGCCTATCTCAACGCCCATGCGGACACCACCGCCTATTTCGACACCGGATTCTGGTGCGCCGGTGTCGCCCGCGTGCTGCAGGATCGCGGCGTAGCGCCGGGCAAGGTCCTGCTCGGCGGTTTCGACCTGGTGCCCGAAGTGCTGCAGCAGATGCAGAAGGGCTACGTGCAGGCGCTGGTCGACCAGCAGCCCTACATGCAGGGCTTCATGCCGGTGATGGAGGCCTATCTCAACAAGAAGATCGGCCTGGCGCCTTCCGACATCGACACCGGCCAGGGCATCGTGCGGCCGAACGAAGCCGATGCGATCATGGCGCTTTCCGCCCAGGGGATGCGCTGACAGCGCAGCGCCGATGAGCGGTTTTGCATCGGCGGCGCCCGCGCGCCGCCGATGCCTCAACAGAAGTTCGAATTCCTGGAGCCTGACGTGAAGCGTCTGTTCAAGACCTATCTCGAAAAGCCGGAGCTGGCCGGTCTGATCCTGCTCTTGCTGCTGATCATCGTGTTCCAGATCCGCTCGCATGGCGTGTTCCTCAACCAGGACAATCTTCGCGGCATTCTCGGCATCCTGCCGGAGGCCGGCCTTGTTGCCATCGGCGTCACCATCCTGATGATCAGTGGCGAGTTCGACCTCTCCGTCGGCTCGGTGTTCGCGCTGATGCCGATGACGATGGCGGTGCTGATGGTGCACGACGCCCCGTTCCCGCTGGCGCTGCTCGCCGGACTGCTTGTCGCAGCCGCCATCGGCTTCATCAACGGCTACATCACCATCCGCTTCGCCATACCGAGCTTCATCACCACGCTCGGCATGCTGTTCATGGCGCGCTCGCTCACCGTCGTCGTTTCGGGCGGCTTCCCGCCGCTGCTGCCTGCCGACCTGCCGAACTGGCTGTTCACATCCTTCGTGGGCCCCGGCAACATGTTCCGCATGTCCTTCCTCTGGTTTGCCGGCATTGCGGTGCTGACCTCGCTGATGCTTTCGCGCACCAATTTCGGCAACTGGATCAAGGCCACCGGCGGCTTCCCGCCGGCCGCCGCCGCGATGGGGATCCCGACCACCAGGGTCAAGATCATCTGTTTCATGCTCTGTTCGATGCTCTCCGGCTTCGCCGGCATGCTGCAAGTGCTGCGGCTGGGCTCGCCCTTGCCTTCGATCGGCGAGGGCATGGAACTGCAGGCGGTGGCGTCCGCCGTCATTGGCGGCGCTTCGCTCGCCGGCGGTATCGGCACCGTGATGGGCGGCATCATCGGCACGACGCTTATCCGCGTCATCGATAACGGCCTCGTGCTCAGCCATGTCGACGCCAACTGGTTCAAGTTTGCCATCGGCTTCCTGACCATATTCGCCGTCGTCGCCAATGCTTGGATGCGCAAGCGCGCCAAGGCCATCAAGATGGAGGATTGAGCGATGGCCGACGCGATCATCTCCGTGCACAACCTTCACAAATGGTATTCCGGCGTCCATGCGCTGAAAGGGGTGACGCTCGACTTCACCCGGGGCGAGGCGCTTGGCCTGGTCGGCGACAATGGCGCCGGCAAATCGACCCTCATCAACATCCTCTCCGGCGTCCACACGGCGGACCAGGGCGAGATCAAGGTCGAGGGCAGGACTGTCCGCATCGCCAAGCCGCGCGATGCGATGGATCTCGGCATCGAGACGATCTACCAGTACAATTCCATGGTACCGACCATGTCGATCGCCAGGAACCTGTTCATCGGCCGCGAGCCGACCCGGTTTTCGGTCTTCGGCGTCGGCTTGCTCGATCAGAAGAAGATGGCCAGCGAAAGCATCCGCGCGATTGCCAATGTCGATCTGCACCTGCGCTCGCCGGATGCCCTTGTCGGCGAGCTTTCCGGCGGCCAGCGGCAGGGCGTCGCCATCGCCCGGGCAATGCATTTCAAGTCGAAGGTGATGATCCTCGACGAGCCGACCAACCATCTCTCCGTCAAGGAGACGAGGAAGGTGATCGGCTTCGTGCGTGGCCTGAAAGAGCAAGGCATCACCGGCGTCTTCATCAGCCACAACATGCATCATGTCTTCGAATGCTGCGACCGCGTCGTGGCGATGGCGCGCGGCGAAATCGTGCTGGACAAGCGGGTCGCGGAGACCTCGATCGATGAAGTCCACGGCGTTCTGTAAGAGGTGGCGGCAATGAAAGCCCTTGCCGATCGCGTCGTGCTTCTGACCGGCGGCCTTGGCTCGCTCGGCCGTGCCCAGGCGGTGACGCTGGCGCGGGCCGGCGCGCGCGTGCTGGTGCTCGATCGCCCCAATAGCGAAGACGGGCCAGGGATTGCCTCGGAAATGGCCGCGCAGACAGGCGGCAACGTCGCCTTTGTCGGCTGCGACCTCAACCGGCTTGCGGAGGCGGAGGCTACGGTGGCGGCGCTGGCGGCGAGGGAAGGGGGCATCGACGTCTTGATCAACAACGCTGCCCTGATCATCAACCGGCCGTTCGAAGAATTCTCGCTGACCGAGTATGAGGATCAGATCCGTGTCAACTCTTCGGCCGCCTTCGCCTTGGCGCGGGCCTGCGCGCCGGCGATGAAGGCGAAGGCCTATGGCAAGATCGTCAATTTCTGCTCCATCACGCTCAACGGCCGCTGGGACGGCTACGTGCCCTATGTCGCGTCCAAGGGCGCGATGCTGGGTCTGACCAAATCGCTGGCGCGGGAGCTTGGGCCGCACGGCGTCCGGGTCAACGCCGTGTCCCCGGGCGCGGTTGTTTCGGAGGCCGAGGCGCGGGTGTTCGGCGACCGGCTGGCGCAATACAACGAGTGGATCCTGGAGAACCAGGGTCTCAAGATGCGCATCGAGCCGCATCACGTTGCCGATCTCGTACTGTTCCTCGCATCGCCCGCCTCGGACATGATCAGCGGCCAAAATATCGCTATTGACGGCGGTTGGTAGGGATGGCCGGCCTCCTGGAACTGCGCGACGACCGCGCCCGTCTGGTCCTGGCGCCGCAAAATGGCGCGGCGATCGCCCGCTTCGATGCACTGGTCGGCGGCGCAACGGTGCCGCTGCTCCGCCCCGACGATGGCACCGGCGCCTCCGGCTGCCAGCTTCTGGTTCCCTGGTCGAACCGCATCTCAGGCGGCGGTTTCGCCTTCGACGGCCGCTTCCATGCGATCGAGCCGAACGTGCCGGGGGAGGCCTTTCCAATCCATGGCGACGGCTTCCAGAGGGAGTGGCGGATTGCCAGCCACAGCGCCACCGAGGCAGAACTGGTCCTCGACGCCGGTGAAATCGGCCCCTACCGATATACGGCGCGGGTCGCCTATGCGCTGCATGACGGGGCCTTGGATGCCACGCTCACGGTGGAGAATCGCACCGGCATTCGCCTGCCTTACGGGCTCGGCTTTCATCCGTGGTTCCCGCGCAGCGCCGGAACGACGCTCGAGGCGAAGGCGGCGCGGGTCTGGCTGGAGGACAAGCATCATCTGCCGGTCGGCGTGGCGCCGGTGGCCGATTACCCCGCGTGGAATTTCTCGAACGCCTCCCTGTTGCCGCGAAGCTGGGTCAACAACGCCTTCGACGGCTGGGACCACCGCGCCAGGATCACCCGGCCCGAGGACAGGATCGCCATCTCGCTCACCGCCTCGCCATTGCTCGACGTCTTCATCCTCTATTCGCCGTCGCAGGATGCCGATTTCTTCTGCTTCGAGCCGGTGTCGCATACCGTCGATGCGCATCACGGCAAAGGGCTGACCCCGCTTGAGCACGGCGCTACACTGAGTGCAAACATGCGCCTCGATTGGCGTTCCGCTGCTTCGCTCTGATGCGTCATGTGCACACCCACTCGCGGATCTTGCATTTTTGTCCGTTCCGCTCGCACGCCTGCAGTGTCAGGTCTTCGGCATCCCGGCGTGTTTGCGCCGTCTCGGCGCCCCAACTGGTCAGCCGCCCTTCCGGCTTCTCGCCTACGGCGAGGGCGCCGCAATGCTTGTAGGGAAAGCCGGTATTGTCGTCATCGTCCCAATGGCGATGATTGCGGAATACGCTGACCACGGCGCAGCTGCCGCCGCCGGCGTTCTGGCAATGCTTCAGCGCGATGTCCATCGCCTCCTGCCGCTTGTCGGCGCCCCAAAAGAAGCCGTGCTTCTCGTCGGGGCTCGAATAGGCGATCGCCGCCCAGATGCCTCTCTCCTCCTGGGCCGGCGGCTCGGGCACGTCCGCCGCCGGGGCGAGGTCCGCCGCGCCCAGCCGTCCGGCGCAAAGCAACAGCATACCAATCGCCGCAATGGCGGAATTCACCCTCATTGTACGCCTCCTTGTTTACCTGCTGCCGAGGCCACGGAAATGACGACGCAGCTGTTGCCGGTTGGCAGCAGCATCGCGTTGCCCCCTCCATTGGCGAGTTCATAGACGCTGATTTGTCCAAGATTGTTGGCGAGCTTGCTGTCTTTCGGAAGCAGGGCCGGAACATCGGCGCAATTGGCCGCGAATGGCGCCACCCTGACCATCGTACCTTCGCAAACGGATGCGGTGGGTGCTGCGAACACCAGGCCTGCCGCCGGGCCGCTGTAGCCCTGCGTGGCGTAGTTCATGCCGACCAGGGCTTCCACGAGGTGTTTGTCGGGGGCCTCGTTGTTCCAGATCGACTGGACGCTGTACGTCGTGCCGGTTGTCAGCATCTGCCCAAGGGCTGGGAAAATGTTGGAACAAGACTGCAAGCCTGCCTCTTTGGCGTGTTGCAGAAATGGCGTCTCGGCCAGGGCCGGATTGGGCTGGTTGGTCTCCGCGACCGCCGGCTGCGGCAATAAATTGTGGAGCAGGTCGTAGCGCATGGCCGCGAAGCCGGCCGTGGCGACGACGGCAATGGCGAGCAACGAGAAGACAGCGGTCCTCGCGCGGTTTCGTTGCGGTCTGCTCCGGTCTTCGATGCCGACCCGGACAGCATCCTTTCCCTGGTTGCGGGACATTATCCGGTCATGGATCGATTGCTGGTTCATCGCGATTGCCTCGTCAATTGATCGCCGCAACGGCCGCGGCCAAGCCCTTGAGGGTCGCGGTTACGTTGATCGTCCTGCCATCCGTGGTCGGGAAGGAGATGACGGATGCCGCGGCCTTCGAAATCTGTTCGCGCATGATCGGACCAACCGGCAGCATGCCGACGCAGACGGCCTGATTGCATCCGTCGAGTTGAATTTTTATCGGCTCCTTGCGCCCCTCGAACGTCAGCGAGACAGGAGCGTCGCTCTTGGCGATCGGCGGGGCGCGCAAGATCATGTAGGGGTTGCCTTCCTTGGTGGCGGCAAGCGACCAGCTGAACGCAACCTGTCCTGCCTGGTCCTCGATGATCTGGGTGACATTGCAGACCTTTTGGCGCGCCTTCAGGTTCTCGTCGCAGATCAGCGTCCAGTTCTCGAACGGACGGGTGGTCCGTTGATATTCGCCAAGCTTCGCATCCGCAGGGATCGCTACGTCGGAAGGTTTTACCCTGTAGCCGGAAGGGATTGCTTCCTGCCCGGCCGCTAACGGGCCGGACAGGAGCATTGACGTCATGGATATCGCGACAGCAAGGACTGCCTGCCTGATCATGGCCGGGCTCTAGTTCAGCGTAAGGCTGACGCCCGCGCCGACACCCCAGTGTCCGCCTGCCGTCGTACCGGACAGGTTCGCTCGAACACGTCCTTCCTCGCTGGTGTAGCCGGCGCCGAAGGCCAGGGCGCCTTCACCGCGCCAATAGCCTCCGCCGGCGGCCACGCTCAGCTTGCCGGGACGATCGTCGTAGCGCAGCGAGCCGGCCGCCAAGCCGATTGCCGCAGCCTGGCGCGCCTCGCCCCTGACCTCTCCCATGTCCATGTTGAGCTGGCTGAGTTTGGAGTCCGCATACGCATTGGCTTGCTGCAGCGTGGTGGCCGCCACCTGGTTGGTGTAGTTCTTCGAATTGTCCAGGTTGAGTGCTAACCCGCTGTTGAACTGCTGAACATTGACCGCATCGGTGTTGGCAACGCCCGGCCCGACATTGTGGATGACCACCGGCGTGTTGGGATCGCCGCCGGCAAGGGTAATCGAGTTGGACTTGTTGCCGTTCCCGTCCTTGTCGTACTGGACGGCGAACTGGTTGAGGTCGCCGACGCTACCCTGCATGGCTTCGACCGCCTGGTTGGTGGCGAAGAGCTGGCTGCCGTTGATGGCGTCGGTGGAGGTGCCGCTGATCCGGCCCGCCGCGACATTGGTGACGGTGCGCTCGTTGCCGACGGTGCCGACGCTGACCGTGCTCGTCGGAGCTGTTCCGGCGAAGGTATAGGCAACGCCGTTGATCGTGGTGCCGGTGGTGGCGACCGCCGCCGCCGTCGTCGAGCCCGCGCCGAGCGCGACGCTGCCCGGCTCGTTGGCCTTTGCGCCGGCGCCGAGCGCCACCGCCTGCGCTCCGTTGGTGGTCGCGTTGGTACCGAGGGCGATGCTGTCGGCCTGGTTGACCGTCGAATTCTGGCCGATCGCGATGCCTCCCGGCGCCGTCTGCTGCACGATGGCGCCATTGCCGATGCCGATGCCGTTGTCGCCATTGACGGTGGTGCGCGGACCGACCGCAACCGAATCGACGCCGACCGCAAGCGAATCCGCGGCCGTCGAATTGGCGTGGAAGTACAGGCTCCCCGTCACCGCGAACGAGCTCAGCGCGCCCTTCAACTGGCGAAGCGTGACCGCGTCCTGGTCCTGCGTGCCGTCGGCCACGTTGATGATCTGGCGATAGGAGGTGGAGGTGCCGACCGAGACGGCGCCGAGCAGGCTCATGTCCGCGGTGTTGTAGGGAATGAGGCCGGTGCCGGAGAGGATCGATCCCGAGACGGGCGCGACCGCCCGGTCCGAAACCGAGCCGGCGCCGAGCGCCACGCCGCCGATGACGCTGGCCTGGGTGTCGCGGCCGAGCGCCAGCGCATTGTCGGCGCTCGCGGTCGCCTGGTAGCCGAGGGCGGACGAGCCGATCCCTTGCGCGAAGGAGTCCGCGACGGCGAGCGTCCGGTCGTTGGTGCGCACATAGCGTATGCCGTCGCCATTGGCGTCGGTGTAGGCCAGCGAGGTGTCGCCGGTAATGTTGCTGATCGAATTGCCGAGATTGGCGATGTCAGCCGTGTTGGCGGCAATGTCGGTCGTGTTCTGCGTCACCTGCTGGTTGGTCGCAAACAGCTGCGAACCATTGACCGCGTCGGTCGAGGAGCCGCTCAACTGCCCGGCCGCGACATTCTGGATCTGGCGTTCCGCGCCCACCGAGCCGACCGAAAACGCTCCCGCCGGCGTGGTTCCGGCGAAGGTGTAGGCAACGCCGCCGATCGTGGTGCCGCCGACCGCCGTCGTCACGGTCGACACCGCATTCGCGCCGATCGCCACGTCGCCGGCATTGTTGGCCACGGCATTCGGGCCGATGGCAACGGAATCCGTCCCCAGCGCCTGCGAATCCGCCAGCGTCGAATTGGCGTGGAAATACTTGATGCCGCCGCCGGTGCTGATGCTGTTGATCGTGTTGCCGAGATTGGTGATGTCGGCGGTGTTGGCGGCGATCGCCGTGGTGTTCTGCGTCACCTGCTGGTTGGTGGCGAAGAGCTGCGAGCCGTTGATCGCGTCGGTCGACGAATTGCTGAGCCGCCCCGCCGCGACATTGGTGATGGTCCGCTCCGCGCCGACCGTGCCGATGCTGACGGTGCTCGCCGGCGTCGTGCCGGCGAAGTTGTAGGCGACGCCGCCGATCGTCGTGCCGGCGGTGCCGACCGCCGCTGCGGTCACCGAGCCCGAACCCAGCGCCACGTCACCTACGTTGCTGGCAGCAGAGCCGGCGCCCAGCGCGATCGCGTTCTGGGCGGCGGCATTCGCGCCTACGCCGAGAGCGGTTGCCTGAAAGCCGGTCGCAAACGCGTTCTGTCCGATCGCGGTGCTGGACGTGGCAGTAGCATTGGCGTTGGCGCCGACCGCGGTGCTGTATTGGCCCGAAGCCTTGGAGATGTATCCCATAGCCGTTGCGTCAAGCGCCGATGCGACGGCGCCGCTGCCGAAGGCCGAGGCGTTGGCGTCGGAGGCGCTCGAATTGGTGCCGGCCGCGATGGCGTTCGTCCCCGTCGCGGTCGCGACTGGTCCGATAGCAACGGAGTCCGTGCCCGTTGCGGACGAGTCCGCCGCCGTCGAATTGGCGTGGAAATACTTGATGCCGCCGCCGGTGCTGATGCTGTTGATCGTGTTGCCGAGATTGGTGATGTCGGCGGTGTTGGCGGCGATGGCCGTCGTGTTCTGCGTCACCTGCTGGTTGGTGGCGAAGAGCTGCGAGCCATTGATGGCGTCGGTCGACGAGTTGCTGAGCCGGCCCGCCGCGACATTGGTGATGGTCCGCTCCGCGCCGAGCGCGCCGACGCTGACAGTGCTCGTCGGCGTCGTGCCGGCGAAGCTGTAGGCCGTGCCGCCGATCGTCGCGCCGCTGGTGCCGACCGCCGTCGCGGTCACCGAGCCCGAACCGAGCGCTACGTCGCCGGAGCTTGCCGTCGCCGTCGCGCCGTTGCCCAGCGCGACATTGCCGGCAAGGCCGGCTGCACCCGCCGTCGAGCCATTGCCCAGCGCCACGGAGCCTTGCCCGACGGCCTTGTTGTTGTTGCCGATGGCAACCGCGCCTGCGGCCTGGTTTGCGGCTGTGGCGGTTGCCGTGCCGTCGCTGTTGGCGATGTTGTTGGCGCCGCCGGTGAAGGCGCCGGTGCCGCTGGCATAGCTCGGATCGCCGATGGAGACCGCGCCGTTGCCGTAAGCCGTGTTGCCGGCGCCAATGGCGACAGCCTTGCCGCCCGTCGCCGTCGCATTCGTGCCAACTGCAACAGCGTCGGCGGAATTGGCGACCGCCGCATTACCGATCGCCACGGCGTTGGTGGCACTGGCCTTGGAGCCGATGCCGAGCGCGGTGCTGGCAATCCCGCTAGCGGCGGCGCTGACACCGGCGGCAAGAGAATTGTCTCCCGTCGCATTCGCGCCGGACCCGAATGAGGAGGCGTTCGCGCCGCTGGCGACAGCCGTGTTGCCGATCGCTGTGCTGGCGGAGCCACTCGCAACCGAGGTAGCACCCATCGCCGTGGCGAAAGCGCCCGAAGAGAGCGAATTGGTACCGATCGCGATGCTGTTGGGCACAGCCGTGTTGGCCTGAACGCCCGCCTGCGCGCCCGTGCCGAATGCGATGGACTGGTTGCCCCATGCACTGGCTCCTCTACCCACCGCTGCGGCGTTCGTTCCCGTTGCTTTGGTCAGGACGCCAATGGCAAGGGCGTTTTGCTGATTTGCTGTGACATCCGTGCCAAGGGCGATGGCGCCTTGGGCCAAGGCCCCTGACCCCGCAACGGTGCGCGCGCCGATATTGATAGAGTTGATATCGGACGCGACCGACTGGAAGCCTATCGCGATGGCGTTTTGACTGCCTGCATTGGCGTTGGTGCCTTGGGCAAGGGAATCGATTCCGCTCTGGGTTGCTTGATATCCAAGCGCCATACCGCGCAGGCCACTAGCACTGGACTGATAGCCCATGGCGTATGCGTATTGGGCGCTGGCTACCGACCCGTAGCCAGTGGCGAACGCATAATTGTTGCTGGCCGTGGCGCCGACACCGACCGCGGTGGAGTTCGATCCCGAAGCGTGGGAGTTTGTGCCCAGTGCGCTGGCCCCGGCCGCAGTGGCGTCGGACTGAACGCCAATGGCTACCGTATTGATGTTGTTTGAAATCGCGCCGCCGCCGATCGCCACCGCGCCGCCGGTGCCTGTGGCCTGCGCATCCTGGCCGATTGCCACTGCGTATTGCGTTGACCCGACAGACCGGGTCCCGATCGCAACAGCATTGAGCTGAGAGGCCGTCGCGGCCGGGCCGATAGCGACTGAGCCACTGGCCGTCGCGGTGCCGCCGCCGGCGGCATACTGCGCGGACGCCGGGGTGGCGATGCTCCCGAATGCGATTGCACCCAGCGCCGCTGCCGCAATTCTGCCGCTGCCCAGCGTGCCAAGCCCCAGACATTTGCGTCGCATGCCGAGCACGCGGCACGCGTTGCGCAGCACCGCCATCAGGCGGCGCCGCACCGAGCGGCTGTCGGCCGCACCCGCGATCCAGTTTCCGACAAAGCTTGAAGAAAGTTCGATCCTTCTCCGCCCCTCGACGCGTTTGGTCATGCTAGTTTTTCCTCGCAATTGCCGAGGCGCTCTGATGTGCCGCACCATTCGCCTCGGTGGCCAAAAAATCTTCGAAATTGCGCGTCTTCTCCCGCAACGAGAGACCGACCTTCGCGCCTTGTTTTTCAATCAGCTGATAGGCGCTCGCGACCCATGGCTGCGTCGGTTCTGGAACCGTATGCAGTGCAGCCTCCGTCCGTTCCGGCGGCAGGCTTACCGCCACCAGCGCGCGGCAGAGATCGAAATGAAATCCCGGATCGCCTTCACCACAAGCCGGAGAGGTCAGTCCAAGCACGAAACAGGCCAGGAGATGGTCGAGTTCCGCAGCGCTGATCCGGCTGGCGTATTGGCGTTGCAGTGCAGCCCAGGCCGCTTCGGCCTTAGGCGCGAAGACCTCGATTTCCGCGAATTGAATGTCCATGGGACAATCCGACATGCTGTATCATCTGGTTGCTCCCCCCGCCCCAAATGACTTCCATCGCGACCATGAGCACATTCGCGGTGCAGGTATTTTGGAATAATCCGGAATCTTTGTAGGAAAATCCGGTATTTGGTCCCTGCGCGACAACTGTGACTGCTCTGCCACACAACCTTCGACTATACTGAAGATCAATCGAGGTATCGCCGCGGACAATCATGCGCGCCGCAACAGTCGTTAACGTTGCAGCTTCACCTGCCTGGGGGTTCTGTTCCGGTATCTGGACATGGTGACTGTCAAGTGGCTCTGGTCCGAGAATCCACTGAGATGAGCGACTTCCGCAATCGACAGGTCGCTCTCGATGAGAAGTTTTTCGGCGAAATCGAGACGCAGCCGCAGCAGGTATTTGTGCGGCGGCTCGCCAAAGGTCTTGGTGAATGCCAGGATGAAATGGCTCGGCGAAAGGCCACAGAGTGCGGCCAACTCGGCCACCGCGATCTTGCTGGAAAAACTTACCTCCAGGAATTCGCGCACCCGCCGGGCGCTGCGGTTCGACAGACCGCCCTTTGGGGCTTGTGGCAACTTTCGCGCTCCTGCGTAGTTCCGAAGCAAATGGACGCCGAACATGGTGACCAACGAATTGACATAGAACTCGTTTGGAGTTTCCCGATCCGTCAGTTCCGCCTTCAGCAACTGCGCGAGTTGCAGCGCCTGGAAGTCGACGGTCCCGAACGGCGGCGGCTGAAGCTCGGCATGGCCGGTGTCGAATTCACGCGTTGCCAGCTCGAAGAGACTCTCGGGGGTGAGCGCCACGATTGCGCTTTCCGTGGTGGATGACCGGGTCACCTTGCCGCCGAGGTCGGCTGGGACGATCATGATCATGCCGACGTCGCCGTCGTATTCGTGGACTTTGTCGCTGCCCAGCGATGCCGCAATCCCTGGTGAGGGTGCAAGCAGAACCGAAGCGAAATGTTCCGCCGCTTTGAATGTGTGTGATCCCGGCCCATGAACGACATGAGCCGCGCCGCCTCGAAACGTGACCAGGTAGCGCCCCGCGCTTTCCGGAATTCCGTCGAAGATGCGACGATCCGCGCGCCGCCGCTCTGTCCCGGCGCTTTCCTGGACGTTGCCTCTATGTTGCATCTTCGTCTCTGCCACTGCTGCGCCGATCAATCCAATCCTGTGCTGTATCGAGGCGCCCAGAATTCACGTTTGCTCCTGGGCGTTCCTTCGAATCCTACAGATGCTGCTTTATATTGCAAAGAAGAATTTGAGCTCAAGCGAAAATTTTACCAGGATTTTGACTATAAATTTACAGGTTTGAATTTTTAGCCAAGGCTACCTGACTATTTTCCGATCTTATCTTACCATTTTTAGCCTAGTTATTGTGCATAGTGCGCCGTCACAATCCAGCGTTGTATTCTGAATATAGATCGCGCGGCCATTGACAGAGCTGGTCGACTATCTGTCATCGCCACGGACGATCCAGCAGCAGTTATCGCCCGAACCATGGCTTCTTTCCCTTGTGCTTCTTCATGGCGGTGGCCAAATGGCCTTGATCCGAAAATCCCGCGAGGTAGGCGACTTCGGCGATGGCGACCCTCCGGGAGCGATCCAGGGCTGCGGACAGAGCATATCCCGCTCCCCCGCATGGTTGCTCTTCTGGGATTGGCATTTTCGGGGATTGTGTCGAGGGCGTGCCGATCGACCCGATCGGCGCCTGCGCTGCGTTCCTGAACCTCGCCCGCATTTTTCATTCAGCCTTGCCTCAGCCGCTTTGCCAGCCCATCGAAATTCCGTGCCGTGCAAACAGCCAACCCGGAAATCCGGACGGTAATTTGTATCCCCCATAGTCCTGCCCAAAGGCAGCGTAGCGCATCCCGCGGATAGAAAAAACATTGTAGGTGAAGAAAAAAGTTCGCGCGAGAAAAACATGGCCTGGCTTGGCCGGCGCTACGGAATTATCCGGCTCACGCAGGCCTGCTAAAGATCGCCTCGGCGTTTCTCGTACAGATCCCAGGACAGCTCGACCATGGCCAGAAGAACGTCTTCCTGGCTCCACCCGGCGGCAACCGCCGCCTCGACAATTCCGCGGACGAGCGGCAGCAATTGGCGCTCGCATTCGGCCGACAGGTTGGCCTCGGCGCCGTCGGCAGGCGGACTATCGAAATCAAATCCCACCATCGGCGTTCCCCCGCCATCAATGATCTAATGAAATGTATGTCTCTGCAATCATACTCCCGTCTAATATACATCAATCGGTAACGAAACACAGCAGCGTCGAGATTGACAGGGCATGGCCGCCCCGATTGCAGCGGCTCCATGGTTCGTCTGGACGTCTTTTTTGGCCTCCTGTTGCCGGCATTGCATATCTTGGATGCGAACCCCAGGCATTCGCGTAAAGCTATCGGGATCCTGGCGAGCTTTGCCGCATGGAGCGGAACCTGCCGCTTCATGGCATCGATGAAGTCGATCAGGTCACCGGGCCGAGCAGGACCGAGCCATCCGGCACCCCGCCATCGATCGGGATGGCTCTGCGGTTTGCGCTCGCCGCCATCGGCTGGCCGATGTCGGACGTCACGATGACCGGGCTCTTCGACGGCACGCGGTCGTAGAGGTCGATGATGTCCTGATTTATCAGGCGCACGCAGCCTGACGAGACGGATTTGCCGATCGAGTTCCATTCCGGCGAGCCATGCAGGCGGTAGAGCGTGTCGACGTTGTCGTGGAACAGGTAGAGCGCGCGGGCGCCGAGCGGGTTCTTGAGGCCGCCGGGCATGCCGCCGTTCTTGGCGCTGTATTCTTCCAGTTCAGGCTGGCGGGCAACCATCTCATCGGGCGGCGTCCATTTCGGCCATTTCTGCTTCCACTGGACGACGGCGTCTCCCGACCATTCGAAGCCGGCGCGGCCGAGGCCGACGCCGTAACGGATCGCCTGGCCGCCTTCGCGCACCAGATACAGGAAATGGTTGGTCGTATCGACGATGATGGTGCCTGGCCGCTGGCCGGTCGGATCGGGAACGATCTGGCGCAGGAACTGCGGGTCCATCTTCTTGATCGGGATGGCCGGGAGCTCGAACCCGCTGTCGGAAATCGGGCCGTACATCGTCGCATAGTCGCCGAGCGGCGGCTCGTCATAGGTCGGCGGTGGCGGTTCGACCGGCGCCGGCGTCGGTCCGGTGGTGGTGCAGGCGGAGACCGCAATCGAAGCGGCGCCAAGGGCTGCAGCATTCAGAAAGCCGCGACGGCTCAGGCGATAGGGGTCGATTCCGGTCTTCAACATGGTTGCCTTTTTTAAGTCTCGAATCGCAAGAAAGCGTGAATGCCTTCAAGCGGCGCAGTGGTCGGCCTCCCCCAATGCCTGACGCGATAGGCGGTTCCGATTCTGGCCTGAGGGTGGACAAACAAAGGCGAAGCTGTGACCGCCCTGCCACTGTTGCTCGAAGGCAACAGAGTGATCAGCCGCCGGTCAGCAGGCCTTCAAGCGACGGCAGGATCAGCGCCGGCGGGAAATCCCGGTATTCCTCGGGCTGGTTGGCGCGGTTGATCCATACGGTGCGAAAGCCGAATTTGGTGGCGCCGGCGACGTCCCAGCGGTTGGACGACTGGAATGAGACGGCGCCCGGATAGAGTCGCCAGCCCGTCGCCACCATGTCGTAGGTCGACGGGTCGGTCTTGAAGCGCCTGACGGCGTCGACCGAAAAGATATCGTCCAGCACCTGGTCGAGGGCGGCCGACTTGACCGCCGCTTCCAGCATCTCGGGCGAGCCGTTGGACAGGATCGCGAGCTTGGCGCCGGATGCTTTCAGCGCCTTGAGCACGGCCGGCACTTCCGGATAGCAGTCGAGCCGCCAATAGGCTTCGAGCAGCTTGGCCTTCAGTCCCTTGTCGGCGGAGGGAACCTTGAGCAGGGCGAAATCGAGCGCCTGTTCGGTGAGCTGCCAGAAATCGGCATAGCCGCCCATCAGCGTGCGCACCCAGGAATATTCCAGCTGCTTGGCGCGCCAGATTTCCGAAAGCAGCGGGCCGTCGGGGCCGATCTCGCCGTCGTGACGGCGCACGGCGGCGTGCACGTCGAACAACGTGCCATAGGCGTCGAAAACGTAAGCCGCGTAATGCATGGCGACAGTTTTGAGGGCAGGCGGCGCAAGGTGCAAGCATCGATTGTAGTCTTGATCGCTTTCTTGGGGCGCTCTGGCCTCAACAAAAACCGCTCCATGCCGGTTGACGGCGCCGGTCAAAGCATCTTCCAATGCTTGGCACAGGCAGCTTTGAAGCGGAACCGAACAATGACACTGGCGACTGCGGCGCTATCGGCGACATGGACCTTCGTCGACGGCGACTGGTACGAAGGCAACGTCGCCATTCTGGGTCCGCGCAGCCACGCCATGTGGCTCGGCACCAGCGTCTTCGACGGCGCCCGCTGGTTCGAAGGCGTCGCCCCCGATCTCGAGCTGCATGCCGCTAGGGTGAACGCATCGGCGACCGCGCTCGGCCTCGCGCCGTCGATGAGCGCCGATGAGATTGTTGGACTGACCTGGGACGGGCTGAAGAAGTTCGACGGCAAGACAGCGGTCTACATCAGGCCGATGTACTGGGCCGAGCATGGCGGCTACATGGGCGTGCCGGCCGATCCGGCCTCGACCCGTTTCTGCCTCTGCCTTTACGAATCGCCGATGATCTCGCCGACCGGCTTTTCGATCACCGTGTCGCCGTTCCGGCGGCCGACCATCGAGACCATGCCGACCAATGCCAAGGCCGGCTGCCTCTATCCCAACAATGGCCGCGCCATTCTCGAAGCCAAGGGACGCGGCTTCGACAATGCGCTGGTGCTGGACATGCTGGGCAATGTCGCCGAGACCGGAACCTCGAACATCTTCCTGGTCAAGGACAGCCACGTGTTGACGCCGGCGCCCAACGGCACCTTCCTGTCCGGCATCACCCGCTCGCGCACCATGACGCTGCTTGGCGATTACGGCTTCAAGACCACGGAGAAGATGCTGTCGGTGCGCGACTTTCTCGAAGCCGACGAGATATTTTCGACCGGAAATCATTCCAAGGTCGTGCCGATCACCCGCATCGAGGACCGCGATCTGCAGCCCGGGCCGGTGGCCAAGAAAGCGCGCGACCTTTATTGGGAATGGGCGCATTCGACTTCCGCCGGTTGAGCCGCTAAAAGGCAATTGGCGCTTCATTCCGGAGTTGTTCCAGATCAATGCAGCCCTATCTTAATCCGGTATCCGCACCGGATTTTTCCATGAGGAGTATGACCGATGGCTTTTGAATTGCCCGCCTTGCCCTACGACTACGAGGCCTTGCAGCCTTACATGTCGAAGGAGACGCTGGAGTATCACCACGACAAGCACCACAAGGCTTATGTCGACAACGGCAACAAGCTGGCCGCCGAAGCGGGCCTTGGCGATCTGTCGGTCGAAGAGGTGGTCAAGCAGTCGTTCGGCAAGAATGCCGGCCTCTTCAACAACGCAGCCCAGCACTACAACCACATCCATTTCTGGAAGTGGATGAAGAAGGGCGGCGGCGGCAACCAGCTTCCGGGCGCCCTGCAGAAGGCTTTCGACGCCGACCTCGGCGGCTACGACAAGTTCAAGGCCGACTTCATCGCCGCCGGCACCACGCAGTTCGGTTCGGGCTGGGCCTGGGTCTCGGTCAAGGACGGCAAGCTGGCGATCTCCAAGACGCCGAACGGCGAGAACCCGCTCGTCCATGGCGCATCGCCGATCCTCGGCGTCGATGTCTGGGAACATTCCTATTACATCGACTACCGCAACGCGCGGCCGAAATATCTCGAGGCCTTCGTTGACAGCCTCATCAACTGGGACCATGTCCTTGAAATGTACGAAGAGGCGAAAGCCTGATCGACCCAGAGAAGCCCCGGTACTCCGGGGCTTTTCTTTCTCAGCTGAAGCAGCAGGCACACAAAATTCGGCAGAATCCGGCCGGCGGACAGGGAATAATCCCGGCCCGCCCTCCGTTAACGTTAGGTCGCGACCCCTCATCATCCTGGAGCCAATTGAATGAGAAAGCTTGTTATCGCCATCTCTATGCTCAGCCTCGCCGCCTCGGCGGCTTTTGCCGACCCGATCCTCGACCGACAGGGACTGATGAAGGAACGCGGCAAGATTGTCGGCGGCCTGTCGAAAATCGCCAAGGGCGAGGCAGACTTCGATGCCGCCGCCGTGCTGACGGCGCTGCAGGCGCTGCAAGTCAATGCCGAGAAGTTCGATGTCGACGCGCTGTTCCCGGCCGGCAGCGACAGCGGTGATACCACCGCCTCGCCCAAAATCTGGGAAGACATGGCGGGCTTCAAATCGACCGAGGACAAGTACCTCGCCGACGTCAAGGCCGCAGTCGCCGCCGCACCCGCCGATGTCGATGCGCTGAAGGCGCAGATCGATACGCTCGGCAGTGATTGCGGCACCTGCCACAAGACCTATCGGGTGAAGAAGAGCTGATCCCGGGCAATGCCCTTGTGGAAAAAATTTGTCGGCGCCGCCCTTGTCCTGGGCGTCGTCGGTGCCGGCGCCGGCTGGTTCCTGTCGGCGCCGGTCAAGCTCGACACTGGCACCCTGGCGCAGCTCGGCCCCGGCGACGCCGCCAGGGGGAAGCGCATTTTCAATGCCGGCGGCTGCACCTCCTGTCACGCCAAGCCGGGCTCGCAAGGCGACGGCCGTTTGCAACTGGTCGGCGGCCTCGAGCTCAAGACGCCGTTCGGCACCTTCGTGCCGCCCAACATCTCGCAGGATCCCAAGGACGGCATCGGCGCCTGGACGGTCGAGGACCTTGCCAACGCCATGCTGAAGGGCGTGTCGCCGTCGGGCGAGCATTTCTATCCGGCCTTCCCCTACACATCCTACGCCCGCATGAAGCCGGCTGATATTGCCGATCTCTATGCGTTCCTGAAGACGCTGCCGGCGGTGGCCGGCAAGGCGCCGGACAATTCGCTGAGTTTCCCCTTCAACATCCGTCGCGGCCTCGGCCTGTGGAAGCGGCTCTATCTCAGCAAGGAGCCGGTGATTGCCTTTGCCGATGGCACGCCTGATCCGGTACTGGCCGGCCGCTATCTGGTCGAGGGACCCGGCCATTGCGGCGAATGCCACACGCCGCGCGACGTCACCGGCGCCACCAGGAAGAGCCAGTGGCTGGCTGGCGCGGCGGCCGCCGAAGGCAGCGGCATCGTGCCGAACATCACATCGGGCGAAGGCGGGCTCGGTGACTGGTCGGAAGCCGACATCGCCAACTATCTCGAAACCGGTTTTACCCCTGATTTCGATTCGGTAGGCGGCGCCATGGTCGACGTGCAGCGCAACATGGCCGAACTGCCGCCGGCAGATCGCGCGGCGATAGCCGCCTATCTCAAGGCGGTGCCGCCACATCCCAACGGCTACCCGGTGCGCAGCAAGCCGGCCAAGTGATCCCGGCTACAGGTGGCCATCTACAGGTGGCGATCGCCGAGGAAGTCGAAGCCCGTCTCGAAGAAATGGCTGTAATTGCAGGTCAGTTCCTCGCCGGGTGCGATGTCGCGCAAGGCATAGGTTTCCTCGGGCGAGGAGACATCGCAATTCGGTTCGTCGTCATGGTTCATGTAGCGGGCGTCGTCGGCTTCGAAGACGATGTAGTTCGGATCCCGGCGGTCTGGATAGGAATAACGGTCGAGATAGTTCTTCACCGGGCCGCTCTCGCCTTCATAGGTCTCGACGTCGATGATCCGGTCGAATTTGGGGTCGAGCTTCCAGACCAGCGTGCCCTTGGCAATGTGGTTCCTGGCGAAAACCCCGATGCCCTGGATCGGTGATTTCTCGAGATAGGTGTCGACGAGCAACATAGTGGCCCCTTTGCGTATGTCATGGTCTGGAAGGTGGCGCGCATGGGTAGCGCGCAGCCATTGCAAATGCGAGTGAAAATGAGCAGCCCGGAATTCAAAAAGTGACGACCGGCGCGCCTCGACGGGCGCGCTTTTGGCTTCGACATCAGCGCTGCTGCAAGGCCAGACGAACGCCTAACGCGCAGTAGATGCCGCCAACCACCTTGCCTTGCCATTTCACCACCGACGGATTGCGGCGCAGGAACGTGCCGAGCCGGCCCGCACTCACGGCAAAGACGATTGTGCTGAAAAAGCCGAGCAGAACAAAGATTATGCCCAGCGTCATCAGCTGGAGCATCACCGATCCGTTTTCAGGCCGCACGAACTGGGGCAGGAAGGCGAGGAAGAAAAGCGCCGTCTTTGGGTTTAGCACTTCGGTCAGGACAGCTTGACGAAACGCCTTGCTGGCGGAGATCGCGAGTGCGCCGGCAGTAGGGTCGGCCGGTATTCTCTCGATGATCGCGCGAATGCCGAGGTAAACCAGATACGCCGCGCCGATATATTTTACGACGCTGAACAGCGTTGCCGAAGTGGCGATGATCGCCGAAATGCCGACCATCGCCATGATGGTATGGAACACATCGCCAGCCGCGACGCCCGCGCCCGTCGCGACGCCAACCCTGGTTCCGGAACTCGTCGCGCGCGCGACCGTCAAAAGCGTGGCTGGGCCAGGAATAAACACAAAGCCAAGCACAACCGCTATGTAAGCCGTCAAGGTGGATAGATCGATCATTGCGACGCCTCCGTTGCATTCTCAGCCTTGCCCGTCACCTCACGTTCGGGCTTGCCCGTAACCTCGGGTTCGGCCTTGCCAGTCACCTTGAGCGCAAAGGAATAGGTGTAGGCGATCTCCTCCAGCCTGGAGAACCGGCCCGACGCGCCGGCATGGCCGGAATCCATGTTGATCTTGAACAGCACCGGATTGTCGCCGCTCTTGCGCTCGCGCAGCCGCGCCACCCATTTGGCCGGCTCCCAATAGGTGACGCGCGGATCGGTGAGGCCGGCCAGCGCCAGGATCGGCGGGTAGTCGTGATCAGCGACATTGTCATAAGGCGAGTAGGCGGCGATCGTTTGATAATCTTCCGCCGACGCGATCGGGTTGCCCCATTCCGGCCACTCCGGCGGCGTCAGCGGCAAGCTTGCGTCGAGCATCGTGGTCAGCACGTCGACAAAGGGAACCTCGGCAACGATGGCGCCGAAACTATGCGGTGCCATGTTGGCGATCGCACCCATCAGCATGCCGCCGGCCGAGCCGCCTTGCGCGACGATGCGGTCGTGTTGGGTGTAACGCTCGGCGACGAGATGCTGCGCGACGGCGATGAAATCGGTGAACGTGTTCATCTTGTGCGCCCGCTTGCCGTCGTCATACCAGCCATAGCCCTTGTCCTTGCCGCCGCGGACATGGGCGATGGCAAAGACAAAGCCACGGTCGACCAGCGAGAACCAGTTGGTGTTGAACGCCGCCGGGATGGCAATGCCGTAAGAGCCGTAGCCGTAAAGCAGGCACGGTGCGGAGCCATCGAGCGGCGTGTCGCGGTGATGCAGGAGCGAGACCGGCACCAGTTCGCCATCGGCGGCCGGCGCCATCAGCCGGCGCGTGACATAATGATCCGGATTGTGACCGGACGGCACTTCCTGGGTCTTCAGCAGCACACGCTCGCGGCTGCGCATATTGTAGTCGAAGACCTGCGCCGGGGTCGTCATCGACGAATAGGTGAAGCGCATGATCTCGGTGTCGTATTCATAGGACCCCGACAGGCCGAGCGAGAACGCCTCTTCGTCGAACGAGATCAGATGCTCCTCGCCGCTGCGGCGATCGCGCACGACGATGCGCGGCAGCCCTTCCTTGCGTTCGAGCCTGACCATATGATCCCTGAAGCCGACCACCGACAGGATCAGCCGGCCTGGCTCGTGCGCCACCAGCTCTTCCCAATTGGCGCGAACCGGGTCATTAGCCGGCGCCGTCATGATCTTGAAGTCCTTGGCGCCGTCGGCATTGGTGAGGACGAAGAAGATGTCGCCGCCTTCTTCCAGATCATATTGCAGGCCAGTCTCGCGCTTTGCCACCAGCTTTGGCTCGGCGAAAGGCTCATCGGCGCGCATCAGGTGATATTCCGAGGTTTCGTGATCGTTGATCCCGATCATGATCCATTCGTTGGAGCGCGTGCCGCCGACATCCATGAAGAAGCCGGGATCGGTTTCCTCATAAATCAGCCGGTCATTAAGGGGGCTGCCGCCGAGCGCGTGGTACAGCACCTTGGACGGGCGATGATTGTCGTCGAGCCTTGTGTAGAAGAAGCCGTCATCGGCGGCATTCCAGACGCCGCCACCACTGGTGGCCTCGATCTGGTCGCTCAGTTCCTTGCCGCTGGTGAGATCGCGCACGCGAAGTGTGAAGAATTCAGAGCCCTTGTCGTCGAACGCCCACAACAGCTTGCGGTGATCGGCCGAATGGTCGACGCCGCCGAGGCGGAAATAGGGCTTGCCCTCGGCTTCCGCGTCGCCATCGAGCAGGATCTGCTCATCGCCGCCATCGCGCGGCATGCGGAAATAGCGGGGCTGTTCGCCGCCAAGCTTGAAGGATGAGCCGTAAGCATAGGGGCCATCCTTCATCGGCACCGTCGAATCATCTTCCTTGATGCGCCCCTTCATCTCGCCGAACAGCTGCTTCCGAAGCTCTAGCGTATCGGCCATAAGCACTGCTTGATAGGCGTTTTCGGCTTCGAGATGGGCGCGGATGCGGCCCTCAAGCAGGGAAGGGTCCCTGAACATCGCCTGCCAGTTCTCGGCCCTCAGCCAGGCATAGTCATCTGTGCGGGTAATGCCGTGATGCGTGTCGAAGACGGGGTGTTTCTCGGGGCTCGGCGGGCTGGCGGTCGGAAAAGCTGAGGTCTTGGTCATTGCGTCTCACTGAAGAAATTACTTGAATGGCAAATGAACACGCCGATCAGCGCGGGTTCAAGGGCCGGGATGTATTGGTTGCGGCGGGCTCGGGAGATGAGCCAAAAGGAGAGGATGATGAATTTCCATATCAACACCGCTGCGGC
Source organism: Mesorhizobium sp. P160219 (assembly GCF_057786095.1). Classification (NCBI taxonomy): domain Bacteria; kingdom Pseudomonadati; phylum Pseudomonadota; class Alphaproteobacteria; order Hyphomicrobiales; family Phyllobacteriaceae; genus Mesorhizobium; species Mesorhizobium sp. P160219. The sequence continues at coordinate 2,889,111 of NZ_JBYNWG010000001.1, forward strand.
TCTCGCCGTCGTCGCTTCGACCGTTCTGGCTTTCACCGGCCAGTCTCATGCAACCGCGTTCGCCGCTTGGCAAGTGGCTGGCGTGCCGTTCGGCGACACGCTCAACGTTCGCAAATATCCGTCCGGCACCTCGCAGAAGCAGGCCGCCTATCCCAACGGGACGATCCTGCAGATGACCGGCAAGTGCACCAGCGGCTTGAATCTTCTGGAGATCGCCGGCCAGCCGCACTGGAAACAGAAACAGGCAATTCGCTATCAATGGTGTCAAGTTTGGCACGACCCGGCGCAAAATGGTGGTTTTGTTAGTGGCTGGGTCTATGGAAAATACCTCACGCCGTATTGAATCCGGTCAGACCGAAGATCTTCTTCGGCGTGTTTCGCCAACGCTTTGCAACTTGCGGTTTGGTACGAATCCGACAATCAGCCGCCCAAATCTTGAAGCATAGACCAAGCATCGCTGCCCACTTTATGAGTCCTTGCTGATTTAGCGACGGCGTGACCTTACGTCATGCTAGTCCTGGTCCGACCAGAAAATATCGCGAAGTTACAGAGTGCACGAAAGATTGAAGCTGAAGAGCGACTATTCGATGAATATCGTTGAATATAGCGCAAGATGCGAATTGACTTACTTTGTCTGTGGGCTCATTAAGATGCCCGGACGCGAATCCATGAAGCTCTTCCCTCGTGAAATTCGCGCCATGCCCGATCTTCCAAAAAGGGCGCAAACAGAAACATCCTTCGTTGGGGCCTAAACCATGGATATCGTCGAAACACCTTCCAGAAATAGCGATGCGCTGATCGAGCTGACCGCCGATGTGGTGGCAGCCTATGTCAGCAACAATCCCGTGCCGGTCGGCGAATTGCCGAACCTTATCGCTGATGTCCATGCCGCTCTCGGGCGCGTGGGCGGAGCAAGCGAACAGCCTCCGGCCGACAAGCAGAAGCCTGCGGTAAACCCGAAGCGCTCTGTTCATGACGATTACATCGTCTGCCTTGAAGATGGCAAGAAGTTCAAGTCGCTGAAGCGCCACCTGATGACCCATTACGGTCTGACGCCCGATGAATACCGCGAGAAGTGGAATCTCGACGCCAGCTATCCGATGGTTGCCCCCAACTATGCCGCTGCCCGTTCGCAGCTGGCCAAGAAGATGGGCCTCGGCCGCAAGCGCAAGGGGCGGTAACACCGGCTCCAATGGACAAGATCAACGGCGCCCCTTACGGCGCCGTTTTTGTTTCTAGAACAATTCCAGGAAAACTGCCGAGCGCTTTCCCTTGGAATTGCGTCGAAAGAAGAGAAGATAGAGCAATCAAGCAGTCTGCTTGAGAGCCATCTCGGCGTCGCGCTTGACGCGCTTGACCATCGAGCGCAGGCCATTGGCCCGCTGCGGCGACAGATGTTCGTCGAGGCCAAGCGACCTCAGCGTCGCCTCGGCGTCCGTTTCAAGGATCTGGCTGGCAGTCCGTCCCGAAAACAGCGCGAGCATGATGGCGACCAGACCGCGCACGATATGAGCGTCTGAATCCCCTGTGAAGGTGATGACCGGATCGGCGCCCGGCGCTCGGCTCGTGGTCAGCCAGACCTGGCTGACGCAGCCCGGCACCTTGTTGGCGGCGTTGCGTTCGGCGTCGGGAAATGGCGGCAGCGCTTCGCCGAGCTCGATGACATAGCGATAGCGGTCTTCCCACTCGTCGAGCAGGGAGAAGTCGTCGCGGATCGTCTGGATCGTCGTGGCCATTGCTCGGGATATAGTCATCCGCGGCTGCGGCGTCACGGAAAAAGAAGAAAAGCACCGCAGGCATCGAGAGGTCCGACCGGCCTGCGGTGTCGCTGTAGATACAGCTGAAACGGTGTTTAGTTCTTCGCCACCAGCTTGGCAGGTATGTTGACTGTCGCCGGCAGCACGATGTCCTTGGCGACGCTGCCGGTGGCCAGCGATGTATCGGGCGAGGTCTCGGCGCTCTTGTCGTCCAGCATGGCGGCGGCGATCTTGGCGGTTTCCTTGGCCCGGGCGCTGATCGTATGCATCGCCGACTTGCCGGTTTCGCAGACGTCCGGCTTACGCTCGCAAATGCCGGCGATGTCGCCGACCGCTTCGCGCGCCGCAAAAAGCGCCTGGAACGGCCCGACGCTCTCGCGGCCATCCTCGTCGGGGCCGACGGTCAGCGGCAGCGCCAGCAACACCAGCGAAAACCAGAACGCCATTCTTATCAAAAAGCCCATCGATCTGCCCTCTCGTCCAATGACCGGATCATGCGTCCATGCGCAATGACCTCTTTATATCAGCCACAATGGCACATGAGGCGCAAAGGACGGCTTTCCTGCTCAGCGAAAATTTTCCTCAAATTTTAGGCAAATTCGAAGCGAGGCGTTTTGCAGTGCATTAGCCTCAAATGCCGACAATTTTCTTAACCTTGCAGTAACCATCTAAGCGATTGTTGCGCATGGATATCTTCAGAAGAGCAGGCATGCCGGCTCAGGGTTTCGCAGCCACGGGCACGCCCTTTGCACATAACGCTCCGTTTACTATGGCCACAAATGGCGGTGCATTCCGGTGCCGGCGCTCCAATTTTTGCCGCAGCGCGCTCGTTGTTCCGGTCAGCCTTATTCATTCCTTAAACGCTGGATGCGAGTTTCAAACAAGCAAAAGCGACCTGCAAAGCAGGGGCAGTCACGACCGGGTGCGAGTGCGTTGAGTTTGACAACTGCCAGATATATTGAACTGCCTGGCGCGCTGGCGGCCGGTTGCGAACGCATGGTCCATCCGGCCATCATCGGCCAGGGCGATCGCCTGCGCCAGCGCCGGTTCATCGGCATCATGCTTGCCGCTCCGTTCTTCGCCGCCGGTGCGGCGGTGACACTGGTCACCTCGGGCATGGGCGCCGCCGTCACCGTCGCAACCATTTTCGCCGCCTTCGGTCTTTGCTGGTTCGCCGCCTTGCTGGTGGCGGCGTCGGGTAAGATGACGCTGGCAGCCCAGGTTGCCCTTGCCGCCGGCGGTCTTGCCCTTGCCGGCGCCGTCGCGGCAGCAGGCGGCCTGGCGTCGCCGGTTGCGCTGCTGGCCCTGGCACTGCCATTCGAGGCCTGGTGGATCGGCGGTTCAAAGCGCGCGGCACTTTGGGGCGGCCTCTCAACCTTGGCCGCAATGCTGCTGCAGCCCTTTGTCGGCTCTGTCGTCCCGCTCGGAGGGGCGCAAGTCGCGGCGTGGCACTGGCTGCTGCCGCTCGCCTGGGGCCTGACGCTGGTTCCCCGGCTCGCAGCCCTAGGCGATGCCGCACGCGCGCAGCCCGCGCGGCTTCCAAACGACCGCCTTGAAGACATGATCGACGCCGTTGTCCTGCATGTCGCCCGGCATGGCGAGGTCCTGGATGCCTCAGCCAAGGCGCGCACCATCCTGAAGCTGCCGCCGGAACTGCTTTTCGGCGCCGGGCTGTTCGACCGCATCCACCTGTCCGATCGCGTCGCTTATCTCAGCGCGCTTGCCGACATGCGCGATGGCGCCCTGGCGCGCCGGCTCGATCTTCGGGTAAGGCTGCCGCAGGACGGCAGCGCCTCGACGGCCGACAATTACCGGCCATTTCAGCTCGAACTGATGCGTGCCGAAGAGCAGCAGGAGACCTTCACTCTGCTGCTGCGCGAGAACGACGAGACTGCCGAATTGCGCGACGAGCTTGCTGCCGCCAATGAGGCCGCAGCGTCGGCCGAGGTGGCAAAGGGCCGCTTCCTGGCGGTCGTCAGCCATGAGCTTCGGACGCCGCTCAACGCCATCATCGGTTTTTCCGACATGCTGCTGCATGAGATGTTCGGCGGCTTCAAGGACCCGCGCCAGAAGGAGTATGTCGGCCTGGTGAAGGAGTCGGGCCAGCATCTGCTTGCCGTCGTCACCTCCATCCTTGATGTCTCGAGGATCGAGGCCGGCGCCTACGCGACCGAGCCCGAACCGTTCCGATTCATCGAAGCGGTCGAGATGTGCCAGTCGATGATGCAGCTGCAGGCGAATGCCAAGAACATCGATCTCCAGGCGCAGATTGCGCCGGACGCCGGGGAGATCAATGCCGACCGTCGTGCCGTGCAGCAGATCCTGATCAACCTCGTCTCCAATGCGGTCAAGTTCACGCCCGATGGCGGCGATATCATCGTCGGCGCCAAGCGGATCGGCTCGCGGCTGCATTTCTGGGTCAGGGACACCGGCATCGGCATCGCCGAGGAAGATTTTGTCAATCTCGGCAAGCCGTTCATGCAGATCCAGAACGACTATACGCGCCGCTTCGAGGGCACCGGGCTCGGCCTGTCGCTGGTCAAGGGCCTGGTGGCGCTGCATGACGGCACGATGTCGATCGAAAGCATGCCGGGCGAGGGGACGACGGTCACGATCAGCCTGCCGGTGAACGGGCCGAAGAGGAGCGCGACCGAGAGGAACGGCGTGCTGCCGATGCCCGCGACCAGGACGAAAGGCGACGCGAAAGGGGACAGGAATGGCTCGCTCCGCAAAACAGCCTAAGGCGGTCAAGCGCCGCAGCGGCGCGTTCGAGGCCGGCGCGATTGCGCTGGGCGGCGCGATCTCGCGCAATCCGGTCCTGGTCGGCGGCTCGACCGCCTTCCTGGTGACGCTGTTCTACGTTTCCGCCAACGCGCTGTGGTACCAGCCGTTTCCGCATGCCGGCGCCTTCTTCGCCACCCGCAGCATCGAGGGTTTTCCGCACCCCGGCGCGGACGAACCCGAAACCACCATCAACATCCTGCGGCCCGGCCCGGCTCCGGTCAAAAGCGATCCGACCGTCGAGCAGGTCCAGGGCATCCTGAAGGATCTCGATTTCTACACGGGAACGGTCGACGGCATTTCCGGGCCGAATACCCAAAAGGCGATCCAGGCATACCAGCAGAAAGTTGGCCTGCCGGCCTCCGGTGAGATCGACGCCGTCCTGCTCGACCAGCTCGGCGCCAAGCAGACAACAGCTGGCATCCCGCATCCTGTGCCGAGGCCCGTGGATATGGCCGCCGCTCGAGTTGCCGCGCCCGAGGCCGCGCCTGCGCCCATCCCGGTTTCCGCGCCGGTATCCGCCCAGGCGCCCGATGCCCGCATCGTCAAGATCCAGGCCGGCCTGAAGGCATTCGGCAATGACGACATGCAGCTCGACGGCGTCGTCGGCGCCCGCACCAAGGCGGCGATCAAGGAATTCCAGTCGCTATTCGGCCTGCCGGAAACGGGCGAGCCCGACGAGGTCGTCTACGTCAAGATGCGCGAGATCGGCCTGACCAATTGAGTGGTCAAGACGACCGCTCGCGGATAGACGAAAATCCGGCTAAGACGCCGCGCATGTCCTCCGGAGCCTCGTCATGCGCGTAACCACCGAGTTTTGGGTGTCGGCCCTGCTGCGCCGTGTTTTCGGCGCCGGCGGCTTTGCGGCCGTCGTCAAGCGCGGCGCAACCGAGGCCGGCGCTGTCTTCGTGCTCTCCCGCGGCAGGCTGGGCGAGGTCTCCCTGTTCGGCCCGGCGCCCCAGACGAGCTACGATTCGGACAAACCGGATGATCGCTTTTTCACGCTGCTCGGCGCCGGCGACGATGCCGCCGCCCTTGACGCCAGGCTTGAGCGGGAGAAAAAATTCGATCCCGACATCTGGGTGGTCGAGATCGAGGCCGCAACGGTTTCCGTCGAGGAGCTTCTCTCCGTCAAGACGCCTTGAGGCTGGCCCCTAGGCTGGCTTTGTCGACGTCCGGCGCTTGGTCGCCATTCGCGGCGACAGGGGTGTTGCCGCGCACCGCTCGCGACAATGTTTCGGCCTTCCAGCCGCGCACCTTGTCGAGCGCCGCCTCGTGGTGCAGCAGCCGGTATCGGTCGAGGAAGATGCGGATCGCCTGCGGGTGCGGAAACTCCCGGGGGTAAACCGCGACCACGATCAGGAATGCCCTGTCCTCGCTGAGGTCGAGCGCCCGCAGCGCGGCGAGCAACGAGACATAGCTCGAATGCTCGGTCAGCGACCGCGCCGTGGAGAAGTCGATGTCGAGCGCGTCGGCAAGCGCGGTCTGAAAGAAGGCGGCTTTGCCGGTCAGCGCCGTCTCGCGCAGCTTGCTGTAAGTTGCTGAGCCGACGAAGGGATTGACCGATGTCGCCTCGCCCTCGGCGAGCATCATCGAGCGCAGGCGGCGCCTGGCGGTTTCGGCGGCGCTGCCGGGCAGTTTTGGTGCGCTGGGAGCGGCGGCAGCGGCTTCGGCACCGTCGCCCGCCACGTCGGCGATCGGCTCGGGCTGCCGCACGCGCACCAGGGTCGGCTTTTCCAGCGCCTTGATCAACTGCGCGATGGTCGGGTTCAAATCCTTGCGGCGGGCAATGGCGCGCGCATGCGGCAGGCCGTGGCGGCCGATCAACGCGATCAGGTCGATGTCGCCCAGCGCCCGCGAACGGACCAGCAAGGGCGCGCAGACATCGACCGGCTCCTCGCAAAGCCGCCGCACCAGGGCGGCCGGCGCATATTCGCATTCGGACAGGGCGGCGGCGACATAGCGGCGCGATTCGACCGGCACGCTGTCGAACAGCGGCAGCGTCAGATCCTCGAGCTGGGCGATCTCGCGGCGCGATGGGCGGGTCAGCGAGCAGAACGCCGACACGGCGGCGCGAAACAGCCTTTCGGCTTTTCCCGATTCCGTCCGTATGGCGATTTGCCTGAAATCCGAAGCTGACACGGAAGATACGCCCGACACTCGACACAACCCGGACCATGCTCAACCGCAACTGTGTCGGTTTCGCGCAAGGCCCGGAACAAACATCAAATTAGCCGCGATCCGTTAGCGCTCCGTTAACCCTCTGCCTGCCTTAATCACATTTGGAGGCGTTGCGTTGTGCTCCGGGGCAACCGAGAGGAATACGCGAACCATGGGCATGGTACTGTCTTTCGTGCCGCGACCGGCACCAGTCAATCGAGCAGTTCAGGACACCGGTACGCCGGCGGCGGTGATCATTTTTCCCGGCGTCCGCTACGAGCATCCGCCATTGGCGGGCCAGGCGCGACCGGCGGACCAGCCGGGCACACCACGGACGCCTGTTCCGCACCACTGAATTTGCTGGTCGTCGGGGTGAGGTCAGTAGTCCTGCAGTTCGCAGGAGCTCTGGTCCAGGAACTGCGACACAACCGGCTTCCAGCTGTCGTCAGGCACCAAGGCGCGGATGACGAAGATGCCTTCCTCGATCGGCGCCTCGACGAAGATTGCCCCTTGCAGGTCTTCGGGAAGCTCCCTGCGCACGTCGATCATCTGTGCCGGCGTCAGCACCACGGTGTCCAGCTTGTTGCCGGTCGCCGTGCGGTCGTTGAATGAATAGAAATTGTGGCCGTTGCGGTCATAGACCGACACCGACCAGAACGGCACGCTGCCCGGCGCCTTGATCCGCACCACGCCTTCGGCAAGGTCGAAGCGGCAGGCGGCGGCGTAAAACAGCGGATCCACCGACTTCACCACCGGCGCGCCGCCCGCCTCGGCATCCAGCCTGGTCATCTTGTAGAGGTCGGACGCCATCGCCAGCCGTGACCAGGCATCGCGCTCGGTAAATTCCGGCACCAGCAAAAGCACCACGATGTGGACGATGCCGGCGCCGAGCAGGCCGAGCAGGATGGCGTGCAGCAACCTACGCATTGCAGCCAGCCTTGACGATCCGGGGCAGCGACACGTCGGAAAGGCCGGTGCTTGAGGCAATCGGCGTGTCGTAGAAGGTGAGCACGAAATACATCCGGCCAAAACCTTCGGTCAGAAGCCAGTTGCCGGGGGCCGGACGGTTGCCGACGGCGATGATCACCGAATTGTCGGGTTGACGCAGCACCTGGTAGGATTGCAGCGCCGCCAGCCTCGGCTTGCCGGTGTCGACCACGCCGAGCGATTGATCCGCGGCATAGAGCGTCCAGAACCGGGCGGTCGGGAAACTGCCTTCGATCCTGTAGTCGCATTGCCGCTGAAGCTCATCGCCGGCCGCATCGCGTTCGGCGATGAAGGACAAGCCTTCCGCCTTGCCGAGCGCCAGCACGCCCTCGCGCGCCACGCGCGCCTTCGAATAGGGGTCGGCATCTTGCGTGCCGATCTCGGGGAAGGCGGTCCATTGGCCGATGCTGATCGCGCCGACGCCGCTCTGCGCCTGCAGCGCATACCAGACGCTGCCGCCGCCGAGGCCGATGGCTATGGCAAGCGAAAGCAGCGTGAAAAAGGCGGTCTTGAGCATGAAGAACCGGGACGAGAGAATTATCGTTCGGGGATATAGCGGGGCAGGCCACAGAGCAAGCAGCGCTGTGGAATCAAAGCGCCGACAGGGTCTCCGGTGTCTGCGGCGAGCCGAGCACGGGCGCTGTCTGGAACACCTTGGTCATCTCGCGCAGCGTCTGTGTCGTGCGGCTGGACAACACCGCCGGGCGCTCGGCCGCGGCATCGGCGGCTGCCTGATCGGCGTTTTTCTTCTCCGCTTCCTCGGCTTTGGCCGCGATCTCTTCGTCGACGAAGGGCTTGTCTAGGCCGGGGATCGGCTTCAGGTCGATATTCTGGTGCGCGTAGACCATCAGCCGCTGCCACACCATCGCCGGCAGCGTGCCGCCGGTCATGTTGCGGGTCGGGGTGAAGTCGTCATTGCCGAGCCAGACGGCAGCCGTGTAATTGCCGGTGAAGCCGACGAACCAGGCGTCGCGGTAGGATTGCGTCGTCCCCGTCTTGCCAGCGACGACGATGTTGGGCAGCTGCGCGCGCCGCGCGGTGCCGATCGCCGGCACCGCAGCCAGCATGGTGTTCATGTATTTCAAAGCCTGTTCCGACAGAACCCGATGCGGCGCCGGCGCATCCTTGGCAAAGTCGTAGACGACATCGCCGGTGCGGGTGACGAGCTGGGTGATGCCGTGCCGCGAGCCGGCGAAGCCGTTCTGCGCGAACACGCTGTAGCCCGTCGCCTGGTCCATGACCGTCATGCCCGATGTGCCGAGCACCATGGTCTTGTGCGACTCCAGCGGCGATTCCACGCCGAATGATTCGGCCATCGCCTTGATCGGGCCGATGCCGAGATAGTCCTTGGCCAGCCGTACCGGCACGGTGTTGATCGATTTGGCGATCGCCGTGATCAGCGTCACATTGCCGGCCGAGCCGCCATTGTAATTGTGCGGTGACCAGCCGCCCCAGCTGATCGGCCCGCCTGAGACGACGGAGTCCGGGGTGAACCCGTGCTCCATGGCGGTGGCGTAGACGTAAGGTTTGAACGAGGAGCCGGTCTGGCGCAGCGCCTTGGTGGCGCGGTTGAACTGGCTTGCGCCATAGTCGCGGCCGCCGACAATGGCGCGTACCGCGCCATTGGTCTCGATCACTACAACGGCGCCCTCGGTGACGTTGTATTCCTTGCCGAACTGGCGGAGATGGAATTCGACGGATTCCTCCGCCGCTTTCTGGATGTTGGCGTCGAAAGTGGTGTGGGCGACCAGCGAATGCTGGCCGGGCTTGGCGATTTTCTTGACCTCATCGAAGGCCCAGTCGAGGTAATAATCCGGGCTCTTCTGCTCGCCGCGGTCGACGATCTCGGCTGGATGCAGCCTTGCCTGCAGCACCTGGCCTTCGGTCATGAAACCGGAATCGACGAGGTTCGACAGCACCACATTGGCGCGAGCGCGGGCAGCGGGCAGGTTGATGTGCGGGGCGTATTTGGTCGGCGCCTTGAACAGGCCGGCCAGCATCGCCGCCTCGGCGAGGTTCAGATCCTTGACGCTCTTGCCGAAATAGAAATCCGCCGCCGCCTCGATGCCGAACGTGCCGCCGCCCATATAGGCGCGGTCGAGATAAAGCTGCAGGATCTCCTTCTTCGACAGATTGGCCTCCAGCCACAGCGACAGGAAGGCTTCCTTGATCTTGCGTTGGAAGGTCCGCTCATTCGACAGGAACAGGTTCTTGGCCAGCTGCTGGGTGATGCTGGAGCCGCCCTGGACGACGGAATTGGCCCGCACATTCTCGAAGATGGCGCGCGACAGGCCGAGCACGTCGATGCCGTAGTGCTCGAAGAAGCGCCGGTCCTCGGTCGCCAGCACTGCTTTGATGACATGGTCCGGCATCTCGTCGACAGGCACGGAATCGCGCTGGATGATGCCGCGCTGGCCAATCTCGTTGCCGTAGCGGTCGAGGAAGGTGACGGCGAAATCGCCCTGACTGCGCCAGTCGCCGGTGGTGATCTGGAAGGCCGGCATCGCGAGTGCGAGCAGCACGACGACGCCGCCGGCGCCCATCGTAAAACCTTCGCTCAGCACCTCGATGATGCCGCGTCGCCAGCCGGTGACTCGGAAGCGCCGCGAAAAAATGGTCGCCGATTCCCAGAACTGGCCGGCCTTGAAGCCGATTTCGTAGAGCGAGGAATTGATCCACGCGTCCACCGCCAGCAGTGCGGCGGCGATCGGACCTCTTCGTCTTGGACGTCGTTCTAAAGGACTGGCCATTCCCGAAACTCACCCCACCCACCTGAGAACCGCAAGCGGGCAATTTCAGGGCGGGCATACCCGGCGAAGACTATTCTTCCATTTCAGCCCGGCTCACAAGGGCAGCCAGGCCACACCGCACGGTTTGTTGAGCGCCGCCCGGATCGTGACGCTGGAGGTCGACGCCGTCGATGCCGACGCCAGTGGCTTCGAGCCAGTCTGGCACAAGGGCCGGCGCGTCGGCTTCGTCGCCTCAGCCGGCTATGGCTACACAATAGGCAAAAGCGTCGCGCTGACGTTGCTGGGCGACGAATTCGCCGGGGAGGGGACCGCGCTTTGGGTGCACATTGTCGGCGTCGAGCGGCCGGCGCGAATTATTCCGGCCTCGCCATACGACCCCGAGGGCAGGCGATGCGGCAATGAGGAGTTTTGGCCATGGTCGATGACATTATAAGGGAGACCAGGCGCGAGCGCCGGCGCGGGCACACCGGTGAGGCCGGCAGCGGGTCAAGCCGCCACCCGAACTATCGCTCGCTCAAGAACCCGTTCCTGCCGCAGCCGGTGTTTTCGGACGACCAGGTCGCGGCCATCCACGACACGGCGTTGCGCGTGCTGGAAGAGCTCGGCATCAAGGTGCTGCTGCCGGAGGCACGGGCGATCTACGCCAAAGCCGGTGCGCTGGTCGACGAGGACAGCCAGATGGTGCGCATCGGCCGCGATATTGTCACTGCGGCACTGGCCTCGGCGCCGAAATCCATCCGGGCGCTGGCGGGCAACCGTAGCCGCGATCTCATGCTGGAGCTCGGCTCGATGACGTTCCTGGCCGGAGCCGGGGCGCCCAACGTCACCGATCTCGAACGCGGACGGCGTCCGGGCACGCTCGCCGCTTTCGAAGAACTGACCAAGCTTGTTCAGAATTTCGACGTGCTGCATATGCTCGGCCCCTGGATCGAGCCGCAGGATGTCGACAACCATTTGCGCCACTATGCCGTCAACCGTGCGCAGCTGACCCTGTCGGACAAGTTCCCCTTCGTCTTCGCCCGCGGCACGCCGCAGGTCGAGGATGGGTTCGAGATGATCAGGCTGGCGCGCGGGCTCTCGCAGGACGAGTTCCTGGCCGGCGTCCATTGCTACACCGTGATCAACACCAATTCGCCGCGCCAGCTCGATATCCCGATGGCGCAAGGCATCATCGACTTCGCCAGGGCCGGCCAGGTCTCTGTCATCACGCCCTTCTGCCTGGCCGGCGCCATGGCGCCGATCACCGTCGCCGGCGCATTGACGCTGCAGCATGCCGAGGCGCTGGCTGGTCTCGCGCTGGCGCAGATGGTGCGGCCGGGCGCACCGGTGGTCTACGGATCCTTCTCCTCCAATGTCGACATGAAGTCCGGCGCACCGGCCTTCGGCACGCCCGAGCACGTCAAGGCGACGCTGGGCGCCGGCCAGCTGGCGCGCTTCACCGGCCTGCCTTGGCGGTCCGGCGGCGGCAGTGCGGCCAACATTTCCGATGTGCAGGCGGCGCACGAGACGCAGTTCGCGCTGTGGGGCTCGGTGCTTGCCGGCGCCACCGTCTGCATCCATGCCGCGGGCTGGCTGGAGGGTGGCCTCAGCGTCTCCTACGAGAAGCTGATCACCGATATCGAGGCATTGCAGACGGTTGCCGAACTCTGCGCTACGACCCCCGGCGACGAGGATTCGATCGGCTTCGAGGCGATCGCTGAAGTCCAGCCGGGCGGGCATTTCTTCTCCGCCGGCCACACCATGACGCGCTACCGCACCGCCTTCTACGAGCCGCTGGTCGCCGATTGGTCGAATTTCGGCAGCTGGACGCAGTCCGGTTCGAAGTCGGCCACCGAGCGCGCCACCGGCATCTGGAAGCGGACGCTGGCCGACTTCCAGCCGCCGGCGTCGGCCGTTGCCACATCCGATGTGCTCGACGAGTACATTGCCCGCCGCACCGAAGAGGGCGGAGCGTTGCCGGTGTCGTGAGGTTGGCAGCCGTCACGTCGGCCGCTTGTCGCCGGTCTTCGACGGCTCGCGGCGAATTGGCCCGGCATCGGCCTGCCTGTGCTTGTCGGCGGCAATCCGGCGGATGCGATCGAAGCGGCTCTCCTCCGCCGGCTTGGTCGCGGATACAGCGTTTGGCTTCGGGGCGAATGTGATCATCTGTCGATCTCCCTGTCGTTGATGACTGGTCTTGACTGACTGACGGAAATTCCTGGCTCGCCGGGGAAATGTCCCCGGCAGCCTGTTTTGATTTATGCCCGCCCAGATTCCCAGCGGGCAATTTTCGGGCGATGGTCAGTAGCCGCCCATGCCGCCACCGCCGCCCGCAGGCGCCGCATCCTTGGCCGGAACGTCGGTGATCATCGCTTCGGCGGTGATCAGAAGGGCGGCGATCGAGCCGGCGTCCTGCAACGCGGTGCGCACCACTTTCGCCGGGTCGACGATGCCGGCCTTGATCATGTCGACATAGACCTCGTTCTGGGCGTCAAAGCCCTGATTCTGGTCCTTGCTGTCGGACAGCTTGCCGACGACGATCGAGCCTTCGACGCCGGAATTCTCGGCGATCTGGCGGATCGGCGCTTCCAGCGCCCTGAGCACGATCGAAATGCCGGCGGTCACATCGTCATTGGCGCCGGTCAGGCCGGCCAGAGCCGATCTTGCGCGCAGAAGCGCCACGCCACCGCCGGGCACGATGCCTTCTTCCACCGCCGCGCGCGTCGCATTCAGCGCGTCGTCGATGCGGTCCTTCTTTTCCTTCACTTCAGACTCGGTGACGCCGCCGACGCGGATCACGGCGACGCCGCCGGCGAGCTTGGCCAGCCGCTCCTGCAGCTTCTCCTTGTCGTAGTCGGACGTGGTCTCCTCGATCTGGCCCTTGATCTGCGCGATGCGCGCCTGGATGGTCGCCTTGGTGCCGGCGCCGTCGATGATCGTGGTGGTGTCCTTCTCGATCAGTACGCGCTTGGCGCGGCCAAGCATCTCGATGGTGACGTTTTCGAGCTTGATGCCGAGATCCTCGGAAATCATCTGGCCCGATGTCAGCACGGCGATGTCTTCCAGCATCGCCTTGCGGCGATCGCCGAAGCCCGGCGCCTTGACGGCCGCGACCTTGAGGCCGCCGCGCAGCTTGTTGACGACCAGCGTCGCCAGTGCTTCGCCTTCGACGTCTTCCGAGATGATCAGCAACGGCCTGCCGCTCTGCACCACTGCTTCGAGGATCGGCAGCATCGCCTGCAGATTGCCGAGCTTCTTCTCGTGGATGAGCACGTAAGGCTCTTCCAGTTCGACGCGCATCTTGTCGGCATTGGTGACGAAATAGGGTGAGAGATAGCCGCGGTCGAACTGCATGCCTTCGACGACGTCGAGTTCGGTGTCGGCGGTCTTGGCCTCCTCGACGGTGATGACGCCGTCATTGCCGACCTTGTCCATCGCCTTGGCGATCATGGCGCCGACGCTGGCATCGCCATTGGCGGCGATGGTGCCGACCTGCGCGATCTCGGCCGACGACTTGACCTTCTTGGCCTTCGCCTTGATGTCCTTGACCACGGCGGCGACAGCCTGGTCGATGCCACGCTTGAGGTCCATCGGGTTCATGCCCGCGGCAACCAGCTTGGCGCCTTCGCGCAGGATCGATGCGGCCAGCACCGTGGCGGTGGTGGTGCCGTCACCGGCGAGGTCGTTGGTCTTCGAAGCCACTTCGCGCACCATCTGCGCGCCCATGTTCTCGAACTTGTCAGCAAGCTCGATTTCCTTGGCCACCGTCACACCGTCCTTGGTGATGCGCGGCGCGCCATAGGCCTTGTCGATGATGACGTTGCGGCCCTTGGGGCCGAGCGTGACCTTCACCGCATTGGTGAGGATCTCGACGCCGCGCAGCATGCGGTCGCGCGCGTCGGTGGCGAATTTAATTTCCTTGGCAGACATTTTTTTCAATCCCGTTGGTGTGGTGAAGCAAGCGGCTCGCCGGAGCCTGGCAAAGCCAGGCCGGTCAGGCAGCCTTCTTGGCTTTGACGCTCTTCTCGGTGACGACCGTCCCGCTCTTGCCGATAGCGGCCGTCTCGCTCTTGTCGATGACGCCCATAATGTCGGCTTCCTTCATGATCAGCAGGTCCTCGCCGTCGATCTTGACCTCGGTGCCCGACCATTTGCCGAACAGGATGAAGTCGCCGGCCTTGACGTCGAGCGGAACAAGCGCGCCGTTTTCGTCGCGTGCGCCCGGCCCAACGGCGATGACTTCGCCTTCCTGCGGCTTTTCCTTGGCATTGTCGGGAATGATGATGCCGCCCTTGGATTTGACATCGCCTTCGGCGCGCCGGATGACGACGCGGTCGTGGAGTGGCCGAAACTTCATGAGAACTTCTTTCTGGGGCCGGCATAGGCGACCGCGCCGTTCTTATAGGCGTGTTGGCACTCGATAGATAGGAGTGCCAAAAATTATTCGTGGCCAAAATTAAATATTAAAAAGTATTATGATGTATGCAGGGTTCGAAACGTCGCGAGGCGCCTAGATATTTCAAAAAATTGAATTTCGAGGCAAAAGTGACTATTTATATCGTAAGTTCGATTTCACAATTTCAGGCACGAAGGAGATTTAGGCGATGGCCGAAGGCAATCAGAGCATCATGGAAAAAGCTGAAGCCCGCTTCATGGACAAGCAGAAGAAGACGGCCGAGCGCAACAAGGCAACCTCCGACTACATGTCCGAAGCGAGGGCCAGGGAGATCAAGACGGCAAGGCTCAGGGAATTGCGCCTGGCCAAGGAAGAGGCCGACCGCGTCGCGGAAGCCTTGAACCCGACACCGAAGAAGAAGCGGGCTACCGTCAAGAAAGCCGCCGCCGCGCCGAAGGGGGGCACGTCATGAGCCTGACATTCCCCAATCCAAGCCGCTTCTATGACGAGGCCGGCAAGCGCATCCGCTTTGTCGGCCATGACGGCATGTTCCAGATTTCCTTCTCTGTCGCCGCCGATGCCCTCTCGAAGGCGCCATCAGGGACGGCGACCGCGGAAGCCACCTATCTGGCGGCCTTCGACACCGCGTCCAGCTCCATCCATGACATTGCCAGCAAGGCCTACGCCCGCACCCGCAAGAGCATTTATGTGCTCACAGCCGCGGATTTCGGCTAGCGCGCGTTCGTCTTGCATCAGAGCGGCTGAGATCAGCGTGCGTCAGGACTTGCGGTCGGCTTTTGCCCGCCGCTTGACGTCCCGGCTGTTCAGGCGGTCGGCCATCGCTTCCGCATCGCGCAAATTCATGGCCACCATTACCTGTTGCTTAAGCTCGACAGGCTGGCCGGTGAAGATGTCGAAGATAGTCCAGCTCTCGGGCTCGTACATGCGCAACGCGTAGCGGTTTGTCATATCGGCATCAGGCCCTTGACATGAAAAATGCCGCCGCCAGGATCAGGATTGTCCAGGCCACCACCGACAGCTTCAAGGCCAGGCCGCCATGCATTGAAAGTATCTCGCGCATGCGCAGGGCCACGGTGCTCTTCGACAGGGCGGGTGCTGCCGCAATCGCGACCGGGGGCTTGACGCCAAGCTTTCCAAAAGCCGGCAGCAGCGGTGGCGTTCGCATGAAATGACCTCGAATTGCCGGAGAAAACAGGGCTCCTCATAACACCCTTCTTGAAACTCCCCGCATGCCAAATAGAACCCGGTCCGTGAAAGGGCCATGCCGCCCGATTCGCCGCCTTCCATCAGGCGGATCGTCATCTGGCGAAATCCGTGCAACGCGGTTAGGTTGCGCGCGAAACTGAGGTTGTTCAAAGCGTGACAGGCGAACGGAGACGACGATGACGGCGCCCGGCGATTTGCTGCAAGCCTTGTTCATGAGATTGAAGAGCGATGCCTCGCTGACGGCGCTGCTCGGCGGCGCCGGGTTGCGCGAGCAGGCGGCCGACAGTGCCGCCTTCCCTTATGTGACCTATGGCAGGACCAGCGCATTCGATCTGGACACCGGCGCCGACAATGATGACGACCAGCTCATCACGCTGCATGTCTGGTCGAAGGCGCAAGGCGAGGCCGAGACGCGTCTGATTATGGACAGCATCCGGGCGCGCCTTGACGGCGCCGCTTTCGCCACCGGCTCGCGCGACCAGACCCGCCTGTCGCTGGAGTTCGCCGAGGCCCGCTACGACGAGGACCTGGCGCTCTACCACGGGGTGCTGCGGATACGCGCTCTCACCGAACAAAGTGATTGAAGCAACCTAGATCTGCGCCTGGATCTCGGCCTTGTCGATGACTGACCACACCTCGCGGATGCGACCCTCTCCGAATTCGTAGAAAACATTCTCAGCGAACGACACGCGCTTGCCGTTCACCGGCAGGCCGAACAGCACGCCCTTGGGATGACAGTCGAAATGCAGGCGCGCCGCCACGCGCGGCGGCTGGCAGACCAGCAGTTCGATGTTGAAGCGGAGGTCGGGAATCGCCTCGAAATCGCCTTCGAGCATACGGCGATAACCCGACAGGCCCAGCATTTCGCCATTGTGCTGCACCTCGTCGCCGACAAAGTCTCCAAGTTTCGCCCAGTCCTGGGCATTCAGGCAAGCGATATAGCCCCGGTAAAGGTCGGCAAGGTCTTTATCCGTCATGGCGCACTCCGATGATTTGGCGTTTCCCGCGCTATTTAGGGCGGCCCTTCAGAATGGTCTCGCCTTGACCTGTTCCCAATCTGGCTGCGAATTGAGAACCTGCGCGCAAACACCATAGCCGCGCAGCCGGTTTTCCGGTTATGAATCCATTGCCCGGTCTGAGGGACTGGGCGGTAGGATCGCATTCATTCGTTGCGCGCGCAGGGGGTATTGCGGGGATGGATTTTCACCCGTTCACCGTTCATTTCACGTTCAGCACAGTTGCGTTACAACGCCGACCATGAAAACGCTTCGCTCTCATGTCAGAACCGCGATACTGGCGCTCACAGCGGCCGGCCTGTTGGCGTCGCAAGCGACGCCAACAGCCGCGGCGGATTGCTACGCGATCGGCCAGCAGGTTGCCGAGCAGAATGGCGGCACGCTGGCCAAGGCTTCGCAGACGACGCGTGGCGGCCAGGAGGTCTGCATCATCATCGTGCTTGTGCCGGGCAAGGACGGCCAGCGTCCGCGCCGCTCCGAGATCGTCGTCCCGGCGAACTGATCCAATCTTCCCCTTGCAGGGCTCGTTTCCCAGACCACCGGAATCGGCCTATATCTGACACATCAACAGGCCTGACCGATCATGCGCGTACTCGTCGTCGAAGATGACAAGGATCTCAACCGGCAGCTGGCCGACGCGCTGGTCGATGCCGGCTATGTGGTCGACCGCTCCTATGACGGCGAGGAGGGGCATTTCCTCGGCGACACCGAGCCCTACGATGCCGTCGTGCTCGACATAGGCCTGCCGCAGATGGACGGCATCAGCGTCGTCGAGCGCTGGCGCCGCAACGGCCGCAAGATGCCGGTGCTGATCCTGACAGCGCGCGACCGCTGGAGCGACAAGGTGTCGGGCATCGATGCCGGCGCCGACGACTATGTCACCAAGCCGTTCCACATCGAGGAGGTGCTGGCCAGGGTGAGGGCGCTGATCCGCCGCGCCGCCGGCCATGCCTCGTCCGAGCTCACTTGCGGGCCGCTGCGCCTCGACACCAAGGCCTCCAAGGCCGATGTCAACGGCGTGCCGCTGAAGCTGACCTCGCATGAGTTCCGCCTGCTGGCGTATCTGATGCACCATATGGGTGAGGTGGTGTCGCGCACCGAGCTGGTCGAGCATCTCTACGACCAGGATTTCGACCGCGATTCCAACACCATCGAGGTCTTTGTCGGCCGGCTGCGCAAGAAGATGGGCATCGACATGATCGAAACCGTGCGCGGCATGGGCTATCGCATGCGTGAGCCGGAGGCGTAAGGCGGAACCGCTCCCCATACCAGCAAGGAAGCCTTTTTCGGCGCGGCTCTGGCCTCGCTCGCTGGCCTTCCGCGTCATCGGCTTTTCCACGATCTGGGCGATCCTCACCCTGATCGTCATCTTCACTCTGATCACCACGCTCTACCGCCAGGCCAGCGAGCGCGGCTTCGACAGCCTGCTGTCGGCGCATCTGTTCAATTTGATCGGCTCCGTCGGCGTTTCCGAAACCGGCCAGCTCACCGGCGCTCCCGACCTTGGCGACCTGCGCTTCTCGGAGCCGAATTCGGGCTGGTACTGGTCGGTGGAGCCGGCTTCCGAAGGCGTGCACGGCAACCTTCATTCGTCCTCGATGACCACGACGATCCCGTCGCCGACCGTTGCCGAGGTGCCTTTCAATTCCAGTTTCCAGCGCAGCTATTCCACCGACGGCATCGGTGACGAGGAACTGCAAGTGTTCGAAAGCGAATTCGTCCTCGATGCCAAGAACCGCGCCGCGCGCTTCCGCGTGATGGGCAACAAGACCGAGCTCGAGCACGAGATCGCCACCTTCCAGGGCCGCCTGTTGACCTATCTCAGCCTGTTCGGCGTCGGCATGATCGCCATCAATGCGATCGCTATCCTGCTCGGCCTCCAGCCCTTGCGCCGGGTTCGCAACGCGCTTGCCCAGGTGCGCGAAGGCACGGCGCAGCGGCTCGATGGCCGGTTTCCCGCCGAGATCGAGCCGCTCGCCAACGAAACCAATGCGCTGATCGAAAACAACAAGCGCATCGTCGAGCGCTCGCGTACGCAGGTCGGCAACCTTGCCCATTCGCTGAAGACGCCGCTCGCCGTGCTGATCAATGAGGGCCGGGCTCTAGGCGGCGCCAAGGGCCAGCTCATCGCCGACCAGGCGGCGTCGATGCAGAAACAGGTCGACCACTACCTGCAGCGGGCACGGGTCGCGGCGCAGCGCGACAGCGTCGTCTACCGCACGCCGGTGACGCCGCTGGTGCAGCGCATGGTGCGCGTGCTGCAAAAACTCAAGCCTGATGTCAGCCTGTCGCTTACGCTGCTGGCGGCCGACATCGTCTTTGCTGGCGAGCGCGAGGATTTGGAGGAACTGCTCGGCAACCTTCTCGACAATGCGATGAAATGGGCGAAGAGCACTGTTGCCGTATCCGTCACGCCGGCCGCAGCCGGCCTGTTCGAGCTATCGATCGAGGATGACGGTCCCGGCATCCCCGAGGACAAGGCCCGCGATGTCTTGAAACGCGGCCGGCGCCTCGACGAGACAAAGCCGGGAACCGGGCTCGGACTTGCCATCGTTGCCGACCTCGTCAACGAGTATGGCGGGGCGCTGGCGCTGGAACGCTCCACGATGGGCGGGCTGAAGGCGGTTGTGCGCTTGCGGAGCTTGCAATGATGTACTGCCCAGGGCCAATCGACACGGCCGAATGCCTGTGTTATGGCGGCCCCTCGATTGCACAAAAGCCGTTAAAAACGGCCAAATTTCCGACAAATGTCAATAGTATGACGTCCTGACGCCCCCGATGACGCGGCCCCCAGCGCATCCCGTTCAAGAAAACCGGTTGTTGGCATGAAGATTCGCGTTGCGCTCGTTTCCGCACTGCTCGCTCTTTCCGGCTGCGGAACGCTGGGCAAGGGCAGTGGCCCGGATATCTCCATCACCAATCCGCCCGCGTCACCTCCCTCGGGTGCCAAGGTCGCGACGACGATCATCTCGGCCATGGCTGGCGGGCTCGTCGGCGGGTCGATCGGCAGCGGCCTGACCAGCACCGAGAAGCGCAAGGCGCTCGAGGCGGAGTACAAGGCGCTCGAATATACCGCGAGCGGCCAGAAGGTGACCTGGAAGGGCGACAGTTCGGCCCATTCCGGCGAAGTCGTCGCGGCCCAGCCCTACCGCGTCGGCTCGCAGGATTGCCGCCAGTACACCCATACGGTGTTTACCGGCACGGGCGGCCAGACCGCGCGGGGCACCGCATGCCGCAACGCCGACGGCAGCTGGACGCCGCTGACCTGAACATTGGGCCGGGGTCGGAATCCCGTCAAAGCGTCGCAGCGACCTCATGTTGTGAGAGCAGGGCTCTCGCTCTATTGGAAGAACCATGCTGTTCTGGGTCATAGCCGCACTCCTCACGCTGGGCGCAAGCCTGGCGGTGCTGCTGCCGCTGACCGGCGGCACGGACGCTCCGACCAGCAGCGACCATGACCTCGAAGTCTATCGCGATCAATTGGCCGAGCTCGAGCGTGACGCCGCGCGCGGCCTGATCCAGCCGGCGGAAGCCGAGGAGGCGCGCGCCGAAATCGCCCGCCGCATCCTTCGGCTGGGAAATGCCGGCCAGGCCGATGCCGCGACGCTTCAGCAGCCGTCAAAGGCGGCCAGGCTGGTGGCGACATCAGCGGTGCTGATGGTCCCGCTGCTCAGCTGGGGCATGTACAGCCAGCTCGGCTCGCCCGATCTGCCGTCGCAGCCGCTTGCCGAACGGCTGGCCAAGAATCCGGCCGATAGTTCGGTCGATGAGTTGGTGGCGCGCGCCGAGGCCCATCTTGCCGCCAACCCTGGCGATGGACGCGGCTGGGACGTGCTCGCCCCGATCTATCTGCGCCTGCAGCGCTTTCCCGATGCCGTGACCGCCTATCGCAATGCCATCCGCCTCGATGGCGACACGGCTGCCCGCGAGGCCGGTCTCGGCGAAGCGATTGCCAATGCGGCCGGCGGCATCGTTTCGGCCGATGCGCAATCCGCTTTCGAACAGGCGCTAAAACTCGACCCGGCAAACGCGAAAGCCTCGTTCTATTTGGCGATGGCGCTGGCCCAGGAAGGCCGCATACCCGAGGCAACCACGGCTTGGCAGAAAATGCTCGATTCCCTGCCGCAGGATTCGCCATGGCGCGGAGCTGTCCAACGGGCACTGGCCGAGGCCGCCAACCGCAGCGTCGCGTCAGGAGAGCCCGCCAAAGGCCCCGACGCCGCAGCCGTCGATGCCGCCTCGTCGATGGCGCCGCGGGACAGGCAGGCCATGATCGAAACCATGGTCGCCGGCCTCGACGAAAAATTGCGGCAAAATCCGCGCGACACGGAAGGATGGATGCGGCTCATTCGTTCCTATGTTGTGCTGGGCAAGGCCGACCAGGCGCGGGACGCGCTGCATCGCGGTATTGCCGTGTTTGGCGCCGACAGTGAGGAAGCGAAGAAATTCACCGCCTTTGCCGCCTCGCTCGGCCTGACGGCGACGGAGTAGGACATGACGCGCAAGCAGAAGCGATTGTCGGTGATTGTCGGAGGTCTTGCCTTCCTCGGCGCCGCCACCGGGCTGACCTTCTATGCGTTGGGCCAGAAGGCCTCCTATTTCTATATGCCCGCCGATCTGACCACCGCCAGCTTGCAGCCGGGACAGCGCATCAGGCTCGGCGGCCTCGTCGAAAAGGGCACGGTCGTGCGCGGGCAGGGCGCGACGGTTGCGTTCTCGGTCACCGACACGCACAAATCGGTCAAGGTCAGCTATACCGGCATCCTGCCCGATCTGTTCCGCGAGGAGCAGGGCGTCATCACCGAAGGCAGCTTTGGCGCCGACGGCGTTTTCGTCGCCGACAGCGTGCTGGCCAAGCATGACGAGCGCTACATGCCCAAGGAAGTCGCTGACGGGCTGAAGGCCAAGGGCGTGTGGCAAGAGAGCAAGAGCCAGTAATGGTTGAGACCGGACACTTCGCGCTCGTCCTCGCCTTTGTGCTGTCGCTGGTGCAGACGCTGGTGCCGCTGATCGGCGCCCGTACCGGCAACCAGAGGCTGATGGCTGTCGGCGGTCCCGTCACGGTCACAGGCTTCGCGCTCACGGCGCTATCGTTCGCAGCACTCGCCGGCGCCTATGCAAGTTCCGATTTCTCGGTGGCGAGCGTGTGGGAAAACTCGCATTCGCTGCAGCCGCTGATCTACAAGATCACCGGAACCTGGGGCAATCACGAAGGCTCGATGCTGCTCTGGGTGCTGATCCTGACCTTCTTCGGTGCGCTGGTCGCTGTCTTCGGCTCCAACCTTCCGGCGACGCTGCGCGCCAATGTGCTGGCCGTGCAGGGGGCGATCGGCGCCACCTTCTTCCTGTTCATCCTGGCGACATCCAATCCGTTCACCCGGCTCAATCCGGCGCCGATCGAGGGCCGCGATCTCAACCCGGTCCTGCAGGATCTTGGCCTCGCCATCCATCCGCCGCTGCTCTATCTCGGCTATGTCGGGTTCTCTATCTGCTTTTCCTTCTCGGTCGCCGCCCTCATCGAAGGCCGCATCGATGCCTCCTGGGCGCGCTGGGTGCGGCCGTGGACGCTGGTCGCCTGGATGTTCCTCACCGGCGGCATCGCGATGGGCTCCTACTGGGCCTACTACGAGCTCGGCTGGGGCGGCTTCTGGTTCTGGGATCCGGTCGAAAACGCCTCCTTTATGCCGTGGCTGGCCGGCACGGCTCTTCTGCATTCGGCGATCGTCATGGAGAAGCGTTCGGCGCTCAAGATCTGGACGCTGCTGCTTGCCATCCTCACCTTCTCGCTGTCGCTGCTCGGCACCTTCCTGGTGCGCTCCGGCGTGCTGACCTCGGTGCATGCTTTCGCCACCGATCCGACCCGCGGCATCTTCATCCTGTGCATTTTGACGCTGTTCATCGGCGGCTCGCTGGCCCTGTTTGCGCTGCGCGCCTCGCGGCTGACGGCCGGCGGCCTGTTCCACCCGATCTCGCGCGAAGGCGCGCTTGTCCTCAACAATCTGTTCCTGACCACGGCCACCGCCACCGTGCTGGTCGGCACGCTCTATCCGCTCGCGGTCGAGGCGCTTTCGGCCGGCAAGATCTCGGTCGGCGCGCCGTTCTTCAACCTGACATTCGGCCCGCTGATGGTGCCGCTGCTGGTCGTGGTTCCGTTCGGGCCGCTGCTAGCCTGGAAGCGCGGCGACCTCTATGCCGTCGCTCAGCGCCTGATGGCGGCTTTCGGCGCCGCTCTCCTGGCGATGCTGGTCACGGGGCTGTTCATCGACGGCGCGTCGGTGTTCGCCGCCCTTGGTGTCGGCCTCGCCTGCTGGCTGGTCTGCGGCGCGCTCACCGACCTCGCCGTCAAGTCCGGCTTTGGCAATGCGTCGCCCGCCATCATGCTGCGCCGTTTCGCCGGCCTGCCGCGTTCGGTGTTCGGCACTGCACTTGCCCATCTCGGCCTCGGGCTGACGACGCTCGGCATTGTCGGCACGCTGTGCTTCGGCACCGAAAGGATACTGTCGATGCATGCCGGCGAGAGCGTCGAACTCTCCGGCCACACGCTGCGTTTCGACGGCCTCTTCCCGGCGCAGGGTCCGAATTACAGCGAGCAGCGCGGCCGCTTTTCCGTGATCGGCGCCGGTGGCGGCGTTTCAGCCGAGATCACCTCGGCCAAGCGCTTCTTTCCGGTGCGGCAGACGACGACGACCGAATCTGGGATCGAGACGATCGGCTTCAGCCAACTCTATCTGTCGCTGGGCGATGAGGGCACCGATGGGTCGGTCGTGGTGCGCCTGTGGTGGAAGCCGCTGGTGACGCTGATCTGGGGCGGAGCTCTGGTGATGATGGCGGGAGCCGCAATGTCGCTGTTCGACCGTCGCCTGCGGGTTGGCGTACCCTCGCGCCGCCGCAAGCAGGCAGCCTCCATGCCGTCGGCAGGTGTGCCGTGAGCACCAGGTCTCTGGCCTCGCTCGTGCTTTTGCTGGCGCTGCTGTTTGCCGGCGCGGCGCAAGCGGTGAAACCGGACGAGGTTCTCGCCGATGCGGCGCTCGAGGCGAGGGCGCGGCTGCTGTCGGAAGGCCTGCGCTGCATGGTCTGCCAGAACCAGTCCATCGACGAATCCGATGCTGACCTCGCCCGCGACCTGCGCATCCTGGTGCGCCAGCGTCTGGTTGCCGGCGATACCGACCAGCAGGTGATGGACTATATCGTGTCGCGCTACGGCGAGTTCGTGCTGTTGAAGCCGCGCTTTAGCCCGCGCAACGCCTTGCTTTGGGGCACGCCGGTGCTTCTGCTTCTAGTCGGCGGCATTTTCATTGTGCTGACCACACGCTCCCGCCGCTCGTTGGCAACCAAGGCGCTGAGCGCCGAGGAACAGGCGGCGCTGGACAAGATGCTGAGCGACTAGCTCGGCCATTCCTCCAAAGGCCAGTCCCGCGACGTGTGGATGGCGCGCAGGATAACAATGCTCTGACGGCCGGCGATCAGGCGCAATTCATAGGCAATGATGTAGGGCAGGCGGCCGATGGGCTTCTCATAAGTGCCTGTTACCCGGCCAGGTCGGCCCGTCGCCATATCACCAAGGCCCCGGCCCATTTCACGGATACGGTCCGCGAGGCGTCGGGCGGCGGCAGGATTGTCCTGAGCGATAAAGGCAACTTGCTGCGTGAGATCGTCCAGCGCTTCTCGCGACCAGGTGACGAACCGCTTCACGCCTTGCCTGCGCGCCTGGCTTTCGCTGCTTCGATCACCGCGTCGAGCTCCGCCATGGCGTCGTCGTGGGGCACGACACGGCCAGCCTCTGCGTCGGCCATGCCACGTTTTATGCCTTCGATGATATCCAGCTCGCGATCGACATAGGCTGAGACCGCCTCGGCGGCGAGGAACGATTTACTACGCCTGGTATCGGTAGCGATCTGCTCCAGCTTCAGCTTGGTCTCGGACGAGACTCGAATGGTCATGGTGGTGCTTGCTGTCATTGTGAAAGCCTTGTGCTGAGTTGTGTACACCATAGGGCAGCAGGCGAGCGCAACCAAGCGATTTGTGCGACCGCCCAACATTACAAAACTTTCATGCACCGGAAATGGCGCCGTAATGTGCGCCTCTCTATTTCTCTTGTCCGAGGATGCTCTGCCTGAGCCGCATCCAGTGAAAAGAGGATACGAGACCCATGACTATCGCCCCCAACCCATATTCCCGCACCCGCAAACGCCTGTTGGCCGCCGCCGCTTCGCTGGCCATTGCCGGCGGCATCGGTTTCGGCGCCGTTGCCACTGGTACAGCTCCCGTTCTGGCCGACGCCGTGCGGGTCGAAGCGCCCCAGGTGCCGGGCTTTGCCGATGTCGTCGAGCGCGTTTCGCCGGCCGTGGTCAGCGTCAAGGTCAAGGCCAAGATCGAGCCTGCCGCCGATGACGGCTCCGACCAGTCCGACGATCCGGACGGCATGAACAACCTGCCCGACAATCCGCAGCTGCGCCAGTTCTTCAAGCAATTCCGCGGCTTTGGTGATCAGAACGGCCATGACGGCGGCAATCGTCGCTTCAGCCACCGCGACCATAACAACGACCAGCCGCGTCCGGTGGCGCAGGGTTCTGGCTTCTTCATCTCCGATGACGGCTATCTCGTCACCAACAACCATGTCGTCGAGGAAGGCTCCGCCTTCACAGTGGTGATGAATGACGGCAAGGAGCTTGACGCCAAGCTGATCGGCACCGATCCGCGCACCGATCTGGCGGTGCTCAAGGTCGATGGCGTCGGCAAGTTCACCTATGTCGATTTCGCCGACGATTCCAAGGTTCGCGTCGGCGACTGGGTGGTGGCCGTCGGCAATCCGTTCGGCCTCGGCGGCACCGTCACCGCCGGCATCGTCTCGGCCCGTGGCCGTGATATCGGCGCCGGTCCCTATGATGACTTCATCCAGATAGACGCTTCGGTCAACCGCGGCAATTCGGGCGGCCCGACCTTCAACCTTAACGGCCAGGTCGTCGGCATCAACACCGCGATCTTCTCGCCGTCGGGCGGAAGCGTCGGCATCGCCTTCGACATTCCGGCCTCGACCGCCAAGCAGGTGGTGCAGGATCTGATGAAGAGCGGCTCGGTGCAGCGTGGCTGGCTCGGCGTCGAAATCCAGCCGGTTACATCGGACATCGCCGAATTGCTGGGCCTGAAGTCGCAGAACGGGGCTCTGGTTTCGGGCGCCCAGGACGGTGGCCCCGGCAAGAAGGCCGGCATCACCGCCGGTGACGTGATCACCCAGGTCGAAGGCAAGGACGTCGCATCGCCGAAGGAACTGGCTCGTCTGATCGGCGCCTACCCACCCGGCAAGTCGGTCGACGTCACGGTGTGGCGCGACGGCAAGAGCCAGACCATCAAGGTCGATCTCGGCACGTTGCCATCCACTGACAAGCAGGCCTCGGCCGACCCGCAGCAGCCCGCGGCACCGGCAAAGCCCGCCGCGCTGGCCGATCTCGGCCTCACCGTCACCAAGTCGGAAAACGGCAAGGGCCTGGTGGTGACCGATGTCGATCCCGACAGCGATGCCGCCGACCGCGGCATCCAGCCCGGCGATGTCATCACCTCGGTCAACTCGACGGAGGTGAACGGCACCGACGACGTCGCCAAGGCGATGGCCGATGCGGTCAAGTCCGGCCGCAAGGCGGTGCTGATGCAGATCACCCGCGACGATTTAAACCGCTTCGTCGCGCTGCCAGTCGCCAAAGGCTGACATCACACAGTTTCCAGTGCGGCGGTTTCAACACCCCCGAGCCGCCGCACGGGAAGCAAGGGGCCGATCGCGTTAGTCAGTCATCGTGTTCTGCCCCCGGCGGCAGCGGGCCCCCATCGCCCGCTGCCGCTCTAACAGCGAAGCATGTCGCCCAAAAGTGCACTGCGGTTTTGGCAAAACGACATGCTTGAACGAAAGCTTTTGCGCTCATGGCGGCCCCTCAATCTTCCGGCGAAATCGCGTATAACGGCTCTATGAAGATTCTCGTCATAGAAGACGATCGCGAGGCGGCCGACTATATGCAGAAGGCCTTTGCCGAGGCTGGGCACACCGCCCATGTCGCCGGCGACGGCGAAACCGGCTTTGCGCTGGCCGATGCCGGCGACTATGACGTGATGGTCGTCGATCGCATGATGCCACGCCGCGACGGGCTCTCCGTCATTGCCGGCCTGCGCTCGCGCGGCAACACCACGCCGGTGCTGATCCTGTCGGCGCTGGGCGAAGTCGATGACCGCGTCACCGGTCTGCGCGCCGGCGGGGACGACTATCTGACCAAGCCCTATGCCTTTTCCGAATTGCTCGCCCGCGTCGAGGTGCTGAACCGCCGCGCCAGCGCCAGGGAGGCCGAAACCGTCTACCGGGTCGGCGATCTCGAGCTTGACCGGCTGTCCCATTCGGTCAAGCGCGCGGCGCGCGAGATCACGCTGCAGCCGCGCGAATTCCGCCTGCTCGAATATCTGATGCGCCATGCCGGCCAGGTGGTGACGCGCACCATGCTGCTCGAAAATGTCTGGGACTATCATTTCGATCCGCAGACCAACGTCATCGACGTTCACGTCTCGCGCCTGCGTGGCAAGATCGAGAAGGGTTTCGACAAGCCGATCCTGCATACGGTTCGCGGCGCCGGCTATATGCTGAAGAGCGGCTAGAGCATGATCCCAAAAAGTAGGTACCGGTTTTTGGAGAAGATCATGCTCCAACAAAGGGGTAGGTCATGATGAGATTTCAGCCAAATCTCATCATGAGCTAGAACTCGATGGCCCTTTCCCTGCCGGCCATCATGAGGACGACGGCGGCGCGGCTTTCAGCGCTTTATTTCCTGCTTTTCGCGCTATGTGCCGTGTTGCTGGTCTTCTACATGACGTCGTTGTCGGCCCGCATGCTGACCGGCCAGACCCAGCAGACCATCAATGACGAGGTGCTCGGCCTCGCCCGTGCCTATCAGAGCGGCGGCCTGCCGCGGCTGGTGCGCGTCGTCGAGCAGCGCTCGCGCCAGCCCGGCGCCAACCTCTATCTCATTGCCGACGTCAACGGCCAGATCCTCACCGGAAACGTGCAGAGCCTGGCGCCGGGGGTGCTCGAGACCGATGGCTGGACGACCGAACCCTTCTCCTATCGCCGTTTCGGCGAAGGTGAGCTCGAACGGCAGCGCAACCAGGCTTCTGACCCGAACGGCGCGCAGCCCGGCGAGACCGAAATTCAGTCCGAGGGCGAGAAGGGCCACAACGCCATCGCGCTGGTGCTGCGGCTGCCCAACCAGATGATCATGCTGGTCGGCCGCGATCTCGGCGAGCCCGAGCGCTTCCGCGCCGTCGTCCGCCGCGCCCTGATGCTGGCGCTGGGCATGATGGGCCTGGGCGGGCTGCTGATCTGGTTCCTTGTCGGCCGCGCCGCGCTGAAGCGCATCGACAGCGTCTCGGAGGCAAGCCGCCGCATCATGGGCGGCGATCTCACGGGACGGCTGCCGGTGACCGGCGCTGGCGATGAGTTCGACCGCCTGTCGGAAAACCTCAACACCATGCTGGCCAGGATAGCGACGCTCAACGAAGGGCTGAAGCAGGTCTCCGACAACATCGCCCATGATTTGAAGACGCCGCTGACCAGACTGCGCAACCGCGCTGAGGCGACACTTTCGGGCAAGCACAAGACCACCGACTACCGGCAGGCGCTGGAAGGCACCATGGCCGAATCCGACCAGCTGATAAAAACCTTCAACGCCATCCTGATGATCTCCAGGCTGGAGGCCGGCTATTCCTCGGAGAGCACCAGCAAGGTCGATCTCGCCGCCGCGGTGCATGACGTTGTCGAGCTTTATGAGCCGGTGGCGGAGGAGGCTGGCGTGGTGCTCGAAACTGCCGCGGACGGGAATTTTTCCGTCAATGGCAACCGCGAGCTGATCGGCCAGGCGCTGTCGAACATCGTCGACAACGCCATCAAATACTCGACCGATGCGACGGAAAAGCCTGCTGTGCGCGTAGCCCTGCAGCGCGTCGGTCACGAAATCCGCCTTTCTGTTGCCGACAATGGCCATGGCATCCCTGATGACGCCGACCGCGCCAGGGCGACCGAGCGCTTCGTGCGGCTGGAAAAGAGCCGCTCGCAGCCGGGATCCGGTCTTGGCCTCAGCCTCGCCAAGGCGATCATGACTTTTCACAATGGCCGGCTTGAACTTCTGCCTGCCAATCCCGGATTGTCCGTTATCATGAGCTTCCCGGCGCGGGAGGACCATTGATGGCGGTGAGGATGGCTGCGAAACGGATCGAGACCGAATGGCGCCTGCAACTGGCGGCGCAGCTCGCGCCGCTGGATGAGACCCGCGCCCGGCGTGAACTGTCGGAGATCGCTGGCGATGCCAAGGACGAGAACCTGCCGCGGCTGGCGAAATTCCTAGGGGGCAAGGGCGCGGCCCAGGAGTTTCTCGCTGCCGTCTTCGATCTCTCGCCTTTCCTCCGCGATGTCGCGCGCCGCCGGCCGCAAATCCTCGACGCGCTGTTCGATGGCAGTGTCGAGGCTCGGCTGCTCACCATCGCCGAAGCGATCGGCAAGGCCGCCTTTTCCGAGACCGTTTCCGAATCCAGCCTGATGATGGAACTCAGGCAGTGGAAGGGTGAAGCTCACTTTCTGATCGCACTTGCAGACCTCTCCGGCGAGGCCGATGCCGCGCTGACGGTAAGGCGCCTCAGCAATCTCGCCGATGCCTGCACCTGTGCGGCGGTCGACTTCCTGCTGCGCGAGGCGCACAGCCAAGGCAAGCTCAAATTGCCCGATCCCGAAAATCCGTCACGGCAATCCGGCTGGATCGTGCTCGGCATGGGCAAGCTTGGCGCGCATGAACTGAATTTCTCCTCCGACATCGACCTCGTCGTCTTCTTCGATCCGGATGCGCCGGCAATCGTCGATCCGCTCGACGCCACAGAGCTGTTTGCGCGCCTGACCCGCAGGCTGGTCCGCATCCTGCAGGACCGCACCGGGCACGGCTATGTCTTCCGCACCGATTTGAGGCTTCGTCCCGATCCAGGCTCGACGCCGCTGGCGATCCCGGTCGAGGCAGCACTTCGCTACTATGAGGCGCGCGGCCAGAACTGGGAGCGCGCCGCCATGATCAAGGCGCGTCCCGTGGCCGGCGATCTCGATGCCGGGGATGCGTTCCTGCGGGAATTGCAGCCCTATGTCTGGCGCAAATACATGGACTATGCGGCGATCGCCGACGTTCATTCGATCAAGCGCCAGATCCATGCCCACAAGGGTCATGGCGAGATCGCGGTCAAAGGACACAACGTCAAGCTCGGCCGCGGCGGCATTCGCGAAATCGAGTTCTTCGTCCAGACCCAGCAACTGATCGCCGGCGGCCGTTTTCCGGAGCTGCGCGGCCGCGAGACGGTGCCGATGCTGGGTGCGCTGGCGGCGCGCAACTGGATCACCGCCGATGCACGCGACGCGCTCACGCAGCAATATTGGTTTCTGCGCGGCGTGGAACACGCCATCCAGATGGTCGCCGACGAGCAGACGCATATTCTGCCCGACGATGATGAAGGGCTGGAACGCATCGCCCATATGCTGGGCTTTGCCGATGCCGCCAGATTTGCCGAAACCTTTCGCGCGGCTTTGCATGAGGTCGAGCGCCATTACGCCGCGCTGTTCGAGACTGCGCCTGAATTGTCGGCCGGCGTCGGCAATCTGGTCTTCACCGGCGATGTCGACGATCCCGACACGCTGCAGACCTTGCATGGCCTTGGCTTCCAGCGGCCAAGCGACATCTGCCGCGTCATTCGGGGCTGGCATTTCGGCCGCTATCGCGCCACCCAGTCGGCGGAAGCGCGCGAGCGGCTGACCGAACTGACGCCGGCGCTGCTCAAAGCCTTCGGCCAGACGCGCCGGGCCGACGAGGCGCTGGTTCGCTTCGATGAACTCCTCGCCGGCCTGCCCGCCGGCATCCAGCTGTTTTCGCTGCTGCAGTCGAATCCCGCTCTGCTGAAGCTTATGGCGACGATCATGGGCGCCGCGCCTCGGCTGGCGGCAATCATCACAAGGCGCCCGCATGTCTTCGACGGTCTGCTCGACCCGGCGCTGCTCACCGAACTGCCCAACCGCGCCTATCTCTCAGCGCGGTTGGCCGCTTTCATCGATGGCGACAGGCCCTACGAGGATGTGCTTGACCGGCTGCGCATCTTTGCCTCCGAGCAGAAATTCCTGATCGGTGTCAGGCTGCTCGCCGGCTCGATCGACCCGGCGCGCGCCGGCCGCGCCTTTTCCGATCTCGCCGACCTCACCATCGACGCCGCATTGCAGGCGGTGACCACCGAATTCGCGCTGCGCCACGGCGGTATCGCCGGCGGCACGGTTTCGCTGCTCGGCATGGGTAAGCTCGGCAGCCGCGAATTGACGGCGGGTTCGGACGTCGACCTTATCCTGCTTTACGATCACGACCCGGATGCCGACGAGTCCGACGGCGACAAGCCGCTCGCACCGTCGCACTACTACACCAGGATGACGCAGCGGCTGATCGCGGCTGTCTCGGCGCCGACCGCCGAGGGCGTTCTCTACGAACTCGACCTGCGCTTGCGGCCATCCGGCAACAAGGGGCCGGTGGCGACCCATATCGACGCCTTCAAGAAATACCAGCGCCAGGAGGCCTGGACCTGGGAGCACATGGCTTTGGCAAGGGCTCGCGCCATCGGCGGTGACGCTGCCCTTTGCGCCGAGGTCGAGGCCGAGGTGGCGGCACTTCTGGCCTTGCCGCGCGACGCCGCCAAGGTGAGGGCGGAGGCATCCGAGATGCGCGCGCTGATCGAGAAGGAAAAATCGCCGCGCGATCTCTGGGACATCAAGCTCATCTCCGGCGGCCTCATCGACCTCGAATTCATCGCGCAGGTGGCGGTTATAACCGGGCAGGTCGAAGCCGGCCGCAGGGTGACCGCGACCGGCGAAATCCTGGCGCATCTGTCGCCGGATTTCGCCGAGGCTGACGTCAGGCAGCAGCTTTGCGAAGCCTACCAACTCTATCTGGCGCTGACCCAGATGACGCGGCTTTGCCTCACCGGTGCATTCGAACGCGATGACGTTCCGCCGGGATTGTCGGATCTGCTTCTGGCGGTGACTGACCTGCCGGATTTCGGTGTGCTGGAAGCACATCTCAAGGAAACGTCGCAAAAGGTCAGAAAGGATTTCAACCTTTTGCTTCGTACGAAACGGTCGTGAGGGCGTGAAGCGTTGGCGGCTGTTTCGGATCGCATCGGGGGTGACGATGCAACAGGAGATACCCATGAGAAAGACAACCGGACTTGCCCTTGCCTTTGTCGCGCTTGCCGGCGCCGTTGGCACCACCGCCTATGCCGAGAACAATGCCAGCGCCAGAATGCGCGAGGGCGCGATGATGCGCCTCGACAAGGCGATGAAGGATTCCAACGGCACCATCAGCTTCGACCAGTTTTCCGACGCCATGAACGCGCGGCTGAAGAAGCTGGTCGCCGATAATGGCGGCAAGCTGACAGTCGCCCAGCTCGCTGACGCGCTGGAGAAGGCGCGGTTCGAGGAAATGGCCAAGCGCATAGTTGCCCGCTACGACAGCAAGGGCGACGGCACGCTGACCACGGACGACATCACCGGGCGCGAGAAGAAGGTGTTCGCCATGCTCGACCGCAACAATGACGGCAAGATCGAGCGCAACGAACTGCCAAAGAAAGGCCGCATGGGCCGCCACCACCAATGGGACGGCGGCGACGACAGCATGGAGTGAAATGGCGATATGTCTCCGGCGGCGAAAGCCGCCGGAGCCCTTACATGACCGGGGCTACTCAGTCCTTGAACGCGGCGGAGAGCACCGCTCGCATTGGCGGGCCGTCAGGCCGCCGCCTTCACCGCCAGCGCCGGCTTCTTCACCGGAATGCGCACCGACACGATCGTGCCGACGCCTTCGGTCGAGCGGATTTTCAGCGCGCCGCCCTGCAGCTCGGCCAGCGAGCGCGAGATGGCAAGGCCGAGGCCGGAGCCGGCGTGGTTCTTCGAAAACTGGTTCTGCACCTGTTCGAAGGGGCGGCCAAGCTTGCTCAGTGCCTCCTTCGGAATGCCGCAGCCATTGTCCTCGATGGTCAGCACCAGCGCGCCTGACGTGTTGCGGGCGCGCACCGAGATATGGCCGCCCTGACCGGTGAACTTCACCGCATTCGACAGCAGATTGATGGCGATCTGCTTGATCGCCCGGCGGTCGGCGAACAGCGTCATCGTATCGGCGATGCGGGTTTCGACCGTGATCGATTTCTCCGCCGCCTGCAGCGAGATCACCCGCACCGTCTCGCGGATCAGCGGGCAGAGATCGATTTCCTCGCGGTCCACCGAGAATTGGCCGGCTTCGATCTTCGACATATCGAGTATGTCGTTGATGACGCCGAGCAGATATTTGCCGCTGCCGTTGATGTCGTTGGCATATTCCTCGTAGCGCGGCGAACCGAGCGGCCCGAACAGGCCTTGTTCCATCAGTTCGGAGAACCCGATGATGGCGTTGAGCGGCGTGCGCAGCTCGTGCGACATGTTGGCTAGGAATTCGGATTTGGCCCGATTGGCGGCCTCGGCGCGCTCGGTTTCCTTCATATATTCGCGGTTGAGCTCGACCAGTTCCTTGGCGCGCTCTTCCTCGGCCCGGCGGGCGAGGCTGAGGTCGTGGATGGTCGCCATCAGCCGGCGCTCGCTGTCGACCAGCTTTTCCTGGTGCAGCTTGATCTGGGTGATGTCGGAGCCGACGGAGACCGTGCCGCCGTCCCGGGTCCTCAGTTCGTTGACCTGCAGCCAGCGGCCGTCGGAGAGCTGCCGCTCGAAGGTTGCGCCCCCTTGCGGCCCGTTGGTGTTGGCCAGCCGCCGTTCAGAGGCGAAGGCCAGCATGCGCTCTTCAAGCACGGCGCGCGCAGCGCCCGGCATGACGTCGCGGTCCGACAGGCCGTTGTCCTTCTGGTATTTGGAATTGCACATGATCAGGCGCTGGGCGGCATCCCACAGCACGAAGGATTCGTTGATGTTTTCGATCGCGGTCCGCAGGCGCAGGTCGGCCGCCTCCGAGCGCAGCGCCAGATGCCGCTGCTCGGTGACGTCGACGGCAATGCCGATCAGCTGGATCTCAGGCGCTTCCGGGTCGATCACCTGGGCCCTGGCGCGCATCCACACCCACTGGCCGTCGGCGTGACGCATCCGGAACACCTGGTCGATATGGTCGATCTCGCGCTCGACGATTTTGTTGGCCAGCTCGAACAGGTCGCCGTCCTCGGGGTGGATGATGTCGTCGACCTCGCCGAACGACAGCATCGAGTTGCAGGGCTCGTAGCCCAGCATGTCGTACATCGAGCGCGACCAGTACATCTTGCCGCGCACCATGTCCCAGTCCCACAGGCCGCAGCGACCGCGAACCAGCGCCATGTCGATGCGCTGATGGGCTTCGAGATAGATGCGGTCGGCTGTCTGGGCGCGCGATGCCTGGCCGAAATAGGCGTAGAGGATGATGATCAGCACGCCGGCTGTCAGCACAAACAGCGTGACGTTGAGCGAGACGGTCTTGCGCCAGTTGTCGAACGCCGCTTCCTGCGGCACCAGCACGGCGGCGGCGTACTTGCGGTCCCGGGTCAGGCTCACCGCCGCGTACCAGTCCTGGCCGCCGATGCTGACATCCATGACCCCGGCGCGGTCGCCGAACATGAACAGCGGCTGGCCGTCCAGCACCAGGCTGTCCAGCGATCGCCCTTGCCAGCCGGTCGACAGCGGCGACACGGCAATGATCTTGAAGGCGCTGTCGGTGATCACAAGCACATGGCTTCTGCCCATGGCGCCCTGGCGGCTCGTGCTTTCCAGAAGATCAATTGCACCGCTGGATGCCGCGGTCGGGTCGGCCGAGATTGCGTTCGCCATCTGGCCGGCGGCGAGACCTAGCACCGCCTTGCCGTCGCGCTCGGCCTCGTCGCGCTCGTTCATCAGCGACAGCACGCGCAGTGCGGCGATGACGATCAGGAAGATGATGATGAGAGCCGGTATCGAACGGCGCAGAAGGGGTTCGGCAGCCAGGAGCCGCCGGTAGGCTGGTTCAGCGATGAGCCGCGTATTGCCGGCGAGGCCGTCGCCTCGCGCCTTGCGCCGCTCAAAAGCCGTCCCTTCGGGCGCGCCCCACGCGTCCGCCTTGGCCATAAATGGCACTCCCCGAATTTCCGTACGCTTGACGATTCGGCAACACCGCACATCCGAATCGTCTGTAAAGAATCAAAGGTGATTCGCCTTGTCCAGACGCGCGGCCGAAAAACATTAAAAATTCATTGAAATAACGCTGAAATCCCTCCCCTTGAGGGGAGGGTGGCCCGAAGGGCCGGGTGGGGTCCTCGGCGAAGCGCTCGACTCTCTCAATCACGGTCGAAGTTGGTCGAGGTCGCGCACTGCCGCAACGACCCCACCCGTCCATCCGCCTTCGGCGGCTGTCCACCGTCCCCTCAAGGGGGAGGGATCAGGCCAGCGTTCGCTCCACAATGTCCCGCAAATCCGCCGACAGGTTCTCGGCACCGGCGATGGCCAGCAGCGCTTCCCTGGCCTTGGCTTGCCTGCCCGGCTCCAGCGAGCGCCACGAGCGCAGCGCTGTCGCCAGCCTGGCCGCCACTTGCGGATTGCGTTTTTCAACCTCGAGTACGGTCTGGGTAAAAAACCGGTAGCCTTCGCCATCGGCGCGGTGGAAGCCGGTCTGGTTGGCGCTGGCGAATGTGCCGACCAGCGAGCGCACCCGGTTCGGATTGGCCATCGAGAAAGCTGCGTGACCAGTCAGCTCGCGTACCGTGTCGACTGTCCGGGGTCCCGGCACGCTGGCCTGGATCTGGAACCATTTGTCCATGACCAGCGGATCGGCGCCATAACGGGCCTCGAAATCGGCCAGCGCCTTGATCGCCTCCGGCGAACCGTCATGGCGGTGCGCAAGGACGGTCAGCGCTGCGGCGCGGTCGGTCATGTTCGTCGCGACCTCGAAATGCCGGGCGGCGAGCGCAGCCCCTTTCGGCAGCAGCGAGAGGTAGTCGAGCAGGATGTTGCGCAGCGCGCGGCGTCCCGCACTTGCCGCGTCGGGGCTGAACGGCCCGTCGTCGGCGAGGCGGCCGTATAGGTCGGTGAACGTTTGCTGATTGGCGCGCGCGATTGCCAGCGCCAGCGCCTCGCGGGCGGCGAAGATGGCGTCGGGGTCGATATTCCTGCCGATGTCGCGAGCAATGTCGGCCTCGCCCGGAAGCGAAAGCGCCAGTGCCCGGTAAGCGGGTTCCAGCGTCTCGTCGCCGGCGATCTTGCCGGCAAGTCCGGTCAGCCTGGCGGTGAAGGCCGGCTTTGCGCCGCCGAGGATCTGGCGGAAGGCCGCTATCAGCGCATCGGTCAAAAGCGTGTTGAACGCCTGCCAGCGCGCAAAGGCATCGCTGTCATGGCCGGCGAGGAAGAACTGGTCGTCGGCCTTCTGCTCGACCGAAAGCGTGATCGGCGCCGAAAAGCCGCGATTGAGCGACACCGCCGGCCGCTCGGCAACGCCTGAGAAGCGCACCATGTGACGGCGCTTGCGAATATGGATGACACCGTCCTCGACGGCGGCGCCCTCGACGCCGCCATAGGCAACCGGTTCGCCGCCGGCGCCGACCAGCCCGAAGGCGAGCGGGATGTGCATCAGCCGCTTGCGGCTTTCCGACGGCGTCGGCGGCACCGACTGCTCGATCTCGAGCGTGAACT
Source organism: Mesorhizobium sp. P160219 (assembly GCF_057786095.1). Taxonomy (NCBI): domain Bacteria; kingdom Pseudomonadati; phylum Pseudomonadota; class Alphaproteobacteria; order Hyphomicrobiales; family Phyllobacteriaceae; genus Mesorhizobium; species Mesorhizobium sp. P160219. The sequence continues at coordinate 2,925,866 of NZ_JBYNWG010000001.1, forward strand.
CGCGCGTGGCCGGATTGTGCGTCGAACTGACGGTCAGGTTCGGCGTGCCCGCCTGGTGGTACCAGAGCGCGAATTGCGACAGATCGCGCCCGGAGGCGTCCTCGAACACTTTGAGGAAATCCTCGATCGTCGCTGCTTCGCCGTCATGGCGCTCGAAATAGAGATCCATTCCGGCGCGGAACGTGTCAGGTCCGAGAATGGTGCGGATCATGCGCACGACTTCCGAGCCTTTTTCGTAGACGGTCGCCGTGTAGAAATTGTTGATCTCGCGGTAGCGGCGCGGCCGCACCGGATGCGCCAGCGGTCCCTGGTCCTCGGGGAACTGGTGTGCCCTGAGCGTGCGCACTTCGGCGATGCGCTTGACCGCGCGCGAGCGCTGGTCGGCGGAGAATTCGTGGTCGCGAAAAACCGTCAGCCCTTCTTTCAGGCAGAGCTGGAACCAATCGCGGCAGGTGATCCTGTTGCCGGTCCAGTTGTGGAAATACTCATGCGCGATGATCGCCTCGATATTGGCGAAATCGGCATCGGTGGCGGTTTCCCGGTCGGCCAGCACATATTTGTCGTTGAAGATATTGAGGCCCTTGTTCTCCATGGCCCCCATGTTGAAGTCGGAAACGGCGACGATGTTGAAGACGTCGAGGTCGTATTCGCGGCCGAAGGCCTGCTCGTCCCATTGCATCGAGCGCTTCAGCGCATCCATGGCGTAGCCGGCAAGCCCCTCCTTGCCTGGCTCGACATAGATGCCGAGTTCGACCTCGCGCCCGGACATGGTGACGAAACTGTCCGCAACCTTGCCGAGATTGCCGGCCACGAGCGCAAACAGATAGGACGGCTTGGGGAAGGGGTCGTCCCAGACTGCAAAGTGCCAGCCGTCGGCAAGCGCGCCGCTTTCGACCGGATTGCCGTTGGAAAGCAACAGCGGCGCTTCGTCCAGCCTCGCCTCGATACGCACGGTATAGACCGACAGGATGTCGGGGCGGTCGAGGAAATAGCTGATGCGGCGAAAGCCCTCGGCCTCGCATTGCGTGCAATAGACATTGCTGGAGCGGTAGAGGCCCATCAGCGCCTCATTGCTGGCCGGCGCGATCTCGGTCTCGAGCAGCAGCTGGAAACGGGGCGGCGGCCTCAAAATGGTCAGCTGGTCCGGCGTGGCGAGATACTCGGCCGGGGCAAGCTCGCGACCGTCGATGGCAATGCGCTTGAGCACCAGGCCGTCGCCGTCCAGCACCAGCGACGTCCAGGCGGCGGCGCCATCGCGGCGTTCGATCGTCAGCACTGCGGTGACACGCGTTGCGTCTGGCGAAAGGCGGAAGGTGAGGCCGGTTTGCGGGATGGAAAAGTCGTTGGGGCGGTAGTCTTCGAGCTTGAAGACCTGGCCGGTATCGGTTCGCATTCCCTTGGGTTTCCCTGTCGCTATCGGAGCCGCTGACGTGTCATGGCCCATTAAATCTAAAGTTGCGCGCTCTTTACACGAAACGGTCACTCGACAAAACTGCGCCAATGCCTATTCGGGGCGTTCCCCTTCCGCCATTATCGTGAGGCCTTGATGACCGTCGTCACATCGAAGTTCGGAATGGGCGCCTGTGTACCGCGTCGTTCGACGCGCATCTCAGCGGAGATCCGGGAAGCAACAAAACAGTGAAAGCCGGGCCTGGAGACGAAGCGGGCGGGAAACTGTCCGATCATCCCGGCGCGCATCGGCCCAATAATCGATGTCGATTTTTGGAAAGCACGATGCGCAGATTTAAAGTGTCAGAGCGTCCTTTGCGCGTCGAAGACGACGCGCGGCGCTCTAATGTTCTCACCGGGATCATGCTCAAGGTCATGTCGGTGGCGGTCTTTGTCGGCATGCAAACCTGCATCAAGGCCGCCGGCACTTTGCCGGCCGGCCAGATCGTCTTCTTCCGCTCCTTCTTCGCCATCTTCCCGATCATCGCCTTCCTGGCCTTCAAGAGAAAACTCGGTACGGCGTTCGCCACCAAACGCCCGCTGAACCACATTGCGCGCGGTGTCGTCGGCGTTTGCGCCATGGGGCTCGGCTTCTTTGCGCTGACCCGGCTGCCGCTGCCTGAGGCGATCACGCTGAACTATGCCCAGCCTTTGCTGGTGGTGGTGTTCTCCTCGCTATTCCTCGGCGAAGCCATTCGCGTCTATCGCTGGAGCGCGGTTGCGGTCGGTCTGGTCGGCGTGCTGATCATCTCCTGGCCGGAGCTGACGCTGCTCACGTCGGGCGTCGCGCTCGGCGACCAGGAGGTGCTGGGCGTCATCGCTGCTCTTGTTTCTGCAGCAATCTCCGCCAATGCCATCCTGCTCGTGCGCAATCTTGTCCAGACTGAACGAACAGCGACCATCGTGTTGTGGTTCTCGGCGACGGCGAGTGTCATGGCGCTGCTTACGCTGCCCTTCGGCTGGCAGGCGCTGACGCCGCTGCAGGCCGGTCTGCTGGTCGCAGCAGGGTTCTGTGGCGGGCTGGCGCAGATTTTGATGACGGCGGCGTACCGCCATGCCGAAGCTTCGGTGGTGGCGCCGTTCGAATACACCTCGATGATCCTCGGCGTCGTCGTCGGCTATTTCGCCTTTGGCGATATTGCCACCATCAACACGCTCGTCGGCGGTGTGATCGTCGTTGCCGCCGGCATCTTCATCATCTGGCGCGAGCGCCAACTCGGCCTGGAACGCACCCGAACGCGCAAGGCAGCGCCACCACAGGGGTGAGGAGGTCCGCGGGGTTGCTCAGCTAGCTTCCGCACGTTCCTTCGCCAGCCGCACCAGCACCGCTCGCGTCTGCTCGTCGGCCGGGAAGAAAGACTCGATCGCCAGTTCCGACAGCGTCACGTCAAGCGGCGTGCCGAAGACGGTGATGGTGCTGATGAAGGACAGCACCTGGTCGCCATGCGCCAGCCGCAGCGGATGGACGATGCCGTTGGGCTCGACCGGCACCGGCCGCGCACCCTTGAGCCCGGACGGATAGGTTCGCAATTCGCGCTCCAGCTCGACCAGGACGGGATCGCCGGCGGCATCGTTCTGGTGTTTCAGCCGCTCCAGCAGATGCGCCCGCCATTCCGCGAGATTGACGATGCGCGGTGCGATGCCGTTCGGGTGCAGGCTGAGGCGCAGCACATTGACCGGCGGCTGGAGCAGCGACGGCTCGGCAACATCGGCCAGAAACGGGCCGATGGCGGCATTGGCGGATATCAGGTTCCAGTGCCGGTCGACGGCGAGGGCGGGGAACGGCTCATGCCCTTTGAGCACGCTCTCGACCGCGGCAAGCGCCGGCGCCAGAGTCGCATCTGTGAGTGGCCGCTCGCTGAAGCTCGGGGCAAAGCCGGCAGCCAGCAACAGCTGATTACGCTGCCGCAGCGGAATCTCAAGCTGCTCGGCCAGATGCAGCACCATCTCGCGCGAGGGCGCGGCGCGGCCGCTTTCGACGAAGGAGAGATGACGCTGGGAAATCTCAGCCTCCATTGCGAGATCAAGCTGGCTCATGCGCCGGCGCGTGCGCCATTCGCGGATCAGGCTGCCGGCGGAGGTTTGGGCTGTTGTCATCGGGCAGGATTAAGGCGGCGGGAGAGGGATTTCAATTACGTCGGAGGTTATAGCGGAGGCCGAGGCGAAATCTTCTCCCCCTTTGAGGGGGAGATGGCCGGCAGGCCAGAAGGGGTTCGACGGGATGCGACCTTCTTACGGAAATGGACGTTGGCGCTCCACGCGCAACGACCCCACAGTCGCCTTCGGCGACATCTCCCCCTCCAAGGGCCCTCAAGGGGGAGATCAGCTAGCTAGCCCACCTCTCGCAACTTCGCTTTCACCTCGAGAAAATCCCGCCACGCCAGTTTCTTGTGCGCCGGCGTCCGCAAGAGATAGGCCGGGTGCAACGTCGGCATGGCCGGAATGGCAGTGCCCGACACCGTCGTGTGCACCTGCCAATTGCCGCGCAGGCGCAGGATGCCCTCGGTAGTGTTGAGCAGGGTTTTGGCCGAAGGGCCGCCGAGATTGACCAGCACCTTCGGATTGACCAGCTCTATCTGCCGCTCGATGAAGGGACGGCAGATTTCGGTCTCGTGCGGCGTCGGCGTGCGGTTGCCGGGTGGCCGCCAGGGAATGACGTTGGCGATATAGACCGAAGTCCGGTCAAGCCCGATCGCCGCCAGCATGCGGTCGAGCAGCCGGCCCGAGCGGCCGACGAAGGGCAGGCCCTCAATATCCTCGTCGCGGCCGGGCGCCTCGCCGACCAACATCACCGAACCTTCCGGATTGCCGTCGGCAAAGACCAGGTTCTTGGCGGTGAATTTGAGGTTGCAGCCATCGAACGACGCCATGTGCTGGCGCAGTTCGTCGAGCGTCGAGGCACTTGCCGCCATTTGCCGGGCCAGGGCCGCCTGTGCCTCGTCGGGCACCGTCGCCATGGCCGGAACGGAACGCGCCGGCGCGTCCGGCACCCGGCTTGCGTCCAGCCCGGGGCTGGCGGCGGCTTGTTCCGGAAACTTGTTTTCGCGAGGCGGCGCGGCAGGCGCCGTTGTGCGCTCGGGGCGCTTCGGTGCTGCCCCGGCAAACCGGTTCACCGGCGCGTCCTCCAACGCTTCGTCGACACCGGCAGAGGCGTAGAAGGCGAGCAACTCGGCCAGGTCGGATCGGTTGTTGGGGGAGGCGGCAGTCATACCGGGCACATTCGTCCGCCGAGAGACGATTTGCAAGGTTGGGCGGTTAGTAATCTCCCCCTCAAGGAGGGAGATTACGCGCTCGTCGGCTTTCGCCAATCACGAAGGGCATTTCGTGGCGATTTTCACGGCGTCTGCCGCTTACCCCGTCGGTATCCGCGGATCCTGCACCAGATAGAACGTCCAGCGCGGCGTGTAGTCGGTGATCAGAAACTCGAAGCGTCCCCTCTTCAGCGGGTCGATCTGTCCACTCTTGAACAAGAGCCGGTCATAGGGTTCGAAATCGCGGTCGAAATCGGCGTACGCGCTCGACAGGATGTTGTCGGGCGTCTTGTTGCGCTGGTCGAAGGACAGGCCGTCGCCGAACACGCTCGGCTGGTTGAGTATCTCCTGCAGCTCGAACTGGAATTCAACCCAGGCCTGGCCGCTGTTGTTGAGCACCTCGATACGCATGTACAGGATGCCGTTGGCGAATTCGCCGTTGGTGCTGAACGGCTGGATCGGTTTGGTGGTGCGGATGGTGAGCGTCACCGGCGTCGACGAATTCAGCTCCTCGGAGATGACCAACGGATCTTCCTTGGTGCCGGTGCCCGAGGCGCCGGTGATGTGGAAACCGCCAAGCTCGTCGGAAAAGGAATAGGCGCCGGTCGCCCACACCTTCACCGGCTCGGCCTGAGCGCGAACCGGCGTAAGCATTGAAAGGGCGAGAAGGATCGCTCGGCAGGTCCGGCCGGGCGGAAGGGGGAAGCGCGTCAATGAATAGCCGGACGGCGTGCGCATGGAAATAAGTATGGCCGATAAGAGAGCCGTCGAACAATTAAAATATGGGACGCTGAGCGCGGCCGCGCGCAAAACGCTTGCGGCAGAGTTGTCATCCGCGACTTTTTGTCGAAATCGGCATTGTCACGTCAGCGCCGGTTTCCTGTCGCGGATTGATGCGCTATGCAGCGCAGGAGCCAGCAAAATGCCCGGAAACGGTCGGCCAGTGCGGAGGGGTTGATGAGCGAGATCGAACGCGAGAGCATGGAATTCGACGTGGTCATCGTCGGGGCCGGCCCGGCGGGCCTTGCCGCAGCGATCCGTCTCAAGCAGGTCAATCCCGAGCTTTCCGTCGTGGTGTTGGAAAAGGGCGGCGAGGTTGGTGCCCACATTCTGTCAGGCGCCGTCGTCGATCCCATAGGCATCGACCGCCTGTTGCCGGGCTGGCGCGAGGAAGATGGCCACCCCTTCAAGACGCCGGTTACGGCCGACGATTTCCTGGTGCTCGGCCCCGCCGGCTCGTTCCGTCTGCCCAATATCCTGATGCCGCCGCTGATGAGCAATCACGGCAACTACATCGTCTCGCTCGGCAATGTCTGCCGCTGGCTGGCAACCAAGGCTGAAGCGCTAGGCGTCGAAATCTATCCGGGCTTTGCTGCCGTCAGCCTCGTCTACAACGATGCCGGCGCCGTCACGGGCGTCATCACCGGCGACATGGGCGTCGAAAAAGACGGCACACATGGCCCGGGCTTTGCGCCGGGCATGGCGCTGATGGGCAAATACGTGCTGATCGGCGAGGGCGCGCGCGGTTCGCTGTCCAAGCAGCTGATCGCAAAATACAAACTGTCCGACGGCCGTGAGCCCGGCAAATACGGCATCGGCCTCAAGGAGCTGTGGCAGGTCAAGCCCGAGAACCACCGGCCGGGCCTGGTGCAGCACTCCTTCGGCTGGCCGCTCGACCTGAAGACAGGCGGCGGCTCCTTCCTCTACCACCTCGAGGATAACCAGGTCGCGGTCGGCTTCGTCCTGCATCTCAACTACAAGAACCCCTGGCTGTCGCCCTTCGAGGAATTCCAACGCTTCAAGACGCATCCGGCGATATCGCGCACCTTCGAGGGCGCCAAGCGCATCGGCTACGGCGCGCGCGCCATTACCGAAGGCGGCTGGCAGTCGGTGCCGAAACTCTCCTTCCCCGGCGGCGTGCTGATGGGGTGTGCGGCGGGCTTCGTCAACGTGCCGCGCATCAAGGGTTCGCACAATGCGGTGCTGTCCGGCATGCTGGCGGCCGAGCATGTCGCGCAAGCGATCGGCTCCGGCCGCGCCAATGACGAACTGTCGTCTTATGAGGACGCCTGGCGCGCGACCGATATCGGCAAGGATTTGAAGAAGGTCCGCAACGTCAAGCCGCTCTGGTCGCGCTTCGGCACCATTATCGGCGTCGGCCTCGGTGGTCTCGACATGTGGCTGAACACGCTGTTCGGCTTCTCGCCCTTCGGCACGCTGAAACATGGCAAGGCCGATTATGCCACGCTTGAGCCCGCGGCCAAGCACAAGAAGATCGCCTATCCCAAAGCGGACGGCGTGCTGACCTTCGACCGCCTGTCCTCGGTGTTCCTGTCCAACACCAATCACGAGGAAAACGAGCCGGTGCATCTCATCGTCGGCGACATGGAGTTGCAGAAGCGTTCCGAGCATGATGTCTTTGCCGGGCCTTCGACCCGCTATTGCCCGGCCGGTGTTTACGAATGGGTCGACAAGGACGGCAACGCCGCCGCCGATCCGTCTGACAAGGATGTGCGTTTCGTCATCAACGCGCAGAACTGCGTGCACTGCAAGACCTGCGACATCAAGGATCCCAACCAGAACATCAACTGGGTGCCGCCACAAGGCGGCGAAGGCCCGGTCTATCAGGGCATGTGAGCCTCACCGACCGGGGCCGTCTCAACCAGCAAAAATGGCGGCGATGGCCGGGTTTACCAAGGCATGTAAGGCGCTCGGCGCCAAAGATTGTTGAAACCGTCGTCTGCTTGTGGTCTCATTGCCGCGTCCATGGGGAAAATGGCATGCGCGTGGTGGTCTTGTTTTGCGTCGCCGTCGTAAGCGCGGCCTGCGGCGTCGTCGGGACGGCGTCGGCGGGGGTGAAAACCGTCGTCAAGACGCGAACCTATGACATCACCGGCACGACAGGTGCCGGTCTGGTTATCGCCATGAACCGCAGGGGCCCCAAGCACGGTTTCATGACCCACGCCATCGCGCAGACAAGCTACACCGCCGACTGGAGCCTGGACGTGGGTCAGGTCAACGGCGTCTGCCGCCTGCGCCAGGCCAATGGAACGCTCAACATCGCCTACACCTACCCGCGCGTCGCCTCGGCCGTCACGCCGGCGCTGCGCAAACGCTGGAACCGGTTTTTCACAGGCGTTCTCGCTCATGAAGGAACCCATGGCCGTATCGCCGGGCAGATGATGCAGGCTGCCGAGCGGTCGGTTCGCGGCCTGAAATTTGCCAACGATCCGCAATGCAACAAAACGCGCGTCGAAGCCACGCGGCGCTTGCAAGCCACTTCCAAGCTCTATGAGGCAAAACAGATCGCGTTCGACGCGCGCGAGCACAGTGAAGGCGGCCATGTCGAGCGCATCATCGAGGCCTTGGTAGGCTTGTGAAACCGTAAGCCCCGTGGCGTACGATCTAGCCGCCCATGCTGGGCTGGATCAGCGACACAGTCGCGGTAGAATCCTCGTCGACCGGCTTGGTCTCGTCGCGCATCAATGAAAATTCCACCATCACCGGCAGATGGTCGGAGCCGGTCTCTTCCATCTGCGTCGACGACAGGATGGTCACCCCGCCCTTCGAAAACACCTGGTCGATCGGCAGGCCCACATAGCGCCGCAGGAAATCGGGCAGGGTCCGGTGGATCCAGGTCGGTCCGGCCGACGGCATCACGGTCAGTCCGCCGAGCGAGGCAACGCGCCGTACCGCGGCGCTCCACGGCACGGCATTGCAGTCGCCGGCCATGATCGCCGTCTCGCCGAGCGAGGTGAGCGTCTCGGTCAACTCGCCGATCTGCCAGTATTGTTCCTTCGGCCACGGCCAGCTCAAATGGATCGCCGCGACATCGACCGGAGTGCCGCCGAAATCGACGGTGGCGGCCGCCATCGCGCCGCGCGGTTCGCAATGCGGCTCGGTGCCGGCCGCAAAAGGTCGCCGGGACAAAAGCGCCACGCCCCACACGCCGTCGGGATGGGCGCACAGGATGCGATAGGGATAGGCGTTCTCGATATAGCCGAGTTCGGTCGCCCACATGGCCGATACTTCGTCGAGCGTGATCACGTCCGGGTTGGTCCTGGCGATCAGCGAAAGAACCTTCTTGGGTGTCGGATTGTTGAAACGCAGGTTCATCTGCAGCAGCCGGTAGACCGGTTCGTTGCCGGGCGCGGCGTCATTGGCGGCCTGCACCGGCCACAGGCGCGGCAAGGTGCTCAACGTGCTGGCGAAGGCGGCCACGGCCAGCAGCAGGCCCACGCCCGCCTGCAGGCGAAACGAGGTGGCGAGCAGCGGCAGCGCAATCAGCCCCATCAGCACGGCAAAATGGATGCGGAAATGGGCGAAGGAATCGAAGGCCGGATGCAGTGCGCCAAAGAACCCGGCTACAAGCGCGGCCGAGAGGCCGAGCATTGCCAGGAACGCCATTGAAGCCATCATCTTTCGCACGCGTGCCATCAGACCGGGTTTTGCCCATAGACCGGGTAATACATTGCCGAGGTATCAGGCCTTTATCGGCTGAAATGCGGCCCAATCAAGATGACGAAACGCCTCGCGGCAAACATTTACGGCAAGCCGGTCTACTGAAAGGCCGTCTCCGAAAAGCTTCTCAGCTTGCGCGAATGCAACCGTTCCATCGGCATTTCCGCCAGCTTCTCCATCGCCTTGATGCCGATGGTCAGATGCTGCGCCACTTGCCGCTTGTAGAATTCGGTCGCCATGCCGGGCAGCTTCAACTCGCCATGCAGCGGCTTGTCGGAGACGCAAAGCAGCGTGCCGTAGGGCACGCGGAAGCGGAAGCCATTGGCGGCGATCGTGGCCGATTCCATATCGAGCGCGATGGCGCGCGACTGCGACAGCCGCTGCACCGGTCCGCGCTGGTCGCGCAGTTCCCAGTTGCGGTTGTCGATGGTGGCGACGGTGCCGGTGCGCATGATGCGCTTGAGATCGTAGCCGGAAAGTCCGGTGACTTCGGCGACCGCCTCCTGCAGCGCCACCTGGATCTCGGCCAGCGGCGGTATCGGCACCCACACCGGCAGGTCATCGTCCAGCACATGGTCTTCCCGGACATAGGCATGCGCCAGCACATAGTCGCCCAGCGCCTGAGTGTTGCGCAGGCCGGCGCAATGGCCGAGCATCAGCCATGCATGTGGCCGCAGCACCGCGACATGGTCGGTGATCGTCTTGGCGTTGGACGGGCCGACGCCGATGTTGACCATGGTGATGCCGCCATGGTTCGGCTTCTTCAGATGATAGGCTGGCATCTGAGGCAGGCGCGGCGCCGCCACGCCTTCGCTGGGCGCGTTTTGCCCTGCCTTGGTGATGACATTGCCCGGTTCGACGAATTCGGTATAGCCGTGGCCGCCTTCAGCCATCTGGGCCCGCGCTCGGGCGACGAACTCGTCGATGTAGAACTGGTAGTTGGTGAACAGCACGAAGTTCTGGAAATGCTGCGGGCTGGTCGCCGTGTAGTGCGTCATGCGGTGCAGCGAATAGTCGATGCGCTGCGCCGTGAACGGCGCCAGCGGCCTTGGTTCGCCGAACGCGACCTCGAAGGTACCGTTGGCGATCTGGTCGTCGGTGCCGTCGAGATCCGGCACGTCGAACAGGTCGCGGATCGGCCGTTTGATGCGGTCGGCGGCGGCGCCATCGACATGGGTTCCTTCAAGGAACGCGAAATGCAGCGGGATCGGCGTGGTCGATTCCGAAACCGTTACCGGCACGCCGTGATTGCGCATGATCAGGCGAAGCTGCTCTACGAGATAGCGTTCGAACAGCACCGGCTGGGTGATGGTGGTCGAGAAATGCCCGGGGGTCGGCATGTGGCCGTAGGCCTGGCGCGAGTCGATCTGGGTGAACGAATTGGTGGTGACGCCGATCTCCGGGTAGAAGGCGCGGTAGCGCTTGCTTTCGTCGCCGCCGGCGGCAAGCGTGGCAAAGGAGTCGCGCAGAAACTTGGTGTTGCGGTCGTAGAGCACCTGCAAGGCGGCCACGGCCTTTTTGGCGTCGTCGAAGCTCTGCTTGCCGAAAGGCTCCGGCATGACGACCGATTCGATAGCTTGTGGGTAGATTCGCTTTTCCATGGCTCAATATAGAGACTTGAGGCCGCACTTGGGAGGGGAGGGTTGCCGCCAAGTGGTCGATTTATTCGTCCACGCCCAAGGTGTGCTGAGATTCAGGTAAGGCTGAGCCGGAGTCGAGGACGGGCGCGAAGCGACCAAACTGGTTGGCTTCGAGAACCGGAGCGGAGCGTACTCGAAGCATGTGAGCACCAAGGCCGCCACTTGCAGGCCGGCATCACCTTAATACCGGCACACCTTACCCGCGCTGCAGACTGACCAGCAAGACAAAGCCGACGCCATGCTTCTTCGTCGCCGGCGCGTCGATCGTCGTGTCGGCATTGGCCCGCATCATTGGCATGGCCAGGACCGGCGCCGACAGCACGACCAGGACGAGCGCCGCCCGCGGCAGGAGCCGAAGGGTCTGGAGGGCGTTGATGGCGATGCGGTTCATGGCTTTTGCTTTTCTGTTTGGATCTATGTCTTTGTCGTCTCAGGGGCGAAAATGGTTCATGCAATCGAATTGGCAGGAACTGGCTGCATCCCAGGAACGGGCCGGACGGCCGGATTCGGCCACGAGGATGGCGAAGAGCATCCCGAACAGGCTCATCAACAGGCAGACGATGGTGAAGCGGCGAGCGAGCATTTGCGGAGTGTCTCCTTGAACACGCCATCAAAATGCCCTGATGCGACTGAACCGGCGCTGATGCCGACGTTCATCTGCGGTTCAAAGTGATTGACGATGTTTTAGGGAGAGCATCGGTTCGGGTTTGCGCCGCCGCAAACGGCACGGTCGTCGCTATGGCGCGGACCGTCCTGCAAAAGAAAACGGGGCCTGTGAAGGCCCCGTTGGTCAACTCAAAGCAGCAAGATCAGAGCTTGTGCCAGACCTAGCTTTTATTCTACGGAATGCATCAGATGCATAGCTCCCCACGGGTCCTAACCGCTGCAGCGCAATGCGCGCGTCACAGGTCTTCTAGGGGGCCACGGGGGGAACTGGGGTCTCTGGTGTATACGTAAAGGGAAACGCATTTTTCGCAAAAAGGTCCGCATGCGCTACACGCTCTTAGAGGAACCTGGAGGCTTGTGGTCGGTTGTTGACGGCACCACCGGGAAACCTGCGGACCTCCTGGGGGTCCAGACAGAGCATCTGGACAAGACATTCGCTGAGGACCTGATGGCGATCTTGGAGTCTCAGGACATGAAGCAGAAGCTGACACGAGGCCCCTTGTGGTACCTAGAGTGACCCTCTGGTTCTCTCCAGATGTCCCAGTGAGCACCGAGCGGGTCGGGATCACCCTGCATGTCAACAGTGTCCAGGGGGCATCTGAGGAGCTGGCCCCAAAGGGGACCCTTATGGCGGAAGGCGGTCGAGGCGTGTGTCGCTGCGTTAGCAGGTGAGGCTCCCCCGGAGAGCGTCAGGGAGCCCTTTGAGTCGGCAGCGCGGGAGGCCGGGAAGCTCCGGCGGGCAATTTAAGGACTTCTAAGCCCTACGGGCCAACTTGGGGAAAACTCAAAATACCTGTGGTTGTTGCACTTGGAACCCTTGTCAGGGAGTCGCTGCAAGCCCTACACCGGAGATAGTGCAGTCGAAACCGCGCCAATGAAGCCTTGATTCCAACCGGGTGGAGGTAGCGACACTGCGCTAGTCGGAGGGGGACACTGGGTGTCCAAACCTCAGCGTTCCCCACCGGCACCCTTATCCTGCACGGAAATTCCCGCACCGGATTGGTTACATGTGCCTACAAACGTAGGCCTCGTCAATGCGGGACCCCCAAGGTTTTCTGTGCATAACACCCACACAAACAGGCCACAGGGAAGATCCATTAACCTGTAGCCATGCAGACACAAGCCGCCACTGCATTAGTCACATCACCTTCCCCAGCGGGCTTCGACACCCACGTTCCCTTTTGGAAGATCGGGTCGTAGTAGCGAGGATCGAACACGCTCCCCGAGTGGACAACAAACGGGATGTTCCGCTCATAAAGGAGCTTGGCTATGTCCTCGCAACTTCCATCATTCAGCTCGACATCAAGGACGGCTACATCGGGGGAATTTGATTGCAGCCACTCAAGAGCCTCGGAGCAAGATGGCATGACTGCCAAGACATTGAAGCCGGCATCACGCAATGTGTCTTCAACATCGAGCGCAATCAGCGGCTCGTCTTCCAAAACGACAACCGACAACACCGATTGGCTGCCCATCGTCATGACCCTCGTGAGGGGCAGGAGGTTGGAGACCCTCCCCACTCGCCAGCGCCCAGAACTTCAGCCAGCGACGAATCGGAAATCAACTTCCACTTAGGTTCCCTGTCAAGGTCTTTTTCGCTGAAAGCCACCGGGTGGTTTTTTCGTACAATCCGGTAGGTTGCTGTCGTCCAATGTGGCCTATCTGCCGTGCGGTTTCGATCAATCTCGTCGAGCAGGGATCGATGTCTACTGGGCAGCTCTGTCTCGACAGGCAGCTTCAGCAAGTGGCGAAGGTAACGGCGGACAGCCTCTGACTTAATCCACTTGCGAATGAGGCGCGAGATAGCCTCCTGCTCTGCTTTGCTAAGTTCTCTCATGGCGCCAAACTCAAAGGAGTTTCGATGGTTCCCTCTGAGCTTGTAGAGCGACACCGGTACGCTGGCTGGAGTCACGATGCCCCTGCTGAGAGACGCATTGCAGTCCTGTCCCTGAGCCTTGGGATACCCCCGGGAGCTAGTTCGGGATGCCCTAGCTGGGTTGGCTGCAAATGCCGGAAACGAAACAAGTGACATTTTGGACAGGGTCCTAGAAAGTCTTGGGAATCCGAGGCACATTCGCGAGCATGTGCAACCTCTACAACCTCACCACCTCGCAAGAGGCCATCCGCCAGTGGACCGGCACCTTGAGAGACATCTTGGGCAACCTTGAGCCGTCCATTGACATTTACCCCAATCAACTCGGCCCGGTGGTCCGCGATGCGGCAGACGGGCAACGTGAGGTCGCCAACCTCCTGTGGGGGATGCCGTCACCGCCAGAGCGAGTGAAAGGCAAGGCGGACTACGGGACCACCAACATTCGCAAGACCAACTACTTTCATTGGCAGCCGTACCTCGGTGTCGAGCATCGTTGTGTGGTGCCGGTGACAAGCTTCGCGGAGCCGAGCCCGACACCGAGCGATAGGGACCCCGAGACCGGAATTCAGCGGAACTACTGGTTTGCTTTAAACGAGGATCGTCCGCTGTTCTTCTTCGCTGGTCTATGGACCCCTTGGCATGGGGTGCGCAAGGTGAAGGACGGTCCCGGCGATCATGAGGTCTATGGGTTCCTGACGACCGAACCTAACGCCCTTATTAAGCCGATCCACGAGAAGGCGATGCCGGTGATCCTGAGGACGCAAGAGGAGACCCAGACATGGCTGAGTGCCCCTTGGTCGGAAGCGAAGGGCTTGCAGCGCACGGCACCTGACGACACCCTTGTGATCGTCGAGAAGCCCGCCACGCAGATTAAGTTTCCGCTGGGCTCAACGCCCGGCGACCAACTGCGTTTGCTCTAGAAACAGGCAATCAGGTGCAATCCTGCGCTTCGGGTCACCCCAATTCCAGTGTTGCGACCACGACTTGGTCCGCTGCGACTTTCGCTTCCACTTTGGCGGAAATCTCCGAATAGAGGTCCACTTCCTCCCCTTCGGCAGTGATGGATACAGTAAGCGAGTATCGAGCCCTGTCGGCTGCCCTTTTCTGCCCGAGATGTGACTTCCACCATCCCCCGACTGGGTAAATTGCGATGTGATCATGGCTAGCGAGGTCAACTGCATAGCCGCGCCAAAGGTCGCAGTGAAGAGACCCTGCTTGCACGGCCTTCGGCCCTAGGAGCCAATGGCTTGGTTCGTTGGGCTGCTTGGGTGCCTCAATAGGCTGCTCCTCTGAATCTTCATCGGCTTCCTCCTCCGGTCGACTAAGGCGCTTCCTGAACTCATCGTCAGTCTCCAGCCGCTTCTTCAACTCAAAGCGCAGCCCATAGGAGCGGTAAGTCTCAGGCCGTGTCGCCGCTCGCCCCGAGAGGTTGGGCTCTGCAAAATAGGAAAGCGTGACCTTCATAACAACGATGGCATTCTCAAGGTCCTGCAACGCTAGGCGCGGCCACGGCAACTCATAAAAATGCATCTCGTTGAACACTGCGTTGCCGCCTTGCGTGAGTGCAAACGGTTGAATTTCGGATTGGGCTAGCAAAGTGACGTCGTTGCGCGCCGAGGCAACCGCGCGGCCAAGGTTTGGCACGCCGAAGCCCACGTCCCGAAGAATGAGCTGCTTGGCTCCCTTGCTTGTGCCCTTCCAGTGTGCGCCCGTACCGATCAGCCTCTTGCGAATTGGAGCGGGCCAGTCAGCGGATTGCACTACCAATGCGCGATAGGTCTCCGGCCACAAGCCAGGCACTGCGGCCTTGAGCTGCCCCACAAAGTTGCCTGCCATCGCCGTCGCCGCGCTGGTCGCCCAGAAGGGCACCAATGGTTCTTCATCCAAGTTAGAACCGGTAGAAAGAACGGAAACGGCCGGGTGCCAATCACAGTCCTCTGCTTGGTTGACCATCATGTTCCCGGCCTCAAAGAGTACCTCAGGTTTGATCGGTGTGAGTTCTCCTACGAGGTTCTGTGAGCCGGTGCTGAACGGACTCTTGTCGTTCACGGCTGCGAGTGGCGTTAAATTCCAGACCCACTCGCTCTTTGTTGTGTATCCACCTATCGTCAGCGCATTCCAACTCTGTGCCGGGTCTTCGATGGTATGGTGTTGTTCGACCTGTGTGCGGGGTCCGCCAATCACGTTACCGGCTGCCACTAGGATAAGTCGCTTCGGGTGATCTTTGGCAGCAAAGTTACTATCGCGCTCGCCGGGCATTGACCCCGCGCTGATTTGATCCAGCGCCCCACTCCACGATGAGGGAGAGTCAGGGGCGAAGAGGTTCGTCGACGAGGCGAGGCAGAAGCTCCTCGGAACATTTGGCCGGTGGATTTCTGCGATCGAAACAGCAGATTGGGTGACAAGGCCATAAGCCGAGGGGCGGTTAGGCGGGAAGCCGTGCGGTGGTAGGAACTTCACCGACTCTACATGATGGCTGAGGACCACAGGCTGATTGTCGTTCATTCGCCAAACAAGATCCCCGTGGAGAACCGTTCCAGCCATCGGCGTCCCGTGGCCCCCATGTGGATGATGGTCGTCCGTGCCCCATTGGTCATTGATGGTCCACGCTCCAGCGACACCTTGAGTGATGAGCGGGTGACCTGCAGCGACACCTGTGTCTATGACGCAGACGGCGGGAGCATCGTCACCGGGACCTTGAGTGCGACCAACTAGTTCGTTGACCCAATCGTGTTGCCCAAATCCGTCACCGTCGAGTTTTAGGAAAGGCTCAATGCTGCCCTGGGCCTTCCGAGCCTCCCAAACAGCACCGGGGATGCGTGCAAGAAACGCGGCTAAGGCCCCAGCCGGGCCGTGAACGAAGACGACTTCGGAGTCGGGGAATTTCAGGCTCTCGTTGTGTACTTCGAGGTTCGAATTGTGAGCCTCCTGAACCACGGCATTGGTGCGAGGGCCGGGCTTTTCTGTCGAAGGTTCCCTTACCCACAGTTCCCACCACTTCGGCTCCGGCACGTTGAAATCTACATCACTTCCGAAAAGCGCCCGGGCCTCGGCAACTCGTATGACTTCGATGGGCTCGAACTTCGGGACATCAGGGCGCTTTTTGTTGCCCAAGTTCTCGGCGCCATAGGCGTTTATGCGACCGAGAAGGAAGTCACGTGCGTCGTCGGGGACAAAGAGAACAGCCCGCTCCGTCCTGTCATCCTGTCGCGTGGATCGAAGCACCAAAATGTCCTGGGCGGGATAGTCCAGCGCTGGGGTTTTGGTCGGCCCGTTCCGGTGACTGGCGGGGACCATCGTCTCAAGCTCAACAATGGCGCCCCGCTTCTGCCCAACTATGGGCACCCGTGCATCATGATCGGGCGCAGGTATGGCGCCAAGGGCAGCAGTGACATGCTGAATGAGAAGTTGTGCGTGAGCGTGATAGTCGTCGCGGCGCGGCTTGCGATCTTGGGGCTTGTTAGGGAACTCGTATTGTGCAGGCGCACGGAAAGCCTCAATGCGAATGTGCGTCAAATTGTGCGCTGAGAAGCCCTCACCGTCGTCAGCCATTCAATCCCCCCGGGAACTATCAGCGATAGGCCTTCAGTCGTCCCTTGAATGCAATGCGGTCGCTGAGTGCCGCACGAAGCGCCGACACCGAAAGGGTTTCAGCCCCTCCCAAAATCGCATCCTTAACGACGGTATCAGCCGCGCGGACCAACTCACCTTGGCTCAAGCCCTCTGAAGCGCTCGCTATTTCAGCCCACGCCTTTGCCGTCATCTTTAGCCGCCCAAGCCTACGGGCGAGGATCGCGCGGGCTGCTTGGTGATCGGGCACGTCATACTCAACGATCTCATCGAACCGCCTTGCCAGAGCCTTGTCGAGGATCTCGGGGTGATTGGTTGCCGCCACAACAAGGCTATCTGTCGCGTTCGGCTCCTCCATGAAGGTCAGGACCGAATTGAGCACCCGTCGGATTTCGCCCACATCGTTGGTATCACCACGGCTTGTGCCCATCGCATCAAATTCATCAAGGAGATAGACCGCCCTTGTCTTCGCAACTTGGTCGAATAGGAGACGAAGCTTGCCAGCCGTCTCGCCGAAGAAGCGACTAAAGAGGGCATCAAGTCTGACGGTGAAAAGCGGAAGGCGGAGTTCACCAGCAAGGGCGGAAGCTGTCATCGTTTTTCCGGTGCCAGGCGGGCCCACTAGTAGAAGATGGGTTGCAGGTACCTGCCCATGGTTGCGCAGCAGGGCCCGTTCCGACTGCTGCCGCACCACACGGTCGAGCCGAGCCCGAACGCTATCGGCCAGCACCATGCTATCAAGTCTAGTCTTCGGATAGGAGCTTTGAACAAGCTCTTGAAGTTCTGCTCGTGGCCGTGCGAGGGGGATTACCGATTGGCCCTTTGGCGGGTTGGTCCCGCGCTCGCGCATACGCTGGACGAGCCGCTTCAGCTTCTCGGCGTCTGCAGTGTTGCCATCTCGTGCCTCTTGCGCAGCCACCTGTAGGGCTATCGACATGAATTGATCTTCGTCGCCAGCCACGTGCGAGGTGAGAAGTGCAATGAACTGCTTTGTCGACACCAGCGCACCTCCGCAATGGTTGTTTCAAGATGAATGTCTGTACTCAATGCATTTCCTGAGTCCCGACGCTATAGCAGAGTCCAAGTTTCCAAGCCATTTCACCGGCCAGCCGGTTGGGGGGCGGCGAGCCCCCAACTCGCGGTGCGGTCAACCTTGAGCATTCAGTTTTCATCCCGCCAGACCACCCGCCGTATCAACTTGATTTCCGCGAGCCGCCTTACTCGGATGCCCTGCCGTTCACTTGCCGACGGGTTCTGAGTCTCGGCGTGCATGAAATCGTTCTTGCCGCACCGCTCGCAACGCATCCTATACTCTTTCTGGGTGGCGATGTCCCGGACATGGAGTGACAGAGCGATCTGGCCCTTCCCAGGCAAATTCGCTTAGGATTGATAGTTTTGGGGGAGGGGGCTGATGGACACTGTCTTTTGGAACAACGCAATCACAATGGGTGTGGCGCTTCTGGGCGCTGGGCTAGGGATTATGAACACATGGCAGGCGATCAGTGCGGGTCGCGTCCGACTACGTGTCAAGCCCGCGTACGCGATAGGAGTTCCAGCTGGTGAAATGATGTTCTCGATTGAGGTGGTGAACTTGAGTAATTTCGCCGTGACGGTCACCGAAGTTGGTTTCACGCTTGACGGCAACACCATAAAGAGCCGGACTCGAGCAGCGGTCGCTCTGCCCATCCTTATAGACCGCAAACCGTGGCCTCGCCGCTTGGAAGCCCGCGAATCTGTCTCCGCGTACTTCGATCCACGAGAAATGGCTGGCGGCCGAAAGCTCGGCCAAGCCTACGCCAGAACTGCGTGCGGTGAAGTTCGATACGGCTCTAGCCCTGCTGCCAAACAGTTGCGTGACATCGCTACATGATCCCCTGCATTTGCCTCCACTAGCGGAACCTCTCCGCTACCGGAATGTCTCCGTAGGAGCCTATTTTTTTTATCTTCGATCTATGAAAAATGGGCATCGGCAATCAAGCCAAGCTTTGGAAAGCCGAGACCATGACTAGCTACAAAATCGTATTTTTCGGGAAGCACGGACAAGCTATCGAACAGCGTGTCGTGAACTGCGAAAGCCACTGGGAGGCATGTCAGTGGGGATGGAAGCACATGCCATCGAGAGCGCATGACTTCCACGCCGAGGAGGCGTCCTTCGAGGAGAAAGTTGAAACATCTGAAGCAGAGGAGGACAAGATCATCCTGAAGGCATTTCACGTCCTCAGGAAGCGGGCAGGCCTGACGCGGCCACTACCCCGCAGAGATTGATCGCTGCCCCTGCATTCACCGTGACGAAAACCATGGGCACCTAAAGGACCCCCGCGCGCCCTCCCACCCCCTCAAACCGAATTTGAGATACGAAAGGGGGGCAGGGAGAAGCGCGGGAACTGTATTGTTCGTTATTCTGCGGTGGCAATCTCCAACGCGTTCTTATGATCGGCTAGGTCGGCATCGAGCAGAGCGTCGGCGTTGGCCGTCACGTCGATTTCAAGGCCGCTGAGAGACGGAAAGAATGAGTCCAGTTCCGTTTGAGTTACCTTTGGCGCCCCAGCGATCAAACTGCGCTGCGGCTTTGTCTCAGCGGTATAGGGCAGCCCCGTTGCGGGATCGTGGGTGCCCTTTTGGACACCAAGCTGCACCTCTGCCCATTCCATGCGACCAGCGCGTTCGGCAGCTGCGGCAAGCTCGGCATGGCCGGGCCTGTCTGCCCCGTGGGACCGTGTCCGAACGTCAACCTTGCGGACGGCCTCGCGGACTAACTGGAGGGCCTCGCGTTCATGCTTAAGCTGGCGCTCTAGTTCCTGGCGCTGGGCGACCAGAGAGGCGTTCTCCTCGCTCAGCCGGGACACCTCGGCATTGAGCTTGCTGATCTCGGTGGAATTGTCGAGGGTCTCGAGTTGGGCGAGGAGTTCCTCGCGGGTCATTGGCTTCTTTGCCATTGTGGTGGGTTCCTTTCAAAATTCAGAATTGGAGTACGGCGAGCAAAGTCGCGGTTAGGGTAGTGACCGCATAAGCGGTAGCGATGTAGCCGAGCATGGGTTGCCCTCGCTCAGTCGGCATCGGGCAGCGACTGCCACCAGATGTCATAGGCGTTCGCCAGTCGGGCAGGGTCCAACCGACCAGTCACCACATCCGACACGATGCGCCGGGCCAAGCTGTCGTCGGTCCTGGTGGCCGCATAGAGCATTGAACTCCAACGCTCGCCGCCAATCTGTGCGGCTGCAATTGGGGTTGCCTCCATCACCGTTGTCTCGACAAGAGTTGACGCTGTGGCCTCGTCCAACCCGGTGGCCTCAGAGAGACGGGCCAACGTGTCGTTGAAGTCGCCCGTTTCAACCATGGCATCAACGCCAGCCTCGAAGGCCTCAGGCGTGAAGCACTCGGCAATCTGGTCGAGAGTTTCGGACGGTGATGGCTCGAGGTCGTCGGTCTCAATCTCAAGCTCTTGCTGGAGTGCCTCAAGGTCTTCGTCTGACAGTTCGTCGATGTCGATGTGTTCGAGCGGATCGTCGCCAGCCGGAATCGCAAGAGGATTGAAAGCCGCTTCATTGCGGGTGTGGACCATGTCATGGGTCTGACCCTCAGAATTTCTTAGGGACCCGGCGAGGCCAAGCTGTTCGGCAATGTCGGCATCGACATAGGTGTTGAGACCGGCAACAAAGATCTTGCCCTCGGGGGCAGGACCGGTAGCGGAGCCGCTGGCGTAGTTGGGGTTACTTGTGGGGGACCAACCGGACCTGTCGTCCATGGGGTTGGGCATGCGCATGGTTTCGGTTGCGGTGTGGTCGAAGTAATTGGACATAGCGGGTTTCCTAAAGAAGCTGCGCGGCCTTAAGGGCCATTCGGGTGTAATCGAGGAGGGTCATTAAATGACCGTCGTTGGTGGAGACAGCCGAGGACCAGAAGTCCTTGCCATGTGTCTGCTGGGCGTGACGTACGAAGTCGCGGCCAAGGTGGCGATGGGTTGCCCCTGAGGCCTTCCTGACCAGCGTGGTTGTGCCGATGGTCTTGCGGAAGTCCCCCAGGAGGGCACCCGCGCGGGTCTCAAGGAACCGGCTGCGGTTCTCCCAGAGGCCCCCGGCCTGTCCGGAATGGAAGTAGAGATGCATCCACCCGATGAGGGCCAGCGCGTGAATGATCGCTTCGGTATAGGTACGGTGGTCTTTGTGCTGCCAGTTGGCGAGGAGACCCTTGGCCTTTGCGATCTGGGGCAGCTTTGAGTGGAGGTCAGATACACTCAAGCAGAAGGACGGAGGGAGAACCATGCGGTTCTCAAGGCCCCTGAGGTCCACCCCCACACGCGCGGCGAACTTAGGGTCCGTCTGCATGTACAGGTCAATCGCCTTCTTGAAGATGGCCAGTTCGTTGCGGGAGGGAAGACGGGCCAAGGGATCACCCCGCTTGCTGGCAGCGTCCCTATGAGGACCACAGTAACGGGAGACTCCGCAGCGTTTCCGGGTGCAGCCGGGGCAGTCGCAAGGCTTGGTCTCGTTGGTGACTTGGCGGCAGCGAAGTTGCCGAGCGTTGAAAACAGATTGGGCACCCACGCGCCAATCGCGGGGGGGGCCCGAGGTGACGGGAGATGCCATCGGGTTCCTTGGGGTCTACTGGAATGCGCCGTAGTTCTTGAGACCCGATGTGGCGACGTCCAAGAACGTGGTCATGGGGTTCATTTGCTGCTTGTTGAGTGCGTCCTGCGCCCCAAGCTGGTCAGCCTTGCCCTGCATGATGTAGTTGGCTTTTGCCCCCTCCCGCTGGTCCCTGGCGTTGGCTATGGACAAGGCGGATTGGCGGGACTGTTCGGCCAGCCGGAGGCCAGCGGTGTTGCCATTCATGCCAACGCCCGAGGTGATGGCGGTTGACTTGGCGCGATCACCCTCAAGGGTGGCCTGATAGCCTTCCTTGTTGGCGGCATTGGCCTTGATAACGAAGTCATGTTCGTTGGAAGCCTGAGCCACATTGTAGCGCTGTTGGATGTTTTTGGAGTTGGCAGCGGCGGCAGATGCCTGACCCGCAGCATTAGCGATCCCGGCAGCGATGCCGAGGGTAAGACCTAGATCGCAGATAGCGACCTCCTATGTGGTTGGATGTGGAGAGCCTCCGCGAGGGAGGCGTGAAGTTGTGTGTTGCCTAGCGGTTTGCCCAAGGCTCACGAACTGGGCAACGCTACATGGGCAAAATGCCAAGCGGGCTCAATAGTCTGGATTGTCCCGTTCCTCGATCAAGCGATCTAGGTTGGCCGCGACATGCTCACTGAACGCGGGTGCCTCAAGGAGCCACTCGGGGAAACGCTTATCGAGAACCACAAGAGCCTCGGCGAGGATGTCGGCATTCTTGAACAACTGGGAGCCGAAGGTCTTGCGGAGACGGCGTTCATAATCGGCGACCAGCTTGGAACGCCAGTCGGGTGTCGGCTCCTTGGGCGCGAAACCCTGCAACTCGTCACGGGCCTCCTGCCATGTGAGGGACATGAGATGCTCTTGGGATGCACCTGTCTCTCCGAGGGCATCACGGACCTTGCGCATGTTTTTGACGGTGCCATCCGCTACGGAACAACTGCGGCGAATGCGGTCGCGGGATAAGTCTGTGGTGACCGTGAGGAACCATGCTCGGTCCAGCTTCTCGGCAAGGGTCATCGGCAGACGGTCCTTGGAATTGGCCTCGACGGCGAACGCCAAGGCCTCCTCAAGGGTCCCCTCGAAGATTTCAACCGGGATGCGCTTGTGAACGCCTGCCCGGAGATAGGCATGGCGACGGTGATGGCCATCGATCACAAACCAGCGGTCACCACCCCACCAGACAACAAGCGGGTCGAGGTAGGTGGGATTGGACGGGGAGCCGATAGCGGCCATGAGGGTCTCAATGTGACGCTCGCCCTCCAGCTTGCGGCCATCGAGTTCGCGGGGCTGGAACACGCTTGTCATTGAAGTGACGCGCGTGGGACCGATGGGTCCCTTGAGGTCGAGGTGCGTCGGGAGAGGAGGGGGTGGCGTGGACCCGTTGGTTTCGAGAGCCAGTCGGATCAACCGGAGGGCCTCGGGGGTGGTTATCTGTTCCGTCATTTGGAACCTTTCATGGAAAAGATTGAGAAATAGCGTGTGACCCCTCGTCAGATGAGGGGGCTGAGGGGTGGCAGGGCAACGCTACACGGGCAAGGCAGCCCTTCATCAGATAAAGGGTCAGGGGAGGTGGCATGGGCAACGCTACATGGGCAATTTGCCCAGTCCTATGCGTCCTTGCCGTCTCGAAATGCCTTGAGTTCATCGACCGTGTGACGGCGGATGAACCAGTCCGGCATGAGGTCTTGGGTGTCTTTGGGGCGACGGGTGCCAGCGGTCACGGTCTCGGTGATCTGTTCGTAATCCAGATAGACGGTGTCCGAAGGGAGCCACCCGAGGAGCCGGAAGGACCAGAGTGTCCCGAGGATTTCCTTGATCGCATCGACAGAGATGCGGTGGTTGCATCGGACCCTTTCCATGTCTTTTTGGCTGCATCCTTCCGGCACCATTCCGCCGACGTAGGCAAGACGGCGCGCGGCGCGGGTGATGCGGACGGGCAGGGGAGAATGGCGGCCCCAATGGCGTCCATGGGTTGGAAACGTGGCAGCTAGTGAGGCCTTGATGGGAGTGGCGCGCATAGCGTCAATGGTCGCGGTGATCTCCGCCGACGCGGTATAGGTCATGGGTTCCTAGATGTTGTTTATGTGCGGCGCTGTAGCGCAAGATGTAGATGAGATGCCGGCGATCAGAAGGGACCACCAAGGCAAAAACAGGGAGCAGGCGTGAGGACACGCCCGTTCAGGCGTTCGTATGTCTCGGCATTGCGAATTAAGCTCGCGCTAATGGAAGGCGTTTTCTTCTCAGTATGGGCCCCTAATCGTCCCACGCTTTCGAGTCTTCTCTGTTCTAGATGGGTGGGTAATTACGGACCACTCCAGAAAACCCAACGAAGTCAAACAATTGGGGCCGTTTTGATGAATTAGTATGTGCAGTATGGCAACCTAACCACCCGGCTCCCCTGTGCTGTCGAAAACAAGGGCGTGGCTGTAGCCGCTTCGCATGGTGACAACCGCCCGCCTGAGGGTCTTGCTGTCGCTCTCAAGCTCGATGCGCTTTACGAGGCTGGAGATGAGCCCTTGGGCTCCCTTCCGGTCTTCGTCAGCGAGCCGCCTGATTTCGTCCTGGTCCATTTCAAAGTCCACCACAGCCGCCGCACTCTCACGGTATCTCGCGTCATTCTCGCGGATGGCTACTATCTCCCGACGCTTGGCCTCGATCTGGCGGGTGAGTTCATCCGCCTTCCCTGAGAAGGCCTTGCGAGTTTCGGCGGTTTCAGCGTCGAGGGCACCAGCAAGGGCGTTCTCGCGCTTGGCCTCAAGGGCACCTATAGTTTCCTCAATTTCCTGTGAGAGATCGGGAGCCGTCTGGTCTTGCGGTGTAGGAATGGCTAGGAACCCAATCCGGTCAATCATCACTTGCTCGAACTGGTCATAGCGCCAGTTGGGTGCGGTGCATCCCGTGCGCTTGAACGTCTTTCCCGTGCAGGTGAAATAACCCCATACCGCACCGCCCTTCCTGGACGACGTGAGGACCATCGGGGAGCCGCAGTGTCCGCAGTGGACCATGCGAGAAAACAGATTTGATGTCCGCCCTACCTGTCGGCTGTGTCGACGGGCCTTGGTGCGCTGTCGGGTAGCCAGCCATTCCGCCTCACTGATAAGCGCGGGGAAATAGCCCGGCACCTCCTCGCCCTTGAGGACAAGGCATCCATAGGCGGCTGGAGAGCGGAGGACTTCGCCTACGACGGCTTGCGCCCATGTTTTTCCAGAAGGAGAGGGAATGCCGCGCGTGTTCAGCATCTGCGTAATGGATTGCTGGCCGTGCCCTTCCTTGGCCAGTTCAAAGAGAAGCAGCGCGTCTTCGGCCCGTGCGTTCAACTCGTTGGTCTCCCGGTCAATCCAGAAGGGGACCTTTGCAACCTTGATCCTTGCCCCGCCGCTTGCGACAGCTGCACGGGCCTTCTCGGCCTTGCGGGACCACGCCTCGCCCACCCGATGCGACAGCTTGGCGCTGTACTCATAGGCGGCCTGCATGGACATGAGCGACATCATGAGGCTGGCGAAGTTGGCGCGGTAATCGGTATAGGTGTGGACCCTCTGGTCTTGCAGGGTCACCAAGGTGAGGCCGGTCTTAAGCAAGTCCGCCAGGACCGGTTGGGCATCCATGGGATGAATGCGCGAGAAGCGGTCGAGGTTCTCTAAGAGGAGAACTGTGTCGCTTGGGATGGTCCCTGCCTTCACATCGGCAATGAACTGCCCAAGGCTGGCCTCAAGGTCGAGGTTGCCACCCTTGAAGGCTGACACGCCTTCGTCCTTCAACTGCTTGTTGAGGGTGAGGCCGAATGTGGCGCAGAAGGCCTCGGCATTTTTGGTCTGTCGAGCTAGGCTATCGCCCTGCGCCTGCTTGCCTGATGACCAGCGGGCGTACGAGATCGCGTTGCGGCCCTTAAGTTCGCGGGGCTGTAGCATGGCTAGGCGGTCTCCCTTGTTGCCTTGGAAGACCGCCGAATACCACTCTGCAGAATTAAAGTCTATGCCAGGTCTGGCTCTTGCAGATCAGCCCGCCGAGCACGCAGCCGCTCATCTTGAGCGAGGTGCCCGACAGTGTTGCCTTGCCCGAATAGGTCTTGTCGTTTGCCGGATCGGTGATGTTGCCGGCATATTTGTTGCCCCCGGCCGCCTTGAGCGAACCGATGGTCTTCCCGGCATATTTGCCGGTCTTCAGCGTGATGGAGAATGAACCGCTGCCGCCGATTACTGCTGTGTCGCCGGCTTGTGTCTTCCAATTGCCTTCGATCGGATCGGCCCAAGCCGCACCAGCCATCATCACGGCGGCCGCCAGGGCCAAGCTCACTTTGCGAAACATATCTGTCCTCCCTGGTTTAGATGGGGCAGCCGCCTCTCTGCCGCTTACGCAAACGTAAGCTAATCCAGCTCCCGGCAAAACAAAAGCGTGCCGCGACGGAAGGTTTCGCAATTTTCATGCGGGGTCGGGAGAGCGCAGCCCGTGAAAATGAAACGATCGAGGCGTTGGCTTTGGTTTGCGTGGTTAGCAGAGTGTTGATCGGCGCCTTGCAAATTTTCGTCAAATCGATCGAAAAACGGCGGGATTGCTGACTTTGTATCCTTAACGAATTTCCGCGTTTACCTCTTGTTTTAGCTTTGTTTTCTCCAAATTAAGCACGCCATTTAACGACGGATTCAAGGCTCGGCCTCATTCTCGGAAGCATCGAAAGAGCGGCTCCCCAGGGAACACCGGGGGACAGAAGAGGCCCGCTCTCGGGAGCCAGACAGGGGACTAAAATGGCACGTTTTGAAATGCTTGAAGCCGGCTTCGGCGCCATGGGGGCAACTGCCCAGGCCGACATTCTTTTCGAACTGGGCATGATGTATGCGACCGGCCGCGATTGCGAGACCGATGTCGTTGCCGCCCACAAATGGTTCAACATCGCCGCCATCAAGGGCTCGGTCCGCGCCGCGGAACTGCGCTCGGAACTGTCGGCCGCAATGTCCAAGGTCGAGATCGCCAAGGCGCTGCGCGAAGCCCGCGAATGGATGACGATGCACTGAGATCGCGAGCAGATTATCGCAGGCAGATTATCGAAAACAGGGAAGCCCCGGGATCAAGACCGCAAAGACGGTCGGAACCGGTGAAACGACAAGGCCGCGACAAGACGGCCGACCATGAAAGAACAAGAACGCGGCAGGCCGGCACGGTCCAGTCGTGCACAATGGGGACGGCGGGCAGGTTTTCGTGGCGCGGGGGCGCATGGGGACTGCTACGAGCAAAAAGCCACGACCGGCCGGAACAGGCTGGCGTGGCTTTTTGCGTTGATGAGGCCCAATCGAGCGGCGCCGATGCGCCTAGACAGGCCCAATGAAGGATGAAATTGTCCCGCCTTCGGAAAGAAGCGCGGCCAGAGCGGCTGCGCGAGTGTGGGAGGAGTTCTATCACCATGAAAAAAACGGGTATTTTGAGCGCGGCCGTATTTGGCCTGATGATGAGCGCGCCGGTTGCCTTTGCCGATGACATCACCATTTCGGTGGTCGGCCCGATGACCGGACAGCTCGCCACGATCGGCGACCAGTTCAAGCAGGGCGCAACGGCAGCCGCCGACGCGATCAACGCCGCCGGCGGTGTCAACGGCTCGATGATCAAGCTCGACATCGAGGACGACCAGTGCGATCCCAAGCAGGCGGTTTCGGTGGCCAACCGGATCGTTGCCAACAGCGTCAAGTTTATCGACGGCCATGCCTGTTCAGGTTCGAGCATCCCGGCTTCCGCCGTCTACGCCGAGGCCGGCGCGCTGATGATGAGCCCGGCCTCTTCCAATCCCGAGCTGACCGATGCCGCCGCCAAGGCCGGCTGGCCGACGATCATGCGTCTCTATACGCGTGACGACGCGCAGGGCGCCTTCATTGGCCCGTGGATCGCCAAGAAATATGCCGGCAAGAATGTCGTTATCCTGCATGACAAGAGCGCCTACGGTCAGGGCGTTGCCGATGCCGTGAAGGCGACGATGAATGCCGGTGGCCTCAAGGAGATCGACTATGAAGGCATCAATGCCGGCGAGAAGGATTATTCGGCTCTCGTCACCAAGCTGAAGGACCTCAAGGCCGACGTTGTCTATTTCGGCGGCTATCACCCGGAAGCCGGGCTTATCCTGCGTCAGTCGGCCGAGCAGAGCGTCAAGTTCCAGCTGATCATGCCGGACTCGATCGCCTCGCCGGAATTCTGGCAGGTCGCCGGCCCCGCCGGTGAAGGCACCCTGTTCGTCTTCCCGTCGGACCCGCAGGCCAAGCCGGAAGCCAAGGAGGCCATCGCCAAGATCAAGGCGGGCGGCTTCGTGCCGGAAGGCTTTACGCTGTTCTCCTACGCCGTCGTTCAGGCGTTTGCAGAGGGCGTCAAGCGCGCCGGAACGGACGATCCGGTCAAGGTAGCCGAAGCGCTGAAGAACGGCACGCCTTTCAGCACCGTGGTCGGCGACGTGACCTTTGATGAGAAGGGCGATCTGAAGAACGCCAGCTACGACATCAACCAGTGGCATGACGGCAAATACGCGCCAATCGCGCAGTAATCGTCCGCGTACTCAAGGAAATGGCCGGGCTTGTCCTGGCCATTTTTCGTTCAAGCCTCCAGCCGGCTATGCAGCCTCTTCAACGAAGCGCACCAGCACCGTTCCGTCGGTGACCTGCGCGCCCTCGGTGGCGATTTCCGCGATCACGCCGTCATGGCTGGCCGCGATCGTGTGCTCCATCTTCATCGCTTCCAGGATCAGTAGCGGCTGGCCCTTGATCACCCTTTCGCCCTTTGCCGCGCGCACCAGCTTGACCACGCCTGGCATCGGCGCGCGCAGGCTGCCGGAAGCGGCGGCCGCCTCGTCGGTGCGCGCCAGCGGATCCGGGACGAAGAAACTGTAGCCGACCGCGCCTTCGAAGACGGTGACGTGGCCTGGCCAGCGGGCAAGGCGAGGGGCGGCGCGAAGATCATGCGAATTGACGCTGTCATAGGGCGCGTCCAGCGCCACCTCGAAGCGCCCGTCCGGCCGCACTGAAACACGCGCCAGTATATCGTCCTCGCCATGGCGCAGGCGCGTGCGGCGCGCAATGCTGTGGAAATGCGCATAGCCGGCAAGCGACGACCACGGATCGTTCGACGGCGGCAAGGCACCGGCGCCCGCCGCGGCAAGGGCCGCCGCGGCAACGATCTCGCTGCGCGGCGGGGCGACCGCGGTCAGCGCTTCCTGATGCCTGCCGATCAGGCCGGTATCGACGTCGCCGGCCGAAAAATCGGTGTTCGCGGCAAGTGCCGCGAGAAAGGCGGTGTTGACGGTCGAGCCGGCAATCTCGGTCTGCGACAACGCAGTCCCGAGCGCATCGAGTGCCGCCTGCCTGTCCTTGGCGTGGACGACCAGCTTGGCGATCATCGGATCGTAGAAGGGCGAGATCGCATCGCCGGCCCGCACGCCGGTCTCGATGCGCATGCTGGCGCCTTCGGGCGCGTTGTCGGGAAACGCCAGGTGATGCAGCGTGCCGGTCGCCGGCAGAAACCCTTTCGCCGCGTCCTCGGCATAGATGCGCGCCTCGAAGGCGTGGCCGGAAAGCGTGATTTCGCTCTGCGTCTTCGGCAGCTTTTCGCCGGCGGCTACCCGCAACTGCCACTCGACCAGGTCGGTGCCGGTGACCATTTCGGTGACGGGATGCTCGACCTGCAGGCGGGTGTTCATTTCCATGAACCAGAAACGGTCGGCCTTCAGCCCCTGCGAGGCGTCGACGATGAATTCGATGGTGCCGGCGCCCGAATAGCTGATCGCCTTGGCGGCCTTGACCGCCGCTTCCGTCATCGCCTTGCGCAGCGCCGGCGTCATGCCGGGCGCCGGCGCTTCCTCGATCACCTTCTGGTGGCGGCGCTGCGCCGAGCAGTCGCGCTCATAGAGATGCACGGCATTGCCAAAATTGTCGCCGAACACCTGGACCTCGATGTGGCGCGGCTTGTCGACATATTTTTCGACCAGCACGCGATCGTCGCCGAACGCGGCCTTGGCCTCGCGCCGTGCGCCTGACAGCGCTTCCGAAAAATGCTCGGGATGTTCGACGCGGCGCATGCCCTTGCCGCCTCCGCCGGCGCGCGCCTTGATCAGCACGGGATAGCCGATCTCACGCGCCTTGGACGCCAGCAGCACGATCTCCTGCGCCTCGCCATGATAGCCCGGCACCACCGGCACGCCGGCCTTTTCCATCAGCCGCTTGGCCGCGTCCTTCAGACCCATGGCGCGGACCGAGGCAGCCGACGGGCCGATGAAAATCAATCCCGCCGCCACCACCTGGTCGACGAAATCGGGGTTTTCCGAGAGAAAGCCGTAGCCGGGATGGATGGCCTCGGCGCCGGTCGCCAGCGCCGCCGCAACAATCCTGTCGCCGCGCAGATAGCTTTCGCCGACGGGCGAGGGACCGATATGCACCGCCTCGTCGGCCATCTCGACATGCAGAGCCTCGGAATCCGCGTCGGAATAGACGGCAACCGTGCGCACACCGAGCCTACGTGCGGTGCGGATCACCCGGCAGGCGATCTCGCCGCGATTGGCGATCAGGATCTTGGCGAACATGGAGCCTCCCGGGTTTGTCTCGGGCGGCGCCGGTCTGGCAGGAATGAGCCTATTTCGAAGCCGCGATTTTGCAGCCGCCGCTCGCGGTCTGAACCTTCCACTTTTTCAGGCCAACCTGACAGCTTCGCAACGCCAACTCTTCCGCGGCCTTCTGAGATGGCGCGTTCAGCCGCGCACCGCAGATGATGTAAAGATCGTCGACGCGCGAGTAGAATGTGGTCGCGTAGGCCGAGTGGCCACTCGCCGCGACATAGGCGTTGTACGACTTCGTGCAGGGCTCCTTTGGATTCAGTGACAACGGAGGCCAGAATCGGGTGTCTCCCTTGCTGCCCGCCAGCGATCCAGCCGCTCCGATACCGGGTGCCGTAAATACGAGCAGGCCGGCAAGCATCGATACAGTAATTCGTTTGATGCGTGTCGATTTCATCTTGCGCCGCCCATTTGAAAAATGCCCAAGCCGATGCTTGTCGGCCTACTTCGATGCCGCAACTTCGCAGCCCGCCCCTGTAATGACCTTGTAATGGCTGCGGGCGGACTCGCAGGATTTCATCGCCCGTTCTTCGGCAGCCTTCTGTGACGGTGCATTCAAGCCCGAGCCGCAGATGATGTACAACGAACGGATCCGGGCATAGGGCGTGGTCGCATAGGCCGAATGGCCGCCGGCGGCCACATAGGCGTTGTAAGCCATGGTGCACTGGTCTTTCGGGCTTTTCGGCAAATACGGATAGAAATGGATGTCGCCTTTGCTTCCCGCCAGCGATGCCGCGGCGCCAACGCCGGGTACCGCAAATATAAGCAAGACTGCAAGTACCGACGCAGTCGTTTTTCCCGAATATTTCGGCCTCATCTTTACCCCATCCCCGTTGCCCAATGCGGGATGAACAATAGCGTCTATTCTCCAGTGCCGCCAGCCTGCTCACCGAAAATTTCTTTTGCGTAGGTGGATGAACCATCTTATCCATGCAGACTAGCATCCTTCAATGGCAGCAACGGCTTGTCGGTATAGTTGAGCTGTTGGCTCGTCGAAGCAGCAGAAAATAACTGTTTCGGGCGTTGAGTTCTGTCCGACGAAGGTACCTGCGATGCCAACGGCAATCTGCGTCGCCTCATTTTTCGGATAACGGTAGATGCCGGTGGAGATCGCCGGAAATGCCACGGTCCGGCAATCCCTGGCGGCGGCGATTTCGAGCGACCTGATATAGCAGGAGGCGAGCAGCCCGGCTTCGCCTTTTCCGCCGCCTTGCCAGACAGGTCCGACCGTGTGGATGATGTAACGTGCCGGCAGGTGATAGCCCTTGGTAAGCTTTGCTTCGCCGACCTTGCAGCCGTTCAGCATCCGGCATTCGAATTCGAGCTCCGGGCCTGCGGCGCGGTGAATGGCGCCGTCGACGCCGCCGCCGCCCAGCAGCGAGGAATTGGCGGCGTTGACGATGGCATCGACCGCAAGCCTGGTGATGTCGCCGGTGTGGACATGTATCCGTTCGCCGAACTTGCTCATCTACATCCTGAACACGCCGAACTTCGTTTCTTCGATGTCGGCGTTGAGCGCTGCCGAAAGGCTGAGCGCGAGCACTTCGCGCGTTTTCCCCGGATCGATGATGCCGTCGTCCCACAGCCGCGCCGAGGAGTAGAGCGGGTGGCCCTCATGCTCGTATTTCATCAGGATCGGCTTCTTGAATTTCGCTTCCTCGTCCGCGCTCCACTCACCGCCCTTGCGCTCGATGCCCTCGCGCTTGACCACCGCCAGCACGGTCGCCGCCTGTTCGCCGCCCATCACCGAAATGCGCGCGTTCGGCCACATCCACAGGAAGCGCGGCGAGTAGGCGCGGCCGCACATGCCGTAATTGCCGGCGCCGAACGACCCGCCGATGATCATCGTCACCTTCGGCACCTTGGCGGTGGCAACCGCCATCACCAGCTTGGCGCCGTCCTTGGCGATGCCGCCGGCCTCGTACTTTCGCCCGACCATGAAGCCGGTGATGTTCTGCAGGAAGATCAGCGGGATCTTGCGCTGGCAGCACAGTTCGATGAAATGCGCGCCCTTCACAGCACTTTCGGAAAACAGCACGCCATTGTTGGCGATGATGCCGACCGGCATGCCCTGAAGATGGGCAAAGCCGGTGACCAGCGTGGTGCCGTAATTCTGCTTGAACTCGTCGAACTCGGAGCCGTCGACGACGCGCGCGATCACCTCGCGCACATCATAGGGCTGGCGCAGATCCGTCGGCACGATGCCGTAGAGTTCCTGCGCGTCATGAAGCGGCGGCATGGGTTTCTGTAAGGTCAAGCTTACAGTCTTGCGCCGGTTGAGGTTTTTGACGATGCGCCGGCAGATGGCCAGCGCATGTTCGTCGTCCAGCGCATAGTGGTCGGCGACACCGGACAGCCTGGTGTGCACGTCGGCGCCGCCAAGCTCCTCGGCGCTGACATCTTCGCCCGTAGCCGCCTTCACCAGCGGCGGGCCGCCGAGAAAAATGGTCGCCTGGTTGCGCACCATGATCGTCTCGTCCGACATTGCCGGCACATAGGCGCCGCCCGCAGTACATGAGCCCATGACGCAGGCGATCTGCGGAATGCCGGCCGCCGACATGTTGGCCTGGTTGTAGAAGATGCGGCCGAAATGCTCGCGATCGGGAAACACCTCGTCCTGATTGGGCAGGTTGGCGCCGCCGCTGTCGACCAGATAGACGCAAGGCAGATTGTTTTGCAGCGCGATCTCCTGTGCGCGCAAATGCTTCTTCACCGTGAGCGGATAATAGGTGCCGCCCTTCACCGTGGCGTCGTTGACCACGACCATCACCTCGGTGCCTTCGACACGGCCGACGCCGGCGATGAGGCCGGCCGAGGAAATCTCCTCGCCATACATGGACCATGCCGCGAACTGGCCGATCTCGAGGAAAGGCGAGCCGGTGTCGAGCAATTGCGCCAGCCGCTCGCGCGGCAACAGCTTGCCGCGCGAAACATGACGCTCGCGCGCCTCCTCCGAGCCACCGCGCTCGACGGTTGCCGCCTTGTCCGCAATGTCGGCAACCAGCGCCCGCATGCGCTCGGCATTGGCGAGGTAGGTTTCGGAGGAGGGCGAGATCTGGGTTTGGAGTACGGCCACATCGGTTCCTATTGCTCTGCCACGACTTGCAGCTTGCCGTCACGGCGCTCGAAAATGTACTCGGAGAGAAGATCAGGTTCGGTCTTGAAAACCTTGTCGATAAATGAGCGAGCAAACTGAACCGCATTGGGAAGCCGCTTGTCTACAACGACGATGGCATCGCGTTTTGGAATGGCTATGAAAACGCCGTTGGGGAATTGCGGTCCAAGCGTGGCCCAGAATTTTTCGGTCAGGAGGAGAGCGGGTGAGATGGCCTCATCCCCTTCGACGGTGAAGATCGATATCCCGTCGAGGATACGCTCCTGCTTGACCTTCGTAATCTGCTTGTTGATGTTTTCCAGAGCAAGCTGGCGAAGCTGTGCGAGTGAGCGGTCTCCAACATCGTCAAGCCGGACGCTGGCGAGCGAGTCCTCATTGTCGATCTGGTAAAGGATCACGACGTCACCCGCCAAGGTTTCAAACGCCGGTCCTTTGTCGGGCTCTGTGCCATCGCCTTTGAAAGCGTCGAGATGTTCGCGCGGTCGAATGTTGGCAATCAGTAGATCGGCCTGGAAGCCGCTTTCGCTATCGCTGAGCACGAGCGTGGTTAGAAAACGTTCGATTTCGGTTTCCGCCTCTCCCGCCGGCAGGTCGCGAATGCGGCCTAGCAGGTTCGTAACGTCCACCTGAAGATGAATATCCTTGCCGGTAGAACCGACCCTGGTTACGTCAAGACGCGCCGGATCGGCGGGGTTGGGAATTGCTTGCTTGACTCGGCTGTCAGCCTTCAGGCGGGAAATGACTTCAACCCGCAGTGCTGCAACATCTCGAAATTGCGGCATATCTGAAGAGGCGGCATTCGCAAATCCCGACAATGGGATCAATGCGACGATAGTCCGTGCTAATACTCCAAGGTATTTTGGCAAACCAGGCATTGAAATCGCTCACACCCCTTCCGCCATGATCTCGCGCCCGATCAGCCAGCGGCGAATCTCGCTGGTGCCGGCGCCGATTTCGTAGAGCTTGGCGTCGCGCAACAGCCGGCCGGTCGGATACTCGTTGGTATAGCCGTTGCCGCCAAGCAGCTGGATGGCGTCGAGCGCCATCAGCGTCGCTTTTTCGGCGGCAAACAGCACGCAGCCGGCGGCATCCTTGCGTGTCGTCTGGCCGCGATCGCAGGCAGCCGCGACAGCATAAACGTACGCGCGCGCGGCGTTCATCGTCGAATACATGTCGGCGAGCTTGCCCTGCACGAGCTGGAACTCGCCGATCGGCTGGCCGAACTGCTTGCGCTCATGCACATAGGGGATCGCCACGTCGAGACAGGCCGCCATGAGCCCGAGCGGGCCGCCGGCGAGCACGGTGCGCTCGTAGTCGAGGCCCGACATCAGGACCTCGACGCCGCGGCCCTCCTCATGCAGCACATTGTCATAGGGCACCTCGACATTGTCGAACACCAGTTCGCCGGTGTTGGAGCCGCGCATGCCGAGCTTGTCGAGCTTTGGCGATGCCGAGAAGCCGGCCATGGTCTTTTCGACGATGAAGGCGGTGATGCCGTGCGATTTCCGCTCCGGATCGGTCTTGGCATAGACCACCAGCGTTTCAGCGTCGGGGCCGTTGGTGATCCACATTTTCGAGCCGTTGAGCACATAGCGGTCGTTGCGCTTTTCGGCGCGCAGCTTGAGCGAGACGACGTCGGAGCCGGCGCCCGATTCCGACATGGCCAGCGCACCTGCCCTTTCGCCCGAGCACAATGCCGGCAGGAATTTCTCCTTCTGCGCAGGCGTCGCCCAGCGGTTGATCTGGTTGACGCAGAGGTTCGAATGGGCGCCGTAGGAAAGGCCGACCGAGCCCGAGGCGCGCGAAATCTCTTCCACCGCAATGACATGGGCGAGGTAGCCCATGCCGCTACCGCCGAAATCGGGATCGGCGGTGATTCCAAGCAGGCCGAGCGCGCCGAGTTCTTTCCACAGATGCGCGGGGAACTGGTTGCTGCGGTCGATCTCGGCGGCGATCGGCGCTATTTTCTCCTGGGCAAAGCGGCGCACCAGATCGCGCAGCGCCTCGATGTCCTCGTCATGCCCGAAGCTGAGTATGTTCGTGTACATGCCGTTCCCTCCTGCCGCATGACCCCGAAATCAACTTTGATTTTCGGAAAGGATCATGCGCGAAATCAAAATGCTACAGCGTCATTTGCGCGTCCGAAGGGACGCGCGGCGCTGTAAGTCTTGCCGTCTATGTTCGCGCCAACCAGGCGCATTGTCATTGAAAGATATGTCGCCGTGACTTCAGCCATCGACAGCCGCTCGCCCGGCCGGAACCAGACGATGACGCCGGTCATCATCTGGATCAGCGCCATGGCAGTGAGCCCGGTGTCATCGACACTGAAGGCGCCGGCCTCCGCGCCGTCGCGCAGGATGGCGCGCAACTCCTTCTCATAGGCGGTGCGCATGCGAAGGATCTGCGTCAGCCGGTCATGTGACAGGCTGCGCAATTCCATGTTCGAGACATGGGTGGAGTGGCGGCGCTCGATGTGGAAAGCGATGTGGTTTTCGACATAGGCGGCAAGCCGCGTTGCCGGATCGGCAGCGTCGGGGCGTGCGGCGTCCCACGCTTCGATCAGCCCTTCCATATGTTCGCGCATCAGCGTGAACAGCAGGTCTTCCTTGGTCGGAAAATAGCGGTAGAGCGCGGCCGCCTGGACGCCGACCTCGGCGGCAAGCTGCCGCATCGACGTCGCCTCGTAGCCGAAGCGGGCGATCAGGCTGACCGCCGCCTCGCGGACGGCCGCTTCAGTTTTTTCGCCATCGGATCCCGTTGTGCGTGCCATGATCGCCTCCCCCTTTTAGTAATAAAACGAACGTTCGATTAATTCAAGCGGCAATAAAGTGGTTCCGTCTAGACAATGATCCGAAAGTCGATGGGCGCGTCGAGGAGTTCGAATTCTTCGATCTCGACCTTCGAAACCGAAGCACCCCGTGGCCCTTGCCGGAGCCGTTCGATCATTGTGGAAACCGCAGCATCGGCACCGGCAATCGAGGCCGTCACCGTGCCGTCTCGTTCATTGCGTACCCAACCTACGAGGCCAAGCCCTATCGCTTCGCGTCGCGCCCACATCCGATAGCCGACGCCTTGCACCTTACCATGCACGCGCGCCTGCACCGCCTTTTGCCGGTCGTTATCTCCCATGCTCAAGAACTGGCGCGGGATCGGACGAAAGCAACAGCCTTGAACGGTTGGATTGTTGTTGGATCGACGGAAGCCGGGGACCCGGCTGATTCTGTCTTGGCCTTTGGCGGCATTGGCAGGCCGTGTCGCGGCGGCAATCGGCCGGGCTAATTTCCCCGCGCCGCGGCGAGCGCGCCGGGCAGTTCCTCGGCAAAGATGTCGAGCTCATGATCGAGGCCGACGCTGACCCGGATGCAGCGGTCGAGCCCTGGCGCCATCGGCTTGCGGATGAAAACGTCGCGCGACAAAAGGTTTTGCAGCACTTTCAGCGCGAAGGCGCCGTCCTGGCCGCAGTCGATGGTGACGAAATTGGTCGCCGATGGCAGCGGCTTCAGCCCGTTTGTCTCCGCAATACCGGCGATTCGCGTGCGGCCGGCAGCGACTCGCGCCACCACGCTGTGCAGCCAGTCCTGGTCGGCCAGCGCCTCGACGCCGGCGATCTGCGCCATGCGGCTGACGCCGTAATGGTTGCGGATCTTCTCGAAGTCGCGAATCACCTCAGCCTCGGCCACCGCATAGCCGCAGCGAATGCCGGCCAGCCCATAGGCCTTAGAGAAGGTGCGCATGCGGATGACATCGGGTCGCGCGACATCGATCGGCGGCAGCGCCGAGGCCGGCCCCAATTCGCCATAGGCCTCGTCGAGCACCAGCATGGTGGTTTCCGGCAAGGCTTCGATGAAGCCGGCAATCTCGCTTGCATCCCACCAACTGCCCATCGGATTGTCGGGATTGGAGAGATAGACCAGCGGCGCCTTCTCCCGGACAACGGCCTTGAGCAGGTCGTCCAGGCTTTCCTTGTCGTTCTCGTAAGGCACCGTGACCAGCCGGCCGCCGACGCCGGCAATGTGGAAATTGAACGTCGGATAGGCGCCGAGCGAGGTAACCACCGCGTCGCCGGGCGCCGCATACATGCGCGCCACCAGGCTGAGCAGCCCGTCTATGCCTTCGCCGACGACCACGTTTTCAGCACTGATGCCGAGATGCGCGGCCGCGGCCTGCTTCAGATCGTAATTGTCGGGGTCGCAATACATCCACTGGTCGCGCGCGACGCTCTCCATGCGCGCAATGACGCGCGGCGAAGGCCCGAAACTGCTCTCATTGGCGCCGATGCGGGCGCGAAACGCGCGGCCACGCTCGCGCTCCTGCGCCTCCGGGCCGACAAACGGCACCGTCGAGGGAAGCGCGCCGACAAGCGGCGTGAGGGCAGGGCGCTGGCGCATGGCAAAGGCTCACTCGAAAAGGGCCTTCTTGCTAGCGTGGAGGCATGTCGGGCGCAAGATGACAATGCCGCACTAGATTTCGCGGGACCGTTTTGCTAGCGAAATGGAATGAGCAACCGATTGCCACCCGCTTGGGCCAAGCACCTTAAAACGCAAGCCGCGCCGAAGGGCACGCAGCCGAAGCTTGTGCAACCGAAACCCCAGCCCGCAAAAGCGGCTCCGTCTCGTGCTCAGGCTGACGATATGATGTTGAGGCAGGCGCTCGTGTTCCAGCAAGAGGAAAGATTGCCTGAGGCGGAAGAACTCTGTCATCGCGTTCTGGCGAGAACGCCCGAACATCCGCTGGCCCTTTACATACTGGGGACGCTGGGGATCGGGTACGACGATGAAAAGGTCCTGCGGTATTTTGGTCGGGCGATCGCCCAGGAGCCTCTAAATCCCTACTTCCACCTTGGCCTCGGTCAAACCTATTTCAGGCTCAGCGAATTTACACCGGCGATCGAACACATTCAGCACGCACTGGCATTGAAGCCGGATCTGGTGGAAGCGCTTTGCGCCTTGGGCGATGCATACAACTCGTTTGACAAGTGCGAAATGGCGCTGCCGCTCTTTGAGAAGGCGCTCAGGATCGACCAAGATCATCCCACGGCCCGGTTGGGGCTGCCTCGTGCGCTGGCGAGCCTCGGCCGTATGGACGAAGCCGCGGTCCATCTCAAAGAGGCAATAGATCGGCGCATCGCGGTACCCGCTGCCTATAGTACGCTTGTACGCACGCACAAATTCACGGAAGAGCCGCCAGAACTCGCGGCGATCCTGACGGAGCTTCAAGACCCGGACCACGGATCCGAGGGAGCGGCGACGCTCCATCACGCAGCCGGAAAGGTGCTCAACGACCTCCGCCGCTACAAGGAGGCGATGGACCACTTCAAGAAAGGAAATCAAGCCGGCGGCCAGAGCTTCGATGTGCAATCCTACCGTCGTTGGGTCGATTCCCTGATCGAAACCTTTACACCGGATCTGGTGGCTTCAAGGACTGCTTGTGGCAATGCCTCGGAGGTGCCCGTGTTCGTAGTCGGGATGCCTCGCTCGGGCACAACGCTGACGGAGCAGATCTGCGCCAGCCATCCCAATGTTCATGGCGCTGGCGAGTTAGCAAAACTTAGACGCACATCTAACGGGCTCGACCTTAGGCATGGTTCCGACATAAGCCCCGGTGAGGCGATCGCATCGATGACTCCACAGCTGTCCAGGGCGCTGGCCGCGGAGCATCTTGCCTACCTGCGCGAGCGGGCCCCTGATGCGCTTCGAATTGTCGACAAGATGCCTCACAATTTCGAGCTGGTCGGCCTGATTGGCATCCTTTTCCCCAACGCGCGCATCATTCATTGTCGCCGCGACGCCATTGACAACTGCATCTCCTGCTTTGTCCTGCAACTCAGTGAAGGGCATAGCTATAGCGCCGATCTGGAGACACTGGGGCTTTACTACAGAGAGTATGATCGTCTGATGCGGCATTGGGACAAGATATTCCCGGGCCGTATCTTCGAAAACCGGTACGAGACGTTGATTGAAAATCAAGAGAAGCAGTCGCGCCGTCTCATAGATTATCTCGGACTACCCTGGGACGATGCCTGCTTGCGCTTTTTTGACAGGGGCGGCTCCGTAAAGACCTATAGCAATTGGCAGGTCCGCCAGCCGATCTATACGTCGTCCGTCAAGCAGTGGACGAATTACGAAAGCGAGATCCAGCCGCTGATTGAATCATTGGGCGACCTTGCTGAAATCTGACCCGACTTTGCCGATCATATTAGGCGGTTCTGCGCTCCAAAATCGCGTAGCGACCCAGCATGGTAGCGTATGGCCGCCTTTTTCCCCGAATATGTTTATGCTGGTTTCAGTCTATCTTTTTTGCTAGCGAGGCACGATGAACACTCGGATGCCGCCTGCCTGGTCCAAGCATTTAAAGACTCGAGTCGGTCCAAAGGCCTCACCTGCACAAGAGGTGTACACACGGTCGCGCGCACGAGCCGACGATGACCTACTGAAACAGGCGTATGGATTTCAGCAGGCGAAGCGACTTGCCGAGGCCCAGGAACTATGCCGTCGCGTGCTGGCACGCACGCCAAACCATCCGCTGGCCTTATACATCATGGGCACGCTGGCGCTCGTTTCCGATGATGAAATGGCTCTGCAGTATTTCGTTCGAGCGGTGGGTGCGGAGCCTCAAAACCCTTATTACCACCTTCACTTGGGTGAGGTTTATCTGAAGGTTAGCGAATATTCGCTTGCTATCAGGCAGATCCAACGCGCCTTGGAATTAAAGCCCGATTTGGTTGAAGCACTTTGCTCGCTCGGTCGAGCTTACGCGGCATTTGACAAGCCTGACATGGCCTTGCAGCAATATGAGAAAGCGCTGAAGATCAACCGCGATCATCCTCGGGTTCGGACGGGCCTGGCTAGTGCGCTAACCAGCCTCGGGCGCATGGATAAAGCCAGAGCCTATATGCATGAGGCGATAGAACGTCGCGTCGATTTGGGGACGGCATACAATGAGCTGGTGCATACGTACAAATTTACTGAAGAGCCCGCCGAACTTGGATCCATCCTTGGTGAACTCGCCAATCCAAACCTTACCCCAGATGTCGCGCAACAACTCCATCATGCCGCAGGCAAGGTGCTGAACGACCTTAAGCGCTATGAAGACGCGATGGGTCATTTCAAGAAAGCGAAGCAGGTCGCCGGCCTTCATTTCGATCTGGACTCCTACCGTCGCCGGATAGA
The DNA here is from genome assembly GCF_057786095.1 of Mesorhizobium sp. P160219. Lineage (NCBI taxonomy): Bacteria > Pseudomonadati > Pseudomonadota > Alphaproteobacteria > Hyphomicrobiales > Phyllobacteriaceae > Mesorhizobium > Mesorhizobium sp. P160219. Next base: position 2,966,251 of record NZ_JBYNWG010000001.1, read on the forward strand.
TTCAACAATCGACGCCTTTTCCCCCGAAATGTTGGCTGGAAAGGCCGGCTACGGGAATATGTCCGAAGTGCCTGTGTTTGTACTCGGCATGCCTCGCTCGGGGACGACTCTAGTCGAGCAAATTTGCGCGAGCCATCCGGAAGTTCGTGGCGCAGGGGAACTTGCCAAGCTGAGACGGGTCGCCAATAAAATGGGCTTCGGAAGCCGCTTGACGGGAACTCTACAAGGATCGCTCGCGTCAATGACGGTCGACGTGTCCAAGACGCTCGCGGAAGAACACTTGTCATACCTGCGAGAGCGGGCGCCTGCCGCTCATCGAATAGTCGACAAGATGCCTTATAACTTCGAGATTATTGGTCTCATCGCAATTCTTTTTCCAAACGCCCGCATTATTCATTGCAGACGTGACGCAATAGACAACTGCTTGTCATGCTTCATTTCAAATCTGAACAACAATCATCGTTATACCTACGATCTCGAGAACCTTGGTCTGTTTTATCGTGAGTATGATCGTCTTATGCGTCATTGGCAGACCGTTCTTCCGGGAAGAATTTTTGAAAATCGTTACGAACACCTCGTCGCGGATCAGGAAGGTCAATCGCGCCGTCTAATAGAACACCTTGGCTTGACTTGGGATGACGCTTGCCTTCGTTTCTTCGACGAGGGCAGGTCTGTCGAAACGATAAGCCGGTGGCAGGTTCGGCAACCGATCTATACGTCGTCAATCAAGCGCTGGAAAAATTATGAAGGCAGTATCCAGCCGCTGATCGATGCCTTGGGTGATCTTGCTGAGATTTGAGACCAGAGACTACGGGCAGCAAGTTTCGCCGCGGCCGCATTGCGACGTGCCTCAAATCGTTGCAGGTCGATCAAATCGTTGGGTGGCGCGGCTGATGCCGTTGGTCGATGAAAACCCGGCGGTTGCCCGCCGGGTTCGATTTTGAGCCAGGCTGTGCGTCTTAGAACGAGCGCTGGAAGCGGAGGAGACCGCCGACGCTGTTCTTGCCGTCTGCATTGGTGAAGTTGACGGTCGAGGAATGGTCCGCATTCCATTGGTCGAACTTGCCGAAGTGATCGTAGTCGACTTCGGCCGTGATCGTGAAGCCGGGAACAACGTCGTAAGCGACGTTCGCCGCCACGCCATAGTTCTTGTCCTCATCACCCGACACCTGGACGTTGAACGAGGTCTTCTCATTGAACTTGTAGGTGCCGCCGGCCCAGAACGCCCAGTTGCCACCCCAGATCTTGTAGAAGCCGCGGTCGTGGGCGTCGATGAAGTTGCTCGAGTCATTGAGATTGTCGTCGCTGCCATAGCCGGCCATACCGAACAGTGACAGTTCGTTGGTCACGTTCCAGTCGACGCGGACCTTGCCTGCGACTTCTTCGTAGTTGCTGTCATAAGCGACGACGCCGGTGATGGCGCCCCAGCCCTGCGTATACTTCACGCCGCCGACGACATGCGGAACGTAGCTGTCGATCGTGCCGACGGTGCCCGAGCCTTCTTCGAGCGAGACCACGGCCGAGAAGCCGTTGCCGGCGTCGAAGTAGTACTGGACGACGTTGGTGTCGAAGTCGCCGTAAGGAACGATCGTATCGTTGATGACGCTGCCGGCGTAGCCGATGAAGGTATCGAAGGCCGATTCATCCTTACCGACGCGCAGGCCACCGAGCTGGATCCAGGCGAAGTTGAGCGAGACATTCTTGTTGCCGGCCGGGTTGCCGATCGGGTCGCCGGAGGTGCTGAAGCCGCCGTAGTTGTTGCGGTTGCCGAAGTTGAAGCGGGTCTCGGTGTAGGTCTTCAACGTGCCGAGTTCGGTTTCCTGGCCGGTCCAGGTCTTCAGCGTGAAGCGGGTATTCTTGAAGAAGGTATCCTGCTCGTCGCCGTCCTTATGGTCGAACGACTTCGCGCCGTCGAACGAACCGACGTCGCCGGCGCCGATGTCATAGCGGGCATAGCCGCCGATGCGCAGGCAGGTTTCGGTGCCGGGAATGTAGAAGTAGCCGGCGCCGTAGACGTCGCAGATCTTGACGTATTCAGCCGGTTCCGGCTCGGCGACGACAACGGCGTCGGCGGCGCGCGCACCGGAAACTGCGATCAGGGCCGCAGCGGAGCCGAGAAGAAGGCTCTTGATGTTCATTTTCTGACCTCCAGTCAGAATCGAGAGTGGAGGTCGATGAAAAGCAGGCTGTTGTTCCGCTTTTCTGTTTTATTTCAAATAGATAAACCTCATGGGTTGCCGGCTGGCACTGTTCGCCAAAACCGCTTGCTCGCAAAGGCCTTGCCCGATCCCGTCTTGAAATACCGCTCGAGTTGCCGGGCGTTGGCCTCGGTTTCAACCCCAATATAGGCCTTCAAGGTGACAGGCAGATAAGCCTTCGTCGACGTCACATGGCCTGATCGGTGCGATTCGAAACGGCGTCGAAGGTCATCTGTCGAGCCGACATAGACATCGCCGTTGTGGAGCTGAAGGAAATAGACGTACCACATGGTCCCCCTACGCTACTTCGTAGCTTCGGGCGACACTCCCACGCCCAAAATGCGGTTCCGGGTGGCCTGCCACCCGAAGCCCGCAGGGCGTAGGGTGGCGGAGAGGATGGGATTCGAACCCACGAGAAGCTTTTGACCTCTACTCCCTTAGCAGGGGAGCGCCTTCGACCACTCGGCCACCTCTCCGTTGCGCCGGTGGATAAAGAAAAGCGCCGGCACAATCAACAAGCCGGCGCCATTATCGGTGAAAAATCCGGATTCGGCCGCCTCAGCCCCTTCGCATGCGGCGATTCTGCGGCAGCTCCCTGGCCGGCGAGTCGGCGACGGAGCCGTAATTTCGGCCGGCCATCGCCGGATTCGGCCGCATTTCGAAGCCCTGGCCAAGGCTTCCAGGCTCTTCGATGGTTAACGAGAGCTTTCTGACTGAGGCCAAATCGTGTCATTTGTGCAACAACGCCAGGGGATAGCGCCCGGATAGCCCTTTTGCCGGTACGATCGTGGTTGAACGCCGCCGCCTCATGGGTAATGTCGAATTCGAAGGAGCGGCGCGGTGCGCATCTTTTTCGGTAGTGGGGATGGGGCAGGGAACGCTGTCCTTCAGCAAAGAATACCCAGACCCGTTTTTTAACTTTTGACTGGAGGTCAGAAAATGAACATTAAGAGCCTTCTTCTCGGCTCCGCTGCGGCCCTGATCGCAGTTTCCGGTGCGCGCGCCGCCGACGCCGTCGTCGTCGCCGAGCCGGAACCGGCTGAATACGTCAAGATTTGCGACGTTTACGGCTCGGGCTACTTCTACATCCCCGGCACCGAAACCTGCCTGCGCATCGGTGGCTATGTCCGTTACGACATCAGCGGCGGTGACGTCGGTTCGTTCGACGGCGCCAAGAGCCGTGACGTGAAGGATGGCGACGAGCAGGAGACCTGGCGCAAGAAGGCCCGCTTCGCGCTGAAGACCTGGACCGGCCAGGAAACTGAGCTCGGCACGTTGAAGACCTACACCGAGACCCGTTTCAACTTCCAGAATGGCAACCGCTATGCCACCATCTCTGGAAATCCTGCTGGCAACACTGGCGCCTCGCTTAACTTCGCCTGGATCCAGCTCGGTGGCCTGCGCGTCGGTAAGGATGAATCGGCCTTCAATACGTTCATCGGCTACGCCGGCAACGTCATCCAGGATACGCTGGTTCCTTACGGCGATTTCGACACCAACGTCATCCAGTACTACTTCGATGCTGGCAACGGCTTCTCCGCCGTTCTCTCGCTCGAAGAAGGCTCGGGCGCCGGCACCACTGGTTTCTACGGCGCGGGCACGATCGACAGCTACGTTCCGCATGTCGTCGGCGGCGTGAAATGGACGCAAGGCTGGGGCGCCATCACCGGCGTCGTCGCCTATGACAGCAACTACGAAGAAGTCGCCGGCAAGGTTCGTTTGGACGTCACCGTGTCGCAGGCCCTGTCCCTCTTCATCATGGCCGGCTATGGCACCGACGACAACCTGTCGGATTCGAGCTATACCTTCGATGCTGGCGGTCGCGGCTTCTACAAGCAGTGGGGCGGCAACTGGGCAGTCTGGGGTGGTGGTACCTACCAGATCAACGAGAAGACCTCGTTCAACATCCAGGGGTCGGGCGACGATGAGAAGAACTATGCCGTCGCGGCGAACGTCGCCTACGACGTCGTCCCCGGCCTGACGGTCACCGCCGAAGTGGACTATGCTCACTGGGGCGAAGATGGCAACAACTGGACCGACCGGAGCGCGGATCCTAAGAAGGACTCTGTTGGCGGCATGCTCCGCTTCCAGCGCTCGTTCTAAGGGCTGGCTTTAAACAGGTGAATACCAGCCCGGGCGCTTCAACGCCCGGGCTGTTTTGTTTCGTGACTGGGGTCAAGACAAGCAAAAGGAACAGGGGGAATCGGCAGCTGAACAGTCCGTAGGGTGAGTTCGTGGGATCCGCTGATGGGCGATGAATTCACAACTGCGTGATTAAATCTCTTGAAAGGACGCTTCCAAGCGGGTAGGTCTGACTCTATCCACTCGGGGGTGTGGCACTTTATGACCATCGACGCGATACAAGAGGGGGATCCCTCCGAACATTTCTCAATGTTCTCTTCTCAAAATGCGAAGATAAAATACAGCTACAACAAGATCAGAGAAGTAAAGTCGCACCGGGTCGGAGAGCTTTTTTCAGCATACCGAGACATACTTTGGGATGACGGGCGGCATAAATACAATGTCAGCTCCTTCATCGGCGAAATAGACGAGATCCTGCTCGGCGATCGTTTTAGCGCCTTTGACCAGAGCACCCTGGACAACCTTATCGGCACCTTGCGCCAGCGCGGCAACAGCAACGCAACCATCAATCGAAAGATGGCTGCCCTCAGGAAACTGCTGCGCAAGGCTTACAAGATGGGGGATATCCACAGCCTGCCCGAGTTCCGCCGCCAGAAGGAGCGGGCGGGACGGATTCGTTTCCTCGAAAGGGACGAAGAAGCAAGGCTGTTCGCCGCCATCAGGATCCGCAGCGAAGATGCCTACCGTCTTTCGGTCTTTCTCGTCGATAGCGGTTGCCGCCTCGGCGAGGCGCTCGGACTGATCTGGAACGATATCCAGGAACATCGCGTCTCGTTTTGGATCACCAAATCCGGCCGCAGCCGCACCATCCCGATGACCGAGCGGGTCAAAGAGGTGATCAAACTGCCGCCCTCAGAGGGCCGCCGGCCCAAGGGTCCGTTCACAAAACTCAGCCAGGCACAATTTCGCGCCATCTGGAACGATGCGAAGGCCGAAGTCGGTCTCGGCGCCGACGACCAGGTGGTGCCGCACATCTTGCGTCACACCTGTGCCTCACGTCTGGTCCAGGGCGGCATCGACATTCGCCGCGTGCAGATGTGGCTCGGCCACCAGACGCTTTCGATGACGATGCGTTACGCGCATCTGGCCACCAACGATCTCGACGGCTGCGTCGTCGTGCTGGAAACGCCCCGCGGCGAGTCTCCGTCCGGTGGAAGTTCGCCATTCGCCTCTCCGCTGACCACGCCCTCGGCGCCGGTGGCCGCGAAAAAGGGTGAAGCAGCCACAGCGAAGGCAGCCAAGGCGCCGCGGAAAAGCTCGAAGGCAAAATAGTTACGGCAGTCCTTCCTATATTGCTATCTCAACCCCAAGGTCAGATTTGATCTTGGGGTTTACTTTATCCGATCCAGATTTTCCGCTTCGTCCAGGAAAGCCGCGATAGCGCTCGGCAGATTGCCTGTCTCCAGGAAGGGCGCATGGCCCTGGCCGTCGACCGTGATCGCGTCCATGCCGGGATGCCGCTTTTGCATCTCGTCGAGTGTGTCGGCCGACAAAAGTTTCGAGTTGGCGCCGCGTATGGCAAGCAAAGGTATGGCCGCCAGCGCCTCGAACTGCGGCCACAGATCCGGCAACGGCTTGCTGACGTCGAGGCCCGCCACCGTCTGGACCAGCCGCGTGTCGAAATCCGGCAGCAGGAGGCCTTCGTCCGTCTCGCGGTAGAGGGCCGACACCATCCGCTTCCAACCCGCCTCGGTCAGAGCGGGAAAATCCGCGCCATGCGCGATGCGTTGGGCCTCGACTGCCCCGGCGCGGCTCTTCGGTTTCGGTGCCGGGTCGAGATAGGTTTGGATATGGGCCAGCCCCGCAGCCTCGATCACCGGTCCGATGTCGTTCAGCACAATGGCTTTCAGCACGGCTGGCCGCAGCGCGCCGAGCACGTGGATGATCAGCCCGCCGCGCGACGTGCCGATGAAGGCCGCTTCCTCGACGTTCAGAGCATCGAGGCCGGCGAGGACATCGCCGGCCTCGATGCCGACATTGTAATGGCTGATGTCAGGGTCGTAGGCAGACAGGCCGCGGCCGCGATAGTCGAAAGCGATGACCTTGCGCGGATGGTCGGCCCGCTGCGACAGATAAAGCGCCAGCTCATGGAAATCGCGCGCGTTGCGGGTCAGGCCGGGCAGGCAAACGACCTGCCAGTCTGCCGAATTGGTCTCGCCATAGACGCGGGCGTGAAGCTTGAGCCCGTCCGGCGCGGTGTAGAAAAAGTCGGAGAAGCCGTCGGTGCTCGACATATTAAAAGGACTCCCTGTCCGGATTGTCTCCGTCTGCTACAGGCGAGGGTGGGAGCGGTCAAATCGAGGGTTGTCGGCAAGCTGACACTCTTGGAAATGCCGGACATCTCCCCCACGAGGGGGGAGATTGGCGGTTCAGGCGCTACGCCCTTCCTTCGACGTTGGAGATCGGCGGAATCGGCAATGACAGCTGATCTCCCCACTCGTGGGGGAGATGGCCGGCAAGGGGGGCGCGAAGGATCGCCAACGTCTGCCCGTGGCGACAGCTCTGCGGCCTCAGCCTCTTCCGTTCACCAAATCCCCAACGATATCGTACTTCCCCGAAATGCGCATCTTGTAGACCTCGTAATTCTCCATCACGCGCTGCACGTAACTTCTTGTTTCGGTGTAGGGAATTCGCTCGATCCAGTCGACGACGGCGTCGATGCCCTTGCCGCGCGGGTCGCCGTACTTGGCTACCCATTGGCTGGCGCGGTTAGGGCCGGCATTGTAGCCGGCGAAGGTCAGCACATAGGAGCCGCCGAAGCGGTCGAGCTGCTCGCCAAGGAAGGCAGCCCCCAGCGTCGCATTGTAACCGGCATCGCTGGTCAGCCGATCCTGGGAAAAGCTCAGTCCTGCCTTCTTCGCCAATTGCTTGGCGGTGCCCGGCATCAGCTGCAGCAGGCCGCGCGCGCCGGCGCTGGAGACGGCGCCGACATTGAATTCGCTTTCCTGGCGGGCGATCGCATAGGCCAGCGCCTTGCCCGAGCCGGATATGTCGGCGGTGTCGGGAATGACGCCCAGCGGATGCGACAGCGCGCCGACATCGATGCCGCGCGCGCCGGCGATCTTGCCGATCTTCAGCGCCATGAAATGATTGCCCTGCTTTTCCGCCAGCACCGCAAGCAGCGCCAGCTCGCCGGGGCTGGTCAACTGCCCGGCGAGGTCGCGGTAAAGCGTCTCGGCATAGCGGTCGTAGCCCGCCTCCTGCAGCCGCTTGATGGCGCTGACGGCTTCGCGGCCGTCAAAGCTTTGGCGGTCGGCAGTGCTTGGCTCGGGATAGACGATGTTCAGCGTGCGCAAGCCAACCCGTTCCGCCGCCAACTGCCCGTAGAAAGTGGTGCCATAGGCTGCCGCCTTGGTGAAATAATCCTTCGCATTGCCGGGACCGCCGACTTCCGCCGCGCGGCCAAGCCAGTAATAGGCGCGTGACAGCGACATCGGTCCCTGCGCGAGATCGGCGATGCGGGCAAAATGGGTCGAGGCCGTCGCAGGATCGTTAAGGCCGCGCAACGCATACCAGCCGGCGTGGAATTCGGCCTCGGCGGCGCTGGCGGGGCTTTCGGCGGCATGCGCGGCAACGATCTTGTAGGCGGTCTTCCAGTCGCCCTGGTCGACCAGTGCGCGCGACAGCACGCGGCGCTCGACCCACCAGGCATCGGGATCGACCAGCGCGTCGCGGCTCGTTGGCGCTTTCATCATCACCGCGGCGGCGTCCGCAAACTTCCGCTGCTTGCGCAGATATTCGGCTTGCGCGAAGAAATAGCCGGCCGATTGCTGCGCGGCAGGCACCGCTTTCAACAGCTTGGCCGCGTTCTTGTCGCCACGCGAGGCGGCGGCCCAGGCATCGGCCAGCGGTTGCGTGCCGGCAAGTGCTGCGACCCGCAGTGCCGAATTCTCCCGGTCGGCATAAAACATCCGTTCCATGCGGAAACGATGGTCGGCAGCCGGAATGATGGCGCCAAACTCCTTGCTGACGGCCGCCTCGTCCCTGGCTTCCAGCTTCTCGGTGCGCCAGAATGGCGACAGCACGGAAAGCGCAGCCTTGGTGTTGCCAAGAGCTACATAAGAACGGGCAAGGATGACCACGCCTTGAAAGGTCAGCGGCTGGCTGCCGTCAAAGGCTTTCACCACGGTCTGCGACGAGGGGTTTTCGCGATAAAGCGCGCGCTCGCTGTTCTTGCGCAGAGCGATGGTGCCGGGCCAATTCGGCAACATCTTTGCGGTATCGGCAATCTCGCTGCTCGGCACACGGTCGCCGCCATAGAGCGCGATCGCCCAGGCCAGGATATGGCGGTCCAGCGAACTGGCCGGCAATGTTTCGCGCACCGCTCGTGCCGCGGCGATATCGCCGGTCGCCAACGCGTCGAGACTGCCTTTCAACACGGCGATATTGGCGGAGGGCGCATCGGTCTGCGCTCCATCTTGCATGTCAGGCATCGGGATCGATGAGGTCGTCTGCTCGTCGACGCTCTCGTTTGCCGCCGTTCCCACTATCAGCAGGGCAACGGCGCCAAGCAATATGAAGCGGAGTGGCCGACTGGCCGGCATGATCCTGATCTTTCCCTGTTGCGGCACTTTAGATGGCAAGCCCAGGTGCCCGAGAGCCTAGACTTAGGTCGTGAAGAGCTCGTAAACAAAGGGTTATCGAGGCCGTTCGAATTGCGCTTGCTGGCACCATCGGCATGCTTGCCGCGCAACAGTGTCGAGACTATGGTGCGCGGCTTCGCTTTCGGCTAGAAGGCGCCCGATGCAGTCGCCCAAAAGTGGGAACCGGTTTTGGGACGACGACATGCATAAACAAACAAGTCCCAAGGAGTTGGACGACATGCTGAGAGGCTCGCTTACTGCGCTCGTGACGCCGTTCGAAAAGAGCGGACGTTTCGACGAGAAAGCCTTTCGCGCTTTCGTCGAATGGCAACTTGGCGAGGGCACGACGGGCCTCGTCCCGGTCGGCACCACCGGTGAGTCGCCGACGCTGTCGCATGACGAGCATCGCCATGTCGTCAAGGTCTGCATCGATGTGGCCAAGGGCCGCGCTCCGGTCGTCGCCGGCGCCGGCTCCAACAACACCGCGGAAGCGGTCGGTCTGGTGCAATATGCCGAGCAGGCGGGCGCCGATGCCGCTCTGGTCGTCACGCCTTATTACAACAAGCCAACACAGCGCGGCTTGTACGAGCATTTCGCCGCTGTCGCCAGGGCGACCAAGCTGCCGATCATCATCTACAACATCCCGCCGCGCTCGGTGATCGACATGATGCCGGAGACGATGGGCAGGCTGGCGCACGACTTCCAGAACATCGTCGGCGTCAAGGATGCCACCGGCAAGGTCGAGCGCGTGTCCGAACAGCGCGCCACCTGCGGCAAGGATTTCATCCAGCTTTCAGGGGAGGATGCCTCGGCGCTCGGCTTCAACGCCCATGGCGGCGTCGGCTGCATCTCGGTGACGTCGAATGTCGCGCCGCGGCTGTGCGCCGAGTTCCAGGAGGCCACGCTGTCCGGCGACAGCGCCAAGGCGCTGGAATTGCAGGACCGTCTGCTGCCGCTGCACAAGGCGATCTTCCTCGAGCCCGGCCTGTGCGGCGTCAAATACGCGCTGTCGAAAATTGGCAAGGTCGAGAACGTGGTGCGCTCGCCGCTGGTGACGATCGAGCCATCGACCGCCGAGAAGATCGATGCGGCGATGAAGCACGCCGGCTTGATAAACTAGGGATGAGGCGCCACCTCTCCACATCATGAACCAAGTCAGAAAAGCCGATCCCAACAACAAGACCGTTGCGGAAAACCGCAAGGCGCGGTTTTCCTATGAGGTGCTCGACACGGTCGAGGCCGGCCTTGTGCTGACCGGCACCGAGGTCAAGTCGCTGCGCCAGGGCCAGGCCAACATCCAGGACAGCTACGCCTCGGTCGAGGGCGGCGAGATCTGGCTGATCAACTCCTATCTGCCGGAATATCTGCAGGCCAACCGCTTCAACCATGAGCCCAGACGGCGCCGCAAGCTGCTGCTCAACAAGCGCGAGATGGCAAAACTGGCGCAGAGCATCGACCGCGAAGGCATGACGCTGGTGCCGCTCAAAATCTACTTCAACGACCAGGGCCGCGCCAAGCTGCTGCTTGCCGTCGGCCGCGGCAAGAAACTGCACGACAAGCGCGAGAGCGAAAAGCAGCGCGACTGGTCGCGCGAAAAGGGCCGGCTCATGAAGGAACGCGGCTAGAACCTCGGGCAGTCCCAGAAAAGCCAGACGTCGGCTTTCAGGTTTCGAACAGCTGCAGCAGCAAAACACGATGGGGGAAGGCTTGAAGAACCGGATCATCCTCTGGGGTGCGGCCAGTCTGGTCTTTGCGGGTCTTGTCGGGGCAGGCGGCTTCTTCTATTTCCGGGCCTTCTCGCCGGATCGTGACAGCTATCCGGTCAGGGGTATCGACGTTTCCCATCATCAGGGTGAGATCGACTGGCGGCGCGTTGCCGCCGACGATGTCGCCTTCGCGGTCATCAAGGCGACCGAGGGCGGCGACCATGTCGACGATGCCTTCGCCAAGAATCTGCGCGAGGCGCGCGCGGCCGGCCTCGCCGTCGGCGCCTATCACTTCTTCACCTTCTGCCGGCCGGGCGCCGACCAGGCGAAAAATTTCATCGCGGTGGTGCCGCACGACCAGCCGCTGCTGCCACCGGTCGTCGACATCGAATTCGGCGGCAACTGCCCGCAACGCCCGTCGCCGGAACAGCTGAGCGCGGAACTCCAGGCCTTCCTCGGACCGGTTGAAGCTGCGTTCGGCAAGCCGGCGATCATCTACCTGACCGACGAGGCCGAGGACGCCTATGCCGGGAAAATCGACGTTCGCCCGCTCTGGCGTCGCTCGTTGCTCCTGGAGCCAGGTCGCAACGACTGGATCTACTGGCAGTACCACAATATGGGCCGCGTCGACGGCATCGTCGGCGATGTCGATCTGAATGTGCTGAAGGGCGGGCAGGAGAAGCTGGCTGAGTTGTTTGCCGCGCCTTGACCTGGCGTGCTCGACCGGCGCGAGATTGGAACCAAACATCGCGGCGCTGATCGGCCCTACCCAGCGTTCCGGCCAGTCTGCGCGCTAACGAAGGTCGGTTTCAGACCGAGCGCTTCCGGACTTTCATGATTGTCGCAATTCCGGGTTCCCGTCGCCGCTCAAGGCTTTGGAGAGCGCCTGTCTCGTCGTGCCTGCCTTTCGGCAAGCTTCGTCATCCGCGCCCGGGCAAGCCAAGGGCAAGATCGTGCTGGCGGGGTTCTGAAGGCTTAATTGCGCAGGAACTCAGCGATGTCGCTGAAAACCTTGACGAACATCGTCTCCGTCAAGACACCGGTGTTGGTGTTGTAGCGCGAGCAGTGATAGCTGGAAAACAGCGTGACGCCGCCGGCCGGCAACTGACCGCCGTGCTTGAACGGATAGGCGGCGACGCGCTGGCCCAGCGCCCTGACGGTCGACTGGTGGGCGATGGAGCCCAGCGCCAGCAGGGCGCGCAGTTTGGGAAAGCGTGCAATCGTCGGCACCAGAAAGCTGCGGCAAGTGGCGATCTCGGCGCCGACCGGCTTGTTTTCAGGCGGCACGCAGCGCACCGCATTGGTGATCGCGGTGCCGATCAGTTCGAGCCCGTCATCCGGCCGCGCCTTGAACTCGCCGCGGGCAAGACCGTGAGCGATCATCGTTGAGTAGAGCAGGTCGCCGGCATAGTCGCCGGTGAACGGTCGCCCGGTGCGGTTGGCGCCGCGCAGGCCGGGCGCCAGCCCGACGATCAGCAGCTCGACGGCGTCCTCGCCATCAGGCGGCAGGAAAGTCGGCACCGGCGCATTGAACCACGACGGCTCGCGCTGCCGCCAGTCTGCGATGAAATCATGCAGGCGCGGGCAGAGCGGGCAGTCGCGGTCGGGTTCGGGAGCGGCGTCCAAGGCCGCCGCCGTCAATAGTCTTCCTCTTCGACTTCGGCCGGCTCGGGCCTGCGCACCGGCCGTTCGGAGGGATCGCGGCCGACCTCGTTCTTCAGCGAGGTCAAATCGATGAAATGGTCGGCCTGGCGGCGCAGATCGTCCGAGATCATCGGTGGTTGCGAGGCCATGGTGGAGACGATCGAGACCTTGCGGCCGCGCCGCTGCAGCGCTTCGACCAGTGTGCGGAAGTCGCCGTCGCCGGAGAAGATGACATAGTGATCGACAACATCGGCAAGTTCGAGCGCATCGACGGTCAGTTCGATGTCCATATTGCCCTTGATCTTGCGGCGGCCGGTCGAGTCGGTGAATTCCTTGGCCGGCTTGGTCACCACCTTGAAGCCATTGTAGTCGAGCCAGTCGATCAAAGGGCGGATCGAAGAGTATTCCTGATCCTCGACCAGAGCGGTGTAGTAATAGGCGCGCAGCAAATAGCCGCGCTTCTGGAAGCTGGACAGCAGTTTGCGGTAGTCTATGTCGAAGCCGAGTGCGCGCGAGGTGGCGTAGAGATTGGCGCCGTCTATGAAAAGAGCGATTTTTTCACGGGGGTCGAACATGGCAATATTCCTTTTTCGAAATAGGTGGCGGACTAATCGAAATGGGTCGTTATATCGGTCGGCTCGTAAATAAACCGGCTGACCTTTCGTCAACCGAGATAGCGCCAGTTTTACGGCAATCCAAGGGTGCCGGGGCGCACTGCAAGCAATTGTGATCGGAGCCGTGTCGTCGCCGGTAGGCGGGCTTTGCCGGCAAGGCATTCACCGGCGCCAGAGACTGGCATTCGCCAGCCGATGGGGCCACGGCGCCATAATGCTTGTATTTTGGCGGCGTTCGGGTTATGGACCGCGCCTGTTTTCCATCAAATCCAGGCATGAAAGGGGCAATCAATGGCCCGCGTAACCGTTGAAGACTGCATCGACAAGGTCGACAACCGCTTCGAGCTCGTGCTGCTCGCCGGCCACCGTGCCCGCCAGATCAGCCAGGGCGCGCCGATCACCGTGCCCCGCGACAACGACAAGAACCCGGTCGTAGCGCTGCGCGAGATCGCCGACGAGACGCTGTCGCCCGACGACCTCAAGGAAGATCTGATCCACTCGCTGCAGAAGCATGTCGAGGTCGACGAGCCCGAGGCCGACGGCGAGGCGATCGCCGACCAGACCGGCAACGCAGTTGCAGCTACCGATGCCGACGACGCCGAAGAAAACGTCACCTTCGATCGCATGACCGAGGAAGACCTTTTGGCCGGCATCGAGGGCCTGGTTCCCCCGGAAAAGAGCGACGACTACTAATCGCTGCCCTGGACCTGCCGGGAATATGGTTCCGGCACTTCCGTCCCGTGAGTTTCGTGGCTATCTATGAGATGCGCCGTACATCAGTGCGGCGCATCAATCATTTCAGCACCGTGAGAACCCGCCCATGATGCGTCAGTATGAGCTTGTCGAGCGCGTTGCGCGCTACAAGCCTGACGTCAACGAGGCGTTGCTCAACAAGGCCTATGTCTACGCCATGCAGAAGCATGGCCACCAGAAGCGCGCTTCCGGCGATCCCTATTTCTCGCATCCGCTCGAAGTCGCCGCCATCCTCACCGAAATGCACATGGACGAGGCGACGATCGCCGTCGCCTTGCTGCATGACACGATCGAGGACACCACCGCGACGCGGGCCGAGATCGACGATCTGTTCGGCCCCGAAATGGGCAAGCTGGTCGAAGGCCTGACCAAGCTGAAGAAGCTCGATCTCGTCTCCAAGAAGGCCGAGCAGGCGGAAAACCTGCGCAAGCTGTTGCTGGCCATCTCGGAGGATGTCCGCGTTCTGCTGGTCAAGCTCGCCGACCGGCTGCACAACATGCGCACCCTCGACCACATGCCCGAGGCCAAGCGCCTGCGCATCGCCGAGGAGACGATGGACATCTACGCGCCGCTGGCCGGGCGCATGGGCATGCAAGGCATGCGTGAGGAGCTGGAAGAGATCGCCTTCCGCTTCATCAATCCGGAAGCCTACCGCGCCGTCACCGCGCGGCTTGCCGAGATATTCGAGCGCAACAAGGGTGTGCTGACCGACATCGAAAAGGCGCTGTCGGCGCTGTTCGAGAAGCATGCCATCAATGCCGGGGTGAAGAGCCGGCAGAAGAAGCCGTGGTCGGTGTTCCGCAAGATGGAGGCCAAGGCGCTGTCCTTCGAGCAGCTCTCGGACATCTTCGGCTTCCGCGTCGTCGTCGACAGCGTCGAAGACTGTTACCGCGCGCTCGGCGCCATCCACACCACATGGTCGATGGTGCCTGGCCGCTTCAAGGACTACATTTCTACGCCCAAGCAGAACGACTACCGTTCGATCCACACCACCATTGTCGGCCCGTCGCGCCAGCGCGTCGAACTGCAGATCCGCACCCGCGAGATGAACAAGATCGCCGAATATGGCGTCGCCGCCCATTCGATCTACAAGGACACCGGCGGCAAGACGAACGGCGCCGCCCATGCGATCTCGAAGGAGACCAACGCCTATGCCTGGCTGCGGCGCACCATCGAGCAACTGGCAGAAGGCGACAACCCGGAAGACTTCCTCGAAAATACCAAGCTGGAGCTGTTCCAGGACCAGGTATTCTGCTTCACGCCGAAAGGCATGCTGATTGCGCTGCCGCGCGGCGCCACGCCCATCGACTTCGCCTATGCCGTGCACACCGATGTCGGCGACACCTGCGTCGGTGCCAAGGTCAACGGCCGCATCATGCCGCTAATGACGGAACTGAAGAACGGCGACGAGGTCGAGATCATCCGCTCCAAGGCGCAAGTGCCGCCGGCGGCGTGGGAGTCGGTGGTGGTCACCGGCAAGGCGCGTTCAGCCATCCGCCGCGCCACCAAGAACGCCATTCGCAAGCAATATTCAGGTCTTGGTGCCCGCATTCTCGAGCGCGCCTTCGAACGCGCCGGCAAGACCTTCACCAAGGAAAGCCTGAAGCCGGTGCTGCACCGGCTGGCGCGCAAGGACATCGAGGATGTGCTGGCCTCGGTCGGGCGCGGCGAACTTGCCTCGACCGACGTCATGAAGGCCGTCTTCCCAGACTACAAGGACGAGCGCGTCACCGTCAGCGCCCCCAAGCAGCGCGAGGAGGGCTGGTCGAAGATCCGCAACGCCGCCGGCATGCTGTTCCAGATGCCCGGCACACGAGCCGCGCGCAAGGACAAGGACCAGCCGCGCGATGGCGCGGTGCCGATCCGCGGCGTGCGCGGCGACCTGCCGGTGCGTTTCGCGCCGGAAGGGGCCGTGCCTGGCGACCGCATCGTCGGCATTGTCCAGCCGGGCACCGGCATCACCATCTATCCCATCCAGTCGCCGGCGCTGCAGGCCTTCGACGACCAGCCGGAGCGCTGGATCGACGTGCGCTGGGACATTGACGAGCAGACCAAGGAGCGCTTTCCGGCGCGCGTCTCGGTCACCGCCATCAACGCGCCGGGCTCGCTCGCCGACATCGCCCAGGTCGTTGCCTCCAACGACGCCAACATTCATACGCTGTCGATGGTGCGCACCGCGCCCGACTTCACCGAAATGCTGATCGATCTCGAAGTCTGGGATCTGAAGCACCTCAACCGGCTGCTGTCGCAGCTCAAGGATAATTCGAGCGTCAGCGATGCGCGGCGTGTGAATGGGTGAATAGTGAATAGTGAATAGTGAATAGTGAATAGTGAAAGAAGGCGTTCTCACTACCATTCACCATTCACCAATTCACCATTCACCATTCACCATTCACCATGGACATGGGGCGAGTTATGAATACCGACGAAGTTCTGGGCATTTTCCGCGAGGCAGGCGCTGTTCTGGAGGGACATTTCATCCTGACGTCGGGTCTGCGCAGCCCGGTCTTCCTGCAGAAGGCGCGCGTCTTCATGCATGCCGACAAGACCGAGCGGCTTTGCAAGGCGCTGGCCGAAAAGATCCGCAAGGCGGTGCCGGGCAAGGTCGACTACGTCGTCGGCCCGGCGATCGGCGGCCTGATCCCGGCCTATGAGACGTCGCGCCATCTCGGTGTGCCAGCAATCTGGGTGGAGCGCGAAGGCGGCGAGTTCAGGCTGCGCCGCTTTGAGATCGCGCCGGGATCGCGCGTCGTCATCGTCGAGGACATCGTCACCACTGGTCTTTCGATCCGCGAAACCATCGACTGCCTGCGCGCGATTGGCGCCGAGGTCGTGGCGGCGGCCTGCATCATCGACCGCTCGGCCGGCAAGACCAATGTCGGCGTGCCGCTGATCGCGCTTGCCGAATATGAGGTGCCGGCCTATCCCGCCGACCGCCTGCCGCCGGAACTTGCCGCCATCCCGGCGATCAAGCCGGGTAGCCGCAACATTTAGGGGACATCACCATGATCGCCGGCATCGATCATTTCGTGCTGACGGTCCGCTCGGTGGAGGACAGCTGCGCCTTCTACCAGCGGGTGCTTGGCCTCAAGCGCCTCGACGAGCCGAACCGGCCGACGGGGTTGCTGTTCGGATCGCAGAAGATCAATCTGCATCAGGCAACGCACACTTTCGAACCGAAAGCCAAGACGCCGATGCCTGGGTCCGGCGATTTCTGCCTGATCGCCGCAAGGCCGCTTGCCGAGATTTGCGCCAGTCTGGAAGCCAACGGCGTTGCCATCGAAGTCGGCCCGGTCGAGCGCACCGGCGCCCGCGGTAAGATGATGTCGGTCTATTTCCGCGATCCGGACAGCAATTTGGTCGAAGTCAGCGAATATCGGGAATAGTCTATCCGCCTCGGCGTCGTCTTCGCGCGGACATTGCCGTCGTCAGGGAGCTTTCATCGATATTGTCCTCAGTTTCGCCCCAATGGCGCTCTTGTTACCCGCCTGCGGCAGACCATCGTTACCCGCCTGCGGCAGACCATCGCGGCGGCGTTTCATTGTTCCGCCGCAAGGCAGTCGCTATATCAAAGTCGTTGTTGCCTTTCTGCGCCCTCGAAGCGCAAGATGGAGCGACCGCGCCCGGCCAGGGATGGTTGCAATTTGGGCGTGACGAACCGGGAACTGGAACAGAGTGCTTTTTCGACGCCGAAAGCCTGATGGCATTCTGGAGCGGGTGCGTACCTATCTGTGGCCGCGCCGCTCGTTTTCGCGCTCGTTGCAATATTTCTCCAAGCGCATCCTGCGGCTGAAGGCGACACCGCATGCGGTCGCGGCCGGCGTCGCGGCCGGCGTTTTCGCCTCCTTCTTTCCGCTCGGCTTCCATTTCGCCGTCGCCGCCGTGCTCTGCTGGGTGGTCGCCGGCAATCTGGTGGCCGCCGCCCTCGGCGCGGTATTCTTCGGCAATCCGCTGACTTTCCCGCTGCTGTGGGGAGCGTCCTGGGAAGTCGGCAAGCTGATCCTGCATGAACGCCTGCCCAAGAACGGACCGCCTGCGCATCTTGGTGAGATGATGCACACGCTGTCGTTTGCAAAACTGTGGCATCCGGTGCTCGAGCCGATGCTGATCGGCGCTGTGCCGCTCGGCCTGATCTTCGGGCTGATCTTCTACGGTATCACCCGCTGGGGGATGACAGCCTTTCGCGAGCAGCGCAGGAAGCGCATGGCAGAGCGGGCGCATAAGGCCGAGCACCGCGGACGGGAAGTTCCGGCGGAATGATCATCGGCATCGGCAGCGACCTGATCGACATCAGACGCATCGAAAAGTCGCTGGAACGGCATGGTCAGCGCTTCATCCAGCGCATCTACACCGAGGTCGAACAGGTCCGCTCGGAAGGCCGCAAGGGCCGCGCAGCCTCCTATGCCAAGCGCTTCGCCGCCAAGGAGGCCTGCGCCAAGGCGCTTGGCACCGGCCTGGCGCAGGGCGTGTTCTGGCGCGACATGGGGGTCGCCAACCTGCCCAGCGGCGCGCCGACGATGGCGCTGACCGGGGGAGCGGCGGCACGGCTGGCCAAAATCCTGCCACAGGGGCACAGAGCGGCGATCCACCTCACAATCACCGATGATTTCCCGCTTGCTCAAGCCTTTGTGATCATCGAGGCGTTGCCCGCCGAACAAGCGCCACATTGATTGCATCAGACGACCGCTATCTAACGCCGACTTGACGTTGCCGAGCGCGCGCCGAGACTCTATACCATCCAACGCACAATCGAGGACGACATGAGCGTGGCTGAAAAATCCGAGAAGAAATCCGGCGGGCTTGGCGAAATCGTCAGCGTCATCATCCAGGCTTTGCTGCTGGCCATGGTCATCCGCACGTTGCTATTCCAGCCCTTCTCGATCCCGTCCGGCTCTATGCGGCCGACCTTGCTCGAAGGCGACTATCTGTTCGTCACCAAATGGTCCTACGGCTTCTCGCGTTATTCGCTGCCATTCGGCCCCGACATCTTTTCCGGCCGCATCTGGGGTTCCGATCCGAAGCGCGGCGACGTGGTGGTCTTCAAGTTCCCGCCGGATCCGTCGCTCGACTACATCAAGCGCGTCGTCGGCCTGCCGGGGGACAAGATCCAGATGAAGGACGGCCAATTGTTCATCAACGGCCAGGGCGTGCCTCGTGTGAAAACCGGCCAGATCCAAAATCCTGATATCACGGAAGTGCCTGAGCCGGTCGACGTCTATCGCGAGACCCTGCCCAACGGCGTCAGCTACGACACGCTCGACCTGACACCGAATTCGATCACCGACAACACCCGCGAGTTCGTCGTGCCCCCCGGCAACTATTTCATGATGGGCGACAACCGCGACAATTCCTCCGACAGCCGCCTCAGCGTCGGCTACGTGCCGGCGGAGAACCTTGTCGGCCGCGCTAACATCGTCTTCTTCTCGATCGCCGGGAAGGCGAGCCCGCTCGAGATCTGGAAATGGCCGTCGCTGGTGCGCCTGTCGCGCCTGTTCCATTTCGTGAATTGATGGCTTTGAAGCGCCCGACGGGTGAAACTCTGGCCGATTTGGTGACAGCCAAAACCGGCCATTCCTTCCGGGATGTCCGTTTGCTCGAGACCGCGCTGACCCATTCCAGTGCGGTCAAGGCAAGCAGCAACAACCAGCGCCTCGAATTCCTTGGCGACCGCGTGCTCGGCCTGATCGTTGCCGACCTGCTTTTCGAAAAGTTTCCTGAAGCGCCGGAAGGTGAAATCGCCCCGCGCTTCAATGCCCTGGTCGATGCGCGGACATGCTCCGAGATCGGCATTGAAATGCAGCTCGAAGATCTGGTTCGGGCCGACGCTGCCTTGAAGGCGCGCTCGCGCGGCTCGGGCGGAAACTATCTGGCGGATGCGGTCGAGGCGCTGATCGCGGCGGTCTATATCGACGGCGGCCTCGATGCCGCAAGGCAATTCGTCCTGCGTTACTGGGAGCCGCGCTCGCAAAAGGTGGTGGCCAAGCCGCCCAATCCGAAATCCGACCTGCAGGAATGGATCGCCAAGACCAGCGATGTCAGGCCCGAATACGCGATCGAGAAACGCGAGGGACCTGAACATCAACCGGTTTTCACGGTGTCCGTGAAGGTCGGCGGTTTTGCGCCGGCAAGCGGCACGGGCGGCTCTCGCCGCGCAGCCGAAGAAGCGGCGGCATCGGCGTTTCTTATGCGCGAGGGCATCTGGGCCAACCAAGGGAGTGCGGCGTGACCGGCAGCGAAGATCTCCCTCCGGCAGCGGAGGCCACGCATTCCGGCTTCGTTGCCCTGATTGGGGCGCCCAATGCCGGCAAGTCGACGCTGGTCAACCAACTGGTCGGCGCCAAGGTGTCGATCGTCACCCACAAGGTGCAGACCACCCGCGCCATCGTGCGCGGCATCGCCACGCATGACAACGCGCAGATCGTCTTTGTCGATACGCCCGGCATCTTCAAGCCGAAGCGCCGGCTCGACACCGCGATGGTGACCACCGCCTGGGGTGGCGCCAAGGACGCCGATATCGTGCTTCTGCTGATCGATGCCGAGCGCGGCATCAGGGGTGACGCCGACGCCATCCTCGAGCGGCTGAAGGACGTCCGCCAGCCGATGGTGCTGATCCTCAACAAGGTCGACCGGGTCAAGCACGAGGCGCTGCTGGCCCTGGCTGCGGCAGCAAACGAAAAGGTGCCGTTCAAGCGCACCTTCATGGTCTCGGCGCTGACCGGCTCCGGCTGCAAGGATTTGCTCGACTATCTCGCGCAAGCGCTGCCGGTCGGCCCCTGGTACTATCCGGAAGACCAGATCTCGGACCTGCCGATGCGCCAACTGGCCGCCGAGATCACCCGCGAGAAGCTGTATCTGCGGCTGCATCAGGAGTTGCCCTATTCCTCGCATATCGAGACCGAGAAATGGGAAGAGAAACCGGACGGCTCGGTGCGCATCGACCAGACCATCTATGTCGAGCGCGACAGCCAGAAGAAGATCGTGCTCGGCCACAAGGGCGAGACCATCCGCGCCATCGGCCAGTCGGCGCGCATGGAAATAGCCGGCATTCTCGAGCAGAAAGTGCACCTGTTCTTGTTCGTCAAAGTGCGTGAAAACTGGGGCGACGACCCCGAACGCTACCGTGAGATGGGGCTTGAGTTTCCCCATTGAGCTTCATCGTCTAGAAATGCCGCTCCGGCAGTTTGAGACGATGACATGCCTGATCCAAAACCGACCATCGATACCGATCTCGTGCGCCGGCTGGTCAACGCGCAGTTTCCGCAATGGCGGCATCTGCCGGTGAGCCCGGTGACGTTTGGCGGTTGGGACAACCGAACCTTCCACCTCGGCAATGATATGACTCTGCGGCTGCCGAGTGCCGCACCATATGCCTTGCAGGTCGAAAAAGAGCACCGCTGGCTGCCCAGGCTGGCGCCGCTTCTGCCGCTGCCGATCCCGGTTCCACTGGCGATGGGCGAGCCTGGGGAGGACTACCCCTGGCAATGGTCCGTCTACCGCTGGATCGACGGCGAAACAGCCAAGACCGCCGAAATCGCCGATCGCCCACAGTTCGCGGTCGATCTGGCCAAGTTCCTCATTGCGCTCCGGCGGATCGATCCGGCGGGCGGGCCGCCCGCGGGCCAGCACAATTTCTTCCGCGGCGGATCGCCGAGCGTGTATGACAACCAGACAAGGGAAGCACTCCAGGCGCTGGAGGGGCAGATCGACACCCAGGCGGCCACCGCTGTCTGGGATGCGGCCCTTGCCGCCACCTGGCAAGGGTCGCCCGTCTGGTTTCACGGCGACGTCGCCTGGGGCAACCTTCTGGTCCAAAACGGCCGTTTGAGCGCCATCATCGACTTCGGCACCTCAGGCATCGGCGATCCCTCTTGCGACCTGGCGATCGCCTGGACATTCTTCCAGGGCGAGAGCCGGGAGGCGTTCCGGGCTGCCATCGACGTCGATGAAGCGACCTGGGCGCGCGGCCGCGGCTGGACGCTGTGGAAAGCGCTGATCACCGTTGCCGGACACGACGCCAACCAGGCCGAGGCGGAACGATCGCGCCGCGTCATCGACGACGTCCTGGCCGATCACCGGGAATTCGCGTGATCAGAGCCTTTCGACGATGTGTGGGGATCCAATGTCAGCACAGATCGCACGCGGCGCGCCAAAACCTTGATTTAGCCAAGCAACCGGTGACAAGCTCCTGCCATGGAATGGCGCGACGAGGGAATCATACTCGGCACCCGCAAGCATGGCGAAACCAGCGCCATTCTCGAGGTAATGACGCGTGCGCATGGCCGCCATCTCGGCCTGGTGCGCGGAGGGCGCTCGCGCAAGCAGCAGCCGGTGCTGCAGCCCGGCAACCGCGTCGACCTTTTGTGGCGGGCACGCCTCGACGAGCATCTCGGCACCTTCCAGGCCGAGGCGATCGAGATGAATGCCGCCCGGTTGATGGACAGCGCAGTCGCCGTCTACGGCCTGCAGACCATGGCCGCGCATCTCAGGCTCCTGCCGGAGCGCGACGCCCATGGCGGCCTGTATGAGACGCTTGCCGTGATGATCGCCCATCTGGACGATTCGGATGCCGCCGGCGAACTGGTGGCGCGCTTCGAACTGCTCATCCTCGACGAACTCGGCTTCGGCCTCGATCTCAGCCAGTGCGCGGCGACCGGCGCCAGGCAGGATCTGGCCTATGTCTCGCCGAAATCCGGCCGCGCGGTTTCGCGCCAGGCCGGCGCGCCATGGCGCGACAAGATGCTGGCGCTGCCGGCCTTCCTGCGGCGCGGCTCCGGCTTGCGGGCGGACCACGCGGCACTCGAGGACGCCTTCCATCTGACCGGTTTCTTTTTCACCCGCCATGTCTACGAGCCGCGCGGCATCGAACAGCCCGATGCCCGTGCCGGCTTCCTCGCCGCCTTGCGCAAGCATCATTCGGGCGGCAAGGCCGCCCTTACGGCAGACGCTGCGCCAGAAGGGGGAGGGAGACTCGGTGGGTGCTGACCTCCGCAAACCGTCCAGGTTCACACCAAAAGCTGCATGCGGGAGCATTCCCTCCCCCTTTTGGGGAGGGTTAGGGTGGGGGTACTCGTAGGGCAAGAGCCTCAGCCGGCTTTGCGATGCTCCATGAAATCATCGAGGATGGCGCGCTGACCGCCGAGGATCTTGAGGCTGGCCTCGGCGAAGGAAAACCAGCCGGCCCTGTCGATTTCGGGAAATTCCCTCGTCACGCCTGACCTGGGCGGCCATTCCATCGTGAACATGTTGCTTTTAACGGCATCGGGATCGAAATCGGCTTCGACACTCCAGGCGATGACGATCTTGCCGCCGGCTTGCCGATAGCTGCCGACAGGTTCGAAATCGCCATCGATGCTGACTCCGAGTTCTTCCCCAGCCTCGCGCCGGGCGGCGGCCAACTCATCTTCATTGTCCTCGACGAGGCCCTTGGGGATCGACCAAGCGCCTTCATCCTTCCTTGCCCAGAACGGGCCGCCGGGATGGACGAGCAGAAATTCGAGAATGCCGGCCCTTGTCCGGTGGATCAGCAGCCCTGCACTTCGTTTCGGCATTCGATTTCCTCGTAGTTCATCCGAGGATAGCATGGCTCCTGGGCAAGTGGCGGCGGCATGCCATTCCTGGCTATCTCAGATGATGGGTGAGGATAAAGACCGTAGGCCGCTGGAATTTGCCGACGAAACATGCTCGATAACTTCTTTTCGGCCACCATTGCGGTGGCGTGACTTGAATAGCCGTCTGGGGTGGCCGTGTGGCCGCCGCAATTGTCAGTGAAAACTGGCCTGGTTTGGGGGAACCGCCATGTTTGAAAGCCTGATTGGCGCCGTCGTCGTTATCGTGCTTTTTGTCCTCGTCTTGCGCCAGCAGGGCCGCGTCAGTCTGATCGAGCGCGAGCTCGGAGCGCTGCGCAGCCTGGTTCTGTCCGGAGTGCATGCGACACCGCCCGTTGCCAAACCGGCCGAGCAGGCTGCAAGCGCACCGGCGGATGCCGCTCACGCTAGCGCACCAGTTGCCGACATAGCTTCGCCAACAACAGCAGACGCGGCACATGCCCAGGCACCGGCCGCCGAAGCCGATGCGGCCACCAGCGAGGCCGTACCAGAACTGTCGGCCGCGGCCAAGGCGGCATTCACCGGATCCGCGCCTGCCGCCACGTCGAAGGCAGCCCGCCAGTCAGAGGTCGAAACGGCGCTCGGCACCCGTTGGGCGGTCTGGGTCGGCGGCGTCGCGCTGGCCCTGGGCGGCCTGTTCCTGATCCGCTACACCATCGAGGCCGGCATTTTCGGCCCTGAAGTGCGGCTGTCCCTGGCGGCGCTGCTCGGCCTGGTGCTGATCGGCGGCGGCGAGTTCATCCGCCGCACCGGCTTCAAGGTGCCGGTGCAAGGGGCTGCAGGCGCCTATATTCCGGCGATCCTGACGGCTGCCGGCGCCTTCATCCTGTTCGGTACGGTCTATGCCGCGCATGCCATTTACGGTTTCGTCGGGCCGGCCTTCGCCTTCACCGTGCTCGGCGCCATCGGCGTGGCGACCATTGTCGCCGCCCTCGTCCACGGCCAGGCCCTGGCCGGCATCGGTCTCGTCGGCTCGATGGCGACGCCGGCGCTTGTGTCCTCGCAGGCGCCCAACCCATGGGCGCTGTTCGTCTACCTGGCGATCGTGCTTGCCGCTACAGCCGTGATCGCCCGCATTCGCGACTGGAAATTCCTGATTGCGGCGGCCTTCTTCGGCACCGGCGCCTGGACCATCGTCTACATGATGAGCACGCTAGTCGCCGACCTTGCCGTCATCCTGTTCATCGACGCGGTGACGCTGGCGGTGCTTGCCTTTGTCTGGCTGGGCACACGTGACAGCGAAGCGGAGACGGCGAAGACCGGCTTCGACTGGCCCTCGATCGTGCCAGGCGTTTTCGTTGCGTTTTCAGCGCTAGGCCTGTCCGTCGACACGACGCTGGTCGCCGCCGGTGGCGCCTTGCCGGGCGCCTTCGTCCTCGTCGCCCTTGTCGCCACCGCACTCTACCGGCCGCGCGCGCTGCCGCTGCTGCATGCCGCCGGCGTGGTGAGCGTGATGATCCATCTCGGCATCATTCCGCCCACCACCATCGGCTCCGACATAACCCAGGGGAATATCGGCTTTGACGGCATGCCGGTGGCGGCCGGAAATCCGTTGACGCTGCGCATCGGCATTGGCCTCGGCCTGGTCTTCATCGGCGCCGGCTTCTGGGCCGCACGCCGCTTCGCCGCCTCAGCACGGGTCCGCGCGGCATGCTGGGCGGCATGGGGCGTCGCTGCGCCGCTGCTTATTCTGCTGACGCTGTGGCTTGCCTACGGCAATCTCGACCGCGACCTTGTCTACGCAGAGATAGCTGCCCTTCTGGTTGTTGTCTTCGCTGCCGGTGGCGAATGGATCGCGCGCGCCGAACAGCCGCCGCTCAAGGGCGACATCGCCGTCTCCTTCGCGCTTTGCGGCTCGGCTCTGGCCGGCCTGCTGATGCTGCACATGGCCTTCGGATCCGGCTGGACGACCATTCTTGCCGGCGTTGCCGCCATCGTGCCGGCGCTGGCGACGCGGTGGCGCAGCTATCCGGTGCTTGGCTGGATTTCGGTCGGCGCGGTCGTTGCCGTGCTGGGCCGCGTCGCCTTCGATCCGACCATCGTCGGCGCCGAGTTCCTGACGACGACGCGGGTGTTCAACTGGCTGCTGCCGGGATACGGCGTACCGGCGCTAGCCTTCGGCTTTGCCGCCTGGCAACTCGCGCGTACCACCCCCGCACTACCAACAGCTGGTAATGGCCGGCCGCGCCTAGCGATGGAGGCGGGTGCAGCCCTGTTTGCGCTGCTCACCGTCGCCATGCTGGTGCGCCACGCCATGCATGGCGGCGTCATCGACACCGGTCCGGTGACGCTCGCCGAACAGGCGATCTATACGCTGATCGCCATCGGCGCCGGCGCGATACTGGTGGCCATCGACATGCGCTCGCCAAGCTCTGTGCTGCGCTACGGCTCGATGGCTGCCGGCGTGCTCTCGGTCGCCTTCATCGTCCTCCAGCATTTCCTGGTGCTCAATCCGCTGTTCACCGACGAATCGACCGGCCAGATCCCGGTGTTCAACCTCTTGTTCCTGGCTTATCTCCTGCCGGCCATCGCTGTCGGCGGGCTGGCGCTCTATGCCAGGGACAAGCGGCCGCCATGGTATGCGCAGATGCTGGCGGTGGTGGCGGCATTGCTTGTCTTCGCCTACGCCACACTGTCGGTCAGGCGCGTGTTCAAGGGCGAGTTGATCGGCCTGTGGAGCGGCCTCGGCCAGCTCGAGACCTACACCTATTCGGCGCTCTGGCTGGTCATTGGCGTCGTGCTGCTCACCGCCGGCGTCTGGCTGAAGTCGCAGGTGCTGCGCATCGCCTCGGCGGCGCTGATCGCGATTGCCGTGGTAAAAGTCTTCCTGTTCGACATGTCGGAACTGGAAGGCGTGCTCAGGGCGCTGTCCTTCATCGGTCTTGGCGCCGTGCTGATCGGCATCGGCCTGTTCTACCAGCGGCTGCTGACGCGGGCGGCGAGGGAGGCCAACGCTGCAACTTGAAGTGATATACGAGATGGAATATATCAATATCCAACGGAGGATATTCGATGCCGCTCTATATCCGCGACGACGAAGTGGATGCGCTGGCCAGCAGATTGCAACGCGAGACGAACGCTCCGAGCAAAACGGAGGCGGTGCGGGTCGCGCTCGTGCACGAACTTGAGCGCAATCGGGCGAAGGTGCCGCTGCGCGATCGGATCGCCAGTCTTCAGGACAGGGCCAGGAAGCTTGGCCTGCCCAATCCCGATTTCGATATGAAGAAGTTCACCGACGAGATGTGGGAAGACTGATGTTTGTCGACGCGTCGGTGATCGTCGCCATTCTCAACCAGGAACCTGGGTGGGAGGAATTGCTGAAGCAGCTATCCGGTTTTTCCGGGCAGGTCTGGGTTTCTCCGTTGGTTCACTTCGAAGCAACACAGGCATTGGCAAGGGCCGGCGCCGGCCCGCGCAGACCCAGCGCTGAAGCCCTTCTCCATGCCCGCGATCTGATCGATGAGTTCATTGTGGAGATCATGGGAGAGAGTCTGGCCATTGACGACAACATCAGCTCTCGGGCCATTGACGCGAGCGCCCGTTACGGCAAAGCCGTTGGCCACAAGGCGGATCTGAATCTCGGGGACTGTTTTGCTTACGCCTGCGCGAAAAGCCGCGATCTTCCACTGCTGTACAAAGGCCATGATTTCGCACTGACCGATTTAGGATAATTCGGCCCTTTTGTTGATTGCGGGGAATAATTTAGCCGATCAACTCGTTATCTCACTGCTTGGGTGACCGGGGCGGCAGACCGCTTCGCGCTGGCCGCTTGCGCCGCGCCGGGAAGGCGCGTTCAATCGGGTTAAACAAGGGCGACCTCAGAACCAGCGGTCATGGACGAAAAGAAGGCAGCAATCCTTGGCGAAATACCGCGCCTGCGCCGCTACGCACGCTCGCTTCTGCGCGACCGCGAATCCGCCGACGATCTCGTCCAGGATTGCCTCGAACGAGCGCTCTTGCGGCTTGAAAGCTGGCAGACGGGAGAAAGCCCCCGGAGGTGGCTGTTTACGATCATGCATCATTTGTTCATCGATCAGATGCGCAAGGTGAACCGGCGCGGTGAGGCGGCGATCCTGCCGCTTGACGCAAACGAGGCACAGGCAGTCCCCGCCGAGCAGGCGGAGAACGCCGCCTCGCGCGAGATCATCGACGCATTGCAGGCGATCAGCCCCGACCGTCGCGCCGCTCTCGTCATGGTCGCCATCGAAGGATTCTCCTATGCCGAAGCCGCCAACATTCTCGGCGTGCCCGCCGGCACGCTGATGTCGCGCATAGCGCGCGGACGCGAGGAGCTGCGCAGCCTGCTCGATGACACGGCGCGCCGCCGCTCGATAAGGATCGTCGAGAAATGACCCGCCGCGATTTTTCCGAACGCGATATCCACATGGCTCTCGACGGCGAGCTGCCGGGCGACGAGCGCGCCGCCTACGACGCCTGGATCGACGCCAATCCCGAAATGAAGGCGAAAAGCGCCCGCTACACCGCCGACCGCGCCGCGTTGCGCGCCGCCTTTGCCGGTGTGCTCGACGAGCCCGTGCCGGTGCTGTTCAAGCAGATCGTTAGCGGTGACGGCGCGACCAAGGCGGCGGCGCGGCAGTCGCGCTGGTGGCTTGCGGCCGCGGCGGCCGCAGTGCTCGTCATCGGCGGTCTTGGCGGCTATTTTGCCGGCATCGACGGCATCGGCAGGGAAGATGGCGCCGATGACCAACTGGCCGAAGAGGCGATCGCCGCCCATGTCATCTATGCCGCCGAACAGCGCCATGCGGTGGAAGTGCCGGCAAGCGACAAGGATCACCTGCAGACCTGGCTGTCCAACCGCGTCGGCCTGAAACTGGTGGCGCCGGATCTGGTGGCGGAAGGCTTCCAGCTGGTTGGCGGCCGGCTGCTGCCCGCCGGCCAGGGCAAGGCAGCGATGCTGCTTTACGAGGACGCCAAGGGTCAGCGCATCTCCTTGTTCGTTACCGCTGATTCCTCAGCCAAGTCCAAGGGCACCTACATGGCGGACGCCGACGGCCCCGAGGCGGTCTACTGGCTGGACAAGGGCTATGCCTGCGCCGTCGTCGGCTCGCTGCCGCGCGAGCAACTGGCTGCGGTCGCCAAGCGGGCCTACGGTCAGCTTCTGGCTGGTATCGCCAGTTAAGCGCATTCCGTTTCGGGAATGCGCCGGGGTAGAAAGTGTCACAATTCGGCCCTATTCGAAGTGCGATAGCGCTTGATGGAGTATCGGCGTTTCGGCTGATGTTTGCGACGTTTTTGACTGCGGTCTTTTCCTCCACCCAATCGAGGTTTTCCAAACCCGCATGCCTGCCGAGATTCGCAAGGCCCGCGCGTCCGACGTCGATGACCTCGCCGCCATCGAGAAGGCGGTCTTTTCCAGTGACCGCATTTCCCGGCGCTCCTTCCGCTTGTTGATCGAACGCGAGACAGCCGAGATGCTGGTCGCCGAAAGCGATGGTCGTGTCGCCGGCTACGCCATCGTGCTGTTTCGCAAGGGCAGCGGCGTCGCCCGGCTCTATTCGCTTGCCACCAGCCCGTTTTTCAGCGGCCGCGGCATTGGCCGCATGCTGCTTGCAGCGGCCGAAGAAGCTGCCTTCGAGCACGACCGCATGATGTTGCGTCTCGAAGTGCGCGAGGACAATCTTCGCGCCATTGGCATCTATGAGCAGAGCGGCTACCGCAAGATCGGTCGCGAGCCTCACTATTACGAGGATGGCGCCACCGCGCTGCGCTACGAAAAGACCTTGCGCGGCGATATTCCGGTCGCCACCAAAGTCCCATTCTACCAGCAGACCTGCGAGTTCACCTGCGGTCCATGCTGCCTGATGATGGCGATGGCCAATTTCGATTCCGGCTTCGTGCCCGATCCGGTCATGGAAATCCGCCTATGGCGCGAGGCAACGACCGTGTTCATGATGTCCGGCCCAGGCGGCTGCGAGCCCTTCGGCCTTGCGGTTTCCGGCTACGAAAGCGGGCTTGCGGCGGAAATCTTCGTGTCCTTCTATGGCGCGCTGTTCTTGCAATCAGTGCGCAGCGACGACAAGCGCCGGGTGATGGAACTTGCCCAGGTGGACTTTCGCCGCCGCGCGGAACTTTACGGCATCCCGGTGAATTACCGTCCATTCACCATCGACGATATCCGCGGCGCCCTGGCTCAGGGAAAACTGGTGCTGGTGCTGATCAGCGGCTTCCTGATGTTCGGCAAGAAGGTGCCGCATTGGGTGCTGGCTATCGGCGACGATGGCGACCACATCCTGATCCACGATCCCTGGG
The DNA here is from genome assembly GCF_057786095.1 of Mesorhizobium sp. P160219. Lineage (NCBI taxonomy): Bacteria > Pseudomonadati > Pseudomonadota > Alphaproteobacteria > Hyphomicrobiales > Phyllobacteriaceae > Mesorhizobium > Mesorhizobium sp. P160219. The sequence continues at coordinate 2,995,766 of NZ_JBYNWG010000001.1, forward strand.
TCGAGGACGAAAGACAGGAGACCATCCTCGATGCCGCCAACATTCCCGTGCCGCACGGCATCTTCATGAACATGGCGCAATTCGGCCGCGACGGACTGCGTGCTGCCATCACTCTTGGGAAACGCTGATAACAATGACCTGGGTCATCCTCACCGGCCGTCAGAACGATCTCGACCCGGCGGCGACGCCGCACAAGATCATCACCAACCGTGACTATCTTGCGCATCCGGCGCTGTTTCGCGGCCAGCAGCCGAAGGTCATCAACCTGTCGAACAATTACGCCTACCAGAGCCGCGGCTATTATGCCTCTCTGCTCGCCGGTTCGCGCGGCCACAAGGTCATCCCGACGGTCGAGACGATGATCGACCTGTCCGAGCGCAAGCTCTACGAGCACGCGCTGCCGGAACTGGAGCTGGCGCTCAACAAATGCCGCAAGGATCTCGGAGGCGTTTTCCCGCAAAAAATCTGCATCTTCTTCGGCATCGGACCGTCGAAGGTCTGGGACCGCTTCGCCAAGCTGTTGTTCGACTGGTTCCGCGCTCCGGCGCTTGAGGTTCACATCAAGGACAGCGCCGAATGGGCTTCGATCCGCAAGATCGGATTCCTGCCGCTGGCCAGGATGGCCGAGGAGGAAGAAGCCTTATTCGTGCAGGCGCTCGAGACGTACACCAACCGCGAGTGGCGCGACACCAAGGGCCGCACCCCGGCACGCTACACCTTCGCCACGCTGGTCGATCCGCATGAGGAACTGCCGCCGTCGGAGATTTCCTCGCTGCGTTACTGGGCCAAGATCGCCGAAAAGATGGGCGTCGAAATCGAGCCGATCACCAGGAAGGACTTGGCCAAGCTCGCCAATTACGACGCGCTGTTCATCCGCGAGACCACCTCGATCTCAAACCACACCTACCGCTTCGCGCGCCGCGCCCAGCAGGAAGGCATGCCGGTGATCGACGACCCGCTGTCGATGATCCGCTGCACCAACAAGGTCTATCTCAACGAACTGATGGCCTACAACAAGGTGCCGGTGCCGCCGACGGTGATGATAGCCGGCACCTCGGACCTCGAACTGGCGGCGCAGACGCTGGGCTTTCCGCTGGTGCTGAAGATCCCGGATTCATCGTTCTCGCGCGGCGTCAAGAAATGCGGCAACTTCGAAGAACTGAAGACGCTCGCCACCGAGTGGCTGGAGGATTCCGATCTCCTGATCGCGCAGAAATTCATCCCGACCGAATATGACTGGCGCGTCGGCGTGCTCGGTGGGCAGCCGCTGTTTGCCGTGCATTATCTGATGGCGAAAAAACACTGGCAGATCGTCAACCACAAGGCCAGCGGCAAGCCCGACCAGGGCGGCATCAAGACCTTCACGCTGAAAGAGACGCCGCCGCATGTCGTCGACACCGCGGTGAAGGCGGCGCGCTGCATCGGCGACGGGCTTTACGGCGTCGATCTCAAGGAAACCAAGGATGGCGTCTTCGTCATCGAGGTCAACGACAACCCGAACCTCGACCATGGCTGGGAGGATTCCGGCGAAAAGGACGAAGTCTGGGTGCGGCTGACGCAATGGTTCCTGGAGCGGCTGGACCGTCCCGGGCGTTAGTTTGCCGTCCCGGGCGGTAATTCAACCGAGGGGGAAAAATGCAGTTCATCGTCATCGAGGATTTCACCGGCTGCGACCGCAAGGAGATCTACCGCCGTTTCGGCGAGCGCGGCCGATTGAAGCCGGACGCGCTTGTCGTGCACCACTCCTGGATCGCGGCTGATATGAGCCGCTGCTTCCTTTTGGTCGAGGCCGATGACGTCACGCAGCTACAGCGCTGGGTCATCGAATGGTCTGACCTGGTGGAGTTCGAGATCATTCCCGTGGCGACGAACAAGGACATGGTCGCCGCACTGGCCGGCCATCTCTGAGCAGTTCGGTCCATCAGCCGAGCACCGGCGAACCCACCGACCGCCGGCATTCCTCAATCAGCCAATTGCGAAACGCCGCCACCAGGTCGCGCCTTGCACTGCGTTCCGGGATCGTCAGGCAATATGGCTGACGCAGCGCGATCGATAGGGCATTAGCCCGGACCAAACGGCCCTCTTCCAGCGCCCCGGCGCAATAAATGCCTTGCGCCAGCGCCACGCCCAGCCCTGAAATGGCAAGGTCGAGCGCTGCCCGCGACGAGTTCGCCGACAGGCCGCGCTGCACTGCGCGGCCGGGTTCTATGCCCGCCGCCTCGAACCAGGTGCGCCAAGACGGAAACGACGCGCCGGTCGGTCCCCAGTCGGTGTGAATCAGTGGCAGGCCGGCGAGGCTGTCGGTTTTGGCGGTGAGTTCTGGCGCGCAGACGGGGTAGACGGCGTCCCTGACGATCTCCTCGCTCGGGTGTTCACGATAGTGCGGGCCGAAGGACAGCCGGATGTCGATCAGTTCGCGGTCGAACGGCACCGGATCGTCATCGCCGCGCAGGGATATGTCGACGGCGCCGTGGCTGGCGACAAAGCCGGCGAGGCGTTCGGAAAGCCAGCCCATCGCCATGGACGGCGGCACCGATACGACAAGCCGCGGGCGGAAGGCATCGCTGCCACGCGCGATGCTGCCGATCTCCCGAAAAGCCAGGGTCAGCCGGGGCAGCATCTCGACACCGGCTTCCGTCAGCACCACGCGGCGGTTGACGCGATGGAACAGTTTTCGACCCATCTGCTCCTCGACGGTGCGAATGAGCTGGCTGACCGCAGCCGCCGAGATCGAGAGCTCATCCGCCGCTGCGGCGAAACTCCCCGAGCGCGCCGCCGCCTCGAAGGCTTGAAGTCCTCTCAGGGAAGGAAGCGCGGTCATTGGGTGATCCGATAGGTAAGGTCAGCTTATCTGTGTCGCAGAAATCCTCGTCTTTTGAAAGCTTTCTTATTCGAGTAGCTTGGCGCCATGACCGTATCGGCCCAGTTTGAACCCAGAGACCATCGCGACGTCATCGCGTTCCTGACCAATGAGCAGCGCAGCCGCCTGACCGGCAAGTCGGACGGGCCGGGTCTGGTCCAACTCGCCTTCCATCTCGGCGCGATCGTGGCTATCGGCGGGCTGATTGCGGCCAAGGTGTCGTACTGGCCGCTGTTGATGTTGCCGCAAGGCATTCTTATCGTCTTCCTGTTCACGCTGCTGCATGAGACGGTGCACAGGACGGCGTTCGAGACGCAGTGGCTCAACGATGCCGCCGCAAGGGTCTGCAGCCTGGCGATCGCGCTGCCCGCCGACTGGTTTCGCTATTTCCACTTCGCCCATCACCGTTTCACCCAGGATCCCGAGAACGATCCGGAACTCGCCTTCCCGAAACCGGAGACGATGCGGCAATACATCGTCCACGTCTCGGGCCTGCCGGTGTGGTGGGGGCATTTGCAGACACTCTACACCAACGCGATTGGCGGCTGCCACGACAGCTACGTGCCGCCGAAAGGCCTGCCCAAGGTGCGCACTGAAGCCCGCGCCATGATCGCTTTCTATGTCGTGGTCGCCGCGCTAGCCCTGTGGTTCGAGGCAAGTGTACTGCTCTATGTCTGGATCGTGCCGGCGCTGCTCGGCCAGCCCTTCCTCAGGCTCTATCTGCTGGCCGAGCATGGCCGCTGCCCGCTTGTCGCCAACATGCTGGAAAACACCCGCACCACGCTGACCAACTGGCTGGTGCGCAAAGTCGCCTGGAACATGCCGTATCACGCCGAGCACCACGCCTATCCCGGCGTGCCCTTCCATCAGCTGCCGGCCTTCCACCAGCTGATCGAGCGCCATCTCAAAGTCGTCGAACCCGGCTATGTCAGCTTCCACGAGAAATACGTCGCGACCTTGCGCTGAGGCGCTCGGCCGTCAGCGTAGCGTCTGCTCAACGAGCGTGACGAAATAGCGGAGCACGGTGGGGACGATGGCGTCGTTGAAGACATAGCGATCGCCGTGCAGCCCTTCGCCCGGTCTGACCGCTCCTGCGCCGACCCAGGCATAGCAGCCGCCGGCTTCGCGGACCATGTAGGCAAAATCCTCGCAGCCGAGGCTCGGGTTGAATGCGGTCTCGACCTGCTCGCGGCCGACAACCGCGGTTGCCGCCTGGACGGCCCGGTCAGTGGCAGCCGACGTGTTGACCAGCGGCGGGTAGCCTTTCTTGTAGGCGAGCTTGGCGGTGAGGGCATGCGCCGAGGCAATGCCTTGCGCGATGTCGCCGATCAGCCTTTCGCAATGGTCCGACAAAGTGGGCTCGAAGAAGCGGCAGGTTCCTTGCAGCCAGACCTTGCCCGGCACGATGTTGCCGACATTGCCGCCATGGATCTGGGTGATCGAAACGACCAGCGCCATTTGCGGGTCGACCGAACGGCTGACGATGCGCTGCACGGCTTGAACGAAGGCGCCGGCCGCGAGCACGGGATCGTCGCCTAGCTGCGGCATGGCGGCATGCGCGCCGGTCCCCTCAAAGTTCAGTTCGAAAGTGTCGACGGCCGCCATCATCGACCCGGCACGGGCCGCGATCTTTCCGAGCGGCAGCCCCGGCCAGTTGTGGACGGCGTAGACGGCTTCCACGGGGAAGCGCTCGAACAGTCCGTCCTCGATCATCCGCATGGCGCCGCCTTCATTTTCTTCCGCCGGCTGGAAGATGAAACAGACGGTGCCGTCGAAGGCTCTGTTGTCGGCGAGCAGCTTGGCGGCGCCGAGCAGCATCGCGATGTGCCCGTCGTGGCCGCAGGCATGCATCACGCCGTCTTTCTTCGACGCATATGGCAATCCTGTCTTCTCCAGCACGGGCAAGGCATCGAGTTCGGCCCGAAGCCCGATGGCGCGCACGCCTGGCCGTCCTCTGAGGACGCCAACCACGCCGGTGCCGCCTATGCCTTCATGAACCTCGTCGAGCCCGAAGGTGCGCAGCTTGTCGGCGACGAAGCGCGCGGTCTCATACTCTTGGAAACCGAGTTCGGGGTTGGCGTGGATGTGATGCCGCCATTCCACCACCTGCGGGGTGAGGGCGGCGATGGGGTCGTTGTGCAGCATTGCGCTCTCCTTGCCGGCTATCGTAAATTCGGCCTTGTCGATGCCAGCACGTAAAGGATTTGCGCCGGCAGCGTCTTGAACAGGATTGACCGTGTCTGGAATTCAACAGCCTCAGGAGACGACGCAGTTCTGGCGTCATCCGCGCTTTCGCGATCTTGGCATGCTCAAGGCGCGCTTCACGCGGCATCGCTACCAGCTGCACACGCACCCGACCTATGTCGTCGCCCTGATCACGCAAGGGTGCGAGCGGGTCCGCATCGGCAACGAGACTGTCCTCGCTCCGTCGGGCACGGTTCTGCTCGTCAATCCGGAGATATGGCATGACGGCGAGGCGGGTGCCGACCAGGGTTGGGCTTACCGCACCTTCTATCCGTCGGCCTCGCTCATGGGTGCGATCGCGGACGAACTCGGGCAGGATCGCCCGCCGTTGTTTTCGCAAGCGATCGTCGATGATGCCGATCTCGTCCAGGCAGTAGGCGTCGCGCACTTGGCTTCGACATCGGGTGATGCCACGAGCGCCGAAACATCCATGCTGATCGCCTTGCGCAAGCTCATCCTGCGCCATGGCGATTGGGGCGGCCGGCGGCGCGAGGCGGTCGAAAGCTTCGGATCGAAAAGCCGGCTCCGGGTCTATGAACAGGTCATCGAAGACCATCTGAACTCGGACCTCGATTTGCAGCGGCTCGCTGAAGCCGCAGGCGTGACGCGCTTTCAAGTTATCCGCGATTTCAGGAAAGTGCTGGGTCTCACCCCTGCTGCCTTCATCCGTGACCGCAGGCTGCGCCGTGCCGATCTGCTGATCCGGCAAGGTTCAGATCTCGCCGGTGCCGCCTTTGCGGCCGGCTTCTCCGACCAAAGCCATCTCTCGCGCACCTTCCGCGCCGCGCATGGAATGACGCCGGGGATGTTCAGGCGCGCCGGGACGCTGCCCTCGTCTTGAGAAGTCGAGCCATGTCGGCGGCCTTTGACGGCATGCCGATCAGAAAGCCCTGCGCCTCGATGCAGCCAGCCTTGCGCAATATGTCGAGCTGCGCTTCGGTCTCGACGCCTTCGGCGGTGACAGTGATGCCAAGTTCGGCACCAAGCCCGATGATCGTGCGCACGATCGCCGCCGTGTCCTTGTTGTCGATATCGTGGATGAAGGAGCGGTCGATCTTGATCTTGTCGACGGGAAAACGCCTGAGATAGCCGAGCGACGAATAGCCGGTGCCGAAATCGTCGAGCGCGATGCGGATACCGAGTTCGCGCAGCTGCCTCAGCGTCTTCAGCACCGTCTCGCTCTCATCCATCAGCACGGTCTCGGTGATTTCCAGTTCGAGCCGGCTGGCCGGCACGCCGGAAACGGCCAGCGCCGAAATCACGCTGCGGGCAAAGTCGGCGCTTCTGATCTGCACTGCCGAGACATTGACGGCGATGCGCATTCCAGGCGGCCAGCCGGCGGCCACGCTGCAGGCCTGTTTCAGCGCCCATTCGCCCAGCGGAACGATCAGCCCGCTGTCTTCGGCGGCTGCGATGAAATCGTCGGGCGCCACCAGGCCGCGCGTCGGTGAATTCCACCGCATCAACGCTTCGGCGCCGACGATCTTGCCCGACGCGATGTTGGTGATCGGCTGGAACTCCAGCACGAACTCCCGCCGCTTCAGTGCCGTCTCGAGATCGGTTTCGAGCGCCAGGCGCGCCCGCACCAAGGCATCCATGCCGGGCTCGAAAAAGCGGTAAACGTTGCGGCCTTCGCTCTTGCCGCTGTAAAGCGCCATGTCGGCGTTCTTCAAAAGCGTGTCGGCGTCCTTGCCGTCACCGGGATACAGCGCGATGCCAAGGCTGATGCCGACATGCATCTCGCGGCCCTTGTCGCGAAACGGCTGGCTGACGACAGCGACGATGCGTTTTGCCAGTTGTTCCGCATCGGTGGAGCCTTTGGGATTGAACTGCAGGATGGCGAACTCGTCGCCACCGAGGCGGGCGACCATATCGGTGTCGCTGCGCAGGCTGTGCCGCAACCGCTCAGCCACGCATTTCAGCAGCCAGTCGCCGGCAGGGTGTCCCCAGGTGTCGTTGACGGCCTTGAAACGATCGAGGTCGAGCGAGAAGATCGCCAGCGGTGTATCGCCGGCCATCGCCTGGTCGAGCCGTTCGCGAAACATCGAGCGGTTGGGCAGGTCGGTCAGCGTGTCGTAATGTGCAAGGTGGCTCATGCGCTCTTCGGCGCGCCGGCGCTCGGTGATGTCTTCGAAGGTCGCCACCCAGCCGCCACCGGCAAGCGGCCGGCGCGCAACCAGCAGCGTTCGGCCATCGGCAAGGCTGCGGTCTGTCGAACGCTCCTCACCGGCCTGCAGGCTGGCTCTGGTGTTGGCGATCTCGCCGTCAATGTCCATCGACGGATAGATGCGCAGTCGCACCATCTGTTCGAGCAGGGCGCGCTGGCTCATGCCGAGCGGGAAGTCGTCAGGCGTGACCTTGTAGAGGTCGAGGAAGCGCTGGTTGCGCACGATCAGCGTGCCTTCGGCGTCGTACATCAACAGGCCTTGCGACATGTTGGCGAGCGCCGCATCGAAGCGGCGGTGCTGCTCCTTCAGTTCCTGCTCGGCCCGCCTTTGCTCCGTAATGTCCTCATAGATCGACACCCAGCCGCCTGAGGCCAGCGGCCGGTGCGTGATGGAAACGATACGTCCGTCCGACAGTATTTCCTCGTAGGTCGAGGCTTGCGCGCGCTCGATATAGGGCTTGCGGATGGCATACAGGTCTTCGGCGCTCTGTGAGGCGACACCGATGTCGACGCTGTGCTTTAGAATGTCCAGGAACGCGATGCCGGGCCGCACGATCTTCGCGTCGAGGGAGAAGATGCTGATATAGTTGCCGTTGCAGATGATCATCCGCTCGTCGGCGTCGAACATGCACAGCCCATGCGACATATTCTCGACGGCCGCGGAAAAGCGCTCGTTCTGGTGGCGCAGTTCGTCGGCGATCTGCCGTGGCGCGGCCACGCCTCCGGCTCCCCGTCTGCGGACGGGCGAACCACCCTTGACGTGCGCAACGGACATGAGGCGTGCCTGCTGACCGTGATCGAAACCCGGTACTGTGGTTGCCGCTGGTTAATTTAGCGTATGTTCACTGCGCCGAATGCACGGCAACCGTTGCCTGGCGTTGCTTTTCAAGCCTGGCGTAGCGTTTGAGGAAGGCAGCTTGCGCGGAGGTCACCGAGTGCGGCTTAAAGTCGAAGCGGTCGGCATTGAACCCGCGCGGCCGGCCGAAGAACTCGGTTGCTTCCGCGGTCGAGAAACCGGCAAGCAGCGTCGCCTCGTAATAGGCGGCGATCTGGTCGGCGCGCTTGATCTCCTTGCGCAAGCCGACGCCGAGTTCGGGCGGCAGCGAAAAGCGCTGATGGATGGCGCGCTGGAGACGCAGCTCACACTCCTTGTAGGAGCCGCCCATTACCGATTTGAACGGCGAGATCATGTCGCCGATGACATATTCCGGCGCGTCATGCAGCAGTGCTGCCAACTGAGCGTTGGCCGAGGCGTCCGGCTGCAACTCGCTGAACAGCGCCTCGACCAGCAGCGAATGCTGGGCAACCGAAAAGGCGTGATCGCCGCGGGTCTGGCCGTTCCAGCGGGCGACGCGGGCAAGCCCGTGGGCGATGTCGGAGATTTCGATGTCGAGCGGCGAGGGGTCGAGCAGGTCGAGCCGCCGTCCCGACAGCATGCGCTGCCACGCGCGCGGTGGCGCTCCGACGCGATCGGCAGCCATCAGGCATCCTCCGCGCCGATGGCTTCCCTGGGAAAGCTGAACTGCGCCCAGGCCGGGATGGCGAGCGAGACGGTGACATCACCGGCCAGTACCGGCTGGCCAGCGTCGAGCGCCGCCTTGACCCGGTCGATGCGGGCAATGGTGAGGCCGGCCGTGCCCGCGGTCGAGCCGAGCGTGCCGACCGGCCGCCCCGCAACCGTCAGCTCCGAGCCCGGCGCGGGCAAGGCATGGTCGGCCGAAACGATCAGCACGCGCCGCCTGGCGGTGCCGCGATGCTGCATGCGCGAGACCACTTCCTGGCCGACATAGCAGCCTTTCTTGAAGCCGACGCCGCCGGTCTCGTCGAGCAGCACGTCGTGAGGGAAGGCATCGCCGAGCTGATAATCGGGACCGCTTTCGGCAATGCCGTTGGCGATGCGGAGCGTCTGCCATGCAGCCGGATCGCCACCTAGGGATGCGCCGCCATAGGAACGGCTCACAACCACATCGCGGAAGCGGGCATCGGCAAGTGTCGTTGAATCAGAAGGTGAGGCGCTTGAATCATCGCCCCACGCAACCGTCACAAGCACTTGATCCTGCTTCGCGATCTCGGCCTTGGCGCGCAGCTTGTAAAGCATCAGCCGGCGCAGGAAGTCGTCTGCGACGTCGGCACGGCAATCCAGCCGGAATCCGTCCTCGCCGCTACGCGAGATCAGGAAATCAAACAGGATCTTGCCTTGCGGCGAAAGCAGCGCACCGGGTTTTGCCGCACCGGCGCCCAGCGTGTCGAGGTCGGTGGTGAGGATGTTCTGCAAAAAATGCTCGGCATCCGGGCCTGACACAGAAATGAGAGCGCGGTCTTTGAGCAGGGCAAAAGGCATGGGCGGCAAAGAACCTGATCTTGCAAAACGGTCGGCCTTTACGTAAGCCGACGATACTCCCCCCGCAAGAGACCGAACGCCCATGGCCACCACCTACGACCTCATCCTGACAGGCGGCACGGTGGTCAACCATGATGGCGAGGGCGCGCGCGATGTCGGCGTCAAGGGTGGTCGCATCGTCGCAATGGGCGATCTTCGCCAAGCTTCGGCCGGCGAAGCGATCGACTGTCGCGGGCTGCACGTCCTGCCAGGCGTCGTCGACAGTCAGGTGCATTTTCGCGAGCCGGGGCTGGAGCACAAGGAAGATCTGGAGACGGGCTCGCGCGCGGCTGTGCTGGGCGGGGTCACCGCCGTCTTCGAAATGCCCAACACCAATCCGCTGACCACCAGCGAGGCGGCGCTTGCCGACAAGGTGCGCCGCGCCACCAGCCGGATGCATTGCGACTTCGCCTTCTGGGTTGGCGGCACGCGCGAGAATGCCGATGATGTCGGTGAGCTCGAGCGGCTGCCGGGTGCTGCCGGGATAAAGGTGTTCATGGGCTCGTCCACCGGCGACCTGCTGGTCGAGGACGACGAGGGTGTCGCATCGATCCTGCGCAACACCCGCCGCCGTGCCGCCTTTCACTCGGAGGACGAGTTCCGGCTGCGCGAGCGCCTGGGCCTGCGCGTCGAGGGCGACCCGTCATCGCATCCCGTCTGGCGCGACGAGATCGCGGCGCTTCGCTGTACCGAGCGGCTGGTGCGCATCGCGCGAAACACCCGCGCCCGCATCCATGTGCTGCATATCTCCACTGCCGAGGAAATCATCTTCCTCCAACAGCACAAGGATGTCGCCACCTGCGAGGCGACGCCGCACCATTTGACACTCGCCTCCGACGACTATGCGCGGCTGGGCACGCTGATCCAGATGAATCCCCCGGTTCGCGCGGCCCGCCATCGCGACGGCGTCTGGCACGGCATTGCGCAAGGCATCATTGACGTGCTCGGCTCCGATCACGCCCCGCACACGCCGGCCGAGAAGGCAAAGCCCTATCCGGCCTCGCCGTCTGGCATGACCGGGGTGCAGACGCTGGTGCCGATCATGCTCGACCATGTCAATTCAGGCCTGCTGACCCTGCAGCGCTTCGTCGACCTCTCCAGCCACGGCCCGCAGCGCATCTTCGGCATGGCCAGGAAAGGCCGCATCGCCGCCGGCTACGATGCCGATTTCACCATTGTCGACCTCCAGCGGCGCGAGACCATCACCAATGCGCAAGCCGGCTCCAGGGCCGGCTGGACGCCCTATGACGGCAAGGAAGTCACCGGCTGGCCGATCGGCACCATCGTGCGCGGCCGTCGCGTGATGTGGGAAGGCGAGATCGTCACGCCCGGGCAGGGCAGGCCGGTAGAGTTTTCCGAGGCGCTGCCGGCTTAGCGGTTTCTTGCTGCGTTGGATTTTTTAAGCGCTATCCACTACGTTAAGGGCATTATGAACGCAGATATCGCGCCCATGATCGTCCCTGCGGAGTTTCCGGAGCTCCAGGCGCTCGCCTGGAACCGCGATGCGGCACGCCCGATTCCGGCCGAAGAGGCATTTGCGCTGTATGAGCGTAATTGGCGGTTTGTCGATCAAAAGCGTCTTACTGTGCGTGAGAAGATGCTTATCCAAAGTTTGGCAGACAAATTCGGTCACGGCGTGCTCTTGACCGCCGGCTGATTTCCCTCACCTGATCGTTCCTCGCAGCCGGAATATCAACAGGACACACCGCGAGCGTCATGATGGAATTCAAGAGGCCCGAGCACCAGATCATTGCCGAAGCGCTCGGGTTGATGGATCGCCATTTCCTGACCGCAAACCAGTGCTGGTTCGGCGGTGGCACTGCGATCGTTATGAAATTCGGGGAATATCGCCGCTCACTGGATGTGGACTTCCTGTGTGCCGACAGTGATGGCTATCGCGAATTGCGGACCTCCGCAGCCGAACGTGGCGTCAGAGCATTCTTTCCTGAGCCGGTCGAGGCTGTTCGGGACTTCCAGATCGATCAATATGGCTTGCGGACGATCGTGCGGTTGAAAGGCCAAACGATCAAGTTTGAAGTCATCCGCGAAGGCCGCATAAAACTGCGAGGCCATTTCGACGACGATCTGAATGTATCCGCCCTGGTCCCGGCGGATATGTTTGCCGAGAAGTTGCTGGCGAACGCGGATCGATGTCAGGACCGTGCAATTGCATATCGCGATGCCATCGATCTTGGAGTGCTGGTTGGCATCTATAAGGAAATCCCGAGCGACGCTGTTGGCAAGGCGAAGGCGGCCTATGGCGTGGATATCGAGCGCAAGGTGGCTTGGGTGGTAAACAGGCTGCGGGACAAGGAAGAATTGCGGCATGCCGCCGAGGTGCTGCAAATGGATCCCAACGCGGCGGTCGAAGCGATTTCGGCCCTTCGAAATGAAGGTATCCGCATATGGCCTGACACAGGCCTCGAGCTTTCTAGCCCTAGCCAGTAGCCATCCCAGGGGAATCGCCGTTCAATCCCCGGCGACGAAAAACGTCCACTGCCCGGTGGGCGTAATGCCGACGCGGTAGAAGATGTAGGCTCCGAACTGCTTCATGTCGTCATAGTCGCCGGCGGTGACGATCTTGAACAGTTCGACCCGCTGCCTGGCGTTGAGCTTGTCCAGCGGCAGGGCGAAGAAATACGGCCAGACATAGAGTTCCTGCGGTGTGCCGACGTCTACATGGACATAGCCGGCATTGAGCACCTCTTCCAGGATGGCGAGGATTTCCTGACCTTCCTTGTCGCCCGATAGCCCTTTCAGGAAGGCGATCGGGTCGCCCTCGATTTCGCCCAGCGACAATTGGGTCATGGTGTCGCCCTTGCCGATCAGCGGCCGCAGCTTCTCGATGTCGCCGCTGACGCAGGCCTCGACCATCAGATCGCGCATGCGCCTGACGGGCTCGGGCAATTTGGAAAGGTCATAGACGACTTCGGGCACCGGCGCTTCTGGATCGGCACGCGGGTTGGCCACGCCGCCATCGTTGGCGGGGGCTTCCGGTTGGCTTTGTCCGGGCTCCGTGGGCGATTTCGGCTGGCTGGCGGCCGGTGGCGCCGTGCCGGGCAGATCGGGCATTGGCACTGAATTTTCAGACGGCGCCGTCTCACCATTGGCTGGTGGCCCGGCAGGAACTGGAAGCTCCTCGCGCTTGATCTCGCTCAACGCGTAGGCAGGGTTGCTGGTCAGGACAAACGCCAGCGGACCCGCGGCGCAGGAAGCGGCAAGCCAGATGCTGAGGGCCACGCCGCGAGGCCGGCCTGACATCGAAAAATTCACCGCTTGCCTCTCCTCGGGCCTAGGCTCTTCAGGCATGATGCCCAAACGGCGCGCCGTCGTCAAAGAACCGGTAAGCTGGCGATGCACCCTCTGAGACGCGCGCCGCCTAGTGCCGAAACCGCTCCGGCTCGAAGGCGCCGGCGATCACCTTTTCACGCATGCGGTCGAGCAGGGCAAGGGCCGAGGTCTCGCCATTGGCTCGCAGCATCTCGCCGAACGCGGTTTCAAGCGCTGCCTCGGCGATGATTTCAGGTTCTATGCCGGCCGACAGACCTTCCGCCCAGGCCTCGCTATGGCTTTCCACCGCGGTCAGGCGCTTTTCTTCCCTGACAAGCGCGTCGATGTCGTTGACGCCATGTTCCATTTGCGATGTCCACCTTTTCAAGCGGCGGTCCGACGGGTCGGATCCGGCTTGGGCTGCCCCTATCTCACGCAGGCTAAGTAAGTATCTGTAAATACGACATTTTTTTGATCGTCTTTACAAACTTCGTCGCCTGCGTTCGGTCCGATTCAAACTTAGCCGATTAGACCGGTGAGCGGGATGAAAACCTTCAGTTTGAGTTAATTCCGCATTCGCGCGCTAACGTTTCGTTAATACTGTTGCGCAAGTGCAACACCAAGATTGCATCAACGTGCCGTGGATACAAGGCGGGTGCTCGAAAAGGCGTTGGCTAAACGCCGTCTGGCGCTCGTCAGTTGCCGTAACGCGAGGCGATGTCGCGCGACAGCGTCTCGCCTTCCTTCATGTAGCGGCTGATGGCTTCGGTCGCTGACGGCGTGCATTGGGTATAGGTGCCGCCGAAGGAACGGTAACCGCGGTTGAAGCTGGCGATGAAGCGGGCACGCCGCTCCGGATCGGGATTTTCCGAATTGATCAGCTTTTCCATCTCGGTGCGCCACTGGTCGCCCTTTTCGCCGCACAGATTGCGCAGGAAATGCAGCGACCCCAGCACCTCGGCCAGTCGCATCAGCCCGGGCTCGAACGGCGACTCGGCGGCCAGCGCCGGCTGCACGGCAAAAGCCGTGGCGGCGGCGATGCATGCGGCAAGGAACAGCGAGGTGCGGGTCATAAGTCTATCTGACGAAACATTTTGTCGCCTGCAAGGCGATTCTCGGAGCGGGCAGATATGGGCCTGCTTCAGGCCAAAAGCTCTTCAGCCACCTCCATGACGTCACCCGCGAGCGGCAGCGTCGCCATTTCATCAAGACTATAGAAGGCGGCGGTCTCGGCATCGTCGCTGGCCGTCGCTTCGCCGCCGGCATAAACGGCGCCGAACACGGTCAGCAGATAGTCGACCGGGTGATTCTCGCCGCTGCCGTCGATGTGGATGTCGCGAAGCGGACGATAGTCCTGCGCCCGCAGCCCGGTTTCCTCCAGCAATTCGCGCGACGCTGCTTCTTGCAGCGTCTCGCCGGGCTCGACCTTGCCGCCGGGAAAGGCATAAAGCCCCTGCGACGGCGGCCGCGCCCGTTTGACCAGCAGCACCGTCCTGCCGCGCACGACGGCGACCGAGACTGCGGGAAGTGTCTTGCGCTGCTCGTTCATCGATCTCGTTTCGCCTATGTGAGGCCAAACCCTTGTGGACCGGCTGGCAGCGAGCAGCTTTAGCGGTTGCGCAGCGCCGGTTCCATCGCCACGTTCGCGATCGGATCAATTCATCGAGCTTTCCCATGTGCGGACGCTTTGCCCTGACGGCCACGCCGGACCAGACCGCCGCCTTGTTCGGCCTGGCGGAGCTGGAGGATTTTCCGGCCCGCTACAACATCGCGCCGACGCAGCCGGTGCTAATGGCGCTGTCGGGGCCGCCGCGCATGCCGGGCTCGAATTTCCCGGATCGCCAGGCGATGCTGGTGCGCTGGGGGCTGGTCCCCACCTGGGTCAAGGACACCAGGAAATTTCCGCTGCTCATCAACGCGCGTTCGGAAGGCGCTATTGAAAAAGCCTCGTTCAAAGCCGCCATGCGCCATCGCCGTGCCTTGGTGCCGGCCTCCGGCTTCTATGAGTGGCAGCAATCCGGCAGCGGCAAGAAGGGCCAGCCCTACTGGATACGGCCGAGGCATGGCGGGTTGATCGCCTTTGCCGGGCTGATCGAAACCTATGCCGAGCCGGGCGGTTCGGAAATGGACACCGGCGCCATTCTTACCGTCAACGCCAATGCCGGCATCGCCCATATCCATGACCGGATGCCGGTGGTGATCGCGCCTGAAGATTTTGCCCGCTGGCTGGACTGCCGCACGCTCGAACCGCGCGATGTGGCCGACCTGCTCAAGCCCGCGCTGCCCGATTTCTTCGAGGCAATTCCGGTCTCCGACCTCGTCAACAAGGTCGCCAACATCGGGCCGGAGATACAGGACATGGGCATCGTCGAGCCCGGCAAGGTCAGGCGCCAGAAGCCCGGCGCGGACGACAGTCAGATGACGCTGTTTTAGAGCGCGCTCCCAAGAAGCCAGGTCCGGTCTTCGGGAAGAACCTGCTCAATAGGAAGAGCTGTTGTTTTCAGGCGCGCTATGGGCGCCTCAGCCTTCCGTTCCGGCGCACGCCTTGTCGGCGGCCGGCACGATGCCTGTTCAGGCAGCGCGGGGCGAAGTGATTTTCGGCGCCGGCTTTTTATTCTTCGCGGTATGGAGAAGGGCGGCGACGATCGCGGCCGGGCCGATCGCACGGTAGTGGTTGGCGAGCGCCGGTTGCTTGGCGCGGCTCGATTCCTGCTTGGTTCGTGACATCGATCTCTTCCCTGGTAACATTTCCGTGTCTGCGTTTGCCGGCCGAATCTGACCGAATCGTGACCTATGGTGGACTAGCCGGCGAATGTTTCATGACTGTGCCGACATGTTTAATAAAATGTTTCAGCGGCTCCTGACCTATGATCCAGCGACGCTTTTGCCGGAAGTTGCGACTTGACGGCAACACCGGCCAAGGCGATAAAGCCGCCGATGAAAACGTTTTTCGCCATTTGTGGCATTTGCATTATTGGCTAGCTTCGCGCTGGTCCGGACGTTTTCGCCTCATCTTTCCCCAGAGTGGACAAACGCCCCGGCCAGCAGGCTGGAGCCCGATTTGTGCCTTGGCACAGGTAGGCTCCATCCAGAACTTAACGGACCGGAAGGGCACGCATGTCTGACGCATCGAAGGGTCTCAGCCTCTACAACACGCTAACGCGGACGAAGGACGTGTTCGTCCCGATCGACCCGTCGAATGTGCGCATGTATGTCTGCGGTCCGACCGTCTACGACTTTGCCCATATCGGCAATGCGCGTCCGGCGATCGTCTTCGACGTGCTGTTCCGTTTGCTGCGTCACCTCTACGGCGAGGCTGGTGTCACGTATGTGCGCAACATCACAGATGTCGACGACAAGATTAACGCCCGCGCGCTGCGCGATTTCGGCGCCGAGATCGCGTCGGGAAACCTGACGCTCAACGAGGCGATCCGCCGCGTCACCGAAAAGACCGCCGACCAGTACCACAAGGATGTCGCCGCACTCGGTTGCTTGCCGCCTACGGTCGAGCCGCGCGCCACCGAGTTCGTTGCGCGCCGCGCCGACGGCAAGGTTGACATGATCACCCTCATCGAACGTTTGATCGAACGCGGCCACGCCTATGTCGCCGCCGGCGAAGTGCTGTTCGACACCGCCTCGATGCCGGATTATGGCGAGCTGTCGAAGCGCAATCTCGACGAACAGCAGGCCGGTGCGCGAATTGCCGTCGACGCTCACAAGAAGAACCCGGGCGATTTCGTGCTGTGGAAATTGTCGTCACCGGAAGAGCCCGGCTGGGACAGCCCGTGGGGCAGGGGCCGTCCGGGCTGGCACATCGAATGCTCGGCCATGTCGGCCGCCTATCTCGGCGATGTCTTCGACATTCATGGCGGCGGCCTCGATTTGATCTTCCCGCACCATGAGAACGAGATCGCCCAGTCGCGTTGCGCCCACGGCACCGACGTCATGGCCAATGTCTGGATGCACAACGGCTTCCTGCAGGTCGAGGGCCAGAAAATGTCGAAGAGCGTCGGCAATTTCTACGCGATCGCCGAACTGCTGGAGACCGAAACTTTCGGCGGCCGCAAATGGCCGGGCGAGGTGCTGCGTCTGGCGATGCTGATGACGCATTACCGCGAGCCGATCGATTTCTCCGTGCGCAAGCTGGAGGAAGCCGAGAACACGCTGCGCAAATGGAAACGCGCGGCTGACCTGGCGCCGTCGGCAGGGCAAGTCCCGGCGGAGATTGTGGCGGCGCTGTCGGACGACCTCGCCACCTATGCCGCCTTCCAGCAGCTCACGCAGCTTGCCGGTGAGGCCGCGGAGGGCAACGAAGCGGCCGCATCGCTGAAGGCATCGCTGTTGTTCCTCGGCTTCGATATCGGCGCGGCCGCCGTGGATGAGGACAGCGTTGCCAAGTCGATCGCGCAGCGCCTGGAGTTCATCGCCGCCAAAAACTGGGCCGAAGCTGACCGCATCCGCGACGAGCTTCTGGAGCAAGGCGTGCAGCTGAAGGACGGCAAGGATCCTGTCACCAACGAACGCGTGACGACGTGGGAGGTGAAGCGGTGAGGGTGGCGCTAGGCACCCACCTCTGTCCTGCCGGACATCTCCCCCTCAAGGGGGGAGATTGGACGGCGCGTCGGCTTTCGCCAATCGCCGACGTTCAAGGGTTGGAGCCGTCATTGAAACTGCTGATCTCCCCCCCTGAGGGGGAGATGTCCGGTAGGACAGAGGGGGGTGCCTCGCGATGAACCATTATCGCGTATCTCCCATCAATCGCGGCAACGCGCGCAAGATGCGCAAAGCCATGACAGAGGCAGAACTAAAAATCTGGAATGAGATACGCGCCCACCGGCTCATGGGACTGGCCTTCCGGCGCCAGATGCCGATCGCCGGTTACATCGTCGATTTCGCCTGCCCTATCAAAAAGCTGATCGTCGAGTTGGACGGTTCTCAGCACGCTCAGGCCGAAGCATCAGCATCTGACGCCGCGCGAACCGCCAAGCTGGAAGCGCTGGGCTGGACCATCCTGCGCTTCTGGAAGGACGACGTCATCCGCGATATCGACAATGCCTGCCAGCACATCGTCATCGGGGCCGGCTTGGCCGGCGCCGACGTGCCGGCGCCAGCAAGGGAGGAGCTTGTTTCATGATCGACCATCTCGGCATCAATGTCGCCGACTTCGACGCGTCGAAAGCCTTTTATGACCAGGCGATAGCGCCGCTTGGCGCCTCGCTGATCTACATGGTGCCACTGGAATATACCGGCGGCGCCAAGGTCGGTGGCTATGGCCGCGACCGGCCGGTGTTCTGGCTGCAGGCCAGCGATGACAAGCCGAGGACCCATCAGCACGTCGCCTTCACCGCGCGCAGCCGCGCCGAGGTCGACGCCTTCCATGCCGCGGCGCTCGCCGCCGGCGGCAAGGACAATGGCGGGCCGGGGCTGCGCCCGCATTATCACCCGGACTATTACGGCGCCTTCGTCTTGGATCCCGACGGCAACAATGTCGAGGCCGTCTGCCATGCGCCCGAATGACTATGAAACGGAGTGAGACGCCATGAGCCTCGACAACCGGCCGATCTACACCGGTGGCTGCCAGTGCGGCGCGGTGCGCTTTCGCGTCGAGGGTGCGCTGGGTGACGCCTCGATCTGCCATTGCCGCATGTGCCAGAAGGCGTTCGGCTCATTTTACGCGCCCCTGGTCTCGGTGCGTGGCGCCAAACTCGACTGGACGCGCGGCGAACCGAAATATTTCGCCTCGTCCAGCCATGTCGATCGCGGCTTTTGCGCCAATTGCGGCACGCCGCTGACCTTTACCGCGCCCGACGGCATCGGCCTCGCCATCGGCGCCTTCGACAATCCGGCTGATATCGTGCCGCTGATCCAGTGGGGCACGGAGGCAAAACTTCCCTATGTCGATACCATCCCGCAATTGCCGGGCGAGGACACCATGGCCGACATGTCGTCGGCGCCTTATCTCGCCGAGCTCGTCTCCTACCAGCATCCCGACCATGACACCGAACAATGGGACACCGAACACCGGCCGCCAGAGGGAAAATCATGACCGATGAAGTTCGAACCGGCGGCTGCCAGTGCGGTGCCGTGCGTTTCCGCATCAAGGGCAAGCTCGGCCGGGCGTCCATCTGCCATTGCCGCATGTGCCAGAAACAGTTCGGTTCGTTTTTCGGCGCGCTGGTGACAGTGCCCAAGGATGGCGTCGAATGGATGCGCGAAGAGCCCACCTATTTCCAGTCGTCGGTCAACATCGATCGCGGCTTCTGTGCCCGCTGCGGTACACCGCTGACCTATCGCCAACCTGGCGCACTGGAGATCGCCATCGGCGCCTTCGACGACCGCTCCGATCTGGCGCCGCAGATCCAGGTCAACTACGCGGTCCGATTGCCTTGGGTGGAAACGATCTTTGACCAGCCCATGCATCAGGATCCGGATTTCTACTCCCGCCAGGAGCAGATCATCTCCTTCCAGCATCCCGACCACGAAACCACGGACTGGCCCGCGCACGGCCTGAAGATATGAGCAATGAAATGAACAGTGAACTTCGTACTCTTTATCCAGAGATCGAGGCGTACGAGTCCGGCATGCTCGATGTCGGCGACGGCCATCATATCTACTGGGAGCGCTCCGGAACCAGGGGCGCCAAGCCGGCCGTTTTCCTGCATGGCGGTCCCGGCGGCGGCTTCTCGCCAAAACATCGGCAATTGTTCGACCCGAAGCTTTACGACGTCATCCTGTTCGACCAGCGCGGCTGCGGGAAATCGACACCCAACGCCTCGCTCGAGGCCAACACCACCTGGCACCTGGTTGCCGACATCGAGCGGCTGCGTGAGATGTGCGGCTTCGAAAAATGGCTGGTGTTCGGCGGCTCGTGGGGCTCGACGCTGGCGCTGGCCTATGCCGAGACGCATCCTAATCGCGTCAGCGAGCTTGTCGTGCGCGGCATCTACACGCTGACCCGCGCCGAACTCGAATGGTACTATCAGTTCGGCGTCTCCGAGATGTTCCCCGACAAATGGGAGCGTTTCCTGGCGCCAATTCCTGAGGCCGAGCGCGGCGACATGATGGCCGCTTACCGCAGGCGGTTGGTCGGCGCCGATGGCAAGGCGCAGCTGGAAGCCGCCCTTGCCTGGAGCCTGTGGGAAGGTGAGACGATCACGCTGCTACCGGAGCCGGAGACCAGCGACAAGTTCGGCGAGGACGACTTCGCCATCGCCTTTGCCCGCATCGAGAACCACTATTTCGTCCACGCCGGCTGGCTGGAGGAGGGGCAGCTTCTGCGCGATGCCCATAAGCTCGCGGATATTCCCGGCACAATCGTCCACGGCCGCTACGACATGCCGTGCCCGGCGCGCTATGCCTGGGCCCTGCACAAGGCCTGGCCGAAGGCGGATTTCCACCTCATCGAAGGCGCCGGCCATGCCTATTCGGAGCCGGGGATTCTGGATCGGCTGATACGCGCGACGGATGGGTTTGCGGGGAAATGACAGCGCGTGGCACCCCCCTCTGTCCTGCCGGACATCTCCCCCTCAAGGGGGGAGATTGGCTGTCATCGGCGCTTTCGCAAATCTCCGTCGCTGCAGGAAACGATCCGACGCTAAAGCTGCCGATCTTCCCCCTTGAGGGGGAAATGGCCGGCAGGCCAGAGGGGGGTGCTCGCGCGCCAACAGAACAATGACCAAACAACGCCTCTATCTCTTCGACACAACCCTCCGCGATGGCCAGCAGACGCCGGGCATCGACTTTTCCGTCGAGGACAAGATCGCGATTGCCAAGCTGCTCGATGAGTTCGGCATGGACTATGTCGAAGGCGGCTATCCCGGCGCCAATCCGACCGACACCGCCTTCTTCCGGCAGAAGCGCACGGCGAAGGCAAAGTTCGTCGCCTTCGGCATGACCAAGCGGGCAGGCGTGTCGGCATCCAACGACCCGGGCCTGGCAGCGCTCGTGCAGTCCAAGTCCGACGCCATCTGCTTCGTCGCCAAGAGCTGGGACTATCATGTCCGCGTCGCGCTCGGCTGCACCAATGAGGAAAACCTCGACTCGATCAACGCGTCGGTCGAAGCAGCTGTTGCCGCCGGCAAGGAAGCGATGGTCGATTGCGAGCATTTCTTCGACGGCTTCAAGGCCAATCCGGACTACGCACTGGCCTGCGCCAGGACCGCCTATGATGCCGGCGCGCGCTGGGTGGTGTTGTGCGACACCAATGGTGGCACGCAGCCCTCGGAAGTGCGCGCCATCGTCGACAAGGTCATTGTTTCAGGCATTCCGGGCGGCCATCTCGGCATCCATGCCCATGACGACACCGGCCAAGCGGTGGCCAATTCGCTCGCCGCCGTCGAGGCCGGCGTGCGCCAGATCCAGGGCACGCTGAACGGCATCGGCGAGCGCTGCGGCAACGCTAATCTGGTCTCGATCGTACCGACGCTGGCGCTGAAGCCGGCTTTCGCCGATCGCTTCGAAACCGGCATCTCGGCCGAGGCGCTGACCGGGATATCCCGGCTTTCCCGCGCCTTCGACGAATTGCTGAACCGCGCTCCGGAAGCGCAGGCGCCCTATGTCGGCGCCTCAGCCTTCGCCACCAAGGCCGGCATCCATGCCTCCGCCCTGGCCAAGGAGCCGGCGACCTATGAACATGTGCCGCCCGAGGCGGTAGGCAACCGCCGCCGCGTTATGGTTTCGGACCAGGGCGGCAAGGCCAATTTCCTCGCCGAGCTGAAGCGGCGCGGCATCGATGTGCCCAGAGACGACCATCGTCTCGATGCGCTGATCTCGGTGGTCAAGGAGCGCGAGGCCGAGGGCTACGCCTATGAGGGCGCCGATGCCTCCTTCGAGCTGTTGGCGCGCAAAATGCTGCACGGCCTGCCGGAGTTCTTCAACGTCACTTCGTTCCGCTGCATGGTCGAGCGCCGCTTCGATGTCAACGGCCAGTTGAAGACGGTCTCCGAAGCCATCGTCAAGGTGATGGTCGAGGGCGAGGAGAAGATGTCGGTGGCCGAAGGCCACGGCCCGGTCAACGCGCTCGACATCGCGTTGCGCAAGGACCTCGGCAAGTTCCAGAGCGAGATCGCCGACATGGAGCTCGCCGATTTCAAGGTGCGTATCCTCAATGGCGGCACCGAGGCGATCACTCGCGTCCTGATCGAATTGCATGACGGCACCGGCGCACGCTGGTGGACGGTCGGCGTGTCGGAAAACATCATCGACGCCTCCTTCCAGGCGCTGATGGATTCGATCGTCTACAAGCTGATGAAGAACCGCGACATGGCGGGATTGGTGGCGGCGGAGTAGGGTTGCAAGACGTGGGTTTCCTCGCCACCCGAAGTGGGGCGAGGACCTGGCGCCGCCCCTTGAGCCATCAGCGGAAGTCCATTGATCCATCATAATTTTGCGATGGTTTTGGATGGCCCACTGGGCCATAGCGTTTGCCATGGCCAGCGACACGATCCAGCCCGACGCCGACTCCAAAGCCCGCAGCGGCTTTCTCCTCGCGCTCGGCGCTTATCTGCTATGGGGCCTGTTGCCCTTCTACATGAAGGCGGTTGCGCATCTGCCGCTGATCGAGGTGATCGCCCACCGCATCGTCTGGTCGGTGCCGATTGCCGCCGCGGTGCTGGTCTGGGCCGGTCGGACCGCCGATTTCAAGGCGGCAATCCGCTCGCCGCGCAGCATCGCCATGGCGGCGCTGACGGCGACCCTGATCTCCGTCAATTGGGCCATCTATGTCTGGGCGATCTCGGTTGACCGCACCGTCGAGACGGCGCTCGGCTATTACATCAACCCACTGGTCAGCATCGTCGTTGGCGCGGCTCTTCTCGGCGAGAAGCTCGACCGGCTGCAGATCGCGGCCGTGGCACTGGCGGCGATCGCCGTTGCCGTGCTCACCGTCGACGCCGGCAAATTGCCCTGGGTGTCGCTGGCGCTGGCCTTTTCCTTCGCTGCCTATGGGTTCTTCCGCAAGACGTTGCCGATCGGCCCGAGCCAGGGCTTTCTGCTCGAAGTGCTTTTGCTGTCGGTGCCGGCGCTTGCCTACATCGTCTTCCTGGTCGTCAACGGCCAGGACCATTTCATCTCCAGCAACGGCACCGATATGGCTTTGCTCATCGGCTGCGGCCCAGTCACCTCGGTGCCGCTGCTTCTGTTCGCCTTCGGCGCCAAGCTTCTGCGCCTCTCCACCATCGGCATCATGCAGTACATCGCACCGACCATGGTGTTCCTGATCGCCGTGCTGATTTTCGACGAGCCGTTCGGCACCACGCAAGCAATTGCCTTCGCGCTGATCTGGGCGGCATTGGCGATGTATTCCTGGTCGATGTTTCGTGGCCGTGAAATCAGCCCGGTGGCGTTGGCCCCGAAGTAGGGAGCCTTTCGATGTACGTGCTGCATATCGCCAACAAGAACTATTCGTCATGGTCGCTGCGGCCATGGGTGCTGATGCGCACCCTCGACATTCCGTTCGAGGAGCAATTGACGCCGTTTCCGACCGGGCCCAGTTTCGATCTTTACCGGGCGTTCTCGCCCAGCGGGCGCGTGCCTTGCCTGGTGGATGACGGCTGGGCTGTCTGGGATTCGCTGGCTATTGCCGAGTATCTCGCCGAGCGCCACCATGGTGTGTGGCCTGCCGAGGCCAAGGCGCGAGCCTGGGCGCGCTCGGCCGCCGCCGAAATGCATTCTGGTTTCACGGCCTTGCGCGGCGCATGCCCGATGAATTGCGGCTTGCGGGTGAAACCGTTGCCGATGTCGGACGCGCTGAAGCAGGATCTGTTCCGTTTGGGCGATCTCTGGAACGATGGCCTTGCCCTGTTCGGCGGGCCGTTCCTTGCCGGCGGCCATTTTACCGCCGTCGACGCCTTCTTTGCTCCGGTGGCGTTCCGTGTGCTATCCTATGGGCTGTCTTTCGAAGGGGCAGCTGCAGCCTATCCCCCGCAATTGCTTGGCCTGCCGGCCATGCAGGAATGGTATGCGGCGGGTCTCGCCGAGACCTGGCGGGAGCCGGACCATGAGGCGGAGGTCGCTGCCGCCGGCACCATCGTCGAGGATCTTCGCGCTACGGCGTGATGGGCATTCCAGGAAAAGCGCGCCGCGTTCCCTTGGGAATTGCGTGAAAACAAAGGGATCGGGGCGTTACGTCCGCCCGAGCCGCCTTACGAACATGTAGGTCGCCGCGGCGATCACGATCGAAACCGCCGAGACCACCCAGAAGCCCATCGGCGTATTGACCATGGGCAGGCCACCGACATTCATGCCGAACAGGCCTGATATGATGGTCATCGGCAACAGCACCGCCGTCATCACCGACAGCACATAGAGCAGCTGGTTGGACTGCATTGTCAGCTTGGCCATCAACTCGTCCTGCAGCAACCTTGCGCGTGCCTGCAACTGCTCGCCGTCGTGATAGAGCGTGTGTGCCCTGTGCGAGAGCCTTGTCGCCATGTCATTGATCCGATCGGGCAGCTCATTGCGATGCGAATGGTCGAGATGGCGAAAAAGGTTTGTGAGCGTCGCCATCTGCCGGTGGATGACCACCAGTTGACGGCGCGCCTCGACCAGCGCCTGCCGCTCGCCGTGCCAGGCATCGCGCACGATACGGTCCTCGATGCCGTCCAGCGTATCGCCAAGACCGTGGAGCTCGGCCGCCATGCCGTCGAGCGACTGGCCCATGACCGCTTCGACCAGGTCGGCGGGGGAGCGGAATTTGCGCGAGCCGCTCTCCACCGCCTTGCGGATGAGATCGACCGATTCCAGTGGCTGCTTGCGCGCGCCGATCAGCGTCTTGTCGTTGAGCGCAAAACGGAAATGGCCGAGCCCGCGCGCTTCCGCCGAATAGTCGTGGCGCAGATCCGGCAGGTCGCCATAAAGCCAGGCATCCTCGAGATCGATGTGGCAACCCTGGCTGGCGCCGAGGAAAGCTTCGCGCACCGGCCCGGGCAGAGCCTGCTCGGCGGCGATCTCATGACGGGCGCGCAGGTCGGACAGCTGGTAGCTGCGCCATGTCCATGCAACCTCGGCCGCGTCCTTGGTGCGCAGGCCCTCGGCGGTGAAATGGTAGATGAAGAACAGCCCGTGCTCGTCGGGCAGGTAAGGCGACAGGCCTTCCGCGTTGAGAGCAATGTTCACGGCTCGCCTCGCCAAGAAATTTCGACCAGGTTCAGATTTCGACTATGCCGACGCGCGGATGCCGACCCGTCCTTCGTAACACGAGGGAGGCGGGTTCCGTGTGACGGTTTCTTGACAGGCGATCACAGTTTGTCGAGCAGCGTTTAGAGTGTTTGCTGCTATCGCCGACGAATGGAGCTCACCCATCGCAATGGTCCGGTCAATCGCCATCTGCGTGACGCAAGCGCCGCATCGCGCTCCGCCACCAGGTCGTCTCGGATCCTGGCCAGCGCGCCACGCTCGGCTACGAGGCCGTCTTGGCCCAGGGCGAGCGCGTCACGCTCCGCCATGAAGCTGTCTCGGGCTTGGATGAGGTCCTGCTGGGCGTGAGCAAGCGCATCACGCTCCGCCATGAAGCTGTCTCGGGCTTGGATGAGGTCCTGCTGGGCGTGAGCGAGCGCGTCACGCTCCGCCATGAAGCTGTCTCGGTCTCGGATGAGGGCCTGTTGGGCGTCAGCGAGGGCGTCACGCTCGACGATGCCCTTTCCCAGTTCGCCGTGTAGCCGTTTAGCGGCCAGGTTCCCTGCGGCAACGGCCTTGCCAACCACATCGCAGCTCTCATCGAACGTCGCCCGCACCCTGTCGAGCTGGTCGCGCAAGTCCTGGCTGTCGCCTTCAGACGCCATACTGCGCAAAATGGCATAGGCACTGCGGACTAACGGCGTGGCATCCGGATGGTTTTGCAGATCAGCGACCGAGGCCCGCTGATGATGCAGATCCTTGTCCAGGAACTCGGCGATTGCGGCGTCGGCGTGATCGGACGTGACAGGCCAGACGATTCCGGTCTCCCTGGCCGCGCGGTCCATCTGATGTCGCCAGTCGCTCAACAGGTCTTCGTGGCGCAGGATACAGCGCGGCATGTGTCGCGAATGATGCTCCGCTTCGAGCACGTGCCTGAGCCACAGCATGAACGCTGTCGGCAGTGCCATTTGATCCCGTTCCTGCAGCGAACAGGCGACTTCGAGCGGGTTGCGAACAGGCAGAAATGCGATCGGGTCAATCCTGAGATCGGCCAGGATCGAGGCTATGAAGGGAAGGAACCGGCAGATCCGCGGATCCTTGACGAAAAACAGGGGGGCATCGCCGAACTCGCTGGCAATGATCGCCGTCATCATGGGCCGAAATCGCTCGGCTGCCGGCGACTGCAGCCACTGCCGATCTAGCGGCAGCCAATCTTGCCAGGAGGAGGCGGCCGCCGTGAGCAGGTGGTCGTCGGCGATGGTGAGTGGGGTACTTTCCCAATGTCCCTTGGGATTGTGGAGGCTCCCGGGCAGCAGATGTTTCGGCGGCGTGGCTCCATGCGCGGCGACGAGGGCGCCGAGCGCCGAGGTGCCGCTGCGGTGCATTCCGAGGACCAGGATCGCCGTCCTTGGTTCCGACGCGATCTCGCCCTTCGCGGCCGTCAATCGCTCGCGCGGATTCATCTCCCCTTTGTCTCGCTCTCCAAATTTCCGTTCCCGCCCAATGTTCTCCGATAACCAACTGCGAAGCGGGCTGCAAATGGAAATCGTCGCCAACGTGCTTACATTGCGCACAAGACGGAGCTCAAGAAAAGCTGGACAGATCGAAGTCAGCTGCCCCAACGCTACAGATCCTTGCCAAGCAGATGCAGTCGATCAGTGGCTTCGCATTGGACTTCTGCTTCTGGGCCAGGCTGGCCTTGTTGCTGTCGCCGATCCAGGTGTTGCCCAGTGTTTCGTAGCCGGCAGCCTTGAGCGCCAGCACGACGCGGCGCAGTTGGTGCGCCAGGCCGACGACACCAACCGGGCTCAATTCCTGGCCGCCTGCGCCAAGGCCGGCTTCGTCCTCACATCTTGTCAATTACAGACTGCACGCCTTCCGTCGGCGCATCGACCGACGACCCCGCCACCATGATGGCGGCGACGATGGCCTCGGGGTCTTCGACCACCAGCGGCTTGACCCGTTGCGCGGTGTGGATGAAGCCTTCGCTGGCCATATGGTCGAGCAGCGCCAGCATCGGATCCCAGAATCCTTGAACGTTGGCGAAGACGATCGGCTTGCGGTGATGGCCGAGCTGGCCCCAGGTCATGATCTCGACGATTTCCTCGACCGTGCCGATGCCGCCGGGCAGCGCCACAAAGGCGTCGGATTTCTCGAACATCTTGTGCTTGCGCTCGTGCATGTTGTCGGTGATCAGCAACTCGTCGAGCCGGTCAAGCGCGGTTTCGGTCGCCTCCTTGTTGATGAGGAAGCGCGGAATGATGCCCGTTACCTTGCCGCCGGCCTTGAGCGCGCCTTCGGCGACTGCGCCCATAATGCCTTTGGTGCCGCCGCCATAGACCAGCCGCAGGCCGGCTTTGGCGAGCGAGCGGCCAAGCAGGTGCCCGGCCTTGGCATAGATTTCATCGCGGCCCGGAGACGAGCCGCAATAGACGCAGACGGATCGAATCGTGTTCATTCGTGATTGGTGATTGGGTCTGAATGCGGGGTCAAGCCCCAAGGGCTGACAAGCCCGGGCTTTTTCTTGTCGGTGCCGGCAAAACACGCTAGACCGGCTTCAGGTGGCTAAGGGGTAGGGGAAATATGGCTGTTAATCCATTGAAGGCGTTTCTGTTCGCGGCCGGTGGCACCGTCGCGGTCGTCGGAACCGCCTATGTATCGGGCGCACTCGACCCGTATCTGAATCCCACGCCGCCTGCGGCGATTGCATCGCTGACGCCGCCGGCTGAAAAGCTGGCCGATCCGGGGACCGAGGGAAGGCTGCCGCCGGCGCCCGCCGCGCCCACCGATGCCAAGGCTCCCGCAGCACCCGCGCCTGCCGACGCAACGGCTCCCGCGACCGAAGCTGCGGCTCCGGCG
The DNA here is from genome assembly GCF_057786095.1 of Mesorhizobium sp. P160219. Taxonomy (NCBI): domain Bacteria; kingdom Pseudomonadati; phylum Pseudomonadota; class Alphaproteobacteria; order Hyphomicrobiales; family Phyllobacteriaceae; genus Mesorhizobium; species Mesorhizobium sp. P160219. Next base: position 3,023,660 of record NZ_JBYNWG010000001.1, read on the forward strand.
GCACCTGCCGCGCCCGCTGCTGCCCCAACAACCCCAGCGCCGGCCGCGGCCGGCCCGGTTGCGCCGAGCTTCGACGTCGTGCGCGTCGAAAGCAACGGCTCGATCGTCGTTGCCGGCAATGCTGCGCCCAATTCGAAGATCGAGATCCTCAACGGCTCCTCGGTGCTTGGCTCGACTGTCGCCGGTCCGGACGGCGCCTTCGTCATCGTTCTCGACGATCCGCTGAAGCCCGGCGACTATACGATTGCGTTGCGCGCGACGGCCGGCGATGTGGTTACCCCTTCCGTGCAGACCGCCGTCGTTTCGGTTCCCAAGGACGCCGCCGGCCAGGTGCTGGCGATGGTCGAGGAACCCGGCAAGCCGGCCGAGCTGCTTAGCGTCCCGGCGCCTGAGACCAAGCCCGCGGCACCGGCCGCCGGCGATCAGGCCGCTGCCCCAGCCGCTGAGGTGCCTGCTACGGCTGCGCCTGCCGTGGCCGCTGAAACAGCACCTGCTGCTCCGGCTGTGGAAGCCGCAACTGCCCCTGCAGCGCCAGCAGTACCTGCAGCGCCGCCGGCGGCAGGCGTGGCTGCACCCAAGATCGTCGTCGAGGCGGTCGAGATCGACGGCAACAAGATCTTCGTCGCCGGTCTGGCTGACGCCGGCCGCAAGGTGCGCGCCTATGCCAACGATATCCTGCTTGGTGATGCGGTGACCTCGCCCGACGGTCATTTCCTGGTCGAGGCGACGCGCGACATCCCGGTCGGCAGCTACACCATCCATGTCGACGGTCTCGACGCCGACGGCGTGAAGGTCGTGGCCCGCGCCGCCGTGCCGTTCGAGCGCGAACCCGGCGAAGCGATCGCCGCCGTGGCGCCCGCGGAGGCCAAGCCCACCGAGACCAAGCCCGCCGAAGCAAAGCCTGCTGAGCCGGCCGCACCGGCTGCTGCCGAAGCACCGGCCGCTCCGAAGCCTGCGGCGCCAGCCACTATCGCGGCTGCCCCTGCGAAGCCCGCACCAGCTGCTGCCGCGTCCGCACCAGCCGCACCGGCGGCTGAAGCGCCGGCTCCGGCTGCCCCGGCGGTTGCCGGGGCACCTGCGGCACCGGCAGCGCCTGCCGCTGAGGTTCCAGCCGTCGTCGCGGCGGCAACGCCCGATGTGCCAGAGACGGTGGCGCCAAAGCTTGAACATGCCGACGGCGCGGTGATCATCCGCAGGCACGACACGCTGTGGCGGATCTCACGGCGCGTCTACGGTCACGGCGTGCGCTTCTCGACTATCTATCTCGCCAACCAGGACCAGATCAGCGATCCCGACCGCATCTGGCCGGGGCAGGTGTTCAAGGTTCCGGAAAAGTCCAAGGAAGGCGAAGCCGCCGACCTCAAGGCGATGGGCGAGCAGGTGACAACGGCGCCGGTGAAGACGCAGTAGCGGCCGAGCGCTTGATCTCCTCCCTTGAGGGGGAGATGGCCGGCAGGCCAGAGGGGGTCGCCGCGCATAGAACGCCGACCTTCTCTTTGCTGCAAACGACGTTGCGTCAGGACGTACCGACCCCCTCTGTCGCCTTCGGCGACATCTCCCCCTCGAGGGGGGAGATTAGGTCGCTCTACCCATCGGGTTAGCTTGCCACGCACCCGTTCATCGTCTATCGCCGATGAACGATGGCAGACTCGCTCACTGAACCAGACCACGCAAACTGCGCACCGCCCCAAAGCCGCGCCGTTGCCGCGAGCTTCGCCGCACTCTCGCACCCGGCGCGCATCGAGATCCTTAGACATCTGTCGGCCAGCCGCTCCTGCTGCTGCCGTGAGGTTGTCGACCATCTCGACCTCGCGCAGTCGACGGTCTCCCAGCATCTGAAAATCCTGGTCGAAGCAGGCTTGGTCCGCTTCGAGCCCGACCGCCAGCGCTCGCGCTATCAGCTCGACCGCGCCGCGCTCGCCGACGTTTCCGCATCGCTGACCGCACTCGTCAATTCCTGCTGCTCCGGCCGCTGATTTCTCACCCAAAAGGCAAGACAAGTGGCAGAAAAAACCGTTTCCGATAGCTCGACCTTCAGCACCTTGCGCAATCTGTGGCCCTATATGTGGCCGGCCGACCGCGCCGATCTCAGGGCACGCGTCACCTGGGCGACGCTGCTTCTAGTCGTTGCCAAGCTGACACTGGTTGCCGGGCCGTACTTCTTCAAATGGGCGACCGATTCTCTGGCCGGTGACGCCAAATCGCCGCCGCCGCTGCCATCCTTCCTGCTGGCGCCGGTGATGCTGGTCGTCGCCTACAATGTCGTGCGGCTGGTGCAACTCGGCTTCAACCAGCTGCGCGACGCGCTGTTTGCCCGCGTCGGCCAGTATGCGGTGCGTCAGCTTGCGTTCCGCACCTTCGTTCACATGCACCAGCTGTCGCTGCGCTTTCACCTCGAGCGCCGCACCGGCGGCCTGTCGCGCATCATAGAGCGCGGCACCAAGGGCATCGAGACGATCGTGCGCTTCATCATGCTGAACACGGCGCCGACCATCCTCGAATTCGCGCTGACCACCGGCATCTTCGCCTACACCTATGGCTGGAAATATGTGGTCGTGGTGGCGGCCACGGTGTGGCTCTACGTCTGGTTCACGGTGCGCGCCAGCGACTGGCGCATCTCGATCCGCCGCGACATGAACGACAGCGACACCGACGCCAATACCAAGGCGATCGACTCCCTGCTCAACTACGAGACCGTCAAATACTTCAACAACGAGGGTATGGAGGCCGAGCGCTTCGACCGTTCGATGGCGCGCTATGAAATGGCGGCGACCAGGATATGGACCTCGCTCGGTTGGCTGAATTTCGGCCAGGGCATCATCTTCGGTCTCGGCACCGTCATCGTCATGTGCATGTCGGCGCTGGAGGTGCAGGCCGGCACGCAGACGGTCGGCGACTTCGTCTTCATCAACGCCATGCTGATGCAGCTTTCGGTGCCGCTCAATTTCATCGGCTTCATCTACCGCGAAATCCGCCAGGGGCTGACCGACATCGAGCAAATGTTCGACCTGCTCGATGTGCCGCAGGAGATCACCGACAAGCCCGATGCCAAGCCACTCGCCGTTACAGCCGGCAAGGTCGAGTTCCGCGACGTGCATTTTGCCTACGATCCCAACCGCAAGATCCTGAAAGGTGTCTCCTTCGAGGTACCGGCCGGCAAGACGGTGGCCATTGTCGGACCGTCCGGCGCCGGCAAGTCGACGATTTCGCGGCTGCTATTCCGCTTCTACGACGTCCAGGGTGGTCAGGTGCTGATCGACGGCCAAGATGTCCGTGATGTGACGCAGGCGAGCCTGCGCGGCGCGATCGGCATGGTGCCGCAGGACACCGTGCTGTTCAACGACACCATCGCCTACAACATCCGTTACGGTCGCATCGGTGCCAGCGAAGAGGATATGCAGAAAGCCGCCGAGCTTGCCCAGATCGGCCCGTTTATCGAACGGCTGCCGGAAGGTTATCGCTCGATGGTCGGTGAGCGCGGGCTAAAGCTATCGGGCGGCGAAAAGCAGCGCGTGGCGATTGCCCGCACGATTTTGAAGGCGCCGCCGATCCTGATGCTCGACGAGGCGACCTCGGCGCTGGACAGCCACACCGAACAGGAGATCCAAGCCGCCCTCGACCTGGTCAGCAAGGGCCGCACCACCATCGTCATTGCCCACCGCCTGTCGACGGTGATCACCGCCGACGAGATCATCGTACTCAAGGACGGCGAGATCGCCGAACGCGGCACCCATGCCGAGCTGATGCGCCAACATGGCCTCTACGCCTCGATGTGGGATCGCCAGCGCGAGGCGACGGAAGCCGAAGAGAGGCTTCGGATTGCCAGGGAGAGCGATGAGTTGGGTGTGGTTGTGCGCAGAAGGACTTCGGAGGTGAACTAGGCGGCGGAGCGCCAATCTCCCCCCTTGAGGGGGAGATGTCGCCGAAGGCGACAGAGGGGGTCACCGCGCGTGGAGCGCTAACCTTCATCGGTCGCAAGGGGGCGCATCCAGTCGAACCGACCCCCTCTGGCCTGCCGGCCATCTCCCCTCAAGGGGGGAGATATGCAGCGTCGTCGCCATCATCACCACCGAAAATTTCCCCTTGACCTCAACCTAAGTTGAGATCGCAAACCCGTTCCTGAGCCACCGAACCCAAGTCATTCAAGAACGGAGACAGATTCAAATGGATAAACTTGCCGAGGCAGCCGTGTTCAGGGTCGACAAATTCGTCGTTCCTGCCGAGGCCCGTGAAGAAATCCTTCGCAAGGTCAGGGCAACGCATGAACTGCTGCGCCTGCAGCAAGGCTTCGTCCAGGATTTCGTGCTCGAGCAATTTTCGGGTCCGGGTGAGTTCAACCTAGTCACCATTGTCGAATGGGAAAACCAGGCGGCCGTCGACAATGTCGTGCCGATCGTCAAGGCGGCCCACGAGCGGGCGGGCTTCAACCCGCAGGAGACCATTGCCCGGCTGGGTGTGAAGGCCGATATCGCCAACTATCAGCGTCTGCCTGAGATGTAGGAGGGCCAGCCCGTGCCAGGTGCTGGCGCCTCGACGCTCAGCACCTGGCCGGTGCGGGCATCGCTGATCATATGTTCGAAGCCGCGCCATTGGGCGGCGACGATGAACAGCGTCTTGCCATCCAGGCCGCCGAGCATGCAGGCAAAGCAGCCGCGATCGGCATTGACGGACTGCAAGACCTCACCACCTTCGCGCACCCGCACACAGCGTTTGTTGGGAACATCCGCATACCAGGCAGTTCCTTCGGCATCGAGGCAGATGCCGTCGGGAAAGCCATCGAGATCGGCCCAGACCCGGCGGTTGGAAAGCCCGCCATCCTCCGCGATATCGAAGGCGGTCAGCCGGTTGGCATGCGACTCCGCCACGATCAGTGTCCTGTTGTCCGGCGTCACCGCCATGCCGTTGGCGAAAGCGATGTTCTCGGCCACTTGTCGAACCGAGCCGTCCGGCGTGATCAGCACGATGGTGCCGGGCCCGAAATGCTCGCCCGGTGCAGGCGCCGACCCGCCGCCATTGACATAGATGTTGCCGCGCCCGTCGACGACGATCTCGTTCCACGGGCTGTTTGACAGCGACCGAAGATCGGCATGGGTGGCCAGCGTTCCATCCGCCTCCTGCCGCAGCAACAAGCCATCCCGACCCGAGACGATCAGCAATCGGCCATCCGGCAACCAGTCGATCGAATAGGGCAGGATGGCCGGCACGGTGAGCATCACCTGGTTCCCGCCGTCCTCATCCACCGCGACGATCTCTCCGGTTCCCCAGTTGCAGAGCCACAGGCGTCCGTCGTGCCAGCGGGGAGACTCTCCGAAAGCGAGGCCTTCTGTAATGACCTTGGCGTTCAGGGCGACTGATTTCGAGGATGGCATCTCTGACCCTGGTTTGTCGACTCGCCGCAATTCGGCATTGTCGCGAAGCGCTTTCCTGCCAAGGACGTATGAATCTGTGGCGCCCCGACACCGTCGACAATTTCGGCAAACCATCGTGCGGATGCCTCTGGATCAGAGTGCCTTTAATCCTTGAGGGCAGCTGATATTGTCGCGTCGGAAATAACCCGTTCGCGCAAGTTTTGCGACCAAGAGAGTATTTCGATGTTCGGTTTCTTTTCCCGCAAATCCAAGAAAACGCCCGAGAAGTCGGCATCAGATTCTGGAAAGCAGTTGGAATTCGGCCTGCCGTTGCCGGTCGTCGTACTGCGTTCGAACGGTCGAGGATCCTGATGAAGAGCCGTTTTTTCTCGTCTTCGCTGTCATGCAATTCGTCACAGCGATGGTTTCCAAAGGACTCTATCGTTATCCCGAAATCGACACCAAGGCGATGCAGGTCCTTCATGCCGACTCGTACTCTTCGGAGGTAAAGAACGGCGGCCATAGTCAATTCATCCACAATGCCGGGCAGGAAATCGGCGCCATGATTGCCAACGCACGAGCTGGACTCACTGCTTGTGGCGCAAAGGGCCAGCTTGCGACTTTGGAAAAGATGTCCAGCTGGATTACAGACCATCCCAACGAAGCCGCCCAGCAGACGGGCTTCGAGGGCGGGCGGGATGATTTTCTCGATACACTTGATCATGCGTTCTACGTTGCGGATGAGGCCGCGCCCATGGAAAACCTTTTGGCGCGCTGGATCGCGTCATGGCCTGATCTGCAAGTTGTCGATAGTGACGATTACGACGACGTCATACACCGGCTGGTGATGGCCAATCCGAAGCGCGAAGGCAGGCTCTTCATAAGTCCGTTGGCAACTTGGCAGGCCAGATGATCTTGAGCTGGCGCGATGTCGGGGCCGGCCTTGCCTGCGCCAAGATCGCGCCGCCCGAGATCAAAATCGCGTTCGGCATGGCAAGGATGCTGAACATAGAAGGAGAGAAAAAGCTGGTTTTTCAACTTCAGACCAGCGCGAAGAAGACCCGACTATGCAGTGCGACGGAGACACACGTCACGGTCTACGAGTACATCGCTCCAGAAGAGTTGCTTGTCATACCGCCAGGCGAGAGCCCGCTAGCGGCTAACGCCCCGAAAGTTGGCGCCAAGCTTGGCATTGCTGAAGAGCCCGAGATCACAGCGGTCATTGAGCTGGCGGAACAATACCATGCTCCCGCCGCCGTCGACCTCCTGCTCCGCAAGGCAGGCTTCGACCCGACGGATGCCATCGTTCTGCGAATTCGGTGGTGCAGAAGGAGGAAGGAGCAATCGTGAATTGGGTGGTGCTGGCATCAGGCCAAGTCTTCCTTTTCCAATCGTTGCGGAACGGCGGTGTGCTCTTGCGCGGCAAGGATGATGAAAGCCTCGCTGAGGCCGCTATGGCCGAGCTCAATGCCCACTTTGATCGCTCCGCTGCGGCGGGTTAGCGACAGCAAGCCTACTTTTTCTCAGTCAGGAAGAACATGCCATCGGCATGGCCGTTGGCACCGCATGACAGGGGCTCCGATCTGCCATCCTTGCCGGCGCCGCTCTGCTCGACGACAAGCGCATCGCCGTCGCGTCGAAAGGTAAAGACAAAACCGGTTGGGTTGTCGTTGTCGACGGCACGGTCGACCAGCCGCAGAGTGTTGCGCTCCTCGACCGTGCCGTCGATCTCGCATGACCCACTTCCCGAGACTGGATTGGAAACGACATCTTCCGAGATTTCGACCTTGCCTCCGCCAACAGCCTTGATGTCGACGCTGCCGCGCACGCTGCTCCATGTGCCGATCAAACCTGCATCGGGGGGCTTGCGTATGCCGGACAGGAAGGTTGCGCGGTCGCGCAGGAATTCGCCGAGATCGAAAGTCTGTTGGTTCTTGGGCGAACTTTCGTTGAAACCGGCGATCTGATCGCGATAGGCGATGAAATCGCTTTGGTCGTCCCGCAGCGCCTTCCCGGCATGAGCATCGAGCCTCTTCAGCAGCGCGGTATAATTCTTCGCGACGTCGGCATCGGCTTGCGCCAGGACCGGATCGGCGCAAATGGCCTTTTCCGCCAAGCTGGCGGCCTTGGCGCAGTCGAAGGATGGCTTGCCTTGCGCAACTGCGTGGTCGCTCGCTGCCACAAGTACGGTCAAAACGGCACCCACGGCTGCCGATCGTATGGCAACAAGATACGTTTTGCCTGAATTTGGCGCCATGGCAGTCGGCCTTTTCGCCGCGCGTTCAGCCGGCGTTGGCCCGAATTCTGGCGGCAAAGCCGGCGGCAGGCAAGCACGTCACCGTTCCTGCCGGCTGCGGACGATGCGGCCTTGCCCAATGTTGCGTTGCGGCAGCGGAGCCTTTCCGGTATTGAGGCCGGACCTGAAACAGGGACCGCCCCCATCCCATGAGCCCCATCCGATGAGCCTTGTCGAATCGATCAAGAATGCCTTCGTTCCGATCCATCGCGAGGGCTATCCGTTCATTGCCGCCTTTGGTGCGGGCACGCTGTTCCTCGGCTATTTCTCCTCGGTGCTGTTCTGGATCGGCCTGATCCTGACCGCCTGGTGCGTCTATTTCTTCCGTGACCCCGAGCGTGTCACCCCGGTCGATGACAGGCTGGTGGTCAGTCCCGCCGACGGCGTCATCTCGGCGGTCGGCCCGGCCGTGCCGCCGCGCGAGCTTGGCCTCGGCAACACCGAGATGACCCGCATCTCGGTGTTCATGAACGTCTTTTCCTGCCATGTGAACCGCGCTCCGGTGCGCGGCCGCATCACCAAAATCGAGCACCGGCCGGGCAAGTTCCTGAATGCCGAACTCGACAAGGCAAGCTCGGAGAACGAGCGCAACGGGCTGGTCATAGACAGTCCCAACGGCATCGTTGTCGCCGTGCAGATTGCCGGCCTGGTGGCGCGCCGCATCGTCTGCTGGGCCGAGACCGGCGGCTCCATTGCCGTCGGCGAACGCTTTGGCCTGATCCGCTTCGGCTCGCGCGTCGATGTCTTCCTGCCGTCAACCGCGGTGCCGCGCGTCGCCGTCGGCCAGACGGCGGTCGGCGGCGAAACCGTGCTCGCCGAATTCGGCGGCGTCGCCGCAACCCCGCTCGTCAGGATTTCGTAAGCGGTGGGCGCGCCGTTCAAAAAGTTCGAGGCCCATGGCAGCGGCGGCCCGCGCATCCGCGAAATTCCGATGCGCATGGTGCTGCCTAATCTGGTCACCGTGCTTGCCATCTGCGCCGGCCTGTCCGGCATCCGCTTCGGCTTCGAGGGCCGTTTCGAGCCGGCCGTGGTGATGGTGCTGCTCGCCGCCTTCCTGGACGGCATAGACGGGCGCCTGGCGCGCATGTTGAAGGCGACATCCAAATTCGGCGCGCAGATGGATTCGCTGGCCGACATCGTCAATTTCGGCGTCGCGCCGGCACTGGTGCTCTACGCCTTCCTGCTCGACCGCGCCGGCTCCTTCGGCTGGATCGCAGCTCTTCTGTTCACCATCGCCTGTGGCCTGCGGCTGGCGCGCTTCAACGTGCTCGACGAAGACCATGACCGGCCGATCTGGCAGAGCGAATACTTCGTCGGCGTGCCGGCACCGGCCGGCGCCGTGCTGGTTATGCTGCCGCTCTATCTGTCCTTCCTGCGGCTCGGTCTCGAGCCGGACCGCCTGACGGCATTCGTCGCCACCGGCTTCACTGTGCTGGTCGCTTTCCTGCTGGTCAGCCGGCTGCCGGTCTATTCCGGCAAAAGCCTGAAAGTGCCGGGCGACAAGGTGCTGCCGATCATCCTGGCGGTCGTTCTCTACGTCCTGCTGTTGATGACCTATCCCTGGTACACGCTGACCGCCTCTGTCGCAGGCTATCTCATCTTCCTGCCTTTCAGCGTGCGGGCGTATTCGAAGCGCGCCAAGCGCGAGGGCGAAAAAGTGCCGCCGTCGGATATTGGGTAGTTGTTATCTCCCCCCTTGAGGGGGAGATGTCGCCGAAGGCGACAGAGGGGGTCGGTACGCCCCGGACGCGACCTCGTTTGAGCGAAGAGGACGTCGGCGCTTCACGCGAGGCGACCCCCTCTGGCCTGCCGGCCATCTCCCCCTCAAGGAGGGAGATACGCTAAGCCGCCAGGCCCAGCCCCAGCTTCTCGATCGCCAGGTTCCGCGTCGAGACATAATCCGTCTTGCCGGAACCCAGCACCGGGATCTCCCCGACCTTGACGATGTCGTTGGGCACCATCAGTTCGGCCGCACCTGCCTTCTTGCCGAAGGCGCGCAGTTCTTCCGGATCGGCGTCGTCGGCGGTGGTGACCAGCACGATGCGCTCGCCGCGCCTCTTGTCCGGCACCGCCACCGCGGCGTGGCGCTCTTCCGGCCACAGCGACTGCACCAGCATCTCGACGGCGCCCAACGACACCATCTCGCCAGCGATCTTGGCGAAGCGTTTTGCCCGGCCGCGAATGGTGATGAAGCCTTCGCGGTCGACCGAGACGATGTCGCCGGTGTCGTGCCAGCCGTCCAGCGGCTGCAATTCGCCGGGCCGGTCAGCGGTCATGTAGCCCATCATCAAATTCGGCCCGTCGAGCCACAGGCGGCCGGCACCCTCGATACCCTCGACCGGTTCGAGCTTCATGCGCATCGCCGGCAACAGCCGTCCGACCGTGCCGTCGCGACCATGGATGGCGGTGTTGACGGCGACGACGGGAGCGGCCTCCGTCAGCCCGAACCCCTCGATGATCGAGGCATCGAAGCGCTCGCGATAAACGCGCCGCGTCTCCGGCTTCACCGCTTCCGCGCCGGCGACGACGAAGCGCAGGCTGGAGAAATCGCCATCCTTGGCGGTGCGGGCATAGTTGGCAAGGAAAGTGTCGGTGCCGAACATGATGGTCGGCTTCACCTTGCGGGCGATCTCCGGGATGATCTTGTAGTGCAGCGGTGACGGGTAGAGGAACAGTTTCACCCCGGTCACCAGCGGCAGGATGGTACCGCCGGTCAGGCCGAAAGAGTGAAAAACCGGCAGCACGTTGAGCAGGATGTCGGACGGCGAAATGGTAATGCGCGCCTCGGCCTGCATGGCGTTGGCGTGGAGATTGCGGTGCGACAGCACCACGGCCTTGGGCGTGCCTTCCGAGCCTGAGGTGAACAGGATTGCGGCGGGCTTGGCCGCATCCTGCCGCTGCAGCGGGAACCGCCACAGCACCGCTGCTGCGAGCTTTTCCAGCGTCGTGACGCTTGCGCGCACATCCTCCAGCCACAGCATTTTGGCGCCGCCGGCCTCGATGGCGGCGATGATGTCGGCAAGCGCCGCCTTCTCGACGAACGCGCGCGAGGAAACCACCGTTCGGATGACTGCCGCGCGCACCGCGGCGGTTACGCTGGCCGGCCCTGCCGTGTAGTTGATCATCGCCGCTACCCGGCCGGCCGAGAGCAGGCCGACGAAGGACAGCACCACGCCATTGGCGTTGGGCAGCAAAACCCCGACCGCTTCGCCGGGCGCCGCCACCGCCTCGAAACGGCGGCCGAGCACGCGTGCGCCGATGAACATTTTTCGATAGCTGAGCGAGCCGCTGATCACATCCTCGATGATCGGATGCGAGGCGCCGGTGCGATCCGCGGCATCGCGCATGGCCAGGAACAGGCCGCGATCGAGGTTGCTGCCATAAAGGCGCGCCTCGGCGATGCGGTCGAACAACGCATTGGTGTTGGAAGCCTGGTCGGGGTTGCGCGCCACCAGTTCGGCAATCGTCATTGGCTCCAGCACGCTGATCGAGAGTTTTGGGAACCAGTGGCGCGGCGCCCGGTTCTTTGGCGTCAAGGAAACCGGCAGGTCGCGCGAGCCGGTGACGAAGATCGGCACGATGCGGGCGTCGGCCTGCATGGCGATGCGGGTGACGGCGCGGAACAGGCGAAACGTCTTCACATCGGGCTCGACGTCATCGGGCAGATAGACGGCAAGCCGGCCTTTACCCTTCAGCACCCTGACCAGCCGCCGGCTGACGAAGAGATGCTCGGCGTTGAAGGCGATGGTGCGGCCAAGCTCGCGCCAAGGCTCCATCCAGGGCGAGCGCGCCGAGGCCTCGTCGAGAATGTGCAGCGTGTCGTCGGGCAGCAGCGACAGCATCAGCGCCGGCTCGAAGCGTGACTGGTGCGAGACCACATAGATCACCGGCGTCGGCGCGTTGCGGGCAATGCGGATGCGCCGGTCATCGATCCGGTAGGCGAGCTTGAACGGCACATAGAGTAGCGCCTGGGTAAAGCGCAGGTCGAGACGAAACGTCTCGATAGCGCCAATCAGCAGCCAGGCCAGCACGAGGCCTGCAAGCAGCGCCAGTGTCAGGATCATGCCGCGTCTCTCCCAACGGTCCGGTATGCGGCTCTTCGTCCGCTTCGAGAGCAGAGGGTAGCGCAATGGGGAGCAAGGTCAATGCGCGGGTGCGAGGGAGCGGTGTTCCACCCGACCTCACCAGGCAATGACCCAAACGCAGGCCTTGAAATGTTGCGACACGTGTCGTAAATAAAAGCGACACGTGACGGAGAGGTAATATGGCCAGTTCCCCGCTGGGTTTTGCCGAGGCACCACATATGGAGCCGGAGTTCGAACGAATGGTCGACCTGTTTGGTGGACGGAAGGTTCTTGGATTCTCGGTAGCCAGTCCTCTTGAGGCACATGAAATGATCCTGCATGGAATTCCGGGCCAGGCGCTCGAAAGCCTCGTCCGGCATCTGATGGTCATTGATCCCGCCGATGCGTTTGAGACCGCATTCGGCATGAGCGAGCGGACATTTCAGCGGCACAAATCGGATCACTCCAAGACCCTCAGTCGGGAGCAAGGTTCCAGAACCTGGAACTTCGCCAAGCTCCTGACAAAGGCCACGTCCGTGCTCGGGACTCAGGAAGACGCGGAAAAATGGATGATCGAGTCTGCCATGGGTTTGGACAATCGCCGGCCGATCGATCTGCTGGCCACGGCGGCGGGCACTGCGCTTGTGCAGGAGTTTCTTGAGCGGCTCGACTATGGTGTCTACGCGTGACGCCTTTGCCGGGCTCCCTCGGAACAGGGCAGTTGTTGGGCTGGAGGCTTGATCACAGACGCTTCATGGCGAGCTGGGACAGTGGCGAAGGAGCCTTCAAGCTTGGGGGAAGGTGGAACAGCAAAGGGATCAGAGCCGTATATGCGTCCATCGACCCATCGACCGCCATCTTGGAGGTGGCGGTCCACAAGGGGTTTCGCACGCTGGATACTGTCCCTCACGTGCTGACGGCATTCGACATCGTCGATCCATCAGAGATTTATGTGGTCCAAACCGACGATATTCCGAACGCGAACTGGCTGCGTCCCGGCATCCCGGGCGCCGGACAGCAGCAGTTCGGCGATGGTCTGCTGGCAAAGCATCCGTTCTTTCTGATCCCCAGCGCGGTATCCCAGCACAGCTGGAACCTGGTGTTCGATCCCAACCGGGCGGCAGGCCTTTATAGCTTGCATCTCCGGGAGGACTTCGCGCTTGATACAAGGCTTCATCCTCCCGCTGGGTAGCAATCAGGCCGTGGCCTTCAGCCGCCCACTGATGAACCGGAACTCCTGCGACTTGCCGCCATAACCGTATGCCGCGGCCGGGACTTCATGCACGAAGGCATAGCTTTCCTCGTGCACACCACCCAGCAACTTACCGAAGGCCTCAAAGATCGCCTTCAGATAGGCTTCCAGCTCCAGCTTGGTGTTGGTGCCGTCGACCACCTTGATGTCGAGCCAGAAAGTATTGGCGCCGTGCTCGGCCAGCGACTTGCCGCCGGCGAACCAGTGCTGCGGGTCGATATAGGTGACAGCGACGGCAGTGATCGTCGGGTCCTTGCGCAGATGGGTTGCGGTCAGGCCGGTGATTTCCTTGGCGATTGTGGCGGACAGCTTGGCGTCGGGCTTGCCGGTGACGCTGATGTTGATGATGGGCATTTTTCTCTCCTTCGTTTGAGCGGCGTCTGTTTGCCGTTGGAGAGACAATGCCATCATCTTTGAATCAAAAAAATCGAATTGTTTCGAACAAAAGGTTCTGTATTATCGAAGTATGCAAGCTCTCGATCCCGATCTGCTCAAAACCTTCCTTGCCTTTGTCGATGGCGGCTCGCTGGCTCAGGCTGCGTCTGCTGTCGGCCGCTCGCCCTCGGCGGTGACCGCGCAGATGCAGCGTCTCGAGGAGATCGTCGGCGAACCGCTGCTGGTGGCGCAGGGGCGCGGGCGCGGGCTGACGCCGGCCGGCGAGGATCTTGTCGGTCATGCCCGCCGCATTCTTGCCGTGCACAGCGAGGCCTGGCTGGCGCTCAAGGGCGCGCGTGCCGCTGGTCGCGTCGCCATCGGCACGACACAGGATTTCGCCGATAGCGGCCTGCCGGAGCTGCTGCGCGCCTTCGCGACCAGCCATCCGCGCGTCAGGGTCGAACTCCGCGTCGGCCGTTCGGCCGAGCTTGGCGAGGCGCTGCAGGCCGGGCAGCTCGATCTGGCCGTTGTCATGCGCAAGACGCCGGCCAATGACGAAGTCGGGCTGTTCAGTGAGCCGATGCTGTGGCTGTGCTCGCAAAAAGGGCTTGCCGTGCGGGAAGAGGAATTGCCGCTGGCGCTGCTCGACCCCTATTGCGGCTTTCGCGAAGCAGCACTCGCGGCCCTCGATGCTGCCGGCCGCCGCTACCGCATTGCCGCCGGCAGCGCCAGCCTTGCCGGCTTGCGCACGGCGGTCAATGCCGGCATCGCGCTGACCTTGCGCACCGCCCGCTTTGCCCATTCAGGCATTGCCGAAGCACCGCGCGAATTCGCCCTGCCGCCGGTGCCGACAGCGCAATTCGCGATAAAACTCGGCCAGGGCGCCGAGCGGCCGGCGCGCGATCTTGCCATCCTGCTCAGCGACAACCTCGCCTTGCCCGGCTTTGCCGGCTGATGTCCAAAGAAAAAGCCGACCTTTACGGTCGGCTTTGAGGAGGACGGGTCGAGGGGTTTGGGGGGACTTGGGGGGTGACCCGTCGCACATAAAACTGCCTGATCCGCATGATGGTTCCATGACTTGGAAAATAATTATTGGGTTGCCGCACTTTTTCTCGCGGCCAGCCAGTCGCGCCCCGCATGGGCGAAAACCGCGCACAGTACTATGGCGCCGCCGATCAGGCTGGCGGCCGGCGCGATCTCGCCGAGGAACAGGAAGGCGAACAGGATCGCAAACGGCACTTCGGCGGCACCGAGAAGGCCGGACTCGGGCGCAGGGATCAGCCGCGAGCCTTCCGTCCACAGGATCGACGCCGCCGCAAACGAGCCTCCGAAGGCGACGAGCAGCACGGCGTCGCGAGCAGAAATCGCCAGGGGGTCGGTGACGAACCAGCCGAGCACGAACAGCAGAAGCGCCGAGACTGCGCCCGCCCACACCACCGGCGTGTCGCGGAAGGCGCGCACCATGATCATGTAGAGCGCGCTGCCGGCGGTCATCAGCAGCGCGAGCCCATCGCCAAACAGATGACCGCTGCCGAAGCCGGAGCCGACCATCATCGCCACGCCGCACAGCGAAACGGCGGCGGCGGCAAGCGTCTGCGCCCGGAACGGCTCGCGCACCAGCACGAAGGCGAGCAGCGCGGTGATGAAGGGCGCGGTGGCGTAGATGACCGCGACATTGGCGACATAGGTGAATTTGAACGCCGAGATGAAGGCGATGCTGGCCGCGGCGCCCTCGAGGGCCAGCAACCAGCCGCGCCAGCCAAGCCGCAAGCTTTCCCGCCCGCCGGAGCGGCGCCGGCGCCACAGCACATAGAAGGTGATCAGGATCGCGCCGACAAAGCCGCGCCAGCAAGTGATGGTCAGCGGGTCGGCGTGGATCGATTTGGTCAGCACGCCGGTGAGGGCGAAGAAAGCCGCCGAGGCCGCCACCAGCATGATGCCGAGCGTACGCTCGGCAGCGGTATCTGTGGTGCCTGGGC
Source organism: Mesorhizobium sp. P160219 (assembly GCF_057786095.1). Classification (NCBI taxonomy): domain Bacteria; kingdom Pseudomonadati; phylum Pseudomonadota; class Alphaproteobacteria; order Hyphomicrobiales; family Phyllobacteriaceae; genus Mesorhizobium; species Mesorhizobium sp. P160219. The sequence continues at coordinate 3,038,974 of NZ_JBYNWG010000001.1, forward strand.
CGTCGAGCGCTTCCGTCATCTCAGCAGCCTATCCGTCTTCTCCTGCCACCATGCTGTCAGCACGGGGTACTCATAGCCGCTTGCGGAAATGCTCGTTGCCGATGATCAGCAGGCCGGCGCCGACGATCAACGCCGCCCCCAGAAACACCTCGCGACGCGGCACGTCGCCCCAGATCGCAAAGCCGAGCCCGAAGGCCCAGACCAATGAGGTGTATTCGAACGGCGCCACGATCGACACCGGCGCCCGCTTCATGCCTTCGAACAGCATAAATTGCGCCACGCCGCCGAGCGCGCCGACGCTGATCAAAAGCAGCAACTGGCGCCAGTCCGGCATCTGCCAGACCAACAGCGCCGGCACCGTGGAAAACACCAGGAAGTAGAAATTGTTGAGCACAAGCTGGATCAGCGTGCGCTCGGCCAGCGCCGTCTTGCGCAACAGCACCACGGCAATGCCCCACAGCACTGCCGCAGCCAGTACCAAGAGCATCGGCACGGACAAGCCGAGACGAGTGGGATCACAGGCGATGAAGACGCCGACGAAGCCGATGAACACCGCCAGCCAGCGCAACAGCGGCACCTTTTCGCCAAGCATCGCCACCGACAGCACGGTGACGATGATCGGGGCGGCGTAATAGATGGTGGTGAGTTCGGCCAGCTGCAGGGAGCGGGCCGCGTTGTAGTAGCAGAGCCAGGCGCCGAGCGTGAAGGCGCTGCGCACCAGCATCGGCCGCACGATGGGCGAGCGCATTGTGTCGGCAAAGATGGGCGGTCCGCCGATTGCAGCACAGCCGATAAGCACAGCGATCGAGCGGAAGAACATGATCTGCCAGACGCTGATGCCGACGACCAGAAGCTTGATCGCGGCGTCCTGCGTCGAAAACAGGAAATAGGCGCAGCCGGTGAACAGGATGCCGGCAAGCACCCTTTCGCGGGTTTCCAGAATGGCAATATCGGCCATGCGGCGTGTCCGGCGCTGTCAAGAGGACGAAGAAGAAGCCTGCCCCAATCAGGCTCCCATTGCAGGCTATACGGGCGAAAGCCTGCGGGGCGCTACGCCAGTGGCAAGCTTGCGTTGGCGCAGCCTGGCCGACAGCGTGGGCACGCCGTTCACTGTGTTGCCTGGTAGAGCTCCGAAGCAGCCTCCTTCAGGGCGCGCCGGCCGCCCGGCCTGAGATACATCATGTGGCCGCCCTCGATGACGTCGAGACGGATAGGTTTTGCCCCGCCGAGCGTCGGGATTTGGCTCACCAGATAGCGTGAGGCCAGATAGGGAGTGACCAGATCGGTGTCGCCGTTGACGATCACCACGCCGAGCCCCGGGTTGAGCGAGCGCGCCCGCTGCAGATCGTCCATCACCCCGGCATAGCCTTGCCGCGAGCCGCCATAGTCCCAGGCGTGGGTCACATCGCCATTGAGCAACCTGTAGCTGACATCGGTGCGAAAATTCAGCTCGTCGCGCGCATAACCGACAAAGGCCGAGGTCAGCGCCGGCACGCTGCGGTCGAGCACCGGATCCGGGCCGGCGCTGCGGGCGCTCTCCGGGGCGATGTCGCTCGTGGCGATGGTGCCGTCATACGGGCTGAGCACTTTTCCACTGGGGCGCTGGAATTCGCGCGCGAACAGGGCGGTCGGGATGCGGGCGAAATTGCGTTGCACGAGGTCGAGCGGCAGGCCGGTGATCTCGGCCACGCGCTGGCTGGCCAGTCGCCCACCCTGTTCCAGCCCGCCGGCCAGAGCGGTGAGGTAGTCACCCATAGCATAGTGTTCGACCTCGGCGAGCTTTTCGCGCAGCGCCTCGCCGCTGAGGCCTTCGCTGCGCAGGCGCACCGCCGCCAGCGAGGGCAGTTCCAGCGCCCAATGCAGTGGCTGGAATTCGTCGGGCAGCACCAGCGTGAACTCCAGTGCAGGCGAGATCAGCACGATGCCGTTGGGGCTCAGGCCGACATCTTCCTGCAGGGTCCTGGCGAGAAGTGCCGCTCGGAACCCGCCATAGCTTTCGCCGGCGAGGAAGAGCGGCGATCCGGTGCGGCCGTTCTGGGCGAGATAGAGCCGGATGAAAGCGCCGATCGAACTGGCGTCCTGGCTGACGCCCCAAAAATCTTTCGTGTCCTGGCCGGGGGCCTCGCGGCTGTAGCCGGTGCCGACCGGATCGACGAAGACGAGGTCGGTCATGTCGAGCCAACTGTCGGGATTGTCGATCAGCTTTTGCGGCGGCGGCAGGAATTGGCCATCGGCGCCGGTCGCGACGACACGCGGGCCGAGTGCGCCGAGATGCAGATAGGCGGATGCCGCGCCCGGGCCGCCATTGAAGACGAAGGTGATGGGGCGAGCCTTCTCCGCGCCCGCCAGTGGCGGCAGCGTGTAGGCGACATAGAAGATTTCCGCGGTGACCTCGCCCTTGCCGGATAGCAGCGACAGCGCGCCGGCCTTTGCCTGATAGTCCAGCTTGCGCCCGGCAATGGTGATTGAATGGCTGGTCGTCTGCGGTGCCGGCAGCAGCGACAGCACGCCTGCCGGGGCGGGGCGCTCGGGCGTTTCGGCGAGGCCGGGCTGCGCGAAGGCTGCAAGCACCAACAGGGTAAGCGAGATCAGTTTCAGCTTGAACGGCATGATGCCTCCGCGGGAATGACTCTGCTTAGGTATGGCTCGGGCGGTCGAAGTCAAAGTAACTCTTCGCGAGCTAGCGTTCCTTCACGCCCCCTCTGTCCTGCCGGACATCCCCCACAGGGATGGAGATTGGATGTCGCGACCGCTTTCGCTAATCGCCGGCGTAGAAAGCGCCATCGGCGAAGCTGCAGATCTCCCCCCTGTGGGGAGGTGGCCGGGCCAGAGGGGGGCGCTGTCTCGCTGGCATATCAGTGCTATCAAAGCGCGACGGACTCGAAAAGGAATGCAACATGGACGCCACCGCACTCAAGGCCATGCAGGCACCGATCAAGGAGGCTTATCGCGACGATTCCTCGCAAGCGCTGATCACGCTTCGCGCCAAAGGCTCCATCGACGACCAGTCGATTGCCTGCAAGGTCGAGACGGGCAGGGCGCTGGCGGTCGCCGGCCTGCATCCGGCGACCGGCGGTTCCGGGCTCGAATTGTGTTCGGGCGACATGCTGCTCGAGGCGCTGGTGGCGTGCGCCGGGGTGACGATGAAGGCGGTGGCCACCGCACTAGAGTTCAAACTCGGCGCAGCCACCGTCGAGGCCGAAGGCGATCTCGACTTTCGCGGCACGCTGGGCGTGGCCAAGGACGCCCCCGTGGGCTTTCGCGCCATCCGGTTGAATTTCAACCTCGACACGGATGAGCCGCAGGATCGCATCGACGCGCTGATCAAGCTGACGGAACGCTATTGCGTGGTCTTCCAGACCATCAACAGCAAGCCGGAGCTGACGGTGAAGGCGCGCGCCTGATCTCCCCCCCACAAGGGCCCTTGAGGGGGAGATGTCGCCGAAGGCGACAGAGGGGGTCGGGCCGACTGGACGCGACGCCCTTTGTGCGGAAGGAGGTTGGCACTCTACGCGAGGCGACCCCCTCTGGCCTGCCGGCCATCTCCCCCTCGAGGGGGGAGACTACGCTACTGCGCCGCCGGCTCTTCCGCATCACCCTCATCGGTGAAAGGCGAGGCGCTCGGCACGCAGTTGACCGCCCAGCCGGCCGGCGTCGGCTGCTTCTGATATTCGGTAATCGCGTTTGTGCACTGTTCGCGGGTGTCGAAGGTGCTGGGCAGCACCACCATGCCGCCTTGCGGGCCGGCGATCACCAGGTACCAGACCAATGCTACGCTGGGAGCAGCCATGGGAATTCCTCGCTTTGCTGGGTGTCGGAGTCGGGTTGACCCTAGCAACTCCCGGCTGATGGCGAAAGCAGGGCGAGGGGGGAGGGGGCCTGCCGGACCATCACAGACCCGTGAACGAACCGCTCCCCAGACTTCTCTCAGTTCGTCGCAAAGCAGTAGAACAGGCCGTCGCCGCCGGTGCCTTTCAGCGCCTCCTGGCTGCAGCCGCCGCGCGAGGCATGCGAGGAGTTCCAGGATTTCGCCGCCGCCGACTCGTCGAGGCCGGTGCGGTCGTGATGGCCCATCATCGCCGCGCCCTCCGCCCCGCTCAAGGTCCAGTCGCCGCAGGTCTGGTCGGCGATCTTGGTGCCGTCGGGCTTCGAGCCGGTCAGAATGTCGTGCCGGTTCGGCTTGTCGCCGCGGCCGTTGACCATCTCGCCCTTTTCGTTGAGCGCCGTCTGCTTGGTGATGGCGTTGGCGTCGCTGTGCAGCGAGGCGACGTCATCGGCGATCTTCTCGCCCTTGGCGTTGACCCAGGGACCCTTGCCGATACGGTCGCGCGCATCGACATTGGCGCTCGAGAGATAGGCGTGCCATTCCTTGCCGGTAACCCCAGCCGCTTCCGCCAGCGAGGCGCAATGCGCGTCGGCACCCTTGAGACCGCCGAGATCGGCGCCCTTGCCGGAACCGACGCTGGTGACGAAGAAACTCATCTTGGCGTCTTGCGCCAGCGCCACGCCGGCTGTGGCGGCAATCGCGGCGGCGGCAACGAGAAGAAGTCTACGCATGTCGGTCCTCCGGTTTCGAATGTCCTACATTCGAAGAAACGTAACTGGAGGCCTGTTTAATCCCGCTACAACCCGGTTTATTCCGGCTGCCGGTAGGCGACGAAGCGGTTGTTCTTGACCTGGAAGATCAGCCCCGTCTCTTTCATCTCGGGGCTCGCCAGCGGCACGATGCGTTTTGCCACCTCTGACGGGTGCGGCAGCGTTTCCGGATCCTCGCCGGGCGCGGCCTGCGCACGCATGGCGGTGCGGGTGGCGCCGGGGTCGACCGCATTGATGCGGAGCGCCAGGCTCTGCGTCTCATGCGCCCAGGAACGCGTCATGGCTTCCACAGCCGCCTTCGACGCCGCATAGGGCGCCCAGAAGGCGCGCGCCGAATGCGCGGCCCCGGACGACATGAGAATGGCGCGGCCGGCGTCGGACAGCCTGAGCAGCGGGTCGACCGAGCGGATCAGCCGCCAGGTCGAGGTGACATTGATGGTCATAACCTTCTCGAAGGTTTTGGCCTCGACATGGCCGATCGGCGAGATGACGCCGAGCACACCGGCATTGGCCACCAGAATGTCGAGCTTGCCCCAGCGCTCGTGAATGGCGCCGCCCAGCCGGTCGATGCCGGCCATGTCTGAGAGGTCGAGAGGCACCAAAGTCGCTTCGCCCTTGCCGGTTTTCGCGCGCTCGGCCTTGATCTGGTCGTCGAGTTCTTCCAGCCCGCCGACGGTCCGGGCTACCGCAATGACATGCGCGCCGGCGGCGGCAAGTTCCTTGGCGATGAAGTAGCCGATGCCGCGCGAGGCGCCGGTAACGACCGCGACGCGGCCGGAGAGGTCGAGGGTCATGCGAGCGCTTTCAAGGATAGCAGTTGGGCTTTACGCCCCGTTGTTCGCCAGCAGCGACAGCGTGCGCACATTGTCGTGGCCTTCGAAGTCGAGCAGGCGGGTCGGGTACTGGCCGGTGAAACAGGCGTCGCAGAATTGCGGCTGCTCATTGTCGCGGCTGGCTTCGCCGACGGCGCGGTAGAGCCCGTCAATGGTGAGGAAGCCGAGCGAATCGACACGGATGAACTCGGCCATTTCCTCGATCGACATGCGCGATGCCAAAAGCTTCGACTTCTCCGGCGTGTCGACGCCGTAGAAGCACGACGCGCTGGTCGGCGGCGAGGCGATTCGCATGTGCACTTCCTTGGCGCCGGCGTCGCGCACCATCTGCACGATCTTCTGGCTGGTGGTGCCGCGCACGATCGAAATCGTCGACCAACACCACGCGCTTGCCCTCGATCATCCGGCGGTTGGCGTTGTGCTTGAGCTTGACGCCCATATGGCGGATCGAATCGCCGGGCTGGATGAAGGTTCGGCCGACATAGTGGTTGCGGATGATACCGAGTTCGAAGGGGATGCCTGCCGCCTGGGAAAAGCCGATTGCCGCCGGCGTGCCGGAATCCGGCACCGGCACGACGATATCGGCATCGACCGGGCTTTCCTGCGCCAATTCGGCGCCGATACGCTTGCGCACTTCGTAGACATTGCGGCCTTCGACCGAGGAGTCCGGGCGGGCGAAATAGACATATTCGAAGATGCAGAAGCGGGTCTTCTGCGGCTCGAAGGGGAACAGGCTCTCGATGCCCTTCGAGGTCACCACGACCATTTCGCCGGGCTTCAGGTCGCGCACGAAGCGGGCGCCGATAATGTCGAGCGCGCAGGTTTCGGAGGCCAGGATCCAGGCGCCGTCGAGGTCGCCGAGCACCAGCGGGCGGATGCCGAGCGGATCGCGGCAGCCGATCATCTTCTTGGAGGTCATCGCAACCAGCGAGAAAGCGCCTTCAACCTGACGCACGGCGTCGATGAAGCGCGAATTCAAATCGCGTTCCTTGCTGGTGGCAACGAGATGCAGCAGCGTCTCGGTGTCGGAGGTCGACGAGAAGATCGCGCCCTGTTTCTGCAGCGCGCGCTGCACGGTCATGGCGTTGGTGAGATTGCCGTTATGGGCGACGGCAAAGCCGCCATCGGCGAGTTCGGCGAAGAAGGGCTGGATGTTGCGCATGCCGGCGCCGCCCGTCGTGGCATAGCGCGTGTGGCCGATGGCACGGTTGCCTTGCAGGCTGTCGATGACGTGCTGCTTGGTGAAGGTGTCGCCGATCAGGCCGACATGGCGTTCGACATGGAACTGCGTGCCGTCATAGGAGACGATGCCGGCCGCTTCCTGGCCGCGATGCTGCAGCGCATGCAGGCCTAGTGTGACGATGGCCGCAGCGTCCTGCCGGCCGAAAATGCCGAACACCCCGCATTCATCGTGGAAATGATCGTCTGCTTCGGCGGAAAGGACGTCGTCCGCGTCTGCCTTCGAAACTGCCATGGGGCTCAAGCTCCGCTAAAATGGCCATATAGTGCGATAGCACCGCGAAAGCAACGCACGTCGTGCGCCGTTCACACCATAGTCAGGCCGGAACTGCCGGGATGGCGCCTGTCAGGCACCATCCGTCCGTATCAGTTTGCCGGCGCGGCTGGGGCCGGAGCCGGAGCAGCGGGTGCGTTATCGGCCGGAGCGTCGGTCTCGTCGTCGGGCGCCGGCGTATCGTCACCGGTTGCCGGAGCATCCGCCGCCGGTGCATCGGCCGCCGGAGGCGTCTCGGCTGCCGGCTGATTCGGATTGAGCTTCTTCAGGATGGCGTTTTCCGGATCTTCGGGCAGCAGGCTTTCCAGCTTGGCGCCGATGGTCTCGAGCAGCGGCTTCGACTTGGCGTTGGCGATCCAGGCAGGGGCCTTGGCGCCGGCCAGCCAGTTGAAGAACAGCAGCGCCACGGCGACGACGAGGACGCCGCGCGCGGCGCCATAGAGGAAGCCCAGCGTACGGTCGAGCGCGCCGATCCTGGAATCGATGATCCAGTCGGCAAGCTTCATGGTGATGACGGAAACGACGATCAGCGCGATGAGGAAGACGATGCCGGCGGATGCCGCCATGGCGATCTTGTCGCTTTCGACATAGGGCTGAACGTAAGGCAGCACCGGCTTGTAGAAGAAGAATGCCGCCGCGGCGGCAGCCGCCCAGGACACGACGGACAGGATTTCGCGTGACAGGCCGCGAACCATGGCGAGCATCGCCGAGACCAGGGTGAAGCCGACGAGAATTCCGTCCAGCAGCGTAATCGGCATGTCTTTCGCCCCACTCAGATTGTCTTTTCACGGCTCGGGCGAGCCGCGTCAATCTTCCACGTCGACACGGCTGCGCCGTGAGCCGGCTATGCGTGCGACGAGATCGGCAAGTTCGGTCGGCTGGAAAGCGCCGGCCCCGATCCCCCCGACAACCTCCTCGCTGCCCAAGGGCAGAACCGCACTTCCAAAACCCAGCTTTTCGGCCTCTTTAAGGCGCTGCTGCGCATGCGCAACCGGCCTCACTGCGCCCGACAGGCTGATTTCGCCGAAATAGACGCAATCGGCGGGAAGGGCAAGACCGGTGAGCGACGAAACCAGTGCAGCGGCAACCGCCAGATCGGCCGCCGGCTCGGAAATCCGGTAGCCGCCGGCGACGTTGAGGTAGACATCGTGGGTGCCGAAGCGCACGCCGCAATGGGCTTCGAGTACGGCAAGGATCATCGACAGCCGTGCGCCGTCCCAGCCGACGACGGCACGGCGCGGCGTGCCCAATGTGGACGGCGCCACCAGCGCCTGGATCTCGACCAGCACCGGACGTGTGCCTTCCATGCCGGCAAATACCGCGGCACCCGGCGATTTTGCGTGGCGTTCGCCGAGGAACAGCTCCGACGGATTGGCGACCTCGCGCAAGCCCTTGTCCGACATCTCGAAGACGCCGATCTCGTCGGTCGGCCCAAAACGGTTCTTCACCGTGCGCAGGATGCGGTAGTGATGGCCGCCTTCGCCTTCGAAATAGAGAACGGCGTCGACCATGTGCTCGACGACGCGCGGACCGGCGATCTGGCCTTCCTTGGTGACATGGCCGACCAGCACGATGGCAGCACCGGTGGATTTGGCGTAGCGGATCATCGCTTGCGCGGAGGCGCGCACCTGGGTGACTGTGCCGGGCGCCGAGTCGGCCATGTCGGTCCACAGCGTCTGGATGGAATCGAGGATGACGAGGTCCGGCCTTCTGCCGTCGGCTATTGTTGCCAGGATATCCTCGACATTGGTCTCGGCGGCAAGTTCGACCGGCGTGTCGGCGACGCCAAGCCGCTGCGCCCGCAGCCGGATCTGTGCGACCGCCTCCTCGCCCGAGACATAGACGATGCGGTGGCCTTTTGACGCCAATGCTGCTGCGGCCTGGGTAAGCAGCGTCGACTTGCCGATGCCGGGATCGCCGCCGACCAGCAGCGCCGAGCCGCGCACGAAACCGCCGCCGGTGGCGCGGTCGAGTTCGCCAATGCCGGAGATGATCCGCGGCGCATCCTCGATGTCACCGGACAGGCTGGTCAGCACCACGGCGCGGCCCTTGCGCGCATTTCGCGTGTTGGCCGGTCCCGAGCCGATGCCGCCGGACGTGCCTTCCTCGACGAGTGTGTTCCACTCGCCGCAGGCATCGCATTTGCCGGCCCAGCGCTGATGCACCGACCCGCAATTCTGGCAGATGAACTGGACGCGCGATTTAGCCATCAGGCGCGGCCTGCTTCGAGCGTTGCTAGAAAGGCTGGTGGGGCACCACCCCCCTCTGGCCTGCCGGCCATCTCCCCCTCAAGGGGGGAGATCAGCAGCTTTGGTCTCGGCGCCCACCGTGCCACGTTGATAATTGGCGAAAGCCGACATGACATCCAATCTCCCCCCTTGAGGGGGAGATGTCCGGCAGGACAGAGGGGGGTGCGGAGGAATGAGGCCTTTCTCAACAGACTACTCGAACCTCTCCGCAATATGATGCTCTTCGGCGAGGTCGGAAAACCGTGTGAACTCGCCATGGAAGGCGAGGCTCACCGAACCTGTCGGGCCGTGGCGCTGCTTGGCGACGATGACTTCGGCCTTGCCGCGCATCTCGTTCATCTCGTGTTCCCACTTGATGTATTCGTCGGTGCCGGGCTTCGGTTCGCGGTTCTTCAGATAATATTCCTCGCGGTAGACGAACATCACCACGTCGGCGTCCTGCTCGATCGAGCCGGATTCGCGAAGATCGGACAGCTGAGGGCGTTTGTCTTCGCGGCTTTCGACCTGACGCGACAGCTGCGACAGCGCGATGATCGGAACGGAGAGTTCCTTGGCCAGCGCCTTGAGGCCGGTGGTGATCTCGGTGATTTCCTGCACCCGGTTCTGCGACGATTTCGCGCTCGACCCCTGCATCAGCTGGATATAGTCGATGACGATGAGGTCGAGGCCGCGCTGACGCTTCAGCCGCCGCGCCCGCGCCGACAGCTGCGCGATCGAGATACCGCCGGTCTGGTCGATGAACAGCGGGATCTTCTGCATGGTCTGCGAGCAGGCGACCAGCTTTTCGAAATCCATCTCTGAAATCTCGCCGCGGCGAATTTTTGACGACGAAATTTCCGTCTGTTCGGAAATGATGCGGGTGGCGAGCTGCTCGGACGACATTTCCAGTGAGAAGAAGCCGACGACGCCGCCATTGGCTGCCTTGAACGAGCCGTCGGCCTGTTGCGCCGGCTCATACATCTCGGCGATGTTGAAGGCGATGTTGGTGGCTAGCGATGTCTTGCCCATGCCCGGACGGCCGGCAATGATGATCAGATCCGACGCCTGCAGGCCACCCATGCGGCGGTCGAGATCGCGCATGCCGGTGGCGAGGCCCGACAAATGGCCGTCGCGCATATAGGCGGCGTTGGCCATGTCGACGGCGGTCTTGACGGCGTCGGTGAAGCTCTCGAAGCCGCCATCGTAACGGCCGGTTTCGGCCAGTTCGAACAGCCGCCGCTCGGCATCCTCGATCTGTTCGGACGGCGCCATGTCGACCGGCGCGTCATAGGCGATGTTGACCATGTCCTCGCCGACGGTGATCAGCGCCCGGCGCGTGGCCAGATCGTAGATGGCGCGGCCATAATCGGTGGCGTTGACGACGGTGACGGCTTCGACCGCCAGACGAACCACATATTGCGCCACCGTCATGTCGCCGACCTTCTCGTCGGCCGGCAGGAAGGTTTTCAGCGTGATCGGCGTCGCCACCTTGCCCATGCGGATGAGCTCGGCCGCGACCTCGAAGATTTTCCGGTGCAGCGGCTCGTAGAAATGGCCGGCCTTGAGGAAGTCGGAGACGCGGTAGAAGGCATCGTTGTTGACGAGGATGGCGCCGAGCAACGCCTGCTCGGCCTCGATGTTGTTCGGCGCTTCACGATAAAGCGGTTGCTGCTCCGCCACGCCGAATTTTCGCGCTGCCTCTGCCATGATGTCCCCGATTTTGATCCCGGCTTCTCGATATCAGAACGAGATAAATCGGTGCTGACCTTTCTGCATCACCGCACGACCAATCAACCTCGATGCCCGTTGTTCACAGGGGCGGCAAACCGTCCACAGAAGAGTGTTTCCGCGCCCCGATTCCGGTTGACTCAGAAAGGCGCTGACTTTTATCCGAGTCGTTGGAACAGAGCAAGAACAATCTCGGTGATTATCCGCTTCTTCCGTCCAATGTATCGCCCCAGTCCAGTCGCCGCGCTGCCTTGAACAGCTCGCCCTCGCGCTTGGTGAAAAGTGTCTCGCCGGCGCCGCCATCCGGCTGGCACAGTTTGAGCAGCACCTTGCCGGAGCCCGATTTCGGCGGCGCAATCACGCGCGGCTGACGTACAGGCGCGGGTTGCCGCGACGCCGCGACGTAGATGAATTTCTCGTCCTCCCACGGCACGTCGGCGTCTTTGGCCAGGCGATGCAGGCGCGAGCGGGCGACGCGGCGCGAAAAATGGCACCAGTCGGGCGGCTCAAGTGGGCAGGGCGCCTCATGCGGACAAGGCGCCAGCACATGCGCCCCGGCCTCCAGCAATTGCCTGCGCACTGCCAGGATGCGCTGCCAGCCTGCCGGTGTGCCGGGCTCGACGATCAGCAGTGTGTCGCCGGTCAAATGCCAGAGCCGGCCGACAAGCTTCGGCAGCGATGCTGGCGCGATCTCGTCCAGCACATAGGCGCAGGTGACGAGGTCGGCAGGCTTGAGATCGGCAAGGTCGATGGTCACGTCGCCGGCGCGCCAGTCCATCCTGGTGGCGATGGTATCAAGGGCGAGCGACTGGCCAACCTTGCGCACCGCGGCGCTTGCTTCAACCAGAACCGCCTCTTCGAGGTCGGGCCACAGGTCTGTAGTGGCCCAAAGCACCGTGCCAGGACCGGCGCCGACATCGAGCAAGCTCGTTGGCTGGAAATCGGGCCGCGCATAGGCGAGTTCGTCGAGACCGGCCCGTACCGCCGCGTAGGTCGCCGGCAGCCGCGTCGCCAGATAGGCTTTTACCGCCATCTCTTCGGCCATGTGCAGGCGGCCGTCGCGCAATTCGGCGCGGTAGCGGTCAGACAGCGTCTTCGCCGCCTGGCGCAGCACCGCCAGCGGTATCGTTTCGAGCAGGCGCTCGACGCCTTGTCGCAGCGAGGCGGGGAGTTCCACGCTCAGGCTCCGCGTGGCGCGAGCACCGAGGCGCCGGCGAACTCGACAAGGGTGGTGGCGATGGTGGGCAGGCAGGTCATTAAAAAGGTCTCGCGAGAACGAGACCTTTTTCAGTGTCAGAGCCGTCAATGGCAAGCGGCAATCGCAATCGAGGCGTTATTCGCGATCCGCCACCTTGCGACGGCGCGCTGGCTTGGCCGCAACGGACCTGACAGCAACGGACCTGGCAGGCACAGACCTGGCGACAGCAGGCTCGGCGGCCGCCGCCTCCTGACGATGCCCCATTTCGCGCATTTCGAGCGCCTTTTCACATTTGGCCATGTAGTCGCGCGTCATCGGCAGCGTGTCGTTCTTCTTGGCGATCTGGATCTGGAAGATCACCAGATCCTGCCAGCGGAAGGCGGCTTCCGAAGCCGCCAGATAGAACTCCCACATCCTGCAGAAGCGCTCGTCGTAGATGGCCTTGGCCTTGTCCCGGTTGGCGGCAAAGCGCTGGCCCCAATGCTTCAGCGTATCGGCATAGTGCAGCCGCAGAATCTCGATGTCGGTGACCACAAGGCCCGACTTCTCGATCGCCGGCATCACCTCCGACAGCGAGGGAATGTAGCCGCCCGGAAAAATGTACTTGCGGATGAAGGCGCTGGTCGCCCACGGCACGCCGGAGCGGCCGATCGTGTGCAAGAGCATGACGCCGTCGGGCTTCAACAACGTCGCCGACTTGTCGAAGAAAGTGCGGAAGTGGTTGACGCCGACATGCTCGAACATGCCGACCGAGACGATGCGGTCGAAGCGTTCGTTGAGTTCGCGGTAGTCCTTGAGGTCGAAATGCACGCGGTCCTGCAAGCCTTGCGCATGCGCCCGGTCGGTGGCGACGCCGTGCTGCTCGGTCGACAGCGTCACGCCTTGCACGTCGACATCGAAAGCCTTGGCGAGATAGAGGCCGAGCCCACCCCAGCCGGAGCCGATATCGAGCACGGTCTGGCCGGCCTTCAGCCTGAGCTTGGCGGCGATATGGCGTTTCTTGGCCATCTGCGCCTCGTCGAGCGTCATGTCCGGCTGTTCGAAATAGGCGCAGGAATACTGCATGTCCTCGTCGAGGAAGAGCCGGTAGAGGTCACCCGACAAATCATAGTGGCGCTGCACGTTGCGGCGCGCCCGCGATGCGGTGTTGATCTGCTGCAGGCGGCGAAAGGCGTGGCGAAGGCCCTCGATAGCCTTCGACCAAGTGGCGTCGATACCGCCGCTGCCCATGTTCTGGAAGGCGATGCGCATCATACCCAGTACGCCGCCCTCGATGATGTCGAGTTCGCCGTCCATATAGGCTTCCGGCACGGCCAGCATCGGATCGAAGGTAATGGCGCGCTCGGCATGCGCGGTCTTGATGTGCATATGCACCGGCTCGCCGCTGCCGTCGCCGAAAACCACTGTCGAGCCCTTCGGGCCGGTGACTTTCAGATTGCCCGTACGCACCAGGCGGTCGAGAACGCGTTTCAACAGAATATTCATCACCAAATGTCCCCTCACGGTCAGACTGGCGGACCAATTCTGCAACAATATATAGGGGTTCGAAAAGTTCCATTTGGCACAAAAATGCCCGGGCGAGAGGCCCGGGCATTGGTCCAGAAAGGCTGGATGACGAGGAAGTGATTGGAGCGCTGCTCCCCTCGCTTCCCGATCAGGCCCCGTGCGGGATCAGGCGTTGTCTTCTTCGCCGCCTTCGAACTCGGTGTTCGGGTCGAAGAAGTTCTCCGGCCGTGCGTTGTCGTTGATGTCATCGCCATAGATGGCTTCGGCGGTGGTCAGCGTCTCGCCCTTGGCCTGGCGCTCGGCTTCGTCGGCCGTGCGGGCGATGTTGAGGCTGATGGTGACCTCGACTTCCGGATGCAGCGCAATCGCCACATTGGTGACGCCGATAGTCTTGATCGGCTGGTTGAGCTGGATCTGGTTGCGGTTGACTGAGAACCCTTCGGCGGTCAGCAGGTCGGCGATGTCGCGGGTCGACACCGAACCGTAGAGCTGGCCTGTCTCGCCGGCCGAACGTACGGCGATGAAGCTCTTGCCGTCGAGCTTTTCGGCAACCTGGCTGGCTTCCGACTTGCGCTCGAGGTTGCGGGCTTCGAGCTGCGCGCGCTGTCCTTCGAACTTCTTCTTATTGGCTTCGTTGGCGCGCAGCGCCTTGCCCTGCGGCAAGAGGAAGTTGCGGGCAAAGCCGTCCTTGACCTTGACGGTATCGCCCATCTGGCCGAGGCGGGAAACGCGTTCGAGAAGAATCACTTGCATGGTCTTGTTCCTTCGTCTGGGCACCGACCGCGGGATCGGCGCCGAATTGAATGGAACAGGTCAGGAAGCTCTGAGCGCCTTGGCGCCGGTGTCGCTGTCCTGCCTGTCGCGGCAGTTAGAGGCTTTTCACCTCAACTCGGGATTTCAATGCACGTCGCCAAGAGTGGTCCCGGTTTTGGGACAACGACGTGCATCATCAAATTACCCCTGCGGCGCCCGTCGCCGTGGGAGAAGGAAGCAGGCGGCGAACCGCCCGCTCGAAAGTCTTAGCGAACCACGTAGGGCAGCAGGCCGAGGAAGCGGGCGCGCTTGATCGCCTTGGCGAGTTCGCGCTGCTTCTTCTGGCTGACGGCGGTGATGCGCGACGGCACGATCTTGCCGCGCTCGGAAATGTAGCGCTGCAGAAGACGCACGTCCTTGTAGTCGATCTTGGGCGCGTTGGCGCCGGAGAAAGGGCAGGTCTTGCGGCGGCGATGGAACGGGCGCCGGGTCGGGATCTGATTGATGTCGACCATTATTCTGCACCTCCTTCAACGCCTTCGCGCGGACGGCGCGGACCACGATCGCCACCGGCGTCGCCAAAAGAGCGCGGCGGACGATCGCCACGGTCGCCGCGGTCACGGTCGCCGAACGAGCGCGGACCACGATCGCCACGGTCGCGGTCGCCGAAGCCGCCGCGTTCCGAGCGCTCTTCGCGCTTCTGCATCATGGCCGACGGGCCTTCCTCATGCGCCTCGACCTTGACGGTCAGGAAACGCAGCACGTCCTCGGACAGGCCCATCTGGCGCTCCATCTCGTTGAGCGCTGCCGGCGGGCAGTTGAGGTCCATAAGCGTGTAGTAAGCCTTCCGGTTCTTGTTGACCCGGTAGGTGAGGGACTTCAGTCCCCAGTTCTCGACCCGGCCGACGGACCCGCCATTTGCGGAGATGACGCCCTTGTACTGTTCGACAAGCGCATCGACCTGCTGCTGCGAGAGGTCCTGCCGGGCAAGGAACACATGTTCGTATAGAGCCATAGTGGTTCAGTGCCTTTCTTCGTTTCTCTCCCGGATCCTCGCGGCAAAGCCTCTGCAACTTCTCTGACCCGCTGGTCCCGAGGGGGCGGGGAAGAAAGGAGCATTTCGAGACGGTCGAGAGCGGAGACACGGGAGGCGGAAGCGCTTCTGGCTTCACACGAAGGTTTTGGGTAAAACCTCCGGCCCTCCGTTCAGCCCCCAGCAAGGACCGGCAGATTGCGGGCGTCTATATAGCAAATTGGCTGGAAGGCAAGGGTAACGCATGCTCCGGACAGCGTCCTGGCGTCGCAGACCAGGCATCAACTCGTATGCGGGGTACCACCGTTGATCGTTTCGGGGAAGAAGTCCGGAGCCGCCTTACGCTTGCCGAACATCATGTCGTATTGCAGCAGGCGGAAGTCGTTGATCGCCGGATCGATGTCCTTCTGCCGCGCCCAGTCCGGCGTGGCCTCACCTGACGGTGTCAAAAGCAGATTGCGGTCGACGACGCGATAGCGTTCGCGCAGCGCGCCCAGGAAGCCGGTGTAGTAGGGGTGCGTGATCCCGGCCGTTGTCAGGATGTGGTAGGGCAGGAAGGCCGGGCTCACCGCGCCCATATCCTGCGCCGGACCGGTGCGGTTAGACCAGATGACCAGCGGCGTCTGATGATGCTCCAGTGCCGCCTCCGGCGTCGGTTCCTTGCGCGGCGCGACATTGTCCTTCAGGTAACCGGTTTCGACATAGACGGGGCCGAGCGGCGGCAGATGGTCGCCGAAGAAGGCGATGACCGTCGGCCGCTCGCGCTTCTTCGCCCATTCGATCAATCGTTCGAGGCCACGGTCGGCATCGGCGGAGCCTTCGGCGTAGCTGAGCAGCGATTCCCGCGCCCATGTGCTGATCGGTGCCGCGACCTTGTGGGTCGGATTGTAATAGCGGTACGGCTCGTAGGGACCGTGGTTCTGCAGGCTGACGGCGAAGAAGAACACCGGCCGCTCGCTGGCGTCGGCCTCTGCGATGATCTCGTCGGTCATCGACGCATCGGAAGCCAGCGGCCCGCGCTTTTCCAGTGGCGGCAGCGTCTCTTCCGAGCGGAATTCGTTGAAACCGAAATCGGCATAGACGGCGCCCCTGTTCCAGAACCAGTTGGTGCCCGGATGGATGGCGCGCGCCCGGTAGCCCTCGCTTTTCAGGAAGGTCGCCAGCGACGGCGTCGGCGTGCGCACATATTGCTGGTAGGGGATCGAGCCCGCCGGCAGGAAGGCATTGGAAAAGCCGGTCAGCGCCTCGAATTCGATGTTGGCGGTCATGCCGCCGAATTCCGGCGAGAACATATAGCCGGAACGCAGCGCCCGCACATTGGGGATCGGGTCAGGCGTGATTGTGACGCCGGGCAGCTTGGTCGGATCCCAGAAAGATTCGCTCATCACCACGATGATGTCGGGTTTCTCATCCGGTACCGAGGCCGCCACATCAGGCCTGTCGATCGCGTCGATCGCCTTGTCGGAATAGCCCGCCGGCGCCGAGACATGCGCCATCGGCACGTTGAGCGCGAAGGCCAGCGCAAACCCGTTGGAGGCGTAGTTCTCCTTCTGGTCCCACATGATCGGGATGATCTGCAGCCGGTCGCGGGTCCACGAGAAGGTGGCGTAGTCCATAATCGAGACGAAGAAGGCGAGCAGCGGCACTGCCAGCGTCAGCCGCGCCAGCCGCCCTTTGCGGCTGAGGATCGGAACCTTGCGGCGCCACAACCGCCAGCCATAGATCAGCAGCGACAGGCCGGCGACGATGCCGACCGCCATGGCGAGCGCCGTCCAGGGCCGTTCGCGCACCAGGAGCGGCATCAGTGCCATGATCTGGCGCGAATAAAGAAAATCGGTTGGGTAGAGTGGATCGCCGAGATAATGCGACTTCTGGTGCCCGACAAAGGCTAGCGCCAGCGTCAGCGGCGCCACGATCATCAGGCTCTGGTGACTGCGGCCAAGCACGGCGTCCAGTCCCATCAGCACCAATGCAAAGACAATGATGGTGGTCCAGCCCGGCTTGAATGGCTGCAGGAAGAAGTCGACTGTGCCGAAGAAGTCGCCGCGCACGATCCATTCGATGGCGAACACCAGGATGGCGGAGGCAAGCAGCGTGACCAGACCGTAACGGATGACCGGCCATCTGCGCCCCGGCAGGTAGCCGGTGGACGGATCGTCTTCCAAGAACTGTGGCGCGGGTACGGCCGCGCCCTTCCTGATCCTAGCCACGTCTCTTCCCCCGGCCCAAGCAACGCGCATTTCCACTCGCGCCACCGTTCTGTCATAGAACTGTCATGCAAAAGCTAGCGCCTGTGGCGAAAATAAGAAGAGCCAGCAAACGATTCGTGAGCGGTTTTCATCAGGTGTGATCGGCAAAAAGCCTTTGGGAACAGGGACTCGAGGTCAGCTCCGGTTCAAGCGAGAGCGGAAATGCCGCCTCCGGGCTTGACTTGACGGTCCGCCTTGCGTCACAGGCAGGAAAAATCAGCCGCTGGAGAGCGCCCAAATGGCCGTCGCATTCACCTTTCCGGGACAGGGCAGCCAGGCTGTCGGCATGGGCAAGGACCTCGCCGACGCCTTCCCCGAGGCACGCAGGGTGTTCGAGGAAGTCGATGATGCGTTGGGCGAAAAGCTGTCGAAACTGATCTGGGAAGGCCCGGAAGAGGCGCTGACCCTGACTGCCAATGCCCAGCCGGCGCTGATGGCGGTCTCGCTGGCGGGAATCCGCTCGCTGGAAGCGCGCGGCTTTTCGCTGAAGGACAAGGTTGCCTACGTTGCCGGTCATTCGCTCGGCGAATATTCCGCCCTTGCCGCGGCCGGTTTCGTTTCGGTCGCCGATGCTGCCCGGCTGCTGCGCATCCGCGGCAACGCCATGCAGGCGGCGGTGCCGGCCGGCGAGGGCGCCATGGCGGCGATCATCGGACTGGAACAGCCCGACGTCGAAGCCGCTTGCACCGAGGCCGCAACGGGATCCGGCAAGGTCTGCCAGATCGCCAACGACAATGGCGGCGGCCAGCTGGTGATCTCCGGCGCCAAGGCAGCGGTGGAACTCGCCGCGAAACTGTGCACCGAAAACGGCGCGAAGCGGGCGCTGATGCTGCAGGTCTCGGCCCCCTTCCATTCGGCGCTGATGGCGCCGGCGGCCGATGTCATGCGCGAGGCGCTGGCCGGGGTGACCAAGAATGCACCGGTGGTGCCCGTCGTCTCCAACGTCACTGTAGTCCCGACCAGCGACCCCGACGAGATCGCGCGCCGCCTGGTCGAGCAGATCACCGGCCGCGTGCGCTGGCGCGAAACGGTGGAGTGGTTCGGCGCCAATGGCGTCGCCACGCTGTTTGAGATCGGCGCCGGCAAGGTGCTTTCCGGCCTGGCGCGGCGGATCAGCCGCGACATCGCCACATCGGCCGTCGGCACGCCGGCCGATGTCGAGGCGGCGCTGGCCGCGCTTGCATAATCCACTGGCGATTCAACCCCTCCCGTGGGAAGGGTGTTCTCTTAAGATCAGGAGACGAAAATGTTCGAACTGACCGGCCGCAAGGCGCTCGTCACCGGCGCATCGGGCGGCATTGGCGAGGCGATTGCCCGGGTGCTGCATGCGCAAGGCGCCATTGTCGGCTTGCACGGCACCCGCGTCGAGAAACTGGAGACCCTGGCCGGCGAACTCGGCGACCGGGTAAAGCTGTTCCCGGCCAATCTTGCCGACCGTGACGAGGTCAAGGCGCTTGGCCAGAAGGCAGAAGCCGAACTCGAAGGCGTCGACATACTGGTCAACAATGCCGGCATCACCAAGGACGGCCTGTTCGTGCGCATGGCGGACGCGGATTGGGACAGCGTGCTGGAGGTGAACCTCACCGCCGTGTTCCGGCTGACCCGCGAGCTGACCCATCCGATGATGCGCCGCCGCCATGGCCGCATCATCAACATCACCTCGGTGGTCGGCGTCACCGGCAATCCTGGTCAGACCAATTATTGCGCCTCCAAGGCCGGCATGATCGGCTTTTCCAAGTCGCTGGCGCAGGAGATCGCCACCCGCAACATCACCGTCAACTGCGTCGCCCCGGGCTTTATCGAATCGGCCATGACCGACAAGCTCAACGACAAGCAGAAAGACGCGATAATGGCCGCGATCCCGACGCGCCGCATGGGCACGAGTGTTGAAGTGGCGTCGGCCGTCGCCTATCTCGCCTCCAACGAGGCAGCCTACGTCACCGGCCAGACCATCCATGTCAACGGTGGCATGGCCATGATCTGACAGGATATTGCCGGGTGATAAGAAGACATGGCCGGCTTGTGAAAAGAGACCATTTCGCCTTGGACCTCAGCCATTTTTCGTGTAATGCGGCCCGCAACCCGGCGGTTCGGGCAAAAACCGGTCCGGCATCGTTGCGTTTCCGGCAGGACCATCTTTCAGCTTGATTAGCGGCATTCTGCCCGCTAACGAAGACAGACAAACAAAAGACGAGGATGCCCCAAATGAGTGACACCGCAGAGCGCGTCAAGAAGATCGTCATCGAACATCTTGGCGTCGATGCCGACAAGGTGACGGAGCAGGCGAGCTTCATCGATGATCTGGGCGCGGACAGCCTCGACACGGTCGAACTCGTCATGGCCTTCGAAGAAGAGTTCGGCGTCGAGATTCCGGACGATGCGGCCGAGACCATCCTGACCGTCGGCGATGCCGTGAAGTACATCGACAAGGCTTCGGCCTGACACTATCCGCAGTCATCACCGGGGAGGACCTGCGATGAGGCGTGTCGTCGTCACGGGCCTTGGCCTGGTTTCGCCGTTCGGCATGGGCTTCGAGCACAGCTGGAAGGAACTTCTGACCGGCCGCAGCGCCGCCAAGCGCGTCACCGAGTTCGAAGTGGAAGATCTTGCCTGCAAGATCGCCCACGTCATTCCGCGCGGTGACGGCACCAACGGCACGCTCAATCCCGAAGCCGTGCTCGAGCCCAAGGAACTGCGCAAGATCGGCGACTTCATCCTTTACGGGATTGCGGCCGCCGACGAAGCGCTGAAGGATTCCGGCTGGGAGCCCAGCACCGAAGCCGAGCGCTGCGCCACCGGCGTCATGATCGGCTCCGGCATTGGCGGCCTCGAGGGCATCGCCGAGAACGCTATCATCCTGAAAGAGCGCGGACCGCGCCGTATCAGTCCATTCTTCATTCCCGGCAACATTATCAACCTGGTATCTGGCCAGGTATCGATCCGGCATGGGCTGAAAGGCCCCAACCACGCCGTCGTCACCGCCTGCTCGACCGGCGCGCACGCCATTGGCGATGCCGCCCGGCTGATCATCTTCGGCGATGCCGACGTGATGCTGGCCGGCGGCGCGGAATCGCCGGTGACCAGACTATCGCTTGCCGGCTTCGCTGCTTGCCGGGCACTGTCCACCGACCGCAACGACACGCCTGAGAAGGCCTCGCGTCCCTATGACCGCGACCGTGACGGCTTCGTGATGGGCGAGGGCGCCGGGGTCGTCGTGCTGGAAGAACTCGAACACGCCAAGGCGCGCGGCGCCAAGATCTATGCCGAGGTCACCGGCTACGGCCTGACCGGCGATGCCTATCACATCACTGCACCGGCCGAAGACGGCGACGGCGCCTTCCGCTGCATGACGGCGGCGCTGAACCGGGCCAGGCTGACGCCCGCCGACGTCGACTACATCAACGCGCACGGCACCTCGACCATGGCCGACACGATCGAACTCGGCGCCGTCGAGCGGCTGGTCGGCAACGCCGCCTCGAAAATCTCGATGTCGTCGACCAAGTCGTCGATCGGCCATCTCCTGGGTGCCGCGGGTGCCGCCGAGGCGATCTTTTCGATCCTCGCTATCAGAGACAACATCGCGCCAGCCACCATCAATCTTGACAACCCGGAACGCGAAACCGCGATCGACCTTGTTCCGAACACGCCACGGCATCGCCAGGTCGACGTGGCGCTGTCCAACTCCTTCGGCTTCGGCGGCACCAACGCTTCGCTGGTATTCCAGCGTTATACAGGCTGATTGCGGTATCGACCGGCGCGCCAGCGGTCTGTCGTCAATTTTGCCATATTCAAGCCTACTCTGCCGCTGGGGATTCGTCGCATCGGCCTGAAACCGAAGGCGCTTTTTTAAAAGCACGATGCGTAGGCTTGAAATGTTAGGGCACGCTGTGAGTCCAATCGGGCGCATGGTCGCTCTAAGAGATCAGATGGTAGGGCGCTAATGAACACCAATCCGGGCGGCAGCGGACAATTCGGACAAAACCAGCAGACCGGCCCGATCGTGCCGAAGACCGCGGCCGAAGCTTTGCGCCCGGAAGCCGGCACACCACCACCAAAGCGCTCGCGCGCCTCGCGCAGCCAAGTCGTCGTGTTCATGAACTTCGTCATCTCCGCGGTGATGTTGATGATCCTCGCCGCCGGCGTTTCGCTCTATTTCGGCAAGCAGGCATTCAACGAACCGGGCCCGTCGGTGGCCGGCGACACCTTCCTGGTCAAGCCGAGCACCGGCGTCCAGGATATTGCCGACCAGCTCGAACGGCGTGGGCTGATCAGCGATGCCCGCATCTTCCGCATCGCCGTGCGGGTCTATGGCAATGATTCAGCGCTGAAGGCAGGCGAATACGAGATAAAGCCGCGCGCCTCCATGCGCGACATCATGGAGCTTCTGAAGAGCGGCAAGTCGGTGATGTATTCGCTGACCATTCCCGAGGGCCTGACGGTCGAGCAGGCGCTGCAGCGCATCGCCGAGCAGGATGCGCTGACCGGCGACATGCCGGCCGCCAAGCCGGCTGAGGGCAGCCTCGCCACCGACACGCTGCGCTTTACCCGCGGCGCCACGCGCCAACAGATGGTCGACAAGCTGCTCGCCGACCAGAAGAAGCTGGTCGACGAGGTCTGGCAGCGGCGCGCGCCCGACCTGCCTCTGGCCAATGTCGACGACTTCGTCACCTTGGCCTCGATCGTCGAAAAGGAAACCGGCCGGGGCGACGAGCGCTCGCGCGTTGCCGCCGTCTTCCTCAACCGTCTGGCCAAGGGCATGCGGCTGCAATCCGATCCGACCATCATTTACGGCCTGTTCGGCGGCAAGGGCAAACCCGCCGACCGGCCGATTTATCAATCTGACATCCAGAAACAGACGCCTTACAACACCTATCTGATCAACGGCCTGCCGCCGACGCCGATCGCCAATCCCGGCCGCGCCGCGCTCGAAGCCGTCGCCAACCCGTCGAAGACCGATGATCTCTATTTCGTCGCCGACGGCACCGGCGGCCACGTCTTTGCCACCACGCTTGCCGAGCACAATGAGAACGTTGCCCGCTACCGGGCACTGCAGAAGAAGCAGGCTGAAGACGCCGCCAAGGGCGCCAAGACTCCGGGCCAGACCGATGCGCCGGCGGATGGCGACGACAACGGTGACGCAAGTGGCGATGCCGCCGGTGACAGCGGTGATGCCGGCGATACGGGTGCCGCCCAGTAGCAGGCCGGCGCTTTCAGACGGATCGACCTTAAGCGATGCGGACAGAGGCGGACGCGCTGCTGCTTTGAACGAGTAGCGGGGTTCGAAGCGTTTTCGGTCTTGCTCGGGTGCCTCTGCTTCTCGATTTCAGCCCAGCGAGATCGAAACGACAGCGGAAATCAAGATCTTGCCGGTATTGCGATTCTGACATTCGCGCTGCCCGTGATATCGAACGCATGCGCAATTGTTAGAATCGGACCATCAGGGAGACACGAGCCGCATCATGAATTTGCAGAGCATGACCGGATTTGCACGCACTGTTGCCGAACATGACGGCGCCTCGATCGCCTGGGAGGT
The DNA here is from genome assembly GCF_057786095.1 of Mesorhizobium sp. P160219. Taxonomy (NCBI): domain Bacteria; kingdom Pseudomonadati; phylum Pseudomonadota; class Alphaproteobacteria; order Hyphomicrobiales; family Phyllobacteriaceae; genus Mesorhizobium; species Mesorhizobium sp. P160219. Next base: position 3,062,144 of record NZ_JBYNWG010000001.1, read on the forward strand.
CAAGTCGGTCAACGGCAAGAGCGTCGAGGTCAGGTTGCGGCTGCCGCAAGGTTTCGAGCGGCTCGAACCGACTGTGCGGCAGACGCTGCAGAAGCGCTTTTCGCGTGGCAATTTCCAGGCGACGCTGACCGTCGGCCGCGCCGCCGGCCAGCAGGCGCAGCCAGTGGTCAACGAAGCCTTCCTCAGGGATCTGGCGGGCTTGGCCAAGCGGCTGCAGGACCAGTTCGGTGTTGGTCCGGCAACTGCCGACGGTCTGCTTTCCCTGCGCGGCGTGCTCGATATCCCTGAAACCAGCGAAACCGAGGAGGTGCGGGCAGCACTCGACGCGTCAATCCTGTCCGCGCTGGAAACGGCGCTTACAGGCCTCGAGCAGGCACGCCAGAGCGAGGGCGAAGCGCTGCGTTCGCTGCTTTCCGGCCATATCGACGCCATCGAGGCGTTGACGCTTCAAGCCGAGGCCGACCCGTCGCGCGAACCGGCGGCGATCCGCGAGCGGATCGCCGAACAGGTGCGGCTGCTGATGGATGCGTCGGCCAACCTCGATGCCGGCCGGCTGCACATGGAAGCGGCGTTCCTGGCCACCAAGGCCGATATCCGTGAAGAGATCGACCGGCTGAAGACGCATGTGACGTCGGGCAGAGCGCTGCTGGCAAATGGCGGCGCCATCGGCCGCAAGCTCGATTTTCTGGCGCAGGAATTCAACCGCGAATCGAATACGCTGTGTTCCAAGTCGAACGCCGCCACTGTCACCGCCATCGGGCTGGAACTGAAGGCGGTGGTCGACCAGTTTCGCGAACAGGTCCAGAATCTGGAGTAAACCCGAATGGGTGGCAAGGAGCCGATGGTTGCCAGGGATCTCGGATCCCGCATTCGCCGCCGCGGGCTGATGCTGGTTCTGTCGTCGCCGTCGGGCGCCGGCAAGTCGACGATCGCGCGCAACCTGCTGGAAAGCGACGGCAGCCTGGAATTATCGGTCTCGGTCACCACCAGGCCACGCCGCGGCTCGGAGATCGAGGGCGTCCACTATCACTTCCGCACCACGCGCGAGTTCGAGCGGCTGCGCGATTCCGACGCGTTGCTCGAATGGGCCGAGGTGCACGGCAATTGCTACGCGACGCCGCGCGAGCCGGCCGAACTGGCGCTGGCGCAGGGCCGTGACATGCTCTTCGACATCGACTGGCAAGGCGCCCAGCAGCTCAAGGAGAAGATGCGCGCCGACATCGTCTCGATCTTCATCCTGCCGCCGTCGATGAAGGAATTGAAGTCGCGCCTCAAGCGCCGCGCCGAGGACCAGGAGCACGTGATCGAGACCAGGCTGAAGAACGCCCGCAACGAGATCGAGCACTGGAAGGAATATGACTTTGTCATCGTCAACGACGATCTCGACCGCGCCTTCGCCGAAGTGCGTGGCATCGTGACGGCGGAAAGGCTGCGGCGCGACCGCCGGCCCGGGCTGTTCGATTTCGTCTCGGGGTTGCTGGACGAGAAGACGGAATAGCTCGTCCACCGCTGGCAATCTAAATTAGCCGCATCAGCTGCCTGGCAGATCGTCCGGCCAACGCTGCGCTCCGTGAAGCACGCGCAGGATTCGAATCGTGCTGTTGGTCAGCTGATAGGCCGCGACATATGGCGTGCCGACGATGACGATCTCTCGTGTCCCTGCAAGCCTGCCGATCCGGCCGCTTTGGGGAAGGTCCCGAAGACGGTTGATTGCGGCGACGATCCGCTCATCGGTGGCGATCGCGGCCGCAGGATTGTCGGCCTCGATATGCGCGAAGATGCCGTCGCGATCTGAAGCGCGAATGGCGACCAGACGATCTTCAAGATTTAGGTTCACCCGAACGCCGCGCCGCGGCGCGTCTCTCGGCAAAATGCGCCTCGACTTGATCATCAGGAATGTCTTGTCGGGTGTCGTCGAGCGCTTCGCGAACCTTGGCGCGAAACCATAAATCATACGCCTCGTTGTTTGTGACGAGATCGATGGGCAGCGCACCCTCGTTGGCGGTTCGGGTGAGCAATATCCGCACCGCATCCGAGACCGTCAGCCCCATGCTTTCGAGCACCGCCGAAGCTCGATCCCGGATGTCGGCGTCGATACGCGTCTGGACCAGTGCATTTGCTGGCATGGCAATCTCCTTCGCCGTCAATGTAATGCGTTTGAATGACGATTGCTAGGCGGCGCTAGCGCCGCCGGTCAAACCGCGTTTGTCAGCCGCACGAATTCCTCGACGCTGAGCGTCTCCGCACGCCGGGTCGGATCGATGCCGGCGCGCGTCAGCAGTGCCTCGCCACCCAGGCTCTTCACGCTCTGCCGCAGCATTTTCCGGCGCTGGCCGAAAGCGGCTTCGGTGACGCGACCGAGTTTTTTCACGTCGGTTGACAAAGGGCTGGCGCGCGGCACCAGATGCACCACCGAGGACGTTACCTTGGGTGGCGGCGTGAACGCTTGCGGCGGCACGTCGAAGGCGATCCTCGCCTCGGTCCGCCAGCCCGCCAGCACGCCGAGCCGGCCATAAGCATCGCTGCCGGCACCGGCGACAATGCGCTCGGCCACCTCGCGCTGGAACATCAGCGTCATTGATTGATAGAAGGGTGGCCAGTCCGCCACGGTCAGCCAACGGATCAACAGCTCGGTGCCGATATTGTAGGGCAGGTTGGCGGCAATCCTCACCGGGCCGTCTTGTGACGCGGTCTTGGCAAGAGCGGCAAAATCCGTCTTCAGCGCATCGCCGCTGATCACCTCGAGCCGGCCCGGATAGTGGTTGGAGACCTCGGCCAAGGCCGCCAGGCAGCGTTCGTCGCGCTCGATGGCGACGACGCGACGGGCACCGGCAGAGAGCAGCGCCCTGGTCAGCCCGCCGGGGCCGGGGCCGACCTCGATCACCGTGCTGTCGCTGAGGTCGCCGGCGACCCGCGCGATCTTGCCGGTCAAATTGAGGTCGAGCAGGAAATTCTGGCCAAGCGCCTTCTTTGCCTGCAGTCCATGGCGCTCGATCACCTCGCGCAGCGGCGGCAGCCCGTCAATGCTCATGAATTTTGGGCTCATGATTTGGGCTCATGATTTTTGGCTCATGCAGCTGCGGGCTTTGCGCCGGTATCGGCCAGCCGGCGGGCCAGCTTCAGCGCCGCGATCAGGCTGTCGGGACGTGCGATGCCCTTGCCGGCGATGTCGAAGGCTGTGCCGTGATCGGGCGAGGTGCGGATGAACGGCAGGCCAAGCGTGACGTTGACGGCCTCGTCGAAGGCCAGCGCCTTGGCCGGGATCAACGCCTGGTCATGATACATGCAGACCGCCACGTCGTAGCCGGCGCGGGCGCGCGCATGAAACATCGTATCGGCCGGCAGCGGCCCGAAGGCATCGATGCCTTGCGCCCGCAACATGTCGACCGCAGGACGAATGATGCGCTCGTCCTCTGTCCCCATGGCGCCGCTTTCGCCGGCATGCGGATTGAGGCCGGCAAGCGCGAGCCTCGGCCTGGCGATGCCGAAACGGCGTGCAAGATCGCCGGCGGTGATGCGCGCGATGGCAACGATCAGCTCCGTCGTCAGCGTCTTCGGCACCTCGGCCAGCGCGATGTGGATGGTGACCGGAACGGTGCGCAATTCGGGGCCGGCGAGCAGCATCACCGGCGTCACCGTGCCGCCGGTGTGGAGCGAGGCCAGATGCGCCAGATATTCGGTGTGACCGGGAAAGCCGAAGCCGGCATCGTAAAGCGGCTTCTTGGCGATCGGGCAGGTGACGACCGCGGCCGCGTGACCGGCAAGGCAGTCGGCGACGGCGCGATCGATGGCCTCGATGATACCGGCGGCATTGGCCGGGTCGGGCCGGCCGGGATCGTCGGTGAAGTGGGCCGCCAGCGGCACCACGGGCAAGGCGTGTTGAAAGACACCAGCTGCTTGGGCCGGCACCGTCTCGGCGATTGCCACCGCCGCGCCGAGCCGGCGCGCCCGCGCGGCAATCAGCGCCGGATCGGCGAGAAGATAGAAGGGCGCGGCACCGGAACCGCGGGCGCTCTGCCACGCGGCAATGGCGATTTCCGGACCGACGCCGGATGGATCGCCGACGCTCAGCGCCAGCGGAAGCTCTGTCTCATGCACGGCTGGGCCGGTTCAGCGCGTAACGATCTTGGCTTTCGCCTTCAGCTCTTCGACATACTTGGCCGAGAGCTCGTCGGCGTTCTTGTCGCCGCTGCCTTCGCTCTGGAACACCATCTGGGCCGCCTTGTCGTCGGAAACTTCGCGCGATGAGCAGATGCCGATGAATTCGATGCCGCGATCGGTCTCGCGCACGGCCGTGGCGCCGCCCAGCTTGGTGGCCTTGATCTGCTCGGCCCAGTCCGGCGGCAGTTGCGGCGCCAGCAATCGGGGGAGGTCGCGAACGGTGACGTCGATCAGGCCCTTGGCGAATTCACGCGTGGTGTTGCAGCCATTGAAGCGGGCGCGCATGGCTTCGGCCTCGCGCTTGCGTTTGGCGAGTGTGGCACTGCGCTCGGCCTTCGGCACCACGAAGATCACCTGCTGCAGCATGTACTCGGTGGCGCTTGGCTTGGCGCCGCCTTTTTCGAGCATGCGCTTGACCAGATCCTGTTCGCTCACCTCCCCGCCGCCGCCGCTGTAGCGTGCGCTCAGCGCCTGGTTCCACGCCATCTGGGAGCGGATGAATTCCTTGAAATGCTCCTTGGTCACGCCGGACTGCGCCATGACACCGTCGAGCTGCTTGAGCTGCATCTTGTTGCTCGAGGCAAAGCGCTGATAGGCAGCCTCTACCTGGGCGTCGGAGATGCGGATGCCGAGACGCCTGGCCTCCGCCATACGCAGCGTCTGGTCGATCATTTCCTGACCCGCGTCACCCTTCTTGCGCTGCAGTTTCAGGAAGGCAGCCCGGTGCGCGATGTCGCCGGTGGTGATCGGCATGTTGTTGACGACATACTTGATTTCACTGGCGAAGGCCGGCGGTACCATCGTGGTGACAGAGACCGAGGTCGCCGCTAACAGGAGCGCGAATCCTGCCGAAAACAGGTATTTCCTCATCGAAAGCATCCAATTCTAGCCCGGTTTTGGCCGATTCCACCCCGATATTGGCGAAATCCGTGCCCGCTTTATGCGGCAAAACGATGTCGTCAGCCGGCTCTACTGGATGGAGTCGATCGAGCTTTGGGACGAGCCGAAATCGCCGAGCGTGCGGAACGACAGGTTGAAGCCGACATTCTGCGACACTTCCTTGGTGTTGATGTCGCGTGATTCCGAGTAAGTCATCAGGTAGGTGAAGCAGGAATCATTGTAGGCAAAGCCGACGCCGTCCTTGACCAGCACGCTTTGTTGCAGGTCGTAGGTGCCGGTGCCGAAGACGCGCCAGTTTTCGGCCAGGTGCGTCGAGGCGCCGAGCGTGACTTCGTGGCGATCGGTGGTGAAACCATAGAGCGGCTGCGCCTGGATGAAGGCGTATTTGGCGCTCAGCGAAACCGGCAGCCCGGAATAGGCGGCCTTCACCTCGGCACGGCGAACTTCGAAGGTCTGCTCGTCGAAGCGGCCGCTAAAAGAGCCGGAGAAGCCGCTGGGGCTGCTGAAGCCGATAAGGCCGACGTAGTCGGAGGCCGAAGTCTCCAGGCCGGAATCGGCGCCTGCATTGACCAGATCGGGTGAATCGAAGGAGTTGCGGCCGCCCAACTGGTAGGATTGGCCGAAGATCGCATTGGTGCCCCAGCCATTGTCATAGGCGCCGGAATAGCGGAAGCCGACATTGGCGCGGCTGCCGCCTTCGACGCGATCGTAGCCGGAGAACTTGTCGCGCTCGAACAGCGTCGTGGCGTCGAAGACGAAGCTCTGTGCATCCTCGTTGGGAACGGCGAGCCCGCCGACATACTGTTCGTTCGGGCGCATGAAGACCTGCGCCATCGGCTCGACGATATGGCTGGAGCCGGTCATCGAGAACAGCACCGGCCAGCGCATCTCAAGGCCGGCGGTCGCCATATAGCGGGCAAACGAGGATCTCATATCGGCGGTGGTGTCTATTCGATGATCGGCGGCCATCGCATCAATGGCAGCGAGCGAACTTGAGGATGCATTGAGATAGTCGACGTCTCCCTGCAGAGCCAGAAGCGGCGTCAGCTGCAGTCCGCCGTCGGTGGTGAAGGTGCGCTTCCATTCGGCTTCGGCGGTGAGACGGCCGGATTCACCCTCGATGCCGCGCACGCGCTGGACGCCCGAGTCTGGCGCATTTGGTTGATAGGGGACGAAATAGGCCTGATCGAGATCGTCGCGGCGAATGACTCGTGCATTGACGTTGAACGACAGCTGGCCGCCGGCCACCGACATGTCGGGAATGTAGGCATAATCGAGCGACGGCAACACCCAGGGCTGCTTGTCGCTGCGCGATGCGACGTTGCCGTCCGGTGTGTTCTCCTGAACCTGGAAGCGCATGGCGCGCACATCGAAATAATTGCGGTCGTTTAGGCCGGTCAGGTAGACCGACGATTGATGCACGGCGTCGTTGTAGCCTTCGATCGTATAGGTACGCGAAAAATTCTTGTCGGTCTGAAGCAGGATATCCCAGCCGAAGTCCCAGCGCGGATTGATGGCGAACTGGCCCTTGGTGCCCATCATGCCGCGGAACTTGTTCGGATCGCCTGCTGGCCCCGAATTGACATTGTAGCCGCCGGGGAAAGCCGCGAAATCACGGAAAGCGCCAGGGTCCTGCTGGTTGATTCCGGCAAGCTTCAGCGTGTATTGGCCATTGTTGAAGCGCTGGCGCCACTCGGCCTCGCCGAGGAAACCCTGCTTGGTGTAGCCGCTGCCGGTAACGGTGAGGTCGTAGGTCGGCGACAAAGCGAAGTAGTAGGGGACTTTGACGCCGACGCCGAGACGATTGTTGTAGCCGATGCTGGGGATCAGGAAGCCGCTTTTGCGCTTGACCGTCGGGTCGGCGATCTCGAACGCCGGCAGATAAGCCAGCGGGAAACCGAAGAATTCGAAATTCGCGTTCTCGAAGCGAACCGTTTTCTTTTCGCCGTTCCAGATGATCTTCCTGGCTTTGATCCGCCAGGTCGGCGCCTTGTCCGGCTTGTCTTCGCAAGGCTCGCAGGCCGTATAGACGCCGTTGTGGAACGTCGTCAGCACGCCGCCCATGCGCTCGGCGCTTTCGGCGGCGAAATAGGCCTTTTCGGGCGTTTCGACGCGCAGCGCATTAACGAAACCGTCAGCGAAATCGTCGGTAATGTCGATATGCTGCGAGTTGATCTTGGTGCCGTCGCTGTTGACGATCTCGACATTGCCGCTGGCAACCAGCCGCTTGGTGTTTCGATCATAGACGACGCGCTGGGCGACGAGCTTGTTGCCGCCATAGTCGATCTGGACGCCGCCGATGGCGGTGACCGTCTGGTTGTCGTTGTTATAGACGAGCGTGTCGGCCGCCAGCAGCATCTGGGAGCCGGAGGGAACCTTCGTTGCCACGTCGGTAACGTCCTGCGCCAGCGCAGGGGCCGTCAGCACGCCGCAGGCGAGCAGGCATGCCAAGGCGCTCGCCGAATAGAGGCGCGCCAAACCGGCCTGCCTATGGCTGCGCAAAGCCGCCTCCCTCACTAGCCGTCTTCCTTGTATAGCAGGAATGTCACCCCAAAGAACATAGCCACGACAACCGGCACCCATGCAGCCACGGCTGTGGGCACGAATCCCGCAACGCCGAATGCCTTGACCAATACCGAAACGACATAAAGCAGAAAGCCGGCGAGGACGCCACCCAGAATCATCGTTGCCGACTGCCCCATCCTCGCAAATCGCATTGAAACTGTTGCCGCAATCAGCGTCATGGCCACAAGCAGGAACGGTAACGCCACCAGCGAATCGAACTGCATGGCGAAGGCATTTGCCTTGAGGCCGAAGGAGCGGGCAACCTCAATCTTGCCGGGGAGGTCGTAAAACGGGATGGTTTCGGGGCGCGCCAGCCGTTCCTGCACGAATTCCGGCTTGAGGTTGGTCGGCAACTGGTCGGTCGTTTCGGAACGGATGTAGCCGTCCTTGAACACCTTGACGTCCTGCAATTCCCAGTAGCCGTCGCGCAGAAAGGCCCGGGCCGCGTCCTTGCGCTCGACGATATTGCCCTGCGGATCGAGGACGAAGAACACGGTGTCGGCCATTTCCAGGCCCTGGTTCAGGATGGCGCGGGCGCCGATGATGGTATCGCCGGAGTTGGTTTTCTGGCGGATCCACGGCGTGGCATCGGCCGCCACCGCGTTCGAATTGCCGGATCGCAGCTGGTTTTCCATCTGCTCCGACCATGAGAAGCCATGCGCGGCGATCGGATTGAGCACGCCGACCGACAATATGCCGAATAACAGCGCACCGATGCAGCAGGGCAACAGAAACTGCCAGGCCGACACTCCGGCCGAGCGCGCAATCACCAGCTCGTATTTTCGGTTGAGCGAGACCAGCGTCGCCATCGCCGAGAACAGGCCGACGAACGGCACCGTCTGCAGCATGATCATCGGCATCCTCAGCGCCGAGATGGCGACCGCCGTGCCGTAGGTGAAGCCCGGCAGGCCGGTGATGCGGCCGGACAGCTCGGTGAAGTCGATCAGGAACACCAGCGCCAGAAGGCCGATGAAGAACCAGATCGTGATCGACACGTAGCGAAAGAAGAAGTAGCGGCCCAGGGTCCAGCCCATCGTCAGGCTCCCTGGCCGGATGTGTAGCGCCGATTGAGGCGCAGCTTGAGCGCCGTCCAGCCATCGCTGACGCGGCCGGCGAAATTCGTCATCCAGTCGGCCCAGCTGCCGGGCAGTTCCATGCTTCGCGAGGTGACGATGAACCAGATGGCGACCGCCGAGGCGATGACCGGCACGCCATAGACCATATAGGCGTATTGCGGGATCTTGTCCGCCTTGCCGGCGGCAAAGAAGCCCAGCCAGCGCACGAACAGCGCAATGGCGATGGCTGTGATCAGCGGGTGGATGCGCGCCTCGCGGTGTGAGCGCGCATCGCCTGCCACGGCCAGCGCGATCAGCGCGAACACCAGCGAATAGGACCATTCGGAAAAGCGCTGGTCGAGCTCGGCCTTGTAGGCGCCGGGCCTGCGCTGGAAGATCTTGTCGTTCGGATCCGGGTTGAGCAGGTATTGCGTCGTTCGGTCCTTGGGCAGGAGCATGATATCGTTCGCCGCCGACATGAAGGCGGAAAGGTCGAAGGCGTAGGACGTGAAGCGGATGACCGACAGGTCGCCGGTCAGCGTCTTGCGATGAATGACGCCGTCATTCATCATCAGCACCTTCTCGTCACCCTTTTCGACGACGCTGCCGCTCTTGGCATAATAGATCAGATTGGCGCCTTCTTCGCGCGAATCGGCCACGAAGATGCCGCCGAGCCGGTTGTCCGGCAGCCGCTCGCCTATCTGCAGGAACAGCCCGTCGTCGATCTTGCGGAACGTGCCTTCCTGGATGATCAGCGACAAGAGATCGGCGCGCGAGGATGCTATCAGCTGGCGGTTCTTCTGCCTGGCATAGGGTTCGACGCCATTGTCGACCGCGAAGGAAAAGACGCTGGCCGCCAGCGCGATCAGCAGGACCGGCCGCACAATCGTCCAGCGCGAGGCGCCGGCGGCGTTGATGACGGCCAATTCCGAATCGGAGTTCATGACGCTGAGCGTCTGGGCCACCGCCACCACCAGGGCGAATGGCACCACGATCGGGATGATGGTGGGGATGATGAGGCCCGCGACCTCGAAAAAAGTCAGCGCCGATTGGCCACTGTCGGTGACCAGGTCGATGCGGGCAAGCACCTGCGTCGTCCAGACAATGGCCAGCGTCCAGATCAGCGCAGCGAGAAACACCGCCAACGCGCGACGCATGATGTAGCGTTCAACGACCTTCATGTAAGGCTTTTCTCGATTTGCCGAACGGCATCATGCCCGCGGACAAGGTAGTCGTCCGGCTGCGGCTGTACAACTGGGTGCGTTTGGCCATTTCTTTCAGGCGGTTCGATCCGATTCTCCGTCCCACATCGCCCGTCCCGCAGGCCGGAGTGTCGGCGGCAATGGATAAGAAAGGGAGAACATCGATGGTTAACAACAGGTTGCGGCAGGAAAGCGGGGCCGTGCCGCGACGAATCGTTATCGATTCCGCTGTGCATATGAGCCCTGATTCCGGCAAAGTCTTGCCAAATCAAGGAAAACGACCAAATGTCGCGCATCTTCCCTGAGAATGCATTTTTCCTGAAAATCTGAGCCGTTTCCCGAAAGCAGGACCTGATGACTTTGAGACCATTGATCGCCTTCGCCAAATTTGCCGCACCCAAAAAGGGCAGCATCTTCGTGCTGGCGGCCGACGATGGTGGCCTTGGCGAACCGGCAAAGGCCTGCGACCCCTCAGGAACGCTGGCGCGGGCGTTTCCGGTGGCGGAGTTTTCCGGAAAATTCGCCGGTGTCGTCGAAGTGCTGGCGCCGCAGGGAACATCGCTCGACCGACTGGTGGCGGTCGGCGCCGGCAAGGTCGCCGGCCTCGATGACTTTGCCTGGCTGAAGCTTGGCGGCACCATCGCCGCGTCCCTGCGCAAGGCAGCGGAGGTGGCCGTCATCCTCGATGTGCCGGGCGCAAAGATTGGCGGCAGGCAAGCGGCGAGCCTTGCCGCCGGCATCATTCTGCGCAGCTACTCCTTCGACAAATACAAGACCAGGAAAGACAAGGACGATGCCGAGCCGAAGAAACCGGTCAAGGTGACCATCCACACCGCCGATCCTGCCGCGGCGAAAAAGGCCTTCGCCGACGAGGTTGCGGTCATCGACGGCGTGCTTCTGGCGCGCGACCTTGTCAACGAACCGGCCAATACGCTCGGCCCGATCGAATTCGCCGCCCGCGCCAAGGAACTGGAAGCGCTCGGCGTCGAGGTCGAGATCCTCACCGAGAAGGAAATGAAGAAGCTCGGCATGGGCTCGCTCCTCGGTGTCGCGCAAGGCTCGCCACGCGGCGCCCGGATGGCTGTCATGCAATGGAAGGGCGGCAAGGCCAAGGACGCACCGGTCGCCTTCGTCGGCAAGGGCGTCACCTTCGACACCGGCGGCAATTCGATGAAACCGGCTTCCGGCATGGAGGACATGAAGGGCGACATGGGCGGCGCCGCGGCCGTCATCGGGCTCATTCAGGCGCTAGCCGCGCGCAAGGCCAAGGCCAATGTCGTCGGCATCGTCGGGCTGGTGGAAAATGCCGTCGACGGCCATGCCCAGCGCCCCGGCGACATCGTCACCTCGATGTCGGGTCAGACCATCGAGGTGCTCAACACCGATGCCGAAGGACGCCTCGTTCTGGCCGACGCGCTGTGGTATTGCAACGACCGCTTCCAGCCGAAATTCATGGTCAATCTGGCGACGCTGACCGGCGCCATCATGGTCGCGCTCGGCCAGCATTATGCCGGCCTGTTCTCCAACAATGACGAACTTTCGGACAGGTTGACGGCGGCCGGCCAGGCGACTCAGGAGCGGCTGTGGCGCATGCCGCTTGGGCCCGAATACGACAAGCTGATCGATTCCAAGAACGCCGACATGAAGAACATCGGCGGCCGCTATGGCGGCGCCATCATCGCCGCGCAGTTCCTGCAGCGCTTCGTCAAGGAAACGCCGTGGGCGCATCTCGACATCGCCGGCACCGCGATGGGCTCTCCGCCGAGCGAGATCAACCAGTCCTGGGGCTCGGGTTTCGGCGTCAGGCTGCTCGACCGGCTGGTGCGCGACAATTACGAGGGATAAGGCAGGGAATGGCCGATGTCCTGTTCTACCACCTGACCGAATCGACGCTGGAGGATGCGCTTCCCGGCCTGCTCGAGCGCAGCGTCGATCGCGGCTGGCGCGCCGTGGTGCAGACCGGGACCGAGGAGCGGCGCGATGCGCTCGACCTGCATCTGTGGACATTCAGGGACGATTCGTTCCTCGCGCACGCGACCGACCGTGAAGCCCATCCGGCCGAACAGCCAATCCTGCTCACCACGAGCGACGCCAACCCCAACCAGGCGCAGATACGCTTCCTCGTCGATGGCGCCGCACCCGCCGATCTCGCCGGCTACGAACGCGCCGTGTTCCTGTTCGACGGCCATGACGCGGCCCAAGTCGAAAGCGCGCGGACACATTGGAAGGTGTTGAAAGAAGCGGGCCACGCGGTCACCTACTGGCAGCAGACGCCCGACCGCCGCTGGGAGCGCAAGGCGTAAGCGCTTTTGCCGGCGCGTCTTGAAAACGACGCTGTTGTCGCCGAACGATCCGATCTAAGGATTGCGAAAAGCGCAACTCAAGCGGCGGGCTGAGAATGCGGATCAGGATCATCGGAACGGGGCGGGCCGTGCCGGCTCGATGCGTGACGTCGCGCGCCCTCGATGCGCGGCTGGGGTTTGGCGATGGACATTTCGAGGCCGCGACCGGCATCATCGAACGCTATGTCTGCGAGGCCGAATCGCAGGTCGACCTTGCTTGTGCCGCAGCCCGTCTGGCGCTTGCCGATGCCGAACTTGAGGCAGGCAGTGTCGATCTGGTCATCGGCGGTTGCGGCGTGCCTTACCAGCCGTTGCCGTCGACGGCGCCGCTGGTCATGCAGCGCCTCGGCCTTGCCGATGGGTCGGCGGCCGCCTTCGACGTCAACAGCACCTGCCTCGGCTTCCTCACAGCCTTCGAGACCGCGTCGCGCCTGATCGAGGCCGGGCAATGCCGGACGGCGCTGGTGTTCTCGTCTGAAATCGCCTCGCGCGCCCTGCCGTGGCAGGACCAGCCGGAAATTGCGGCCCTCTTCGGCGATGGCGCGGCGGCCGCCGTGCTGCAACAGGCCCCAAGCGAGGGTCGGGTCGCGGCCAACCTGATGCGCACCTACCCTTCCGCCTATGAGGCCTGCAGCATCGGCTCCGGTGGCACCCGGTTCGACTTTCATCGTGAGCCCGAGGAATTCGCCCGCCACAGCCTGTTCCACATGGAGGGTAAGGAACTGTTTCGCGTCACGTCACGCCATTTCAACGGCTTTGTAGCGGAGTTGCTCGATCGCGCCGGCTGGCGGCACGACGATGTCGACCTCGTCGTGCCGCATCAGGCGAGCCCTTTGGCGCTCGCCCACATGGCGCGCCAGACCGGCTTCGCCAGGGAAAAGCTGGTCGACATCGCGGCGCGCTACGGCAATCAGATCGCCGCTTCCATCCCCTTTGCGCTCGACGTCGCGCGCCGCGAACAACGCATTGTGCCCGGCGCCAAAGTGCTGTTCCTCGGCACCTCGGCCGGCGTGTCGTTCGGCGGCATGGCGCTGGAAGCATGACCGTGGGACGCGTCCTCGTCACCGGCGCCAGCGGCTTCCTCGGCGCGCATGTCATGGCGCGGCTGGCTGCACTGGGTACACCGACGCTGGGTCTTGGCAGGGACGCCAAACGCTGCGCGGCGCTCGAAGCCGCTGGTCATCGGGTCGTTCGGCTCGATTTGTCTCAACCATTCGATGCAGCTGCCGCGCGCGCTCTCGACGGCGTCGATGCGATCATCCACTGCGCGGCACTTTCCGCGCCCTTCGGCAGGTTGGCGGATTTCCAGACGGCAAATGTCACAGCTACCCGCAACCTCAGCGATTTCGCGCGCGGGCAAGGCGTGCGCCGCTTCGTCCATATCTCCAGCCCGACGGTCTGTTTCGCCTATCGCGACCAGCTCGGAGTTTCCGAGAATGCGGCCTTGCCCCCTCCGGTCAACCACTATGCCCGCACCAAGCGGCAGGCCGAGGAGATCGTACTGGCGGCGCCTGAGATCAGCCCGGTGGTGCTGAGGCCGCGCGGCCTCTACGGTCCCGGCGATCGCACGCTGCTGCCGCGTCTGCTGCAGGTGGCACGGCAGCGCCCGCTGCCGCTGTTTCGCGACGGCAAGGCGCGCATCGATCTCACTTATATAGAGGATGTCGTCGATGCGGTGCTTGCCGCGCTGTCCGCCGGGAGCGCTGCCGAGGGACAGATATTCAACATCTCCGGCGGCGAAGTGGTGCCGGTCCGCCGCATTGCCGAGGCGGCCTGCGCCCGCGCCGGCGTGCAGCCGCGCTGGCGCAGAATGCCGCTCTGGCCCGCCATGCTGACGGCCGGGATAGCGGAGGCGGTAGCGAATATATTGCCCGGCCGCCCGGAACCGCCGGTGACGCGCTACGGTCTTGGCCTGTTCGCCTATGCGCAGAGCCTCGATCTTTCCAAGGCAGGCCGCATCCTCGGCTGGGCGCCGAAAGTGTCGTTCGAGGAAGGGCTCGATCGCACATTCGGCAAGGCAATGGAAAGCAGGAGGGCAGCGTGAAGATCGTCTTCGCCAACAGCGCCTCTGTCAGCGCAGCCGAGCGTCTGATCCTGCGCGGCGGCAGCTGGGCGAAGGTCAGGCTACGTGTCCGCTACGGCCTGATGATGCATCCGCGAGCCGGCCCCGTCCTGATCGATACCGGCTACACGCCGCATGTGACACAAGGCAGTGGGCGCAGCACGGCGCTGCGTCTTTACAGTGCGATCCTCCGGCCCCAGCTCAACGAAGCCGAGCAGCCGCTCGCGGTACTGGCGCGCTTCGGCCTCTCGCCGCAGGACGTGCGCACCGTCATCGTCACGCATTTCCATGCCGACCACATGTCGGGCCTGTCGCTGTTTCCCAACGCTCGGCTTATCGCCAATGACACCGCCTGGGCGCGGGCGAAGGCCAAGACTTCCCTGCAGAATCTGCGCCATGGCGTCTTCAAGGAACTGTTCCCGTCTGACTTCGAGGCCCGACTCGACGGGCTGTCGTCGAAGCGGCAGGTCGAGCCGCGTGGCGGCGTACCGGGCGGCGCCGATCTGTTCGGCGACGGCAGCGTCATCGCAGTCGGTCTGCCCGGCCATGCCGATGGCCAGTTCGGCCTTTCGTTCCCAAATCTGGAGCGGCCGCTGCTCTACGCCGTCGACGCGCAATGGTTGTTCGCGGCCCTTGTCGAAAACCGAACTCCCGATCTGCCGGCAACCCTGCTGGCCGAGGATGCCGCCGCGATCGAGCCGACCAGCGTAATGTTGCGCCGGTTTCTGGCGACCGGCGGCGAGGTTGTTCTTTGTCATGATCCGGCGGTGACGGCCTACGATCTGGCCGGAGAGAGCGCATGAACGGGCCGACGGAAGCGGCCCGTTCGTTTGTGTTGACGCAATGGCTCTCGCGCAAGAGCCGTGAGAATTTCGAACGCTGGCAAGGTCATGCCTTGCGCCGCTTTCTCGACCGCGACCTGCCGCGCGCGCCGTTCTACGGCAAGACGCCGCGTCATCTCGGCGATCTGCCGGTGACCGACAAGGCGACGCTGATGGGCAATTTCGAGCGCTTCAACATTCATGGCGTCTCGGCCGCCGAGGCCTGGAAGGCGCAGGCCGGCGATAGCCGCATTGGCGAGCTGACTGTCGGCTCCAGCACCGGCACGTCGGGCAATCGTGGCCTGTTCGTCATTTCCGAGGCGGAAAAATACCGCTGGCTGGGCACCATCCTGGCCAAAGCCGTGCCCGATCTGCTCTGGCGCCGGCAGCGCGTTGCGGTGATCCTGCCGCAAAACACCGGGCTCTACGATAGCGCGCGCAAATCGCGGCGTATCGACCTGCGCTTCTTCGATCTGACGCGCGGTCCGGAGAGCTGGCGCGGCGCTCTCGAAGATTTCGCGCCGACGGTGATCATCGCGCCACCGAAGATACTGCGGCACTTCGCGGCCGAGGGCTTTCGGCTCAAGCCGCAGCGTGTCTTCAGCGCCGCCGAAACGCTCGACCCGGTTGACCGGCCGGTCATCGAGGCATTCTTTGGTGGTCAGGTCGACCAGATCTACATGGCGACCGAAGGGCTGTTCGCCGTCACCTGCCGCCAGGGCGGGCTGCATCTGGCCGAGGATTCGGTGTTCTTCGAGTTCGAACCGGCCGGCGACGGCCTGGTCATGCCGCTGATCACCGCCTTTCGCCGCCGGACCCAGATCATGGCGCGCTACCGGATGAACGACTTGCTGCGGCTGTCCGAAAAGCCATGCCGCTGCGGCTCGCCGCTGCGCACGCTGGACGAGATCGTCGGCCGCATGGACGACGCTTTCCGGCTAGCCTCGCCGCACGGGCAGCTCCTCGTCACGCCCGACATACTACGCAATGCGGTGCTCAAGGCCGACCGGCGCATCGACGATTTCCGCCTGGTCCAGACCGCTGAAGATGCAATCGAACTCAGCCTCGCCCCCGGGCTTGCCGACGAAGCCGCCACCGCCGCCCATCAGTCCGTGCGCAATTTGCTGGCGGCGCGCCAGGCGACAGCTTCGGTCAGCCTTGTTCGCAGGGACCTGCCGTTGGAGACCGGCCGCAAACTGCGTCGGGTCGAATGCCACCTGGGAGCGGCATCATGAACCGGCTCGCTATGTTGCCACTCGATCAGACGAACCGGGTAGAAAACAACCCGCGTGAGGTCGAAGCCTTCGTTCAGCTTTTCAACGAGGTGCCGGTGCGCGACCTCGTGCGCAATCTGACAGTGGCTGTCGAAACCTTCGAGATCGCCGGCCGCTCCTTTCCGCTGACGCTGAACGACAGAAGCGAAGCGCCGAACTGCTACATCTGCTGCCCGTCCAGCGCCTATATCGACTATGCCATCGACGAGACCCGCAATTTCGTCTCCTCGCCCTTGCTGCAAAAAACGATGCGGATGCTGATCGGCCTGTGCGCGCCGCTGGTCAGGATGAGCGGCCTCGACCATCAGGTTCAGGTCAACAACTGGCTCTATTCGACCAATCCGGTGCCGCTGCTCGATCGCAACGCGGTCGCGGCGATGCGCGACGATCTCACCGCGCGTTTTCCCGATCGCGCTGTTCTCATCCGCTCCCTGAACGAGATCGCCGATCCCTCGACAATCGCAGCGCTGAAGGCGGAGGGTTTTCGAATGCTGGCGGCGCGGCAAATCTACATCTTCGCCGGCCGCGGTTCGGCCATGACCAACGACATGAAGCGCGACCGCAAGCGGCTGCGCACGACGCCGTTCGAGCGGGTCGGCAATGGGGACTTCACCGAGGCCGACTATGCGCGCGCCGAAGCGCTCTACCGGATGCTCTATCTCGACAAATACACGCCGCTCAACCCGCACTACACCGCCCGCTATATCGGCGAGACGCACCGTCGCGGCATCCTGCAACTGGCAGGCCTGCGTCGTCCCGGCGGTGAACTGGTCGCCGTCGCCGCTTTGTCTCAGAACGGCAGGACACTGACGCAGCCCATCGTCGGCTACGACACCGGCCTCCCGGTGAGCGAAGGCCTTTACCGCATGATGATGGCGCTGGCTCAGGATCATGCGACGACGCACGGCCTGTTCTTCAACATGAGCGCCGGTGCCGCCGCCTTCAAACGCTTGCGCGGCGCCGTGGCGACGGTGGAATACAACGCCGTCTATGCTGCCCATCTGCCGCGCCGCCAGCGCGCGGCAGTGCGTATCATGGAATTTGTGCTCGCGAAGATCGGCATTCCTCTGCTCAGGAGATTTGAACTTTGAGCGAAGCCCGGCAGCAAAAAGACAAAGACTATTGGCAGGCGGTAGTGCGGTCTGCCGATATCAAAGCCAAGCCAAAACGCATCCTGTTCGATGGCACGCCGCTGGTGCTGTTCCGCTCGGCGCAGGGGATTGCAGCCCTCTTCGACCGCTGCGCTCACCGCCTGGTCGAACTCTCGACCGGCAAGGTCGTCGGTGGCGAGATCGAATGTCCCTATCATGGCTGGCGCTACAATGGGGAAGGGCGCTGCACCGCCATTCCCGGCCATGTCGGCGACGTCCCGCATTACCGTGTCCGCCGCTACAGCGCGATCGAGCGCGACGGCGTCGTCTTCGTCTCGGCAGGCACGCCCCAGGGCGAGCCCTATCTCCATTGCATGCAAGGCAAGGATGTCGTCATCAAGCGGGTGCGCAGCTCGGCGCAATCGACGGTGCTCGACGCCGCCGAGAACATTCTCGACGCCACCCATACCCACTTCACCCACAAGGGGGTGCTGCGCGGCCTGACCGCAAAGCGCCACCTCGTGCGCGTCGAGGTGACCGGCGGCAAGGGCTGGGTCGAAAGCTGCTACACCGGCGAGGACCGCCAACAGGGGCTGGTCAGCCGGCTGCTGGAAGGCGAGCGCGCCAAGACCATCGGCCGCTACCGCCATCCCGGCATCGTCGAACTCGAATATTGGGGCAAGGGCGGCTTGGCGCTGGCGACCACTTTCCATTTGCGTCAGGCGGACGAACGGACCGTCGAAGGCGTCGGCTGGCTGATCGGCCCGCGACAGGGCCTGTTCGGCGAACTCAAGGCGCTTGCTTTCCGGCCGCTCTTTGCCTTTGCCCTGCAGCAGGATCGCCATGTGCTGAAATCGGCCAGCGACAACGCCCGTATATCGCCGCAGGTTCAGCCGGCGATCGGCCCGCTGGATTTCCTGCGCCGCGACATAGCGGCGATCATCGACGGCAAGATGCCACCGGCGGCGGCAGAGCCGCGGGTGCACCAAATCGAGTTGTAATCTAAAGTTCACGGCACTTGATTCCAGTTCTGCTGTAAATTATAGTTCACGGATGATCGAAGTTCGATCCACTGACGAATTCCGAAAATGGCTCAGAGGGCTCACGGACATTCGCGCCGTAAAGAAGATCACCCAACGGATTGTCCGCGTTCAGGCTGGGCTGTTGGGAGATGCCAAGTTCTTCGATGGCATAGGAGAATTGCGCGTAGATTACGGTCCGGGATACCGCGTGTACTTCGTCCGGCGCGGCAACACGGTCATTATCCTGCTCTGCGGCGGTGACAAAGGCTCGCAGGACAGGGACATCGGAAAAGCCAGGAAAATGGCAAAGGAAGTTTGATATGACCCTCAGAACCACACCATTCGACGCCGCCGAATATCTTGATGATGCTGAGTCTCAAGCCGAACTGCTCGCTGATGCGTTCGAGACCGGGGACGCGACTTATATTGCGCACGCCCTCGGCATTGTCGCGCGCGCCCGCGGCATGACAAGCATAGCGAAGGACGCCGGCGTGACCCGAGAGGCACTCTACAAGGCGCTGAGCGAAAAGGGCGATCCGCGCCTCAGTACATTGCTGGGCGTAACCAAGGCGCTTGGCCTGCAATTGTCCGCAAAGCCAGTTAATCCCGTTTAGGCAACCTTAGCAGGACTTACGCACTCAGCTGAAAACGGGAAGTTCCGCTTCAACTCGACTAGTCCTGCTCCGGCCCATTCCACTCGATATCGCGCGTCGACGCAGCCTGAAGGCTGATACGCTGGCGCAGTGCTGTGCCGGCGATCTCGGCCAGCGTGCGCCACTGCGCCCGCTTCGGCGCGGGGTCGCCCGGCCAGTCGAGCAGCTCATCGGCATCGTGCATCGCCTGGCGAAAGCTGCCGAGACCACCGGAGCGCAGTGCCGCCGGCATCCCGTAGATCCACATCGCAAGCCTCACCGTCTGCGGCGCCGTCACGTCGGGCTTCACCTCGGCGCCATCCTCCAGGACCGCGTCGGCGAAGCGCCGCGGATCGCGAAAGAAGTGCAGGCCGCTCACGGCGCGCGGATTGCACTCCAGTGGCAGCACCGTGCCGTTATTCTCGCGCATCAGGTCGAAGGAGATCTGGCCGGTCCAGCCGGCGCCGGCGACGAAGGTTTCGACGAAGCGCCGGGCAGCCGCATCCCCGACTGGCTCGAAACAGATGCCGGCGCCCATGCCGGCGCGATAGAGCGAACTGTAGAGCGCCAGCGCTTTGAGTTCACCCTCGACCGCCACCGCATAGGCGCTGATCTCTTCACCTGCGATGTAGCGCTGCGCCACCCAAGGAGCGGCGGGCGAGGGGCGGACGGCGTCGAGTTCGTCCGGCGATGGCCGCAGCAGTACGTCACGGGCAAAACGTGACCACACAGGTTTGAACACCAATTCGCGCGATTGGCCACGAACGCCGTCGAGATCGGCCTCGCTTTGCAGCAGTATCGTTTCCGGCACGTCGAGCCCAAGGCTCTGCGCCAGCCGGATGAAGGCATGCTTGTCGTGAACGCGGGCGAGCATCGCCATCTCGGGTGCGAAGAGGCGGGCCGGCATGGCGCGGTGCTGCCAGAGACGACCGAGATAAAAGACTTCCTCGCAGGTCGGGATAACGAGTTCGATGCCTTCCGCGCGGACAAGCGCTTCCACCGCCTTGGCATAGGCGTCGGCGGCAAAGCGCGGCGGCGGCAGGCGATTGTAGGCGGCGCAGGCCGTGCTCGCTGCGGCGATCGGCCGGGCCGGGCTGTCGGCCAGGATCACCCGGCAACCGGCGCCATGCAGCAGCCGCGCCAGGTGCAGCGCCACCGGCGCGCGGGCACCGGTGATCAGCACGGTGTTATTGGGCATGAGCCACCGGCATCGGTTGGAAAAGACGAGTCAATGCTTCTGCGGAAGGCTTCATTCGCCATAAGTGCCACATGGCTTGCGTGCCGCCAACGGACTCCACAAAGGTGGCTCCGCTGCGTCAGCCATCGCTTTTTGGCCTTCAGGGCGTTATTGGCAATCTGTCGAACACCCGGATCTCCTCAATGCGCTTTCTGTTTGTCCTGATACTGCTTGCCGGCGCCGCCATTGGCTTCGTCTATCCCTGGGCCATGAGCAATTTCTCCGGCCACGAGATCGGCGCCTGGCGCGTCTACGACCAGGGACGGTTTAGGCCTGTGACGGTGACGCTGAAAGCTGGCGACGCGCCGGTCAGAGTGCTGGTCGACCTGACGGCAAAGGCCGAGCGCATTGTCTCGCAGCAGCGCACCGTGCTGACGCTGACTGCCGCCACAGCCGGCCGCACGGTGCTTGCCTCGACGCTGCAATTCAACCACGCCGACAATCCGCGCCAGGTCAGCCCACAACTGCCCGACAAGATCTTTCGCGACGAGGCCGGCGTGATCGAAACCGTCAGTCCCGGCGCCTATCTCTTCACCGCCGGCCTGGGCGACGCCGACGATATCCCGATACGCGCAGTGGATCTGATACTGCGCTCCGGCGCCGGTGAGATCGATCAACGCGCACGGCCGGTTGGCTATGGGCTGATGGCCGTCGGCCTGATCGGCTTCCTGCTTACTCTGGCTTTCGGCGGTCGCCGGCCGGAGAACCCGAACTCGAAGCCGCCACCGCCGCGTTGGGGCAGAGGCTCCTCGACATGAGCGCGGCATGAACTACCGTCACGCCTATCACGCCGGCAATTTCGCCGACGTCGTCAAGCATGTCGTGCTCAGCCTTCTGCTCGACTATCTGAAGCAGAAGGACAAGGCGTTCCGTGTCGTCGACACTCATGCCGGCATTGGCCGCTACGATCTTTCGTCGGCGGAAGCGCAAAAGACCGGCGAATGGCAAGGCGGCATCGGCCGCCTCATCCACGCCCCGATCGAAAAATCGGCGGCTGCGCTGCTTGCCCCCTATCTTGAAGCGGTGCGTTCGCTCAATCCCGATGGCGGGGTGAAGAAATATCCGGGCTCGCCATTGATCGCCAGGCACCTCATGCGAAAGCAGGACCGGTTGTCGGCGATCGAACTGCACGGCGCAGATGCCGCCAGGCTGAAGACGCTGTTTGCCGGCGATTTCCAGACAAGGGTGATCGAACTCGACGGCTGGCTGGCGCTTGGCGCGCATCTGCCGCCGAAGGAAAAGCGCGGCCTGGTTTTGATCGATCCGCCGTTCGAGGAAGCCGGCGAATTCGACCGCCTGGTCGATGGCATGCAGAAAGCGCACAGGCGCTGGCCGGGTGGCATCTACGCGCTGTGGTATCCGATCAAGGACCGCAAAGCGATCATCGCCTTCCGCAAGGCGCTCAAGCAATCCGGCGTTCCAAAACTGCTCGACATCGAGTTCGAGATCCGGCCGGCATCGCGTGAACCAAGCCTCGACGGCAGCGGCATGGTGGTGGTCAACCCGCCCTTCACGCTGGAGCGCGAACTGCGCATCGTGCTGCCGGTCCTGCACAGATTGCTGGCGGTCGAAAAGCCGGCGCACTGGTCGCTGGAATGGCTGGCCGGGGGGTAGCGACGCTTCGCAGCGGGCGACGCCCGCGGCAAAGACACAAAGTCGCTAGAAGTTTTGACGGTGGCGCCATCCGCGAATGCTCAGTTGTGTTGAACGAACCGAAACCATGGAGATGCACATCTAATCGGCTTGGCGTTGACGCTAATCCCAGAATCAGATAGATAGATATCTAATTATTAGATTTCGAATCGAAGCCAAGATCGACAAAAAAGGAACTGGTCAACGCGATAGGCTTCGCGATGTCGCGCTGGCAGGATGCCGTTGAAACGTTCGATGGGACCGTTGCCGAAATCTATGTGCTGAGCGCTGCCGAGCGCCGCTGTCTCGGCGCGATCAGTCACGGCCCGCGGCCGGCAAACGTCGTAGCGAGGGAGACAAATCTCACGCCGGCGGCGGCTACGACGTTGATTGACCGGCTGGAAAAGCGCGGCTTCGTCAGCCGCCAGCCGGATCCCGGTGACAGGCGCAAGGTTATGGCAGCGGCGGGCAATAAGACCGAGGAACTCGTCCGGCGCTGCTACCATCCGATCTTCGAGGCAGGTGCCGCATTGCTGGAGAAATACACGGTGGCCGAGATGCAGTTTTGCTCGGCTTCATCGAAGAGGTCGAAGCGATGCAGAAGGTGTAGACCGAGAGGCTGCGCGGCAAAGCAAAACCGGTGCCTTGAGAGAAGGCATCGAAGGATGGTCCGGCGCAACGCCGGTCCGGTTTCAACTGTGTACTGTCAAGGAGACCCTATGCCCCGTATGATCTTCGTCAACCTGCCCGTCGCCGACCTCGCTGCGTCGATGGCCTTCTACAAAGCTCTCGGTTTCGACAACAACCCGCACTTCACCGACGACACCGCAGCCTGCATGGTGCTGAGCGAAACGATCAACGTCATGCTGCTCACCCACGCCAAATGGCGTCAGTTCACCGATCGCCCCATCCCGCCGGCCACCTCGAGCGAGGTCATGCTTGCCGTGTCCTGCGACAGCCGCGCGGCGGTCGATGCGATGAACGAGGCGGCGGCGAAAAATGGCGGCGCCGCCGACATCAACGCCCAACAGGATTATGGCTTCATGTACAATCGCAGCCTGGCCGATCCTGACGGCCACGTCTGGGAAGCGATGTGGATGGACCCGGCCGCCATACCGCAGGGCGACGCCAAGCAAGGCTGAACCGGGTTTCGGCGCCCGCCGGCCATGGGCAGGCCGCTTTTCCTAATGGGCAAGGCGAGCTTTTTCGAAGGTCAGGACGTGGTTTCGCAGCTTCGCACCGGCAAAACCGGTTGCGGAGCGGGAAACCATCGTCAGGGCGACCGCTTGACCGCGCGCCGCCGAATCCGCAAAGTGGGCGCAGTCGACCTTTGAGAGGCTGCCATGACTCGCTTTGCCAAATCCGCTCTTGCTGCCCTGATTTCGCTTTGCACGCCGCTGGCCGCACCCCTCGGCCAGCCAGCGCAGGCCGCCGATCTTTCCGTCTATTCCGACGAGGACAGCGGCGTTTGCGGCGAGGCCTGGGTGCTAAGCAAAATCTCCAGCCGCTTCTCCTACCAGGTGCATCACGTGCCGCATCTGCCGGATGTTTCGATCACCGATTTCCAACGCATCCACCAGCATCGCTATCTCCCGGCCAGCGAAGAATGGCCGATCGGCCGCCGCTATTGCGGCGCCACCGTCAGCCTTTCCGATGGCCGCGCCCGCACCATCTGGTACTTGATCGAGGAAGGCCAGGGTTTTGCCTCGATCGGCGACAATGTCGAATTCTGCGTCTCGGGCTTCGACCGCTGGATGGTCTACAACGGCCGCTGCCGCGTCCTGCGCTAAGGTCGGATAAGAACCGCCGTTGAACCTGCTATCTCCCCGCAAGGGGGAGATCTGATGTCGCTCCGGTTTCGCCAATCTCCGAACTGCTGCCGCTGCCTCACATCGCCTTCCCACCAGATACGTAAGCGCAGATCAGCTCGACCAACTGCTTCTGCAGTTCCGGCAAGTCGAGCATGTCTCGCCGCGCGGCATTGTGGATGACGCCCTCGACCGCTGAGGACAGCACCCGGGCCACGGTCTCATTGTCCTTTCTGCGCCTGCGATATTGCGCCACCGCCGCCGTGTAGTGATCCAGATAGCGCGACTGGAACGAGGCATGGGCGGCGCGTGAGCCGCGATCGCCCGGCGCCTCGTCGAGCAGCACCTGATGCAGCGTCGGATGGATGCTGTGCGCATCGATCATGCCGCGCACCAGCTCCTGCGCGAATCGCTTGAGCGGCTTGTCGCCTTCTGCTGATTCGGCGATCACCGACAGCACCTGATCGAAATGTCGCCGGCGAATTGCTTCGACCAGCGACAGCTTGTCGGGAAAATATTGATAGAGCGAGCCGATGCTGACGCCGGCCGCATCGGCCACCTTGTTGGTGGTGAAGCCGGCCCAGCCGAGCGCGCTCAGAACATGAGCACCGGCTTCGATGAGCGCCTCGACCGTCGCTCTCGAACGCGCCTGGCGCGGCTGCTTGCGCATGCGTGAGCGCGGCTTTGCAATGCGAGTAGACATGTCTGCTCCAGCAGCCAAGAATATAGATAACATACTCACATTTTTTGCAAAGGATATAGACCATGGACGCGCTGGATTTGCTCCGCAACCTCTTCGTTTATCAAGCCTGGGCGAATGGTGAATTGCTGGAGAAGCTTGCGGGCCTCGACCAGCAGGAGCATATCGATCAGCGCCACACGGCGACCGGTCTCATCAACCACAACCTTGTCGTATCGAAGATATTCGCCGCGCATCTTTCCGGCACGCGTCATGGCTATGCGTCCGACAACACCGAGGACACACCGGCACTCGATGAATTGAGCGCTGATGTCGCTGCGATGGATCGTTGGTATCTCGACTATATCGAAGCCGTCTCGCCAAAGCTCATGTCAGAGCCTGTGCCTTTCACCTTCACCGACGGCGACAGGGCGATGATGTCACGCCAGGAAATGCTGACACATGTCGTCACGCATGGCGGCTATCACCGCGGCGAGATCGGGCGGATCCTGATGCAGATCGGAATTGCGCCGCCGTGGGATACGTTTGCCGTCCACCTCCACCACGCCGAGCCTTCGCGCCGGCTGCAGGTGCGCGAGAGGGTTGGCGCTTAGGGGCCGGCACCCCTTGGCTTCCAAGGGATCGCGGCTTCCTGGGAGGAGGATTCCCCGATCTTCGTTTCCCATTTCCGTTAGGCATCTCTTGCGCCGAAGCTGGCGATCTCCCTTCTCGTCTGGGAAACTCCGACACAACAGGCTGTCCCTTCAAGTGCTGTCTTTCCTGGCTTCCATCCAACCACTTTCGATATACGAGTAAAAAGCTCGCGTTTAGTTTAGTGCTGTTCCTGCAACCGTGGGGATGAAGCAAGATCAGCCTCTGCTGTGCGATGATTGTTGCCATCCGATAGGCCGCCGATGACCGCGTGAGATCGACGGCGTTGCAAGACAATGTGAGCTTGACGAGAAGATCGTGTGAGTCGCGATATCAGAGATTTCTCTCGCAATAGTTCGCTGCGAAGCGGGAAGATTCTTTGCCGATTTCTGTGCCGATCATTGCGATCTTGCTCTCAGCGTAACCGAAACTTAATCTGCAAAATTCTATGTAATGCTTCGCTGGCTAGATACGCACGAGTCAGATATGCATTAGCTCGCCGGGTCACTCACGGCCATCGGCACAAACGCAAGGGGCATCGCATGGCAAAGACCACGACGAAGGCGCCGGCGGCGAAAGCGCCGGCAAAGAAAGCGGCACCGAAAGCTGCCGCGAAACCTGCAGCAGTAAAGAAGGCAGCACCGAAGGCAGCGGCAAAGCCGGCTGCCAAGGCAGCGGCAAAGCCGGCAGCTAAGGCAGTAGCAAAACCCGCCGCCAAGGCAGCAGCGAAACCCGCCGCCAAGAAGCCGGCCGCCAAGGCTGTGGCGAAGCCTGCTGCGAAGGCAGCAGCCAAGCCCGCCGCCAAGAAGCCGGCAGCCAAGGCAGCGGCAAAACCCGCCGCCAAGGCTCCGATGAAGGCCGCCGCCGCCAAGTCGACGGCCGCTGTGAAGAAGGCTGCACCGGCCAAAAAGCCAGCCGCCAAGAAGAAGTAACAGCGGTCCATCTCAAAGCTCCCGGGAACTTTGCCGACTGGCAGATTCCCGGGAGCTTTTTTGTTGTGATTTAGGTCTTGTTTTGATGCATGTCGTTCTCTCGAAATTGACGCCACTTCTGTGAGACATGCATGGCGATTTCATTGTCGGCGGATTGGCCGCCTGGTTTTGCCCTTCTGGCAGTTGCTCCCTCAGGGAAGATCGGCCAACACTAAGGCGGTCGCATTCGATGGGGTTCAGGCGACACGCTCTAGACCTTTGTTTTACGTGCGTCGTTCTCAAGACCGGAATCGCATTTTTGAGCGACATGCACTGGCCGTCCGAAAACAGGGAACCGATCATGCCGAAGCTGCTCTACGCGTCCTCATCCCCCTACAGTTCCAAGGTGCGCATGGCAGCACTCCATGCCGGCATTGCCGTCGAGCTCGTGCCGGTCAAGACCGAGGACAAGCCTGCTGAACTGATGTCAGCCAATCCTCTCGGCAAGATTCCGGTGCTGGTGCTCGACGACGGCCGCTCGATCCATGACAGCCGCGCGATCACTCAGCATCTCAACCGCGCTTCGAAGAGCCTGTTGTTGCCGCGCAATGCCGACAAGCGCCTCGAGGCCGAAGTGCTGGAGGCGCTGGCCGACGGCATATGCGACTGCGCGCTGTCGATGGTCTATGAGCGGCGCACGCGTCCGGAGGAGATGGTCTATCAACCCTGGCTCGATCGCCAGTGGACCAAGATCACCGCCGCACTCGATTTCCTCAACGCCAATCCGCCGAAGCTGCCGAAGAAGATCACGCTTGGCCAGCTGGCGTTGCGTGCCTGCCTCGGCTACCTCTCTCTGCGCTTCGCCGGCAAATGGGAAAAGGGCCGCGGCCGCCTGACCCGCTGGGCAGCGCGTTTCGATGAGAAGTTTCCAGGGCTGAAGGTGGCTGTGCCGGCCTGACGGGCGAAACAAAAAAAGCCGGGCGCGAGGCCCGGCTTTCTTGTGTCGTGGCTTGAACGACAGTTAGAACTTCATACCGACGCCGAAGGTGACGCGGTTGTCGCTCTCTTTGACCTTGGTGCCGACACTGTCGAAGCTCTTGGAACCGAAGTCGGTGTAGCGGTACTCGACACGGCCGAACACATTGTCGGTGATCTTGATGTCGGTGCCGACGCCGGCCGTCCAGCCGAGCATGGTGTTGCTGTCGCTGTCGCCGGGGACCGAGACCTTCTGGTTCTTCAGGGCGCCGCCGCCGGTGCCGTAGAGCAGGATTTCCGGGGTCACGGCGTAACCCAGACGGGCGCGCAGAGAGCCTTCGAAGCCGCCCTTGGAATTGACGCCGCCGCTGTCACCCTTGACGCCATTGTAGCCGAGATCGGCTTCAGCACCGTACACGAAGTTTTCCTGCTGCCACTGGTAGCCGCCGAAAACGCCGCCGACAAAGCCCTTGGTCTTGATGTCGGGGCCGCCGTCCTGGACTTTGGCATGACCGCTGAAGCCGTAGCCGGCGCTGAGACCGGCATACGGGCCGGCCCAGGAAGCGACGGGGAGCTCGGCGATCGGGGCCGGCGCCGGTGGTTCTTCCGAGACGACATCGGCAGCAAAAGCGGTACCGCTGAGGGCGAAGAGCCCGAGCGCAACCGCGAGCGGCGCGAATTTGAGATTGGTTTGCATTGTTGTTTACTCCTTAAGCCACAAGACACGTAGGCTTGTTTGTCCTGAGCGCCATCAACCCGTCCGGGGGGTGAAACGGATCTGGCACTCAACGGTTCCGAATGTCGTGTCAAAATGCGGCGGCAGCGAACCTGAAAATGGGTCATTCCCCGGCACGAATGAGGCCGAAGCTTGACGTTGCATCTTCGCAACAGCGAAATGTCAGTACGCAGGCGATGCTGCACTGCACTCGGCTTGGTGCAACGGGTTCAGCGTCCTATATTGCGGTCCTGCCGACCCGAATCCGGGGCGGTGCCGGCGGCGAAAAAGCCGTTTCGCCACATTCCTGCCCCAGGTGGAAACGGCATTTAACCCCTGGACGCGTCACAATGTGCCGCCAGCCGAATTGAGGCGCAGATTGAGGATTGACAGATGATCGAAGCCGCCGGAACGGCGCTGGTGACGGGCGGGGGGAAGCGGATCGGCAAGGCGATCGTCGAGGATCTGGCCGCGCACGGTTTTGCCGTCGCCATCCACGCCAACCGCTCGACCGCCGAGGCCGACGCGCTGGCTGCGAACATCAGGGACGGAGGCGGCCGCGCCGGCGCGGTAGCCGCCGATCTGACCGACATGGATGCGGTTGGCGATCTCGTCGGCCGCGCCGCGGCAGCGCTCGGCCCGGTCACGCTTCTTGTCAACAATGCGTCGCTGTTCGTCGACGATAGCGTCGAGGACTTCGACTGGGCGGCATGGGACCTTCACTTCGCCATCCATGTGAAGACGCCGGCGCTGTTGGCGCAAAACTTCGCCCGCGCCTTGCCGCCAGGGCAGGAGGGGCTGATCGTCAACATCATCGACCAGCGCGTCTGGCGGCCGACGCCGCGCTATTTCTCCTATGCGCTGTCGAAGTCGGCCTTGTGGACGCAGACCGAAATGCTGGCACAGGCGCTCGGTCCGCGCATCCGCGTCAACGCCATCGGTCCCGGTCCGACGCTGAAGAATACGCGCCAGGAAGATCATGATTTCCAGAAGCAGGTCGATGGCCTGATTCTGGAGCGCGGCCCGCAATTGGCCGAATTCGGCGCCACCATCCGCTATCTCTGGGATGCGCGCTCGGTGACCGGCCAGATGATCGCGCTTGACGGCGGCCAGCATCTTGCATGGCAGACGCCGGATGTGACAGGCATGGTGGAATGAGTCCCGCAGACCAGAAACACAAGACGCGCGCCGGCGCCGCCGACGATATGCCGCCCGAGATCAACCTTCAGGATGAAGCGGTCGAGGAGATCGTCGAGCCCGAGGCCACCGGGCCCGATGTCGCCTTCACAGCGATAGACTGGGCGCCGCATGCCGGCGACGCCGACGGCATGGTCGGCGCCGAGGTCATCCAGACATTGGTCAAGCGGCTGCCCAATGCGCCCGGCGTCTACCGCATGATGAACGCTGCCGGCGACGTGCTTTATGTCGGCAAGGCGCGCAGCCTGAAGAAGCGGGTGACCAACTACGCGCAAGGCCGGTTCCACACCGCCCGCATCGGCCGCATGGTGCGCGAGACATCGACGATGGAGTTCGTCGTCACCCGCACCGAAATCGAAGCGCTGCTGCTCGAGGCCAATCTCATCAAGCGTTTGCGGCCGCGTTTCAATGTGCTGATGCGGGACGACAAGTCGTTCCCTTACATCCTGTTGACCGGCGATCACGTCTCGCCCGGCATCTACAAGCATCGCGGTGCGCGCTCGCGCAAGGGCGACTATTTCGGACCTTTTGCGTCGGCCGGCGCGGTCGGGCGCACCATCAATTCGCTGCAGCGCGCCTTCCTGCTCAGGAGCTGCACCAACTCCTTTTACGAAAACCGCACCCGGCCGTGCCTGCTCTACCAGATCAAGCGCTGTGCCGGTCCATGTACCGGGGAGATCTCGCATAGCGACTATGCCGAGCTGGTCAGCGAGGCGAAGGATTTTCTGTCGGGCCGCAGCCAGAAGGTGAAGACCGAAATCTCTGCCGCCATGCAGCAGGCCTCGCAGGAGCTCGATTTCGAACGCGCCGCCATTTATCGCGACCGGTTGGCTGCACTGTCCCATGTGCAGAGCCATCAGGGCATCAACCCGGCCACGGTCGACGAGGCCGATGTCTTTGCCATCCATCAGGAGGGCGGCCAGGTCTGTATCCAGGTGTTTTTCTTCCGCACCGGCCAGAACTGGGGCAACCGCGCCTATTTCCCCAAGGCCGATCCGGCACTGGAGGGGGCGGAAGTGCTGGGCTCGTTCCTGGCGCAGTTCTATGACGACAAGCCGACGCCACGGAACATCCTTCTGTCGCGAGGCGTCCAGGATCAGGAACTGTTGGCCGAAGCGCTGTCCACCCGCGCCGGCCGTAAAGTGTCGATCTCGGTGCCGCAGCGCGGCGAGAAGAAGGATTTGACCGACAACGCGCTGCAGAATGCCCGCGAGGCGCTCGGCCGCCGCCTGGCCGAAACCTCCACGCAAGGCCGGCTGCTCGCCGGCTTTGCCGAGACCTTCGGCCTGCCGAAGCCGCCGGTGCGCATCGAGGTCTACGACAATTCGCACATTATGGGCACCAACGCCGTTGGCGCCATGGTCGTTGCGGGGCCGGAAGGGTTTGTGAAGAACCAGTACCGCAAATTCAACATCCGCTCGACCGAGATCACGCCCGGTGACGATTTCGGCATGATGCGCGAGGTGATGGAACGGCGCTTTTCGCGGCTGCTGAAGGAACATGGCGATGTCGTTCCCGACGACGCGGCAGCCGGTGGAGCAGGCGACGACATCGAGGAAGACATCTCCGGCAGCTTCCCGGCCTGGCCGGACGTCATCCTGATCGATGGCGGCCAGGGCCAGATGAGCGCGGTGCGCAAGATCCTCGCCGACCTCGGCATCGAGGATCGCGTGGCGGCCATCGGCATCGCCAAGGGCCAGGACCGCGATGCCGGCCGCGAGCGTTTTTTCGTCAGAGGCAGGGACTCGTTTTCGCTCCCCGTGAGGGATCCCGTGCTCTATTTCGTCCAGCGGCTGCGCGACGAGGTGCATCGCTTCGCCATCGGTTCGCACCGCGCGCGGCGGAAGAAGGAATTGGTCAAGAGCCCGCTCGACGAGATCGCCGGCATCGGTCCCGGCCGCAAGCGCGCGCTGCTGCTGGCCTTCGGCACTGCCAAGGCGGTCAGCCGCGCGGCAGTCGAGGATCTGGTCAAGGTCGACGGTATTTCAGAGCAGGTCGCCAAGCTCGTCTACAATCATTTCCATGAGAGCTGAGCGCCGGTGACGCCGCTGTCCCGATCAAATGGCAGCAGCCGTTCTTTTCTCGCAGGCCACTCGAATCCCGGCAATCGCGCGCTATTTTCGTCTGGCCAATCGAATCTCGCCTGTTGACCCCCTACATCCGGTTCTGATTTGAGTACGCAGGCAGAAAGAGTCCCTGAGATATGGCCAAGCGCGCGTTCAACCTGCCTAACATGCTTACCTATGCCCGCATCGTCGCGGTGCCACTGGTGGTGCTGTGCTTTTTTCTCGAGGGGCATCTGAAATCGAGCGACTTCGCCCGCTGGTCGGCGTTGATCATCTTCCTGCTGGCTTCGATCACCGACTATCTCGACGGCTATCTGGCGCGCGCCTGGCAGCAGACGTCCAACATCGGCAAGATGCTGGATCCGATCGCCGATAAACTGCTGGTCGCCACCTGCCTGCTGCTGCTCGCCGCCGACACCGACCGTCATGCCGGCATCGCAGGCTGGTCGTTGTGGGCGGCAATCATCATCCTGTGCCGCGAAATCCTGGTTTCGGGGCTGCGCGAATATTTGGCGGCATTGAAAGTCTCGGTGCCGGTGACGCAGCTCGCCAAATGGAAGACCGCCATCCAGATGGTCGCCATCGCCTTCCTGCTGGCTGGGCCTGCCGGCGACAAGATCTTCCCGCTGACCACGCAGACCGGACTGGTGCTGCTGTGGATCGCAGCCCTCGTCACGCTCTACACCGGCTACGACTATTTCCGCGCCGGCCTCAAGCACATCATGGACGAGTGAGATGATCACCCGGCTCATTTATTTCGCCTGGGTGCGCGAACGGATCGGCAAGCCGGAAGAGGATGTCGAACTGCCCGCCGGTATCGAGACGGTGGCCGACCTCCTGCGCTGGCTGAAATCGCGTGGCGAGGAATATGAGCACGCGCTGCAATATCCTGATGTGATCCGCGTCGCCATCAACCAGGAACATGTCGAGCATCGCGAGAAGATAGCCGGCGCGCGCGAGATCGCGCTGTTTCCGCCGATGACCGGGGGCTGACACCATGTCCGGCGCGCCGACGGTGCGCATCCAGCGCGACGATTTCGACGTTGCCGCCGAGATCGCGAAACTGACCGGGGGTCGCGCCGACATCGGCGCCGTAGTGTCCTTCTCAGGACTTTGCCGCGACGAGCAGGGCCAGCTGTCGGCGCTGGAACTCGAGCACTATCCAGGCATGGCCGAGGCCGAAATCACCCGCATCGCCCGCGAGGCACTTCAGCGCTGGCCGTTGCAAGGCCTGATTGTCATCCACCGCCACGGCAAGATCGCACCGGGCGAAAACATCGTGCTGGTGGTGGCGGCGTCGTCACACCGGCAGGCGGCGTTCGAGGCGGCGAATTTCCTGATGGATTTCCTGAAATCGCGTGCACCCTTCTGGAAGAAGGAGCACCGCGTGGACGGCACCGATGGCGGCTGGGTCGAGGCCAAGGACGCCGACGACCAGGCTGTGGCGCGCTGGAAGGCGCGGCCCGAATAAATCTCGGCGCAGCCATGTATTGACCGCATTCCCTTGGCCAAATCGCATCGGCAAAAAGGGAGCAAGGGCATGCTGGACAGGATCGCCGAATTCTTCGTCTTCGGTTTTGTGCCGCTGGTTATCGGCGTTCTGGCCGTTCCCGAGCCTTCCGTCGCCGCCGAGAAAACCCTGAAGGGCGAGGTGATGTATCGCGAGCGCATCGCGCTGCCGCCCAACGCCGTGCTGTCGGTTCAACTTGCCGATGTATCGCTGGCCGATGCGCCGGCCGCCATTGTCGGCGAGCGCAAGGTAGCGCCGGCCGGCCAGGTGCCGATCAAGTTCGAGATCAGCTTCGATCCAACGGTGATCCGGCCCAACATGACCTATGCGCTGCAGGCGCGCATCATCGCCGACGACAAGCTGCTGTTCGTCACGGACTCGCGCTATCAGGTCGATCCGCTCAGCGAGGCGCCGCAGGCCATTGTGCTGAAAATGGTGGCGCCGAGCGACAAGCCGACCTCGGCCTCGCTGTTCGGCCAGAGCTGGCTAGTCGAATATATCGACGGTATCGGCGTGATTTCGGAGCCGCAGGCGACGTTCCGGGTCAGCGAAGCCGGCAAGGCGGGCGGCAGCGGCCCGTGCAACGCCTATTTCGCCACCGCCAAGGTCGATGGCGAGACCATCGTCATCAGCGACATCGGCTCGACCTACAAGGCCTGCGCGCCGGAGATCATGGCCGAGGAAAAGGCGCTGTTCGAGGCGCTCGCCAAGGCGGCGTCATACCGTGTCGATGGCGGCAAGCTGATCATCGCCGACAAGGACGGCCACGATATCTTGCGCTTCAACGCAGCGAGCTAAGAATCAAGACTGCGGCGGCGGGGGCGCCGGCGTCAGGCCGAACCGGCGCATCAGGTCCATCAGCCTGGTGCGGTCTGGCGGGCCGCCAGTGCTGAAGATGGCGAAGGCCTCGCGAAAATATTCCGGGCCGATCGCCGCCGGTGTCACCACGCACAGCACCTTGGCGGTCGCGGCGGTGTCGTTGTCGAAGCGATGGACCGCGCCGCGCGGAATGCACAGCGCCTGCCTAGGCCCGATATCGTGCCGGTGTCCGTCGACGGTCAGCGTCAGCACGCCTTCGATCCCGTACATCGTCTCTTCATAGTGATCGTGGCTGTGCGCCGGGGCGGGCAGGCGCTGCGAGCCGGCGACCGTCAGTTCGAAGGCGGCGATGCTGCCGTTCGACTGGTCGCCGGTAAGCAGGAAGCGCACGGCAAGGCCGCCATGGCTGATTGTCTCGTCGGCCGGATTGACGCTGATCTGGCTAGCTCTGTCTAGCATTTCATCCTCCCACGTGGTAAATTGAATTTACCGAAATGAGTAAACTCGATTTACCAGAGTGTCAATGCCATTATCCGCGGAAGCACCGCCAAAGAAGCCACCGCTGATCGGTGCACTGCTGCGCGTTCCGGCCATGGCCATTCACCGCAAGCTGATCAGGGATCTCAGGGCGTCGGGTTTCGAGGACCTCAGCCCGCCGCATATGGCGGTGATCCAATATCCCGGCCCGGATGGCCTTCGGCCGAGCGCGCTCGCCGAGCGCGCCGCGATGAGCAAGCAGGCCATGAATCAACTGCTGAAGACGCTGGAAGCGATGGGTTATATCACTCGCTCGGCGGCACCCGATGAGAGCGGCGGGACCGTCGTCCACTTCACCGACCGCGGGCGCGCCGCATACCAGAAGATGGCCGACATCCTGCTCGACGTCGAGCGGGAATGGGCCGAGGAACTGGGCGAGAAGCGTTTCACGGAGCTGAAAACGCTGCTCGGCGACCTCTGGGACACGCCGCTCATCCGTTGAAAGCGGCATGAAGCCGAAGCCGGGACCTGACCAAAGAAAAAGGCCGGCGAAGTGCCGGCCTCTTGCATACATTGGTTCGCGTCGGCTCAGCCGACGATCTCGGTGTCGGAGAACCAGTACTTGATCTCCTGCGCGGCGGTTTCCGGCGCGTCGGAGCCGTGCACGGAATTCTCGCCGATCGACAGCGCGTGCACCTTGCGGATGGTGCCTTCGGCGGCGTTGGCGGGGTTGGTCGCGCCCATAACTTCGCGGTTCCTGGCAATGGCGTTTTCGCCTTCCAGAACTTGCACGATGGTCGGCGCCGACGACATGAATTCCACCAGTTCGCCGAAGAACGGACGATCCTTGTGGACGGCGTAAAAGCCTTCGGCCTCGCGGCGGCTCATCCACACGCGACGTGAGGCGACGACGCGCAGGCCGGCCTCTTCCAGCATCCTGGTGATGGCGCCGGTAAGATTGCGCCGGGTCGCGTCCGGCTTGATCATGGAAAAGGTGCGTTCGAGCGCCATGGGGTCGTCCTTGTCTTGAGATGGAAAGTCTTGAGATCGGAATGTGGAGTGGCGGGCTCTATACAAGCCGCCCGGCCCATTGCCAAGGGGACGCGCCCCGGCAGCGTTATTCGGCCGCGACCGCCAGCATGGCTGTTCGCAACGCTCTGGTCAAAGGCAAGGCTTGCGGGAAAATGGTGATTGCGCAGGCACGCACGGTTTCGAACGGAAATCAGCGGAACGGAAAGACATCGGACCATGTTTGACGGGACGCGCTGGCCCCACCTCCACCTCAGACCGGGCGACATAAAAGGGAGCCTTTGGATTATCGGCATCTTGGCTGCCGTGGGCCTTGTTCTGCTGCTCTTTTCGGGTCGCCGCACAGATACGAATTTCGGTTTCGGGCCTGGATGGCAGTGCACTCCGATGCCGAAGGGCGACCCGATCTGCGTCAAGCTCATCGCCAAGGAAGAGACGAAGTGATGGGCAGCTTTACCGCCTGATCACCACCGGCTGCCGCCGCCGCTCCCAGCCTTCGCGTTCCAGTGTCGGCAGATCATGCTCCTCGCTGGCATAGCCGAGGCAGAAATAGCCGATCAGCGTCCACTCAGGCGGGGTGTCCAGGATTGCGGCCATCTCGGCGGCGTCGAGGATCGACACCCAGCCCATGCCGATGCCTTCCGCCCGCGCCGCCAGCCACAGCGTGTGCACCGCCATGACGGCCGAATAGTCGATGGTCGCCGGCATCGTCATGCGGCCGAGCCCATGGCCCTGTTGCGTCGTGCGGTCGGCGAAAACCGCGAACTGGCAGGGCGCTTCATTGAGACCGGCGAGCTTCAGCCGGGCATAGAGAGCGGCGCGCTCGCCTGAAAAGCATTCAAGAGCTTCGGCATTGCACCGCTCGAAACAGTCTCTCACCGCGCCCCGCCGCTCGGCGCTCTCGACCACCACGAAGCGCCACGGCTGGCTGAGACCGACGGACGGCGCGATGCTGGCAAGCTCCAGCAGCCGCTCCAGCGTACCCTCGGGCAAAGCCGTCCGCTCGAAGCGCCGCACATCCCGGCGCCAGCGCAGCAACGTGACCAGCCCGGCGCGAAAATCATCGGTGAAATCGGGGGGTGGTGGCATGGCGATCAGGAGACTTGTGTGGGGAAGAGGCAGTAGGCAGTAGGCAGTAGGCAGTAGGCAGTAGGCAGTACAGCCCTCAGACCCTATTGCCTACTGCCTATTCCCTAAGCTGCGGCCGCCGCCTCCTTCCAGCAAGGCGGGCTGAACGGACGGGTCGCGTCGTGTCCGGCGAGTTCATAGAACAGAATGGTCATTGGCGGCTGCGTCCTCGCGGTCTAATTAGGCGCCTGCGGCTGAAGCGGAACTCGTCGGCGGGAAAAAGATGAAACAGCATTTCATGATGTTCGCGGCCTACAATCAATGGGCCAATGGCCGCATCTACGATGCCGTCGCCGCACTTGACGAAGAAGAGTTCAATCGCGATGTCGGCGCATTTTTCGGCTCGATGATGGGCACGCTCAACCATCTGCTGGCCACCGACCGCATCTGGATGAAACGCTTCACCGGCGAGGGCGACGCGCCGGCAAAGCTCGACGCCATCCTGCACCGCGCATTGCCTGGTCTAAAGCTGGCGCGTGAGGCCGAGGACAGGCGGATCGTCGACTGGGTCGGCGGTTTGACCGAAAAGGCTTTGTCCGGCCGCTTCTCCTACATGACCGTTTCCGACATGCGCACCGTCTCGCAGCGGCTGGCGCCGGCGCTGGGACACGTCTTCAACCACCAGACCCATCACCGCGGCCAGGCGCATACCATCCTGACCATTCTCGGCCGGCCTTCGGTGCAGCTCGACCTGGCGTTTTTCCAACGCACCGACGAAGGCCGCGCCTACGCCTGATCTCCTGACCGCGCTTCCCGTTTAAACGCACGGGAGCGTTAACCGGTGCATTTGCGCGGCCGTCGATGCCCGGCACCAGCTCTGGATCCAAGCCGGGTTTGAGGACCCTGTCGGCACAACGCTGCCCGGTGACTGGGCCAGATGGCTGGGCTGTCAGTGGCCCGCCTTTTGTGGGCCTTCGGCTCCAGGCCGCCGCAGCCACAACCCGCTCCAACTCCGGTGGAATTTCTGTTTAGAGAATTAAACAAAGTTTAAATGTTGAAGCAAAAACATATTTTTTTTTAGCAGACCAGTGCACGCCTTGAGAACTACAATCCTTATTCTTGGAAAAAATAAAGAAACTATAAGGAAGACTCGTGCGTAGCTGTGAGTGCATAAGCATATGTCTGCTTTGGTTTGCTGGCATGTTGCAATGCACAAAGCAGAACGGCAACAAGGAGAGTGTCATGGTTAATATCACTCAAAAAATCGCTAGAACACTGGCGGCGGGTGCAATTATCGTCATTTTTGCCGCTCCCGCGAATGCAGGCGGCGGAATTGGCGTCGGTGTCGGCGCATCTATCGGCGGTGCTGGCGGCATCAATGCCGGTGTTGGCGCTTCGATCGGCGGCAGCGGCGGGGTCAAGGCCGGTGCCGGCGCCTCGGTTGGCGGCAGCGGCGGTATCAAGGCGGGTGCTGGCGCAACGGTCGGCGGCAATAGCGGCGTTACTGCGGGCCTCGGCGCCTCAGTCGGCGGTAGCAGCGGCATCAAGGCCGGCGCTGGCGCGACGGTCGGCGGAGCCGGTGGCATCAAGGCCGGTGTTGGGGCCACGGTCGGCGGCAGCGGAGGTATCAAGGCCGGTGTCGGCGTCAACGTCGGCAGCGGCATCAACGTCGGTGTCGGCGTCGGCATTGGCGGAACGCCGGGCACGCCCGGTACGCCCGGTACCCCCGGCACTCCAGGAACTCCTGGAACACCAGGCACCCCTGGGACACCCGGTGTCGTCGCCAGCATGTCGAACAGCCAGCTGACACGTATGAAGAAGCGCTGCGTCGATGTGCTCGCCAGCGAGGGCACCTACGACAGCGATCTGCGGCAGCTATGCCTTATGATCTCGCGTCGCTGAGACAGGTTTCGCCGGGAGTGTCGAGCCAGCCGTGAGGCTTTACGGCACTCTCCTACCGCATGGCCCAGACTTCCCGAGGGACATGCGCTGACGAGAAGCCTCCGGCCAGTCGGAAAGCCCGCCGCGCAAGTGGCGGGCTTTTTGTCGCCACTCACAAGGCAACCGATCGCGCCTTTCGATTGCCGGAGCGTTTTATCGTTTAACGGAAACGGTGAAACGCGCTATCCCTTTGTCTTGGTAATTCTCAGGGAAAGCGCCCACGCGCTTCTCCCGGGAAAGCTGCTCACACTTTCCTGGAATTGTTCTGGTTAACCACATTCGAATTGCAGGTAAGATTTTAGGGTTTCATTTGTGTTCCCGCTGCAAAATGGCGAACACAGTGGGAGAAATGGCATGCGGGTCGATCTTTCGCCCACGAGCTTGGGCAGGGTCATAGCAGTCACGGTTGTCGGCACGGCGATCTGTATCGCGGCGGCCTTCCTTGTCGATTCCTACAATTTTCCGTCGCTGTCGCCCGAAGCGTTGCGCTGGGCGCAGCTCACCGACCTGTTGCTGCCGCTCGTGCTGGGTGGATCGTTCTTCTCTTTCCTGATGTACAAGATGCGCCAGCTGGCGATCGCCCAGAAGAATCTGAGCATCGTCGCGGCGACCGACAGCCTGACCGCGGTGTTCAACCGCGGCGCGTTTTCGATGCTGGTCGAGGCCTATCTCGAACAGGCGCGCAGCCAGGCCGTCGTCGATGCCGGCGCCCTGCTGATCGTCGACGCCGATCATTTCAAGACCATTAACGATCGATTGGGCCACGATTGCGGCGATCAGGCGCTCAAGCTGATTGCGCAGACGATCAAGGCCCAGCTGCGCGGCGCCGACATCGTCGGGCGCATCGGCGGCGAGGAGTTCGCCATCTTCCTGCCTGGCGCCGACCCGTCGCAGTCCTGGCTGGTTGCCGAGGGGATCCGGCGGCGCATCCGCGAGGTCGAGTTTGCCCCGGATGGACGGCCCTGTCCCCTCTCGGTGAGCATCGGTGGCGTCGCCTTCAGCGGACCCACCACCTATGCCGACATGTTCCTGACGGCCGACCGGCACCTCTACAAGGCCAAATCCAACGGCCGCGACCAGGTCAGTTTCGAAACGACCGGGCCGCGCGGCCTGCTCGCCGGTGATCCGACGTTGCATTGAGGGTGAGCCTGCATGGCGTGCGTGGTGTTACAGGAACACCGATCTGACATAGCGTAGCGGGGCGGTTATCTTCCAGGATGTCGATTTCAGCAGGGCCTGGTTCGTTGCAATGAGACTCTGGATTTGTTGGTGTGCGGCCGCGATCTGCAAGCTTAGCTCATCCCGGCTTACGGCAACTTCGCGCAGCTCCCGCTCCGCCTCCTTGAGCAGATCGACATCGGAATCATGCAGGACAGGGGCGTTCTTCGAGAGACTGATATAAAACTCATGCAGGTGTAACTGACCCGGTTCATTCTTGTGAAACGCAAGTTCCCCCGACTTGATGTATCCGAGCGAACGAAGTTTCTTGATCAGAAATCGGAACGAGGCCGGCGTGAACTGCCACGCGTGAGCATCGTAATAGGCCGTGTCTACCTGAACGGCTTCGAACATGCTTTTTGCCTCTTCGTCGCTTTGCAGGAAGGCGACATCGTCAAAGGTCGGCTCGAGCCAGACGGTCTGTTTGGCCTTGGTGCAAACATACGAAACCTGGTCAAACAGAATTCCCGGCGTGTGGCGTTTGCGCTTTTCCGCATGGGCCTGCAGCGTCTGACCGACAGTGGACAGCGGCCGTAGCGCATCGAAGCAAAAGCGCTTGTCTGGTACCGCCAGCACAAGCCGTCCCCCGGGTTTCAGCAGTGTTTCGCAGTCTTGGAGGAAACGAACGATGTCGGTGACATGTTCGATCACATGCGAGGCAAAGATGAAATCGTATCGTTGCTCATAGCCGATAGTCTCGAGCAGAGTGCGGCCGTCCGAGACATAGTCGACCTCTTCGATCTTTGATGCATCGTCGCGATATTTCTCGCGCAGGCTGGCGGCGTCGGCATGGTCGACGATTTCGACATTGTAGCCACGGCGCTTTGGCAAAAGAGGATTGTAGCTTGGTCCGATTTCCAGGCCGAAGCCGCTCGGATCGAATAATGAAAACAGCAACTCATTCCTGTTCAGCATATCCCATTCCTGTCGTTATGGAGGTTTGGCGGGTGCCTTGCGGCCGTTTTTCGAACACGACCACGCTGTCGTAGACGGCGATACAGGCTGTCGATCGGGTGAAGGTAGAGACGGGGATCGCGCCTCTTGCGTGTGCCGCGTTTATCTCATCAAGCTTGTCCTTGACGAACTCCATGAAAGTCCCGGCTCGCTTCAGGCCGCCCTCATACTCATCCCAATACGCAGTATGAAGATCCTCGACGAGGTAAACGCCATGAGGGTCGACCTTGTCATACAGCAGCTCAAAGCTCTTCATTACGTGTCGCATGATATGACTTCCGTCATCGATGATGATGTCGAAGGCATCATATCTGTCGATGATCTGGTTGATCAGCGCCGGATCGTCTTGGCTGCCAGTGAATATCTCTATGCCGACTTCGTCATGCGCTTTGCAGATCGGATCGATATCGATGCCAATTACGCGAGCGCCGTGGCCGAAGTAAGCCTTCCACATCTGAAGGGAGCCGCCTCCGGACACGCCTATCTCGAGAATCGTTGGCGCTCTGTTTCTGAAGCGTTCGAAATGGCGCTCGTAGATATCGAAATAATGGAACCACTTATGAAGCCGCTTTCCTCCATTATTGAGAAAGTATCTGTGTAGAAATCCGTCTCCCAGCATCTGAAATCGACCCCAATACCAATATCTCGCGAGAGCCGCGCTGCCATGCCCGGCGCGACAACGCAGCCAGACTGGAGACCGGGAGTGGGGAGCAATTACTTGCTGGCCGTCGCGTGGGGAATGCGCCGAAGCCAACTTGCATAGTCGGACAGGCTATTGCCAGACGCCGCTAAATTGCGAGAACCCGGCTTACAAAGCTACGTGTAAATTCCAAAGATGCCAGTTTCGCAACCAAGTGGCTGCCGAGGAAAGGCCGTATCGCCCGCATGATCAGCCATCGCCTGATCCTCATCGTCGGCGTGATCCTGTCGATAAGCGCAAGTGCCGGCATCAGCAGTTCAGCGCTTCCGCACTGGCCTGCAATCCGGTAGGTGCCAGCCGCACTGCGAAAGAAACGCGGCGTTATCAGGTCTCTGGCGTAGTAGCGTCGCAAGGGAACATCGTCAGGAAATGCCACCAGAAGTTTGTCTGCGTAGATTAGAGCCGACCTAGCCATTCTTGCGCTATATGACGCGGAGTCACCATGAATGCGCCACGCGGACAAGGCCTCTCTCAGAAACCTGTTGGTGTAGCCCGCCCTGAACAGCCGCAGAAAAAGATCGTCGTCCTCGTAGCCGGAAAGCCGCTCGTCAAATCCACCTACCGCCTCGAACGCTTCGCGAGAGATGAGGGAGGCAGACGGGAGGACATACATGTTCTGGGACAGGCAGTTGAAGATCGTTCGTTTCGGATGTTCTGAACCAAGTCGCTTGAGCATCTGCCGAACCACTAAATTTCCATCCCGATCGTATTCGTCAAGGTCACTGTAGACCCATCCGAATGGACCTACCTGAGGCTCAGGCCCTGCCGCAGCTTCCAAAGTCTCGAGATGCTTTGGGTACCACCAGTCGTCTTGGTCAAGAAAAGCGATCAGGTCGCTTTTGGAGTTGCGGACGCCCATATTGCGGGCCGACGATTGACCGCCGTTCTCTTTCGCCAGGACACATACCCGGTTGTCGCCCCGGGCAACTTCCCGAGCGACTTCAGCACCACCGTCGGTGGAACCATCGTCGACAATGATTACCTCATCTGGCGGACGAGTTTGCTCGAGCACGCTTTTCAGCGACGCTCCAATGAAATTTCGACCATTGTAGAGCGGTATGCAGGCAACGATCGATCGTTTCATCTAATAAAAACCTTCACGGTGGCCAAGAACCGAATAACTCAAGCATTTAGGGTTTCACATCGAGGAAGTAAGCTTGTAAGATCGATCCTAAGGTTTTCGACATCCGGAATGAGGTTTGGCGGTACTTTCACCGATAAATCATTCTCTTCGAATGCCCGAAGAACAGAGAGAGCACGACGGTTCTGGCCTGCATATTTTAACGAAAGCGCTTCGTGATACTTCGCCCGCCAGATTAAATCGGCTTCGACGCCCGCTACCGAGGAATCGATTGACAGCTTTTTCCGGCACAGCAGATGTGCCGCACAGAGATGCTCGGCCGCGTGCAGGTAGTCGCCCTTGTGGATGAGCAGCAGCATTCCGCGATAGTAGGTCGAAGCCGCTATGCAAAGCGGCCACCGGTCGGCAAACTCCGCCAACGTGTTTATGTCATCCAGTCTGGGCCGCGCATCAGCAAGAATTGAAGCGAAGCTCTTTTCCGCCAGTTCGTACTTGCCGTGATCGATGGCCCCGCGAAAAAGGCGATAGCGCAAGCCGATTGCCAACGAAGAACCAGGAGTGGCGCGCGAAACCGCATTCTCCAGATACCAAAGGATCTTACTCTGCCAACTTTCGGTGGGTTGGAATTCGATCGGTTTGCGCGATGCATAGAACAAGGTGCTGTCTGCGCTTTTGTCGACGGATACGAATGGCAATCCCGCTTCATCGAACAGCCGTGTCAGCGCTTCAGCGCTAAAGACGATCGTGTGAGCTCCAGGTGACAGCAGAGCCAGAAGGGTGGATTGTTCAGTGGCAGGATTGATCCGCTCGGGATTGGGCGTGGTCAGGACAATCACCCCGTCCTCGGCCAAATACGATTTAAGGATTGCCAGAAAGCCGGTCACATCGTGAATGTGCTCGATTACCTCCGAGCAATGCACCACATCGTACAGATATTGTGGATTGGCGTTCAGCGGCGCAAAATCGCGGACGATATCGAGGCCGAGTTGATCCCGCCCCGCGCCACCATACTGTGAAGGCTCGAAGCCCTTGGCCTCCCAGCCGGCGATGGTGCGAACGGCATCCAGGGCAAAGCCGAAACCGCAACCGATATCGACGACTCTGCCGACTCGACCTTCTGGAACGACCCTGAGAATGTTCCGCGCGACAGTGTCGATGGAGGCGTTCATTTCAACGTAGTTGCGGATACCCAACGGGTTGGTGTGTTCCGTATAGTCGATTGATGGGAACGGGTGATAAATCAGCGACGCACATTGATCGCATCGGTAAAGCGACATCGTGCCGGCGCTCAGAACTTTTGCCTTGGCATTGGCGCCACCACACGCTGGGCAAACGAATTCCGCCGGGGCCGGTGGGCAGTCGAAGTTTATGAATCCCCTCTCTGGCATCGGTGTGATCAGTGCTTCGGATAGGCTTTGCTGTGGTCCATGGAATCGCTGCGCTGGAGCGGCCAGGAAACCGCACCATCCGGAAGATCGAAAGTCTTGCGCGCCAGGACATAGGACGCCGCCATTCCATCGTGGAGCGCAAATTCGAGCATGGGACCTTCCCGGAACGCCGGGTGCACATACATTTTGACCGGCGTCGTCATTCCGACTTCGAGGATCTCGAAGCCCATCTCAGGTGCGAACAGGACTTTCAAGCCTTCGCTCGAAATCCGCCAGAAATCGTTGGGCATTTCATGGACTGGAAAGGCTTGAGGCACCGAGTGCAGGGTCAGGCCTCCGACCTTCAGCACCCTGTTGATTTGCGCCGCCAGCAGCCACGGACAACTAAGATGCTCCATCACCGCATAAGAGAATATTCCGTCTATTGAGCCGGGCTCGAAATGCTCACCCAGGAAATGTGCGTCTGCCACAACGTCGACGCCTGGCGCTTCATGAATGTCGACACCGATGAACTTGCACTCGGGCTGGAACTGCCCTGCCTGTAGCGAAGATGACGGCCCCACGACACGCGCACCGATTTCCACGACGACACCACCGGTCCTCTTCATCTCATCGGCAAAGCGCCGTTGCGTGAACATCGGCTCGGGAAGGACAGTATTGACAGGATGATTGGCCGAAAGTGCGGAGATTTCGAATTCCGCCGAGCCATCGACGGTCTCGATTTCCAAAACCACCGGCCGGAAGGGACTGCAGGCCAAGTAGGCCGAGAAGCCGCATTTCATTGAATGCAGTGATGGGAAGAAGGTCGCCAAGTCGGATCGGTCGTGGAAGTCCGAAACCTCTACCCGAAAATCCCCGCTCTTCAGCCGCATCACCGTGATCGGGAGGTCCCAAGCATGGGCCCAGCCTTTTACGAACACGCCATACGTATCGCACCACAGATTGTCGATCAAATGGACAAATTTTTCGGCATGCGGTGCTTCGGCATGCGGTGGCTCCGCAGACGATTCTTCGGGAGGCGGTGCTT
This sequence comes from Mesorhizobium sp. P160219, assembly GCF_057786095.1. Taxonomy (NCBI): domain Bacteria; kingdom Pseudomonadati; phylum Pseudomonadota; class Alphaproteobacteria; order Hyphomicrobiales; family Phyllobacteriaceae; genus Mesorhizobium; species Mesorhizobium sp. P160219. Next base: position 3,106,354 of record NZ_JBYNWG010000001.1, read on the forward strand.
CGGAAGGTGGCGCTTCGGGAGGCGGTGCCGCAAAACTCAGCGAATTGGTCGTGTCGAGGTCAGGCTGTTTTCGAAAAGCAAAAAGCTGTCGAAAACCGGGTCGACCGGCTGCTGTGAACAGAGAGCCAAGATTGGCTCTATTCAAAAGGCTGCCCAGTCGGTACGTCAATATACCCTGTGTATTCTGCAACGCCCCACCCATTCCTATGCTGATATAGTTGCTGGTTTCTGCTAAATAACGTGTTCAGCGCACAGGTCGCTTGATCGTCCTCCCGGTTCACCAAGGCACGTTAGCCCTCAAAGCTTGATCGCACAATATGCTCTGAGAGTTATGTACATCAAGAATTGATCTACGTGGGGTGCGAGTTTTCGTAAAGCAAAAATTGAAAATTGCGCCCAAGTTTTGGTGCAGCGGCGGCCAACATATTTGTTTCCGTGGCGCAGGTAAAACTACCGCTTCTGAGAACGACTTCGCGATAACCACGATGTTACACGAAAGCGGTGGAGAATATCGTTATACAACCAAAATCTCGATTTTTCTGGCGATAAGCAGCCGCCAGCCGCCGTCAGCAATCCGTTCATCTCTTAGCATTAATCTCTGGCGAGCTGATCTTCGGCCCAACGAGGGCAGGGTGCCTCAAGGCGGTGCCGGTCATAGGAGATGGATTGGCTGGCAGCGCACCGCGTCCATCCTGTCGACCAGATCCTGACCAAATCGGCGTCGTTCCTGCCGGTCTTCGCTCTCGATTTTTCGAACCCCGCCATACTGGTCTTCACAGTGATCTATCAATGGCAGTCGCTGTTCATCCATTCGAACACGCGCATCACGGTCGGACCGTTGAAATGCCTGCTGGCGTCACCGCGATTTCATCACTGGCATCATGCCAATGAGCGCGAAGCCTGGGACAAGAATTTCGCCGGGCAGCTGCCTTTGCTCGACATGCTGGGAGGCACATTGTTCATGCCCGACAGGATGCCGCAGAAATACGGCACCGATGACCCGGTTCCCTCGCTCTATCATCGGCAGCTTGCCTATCCCTTTGTCGGCGATCAACTCTTTGTCGGCAACACCGAACAGACCGCCCCGTCGGCAAGGCTGGCACAGGCCTCGCCGACGTCTGCCGGCAAGTCCGAGTGATCTTTTTGCTGGGCAGGCCCGGTCCCGGCCGTCTCAGACGGCGTAGCCGCCATAACCGTGTGCGACCGGCTTGACCGAGACGGCCGGCTGGACCGCGGGCCAGAGGATGCCTGCCGTGACTGCAAAGGTGATCAGGGCATCGCGTGCGGCCTCGGTCGAGATTTCGCCGGCGCGTGCCGCCTCGCAGGCCCTCACGGCCGCGCCATAGCTCAGGCGCCGGCGTGACGGCGGAAATTCGGTCAGGAAATCATGCATCTCGAACAGCGAGGCGAGCATGCGTTTGTGGCCGGCGCCAACGCTAACGGCAACCGGGGTGAAGAACATCGCGTCGTGCATTCTGGCCTCTCTGGATGGGCGGAAGGGCGGCGGCCGCCGCCCTCCGATCGCGGGTTGGACGCCAGAAAACGCGGCTGGCGGCCCGAGGTTCCCTGAGAGATGCCATGACAGGACGATTTGCTCTTGAGGTCGCTCCCTGCCGGCATTCGCGGTTGCGGCTATTTCCACATGCCGCGCATGCGGGCGCCGAGGTCGACGCGGACTTCAGGTCTGTGGCGCGGATCGTCCTTGGCGTGGACGCTCGCCCACGACGTCTGCTCGAAGGCGCCGAGGATCGAGGCCGGGATGAAACGGGTTCGCGAGGCATAGACGTGGCGGTCGCCGCGCGCTGCCTGGCCGTGGGTGAAGAAGCGCTGCGGCGTCACCAGATGCAGGCCGTCCTTGGCCCGCGTCATCGCGACGTAAAGCAGCCGGCGCTCCTCCTCGATGTCCTCCTTGGTGCCGACGCCGAGATCGGCCGGGATGCAGCCATCGACGGTGTTGAGCACGAAGACGTTCTTCCATTCCTGGCCCTTGGCCGAATGGATGGTCGACAGGATCAGATAGTCCTCGTCGCGGTGCGGCGGCCCGGCCTGGTCGCTGGTCGCATCCGGTGGATCCAGCGTCAGCTCGGTCAGGAAGCGCTCGCGCGAAGCATAGCCGGAACCGATCTGCTCGAGCTGCATGAGGTCGGCCCGCCGCGTCGTTGCATCATCGTGCATGCGCTCGAGATGCGGCTCGTACCACAGCCTGACCTGTTCGAGATCGGCCGGCCATTTCCCCGACCGGGCGCGCAGGCCGGAATAAAGCGCAACGAAGGCCGGCCAGTCCTCAGCCGCGCGTTGCGGCGGCCGGTAGCGGGCCAGCCCCATTTCCTCGTCGAGCGATGTCGCCATGGTCTCGACGATGGTGCTCGCCGCCGAAGGGCCGATGCCGGGCAGGAGCTGCAGCACGCGGAAGCCGGCGACGCGGTCGCGCGGGTTCTCGGCAAAACGCAGCACCGAAAGCACATCCTTGACATGGGCGGCGTCGAGGAATTTCAGCCCGCCGAACTTGACGAAGGGGATGTTGCGGCGCGTCAATTCGATCTCCAGCGGGCCGCTGTGGTGCGAGGCGCGAAACAGCACCGCCTGCGATTTCAGCACCGTGCCGGCCTCGCGCTCGGCAAGGATGGCCTGGCAGACATAGTTCGCCTGCTCGGCCTCGTCGCGCACGCTGACCAGTTTCGGCCTTTGCGAGGATTTGCGCTCCGACCAGAGCTTCTTGGTGAAGCGCTCCGATGCCTCCGAGATGACCGCATTGGCTGCCGCCAAAATGGTCTCGGTCGAGCGGTAGTTGCGCTCCAGCATGATGACATCGGCGGCTCGCGCGAATTGTTGCGGGAAATCGAGGATGTTGCGCACGTCCGCGGCGCGAAACGAATAGATCGACTGCGCGTCGTCGCCCACCACCGTCAGTCCGGCGCCGTCCGGCTTCAGCGCCGAAAGGATCGAGGCCTGCAGCCGGTTGGTGTCCTGGTATTCGTCGACCAGCACATAGTCGAAACGCGAGCCGAGATGCGCCGCGATCTCCGGCTCGGCGGCCATCTGCGCCCAGTAGAGCAGGAGGTCGTCGTAATCGAGCACGTTCTGCGCCTGCTTGGCTTCGACATATCGGGCGAACAGCGCCTTCAGTTGTTCGGTCCAGCCGGCACACCAGGGAAAGGCCGAACCCAGCACCTCGCCGAGCGGCGCTTGCGCGTTTACTGCGCGCGAATAAATCGCCAGGCAGGTGCCCTTGGTCGGAAACCGGCTTTCGGTCTTCGAGAATCCAAGCTCATGCCGGGCAAGATTCATCAGGTCGGCGGAATCCTCGCGGTCATGGATGGTAAAGGCGGGGTCGAGGCCGATCGTCAGCGCATAGTCACGCAGCAGCCTGGCGCCGATGCCGTGAAACGTGCCGGCCCAGGCCAGCGCATCGGCGATGACGGACGCGTCTCGGCCCAGCACCTCGCCGGCGATGCGTTCGACCCGCCTAGCCATTTCGGTGGCGGCGCGGCGCGAGAATGTCATAAGCAGAATGCGTCTGGGATCAGCCCCCTTGACGATCAGATGCGCAACCCTGTGGGCGAGCGTGTTGGTCTTGCCGGAGCCGGCGCCGGCGATCACCAGCAGCGGCCCGGCGATCTGGCCGTCGCCATGTTCGACGGCGAGCCGCTGCTCGGCGTTGAGCTTCGCCAGATAGGCGGGCTGCAAGGACGAATCATTGATGGCGATGGTCATCGCCTATCAAGCATCGTTTCCGCTTTGTTCGCAACGGGCGGAAGTCGCCCTTACCGCCGTGGCGCGACACCCGTTGCCGCCGACTGGCGCCGCAAGGCGGCGCGTTCGTCGCCAGGCACCGGCAACGGATCGAAATTGTCGGGCACGTCCTTGATGATCTCCTTGGCGATGCGATAGGTCGCGTAAGCGAAAAGGCCGGTAATGAGCAGACGGATCATGGCGCGATCTCCTTTGGGCAACCAACCTCAGAGCCGCCGTTTGGTTCCAGCCGACGCGGCGTCGTTTGCGAGCGTGCAACCAAAGCCGAACCACCTCGTTGCCTTACGAAGGAGAGGGCAGACCTAGGAGGTCGCCATGAAGAGGCTTCTGATTCTGCTAGCCGCCAGCTTGGCGCTCGCCGCCTGCGACGGCGACATCCAGCCAACCAAAGCCCCGGTGCTCGATCAAACTCCGCAGACGGATTCGGCGCCAAAGCCGGCGGCCAGCGGCGATCAGCCGGCGCAATGATCGTTTTCCGGCGGGAGACGAGAAATGGCTTTCAGGAGAAGAAGGCCGGCGCCGCTTGGGAGGTGAGCTGATAGCGCCGGCCAGGCGGATATCAGGTCCGCCGCAACAACCGAAGATAGCTGAGTCTCTCGCCTGCGTCATGAGGTGGCAGTTTTCGTGCCGGTTCTGCTCGTGCCGTCTGCGCAAAACCAGCTGAAACGGCCGCAAATCCCGCAAGGCCGCGGAAAGAATCCGACCTCAGGCCATCGCCTGCCGCAGCACCGGGCCGCCGGCAATCCCGGCGTCCAACTGGCACTGCGTCAGCGCCGCCTCGGCCATTATCCACTGCTTGAACAGTTCCACCTTGCGCGTGTAGGGCGCGGTGACCGGGCAGACGAAATACCAGCCGGCGGTGTTGGGGTGATGCACGGCAAACGGCGCCACCAGCCTATCTGCGCGGATCTCGCTCGCCATATAGGCGCGGTTGGCGACTGCAAAGCCCATGCCGGCATTGGCCGCCTCATAGGACATCATGCAGGAATCGAAATAGATGCTCTTGGTCTCGCCGAGCACGGAACTCGCGCCGGCAAAACCCAGCCACGACTGCCAGTTCTGCGTGCAGGTGTCGGAATGCAGCAGCGTGAAATGCCTGAGGTCGTCGGGCGTCACCTTTGACGGCGGCCTGTCGCCGAGAACCTCGTGGAACAGCTTCCTGCTGCACACCGGCGTCAAATCCTCCTTGAACAGCAGGTCTGCCTTGAGGTCGGGAAAGCTGCCGTCGCCATAGCGGATCTCGAGGTCGAACTCGGAGGTGGCGAACTCATTGGTGGCGTAGGAGGTCGAGACCCGCATTTCGATTTCGGGATATTGCCGCTGGAACAGCGGCAGGCGGGCAAACAGCCAGCGCGCCGCGAACGTCGGCAGCACCGAAATCTTCAGCACATGTGCCTGCGACTGTCCGGTCGCCTCCATGCTGGCCGCCACGATGCGCTCCAGCGCCTCGCGAACGCGCGACACATAGGTCTCGCCCTCGGGCGTCAGCGACACCGCATTGCCGCCGCGCTGGAAGATCTTGAAGCGCAGCTGTTCCTCGAGGCTTTTGACGCGCTGGCTGACGGCGGAAGCAGTAATAAACTGCTCTTCGCCGGCGCGCGTGAAGTTACGGTGCCGGGCGGCACTTTCGACAATCTTCAGCGAATTGAGGTTGACCTGACTGAGCAGACGCACGCGTTTCGACCTTAAGCTGGGCTTACACTAGCACCAGCATTCCTAATTTTACAGGGGTGGGGAAATTAATTGACAGTTTACCAAGTGATGCCCCCATCCTGGAGAAGTAGAATGAACGCCCATACCATACCTGAACTGCGCTACGCGATGAGCCGAGAAGCCATTATCGGTCATGAGACGGCCTGGAAAGTGTCGGGTTTCGGCGTTGCGCAGTATCTGCATGGCTACGACCCGGCGCTGCTGGCGGCGATCGAAGAGGCGGCGTTGAAGCTCAAGGCCAGCCACGCCGTGCACAAGCACCTCGATCTGACCTTCATCACCGGCGCCGACCGTTTCATCCCGGAGATCAAGGAACTGCTGCATGACAAGCTGCGCCTGGAACGTCTGTCCGACATGATGGGCACCAAGCTCGAGCCCTATCCGCTGTCGATCGTCGGCTCGACCGTCACTTTCATGAATCCCAAGGACGGCGCCGTCGATTGGCATTGCGACGGTGTCCCGGTCACCGAACTCATTCCGCTGTCGATCAGCAATCCGCTGGTCGGCGGCCATCTCGAAATCTACTGCGACGATTCCGAGACCGGCCGCGCCATCCTTGAATCCGGCCGCGAGATTCCGCGCAACCAGGTCATGCGCATCGACCACAAGATGAACTACGCCACGCTCGGCCAGTTTCTCGGCGTCCTGCACCGCACCGCGCCGATCCAGCTCGGCTCGCGCGTCACGCTGGTCCTCAACCAGCGCTCTGTGGCCAAGCCCTATGTCGACGACAACCGCATGTTCTATCTCGCAGCCGACAATGATCATGATCGCGAATGGGTCAACGAACTGGCCGAAGACGTCTGGACGAACCAGCTGCCGGCCTATCGCCGCTTCGAGGAAGAGCGTCCGGTTGCGGCGGCGACGGATGCGCCGGTCCCGGGCGGGTCAAGGGAATCCTGGTAGCCAGGGCATAGAAGTGGACGCCGGTTTGGCCGTCGGTAACATCATGGTCGGCGATAAGGACAAGGCACCGTCGCGCCGATTCCGGGATGGATCCGGCTCGCCATCGGCCCTGGTCTTCGCCGCCGGCGCGGTCGCCCTGTGGTCGACCAACGCGCTGGTCGGCAAATCCCTGCTGGCCAGCCATCCAGTGTCGCTCGTGCAGTTGCTGCAGTTTTGTGGAGCGGCTCTGGTGTTCGCCGTCATCCATCTGGCGAGCCGGAAGGGGGACACGCAAGACGCAGCCTTTTCCAAGGGTGCTGACGGCACCCTGGCGCCGGTCGCGGTCGGCTTTATTGGCCTGGTCGGCACCATGGTGCTGCAATACATCGCCTTTGCCTCCATGCCGGTGATCGAGGCCAATCTCGTCGCCTACACCTGGCCGCTGATGGTCGCGGCGGCGGTCATCGTGCTGGGCAAGCGGCAACGCCCCGCGCTGCTGGGTTTAACTGCCGTGCTTGGCTTTGTCGGCGTGGCGCTGGTGATTTCGGGTGGTCGCGGCCAGCCTTTTCTCCAAGGCAGCATCGTCGGCTATCTCGCTGCATTCGGCTCGGCGCTGTGCATGGCCTTCTATTCGATTGCGGTCGCCCGCCTGGCCACACCGTCGGAGCGTTTGCTTTTGCCTTCGGCATTGGTCGGCGTCGGCCTGACCTTGCTGTGGTGTATTCACGACGGCGCAGCCTGGCCATCCAGCGAGCACCTCCTGCTTGGCCTCTATCTCGGCGCCGGCCCGATGGGGCTGGGATATTATTTCTGGTCGCGCGCCTTGAAGCTTGAAGGCGGCGGCAAGGTTGCGGTCATCGCCTATCTGACGCCGATCGCATCGACGCTGCTGCTGACACTTTCGGGCGAAAGGCTGACGCTTACCGCGATAGCCGGTGCGGTCCTCGTCATCGGCAGCTGTATTGCGGTGGGCATAGAACGCTCGGAGGCTGAACATGCTTGACGACGATGAACGCCTCGCCAGACAGGAAGCATTCTGGCTGCTCAAGGAGTTCGGCGCCGAGGCGCCGCTCTACGCCGCCATGAAGGCCGAAAAGGCGATAGAGCAAAAAGATTTCGGCCGGTGCGCCCGCTGGAAGCGCATTCTGGAGATACTGGCCGACTCCAAACCTGCCGGGTCCGTGCAGTTGAAATCTGCTGGCGCGAAGTCGGCCGTTTCCAAGTATTAGATTTTCTAATTTGCAACGTTGCAACCTGTTGTGGAAACATCCTCCTGTTCCGATTCTTGATCGTTTATTGAGACTTAGCGACCCGTTGGGGGGTGCAGCTAGGTCGATACATCAAGAGAAGTCTTAAAAAAAGCCGGCAACTTCATGACCGGCGGGAGAAACAGAATTGCACACCATCGACAGCAAGACCGCTATTGAACTGACTGCTGACATCGTCTCGGCCTATGTCGGCAACAATCCGCTCCCTGCGTCCGGCCTGCCGGATCTGATCGCCAGCGTCAGCGCATCGGTGCGCAAGCTGGGCAGCATTGCCGCCGTGGAAAGCCCCGCGCTGAACCCGGCTGTCAATCCGAAGCGGTCGGTGTTTCCCGACCACATCGTCTGTCTTGAGGACGGCAAGAAATTCAAGTCGCTGAAGCGCCACTTGATGACCGACCATGGTCTCAGCCCGGAGGAATATCGTGGCAAATGGGGCTTGCCGTCGGACTATCCGATGGTGGCGCCGAACTACTCCGCGACCCGTTCGGCACTGGCCAAGTCTTCGGGCCTCGGCCGCAAGCCGGCCGTTCCGGCCGCCGCGGCCAAGGTGACGAAGCGCAAACCCAAAGCCTGAACCAGGCAGCCTCTGAAAAGTCAGTCTGCTGTTTGCAATGGACGGCGCGCTTAAGGCGCGCCGTTTTCATGCCTTATGCCCCCGCCGGCGCCCAGGCCCTTGCGAAGCGCCGCCCTCCCGTGCAAAAGCCCCGGCATGCTTATCATCAACGATCTTTCGCTCCGCATGGCCGGACGCTTGCTTCTCGATCATGCCTCGCTGACCTTGCCGGCCGGCACAAAGGCCGGCCTCGTCGGCCGCAACGGCACCGGCAAGACGACGCTGTTCAAGGCCGTCACCGGCGACTTTCCCTCCGAGACCGGCTCGATAAGCCTGCCCAAGAACACCCGCATCGGCCAGGTGGCGCAGGAAGCGCCCGGCACCGAGGAGCCGCTGATCGAAATCGTGCTCAAGGCCGACCTCGAGCGCACCGCATTGCTCGAGGAGGAAAAGACCGCCACCGACGCGCACCGCATTGCCGACATCCATATGCGGCTGGCGGATATCGATGCGCATTCGGCGGAATCTCGCGCGGCCACCATCCTCGCTGGCCTTGGCTTCGACGACGCCGCGCAGCGCCGCCCGGCCTCGTCCTTCTCCGGCGGCTGGCGCATGCGTGTGGCGCTCGCCGCGGTGCTGTTTGCCGAGCCCGACCTTCTGCTGCTCGACGAGCCGACCAACTATCTCGATCTCGAAGGAACGCTTTGGTTGGAAAACTACGTGTCGAAATATCCGCACACGGTGCTTCTGATCTCGCACGATCGCGACCTGCTCAACCGCGCCGTCAATTCCATCGTTCATCTCGACCAGAAGAAGCTGACCTTCTGGCGCGGCGGCTACGACCAGTTCGAGCGCCAGTACACCGAGCAGAAGGAGTTGCAGGAGAAGGGCCGTGTCAAGCAGGAAGCCGCCCGCAAGCACATGGAATCCTTCGTCGAGCGTTTTCGAGCCAAGGCTTCGAAGGCGAGACAGGCGCAGTCGCGCATCAAGGCGCTGGAGAAGATGAAGCCGATCGCAGCGCTCGTGAACGACACGGTGCGGCCGTTCTCTTTCCCGGAGCCGGTGAAAACGGTGGCGTCGCCGATCGTGGCGCTGAACAACGTCAATGTCGGCTACACCGAGGGCCAGCCGATCCTCAAGAAGATGACGTTGCGCATCGATGCCGACGATCGCATCGCGCTGCTCGGCGCCAACGGCAACGGCAAGTCGACCTTCGCCAAGCTTCTCTCGGGCAGGCTGAAGCAGGAAACCGGCACCATGACGGTGGCGCCGGGCCTGAAGGTGGCGATCTTCGCGCAGCATCAGCTCGACGATCTCAGGCCGGAGGAAAACGCCTACGAGCATGTCCGCCGGCTGATGCCGGAAGCGCCGGAATCCAAGGTGCGCGGCCGCGTCGCCCAGTTCGGCCTCACCACCGAGAAGATGAACACCGCCGCCAAGGATCTGTCGGGCGGCGAGAAGGCGCGCCTGCTCATGGGCCTGTCGGCCTTCGAAGGCCCGAACCTCTTCATCCTCGACGAACCCACCAACCATCTCGACATCGACAGCCGCGAGTCCTTGATCCATGCGCTGAACGAGTTTCCCGGCGCCGTCATCCTGATCTCGCATGACCGCCATCTGCTGGAAGCGACCGCCGACCGGCTGTGGCTGGTCAAGGATGGTGCGGTCAACCCGTATGACGGCGACCTTGAGGACTACAAGACGCTCGTCACCGGCGTGTCCGGCGATCGACGCGGCAAGCGCGAGGCCGAGAAGGCATCCAAGGCCGATCGCCGCCGCGATGCCGCGGCGCGCCGCGCCGCCTTCGAGCCGCTGGCCAAGGAAATCCGCGCCACCGAAGCGCTGATGGACCGCATCCGCAAGCGCATCGACCTGATCGAGGACGAACTCGCCAATCCGGCCGTCTATGAGAAGGATCCATCGACGGCGACCCGGCTGGCCAAGGAGCGCTCGCAGTTGGCACAGCAGTTGGCTGGCCACGAGGAAAAGTGGCTGACCATGTCGGCCGAGTACGAGGAAGGCACGGCGGAGTGATTTACCCTCCCCCTTGTGGGGAGGGTCGATCCGCGAAGCGGAGCGGGGCGGGGGTCTGCGCCGCACCCCACCCCGGCGCTGCGCGCCGACCCTCCCCATCAAGGGGAGGGTAAGATCTGGCCCTACACGCCGCCCGCGAAACCCGCTAAAAACGCCCCATGAACCAGCACGCCAAGCTCAGAATCGGCCACTCCGCCTGTCCGCATGATTGCCCTTCGACCTGCGCGCTCGAGGTCGAACTGCTCGATGGCAACCGCATCGGCCGTGTCCATGGCGCCAAGTCCAATACGTATACGGCTGGTGTGGTCTGCGCCAAGGTCGCGCGCTATGCCGATCGTGTCCATCATCCGGACCGACTGCTGAAGCCGCTTGTTCGCGCCGGCGCCAAGGGCGACGGCATCTGGAAAGAATCCAGCTGGGAAGCGGCACTCGACCTCGTCGCCGAGAAATTCATCGCGGCCGAGGAAAAATACGGCTCCGAGACCGTCTGGCCTTATTACTATGCCGGCACGATGGGGCTGGTGCAGCGCGACGGCATCGACCGGCTGCGCCATGCAAAAAAATACTCCGGCTTCTTCGGCTCGATCTGCACCAATCTGGCCTGGACCGGCTGGATGATGGGAGCGGGCGCCTTGCGCGGTCCCGATCCGCGGGAGATGGCGAAGTCCGACTGCGTGGTGATCTGGGGCACCAATGCCGTGGTCACGCAGGTCAATGTCATGACCCACGCCATCAAGGCGCGGAAGGAGCGTGGCGCCAGGATCGTCGTTATCGACGTCTACGAGAACGCGACGATGAAGCAGGCCGATATGGGCCTTGTGCTGAAGCCCGGCACCGATGGCGCGCTGGCTTGCGCGGTCATGCATGTGCTGTTCAGGGAAGGCATGGCCGACCGCGCCTATCTCGAAAGATACACCGACGATCCGAAGGGGCTGGAAGCGCATCTGGAGACGCGCACGCCGGAATGGGCGTCCGCCATCACCGGTCTTGCCGTCACCGAGATCGAGGCTTTCGCACGCCTCGTCGGCACGACGAGGAAAACCTATTTCCGCCTCGGCTATGGCTTTGCCCGCCAGCGCAACGGCGCGGTCAACATGCACGCGGCATCCTGCATCGCCGCCGTCACCGGCGCCTGGCAATATGAGGGTGGCGGCGCCTTCCATTCCAATTCCGGCATCTTCAAGCTCAACCAGGATGTGCTGGAAGGCACCGCGATGCGCGATCCCAATATTCGCCATCTCGACCAGTCGCGCATCGGTCCGGTGCTGACCGGCGCAGCGGACGCGCTTTACGGTGGCCCGCCGGTGACGGCGATGCTGATCCAGAACACCAACCCGGTGAATGTCGCACCCGAGCAGCGGCTGGTGAAACATGGTTTTCTCCGTGATGACCTGTTCACCTGCGTGCACGAACAGTTCATGACCGACACGGCAAAGCTTGCCGATGTCGTGCTACCGGCAACGATGTTCCTCGAGCATGATGACGTCTACAAGGGCGGTGGCAACCAGCACATCACGCTCGGTCCCAAGCTGATCGAACCGCCGGAAGGGCCGCGCACCAACCACTTCGTCATCGAGCAATTGGCGCAGCGTCTCGGCGTCTCCGACCGGCCGGGCTTTGGCCTGACCGAGCAGCAGCATATCGACATCATCCTCGGCAAGCGCGGGCTGGGCTCCTTCGCCAGCCTCAAGGAAGACAAATGGGTCGACCTGCAGCCGGATTTCGAGGCGGCGCATTTCATCGATGGTTTCGGCCATGCCGACAAGAAATTTCACTTCCGCGCCAACTGGAGCGGGCAGGCGGCGCCCAACCGGCCGCCGAAAAGCATGGGCCTGTTCGGGCCGGTGGCGGAACTCCCCGAATTCCCCGACCATGTCGACCTGATCGAGGTCGCGAATGCCGAGCATCCGTTCCGGCTGACGACATCACCGGCGCGCAATTTTCTCAATTCGACATTCGCCGAGACACCGGTGTCGAGAGCCAAGGAAGGCCGGCCGGAACTCCTGTTGCATCCGGACGACGCTGCCGCGCTTGGCTTGGACGACGGCGACCGTATCGAGGTCGGCAACCGGCGCGGCGAGGTGGTGCTGCACGCAAAGCTGTTCGATGGCATCAAGCGCGGCGTGGTGATCGCCGAGGGCATCTGGCCAAACAGCGCCCATGAGCGTGGCGAAGGCATCAATGTGCTCACCGGCGCCGACGCACCAGCGCCCTATGGCGGTGCGGCCTTCCACGACAACAAGGTCTGGCTGCGGCCGGCGGGCTGAAGCAATTCCAGGAAAAGTGTGAGCGGTTTCCGTCCGGAATTGCATAGAAGTGACTGGCTATCCCGGCAGAGGCACCGTCAGCCCCACCTTGACACGGTCCATGGCAACGAAGGTGCGGAATTTTCGGACATTCTTGCTGTCGAAGAACAGTCTGCGCGTCAGCGCTTCATAGGCGCCCATGTCGGCCGCGGTGATGACTAGGATGAAGTCGGCCTCGCCGGTGACGTAGTAGCATTGCTGCACTTCGGGCTCTGCCGAGAATTGCCGCTTGGCCGCGTCGATCAGGTCCGAGCGTTCGCTCTCCAGTTCCACTTCGACGAAGATGGTGATGGGATGGCCGACCGCCGCCGGGTCGACCACGGCGACATTGCCCGCAATGACGCCGGACTGTTCCATGCGCTTGATGCGCCGCTGCACCGCCGGCGCCGACAGGTTGACGGCTTCGCCGATCAGCCGCTGCGGCGTCGTGTTGTCCCGCTGCAGAATGGCAAGGATGGCGAGGTCGAAACTGTCGAGCGAAGGCGATCGAGGCAAAGCGCTATCCTGGCGAAACAAACTTGCATTTCGAAGCGCCAATAACAGCGCTATTTGCGCCTCGGCTGCAATATGATTTCGTCACACCCAAAGGAGGCCACCCGTGTTCCTGCTCAACAGCAATGCCTTGCACCGCCGGCCGCTCGATCCGGTCGATGCCGAAACGCTGGGGAATGCCGGTGCCGATACGGTCGAGCGCTTTCTTGCCCATCGCGACAATCACCTCGCAACTCCGTTGCATGCATTGCCGACGCTGGCCGGCGAACTCGGCCTCGGCGCCGTCCACATCAAGGATGAAGGCTTTCGCCTCGGTCTCGGCAGTTTCAAGGCGCTCGGCGGCGCCTATGCCGTTTTTCGACTGGTGCTGGAGGAGGCGAGCCGATCGCTTCATCGGCCCGTTGACGTGGCCGATCTCAACCGGTTCGACGTCCGGGCGGTCGCTGCCGGCATGACGGTTGCCTGCGCCACCGACGGCAATCATGGCCGCTCGGTCGCGCAAGGTGCACAGTTGGTTGGCGCGAAAGCGGCAATCTTCGTTCACGCCGGCGTCAGCGAGGCGCGCATTGCAGCAATAGCCCGCTATGGCGCCGAGATGATCCGCGTCGACGGCAATTATGACGACTCGGTCAGGCAGGCCGCCGAGGTTTCAGCGGAGCAAGGCTGGACCGTGGTGTCCGACACCTCCTGGCCGGGCTACGAGCGCATCCCCGGTCTGGTCATGCAGGGCTATACGGCGATCGTGCGCGAAGCGTTGGGCCAGTTGCCGCAGCCGCCGACCCATGTCTTCGTGCAGGCCGGTGTCGGCGGTATTGCCGCCGCCCTGGCCGGCCATCTCGCCATCGTGCTCGGTGACGCCAGGCCGACCTTCATCGTCGTCGAGCCGGCCCGCGCCGCCTGCGTTGTCGCAGCCGCCCGGGCGGGCCACGTGGTCAAGGTCGCACACGATCAGCCGACGGTGATGGCGATGCTCGAATGCTACGAGGCCTCGCAAGTTGCCTGGCGCGTTCTGGCGCGGGTTGCCGATGCCTTCATGACAGTGGATGAGGAGGAGGCGGTCGCGGTGATGCGGCGGCTGGCACGGCCGGCTGGCAATGATCCAGTGATCGTCGCCGGCGAAAGCGGCGGCGTCGGTCTGGCCGGGCTGATCCGGGCGGTGGCCGACCACAAGGCCGCGCTCGGGCTCGACGACAAATCCCGCGTGCTGCTGATCAACACCGAAGGCGCCACAGACCCGCATCGCTATACCGAGCTGGTCGGGCAGAGCCCCGCCGATGTGCTGGCCGGCAAGCTGAAGGCCGAGGCATAGCCATGATCGGGATCGATGCACAGCGTCTGCTTGGCCGCATCCGGGAACTCGGCGCCGTTGGCCGCGACAGTGAGGATAGGCTGATCCGGCTCGCCGCCTCCGACACAGACAGACAGGGCCGTGACCTCTTTGTCGGCTGGCTCAGGCAGGCCGGGCTGGAAGTCGCCATCGACCGGGTCGGTAATATCTTCGGCATCTGGCAAAGCCCCGACAATGCCGGGCAGGCGCCGCTGCTCATCGGTTCGCATATCGACACCGTTATCGATGCCGGCATCTATGATGGCTGCTACGGCGTGCTGGCCGGGCTGGAGGTGATCGAGACGCTGCAGGCTTCGGGCTTTTCGCCGTCGCGCCCGGTCGCGGTCGCCGCTTTCACCAATGAGGAAGGCGTGCGCTACACGCCTGACATGATGGGCTCGCTATGCCATGCCGGTGGCGTCAGCGCCGAGGCCGTGCTGGCCGCCATCGGCACGGATGGCAGCGTGCTCGGCCAGGAGCTCGCCCGCATCGGCTATGCCGGCGACCGCGAACCCGGCTTCCTCAAGCCGCATGCCTATCTCGAACTTCATATCGAGCAAGGGCCGGTGCTGGAGCGTGAAGGCGTGCCGATCGGCGCGGTCGAGAATTTGCAAGGCATTTCCTGGCAGCGCATCACCATCGACGGCGCCGCCAACCATGCCGGCACCACGCCGATGTCGATGCGCAGCGACGCCGGCCACGCCGCCGCCCGCATCATCACCTTCCTGCACGATCGGGCCAGGGCTTCAAATGGGCCAACCGTGGCCACGGTCGGCACGATGCGCTTCGAACCCAACGCCATCAACGTCATTCCCGCGCGCGCCGTCTTCACCATCGACCTGCGCGATCCCGACGAACAGCGCCTGCAGGCGCATGAGGCGGCCCTTGCTGCCTATCTCGAGGAGCTTGAGGTTTCGGAGAACGTATCGATCTCGGTCGAGCGGCTCGCCCGCTTCGAACCGGTGCTGTTCGACATCGGCATCGTCGAACTGATCGAGGCGGCCGCGAAGAACCGCGGTCTCGGCGTCAGGCGCATGACATCGGGCGCCGGCCATGACGCGCAGATGATGGCCCGCCTCGCGCCGGCGGCAATGATCTTCGTGCCGAGCGCCGGTGGCATCAGCCACAATTCGCGCGAACACACTGAAGATGCCGAGCTTGTCGCCGGCGCCAACATCCTGCTTGATGTCGCCAGTGAGCTTGCAAAAGAGGTCGGGGAGAAAAATGGCTGAACTCGATCGTGATGCGCTGAAGCGGGAGATGACGGGCTGGCGGCGCGATTTGCACGCGCACCCCGAGTTCGGTTTCGAGGAAAAGCGCACCGCTGGCTTTGTCGCCGCGAAGCTGCGCGAATTCGGGCTGGACGACGTTGCAGAGGGGGTCGGCGGCACCGGCATCGTCGGCACGTTGAAGCGCGGCAGCGGCAACCGGGCGATTGCGCTCAGGGCCGACATGGATGCGCTGCGGATCACCGAGCAGTCCGCGACAGCCTATGGCTCGCAGAACCCCGGCATCATGCATGCCTGCGGCCATGACGGCCACACCACCATGCTGCTCGGCGCGGCAAAGCTGCTCGCCGCCGAGGGCGGTTTCGACGGCACCGTGCGTTTCGTTTTCCAGCCGGCCGAGGAGTGGGGCAAGGGCGCGCTGGCAATGCTCGATGATCGCTTGATGCAGCGCTTTCCCTTTGACGAGATTTTTGGCCTGCACAACATGCCTGGCCTGCCCATCGGGCATTTCGAGACCCGTGCCGGCCCGTTCATGTCGGCGGAGGACAATTTCGAGATCGTGCTCAAGGGGATCGGCGGCCATGCGGCGCGGCCACATTCCGGGAACGAGACGCTGGTCGCCGCCTGCGCGCTGGTAACCAATCTGCAAACCATCGTCTCGCGAAGGCTGAGCCCGGCCGACATTTCGGTGGTTTCGGTGACCGAACTGATCACCGACGGCACCCGCAACGCATTGCCCGGCCTCGCCCGCATCCTTGGTGACGCCCGCAGTTTTCGTCCCGAGGTCAGCGCCGAGATCGAGCGCCAGATGCGGGTCATCGCGGCGGGCACCGCCGCCGCCTACAATGTCGCCGCCGACGTGACCTATAGCAGGGAATTCGTGCCGCTGCAGAACGATGCCGACCTGGTGGACGCGGCCTTTGTCGCCGCAAGGCGCGTGCTGGCCGATGGCGCCGCCAGCATCGCGGCGGAGCCGATGACCGCCTCGGAGGATTTCGCCCGCTTCCTCGATCACGTACCGGGCTGTTTCGTGTTTCTCGGCAATGGCGAGACCTCGCCGCCGCTGCACAATTCCAGCTACGACTTCAACGATGACGGACTTTTGCACGGCACGGATTTCCATATCGCGATCGTCAGGCAAAGACTGGGCGGCGCGATCGGGAAATGACGCCTGATCGCCTTCGCAACTGGCCCAAGCGGCACTGCTATCGCCAGCCAGCACCCAGGTTTAGGGAGATTGCCTGTTGCCGGAGATCGCACGCCGATGACCAGGGTTTCGCTTCTGGGAATACCACATGACGAGAACTCGTCCTATCTCAAGGGCGCGGCTGCAGCGCCGGCCCTGATCCGGCGGGAACTCAAAAGCGGCGCGCACAGCTCGTGGAGCGAAACCGGCTTCGATGTGGCGGATAGTTTCGTCGACCACGGCGACATCGACTTTTCAGGCGCCGGCGATCCGTGGGAGCGAATCGAGGCCGAGGTCGGCCGCGCGCTGGATGCCGGCCACCCGTTGATCAGCCTCGGCGGCGATCATGCCATCGCCTGGCCGGTGCTGCGTGCCGTGCGCCGCCGCCATGCCAGGCTAACGATCGTCCAGATCGACGCCCATCCCGACATCTACGATGCCTATCAGGGCAACAGGCGATCGCACACCTCGTCCTTCGCGCGCATCCTGGAGGAGGGGCTGGCCGACCGGCTGATCCAGATCGGCTTGCGCACCCTCAATGATGAACTTCGTGACCAGCTCAAGCGCTTCGGCGTCGAAATGATCGAGGCGCGGCTTTTCAGCGAGGATTTGCAGCTCGACCTCAAGACGCCGGTCTACCTCTCGGTCGATCTGGACGGCCTCGACCCGGCTTGTGCGCCCGGCGTGTCGCACCGCGAACCCGGTGGTCTTACAACCCGGCAAGTGATCAACCTGATCCAGCGGATCGACCAGCCCATCGTCGGCGCCGATGTCGTCGAATACAATGCAAGCCAGGACGTCTCCAATCTCACCGCGCTGGTTGCCGCCAAGCTGGTCAAGGAGATCGCCGGCATGATGCTCAAGACGCATGGCGCCGGCTGAATCAATCTGGCAGGGCGGCATGGTAGATCATTGTTGTGACTCGCATTTCCAGTGAAAGCCGCATGCCGCATCCTTTGAAAATAGCCATAGCCGGCGCGAACGGGCGCATGGGCAGCCAGATGGCGCTGGCCGTCGAGGCCGATCCCAGGCTGACGCTCGTCGCCCGCTTTCACAGGCCGGGCAGCATCGGTGAGGGGCTGGTCGAGCGCGACGAAGCACTGGCGCTTGCGGATGTCGTCATCGATTTCACCACGCCTTCGGCCTCCGTCGATCTTGCACAAGCTTGCGCGGCCTGCGGCGGCCCGGCGCTGGTCATCGGCTCGACCGGCTTCGAGCCGGCCGATCTCGCCGCCATCGCTACTGCTTCGAAGTCCGTCGCCATCGTTCGCTCCGGCAGCTACTCGCTCGGGCTCAGCATGCTGACCGGGCTGGTCGAGCAGGCGGCGCGAGCACTTGGTCCCGCCGCCGACATCGAAATCCTGGAAGCGCATCACCGCATGAAGGTCGACGCACCGTCGGGCACGGCGCTGATGCTGGGCGAGGCGGCCGCTCGCGGACATGGCGTCAGGCTGGACGATGTGGCGAAACGCATCCGCGACGGCCTTACAGGTCCACGCCCTGCCGGCGAGATCGGCTTTGCCGTGCTGCGCGGCGGCAGCATCGTCGGCGAGCACAGCGTGAGCTTGCTGGCCGAGGGCGAGACGCTCACGCTTTCCCATTCGGCGGGCCACCGCTCGATGTTCGCGCGCGGCGCCATTGCGGCAGCACGCTGGGTCGCCGTCCGGCCGCCCCGCGAATACGACATGCGCGACGTACTGGGCTTCACGACCTTTTGAGATGCAAGGGTAACGCAACGAGGGGCGTTGGAGGTCGGAGCCGCCTAGAGAATAGAATATAGCAACAACTACGCCATTTCGCGCCTTCCAACACCGAACCGAACGGTTCGGTTCGCACATTTTTGTGATTGGCAATGGCAGCAACGCACACCCATTTCGGGGTGGTCCGAGCGACGCGAATTCCTCCCAAGGCACGCCACTTGACGGACAGAACTGAAAAATCTGGATTACCTGAAATGACCAAGATCGCACTTACCGCTGCTGCCATCCTCCTTGCCACCGGCACCGCTTTCGCAGGCAGCGACCACTACGGCTCCGACAGCGTCAACCAGCCTGCTGTAACAGCGCCCGCCGGCAACATCGATCACAATTATACCGCCTCGATCCGCAAGCCGGCCAGCCTCGGCGATTTCACGATCAAGGGCGACTCGAACCAGCCGGAATCCGGCCAGGGCATCTGGGGTCGTTGATTTTCTGAGAAATCTACGACCACAAAGAGCGGTGGGCCCGGCCCACCGCTCTTGTTTTTATGCAATCGAACTCGGGGCCGCAAAGATCTTGAATCAATCCGCCAGCAATTGGTCCTATCTCCTTGTTTGACCGTGGTCTTTTCAAAACACGGTTTGCGGCTGTCACCTGCGGCTAGCCCGTTAGGCAGCTTGGTCTAGCTTAGATCCTTCGGCTTGATGCAATGCGTCAACCGGGCCGCGCCGAAGCCGAGATCCGCCCAGTCGCCGTCGATGACAAAGCGGGCAAGGGCGCCGGTCGGGAATTTCTCTTCAAGTTTCCTGAGAGCAGCCACACCCGATCGCGGACCGGCGAGCCGGCGGGCAAAGTCCTCCAGGCCGGGATTATGGCCGAGCACCAGGAGACAGCTAGCCGATGCGACTGCCTGCTGCAGCTCGGCCAGAATGTCGCCAGCCGTGGCTTCGAAAAGCGCCTCGGCGAACTCCACCGTTACGCTCGCCGACAGTTCCGCCGAGACCAGCCGCCATGTCTCGCGCGTACGCAGCGCCGGCGACACCAGCGCCAGGTCAGGCAGCCAACTGCGCCGGGCCAGTTCGCGCCCCATCAGCGGCGCCGTCTTCAGCCCGCGCGGCCCGAGCGGCCGGTCGAAATCAGCAAGCGCCGGGTCGTCCCAGCTCGACTTGGCGTGGCGCAGCAGGAGCAATTGTCTCGGTGTCGCCATGTCGGCCTACGGCGTGATCCGCGCCAGATGTTCGAGATCGCGTTCTTCGCGCAGCGGGTCGGGCGCCATCACCACGGAAGTTCCGTTTTCGGCATCGTCGGCGAAATGCGCCAGCACGGTGCGGCCGCCTTCCATGTGCGCCTTGCCGTCGGCGACCAGCCCGAGTGCCAGCGCATAAAGCCGGTGCTCGGCCTTCAGCACTCTGGCGGCCAGCGTGTCTTCGTTGTCGCCGACCATCACCGGCACCGCTGCCTGCGCGATGATCGGGCCGTCATCCATCTCTGATGTGACGAAATGCACCGTGCAGCCATGAATGCGAATGCCGGCGCGCAGGGCGCGCGCATGCGTATCGAGCCCTTTGAAGGCCGGCAGCAGGGCAGGGTGGATGTTGAGCATGCGCCCTTGCCACTTCTCGACCAGGCCGCGGGAGAGAATGCGCAGATAGCCGGCCAGCGCCACGATCTCGGCATTGAACGCAATCAGCGCGGCGTCGATCGCCGCATCATGGGCTTCCTTGCTGGCATGGTCGGCGCGCACGATGACCTTGGTCGGGATACCGCGCGCGGCCGCGATGCCGAGGCCGGCGGCGTTGGCCCGGTCGGAAATGACGCCAACGATCTCGGCGGGATAGGCCGGGTCGCTCGCCGCCGCGATTAGCGCCGTCATGTTCGAGCCGCGTCCCGAGATCAAAACAACCGTGCGTTTCCTGCTCATAGGCCGATCGAGCCCCGATAGATAACGCCGGCGTCGCGGCGCGGCACGATGCGGCCGATCGGCGTCACCGTCTCGCCGGCCTCCTGCAGCACGGCTGCGACCTGTGCGGCCTGGCCGGAGGCGACGACGAGGATCATGCCGATACCGCAGTTGAAGGTGCGCATCATCTCCTCCGGCGCCACGCCGCCAGTCTTCGCCAGCCAGGAAAACACCTGCGGCACATCGATGGCATTGAGATCGAGCTCTGCGGAAAAGTCCTTTGGCAGGACGCGCGGGATGTTTTCGGGGAAACCGCCGCCGGTGATGTGGGCCAGCGCCTTGATGCCGTGCGTGCCACGGATCGCTTTGAGGACCGACTTCACATAGATGCGGGTCGGCTCGAGCAGCGCCTCTGCCAGCGTCGCCTCATCGTTGAACGGCGCCGGATCGCCCCAGGCAAGACCGCTGACGCCAACGATGCGGCGCACCAGCGAAAAGCCATTCGAATGCAGGCCCGAGGAAGCCAGGCCAAGCAGCACGTCGCCTTCGACGATATCGTCGGTCGGCAGCAACTGGCCTCGTTCGGCAGCACCGACGGCGAAACCGGCCAGGTCGTAATCCTTGTCGTGATACATGCCGGGCATTTCGGCCGTCTCGCCGCCGATCAGCGCGCAGCCGGCCTGTCGGCAGCCGATTGCTATGCCGCCGACGATTGCCGCCCCCTGGTCGGGGTCGAGCTTGCCGGTGGCGAAATAGTCGAGGAAGAACAGTGGCTCGGCGCCCTGCACGACGATGTCGTTGACGCACATGGCGACGAGGTCGATGCCGATCGTGTCGTGCTTGCCGGCATCGATGGCGATCTTCAGCTTGGTGCCGACGCCGTCATTGGCGGCAACCAGCACCGGATCCGTGAAACCCGCCGCCTTGAGGTCGAACAGGCCGCCAAAACCGCCGATCTCGCCATCGGCGCCCGGCCGGCGCGTCGCGCGCACCAGCGGCTTGATCTTCTCGACCATGAGGTTGCCGGCATCGATGTCGACGCCCGCCTCGGCATAGGTGAGCCCGTTCTTGCGCTTGGCCCGGTCGCCCTTGCTCATCGTCGGCGCATCCCTGTTTCCCTCGGCGGCTCTTCGCATGAATGGTTTCGGGGGGCAAGGATGACGACAGGATACCGGGCTTTTGCCCAAGATAAATACGTGGACAGTCGCCCCTTCACCGCTGGTCCTTGCAGCCACAATCCATCTCCACCATCGATCTGCAGAACAAGCATGGCGGGACATGCCTTTGACCATTCCCAACCTCATCACCATCCTGCGCTTCGTGCTGGTGCTGGCGATGCTGAACATGCGCTGGGACTGGGCCTTTGCCGGATTTCTCGTTGCCGGAATTTCCGATGGCGTCGACGGCTTCATCGCCCGCCGCTTCAACCAGCATTCGAACTCGGCGCCTATCTCGATCCGATGGCCGACAAGGTGCTTCTGGTCTCGGTGTTCGTGGTCATGGGCTTCATCGGGCAATTGCCGCTGTGGCTGGTGGTGACCATGGTGTCACGCGTGCGCTGATCATCTGCGCCGTGCTTTTGTCCACGGTCATGGCGCATCCGGTCGAGATGAAGCCGCTCTATGTGTCGAAGGCCAACACCGCCGCCCAGATCGTGCTGGCGCCGTGTGCTGGGCGAACTTGCCCTTGGCCTCCGCCTCGACCCGCTCAGGCCTGCGCTCATATTGCTGTCCGGGGTCTTGACCGTGGCTTCGGCCGCGGCCTATCTCGTGGCTTGGCTGAGGCATATGAGCGGCTATGGCGAAGGCTCCACCCCGGGTAGTTGACAAGAATGCCGCGACTGCCGCGTTAGCAGACGCGGCTGCGTCCCTGGCGTTTCGCCGCCAGATTTTCTTCTGGCTGGGCACGGCAATCTTCCTGGCGCTGTTCCTCTACATTTTTTCCAGCATCCTGTTGCCGTTCGTTGCCGGCATGGTGCTGGCCTATTTTCTCGACCCGGTCGCCGACCGGCTGCAACGCCTCGGCCTCTCCCGGCTGATGGCGACGGTGGTCATCCTGATTGCCTTCATCGTCCTTTTGGTGCTGGCCTTCGTCATCCTGGTTCCGGTACTGGCCACGCAGATGGCCGATTTCGCCAGCAAGCTGCCGGAATATCTGACCCGGCTGCAGTCGCTGATCACCAGCTTCGATCCGAAATGGCTGGAGCAGAAATTCGGCGTCAATGCCAATGGCCTGCGCGACGGGCTGAATTCGCTGCTCACTTCCGGTTTCGGCCTGCTGAGCACCGTCTTCACCTCGATCTGGAGTTCCGGCGTTGCTCTGGTGTCGGTGGTCAGCCTGTTCGTGGTCACTCCGGTTGTCGCTTTCTACATGCTGCTCGACTGGGATCGCATGGTGGCGGTCGTCGACAGCTGGGTGCCGCGTGATTATGTCGGGACGGTCAGGGCGATCTCCAGGGACATCAACACCGCGACCGCCGGCTTCGTGCGCGGCCAGGGCACGCTGTGCCTGGTGCTCGGCGGCATGTATGCCACCGGCCTGACGCTGACCGGGCTGAATTTCGCCATCCTCATCGGCCTCTTCGCCGGGCTGATCTCGTTTATCCCTTATGTCGGCTCGCTGACCGGACTGGTCCTGGCCGTCGGCGTCGCCTTCGTCCAGTTCTGGCCGGACTGGACCATGATCGTTGCTGTCGCCGTGGTGTTCTTCATCGGCCAGTTCATCGAAGGCAACATCCTGCAGCCCAGATTGGTCGGAAAAAGCGTCGGCCTGCACCCGGTCTGGCTGATGTTTGCGCTGTTCGCTTTCGGCGCCCTGTTCGGCTTCGTCGGCCTTTTGATCGCCGTTCCTGCTTCGGCGGCGGTTGCCGTGCTGGTGCGCTTTGCCATTGCCCGCTATCTCGAATCGCCGCTCTACAAGGGACACTCCACCGAGCCAGTCCCGCCGCTGCCTGCCGATCGCGGCGGCGGCCACCGCTCGCCGCGCGGCTGAACGTGGCGGATCAAAAGACCGAACCGCCGCGCCAGCTGCCGCTCGACCTTGGCCACGGCACCGGCTACTCGCGCGACGAACTGGTGGTGTCGGCCACCAACCGTGAGGCGGCAGCCCTTGTCGATCGCTGGCCGGACTGGCCGTCGCCGGTGATCGTGCTCGCTGGCCCGGCCGGTTCCGGCAAGACACATCTGGGCTCGATCTGGCAGGCGCGGGCCAACGCTGTGGCGGTCGATGCCCAGCACATCGGCAATGCCATCACCGGGCTTGGCGGCGGGCCCGCGCTGATCGACGATGTCGACAAGACAGCCATCGACGAGGCGGGCCTGTTCCATCTCATCAATGAAGTGCGCGGCGCCGGGGCCACCTTGCTGTTGACGGCGCGGCGCTTCCCCGCCGCCTGGAGGGTGACGTTGCCCGATCTTGCCTCGCGGCTGAAGGCGGCGGCAACCGTCGAGATCCATGAGCCGGACGATTTGCTTCTGGCCGGTGTCATCACCAAACTCTTCGCCGACCGCCAGGTCGAGGTCGAGCCGCATGTCGTGCAATATCTGGTGCGCCGCATCGAGCGCTCGCTGGCCACCGCCATGCGCGTGGTCGAGCGCCTCGACCGCACCGCGCTCGAGCGCAAGACGCCGATCACCAGGGCGCTCGCCGCCGAAACCGTCAGCGCAATGGACGAAGGGCAGGGCGAGTTCGAGGTTTAGATCCTGCTGCAATTCCCTGGACGGCGATTGTCGATCCCGCCCGTGCGACGTTTTCAAAACATGCATGGTGACATCACCTGAAACAATATGATACTTTCAATCAATGACATCGGAGCGATATCAATGCCTGCAGTGACCGTCCGAAATCTTCCGGAAGCGACCCACCGAGCTCTGCGTGTACGGGCGGCCTTGCACGGTCGCAGCACCGAGGCCGAGATACGCGACATTCTGGAAAACGCGGTGCGGCCGGACGGCCGTGTGAAACTCGGCTCCGTTCTGGCAGACATTGCCCGACGCGCCGGGCTGACCAATGAAGACGTGGAGGTCCTGGAGCAGGCTCGCGACAAGGCGCCGGCCGAACCGCTGGGGTTCGAATGATCCTCCTCGATACCAATGTCGTTTCGGAGGCCATGAAGCCCGAACCGCATCAAGCTGTGTTGGCCTGGCTTGATGACCAGGCCGAGGAAACGCTTTACCTCTCCAGTGTGACGCTCGCCGAAGTGCTGTTCGGCATCGAGGCCATGCCGGCGGGTCGTCGCAAGGCTGCGCTCGCTGAAACCTTCGCCGGTGTGTGCGCCGTGTTTGAGCGCCGCATCCTGCCTTTCGATACCGAGGCGGCCCGGCACTATGCCCGACTTGCAGTGAAGGCGAGGGCAGCCGGCAAGGGGTTTCCTGTGCCCGACGGCTACATCGCGGCAATCGCCTCCGCAAACGGCTTTCATGTCGCCTCGCGTGACACGGCGCCATTCCATGCGGCCGGCGTGCCTGTCATCGATCCTTGGCAGCCGTAACCAGGTACGGCAGCCCGACCAGAGCGCGAGCTGCGAACATGCGTTTCGGCAGGATTTCCTCTTCAGCGACGACAGCGTGTTCGAATGAATACACTCGATCTCTCCGTGCCCACCGCCGCATGAGGGCCGCTGTCCCATTTCGGGAAACATTATTTGGCATCCGTCTTGCACCTGGGAACTTGCCGGCTGACCCCGGTCCTGGTCGCGTTCATGGTCGGGTTGTAGGCTCGCCGGGAGTGATGATTGGGGTTCTCGCCCGGCGAGCTTACCTTCGTGGAGCAGTCACCGGAGTGTCCGGGAGGGTGCCCTATAGCCACAACGCCGCCAGATACCGGACCAGCAGATAGACCACCGTATGCGCTGCCACGTAGCACGCGGCGACGACGACAAAGAACAGGACGCTGGCGGGCCACGAGCGGGGACGGCCTTGCCTCTTGCTCGGCCGGTTGTTCCAGATCCACAGGGCTGCACAGATAATGGCCCAGACGACGACGAACGGAACCGTGATGCCGATGTAAGCGAAGTAGGCAGGGCCAATCAGCGAAAGCCATGTCTCGAGACCAAGCATCCAGAATCTCCCCTTTGCCCGGAGTCTAATGCATGTCGCTCAAAAGTGGTCCCGGTTTTGAGAGAACGACATGCATCACCTGGATACGTTTCAGCGCGACGTACTTTTAGACCGGCGGTAGAGGTGGAAGCGAGGGGATTATCCCTGCGTCGATTTTCAGCCAAACCCGCCGAAGGGATGCTGTTCGATGACACGGGCGCCTGATGCATGTCGCTCAAGCGCCCCCGGTTTTAAGAGAACCACATGCATCAAACAAGACCTCAAGCGCGTCCGTGAGTCCGTTCAAATGCGACGCGCTTTAGGTCAGATTGGTGCTCCGGCCGCCAACCCGGCCGGAGCAGGTCCAAAGCGATCGGATCAGCCGCAGACCCTGACCTCTTCGACGACCCTGTGGTGATGGCGCCAGTGCCTGACCAGTTCGATATGGCAGCGGTGATGGCGATGGTGGCGCCGCCATTGGCCATCCTGGTTGTCGCTGTAGTCGTCGCCATAGTCGTCGCTATAGTCTTTGTGGCGCTGGTGATGGCGAAGAATCTGTATATCGCCATCGTCGGACGAATATTGATCGTCGTCATCGGACTGGATAGTCAGACTGGCGGCTTTCGCCGGTGCGATCAAAGCCGCCGTTCCGGCGAACGCGATCATCGAGGCGATGAGAAGGGTTTTCATTGTTTGCTCCTGGGGTTGAACATACACAACTCTCGGAGCGAACTGGTGTTCCAATGTAGGGTCCGATCGGCGAGCGGCTGCTGCTTGGGCAATGCGTGCCGCCATGCGCTACCGGCGAGGCAGCCATTGGCGACCTTGGGAGTGACCTTGGGCAAGGACTGGCTTTGTGGGAAAAAATGGTCGGAGTGGAGAGATTCGAACTCCCGACCCTCTGGTCCCAAACCAGATGCGCTACCAGGCTGCGCTACACTCCGAGGCCCTGCGGCGTATACGGTTCCGGACCCTGTCGCGCAACCCCTAAAACATCAAACGGGGCTTGGCGGTCTGCGCTCCCGCGCAATCCTGGCTGCGATCGCCTTGGCCTGGATGCGAGCATTGGCGAAGCAGCCACGGATGCTTGGCCGCATGCCGGTGAACCACAGGCCCGGCAGTTTCGGGTCGCTGTCGGCGCCGTTGAACAGCGGCACGCCCTTTTGGTCGAGCACGCCGAGCTTGCCCAGCATGGCCTCGAGCCCGGTGCGGTAGCCGGTCGCGGCGATGACGATATCAGGCTGGATCGTCGCGCCATCGTCGAAAACGACCGTGTCGCCGGTAAATTCCCGCACGGTTGGCAGCACGATGATCCTGCCGTCCTTGATGGCATCGACGGCGCCGTCATCGGTGGCGATGGCGGTATAATCCGACGCCAGCCGGCTTGCGCCGCCCGAAGGCGTCGGCGGCAGGCCGTAAGCCGTGAGGTCGCCGAAGGCCCATCGCTGCGTCGCCGCCATCACCGCATCGGCGAGCTTGAACGGCAGCCGCGCCAGGATCGGCGAAAACCGGTGGACGGCGATCTGGCCGAGGCGCTTGGGCAGCAGTGCCGGACCGTTGCGCGCCGACAGCCAGATCTGTCCCGTGCCGGCTGCCGCCAGGTGATTGAGCACGTCGAAGCCGGAATTGCCGGCGCCGACGACCAGCACTTTCTTGCCCGCATAGGCCTTGGCGTTACCGAATGCGGCCGAATGGATGATGCGTCCGGCAAAGGCCTTCATGCCTTTCCAGGCCGGGATGAAGGGCTGCCGGTCGCGCCCGGTGGCGATGACGACATGGCGCGCCAGCCGCGGCCCGGCACTGGTCCGCACAAGCCAGTGGTCGCCCTCGAAGCCAATCTCCTCGACCGCGATGCCGAACTCGACCGGCAGCCGGTGCATGGCGTGGAATTCGTTCAAATGGCCGATGATGGTGTTTCGGTGCGGAAAGGCAGGGGTGCCGGCAGGAAAGGAAACGCCCGGCAGCGCCGAAAGGTCGCGATGCGTGTTGAGATGCAGTCGCTCGTGCCGCCCGTGCCATGGCTCGGCCAGCCGGGCTTCCTTTTCCAACACCATCACAGGCACGCCGGTCTTGAGCAGCGCATGGGCTGCGGTCAAGCCGGCTGCCCCGGCGCCGATCACGATCGCGCCGTCGAAAATCGCTTGGCTGTCGGCCTCGGCGTGCAAAATCCCTGCGTCCATGCCTCTTTGTGTCGCCATCATGACCATGACTTTTGATGCTACGCCAGTGTATCGGGCCGATGCCGCTGCCGAAGCGGCCTGGTTGCAGGCCGCTTCGGCCTTGCCGTCGGCAGTGTTGCACAGTATTGACTGAAATAAGGCGGCGCTACCGCCAACGCAGCTACGAGGTGCCCATGTCCGCGCGAATTTTCAGCCCAGCCAAAACCGCGATGCAGTCCGGCAAGGCCAAGACCGGCCATTGGGTGCTGGAATTCGATCCCGCCCAACGCAAGAAGATCGACCCGCTGATGGGCTACACCACATCGGGCGACATGCTGAGCCAGATCAGGCTGACCTTCGACACCAGGGAAGAAGCGGTGGCCTATGCCGAAAAGCAGGGGCTGGCCTTCCGTGTCGAGGAGCCGAAAGAGACCAAGCGCCGGCAGATTTCCTATGCGGAAAATTTCCGCTATGACCGCAGGATACCCTGGACGCATTGACCGGCGGTCAGCGCCTGGCACATAGACACCAGCCGGCCAAGATATCAAATGCCGGCCAGCGGTCCCGTAGCTCAGCTGGATAGAGCACCGGCCTTCTAAGCCGATGGTCACAGGTTCGAATCCTGTCGGGATCGCCAATTTTGCCGGGGGTCCATTCCGGACACATAGGTTACGGTTTGTACCTGGCATATGGGTAGCACTCTGAAGGTGTACGAACGGAAACAGAACGACCGAGCGCTGCCCTTCCCATCCTGGCGCGTTGCTCGACGACATCGTTCCCGCCACCGGCAAGACCAAGGTGGAAATCGCCAATCTGCTCTGAATCTCGCGCCCAGCAGCTCTACGATATCATCCGTGAGAAGAAGCCGGTATCGCCTGCCGTGGCCGCCCGCCTTGGCAAGATGTTCGGCGATGTTGCCGCGATCTGGCTCAGGATGCAGGCCGCGTATGATGCCTGGCATGCGGAGCGCGAAGTTGACGTTAGCGCCATCCCGACCCTGCATGCTGCCTGAAGGTAGGGCGCGTTCGCTGACGGCAGCGGTCCCGTAGCTCCGCCGGATAGAGCACCGGCCTTCTAAGCCGATGGTCACAGGTTCGAATCCTGCCAATAGTTTCAATACGTTAGGTGAGGCGTCGCGGCGCCGGAGACTGAAGGTCGTCCTTGTTAGCCATCTACCGGTAAAGTTTCGGGTATTTGGCCCTCTCGCTTTGGCAACTTGCCGATCTCTGGGCCGCCATTGCGAAAGCCCTCTCATAGGTATGGATGGCCATGTTGAACTTTCGGGGGTCTGGGGTCAGGTGTTTGTCCCGCCCATCATACAAAAGGACCGGGACGGCGAAAATTGCTTTTCCGTCTTCCGTTGGCCTCAACGCCGGACATCTTTGCCTTACGCCAACGAGGTCACCGGCCATTCTGGCGGCCAAATTTAACCTTGCATCGGACATCCGAGCCAGGAAGTTGATGTTTTGCTGTTCCCCTTGTCCGGCCGAGGCAGCCGACAATGCGAAGAAAATTCCTGCGGTGAATACAGCGAAAGCTAGACGTAGTTTCATTGTGCCCTCCCAAGTTGAGCACAAGAGAGCACGTTTGGGCTTGACAGGATAGCCGCGTGTCCAGTGCAAGTTACTGTACGGAACCTTTGCCATACGTCGACTATCAGCCAGTTGTGCGGCCAGTCAGGATAGTCGGAACGCGGCGCGCCTTCGGGTGTTATAGGAGATGGCACCGAAGACGCCCACCATTGCGCGCATCTGGCGCGGCAGGACCTTGCCCGACAAGGCCGATGCCTATGAGCGCTACAATTACGAGGCCGGCATCAAGCCGCTGATCGAGAAAGCGCTTGGCGTGCAGACCTTTCGCGAGGACACGCCGACACATTCGGAATTCATCACCATCTCCTATTGGGAGAGCGTCGAGGCGATGGCCGCCTTTACCGGCGGCGATCCGCAAAGCATCCACCATCTCGACCGCGACAAGGAGTTCCTGATCGAATTGCCGAAGGGTGTCCAGGTGCTGCGAATCCGTTCCAGCCACGGACTGGTTGGCGGCAGCTGATGTTTGCGGGCTTTGACGCCAGGACCGTTCAAATGGAGGAGACATCGATCTTCGTCAGGGCCGGTGGCTCAGGGCCGCCGCTGCTGCTCCTGCATGGCTTTCCCGAAACGCATGTGATGTGGCGCGACATAGCGCTGGCCCTGGCATCGCACTTCAGCGTGGTTGCCGCCGATCTCAGGGGCTACGGCCAAAGCGGCTGTCCAGTCTCCACTGCCGATCATGCCGCCTATTCCAAACGAGCGATGGCGCGCGACATGGTGCAGGTTATGGACGTTCTCGGTTTCGACCGTTTCATGGTTGCCGGCCACGACCGTGGCGGTCGCGTCGCCTACCGGCTGGCGCTCGACCATCCCGAAACCGTGTCGAAAGTCGCCGTTCTCGACATCGTCCCCACGGCCTCCGCCTGGGATCGGGCCGATGCCAGGCTGGCGCTGGCCTTCTGGCCATGGAGCCTGCTCGCCCAGCCGGAACCGCTGCCTGAGCGCCTGTTGTCCGCAGCACCCGACGCAGTTGTCGACAATGCGATCGCAGGCTGGGGCTCGGCTCCAGATGCTTTTCCCGCTGAGGTCAGGGCCGCCTATATCGAGGCGCTGCGTGATCCCGCCCATGCCCACGCCATCTGCGAGGAATATCGCGCCGCCGCAGGCATCGACCGCGAGCACGACGCGCAGGACCAGACTAATGGCTGTCGCATCAGATGCCCGCTGCTTGCGCTCTGGAGCGGCGAGGGCGGGTTAGAGAACTGGTATGCGGAGGAGGGCGGCCCGTTGGCGATCTGGCGGCAATGGGCTGATAACGTCGGAGGCGGCTCGGTCAAGGGTGGGCATTTCTTCCCGGAAGAGCACCCCGGAGACACGGCTGCAAGGCTGTCGAGATTCTTCGCAAGCTGACTGCGGGCCGATTGCTAAAATCCGGGCCTGTGTGTTCCTGTGTCGACTATCTCAGATGGCCGAGGGATTGCAGGATCAAAGTGCTCGAAAGACCAAGCAGGGCGATACCGTAAAACCGGTCGATCCACACGGCGTTTGGCCCAGCCAGAAGCCTTGCAGCCCGCGCGCCAAGGGCTGCGTAAAACGTCAGCACAAACACATCGGCAAGCGCGGCGATAATGGCCAGGATTCCATACTGGATCGCGATCGGCTCATCCACGCGGACAAAATGCGGCAGGATCGCGGGGAAAAGCAGCCAGGCCGCCGGATTTGTGACCGCCACCAGGAAGCAGCGCCCAACGAGTGCCTTGGCTGAATGGCGTGTTTCGGGAAGGTTAGGGTTGAACGAAGGTCGGGATGCGGTGCGCAGGGTACCGATGGCGACGAAAAGCAGATAGCCCGCGCCGAACATCCTGAGAGCCGAGAGATAGAATTCCGAAGCCAGCAGAAGAGCGCCGAAGCCCAGCGCGACGATGCTGATAAGAATGAAATCAGACAGTACGACGCCGGCCATGCCGAGAAACGCGCGTCGAAAACCGTAGCGGGAGCCGTTGGTGATGGCGAGCACGACGTCCGGTCCCGGAACCGCCATTCCGAGCACCGACACGAAGGCAAATGTCACCAGCGGCAGGTTTCCCATGACGCCGCGTAATGTACCCGGCGCTCACCGTCCGTAACGCCCTTCACACAGCGGCTTGGCTATCGCCGATTGTTGTTGGCCACCTTGGCTCAGTGCCCGCCGCGCATCTTCACCACCACAGTCCTCACCGCCAGCACCAGCACAGTGATGATGATCAGGATCACCGAGAGCGCGGCGATCGCCGGGTCGATGTTGTCGCGCAGGCCCATCCACATCAGCCGCGGCAGCGTGATGGCGTTGACCGAGGTGATGAACAGGGTGACGCCGATCTCTTCCCAGGACAGCACGAAGGACAGCAGCGCGGCGGTGACGATGCCGAACCTGATGTTGGGCATGATGATGCGCGTGGCGCGTTCCCACACGCCGGCGCCAAGGCCGCGCGCGGCAAGGTCGATGCGGCGGTCGAGCTGGCTGAGCGCGACCAGGATCAGCACCGTGGCGAAAGGCACCGTCATCACCGAATGCGCCATGGCGACGCCGAGCCAGGTGTCGTAGCCGAAGAACGAGCTCATGCCCGAGATCGACGTCAGCAGGAAGTAGAGCGTGATCGCCGAGACCACCGGCGGCACCACCATCGGCAACAGCACGAAGCCGACAAGGGCGGCGGTAAATCGCGGCTGGAACATCCAGGCGCCAAGGCTGAAGCACAGCGCCAGCACGGTGGAGATGACGCTGCTGACGATGCCGATGCGGATCGACAGCAGGATGGCGTCGAACCAGCGCGGATCCTCGATCAGCGCGCGGTAGTGGCGCAGCGACAGTTCGCCCGTCGGCATAGCCAGCATGCGGCTTGGCGTCAGCGACACCGGGATGACCGCCAGCAGCGGCAGCAGCAGGAACAGTGCCACCAGCACGGCGAGGATCAGCGAGACGGGACCGGGGCGATAGGTCGGCATCAGATCAGTTGCTTCGGTCTGACATAGCGGAACAGCAGCGCCATGAGCGCGCCGACGAACAGCACCAGCACGACGCTGATCGCCGCACCCAGTCCCCAGTCGGGACTCTGGAAGATGCGGAGATAGATCAGCTCGGCGATCATCACGCTGCGGCCGCCGCCGAGGATCGCCGGCGTGACGAAGAAGCCGAGCGAGAAGACGAACACGATCATCGCCGAACCGATGATGCCGGAGCGCGTCATCGGCACGAACACGGTCCAGAAGGTGCGCATGCGGCTGGAGCCGAGCCCGCGCGCCGCGAGCAGCACGCGCTCGTCGAAGCTGCGCATGGCGGAGGCCAGCGGGAACACCGCGAAGGGAATGAGGAAATGCGTCATGCCGACGATGACGCCGAACTCGTTGCGCACCAGCGCCAGCGGCTCGGAGATGAAGCCGATCGATTGCAGCCAGGTGTTGATCAGGCCGCGGTTGGACAAAAGCGCCACCCAGCCGAAGGCGCGGGTAAGCACCGAGATCCAGAAGGGGACGAGAATGCAGAATTCAGCGATTATGCGCTGTGCCGGGCTGCCGCGCACCCACACCATGGTGATGGCGTATGCCGCCGCCACGGAAATCACGGTGACGATCAGCGCGATGCGCAGCGTGCGGATGAACACAGACTGCACCAGGGCATCGGTGGCGAGCGCGCCATACTGGCCGAGCCCCGGTGTCGGCAAGGTGACGCTCCACTTGACGACGCCGAGGAACGGCCAGGCGTAGGCCAGCACAAGGAACAGCAGCAGCGGCGCCATCAGCACCGCCGCGCCCATCCTGTCGGAGAGGGTGCCTCTCATCGAAGCTCGTGCCCGGCCTGGTCAGGCCGAGATGATCTTGGTGTATTCGTCGAGTGCTGCCCCGTAATTCTTGGCGTACCAGTCCATGTCGAGCGCGATCTGCTTCTTCATGTTTTCGGGATCGACCGGGTTGATGCGCTTCTTGTCGGCGGGGATCAGCGCATCGGCGGCCGGATTGGCCGGACCCTGTCCGAGCTTGTCGAACATCACCAGTTGCTTTTGCGGATCCTGGGCGCTGGCGATGAACTTCATCGCTGCGTCCTTGCCGCCGGGGTTGCCCTTGAGCACGGCCAGCGCGCCGGGCGAAATCAGGCCCTGATCCCAGATGAACTTGATCTTGCCGCCGGAATCCTGCTCGATCAGCGAGGCGCGGGTCGACCACACGATCGCCATCGAGGCTTCGCCGTTGAGCAGCACGCTCTGGCTTTCGGCGCCGCCGCCCCAATAGGCCACGACGTTTTCCTTGAAGGCGGCGATCTTGTCATGCGCGCGCTTCAGGTCGAGCGGGTAGAGCGAGGCCGGCGCGATGCCGTCTGCGAGAAGTGCGGCTTCCCAGCTCGACACGCCCCATTTGTAGAGCGAGCGCTTGCCCGGAAACTTCTTCACGTCGAAGAAGTCGGCCATGCCGGTCGGCGCGTCCTTGCCGTATTTCTCCGAGTCATAGGCGATGACGTAGGAGAAGAAATAGGTCGAGGCCGCGTATTCCCAGCCGAAGCCGTCGCGCATCTTCTTCTTGTCGACGACGGCGTAGTCGATCGGCTCGAGCGCACCCTGGGCGCCGAGCGTGATGGCCGAGAACGGGTCGACATCGACGAGATCCCAGGTCGGCGCGCCGCTCTTGAACTGTGCGGCAATCGCGCCTTCGGTCGGGCCCGAACCGTCCATCTTGACGGCGATGCCGGTCTCCTTAGTGAAGGCCTGGCCATAGGCGGCGTCATAAGCGGTGAGGGCATCGCCACCCCAGTTGACCAGCACCAGTTCCTTGGCCTGCGCAAACGCGCCGGTCGAGCGCAGCAGCATCGGCGTGCCAGCCAGCACGAAGGCTGCAAGCTGGGTGAATTGCCGGCGCGAAATCTCGCCGCGCACAGCCCGGGCGGATAGCGCGTCCATGGCTTGTTTTTTGCTTTGGTCTGTCATTTTAGTTCCCCTTTTTCGTTGTTGGTTCCGGTGGTTATGGCGCGCTCCAGATTCTTTGCTGGAAGACTTCGCCGTTCTCGTCGTCATCCTCCGTCCGGAAGGAGGAAACCCTTTTCCGCCGGCCAGGTCAGCCAGACGGAATTGCCTTTGCTCAGCGCCGCCGCCGCGACCTCGTTCGGCACCGAGACGGTCACCTTGGCGCCCTGGCGCGTCGTCAGATCGAGTTTGGTCGCCGCACCCAGATAGGTCGAGCCGATGGCGGTGGCGGCGATGCCATTCTCGCCGGCGGCGGCTTCGCGCGCGATCGACATATGCTCGGGCCGGATCGCCAGGATCGCATCGCCATGGACTTTCTCGGCCTTGCAGAGCATGTTGACCGCGCGGTCCTCGCAGAGGCCCGTCGAGCCATTGTCGGCGGGCTTGACCCCCTTCAACGGCAGCATGTTGATCTCGCCCAGGAACTCGGCGACGAAGCGGTTGGCCGGCCGGTCATACACCTCGTCCGGCGCTCCGACCTGCAGCAATTTGCCATGGTTGAAGATGGCGACGCGCGACGACAGCGCCAGCGCCTCGCTCTGGTCGTGGGTGACGAAGACGAAGGTGGTGCCGGTCTCCTGATGCAGCCGCTTCATTTCGGCCTGCATCTGGCCGCGCAGGCCCTTGTCCAGTGCCGAGAAGGGTTCGTCGAGGAGCAGCACGCCGGGTTCGAACACCAGCGCGCGCGCCAGTGCCACGCGCTGCTGCTGGCCGCCGGAAAGCTGCGCCGGCAGTTTCGTCTCATGGCCCTTCAGCCCGACGCGCTCGATCATCTCGGCGACGCGGCGTTTGATCTCGGAGGCCGATTTCTTGCGCACCTTGAGCGGGAAGGCGATGTTGGCCTCGACCGACATATGCGGAAACAGCGCATAGCCTTGGAACACCATGCCGGCGGCGCGCTGCTCTGCCGGCCGATCGGTGATGTCGAAACCGTCGCTGAAAAGCTTGCCGGCGGTCGGTTGCACGAAGCCTGCCAGGATCATCAGGAAGGTGGTCTTGCCCGAGCCGGAGGGGCCGAGCAGCGTCAAAAACTCGCCACGGCCGATATTGAGCGTCAGGTCGTCCAGCGCCCGGAACGAGCCGAAGCTCTTGCCGATCCCGATTGCCTTGATCTCTGCGGCCCGGCCGGGTTGCTGCATCCTGCCTCTTCCTTGGTCGTAGCTTGAGCGTAGGGCAGGGCCCCGGCTCACCGCAACCGAATAGTTTTCGCCTGATCGGCAAATTTGATTCACGGATGGGAGGCTAGTACGGGCTGATCCGGTTCTCCGACAGCTTCGACCTCAACCACCCATTGAATGCTTCCAGCACCGGGTGGCTGGCCTTGGCATGTTCCGACACCAGGAAATACGAGCGCGGCGAGGGGATCGCGATATCGAAGGGGCGCACCAGACGGCCTTCGCTCAGCGCCCGGCGGCTGGTCAACTCGTCGCCCATGGCGATGCCCTGGCCGGCGATCGCCGCGGAAAAAACGAGGTTCATGTCCGAGAAGAAGATGCCGCCTTCGGTGTCGGGGTTTTCCACCTTGGACAGCGCCAGCCAGCGCGCCCAGTCCTCGGTGTCGCCGAGATGCAGGAGATTGGCGCGCAGCACGTCGGCCGGTTTTGAAAAGCCGCCGACCTTGTTGAGCAGTGTCGGGCTGCAAAGTGGCGTGAACGAGATTTCGCACAGCAACTCCACCGAGCGGTTCGGCCAGTTGCCGACGCCGAAGGCAATGAAGGCATCGGCGTCCGGATTGCTGACATCGTCCAGCCGCCGCGGCGTCAGGATCGACAGCGCCACATCCGGATACATTTGCCGGAACTCGCCGATATGCGTGCATAAAAACAGAGAGGCGAAGCCCGGCGTGCAGGAAACGGCGAACGAACCGCCGACGCCCGTGCCGGCCTGGCGCGTCACCGCATCGCCGAGCACCGTCAGCGCCTTTCTCACATCGGCGGCATAGCGCTGGCCGCGCGGTGTCAGCGCCACGCACTTGCCGATGCGCTCCAGCAGGTCGAAGCCGAGGTCGCGTTCGAGCAGCCGCAACTGATGGCTGACGGCGCTGCGGGTCAAATGCAGTTCATCGGCTGCGCGCCAGACACTGCCGTGACGGGCAAAACTGTCGAGGGCGCGCAGCGCCTGTGTGGAAGGTATTCGCAAGAGGCCTCAGGTGAACCGAATTTGCATGAACCGGAAAAACATATCACTTTTTGCAATGCCGCTTCACTGCTTTCTTGGGCCGCATGGAGAAACCGGTGACGACCTCGGCGCAAGCCACCGCGCTTGCCTGTCTCGATAGCATCCAGCCGTCGCTGTCGGCGTGGACGCGCACCATTTTCGATTTCGGCGAAACAGCCTGGCGCGAATACCAGTCGGCGGCCTGGTATGTCGCGCGGCTGAAGCATGAGGGCTTTTCGGTCGAGGAAGGGTCGGCCGGCATGCCGACCGCCTTTTGCGCCCACTGGACGAACGGCCCGGGGCCGACCATCGGCATGTACGGCGAATACGACGCCGTGCCCGGCAACTGCCAGGACGCGGCAACGGTGAAGCGATCGCGGCCGGGCCTCGGCAGCGAGGCCGGCGGCCACACCGATCCGCATTCCGGGCTTGGCATTGCCGGCCTCGGCGGACTTCTCGCCACCAAGGCGGCAATGCAACGCCACGGCATCGAGGGGACGTTGCGCTTCACCGGCGAGCCGGCCGAGAAGGTCAGGGGCTCGAAGCCGATCCATGCGGCCAAGGGCTACTATGACGGCCTTGCCGGCATGATCTCGTTCCATCCCTTCTATATGCTGCCGCTCTGCAACACGGCGCGTTGGGACACGCATTGCGGCGCGGCCTACGCGATGATCTACCGTTTTGTCTGCGACGAACCCGAAAACTGGGTTCGCGCAAGCGATGGCGCGCCGATCCCGCAGGCGCATTCGGCGGTGCGGGCGCCCGGCGCCAACGACGCACTGATGACGATGTACATGGCCTCCAAGGCACTGCGCGATTCCATGCTACCCCACCAGGGCGGCTGGTCGATCAGCGAGGCGATCCTCACCGCCGGGCAGGCGACCGCCGACAATCTGCCGGCGGGGCTGGCCGAGATCCAGTACATGATCCGCGTGCCGACCATTGCCATGGCAGAGCAGGTCACCGCGGTGCTCGACCGTAATGCGGCCGCGGCCGCGGCGATTAGCGGTTGTCGCTATGAGCGCCATTGGGTGTCGAAGTCGCGGCCGGGCCTCGCCAATCACGCCATGGCAGGGATTGCCTATGAGGCGCTGTCCACCGTTGGCGCTCCGAACTGGGACGAGGCGGCGAAAGCGATCGGTCGCGAGGTCCAGGTCAATGCCGGCGGCACCGCGACCGACAACCCTTTCATCGACGAGATGGAGCGGCTGGTTGCGCCGCAAGAGGCCGAGGCAATCCTGCGCCGCGATTTGCCTCCGTCGCAGATCAACTCGACCTCCGACGACTACACCGACATGTCGTGGCACACGCCGACCGCACGCTTCTATGTCGCCCGCCCGGCGCTGCGCTCGGCGAATGGCCATGCCTATCCATCCTGGGCGATGAACGCGCTGGGCGGTATCTCGGCCACCATCGACCCGATGGTCATTTGCGCCGCCAAGACGGTTGCGCTTGCAGCCCTCCGCCTGCTCGAGGACAAGTCCGCGCGCGATGCGGCCATGGACGAATTCGTCACCCGCACTGGCGGCGGCGTCGGCGGCTCGAACTGGATCGCGCCGCTTTGCGACTATGACCCGCCGATCAATTTCCGCTGGCCGGAATATGTCACCACCGCGCGCGGACGCGATTGGTGGATTCCGAGCAGCCAATCCAATCAAGCTGCATAGTCAAATCGAGGAGAACCTTATGACCGTCCATGACCGCATCGTCGCCGAACCGTTCTCGCTGCAGCGCCGCAATCCCGCCGGCGGCACCAAGCCGCTGACATCATGGGGCTTTGCCAATGAGACCGACGTGCTGACAGACGTGTTGCTCGGCTCGCCAAACTTCCTGCGCCACCTCTCGACCAGCTCGCTCTCGCGCAAGCATTTGCGCGAAGCGCCCTGCAACGTCCAGATCGCGCAGGCGCAGCACAAGGACCTCGTCGCCGCCTACGAGCATTTCGGCGTCAACATCCACTGGCACGAGCCGACGCCGGAACTGCCGATGCAGGTCTATTCCAGAGACTCCAGCGTCATGACGCCCTACGGCGCCTTCATCACCGCCATGGCCAATTGGTGGCGGCGCGGCGAGAACTATGCCGCCATCCGCACCTATGAAAAGCTCGGCATCCCCATCTACGACATGGTCACGGCTGGCACCTTCGAAGGCGGCGACTTCAACGTCATCGAGGAGGGCGTGGTGCTGATCGGCTGCGGCGGCGCCCGCACGCAGGAAGAGGGCGCCCGGCAGGTGCAGGACTGGTTCGAAAAGGAAGGCTGGGAAACGCGCCTCGCCTTCATCGACGAATACTATGTCCATATCGATCTGATGGTGGTGCCGATCGCTGAAAAGCTCACCGCGGTGTGCCTCGCCTGCACCGAGCCCGGCATTGTCGACTGGCTGAAGGGCAAGGGCCACGAGATCATCGACGTGCCCTTCCAGGACACGATGGCGCTCGGCTGCAACTTCATGTCGCTGGGCAAGGACAGGGTCATCGCGCCGACGTCGAGCCAGTCGCTGATCGGCCAGCTCAAGGCACGCGGCTTCGAGGTTGCTGCCGTCGACATGAGCGAGATTTCCAAGACCGGCGGCGGCATTCACTGCATGGCGCAGGCGCTCAAGCGCGAGCCGGCGTAAGGGCACGAATTGCCGCCGGGACCTGTGACGGACTGCTGCCAGATTTGACAAAACAGGCCCGGCAGAGGAAATTGATGCCGTTAGAGGAGGGATTCTGTGAAGAAAACTTACGAAAAGCCGAGTCTGGCCAAAGCCGGCAAACTCGGATCGCTGGTTGCTTCAAACCCGTCGAAGCCCGCCCCCTGAGCGCAACCAGCCGCTGAGGCCGAAATTCGGTCGTCCTGGTTATCGACGACCGGATCGCGCTGTATGATTGAAGGGAGCCCGCCGGCTTTGAACGGCGGGCTTTTTGCTTTGCGCCAGAGCGCTGCCGCGTCTGCCGGGCTAGTCCAATCTGCCCGAACCTGAATTGAACTTGCGCCGGGCGTTTTCCAGATGCGCCCGCATCGCTTGGCCGGCCGCTTCCGGGTCGCGGCGCTCGATCGCCTCGAACACCGCCTGGTGGCCGGCAAAGCTCGTGCGGTTTTCGATCTCCGTATTGGCCACGTGGATGCGCTGATTGATTAGCCATTCGACCTAGCCGTTGATTGTGAAACCAAGCCAGCTTCCCCAAAAGATCATGCCCAAACAAAGCCATAGCGCGAAGACCACATGCGCGCCGTTCCCGCCCGCCCGGCGATCAGGGAGTGGCTGGCGTGAGATGGCCGCGCTGACGACGGAACGAGATCGCCTCGTCTGGCCGGCCGGACTCGCGACGGCGTGGTCCGGCCGGAATTCCATCTGCTATGCGGGTATCAATACGGCGATGCGATGCACGC
This sequence comes from Mesorhizobium sp. P160219, assembly GCF_057786095.1. NCBI lineage: Bacteria > Pseudomonadati > Pseudomonadota > Alphaproteobacteria > Hyphomicrobiales > Phyllobacteriaceae > Mesorhizobium > Mesorhizobium sp. P160219. The sequence continues at coordinate 3,145,955 of NZ_JBYNWG010000001.1, forward strand.
CGACCTCCTTGCTTGTATTCGTCGCTTCATCGGTCTTGCCCTTGGAGCAGGTGTACATATCACCCGTCTTGAGCTTGAATTCCTTGTCCGCTTTCTTGATCGTGAATGCACCTGAGGTAATGGTGCACACCATGTCGTTGTCCATCACGGTTTGAGGAGCATGTGCTCCGGGCTGAAACACAACGTCGATAATGGCGATGCTCTTGTAGGCGGGAATGTCTGCATTGCCGGTGCCGACCTCCACCACCCTGACACCGGGCGCAATCTCCTTGCCCTCTTTCGGGCCGTATTTCTTGATTTTTGCCGATGCCGCCAAGGTGAACAAAGGCGCTACCGCGGCGGTCGTCAGACCGAGGGCAATTGCAGACCTGCGATTCATGGTTTTCATTGCATCCTCCCGATGCTCGTCATGCATGGATATGCACGATCCTCGATATATTAGCACAAACGAATTTACTTGTATGCAAAGTGGCTGTGGCGCAGGCCAGCAAGGAAATGCTCCGCCGGATAATGTTGCTTCACTGTACCTTTTGCCGGAATTTCGAATGACAGGTCGAGCAATCCTGCAGGATGAGATGCAGGATATGCTCCGCCGGCAGTTTGGTCGGATCGGCTTCCTCTGGAATCGAGTGCTTGCCGAGCAGGCTGCCGCCGCGCATCGCCAGGCCGGTGCCCATGCGCATGTCATCGGTGATGACGGCCGGCGCGCTTTGGGCCTTGGCGGCCAGCGCGCGCGCCAGCGCCCCGATATGATTTGCCAGCGCCTCGAATTCCCGTGACTGATCGATCACCAGCCTAGCCTGCGAAGGCGGTCCAAGCGAGCCGCTGGGAAATTCGGCAATCAGGGCAGGGCCGGTGCGCGCGCGCAGCGTGTCCGCAGCCGCCTTGAAGGCTGCCGCGTCATAGGCTTGCCTGCGGTCGAACATGCCGGCAATGGTTTTCGCAGCCGCCGCCATCTCCTTCATCGACGCCTGGCGGGCCGCGACGATCGGTCCGCTGCCGACGGAGGCGGCCATCGTAAGGGCACAGACCAGCCACAGCAGCGCCGCTTTCACAGTCCATCTCACGGCGCCATGTCCTTGCCCCATCCATCCGTGATCAGCCAGCCGCAGCAGGGGTTCGACCTGCAGTCGGATTCTTCGGTCGTGATGCCGGTTCTCATCGGTAAATTTCCGTCGCCGGAGGTCTCCGTCTCTAATCAGATAGACCTTCCAGCCACCGGAAGGTCAACTGATTGAGAAGGCCGATCAGCGGGCAATCAGCACAGGCTTGCAGCAGGCTGACGCAGCGTTTCCTTGACTTGGATCGCAAAAACGGGCAGCAAGGCGGGGGTGAGGGAGAGCATTTCTACCGTGGCGCAGACCACGGAGTGCTCTTTTTTTCGTATCAGGCGCCGCATAATCGGTGGCTGATGGAGGGATTGGTTAACCAACTTTGTCCATCTTTTGATTCAATCGGCAACAGACGCGAAAGGTGCAGGGGGCACCAGCGAACTGTGGATGTCACGGATGCGAGGGTCGCAAGCCTGCATGCCGATTGAGAGTGGTTGTATGGCGTTTTTGCGTTTGAAAGACCGGGGCGACACTCCTGAACGGGGTTTGACTTCGAAGAGATCCGGCCAGCGCTGGGTGGTGGTGCCGGTTGTCGGCGCGGCCTTGGCGCTGTGGTCGGTGGCAACCATGGCCGGCCTCTATTCGCTCGGCACCTCGCTCACCGCCGCTTCCAACAGCCTTCCGCGCAGTCTGCTTCTGCCGAACGCAGCACTTGCCGATTCGCGCCGCAGCCTCGCCAATTCGTGGGCGCCTCGGCTTTCGGCGCAAAAATTACAGACCTCGCTGCTCAGCCAATGCGACGCCGGCTGCGCGCATGCCGCCGCGAACTTCGCGCATGACGGCAAGATGGCGCGGCTGAAGCCGGCCGCGCACGCTGTGGCCCCGAGCAGTGTCGCCTCAAACATTGCGCCAAACACCAGCGTCGCTCTCGCCACTTCGCGCGGCATGCGCTTCGACGGCGTGGTGGCCAAGGCAGAGCTGTCGCCGCAAAAGCTGGCTGCCGCCTTCGCCAAGGCCTCGAATGCGCCCTTCATGCTTGCCAGCCTTCCGGTCGCTGCCCGTTTCGCCGAAGTCCGGCTGCCCGATCAGCATGGCCCGGCCTCGGAACGCTTTGGGCCGGAAGTGGCTGAGATCGAACGCTCGTCGCGCCTGGCGCTGGCGCTGGCCAACAGCTTGCCGGAAGACGCTGACATGCTGGCCCCGCCGCCGGCCGTTGAAGCAATCGCCGGAGGGCAGGATCCTGAGCAGGCCGAGGTTCAGGTCGCTTCGCTGCCGCCGCAGGACGATCTGCCCGACAACATTGCGTTGCCCGGTTGGCGTCCACGCGCCGAAACCGCTCAGCCTGCCGAGGCTCGGCAAGCCAGCAAGCCCAGGGCAGCCAAGCCACAGACCGACAGGACGGCCGAGAGCCCCGCACCCCAGTCGCCGGGCAATTCGTCGCCGCGCTCGCCACGCAGTACTTCGGAGGTCGCCGCACTGCCTGGCGTGCCAGACAGCCAGAGCATCCAATCAAGCCGGATCAAGCCTGGCAAACGGTCGAAGACACAGGCCGGCGAGATGCTGGCCTATGCCAAGCCGGACGTCCCGGCGGGCGGTGTCGGTCGCGCCTTCAAGGATCTGTTTGCCACGCCCGGAATGGGCGGCGGCGTCGCCGTCTACGATATCTCGGCCAAGACCGTCTACATGCCGGACGGCTCGCGGCTGGAGGCCCATTCGGGGCTGGGTTCGATGGTCGACCAGCCGCGCTTCGTGCACAAGAAGAATGTCGGCCCGACGCCGCCCAACACCTATGATCTGCGGCTGCGCGAATCCCGCTTCCATGGCGTCGAGGCGCTCCGTCTCACTCCCGTCAGCGGCGGCAACAAATACGGCCGCGACGGCCTGCTCGCCCACACCTACATGCTGCGCGGCGGCCGTGCGGAATCCAATGGCTGCGTCGTCTTCAAGGACTACGCCCGCTTCCTTGCCGCCTACAAGAAGGGCAAGATCAAACGCCTCGTCGTCGTGCCGCGCCTGACCAAGCCGCTGACGCGGGTCGCTCAGGAAGGCCGGGGAGCGTAAGGCAGTAGGCAGTAGGCAGTAGGCAGTAGGCAGTAGGCAGTAGGCAGTAGGCAGTAGGCAGTAGGCAGTAGGCAGTAGGGCCCAGGAGCGTCCATCGCCTGTTGATTGTTTTTCTGCCCCTATTGCCTATTCCCCACTGCCTATTCCCTTTTCACCCCCAGGCAGACTATGAGTGACCCCTGCGGGTCGGCTTCACCACGAGGACATCATGACAATACGCGCTGTCGTTTGGGGCGAGAACATCCATGAGCGGACCAATGAGGTGGTCGCAGCCCTCTATCCCGAGGGCATGCACACGACCATCGCCAAGGCGCTGAATGCCGACAAGGCGATCTCCGCCTCGACCGCCACGCTCGAGCAGCCGGAGCACGGCCTGCCGGCCGACCGTCTGGCCGAGACCGACGTGCTGGTCTGGTGGGGCCACAAGGATCATGGCGCGGTGGCCGACGAAGTCGTCGAGCGCGTCGCCCGCCGGGTCTTTGAAGGCATGGGGCTGATCGTTCTCCATTCCGGTCATTTCTCGAAAATCTTCAAGCGGCTGATGGGCACGCCCTGCACGCTGAAATGGCGCGAGGCGGGTGAGCGCGAGCGGCTCTGGGTGACCAGTCCCAGCCATCCGATCGCCGATGGCGTCAGCGAATATTTCGAGCTCGAGAATGAAGAAATGTATGGCGAACAGTTCGCCGTGCCGGAGCCGCTGGAGACCGTCTTCATTTCCTGGTTCCAGGGCGGCGAGGTATTCCGCTCCGGGCTGACCTATCGCCGCGGCGCCGGCAATGTCTTCTACTTTCGCCCGGGCCACGAGACCTATCCGACCTACCACGACGCCAATGTGCACAAGGTGCTGCGCAATGCGGTGAAGTGGGCGCACAACCCGCAAGGCACCAAGTCGGCGATTCTCGATGCGCCGAATGTGCCTGTCGACAAGGCGCTGGAGCCGATCGTCGAGCGTGGTGGCAAGCTGCACGCCTCGGGCGAGGCCGGCTTCCGCTAAAGCAAAATCCAGGAAAAGGCGTAGCGGCTTTCCGCATGGGTTTGCCTAGAGCCCATCCGCGCCATATGATTGAATCGAACCAATTCGCTCGGAGTGCAGAAAATGCGGCTTTTGATACTGGGAACCGGCTGGATGGCGCAGGAGCATGCCCGCCGCTTCGGCGGTATCGACGGCGTCGAGATCGTCGGTGCTGTCGACGTCGATGAAAAGCGCGTTGGCGAATTTGCCGACGGGTTCAAGATACCGAAGCGGTTCACATCCCTGGAAGACGCGCTGGCGTGGGGCGAGTTCGATGCGGTCGCCAACGTCACGCCCGACCGCATTCACCACCCGACCACCATGGCGCTGATCGCGGCCGGCAAGCCGGTGCTGTGCGAAAAGCCGCTGGCCGAAGACTTCGGCAAGGCAAGCGAGATGGCCAAAGCGGCTGAGGCCGCCGGCATCGTCAACATGGTCAATCTCACCTATCGCAATGTCGCTGCCTTGCAGAAGGCGCGGCAGATGGTGCTGGCCGGCGAGATCGGCACCGTCCGCCACGTCGAGTCCTCCTATCTACAGAGCTGGCTGGTCTCGAAATTCTGGGGCGACTGGCGCACCGACCCGAAATGGCTGTGGCGGCTGTCGCGCGACCACGGCTCCAACGGCGTGCTCGGCGATGTCGGCATCCACATCCTCGATTTCGCCAGCTATGGCGCCGCACTCGACGTCGACCACGTGTTTTGCCGGCTGCGCACCTTCGACAAGGCGCCAGGCAACCGTATCGGCGAATACGACCTCGACGCCAATGACAGCTTCGCCATGACGCTGGATTTCTCCAACGGCGCCTTTGGCGTCGTTCACGCCAGCCGCTGGGCGACTGGCCACATCAACGAATTGCGCCTGCGCATCTATGGCGACAAGGGCGGCATCGAAGTCGTGCACAATCTCGAGGGTTCGGAACTGAAGGCGTGTGTCGGCGAGGATATCGAGAACGCCAAATGGCAGGTGCTCGACGCCGGCACGGTGCCGACCAATTACCAGCGCTTCGTCGATGCGGTTCGCAGCGGCGTGCAGGCCGAGCCTTCATTCCACCATGCCGCCGAACTGCAGAAGGTGCTGGATCTAGCCATGGTTTCGGAACAGAAGCGGACGGAACTGAGGGCCAGCGCCGATACGCAGTGATGTGAAGGGAGGAAGAAACAATGGTCACGCGCCGCGCGCAATGTCTCTGCGGCCAGCTTTCAGCCGTCTGTTCGGGCGAGCCGGTGCGCATCTCGGTCTGCCATTGCCTCGACTGCAAGCGCCGCACCGGCAGCGCCTTCAGCTACAATGTCCGGTTTGCGCAAGCTGATGTATCGATCGAGGGGCGGGCGAAGCAGTTCACGCGCGCTGGCGACGAGGGCGGCCGCGTCATCTACAATTTCTGTCCGGAGTGCGGCGCCGCCGTCCACTATCGCATCGACACGCAGCCCGGTGTGATCGCCATTCCCGTCGGCGCCTTCGCCGACCCGTCGTTCCCGCCGCCCTTCCAGTCTTTTTACCACGAAAGCCGTCGCTGTGAGTGGGTCGAGATCAATGCCGAGCCGCTGGCGACGTTCGACTGAAGACCGCTTTTTGGATACGCGAAACCGTCCGCACGCTCCGCGCCTTCAAGAGGGCATCGCCCCTGATTGCCATTGCCGGGCCGTTAGCCATCGCGCTCGGCTGCCCCATGAATAGGCATAAGTCAAGACGAATCCGGCTTGCGGCCCGATTGCTGACATGCTTACCTGACGGCATGTGTTCAATGGGGGTATATGGATGGCTAAGGAATCTTCGAATTCCGCTTCTTCAGAAAAGAAGGCGGACGTAAATCTGATAGGTAACACAGAAGGAAACGGGCTGAACTTCATGGGAGTTCAGGCCCGCGAAAACGGAACCGCCGGCGACGCCGTCGGTGTCGACAAGATCCGTGACCTGCTCTTCGGCAACCAGATGCAGGACTATGACCGCCGTTTTTCCAAGCTTGAAGAACGGGTGTTGCAGCGCTTCAAGGATGTCGAGTCCGAGGCCAAGCGCAATCTCGAAATGTACGAGTCGAATGCAAAGAAGCAGATCGATTCGCTTGCAGGGCAATTGCGGAGCGAAAAAGATTCACGAGCCGATGCCGACAAGGAGATCGACCGGAATCTTCGCGAGCAAAACCAGGCTCTTGAAAAGCAGGTGCGCACGTTGTCGGATCAGTTGAGCGCGCTCGAGCGCGACGTTTCGGACCGGATAAATCGAAACGATCATTTGCTGCGTGAGGAAATCAAGCAGAAGAATGAAGGCGTTCAGATGCTGATCGAGAAGATGTTTGCCGACCTCAGCAACGTCAAGACCGACCGAAATCTTTTGGCTGGCCTGTTTGTCGAGGTTGCAAAATGTCTCAATCAGGATCCCGTCGGGAGCAAGAGCAACTCGGACCGTAGCTGGAAAGTGAGTTGATGGGACCTTGACGTCCACCGTCGACCCATTCAACCTTCCGCAAAGAACAGCCTCGAACGATACAGAGATTGATCGCGAGGCTCTGGCTCGTCTTTTGATCGAAATTGCCCGGAACGTTGATCCGGACTACCGTGCGCAGTTCGAGGCGGTTCCAACCGCCGATCCGCGCATGGAAACGCTGCGGCAGTTGCTGGTCAGCCGCGAAATCTCGGAGCTTTCACGCGTCACGCATCTGCTCGACGAACCCGAGCAGCTTGCGGCGGCCGTGGGCGACGTTCTTCCCAGTGCTGCCGGACGAGCGCCTTACGCGCAACTCGGCGAGGCGCTTGCGCCAGCTGTCGAACGGGCTGTGCAACGGTCGATCCAGAAGAGCCCGCGCACGCTGACGGACATATTGTACCCGGTGTTTCTGCCGGCAATTCGCAAGTCGATCGGCGAAAAGATCGACCAGACCTTTCAGTCGCTGAATGAAACTCTAAGGCACATATTCACCTGGCACGGGCTCAAGTGGAGACTTGAAGCCTGGAGAACAGGGGCAAGCTTCTCGGCAGTTGTTCTGAAGCATTCCCTTGTCTACCGTGTGGAACATGCGTTTCTCATTCATCGGAATTCCGGCCTTTTGATAACGCATGTAACGGCCGACAATGCAACGAGCGAAGATCCTCAGCTCATTTCTTCGATGCTCAGTGCGATTCAGGATTTTGTAAAAGACTCATTTAACGAGAAAGAGCAGAGCGGCCTGGACACAATCCGTTTCGGCGAGCTTCGTCTCTGGTCGGAAGTTGGACCGTTTGCGACCCTGGTTTCGGTGATCCGGGGAAATCCGCCGGAGGAATTGCATGAAATCGTTCGCGATGTGTTGCTTCGCATCCATGAGGAAAGCTCACAGGCCTTAGAGCAGTTTGACGGCGACGGTTCGCAGCTGGCCAGCGTAGAGGCGCAGTTGCAGACCTGCGTCGAGCTGAAGCAGGAGGAATCAAACGACGGATTTCCGTGGCTGGTGGCGGCCGTTGCCCTGCTGCTTTTGAGTCTGGCAGGCGGTTGGTACTTTCTTTCCTGGCAATCAGCGCAGCGCTGGCAGGCTTACGTGTCGCGCTGGCAGGCTTACGTGTCGCGAGTGGAGGCCCAGCCGGGCATCATCGTTGCCGAACAGCAGGTACGCGATGGCCAGTTCTATATTGCCGGCCTGAGGGACCCGCTTGCCGTCGACCCGCAGTCGCTGTTGTCAGGCACGGGAGTCGATCCGGCCGGGGTTCATTCGCAATGGCAATTTTATCAGAGCCTTGAGCCGGAGTTCGTGCTGAAGCGGCTGACGGCGTCGCTGGCTCCGCCGGATTCAGTGCGACTTTCGATTGTCGATGGCCGCATCGTCGCCGAGGGTGAGGCTCCCGACACCTGGATCAGCCGGGCGCGCGCGGCGGCCCAGCAGCTTTCGGCAGGCGGGCCGGTCTTCGATATCTCGGGGGTTCGTGACGTAAGTCCCCAAGTGCGCGAGGCGGAGCGCTGGCACGCCTATGTGTCGCGACTGGAGACCCAGCCGGGCATCATCGTTGCAGACCAAAAGATAAGCGACGGCCAATTCTATATTGCCGGCCTGCGAGACCCGCTTGGCGCCGATCCGCAGTCGCTGTTGTCGGGAACAGAGGTCGATCCCGCCCGGGTTCATGCGCAGTGGCAGTTCTATCAGAGCCTTGAGCCGGAGTTCGTGCTGAAGCGGCTGACGGCGTCACTGTATCCGCCGGAAACAGTACGACTTTCGATCGTCGATGATCGCATCGTTGCCGAGGGTGAGGCTCCCGACACCTGGATCGATCGCGCGCGCGCGGCGGCCCGGCAGCTTTCGGCAGGCGGACCCGAATTCGACATCTCCAAGGTTCGTGACGTGAGCCCCGAAGCACGCGCGGCGGAGCACTGGCAGTATTATGTGTCGCGACTTGAGGCCCAACCGGGAATCATCGTCGCCCAACAAACGGCGAGGGGCGGACATTTCTATATTTCCGGCTTGAGAGACCCGCTTGCCGCCGACCCGCAAGCCCTGCTGTCCGGAACGGACGTTGATCCTGCCCGCGTTCATGCACAGTGGCAATTCTATCAGAGCCTTGATCCGAAGTTTGTGGTGAAGCGGCTGACGGCGGCGCTGTCCCCGCCGAAAACCGTTCAGCTCTCGATCATCCAGGGTCGCATTGTGGCCGTGGGTGAGGCTCCTGCCGGCTGGATCAACCGCGCGCGGGCCGCCGCTGAACAACTTTCGGCGGACGGAGTGGTTCTGGATGTCTCGCAGCTGCGTGAGCTGAACCTCGCAGAACTTAATCATTTGAGGCAGGCGATCCAGACGACCGATATTTTCTTCTCTTCCGGCAAGGTTGTGCCGGGACCGGAGCAGACGCCGGTTCTCGACAGGTTGGCGGATCAAATAAAGGAATTCGCCCAGAGTGCCCGCAATTCCGGCGTAACGGCGCGGTTCATGTTGACCGGGCATTCGGACACCACGGGCCGTGAGACGGCCAACGCGTCGATCAGCGCCGCCCGCGCCGAGACAGTTCGTGCGCTTCTCAACAAGCGCGGCGTTGCTCCCGAACTGCTGCTGGTTCGGGGCGCGGGCACTTTTGAGCCGGCTGTACCTGAAAACAGTCTAACCGGTAGCTCCACCAATCGCCGGGTTTCGATTACGGTAAACCTGGACTAGCGGAGCCCAACATGTTGCAAAAAAAGATCTGCATGCTGGGCGGCTTCGCCGTCGGAAAGACGAGTCTGGTCCGCAGGTTTGTGCAGAGCATCTTCTCAGAAACCTACTTGACCACCGTCGGAGTGAAAATCGACAAGAAAAGCGTCGCGCTCCCGGACAAAACCGTGGATCTGATTTTGTGGGATTTGGCCGGCGAGGACGATATCGGCTCATTCCGCGTCAGCTATGTTCGAGGTGCAACCGGGCTCGTGCTAGTCGTCGATGGAACCCGCGCTGCTACTCTTGCCGTGGCACTCACGCTGCGCGAACGGGTCGAGGCCGAATTCGGCGCCATGCCGTTCGTATTGCTGTTCAACAAGTCCGATCTGGCCGATCGGTGGGCGATATCGGATGGTGAGATCAACGAGTTGAGGCAACGTGGATGGCAAATCTATCTAACAAGTGCGCTTTCGGGCGAGCAGGTCGATGACGCCTTTCGTCAACTTGCCTTGATGGTCACCAAATAGACCATGCATGAATTGCCAAAAGAAGTCAGAAATTGGTTTTTCAATTTCTTCTTCGACGGGCACGCTGTCGCTTATCTGAAAATCGACGCTGAGCTTTGCATAGCTGCCAAGGGCGGTAATGTTGAACATTACGGGCTGTCATCGCTTCGCATCGGCAAGCCTGTTGCGGAGCAGCTTGAATTCATGGAAGGTTTGCTGCCTTGCCCGGAGCTTCCGTTTCGCATGGATATGGTTGAACTGCCCCGCGGGCGTGTCGCCGACCTCCATTTTTTTGCTGACAATGCGTTCGTGTGGCTGCTTTTTCTGGACGCCACTGCCGAACGAGACAACAGGCAGCGGCTTCAACAGAAGGCCTATGAAATGACGCTCCTGCAAGAGAGGGAGCGTCAACTCAACGAAAAATTGCAATCGACGAACGAGGCACTGAGAAAGAGCCAGGAGGGATTGGCGCGTGAATACCAGCGCGCCGAAAACCTGCTCCTCAACATTCTCCCGGCGTCGATCGCGGAGCGATTGAAAGCGCAAAAGAAAATTGCCGACAACCACGCAGAGGTGAGTGTGCTTTTTGCCGACATCGTCGGTTTTACGGAACGAGCGCGCAGCGTCGGAGCGGTGACGACGCTCGCTATTTTAAACTACTTCTTCAAGGCGGCGGATCGGCTCTCTGAGCGATACGGCTGCGAAAAGATCAAAACAATTGGCGATTGTGTGATGGTGGTCGCCGGCCTGCCCACGGCGCGATCCGATCATGCAAAGGCCCTCACGCGCTATGCGATTGAGCTGCGCAAAGCGGTCAAGCGGGAACGCTTCGCAGGAGAACCGATAAGGCTGAGAATTGGAATTCACTCAGGACCGATCGTCGCCGGCGTCATAGGCAAGAGGCGGTTCGCCTACGACCTGTGGGGTGAGACCGTTAATCTCGCCTCACGTATTCAAACGTCCGCGGAGCCCGATGAAATCCGTATTTCCGATGCAACTTGCCAACTGCTTGGACCGAAATTTGCTTGCGACCCACTCGAGGAAACGGAATTGCGCGGTGCGGGTCGCGTGCGAATGTGGCGGCTCCCGAGCTGATCCGTCGCCTGCGGTGCGACCGTGGAGCGCCGATAGCGGCGCCCGAAAGCCATTGGCGTGACCTGATCTTGCGATCGCAAAGCACCCTTTGCGCTTGCCCGGAAGGCCTCTATTCTGGAGCACAGTGGCCGCTGGTGGGATAGAATGTCGGTACTGCCTTTTCTGAGAATCTACGCACCGCTAAATGCGGTGCTCGCTGCGCCTGGGCTTCTGGCGGTGGCTGCGCTCACGATGCCGAACATGTCCGGACGAAGCAGACTGGCTCTGGCTGCCGTGCTCGCTGTCATTTGGGCCGCCTATCTTCTGCAGATGGCCGAGACCCTGCTCAAGCGCTGGGCGGGAGACCTTCGGGACAGGACGCCGGCAATCGCAATCGATGTGCTCGCGGTTTTGGTTCCACTCGCCGCATTCCTGCTCGACGGCACGCCCGACCGCAGCCTCTACTGTGCTGTCTGGCTGCTGAAGCCGCTGCGCGACTCGACGTTCTTCCCGCTGCTTGGCAGGGTTCTGGCCAACGAAGCGCGCAACCTGGTCGGCGTCACCACGGTCTTCGGCCTGGTTCTGTTCGGTGTCGCACTTGCGGCCTATGTCATCGAGCGCGACGTCCAACCGGAAAAGTTCGGCAGCATCCCCGAGACAATGTGGTGGGCGGTGGTCACGCTGTCCACTACCGGCTATGGCGACGACATTCCGCAAAGCTTCGCCGGCCGCGTCCTTGCCGGGGCTGTCATGATGTGTGGCATCGGCATCTTCGGGCTCTGGGCCGGCATTCTTGCCTCCGGCTTTTATCAAGAAGTCCGTCGCGAGGATTTCGTCCGCAATTGGCAATTGATTGCCGGCGTTCCGTTGTTTCAGAAGCTTGGCCCGGCCACGCTGGTCGAGATCGTGCGCGCGTTAAGACCCCGCACGGTGCCGGCGGGCGCCGTGATCTGCCGCAGCGGCGAGACCGGCGATCGGATGTTCTTCGTCGTGGAGGGCCGCGTCAGCGTCGCGACGCCGAACCCGGTGGAGCTTGGCCCTGGCGCCTTCTTCGGCGAGATGGCGCTGATCAGCGGCGAACCGCGTATGGCGACCGTCACTGCCGCAACTTCTGTCTCACTCCTGTCGCTGCACGCGGCGGATTTCCAGATGCTGTGCAGCAGCAGCCCGGAAATTGCGGAAATCATCCGCAGGACAGCGCTCGAGCGGCGCGGCGCGGCGCCGGTGGCTTGACCGTACAGCCGATGGTGGCCCGGCTGGAACTGGATGGTACGGCTCTATCGACCACGCGCGAAGGTTCTGGACGGCACGTGGAAGCTCCCAGAGGCGTAGCCGGAGACCTAAACGTAGCCGATCCACTCTACCGGCGGCTCGTTGTTTGGCGCTGTGCGTCGACAGTTCCTGCCCCGCGGCCTTTCGGACGACCGGCTTTGGCTAAACTCTAATGCCTTAGAATCTTGCTTAGAAAAGCCCGGCTGCGGTCGGTCTTCGGGTCGGAGAAAAACGCTTCCGGCGTGCCGCTTTCGACGATGGCGCCGGCGTCCATGAACACCACGCGCTGCGCCACCTTGCGGGCAAAGCCCATTTCGTGCGTTACCACCATCATGGTCATGCCTTCCTCGGCCACCGCGACCATGACGTCGAGCACTTCGGAAATCATCTCGGGATCGAGCGCCGAGGTCGGTTCGTCAAACAGCATGATCTTGGGGCGCATGCCGAGGCAGCGCGCGATGGCCACACGCTGCTGCTGGCCGCCGGACAGCTGTGACGGGTAGGCGTTGACCTTGTCGGCGAGGCCGACCTTGGCCAGCAAGTCGCGCCCGGCCTGCTCGGCCTCGGCGCGGGGGATCTTGCGCACATGGATCGGCGCCAGCGTGACGTTTTCCAGCGCCGTCTTGTGCGGGTAGAGGTTGAACGACTGGAAGACGAAGCCGATCTCGGTGCGCAGCTGCGTCATGTTGGTGGCGGGGTCGCCGAGGCGCTGGCCGTCGACGACGAGGTCGCCATCCTTGATCGCTTCCAGGCCGTTGATGCAGCGGATCAGCGTCGACTTGCCCGAACCACTTGGGCCGCAGACGACGACCACTTCGCGCGGCTCGACGCTGAGCGTGATGTCCTTCAGCACATTGAGCGAGCCGAACCATTTGTTGACGCCGCGAAAGTCGATCATGCCCGTTTTGGTCAGGTTTGTCTTGGTCGGGCTTGGATTGGTCATGGCGGTCAGCCCTTTGGGTTCGATGTCACAGCTGCACCTCGCCATGCGCCGCGCCCATGCGGCGCTCCAGCCGGCGGGCGAGCATGATCAGCGGATAGCAGACGACGAAATAGCCGACGCCGACCAGGAAGAAGACCAGCAGGCCGTTGGGCACACGCTGCACCACAAGCCAGCCGACGCGGGTGAGGTCGGTCAGCCCGATCGCCGAGACGACGGAGGAATCCTTGATCAAGAGTACATATTGCCCGACCAGCGGCGGCAGCACGATGCGCATCGCCTGCGGCAGCACCACCTGGCGCATGCGTTGCCAGCGCGACAGGCCAGACGCCAGAGCTGCCTCAACCTGGCCGGTCGGCACCGAGCGGATGCCGGCGGCGACGATCTCGCAGATGAAGCACGCGGCGAGGTTGGTGAGCGCGATGATGCCGGCCGTGAAGGCATCGAGCTCGATGCCGAATTCCGGCAGGATGAAGAAGATCAGGAAGATCTGCACCAGGAACGGCGTGCCGCGGATCAGGTCGACCCAGGCGCCGATCACGCTCGAGATCAGCCGGTTGCCGCCGGTGCGCAATATGCCGAGGCCGAAGCCAAGCAGCGTGCCCAGCACCAGGCTGATCGCCGACAGCATCACGGTCATGCCAAGGCCGCGCAAGGCGAGGGGGTAGCTGCCGGCCAGGCTTTGCAGCTGTTGCCAGATCATGTGCTGCTCCTTGCCGGCTCCAGACCGAGCCACCGACTGGACAGCCCCGCCAGTCCTTTGAGGCAGTAATAGAGCAGCAGATAGAAAGCGGCGATGGTGAGAAAGCCTTCCGCCGGCATGAAGCGGTCGGACGCCAGCAACTGGCCGGCGCGCGTCAGTTCGGAAACCGAGATCAGCGACAAAAGCGCGGAATCCTTGACCAGCACGATCGCCTGGCCGAGCAGCGGCGGGATCGTCACCTTGAAGGCTTGCGGCAGGATGACCAGGCGCATGCGCTGGACATAGGTCATTCCCGAGGCAACCCCGGCCTCGACCTGGCCGCGCGGGATCGACAGGATGCCGGCGCGGATGATTTCCGCGACATAGGCGCCGCTGTTCAGCGACAAAGCGATGATGCCGACGACGAGCTCGGGCAGGACGAAGCCGAGACGCGGCAGGCCGAAATAGAGGAAGTAGAGCTGCGCCAGCAACGGCGTGGCGCGCACGGCATCGATATAGCCCTTGGCCAGCACGCGAAACAGCTGGCCGCGCTGCAGGTTCATGGCGGCGAGCACGATGCCGACGGCCAGCGCGCCCGCAAAAGACAGCGCCGACAGCCACACGGTCGTGATCAGACCCTGCCCGAACAGCGGCAGATATTCGACGATGGTGCGGAAGCTGAAATTTTCGAGCATGGCGGTGAATTGTGAATGGTGAATGGGCAGTAGTGAGTAGTGAGTGGTGAGCAGTGAAGGGCGTCCGGAATGGCCATTCACCATTCACCATTCACCATTCACTACTTCCTACTCACTACTCCCTGCTTACCTCTGTTTAGTGATCCTTCTTCCAGGCGTCGGAATTGACCCAGTAGTCGAGGTTCTTCTGCAGGCGGCCGTCGATGCTGACCTGGTTGAGGAACAGGTTCATCCAGATCAACAGATCCGGCTCGTCGTAGCGGGTGGCGAAGGCAAGCGGCTCCTTCGACAACAGGTCCGGCATGATGGTGAATGTGCCGGCGGGATAGGCTGTCGACTGACCCTTGACCGCCGAGACGTCGTTGACGCCGCAATCGGCTTGGCCGTTGTTGACCGCGTCGAGCAGCAGCGGGCCGCCGCCCTTGTAGCTCTTGATGTCGGCATCCGGGAAGGCGTTCTTGGCTTCCTTTTCGCCGGTGGCGCCCAACAGCACGGCGATCTTGGTGCCCTTGGCCTTGCAGTCCTCGGTTGTCTTGAACTTGCTGTCGGCCTTGGTGAAGACGGTGCTGCCCGTATACATGTAAGGTGTGGTGAAGGCGACCTTCATGCCGCGCGCCAGCGTCGGCGTCATGTCGGCGACGAGCAGGTCGGCCTTGCCCGAAAGCAGCGCCGGGATCAGCCCGTCCCAATCATAGTCGAGGAAGGTGATCTTGACGCCCATTTCCTTGGCCATCAGTTCGGCGAGTTCGACCGAACTGCCGGTGCGCTCGCCGGCCGCGCCGACCAGCGAGAAGGGAGGTCCTTGCGTTTGTACCGCGACGCGCAGTTCGCCGCGCTTGGTGATCTCGTCGAGCGTTCCGGCACTGGCAGCAGCGGTCAGGCCCGCAAGCGCAAGTCCGGCGATGAAAAGCTTGGCAATCTTCATTTGGCATTCCTCCTGTTATCGTTGTTGTTCCACTTTGTTATTCCACCCTTTTGGGTGTTTTTTGAGCGGCGGCACCGTTTGCCGGCGGCAGCCACCGTTCGAAAATCCTCAGTCCCAGGCCACCGTCTCGGCAACCTTGATGCCACGCCTGGCCAGCTCGTCGAAGAACGGCCCGTCCGGCACATGCAGCAGCGGGTTCAAAAGCCCTGGTGTGGCGATCTCGCGCCGCGCCAGCATCTGCGCCACGATGCTGGCGGGATAGCCGACGCCAAGGCTCATGCCGAACAGGCCTGATGCCAGGTCGCGTTCGATGATCAGGTCCGACGTCACCGTTTTGGCGCGGCCGCCTTCGAGACCGGAAAAGACATTGCGCATCACGCAAAGGTCCTTCTCGTCGGCGCCATATTGCAGTTGCGGGCCGAGCAGACGGCCGAGAAATTCGCGTGGGCTGGCGCCGGTGCCGGGCACCTTGTCTTCGGAGAGGAAGCCGAGTTCCTTCAGCGGCGCCCAGAACGCCGACCATCCCGGCCAGCGCAGCGTATAGCGGCCCGAGCGTTGCAATCCCTTGGCGGCTGCCAGCATCTCGACATAGTGCAGAGCGTCGCCATTGGGGAAAGCTTCCAGCCGGCCGAGGCCCGCGACCTCGATCTCGTGGATGAAGGCATTGTCGTGCTGTCGGCCGGCCGGCACTTCGACGCGCTTGCCATGCTCGATCATCACGCTGTCGCGGTTCTGGCTGACCAGAACCATGTCGAAATTCCAGCTTACCTTGTAGCAAAGCGGCTTCGCCATCGCCTTCGGTTCGGGGATGCCGCCGCAATAGGAATTGATCGAGGAGATCGTAGAGAACTGCTTTGCGGCGCGCGCATAGAGCACGAGGTCGATGCCGGGATCGAGCCCACATTCGGTCATGATCGAAACGCCGGCCTGTTCAGCCTCCGGCGCCAGATCGGCAATCGCCTTGCCGTAATTGGTAGTGACCAGCGGCGTGCGCGTTGCGATCGCGGCCTGCACCGCCTCGCGCATCAATGGCTGCGGCAACAGATCGATGGCGGCGTCGACATCCGCCAGCACGGTGGCAAGCGCCGGACCGATCGCGCCCTCGGGCATGACGAAACGCACGCGGGAAAGGTCGGTCAGCCCGGCAAGCCGGGCAGGGCCGTCGGCCGACGTATCGACGCAGACGACTTCCTCGACGCCGGCGCTGGCGACGAGATCGGCGATGGCCGCCCGTCCCTGCAGGCCGAGGCCGCCGAGAACAGCTATTCTCATGCCGGCTCCTTGCGTGACGGTGTTTCTTCCGACCAGCAGCCTTCGGGAAGGCTGACCCATTTGTTGCATGAAGCCATGACGACGAAGGTTTCGCTGCGCACGACTTCCCCGGGAATGCCGGCGCCCGGAATCAGCTCGCTGGTGATGCGGTAGAGGTCGGCGACATCGCCGGCGACGGTCACGTCGACGATGATGTCGAAGCGCCCGGTAACCACCGAGGCCGAGTTGACGAAAGGCAGTTCGGCAATGCGCTGCGCCAGTTCCCGGGCGCGGCCACGTCCCTGAGCGTTGATGCCGACAATGGCCGAGATCAACTCGGGGCGTTCGGTCAGATTGAGCAGCCCGACGATCTTCAAGAGGTTGCGGTCGAGCAGATTGCGCAACCTTGAGCGCACCGTCGGCACCGAGATCGCCATCGTCTCGGCGAGCCGGTTGATGCCGGGCTGGGCATCCTGCGACAACAGCTTTACCAGCCGTCGATCGGTTTGATCGAGATGCTCACGCAAAGGCAAGGCTTTCATAATGGGAAAGAAACGATCGGATTTTCTGTCGGATATGAAAAATACCTTATGGGGAATTTTTAACAGCAGCAAGAGCTATGTCATCCCTCTGTGTCAGTTCCCGTGTGCGTTCAGGCAAGACAGGATGCATGTCGTCCCAAAACCGCTGCACATTTTGGGGCAGTCGAGGATGTGCGCGACAGCACTAGGCGACGGAGTTCGAAGACGATCTTGCCGCCGCCGTGGTCGCTTGAACGCGACGCGAGGTCGTAGTGAGCAACGCACCCGCATAGCAGGCCGACCGAGTTGCGGCGTAGCCGCAACTCACGCCTTCACCTGATAAGCGGAGAGGCTCATTCGCGACATGGCCAAAAGCGGCCTTTCGATAAAACTATAACTCGCCAGGGACACGGCGATGCAGGCGGTGACAATAGCTATGCCTGCAAGCCATGGTGACACATTGGCGGTTGCAACGACAGGAGCGATCGCGAGCAGCACGATAGGATGGGTCAGATAGAGAGAGTAGGAAGCATCTCCCAGCCTTGCCAGCACGCGAGGAGCAAAAAGTCGGAAGTAGCTCTCCAGGCTGATGCAACCCGCGACAAGGATCAGCGCCGGGATACCTTGAGCAAGGGTTCGCGGCAAGTTGAAGCCAAGTACCATCACCAGTGTGGACACAATAGCGAACCCGACAGCCGAGGCACCCAGGAAAGCGGGCAAACGCACCAGTCTGCCGACCAGATGGCCGACAGCCATGCCGGCAAGGAACTCAAACAGGATTGGCGTGGTATAGAAAAACAGCACAGTGTCGGCGGCGGGTTTGAAGATAATGCGTGCGGCTACGGCGATTGCAAAGACAACGCCAATGGTGGCCATTTGCGTCAGCGCACCAAAACCCATAGTCGCCGCGAACAGAATGTAAAACAGGATTTCCAGATTGAGCGTCCAACCCACGCCAAGCACTGGCTGGACATAGCCTGTGGCCGTATCGAGATAGGGCACGAAAAGCAGGCTGTTGGCAATCTGCTCAAAGGACACTCCACGACCGGCAAACAGCCAAAGTGCGGCGACCATGAGGAAGGTCATGACCCAATAGAACGGAACGACGCGCGTGAACCGCTGCATCAAAAAAGCACGGTGGTCGCGATGTCTGTTCTCCGTCGAGAGAACCATGACGAAACCGCTGATGACGAAAAACAGGTCGACGCCGCTGTTTAGAATGGGAATAGGCAAATCGAGCACGCCTAGTGCGGCCGGAAGATGATAGATAACAACCATAAGGGCTGCTAGCCCCCGCAGGGTCTGTATCGATGTATATTGTTGAATCCGACGCGGCGCAGCGTGATCATTATCCGGAATGACGTTCATTAAAAAAGTCCCCGATGCGGGAGAATATTAACATAGATGAGACCGTTGATGCGACTATTAACTGCCGGTTTAATTAATACATAAAATTTGAATAGCTTCCACCGACTTTCGCGGCGCGGGCCTTGCGATCGCCATCGTCTCGGCGATGCCTTGGCGCGCTGCTTGTATGCGCTATCGCCCGGCCTGGAAGATCGCCACCGCTGCCGCCGTCAGCGCGGCATTGCCGGCCGCAACCGTGCCATCCGGCAGATGCTTCCCATCCTCCAGCCCGACGCGCGTCGACCAGTTGCGATCCGCCGCACGGCGCACGAACGGCCACACCGTCGCGTTCTCGCCATGCAGCAGGATGGCACGGCGAATGCCGGCGCGCTCCAGGACCTGTTCGATGCCGTCGGCGACCGCAAAAGCCTCGTCTAGCGTCTGCTCGGAAATCTCGATCAGCACGCGCAGCACGCGCCCGCCATGGTCGAGGCCGACCAGCCGCTCGGCGTCGGCGACCGACGCCAGACCCGCCTCGATGCCGATGCCGCGCTGCCGCAGGCTCTCCATGACGATAGGCGCGGCCGCCTCGCTGAGATTGACCGAGGCATAGTCCGGCAATTCGCGCCAGCCGGCGATGGCGACCAGCGTGCTTGTATCGTCATTCTCGATCCAGGCGCCGGTGGAGACGCCGATCAGCGTACCGGGGCAGGCACGGCGCAGCCCTGCGATGGTCGGATCCATCGCTGCCGGCGCAAGGCTCTCGCGGCGGTCCGCGCTGCGGGCATGGACATGCAGCTCAGCTGCGCCCGCGGCAATCGAAGCCGCCCCGTCGCGCGCCATAGCGTCGGAGTCGAGCGGCAGTGTGGGGTGAAAATCGGCGGCGCGCGCGCCATTGATGCAGGCCTGGACGATCATGGCTCTCGCGATCCTGTTGCGGATCGCGCGAGCCTACCGCAGGGCAGGGCGGAGAGGGAACGGGCGTGGTGAAGATTGCTGACAGGGTGCCGCTTCTGCGGAGGTTGCGGTATCGGCCCAGGACATACCATATAGCGGGACAGGACACGCCACGGGCGATCCTTACCCCTTTGCCGGACTGCCGGCCAGAAGGATTTGCGATGGCTGAGTTGAAGGTCAGAACCCGCGTCACCGGCGCGACGGCGACGCTGCAGCCCGGCGGCTTGCCTTCCATCACCACTCCGACCGGCGGTGCAGTCGATGTCGTCACCGGCGTCAGCGCGCCGGGCTTCAATCCGCTCGACCTGCTCTACGCCTCGCTCGCCGCCTGCATGGTGCTGAGTGCGCGCATCGCCGCCTCCCGCCTCGGGGTTGCCGCCGCGCTTGGCGAGGTGCGCGCCGAGGTCAGCGGCGAGAAGGCCAAGGACGAGCCGTCGCGCGTCGAAAGGCTCAACATCAGGCTCGACATCTCAGGCGATCTCGACGCTGCGACCAAGCAGCGGATCGTCGAGGACGCCGAAGCGATCTGCACGGTGTCCAACACGCTGCGCGCCGCGCCGCAATTGCATACGACGCTTGGGTGAGGGCTTCGCAGAATGCCTCGCTGCCACCAACCAAGGACCGTCCCATGGCCATGATCCCGCCGATCGACTACGCCTCGGCATCGCAAGACATCCGCGCCGAGCACGACAGGGAGCTTGGCCTGCGCGGACGCATGACCAACATGAAGCGCATCCTGCTGCATTCACCGGCGGCCCACCGCATCTATGCCGAATGGTTCACCCTGCGCGATCTGCTCAAGCCCGCACTCGACGACCGCGCTGTCTGGCTGTTGTCGCTGGCGATCTCCGAGAGATGCCGCGCCGAGATACCGCTTACCTTCTTCCGCCGCGCGCTGATCGACAGCGGTCTTGATCCCGAGGCGATCGAGCCCAGCGCTGAAGAAGCTTTGCTGATCGAATTCGGCAAGGCAGTCGCTGCCGATACCAACGCCGTTCCCGACGATGTCTGGGCGGCACTCAAGGCTAGCTACGACGACACACTGCTGGTCAACCTCGTCGCCTTCGCCGGCATCATGGTGGCGACCTGCCTGTTCACAAACGCGGTGAGGGTCGATCTGGACCCTGAGTTGGAGGCGTATCGCCGCAAGGGTGCCGATCCGGTCTGATGCGATCGATACGCAGTCGATCTGCAGTGGATATCGCCCGGAAGGATCAGCCGTAGTAGCCGGCTCCAAACAGCAAAAGTGTTTCCACCTGGGAGTCCGCTTCTTTTCCTATGGCTGTCCAGATGCTGATGCCGAGAGCATTCGAAATCGCGCTATCGATCTCGACCTTCACATTGGGGTCGGTTTGTCTCAAGAACCTCAGCGCAACCTCCATGGAAATCGGAAACAGCGACGCGCCACCCAGTTCCAAGATCGCAGGCGAGGTGAATTCTAGCGCTTCGAGTGCGCCATCGGCCTTGTAATAGGCGAATACTCCAAGGTCCGGCCAATAGTCGGCCGGAACGCTGGTTGGGCTCCGCCGAAAGACCTTGAGCTCTCCTGAAAAGAAGGATCTGACAGTCGCCTTAGACGATCCGAGAGGAAGCCCTTTGACGCCATTTAGCGGTTCGATCGAAAGATGCATGTACACAGTTAATCGCTGCCGGCAGCAGATGACAATGTTCATCGCAGGAATCGGGTGGCCCAGGCGCCTCGTTCGCCCCACTTTGACCGCAAGCAAAGGAGGCATCCATGACCATCCATTCGATAAGCACCAAACGCGCAGCCCATTCGGCCGAAGCGCGCGTCGCAGCGCAGGACTGGAGTGCTCTGGTCGGCGAACTGAACAGCCACGGCAGCACCGTCATGCCGGCGCTGCTTTCACCCGAGGAGTGCACCGAGATCGCCGGTCTCTATCCGCATGAGGACCATTTCCGCAGCCATGTGGTGATGGCCCGCCATGGCTTCGGCAAGGGCGAGTACCGCTATTTCCGCTATCCGCTGCCGGATCTGGTCGGTGGCCTGCGCACCGCGCTCTATCCCAGGCTCGCCGGCGTCGCCAACGACTGGAACGAACGCATGGGCGCGGCACGGCGCTATCCCGATGACCACGCCGCCTTCCTCCAGCTTTGCCACGAAAGCGGCCAAACGCGGCCGACGCCGCTTCTCCTGCAATATGGTCCCGGCGACTTCAACTGCCTCCATCAGGACCTCTATGGCGATCTCGCTTTTCCCCTGCAGGTGGCGATCCTGTTGTCGCAGCCCGGCGAGGATTTCACCGGCGGCGAATTCGTCCTGACCGAACAGCGCCCGCGCATGCAAAGCCGTGCCGAAGTGGTGCCGCTGACCCGGGGCGATGCGGTGATCTTTGCTGTCCACAACCGCCCGGTGCAAGGCACGAAAGGCCATTACCGCGTCAACCTCAGGCACGGCGTCAGCCGCCTGCGCTCCGGCAGGCGGCATACAGTGGGGATCATTTTCCACGACGCGAAGTGACAATTCGTCGGACACAGCCAAAGCACCTCACTACCGCTGCTTATTGACATGGCGAGTTCGGCGGAACAGTCTCCGCTTGTGTAAGAGAGGGGCATTTATGAAACGATCCTATGAGAAGCCGACACTCGTCAGACGGGGCAAGCTCGCCTCGCTCGCCGCCCAGCAGGTGCCGTCAATAGAAGCGGAAGTGCCCGCACCGAACTGAGTACAGAAGCTGGTTCAAAAACAGCCCGTTGCGCAAAATCGCGCGGCGGGCTGTTTTGCATTCTGGAGGTGCGGACCGCAGCGGCTTTTGCGCGCGGCGTCAAATGGGCGCTTCCTCTGGCGCGGCCGATCGCGTAAGGGCCGGGGAAAATCCTCCAAGGTTCTTCCAGTCGCATGATCCGTCTTGAAAGCATCAGCAAACAGAACGGCCGCCAGCTTGTCTTCATCGAGGCCTCGGCCTCGCTACAGAAGGGCGAGAAGATCGGCCTTGTCGGTCCGAACGGCGCCGGCAAGACGACTTTGTTTCGCATGATTACCGGCCAGGAGCAGCCCGACGAGGGCCAGGTGCAGGTCGATCGCGGCGTCACCATCGGCTATTTCAGCCAGGATGTCGGCGACATGGCCGGCCACAGTGCTGTGGCCGAAGTGATGAACGGCGCCGGGCCGGTCAGCGACGTGGCGGCCGAAATGGCCGAACTCGAGGCGGCCATGGCCGATCCCGAGCAGGCCGACCGGATGGATGAGATCATCGAGAAATATGGCGAGGCGCAGCACCGTTTCGAGGAACTCGACGGCTATGCGCTCGATGGCCGCGCCCGCGAAGTGCTGGACGGCCTGGGCTTCAGCCAGGAAATGATGGACGGCGATGTCGGCAAACTGTCCGGCGGCTGGAAGATGCGCGTGGCGCTGGCCCGCATCCTGTTGATGCGGCCCGATGTCATGCTGCTCGACGAACCGTCCAACCATCTCGATCTCGAAAGCCTGATCTGGCTGGAGCAGTTCCTGAAAGGTTATGAGGGCGCGCTGCTGATGACCTCGCACGACCGCGAGTTCATGAACCGCATCGTCAACAAGGTGGTCGAGATCGACGCCGGTTCGCTCACCGCCTATTCCGGCAATTACGAATTCTACCAGCAGCAGCGGGCGATCGCCGACAAGCAGCAGCAGGCGCAGTTCGAGCGCCAGCAGGCCATGCTGGCCAAGGAGATCGCTTTCATCGAGCGCTTCAAGGCGCGGGCGTCACACGCCGCCCAGGTGCAGAGCCGGGTGAAGAAGCTCGACAAGATCGATCGTGTCGAGCCGCCCAAGCGCCGTCAGATCGTGAATTTCGATTTTCAGCCGGCGCCGCGCTGCGGCGAGGATGTCGTGACGCTGAAGAACGTCCACAAGGGCTATGGCAGCCGCTCGATCTATGAGGGGCTGGACTTCCAGGTCCGCCGCCGCGAGCGCTGGTGCATCATGGGCGTCAACGGCGCCGGCAAGTCGACACTGCTGAAGCTGGTGGCCGGCGCGTCTGACCCGGATGCCGGCACAGTTGCTCGGGGGCCGAGTGTGAAAATGGGCTATTTCGCCCAGCACGCCATGGAGGTGTTGGAGGGCGAACGCACCGTGTTCCAGACGCTGGAGGACGCGTTTCCGCAAGCCGGCCAGGCGCCGCTCAGGGCACTCGCCGGCTGCTTCGGCTTTTCCGGCGACGAGATCGAGAAGAAATGCCGGGTTCTGTCAGGCGGCGAAAAGGCGCGCCTGGTGATGGCGCTGATGCTGTTCGATCCGCCCAATCTTCTGGTGCTCGACGAGCCGACCAACCACCTCGACATCGCGACCAAGGAGATGCTGATCACGGCGCTGTCGCAATACGAAGGCACCATGCTGTTCGTCTCGCACGACCGCCATTTCCTGGCCGCACTCTCCAACCGCGTGCTGGAACTGACGCCAGAAGGCATCCACACCTATGGCGGCGGCTATACCGAATATGTGGAGAGGACCGGGCACGAGGCGCCGGGGCTGCGGACCTGACGCAGGTCCTGCGTCCGCATTTGCGTCCAGCAAAGCCAGGATTTGTCAGCTCGCCGCCAGCCATTTGCGCGACTGCGCGAAGGCCTTGAAGGCTTTGGCATCCATCGGGTAGCCGAACAGGAAGCCTTGCAGGATGTCGCAGCCAAGCTCTTTCAGGATGCGCGCGTGCTCCATCGTCTCGACGCCCTCGGCGATCACTTCGATCCCGAGCGACTTGCCGATGTCGATGATGGACGACACAAGCTGCCGCTGTGCGGTTGAGCTGGTGATGGGGGTGACCAGCTGGCGGTCGATCTTGAGGCGACGGGGCCGCAACTTCAACAGCGAGACGATCGAGGCATGCCCGGTGCCGAAATCGTCGATCTCGACGTCGATGCCGAGCCCCTTGATGTGTTCGATGTTCCAGCTGACCAGCTCGTCGTTTTCGTCGAGGAAAATCAACTCCACCAGTTCGAACGACACGGTCCCTTCCTTGATCGGAAGCTTGCGCAAACCCTTGATCAGGTCCCTGTCTTCCAGGCGCCGTGCGGAAACGTTGACCGAGACGCGCGGGATGTTGAGGTGGCTGCGCGACCAACGCTCAAAATTATCGAGCGCCTGCTCCAGGACGGTGCGGTCGATAAGCGCCACGACATTAAGTTCTTCAGCCACCTTGATGTAGGCGTCGGGGGTCAGCATGCCGCGTTGCGGATGATCCCAACGCGACAGCGCCTCGACGCCGACGATCTCCAGCGTCTTGGCGTCGAACTGCGGCTGATAGTAGACGATGAATTCGTTCCGCTCGAGCCCGCCCAGAATCTCGTCGGCGGTCTGCTTGGTCCGCACGATCTCGCTCTGCAGCTCTTCGTTGAAAAACTCGTAGCGGTTGCGGCCGCGGCCTTTCGCCCGGTACAGCGCCAGATCGGCATTGACAAGCAACTGCCTTGCATCGACGCCGCTATTGGCCGCAATGCCGATGCTGACGCCGAACCGGCACTGGTGACCCAGATAGTCGACCGGCTGGCGCATCGCATCGATAATGTGGTCGGCCAGCGCGGCGAGTTCCTTGTCGTCGCGTCCATGGCTCAGCACGACAAACTCGTCGCCGCCGATGCGCGCAACGAAATCGGCACTGCCGACGCTGGCCTTGATGACTTTCGAAGCATGCACCAGCAATGCATCGCCCGCTGCATGGCCGAGCGTGTCGTTGATCTGCTTGAACCGGTCAAGGTCGAGATGCAGCAACGCCGCACGGCCGTCGGCTTCGCGGTTTTCGGCAAGCATCTCGTCCAGATACCGACGGTTGGGCAGACCGGTCAGCGAATCATGCATCGCGACATGCTCGATGCGGGCTTTGGCCAGGTTCAGTTCGGCATTTTTCGATTCTGAAAGGCGACGTTCACGCACGAGATTCTCGTTGAGCAGCACGTCGCCTGTCACATCCCATTCGGCGCCGATCATTTTTGGCGTGCCGTCGATGTCCCGGAAGAAACTGGCGCGGGTGCGCACATGGCGAATGGTGCCGTCCGGCCGCAGGAGCCGATACTGCGAAGAGTAGGGGCCTTGTGTTGCAACAGCCGAATCGAAATCTGCTTTAGCCCGTTCGAAGTCTTGGGGATGGATCGCCAGCGCCCAGTCGTCATAGCTACGGGTCTTGCCGCCGCCGGGTTTGCCATAGATTTCGTTGATGCGGTCGTCCCATACGAGTTCGTTGCTGACGGTATCGTGCTCCCACACGCCTATAGCAGAGGCTTCCAACGCCAGCTCCAGCCGCCGGGACAGGCGCCTCAACTCGGCGTCACTTTTCTGCCGCTCACCGAAAAGACGTCCTGCCACGAGGATCGGCAGCACCACCAGCGCGCCGGCAAGCGCCATGAGCAGACGCAACAGCCACTCATTTTTCGGAGCGGTCGGCCAGCCGCCCTTCGGTATGGCTGAAATTTGCCAGGAGCCTGAAGGCAATTGCACCTCTGCCATCACCGGATTGCCGGACACGACATTATCGCCGCCGAAGAACAGTTCCCCGCCGCCGCCGAGCGCATCCTTGCCGATAAGCGCCACATCGATATCCAGATCAGGGTCGGTCAGTCCGCTGGCAGCGTAGAGCCGATCGACATCGATCACGGCCGAGACGATACCCCAGAAACGGTCGCCGCCACCCGCCGTCGGCACGAAGACCGGGATACGGCCGATGAAGCCACGTCCGCCTTGCGCCAGTTTGACCGGCCCGGCGAGCACCAGCGCGCGCTGGTCACGGGCGCGAAGCGCGGCCATGCGTTGCGTATCGCTCTTGCGGTAGTCCAGCCCGATGGCTTTTTCATTGCCTTCCAGCGGATACATCAGCGCGATGACGAGGTCGGGGGCGCCGGCAATATCGCGCAACTGCGATTTTTGCTCGAACAGATTACGGGCGAGTGCCGCAAATCTTTGCTGGCCCATATAGGGCTCGGTAACGATTGTCGAAACGAGACCCTGAACCAGCTGGAGATTGC
Organism: Mesorhizobium sp. P160219; assembly: GCF_057786095.1. Lineage (NCBI taxonomy): Bacteria > Pseudomonadati > Pseudomonadota > Alphaproteobacteria > Hyphomicrobiales > Phyllobacteriaceae > Mesorhizobium > Mesorhizobium sp. P160219. The sequence goes on from NZ_JBYNWG010000001.1 coordinate 3,172,296, forward strand.
CGCCTATGTTGCCTTCGAGCTTGGCGCGTATGATGTTGACCTTGGCCAGGACGTCGGCGCGCGCCAGCTGATCGGAGACCTCTCTGTTCCTCTGGTCGGCAACCAGGGCGCAGACGAGAAGCACGACAAAGGCAATCGCCGCCGGCAAGTTGGCGGAAGAAAAAACGGCCCGTTTCAACCGGCCGGAATTGAGCATTGCACCTGCCAACTCGATCCGAAGACCTTTCCAGGACAGTAGTCCTTCGGTCGACCATAGTAGCTAAAGCTTAAGTTTGAGCTTCGAGACGAATCCGAGAACAAACGGTAAGCTTTTGGCTGCCAGGGTCCAGCCGAAATCTGAATGAGTGTCCGAAAGTAGGACGCCAGGTTGCAGCGTTCTGCAACCCAGCGGCGAAGTCATATTCGCCTCAGATTGCAACAAGCCGCCTGATCTTGCCGCGCGGGCCCTTGCGGGAGGCTTACTTCCCAGCCATTTGATCGGCCAGCGCCTGCGCCTGGGCGAGCAGCGCCGGGAAAGCCGGGTCAGCCGGCAGGCGCTGCGCCATGCAGGCCCGGTAGTCGCTGTCGCCCTTGTCCCAGGCGGCGTTGGAGGACTCGAACGCTTTTTCGTCCTTCAGGTCCGATGCCTGGTAGGCCTCCTGGAATTTCTGCGCGGCGGCGTCCGCAGCAGCCCACACGGCGTCGCAGGCGGCGATCTTCGGAACGGCAGGGGCTGCCGGCGCTGCGATAATTCTCACGCTGTTGCCTTTGACGAGCGTAACGATGACTTCCTGCTCATAGATCGGCCCGACGTCCTGCGTCCAGCCGCCGAGCCGTGCGAAGGCGATGTCGGCGCCTTCGGGTTTCTTCAATGGAAAGTCGAGCGTTCCCTCGAAGGCGGCGTCGCTGTTGATCGCCTGGGTATAGAAGGCATCCAGCTTAAGCGCCTCATCGATGCCGGCGGGCAGTTTGAAACTTTCGTCGGTCTCGGCGGTTCTGGACTGGAGCCAGCGCTCCAGCAGCCCTCGCGTCGTTGCCACTAGGCTGGGGCCGTCGTCGCCCTTGGTGTATCGCAGCCCATCGAGCATGCCATAGCCGATATCGGAGTCGCTGAGGCTTTCGATATTGATTGTGCCGGTTGGCGGAAAGTCCTTGACCGCCAGCGGCCCGATAATGCCGGCAAGACGCTGCTGGAGGTCGGCCAGCGCCTTCTCGTTCTCAGCGTCGATGGTCTCGATTGCCGCGTTCGCACTGTTCAGCGCCGCGATATCAGCAATCGCCTTGTCACGCGCGGCCACATAGTCGTCCTCCGGCGAGGCCGTGAAAGCCACGCTGCTCACCAGCGCAAACAGAAACGTCCAGACCCACCGCATGATATAAACCCTGCTCTACGTTCGATTCCAAGGATACATGACAACATTGGGCTGAAAAAAGACGGCGTTGGAGCTGCCCCCTTGAGGAAGGAGATGGCCGGCAGGCCAGAGGCGTCGTTGCGCTTGAAGCGCTGACTCCTTTTGCAGCGCGAGACGACGTTAGCGCTTCACGCGCAACGACCCCCTCTGTCGCCTTCGGCGACATCTCCCCCTCGAGGGGGGAGATTGGCGCCTAATCACGCCTTGCGCTTCTCCACCTCCGCCTTCCTCAGCAGGAAGCGCTGGATCTTGCCGCTTGGGGTCTTCGGCAGTTCCGTGATGAACTCGACCTCGCGCGGGTAGGCGTGCGCCGACAGCCGTTTCTTGACGTGCTGGGCCAGCTCTTCGGCGAGCTCCGAATTGCCCTTGTAAGCCGGCGCCAGGACGACGAAGGCCTTGACGATCTCGGTGCGCTGCGGATCGGGCACGCCGACGACAGCCGCCTCGTTGACCGCCGGATGCTCGATCAGCGCGCTTTCGACGTCGAACGGGCCGATGCGATAGCCGGCCGAAGTGATGACATCGTCGGCGCGGTCGATGAAGGAGACCGAACCGTCCGGCTCGTACTCCACCGTGTCGCCGGTGCGGTAGTAGCCGCCCGTGATCGCTGGCGTCTCGGCTTGGTGATAGCCGTCGAACCAGCGCAGCGGCGACTTCGCGATGTCGACGGCGAGGATGCCGGGCTGGTTGGGGCCGAGCTCGTTGCCGGCCTCGTCCAATACCACCATGCGATATCCGGGCATTGCGAAGCCGGCCGAGCCCACGCGCACGACGTGCGAGAGCCCATGATGGTTGTTGACCATCATGCCGTTCTCGGTCTGGCCGTAATGGTCGTGAATGGGCGCGGCGAGATTTGCGTCGAACCAGCGGATGACTTCCGGGTTGAGCGGCTCGCCGGCGCTGCTCACCACGCGCAGTCTGCCTTTGACACGGGCCGCAGCTTCCGCGCCTTCCGCCATCAGCAGGCGATAGGCGGTCGGCGAGCCGGCAAGGCTGGTGACGCCGAGCCGCTCGATGATGTCGTAAGTGCTCTTGGCGTTGAAGGCGCCTTCATAGAAGGTCGTGGCGATGCCGAGCTGCAACGGGCCGGTGATGGCGTAATAGAGGCCGTAGGCCCAGCCGGGGTCCGCGATGTTCCAGAAGATGTCGTCGGGCAGCAAGCCGATCGCGTCGCGCATATAGGCGCCGAAGGCGAGCAGGGCGCGAAGCGGCACCGGCACGCCCTTGGGCAGGCCGGTCGTTCCCGACGTCGACATCATCATGAACAAGTCGTCGCCCTTGCGCATCACCGGCTGGCACTCGGGCGAGGCGGCGGCAAGCGCGGCGCGGAAATCGATGTCGCCTGCAGGTAGCTCACCGCCATTGCCAAGGATGGTGGCGATTTGCGCTGATGTCTCGACCTCGTCGAGCTTGCCGCGATTGGCCGGGTTGGTCACCACGATCCTGGCGCCGCTATAGCCGAGGCGGTGCTCGATGGCTTTCGGACCGAAGGCGGTGAACAGCGGCTGGTAGACCGCGCCGATGCGCCACGTCCCGAGCATCAGCGCCACCAGTTCGGGGACGCGCGGCAGCATGCCGGCGACGACATCGCCGGCACCGACGCCGGCGGCCTTGAGCACATTGGCGGCGCGCCCGGACATGTCGGCGAGATCGTCGAAGCTGAATTCGCGAAGCTCGCCGCCGGCCGAGATCGCGCGCAGCGCCAGCCGGTTTTGTCCGGTGTAGCGGCCGCAGCATTCGACATAGGCATTGATGCCGGTTCTAGGGTTGCCATACAGCCGGGCGATCTCATCTTCGATGCGAAAGCGCTGAACGGCATCCTCATAACGCGGCATTTTGCTCATGGCGATCCTCCCTAGGCGGCGCCCATCTCCCCTTGGAGCGCCTTATCGGTGAGATTGCCTGAAATTGCTGCGCTGGTCGATTACGGCGATAGTCGGGGGATGCGAAGGATCGCAGCGCAGCGACAATCCGCGCCGAGCCACTGCTGTTGACCGAACCGTCCATCCGGCCGATAGCACCGCCAGAATTGCCCCGAGGCCCCAATGATCCCAGACTCAACTTTCCATGACTCGGCCACAGCCGACGAAGGACGCGATGCCGACACCGCCTGGCAAAACGACATCCGCGCGGGCGTGCGCCACGTCCGCGATCTCGCCTCGCTGCCGCTGTCACCCGCCGAGCACGCGGCGGCGCAGGAGGCGGCTACGCGCCACAAGGTGCGTGCCCCAAAAACCTATCTCGACCTGATCGACTGGAACGATCCCGCCGACCCGATCCGCGCCCAGGTCATTCCATCGCCGGATGAGCTGACGGAAACGGAAGGCGAGCTCGACGATCCGATCGCCGACCATGCCTTCAGTCCGGTGCCGCGACTGACGCACCGCCACGCCGACCGCGTGCTGTTGTTTGCGACCTACCAATGCGCGGTCTCTTGCCGCTTCTGCTTCCGCAAGGAGTCTCTGACCTCGATCGGCCGCGGCTACACGCGCGAGGCGCTCGAAGACGCCTTTGCCTATATCGAAGCCCATACCGAAATCCGCGAAGTGATCCTGACCGGCGGCGATCCGCTTTCGCTGCCGGACAAGGCGCTGGCCGAAATCCGCGCCCGTATCGAGGCGATCGCGCATGTGAGGCTGCTGCGTATCCACACGCGCGTGCCTGTCGTACTGCCCGCGCGCATCACGCCGGGGCTGGTTGGCGCCTTGCAGGGCCGGCTGATGGTCACAATCGTCACCCATTTCAACCATGGGCGGGAGATCACGCCGGCCACCGAATTGGCCTGCCGCGTCATGCGCCAGGCAGGCTTCGTGCTGCTCAACCAGAGTGTCCTGCTCAAGGGCGTCAACGACACGGTCGAGGTGCTGGAGGAACTCTGCCGCGAACTGATGTACCGGCTCGGCGTCAAACCCTATTACCTGCACCATGGCGACCTCGCGCGCGGCATGGCGCACAGGCGCACCACGATTGCGCAGGGACAGGCGCTGGCCGGCGCGCTGCGCGCCCGCCTGTCGGGCATCTGCAATCCGGTCTATGTGCTGGACCTGCCGGAAGGCGGTGGCAAGGTGCCGCTCGGGCCATGCCATGTCGAGGGCCGGGACGGGCAGGACTGGCGCATCCGCGGCCAGGATGGCGAGGTAAGGGTATATCGGGACGTGGTGGTGTAGGCACGGCGCAGCGGCGACGATGACCGCCGCCGTCACATTGTCGATCGGGATGACCATCGCACCAAACTCCCGCCACGACGCGTTCGCCTGCATTCCGTATGTTGACATAAAGATATCCTTATGTGATGGTTGTCGCCTCAAGGATAAAAAATGTCGCAGAATTCTGCATCGCTGGACGTTTTGTTCGGCCCCGTCGCGGCCAAGCCCGACGGTTCGGAAGTGCTTGCGGCGCTCACCGCGGCGGCACGCGAGCGCATCCTCATCCTCGACGGCGCCATGGGCACGCAGATCCAGGGTCTCGGTTTCGACGAGGAGCATTTTCGCGGCGAGGCATTCGCCGGCTGCGCCTGCCACCAGCAAGGCAACAATGACCTCTTGATCCTGACGCAGCCGAAGGCGATCGAGGAGATCCATTATCAATACGCCATCGCTGGCGCCGATATCCTCGAGACCAACACCTTCTCCTCGACCTCGATCGCCCAAACGGACTACGGCATGGAGGATGCCGTCTACGCGCTGAACCGGGACGGCGCGCGACTGGTGCGTCGGGCAGCGGCGAGGGCACAGCAGGAAGACGGCAAGCGGCGCTTCGTCGCCGGCGCGCTCGGGCCGACCAACCGCACCGCCTCGATGTCGCCCGACGTCAACAATCCAGGCTACCGCGCCGTCACCTTCGACGATCTGCGCCTGGCCTATGGCGAGCAGCTGCGCGGCCTGATCGACGGCGGCGCCGACATCATTCTCATTGAAACCATCTTCGATACGCTGAACGCCAAGGCGGCGATCTTCGCCTGCAACGAGATATTCATCGAAAAGGGCGTGCGTTTGCCGGTGATGATTTCGGGCACCATCACCGATCTCTCCGGCCGCACGCTGTCGGGCCAGACGCCGACCGCCTTCTGGCATTCGGTGCGCCATGCGAGCCCCTTCACCATCGGCCTCAACTGCGCGCTCGGCGCCAATGCGATGCGCGCGCATCTGGCCGAAATTTCAGGCGCCGCCGACACCTTCGTCTGCGCCTATCCGAATGCCGGCCTGCCCAATGAATTCGGCCGCTATGACGAGAGCCCGGACTTCATGGCCGCGCAGATCGAGGATTTTGCGCGGGAAGGGCTCGTCAACGTCGTCGGCGGCTGCTGTGGCTCGACGCCGGACCACATCCGCGCCATCGCCGAGGCTGTCAAGAAATATCCGCCACGCGCCATCCCCGAGATCGAGCGCAAGATGCGCCTGTCCGGGCTGGAGCCGTTCACGCTGACCGACGAGATTCCCTTCGTCAATGTCGGCGAACGCACCAACGTCACCGGCTCGGCCAAGTTCCGAAAGCTGATCACGGCGGGCGACTATGTCCCGGCGCTCGACGTGGCGCGCGACCAGGTCGCCAATGGCGCACAGATCATCGACATCAACATGGATGAAGGCCTGATCGATTCGAAGAAGGCGATGGTCGAGTATCTAAACCTGATCGCCGCCGAGCCCGACATCGCCCGTGTTCCGGTGATGGTCGACTCCTCGAAATGGGAGATCATCGAGGCCGGGCTGAAATGCGTGCAGGGCAAGCCGCTGGTCAACTCCATCTCGATGAAGGAAGGCGAGGAAGCCTTCCTTCATCACGCGAAACTGGTGCGCGCCTATGGCGCCGCGGTGGTCGTCATGGCCTTCGACGAGGCCGGCCAGGCCGACACCAGGGCGCGCAAGGTCGAGATCTGCACCCGCGCCTACAAGCTGCTCACCGAACAGGCCGGCTTCCCGCCCGAAGACATCGTCTTCGACCCCAATGTCTTCGCGGTCGCCACCGGCATCGAGGAGCACGACAATTACGGCGTCGACTTCATCGAGGCCACCGGCGAGATCACCGCCACGCTGCCGCATGTGCATATCTCGGGCGGCGTCTCGAACCTGTCCTTCTCCTTCCGCGGCAACGAGCCGGTGCGCGAGGCGATGCACGCGGTGTTCCTCTACCATGCCATCCAGCGCGGCATGGATATGGGCATCGTCAATGCTGGCCAGCTGGCCGTCTACGACACGATCGAGCCGGAGCTGCGCGAAGCGTGCGAGGACGTCGTGCTCAACCGCGCGCCCAGGGCTGGCGGCACCGCCACCGAACGCATGCTGGAGATCGCCGAGCGTTTCAAGGGCACGGCCGGCAAGGAAGCCAGGGAGCGCGATCTCGCCTGGCGCGACTGGACAGTCGAGCAGCGGATTTCGCATGCGCTGGTCAACGGCATCACCGAATTCATCGACGCCGACACCGAAGAGGCGCGGCTTGCGGCCGAGCGGCCTCTGCATGTCATCGAAGGCCCGCTGATGGCCGGCATGAATGTCGTCGGCGATCTGTTCGGCGCTGGAAAGATGTTTCTGCCGCAAGTGGTGAAGTCGGCGCGCGTGATGAAGCAGGCGGTGGCCGGATTGCTGCCGCACATGGAGGCGGAAAAACTGGCGAATGCCGCCAATGGGATCGACAATGGCGAGCGCCAGACGGCCGGCAAAATCCTGATGGCGACTGTAAAGGGCGATGTCCACGACATCGGCAAGAACATCGTCGGCGTCGTTCTGGCGTGCAACAATTACGAGATCATCGATCTCGGCGTCATGGTGCCGGCGGCGAAGATCCTGCAGACGGCTCGCGAGCAAAATGTCGACATCATCGGCCTGTCCGGCCTGATCACCCCGTCGCTGGACGAGATGGTGCACATGGCCGCCGAGATGGAGCGCGAAGGGTTTGACATTCCGCTGCTGATCGGCGGCGCGACCACCAGCCGTGTGCACACGGCGGTGAAGATCCACCCGCGCTATTCCAAGGGACAGACGGTCTATGTCAATGACGCCAGCCGGGCGGTCGGCGTCGTCTCGTCCTTGCTGTCGAACGAGACCAAGGGCGGCTACGTCGACACAGTGCGGGCCGAGTACAAGAAGGTCGCCGACGCGCATGCCCGCTCCGAGGCCGACAAGCAGCGGCTGCCGCTGGCCAAAGCCAGGGCCAATGCGCACAGGGTGGACTGGTCCGCCTATGAACCGCCGAAGCCGTCCTTCACCGGCGTGAAAGTGTTCGAGAACTGGGACCTGACTGAGCTCTCGCGCTACATCGACTGGACGCCGTTCTTCCAGACCTGGGAACTGAAGGGGCGTTACCCCAAGATCCTCGACGACGAGAAGCAGGGACCGGCGGCACGCCAGCTTTTCGAGGATGCGCAGGCGATGCTGAAAAAGATCATCGCGGAAAAATGGTTCGCGCCGCGCGGCGTCATCGGCTTCTGGCCGGCGAACACCGTCGGCGACGACATCAGGCTGTTCACGGATGAGGCGCGTTCGCGGGATCTGGCCACCTTCTTCACGCTGCGCCAGCAACTGACCAGGCGCGACGGCAAGGCCAATGTCGCGCTGTCGGATTTCGTCGCGCCGGCCGACAGCGGCAAGCCGGACTATATCGGCGGCTTCATCGTCACCGCGGGGATCGAGGAGGTGGCGATATCAGAGCGCTTCGAGCGCGCCAATGACGATTATTCCTCGATCATGGTCAAGGCGCTGGCCGACCGTTTCGCCGAAGCTTTCGCCGAGCGCATGCACGAGAAGGTGCGCAAGGAATTCTGGGGCTATGCATCAGACGAGAAGCTGGCGCCCGACGAACTGATCGGCGAGCCTTATCGCGGCATCCGCCCCGCGCCCGGCTATCCCGCGCAGCCCGATCATACCGAGAAGGCGACCTTGTTCCGGCTGCTCGACGGCGAGCGCAATGCCGGCGTCGGCCTGACCGAGAGCTATGCGATGTGGCCGGGCTCGTCTGTGTCCGGCATCTATCTCGCCCATCCCGAAAGCTATTATTTCGGTGTCGCCAAGGTCGAACGCGACCAGGTCGAGGACTATGCGCGGCGTAAAGCCATGCCGCTGGCCGATGCCGAGCGCTGGCTTGGGCCGATCCTCAACTATGTGCCCGTGGATTATGCCGAGGCGGCGGAATAGCCGGGACGTGATCTTGCCCAATGGCTCGACCGCTCCCTTGATTTTCACCGTCGAAAAAAATCGCGCCGCACCCGGTTCTCGGCGAGCTGCCGGTTGTGGGTCGGTCAGACTTAGGTCCCTCGCGCCTGCTTTTCTGGAACAAGCCGTGATGTCCCGCATTTTATTGGCAGGGACACAAGGAGTGTCGAGTGAAAGCGATTTTGGGACTGGTCGGCGGCTTCGTGCTGACCCTTGCGGTGTTCGGCAGCGGGCTGGTTTTCGCAGCCTGGCTGCTTGCCGCCAAGCCTGTGCGGGAAGCAAGGCCCACCGTCAGCGTGGCGGAACTGTGGACCCGGAAAGCGCGGCCGGTGGACAACACGGCGCAGGACTTCGAACGTGTGCCGCCCGAGCAGTCCGCGCCTGCCGACATCGCCGCCAGGGAGCCAGCCCAGGACCCGGCCAGGCAGCAGCCCGATCCCACAGTCACCGGCGCCATCGCGCCGGCCGAACTGCCGCCGCCGCATCTCGCCTGGTGCGCCAGCCGATACCGCTCCTACGATCTCGACGACAACAGCTACATGTCCTATAGCGGACAGCAGCGCACCTGCGTATCGCCCTATCTCGCCGCCGACCGCGTCGCGCCGCGAGAGGCAAGCTATGTCGAGGGCGCGGGCGCCTACGCGGCTGCCGGCGGCGAACCGGACCATGTCGCCTCCTGCTTCAGCCGCTATCGCTCCTACCGTCCGGAAGACAACAGCTACCAGCCATATTCCGGCGGGCCGAGACGGCAATGCGAGTAGCCAGCGCGAAGGGCGCCGCGAACGATTGCGACCGCGCGATTTCTGGGATCGTTCGGATCGTCCTCAAAGCCCAGGGGAGGAACCACTATGAACGACGACAGGCATCATAAGATACAGCAGCGCGCCTACCAGATCTGGGAGCGCGAAGGCACTGGCGACCCCGAGCACCACTGGCACCGGGCCGAGGCCGAAATCGACCGCGAAGCAGCCCTGCCGCTGACGGCCGACGACGCCCTGCCGCGCGAGATCGCCAGCACCGACGTCCTGACCGTCGAGGAACTCGCCGTGCGCACCGGCATATCGGGCGACGAGGCGCAGGAGCTGATCGACAGGCTGGGCACGGACCGGGCGGTGGTTGAGCAGGCTGCGCGGGGGATTGAGGGGAAGAGGCGGGCGACGTCCTGATCAGAGGCCCAGGACGATCTTTCAGAGTGGTCTTGTTGACACTTATCACTTTGGCAGTCGCGACAGAGGCCGTCATTCTCTGACAGCTTTGCGCCTAAATTGATCCGTGCTGGCCATAGCAACATCCGTAAGCGGACGGTGCCGATGCCGGCGAAGCAGCCCAGATGCTGCGATACGAAGTGCCAACCACTTCGCGGCACCAGCGTGCCTGTAGACACTCTCGCCACTTTCTCTATACGACGTCGAGACGGGGTGGCGAGCAACGATGATCACAGTGTTGGTGCACGAGTTGAATCAGACGCCGATGCGGCGGCTGATTTCGTCGGCAGGGCACTTGTTGCCGCTTTTGCGCATGGAAACCTATCAGTCAGTCTTCCGCCGACTGAACTTTCCCGCGGGTACCTTGGTTTTTACTGATTTTGAGTATCTGAATGGCATGGAAATGATGGCGGCGGCGGATATTGCCGAAGCCGCAAAGCGCGCCGACCCTGATGCTCGAATTCTAAACCATCCCGCGACTGTCCTGGAGCGGTTCGCCCTGCTCCGCCGGCTTCGTATTAGAGGAATCAACCCGGTCGAAGTATCGCGTCTGGAGCAGGATGAGCGACCAACCCGTTACCCTGTTTTTATCCGGATGGAAGATGGCTTCTGGGGGCCGGAAACCAAGCTTCTGGAAAACCCACGCCAACTTGAAGAGGCGATCGCCGTTCTCCAGGGCAACGCCAAGCCGATGAAGCGGCGCATCGCCGTCTCCTTTGAAGCCGATCGCGATTCGAACGGCTACTATCGAAAGTATGGCGCATTCCGCATTGGGGACGCGATTGTGTCCCAGCACATACTTAGGTCCGTCGACTGGAACGTTAAGTCATCGGCAAGCAGCACCGACCCGGATTTCGTGCGCGAGGAACTCGCCTTCGTAAAGGACAATCCGCACGCTGAGGACCTGCTTCGCGCCTGCAATACGGGCCATATCCAGTTCGGCCGCGTGGACTACACGTTGCGAGACGGCGCATTGGTGATATTCGAGGTCAACCCCAATCCGACTTTTCCGAAGTTCAAAGGTGGCGCAGCCGCCCGTGAGGAACGACGTGGCCACATTATCGCGGCGTTGAAAGTTGCATTCGAGGCAATCGACAGTTCCGGCACCGGGAGAATCGACTTCCTGCCTTCAGCCGGATCTTACCAATTCATTCAGTCGGGCCGCTGGATATGGCCGGTGAGATGGCTTTGGAGAACAAGAATGGCCCGGCGAAGGAAGATGCAATCGCAATGAACGGCCCGCGAGAAAGCCCACCGGCAGGACAACGGCTCTCGATTTACACCGACGAACCACTCACGCAACTTGCCCGTTTTTCGTTTGATTGGGCTGAGGTGCTGTGTGACCCGAGCCATGGGTGTATGCCCTACCATCGCACGTGGAGCATGATCCGCCTGCTGGAATCGAAAGGTGCCAAGCCGGCCGGCGGGGGGTTCTTTGGACGTGAATTGGCTGCCGTGGCCCAGGAGGGCCGCTGTCGCATTCTCCTGTCGGGCGCGGCCGACACCGGCCTGGCGGCAATGGTTCTGGGCCAAACGAGGCCGGTCGGCATCGAGCCCGAATTTGTGCTGATCGATCGCTGTGAAACGACGGTCGAACAGAACAGGCTGTTTGCCCGCTCCGCCGGTTTTGCGCTCGAGACCCACCGCGCCGACATTCGCGGTTGCGACTGTGCGCCGGTGCAGGCAGTTGTCGCGCATAGCGTTCTTAATTTCTTCGACCGCAGCGCACGCCAGCAGGTGGTCGACAGTTGGGCGCGTAGTCTCAAGCCTGGCGGACGCCTGCTTCTCTCCCAGAGGTTGCTATCGGAAAAAGACCAGCCGAGGGGGCCTCGCGGCATCGCTGAAATCGGCCGAAGGCTTTCGACCATCGAGAAGGCCGCCGTCGCGGCGCATTTTCCTGCCGCTGCCGTGGCGGAGCTGAAGACGGCCGTCGAAGCGCTCTGGGGTGAACCGCTGCATGAAGATCGCACTACATATTCAGACCTTGCGGATATGCTGAAGCAATCCAACCTGACGATTGTCGGCTCGGAGCAGCATCATACCGGGAAAAGCGTTTCCCCGCTTGCCGCTGCCGACAGCGTCCAGACAATTCCAAGATACGAAATCGTCGCCGTCAGGATGTAGCCCGACCACTAGAACAAGTGCGACATCGCAGAAGCGGGAAGGTCGATAGCCGCTATCCGATCTAGATAAAACCAGGTCGCCACTGCGACCGCAACCGAGGTGCAAGATGCCAGTGCCGCCGACTTCAAGGTCAGCTTCTGACCGGCTGCAATCCATATCAGGGTAAACAGGGATAGCGCCGCCGGGAGGCCCGCCAGCCAGACAGCGGCCGGCAACAGGAGCATCATCATCAACGGCACACGATGGCTTTCCGGGATCGTATGGGTCCGTCCGCCTCCCTGTTTCTCGTGGCCAACAAGCGAGATCGTTTGCACAAGGGCGACCGCGAGCATCGCAAACAGACAACACCAGGCCACGGCCTGCGCGAAGATCGAATAGCCTGGCTGCCCTTGGAGCGATATCGCTGCCATCACAGCGCATCCACCGGTCAACAGCCATGCGACTGCGGCATCGGCACGCTTTGGCTTGACACGTCGCGGCGGCAAAACACCACCGCGCACGATCCATGCGAGGGAAAGCGCGATTATGACCATGATCGTCAACGACGCCGGCCGTTGTAGAGGGTTCAGCCTGCCGACACGGGCCAACTCCACACTGAGCGCCAGGTTTCGCTCGATGAAGCCGCCCAGGACGAATGATATGACAAAAGGAATTTGCGGCCAGGCGAGGCGCTTCAGCATGTAGCCGGCCAGCCCGAAAGCGACGGCTACGTACAGATCGATCAGCAGCCCGTTTAGCTGCACGATCGTCACGAAGCTGACGACAATGATCGGGAGCGCGATGCGGTCGATCCTGAGAGCAGTCAGGCGCGCAAAATATGGTGTCAACGCCAATCCCACTGCGGACGTCAGCAGGTTCGACAGCAGCAGCGCGGTAATCAACGTGAACGTCAGGGGCAAGCCGGTCGTCAGCATCGGTATGCCCGGAACGATGCCGTGTACCGTCAGGACTGTCAGCAGGATCAAGCCGCCCTCGCTGCCGGGAAGGCCGAAGGCAACGGTCGGCAGAAGCGAGCCTCCGTCCTTCGAATCGACGGCCGCTTCCGGCGCAATGATGCCCCTGATGTCACCAGATCCGAACCTTGAGCGCTGGTCCCTGGGGGTTGTCTGGATCGCCTGCCCGTAGGCAACGAAGCTGGCGACCGTTCCTCCAACACCTGGAATGATGCCGACCAACACGCCGATGGCCGACGATCGCATTGTTAGTCCCCAATGACGAAAGACAGCAAGCATACCGGTCCAGATCGAGTCGTTCGGGTTTTCCAGGCCAGCCGCTTTTTCAAGCTGCAATCTTTTTCGCCACGAGATGATTTCAGAAACGGTGAAAAAGCCAAGCAGCAGCGCGACCATGTCGACGCCGTCGAAGAGAGCGATGCTCCCAAACGTCCAGCGTGGTTGGCCATAGGTCGGATCAGTTCCGACAAGACCGACCAAAAGCCCCAGCAGCGCCATCGCCAGCGCTTTCAGACGGGACGCGCTTGGAACCGCAATGATCGTCGACAGGCCCCACACGCCGAGCAGCACGTATTCAAACGGTCCGAATTGCAGGATGAACGGCCGAATGATCGGCATGAGCGCTATGAGGACGAGGACGCCAAAAACCGATCCGACGGCCGAGGCCGTTGCCGCGGCGGCTATCGCGGTGCGAGGCAGGCCGGCCCTGGACATCGGATGGCCGTCGAGCAGGGTTGCCGCGCTTGGCGCGTTGCCCGGTATGTTGAAGAGGATAGCCGTTATAGATCCCATGAAGGTCGCGCCGCCGGTCAGGGCGCCAAACAGCAACAACACCGATACCGGATCCCAATGCACGGTTGCGACCAGCAGAAGGGTTGCAAGGCTGGCGCCGCCAATCCCTGGAAGAAAGGACGTAGCCATGGCAACCAAGGTGCCAAGCACCGGGATCAGTATGTTCGGCCAGGAGAATACATTGCCCAGTCCAGTGCCGAGGGCAGCCCAATATCCGGTCATCAGCGCGTTGCTCGCGCATCCCGCTCGAGTTCCGGGTGTTTTTTCAGATACGCTTCCGCCTCATGGAAGGCACTGAGCATATCGTTGATCACGATGACGGTCTGGTCAGCGTCGCGCGGCTCGATTGGACGTTTCTGAGCTTCAAGCGCCACCTTGAACCCATCGCTCTTGACCGCGGCGGAGACGGCGTCACGAAGACAACCTAGCGATTTCTGCTCCATGTCGGCAGGGGCAAAAAATCCCCGCGCTGTCGCCGAAGCTTTCGCGACGGCGATGGCCAACCGCAATCGTTCTTCCTGCTTCTCCTTGGAAAGGCCTTGGCTGCGCTGCCACACCAACCCTCCTTCACCCGCCAGGAAAGCCACGCCTGGCGCGTTCGGGTCAGGTCCCTCCGTGAGAACCAGACCGACTTTGGCTTCGCCTGCGGCGGTCGAGCGCAAGCCTGTCGTCAATGAATTGGATGTCATATCGCCTTCGCCACGCAGGAGCGCGGACATGAGTGCGCCGCTGCCTTCATAGCCCGAGACCACGTCGACCTTGATATCGAGGAGGTGCGCGGTGAGCACTATCGGCAGGATGCCGGCTTCAAGCGATGAAACCGACGCGACCAGATGTTTGGCGCTTTGCAAATCGACATCGTTCCGAACAATCCACGCTTCGGGATCGATGTGAATCAGTCCTATCGGATTTAGCCGATTCATCCAGTTGTCGACGCCAGCCGGAATGTCACCTTGCGAAATTATGTCTGAGACGCTTTCAATCATAAGGACCAGTTCGTCGGACGGGGCATTGGTTACACGCTTTAGCGCCGCAAATCCGCCTGCCGCAGGCATATTGACGACCCTGACATTGAGCTCGGTCGTGCTGGCAAGGGCCGGCGCAAATGCACGGGCATAGGTATCATAGCCGCCGCCGGCAGCGTTGGGGACAACGAGGGTGATTCGCCGGCCGGCGTAGGTGGTTGCGCAAGCGATCTCGCCGCCGCTTGCCGCGGACGGCAGGTAGATTGCCGCGGCGGTGATTGCCGCCAACGCCACACGAAAGAACTTCATCTCGCCAAGCCCCAGATTTCACCCAGTGGTGATACTTTAGAAAGCCCTTGCAACGCCAGCGTTGTTCCTTAGCAATCGCGCTTAGGTTCGTGAATGTCGCGGTCTGTGTGGCCAATTGGCGTCCGCAACCGGCGTCTACCCCGATCTTCAAATTTCTTGCGATCTGCCATGCGGTTATTCAGTCCATTAACCTTTCATTAACCATACCACCGCTAGCGTTTACCTCTCAGTAAGGAATCGCCCGCCGTGACCTTTGCCGCTCCCCTCGAGGCCAAATCCATTCGCTTTCGCGCCCGCTCCTTCGTGGCTTTCACGCTGACGCCCGAGGCGCCTTTGGACGTTTGGCTGGAGAGCCTCGATCGCTGGGTCGGCAATTCGCCGGGATATTTTGCGGGGCGCCCGGTGGTGCTCGACCTGAACGTGCTCAAGCCCGATGTCGTGGCCATCGAAGCGCTGGTCGATCTGCTCGGCCAGCGCGGAATCCGCATCTATGCCATGGAACTCGATGGTGGCGCCGAGCTTGGCACGCATCTGCCGCCGGTGCTGGTCGGCGCCAAGGAGGCGACCACCGACGGGCTGCTGCAGCCGAGCCGCAAGGCGGGCAGGGCGGAGGAGGACACTGCGGTAAGCGACATGAAGGCGGCCGGTGACATCAAGGCAGAGGCCGGCGATTTGAAGGCGGGCGATTTGAAACCGGCGAGCGATGCCAAGGCACAGCCGAAAGACGCCAAAATTGCCGCACCCGACGCTGGCACGCTGATGATCCGCTCGCCGATCCGTTCAGGGCAGCTGATCTTCCATCCGCATGGCGATGTCATCGTGCTGGGCTCCGTCGCGTCCGGCTCCGAGATCGTCGCCACTGGTTCCATCCACGTCTATGGCACGCTGCGCGGCCGCGCTTCGGCAGGCGCTCAAGGGAACACGGCGGCGCGTGTCTTCTGCCGCAGGAACGAAGCCGAACTTCTCTCGGTCGATGGCTGGTATTGCACGGCCGAGGAGATGGACCCGTCAGTCCGGGGCAAGCCTGTGCAGGCATTTCTCGAAAACGGCATGCTGCGCATCGCCCCTTTCAGCTAATGCGTCTCGCCCGACAACGACATAACGAACAACAACGGAGGCTTTATTGATGGGCAAGGTAGTGGTGGTCACCTCGGGCAAGGGGGGCGTCGGCAAGACGACCTCTACCGCGGCTCTGGGGGCGGCGGTCGCCAAGACCGGCAAGAAGGTGGCGCTGGTGGATTTCGATGTCGGCCTGCGCAACCTCGATTTGATCATGGGCGCCGAACGCCGCGTGGTGTTCGACCTCGTCAACGTCATCCAGGGCTCGGCAAAGCTGTCGCAGGCGCTGATCCGCGACAAGCGGGTCGAGACGCTGTTCCTGCTGCCGGCCTCGCAGACGCGCGACAAGGATGCGCTGACCGAGGAGGGCGTCGCCGAGGTCATCGGCAAGCTGCGCTCGGTGTTCGACTACGTCTTCTGCGACAGCCCGGCCGGCATCGAGCGCGGCGCGCAGCTCGCCATGCGCTTTGCCGACGAGGCGGTCATCGTCACCAATCCGGAAGTGTCGTCGGTGCGCGATTCCGACCGCATCATCGGCCTGCTCGATTCCCGCACCTTGCGGGCCGAGGAGGGCGAGCAGATCGCCAAGCATGTGCTGGTCACGCGCTATGATGCGGGACGCGCCGCGCGGGGCGAAATGCTGTCGATCGAGGATGTGCTGGAGATCCTGTCGGTGCCGCTGCTCGGCATTATCCCCGAGAGCCAGGATGTGCTGCGCGCCTCCAACCTCGGTTCGCCGGTGACGCTGTCGGAGCCGCTGAACGCCGCTGCCAAGGCTTACATCGACGCGGCCAAGCGCCTCGAGGGCGAACAGCTGCCGGTCATCGTGCCCTTCGAACGCAAGGGCTTCCTCGATCGTCTTTTGGGAAGGAGGGCGGCATGAACCTGCTCGACATCTTCAAGCGGCGCACCAGCGCGCCGGTGGCGCGCGAACGGCTGCAAGTGCTTCTCGCCTATGAGCGCCGCAACCGCAGCCAGCCCGATCTCGTCTCCATCCTGCGCGAGGAGATCATGGCGGTGATCGCCAAGCATGTGCAGATCGACCAGGATTATCTGCAAGTTTCGATGGACCGCGGCGAGACCATGTCGACGCTGGAGATCGACATCCAGATCCCCAACAAGAGCGCGGTGCCGCTGGCGATGGCGGGGTGAGGGCACTTTACCCTCCCCCTTGTG
Organism: Mesorhizobium sp. P160219; assembly: GCF_057786095.1. Classification (NCBI taxonomy): domain Bacteria; kingdom Pseudomonadati; phylum Pseudomonadota; class Alphaproteobacteria; order Hyphomicrobiales; family Phyllobacteriaceae; genus Mesorhizobium; species Mesorhizobium sp. P160219. The sequence continues at coordinate 3,189,415 of NZ_JBYNWG010000001.1, forward strand.
GGGAGGGTCGATCCGCAAAGCGGATCGGGGTGGGGGTCTGCGCGGACCTCCGCCATCTTGGGTTCCTCTCCCAGACTTTCGTGAGGGAAGAGGAAATCCACATCCCCCACGGTCAGCGCTAGTACCCCCGCCCGGACCTACGGTCCGACCTCCCCACAAGGGGGAGGTAGGGGGCCAGCGCCTCTCCCCAAAAAACATTCAACCAACTAGTTGACTATCTAAAATCTCGCCTCTATATTCAACTACATGGTTGAATTAGAGGCGCCCCAGATGGACCAGGTTTTTCACGCCCTCGGCGACGCCACGCGCCGGAACATGCTTAACCACCTCGCCGGCGGCGAGCGTACGGTGAGCGAGTTGGCTCAACCCTTTGCCATGTCGCTGGCCGCCGCCTCCAAGCACATCAAGGCGCTGGAGCATGCCGGGCTGATCCGGCGCGAAGTGCGCGGGCGCACCCATGTCTGCCGCCTCGAGGCCCGCCCGCTGGCCACCGCCTATCAGTGGCTCGGCCAATACGCGCGTTTCTGGAACAGCCGCCTCGATGTCCTCGAACAGCTTTTGCGCGAGGAGGCGGGGCGCAAAACGTCGACAACGCCGTCAACGCCGGCACCGGCAAATCCAGAACCATCGAAGCCGGAATCACCCAGGCCAACACCTTCCAAGGGAGACGACCGATGAACCAGATGAACAGCTTCGACGGCTACGCCCAGCTGATCCAGCCGGCCACGTTGAGGGTCGAACGGCTTTTGCCCGGAACCAGGGAGCGCGTCTGGGAATATCTGACGCAGAGCGATCTGCGCCGCAAATGGCTGGCGGCCGGCGACATGGAGATGGAGGAAGGCTCTTCCTTCGAGCTGGTCTGGCGCAATGACGAACTGACCGACCCGCCCGGCGACAGGCCGGCCAGCTTCAGTGGCGGCGAGCAGCGGATGCACAACCAGATCGTCGAGTGCGATCCGCCGCGCAAGCTCACCATCACCTGGAACGGCAGCGGCAATGTCACCTTCGAATTGGCGCAGCGCGGCGACGACGTCCTGCTCACCCTGGTCCACCGCCGCCTGCCGGACCGCTCGAGCCTGATGATGCATGCCGCCGGCTGGCACGTGCATCTCGACCTCCTGGTTGCCCGCGTGGCGGCCGAGAAGCCCGAACCGTTCTGGGACAGCTTTAGCCGTATCGTGGCGGAATACGACCGGCGCCTGCCGGCCTGACCTGACCTAACGCATCGCCCGGTCCAACCGGGCACCATCGATCCCTTGCGCCGGATGCCGGCGCAAGGGCCGGCGAAACACGCGCCTTCGCCAGACACCGCGGCGCGTCATCGGAAGTGAAACCAGGCAACGTGCTTGCATCCCGCAAGCCCGAAGGAGGAAGTCATGCGTAAATTGATCACCGGAATGAAGATCTCCATCGACGGCAAGATGGAAGGCCCCGAAGGCTTCGCCGACTGGGTCGACAACTGGTCGGAGGAATACGGCCTGATGCCCGGGATCGACGCCTGCCTGCTCGGCGGCGTCATGTATGCCGGCTATGAGCGCTACTGGAGCGCGATCCAACAGAACGAGCCGGACCAGCCATTGCCAATGACCGGCAGGCTGGTCGACCCGGCCGAACTCGAATGGGCGCGCTTTGCCGCCAAGACACCGCACTATGTGCTGTCGAACACCATGACTTCGGCCGCCTGGGCATCGACGCGCTTCCTGCGCAGCCTCGACGACATCGCCGCGCTGAAGCGCGAGCCCGGCAAGAACATCTACCTCATGGGCGGCGCGAGCATCACCGCCAGCCTGATCGGGGCGGGGCTAGTGGATGAAATGCGGCTCATCGTCTACCCGCTGCTCGCCGGCGACGGCAAGGCGCTGTTCGGCACGGTGCACGCCCGGCACGGACTGGAGCTGCGCAAGGCCGAGGCGCTGTCGGATGGACGTGTGAGCCTGGTGTATGGGCTGGCGAGCTAGCTTCTTTTCCTCTCCCCCGAGGAAGGGCGCAAGCTTATGCGAGCTGGCATTTTCCTCTCCCTCCGGAGGGGGGAGGGGTGGCGCCGCGAAGCCGCGACGGAGTGGGGGAAGGCGCTCATGAAACCCACGGTCGCCGCAAGACAGGAGCGACGGAAGCGAGGCGAAACGCCTGCAGGCAGGCAATCAGGCGGATGAACGGTCGACCCCCACTTCGTCGAGCTTCGCTCGACACCTCTCCCCCGATCGACGGGGGAGAGGAAGGGCGCGAGCTTATGCGAGCTGGCATTTTCCTCTCCCTCCGGAGGGGGGAGAGGTGGCGCCGCGAAGCGGCGACGGAGTGGGGGAAGGCGCTCATGAAACCCACGGTCGCCGCCTCCGGCAAGCAGGCAATCGGGCGGATGTGATGGACGGTCGACCCCACTCCGTCGAGCTTTGCTCGACACCTCTCCCCCGATCGACGGGGGAGAGGAAGGGCGTCGGCGTTCGCCTCCCACCCTTGCCCTATCAACAGCCCGCTCGTGCCACACGACAGCCAGGCCCTTTATCCCTATCTCCGGCCTGCGCTACGGCCTGCTGGTCGCGCGGGGAGGGACTGGAATTGACGTCGACGCCGATTGCCTCAGCTGAAGCGAAGGCCTTGCCGATCGGCGCGTTGCTTGGCGCCATGGTGTCGATCCAGATCGGTGCCACCTTCGCCAAGGGCCTGTTTCCGCTGATCGGCGCCAATGGCACCACGGCGCTGCGGCTGGTCGTGGGCGCGCTGATGCTGGCGGCGGTGCTGAGGCCGTGGCGGGTGCGGCCGTCGCGCGCCGTGCTGCCCTGGCTCATCGCCTACGGCGTCAACCTCGCGGCGCTGAACCTTTTGTTTTACGCAGCGCTCGCCAGAATCCCGCTCGGCGTCGCGGTGGCGCTCGAATTCTCCGGCCCGCTGCTTGTGGCGACGCTGTCGTCGCGGCGCGCCACCGACTTCGTCTGGGTGGTCCTGGCCGTTTCCGGCATATTGCTGTTGTCGCCCTTCATCCACTCCGGCAGTGCACTCGACCCGCTCGGCGTGATGCTGGCGCTGGCAGCCGGCTGCTGCTGGGCGCTCTACATCGTCTTTGCGCAAAAGGCGGGCGCCGAGCTCGGCAGCCAGACCACGGCTTACGGGCTGGTCATAGCCGCTGCCGTCGCCCTGCCGTTCGGCCTCGCCGAGGCGGGTACCGGCCTGATCGCACCCGCGATCCTGGTCAGCGCGCTGCTGGTCGGGCTGTTCTCCAGCGCCTTGCCGTTCTGGCTGGAGATGGTGGCGCTGACCCGGATGCCGGCCAGGCTCTACGGCACGCTGACTTGTCTGGAGCCGGCGCTGGGCGCGCTGGCCGGCTTCCTGTTCCTGCACGAGATCCTGAGCCCGTTGCAATGCGCGGGCATCGCCGCCGTGGTCGTCGCCGCCTTCGGAGCCGCGCTGACCACCAGGCCGCCGGTGCCGTCGCCGGAATAGGTGCCTGAAATGGGTATGTGACGCCGATGCCGTGGTCCGCCGGTCCCGTGTCCGGTTGCTCAAGCGCCTGCAGCATCGATATATGATCGATGCATGCGCAGGAGATCCAGATGCCGACAGCATTGCTTGAGCCGTCCGTGATCAAGGCAATACTCCTTGTCGGGCTCGCCGCTGTCGTTGCGGCTTTGGCCTGGCGGCTGGCGCGGTCTCGTCGCAGAGCCCGGCTTCGTGAAGATCCGGCCAACGACTACGCCGTGCGCCGCGACTGGTCGGGCAACCACGGCAAGCTCAATCATTCGTCCTTTGTCTATTTCGATGCCGATCGCGACGGCCGCTACGGGCTCGGCGACCGCCCGATGGCCGGCATCATGGTCAGACTGCATGATGGCCACGGCCGCTTCGTCGCCGCGGCGCGGAGCAATCGCGGCGGCTTTGCCAATTTCCTGGCGTCGACGAAACGTCGCGCCGCGCCCATCCATGTGCCGGGCAGCTACCGCTTCAGCGTGTCTGTGCCGCCCGGCTGGCGCTCGAGCAGCGCCAACGAGGTCCAGTCGCAGCACCTCCGGCCGCTGCCGGGCTCGCCCACCGGGCTGGTCTCGGAATCAATGCTGCAGCCGGTCGGCCTGTTTGCGATACGCCGGCTCAGCGGCCGCGTAGCGGACGGTGTCTCGGCGAGCATCTCGGTGATGGCGAAAGGGCAAGAGGTGGCGGTGCATCCGCTCAGCGATGGCTTCCGCCTCGATCTGCCCGATGACGCCGACGCGATCGAAATCACCGGCGGTGGCATGGAACGACGACTGGCCTTGTCGGCCTACCCGACCGAACTCGGCCTGCTGTCGCCCGAGAACGCGGCTGTCGACAGCGCCGCGTCCTTGCAGGCCATCGGTTTCGACGATGTCACGACGCGCGGCCTGCGCAAGGTGCCGTCAGGTTATGCCGGGTTGACCTGGTTCAACCTGAACGCACTGGCGCGCGATCATACCGAAGGCAGCGAAGGCTACGTCAACGGCAATATCTCGGGAGACCATGTCTGCTATACGAGCAGCGGACACCCGGCCGAATTCTCGAGCGACAAACCGTTCGGGTTCCATTCCGTGATGCTGACAGCGGCATGGTTGAAGTCCGAAGGCGAAACCGCACTGGTCGAGAGCTGGCTTGGCGACCGGCTGATCGCCAGCGACACGATCGTCCTGTCGGCACTGGCGCCCGTCCACTATGCGCCGATGCTGGCGGCGGTGACGCGCGTGCGCCTCTCCACGAGTCACTATTGGCAGCTCGTGCTCGACGATCTGGTGGTTGTGCGCTGAAGCGTGTCGCGATTAATCGGGGTGAAAGGGTTTATCGCGGATTGGAAGCACCGTTCGCGGTGACCTGCGAGAGCTTGCCTTTTTTGACCAGCACCGGTTTCAGATAGGTCTTCCTCATTTTCCACTCTCCACGTCGGGCACCCAAAGCCCTGTTCCCGGCCAGACGGCACGAGGCGTCGGATAATCGGCTGCTAGACTGCGACCGGCCCGGAGCCGTTACCATTGTCGGCTGTAACCTGCGAGAGCTTGCCCTTCTTGACCAGCACCGGCTTCGAATAGGTCTTCTTCATGCCGCATCTCCAGTGTCAGGCGAGGCCGCCAGATCAGGCGACAGTCCGACTCAACGACCTCACTCGATCGGGCCGGAACCCGCTCCATTGGCGAGCGCCGTAACCTGCGAAAGCTTGCCTTTTTTGACCAGAACAGGCTTCGAATAGGTTTTCCTCATAGTGAATCCTCCAAGCTTACGCGATAATGCCAGACGGATCGGCACTGTCAACCTTCGCGGCCTCGCTGTCCCATCCCGGTTTTTCTTGGCGCCGATGCGCTAACTGCAAGTCCACCTTCATCGACAAAGCGTTGTTCTTGGGCGTGCATGGCGTGGCCGGGTTGCGGTGCGAAAAATGTCCGAAACTGCGGCGGGTCTGGCCTGGTTGGTCGGCTTGCTCAAACAGAGCGGCAATGCAGCGCGGACTGGCCCAGCCTAAACATTGGCCTTGCCGTCGCGCCGCACTCACAGTTCCTTTTCCGCCAGTTCGCGGAAGGCATCGGGAACCGAGCGCCGGGCTTCCAGCGCCACGGCGCCATAGCCGACAGCCTCTCTGCCAAAGCGCTGGCGGATCTTGTCGATGGCGCGGTCGGCGCCAAAGCGCGCCAGGCCTTGCCTGCTGCCGGGTCGCTGCTTTTCATCGGCAAGCCCGAGCGGCAGCTCCAACTGCAGCTCGGCACTTTCTTCCAGCTGCGACACCGAGATCGCCAGCAGCGAGATGGTCTTCTCCCGAGGGTTGGCGGCCAGCACGCCGCGCACCAGCTCCCCGGCGATTTCGGCCAGCATCGCGGTTGCCGAAATCGGTTGCTCGAGCGTCAGCGAGCGTGTGACGGCGTGCAGATCGGCGAAACGCACGCGCACCGTCACCGTGCGCCCGGGCCGTGATTTCGCCCTGAGCCGGCTGGCGACCCGGTCTGCCAGATGCAGCAGGACGGGTCCGAAGATACGCGCCTCGGCCGGCCGTCTGCCAAGCGCCGACTGCGCGCCGGCGGAATGCGACCGCCTGTGGGTTTCGAGCTTTCGCGGGTCGCGGTTCCATGCCAGCGACGCCAGCTTTTCGCCGGTGGCGGGCCCGAGCAACCTTCGCAGCGCCCCGCTATGCGTCTTTGCCAACTGGCCGATGGTCTCGATGCCGATCTCGGCCAGCCGCGCCTTGGTCGCCGGGCCGACGCCCCACATCAGGCCGACCGGCAGATCATGCAGGAAGGCAAGTTCGGTGTTCGGATCGACCACCACCAGGCCGTCGGGCTTGGCCACCTGCGAGGCGATCTTGGCCAGATGCTTGGTGCGCGCCACGCCGATCGAGATCGGCAGGCCGAGCTCTGCCCGGACGCGCCGACGCACCGTGGCGGCGATCTCGGCCGGCGGCCCGAACAGATGCGTGCAGCCGGCGACGTCGGCAAAGGCTTCATCGATGGAAATCCGCTCGACCAGCGGCGTGAAATCGTCGAGCACCTTGATGGCGGCGTCGCCCAGCCGCTGATAGTCGGCGAAATGGCCGCCGACGAAGATCAGTCCGGGGCAAAGCTCGCGCGCGCGTCGTCCGGGCATGCCGCCGCGCACGCCGAAAACCCTGGCTTCGTAGGAAGCGGCAAGCACGACGCCGCCGCCGACGGCGATCGGCTTGCCCCTGAGCGCCGGGTCGAGCAGCTGCTCGACCGAGGCGTAGAAGGCGTCGAGATCCGCATGCAGGATGGTGGGCTCCATCCCGACCGTTCCCTTTGCGGCGTTGCAGCATTAGCCGCGTCTGTTGTGAGAGGCGTTTTTGCCGAACAAATAGAGAACAAACAGGGCCTATTGTCAAGCGAAGCGGTTGTCGCCGGCCGGCCCGTTCCAGGTCGGGCTGTCGAGTGCTCCGCCTGGGCATCGGACCTGCGGAACATTGTCTCTCGCCTCGGCGTTCATATCCGCGACGGGACGCTGTTTTTGTGGAGGCCGGTATGGGCCAGTTCGAGATGATCGACCTCGTCAGCGTCGTTGACGCCTGCACGAGCGATCGCGTTGCCGGGCACTGCGTGTCAATGGCCAGGGCGGTGGAGGAGTTGCGAGTGCTGACCGGTGATTTCGTATCGCCGGACGAGACGGTGGCCAACGCGCTGTCGGCAGTGGCGCTGGGGCGCGGCTGCGCGGTGGTGTTCGACGAGCGAGCGGGCGCCGACATCTTGCTGACGCCGTAGCGCGGCGGCGCCGGGTTGTGGCAGCCAGAAAAGTCGAACAGCGTGCAAAAAGCTGTGCAGGCATGGCCCCATAACCGGGGCGTGGAAAAGTTCTGCGCGTGGGTGTATTCTCCAGGTCGCAAGCGGTCGCAGACCGCATAGGGGGAGAAATGACATGCCGAGGGTTTCAGAACTCTTTTTCAAAACTGCCATCTTGTTCCTGATGTTGGGGATTGCGGCCGGCCTGCAGATGGCGATCTCGGGCGACCACGCCGCTTTTCCGGCGCACGCGCATATCAATCTGCTCGGTTGGGTGACGAGCGCCATCTTCGGCGGCTACTACGCGCTCAATCCGCAAAAGGCGGCGCGTCGCATCGCCATGATCCACTACGGGCTCTACACACTCGGCCTGGTGATCATGCTGCCGGCGCTGTATGTGATGCTGCAGGGAAACCCGGCGCTTGAACCGATCGTCGCCGGCGGCTCGCTCATCGTCGCCGCTGCCGTTCTGGTTTTTGCTTTCGTGGTGTTTTCGCCCGAAACGGCGCGCTCGGTGTCCGGCGTGGTGCCGGCTTCTCGCTGACTGTTCGCGCAGCGATCAAGTCCGACCCGCGTTCGCGACCCGCCACGCGGGTTGGCCAGGCCGATGGCCGCAGCCGCTGGCTGCGGTGTCTATCGCCGCGTCGGCGCTTAACATACCCGAGTCCCACCACGTATTATTTCGTGACTATTTGGCGCCGGAACCTTCCCAGATATCGCGCGTTGCGGCGACTGTATTCGCGCTGCCTTATATATAGGCAGACTTGAGTACGTCCACAGCATGGGTTGGGGGAGGAGCAGGCCACCATGTCGAACAGAGAAATCGGAACGTCGGCCTCACTGGGCCGACGCATCGCCGATCTGAAAGCCAGGATGCGAGACGCCAGCGTTACTGAACACGAGATGCAGACCTTCCAGAAGGTCGCGGCCATCATGGGGGGTGTCGAAGGCTCCCTACGCCTCGACGCCGACGACCTGATCGCGGCGTCCTTCGTCACCGAGGCGCTCGGCGATCCCGGGTCGAACTGAAGGCCAGAGCCCGTCGGCACTCAAGTGCCGGCGGTCGATGGCCCGATTCGCAGCGCTGCATGCGAGCGTGCCCGCACCGCCCGCGCCGGGGATCTCTTGCGCACTTTGAAGCTTTCAGGCGAGCGGCCTCCACGGCGCTTGAAATATCGGACTTCGCGTTCGTGCTTCTCGGCTGCCTCGCGGCTGTCGAACGTGCTGAGATTGCGTCGCCGTCCAGCCCTTGACCACAAGGGCTAAGCCAAAATCGCCAAGGCGCCTTAAACGAAGGATCCGGCCAGCCGGATCCTTCGAAATATCAATCGCGATGCTCCGGCATCGCCTTCAGCTCATCCTTGGTCCAACTGGTGACGGCGTGGACGTCCCGGGAAACTTCTCGAAAGTCCGCGGTCGCTGCCTTACACGTCGTCGAACGGGCCGCCGCGCCTCGCCAGGTCGTGACCAATGGCGGCTTCCTCGGCGTCGTCGGGCAAGGCATCGTCACTGTCCTGGTAGGGGTTGTCGTCATCCTCCTCGGGCAGTTCGCCTTCCTTCTCGACACCGGTGGTGTCCGGCAGGCTTTCCTCATCTGCTCCGTCGGGCAGGACCGTTGCGCCACGCAGCGCATCCCAATCCTGCCGACCCGGCGTCGGCGCTTCCACGTCGTCATTGGCGATCCTGTCGCGGGCATCGTTTTTGCTCGGTGGCGCCTCGACCTCGTCATTGGGTTTTCTGTTTCGTTCTTCCATGATTGCCTCCTCTGGGCGGCTTAGCGTCGAGAAGGTGGAACTCACTTCCGGCTGCCAGGTTCCGGCAACCACTCCATCTCCGTGGAACCAATTGCCGCCAGTCTGCTTTGCCAAGGACTAGTCTGCTTTGCCAAGGAGATGAATCCAGAGGAGCTGGACCATGAAGACTTTCCCCCTCATCCCATGCGTGCTGCTCTTGGCGCTGGTCGACCCGGCGGCCGCGCAGGACAATAGCGACCAGAACGGCCCTGCCGCGCCTTGCCAAGCGCAGCCTCAGGACGATGGTCAGAAGCCGCCGGTCGCCAATGGCGGCGGCGAATCGACCAGCACGCTCGGTCCCTGCGGCGGCGTTCTGCAGCCGCCGCCCAGTGGTGACCAGGGTATGACGCAGCCGCCGCCGGATCAGGGCAAGACGCCGGTGATCAAGCCTGGCGAGGTGCCTGCGCAGCCGCCGAAGCAATGACCTTTGCTTGAAACTTCACGGCGTGGCACGAAGGCGGTCGGTTCCGGTCTTGGCCGGGCGCGACGCGGTCACCGGATCAATGCCGGCGCCGGCCGCGATCGCCACCGGAATTGGAGCCGTGCATCGTCCATGTCGAAGGTCTCCTGAGGGATTGTGCTTCAATGCGAATCTTGCGGGTGTGGGTTCTGCTGGCATGACCGGAAGCCGATCAATTTAGTCTCCGCTTGCGGAACAAGACCGTACCGGCTGCGTTTGCCTCCAGGAGCCCGCCACCTCGATCTGCGCTGTTTTCGCCTCATGCGGGAACACGGCGGAGCTCGCCAACAACGACAGGAGACGAAGATGAAAACCATCCTTATTCCCGCCGTCGCCGGGCTCGCCATGATCGCTGGTATCGGCATTGCCGCCGCCGACGAGGTCATCGTCACGCAGCCGGCACAGCAGCAGGTGATCATCACCCCGGAACAGCGCACGGTCGTGCACCAATACGTAAAGAAACATCCGCTTGCCTCGGTCAATCTGCTCGGCGTCGAATTGAATGTCGGCACTGCCTTGCCTGACACTGTCGAGCTGCAGGAGGTTCCCGACGTTCAGTACAGATACGCCGTCGTCGACAACCATACCGTGTTGGTCGACCCCAGCACGCGCAGGATTGTCGAGGTGGTCGAGTAACGCTCGACAACCTAACCATTCATCGGTGATACGGCCCTGTCGTTCTTCCCAAAAGGGCGGCAGGGCCGAATGACGAACATGATGAAAGGAGAATTGCCATGTTGCCGCATGTCGAGACCCCGAACTCCGCCAATGTTGCGGCGTGTTGCGACAAGTTGCTGGCCGAGCGCAACACGGCGCTGTTATCGATGAAGGAAGCGATCGCGCTCCTGCGGGAGCGCACCGGCACCGATCGTTCGGATGCCGACCTCGCCGGGCTGATCGTCAAGAAAGCGGCGCTGCTCGGCGTTGCGGTGATTTCCGACCCGCGCTGAGATGTCTCGTCACTCAAGACGCCGGCCGAATTTTCGGCTAATGTTTTCGTGGAATCTGGACCAACCGACCGGACCCAACCACGGAGGCTTAAGTGACGGACGACAAACAGGACCGCATTCGCCAGCGCGCGCACGAGATCTGGGAAAAGGCCGGCCGGCCTGAAGGCGCGCATCAGGAACACTGGGAGCAGGCCACGGCTGAAGTCGATGGCGCGGTCGCCAAGCCAAAAAAGGCGGCGAAGAAAGCTGACGCCAAGCCCGCCAAGGCAGCCGCCAAGCCAAAGGCAGCGAAGCCTGCCGCCGCAAAGTCCGGCAAAGCCAAATCGAAATAAGGCCAAGTCGAAATAAGACCAGTCGAAATAAAGCAAGGCCGGAATTCGCTGGCCGGGCCATCCTTGGCGCCCGCCGTTCAGGCGCGCCCGAGCCTCTCAACCTGACGAATTGCGCCTGCGACGGGCAGCGCAATTCCTTGTGTTTGGCGACAGGCGCCCTCATGCCTCCCAGGCATAACTCGACAGCGCAAAGCGAATGCCGGCAGCTGTCATGGCCAGTTCGCATTCGGTGATCTGGCGCAGGTGGCGCAGATAGCGCGTTACAGTCTGTGGCAGCCAGCCGGCGCAGGCCTCGACATAGGCGCGGCTGTGAACAAGGGTGCCGGTCGACAGCCTCTCGTCCTTCTCGGCAACGACTTTCAGATATTGGCGGATGAAGCGGATGTCGTCGGCGATGTCTTGGCTGGCCATTCGCCAAGCCCCGGCGAGGCGTTCGCACTGATCGAATGACAAGGGCAACAAAGGGGGCGGCAATAAAGGCGGCGGCAACAAAGGCGGCGGCAACGACGGGGGTGACAGCAAAGGCCGAGAGAGATCGGCGAAGGCAACATGGTTCGCTGTGCTCAAGGACATTCCTCTCTGCGAAAAGAGATATCGTACTTTATGTACGAATAAGCGTCAAGCCAATTTCGTACGGTTGGGACGATGAAAATGAATATAGCAGCGGTCGCTTCAGCTAATCCCGCATCGTGAATCCTTCAGGAGTCGCACCAATTTCGCGGAGGGATTTCCCCAGGATGGTGTGACTGTTTTCCCTCGTGGCGGCGTCGAACAGGTTCAAGCCGCCCCGGATCGTCTCGCGCCAGTTTTCGCCCTTGTCCCACGCTTCCATGAAGGCGAAGGCAAGGTCGTCCTGGCGACGCGTGGCTTCGAGCGCTTGGGTCAGCAGGCGCGCTTGATGGAGATCCTTCTCCCGCTTGGCGCCAGCGCTCGGCCCGCGTCGCGAGGCGACGATCAGCTTGTGGATGGCGTAGCGCTGGGGCGAGGGGACCAGCACAGGCAAGCCCGAGCGATGCAGGAGCACAGTCCGGATGGGGTCGCGGATAAGGAAATCCAGAAACCGTAAGGGCTGCGCGGAGTCTCTGCCGTTTTCTTATAATTACGTTTATCAGCTTGAATTTCAACGCAGTTATAAGAAGTTCGTGGAAACGTTATAACGCAACGAACTGACGAGTCGTCTGTTAACGCCCGGGCGCCCGGCACGTCTGGCCCAAAACACTTTCCCGCAGTGCCTCAACAAACGGCTTCCCCAATGCCGCGAACGGTGCTTTAACCCGCCCATCCACAGGGGTGCTCCGTATCGTCGGGGCTGAGATGAGGGCGGCAAGCCTTCGGACCCTAAAGCTGATCTGGATAATACCAGCGGAGCGAGGCGGGCGATGTTTTCAGGCGCACAGATTTCCCTTTATCCCATGACCGACGATTTCGTCGGCGTCATCCTCGGCGCGCTCGGCGCGCTCGATCCCTGGCGCGACCGGCTGCGGATCGAAACCGATGACATCTCGACCCTTATGGTCGGGCCGCCCGAGGTGCTGTTTCCCGCCATGCGCGACCTGTTCGTCGCGGCGGCCAAAAGCGGCAAGCACTGCGTGCTTTCGGCGGCGGTCTCGCGCGGCTGTCCGGGCGAGCCCAACGATCCGATCTGCCGCTCCGACGAGACCGGCGGCCCCGCCATTCCGCTGGACGAGCGCAAGATCGCCGCGATCCGCGCTGTCCAGGCCACGCCGTCGACCGGCCAGCCGGTGGCGGCGCAGTTCTCGCTCTACGTTATGGGCACGGGCGACCATATGGACGAGATCTACGGCTGCATCGATTTCCTGAAACAGTCCGGCGTCTTTGAGCGCTCAAAGAACTTCTGCACCAAATTGCGTGGCGATGCCGGTGCGGTGTTTGCCACGCTCAACGAGGCCTTCTGCCGCTTCGGCCCCGGCGCCGGCCACGTCACCCTCGACATCACGATCTCGGCGAACAGCCCGAGCGCCGTCTGAGCCGCGGCTCAAGCGTCGTTCCTTGAGGATATTGCCGTGGCTGGTTTATCTGACCCATTGCGTGGAGGAGATGCCTCTGACCCCTCAGCACAGAGAGGAGGGGAGCCATTGGCGATTGGCGAAGACCGCGATGCCCACGAATCTCCCCCCTCGAGCAGGAGATGGCCGGCAGGCCAGAGGGGGTCCCAGCGCGTGGAGCGCCGACGTCCTTTTCGCATCGGCAAGGCGTGGGCGCTCTATGCGAGACGACCCCCTCTGTCGCCTTCGGCGACATCTCCCCCTCGAGGGGGGAGATTAGCCGCAGCCATCGCCAAGACCATCCCCGCCGCCTGCGCCTCCGCCCTGCTCCTCGCGGCGTGGGAGCTCTACGCCCGCTATGGTGGCGCTGCGCCCACCATGCTGCCGGCGCCGTCGCGCGTGCTGCAGCAGGCCTGGGAGCATCGCGCTGCCCTTGCCGACAACACGCTGCCCACCATCCGCGCCACATCAGCAGGCTTCGCCTGCTCGTTGGTCGCTGCCTTCGTGCTTTCGGCGCTGGTCGATTTCTTGGCCCCGCTGCGCCGCGCGCTGTTTCCGCTGCTGATCGTCAGCCAGACCTTGCCGCTGGTCGCGATCGCGCCGCTCATCGTACTGTGGTTCGGCTTCGGGCTGATGCCAAAAATCCTGCTTGTGGCGCTCGTTACCTTCTTCCCGATGATGGTGGCGCTGGTCGAGGGTTTTGCCGCGACCAGCAAGGCGATTTCGCAGATGCTCGCCACCATGGGGGCAGGGCGCTGGCGCATCTTCTGGCTGGCGCGCCTGCCTTCGGCGCTGCCCTATTTCTTCGCCGGGCTGCGCATCTCCATCACCTACGCCGTCGTCGGCGCGATCTTCGCCGAATATGCGGGGGCGGCGAAGGGGCTGGGCATCTACATGCTCAATGCCAAGAACAACTTTCGGCCCGATCTGGTGCTCGCCGCGGTCGCCGTCAGCGCCGCGCTCACGCTTGTCTTGTTCGCCATTGCGGTGCTCGTCCAGCGCTTCGCCATGCCTTGGGAGAATGCAGGGAGCGAAAGCCGCGACGGCAAGGTTGAAGCTGCAGAAGAGAACCGTCAATGACGCGGCTCGAACTCCGGGACATCAGGAAGAACTTCGGCGCGCTTGAGGTGCTCGCCGGCATTTCGCTTCATGTCGCGGCCGGCGAGTTCGTCTCCATCCTCGGCCCTTCCGGCGCCGGCAAGTCGACGCTGTTCCAGTTGCTGACCGGCGCGCTGAAAGGCGAGGGCGACATGCGCTTCGACGGCGCGCCATTGCAGGGCAGCCCCTTCGCCTTCATGCCGCAGCGCGACGCGCTGATGCCGTGGCGGCGCGTCATCGACAATGTGACGCTGGGGCTGGAAGTGCAGGGTCTTGGCCGCAAGGCGGCGCGCGAACGCGTCGCGCCGCTGTTTGCCGAGTTCGGCCTTGCCGGCTTTGAGCGCGCCTGGCCGGCGAAACTTTCCGGCGGCATGCGCCAGCGCGCGGCGCTTTTGCGCACCGTGGTGCAGCAGCGCGACATGCTGCTGCTCGACGAGCCCTTTGGCGCGCTGGATGCACTGACCCGCGCGGGTATGCAGCGCTGGCTGGAAGGCATGTGGCAGCGCCACCGCTGGACCGCGCTGCTGATCACCCATGACGTGCGCGAAGCCGTCTACCTCTCCGATCGAATCTATCTGATGTCGGCGCGGCCGGCCCGCATCATCGGCGAGATTGCCGTGCCGCTGCCGCGCCCGCGCACCACCGGCAGCGATGCCGCGCGCCAGGCCGCCGCGCTCGAAGCCGACATCCTCGACACGCTGCTCAATCCCGGGACTGACCGGCCCTCGTTCCCGCAGACCGCTCAAAGGAGTTTTTCATGACCGAATTCACACGCCGGCAGGCTTTGCTGCTGACGCTGGCTGCCGGACTGCCGCTTGCCTCGCGCGCTCATGCGGCTGCGCAAAAAATCACCGTCGCGCTCGACTGGACGGTCAACACCAACCATGTCGGCCTGTTCGTTGCCCGCGACAAAGGGTTCTACCACGAGGCTGGGCTCGATGTTGAGATCCTGCCCTATGGCGATACCGGCGCCGGCACGCTGGTCGCCAACCGCATCGCCGATTTCGGCATTGCCGGCGTCGGCCTGTTCACCCAGCGGGCTGCCGGCGCCGATCTCAAGGCGGTCTACGCCGTGGTCCAGCAGGAGACCGGCCGGTTGGTCTTCAACGCGGATCGCGGCGAGATCAAGAGTCCCAGGAATCTCGACGGTCTGACCTATGGCGGCTTCGGCAGCGCCTGGGAAAACACGCTGATCTCGACCATCATCCGCCACGATGGCGGCAAGGGCGTTTTCGAGACGGTGACATTAGGCACCTCGGCCTATGAGGCGCTGGCCAACGGCTCGGTCGACTTCACGCTGGAGGTCTCGACCTGGGAAGGCGTCGCTGCCGAGCTGAAAGGCGTCAGGCAGCGCGGCTTCCGCTACGCCGACTACGGCGTGCCCGACGAGCACACTACCTTGATCGCCTCCAGCAATGCCTATCTCCAGGCAAACCCGAAGGCCGCATCGGCCTTCGTCGAGGCAACGCGGCGCGGCTACCAATTTGCCTGCGATCACCCGCAGGAAGCCGGCGATCTGCTGATGGCTTCCAACAAGGATGCGCTGACCGACCCGGCGCTGATCCACGCTTCGCTGAAGATGCTCGTCGACGGGCATTTCTTGCGCAGCCAGGACGGCGTCATCGGCACCATCGACAGGGCCAAGATCGAGGCGATCGGTACCTACCTCTTCAGGGCCGGCATATTGCTCGATGGCGATGGCAAGGCTCTGAAGGAGAAGCCGGATTTCGGGGGGTATTTTACGAACGAGTTTTTGGGAGCGTAATCTCCCCCCTCGAGGGGGAGATGTCGCCGAAGGCGACAGAGGGGGTCGGTACGTCCTGACGCGACTTCCTATCGCGGACAGAGGACGTCAGCGCCTTACGCGCGGCGACCCCCTCTGGCCTGCCGGCCATCTCCCCCTCGAGGCGGGAGATTGCGCCTCACCGCCTTCTCCCTCACATATCGATCATCGAGCGCTTCACCCGGCCGATGATGGTGATGGCGCCTTCGAGCGCCGGCGGCGGGATGTCCATGTAGGAGGCCGGCTGGAAGGGCGGGTTCTCGTTGGGGCGATAGCGCTTGTAGGTGGCCTGGCCGCTTTCGTCCGAAATGACATAGCAGCCATTGGTCACCAGCCGCTTGTCCCTGAGGTTGACGAAGATGATCGAATCCGGTGGCGAGATCTTGTTCATCGACAGGCCGTCGACGCGCAGCGCAATCCATTGGCCCTGCTCCAGATCGGTGGTGGGGATGGTCGGATAGTCGCTGAGATTGACCACCGTATCCTGGCTGCCGAGTTCGCCGGCGCTGATCCACGAGACGATGGGCACATCGACGGTGGCCAGCGACGGCATCGGGATCTGCCGGCCCGACTCGTCAAAGCCGAAATGGCCCCCCGCAAGGCTGCCGCCGTCACCGTTGAACAAGAGCCAGCCGGGATCGACGCCGAACAGGCGGCCGTATTTCTCCGCCGCCTTGCGCGACAGCGGCCGGTTACCGTTCTCGTGACTGATCAGCGTGTTCTTGTTGATGTCGCGCAATGCCCGCGCAGCGTCGCTCGGCGAGGCATAGCCCGCCTCCGCCCGCGCCTGCTGCAATCTGTGCCTCGGTTCCTGCATCGTACAAATTGCCTGAAATTTATCGTCCAATATGTACGATTTCGCTTGCGTACGTTTCGTACATATCGTACGCTTAGCGCATGATCGAACAAATCGCAAGCGTTTCCGCAGACATCCTCAGCTTTCTCCCATCGTCCGGGCTGTCCTCCTCCCCGGTCCGGACGCAAACCGGGGCTTCTGCCCCGGATCCGGTCGAACCGTCGTCCCCCCGATCGACCGGAACGGCCGGAGCCGCTCCTCTCCCGGCTCCGGCCACCTCTTCAGCCCATGGCGCCGCCGGTGCGCCAAGGGCTGTCTCCGGCGGGCAGGGTATTTCCTGCATCCGCACGGAAGATGGCACCGTCATCCTGTTCGACCGGCTGACGGGCAGGGCGGTTTCCGCCCTCACCAAAGCGGCCGCCGAAGCCGCCTTGCGGCATCTCGCCGGCTCGCTGCCGGCCGCCAGTATCGGCTGACCGCACCGACCATCCGCTCTGATTTTTTCCCGTGGGCCCCCGGGGCCGGCGCTCGGCCTTTGCGCGCGCAATCAATGGATACCGACATGACTGCCTATACCGACACCGAATTGCAGGAGATCGCCGTCTGGCTGAGGGATGGCCTGTCGGCCACAGGGATCGCCGTCCGCTTCACGGCGCTGCGCGGCAGTCCGGTCTCGCGCAATGCCATCATCGGCATCGTCCACCGCAACAGCGCGTTGAAGACCATCGGCTTCGCCAACCCCAGAGGCGGCAGGTCCGGCGGCCGACCGAGGAAGAATGCGACGGGGAAGACTGCGGCAAACGAGAATACCGCCAAGAGGAATCCGCCGGCGCAGCCAAGCAAGCCCGTAACGGAAGTAGGAGTTTCGAAGCAGGCCGCGCCGGTCAAACCGGCCGCCAAACCGAGCCGTCAGCCATCGGCCAGGCCTCTGTTGCCAGCCCGTCCGGCGCCCTCGATCCCGGGCGAAGGACGGCTGGTGGTGGACGGCGAAATCTACCGCTTCAATGTGCCGGCGCCGCGCCCTGCCTCGCTCGGGCGTCAGCCGCATGTCGCCGCCATGCGCTTCATCGACTGCCTGTTCGACCGCTGCCGCGCGCCGCTCGACCTGACGCTGGAGGAAGACCCCGACAACGATGCTCCCGGCAGTCGGCCGGGGCTCGAGATGCTGTGCTGCGGCCTGCGCACAAGGGCGCTGAAAAGCTACTGCGAATATCATCAGACGCGTTTCCACCGACCTGTGGCGGAGGTGGTGTGAGCGGCTGGGCTCCGTTCCTCGCCTCCGGACGACCCCACCAATGATCGAAAGCCGGCGGGACAGCGCCCCCCTCTGTCCTGCCGGACGTTCGTCGCTCGGAAAGCCAAGCAATTGGCTTTCCGTCCGCTTCGCGGACCACTCCTCAACCCCCACGAGGGGGGCGATCGGATATCGCCGCCGATTTCGCCAATTGCCAACGTTGCAGAGGCGCAGCCGCCGAAACTGCCAATCTCCCCCTCGTGGGGGAGATGCCCGGCAGGGCAGAGGGGGGCGCGAAGGAACGCCAACCTTCCGGCTCAACAACCCAATCCCACAAGGATCCTCCGATGAGCAAAAAAACCGCGCAGAAACGGCAGCCACCAAAACTCCCCACAGGCGAAGCCGAGCAGGTGCGCATCCGCCGCGAGATCGGCCATGATTTCGCGCTGAAGGACGATCGCTTCGGCCGCAAGCGGTTGAGCGTCGGCACCGAAGAGGCGCGGCGCGTCTACGAGGTCTCCAATGACGGCTACACCGCGACCGGCGGCATCGTGCGGGTGCGCAATGTCGATCCGCTGGTCGGCATCACCTCACTGACCCGCCAGCAGCGTGAGGCCGGCCAGCGGTTTCGCGACGATTTCGAGCGCGCCTCGCGTGACGGGCTGCGGCCGATGCCGTGGGAAGAGCGCATTGACGGCGGCCGCATCAATGGCGGCATCCCCGACCGCGTGCTCAACGCCGGCCGCGCCCACACCCATGCCATCGCCGCCATGGCCCACTGGGAAGTGGCGGAGGTGGTTCGCAAAATCTGCCTCGAAGGCCAGTCGGTGAAGGCGCTCGCCGAACGCACCGGCGAGGGACGAGATGTGGTGGTGAAGCTGTTGAAGGTCGGGCTCGACCTTTTGGCCGTTGATTACGGGATGATGATGCGGAAGCCGCGATAAGGCCGGCAGCCGCGTAGTGAAGCGGCCGGCCGGCAGATGCCGGCCGAACCGGTTTCACCCTATCGGATCACCGTTCGCAAACGCGAATTTCCTCGACGATCCTGTGATGATGGCGCCAATGCTTGACCAACTCTATGCGGCAATGGCGATGGTGCCTGTGATACCTGTGGTACCTGAAGCCGTTATCGTAGGCATTATACTGGTAGTAAGGGCGAGGAGCGTAGCGATCGTAATAGTCGCCATAGCTGTCATTGTAGTCATCGTCATAGTAGCCGTTGCCGATGCCGATCACGACGCGCCCGCCGGCATTCGCCGGAGCGATCATCGCCGCCGCCGCAGTGATAGCGATAGCCGAAGCAAGCAGGAGCTTTCTCATAGCTGCCTCCTATTCAAGGTTGCGCTAATATAACTCGCTGGACACGACCTCGTTCCATAATTTTGCAAGATGCGAACGACCCCTGCGCCGTGCATTGCGAGGAAAGTCAGCGTCACCTCCTGTCAGCATCGTCCCCCGATTTTTGAACCCTTCGCCGCCCCAGCCATTAATCCGGCATGAATCAGCAAGGGAAGGACGAGACCATGCATGTCATTCTTGGAGGTACCGGCCATGTCGGCTCGGCGGCGGCAATGGCGCTGTTGCGGCAGGGCGAGGATGTCACGGTGGTGACGCGCGACGAGTCGAAGGCCGCATGGTTGGTTGAACAGGGCGCGGAGGCCGCGGTTGCCGATGTGCTCGATGTCGAGGCGCTGCGTGAAGTCTTGCGGCGCGGCAAGCGGGCGTTTCTGCTCAACCCGCCGGCCGATCCATCGACCGACACCGACGCCGAGGAGCGCAAGACGGTTGGCGCCATTGCGGCGGCGCTGGAGGGCTCCGGCCTCGAAAAGCTGGTGGCGGAATCGACCTACGGCGCGCAGGCCGGCGAGGGTGTCGGCGATCTCACCGTCCTTTACGGCCTCGAGCAGAAGCTGAAGGCCCAAGCCATTCCGGCAAGCATCAACCGCGCCGCCTATTACATGAGCAACTGGGATCAGGCCCTGGAGACGGCGCGGCGCGACGGCGTCATCACCTCCTTCTTCCCGGCGGATTTCGAGCTGCCGATGGTGGCGCCGCAGGATCTCGGCGAGGCCGCGGCGAGACGTCTGCTGGAGCCGGCGGACAAGACCGGCACGCACTATATCGAGGGCCCTCGGCGCTACTCAGCCGCCGATGTCGCCGCAGCCTTCAGTGCGGCGTTGCGCAAAAACGTGCGCGTGGTCACGGTGCCGCGCGAGCGCTGGACAGAAACCTACGAAAAACTCGGCTTCTCCAAAACGGCGGCCGAGTCCTATGCCCGCATGACCGGGGCCACGCTGGACAAGCCGATGCAGCCGGAAAACCCGGAGCGCGGCACGACCAGCCTGGAAAGCTATATTGCGGCGCTGGTCGAGGGCCGGCCGGAAGACCTGTTGAAGGGTGCCGCGTAAAGTGAAGGGTTGCTGTTGAGAAACAGGCGCTTCGACGACCTACGTGGCCCGCTATTCCTATTGCCTGACCGTTCGGCAGTTGCCCGCCGGCGGCGTGGTCTTGCAGATATCGATGGAGGTGCGCGTGTCGCCGTGACCGGTTTCGGTTATCAGATTCAGGTCCAAAAGTTCGTATGTCATGAGGTATCGTATGCTGTCGTCGGGTGTTTTTTGCATGGCCGATACGATCCACGAACCTGCTTTCATCTCGGTGAAATAGCTGTCGACCTTGCGTTCATACCATTTGGGTATCGGAACGAGGACGATGGTCTTCTTGCCGTGGATTTTCTTGGCGGTCGGCAGCATGATCCGGTGAATGCCGACAAAGGCGCGGCTGTCTGCCAGGCGCCGTACGCCGCCCGCAAGAACCATCGTACAAGCTGACGAACAGACTGCGCCGACGGGGTTGGCGACGCCGAAGCGGAGGTCGCCCGGCCCGCAGGCTTTTGTGTCTGGCGCGCATTCGGAGAACTCCGTCTTGCCAACCATCGTGTCGAGCCCGCTGGCGCGGATCATATGGCCAAGCGCCATCGCCGCATCGGTCTCGCCGCCCGGGGAATTCAACGCCAAAGGCAATTTGCGGGGGCCGAGTTTTTTCAGCAAGCCTTCAGCAAAGCTGGCGTGCCGGCCACGATGTGACCTTCCGCCGAAATCCATTCCGGGCATGTCGGCTCGCATCCTGGCGTGCTGTTGCGTACAACGACGAAGTGCATCGGCGGTGTATATGCCAGTATGGCAGGCTCAGGCGTCGTTTGGGCGATCGCGCCGCCAATCGCCAGCAGCACGAAAACCAACGTCCATGCGAATGTCTTCATGCCGAGCCTCGCCTGGCAGAGCATCACTTGAGAAATGGGTCTTTGCAAGCATTATCAAAACAAGCCGAGCACGTGTTTCTATGGGCCGCGCACTATCTCTGCATGATGGACAGGCCGCTACTGGCGGCCCCTGTCTGAACCGTCGTCGCTTTCCGCCGCCCCCTCCCACCCGAACACACTGCGCCCTCCCAGCAGATGCGACTGATCGAACTCGCCGGCGACGATTTCCTTCAGGCTCGGCCCGGTGACGTAGCGCTCCAGCCGACGCGACTCGCCATCCAGCCGCTTCAGCGCGCCGAGCTCTTCCTCGCGGCCGAGCTTGGCCTTGCCGACGGCCGATTTCAGCACCGCGATCGTCTCGTCATAGACTTTCAGCGGCACCGGGAAGGGGTGCCGGTCCTTGCCGCCATGGGCAAGCGAAAAGCGCGCCGGATCGGAGAAGCGGCAAGGCGCGCCATGCACCACTTCCGCCACCATGGCCAGCGCCCTCACTGTGCGCGCGCCGACGCCGGGCACCAGCAGCAGTTCGGGAAAATCGGCCGGCCCGCTTTCTATTGCCGCGGAAATGTTGCCGTGCAGCCGGTGCATGACGATGTCGCTCTCGCGCACGTCATGATGTGCCGGCATCACCAGATTGGGCAGCATCGGCTGCGCCGGGGGCTTCGCAGGCTCCGCTTTCGGCGGCGGCTCCAGCAGGGCAAGCTCGTCAAGGATCCGCTCCGGGCTCATGGTCTTCAACAAATCGAGCTGTCCGGTCCGCGACGGCTCGGCGCGATGGTCGGTGAGGTTGACGATCTCGCCCTGCCGCTCGCCCTCGATCGCCGCATGCGGCTGGTCGACGAAGCTTGTCAGCCCTTCCGACAGCCAGTGATAGCGCCGCGCCTGGCGGCTGTCGCCGTTCATGCCTTGCTGCACCACCACCCAGCGGCTGTCGTCGGTGACGATGAAGCCGTGCAGATAGAGGTCGAAACCGTCCTGCACGGCCGCACTGTCCACCTTGGCGACCAGGCGGCTGGCGGTGGCAAGCGCCGCACCATCGATGCCGACGCGCTCGCCGATCGCGGTCAGCTCCTGCGGCGTCTTGCGCGAATGCGCGCCGCGCCCGCCGCAGACATGGATGCCGAGCTCCCGCGACATCGGGTTCAGCCCGCGCTTCAGCGCGCCGACGACCGAGGTGGTGATGCCTGAGGAGTGCCAGTCCATGCCCATGACGGCGCCGAAGGACTGGAACCAGAACGGATGCGCCAGCCGCCGCAACAGCTCGTCGCGGCCATAGTGATGGATGATCGCCTCGCACAACACCGCGCCCAGTCGCGTCATACGATCGCCCAGCCATTTCGGAACCCGCCCGCCATGCAGCGGCAAGTCCGCACTGCCGCTTCGCTGCGTCAAGTGAATGCTCCGTGGATGCCGCGCACCGGCGGTGCGCCTGTGATGTAGATGGCATTTGGGTGGGGATTTGCAAGCGGGGTGGGGGCGGCGACTATCGTCGCCCTACGCTCTTCTTGGCGTCTCGCCGAAAGATGCAGTTACGCCGCCTGTCGCACCTGGCAATAAGGTCGGCTCCATGCTTGTAGGCGAGACAGGTCTCGAATAGAGCTTACCCAGCCGACGGCAACTATTAAAATCAAAAACGATGTCGCAATTCTGGTGGGTAAATCACAGTCAGACCGCCTGCCAAGAGATCGACGGGCAATATCTCTGGTCGCCCAAAACTCAGAAGAATGGGGCACGCAGCGAGTTCTACAAAAATATGCGTCGGGCGACACCTGGTGACCTCGTGTTGTCTTTTTTCGGTCAAGCCGTGCGCTATATTGGTCGGGTAGCGGAGTTTGCATTCACAGCACCGAAACCACCGGAGTTCAAGAACACTGGAGCCAATTGGAACGAGGAAGGTTGGCTTCTCCCGGTGTATTGGGCGCCGCTCCTGCCGACGGTGCGCCCGTCGGACATAATTGGCGAATTGGGTCCGCTTCTGCCTCCCCGATATTCGCCCATCGACCCAAACTCCGGATCAGGCCGTCAAAACGCCTATCTCGCGAGCGTATCGCAAGAGGTGTTTCACACAATTGTCGCGGGTACAGCTTTCGACCGCGAAGCTCTGAGGCGTGGTGGCGCAAACAGTCTCACTTTCGAAGTCGTCAATGAAATTTTAGAGGACGTCGTTGAGCGCCGTATCCGAGACGACCTCCAACTCGAGGACACTGTAAAGACGAGCGTCATTCAAGCTCGTCGCGGCCAAGGTAAATTTCGTTCCAATGTCGAAGCCATGGAGCGCTCGTGCCGACTCACAGGGGTCACCAATCCCTCGTTGCTGATTGCAAGCCACATCAAGCCTTGGCGCCTATGCGCTTCCGCGCAGGAGCGCTTGGACGGCATGAACGGGCTGCTCCTCACGCCTGATGCCGACCACCTCTTTGACCGTGGCTTCATCAGTTTTGAAGATAGCGGGCAGGTCCTCATATCCCAGCGCGTCGACAAGACTGATTTGCGGCGGCTCGGTTTCGAGCAATTGGTGATGCAGAGTTTCGGCTTTGCCGAAGCCCCCGCCGTCTGGCGCACTAGCACCTTCACCCCGCCGCAGCAGGCTTACCTCGCTCACCATCGAGAGGATGTGTTTGTGGCATAGCTCGCATCAACTGAGCGGTCAGCCGTCAGGTCCCCCTACCTCGCCGCCCCCTAAAACACCGCCTTCTCCAAGACCGGCTCCAGTGATTCAGCAAATGGCGTCGCCAGGTGGTGTCGGTCGCGGAAGGCGAGTTGGCCGTTGATGAACACGTGGCAGGTTTGGGCGTCGCAGAACTGGCTGGTCAGGTCGACATAGGTGGCGCCGGGCACGCTGCGCACGACGTCGCGCTCGGCCGCGGCGATGTCGTCGTTCGCCGCCGCGTCCCTCGGCGTGTCGCAGACTTCAGGCACCTGCCCGCGCCACAGCGCCCGCGCCACGCATTTGTCGGCATAGCTTCCATTGTAGGGAACGTCCCGGATTACCGCGACCTTGATCCCGGCCCGGCTGAATGCCGCCAGCGTCCAGCGCAGGCCGGCCTTCCACTCCTCGTTCCAATCGGCGTGCTTCAGTTCCTCGGGCGATTCCTTCATCACATTGCCGATCGAGAATTCCGAGATCACCACCATGTGCGGGTGCAACGCGATAATGTCCTTGACCGATTGCTCCCGCCACTGGTCGCATTCGGTGTAGTCGCGCTTCAGCCGCCAGTTCCAGGTCGTCACCCGCGAGGCACGGCAGGACGATTTGAGATAGGTGACGAGGCGATAATTGTTCTTGGCCGCCGCGTCGATCAGCGGCGTCGACCAGTGGTCGGCATGCGAATCGCCGAACAGCGCAATCGAGCGCCCGGCGTCCTTGTTGCCGAACACGCAGGCCTTCGGCGTCACCGTCTCAAAGGAGAGAATACAGCCGGCCGCGCGCGCCGTGGACGGCTGCGCGGCGCTGGCGGCAATGCTGCGCTGCTCAGGGTCCAGATCGTGGACGGCAAGCCTGGCATTGGCGTAGGCGGCTGCGACGCCGGTGCCGGTCAGGAGGACGGCCGGCACCAGCGCCCGCGCCGCACTGGCCATCAGCCAGCCATTGCGGCGGATCGGGTTTTCGATGACATGATAGGTGAACCCCGACAGCGCCAGCGTCAGCGCCAAGCAGCCGAGCCGCTGCAGCGGCGAAAGTTCCGGCGTCAGCATCGTGGCATACACGATCACCGGCCAGTGCCAGAGATAGAGCGAGTAGGAGAGTTTGCCGACCCATTGCAGCGGCGCCAGCGCCAGTGCCTCGATCGGGCTTTTCTTAGCGCTCTCCTGCTGCGCGTGCGCCGCTCCTGCCAGCAGCAACAGCACGGTGCCGGCCACCGGCACCAGGGCGAGGAAACCCGGGAAGGGCGTTTCGTCGCTGAAGGAAAGATAGGCGCCGGCAATCAGCGCTAGGCCGAGCCACGCCAGCGGCGTGGCGAGCCGCGGGCGGTTTTGCCAGACTTGCTGCGGCACCATGCTGGCCAGCCCGCCGGCGGCGAACTCCCAGGCGCGTAGCGGCGAGAAATAGAAGGCCCAGGGCTGCGAGACCGTGGTGAGCCACGCGCAGACGGCGAACGAGACGAGGCCGGCAATGCCGATCACCAGGATCGCGCCGCGCTTGCCGGGGCGCAGCCATGCCGCCAGCACAAGCAGCGCCGGCCAGGCGACATAGAACTGCTCCTCCACCGACAGCGACCAGAAATGGACAAACGGGTTGCTGGCCGCATCGGCGGCGAAATAATCAAACGACCAGCGGATCAGCCACAAATTGATCATGTAGGCCGAGGCGAACATGGCGCCTTTGGAATAGAGCGATTGTTCCTCCGGCGACAGGATGAAGGCGCCGGCCACCAGTGTGGCGAGGATGACGAACAGCGACGCCGGCAACAGCCGCCGAGCGCGCCTGGCATAGAAGCGCCACAGGTTGAGCCGCCCGGTCTCGGTGATTTCGGCAAGCAGGTGTTTTGTGATCAGATAGCCCGAGATGACGAAGAAGATGTCGACGCCGGTGAAGCCGCCGGGCAGGCCGGTGAAGCCGAAATGAAAGGCGATCACGCCTGCCACCGCCAAGGCACGCAGTCCTTCGATATCGGGCCGGAACGATGCTGACACGATTTGCCACCTCGTGCTGGTGCATGACCCCGCCTCGGCGAGTAACGATCGCGCCGGGATCATACGTGCGGCAGCTTTGCGCCCAACGGGACACGGCGCTGCAACCGTTCACAGTCGGACCAAGACTCCGCCCTATGGGTCGATATCGCAATGCAACAAATCTAACGCAGTGCAACATTGGAGGAGGCGACGCCGCTGATCTCCCCCCTTGAGGGGGAGATGGCCGGCAGGCCAGAGGGGGTCGGTTCGACCGGACTCGGCCCAATCCTGCAAGTGAAGGCAGGCGCTCCACGCGCGGCGACCCCCTCTGTCGCCTTCGGCGACATCTCCCCCTCGATGGGGGAGATTAGGTCCCCGCCTCCTTCGCCAAATCTCCGACATCCGGGGTCGGCCCTTGCGTTGCCCCCGTCACACGCATCGGCTATCCAACCGGCAGCCATGCAATTCAAACGGAGCCTCCCATGACCAACACCACCATTTTCAAATTCGGCGCTGTCGAGCATGCCGAGGGCGGCGACTTACCGGGCTGGATCGTTGTCGCGGGCCGGCCGACCATGCAGACCGCCGTGCAGCACACCACCGCCGACGGCAAGGTGCTGTCGGGCACCTGGCGGGCCTCGCCCGGCACTTATCACGCCACCTACACCGACTATGAGTTCGTGCACATGATCGCCGGCCGCATCATCATCACGCCCGATGGCGGCACGCCTGTCGAGGTCGGTCCGGGCGATGCGTTCGTGGTCGAAGCCGATTTCAAGGGCACCTGGCAGATCCTCGAGCCGGTAACCAAGCACTTCGTCGTCAAGCTTGCTTGATCGACGTAGTCAAGCTTGCTTGATCGACGTCGCCAGGGTCGCCTGATCGGCTCGTCGTCAGGCTTGCTTGATCGCGTCGTCAGGAGTGCCTGATCGGTGCCGATACACGTCGGCCGGCGCGGTTCATCGCCAGCGTCCCCCTCGCCCAGCAGGGGGAGGGGGACGTAGCGAAGCGAATATCGGTTAAGAGGGCGTCACCTCGTTCGCTTCGAACCGATGCGGATCGAAAAGCTGAGACGATGGCGTTCTGCGGAGCCTGGTCGAGATAACGCAGGCCAGGACTGCTGCCGGGTCGCCGGCGCGTCAGCCAAGAGCGAGCGGCGCACTTCGAGAGTGCATGCCGCCCGTCCGGCGCCGGGCCGTCAATGCTGTTGTTACGAAACCCCCCAGCCCCGTCTCAACCGCCACGGCCATGGCGTGACCCATGGCTTGCTATACGCATGCAGCACCGCGGTCTGTCAACGCCGCCCGCGATGGCCGCGGGGGGTCGCCTTTGCACCTCCCGGCCAGCTTCCAACCGGCCGCGCGGACGCCATTCGCCGCTACAAAATGCGCTTGAAATGGCGGTTTTCCGGGTGTTCCGGCCGCTCCGGAGCGGCCCTTTGGCGCGACAGAGGTCGCGATCTAGGCGATTGGATGAATTTGTCTTTCGCGGCTGAAACGTTTCAGGAGCCGATTTGTAAACCTGACTTTTTTTGGGTGTATTTCCCTCACGTCAGTTTTGCACTCCAGCCGGCCCGATCGACCCGCCGGAGGGCAAGCCTCAGGGGCCGGCGTCGGCGCTCTGAGTCTCTCGGACCGACGGGCGCCGGACCATGCCGCTGACGACATAGGCCGCCGCGCCCAGCGCCGTGATCCAGAAGCTCGTCGGCCAGTCGGTCAGGAAGGCGAGCGTCAGGCTGATCCAGGCGATGATCACGGCAAGCGCGATGGACGTCAGCACGCCGGCTCCGACGCCGCTAGTAAGCCTGAGCGCGGTGGCTGCAGGCGCCACCATCAGCGCGAAGACGAGCAGCACGCCGACGATCTGCACCGCCTCGGACGTGGCGACGGCGACCAGCACCATGAACAGGGTCGAGACAAGAGTGAGCGGCACGCCGCGCGCTTCGGCGAGTTCCGGCTGCAGGCTGGCGAACAGCAGCGGCCGCGCGATCAGCAAAAGCGCGACAAGGATCGCCACCGCCAGCACCGCAAGCACGATAACGGTGCGCAGGCTGATGCCCAGCACATTGCCGAACAGCACGTTGGTCGCCTGCGAGGCGAAGGCGGTGTAGAAATGCAGAAACAGCAAGCCCAAGCCGAGCGACAGCGTCAAAACGATGCCGATGGCGACGTCGCGATGCGCGCGTTCGCCGAGCAGGCCGATGCCGATGCCGGCGGCGACGGTAAACACGGTGAGGCCGAGAAACGGCGACAGCCCGATCAGGCCGGCGCCGGTGGCGCCGGGAAAGCCGACATGGGAGAGCGCATGACCGGCGAAGGTCTGGCCCCGGAGCACGAGGAAATAGCCGACCGCGCCCGAAACGATGCCGACGATGGTGCAGGCATAGAAGGCGTTGCGCATGAATTCATAGTCAAAGATCGTGGACATGCGCCCCGCTCTCCAGTTCGACATCGTCGGCCATGACGAAGATGCGGCCGGCAACCCGCACCACATTGATATGCGTGCCATAGAGTTTCGACAGCACCGGACCGCTGATGACCTCGTCGACGGAACCGATCGCCGCCTTGCGGTTGCCGAGATAGAGCACGCGGTCGACGGCGCGCAGCAGCGGGTTGATCTCGTGCGAGCAGAACAGCACGGCAATGCCGAGCCGCTCGCCGATCTGATGCACCAGGTCGATGATCGCGCGCTGATGGCCTGCATCGAGGCTGATCAGCGGCTCGTCGAGCAGCAGCAGTTGCGGATTGCCGATCAAGGATTGCGCGATCAGGATGCGCTGGCGCTCGCCTCCGGAAAGCTCGCCCAGCGGCCGCCGCGCAAGGTCGCCGGCGCCCACCTCTTCAAGAGCCTTCCACGCCGCCTCCTTCTCGGCAGCCGATGCGACGGGCCAGCCCCAGCGATGCCCGCCGGCGGCACTCAGCACGAAGTCGAGGCCGCTGACGCCGACATCGCCAAGCGCGCGCCGCGCCTGCGGCATATAGCCGATGTCGGCGTTGCCGCGCGTCGGCGATTTGCCAAGCACCGAAATGGCGCCGCCGGCCGGTTTGATCAGGCCGAGAATGGCGCGCAGCATCGTCGTCTTGCCGGCGCCATTGGCGCCGAGCAGGCCGACAAAGGCGCCTTGCGGTAGAGAAAAGGAGACGTCGGATAAAACCCGGCGTCCCCCATAGGTCAGCGTGACCTTGTCGAATTCGATTGCGTTCATTTAGTCACATTCATTCGCAGTCACATTCATTGTGTGCGGGCGGCGAGCGCCTTCTGGACCGCGTCGATCTGGCCGCCGAACCAGGTCTGGATCGTCTGGCCCGCCGGTTCCGTCTCGGTGACGCCGATGACCGTGACCTTGTTCTGCTTGGCGATGTCGAGCAGCCTTGTCGTTGCCTCGTCGGTCACCTGCGAATTGTAGAACAGGATCTTGGCCGAGCCGTCCTTCAGGCTGTTTTCGAACGCCGCCACCTGCGTGGCGCTCGGCTCCGCATCGTTCATCAAGGCCACCTGGAAATCGTAGTTCAGCATCTTGAGACCGAGCGCTTCCGCCATGTAGCCGAAGACCGGCTCGGTAGCCGTCACCTCGGTGCCGGCATAGGTGTTCTTGACGTCGGTGATTTCCTTGTCAATGGCCTCGAGCGAGGTCTGGAATGCCTTCAGGTTCGTCTCATAATACACGGCATTGGCCGGATCGCGCTTGGCAAGGTCGGCGCTCAGCGCCTTGGCGATGGCCGGCAGCGTCGCCGGGTCGTACCACAGATGCGGGTTGTCGCCCGACTTCTTGCCGATCAGGTCGGCGGCGACGATGGTCGTGCGATCCTTGGCTGTCGAGGCCGACAGCAGCTTGTCCATCCACGGATCGTAGTCGGCGCCGTTATAGATGACGATCTTGGCGTCGGCGATGGTGCGCGCCGTCGACGGGCTGGTCTCGAACAGATGCGGATCGTCATCGGGATTGGCCAGGATGCTGGTGACGGTGACGTTGCTGCCGCCGATCTGGCGGGCAAGGTCGCCATAGAAATTCTCGGCCGCCACGATGGTCAGCTTGTCTTCGGCGCGGGCAGCCGTGCCGGTCAAAAGCGGCACCGCGACGAGCAGCGCGGCGAGAAAGGGAATGCGACGCATCCGTGGTCTCCTTGCAGTCTGAAAGGTATGTCGCCGGAGAGGCGGGCTGTGTAACTGTATAACAGTAACAATATAACGTTTGCGTCGAAAATACGGCTGATGTCAATGGGCTTTTCGAGCCGCGCAGTTTTTCACGCGCACAAAAGCGTGAGCGGCCTGCGCCGTTCAGGCGGAGCCACTCATGCCTGTCGGCTATATGCGAAAGGGCAGGCGATCGCCGGCACCGCGAGGCCGCCGCGAGCACACCGGTCGTGGCGGTATCCTGATGAATTCGCGGCGGGTAAGTTCCTTGCTTGTTGCCGTCAGTTTTGCGGACGCCTTCCCTCCCACGCGTCCTGCAACAGGGCGCGGATTGCGGCGCGGTCGAAAGGCCGCGGATTCCAGTATGGGTTCCTGGTCGCAATCTCGGCGGCGCGGTCGAGATCGGCCTGCTTGAGGCCGAGTTCTTTCAATGTAAGGGGCGCGCCGACCGCCTTGGCGAAATCGTGGAGACCGCTACCGGCGCTGCCGTCAAACAAGTCGGCGACCGGCTTCAACAAGTCGGGCACCGCGACGGCGTTGAAACCGATCGTGTGCGGCAACATCACCGCATGCGTCTCGGCATGCGGCATGTCGAAAGAGCCGCCGAGCGTGTGACAGATCTTGTGATGCAGCGCCATGCCGACGGCGCCGAGCACCGTACCGCACAGCCAGGCGCCGTAAAGCGCATCGCCGCGTGCATCGATATTTCCAGGCTCCTTGGTCAACACCGGCAGCGCCGCCGTCATGGCGCGCAATCCTTCTTTCGCCATCAGGGTGGAAATCGGATGGCGATCCTGCGCGTAAAGCGCTTCGGCCGCGTGCGCCATGGCGTTGAGTCCTGACGCGACGCTCATCGCTATCGGCAGGCCGACGGTCAGCTCTGGATCGTAGATCACCACTTCCGGCAGGATCCTTGCGTCACGCATTGTGGTTTTTTCGCCGTTCTCGGTCTGACCGAGGATCGGCGTCACCTCCGAGCCGGCATAGGTGGTCGGGATGACGATCTGCGGCAGGTCGGTGCGCCAGGCGATCGCCTTGCCGAGACCGGTGGTCGAGCCGCCGCCAAGCGCGACAACGCAGTCAGCGTTGACCTCGGTCGCCTTGGCCATTGCCGTTTGGGTTACCTCGACCGGCGTGTGCATGGCGGCGCCCGAAAAGGTGCCGGCCGCCAGCGCGCCGAGGGATTTGGCAAGCGCCTCGCCGTCGGCAGCCCGATGCGGCGTCGACAGCACCAGCGCGCGATTGCAGCCGAGTTTTTCGATCCAGGTGCCCACCTCGGACGACGCGCCATTGCCGAAGACAATATGCGCAGGGCTGCCGGAATAGGTGAACGTCCTTGTCATGCCGATCCGCTCCCTTTGCATATTATCACTGTGACGGAGCCGAAATCGAGCGACCAGCTCTCGCCGCCGGCGACATCGTTTGCGTCGTCACCGTCTCGCAAGCGGGGCCTGATCTCTCCCGCGTACTCGCAAACGTATCGCCTTGACCACAAAAACGTCAAAAAAGTATCAGTGAGGTGGACACACCGTGGTGGCGGCTGCATGAATTGCCGCCTAAGCTTCGATCACTGCAGAGAGCGGCAAACGCGGCCTGCGGGAGATGGCACTGCAACTGGTCGCATGACCGGACCGGCGCCGGGAGGAACTGACATGAATCCGGACTTGGAAGTCGTCCAGATCAGACGCGGCGAGTCGTTCAAGGCCTGGGCCCACGGCTACCCCTTCCACACGGTGCGCTGGCACTTCCACCCCGAATACGAAATCCATCACGTCGTCGCCACCACGGGCCATTATTTCGTCGGTGACTTCATCGGCGAGTTCGAGCCCGGCAATCTCGTGCTCACCGGCCCGAACCTGCCGCACAACTGGGTCAGCGACGTGCCGGCAGGCGCCAGCGTGCCGCTGCGCGGCCGCGTCGTGCAATTCTCGCAAGAGTTCATCGCAGACGCCACCGCCGCGTTGCCGGAACTTGCCGGTTGTGAAAACATTCTCGAGCTCAGCCGCCGCGGCGCGCTGTTCTCCACCGCTACCGCCAAGCTCGCCGCACCTGTGCTGGCCGAACTGGTCGAGGCGCAAGGCGTTCGCCGCATCGCGCTGTTCATGGAGCTGATCGATATTCTGAGCCGCGCCGCCGATGTACGGACGCTGACCAGCGCCGGCTATCTGCCGGATCCCTCAGGCTTCATGTCGGCCGGCGTCAACAAGGCGCTTGCCTTTATCAACGCCAACCTGACCGAGCCGTTCAGCGAAAGCGATCTGGCGGCGATTGCCGGGCGCAGCCCGAGCGCGTTTTCGCGCAGCTTCCGCCGTCATACCGGCATGGCGCTGGTTCAGTACGTCAACCGGCTGCGCATCAACCTTGCCTGCCAGTTGCTGATGAGCGAGGCCGACATGCCGATCACCGAGATCTGCTACGCCGCCGGCTACAACAACATCTCGAATTTCAACCGCCAGTTCCTGACCCAGAAAGGCATGTCGCCTTCGCGCTTCAGGGCCCTGCTGGCGGAAAACGTCAGCGCGGAGATTGCCGCCTAACAGGGAGGACCGGGAGGAGCCTAGACATTTACTGAGGTAAGAACGCGGGGTGCGTTGGAGGCGCCCCGTGCTGGAGATCGCTTGTCCCGAAATCCAGAGATATCAAGAGGATGCGCAGCACGGATCAAGTGCTCCGTTGTTCCTCGCAACAGCCGACTGCAGTCAAGGCCCGGCGCCATGTGGTGTCCAAGGCTTCATGAAACCATTCCTTGAAACGGAGCTATCGAAATGACCAGATTTGCCTGGAAATCGACGGGAGCCATCGCGCTCACTCTTTCTCTTCTTGGCGGCACCGCTGCCTTTGCCGCCCCGGTTACCGACGCCACGGTCGCCTTCTTGATGCCCGACCAGGCCTCGACGCGCTACGAGCAGCACGACTATCCCGGCTTCGTCGCCGAGATGAAAAAACTCTGCCCCGGCTGCAAGGTGATCTATCAGAACGCCGATGCCGACGCCTCGCGCCAGCAGCAGCAGTTCAACTCGGTGATCTCGCAAGGCGCCAAGGCGATCGTGCTTGACCCCGTCGACTCGACCGCCGCCGCCTCGCTGGTCAAGCTGGCGCAGAGCCAGGGCGTCAAGGTCATCGCCTATGATCGCCCGATCCCGACCGCACCTGCCGACTTCTACGTCTCGTTCAACAATGAAGGCATCGGCAAGGCCATTGCCGACTCGCTCGTCGAACACCTCAAGGCGCTGAAGGTCGACCCCGCCAGCGGCGGCCTGCTGCAGATCAACGGATCGCCGACCGACGCGGCCGCCGGGCTGATCAAGAAGGGCATCCATTCCAGCCTCGACAACAGCGGCTACAAGATCCTTGCCGAATACGACACGCCGGAATGGGCGCCGCCGAAGGCGCAGCAATGGGCAAGCGGCCAGATCACCCGCTTCTCCACGCAGATCGTCGGCGTCGTTGCGGCCAATGACGGCACCGGTGGTGGCGCCATCGCCGCCTTCAAGGCCGCCGGTGTCGATCCGGTACCGCCGGTGACCGGCAACGACGCGACGATCGCCGCACTGCAGCTGATCATCGCCGGCGATCAGTACAACACCATCTCCAAGCCGAGCGAGATCGTTGCGGCGGCTGCCGCCAACGTCGCCGTCCAGCTTCTGTCGGGCGAGACGCCGAAGGCCGAAATGACCCTCTACGACACCCCATCGCAGCTGTTCACGCCGGCGGTGGTGACGCAGGAAAACCTCAAGGCCGAGATCATCGACAAGAAGATCAACACCGCCGAAGAGCTCTGCGTCGACCGCTATGCCGAAGGCTGCAAGAAGCTCGGCATCACAAAGTGACAATGCAGGTCGCCCAAAATCGCGCAGCGGTTTTGGGATAAGACATGCATAAAAGGATGACCTAGAATCCTGATCCTGCTTTCCGGCCGCCCTTGCGGCGGCCGGAAGTTCGCAGTCACTCTTGACCGTCCATCCGGAAAGGTTTGCCACCATGTCTGACATCTCTGACGGACCGGTTTCGGCAGGCGAGCTGGTGCTCAGCCTGCGCGGCATCTCGAAGAATTTCGGCGCCGTTTCGGCGCTCACCGATATCGATCTCGATGTCCATGCCGGCGAGGTGGTGGCGCTGGTCGGCGACAATGGCGCCGGCAAGTCGACGCTGGTCAAGATTCTGGCCGGCGTCCACCAGCCGAGCTCGGGCACCATCAATTTCCGCGGCAGGCAAGTGACGATGCCCGACCCGAGCGCCGCGCTGACGCTCGGCATCGCCACCGTTTTCCAGGATCTGGCGCTGTGCGAAAACCTGGACGTCGTAGCCAACATCTTTCTCGGCAAGGAGCTCAACCCGCTGCGGCTGGACGAGGTGGCGATGGAAATTCGCGCCTGGACGCTGCTCAACGAATTGTCGGCGCGTATTCCAAGCGTCCGCGAGGCGGTCGCCTCGCTGTCCGGCGGCCAGCGCCAGACGGTGGCGATCGCCCGCTCGCTGCTGCTCGACCCCAAGGTCATCCTCCTCGACGAGCCGACCGCCGCGCTTGGCGTCGCCCAGACGGCGGAAGTGCTGAACCTCATCGACCGGGTGCGCGAACGTGGGCTCGGCGTGCTGATGATCAGTCACAATATGGAGGACGTGCGCGCCGTCGCCGATCGCATCGTGGTGCTCAGGCTCGGCCGCAACAACGGCGTCTTCGAACCCGACGCCTCGAACCAGGAACTGGTCAGCGCCATCACCGGCGCCGCCAACAATGCAGTGTCGCGCCGCGCCGAACGGCGCAAGGCCGCCGAACAAGCGAACAATCAGGAGCAGCGGCCATGAGCGCGGAGCCCAAGCAGGACACCTCCTCGTCGACGGCGCTCGACCGCAGCGACGTCCGCGTCAAGCACCAGGCCGGCGTTGGTGGCGCCATCAGCGCCTTCTTCGACCGCGTCCGCTCCGGCGACCTCGGCTCGCTGCCGGTGATTGTCGGACTGGTCATCATCTGGAGCGTGTTCACTGCCCTCAATCCGGTCTTCGTCTCGTCGAGCAATCTGGTCAATCTCCTGTTCGACTGCTCGACCGTCGGCGTCATCGCGCTCGGTATCGTCTGTGTGCTGATGGTCGGTGAGATCGACCTGTCGGTCGGCTCGATCAGCGGCTTTGCTTCGGCCATGGTCGGCACGCTGTGGGTCAACCAGGGCTGGCCGGTGGCGCTCGCCATCCTCGCCGCGATCGCCGTCGGCGGCTTCATCGGCGCGCTCTATGCCTTGCTGTTCAACCGGCTCGGCATGCCGAGTTTCGTCTCGACGCTGGCCGGCTTGCTCGCCGTGCTGGGCCTGCAGCTGTATATTCTGGGCTCCACCGGCTCGATCAATCTGCCCTATGGCTCGAACCTGGTGAATTTCGGCCAGTTGCTGGTCATGCCGGACTGGCTGTCCTATGCACTGGCGGCATTGCCCGGCATTGTCATGCTGATCGCCGGCCTGCGCACCGTCAGCCGCCGCCGGGCCGTCAATTTGTCGGCGCCGTCTGTCGGCGGCCTCATCGTGCGCGTCGCCGCCCTGACCATCCTGCTCGAACTGATCGTCGGTTATCTCAACCAGGCGCGCGGCATACCGTGGATGTTCGGCCTGTTCGTCGGCCTGGTGGTGGCGATGAACTATGCGCTGACCCGCACCCAATGGGGCCGCTCGATGACCGCCGTCGGCGGCAACCGCGAAGCGGCGCGCCGCGCCGGCATCAAGGTGCGCTCGATCTACCTCAGCGCCTTCGTCATGTGCTCGATGTTCGCCGCCCTTGGCGGCGTGCTGTCGGCGGCGCGGCTGGCCTCTGCCAGCCAGCAGGCCGGCACCGGCGACGTCAACCTCAACGCCATTGCGGCGGCGGTCATAGGCGGCACCAGCCTGTTTGGCGGCCGTGGCAGCGCCTATTCCGCGCTGCTCGGGATCATCGTCATCCAGTCGATCGCCAGCGGGCTGACCTTGCTCGATCTGTCATCGTCGCTTCGCTACATGATCACCGGCGCCGTTCTGGCAATTGCGGTCATCGTCGACTCCCTGGCACGCCGCTCGCGGGTTTCCCACGGCCGCGCCTGAACGCAACCGCAATCGATACGAGGATAGAATGGCTCAGGATTTGAGTGGAAAGGTCGCGGCGATCACCGGCGCCGCGTCGGGCATAGGCCTGGAATGCGCGAGAGCGCTGATTGCCGCCGGCGTTCGCGTTGTGCTCGTCGACCGCGCCGAAGACGCGCTGAAAAGCGTCTGCACCGAACTCGGTCCCGACGCGATCCCGCTGGTGATCGATCTGATGAAGCCGGCCAGCGTCGCGACGATGATGCCGCAAATCCTGGACAAGGCCGGCCCGCTCGATATCTTCCACGCCAATGCCGGCGCCTATGTCGGCGGCCCGGTGCTCGAAGGCGACCCCGATGTGTGGGACCGCATGCTGAACCTCAACATCAATGCGGTCTTTCGTTCCATCCACGCCGTGCTGCCGCATATGGTCGAACGCAAGACCGGCGACATCATCGTCACGTCTTCGATCGCCGGACTGGTGCCCGTGGTCTGGGAGCCGATCTACACAGCGTCGAAACACGCCGTGCAGGCCTTCGTCCATACGGTGCGCCGCCAGGTCGCCCCGCACGGCCTGCGCGTCGGCGCGGTGCAGCCGGGGCCGGTGGTGACAGCGCTGATCAGCGACTGGCCGAAGGACAAGCTTGAGGATGAACTGGCCAAGGGCGGCCTGATTCAACCGGTCGAGGTCGCCGAAGCCGTGCTGTTCATGCTGACTAGGCCACGGAACGTCACCATCCGGGACCTGGTGATCCTGCCGCAGAGCAATGATTTGTGAGGCAGTAGGCATTAGGCAGTAGGGAATGGGGAGAGGCTCTTGCAACTGGCCGTTCACTGCTGACCATCTCGCCTACTGCCTACTGCCTACTGCCTACTGCCTACTGCCTAACTTCTGAGGTTTCCCATGTCCCACTTCCTCGGCATCGACGTCGGCACTGGCAGTGCCAGGGCGGGGGTGTTCGA
This sequence comes from Mesorhizobium sp. P160219, assembly GCF_057786095.1. Taxonomy (NCBI): domain Bacteria; kingdom Pseudomonadati; phylum Pseudomonadota; class Alphaproteobacteria; order Hyphomicrobiales; family Phyllobacteriaceae; genus Mesorhizobium; species Mesorhizobium sp. P160219. The sequence goes on from NZ_JBYNWG010000001.1 coordinate 3,226,089, forward strand.
CAGCAAGGGCACCATGCTTGCCTCGGCGAAGCGCGACATCGCTCTGTTCATCGAGTCCGGCGAAATCGCCGAACAGTCGAGCGAGGACATCTGGCGCGCGGTTTGCGCCAGCGTGCGCGAGGCGGTGACGGAGTCGGGGCTTGCCGGGCGCGACATTGCCGGCATTGGCTTCGACGCCACCTGTTCGCTGGTCGTGGTCGGCCAGGATGGCGCGCCGTTGCCGGCCGGCAGTTCCGGCGACAGCCAGCGCAACATCATCGTCTGGATGGATCACCGCGCGCTCGACCAGGCGCAGCGCATCAATGCCGGCAAGCACGCCGTGCTCGACTATGTCGGCGGCACCATCTCGCCGGAAATGGAAACGCCGAAGCTGCTGTGGCTGCGCGAGAACCTGCCCGCCACCTTCGATGCGGCCGAGCATTTCTTCGACCTGACGGACTATCTGACCTGGCGCTCAACCGGCAGCCTGGCGCGCTCGATCTGCACGCTGACCTGCAAATGGACCTATCTCGGCCACGAGCGGCGCTGGGACGATGCCTATTTCCGTGCCATCGGCCTCGGCGCGCTCGCCGATGAAGGCTTTGCCCGCATCGGCACCGAAATCGTCGAGGGTGGCACGGCACTTGCCCAAGGCCTCACTGAGGCCGCCGCGGCCGATCTCGGCCTGCTGCCGGGAACGCCGGTTGCGGCCGGCCTGATCGATGCCCATGCCGGCGGCGTCGGCACGGTTGGCGGGCAGGGCTCGGTCGGCACCTTGCAGTCGCGCATGGCCTATGTGTTCGGCACTTCGGCCTGCACCATGGCCAGCACCAGCGAGCCGGCCTTCGTGCCCGGCGTCTGGGGTCCGTATTTTTCCTCGATGGTGCCGGGGCTTTGGCTCAATGAAGGCGGGCAATCGGCGGCGGGTGCTGCAATCGACCACCTCGTCGCTTTCCATCCGGCCACGGCTGAGGCATCCGCAAAAGCCAAGGCGGAAGGTCTCGGCCTGACCGCTTGGCTTGGTCAGCAGGCGGCGAAACAGTCCGCCGACCTGTCCGCAGTAGCGCACCTAGCCGATGGACTGCATGTCGTGCCGGAATTCCTCGGCAACCGCTCGCCCTTCGCCGATCCCGAGTCCAAGGCACTGATCGCCGGGCTTGGCATGGACACGTCCCTCGACAGTCTGGTCGCGCTCTATGTCGCCGGCCTGCTGGGCATCGGCTACGGCGTTCGCCAGATCCTGGCGGCGATGGCCAAAAAAGGCATTGCCATCGACACTATCGTCGTCAGCGGCGGTGCGGCGCAAAGCGAGCTGGTACGTCAGCTTTTGGCCGACACCACAGGCCTGACCGTCGCCGGTTCGACCTCGCCCGAACCGGTGCTGCTCGGCTCAGCCATATTGGCTGCGGTGGCGGCGCAAAAATTTCCCGATGTGATCGCGGCGATGACCGGCATGTCGCGCATCGGCGACATCTATCGCCCGGCCGGTGGCGACCTCGTGCCCTGGCACGACAAGCGCTTCGCCGCCTTCGAATTGCTGCAGCAGGCAGGCCGGGCCATCCGCGATTGAACGGCTTCGCTCACGTCCAGAAATAGCGGACGATGTGGAAGAACACCGGTGCGGCGAAGACCAGGCTGTCGGCGCGGTCCATCATGCCGCCGTGACCCTCGATCAGGTGACCCCAGTCCTTGACGCCCTGGTCGCGCTTGATCGCCGACGCCACCAGCCCGCCGAGGAACCCCATCAGGCAGGCGATGAAGGCGACGCCTGCCGCCGCCAGCGGCGAGAACGGCGTCAGGAACGACAGCAGCGCGCCGAGAAGGCTCGATGCCACCAGCCCGCCGCCCAGCCCTTCCCAGGTCTTCGAGGGCGAGACGGAGGGCGACAGAAGATGCCTGCCGAACAGCTTGCCGAAAATGTATTGCAGCACGTCGCTGCCTTGCACGGTGATGATCAGGAAGGCGATGAGCAGGAGGTTGCGGCCCTCGAAACCGGGCACGTTGAGGGTCAGCAGCGCCGGCACATGGCTGACGCAGTAGACCGAGATCATGACCGCCCATTGCTGCGCGGACACGCGCTCGAGGAAGCGCTCGGTGTCGCCGTTGAGCGCGGTGACCGCCGGCATCAAGAGGAAGCAGTAGACGGGGATGAAAATGGTGAAGAGCCCGTACCAGGCGGTCCACACCAGCCAGTACTGGAAGGGAATGATGATGCCGAACATGCCGAGCAGCACCCAGTGGTCGCTGCGCCGGCTGTGCGTCAGCGTCACGAACTCGCGCAGCGCGGCAAACGAGATCAGCGCAAACAGGATGGTCATGCCGGTGCGGCCGAAGAAGAAGGCGACGGTGATCGCCAGCACCATCACCCACCAGGCGTTGATGCGCTGGTTCAAGTTGACGAGCGTCGAGGGCAGCGGCTTCGGCGCCCGCCATGAGAGGATACCGGCAACGATGCTCGCCATGGTCAGCACGCAGATCAGGCCGGCCAGCAGGATGACGGTTTCATGCATTGGCGGCAGTGTCATACGAAGTCTCTTTGCCTGGTCATGCTAGTGGTCCCGATCGGGACGCGGGTTGAGCGACAGCAGCGTCTGGCGCGCGCGCTCGAGGAAGGTGCGGCGTTCTTCGCCGGGCGCGATCGCCACCGGCGGACCGAAGACGACGCGGCACAGAAGCGGCACCGGCAGGAACTGGCCCTTGGGCAGCACGCGCGACATGTTCTCGATCCAGCACGGGATGAGTTCGACATCGGGCCGCGCCATCGACAGATTGTAGAGGCCGGAGCGGAACGGCAGCAGATCCGCCTCCGTCGTGTTGCGAGTGCCTTCGGGAAACAGGATCAGCGAGTGGCCGTCGTCGAGCACCGACAGCATGATCGAGATCGGGTGTTGCGTTTCGTCGGTCCACTGCCGGTGGATGAGCACGGACGACAGCATGTCCTGCGCGATGAAGCGGCGCAGCCGCGACTTGCCCCAATATTCGGCCGCCGCGATCGCATGGGTCCGGGCGCGCACCTTCTCACTCAGACAGGCCGACAGCAGGATGAAATCACCATGGCTGGCATGGTTGGCGAAGTAGATGCGCTGCCGCTCCGACGGCTGGCTGCCGTTCCAGATTGGTCTGACGCCGGTTACCACCCAGGCCGCCGCCGACAGGCCGACCGACGTCACCGTCTGCAGCAAGGTGAAGGTGTTGGCGCGCAGGTGAAGTTTTGTCATGGCTCAAACAAATGCTGCGAAAAGGGATGCCGCAGCAAACATGGCGAGCGCCATGCGCTGCCTTGTCAGCAGGCGGCGCGTGCCTGCCATGCGATGGTCGAGCGAGCGGCCGCCGGCAGTGGTGGATTTCAGGCGCATGCGCGCCAGCACATCGTCGACCGCGGCACCCCCGGCGGCCTCGCTGGCGTGGCTTGCCATCAGCCGGAACAGCAGCGCATCGAACAAAAGCAAGGCCGAAAGAGCCAGCGTGGCCACGGCGCTCGCCGCCGCGACCAGCCAGGCCGCCGCGGACAGCGCTGTCGTCTGCGGTCCGGCCACCAGGCCGATGACCGGCGCTGCCATCACAGCCGCGACCACCAGCAGGATCGGCCACACCGCCTGCACCATCAGCCCGGCGGCGAATATTTCGGCCTTCTCGGGAAAATTGTCGCCACTCATGCCGGCCAACTCATGTCGGTTCTTCCAGCCCCGGTTCATCCAGCCCGATCTGAAGGTGCACGGGCCTGCCCGACGCGGCGAGTTTCTTGCGCGCCTGTGCAGCTGTGTACGAGCGCCCCGTCACCACCAGCCAGTCGGCGACGACGGCTGCACTGCGCTGGAAGCCGAGCGCGCAGCAGACCAGGACGGTGCCGCGCCGGCGCGCCAGCTCGATCGCCGCCACCGCTCGCTCCAGCCTGTCGTGAGGCGGCGCCACGAGGTCGAGCATCGCGTAGCTGATCCAGCGGCAGGTCACGCCGCGCGGCCGTTCCATCTCGCCGGCAAGGTCGATCACTGTGCCGAAGCGGTTGGCCTCGTCGGCACTCGGAAACCGGCCGAGGAAAACACCGTCGGTGATCTCCGCTTGCGGCGCCAGTTGGCGGGTCCATACCCACACATTGATCCGGGCGCCAAGCCGGTAGGGCAGGAGCAGGATGCGGCTGGCCAGTGAGACACTGGCATCGGCCGCCTTCTGGAACACTTTGGCGCCGGCCCCGGCATAGGCGAAGGCGACGATGGCCAGCGCCAATGCCGGCCACAACAGGATGAGAAAATCGGCGGAGACAAACGCTCCGCCGGCAGCGCCGGCCAAGGCAAGGGCGGCGCCCAGCGCGTAGTAGCCCGCCAGCCGCCGCGCCTTGGGGTCGGCGGTCAGACGAAAACCCCAGAAAGGCAATTCGCCCTTGAACGGAAACAGCCATAGCGCAAACAGGCCGAGCAGCGCGCCGGTCGGAATGTCGATGAAATGATGCTGCCACGTCGTCAGCACCGAGGCGCCGATGAGAAAACACCAGACGTGCCAGACGGGGCGGAGAATGCCGCCGAGACGGTGACGTGCCAGAACGTGACGCCAATGGTCCCAGATGATCACCAGGAGTGCGATGTGCAGGGATGGCGCCTGGTTGAACGGCTTGTCGAAACCACCGAGCACTGCAAACAGGAAACCCGGCAGGCCGGTGGTTTCCGGCCGCACGAATGTCGCCGTCAGCGGGAACGCGATGAAGCAGGCGACGGCAATGATCTGCGCCGAGAGATAACGGCCGGCGAGCCGGTCGACACCGCGCCTGGTCGTGTTGAGCAGCAACGATAGGCCGTAGAACAGATTGATCGACCAATAGGGCACGATCGTCCAGGCGACGAAAGGGATGGCGTGTTCCCAGGCAAACACGATGCTGCCGACATGGTCGCGCCGCGACGCCAGCCAGTTGGCAAAGCCATAGGTCGAATAGAAGAACGGCGCCAGCAGCGCCAGCCAAAGGGCGGCCCTCAGCACGATGCCCAAATAGGGTTCCCGCGCCGGGGCAGGGTCAGTGACAGGCAGGGCCATGGTCTCAGACGCGCCGTGCGACCGAGACGGTGAAGATGCCCCATTGGTCGATGCGCTGGTCGATCTTTTCGAAACCGGCAGCCGTCACCAACTGGTCCATCTCGCCCTGCGTGCGCCGCCGCATCACCCAGGCCTGGCCGCCGCGATGCGAGGTCAGGCTGCGCGCGATCATCTCCAGCTGCGGATGCCATGGCTGGTTGGTGTAGACGAGCAGGCTGCCGGACTGCATGGCGCTGGCCAGCCCGCCGAGCGAGCGGGAAATCATCGTGTTGTCGGCGAACAATTCGTAAAGCCCGGAGACGATGGCGAGGTCCGGCGCCGGCTTTTGCCCGGCCAGCATGTCGGCATCGAAGGCGTCGGCCTGGTGGAAGCTGACGCTGGTCGGCAGACGCCGCTCGGCGATCAGCTTCGAACCCAACCCGACATTGAGCTCGGAATAATCCTGCAGCCGCACGCTTGCTGGTGGTTCAGTGCATTTGGCGACGGCATCGAGCACATAGCGGCCGTGACCGGCGGCGATGTCGAGCATGTGGACGGGACGGCCGGCTGCCTTCAGGCTGGCGGCGGCGTTGCCGATCAGCTCTTCCAGATGCAGCTTGCGCTGGCGGATGCCGCGCCAGCCGATGGCGTCGAGGAAGGTGCGGTCGACCATGCGGCCGATGAAGCCGGTGCCGCGCGCATCGTTCTCGTAGACATAGTCGAGCGTCGAGCCGGAATCGAAGCCGGTGGCGATGCCGATCTTCATGCCCGAAGACAGCCAGGCGCCCATGCGGATCGAGGCGCGACTCATCGCCCAGAAAATTCCCTTGGGCGACAACAGCGTCAGCGGCGAGGCGAGCCTCTCGGCCTCGTCGCGGGTGTAGCCGGCGCGGTCGGCCTGAAGCAAGTCGATGGTTTTCTCCGGCGTGGCAAATTGCTTTTCGAGGAACGGCCGGATCAAGTCCAGCGCCTGCTGGCGATCGCGCTCGCCCAGCGTGTCGTGGAAGAAGCCGGGCAGCACATGCCGCTCCTTGGCGCTGCTGCCGAGATTGACGAAGAATTCGTGCTGCGGTCCATGCCGCACCACCCAATCGCTGCCGGAGATCAAGAACTGCGTCGGCACGGTGATGGCGCGCGCGTCCGAGACGATGCGGGCAGCGTGGTCGTAAAGCTCGACCAGGATGTTGGAGGCGATCGGTCGCGTGATCAGCGGATCGGCGTCGAAGGAAGCGATGCGCTCGGCATCATGCGTCAGGAACTTCGCCTTGACGTAGGAATTGACGAAGAAGCGGCCCTTGAGCTTCTGCCACAGCGCAATGCCCTCTTTGGCGAAGGGCACGTAGAGCTTGACCGAAAAGGCCGGTGAAGCCACCACCAGCGCGCGGATGTCGGGCGCATAGTCATGCACCCAGGCAGCGGCCAGCACGGCGCCGAAGGACTGCGCGATCAGCGCGATGTCGCGCTGGCCAAAACCATCCCGGCCGATCTCGCGCACCAGGCAGTCGATGTCACGAACCAGGGCGGCAAAGGATGGCGCATAGCCGCGCTCGCCGGCCGATCGGCCATTGCCGCGCGCGTCCCAGGCGTAGAAGGCATGGTCGGGCATGGCGAGTTCGTCGACCAGATGCGCCATGCGGCCGCCATGCTCGTGGCCGCGATGGAACAGAAGGATCGCACCCTTTGGCGTCGACCCGGCGGCCGGCCAGTAGCGGTAGAAGATCTCGGTGCCGTCATGGCTCTTGAACGTGCGCTCCTGCGCGATGCGCTCGAGGCTTGCCGGTGCTCCGGCTGCAATGGTCTGGTGGATCATGGTTTCCCTCTGGCGGTCGGGTGCCTGACGCTTTGGCATCATGCGCCGCCCGCTCTAAGGCCGCCGCGTATCCGGTTGATGGCGGTTACGACTGACAGTGTAGCCATGACCGGAAACACAAAGGGCACAATCGCTTGGAACCACAGGCCGCAGGCGATGAGGAAGGCGATGACGCCGAGCACCAGGGCTCGGTCGCTCTTGCCGAACGGCCCGGCATAGTTGCGCCCGCTGCCTGCGGCAACGCCAAACACGCCGGCGAACTCGACAAGCATGGCGGTAATAGCGAAGGCGACGACACCCCAGGCCGGGAACAAGGTGGCAAAGGCCAGGATCAGCGCCAGGTCCGAGACGACGTCGCAGAGTTCGTTGAGATACATGCCGAGTTTTGATGCTTGCCCATGTTCCCTGGCCAGCATCCCGTCAATGGCGTTGAGCGCCATGCGCACGAACAGCACCACCGGCATCAAGAGGAAAACCAGGGGATGGAAGGCAAAGGCCGCGACCACCAGGCCGGTGGCGATGGAGAGCGCGGCGGCGAGAAGCGTGATCTGGTTGGCGGTGACGCCGGCATCGGCCAGCCGGTCGGCCAGCGGCCGCAGCCTGGCCTGAAAGGCCGGTTTCAGTTGATAAAGCGTTGGCATGTGCGATCCCCCAACCGCGGCTCATGACAGTGTCGGCGAGATTGGTCAATCGGCAGGCAGGGCGCAAGGGCTCGCACCAGCATCCGCACCGTTGCGGGACTCGAAACTCCCGGCATGGATGCAGAGGCGCAGCCGAAGATCTCGGCCAAGCAGGATGTTGCGCGCTACAAACCGCCTCGCAAATGAGAACTTTACAAATACTCGTATTTATGTGAAGTAAATCACTGAAAGGTCGATCATGACAAACAGTCGCTTCGCCACCCGCCTGAATTCCTTCGCCTCGCGGCCGCAAGCCGAATGGCCTGATCTCACCGGCAAGCCGTCCATGCTGCAGATGGCCACTCGCGCGGCCAAGGTCGACGGGTTGACCGATCTTGATCTTAATTTCCCCGATCATGTCAGTGAAAAGCCGGCTGAAATCGCCCGAAAGCTCGGCGGTCTCGGGCTTTCCATCAATGGCTTTGCCATGCGTTACTACTCCAATCCGGCCTTCAAGCTCGGCGCCTTCACCAATCCGGACCCGGCGGTGCGCCGCGAAGCCATCGACTTGACCAAGGCCGGTATCGATGCGGTGCGCGCGTGCGGCGCCAGTCTGATGACGCTGTGGCTGGGCCAGGATGGCTTCGACTATGCATTTCAAACTGACTATGCGACGCTCTGGCAGCACGAAATCGAGGGGATTCGTGAAGTTGCCGCGCATGATCCCGGCTGCCAGATCAGCCTGGAGTACAAGCCTAACGAACCGCGCTCCTACTCGCTGATGCCGGATGCCGCGACCACCTTGCTGGCGATCCGCGATGTCGGCCTACCCAATCTCGGCGTCACGCTCGATTTTGCCCATGTGCTCTATGCCGACGAACAGCCGGCCTTCGCCGCGGCGCTGATCGCTCGCCACAGCAAGCTGCTCGGCGTCCATCTCAACGATGGCTATGCCAAGCGCGACGACGGCCTGATGGTCGGCGCGGTGCACACGCTGCAGACCATCGAACTGCTGCGCCAGATTCGGTGCGACGGCTATGCCGGCGCCATCTACTTCGACACCTTTCCCGACATGACCGGGCTCGATCCGGTGCGCGAATGCGAAGTCAACATCGCCACCGTCAAGCGCCTGCTGCGCGTTGTCGACCGGCTGGAGAAGGATAACCGCCTGTCCGCCGCCATGGACAGCCAGGACGCCGTGACGTCGCAGGCTATCGTCCAGGAAGCCATGCTCGGGCCGGAGACGAGGGGACGTGGATGACGTTGAGCAATCTCGATCTGAAAGCCGTGGGGCCGCGCATCCGCATGATGATGCCGCATCTCACCCCGCTTGAGGCCAAGGTGGTGGAAACCGTCTTCGGCCGGCGCGGTTTCGACGAGACCATTCCGCTCAAGCAGATCGCCGAGGAGGCCGGCGTGTCCGAGGCGATGGTGGTCAAGATCGCCAAGAAACTCGGCTTCTCCGGCTACCGCGACTTCCGCACCGCCGTCTATGAATACAGCCGCCTCCCGACCGCCGAGATGCACCAGGAACTGTCGGTCGACGACAGCTCGGCCGAGATCGTGCAGAAAGTGTTCCGCACCTCGATCCAGGCGCTGGAGGAGACGCTCGCGATCCTCGACATGGACGATTTCGACCGTGCCGCCGATCTGCTCTACCGCGCCAGGAACCGCGATTTCTATGGTGTCGGCGGCTCCGCCCAGATCGCCCGCGACGTCTCGCACAAATTCCTGCGCATCGGCATCCGCGCGTCTGTCTATGACGACTCGCACATGATGCTGATGTCGGCCTCGCTGCTCGGCGCCGACGACATCGCCGTCGGCTTTTCGCATTCCGGCAACACGTCGGCCGTCATCGACGCCATCCATCTTGCCCGCAAGAGCGGCGCCCGCACGCTGGCCATCACCAACTACGACAACTCGCCGCTGGCCCGGATTGCCGACATCGTGCTGTGCTCGACCGCGCAAGGCTCGCCGCTGATGGGCGAAAACGCAGCGGCGCGCATCGCGCAACTCAACATCCTCGACGCTTTGTTCGTGGCGGTGGCGCAGCGCGACTACCAGGCGGCGGAGCGCAATCTCGGCCGCACCATGTCGGCGGTCACCTCGAAACGAAAAGACCGGGGCACATGACGGTTCCGCTGGTCACCGTCTTCGGCAGCCTGCACTACGACATCATGGTCGACGCGCCCGACCGTCCGCGCAAGGGCGAGACTGTGACCGGCCATGCCTGGCAGCCGAAATGCGGCGGCAAGGGCGGCAACCAGGCGGTCTCGGCGGCACGCGCCGGCGTGCGTGCGGCGATGATCGGCGCCGTCGGCGACGACGATTTCGGCACGGCGCTGCTGGCCAATCTCGATCGCGCCGGCGTTGATCGCCGCTTCGTGCGCGTGGCGGCAGGCGCAGGCTCCGGCATCAGCGTGGCGATCTTCGACAGCGATGGCGACTATGGTGCGGTGATCGTCTCCGGCAGCAATCTCACCCTGGGCAGTGATGACATCGCGGCTGCGGGCGAGGTGGTGGTACAGACGGCAGTGCTGTTGCTGCAGAACGAAGTGCCCGATGCCGCCAACATCGCTGCCGCGCGCGCGGTGAGGGCATCCGGAGGCCGCGTCGTGCTCAACGCCGCACCGGCGCGAACACTGTCGGCCGAATTGACCGCGCTGATAGACATCGTCATCGTCAACGCCATCGAAGCGGAATTTTTGGCCGGCGTTCCGGTCGTCGATACGCTCGCCGGCGCAACCGAAGCCGCGCGGCGGCTGATCGATGCCTACCCCTCGGCGATCGTCACCGCCGGCGGCGAAGGTGTCGCCTATTGCGACCGGACCGGCGCGGCCTTCGCACTGGCGGCCGTCCCGGTCAAGGTCGTCAGCACCCATGGCGCCGGCGACGAATTCGTCGGCGCCTTCGCGGCAGGCCTCGCCCGTGGCCATCCGATGGAAGCGGCGATCGCCACGGCCAATGCCGCCGCCGCCTCGCTGGTGGCGACACCGGAGGGAAAGCGCAGCTCGCGTTGAAAACTCAGGCCGCATATTGCCGCCTCCAAACCCGTGCCCCCGTCGATGAGCGAAACGGCAAACCGGGCGCGGCGAGAACCTGCTTGGCTTTGCCCTGATGGAGGCGCGGGACCAAGCTGCGTGGTCGAAAGTAGGGAGCTTCAGTCCGCTTCGCCGGCCGAACTTTTGCCGCACTGCGCCAGCACCTTACCGATCGCAGCGCTCGAGCCCGTCAGCGGAAAGCTGTTCTCGCCATATTTGTCGGCCGTAACCGTGACGTCGCCCTTGCCGCGCAACAGGCCGAGCAGTGGATCGTCTTTGCTCAGCTCAGCCGTGAAGTAATTATACATGGCCTCGAGGTCGAGCTTTTTGGTCACGCTCTTGTCACCGCCCTTGAAGGTGAAGGAAGCGCTGATGCCGGGTTCCAGCTGCTGGCCGGCCGCACCCAGATCGTAGCTCAGCACCGGCTTGTCGAAACAGACGAGCATCAGATGCGCATCGGCCTTCGGTCCGCCGCACACCGAAGCCGTCAGCACGCTGCCGCCTTCGTCTTCTTCCATCTTGGCGCTCCAGTTGCAGGATGCGGCAAAAGCCGGCTGCGCGGCTTGCAGCGCGGCCAGAACGGAACCTGCCATCATGAACTTCGCCAATGCACTTTGCATGATCCCCTCCCAAGCTACATTCAACGAGATCATACAGGACAAAAGGCCTGGTGACAGCGGCATATGCCGTCTTAGCCCCCGGCGCGCCCCATTGATCAAGCCTTTGAGACCGGCCTCGACGTCCAGGGCGGCTCCGGCGCGAAGCGCTTGCCGATCCACTCGGCGAAGGCGCGTGTCTTGGCGGCTTGTCCCTTGGCCGAGGGCATGACGACATAGACCGCGCCTTCGTCGGCCAGCGTCCAGTCCGCCAGCACCGGCACCAGCCGTCCGTCGGCGAGTTCGCGTCCGACAAGCCAGTCGGTGCTCATCATCAGGCCGAGGCCTTGCACCGCGGCTTCGACCAGCACCTCGGCATCGTCGCACACCATCGGCCCCGAGACGTCGACGTTGACGCGGCGTCCCGAACTGTCGGTCATCTCCCAGGTTGGAAAGGTCTGGAAGCCGGAGAAGCCGAGGCAGGCGTGTTCTGTGAGCGCTTCCGGCGCTTCCGGCGTGCCCCGGCGGGCGAGGTAGGAGGGAGCAGCGCACAGCAACCGCCGCCGTGTCGCGATCTTGCGCGCCACCAGGCGCGAGTCCTCCAGCGCGCCGAGACGGACGGCGACATCGAAGTTCTCTGCAACGAGATCGACGAACCGGTTGGAGAACTCGGCCTCGATGCGGACATCCGGGAACGTCGCTAGAAATTGCGGCAGCAGCGGCCCGATCCACATACGGCCAAAGGTTCCCGGCATCGCCAGCCGCAGCAAGCCCCGCGGAGCCCCGCTGGCATGCGCGGAAGCAGCAGCCTCAGCTTCGTCTACCGAGGCGAGGATGGCGCGGACACGCACCAGGAACTCCGCTCCGGCCTCCGTCAACGACACGCTTCGGGTGGTCCGGTGCAGCAGCCGCACGCCGAGCCGCTCCTCCAGCGATTGCAGGCGGCGTGACAGAACCGTCGAGTCGCGCCCGACGCGCAACGCTGCCTTGGTGAAGGAGCGCGCTTCCGTGATGGCCGCAAAGGCGGCCATTTCGGCAAGGCTGGCGGGGTCGTGTGATTGCTGCATAAAGCACAGGATTCAAATGTAAAAATTCCAGATTATCTGCTTGTAGCGCAGCAGATAGCTTCACTCAATCCTGACGATTGACCCCTTAAACAGGAATGCGTGAGCCATGAAAGCCATCGAACTGACCGCCGCCAAGCTGGACGCCTTTCGCGCCACCACCATTGCCACGCCTGAACCGCAGCGCGGCGAAGTGCTGATCCGCCAGCGCGCCGCGAGCCTGAATTTCGTCGATGTGGCGGTGGCCAGCGGCAATTATCGCGTGCCCGGCTTTCCGCTCATTCCCGTCGCCGACGGCGCCGGCGAGATCGTCGCGCTGGGGGAGGGCGTTACGGATTTCGCCGTCGGCGATCGCGTCGTTGCCCATGCCAAGCCGCGCTGGATCGGCGGTCCGCCCCGGCCTAACGAGATGACGCAGATGCGCGGAATTTCGCTGCCGGGGTCGCTCGCCGAATATGTCGCGCTGCCGGCCAACTCGCTCGTGCCGGTACCGGCTCGTCTCTCCTTCGAGGCGGCGTCGACCCTGCCGATCGCCGCGACCACCGCCTGGAACGCCGTCCGCGCCGCCGATGTCGGGCCGGGCTCGGTCGTCGTGCTGCTCGGCACCGGCGGCGTCTCCATCTTCACCCTTCAGCTGGCGAAAGCCGCCGGCGCAACCGTCATCATCACTTCTTCGTCGGACGAGAAGCTGGAGCGGGCGAAGGCACTCGGCGCCGATCATCTCATCAACTACCGCGCAACGCCCGACTGGGACGGCAAGGTGCTGGAACTGACCGGCGGCCTCGGCGCCGACCTCGTCGTCGAGACCGCCGGCACCGCCACCTTCGCCCGCGCCGTCAACGCCACCGCGCCTGGCGGCACGCTGTTCACCATCGGTTTCGTCACCGGCGCCGAGGCCACGGTCGACCTGCTGCCGATCATCATCAAGGCACTGAAGGTGATCGGCAACAACACCGGGTCGGTATCTGACCTTCGCGCCGCCGTCCGCGCCATCGCCGCCGCCCGCATCGACCCGGTCGTCGACAAGGTGTTCAGCCAGGAGCAGGCGGCCGAAGCCTACGCGCACATGGCGGCAGGCGGGCAGCATTTCGGCAAGCTTGCGTTCAAGCTCGACTGGTAACCGAGGCGCGCGAGCTGCCAATCTCCCCCCTTGAGGGGGAGATGCCCGGCAGGGCAGAGGGGGTCGGTCCGACCGGGCTCGACCTACTGCGGCGGAAGGAGGTTGGCGCTCTACGAGAGGCGACCCCCTCTGTCGCCTTCGGCGACATCTCCCCCTCAAGGGGGGAGATTACGCACGCCGCTTCCTAGATCAACTTCTCCAGCGTGATCGGCAAATCCCGCACTCTTTTTCCCGTCGCATGGAACACCGCATTGGCGATCGCTGGCGCTACGCCGACGATGGCCAGTTCGCCGACACCCTTGCCGCCGAGCACCGAAGAGTGCAGGTCGGGAATGCCGACCGAGATGACCTCGATATCGGGGATGTCGGCATTGGTCGGCACCAGATAGTCGCCGAGATTGTTGTTGACGATGCGGCCATGCCTGCGGTCGACAATGCCTTCTTCCAGCAGCGCCTGGCCGATGCCCATGATGATGCCGCCCTTCCACTGGCTTTCGGCCAGCTTGGGGTTGTAGAGCCGGCCCGAATCCAGCGCCGACACCACGCGCGACACGCGCACGGTGCCGAAATCCTCGTCGACGCGCACCTCGATGAAATGCGCGCACCAGGAGTGGCGCGAATAGTCGCCCTCGGTGTGCGGCAGTGCCGCCGCGATGGTGGTGTAGTTCTTGTAGCGATCCTCGGCGGTCGAGTTCGCCGGCATGGTGTCGCCGGTGGCCTCGATGCGGTCGCGGCCGACGCTGGCCAGCAGGTCGGCGATCGAGACATCGGGACCATCGCCGCGCGGCGACCTCATGCGGCCATTGGCGACGACCAGCGTGTTGGCCTGGAGCGCGTGGAAGGGCGAGCGCGGATCGCTGATCGCCAGTCCGACAAGCTGATCGAGCGCCGATGTCGCCGCTTTGTAGACCGCGCCCGTCATCACGCCGGCCAGCCGCGACCCGCCGGCCACGCCGGCGCGGGGATACCGGGAATCGCCGAGCTTCACGACGACATGGTCGGCCGCCACGCCGACCGTTTCGGCCGCCGTCTGCGCCAGGATCGTGTAGGTGCCCTGGCCCATGTCGATCGAGGAGCTTTCGACCTCGACCGAGCCGTTGGCAAGGATACGCACGATGGCCTCGCCGTAAGCGCGCCGTACCGGATAGGTGCCGGCGGCGACGCCCCAGCCGATCAGCTGGTTGCCATCGCGCATAGAACGCGGTTTGGGCGTGCGCTGGGGCCAGCCGAAGCGTTCGGCGCCAGCCGCGAAAGCCTCGCGCAACTGCCGCGTCGACCAAGCCTTTTTTGCGTGCGGATCCTGCTCGGCGTAATTCCTCAGCCGGATCTCCAGCGGATCGATGCCGACCTCGTAGGCGAGCTCGTCAATGGCGCTTTCGATGCCGAAGGCGCTAGGGTTTTCGCCCGGCGCGCGCATGGCGCCAGGCACCACCGAATTCACCCGCACGACATTCTGCTTCGAGGAGAAGTTGGGCGTCGCATACATGATCGAGGTGACCACGCCCAACGGCTCGACCCACATGCCGTCGATCGACGTTTCATTGACGCCGCGATGCACGATCGACTGGATTTTTCCGTCACGGTCGGCGCCGATCGTCACCGTCTGGCGGGTCGCGGCGCGGCCGCCATAGCCGGTAAAAGTCTGCGGCCGAGTCATGACCACCCTCACGGGCCGTCCCAGCATCTTGGCTGCGGCAGCCGCTACCGCGCCGTGGCCGAGCGCCAGCGCCTTGGAGCCGAAGCCGCCACCGATATAGGGCGAGACCAGCCGCACATTCTCGAAAGGCAGGCCGAACCATTCGGCATAGGTGCGGGCCATACCGTCGAGCCACTGGCTTGGTTCCCACACGGTCAGCTTGTCGCCCTCCCAGCGGGCGATGAGGCCATGCGGCTCCATCGGCGCCTGATATTCGCGCGGCGTGTTGTAGGCGCCGCAGACGCGCACCGGGGCAGCGGCGAAAGCGGCCTGCGCATCGCCCCATTCCTTGGTCATGGCGGCGATCGGAATGCCGTCGCCCGCCTTGGCGTCGCTGAGGTCGACGATGGCCGGCGTCTCGTCATAGCTGACCTTGACCAGGGCTGCGGCCGCAACGGCCTGCTCGAAGGTCTCCGCGATGACCGCGGCGACATGCTGGCCCGAAAAGGTGATATCGCGCGCCAGCGGGCAGTAGGGCTTGTCCGGCGGCGGTGTGCCGAACCAGTCCGATGCAGTCTTCAGCGGCATGATGGTGTCCGGCGTCAGCACCTTGAGCACACCAGGTGCCGCCTCGGCGGCTGACGTGTCGATCGAGCGCACCTTGCCTGATGCGATCGTGCTTTCGACCAGGACGCCGTAGGTTAGCCCGTCGAGCTGCTGCTCGACGGCATATTTTGCCGCACCGGTAATCTTGGCCGGGCCGTCGACGCGCGACAGCCGCCCGCCAACCTGATCGGCAGTGCCGTCCGAAGCGTCGCCGTGCCGTGTCCTGGGGTCGTGAATGGTCATGCCATGGCTCCCGTCTTGAGGATGGCGCGGGCGACGACGCGCGGCGCCAGTTCGATCTTGTAGTGGTTGGCGCCGTGGCCGATGGCCCCTTCCACGGCGAGCAAGCTGGCTGCCCGCACCCTGTCTTCGCTGAGCACCTTGCCCTTCAACGCCGCTTCCACGGCGTGCGCCCGCCACGGCTTCGTCGCGACGCCGCCCAGCGCGACGCGCAGGTCGCGAATGGTGCGGCCATCGGCTTCGAAGTCGATGCCGACTGCGGCACTTGCAGCCGCGAACTCATACGACTGCCGGTCGCGGATCTTGAGATAGGTCGAACGCCGGGCCGTGCCGGAAGCCGGTATGCTGATGGCGGTGATCATCTCGCCCGGTTGGATGGCATGTTCCCTGTCGGGCGTGGCGCCGGGCAGGAGAAAGAAGTCGTCGACGGCAACCTGGCGTTCGCCAAGATGAACCACGGCATCGAAGGCGACCAGCGCGGTGGCGAGGTCACCGGGATACATGGCGATGCAGGCGTCGCTGGTGCCGAGCACGGCATGGCCGCGGGTGACGCCGCCGATCGCCGAGCAGCCGGTGCCGGGCGAGCGCTTGTTGCAGGCGGAAAAATTCGCGGGATCGCGGAAATAGGGGCAGCGCGTGCGCTGCATCAGATTGCCGCCGATGGTCGCCATGTTGCGCAGTTGCGCGGAAGCCGCCTGCCACAGCGCTTCGGAGACCGCGGGAAAGCGGGTCTTGATCTCGGCATGGTCGGCGACGTGGCTCATCTTGGCCAGCGCGCCGATCATGGCACTGTCAGCGTCGACCTTGATGGCGTCGAGCCCTTTGAGATGGGTGATGTCGACCAGGCTGTCGGGTTCGGCCACGCCGCATTTGGCGAGATCGACCAGCGTCGTGCCACCGGCAAGCAGCATGGCCCCAGGCAGGGCGGCTGCCTGTCGTGCCGCATCGATGCTATCGGCGCGAACGTAGGAAAAATCCCTCATGACGCGACCTCCAGTGCCGCCTGGCGCACGGCGGCAACGATGTGCGGATAGGCGCCGCAGCGGCACAGATTGCCGGCCATGTATTCGCGGATCTCGTCATCCGAGCCGGCATGGCCCTCGCGGATGCAGGCGACCGCCGACATGATCTGTCCCGGCGTGCAGTAGCCGCACTGGAAAGCATCCTGGTCGAGGAAAGCAGCCTGAACCGCGTTGAGCGTGCCGTCATCGCCGGCCAATCCTTCGATGGTGGTGATCTCGCGGCCTTCGACCTGTGCTGCAAGCGTCAGGCAGGACAGCACGCGCTGTCCCTCGACATGCACCGTGCAGGCGCCGCACTGGCCCTGGTCGCAACCCTTCTTGGTGCCGGTCAGGTCGAGGCGATCACGCAAGGCGTCAAGCAGCGTGACGCGCGGCTCGACCTGCAGTTCGTGACTGTGTCCGTTGATGGTGAGACGGATTGGGATAGTGGTGGATTTGGTTTGGTCGGTCATGAGGCGTCTGGCTCCAGTTGCTTGACGCTAGGGGATTGAAATGGGCTCGAGTGGGAGAGGACAAGGGAAGAGGCGACGGTGCGCCTAATCTCCCCCCTTGTGGGGGAGATGTCCGGCAGGGCAGAGGGGGGCGCGAAGGAATGCGACGTTCCCGATTTACATGCGTCGAAATAGACCTTTCCAAGCGGGTGTTGGTCGGCGGGACAGCGCTCCCTCTGTCCTGCCGGACATCTCCCCCACGAGTGGGGAGATTGGCAGCTCTGCCGCCCCAACTCTCCAGCGGGCAGGGATGCTTCAGTCTTCACAATCTCAACACGTGACATACCGGCTCCCCTGATTATATGATAAGACTGCTCCACTAAAACGGAGGCGCCTCCGTTTATCTAGTTGGGGACTTACCCCTTTGGGTTCAAGCCCCCATATATCGACAGTGGAGAAAAAATTGACCGAGCAGTCGCAAGCAATTGCCGACGAGAAGCGCGAAGCCGCAGCGCCAAGGCCGCTGCGCGCCGATGCGCAGCGCAACCGCGACCGGCTGGTCGAGGTTGCGGCAGCGGCCTTTGCCGAGCACGGTGTCGATGCCTCGCTGGAGGAGATCGCGCGCCAGGCCGGCGTCGGCATCGGCACGCTCTACCGGCATTTCCCAACCCGCGAGCATCTGGTCGAAGTGGTCTACCGGCGTGAAGTCGAGGCGCTCTGTGCGGCGGCCGATGACCTCGCCAGCCACCATTCGGCCGACATGGCGCTGGAACAGTGGATGCAGCGCTTCGTCGACTACATCGCCACCAAGCGCGGCCTGGCGGCCAGCCTGCGCATCCTGTTCAACACCAATTCCGCCGTGTTCTCCGACATGTCGGGCCGGGTGTCGCTGGCCTTGCGGCAACTGGTCGAGGCGGCGGTGGCCGAAGGCTCGATCCGCAGCGACGTCGACGCCTCCGATGTGCTGCACGCACTCGGCGGCATCTACTCGGCCCCCGACACCAAGGACTGGCGCGACCGCTCGCGCCGGCTGGTCAAGCTGCTGATGGACGGGCTGCGGTTCGGGGCAGGGAAGAGGTGACCTAGCGGCTCAAGCCGAACCATCGACCGCATAGAACCGAAACGCGCCGGGCAGCCCGCTTGCCGCCATTTCGCCACGCTCCTCGAACCGCAGGCCGGAGCCGACCACGAGATCGCGCACCGTCCTTGATGCGATGATTTCGCCCGGCCGCGCATGGTCAAGCAGACGCGATGACAGTTCGATCGCCGCGCCTGAAAATTGATGGCCCCGCTGCTCGCACTCGCCGATATGCACCGCCGAGCGGACCTCGACACCGGATTGCCGCAAGCGATCGCGGATGGCGATCGCGCACTGGATCGACCGCGTTGGCCGCTGGAACACCGCGAGCACCTTGCCGTCCGATCGGCTGATCTCTCTGCCTTCGGCCGCGAGGAGTTCGCCACGGAGCGCTTCGGCGTGCCGCTCGGCCGGGTCGATGCCGAAAGGCGAGCCCGTCATATCGAGGGACAGCACCGACACAAGCAGCCGTTCGCCTGGGGCCGCCGGCAAGGCGCCGGTGACGAAAGCCTGGATCTCGTCGACGATCCGATCGGAATTCTCGCCCCAGATGACGTGGTCGCGGCCGGCGAACTCAATGTATCGGGCGCCCTCGATGTGCGTCGCCAGGTAACGTCCTTCTTCCCGCTTCACCCAGCCGTCGCCAGTCGTCTGCATGATCAGTGTCGGAACATGGACAGCAGGCAGAATGTCGCGAACATCGATTTCGGCTCCCCAGCGCCACAGGGCGATCGCGTCGGCGGGCGAGGCAGAATTCCTGAGATAGGCGGCGAACCATTCTGTCTCGAACGTGTCGCTCATCAGACTGGGCGCCGCGTTGCTCATATCCGCCGCCGCTCCCCATTCTTTCTCGACGATCGCCAGATCCTCTTCCACCTGCTCGCTTGTCTTCGCCCACGGATAGTCTTGTGACCACCTGCCGCGGGCGTAGGCCCCATTGAGCACGAGTGCCGCTGTGCGCTCGGGATAGGTCGCCGCGAACAGCATGCACATCGGGCCGCCCTCGGAGCTGCCGAAAAGCACCGTGCGCTTCGAGCCAACCGCATCCAGCACTGCCCGCACATCTTCCATCCGCTCTTCCAGGGTCGGCAGACCGACATTGCGGTCCGAGAGCCCGGTGCCGCGCTTGTCCATGCGGATTAGGCGCGAGAAAGTGCCGAGCCGCCGGTGCACATGCGAAAGCCGCGGCGAGCCCCAGGCGTGGTCGAGGTTGGAGACCCATCCCGGCACATGGATCAGGTCGACCGGACCGTCGCCGGTCACCTGATACGCGATGTTGATCCCGGCCGATTTGACATAGTGGGTCGGGGGGGCTGCGAGTTCGTGGCTGAAGCCGGTAGCGTCATCCGCATCAGTCGTGGGTGGCCGTGCCGGCGCCATTGTGCGGCGTGTGCGCAGCGTCTCGAACAATTGCCGCGTCTCCGGCTCCGGCTGCAGCTTGAGATCGCGTAGAAGCGCGGTGCGGCAGTGCTCATATTGCTTCAGCGCGAGATTGGTCCTGCCTTGCGCCGCATAGGCGCGCATCAGGGCACGGTGGACATCCTCCCTCAACGGGTCCATGGCCAGCAGGCGCGCCGCCGCGCGCACGCATGCGGCAGGATCGTTCGTCGCGGCATAATGCGCGACGAGCCTGTCGAGCGCCGCGACGGCCAGTGCCCGCAGCCGCTCGCGTTCGATCCTCAGCCAGTCCTCGAATGGCTCCTCCTTCAGGCCGAAGCCGTCGAGCAGGTCGCCGCGGTAGACATTGAGCGCCAGTTCGAGGTCTTCGGGTGCCGGGCTGGCGACCAGCGCCTCGAACCGCGCGACGTCGAAATCAAGGCCGTCGAGATGCAGAGCGACGCTGTTGCCATCGGTGAGGAAGCGGCCGCCGCCGCACGTCTGCATGGCCTTCCTGACAGACGATACCGCTTGCCGCAGGCTCATTCGCGCCTGCGCCTCGCTGTTGATGCCCCAGAGCAGGGTCGCCAGCTTCTCGCGCGACTGCGAATGCCCCGACTGCAGCGCGAGATAGGCGACCATCGCACGCGCCTTGCGGCTGATGGCTGGAACCGTGGCCCCGACGCCAGCAAAGTCGAAACCACCCAGCAGGTGAAGATAAGGTCCGGTCATCGGATCCGCCACGGTCACAGCGCGACGACGATCCGCTCAAGCTCGGTCCATTTCAACACTTATTCCGCCGCCGAGGCGCTTTTCACGATTCCATCACGCAGGTTCCCACGCGTTGCTCACGGCGCTTGAGGAGATTGTTCGCACTGGATCTCTTTTCGCAGGAGGATACCGTGCATCACCCTGGCCCGACCGAGTGGCCCATCTGGCATGACGACCCCGGGCGCGACCGGCAGGAGCTTGGCGCACCATCGCGTCACGATATTGCGCTGGCCCGCTATCTCGAAACACAACAGGCCCATCGGGCATTGGCGGCTCGCAGACTCGATCCGGCGGCGGTCGTGGCCTCTGCACTGGCAGCGTTCGTCCGCTGCCTTTTCCGTGCAGCGCTGCGCCGAATTGTCCGCTGGCCAACCGATGCCGCGACAGGGATGGACGATTTCGGCTTGACGTTGTCCAAGGCTCATGCGGAATTTAGCAAGACCCTTTGGGGCCGCTGAGTGCAGCGCCCTTGGTCGACGATCTCATCCCCAACCGCCGCCGCCGCCGCCAGCCCCACCGCCGCCTCCGCTGCCGCCGAGAGAAGGAATCACGGGCGGCTTTTGCGGGATCTCCTCGGCCGGCTTGACCACTTTGCCGGTGGCCGCCTTCTTGTATCTGACCACCTTTGGCTGAGGTGCTACGCGAACCACTTTGCGATGGTTCACCGGCGGCGCCGGCTCAAACATCGGCGACACCGAGGTGCAGCCCATGAGCCCGGCCAGAACGCCGGATAGAATTATCCCGATGAATGCCTGCCCGAATGTCTGCTTGAATGCCTTGCCCACCATGGCCTCCTTATTGTTCAGAACAAATCCCGACGCGGATTGGCTTCTTCCCAGACCCCCCGGGCCGCATTGACCAGTTGCGTGTCCAGCGAACCGGACGCGGGAATCTTCGACTTGAGCTCTCGACGCAGGGCGTCCAAAGCTGCCGTTTTCGGCTTGGTGCCGAACTGCGCCAGGCCCTTTTTGGCGTCCGGCAGCTCCTTGCGCAGATCGAGCGCGACGGCGAATGCCAGGAAGCGCACCGCGACAGCCTGATCGGCCTTGTCGCCTTTCGCCATTTCAAGCGCCGCGCGATCATAGGCGCTCGACGGATCGCCGCGCGTGGTCGCCAGTTCGAACAGCCTTTGCGCTTCCGCCGGGTCCTGGCGCACACCGGCGCCATCCCTGTACATGCGGGCGAGGCTGCCGGGCGCGTAGGGCTGGCCAAGATCGGTGGCCTGCTGGAACAGGGCCTGCGCCGTCTTCGGATCCTTGTCGATGCCCTGGCCGGCGAGGTAATTGCGGCCGAGCAGGTTCATCGAATACATGTCTTGGCGCTGCACCCCCGCTTGCAGGAAGGCGACGGCGCGGGCCGGATCGGCAGGCACGCCATTGCGGCCCTCGGTGAAGATGGCGGCAAGATCGTTCATGGCATAGGTGTGCCCCATGGCCGCCGCCTTGAGCAGCAGGTCGAGGCCCTTGGCCGTATCGCGGTTGACGCCATAGCCATTGAACAGCGCGCGTCCCCACGAGGTCATACCGTAAGGATCACCCTTGTCGGCGGCAGCCTTGTAGAGAGCGTTGGCCTGGGTGCGGTCTATGGTCGTTCCGGTTCCGGTTGCGTTGAGATAGCCGAGTTCGAAGACGGCGCGCACATGGCCTTTCTTGGCGGCGTCCTCGATGGCTGACCTGGCCTCGCCGACCCTGCCTGCCGCAAGCAGGGCGCGGCCGAGCTCGTAGTGGAAGCGGGCGACGTCTGGATAGGTTTTCACGGCCGCCTCGCAGGCTGCCACCGCACCGGCGCCGATCTCGTTCGGCAGCAGGCCGGGCACCACCCCTTGCAGGTCGAGAGGCTCGCCGGCGGCGGTATCGCAGGCATCGACCGTCGGCGACAGCTTCATTGTCGCGGGCTTAGCCGAGCTGCTGTCGGCCCGGATTTCGAAGCCGACCTCGACCGGCGCGCCGGCGCCGATCTGCGGCTCGTAACGGAGATGGTCGACTTCACCGGCCAGAAGGCTGGATTGCGGCGACAAGGTTCGATCAGGCAATGACAGCGTTCCCGTTGCCGGATACCCCGTGACCTTTAGGCTGACCGCCGGATCGTCGGTGGGGAAATCCAGATTGAGCGCGACCGGGCCGACGCCGACGGGAATATCAAGCTTGCGGTTCTCGATCGCTTCGGCAGCGCCGGTGATGTGGATGCCGCGATCCAGCACCTGCTGCTTCTGCTCGGCCTCGAGCGAAGCCATGATCTGCTGACCCGCCGCACCTTCGCCGCTCTTGACGCGGAACACGAGTATGCCCTGGCTCCCGCCGCCCCAATTGTCATGCGTGGCATAGGCCAGCATATCCACCTCGTCCTGCGTGGCGGCGCCTTTGGGGACATCCATTTGCAGGCGCGGCAGGTCCTTGCCGGCGATCGGTTCGCCCACCGCGACGTCTTTGCCGTCCAGCACCAGACGGCCCATTGCCGGCGGACGTTCGATGCTGACGCTGATAGCGCCGCCATCGACATCGACCGGCTCCGGCAGGCCGAGAGCGACAGGACCGACCCCCGAGAGCACTACCTTCTCCAGCACTGGCGGCAGCGAAGGCCGGTTGTTGCGGCGCACCAGCACCACGTCATCGATCAGCGAGGAATTTTCCCAGGGCACCTGCATGCCGTTGGTGGCCTGCACGACATCGCGGCGCACCGCCGACATGACCGTGCGGATCTCCTGGTTCGGCGCCAGCGCGCGCCGCGAAAAGGCCGATGAAAACGGGCTGAGGTCGCCGCTGCCGTCATAGGCGACCGCGCCTGGTTCGGTGGCGAAGGCAATCAGCGTGTTGAGCGAGCTTCGCACCTGCGCCAGCCCGGTATTGCCGGCGGTGACAAGCTGGTCGCGCAGCCAGTAATTGTTGCGCGGGAAGGGGTTGTTGCGGCAGGCATCGAGGATGATCACCTGGATCTTCGACTTCGAGCGCAGCTGCTCCAGCACGTCGTTGAGCTTGATGGCCTGGACCTCGATGTCGGCCGCCTTCTTCAACGAGGCGTCGACGGGTATCAGGAAATTCTCGCCGCCGATCTGAAAGCCGTGCCCGGAATAGTAGACGACGGCGAGATCGGCGCCGTCGGCGGCGGCCAGATAGTCCCGGAACTGGCCTTCGAACTGCTGCTTGGTGAGGTTCTCGGCGACGAAAACCTCGAAGCCGGCCAGCCGGAACGTGGCCGATACGTCCTGGGCATCCTTGGCCGGGTTCTTCAGCGCCGGGATGTCGCGATAATCGGAATTGCCGATGACGAGCGCGACCCTTCGATCGGCGCAGGCCTCGAAGCTTGTGAAGCCGGCAAGGATGAAGGCCGCGATAAATCCGCAAAGTCGGAGCATGACAAAACTCCTGGTCGCGGCCTGACGCCGACGAGAACACCGCTTGCGGCATCAAGGTCCGTTGAGAGTATGCAACCTGCCACAGCATAAAGTGAAAGGCCCGTCACCGCCAGACCATGGCAGGCGATTTCTTTCGGCGTCGACCGACCGCAGGGTGCAAGTAGCACGCGCTTCACGAGCAGGTATGTGACAAGTCTCACAGTTCGCTGTTTGGGGAATGCCTGGTGCCGGCGGCTGCGCGCCTATTCCTTGAAGAGCAGTTCCTTGTCGTTCGAATATTTCACCAGCAACGGAATGCTGGCGCCGCCGATAACGGGGCCGAGATGGCCAAACGTCCCCTCGATGACGGAGAACGGCTCGGGGCGATCGACAAGGATCCGTGCCAGCTTTCTGCGCATGGCCTTGGCGATCTCCTTGCGCACGCCATTCGGTATGGCGCCGTCGATCACCACATTGTCGATGTCGAGCAAGGCAACGGCACTGCGGGCGGCATAGGCAAGCCCGTCCGAAACCTCATCGATCCACGCGGTGAGCGGCTCTCCAAGGTCGCCCCAGTCGTCGGGCGACGACCAGATGCGGCCGGCGCCCTCGTCCCCATTGTCCTGGTCGTTGAGCTTGCCGGCCAGCGAATGCAGCGAAGCGACGCGCAGCAACGGGGTCATCCGGTCGCCCTTGCGCCCCGGCGCGGGCACCGGCATGTCGCCCAGCGCCCCGGCCAGCTTGTTGCGGCCGGGGAACAAGTGATGATCGAGCACCAGGCCGCCGCCGATGAAGTGCCCGACATAGGCATAGAGAAAGTCGGCGCGCGATCCGCCGGCGCCAAACATCAGTTCGGCCGCGGCCGACACCGTGGCGTCGTTGTAGAGGAACACCGGCCAGTCGAACGCCCGGTCCAGTTCGGCGCGAATGTCGATTTCCCTCCAGGCATCCAGCCTGCTCGCCGGCACCGCGCCCTCTTCGCTCAGGTTCCACTGATGGAATGGCGAGGCGATGCCAAGACCCGCGATGCGGTCTTGCTCTATCGATCTGTGCTTGCGGCACATGCGCGCGATGGCGCCCTTGGCGAATTTCATCACCTCGACGGGCGTCGGATAGTGGAACAGCGTGCGTTCGAACGCCATCACGTCGCCGACGAAATTGACCAGGGCGACATCGGCGCTGCGATGGTCGACCTTGAGGCCGAAGGCGTACGCGGCTTTCGGGTTCAACGCATAGGGAACCGAGGGTTGCCCCAGCCGTCCGCGCAAAGGCTCCAGGCGCAGCAGCAGCTTGTTGTCGGCGGCGCGGTTGACGATGGTGGTGATGGTTTGCGCGGCCAGCCCGGTCAGCCGCGTCAAATTGGTCTTGGCCAGCTGGCCGTGCCGGCGGATCAGCGAGACGATCAGGCGTTCGTTGTAGACGCGGCTCTCGGCCTGCGTGGTTCCGCCGCTGCGGCCCTCGGCGATCTTTTCGAGACTGAAGAAGCTGGTGCCGGTCACGCTTTCCCCTGCGCAAGGAGGTTGGCCGCAAGGCGAGCCGATCAAAGCGCTGACGTAGCAATGCGGGAACGGCAAGGCAACACTTAAATCCACCCGATGGAAAAATGTAGTTGACGCCGGCCGGCCTGCTGTCGTTCAAAGTATGCAAGCCTGGAGGAGCAATGCCGTGACGCAGACCCGGACAATCATGTGCTTTGGCGATTCCAATACCTATGGCGCCATTCCCACCCTGGCCCGCGTCGGACGGCGCCGCTTCACGCCCGACCGGCGCTGGCCGGGCATCATGCGCCGCCAGCTCGGCAGCGGATGGGATGTGATCGAAGAAGGGCAGGGCGGGCGCACCACCGTGCACGACGATCCGATCGAAGGTCTCCACAAGAACGGGCTCAAATCGCTCCCGGTGTGCCTGGAAACGCATATGCCGCTCGACCTCGTCATCCTTATGCTCGGCACCAACGATCTCAAGCATAGGTTCTCGGTAACGCCGAATGATGTCGCTGATTCTATTGAGATCTTGGCCAGAATTGTGCTGCGCAGCGAAGCTGGCCCCGCAGGCGTGGCGCCCGCGGTCCTGATTGTTGCGCCGCCGCCGATGCTGGAGGTCGACTGGTTCGGCCAGATGTTCCTGGGCGGCGCTTCAAAGTCGATGCACTTTGCCGGCTTGTTCCGTGATGCCGCCCGGCGCGCCGGCGCCGCGTTCTTCAACGCCGGCGATGTCGTCGAGTCGAGCGCGGTAGACGGCATTCACCTCGACAGCGACGCGCATCGCGTGCTCGGCACGGAATTGGCCAAAGTCGTCCAGTCGCTGATCGGCAAGGCGTGATCGCGTGGGCGAGTCACCCGACTATCTCTGATTAATTAATTCCACTGGAAAAAGTTTTGACTTGCGAGCGGGAAGGTGGGTATCTGGGGAGACTGGGAAGAGTAGCGACCGCGAGGCTTGCGATGCGCGGCAACAATCAACGACAGGGAGGAAGTGAAATGCGATCTGACAGGAACATGATGCTGGCGACGCTGCTCGGCGTTGCCGGTGTGCTCGCGGGCGGTACCATTCTGGCAGGCGCGCAGGACGGCCCGGCCGGGCTCACCAAGCCGGCGGTATTTGCGCCGTTCGATCCGAAGGCGCCGGCCTGCAGCCCACCGCCCGGCCTGAACAAGGTGCTGGCCTTCGCGCAGGATAACGAGCGTGAATTCATGCAGGGCGTCGACCGCGGCCTGGCCGCCGCCGCCAAGGATCGCGGGCTGGGATATCGCCGCGCGCTTGCCAACAATGACGCCGCCAAGGGGGTCGAGCAGGTGCAATTGTTTCTCGCCTCCAAGATCGGCGGTCTGGTGGCGGCGCCTGTGGACCCGGCCTCCATGAGCCGCAGCCTGCAGGAGCTTATCTGGTCGGGCGCCTATGTCGGCACCATCGTGCCGCCGCCAGCCACGTCGCTGCTCAATGCGCCGCAATACGAGACCGGCAAGGTGCTGGCCGAAGCGGCCGCAGCCTACATAAAGGACAAGCTCGGCGGCAAGGCCAATGTCGTCATCCTGTCCCATGACAGCATGGAATTCCTGGCGCCGCGCTTTGCCGCCATGCGCGACATCTTCAAGGCCATGCCTGATGTCACCATCGTCGCCGACATCTCACCCAATCCCGTCAACAAGGAAGGCGGCTTTGCCACGATGAGCACCATTCTCCAGGCCCATCCCGACGTCGATGTCGTGCTCGGCGCCGACACGGTCGTGCTCGGCGCGCTGGCTGCCCTGGAAGCGGCGGGCAAGGCGCGGCCGGACCAGTTCCTTGGCGGCATCGACGGCGAACCGGAGGCAGTCGCCGCGATCAAGAAAGGCGGCGGTCCCTACAAGGCAAGCATCAGCCTGGCGTCGCCGGTCTTCGCTTATGCCATGGGCCAGCACGCGGCCGACTGGCTGGAGGGCAAGAGCATCCCGCAGGCGATGGATATCCTGCCCGTGGCGCTGACCAGCGACTACATGGCCCAGTACGAGGCCGATGTCGCCGACCCGGCCGCGGTCTACAAGGACCCGAAGCGCCGCGATATCTATCTCAGGATGTACGGCAACATCTGCTACGATACGCGCGACCAGTATGTGAATTTCCCCTGGTCATCCGAGGCAAAGTAGCGCCTGTTTTTCCCGCGCGATACGGGCGGTTCAGCCTGACCTGAAACCGCCCGCTTCAGTGAGAGGCAAGCATGAGCACAGACAGCCTTCGAACGGGGACGACACCGCTGCAAACGGGCCGGTTTTCATCCTTGCTGCCGGGCGTCAAGGCGCCGGGCGAAGCGTCTGGCCGCATCGGGCTGGCGCTGGTCGCGCTGGGCTTGATCATCGCCTTCTCGCTGTTGAACAAATCGTTCTTCAGCCTCGACAATTTCGTCGTCATCGGCGTCAACTCGACCTCGATCCTGATCGCCGTGCTCGGCACCTCCGCGCTGCTGATCGCCGGCTATGTCGACCTCTCCATCGGCAGCATGGTCGCCTTGATCGGCATCATCACTGCCAAGGTTGCGGTGGCGACGCAGAGCGCGCCGCTGGCAATCTGCGTCGGCCTGGGTCTCGGCCTTTTGCTCGGTCTGCTCAACGGTCTGCTGGTGCGCAGGCTGAGCATCTCGCCGTTGATCGTCACGCTGGCGATGCTGGCGCTCTATGGCGGCCTTGCCTTCGTCGTCTCCAGCACCGCGGTCTATGGTTTTCCCGAGGCTCTGCTCGAATTGGGGCGGGGCAAGATCTTCGGCATCCAGTACACCGTGATCATCGCCGCATCTGTCTTTGTCATCGGAGCCTTTATCTTGACCAGCACGGTCACCGGCTTGAGGCTCTACGCCATAGGCGGCGACCCGCGCGCAGCCGAACTCTGCGGCATTCCGGTGGGGCGCACGGTGGTTGGCCTCTACGCCGCCAATGGCTTGCTGATCGGCCTGGTCTCGGTTCTGATCGCCGGTCGTCTCGGCAGCATCACGCCGACCATCGGCGTTCCGCTCGACGTGCTCACCGCCGCGATCCTTGGCGGCGTCGCTTTTTCCGGCGGCTCCGGCCGGCCGCTCGGCATCGCCATCGGCGTTGCCACCATCGGCATCCTCAATGCAGGACTGATCTTCGTCGGCCTGCAATCATGGTGGCAATCCATTTCGGTGGGAAGCATGCTGTTGCTGGCGTTGGTGGCCGACCAGGCTGCGATCGGTTTTCGCGGCCGGCGCGCTCGGGCCGCCGCGACCAACTTCACGGTGGCGGACAATGGTGCCGTCGCCTCGGCCGGCCCTGCCGTGACGGAGGGCAATGGAGAGGCCCCGCAAGGTCCGGCATTCTCGATTGCCGGCGCCCGCAAATCCTACGGCGCGCTGACGGCATTGGAAGAGGCGAGTTTCACGGTCGGCAAAGGCGAGATCGTCTGTCTGCTCGGCGACAATGGCGCCGGCAAGTCGACGCTGGTGAAGATTATTTCGGGCGCCATCCAGCCCGATGCCGGCGCGATGACCCTCGAGGGCCAGCCGATTTCCTTCAGGAGCCCGCAGGATGCACGCGTCGCCGGCCTGGAGACCGTCTATCAGGATTTGGCGCTCTGCCCGAACCTCAGCGTCGCCCACAATATGATCCTCGGGCGTGAGGAAACGCGGCGTTGGCTCGGTGTCTTCCCGGTTCGCGACGACCGAAAGGCCGCCGAGCAGTGTCGTGCCCGGCTTGCCGCGCTGGGCGTCACGCTTCGCGACGAAAACGTTCTGGTGCGCTCGCTGTCGGGCGGCCAGCGGCAGTCCATCGCCATTGCCCGCGCGCTTGCCGATCACGTCAAGCTGATCTGCCTCGACGAGCCTACCGCCGCGCTCGGCGTCAAGCAGACCGCGCAGGTCGTCAAGCTGATCCGTTCGATCGCCGCCAGCGGCACCGGCGTCATCCTGGTCACGCACGACCTGTCGACGGTCAGGGCGCTGGCCGACAGGATCGTCGTGCTCAGCCTCGGCAGGGTGGCTTACGACGGCTCGGCCAAACAGCTGACCGCCGATCAGCTCTGGGGCCTGATGGCAAGCGGGACGCTGGCGCCGGCCGCTGGGTAGGAATGCCGATCGCAGGATCTAAAGCTCGAGGCAGACCTTGCCGAAATGCCTTTGCGCTTCGTAGTGCCTGAAGGCGGCGGCGATATCCTGCAGTGGAAAGCTGCTGTCGATGACAGGCTTCAGGCGGTTGACCTCTATCGCACGGATCATGTCCTGCTGGTCGGCTTTGCTGCCGATGGAAATTCCGCTGATGCGGATCTGGTTTGAAAACAGCGCCGGGATTGAAACTTCTGCTGCAAAGCCGGTCAGGACGCCGATGAGTGCGATATGCCCGCCTGTCCGGCAGGCCGCTATCGACTGCGCCAGCGTCGCCGGTCCGCCGACCTCGATCACATGATCGACGCCGCGTCCGTCCGTCAGTTCCCTGGCCCTGCCGCCCCACTGCGGCACCGCCTTGTAGTTGATGACGCTGTCGGCCCCGAGTCGTCTGAGCTTCTCCAGCTTCCCTTCATCGGACGAGGTGGCGATGACCCTTGCGCCGGCGGCCTTGGCAAATTGCAGCGCAAACAATGACACGCTGCCGGTGCCAAGGATCAGCACCGTGTCGCCGGGCTTTACCTTGCCGCATGTCACCAGCCCGCGCCAGGCGGTGACGCCCGTGCAGGTCAGCGTTGCCGCCTCGAGATGCGTATAGCCCGCCGGCGCCCTGGTGAATGCGTGCGCCGGCATGCACACATACTCGCTGGCGAAGCCGTCGAAACTGTCTCCGGGAATGTCGCGGCTTGTATCGGATCTCATGTCGCCGGCCAGCCACCAGGGGTAGAAAACACTGACGACGCTGTCGCCCGGCTTGAACGTGTCGACGCCGTCACCGATCGCGATCACCTCGCCGGCGCCATCCGACAGCGGCACGCGGCCTTCGGCGAGCGGCACCTTGCCTTGTACGGCGAAATCGTCGCGCATGTTCAGCGCGCAGGCGCGAATCCTGACCAGCATTTCTCCCGGCCCAGGCCGGGGCTGATCCACCTCGACCAGGTCGAGCTTGTCCAACCCGCCCGGCGCTCTCAGCCTGACCAGCTTCATAGTCTCTCTCCGACGTAAAGAGCGTTAGCATGGCGGCGGCGGTCCAGCCTATCGCCGGACCGGCCGGCCGGAAATCACGCGCAGCCAAGGCGCCAGATGGACGGCGCTCATCAAGAGATACATCAGCGGCATGCCGGTGAGCGGGGAGGCATCGGCCCCCAGGCACGACATGACGCCGTCGCCAGCGTGAATGCAGGTAAGCAGCGCCATCACGGCGAAAACAGGGGCCGCGGCGAGGCACAGCCAGTCGGCGGTGCGGAGAGAAACTGCATCGGAGCGTTTAGGGACCTCACTGTCGGTCCCTGTGCCGATATCGCTCATGGTCGTAATCCCTTGATGATCAATGCCCGGGTTTCCTGTCCCGTGAGGGACAGGAAACCAAGCTGGATGGGCGCCGCTCCAGGTCCTTACTTGCCGTCCTTGTTGCGGAACGCGGCTTCGCCGGCCGCCGACACTTCCTCCCACGTCTTGTCGGGTGCGGCGTCGTAATTGTCGTGCCAGTTCCACCAGCTGTAGAGCTCGGTCTGCGGATAGCCTTCGGGCGAATCCTCCCAGATTTCCTGGCGGCCGAGCGGCGTTGCGTCGAGGTAGCTCCAGACCGTGCCCATCTGCTCGTCGCCGCGGTTGTTGATGAAGTAGGTGCGATACACTTTCTTGCCGTCCTGGATGAACACGTTGTGGCCGTGCCATTCGTCGACGCCGAAATCCTTGTCGAAACTGTCGGTGATTGTGTACCAGGGCATCTCCCAACCCATCCGCTGCTTCAAGCTGGCAATGTCGGCCTGCGGCGCGCGGGAGGCATAGGCAAGCGTGGTGTTGCGGGCGTTGAGATGGGCGAGATGGCCGACCTGGTCGGCGCCGAGCGAACAGCCGCGGCAGGCATGTTCGGGCCAGCCGTGGACGCCGGGTTCGTAGAAGGCGCGGTAGACGATCAACTGGCGCCGGCCCTCGAACAAATCGAGCAGGCTCGCTTTGCCGTTGGGACCTTCAAACACATAGGCCTTGTCTACTTCCATCCATGGCATGCGCCGGCGCTCGGCCGACAGCGCGTCCCTGGCGCGCATCGTTGCCTTTTCCTTCACCAGCATCTTTTCGCGCTCGGCTTCCCATTCTTGCCTTGAAACGACCGGTGGGGTCTTCATTGCCACGTGCTTGGTCATTGCTTGTTTCCTTTGCCAGTTGTTGAGCCGTTGTGGCTTGTCGTTGCCTGTTGATCGTGAGGCAGGCTAGGGCCGCGAGGCGGCGAGGGCGGAGTTACAAATGTGACGGCATTTGCAGGCGGGCCACCGCAGCAGGGGTGGCGAGGCCGCACGGTGGGCTCGAAGTCCTCGGAAGCAGGCATGGTCGGTTTTTCCTTATTGAGAAGCTTAACGCGACTGTCTGAGATGCTCAGGCTAGCGAATGCGAATATTGCCGTCAACGCAGGCCTGGGCGTCTTCAACCAGTCCAGATGGCTAGGTCGCCGTCCGCGGCTTGCTGCTTGGCGGTGGTGACTTAAGTTAGGGCCGATAAGGGGAGCGGTGGGAGTTACAAATGTGACGGGATTTGCATGGACTCGCTGATCACCGCGGCAGGGCTGGCGCTGGCGGCGGGCAATCCGCTGGCGGCACTCGACCGCGTCGCCTTGCGCGAGGATGCCCCGGCGCTGGCGTTGCGCGGCATTGCCATGGCGCAGCTCGGCGATTTCGATCGCGCCAAAGTACTGTTGCGTAGGGCCGGCCGTGCCTTCGGTCCAAAGGAGGCGGTGGCGCGCGCCAGGTGCGTTGTCGCCGAAGCCGAGATCGCACTTGTTTCGCGTGATCTCGGCTGGCCGTCCAAGGCGCTCGACGCGGCGCGGTCGACATTGGAAAAGCATGGCGACCGGCTGAACGCGGCGCATGCCGGGCATCTCAAAGTGCGCCGCCTGCTGCTGATCGGCCGCCTCGACGAGGCTGAAGACGTGCTGGCTGGGCTCGATCCGTCGCCGCTTCCGCCGGCCTCACGCGCCGCGCATGAACTCGCGGTTGCCGGCATCGCCATGCGGCGCCTGAAGACGAAGGCCGCGCGCGCAGCCCTTGAGTGGGCGCGCCATGCCGCCCGCCGGGCCGGCATTCCGGGTCTCATGGCGGAGGTCGACAGCGCCTTCCTGGCGCTGGAGACGCCGGCGGCGCGGCTGATCGCAGGCGGCGAGGAGCATCCGCTGTTGCTCGAAGAAGTCGAGGCGCTGCAGGCGTCGCGCGCGCTGGTCGTCGATACGTTCCGCTATATCGTGCACAAGCAGGAAACAACGATCTCGCTGGCAACGCGGCCGGTGCTGTTTGCGCTGGCGCGCGCGCTTGCCGAAGCCTGGCCGGCGGATGTGCCGAGGGCGACGCTGATTGCCCGCGCCTTTGGCGGCCGGCATGCCGATGAATCGCATCGCGCCAGGCTGCGGGTCGAGATCGGCCGGCTGCGCGCCGAATTGCGGCCGCTGGCGGGCATCGGCGCGACCAGCCAGGGCTTTGCGCTAAAGCCGCGCGAAGCAGGCTCCGTGGCGGTGCTGGCGCGGCCGATCGAGGAGCGGCACGCCGCGGTGCTGGCCTTCCTGGCCGATGGTGAATCCTGGGCCAGCTCGGCGTTGGCGCTGGCGCTGGGCGCCGGACAGCGCAGCGTACAGCGGGCGCTCGAGCAGTTGGCCGAGACCGGCAAAGTGCAGTCCTTCGGCCACGGCCGGGCGCGGCGCTGGATGACGCCACCGGTCGCTGGTTTCACGACCACCTTGTTACTCCCGTCGCCGCTGCCGAACGGCTAGGAAAGGTGACCATGATCGAGGACCAGGACATGAAACATTCAGCAGCGGAAATCCTGCGCGAATACGGGCCCTTTCCTGATGTCGACACCGTGCACGGCGTGAGCTTCGACGGACAGAATGTCTGGTTTGCGACGGGCGAGCGGCTGACCGCCTTCGATCCGGCAAGCGGCGAGACGCTGCGCTCGATCGATGTCGCGGCACATGCCGGCACCGCCTATGACGGCCGGCATCTGTTCCAGCTCGCCGGGGACCGCATCCAGAAGATCGACCCCGATACCGGCAAGGTGCTCTCCACCATCCCGGCGCCCGGCGGCGGCCGCGATTCCGGCATGACCTGGGCCGAGGGCACGCTCTGGGTGGGGCAGAACCGGGAGCGCAAGATCCACCAGATCGATCCCGAGACCGGGAAAATCCTGCGCACCATCGACTCAAACCGCTTCGTCACCGGAGTGACCTGGGTCGATGGCGAGCTCTGGCACGGCACCTGGGAAGGCGACCAGAGCGATGTCCGGCGCGTCGATCCGCAAACTGGCAAGGTGCTGGAACGGCTCGACATGCCGGCGGGGGTGGGCGTTTCCGGGCTCGAATCCGACGGCGGCGACCGCTTCTTTTGCGGCAGCGGCCCTGGCGGCATGGTGCGATCGGTGCGTCGGCCGAAGTAAGGCCGTCAAGTATTGGGCCGGCAGCGTATTTCCTACGGTCATCCCGCCGAGATCATATCCCGGAGCCGTCGAGCAGCGGGACGTCTTCGCCTTGCCACGGACTTGGCATTGAAGCCCGGCTCAGATTGGCCGTCGGCAGCGGCATCCAGCATTTCAACTCCGGTTCGGGGTATTCGATCACCCGTCCTGGCGACGAATCGGAAGAGCGCCAGCCCTCCGTGCCGAACTGGTCGGCGCGCGACCAGTAAGCGAGGTCGACCTCGGCCGGCCCCTGCTCCGATGGCCTGACCGTGACCAGGATGCGGCTGCCGTCCTTGGGCGCGCTCGCCATGTGCCGCCAGCGATCGGGTTCGTCCATTCTCATGTCCTCCTGCACGTTGCAGGGATAGTCGCCGCGCTCTTGGCAGCGGTCAACCCGAACTTTGCCCAAGCACGAGATCTGTTTAGTACTCCCGCGCCGTCGGCCGAAACTGGATCTGGTTCATGTCGACCTCGTCGGGCTGGCTCACGGCGAACGCCCACATGGCGAAAGAATCCGGGTGCCGGGCCGCAACAAGAAAATCGAAGCCGGCATGTGAACGGGCTCACATGCCGCCACTGCAAGGAACGCTATGGGACGTCCGGCCATGACAGGGGTTTCGGATGACACTTGCTGATCTGTCTTTTTATCTCTTCACTATTTTCAATGGCTTGCGCGTGGTGTCCTACCTGCCGCAGATCGTGCGGGTGGCCCGGGACAGGCACGGGGCGTCGGCGATTTCCTACGCGACCTGGCTGTTGTGGACAGGCGCCAACGCCACGACGGGACTCTACGCCCACATCAATCTGAACGATCCCGCGCTGGCGGCGATCAACTGGCTGAACGCCGTATGCTGCGTGCTGGTCATCGCGCTCACCGCCTACAAGCGCCATCGCGCACGGCTTCCGGTTGAGGAAGCCGCAAGCCGGTCGGAAGCGACCGCTCTGATGGTCGACAATGTCTGCTGAAGATCACCGCGGCAGATTGCGCTTTTCGAGGCCGCTCTCAGACATGCACGGTGCCATGCGAAAGCTCGCCCTCGTCGCTTGAGATGAGGAAAGCGGCTGCGAGTAGGCCGACATAGAACAGCCCGACCATGCACACGACATAGATGCCTGGAACCGGGCCGAGCTGCGCCACGCGCGCGGCGTCGAGAAATGACGCGCCCAAGCCTATCGGCGACCCTTCGCGCTGCAGACTGGGCGTCGTGATCTTCAGCACCCACGCCAGCATCAGGATCGTGTACATGAAAATGTAGTTGCGGCGCAGCCGGCGCACCAACGCCGCGCGTTGCGAGATCAGGAAGCGCGGCGAACGCAGGCCTTCGCCGACGATGGCCAGCCAGTTGGAGGCGTAGTCGGGCTGCGGCGAGAAGATCTGCGCGAAATAATAGCGCTCGAACTGGCGCACCCTGGCCCGGTAGACATCGAAGAAACGATAGCGCCGCGCCTCGATCCATAGCAGCAGCGTGGTCAGCAGCATGGCAAAGAGCAGCACCCCGTGATGGGCGCTGGGCGTCGAGAGTGAGACTGAGAGCATGGCGGCGACGACAGTAATCGCCCAGTTGCTGGTACGGTCCAGCCGGTCGCGCAGCCGGCCATGCGGGCGATTTCGGCGCGGTGGAAATGCGACATGGTGGCCACGAATTCCGATGAGGTGAGCTTCAGCGCGAACGCATCAGAGGCCCGCGGCGCTGCAGCCGCTTCGTCGGTTTTCACGGTCTTGACCTGGGACATCCCTTGCCACGCGCCTCCCAACGCCATGGCCGGCCGAAACGACGCCGGTCATCCCCATCTGCGCAACGCGCAATCGGTTGAAAATGTTCCGTCGCCGGCCCGGGTCTCGGCGGTTTATCCGCAGTCAGATAGGCCCGTTATGCGATTCAGGTAAGGAGGAACCTGCGGCGCGCCAAGGGAGCGTGGCGTGCAACCGATCTCGCCCGCAAACGTTATACCGGGCACAATGAGGGGGTGCATGTCCTTCGTGGTCAACCGGCGCCGGTCGGTCGCGCTTGCCGTGGCAGCTTTGGCATTCATGCCGGCCGCATCGTTGGCAGCCGAAAAGACCGGCATGTCCAGCGAGGGCATTTTCGTTCTCGAAATCCTCCTTCTGCTTCTCGTCGGCCGCGGCATCGGCGAGTTGCTGGAGCGTCTCGGCCAGCCGGCGGTGATGGGTCAGCTCATCGGCGGCATCCTGCTCGGGCCATCGCTGCTCGGCTGGCTATTGCCGGAAGCAGAACGCGTGATCTTTTCAGGCGACGCCACCCAAAAGAGCATGATCAGCGCCATCGCCCAGCTCGGCGTGTTGATGCTTCTGTTGCTCACCGGGATGGAGACGGATCTGCGGCTGGTGCGCAGGGTCGGCCGTGCGTGCTTTTCCATCTCCGCCGCGGGCGTCGCCGTGCCTTTCGCGCTCGGCTTCACCGCCGCGCAGTTCATGCCGGCCTCGCTGCTGGCCGACGGAACCGAGCGCATTGTCGCCGGTCTCTTCCTCGGCACGGCGCTGTCGATCTCCTCGGTCAAGATCGTCGCCATGGTGGTGCGCGAGATGAACTTCATGCGCCGCGATCTCGGTCAGACCATCGTCTCGTCGGCCATCATCGAGGACACGATCGGCTGGGTGATCATCGCCATCACCATCGGCATCGCCACCAAGGGGCGCATCGAGCTCGGCAGCCTTGCCTTCACCATTGTCGGCGTCGCCGCCTTCATGGGGTTTTCCTTCACGATTGGCCGCCGCATCGTCTTCGACGCCATCCGCTGGACCAACGATACGTTCCGCAGCGAATACGCCGTCGTCACCGTCATTCTCGCCATCATGGGCGCAATGGCGCTGATCACCGATCTGATCGGCGTCCACACCGTGCTCGGCGCCTTCGTCGCCGGCATACTGGTTGGGGAATCGCCGATCCTGTCGCGTCATATCGAAGGGCAATTGCGCGGCGTCATCATGGCGCTGTTCATGCCGGTTTTCTTCGGCGTCGCCGGCCTTTCGGCGGATCTCACAGTGCTTGTCGACCACGAGCTTGCGCTACTCACGGCCGCTTTGGTGCTGATCGCCAGCTTCGGCAAATTCGCCGGCGCCTTCATCGGCGCCGAGCTTGCCGGCATGAGCCGCAAGGAAGGCATCGCCGTCGGTTGCGGCATGAACGCGCGCGGCTCGACCGAAGTCATCGTCGCCTCTATTGGCCTGTCGATCGGCGTTCTGTCGCACAATCTTTTCACCATGATCGTGACCATGGCCGTCATCACCACGCTCGCCATGCCGCCGACCTTGCGTTGGGCACTCGGCCGCTTGCCGATGGGCGAGAACGAGAAGAAGCGTCTGGAGCGCGAGGAGATCGACCAACGCGGCTTCATCGCCAATCTGGAACGACTGCTGGTGGTGACCGATGAGGGCGTCGTCGGCCGCTTTGCTGCTTACCTCGCAGGAGTCGTGGGCGCCGGCAGGCCGACGACGGTGCTGCATGCCCGAGGCGAGGGGGAGGAGGCCGAGCCCGGCACGGATGCGAAGCTCGAGCCGATCGAAAAGGGTGCCGAGGACAGCCGCGAGGCCGCCAGGAGTTCGGACGAGGAGCTGGCCCGCGCGGCGCCTGTCACGCGGCGCCACGAGGCCGAGCTTTCGGCCGAAACGGTTGCCAAGGAGGCGCGCAAAGGCTATGGGCTGCTGCTGATCGGGCTCGGCCGCGCGGTCACGTCGAAAGGTGGGTTTGCCCGCCGCATCAACGAGATCGCTGGCGCCTTCGAGGGCCCGCTATGCCTGGTGCTGAAGGCGACCGGCGCCGGCCGCCAGATGCCAAGGCTAGGACCTGAAGGCGGGAAGATTCTGGTTCCGGTCAACGGCACCGCGATCGCCCGCCGGGGTGCCGAAATGGCGCTGGCGATTGCAGCGGTCACGGGTGCGCGGGTCAAGATACTTTATGTCGCGCGCGTCGGCCGCGACGAACCGCGCGACACTGTCTCGCATCGCCGCAGGGAGGCGGTGCTGAAGGATACCGTCGCACTAGCCGACCGCTATGGCGTCGAGATCGAGACGGCCATCCGCAGCCGGGCCGCCGCCGCCGATGCCATTGCCCGCCAGGCCGGCAGGGGGGCGGCGCTGATCGTCATGGGCGTGGCGCGGCGCCCTGGCGAGGAACTCTTCTTCGGCGAGACGACCACCGGCGTGCTGCAGCGCTGCCAATGCCCGGTGGTGCTGATCTCGGACGCCAGGCTCAGCCGCGACGACGAGGGCAGGGAAGAGCTGCGCTCGGGAACGGGGACAGGGTGATGAGTATTTCCCCTCGAGGGGAAATTTCGCTCATGCCGCCTGCAGCCTCTCTCGGCCGGGCTGCGGCGGGAAGGCGATGGCGATGCCGGCAGCACCGAGGCCGATCAGCGCCGAGCCGATGAACAGCCAGGAATAGCTGGCATAGGCGTCGAAGATCATGCCGCCGGCGAGCGGGCCGAACGACATGCCGAGGCTGGACAACAGGGTCGCGGCGCCAAGTATCGTGCCGATGATGCGTGGCCCGAAATAGTCGCGCGCCAGAACCGCATAGAGCGGCATGACGCCGCCATATGTGGCGCCGAAGATGATCGCCAGGAGATAGAACTGCTCGAGATTGCCGACGGCGAGATAGGCGGCGATCACCACCGCCTGGATGGCGAGGCCCACGATCAGCACCGGCTTGGCGCCCAACCTGTCGCCGAGCACGCCGTAGAGCACGCGCCCGCCAAGGCCGGCAAGGCCCTCGACGCTGTAGATCGACACGGCTGCCATCGGCGCCACGCCGCACGACATGGCATAGCTCACCATGTGGAAGATCGGCCCCGAATGCGCCGCGCAACAGGCGAAGAAGGTCATGCCCAGCACCAGGAATTGCGGCGAGCGCAGCGCCTGGCCGACTGACATGCCGGGGGCCGCGGCAGGCGCGGGCGCGCTGCCATCCGCTGCCGCGACCGCCGCCGACGGCTGGCGCACCAGGAAGACGGCCGGCAGCAACAGCACCCAGGCCATGATCCCGATGTCGAACATGGCGGTACGCCAGTCATAGGCCGTGATCAGCCAGCGCGCGAAGGGCGAAATGGTCATCGGCGCCACGCCCATGCCGGCCGAGACCAGCGACACGGCCAGGCTGCGATGGGTCTCGAACCAGGCGGTGGTCAGCGCGATCATCGGCGCGAAGAAGGCGCTGGCCGCCAGCCCGACGATGACGCCATAGCTCAGCTGGAAGACCAGCAGCGATTGGGCTCGGCTCGCCACCACCAGCGACAGGCCGAGCAGCACCGCGCCGGCAAAAAGCACCGGGCGGGCGCCGACACGGTCATAGATGGCGCCCCAGGCGAAACCGCCTGCACCCATCACCAAGAAATTCAGCGTCATGGCGCTGGAAATGCCGGTTCGCGACCAGTTGGTGTCGAGCGCCATCGGCTCGAGAAAGATCGCCAGCGAAAACATCGCGCCGAGCGCCACACAGGTCATCAGCGCGCCGCACGCGACGATCACCCAACGGTAGGAACTGTTCATGCTCTTCTCCCGAGATCGGTTTCGATGCGGCGCCACTCGCTCCAGCTCCGTTGCGCCGCTTGCGTCCGAAGGACGTTGGCGGGATTTCGAATCCGACAATCCGGTTGCATTTTTTATCCGGTCTGCGTGGAAGTCCATCCGGATATGACAAAAGCAGGGGTGTAAGGCTGCCAAGCGCGCCGACAAGATAGACTGCCGAATTGACGAGCCGCTCCGCGGCACTAGCTTTGTGGTCTCGCGACGGGAGATATCGCTCATGGAACTGCATCGCGGCCGCCTCATCGACCACGTCCAGCTGGTGGTCAGGGACCTCAAGGCGAGCCGGCGCTTCTATGAAGCCGTCTTCAAGGTGCTCGGCATTCCGATCGGCGGCGAGGCCGAGGACTATTTCTGGGCCGACGAGCTGTTCATCTCAAGCCTCGACAGCCGGGCGGCGAGGGGACAGCTGACCGGGCGCCATCATCTGGCCCTCCAGGCCAGGGACAAGGCCATGGTCGATGCGTTCTACAAGGCCGGCCTCGATGCCGGCGGCGCCGACAATGGCGCGCCGGGTGAGCGGCCCTACCACCCCGGCTACTACGCCGCCTTCCTGCTCGACCCCGACGGCAACAACATCGAGGCGGTGTTTCACGGGCCGGCAAAGCGAAGTGCCGCTTCGGTCGAGATCAATTTCTAGCGCAGGTTCACGAGGAGCGGGTTGCGGTGATCCGTCCGGAGTTCTCGTAAAAACAAAGAGTTGAAGCGGTCCACGGATTCAATCGCTGAACTACTTCACATTGCCGGCGCGTAGCGGTTCACCACCATTCCGCAGGCATAGGCTTTAGAGCCGAGCAGGCGCAATTTCAGGAAGCCGCCACAGTCGAAAATCCGCTCGCCGTCGCCCAGCGCGGCCGGATTGATGAACAGCTGGAACTCATCGACCAGTCCCGCTGCAATCAGGGCCGAGGCAAAGCCGGCGCCGCCGAATACCGCCATGTCGCCTTCACCTTCAGCTTTCAGCGCCTTGACCTCGCGCGGCAGGTCGCCGCTGGCAAGCGTCGTGCGCTCCCACCGCGATGCCGCGAGCTTGTCGCTCAGCACCACCTTGCGCGCCTCGACGATGCGCTGCGCAAAGGCGTAGAAGGGATCGCGCGGATAGTTTTTTGCCGCATTGCCCCAATGGGTTAGATAGCCTTCTTCGGCCATCTTGCGGCTGAGCAGAATGGTATCGATGCCGGCGAACACCGCGTTGAAATCCTGCTTCAAGTCGTCGTCCCACGGGCAGTTGGCGCCCCATTCCCAGAGCTGCCAGTGCTCATCGCCGGCCGCGCCGACAAAACCGTCGACCGACATCTGCATCTGCAGGATCAGTTTTCTCATCGTCGTTCTCCTGATTGAGCTCTGGTGTCACCAGCGCCAGGTCAGGCGGCGTTGGTGATCGCTTTACTTTCGGAACCATTGACATGAGAGAAAAATGATGTCAATAGTAAAGTGATTTAGAAATGGAAGCATTGAGAATGTCGACCAGGGAAAGATCCGGCTGCCCCATCAGCCTGTCGCTCGAATTGCTCGGTGACCGCTGGACGCTGCTGATCATCCGCGACATGATTTTCGCGGGAAAAAGGCACTTCCGGGAGTTTCTGCTATCAGGCGAAGGCATCTCGTCGCGCACGCTGGCCGAGCGGCTGCAGACCTTGCAGGATGAGGGCATTGTCACCAGAAGCGACGACCCCACGCACAAGCTCAAGGCGATCTATAAGCTGACCGAGGCGGGCATCGACCTGTTGCCGGTGCTGGCGACGCTCGGCGCCTGGGGCAGCAAATACCGCACCGCCGATGACAAGCTGGCAAGGATCGCCGATGAATTGGCGACGGGCGGCGAGGCAGGCCTGGAGCAGATAAAGAAGAAGCTGCGCGCCGAGCATATCGGCTAGGGAGCAACGCCAGCCCTCCCTTCGGGCCGATGGCGGGCTACATCGACACGACGTCGCGCAGCCTCACCCTTCCCATCCCGCAAATCGCTGTGGCCGGAGCCATGTCTGCTTCGGATTGCCATCGCCCGAACCACGGCCTCTTCCAGCCAGCGCGCGATGGCGGGGGCGGCATGCATGCCGATTGGCCCATGCCGCCATGCACGTAGAGCTCTTCGACCGCGGTGCGGCCGGCGACAGGCAGCCCGTCCGACAGCATGGGCGATTGCCGGGATAGACATTCGTCACCGGGGGTGAGCCGAGACCGGACAGGATGCGCAGCGTGCGCGCCGCGATGCGAAGGCGTCTCGGCGCTAGCGCGCCGATCCACCTTCTCCAACAAGGGGAGAAGGTGAGGCGCGCCTTGTCCCGCCTGCGCTTCTACGCGTAGCCTAAGGAGCTAGCGGGAGGAGAATCGCTTGGACACCACTGTCGTTATTGTCGGCGCCGGGCCCGCCGGCCTTGCGGTCGGTGCCTGCCTGAAGCGGGCAGGAGTGGATTTCATCCTGCTCGAAAAATCGCAGGAGATCGCGCCCGCCTGGCGGCGGCACTATCGGCGGCTGCATCTGCATACGGTCAAGTCGTTCTCGTCGCTGCCGTTCCTGCCCTTTCCCAAAAATTATCCGCGCTACGTGCCGCGCGAAATGGTGGTCCGCTATCTCGACGACTACGCGGAAAAATTCGATCTGCGCCCGCGCTTCGGCGTGACGGTGAAAGCCATTCGCCTCGGGGACGGCGGTTTTCTGGTCGAGACAGGATCGGACAACATCAAGGCGCGCCATGTCGTCATCGCCAGCGGTAACAATGCCGAGCCGATCGTCCCCCGGCTCCCTGCTATCGAGGCTTTCAAGGGCGAGGTGCTGCACAGCGCCGACTATACGCAAGCGGCGCCCTTTGCCGGCCGCTCCGTGCTGATCGTCGGCATGGGCAACACCGGCGCCGAGATCGCGCTCGACTTGGCGGAAAGTGGCGCGCGTCCGACCATTTCGGTGCGCAAGGGCGTCCACATCGTGCCGCGCCAGCTGTTCGGCGTGCCGATCCAGATGGTCGGCATCGCCAGCCGGCCGATGCCGCAGGCGCTGAACGACTGGATGTTCCCGATCATCCTCGATTTCGCGCTGGGCAAGCTCGAGAAATACGGCATCGTCAGGCCGAAGCAGGGCATCCTGCAGCAGATCGACGAAGTCGGCCGCATCCCGGTCATCGACGTCGGCACGGTCGACGCCATCACCAAAGGCGCCATCAAGATCGCACCCGACATAGCGGGCTTCACCGAGCGCGGCGCTGCGTTCACCGACGGCAGGCAGGAAAATTTCGACGCCGTCATCCTCGCCACCGGCTATCGCCCGGGCTACGAAAAGTTTCTGCCCGTGGAATTGCAGCCGGAGCGCAGTGGCGTCAACGCCCGCGCCTCTCAACTCGGCCTCTACCTCGTCGGCTTCTACAATCCGGTCACCGGTCTGCTACGAGAAATCGGCAGGGAGGCGAAGGCGGTGGCGGCCGACATTGCGCGGCGGCGGTAAAAGGGGAGATCGGCTATCCATCACAGCCGCGCCGCATCGCCCTCATCCAGCAGCCATCGCCGCACGGCTTGCGTCGGTTCTGGGTGCCGTTGCTTGCGCGGCATCACGACATAGAAATCGTGCGTCCCACGCATCTCCGCGTTGATCGGCTGCACCAGCCGGCCGGCGGCAATGTCGGCGGATACGAGAAACCGGCTGGCCAGCGCGATGCCCTG
Source organism: Mesorhizobium sp. P160219 (assembly GCF_057786095.1). Classification (NCBI taxonomy): domain Bacteria; kingdom Pseudomonadati; phylum Pseudomonadota; class Alphaproteobacteria; order Hyphomicrobiales; family Phyllobacteriaceae; genus Mesorhizobium; species Mesorhizobium sp. P160219. The sequence continues at coordinate 3,269,035 of NZ_JBYNWG010000001.1, forward strand.
GCCGGCAATGGCGGCGTCGATCGCGAGGCCTGTCTGGTTGAAGCGCATGCGTTTGGCCTCGGTGGCCATCCTCAGGCCGAGTACTCTCTCCATGAATTCCGGCCACAGATTGTGCGCGTCGTGCAGCAGGACGTGATGCTGGATATCGGCCGCCGCGATCTCGTTCGCGCCGGTCGGCAGCAGGGCAGGGCTGCAGATGGCGATGATCTGCTGTGGAAACAAAAGATCCACCATCAGGCCGGCGCCGGAGGGCAGGCGGCCTTGCCTGACCGCAATGTCGACGCCATCGGCCTGAAAACTCGACAGGCTTTCGCTGGCCAGGATTCGCAAATCGACCAGCGGGTTGTGCGCGACGAACTCCGGCAGTTTGGGGATCAGCCATTTGGTGGCAAAGCTCGGCGTGACGCTGATCGTCAGCCGCGCCGGTTCGGGCCGCAGCAGCAAGGTGGCCTCCGAGATCAGCTCGAAGGCGCGGCGGATGTTGGGCATATAGGCGCGGCCCTCATCGGTCAGCGCCAGGCCGCGCGGCAGCCGGTCGAAGAGTTTTGTGCCGAGATCGGCCTCCAGCCCGCGTATATGCTGCGCCACCGCCCCTTGCGTCACGTTCAGCTCTTCGGCGGCGATGCGGAAGTTGAGATGACGCGCGGCGGCTTCGAAGGCACGCAGCGCATTCAATGGTGGCAGGCTCAGGAAGGCTTCAGGCATGCAGGAGTTTTTCTACAGCTTGATTTCAGGCTTTCTGGTTCGAACCAGATGGCAAAACCGTTTATAGCATTGCTCGAAGGTCGGAAACATGTGCTTCAGAGTCCCGCCAGCCCGTGCGAAGGAAAATCGAGATGAGTGTAGAAAAAGTAGCAGTCGTCGTCGCGGGTGGCAGCGGTATGGGCGCGGCGGCGGCCAAGCGGCTGGCGGCGGACGGGTTCAAGGTCGCGATCCTGTCGTCCTCCGGTAAGGGCGAGGCTCTGGCCAAGGAGCTTGGCGGCCTCGGCGTCACCGGCTCCAACCAGTCGAATGACGATCTGCAGCGGCTCGCCGATCTGACGCTCGAGCGCTTCGGCCGCATCGACGTGCTGGTCAACAGCGGCGGCCACGGGCCACGCGCGCCGATCCTCGAAATCACCGACGAGCAGTGGCACACCGGTCTCGACGTCTATCTGATGAACGTCATCCGGCCGGTGCGCATCGTGGCGCCGCAGATGGTCAAGCAGAGGGCTGGCGCCATCATCAACATCTCGACCGCCTGGGTGGTCGAGCCGAGCCCGATGTTCCCGACATCCGCCGTGTTCCGCGCCGGGCTTGCCGCCTACACCAAGATCTTCGCCAACACCTACGCCGCCGACAATGTGCGCATGAACAATGTGCTGCCCGGCTGGATCGACAGCCTGCCGGCCACCGAGGAGCGCCGCGACAGCGTGCCGATGCAGCGCTACGGCACGTCGGAGGAGATCGCCGCGACCATCGCCTTCCTCGCTTCCGAAGGTGCGGGCTACATCACCGGCCAGAACATCCGCGTCGACGGCGGCATCATCGGCGCGATCTGACCGCGCCGGTCGCCTTGCGTGAGCCGGCGCGTCACTCCTTCACCGCGCCGGTCATCGACGAGACATAGTGCTCGACGAAGAACGAATAGAGCACCACCACCGGAAGCGAGCCGATCAGCGCTCCCGCCATCAGCGCCCCCCATTCGTAGACGTCGGAGCGCACCAACTCGGTCAGCACACCCACCGGCACGGTCTTGTTTTCCGAGGACTGGATGAATGTCAGCGCGTAGATGAACTCGTTCCATGACAGGGTGAAGGCGAATATGCCGGCGGAGATCAGGCCCGGCACCGAGAGCGGCAGCACGATTTTGGTGAGGATCTGCCACCGGCTCGCTCCGTCTATCAGCGCGCATTCTTCCAGTTCGAACGGGATGGAGCGGAAGTAACCCATCAACAGCCACGTGCAGAACGGCACCAGGAAGGTTGGATAGGTAAGGATGAGCGCGAAGGGCGTGTCGTAGAGCCCGAGGTTGAACACCATTACCGACAGCGGAATGAACAGGATCGAGGGCGGCACCAGATAGGCGAGGAAGATGCCGAGGCCGACCTGCCGCGCCCCGGAAAACCGCAGCCGCTCGATCGCATAGGCGGCGAACACCGACGCCAGCAGCGACAGGAAAGTAGCGGCGGTCGAGATGATGATCGTGTTGAGCAGCCAGCCCGGATAGGAGGTCTCGAACAGGAGATAGCGGATATGCTCCAATGTCGGATGCACCACCCAGAACGGATTGAACTGCGCATAGTCGGTCATCTCGAGATTGGGCTTAACCGCCGTGATCGTCATCCAGTAAAACGGAAACAACAGCACGAAGACGAACACCAGCAGCGGCAGATAGACCGTCACCACGCGGCGCGGCAGGCTCTGCAGGTAGCCCATGCCGCCTTCGTCGATATCCCCACGTTTCGCCTTCCTTGTCGCGGCCGTCTTGACCATGTCAGTCTCCGCCGCCTTGTTGCCATTTGCGGCGTTGCAGGCCGAAATAGCTGAACAGGATCGCCGCCAGCAGGAACGGGATCATGGCCACCGCGATGGCCGCGCCCTCGCCAAGCTGGCCGCCGGAAATGCCGCGCTGGAAAGACAATGTCGCCATCAGATGCGTGGCATTCACCGGTCCGCCCCGGGTCAGCACGTAGATCAGCTGGAAATCGGTGAAAGTGAACAGCACCGAGAAGGTCATGGTGATGGCGATGATCGGCGTCAGCAGCGGCAGAGTCACATAACGAAACAACTGCCAGCGACTGGCGCCGTCGAGCGTGGCCGCCTCGTAGAGCGACTGCGGAATGGTCTGCAGGCCGGCGAGCAGCGTGATGGCGACGAAAGGAATGCCGCGCCAGACGTTGGCGGCGATAACCGAAGCGCGCGCATTCTCCGGATCGCCGAGGAAATTGATGCGGTGGTCGATCAGGCCCATTTGCTGCAGCGCCCAGGACAGGATGGAGAACTGCGAATCGTAGATCCACCAGAAGGCGATGGCTGACAGTACGGTGGGCACCACCCAGGGCAGCAGGACTATCGCGCGGAAGAACCATTTGAACGGCAGGTTTTCATTGAGGATGAGCGCCAGCCACAGGCCGAGCACGAACTTCAGGATCGAGGCGCTGACCGTGTAGAGCAGCGTGTTGAAGACGGAGAGCCAGAAGACGTTGTCATTCCAAAGGTACTGATAGTTCTCGACGCCGATGAATATGCCGGGGCGGCCGATCCGGGCATCGGTGAAACCGAGCCAGACGCCCAGCCCGAGCGGATAGGTCAGGAAGACCAGCAGCAGCGCCGCCGCCGGCAGCATGAAGCCGAAGCCCAGCGCGTTGCGGCTTTCGGGAATCCGCGAAAGCATCGACGGACGCGGCTGGGCGGCAACGGACGGCACGGCCATGGAGGGCTCCTCATCGGGGAATCAGGTCACGGCGTCAACGGCCGCCATGGGATTGTGCGACGGGCCGGGCAGCGCACTAGACGCTGCCCGGCGGTGCCGTGATCAAACGCGGTAGTAGCGGTTGGCGCGCTTCTCCGCCTCCTCCATCGCCTCCTGCGGCGTCGCCTGGCCGGTCACCGCCTTGGCAAACATGTCGACCAGGACATAGTCGGCCATGGTCGCCGCCGAGGCATAGCCGAGCGGCCCGGCATAGCCGTTGGGACGCAGCGTCGCCGAGGCCTTTGCGTAGGCGGCGTTGTTCGGGTCGGCCGTCCACACCGGATTGTTGTCGAAGGCCTTCAGCGTCTGGCAGCAATAGCCCGCCGAGGAGGTGATCCAGTCGGTCATTTGCGGATCCTCGAACATGAACTGCAGATAGGCCTTGGCCGCATTGGGGTAGGGCGTGTAGTTGAAGATGACGGCCGTGGTCACCTGGAACAGTTCGACCGATTTCCCGACGGGACCGATCGGCAGGTTGGTGGTGCGGATGTCCTTGGCGATCTCAGCCAGCTTCGGATCGTTGTCCTTGTTGATCTTGGCTGTGTTGTAGGCGGAAATGCCGTTGGCGATAACGCCGAGTTCGCCGGCCAGGAAGGCGCGGTTATTATTGACGTCCAGCCAGCTTTCGGTCCCGGGAATGAAGGTCTTGTAGAGTTCCTGCGCGTAACCGATCGCCTTTAGCGTCTCGGGGCTGTTGATCGCCACCTTGCCGCTCTCGTCGACCATCTGGCCGCCATGGCTCCACAGCAGCCAGTGCGCGTAGTTGTTGCCGTCCCCGACGCCATGGCCGTGCGTGAAGCCGGCCGGATGTCCCTTTGCCTGCAACGCCTTGCAGAGCTCGAGGAAGCCTGCCGTGTCCTTCGGAAATTCCGAGAAGCCGGCCTCCTTCACCCAGCTTTCGCGATAGACGATGGCATTGCCGATGGTGGCCAGCGGCAGGCCGACGAACTTGCCGTCCCGCGTCGCATATTGCTTTGGTCCGTCGTGCCAGCCGCCATATTTCGAGCCCAGATACTCGCCGAGCTCGGTCACGTCATGCAGCTTGTCGGGATATTGATGCGGGTCGTCGAACCAGACGAACATCAGGTCCGGGCCGGAACCGACATTGGCGGCGACCGCTGCCTTGGGGCGAATGTCCTCCCAGCTTTCCTTGTCGACACGAACCTCGACACCTGTCGCCTCGGTGAAGCGCTTGGTGTTGGCCAGCCATTGATCCTCATCGCCCTTGACGAAGGGCGACCAGCGCAGCAGCCGCAGCTTTGCGCCTTCCTCGGGCTTGTATTTCAAGCCCTCCTGGGCAAAAGCCGGCGAGCCGACGAACCGGCTTCCCAGAGCTCCCGCCGCGGCACCTGCGGTCGTGCGGATTACATCGCGTCTCGTGAATTTCATGGTCGTCTCCTCCGGTTTATCTTCCTTGCTATGCGGTCCTTACCATCCCTTACGCGTTTCAAATCGTGTTCCGGTCTTGCCGTCAAAGAGATGAATCAGGCCAGGCGCGGCAGAGAGCCGTATGGATTCGCCCGGTGTGAAGGCATGGCGTTCGCGGAAATTGGCGACGATCTCGTCGCCGCCGGCGGTGCGGCCGATGATCTGCACTTCCGACCCGGTCGGCTCGACCACCGCGACGGTGACTGGAATGCCTTGGTCTGACGATAGCCGCAAATGCTCGGGCCGTATTCCCAGCACCACCGGATGACCGTTGCCAACGGCCGGCGCGCCGGCCAGCGGCACGGAAATTCCCCCGGCGCCGCGAAAGGACGGAGATCCGTCGGTGACGATCTCGCCCTTGATCAGGTTCATGGCGGGCGAGCCGATGAAACTGGCGACGAAGAGATTGTTTGGCCTGTCGTAGAGCTCCAGCGGCGGTCCGATCTGTTCGACGATGCCGTCATGCATGACGACGATCTTGTCGGCCATGGTCATGGCCTCGATCTGGTCGTGGGTGACATAGACTGTGGTCGTCTTGAGCCGCTGGTGCAGTTCCTTGATCTCGGCGCGCATCTGCACCCTGAGCTTGGCGTCGAGATTGGAGAGCGGTTCGTCGAACAGGAAAACCTGTGGATCGCGCACTATCGCCCGGCCCATGGCGACGCGCTGGCGCTGGCCGCCGGAAAGCTGGCGCGGATATCGCGTCAGCAATGGCACCAGCCCGAGGATTTCGGCGGCGCGCTGAATGCTGGTAGCGCAATCGGCCTTCGAAACACCTTTGAGCATGAGCGAGAACGCCATGTTCTCGGCGACCGTCATGTGCGGGTAGAGCGCGTAGTTCTGGAACACCATGGCAACGTCGCGCTCTTTCGGCGCAACGTTGTTGACGACCCGATCCCCGATCGCGATCTCGCCCCGAGAAATTTTTTCCAGGCCGGCGATCATCCTGAGAAGGGTCGATTTTCCGCAACCCGACGGGCCGACCAGCGTGACGAATTCGCCGTCGTCGATATCCACACTGACGCCATGCAGGACCTCGACGGTCCCGAACGATTTGTAAACATCGCCGATCGCGACAGACGCCATCGATCTCCTCCCGAATGCTTCTTGCGACGCCCCGAAGGAAACCGCTCCTCTCCCGCCTCGCGACCGTCTCCCATTCCCCCAACAGGTCGCGTGACGATCAGACGGTAGCGCTACCAAGCCTGCCTGTAAAGCGGCCATGCGGCCGGTGCTCTTGTCGTTCGGAACACCGGCGCAATGACCGGTTCGCCGGCAAACTACCCCCCATTCACAAAAGCCAGCACCAGCTTCTGCAGGTTTCCGCCGGGGCCGAATTCGACCCGGTCGAAGTCGCGGCTCGCCTGCCGCTGAGCCAGCGAGATCTGGGCGAGTTGCCTCGTCAGCTCGGTTCTGATCTTGCTGCAGCCGGGGTCATCAGTAACGGTCAGGCCGACGCTCACCGCCTCGATCTTGCGCACCATCTCGGCGATGGCTGCGCCATGCACTCTCTCGTGGGCGGCGAGCCCGGCGATGAACACCGTCCAGTTCTTCTGGACGGAAGCCGGCAACGGTTCGGCCGGCTTCGGCAAGGTATAGGTGATGATCAGTTTCGGCCGCGCCGACACCAGCTCGCAGGCGTCGCCTTTCGGCCTGTAGTCCCTGGTCCAGGTCAGCTTGAAATTGGTGTGCGCGATGACCCGGCCCTTGCCGAGCAAGGGGCCGGCTTCACCGATCGCGGCATAGAGTTCCGGGCCGGTCCGCCCTGCGATGGCGTAGGTCTCGACCTTTTCGACCGGCTTCCAGTCGGCGCGTGCCGGCGACGCCAGCAGAGAGGCCGCGAACAGGAGAAAGAACATGGCTGGTTTCATGGAAACGTCAGAGACACTGGGCTGAGGCAAAGATCAACCCGGCGCAAATGCACTCAGGTCCCACGGCAGGCCGCGTCATAGTCGGCCAGCACCTGATCGACAGCTTCGAGAAGGATAGCCTCGGGATTGCCCGCCGACCCGAGTTCGGCCGGCAGCGCCGGCAGGAATTGCCGCATCAGCGTTTCGGGAATGGCGACCCCGTCCAGCGCCTTGCGCAGGCGCTCGACGGCCGCGACAGCGGTGGGGTTGCTCCAATAATAGCGGATGCGGTCGCTGTAGCTGTAATGCCGCTGCACATAGAGCTCTGCTTCGTTGCCGTGATAGTGGCTGTGCCAATGGCCGGGTGCTGCCAGCATCGCGCCTTCCATGGTCCGGGCGAGCGACCGGTCGCCATAATCCGTGATCATTTCGGATGCTATCAGGTCGAGCCCGTAAAGCGCCTCGCGCAAGGCGAAGGTCAGGCCGGGGCCGACCTTGAGGATGGGAAAGCCGTTTGCGACCAGCGCGGTCAAAGCCGCACGGCTCTGGTAGTCGGTCGAATGCGCCTCGTAGACGAGCGACGGCTGCTCATCGAGCAAGCCGGTCAGGCCCTTGGATTTCTCGGGCGCGTAGGCGACGACGTTCTGGCTGCCGAATTCCACGCCCGGCTGCACCACCACGGCGATGACGCGGCCGAAGGCCTCCGTCAGCCCCTCACGGGCAAAGATCTCCCGGTGAACCTCGATCGTGCGCCGCGCCGCCTCCGCCTCGGTCGGCTTCAACTCGCTGATCGCGTGGTGGACGCCGCCGGGGGCGGGGACTTCGGTGCCGATGATGTAGACCGGCAAGGTGCTGCCTGCGGCGTGCGCGGCCGTTTCGGCCGCCTTTGCCAGTCGCGCCGCCCGGGTGGCGATGGTCTCGTCGTCAAGCGCCGCCGGCTCGCCGGCGCAGCCCATCGATGCGTCGAGATGAATCTTGGTGAAGCCGGCCGCGATATAGGCGCCGACCATGGCCTCGGCCTTGTCCATCGCCTGCGCCGCCGGCTCTGCGCGCCACGGGTTCGGTCCCAGATGGTCGCCGCCGAAGATGATGCGCGAGGCTTCCAGCCCCTCGCGACAGGCGATCTCCAGCACGAAGGCGACGAACAGCGCCGGGGTCATTCCGGTATAGCCGCCGAACTGGTTGACCTGATTGCAGGTTGCCTCGATCAGCAGGCTTTTATCCCTGTCGGCAACGGCGCGCCGTATTGCTGTCTGGATCACCAGCGGATGAGCCGAGCAGATCGAGGTGATGCCGTAGGGCGGGCCGTTTTTGCGCGCGCTGGCGAGGCCTGCAAGCGGGTTGGCACTCATGTCCGTCTCGCTGTTCCCTTGATGAATTGGTCAAGCGCATCGAAGCCGGCGGTGCCCTCCATCGGGCCGCGCCGGGTGACGTTGCGGGCGCCGGCGGCATTGGCATAAAGCAGCGCCTTGCCGGGCTCCATCCCCTGGCGCCGGCAGGTCAGGTAAGTGGCGCCGAAACAATCGCCGGCGCCCGTCGGGTCGACTTCCTCGACCTGAAAACCGGCGCAGTCGATCCTGGCGCCGTCGGCGCCGAACCAGGAAGAGCCGTCAGCACCGCGCTTCAGCACGATCTCGCCGACGCCTCTGGCAAACAGCGCCGCCACCGCCTGATGCTCGTCATCGACGCCCGCCGTAGCGAGCAATTCGTCGCCGGACGGCAGCAGCAGGTCGGCATCGTCGATGAGTGCGGAAAACAGCGCACCGTCGGCGCCGATCAGCTCCTTGCGCACATTCGGGTCGAACGAGGTTGAGCCGCCGCGGGCACGCACCGCCCTCACTGCGTAGGTCACAATCTCCTTCAGCCCTGCCACCGACAGCGTCGATCCCATGATATGCAGATGGCCGGCTCTGTCCGCCAGCAGGCGCGCAGCAGTGGTCAGGTGGATCTGCCCGGCGGCGGATTCGGCGATGTTGTAGACGAAGTCCCTGATACCATTGGGCCGATAGCGCACGAAGGCGCATCCCGTCGGGAAGCGGTCGCTGATATCGACGGCGGAGACGTCCACACCGTCGCGCTTCAGCCTGTCCAGGTTGAGCGTGCCGAAATCGTCGCGGCCGACGCAGCCGATAATGCCGGCGCCGCCCCCCAGCCGCGCAACCTGATCGATGAAGATCGCCGGCGCACCGCTGGGGAATGGCCCGACGAGCGTTTGCGGCTCGAGGAAGCCGAAACCCCGTTCCGTCGCCATGATCTCGACCAGGATTTCGCCGGCGGCAATTGTTGGCCCCACGGCCTCGGCGGCGATTTCGCTGCGGCGCGAAAGGCTCATGCTTGCGATTCCTCCTTGTCACAGACTGATTGCTTGCTCGCGCAGTTGTTCGGCACAAATGTTTATCGGGTAAATCGCACATAGGGCGAAGTCAATAAAACCTTACATGCGTATAGTTTATTTATTCTGCGCGTACACATTGCAGGATTCGGGTGGCTGGGATCGTGGCACCGTGCAAATCAGGCGTCGACCGCAGTGAAAGGACAGCCATGCTCACGCTTCATGATTATCTGCCGTCGCAAAACGGTTGGAAGGCGAGGGTCGTGCTCGGCCTGCTCAACATCCCCTATGAAAGCCGCCTGGTGTCGATTTTCGAGGGCGAGAGCCACACCGACGCCTTCCTGAAGCTCAACCCGGCCGGCGCCGTTCCTGTGCTCGAACTCGAGGATGGCCGTGCGATCGCCGAATCGAATGCGATCCTCATTTATCTCGCCGAAGGCACGCCCTTGCTGCCGGCGGATCGCTATGTCAGCGCGAAAGTTATGCAATGGCTGTTCTTCGAACAGTACCATGTCGAGCCGGTCATCGGCTCCCTGCGCTTCTGGACGCTGGCCGGAAGGCTGGAGCGCAACCAGGCGACGCTTCCGGCCAAGCGCGAAGCCGGCGCCCGCACGCTGGCAGCGCTGGAGCGCAGCCTGAACGACACGCCCTTCCTTGTCGGCGACATGCTCACCATCGCCGACATTGCTGTCTATGCCTACGGCCACCGTGCCGAAGATTGCGGCTTTGCGCTGGCGGCTTATCCGGCGGTTCGTGCCTGGACGGGCCGGGTACGCGACGCCATCGGTCCCGGCTATCCCGTGCATCTCTACAGCATCGATCGGCATTCGGCTGCTTGAAGGCAAAAGGCGCGTTCACCTTGCTTAGTCGAAAAGAAGACCCAGATTCTGCTTTGTCGGCGGTTTTTTCTCGCAATCCGTTGGCTGGATGGCCGGGTCTCGGCGTCATCTCGACGACCGGCCGGCACTTAGCATGGAGGTGACCATGACACGCAACGACATCATTTCGGTGTTGGGGCCGGTAGACGAGGCGGTCATAGCCGACATCGCGCTGACCGGCGCCACCCTTGAAGAACTGCGCGAGGCGTTCGCTTGGCTCGGTGCCGACGAGGCGCTGGTCAACGAGGGTCGCCCCTTGCCGGGAACGAAGGTGGCGCGGCTGATCGAAATTCTCGATATGCCGGACGACGAGGACGGCCGGCAAGCGGCGTCGCAGTAGGCCGTAGGCGTAGGGTATCGGTCTGCGCCACCTTATTCCCTATTCCCTACGGCCTATTCCCTTCCCTTACGCCCTCGACAGCAGCCGGCGCATGATCAGCGAGGCGTGGCCGCCAACGCCGTGCGCGGCCGTGTGGCGCTCGACCACTTCGAAACCGTGCTTGCGATAGAAGGCGATCGCCCGGTCGTTGCCCTCGATCACTTCCAGCGCAATGCTGGGGATGCCGGCATGCGCGACAAGCACCGCGTGCAGCAGGTCGGTGGCGAGCCCGCTGCCAAACTCTGTCTTTTCGATGTGCAGCCGGTCGAGCAGGACATCGCCACGATCGTCCATCGCCGCCATCGCGTAGCCGGCGATCGAACCGTCCGGCCGTTCGGCCACGAACGACATCTTGTTGTCGTCCGCAAGTTCCTCGGCCAGCCGCTCGGGCGCATGCTTGTCGTCCGAGAGCCGCGCAGTGGTCTCTGGCCCCATAATTGCCGAATAGGTGCGCCGCCAGGATTCCCCCAACAGCCGCGACACCGCCGCTATATCTTTCTCGGTCATCGCCCTGATCTGAACCATGGCCTAAATCCTCACCGCCTCACCCGCGACTTCAGCCAACGATCGAAGGCCACGGCGAGGATCAGGATCAGGCCGATGACGATGCTTTGTGTGTAGGACGAGACATTGTTGAACTGCAGCCCGTTCTGCAGCACGCCGATCAGTGCTGCGCCCACCACCGTGCCGCCGACTGAGCCGATGCCGCCGAATAGCGAGGTGCCGCCGATGACCACGGCCGAAATCACCGTAAGCTCGTAGCCGATGCCGGCCACGGCTTCGGAGGAGTTGAGCCGTGCTGACAAAACGAAGGCGGCCAGCCCGGCGAAGAAGCCGACGATGACATAGACCGAGATCAGAATGCGGTCGACGCGCAGGCCCGACAGGCGTGCGGCCTCGGCATTGCCGCCGACGGCATAGACGGCGCGGCCATAGCGCGTATAGCGCAGCACGATGTGGCACAGGATGGCCGCCGCCGCGAAGATGATCGCCGGCACCGGCACCGGTCCGATGAGCCCGGTGCCGAACCAGCGCATCGAGGCGTCGAAACCGGAGATCGGTCCGCCATTGGAGATGGTCAGCGTCAGGCCGCGAAACACGGTGAGCCCACCCAGCGTGACGACGAAGGGCGGTACTTTCAGCCGGGTGATGGCAAAGCCCTGGACGCCGCCGGCCAGCGCCCCGACGATGACGGCGGCAAGCAAGGCGGCGAACCAGCCATAGCCTTGCGTGCCCGTGGTCGACAGCGACAGCGTGTTGGCGGTGCCGCCCTTGGCCACCACCGCGGCCACCATGCCGCAGAAGGCGAGCAGTGAGCCGACCGACAGGTCGATGCCGGCAGTGAGGATGACGAAAGTCATGCCAAGCGCGATCAGCCCGGTGATCGAGATCTGCCTCAAAATGTTGAACAGGTTGATTGGATCGATGAAGCTCGGCTTCAGCACGGTGAAGATGACGATCAACACCGCCAGGAACATCAGCGGCCCAAAACTCATCAGAAGCCGCGCGATGTTGATGCCGCTGCGCCGGGTCTGTTCGGTGGTGCTGGTCATTGCGTTGCGTCCTGCTTGCGGTCGAGCGCCATCAGTTCCATCAGTTTTTCCTCGGTCGCTTCGATGCCCGGCATTTCGCCAGTGATACGGCCGCGCCGCATCGTAACGATGCGATCCGACACTGCCAGCACCTCCGGCAGCTCCGACGAGATCATCATGATGGCGATGCCGCGTGCGGCAAGCTGCACCAGGATCTGGTGCACTTCGGCCTTGGCGCCGACATCGACGCCGCGCGTCGGCTCGTCGACGATAAGTACTTTCGGGTCGCGCGCCAGCCAGCGGGCCAGGATCACCTTTTGCTGGTTGCCGCCGGACAGCCCCTCGATCGCCTGCTCGGGCGAAGCCATGCGGATCGACAGTGCCTTGCGATAGCCGGCCAGCGCCTCGCGCTCGCGCCGTTCGGCCATGAAGCCGGCCCCATTGCTGTAGCGGCCGAGCGAGGCGATCGAGAAATTGTTGAGAATGCCAAGTGCTGCAAAAATCGCCTGGTGCTTGCGGTCTTCCGGCACCAGCCCGATGCCGAGTTTGATGGCGTCGGCGGGGGAGGCCGGGGCGATCGGCTTGCCGTCCAGCGTGATATTACCCGCCGCGATGCGGTCGGCGCCGAAAATGGCGCGGGCAAGCTCGGTGCGGCCGGAACCGACGAGACCGGCAACGCCGAGGATTTCGCCGGCCTTCACATCGAGGTCGACGCCTTCGAGCACGATGGCGTGCGGCGCCAGCGGATCGCGCACCGTTCGCAAGCCTCGCACCGAGAGCCGGACCTCGCCGGCGACGTCGCGCTGCGTCGGCCGCGCGTAGAGTTCGGAGGCGGCGCGGCCGACCATCTTCTCGATGATCTTCGGAATCTGGATGGGCCGGCCGTCGCGGTCGAGATGACCGGCCAGCCTGCCGTCCCGCAGCACGGTCATGCGGTCGCAAATGGCGGACGCTTCTTCCAGCCGGTGGGTGACGAACATGATGGCGACACCGTCCTTGCGCAGCCTGTCCATGATCGACATCAGTTTCTGCACCTCGGTCTCGGTCAGCGCCGAGGTCGGCTCGTCCATGATGATCAGGCGGCTTTCCAGCGACAGAGCGCGGGCGATTTCGACCAGCTGCTGTTCGGCTACCGACAGCGAGGACACCGGCGTCGCCGGATCGATGTCGAGACCGACGCGGGCGATGATCGCGCGCGAGGCGTCCTCCATCCTGCGCCAGCTGACCAGCCCGAGCGGCCCGAGCGGCGCGCGGCCGATGAAAATGTTTTCCGCAACCGTCAGCGTCGGGATCAGGCTCAGTTCCTGATAGATGGTGACGATGCCATGCCGCTTCGCATCCTGCGGACTGGACGGCGCGTAGTCGGCGCCGTCGAAGACGATGCGGCCGCTTGACGGCGGCATCACGCCGGACAGGATTTTCAACAGCGTCGACTTGCCGGCGCCGTTCTCGCCGAGCAGGCCAAGGATCTCACTGGGCCGCACCTCGAGCGAAACGTCGATGAGCGCGGTGACGCCGGAAAAATGCTTGGTCACGCCTTCGACGGAAAGGAGCGGGGGCGATGATGCGGTGGGTTCAACGGCGGACAAGCATTGCTCCCGGATTGCGATAGGCAGCGGGACAGCGCCCCCCTCTGTCCTGCCGGACATCTCCCCCACACGGGGGGAGATCAGCAGTTTTGCCGGCAGCACTATTTCTATAACGTTGGCGATTGGCGAAAGCAGACGTGACGGCCAATCTCCCCCCAAGTGAGGGCGATGTCCGGCAGGACAGAGGGGGGCGCGACAGAGCGCGACCTCCACCCGTCATGGGCCCTACTTTCACTTCGTCTCGTTCAACCTCTCCGCCTTGTCGAGATTGTCCTTGCCGATGACGATCGGCGTCAACAGCACCAGCTTCTCCTTCGGCTCGGTCTTGTCCCTGGCGAAGGCGACCGCGATCTGCACCGCCTTGCGCGACTGTTCGCCGGGGAACTGCTCGACCGTGCCGGCGAGCTTGCCGTCGCGCACGGCGACCAGCGCTTCCGGCAGCGCGTCGAAGCCGTAGATCTTGACGTCGGTGAAGTTGCGCGCGGCACAGGCTTCGAGCGCGCCGAGCGCCATGTCGTCATTGGCGCAGATGATGGCGTCCGGCTTGCCGTTGGCGGCAAGCCCGGCCTCGGTCACCGACAGCGCTTCGGCGCGGGCGAAATTAGCGGTCTGCTCGAAGATGATCTGGTACTTGTCCTTGAGCGGATCGAGCACATTGTGGACGCCTTTGTTGCGGTCGATCGCGGGCCCGGCACCCGGCTGGCCCTGCAAATGGAACAGCTTGGCGCCGTTCGGGAACGCCGCCACCATGGCCTGCGCCTCGGCTTCGCCACCCTTGACGTTGTCGGCGCCGACATGGGCGAGAATGCCCTCGACGCCGTCGACGCGGCGGTCGATCGTCACCACCGGAACGCCGGCCTTGACCGCTTCCTCGATCGCCGGCGCCAGCGCGTTGACGTCAAGCGGCGAAATCACGATGGCGTTGACCTTCTGCACAAGTGCGGCCTCGATGTCGGCGGTCTGCTTCGGCGCCGAGTTCTGGCCGTCGCTCTCGGTCAGATTGACGCCTTGCGCCTGCGCCTCCGCCTTGATCTCGTTCAGCATGTGCACAAAGAACGGAAAGCCGAGATTGGGCACCGAGCCCAATATGGTCAATTTGTCGGCGGCAAAGGCCATGGGCGCGGCCAGCGCCATGGCGCCGGTCGCCACGGTCGACAACAGGAATTCGCGTCTGTTCATCAGATATCCTCCACATGAACGCAGGAGCCCGAAACCGGGAGCGGCTCGGGACGGTCCTTGCGTCAATTCAAAAATGGAGTGTCCTGTGACCGCCCCGAGGGGACGCGAGGCGCTCCAGCCGGTCCGCCGCAACGTTCTCCTCCGCACGGCGCCGACCCGAGGATGCTAGCCAAGGAAAATCGATTACGCAAGGTGAGGCGAGGGGCTGAAACTGCTAATCTCCCCCCTTGTGGGGGAGATGTCCGGCAGGACAGAGGGGGGCGCTGTCCCGCCGACATTGGCCAATTTCACTTACATCTTTGAGCTAACCTCTACGCAGAATACTTGATGCGGGCGATCCTTCGCGCCCCCCTCTGCCTTGCCAGGCATCTCCCCCACGAGGGGGGAGATTGGCAGCTTAGACGCCTCTACCTGTCGATCGTTGTCATCACCCGCTCATTGTAGCGCGGCCCTGAGACCTTGCCCGGCGCAAGGGCTGCGTCGAGCGCAGCTATCTCGGCCGCGTCGAGCGTGATCGCGGCCGCAGCAACATTTTCTTCGAGATACTTGCGCCGCTTTGTCCCCGGGATCGGCACGATGTCAATGCCGAAACCGTCGCCCTTGCCGAGCACCCAGGCCAGCGCGATCTGTGCGGGCTTTGCCCCTTTGGCCGCGGCCACCTCCTGCACCGCAGCCGCAGCCGCGACATTGGCGTCGTAGTTGGCGCCCTGATAGCGGGGGTCGCCGCGGCGGAAATCGCCTTCCGGATAATCCTCGGCGCGTTTGACGTCGCCGGCGAGGAAACCGCGGCCGAGCGGCGCGAACGGCACCAGGCCGATGCCGAGCTTTTTGAGCAGCGGGATGATCTCCGGCTCCAGATTGCGCTCCCAAAGCGAATACTCGCTCTGCAGCGCCGAGACAGGGTGCACGGCATGCGCACGGCCGATATTCGCCGCGCCCGCTTCCGACAGGCCGAAGAAGCGCACCTTGCCATCGGCAACCAGCCGGCCGACCGTGCCGGCGACGTCTTCCATCGGCACCGCCGGATCGACGCGATGCTGGTAGTAAAGGTCGATATGGTCGGTGCCGAGCCGCTTCAGCGAGCCCTCCAGCGCCTCGCGGATATGGTCGGGCCGGCTGTCACGCTCCGTGCCGACCTGTCTGCCGTTTTCGATGCGGAAGCCGAATTTGGTGGCAAGGGTCACCTCATCGCGCCGGCCCTTCAGCGCCCGCCCGAGCAGTTCTTCATTGGCATAGGCGCCGTAGACTTCCGCCGTGTCGAGGAAGGTACAGCCGAGTTCGATGGCTCGGTGCAGGGTAGCGATCGATTCCGCCTCGTCGGCAGGGCCATAGGACTGGCTCATGCCCATGCAGCCGAGGCCGATCACCGAGACCTGCAGCCCCTGGCTGCCGAGTTTGCGGGTGCTGAGGGTCATTGCCGTTCTCCTTGGGGCTGAGGAAAACTATAGCGGCCGCTCCTCCAGTTTCCATAGCTGTTCGGCGGAAGAACAGCGCTTCCCTTGACAAAACCCAGCCGCAAGCGCCTTTGCCGGCGGCCATTGGGGGCCATGGGATACCAATGAAGAAGATCTACGAGAAGCCGACGCTGAACCGGCGTCAGCAGCTCTCGCGCGTCACCGCGCTCATAATTCCTTCGGACCACTAACCGAATATTGTCGTCGCCATTGCAAAGTCCGCTGCCGAGGCGCAGCGGTTTTTTGCTGCCGCCGGATCGTAGCGCTGCCAGAAGCAGGCGGTCAAAATTGACAGAGCGGCCGATCTCCAGCATCCTTATGCCGCCGCCATGTCTTGCGGTCTTGTGTATGAGTGAGCCATGGCCAGTTCCGTCACCAGCCAGAATTCCAAGCGCGCCGCGGTGCGCAAGGCGCTCGACCGCCACAAGGTCTACGTCACCGCGCAAAGCTTTTCCGGCGGCGTCTACTCGGCCCGCGTGCTGGTCGACGGCGAGGCCTACTGGGTCGACGAGTTCCGGCTGAGCCAGCTCCAACAAGGGCTGTCCCCGGCCGAGCTAGACCTGACGCCCGCCTCAGACGATTGAGCGTGATCTCCACATTCTTCGCACCACGCTGGGAAATCTGAAATGTTGGCGGGACAGCACTGTGCAGGAACGCGGCGCAGGGAAGGTTCGTCCGCCGCCGCCGCTCCCGCCTGACCCATGCCAACCCCGCCAAAACTCAAGGCCTATCGCGCCAAGCGCGAATTTACGAAGACGCCGGAACCGGCTGGCGGGCTCATTTCAGGCGACGGCAACCGCTTCGTCGTCCACAAGCATCACGCCACCGCCGACCATTACGATTTGCGCCTGCAGGTCGGCGGCGTGCTGAAAAGCTGGGCGGTGCCGCGCGGGCCTTCGCTCAACCCGGCCGACAAGCGGCTTGCAGTCGAGACCGAGGACCATCCGCTCGAATATATCGACTTCGAGGGCGTCATTCCCGAAGGCGAATATGGCGGTGGGCCGATGATCGTCTGGGACACCGGCACCTGGGCACCGATGGACGATGTCGACAAGAGCCTGCGCACCGGCGCCTTCAAGTTCCGGCTGGCCGGCGACAAGTTGAATGGCGGCTGGATGCTGACCCGTCTGAAGCCCAAGCCCAGCGAAGACAGCGAGAAGAAAAACTGGCTGCTGTTCAAGGAGCGCGATCTCGCCGCCGATACCGGCCTCGACATCCTGGAAGCGCGGCCGGAAAGCGTGAAGTCCGGCAAGCGGATCGAGGAGCTGGTGGCGCCGCCGAAGAAGCCGGCCCGCCTGCCGCCCAAGCCCGGCGCGCTGAAACCCGGCGCGCTGCCCGGTGCGGCCAGGGGCGATCCGCCGTCGCGCATCGAGCCGCAGCTCGCCACGCAGGTGCCGAAGCCACCGGGTGGGCCAGTGGAAGACACAGGTGAACTCTGGCTGCACGAAATAAAATTCGACGGCTACCGCACCATGGCGCATATCGCCGATGGCGAGGTCAGGCTGATCACCCGCGGCGGCATCGACTGGACGAAGCGTTACGGCGACCTGCCGCAGGCATTCGCCCGGCTGCCCCTCAGCCAGGCGATCATCGACGGCGAGATCATGGTGCTGGACGAGAAGGGCATCTCGCGTTTCGCGCTGCTCCAGGATGCGCTGTCGGCGGGTGCGGGCAGCAAGCTCCATTTCTATGCCTTCGACCTGCTGCATCTCGACGGCTGGGACCTCCGCAAGGCGCCGCTCGCAAAGCGCAAGGCCCTGCTCGCCGAACTGCTAGCCGGACAGGGCGCCAACTCCGCCATCCAGCTGAGCGACCATGTCGAAGGCGACGGACAGGGGCTGTACGATCAGGCCTCGATCCTTGGGCTGGAAGGCGTCGTCTCCAAGCGCGCCAACGCCATCTACCAGAGCGGCCGCACGAAGAGCTGGACCAAGGTCAAGGCGCTGGAGACCGGCGATTTCATCATCGCCGGCTACACCGTTTCCGACGCGGCCGAAGGACTGGCGGCACTCGGCATGGCTGAATTCGCGGATGGCGAACTGCACTATCGCGGCAAGGTTGGCACCGGCTTCGATGCCGCTACGGCGGGCGACTTGCTGGCCCGGCTGCAGCCGCTGCGCGACGGCGCGACAGCACCCGAGGGTGTGCCGCGCGAGATCATGCGCGAGATGAAATGGGTGCGGCCGATGCTGTCGGCCCGCATCCACTACGCCAACCGAACGGCGGACAATTCGCTGCGCCACGGTGTGTTTCGGGGCTTGCGCGATGTCGGCCTGTCGACGCCGGTGTCGCCGAAGCGCAAGCGGCTGATCGCCGAAGCTGATCTCGCAACCATCTGGGTGACCAATCCGGAGCGGCGGCTGTTCGGCAAGACCGGACCGACCAAACTCGACATCGCCGTCTATTACGCGCTGGTCGGCGATTTCATGCTGCCGCACATTATGGGCCGCCCGGTGTCGCTGGTGCGCTGCCCGACGGGCCTGCCGAAGGACTGTTTCTTCCAGCGCCACGCCTTCACCGGCATGCCGCCGTCGGTGGTCACTTTTGACGCCACCAACTCCGAAGGTGAAACCAAATCCTATCTGTCGGTCGAGGGAGCAAAAGGCTATCTGGCACTCGCGCAGTTCGGCGTCGTTGAGTTCCACACCTGGGGCACGCATCGCTTGAGCCTCGACAAGCCCGACCAGATCGTTTTCGATCTGGATCCGGGTGAGGGCATCGCCTGGCGCGAGGTGGTCGAGGCCGCCGTCCACATCAAGGGCGAATTGGAGCGGTTCGGCCTGGTGCCGTTCGCCAAGACATCCGGCGGCAGCGGCATCCACATAACCGTGCCGGTGACGCAAAAGCAGAACTGGAAGAAGCTGCACCAGGCGACCAGCGCCATCTCCACGCACCTGGCGGCCACCGCGCCCGACACTTTCACCACCACAATGGGCAAGGAAAACCGCAAGCGCCGCATCTTCATCGACTATCACCGCAACGCGCGCGGCCACACCTCCGCGGCGCCTTATTCGCTGCGCGCCCGCACCAACCTGCCGGCGTCGACGCCGGTGAGTTGGGCAGACCTTGAGACGATCGATGCGCCGCAGGATCTGAACTATTCGTCCTTGCCGGGGCTGTTGGCGACGTCGGGCGATCCGTGGGCGGACATGGAGGATTTCGCAAGAGATTTGCCGTTGTTTTCGGGGAAGTAGATCGGGAGGTGTTGGCGATCCGGCACACCCCCCTCTGTC
Organism: Mesorhizobium sp. P160219; assembly: GCF_057786095.1. NCBI lineage: Bacteria > Pseudomonadati > Pseudomonadota > Alphaproteobacteria > Hyphomicrobiales > Phyllobacteriaceae > Mesorhizobium > Mesorhizobium sp. P160219. The sequence goes on from NZ_JBYNWG010000001.1 coordinate 3,288,343, forward strand.
CTGCCGGACATCTCCCCCGCAAGGGGGGAGATCGGATGTCGCCTCTGCTTTCGCCAATCGCAAACCTTGCAAGAGGAGCGATAAGGTTGAAGCTGCCAATCTCCCCACTTGCGGGGGAGATGTCCGGCAGGACAGAGGGGGGTGCTGTCCCTCCGGCATGACTTACTTCCCCAAGTCCATCGACCATGCGGACAATTTGAATTATCCTCCGTCGGTGCCCTCCAGCTCACCTGGAAGGTTTCGTCAGGAATTTGCCGGTATGTTTGGGGCCGGTGTAGGATTTCCGCAGCACCATTCGTCCTTTGGACGAAGCGCTGCAGTAAGCATGATCCCGAAACGTGGGAACCGATTTTCGGTTAAGATCATGCTCAGTCTGAAATGTCAGTGCGTGGCCGCGTAGGAGAGTATCATGGCGCCCAGGGCAAGTTGGAAAGGTTACCTCAAGCTCAGCCTCGTCAGCTGTCCGGTCCGGCTCTATCCGGCAACGACGACCAGCGAGCGCATATCGTTCAACCAATTGCACAAGAAGACCCACAACCGCATCAACATGAAGCCGGTCGACCCTGAACTCGGCCTCGTCGAGCGCGCGGACTTGGTCAAGGGTTACGAATACGAGGACAAGCAGTACATCATCATCGATGAGGCGGACCTCGAAGCAGTGCGCATCGAATCCAATCACACGATGAACATCGAGGCCTTCGTCGACGAAGACGAGGTCGACGTCATTTATCAGGATGCGCCGTACTACATGGCGCCGGATGGCGCCATGGCAGAGGAAACCTTCGCTGTGCTGCGCGAGGCCATGCGCAAATCCGGCAAGCTGGCCATCGCCCGCCTTGTCCTGTCCAGCCGCGAGCGCGTGGTGACGATCGGCGCGCGCGAGAACGGCATGTTCGTCTGCACCTTGAGGAACCCGAACGAAGTGCGCGGCACGGCTGAATATTTCGGCAACATCCCGGCTGGCAAGCCGGATCCCGAAATGCTGCAATTGGCCGAAGCGCTGATCAAGCAGAAGGAAACCACCTTCGATCCGAAGAATTATGAGGACCGCTACGAGATCGCGCTGATGACGATGATCCGCGAGAAACTGAAGGGCCATAAGCCGATCATTGCGGCGGCGCCCGAGCGTGGCAATGTCATCAACCTCATGGACGCGTTGAAGGCGAGCCTGTCGCAATCAGCCAAGCCGCCGGCCAAGTCGAAGAGCAAGGCCGACGACGCTGAAAAACCTGCCGCCAAGGGTAAGGCGGGTGCGGCCAAGGAAAACCCGTTGAAGGCCAATCTGCTCAAGGCCGTCGGCAAGAGCAAGGGGTGACGGCGCCGACCGGTATAATCCCGGGCGCCGTTTTCGGCGCCATCGGCGCGCTGGCGGCATTTCCGCTGCGGCTCGCGGCCCGTGAGGTGGAGCGTCAGCACGGCCAGTTGCGGCGCGGCGTCACCAGGCGCACCAGCCATGTTGTGTTCGGCCGAACGCTGATCGCCAAGGCCGGCACGGCGAAGGGCGGCGATGCCGAGATCGAGCGCCGGGTTGCAGCCGAGGGCTCCGCTGGCCGAACACTCCTTAGCGAAAATGGCTTCCTGCGCCTGCTTGGTCTGATGAAGGCGCCGGAGGCGTCTTCGCTGTCCAGGCAGTCTCTCGTCGACCAGTCCAGACTGTCCGGTGCCGACCTCGACCTGCTCAGCCTGTTCGACGCCTTCGAGCACGATTGTGAACCCTACTCGTTCCGCGATCTGATCCTTGCCCGCAAATATGCCGGGCTGGTCGCCGGCGGTGCATCCTGGGGCGCGATCGCGCGCTCCGTGCATCGCTCCGGTCCGGTCGCTTCGCTCACCGCCAAATCGCTCAATGTCGGCTCGCAGCATGGCCGGCCCGATCAGATCTATCTCGAGGATGGCCAGAGCGAACTCGACGGCCAGCTGCTGTTCGATCTCGGCAGCGCAAGCGCCGCCGGCGACGACACGCTGGAAGAATTGTTCGCCGAGGCTGAAAGCGCGGAACAGGAGGGCCGGCACGACGATGCCGCGGCGCTCTACCAACGCTGCCTCAGCATCGATCCGAGCGACGCCATCGCCGCGTTCAACCGCGCCAATTGCTTGCGTGGCGCCGGTCGCGTGGCCGACGCGGCGCATGACTATGCAAGAGCGATCAAGCTCGATCCGGCGTTCGTCGAGGCCTGGTTCAACCTCGCCGGGCTGATGAGCGACGAAGGCAAGATCGCCTCGGCGCGCCGGCATCTGGTCAAGGCCATCGCGCTCGACAAGAGCTACGCCGATCCGGTGTTCAACCTTGCCCGGCTGGAGTTCGACGCCGGCAATCTGACCGAAGCCCGCCGCCACTGGGTGCGCTATCTCGAACTCGATGCTGACAGCGAATGGGCGCGCACTGCGCAAAAGGGGATACAGTTCGTCGATCTGCAGCTGGCGCGGACGGCGGGGTGAGGCGCAATGGCAGCGCACCCCATGACCGCCTTCCTCTTCGACGGTAACGAAACCGCCGCGGTCACCATCTTGCTAGCCCACGGCGCCGGCGCGTCGATGGATTCGCCTTCGATGACCGCCACCGCCAAGGCGCTGGCCACCGCCGGCTTCCAGGTCGCGCGCTTCGAATTTCACTATATGGCGGCCCGCCGCTATGGCCAGCGCAAGCCGCCACCGCGCGCCGAAACGGTCAACCCGGAATACATCAAGGCCATCGCCGATCTGAGGGCGAGGGGCGTCGCTGGTCCGCTCATCATCGGCGGCAAGTCGATGGGCGGGCGCGTCGCCTCGATGGTCGCCGACGAGATGTTCGCCAAGGGCGAGATTTCGGGCCTCATCTGCCTCGGCTATCCCTTTCATCCGCCGGCCAAGCCCGAGCAACTCAGGACAAAACATCTCGCCGACCTCAAGACGCCGACGCTGATCTTCCAGGGCACCCGCGACGAGTTCGGCACGAAAGAAGAGGTCGCGACCTACGGCCTTTCCAAAGCCATCGAGGTGATCTGGCTGGAGGATGGCGACCACGACCTGAAGCCGCGCAAGAGCGTGTCGGGGTTTTCGACCGCCGATCATTTGAAGACGCTGGCCGGGACGGTGAAGGCGTGGACAGGGCGGATCGTTTCCTGATCGCCAAATGAAAATCGCCACCTTCAATATCAACAACGTCAACAGCCGGCTGCAAAACCTGCTGGCGTGGCTGGCGGCAGCCAAGCCCGATGTCGTCTGCCTGCAGGAGCTGAAGGCGCGCGACCTGCAGTTTCCGCGCACGGCGCTTGCGGCGGCCGGCTATGGCGCGGTGTGGAAGGGCGAACCGACCTGGAATGGCGTCGCGATACTCGCGCGCGGGTCCGAGCCGGTGCTGACCTGTGACGTCCTGCCCGGCGATACCGCCGACAAGCAGAGCCGCTACATCGAGGCGGCCGTGAACGGCATCGTCATCGCCTGTGTCTACGCGCCCAACGGCAACCCGCAGCCGGGGCCGAAATTCCAGTACAAGCTGGCCTGGCATGAAAGGCTGGAGGCGCATGCCGCAGAACTCTTCGACACTGGCCTGCCGGTGGCGCTGGTCGGCGACTACAATATCGTGCCCGAGCCGCGCGACATCTACGCCACCCGCTCCTATGACGACAACGCGCTGGTGCAGCCGGAAAGCCGGGCGTCGTTCCAGCGTCTGCTCGAGCAGGGCTGGACCGATGCGCTCCGCAAGAAGCATCCGAAGGAAACGCTCTACACATTCTGGGATTATCGCCGCAACCGCTGGCTGCGCGATGCCGGGCTGCGGCTCGACCACATCTTGCTGTCGAAGAAACTGGCGCGCCGCCTCACCGCTGCCGGCATCGACCGCGATGTCAGAGGTGAGGACGGCGCCAGCGACCACGCGCCGGTATGGGTCGAATTGAAGTGAATTTGGCTGCGTGATCGCGCCCACTTTCGTGGGCGCAGTTTTGCGCTATTTGTTTCGCTGCGGCGGCCGCATGATGAGCAAGGTGCGGCACCGGAGGGGGAGTCCGATGGACAGGTTGGCCGAAAGGCTGTTTGCGCTTCCGCTGCTGGCGGCCGCTTTGGCTTGTCTGGTGCGGGCGTATCTGCTGCTCGGCGACAGAGATTTCAGCTGGAGCGGGATCGACCACATGCTGCACGGCCCAGCCACGCTGCAGCCCGTGGTGTTCCTGACCGTCGGCGGGCTTTGCCTGCTTGGCGCCCTGTTGTTCTGGGCCGGACTGCTGCCGGGTCGGCGAAGCCAGCCTGCTGGAACGCCGCTTTTTGGCCGCGACGCCGAGATCGACCCAAAGGGCCGCCCCGGTCTGCGGCGCGCCTTCCTCATGTTGCCGGTGCTCGCCGTGTTGGCGCTGCTGGCCGACCACTTCCCTTGGGCGCGTGACGCCGGCCCGGGCGCTGAGGTAGCCGCCCCGAACGAACCCAAAGCCGAGCCGAAGAACCAGGGCATCGACGGTGTCCCGCCGGCCCTGGCGACGCCACCGGCCCCGCCGAGTTCGCCGCAGGTCACCATGCCGCCCGAGCCAACTCCGCCGGTGCAGGCAGCCAAACCGCCCGAGCCGGCGCAGCCTACGCCTCCGGCTGCTCCCCCTCAGCCGCCACAAGTCGCACTCGCTCCGGCGACACCGCCACCGGAGACTGCTCCACCGCCGGCTCCGGCCACGCCACCTCAGACCGTCGCGCCGTTGCCGCCGCCTCCGCCGACGCTGCCGACCGAGCCCGACGGCCACCGCGACGCCGTCGTCTGGCTCGCCGTCTCGGCCGATGGCCGCGACGTCATGAGCGCCAGCACCGACCACATGATCAAGCTCTGGGACATCGCCGGCAAGCGGCTGATCCGCAACCTTGGTGAACACAAGGACATGGCGCGCACGGCGCTGTTCATGCCCGACGGCGCAACCGCGCTGACCGCCGGCGACGATGGCGAGATCGTGCTGCGAAAGCTTGCCGACGGCGCGGTGCTGCATGTCTTCTCGTCGGGCGCGAATGGCGGCGTGCGTAAGCTGGCGATCAGCCCGGACGGCAAGCGCGCCGTCAGTGGCCACGACACCGGCAACGTCATCGTCTGGGATCTCGTCAACAAATCGGTGCTGCATGTGATGACCGGACATGACTGGCCGATCAGCACGGTCGCAATTTCGCCCGACGGCACGCGCGCGCTGAGCGGCTCCATCGACGGCACGCTGAAATTCTGGGACGTCGAAAGCGGCAAGCAATTGCGCAGCTGGCACGGCCACGAGCAGGGCACTTACGGCGCCGTCTTCACCGCCGACGGCCATCATGTCGTCACCGGCAGCGGCGACTACACGATCAAGCTCTGGGACCTCGACACGTTTAGGGAATTGCGCCGCTTCGAGGGTCACGAAGGCACCGTCTATACGCTGGCGCTGTCGGCCGACGGCAAGCGCCTGGCCTCCGGCTCGCTCGACGGCACGGCGCGGCTGTGGGATGTCGGCACCGGCGGCCAGATCGCCATGTTCGACAGCCGCACCGGCCCGATCTACGCCGTTGCCTTCGCCACCGACGGCACACTGGTCACCGGCGGCGACGATCGCACCATCAGGGATTGGCCGGCGGCTGGCGGCGATGGCGAAATCCTGTTCGCCGGCGCACCGCAGTAGCGACATCAAATGCTTTGGATATTCCAGAACGGCCTGGCTTGCGCTATGGATTACTGGTGGCTGCAAATGGATTGGGGACGGTGAGCAACAACGACTGGGCGCCCAAAGTGGATACACCTGTCTACAGCCCGCCCAAGTCGCGTCGCCGAGGGGTCCTTACCGTCGTTCTGGTGTTGCTGGCGGCTTTTGTGCTGCTCGGGCCTGGCCGAAATTACTATGTGCAGTGGTCAGCCATTAAGAAGATTCAAGCGGCTGTCCTGGCAAAGGATTATCGCGAGCAATTCCATCAGATCTCCGTGCTGGCCGACATGGGAAATGCTGACGCACAGTACAATCTGGGATTAATGTACTGGCGTGGCCAGGGTATTGCCCAAAATGACAGGCAGGCGACCTACTGGTGGGGCAAAGCAGCCGAGCAAGGAAATGCAGATGCGGCATCCTTGCTCGCCCAGGCCTATTCCCATGGCCGAGGTGTCGAAAGAAACGACCAACTGGCGTTAAAATTTGCCACACAGTCGGCCGACAAGAGCAACGCGAATGGTTACTATGCCATCGGCACCCTGTACGCGCAGGGCCAAGGTGTTCCGCAAAGCTATGAGCAAGCTCTCTCCTGGTGGCGCAAGGCAGCCGATGGCGGCAGTACCGAAGCTGCCTACTGCATCGGTCGGTCCTATTATCTCGGTGAAGGCGTTGAGAAGGACGATCAGCTCGCCGTGACGTGGGTGCGAAAGGCGGTCGACAAGGGTGAGCCGAGTGCCCAGTCTCTGTTGGGCACGCTGTATTCGCTTGGCCACGGCGTCGGTCAGGATGACCGCCTGGCCTTCGAATGGTGGATGAAGGCCGCGGTCGCCGGTGTGCCGGAAGCGCAATACTCCTTAGCAAACGCGTATGAATTGGGAAAAGGCATCGGCAAGGACGACGCCCAGTCGTTCGCCTGGTTGGTCAAGGCGGCGGAACAGGACAATGTCCCGGCGCAGTCTGCGCTGGCCTATGCCTATGCTACGGGCAAGGGCACTGCCAAAAGTGATGCCGAAGCATCGTCCTGGTGGCTGAAGGCGGCGAGCCAGGGAGACGCTTATGCGCAGGCGAACCTCGGCCTTGCATATTGGACGGGCGCCGGACTGACCCAGAGCGACGCTGATGCCGTTTCGTGGTGGCTCAAGGCCGCAAAGCAGGGGGACGTTTCGTCTGAACTGTACCTGGCTGTTGCCTATGCCCGCGGCAGAGGGATAGCCAAGGATGACAAATCCGCCGAATTCTGGTTGCTGGAGGCAGCCAAGGTGGGAAATGTCGAAGCAGAACTCAACCTTGGCAAGCTTTATTACACCGGCATCGACGGCAAGCCGAACTATCCGGAAGCTGCCAAGTGGTTTTCCACATCGGCAAGCCACGGAAACGCCGAGGCCAGGATCTTCCTCGAAATGATGAAGGAAAAAGGCCAGTTCGACAGCAAGACGCTGTGAGCTGAGGTCAGGCAACTCCGCTGAAATCGCCGAGATCGTGTCATATAACGGACATCGGCAGCGGACACCAAAACTGTCTTTCATCAGTCAATTTCGGAGGCCACTTATGCCTACCGGCCCATCTCCTAAATTGGGGGGAGACCAGCAGCGTCGCCGTCACGCCTTCCGTTTGAGGCATGACACTCGCATCGCACGATGCGAAGACTTATTTGCCGCTGCATCTCGAGAATCCCATGCCCAACCTCCACATCGTCGAAGCCTCGATTGCCGATCTGCGGCATGCCCTCGAAGACGGCACCGTCACCAGCGTCGAGCTGGTGGGCGCTTATCTCAGGCGCATCGCGCACTACGACCGCCATGGCATCGCGCTCAATGCCGTGCCGGTGCTTAACCCGGCAATGTTCGAGGAGGCGGCGGCGTCCGACCTGCGGCGGCGCAATGGCGCCACCCTCGGGCCGCTCGACGGCATCCCCTACACCGCCAAGGACAGCTATAAGGTGAAGGGCCTGACGGTGGCCGCCGGCTCGCCCGCCTTCGAGCATCTCGTCGCCAATGAGGACGCTTTCACCATTGCCAGGCTGAGGGCCGGTGGTGCTGTGCTGATCGGGCTGACCAACATGCCGCCAATGGCGAATGGCGGCATGCAGCGCGGCGTCTATGGCCGGGCCGAAAGCCCCTACAATGCAGATTACCTGACCGCCGCCTTCGCTTCCGGCTCGTCCAACGGCTCGGGCACGGCCACCGCCGCCAGCTTTGCCGCTTTCGGGCTGGGCGAGGAGACATGGTCTTCCGGCCGCGCGCCGGCGTCCAACAATGCACTTGTCGCCTACACGCCGTCGCGCGGCGTCATTTCGGTCAGGGGCAACTGGCCGCTGGTGCCGACCATGGATGTGGTGGTGCCGCACACGCGCGGCATTGCCGACATGCTGGAGCTGCTCGACGTGATCGTCGCCGACGATACCGAGACGCGCGGCGATTTCTGGCGTGTGCAGCCCTGGGTGTCGATCGCGAAAAGCGCTGCTCTCAGGCCGCCAAGCTACACTGCGCTCCAACTGCAAGGCTCATTACAAGGCAAACGCCTCGGCGTGCCGAAAATGTATATTTGCCGCGACGGCGGCGCGCCCAAACCCATCGAGACCCGCGCCTCGGTGCTCGACCTCTGGCGGCAGGCGGCGCGTGATCTGGAAAAGCTCGGCGCGGAGGTGGTCGAGGTCGATTTCCCCGTCGTCTCGAACTATGAGCGCGACCGTCCGGGCACAAAAACCATGGTCGAACGCGGGCTGGTGCCGGAAGCATTCGCAGAGCGCGAAATCTGGGATCTCTGCATCTGGGGCTGGGACGATTTCCTGCGCGCAAATGCCGATCCGGCGATCCCCGATCTGGCTGCGGTCGACGGCCCAAAGATTTTCCCGCAGCCGCCGGGCGCGCTGCCGGACCGCTATGGCGACGACGGTTTCGATCTGGCCGACTACGTCACGAGCGTCAAGCAGGGCGTGATGCCATTGCTGGATATCCCAACGCTGGCGGAAGGTCTGAAGGGATTGGAGGCGACGCGGCGCATCGACTTCGAGGACTGGCTGGACGAGCACAGGCTCGACGCCGTCGTGCTGCCGGCGGTCGCCGATGTCGGGCCGGCCAGCGCCGACGTCAACCAGACCTCTGCAGAAATCGCCTGGCGCAACGGCACCTGGGTCGCCAATGGCAATCTGGTGTGGCGTCATCTCGGCATTCCGACCGTCACCGTGCCTATGGGAACGATGGCCGATATCGGCATGCCGGTCGGGCTGACCTTTGCGGGCAAGGCCTATGATGATGCGGAGTTGCTGCGGCTCGCCGGCGATTACGAGCGCGCCACCCAACGCCGCACCAGCCCGCCGCGCACGCCGGAATTGCCGGACGATGCGTTTGCGGGGCGGCCTGGTGGATTGCGGGCCAGCGATGCGCCGGCGCCGAGGCTTACGCTTGTTGCCGAGACGACGCGGCGAGGAGACCAGGCCGAGATCGCCGTGACGGTTGAACTCGATGCGGAGACCGCTGGCGTCAAGGTTCACGTCAATGGCGAACCGGTCGCTCTGCGGCGCAGCGGCACAAGCTTTCACGGTCGCATCCTGGTGCCCGCCGGCGAGCACGAAAGAATGCACAGTGTGTGGCGAGGCGCTTACGGCTCGATCGTTACGGCCGTCATCCGGCTGGAGGATGGACGCACGGCTGGTGCTTACGTGGTCGCGGGTGGAATCGGGTGAGGTACATGTAATCTCCCCAAGGGGGAGATCAGCAGCTTCGCCGTCTTGACCCTCCCATCGCCCGCGTTATCTTCGCGCCATGCCAAACCTCGCTCCCCTCATCGTCATCGACCTCCAGACCAACATGTTCGACGGCCGCGTCGAGCCGCCGATCCACGATGCGCCTGGCATAGCCGAGCGTACCTGCTCGCTGATCGACTGGGCGCGGCGCGAGGGGCGCAAGGTTGCTTTCGTCAGGCATGACGGGCCGGCCGGCGATCCGCTGGCGCCCGGCGAGCCGGGTTGGCCGGTATGGCCGGAACTCGGCCAGGCCAAGGACGAGCCGACATTCTCCAAGACCGTCCGCAACGCCTTCTCGAATGCCGAGCTTGGCGCCTGGGTGGCCGGGCAAGGGGTCGGCGAAGTCGTGCTTGCCGGAGCGCAAACCGATTTCTGCATCGCCGGCACCGTTGAGGGCGCCCTGGCCGAAGGCTTCGGCGTCACTGTCGTTTCCGATGCGCACTCGACGCTGGACACTGAAGGCGAAACCGCGACCGAGATCATCGCCCGGTACAATGCGGACTTCACCGATGCCGGCGTCACGCTGGTGACGACGAAGGCGCTGACCGGCGACTGAAGCACCGCGCTTCGAAGAGTGGGAGACTGCCGTGCCAACCCTGAAATTGCCGGCCGAAGGCGGATGCCGCTGCGGACGTGTGCGGCTAAAGATTTCCGCAAAACCGCTTTTGACCATGGCTTGCCATTGCATCGGCTGCCAGCGCATGTCGGCCAGCGCCTATTCACTGAGCGCCGCCATTCCCTCGGACGGCTTCGAAATCATGCAAGGCGAGCCGGTGATCGGCGGGCTGCACGGCGCCTCGCGTCATTACTTCTGCCCTTATTGCATGAGCTGGATGTTCACGCGCCCCGAAGGGCTCGACTGGTTCGTCAATCTGCGTCCGACCATGCTCGACGAGCCCGGCTGGTTCACGCCGTTCATCGAGACATGGACCAGCGAGAAGCTGCCTTGGGCAACCACGCCTGCGGTGCACAGTTACGAGGCGCTGCCGGCCTTTGAGGAATATGAGGGGCTGGTGGCTGAGTTCGGTGAAACCGCGAATCTCCCCCCTTGAGGGGGAGATGGCCGGCAGGCCAGAGGGGGTCGGTGCGACTGGGCTCGACGTCCTTGCTGCAGATGGAAGGTTGGCGCTTCACGCGCGGCGACCCCCTCTGTCGCCTTCGGCGACATCTCCCCCTCGAGGGGGGAGATAAGCCCCGCTAAAAATTTGCATCGAATCGATTGCGCAAACGTTTCGATGGCCCTAAGCTCCCTTAAAATCCGCCATCAGAGCGGACGGAAAACGCATCGGGAGGAGCGCTTGCAGGCGCTGATAAGTCTTGCCGACAATGGCTGAAGTGGCGCGGCGCGCCGGCGTGTCGGTGTCGACGGTCTCGCATGTCGTCAACAACACGCGCTTCGTTTCGCTGGAAAAGGCGAGGCTGATCAACGACGCCATTGCCGCCATGGGCTACCAGCCCAACGAGCTGGCGCGCTCGCTGAAGGCCTCGACCACCAACAGCGTCGGCCTGGCCATCTCGGCGATCTCCAACCCTTATTTCACCGACATCATCTGCGCGGTCGAGGCCGAATGCGCGCGGCTCGGGCTGATGGTCTTCCTGTCGGACACCCAGGAAGATCCCGACCGCGAACTGCAGGTGGTGCGCGCTTTTCATCAGCGCCGCGTCGACGGCGTCATCCTGGCGCCCTCGGGCTCGCCGCAGCGGGCCATCGACTATCTCGCCGACAAGAAGATGCCATGCGTTCTGATCGACCGTTTCGCCGACCAGCGCTTCGACCAGATTGGCGTCGAGAACGAAACGTCGATGCGCGCGCTGATCGACCATGTCGCCTCCTTCGGCCACAAGCGCATCGGCTATATCGCCGGACAGCCGGGCCTGACGACGACGCGCGAGCGCATCGAGGCGTTCCAGGCTTCGCTCGCCGCCAATGGACTTGAGTGCGTGCCGCGCTATCTCTCGGCCGAGAATGTCGACACGGCGGCGGCGACCGCATCCACCCACGCCATCCTGTCCCTGCCGTCTCCACCAACCGCATTGGTCACCGGCAACAACATGACGACGATCGGAGCCGTCCGCGCCATCCGCGAAAAAGGCCTCACCATTCCGGGCGATCTGTCGCTGGCCGGCTTCGACGATTTCGAATGGGCCGATTGCTTCGAGCCGCGCCTGACGCTGGTCGCGCAGCCCTGCACCGAGATAGGCAGGCAGGCGGCAGCCCTGCTCAGCGCCCGCATCGCGGCGACCGGTTCAGAGCCACGTTCGGTGCGGCTGCAGGCGACGCTGCGGGCGCGCGCCTCCTGCGGGAGGCCGACCCACACGAGGCTAACATGACCGCGCCGCTGCTGGTGATGACGGGCGCCGTCAAACGCTTCGGCGGCGTGCAGGCGCTGCGCGGCGTCGACTTCGACCTCAAGGCGGGCGAGATCCACGCGCTGCTCGGCGAGAACGGCGCCGGCAAGTCGACGCTGATGAACCTGTTGTCGGGCGTCTACACGCCGGACGAAGGCATCATCGAGATCGACGGCAAACCCGTGCGTTTCAACAACCCGCGTGAGGCGCAAGCGGCCGGCATCGCCACCATCTTCCAGGAGCTCGACCTGGTGCCGTCGCTCGATGTCGCCGCCAATCTGTTCCTCGGCCGCGAATTGATGCGTCCGGGCGGCTTCCTCGACGTGCCGGCAATGCGCCGCGAGGCCAAGAAGCGGCTGGAAGCCATCGAGATCGCCATCGATCCGGCCGCCATGGTGGCGGATCTGTCGATCGGCCAGCGCCAGGTGGTGGCGATCGTCAAGGCGCTGTCTTACGCCTCCCGCGTGCTGATCATGGACGAGCCGACGGCCGCACTCACCGTCGGCGAAGTCGAGCGGCTGTTCGATATCATGCGCAAGCTCGCCGCCACCGGCGTCGGCATCGTCTACATCTCGCACCGGCTGGAGGAAGTGCCCGGCATTGCCGACCGGGTGACGGTAATGCGCGACGGCCGTGTCGCCGGCATCACCGAGCCGCACGCGCCGCAGGCCGAGCTGGTCAGGCTGCTGGTCGGACGTCCGCTGGACGAACTCTATCCGCAACGCGCCAAGGCCGCGGGCAAGCCGCTGCTCAGCCTGAGGAACGCCAGCTTCAAGCTCGCCCGCGACAGCGCCGGCTGGCAGGCGCCGCAAGGCGTTTCGCTCGATGTCCATGAAGGCGAGATCGTCGGCCTGGCCGGCATTATGGGGGCAGGGCGCACCGAACTGTTGTCCGCGCTCTACGGCACCGGCCTGTCCGGCCGCTGGGAGGGCGAGGTCGCTGTCGGCGGCAAGCCGGTGAAACTGGATTCGATCAGCGCTGCCCGCCACGCCGGCATCGCCTTCGTCACCGACGACCGCCGGGGCTCGGGCCTGATGCTGCGCATGGCCGTCGGCCTCAATCTGGTGATGTCGGTCATATCCCGAATCTCGCCGAACTGGCTGGTCTCGCCGCGCCGCCAGGCCGAGGCGGTGAAGGAATCCTTCGGTCAGTTCGATATCCGGCCGAAGAACCCCGATATCGCCGTCGGCGCGCTCTCGGGCGGCAACCAGCAGAAGGTGGTGCTGGCCAAGGAAATCCTCGGCAACCCGCGCCTGTTGCTTCTCGACGAGCCGACACGCGGCGTCGATGTCGGCGCCAAGGGCGAGATCTACCAGCGGCTCAGGGCACTCGCCGCGCAAGGGCTGGGCATTCTGGTGGCGTCCAGCGAGATGCCGGAGCTGATCGGTCTGTGCGACCGCATCGTGGTGCTGCGCCAGGGGCGCAATGTGGCGGAATTTTTGGGCGGCGTCGACGAGCACACGGTGCTTGCCGCGGCTAACGGCAGGGAGGCCTGATGTCTGACGAGAAGATTTCCGTGGCAGCAAGCCCAGTCACAGCAGCAGCGCAAAAGCATCGCGACCCGCTGGCGCTGATCGTGCGCTTCCAGAGCCTGATCGGCCTGGTGCTGGTGGCGATCGGCGGCATCATCTTCTCGCCGCGCCGCCACGGCGAGATCCTGTTCCTCAACCCCGACAACATCGCCAACATCGTGCGCGCGGTGTCGGAGACCGGCATCATCGCCATCGGCATGACCTTCGTCATCATCACCGCCGGCATCGACCTCTCCGTCGGCGCGGTGCTTGGCCTGTCCAGCGTCGTCACCGCATCGATGATGATCTCCGGCGGCTTCGGCCTGATCCCCACCATCCTCGCCGTGCTCGCTTTGGGCATCGTCTTCGGCGCCATCCAGGGCACCATCTCGACGCGTTTCAGGCTGGAACCGTTCATCGTCACGCTGGCTGGCCTGCAGGCCGCGCGCGGCTTGGCGCTGGTCGTCTCCGGCAACCAGTACATCAACATTTCCTATGGCGAAGGGCCGGGCCTGGCGCCGCCGGTGTTCGCCGTGCTGGGCGAGCGGCTGTTCAACAACACCGTGCCGGTGGCGACGCTTGTGTTCGTCGTCTTTGCCGCGATCGCCACCATCGTCCTCAACACCACGCGCTTCGGCCGCTATGTCTTTGCCGTCGGCGGCAATGAGCGCGCCGCGCGCATATCCGGCGTGCCGGTCTCGATGGTGAAAATCTCCGTCTACGCCATCACCGGCTTTGCCGCCGCCCTTGCCGGCATCGTGCATGCCGGCCAGTTCAATTTCGGCAGCGCCAATGACGGCATGGGCTATGAGCTGACGGCCATAGCCGCCGTGGTCATCGGCGGCACCAGCCTGTTTGGCGGCGCCGGCTCGATGGTCGGCACCGTTGCGGGCACCATCATGCTGGGCGCGCTCGCCAACATCCTGCAGCTCAACAACATCACGCCCGCCATGCAGCTGCTCGCGACCGCCGCGATCATCGTCCTGGCGGCAGTGCTTCAGTCCCTCGTTCGCCGCCGCGAGGGGTTGGGTCGTTAGTGCATGTCGCGCAAAAGGTTTTGCGATGACGACATGCACCAACAAACAAGGAGGAGACGGCAACACGTGAACGTCAAACCAAGGTCTGGCCCCCCGGCCAGACGAGGAGGAGAGTGAGTTATGAAAACGACACTAAGAGGATCGACCCTCAAGGCCGTCCTGCTGGCAGGCGCTGGCCTGTGCATTGCAGGCTCCGCTTACGCCGCCGAGCCGCTGGTGAAAGCCTGCGCAAAGGACGGCCAGTTCGTCATCGGCTTTTCGCAGGCCAACAATGCCGAGCCCTACCGCCAGCACGTCAATGACGAGCTTGAGGCGGCGGCCAAGGAAGTGCCCGGCTTCACGCTGCAGATCGCCGACGGCGCCGGCAACGTCAACACGCAGACCTCGCAGGTCGACAATTTCATCACCCAGAAGGTCGATATCCTTTTGATCTCGCCCTTCGAGGCCGCACCGCTGACGCCGGCGGTGAAGCGCGCCATGGATGCCGGCATCCCGGTCATCGAGCTTGACCGCAAGACGGTCGGCGACCCCGGCAAGGACTACACCGCCTTCATCGGCGGCGACAATTTCAAGATCGCCGAGGAAGCCGGAAAGTACACCGCCAAGACCCTGCTGCCCGATGGCGGCGAGGCGGCGGTGCTGCAAGGCCTGCCAAGCTCGACGCCGGCCGTCGAGCGCCTCAACGGCTTCAAGGAAGGCGTCAAGGGAAACCCGAAGGTCCAGATCGTCGCCGAGCAGGCCGCCGACTGGGTGCCGGACAAGGCGCAAGTCGCCTTCGCCGCCATGCTGCAGGCGCACCCCGACATCAAGGTGCTCTACGCCTCCAACGACATGATGGCCGCCGGCGCGCTGCTCGCCGCCAAGGGGGCGGGCAAGGACGTCAAGATCATCGGCACAGACGGCCTGCCGGGCCCGGCTGGCGGCATCGAGGCGGTGGCCAAGGGCGACTGGGTCGCAACCTTCACCTACCCGACGGGCGCCAAGGAAGCGATCGAGATGTCGAAAAAGATCCTGCTCGATTGCGCGACCGAGGTGGACAAGACGGTGACGGTGGAGACCACCGCGATCACGGCCGAGAATGCCAAGCAGCTGATGGGGAAGTGAGGGGCGGGCAGAGCGCGTCTATTGAGGTGATGCGCAAGGCCCCGAGGGGCCTTGTTGCATTGCGGCAACGTATGGGAACGGCCGCTTCGCGCCTCATCTCGGTCATCGAAGTCATCCCGGCCGCCCGCCAAAAGCGGTCACAGTTGGTGTCAACGCCATGGGGAGTTTGCGCCGTGAGCATTTCTCTCCATAATGATCCCAGCATCGGCTTTTTCCTGCCCTGCCCACCGATCAAGTGTTTTGTGAACAGCATCGCACTTTGCTAATATTGCCGTCACTGTGCTCGGCGAGGAAATCCCAGCATGTCGGAGAAGAGTCCGGTCGCGTTGCCGGCGGCGTCGGTGGCAACAGGTTTTCTGGGCGGCAACGGCAACAATGCGTCGGAAGCCCGGCATGAGCGCCGGATCCTGACCGCGCTCTGCTACGACCTGGTCGGATCGACCGACCTTCTTGGCATCCTGGACATCGAAGAGTTCGAGGAACTGATATCAGCCTTCCAGCGGGCGGCGAGACAGGCGGTCGCGTCGTGCTCGGGTGCCGTAGAGGTCGAGGTCGGCGATGGCGGCGTTGCTTTGTTTCCTGCCGAAATAGACGCCAAGGATGCGGCATCGCTGGCGATCCGGGCCGGGCTCGAAATCATCGACGCCTGCAGGCGCGTCGGTTCGAACCAAGGCCGCGCCGATTTGCATGTCCGGGTCGGAATCGCGACATCGATGACCCTGATCCAGAAGGGTGACGCCGAGACGGGTCGTGACAATGTCACCGGCCCTGCCTTCGCGATGGCCACGCGGCTCCAGGCCATCGCGCAGCCGGATACGGTGTTAGTCTCGGAGGCGACACGCAACCTGGCGCGACGGTCGCATGTGTTCAGCTTTAGGGGCAGCCATACGATCAAGGGTTTTGCCGAGCCGGAGCTGGTCTGGCGCGCGCTGAGTCACAAGCGCGAGGTCGACCGCTTCTTCGCCTTCGGGCGGCTGAGCAGTCCGCTCGTCGATCGCGAGGCCGAACTTGCCACGATCGCCGAAGCATGGGACAGCGCCGTTGCAGGAAACGGCGGCGTGGTGGTGATCGAGGGCGAGGCCGGGATCGGCAAGTCGCGCATTCTTCACGAAGTGCGCCGGCGCACGCGTCACCAGCGCGCGAAACTGCTGCTCTTCCAGTGCACGCCCGGCGGCTTGCGCTCGGCGCTGCATCCGCTGCTACAGAACGTACGCGGCGATTTCGCCGGCAACGAAGGACAGCTGAGCGCTGCCGCTGTGGCAGAAGTATTCCGCGATCATGACGTCCGCGATCCTGAAATCATAGACGTCTTCTCGTTCCTGCTCGGCGCTGCGGGAGCCGATCCGATGCTTAAGGAAATCGACGCCGAGGCGATGCGCGCGAAAGCCAATTGGGCGGTTCGCCACTCGCTCGAAGCCCTGTGCGCCAGCGGACCGATCGTCCTGGTGGTCGAGGACATCCATTGGATCGACCTGACGTCTAGACAATTGTTGGCTGAGCTTGCACAGTCGGCCCGTCACTTCCGGGCGCTTGTCATCGCGACCACGCGCCCTGAATCCGGGAGCTGGCTGGGAGCATCGAATCCAAGGCATATCTCGCTAAAGCCGCTCAACCGCGAGCAAACGCGGCTGGCGATCGCGGCCATGTGGCCGCAAGGCAAGCCTTCAACTTCCCCGGAATTGCTCGACGTGGTGGAACGCGTGACCGGAGGCGTCCCGCTGTTCATCGAAGAAATCTGCCAGTGGATGGCCGAGAACGCGGCCTCGGCAACGGATCGGCTGGCGCAGACCGCGACGCGCAGTCATGCCTCGGTGTTTGAAAGCGTGATCGAGGCCAGGCTCGAAACGCTAGGGCCGGCACGTGAAGTCGCGCGCGCCGCGGCCGTCGCGGGCAATCGTTTCAATCAGGAATTGCTGCGCGCGTTGTTGCCGGAGCTCGACGACGAAATCATCACAAACGCGCTGGATTCACTGAGCGAGGCCGGGTTCCTGATCCGCGTGCGGCCTTTTGGCGTTCCGGTCTATGGCGTGCGCCATGCGCTTATCCAGGAGACGATCTACAACGCAACGCTGCGCAAGAAACGGCAGGCCTTGCATCGCCACCTGTTTGCCGCGGTGAGCCGCAACCGAAACCTGGCCGGGTGGCTGAGCACCGCCGAGGTCGCCGAGCACGCCGAGCGCGCAGGCCTTATGGAGGACGCGATCGCTCAGTTCGTGATCGCAGGCACGGAAAGCTCGTCGCGCTCGGCAATGGCGGAAGCGAGGCAGATACTCGAGCATGCATTGGCGCTCTGCGAGCACGTTGCGGCAGCCGACAGGCGAGACGCGCTGCGGCTATCGGCCATGATCGTGCTCGGTCCCATCCTGACCGCTGTCGAAGGTCCGAACTCGGGGCCCGCCCGCAAATTGTACGAGGACGGCGTGGTGATAGCCCGGCGGCGGCCGGTGGCCGAGCGGGCCAAGTGGTTCCCGATCTACTGGGGCTGGTGGTTCACGGATACCGTCATGGACGGCGAGCGCGCGGAAGTGGTGCTCAGCGATCTCAGGGATGTCGAGGATGCCGAAGTGCAACTCCAGGCCAGGCATTGCGTGTGGGCAATCGACTTCAATCTTGGCCGCCACGACCGCTGCATCGCGGCAGTCGACGCAGGACTTTCGCTCTATGAGCACGGCCAGGGCAAAGCCAATGCTGCGTTGTTCGGCGGGCATGACGCGAGGGTCTGCGGGCTCGCCCACCGCGCCTTGTCGCTTTGGTTTGTCGGAAAGCCGGCAAGCGCGATCCATTCGATGTCGGAAGCTAGGAGCTGGGCGCAGCAAACCGGACATGCCGGCAGCATCGCACATGCCTATCTCAACGAGGCGATGCTGCATTGCTATCGCCGAGATTTTTCGAGGTTACGAAGCGTGATAGCGGATCTGCGCCACTTGACGGAGCGCCATTATATGCCCGCTCTCGCCGCCGCAGCGCAAATCTTCGAAGGCTGGTGCGACGGCAACGCCGGCCAGGTCGAGAGCGGCAGGGAGAAAATGCGGCAAGGCCTTGGCCTCCATGGCGAGTTCCAGACGCCTGAGGACGAACCGGTCTATTGCGGCATGCTGGCAGAGCTTTTGACACGAACTGCCGAGGTCGATGAGGCGCTCGCGTTGCTGGGCTCGGCTGTGGCGCAGGCCGAGGCCGGCGGCAGCCGCTTCTGGCTGGCAGAGCTCTACAGGCGAAGGGCGGAGCTACTTCTTCTCCAGGGCGATGCGGAGGCGGACGTAATCGCTGCCCTCGAAAAGAGCATCGCCATAGCCGCGGAGCAAAGTGCCGTGCCTTTCCTCGTCAGTACATACGAGACCCTTCAATCATCAGGCCTGTCGCCTGAACTGTCGTCGCGCTATCGCGATCGGGTCGAACGTGCGAAATCCGCTCTCGAGCCGGGCGCCGCGCTGATCGTCAATCCCGAATCGGCCGTTCGGCACTAGCGGGCCCTGCAAGAGCATCCGCGATGCTGGAGCGATATCAACGCCTTGGTCCGCCGCCCGACGAGGCGCTGGCGAGGCTGATGAAGATGCGCGAAGGCCTGGGCATCACGCGGATCGCCGACATCACCGGGCTCGACCAGCTCGGCATCCCGGTCGTGCAGGTGACAAGACCTTTCTCGCTCTCCAACGCGGTCGCGCAAGGCAAGGGCGCCACCCTGGTGCAAGCCGGGATATCGGCCATGCTGGAATCGGCCGAGAGCTTCTTTGCAGAGCAGGTGGCGAATTTCGAACCAGTCGTCGGCTGCGCCGATCAATTGGGCATCCCGCCAGATCGTTTCGAAAGGTATCTCCAAGGGGGCACCGCGCCGGGATGGCGCGGCAGGGAGACCGCGTGGGTAGCCGCAGACAATCTTCTTACCGGCAGCCGCGACCTGGTCCCGTTCGAGCTCGTGCACACCGCCTATGTGTTGCCGTCGCTGCCCCATGACGGCATTTTCGCGGCATCGACGAGCGGTTTGGCAGCAGGCTTCGCGGAGCCGGATGCCATCGTTCATGGCATGCTTGAATGCATCGAACGCGACGCGATCGCCACGGCATACCGGACCCACGGGTTTTTCCACCGTCAACGCATCGATCCCGAGACGATCGATGATCCGTCGCTCCGCGATCTCCTGGAAACTTTGGCGGCCAAGAACGTGCTGGTTGGCCTTTGGCAAGCTTTGTCGCCGTTGGGCATACCGGTGGTGTGGTGCCATCTGCTGGAAGACGAACCGACAGAAACGGTCCTTTTGGATCATCCGGCTGATGGCTCGGCTGCCGGTTTCAGTCCCGCCGGCGCGGCGGTGCACGCCATCTACGAAGCGGCCCAGGCCCGTCTGGCGGCGATCTCGGGCGCGCGCGATGACCTGACGCGCGCGTCCTATCCGAAATACCCCGATCGGCAGGTGATTGCAGCGCATCGCCGGCTCCTCCGCGACGGCCCGCACAGCGTGGATTTCGGCGCGTTCGCCGAGCAGAAGTTCAACACGGCGTCGGACGGGCTGTCGGTCCTCTTGGCAATTCTCGAAGAGAGAGGGTTCGATGCGGTTCACCTAATCCGGGTGGGAACGAAACCGTTCGACGCCCTGTCGGTTGTCAGGATTGTCATCCCTGCCTTGCAGCCGCTCTTGCAGGGGTAGGGATTATGCGCCCGAAACTCGTCTTCACTGGCCCTACCGTGTCCCATTCCGACGCGTTGAAGGTCGTCGATGCGGTATGCCTTCCCCCGGCCGTGCAAGGCTCGATCGTTTCGGCCGTGCAGCATTTCGACCCGAGTGCGATCCTTCTCATAGATGGCGGTTTTCAGACCGAGCCGGCGGTTCGGCACAAGGAAATCCTGTGGGCCCTCAGCCGCGGCATTCATGTCGTCGGCGCGGCCAGCATGGGTGCCCTTCGAGCAGCCGAGCTGTTCCCCCATATGCAAGGCGTCGGGCTTATCTACCGATGGTATCGCCGCTGCGCCTTTGCACCCGACGACGCAGTAGCGGTATTGCATGGACCGGCCGAGGTGAATTTCGCTCAATTGACGCATGCGCTGATTGACCTGCGCCGGACCCTTCGTGCTGCTTGCCGGCGCGGCGTGATTTCACCCGAACAGCAGGCGAGGCTCGAGGGTGCGGCGCAGGCCGTCAATTTTCGCGATCGCACCCTGGCACGGATGGTCCGGGATGCGCACGACGGCAAGGACGACGTCGAGAAATTGTGCAGGGAGCTCGGCGCCGCTTTCGTCCAGCAAAAAAAGCAAGATGCCCTGCGGGCACTCGAACTTTTGCGAGAGCAAGCATTTGAAAAAGCATACCCCGTGCCGGAATTACAGCTAACCACGGCCTTCTCCAAGGATATGGATGATGCGGGGCTGGCGCTATAGGCCCTGACCTCTTGGCGGCCGACGATTTACGTAACGTAAGCACCGTGATAGCGTGGCATCGTCAGAGGGGGCCAAGCAATTGGACGCGGTCGATCGTGCCGTTGCGCAAGGTGTGCTGGGTACGCGGTTCCTGGTCTACCCGCAGGTCCCTCACCTTTCGGGTTACGGAACACCCGAAACAGTATGGATTTCTACTCCACCCGATCTGATCCGCTCCGGCCCGGAAGATCACCGCATCTACGTTCGCGATCCGCTCCTCGACAAGGAGCCTTACGACTACCCTTATCTGCCACCGTTTGTCGGCGAAACCTTTCCACCTGCACAGGCTGGCTTTGACGGCCATTTCGATCAGCTTTCCTTGACCTCGCGGCAGTTCCTTTCTGCGCACGCTTTCGCCTCGGTCAGCCGCGTGCTGGACATCTGGGAAAGCTACCTCGGCAAACCGATTGTCTGGTATTTCGCCGAGACGTTCGAGCGGCTCGAAATCATCCCCTTCGTCGACTGGGAGAATGCGCAATCGGGCTATGGCTATCTGGAACTCGGCCGAGAGCGCGGCATCGACGGAGGCAACTATCCCTATGCGCTCAACTTCGATGTGATCGCACATGAGGTCGGCCACGCAATCTTGTTTTCGCTGTTCGGGACACCAACTGGCGGCCTGACTCAAGGCGATTTCGGACCGTTCCACGAAGCCAGCTCGGATCTGGTCTCGCTCTTGTCCTTCCTGAATTTCGACAGCGGCATGGACCGGCTGCTGCGGCACTGCAATGGCAACCTGCTTGTTCTCAATGAGTTGAACCGGATTGCCGAGCTGACTGGCGATCGGCAGATCCGCCTCGCCAGCAACGCACGCCGCATGTCGGAGGTGACGGCGGAAATCCATGACAGGTCACGGCCATTCACGGGGGCTGTGTTCGACACGATCGTCCACGTCTACCACGCGGCACTGGTGCACGAGGGGTTGGCCGACGAGCGGCTGCTGGGGATCGATATCAAGGATGTCGACCAATCCGACATGCAGCGCATTTCGGATTTCACGTCCCGCGCCTTCCGCGCTCGGCCCTTCATGTTCAAGAGCATGCTGATCAGAGCAAGGGACGAGGTGGCTCTCGCACTTGCTCAGGCATGGCCACGCCTCGATGCGGACGACCTGTCGTTCGAAAAGGCCGCGGCGTTGGTGGTGGACTCCAGCGATCGCGTCGCGCCGATGCTCGCGGAAAAATTCGATGAGAATTTCAGCTGGCGGGAGATCTTGTGAACTGAAGGATGCAGCAAAAAGGAGCGAGGAAAATGAGCGACGACTATCACCGACCGACACTAACCTTTCCGTCAGGCGCTTACAACGCAACACAGGTTAGGCTCTATGGCTTGGGGGCGGAAATTGGACTCAGCGTGCCCGGTGCGCCAGCACCCTTTGGTGACACCGGCATGTATGTCGAAACCGCGCCTGGGGAACCTATCACCGACGAGCAACATGTCAACGCACTTGAAGTATTGAAGAAGTATGACAGCAACAAAGGCCGCCAAGATATAATAAATGGAAATATCCCATTTCCAAAAATACCAATCAGAGTCTCCTACCATTTCAAGATCGACCTGAAGAATTTTGGCGCTGCGGTCCTTTCAACGGTAGGCAGTACCTTCATGCTCGGATCATCTCCAGAACAGAAAACATCGTGCGGGATAATTGTCGGTTATGCCTATGAGGGACATACCTACGATTTGCCAAAGCCCAAGATAATGATCATCCCGGCGTTTCCGGAACCCAAGATTCCGGCGGACGATTCGGAATTTGACGCCAAGGAACCTGAAGGCTACGCGGTTTGGCTCGTCGATAAGCTCAACGAATGCGTGGAGTTGGAGATGAACCAGGGCTTTGTCGAACAGATCGTCCTCGAGGCGAACCTTCCAGGCAAGCGTTCACCGACGATGTACGCATCCAAGATGACGATGGGACACCGTGGCGGAAAGCTGAACGACTAGTCTCTCATGTTCCCTGTCAAAGGTTGAAGGCAAGAAGGCTCGCCTGCTTGGCAGGTTTGCCATGCAGTCGGATCGGCTGAAGCTGCACAGGGCTGGGGGTGGAGCTCAGAGACGACGGTTGATCAGACTCTCATTCCGCGGGTTGGGTACGGCCTTCCGTGTCTTGGTCTCGGGGCTGTCCTCGGTCTAGAGGGCGGGCGTGGGGCGCATCGGCTCGGCGACATAACTGGCGACGGGAGTTCCGCACGATGGCCATGTTGTGCGCCCTGGTTGTCACCGCCGGCCGAGATCCATTGAATCCTGTCGACACGAACGCGAAAGGCTTCATCACATCGATATCCGAGAGGCACTCGGCATCCTCGCCGTGTCCGGCAAACGGGATTTAGCTGTCGCGCCAGTCAACGAGTGTGTCCGCTTTCCGAATGCTACCACCCGAAACCGGACAGGCAGGAAGCGGCCCAAATGCGACATTCAATTTTCGTCGTGCCCCTGCCAGGGATTTGGCGTGCCCCAGCCGCTTACGTTGCGTCTAGTCCCGCCATGTAAGCCTTCGCGCCACGAGGGACCGCACGCCACTGACGGACAACTATGATGTGGACCACCAGTTTGGCGCACCCAATCGGCCACGCCAGCCCGCAGCCTCATTCACGGCGCAGCCGTAAACCCGCACTGCTTCTGTTCCATCTCGATCTGCTTCGTGATGCGGATGGCGTTCTGGGCGTAGGCTTGCGTTACCGAGCCGCTGTTGACGGTCTTGTCCTTCAGCGGGCTGACCGCTGCGCAGAGGTGGAAGACATGCTCGGTGTCGGACTTGGCGGCGCCGTTTTCCGGCGCGATCCAGTAGACGATATCCTGGCCATTGGGGTGCGCCGCGTCCTTCGTCGCCGCGGCCACCGTGGTGGAGTCGGTGGCGATCGCCTGCGCCTGGGCGGCGACTTCGGGCGAGCAGGCCGTCGTCGGCTGCCCCGCCTTGATCTGTTCCGCGCACGAGTTCATGTCCTGCGTGTACTGCTCGACCGATGGCGGCTGGTAGCTGACCCCGATCAGCGTCGCCAGCACGGCCAGCACGGCGCCGATGCCGCCGGCCACCTTCTTGCTCTTCGGGTCCATGTTCTTGTCGTTGAGGATCAAGAGAACCAGCGGCAGGAAGGCAATCAGGGTGATGATCGCGCCGAGCTGGTTCTGGACGAAGAACCGGAACGTGTCGGATTCGCGGGCCGGGTCCTTCCGGTTGGCCGCCTTCCAGAGCTGGCTGCCGGCGATGGCGAAGATCGCGATCCCGACCAGGATGCCGATCAGCAGCGGCAGGTTGCCCTGGTCGAATTTGTGCTTGTAGAGCAGTACGATCCCGGCGATCTCGCCGCCAATGGCGATGACCCACGACAGCACGGCGAACAGGCGCAGCCGCGTGGCCCCGGACTTCTGGCCCTGCGTTGCTTGCCAGTCCTTGGTTACGTCTACGGTCGGCTTGTTGTCGGTCATGACCAGATCCCCCGGTATCGACACTTTTGCGGGGCGTCAAAGGCGCCCGGCGCAGCGTCATTGATCGAACGTCGCCTGCCTCGGCGCGAAAGCGCCACGGCAGACCCCATCCTTATTGCGCATGATGGGATTCGTCCATAGCCGAGGCGGGCGGACGCCGGAGGGCAGGGCAATCGCATAAGGCGGCGCATCCTACGCGATTGCCCGGGAAGAGGGAGTCACCCCTTGAGCCGCTCCAGCGCAGCCACGATCAGATCGCAAAACTTCGCATGGTCGAGCTTCACCGCCACGCTGTGACGGAAGTCGGTCTGCTCGCTCGCCGTGCCGCCGAAATGGTGCATGCCGCCCATTTTCTCGAAATTGCAGATGCCCTTGGTCCAGCGTCCCGCAAGCTCGACGCGGATATCGGCCTTTTGGACGCGGGCAGTCTGGCGCGGCCTCCTTAGCGACTCTCCCGTTCCCTGAATTGATTTGTATACAAATGTTTCTGGCGGCATCGGTTTGTGAAGCGCTTCACCGTTGCCGCGCAATCGATCGGTTACAGAGGTGGCGCAAGAGCGGGCCTAAGGCAGCGCTCTGCTGCTGCATGGAGGTAACCGATGTTTGAAAGTCTCAGCAGAATTCGCGCTGCCCTGGCGCGCGCCAGCAAGCACAGGAAGACCGTCCGCGCACTGAATGCGCTGCCGACGGAGATCCAGAAGGACATTGGCTGGACGGAGTCGAGGTCGATCGATGAGATAAGGCTGCCGTTCTAGGGCCGCATCCAGCGTCGCTAATATATCGCTCGCCATCGATTGTTCGGAAGCGTACAGTGCAGCATCGTCGGCCACATCAATGGGCGCTGACGCTTGGGAGCGACCATCGCACTCCTGCCCCGACAGGAGGCATTGGAGCCATGGCGGAGCAACCGAGACAGTCCGGTCTGAGCGCCGAGACGCTCGCGGCCTTGGCGCGGGAAACCGGGGCCTCCGAGCAGCAGATACAAGAGATCGCATCGCTGATCGGCAACGATCGCTCGTCCATCGTGCGCGAAGCGCGCATGGTTGCGGCTGACCGCCCGAAGCGCTGATCCAGGAAAAAGCTGCTGGATTGATTGATGGGGCGTCGCCCCTGATTTGTCGGTTTTGTACGAAGTACAATGGCTGAATCCGAGTCAGCTATCGTCCAATGACCGTTTGCATTTGGGCAGGGCGCCGACGGCTGGGAGATGACATGTGCTCTTGCCCTTGACGGGAGAGAGCGATGGACCAGTCGGTCAGCAAGGAGAAAAGCGGCCTCTTGCGCCGCATGAACCCGGCCGACTTCGCACTGCTTGCGCCGCATTTGCACCATCGTGTGCTCGATCTCAAAGCCCCGCTCGAAATGGCGGGCGAGCCGGTCGCCTCGGTCTGCTTCCTGGAAAACGGCCTGGCCTCGGTGGTGGCGAGGAACCGGCCGGGCCTGGACACCGAGGTCGGCATCATCGGCCACGAAGGCATGTCGGGCTCCGCCTTGGTGATGGGCGCCGACTGGGCGCCCCATGACTGCTACATGCAGATGCCGGGCGAGGCGGTGTGCATCGGTTCCGAGCCGTTCAAGGCAGCGTTGCAGAAAAGCCCGACGCTTCGCGCCTTCCTGCTGCGCTATGCCCATTATCTGCACGGCCAGACCAAATCCACAGCGCTGAGCAATGCCCGCGCCAAGCTCGAGGATCGGCTGGCCAGATGGCTCCTGATGTGCGACGACAGGGTGGTCGGCCATCAGATCCAGATCACGCATGAGTTCCTGTCCGTCATGCTCGGCGTCAGGCGTCCGGGCGTCACCATCGGCCTGCAGATCCTGGAAGGGCGCGGCCTGATCCGGTCGCGGCGCGGCGAGATCGTCATTCGCGACCGGGATGGCCTGATCGCCGTCGCCGATGGTTTCTACGGCCAGGCCGAGGCCGAATACGAACGGCTGCTGGGCTGAGCCTGGCACGGGCTGGAAATGGCCGACGCGAATGCCGGTGAAAGCATGTTGCCAGAGCCGCGCCGGCCATTTGCGGCCATCTGGGGAGAGGCCGCCCGGCAAATCTAGCATCGGCGCAAAAGCGGGCAACGAACCGCAATCGCTTGGTAAAAACCGTACAATCGAATTGTGTTGAACCTTGGTTCGGCAAGAGTATGAATCCGCTGTCGTCGACCATTGTATGGGGCGCTGGCGCCTGAGACTTCGACAGGCTCGCGCGCCCGATGTGAACGGGGAAAACCGAAATGGCAGAACTGCTTTTCGATGTATCCGCCTTCGATTGCGCCATCCTGCGCGCCGCCTTCATCAAATCGGTGATGGAAGACAATGTCCCGGAAAAGCGGTGGCGCGCGCTCGCCGCCTCCCTGGTTCGCGACCTGACCGACCACGAAGACGTCGAGCCGGATCTGCTCGGCTGGATCACGCGCAAGTAGCAATATTCTGACGGTCCGGCGGCTACCCCAGCCACCACCACAGCGCCGCGACCGCCGCAAGCACCGCCGCCACCGACAGCCCCAGCATGATGTAGCTGCCCTTGATGATGTCGCGGATGATCTTCTTCACGCTTTCGCGGTCGTTGAGGTTGGGGAAAGGCTCGTTGGGCAGCGCCACGCCGAGGAAGCCGCAGAGCGGCGCCCAGCCATCGCTGACCTTGAACACCAGAAGCTTCTCCGGCGGCACGGCCGCTATCACCTCCTCGGTATAGGCGTTGTAGCGCGCCACCGCCTTGGCGCGGTCGTCCATCACGCCGGCAAGCGTGCGGCCCCAGATCAGCCTGTGCGACATGTCGCCGAATTTGCGGCCGAACGGCGTCAGCCATTCCAGCACCTTGAACTGCCACAATGTCTCGGTGAAGTGGATGGTGTCGATGGTGCTGTCGTACCAGGCCTCGGCGCCGCGCGGATGCAGGGTGAGCAGCACCTTGGCGTCGGGATAGGCGGCCATCAATTCGCGCCACACGCAGCATCCCGGATTGTCGACCGTCGCCTTGTAATTGGCAAAGACTCTGGTCCAGTCGTGCTGGCTGCCGGGCGGGCTGTTGGCCACCTTGCGCCAGAAGTCGAGATGGCCCTTGTTGGCCTTGTTGAGGATGACTTCCTGCATGTGATAGCTGGGAAGGCCCAGCCTGTTCAGCGCGGCAAAGGTCGACCATGTGCCGGTGCGGCCGAATCCGGCCCCGATGAGCTCAAGCGTCATTTTACCCCCCTTGTTGAGACCGCTTTTCTTTTTATGCCGGTCCGCTCGGAATGAGGTTGCATCCGCGCCCCTCGGCGCGCAACAATTTTCCCTGTCCAGGGCAGAAATGTGTTTGCTTTTTCGTCTGGGCCACGCGGAATGAGGGTTTGGCTATTCCAGCGGGTGAGGGAGCCTGATAATAGGTCAGTCAGATTGACCTAAATCGCATGGCCAGAACGGTCATGCTGGACCAGATGCCGTATCCCGGGAGGTGGGCTCGTGAGTTTGATGGACCTGTTGGCGTCGCGCGCCTCGCGCATGAAGGCGTCGGAAATCCGCGAGCTGCTCAAACTGCTCGACCAGCCCGACATCATCTCCTTTGCCGGCGGCATCCCCGATCCGGCCTTGTTTCCGGCCCAGGCGATCGCCGATGCCTATGCCTCGGTGCTGGGCGGTGCGGAGGCGAGCGCAGCACTTCAGTATCAGGTCTCCGAAGGCTATCTGCCGCTCAGAAAATGGCTGGCCGGCCAGATGGGCAAGCTCGGCATTGCCTGCGACGAGCACAACATCTTCATCACCTCCGGCTCGCAGCAGGCGCTGGATTATCTCGGCAAGCTTTTCCTGTCGCCCGGCGACACAGCACTGGTAACATGGCCGACCTATCTCGGCGCGCTGCAGGCCTTCAACGCCTACGAACCGCGCTACGACCGGCTGACGCCGGACGGCGGCAACATGACGCCTGCCGCCTACCAGGCCGCTGCTGCCGCTGCAGGCGGCAAGGTGAAATTCGCCTATCTGGTGCCCGATTTCGCCAACCCGACCGGCGAGACGCTGAACCGCCAGCAGCGCGAGGCGGTGCTTGACCTCGCCGACGAGCTCGACATTGCTATCATCGAGGACGCCGCCTATCGCGCGCTGCGCTATGACGGCGAGGGCCAGCCGCCGATCCTGGCGCTCGACTGCGAACGCTCCGGCGGCATCGAAAACGCCCGCACGCTCTATTGCGGCTCGTTCTCGAAAATCCTGTCACCGGGCATGCGCGTCGGCTGGGTCTGCGCGCCGCGCCGCGTCGTCGAGCGGCTGGTGCTGATGAAGCAGGCGTCGGACCTGCACAGCCCGTCGATCAACCAGCTGGTCATGCACCGCGTCTCCGAGGCCGTGTATGACGGCCAGGTGGAAAAGCTGATCGGCGCCTATCGCCAGCGCCGCGACGGCTTGCTTGCGGCACTCGAAGCGGAAATGCCGGATGGCGTCAGCTGGAGCCGACCGGAAGGCGGCATGTTCGTCTGGCTGACGTTGCCTGAGGGTTCGGATGCCACCGCGCTGCTCGCCCGCTCGGTCAAGGAAGCCCGCGTGGCGTTCGTGCCGGGCAACGCATTCTACGCCGACGGTTCGGGCCGCAACACGATGCGGATGAGCTTTACGCTCGCAGATGAACGCGCCGTGGGTGAAGGCGTGCCGAGGCTGGCGAAATTGATGGGCTAATCTCCCCCCTCGAGGGGGAGATGTCGCCGAAGGCGACAGAGGGGGTCGCCGCGCGTGGAGCGCTAACCTTCATCAGTCGCAGGAGGTCGCGCCCAGTCGAGCCGACCCCCTCTGGCCTGCCGGCCATCTCCCCCTCAAGGGGGGAGATTAGCTCACTCCGCCACCACCAATTTATCCTGCGTCTTCGTCTCGAAATCGCTGGCGTCGTGGCGCTCGTGCAGTTGCATGGCCGGGTCGCCGAAGGCGCGGTTGACCATGCGGCCGCGCTGCACCGTCGGGCGGGCGTCGATCGCCTTGGCCCAGCGTTGTACGTGCTCGTAGTCCTGCACCGACAGGAATTCGGCGGAATCATTGTACATGCGGCCGAGCGCAAGGCCGCCATACCAGGGCCATACCGCCATGTCGGCGATCGAATAGAAGGCGCCGCCGAGATATTCAGTCTCCGCCAGCCGCCGGTCGAGCACGTCGAGCTGGCGCTTGGTCTCCATGGCGAAGCGGTCGATGGCGTATTCGATTTTTTCGGGCGCATAGGCGTAGAAATGGCCGAAGCCGCCGCCGAGATAGGGCGCCGAACCCATCTGCCAGAACAGCCAGGACAAGGTTTCCGCGCGCGCCGGCTGTTCGGTCGGCAGGAACTCGCCGAACTTTTCCGCGAGATAAAGCAGGATCGAGCCGGACTCGAAGACGCGGACAGGCGTCTTGCCGCTGCGGTCGAGCAGCGCCGGGATCTTGGAGTTGGGGTTGACCTCGACAAAGCCCGAGCCGAACTGGTCGCCATCGTTGATGCGGATCAGCCAGGCGTCGTATTCGGCGCCCTTGTGGCCGAGCGCCAGAAGCTCCTCCAGCATGACAGTCACTTTGACCCCATTCGGCGTCGCCAGCGAATAGAGCTGCAGCGGATGCTTGCCGACCGGCAGCACCTTGTCATGCGTCGGACCGGCAATAGGCCGGTTGATGCTGGCGAACGTACCGCCATTGGCTTTCTTCCAGCTCCAGACTTTCGGCGGGGTGTATTCGGTCATGCGGGAAATTCCTTGGTTTGGCGGGCGAAACGACTTGCGCGACGGCGCGAGACTGATGGCGGAAAAGTCGGCGGAACCTAGATACGGGAACACATAGGTGCAATTCAGAAAGGTTCAACTTGTGTTGAACTATTATCGATGTCGGCGCCGCCCCTCATCGCCCTGCCGGGCACTTCTCCCCGTATAGTGACGGGGAGAAGGACGCTGTCGCCTACTGATTTCCCCAATTGCCAGCGTTGCCAAGAGCGCCGATGTTGCGGCCATCTCCCTTCTCCCCGTCACTATACGGGGAGAAGGTGCCGGCAGGCGGATGAGGGGCAGCGCCAGCCTCTGAAATGATTGCCTTGTTGCCTAAGCCCTTGCGCCCTGTGCAGCGCGGCATACCTATAGAGGATACTGCCCACGCATATCTGCCAGGATGACCGCATGCCGATCGATCCCGTTTCCCCGCTCTTGCGCTCCGTCGTTGGCGTGCGCGCCATGGTTCCCGACGATGCCTTCACGGCCAATGCCCTGGGCACGCGCCGGGAAGGCAGCGGCGTCGTCATCCGCGGCGACGGGCTGGTGCTCACCATCGGCTATCTCATCACCGAGGCCGAGGAGGTCTGGCTGACCGACCAGGACGGCCGCGTCGTGCCGGCGCATGCGCTGGCCTATGACCAGGAGACAGGCTTCGGCCTAGTGCAGGCGCTGGCGCCGCTCGGCCTGCCGGCGGTGGCGCTGGGTGACGCCTCGAAGGCGAAGATCGGCGACCCCGTGGTGTTTGCCGACGGCACCGGCCGCTCGGTCAAGGCACACATCGTCACCAAGCAGGAATTCGCCGGCTATTGGGAATATCTGCTCGACGAGGCGATCTTCATTGCCCCGGCGCATCCGTCCTGGGGCGGCGCGGCGCTCATCGGCCAGGATGGCAGCCTGCTCGGCATCGGTTCGCTGCTTTTGCAGATGAGCCGCAACGGCGAGGTCGCCGACATCAACATGGTCGTGCCGATCAACCTTCTGACCCCGATCCTCGACGATCTCCTGACGCGCGGCCAGGTGGCGAAGCCGCCGCGCCCATGGCTCGGCGCCTTCTCGGCCGAGTCGAACGGTGCGGTCGTGGTGATGAGCGTCGCCGAAGGCGGCCCCGCCGCCAAGGCCGGCCTGCGCCAGGGCGACATCATCTCCGACGTGCGCGATGGCGAGGTCGACGGTCTCGCCGATTTCTACCGCAAGCTATGGCAGAATCCGGCGGGTTCGGAGATTCCTCTCAGGGTCGTGCGTGACGGTCGTGAGACTTGGCTGCGAGTGAAATCCGCCGACCGAAACAGCTTTTTGAAGAAACCGCATCTGCAGTGAAGCCAATCTCCCCCCAAGTGGGGGAGATGCCCGGCAGGGCAGAGGGGGGCGCGAAGGATCGCGACCTCTCAATCTATATTTTCTGACAAGAATCGCGGGATAAACGTGGCTGACACTGGCCGGTGCGTTGGCGGGACAGCGGCCCCCCTGCCGGCCATCTCCCCCACGAGGGGGGAGATTGGCTGCCCCCTCAATCCCCGCATACCCTAAAAGGCGTCCCCGTGTCCCACTCCGCGAAGGGCACGACCTGGCCTTCGACAGACACGATACTGTTCACCTTGCTGTCATCATCCTGCGTCTGCATACTTTTGCCCTTGCCGGTCAGCACGTCGTAGTCGCAGCTGCTGTAGACGACAACGGACTGGTATTTGTAATGGTCATAGGCAACGCCGGCGACGACGAAGGCCTCGTTGCGCCAGGCGATGGTCAGCGTCATGTCGGTCCGCTCGCCGGGGCCGATCAGCCCCGGCAGATAGATCTTGATCGAGCCGTTGGGCAGCAAGGTCAACTCCGGTTCGATGCCGGAGCCCTCATAATGCGGCTGGTCGTAGTCGTTCCATTCGCCGTAGACCTGCTCATGCACGACGCCGGCGGGTTTCAGAAAATTGTACTTTTTGTCCCTCAGGAAGAAATGCATGTCCATGGTATCGTCTTCGGGCTCGGTCTCGACGATCATCGCCAGATCGGCGGCGCCGTCCCCATTGAAGTCGCCGGTCAGCGCGGTGATGATCTTCTGGGTTTCGATGGGTTCGGCGAGCGCCGAGGCCGGCAGCAGAAGGATGAGGCCGAGTAACATCGATCGCATGGCATTTCCCCCGAATTGCAGTCTGCCTTGCCCGGCTCGACCAGCCGGGAAACTGCCATGAGCGCCGGCTTGGGCGCAAGCCGGCTCGCAATAGGCTAGGGGGTATCGACGCCGCTGACGGAAACTGGCATCGACAGCCGATACAGCCGGCCCGGCAACAACGAGGTGATGATGGCGCCGTTCAAGGTCGATCCCGACAAGGTTCATGAATTCCCCGATCCCGACAGTTTTTACGCCTGGCTGCGCGAAAATCATGCCGGCGAGAGCGAGGTCTGGATCAAGGTCCACAAGGTCGGCTCGGGCCTCGCCTCGATCACGCCGAAGCAGGCCATCGACGTGGCGCTGTGCTTCGGCTGGATCGACGCCATACGCAAGCCGCTCGACGACAAGAGCTTTCTGCAGCGCTACACGCCGCGCGGCAAGAAGAGCATCTGGAGCAAGATCAACATCGACAATGTCGCCCGCCTGGTCGAGGAGGGCCGCATGACCGAACACGGGCTGAAACAGGTCGAGGCGGCCAAGGCCGACGGCCGCTGGGACCGCGCCTATGCCTCAGGCAAGGACATGAAGATCCCTGACGATCTGCAGGCCGCCATCGACGCCGAGCCGAAGGCGAAGGAGATGCTGGCAAAGCTTTCCGCCCAGAACCGGTTCGCGCTGGCGTTTCGAACGCACAACATGAAGACGGAGGCGGGGCGCAGGAAGAAGATCGAGGCTTTTGTCGAGATGCTGAAGCGCGGCGAGCCGATCTATCCGCAGAAGCGGTGAGGCGACGGCAAGCGGCTGCCATGGCGCGCGCAGCTAAAAACCCGCGTGTGAGGTTCTGGCCTCCCTTTCTCGGACATAACCTATTGTTTTTACGGTATTTTCCACTCGGCGTGTGGGTGATAGATGCGATAGTGGAAAAAACATAGCAACTTATTGTTAATTAAGAGTTTTCCACTATGTTAACTTGATCCTGGCTTAAGAGTGGAAAACGATGCTGAGAGAGTTGACCGGCGAGCAGCGGCGCCAACTCATAGATACGCAACAGGTCTACGAGGCCTGGCAGCGTGCTGATGACCAGCGCCAAAGGCGCTTTGCAGGCAGCATGCGCTGGGTTGAGCGCAGCGGTGCTGAATACCTGCTGCGGAAGGTCCGGCAGGTCGAGAATTCACTCGGGCCGAAAAGCAGCCAGACGGAGAAGGCGTTCGCTGCGTTTTCCGAGGGCAGGGTGCAGAACAAGGATCTGCTGGCAGGTCTGGCCGATCGCCTGAACGGCCTGGCGAAAGTCAATGTGGCAATGGGGTTGGGCAGGGTACCGGCCATCGCCGCACGGATATTGCGGCGGTGCGCCGAAACAGACCCGCTGGGCAAGCAGTTGCTGGTCGTCGGCACGAATGCGCTGTTCGCTTACGAGGCTCTGGCGGGCGTCCAGATCACCAGCGGTCTCACGGCAACCGGCGACATCGACCTGCTCTTCGATTCCCGACGCCGCATCAGCTTCGTGACCGGCGAGAGGGTAAGCCAGTCCGGCCTGATAGGCGTGTTGCGTAAAGTGGACAGGTCCTTCAAGCCGCTCCAGCCCCGGGCCTTCAGGGCAGCGAACCGTGATGGCTATCTGGTCGACCTGATCCGTCCGCGGGCAAGACATGTCCTCAAGGACAACGCCACTACCTCGATTACACAGCTTGCCGACGACCTCGACAGCGCACCCATGAAGGGGCTGCAATGGCTCATCAACGCCCCGAAGGTGGAGGCTGTGGCGATCGATGAGCGTGGCTATCCCGTAAGCATGCCGACGGTCGACCCTCGAATGTTCGCTCTGCACAAGGCTTGGCTGGCCACGCGGCCTGATCGGTCTGCGGTCAAGGCAATGAGAGATCGTGAACAGGCGGAAGCGGCTGCACGCATTGCCACGGGCTATCTTGCGCTTCCGCTGGACAGCGAGCATCTCAAAGGGCTTCCGGGGGCACTGCTGGACGCTGCGGCCGCAACGCTCTCTCTGCCTGGCCCGAGCGGCTTTTCCGAAGACTCTCCAATTGAGCCCGACTGGTAGCGGCCGCGCTAGCACGCCATGCTACGAAAATAGCATTCTCGCCTCGCGAAATGTGATGCTACGGTTCCCGGCGCACCCAGGGCGGAGGGGTTGCCAAGAGGAGAAGTGGCGGGCGCTGGCCCGGATTTCAGCGAGAACCGGACGGAGTTGTTGAACCATTGCAAGGCCGCCGCGTTTTCCAGCGTCGGCCACAAGGGAGGAACCACCTGTGAAAGCATCCTATCTCGTCTCAGCCGTGCTGCTTGCGGCGACTGCGATGCCGGCGGCGGCCGGCGAAATTTCCGACGGCAAGGTCAAGATCGGCATCCTCAACGACCAGTCGGGCGTCTATGCCGATTTCGGCGGCAAATGGTCGGTCGAGGCCGCCAGGATGGCGGTCGAGGATTTTGGCGGCAAGGTGCAGGGCGCGCCAATCGAGATCGTCAACGCCGATCACCAGAACAAGCCCGACATTGCCTCCAACATTGCGCGCCAGTGGTACGACACCGAGCAGGTCGACGCGATCATGGAACTGACGACATCCTCGGTGGCGCTCGCCGTCCAGGGGTTGTCCAAGGAAAAGAAGAAGATCGACATCGTTACCGGAGCGGCATCGGCCGACCTGACCGGCAAGCAATGCTCGCCCTACGGTTTCCACTGGGCTTACGATACCCACTCGCAGGCGGTCGGCACCGGCGGCGCGCTTGTGCAGCAGGGCGGCGACAGCTGGTATTTCATCACCGTCGACTATGCCTTCGGCTATTCGCTGAAGGAGCAGACCTCAAAGGTTGTTGAGGCAAGCGGCGGCAAAGTGCTGGGCGAGGTGCGTTACCCCTTGGGATCGACGGATTATTCCTCCTTCCTGCTGCAGGCGCAGTCCTCCGGCGCCAAGGTTATCGGCCTTGCCAATGCCGGCCTCGACACCTCCAATACCATCAAGCAGGCGGCCGAGTTCGGCATCGTCGCCGGCGGCCAGCGGCTGGCAGCACTTCTGTTCACGCTTGCCGAGGTGCACGGCCTCGGACTGCAGGCGGCGCAGGGCGTGGTGCTCACCGAAGGGTTTTACTGGGACCGCGACGACAAGAGCCGCGACTTCGCCGGGCGCTTCTTCAAGCGCACCAACCGCATGCCCAACATGATCCAGGCCGGCACCTATTCGGCGGTGCTGCAATATCTCAAGGCCATCGACAAGGCCGGCACCGACGAGACCGAGGCGGTCGCCAAGCAACTCCATGAAATGCCCGTCGACGACATCATCAACGCCAACGGCAAGGTACAGGCCGACGGCTCGATGGTCCACGACATGTATCTCTACCAGGTCAAGAAGCCCGAGGAGAGCAAGAAGGACTGGGACTACTACACCTACCTTGCGACCATTCCGGGCGACAAGGCCTTCATCAAGGCTGAAGACAGCGGCTGCCCGCTCGTCACCAAGTGACGCTGGCGCAAGCCGTGGCCGTCCAGCCGGACGGTGCCGAAATCAAGCCGCGGGTGGTGCTCTCCGCCCGCGGCCTGCGGCGCGATTTTGCCGGTTTCGTCGCCGTCAACAATGTCGACCTCGACGTCCATCACGGCCAGATCCATGCACTGATCGGGCCGAACGGCGCCGGCAAGACGACGATCTTCAACCTCTTGACCAAGTTCCTGCAGCCGAGCAGCGGCAGGATCGAACTGTTGGGCAACGACATCACCCGCACCGCGCCGACCAGGGTGGCGCGCATGGGTCTCGTCCGCTCGTTCCAGATATCGGCGATCTTTCCGCATCTGAGCGTGCTCGACAATGTCCGCGTCGCCTTGCAGCGGCCGAGCGGGCTCGGCTTCCAGTTCTGGCGCTCGCTGGCCGCGCTTGACCAACTGACTCCACGGGCGCGCGAACTGCTTGCCGTCGTCGGTCTCGACGATGTCGCGCATCGTCCGGCCGGCGATCTCTCCTATGGCCGAAAGCGCGTGCTCGAGATCGCCACCACGCTGGCGCTCGACCCGAAAGTGCTGCTGCTCGACGAGCCGATGGCCGGCATGGGGCACGAGGATGTCGGCGTCATTTCCGGCATCATCCGCTCGCTGGCAACGGACCGCGCCGTGCTGATGGTCGAGCACAATCTCACCGTCGTCGCCGACCTCTGCGACTGGATCACCGTCATGCAGCGCGGCCAGGTGCTCGCCGCCGGCGACTACGCGACGGTGAGCAACGATGAGCGCGTCAGGGTCGCCTACATGGGGACCGAGCAGGGGGACCGAGCATGAGTGAGCCGCTGCTTGCCGTGCGCGATCTCCATGCCTGGTATGGCGAGGGCCATGCGCTGCATGGCGTCAACCTCGACGTTTTTCGCGGTGAGACCGTGACGCTGCTCGGCCGCAACGGCGTCGGCAAGACCACAACGCTGCGCGCCATCATGGGGCTGGTCCGCAAGCGCAGCGGCAGCGTCGCCTTCGATGGCAGCGACCTGATGCGCCTGCCGCTGCATCGTGTTGCCCATCGCGGCATCGGCTTCGTGCCGGAGGAACGCGGCATCTTCGCCACGCTCACCGTCGACGAGAACCTGATCCTGCCGCCGGTGGTGGCCAAGGGCGGCATGAGCGTCGACGAGATCTTCGATCTCTTTCCCAACCTCAAGGAGCGCCGCAACAGCCCCGGCACCAAACTCTCCGGCGGCGAACAGCAGATGCTGGCCATCGCCCGCATCCTGCGGACGGGCGTGCAGATGCTGCTGCTCGACGAGCCAACCGAAGGCCTGGCGCCGGTCATCGTCCAGCGCATCGGCGAACTGCTGGCGACCTTGAAAAAGCGCGGCATGACCATCCTGCTCGTCGAGCAGAATTTCCGCTTCGCCGCGCGCATCGCCGACCGCTTCTATCTGATGGAGCATGGCAAGGTGGTGGAGGGTTTTGCCGTAAGCGAGCTTGCCGCTCACACGCAACAGCTGCACGAGGTGTTGGGGGTATGATGACGACAGCCCACGGCAGTACCCCGACCCCGCTGCTGCGCAGCGACCCTCCCCACAAGGGGGAGGGTGGAGGGCCACCGCCCTACCTCCCCCTTGTAGGGAGGTCGGACCGAAGGTCCGGGTGGGGTACGTGCCGCACAGACGCATCCCGCTTGCAACACCCTCGGTGACGCCATGACCATGATCTTCGGCATCCCCGTCCAGGCCTTGCTCGGCCAGATGCTGGTCGGGCTGATCAACGGCTCCTTCTACGCCATGCTGAGCCTCGGCCTGGCCGTCATCTTCGGCCTGCTGCGGATCATCAATTTCGCCCATGGCGCACTCTATATGCTCGGCGCCTTCATCGGTTACCTGCTGCTCGTCCATCTCGGCATCGGCTACTGGCCGGCGCTGCTCCTGGTTCCGCTCATCGTCGGCGTCTTCGGCATGGCGGTCGAGCGCGTGGCGCTGTCGCGGCTCTACCGCCTGGATCCGCTCTACGGGCTGCTGTTCACCTTCGGACTGGCGCTGGTCATCGAAGGCGTGTTCCGTTTCTACTACGGCGTGTCGGGCAACCCTTATGCCGTTCCGGCGCAGCTTGCCGGCGGCACCAATCTCGGCTTCATGTTCCTGCCCAACTATCGCGGCTGGGTGGTGGTGGCCTCGCTCATTATCTGCATCGGCACCTGGCTCCTGATCGAAAAGACCAGGCTCGGCTCCTATCTGCGCGCCGCGACCGAAAATCCCGAGCTGGTGCAGGCCTTCGGCGTCAACGTGCCGCTGCTGCTGACGCTCACCTATGGGCTCGGCGCGGCGCTCGCCGGCCTTGCCGGTATTCTCGCCGCACCCGTCTATCAGGTCAGCCCGCTGATGGGCTCGGATCTCATCATCGTCGTGTTCGCCGTCGTCGTGGTCGGCGGCATGGGCTCGATCCTCGGCGCCATCGTCACCGGCTACATGCTCGGCCTCGCCGAGGGCCTGACCAAGGTGTTCTATCCCGAGGCGTCGAACCTCGTCGTCTTCGTCATCATGGCGGTCGTGCTGCTCCTGCGCCCCGCCGGCCTGTTCGGAAGGGACGCCTGAGATGAGCGAGGCAGCCCTTCACGACCAGCGCACCGCCGCCTCCGTGCGGCTTGAGCGGGTATTGCTGGCATTGGCCATACTGGCGCTGATAGCCGCGCCCTTCTTCGTCTATCCGATCTTCCTGATGAAGATGCTGTGCTTCGCGCTGTTTGCCTGCGCCTTCAACCTGCTGCTCGGCTACACCGGGCTGCTGTCGTTCGGCCACGCCACCTTCTACGGCGCCGCCGCCTATTTCTGCGCCTACGCCGTCAAGGCATGGGGCTGGCCGCCCGAGGCCGGCATCCTGCTCGGCACCGCCGGCGCGGCCGTGCTCGGCCTGGTCATGGGCTTCCTCGCCATCCGCCGGCAAGGCATCTATTTCTCGATGATCACGCTGGCGTTGGCGCAGATGTTTTATTTCTTCTGCGTCCAGGCGCCGTTCACCGAAGGCGAGGACGGCATACAGGGCGTGCCGCGCGGGCATCTGTTCGGCATCGTCGATCTCAACGTCACGCTCAACATGTATTTCGTCGTGCTTGCCGTCTTCCTCATCGGCGTCTTCGCCGTCTGGCGCATCGTCAACTCGCCCTTCGGCATGATCCTGCGCTCGATCCGCGAGAACGAGAACCGCGCCATCTCGCTGGGCTATTCGGTCGGCCGCTACAAGCTCGCCGCCTTCGTCATGTCGGCAGCCCTTGCCGGGCTTGCCGGCGCCACCAAGGCGATCGTCTTCCAGTTCGCGACGCTGACCGACGTCACCTGGCAGATGTCGGGCGAGGTGATCCTGATGACGCTGCTCGGCGGCATCGGCACCATGGTCGGGCCGGTCGTCGGCGCTGGCCTCGTCGTCGGGCTGGAAAACACGCTCGCCACCTCCGGCT
This sequence comes from Mesorhizobium sp. P160219, assembly GCF_057786095.1. Lineage (NCBI taxonomy): Bacteria > Pseudomonadati > Pseudomonadota > Alphaproteobacteria > Hyphomicrobiales > Phyllobacteriaceae > Mesorhizobium > Mesorhizobium sp. P160219. Next base: position 3,327,238 of record NZ_JBYNWG010000001.1, read on the forward strand.
TCCCGGTGACCATCGCCACCGGCCTGATCTTCATGATCTGCGTGCTGGTCTTTCGCCGCGGCATCGTCGGCGAGATTTACGCGCGCTGGCTTTCACCAGGCAATGGCCGCGATCAATAGGTGATGGTCACCACCACCGTGTCGGTGTAGACGCCGGCCGAGGGCGTCGTCTGCGGCGGCACGCGGCCATAGACGGTGAGCGCCTGGGCCGTACCGGTTCCGGTGCCGGCCACCGTGCTTCCCGGCGTTCCGGCGTCACCCCAGGGCTGCGAGCGCGCCAGATCCTTGTAGAGGCCGTAGGTGACCCTCTCGGCGCCCTTCGACATTTTGCGGGTGGTCGGCGTGCCCCCTGTCGTGCCGCCATTGAGCGAAACCGTGTACGCGGTAGACGGGGTGCAGGTGACCGTAACCTGGCCGGCGGCATCGACATTGGCGTCGAGCACCCCCTTGGGGCCGAAATCGATGTTCTGGGTGGCGACCAGGCAGTTTGCCGCGACCGTGGCGTTGATGGTGAAGGTCGGACTGGTGCCCAAGTTGCCCGCGCCGGTGTTGCAGCTGCTGCTCAACAGGGTTGTCCGGGAGCGGAACTCGAGTTGCCCGCCCGAAAATGTCGACAGATAAGTGCCCGGCGGAACGGTCGCCTGGCCGCCGGGAACCCGGCCATAGAGCGTCAGGGTGTCGATTGAGTTGCCGAAGAGATTGGGGCTCAGCAGCAGCGGTGGCGGGCGCGAGGCATAGGCCCAGTTATAGGTGCCCCAGACAACGCTCATTGCGGGGTCCGAATAGAGTTGATAGTTGAGGCTGTTGACGCCGCTCGCCATCTGCCGGGCCGCCGCCGAGGTTGCACCGCCGGTGCCGGCGGCAATATGCGGACAGACCAGGACGGGCAGCAGCAATGGCAAACTGCCGCTGCAAGTCGCGGTGAAGGTGGCTGTCGATGTCGCCGCGGTGCCCGACAGCGTGTCGATGATGCCGAAATTCAAACTGGTGACGGTGTAACTGCAGCTCTGCGCCCGGGCGAGCGACGGGAGCAGCACCAGCAGCAGGGCGATGATTACGGCGCGCAGCATTTTTCCTCCAGCTCTCATTGGCACACCACGTTCCCGATCACCACTTGCCGGCCGCGCGCCGCCTCGAAGGGAAACTCTGCCCGGCATGAACCGCCGTCAGCGCGCTCGACCTGCACTGAATTCTGCTTGCCGAGGCCCTTGATATAGGCCTGCCCGTCATAGCCGACGACGAAGTCTTCGGTGCCGCCATCGACGCGTCCCGACAGTCCGGCTTCGAGCGGCGTTCCGCTCGAGTCGACCAGCGTCACCAGCGCGGCCTGCGCCGCCTCGGACACGCCGAACTTCAGCACGACGCCGTTGCGGTCGGCTGGGACGACGGTCTCCTTGGTAGCCGGGACATCCGCGTCGACTGGTAGATTCTTCGGGTCGATGGAGACCGTGTTCAGCTCATAGGAGTTGAGGCCGGTGACCAGGATGCGGCCTTTGCTGTCGGTCCTGCCTACCGGCCGGTTCTGATGCAAGACCTCGACATCAGGCGTGCCGACATCGACGACGGCAAAGGCATCGTCGATGCGGTTGGTGGCGAACACCCCGCCGCCTGCGACCGCAATGGCGCCGTCCATCTGACCGGTCACGCGAAAGTCCTTGTCGAATTGCTGGGCGCCGGCCTCAAAACGCGCAAACGACGCGCGGTAGCTCACCGCTGCCGAACGGTTGGGAACCTCGCCTTCGGAGGTGCGCAGCCGCCAGCCGATGCTGCCGTCCTCGGCCCGCTCCGATTTGGCGAGGTCGGCCACGACATTGAGGCCGTCAGGCCCATGCTCGACACCCGTCGACGCCATGACGTCGTCATTGAACGGGATCGAAATCCCCGCAAAGATGCCATAACTGTCGCCGTCGTCGAGATCGGCGAAGGCCGTGGCATAGAGCGTGCTGCGCTTGAAGATCTCCTGACTATAGGAGAGGCCGACGATCTGGCTGGTCTCGCCTTCGGCATCCTTGAGGTGGGTATAGGAGAAGTTGAGGCTGGAGAAGTCGATCGGCATCGGCACGCTGAGCGTCACCTGGTCGACCGCCCGCGGCACGCCGGCGCTGAAACGGGTGAAATCATCGGGATCGAGTATGACCGGCTGTGCCGTCACCGAAGCGATATCTTCAAAGCCGCCGAATGACCGCTGCATGCGGGCGTTGATCGCCCAGCCGTCATAACCGAACTCGGCCCTGGCATCGACCAGCGACCCGGTGCGTCCGTCATGATGGCTGCCGGCGACGGCCAGCGAAGCTGCGCCATATGCCCCGAGCGGGAAGGCAGCACCTATGCCGCCATTGATCAGATCGGCGCCGCCCTCGGCATGGGCTTCCAATGTCAGCCGGTCGGTCACGCCGTAACGCGCGCTGGCGACCCCCATGACGCGGCTGTCATAATCGTCGGAGGAGATGCCGAAATTGCGCCGCGCCATCCCTGCCTCGACGGAAAAGTCGAGCAGTCCCTGGCGCAGCAGCATGCTGGAGGCATAGAACGGCAAGGTGGCCGTGGTCTCGCGGCCCAGGCTGTCGCGCAGCACCACCTGCGCCTGTCCTGCGCCCGTGAACACCGGCAGATTGGTGACCTGGAACGGCCCGGGCTGGATGTCGCCGGAATAGGTGCGCACGTTCTGCGTATAGACCTCCAGCGTCGACGGCACTGCCGCGGTGCCGCCGAAGGAGGGCAGGGGTAGCGTCACCAGGTCCGATCGCAGGTGGAAGTTGCGTTGCGCCTGGATGCCGCCGAGATAGACCGGACGCGTCCACGACAATCCACCGGAGATGAAGTCGCCGGCCCGATAGGTCATCAGCCGGTCGGGGTCGGAATAACTCCATGTCGTGTTGAGCCGCGTGAAGCCGCCCAGCCTGCCGTCGGAATAGCCGGCGATGAAGGATTGGCTGAGCGTTCCATAGGGGCTGAACACGCGCGCATCGAAGCCGCCGGAAACGCCCTGGAACAGCTCGACGTCCTTGTCGAACAATGTGTTGGAGCTGGCAAACAGCGAATAGTTGAGAACCGCGCCCAAGCCCGATTGCGGCGCCGGCCGGTCCTGCAAGCGCAAGCCGAGATCGACCATGCGCGCCTCGCGGCTGTCATTGGCGGCGGTGACGTAGAGGCGCTGCGCCGCTTCGTCGATCTGAAACGACACATCCGCCAGCTGGTCGAGCCTGACCAGGCCGTCGGTGTCTACAGCGCCCTGCGGCGGCTTCAGCCCGAGCTCCTTCAGCTCTAGCGGCGTCGATGCCAGGCCGCCATCCGGCATCTGGGTGAAGCTGCCGATCAGTTTGGTCGAGACGTCGTTGATGAACACCTCTAGATAAAGGCTGCGGCCGGCTTGCTGGCCAGGGTCTTCAGGGTTCGTCACGGCCGGCAATTCTTGCGCGTTCACCGCCGAGAAAGGTGTGAAAATCGCGAGCGCGACGACTAGCGCGATCCTATTTGCCCTTGACGGCAACTTTGGCATCGAAGGGTCCAAGATCGCTCTGTGCCTTCAAAAGCACCGAGCCCGCGGACAGTGATTTGCTGCTGCCGATCGGCCACTGCATGGTCGCGCCGCCCAGGACATAACCGACGAGTCCGTTTCGGCTGCCAAGCTTCTTGCCGTTCTGGGTCAGGGATAGGTTGGACAGGCGGAGGCGACTTTCGCCGGTATTGCTGGCTGTCAGCACAAGACTGCCGCCCTTGCGCGAAACACTCCAGGCGACTGCCGGCGCGGCGGCATCGGCGTCGCGGAAAAACACCGGGACCGAATAGCGAAGCGCGAGCGCGACCGTACCGGCCTTCTTGCGTGAGGGGTCCGGCAGTTCGTCGACGATGACGCGGTAGCTTTCCTCGGCCCGCACCGGCGCCTTCGACACGCGCACGACGCGAACCACGTATTGGGCATTGGGTCCGAGTTTGGTCGATGGTGGGCTGGCGACCACGTCCGTGGTCGGCGTCAGCGTTTCGATGCCGCCGGCCTGGCTCCATGCGAAGACCCGGATCTGCACATTGATCGGCCGCTTGGCGTCATCGTTGCTGAGGTTGAGAACCGCCGAGGCGTCGGGCGAGATCAGCTCGAGACCTGTCGGCGCCACCCTGAGCGAAGCGGCTTGTGAGAGACCGGCGCACAGCAACAGAACAGCCGTGGCTCCGATGCATGAAAGCATGGATCGCATGATCGTCCTCGTGTTGGTATCGATTGTCAGTACGTTATGGTGATCGCAACGGTGTCGGTGTAGAGGCCCGCCGCCGGTGTCGTCTGCGGTGGAACACGCCCGTAGACCGTCAGCGGCTGAATGGCGCCGTTGCCGGTTCCGCCGACCGTGTCGGTGGGGATCGTGGTGCCCCAAAGCTGCGTCCGGGTGCTTTCCCTGTAGATGGTGTAGTCGATCGTCGCCGACGCCGGCCCGGTCATCTTGCGAACAGCAACCGTTGCGCCCGCGCCCGCTCCGGCGCTCAGACCAACATTGTAGGACTTGCCGGTCGTGCATTGCACGTTGATGGTGCTGGTCTGGTCGACATTCGCATCAATGACACCGTGCGAGCCGAAATCGAGATCGCTCGCCGTCTGCACCTTGCATTCGTCGGTAATCGTGATGCGGACATTCATGCTGCCCGTCGCGGTCGCGGCGATCGCGGGCAGGATGGGAAGCAGCGACGCTCCCGCCAGCAGCGCATATTTCAGCAATCTCATGCGTGTTTCCTCCGTCGGGCAGACCGTTCCTCGCAACACAGTCTTGACCCGGATTTCACTCCTACAGCTCCTCCGTTGCATGCTTCGCAAGACATCAACGATACAGTAATGTCAGAAGCGAACTGTGCAATGATTATTACAACTTAGATTCGGATTACGACAGCGAATAACTTCGGTATGTATCGGATAATTTTGGTTAATATTTGGTTAACAGAGATGAAATGGACATTTTTCCGAAGTGAAAGTTCGTCTGTCGAAAATTTATTTTGCTTCTCGTGCCGAAAAGGCGAAAATATCTGGCAAATCATCTTGATTTTGTAGAGTCTCACCTGTCGTCCTTTATTATCGATATTTCGCGGCGTGCACCGGCGCCAAGCAGCCATCGCCATAGCCGCGCCGGTAGCTGTTCGCGCCTGTCCAAGCCTTGCGGCCGTGCTGACAGGGCCGCATCCGCCAAAACCGTGTTCCGCCCGGCCCAAGCATGGCCGTCCCGGCTGAGATAAATCCACCGCCGTCGGATCGCGGCGAAACACATGCGAATCGTTCTTGCCACGCTGGCCCGGATTTCCTTCGGCGGCGCATCGGCCGGACGGGAGATGCGCCTGTTGTCCCTTGGAGCCATGATCCACGGCCGGCAGCCGCGCGGACCGGCTGCCAGACGTCAGAAAAGGAAGAACGATGAAGAAGACCTATGAAAAGCCACAGCTCGAAAAGCGCCAGAAGCTGTCGCGTGTGACCGCTGTCGCCGGCCCGTCAGTGACCAGTGAGAGCTGACGCCGTCGACCGACATCGAACCACCAGCGGACAAGGAGAGCAGTCATGGATCAGCATGCGAACCCGTCACCCGGCTTCAGGCGCAATCCGGGCAAGGTGATCACCGTCGAGCCCTTCAACGGGCGTGTCGTCGTGTTTGCAAACGGCACCATCATCGCTTCCTCGGCAAAAGCCAAAATGGTGACCGAGCCGCCCCATCCCTTCTCCTTCTACATCCCGTTCGAGGACATCGACTTCCGGAAGCTCAGGAAGACGGAGCGGTCGACGCTGTGCCCCTACAAGGGCGACTCCAGCTACTGGAACGTGCTGCCGGCGGGTGAAACCGGCAACGACGCGATGTGGGCCTATGAGCAGCCCTTCGACGAGATGGCCGAGATTCGCGCCCACGGCGCCTTCTATCCCGACCGGGTCACCATCGACGCCACGCCGCGCTGAGCTGAGCGCGTCATGCCTGTCGCCCAAAAGTGCCCAGCGTTTTTGGAGCCGACGATAGGCATGAACAGAGGAATTTTTCAGATCAGCCAAAGCTGTCCTCACCCGGGGGCGCAGCGGTTTTGCGGCAACGGCATGCCGAAACGAAGACAAAAGGTCATGGACGAAAAGCAGAGAGCCATTCTCGACGAAATCCCGCGCCTGCGCCGCTATGCGCGCTCGCTGCTGCGCGACCGCGATTCCGCCGACGATCTCGTCCAGGACTGCCTGGAGCGGGCGCTGCTGCGGCTGGACAACTGGCAGAAGGGAGAGAGCCCGCGAAAATGGCTGTTCACGATCATGCATCATCTGTTCATCGACCAGATGCGCAAGGTGAACCGGCGTGGCGAGGCGTCGATGCTGCCGCTGGAAGCGGGAGAGGCGCAAGCCTCTCCCGCCGACCAACTGGAGAACGTCGCCGCGCGCGAGATCATCGACGCGCTGCAGGCGATCAGCCCGGACCGCCGTGCCGCGCTGACCATGGTCGCCATCGAGGGCTTCTCCTATGCCGAGGCCGCCGAGATGCTCGGCGTGCCGGCCGGCACGCTGATGTCGCGCATTGCGCGCGGCCGTGAGGAACTGCGCGGCCTGCTCGAGGACAATGCGCGCCGCCGCGCGATAAGGATCGTCGAGCCAGGCCCGGCCAGGGCGGTTCCAATCAGGGCGCCAATGGCATGACGAGCCCCAATCGCATGATGACGCCTTACGGCATGGTCCGGCACGATTGCAGGCCTTGTCCGCACTGTGGGCGCGGCGCACCCGGTAACGGTTTCTTCTCTGCTTGCGTGCATAGTGGCGGCGACGGAGTGAGCGAAACCAGGGCATGGCTGAAGAGAAAATACGCAACGGCGAATTCTGGGCGCTTGCGCTCGAACGCGCTCATCTCGGCGTATGGGACTGGGATATTTTGAGCGGCGACTGTTTCTATTCGCCAACCTGGTCGCACATGCTGGGTTATGAGGATGGCGAGCTTGCCAACAGCGACGACCTCTGGCTGAAGCTGACGCATCCCGACGACCGCCAGCGGGCGCTGGCCAGCGGAGAGCGGCACATTTCCGGCCTGACCGCCTCGATCGAGACCGAGCTACGCCTCAAGCACAAGGACGGCCACTGGATCTGGGTGCTGGACCGCGGCGGCATTGTCGAGCGTGACGAGACGGGCAGGCCGGTCAGGCTGATGGGCGTGCAGACCGACATCAGCCGGCAGAAAGAGGCGGAAGCCGAACTGGAGCGGGTCAATGTGCGCTTTCGCCTGGCGCTGGCGGCCAGCGGCACCGGCATCTGGCATCACGATATCGACGCCAACAAGAGCTATTGGGACGCCCGCACCAGGGAGATATTCGGCCTGGTCGCCGACGCCGACGAGGTGGCTGCCGACCTTTGGCATTCCTATCTGCACCCCGACGACAAGGATGCCGCAGAGCGCGCCCATCTGGCGCCGCTTTCGACCGACGGCGTCGTCGCCGCGCAATACCGCATCGTCAGGCGCGACGGCGAAATCCGCCATGTCGAATCGCTGGTGCGCTTCATCGCGGCGCCCGAGACGGCGGGCCAGATTCTCGGCACCGTGCGCGACATCACCGAGGACAAGAAGCGCGAGCGGGAACTCGCCTACGCCGCTCACCACGATGCGCTGACGGGCCTCTTGAACCGTGCCGCCTTCGACCGGCTGCTGGCCGTGCACATCGCCACCGAGCGGGCTTTGCCGCTGGCGGTGTTTTACGTCGATCTCGACTACTTCAAGGCGCTCAACGACTTCGCCGGCCACGCCGCCGGCGACCTGGCGCTGAAGGGTGTGGCCGCCGGTATTCTGGGCTGCCTGCCGGCATCGGCGCGTGCCGCGCGCCTCGGTGGCGACGAGTTCGCGCTGCTGGTGCCCAATTGCCAATCGGCCAAGGCCGAGGCGCTGGCCGGCGCGATTCTTGCGGCGGTCCGTGACGCCGACCTCGGACTGCCGGCGACCTCGCGAAAACTCGCGGCCAGCATCGGCATCGCCTTCGTCGAGGACACCACCACCACAGTTGCCGATGCGTTGGCCTGCGCCGACGACGCCTGCTATGCCGCCAAGGCGGCCGGGCGCAATCGCTTCGCGGTGTTTTCGGCCGATGCGGCGTCGGGCTCCGGCGGCCTCAACGCGGCGCGTGTCGCCGCCGACACGGTCGACGCCATGGATGACGGGCGGCTGAAACTGTTCGGCCAGGAAATCCATCTGCTCGGCCAGCCCTGGCAGGAGAGCCGCCACGTCGAGGTGCTGGCGCGGCTTGCCGGGCGCAATGGCAAGCTGATCCCGCCCAACGAATTCATTCCGGTCGCCGAGCGCTTCGGCATTGCCTCGCGGCTGGACCGCTGGATCATCAGGACAGCGCTTTCGCAGCATGGCGCGGCGATGCGGTCAGGCGCCATCATGCTCGGCTTCAACCTGTCGGCGCAGACGCTGAGCGATCCGCTGCTATGGGATTTCGTCGACGCCGTCATCGCCGAGACCGGGGCGCCGCATTCCGGCATCGGCTTCGAGATCACCGAGACCGCGGCCGTCACCAATTTCGACGCCGCCGAGCAGTTCGTGCGCAAGGCGCGCGAGCGGCAATGCCGTGTCAGCCTCGACGATTTCGGCGCCGGCATGAGCTCGTTCGAATATTTGCGGCGCTTTCCGGTCGATCAGATCAAGATCGACGGCTCGTTCATCGAGAATATCGCGGAAAGCCGTTTCGACCGCGAGATCGTCTCGGCCATAGCGGGCATCGCCAAAAGTCTCGGCTGCGCGGTGGTGGCCGAAAAGATCGAGCAGCAGGAAGCGCTCGACATTCTGCGCGGCATGGGCGTGGCCTATGGCCAGGGTTTTCTGCTGCACCGGCCGGAGCCGCTCGAGGCGATCGTCGCGCGGGCCGGCGAACAGTCACCATCCAGCGGACAGTCACCGGAAAAGCGCTTCGGCTGACGGCTTCTCATCGCCCGAGCTGGCGCGACTTGTCCGGCTAACCGGCGTCGGCCTTCTCCTGCTTTCGCTGCGCCGCCTCCTTCTTGCGGCGCAACACCTCGTCGGTGCCGACAAGGTCCTTCGAGCCGCCGGAAATGGCGGTCGAGAGGACGGCGGGCGGATCGCTGGCCGGAAAACTGTCTTCGAGGCCTGATTGCAACTGCTCCTCGAGCGTCTGCGGGTTCTCGGAGCGGCCTTCGGCGCGGCGCTCGCCAACGGCTTCGACATCGCTCTTGGTGTCGGGGTGAGCGCGGGCTTCCGATATCGTCGACACCACCAGCTCGATGGCGAACTCTTTCATCGCCTCGGCTTGCGGCCCATCGACATCAGAGTCTTCGATCAGGCGGATGAGCGACTTTTCCAGGGCGCCCAGTTCCTTGACGCCCTGACACCGCGCCAGACGCTTGGTGAGCGAACCGATCAGCGCCGGGGCAAAGGTCGAATAGGCAAGCCTGCGTGTGTCGTCGACCTGCTCGGGATGAAGCTTTTGCAAGGACATAGATGCCTCCAGTCAATCAGCCGTGCAGCTTCTGCCGCTGGCCCCTCCTTAGGAAACAGAGGGGAGGGCAAGAGGTTCCATACAGTCCTCGACAGGGTCGACGAGTTCAACTCCACAGCGACGCCATGGTCAGCGACGCTTCGAATATCTGCTCCCTGTTCTCGTTCAGCATCTTGACGGTGATCCGCCGGTGGTCGCCCTCCGGTATCTCGTCGCGCGCCACATCGTGCAATATGCGCAGCGCTTCGGCTCCCGCACGCTCCCGGCTGGGAAAAAGCTGCCCCTCTTCATCAATCTGGGTCTCGGCGTTGTACAAGTCGAAGTAGAACCGTTCCATGTGTGCAAGGATCCCTGCGTGAGAACGCTAAGGCGCATCGCGGTTGAAGGACGCAGGCGACGCGCTTCAGGTCTGTGTTTTTATGCATGTCGTTGTCTCAAAATCGGGGCCATTTTTGAGCGACATGGATTAAATCCCAACCCGCACCCATGGTTCCATGCGACTGTGCCCTGAGCAGATTTCCTGCCAGGAGCCGTCGCCGTGCCGGCCGATTGCAACCGCACCCGATCTCCGGCGTTTGGCTAGGCCACGAATGTCCACGAAATCTCGAACTGGATCCTCGATGCTAGAACCGCTTTATCTCAACCTTGGCCAGCATGACGCTTTGTCCGAGCAGGAAAAGGGGCTGCTGGCCGCCGCCATGACCATCGAGATGGATTTTGCCACCGGTCAGGACATCGTTTCAGAGGGATCGAGGCCAGGCTACAGCACGCTCATCATCGAGGGTCTGGCGGCGCGCTACAAGGTGCTGGAGGATGGCGGCCGCCAGTTCACCTCGTTGCAGGTGCCAGGCGATTTTGTCGATTTGCACGCCTTCCTGCTCAAGACAATGGACCATGGCATTATAGCTTTGTCGCCATGCCGGGTGATCGCCGCCGACCACAGTCGGCTAAGGACGATCACCGAACAGGCGCCTCATCTCAGCCGCTTGCTTTGGCTGGACACGCTCGTCGATGGCGCCATCCATCGGGAATGGATCGTGGCCATGGGCCGGCGGTCCAAGACTTCGCATCTGGCGCATCTTGTGTGCGAGCTGTTCGTGCGGCTCCAGGTCGTCAAGCAGACCAACGGCATGAGTTTCCGGCTTCCCCTGTCGCAGGCGGAACTGGCCGATGTGCTTGGGCTTTCGGTCGTCCACATGAACCGGGTCATCGGCGCGCTGCGCAAGATCGGTGTGATCGGCTGGGCAAATTACATGGTGACCATTCTGGACTGGCAGCAGCTGGTGGAAATCGCCGAGTTCGACCCGACTTATCTCAGCATGAACCGCGAGCCGAGATAGGCTATCCGGCGTTCGCCATGACATCGCAGGCAATCCGTCAGCCGGTCTTTCAACGATGCCCATCCAGCGACGCCAATTCGTCGAGCATGGCAAGGGCGGCACTTGGCTTCGCCGGCTTCAGCAAGCCCTGTTGGGCGGCGGCATTCTGGAAAGCGGCAAAGGCGATGTCCGGGCGGCAAATGCCGTTCAACGCGTCATCCACCAGCCTGTCGGCCGCCTTGTAGGCCGCCGTCTGCTTGTTCTTCCATGTTCCGCCTAGCGCCCTCCTGGCGTCGGCGATCGACGACACCGTCATCGCGCTGCCGTCCACGAATCTGATCGTCAGGGGCAGAAAACGGCTCATGCGCTCACCATCCAAACCATTCGCGCCTCGCCCGGATCGATCTCATCACTTGCCTCCTTGAAAACGGGATCGCCATAAACGAGGAAATCACAAACTGGTTGCAGCCCGGCGAGCTACATGTTGCTTGCCGGCCAGATCGGCCGATGCGGACGATAAGGCGGCCGCGGCGCCGGCTTCAACGGGATGTCGGCGAGCGAGTTGCGGATCGGCCTGAACAGTATCGGCGAAGACGCGGCGCGGCGGTGCAATACCGCGGCTGACAATTTGGCAATCAGATTTCGAACGTCCATGGGACACCTCGAGCGCGTTGAGAGTCCCCCCATCGCGATCACCTACCACCTCACGCCCAGCATCCGCATTTAACTTTGATATAGGCCGGACGAATACGCGCCGCGCGCAATGTCTGCCGCCGAGATTCTGCCGATCCTCGGCGGCGGCTATTGAGGGCGGTGCCAGGCTGGCGGTCACGCATCCCAGCAGCGACGTCGCGGACGCTGCTGCAACCGGATGAATTTTCGTGCATTCTTGTGCATGGCCACAATGCTTCGAACCGACACGCCGGCAAAATGCTGCTCCTATTGCGGTTCGCGAGAGCATGACTACGAGGATTGTCCGAAGCGCGAAGCAGAGGCGGAGCGGCAGTGGGAAGGCCAGGCAAAGCCCGGCGCCGAATCCGAGGCGACGGCCGAAGCCTAGCTTGGCTCGAACAGCTCGATCACGTTGCCGGAGGGGTCTTCACAAAGAATTTGTCGCCCGCCCGGACCTTCGACGATCTGGTTGCGGAACCCCACGCCGGCCTCGCCCATCTTAGTCACGATTGACGGCAATTGCTCGACCTCGAGCACGAAGCGGTTCCATCCGCCCGGCTCGGGTGTCCGGCCGTCCGGCATCGGCCTGGCTGCCGACGCCAAGGGACCGGCGAGCCAGAGCGAGAGGTCGCCGCGAGTCAGGATGGCCATCGCCGGACCGAATTGCTGCTTCAGCGCGAAGCCCAGATGGCTCGTATAAAACGCGATGGACAGATCGACATCGCGGACCAGATATCGGACGGACACCATTCGCAGGCTCCCTCACAAAGGCCCCTCCCGAGAGATAGCTGGCGGGACAAGTCGGGGCAAGCCCGCGCGCACGCTTCGGGCGCCTACGGTGCGATTGCGTGGTCGGCCTGTCTCTCTCTCACGAAGGCCGTCAGCAGCTCCATTCCCGCCGGCCAGTCGCCCAGCCCGCTATTGCTGTTGATGTGACCAAGCGGCCCGGCGATGTGCAGTTCGCTGCCCCATTGTGTGGCTTTCTCACCGGCATAGCCGTTCGGATCATAGGGATCGTCGGTGCTGGCCACGATCAGCGAGGGGAAGCGAAGCGGCCCGCGCGGCGTATCGGCGAAGGGAATTCCGTAAGCGGGATAGACCGGCGAGGCCGGGTCGGGAACCGCAACCAGAAACGCCCCGCCGATCCGACGGCTCGACACCGCCTGCCAATGCGCGACCAGCAGGCAGCTGAGACTGTGGGCGACGAGCACCGGCGGGGTCTGTGCCTGTGACACCGCGACGTCCAGCGCCGCCACCCAGTCGTCGAAATCCGGCAGCTCCCAGCTTGCCGGGCTGAAGCGGCGCATCGCCGGGTCGGCCTGTTGCCAGCGTGTCTGCCAGTGGGCCTCGCCCGATCCGCCGCTGCCCGGCAGAATGATGAAGTCGGTCATGGAAAATCCTGTTTCTTCGCCGCAGATGATGTCCCAATCCTAGGGCTTCTCCTTGTTCGCGGAATGAGAGATCATCGGAAAGCGACGAAGAATTCCGATGGATTGAAGGTGTTCATGGCAAACGGCGATTACCGGCCACGGCTCGACCCCACCGACATGGCAATCATCGAGATCATGCAGGAGGATGGCCGCATCGGCATTTCCGAACTCGGCCGCCGCGTCGGCCTGTCCCAGCCCGCGACGTCGGAGCGGGTGAAGCGGCTGGAGGAGCGCGGCATCATCGCCGGCTACCGGGCCGCGATCGATCCCACCGCCCTCGGTCTCGGCACCATGGCCATGATCCGCCTGCGCACCACGCATGAGCACATCCAGACCTGCCTGAAGAAATTCGCGGCCATGCCGGAAGTGGTTGAGGTGCTGCGGGTGACCGGCGAGGATTGTTTTCTGGTCAAGGTCGTCGTCCCGTCGCCGCCCGACCTCGAAAGCATCGTCGACGCCATCGGCCGCTACGGCGCGGTGACGACCAATGTGGTGCTGCGCGCCGAGCCGCCGAAGCGGCTGGGGCGGGAGCTGATGGCGAAGCTCTGAGCGGCCACGCGCGGCAAGAGGATTGCAAGCGCCTCCTTTTGCGAGGTCCGGCTTTGCCGGGAAAGAATTTCGCGGGCTGGTGTAGGATCGGAGGCGTGGCGCCCGTCCTTGGGACGAACCCGTTGCAAACCTTTGGAGAACATCATGGAAGCCGTTCAATCGCCGTGGCAGACCGCGGCCATTCTCATCGCCCGCCTGACCCTGGCCGCCATGTTCGCGATGGGGGCAGCCTTCAAGTTCATGGATATGAACATGACCGCCGGCTACATCGCCGCCGCCGGCTTCCCGTTCCCGCTGTTTCTGGCCTGGTGCGCCGCGATCCTCGAAACGCTGCTGGTGATCGCCCTCCTGACCGGAGCATTCTTCACACCGGCCGCCCTGGTCGCCGCCGTCTACGTGGTCTTCCTCGGCTTTGCCTTCCACGGTCCGTCGCACTGGACCGGCAACCAGGCCGAGTTCGGCGCCTTCATGTCCCATTTCCCGTTCGCCGCCGGCCTGCTGTTCGCCGCCGTGCATGGACCGGGCAGCGTGCTGGCCTCGAAGCTCGGCCGAGGGTGAGGCCCCGCGTCGGCAGACCGCCTCACATCTGGTCGTTGTAGGGTTCCTTCATCTGGCCGACCATGCGGGCCAGTTTCGAGAAGGACGGCATGTCCGCCTCCGGCTGGCATTGATTGGCCAGTTCCAGCAGTCGGATCGGAAAGTTGACGGCGTCGCGGTTGGACTCCGACATGCCGTCGGACCGCTCCTCGCCGGTTTCGATGGCCTCGGCCTTGCGCAGCGCGATGTCGATATCCTCCACCGTGAGCAGGCCCTTGCGCACCAGCACCTGATTGATCGAGGCGACGGCCATCAGCAGGCCTTCGAGTTGCAGATTGGCGACGTTCATGGCTGTTGCTCCCATTTGGCTCACGCTCAACGCATGAGCCGCTGTTACGATCCGGACGGGGATGCAAGCGATAGGCGTCGGCCGACCTGCGCTACTCTTCCATCCAGCGGCGGCCATATTCGGCCCACAGCGCCTTGACATCCCGGCTGCCGAGGCGCGGGGCCGAGCCGTCGCCATAGGCGATCGAAACGCCGCTGATGTCGTAATGGGGATGGGCGTCGATGACGAAGCGGATCGCCTCGCCGAGCGGCCTTCTGCCGATGACCGGATCGGCCTGGCCTTGGCCGACGCTGCGAACGCCCGAAACAGTGGCTGGCGCTTGCCGCATCCTGAACACGGATGCCATGGCTGGTTTGTCCATCCCGCTCTCCCCCGAGTTGGAGTGGAATGATTCCATAAGAGCCAGCTAATGACCAGTCGCTAGACGGCCTGTCGAAGGCTGCGTCTTGTATCCTGCAGCCCGTTGAAGGACTGTTCAGGCCAGCGGATCCGCCGCCGGCGGCCTGGCGGGAAGGCCGAGTCTTGTCCGCTCGCCGTCGGCAAACTCCTCGGCCGCTTCCTGGGCCATGAATAGATGCTGGGTCACCGTGCCATTCTCGGCAACCAGCACCGCCCATTGGCGGCGGTCCACACGTTCCACGCGAACGTCATTGGGCTCTCCGGCCACCACGATCGTCCTCCAGCAGGCGTACGACACGGAGGGGGCGTGCCTTTACGCCTTGGTCTTGCTCTTGGCCGGCGCCTTGGCGGCCGGCGCCTCGGGTGTCCTGATGCCGAGCCCGAACTCCTTTGCCAGCTCCGATCGCTTGGCGGCGTAGCTGGGCGCCGTCATCGGATAGTCGCCGGGCAGGTCCCATTTGGCGCGATAGGCTTCCGGCGTCATGCCATGGGCGGAGCCGAGATGACGCCGCAGCGACCTGAACTTCTTGCCATCCTCCAGGCAGTAAATGAAATTGGGCGTCACCGAGCGCTTGCGGTTGACCGCGGGCTCAGGCGCAGGTTGCGGCGGAGCAACGGGATTGTCCACGGCCGCGAGCGCCGAATTGACGCTCTCGATCAACGCCGGCAGGCTATCCGGAGTCACTGAATTGTTGCGCACGAATGCCGCGACGATGTCGGCGGTCAGATTTATATTTCGGATTTTGTCCTCAGACATGGCTTCTTTTGCCCCCTTGATGCCAAAGGGCAAATTATCAGACAACATCCGCCGACGGCATGGCACTTTAGAACATATGCATATGACTTGACGCCGGATGTGGTAGCGCTAGCATCGCCGAGTCTCCGATCGATGTCGATGTAGGAATTATTTCCTGACATATCTTGACCGGTGAGGGCAGCTATGCTATGATTTTTTCATGGTGCTGATTTGCGCCAGCAACCCGCCGCCGAGGCGGGTTTTTGTTTCATGCCGGCTTGGAAACAATAACGGCCAGTGAGGCGAGTTTTCCCTCGCTCAGGCTGCTTATGTAGTTTTTTCGCCGATGCACGAACTCGGCGCCGAGCACGATCTCATTGGCCTGCTGCTGGGCGGGCGACGGAACCATGCTGGAATTTGCCCGTTTCAACGCCAGCTCGACGTGATCGCCGGTTTCGTCGATGACGTCGTCGACCTGGAATCCGGCTGAAGCAAACAGAGCCTTCAGGGTTTCGCGGTCGACGAGATGGCTGGCCACAGCCGACACCGCCCAAGGCAAGGGATAGTGAGGCTCGCCGTCCGCCAGCACCGCCTCGGTCCAGACAAGCCTGGCCTTCGGCTTCAGTACGCGCCACGCTTGCCCGATGACCGCCGCCTTGTCGGCGATATTCATGCCGACATAGAAGCAGATCGCCGCGTCGAATGTGTCGTCCGCAAAAGGCAGCCTTGTCGCATCGGCCTCATGGAAACGCACTTTGTCGCCGAGGCCGCAGAGCTCGGTCAATCGGCGGGATGCCTCGACGAACGCCTGCGTCAGGTCGACGCCGTCGACGCTGCACCCATAGGTCTCGGCAAGGAACCGGGCCGGGCCGCCAATGCCGCTGCCGATGTCCAGAACCCGATCGCCGGCGGAGGGCGCAAGACGCGCAGCATGGTCCTGCGTGGCGATCAGCTCGCGGCCATGAAGCTGATCGAACGGATAGAGTTGTTTGGCTGCGAGGCTGCCGGCCTTTGCGTCCGGCACAGCCGACAGGATGCGCTCGACAATGCCGCCGCTGCCATAGTGACTGGTCACATCGCTCATTGCGCTCTCCGACGAGACCCAGCATCCCATCGATGCGGCCCTCGCGCAATGCGCGCCGCCGCCAAGGACGAGGCTTTGACCGGAGTAGGAATTATTTCCTTTTTTGCATTGACGGGTGAGGGCAGCTTTGCTATGATTTGTCCATGGTGCTGATTTGCGCCACCGACCCGCCCACGAGGCGGGTTTTGTTTTCCTGATGCCCACAACGTGCGGATATCGGATGTCGGCGGGACAGCACCCCCCTCTGGCCTGCCGGCCATCTCCCCCTCAAAGGGGGAGATCGGACTGCCGCCTTGCTTTCGCCAATCGTCGGCGCTGCAAATTGGTCGCGACCCTGGAGCTGCCAATCTCCCCCCTTGAGGGGGAGATGTCCGGCAGGACAGAGGGGGGCGTGAAGGAACGCTATCCTCGGTTCATTCTGCCTTATCCGCGAGGCCTCCCTTGTCCAACCGCTATGCCACCATCATCACCGACGATGACGGCCGCGAGGTCGTCAGCGCCATTGGCGTGTTCGAGGGCGCTGCCCCGCAGGCGCGCATCGGCCGTATGGAGCCGGTCGTGCCGGGCGTGCTGATCGGCATGGTTCGCGGTGGTCCTGTCGATGCCATCGGCGGCTTCGGCTTTCCGCGCGGCGCGCACGACGCAAGGGCGATCGCCAGGGCAAGCCTGAAAGCCGCGTCTGCCGGAAAGCGCCACGCGCCGGCCGCTGATGCAGCCCGCAAGGCCGCCCCAAAACGGTCAGGGCCAAAATCGGCACGGCGCAAGTCCGGCAAGATCAAGTCCGGCAAGATCAAGGGGCCGGCGAAGCAGGCAGCGACTGCCGAGCCCGCCGGGATCTCGGATCATGGCTGACCGGACGGCGCCGCGTGCGCGCCCTGACCGCAAGGCGCCTGCCGCCGCCGCTGCCAAGCCGAAGCGGACGAAGAAGACGCTTGGCGATGATTTCCTCGACGCGGTGCGCGCCGACTTCCGCGCCCATGGAGCCGGCGTCATTGCCGCGGTCCGGGCCGACAAGCCCGACCAGTATCTGAAGATCGTGCAATCGGTGCTGCCCAAGGATCTGGCCAAGGATTTGCATGTTTCATCTGACAATCTGGAAGCCCTGAGCGATGACGAGATCCGCCGCCGCATCCGCGGCCTCGAAGCCGTCCTCGGGCCGTTTGGCGACCAGCCTGAAGGCGCGCCGCCACTATCTGGCGCTGCTGCAGGAGCTGGACCGCAGGCGCAGGACTAACCAGCTTGCCGCCTACCGGCCTTATCCCAGGCAGGCGCAGTTTCACGCCGCCGGCGCGCAGAACCGGGAACGTCTGTTCATGGCCGGCAACCAGCTCGGCAAGACCAGGGCCGGCGGCGCCGAATGGGCCATGCATCTCACCGGCCGCTACCCCGCGTGGTGGCAGGGCAAGACCTTCGACACCCCCGTCAGGCTATGGGCTGCCGGCGTGACGGGGGAGGGCACGCGCGACAACCCGCAGCGCGTGCTGGTCGGCCCGCCGCAGCAGCAGGCGGCATGGGGCACCGGCATGATCCCCGCCGATGCCATCCGCCAGACCACGATGGGCCGCGGCGCGCCGGGCGCGCTCGACAGCATCGTGGTGCGCTGGGGCGGCGGCGGCGACGTGCAGGCCGATGAATCGGTGCTGTCGTTCAAGAGCTATGAGAAGGGCCGCGAAAAGTGGCAGGGCGAAACCCTGCACGGCGTCTGGTTCGACGAGGAGCCGCCGCTCGATATCTATTCCGAAGGCCTGACCCGCACCAACGCGACGGGCGGCATCACCATGGTGACGTTTACGCCGCTGCTTGGCATGAGCGACGTGGTGCTGCGGTTCTTGACGGCGCAGGAGGTTCTCCCTTCCCCCCTTGTGGGGTGAGCAGCTGGTTCGCGAAGCGAATTCGTCGTGCCAGTGGCACGACGAAAGGCCGGCGAACGCCGGGACGCTGCGGAGCAGCGGGGACCCGGCAGGTTGGATCGGCCACCACCCGGCCCTTCGCAGGCTCAGGGCGTTCGAAGCTCGAAAAGCCAAGCAATTGGCTTTTCGTCCGCCACGCGGACCGCTTCTCACCCCACAAAGGGAGAAGGTAAGAACCGCCACGCCCGGCGCAAATATCGTGCGCGGACAACATCATACGACATTACTTTGAATCAGTTCGGCAGGCTCTACGCCCTGTCACGTCGCTATCTTGACCCCGAGATCAGCGGTGCCTCAGGCGATTGCCGGCAACGATGATTGCCATACGGCGTGGTGCGATATCTGGTTGTGCTCGATGCAATCGGTTGCCAGTTTGCTGATTTCAGGATCGGCGGACGCCTGCGCCCATTCGACGAACGCGTCAACAACGACCAACCTCGCCCGGCTGGCCAGCCCCAAGCCGTAACGGCGCACTACCGGCTCTGAATGGTCGAGCATAGCACGGATCATGCCTGATGCATCACCTCGCCATTGCCCGGAGATATCGGCGATCGCCGAAAACGGCGTTTGCGGCCTGAGCAACGCGGCGTGCTGACGCGCAAGCTTTAACTGCCAGTCTTTTGCAAAGCGCACAAATTTGACGGCTCCCATGCGTACACCATCGTGATAATCATCAAGGGCAAACAACGCCTGCGCGAGATGCTGACCATCGTTCCGCGTACTGCATCGCAAGATAGACTCCACGGCATCGAAGCGCGTGCGCGGGTTGCTGTCCCCAAGCAGCGCGGCCAGCTCACCCACCATCGAACTTATGTTCTGGTTTTGAAAGGTGGCAATAAACGCACCCGCCGCTCGCGTCTCAGCATTGGCAGATGTCAGCAGGAGACGAAGGCTTTCCAACGGCACCGTCTTGCCGAGCTCGCCGAGAAGGTCGTTGGCAAGCGCGCCATCGTCATCATGCGGGGACGACAGCAGCCGCTCCAGCATCTCCTGACCTGTCATGGCATTTGTCGATTTGCCGAGTGGCAGCAGGATCTTACCGCCTTCGCTGAAAAAAAGATGAGCAACCTCGCTGTCCTCGGCGGACAGGCGCATCGCCTCGAATAGATCTGTCATGGCAAAGAGTGGCTGTCCCACCCGCGTAGAGTACAGGCCGCGCAGAATGCACCAGCCCAGACGCATCGATGTCGCCGATGCACGGCAAGACCTACCGCATAAAGCGATAAAGGAAAAGATGAGAGCGAAGCTTTCCCGTTTCGGCGCGTTGCGGAATTGCGAACCGCGACTAGACTGGTGGCCAGGTTGTCGAGGAACCAAGTCCATGAACAGGCGGCAGGTATTGACAGGCGGTTTGTCTTCGCTTGTCGTGTCGCCGGCGGGTGGTGCTGAGGTATCAAAGCCCCAGGTGCCCAAATGGCGACCCTCGTTTTCACAACCCATCGATCGCATCGAGGAACGGTTCGGCTATTACTTCGACAGAGGCCGTGACTTTGCCATCCTTGAAACGGCACCTGCGTGCTGACGGAAGCCGGCCTGTCCGATGAGGCGGCAGCCATGGCCGCCATCCAGACGCTTGCCATGATTTACAACTATCACCCGGACATGAAGCCGTCTGACATGGATGATGGCAACGTGCTGGTCAGCTACAATCATCCAGCCTTCAATGTCGTGCTTTCCGACGTTGCGAATGCGCATTGGCAAGAGATCGAGGCCCGCCACCAGGATGGGCTGGCTACGGGCGAGGTGCTGATCACGCCGCTGGGGCAGAATGTGTTCGATGAGCTCGGCAAAAAGGCGCTGCTTGGCAGGTGCTACATGTTCATGGATGCGCAGGCGCCAAAGGTGATCCGCATCAAACCCAGTTGATAAGTCGAATCAGGGGTATTTGGTGCCGGCAAGTTGCCTGGCACGACCTTCGGCGGTTGACGATTTGCGCGTTAATGGGCCGCACAATATTTTCTCTCGACCGGTATACTGATATATATAGAGCATACAGGATTGATTGGGAGTGTCGGGGACGCAGACCTCGCGTTTGAACCCTGTTCCTGGATCGGTACGGGTTCTGCAGATTTTTTTACTAGTATCGTAAGGAACATTCGCCTGGCTGGTGCATGCCGTTGCACTGGCGGCAATGCCGACAACGATTGCAATCCGAATCATGTGTTCCCCCAAGTCTTGGGTCAGCTTCGCATTGATGAGCGCTGGTATCAATGGCCACACTCTATTGGAGCATGCTTGCATGACCCGTCACGTCACCTTCATGACCATAGACGACGTCGAACACTATTCGCCGGACGAGCGTGCCGCGATCATCGCCGCCTATCCCGAACATGAGCGCGAAGCGAGGGCCAAGGGCATTCCGGTGCTGGGCTCCGGCCGCATCTTTCCGATTGCCGAGGAGCTGATTGCCTGCGAGCCGTTCCGGCTGCCGCGCTACTGGCCGCGGATCGGCGCCCTCGATTTCGGCTGGGACCATCCGTCGGCCGCGGTCGAGCTGGCCTGGGATACGGAGGCCGATGTCGTCTATATCTCCAAGGCGGCGCGGGCCTCGCAGCAGACGCCGGCCATGCAGGTACTGGCCCTGAAGCCGTGGGGCGAGTGGCTGCCCTGGGCCTGGCCGCGCGACGGCCGCCGCGAGACGCTGGAAGGCGCGGGCACCGCGCTTGCCAGACAATACGCCGCGCACGGGCTGAACATGCTGTCGGGCCACGCCCGCTTCGCCGACGGCTCGGTCTCGGTCGAGGCGGGGCTGATGGAAATGCTCGACCGCATGCAATCCGGCCGCTTCAAGGTGTTTTCGACGCTGCTGCCCTGGTTCGAGGAATTCAGGCTTTTTCACCGAAAGGACGGCAAGGTGGTGAAACTGCGCGACGATTTGATGGCCGCGACGCGCTACCGCAAACTGACGCTCGCCTATGTCAGCGGCGCCGGCACTTTGCCGACGGTGGCCAACGGCATCTGGCTGATGTTCGACCGTACCGGCGACAGAGGCGCCGACGGGACGGGAGTAGGAGATTTTTTGGGGCCTGCGTCTTCGGCAACCGACAATATTGTCACTTTCGCGGGCACCACGGGCAAGGTGGGGAAGGATAGTGGGATCGCGGTGTCCAGCCTGGCGCCGAAGGCCAGCCCGACATTTACCGGGACGCCAACGGGGCCGACCGCAGCGCCTGGAACGAATACCACGCAATTGGCTACAACGGGGTTCGTCAAGGCTGGGTTTGATCTGAAACTTGATAGCCGACCTAACCTCGGTGTCGTCGCGCAGACGATCACCGATTGGAACAACGCCCTGGACAACGGCTGGTATATGGCCTCGGCGGCGGCTAATGCGCCAGACGGCGTAAATTGGTTCCTGGGGTTTGTGGAAGCGCACGGAAGCACTGGCTACCGGACGCAGACGGTGCATGATTTCGTCAACGACACTACGGCGGCAGACCAAAAGCTATGGCGGCGCAGGCAGGCTGGCGGTGCCTGGGGAGGATGGATCAAGCTGCAATGGTCGCAGGCCGAACAGGATGCACGCTATGTCCAGTCGTCCACGGCGTTGCTTCAGAAGTTTTATGAAAGCCCGCAACAGACCATCACATCCGGCGGGTCGCTGACGTTGGCTCATGGGCTGGGGGTGAAGCCGAAGCTCTATGCGGCCTTCATTCAATGTACTACGGTTAATTCGGGGTATTCGGTTGGTGACGAGATACCCATTAACCCATCTCTCAATACAACTGATGCGACCGCTCAAGCTATTAGCATCGTGCCAGATGCGACCAATTTGAATGTACGGATTGGTAATGCTGCTGGCGCACTTAAAGTCCTTAACAAGGCTGGAACAGGTTTTAACGACATAACGAACGCTAGCTGGAAACTCGTTGTGAGAGCGTGGGCCTAGCTTGCGAAATGTGAGCAACGGTCTAAACGTTGGAACATGCATATTACTATTGCAGTGCAAGGCAAAATTCCCTGTCGAGGCTATGGCGGCACCCAGCGGCAAATCGATTGGCTCGCCAGCGCACTCGCATCTCTCGGACATGAAATCACACTCATTGCCGGAGTGGGCTCCACCCATCCGCGTTGCGAGGTCCGGCAGGCCGCGTCAGTAGTGGAATGTCTGGGGGCGATCCCTATCAATACTGACATCGTGCATTTCAACGGCTGGTACGATGTAGAAAGCCCATATCGTGCGCTTTACACTCTGCACGGCTATGTTCCAAACGCCCCGAGGAAGGGGCAAAATTACAGCTTCGTCAGCGCCAGTCACGCGCATCATCATGATCGAGAAACGTTTGTTTACAACGGCTTCCCTGTGGATGCCTACCGGCTGGCAGATCGGAAAGGTGAGCGGCTGTTGTTTTTGGGCGGTATCGCGAGGGCCGGGAAGGGCCTCAACCGGGCCGTCGATCTGGCGAAGAAGTTTAACTTCGCTCTCGATATTGCGGGTGGCTCGAGGTGGAAGTTGCTCGGGCGCAGCCAAACCCGGAAAGAGTCTCTGTTCTTCAAGAGCTTATCGCGGCGCTACCGCTTCCACGGCACTGTTGATGGCGAGGAAAAGCTCCGATTGCTCGGCGAGGCGTACGCCTTCCTTAACCCGATCTCCTGGGCAGAGCCGTTCGGCATGGCGGCGGTCGAAGCAATGCTGTGCGGAACGCCTGTGCTGACCACTCGGTGCGGTGCGCTTGCCGAAACGGTCGATGCAGACAGCGGGCGTTTCTTCGAAACCGATGATGAGTTTGCTCACGGTCTCAATGAGATCAACAGCATTTCCGCGCGAGCATGCCGTGAATCGGCAGCCGAAAGATTTCCGATCCAGAAAACCGCAACGGCCTACCTGGAACTCTATAAGCGCATCCTTGACGGCGAAGTGCTTCCGTGAGCCCGCTTTAGCCGCTCCATCCAAAATTCCTATCCGGTGAGGAAGCGTTATAGCTGGCCAACCGACATGCCGTCGGCACAAACAGGATCAACAGGACACTCGTCTCCTTTGCGTGATCTGTGACTGGCTAAAATCTCCGAGCTAAATTCCACAATCTCCAGAGGTTACCCATGGACCGCAACTTCGCGCGGGCGCTTGCGCTCGTCCTCAAATCGGAAGGCGGCTGGTCCGACAATCCGGCCGATCCCGGTGGCGCTACCATGAAAGGCGTTACCATCGCCAATTTCCGCCGCTACGTGAAGGCGGATGCCAGCAAGGCCGATCTGCGAGAGATCAGCAACGCTCAGGTGGCGACGGTCTATCGCCGCTTCTATTGGGACGCGGTAGCCGGCGCCGAGCTTCCCGGCGGTGTCGACTATGCTGTCTTCGACTTCGCCGTGAACAGTGGGCCGGGCAGGGCGGCTAAATATCTGCAGGCGGCAGTTGGCACCGCACAGGACGGCAGGATCGGCCCGGCCACGCTCAAAGCTGTGGGCGCCAGGCCACCGGGCGCAGTCATCGACGATCTTTGCGATGCCCGCCTGGCATTCCTGCGGCGGCTGCCGACCTGGCCGGTTTTCGGCAAGGGTTGGAGCGATCGCATCAGGTCGGTCCGTTCCCAGGCGCTGTTGATGTCGGCACTACAGCCCGCTCCGGCACCTTTGCCGGGCTCCCCGACCCTGCCATCAGCGCTCTCGCCGAAGCCCGGCAGTGCGATGCCGCCGGTGTCTACCGGCGGGCGCGTCAGCCCCGTCGAACGCCTGCCGTTCTGGCGTGCGCTGCTTCAAATCCTGAAATCGATTTTCGCAAGGAGTTCGACATGATCGCCGTCTTCATCCGCATCGGCTTGCGTTACGGCGCCGGTGTTCTGGTCGCGCGTGGCCTGCTCGGCGCCGACGACGCGGCGGCATTTTCTTCCGACCCCGACATTCAAGCTGGTCTGGAGATCGCCGCCGGTCTCGCCATCGCCTCGGTCACCGAGACCTGGCACTGGTTGGCCCGCAAATCCGGCTGGGAGCACTGACATGGAAGGGTTTCAACAACTGCTCATCGCCTATCTCGAAGCCGCGAAACCCTCTGCTATCGGCTTTGCCGCCGGGCTTGTCGCCGGGTGGCTGCTGTGAGCGCGCTCCTCGCCGTCCTGCTTGGCAACAAAGCGCTGCTGGGCTTCCTGGCATCGGTCATCGCCGCCCTTTGCTGGGGCGCTCACCAGCGGCTGGCCGGCGCCAGGGCCGAGCGCGGCAAACTGGCGGCCGCTGAGGCCGCGGCGCGCGCGGTCGCTGAGCAGGTGCAGAACGACGTCGGCGCACTGCCGGCGGACGCTGTTCGAAAGGAGCTGAAATCATGGGCAAGGGACTGATGCTTGCGCTGCTTGTGGCGCTTGCCGGGTGCACGACTGCTTCGGGCGGCTTCTGCGCGATTTCGAGCCCGCTGCGCCTGTCGGCCGAAGCCGTCGACGTCCTGTCGGACGCCGAGGCGAGAGCGCTCCTGGCGCACAACCGCAAGGGACAAAAGCTCTGCGGATGGAGGCCTTAGCCGATGCACGACCTCTTCGACATGCTCGGCATCAAGGGGCCGGTCGTCGCCGCCGGGCTAGCCGGCGGCGTGCTGCGAGCACTGTCGCGCCATCGCTACAAGCTGCGCGAGATGATTGCCTCGCCGATCTGCGGGGCGCTGGCGGCTGCGTATCTGACGCTGCCTGCCGTCGCCTGGGTCAGGGCAACCGGCATGCCTATCCGCGATCCGGCCGACGATACCACGACGCTCGCCGCCGCCTTTTTGATCGGCGTCTCGGCCATGTGGATTTCCGACATCGTCTTCGAGGTCATCGTGCGGCGGTTCGGCTCGGCCGGCAACGAGTGATGCACTTGAGATGCTGGAAGAAGCCAGCGACAATGCCTACCTAAGGAGCAATCCAATGGAGGTATGATATGGCGACGTCCACCGAACGTGCAGTCCTTGCCGGCGGCTGTTTCTGGGGCATGCAGGATTTGATCCGGCGCTATCCCGGCGTGATCTCTACCCGCGTCGGCTATAGCGGTGGCGATGTGCCCAACGCCACGTATCGCAACCACGGCAGCCATGCCGAAGCCATCGAGATCGTTTTCGATCCGGCCAGGATCAGCTTTCGCACATTGCTCGAATCCTTTTTCCAGATCCACGATCCGACCACCAGGAACCGCCAGGGCAACGATATCGGAATGAGCTATCGCTCGGCGATCTTCTACACCAGCGACGAGCAGAAGCGCGTCGCCGAAGACACCATCGCCGATGTCGATGCCTCTGGACTGTGGCCGGGCAAGGTCGTCACCGAGCTTGCGCCGGTGGGCGATTTCTGGGAGGCGGAGCCAGAGCATCAGGACTATCTCGAGAAATACCCCAACGGCTATACCTGCCACTTTGTCAGGCCGGGCTGGAAGCTTCCGGTCCGCGAAAAGGCTGTTTCGTAACGCAGCCGCTATCGTCTGCTTATCTGGCGGTCGAACTATTCTTCCGCGCGATCGGTATGCCGGCCGCCTCGTACAGGTGGCCGTGCTCGGGCTGCCCATAGACGAACGCGCCGTGGACGGGTTTGTCGTCGACCTCAGAGTCTGAGAACGCGACGGCCTCGATCTTCTTTGTTCCGGTCAGGCTCTGGTTTCGAAGATAGGCGAAGGTTCGCACCGCTTCTCCAACAATTCGATCGAGAAACGGCTTTGGCCGCCTCCCGGGCCGTCGCACGAGGCTTGCGCTCTCGTCCCGAAACAAAATGGTGCTGTGCGCAAAGCGCCGGCATGATCTGATAGATTCGGTTGAGCGAGCAGGTCATGAATCCTGGGTGAAAAAGAACGAAGTCGACCTCTCCTCTCAGATGCATGGTCCTGCGCAGCAATCTTTGCGCTGCCGATCTGGAGAGGACATAGCCTGCGGCGCCCGCGTGCAGCCCATAAAGTCTGGCAAGCGAAAACCCATCATCGAGAGCGACTTCCTTGCGTCCGACCCTCACTTTGGCAAAATGCGTTTCCAGCTTGATCACATCGGCATCGCGTGGCACCCATCGATCGGAAGCAAGCAGCGAGCCGGCGCCAGCGCCGAAAACGACGTCGTCCTCGAAAACCGCGCCATATTGATCCGCGCCGTTCGCAACGATCTCCCAACACGAGCGGTGGCTCAGGAAACAGCAAACCTCAGCAGCGCTCAGCGGGCTTTTGGCGACAGAGCAGCAATCGGGGCAATCAATGGCGGAGACACGCTCAAATGGTACTCCGATCCGGCCGAACTCGGACGCGACATGCGCCAGCCGATCGCGAGAACGATCAAGATTGATCACCAGACACCTCATCAGCGCCCCCTTTGTCCGGTGATCAGTGAATATCACGTTCCCGTTATTGCACAAAATTTGCTTACGTGCGGGGCAGTGGGTAGCGGCGTACGTGCCGCCGGTTGATTTTGGAGGTTGGGTGGACATTGACTGCATCCCCGGCGAGGCGCGAGGCTTAACCGTGCGCGGATAGACGAGTCGAGTCGCCCTAGAAGCCGAAGAATTGCCGGCCGATCATGTATCCAAGCGCGACGACCACAAGGGGAAACAGGGCGGGCGCCAGCCGACCAAGAGCGGAGGTCTTTGGCTGTTGCCTGGAGATGGTCGTGGGCGCATTGCCGAGATTCTTGGTCATCCAGAATAGTAGCAAGCGCTGATTAACGATTCCGTAACCCGGTCGAGGCCGCCGCGGCTTTTTGCGTTTCTGGCGCGACCTTGACAATGCCCAGCCCGTGACGCAACTGGGCCGTCTTGAGAGCATTGTGAGGCAAGGTCAATGCGGCCGATTCAGCGTCATGTCGATTTGGTTTGCACCGGCGCTAGGTCGTCGGCCGGCACCGGCCGCCCACAGGACGAAGTCCTGCACGCCTCGATCGATCCCGAAATGCCTCCCGTCCATTTTCGCGCGACCCCTACACTCCGCATCGTTGACGGCGAAGCGCTTCCTTGACGACCGGCGATCCAATCCTCTTCGTCGGCTTCCCCGCGGTCGGCGACTTCGTCCGTTGCCATTCCGCCATCCAGATCATCGCTGCGCGATTTCCTGATCGCCCCATAGATGTCGTCACCTCGCCTGTCGCAGCGCCGCTGGCGCGCCTGATGCCGCATGTCAGGAAGGGCTGGACGCTTGCCAAGCGTCATCAGCGCCCCGGTTTTGGCGAGCGCAGCCGCCTGGTTGGCGAGTTGCGCAAGGAAAATTACCGTACGGCCTATCTGATGACCAGCAGCACCAAGGCGGCGCTGATGGCGTTCATGGCCGGAATAGAGGAGCGCATCGGCTATCCGCAGGAGTTGCAATTCGGCCTCCTCAATCGCTTCCCCGCCGGCTGGTTGGCGCATCTATGGGCCTTCGGACCCCGCAAGACGCGGCTCTTCGAGGAGGTTTGCTCGATTGCCTCGCTTGGCGAAAAGCCGGCTGCGGGCGCAGAGTGGCCGGCGCCCCGGCTTGTGGTCGATCCGGCCGAGTTGGACGATTGGCGCCAGCACAAGAAGATCGATGCCGGCCGACCGGCCCTGGCGCTCTATACTGCCGACATTGAGAATTTCCGCTCGTGGCCCGTCGAGCGCTTCATTTCGATCGCCAGAGACCATCATGATCGCGGCTGGGCAATCTGGATTGTAGGCGGACCGCGCGAGCACGCCGGTGCCGCAAAAATCCGCGCCGCCATTCCTGAGGCAATCGACTTCACCTCGACCCCGTCGATTGCTGACGCGATGTGCCAAATCGCTGCGTCGACCATGTTCCTCGGGGTTGATGGCGGGATTTCCCACGCCGCCGCTGCCCTGAACGTCCCATGCGCGCTCATCTACGGGCTGAATCGCCCCTATGTGCATGGGCCCGTAAACAACCATGTTCGCTTTATCGAACCGCCGCTTTCGACGCCCAGCTGGGTCAAGGACACGCGGGGCATCAGCGAAACTCGGGTGAGGGAGGCTCTGGCTGACATCTCAGCCGGTATCGCCAACTGACCAATGGTCTCCCCGGCCCCAGGCGTCTGGTTAAAAACGCCCCGTGGGGGCAACCATCGCCGCGTTTCGGTTACCCCATGGCCCTGCGGCTTTCGGGCTCGTGATTGCCGACCCAATGTGCACGGATGCGGTCGCTGGCTTCAAGGTAGGCCATGTCGATGAGATAAGTCAGAAGCTTCTCGCCGTCGGCTTCGGCTTTCTGCCTAAGCTCCCGCAGTATCCCTTGCGCGAACTGCAGGTTCTCCATTTTGCTCGGCTGGTCCATCGGTGCCCCCCAACGTCTGCGTATGAACTTTGCGCTGGCTATGCTTGCATGAAGATTGCCGTGAAGTGGATATTGCACGTGCGGACCGCAATCCTGCGAAGGCGCTGGCTGCATGAAAGCCGCCCCATCCGGCTTCAAGATTCGCTACACTATTTGACGGAAAGAAAATAAACAAAGCGTTCTTTTGTACAAGACAGGAAGATTCCTTCAGTTCACACCATGAGATACTTGGACAGCATAGTTGACGTAACGATATTGCGTGGCCTTAGGCTCTCGTTTCGAAACAAAACGTAGCATCGTTGCAACCACAAGACGAATTCCAGCTGACCGGGGCCGCTCCGTAGTCAATCGCCGGTTACAAACGGCACCGGGTCTCAGCCCAGGGCTTTGGCCAACCCATCGTTCCACGGCAGCGCAGGCCGGATGATCTACCGCCCGCCTTGGCTTGACGCCAAGGCGGGCTTTTTGCGTTTGGCTTCTACCGGGTGAAATGTTGTCGGACCCGGTCCTGTCGGCATCGGGCGGTTTCGAGAATGAATTTCCTGCCTGCCGGCTTTCTGCGCCGCTCGCGCTAGGCCGACTTGCGTTGCGGCAAGCTAGACGGCGTCTCGACACCGTCAGAAATCGGTTCGGCTGTCCGGTTTGTCGGCTCGTCATCGACCCGGTCGTGCTCGAATTGCCGGGCGGCAGGCAAGGGTTGCAACCAGTGCTCACGGCGATTGACCCAGAGTTCATAGCTGGGCTCCAGCCCTTCGGTGGGCACCTCATCGAGGCTGCCAATCGTCACTTCCACCTCATTCTCACGAACCAAAGGGACCCGGCCGCCGCAGGTGGGACAAAAACTTCTGTCGCCGTAGCTGTTGACGATACCCGTCGTTTCGAACGCCTCGAGCGGCCACACTGCAAACGCCGAAAAAGCCGACCCGCTAGCCTTGCGGCAGTCCTTGCAATGGCAAAGGCCAATCCGAAAGGGATCTCCCGTCACCGAAAACTGGATGCCGCCGCACAGGCAGCTGCCGCTCCGCCTTGTATCATTGGGCATGACCGCTCCTCCATCTGGTTGGGCATCACACCGCTACATCTTGCAGCGCCATGCGCACAATCAATTCACGCGCGGCGCAAGGGTTCCATGTCGCCTCGCGCAATGCATCGTCTGAACCCGGGAGCGCCATGGCAACGACCGCCGCAAGGCTGCTGGATATGTCAGTTCGGGAAATCGAACACCGGTTCCCGGCACCAATAGACACGGCACTGGCCATCACGTGTCGGAACGGAGGCAGCGACCGGCACCTCCGGCCAGTCGCACTCGTTGCCGTATTGGCGGACATAGCGATCGTAAGTATTCCGGCCGGTCGTCAACACCGCCGAGTGATGGCTCTGGATCAGGTGCTGCGTCTCCTCGCAGCTCATCGAACGCGTGTCGGGTCGGGCGTAGGCCGTGCTTGTTGCTGCAAACAACGCCGTTCCAATGATCCATGCGATTGTTTGGGATGTCATGGCGATCCTTATCCTAAAATACGGCCAGGTATTTCAACAGCGAAATGATGCCGATAATGATGACAACGATCTGCGCGATCTGCCTCGTGCGGCCATCGAGCGGCAGACGCTGGATGAGATAGAGCACCAGGATGATCACCAGGAAAGTGATCAGAATGCCGATAAGTACCGATGAAGCCATGTCCCTCACTCCGTCTGGCTACGTCTGAGAAGAGTACGCAGCGGCAAACGCTCTGGCCCTTGATTGGTTCCTGTCGATGCGAAGCCATCGGCGCAGCGTAAAGGCTGCGAAACAACGTTCCGCGGCCTTTGAAGCTGGATGCCGATCAGGGCCTGTTTGCCGCAATGTTGTCGTTTGCCATCGGCGACACAGTTCCAGGCAACTTGTTGCTGGCGTCAGGCGGGGCTAACGGGAGAACCGCCTCGGGTTGACGAGCTTCCGACAAAGACGGCCTGAGTTGCGCTTCGTTGTCGACATTTGCGCGAGCCCTGAGATCCGGCGCCGCCCGGCGGGTGATCGCCTTTTCTGAGGAGAACAATTGCCGTCCCAAGGGGACGACGGGAACCGAAACCTCGCACGTGCATCTCAGCTACCGCGGAACGGGCAAATCGAGCAGGTGGGGAATTTGGGGTAGGGGAATACGTCATCCAACATGCGGGGATTGGAATCCCAGGTGTCGGGCCCGCCAGTTTGTTGGAAGCGTTGCCCGTTGCAGCCTACACCATCGACACACAGGGCCGCATCACCTTCTACAACGAGGCCGCCGAACCTGAGTGGGACGACGCGCCGCGGTTTTGGCTCCGTCGTGCTCAAGCGGGTTGCACCACAAGCGCTTAGCGGCACCGGACAACTGGAATTTGGGGAACAAGGCGTCGTCTGGACGCTCCAGGCGCCGCTGCGCTCGGTCCAAATCTCTCTCGCGGATTTTGTCGATTGAAAGAGCGGGTCGCGCCTTAGGACAATCCCAGCAGGGGAGCGGTTTGGCCGCCTGTGGTGTCGGAATTGCCGATGCCAGACAGTTCGTGCTTATCGTCGGCAAGCGAAGTCAATCTCCCCGCCTCGACGGAGGTCAGTCCGTCCAATTCCATCACCGCGCCGTAGAGTTGGGCCGTCTGCATCACAAGCCGCTCGACATCTTCAAGGGCGACGTTCTCGTCCAGGTTACGCAATCGTATGTCCTCGGCAACCACCGCAATATTGACCATTCCGCGCGAGCGCAGCGCGCCCAGGACCCGTGAATTGAGATCCTCCCGTAGCCGAGCCGAATATCCGTAGCGCATGGAAACCTTCCTTTCAGGAGCCGGTTGTCCCGTCGTGGTCAAGATGCGCCAACGACCTTCCGATGGCAAGAAGAATATAAAATATTCTCAGGTAAATCAAGTAGTTAGCAGACTGCGCGGGTTGTGCTATCGGCGTGTCTTCCTCATCGTTGGTCTTGTATGTGAGTCACCCATCAGCCTCTCTTGACGCGCTGCACGGGGACCCCTAGCTATACTGCAATTGAGACACATACTAACTCACCATATTTTTGGTCTTGACGGTTGGAGGCGCGAATGGCCGAGCTGGAACGACCCGAGCGACTGCAGATCATGCTGACAGCCGAGGAATTGGCTGCCTTGGAAAACTGGCGCTTCGAAAAGCGCATGCCAAGCCGGTCCGCGGCGGTGCGGGAACTGCTGCGGCGCGGCCTGGATGCGGATGGATTCCTGACTGCGGGACAAGGAACTAAGTCTCAGGACTTTGGAATTCTGGGCAGCAGTGTGACTGGCGACGGCCAGTCGGGCGAGTAATCCGACGGCGGTTAGCCAACAATCGCTTTTTCTGGAAGTGCCGCTACCAATTTATTGCAGTGGCGGAAACGCAAAGCGGGTCGGCTCTCGGCAGGGTACTGGTCTCAGCAGGGTACTCTTGGCGTATGGTTGCAAAGCCCGCTCCGGTTCGCCGGAGCGGGCTTTTTGCGTTTTCCGAACAGGAAATGGTCGCGATCGCTTTCAGATACGCTCAAGGTTCTCTTCGCACTCCATGCACGTGACGCTGTGACCGGGGCACCTGAGCCGGTGTGTTCCTCCAGGGCAGCAATGGCCGTTCGAGCTCGCCCACCGGGCACAGACAAACACCTTGCGGGTTCCGTGGCATTGTGGACATTCTATCGGACGCGCCAGCAGAGCCTCGTTTTCCGAGACACGGCATTCCCTCTCAAGAACCTGGACCATCTGAAACCCCAAGGCCGAAATACGGCTAAGCTATCCATACCCGGAAAGCCTAAATTAGAATTTAATCACATAGATCACGAGCCTTCCGAGGGGGAAGTTTCGCGGATGGCGATCTCAGTCCGCCGCAGTCCGCCGCGCGTGTCTCATTCCCAATTTCGGCCGTCTCAAGATCAAGCTCCGGTTGCTCCCGGCATCGGTCGACCCGCGATTTTGCCCACCGATTTTCGCATTCGGATCGTTATAGGCTTTCGCTTTGCTGGAGCGGCGTTAAAGCTGCCCGGCAAATCCTGAGCGGGAACAGTCCGTTCCTGCGTCGGTTCGTTTGGACAAGGATGTCTGCCAATGACATTGATGGGCGCAGCGGCACTTTTGATCCTTGTCCTGACTTATGCCGGCGTCGCAGTCGGGCGTATTCCAGGCCTCCGTCTCGACCGGGCAGGGATCGCCTTGCTGGGGGGGGCGGCGATGATCGCCATCGGCGCACTCAGTATGGAAGATGCCTATCGCGCCATCAATTTCGACACCATTACGCTGCTGCTCGGCATGATGATCGTGGTGGCGCATCTGAAGGTGTCCGGCGCCTTCCGGGCGCTTGGCGCCTACGCTATCGAGCATGCGCACGCGCCTTTCGTGCTGCTGGTGATGGTGACGCTGTTGACCGGCGTGTTGTCGGCGTTCCTGGTCAACGACGCCATCTGCCTGGTCATGGCGCCGATCGTCGTCCACGTCACCCGTGTCATCAATCGCAATCCCATTCCCTATCTGATCGCCACCGCCACCGCGTCCAACTGCGGCAGCGTCGCCACCATCACCGGCAACCCGCAGAACATGGTCATCGGCGCGCTGTCGGGAATTTCCTACCCAGCCTTTTCGGCCGCCCTGGCGCCGGTTGCCCTCTTCGGCCTCGTCGCGGTCGTCGTCATCGTGCGCATCGTCTACCGCGCCGAATTCGCCCGCCCCGCCGATCTCAACCCGGAAGTCTATCGCGGCCGCATGCTGCCGGGACAGGTGCTGAAGGCGGTGGTTGTCTGCATTGGCCTGGCCATCGCCTTCTTCGCCGGCGTTCCGGTTGCCAAGGCAGCGCTCATCGGCGGGGCCATCCTGCTGCTCACCCGCGCCATCAAGCCGGCCCGCATCTACCGCGAGATCGACGGCCCGCTGCTGTTCATGTTCGCCGGCCTGTTCATCGTTGTCGCCGGCGCCGAAAAGACGCTGCTGACGCCCGACATCATCGCCTCGGCCAAGAACCTCGGGCTGGACGACGTCTGGCGTCTATCGGGCTTCACCGCGGTGCTCTCCAACATCATGAGCAATGTTCCGGCCGTGCTGGCGCTGCGGCCATTCATACCCGGCCTTGAAAACCCCGGGCGTGCCTGGCTGGTGGTGGCGATGAGCTCGACGCTGGCGGGCAACTTCACCTTGCTCGGCTCAGTCGCCAACCTGATCGTCGCCGAACAGGCGCGGGCGGCCGGCACGCAGCTGTCCTTCTCAGCCTTCTTCAAGGTCGGCCTGCCACTGACGCTGCTGACCCTTGCCGTCGGGACGGCATGGCTGGCGGCTGGATTCTAGAGCAATTCCAGGAAAAAGTGTGAAGCGGTTTTTCGGTCCGGAATTGCGTCAAAACAAAGAGATAGCGTGTTTCGCCGTCTTCATTAAACGATGAACGCTCTAGCGGATAGTCGCCGATCCTGACCTTGCCCGAACCAGCGTTGCAGCGGCATGTCCGGCCGCCTCGACATAGTCGGGGTTGCGGTGGATCAGCATGATCGAGAACGCGCCGTCCATCAAAAGCACGATTTCGCGCGCCAGGGTCTGCGGCTCGTCGACGCCGTGGCCTGTGAGTTCGCCGGCCAGCCAGGTCTCGAAATTCTGCTTATGCCGCGCCCCCGCTTTAACGGCCGGGTGTCCGGGCATGGAAGCGAGTTCGGCTGCCGTGCGCAGAAAGCCGCAGCCTCTCCATTTCGGGTGCTTCGCCACGCGCGCCAGATTGGTGAAAATCGCCTCGACCTTGCGCTCGACATCGCCTTCGGCCGTCTCGAACCAGCCGGCCATCTGCTTGAGGTTCGGCTGGTCGCGACCGTCGAGATAGGCCGCGATCAAATCGTCCTTGCTCTTGAAATGATAGTAGAGCGTGCGCTTGGTCAGCCCGGCTTTTTCCGCCACTGCATCGACGCTGACGCGGCCGATCCCCTCGGCATAGAACAGCTTCGTTGCGGCATCGACAATGCGTTTGCGGGTGGGGTTCGGTGCTTCGCTCATAGGGCAAGTATACCGACTAGTGAATATACATACAACCGAAAGCCTGATCCTCTCCGGTCGACAAACACAGGGAAGGAAAAGACATGACCGAGCTTGTGCTCACCGAGGCCCGCGACGGGATCGCCATCCTCACACTTAATCGGCCGGAAAAGCTCAACGCCTTGAACTATGCGCTGATTGATCGCCTGCTTGCGCTCCTCGATGCCGCCGAGACCGACGATGCCATCCGCGCCATCATCCTCACTGGAGCAGGAGCGCGCGCCTTCTCCGCCGGCGCCGACATCCTTGAATTCTCAGGCAGCGTGGCCATCGGCGTCGACGTTGCCCTGCGCGACTTCGTCATGCGCGGACAGCGGCTGACTGCAAGGCTGGAGGCATTCCGCAAGCCCGTCATCGCCGCCGTCAACGGCATCGCCTTCGGCGGCGGCTGCGAGATCACCGAAGCCGTGCCGCTCGCTATCGCCAGCGACCGCGCCTTGTTCGCCAAGCCTGAGATCAACCTTGCAATGCCGCCTGCTTTCGGCGGCACGCAGCGGCTTCCGAGGCTGGCAGGGCGCAAGCGGGCGCTCGAGCTGCTGTTGACCGGCGATTGGTTCCCGCCGCCGCGCGCCCTCGAACTCGGCCTCGTCAATCAGGTGGTGCCGCATGAGGAGCTGATGCCCGCCGCAATTGATCTCGCCCGGCGCGTGACCAGGCATTCTCCTGCAGCAATTGCCTCGATCCTCACAGCAGTGGCGCGCGGCCTGAACCAGAGCATCGCGGATGGCTTGGCTGTCGAGGCCGAGCAGTTCGCCCGCATGGCTCCGACCGCTGATCTGCGCGAAGGGCTGGATGCCTGGATCGCACGCCGCCAGCCGGGCTGTCACGGCTCGTGGACGCACATCACCCGGCCGGATGAAGCCAGGCGAGCCTCAACGCAGCAGGACGGGCTTGCGGACCGCGATCAAGGCGCCGTCACGGCCAGATGACCTTTCATGTTGGGGTGGAAGCGGCAGAAATAGTCGACCGCTTCCGCCTTCTGCAGGGTCAGGCTCGCTGTTGACTTCGGCGGGATCATCACTTCCCAGCCGCCCTTGACGGTAGCCGTGTGGGCGAACACGTCATTGTTCACCCACTTGATCGTGTCGCCGACCTTCGCCTCGACGGTGGTCGGCGAAAAGACAAGCTTGTCGATGGTGACCTGGATGGTTTCGGCCTGCACGGGTGAGGTCCCGAAGACCAGCGCCAGTGCAATCCATAGCAGCCGTTTCGACATGGCCTGGTCCTTACTTCAGCATACCTGCAACATGCTCGGCGTGCTGTTCATGGCCCTGGAAAATCTTCAGGCCGGTCTGCAGCAGGCTCTTCAACTCGGCATTGCTGGCCGATGGGATCAAAAGGGTTTCAAGCGCGCCGTCGACCTGTTTGTGGTAGGCGATCTCGTTGTCGACATAGGCTTTGTCAAAGGCTGCGCCGTCGAGTTTGGCGAGCTTCGCCCGCTCCTCGGCCGCAGCCTTGGTCAGCGCCTGGCTGGTTGCGTTGTCTTCCGGCGTCACCTTCAGCTTCTTTACCAGTTCCAGTGCCTGCGCGTTGACCGCTTCGTGGTCGCGCACCATGTCGTTGGCGAAATCCACGACCTCCTTGGTCTTCGATTTCTTGATCGCCTGCTTGGCGGCTTCCACATCGATGACGCCTGCCGTGTAGGCGATGTGGGCGATCTGCGGGTCCGTCGGCTTGTCGGCGGCTTGTGCGAGCGGGGCAGCGCCAAGCAGCAGCAAGGCAGCGAGGGCGGCGGTGTGTCGGGTAAGCATGGCATCTCCTTCGCCCGGACGCGGGATCGCGCCGGGCCATGTTTTTCAGTTGACGGTCATTGGATGCGCAGCGGCGGCAAACGTTCCCGGGGAAATCGGCCAAATCAGCCGATGATCAGCTCTCCAGGCCGAGCCGCTGCATGACGGCGCTGGTCAGCCTGTCGCAGCGCCGGCCGGCAAACGGGAAGGCGTCGAGCAGCACCGGCCCGATCTGGTCGTCGAGTGCCTTGCGTACCAGGGCGCGGGCGCGGTGTAGCCTTGTCTTGACGGTTTCCGGCCGCACGCCAAGCAGCTCGGCGGTCTCCTCGATACTGAGCCCCTCGATAACCCGCGCCACGAACACCGTCCGATAAACATCGGGCAGGCTGTCGGTCGCCCGTTCCACCAACTCGAGGATCTGCCGCTGCGCCATCGTCCGCTCCGGATCGTCGCTGGGATTGAGGGGGAACTGGATGATTTCGGCTTGCGGGTTTTTCGCCACCGTCCGCCGCCTTTTGCGCAGACGGCCGAGCGCCTCGTTGATGACGATGCGCGACAGCCAGGTGGCCAATGAGGACTCCCCGCGAAAGGCATCGAGATGGGCAAAGGCTCTGACATAGGCCTCCTGGACGATGTCCTCGGCTTCGGCATCGTTGCGCACCACCCCGCGAGCGATGCGATAGAGCCGCTGATTATGGGTCTTCATGATGATGCGGAAGGCGTTGCCTTCGCGTGCCAGCGCGCGGCGCACGAGAAGCATCTCGCTTGAAGCAGCTGTGGGCATTGGTACAGACATAGCAGGCATGGTCAGTTCCTCGATCCAATCCCCGTCCGAAACCTCGATCAAGACATTGGATGACATCGCCGGCAAAAGGTTCCCGGCCATTTTCGCCCGGCTCCGACGGCGCCTAGAATACTGCTTCCGCCAGCGGCTTGTCAGCAGCCTGCGCTCGCGCCGTGGCCGCAAGCAGGTCGGTCTGCGTGATCAGGCCAAGGATGCGGCTGTCCCCGTCCAAGATGATGACTGCATGGGTGCGGCCGTCGGTGAGCACCGGTAGCAGGGCCATGGCGGGCGTACCGGCGGCGGCGGTCGACGCTGTCGAGGTAACGCTTCCGACGGCTTCGTCGGCTCGCGCCAATTCCCTTAATCCAACGGTGCCGACCAGCCTGGCGTCCTTGTCGACAACCGGCAGCGTGCGGATATTGTGGTCGAGCAGCAGATGACGCGCCCGATCGGCGGACGCGTGTTCATCGACCGAAATCACGTCGCGGGACATGATGTCCTCGCACAACATGGTTCGGTGTGCGCGCATCGTCGCTTGCAGTTCGACCTGTCGCAGCAGCTGTTCGAGATCGTTGC
Organism: Mesorhizobium sp. P160219; assembly: GCF_057786095.1. Classification (NCBI taxonomy): domain Bacteria; kingdom Pseudomonadati; phylum Pseudomonadota; class Alphaproteobacteria; order Hyphomicrobiales; family Phyllobacteriaceae; genus Mesorhizobium; species Mesorhizobium sp. P160219. The sequence goes on from NZ_JBYNWG010000001.1 coordinate 3,364,917, forward strand.
GGTCGATGTCGAAGGTCTCGTCGAGCGCAGCCAGCGCGGCATCGATGTCCTCGGCCCGGAAGCCGATGCGCTCCTGAGCCGGCGGATCGATGGTTCCGTGCGTGCTTTTCGGGGCAGGGGCCGGCACATGCGGGTAGCTGCGTCGCGACAGCCTGTGGAAAGCATAGCCGAGCGCGACCAGCATCATGGAGTTCAGCGCCACCGGCACGAACGGAAACAGGAAGCCCGCACCGATCACGGCCGGCCCGCCGAGCACGGCGGTCAGTGCGGCGGCTCCGCCCGGCGGATGCAGGCAGCGCGAGAACGACATGGCGGCGATCGCCATCGCCACGGCAATGCCCGTGGCGAGAACGGGCTGATGGACGAAATGGGCCACGATCACGCCGACCAGCGCCGATATTGTATTGCCGCCGATGATCGACCATGGCTGCGCCAGCGGGCTTGCAGGCACCGCAAACAGCAGCACCGCCGACGCCCCCATCGGCGCCACCAGCAGCGGCACATGCGGGCCATTGCCAAGCACCAGCGCGCCGATCGCGCCGGTCAGCGCAATGCCGATCATCGCCCCGATGCAGGCGATGAGGCGCTCGCGCAGCGTCGCGCCGGCGAGAATGGGGACAAAGAGACGAAAGGCCATGGCAAGCTCAGTCCGGCTGGAATTGTGCGCGCAGCGCCTGCAATGGCGTTGGACCGACGATTTTGAAAGTCAAACCGATCCGAAAAAGCGCGCATTGGGGAAATAACATTGCGCTTGGTTGACCGATGAGCGGCTTTGCGACGTCGATCGCCTGCGAAAGTCGCTCGCCAATCCTTTCAACGGGTTGGGCGGACCAGCGGAATCAGCTTCGCAAGTTTGCTGGTGTCATGCCGCAGCGGCCGCTTCCAGCCCGCGCAGGATATCGGCCTTGAGGTCCTCGACATCCTCGAGCCCGATCTGCAGCCGGATCAGCGGGCCGTCATAGGGGCCCTTGGCAACGGTACGGTCGCCAAGGAAGACCGGCACGGCAAGGCTCTCATAGCCGCCCCAGGAATAGCCGAGACCGAAGATTTTCAACGCATCGAGGAAAGCGTGCTGCTGTCTCTGGCCGCCGCCTTTGAGCACGATGGAAAAGATGCCGCTCGAGCCGGAAAAATCACGCTTCCACACCGCGTGGTCGGGGTGGCTGGGGAGCGCCGGGTGCAGCACGCGGGCCACGCCGGGCTGGCCTTCAAGCCAGACGGCAATGGCAAGCGCGCTCTTTTGATGGTGATCCAGCCGAACGCCCATCGTGCGCAGGCCGCGCAGGACTTGGTAGACGTCGTCGGGGCCGGCGCAGCAGCCCATCGTGTAGAACGTCTCGCAAAGCTGCTTCCAGCAGTTGGCATTGGCAGACACTGTGCCCAGCAGCACATCCGAATGGCCGGCCGGATATTTCGTCGCCGCATGGATCGAGATATCCACGCCGTGGTCGAGCGGACGGAAATAGAGCGGCGTTGCCCAGGTGTTGTCCATCATGACGATGGCGCCCGTTTCATGCGCCGCCTTGGCGATCGCCGGAACGTCCTGCACCTCGAAGGTGTTGGAGGCCGGTGATTCCGTAAACACGACTTTGGTGTTCGGCTTGATCAAGCTGGCGATGCCGGCGCCGGCATGCGGATCGTAATACTCGACGTCGACACCCAGCCGCTTCAGCATCGTGTCGGCGAAATTGCGGGTCGGATGGTAGACGGAATCGACAATCAGGATGTGATCGCCTGCCGAGAGAAACGCCAGCAACGGGACGGTCACCGCCGCCAGGCCCGACGGCACGATTATGGTACCGGCGGAGCCTTCCAGCGCGTCGATCGCATGCGCCAACGCATCGGTGGTCGGCGTGCCGCGTGTGCCATAGGTGTATTTCTGGCTGCGCGCCGCCATCACCGACGCGTTGGGATAGAGCACGGTCGAGGCATGCACGATCGGCGGATTGACGAAGCCGAAATAGTCGTGCGGATTGTTGCCCGAATGGGCAAGCCGCGTGTTGATACCCATTTCGTTGCCGTCAGTCGCCATTGCTCTTCGCCTTGTGGTGAAAGCGCTAGCCATAGAGCGGCGGCATTGGCCGTGCAACAGCGGGCGCCCGCCAGACGGTGCCCTTTGCATAGGCCAATTCCCCCATGAATAGTCTGGAATGCGTGGCGATCCAGAGCCGCGGATTTCATGAGTGGATGTGGATTAGCGTCGACGGACTTTGCCGGTTTTATTTGCGGGGCTTGCTGCTTTCCTGATGATGTTGTCTGCAATTCAGGCATTTGCGGCAATTGGTTTTCAAAGCTGTCGTGAAACGGTCATTTCCCTTGACCTCACAGAGATAATCGCCTTCGATGCAGTTCGTGAATGGGAGGGGCCGGGCGTCGGTTACGACGCGGGGTTCCGGGAATGAGCCGGATGGGAGCCGGGTTCACGCGGGAAAAGATCAGGATTTGCCTGAGGATCAGGGTTTACCTGAAAACAGAAAAGGGTCTGTGGGTTATGAAACACATTGCAATTGGCATTCTCGGCGCCGCTGCGCTTGGATGGATGGCTTCGGCCGCGTCGGCGAGCACGCTCGACGACGTCAAGGCGAAAGGCTTCATCCAGTGCGGTACCAACACAGGTCTTGCCGGCTTCGCTGCGCCTGACGACAAGGGTGAATGGAAAGGCATCGATGTGGATTTCTGCCGCGCGGTCGCGGCCGCCGTCTTCGGCGACGGCACCAAGGTCAAGTTCACGCCGCTCAGCGCCAAGGAGCGCTTCACCGCACTGCAGTCGGGCGAAGTCGACATCCTGTCGCGCAACACCACCTGGACCATCAATCGCGATACGGCACTTGGCCTGAACTTCGTCGGCGTCACCTATTATGACGGCCAGGGCTTCATGATCAACGCCAAGAAGCTGCCGGGCGTCAATTCGGCGCTGCAGCTTTCGGGTGCGGCAGTCTGCGTGCAGAGCGGCACCACGACCGAGCTCAACCTCGCCGACTACTTCAAGGCGAACAAGATGGAGTACAACCCGGTCGTCTTCGAAAAGCTTGAAGAGGTCAACGCCGCCTACGACGCGGGCCGTTGCGATGTCTACACCACCGACCAGTCGGGTCTCTACGGCATCCGCCTGACGCTCAGCGCGCCGGCAGACCATGTCGTGTTGCCCGAGATCATCTCCAAGGAACCGCTCGGCCCGGCCGTGCGCCAGGGGGACGACCAGTGGTACCACATTGTCAAGTGGACCTATTTCGCGCTGCTGCAGGCAGAGGAACTGGGCATCACCCAGGCCAATGTCGACGAGATGAAGACCTCGGACAACCCGGAGATCAAGCGCGTGCTCGGCCAGGAACCCGAAACCAAGATCGGCACCGATCTCGGCGTTAGCAATGACTGGGTCGTCAACATCGTCAAGGCAGTCGGCAATTACGGTGAGATGTTCGAGCGCAATGTCGGCACCGGCAGCCCGCTGAAGATCGCGCGCGGCATCAATGCGCTGTGGACCAAGGGCGGCCTGCAATACGCGCCACCGATCCGCTGATCGAAATGCGATCCGGAAGGCAGATTGTCTGCCTTCCGGTTTCTCTTTGCAGGGGATGGGCAATGGCGTCGCAGGAAGTCCTACGCGAGGAGCCGAGCCGCGGTTCCTTCATCAACGATCCAAAAGTCCGTGGAGTTGTCTTCCAGGCGGTGGTTGTCGTCTTGCTGGTGGCGAGCGTCTGGTGGATTGTCCACAACGTCATCGACAATCTGCAGCGCCTGCACATTTCTTCCGGGTTCGGCTACCTGAAAAGCCGTGCCGGCTTCGATATCTCAGTCAGCGCCATCCCCTACAACTCGGACGATACCTATGGCAAAGCCATTGTCGTCGGGCTGATCAACACCCTCATCGTCGCCGTTGCCGGCATCATCACCGCAACCATCATCGGCTTCATCGTCGGCATCGGCCGCTTGTCGCACAACTGGCTGATCCGCAAGATCTGCACGGTCTATGTCGAGATTTTCCGCAACATCCCGCCGCTGCTGGTGATCTTCTTCTGGTATTCGGGCGTGCTGGCGGTCTTGCCCGTGGTGCGTGAAAGCATCAACCTGCCATTCGGCTCGTTTCTCAACCAGCGCGGCTTCTATCTTCCTCGTGCAATCTGGGGTGATGGCTCCTGGCTGATCTTTGTCGCCTTGCTTGTCGGCATCGCCATGGCATGGTTCGTCGCCCGCACGGCGCGCCAGCGGCAGATGGCGACCGGTCAGCAGTTTCCCGTATTCTGGACGTCCCTGGCGCTGATCGTCGGCCTGCCGATTCTGGCCTATGCGCTGAGCGGCTTTCCCCTGACCTTCGATTTTCCGAAGCAATCGACCTTCAACCTGGCCGGCGGTTTCCACATCGGGCCGGAATTCCTGTCGCTCTATCTGGCGCTGTCCTGCTACACAGCCTCCTTCATCGCCGAGATCGTGCGTGCCGGCATTCTCGGCGTCTCGAAGGGCCAGTCGGAAGCGGCTGGCGCTCTCGGGCTGCGGCCGGGATCGATCCTGCGGCTAGTCGTCGTGCCGCAAGCCATGCGCATCGTCATCCCGCCGCTGACCAGCCAGTATTTGAACCTGACCAAGAACTCGTCGCTGGCCATCGCTATTGCTTACCCGGACCTGACGGCGACCGCCGGCACAGTGCTCAACCAGACGGGGCAGGCGGTCGAAAACGTGCTGATCATGATGGTCGTCTATCTCGTCATCAGCCTGGTGACGTCGGCGGTCATGAATGTGGTCAACGCCAGGATGGCGCTGGTGGAGAGGTAAGGCCATGCAGGAACATGATACCGCTTGGGTGCGGACCGAAATGGCACTGGCGCAACAGGCGCCGGCCGGCGTGCGGGGGCCTATCGCCTGGGTCCGCAAGAACCTGATCGGTTCGGTGGGCGACACCATCCTGACCGTACTGGGCATCGCACTGGTGGTGATGATCCTGCCGCCAATCATCAACTGGGCCTTCATCAGCGCCCAGTGGGTAGGGTCCGATCGCTCGGTATGCGCCACGGCGGCGCAAGGCGGCGTTCAGCCGGATGGCTGGTCCGGCGCTTGCTGGGCGTTCGTCAACGCCAAGTTCGGCCAATTCATGCTCGGCCGCTATCCTATTGAGGAGCGCTGGCGGCCGATCCTGGTCGCCATACTGTTCGTGGCGCTGCTGGTGCCGCTGCTGATCCCGCGCGTGCCGCGCAAGGGGCTGAACGCGATCCTGCTTTTCCTGGTGCTGCCGATCGTCGCTTTCGTGCTGCTGGTCGGCGGCATGTTCGGCCTGCCGCATGTGGAGACGCAGCTATGGGGCGGCCTGCTGGTGACGCTCAGCCTGGCCTTCGTCGGCATTGCAGTGTCGCTGCCGTTCGGCATCGTGCTGGCGCTCGGTCGGCGCTCGAAGATGCCGATAGTCAAGATGCTGTGCGTTATCTTCATCGAATTCGTTCGCGGCATCCCGCTGATCACCGTCCTGTTCTTTGCCAGCGTCATGCTGCCGCTGTTCCTGCCCCCCGGCGTTTCGTTCGACAAGTTCCTCAGGGCGCTGATCGGCTTCTCGTTGTTTGCCGCCGCCTACATGGCGGAGGTGGTGCGCGGCGGTCTGCAGGCGATCCCCAAGGGCCAGTATGAGGGTGCGGATTCGCTTGGTCTCGGTTACTGGCAGAAGATGAACCTTATCGTGCTGCCGCAAGCGCTGAAGCTGGTCATACCCGGCATCGTCAACACCTTCATCGGCATGTTGAAAGACACAAGCCTGGTTATCATCATCTCGATGTTCGACCTGCTCGGTGTCGTCAAGCAGAACTTCTCCGATCCCAACTGGGCGACGCCGCAGACCACCAAGTCCGGCCTGATTTTCGCTGCCTTCGTCTTCTGGCTGTTCTGCTTCGGCATGTCGCGCTATTCGATGTATACGGAACGCCGGCTGGACACCGGCCACAAACGTTAAAAACAAAAAAGGGGAACCTGCCATGGTCATAGAAAACGCCGTCAGCGCCGAAGAGATCAAGGTCGATGCCAAGAAGATGCACATCTCGACCACCGATGTCGCAATCGACATCATCGGCATGCACAAATGGTATGGCGAGTTCCATGTGCTGAAGGACATCAACCTCAAGGTGATGCGCGGCGAGCGCATCGTCATCTGCGGTCCTTCGGGCTCGGGCAAGTCGACCATGATCCGCTGCATCAACCGGCTGGAAGAGCACCAGAAGGGCAAGATCATCGTCGACGGCAAGGAACTCACCAACGATCTCAAGAAGATCGACGAGGTGCGCCGCGAGGTCGGCATGGTGTTCCAGCACTTCAACCTGTTCCCGCATCTGACCATCCTGGAGAACTGCACGCTGGCGCCGATCTGGGTGCGCAAGACGCCGAAGAAGCAGGCCGAGGAAATCGCGATGCACTTCCTCAAGCGCGTCAAGATCCCCGAACAGGCCAACAAATATCCGGGCCAGCTGTCGGGCGGCCAGCAGCAGCGCGTGGCGATCGCGCGTTCGCTGTGCATGAACCCGCGCATCATGCTGTTCGATGAGCCGACCTCGGCGCTCGATCCAGAAATGATCAAGGAAGTGCTGGAGACGATGGTGGGCCTGGCCGAGGAAGGCATGACCATGCTGTGCGTCACTCACGAAATGGGCTTTGCCCGCAAGGTCGCCAACCGGGTGATCTTCATGGATCAGGGCCAGATCGTCGAACAGAACACGCCGGCCGAGTTCTTCGACCATCCGCGCCACGAGCGCACGAAGCTGTTTCTGTCGCAGATCCTGCACTGAGCATTTTCATGCGAACCAAAAGAGCCCGGCCGTAATGCGGCCGGGCTCTTTTGCTATCTGGGGTCGGGGTTGATCTTCTCCATTGAAACACAAAGCCGCCGCCGCATGAGAAAAGCCCTGCGTTTCGTGGCCATGCTGATTATCGTGGTCGCGCTCGCTGCCACGCTCGGCACGCTGGTGCCGCGTCCGCTGTGGCCGGCGTCAGCGGCGGGTGAGGGCACGCGCCATATTCTGGTGCTGGAGAATCCGATCCACACCGACATCGCCATTCCCGTCGATGACGAGGTGCACCGGCGCTTCCATTTCCTGGTCGCTGCCGGCATCCCTGTCGACGCCCCGGAAGTGAGCTACATCGTCTTTGGCTGGGGCGGCCGGGCCTTCTATCTGGAGACGCCGAGCTGGTCGCAGCTGAAAGCAGTGCCCGTCCTCAAGGCGCTGACACTGGACGCCTCGGTCATGCATGTCGATATCGCCGGGGCCATCGCCGAGCCGCACCCTGCTGTCACCGGTTTCGACATCGATGAGGAACGTTTTGCAGCGCTGCTCGACTATATCGACGCGAGTTTCCAGCAAGGGCCGCATGGTCCGGTCGTCATCGAGAACGCCGCCTATTCCAGCTTCGACCGCTTCTTCGAGGCGAACGGCCATTTCAACGCGCTTGTCGGCTGTAACACCTGGACAGCCGCCGGCCTGCGCACCGCCGGCCTGCGCACCGGCTGGTGGAACCCGCTGCCGGCCTCGCTGGGCTTGTCGATGCGGTTTTATAACTAGCAGTCCTTCATCGCACCGCGACAGTGTTGGATCTTTTGAAGCCAGCGGGACAGCACCCCCCTCTGGCCTGCCGGCCATCTCCCCCGCAAGGGGGGAGATCAGCCGTTTTGCCCGCGGCGCTCCTGCTGCAACGCCGGCGATTTTGGCGAAGGCGGCGGCGACATCCAATCTCCCCCCTTGCGGGGGAGATGTCCGGCAGGACAGAGGGGGGTGGGAAGGATCGCTAAGTCGACGATCTAGACTGCCGAGCGTCCGCTCGCCATCCATAGAGCCAGTCGAGGTCGGCGGCGAGCTTGTCGGGCGAGCGCATGGCCAGGAACAGATTGCGGGCGATCGCCACCGGGCCGGCAGCATGCCAGGCGAGGCGGTTTACGGCCCCACGACGCGCGGCCTTGGCGACACGCGGCCGCCGAAGATTTTCCCAGATTTGAAAACTTCTGGGCAGATCGCCAGGGAAATCGGCGATAGCGTCGGCAAGCGTGATGGCATCTTCGATCGCCATTGCCGCGCCCTGTGCGGCAAACGGCGTCATCGCATGCGCAGCGTCGCCGATCAGCGCGATGCCCTGCGGGCTCGTCCACCGCTGTTGTTCGACGGTGTGGATCGGAAAGGCCGTCCATGGGCCGGCCAGTGCCACAAGCTTCGTCAGGCCCGGCGCGGTGCCGCGCAGGGCAGCCGTGAGGATCGCGGGATCGGCATGGCCCGACCAACCTTCGGCCATGCGCTCACCCTTGGTGAAGGCGGCGAGATTGAAGGCCCGGCCTTTGCTGACGGGATAGGCGACCATGTGGAAGCCTGGATGCAGGAACGTGGTGACGCAGTCGGCGGCGCCGATCGCGGCAAAGGCCTCTCCGGCCGCACCGTCGCCTGCGATTGTAGCCCGCCAGGCGAGTTCGCCCGAAAAACGGCTTTTGACGAAGTCCTCGCCTGCGAGTTGCGCCCGGACCGCCGACCAGACGCCATCGGCGCCGATCAGGAGTTTGGCGCCTGCCTCGATCTCGCGGCCGTCCACTTCGGCGGTCACGGCGACATATTGCGCGTCTTTGACGATGCCGGTCACGCGGGCGCCAGTGATGAACTCAATCTCCGGCCGTTCAGCCATTTGCGCCAACAGCGCTGCCTGCAGATCTGCGCGGTGAGCAACGAGATAAGGCGACTGCCAGCGCGCTTCGGCGGCGTGCCCGAGCGGTACCCGCGCCAGTTCGCGCAGCGTCCCGGCGTCCTTGAGCACGACCGCTTCCGGCCGCAACGCTGCGGGCAGCAGTCGGTCGAGCACGCCGAGTTTTCCAAGAATGCGTGTTGCGTTGGGCGAAAGCTGGATGCCGGCGCCAGCCGCTTCTAGGTGCTGTGCCTGTTCGATAAGCTTTACCGGATAACCCCCTCCGGCGAAGGCAAGGGCGGCGGTCAGCCCGGCGATGCCGGCCCCGGCGATTATGACCTGCCGGGACCTTATGTCTTCCATCGGGCTTGTCGCGGAAGGATCAGGCGGCCTGGTCGATATAAAGGCAACCAGCCGGCAGCGTTTCCGTCGCCCTCAGCTTCGCCGAATAGCGGTAGAGCGTCGAGCAATACGGGCAGACCTTTTCATTGTCGTCGCCCATGTCGAGGAACACATGTGGGTGGTCGAAGGGCGGGTTGGCGCCGGTGCACATGAATTCCTTGACGCCGATGTCGATTGCCGGATGGCCCGCATCGTTCTGGAAATGGGGAATGGAACCGCCTGCCATCGTCGTCTCCTTGATCTCGTCGAAAAGCATCTGGAACATAACAGGCCTGTTTGCAAGATCGATGAAATGAAACTGTCGCAAAAGCCTGTCAGAGGATACGGTGAGCCGGTTAAGTGCATGTCCCTGAAATCGGAATGGTTTTCGCCGAAGGGTCATGCGTCACAAAAGCGTGTTAGAGGCATGGCACGTCCAGCGGCGCTCCAAGGGACGGTTGGCGGGGAAGAGCAGGAACCATGAACGAACTGAAGCCGGTGCAGAGCGAATTCATCAATGTCGAGGTGGCGAGCCCCGAGGGCGGCAACCCCGATAGGTTCGTCAACCGTGAGTTCTCCTGGCTGCAGTTCAACCGGCGTGTGCTCGAGGAATCGCAGAACGAGCACCATCCGCTGCTCGAACGCGTCCGTTTCCTGTCGATTTCGGCCGCCAATCTCGATGAATTCTTCATGGTCCGCGTCGCCGGCCTTGCGGGCCAGGTGCGCGAAGGCATTGCGCTCAAGAGCCCCGACGGCCGGACGCCGGAGCAGCAGCTGGAACAATTGCTGCGCGAGGTCGAGCGGCTGCAGGAGGACCAGCAGAATAGCCTTTCGGCGCTGATGTTGCTGCTCAACAAGGAAGGCATTGAGAGCATCACCCGCGATGCACTGACCAAGGATGAAAAAGTCTGGCTGGAAGACCATTTCCAGGACCAGGTTTTCCCGGTGCTGACTCCACTGTCGATCGACCCGGCGCATCCGTTTCCGTTCATTCCCAATCTCGGCTTCTCGATGGCGCTGCAATTGCGCCATCGCAAGAATGGCGAGGAGATGAGCGCGCTTCTGCGCCTGCCGGTGGCGCTGAAGCGCTTCATCCGTCTGCCCGACCGCAAGCAGCACGTTCGCTTCATTCCGTTGGAGGAGGCTGTCGGCCTCTATATCGGCAAGCTGTTCCCCGGCTATGAGGTCAAGGGTTCCGGCACCTTCCGCATCATCCGGGACAGCGATATCGAGGTCGAGGAAGAGTCGGAAGATCTCGTGCGCCTGTTCGAGACGGCGCTGAAGCGGCGCCGCCGCGGTTCGGTCATCCGCATCGAATTCGACAAGTCGATGCCCGGCGAATTGCGCGAGTTCGTCGCCGGCGAGCTTGGCGTCTCTTCGAGCCGCATCAGCGTTCTGACCGGCCCGCTGGCGCTCAGCCAGATTTCCGAGATCGTCGCCGTGCCACGCGACGACCTGAAGTTCACCCCCTACAATCCACGCTTTCCCGAGCGCATCCGCGAGCATGGCGGCGACTGTTTCGCGGCCATCCGCGAGAAGGACATCGTCGTCCACCACCCCTATGAATCCTTCGACGTGGTGGTCCAATTCCTGCGCCAGGCGATGGCCGACCCCGAGGTGGTGGCGATCAAGCAGACGCTCTACCGCACCTCCAACGACAGCCCGATCGTGCGCGCCTTGGTCGACGCGGCCGAGGCCGGCAAGTCGGTAACCGCCCTGGTCGAGCTCAAGGCGCGCTTCGACGAGGAAGCCAACATCCGCTGGGCGCGCGACCTCGAACGCGCCGGCGTTCAGGTCGTGTTCGGCTTCCTCGAACTCAAAACCCATGCGAAAATGTCGCTAGTAGTGCGGCGCGAGGACGGCAAGCTGCGCAACTATGTGCATCTCGGCACCGGCAACTACCATCCGGTGACCGCGCGCATCTACACCGACCTGTCCTTCTTCACCACCGATCCGACGATCGCGCGCGATGTCGCCCAGCTGTTCAACTTCATCACCGGCTATGCCGAGCCGACCGATGAGATGCGGATCGCCATCTCGCCGTTTACGCTGCGCAGCCGTATCCTCAAGCACATTGCCGACGAGGTCGCCTACGCGCTGGCTGGCCGTCCGGCGCGCATCTGGATGAAGATGAACGCGCTCGTCGATCCCAACATCATCGACGCGCTCTATGACGCCAGCCGTGCCGGCGTCGAGATCGATCTCGTCGTGCGGGGCATCTGCTGCCTGCGGCCGCAGGTGCCCGGCCTGTCGGAAAACATCAGGGTCAAGTCGATCGTCGGCCGCTTCCTCGAACACAGCCGCATCTACTGCTTCGGCAACGGCCATGGCCTGCCGTCGGACGAGGCGATCGTCTACATCGCCTCGGCCGACTTGATGCCACGCAATCTCGACCGCCGCGTCGAGACTATGGTGCCGATCACCAATCCGACGGTGCATGAACAGATCCTTGGCCAGATCATGCTGGGCAACATCATGGACAACCAGCAAAGTTTCGACGTATTGGCTGACGGAACCTCCCGGCGCGTCGTGCTGGAGGAGGGTGAGGAACCGTTCAACGCGCAGGAATATTTCATGACCAATCCGAGCCTGTCGGGACGGGGTGACGCGCTGAAGTCGCATGCGCCCAAGCGCATCGCGCAGTTCAAGCGTCGCAAGAAGAACACCGGCTGATGATTTCAACGTCCCAAGGCCGGCTGCAGGATCGCCGGCCGCTGTCCATCATCGACATCGGCTCGAACTCGATCCGCCTTGTCGTCTATGAAGGGCTGGCGCGCTCGCCTACCTTGCTGTTTAACGAAAAGATGCTGGCCGGTCTCGGCCGCGGCATCGTTTCGACCGGCAAGCTCGATCCCGAGGCGGTGACGCGCTCGATGGAGGAGTTCCGCCGTTTCCGCGCGCTCTCCGACCAGGCGGGTGCGGAGCACATGTTTGTGCTGGCAACGGCCGCGGCCCGCGAAGCGATCAACGGACCCGACTTCATCCACCGCGCCCAGGATGTGCTCAAGACCGAGATCCGCGTGCTCACTGGCCGGCAGGAGGCGCATTATTCAGCGCTTGGCGTCATTTCGGGCTTCCACCCCGCCAATGGCATTGCCGGCGATCTTGGCGGCGGCAGCCTGGAGCTTATCGACATCAATGGCGAGGCGATCGGCGACGGCATCACGCTGCCGCTGGGTGGCCTGCGGCTGCAGGACATGGCCAGGAATTCGCTCGCCCAGGCGGCAAAGATCACCCGCGACGAACTGGCGCGCGCCAAATTGTTGAAGGGCGGGCTGGGACGGCCCTTTTACGCCGTTGGCGGCACCTGGCGAAACCTTGCCCGGCTGCACATGGAAATGACCAACTACCCGCTTGGCGTCATGCACCACTATGAGATCGGTGTCGAAAGCGCCGCCAATTTCCTGAAGCAGGTGGCGAAAGGCGAGATCGAGAAGGTCAAGGGCATCGAAGGTGTGTCGAAGAACCGCCGTTCGCTGCTGCCCTATGGCGCGGTCGTGCTGCAGGAGATCATGGCGGCGATGCAGCCGTCGAAGATCATCGTCTCGGCATTGGGCGTGCGCGAAGGGTTTCTCTATTCGCTGCTCGACCCTGCCGAGCAGAAGGCCGATCCGCTGGTCTCCGCTTCGGAGGAACTGGCGCGGCTGCGGTCGCGCTCGGTCACCCATGCGCATGAGCTTGTCGAATGGACGGACAAGACCTTTGCCGCCTTCGGCATCGACGAGACGGAGGATGAGGCGCGCTATCGCCACGCTGCCTGTCTGCTGGCCGATATAGGCTGGCGCGCACACCCGGAATATCGCGGCAAGCAGTCGCTCAACATCATTGCCCACGCCTCCTTCATTGGCGTCGATCACCCCGGCCGTGCCTTCCTGGCGCTGGTCGGCCTGTTCCGCCACGAAGGCGTGTTCAACGATGCGGCGCCGGAAATCCGCGGCCTGGCGACGCCGCGCTATCTCGAGCGCGCCCGCATCCTGGCGGCGGTGCTGCGCGTCGTCTATCTGCTGACTGCGGCCATGCCCGGCGTCATGCCGCGGCTGAAATGGGAAAACCGCGGCAATGGCACGTTGGCGCTGGTGCTGCCGGCCTCACTTTCCGATCTTTACGGCGAACGCCCGGCCGGACGGCTGGCGCAACTGGCGCGGATCACCAACCGCCGGCTGGTGCTGGCGGTCGAGGGTGGGCAGAGCGTGTCGGTGAAGTAGGCGCGGCCTGACAGCAAAACCATGTCGTCGTCGAACTCGCGTTCGAGGACCGGCTTCCTCAGTCCGTCGCTGCTTCGCAGCGCCACCTTCCCCTCCGGAGGGAAAGGAAGGGAGCCTCGTTGGAAAGCGTTGGCGGCAATAGGCTCGCGCCCTTCCTCTACCCCGTCGATCGGGGGAGAGGTGGCTCGGCGAAGCCGAGACGGAGTGGGGGTCGACCTGCCTCGGGCATCGATGGTTCATCCGGGACGATATTTGACGATGTCAGACCGCGGCGCGGCGCCCGTCGATCGACCAGGCCCCGGCGCCGGCCATGGCTAGCGCCAGGAATCCACCGGCGATAGCAATATCCTTCATCAGCATCTGCTGGTGCAGGAAGGTGAGCATCGGGTCATCGCCGCCCTGGCCGTAGTGGCCGATGGAGCCTGCAACGATGCAGAAAGCGGCAAGAAGTATCGCAACGACCGGCGTCTGAAAGCCGACCAGTATCAAGAGACCGGCAATCAACTCGAACAGCCCGGTGCCCCAGGCGGCAAGCGTCGGCAATGGCATGCCGAGGCCGGCGAAATAGCCGGTCGTCCCGGCAATGTCGGCGAGCGCGTGGTAGCCGGAGGGAACGAGCAGGGCGGCGAGCAGCAGCCGGGAAATCAGAAGCAATGCATCGCGGGGCATGGTGATCTCCGTTGTCTGTCCGCCGGCTGTTTCGAGACCGATCCTAGCAGGGATGGGACGAGCGTGCGCTTGGGCAGACAACGAAAAAGCGGCGTGGAAAATTCCACGCCGCTTTTTCAGGCTTGGGAAGGGAAAGCTCAGCCGCGCTTGGCATCGATCGAGTAGGCGCCAGGGCCCGAGGAAGCCAGCAGCAGGAAACCGCCGGTGATGGCGACGTTCTTCAGGAAATGGATCATCTGGTTCTGGTCGGCCCAGCCGGTATGGGCGACAAAGGCCGAGGCGATGGTGAAGACCGCGAGCACCCAGGCGGCGATGCGGGTCTGAAAGCCAACGAGCACGGCAAGGCCGCCGAGCAATTCGATCAGGCCGACGACAATGGCCGTTACGGTCGGCACCGGCAGGCCCATGGCGCCGAAATAGCCGGCGGTGCCCGAAATGGCGGTGAGCTTGCCGAAGCCGGAAAGCAGGAAGATGGCGGCGAGCAGGATGCGGCCGAGCAGGATGGTGGTGGAACTGTTGGACGCGATGCCGGCGCCGGCAGCGGAAGTGTTGATGGACATGGTGGCTCTCCGAAAAGGGTTGATGTCCCGTCAGATAGACCAAGCCGACTGTTCACCAAAGCCGCCAGTCCGGCGACACATTGTTCACAGGACGTACATTTCGGGATCGTTCGACCGACGCAAAATTCTTGTCGCGGCCAGCAGCGGCGGGAGCAAATTGTCCCGCCACAAATTCGGATTTCTAGTTGACGCAATCCCCAAGAAGAGGGCTGCGCGCTTCCCGAGGAAACGCAAGGCACTTTCCCTGGAATGGCTTAACCCGGATGCGTCATGTCCTCCGGCCGCACCAGCCGGTCGTAGTCTGCCTCGCTGACCAGCCCAGTGGCCAGTGCTTCCTCGCGCAAGGTGGTGCCCTTCTTGTGCGCGGTCTTGGCGATCTTGGCGGCATTGTCGTACCCGATCGTCGGCGCCAGCGCGGTCACCAGCATCAGCGAGCGGTCGAGCGCGGCTTTGATGTTGTCTTCGCGAGCCTCGATGCCGACGACGCAATTGTCGGTGAAGGAGATCGAGGCGTCGGCCAACAACTGCACCGACTGCAGGAAGTTGTAGGCCATCAGCGGGTTGTAGACGTTGAGCTCGAAATGGCCCTGGCTGCCGGCGAAGGTCAGCGAGGCGTTGTTGCCGAACACCTGCACGCAGACCTGCGTCAGAGCCTCGCATTGGGTCGGGTTGACCTTGCCCGGCATGATCGAGGAACCCGGCTCGTTTTCCGGCAGCGACAGTTCGCCGAGGCCCGAGCGCGGGCCGGAGCCGAGGAAGCGGATGTCGTTGGCGATCTTGAAGAGGGCGGCGGCCGCCGCGTTGATGGCGCCATGCGAGAACACCATGGAATCGTGCGCGGCGAGCGCCTCGAACTTGTTCGGCGCGGTGACGAAGGCAATGCCGGTAATGTCGGCGATGCGCGCCGCCACCTTTTCCGCAAAGCCGACCGGCGCGTTGAGGCCGGTGCCGACGGCGGTGCCGCCCTGCGCCAGTTCCTGCAGGCCGGGCAGCGTCATCTCGATGCGCTTGATCGAAGAGGCCACCTGCGCGGCGTAGCCGGAAAATTCCTGGCCCAGCGTGAGGGGTGTCGCGTCCTGCGTATGGGTGCGGCCGATCTTGATGATGTGGGCGAAGGCCTTCGTCTTGACCTCGAGCGCAGCGTGCAGATGCTTCAGCGCCGGCAGCAGATCGTGCACGATGCGCTCGGCGCACGCGATGTGCATGGCTGTCGGGTAGGTGTCGTTCGACGACTGGCTCATATTGACGTGGTCGTTAGGGTGCACCGGCTTCTTCGAGCCCATGACGCCGCCCAGAAGTTCGATGGCCCGGTTGGAGATCACCTCGTTGGCGTTCATGTTGGACTGCGTGCCCGAGCCGGTCTGCCAGACGACCAGCGGGAAATGATCGTTCAGCTTGCCGTCGATCACCTCTTGCGCCGCCTCGATGATCGCCTTGCCGACTGCCGGATCGAGCCGCTTCAACTCCATATTGGCTTCCGCCGCCGCTCGCTTGACGATGCCGAGCGCACGCACGATCGAGGCCGGCTGCTTTTCCCAGCCTATCCTGAAATTGCCGAGGGAACGCTGCGCCTGCGCGCCCCAGTAACGGTCGGCGGCAACCTCGATGGGGCCGAACGTGTCGGTTTCGGTTCTGGTCCTGGCAGCGGTCACTTGTCTCTCCGACGATCGAATTCGGCAACGGCGTATCGCGTTGCACAATGGCCTTCAAGCAGAGATTGCGGCCGGCAGGCAGTAAATCGGTTGAAGCAGTAGCGCCGCCCTTCGGAATCCTGCACCCTCCACTTTCGTGTGAAGGAAATTGCTCCTCAGTGCGGCTTGATCCCATAAAGTGGACGGAAACTTGCGGATTTAGCTCGATGAGATCATGTCGAGCTGGCGGATTGCTCTACGCAAACTTCCCCCAGGATCAGCAATGCGCAATTCACGTCTACCTACGAGCGACGCTGCCACACAAACTACCATCCGTGCCGGCGTCTCACTGGCAACAGCAGCGATGAGGTAGCTTATGCACTTGTCCTTCTGTTCAGTTTCCGTCCAAAATCCGGCATCGCATCCGGATCGAGCTTCGGATCGCGAAGCCGAGAATTTCAAGTCCACCCTGGGAGCGCCTCCACATGGCCTCGGAGTTTTCCAAGATGCATGGCGGCAAGGTCGAAGCCGTCTCGACGTCGCAAGTGACGCTCTTTGTCCTCCGTATTTTGCTGAAACGCGCCTGATCGCGGACCGTCAGCTCGGAACCTTTTTCCTCCAACGGCGCAGCTTTGTCCTGAGATAGGATCTATAGCCGAACGGAAGTGTTCGCCGTCCGGAAGGCGTGCTTGTCCGCGCCTCCAGACGCTGGCGCACGACGCTCATCAGTCTGCAGAACGCGGGTGTTTCCAATGATTGCACCCGTTTGACGAGATTGTCGGGCAATGGCTTTGAGCGCCAGTCGAAATAAGCCTCGTAGTCTTGCGGCGTTGCGATCAGGTGCTGGAGATAGGCTGCAAGATCGCTGGCGCTGGCGAAGGCACTGGCGTCAATAAAGGAGTGCTCCGGAACGAACTCGTCCACATTGGGAGCGCCAAGGTAGATCGGCACCGTGCCCGCCATGAACGCGTCATAGATTTTCTCGGTGACATAGTCGGCCTCGATCGAGTTCTCCATGGCCAGGCAGAATTTGTGCCGCGCAATGGTTTCGATCTTGGTCTTCGAGCCCAGATCGGGGCCAGAGACCGATCGGTTGTGGCGATATCGGCCATAAGAATCGATCTTGATGTGGCGCGCCAGTTCGTTCGCCAAATCGACACGGCCGCTATAATTCAGGCCGGCCGACTGGAAGAGTGCGACCGGCGCTTCTTCCGTTTTCGGCACGATTGGTCTGGCCAGCGCATCTTTCCACCACACCGCACGCGGAAGGTAGGGTACCCAGACATCGGACCGGGATTCATGCGTCATGATGATATCGAAGTGCCGCATGAATTTGGGGTCGGCAAGTCGCTTGTAGTTTTGGCCGCATTCCATCGACCAGGCGACCCAATATTGACCAGGGTATTTGTAGGCATCGCCAACTTCGCGAAAGTTCGGAATATGGAAGACGACTGCCGCGGCCTCGGAAATCCGTCGTTTGTCCAGTGTCCACCGCCCGGGCATTTCGCACTGTATCGACGCGATATCGACGGGTTTGCTGAAGAACGTTGTGTAGAAGAGGATCAGTGGATCGATAGACGGCATGGCACCACGAATGTCTGAAGCATTGCTCAATCTGCAGACAGACGCGGTATCGGAAGTTTGGTCAAGTGCTCCGCTTGTTCGAGGCCGAGGGCCGTCCAAACGGTCACCCCGCCGTATACCCGCCATCGATCGCGAAAATGCCGCCGCTGGTCCACGCCGCCTCGTCGCTGGCCAGATAGACGGCGATGCCGGCAAGATCGCTGGTCTGGCCGATGCGGCCGAGCGGGTAGCTGCGCTCGACATAGGTTTTCAGCTCGGCTTGCGCTGCCGCCGGCAGGTTGTCGATCGACTTGCGCCGCATGGCGGTGTCGACCGTGCCGGGCGCAATCGCATTGACCCTGATGCCGCGCGGACCAAGCTCGAAGGCCAGCGACTTGGTCAGCGAATTCAGCGCGCCCTTGGACAAGGAATACAGGCTCGACGGCCGCTTCGGGATCATCTTGTCGGCGAAGTAGGACGAGATGTTGATGACGGAGGCGTTGGCGCCGAGATGCGGCAGCAGCCGCTGGGTAAGGAAGAACGCCGCCGTCACATTGAGCGCGAAGGATTGCTGGAATTGGTGCTCGGTGACGGTCTCGAAAGGCACCAGATAAGCGACGCCGGCATTGTTGACGAGGATGTCGAGCGGGCCGGTTGCTTTCGCGCGATCGACCACGGCATCGATGCCGGAAGAGGTCGAGAGATCGGCCGACTGGGTGCCGACGTTGCCCGCCGCCGCAAGTGTCTCGCGGGCGGTCTCGAGCTTGCTGGTGTCGCGGCCGATGATCAGCACGTCGGCGCCCTCGCGCAAGAAAGCTTCCGATATGGCCAGGCCGATGCCGTCCGAGCCGCCGGTCACCAGTGCTCGCTTGCCAGAAAGTCTCATTGAAGGCCAAGTCGCATCGAATGCTCTCGCTGTTGCCCGCGTCACGAAGCAATGCCGATCGGCGAGGGCGGTCAAGCCGCCGGCCTATCGCTCAGTATGAACTTCGGTTGGCCGCGTGCCGATCCGGTTACCGCAGCAGCGACTGCGACGTCGGCGTCAGGCGCAAGGTTTCGGTCCGCCACGTCACATCGGCCGCTTGCCATTGGGGCGAAGCGGCAACTGCGGCTTCGTAACTGGCATGCGCCTCGGGACTGTCGAAACCCGTCACCGCGATAAAGACGTTTTCGCTCAAGCGCACCGGCAGGCGGGGAAAACTGTTTTCAGCGTGCTCGGTGATGAAGGCGCCAAGCAACCGTCCGCCAGCGCCGATAAGGACCGGAACGGCATCCGTTTCGAAATTGCCGGCGAAATCGGCTTCGGCGCCAGACCGCAGATGATGAATCTGGATGACAACAACACCGGTCAAGCCATTGTCTGCGCTTGGCTTTCCATCCGCCGGCATGGCGCCTCGCTGCGAGCCTGACAGATCGAAGCCGGCGCCTGGCCATGCCGGCTTCAAGAGCAGTACATCGTCGGAATCGATCATCGTCGCATTGGCGGCGTCGCGGTGCGCCGTCCACACCGGCCCGTCATAGAAGGCGGTGAGCGCCTGCTTCCGCGCTTCCATGCCATCGAAGCCGCGCAGCCAGACGAACATGTCGGGGCGGTCGAGGTCGCGGAACTGTCCGATGATGGTCATGCCGGCGTGTTCCTGGCCTTCGATGAACCGACTGTCGAAGATGTCGATCAGCGTCTCGCGCCGGCCCGGCTTCAGCGTGTACTGCCGCAACTCGACGACAGGCGAAGCGAGCAGTTTTGCCGCCGCAGGCGCATTCAGGGGTACGGTCATTGTGTCGTCTCCAAAAAACAGGATGATCATCCGGTTTATAAAACAGACCGGTTGTCCTGTTTTGTCAATCTGCTATCGTTGGCAAATGTCAGCAGAGATTGCTCGGGCTCCGAAAGGGCCGCCGCGAAAACGCACCAACGATCCCGAAGGGCTGCGCAACAAGGTGCTCGATATCGCCGAAGCGTCGTTCCAGGCGCGTGGCTATCATGCATCCGCCCTTGGCGAGCTGATGACGACCGCAGGCGTCAGCGGCGGCGCGCTGCATCATCATTTCCCGACGAAGAAGGCGCTCGCTCTGGCGGTGATCGAGGAGCGCGTGGCAGCGGCCCTCGATGAAACCTGGATCAACCCTGTACGGGCGGCAGGCTCGGCGCGCGAAGGCGTGCGCGCGGTGTTCGAGGCGGTGGCGACCGAGCTTGAGCAGCAAGGCTTCGTGCGCGGCTGTCCGCTCAACAATCTG
Organism: Mesorhizobium sp. P160219; assembly: GCF_057786095.1. Taxonomy (NCBI): domain Bacteria; kingdom Pseudomonadati; phylum Pseudomonadota; class Alphaproteobacteria; order Hyphomicrobiales; family Phyllobacteriaceae; genus Mesorhizobium; species Mesorhizobium sp. P160219. The sequence continues at coordinate 3,384,789 of NZ_JBYNWG010000001.1, forward strand.
GCGCATGAACTGTCGCTCGCTGACCCGGATTTCCGCGCCGCTCTGGACGATATCTTTGCCGGATGGCGTCAGGCGGTTGCCGACAAGGTGCGAGCCGACCAGCAGTCGGGGAGGGAGCAGGGCACCGACCCCGAGCGCTTTGCGGCACTCGCCATCGCCGCCTATTCCGGCGCCATGTCGATGGCCAAGGCGGCACAGGATGCCAGCGTGCTGCGCGATTGCCTGGCCGAACTTCAGCGCAGCTCAACGCCGCCATTCCCGAGCAGAGCGAAGCGGCGTCGCAGGATCCTGCTGCGGCCGGGAAAACCTTGAGGCCGGAACTGCGCTGTTCTAGTTGGAAAGCGGCTTGATCGTCTCGTAACCGTTCACCGATTCCGCGCTGGTCCCTTCGTCGTAACGCCGGGCGAGAGACGCTTGCAGATCGGGAGCATAAAGCGCGGTGAATGTGTCCAGCGTTTCGCCGGCGCCGTTCTTGAAGGTCTCCGTGACCGCCAGCACGTTGTATTTGCAGCCGCCGACGCTGAACGTCTCCTTGCCCTTGACGACCAGGCTCAGTGTCTTGGTGCTCTTCGGCTGCTTGTTCGGCGACAACTCGACGAATTCGATCGTGCTCTTGGCTCCCGTCTTCAGCGGAAACAGTTTTCGCAGATCGGAAAACGGGATCGTCGCCACCCGTCCGGTATCGCTGTCGCGAAACACTTCGACCAGGCCGGCAAACAGGAACTGTGTCTGCGGCGATTGCGATTCGTAGGTGTTGGCAACGGAGACCATGCCGCCGGCCACCGGCCGAAACTCGCTGCGGACGCCGGGCATTTCCAGAACGAAGCCGGCCTTGGCCGATTTTGCGTCGACACAATCGGCGGCATGCACCGCAGCCGCCGGCAGCAACCCAGCCAGCACCACGCCTATCGAAACGGCTCTCATGAAATCCTCCCCTCTGCTTGTATTTGCTGCGCGCCAGCATGACCCAAGAAATGCCAGAGCCTCAGTGCCGTGTCGACCTGCCAATTCCTGGCAACTGGACGGTGGGGCGCCGGCTGTGCTGAATTTCAGGTCATGAATCGCAAGCTCGTCCTCTCCCGTCGCAATTTCCTCGCACAGGCAGCCGGCCTTGCCATGGCTGGCATGCTGCCGCGCGCCGCGCTTGGCCAGACCGGCAAGCGCATCCAGCCCATCGACGCCACCTTTCTGTTCATCGCCGATGTCCATGCCTGCCGCATGTCGAGCGGCCTCAGCCCCAACTGCCTGGAGGAAGGCAAGACCGATGCCGCGCTGTTGCGCAATGTCGCTGTCCTCAATGGCTTGGCCGGCCGGCAATGGCCAGTCGAGATCGATGGCGTTGCAACCCGCCTGCGTTCGGCCGGCGGCCGCATCGATGCGCCGCTCGGCCTCGTTGTCGGCGGCGACATCACCGACGATGGCGGCGGCCAGATCACCGAGCCCAGCGAAGGCACGCAACTGTTGCAGTTCAGCCAGCGCTATCAACAGGGCGTCGGTCCCGATCGCGTGCACATGCCGGTCTATGTCGGCCTCGGCAATCACGATCTCGACCAGAACGGCTCGCCGCCGCACGTCGACTGGTACCGGCGCGAATTGCGCGACTATGTCGAGGTCAACCATCGCCCCGGCGTGTTCTTCAAGCCCCCGGTGCCGGCCACCGAATACGATGTCGACACCGACTGCTATTCCTGGGACTGGGGCGGCCTGCATCTCGTCCAGACCCACCGGTTTGCCGGCGACACCGGCCACGGCGCGGTGAGCAGCCTGCCGTGGCTGAAGCAGGATCTGACGACCTACGCTGCGGATGGCCGTCCCGTCATCCTGTTCCAGCACTATGGCTGGGACACTTTCTCGGTCGAGCGCTGGGACCCGGCCAAGCGCACCTATGACGATGACGGCGCAGGCGCGCCGCATTGGTGGAGCGAGGCCGACCGCCAGGCGCTGCTGGCGGCGCTGAAGGGCTACAATGTCATCGCCATCTTCCATGGCCATCAGCACGAAGTGCCTATGATCTACAAAAGCGATGGCCTCGACCTGTTCAAGCCGAAGGCTGCCTATATGGGTGGCTTCGCGCTGGTGAGGGTAACCGGGGACGGCATGGACGTGGTGCTGGGCGAGGCGGCGGGCGACCGGGGCGGGGTCAAGTTCACCAGCGCCTTCAGCAAGAGCCTCAGCCTCTGACAAGAAAAAGGCGGCCTTGAGCCGCCTTCCTCATTGCCTGCAAGATCGGGTCAGAGCGCCTTTTTGATCTTGTCCTTCACGTCGCCATAGACCTTCTGCACCTTGCCGGCGGTCTTGTCGGCCGTGCCTTCGGCCTGGGTCTGCCTGTTGCCGGTCGCCTTGCCGCCGGCCTCCTTGACCGAGCCCTTGACCTGCTTGGCCACGCCGGCAACCTGATCCTTGTTCACCATCTTTGCATCTCCTGGGATTCCGGGGATTCATTCGCAGGAGGCAAACGGGCCGGCTTGGCTTAGGTTCCCTGGGCGGCGATCATCGTCGCATCTGGTCGCTTATATGGTCGCCGAAACGCTTTGCCGCGTCGTATCGTGTGACTAGTGTGTCGAAATTTTGGGGAGACCGCCTTGGCTGAATTTACGCTCATCATCGCCAACAAGTGCTTTTCGTCCTGGTCGCTGAGGCCATGGGTGGCGATGAAGCATCTGGAGATCCCGTTCGAGGAAGGTTTCGTGCGCCTGCGCACGCCCGAGACTTTTGCCAATCTGGCGAAAGTGTCGCCGACCGGCCTTGTGCCAGTGTTGAATCACAATGGCAGGATCGTCTGGGAAACCCTTGCCATCCTTGAATATCTGGCCGACCTGTTTCCTGAGAAAAAACTTTGGCCGCAGGATATCGGCGCCCGCGCCTTGGCTCGCTCGGTGGCGACCGAGATGCATTCCGGCTTTCGCGAGGTGCGCTATGGCTGGCCGATGAATTTGCGCCGGCCGAAGGCCCACAAGCCGCTCGACGCCGAAGGCGAAATGCAGCGCGCGCGCATCGAAACGATCTGGCGCCAGTGCCGGGAACAATACGGCAAGGGCGGCCCCTTCCTGTTCGGTCATTTCACCGCGGCCGATGCCATGTATGCACCTGTCGTCACCCGCTTCGACACCTATGGCGGCGAACTCGCGCCCGACACGCGCGCCTATGTCGACGCCGTGTTGGCAACGCCGGCGATGCGGCACTGGTACGCGGAAGCGGCGAAGGAGACTTGGCCGGAACCCGGCCCGGACGAATAGGACCACTAGTGACATCACGGTGAGTGACCGATGGCCAGCAATGATGGACCGCGTGAGACTACCGCGCCAACAATCTTCCACTGCCGGCTGATCCCGCCTCGGCCGGACTTCGCCTTCACCCTGACGGAGGAGGAGAGGGAGTTGATGGGCCGGCATGCCGACTATCTGCGCGGCAAGCTTGCCGAGGGCACCATGATCCTGGCCGGGCCGGTCGCCGACCCGGCCGGCCCTTGGGGTCTGCTGATCCTGCGTGTCGGCAGCGAAGCCGAGGCAAGAGCGGTCACCGACGGCGATCCGGTGTCGAGCTTCGGCCGCGGTTTCCACTACGAGATCCTGCCGCTGATCAGCGCGATCCTGTAGGCGAGCGTAAGTTTATGGATGTGAAACGGTTTTCCACTTGGGAATTGTGTCAGACAACGGCACATACAAGAACGCCTCTCGCACCGTTTAATGTGCGGGAGGCGTTCTTTTGCCAGCATTACCGAGATTGTTCTCTGAATTGCTGACATCACGGAAATGCGCCGGCTTGCGATTGGTTCCGGGGCGTGGAATATTTTTTGGAACGCCTTGCGCTCCGCCACCTCGTCAGTTGAGGCTTATGCCTCAGGCACCCTCAGGTTGAATTTGGGCTCCGGCCAAACCAGAAATTGACTGGGCGCTAAAAGAAGTCTATAAGAAACATGTCGATATTTGTTTGACCGACTTTTGTTATCCGCGCATGATGCGCGCCTTTGACGAACTTCCCCATCAAAAATCGAGACAAAACGCTGTTGTGCAGTCGCACGATGGTGAACGAATGTTTGCCAGGGAAAGGGTTCTTCATGGCCACCGGCACAGTGAAATGGTTCAACGCCACCAAAGGTTTTGGTTTTATTCAGCCTGACGACGGCTCCGCCGACGTTTTTGTCCACATCTCGGCCGTAGAGCGCGCCGGCATGCGTGACATCGTCGAGGGTCAGAAGCTCGGCTACGAGATGACCCGCGACAACAAGTCGGGCAAGATGTCCGCCGACCAGTTGAAGGCGGCCTGATAAGGAATTCGGCCTTCCGGTGACCACGGATGTACTGGCACCGATGAAAGGCTGAAAGGAGCGCCTTGCGCATCCAACTGGATGCGCGGCGCTTTCATGGAAGGTCAGGCGGTGCCTGGCCTTTTTCATTTTGTGCGTCGTGCCGCTAAAAGTGCGCCGCACGCCGGCCGGAACGTGCTAAGGGACGCTCCAGCAATCTGAACCGCCCATACTGCCCCGCTGCCGTATTGCTTTGGTCGTAATCGAAGACCGCTCTCGCTCTATCGGCACCAGGCTCCCGACAGGAGAAAGTTTTGACCACTCAATCCAAGACCGCCGACCAGGCCGGCTCGCTGTTCAGCAAGACGCAAACCCAGTCGATGTCACTCAACCGCATCCTGTCCGAGCGTGATGCCGTCAGCGAGGCGCGCGAAGCCAAGACCGCGCGCTTGCGCGAACTGCGCAAGGAAAAGGAAGCCGACGACATGGCAGCGGCCGCAGTCCTTGCGGCGCTGCCAAAGCGGGCAGGCAAACGCTGATGGCCACCAAGCGCGTACCGCCCACGCCGATCGATGCCGATGCGACCATAGCGTCCATGGTCCCGGGCCTGGACAAGCCGGTCGAATATGTCCGCCGTGTGCTGGAAAAGCTCGAGCGCTGCAAGCGCGCGCATGGCGATGCCCAGGTGCGCGTCGGCGTGCGCGGCCGTGCCGAAGCCCCGAACTATCTGGTCGAATATGTCCGCGAGGACAAAAAGACCCAGGAGCGCGTGACCTACCAGGATGCCGCCTATAGCGGCAGCACGCATCGCGAACTGGCGGCGCACCACATTGCCGAGGCGAGGAACTGGTCGCCCGAGGAAATGAACATCACAGCGGTCTCGGCGCTGATCGGCCGCTTGCGCAATCCGCGCGCACCATCATCCCGCTTTTCCGACGAGGACTGACATGGCCATAAAGTTTTCCACCAAGGACCAGCCGGCAGCGCCGGCTGCTGCCACTGCAAAGCAGGCCAAGCCCGCTGCCGCGCCGAAGGCCGCCGAACCGTCGGCAACCGATCTGTTCGAGGCGCCAGCCGCCACGCCCAAGGGCAAGGCAGGCAAGAAGAAATAGCGCCTTGCCGCACCAAGCCGATCGCAATCTCGCAGCACCTGGGCTGGTCGCGTTGGCCGCCAGGGATATCCGGTCGTCAAAACAGGACGACCAGCCGGTTTTCGATTGCCAGAGCTGCGGCGCCTGCTGTTCCTACTCGGCCGAATGGCCGCGCTTCTCGACCGAGGACGATGCGCAACTTGACCGGATTCCGGAAAAGTTCGTGTCCGCCGACCTGTCCGGGATGCGCTGCGAGGGCGTGCGCTGTTCGGCGCTTACGGGCGAGATCGGCAAGCACACAGCCTGCGGCATCTACGAGATCCGCCCGGACGTCTGCCACGCCTGCATGCCTGGCGGCGACGATTGCCTGATGGCGCGCAAGGCGCACGGGATGCCAACGATCTAGCCGACGCCCACCTTGCCTCATCCCACATCCCCCGATAGCTTCCACCACGGGCAGGGCGTTGGAGGAACCATGAGCATCGAATTCCTGTTGACGTCGCTGATCGTCGTGGCTTCGCCCGGCACCGGCGTTCTCTACACGCTGAGCGCCGGGCTTTCGCGAGGCGCGCGCGCCTCGATCACTGCTGCATTCGGCTGCACGCTTGGCATCATCCCGCATATGGCCGCCGCCATCACCGGCCTGGCGGCGCTGCTGCACACAAGTGCTGTCGCCTTCGAGACGCTGAAATATCTCGGCGTCGCCTATCTCCTCTACATGGCCTGGAACACGCTGAAGGAGAAGGGCGGCCTGAGCGTCGATGAAAACGCGGCACCCCGCTCGGCAGCCAAGGTCATCACCTCCGGCATCCTGATCAACATCCTGAACCCGAAGCTGTCGATCTTCTTCTTTGCCTTCCTGCCGCAATTCGTCAGCACGACCGAACCGAACGCATTTGCCAAGATGCTGGAGCTCTCGAGCGTCTTCATGCTGCTGACCTTCGTCGTCTTCGTCGCTTACGGCATCTTTGCCGCCTCGATCCGGAGCCATGTCGTGTCGCGGCCGATGGTGCTGACCTGGATGCGCCGCACCTTCGCCGGCGCCTTTGTCATGCTTGGGGCCAAGCTGGCGCTTGCTGATCGATAGAACAGGATCTGGCAGGCATCGGCCTACTCTTCGTCGGTTCCGGATCCGGTCCGGATGCCTAGACGCCAGGCGGAGGGCGGAAGGCCGATCATCTTCTTGAAGGCGCGGCTGAACGCTGCCTCGGATTCGTATCCGATTTCAGCGGCGATGCTGGCCATGTTGCTGGAGCCGGCGCTGAGCAGCTCCGAGGCGATCTGCATGCGCCATTTGGCGAGATAATGCATTGGCGGCATGCCGACCAGCCTGGTGAAGCGTTCGGCGAGCACGCTGCGCGACAGCGCGGAGTCCTTCGCCAGCGCCTCCACCGTCCAGTTATGCGCCGGCCGGTCGTGGATCAGCGCCAGTGCCCTCGCCAGGTGCGGATCGCGCAGGCCAGCCAGCCATCCCGTGGTTTGTGGCGGCAGCGATTCCAAGTAACGGCGCAACACGTCGACAAACATCAGTTCGCTCAGTTTGGTGAGCACCGTTTCACTGCCTGCGCGCTTTTGCGCCACCTCCGTGACAGCCAGGTTGATGAACTGGCTGAGCCAGCCGCCATCGCCTTTGGCAGCTCCGGCCTTGATCACCGGCGGCAAAGCCTCGAGCAGTGGATTGAAAGGCTGTGCATCACAGGCGAGATAGCCGCAAACCAGCCTGGCCGAGGTCGCGCCGTCGCCGGCGCAGTTGATGTAAAACGGCATCCGGCCGGCTGTTGCGATGTCGAGAACGTCGGCTGTCGGCGGATCGGCGCGCAGCGCCGGATTGCTGGACATAATATGCGGGTCGCTCCTGGTGAAGACGACGACTTCGCCGGCCTCCAGCGCGATCGCTTCCTGGCCGACGATGCGCGCGAAGCAGCGACCGGCCGTTACCACATGGTAGGAGATCAGATGGTCCGCACCGGGCAGGATCTTCGGCAGGATGGACGATGGCGCCGGCGAGCAGACGGCCCACGGCTCGTGGCCCTCAATGTCAAAAAACGTCGCGCCGGTAAGGCGTACCGTCCTCAACAGATCAGACAGAGCATCCCCGGCCATTCCGTTTCGTCCCGCACCCGGCTAGCCGGTCAGCCATCCCTTTCGAGTTCCGGACGCGCTGTCAAGCGAGGCGGACGCCGTATCATTCAGTTCGCGGCCAGAACTCCTAAACCTGCACCGGTGCTCAAGCGCTGCCGAGAGAGGGCGCTGAGTGCTGTCGAAACCAACCAGGGACAAATGTCATGACGGTACATAAGGGCGGGTGTTTTTGCGGCGCCGTGGAAATCGAAGTGCACGGAGCCGCCGAGGCAATGGGCTATTGCCATTGCGGTTCGTGTCGATCGTGGTCGGCGTCTCCCGTGAACGCCTTCACGCTGTGGAAGCCTCAGAACGTCAAGGTCACCAGGGGCGCGGAGTTCCTGTCCGGGTTCGAGAAGACCGAAATGAGCGATCGCCAGTTCTGCACGAAATGCGGTGGTCATCTGATGACCGTTCATCCGCCGCTCGGCCTGGTCGATGTCTATGCGGCAACCATACCAGGCGTGAAATTCACGCCTGGGGTTCACGTCAACTACGCTGAGACCGTGCTGCCGATGAAGGATGGGCTGCCCAAGCTCAGGGACTTTCCGGCTGAGCTCGGCGGCTCCGGCATCGCGGTGCCGGAATAAGGCCCGGCCACTGCTCGCCATTTTTGACAACGACAATTCAAGACAGGAGATTGTTCATGGAAATCGCAACATTTCGCGCCACGCAGGAGCCGATCAAGGATCTCTATCGCAGGGATGCGAAGGCCGCGTTCCTCACCTTGAAGGCCAAAGGCGTCGCCGACGCGTCCACCGTGACCTGCAAGGTCGAGACCGGACGCGGGCTGGCGCTTGCCGGCATTCATCCGATGGCCGGGGGCAGCGGCCAGGAACTGTGCTCCGGCGACATGCTGCTGGAGGCGCTGATCGCATGCGCCGGTGTCTCGATGCGCGCGGCGGCGGCCGTGCTCGAAATTCCGATCAGGTCCGCCGAAGTTTCCGCGGAAGGTGACGTCGATCTTCGCGGCACGCTCGGCGTGACTGCGGGTGTTCCAGTCGGCTTCAAGGAAATCCGCTTGCGCTTCGACATCGACACCGACGCTCCCCAAAGTCAGCTCGACCAACTGCTCGAACTCACGGATCGCTATTGCGTGATCTTCCAGACCATCCAGAACAGTCCCAGCACCACGGTGAAGCTGCACCGCGTCATCCAGTGACCAGAAAACCGGCCCGGAAACTCGACTTGAGCGAGATTCCGGGCTGGGAACGGGAGTGCCGGGCAACGCTTCTATCCTTTGACGTAACCCATCGCCTCGACGATCAGCTCGTCCGCGACACGCATCAGGTTGACGCCGCGGATGGAGTTGCCGTCGGCCATGAAGTAGCGCCAGCGGATCGTCGCCCGTTCACCGGCGACGAAGGTTTCCTCGAGGTCGAAGCGCGTGCCGGGCTGGGTGGCGATCGCCGACCATAGGTCAATGCATGCCTCTTTGCCGGCATGGCGGGCGCCGTCCGGCGCCGGCACGGTGTTTTCGATAACGCAATCCTGCGCCACCAACTCGGCAAGCGCGGACGGATCGTGCAACTGGAACACATCGTTGAAGCGACGCATGATCTCGGCCGTCTGGCTAGAGTGGTCGCCCGGATGAATGCTCGTGATGCTGTCCTGGCTCATCTCATACCTCCTGGTTTTCATTGTTCCGTGGCAGTGGTGGCGGCCAGCTCGGCCTTGAGGGTGATGGTTGTAACGCCGGCCAAAGCGCGAGAGACAAGGCAGGTCGTCTTCGCCGTCTCCGCCATACGCTGGAATTCGGCAGGCTGAAGGCCGGGAATCTCTGCTTCCGTTTCGAGCTCGATGCGGGTGATCGTCGGCCCGGCGGCGGTCGCGCCGAGATGCACCTTGGCGACGGTGCGGATGGTGCGGGCGACGTGGCCTTCCTGGCCGAGGATGAAGGTCAGCGCCATCGAGAAGCAGCCGGCATGTGCTGCCCCGATCAGCTCTTCGGGATTGGTGCCCGGACCGTCCTCGAACCGCGACGGAAAGGAATAGGCGCCTTCGAAGACGCCGCTGCCAAGCCGCAGACGGCCGCCGCCTTCCTTCAGCGTGCCTTGCCATTCTGCGGAAGCTTCACGGATGGTCATGGTCGTTCTCCTGATTCGGGGTTGAAAAGCGGGCAATTGGGTCAGGCGCAGTCGATGACAACCTTCCCGAACACGTCGCCCTGCTGGAAGTGGCGGTACGCTTCGGGGGCTTCGGCAAAGGGGAAGACCCTGTCGACAACGGGCTTGAGGCGATGCTGCGACACGGCGCGCAGCATGGCCTCAAGATTGCTGCGGCTGCCGACGAACAGGCGGCTGATGGTGGCGAGGCTGCGCTGATAAAGCGCTGCCGGCATCTCGATCGATCTGCCACTGGCGTCCTGCAGCGTCAGCAGCACGATGTGTCCATAAAGCGTGCTGGCAATCAGCGACTGCGCGAAGGTGGCCGGGCCGCCGGTTTCGACGACGAGGTCGACTCCGCCTGTCTGCTCGCGCGCCCAGCCGCCCCATTCCGGTATGTCGGTGCTGGAGACAACGAGGTCGGCGCCCAGCGCCCGCAGCCTGTCGGCCTTCTCCGCGCGCGATGTGATGGCGACAACCCGGCAGCCGAGCAACTTGGCGAACTGCAGAGCAAACAGCGAAACGCCACCCGAACCGATGGTGAGAACCCATTGACCAGGCTTCGGAATCCGGGTCCCGGTCACCGCGTTCCAGGCCGTCACGCCGGCGCAGGTCAGCGTCGCCGCTTCGTGCCAGCTCAGATGATCGGGCAGTCGCGCCGCCCATTGTTCGTCGAGCACGGCAAACTCAGTCAGCATGCCGTCAAGCGTACAGCCGAGCTGGTCGATCAGACCGGCATTGATGCGGCCATCGATCCAGCGGGCGAAGTAGCTGCCGGTGACGCGGTCGCCGACGGCAAAACGGGTGACGGCATCGCCGATTGCGACGACGTCACCGGCTCCGTCGCTCAGCGGCACGATGCCTTGCCGCGCCGGCAAGGGATAGGTGCCGCCAAGGATCATCGTGTCGCGCCGATTGAGCGAGGCGGCGCGGACTCGCACCACGATCTCATGCGGTTTCGGTTCCGTCCGCGCCTCGTCGCGCATCGCCAGGGATTCGGTTCCACCAAACCCTTCGAGACGGTAGCTGCGCATGTCACTCTCCTTAATAGTATATAGACTGATCCACATATTATATAGACCGATTGTCATATTCTTGGCAAGGCCTATAATGCGTCACTGCTGACAGAGGTTGACATGGCCAACGACACCCGCACCCGCATACTCGAGACCACAGGCCTGTTGCTCAGGCAGCGCGGCTATCACGGCACCTCGCTCAACGACATTCTGGGCGCCAGCGGGGCGCCGCGCGGCTCGCTCTATTTTCATTTCCCAGGCGGCAAGGACCAACTGGTCATCGAGGTGACGCGCAACAGCGTTGCCGACGTCACGAAAAGGCTGGGCGAAGCACTGGCAGCCGAGAGCGATCCTGCAGTGGCCGTCCATCACATCTACCAGTCGGTCGGGCGCATGCTGGAGGACAATGATTTTTCGCTGGGTTGCCCCATCGCGCCGGTGGTGCTGGATTCACCCACCGATGTGCCGGAACTGGCGGAACTCTGCCGATCGGCTTTCGAGCAATGGATCGGCTTGCTGCGACAGGCCTTTGTCAGGGCAGGAGTGCCCGAACGCCGGGCGCATGCCCTGGCACTGCTGGTCGAATCCTCGCTGGAAGGGCTGATGGTGATTGCGAGGGCCACCCGCGATCGTGGCCCGGTGCTGGTGGTGGCCGACGAGGTCGCGGCGCTTGTCGAGCAGGCGGTGCTTGCAGGCAAGGTTGCGCGGCAGGCGGACAGCGCCGCCTAACCATCCGCTTTCCAAAACAAAAAGGGCGCCTCTCGGCGCCCTTTCCGTATGCATAAGCCAGATAGCTTGGATTAGAAATCCATGCCGCCCATGCCGCCCATGCCGCCGCCGCCCATGCCGCCAGGCATGCCGCCGCCAGCAGACTCCTTCTTGGGGGCCTCCGCGATCATGGCTTCGGTGGTGACGAGCAGGCCGGCGACCGAAGCCGCGTCCTGGAGAGCGGTGCGAACGACCTTGACCGGGTCGACGATGCCCATGGCGATCATGTCGCCATACTCGCCGGTCTGGGCGTTGTAGCCGTAGGTCGCGCCCTTGTTGTCGAGGATCTTGCCGGCAACGATCGAAGCTTCAGCACCTGCGTTCGAAGCGATCTGACGGGCCGGAGCCTGCAGTGCACGACGAACGATGTTGATGCCGGCAGCCTGGTCGGCATTGACGCCGGTGACCTTGATGTTGGCCGAAGCGCGCAGCAGTGCGACGCCGCCGCCTGCAACGATGCCTTCTTCCACGGCCGCGCGGGTCGCGTTGAGGGCGTCATCGACGCGGTCCTTCTTTTCCTTGACTTCGACTTCCGTCGCGCCGCCGACACGGATCACCGCAACGCCGCCGGCGAGCTTCGCCAGACGTTCCTGCAGCTTCTCCTTGTCGTAGTCCGACGTGGTCTCTTCGATCTGCTGCTTGATCTGGGCAACGCGGCCCTGGATCTCGGCCTTCTTGCCGGCGCCGTCGACGATGGTGGTGTTCTCCTTGGAGATCGACACCTTCTTGGCGCGGCCGAGCATGTTGAGGCCGACGTTCTCGAGCTTGATGCCGAGGTCTTCCGAGATGACCTGGCCACCGGTCAGGATGGCGATGTCTTCCAGCATGGCCTTGCGGCGATCACCGAAGCCCGGCGCCTTGACGGCGGCGATCTTCAGGCCGCCACGCAGCTTGTTGACGACCAGCGTGGCCAGAGCCTCGCCTTCGACGTCTTCCGAGATGATAAGAAGCGGCTTGGAGGTCTGCACGACGGCTTCGAGAACCGGCAGCATGGCCTGGAGGTTGGACAGCTTCTTCTCGTGCAGGAGGATGTAGACGTCCTCGAGCTCGGCAACCATCTTGTCGGCGTTGGTGACGAAGTAGGGCGAGAGATAGCCGCGGTCGAACTGCATGCCTTCGACGACTTCCAGCTCGGTCTCGGCGGTCTTGGCTTCCTCAACCGTGATGACGCCTTCATTGCCGACCTTCTGCATCGCTTCGGCGATCATGGCGCCGACCGACTCGTCGCCATTGGCCGAGATCGTGCCGACCTGGGCAACTTCCTCGGAGGTCTTGATCTTCTTGGCAGCCTTGCCGAGAGCCGCAACGACTTCGGTGACGGCCAGATCGATGCCGCGCTTCAGATCCATCGGGTTCATGCCGGCGGCAACGGCCTTGTGGCCTTCCTGGACGATCGACTGCGCCAGAACGGTCGCGGTCGTGGTGCCGTCGCCGGCGATGTCGTTGGTCTTCGAAGCAACTTCGCGGACCATCTGCGCGCCCATGTTTTCGAACTTGTCTTCAAGCTCGATTTCCTTGGCGACGGTGACGCCGTCCTTGGTGATGCGCGGTGCGCCGAACGACTTGTCGATGACGACGTTGCGGCCTTTGGGGCCGAGCGTGACCTTCACTGCGTCGGCGAGGATGTTGACGCCGCGCAGCATGCGCTCGCGGGCGTCGCGGGAGAATTTTACGTCTTTAGCAGCCATTTTTTAGCTCCTGGCAGGGGGCTTGCGATCAAGCCCGAATTTAGTTGACGGTGAGGCCGATGATCAGCCGATGATGCCCATAATGTCGGATTCCTTCATGATCAGAAGGTCTTCGCCATTGAGCTTGACTTCGGTGCCCGACCACTTGCCGAACAGGATGCGGTCGCCGGCCTTGACGTCCAGCGGGACCAGCTTGCCGGCTTCGTCGCGAGCGCCGGAGCCGACGGCGATGATCTCGCCTTCCTGCGGCTTTTCCTTTGCCGTATCCGGGATGATGATCCCGCCGGCGGTCTTGGATTCGGATTCGACCCGGCGTACGACCACGCGGTCATGAAGCGGGCGGAACTTCGACTTTGCCATTTTTTCTTCCTCGAATGAGAACGGTGAGAGCTGTTCCTCGATCCGGCGGTGCCGGATGTGCGTTAGCACTCACCTGGGGAGAGTGCTAACGTGCGCTGAAATAAGCGCGTGGCTTTCGAGAGTCAAGGCGAACGGTGAGCACAATTGTGCCAATTGGAGCCGTGCCGCGATCCGACGGCAGACCCTACCGGCGCCGCGGCGATTCAAGCACCAGAAGCGGGCATCGTTCCGCCAGCCCATAACCCCCTGTCGGTGCGAGGCGGACACGGCCGAAAAACCGGCTCGCCTCTTCGACCAGCGTCGCCGCCGGGGCGAAACTGTAGACAGTCTGCGAATTCGCATAGACATCGATGGTGCCGATGACCGGCATCTCCCATCCGGTCGTCGCGGCAAGGGCCTCCCGGTCGGCAAACAGCGCATCGAAGGCGTCGAGGATCGCCCGCACCGGAATGGCGCGGTCGGGATCGCCGCCGGCACAAGCCATGGCAATGCGCCATTTGAGTTCGTGGAAGGTCGCGACACCACCGGACAGCGTCAGCGCCCGGACCTCCTGCAGATCGTCCGGCACCTGAGGGCTTGCATAGGCGCGCAATGCAGCCCGCCCATCGGACTTCAGCACACGCGCGATCTCGGCAAGCAGCGCCTGCCGTGCAACCGAGGAGTCCAGCGCCGACAGACAGCCGTCGCCGATCACCGCCCCGGCGCTTTCGTCGCCCAGCGGCAACTCCAGCCAGTTGCCGATCACCGCCTTGCGTGAGGCGGTATCGCCCGGCCAGATGCCCGATATCATGGCAGTGGACTCGTCGATCGCGAGCATGGTCCTTCCGAGGCCGGCAAGCTCCGGCGTGACCCCGAGCAGCACCACATCGACTGATTGCAGGCTAAGTTCGCGCTCATAGGCGGCGACAGCTTCCGGGGGTGGACACAGCGGCGACCCGAGAAGCCGCCAATGACGGCGAATTGCGTCCCAATGCTCAGTCATGCGGAACGGTTTGGGGAAAGGCTGGACATATTTCCTTCCAGGCTGTTGGTTGCCTTGCGAGTTACCTCATGCAGGAAAGGCCATGGCCCGCATTGCCGTCATAACGCATGAATTTGACCGCTTCCAGAGCCGGCGGGGCCTCCTGCTGCGCCAGGACAGCCCCTACATGCTGTTCGACGTCCTGGCGGAGCTGAAACGGCGCGGTCACTCCGTGCAGATCATGCGTGGACCCTCGGCAAGTCATAACGCCGATATTGCCGTCCTGCATGTCGACGCGACAGTGACGCCATCGGACTATGTCGACTACGCGCGCGGATTTCCGATTTGTCTCAATCTTGGTGCAACCGACATTTCCAAGCGCCGCATCAGCGGTGCGATCCTCGAGGAGGGTGCCAACTGGAGCGGCCAGGTCATCGTCAAGAGCAACCTCAATCATTGGGGGACGCCCGAGGAGCAGCTCAACCGAAAATCCGTTCGCGCCGGCAAGGCAGTGCCTTTCCCGGGCGCTCAGACCTTCGACCGTTATCAGGTGCATGCCTCGCTGGCCGATGTGGCGCCGGAGATTTTCAGGCGTGCCGACCTGATCGTGGAAAAATTCATTCCCGAAATCGAGCCCGACGGGTTTGCGGCGCGGTTCTGGATATTCTGCGGCGATCGGGAGCGCTGCACCCGCTATGTCTCGCCGCAGCGCCTGGTCAAGGGCGACGACACCGTCCGCCGGCAGCCGGTTGCGGTTCCCGACGAACTGCGCGCCTTGCGTCGGAAGCTGGGCTTCGACTATGGCAAATTCGACTTTGTCGTGCATGAGGGCAGGGCCGTGCTGCTCGATGCCAACAAGACCCCAGGTCGCGCCAGGAACCTGTCGAAGATTGTTGCCGCCGGCACAGCCAACCTGTCCGACGGCTTCGAAAACCTCATCCACCAGACCGGACGGGGTCGAATCGGGCGCTAGAGAAACAGTCCCAACTGCGTATGGATGATCGACCGGTAGTCCTCGATGGTGTGGCGGCTTTCCTCCTGGTCCTGGGTCAGCGCCATGCGCACGACGCCGCCGGCCAGCTGGAAGATCAGGAAAACCATACGGCCGAACTCATTGCGTCGCTCTGGCGCGAGAAAGGGGCCGACATGGTCGCAGAACATCGTCGCCTGGTGCCGGGTTTCGGCGATGTCGAGATTCTTCAGCGCCTTGTCAGCCTGGATGGCGTTTTGCAGGTCCTGAATGGCGGGGTCGCCGGCGACGCGCTCATAGTAGTCGTCGAGCAGCCGGTCGGCCGCAGCGATAACGTCGCTCAGCCCGCCGACGTCGGCAACGATCGCGGCAAGCCGGGCGCGGCTCACTTCGGAGAATCGCTCGTAGAGCATCGCCAGGATCGCCGACTTGTTGGGGAAGTAATGATAGACGGTGGCGATCGGCCCGCCGGCCTGTGCGCCGACTTCCTTCATGGTGACGGCGTCGATGCCTTTCTCGCCGATCAGCCGCATGGTCGTCGACAGGATGGCGTCGATGCGCTCGCGGCTGCGCTCCTGTTTGGGCCTGCGCCTCGGTTCGGTCGTCATCTGCACTGCTTCGTTCATGCCGCCATCCTCTCGATCGCCCAGACCATTCGATCGCCAAGACCATCCCCAGCCTTGTTGGTGCCAAGTCCCGCTACTGATTGACAAACGAATATGATCGAGTATCAGTTTCTAAATGCTGACAGACTGTCAGTTTTTTTGCCGTCAGGCAAGGACGTTGGGAGGCGACCGTGACTTCTGCTGGTAACGCGGATGCCGGGAACGGCGACTGGCTGGTCGGCAACCCCACTGGGGCGCAACTCGCCTCGGCATTGTGGATCGGCTCGGTCGGCCTGCTCATTCTCGGGCTGCAGCCGGTGCTTCTCGGCGCGCTCTACACCGAAGGGCATGTCAGCGGTGACGAACTCGCGCTGGTCGCCACGGCGGAGATGATCGCCATCGGCATCGGATCGGCGGCCATCGCCATGATGCTGTCCGCCCACAATATGCGCTTGAAAAGTGCCGTCCTTCTGCTCTTGCTGGCGCTGGCGAACGGGGCGACCGCCTATGCGCTGACCTCGACCTCGCTGATTGCCGCCCGCGCGGTGGCAGGCCTCGCCGAGGGTGGGCTGGTGGCGGTCGCCACGGAACTGATCGCCCGTTCACGCCGGGCCGAGCGCATCGGCGGCTTCTTCGTCACCCTTCAGACCCTGGCGCAATGCGCCCTTGCCCTGCTGCTGGCGCTTTACGTCATCCCGGCCGCCGGATCGGCGGGCGGCTTCATCGTCCTTGCCGTCGTCTGCATCGCCTCGGTGGCCGTCGCCTTCATCGTCCCGGATAGCTATGCCGACCTGCCCAAGGAGGAACAGTTCAGCAATGTGCTGACCGTTCCTTCGCTTGCCGCTTTGCTGAGCGTCTTCTGCTACTTCATGTTCTTCGGCTCGGTCTGGGCGTTTCTCGAGCCGCTTGGCGCACAATACGGCATCGATGGCCGCACCGTCGGCCTGATCGTCTCGGCCAACCTCGCATTGCAGGTGCTGGGCGCAATGACGGCTACCGTCTTCGAGGCGCGCATCGACTACCGCTTCGCCATCGTGGCGATCGGCGTGGTCGCCGTCGCCAGTTCCGTGATGCTCGCCGGCAGCCCCGGCCTGACGGTTTTCTGGGTCGCGGCCTTGATCATGGGCTTCATCCTTCTGTTCATCGTGCCCTATCAGATCCGGCTGGCGATCACCGCCGACGAGACGCGCACGGCCGTGCTTCTGGTGCCGGCGGCCCAGCTTTTCGGTCTGGCGATCGGCCCGGTCGCGGCATCGCTGCTGATCGACGGCAAGGATTTTCGGCCGGTGCCGGAATTTGCCGCCGCCAGTGCTGCGGCCAGCGTCGTGCTGCTCGGCCTGTTCGTCCTGATCGCACGGCGCCGCCGCGCCATCGCCTGAGACACGACCGGGGGAGCATCTCCTCGATACTTGACTAAGTCAAATAAATGACCGATCGTTGATGGGGCAGGAGGCTTCCCATGACGATCCATCATCAACCCGGCAAGGAACGCATCGACGCGGTGCGGGCTTTCAACCGCTTCTACACCCGCCAGATAGGTCTGCTCGACGAAGGCCTGCTGAAAAGCGCCTTCTCGCTGACCGAGGCGCGGGTGCTCTACGAACTGGCGCATCGCGATGGCCTGACCGCCAGCGATCTCATCCGCGATCTCGGCCTCGACGCCGGTTATGTCAGCCGGCTCCTGAAGAAGTTCGAGCACCTGCAGCTGATTGCGCGCGCGCCGCTGGCGTCGGATGCGCGGCAGTCGTCGATCACGCTGACGCCGGTGGGGCGGCAGGCCTTCGCGCCGCTGAACCGGGCTTCGCACGACCAGGTCGCGGCCTTGCTGGAGCGGCTTCCTGCTGCCGAACAGGACCGGCTGGTCAAGGCCATGCAGACGGTGCAGCAACTCCTGGGCGACAGCCCGGAGTCCAAAGTGCCGTATATGCTGCGCCCCTTGCAGGTCGGCGACATCGGCTGGGTGGTGCGCCGCCAAGGACAGATCTACGCACAGGACTATGGCTGGGACGAAACCTACGAGGCGCTGGTCGCCGAGATCCTCGGCGCCTTCGTAAAATCCTTCGATCCAGAATGGGAACGCAGCTGGATTGCCGAACGGCAAGGGGAGGTGGTCGGCTCGGTCTTCGTCGTGCGCAAATCCGACGCGGTGGCGAAGCTGCGCCTGCTCTATGTCGAACCATCGGCGCGCGGCCTCGGCATCGGCAAGCGGCTGGTTCAGGAGTGCATCGGCTTTGCTCGTGCCAAGGGCTACACGACGCTGACCCTATGGACCAACGACATCCTGACCGCCGCCCGCCACATCTACGAGAGTGCCGGCTTCAGGCTGGTGGACGAAGAGCGCCATCACGCCTTCGGCAAGGATCTGGTCGGCCAGAACTGGAACCTGGAGCTGTAGCGGCGTTCAGGCCACCGGGACCCATATCTCCAGTCCGCCATTGCCGCTGCGCGGATCGAACTCCGGGCCGTAGCGCTCGAATTCGGGGCCGTCGGCTATATCGTGCCCCGAGGCCGGCAGCCATTTGTTCCAGATCGTGTTGACGGTGCGGCGGATGGTGGAGATGTGCTCGGCATGGGTGAACACGGCGTATTTCTGCGCCGGCACCCGCACCCGCGAAAGCTCCTTCGGCAGGTCCGAGAAATCCGAAACTTCGACCCCGGCGATATAGTCGAAATTGCCGGCATCGTCGCCATTGACGCAGACGCCATAGGCGACGTCGCCGGTCTCGCCCGGAATGTTGCCGATATAGGGACCGAAACGCTGCCACTGCATCGGAATGGCAGCGCTGGTCTCGCAGCTGTAGCGTTCACCGAGCCCGGCAATGAGGAAGGGGCGGCCGGTCTCGAAGCGCGGCGGCGGCAGTGAGGCGAGGAAGGACTGGTCCATCAGGATCGGCTCCACGAGGTCGAGATTGCTGAGGCTGCCCTGCGCGCGCACCAGTTCCGGCGTCGTGCCGAACTGGTCGCGGAAGGCACGGGTGAAGGCTTCGTGCGAGGCGTAACCGGCATCGAGCGCGACCTCGAGGATGTCGGGCGCGCCGGAAGCCAGCTTGCGCGCCGCTTCGGTCAGCCGGCGCGCGCGCATATAGCCCATCACCGAACGGCCGGTGGCGGCGCTAAAGGCGCGCGTCACATGAAAGCGCGAGACGCCGCTGCTTTGCGCGACATCTTCAAGCGAGATCGCTTCCGGCAAATGGCTCTCGACAAACCACAGCGCTTTCTCGGTCGGGTTCATAGGTCTCCTCGCATTTGGCGGCACATTTTGTCGGCTTTTTGCGAGGCCAGTTTGATCGAAATTGCGCCTGTCGTAAAATCGAAGGCGCTGGTCGACTGTGGCAGGTCACCATCGTGGAAAGCCGTTGCTGGGCGGCCTCGGCCTGGCTCGCTGGGACAATATCCGGGCGCGCTGGGTGCGGGCACCACCCTTGCCTATGCGCTGTGGAACCACCGCCGGCTCGATGCCTTCGCCGCCGGCGAAATGCCGCCGAAAGCCTAGGTGTGCCGGTGGCGAGGACGCGCAAGACGACATTTCTTCTCACGGCGTTCTCGACGGCAATTCACGTCTCGGTCGGGAGGTCATCCGCAACCGTCATTGCCTGTGCCATGACCGCATCTGCATGGCTGCCATCCCTCTTTTTCGGCTCTGGTGCAATGCGGCGCCTTGAATGGTAAGCACGCTTATAATATATACCGCTCATGATTTCCGACGGCATAGATAGATTGGGCTTTTTGATCCACGACGTGCAGCGCCTTATGCGCAAGCGCTTCGAGGCGCGCGCCAGCGGACTTGGCCTTTCCTCGGCACAATGGCGGCTTCTGGTTCGCGTTGCCAAGGAGGCGGGCGTCGCCCAGGCTCGCCTCGCCGAACTTCTCGAAATCGAGCCGATCAGCGTTTCACGCCTCGTCGACCGGATGGAGGAGGGCGGCTGGATCGAGCGGCGCTCCGACGCAACTGACCGGCGCGTGCGTATGATCTTCCCGACAGCCAAGGCGAACGCGGCCTATGCCGAGGTCAAAAGCCTTGCTGGCGAAGTTTATGAGGAATCGCTGGTCGGCGTTTCGCCGGACGACCGCCGCGTCCTTATCCGGGCGCTGGACACCATCGTGCAAAACCTGGCGGACGGCGAGACGT
Source organism: Mesorhizobium sp. P160219 (assembly GCF_057786095.1). Taxonomy (NCBI): domain Bacteria; kingdom Pseudomonadati; phylum Pseudomonadota; class Alphaproteobacteria; order Hyphomicrobiales; family Phyllobacteriaceae; genus Mesorhizobium; species Mesorhizobium sp. P160219. The sequence continues at coordinate 3,404,849 of NZ_JBYNWG010000001.1, forward strand.
CGTCCTTGAAGAGTACGGAAGGGGCAGCAGCATGAACGCGGCAGCCAAGCTGGACGAGAATGTAACCAAGATCGAGACGCCGGCAAAGCCGGCCGCCGAAGCGCCTGCACAGCCGGCCGCAGCACCTGTCGCGGTGGCTCCCCCGGTGCAGCCCACTCCGGCTCCGGTCAAGAAGCGCCGCCTCGGCCGCTTGCTGCTGATGGTCGTCCTGCCGGCCGCGCTGGCCATTGGTGGCGGTTATGTCTGGGTGACCGGCGGCCGCTATCAGGAAACCGAGAACGCCAATTTGCAGCAGGCCAAGGTGTCGATCGCCTCGGACACCGCCGGCCGCATCGTTCAGGTCGGCATCTCGGACAATCAGCAGGTCAAGCAGGGCGATGTGCTGTTTGCCGTCGACCCCGAGCCCTACCGGATTGCATTGGCGCAGGCCGACGCGGCGGTCGCAGTCGCACGCGTCGGTATCGAACAGCTGCGCGCCGCCTACAGCCAGGCGCTGGCGCAGGAAAAGTCCGATGCCAGCCAGGTCGACTACGCGCAGTCGCAGTATGACCGCGCCGCCGACCTTGCCCAGAAGGGCATCAACGCCAAATCGTCGCTGGACGAGGCCAAGAACGATCTCGACAAGGCCAGGCAGCAACTGGCCGTTGCCGAGCAAGGCATCATCAGCGCCAAGGCGGCTCTCGCCGGCAATCCCGATATCGAGACCGACAAGCATCCGACGGTGATGGCCGCACTCGCCGCGCGCGACAAGGCCGCCTACGATCTGGCGCAGACCACGGTCAAGGCGCCGGCCGACGGCGTCATCAGCCAGGCCTCCTCGTTCAAGGTCGGCCAGTATGTCGGTTCCGGCACGCCGCTCTTTGCGCTGGTCGAGACCGGCGACACCTGGATCGATGCCAATTTCAAGGAAACCCAGCTTACCCACATGAAGCCTGGCCAGAAGGCCGAGATCGTCGTCGACACCTATCCGGGCAGAACTTTCGAGGCCACCGTCAAGGCGATCGGCGCCGGCACTGGCGCGGAGTTTTCGCTGCTGCCGGCTCAAAACGCCACCGGCAACTGGGTCAAGGTCACCCAGCGCATTCCGGTGCGCCTGGAGCTGACCGATGCCGACGCCAAAATGGCGCTGCGCACCGGCATGAGCGCCTCGGTTACGGTGGATACCGGCGTTGCTCGCGGGTTCCCCGCTATCTTCGGCCACGCCACCGCAGGCGAAGCACAATAGACTGTGAATGGACCGTGATCTCGAAAAACAGGATCACGGCCCGGCAGAACGCCCGCCGCAGGCGAGGTGAAGTTGAGATGACAGGATCGGTCCGACGGCAGGTTGAACGAGGGGTGGATTGGACCGGGCCGCATCGCGGCCTGCCCAGAACCTGGACCATCTCGGCGCCCATCCCTCGGACCTTGGATTTCCGGGCGGCAAGCGCCTGATGTGTCGAGACCTTCGATCGATGTAACCCCCACATCGATAGATCGCGTCCCACCGCGATGAGGGTCTCTTCACCAGAGAAGGCCTCGCCGCCCGGAAACCTAATGTACACGTTTTTGTTACCTGTCGGAAGTTCCGCATCATGACCACACCAGAACCTTTCAAGGAAGTGCCGCATCGCGGCCTGATCACCGTGGCGCTGATGCTGGCGACGGTCATGCAGGCGCTCGACACCACGATCGCCAATGTCGCGCTGCCGACCATGATCGGCGACCTCGGCGCGTCGCCCGACAACATCAACTGGGTGTTGACCTCCTACATCGTTGCCGCCGCGATCATGACGCCGGTGACCGGCTGGCTGGCCGACCGCTTCGGCCGCAAGGAACTGTTCCTGGCGGCGGTTGTCGGCTTCACCGTGTTCTCGATGCTGTGCGGCATTGCCTGGAGCCTGGAGAGCATTGTGTTCTTCCGGCTGATGCAGGGCGTGTTCGGCGCAGCCATCGTGCCGCTGTCGCAGACCTTCCTGCTCGACATCAACCCCAGGGAACGCCACGGCCAGGCGATGGCCATCTGGGGCGCCGGCATCATGCTGGGGCCGATCCTGGGTCCGACGCTGGGCGGTTGGCTGACCGAGAATTTCAACTGGCGCTGGGTGTTCTTCATCAATTTGCCGGTCGGCATCATCGCCTTCCTCGGCATGGCAGCCTATTTGCCGGTCATTGCCCGGCGGATACGCAGCTTCGATTTCTTCGGTTTCGCCATGATTTCGCTCGGCGTCGGCGCACTGCAGCTGCTGCTCGACCGCGGCGGCGAGGTCGACTGGTTTTCCTCGGTCGAAATCTGGATCGAGCTTGCTCTTTCGATCACCGGCTTCTGGGTGTTCATCATCCACACACTGACGGCGGAACGTCCTTTCATCGACCCCAAGATCTTCCTCGACCGCAATTTCGTCACCGGTCTGGCCTTCATCTTCGTCATGGGCGTGCTGATCCTGGCCTCGATGTCGCTGCTGCCGCCGATGCTGTCGACCATCTTCGGCTATCCGACCGTGACCATCGGCGTCGTCCTGGGGCCGCGCGGTGTCGGCACGATGATTTCGATGCTTGTCGTTGGGCGGCTCATGAGCAGGATCGACGCCCGGATCCTCGTCGTCATCGGCTTTCTGCTCACCGCGCAGTCGCTCTACACCATGTCCTCCTTCACGCCGCAGATGGACAATTGGCTGATCCTTAGCTCCGGCGTCATCCAGGGCCTCGGCATGGGCATGGTGTTCGTGCCGCTGTCGACGGTGGCCTTCGCCACGCTCGACGTGCGCTTCCGCACCGACGCCACGGCCCTGTTCAGCCTGGTTCGAAATCTCGGTTCGTCGATCGGCGTGTCGGTGGTGACGGTTCTCATGGTGCGCAACACGCAGGTCAATCACACCGAACTGTCGGCTTTCATCAACCCGTTCAACCCCAATTTGTGGGCGGCCTCGCCGGCGGCAGCAGGCGGCGATCCGACGGCACTTTCGCAGGTGGACCGCATGGTCAACATCCAGGCGATGATGATCTCCTACGTCAACGACTTCAAACTGCTGATGGTGATGACGCTGGTTGCCATTCCGTTTGTCTTCCTGCTGCGCAAGCCGAAGACCGCTCCGGCCGGCGCGGCCGCTCCTGCCGCGCATATGGATTGAGGCGGGCGCCGGTAGCGCTGGCAGCAAGCTGGTTGCCCCTGATGATTGTTGCTCGGATGATCGTCAAAACCCGCGTGTGCAAAAGAATATCGATAATGAGCCGTTGGAAGTTGATTTGAAATGACATTTGCACCTTTGGTATCTGGTTGCTGACGCCTCCAATTCCGTTACAGTTCATCTTGAATTAGCACATCTGTAACATTGTCAGTCGACTTTCGTTTGGCACGACAGAGGCCCTTTCTTGTTTCAGGTGCCAAACCGGAGGAGGTCTGTTTGGTCACGAAGTCATCCAGAAGATCCGTCGGGGCGCGCGGGCCGGTGGGCGTAGCCGCATTGGCAAGACTGGCTGACGTTTCCTACGATACGCTCGAGGGAGAACTTCGCACGACCATTGCGGGTCTCGAAGGGCAGACCCTGCGCTTCGAGACTGCGATCGAGAATATTTCGCAAGGCATCTGCTTTTTCGATGCCGATGAACGCCTGATCCTGAGCAACCGGCGCTATGCGGAAATCTACCGCATTGCGCCCGAGGAATTGCGGCCTGGCGTGACACTGAGCGAAATAGTCGAACGCCGCGTTGCCGCCGGCACGGCGGCGACGGCCGCCGACACCTATCTCGCAACGGCTCGCTCGATCAATTCGGGCAAGGCTTCGCGGCTCTGGACCGCCAAACTTGTCGATGGTCGCACAATCCAGATCCGTAACCAGCCCATGCCCGATGGCAGTTGGATCGCCACGCATGAGGACATCACTGAACTCCTCGCCAATCGGCAGATCGTCGACGAGCGCATTTCGCTGCAGGCGCTGATCGACTGGGTGCCCGATTATCTCTGGGTCAAGGATACGCAAAGCCGTTTCGTCGTGGTCAACAGCGCCCTTGCGACCGATAGCGGCCGCAACAAGACCAGCGACATGATCGGTTTGACCGATTTTGATCTCCACCCCCCGGAAGTTGCGCGGAAATTTCGCCTGGTCGAGCAGCGCCTGCTCAAGAGCGGACAACCAATGATCGACGCGGAAGAGTTTGTCGTCGATGCGTCGGGGAACGGCAAATGGCTTTCGTCGACGAAGGTGCCGTTGCGCAATCGCCAAAATGAAATCTTCGGCCTGGTTGGCATCGCCCACGACATCACCGCCCGCAAGCAGGCGGATGTCCTTCGCAGCGGGCAGGCGCAGATCCTCGAAATGATTGCCACGAGCGCGCCGCTGGAGGACGTGCTCGACCGCCTCATGCGCTTCGTCGAGGCTCAGTTGAAGGGGATATTCGGTTCCGTCCTGCTGCTCGACAAGGACGGCATTCATTTGCGTCACGGTGCGGCGCCGGGCCTGGCGAAAGCCTATACGAGCGCCATCGATGGGGCGGCCATCGGTCCCAAGGTGGGATCCTGCGGAACCGCCATCTACCGGCGGGAACCGGTCATTGTTACCGATATTCTGCAGGATCCGCTTTGGGACGATTACCGCGAACTGGCGGCACCCCATGGCTATCGTTCGTGCTGGTCAACCCCGATCCTGTCGCATCGGGGCGTCGTGTTGGGCGCCTTTGCCATGTATTCGATGACCGTGCGCGAACCCACCCATGCCGAGACCCGCCTGATCGAATTCACCACACACATTGCCGGCATCGCGATCGAGCGCAAACTGGCGGAAGACCAGATCCACTTCATGGCCAACCATGATGCGCTGACCGGCCTGCCCAATCGCGCTTTGCTGGAGGATCGGCTTTCCCAGGCGGTCCTCTACGCGCAGCGATACAATCGCTGGATGACGGTGGTGTTCATCGATCTCGACAATTTCAAACTGGTGAACGATACGTTTGGCCACAATGCCGGCGACGAACTCCTCAAGACCGTCGCCAGCCGTTTGGTTGGATGCGTGAAGGCCACCGACACCGTCGTGCGGCTTGGCGGCGACGAATTTGTCATCGTCCTGTTCGACCAAACCACCAATGTCGATGTGGTCTCGGAAACCCTGCAGACGATCAGGGATGCGATCGCGGAACCGGTTCTTGTCGGAGAGCATCGGCTGAGAACGACGGCCAGCATCGGCATCGCAAATTACCCGAAGGACGGGACCAGCCCGGATACGCTGTTGGCCAATGCCGACGCCGCCATGTATCGCGCCAAGGAATTCGGCCGCGACAATTTCCAGTTCTATGCCCCGGAGTTCAACTCAACGGCACATGAAAAATTCCTGCTTCAGGAGGAATTGCGAAACGCGCTCGCCCGGTCGGAATTCGCTCTGCATTATCAGCCACAGGTGGATCTGCGATCGGGGCAGGTTTTCGCCGTCGAAGCGCTGGTGCGCTGGAACCACCCGACGCGAGGCCTGGTTTCGCCGGCGATGTTCATCCCGACCGCCGAGGAGACCGGGCTGATCGTGCCGCTCGGCGACTGGATCCTGCACGAAGCCTGCCGGCAGAACAAAGCCTGGCAGCGCGCCGGTCTGTCGCCCGTAACCGTCTGCGTCAACGTGTCGGCGCGGCAGTTCCGGGAGAAGAACCTGATCGACCGCGTCGTCAACGCATTGAAGGAAAGCGGCCTGGAGGCGAGGTATCTCGAGCTCGAAGTGACGGAAAGCCTGATCATGCAGGATTTCGAGCTGGCGGTCGCAACGATGAACGGACTGCAAAAGCTCGGCGTGCAGATATCGATCGACGATTTCGGAACAGGCTATTCCAGTCTCAGCGCCCTCAAGACGTTTCCGGTGGCGCGGCTGAAGATCGACAAGTCCTTCATCAACGATCTCGCGACCGACGAGAACGATCAGGCGGTCACTGGCGCCGTGATTTCCCTGGGGCAGAAGTTGAACCTTCGGGTGCTGGCCGAAGGTGTCGAAACGGAAGACCAGGTCGCCTTCCTGCGCAAGAACAATTGTGACGAGGTGCAGGGCAATTATTTCAGCAAACCCCTGTCGGCTGGGGATATCGGCGAGCTGATCGCGAAAGGCTGACGGCTGGCTCGCGCCGTAACCGCTGGCTGCTATTTTCCGAGCACCAGGCTCCAGTAGCGGATGGCGCTGTCGCGTCCGTCGCGTACATAGGCGAGGCCGAAGCGGCTGAAATCCGGATCGAGCATGTTGCGGCGGTGGCCAGCCGAATGCATCCAGATGTCGAACAGTTTCTGCTGGTCGAAGCGGCCCTCGGCGATGTTCTCGGCGGCGGCGCCCCGCACGCCATTGTCCTTCATCCGCGACGCGAAATCCTTTCCCCAGCCCGTCGTGTGGCTCATGCGCTCGCGTGAGGCCATATAGCCGGCCTGCTGCCGAGCGGCCTGCTCGAGCTGGGCGTCCGGCACCAGCGCCGGCAGTCCGGCCGAAGCTCGGATGCCGGCCAGCGTCGCGGTGGCCGAGGACGACACACCGGCGCCTTCGCCGGTCGGCACCGAGACCGTGCTGCAAGCAGCGAGGCCGGCCATGGCTGCAAGGCCGATCAGCAGTAGGCGCCTGTTTGGTTTTGGACTTGCTGCGCCAGAGCGGGTTTGCGCGAGCGGGTGATTGGTGGTGCAGATCATTGTCATGCCTGCCTGACTTAGCGGCGATCATGGCTTTTGCCGGGCAGGGCTGCGAAAATCTCAATCGCTGGCCTCCGTGCAGGTTCGGCCGGCCGATTCGAATGGGAAGGTCGGCGGCCGATGTAGTCTCGGCGCGCTGCGTCCGATCAGCGTTGCGCGTCGGTCGCCATTTTAAGCGCCAGCCCAGCAAGCACCGTGCCCATCATCCAGCGCTGGATGACCATCCATAGCGGCCGTCCGGCAAGGAAGGTGGCGATCGAACCGGCCGTTACCGCGACGATGGCATTGACGGTCAGGCTGATCGAGATCTGCGTGGCGCCGAGCACCAGAAGCTGCGACAGCACATGGCCCTTGCCCAGCGAGATGAACTGCGGCAGCAGCGACAGATAAAGCACCGCCACCTTGGGGTTGAGGAGATTGGTCATCAGGCCCATCGCGAACAGCTTGCGCGGCCTGTCCTTCGGCAGTTCGCGCACCTGGAATGGTGAGCGCCCGCCGGGCCGCACCGCTTGCCAGGCGAGCCATAGCAGATAGAGCGCGCCGGCAATGCGCAGTGCGTCATAGGCAAACGGCACGGCAAGCAGCAGCGCGGTGATGCCCAGCGCAGCCGATACGACATAGAACAGAAAGCCGGCCGCCACGCCGCCGAGCGAGATCAGCCCGGCCTTGGGGCCTTGCGACAGCGAGCGCGAGATCAGGTAGATCATGTTCGGCCCGGGCGTCAGCACCATGCCCAGGCAGACCAGCGCGAAGGCTAGATGGTTGGCGGTTTCGGGCACGGGCAATCTCCGGGAAGCGGTGACGATACCGAGCACGCGTTTTGACTCACCGCAAGAGCATGATGGCCGGAGACTTTGCGCCAGCGTCGAAAATTGGCGAAAGCGGCGAAGCCGCCAATTTCCCCCGCAAGGGGGAAGATCAGCAGCTTCAACCCTCAGCTCACCACGCGCAGGTTCGAGAGCTCGTTGGCGATTTCCTTGAAATTGTCGGACAGCGTGGCGCCGGTCGCGTTCCAGAACAGTTTTGCAGGCTTGCTCGGGTCGGTCGGATCCTTGCGGAAGCGCGAGTCCGACGAGCACGTCTTCAGTGCCTCCATCGCGCTCTTGTCGCCGGCGTCGGTCGTCGACATGTCGAGCGCCACCGTCATCACCATGATGTTGGCCGCCTTGGCGTTGTTGCACAGCGTCGCCATCTGCTCGTTGAGCGCGGCGGTGTAGTTGCTCGACGAATAGTTGAGCTGGCCGATGGCGCTCGACGTGCCGCCGAACAGGCGGGTGACCGCAGTGCCGTTGTAGCCGACGCCGGTATAGCCATAGCCGGCATAGGTCGACTTGTTGCCGGCGGGGTCGGAACTCACCGTCGAATAGGTGTTCTCGCCGTCGGTGAGCACGATGACCACCTTGTCATTGCCTCGTTCCGTCTCAGGACGTCCTCCTGTGAAAGGCTCCGTGCTGGAGACGGTGCGCCAGCCCCAGGCCATGCCTTCCGGCACATTGGTGTTGCCGTTGGGCGCCATCAGGTCGATTGCTGCCTTGATCTTGGTCAGCCCGGCGGCGTTGGCGACGTCGGTCAGCGGTGTGATCGGCGTGGTGGTGCAGCTGTAATTCGGACCTGCACCCGTCCCCAGCACCGGAGCATTGATCGGCCGTGGCTGGAAATACTTGGCCATGTTGGACTGCCTGGTCTTGCCGGTGGTGCTCGCCGGATCGTCGTTCCACCAGCTGTTGGCTGCGCCATAGGTCTTGGGGGCCACCTCGTCGGGGTCCTGCGTTATGTACCAATGATTGCCCGGCTCGTCCGGCGCGAACATCGGCACGAACATGGTCGCGGGATCGCCGACGCCGGTGCCGGTGTTGTTCGGTCCGCCGGAGGCCGGCGCGTCGGTGACATTATAGGGGTAGGGACGGACCTCGACGCAGCCCTGCCAGCTGGCGAACGGTCCGTATGTGTCGTTGTAGTCGTATTCGTTGTGGCTGTCCGAGCATGTATGATTGGCACGATATTTGTCGCAGACCACGCGTTTGCTGCCGACGATGCGCTCGTGGCTGGTGACCACTTTCATGTCGCGGTAGAGCGAGAAGCGGGTCAGCATCTGCCCCTCCTGCTCACCCCAGCCAGTGCCTTTCTTGTACCAGATGCCGCCGATCTTCTGGGCATATTTGTCGGCTGCGTTAAGGGTGGACCAGGCGAAATTCTCATTGTGGATGGGCGACAGCCCGTAGGCGTCGATCCACGACGCGTTGTCGTTGCTGGCGCCGACATTGACCGAGGCGGCGAACGGCACAAGGCTGAACTGGACCGGCTTGTCGATCTGCTTGATCATCGCGGCCTGCAAGGCAAGCGTGTCGACGAGCTGCTTGGCGGCTTGCTTGAGAAGGTCGATGCGCTTTTGTCCGGCACCCGTGCCCGTGTTCGACATCGACCCCGAATTGTCGAGCACCATGGCCACTTCCAGCGTGTTCTTCAGCCGGACTTGCGAACACACGGAGTAGGTGACGTTTTCCGACGTCCTGCCGATCAGCATCGCCGCTGCCGGCAGGAAATAGGGCTTGTAGACCAGGCTGGCGCACAGCTTGACGATGCCGCCGCCGGTCGTGCTGCTGGGCAGCGTAACGCTGAGCGTCGTGTCGGCGGGATCGACGTCGTTGAGGTTTGCCTTGAAGAAGTCGAGCGCATAGGCCCGCAACTGGTCGTCGGTGGCGCCTTCCACCAGCCGGCGCGCGGTGGCGAAGTTGGCGGCGTCGAGCGCGTTGACCACCCTCTGCTTCTCGCTGACCACGCCGGTGTAGTCGACGGCCATGGCCACGCCGCCCATCAGTGGCACCATCGCCACAACGGTCATCAGAGCGTAATTGCCGCGGCGGTCACGCCAGAAGTCACGCCGGAATGTGCGCCAGAGTTCACGCATGTGATGTAAGCGGCCCCGCCTGCGGATTCTTCAATGCCGCCACAGTTTCACAAAACGTTGAAGGACGGGTTTGGGAAACTGCTCGATTGCGCGGATAGCGCTTCACCAGGCGCTAACCAAATGCGCCAGCTGCCGAACGCAAAACGCCCCGCCGAGGCGGAGCGCCTTGTTCGAAAGATCGCGCCGATCAGCTGACGATGCGCAGGTTCGACAGTTCGTCGGCGATTTCCTTGAAACTTTGCGACAAGGTGGCGCCGGTCGCGTTCCAGTACAGCTTCGCCGGTTTGCTCGGGTCGGTCGGATCCTTGCGGAAGCGCGAATCCGAGGAGCATTTCTTGAGCGCATCTATGGCAGTCTTTTCCGCCGGCTTGGAACTAACAAGGTCGAGCGAGACGGTCATCAAGAGAATGTTCGAATTCTTCGCATTGGCGCAAAGGGTTTGCATCTGCTCGTCAAGCGCGGCCGTGTAGTTGGTCGCCGTATAGGTTGTCTTGGCGACGGTCGTGTTGACGAACAGGCGGGTCGCAGGCTCCACTGGCTTCGGAAAATTAGGGCCGGTGTAGCCATAGGCGGCGTAGGTCGATCCATTCTTGGCGTAGTTGCTGGTCATGTCGTTGCTGGGGCCGATGCTATAGGTGTTTGCGCCGTCGGTCAGGACGATGACCACTTTGTCGTTGCCTCTTTCGGTGTTCGGCCGGCCTTGCGTAAAAGGCTCGTTGCTCGACACCGTCCGCCAGCCCCAGGCCAGCCCTTCCGGCACGTTGGTGTTGCCCGTCGGGGCCATGGCATTGATGGCATCCGTCAGGATTTTCTTGCCATCGGTGGTGGTTATGTCCTGCAACGGCGTGATCGCGGCGGTCGTGCATGCCGAATTGGGTCCATCATCGGCCGCAGCGGCTGCTGCGTCCCAGGGCTTTGTCAGAAAATACTTGCGCATATCCGCCTGGCGTTTGGGGACAGTCAGCGTGTCGGAATAATCGATCCACCAATTGTTGGCGTAACCCCACGTCGATGTGCTGGTGCGAGTTGTGTCGGTCCAGAAATTGCCAGCTTCGTCCGGCGCGAACATCGGCACGAACATGGTGGCGGGCGTGCCAGTGGTCGGCGACGTGTCGTCGTCATTATAGGGATACGGCCTCGCCTCCACGCAGCCCTTCCAGGCTTCGTATTTGGCGACGACGGAGGTCTTGCAAGTGCCGTTCGAGTTTTTCTTCGTACAGGTCGTTGCCATCATGTCCTGATAGAGGGTGAAACGCGTCATCTCCTTGTCTTTGTCAGTGCCCCAGCCCGTGCCGCGCTGGTAGTAAACGCTGCCTACTTTTTCGATCCATTTGGTGGCATTTGCCGCCGCTGTCATCGTCGACCAATCGAAGTTCTGATGATGGATCGGGGAAATGCCGGTCGTGTCCAGCCACGTCGGCAATGGAGCCGGGGGGATCGGAGCGCCGACATTGACCGACGCAGAAAACGGGACCAGCGAGAACTGCACCGGCTTGGTCACCTGCTTCATTTGTGCGGCCTGGAGCGCCATTGTATTGACAAGCTCGGTCGCGGCCTTCTTGAGCAAATCTATTCGCGGCTGGCCGGTGCCGGAGCCGTTGATGCTCATAGAGCCGGAATTGTCGAGCACGAGAGACACTTCCAGCGTGTTTTTGAGGCGGATCTCCGAGCATGCCGATGTTGTGACGTCGGCGGCGGTTCTTCCGATCATCATGGCCGCTGCCGGCAGGAAATAGGGGTGGTACGTCAATTCGGCGCACAGCTTCAGCGTGCCACCACCTGCGTTGTTGTTGGGAAGCGTCACCGTCAGGGCCGTATTGGCTGCTTTGACGCGGCCGAGATTGGCTTCGAAGAAATCCTTCGCATAGGCCTTGACTGCCGTGTCGGTCGCCCCGGTGACGATCTGCTGTGCCGTGGCAATCCCGGCGGCATCCAGCGCGTTCAGCATGTTCTGCTTTTGGCGCAAGAGATCGGTGTAGTCGATGGCAAGCGCCAGCGCGCCCATCAAGGGCACCATGGTGATCACTGTCATCAAGGCATAGTTGCCGCGTCTGTCGTTCAGAAATCTGCGGATCATGCCTTCAGCACCCCTGCCAGGACCCCAATATCGGTCCGAAGATGCCCACAAAATCGTTAAATTTCAGGTTGCTGAAATGCGTTCAACATGGGCCCATCTTTTCAAGGCTCGTTAACCACTCGGCCCTGGTGATCAGCGGTGCGACATTGTTTCGATAGACCGAAGCTCGGAGAAGGGTGGTTCCTGCCTGTGCAACCTTCGATCAGCCGTTGCGCAACAGCCTGGCAAGTGCCGAAAAGCTGGTGACAGGATGAAACGCTTCGGTTAATGCGGGGCCGGTTGCGGCGGACCGTCGGCTGCAGCTCTCGCAATGATCGTCACAGCAGGTAAACGGCATGGCGGATTCGCCTGATATCATCGGCTCGCTCGCGGATTTGTCGGGCGCCTACTCGGCCATCCTGTGCGATGTCTGGGGCGTGATCCACAATGGCGAATGGCATTTTCCGGCGGCTGCCGAAGCGCTTGCCGCCGCGCGTGCGGCGAAGGTCCCGGTCGTCCTGATCACCAACTCGCCGCGCCGCAATGCCGATGTGGTGGCGCAGATGAATGCGATCGGCGTTCCCGCCGCCGCCTACGACCGCGTCGTGACCTCAGGCGATGTGACCCGCGACCTTATCGCCGAAGGCCCACGAAAAATCTTCCATATCGGCGCCGACCGCGATTTCACCCTCTATGACGGTCTGGACGTCGAGCTCGTCGAGGAGTTCGAGGCCTCCGGCGCGGTCTGCACCGGGCTGTTCGACGACGAGGTGGAAACGCCTGAGGATTACGCCGATCTGCTGCGCCGGCTGCGCGCCAGGAACCTGCCTTTCATCTGCGCCAATCCCGACATCGTGGTCGAACGCGGCGAGCGCATGATCTGGTGCGCCGGCGCCTTGGCGCGCGACTATGCCCAGCTTGGCGGCCGCACGCTGATCGCCGGAAAACCTTATGCGCCGGTCTATGACGTAGCGCTGCGGGAGGTTGCCGTGCTTCTAGGCCGAGACGTCGCGCGCACCGAGGTGCTGGCCATCGGCGACGGCATGATGACCGACGTCAAGGGCGCCGCCGACAACGGCATCGACGTGCTTTACGTCTCGGGCGGCATTCACGCGCGCGACTATGGCGATCCCATGCAGCCGGACCCCGCCAGGCTTGCAGCCTTTCTGCAAAAGCACGGCTACCGGCCGGTCGCCGTCATTCCGAGACTGCGGTAGGGTTGCTGCATGAGCGCAGCTTTCGAACACATTTCAGCAACCGCGCCGCTGCCGCCGCATTTGCGCGGCGGCGTGGTGGCGATCGGCAATTTCGACGGCGTCCATCGCGGCCACCAGGCGGTGCTCGATCGCGCGCTTGCCGAAGCCGGGCGGCGCGGCGTGCCGGCGCTAGTGCTGAGCTTCGAGCCGCATCCGCGCAAGGTGTTCAGGCCCGATATGCCGCTGTTCGTATTGACGCCGCCGCCGATGAAGGCGCGGCTGCTGTCGCATCTGGGCTTTGCCGCACTCGTCGAACAGCCGTTCACGCGCGCCTTTGCCGGCCTGTCGGCCGAGGCTTTCGTGACCGATGTGCTGGAGACGAACCTCGGCATCACCCATGCCGTCACCGGCTTCGATTTTCACTTCGGCAAGGACCGGCAGGGCGGTCCTGCGTTTCTGATGGCGGCAGGCGAGCGCCATGGTTTCGGCGTCACCCTGGTCGACGCCTTTCGCGACGAGGGCGCCGAGGTGGTGTCGTCGAGCCGTATCCGCGAGCTGCTCTGCGAGGGAGAGGTCGCCGAGGCCGCAGGCCTGCTCGGCTACCGCTTCACCGTCGAAAGCGAAGTGATCGGCGGCCAGCAGCTCGGCCGCACGCTCGGCTTCCCGACAGCCAACATGAGGCTTTCGCCGGAAACGACTCTGAAGGAAGGGATTTATGCCGTCCGCTTTCGCCGCGCCGACGGCACGCTCTATGATGGTGTCGCCAGCTTCGGGCGTCGCCCGACTGTCGACGACAATGGCGCGCCGCTGCTCGAAACCTTCGTCTTCGACTTTGCCGGCGATCTCTATGGCGAGATCTGCGACGTATCGCTCTTCGGCTTTTTGCGTCCCGAGGTGAAGTTCGATGGGCTCGATGGGCTGGTGGCACAAATGAAGCGCGACGAGGCGGAGGCGCGCGCGCTGCTGGCCGGCGTCAGGCCGCTTTCGGATCTGGACGGCGCCATCGCTTTTTGAGCCTTCCGGCCGCTTACCTCTTCAAGCCCCTACTTCTTCAACGCCAGTCCGAGAGCGATGAAGCTCCAGCCCTGGAAGATCAGGTCGATGGCCAGGAACAGGCCGAGCACCCACAGGCTGTTGACCGGCCAGCCCATGGCGATGGTCAGCCCCGCCAGCACGCTGATCAGGCCCGCCGCGACGACCCAGCCCCAGCCCTTTTCCGGTCGGTGGCTATAGCCGACCCAGGCCCTGAGCGCGCCTGAAGCGACCAGCGCCACCGCCAGCAGCAAGGTCAGCACCGTCGAGGCCAGCAGCGGATTGTCGAAGGCAAAGAAACCGGCAACGGCATAAAGCAGGCCGCTGAGCAGCCAATAGAAGAAGCGACTCCAGGTCTTCACGCCGAAGGCATGCACGATCTCGATGATGCCGGCCATCAGCATCAGCCAGCCCACGACATAGACCGAGGCGACGGTGGCGATGAACAGATTGCCGAAGGCAATGCCGCCGAAGATGAGCAGCAGCACGCCGAGCGCGACGAACCACCCCCATTTGTCCCGTGTCCGGCCGATCGCATCTTTCAGGGTATCACCGTGCAGGGTCATGGCTGCATCTCCTCGAAATCGCCTGGCACCTTGCCGGGAGGTTAGCCCCGGCTGTAGCGGACGTCCAGCCGATGGCGACGGCTAGCAAACAAACAAAGCGTCGGTGGCTTGAGGCTCGCGCGTACGTGTCAATTTATGGCAGCCCACCCAGTCACAAGGACGAGGACAAGCGTGACGATCGCTCCAGAGACGTAGACGATCGTTCTGACACTGCCACCCTTGGCGGCATTGCCGCCGCGTAGGTAAACCCCCAGGTGAAGCAGGCGTATCGCCACATGAACCCAGACAATGGTCGCCAACGTGGCCGACCCAACGCCAACCATCATGGCCAGCACCGCCGGGACGACAAAAGGCGCCAGCGCCTCGACCGAGTTCATATGCACGCGGTCGATCCTGTAGAGGAGATTGGCGTCGTCGGCCGGGATCACCGGACCGGAAAGCGCTCCGGCAAATCCCTTGGACGAACCCGAGTAAACCGCCAGCGCGACTGACAAAAGACAGAGGATCAGTACACCGAGGATGCTTAGCCAATAGGGTTCCATAATTGTGCTCCTTCAGGTCACCTTGCTGGCAAAAAGATCTTGGAATCGCCTGAGATACAGCGGCCAGCCTTGATCACCGTCAATCCCAAAGCGCACGCCTTCCCAGCCTTCGCCATGACGTTCGAGATTGCGATGCTCGATCTCGACGCAGGTCCGGCTATTCGTCTCCGCCGTAAACCGGACTTCCCACTCGCTGGTCCTGTCCGGATTGGTCTCGATCTGCCATTGAGGGCTGATATCCCAACTCAGAAGCAGTCGGTTCGGCGGCTCGTAGGCCAGCACCCGTGCCCAGCGGCACTCGCTGCCATCCACACCGCGGTCGTAGACGTGACCGCCAACGCGGGGTTCGAAGATCGTCTCCGCGATCGGCACCGCAAGCAGGTTATGCTCTTTGGGTTTGAAACTGCCGAAGTCCTCGGTGAAGACCTTGAAGGCATGTGCGATCGTAGCCTCGACAAGGATGGAGTGCCTCACGGGCGGTTGATGCGTGCTCATTCCTGCTCCTTCAAGGGCTGTTCGACGACCACTTTGTAGGCCGCCAAGGTCTTGCTCCAGAACCGGTCGAGTTCGGCGCGCAGGCTGGCCAAGCCTTCCGGTTCGACCCGGTAGATGCGTTGCTTGCCTAGCCGTGTGTTGGCCACGAGGCCGGCGTCCTTGAGCACCTTCAGGTGCTGCGAGACCGCCGGCCGGGTGACAGGAAGCGCACGAGCCAATTCCCCGACCGAACAGGGTTGTTCGACCAGCAGTTCGAAGATCGTCCGCCTGGTCGGGTCGCCAAGCGCTGTCCATCTGTTCATGTTAGTCTGCACTAACGCGAATTTAGGCAACCTCGCTATTTCTGTCAACTCGCCACAGGCCCGGCGGCGCCCTGTTCAAATGGGCCACAGCGCAAAAAACAGGGTCGCAGTTGCCGCCACTGCTGTAGATTTTAAGTCAAATTTTACCGAACCGGCGCCATGGCTTTGGCTGCCGGGTGTTCTCTCCGTTTTGTTTCGCGTATGGGGTGATGATGCGTATTGTCTGGACGATTCCGCTGTTTCTCGCCTCGGCGCTGCTCACTGTGTCCACCGCCAATGCGGGCGAGGGTGCCTTCGGCTGGATGTCCGGCGACTGGTACCTGACGCTTGGCGCCACCGGCATGGTCGCGCCGAAATTCGAGGGCTCCAACAGCTATCTGCTCAGCGCATCGCCGATCATCTCGCTGGGCAAGGCCGGCCCGGCCGCACGCTTTAGCTCGCGCAACGACAACATCTCGCTGGCGCTGGTCGACGATGGCGGCGTCCGCGCCGGCCTGACCGGAAAATTCCTGTTTTCCCGCGACAGCAAGGATGAGCTCAAGGGCCTCGACCCGGTGCGCTGGGGCGGTGAGGTCGGCGGCTTCTTCGAAATCTATCCGACGGACTGGCTGCGCGCCCGCGCCGAACTGCGCCATGGCATTCGTGCCCATGATGGCTTTGTCGCCGACATCGCCGCCGATGCTTTCTACGACGTGACGCCGACTGTCAGAATTTCGGGCGGACCACGCGTGTCCTTTGCCTCGTCGGGCTATTTCAACTCTTATTATGGTGTCAACGCCAAGGAGGCTGCGGCCTCGGGCCTGAGCGAATACCATCCTGGCGGCGGCCTGAAATCGACCGGCCTTGGTGGCGCCATCACCTGGAAGGTGACCGATCCGATGACCGCCAGCCTGTTCGGCGAATATGCGCGCCTGACGGGCCCGGCCGCCGATTCCAGCCTGGTCAAGGAGCGCGGCGACCGTAACCAGTTCACGGTCGGCGTCTCGACCACCTATCGCTTCGACTTCGCGATGTAAGTGAATCGAACAAGAGACGCTTTATTCCTGCGGCTTTCTCGGCTAAAAGCCCGGCAATGACGAGCTTTTCGCGCCTTCGCGCGCTGACGATACGAATTACAGGCCCGGTGTTCCGGGCGGCCTGAGCGCCGCCGGAGCCGCCGGGAGTTTTGCGCGCGCCCTCGCGCTTTTTCCAAATCATGATAGTTCACGCCCGAGCTTTTACGCCCGCCGGGCAATGCACATGGCAGACCAATGACCGACACTGTTGAAACGATCGACTATTCCAAGACGCTTTACCTGCCGCAGACGGATTTCCCGATGCGCGCCGGCTTGCCTGAAAAAGAGCCGCTGCTGGTCAAGCGCTGGCAGGATATGGACCTTTACGCCAAGCTGCGCGAGGCGGCCGCCGGCCGCGAAAAATACGTGCTGCATGACGGCCCGCCCTACGCCAACGGCAACATCCATATCGGCCACGCGCTGAACAAGATCCTTAAGGACGTCATCACCCGCTCGTTCCAGATGCGCGGCTATGACTCCAATTACGTGCCCGGCTGGGACTGCCACGGCCTGCCGATCGAATGGAAGATCGAGGAACAGTACCGCGCCAAGGGCAAGAACAAGGACGAGGTGCCGGTCAACGAGTTTCGCAAGGAATGCCGCGACTTCGCCGCGAACTGGATCACGGTGCAGGGTGGCGAGTTCCAGCGGCTCGGCGTCGTCGGCGACTTCAAGAACCCCTATACGACGATGGCTTTCCACTCGGAGTCGCGCATCGCCGGGGAGTTGTTGAAGTTCGCCATGTCGGGCCAGCTCTATCGCGGCTCCAAGCCGGTAATGTGGAGCGTCGTCGAGCGCACCGCACTGGCCGAGGCCGAGATCGAATACCATGATTATGAGAGCGACACGATCTGGGTGAAGTTTCCAGTTGTGTCAGGATTTTGGAGCGTTGAGCACTTTGTATCAGACGCTGCACCGTCCATGCGCGTTCCGGAAAGCGTTGCACTTTTGGACAACGCCCACGTCGTCATCTGGACGACAACCCCGTGGACGATCCCCGGCAACCGTGCCGTCAATTATTCGTCACGGATCGGCTACGGCCTTTATGAAGTTACCGCAGCCGAAAATTCGTTCGGTCCACAGCCCGGTGAAAAGCTGATCTTTGCAGATGCGCTTGCCGAAGACTCCTCGGCCAAGGCCAAGGTCACCTTGAATCGGCTTCGCAGCGTTTCGGTCGAAGAGCTTGGAAGCCTTACACTTTCACATCCCTTCAAAGGTCTCGGCGGCGGCTACGAATTCGCCGTGCCGATGCTGGCCGGCGAGCATGTCACCGACGACGCCGGCACCGGCTTCGTCCACACCGCGCCCGGCCATGGCCGCGAGGACTTTGATGCCTGGATGGATGCGGCATCGGATTTGCGCGCACGTGGCATCGACCCTGCCATCCCCTTCACTGTAGATGATGCCGGCTTCTTCACCAGGGACGCGCCGGGTTTTGGCCCGGATCGCGAAGGCGGGGCGGCGCGCGTCATCGACGACAACGGCAAGAAGGGCAATGCCAACCAGGCGGTCATCGACGAACTGATCAAGCGCAACGCGCTGTTCGCGCGCGGCCGGCTGAAGCACAGCTATCCGCACTCGTGGCGGTCGAAGAAGCCGATCATCTTCCGCAACACGCCGCAATGGTTCGTCTATATGGACAAGGACCTCGGCGACGGCACGACGCTGCGCAGCCGTGCGCTGAAGGCGATCGACGACACACGCTTCGTGCCGGCGGCCGGCCAGAACCGCATCCGCGCCATGATCGAGGAGCGCCCGGATTGGGTCTTGTCGCGCCAGCGCGCCTGGGGCGTGCCGATCGCCGTCTTTGCCGACGAGGACGGCAATGTGCTGAAGGACGAATCCGTCAACCAGCGCATCATGGACGCATTCGAGAAGGAAGGCGCCGACGCCTGGTTCGCTGCCGGCGCCAAGGAGCGTTTCCTCGGCAATCACGATGCCTCTAAATGGAAGCAGGTGATGGACATCCTCGACGTCTGGTTCGATTCGGGCTCGACGCATGTCTTCACGCTGGAAGACCGTCCGGACCTGAAATGGCCGGCCGACGTCTATCTCGAAGGCTCCGACCAGCATCGCGGCTGGTTCCACTCCTCGCTGCTCGAAAGCTGCGGCACCAGGGGCAGGGCACCTTACGACACCGTCGTCACCCATGGCTTCACCATGGATGAGGAGGGGCGCAAGATGTCGAAATCGCTCGGCAACACCGTCGTGCCGCAGGACGTCATCAAGCAGTCCGGCGCCGACATTCTGCGGCTATGGGTGGTGACGACCGACTATTGGGAAGACCAGCGTCTCGGCAAGAACGTGCTGCAGACCAACATCGATGCCTATCGCAAGCTCAGGAACACCATCCGCTGGATGCTGGGCACGCTCGCCCATGACGATGGCGAGGAAGTGCCGCTCGAAAAGATGCCGGAGCTGGAGCGGCTGATGCTGCATCGGCTGGCCGAGCTCGATGAGGTCGTGCGCTCGGGCTACGACGCGTTCGAGTTCAAACGCATCACCCGCACTTTGCTGGACTTTATGGTGGTCGAGCTGTCGGCCTTCTATTTCGACATCAGGAAGGACGCGCTCTATTGCGAGGGGCCCGCCAGCGTGAAGCGCAAGGGCTCGGTGCAAGTGGTGCGCCACCTCTTCGACTGCCTGGTGAAATGGCTGGCCCCGATGCTGCCCTTCACTACGGAAGAAGCCTGGCTCGACCGTCATCCGGATGCTGTCTCGCTGCATCTCGACCAGTTCCCCGAGATTCCGGCCGACTGGAAGAACGAGGCGCTGGCGGAAAAATGGCGCAAGGTGCGGCAGGTTCGCCGTGTCGTCACCGGCGCGCTCGAGATCGCACGCGCTCAGAAGGTCATCGGTGCCTCGCTGGAAGCCGTGCCGGTCGTGACCCTCGACGATGCCGCGCTTGAAGCCGCGATCGCCGATGTCGACATGGCCGAAATGGCGATCACCAGCGATCTCGTCATCGCCCATGGCAAGGCGCCGGAAGGCGCCTTTGCGCTCGACGACGTCAAGGGTGTCGCGGTGGTGGTCGAAAAAGCCGAGGACCGCGGCTTGGTCAAATGCGCGCGTTCGTGGCGCTATACCGCCGATGTCGGGCAGGACGTGGAATTCCCCGACGTGTCTGCCCGCGATGCCGCCGTCCTGCATGAACTCAAGGCTCTGGGACGTTTGTGACTGCTCATAAGCCGGTGCACAAATGCCACGCCGCGTGGGCGAAAACCGCCCGCGCGTTGCCCTTAACGAGTGGTTGAGATAAACACGCGAAACTCCGGAAGACAAATTGTCGCCGGAATTCCGTCGCAAGAGCGTGGACGATGGGGACCGGGCCTTTGGCCGGTGACGATCGAGAGGCTGTCTAGAGTGGGACTTTTTGGCATGATCGACAGAACTTCCGTGCGCGTTGCGCTGCTGGCGCCGCTTGTCGCGTCCGGCCTCGCTCTGTCCGGTTGCATGGGCTCGCCTACCTACGGCACCGACAAGACGGCTGGCGAGCAGCTTGCCGGAGACCTTTCCGGCGCCTTCGCGATCACGCCCAAGCACAAGGAACAGATCGACTACAGGCCGCGTCCGGAGCTGGTAAAGCCGGCGCCGGGGCAGAAGGAAGTGCTGCCGCCGCCGCAGGAAAGCATCGAGACGGCGAGCACCGATTGGCCCGAATCGCCCGAGCAGCGCCGCGCCCGCCTGCGTGCCGACGCCACTGCCCACCAGGACGACCCGTCCTATCAGTCGGGGATCGTCGATGACGTGCAGACCGATCCGGCTTCCGTGAAGAAGGCGCTGGCGGATTCGGGCTCCAGCCACCCGCCGGCCTGGTCGCCGAAGGATTCAGACAAGGGCCGCGCCGCCGAGATCCAGCGCCGCACCGCAGAGCAAAAGCAGGGCGACCCCAACACTCGCAGATATCTGAGCGAGCCGCCTCTGGCCTATCGAGCTGCCTCCGACACGGCGCCGCAGGGCGAACTCGGCGAGGATGAATACAAGAAGGAACGCCGCCTCAAGAAGGAAGCGGCCGCCAAGGGCAAGAGCGGCGGGCTCTTCGACTGGCTGCCCTCCTGGTAGGAACCGTCGCCTTCGGTAGCTGAAGGCTCTACGTTTCGCGTCTTTCCCGAAAGAATTCCCTGAGCAGCAGCGCCGCGTCGGCCTCGGCCATGCCCGGATAGATGTCGGGCGTATGGTGGCAGGTCGGCGAGGCGAAGAAGCGCACGCCGTTGACCACCGCGCCGCCCTTCTCGTCGGCCGCGCCGAAATAGAGCCGGCGCAGCCTGGCGAAGGAAATGGCGCCTGCGCACATGGCGCAGGGTTCCAGCGTCACATAGAGGTCGTGGCCGGTCAGCCGCTCCCTGGAGAGCGTTTGGCAGGCCGCGCGGATGGCCAGCATTTCGGCATGCGCCGTCGGATCGGCAAGTTCGCGGGTGCGGTTACCGGCGGATGCCACCACCGTGTCGCCGCTGGCGATGACGGCGCCAACTGGAACTTCTCCACGCAAGGCGGCGGCTTGCGCCTCTTTCAGCGCCAGCGCCATGAAATCCGGCCGCTTCACGCGGTTTCCATTCCGATTATCTCCTCGCCACTTGGCGGTGATCCTGTTATGGAGCGCGTCAACCCGAATATCGGAACAGATTTTCGGAAATGATCATGCGCCAAATCAAAGTGCTATAGCGTCCTTTGCGCGTCCGAAAGGATGCGCCACGCTGTAGCAGCGCAACAAGGCAAAGGCCACATGGACGACAACGACAAGAAATCTCCGCGCCACAAAGGCCCGGGCAAAAGCGGCCCTGGAGCCGCGGGGCCGCGCCGCGATGGCGCCGCCGGCAAAAGCGGCAAACCCTCCTTCGGGGCCAAGAAACCCTATTCACCGCGAGGCGCCCGGCCCGCAGCGGCTGAGGGCGAGCGGCCCAAGCGCGATTTCAAAAGTGGCGACCGGCCATTCAGCAAAGGTCCGCGTTCCGAAGGCAAGCCCTTCGAAAAGCGCGAGGGACCGCGCAAGCCATATGCACCACGCGGTGACCGGCCGATGGCAGCCGAAGGCGAGCGCAAGCCGTATGAAAAGCGCGAAGGGCCGCGCAAACCCTATGCGCCGCGTGGGGATCGCCCTATGGCGGCCGAGGGTGAACGCAAGCCGTATGAAAAGCGCGAGGGGCCGCGCAAGCCTTATGCACCGCGCGGCGATCGGCCGGTTGCGGCCGATGGCGAGCGGCCAAAGCGCGATTTCAAGGGCGGCGATCGGCCATTCAGCAAGGGGCCGCGTCCCGAAGGCAAGCCTTTCGAAAAGCGTGAAGGGCCGCGCAAGCCCTACGCACCGCGTGGCGATCGGCCTGCTTCCGCCGAGGGCGAAAAGCGTTTTGACCGGCCAAAGCGCGATTTTGGCGATCGCCCGCAGCGCGACGCCGGAGATCGTCCCAAGCGTGACTTCAGCGATCGCCCCAAGCGCGATTTCGGTGGTGACCGGCCGCAAGCATCTGGCGGCGCCTTCAAGCCGCGCCCGCGTCCGGCAGATGCGGAAGAAGCCGGCGAGCGTATCGCCAAGCGGTTGGCCCGCGCCGGCCTGGCGTCGCGCCGCGACGCCGAAGACCTGATCGCGGCGGGCCGTGTCAAGGTCAACAACCGGGCTTTGACCTCGCCGGCCTTCAACGTCATGCCGGGCGACATCATCCATCTCGACGGCATGGAGATCCCGCCGATCGAGCGCACCCGCCTGTTCCTGTTTCACAAGCCGGCCGGCGTCGTTACCACCAACCGCGACCCCGAGGGCCGCAAGACCGTGTTCGACGTGCTGCCGGCCGAATTGCCGCGGCTGATGACCATCGGCCGCCTCGACATCAACACCGAAGGCCTGCTGCTGCTCACCAATGATGGCGGTCTGTCGCGCGTGCTCGAACTGCCTGCCACTGGCTGGCTGCGCCGTTACCGCGTGCGCGTTCATGGCAAGGTCGAGGAAAGCATGCTCGCAGGCCTGCGTGAAGGCATTGCCGTCGACGGCGTCTTCTACGGCGCCATCGAGGCGACGCTCGATCGTGAACAAGGCACCAACGCGTGGCTGACGATCGGCCTGCGCGAAGGCAAGAACCGCGAAGTGAAGAACATCCTTGGATCGCTCGGCCTCGACGTGACGCGGCTGATCCGTATCTCCTACGGACCGTTCCAGCTCGACGATCTCGCCGAAGGCCATGTGCTGGAGATCAAGGGCCGCGTCTTGCGCGACCAGCTCGGCGAGCGACTGGTCGAGGAATCCGGCGCCAATTTCGACGCCGAGATCATCAAGCCGTTTTCCAACCAGCCGGTGCGGCGAGAGCGTGACGTGGAGCCGGAACGGCCGAAAGTCACCCGCGAGGGTGACCATCGGCCGATCGGCGAGGGCGGTCTGATCAAGAACCGCAAGCGCCGCGAAGGCAGCCGCGACGAAGCGCTCGGCAAGCTGTCGACCAGTCCCGAAAGGGGCGCGAGGCCGGAAAAGAGCTTTGGCGAACGCGGCCCGAGACCTGAGCGCAGCGAGTTTTCGGACAAGCCGCGCAGCGAGTTTCGCGAAAAGCCGCGCGGCGATTTTGGCGACAAGCCCCGTGGAGGCTTCGGCGACAAGCCGCGCGGCGCCTTTGGTGACAAACCGCGCGGCGGCAAGAAGCCCGAGCGCGAGCAGCGGCCGATCGATCCGCCGGGCCAGCGCAAGGCTAATGTCTGGATGGCGCCGGGCGCGCGTCCGATCGGCAAGGGCAGGGCGGAAGCCGATGCCGCCAAGGCGGCTGAGGCCAAGGCGCGCAAGGCGTCGTTCAAGCCGTCCTATGGCAAGCCGGGCGGAGCCAAGCCGTTCGGCAAGCCGGGTGGCGAGCGTCCGGATGGCGGTCGGGGCGGCGAGCGGCCACGCAACGGTCCCAAGGGCCCGAGGACCAGATGATGCCGGGACTTAAATGAGATCCGGCCTTAAATGAGACCCGGGCATAAATGAGAATCGTCGGCGGCCAATTTCGCGGGCGTCCGCTGGCGACGCCGCGCGACCATGCCATCCGCCCGACGACCGACCGCGCCCGCGAGGCCGTCTTCAACGTGTTGGCGCACCGCTTTGCCGACAAGCTCGACGGCGCGCGTGTGCTCGACCTTTTCGCCGGCACCGGCGCTCTCGGCCTCGAAGCGCTGTCGCGCGGCGCTTCCTATGGCGTCTTTATCGAAGAATCGGCCGAAGGGCGCGGCCTGATCCGCACCAATGTCGAAGCTTTTGGCCTTACCGGCCGCACCAAGATCTTCCGCCGCGACGCGACCGCCCTGGGTGAGGCCGGTACGCTTGCGGCATTCGGCCTGGTCTTCGCCGATCCGCCCTATGGCAAGGGCCTTGGCGAGCGCGCCCTGCGCTCGGCCAGGGATGGCGGCTGGTTGCTGCCCGGCGCGCTCTGCGTGGTCGAGGAAGCCGCCTCGGCGCCCTTCGAGATTGGGCCGGAATTCTCGGTGGTTGATGAACGAAACTACGGCGAGACGGTGGTCCGGTTCATCGAGCTTGCGTAAGGGTGGGGCGATCGGCGCCTTCAAAATGACGCACAATTCACTTTGCCTCCGCGGCTAACCTTGCCTATCGTCGCGCGATAACAACCGGAGCCATCAATGACATTTCATACTGAATGGCTGCGGAGAGCCTTGCTCGCCACCGCGCTGACCATGGCCGGCCCGGCCCTGGCCGCGGATGATGGCAAGGTGGCCAACTTCCTGCTCGACAATGGCATGGAGGTGGTGGTCATTCCCGATCATCGCGCCCCCATCGTCACCCATATGGTGTGGTACAAGATCGGCAGCGCCGACGAGCCGCCAGGCAAGTCCGGCATAGCGCACTTCTTCGAACACCTGATGTTCAAGGCCACGACCAACCACGCCGCGGGCGAGTTCGACCGCGCCATATCGGCCATCGGCGGCTCCAACAACGCCTTCACCTCATATGACTACACTGCCTTCCACGAGACGGTGGCGCCCTCGGCACTTGGTGAGATGATGAGCTTCGAGGCCGATCGCATGCGCAACCTCATCTTGACCGACGAGGTCATCAAGACCGAGCGCGACGTGATCCTGGAAGAGCGCCGCGCGCGCATCGACAGCAATCCGCAGGCGGTGCTCGACGAAGAGGTCGACGCGACGCTCTGGCAGAACCAGCCCTACCGCATTCCGGTGATCGGCTGGATGCAGGAGATGGAGCAGTTGAACCGCACCGATGCGGTTGCCTTCTATGACAAATACTACCGCCCCAATAATGCGGTGCTGATCGTGGCCGGCGATGTCGAGCCGGAGGTCGTGAAGGCGCTGGCCGAAAAAACCTATGGCAAGGTCGCGCGCGGTCCCGACCTGCCCCCGCGCATCCGCCCGGTCGAGCCGGAGCAGAACACCAAGCGCACGGTGACGCTCACCGATGGGCGCGTTTCGGTGCCGAGCTTTTCGACGCAATGGGTGGTTCCGTCCTACCACACGGCAAAACCCGGCGAGGCCGAGGCGCTCGACCTGCTGGGAGAGATCCTTGGCGGCGGCAGCCGCAGCAGGCTCTACCAGCAACTCGTGGTCAAGCAAGGCATCGCATCGGCGACCGGCGCCTTCTTCCAGGGTACGATGCTCGACGCCACCAATTTCACCGTCTATGGCGCGCCGCGCGGCGACGCCAAGCTGAGCGACGTCGAGGCGGCCGTCGAGGCCGAGATCGCCCGCATCGTCAAGGACGGCGTCACCGCGGACGAGCTGGAGAAGGCCAAGGCCCGCTATATCAGGGCCATGATCTTCGCCCGCGACAAGCAGGACGAGATGGCCAATCTCTACGGCGCCGAGCTCGCCACCGGCGGCAACGTCAGGGATATCGAGGAATGGCCGGACCGCATTCGCAAGGTCACCGCCGATGAGATCAAGGCGGTCGCCGCACGCTATCTGCTGCTCGATCGTACGACGACCGGCTATCTCTTGCCGCAGCAACAGGCGGGGAATTGATGATGACGAGATTGAGCGTTAGCGCTGCCCCTCACCTGCCTGCCGGCATCCTCTCCCCCTATAGTGACGGGGAGAGGGGCGCTGTCATCGTCGATTTCGCCAACCATCAGCGTCGTAAGAAGAGCGCCAGCGTCGCGGCGAGACCCCTTCTCCCCGTCACTATACGGGGAGAAGTGCCCGGCAGCGCGATGAGGGGCGGAGCTGACCTTGGCGATCAATGGCCTGATGGGATTACTCATAGGCGCATCGCGGTTCTCCACGTCTTCGCCACACTGTTCCTCGGCATCTTCTTCCTCATCCTGCCGGCGCTTGCCGCGCACGCGATGGACATTCAGCCGGTGACCTCATCGAAAGGCGTCAACGCCTGGCTGGTCGAGGACCACTCCATTCCGATCGTCGCCATCCGCTTCGTCTTCGATGGCGGCTCGACGCAGGATCCGGCGGGGCGGGAAGGGCTGGTCAATCTGATGACCGGCCTATTCGACGAGGGCGCCGGCGACCTCGACAGCGAGGCCTTCCAGATCAAGCTTGACGATGCCGGCGCCGAAATGGGCTTCGAAGCGGCGCGCGACGGCACCTATGGCGCGATGCGGATGCTGGCCGAGCAGAAGGATGCGGCCTTCGACCTGCTCAGGCTGGCGGTCACCAGCCCGCGCTTCGACCAGGCGCCGATCGACCGTATCCGCGCCCAGATCCTGTCCGGCATCATCGCCAATGAGCGTGACCCCAACACCGTCGCGCAAACCAAATGGCTGCGCGCCATCTATGGCGAACATCCGTATTCCAGGCCCGACCAGGGCACCAAGGACAGCATCGCCACCATCACGGCGGCGGATCTGGCTGCCTTCCACAAGGCCAATTTCGCCCGCAGCGGCCTGCATGTTGCGGTGGTCGGCGACATAGATGCCGCGACGCTGAAACGGAAGCTCGACGAGGTCTTCGGCGATCTGCCGGAAAAGCAGGTGCTGCAACCGGTTGCCGATACCGAGCTGAAGCTCGGCCAGCAGCTCGAGGTCGACTACGACCTGCCGCAGACCTCGCTGCAGTTTGCCTATCCCGGTGTGAAGCGCGATGCGCCGGATTTCTTCCCTGCGGTGCTGATGAACCAGATTCTCGGCGGCGGCACCTTCACCTCGCGCCTCTATGACGAGGTGCGGGAAAAGCGCGGCTTGGCCTACTCCGTCGATTCCAACCTGGTCGACCACCAGCATTCCAATGCGCTGATCATCACCACGGCGACGCGTTCCGACCGCGCCGCCGAGACGCTCGGCATCGTCAAGGAGGTGGTCAAGAAGATGGCGCAGGAGGGGCCGACCGAGGCCGAGCTGGACGCGACCAAGAAATACATGGTCGGCTCCTATGCTATCAGCAATCTGGATTCTTCCAGCGCCATTGCCGCGACCCTGGTGGAATTGCAGCTCGACAATCTCGGCATCGACTACGTGCAGCGCCGCGCGGCGCTCATCAACGGCGTGACGCTCGATCAGGTCAAGGCAGCGGCGAAGAAGCTGCTGACGCCGGCGCCCGCGATCATGAGCATCGGGCCGAAGCTGGAGGCCAAATGACAGGTCCGACTTTCGGTATCGCCTTTGGCGGCGGCGGCGCGCGCGGCCTCGCCCATATCCACATCGTCGAGGCGCTGGACGAGCTCGGCATCAAGCCCGTGGCCATCGCCGGCTCCTCGATCGGCGCCATCATGGGCGCCGGCATGGCCTCGGGCATGAGCGGCAAGGACATCGAGGACTACGCCCGCTCGATCCTCGGCCGCCGCGCCGAGGTGGCGGCGCGCATGTGGCGCTCGCGTCCCGGCACCATCGCCGAGGCGATGCAGGGCGGCATCCGAGTCAGCCAGTTCAACATAGAGCGCATCTTGAAGGCGTTCCTGCCGGAAGCCATCCCGGAAACCTTCGCCGAGCTGAAAATCCCGCTGAAGGTGACGGCGACGGACTATTTCGGTCACAAGCTGGCCGTCTTCGACGAGGGCGACCTGCATTCGGCGCTCGCCGCCTCGGCTGCCATTCCCGCCGTGTTCCGCCCGGTGACGCGCGACGACCGCGTGCTGATCGACGGCGGCATCTACAATCCGGTGCCGTTCGACCTCATCGAAAACGACGCCGACATCATCATCGCCATCGACGTCGTCGGCGCGCCGAGCGAGGCCGAGCGCAAGCACCCGACCACGGTCGACCTGATGTACGGCGCGACGCAATTGATGATGCAGTCGATCATCGCCCACAAGCTGAACCAGCGCCCACCAGACATATTGATCCGCCCGCCAGTGTCGAAATACCGCGTGCTCGATTTCATGAAGATCGACACGCTGATGGCCGAGACGCAGGAGGTCAAGGACGAACTGAAGCGCGAGGTGGAAAGAGTGGTCGAGGCGCGTGCCAAGGGCAAGCGGGGGAAGAAAGTAGGGTGAGCTGCCGATCTCCCCCCTCGAGGGGGAGATGGCCGGCAGGCCAGAGGGGGTCGTTTCGCGTGAAGCTAGACCTCCTACTGTCGATAGGAGGTTGCGTCAGGACGGACCGACCGCCTCTGTCGCCTTCGGCGACATCTCCCCTAAAGGGGAGATTACCCCACCAGCGTCTCACACCCTCCCAGCCGCATATTCCAGCGCCACCACGCCATTGCTGAACTGTACGGTCGAGATCGGCTCCAACGCCACCGGCATATCGGGCGGGAACAGCTTCTTGCCCTCCCCGACGGAGCCAGGGTAGCTCAGCAGCCTGACGCGATCGACCAGACCATGGCGCAGCAATTCCCGCGCGACGCTCAGGCTGCCATGCACATAGATGTTGCCGCCGCTGCCTTGCTTCAGCGCCCGAACCGCTTCCGGCAACACACCCTTCAGCAACTCGGCCGGTTTCCAGTCGAGTGCCTTCGGGCTTGTCGACGCGACATATTTCGGCAGCGCATTGAACCGGTCGGCGAAGTCTCCGGTTTCCTTGGGCCAAGAGCCGGCAAAAATCTCGTAGGTCGTGCGCCCCAGAAGCATGGCCCCGCTGTCGGCAAGCTCGTCCTCCTTGAACCTTTGCATCTCATCGTTCCAGGTCACGCTGGGCAGCTTCTCGACCTCGGCGATGCCATCGATGCTGATGAATTCGGTGACAATAAGGTTTCTCATGGCGCTCTCCTTCTTCTGTCAAAGGACGAACCGTGTGAGCCTTTTGCGACCGCTCTGCGAAAAAAAGCGCTTTGTTGAGCAGGCGTTGCTGTCGGGCGCTGGCCCATCGCGCTTAAAGGGGGGCGCTTCGGACACCATCGACAAACGCCAGAACGACCACACACGGAGCAACGCAGTAAACCAGTCTCGCTCTGCGGCCCGTCTTCGTCACAGCGTCGCTTGCGTCGAGATCGACGGTGATGTCCTCATAGCCCAGCACTTCGCCATCAAGCGGGTAGGCGGCCTTGTAGACAGCTTCCTTGGCGGCAAAAAGGATGCGACCGGCAAGATACAAGTCGGTTGCGTCGATCCGGTCAGCGGGGGCTGCAACCAGCGCGAAGATGTCGTCGGGCAGGGGCAAAGCGGGCTCGATATCGATGCCGAGCGAGGCGACGTGGGAGAGCGGCGCGACGGCCGCCACGGCCATCTCGTCGTCGTGAGCCAGCGACCCCGTTACTCCATGAGGCCATACCGGTGCGCCGGAGGAGCCGCGGAGGATAGCGACGTCGTTCAAGCCCATATCCGCCAGCAGCTCGTGCGCGATCCACCGCGCCGCGCCACTCGCCCGCCGCATCAGCGGCAGGCGTGACGGGATGGAGCGTGCTTCCTGCGGCAGCAAATGGTTCTCATCGCCTTCGCGGATCGTGCGGCATCCGATCCGAACGCCGGCCGGTGCCATGGCGGCCATCGCCGCCAGCAACTGCGCCGACAGGCTGGCACCGGCATCGAGCCGGCGCGTCATGGCTGTTCGCCCCGCAGAGCGAGGTCGGCGATCATTTCCCCGTCCTCGTCGGGCCCTTCTTCGACGAAACCGGCAGCGCGATAGAGGCGGCGTGCCGCTTCATTCCCAGGTTCGTAGCAGATCGAAACGTGGCTGATGTGGCCGAGCCGCATGATTTCATCCAGCACTTCGCGCAAAGCGGCCTTGCCGTAGCCTTGGCCCTGATGGACGCGATCGATCATGAAGCGGTAGATCCGCGCCTCGTCGTCGTCCTGCGGCGCCTCGTACATCAGGAAACCGACGACGCGATCCCCTGCCATGACGACGCGCGGCCGAGCGTCCCCGTCGCTTTCGGCTTCGTCCAGCGACTCCGCATTGCTGGCGACGAAATCCATCTGATCCGCAGCCAGTTCCAGAGCCGCGACCAGGGCCCGGTTGGCCCCGGTCACCGAAACGAGGCGGATGTCTGCGCTCATCAAGCCGTTGCCTTGACGCTATCCTCCGGCACCGGCGTGACGAAGCGATGCAGCTTGGCCGGGTTGCCCCGCCAGATCGAGTTGGGCTCCAGCTCTTCGCCCTTCATCACGAAGGAGTCCGCATCGACCATCGACCCTTCACCCATCACCACGCCGTAGTGGACAAAGGCGGACGGTCCGAGCGTGCAGCCCTTGCCGATACGGATGAAATCGGACTTGAACGCACCTTCTTCCAGCGAATGGGCCTGGATGACGCAGCCTTCGTTTAGCGTGACGTCGTCGCCGATCTCGACCAGCGAACGCTCGGTCAGGTTGCTGCCGCCATCATAGACCCGCCTGCCGACCTTGACGCCGAGCAGGCGCAGGATCATCGGCCGGAACGGCGTGCCGGCGAACAGGCGCACGATCGGCGAATCCGCCAGCTTCCAGTGGCGTTCGTGGCGCCAGAAGGTGACGTCGTAGATCGTCGTCATCTGCGGCTTTAACCGGCCAAAGCCAAGGCTTGCCCGCTCGACCAGAATGTAGAACGGAATGGTGATCGCCGAGGTCAAAAGCACGGCGGCGAACAGGGCGACCTCCGCCCATTCCGTATAGTAGTTCAGCGCCCGGTCCCAGATCGCCAGCGTGACGAACAGCATGACCCATTGCGTTGCCAGGAACAGAAGAATGGTCACCAGGTTGTGGCGGTTCTTGTGCGGGATGCGCCGGCGCCGGTCGGCCTCGTCGACGCCGGCTATAAGCTCCTTGTCGCGGTTCACCATGCGCGGGATTTCAAAGGCAGGCGAACCGAGAAGGCCGACATTCTGGCGCACCGGCCCGTCGATGGGGATCATCACCTTGGTGCCGAGCAGCACGTTGTCGCCGGTGCGGCCGTCCGGCGGATAGTAGATGTTGTTGCCGAGATAGTTGCGTTCGCCGATGCGCGTCGGCTCGAGCCTGAAGGCCGAGGCGGACTTGTGCATGTTGATCATGAACAGCCCGTCCGAGACCATGGTCTCGGTGCCGATCTCGCACAGAAGCGGGTTTTCGTGCTGCTGGTTGGAGCCGAAATTGGAGCCGGTCTGCACCACTCTGTTGAGGTTCCAGCCGATGGCGCGCATGTAGTGCACGATCGCCGAGCTGTCGCCGGCCAGGAGCCCGAGCACGCGGGAATTGCTGGCGAATTCGGCGACGGTCTGCAGCCAGTAGCGGAAACCGTAAAGCGTGTAGGTGCGGCCCGGCTTCAAGATCAGGCTCGTCAGGCGCGGCACCAGCGTCGCTGCCAGGAAAGCCGCCGCGATATAGCCGAAAAGCGTGACCGTGGTGCCGATTGCGACAAGGCCGATCGTCTCCTGATAGTCGTCGCCGACATATTCCCAGTAGCTGTGGAACAGGAGCGGCAGCGGGGTGACGAGGCCAAACAGGCCGACCAGCTGCAGCGCTTCATAGAGGAAGCGCCGGACCTGGTAAGGATTGACATTGCGCACCTTGCAATAGTCCGCCGTGGTCGGCACCGCCGGCGATCCATGCCAGTGCTCGCCGTCGGGAATGCTTTGCCCGCGATGCAGCGAGGACGAATGGCCGAGCTGGGCGCCGTTGCCGATCCTGGTGTCGATGTCGAGCGTGGAGCCGACGCCGACGAAGGCATCGCGGCCGATGGTCAGCGGCCCGGTGTGGATATAACCGGACTGGGCCCTGAAGCCGAGGATCATCGATTCCTTGCGCAGGATGGTGTTGGCGCCGATGGAAATAAGATCCGTGCAGACGGGCACGGACTTCGATTCGATGACGGCGTTTTTCCCGAGTTTGGTGCCGAGCAGCTGCAGATAGAGGCTGTAGAGCGGGCTGCCGCGGAACAGCACGACGGGTGCGGTGCGGATCAACGTCTTGACCACCCAGAAGCGGAAGTAGCGCACGCCCCAGATCGGAAACGCCTCGGCCTTCCAGCGGCCGATGAGCACCCATTTCGCCAGGACTGCAAAGCCCGACATGCCGAAGAACACGGCGGCCGAGAGCGCCACGCACCGGATATAGAGCTGCAGCGGATCGTCGAGCGCGTCATACATCCAGTTGAGGCCGTCATTGATCGCCCAGAGCGCCACGTAGCTGTAGAGGCCGTAGAACGAAAGCTGCGCCGCGCCGCAGGTCCAGTAGGCGAAATTCGAGGCCCGGCGGGTGAGGACCGGCTCGTTGGTTGCCGTCGTCATCTCCTCCGCTACCCCCAGATGCAGCGCCAGGCGCGCCACTGTGGGATAGAGATAGATGTCGCGCATCGACGTCGTCGCCCATTCCTTCCTGGTGCGCACGCGCGCGCAGAAATGCGCCATCAGCAAGGAGTTGGCGCCGAGATCGTCGAAGAAGTGATCCTCGACCGACACCGCGTCGAATTTCAGCACCGTGGCCAGCGCTTCCGCCAGGAAACGCTCGTCCTCATTGGCGGGCGGCACCATCGTGCGATCGGCCGAAAGCCGGATGCTCGTCGGCTTCGGCAGCTGGCGCAGGTCTACCTTGTTGGAGACGGTCATCGGGATGGCAGGCAGTTCCTCCAGATAGGCGGGCACCATGTAGTCGGGCAGCCGCCGCTTCATCGTCTGGGCGAGATCCGCACGGGAAACCGCCGCTACGCCGGTTTTAAGCGCGTAATAGGCAACGAGTTCGACGCGGCCGGGCTCGATCTCCCAGGTGGTCACGGCGGCCTGGGCGATCTCGGGCTGGTCGAGCAGCACCGCCTCGATCTCGCCGAGTTCGATGCGATATCCGCGAATCTTCACCTGCGTGTCGATGCGCCCGGCATACTCGATCTCGCCGCTATCGTTGATCCGGCCAAGATCGCCGGTGCGGTAGATGCGCTGCGACGGGTTGTTCGGCAGGCCGACGAAATCGGCGATGAATTTCTGGTCGGTCAGGTCCGGCCGGTTCAGATAACCGACGGCGAGCCCGATGCCGGCAATGCCGATCTCGCCCAGTTCACCGGGCTCGGCAAGTTGCGGCAGCGAAGCGTCGAGAATGACGATCGAGTAAGTCGGCAACGGCGCGCCGATTGTGACGGGACGGTCCGGCGTCAGCGCCCCCATCGTTGCGGTGACGGTCGCCTCGGTCGGCCCGTAGGTGTTGAGGATCTGCCGGCCCGGCTTCGACCAGCGCACCACCAGATTGTGCGGGCAGGCCTCGCCGCCCACCAAAAGCGTGCGCAGGCTGGGAACGTCCGATGTCATCGATGACAACAATGTCGGGCTGCAGGCCATGCAGGTGATGTCATGGAGGCGCAGGAAATCCGCCAGTTCCTCGCCCACCAGCGGCATCTGGCCAGGAGCCGGCACCACCGTCGCGCCGGCGACGAACGGCACCCAGATCTCTTCGGAGGAAAAGTCGAAGGCAATGGTCATGCCCTGATACACCCGGTCGCCCGGCCGGTAGCCGTAGGAGGCGGCCGCGACGTGTATGAAATTGACGAAGCTCTGGTGCGTGATGACCACGCCCTTGGGCTTGCCAGTGGTGCCCGAGGTATAGAGGATGTAGCAAATGTCGTCGGCCGCCTGCGGCTTCAGCGGCGCGGGCGACTGCGCGGAAATCTCGGCGGCGGCGCTGTCGATCAGCACATGGGGAACGGGCAGTTGACCGGCGCGCGACGCATAGGCGGCGATGGTGACGATCATGCTGACGGCGGCGTCTTCGATGATCAGCGCCATCCGCTCCTGCGGAAACGCGGTGGCCAGCGGCACGAAGGCAGCCCCCGCCTTCATCACCGCCAGCAACGCCACATAGGTCTCCGCCGACCGGTCGAGAATGAGCCCGACCCGGTGGCCCGGCCGCACGCCGTGCTTGATCAGCATGCGGGCGCACTGGTTGGCACGGCTGTTCAGCTCCTGATACGTCCAGACGCGCCCGTCGGAGATCACCGCCGGCAGTGCGGCAAACGTTACGGCGAGCTGCTCGAACACCGTATCGAGCCGCTCACCCGGCTGCCGGGCAAAGTCGGCGCCCGTCAGGACCTGGCCGTCCCTTGCCGGGCCGCGAGCGATCCGTGCCAGCGCATCGATGCTTGCCAGGCCGGTTTGGCTGATAGCCGTTGCCGCGTCGCTGTCCAGTTCGGCGATATCGAAGTCCATGTCCATACTCTTCTCGTCCCTGGCCGGGCATCGCCCGGCTGTTCATGCCGCCGCTCGAGGAGGCATTGTGCCGCCGCTGCGATTTTGTTGGTGGAGGGCTTCCAAAAAGGAAGAACCCGGAATCCCGACGGGGAAGCTTATGCCACCCGATCTTTTCGCCAGTTTCTCCGAACGGTTGAATTTTGTTTCTGGAGTGTGTCTGGGCGGGGATTTGCCGGGCCTCGTTGACCCTTGCGGGGCAGGGGTTCAGCCTCAGTGGCGGCCCGGAAAGAGACTATGAGCGAACCTCATGCGGACGGCGCCGGCGAGCTGTCTATAATGGAGCGCTACGGCGACCCAGCAGCAGAGCGATGCCCAACGCCGGAAGCGTCGCCGCCGCGACGGCGAAGAAGACGAATTGCAGCCCGGTCGACGCAGCGACCAGGCCGAGCGCCGGACTGCCGAAGCCGAGCGCCACGTCGAGGAAGACGGTGTAGAGTCCCATGGCCAGGCCGCGGCTGCGCGACGGAAGACGGCCTACGGCCTCGGCGCCGAGGCCGGGATAGACCAGCGAGTAGCCGAGGCCAGTCAGGCCCGCTCCGATCGCGGCGACAACAGGCCCGGTCGCAAGCCAGATCAGCATCAGCCCTGCCGCCTCGACCGCGACGAAGATCACAGCGACGCGTGCGCCCCCAAGCCTGTCGGGCAGGTGGCCGAAGCACAGCCTTGCCACGATCAGCGACGCGGCATAGGCCGTGAAGGGAAGCCATACCGGCTGCCAGCCCCGCTCGGCGAAGAGCAGGGCGCCGAAGCCCAGAATAGCACCATAGCCGAGGCTGCTGAAAGCAGCTCCGACGCCAGGAAGCCAGACCGCTTTCGCCACGCTCCTCCATGACTGCGGCACGCTGCCCGCGGCGGCGCCGGTGCCGCGCATCGGCAGGATGGCAAGCAGCGTCGCCAGCGGCAGGAGGATCGTCGCGAGCGCGATCGCGGTGAAACCGCTCGCTGCATAAAGCGCAGATCCGGCCGGCGCTCCCAGCGCGAGCGCCGCAAACATCGCCGTGCCCACCCAGGCTATGACTTTTCCTGAGTTCTGTCCGCCCGCAACGGAGAGGCCCCAGGCGACGCCGCCGGTGATGATGAAGCTCTCGGACGCGCCCAGTACCGCCCGTCCGGCGAACAGGGCCGATGCGGACGCTACCGGCCGGTCGAGCAATGCCAGCGAGCCGAGGTAAAATAGCCCGGCAAGGGCAGCGGCAATGAGGCCGAGGACGACGGCGCGCTTGCCGCCGCGTCCATCGGCATAGTTTCCAGCCCCGATGCGCGACAGCATCGAGGCGACGAACTGGCTGCCCGTCACCAGCCCGACTGCGAAGGGGCCGACGCCGAGCTGCAGGTGAAGATGCAGCGGCAGGACGGGTAGCGCCAGGCCGATCAGCAGGAAGCCGGCGAAGACGGCCGCCATGATCGGTACCAGCTCCGCCATGACGCCATCTCGGTCTGGAATCCGCGCCATTTTGGCCATCGGCAGCCCAACTGTTCGGATCAGTAGCGTTCGTAGGTCACGCGCCAGCCTTCGGCCGGGTTGTCAGGCGTGAGGACCAGTTTGTTGTCCGAGACCTCGAATTTGCGTTTCATGCTCTTGCCGACAAGGTTGCGGACCAGGGAGGACTCGATCGTGATGACGAAAGTCTTGTCCTGGTCGTTGATGGCGACCGGCCCGTAATAGGCTTCGTAGCCATTCGCCGTGTAAGGCGTGTCCGGCGCCTTGGGGTCGGGGTTCTGCGCCTGCACCGAGAGGGTGCCGGCCTCGGTGAAGATGACCTGGCCGGAATAGGGCACGGGCTTCAGGTTTCCCTCGGCGCCGGCCTCGAGCGAAATCATGCGCCATGCGCCGATGATCGGAGGCTCTTGCGAGAAAGCCGGCGTGGCGACCGAAAGGGCAAGCGCAAGGGCGGCAATCTTTAATCTCATAGTCATATGTCGTTGTTCCTTTTCTGAGTTGTGGGTGCGCACAGGCCGTCCGCCCGATCTTGCTCACACCGAAAGCATGACCTTGATGGCGCGACGCTCGTCCATGGCGCGATAGCCTTCAGCGACCTCGGCCAACGGCAGCTTGAGGTCGAAGACCTTGCCGGGCATGATCCGACCTTGCAGCACACGGTCCATCAGGTCGGGCAGGAAGCGGCGCACCGGCGCCGGGCCGCCCAGCATGCGTTTCTGGCCGAAGAATAGTTTTTGGCCGTCGAAGTTCACGCCGTGCGGCACGCCGACATAGCCGATGGTGCCGCCGGGGCGGGAGCAGGCCAGCGCCTGGTCGAAGGATTCTCCCGTGCCGACGCATTCCAGCACGGAGTCCGCGCCGACGCCCTTGGTGAGTTCCTTGATGAGGGCCACGCCTTCCTCGCCGCGCTCAGCGACGATGTCGGTGGCGCCGAACTCGCGGGCGAGCTTTTGGCGGCTGGCGTGCCGGCTCATGGCGATGATGCGCTCGGCGCCCATCTCCTTGGCCGCAAGCACGCCCATCAGGCCGACCGCACCGTCGCCGACCACCACCACCGTCGATCCTTCGCGGACCTCGGCTGCGTCGGCCGCATACCAGCCGGTGCCGAGCACATCGGACACCGCCAGCAGGTCAGGGATGAGGTCGGCCGGCGGCACCTCGGCGGTGGCGACCAGTGTGCCATCGGCCAAGGGTACGCGAGCGTAAGGCGCCTGCGCGCCCGACATGAACTCGCGCTGCACGCAAGACGACTGGAAGCCGAAGCGGCAATGCGGGCAGGTATTGTCCGAGAGGCAGAATGACCCGACGACGAACTGGCCGGGGCGGACCGTGCGCACCTCTGCGCCGACCTCGACGACGATGCCGCAATATTCGTGGCCCATATGCATCGGCCCCGCGACCGGCTGCAGCCCGCGATAGGGCCACAGGTCCGAGCCGCAGATGCAGCTTGCCGACAGCTTGATGATGGCGTCCGTCGGCCGCATGATTTTCGGATCGGCGATTTCCTCGCAGCGGATGTCGCCCGGTTTGTGAAGAACGGTTGCAAGCATGTTGGTTCCTTTCGAGGGGAGAGATCAGGCGCCGTAGTCGGCGTCGCTGACATGTTCCAGCCAGTCCACGACCTTGCCGTCCTTGACCTCCTGGAGGGCAATGTGGGTCATGGCGGTCCGAGGTGACGCGCCGTGCCAGTGCTTTTCGCCGGGCGCGAACCAGACGACGTCGCCCGGACGGATTTCCTCGACCGGGCCACCCTCGCGCTGAACTCGGCCGAGGCCGGAGACGACGATCAGCGTCTGGCCGAGCGGATGCGTGTGCCAGGCGGTGCGGGCGCCGGGCTCGAAGGTCACCTGTGCGCCTTGAACCCGCTCGGCGTCGAAGGGATTGAAGAGCGGATCGATCCGCACCGTTCCGGTGAACCAGTCAGGCGGTCCCTTGCCGGAAGGCCTGGTGCCGGCGCGAAGAATGTCCATGGTGATCTCCTTTGCGTCCTCAAATGCGCTCGATGCGAAGCGGGAATTTGCCGCGAATGTGCAGGGCCTGCTCGCCCTCGTCGAAGCGGCCAAGCCTGATCAGCCCGGGATGGCGGTAGTCGGCGTAGAACATGGCCAGGTTGCCCCAGGGCATGAAATAGCACAGGTCGTAGGGCTGCTCGTCGGCGAACGGACCGCTTCCCTCCTCGGTCAGCTTGCGCGGCAGATAGGCGATCTTCTCGTTATGGGCGTAATCCTCGATCTCGAGGTCGAGCGGCAGCATGGAGAAGAAGTCGCGCGCCGAGGGATTGTCGTAGAGCGTGGCGGTCATGGTGCGGCCGTTGAAAACCATCCTGATCTTCATGTCGGTGGGCTCCTGGCTGACGGGAGATTGGCCTTCCTGGCTGGCGGCTGTGCGAGGCAGTGCCGCCGCCGCGAGCGCGACGCCGAGCAATGTCCGGCGGCTGAGCGGCGCATGTTCGATCGTCATGGCAAAGACCTCCGGGCCATATGCGCTGCGGCAAGGGCGGCGAGCGCCGATCCGCAGAGCAGCAGCGCGCCCAGAGTGAACGGTGCCCACCAGCCGACCGTATCGAACAGCGTGCCGCCGATCGCCGCGCCGCCGGTGATGGCGAGCTGGATCACGGCTACCTGCAACCCGCCGCCGGCCTCCGCGTCGTTCGGCAAGGTTCGGCTGAGCCACGTGCCCCAACCAACCGGCGCGGCCATGCCGAAGAAGCCCCAGGCAACGAGCAGCAGCGCTGTGGGACCCGGGAGTGCACCGAAGGCGATGAGCGCGGCGGCCAGCGCAGCCATGACCAGCGGGATGACGGTGAGGATGCTGAACAGACGCGTGCGCAAAAGCCGGCCGACGCACCATGTGCCGAGCACCCCGGCCAGCCCCATCGCCAGCAGGACCGCCGAGAGGGCGGCGATATCGAGCCGGGTGACGTTCTCGAGGAAGGGCCGCAGATAGGTGAAGAGCGCGAACTGACCCATGAACAGCATCATGATCGACGCCATGCCGGTGGCGATGCGAAGACGGCCGAGCAGCGCCAGCGGGTTGCCGGCACGATTCCTGCGGCGCGGCGGCAGCGGCGGCAGGCTTGTCCATTGCCAGGCCAGCGCCAGGAGACCAAACGGCACGACGAGGAAGAAAGCGCCGCGCCAGCCGACATAGGCGCCAAGAAAACTGCCCAGCGGCGCGGCGATGGTGGCCGCAATGGCATTGCCGGCGTTCAGCATGGCGAGACCCTTCGGAACCATGTCTTGCGGCACGAGGCGCATGACGATCGCGGTCGACATCGACCAGAACCCGCCGATCGCGATGCCGAGCAGCGCCCGGCCGACCATGAGCAACGCGTAGTTCGGCGCGAAGGTGACAGCCAGACCGGACACGATGAGGAGGAAGGTGAAGCCGGTCACGACCAGTCGGCGGTCGATGTGGCGCGTGAGGCCGGCGACCAGCAGGCTGGTCACGACGGCGAAAGCGCCCGAAATCGAGATCGCCTGTCCCGCCCGGCCCTCGGTGATGCCGAGATCGGCCGCTAGCGGCGACAGCAGGCTGACCGGCATGAATTCCGACGCGATGAGCACGAAAACACACAGCGCCATCGACAACACCGCGCCCCATGCGGCGCGGTTTTCAACAAGCCTTGTGTCGTACGTCGTTTCCATGATTGGCATCCTGGCAAGGCGGCCGGATGGATCGGCCGCAAATCCCCGTCGCTGCCAGAAGATATTGCAGGGGAACCCATTTAAGTAGACTAAGCAATCCGCATGGACTTATCTGCTCATGATATGAATGTCCGGCGGGAGGTGCCCTATGCAGCGCGATGGCATGAAGGATCTGCTCTGGTTCGTGGCGGTCGCCAGGGAGCGCAGTTTCACCAGGGCGGCGGCAAAGCTCGGAACCTCACAGTCGACCCTGAGTTCGACAATCAAGGAGCTTGAAGCTCGCCTTGGCGTCCGCCTGCTGACGCGTACGACGCGGAGCGTCTCTCCGACCGAGGCCGGCGAGCGACTTTTCCAATCTCTCGTTCCCCGCTTCGAGGAAATCGAATCCGACCTCGCAAGCCTGGTGGCGTTTCGCGACAAGCCCTCCGGAACGGTCCGCATCACCCTGTCCGACCATGCGCTCCAGACGACCGTCTGGCCGAAGCTCCAGCCCTTGCTCAACGACAATCCCGACGTGCGCGTCGAGCTCTACAGCGACAACGGCATGAAGAACATTGTGGAGGAGCGCTTCGACGCAGGCGTGCGGCTCGGCGAGAGCATCGACAGGGATATGATCGCAGTGCGCATCGGGCCGGATTGGAGGCTCGTGGCCGTGGCTTCGCCGGACTACTTTTCCCGCCATCCGGTTCCGGCCGCGCCCCAGGACCTGGTCGATCACGACTGCATCAATATGCGGCAGGCGACGTTCGGCGGACTGTATGTGTGGGAATTCGCCAGGGACGGCCGCGACCTTCGTGTGCGGGTGGAAGGCCAACTCACCTTCAATTCGTCCATTCCCATGATCGAGGCTGCGACAAGCGGTTTCGGGATCGCCTATGTCCCGGAAAACCTCGTCAGCCACCACATCGCCGAGGGACGCCTCAGGCTCGTGCTTGACGACTGGAGCCCGCCATTTGCCGGCTATCACCTCTACTATCCGAGCAGGCGACAGCTCTCCCCTGCGATGGCGGTGATCATCGACGCGCTCCGCCATCGCATCTGACCGCAGGGACTGTTTGGATTGAAGCTGACATTGGCAAATGGCAGGTTCTACCTGGGCATCGCCCGGCTGTTCATGCCGCCGCTGCAGCAGGCACTGCGCCGCCGCTGCGATTTTGTTGGTGGAGGTCCAAAAAAGGAAGAACCCGGAATCCCGACTGGGAAGCTTATGCCACCCGATCTTTTCGCCGGTTTTTCCGAACTGTTGAATTTTGTTTCTGGAGTGTGTCTGGGCGGGGATATTGCCCGGCTCTTGTGACCCTTGCGGGGGGCGGCGGCCCTCCGTAGCTCAAGGGAGAGAGAGAGCGAGCCTCATGCAGACGGCGCCGGCGAGGCAGGCCAGGGCGCAGCCCGATTTTCTATCGCTTGCAGCAGAGCCGATTTTCGCGCTCATGGAGGTGCTGACGTATATTTTCAGAGGCTAGGCAGCCATGCTTTGCATGGGCGGGTCCTCGCCGCTCAGCGGCACGGTGCCGGTGTGCCTGCTGGTAAGCGCCTTTCATCTGGCGCCCTGGCTGAAGTTGCGGCGGCAACGCAGCGTACGTCGGGCGTGATATGGCGTTCGGCCGACGAGGTTTTCCTAAGATGCGGTCAATAACATGTTCGGCGCCTGCGGCCGATCATCGTCAACAGCCAGTTCACCCAACCGGCGACGTCGAAAATTCGGGCGCTCGATTCGTGTGATCCCTCTGGCGTTGCCCCAATGGCGGATACCGACCTTATTTGTCAGTCATTGTGCAGGATCGATCAGTCCTGCCCTAGGCGATGACCAAGGCTGCACCCCTGTAGTATCGGCGGCTACGGCGAC
Source organism: Mesorhizobium sp. P160219 (assembly GCF_057786095.1). NCBI lineage: Bacteria > Pseudomonadati > Pseudomonadota > Alphaproteobacteria > Hyphomicrobiales > Phyllobacteriaceae > Mesorhizobium > Mesorhizobium sp. P160219. The sequence continues at coordinate 3,445,996 of NZ_JBYNWG010000001.1, forward strand.
GGTAAATGGACGCCCAGTTTCGACGAGGTCCCTCACGATCGGACGAAGTAGCGCTGATTGATAGATGGAGGTGCCGATCCAACCATTTGCAACCAAGGAGATGAAGCTCGTGTTGTCAAAATATCGACCAACGTTCTCGAACGTTATCAACCTACCACCACGTGATCCAACCTTGCGCGAGTCGGCTTCGAGCAGATTCCAGAAATCCAAAGGCAGGTACATCCCTTTTATCAACCCAGTTTCGCCAGCCTCGAAATCAATTCTGGGACAAAGCTTTATGAAGAAAGGGTTCTCTAAGAGCCGAAAGCCCTCGGGAAGATCGTTGGGCCTGCAGGATTGCAGGGCGCCTAGGTGAACCTTCATTCGACCGATTTCCTCCGAAAGCTTTCTATCCGGCAGCCGGAAGATTGCCGTGTTATTCTCGCCCATTTCCATTGCTTTGTACTGAATGATGGTAAAGGCGCCTAACGTCTCGTTGTAATAAATTAGATCACCGCCCAATTGCTCTTCAATTGCCAAGTGGTTTGCCAAAACGACGGTCAGGCGCGTGTTGCCGTTCTCAAAAACGGCTGCCGACCTAGCTACGGTTCTCACATACTCGAAACCCGGAACATTGGTCATGTCGTTCATGACCATTGCATCTTCACGCAGTCTGACCTGAGGTAGACCATCGAGGAAGGAACTACCGGGTCTATGCGGCAGCGACCAGTCCCGAAGTTCGTCCCGATCGATGCCGGCAAACGATAGAGCCGCCGCAACCATCTCCTTTTCAACGGCCAAGGCATGCTTTTCCCGCCGCGATAGTGCATTGATGCGGCCCCAATCCTGCGCAAACCTTTCGATCTGCCTAGCGAGACTGGGGTTCAACGACCGAATTGCTTCAGTGAGAATGGTTGCGGCTTCGTCCGCGATGAGACCACTACTGCGGAGGCGCTCCTGGACCCTTCGTTGGAAGCGAGGTGAAATCAATTCCACTAAATGGGCAGTTCGGATTTCCGTGTCTAGTCGCCGAAGGTCCCGTACATTAACGCGCTTGGATCCCTCAGCCGCTTTATTCCCAACAAATAGGGAACCGAAGTGAGTAATGCGTCCATTTTTGAAACTCATGAGGCATGGAAGTGACGGACCGCCGCGGCGATGTAGATCATCATCGACAGCTTCCGCAAAATACCCGTTTCGGTCCACGGCCTCGAGCAGTTGCTCGCCGCGTTTTCCGATAGCACGAATAAAATAAATCTCGGTCTTCATGTTTGTGGGCGATGACTACGAAATTGCCGAGTTGATTGACATGACCCTATACAGCTTGCTTGGTAAAGGTGGAGTCCTTGATTTTGAAGAACACACGCGCCTTTGCGGAAGAGTTGCGGATAATTCTCACGTGATGAATTCCGTCTGGAAATTTCACTGGTTCGAGCTGGTTGTTGCCTAGAAAGCCTTGCCGACGTTCAATTTTGTCCATTACCTCGCCCTGATAACGCTGAAGCTGATATGAGGTGTGGATAGCCAACTTCCCCTGATCGTCATACTGCTGGAGAAATTCGATCAGATACGAGGGCAACCCTTCCTCCCCCACGATTTGCTGCATAGCAGTCAACGAAGTGATTGAATGGGGCGCTGCTGCCGCTATGTCATCCAATTGCGGGTCCCATGCAAACATTGCAAATGACATTTCGCCCTTATCAACTTGAACTGTAGTCTGATCTATGCTTGAGGGTGCGGCGACGGCGATCCGCTTGTCTCCAACCCATGCTGGAGCTTGCAGCTTGTTTTCGATCGATCTCAACGACAAGCGATGGAAAACGAAACAGCGCTGCCAGTCGTTATAGAGAGCCTGTGGTATCGAAAGTTCGAAATGTTTCAGATACTTGTTGCGGGCACCAAACATTCGAGCGCGCTGGATATAAGTATCCTGCTGCAGTTTATTGGCCACGTTACGAGTAAAGAACATTGATAGTAGATTATCAAACGTGACGCCTCGCGAGACGATGTTGCCGCCAACGTAAAAGGTAAATGGCGAACTCGGTTTGGTTGCGCTGCCGGTTAGCGCATTCCTGTCTCGGGTGCTATTCAGCACGAAGAGTCTGGATTTTGAGATGTTTCCGATGACATAGGCTGCTAGTGCATTGGCGGAATCAGCCGGATAAAGTTGCTTTGCAGCATCGAACGCTTCCTTTGCTAGTGCCTCGAATACGGGCCCCGCATGGCCACGTAAATCCTGAATAAGCTTTTCGATTGTAGCGGTGTCGACTTCGTGCTGGGCCTTCTTGCCACTGGTATGGAAAAGCATTGAATAATTATCTGATGCATCGCCTTGGTTGAGATGTGCCACGGTTACACAGAAGCGGATGATCGCGCTGCGCGCTTCTGTCTCGCTCCCACCGTTTGCGAGCCATATCCTACGAAAATCAACTGGAGCTTCCAGGTTCTGCGGAAAGAACGTATCTTGACCTGTATAGTAGGTGTGGGCGGGGAAGCGCACCCAATGCTCAGGCTTGTTGTCGAAGGTATGGTTGAGATTGAGGCGGGCAGGTGTGGCAGTAACCCCAATGTAAATGCCACTCTTGCCGATCAATGTATCAATGTAATCATTGATTGGCGTTTTCGTTCCAGAATTAATTCTCGAGTTGGGCGACGCGAAATCGGCTTCATCGTCAATGACGACAACCGAGTCCACACTCTGCCCCTTTTTCCGAGCGTCATCGATTGCTTCTAGCAAAGCCGCCAAATTGCGTCCATTTTTCTTGCAGAAGATGATGGTTTCTTGGTCGAAGATGCCCTTCTTAATCGCCTCTACTGAATTTATGGGAGCTGGCGACAAGCCGGATGTGCTAAAGCGGTCCAGGTTTTGGGCCAGAAGATCCACACTGTCGTTCATCAGGTGGACAATAACCTTGTTTCCATCATCCAGGAGCTTTGCAGTCAGGCAGATCATCATCTCGGTCTTCCCACTCTGAGGATCGCCGTAAATGACAAAGGCAGTTTTGCCACCGCCCGCCAAATTCTTCAAAGAGCCTTCGACCGCTTCCTTCACAAATTCCGACTGCAGCCCTTTGCTTATCATTGCATCGAGTTGCTTTTCGTAGCGGTTCTTCAGTGAAGCAGCGCTCTTGATAGCCTCAAGGTCGAATTGCTCATCGTCCATACCATCTCCTGCCTGCCATAAATGAATGTAAGGACTAATTCAGTTACAATTACATGCAGAAACAAAACAAGGCTACGCGTTTCGGGTAAATGTTTGGATGACCTCAGTTCTCATCCGTTTCGCCAACTTATCGCTTGTAAGCGGTAGATATCTGCTCGCGTTTGGTAATTCGCGTTCGGACTGTGCAATCAAAGAAAGGCCTGCCTGTGCTGCGGATGCTGCAACAGCATTCGAATTGCCAACATAGCATCCGCGTAAACACGAATTTCCTACGATGAAGGTTGCCTGTCCTCCAAACTTTAGTACCCGAGAAATCTCCGCGAGCAGACTCCGGATATCCTGAACGTAGCGGTCGATCATATTCTGGAAGCGAGGAGGGAGACGTTCAATGTCACCGATGGAGCGCCGGACGACGGTAAAGGCCTCGGCCTCGTCCTTGGTATCTGGGCTGCGCTCTGTACCTATACCGTTAGATCTAATTGTTCGCAGATCGCCGAGCTTGTGGCCCAGCCATATGAGCGACAATCGATGGCCGCGCAGATAGTCGATCGCATTGAGATAGGGTGGAGATGTCAACACCGCGTCGACACTGCCATCTTTCAATTTATCCATGCGCCTGGCATCGCCGAGTCCGACGTAAACGTTCCCCGACGGCGGTGCTGCCGAAAGACGAGCGCGTATTAGTCCAATAGATTTCGCTAGCCCTTCGGAGACATTGTAGTTGGTTTCGTCGGTAACTTTGTGTGGTCGGCTATGCGAAACGTCCCGGGCAAGAGACGCGCCAGAGTCCTTGGTGATGATGATGCGGCTTAAGGCGAGGCGCATCAAGTCGATGGAGTGTTTTTGATCCTCTGCTGTTGCGGAGCGTTTCCAATCTTCAAGTAGGTAGCAAAACTTTCGAAGTTCGACGCGCTGGCGATCACCGAACCAGTATTTGCTAAAGGCGAGTGTTTCCGGGTCGCTGTCCATCCAGTCCAGCACGATTTCATCCGGATCGAGCTCCTTTGCCCTCGCAAAGAGCTTGGTAGACATCTCCGATACGAGACTGTCATCTACTGGCGTGGTCCAAATACGGGTCATCAATACCGCCAAGGGATCCACGTCGAAACCGAGAGCCGTGTGGCCGAGATCCGAAGCCTGCCGGCAGACGGTCCCCGAACCGATCATTGGATCGAGAACGACGCTCCCCACGGGCAAGCCCGACAAGGCGTCCAGTGCGATCTCTGGCGCCATGCGAGCGGGAAATGGGTGAATCGGTTTGGTCATGTTGGCTGCTTGCCTTGTATCCGCGTTGGCAGGGTCTGTCCCCTCCTCAGAAATGCTTTATTTGTTTATCCACAGTAATTTGGATGGGTCTTCTCCTAGAGGCAAATACATCTACCTTGGAATACGCCTAAGAAATAGAAAAATCATTAAGTAACTAGTTATTCGTGCGGCTTCTTGCTCCTTCGGTGGGTTCTCCGCTGAGACGGTGGCAGTGATTCCATCGAGGAACGAAACCGGCGGCAAAGTTTCCGAAAGCCAATCAATACGCCGGAACAGGCACATGCTGAGTTCGTGCAGGCTCGGCCCGCCATGACTCGATGGTCCCCGTGTGGCGCTAGGCAGTCGTTAATGGGTGGCCGCTTCGTAGACCCGCCCACACCTCACCATTCTCCACCATCCCCACTTGCCATCCCCAAATTCTCATCCTAATCTCTCTTGAGAAAACGTTTTCCCAAACCTCGCAATACTCGTCGTTCGCCCATCTCGACACGCCGCAGCCCTGTAAGAGAAAACCTTTTCCCAACCGAGGACCGACATTCCAACAATGGCCTCCGACACGCCACCACCCGCCAAACAACCCGTCACGCTGCGTGAAGTGGCGGCGATGGCTGGCGTCAGTGTGGCCACGGCATCGAAGGCGCTGAACGGGCAGGGGCGAATGACTGCCGAGACGCGGCAGCGCATTCGCGAGACGGCACAGCGGCTCGGCTTTCGCCCCAACAGCCTGGCGCAGAGCCTGCTGCGGCGGCGCTCCTTCACCGTCGGGCTGTTGACCAATGATACCTATGGCCGCTTTTCGCTGCCGGTCATGTCGGGCATTTCGGATGCGCTGGTCGACGCCGGTGTCTCGGTGTTCATGTGCAATGTCGAGGACGACCCGCGGCTGGCGCAGCTGCATGTCGAGGCGATGCTGGACAAGCGCATCGACGGCATCATCGCCAGCGGCAAGCGCATCGACCGCCATCTGCCGGTCGACCTCGCCAATCTCGGCGTGCCCGTCATCTACGCCTTCAGTCAGCCCGATCCCGGCGCCATCGCCTTCGTCTCCGACGATGCCGGCGGAGCGCGGCTGGCGGTCGAGCATTTTTGCCGGCTCGGGCGTCGGCGCATCGCCCATGTCAGCGGTCCCGCCAGTTTTGCCGTGGTGAATGAGCGGGCACAGGCTTTTCGCGATGTGCTGGCCGCCCACGGCCTGCCGGTCACCGAGCCCTTGCTCGGCTCGTGGTCGGAAGCCTGGGGGCATGAAGCCGTCGGAAAGCTGTTCGACGGCCCAACGCTCTTCAACAAGAAGGGAGCGAGACCCGACGCCGTGTTCTGCGGCAACGACCAGATCGCGCGCGGCGTCATCGATGCGCTGCGCGAGCGAGGCTTAGACGTGCCTGGCGATGTCGGCGTCGTCGGCTTCGACAATTGGGAGATCGTGGCCGAGGCGACCCGCCCGCCGCTGACCTCGGTCGACATGAACCTGGCAGCGCTCGGCCGCGAGGCCGGCCTCACACTGCTTTCGCTCGTCGGCGGCCAACCGGCCGCGCCGGGCATTCGAAAACTGCCGTGCCGGCTGGTGGTGCGTCAGTCTTGCGGCCGTCCGCCGGACGGCTAGGAGAACGCGCGGCGCGATCTGCGCCGCAACAGGGAGGAGAACAAAACCATGAGGAGGAAAACCATGAAGACTGTGATTACCGGGTTTGCGCTCGCCGCGAGCATCATTGCCTTGCCTGCAATGGCCGCCGACACCGCCAACATCTGGGTTCGCGCCGACGGCTCGAACTTCATGCCGCGCATCGTCGATGCCTTCAACAAGGGCCATGAGAACCAGGTCAAGCTGGACATCATTCCCAATGCCGAGATCATCCCGAAATATGGCGCCGCCGCCGCCGGCGGCACGGCGCCCGACGCGCTGTCGCTCGACCTGATCTACACGCCGTCCTTTGCTGCCGCCGGCCAGCTCGAAGACATCACCGACTGGGCGAAATCGCTGCCCTATTTCGCCAGCCTGTCGCCGGCGCATGTCAAGACCGGCACCTACAAGGACCACATTTACGGGCTGCCGTTCTCGGCCGACGCCTCGGTGCTGATCTGGAATAAGAAACTGTTCAAGCAGGCGGGGCTCGATCCCGACAAGGGGCCGGCCAACTGGGCCGAGATCGAGGCCGATGCCGAAAAGGTCAACGCGCTTGGCGGCGACATCAAGGGCTTCTACTTCTCCGGCAATTGCGGCGGCTGCAACATCTTCACCTTCACGCCGCTGATCTGGGCCTCGGGCGGCGACATCCTCTCCGAGGACGGCTCGAAGGCGACGCTCGACAGCCCGCAGCTGCGCGGCGCCATCGACCTCTACCGCTCGATGGTCAAGAAGGACCTGGTGCCGGCCGGCGCGCAGACCGACACCGGCGCCAATTTCTTTGCCGCCTTCGCCACCGGCAATATCGGCATTTCGCCGTCCGGCGCCTTCGCCATCGGCGCGCTCAACACGCAATATCCGGATATCGACTATGGCGTCACCTTCCTGCCGGGCAAGGACAGCGGCTGGTCTTCGTTTGCCGGCGGCGACAATTTCGTCGTCACCAAGGGCACCAAGAAGCTCGCCGTGGTGAAGGAGTTTCTCGACTTCGCCTATTCGCTCGAAGGCCAGACCATCCTGGCCAAATACGGCAGCCTGCCGGTGCGCGGCGACATCGCCAAGGAGGCGCTGAAAGATCTCGATCCGCGCTACCAGATCGCCGCCGAAGCCATGGCCAAGGGCCGCACGCCCTATTCCGTGGTGTTCAACGACCTGATCAACTCGGCCAACGGTCCGTGGACGCAGATGATCAACGAGGTTGTCTTCGGCGACGACGTCGATGGCGCCATCGCCAATGCACAAGAGACCATGCAGTCGATCATCGACCAGGCGCAGAAATAAGGACTGGCCGGCGGCGAGGGCGCATGACGCCCCTGCCGTCGCAGGTCCTGATCCGGCCGCCCGATCCGTCTCCCTGGACGGGCGGCCGGCGCTCCTTACCCTCCCACTTGTGGGGAGGGTCGCTGCGCAGCAGCGGGGTGGGGGAGGTGTGTCCCACCGCCCTACGAGATCCAACGGAAGAGCAGCATGACCCCTGGCATTCTCAATCATCGCACCGACGCCCTACCTCTCCCTTGTGGGGAGGTCGGACCGCAGGTTCGGGTGGGGGGCCGGCGCCGCACCCCCACCCCGCTGCTGCGCAGCGACCCTCCCCACAAGGGGGAGGGTAAATGACCGCCATCACCACCACCCCGCCACGCGCCAGAAAACTCGTCGGCGCCGGCCGCCGGCAGTGGATCGGCCTGCTCTATGTCGCGCCGGCCGTGGCGCTGGTCGTCGTCTTCTTCATCATCCCGCTCGGCATGACCGCGTGGATGTCGCTGCACAACTGGCCGCTGATGGGCGAGCATTTTTATATCGGCTTCGACAATTACCGGGCGATCCTGCGCGATAACCGTTTTTGGAACGCGCTGAGCTTCACCGCCTACTACACCGTGATCGTCACCATCGTGATCTTCGCCGTCGCCTTTCCGCTGGCGCTGTTCATCGAAAAGCCCAGGCGGCTGACCGGCTTTTACCGGACATCCTTCTTCATGCCGGCGGTCGTCGGCTTCGCCTCGGCCAGCCTGCTGTGGTCGTGGCTGCTCAATGTCGATTCCGGCCTGTTCAGCCCGGCCGCCTACGATTTCGGCCTGACCGCGAAAAAGTTCAACCTGTTGGCGACGTTCCAGCCGGCCTTCTGGTCGATCATCGCCATGGTCGTGTGGAAGGTGGCGGGCTTCACCATGATCATCCTGATGACCGGCCTGCAGTCGATCCCGACCGATCTGCAGGAAGCGGCGATGATCGACGGGGCAGGGCCGTTCGCGCGCTTTCGCGCCATCACCCTGCCGCTGATGCGCCGCACGCTGGCGCTGGCGCTGATCCTGTCGATCGCCGGCTCGATCCTCGCCTTCGACCAGTTCTACATCATCCTGCGCGGCGGCCCGCGCAACCAGACGCTGACCGCCGTGTACTGGATTTTCAACCAGTCCTTCGTCTCGTTCAAGCTCGGCTATGGTGCGGCGCTGTCGATGATCCTGCTGGCCATACTGGTGGCGCTCAGCCTGGTTCAGCTCTGGCTGCTGCGCAAGCCGGAGGGCATCGACTGATGGCGCAGGCAAGAAGCCGCAGCAGCCGCCTCTGGCTCAGGATCGCCGAGCATTCGACCGGCATGATCGCCTCAGTGCTGTTCATCGCGCCGATCGTCTGGGCCGTGCTGTCGACCTTCAAGCCGGCCCAGGAGGCGCGCCAGCCGCCGCTGCCGCCATGGCCGACGACCGGCTTCTCGGTCGAGAACTACCGCACGCTCGACACCTTTGGCGACGGCCTCTGGCTGCCGGCGCAAAACAGCCTCTATGTCGCCTCGATGACGGTGATCCTGTCGGTGATCGTCAGCGTGCTCGCCGGCTACGGCTTTTCGCGCTTCCGCTTTCCGATGAAGGATGTGCTCTTCATCGTCATCCTGTCGACGATCATGATCCCGTTCCAGTCGATCCTGACGCCGATCTTCCTGGTGCTGACCAAGGTCGGCCTGCACAACACGCTGACCGGGCTGGTCCTGGTCTACGTCACGCTGCAACTGCCGTTCTCGATCTTCATGATGCGCAACGCCTTCGACGCGGTGCCGCGCGAGATCGAGGAGGCCGCGCGCATGGATGGCGCCAACAACGTCACCATGCTGTTGAAGGTGATGCTGCCGCTGGTCTGGCCGGGCATCGTCACCATCGCGCTGTTCGCCTTCCTCGGCGCCTGGAACGAATTCCTGGCCGCACTCGTGCTGATGACCGACCAGTCCAAATTCACGCTGCCGATCATGATGACCGCACTTCAGTCGGGCCGCTTCGGCGCCATCGACTGGGGCGCGGTGCAGGCGGGCGTCACCGTGATGATGGTGCCGTGCCTGGTGCTCTTCCTGTTGCTGCAGCGCTTCTACATCCGCGGCCTGATGGCCGGCGCGGTGAAATGACCCGCCGTGAAATGACCAATATCCAACGGAGTGACACGATGACCGTTCAACCATCCGCCAAGCCCGGCAAACTCGCCTTCCGCCCACTGCCGGTGCCGCAGGTCGATGTCCGCGGCTTCTGGGGCGACCGTGTCGATGCCGTGGCGTCGCGCACCGCCGACATCCTCTACGAGCGCTGCGTCGAGGCGCGCATGCTGGAGCAGATCGACCCGGACCGGCCCTCGCCGGGCGTCGTCATTCCGTTCCATTCGCCGTCGCCCGACGAGGCGGCCAGCCCCGGCTTCACCGGCTCGACGGTGACGACGCAGATGTTCTGGGACTCCGATTGGGGCAAGACCATCGAGACCGCGGCCTATTCGCTCTACCGGCGCAAGAATGCGGCACTCGAGACGAAGATCGATGCCGTCATCGACCTCTACGGCAGACTGCAGCAGGAAGACGGTTATCTCTCCAGCTGGTACCAGCGCATCCAGCCCGGCAAGCGCTGGACCAATCTGCGCGATTGCCACGAGCTCTATTGCGCCGGCCATCTGATCGAAGGCGCGGTCGCCTACTACCAGGCCACCGGCAAGCGCAAGCTGCTGGATATCATGTGCCGCTACGTCGACCATATCGCCGACACCTTCGGTCCGGAGCCGGGCAAGAAGAAGGGCTATTGCGGCCATGAGGAGATCGAGCTGGCGCTGGTCAAGCTGGCGCGGGCGACCGGCGAGCAGAAATACATGGACCTGGCCAGGTATTTCATCGACCAGCGCGGGCAGCAGCCGCATTATTTCGACGAGGAGGCGCGTGCGCGCGGCGCCGACCCGAAGGCCTATCATTTCAAGACTTATGAGTACAACCAGTCGCACAAGCCGGTGCGCGAGCAGGACAAGGTCGTCGGCCATGCGGTCAGGGCGATGTACCTCTATTCCGGCATGGCCGACATCGCCACCGAATATGGCGACGATACGCTCAGGGTAGCGCTCGACCGGCTCTGGAACGATCTCACCACCAAAAACCTCTATATCACCGGCGGCCTCGGGCCATCGGCGCACAATGAGGGCTTTACCAGCGACTACGATCTGCCCAACGAAACCGCCTATGCCGAGACCTGCGCCTCGGTCGGCCTCGTGTTCTGGGCCAGCCGCATGCTCGGCATGGGTCCCAACGCCCGCTACGCCGACATGATGGAGCGGGCACTCTACAACGGCTCGATCTCCGGCCTGTCGCTCGACGGCTCGCTGTTCTTCTACGAGAACCCGTTGGAGAGCCGGGGCAGGCACAATCGCTGGAAATGGCATCGCTGCCCCTGTTGCCCGCCCAATATCGGCCGCATGGTCGCCTCCATCGGCAGCTATTTCTACAGCCTGTCGGACGACGCGCTGGCCGTTCATCTCTACGGCGACAGCACCGCGCGCTTCGACATATCGAACCGGGCGGTCAGTCTGATTCAGACCAGCAATTATCCCTGGGATGGCGCGGTCTCGATCCGGATCGAAGCCGACGCTCCGGCGGAATTCACCTTGCACCTGCGCGTCCCGTCCTGGTGCGGCAAGGCGGCGCTCAAGATCAACGGCGCCGCGGTCGATCTGGACGGCATCACCAGCGACGGCTATGCCGCGATCCGGCGCGAGTGGCGCCAGGGCGACCGGGTCGAACTCGATCTCGAAATGTCGATCGCCCGTCTGTTCGCCAATCCGGAGGTGCGTCAGGACATCGGCCGCGTCGCACTTGCGCGCGGTCCGCTGATCTATTGCGTCGAGGAGACCGACAATGCCGGCCAGTTGCATCGGATCGCTCTGCCGCGAACGGCAAAAATCGAGGCGCATGCCGAGCCGAACCTGCTCGGCGGCATCGTCACGCTTTCGGCACTTGCCAGCAAGGAAGCTCAGGAAAACTGGGAAACCGGGCTCTATCGCACCGATCCGCCGGCGGTGAGCGAAACGAAAATCACCGCCGTCCCGTACTTTGCCTGGGACAACCGTGAACCCGGTGAGATGCTGGTCTGGCTGCGGGACGGATGAGTTACAGGCTGACAAACGCCGTCAGCGGCAAATGATCCGACGCAACCCGCGACAGCGGCGTATCATGAGCTTCCACCGACGAGACCATGCCGTGCCGGTTGGCCATGATCCGGTCGAGCGCCAGTACCGGCAGGCCTGAGGGGAAAGTCGGCACCGCCGCCGGCGTGAAACCAAAGGTGGCGTGCAGCGTCTTGAGCGCCGAGCGGTTGCCCAGCCGCCATTCGTTGAGGTCGCCGAGCAGCAAGGTCGGCCTTTCATCCTGGTTGCTCATGATGTCGAGCACGACGCGGGCCTGCTCCGAGCGCGAGCGGCGCAACAGGCCGAGATGCGCGGCGATGACGCGCAGAGTGCGCGTTTCGTCGAGGTCGATCTCGGCAACCAGCGCGCCGCGGGGCTCCAGTCCCGGAAGCTTGATCTGATGGACGTCGCGCACCGTGCCGCGCTTGAACAAAAGCACGTTGCCACGCCAGCCATGGCCCTTGCCGCTTCCGGAAACCGGCACCGGCACCAGCCCGGTTTCGTGTTCGATCCGGGCAAGATCGAGCAGCCCGGCGCGGTCGCCGAATCGGTTGTCGGCTTCCTGCAGCGCGATGACGTCGGGGCCGATCTCGCGGATGACGCGGGCGGTCCGTTCGGGGTCGAACCTGCGGTCGGTGCCGATGCATTTGTGGACGTTGTAGGAGGCGACCACCATCTGGGCCCCTTCAATGTGCTTGCGCGGCGTCGCGTTCGCCTTGCGCGCTTTCCTGCCGCGGATCGACAGGAGCACGGTTTCAGGAAGGCTGCGTCCGTTTATATCCATAGGCCTGCGTTCAATCTGTCCTGATTCTAAAGATAGGGCGATCCCAGCCATAACAACCGGTCAAAAACCCGGATGACAAATGGCCGCGCTCTTAGGGTTGCGAGTGTGACGGGTTTGGCGGAAGCGATTGCCGCTCCGATGCGCCCCTCGATCTCGGCGGCAAAGCCGGTATCCAGCACCTCCAGGTCGATTTCGAAATTCAGCCGCAGCGACCGGGCGTCGAGGTTGGAGGAGCCGACATAGGCCCACACGCCATCGACCGACAACAGCTTCGAATGGTCGAACGACCCTTCATGGCGCCAGACGCGGCAATAATGCTTCAGCACCTGGTCGTATTGCGCCGTCATGGCGCGGCCGACCAGGAAGAGATTGTTGACCGCGGGCACGACGATGTCGATCTCGACGCCGCGCCGGGCAGCCGTGACCAGCGCGCTGACAAATTCCCGGTCCGGCAGGAAATAGGGCGACATGATGCGGATCGATTTGCGGGCGACGGAAAATGCCCCCGTCAGCAATTTGTGGTTGGTTTCGATGCTGGCGTCCGGCCCCGACGCCACCGCCCGCACCAGGATCGGCTGACCGGGAGGCGGCGAGGGCTTTGCCACGTGCCAGACCTCGTCCTTGAGGGCCTCGTTGCCGGCAAAACGCCAGTCCTCGGCGGCAACCGCGAACAGGTCGGCCACGACCGGCCCCGTGACCTGGAAATGCGTATCCGCCGAGCTGGCAGTGCCAGCGAATTCAGCCGAGAACCCCTTGCGGATGTTCATGCCTCCCGTGAACGCCACCACACCGTCGACGATCAGGATTTTCCTGTGCGTCCTCAAATTCGCATAGGGAAGTCTTAGGCCCATGACGATGTTGCCGTTGAACAGATCGACGGTGACGCCGGCTTCCCGGAGTGTCCCAAGGATGCTGGGCACGGAATAGCGCACGCCGACCGCATCGATCAGCACGCGAACCGTCACACCGCGCCGGACCGCGCCGGCCAGCGATCCGACAAAACGTCGTCCGATCTCGTCATTGTCGAAGATGTAGGTCTCGAGCAGGATGCTGCGCCGTGCGCCGTCGATCGCCCCGCACATTGCCGCATAGGCTTCGTCGCCGGTCCTCAGGATGGTGATTGCATTTCCCGAAAGCAGGCCGCGCCGCGCCACCCTGTCGCCTAGCGTCTTCAGGCCGGCAAAGCGCTGGCCGAATTCGGCTGAGATGAGTGTTTCGAGCGCAATGTCGTGGTCGTGTTTGGCTGTCTCGGCTTCACCGGCGACGGGCCGCATGGCGCTGATCGTGGCGCGGCGGATGCGGTTGATGCCGGCAATGGCATAGATGATCGCGCCAAGGAATGGCGACAAGATCATCACGCCGACCCAGCCGGTGGCGGCGCGCACGTCTTCCTTGGTCATGATTGCGTGGACGATGCCGATGGCGGCCATCAGCATCGGAATGATCACAAGGATCAGAGGCCAGTAGGTCACAAAGGTCTGCCACATCGGCAGGACTATCGAGCCAGCGGCCGCAGAAGGCAATGCAACGGATCAACCAGGACGGAGGCGCTCGCGCCTCAGTCCTTCGCCCGCTCCACATAAGCGCCATCGGCCGTCATCACCACCACGCGGGTGCCCGGCGCGATGTGCGGCGGCACCAGCGTGCGCACGCCGTTGGAAAGCACGGCCGGCTTGTATGACGAGGACGCCGTCTGGCCTTTGGTCGTCGGCTCCGTCTCGACCACTTCGAAAGTAGCGCGCTGCGGCAGCACCAGGGCTATGGCGATGCCGTTGAACTGCGAAATCTGCACCGCCATGCCTTCGAGCAGGTAGGGCGCCATGTCGCCGACCACGCTTTCCGGCACCGCGACCTGATCGTAGCTTTCCGGGTTCATGAAGTGATACCCCTCGGCGTCGGCGTAGAGGAAGGTGTGCTCGCGCTCCTCGACATAGGCGCGCTCGACCTGCTCGGTGGTGCGGTAGCGCTCCGAAACCTTCACCCCGTCGGAGATGCGGCGCATGTCGAGCTGGGTGACCGGCGTACCCTTGCCAGGGTGGATGTTTTCGGCAAAGAGGATCACGTAAAGCTTGCCGTCCTTGTCGACGACATTGCCTTTACGGAGCGAACTGGCGATGACCTTCACCACGGTTTTCAATCCTAGACTTCGTTGGCCTGAAACGATCGTTCGGCGCAAATCGGCTGCGAGAGCCGTCGCCGTAGCGCATCTTGGCCCGAACCGCCAGCCCTGTCAGCAATTCCGTTGCCCGGCAAACCCATGACTGGCGCTTCGCCCTGGTGGACGCCGGATGTTCACGCCGACCGCCGGCCGCGGCTGATGGCCCGCAACGCCATAGCTGCCGCCATGCGCGGCTGGTTTGGCGAGCGCGACTTCATCGAGGTCGAGACGGCGGCATTGCAGATTTCGCCCGGCAACGAGGCGCATCTCTCAGCCTTCGCCACCGAGGCGATCGGCGCCGACGGCGCGCGCCGGCCGCTTTATCTCCACACCTCGCCGGAGTTCGCCTGCAAGAAGCTGCTGGCCGCCGGTGAGCGGCGCATCTTCAGCCTGGGCGCCGTCTGGCGCAACCGCGAGCGCGGCCCCTTGCACCATCCCGAATTCACCATGCTGGAATGGTATCGGGTCGGCGAAACCTATGACAGCCTGATGGCCGATTGCGCCGAACTGCTGAAGCTGGCAGCCGAGCGGGCCGGCGCCAAAACCTTCCGCTTTCGCGGCCGCGAGGCCGATCCGTTCGCCGAACCGGAACGCGTGAGCGTGGCGGAAGCTTTTGCGCGTTACGCCGGCATCGATCTTCTTGCCACCGTTTCTGCCGATGGCGGCACAGACCGCGCCGCACTCCATGATGCTCTGGTCAAGGCCGGCCTGCGCACGGCCGACGATGACAACTGGGCCGATTTGTTCAGCCGCGTGATGGTGGAAAAGGTCGAACCGATGCTGGGGCAGGGGCGGGCCACAATCCTCTATGGCTATCCGATCTCCGAGGCCGCCTTGGCCCGGCCGAGCGCGGAGGACCAGCGCGTGGCCGAGCGCTTCGAGCTCTATTGCTGCGGCGTCGAGCTCGCCAATGCTTTCGGCGAACTGACCGATCCGGCCGAGCAGCGCCGGCGCTTTGCCGCCGAGATGGACGAGAAGGAGCGCGTCTATGGCGAGCGCTATCCGCTGGATGAGGATTTTCTCGCCGCCCTCGCCATCATGCCGCAAGCCAGCGGCTCGGCGCTTGGCTTCGATCGGCTGGTGATGCTGGCAACGGGCGCGACGAGGATCGATGACGTGATCTGGACGCCGGTCGCCACTCCTTGACGGAAATCGGCCTCGGTTAAACTCACAAACCGGTCAAGCCGCGCGTCTGTGGCGGCCGCCGCGGATGGGCTTTGCGGGCCGCTTGGGCGCTATGCCGCAGCGGGACAATTGCCCGTGCGCCATTGCACAAGCCGCATTGGGACAATAGATGGTGCAACAGCCGCTACCGCCCGGCGCGGCTTCAGCCAGGACCATGCGCATGACCGATACACCAGAGGCAGCGAAATTGACCGACCGCGTCGCGGCACTGGTCGAGGCTGCCAAGCGGGCCGGCGCCGACGCCGCCGACGCGGTTGCCGTGCGCGGCCGCTCGATCGGCGTGTCGGTGCGGCTGGGCAAGGTCGAGAACACTGAGGCGTCCGAGGGCGACGATGTCTCGCTGCGCGTCTTCGTCGGCAACCGGGTGGCGAGCGTCTCGGCGACGGCGGCATCGGACCCCAAGGCATTGGCCGAGCGCGCCGTGGCCATGGCCAAAGTCTCGCCCGAGGACCCCTATCAGGGTCTCGCCGATCCGGCTTTGCTGGTCGGCAAGGTGCGCGACCTCGATCTGTTCGACGCCACCGAGGTTTCGGCCGATCAGTTGAAGGAAGCGGCCCTGGCCGCCGAGGAAGCGGCCCTTGCAGTCAAGGGCGTCACCAATTCGGCCGGCAGCGGCGCCAGCGCAGGCCTCGGCGGGCTGGTGCTTGCCACGTCGAACGGCTTCGTCGGCCACTATGTCGCGTCGCGCTTTTCGCGTTCGGCCAGCGTGATTGCGGGCGAAGGCACCGGCATGGAGCGCGACTACGAATACTCTTCGAACCAGCATTTTTCCGATCTGGACGCACCGGAATTGATCGGCCGCAAGGCCGGCGAGCGCGCCGTGCGCCGCCTCGGCGCCCGCAAGGCGGCGACCGGTCCGGTCAACGTGGTGTTCGATCCGCGCGTCGCGCGCGGCATTGCCGGTCATCTCGCCGGCGCCATCAACGGCGCTTCGGTGGCGCGCAAGACGAGTTTTTTGCGCGAGATGATGGGCAAGCAGGTTGCGTCGGCTGCCATCACCGTCACCGACGAGCCGCTACGGCGTCGCGGCCAGGCCTCGCGCCCGTTCGACGGCGAAGGCGTCGAGGGCGAAAAGCTGTTGATGGTCGAGAACGGCGTGCTGAAGCACTGGTTCCTGTCGACGTCCGCCGCGCGGGAATTGGGGCTGACCACCAACGGACGCGGCGCGCGCAGCGGCTCGTCGGTATCGCCGTCTTCGACCAATCTCGCCATCGAGCCGGGCGACAGGACGCCGGAAGACCTGATCAGGTCGCTGAAATCCGGCTTTTATGTCACTGAAGTGTTCGGCCAGGGCGTCGACATGGTGACCGGCGAATACAGCCGTGGCGCATCCGGCTTCTGGATCGACAATGGTGAGCTTGCCTATCCGGTGGCCGAGGTGACCATCGCCTCCAATTTGAAGACGATGTTCCTCAATATGGTTCCGGCGAGCGATCTTGACCGCGATTTCGGCACTGCCGCACCGACGCTGCTGATCGAAGGAATGACCCTTGCCGGAGCGTGACCCGGTCATATCGGCCGGGGCCTCGGAAGACCTCGATCTGCTGCGCGACGCCGCCCGCGAGGCGGGCGCGATCGCCATGCGCTATTTCGGCAAGAACCCGCAAGTGTGGATGAAAGGCGGCACCTCGCCGGTCAGCGAAGCCGACCACGCGGCGGACGCCTATCTTCGCGAGACCCTGCTGGCGGCGCGGCCGGACTATGGCTGGCTGTCGGAGGAAACGACTGACGATCCGGCACGGCTTCTGGCGCGGCGCACCTTTGTCGTCGACCCCATAGACGGCACCCGCGGCTTCCTCGAAGGTCTGCGCTCGTGGTGCGTCAGCGTCGCGGTGGTCGAGAATGGCCGCACGCTCACCGGTGTGCTCGAATGTCCGGCCAAGGGCGAAACCTATTGGGCGCTGCCTGGCCATGGAGCTTTCCGCAACGGCAAGCCGATTGCCGTGCGCGGCCTGGGTAAGACGGTCGAGATCGGCGGGCTGAAGCAGTTGATCGACCTGATGCCGGCGCAATGGCAAAGCCGGGTGCGGCGCGCGGCGCACATTCCCTCTCTCGCCTACCGGCTGGCGATGGTCGCCAACGGCACGCTCGACGCAACCTTCGTCAAGCCCAACGCGCATGACTGGGATATCGCCGCCGCCGATCTCATCTTGCGCGAGGCTGGCGGCGCCGTGCTCGACGGCCATGGCCGCGCGCCGCTTTATGCCGGGGAGATCATCCGTCACGGCGCGCTGGTCGCCGGCAGCGGGCAGCTGCTGACCGTGCTTGCCGGCGTCATTGCCGATACGGAAGCGTGATCGAAGGTTCCAAAGTCGGCAGCTTTGGGCTAGACCTGTCGCAAACTCACAATATGTGAAGGACCGAAATGGCCGCGGAAGACGGAAAGAAACAGCTTTTGCACCTGGTGTTCGGCGGCGAGCTGAAGCAACTGGGAGGCACCGAGTTCCGCGATCTCGACGCGCTCGACATCGTTGGCGTCTATCCGGACTATCAAACCGCGCACACCGCGTGGAAGGCCAAGGCGCAAGCCAGCGTGGACAATGCCCATATGCGCTATTTCGTCGTCCATCTGCACCGGCTGCTCGACCCTGAAAGCAAGGCCGCCGGTTGACAGTGATGGAGCATGAAGCGGTGAAAGGGCAGCCCACCGGCGCCGCGGTCCGAAGAAGACGCGGCGGCAGTTCGAAGACGTTCTGGCGCAAGATCCGCGAGCCGTTGGCGCAGTCGCGAATCGTCAAGAGCATCATCGTCAGCCTGCTCGCCCAGTTCGTCCGCCTGGTGCGCCTGACCAACCTCGTGGTCGAAGGCTCGGCTAAATTTTCAGGCGGCGACTACGCCGAATTCGAACCCGGCATCATCGCGCTCTGGCATGGCCAGCATCTGCTGACCCCAGCCTATTATCCCAAGGGACGGCCGCTGGTCGCCATGGTCTCGCGCAGCGCCGACGCCGAACTCAACGCGCTGATGATCGAAAAATTCGGCATCGAGGCGGTGCGCGGCTCCGGCGGGCGTGAAAGCACGAAGCATCTCGACAAGGGCGGCGCCAAGGCGCTCATCGCCCTGAAAAAGTCACTCGTCGCCGGCAAGAACGTCGCCATGATCGCCGACATTCCCCACGGCACGCCGCGCGACGCGGGGCTTGGTATCGTTCTGCTGGCACGCCTTTCCGGCCGGCCGATCATGCCTGCCGCCATCGCCACCAGCCGCCGCAAGGTGCTGGAAAGAAGCTGGGACAAGACCACCATCAACCTGCCGTTCGGCCGCTCCTCGATCGTCATCGGAACGCCGGTTTTCGTGCCGGCCAATGCCGACGAGGCCGAAATGGAGCGCAAGCGCCAGGAAGTCACGGCCGCGCTCAATGCCGCGACCGCCGAGGCCTATCGGCTCGTGGACGGCAGGCCATGAGCGTCGGCTGGGCGCGCGCCTTCCTGGCGGCGTACCGCCTTGCCGGTGCCGCCGCCTATCCGCTGATGGGTCCCTATGTCGCCTGGCGCACATCGCAGGGCAAGGAAGACCGCAGCCGCAGCCGTGAGCGCTACGGCGTTGCCGGGCGGCCGCGCCCTGAAGGGCCGGTGATCTGGATCCATGCGGCAAGCGTCGGCGAGACCCTTGCGGTCGTGCCGCTGGTGCAAAGCATCCTCGACTACGGTGTCAACATCGTGCTGACGACGGGCACCGTCACTTCGGCGCAGGTTGCCGACGAACGGCTGGGCGACCGCATCATCCACCAATATGTTCCGCTCGACCTGAAGCCGGCCGTCAGCCGCTTTCTCGATCACTGGCGGCCGGACCTGGCGATCATCGCCGAATCCGAGATATGGCCGATGACCATCCTCGAGCTCGGCGCCCGACACGTGCCGCAGGTGCTGGTCAACGGCCGGCTGTCCGACCGTTCGTTCAAATCCTGGAAGAAGCGCGCCAACATCGCCGAGGCGCTGTTCGAGAACCTCGCACATGTCGTTGCCCAGTCGGATGTCGACGGCGAACGGTTTCGCGCGCTTGGCGCCCGGCCGGTCACCGTGTCCGGCAACCTCAAGGTCGACACCTTGCCGCCGCCCGTCGACGAACGGGCGCTGGCGACGCTGAAGCGCCAGATCGCCGGCCGCCCGACCTGGGCGGCAATTTCGACCCATGACGGCGAGGAGGTGGTCGCGGCGGAAGTCCACGCCACGCTCTACAAGCGCCACCATGGCCTGCTGACAATCATCGTCCCGCGCCATCCCGACCGCGCCGAAGCGCTGGCAGCACAGATTTCCGGCATGGGCCTGAAGCTGGCGCGGCGCAGCAAGGGGGACCGGATCACCGCCGACACCGATATCCTCCTTGGCGATACGATCGGCGAGATGGGGCTTTATCTCCGGCTGACGGAAATCGCCTTTGTCGGCCGCTCGCTGACCTCGGAAGGCGGCCAGAATCCGCTGGAGCCGGCCATGCTCGACACCGCTGTGCTGGCCGGCCGCAACGTCCAGAATTTTCGCGAGGCCTATCAGCGCCTGCTCGACAGTGGCGGCGCCAAGCTGGTGCGCGACCGCGACATGCTGGCCGGCGCCGTCAATTTCCTGCTGAGCAATGAAGTTGCGCGCCATGAGATGATGGCGGCCGGTGCCGCCACAGTCGACCAGATGCGCGGTGCGCTGGCGCACACGCTGAAGTCGCTCGAGCCTTATATCCAGCCATTGATCGTCAAGTCGCGCCTGAAGGGCGCCGACGGGCGATAGGTGGCGTCGGAAGCACCACCTTTCTGGTGGGAAGCGCCGGACTGGCGGGTCTTTGCGCTGTCGCCGCTATCAGCGGTCTATGGCATGGTCGCCGGCCGCCATATGCATCGGGCGATACGTCAAAAGATCGACGCGCCAGTGCTTTGCGTCGGCAACTTCACCGTCGGCGGCAGCGGCAAGACGCCGGTCGCCATCGCGCTGGCCAAGCAGGCCAGGCGCATGCAGCTCAATCCCGGATTCCTGTCGCGCGGCCATGGCGGCTCGTTTGCGCAGCCGCATGTCGTCGATGCCAGTCACGACGCCGCCAAGCATGTCGGCGACGAGCCGCTGCTTCTGGCCGAGCACGCGCCGGTCGCGGTAAGCCCGAACCGCGCCGCCGGCGCCAAGCTGCTCATGGAAGCCCATGGCTGCGATTTCCTGATCATGGATGACGGTTTTCAGAGCGCGCGCATCCATATTGATTATGCGCTGGTCGTCGTCGACGCCCGCTACGGCATCGGCAATGGCCGCGTCATTCCGGGTGGGCCGCTGCGCGCCAACGTCGTCGACCAACTGGTGTTCACCGATGGGCTGTTGAAGATGGGCGAGGGCACCGCCGCCGACCAGGTCGTGCGCCAGGCGGCGCGCGCCGGCCGGCCGATCTTCGAGGCGCATGCTGAACCGGGCGGCAAGGAGCGGTTCGCCGGCCGGCGGTTCCTCGCCTTTGCCGGCATCGGCCATCCCGAAAAATTCTTCGAGACGCTGCGCGGCACGGGCGCGGAAGTGGCGCTGAGCCGGTCGTTTCCGGACCATCATTTTTATGCCCCCGACGAACTCGCCGAACTGGCGGCAACCGCGCGCCGTGAGGGACTGGGCCTCGTGACCACCGCCAAGGACGCAGCCCGGCTGCGCCATGGCGCAGCCTCGGCTGAATTCCTTGGTCAACTCGACGTGCTGGAGATAGACGCCACGTTCGAACTCGACAATGTGCCGGAGCGGATCATCGATGAGACGCTGGATGCCTGGAGACAGCGCCGGCTGCGAGGGTAGGGCGCTCCCGCGTTGACACAGGATATTTCTCGCCGCTTATCACAATTATAAGTCAGACCGGCTTCAGCGCGGGGGGTGGAATGGTTAGGTTGCGGGCACTCTTTGTGGGCTTTGTTCTTGTGGCGATGGCGAACCCATCTTCGGCGCAGGCACCCACCGCGACCGACAGCGAATTTCTGGTCTCGGTCACCGAAGCGGACGGTGCTACCCACGTTCGGCCCTCAAACATTGTACCGCTTATCCCCGATAGCGCCTGCTTTGAATGGCGCGTACGTCTGGCGCAAGGCGACAGACTGGTATCGGTCACCGAGGTGTTCGCGCTTCCCGCGGAGCCCAGGCAGTGGGGTGGTATCGACGGAAACGAATACAGCTTGAGCAAGCTATCGGGCGATCGAAGGGTCTTCGAGACCACCATGTTCTACAAACCGCAGGACGGATGGATCTCGCATGGGTGGTGCATGGCCGAGGGTGATCCGATCGGGCCGTATTCCATCAAAGTGCTTGTCGGAGATCGGCTTGTTCATAAATTCGACTTTTCGGTCGAAAACGCGCCGGCATCCTCAAAGCCATAGTCCTGCAGGCGTTCCAGGAAAATCAGATCGACGGTGAGCCTTGCTTTCCGGTGTGCCGATCTAGCCCCGGCTGCGCAGGTCCGGATGCGTTTCGATCTCGCGGCGCAGCGAGGCGGCGGCGCTGACATAGGGCTCCTGCCTGGCGACGCTCCAATATTTGAGCTCGTCCAGCGGAATGCTCTCACCGGTCACAGCGCAGCGCACGAATGCGCCGGGGCTGGTGACCTGGAAGTCGCCGTCGAGATAGCGGATCCGGGCTTCCTTGCCGCCAGGGCCTTCGAAGCGGTTCATCATGGGGTGGTGCCAGAGTTCATGCTGATTTCATCGCCATAAATTGCCGGCAAGGTCAAGCTTGACGCAATGCTGAGGCGCTATTGTCGGCTCCAAACCATTCTTATGGGACCGGCATGGACATTTCATCCGCCCGCCTGACTGCGCTGCTGCGCGAGGCCATGATATTGGCAGCGGTGCCGTCGGCGAAGGCCGATCCGGCGAAAGCAGCACTTATAAAGGCGCTGGTGCAGCCGCCGACGCCATCCGGTGCGCCTTTGCAGCCGGCAGCGGCGCCGGCGCTGCAGGCGCTGTTGTCCGCAGCCGTCGCAAAGGGGCAGCAGACGGGTTCAGCCGAGATCCTGCAGGCCTATCTGGCGCTTGCCGAACCGGGTGACGCGGCGCCCGACGATTTCGGGCCGACAACGGCTGCGACAGGCAAGGCGACGCCAGCCAACGACGATGCACAGCGCGGTCTGCCGGTGCCGCCGGCCAGGGCCGATGATGGCGCTGCCGCAAAGCCGGCAGGACTGCCCTGGTTTGCGCTTCTCGCACCGGGGGTTTCGCCGCCGCGCCGCGCCTCCGCCACCGACGCGGCGGCGAAGCGGGGGCAGGCGATGTCTGGGTCGAATGACACGGTCCAGCCCGAAGGCCGGCAGCAGATGCGTGTCGGCCTGATGGCGCTGGCAGCCGGGTTTCTGGCCGTCGCCATTGTCGGGCTCGCCTTGCTGGTGCTTGGCTGAGCACCGAACGATCGCCGCTATCGCTCGGCTTCGAGGAAAGCTTCCATCTTGTCCATCGCCAGCCCCGCCTCGACAGCGATACGGCGTGAAAGTTCGGCGGCAGCCGTACGCGGCCGCCCCAGCGGCCGGTCCAGCCAGTACGACACCGGGTTCAGCGCCGTGCGCTCGTCGACGGCGACGATGCGGCCTGCCTCCAACTGGTGTCCGGTCAGCGGCGGCCGCGCCAGCGCGATGCCGAGCCCGTAAGCTGCGGCGTCGAGCACCAGATTGTAGTCCTCGAAGCGGCGATCCTGCGGGCGCGGGCGGTAGTCCATCCCTTGCGCGGCAAACCAGGCACGCCAACCCGAAGCGTCGGAATCGTTGATCAGTGGAAACCTCAGCAGCCGGGCCGGGTCGCCGCGGCCGATCTCGCGGGCAAGGCCGGGCGCGGCGACGGGAAAGACATGTTCCTCGAACAGCTTCACCGAGATGCGGCCCGGAATGCCCCCGCGGCCGCAGCGGACCGACAGGTCGATGCCTTCATCGGCAAGGTCGCCCTGGCGGATGTCGACGTCGAGCACGATGCGCAGCTTGGTTGGATTGTTCTCCAGCGCCGCCATGCGTGGCATCAGCCACAGCCCGCTGACGGAGGGTATCGAGGTCAGCCGCACCACGGCGGTGCCGCGCGGCTCGACCCAGCGGTCGGAATGGCTGGAGATCAGCGCAAAGGCTTCCGCCGTGCGCAGATGCAGGCGGTTGCCCTCGATGGTCAGCGAGACGCCGCGCGCGCCGCGGTCGAACACTTTCAAGCCCAGCCAGTCCTCCAGCTTGGCGATCTGCCGGCTGACGGCGCCGTGGGTGATGTTGAGCTTCTCGGCCGCGGCCGAAAAGCTCCCCGTTCGCGCCGCCGCATCGAAGGCGCGCAGGGTCTCGAGCGGCACCATTGTGTCTGAGCTGTGATCCATAGTCACAGGTGATCCTCGATTTGATCGTTTGTCAACGGCGCCGAAAAGGCGCTTTCTGCCTTTCAACACTCTGGGAACCCGAGGACAGGCAGATGAGCGCAACGACCAGCACGTCGAATCCGACACAGCGGATGGACACCACGGCGGCCATCGCCGTGGCCTTGACGGTGGTCGGCTGGGCCTCGGCCTTTCCCGCGATCCGTGCCGGCCTCGCCGCTTTCGGGCCGCTGGAACTCGGTGCGTTGCGCTTTGCCATTGCCGCGGTGCCGGCGGCGATCTTTCTTGCCGTCAAGCGCCCGGCGCTGCCGAGGCTCGACGAAGTGTGGCGCCTGGTCTTTGGCGGCGCCATCTTCGTCGCGCTCTACACTGTCATGCTCAATTTCGGCGAATTGACGGTTTCGGCGGGTGCCGCCGGTTTCATCATCAATGTCAGCCCGATCTTCACCGCCATCATGGCAATGGCATTGCTCGGCGAGCGCTTCTCAAGCTGGGCCTGGTTCGGCACGGCGATTTCTTTCGCCGGCATCGGCATCATCGCTGTGGCTGACGGCAATGGCTTGAGTTTCGACACCGGCGCGCTGCTGGTTCTTGGCTCCGCGCTGTGCTCGGCCGTCAACACGATCGTCCAGAAGCCGCTCTTTGCCCGCCATCACCCGCTGACCATTTCGGCCTCGAACATGATTCTTGGCGCTCTTTGCCTGGCACCCTTTCTGCCGAGCGGCTTTGCGCAGGCCGCGGTCGCCAACACGGCCGGTATCGGCGCCGTGATCTTTCTTGGCATCGTGCCCAGCCTGATCGCCTATGCCGCCTGGGCAACCGCACTGTCGCGTCTTCCGGCAGCGCGCGCGTCGAACTTCCTCTATCTGGTCTCGCCCATGTCAGCCCTGATCGGCTTCTTCTGGCTGGGCGAAGTGCCGACGCTACTTGGTATCCTCGGCGGCGCACTGGCGCTGGGCGGCGTGATCGTGGTGAATTTAAAGCGTTAAAACAAATGATTTGAGCTGTTTTCGGACTCAAACCGGGAACCGCATTCCATCAGAATGCAGACACCCAGAGGAAGGACAGCTGTGGTATGCTGCCTTCACTGGGGGACGGAATGGGAAGACTGTTCATATCGGCAATTTTTTGCGTTTTGCTGCTGACCGGGAAAGCCGCTGCGGGCTGGTATCAGGTCGAAAACTACGAAGGCTCCATCGGACCTAACCCCGTCCACCTATCGCTGCAGAGATATGACAGTTTCGGCAGCGGGATTACGGTCGAGGGGAGCTATTTCTACGACGCGAAGCAAAGCCCGATAGCGGTGTACGGCAAGATCAGTGGCACCAGCCTCTTCCTTTGCGAGATTGCGGACGACAGGGAGTTCGACAGGTTGCTGGTCATGGGATCGAAAACGCCCGTTGGCACCGCCGGATGTCCGTTTTCTCTTGACCTTGGCGAAAGCGGCGCAACAGGGACTTGGAGCAAGGGCTCGGACAAGTTCCCGATCACGCTGAAGAAGGTCGCAAGCCTCGACGATACCGGTGAGGCGAAGGTTGACGGCGCCGTCGAGATTCCCTTCTGGGCGCAGACAGCAACCCACAGATTTGCCGGGGTCTACGAGAAAGCGGGCTTTCTCGTCTGCATGAATAAGCTGCGGGTCATCGATAAGAAGAAAAAGAAGGTCGTTCAGGAGATCGCTTTCGATGACGACGATTGCGATGCCGGCATGCTGATGACTCCCATCTACATGAATGTTCAAAAACAGGTTGGGAGAAGCTTCGAGATAATCTCCGTGAATTTTCGCGGCGGTAGCGCCGGTTACTCAAGGGATTACGTTTTCTCTCATAGGTTCAAGGATTATCGCCTGTTGGTGAATTGAGCGTGTGCCCTGACCTGGCTTGTGCTCACCGCCGCCCAAACAGCCGCTCTATATCGGCGAGCTTGAGTTCGATATAGGTCGGGCGGCCGTGGTTGCAGGTGCCGGAGCCCGGCGTTGCTTCCATCTGGCGCAGCAGCGCGTTCATCTCCTCAGGCTTGAGCAGGCGGCCGGAGCGGACCGAGCCGTGGCAGGCCATAGTCGCGGCGATCTTGTCCAGTCGTTCCTTCAGCGTCTCGATCGTGTCGTTGTCGGCGATCTCGTCGGCAAGATCACGCACCAATTGCTGGACATTGGTTTCGCCGAGCATCGACGGCGTCTCGCGCACCGCCACCGCGCCGGGACCGAAACGCTCAATGCCGAGGCCGAACCGGGCCAGCGTTTCGGAATGCATGGCCAGCCGCTCGGCGTCCTCCTCCGGCAGGTCGACGATCTCCGGCAGAAGCAGCATCTGCGAGGGCACCGCGCGCGAGTGCAGGGCATTCTTCAGCGCCTCGTAGACCAGCCGCTCATGCGCCGCGTGCTGGTCGACGATGACAAGCGAATCCCTGGTCTGGGCGACGATGTAGTTCTCGTGGACCTGCGCGCGGGCGGCGCCCAGCGCGGTGCCGAGCAGCGTCTCGGCCGGCTCGGCTAAGCCGGCACGCGCATCGGCGCTGGCGAGCGGACCGGCGTCGAATGCAGCCTGGTCGTTTTCGCGGAAGCCGGCGCCGTCAAATCCCATATCCAGCGGCCGCTGTGGCGAGCGGTCAAAGCCCGAAAAGCCCGAGGCCCGGTAGGCCGCGTCATAACTGCGATGACCGTTGGCAGGACCCGCATGGGCGTAGGAGGCGGCTCCCGGCCGGAACGCCGCCACCATCCCGGCGGCCCCGCTGGTGGCGGCGCGGATGCCGGCATTGGCCAGCACCTCGCGGATGGCGCCGACGATCAGCCCGCGCACCAGGCCGGGATCGCGGAAGCGAACATCGGCCTTGGCTGGGTGGACATTGACGTCGACGGTCGCCGGATCAAGCGTCAGGAACAGCACCGTGACAGCATGCCGGTCGCGCGGCAGCACGTCGGCGAAGGCGCCGCGAATGGCGCCGGCGATCAGCTTGTCGCGCACCGGACGGCCGTTGACATAGGCATATTGCTGCAGCGCGTTGGCGCGGGTGAAGGACGGGATCGAGACGTGGCCGGTCAAGTGCACGCCGTCCCGGCTGGCGTCGATAGCGATGGAATTGTCGGGAAACTCGGCGCCCATGACTTGCGCGACGCGGCGCAGGCTGCCTTCCGCCGTGTCGTCGGTTGCCGGCAATTCCAGCGTCGAGCGGTCGGAGCCGGCGAGCGTAAAGCGCACGGCAGGGAAGGCGATGGCGATGCGCTTGACCACGTCGCTGGTGGCGGAGCTTTCGGCGCGCTCGCCCTTCATGAATTTGAGCCGCGCCGGCGTGGCGAAGAACAGGTCGCGCACCTCGACCGTGGTGCCGCGGTTGGCCGCCGCCGGTTTGACCGCCGAAACGCGGCCGCCTTCGATGGCGATCTCGGCTGCAGCGTCGCCTGCGGCCGTGCGCGAGCGAACCGACAGTCGCGACACCGAACCAATTGACGGCAATGCCTCGCCACGGAACCCGAGCGAGCGGATATCATGAATGTTGTCGGCAAGTTTCGAGGTGCAGTGGCGCGCAATGGCCAGCGCCAGTTCCTGTTCGGGGATACCGGAGCCGTCATCGGTGACGCGGATCAGGTTCAGCCCGCCGCCGGCAGTGACGACCTCGACGCGGGAGGCGCCGGCGTCGAGCGCGTTTTCGACCAGTTCCTTCACCACGCTCGCCGGACGCTCGATGACTTCGCCGGCGGCGATCTGGTTGATCATCGTTTCGGAAAGCTGGCGAATGGGCATGGGGGTATTATAGGCGGATTCGAAGGGTGTGCGGAAGGCTTCAATGAATGCCGGACATTGGAGACGCCAGCGGGACAGCACCCCCCTCTGGCCTGCCGGCCATCTCCCCCGCAAGGAGGGAGATCAGATGTCACGACGGCTTTCGCCAATCTTCAATGCTTGAAGGGTGACGCGACATATGAACTGCCAATCTCCCCCCTTGCGGGGGAGATGTCCGGCAGGACAGAGGGGGGTGTGAAGGAACTCCGCGATAGTGACTACGCTGCAACCGATTTCAAGCCTGCGCCGCCAGCCAGTCCCTGACTTTCCGCGCATTCTCGCTCAACTCCCGGTTCTTCGGCCAAACCACGTAGAACGCCTTGCCGGTTCTCAGCACATGGTCGGTCACCGGCACCAGCAGCCCCGACGCCAGGAGCCGTTCGGCCAGATGCCGCCAGCCAAGCGCGATGCCCTGGCCCTCCATGACGCCCTGGATCACGAGGCCGTAATCGTTGATGCGCAGGCCGCGGGCGGTGTTGTCGAGGCTGCCGCCCGCCGACTGGAACCATTCGTCCCAGCTAGCCGCCTCGCGGTAGGGCTCCTCGAGGTGGATCAGGCGATGCGTCGCCAGCTCCGCGACGCTCCTTGGCATGCCGAATTTCGCGAGATAGCTGGCGCCAACCACCGGAAAAATCTCCTCGTCGGCCAGCGGCAGCGAATGATAATCGGCCCAGTCCCGCGGTTCGCCGCCGCGAACGGCGAGCGGGATGCCCTCGGCGATGATGTCGAGATCGCGGTCGGCGGTCTGGATGCGCAAGTCGATGCCCGGCAGTTCGTCGCGGAACTGCTGCAGCCGCGGCATCATCCAGAACGAGCCGAAGGCGGTCGACGCCGCCAGCGTGACATGACCGCCGGTCGCCTGCAGGCGCAGATCCTCCGCCGATTTGCGGATATGCGACAGGCCGAGCGAGACGTCGGCATGGAAGCGTTCGCCCGCTTCTGTCAGGACGACCTGGCGGTGGCGGCGCTGGAACAACTGCGCGCCAAGCTGTTCCTCCAACCCGCGCACCGCATAGGAGACGGCGGCCTGCGTCATGCCGAGCTCGCGCCCGGCGGCGGTGAAGCTCGACAGCCGGCCCGCCGCCTCGAAGACGATCAGGCTGCCGGCCGAGGGTAGGAGATGGCGCAGGCTTCGCATAAGCTGAGCTTATACAAGAGATCAGGATTTTCCAGCATCACATCCATATTTCCTCTCGCTAACTTGGTTGGACGGAATGAGGAGGCTCCATGAACGCACCGGCCGCTGAACTGACCGAGCAAACCCACCGCCGCGGCGGCGGTCGCCTCGGACGCAAGGCGCTGAGGAGCGCCCCCGTCACCTCGTTCCCAACGCTGGTCCGCGAGATCCCCACCTACCAGATGGTCCCGGACGAGGCGGTGGAACTGATCCACCAGGAGTCACTCGCCATCCTCGAAGAGGTCGGTTGCGAGTTCCGCGACGACGAGGCGATCGCCATGTGGAAGGCGGCGGGCGCCGACGTGTCCGAGACACGCGTCCGCATCGACCGCGGCCTCCTGATGGAACTGGTCGCGAAGGTTCCATCCGAGTTCACTCTCAATGCGCGCAATCCCGAGCGCACCGTGCGCGTCGGCGGCAAGAACTCCATCTTCGCGCCGATGTATGGCGCGCCTTACGTGCGTGACCTCGATAACAACCGGCGCTATGGCACGCTTGAAGACCTCAACAATTTTCACAAGCTCGCCTACATGGCCCCGGCGCTGCATTCGTCGAGTTCGATCATCTGCGAGCCGATGGAGATCGCGGTGCCGAAACGGCATCTCCACATCATCCATTCGGCGCTGAAGCATTCCGACAAGCCGTTCATGGGCATCGTTACTTCCAAAGATCGGGCCGAAGACACGATGGCGATGGCGGGCATCGTCTTTGGCGAAGATTTCGTTCGCGACAACCCGGTGCTGGTGTCGATTACCAACTGCAACTCGCCGCTGGTATGGGACGCCACCATGCTGGACGCGATGAAGGTCTATGCCCGCAGCAATCAGCCGCTGATCCTGGCGCCCTTCGCGCTGTGCGGCGCATCGACTTCGGCCTCGGCCGTCGGCGCGGTGGCGCAGGTCAATGCCGAAGCACTGGCCGGCGTCGCTTTCACCCAACTGCTGCGCCCGGGTTCGCCGCAAATCTACGGCCAGTTCATGGTGACGGTCGACATGAAGACCGGCGCGCCGATGGGCGGCACGCCGGAAGCCGCCCAGATGATGTATCTGATGGGCGCGCTGGCGCGGAAATACAAACTGCCCTGGCGAACCTCCGGCTTCCATGTCGGCTCCAAGCTCAACGACGCCCAGGCCGGCTATGAATCCAACATGCTGATGCATGCCGCCATCCTCGCCGGCGCCAATTATATCTGGCACTCCGCCGGCTGGTTGGAGGCCGGGCTGACATGCGGCTATTCGAAATTCGCCACCGACTGCGAGCAGCTTGTCGGCTGGTATAAATATGCCGGCGGCCTGCCGTTCGACGATTTCAAGGAGGCCATGGCGGCGATCCGCGAAGTCGGGCCGCAGGGCCATTTCCTCGGCACCCAGCACACGCTCGATCATTACGAGTCGGCATTCTTCATGCCCACCATCATGGATTTCAACTCCTACGAACAATGGAAGGCCGGAGGGGCGAAGGACCACGACACGCGCGGCCGCGAGAAA
Source organism: Mesorhizobium sp. P160219 (assembly GCF_057786095.1). Classification (NCBI taxonomy): domain Bacteria; kingdom Pseudomonadati; phylum Pseudomonadota; class Alphaproteobacteria; order Hyphomicrobiales; family Phyllobacteriaceae; genus Mesorhizobium; species Mesorhizobium sp. P160219. The sequence goes on from NZ_JBYNWG010000001.1 coordinate 3,476,280, forward strand.
GCCCGCAACATGCTGGCCGACTATGAAGAGCCGAAACTCGATGAGGGCATTGCCGAGGGCCTCAGGGACTTTATCGCGCAGCGCGAAGAGAGGCTGCCCGACAGCGTTAGCTAAGAGAACGACGAATGAGTTGATAACGGGCGAAGACCCGATGGGAACCGCAAGGGAGAAAGACATGACACTTTTCAAAAGCAATGGCGATCGCGTGCCGACGGCCATCGAGGCGATGGCGCAAGAGACGCGTGCTGGCCGTATGGACCGGCGCGAGTTTCTTGCATTGGCAAGTGCGTTCGGCGCATCGACGGCGCTGGCCTACGGCATGATCGGCCTTGCCGCGCCGGGACAGGCTTTTGCCGAGGAGCCGAAGAAGGGCGGCACGCTGCACATATCGATGTCGGTCAAGGCACAAAAAGATCCGCGCACCTATGACTGGGTGGAACTGGCCAACATCTCGCGCTGCTGGCTGGAGCCGCTGGTCCGCTACACCAGGGAATTCACCTTCGAGCCAGTGCTGCTCGAAAGCTGGGACATCAATGACAACGCCACGGAATACACGTTGCATGTGCGCAAGGGCATCACCTGGAACAATGGCGATGCCTTCAACGCCGATGACGTGGTCTTCAATGTTACCCGCTGGTGCGAGAAGAAGGTCGCCGGCAACTCCATGGCCGCTCGCGTCGGCGGGCTGATCGACGAAAAGTCGGGCAAGGCCAGGGAAGGCGCGATCGCCAAGGTCGACGACAATACGGTCAAGCTGACGCTCAGCGCGCCCGACATTTCGCTGATCCCGAACCTCACCGATTATCCCGCGCTCGTCGTCCACCGCAATTTCGACGCCGAAGGCGCCGACCCGGTCAAGAAGCCGATCGGCACGGGCCCGTTCGAACTGGTCTCCTACGATGTTGGCCAGAAGGCGGTGGTCAAGCGTCGTGAAAACGGCAAGTGGTGGGGTGGTGAAGCGCCGCTCGACAGCGTCGAGTTCATCGACTACGGCACCGACTTCAACGCTTCGATCAACGCCTTCGAATCCGGCGAGATAGACCTCAATTTCGAGACGCCGGCCGACTTCATCGACATCCTGGATAAGATGGGGCTGGAGAAGTCCGAGGTTGCGACGGCAACCACGCTGGTTGCCCGCACGAACGTTACCCACAAGCCCTATGACGACCAGCGGGTGCGCAGCGCGCTGCAGATGGCGGTCGACAACAATGCGGTGCTGGAACTCGGCTATGCCGGGCGAGGGACGGTCGGTGAAAACCACCATGTCAGCCCTATCCATCCTGAATATTTCGCGCTGCCCAAGAAGACGCGCGACGCGGCCGGCGCCAAGAAGCTGATGGCGGACGCAGGGCAGGCCGATTTCGAGCACGAGCTGATCACCGTCGAGGACGATTGGCAGAAGAACACCGGCGACGCGATTGCGGGCCAGCTGCGCGACGCCGGCATCAAGGTGAAGCGCACGGTGCTGCCGGGCTCGACCTTCTGGAACGACTGGACGAAATATCCCTATTCGATGACCATCTGGTACATGCGCCCGCTTGGCGTCCAGGTGCTGGCGCTTGGTTATCGCACCGGCGAAGCCTGGAATGAATTGGCCTATTCCAACCCGGACTTCGACGCCAAGCTGAAGCAGGCGCTGTCGCTGATCGATGTGGAGAAGCGGCGTGAGGTGATGAAGGATGTCGAGCAGATCCTGCAGGATTCCGGCGTCATCATTCAACCCTTCTGGCAGAAGCTCTACAGCCACATGAACAAGAAGGTGAAGAACTACGGCGTCCACCAGACCTTCGAGATGGACCTGCAGAACGTCTGGCTTGATGGCTGAGACGGTGCAGCCGGGGCTTCATGAGCCGCAAAAAAACCGATATGCAGGATGTCTGGTATTGCACCTTGCCGCCAAACGTCCGGAGATCCTGCATGAAACCGATAGTGCTTGCCGCTGTCTTTTCGATTGCCTTGCCAGCGACGGTGCTGGCCGGGCCGGCTTCCAACGCCGTGAAGTTCTTTTATCTGCCCGAGGTGAAATTCGAGGGAGATGCAAAGTACCGCGACCGCTTCACCGAGCCGGTGACCAAGCTGTTCGATCTCAACGACCAGGCCACGAAGAACAAGCCCGACGAAGTCGCCTGCCTCGACTTCGATCCCGGCCTCGACGCGCAGGATTTCGACCAGAAGTCGATTGCCAAGACATTGAAGCTGGCCGAGACCGTCAATGGCGATACGGCCGAAGTCACCGCCACCTTCAGCCTTTTTGCGGAAGGCGATGATTCCAAACGCGAAATGCTGTGGTCGCTGAAGAAAATCGACGGCAAATGGAAGGTCGCCGACATTACCTCCAAGACCAGCAGCTGGACGCTGAGCGCGCTGGAATGCATGCCCGACAAAGCGCCGGAGTGATCCCGACGCGCTGTTCCGGCGTCGCGGCTCGCCAGCATATTGGCAGCATTCAGACATAATCGCCGCCGCCGGGTCCAGGCGAGGGTGTATTCGGCCCATGACAGCCGCAATTGTCGCGGCTTGCCGAATCGTGCAACGGTCAGCACCCTGGGTCAGTGATTGTTTTCATGCTGTAACGGCGGTCTCTCAGCGCGACAGCCATAAAATTGCTAAGCAAAATATCGTAACATCTTTTGTGATGGTCGCTATATTTTACGGCGATTCAGCATTATTTTGCGGTTGCAGAAAAGCCGGATCCAGAAACAGTTGCATCCGCACGGCCGGTCACATCAGTAGTTGCTTTTTTAGGGGTGGCGGGGTACGTTTCCTTGCTCGGCTGCAAGTATTAACTTGCTCAAAATTTGGAGGGTGGGGCATATGAAATCGATCACATATCTATTGTCATCAATTCTAGTTGCAATTGTAGTGGCTTGTCTTGCCACGCCGGCGTCCGCACAGGCGACCCGGACATGGGTTTCCGGTGTTGGCGACGACGCCAATCCGTGCAGCCGTACCGCACCTTGCAAGACCTTCGCCGGTGCGATCTCGAAAACCGCCGCCGGCGGCGAAATCAATTGCATCGATCCAGGCGGCTTCGGCGGGGTGACCATCACCAAATCCATGACGATCGCCTGCGAGGACGTTGAGGCGGGCGTGTTGAATGCGTCGGTGAATGGCATCATCGTCAACGCGTTGGCGACCGACATCATCGTTCTGCGCGGTCTCGATATCGACAGCGCGACGGCTGGGCCAGGTCTCAATGGAATCCGGTTTCTTGCCGGCGCCGCCTTGCATGTCGAGGATTGCGTCATTCGCGACAACACGGCTGCGGCGCCGAACGGCAACGGCATTTTGTTCGCACCGTCGGGCACAGCCGAACTTTATGTCAGCAACTCGTTCATCACCGGCAACAATGACGGCATTCATATCCAGCCGACCGCCGGCGGCGTTGCCAAGGTCATCATTGAGAACTCGACCATTGAGAACAACAACCTGGCCGGTGTGAAGGCTGACGGCACAAGCAACACGGGCGGCTCCAACACGACGATCGTGAACAGCAGCGTGTCGGGCAACACCAACGCCGGCATCAGCATATTCAATCCGGCTGGTGGGCCGGTGATCAGCATGATGGTCGACGGCGTTGCCGTCGCCAATAACGGCGTGGTCGGCGGGCTGCGTGTCGATGGCGCCAACGCAACCATCCGCGTCGGCCGCTCGACGATCTCCGGCAATGGCACCGGCACGGTCATCGTCAACGGCGGGTTGATCTCGTCCTACGGCACCAACCAGCTCAACGGCAACACTGCTGACGGCCCCAATCCGCCAACCATCGCGCTGAAATAGCTGCAGGGGTTAACTGTTGATAGCAACGCTTGGCGCGGCAACACCGCGCCAAGTGCATTTTATGGCTGGACGCGCAACCAGTTTGAATGACCGGGCGGGTCCCGGAGTACTGCCACCAGTCCTCTCTGTCGTTGTCGACTGCCAGTCCTGATGACATGATCTCGAGGCAGGACCACGCGAAGTAGGGCGTGGCTGACAGCCAGATTACAAGACGACCGAAATCGATGTCTTGCCAAGGGCGCCCGATTTGTCGGTCCGCTCCACCGGGCTGTCAGTGAGACCATCGCAATCTTCGCGGGGATCGCTTTTGCCGGCCGAGAAACAGAGCCGATTTCAGATTGAATTGTGGTATAGTTGCTCTTTTGGCTGTGGTGTGTTAGATTTCTATTGCATATCTGCGATAGTAGTTGTTTTCCATTGAGGGGGTGAGAAGATGAATAAAATTGTATACATGGTATCTTCTATTTTAGTCGCCATGGTGATGGCTTGTCTTGCCACGCCGGCGTCCGCGCAGGCGCCCCGGACGTGGGTTTCCGGCGTTGGCGACGACGTCAATCCGTGCAGCCGCACCGCACCTTGCAAGACTTTCGCCGGCGCGATCTCGAAAACGGCTGCCGGCGGCGAAATCAATTGCGTCGACCCGGGCGGCTTTGGCGCGGTGACGATCACCAAGTCGATAACGATCGCTTGCGAGGACGTCGAGGCAGGCATATCGAATGCGGGGACGCAAGTGACCATCAACGCGTTGGCGACCGACGTCGTCGTTCTGCGCGGTCTCGATATCGACACAGCGACGGCATCGCCTGGAATCAATGGCGTCCGCTTTCTCGTCGGCGCCGCCTTGCACATCGAGGATTGCGTCATTCGTGGCAACAGCTCTGCGGCGCCGAACGGCAACGGCATCCTGTTCGCACCGTCGGGCGCGTCCGAACTCTATATCACCAACAGCTTCATCACCGGCAACGGCGCGGACGGCGTTCATATCCAGCCGACCGCAGCCGGCGTTGCCAAGGTCATCATCGAGAACTCGACGATCGAGAACAACAACCTGGCCGGCGTGAAGGCTGACGGCACCAGCAACACGGGCGGCTCCAACACGACGATCGTGGATAGCAGCGTGTCGGGCAACACGAATGCCGGCATCAGCATCCTGAATCCGGTCGGCGGGCCTGCGATCAACATCATGGTTGACGGCGTTGCCGTGGCCAACAACGGAGCGGCAGGCGGCCTGCGTGCCGACGGCGCCAACGCGACCATCCGGGTCGGCAGATCGACGATCTCCGGTAATGCGACGGGCACGGCCATCGTTAATGGCGGTGCCATATCGTCCTATGGCACCAATCAGCTCAACGGCAACACGGCTGACGGTCCGAACCCGCCAACCATTGCGCAGAAATAGGTTTGCGGATTGCAGCGCTTCGCGCGGGAACCACCCGGGCGGAGCAAGCAATCGAGGGCTTGTTAGCTTCCTCAAAGTCTGCATCTTTGCCGCCAGGCGCCGATGACATGGCTGAACGTTTCGGCCGGTATGTGACTGATCGGGCCTGGAGTGATGCGTGATGGCCCATAGCCGTCTTCCGACTTTGTTGACTGTATGCCTGCTGGCAGGATTGAACACGGCTGCCGCTCAAGGGCTGCTCGGTCCGCCACCTGCAAATGCCCCGGCCGAGACAGTGCCGGGCGGCGCAGCACCGCCCGCAAATCCACCCGGGACAGCGGTGGAGCCGGCGACACCGCCGGTTGGGCGGCCGCCGGCCGAGCCGGCCGCGCCCGTCCTGGCGGGCTCGCCGACGGCTGTGGTCAAGCCGTTCTACGAACATCTCGGACTGGAGCTCGATCCGACCCAGCGCAAGAACTTCGTCGACCCGGCCAAGACCGTACTCGACAAGAGCGACGCGTTGCGCAAATCCGGGCAGGGCGAATGCCTCGACCCCAACATGGCGCTCGACAATGCCGATTACGACAAGCTTGCGATCGACAAGAGCCTGAAGAGCATCGAGGCCGTCAATGGTGACCAGGCCAAGGTGGTGGTCGCCTTCGTCGTCGAAGGCAACCAGCACCGGCTGGAGTGGAAGCTGAAGAAGGTCGACGGCGACTGGAAGATATCCGATCTGCTTTCGGTGACCGGTGAATGGGCGCTCAGCCAGTATCAGTGCGAATAAGCCGCCGATTGTTTCCGGGTGGTCGGCAATGAAGCTTCGCGTTTTGCTCGCGATCGCGTTGGTCGGGTTGGGCGCTGCCGGCTGCGGCCTCGACTGGCACATCGGCACGATGCTGATCGCCCGCGCGCCTTGGCAAGCTTTGGCGGCTCCCGGCGATTTGCCCGTCGAGCGCGTCGTGCTCGACCAGCCCGGCGCTCCTGATCTGGTCGGCTGGGCGGCTGATCGAAAGGGCAGCTGCGGCGCGGTCGTACTGCTGCATGGGCGCGGCGCCAACAGGCTGGCCCTGGTTCAAAGAGCGAAACTTTTGTTCGACGCCGGCTATTCCGTCGTCCTGTTCGACCTGTCCGGGCACGGCGAGAGCGGCGGTGCCATTCAAGGTTTCGGCTACACGGAAGCGCAGGACGCCGCCCGCATCATTGCCTATGCCAGGCAACGTTTTCCTGGCCAGAAGCTTGGCGCTGTCGGCTCGTCGCTAGGCGCCGCTGCTTTCGTCTTTGCGGCACAGCAAGCGCCCGCCGATGCCTATGTTCTGGAGCAGCTTTACGCGAGTTTGCGCGAGACCACGGCATGGCGCATGCCTTTCAACTTCTGGCGCGGTTTTCAGGCCGATGTGCTTTTGGCGCAGATGCCGCTTCGTCTGGGGTTGAGCGCCGACAATGTCAGGCCGGTCGATCGCCTCGGCCAGATCGGTGAACCGCTGATGCTGCTTGCGGGAAGCACCGATCCCTTCATCAATCGCAGCCAGGTGCAGGCGCCGCACAGCGCTGCTGCCGGCTCACAACTGGTCTGGTTCGAAGGAGCGGGCCATGTGGACCTGCTGCGGTATGACCAGCCGCGCTATCGCGATGCCGTCCTTCCCTTTCTGGCGACAAAGCTCTGCCGAGCCGCCTATGGCTGACGTCAGTTCAGCCACGGCCGCGATAGGGGGCAACGCCGGTGTCGGGCAACCAGGCGCCTTCGGGCGGAGCGCCGGTCTGCCAGAAGACATCGATCGGAATGCCGCCGCGCGGATACCAATAGCCGCCTATGCGCAACCACAGCGGCTTCGTTGCCGCCACAATGCGGCGGCCGATCATCACCGTGCAGTCTTCATGGAAAGCGCCATGGTTGCGAAACGAGGTCATGAACAGTTTGAGCGACTTCGATTCCACAAGGGTGGCATCGGGTGCGTAGTCGATGACGATATGAGCGAAATCCGGCTGTCCGGTTACCGGGCAGAGCGAGGTGAATTCCGGGCAGGTGAAGCGCACGATCGCCGGCGGTCCGTCGCCGCGCTGGAACGGCACGGTCTCCAGGACCGCGGTCTCCGGGCTCTGTGGCGTCTCGACGTGGGCGCCGAGCTGGGTGAGGGTTTTGGTATCGATCATCGTGGTTTTCCTGGGGATTTTCCGCGCTCATTAGCATCGGATCAAAAAGTGTGCAGCGATTTTCGGATAAATTCGATGCTCAAGACAAGAACTGGAGCAGCGCGCGCTGCTCCGACACAAACTGGAACGGCAGGAAGATGATGACCAGCAACGACCCGCTTCTCCAGCCTTACCAGCTCAAACACCTGACGCTGAAGAACAGGGTGATGTCGACCAGCCACGAGCCGGCCTATTCAGAGGACGGCATGCCGAAACAGCGCTACCGGCTCTACCACGCCGAAAAGGCCAAGGGCGGCATGGCGCTGACCATGACGGCGGGCTCGGCCATCGTCTCGCGCGACAGCCCGGCCGCCTTTGGCAATCTGCATGTCTATGACGACCGCATCGTGCCGTGGCTGGCCGAACTGGCGGACGCCTGCCACGAGCATGACTGCAAGGTGATGATCCAGATCACCCATCTTGGTCGCCGCACCGGCTGGAACAAGGCCGACTGGCTGCCGGTGCTGTCGGCCTCGCCGGTGCGTGAGCCGGCGCACCGCGCGTTCCCGAAAACCATCGAGGACTGGGACATCGAGCGCATCGTCGCCGACTATGCGTCCGCTGCGCAGCGCTGCCAGGCGGCCGGCCTCGACGGCATCGAGTTCGAATCGTACGGCCATCTGATGGACGGGTTCTGGTCGCCGGCCACAAACCATCGCGACGACGAGTTCGGCGGTTCGCTCGACAACCGGCTGCGCTTCACCGACATGGTGCTGGATGCCGTGCGGGCTGCCGTCGGTGAAAAGTTCATCGTCGGCATCCGCATGGTCGCCGATGAGGATTTTGACAAAGGCCTGTCAAAGGCGGAGGGCGTCGAGATCGCCAGACGGCTCGCCAATTCCGGCAAGGTCGATTTCCTGAACATCATCCGCGGCTCGATCGAAAGCGATGCGGCGCTCACCAAGGTTATCCCGGTGACCGGCATGCGCTCTTCGCCGCATCTCGATTTCGCCGGCGAGGTGAGGGCGGCAACAAAATTTCCGACCTTCCATGCGGCGCGGATTTCCGATGTCGCCACGGCGCGCCACGCCATCGCGACCGGCAAGCTCGATATGGTCGGCATGACCCGCGCCCATATCGCCGACCCGCACATCATCAAGAAGGTCATGGAAGGTCGCGAGCACGAGATCCGGCCTTGCGTCGGCGCCACCTATTGCCTCGATCGTATCTATGAAGGCGGTGAGGCGCTGTGCGTCCACAATGCCGCGACCGGCCGCGAGGCCGAGATTCCGCATATCATCCTGAAGACCGAAGGGCCCAGGCGGAACGTCGTTGTCGTTGGCGCTGGCGCTGGCGGGCTCGAGGCAGCTCGCGTGATGGCCGAACGCGGCCATCATGTCACGGTGCTTGAAGCCTCCGGTCAGGCCGGCGGCCAGGTTCGGCTGGCAACGCAGAACCCGCGCCGCAAGGAGTTGATCGGCATCATCGACTGGCGGCTGGCCGAACTCGACCGGCTCGGCGTCGGGATCCGCTACGATACATGGGCCGAGCAGGACGATGTGCTGGCGCTGTCGCCCGACGTGGTGGTGATCGCCACCGGCGGCCTGCCGCAGAACCCGCCGCTGACATCAGGCGACAATCTCGTCACGTCGAGCTGGGACATCATGGCCGGCAGCGTCAAGCCGGCGGAGAACGTGCTGCTCTTCGACGACAATGGCGGCCATCAGGGCATGGGCGCGGCGGAGCTGATCGCCAATGCCGGTTCGAAGCTGGAGCTGGTTTCGCCGGAGCGCTTCTTCGCCCCCGAAATGGGCGGCATGAACCACGTGCCCTATATGCGCGCCTTCCAGGAGAAGGGCGTCACCATCACCATCAACACCAGGCTGCGCTCGGTACGGCGCGAGGGCAACCAGCTGGTCGCCGAACTCGCGTCCGACTTTGCCGATGGCTGGCGTGGCGAAAGGCGGGTCGACCAGGTGGTGGTCGAGCACGGCACGGCGCCGCTCGACGATCTCTATCTCCAGCTGAAACCGCTGTCGAAGAATGGTGGCGCGGTCGATTACGAGCGGCTGGTCGGCGGCGGCGATATTTTTCCTTCACGCAACCCCGAAGGCGGCTTCGTGCTGTTGCGCATCGGCGATGCGGTCGCCTCGCGCAACATCCACGCCGCCATCTATGATGGCATCAGGTTCGGCTTGCGGGTTTGAGCCTACAAGCCGGCCTACGGCTTGTTCCAAAGCTCGATCTCACCCTTCCGGCGGGCGCATCCCGATCGATCAAAGTGATGGGTGGCGCGCAGCCAAACCTCTGTGCGGAGAGCCACCTTGCACATCCGTCCGAACTGCGCGCCGCGTACGCCACCAGCCGAGAGCCAGGCGACGCACGATGCGGAATGGTCTTCAACCGGGAGGCGACGTGCGGCAGGGCTCAAATCATCCTGGCGGTCGCCATGCAAAGCACGGTGAGCACCAGCAGCCAGGCGGCGATGCGCTCGCCGCGGGCCATTTTGGTGCGCAGCGCCGCTTCCGTTGCGGCGTCCGCGCCGGCAAGCTGCCGGCTGGTCTTGCGGACGACGACGCTGAGAACGCCGGCAGCGGCGAAGGCGGCCAGGATGCCTAGCGCCAGCACCATTTCCATCGAGCCGAAATAGGCGCCGTGGAAGAAATACCAGAGCAGGGCGCCGGTCACGAACACCATGCCGGCCGAGCCCATTTGCGGTCCGATAAAGCGCTCCGCCCTGATCTCGGGGTCGCGGACAAGCGTGATGGTGGTGCCGGCCCAGAACACACCGGCCATGACGTGAAGGCCGATAACGACGATGTAGACATATTGCATGACCGCTTCCTCCTTGCCCGCCGCCCGTCCTCGGATCCCTGTCGAATGCAGGATGATACGAACTCGGTAGATCGACACGCATAATAGTTAGATATCAAATTGTTCGATGTCAATGTATAATGCCGCGTTCCATCGCTCGGCGCCTTGTTCTACTGTCGGCGCATGACTCCCTTTGACCGTCCGCCAATCGGCATGAATCTCGCGCGCACCTCCAAGCTGGTGGCGCAGGCCTTTGACGCCGCTTTGGTCGAGGCCGGCGGCACGCTGCCGGTGTGGCTGACCTTGCTTTCGGTCAAGTCGAGCGAGCTTGCCAACCAGCGCGAACTTGCCGGCATGATCGGCATCCAGGGCGCCACGCTCACCCACCATCTCAACGCCATGGAGGCGCAAGGCTTGCTGACGCGCCGCCGCGATCCGGACAACCGCCGGGTTCATCTGGTCGAGCTGACGCAGGCGGGCGAAACGATGTTCCTGAAGCTGCGGGCGGCGGCTCTCATCTTCGACAAGCGGCTGCGCGCGGGATTGCCGGACGACAGGCTGGCGGAGTTCGCCGAGGTGCTGGCGGCATTGCGGGCGAATGTCGCGCCGGCCAAATAACCGGCACCGGTGGGCAATAGTCTAGGCTAAATTGCCCTGAAGCACCTTCAGCTTGGCTTTCTTCGGGCTGCGCGCCAGCAGCCATTCGCGCGCTTTGTCCTGCGGCATCGGGAAGGCGATGGAATAGCCCTGCACCTGGTCGCAGCCGATTGCCAACAGCGAATCGAGCTCGGCTTCGGTTTCCGCGCCCTCGGCGACGATCGAAATGCCGAGACCGCGCGCCAGCTCGGTGATGGCGCGCACGATCTTGGTGTTGTCGCCATTCTCGTTGATGTTCTGGACGAAGCGGCGGTCGATCTTCAGCCGGTCGATCTCGTTGGGATTGACGTGGCTGAGCGAGGCATAGCCGGTGCCGAAATCGTCGAGCTCAAGATGGACGCCAGCAGCGCGGATGTGGCGCAGCTTCGCCGCGATGCCCGTCTTCTCGTCGTCGAGAATGACGGATTCGACGATTTCCAGCGACAGTTTCTGCGGAGCAAGGCCGGCCTTTTCCAGCGTCGCGAACAGGAAGCGGTCGAAGTCGGGTTCGCGCAGCTCGGTGCCGGACACGTTGACGGCAAGCCGGCCGAAAGCGATGCCGGCGCGATCCCATTCGGCTGCTTGCTCGATCGCCTTGGTAAAGACGATGCGGCCGATCTCGGGCATGAAGCCGCATTTTTCGGCGACCGGAATGAACTCGCCCGGCGCAATCATGCCGCGCTCGGCATGCTTCCAGCGCACCAGCGCCTCGATGCCGCTGATGGCGCCGTTGCTCAGCGACACCTGCGGCTGGAAATAGACCTGGAAGGCGTTCTCCGAAATCGCGACCTTGATGTCGTGCTCGAGCTGCTTGCGGTAGTCTAGCTCGCGCCTGAGTTCCTCGGAGAAGAACGAGAAGCTGCCGCCGCCGAGCTTTTTGGCGGAATAGAGCGCGAGGTCGGCGTGGACGAGCAGATCCTCGGCATTGTCGGCGTCGATGGGATAGACGGCAATGCCGGCGCTGGCCCCTGGAAGGATGGTCGTGCCCTGGAAGGTAATCGGCTCGTTGATCTCCTCCAGGATGCGCCGGGCCAGCATGTTGATGTCCTCGGGGCCGCCGGCGCCATTGAGGATCATCACGAATTCGTCGCCGCCAAGGCGCGCGCAGAGATCCGACGCGCGGCAGGAATCGCGCATGCGCTGCGCGGTGACGACCAGAACATAGTCGCCGGCGGCGTGGCCGAGTGTGTCGTTGATCTGCTTGAACCGGTCGAGGTCGAGCTGGATCACCGCCAGCCTCTCACGCCGGCGATGCGCGCCCTTGATCAGCGTTTCGAAGTGATCGGTCAGGAAGGTGCGGTTGTGCAGGCCGGTCAGCCCGTCATGTACGGCGATGAAGGCCATCGAATTGCGGGCATCGACAAGCTCGTGCGTCTTGCGCAGGATCGCCTTCGACATCGGCCGGAAGATGAAAAGCGCCACCAGGACGATGACGCCGATGGTGGCGTAGAACAAGGTGCGATGGAGATCGAGGAGCTTTTCCGACCGCTCGTCTGCGAATGCGGCGATGCGTTGGCCGAGCGCGGCATAACCCGACAGCGTCGCATTGGCGACGGAAGCATCGAGATTGACGCGCTCGCCGCCGCCCTTGTAGGCGGCATTGCCGGAGAGCTGGGATTCGAAGGACGAGATCAGCCTTTCGCCATTGGCGACCAGCCCGACCGAGAAATAGTCGAGGTGGAACGGCTTGCCGTAAAGCACGCTCTCGATCGACTTTGGATCGGACAATGCCGGTGACAGTGGGTCGGCTCCCGTCTGTTTGAGCAGCAGGTCGTAGTTCGTCTCGAACTCGGCGGTCGCCTGTTTCAGCGCGGCAACCAGGGCCGGCTGCTTGTCACGCGCGGCGGAGCCGGTTGCGCTGGTCAAAAAGACAATACGCTGCGACAGCGCCTTCTGGGTGCTGACGATGTCGAGCAGAGTATGGTTGTGCTGTTGCGCCGCCATCATCTGCTGCAGCAGGATGAAGGAGGCCATCACCATGGCGGCGATGATCAGCAGCGCCAGCCAGTAGCCGCTCTTGATCAGCAGGATGAGTTTGCCCGAGACGGTTTGCGCCGGCTGCTGCGACATATTCTAGGTGACCCCTCGGTCGACGGATTTCTGCCACTGATTCGTGGCGAGAAGACCATTGGCTTGAAAGGGTTAACAGGTCTGGAAGCCGGCGGAACTGTTGCTTCGGCAGTAAACGAAAGCTGCCGAGATGGTTATCATGTTCTTTCGCGGCATAGCCGTATTCGCGTGCCTGCTACTCCAGCATGCGGGCCATGCGATCGGGTCGCGCCAGGGTTGAGCCCGCCGTGCCACCGAAACGGTCGCTTTTGCGATGGATTTTTAGTGCGCGTAGCGCGACAGTCGCGCCAATCTCAACAGGACCTGATCCATGAGCGCGGCATTCCTCTCCCATATCGACAACGAACTGCAAGGGCTGAAATCCGCCGGGCTCTACAAATCCGAGCGGGTGATCACCTCGACCCAGTCGGCTGAGATCGAAGTCGGCGGCGACAAGGTGCTGAATTTCTGCGCCAACAACTATCTCGGCCTCGCCGACAGCTCAGAATTGCGCGATGCAGCCAAAGGCGCGCTCGACCGCTACGGCTACGGCATGGCCTCGGTGCGCTTCATCTGCGGCACGCAGGAAGAGCACAAGCAGCTTGAATCAACGATTTCATCATTCCTCGGCATGGACGACACCATCCTCTACGGCTCCTGCTTCGACGCCAATGGCGGCCTGTTCGAAACGCTGCTCGGCGAGGAGGATGCGATCATCTCCGATGCGCTGAACCATGCCTCGATCATCGACGGCGTGCGGCTGTCGAAGGCCAAGCGTTTCCGCTATGCCAACAACGACATGGCCGACCTCGAAGCGCGGCTGAAAGAGGCGAAAGACTGCCGCTTCCGCCTGATCGCCACCGACGGCGTGTTCTCCATGGACGGCATCATCGCCAATCTGAAAGGCGTCTGCGACCTCGCGGAAAAATACGACGCCATGGTCATGGTCGATGACAGCCATGCCGTCGGCTTCGTCGGCAAAAACGGCCGCGGCTCGGCCGAGCATTGCGGCGTCGAGGGCAGGGTGGACATCATCACCGGCACGCTCGGCAAGGCGCTGGGCGGCGCGTCGGGCGGCTATACCTCGGGCAAAAGCCAGGTGGTCGACTGGCTGCGCCAGCGCTCGCGGCCCTATCTCTTCTCCAACACGCTGATGCCGGCGATCGCCGGCGCCTCGATCAAGGTTTTCGAGCTGATCCGAAATGGCGATGCGCTACGCGAGCGCCTCTATGCCAATGCGGCGCGGTTCAGGTCCGAGATGGGCAAGCTCGGCTTCACATTGGCCGGCGCCGATCACCCGATCATCCCGGTGATGCTGGGCGATGCCAGCCTGGCGCAGGAAATGGCGGCGCGCATGCTGAAGCGCGGCATCTATGTCATCGGCTTTTCCTTCCCGGTGGTGCCGAAAGGCCAGGCGCGCATCCGCACGCAGATGTCGGCGGCGCATTCCAGCGCCGACATCGACCGCGCCGTGGCGGCATTCGCCGCAGTCGGCAAGGAACTGGGCGTGATTGGCTGAGAGTTTTACCCTCCCCCTTTGTGGGGAGGGTCGACTTCCGACCGCTTGCGAAGCAAGCGGGCGGGAGGCGGGGTGGGGGTCTGCAGGGTCACGACCTCCGCCAGTTTTTGACCCCCACCCGGCCCTTCGGGCCACCCTCCCCACAAGGGGGAGGGTAAGGAGTTGTAGCATGTCGAACATGATGAAGGCGCTGGTGAAGGCCAAGGCCGAACCGGGCATCTGGATGGAAGAGGTGCCGGTGCCGGAGATCGGCCCCAACGACGTGCTGATCAAGGTCAAGAAGACGGCGATCTGCGGCACCGACGTCCACATCTACAATTGGGACCAGTGGGCGCAGAAGACCGTGCCGGTGCCGATGGTGACCGGCCATGAATTCGTCGGCACGGTGGCCGATTTCGGCGCTGCGGTCACCGAATACAAGGTCGGCCAGCGTGTCTCCGGCGAAGGTCACATCGTCTGCGGCCATTGCCGCAATTGCCGCGCCGGCAGGGGGCATCTCTGCCGTAACACGCTCGGCGTCGGCGTCAACCGCCCCGGCGCCTTCGGCGAATATCTGGCGATCCCGCAGCACAATGTCGTGCCGATCCCCGACGATGTGCCCGACGAGATCGCCGCGATCTTCGATCCCCTGGGCAATGCCGTCCACACCGCTCTGTCCTTCGACCTGGTCGGTGAAGACGTTCTGGTCACCGGCGCCGGGCCGATCGGCATCATGGGCGCGCTCGTTGCCCAATGTGTGGGGGCGCGAAAAGTCGTCATCACCGACATCAACCCGGTGCGGCTGGCGCTGGCCAAAAAGCTCGGCGTCCAGCATGTCGTCGATGCCTCGAAGGAAAAACTGCGCGACATTATGCCGGCGCTGGGCATGACCGAGGGTTTTGACGTCGGCCTCGAAATGTCGGGCGCCGCGCCCGCCTTTCGCGACATGATCGACACCATGAACAATGGCGGCAAGATCGCCATTCTGGGCATCGCGCCGACCGGCTTCGAAATCGACTGGAACAAGGTCATCTTCAAGATGCTGCACTTGAAGGGCATCTACGGCCGCGAAATGTTCGAGACCTGGTACAAGATGATCGCCCTGGTGCAGGGGCCGCTGGATGTGTCGGGTCTGATTACGCACCGCATTGGGATCGACGATTTCCAGACGGGGTTTGACGCGATGCGGAGCGGCAGTTCGGGCAAGGTGGTGATGGATTGGTGAGGCACGTGTGGGTGCAAGATGGCGGACAATGAGCACGGTCGTATCATTGCCTCGCAGGCAAAGCTCGTACTGAAGCCGGCCGGATTTCGACGCAAAGGGCAGTCCCGAATCTGGATCGCCGATCGCGGCTTCTGGCTAAGTGTAGTCGAGTTCCAGCCCAGTTCCTGGTCCAAGGGCACTTACCTTAACGTAGCAGTCCACTGGCTCTGGGGTTCGCTTCCGGAAACGATTACCTTCGATCGCGTTGAGCGCATTGGACAGTTCGTTCCGTTCGAGAGCCCGCCACAGTTTCTTCTCGCGGTTGATCAAATGGCCAAGAAGGTCGTCGAAATCGATCAGGTTCACCGATCGATGTTCCCTTCCGTCCAAACGACAGCGAAAATCCTCGTGAGTGAATTGCAGCCGGGCGCCTACGGCGAGTGGGCGGCCTTCCACGCCGGGGTGGCGGCTGGTTTGGCCGGTGATTTTGAAACGGCAAGGCGACTGTTTGAAAGCGCTCAAAGACACGCGGCTTCGCAAGCGCAGGCGCTTCTAGCCTACATTGATGATCCGGCGGCATTTCGAAGCCGTGTCAGAGGCTTCATTGAAGCCGAACGCGCCTATTACGGTCTAGGGGCGTTGCCTGCCGCATTCGCGATCTGATTTCAGCGACGGTCGAACTTATGGGAAGATCTCAACCCAAGGTGAGTTTTGCCTCCAGCGCCGCCACCCCATTCACAATCGCCGCCCGCTCTTCCGTACCAAGCCTCGCCAGCAACTGCCGTTCAAAGGCTTTCGCCAGCGGCACCATCTCGCGATAGGCGGCCAGTCCCGCCTTGGTCAGCGCCAAATGCTCCACACGCCGATCATTCTCGTCCGGCGTGCGCGTCAGCCAGCGCCGCCGCTCAAGCTCCGCCACCGCCCGCGAAACCTTGGTCTTGTGCATGGCCGACTGCTCGCCGAGCGCCGTCGCGGTCATCGTGCCGCGCTGTCCGAGCCCAGAGAGTGTGCGCCATTCCGGCCGCGTCAGACCGTGACGGTCGCGGTAGATTTTTGAAAATTCTCGGCTGACAGCGTCGGCCAGCCGGTAAAGCCGGTAGGGCAGGAAATTTTCGAGTTCGAGGGTTTCCATATGCGCACCGTGGATGCGGCATCAGCCGTTGATAGTTACATTTTCGATGGTTACAAATGAAACCAGTTTGGTCAACATCGCCGGCAGGCCGCGCTTCGCGGCGGTCGGGATCAGGGAGGATCGGATGGAATTTTCCTACATGCCGGGCTTCGGCAATGATTTTGAGACCGAAACGCTGCCCGGCTCGCTGCCGCAAGGGCGCAATTCCCCGCAGCGGCCGGCTTACGGACTTTATGCCGAGCAGCTCTCGGGCTCGCCCTTCACCGCCCCGCGCGGCACCAATGAGCGCTCCTGGCTCTACCGCATCCGGCCGAGCGTAAAACACACCGGCCGCTTCAAGGCGGCGAGCTATCCCCTGTGGAAGACCGCTCCCAATGTCGGCGACCACGAGCTGGCGCTCGGCCAGTACCGCTGGAACCCGGTGCCGATGCCGAAGGAGCCGACCGATTTCATTCAAGGGATGCGCACCATCACCACCGCCGGCGACGTGCTGGGCCAAAGCGGCATGGCGGCGCATGTCTATGTCGCCAACCGCTCGATGGTCGACGATCATTTCTTCAACGCCGACGGCGAGTTGCTGGTCGTCCCCCAGGTCGGCGCCTTGCGCTTCGTCACCGAGATGGGCGTCATCGAGCTGCGGCCCGGCGAGATCGCCGTTTTGCCGCGCGGGCTGGTGTTCAAGGTCGAGCTCATCGACAAGGAAGTGCGCGGCTATGTCTGCGAAAACTATGGTGCCAAGCTGACGCTGCCCGACCGCGGTCCGATCGGCGCCAATTGCCTCGCCAATCCGCGCGACTTCAAGACGCCCTGCGCCTGGTTTGAGGAGAAGGAGACGCCGTGCCGGCTGACGGTGAAATGGTGCGGCAATTTCCATGTCACCGAGATTGGCCATTCGCCGCTCGACGTCGTCGCCTGGCACGGCAACTACGCGCCCTACAAGTATGATCTGGCGACGTTTTCTCCGGTCGGCGCCATCCTGTTCGACCATCCCGATCCGTCGATCTTCACCGTGCTGACGGCGCCGAGCGGCGAGGAAGGCACTGCCAACATCGACTTCGTCATCTTTCCGCCGCGCTGGCTGGTGGCGGAGGATACGTTCCGGCCGCCCTGGTACCACCGCAACATCATGAGCGAGTTCATGGGCCTGATCCACGGCCAGTATGACGCCAAGGAGGAAGGTTTCGTGCCCGGCGGCATCAGCCTGCACAATCTGATGCTGGCCCACGGCCCAGACGCGCCTGGCTTCGAAAAGGCCTCGCGCTCCGAGCTGAAACCGGTCAAGCTCGACAACACCATGGCCTTCATGTTCGAGACCCGATTCCCGCAAATGCTCACCCGCTACGGCGCCGAGCTTGAAACAAGGCAGGACAATTACATCGATTGCTGGACCGATCTGAAGAAGCGTTTCAACGGCACGCCGGAGGGCGACTGGTCTTGAGATCAGCCCGATGAACGACCGGCTGGTGCTTCTCGGCTCCAAGGGCGGCCCGGCGCTGCGGCCGGGCGGGCCGTGGCCGAGTTCGTCGCTGCTGGAACTGGGCGGGCGAACCATCGTCGTCGATTGCGGGCTCGGCGTCACGCGCGGCCTGGTCGATTCCGCCGTCAGCCTGAAGGCGCTCGACCTGGTCTTCATCACCCATCTGCATTCCGACCATGTGCTGGAACTGGGTCCGTTGCTCCACACCGCCTGGACCGCCGGCCTCGCCAGCCCGGTGACGCTGTTCGGACCGCCCGGCACCGGCCAATACTGGCGCCGCTTCTGCCAGGCGATGGAGTTCGACATTGAAATTCGCATCGTCGATGAGGGCAGGCCGGACATTCGCGAAATGGCTTCGATCGTGGAATTCGGCGAGGGCGAGATTTTTGCGCAGCGCGGCCTGAAGGTCTCGGCACTGCGCGTCGACCATCCGCCGGTCACGGACTGTTTCGCGCTGCGTTTCGACCACGCTGGCAAAAGCATCGTCTTCTCGGCCGACACAGCCTTCTTTCCGCCGCTCGCAGGCTTTGCCCGAAATGCCGACATTCTCGTCCATGAGGCCATGCTGGAAGAAGGCATCGAGCGGCTGGTCGCCAGGACCGGCAACGGGGCGCGGCTGAAAGAGCATCTGCTTGCCAGCCACTCATTTGCCGAGCAGGCAGGTCGCATCGCCAGCGATGCCGGGGTGAAGAGGCTGGTGCTCAACCACCTCATTCCGGCCGATGATGCCGCGATCGGCGAGGCCGACTGGGAGGCGGCCGTCAGGAAATCGTGGGCGGGTGACTTGACGATTGCCCGCGACGGCCTTGTTGTGAACTTAGACGGCGCCAAAGCCGCATCAGGAGAGGAAACCGCATGAAGCTTGCCACATTGAGGGACGGGACGCGCGACGGAAAGCTTGTCGTCGTCTCGCGCGACCTGACGCGCTTCACCGACGCCTCGTTCCTGGCGCGCACGCTGCAGGCGGCACTCGACGACTGGCAGCGGATTTCGCCGCACCTGGCGACGATCGCCGAATCGCTGGAGAACAATGCGGTGCCGTCGGCACGCTTCCATGAGCATGACGCCCATTCGCCGCTGCCGCGCGCCTATCAATGGGCCGATGGTTCTGCCTATGTGAACCACGTCGAGCTGGTGCGCAAAGCCCGCGGCGCCGAGATGCCGGCAAGCTTCTGGACCGATCCGCTGATCTACCAGGGTGGCTCGGATTCCTTCATCGCGCCGCGCGAGCCGATCCGCACGGCGGACGAAGCCTTCGGCATCGACATGGAGGCGGAAGTCTCCGTCATCGTCGACGATGTGCCGATGGGCGCCAGCCTCGACCAGGCGCGCGCCGCCATCCGGCTGGTCATGCTGGTCAATGATGTGACGTTGCGCGCGCTCACCGGACCCGAGCTCGCCAAGGGGTTTGGCTTCTTCCAGTCGAAGCCGTCCTCGGCTTTTTCGCCGGTGGCGGTGACGCCGGACGAACTCGGCGACGCCTGGGATGGCGGCAAGGTCAACCTGCCTCTGCTCGCCGACGTCAACGGCAAGCCGTTCGGCCGTGCCAATGCCGGCGTCGACATGACCTTCGACTTCCCGGCGCTGATTGCCCATGCCGCAAAGACACGGCCGCTGGTTGCCGGCACCATCATCGGCTCCGGCACCGTCTCCAACAAGCTGGATGGCGGGCCGGGCAAACCGGTGGCGGCCGGCGGCGCCGGCTATTCCTGCATCGCTGAACTGCGCATGATCGAGACCATTGAGTCTGGCGAGCCCAAGACGCCGTTCCTGCGCTTTGGCGATACAGTGCGTATCGAGATGAAGAATAAAAGCGGAAACTCGATCTTCGGCGCCATCGAGCAGAAGGTCGAGAAGTCCCAGGCATAAGAGGGGCAATGCAATGACGGGCGAGGCGTTCTACCTGCTGGCCGGCGTCTGGGCGTTGGCCATTCTGGTGGTCTTCATCCAGGCGATCCGGCTGAGCTACCGCATCGAGGCGCGCTCGCCCGATCTGACCAACCACAGTGGCTACCCGCGCAAGGCGATGATGTTTCACACCATCACCAACACCAACGTGGCGCGCGACGAGGAGACACAGGCCATGCGCCGGCGCATGAACCGGCTGCTGCTGATCGTCGTCGCCGGCTTCGCGGTGATGGCGGCAGGCATTGGCCTGATCAGACGAATGAACGCGTGACCCTGCTCGAGCATTTCAGCCGCATGGCCGGCAACAATCTCTGGTCGAACGACCGGCTCTATCGCGCCGTGCTGCAGCTAAACCCCGGCGAATTCGAAGCCGAACGCACCAGCTTCTTCCCGTCGATCAAGGCAACGCTCAACCACATCCTCGCGGTCGATCATCTCTATCTCGATTTCCTTGAGGAGGGCGGCGTCGGCGCGGCCGCCCATGACGATTACGTGCCGTTCGATGACCCGCAGGCGCTGTTTGCCGCTCAGGTCGCGGCCGACTGGCGCCTGATCGCCTTTTGCGAGAAGCTGTCGGAAGCGGATGTCGACCGTCAGGTCATCACCGACCGGCGCGAGGACGGCATGATCCGCGAAAAGATCGGCGACATTCTCGCCCATGTCTTCCTGCACGACATCCATCATCGCGGCCAGGTGCACGCGATGCTCTCGGGCAGCTCGGTCGCGCCGCCGCAGCTGGACGAGTTTTTGCTCGATTATGATTTGAAGGTGAGGAAAGAAGAGGTCGAGCGGTTGGGCCTCTGACCTTTATCTGGTGTACTCGTTCCATTCAGGGCCGAGTTTGTCGAAATCGTCTGAAATCCAAATCTTCCCCTTCAGGGCACCTATGCGCGACAACAAGTCTTCTCGAACTGGTGGCACGAGCCGCGCCGCGATCTTGCCGTGACGAGTGATGACTATCTCCTCGCCGGCTTCCGCGCGGCCGACGAGTTCCGATAGTTGGCCTTTGCTTCGGTTATGGAGACGTTCACGGCTTGACCCTTTTGATCGAAACTTAGATCAAGGCCGATCGAGCCGCAAACGGGGGTTCACGCCGCCTTGCCATCGACCTTGATTACGCCGCGCTTGATCTGGTCCTGCTCGATCGACTCGAACAGCGCGCGGAAATTGCCTTCGCCAAAACCTTCGTCGCCCTTCCTCTGGATGAATTCGAAGAAGATCGGGCCGATCACGGTTTTGGAGAATATCTGCAGCAGGATCTTGGTCATGCCGCCGTCGACCACGCCTTCGCCGTCGATCAGGATGCCGTGCTTCTTCATCCGCTCGATCGGCTCTTCATGCCCGTTCACCCTGTTGTACGACATGTCGTAGTAGGTCTCCGGCGGACCGGGCATGAACTTCAGCCCGTTGTCGGCAAGCTTGTCGGTGGCGGCGTAGATGTCGTCGGTGCCGACGGCGATATGCTGGATGCCTTCGCCATTGTACTTCTTCAGGTATTCGGCGATCTGGCTGGTGTCGTCCTTGGATTCATTTAGCGGAATGCGGATCTTGCCGCAGGGCGAGGTGATGGCGCGGCTGACCAGGCCGGTGATCTTGCCGTCGATGTCGAAGAAATGGATCTGCTTGAAGCCGAACAGCTCGCGATAAAAGTCCCACCATTTGTCCATCTGGCCGCGATAGACATTGTGGGTGAGGTGGTCGAGGAAATAGAAGCCGACGCCTTGCGGCCGCGGGTCGCGTTCGCCCAGCCACTCGAACTCGGCATCATAGGCCGAGCCCTTCTTGCCATAGGCTTCGATGAAATAGAGCAGTGAGCCGCCAATGCCGACAATGGCCGGCACGTCGAGCGCCTTGTCGTTGCCGTCGTAGGGCGTGGCGCCTTTCGATACCGCATGCTCGAACGCATGCTTTGCATCGACCACGCGCCAGGCCATCGAGGCGGCGCAGGGGCCGTGCTTGTCGACGAATTTCATCGCATGCGAACCCGGCTCGGCATTGACGACATAGTTGATGTCGCCCTGGCGCCAGACGGTGATGTCCTTCGTGCGGTGCTTGGCCACCGCGACATAGCCCATGCGGGTGAACAGCTCGGCGAGCTTCTGCGGCTCCGCATGGGCGAACTCGACGAACTCGAAACCGTCGGTGCCGGCGGGGTTTTCCTTGCTGATCTTGGCGGGCGGGGCGTCGTGCGGAAAGGGACCCATGGCATTGCTCCAAAACTGGCGGTGGCCGCAGCGGACCACGTGCAATCATAACGCGGAGCGGCTGCACGGTGCTTGCATTCAAACGCTTGAAATGATCAGATCGTGCGTGAATTGTGCACAAACGGGCCAAAGATCATGAATGAGACGCGCATCGATCAGTTCGACCGCAAGATAATGGCACTTCTGCAGGGCGATGCGCGGCTGACCAACAACGACCTGTCGGAGCGGGTGAACCTCTCCGCCTCCCAATGCTCGCGCCGCCGCCAGCGGTTGGAAGAGGACGGCTATATCAAGGGCTACCGGGCGGTGCTCGACCGCGACAAGCTCGGCTTCTCGCTGGTCAATGTCATCTCGGTGACATTGGCCACCCACAACCGCGACAATGCGCGGCGCTTCGGCGAATTGCTGGCGCGGCTGCCGGAAGTGCAGGAGGCGCACGCGCTGACCGGTGAGATGGACTACATCTTGAAAGTGGTGACCCCCGATCTGAAATCGCTGTCGGAATTCGTCAACGGCGTGCTGTTGCCGCACGACTCCGTGCAGCATGTAAAGACCGCGATCGTGCTGGAGACGCTGAAGGAGACCGGGGCGCTGCCGATCTAGTTTGAGAGAGTTTCAGTTGATACGTCGGCGGGACAGCACCCCCCTCTGGCCTGCCGGCCATCTCCCCCGCAAGGAGGGAGATCAGCAGCTTTGTCGATAGCGCTCATCCTGCAATGTCGGCGATTGGCGAAAAGCGAAGGCGACATCCGATCTCCCCCCTTGCGGGGGAGATGATGTCCGGCAGGACAGAGGGGGGTGTGAGGGATCGCCAGCGCCTCAGATGCTCACCCCTTGGACTGCTGAATCAGCCCGTAGAGATTGGTGCAGCGCGCGCCCGAGCGGCAATAAGCAAACACCGGGCCTTCGAGCGCGTCGAGCGCTTCGGCCTGATCTTCGACATTCTCGGCTGTGATCTGGCCGCTGATTACCGGGATGTAGCGGAAGGCCAGCCCCGCGGCTTCGACCGCCGCCTTGACGCTGTCGGCCGAAGGCTGGTCGGGCTGCTCGTCATCCGGCCGGTTGCAGATCACGCTCTTGAAACCGGCTTCCTTGATGGCGGCGGCATCTTCGGGCTGGATCTGGCCCGAGACCGAATAGTCCTCGCTGATTTCTCGATATTCCATGGCTCTCATCCTCTCAACCTGGTTTGGCGCGAAGTCTTGCCACTCTCACACGAGGTCGGCAATCCGCGCCGGAAAGAAATACCTCGGCGCAGATAGACATTTGCGGCCCAAGATCCAACCCAGGCTCAAGAGGTTTCGCGCTGTTGGCCTTGCCCGGAGGCGGCAGCGACTCTAAACAGGCGCACCGACAAACGAAGGAACCATCCCATGAGCATTCGTCGCATCGATGTTGGCCCGCGCATGAGCCAGATCGTCATCCACGGCAACACCGTCTATCTCGCCGGCCAGGTCGGAACGCCCGGCGCCAGCGTTGGCGAACAGACCAGGTCGATCCTCGCATCTATCGACGAACTGCTGGCCAAGGCCGGCACCGACAAGACCAAGATCCTGCAGGCGATCATCTGGCTGGCCGATATGGGCACCTTCGCCGAGATGAACAAGGAATGGGACAAGTGGGTCCCGCAAGGCAACACGCCCGCCCGCGCCACGGGCGAGGCCAAGCTTGCAGGGCCGGAATATGTGGTCGAGATTATTGTTACGGCGGCGATTTAAAGTGCAGCCTTCTACCTCCCCCTTGTGGGGAGGTCGGACCGAAGGTCCGGGTGGGGGGCTTGGCGCCGACCCCCACCCCGCTGCTTCGCAGCGACCCTCCCCACAAGGGGGAGGGTAAAGGAGCTACCCCTGCGAAGGCCTGAACCGCGCCACCAGCGTGTGGCTCTCCGCGGCGTAGGTGAACCTCACCTGCGTCACTGGGTGCTCGGCGCTCCAGGTCCGGCGCTCGACCACCAGGCAGGGCGCGCCGGTTGCGATGTCGAGCGCTTCGGCAATATGCCTGTCGGCCGCCACCGCGCGGATACGGTGCTCTGCCTCGCTCCATGGCACGCGGCCGATCAGCCAAGGGCCGGGGGCGATGTCGAGAAACTCCTCCTCGGCGGCTTCCGCGACGGCGGCGAGATTGATCAGCCGCTGTTCGTGCGCGAACGGCCGCTTGCCGGCGAAATGCCGGCATTCCAGCGCCAGCACCTGTCCAGCCGCTCCCAATTCCAGCAAGGCGCGATCCTCGGCGCTGCTGCGCCTTTTCTGCCGCGCCACGCGCTCGTAGCGATAGGCCAGCCCAAGCGCCTCGACCTCGATCCTGATGTCGTGGATTTCCAGCACCGCGGCCTGCGATTGCGGCTGGCGCACGAAACTGCCCGAACGGCGGCGGCGCTCGATCAGCCCGGCCTTGGCCAGTTGCGACAGCGCCTTGTTCACCGTCATGCGCGAGCAATGATACTGCGCCGTCAGCTCGTGCTCGAACGGGATGCGGTGGCCCGGCGCCCAGGCGCCGGACATTATTTTCTCGCTGATGTCGGACAGGATGCGCTGGTGCAGCGAGCCGCCTTCTACCACCGCTGTCTCTGAAATGCTCATGCCGAAAGCGCTGTCATCACCTGACGAAAGCGCTCGGCGATAGTCTCACGCGCTACATGCCGGCCGCCGCTGACTTGTTTTTTTCCGTGCACCCAGACGCAATCGACCTTGCCGCCATTGGCAAAGATCCAGGCGTCGAGGATCGCATCGCCACTTTTTCCGGCCAGCGAAGGATGGTTTTCGTCGAGGGAGACGAAATCAGCCGCGGCGCCGGCGGCGATCCGCGACGGGCCGGTGCCGAGTGCGGTGCTGCCGCCATCGAGGGCGGCGTCGAACAGAGCCCGCCCGGTCGAGCCGCCGGCCACCGCCAGCACATTGCGGGCGCGGTGTGCGAGGCGCTGCGAATATTCGAGCTGGCGCAATTCATCCGGCAGGCCGATCAGCACGTTGGAATCCGAGCCGACGCCGAAGCGGCCGCCATGTTCGATGAACAGAGGTGCTGAAAAGGTGCCGTCGCCGAGATTGGCCTCGGTGATCGGGCAAAGCCCGGCAATGGCGCCGCTTCTGGCCATGCCGGTTGTCTCAGCCTCGGTCATGTGGGTGGCGTGGATCAGGGACCAACGCTTGTCGATCCCGGCATTGGCGAGCAGCCATTCGACCGGTCGCGCACCCGACCACGCCAGGCAATCCTCGACCTCCTTCACCTGCTCGGCGACGTGGATGTGGATCGGTCCGTCCGGCGCAATGGCGGCAACAGCGCTGAGTTCCTCCGGCGTCGCGGCGCGCAGGCTGTGCGGGGCGACGCCAACGACAGCCTGATTCAACGCACGAACCGATTCGCGGCTTTTCTCAAGCAAGCGTTCGAACCGATTCACATCGTTGATGAATCGCCGCTGGCCTTCGTTGGGCGCAGCGCCGCTGAAGGAGGAATGGGCATAAAACACCGGCAGCAGCGTCAGGCCGATCCCGGTTTCGCCGGCGGCCGCGGCAATACGTTCGGCCATCTCGGCAAGGTTGGCATAGGGTTTTCCGTCGCGATCGTGGTGGAGATAATGAAATTCGCCGACGCGCGAGAATCCGGCCTCCAGCATTTCGACATAAAGCTGGGCGGCGACCGCCTCGACCTGGTCCGGCGTCATCGACAGCGCAAAGCGGTACATCACCTCGCGCCAGCTCCAGAAGCTGTCGGCGGAGGGACCGCGCAGTTCGGCAAGCCCGGCCATGCCGCGCTGGAAGGCGTGGCTGTGCAGGTTCGGCATGCCGGGCACCAGAATGGCGTGGCGTTCGTCACCGCTCCGCGGCGAAGAACCTGGCTCCACCTTCGCGATCTGACCGCCGCTCAGCGAGATCCGCACCTTGTCATGCCAGCCATCGGTCAGCAGCGCCTGTTCCGCAAAGATCGCCGTCACGTTTTTCTCCGAATTCCATAAACAATGCACTTGCAGCGCGTTTCAATATGTATATACATAATCGCCATCCAAGCAACGGAAAAAGATGATGGCGGCACAAGACAAAAGCCGGGCAGGGGGCCTTCAGCTTTGGCGTGATGCGCGCCTGGCAACCATGGCCGAAGGCGTTGCCGGACTTGGCATCGTCGAAAAGGGCGCGATCGTCTCCCGTGACGGCATCATCGTCTATGCCGGCCCGGAAGCCGACATGCCGTCAGCGTTGGCTCAGGGCGGCGAGACTACCGATTGCGAAGGCCGCTGGATCACGCCCGGCCTGATCGACTGCCACACCCATCTCGTCCATGCCGGCAACCGTGCCAACGAGTTCGAGATGCGGCTGGCCGGCGCCACCTATGAAGAAGTCGCCCGTGCCGGCGGCGGCATCGTCTCCTCGGTCAAATCCCTGCGTGCCGCGAGCGAAGACGCACTGGTTGCGCAGACGCTGCCACGCCTCGATGCGCTGATGGCCGAGGGCGTCACCACGGTAGAGGTAAAGTCGGGTTACGGGCTCGATCTCGAACATGAACAGAAGTCGCTTCGCGCCGCGCGGCAGCTGGACAAGCAACGCCCGGTCACGGTCCGCACCACCTTCCTCGGCGCGCATGCGCTGCCGCCGGAAGCAAAAGGCGACAAGGACGCTTTTGTCGATCTCGTCGCCAACACCATCCTCCCCGGAATCGCCGCCGAGGGCCTGGCTGACGCCGTCGACGGCTTTTGCGAGGGCATTGCCTTTTCGCCGGAACAGATTGCCCGCGTCTTCGACAAGGCCAAGGCGCTTGGCCTGCCGGTCAAACTCCATGCCGACCAGTTGTCCAACCTGCATGGCGCCGAACTCGCCGCCCGCTATGGCGCGCTGTCGGCCGACCATCTCGAATACACCGACGAGGCCGGCGCCGCAGCGATGGCCAAGGCCGGCACCGTGGCGACCATCCTGCCCGGCGCCTACTATTTCATCCGCGAAACCAGGAAGCCGCCGGTCGGCCTGTTCCGCCAGCACGGCGTCAAGATGGCGGTCGCCACCGACAACAATCCCGGGACGTCGCCGCTGACCTCGCTGTTGCTGACCATGAACATGGCAGCGACGCTTTTCGGCCTGACCGTCGAGGAATGCCTGGCCGGCACCACTCGCGAGGCTGCCCGCGCGCTTGGGCTGCTTGGCAAGACCGGCACGCTTGAGGCAGGAAAATCCGCCGACCTGGCGATCTGGGACATCGAGCGTCCGGCCGAACTCGTCTACCGCATGGGCTTCAACCCGCTCCATGCCCGCATCTGGAGAGGACAATGACCGAACTTAACCTGAAGCCCGGCAATGCGACGCTGGCCGACTGGCGCGCTATCTATCGTGGCGCCATGCCGAAGCTCGACGCCTCCTGCCGGCCAAAAATCAAGGCCAGCGCCGAGGCAGTCGCCCGCATCGTCGCCAAGGGTGAGCCGGTCTACGGCATCAACACCGGCTTCGGCAAACTGGCCAGCGTCCGCATTCCGGCCGAGGATCTAGAGACCCTGCAACGCAACATCGTTTTGTCGCATGCCGCCGGTGTCGGCGAGCCGATGCCGGTTTCGGTGGTTCGGCTGATGATGGCGCTGAAGCTCGCCAGCCTTGCGCAGGGCGCGTCGGGCGTACGGCCGCAAACCATCGAGTTGCTGGAATCGATGCTGGCCAACGACGTCATCCCCATGGTGCCGGCGCAGGGCTCGGTCGGCGCCTCCGGCGATCTCGCGCCGCTGTCGCACATGACGGCGGTGATGATCGGCGTCGGCGAATGCTTTACACCGCATGGCCGCTTCCCGGCCAAGGTCGCTTTCGTCTCGCACGGCCTGGAGCCCGTGACGCTCGGCGCCAAGGAAGGTCTGGCGCTGCTCAACGGCACGCAGTTTTCCACCGCCTACGCGCTGGCCGCTCTGTTCGAGGCCGAAGTGCTGTATCAGTCGGCGCTGGTCGCCGGGGCGCTGTCGACCGACGCTGCCAAGGGCTCGGACGCGCCCTTCGATCGGCGCATCCATCTCCTGCGCAAACATCCCGGCCAGATCGAGACGGCGGAAGCGCTGCGCAACCTGATGGCCGGCAGCGCCATTCGTGAATCGCACCGCGTCGGCGATGAGCGCGTGCAGGATCCGTACTGCCTGCGCTGCCAGCCGCAGGTGATGGGTGCGGCGCTCAACGTGCTGCGCCAGGCCGCCGATACGCTCGGCACCGAGGCCAATGGCGTCACCGACAATCCGCTGATCTTCGCCGAGGACGATACTGCGCTGTCCGGCGGCAATTTCCACGCCGAGCCGGTGGCTTTCGCTGCCGACATGATCGCGCTTGCCGTCTGCGAGATCGGCTCGCTGTCGGAGCGCCGCATCGCCATGCTGGTAGACCCCGCGCTGTCCGGCATGCCGGCCTTCCTGACGCCGAAGCCCGGCCTGAACTCCGGCTTCATGATCCCGCAGGTGACGGCGGCGGCGCTCGTCTCTGAGAACAAGCAGAAGGCCTATCCGGCAAGTGTCGATTCCATCCCGACCTCGGCCAACCAGGAAGACCATGTCTCGATGGCCGCACACGGCGCTCGCCGGCTGATCGGCATGATCGAAAACGCCACGGCCGTCATCGGCATCGAACTCCTGGCCGCCGCGCAAGGCTGCGATTTCCATGCGCCGCTGGCGTCGAGTGCAGCTCTGGAAGCGGTTCGTAAGCTGGTCCGCGCCGAGGTGCCGCATCTCGACAATGACCGGCATTTCCACCCTGACATGGAAAAAGCCATCGCCATGGTGCGCAGCGGCGCTGCCATCAAGGCTGCGAGCGCGGTGACATTGCCTTCGATCTCGGGAGTCTGACATGACCGACTGGCTGACAGTGACGGAAGGCACGGCACCCCTGTTGGTGTCCATCCCGCACACGGGTATCGATCTCGCCGGCATCGACAATCGGCTGGTCTCGCCCTGGCTCGGCCGCCGCGATTGCGACTGGTGGATCGACAATCTCTACGATTTTGCCGCCGGCCTTGGCGCGACTGTCGTGCACACGTCGATCTCGCGCACCGTCATCGATGTCAACCGCGATCCTTCCGGCGCCTCGCTCTATCCCGGGCAGACGACAACGACGCTATGCCCGACCGAGACCTTCGACGGCGATCCGCTGTATCTGCCCGGCGCGGAACCGACGCCATCGGAGATAGACCAGCGCCGCATAGCGTATTTCGTGCCCTACCATGAAATGCTGGCGGCTCAGTCCGTCAGGCTGCGCGGCCTGCATGAGAAGGTCGTCATTTACGATTGCCACTCGATCCGGTCGGTGCTGCCGCGCCTGTTCTACGGCACGCTGCCGGTGTTCAATCTCGGCACCAATGACGGCCAGACCGCGGATCCTACGCTGCAGGCGCTGGTTGGCCAGATCATGGCCGAGAGCGGTGAAAGCAATGTCATCAACGGCCGTTTCAAGGGTGGCTGGATCACCCGCTATTTCGGCAATCCGCAAGGCGGCTACCATGCGCTGCAGATGGAACTTGCCGATCGCGGCTATTTGCGCGAGCCCGAGGGCAAGGGCGAACCGGACAATTGGCCGGTGCCTTATGATGCCGAGTTCGCCGCGCCGATGCGCGCCACACTGACGAAAATCCTCCAATCCGCCATTGACTGGGCCGGGCGCTGAGACGCCGCCTTACTCCAAAGGGACAATGATGAACAATCCTCGCCACAACATCCGCGAAGTGCGCGCGCCCCGCGGCGACAAGCTCAACGCCAAATACTGGACGACCGAAGCGCCGCTGCGCATGCTGATGAACAACCTCGATCCCGATGTCGCCGAAAACCCCAATGAGCTCGTCGTCTATGGCGGCATCGGCCGGGCCGCGCGCACCTGGAACGATTTCGACAGCATCGTCGCCTCGTTGAAGACCCTCAATGAAGACGAGACGCTGCTGGTCCAGTCCGGCAAGCCGGTCGGCGTCTTCCGGACGCACACCGATGCGCCGCGCGTGCTGATCGCCAACTCCAACATCGTGCCGCATTGGGCGACCTGGGACAAATTCAACGAACTCGATAAAAAAGGCCTGATGATGTACGGCCAGATGACGGCCGGCTCCTGGATCTATATCGGCACGCAAGGCATCGTGCAGGGCACCTACGAGACCTTCGTCGAGGCCGGCCGCCAGCACTACAATGGCAACCTTACGGGCAAATGGATCCTGACCGGCGGCCTCGGCGGCATGGGCGGCGCCCAGCCGCTTGCCGCCGTCATGGCCGGCGCCTGCTGCCTCGCCATCGAATGCAATCCGGACTCGATCGATTTCCGGCTGCGCACCCGCTATGTCGACGAGAAGGCCGAGACGCTCGACGAAGCGATGGAAATGATCGAGCGCTGGACCAAGGCCGGCGAGGCGAAGTCGGTCGGCCTGCTCGGCAATGCGGCCGACATCGTGCCGGAAATGTTCAAGCGGGGCATCCGCCCCGACATGGTCACCGACCAGACCTCGGCGCATGACCCGATTAACGGCTATCTGCCCAAGGGCTGGACGATAGCTGAGTGGCGCGAGAAGCGCGTCTCCGATCCCAAGGCTGTCGAGAAGGCCGCCCGCGCCTCAATGCGCGAGCATGTCGAGGCGATGGTCGCGTTCTGGAATGCCGGCGTGCCGACGCTCGACTATGGCAACAACATCCGCCAGGTCGCCAAGGACGAAGGCTTCGAGAACGCCTTTGCCTTCCCGGGTTTCGTGCCGGCCTATATAAGGCCGCTGTTCTGCCGTGGCATCGGCCCGTTCCGCTGGGCTGCTCTTTCGGGCGATCCCGAGGATATCTACAAGACGGACGCCAAGGTGCGCGAACTCACCCCCGGCAACACCCATCTGCACAACTGGCTGGACATGGCACGTGAGCGCATCGCCTTCCAGGGCCTGCCGGCGCGCATCTGCTGGGTCGGCCTCGGCGACCGCCACAGGCTGGGCCTCGCCTTCAACGAAATGGTGGCCAGGGGCGAACTGAAGGCGCCCGTCGTCATCGGCCGCGATCACCTCGATTCCGGCTCGGTCGCTTCGCCGAACCGCGAGACGGAAGCGATGAAGGACGGCTCCGACGCCGTCTCCGACTGGCCGCTGCTCAATGCGTTGCTCAACACCGCGTCGGGCGCGACCTGGGTGTCGCTGCATCATGGCGGCGGCGTCGGCATGGGCTTCTCGCAGCATGCCGGCATGGTCATCGTCGCCGACGGCACGCCGGACGCCGCAAGGCGCCTGGAGCGCGTGTTGTGGAACGATCCGGCGACCGGCGTCATGCGCCACGCCGATGCCGGCTACGACATCGCCATCGAGTGCGCGAAGGAGCACCAGCTCAATCTGCCCGGTATTCTAGGCTGATTGGCTTAAATGATGCGCATCCTATGGGCCGCCGACTACCGGGTCATGCCGTGGAAGAATGGCGGCGGCACGACCACCGAGATCGCCGTCTCGCCGGACGGCGCCGGGCTGGACGATTTCGACTGGCGCGTTTCGATGGCGCGAGTCGAGGATAGCGGGCCGTTCTCGGGCTTTGCCGGCGTCGACCGCACGCTGGCCGTGCTGGAAGGCGAGGGCATCGTCCTCGACATTGCTGGCCGGCGGCCGGCCGAAGTGACGGCGGCTTCCGCCCCGCTGTCCTTTCCGGCCGATGTGCCGACTACGGCCGCGCTGATCTCCGGTCCGATCACCGACCTCAACGTCATGACCCGCCGCGGGCGGGCAACGCACTCGGTCCAGCGTCTGATGGTTTCGGTTCCGACCGATATCCGGCCGACCAGCGCTATGACCCTGATCCTGCCGTTCGACGGTGAGGTCGGCGTGACGGGCGCGACATCGTCGCGCCTTGGACCTCGCGACACGCTGTTGCTCGGACCGCAGGCCGCGAAACTGCGGCTTGAACCGGTGCGGCCGACGATCGTGTTCGTCGTCCGGATAGCCAGCCTGGGCTAGCCGCACCGCCAGCACAACGATTAACGCCTGTTGCCAAACATGATCGCACGCCGGAGAAATCTGGCGTAAGCTGTTGTCTGGATCACGAAAAAGCCCGAATCCTTCCGTCGTTCCAAGGCGGACGGGAGGGCAGGGGTGCTCGTCCTTAAGTTGTCGAAAGCCCCACTTAAAATGTCGAAGGGATAACGCCTCTGGCGTGGTGCGAAGCAAAACTTTCGGCCAGTGTAATCATGCAACCAATTGCATTTGAATCGGTTTTAGGGACATTGCCGTGGCGGTGGCGCCGCATCGCGTCCCCCATGCGGAATTTTCAATGAATATCCAGACAAATCCTGCCCATATCGAAAAGTCCAGCGCCGGCTTCCCGGTCATCACCGAAGAGCCGATACGCTCCAATTTCCTGCCCGAAGAGCGGCTGCGCGCGCTGGGCGAAAGCCTCGCCAAGGGCGACATCAAGGACCTGTTCGGCCTGACGCAGTTCGATTTCCAGGCCCGCATCCGCGACAGCGCAAAGAAAATCCTCGAAGTCTACCGCTCGACCAATGCCGCCCAGGCCAAGGGCGAAACCATCACGCCTGCCGCGCAATGGCTGCTCGACAACAATTATCTCGTCGAGGAGACCATTTTTCAGGTGAAGCGCGACCTGCCGCGCCGTTTCTACCGGCAGTTGCCGACCCTGGAAGTGGCCGATCGCGCCGCAGTGCCGCGCGCGCTGGCCTTGGCCTGGAGCTATGTTGCCCATTCCGACAGTTCGGTTTCGGCGACCATGTTCAAATCCATCGTCGAGGGTTTTCAGTCGGTCGAGCCGCTCAAGATCGGCGAGCTCTGGGCGCTGCCGTCGCTGCTGCGCTTCGTTTTGATCGAGAATCTGCGCCGCATCGCCGTGCGCGTCGACCGCACCAGGCAGATGCGCCATATCGCCAACGAGGTCGCCGACCGCGTGCTGGCGACCGACGACAATGCAGACCGCCGGAAGATCCTGTCGGGCTACGGCGCGCATGCGCAGGACACCACCTTCGCCACCCAGTTGCTCTACCGCCTGCGCGACGGCTCGCAGAATGCCGGCAGGGCGCTGGAATGGCTGGAGGTCGAGCTCGAGAAAACCGGCTCCGACGCCGAGGAAATCATCATTTCCGAGCATCGCACGCTGTCCAGCGGCAATGTCACCACCGGCAACATCATCCGCGGCCTGCGCCTCATCAACGACGTCGACTGGACGGTGTGGTTCGAGGGCGTCAGCCGCATCGACACGCTCTTGCGCGAGCGCACCGATTTCGCCGCGCTCGATTTCTTTTCGCGCGACCAGTACCGCACGTCGATCGAGCAACTGGCGCGCCGCTCCGACCTGTCCGAATTCCGTGTCGCCGAAAAGGCCATCGAACTGGCCAGCCATGTCCCCGGCGTCACCGATGCCTCCGGCGTGCCGGATGCATCAGCCGATCCGGCCATGCATACCGATGTCGGCTTCTTCCTGGTCGGCCCGCGCCGGCCGGATCTGGAAGAGGCGATCGGCTACCGGCCGCCCTTCCATGTGACCTTCAAGCGCGCCTTCACCGCCACGGGCTGGCTCGGCATCGTTGTGCCGGTCTTCCTGCTTACGGTGCTACTGCTGGTTGTCTCCGGCAATGCGCTTGCCCATCTTGGCCTGTCGGTGGAATCCATCACGCTGATGCTGGCGCTGTTTGCGGTGCCTGCCAGCGAAGGCGCGCTCGCCTTCTTCAACACCGTTGTTTCACTGTTCCTGAAGCCGACGCGGCTCGTCGGCTATGATTACAAGCACGGCATTCCAGCGGCATCACGCACCTTGGTCGTGGTGCCGTCGCTGATCGGCTCGCGCGATGATGTCGAGGAAAACATCCGCAACATCGAGGTGCATCACCTCGCCAACACGGCCGAAGAAATCCATTTCGCGCTGCTGTCCGACTGGCCGGATTCCAAGACCGAGATCGACGCCGCCGACATCGAGATCCTGCAATATGCGCGCGACGAGATCGCCAGGCTCAATGCCCGTTATCCCTCGGAAGGCGCGCCGCGTTTCTATATCCTGCATCGCCGCCGGCTCTACAACCAGGCGCAGGGCGCCTGGATGGGCTGGGAGCGCAAGCGCGGCAAGCTGCATGAGCTGAACCTTCTCTTGCGCGGCGACAGCGACACCACCTTCCTGCCGCTCGACGTGCCGCTGCCGGAAAAGGTCGTCTATGTCATGACGCTCGACGCCGACACGCGCACCACGCGCGACGCCGTGTCGTCACTGGTCGGCAAGCTCGCCCATCCGCTCAACCGCCCGCATTTCGACGCGACAAAGCGCGTCGTTACCGCCGGCTACACCATTCTGCAGCCGCGCATCACAGCCTCGCTCACCAGCGGCGACGACGCTTCTTTCTTCCAGCGCGTCTTCTCGTCCAACAGCGGTCTCGATCCTTACGTCTTTGCCGTCTCGGATCTCTACCAGGACGTCTTCAGCGACGGCTCCTTCACCGGCAAGGGCCTTTATCACGTCGACGCTTTCGAGGCGGCGCTGCAGGGCCGCATCGAGGAAAACACCGTCCTCAGCCACGATCTGCTCGAAGGTGCGCTGGCGCGCGCAGCACTTGTCACCGACGTCGAACTGGTCGAGGACTATCCTACCCGCTACTCGGTCGACGCCTCGCGCCACCACCGCTGGGCGCGCGGCGACTGGCAGCTGCTGCGCTTCATCTTCTCGCCGCGTTCCGGCGTGCCGGCGCTGTCGCGCTGGAAGATGGTCGACAATCTGCGCCGCTCGCTGACCCCGATCTTCTGGGTGATGGCGGCGATCGCCGGCTGGACGCTGCTGCCCTTCACGCAGGCCGCGCAGTGGCAGGCGCTGCTGATCCTGTCGCTGTTCATGGCGCCGACCTTCGATGTCGTCAACGCCATCCTGCCCAAGAGCGGCGACCAGACGCCGCGCGGCCATTTCTCCGCGCTGGCGCACGACACCGTCTTCGGCACGGCCCTTGTGGCGCTGAAAGTGCTGTTGATGGCGCACAATGCCTGGATGATGGGCGACGCCATCGTGCGCACGCTCTACCGCCTGTTCGTCAGCCGCCAGAACCTGCTGGAATGGCGCACCGCGTCGCAGGCGCACAAGGGCGGCGACAACGATATCGGCTCCTATTACAGCATGATGTATGGCGCCGTGATCATCGGCGTCGTCGGTCTCGCTATCCCCGTGCTGGCCGATTCCACCGGTGCCTTCGTCGCCTTCTTCTTCGCTCTGTTCTGGATCGGTTCGCCAGCGGTTGCCTGCTGGATCAGCCGCTCGGCCGAGACCGAGGACCGCCTGCGCATATCGCAGGCCGACATCCACGCGCTGCGCACCGTGGCGCGCCGCACCTGGCATTATTTCGAAACCTTCGTCACGGCCGAGCACCACAATCTGCCGCCCGACAATTTCCAGGAAAGCCCGGCGCCCGTTGTAGCGCCGCGGACGTCGCCGACCAATATCGGCGTCTACCTGCTGTCGGTGGTGTCGGCACGCGATTTCGGCTGGATTGCGCTCTCCGACGCCATCACCCGGATCGACGCCACGATGACGACCATCGAGAGCATGCCGCGCAACCGTGGCCACCTCTTCAACTGGTACGACACCACGACGCTCAAACCGCTCTATCCGCTCTACATCTCCGCCGTCGACAGCGGCAATCTCGCCGGACATCTGGTCGCGGTGGCGGCTGCCTGCGCCGAATGGGCGGAAGCCCCGTCCGTTCACCTGCAGGGCGATTTCGAAGGCGTCCTCGACACGGTGAGTATCCTCGACGAGAGCCTCGAGGAATTGCCTGACGACCGCCGGCAACTGCGGCCGTTGCGCCAGCGTCTGGCCGATCGCCTCGATGGCATGCGGCGCGCCGTCATGACCATCAAGGCGCAGCCGGAGATGGCCTCGATCCGCACGATCAACCTGGCCGTGCTTGCCGGCGAGATCCGCAAGCTCGCCACCGCCATCCACACCGAGGCCGGATCGCAGCGGAGCGACATTATCGCCGACTGGGCGGCCCGGCTGGAAGCGACCTGCGAGGCGCATGTGCATGACTCGCACAGCGACGAAAACGCCGTCGAAGCCTTGCGCGCCAAGCTGCTGGCGCTGCGCGAACGCTGCCGCCGCTATGCCTTCGAGATGGATTTCTCTTTCCTGATGCGTCAGGAGCGCAAACTGCTCTCGATCGGCTACCGGGTCGAGGAGCACCAGCTCGACGAGAGCTGCTACGATCTGCTCGCCTCCGAGGCGCGGCTGACCAGCCTGTTCGCCATCGCCAAGGGTGACCTGCCGACGGAGCATTGGTTCCGGCTTGGAAGGCCGATCGTCGAGATCGGCTTCCAGGGTGCGCTGATGTCCTGGTCGGGCTCGATGTTCGAGTATCTGATGCCGCCTTTGGTAATGAAGGAGCCGCAGGGGTCGATCCTCAACCAGACCAGCAAGCTGATCATCAAGCGCCAGATCCAGTACGCGCGTTCGAAGAACGTGCCCTGGGGCATTTCGGAAGCGGCCTACAATGCCCGCGACCGCGAACTGACCTACCAGTATACCAATTTCGGCGTGCCCGGACTTGGCCTCAAGCGCGGCCTTGGCCAGAACACGGTGATCGCCCCTTACGCCACGATCCTCGCGGCGCAGTTCACACCGCGCGAATCCGTCCAGAATCTGGCTAGGCTGCGCTCCATCGGCGCTCTCGGCCGGCATGGCTTTTACGACGCCGTCGACTTCACGCCGCAGCGCGTGCCGGAAGGCACCGACCACGCTGTTGTCCTGAACTACATGGCGCATCACTCCGGCATGTCGATCGCCGCCGTTGCCGACGCCATCTTCGAGGGCCGGCTGCGCGACCGCTTCCACAGCGATCCGGTGATCGAGTCTGCCGAACTCCTGCTGCAGGAGAGGGCGCCGCGCGACATCCCGACCGCCACGGTCAGGACCGAAGCCGACGAGCGCTCGAAGGACGAGACCGAGGTCGAGAGCCCGGATTCGCGCATCGTCCTCGACCCGCTGAGGGCGTTGCGCGCCACCAGCGTCATGTCCAATGGCCGCTACTCCGTCATGGTCTCGGCCACCGGTTCCGGTTACAGCCGCTGGGGCGAACTCGCCGTCACCCGTTGGCAGCCCGACCCGACCGAAGACCGGCTCGGCTCCTACATCTTCCTGCGCGACGCCGGCAGCGGCGACTGGTGGTCGGCCACCGCGGAGCCGAAGCAGGCGACCGGCGAGAGAGTGCAGACGCTGTTTTCCGACGACAAGGCGAGCTTCGTCAAAACAGTGGGCTCGCTTCGTTCGGAGGTCGAATGCATCGTCATCTCGGAAGGCAATGGCGAGGGACGGCGCGTCACGCTCTACAACGACGGCGCCACTGACCGGCATATCGAGGTGACCTCCTTTGCCGAGCTGGTGCTGGGCAACGAAGCCTCCGACAATGCCCATCCTGCGTTCTCGAAAATGTTTATCGAGACCGAGATCGCTGCCAATAACGGCGCCATCTTTGCCACCAGGCGCAAGCGCGAGAAGAACGAGCCTGACGTCACCATGGTGCATTTCGTCACCGATCCGTCCGGGTCGGCGCGCGATGCCGAGGCCGAAACCGACCGCCGTGCCTTCATCGGCCGTGGCCGTACCATCGCGGAAGCGGCGGCCTTCGATCCCGGCGCCAAGCTTGGCGGTCACCACGGCTTCACCCTCGATCCGGTAGCGGCCCTGCGCCGCCAGGTGCGGGTGCCGGCCAACAAGAAGATATCGCTGACCTTCTGGACCGCCGTCGGCGCCAACCGCGCCGAACTGGACGAGGCCATCGCCAGGCTCGACCATCCCGAAAGTTTTGCTCGCCAGGCGATGCTTGCCTGGACGCGTTCGCAGGTGCAGACCCGCCATCTTGGTCTCAGCCTGACCGACGCCGCCAACGTGCAGAAGCTGGCGCGCTTCCTGATCTATCCCGATCCGTTCCTGCGCCTGCCCGGCGAATCCATCGCTTCGGGGCTGGGCAAGCAGTCCAGCCTGTGGCCGACCAGCATTTCGGGCGATTTCCCGATCTTCCTGGTCCGCATCGGCGACGTGGCCGACCTCGAAATTGTCGCCCAGGCGCTGCGCTTCCAGGAGTATATGCGCGCCCGCGGCATGATGATCGACTTCGTGGTCGTCAACGAGCAGGCATCGTCCTATGTCCAGGACCTGCAGCGCGCGGTCGAAACGCTGTGCGAAAACAGCCGCCTGCGCGGCAAGGAACTCGGGCCGCGCCAGCACATCTTCGCCGTGCGCCGCGACCTGATGGACGAGGCGACGTACAAGACGCTGCTGGCGGTTGCCCGCGTGGTTCTGCACACGCGCAACGGCACCATCTTCGACCAGATCGAACGCGCCGAGGCGGCAGCCTTGCAAGCACGCGATGGCCTGCAGCCGGCGGCCCCCGCGTCACTGCGCGAGCCGTCTCTGCCGGTGCCGGCGGCGCCTGCATACCATGCCGCGTCCGACAGCAGCGCCGACGGCAGCGGCCTCAGCCAGTGGAACGGCTTCGGCGGTTTCGAAGGCGATGGCCGTCACTATGTCACGCGTCTCACCGGCCGGCGCACGACTCCGCAGCCCTGGATCAACGTCGTCTCGAACGCCTCGTTCGGATTCCATGTCTCGGCCGAAGGCGCTGCCTTCACCTGGAGCCGCAACAGCCGCGATTACCAACTGACGCCATGGTCGAACGATCCGGTCACCAACCGGCCGGGCGAGGGCATCTACATCTACGATCAGGCCAGCGGCAAGGCATTCTCGCCGCTGGCTGCCGTGGTCCGCGATCCCTCGATGACCTATGAGACATGGCACGGCCAGGGCTTCTCGACCTTCCGATCCAAACGCGGCCCGCTGTCAATGGATCTGACGCACGTCGTCGATCCCGTCGATCCAGTGAAGATCACGCGGCTGCGCATCCAGAACTCGGGCTCGGCGCCGGCGCGGCTGCGCATCTATGCCTATGCCGAATGGGTTCTCGGCAGCCATCGCTCGAGCACGGCTGCGACCATCATCCCGTCCAGGGATCCAGCGACCGGCGCGCTTCTGGCGCAAAACCCCTACGGTCTCGATTTCGGCGACCGGGTGGCCTTCCTGGCCGCCACCGGTCCGGTGCATTCGGTGACAGCCGATCGTGGCGAGTTCATCGGCAGGCAGGGCACCAGCGCCTTCCCGCACACTGTCGTCAGCGGCGCCGGCCTGTCGCGCCGCGTCGAGGCCGGCGACGATCCGTGCGCAGCTGTCGCCAGCGACATCGACATCCCTGCCGGCGGCGACGTCACGCTGGTCTGGCTGCTTGGCGACGCCGCTACATCAGCCGAAGCGAGCGCGTTGGTGCAGACCCATTCGGGCAAGGATTTCGACCAGCGGCTGGCCGATAATGAACGCGTCTGGCGCGGCTTCCTCGACACCATCCAGGTCGAGACGCCCGACAAGGCGCTCGACGCCATGGTCAATCACTGGCTGCCCTATCAGAGCCTGGCCTGCCGCATCCGCGCCCGCTCGGCCTTTTATCAGGCAAGCGGCGCCTTCGGCTTCCGCGACCAGCTACAGGACACGCTGGCCCTGCTTGCGCATGATCCGAAACTGGCGCGCAACCAGATCCTCAATGCGGCGCGCCGGCAGTTCCCCGAAGGCGACGTCCAGCATTGGTGGTTGCCGCGCACCGACGCCGGCGTGCGCACTATGATCTCCGACGATGTGGTCTGGCTGGCGCATGCCACCAATCGCTACATCGAGGTGACCGGCGATACAGGGATCCTGAAGGAGCAGCTGCCTTTCATCGACGGGCAGGTGTTGGGCGAGGGCGAGCACGACGCCTTCTTCACGCCGGAAATCTCCAAGACGAGCGCTTCGCTTTACGACCATTGCGCGCGCGCGCTCGACCTTGCGGTCAAGCGCAGCAGCCCGGCCGGGCTGCCGCTGATCCTCGGCGGCGACTGGAACGACGGCATGAACCGCGTCGGCGAAGCCGGCAAGGGGGAGAGTGTCTGGCTCGGCTGGTTCCTTTTGAAGACGCTGGGCGACTTTACCACCGTAGCCAAGGGGCAGGGCGACACCAAGCGGGCGCAGGCCTGGACAAAACACGCCGATGTGCTGAAGCGGGCGCTGGAAAGCACCGCCTGGGACGGCCAGTGGTATCGCCGCGGCAGCTACGATGACGGCACGCCGCTTGGCTCGCACAATTCGGACGAGTGCAAGATCGACTCCATCGCGCAGTCGTGGAGCGTGCTCTCCGGCGAGGGCGACCCCGCGCGCTCGACCACGGCGATGCAGCAGGCGACGAACCTGCTGGTCGACGACAAGCTCAAGATCGTCAAACTGTTTACCCCGGCCTTCCAGAACACGAGAAAGGACCCTGGTTACATCAAGAGTTATCCGCCGGGCGTGCGCGAGAACGGCGGCCAGTACACCCATGCGGCGACCTGGTTCGTGATCGCGCTCGCCGAAATGGGCCGCACCGACGATGCCTATCGCTGCTTCTCGATGCTGAACCCGGTCAACCATGCGCTCGACGATGCATCGGCCGAGCATTATCGCGTCGAGCCGTACGTCGTCGCCGCCGACATCTATTCCGGTGAGGACAAGGGCGGTCGCGGCGGCTGGACCTGGTATACGGGCTCAGCGGGATGGCTCTACCGTGCTGCGGTCGAAGGCATTCTGGGCATTGAGCGGCGGGGCAAGCAGATCACGTTCCGGCCGAAACTGCCCAGCCATTGGGACGGCTATTCTGCCACGCTGAAGATGCTGGGGTCGGAGATCAAGGTTCGCGTCATCCGCGACAAAAAGGCCAAATCCATCTCGCTCGAAGTCAATGGAACCAAGACAAAATCTTCCGGTTTTCAGCCGAAAGCCGGCGACAAGACCGAGGTGGTCGTCAAGATACCCTCGTAAAATCAAAGGCTTCAGGTTATTGACGCGCGCCTTTCGAGGCGCGCGTTTTCTACTTCGGCATGCTCCTGGCGCAGAACGGCGTGCCTTCCCGATAACGGCGGTCCAAGCGTGCAGTGACTAAAAATGTGGCAGGGCCAGCTGCTGCCATGATTTTGCCGCAAGACTGACATTTCACCTTTTATCTCAAACCGTTAGGTGATCACGGCAGATTTCGCAACGTCGTCATCTTTTGTTCGCAGAATGGGAACGGAAGAGGTAGACGGGCATTGTTTTGCGACCCGTTAACCGGTACGTGTCAAGAAATGGTGCGGTGCACAATAATGTTTTGGGCGGAGTAGCTGAAGTGTCACTTCTGCAAATCTACTGGAGAGCGCTGGGTTATCTCGCAGCCGACAGGAAGCGCGTTGCGTTTATCTGCGGTGCGAATGTCGCGCTCGCCATTATCGCCATCCTCGAGCCGATCATGTTCGGCCGGGTAATCGACGCCATCTCCGATAAGGGTTCGGTGTTTTCGACGCTGGCGCTGTGGGCCGGTCTCGGCGCCTTTAACATCGTCGCCTTCGTGCTGGTGGCGCGCGGCGCCGACCGTTTTGCCCACAAGCGGCGCAGCGAGGTGCTGTGCCAGTCGTTCGAGCGCGTGATCACCATGCCGCTCGCCTGGCACCACCAGCGCGGCACCTCCAACGCGCTGCACACGCTGCTGCGCGCCGTCGAGACGCTGTTCAGCCTGTGGCTTGAATTCATGCGCCAGCATCTGTCGACGGCTGTTGCGCTGGCTCTGCTGATTCCGACCGCTATAAGCATGGATCTTCGCATGTCGCTGGTGCTGATGGCGCTGGGCGTTCTCTATGTCGGCATCGGCCGGCTTGTGATGAAGCGCACCAAGGCGGGCCAGGCCGCGGTCGAGCGCCACTACCATCAGGTGTTCGCGCATGTGACCGACTCGGTCAGCAATGTCGCCGTGCTGCAGAGCTACAACCGTCTCGGCCACGAGGCCGATACGCTGCGCCGCTATGTCAAGAACCTGCTCGACGCGCAGAACCCGGTGCTCGACTGGTGGGCGATGGCCAATGCGCTGCACCGCCTGTCGTCGACCATTTCGATGATGGTTGTGCTTTTGATCGGCGCCTATCTGGTCACCCATGGCCAGCTCAAGATCGGCGACGTCATCGCCTTCACCGGCTTTGCCACGCTGCTGATTGCCCGCCTCGACCAGATGTCGGCTTTCGCCAACCAGATTTCCGAAGCCCGCGCCAAGCTCGAGGACTTCTATCACCTCGAGGATTCGGCCGCCGACTCCGCCGAGCCGGACGGCTTGCGCGACCTCACCAACGTCACCGGCCATGTCCGCTTCGAGAATGTCGGCTTCGAGTTTGCCAATTCGCGGCAGGGCGTCGACGACGTCTCCTTCGAGGTCCAGGCCGGGCAGACGGTTGCCATCGTCGGCCCGACCGGCGCCGGCAAGACGACGCTGATCAACCTCTTGCAGCGCGTCTTCTCGCCGTCTCATGGCCGTATCCTGATCGACGGCATCGACACCCGCACGGTGACCCGCAAGTCGCTGCGTCATTCGATCGCCACCGTCTTCCAGGATGCCGGCCTGCTCAACCGCTCGATCGAGGACAACATCCGCGTCGGTCGTGCCGAGGCGACTTATGACGAGGTTCACGCCGCCGCCAACGCGGCTGCCGCGCAGGATTTCATCCTTGCCAAGAGCGCCGGTTACGACACCGTCGTTGGCGAGCGCGGCGGCCAGCTTTCGGGCG
Organism: Mesorhizobium sp. P160219; assembly: GCF_057786095.1. Taxonomy (NCBI): domain Bacteria; kingdom Pseudomonadati; phylum Pseudomonadota; class Alphaproteobacteria; order Hyphomicrobiales; family Phyllobacteriaceae; genus Mesorhizobium; species Mesorhizobium sp. P160219. Next base: position 3,519,040 of record NZ_JBYNWG010000001.1, read on the forward strand.
GCGAGCGTCAGCGCATCGCCATTGCCCGCGCCGTGCTCAAGGACGCACCGATCCTGGTGCTCGACGAGGCGACGAGCGCGCTCGACGTCGAGACCGAGGACCGCGTCAAGGAAGCCATCGACGAACTGAGGCGCAACCGCACCACCTTCATCATCGCCCACCGCCTGACCACCGTTCGCGACGCCGACCTGGTCGTGTTCATGGACAAGGGCAAGGTGGTCGAGATGGGCGGCTTCGCCGAACTGTCGCTGCGCAATGGCCGTTTCGCCAGCCTGTTGCGCGCCGGCGGCCTGCTCAACGACGAGGAAGTCCGCCGTCTCAGCCGCACGGTGAATATCGAAGCGGCGTAGGCTTTTTTACCTCCCCCATGTGGGGAGGTCGGACCCGTAGGGTCCGGGTGGAGGTAGTGCCCCACCACCCCCACCCCGCTGCTTTGCAGCGACCTCCCCACAAGGGAGAGGGTAAGCACTGCGACAACCGCTCGATTGCCCCGAACGCGCCGCCGGTCTATCTAGACCTTATGAGCGACACCTCCTCACGCCTCGCCGGCTGGACCGACCTCGCCAACCCGACGCGCTTTGTCGGGCTGGCCGACAGGCTGGTGCCGTGGCTGGCGTCGATCGCCGCGATCCTGCTAGCCATCGGTCTCTATATGAGCTTTGCCGCGCCTGAGGATTTCCAGCAGGGCATCACGGTGCGCATCATGTACATCCACGTGCCTTTCGCCTGGCTCGCCATGATGTGCTACACGGTGATGGCGGTCGCCGCGCTCGGTACGCTGGTCTGGCGCCATCCGCTGGCCGACGTCGCGCTGAAATCTGCAGCCCCGATCGGCGCCACCTTCACCGCGCTTGCGCTGGTCACCGGCTCCATCTGGGGCAAGCCGATGTGGGGCACCTGGTGGGTGTGGGATGCCCGCCTGACCTCAGTCTTCATCCTCTTCCTGATGTATCTCGGCATCATCGCGCTGACGCGCGCGCTGGATGACGCCAGCCGTGCCGCCTGGGCCGCCGCCATCATCACGCTGGTCGGCTTCATCAACATCCCGATCATCAAATTCTCGGTCGACTGGTGGAACACGCTGCACCAGCCGGCCTCGGTGTTCCGGCTCGGCGGACCGACGATCGATCCCAGCCTGCTATGGCCGCTGCTGGTGATGGCGCTCGGCTTCACCGTGCTGTTCTTCGCGCTGCACCTGACGGTGATGCGCACCGAGATCCGCCGCCGGCGGGTGATCTCCATGCGCAGGGTGGCGGCAAGGCAGGCCGACTAGCGCGATTTCAAACGGAAGGGACAGCCATGCGCCTGCCGCCAGAAACATTAGCATGTGCTGCTATGTTGCGGTGCGGCAACAAGAATTCTCAAAAGATCGTTCCCGACCTCGCTTTGCTCCTTGATCTCGTTTGCGTTCTTGACAGCTCGGCCGCCAAGCAAGAGTGATATTAGTCACTAGTTGTTGCGAGGGGATTCGACGATGAAACTGTGCCTGCTGGCTGGCGTTTCGACATTTGCATTGGCGCTTGGCTGGAGTTCGGCCTACGCCGCAGACGCGCTTGTCGACGTGCCGAGGGCGGAGGATCTCTGGTACGTCACGCTCTTCGGCGGCGCCAGCTTTGCCAACAATGTGAAGACGGACTACGATAGTGGTCGGTATTCCGTGGATCTTGACAGTGGGTTCGTGATCGGCGGCGCTGTCGGTCGGCGGATCAACGACACGTTCCGCGTGGAAGGCGAACTGTCCTACGCGCGCTACAAGGCAAGCGAGTACAGCTTCAGCTTCCCTCCTGCCGACCAAGGTTCCGGCCCAGCTTCCGGCAATCTGTCGGCCACCTATCTTCTCGCCAACGTCTGGGCCGATGTTGCGCATTTTGGTGATGCCAAACTCTATGTCGGCGGCGGTCTCGGCGCGGCCTATGTTACCGCCGATACTCATTTTGATGGCCACGCCTATGGATACGGGCCTGGCGGCTGGGGTTTCGCCGGCCAGGTGGGCGCCGGTGTTACCTACGCGGTAACGCAGAATGTCGACCTCGATTTCGGTTACCGCTTCAAGGCCGTGACAAGCGTGGATCTAGACGACAATGATGGCGGCGGCACATACGAGAACGCCAAATTGTACTCCCACAATCTCCAGCTTGGCGTTACCCTGAAGTTCTGATTGGTTCGTCGCAGGTCGCGACCGGGATCTGACGGATGCCGCTCTTGCCACGCCGGCAACCCCTGGGTCTGCCGGCAATGATCTCAGCCTCGCTGCCGACCGCCGGTGAGCCGGCGGAAAAGACATTGCAGCGCGGCATCGACCTGCAACGGCGCAAGCGTTTTCGCGAGGCCGAGTTCTGCTACCAGACGGTGCTTCGCACGCAGCCCAAAAATGCCATGGCGCTGAACCTGATGGGCACGCTCGCCATCGAGGCCGAGCATCATGACGCCGCCATTGCCTATATGGAAAGGGCGGTCAAGCTCGAACCGGACAACGCCATCTTCCGCAACAATCTCGGCAATGCCTACAATGTCACCGGCAACGTCGACAAGGCGCGCAGACATCTGAGAAAGGCGATCGAGCTCGACGGAGGGCTCATCGAAGCGCTGTGCAATCTCGGCCGCTCCTATCGTAGCCAGCTCGAGGGCGACATTGCCGAAGGGTTCTATCGCCAGGCGCTGGCTATCGACGGCCAGTCGGTGATGGCACTTGCCGGTATGGGCGATTTGCTCACCGACATTGGCCGGCCGGCCGAGGCGGTCGAATGCTTCAGCAAGGCCCTTGCCATCGACCCGGGCCATGTCGAGGCGCTGGCTGGAATGGTGCTTGCGCGCCGGGCGGTCAAGGACGATCCGACGTTGCCTTTGGTGCTGAAACGCCTGGAATTGCCGACAACCACCGATCGCGAGCGGGTAGTGCTGCACCACGCCGCCGGCAAGATGCTCAACGATCAGCGCGAGTATGGCCCGGCCATCCGCCATTTCGCGAGGGCCAAGGCGATTTCCGGCAATGATTTCGACATCGACCGGCACACCCAGCTTTACGACAGCTTCATCGACACTTTCGACGCTGGCTTCTTCAAGACGCGAGCCAGTTTGGGAAATCCATCCAGGCGCCCGGTCTTCATCGTCGGCATGCCCCGGTCGGGAACGACGCTGACCGAGCAGATATGCGCCAGCCATCGCGATATCTATGGCGCCGGCGAGTTGTCGACCATTCGTTCACTTGCCGGCGAACTTGGGTTCGACAAGCTCGACCCAGCCATTTTCACCAAGGGCATGGCGGCGCTCACTGCGGCCAAGGCCAAGGAGCTTGGATCGAAGTATCTCGACGATCTCAGCAGACGCAACAGCAAGGCGCGGCTTGTCGTCGACAAGATGCCGCATAATTTCGAGCTGCTGGCCTTCATCAGCCTGATCTTGCCGAACGCCCGCATCATCCATTGCCGGCGTGACCCGATGGACAATTGCGCGTCCTGTTTCATGCATAATTTTTCCGAGGCGCACGGCTATAATGCCGATCTTACCAAGCTTGGGCAGTATTACCGGCAGTATGACCGCCTGATGCGCCATTGGACCAAGGTCATCCCGCTGAATATCCACGACATGCCCTACGAAGAAACGGTCGCCGATTTCGAAAATCGCGCCCGTGGATTGATCGGATTCCTCGGCATCGAGTGGGACGATGCCTGCCTGCGTTTCAACGAGACCGAGCGCACCGTGCGGACGCCGAGCCGCTGGCAGGTGCGCCAGCCGATCTATTCATCCTCGGTCGAGCGCTGGAAGCTGTATGGCGACGCGCTGGATCCGCTGAAGGCGGCGCTGGGTCCGGTTTATCCGTCCTGATTTCAGTTGGCCCGAACAACCTCGCGCTCGACGCGCGCTGGCGTAGATTAGACCTGAGTTGCATCGTGCTTTGGGGCCAAATGAAAGCCGAATGCTTTCATGACCGCCAGTGTGGTTTCCAGCGTAGGATTACCGTTTTCGCTGAGCGAGGTATAAAGATGCTCGCGAGCCAAGCCGGTCTTTCTGGCAATGTTGCTCATCCCCTTGGCGCGGGCAACGACACCGAGGGCGGACGCGACGAATTTGGCGTCTCCGGTTTCCATTGCCTCTGCCAGAAACGCCTCGATTGCCGTATCGGAATCGAGCATTTCGGCGGGATCGAAATCATAGATTTTTTCAACCATTGTCGTCACTCCATTCTACGGCCAGGCGCTTTGCTGTCCGTATGTCGGTTTCTTGTGAACTTTTATCCCCGCCGCACAGGAGCAGGATGACCGTTTCACCGCGCTTATGAAATAAACGCGATAGCCGGGCCCATAGTGAATGCGCAATTCACTGATGCCTTCACCCACTGGGGCCACGTCGCCGGGATTTCCTACAATCAAACATTGCAGCCGAACGGCAATTGCCGCCTTGGCTCTTCCGTCTTTCAGCTTTTGGTGCCACCTCCGAAAGGTGGCTGTCTGCTTCAGGATTGCCATGGTGGCTAGTAAGTTATAAATTACAATTCGTCAATGTCGAAATAGGGCGAGCCTCCAAAACGAAAAGCCTCACTCCATCCGCCCACGCGCTTCCACCTTCAGCGTTTCCAGCACCTTGTCACCGTCGATCAGATGCACCTGGTCGAACAGGTTGGTCACGACGCAGCAATGATCAGGCACCACGCGCACGCGCTCGCCAATGCGAAGCTTCGCACCATTTCCAAGCGTGACCGTGCCATGTTCCTCGCTCAAGCTGGTGACGCGGGCGCCGGGCATGCCGAGCAGCTCGCCAAAATCGGGGAGCCCCAGCGTGTCGCTGGACAGCGCCTTGCTGCCGCTGTCGAGGATGGCGCGGGCCGGCGTCGGATGGCTGACCACGGTGGCGAGCACCGTCAGCGCACAATCGTCGAGCGTGCCGACGCCTTTGGCGACCTGGTAGCGGTCGAGATAGATGTAGGTGCCGGGGCGGTATTCGGTAACGACGCTGTCCTCGCCGGAGCGCCACATATCAGGCGTGCCGCCGCTTGAAATGCGATCACAGGCGAGACCCGAGGCCGCGAGCGTTTGCTTGGCGCCGGCCAGCCAGGATTCAGCCTCGGCGGCGCGGCCGGCCGCGGGGTAGGTCATCAGCCCGCCGAAGGTGAGCCCCTTGGCTTGGTCGATCAACTTCGCCAGTGCCAGCGCCTCGGCGGCGCTCTGCACGCCGCAACGGCCCATGCCGGTGTCGCATTCGACCAGGACGGGCAGGGGGTGCCCGGTATCGGTGAAGGTGGCGGCGAGCCCCTCCAGCGTTTCGAGGCTGTCGGCCGTCACTGACAGTGTCACGCGGCCATGCAGCGCCTTGAGGCGCTCCAGCTTGGCGCGGCCAAGGATGTTGTAGGGCAGGAAAATATCGGTCAGCCCGGCATCGGCCATCACTTCGGCCTCGCCGATCTTCTGGCAGGTGATGCCGACCGCGCCGGCCGCCATCTGCTTCTTCGCCCAATAAGGCAGTTTGTGCGTCTTGATGTGCGGCCTGAGTTTCAGCCCGTGGCGGTCGGCATGCGCCTGCGCTCGTGCGATGTTGGCTTCGGCGCGGGCCGCGTCGATGAGGATCGCCGGCGTGTCGAGGTCGTCTATGCCTTGCATGAATGTCACCCTGGGAAATCTGGCTGGACTTATGGCCCCGATCCGCATGGATGTCATGGGGCCAGCATGCAGTTTGCGTCGACACCGCAGCGCTATTCGGCTATGCGCTTCAGATAACTCCAGGGAACGCGACGCGAAGGGATCACGATCATGAAACGCTCCACCGTCAACGACATCATCCGCGATGCAGACGCCTTCATCCGCTCGTTCGGCTACATCATGCCGCCCTTCGCCTACTGGAGCCCGGAAGAGATGAAGGCGCGCAAGGCCGACTCCGCCGCCATTTTCACCTCGCGGCTCGGTTGGGACATCACCGATTACGGCCAGGAAAAATTCGACGAACTCGGCCTGTTCCTGTTCACCGTTCGCAACGGCGTCTACGCCGACATGAAGAAGGGCATGGGCATGCTCTATGCCGAGAAGATCATGATCTCGCGCAAGGATCAGCTGTCGCCGATGCACCGCCACAACATCAAGGCCGAGGACATCATCAACCGCGGCGGCGGCAAGCTCGTGCTGGAACTGTTCATGCACGATCGCGACGGCGGCATCGATCCGAAGGCCGAAGTGACGGTGCCGGTCGACGGCACCATCCACAGGTTGCCGGCAGGCGGGCTCCTGAAGCTCGACCCGGGCCAGAGCGTGACGCTGCTGCCCGGCGTCTGGCACGCCTTCTGGGCCGAGGGCAAGGATGTGCTGATCGGTGAGGTCTCGACCGTCAATGACGATCTCACCGACAACGTCTTCCGCGAGCCGATCGGCCGCTTCTCTAACATCGACGACGATGTCGCGCCGGTGCACCTGCTGGTGTCCGACTATGAGAAGTGGGTGGGGTAGGCGAGGGCCTAATCGCCCCAATTCAGCTGCTGAAAGAACGTCCAGATGCTGATCGTGCTGTCATCCCGATCGCTCGTGCTGTGCAGCGTCAGGACAATATCCACCGTGGGCGGCGCCTTGCTCAAGACTGTGATCAGGCGCGCGCTGCCGTCAGGCACGATACCTATGCCTGACGTCATTTCCCAATTTCCATCGGCTTGCTGAAGTCGGGAAGAAGAATCTCCGAATTGCTTCCTCATCGATGCATCGTTTAGAAACGGTTCGTCGGTGAGTTCTGCAAATTCCTTCCAGGATCCGGAGACTGCCGCCTGAATGGCGCGTTCTATTCTGGCTTTTTCCGCTTCGCTAACTTGAGCCGGCATCCCGAACTCCGATCTACAGCTGATACTTATCTGCCTTGCGGGTGCCGAGCAAAAGCTTCCGCTCAAGCTGTGCCCGCAGCTCGCCGTAATAGGCGGTGAGGAAGGCCCTGGAATCGACCGGCTCGACCATCATGCCGATCTTGCGTCCGATCGTTTCGGCCACGGCTTTCAGCGCGAAATAGTCGTCGCGGCGCAGCACTTCCTCCAGCTTGTGCAGTTCGGCGATGCCATAGGCATCGAGCTGCGCCTGGGTGAAGCGGAATGCGCGGGTGGTGGTGTCCTGGCGTTGCGACAGGTCTTCGACCAGCGCCAGTTTCGGCGCCTCGACAACCCACGTTCCGGCCAAAAGGTCGCCGATGCGCATGCGGTCGCGGTTGAACAGCGGGAAGAGCGCAAACAGCAGCGTCCACACCAGTCCGAAGATCGTCGTCAGCGTGTCGGCGAGCCCCATCTCGCTGCGGCCGAGGATGATCGACAGCGGCAGGAAGATCTCGATCTCGCGCATCAGGTTGCGGGCAATGACCTGATCGACTGACAGGCCGGCGCCGCTGCGCGACGCCACCCGGATGCCGAGCATCCGTTTGCCGGGCGTGGCGGCGCGGCGGCCGGCTTCGAAGACGATGAAATAGGCGTTGCGCAGGAAGAAGATCAGGATGATCCAGACGATGAACAGCGGCTGCGCGCCTTCGCCTTTGAGGCCGGCCAGCCCGAACAGTGCAACGATCGAGATCACGATCGCCGTGACGATGATGATGACAAAGTCGAGCAGGAAGGCGGCGGCGCGGGTGCCGGCATCGGCGAGCTTGATCCGGAGATCGACCCCTTCCGGCGTGATCAGCGGCCGTATCGTCGAGACGGCAGCGCGCCTAGCGGTCGCCATGCCGCACCACCCTGAACACATAGAAATAGCAAAGCCACAGCGTCAGCATGACGCCGCCAATGGCATAGCGTGTCACGTCGCTGGTGATCACCTGCCTGCCGATGCCTTCGAGCAGGCCGGCAAACAAAAGCATGATCGTCACCCCGACCATGGTGGTGGCGGCCACGCGCCCGGCATCGGCAGCAGCCGTCATCCGCGTCAGTTCGCCGGGGAAGGCGATGCGCGTGCCGATGCGCATGCCGGCGGCGCCCGCCAAGGCGATCGCGAACATCTCGGTGGTGCCATGGATGGACAGCCATCCGCCCAGCTCCAGCCCAAGCCCCTTGGCGACGTAGATCTGGAACATCGCGCCAAGCAGGCAGCCATTCATCAGGATCAAGAGCACGCTCGGCACCGCGAAGGCAAAGCCCAGCGCGAAGGCCAGGATCGCCACCTGGACATTGTGCGTGAACAGATAGGCGGCGAAGCCCGACAGGAAATTGCTGTCGGCGCCGTCATAAAGCACCTGTCGCAGGACTTCGACTGAGGCGTCCGGGTTGCGCCCGCCGGCCAGGCTCGGCGGAATGATGGCGTCGAACCAGCCCTTGTCTTTGGCCACCAGCCAGTAGCCGGCGCCGGCGCCGACAAAGGTCAGGACGACCGACAGCAAGGTCTCGCGCCACAAATCGCGAATGGCATGCGGCCAGTCATGCAGGAAGAAGTCGCCGATGCGCTGCCGCAAGCCGCGACGTGCGCCATAGAGGTAGAAGTAGCCGCGCAGGCAAAGCGCTTCGAGATAGCTGACCAGCGCATTGTCGAGCGACGTCGCCCGCGCCACCGAAAGCGAGGACAGCGCCGAGCGGTAGAGCAGCGGCAGCGACAGCAGTTCGTCTTCCGATAGCGTGCGTGGCGCACGTTTCTCGACCCGGGCAAGCAGCGCCTCGAACGCCTTCCAGTCGGCCTCGCGCTCCGAACGGAAGCTCGCCAGCGACTGGCGCACCGCATCCTTGCCGACCAGCGCGTTCACAACAGATCCTCCCGCTTTAGCTCGAGATAGCGCTCGACCAGCGCCGGTCCGAGCCTCTGATGGTCGGCTTCGATGACATGCGCGCCGAGCAGCCTGAGCCTGCCGATGACGACCTGCCTTTCGCGCAGCAGCCCGCCGGCGACGACCGAGCGCGCCACATCCTCCGGTGCGTCCGGCGGCATGTCGGCCAGTGTCTCCAGTTCGACATCCTTCATCATCATGAACAGCACCAGATGCCGTTCGGTGAGCCGACCGACGGTGCGCAGCATCAGTTCGGCGCTGATCGGATCGACGAAGTCGGTGAAGATGATCACCAGCGAACGCCGGTCGAGCTTTGCTGCAAGGGTCGTCAGCGCCAGGGTGAAATTGGTCTCTTCCGTGGAATAGTCGATTTCCGCCGCCCGCTTCTGGATCATGGCGAAGCTGGCGGAGCCGCGCACGGCGCCGCTGGAAACGCGCGGCCTCGCGTCGAAGCCGAACAGGGAAACCATGTCGCCGCCCTTCAGTGCGATGAACGCCGACAGCAAGGCGGCGGTGACGGCGCGGTCGACCTTCGGCACGCCGTCGACGGGCTCGCACATCAGCCGGCCGCTATCGATGGCCAGCACGATGTTGTTGTTCTCCTCGATGCGGAATTCGCGCGCCAGAAGCCTGCCGTGGCGGGCGCTGCGCTTCCAGTCGATCATGCGCCGGCCCATGCCGGGCTGGTAGTCCTTGAGCGCCTCGAATTCGCGGCCCTGGCCGGCGCGGCGCTGCGCATGGCCGTCGGGCAGCGCCTGACGCTGCAGAAGCGTGATCGCCTCGTCGCGGGCGCTGCTGACATCGGGCAGCACCGCCACCTGGCTCGCCATCGGCAGTACGACCTGGTTCCAGACCAAGCCGAACGGCCCGGGCCAGCGCACCCACAAGCGGTCGAACCTGGCAATGCCGCGCCGCAGCGCCTGAAAATTGAGATCGAGCGATGCGCTGCCGGCCTCGGCGGTCCATGCGCCGCCGATGCCGCCCAGCGGTTCCAGCCGCTCGTCATGGCCGAGACGCGCCTGCACCGCGCGCGACCGTCCGCTGAGCCTGGCGGTGACATTGACGGTGAACTGGCCGCCGACGCTGACTTGCGGCGGGGCATGGATGCTGGCATCCAGGGAAGCCCGTCCGCGCCCGGCGGCGGCGTCCACGGCCAGGAAAGCAAGCAGCACGCAGATCCACAACAGGCCGAGATACCACAGCGACGGCAGTGCGAGCGCGATCAGGAAGGCCGGTATTGCACCGGCCGCACCTGCCCAGACTGCCCGGCCGCTCGGATAAATCAACGTGGCGCTTCCGTCTGGTCTACAAGGTCGGTCACGATCTGTTCGACCAGGCGGCCGTCGATCTGCGCCGCCGGCGACAGGATAACGCGATGGCGCAGCGCCGGCACGGCAAGCGCCTTGACGTCGTCGGGGATGACATAGGCGCGCCCGTCGAGCGCTGCCCGGGCGCGTGCGGCTCTCGCCAGCATGGCGCCCGCACGCGGGCTGGCGCCGACCTCGAGGTCGGGGCTTTCGCGCGTGGCCCGCACCAGCCTGGCGATATAGTCGACGACATCATCGACCAGCGTAACCTCGCCGACGGTCGCCAACGCCTTTTCCAGCGTCTTGCGGTCGGCCTGGGCCTTGATGCCGTACTGCTTGATGTCGTGCGAGGCGGTGCCGCCGCCATGGTGGATGATGATCGCCTTTTCCTCTTCGGGGCCGGGGTAGCTCACCCGGTGCTTGAACAGGAAACGGTCGAGCTGGGCTTCGGGCAGGGGATAGACGCCCTGGTGCTCGATCGGGTTCTGCGTCGCCACCACCATGAAATTCTGGCCGAGCGCATGGGTGGTGCCGTCGAAGGTGACGGCGTGCTCCTGCATCGCCTCCAAAAGGGCAGCCTGGGTCTTGGGCGGCGTGCGGTTGATCTCGTCGGCGAGCAAAAGGTCGCAGAAGATCGGGCCGCGCGTCAGCGTGAATTGCCCGGTCTGGAAATTGTAGATGTTGGAACCGACGATATCGCCGGGCATCAGGTCGGGTGTGAACTGGATGCGGCCATAGGCGACGCCCAGCGCCTGGGCAAAGCAGCGCGCCGTCATCGTCTTGGCCGTTCCCGGTGGTCCTTCGAGCAATATATGCCCGCCGGCGAACAATGCCGTGAGCATCAGATCGACCGTATCGTGTTGCCCGGTGATGGCCTTGGCCACCTCTTCCCTGATCTGTGTCGCCAGGGCCTTCACATCATCGACGTTCACCGAGCCTCCTTGCCGTCCAGTCGTGCAGCTTTTCGGCTGCATCATGCATTTGTGTCAGGGTCTTTGCCGCGTTCGCAGCTTGCAGGCGGGTCGTGAAACCGCCGGCTTCGTCCTTGTCGCGGGAATCGAGCCAGCGGTCGAGCGCTTCGCCCTGCAAACCGTGCGGCGCGCCGAGCAGCGCGCCGGCGCGCACGCGTGCCAGTGCTCCATAGCGGTCGCCCAGTTCCTCCAGCCGGCCGGCGCGGCGCAACAGCATCGCCGTGGTGTCGACCAGCGCGCGTTTGCCGAAGGCGATGGCGCGCTGATCGGCCCGTGGCGGCCCGAACCGGCCAAGGCCATGCAGGAAGGCAAGTGCCGCGGCCGCCAGGATGGTCAGCGTCAGCGCCAGGAAAGGCGGTTCAACCAGAAGCTTGGCGAGATCGTATTTTCGCCCGACGCCATGCAGCGTCAGGTCGAACATGACGGCACCCTCTTCGGGCTGGAGGAGCTCGATCAGCTTGAGCGCCGCCGCCGCCTTGTCGGGATCTTTCAAGCCAGCGTTGTTGATGAGATCGGGGTCCGTCAGAATGTAGAACCGCTCGTCTTCGACCTCGGTCAGCACGGCCTTGCCGTTGCCGGCGGCAATCAGCGGGTGTTCGTCGGCCACCCATTGCAACTGGTCGGGAACGCTGACCATTTGCCCTGAGACGTCGAGTTGCTTGACCGTGGTCTCACCTTCGCCGAGCTTGGCCTTGGCGATGCGGCCGAGCCAGTCGTTGACCACCACATCCGGCAGTCGCTGGATCTTCATCTCCCAGCCCTCGTGCTGGAACAGCGGCAAGGTCGCCCATTTGGGCAGCACGAACAGCGTATGCATGCCCTTGCGAAGCTTGATGATGTTGGCGAGCGCATCTGGGTTGCTGTCAGGCGAAATGGTGACGATCAGCAGCGCCGTGTCGATCTCAAGATCGCTGTCGGACCGCGCCATATCCGGCGGCTCGCCGGTCAGCTTCAGCCATTCCGCCAAGCCGGCATAGCCGATGCCGCTCTTCGACAGTGGGGTTGCGCCACCGACGCTCGGCTGGCGAAAGTCGGGCGCATAGGTGGACAAAAGGAAGAAGCCCGCTGCCGCGAGCAGGCTGGCGAAAATGCCCCAGAACAGCGTCCTTCGGCTGAACGGTTCCTGCTGGGCGATGTCGGCTGTCGCGTCGCTCACGTCCAGGCATCCCTGAAGACGAATCGCTCATAGGCGCTGCGCGCCTCCTGCCAGCCCTCGGGCCCGACCGGCCGGCGCGCGAACAGAGCGGCCTCGACGATGCGCGCGATCTGGGTAAAGGCGCCACGCGCCCGCGTTGGCAGCGACGCCGCTCCCGCGATATCGCGCGCGGTCAGCGACGGGCGCAGGAAGTCGGGCAGGCGGCCGGCAATGTCGGCAACGCTGCGGCGCAGCAGGAGATGCACCGCCTCGTCATACTCGCCCCGGGCGGCGAGCGCATCGGCTTCCGACAGCAGGACCTGCGCGGCGCCAACGTCGGGGTGCCATGTCGCTTCCGCCTCGGTCACGCTCTTTTTGCGCCACCAGGGCAGGCGCCAGGCGACGCCTTTCACCTCAAGGAAAATCAGCATGAGGATGATGGCGGCACCTGTGATCACCGCTCCCCAGAACAGGTAGATCATATAGGGGCCGAGCCACTTGAGGAACTCGCCCAGCGGCTTCAGCCACTCCGGCGTCTCCGGCGGCCTGAAGGCCGGCAGGTCGAACTGGATCGAATCGTCCGACAGCAACTGCTTGTGCAGTTTGGCCAGCCATTCGGCTTGCGCAGCGTCCGGCTGTGCAGCAGTCACCTTCTCGCCCCCATGAACCTGCGGTCCCCGAGCCGACACTGGCAATGCAGCGTAACTTTTGCAAGTGGGCTAGACGCCAGTCGTTAATCTTGGCAAATTTACTACTGCGGCTGCCGGACAATATTCGGCGGTGGAACAGGGGGCGCATCATGACTTCGGCAACATTTGCACGGCCTGAGAAATTTCAGATCGGCAGGGTCTTCAACAACAGCTTCTCCGTCATCGGCCGCAACGTCGTACTTTTCGTGGGGCTTTCGGTGCTGTTTGCGGGGGTGCCGGCAGTTATTCTTCGGCTATGGACCGAATCGCGCATGCAGGCGCTCCTAACGGCCAATCCCGGCGCTGCGGCCGACCCCGCCCTGGTGTTTAGCAACATTTGGGTGACGCTCCCGGCCAGTTTCATTGCCTCCCTTTTCGTATTGGTGCTGCAGTCGGCGCTCGTGCGAGCCACAATCGAGGATTTGAACGGCAAGCGGCCGACCTTGGGCGATTGCCTGCAGATAGCCATCCGATATTTTCTGCCGACATTGGCGATCGGCCTGCTCGTCGGCCTGGGCGCAGGCCTAGCCGCGCTTGCGTTGCTGGTGCCCGGCATCATCTTGTGGCTGGGCTGGTCGGTTGCGATACCGGTTCAGATCCAGGAGCGGCTCGGCGTGTTCGGCTCGATGTCGCGCAGCCGCGCCCTGACCAAGGGCAGCCGCTGGTCGCTCTTCGGCTTGTTCCTTGTCCTGATCATCATCGGCATGGTCATCCAGGGCGCGGTGGGCGTGTTTGTCTACCTGTTTCACGACATTGTCGCTACTGTCGTGGCGGCACTGGTGCAGAGCGTGATGTCGATGTTGCTGTCGGTCGCCGCCGCCGTCAGCTATGTCGAGCTGCGCCAGGTCAGGGAAGGCACCAGCATCGACGAACTGGCCGAGATTTTCTCGTAAGCCGACGGGTTTGCACCGCCTTGACCCGGTCAGGTCAAGGCGGGTGCCAGGGCAGGAGGCATCGTGACGTCACTGGCGCAGGACCGACCGGAAAAATTCCGCATCGGCAGGGTCTTCAGCAACAGCTTCGCGGTTATTGGCCGCAATCTGGGTTTCCTTGCTGTGGTTGTCGGACTTTTCTCGACACTGCCCGCACTGCTGTACAACCTCTGGAACCTGTCCCGGGCGGCTACATCTGTGAACGTCGACAGCGCCGGGAACGCCGCCGCTTTCGAAACGTCGGCCATGGGAGACTACTCGGCCTTGTCGATAATCGCTTCCTTGATCATTTTCGTGCTGGCCTTGTTGGTGCAAGCGGCGCTTGTCAGGGCGGCGATCGAGGATTTGAACGGCAAGCGGCCGGTCATCGGCGACTGCATCCAGATAGCATTGCGCAGCTTCTTGCCCACGCTGGGCATAGGCATTCTGGTCATTGTCACTGTGGTGGTGGCTGTTTTTGTGATGGTTTTCATCGCCTGGGTCATCCCCCCTATCGGCTGGCTGATCGGGCTTGCCCTGGCGTTGATCCCAGCTTTTATGTGGCTGATTTCCGTGTCGGTTTCCGTGCCCATTGCGGTTCAGGAGCGGCTTGGCGTATTCGGCTCGATATCGCGTAGCCGTGCCCTGACCAAGGGCAGCCGCTGGTCGATATTCTGGCTGCTGCTGATCATTGGCGTGGCGGCGATGCTCATCCAGGCGGTGTTCACTTTGTTTTTCGGACTGGCGGTCGCCACCACCGGCGGCATTACCGGCGTCGGTGTCCTGGTCGGAGCGCTCGGCAGCACTCTGGTGTCGACGATCTTTTCGACGATGCTGTCGGTGACCATTGCCGTCACCTATGTCGAACTGCGCCAGGTCAAGGAAGGCACCAGCGTCGACGAACTGGCGGAGATTTTCTCGTAGGAGGCGAAAGCTGACTCGGCTGGTCGGACGGCGGGATCTCAGTGACAACAAGCGTGTTTCGCCTGCACGCTCGTCCGTGCTCCTTCCAGGTGAGGTTATAAAAAGGCCCGGCGGCATAGGCGATGCCCCAATGCACGAAGGCGCAATCAGGATCTGTCTCCAGCGCCTTCTCGAAGCACTTTATGCCTTCCTCATGGTTGAAGCCGTAGCACCAGTTCAGCCCGATATCGAACCAGCGCTGCGTCTCGGCCGAGGTGGTGGAATGGGGTGGCGATAGGTGCCGAGGTCGAAATGATCCATGCCTGATTCGCTCTGAGCCGAGAGTCGGTCAGGCGCAATCTGTGCCAAAATTCTTGCGCATGGCAAATGGCATTCGGCTGGCGTGGTCCTCCGAACCCCCAGCCGTTTTCGTTCTGGAAAGGATCACCCCTCCAGCCACACCTTCTCAAAATGCTGCTCCAGCGACTGGTGCTGTTCGCAGCCCTGCACGCCTTTGCGATAGGTGCGGTAGACCGAGCGCCAGTAGGGCTGGATGATGATGCCGGCATCGCGCAGATTCTGCTCGACCCTGGCCATGATCTCCTTGCGCTGGGCGGCGTCCGGCGTTGCCAGCGCCTTGTCGAGAAGCGTGTCGAATTCCTTGTCGGCATAGGCGCTTTCGTTCCAGGCGGCGCCCGATTTGTAGGCGAGCGCCAACACCTGGACGCCGAGCGGGCGGCCCAGCCATTCGGTTGTGGAGAAGGGGTATTTGCTCCAGTCGTTCCAGAAGGTCGCGGCGGGCAGCACGGTTCGCTTGATCTTCAGGCCGGCCTCACGCATCTGCGCGGCGATCGCATCGCCGGTGCTCTTTTGCCATTCGACGTCGACCGAGATCAGCTCGAATTCGTGGTCCGTCTTGCCGGCCTCGGCGAGTAATTTCTTGGCCTGTTCCGTGTCGCGCTTGGCCGGGCCGATATCGGCAAATTCCGGGTGCATCGGGCCGACATGGTGATTGTCGGCAGGCTTCCCGCGGCCGCCGAGGCCGAGCGCCAGCACGGCCGAATTGTCGACCGCAAGCTGGGCGGCGCGGCGCACCTTGACGTCGTCATAGGGCGCGTTGCCGACATTGAAGCGGGCAACGATAGTCGAGCCGGTGGCGATCTCGGAATTCAACAAGCCCATTTGCTCGGTCTGCGACACGGCGTCGGACGCGGTCTCGTGGTCGGTGTCGATTTCGCCGGATTCGAACGCCGACAGCATGGCGTTGGGGTCGGAGCCGTAATCGACCCATTTGATGCCGTCGAGGTAGAAGTCGCCCTTCCACCAGGGCTTGTCCTTGCGCTTCACCTCCGCACTGGTCTCGGCATTCCAGCTGACCAGTTCGCAGGGGCCGGTGGTGATCGCCAGCGCCTTCATCGGGTCGTCGCCGCCCTCATAGGAGCGGTGCATGATCAGCGCGGGATAGTCGGCCATGCCGGCGATCAGCGAAATGTCGGGTTTCGGCAGATTGAGCTTTACGGTGAAGTCGTCGACCTTCTGGATGCCGCCATCGACCGGCTTCTTGGTGTCGGCATTGACCAGCGCGCCCATGCGTGCGGCGACCGAATTGCCGGCGACGGAAGCATCGCACCAGCGGCTGAGATTGTGGATGACGTCATCGGCGTTGAAGGCGTCGCCATTCGACCAGGCGATGCCCTTGCGCACATGAAGCGTCAGCGTCTTGGCGTCGTCGCTGGTTTCCCAGCTTTCGAGCAGCCACGGCTCGAAGGTGAAGTCGCGGTTCCAGCGCACCAAATATTCGTTGCAATGGCGCGCTACATTGGACATTTCGACGCCGTCGAAAGTACGTGGATCCTTGAAGCCCTTGACGTTCATGGCGACGCGCAAGGTGCCGCCGCGTTTCGGCTCTTCGGCCCGGGCAGGCGAAGGGGAAAGGCCGCCCAGCGCCAGCGCGCCGGCGGCGCTGACGCCGAAGCCGGCCATGATGGCGAGATATTCGCGCCGGTTGACGCCGCCTTTCCTGAAATCATCGGCAACGGGCTTCGCCTGCGGGTGCAAATTGCGGTCGGTCAGCATGAATTTCATCGTTGTTCCCTCTTTTGTCGGGCGCCCCGACGGTCCGCCTCCGCTGGGGGGCGGATGCGATCATCGGGCGCCGTTGCCTGAGCAGGTGATGATAAAGCGGGCCGATCCCGGGAAATGTTCTCATTTCCGCAATTCTTGTGCGCCACTCCGCAGAGGTAGACGGCCAATCTCCCCCCTTGTGGGGGAGATGTCCGGCAGGACAGAGGGGGGCGCTGTCCCGCCATCCCGTCTGCCGACTGGAGTATCTTCACAGATAATCGTTGCGTTGATTTAGGATACTGAAGGGCCGCGATCCTTCGCGCCCCCCTCTGGCCTGCCGGCTTTCGTCGTTCGGAAAGCCAAGCAATTGGCTTTCCATCCGCTACGCGGACCACTCCTCAACCCCCATGAGGGGGAGATCAGCGCTTCGCCGCCTCAATATGGCCAGTCGTTCTTGCCGAGCACGGCGACGGCGGCGATGGCTGCAAGCGTGCACACGAACGCCTCGCCGGCGCGCGGAACACTTTTGCGGGCGCGCAGAAAACTGTGCACCAGCCGCGGCTCCTCATACCACCAGGCGCGGCCGCCGGCGGCAACGACGCGGTCGCGATAGGTCTCGCCGTCCGACGACAGCGGATCGCACTGGGCAGTGATGATGACAGTCGGCGGCAGGCCGGAGAAGTCGTTGTCTTTCAGCGGAGAAAAAGTCGGGTCGTCGGGCGACTGTGCCGGGGCAGCGCGAATGGTGCGGTAGAACGCGATGTCGCGCAGCGTCAGCAACGGTGCCTCGGCATGTTCGACATAGGAGCCGGCACTCTCGTCGCCGCCGAGGCCGGGATAGATCAGCACCTGGCCGGCCGCCCGGCGCAGGTGGCGGCGAGACGCGTGCGCGACCGCGGCGGCAAGGTTGCCGCCGGCGCTTTCGCCGACGAGCACGATCGGCAGGTCCGTTGTCACCGCCGCCCATTCGAACACGGTCAGCGCGTCGTCGAAGGCGGCCGGGTGGGGATGTTCCGGCGCCAACCGGTAGTCGGCCGAGACAACGTCGAAACCGGTGCCGGCGCAGATCTCGGCGCAGATGTCGTCATGGCTGTCGAGCCCGCCAAGCACAAAGCCGCCGCCATGATAGTAGACGATGACGGCGCGCACGGGCTTGCCCGCCATCCGATAGTAGCGGATCGGGATGGCGTGCCCTGCATCGGCGGCGATGATGCCGCCGCTGGCCGAAACCCCTTTGGGATAACCCTGATGGAAGGCGCGGCACATCGCATCATAGACCGACCTTTGCTCGGCGATCGGAAGTTCGGCGATTTCTGGCGGGAACCAGTCATTGACCAGGTCGATATACTCCCACAGCGCCGGATCGAGCAGGGTGGCGTATTTCCCCCGCCTGGCGGTCTTGAGCTTGTGGACCGTGCCCATCTCTCAGAGCTCGCCGTAGAGCCGTTCGGCGTTTTCAAAGGTGAAGCGCAGCGGTACCGAGCCTTCGACCTGCCATGCATCGATGGTGTCGCCCGCCATCAGCCGGCACGCGTCTATCGTGTTGGTGACGGCGCCGCCATAGAGCCGGTTGGCAAGGTTGAGGATGGCGGTCTGGTGCATGGCGGCACTGCCGCTGCCGCAGGCATCCTTGACCAGAAGCACGCGAAAGCCGGATGCCACCGCGTCCTTCACGGTGGCGTCGATGCAGGCCTCGGTCCAGACGCCGGCGACGATCAGCCATTCGATGCCGCGCGCCTTGAGTTCGGTTGCGGCAGGCCCGGCGCCGAAGGCGCTGGCCTGCGTCTTGACCAGCATCGTCTCGCCGGCCGCGGGCGCCACTTCCGGGCAGATTTCCGTCAGAGGATCGCTCTTGTCGGAAAAGGCGGACTTGCCGTCGGCGTCGAGCGGATGGAAGGGATGCGCCTTGGCGGCATCGACGATATAGGCCCAGTGGCAAAGCGGCACGAAGTTGCGCCGCGCCGCCGCCTGCAGGCGCTGGACGTTGGCCAGCACCTCGCCATAACCTTCGACCAGATAGCGCTTGTCCTGCCGATGCTCTTCCTGGAGGTCGATGAACGCCGCGGCGACCGCGCCGCGTTTGATCGAGATGGGGCTTTTCATGCGGATGGGCCTATGCCTGTCGTCGCCAACGCCGCTCGGGTCGTGTCGACGCAAACGGTGGCGATTAGCGGGTGCCTCCCCACCTTCGTCATCCACGGGCGAAGCAGGAGCGAAGCTCCGTCGCGAAGACCCGAGGATCCATTCCGTGAGGTTGGCCGTGGGGTGCGGCGGAGCAGAACTTGCACCGTTGCGGCGCGGATGAGTCCCGGCATGGATCCTAGGGTCTGCGCCGCGTCGCTGCGCTCCTTGCTTCGCCCTAGGATGACGACGGGATTGGCGTTCGCGCTGGTTGCCAAGGGATGCGAAACGACCATCAAACCTGTTTCTCCAGAAACTCATCCTCGTAGGGAAAGCGCGACAGAAGCTCGGTGCCGGTGTCGGTGATCAGGATTTCGTCCTCCAGCTTGACGCCCTCGCGGCCACCTTTCTCGCCGATATAGCTTTCCACGCTCACCACCATGCCGGGCACGACAACACCGTCGCGGCCATAGGTCTCATAGTCCATGGCATGCGCGATGAACGGCGTCTCGCCATGCATGCCGACGCCATGCATCACCGAGGTATAGCGCTGGTCGACGAAACGGTCCGGGATTTTCCACGCTCTTTCGGCGATCTCGCGAAACGCCATGCCAGGTTTGACAATCGAAATGTTGTGCTGAACCTGGTCGTGCGCCATGCGGTAGAGCGATTTCTGATAGTCGGTCGGCTTGCCAGGCCCGCAGCGGAAGGTGCGCGAAAAATCGGAATAATAGCCATAGCAGCCGATCGTGTCGGTATCGAGCGCCAGAAGCTCGCCCGGCCGGATCTTGCGGCCGCTGGCCTCGTTGAACCACGGATTGGTGCGCTGTCCCGAGGTGAGCAACCGCGTCTCGATAAACTCGCCGCCCTGGCGGATCACCTCGCCATACATGATGGCGAACAGCTCGTTTTCGGAGACGCCGGGCTTGATCGCCTCGCGCACGGCATAAACAGCGGCTTCCGCGCCAGCCATCGATACCTGCAGGCATTTGACTTCCTCGGGTGTTTTCACCGCGCGCACCGCCAGGATCTCGCCCTGACAATCCCTGACGTCGCAGCCGCGCTTTTCCAGCGCCAGCGCCTGCAAATGGCTGCAGCGGTCGAGCCCGAGCTTCATCGAGCCGCCGCCATGTTTCTTCAAAAGCTCGGCGATCTCGTCGGCGAAGGGGCCGGCGGTTTCGTCGTCGCGGCCCGACACCGAAGACCATACCAGCTTGGACGGGCGCGCCTCGTCGATCGTGTCGAGCACCATCGAGACATGGTAGCTCTGCGGGTACTCGAACAGCACGATCGGCCCGTCGGTGGGGATGAAGAAATACCGCGTCGAGTTGCGCAGGAAATAGCCGAACATGTTGCGCGAGCCGGTGGCGTAGCGCTGGTTGTAGGGGTCGAACAAAACGACGCCGCCATAGCCCGCCTCGCGCATCCAGCCGCGCAGTTTCGCCAGCCGCCCTTTGCGCAAGGCGTCGGCATCGATGAAGGACGGCTCGGTATCCGACAGCCACATGCCGCCGGCGGAGTCGGCCGCGACCGGGTGGCGCATGCGGTCCTTGAAATCCACATCCTCGGTGCTGTCCGGGTCGAAAACGACGATGCTCATGGTGCGCCTCCTGAAGGCCTGAACATAGCTACGAACTGCAGAATGTCTGTGCGAGAATCCGCAGATGTCGTGCGAAATGCCGCAAGAGGGCATGGATACAAAGGGCAATGTTGCGATCCTTCGCGCCCCCCTCTGTCCTGCCGGACATCTCCCCCACAAGGAGGGAGATTAGCAGCTTTCGCGTCCCGCTCGCCCTGCAACGATGGTGATTGGCGAAAGCCGAGGCGACATCTGATCTCCCCCCGTGTGGGGGAGATGTCCGGCAGGACAGAGGGGGGCGCTGTCCCGCCAGCATCTCACCGCGTTAGCGCGCAGCGCCCTCTAATGCCGCCGCATCGCCTTCGGCGCGTGCCCATGCTCCTCGCGAAACGCTCGGGCAAAACTTGACATGGACGCGAAGCCGCAGGCCAGCGCCACGTCTCGCACCATCAGCGTCGAATGGGCCAACAGGTCGGCGGCGCGCCGCAGCCGGAGCCGCCGGTAATATCCATTGGGCGAAATGCTGAGCTGGGCGCGGAAATTGCGCTCCAACTTGTCGGAGGAGACGCCGAGACGGGCCGCCAGTTCCGTCATGCCAAGCCGCTCTTCCACCGCATCCTCCATGATGGCGATGGCCGACAGCACCAGTTCGTTCTGGACGCCGGTGCGCAGCCTGAGCGGCATCAGCTTGCGGTCGACGCTCGAGCGCAAGGGGCTGTGCACGAACCATTCGGCAACGCCCGTCGCGAGCTCGCCGCCATAATCGTTGGTGATGATCTCCAGCATCATGTCGAGGCTGCCGACGCCGCCGGCCGAGGTGAAGCGCTTGCGGTCGATGACATAGAGGTCGCGCCGAAGCTCGATATCCGGGAAGGCCTCGGTGAAGGCGGCCTGGCTGGTCCAGTGCAAGGTGCAGGCATGGCCGTCGAGCAGGCCGGCCCGGGCGAGGAAGAAGGCGGCGTCGGCCACCGCGCCGATATGGGCGCCGGCGCGCAGGCTCCTGCGGATCCAGGCAACCGCATCGTCCGCGACAAGCAAGTCCGCATTGCCGCCGGAGCAGACGACGATGCGGTCGACCTTCGGCGCGCCGGAGGCCGAGAACCCCGGTTGTATGACAACCCCATTGGACGCCTCGGCCGTGCCCTGGTCGGCGCCGACGATCACCCAGCGGTAACAATCGCGCTTGGCCAGCACGTTGGCGGCGCGCAATGGCTCGATCACCGAACTGAACGCCATCATCGGAAAGCCGGGAAAGACCAGCACGGCGAAGGTGAGGGGACCTTCGCTCGCTGCGGGTTGCGCCCGGTCGTGTGTTTGGCTGGCACGGTCGGTATTCACAATTGTGTATTTCCTGGGAGCGTCATTGGTGGCAGACAGGAAATGTAGCGGGCTTTTTGGCCCGCCGGCAATGGAGTCGACGCCATGTTTGCGGCCCAGACCATCGACAGCACCGACAAGCCGGCCTTCTACCGCGAACTGGCCACCCAGTTGAAGGCGCTGCTGGAAGGCGAGAGCGACTCCGTCGCCAACGCCGCCAACACATCGGCGCTGATCTTCCAGATGGTGCCCGATCTCAACTGGGCCGGCTTCTATTTCCTGGCGTCCGACGAGGAGCTGGTGCTTGGACCGTTCCAGGGCAAGCCGGCCTGCGTGCGCATCGCCGTCGGCAAGGGCGTGTGCGGCACCGCGATCGATCTCGAAATGTCGATGCTGGTCAAGGATGTGCACGAGTTTGCCGGCCACATCGCCTGCGACGCCGACTCGCGCTCGGAACTCGTCGTGCTGCTGAGGGACAGTGACGGCGTCTTCGGCCTGATCGACCTCGACAGCCCGACGCCCGGCCGCTTCGACAAGGACGACCAGGCCGGCATCGAGGCGCTTGCCGCGATCTATGTCGCGGCGAGTTCGTTCGAGGACTAAGCGAACTTCACCAGCATCAGGCTGAAGCAGCCGATGAACAGGAAGGCGCAGGAGGCGAGCGCCAGCGGGCGAAGGCCGCGCGAGCGCAGCTGCGAAATGTTGGCCTGCAGACCCATGGCGGCGAGCCCCATGGTCAGCATGATGGTGGTGGCGAACGCCATGGCCGACTTCACTTCGGCCGGCACGGCAACCAGGCTGTTCAGCGCCACGACGGCGACGAAAGCGGCGACGAACCACGGTATCGGCGGCCGCGCACCGGATTGGCTGCTTGGGCGATCGCCATTGCTCTTGCGGCGCGTCATCAGGCCGAGCGCGATCACCATCGGCGCCAGCAGGGCGACGCGGGTCAGCTTGGCGACGGTGGCGATCTCGCCGGACTGGGCGCCGTTCTGGAAGCCGGCGCCGATGACCTGTGCCACCTCGTGGATCGAGGCGCCGGCCCACAGGCCGAATGCGTGCTGGTCGAGGCCGAGCACCGGCGCCAGCAGCGGAAAGCCGAGCATGGCGACGGTGCCGAACAGCGTGATCGAGGCGACGGCATAAGTGACGTCCTCGTCGCGCGCATCGGTGACGATGTTGGTGGCAACGATCGCCGAAGCGCCGCAGATCGAGGTGCCGGCGGCAATCAGCTGCGCCAGCTTGGCGTCGACGCCGATCAGCCGGCCAAGCGTAATGGTGAAGACGAAGGTCGCTCCAAGGGTCAGCGCCACGATGCCGACGCCGCCGGCGCCGATGGAGACGACCTGGCCGAGCGTCAGCTGAAAGCCGAGCAGCACGATGGCAAAGCGCAGCAGGCGCTTCTGCGAGAATGCAATGCCGGCCTTGGCGTGGGCGGGCGTGCCGAGCACGTTGGAATAGATCATGCCGGCGACGACGGCGAGGATCATCGGGCTGAACAGCGCGAAGCCGGAGACATTATGGGCCGAGAAGGCCACCCCCGTGATCATCGCCACCAGCACGATCCCGGGGATGACGCCATTCCACACGGAACCGAGCCGCTTCCGGCCCACGGCCAGATCGGCGGAAATCATGCTGATCGGAATATCGTTCGCTAGCTGGGCGGCGGAAGACAATGCAATTCTCCACGCAAGGACCTCAGGAGAATGTCATTCCAGAATCGATCTTTCCAACGAATTGTTTTTGTTGAAATGATCGATTTTTGTGAACGTTTAGGGCGGCCGAGGTCAGAATGAGAAAGAGCGGCCGGGCGAAACCTGGAGCCGCCCTAGATCATGATGAATTCCCATCACGATCTAACCCCACTTTTTGGGATCATGCCCTAGTATTTCATCCCAATTCGCGCGGCG
Organism: Mesorhizobium sp. P160219; assembly: GCF_057786095.1. Classification (NCBI taxonomy): domain Bacteria; kingdom Pseudomonadati; phylum Pseudomonadota; class Alphaproteobacteria; order Hyphomicrobiales; family Phyllobacteriaceae; genus Mesorhizobium; species Mesorhizobium sp. P160219. The sequence goes on from NZ_JBYNWG010000001.1 coordinate 3,542,647, forward strand.
ATCGTATGGTCCTGGCTGTCGCCGTTGCTGCCGACCGCGGTGCTGTAGTTCAGCCCGAAGGCAATACCGCCGATTTGCGCATCGACGCCGAGCCCGATTGACAAATAGTCGTTGGAAAAGGCATCTGCGTCCAGCGCGTAGGGCGTGGTGCCGATATCGGCATAGCCGAGGCTGACGCGGCTGGAGCCGGCAAAGTCGTGCGTATACTCAAAGCGCGCGCGCGGTGTGAGCAGACCCCAGCTGGTAGGAATGTTGTTCTCGATGCGCAGGCCAAGGGTGCCCGACAGCGTGTCGACGGTCTGCTTGCCGAAGGTCAGATTATAGATGTCGCCACCCGTCTCGGTGAAGCCGTCAAGCGTGGAGTGGGACCCCGACAGACGTCCATAGGGTGATATCAGAGAGTCCGGCCGGCGAAATTCGTAGCCCGCCGTCAGCGACCCGAAGACCTGGCTTCCGTCGCGCGTTCCAGACGCGAAATCGCCGGTATCGGTCACATAGCGCTCACTGTCGAAATTGAGGGCGCCATAGCCGGCAAGGCCATCGACAAAAAAATCTGGCGCCGGGCGGTAGCTGCTATAGGCGGCGACCGAGATGGCATGGGCGCGGCTTTCGGTGCCGTTGCTCCCGACGTCGGTGACGTCATGGCCATAGCCAAACCCGAGACCGGCGGTGAAGGTCGGGGAAAAGCGGTAGTCGGCACCGACGCTCACGCCGACCAGCGTATGGTCGAGCTTGATGGCTCCATCGTCATCGGTGCCGAAATTGACGTAGCCGCCGCTCCAGAAGGCCAGTTCGCCAAATGGGTTCTCGGCCGGCAGTGACGACGTCTGGGTGTCCACGTCCGTGCCAGTTGAAGACTGTCCGGTCTTGATCGGCGACGCGCCGGTCGAAGTCCTGTCCTGCTTTGCGTTGGCGTTGGGCTGAATGCGCTCCGGATTGGGCGCTCCGTAAGTGGACTGCGACGATGCCGTGGCGATTGCGGCGAGCGCCGGATCGTTCGCCGCATTCTGCTGCTGAGCGTATGCGTCGGGATTGTCCGACGATTGCTGGACGGCAACGCTGAGGCCTATCGAATTGTGGCGCTGGTCGCCCTCATTGTGGAGCTGTTCCAGCCTCTGTCCAAATCCCTGGATCTGAATGTCGGCGAAGTGCTTTGCCGCCTCCACCTGTGCCCGAATCAGGCCGATCACTTCCGGATCGCGGGAGGGGTCGGGCCGTGCCGTGACGTTGATGGTCACGGTTGCCGGAGGTGACGTTCCGTCGGCATTCGAGAGCGTGTAGGTCAGGCTGGTTGTGCCGGCAAAGGTGGCTGCCGCGGCAAACTGCAGGATATAAGCGCCGCCATCGGGCACAATGGAAGCCGTGCCCGCTTCGCTCGGCGGCGGCGAGGCAATCGTGGCGCTGGTAAACGGCCCATTCGTAGCCCCTTGCGTCAGGTCGAGGGACCCGGTCGTTCCGGCCATCACGTCCAGCGTGTGGTCCTGTGCCGACGGCAAGTGGATCTCGACGACCACAGTGTAGTCACGTTGGCCGGTAAAGCCGTTGCTGTCCGTGGCCCGCACCGTAAAATCGTAATTGGCCGCGACAGTGGGTGTGCCAGCCAGTGTACCCCCAGGCGAGAGTGCGAGGCCGGGAGGCACCGAGCCGGAAACCACGGTGAAGGTGTAGGGTGCGGCGCCGCCATTGGGGCTGCTTGCGGTGATGGTCTGGCTGTACGGCGTGCCAATATGTGCATTCGGCAATGTTGCCGGCGAAAACTCCACCGTCACCGTGGTGCAGGACAGGACAAGATTGGTCACGTCGGCTCCCGCCACCGTGCCCGAGGCCGTCGTGACCGTGCATGTCTGGTCGGCCGGCTTGGCAGTAACATCAACGCTCCAGTTGGAGCCGGTCAGCAGGCCATCCGCAAAGGCAAAGGTGGTATCGCCGACATTCACGTCCCTGGTTTGCGTCCCTGCCGGCGAGCTTGATGTCAATTTCAAACTCACCGTCCCGGTCTGACCGCTCGCCGTGCCGCTGATCACATAGAGCGGCTCATCAAAACAGATCAATGCGGACCCATCGCCTGAATTGACGCCTTCCGCCACCGCAGCCGATTGCAGCGAGCCGGCATCCGATGATCCGCCGCCGCCGCCGCCGCCGGCGCCGTTCCAGTTCTGCTGGCACGAGGTCGTGCCGACGCCTGCGCCGCCACCACCGCCGCCGACAGTAGCCCCGCCACCGCCGCCACCAGCATATCCGGCGCCCAGGAAAGACCCTGAGAAATTTCGTGCAGTTCCGCCTTGGCCATTTGTCTGACCGGCCGTGCCAGGAAAACTATCGCACCCAGCGCCGATCGCGCCACCGGCACCTACAGTGCCACCTTCACCGCCAAAGGGGCCAAGGCCGCCCGAAACATCGGTTCCTGCCGAGCCGGATCCCCCGCTCTTGCCACCGGCGCCACCAGCTATCGAATTTGTAGTGTGCCAGCCCCCGTTGCCACCGCCGCCACCGCCGCCAGCAATTGCCAGGCGGGTTCCGCCCAGCCGCAGGTCGGTCGCCCCGCCACCATTGCCGCCGTCGGGAGTACCGCTCGCGCCACCGGGATTGACCGCGAGCGAGCCACGGCCGCCAACGCCGACAGAAAGGATGTCACCCGGCGCGACAGTCAAGGAACCGCTCACCTGGCCGCCGAGCCCGCCGGCGCCGCCTGGGCTCAATGGGCTGCCCCCGATGGTGCCGGCGCCGCTCTTGCCAACCCCGCCTTGCGCTCCCTTGAGGTATACTGTGGCGGAATGGGTGTTGCCAGGAACCGAGATGGACTGGTCGCCGCCAGTAAAGCTAAAAGCATGAGCTGTCTGTGTGGGACTACAAGACTGCCCGAGCGCTGACGTCGTGCCCGCGAGCGCGTAGACGACCGTCATCGCGCCTAACAAACGTGAGATTGTACGCTTTGCCAGCCCCCGATGCATGGCGCCCCCCGTCAGCCCGTCCAGTGCTTCTCCGCTTATATTATGATGCCAAGATTAGATCAAATAGAAATTTGAACCAATGGTAGGTTGAATGTCCAACAATATTAGCTGTTGCTGTTTTTTTGTACGCGTACGAGAGCCCTACTCGACGGCGCAGCAGTTTAGGCGAGCAACCACCGCGCAAGGTGAAGACTGGCGTTGCCTGGCAGTACACTTATGGCCTTGCCGGCGCCGCCCGCTCTAGCCGCGCGGGTCAACTCGGAGGCTGGGCCAACGCCAAAATCTTGACAGCGCCGCGCTTCCTGCTCCAGCGTGGCGTCATGTTCGTTTTCTCGTTCGCCATCGCCAAGCGACGCCGTTCCTGCACCACGCAGCGCGGCAAGCTGTTTGCGCGACGAAAAGGACCGGCCCAATAAAATTCCGGTTCGTTCGTTCCAGCCCCGCCCGCGACGTCTGCCGGCGGGGTTTTCATGTCTGGAGCCTTTGCCATGTCCAATTCTTCCATCCTGTTTCGGCCGGCCCAACCGGCGGACGCTGCTGCCATCAAGGACATTGTGCGTGCCGCCTATGCCAAATGGGTGCCTCTGATCGGCCGCGAGGCGCTGCCAATGCGCGCCGACTATGACAAGGCGGTCGCCGAACATCCGTTCGATCTCGCCATGGAAAATGGCCGCATCGTCGGCATGATCGAGACCATGCCGGCCGACGATCATCTCTGGATCGAGAATGTCTGCGTCGCGCCACAGGCGCAGGGCAGGGGAATCGGCCGGCTGTTGCTTGAACGGGCGGAGCAGAAGGCGCTGGAGGCCAGCTGCTTCGAGCTGCGCCTGCTGACCAATGGCGCCTTCATGGCCAATGTGTTGTTGTACAAACGGCATGGCTATACGATCGACCGGGAGGAGCCGTTCATGGGCGGCATGACGGTCTATATGAGCAAGAAACTGGGTGACGGCCGATAACAGGGAGGATCGGATGGCAGTCAGGGTCCGGTTGAAGCCGCTCTCGGGGCGGTATGCGGTTTCGCGCCTCGAAGCAAAAGACAGCATTCCCGGCTGGGCGGACGGGCCGGGCTTCGTCAGCATTACCAGGACCGACGACGAGCTTTCGGTTGTCTGCCTGCAGGATCGGGTGCCGGACGGGGTGAAGCATGACAGGGACTGGGTCGCCCTGAAACTCCAAGGTCCCTTTGCCTTCGACGAAACAGGCATCGTCCTGTCGGTGATAAAACCATTGTCGGAAAACGAACTCGGCATTTTTCTGGTATCCACCTTCGATGGTGACCATCTGCTCGTCAAAGCCAAGGATGAAGCCGCGGCAAGGGGGCTTCTGGTCGCGGCGGGGCACACGCTTCTGTAGCCGTAGGCTCAATCGCCCGCCCTTGCGTTTGACATCGCTCTTGCCCCATGCCTATTCCTGAACCGATACGACGATCCGGCGATCGCCCCCCATCAATTCAGAAATCCCCCGAGGAGAAGCCCGTGTCACACAATCTGCAGTTCTATATCGACGGCGTGTGGGTCGATCCTGTCGTGCCCAGCACACTCGACGTCATCGACCCGTCAAACGAAGATGCTTTCGCGCAGATTTCGCTCGGCTCAAAGGCCGATGTCGACAAGGCGGTTGCGGCCGCCAAGCGCGCCTTTGAGACATTCGGCTTCACTTCGGTCGAGGAGCGCCTGGATATCCTCAACCGCATAATCGAGGTCTACAAGAAGCGCAGCGCCGATCTGGCGCTGGCCGTATCGCGCGAGATGGGCGCGCCGCGCCAGATGGCACTCGACAGCCAGGTCGGCATCGGCCTGGCACATCTGCGGAAGATGGCCGAGGTGCTGAAGTCGTTCGAATTTCGCCAAGTCAAGGGCTCGTCGCTGATCGTCAAGGAGCCGATCGGGGTCGTCGGCCTGATCACGCCGTGGAACTGGCCGCTGAACCAGATCACCTGCAAGGTCGGTCCTGCGCTCGCCGCCGGCTGCACCATGGTGCTGAAGCCCTCGGAAATCGCGCCGCTCGACGCCATCATCTTTGCCGAAATCATCGACGAGGCCGGCGTTCCCAAGGGCGCCTTCAACCTCGTCAATGGCGACGGCCCGGGCGTCGGCCAGGCGCTGTCCAGCCATCCCGATGTCGACATGATGTCGTTCACCGGTTCGACCCGCGCCGGCATCCTGGTTGCCAAGGCGGCCGCCGAGACGGTCAAGCGCGTGCATCAGGAACTCGGCGGCAAGTCGGCCAACATCCTGTTTCCCGATGTCGATCTTGAAAAGGCGGTGAGCAAGGGCGTCGCCGGCTGCTTCAGCAACTCAGGCCAGTCCTGCAACGCGCCAACCCGCATGTTCGTGCCGCGCGACCGCCATGATGAGGCGACCGGCTACGCCAAGACGGCGGCCGAAAAATTGACCGTCGGCCCGGCCGATGCGGCCGGTACCAAGCTCGGCCCGGTGGTCAGCCAGATCCAGTTCGACAAGATCCAGGACCTGATCCAGGCCGGCATAGATGAAGGCGCGACGCTCGTTGCCGGTGGCCCCGGCCGTCCGGCCGAACTCAACCGCGGCTACTATGTCCGCCCGACCGTGTTCGGCGATGTCACGCCCGACATGCGCATCGCACGCGAGGAAATCTTCGGACCGGTGCTGGCGATCATGCCTTACGACACAGTGGAAGAGGCGATCGGCACCGCCAACGACACCGTCTATGGCCTGGCCTCCTACATTCAGGCCAAGGACATTCAGAAGGCCCGCGAAGTCGCCGCCCGCATGCGCACCGGCAACGTCTACATCAACTATCCCCAATGGGACGCCGGCCTGCCCTTCGGCGGCTACAAGCAATCCGGCAACGGTCGCGAATACGCCGAATACGGCCTCGAGGATTTCCTCGAGATCAAGGGCATCGCCGGCTACGAGGCGGCGGAGTAGGGGCTACCCCTTGGGGACCGGCAACCAGCCGGTCCCGAGGCTTCAGCTCTCAAACGTGCGGCTTCACTCTTCCCGGAAAGCTTTCTGGATCTGATCCGACAGCGGCTTCACCAGATAGGAAAGCATCGTCCGGTCGCCCGTCGGGAAGAACACCTCGGCCGGCATGCCCGGCGCCAGCGCCAGCCCGCGCAGCTTGGCGACCTCCGTTTTCGGCAGCGTCACCCGCGCCACATAGAAGGCTGCTCCGGTGCGCTCTTCGACGGTGAGATCGGCCGAGATCCGCGACAGCGTCCCGGTCAGCTCCGGCGTGGTTTGCCGATTGAACGCCGACAGGCGCAAAATCGCATTCTGGCCCATCGTCACCTGGTCGATATCCTGCGGTGCGATATGCGCTTCAACGGTCAGGTCGTCCGTCACCGGTACGATCTGCATCACCTGTTCGCCGGGGGTGATGACCCCGCCGATCGTATGCACCGCCAACTGCAGCACCACGCCATCCTGCGGGCTGCGCAGATCGATGCGCTTCAACTGGTCCTCGGCCGCTACCTTGCGTTCGACGAACTCGGAGATCTTTCCCTGGGTATCGCGTAAATCGGTCGCGACCTCGCTGCGAAGATCCTGGTCGATCTGGATGATCTGCAGTTCGATCTCGGACGCCTTGCCTTTCACCTGGGCAATTCCCGCGGTCAACTGGCCATGCTCGCCTTCGAGCCGCACCGCGTCCCGTTCCAGCGACGTCATGCGGTCGATTCCTATCAGCTTGCGATGCCAGAGCGACCGCACACCTTCCAGCTCGATCTGGATCAGCTCGATCTCGCGGCGTTTCGCCTGCAGCTGCTCGGTCAGGCCGGCACTCTCCTGCTTCAACTGCGCGATCCGTTCGCGCAATTGCGATCGCTGGCCAGACCGCGCCTGGTGCCGGAAATCGAACAGCGATTGTTCTCCGGCCATCGATGCGGCAACACCGGCTTCGTCGCGCCGCGATGTCAAAACGTCCGGAAAGCTGATCGTGTCCTTGCCGTCACGCTCCGCCTCCAGGCGCGCCAACCGTGCATAAAACTCATCCAGACCTTTTGAGACGATCGCCAGATTGGCGCGTGTTGTCGTTTCATCCAGCCGCACCAGAATATCGCCCGCCTTGACCCGGTCGCCTTCACGCACCCTGATCTCGCCGACCACGCCGCCCGTCGGATGCTGAACCTTCTTTACATTGGAATCGACCACCAGCCGGCCAGCTGCGATCACCGCACCCGACATCTTGGTCACCGCCGCCAGGCCGCCAACACCTCCGACAAGCAGCAGACAGGTAGCAACGCCAGCCACGAGATAGCGGCGGACCTGCCGGTGATGCAAAGCGCTTCTGTCCTCGCTCATGCCGGAACGCCTCGCTCCGTGGCGGCAACGACCTTGAGCGGCGCTGCCGATCGGAAGACCTTGTTCAGCACCTCGTCCTTCGGACCGAAGGCCTGCACATGGCCATTGGCCATCACCAGCACCGTATCGACATTGGCCAGCACACTGGACCGGTGCGCGACGACGATAACGATGCCGCCGCGGTCCCTGATGCCCTGGATCGCTGCGGACAAGGCCACTTCACCCTCCGAGTCGAGATTGGAATTCGGCTCGTCCAGGATGACCATGAACGGATCGCCATAAAGAGAGCGCGCCAGCGCGACACGCTGGCGTTGCCCCGCCGACAGCGAGGCGCCGGCTTCGCCAACCTTCGTGTCGTAACCGTCGGCCAGATGCACGACGAGATCATGCACGCCGGCGGCCTTGGCTGCCGCAAGCACCATGTCGGATGACGCATCCGGGTCGAAGCGGGCGATGTTCTGCGCAATCGTGCCGTCGAACAACTGCACATCCTGCGGCAGATAGCCGATATGTTTACCCAGCTCGTCGGCCGGCCACTGGTCAAGCGTCGCGCCGTCCAGCCGCACGGCGCCGCGCGCCGGAAGCCAGACACCTGCAAGCGTACGCACCAGCGATGATTTGCCGGAAGCACTCGGGCCGATGACCCCCAGGCCTGCTCCCCTGGCCAGTGAAAAACTTGCATCCCACACCACCGGCGTGCGTTCGCCCGGCGGCGCGACACTGACATTCTCGACCGCCAGCGCGCTGACAGGCGCGGGCAGGGTCACGCCGGTTGCGCCTTCCGGCAGCGCGGACAGAAGCTGCTTCAGGCGTGCCCAGCTTTGCCGCGCCGAAATGAAACCCTTCCAATGCGCTATCGCCAGTTCGATCGGAGCCAGCGCCCTGCCCATCATGATCGAGCTTGCGATCATGATGCCGCCGGTCGCCTCTTGCTTGATGACCAGATAAGCGCCGATCGCCAGCATTGCCGATTGCAGCATCAATCGCAGGATCTTGGAAATCGTGCCAAGCGTTCCCGCGACATCGCTGGCCGCCGCATGGGCGTTCAGGTACTCGGCATTGACGGCAGACCACCGCTCGGCAATACGCCCGCCAAAACCCATGGCCTGCATGGCTTCGGCATTGCGCCTTGTCGCCTCGGCCAACGTGCTGCGGACGGCTGCGTGCTGTCCGGCGATCCTTGTCGGGCCGCGGGTCCGGAATTCGGCCAGAAGCGTCAGTGCAAACAGGACAACGGCGCCGGCAAGCGCGGTAACGCCGATCCAGAAATGAAAAATGAAACAGATGCCGATATAGAGCGGCATCCATGGCAGGTCGAACAAAGCGGTCGGTCCGGCACTGCCGATAAAGGATCGGACCTGATCGAGATCCCGTAGGGGTTGCAGCCCGTCGCCGGAAGGCTTGGCGCGCAGCGGCAGGCGCATCAGCGCCGAATAGACCGACGGGCTCAGCTTTGCGTCCAGCTCCTGTCCCAGCCGCACCATGAGGCGGGAGCGGATCAGCTCCAGCACTCCCTGAAACACGAACAATGTTCCCGCAAGCACCGCCAGGCCGACCAGCGTCGGCACGCTGCGACCCGGAACGACGCGGTCATAGACTTGCAACATGAAGAACGAGCCGGTCAGGGTCAGCACGTTGACGACCCCGCTCATCAGGACGATGCCCGAAAACGCACGTCGAAACGACGCCAGGATTCCGACCAGCGTAAGCGGCGTCGATGGCGTCAGCTGCATGCAGGCTCGCAATCAGGATATGGCATCTCGTCCTTCAATAGATAACTGCCTTGAGTGTGACATGGACGGGCAGGCCGGCCTGGAACTGCGCGCTGCCCCGCGCCACCAGCCAGCCGTCCGCACGCTCCAGGCGCGCAACGACCTGCAGCGTTGGTGAAGCGGTCGAGCTTGCGGGCAGGGGCAAGGAAAATTCTATCGTCTTTGAGCCGCCCTCGCTCTTGAGGCTGGTTTTGGCGGCGCGGCGTCGCCCACTGTCCTGAATGGCGGAATCCTCAAGATAGATCTCGAGATGACCTTCCGGGATAGCCTTGCCGCCCACAAAGGTGACGGCGCCGCGAATATCTGTTGCGCGAATATCTGGCGCGCGAATATCTGGCGATTGCGCTGCCGCTGCCCCGGTGGCCGCGGCGACTGCCGCAACTCCGGCGGCCATTAACACTGTGCGGCGGTCGGTCATCGCGTCCTCTCCCTTTTCACTGCGCTGGGGTATGCGGGAGGGGAGCCTGACGGCACCCCTCCCGGCAACGCGTTAGATGACGATGAAGTCTGCAGCCGAAAGATCCAGATTTGTGTTCAGGTGTGCAAACTGAACGGCTGCTCCCTGTCCGGAACCATCGGCGTCGTAAGACAATATTCCACTGTCGGTGTCGTAGATGATGCGGTCGTCGGCATCATGAGCAGCACCGGCTGCGCTCTTGTAGAATGAGCCCAAAGCGAGGGCGCCGTCGCCGCCAACGCTGGCAAAGATGAGGTTGTCCAGCAGGATCGTATCGTCGGCGACCTTGAAGTCCTTGATCCAGTCGATATTGCCGTTCCCGAGTTCTGTCGAGAAGCGGAAATAGTCGTCGCCGGCGCCGCCGGTCAGCGTATCGGCAGCCAGCCCGCCATCCAAAAGGTCGCTGCCGCCGCCGCCGTTGAGCGTATCGGCGCCCGCAACGCCCGGCTGAGCTGGTGCCGGCGGGAATTCGACCGACACGTTCAGCTTGTAAGTCGAGCCCTCCGGCACGGATTCAACCCAGCCATCGCCAGGAGCCGAGTCCGACCATTCGCCCTCCACAATATAGTAGGTTCCGGTTTCCTGAACGATGAAGCTGGTGCTCGAATCGCGGCCGTTGTTGGAGCCGGGGTCGTTGCCGCCATCGTCGTTCTGGGCGACGATATTGCCATCGCTGTCCAGCACCCTGACGATGCTGTCATGGACATTGGGGTCGGCAATGCCATCGATGTCGATGGTGATGATCGTGCCGGCCGCCAGGTTGATGCTGTAATATCCGCCCAAGCCGTTTCCGGTGGCATTGACGGTGGTGTGAAGGGTGGTCGTCGAATCGAAGATGTCGGGGTCGGCGGTCAGCGAGAAGTTGTTCGAGATGTCGAAGGCGGTCGAGACCGAATTGTTGGTCGCGTCCGGTCCGAGCGTGGCGTAGCCGGTGCCCATGCCCGGGCGTGGCGGAGCATCGCCCTGATAGGCGAAATCGCCGAGCAGGGTGTCATCGCCGCCGCCGCCGTCGATCTTGTCGGCGCCGCCCTGGCCGGTCAGCACATTGGCCGCGCCGTCGCCGGTCAGGTGATCGTTGAAGCCCGAGCCAGCCAGATTTTCGATCGAGATATAGGTGTCGCCGCCGGATTTGCCGCCACCCAGCTTGAGGTTTTGCCCGCTGGCCGCGTCGGCGTAGTCCGCCGTGTCGCTGCCGGCGCCGCCATTCAATATATCGGCGCCGCCACCGCCGGTCAGCGTGTCGTTGCCGGCGCCGCCGGAAAGTTTGTTGGCCTGGGCGTTGCCGATGAGATGGTCGTCGAAGAACGACCCGACGGCGTTTTCGAATCCGACCAGGATGTCGTGCCGGACAACGGTGCCGCGGCCGACGATCTGCACCGGGCCATCGCCGTCGCCGCCATTGGCCGTGCCATTGGCGAGGTCGATCGTCACGCCGGCGGAGCTGCCTTCGTAGACGACCGTATCAATGCCGGCGCCGCCATCCAGATAGTCCTGGCCGGCGCCGCCGATGATCGTGTCGTTGCCGGCTTCACCGTACAGGATGTCGCCGTCATTGCCGCCATCCAGTATGTCGTTGCCGCCGCCGCCGTTGAAATAGTCGCCGCCGCCCCGGCCCCAGAAATGATTTGCCGCCGACGTGCCGATGAAACGGTCGATGCGGTCATCGGAGCCGATCAGGTTTTCGATGCTGTAGAAGGTGTCGCCCGTAGCGGTTCCGCCGCTGGCCACGTTCGTCTCGAGGTTGACGAGCAGCTGGAAGGGGCTCTCCTTGCTGAAGTCTACCGTGTCGACGCCGGCGCCACCCCTGAATATATCGACGCCATCCTGGCCGCTCAGCGTATCGTCGCCGTCGCCGCCGTCGAGGATGTCGTTGCCCTGGCCGCCGAGGATCGTATCGTTGCCGCGGCCGCCATAGAGCGTGTCATTGCCGTCGTCGCTCTCGGTCTGGTCTGGAAGGTCGGCGACATCGATGGTGTTGTTGATGTCGCGGCTGGCGAGCGAGTCGCGGCCGCCGATGATGAGATCATCGCCGCCCTGACCGAAGATCGTGTCGTCGCCGGCGCCGCCGTCGAGCGTATTGTTGCCATTGTCGCCGAAGATGACGCTGGTCATCGTGTTGTCGCCGATGGTCGGTGCGGTTTCGGTGCCGCCGTCTCCAGGCTGGAGTGTCGACTCGTCGGCGTAGATGATGTGTTCGACGTTGGCGATTTTCCGGATATTCAAGTTCCGGTTCAGCAGAACGACCGTGTCATTCCCGCCATTCGCTTCCTCGCGCACGACGTCGTCGAGGGAATCGACGAAGTAGGTGTCGTCGCCGCCATTGCCGGCCATGCGGTCGCCGCCGCCGCGGCCATCCAGCACGTTGGCTCCGTCATTGCCAATCAGGACGTCATCATAGCTGCTGCCGATGCCGTTCTCGATGTAATAATCGGTGCCATCGGCGTTGTGCCCGGCAAAGATCGACACATTGTTGCTGTGGCCGTTGACGCTGGAGAACTGTCCGGCGCGCAAATCGAGGATCGTGCCGGCCGTCGAGCCGGAGAAGTCGATCGTGTCGGTTCCGCCGGTGTCATGGATGACAAAACCGATATCGTGCTGCATGCCCGAGGAGGTCAGCCGGTAGCCGTCCACGGCACTGCCGAAGCCGTAGACGTTGTCGCCCGTGTTGAGATCGATATGCTGATAGGTGCGCACGCCGTTCTCGTCGACGGTGGAGAAAAAGCGGCGGATGACAGCCTCGATGTCGGCCATCATCGGCGTTGACGCCGACCAGCGGCTGGTTTCACCGACATCGATCCCGTCGAAATAGGACATGACGCTGTATTGCTGACGGTCGTAGGTCCAGGTCGCATTGTTCAGATAATTGATCTGTACGCCGCCGGGGCCGCTGTAATTGTAGAGCCCGGGGTGGTTCAGCCCGAACTCATGACCGAATTCATGGATGAAGGAATCGAAGACATAGCCGCCAATATCCGTCTTGTTGACCTCGGTGTCGTGGAAACGCTGGCCGATGCTGACATAGCGGTCGTTGGAATAGGCGCTGCCGTCGTCCTCTTCGCCCAGTTCGGGGCTGACAACCTGCATCCAGTCCGTTGCGCTGTTGTATGGTGCATTGTCGACGATTTCGAACTTCAACGGGGTGACACTGGCCCACATCTGCAAGGCGCCGATCGCGGCGGCCTTGTATTCGGGATGGTCATTGAGCTCGGAGACATTTATCCTCAGCGTTCCCGCCGCGATCGCCGGCGTTATCGACCGGTCCAGCGCTCCAAGGTAGGTGAGGAAGGCCCCGTAATCTTCGCTTTTGCCGTACGGGTTGTCCGGCGTCTGGTCGTTGACCCACCATTGATCGCTGGTTTGGCTTGAGTTCGGCATCCTTGGGACTCCTTGGTCTCGCAGCCGTGGCAATTACGGCTGTACGGTTTAGCAGTTGCCAACCACCGACAAGCATCGTTTGCGCTTGCCGGTCGAGCCCCGTCCCAGTGCCAACAATGCTATTGGAATCTTCACTTGTCTAGCCTCAGTTCGCGCTCGGTACATATGAAGGTTCTTGGGCGCGCTTGTACCGGCGGGTTTTGAGATACTGGTTTGGTGTTAATTGAGCTATCGCTAATCTATGGTCGTACCTCGCCCGTAGGCACGAGGGGCTGAATGCGCAAGCGTGCTTCAGGAACCCGTCCGGCGCGCGAAATGTTCATATGTCACGCGCCAGGGGTCGCTCTCCGCTCGTCTCTCCTCACCGATCCAGTGAAAGCTGGCGGCGGTGATCTCGGTGAACCGCCACCGCGCCTGCAGGCCGCGCGAGTCGGCGCCCATCTGGACGATGTCCTTGCCTTCGGCCCGCCCGATCTGGCGCGAGTAATCCTGGTTGAGCGGATCGCTCCAGATAATGTGCCAGCCACCGATCCCGGGATCGAAGACGCGCAAGGTCGTGCCATACATGGTGGACGGGGCAGGGCGCCTGGGCCTGATCCAGATGTCCTGAATGGCGCGGCCTTCGAGCACCCAGCCAAAGTGACACTCGCCATCCGATTTCTGGATTGTGCCGTCGTTGCGGTGGTGAACCGTCTCCATGTCCCAACTGCCAATCAACCATCCATAGAGGTCCATGTCTTTCGCCCGGTCGGCTGGCGGACCTTCGGATGCGAGAGCGGTGAGAAACGTCGTCATGATTGTCTCCAGGGCAAGCCTCGCGGAAACGCTGGGCGCCACAACCCTTGCAGCGTTGCGGGCCCGGGTCTTGGGAAAAATTGCTGTAGTGCCGCGGCTGCCGACCTTCCGCGTTCGCGCCATATCGCATCTATGCACCAATGCTAATGTAGCGTCGGCGGGTACCCCAATGCCCGCCTGGCCGGCGCCTCCTCAGGCAATCTCTTGGATGAGCGGCGCCGGCCGCTGGCTTGGGCGCAACCAAACTCCTGCCGGAGAACGCCAGCTGCCCAATCGCGCAGTTCTGGAGAAGCATCGCCCGATTTCATGATCGACACGGCCAGCGCCGCCATGTCTGCAGGCGGCTTGTTGTGCGAGGTCACATAGGTGAAATAGCCGGCCATGATGAAATGACCGGCGGGACGATCTGGAGTGCCGCCAAAGCTATTGCGCGCCAGCGTTTGGGCGGGCCGGGTGCTGGAACGTCATCCTTGTCCACGAAATCGACCATTCTGCTCTGTCCAAAAGCCGGGAGAACACAATCCGAAAGGATGATCTACATTAGTTAAAATGCGGATAAATCCTTATGGGAGATGCTGTCGCTGCCCTAGTCGGTCCCTTCCGGCGGCGCCTCATCTTGCCAGCCGGCCAGCTCCGGCAGGTCGTCCAGCCAGCTTTTCTCCGTCATCAAGATTTCGCCGGCCTGTGGTGCCGCCTCAGTGGCGTTTTGAATAAGCCAGTCCATCCACTTTCGATAAGCGGCTGGGGCCAGTTCGGGCGGCAGCACCTTGGCCTTGGCCAGCATGCGTTTACGGAAGCTGAGCTGCCTGCGCAGTTTGGTCGTCGTGAATTTTGTCGCCTTGCCCTGGTATTCCACCGTCCAGCGCCCATCGCCGTGGCTGGTCAGCCTGTCGATGGCAAAACCGGCATCGACCGGCCTGTCCCGCCAGGGAAGCTCGATGGCGTTCCGCCTCAGATCGAGAGCCCATCGCCTATAGTCCGCCCCGGCACGCTGCGGCGGCAGAACGCCGGCCTGTTCGAGGATTTTCCTGCGAAAGGTAGGCTGCTTCTTGATCTGGCCGGTTGTCAGCTCGATGCGATGCCCACGGAACTCGACATGCCAGCGGATTCTCCCGTTGCCGACATATTTTGCCAGCCTGTCGATGGCGAACTCGTCGTCGGACAACTCCACGCATCCCTGGCGGATGCGTTCGAGGATGTACTGGCTGTCAGTGGGCATGACGTGCCTTGGCTGGGGAACCTGGATTCGAACCAGGACTAACGGAGTCAGAGTCCGTGGGTCTACCGTTAACCTATTCCCCAGCAGGCGCTGTCGCGCTGGTGGGCCGCCGAAGCAGCCGCGCGTGCCTTGTAGCCGCCGCCGGAAAATAGTCAAGCCTAAGCTGCGTTTCAATCACAGCGTTTCATAGGGGCAATTACGCCCGGGTGGCGCGCCGCACCCAATGATCCTCAGCTCTCTGTCCGGCTGTATTGCGAATGCTCGAAGAACAGCACCACGCCGAGCGCGATCAGCAGCGGGATGATCAGGTAGAACAGCCGGAACACCAGAAGTGCCGCCAGCACGCCGACCGGGTCCATATCAGACAGTCCGGCGAGGAACACGACCTCGAACACGCCGAGCCCGCCCGGCGCGTGCGAGATCTGCGCAACCGAGAATGACACCAGGAACACGCCGAGGATGACGAAATAGCCGGGATTGCCGGCAACGGGCAGGGCAAAGAAGATGATCGCCGCCGCCGCCAGAAGCTCGATCGGGCCGATCAGCAATTGCCGCGCCACGATCGGCAGCGCCGGGTAGTGCAACTGGAAGCCGGCGATTTTCAGCGGCTTCAGATGCAGCCAGCTGCCGAAGATGTAGGCGCCGACCAGGATCAGCAAAGCGATGCCGGCGGCGATCGCCAGGCCGTGGTGCGGGGCGCCGGAAAAGCGGTCGATGATTGCAGGCTCGAAAACCAGCACCAGGCCGCCGACCAGAATGCTGGAGAGCACGAAGGTGATCCAGCAGATCGCCACCAGAATGCCGACATCCTGGCCGGTCAGCCCCCTGGTGCCGTAGGCGCGGTAGCGGATCACGGCGCCCGAAAACACCGAGCCGCCGATATTGTGCGACAGCGCATAGGTGGTGAAGGAGCAGAAGGTGACGAACAGCCACGACATCTTCTTGCCGATATGTAGAAGGGCAATGTGGTCGTAGCCGGCAAGCGAGGCGTAGGCGACCACCGAGCTCAGTGCCGCAAGCATCCATCCGCGCGTCGGGATGGCTGATATGCCGTCCCAGACATCGTCGATCGAGATGCCGCGCAACTCATGCCACAGCAACAACAGCGACCCGATGACCGCCGCGACACCGATGACCGGCCACAGATAGCGCTTCCAATTCGTGGCCCCCCAATTCATGGAGTTGTCGTCATGTGTTGCTGCCCATCGCCCAGGCGGGCGTTAAAACGTCCGCGATTCACCAATTCCCCCTCATTTCAAAAATGCCTCATTGAAGCCGGCTATTCAACCGGCAAGGGTGAGCAGCCGGTTCGCCAACGGCGAATTCGTCGTGCCAGTGGCAAGATGAAAGGCTAGCGAACGCCGGGACGCTGCAAAGCAGCGGGGATCTGGCAGGACGCAGCCGGCAAAATTTGAGTCCTTGCTCTTGGTGATCCGGTCCGGCGCTGCTACTCTGGCGGCAACTTAAAAGATTGAAGCGCCTGCTGCGTCCGGTTTTCCGGTTCGCGCGGCGCCGGAAGGAACTGAAGTGGAAGACCACGACACCGGCGCTGGCGCGCCGGAAGTGGGCGTGTCCAGGGCTTCGCCGCCATCAGGCGGGCCAAGCCCATCCGCCGGGCGGCCCCGCCAGGCGGGGCCCCAGTCCGGCAACGGACAGGCCGGCGACGCCCAGCATCAGCGCGGCAAGGCGAGAAAGCGGCGCAAGCGCCGGCGTGGGCGCAAGGTTTTTGCGCGCGACGACAGCCCTCTCGCAACGGCCGCGGCGGTCGGTGCGCCGGCCTCCGTCGGCCCGGCCGCTCCAGCGCCCGTGCCTTTGCCCTCGGCCCCACAACCCCGACCGGAACAGCCCATGCATCGGCCGCCGATGCAGGAACTGCCGGTGTTTGCCGCGCTCGATCTCGGCACCAACAATTGCCGGCTGCTGGTCGCGGTGCCGCAACGCCATGGCCAGTTCCGCGTCATCGACGCCTTCTCGCGCATCGTCAGGCTGGGCGAGGGGCTGACCGCCAATGGGCACCTTAGCCAGGCGGCGATGGACCGCGCCGTCGAGGCGCTGAAAATCTGCGGCGACAAATTGCGCAACCGCAAGATCAGGAAAGCCCGGCTGATCGCCACCGAGGCTTGCCGCACCGCCGATAATGGCGTCGAATTCCTGCAGCGCGTCGAACGAGAGGCGGGGTTGAAGTTGGAAATCATCGACCGCCAGACCGAGGCGCGGCTTGCTGTATCCGGCTGCGGCTCGCTGGTCGAGCGCGACACGCAAGGCGTGGTCCTGTTCGACATCGGCGGCGGCTCGTCCGAAATCGCGCTGATCGACCTCACCGGCCAGCGCTCGCCGCGGCTTGCCAACCACATCGTGTCGTGGACGTCGCTTCCGGTCGGCGTTGTCTCGCTGGCCGAGCGTTTTGGCGGCCGCACGGTGACGCGCGAGATCTTTGCCGCCATGGTCGACGACGTCGCGGTGCGGCTAAAATCCTTTGATGGTCGCGACCGGTTGAGCCACGTGCTGACCAGCCCGAAATTCCATCTGCTGGGCACATCCGGCACGGTGACGACGCTGGCCGGCGTCCATCTCGACCTCGAACGCTACGACCGGCGCCGCGTCGACGGGCTGTGGATGGACCGCGACAGCGTCGACCGCATGGTCGAAAAACTGGTCGGCTGGGATTTCCAGCAGCGCTGCGCCAACCCGTGCATCGGTACGGACCGCGCCGACCTGGTGCTGGCCGGCTGTGCTATCCTGGAAGCCATCCGTGCGGTGTGGCCGTCGGAGCGGCTGCGCGTCGCCGACCGGGGCTTACGCGAAGGGATTTTGAGCGAGCTGATGGCCGATGACGGCGTCTGGCGCAACAGTGGGCGGGGCCGAGCATGATCCGCATTGCTTTGGTGAACGGTCGACCCCCACTCCGTCGAGCTTCGCTCGACACCTCTCCCCCGATCGACGGGGTAGAGGAAGGGCGCGAACTTATGCAGACCAGCGCCTTTCCTCTCCCTCCGGAGGGGGGAGAGGTGGCGCGGCGAAGCGGCGACGGAGTGGGGGAAGCCCTCCGCGAAACGCGAAGCGGCCGAAAAACGGCGGCAACTCGGCGAGTGCAAAAACTCAAACAAGAAATAACGTCATGACAAAGAAGCCGGAAAAGCCGGGCTCCGCCAGCATTCGCGTCCTCAAAACACGAATCAAGAAGAAGTCGGGCCTCAAAAAATCGTCGCGCCGCTGGCTGCAGCGCCACATCAATGATCCCTATGTCCAGCGCTCCAAGGCCGACGGCTACCGGTCGCGCGCGGCCTACAAGCTGATCGAGATCGACGACAAGCACCATCTCTTGAAGCCCGGCATGAAGGTCATCGACCTCGGTGCGGCCCCCGGCGGCTGGTGCCAGGTGGCGGCCGCGAGGACCAAGTCGACGGCGGAAAATCCACATGTCATCGGCATCGACTACCTCGAAATAGATGCGGTGCCGGGTGCGCCGGTGCTGCTGATGGATTTCCTCGACCCGGAAGCGCCGCAAAAGCTCGCCGAGGCGTTGGGCGGCGACCCCGATGTCGTGTTGTCGGACATGGCCGCGCCGACGACGGGTCATAAGCGAACCGACCACATCCGCACCATGCATTTGTGCGAGGTGGCCGCCGATTTCGCGCTGTCGGTGCTGAAGCCGGGCGGGCATTTCCTCGCCAAGACCTTCCAGGGTGGCGCCGAGAACGAGCTGCTTTCGATGCTGAAGAAGAACTTCCGCTCGGTGCACCACGTGAAGCCGCCGGCGTCGCGCGATGAGTCGGTGGAACTGTATTTGCTGGCGAAGGATTTTAAGGGCAGAGAGCCACCAGTGGCATCGTCATCCTAGGGCGAAGCAAGGAGCGAAGCGACGCAGCGCAGACCCTAGGATCCATGCCGTGACGTTAACGCGTTGAAACGCTGCAGAATTCTGTGCCGCTGCATCCTTCGATCAAGATCACGGCATGGATCCTAGGGTCTGCGCGACGCTTTGAGTCGCTTCGCCCTAGGATGAACGAAGTGATGAGGGGCGCTCGCCCCTTACTTCCCAGCCGTGCTCACCGGCTCCAGCGTCTTCGGCGTCGTCAGCCGGCCATGTCCCGACACGGCATTGCCGGCATCCGGCGCCAGCCGCATGAATGACACGGACGCTGCCGCCGACACCGCCGCCACGATGAAGAAGGCGATGTGGAAATCGCCGAGCGCCAGCGGTCCGCCATGGATCGAGGTCGAGACTTCCAGGATGCCGCCGGCCAGCGCCACGCCGAGCGCGATCGACAACTGCTGGAACACCGCCGTGATCGGCGTTGCCTTGCTGGTGTCTTCAGCCGTCACCTCGGCATAGGAGAGCGCGTTGACGCCGGTGAAGAACATCGAGCGGATGAAGCCGCCGACCAGCAATATCGCCAGCATCAGCGCGTAAGGCGTCTCCGGCGTGAACAGGCCGTATATGGCGATCGATGCCGCGGCGATCAGCGAGCCCCAGATCAGCACCCGGCGGAACCCCGCAAGCCGGAAGATCAGCGCGGTAACGAATTTCATGCCAATGGCGCCGATGGCCGAGACGAAGGTGATCATGCCCGACTGGAACGGCGTCAGCCCGAAGCCGATCTGGAACATCAGGGGCAACAGGAACGGCACCGCGCCGATGCCGATGCGAAACAGCGAGCCGCCGAGCACCGAGGAGCGGAACACCTGGTTGCGGAACAGTTCCAGCGCCAGCAGCGGGTTCTTGGCGCGCCGCGCATGCAGCAGATAGAGCACGCCGGAAATCAGCCCGACCGCCACGGTGATGAGGCCGGTCGCCGGCGGCAGATAGGGCAGGCTGACCACCGACAGGCCAAAGACGACGCCGGAGGCCGCCAGCCCGCTCAGCACGAAACCGACGAAATCGAGCGGCGGCGTCTCCATCGAGTCGGTTTGCGGCAGGAAGCGCGTCGCCAGCCAGATGCCGATCAGGCCGATCGGCACGTTGATCAGAAAGATCCAGTGCCAGGTGAAATAAGTGGTGATGAAGCCGCCGATCGGTGGTCCGACGAGCGGTCCGACCAGCGCCGGCACCGTCAGCCACGACATGGCGGCAACCAGCTCGCTCTTCGGCGTCGCGCGCACCAGGACCAGCCGGCCGACCGGCGTCATCATGGCGCCGCCTATGCCTTGCAGGAAGCGCGAGACGACAAAGGCCGGCAGCGAGTTGGAGACGGCGCAGCAGACCGAGCCGACGATGAACACGCCGATCGCGGCGCGAAAAATGGTCTTGGCGCCAAACCGGTCGGCCATCCAGCCGCTGATCGGAATGAAGATGGCCAGCGACACCAGATAGGCGGTCAGCGCCAGCTTGAGCGCGATCGGGCTGGTGTGGATGTCGACGGCGATCGCCGGCAGCGATGTCGCAATGACGGTCGAATCCATGTTTTCCATGAACAAGGCGACCGCCAGAATGAGCGGAATGATGCGGTTCAACGAACGCGTCCGAATTGGCCAAAATTGCGTGCCGGCCAATCCAGGCAATGAAAAGGCGGGGCAAGCGATACGAACCGGCGGTTATCACGCCTCAGGCGCGATGTCGCATTAATTTGCTGTCACTTTTGTGCGACCGTGGGCGGACAAGAGGCGTCGCTGCGTTTCGCCACATTGAATGAACTTGCGAAAATTGACCGGGTTCACTATGCTGTAGTGAATATAACTACTATATGGACAATGCCATGGAAGAAGCCGTTTCCGCAGCCGACGCCAACCGCAAATTCTCGCTCCTCCTGCGCGGTGTCCGCGAAGGACAGAGCTATGTCGTGACCAGCCATGGGCGTCCCGTGGCGCGGATCGTGCCTGCAGGGCAGCCCGACCCTGCGGCGTCTCGTTCGCGCACAGCGCTGCTGTCGCGCCTCGAACGCCAGCCTGTTGTAGAAGCCGGGCGCTGGAGCCGCGACGAGCTTTACGAGGACGAGCGGTGAAGGTCGCGCTCGATACCAACATCCTTGTTTATGCCGAGGGGATCAACGGAGCCGAGAAGCGCGACATCGTTTTCGGCCTGCTGCACGACATTGCGCAAGAGGCAGCCGTCATTCCAGTCCAAGTGCTCGGCGAATTGTTCACCGTTCTCACACGCAAGGCCGGACGATCACGTGCACAAGCGCGCGACGCCCTGTTGAGCTGGCGCGACGCGTTTCCGGTTGTCGGCACGACGCCGGAGGTGATGACGGTCGCGGCTGATCTTGCGACCGATCACCATTTCGGCATCTGGGATGCGACCATCCTGTCTGTTGCCTCGCAAACCGGTTGCCGGCTGCTGCTGTCGGAAGATCTGCAGGACGGCTTCACCTGGGGCGGCGTAACGGTCGTCAATCCTTTCGCGTCACCGCGCCATGTCTTGCTCGATGCCCTGTTGGGCAAGTCCGCCGAATAGGCCACGACCGGCTTTTCAACCACGCCGCGACGTGTTACCAGCCAGCGCCAATCCTGAAAGGGAAGAAACGAGTCGGCGCTGTCCATTTCGGTCCAGCGCTTTTTTGTATTCTCCCGGCGCTTTTCGTATCCGAGGACTGGCCATGGCAAAAATCATCGAAACGTCCACCGGCGCGCTGGCGCTGACCTTTGACGACGTGCTGTTGCAGCCCGGTCATTCCGAGGTCATGCCCGGTGAGACCGACATCCGCACCCGCATCGCCACCGACATCGACCTCAACGTGCCGATCCTGTCGGCCGCCATGGACACCGTCACCGAGGCGAGGCTCGCCATCGCCATGGCGCAGGCCGGCGGCATCGGCGTCATCCACCGCAATTTCTCGCCGGCCGAACAGGCCGAGCAGGTGCGTCAGGTCAAGAAGTTCGAATCGGGCATGGTCATCAATCCGGTCACCATCGGCCCCGACGCCACCCTGGCCGACGCGCTGGCGCTGATGCGCACCTATTCCATCTCGGGCATTCCGGTGGTCGAGAATGGCGGGACCGGCGGCCAGAAGATCGGCCGCCTCGTCGGCATCCTGACCAACCGCGACGTGCGCTTCGCCTCCGATCCGGGGCAGAAAGTCTACGAATTGATGACCCGTGAGAACCTGATCACGGTCAAGGAGAATGTCGACCAGGACGAGGCCAAGCGGCTGCTGCATCAGCACCGCATCGAAAAGCTCGTCGTCGTGGACAAGTCCGGCAATTGCGTCGGCCTGATCACCGTCAAGGACATCGAGAAGTCGCAGCTCAACCCGCACGCCACCAAGGATGCGCAGGGGCGCCTGCGGGCGGCGGCAGCCACCAGCGTCGGCGATGACGGCTTCGAGCGCGCCGAGCGGTTGATCGATGCCGGTGTCGACCTCCTGGTCATCGACACCGCGCATGGCCATTCGCAGCGCGTGCTCGATGCGGTGACGCGGGCCAAGAAGCTTTCCAATTCCGTCCGCATCCTGGCCGGCAACGTCGCCACCGCCGAAGGCACGCAGGCGCTGATCGACGCCGGCGCCGATGCCGTCAAGGTCGGCATCGGCCCGGGCTCGATCTGCACCACGCGCATCGTCGCCGGCGTCGGCGTGCCGCAGCTTTCGGCGATCATGTCGGCGGTCGAGACGGCGCATAGATCAGGCGTGTCGGTCATCGCCGACGGCGGCATCAAATATTCGGGTGACCTGGCCAAGGCGCTTGCCGCGGGCGCCAGTGCGGCCATGATCGGTTCGCTGCTGGCCGGCACCGACGAAAGCCCGGGCGAGGTCTATCTGCATCAGGGCCGCTCCTTCAAGGCCTATCGCGGCATGGGCTCTGTCGGCGCCATGGCGCGCGGCTCGGCCGATCGCTACTTCCAGGCCGAGGTTCGCGACACGCTGAAACTGGTCCCGGAAGGCATTGAAGGGCAGGTGCCCTACAAGGGACCTGTGTCTGGCGTGCTGCACCAGCTTGCGGGCGGGCTAAAAGCCGCTATGGGTTATGTCGGTGGCCGCGACCTTGCCGATTTTCGCGAACGCGCCACCTTTGTGCGCATATCCAACGCCGGACTTCGTGAAAGCCACGCCCATGACGTCACGATTACCCGCGAAAGCCCGAACTATCCTGGCGGAGCCTGACCGGCAGCCAGAGCGGTACATGCTCTGGCGCCACCAGGCGACGATCGTGCTGCGGCTGGCGCGCCATGCCGGCGCGCTGTGCTTTGCCGCCGCGGCGGTTTTCATCATCATGACGCTGCTGGAATTCTTCTATTTCCGCCGGCTGAGCGGTGGCCTGCCGTCGCTCGACGTGCGCCTTGGCGGGTTCACGCCCGATGAGGGCATGGCCTGGCTGACGGCACTCGGCCGACGCGGCAGCGAGATCATCCTGGTCTGGCACTATTTGACTTTCGACCTTCTCTTCCCGGCGCTGCTGTCGCTGACCATGGTCAGCCTGATCCTGGCAACGGGGCGGCGGCTGAAGAATTTTCGTGCCATGCCGGTGCAGCTTCAGGCGCTGTTCGCGCTGGTCATCGTGCTGCCCTACACATGCGCCGACTACGCCCAGAACATTGCGGTGGCGCGGCTCTTGTCCGATGCGCTGTCGGCCAACCCGGATTCTCTGTCTTTGGCCTCGTCGCTGATCGTCACCAAATTCGCGCTGCTGGCGATCCCCGTCATCGTCATCGCGTTTTTGATCCTTGCCGCCCAGCGGCGTCCACAGGCATGAACGACAGAGCAGGGGCAACGCCATGAGCCAGACCGCGATTTTCTGGCCGATGCTGGCGCAGGTGTTGCTCGTCTATATCGTCTATGTCGTGATGGGCCGGCGCCGCTACGGCGCGGTCAAATCGGGCGAGGCCAAGGTCGGTCAATACAAGGTGCGCACGACCGAGCCCGGGTCGAGCGTCACGGTTGCCAACAATCTCATCAACCAGTTTGAACTGCCGGTGCTGTTCTATGTGCTGTGCCTGGCGCTGCACGCGACCAATGGCGTCAATTATCTGACCCTGGCCTTGATGTGGATTTTCGTGATTTCCCGCTATGGCCACGCCTGGGTCCACCTCACCAGCAACAATCTGCGGTTTCGCAGCCGCGCCTTCTACGTCGGCGCGATCATTCTCTTGCTGGCATGGATCTGGTTCGCGCTACACCTGCTCGGAGCGGTGTAGGGCAGTTGTTTACCCTCCCCCTTGTGGGGAGGGTCGCTCCGCGCAGCGGAGCGGGGTGGGGGTCTACAAATCGAACACCGCGATCTTGCGCTTGTCGAACTTGATGCCGATTTCGCCGCGCACCAGCTTCAGTGCGGCTTCGCCGAACACGGCGCGTCGCCAGCCCTGCAGGGCCGGCACGTCGGCATCCTCGCCCTCGGCGGCGATGCGGTCGATGTCGTCGCTGGACGCCAGCACTTTCGAGGCGACGCCTTCCTTCTCGGCGACGATCCGCAACAGAACCTTCAGCAGCTCGGAGGCGGCATTGGAGCCCTCGGGCGGCTGAAAGCTCTTGGGCAGCTTCGGCATCTCTTCGCGGGGCAAAGCGAGCGCCGTGTTGACCGCGCCAAGCAATGCGGTAGCCGTCGACGAACGCTCCCAGCCTTTCGGCGTCGTGCGCAGCTTGCCCAACGCTGCCGCATCGCGCGGCGCCTGCTGGGCGACCTCGTATATGGCGTCGTCCTTGAGCACCCGGCCGCGCGGCACGTCACGCTCGCGCGCCTCGCGTTCGCGCCATGCCGCCACCGTCTGCACGATCGCCAGCTCCTGCGGCTTGCGCAGCCGCATCTTCAGCCGCTTCCAAGCGTCTTCGGGGTGCGGATCGTAGGTCTCGCGCGAAGTCAGCACCTCCATTTCCTCGTTTAGCCAATGGGCGCGGTTTTCCCGCTCCAGTTCGGCGCTGAGATGCTTGTAGACGTCGATCAGATGGGTGACGTCGGCCAAGGCATAGTCGAGTTGCTTGTCCGACAGCGGCCGGTGGCGCCAGTCGGTGAAACGCGAGGATTTGTCGAGCCGTGCGCCGGTGATGCGCTGCACCAGCTGATCGTAGGAGACGCTGTCGCCGAAGCCGCAGACCATGGCCGCGACCTGGGTGTCGAACACCGGATGGGGCACCAGATCGCCGAGATGGACGATGATTTCAATGTCCTGGCGCGCGGCATGGAAAACCTTGACCACCGCCTCATTGGCCATCAGCCGGAAGAACGGGGCGAGGTTGATGTCGGGCGCCAGCGGGTCGATCAGCGCGGTGACGCCGGGCGCCGCCATCTGGATCAGGCACAGAATCGGCCAGAATGTCGTTTCGCGGATGAATTCGGTGTCGACGGTGACGAAATCCGACTTTTCAAAAGCGGCGAGAACGGACTCGAGCTCATTTTGGGTGGTGATGACGTGCATCAAATCGCTTTTTAGTAACGGGTAAGGTTCTCTTTCAATTTCAGCCATGGGCGCTTTCGTCAAGCCGCCCTTCGGTCAAGTATCAGCCGATCCGTCGGAATCGCCATTTCTGCGCGCCAGCCGCGCGAAGACGGTTGATGTGCGCAGCAGCGCCGTGAAGCGGCTGCGCTTGCCCGCCGGCACGCTGCCGCGCACCTGCATGCGGTAGAGAATGACGGCGATGAGGGTGGCGTAGACGACTGCGCTGAAGACAAACAGGGCGCCCGGTCCGAAATGTTGCATCACTGCGGACGCCGCGAAGGGGCCACCAATGGCGCCGAAGGAATAGAACAGCATCAAGGCGGCGTTGATCAGCACGAACTCGCCCTTGTCGGCGCGGTCGTTGGAATGCGCCGCCGATAGCGAATAGAGCGGCATGGCGAAGCTGCCGAAGATGAAGACGATGATCAAATTGAGGGTCGGATCGGCGCCGGCGACGAAGACCAGCGCCAGCGCCGCGAACATGGCGCCGCATGTCGTGGCCAAAAGCACCGCGCGCCGATCCCAGCGGTCGGAGAGGTAGCCCAGCGGATACTGGATGAGGGCGCCGCCGAAGATGCCGACGCTGACGAAGGTGACGACATCGGCCACCGACATGCCGATCTGCTCGGCATAGACCGGCGACAGCGTGCGGAACGCGCTGTTGGTGACGCCGACGCAGATGCAGCCGAAGCAGCCGAGCGGCGAAATCCGCCAGACGCGGGCGAGATCGAGCTTGACGTCTTCCGGCGGCGTCGGGTTGGAGCGGTCGCCGAGCGACACCGGAACCAGCGACAGCGTGATCATCATCGACATGATGGCGAAGATGGCAAAGCCGCCGGGGCCGAAGATCGGGATCAGGAACTGCGCGCCGGTCACCGAGCCGATATCGACCATGCGGTAGATGGCCAGCACGCGCGCACGATCCTTGTTTTCGACGCCGGAGTTCAGCCAGGCTTCCATGACGGTGAACAGACCGGCAAAGCAGAAACCGCCGGCAAAGCGCACCGCGCACCACATCACCGGATCGATGATCAGCACCAGGAGCAGCGTACTGGCCGCGGCGATGGCGGCGAGCGCTGAAAACGTCCGGACATGGCCGACTGCCTTGAGGATGCGGGTGACTGCGAGGCAACCAAGCAGGAAGCCGGCGAAATAGAACGTGCCCATCAGGCCGATGTCGGAGGCCGAAAACCCTTCCTGCGCGCCGCGCAACGCGATCAGCGTGCCCTGCAGCCCGTTGCCGCCAAGCAGGATGCCGGCGGCGATGAGGAGCGGGATCAGCGGGCGGATGGAGGACATACGGAACCGTTGCTTAGGTGGCTCCACAGTTCTGAACCATCGGTGTGGCCAATGCCAGTGGCTTGTCCCGCCGCCAACAGGTGTGTGGCTTCAAGTGCGGCCGTTCAAGCTCCGTCGGCCCCTCGCCAAAGCTTCGCTCGCCGGCGCAGGCTTGCCCCGGGACGCCCTTCGGCCAAGCGGGCCGGCAGTCAGCAGGCTGAGGATGATGAAGGGGATGCCGATACCGAAGGCCGAGCGAATGCCCCAATGGTCGGAGACGAAGCCGAGCAATGGCGGGCCGAGCAGGAAGGCGACGAAGGAGATCTGCGACAGCGCCGCGACATTGATTGCCGCGGAGCGGTCCGTGCGTTGGGCCGCCGCCGAGATCGCCAGCGGAAAGATCGCGCTGCTGCCGATGCCAAGTAGCGCAAAGCCCAGCATCGATACGAGCGGGGCAGGCGAGAAGAAGACGAGCAGCACGCCGACCGCCATCGTCGCCAGCAGCACCCGCGCCACGACGCTCGGCGAGTGGCGGTCGACAAAGGAGTCGGCAAAGAAGCGCGTGCTCGCTTGCGAGAATGCAAACAGCGCCACGGTGAAGCCGGCGACGAAAGGGCCCGCATCGAACACGGTGCGCATGTAGATTGCCGACCAGTCGATGCTGGCGCCTTCCATCAGCATCGCCGACAGTGTCACCGCGACGAGGGCGAGGATCGGCAGCGTCGGCCGCGCCAGCCTTGGCGCCGTCTCGTCATTGCCGGCGAAGCGGCTCGGCGCCGGTTCGTAACCGCCGAGAAACAGCGCGATTCCTGTCGCCACCATCGGTACGACAATCGCCAGGTGCAGTTGCGGCGATATGCCGAGATGCGCAAGCGCGGCGCCGAACAGGCCGGCGCCGAAAAAGCCAATGCTCCAGAACGAATGCGCCCGGTTCATGATCCGGCGCTTGAGCAGGAATTCGGTTCTATCGGCCTCGACATTGAGAATGATCTCGACGCTGCCGATCATCAGGCCGACCGGAAACAGCATCAGGAACAGCGCAAGCGGCCCAGGCGCATGCACGGCAATGGCAAAGACAACCGACAAAAGCGGCACCAGCCCGAGCAGCGCGCGGCGGAAGCCGATGCGCTCCAGGATCGGCGCCGCCAGCGTCAGCGCGGTCAAGGTGCCGATCGGCGTCCCGATCAGGCTTAGCCCGAGCGTGCCGTCCCCGATGCCCATGGCGTGCTTGATGTCGGGCAGCCGCGGGAAGATTTGGCCCATGGCGAACGAATAGATCGCAAAGCCGGCGTAGACCCGGTGTTGCGGAGCGAGGCGGAGGCCAAAGGTCATGACGATGCTATCGGGGAAGAGAGTCGACGGTTGTCACTGTTTGATATGCCTACATCTTGCACAAACATGCAAATCGTGCAAGAACGTGCATGGAAAAAAACAGGATCATGCAATGCTGACCGATGAGCGGCATCAAATTATTCGCGATCGCCTGGCCGTCGAGGGAAGGGTGCTGGCCGGCGAGCTGGCAGGCCGCTTCGGCGTTTCGGAAGACACGGTTCGGCGCGACCTCAGGGAGTTGGCCAAGGCCGGGCAGTGCCGCCGCGTCTATGGCGGCGCGGTCGCGGCCGCACCCTTCGCGGCCACGCCGGTCGGCCTGCGCGCCGGCCATGCGGTCGAAGAAAAGACGCGGCTGGCCCGCGCGACCGTGGCACTGCTTTCGCGCGGACAGACCCTGTTCATCGACAGCGGCTCGACCAATGCCGCGATCGCCAGGGCCATCCCGCGCGACATCGATCTGACCGTCGCCACCAATTCGCTCGAAATTGCCTCCGTCCTGTCAGACCACGCTTTGGTCGAACTGATTGTGCTGGGCGGGCGGTTCGACCGCCATCTCGGCGCCTGCGTCGGCGCCGACACGCTTGCCGCTGTCGCGCAACTTGGCGCGGACCTGTTTGTTCTCGGCTCCTGCGGTCTCGATGCGTCGCGCGGCGTCACGGCCTTCGATTCGGCTGAGGCCGAGGTAAAGCGGGCCATGGCCAAGAACAGCGCAGGCATCGTCATCGCTGTAACCAACGACAAGCTAGCCACAGCCGCACCCTACCGGGTTGCCAGGCCAGAGGCGATCCGCCACCTCGTGGTCGAAAAGACCGCGCCGGCCGCGATCCTCGCGGATTTCGAACGCCAGGGCGCCGAAATCCATTTGGCTTAAACGGAGCTCGGCGCGCGGGCAGTCCGGGACGCAGCATGGGCGACGAACACTTCGACATCTTCCTTTGAATAACCGAGAAGGGCTCCTTCAAGCCTCGCCAGATCATTCGATGTGAAGATGTCAAAGGCCTCTCCGCTGCGGCACATTCTGGAGATCAACAAGCTCAGTTTGCAGCGCCATTCTTCTGTCGGCAGGCAGTAGCAGCGCTCTTCCACTGAGGTTTTAGGAACAATCTGGGTGAACTTCAGGATGCGACCTTCGTCGACAAACGGTGCAAAACCTGCATCGCCAATATCGTCGGCGTCCATACCCGGTTCCGCCGCGAACAAGGCCATTGATTTGTCGCCCTGAAGCATCAGCTCCAATTCGCGGCCATTATGTGGCCCGACACCCGGCGGGACTGTGGGTTCTGGCATGAAGTATCTCCAGATCATTCGATGACTGCACTGTCGCGAGAAACACTTCTGGCGGCAATGCGCCAAGCCTGGCAAAGACTTCAACACTGACTAGCGGATAGAGAGACGACCAAACCCGGCTTGCCTTGACAAATCGGGCCTCCCATGCGCTTTTCGCGCAAATTTTGGACCGGGCTTTGATGCTCGACCCACAACCCAGCACCCCGGAATTTTGACATGACAATGCATCGTTACCGCAGCCACACCTGTGCCCAGTTGAGAAAGAGCGATGTCGGCTCTTCGGTTCGCCTGTCGGGCTGGGTGCATCGCGTGCGCGACCATGGCGGCCTGCTGTTCATCGATCTGCGCGACCATTACGGCCTGACCCAGATCGTCGCCGATCCGGATTCGCCCGCCTTCAAGGTGGCCGAGACGCTGCGTGGCGAATGGGTGATCCGCGTCGACGGCGAGGTCAAGGCGCGCCTGCCGGACACCACCAACGCCAACCTGCCGACCGGCGAGATCGAGATCTTTGCCCGCGAGATCGAGGTGCTGTCGGCAGCCAAGGAATTGCCGCTGCCGGTGTTCGGCGAGCCCGACTATCCCGAAGACATCCGCCTGAAGTACCGTTTTCTCGACCTGCGCCGCGAGACGCTGCACAGGAACATCGTGGCGCGCACGAAAATCATCGCCGAGATGCGCAAGCGTATGACCGATGTCGGCTTCACCGAATTCTCGACGCCGATCCTGACGGCCTCGTCGCCGGAAGGCGCGCGCGACTTCCTGGTGCCGTCGCGCATCCATCCCGGCACCTTTTACGCGCTGCCGCAGGCGCCGCAGCAGTACAAGCAACTGATCATGGTTTCGGGCTTCGACCGCTATTTCCAGATCGCGCCCTGCTTCCGCGACGAGGACCCGCGCGCCGACCGTCTGCCCGGCGAATTCTACCAGCTCGACCTCGAAATGAGCTTCGTCGAGCAGGACGACGTGCTGTCGACCATGGAACCGGTGATGCGCGGCGTCTTCGAGACCTTCGCCAACGGCAAGCCGGTGACGCAGACATTCCAGCGCATTCCTTACGATGTCGCCATGCGCAAATATGGCTCCGACAAGCCGGACCTGCGCAACCCGATCGAGATGCAGGCCGTCTCCGACCATTTTCGCGATTCCGGCTTCAAGGTCTTCGCCAACATTCTGGCCAACGATCCGAAGGCCGAAGTGTGGGGCATTCCGGCCAAGACCGGCGGCAGCCGCGCCTTCTGCGACCGCATGAACTCGTGGGCGCAGGGCGAGGGCCAGCCGGGACTGGGTTACATCTTCTGGCGCAAGGAAGGCGACAAGCTTGAAGGCGCCGGTCCGCTGGCCAAGAACATCGGCGAGGAGCGCACCGAGGCGATCCGCCAGCAGCTCGGCCTTGCCGATGGCGACGCCGCCTTCTTCGTCGCCGGCGATCCGAAGAAGTTCGTTACCTTCGCCGGTGCCGCGCGTACGCGTGCCGGCGAAGAACTGAACCTTGTCGACCGCGAGCGCTTCGAATTGTGCTGGATCGTCGACTTCCCGTTCTTCGAATGGAGCGAGGAGGAGAAGAAGATCGACTTCGCCCACAACCCGTTCTCGATGCCGCAAGGCGGTATCGACGCGCTCAACGGCGACGACCTGCTCGGCATCAAGGCCTTCCAGTACGACATGGTCTGCAACGGCTTCGAGATCGCCTCTGGCGGTATCCGCAACCATTTGCCGGAAACCATGGTCAAGGCGTTCGAGACGGTTGGCCTCGACCGCGCCACGGTGGAAGAACGCTTTGGTGGCCTCTACCGCGCCTTCCAGTATGGCGCCCCGCCGCATGGCGGCATGGCGGCCGGCGTCGACCGTGTCGTCATGCTGCTGGTCGGCGCCAAGAACCTGCGAGAGATCACCATGTTCCCGATGAACCAGCAGGCCTACGATTTGTTGATGAACGCGCCTTCGGAAGCCTCGCCGCAGCAGTTGCGTGATCTGTCGCTGCGTGTCGCGGCAGTGAAGAAGGACTGACGGCAGCGTTGCAGCTGCCCTTTCTCCCCGTCTCTATACGGGGAGAAATGTCCGACAGGACAATGAGGGGCAGCACGCATGCAGGCGATTGGCGAACGGCCTTAGCAGTTGGCGCCTTCTGACAACCGGTTCAGCATCGAACTACAATTTGCAGGCGTTGGCGCCGCCCCTCATCCGCCTGCCGGCACCTTCTCCCCGTATAGTGACGGGGAGAAGGGAGCGAACTTCGATCAGTCTTCGTTGGCCTTGACGTGGACGCCCAGCGTCTTGGTCAGGTCGGCCGGGTTGGACATGGCGCCGGCCATGATCAGCGCGAACGGCACCGCTGCCGGCGGCTCGGCCGAAATCTCGAGGCTCTTCGGATCGTCGAGGTACTTGCTCACCGCGGCCGTCACTTCGGCGGTCAGTTCGGGATTGTTGAGCTGCGCCATGCCGAACGGCACGATCGCCTTGGCCTGGTTGGCGATGTCCTTGCCCGACATGCCCTGCTGCTTGCCGACATACTCAAGCACTTTGCCGGTCAGCGAATCGTCATCGAAGCGGATCGATGCGCTGTTGAAGGAGAGCTGCTGCAACAGGCCGAGCAGGGCCATGCCTTGCGCCGAATTGTCAGCCCCTTCGGGCTGCGCCGCCATCTTCTTCTGCATCTCCTGCAGCGACTTGACGAAGTCGACCGTGTAGCCGCCGAGGCCGAAGGTCATGCCGAGCGTGCCGGCATTCTCGACCGAGATATCGTATTTCGACAGGTCCATCTTGCCGTCGCTCGGCTGCCAGGTGCCGCCGATCTCGATATTGCCCGTTATGTTCTGGTAGCCGAGGGCCTCGATGGCTTCCTTGGACTTCGCATCGTCGACCAGGGTCAGGTCGGCGTTGAACTTTTCCGTGGTGGCGGAAAACTCCATCGCCTTGCCGTCGGCCGGCGGCGTGATCTGGACAGCAAGCCCATCCACCGAGAAGGCGGTCTTGTCGGCAACCTTGACCGTCAGGTTTTCGAGTTCGGCCGACTTGTAGATCATCATCGAGCCGAGCGGGCCTGTAGCGCCCTCGGCCGGGATGTTGGCGTCGTGGATGACGAAGGGGGTGAGGTTGAGCGTGACGCCGTCCTTGCTGTGCTCGAAGGCCGAAGTCGTGATGGTGGCGACATCGAAGCCGCCATTGGCTTCGGTCACGCCCTCGAGCTTGACGTCGCCGATCGGCAGCGCCTCCTTTTCGGCCGCCGGTTTGACCGACACGCCCTGCAGCACCATGCTGGAATTGTCGCCGGTAACGCCGGTCCAGGTGATATCGACGCCCTGGACGGCAAGTGCGGCCTTCAGTCGGTCGGCAACCGCCGTGTCTTGCGCAAAGGCGGCATTCAGCGGCAGCGTCAGCAAAAAGGTCGAAAAAGCAAGTTTCTTGAGTGTCGAACGTTGGATTGTCATCGCGAGTTCCCTGAGAGAGTCCTGAAAAAGTGTTTTCTCAATTCTACGCCATCACTATTCCGTGACGAACTGGACGGGAAAAAGGCGCTTTCCCGCAGAGTTGTCGAAAATCACGGCGAAAGGCAAATCGGAGCGGGAGCCTTCGCTCGATGCGGTGAATATGTCATGAAGGTCGGGCTCCCCTGCGTACCGTCTCCTGCCTTAGAGAGGGCGTGTAACAGATTGATGTTGGTTGGCAACAGCGCTGCTACCGGTGCTGTTGCACAGGGACGGCAAGCTGGAACATGAAGTTCGTCACATCCATCGTCGGACCTTGAGCCGCCCTCGTAAGCCAAAGGCTGCAAAGTGCGGATTTCCGCAGCCCCGCCTTGCCGCGAATCACCCGCTCGGCTAGTCCAGCCGCATGGGAAAAAGGATTTTGCCGCCTGAAAATGGCGGCGGTGACCACATCGAACCGGTGGATCTGAAGAAGGCGCTGGAAGAGCGCTATCTCGCCTATGCGCTGTCGACCATCATGCACCGGGCGCTGCCTGACGTGCGCGACGGGCTGAAGCCTGTGCATCGTCGCATCATGCATGCCATGCGACTGCTCAGGCTCAACCCCGACCAGGGCTTTGCCAAATGCGCCCGCATTGTCGGCGACGTGATGGGCAAGTTCCATCCGCACGGCGACCAGTCGATCTACGACGCGCTGGTGCGCCTGGCGCAGGATTTCTCCATGCGCTATCCCCTCGTCGACGGGCAGGGCAATTTCGGCAATATCGACGGCGATAACGCCGCCGCCATGCGCTATACCGAGGCGCGCATGACCGAGGTGGCGAGCGATTTGCTTGCCGGCATCACCGAGGACGCCGTCGATTTCCGGCCAACCTACAATGAGGAGGACGAGGAGCCCGTAGTGCTTCCCGGCGCCTTCCCGAATCTGCTCGCCAACGGTTCCTCCGGCATTGCGGTCGGCATGGCCACGTCCATCCCGCCGCACAATGCCGCCGAGCTTTGCAACGCAGCGCTGCAGTTGATCGAGCAGCCGGACGCGCCGGTGACAAAGCTGATGGAGTTCGTCCAGGGGCCGGATTTCCCGACCGGCGGCATCATCGTCGACAGCCGCGCATCCATCCTGGAGGCCTATGAGACCGGCCGCGGCGGTTTTCGCGTGCGCGCCAAATGGGGCCAGGAGGATCAGGGCAGGGGCACCTGGAGCATCGTCGTCACTGAAATCCCCTACGGCATCCAGAAGGCCAGGCTGATCGAGAAGATCGCCGAGCTTTTGATCGCGCGCAAATTGCCGCTGCTTGAGGATGTCAGGGATGAAAGCGCCGAGGACGTCCGCATTGTGCTCGTACCGAAGAGCCGTTCGGTCGATCCCGGCATTCTGATGGAATCGCTGTTCAAGCTGACCGAGCTCGAAAGCCGGTTTCCCCTCAACATGAACGTTTTGTCGCGGGGCAAGGTGCCTAACGTCCTGTCGCTGAAGGGCGTGCTGAAGGAGTGGCTCGACCATCGGCGCGATGTGCTGATCCGCCGCTCGAAGCATCGGCTTGGCGAGATCGAGAAGCGGCTGGAAATCCTTGCCGGCTACCTGATCGCCTATCTCAACATCGACGAGGTCATCAGGATCATCCGCGAGGAGGATGAGCCCAAGCAGGTGATGATGGCCCGTTGGTCGCTCACCGACACCCAGGCCGAAGCCATCCTCAACATGCGGCTGCGGGCCCTGCGCAAGCTGGAAGAGTTCGAGATCCGCAAGGAGTTCGACGGTCTCACCACCGAGAAGAAGCAGATCGAGGCATTGCTCGCATCCGACGCCAAGCAATGGTCGACGATCAAATGGGAAGTCACGCAGGTTCGCGACAAGTTCGGCCCCGAGACCGAACTCGGCAAGCGCCGCACCCAGTTCGCCGACGCGCCGGAGCATGATCTGACCGACATTGCGCACGCCATGATCGAGCGCGAGCCGGTCACCGTGGTGGTCTCGGAAAAGGGCTGGCTGCGGGCGATGAAAGGCCATCTGGCCGACCATTCCACGCTCACCTTCAAGGAAGGCGACAGCCTCAAGCTCGCCTTCCATGCCCAGACCACCGACAAGATCCTGGTCTTCACCACCGGCGGAAAATTCTACACCATCGGCGCCGACCGGCTGCCGGGCGGCCGCGGCCATGGCGAACCGATCCGCATCATCGTCGACATGGACAACGACCAGGACATCGTCACCGCCTTCGTCCACGACCCGAAGCGCAAGCTGCTGCTCGTCTCCTACGATGCCAATGGTTTCGTCGTGCCGGAGGAGGAGGTCGTCGCCAACACCCGAAAGGGCAAGCAGGTGATGAACGTCAAGGCGCCCGACGAGGCCAAGGCCTGCGTCCCGGTGTCAGGCGATCATCTCGCCATTGTCGGCGAGAACCGCAAGATGCTGGTGTTTGCGCTCTCCGAAATTCCGGAGATGGGCCGCGGCAAGGGCGTTCGCCTGCAGAAATACAAGGATGGCGGTCTGCTCGACCTGAAACCTTTCACGCTGGCGAGCGGCCTGTCGTGGCAGGATTCCGCAGACCGCACCTTCGTCAGGTCGCGCGAGGAGCTGGCGGAATGGATCGGCGCGAGAGCGTCGGCCGGTCGCATGGTGCCGAAGGGATTCCCGCGGACCGGGAAATTTGGTTGAATCTGCTGATCTCCCCCCAAGTGGGGGAGATGGCCGGCAGGCCAGAGGGGGGCGCTGTCCCGCCAGCGCATCAAATGGTCATGGCTCGCCACTCGGTCGCAACTCTTGGGTCTTCAATGTCGGGTGCCAGGCTGGCGATCCTTCGCGCCCCCCTCTGTCCTGCCGGACATCTCCCCCACAAGGGGGGAGATTGGCAGCTTCACCAACCATTTGGACTATCGTCACGATTGCGGCACTATAACAGTGCATAAACGCTGTGTAGGCTGGGGAGAATTGACCGTTTGAAGGAAGCGAAGATCCAGAAGCCGGAACGTCAGCAGCGCCTGTTCGGCCTGTCGACACCGTTGCGATCCGCCGTCATTCCGCCGCTGTCGGCTGCGCGCTGGCTGTTGGTGCTGATCGTCGCCGCCGGCGTCTATTTCTTCCACGGGTTCCTGTTTCCCGTGCTGGCAGCCCTCGTCATTGCTTTTGCCAGCTGGCCGCTCTACCGCCGGCTGCTTGCCGGTGTCGGCGGTAACCGCACCGTCGCCGCGACGCTCGCCATCCTGTTCATCCTCGCCTTCCTGGTGGTGCCGATAGCGCTCGCCGGCACCTACGCCATCAACGAGGTCCGCGAATGGGTGGGCTGGGCGATCGAGACCAACAGGCACGGCGCGGTCACACCGCACTGGATCACCTCGCTGCCTGTCGTCGGCGAGTGGCTGAACGAACAGTGGATCGACAATTTCGGCCATCCCGGCGGCATCGGCGAGCTGATCCAGCTGGTCAGCGGCGCCAATATCGGCAGCATCTATCGCGGCGTGCTGGCTGCCGGCGGCAGCGCCTTCGGCCTGTTGCTGACGCTGCTGTTCATGATGATCGCGCTGTTCTTCGCCTACCGCGACGGCGAACACTTTGCCAGCCAGATCGACCGGCTCGGCGAACGCATCCTGCCGACGCGCTGGGAGCGGATTTCGCGCGTCGTGCCGGCGACCATTTCCTCGACCGTTACCGGCATGACCGTGATCGCCATCGGCGAGGGGCTGGTGCTCGGCATCGCCTACTGGCTGGCCGGGGTGCCGTCGCCGGTGACGCTGGGCGCATTGACCGGCGTGATGGCGCTGATCCCCGGCGGCGCGCCGCTGTCGTTTACGCTTGTGTCGATCTACCTCGCCGCCAGCGGCTCGCCGATGGCGGGTCTGGCGCTGTTCATCTGGGGCGCGGTGGAACTGTTCATCGTCGACAAGACCTTGCGCCCGAAGCTGGTCGGCGGACCGATCAAATTGCCCTTCCTGCCCACCTTTTTCGGCCTGATCGGCGGCGTCAAGACGATGGGCTTTCTCGGCCTGTTCATCGGCCCCGTGCTGATGGCGCTGCTGGTGGCGATATGGCGCGAATGGCTGCGCGAGGTGGAACTGGCCGAAGAAACCGTTCCCGACGGGGCGGCCGAGCTCGAAGGCGGGCCGCCGCAGATCGAGATTGTCGCCGGCCCGGCGAAGAAAAGTCAGGCTGGGTAAGCGACGGCGGGCGCTGCCCGGCGCTTGCGCCCTTCATGCAACTGCCACAGGGAATGCGCGACCAGCGTGACGATCAGGATCACGCCGCCGATCAGGCTGTTGCGCGACGGCGCCTCGGCAAAGATCATCCATATCCAGACCGGCGCCAGAACCGTTTCCAGGAGATAGAACATCGCCACTTCCGGGCCTGAAATGTATTTCGGCCCATTGGCCAGGCAGAAGAAGGCGAACGGCATGATGACGGCGCCGTTGAAAACGATCCACCATGGCGCTTCCACCTGGAAACCGGTCCTGGAGACCATGAGCGCCGCCAGCCCGAACGGCAGCAGGACGCCGGTCAGCGCGGTGAATCCCATATCCCTGCCGCTGGCGCGTGAAACGGTGATGGCGCAGGCAATCGCCAAGGCCGAACACAGCGCCATCACATCGCCGAACAGATTTCCCGTGCCGACGAAATCGCCGACGATGATCGCGATGCCGACGATCATCAGCGCCATTGCCGCAAGCGTCAGCGGCTGTGGTCGCTCCTTCAGGAACAGCCACGACAGCAGCGCCGAGAACATGGTGGAGAAGGCCAGGATGAAAACCAGATTGGCGGTCGAGGTGTTGTAGACGGCAGTGATGAAGGCGATTGCGCCGAGCCCGTAGAGGGTGGCGACGACGAGCCCCGACCAGCCGGGTATCAGCTGCGGAGCATTCTTGCTGAACGAGCGCCAGATGGCCCATACGATCAGCCCTGCCACGAAGGTGCAGCCGGTGCGCAGCAAAAGGATCGTCCAGGCTTCGCCATGGGCGAGCCGGATCAGGGGAATGTCGATGGTCAGCGCCAGCCCGCCAAGCGCGGTGAGCAGAAGTCCTTTGGTGTGGGCATTGTGAGAGGACATGCAACGGCTTTCGCAATGATTTGAGCAGATGCCGGTCGGCGCAATCGCCCCGCCAACGGGCGGAAAGACCAGCATCGTCTCGGCTGAAAATGTTTAGATCAGGATTTGGTAAGAAGAAAAATCAGCTCGTGACCGCTTCGTGGTCGTAGCGTTCCCAGCCCTTTGGGCCGAGATGCTCCTGCGGCATGAAGCGCATTTTATAGTTCATCTTGCGCGAGCCGTTGACCCAGTAGCCGAGATAGACATGGGGCAAGCCCATGGCCCGGGCGCGGGCGATATGGTCGAGGATCATGAAGGTGCCGAGCGAACGGTCCTCGAACTCGGGATTGAAGTAGGAATAGACCATCGACAGGCCATCGGCCATCTTGTCGGTCAGCGCCACGGCGATCAGCTCGCCCTGGCCCTTGCCGGTGATGAATGTGTCGGGGCCGCGGCGCCGGTATTCGATCACCTTGGTGTCGACATGGGTATCCTCGACCATCATGGCGTAGTCGAGCACCGTCATGTCGGACATGCCGCCGCGGCGATGGCGAGCGTCGAGATAGCCGCGAAACAGCGAATACTGCTCGGTCGACGGCTGCGCGTCGTGCATGGCGCCGATCAGATCGGAATTGCGCTGGATCACCCGCTTCATGTTGCGGCTGGCGGTGAACTCCTGCGCCAGGATGCGCACCGAGACGCAGGCGCGGCAGGTCTCGCAGGCGGGACGGTAAGCGATGTTCTGCGAGCGCCGGAAACCGCCTTGCGTCAACAGATCGTTCATCTCCGGCGCCTTGTCGCCGACCAGATGCGTGAACACCTTGCGTTCGAACTGGCCCTCGAGATACGGGCACGGCGATGGCGCGGTCAGGAAGAACTGCGGCGACTGGGTCGGATGGTGCGTCATCGAACCTTGGGAACACTCCTGCGAATCGCTCTACCTTTGGCTTGGCTGGCGAAAAATTCAACAGGATTGTGAAGGCGGGGTTGAACGGACCCCTTCACATTTGCGCACAAATGCCTGTTGGCGTCGGTTGGACGCCGGTTCAACGGTCGCTGCGGCTGACGACCGTGCCAAGCAGCAGGTCGTGCAGTGTGCGCTTGCGATCGGAAAACAGCGTCACCAGGAGGACGAGCGGCGTCAGGATGACCGTGCTCGCCCAGAACAGCACCGAATGGACAACGGCGGTGAGGCCGTCGATACGGCTGCCGTCGAGACGATCGAGCCGAATGCCCATCATCTTCATGCCTGATGTGGCCTGGTTGCGACCGCCCAGCGTGTTCCAGA
This sequence comes from Mesorhizobium sp. P160219, assembly GCF_057786095.1. NCBI lineage: Bacteria > Pseudomonadati > Pseudomonadota > Alphaproteobacteria > Hyphomicrobiales > Phyllobacteriaceae > Mesorhizobium > Mesorhizobium sp. P160219. The sequence goes on from NZ_JBYNWG010000001.1 coordinate 3,581,439, forward strand.
TGTAGAGAATGGCGACCGCCGGCACGAGGATGGAATACAGCGCCCAGCCAAGACCGAATGTCAAAAGGCCAAGCACGGCCACCAGGATCGCGAACGGAATGGTGAGCAGCGCCACGATGCAATAGTCGATTATGAAGGCCAGGATGCGCCGCGTGCGCACACCGTCATAGGCCCTGACGTCGTCGAGCCTGCTGGTGATGATTTCGCCGTCAAGTACGCGCGCGTTCATGTCATGTCCTCGTAACAGGCGCCACGCTAGGGTGCGCCGCCACTGAAATGGTGAAGACCGCGGGCGGAATCAAGATCGGTTCGTCCATCGGTCCGGGTCGGCAGTGTGGCGCGGTTGAGCCGATTGAATTTGGTGGACGGATGGCGTTAGCTTGCTGCGGCGCAACAAGACGCCGAGGGGACGGGGTTACATGGATTACGACATGCTGGTCATCGGCAGCGGCCCTTCCGGGCGCCGCGCCGCGGTGCAATCGGCAAAGCTCGGCAAATCGGTGCTGGTGGTCGACAGGGGCCGGCGCCTCGGCGGCGTCTCGGTGCACACCGGCACCATCCCGTCGAAGACGCTGCGCGAGACGGTGCTGAACCTGTCCGGCTGGCGCGAGCGGGGCTTTTACGGCCGCGGCTACCGGGTCAAGCAGGACATCTCCATCGCCGACCTGGTCGAGCGGCTGCACAAGACGCTCGACCACGAGGTCGAGGTGCTGCAGCACCAGTTTATGCGCAACGCCGTCAAAAGCGTCCGCGCCCTGGCGAAATTCGTCGGCCCAAACAAGGTCAGCCTGACGGCAGACAATGGCGACTACTCGGAGGTTGGTTTCACCAATGCGCTGATCGCGGTCGGCACCAGGCCGCACCGGCCGCGCGACGTGCCTTTCGACAAGATCCGCGTCTTCGACAGCGATGAGATGCTGGAACTCGACCATCTGCCGCGCACGCTGACGGTGATCGGCGCCGGCGTCATCGGCGTTGAATATGCGACGATCTTTTCGGCGCTCGACGTACCGGTGACGCTGGTGGAGCCGCGCAACACCATCCTCGATTTCGTCGACCGCGAGATCGTCGACGACTTCATCCACCAGATGCGCGACCGCGGCATGACCATTCGCCTCGGCAGTACGGTCAAGGAAATCGTCTCAAAACCCGACTATGCCGAAGTGACGCTCGCCGATGGCCGCACCATCCGCTCCGAGATCGTGCTTTACGCCGCCGGCCGCAGCGGCAATCTCGGCAGCCTCGGCCTCGACGTGGTCGGCATCGAGGCCGATTCCCGGGGCCGCATCAAGGTCGATCCGCAGACCTTCCAGACCAGTGCGCCCAACATCTATGCCACCGGCGACGTCATCGGTTTCCCCAGCCTTGCCTCGACATCGATGGAGCAGGGCAGGGTGGCCGCCTGCCACGCCTTCGGCGTGCAACTGCCACCGCCGCCGGAAACCTTCCCCTATGGCATCTACGCCGTGCCGGAAATCTCCACCGTTGGTCAGTCGGAGGAGCAGGTGCGCGAGAGCGGCGCTGCTTATGAAGTCGGTCTGGCGCGGTTCCGCGAAACCTCGCGCGGCCACATAATGGGCGTCAACTCCGGCTTTCTGAAACTGCTGTTCTCGGTCGAAACGCGCCGCCTGCTCGGCGCCCACATCGTCGGTGAAGGCGCCACCGAACTGATCCATATCGGCCAGGCGGTGATCAACCTCGGCGGCACGGTTGATTTCTTCGTCAACAACACCTTCAACTATCCGACGCTGGCCGAAGCCTACAAGATCGCCGGGCTCGATGCCTGGAACCGGATGGGACAGGGCTAGGCGACGAGCATCTGCTCAGCCGTTCCGCCGGGCGCCGATGCGGTCTACCAAGGTCTCTTAGCCTGCCTGGCGTGCGACCAATGCTGGTCCCGCCAGCCATTGCCGGACGATGGCGGCATCCGGGTCGCCGATTTCGTGACCTGAAGGCACGATGCGCGCATCGACCTCGGCGCCATGTTTGTTGAGCAGCGTCACCAGTGGCGGCGCAAACGGCCCGTAGGTCTCATCGGCGGCACCGGCGACAATCAGGACGCGCGTTCCGGTCAGATTGGTTGCCGGCGCATCGTCAAGCACGGGCATTGCTCTCAGCAACGCCGCTTTTCGGACGAGGCCGGAGTTGAGCAGCATCAGGCTGGAAACCAGATTGGCGCCGTTGGAATAGCCGAGGAAAGTCGCCCGGGCGAGGTCGAGCCCGTGGCGCTTTGCGGCCTCGCTTGCGAAGGCGGCAAAGTACGATGTTTCGGCACGGATGCTCGCCTGTTCGAAACTGGTCGGCGTGATCCGCTCGAACCAGCGGAAGCCGTCTTCTTGGCGGATGCGGCCACGCACCGCGACCAGCGTGGCGTTAGGGGCGATCTGCCTCGCAATCGGGACCATCGTCGTTTCGTCGACACCCGATCCGTGCAGTAAAAACAGGCTCTCGCCGCCGGCATTCTCCGGCTTGAGGAGGCGGTAGGGAAAGGCCAGATCCTGGTGCAGAAAGGCGTTCTCGTCGCTATATCGATGCACGCTCATATCTCGTTGTTTTCACGGAGACATTGGTCCTTTGCCAGCTTCAAAACGGAATATTTTCACGCTCCGCCAAATGTGATTGCAACAGGCTCATTTCAGACCGTTTCTGCGCCGATATGCTCCCTGCGGGAGGAATCGAAGCGGTGTGCGCCGATGGTCGCATCCCGGCATGAACAACGCGAGCATCCTTGCTCTCCTTTGAGGCCTTTTGTCGATGACCCTGCCAGTCCCGCCCGATCGCGCCCCGCGTATCGCCGATCGCGCTCCGCGTATCGCCGATCGCGCTCCGCGTATCCCCGATCGCGACACGCGCATTGACGTGTTCCGTGCGCTCGCACTCCTGACCATCTATATCGACCACGTGCCGGGCACCGTCTTCGAAACGCTGACCTACAAGAATTTCGGATTCTCGGACGCGGCGGAAGCCTTCGTGCTGATTTCCGGCATGTCGGTCGCACTCGCCTATGGCAACAAGTTCCAGCCGGGCGGCCGGCTACTGGCGACGTTGAAGATGTGGCGCCGGGCCGGCGTGCTTTACAGCGCCCACATCGTCACCACCATGGTTGTGATGGCGTTATTCTGCGCCGCGGCGGTGTTCGGCCGGCGGCCGGAACTGCTCAAGCTGATCAACATCGAGCCGCTGATGAAGAACACGCCGGAGGTCATGATCGGCATTGTCACGCTCGGCCACCAGCTTGGCTACAACAACATCCTGCCGGTCTATGCGGCGCTGCTGTTGATGGCGCCGCTCTTCCTGCTCTTCGTCAGCTACCGGCCGCTGCCGGCGCTGGTCTTTTCCGGCGCGCTGTGGCTCGTCGCCGGCCTCTGGCAGATCGCGCCGCCGAACTATCCCGAGCCCGGCTTCTGGTTCCTCAACCCGCTGTCCTGGCAATTCCTGTTCAACATCGGCCTTGCCGGCATGCTGCATGTCAGGCGCGGCGGCACAATTCCCGTCAATCGTTGGCTGGTGGGCGCCGCGGCGACCTATGTCGCGGCAGCGGCGGTCTGGGTGCACAGCCCGCTCTGGGGCGAGATAACGTGGTTTAACCTGCCCGTGGTGATCGGCGGCTTCGACAAGACGTTCCTGTCGCTGCCGCGGCTCCTGCACATATTGGCGGTGAGCTATCTGATCGTCGCCCTGCCGGCTTTCTCGAACCTGTTCCGTCTCAGCCCGGACCATCCGCTTGCCCTGCTCGGCAAGCGCTCCTTGCCGGTGTTCCTCGCCGGCACGCTGATCGCCATGGCGGCGCAGGTGATGAAGCTGATCAATCCGGGCGGCTTTGCCTATGACGTCTTGCTGATTTCGGCCGGCATCGCCATGCAATTCGCGCTCGCCTTCTATCTTGAGTGGCTGTCCGGCATCGGCTTGGGCAAAAAGCCGGTTCGCAAAGAAGCGCCAGCCGTTCACCAGACCTTCGGCATGCCCGCGATGCCAAGGCTAAGCCGGTGATCCCACATCAGCCGCCTAGCTAGCAGGCGAGGGGCCGGACGACCCCCGCACCACAAGATCGACCGGCAGCAATTGCCGGTGCTGCGAGCCGTCATTTTCGAGGATCGCCTTGACGGCCAGCCGGCCCATCTCGGCGATCGGCTGGGCGACAGTGGTTAGTGGCGGCTCGGAGTCGGCGCCTTCCGGCACGCCGTCGAAGCCGACGATTGACACATCGCCCGGCACGGCAATGTTACGCTCGCGCAGCCAGTCGAGCGCATGCAGCGCGATCTTGTCCGACATGGCCAGGATTGCCGTCGGCGTCTGCGGCAGCGCGAAAATATGATCGAGGCCGGCCCGCACGCTCGCCTCGTCATTGAGGGTTTCGTAGATTGGCACTTGCGAGACGTCGATGCCGAAGCGGGAGAGCTCGCCGAAATAGCCACGCAGACGGTCGCGTGTGCCCGAGTAGAGGGATGTCGTCTCGACTTGCTCCTGCGTGACGGGACCAAAGCCAGCGTCGGCAGATTCCAGGGCGAGGACGGCAAAGCTGCGATGGCCGAACTCGGCCAGATGGCGCGCCGCCAGACCCGCGCCGGCGACGTTGTCGACGCCGATCGCAGCGACCGCCTCATTTTCCGAATCGAGATCAAGCGCCACGAAAGGCAGTTTGCGTTCGCGCGCCAGTTCGACCAGCCGCGACCCACCCTCGATGCAGAACACGATGAAGCCGTCGACCAGGGCGCTCTGGATGTTCCAGGCGAGCTGCTCGCTGTTGGCGGCCGAGACCAGCGAAATTCCGGCGCCGGTGGCGTCGCAGGCCTGCGAAATGCTGGCCATCATGACGCGGGCAAAGGGATCGTCGAAGAAATAGGACAATGGTTCTGCCGTTGCCACGCCGATGGCGTTGACCTTGCCGGCGCGCAGCAGCCGGCCCTTGGGATCCGGGCCGGCATAGCCCATCGCTTCCGCCGCCGCCTTGACCCGCTCGCGGACCTCTTCGCGCACGATTTCCGGGCGAGCGAACACGTTGGACGCGGTACCGTGCGAGACCCCGGCCGCCTTGGCGATGTCGGCAAGCCGCACTGGTCTCGTCTTGCCGGAGGTCAATGCCGTCATTTTCGTCTCCTGAACCGGAGCCTGTTTAGCACTTTCGTTGGATCGGTTCAAATTTTCCCTTGATCGGACGACGGAGAGGGTCTACATTTGAATCGATCCAAGGGATTCACCAGGTACAGCTTGGATCGATTCAAGAGGAGGGTGCCATGCATCCCGTGAATTATCTGTTCGAAGACATCTACGGCAATGATTGGGGCATAGTCTCCGACGCCGCCGCCCGCAGGCGCCGCGACAAGGTCGGGCCGTGGAGGCGTGACCTGCAATACCTTGTGAAACGCAAGCGCAGCTGATCGGCCCCGGCATTTTCGTGCCAGCTGATTGGATCGATTCAAGTTCTTAAAGAGGAGACGAACATGCATCCCGTGAAGCATCTGTTCGAAGACATTTATCGCAACTACTGGGGTATCTCGCCTGCCACGGAGCAGCCAGAAAGGCGGCGGCCGACCAAGTCTGCCAAGCGCAACCGCGACCTGCTGCCGGAAAACCGGCAGGATTAAGCCTCGTGTGATATCTGATGGGGCAGGGTTCTTGCCTCGTCAGGACCGTTGTCGCACGAGCGCCGAGGCCGCGATCACCAGCCAGCCCGCGATGAGCAAGGTGCCGCCGATCGGCGCCGACATCGGGAACAGCCGCGATCCCACGAAATCCCGTGCCAGCAGATCGCCGCAGAACAGAACAAGCCCGACGAGCAGCACCAGGCTGCCGATCCGCAAGATCCGGCTTGCGCCGGCGAGGCCGACGGCCAAAAACACCGGCGCATGCATGATCAGGAAGGATGCCGCAGTGCCGACGAAGGCGCCGCCGAGATGCGCTGATGCCGCCGACAGCGCCACGCCCGCCGCGCCGGCAATGCCGCCGGCTAAAACGAGGATGCGCGCGCTGTTTGCTGGTGCTGACTCGGCGATGCTCATGTCTCGGGCTCCGTGATTGACGATAGGCGGCGCAACCTGTCTGTCAGGATTTTTCCGATATCGCCAGCATGTCGCGCGTGCGGCGCGCCTGGGCCAGCCAATTATACGCGGCACCGCCCGCCATCAGCACCGACGTGCCGAGAAACACCGCGCGCATGCCGAAATGGCCGCCGACGAAGCCGCCCAGCAGCGGCCCCGCAACCTGGCCGACATATTGCGCCGAGATTGCCAGGCCCAGCACATTGCCGCCGACCCCATCGGGAACATTGTGGCGGATGACGCTGGTGATGCAGGGCAACAGCCCGCCCAGCACCAGACCCATAAGGAACCGCAGCCCGACCAACTGCCAGCTCTCGGTGACGAAGGCCTGCGGTATCAACAGCAGCGCCGAGACGGCCAGCGATGCGACGATGACGTTCCAGTGGCCGATGCGGTCGGCGAGCTTACCCAGCCGTGACGCCGACAGGATGGCGCCGAGTGCGGCCGCCGACATGACCACACCTGAGACCAGGGTCACCCGGCTTGCGTCCGCGACCAGTTGCTGCACGTAAACGGTGATGATCGGCTCGATCGACATGTTGGCGAAGGTGAACAGCATGCCGGTCGCCAGCATAGCCACGACAGGGCGTTTGTCGGGGATCTGCGCCCAACTTCCCTTTGGTTTCTCCTCGCGTTTTGCCTGTACTGGCGGGCGAGGCATCTCCTTTATCAGGAACGTCGTCGCCAGCGCCGCCAGGAAAATGACGCCGCCCGCGATGAGGAAGGTAGCGCGAATACCGATCAATGGCGGCAGCGCACCGCCAAGCAACGGGCCGACCAGGGAGCCTGCGGTGATGCCGGCCGACAGCACGCCGAGCGCCCAGCCGGAGCGCTCCTTCGGCGTCTGCATGGCGACAAGGATCGTCGAGCCTGAGGAATAACCGCCGGCAAAGCCGATCAACAGGCGCAAAAGCACCAATTGCCAGACGGTCTGCACCATGCCGGTCAGCGACATGCAGGTCGCCATGCCGAAACTGGCTCGCACCAGCATCACCTTGCGGCCATAACGGTCCCCCAGTCGTCCCCACAGCGGCGCGACAAGGGCGGCGGCAAGGAAGGTGGCGCCGAAAGCGATGCCCGACCATTGCACGATCGCCGCGTGGCCGACGGCGCCCAGTTGCTCGACATAGAGCGGCAGGAACGGCAGCAGCAACGTCATCGCCACAAGCGTGCTGAACGATCCGGCAAAGCACACGAACAGGTTGCGCCGCCAATGAATGTTGTGGGTGGAAGGCGCTTCGGCGGCCTGCGCTGCACTGTCCTGCGGCATGTCCTGTCCTGTCCGCTTGCTGCGGATACCATTTTGGGATACCAATTTGGCACCCTCATGGACGCAAAGCCCGGCTGCTGTCAATCAGGCGCTCTCAATGTGATCGGCAAGACCAATGGGCAAGGCTGATCGCCAGCAATGGAAGCAACTATGTCGCAGATGCAGATCGTCGAAAAAGCGCTTCGCGAGATGATCCTTGGCCTCGAGGTCGGTCCTGGCGAGCGGCTGACGGAGCGCTGGATCGAGAGCCGCTTCGGCGCCTCGCGTACGCCGGTCAGGGCAGCCCTGCTGCGGCTGGAGACGGAAGGGCTTATCTGCCGCGACGGGCGCGGCTGGACCGTGTCGCCGATCAACCTTGCCGAACTGGAACAGATCGCTGTGTACCGCGAAGCGGTCGAGGTCGCGGCGGTCAGGCTGACTTCGGCGCTGGCCGACAGGAGCGCAGCCGATGTCATCGAGGCGATGCTGGGCTCCTGCGACACTGCCACGCCGCGCGAGGAATGGCACCGCGTCGGCATGGATTTCCATATCGAACTGGCGCGGCTCTCCGGCAACGAGTTCCTGTTTCGGGCCGTGCGCGACGCCATGACGCGGCTGTCGCGGGCGCGCTGGCTGGAGGTGCGCGACGAGGCGGCCCTTGGCCGCGCCTGGAGCGAGCATCACGCCATTCTGGCGGCGGTGCGGGCCGGCGATGCCGATGCGGCGGCGGCGCGACTTTCGGCCCATATCGCCGGCAGCCGCGACCGCCTGGTGACGTCGTTGCACAATGACCGGCGCGGCCTGCGCGCCAGGGGTTTTGCCGTCGTCGCCGCTTGATACTGGTCACGAAAACGAAAGAACGCCGTCGCGATCCGCTTTCGGCCTCGCTTCGCGGACGCCGATGGCGTAAGAGGCGGCCATGGAAAACAACCGATTTGAAACACCCGTGACCGTTAAGTCGGGCACGGAGGGAAGCACTCAGCTCTTGCGTACGGTGCGCGAGGCTTCCGATTACCTGCTCAACAGCTGGCCCGGCAAGCGCAGCCCCAAGCACCGCGAAGCGCTGCAGGCCTGCCATGACGCGCTGGCCGGCGACAAGCCGGCGATGATTGCAAGACGCGCCTTCATCGCCGCCGCGCGCGAGGTCAACGTCTTCGTCAGCGACAAGGCCCCGGCCTGATCACATCGGCCTGATCAGACCGGCATTTTGCCAGGATCCGGCCCGTTTCGCGGGCCGGTGATCCTGTCTTGCCTATTTTTCTGTCTCGGTGTCGGTTTTCGAACTTGCCTCGTTCTCAGGCTCGGCGCGCTCCTTGGCCGCGACCTTGGCGGCGAGCTTCTCCGCCTTCTTGGCGGCCTTCTGCCGGTCGCGCTCTTTGCGTTCCTGACCGTAATTCGGTGGTCGAGCCATATCGTTTCCTTTCGCTGTGCCTGATCCTGCCTAGAAGCATTGGCCGGCAAACACAACAGCGCCGCGAGGCAGATGCCAGCGGTTCTGGACTTGCGTGATGGCGAACACAATGGTTTAGAAAAGGCTGCGGGACAGTTGCTGGAGCCGCCGCCGACCGATTTCGAATCAAAACGACCGATGGCCACGCTTCAAAGAAACGCACAGAAGCTGATCTACTATGCGCGCAACGCCATGCGCGACATCGCGCCGCCGGTTCTTTTCCGGCGCCGGCTCGGCCGGCTGCTCGATCAGGCCAGGCTTTCCGACGCATCGGTCCGCCAGCGGCTCAATTACTACAACACGCTGCGGGAGCCTTTTAGCCCCAGCCCCGAGGCCGTGCCGGTCAGCCGACTGCCGTCGGACCGCAGCATGTACTATTACGATCTGAAGGAGTTCACCCGTTATTTCGACCCAGATCTGCGCATCGACCTGGAATTCGGCGACGTCATCGAAGTGCCGAAGATGCCGTCGATCGTCAAGGATCGGCCGATAGCGGGCGACAACGGCAACGGCGTCCTGTTCAAGCTGAACAAGTTCCGTCATTTCTACATGCCGGCCGACGATGTCGCCTTCGCCGACAAGCATCCGCTCGTCGTTTGGCGCGGCGAACTCAACAATCCGATCCGCACCTTGTTGCTGGATGCAGCCCGCAATCTGCCGTTCTGCGATGTCGGCACGCCGAGGGCGACAGCACCTGCGGAATACCGCAAGCCCTATCTCAGCATCGATCAGCAGCGCCGCTACCGCTACATCATCTCGCTCGAAGGCAATGATGTCGCGACCAATCTGAAATGGATCATGAGCTCGAACTCGCTCTGCCTGATGCCGCTGCCGACTTACGAGACCTGGTTCGCCGAGGGGCAGCTCGAGCCCGATGTCCATTATGTGCCGCTGGCGCCCGACTTCAGCGATCTGGCCGAGCGGGTGCATCATCTCGAGCAGCATCCGGCCGAGGCCCAGCGCATCGTTGCGGCGGCCAACGCCTATTGCCGCAAATTCGCCGACGAGCGGGCCGAGCAGGCGATCTGCCTGCTCGTGCTCTACAAATATTTCGTGCTCAGCGGCCAGATCGAGCCCGATCCGCAGGTCTGGCGGTTTATCGCGGGCTAGCGGCTTCCGGCGCCCTTAAGTCAGATGACGCTGCGGTCCATAACCAGATCGGCCGGGCCGAAGCGGTCCTTCGCCGTAAACTGCTGGTGCCAGTAGGGATAGAGCACCGGCGGCCGGCTGACGGCATCGAGACGCTGGCGTTCATCAAAGGACAGCGTCAGGCTTGCCGCGGCGAGATTGTCTTTCAACTGGGCCTCGTTGCGTGCGCCGATCACCAGCGAACTGACGGCCGGCCGGCCAAGCAACCAAGCCAGCGCCACCTGGGCCGCCGAGACGCCGCGAGTGGCGCCGATGTCGACCAGCACGTCGACGATCCGCCACAGCCGGCCCTCGTCGCGGATCGGCGGTTCCGACCAGCCGCCGATCTGGCGCGCCGTCGGACTGTCGCGGCGGTATTTGCCCGACAGCAGGCCGCCGGCGAGCGGGCTCCACACCAGCACGCCAAGGCCCTGGTCGACCGAGATCGGCAAGAGCTCATACTCGGCCTCGCGTGCTTCCAGCGTGTAGTGGATCTGCTGGGTGACGAAACGCGGCTGGTGCTGGCTGTCGCTGATGCCGAGCGCCTTCATGACCTGCCAGCCGGAATAGTTGGAGCAGCCGACATAGCGGATTTTGCCCTGGGCAACCAGCGTGTCGAGCGCGGAGATGGTTTCCTCGAGCGGTGTCGCGCCGTCCCATTCGTGCAGGAAATAGATGTCGATGACATCGGTCCTGAGGCGCTTCAGGCTCTTCTCGCATTCGCGGATCAGATGATGGCGCGACAGGCCTTCGTCATTGGGGCCCTTGCCGATCCGCATGCGCGCCTTGGAGGCGATCAGCACGTCGTTCTTGCGCTTGCCGCCGAGCGCCTCGCCGATGATCTCTTCCGACAGACCGTTGGAATAGACATTGGCGGTGTCGATGAGATTGATGCCGGCATCGATGCAAGTGTCGATGATGCGCGAGGCCTCCGCGAGATCGGAATTGCCGACGGCAGCGAACGGCCCGCTGCCGCCGAAGGTCATGGTTCCCAAGGTCAGCGCCGAAACTTTCAAGCCGGAACGGCCAAGCGTGCGGTATTCCATGTCAGATCCTCGTAGTTTTGGTGGGGAGGTGGTTTTAGCAGGAAAGGGCGGGGAAGCCCGAACGGGTCCGCCATTTGTAGGACAATTTGAGCGGCTTGTCGCCATCCCAGGGCGATGGATCGGCAATGCTCGCTGGTTTGCAGTGATGACCGGCTGGCCGGCGGCTTGCAATAAAACCGTCATTGCCGGCCTATATCAAGTCGGCTCAGGGTTTCATGTCAGCCGGCAAGCGGAGCAGTGGAAATGAATGAGCTAAAGCAGAATTCTGCGGCCAGGGATTGGCTGGAAGCCGAACTCGCCGACACGCTCGATGAGGACTATGAGCTGGAAATCTCGGAGCCGGCGCTGTCGCTGGAGATCGCCAAGATCTACAAGAACGCGCATCCGCCGTCGATCGATCGCATGCAGTATTTCCGCGACCTGATCGGCTTGCAGTCGGAACTGATCAAGCTGCAGTCCTGGGTTGCCTACCACAAGAAGAAGCTGGTGGTGGTTTTCGAGGGCCGTGATTCCGCCGGCAAGGGCGGCGTCATCAAGCGCATCACCCAGCGCCTCAACCCGCGCATCTGCCGCGTCGTGGCGCTGCCGGCGCCGACCGAGCGCGAAAAGTCACAATGGTATTTCCAGCGCTACGTGCCGCATCTGCCGGCCGGCGGCGAGATCGTGCTGTTCGACCGCTCCTGGTACAACCGCTCCGGCGTCGAGCGGGTGATGGGCTTTGCCGAACCCGATCAGGTCGAAGAGTTCTTCCGCGATGTGCCGGAGTTCGAACGCATGCTGGTCCGCTCCGGCGTCACGCTGGTCAAATACTGGTTCTCGATCACCGACGAGGAACAGCAGATGCGCTTCATGATGCGCATCCACGATCCGATGAAGCAGTGGAAGCTGTCGCCGATGGACCTGCAGTCGCGCGTGCGCTGGGAGCAGTACACCAAGGCCAAGGAAGAGACGTTTGCCCGCACCAACATCCCAGAGGCACCGTGGTACATCGTCGAAGGCAACGACAAGAAGCGGGCGCGGCTGAACTGCATCGACCATCTCCTCAAACAGCTGCCCTATGAGGACGTGCCGCACGAAGAAATCACGCTGCCCGAGCGGGTGTTCAACCCGGAGTACGAGCGCCAGGTCCTGCCGCGCGAGCTTTACGTGCCGGAGAAGTATTGAGCACTTTTCCTTCTCCCCGTTTCACGGGGAGAAGGTGCCTGAAGGGCGGATGAGGGGCAGCGCCGGCATCGACGAATTCACAGCCGTCGGACGCTGCTAACCTCCAAAAGCAGCGCTGCCCCTCATTGCCTGCCGGGCATTTCTCCCCGCAAAACGGGGAGAAAGAAGCCTGCGCCTGTTACTTCGCCACTATACCCGCTTGATCGTCACATGCGTGGCGAGCGCCGTGGCCACCTGCTCGGTGCACTGGTAACCCAGCTTCAGCATATCCAGCCCGGCAAACAGGCTCTCGCCCCTCCCGAGCAACACTGGCGACACAGCCAGATGCAACTCGTCGATGAGCTTCTCCTTGAGATATTGCCGGATAGTGGAAACGCCGCCGCCGACGCGGACATCCTTGCCGCCGGCCGCAGCCTTTGCTTGTTCGAGCGCGGCGTGGATGCCGCCGGTAACGAAGCGGAAAATGGTGCCGCCTTCCATCACAATGGGGTCGCGCTTGTGATGGGTCAGCACGAAGGTCGGCACGTGATAGGGCGGGTTGTTGCCCCACCAGCCCTTCCAGTTCTCATCCGGCCATTCGCCGCGGATCGGGCCGAACATGTTGCGGCCGAGGATCCAGGCGCCGACATTGTCGAAGCTGCGGACGGTGAACCGGTCGTCCACATCGGTGCTGCCGCCATCCTTGCCGACCATCTCGTGGAAGGTGCGGGTGCCGGTCATCCATTTGTGCAGATCTTCGCCACCAACGCCGAGCGGATTTTGCAGGTCCTGGTCAGGACCGGCGCCGAAACCGTCGAGCGACAAGGTGAAGGCATTGACGCGCAGTTTGGACATGGAAGACTCCCTTTGGTGACCAGTTGTGATTTGCAATCAGTATTCAAACTGATTGCATTTTGCAACTAGTATTTTTAGAGGCAAACCGATCTGTGGAATGCGCAGGGACCTCAAGCCGCCACGCGCTTCGGCATCACCGCAAACGGGCTGAGCCCAAGCCAGATCTGCATCTTGCCGGCGACGTCGAGATCGCCGGTCAGGCTGATCTTGTCGCGTTCCTTGTGAACTGTCGTCAGCCCCATCCAGATCGAGGTCATGGTGCACAGATCGGTCGAGACGTAGAGATCGACGTCGAAGCCCGGATCGTACCAGCAAAGATCGACCTCGCCCTGCTTTTCGACGATCAGCCACCACGATCGTTTTGACGCCGGCAGGTCATGGTACAGGAATTGTATCACGGTGCGCCCGTCCGGCAGCGGACTGGGGTTCAGATTGCGCCGCATGTCCCACATCAGCAGCGACGGATCGAGGTTTTTGAGCGACAGCCTGGCCTCGACCCATTTCTGGCCCCAAAACCCCATCGCCTCGACAACCGAGCGCAAATCCCGGCCCGCCTCGGTCAGCCGGTATTCGAACACGCCCTTCTCGGTCGCGATCTCGGTCCGCTCGACGATGCCGCCGGCCTCGAGGTCCTTGAGCCGTTGCGACAGAAGGGTTGGCGACATTTTCGGCACGCCGCGGCGCAAATCGTTGAAGCGGGTCGATCCCGCCACCAGTTCGCGCAGCAGCACCATGGTCCAGCGTGTGCAGAGCAGCTCGGCGGCCATGGAGAGCGGGCAGAATTGCTTGTAACCGGCTTGTGTCATGTGGTGAGCTCCAAAAGATGTTGCCGGACCTTATTCAGAAAACCTGAGTTCAGCCAGTACAGAAGCTGTACTGGCACCCCCGGTACAGTTCTGTGACTGGAGCGGTCCGGCGCCGCCATGCGAGGCAGCGGTCACGTCACCGGGCAGTCCGGTGCCGATCCATGAGGAGTTGGACAATGACCGCTTACGTGATCGCAGACATCAAGGTGAAGGACGACAAATGGGTGCCGGCCTATGCCGCTTCGGTGCATGACCTCGTCCACAAGCATGGCGGCAAGTATCTCGCCCGCAGCGGCAATGTGAAGACGCTGGAGGGCAAGCCGCTCGACACCAGCCTGATCGCCATCATGGCGTTTCCGTCGGCAAAGGCAGCCGAAGCCTTCACCAACGATCCGCAATACGCTCCGTTTGTGGCGGAGCGCCGGAAGGGCAGCGACAGCCGCTTCCAACTGATCGACGATACCGATCTCGCTGGAACGATCCCTTATTTGCCGAAGGCGTGAGGAAAAGCCGGAACCCGGTGTATCAGGGTTCCGGCTAACCCTTCAGCATTTGCGCCACTTCGGGCGCGAAGCAGGTGGACGGGTACTCTCACGCGATTTAGTCTTGAACTCGAAAGTCGGTAAACTGAGCAGGCGCGCACGTGACCATTATTTCACTCATTGCAAAACTGTTTGCCAACCGGAACCGCCCGCAGAATAGGCCAGCTCAAGTCCCAGAGCGGGTTTTCCGCAAAGAGGCGAAATTCAAGAAACATGGAAAATTCTTCCAGATCGGACCGACATATCGCGGCGGGTCCCATTGTCTTCAGCTGGAAAACGCCCAAGCTTTGGTGCCGCCACCCCGCATACTGCTCGGGCCGACGGAGTTTGGGGGATACGGCTTTCCTGAGTACCCGGAGACGCCCAGGCTACGGCCTGAAGCGACAGCCTATTGCAGGCCACCAAAAGACTTAGAAGATTTTCATTGTTACTGGCTTGTATCCGAGCGCCTGAAGGACGTTCTGCAGTCAGTCGACCCCGATGGGGTCGTGTTTAACGACTGCGACGTATTCTATTTGAGCGGAAAGCCGATCGAACCAAAGCACTACCTTTGCGACATCGTTCGCAAGATTGATGCCGTGGATCTCGAATCGTCGAAGTTTAGGCTTTTGATCGGCGAGAATGGAGGCGTCCACTACGACCGCGCCGGAGGCGCCTGCTTCTATTTCAAGGAGGAGATTGTTGGCGATGCGCATATCTTCAAACAGAAGAACATGGGCATTGTCATTTGCACCCCCAAATTGAGAGAAGCCTGTGTTGAAGCAGGCATCAAGAAGCCCGACTTGTTCCAAGACATGTCGGTTTGCGGGCGTGGTCGGCTGGACTTCGAAACAAGAAATGTCAAAGAGAGTTATGTGCTGGAGTGAATTTATCCCTTCAGCATTTGCGCCACTTCCGGCGCGAAGTAAGTCAGGATGCCGTCGCAGCCGGCGCGCTTGAAGGCGAGCAGGCTCTCCAGCATTGCCTTTTCGCCGTCGATCCAGCCATTGGCGGCCGCCGCCTTGATCATCGAATATTCGCCTGACACCTGGTAGGCGAAGGTCGGCATCTGGAACTCGTCCTTCAGCCGGCGGATGATGTCGAGATAGGGCAGGCCGGGCTTGACCATCAGCATGTCGGCGCCCTCGGCGATATCCTGCTCGGCCTCGCGCACCGCTTCGTCGGAATTGGCGTGGTCGAGATAGTAGGTCTTCTTGTCGCCCTTGAGCAGGCCGGCGGTGCCGACCGCCTCGCGGTAGGGGCCGTAGAAGGCGGAGGCGAATTTCGTCGCATAGGACATGATCGCCACATCCTGAAAACCATTGGCGTCGAGTGCGTCGCGGATGGCGCCGATGCGGCCGTCCATCATGTCGGACGGCGCGATGATGTCGGCGCCGGCCGCTGCCTGGATGACGGCCGCGGCGGTCACCTGTTCCACTGTCTCGTCATTGACGATGATGCCGTCGCGCAAGATGCCGTCATGGCCGTGCGAGGTGAACGGGTCGAGCGCCGCATCGGTGATGATGCCGATCTCCGGCACCGCGTCCTTGATGGCGCGGGTGGCGCGGTTGATGATGTTTTCCGGGTCGAGGATGTGCGATCCCGTCTGGTCGCGCAGGCTGAGTTCAACATTGGGGAAGGTGGCGATCGCCGGAATGCCGAGCTTAGCGGCCCGCTCGGCCTCCTTGACGGCGAGGTCCAGCGACAGGCGGAAGACGCCGGGCATGGCGGCGATCGGCTCGCGCGTGTTCTTGCCGTCGATCACGAAGATCGGCCAGATCAGATCGTCCACGGTAAGCCGGTTTTCCTGCACCAGGCGGCGCGACCAGTCGGCCTTGCGCATGCGCCGCAAGCGGCGGCTGCCGGTGATCTCGTCGACGCTGCGCGCACCGGCGGGCTTTGCCGGTGCGAATTTGTTGCTCGTCGCGGGGGTGAATTTGTTCATCGCAAAAACTCCGGGTCGAGGCGGCTTTTACCACGAGGCCTTGCCTCTGACCAATGCGACACGATTGTGCCAGTCGATAACGCGCTGCTTACGGCTTCGGCGGCCACGCCAGCTCGGGGCCGGTTTTGAAGAACGACACATTGTTGGTGAAGATGCTCTCCGGGGCGAGCCGGATCAGGCGCCCGTCCGGATGGTCGATGTCGGCCACATTGTCGATGAACCAGCGGTTCCAGGTCGCCTCCGGGCCGAGATATTTGTGCAGCAGCCGTTTGAAGCGGTTCGGCGCCATCGCTTCGATGGTGGCGACGCCGCGCAGGCCGAGATGCAGCAGGATGCCGGCCTCATTGTCGAAATGGACGATCTCCA
The DNA here is from genome assembly GCF_057786095.1 of Mesorhizobium sp. P160219. Classification (NCBI taxonomy): domain Bacteria; kingdom Pseudomonadati; phylum Pseudomonadota; class Alphaproteobacteria; order Hyphomicrobiales; family Phyllobacteriaceae; genus Mesorhizobium; species Mesorhizobium sp. P160219. Next base: position 3,597,986 of record NZ_JBYNWG010000001.1, read on the forward strand.
CGGCGCAGCGGGTCACGTTCGAGGTGTTTGACAGCACTTGCCCCGGTCGAGCCGAGCAGCCAGATCGCAGCGTCCTCCCAGATGAACCACATCGGCGCGTTGCGCGGCGCGCCGTCAGGCGTCACGGTCGCCAGATTGGCCATCAGCGGGCGGCTGAGAACATCATCCGGGTCGAACCTTTTCGGCATCTCCCAGCCATGGCTCGGCGCTGCGGTTTCAAGCGTCATGCGTTTGTCCCTGCATCAGAAGAAAGGCTGTTTTGCCCGGCAATTTTGCGCGCATTTCTGTCGGGGGCAAAGCACGGTCGCGTTCCCTTGCGAAAATCCAAACCGCGCCCGCCGGTTGACGCACCCATGCGCCACCTTTAGCACTTCAGTCCCGCAGGCGCGGGGAGGGATTCTCTGACGATGGTTTTTGGCGGCGGCGACGAGATCCGCTTCGAACGGTTGGGCAAGGCGGGCGTCGTCACGCTGACGCGGCCGCAGGCGCTCAATGCGCTGACACATCGCATGATCAAGGCGCTGGACAAGGCGCTCGACGCTTTTGAGCGCGATACCGGCGTCGATGTCGTCATCGTCAAGGCCGAGGGCAGGGCGTTTTGCGCCGGCGGCGACATCATGCACGTCTACGAGGCCCGCGCCGGAAAGCCGCCGGTCGAGTTCTTCGCCGACGAATACCGGCTCAACGCCCGCATCAACAGTTACAAAAAGCCCTATGTCGCGCTGATCGACGGGATCGTTATGGGCGGCGGCGTCGGCATCTCTTTCCACGGTTCGCAGCGTGTGCTGACCGAGAACGCCCAGTTCGCCATGCCCGAAGTCGGCATCGGTTTCTTCCCCGATGTCGGCGGCAGCCATCTTCTGCCCGACCTTGGCGGCAGCTTCGGCATGTATCTGGCGCTGACCGGCAACCGCATTCGCTATGGCGATGCGCTGTGGTCTGGCCTGGCCACCCACACCATCAAGGCCGCCGACCAGGCTGCCTTTCTCGATCGGCTCTGCGCCAATGGCGATCCGGAATCGGTGCTGCGCGGCTTTTTCGTGCCGGCCAGGCGGGAGACCGGCCAGCCGGTGCTGGAAGCCATTGCCCGGCATTTTTCCCAACCCTCGCTCGCCGAAATCCTCGAGAGCCTGGAGCGGGCGGCAGGCGCCGACGAGTTTGCCGCCAAGACGCTGGCCACCATCCGCACCCGCTCGCCGACCAGCCTCAATGTCGCGTGGCGCCAGATCAGCGCCGGGCTGACGCTGTCGATGGAAGCCTGCATGAAGATGGAGTTCCGCATCCTCAACCGCATGCTGGCCGGGCACGACTTCTATGAAGGCATCCGCGCCGTCCTCGTCGACAAGGGTTCGACGCCGCAGTGGCGGCCGGCAAGCCTGGCCGAGGTCGACGCTGCTTCGGTGGACGCCTATTTCGCGCCGCTCGAACGGGAGCTCGAACTGTGAGCGAGGTCACGTCGCGGCGCATCGTGCTGCAGCCCTCGGGTGTCGAGATCATCTTCGCCTGGTTCCAGCGCGTCATAGCGGGCTATTGCCTGCTGTTCGGCATCCTGTACTGGATCCGGCTGATCGGCTTTTATCCCGGCCCGCTGTGGCGCTTCGACCTGATGCCGGTGCACTGGCAGGTCGTGGCGGTGATGCTGGCCGTGTTCTTCCCCTTCGCCGCCGCCGGCCTCTGGATGCTGGCGTCGTGGGGCCCGGTGATCTGGTTCATCTGCGCGGTGACCGAGACCATCATGTATGCCGGCTTCCCCGATCTGTACGGCCACCGGCCGCTGATCGTCTTCTCGCATGCCGCGGTGGCGCTGCTCTACATCGCCTTCCGCGCCGTTATCTGGATGCGCAAGCGCCCCGCGCGCGCCTGAAACGCCGCCCCGCAGCCATTGGGTAAATCTTTAGGTTAATTATCCTTGCTCGGGTGACCGTTCGTTAAGCGTCTTGCGAAACCTATTACCGGTAAGCTCTTGTTAGCCCTAGCGTTTAAGTCGAATTTTATGAGTATTCGATAGTGTCGCAATCAAGGTGAAAAACAAAAAATCACCAGGGCGACAAACGAGAGGCAAAGACAATGATCAATTCGCGTCCGGCGGCGAAGACCGCCAACGTATCCGACGATCGCCGCGAGGCTATCCGTTCGCTTTACATGGAATCGCTGCAGCTGGTGGAGCGTCTGCATCGCCGTCTGCTTGACGTGATCAAGGACGAGTTCGACCGCAACGGCCGTTCCGACATCAATGCCATCCAGGCGCTGCTTCTGTTCAATATCGGCAATTCCGAACTGACCGCCGGCGAGCTGCGCTCGCGTGGCTACTATCTCGGCTCGAACGTCTCCTACAATCTGAAGAAGCTGGTCGATCTCGGCTTCATCAACCACCAGCGCTCGCGCATCGACCGCCGTTCGGTCCGCGTTTCGCTGACGCCGAAGGGCAATGAAGTGGCGGAAGTCGTCGCCGGTCTCTATGAGCGCCATGTCGGCTCGATCGAACAGGTCGGCGGCATCAACAGCGAAGAGTTCAAGCAGATGAACCGCGCGCTGCAGCGCCTCGACCGCTTCTGGAACGACACGATTGCCTACAGGATGTAATCAGCGGGCCTGAATAGCAGCTGCGCCGGAAGAAGCGCGGCCGGAGGCAAGTCTCAGCCAACAGGCCGGTGCCGAAAAGCACCGGCCTTTTCTTTTTCGAGCCGCCTGCGCTTCCAATTCGGCGCAAAGCCACGTTGCCGCCATATTCGCGGTGGAAGCGAGGGGTGTGGGTATGCGGCGGCGAAAGCTGTTCGCGCGCCTGTAAGGTCGCATCGCCGTCCGCTTTTGACGGCCAGGTGACGCAGGTCATGGTTGGCTAATTGTTAACAGTGCCAACTTTAAAGTGCGGGCGATATCGCCCAACATCGAGCACGTAGCCGAACGCTGCAACAGCCAAACGCTACAAGCCAAACACGACAAGAATGTCTGGAACGTCCATGAGAACCAGCCGCCGCTTTTTCCTTTCTGGAGCCTCCGCGCTCGCCGTCGCCATGGTTGCCAATGCCGCCAGCGCGCAGGATGTCATCGACGATATCCTGAAATCTTCGGCCCGCGGCAATTGGGACGACCAGTTCGACGCCCGCGCCTCGGAAGGCGGCAAGGTCGCCTCGACGCTGCCGATCTTCAGCCTGCAGACGGTCGCCTTCACCGAACAGGCGGTGGCGCAGTATCAGAACATCGTCGCCCAGGGCGGCTGGGGCGAGGTGCCGGCGACCAAGAAGCTGCAGCTTGGCGTCGACGATCCGGACGTGGTGCCGCTGCGCAAGCGGCTGATGATTTCGGGCGACCTGGCGCAGAGCGCCGGCATTTCGACGTCGTTCGATTCCTACGTCGACGCCGCGGTCAAGCGCTTCCAGGCGCGCCATGGCCTGCCGGCCGACGGCGCCATGGGCAAATACACTTATGCGGCGATGAACGTTTCGGCGCAGATCCGCCTCGGTCAGCTGCAGACCAACCTGGAGCGCCTGCGCGAAAAGGCCGGCACGCTGGGCAGCCGTTATGTGCTGGTCGATATCCCGGCGGCACAGATCGAGGCGGTCGAGAACGATCGCGTCGTGCTGCGCCACACCGCAATCGTCGGCAAGATCGACCGCCAGACCCCGGTGGTCAATTCCAAGATCAACGAGATCATCGTCAATCCTTACTGGAACGCGCCGGTCTCGATCGTGCGCAAGGACATCATTCCGCTGATGCGGAAGAACCCCGACTATCTCAAGGACAGCCACATCCGGCTGTTTGCGCCTGATGGCAGCGAAGTCGATCCGATGACTGTCGACTGGTCGACGGATGATGCCGCAAAATACCGCTTCCGCCAGGATCCGGGTTCCGGCAACGCCATGGCCTCGGTGAAGATCAACTTCCCCAGCCCCGACGGCGTCTACATGCACGATACGCCGCAGCAAAGCCTGTTCGGCAAGATGATGCGCTTCGATTCCTCGGGCTGCGTGCGTGTCCAGAACGTGCGCGACCTCGTCACATGGGTCCTGCGCGACACACCCGGCTGGGACCGCCAGCATTTCGAGGCGACCATCAAGACCGGCGAGAACACGCCGGTGCAGGTCGTCAACCCGGTTCCGGTCCACTTCCTCTATGTGTCGGCCTGGTCGACGGGTCCGGGCGTCGTGCAGTTCCGCGACGACGTCTACGCGCTCGATGGCGCCAGCGAACTGCAGATCACCTCTTCGCTCTAAGCGGCTGATCTCCTTCAGGAAAGGCCACCGCAAGGTGGCCTTTTCCGTTCGACATCCCAACAGAAGAAGACTGGTGGCCGCCAGCCATGCAGGCCATGAACACTGCCGGACGTTGCGCCGCAGGCCCATCTGGACGGACTAACGGCAATTGCGCATGGTCCTCAAAACAGCCGGAATCGCGCCATGCAGGTCGCAATCTTCATCCTCGCCGTGCTGGTCTTCGTCGCTCTTTCCGGCGCACTGGTGCGGTTGGTTCGGGTGCCGCTGCCGGTGCTGCAGATTGCCATCGGCGCCGCGCTCGCCTGGCCGGTGAAAGGCATCCATGTCGAGATCGACCCCGAACTCTTCCTGCTGGTGTTCATCCCGCCGCTTTTGTTCGGCGATGCCTATGGAGCGCCCAAACGCGAGCTGATCGCGCTGCGCGGACCGATCCTCGATCTGGCCATCGGGCTGGTCTTCTTTACCATTGTCGGCTTCGGTTATGCCTTGCACTGGTTGGTGCCGAGCATCCCGCTGGTCGTCGCCTTCGCGCTCGCTGCCGTGCTGTCCCCGACCGACGCCGTGGCGGTGTCCTCGATCGTCGACAGAAGCCTGGTGCCGGCGCGGCTGATGCATATTCTGGAAGGCGAGGCGCTGCTCAACGACGCCTCGGGCCTGGTCATGTTCCGCTTCGCCGTCGCCGCCGCCGTGACCGGCAGCTTTTCCTTCGCCGATGCATCGCTGAGCTTCTTTTATGCCGTCGCCATCGGCATCCTGGCCGGCATCGCCGCGTTGTTCATCGCCGCCAGGCTCCTGCAGCTTCTGAATCGCATCGGCGGCGTTCCGGCCGAGGCGCAGGTTCTGGTCATGGTCCTGCTGCCCTTCATTGCCTATCTCGTCGCCGAACATCTGCATGCCTCAGGCATTCTGGCGGCGGTCACCGCCGGGCTTTTGACCGGCGGCTCCGGCGTCTTCCGCTTCCTCGGCGTCTCGGCGCGCATGCAGACGATCTCGCTGTGGACGACCTTGTCCTTCGTCTACAATGGCGCGCTGTTCATCGTGCTCGGCATGCAGCTTCCCGAAATCATTCGCCGCGTGCCGCCCGAACTGACCGGCCATTACCCGATCATCCAGCCGGTCGCGACGGTGATAGCGCTGACGCTGTGCCTGATCGCGCTGCGCTTCCTCTGGATCTGGGTCGGCGATATCGCGGCAGGCCTCAAGGCAAAATGGGGAAAGCGCAAGGCCGAGCCGTTTGGCATGCGTGTGCGGCTTGCCGGCTCGGTGGCGGGCGTGCGCGGCGCGATCACGCTGGCCGGCATCCTGTCGCTGCCGGTTGCCATGCCGGACGGCTCGTCTTTTCCGGCGCGCGACCTGGTGATCTTCCTCGCCGCCGGCGTCATCATCTGTTCGCTCGCCATCGCCAGCGTGGCGCTGCCGAAGATAGCGCACGGACTGGTCGAGCCGGGCGAGGATGGCAGCGCCATCGAGGAGCGTCTCGCCCGCATCGGCGCCGCCAAGGCGGCCATCGCCCGCATCGAAAGCATGGCGGGCGCCAGCGACGACGACCAGGGCGAGGTGCCCGGCGCCAGGCTTGCCGCCGCCGAAAACATCGTCGCCGGCTACCGGCGCCGCATCGCCACCTCGGACGAGGCCGACGACGCCCGGGCGGAGGCCCGCGAAGCCGGGCGGCTGGAGCTCGAAATGCGGCTTGCCGGCATCGAGGCCGAGCGCATCGCCGTGCGCGACATGTTAAGCAGCGGCGCGATCAACGACCATACGGCGCGGGCGCTGTTTACCGAGATCACGCTCACCGAAGCCTTGCTGCAGGGGCGGCAGGAGCGAAAATAGCGGTTCAGGGCCGCTCCGGCGCAATCCGGCCAGCAAATTTCGCGCTGCAAACGTGGCGAGGCGAAAACAACTGTGTTAATGGCGCGGCAATGCATGTCGCCCGGAACCGTGCAGCGGTTTCGGGGCAACGATATGCATAGATAAATGCCCCGAACCGAAGGATTTCAGGCCATGGCAACTGCAGCGGCAGCGTCGAACAAAATCGAATCCTTCTTCGAAACCACGCTGGAAGATGCCGATCCGGAGATCTTCGGCTCGATCCGCAACGAGCTTGGCCGCCAGCGTCACGAGATCGAGCTGATCGCCTCGGAAAACATCGTTTCGCGCGCCGTGCTCGAGGCGCAGGGCTCGATCATGACCAACAAATACGCCGAGGGTTATCCGGGCAAGCGCTATTATGGCGGCTGCCAGTTCGTCGACGTCGCCGAGGAACTCGCTATCGAGCGCGCCAAAAAGCTGTTCGGCTGCAACTTCGCCAATGTCCAGCCGAATTCCGGCAGCCAGATGAACCAGGCGGTCTTCCTGGCGCTGCTGCAGCCGGGCGATACCTTCATGGGCCTCGACCTGAACTCCGGCGGCCACCTGACGCACGGCTCGCCCGTCAATATGAGCGGCAAATGGTTCAAGGTCGTTTCCTATGGCGTGCGCAAGGACGACCATCTGCTCGACATGGACGCGATCGAAAAGACCGCGCATGAGACCAAGCCGAAGCTGATCCTGGCCGGCGGCACCGCCTATTCGCGCATCTGGGACTGGAAGCGCTTTCGCGAGATCGCCGATGCGGTCGGCGCCTATCTTATGGTCGACATGGCCCATATCGCCGGCCTGGTTGCCGGCGGCGTGCATCCGTCACCGCTGCCGCACGCCCATGTCGTGACCACGACCACGCACAAATCGTTGCGAGGCCCGCGCGGCGGCATGATCCTGTGCAATGACGAGGACATCGCCAAGAAGATGAACTCGGCGGTTTTCCCCGGCCTGCAGGGCGGCCCGCTGATGCATGTCATCGCCGCCAAGGCGGTCGCCTTCGGCGAGGCGCTGAAGCCGAGCTTCAAGCTCTATGCCGAGAGTGTCGCCGCCAACGCGAAGGCGCTGGCGTCGAGCCTCAAGGAAACCGGCCTCGACATCGTCTCCGGCGGCACCGACAACCATCTGATGCTCGTCGATCTCAGGCCCAAGAACGCCACCGGCAAGCGCGCCGAGGCAGCGCTCGGCCGCGCCAACATCACCTGCAACAAGAACGGCATCCCGTTCGATCCGGAAAAGCCTTTCGTCACCTCGGGCGTGCGTCTGGGCACGCCGGCCGGCACCACGCGCGGCTTCGGCCAGGCCGAGTTCCGCGAAATCGGCAAGTTGATCGCCGAGGTGCTGGACGGGCTGAAGGTCGCCAATTCCGACGAAGGCAATGCGGCTGTGGAAGCAGCCGTGAAGGCCAAGGTCGTGGCGCTGACCGATCGTTTCCCGCTCTATCCCTATCTCGGTTGACCGCCAGCGGCGCATCGTCTTTTATCCCGCGCTCTGCGCCGCTTGCTGTCCGGGCGGCGCGGCCTGTGGAGATCTGACGATGCGCATGTTCCATCCTGCCGTTCTGGCCTTCCTCGGCTTGCTTGCCACCTTCACTGTGTCGTGCGCGATCGCCGAGGAGCAGACGCAGCCGGGCACGGATATCCCGGCCACCAGCACCTTTGGCAGGTGGACCACGATCATCGATGCGCTCGACACCGGCCAGGATTCGCACAAGACCTGTGCGGCCTCGACAGCCTTTGTCGACGGCAACGGCAATGCCGGCACGCTGACGCTTTCGATCTCGACTGGCGACGCCCTGCCGCCCGATGCCTATCCGGCGATCATGTTCACCATCGCCAACAAGGAGCTGCCGACCGGCAAGAAGATCGCCGCGACCTTTGGCGACCCCGGCGTCAAGGTTTCCGCGACCGTCTATTCCAATGATGCCGGCCGCCCGAGCTGGACCGTCGACAACCAGGCCAAGACCAGTCTCGCTTTGTTGCGGGCCATGCGCCAGGTCATCTCGCTCGATGTGACGTTCGGCAAGCAGGCTGTCGCCAGCATCCCGATGGATGGCTTCACCAAGGCCTACCGCAACCTCGGAACGTCCTGCGGCTTCCCGACCAAGGACGTCGCCCCCTGACATATCTGGCGCGGCTGGCAATTTTCCTCCCGCCTCGCTATCTCTGAGGGCGCGAGCGGCCGTTGCCGAACCTTTGCCGTCCCGGCAAAAACCTCTAAGCCTATCGTTCCGCCAGAATCGCCAACCCGAAGGCTCTCCATGCGCTGTCCCTATTGCCAGTCCGAAGATACGCAGGTGAAGGATTCGCGCCCCGCCGAGGATGGCGCGGCGATCCGCCGGCGGCGCGTCTGTCCCGATTGCGGTGGCCGTTTCACCACCTTCGAGCGCGTCCAGTTGCGGGACCTCGTGGTGGTCAAGAAGTCCGGCAGAAAGGTGCCGTTCGACCGCGACAAGCTCTTGCGTTCGGTGGAGATCGCGGTGCGCAAGCGCAATGTCGATCCCGAGCGCATCGACCGCGCCGTCACCGGCATCGTGCGCCAGCTCGAAAGCTCCGGCGAGACGGAAATCGCCTCGGGCGAGGTCGGCCGGCTCGTGATGGAAGCGCTGAAGTCGCTCGACGACGTCGCCTATGTCCGCTTCGCCTCTGTCTATCGCAATTTCCGCGAGGCCAAGGATTTCCACGATGTGCTGGGTGAGCTCAAAGGTGACGAACTCAAAGGCGACGAGCTGAAGAGCGAAGAGGACGCCGGCTGAGCATGGCAAGCCAAACGTCAGGGAAGGCCGATCAGCAGGCCCTCGATCGCCGCTTCATGGCCGCGGCGCTGCGGCTGTCGCGGAAAAATGCCGGCCGCACCTCCACCAACCCTTCCGTCGGCACCATAATCGTTCGCGACGATGGCGCCGGCCCGATGATCGTCGGCACCGGCGTCACCGCTGTTGGCGGCCGGCCGCATGCCGAGACCGAAGCGCTGGCTGAAGCCGGCGAGTTGGCGCGCGGTGCCACCGCCTATGTCACGCTGGAGCCCTGCGCCCACCATGGCCGCACGCCGCCTTGCGCCAACGCGCTGGTTAATGCCGGAGTGGCGCGGGTGGTAGGCGCTGCCAGCGATCCCGATCCGCGCGTCTCCGGCAAAGGCTACGCCATCCTGCGCGCCGCCGGCATCGAAGTGGTCGAAAAGGTGCTGGTCGAGGAAGCCGCCGGGCAGATGGCCGGCTATTTGATTCGATCCCTGAAAAAGCGCCCGGAAGTGACTCTGAAGCTTGCGCTTTCCAGCGACGGCAAGATCGGCAGGCATGGCGCCGGCCAGGTTGCGATCACCGGCGATATCGCCCGCCGCGAAGTCTATCTGATGCGCGCCGAAGCCGATGGCATACTGGTCGGCATCGGCACGGCGCTGGAGGATGATCCCGCGCTCACCGTCCGGCTGCCGGGGCTGGAGAACCGCTCGCCGGCGCGCATCGTGCTCGACCGCCAGATCAGGCTGCCCGAAGCCTCGAAGCTGGTCTCCGGCATCGACCGGGTGCCGCTCTATATCGCCGCGAGCCTGGAGGCCGACCCGCTGCGGCGGTCGGTGCTGGAGCGTGCCGGTGTGCGCTTCATCGGCACCGAAACCCATGAAGGCGGCATTGCCTTGCCGGAGCTGCTCGAGGATCTCGGCGCGCTCGGCATGGCCAGCGTTCTGGTCGAAGGCGGCGCCAAGGTAGCCAGCGCCTTCCTCGCCGAAGGACTGGTCGACCGCATCGTGCTGTTCCAGGGACCGGAAGCGATCGGCGAGGGCGGCATTGCGTCGCCCATCGACGCCAACCATATCCCGGCAGGCTTCCGCAAGTTGCGCGAGATACGCTTCGGGGAAGACAGCTATGCCGAATGGGTGAGAGATATCTGAAATGTTCACTGGAATTGTCACCGATATCGGCACCGTCGCGGCCGTCAAGCCGCTGAGCGAAGGCGTCGGCCTGCGCATCGACACCGCCTATGACCCCGCGACGATCGCCATCGGTGCCTCGATCTCCTGCGGCGGCGTCTGCCTGACGGTGACGGCGCTGCCAGATGGCGGGTCCAACGCACGCTGGTTCGAGGTCGAAGCCTGGGAAGAGGCCCTCAGGCTGACCACGGCGTCGGGCTGGAAATCAGGCACCAAGGTCAATCTCGAGCGGGCACTGAAGATCGGCGACGAACTTGGCGGCCACATCGTCTCCGGCCATGTCGATGGCATGGCCGAAATCGTCGAGCGGAAGGATGAAGGCGATGCCGTTCGCTTCACGCTGGAGGCGCCGCGCGAACTGGCAAAATTCATTGCCCCAAAAGGCTCCGTCGCACTCGACGGCACCTCGCTCACCGTCAACAAGGTCGAAGGCGCCCGTTTCGATGTGCTGTTGATCCACCATTCGCTGACCGTGACCACTTGGGGCGAGCGCAAGGTCGGCGACAAGGTCAACCTCGAGATCGACACCATGGCCCGCTACGCCGCGCGCCTAGTCGAGGCGGCGAAAGAGGGGCTTTGATGGCCGCAAAACTCACAATCGAACAGAAAAAGCGGCTTACGCGCGAAGCAATGGCCGATGTAGACGCGGGTCGTGTAGTGGATCACGAAGCTGTTCTCGTCTGGGCTGAAAGCCTCTGCAGCGAGTGCCCGCTACCGACGCCCAGCCCAAAGACGCGCTAGGCCAGGCTTCGCCTCCAGCAATCTTCCGCTTGCGATCAAACCGGCTTCGGCCTAAGTCACCGGCTACCCCCGGAGACATTTATGGCTGGCACATCCCAACACGGCAAAGCGTTCATTCGCCCGAAGAAGAAGGCCCACCTTCTGATCATCGAGGCGCGCTTTCATGACGATCTTGCCGACGCACTGCTCGACGGCGCGACGAGCGCGCTCGACGAAGCCGGCGCGACCTATGACGTCGTCACCGTTCCCGGTTCGCTGGAAATTCCAGCCGTGATCACTTTTGCGCTCGACGGCATGGGCGAGGGCGGCAAGGACTATGATGGTTTTGTCGCGCTCGGCACCATCATCCGCGGCGACACTTATCATTTCGACATCGTCGCCAATGAATCGAGCCGCGCGCTGATGGATCTCTCGGTGCAGGAAGCGATTGCGATCGGCAACGGCATCCTGACCACCGAGAACGACGCGCAGGCCTGGACGCGCGCCAAGCGCTCGGAGGGCGACAAGGGCGGCTTTGCCGCGCGCGCGGCGCTGACCATGATCGCGCTCAAGGAGAAGCTGGGAGCGCAATCGTGAGCGAACCCGCTTCGCCCGGCCAGCCCGCGATACGCCACGCCAACAAGCGTGGCGCCGCCCGTCTGGCCGCCGTGCAGGCGCTTTACCAGATGGACGTGGCCGGCAGCGGCGTCTTCGAGATCACCGCCGAATACGAGGCGTTCCGGCTCGGCAAGGAAGTCGACGGCGCGCTTTATCGGGAGGCCGACGCGCAGTGGTTCCGCGCCATCCTGGCCGGCGTCGTCGAGAACCAGACGACCATCGATCCGATCATACGCCAGGCGCTGACGGAAGACTGGCCGCTGTCCAGACTCGATTCGACGTTGCGCGCCATCCTGCGCGCTGGCGTCTACGAACTGATGAAGCGCGACGACGTGCCGGTGGCCGTCATCGTTTCGGAATATGTCGACATCGCCAAGGCCTTCTACGAGGAAGACGAGCCGAAGCTGACCAACGCCGTGCTCGACCGTGTGTCGCGCCGGGTGCGGGGCGAGGGGCGCGGCAAGGACGCATTGTGACCGGCACCGTCGCCGGCGCAGCACGGGACGCGCGCCGCACGGCGATCATCCTGGCGACGTCGCAGGCGATTATCGGTTCGGCCGCGCCGATTGCCATTTCCATGGGCGGGCTGGCCGGGCAATATCTGCTTGGCCCCGATAAGTCGCTGGCAACGGCGCCAATCACCGGCTTCAACATCGGCGTGGCGCTCGGCGCGTTGCCGGCCGCGGCCATCATCCGTTGGCTCGGCCAGCGCGGCGGTTTCATGACCGGCACCATCGTCACCGCGCTTGGCGGCGTCATCTCCACGTTGGCTCTGTTCCACGCCAGCTTCTGGCTGTTCGCTTTCGCGCTGCTGGTGATCGGCGTCGGCGGCGCCTTCGTTCAGCAGTTCCGCTTCGCCGCCGCCGATAATGCTCCGCCCGAATTCAAGGCGCGCGCCATTTCCTTCGTGCTGGCCGGCGGCGTCATCACCGCGATTCTCGGGCCGCAGATCGTCATCTTCACCCGCGAATTGCTGGCGCCGGTGATGTTTGCCGGCTCGTTCGTGGCCATTCCGGTTCTGGCGGCGGCCGGCGCCATCATCCTGTCATTCCTGCGCATCCCGGCCAAGGCTCCCGGCCACGCGGAAGTCGCGTCAAGCGACGCCCGGCCGCTGTCCGAGATCGTCACCCGGCCGCGTTTCGTCGCGGCACTGTTTTGCGCCGTCGGCAGCTATGCGCTGATGAGTTTCGTCATGACCGGCGCGCCGCTGGCCATGGTCGGCTGCGGCCTGTCGACGGACGACGCCACGCTCGGCATTTCCTGGCATGTGATGGCGATGTTTGCGCCGAGCTTCTTCACCGGATCGCTGATCCATCGCTTCGGCGCCGAACGCATCGTCGCAACCGGCCTGGTCCTGCTCATCGGCTGCGCCGCGGTGGCATTGTCCGGCCTGCATTTGTGGCAGTTCTGGACGGCGCTGATCCTGCTTGGCCTCGGCTGGAATTTCGCCTTCATCGGCGCCACCTCCATGGTCGCCGACAGCTACCATCCGTCCGAAAAGAGCAAGGTGCAGGGCTTCCACGACTTCGTCCTGTTCGGCTCCGTCGCCTTCGCCTCGCTAATGTCGGGCGCCATCTACAATGCCTGGGGCTGGGAGATGCTGAACTGGCTGGTTTTCCCGGTCGTCGCCCTGTGTTTCGTCGCCCTTGGCGCGCTCAAACTGACCGGATCGCGCAAAGCCCGCGCCTGATCCGGTTCTATCTTTGGCTTGGCACGACCTGTCAGCATGGCGCCGACCGAATCGCGGCGACCGCATAAAATTATTGCTTCTGTACCCATTGTTATGAAACCGTGTGCCCCGACGGGGCGTTGAAGCCATGCTCATATGCGGCCACCGCATTTCGGTCCAAAGCAAGGGGTTTTCACAATGTTTTCAGTCAAGATTCTGGCCGGCGCGGCGTTGGCGCTCGGCATCACGGCCGCCTCCGCCAATGCCCAGGTGGTCGTCTCCTCGAAGATCGACACCGAGGGCGGCGTGCTCGGCAACATCATCCAGCTTGTGCTCAACGCCAACAACATCAAGACCACCGACCGCATCCAGCTCGGCGGCACGCCGGTGGTACGCAAGGCGATCACCGCCGGCGAGATCGACATCTATCCCGAGTACACCGGCAATGCCGCTTTCTTCTTCGAGAAGGCCGACGATCCGGTCTGGAAGGATGCCGCCAAGGCCTATGAGACCGCCAAGAAGCTCGACTATGACGCCAACAAGATCGTCTGGCTGTCGCCGTCACCGGCCAACAACACCTGGGCGATCGCGCTGCGCAAGGAGGTTGCCGAGACCAACAAGCTGGCGACCCTGACCGACTTCGGCAAATACGTCGCCGGCGGCGGCACGGTGGTTTTGGCGGCGTCGGCTGAGTTCGTCAATTCGGCGGCAGCCCTGCCGGCGTTCCAGACCACTTACGGCTTCACGCTGAAGCCGGAGCAGTTGATCACGCTTTCGGGCGGCGACACCGCCGCGACAATCGGTGCTGCCGCCAACCAGACCAACGGCGCCAACGCCGCCATGGTCTACGGCACCGACGGCGGCATCGCGCCGTCCGGCCTGGTCGTGCTCGCCGACGACAAGGGCGTGCAGCCGGTCTACCAGCCGGCGCCGATCATCCGCGAAGCGGTGCTGAAAGAGCATCCGGAGATCGAGACGCTGTTGAAGCCGGTGTTCGCCAAGCTCGACCTCGTCACGCTGCAGGAACTCAACGGCCGCGTCCAGGTCGGCGGCGAGCCGGTCAAGGGTGTCGCCGAGGACTTTTTGAAGAAGAACGGGTTTTTGAAGTAGTCAGCGCATATTTGATCGTGACGCTGGTGCGAGACACCCCTCTCTGGAAGCTGCTGATCTCCCCCCTTGCGGGGGCGATGTCCGGCAGGACAGAGGCGGGTGCTGTCCCACCGACCTCACAACCGGTAGCAGGTGCGTGCCTCGACAGGGTTGCTTCCGAACAGGCCGACGCTCGAAAGCTGACGATCCTTCACACCCCCCTCTGGCCTGCCGGCCATCTCCCCCGCAAGGGGGGAGATCGGACTTCGCGTCGGCTTGCGCCGATCACCAGCGTAGTCTGCGCAACGTGGAAAATCGCTCCTCATGAGGGGCATCCATGACCCTGCGTTTCGACAAGCTCGGCATGGTTATCGCGGCGATCGTTGCCTATGCGGCGTTTCTGGCTCCGTTCGCCACCTTCCGCGCCAATCGTATCGTTCCCGGTCAGGCGCGCTCGATCCTGGAGGCGCTGCCGGCCACAGTCGGGCCGCTACTGCTGGCGATCGTCGTCGTGGCCGCAATTGTTGCCTTGCTGAAAACCCCGCTTGTCCTGCGCCTGGCCGCAAGCGTCGTGGCGCTCGCCGCCCTTGCCATCCTGATCGGTGTCGCCGGCACCTTCCTGATGCCGGCCGGCAACACCTTCGCCCGCATCTCGCCGGCTTCCGGGTTCTGGCTGTTGATCTTTGCCTTCACATTGTTGCTCGCCGACGTGCTGACCAGGCTCAACCTGTCGCCAGCGGCCCGCGTCGGCGTGCTCGTCGTCGCGGCGCTGGCCATCGGCTTGTTGCTGATATCGGGGCAGTGGGATAGCCTGTCGATCCTCAAGGAATATGCAAACCGCGCCGATAGTTTCTGGGCCGAAGGCTCCAAGCACATCACACTGGCGCTGGGGTCGCTGGCGGCGGCGGTGATCGTCGGCCTGCCGCTCGGCATTCTATGCCATCGCGTCGAACGGTTGCGCGCCGGTGTGCTCAACGTGCTCAACATCGTCCAGACCATACCCTCGATCGCGCTGTTCGGCCTGCTGATCGCGCCGCTCGGCTGGGTCGCCACCCATGTTCCGGGTGCCGCAGCGCTCGGTATCAGAGGCATCGGCACCGCGCCCGCCTTCGTTGCCTTGTTCCTCTATTCGCTGCTGCCGGTGGTGGCCAACACCGTGGTCGGGCTTGCCGGCGTACCCCGCGCGGCCAATGATGCAGCGCGCGGCATGGGCATGACCGATGGCCAGCGCCTGTTCGGCGTCGAGTTTCCGTTGGCCTTTCCGGTGATCCTCACCGGCATCCGCATCGTGCTGGTGCAGAACATCGGCCTGGCCACCATCGCAGCACTCATCGGCGGCGGCGGCTTCGGTGTGTTTGTGTTTCAGGGCGTTGGCCAGACGGCGATGGACCTGGTGCTGCTGGGCGCCGTGCCGACGGTGGCGCTGGCTTTTGCCGCGGCCATCATCCTCGACGCAGTAATCGAGATGACCGCCACCAGGCGCAGGGTTGAAACGGCATGATCGAGATCGAAGGCATTACCAAGCGCTATGACGCGACGACCGTGGTCAACGACGTGTCCATGGTCGTCGAGCCGCGCACGGTTTGCGTCATTGTCGGTACCTCCGGTTCCGGCAAGACGACGCTGCTGCGAATGATCAACCGGCTGGTCGAGCCGACCGCCGGCGTCATCAAGCTCGACGGCAACGACAACCGCTCGCTGCCCGGCTACGAACTGCGCCGCAGCATCGGCTACGCCATCCAGGGCCACGGCCTGTTCCCGCACCGCACCGTTGCGCAGAACATCGCCACCGTGCCGGTCCTGCTGGGCTGGGACAAGGACCGCATCAAGGCCCGCGTCGATGAGTTGATGACACTCTACCAGCTCGACCCCGAGGCTTATGGCCCGCGCTACCCGCACGAACTGTCCGGCGGGCAACAGCAGCGTGTCGGCGTCGCCCGCGCGCTCGCCGCCGAGCCCAATGTGCTTCTGATGGACGAGCCGTTCGGCGCACTCGACCCGATCATCCGCACCAAGGCGCAGGAGGACCTGCTGGCAATCCAGAAGCGCTTCGGTACCACCATCATCCTCGTCACCCACGACATGGAGGAGGCGGTCCACATGGGCGACAAGATCGCCGTCATGGATGCCGGAAAGCTGGTGCAATACGCCAAGCCGGAAGAGATCCTGGCGCGGCCGGCGAACGCCTTCGTCGAAACCCTGGTCGGCGCCAGCGAAAAGCCGTTCCGGCTCTTGTCGCTCGGCCGCGTGCGCGAGGCCGTGGAAAAGGGGTCTGCCGAAGGCGAGGCGATCCCAGGCGACGCCAGCCAGCGCGACGCGCTGGCCGAGCTTCTGTGGTCGGGCCGGCCCGCGCTGCC
Source organism: Mesorhizobium sp. P160219 (assembly GCF_057786095.1). NCBI lineage: Bacteria > Pseudomonadati > Pseudomonadota > Alphaproteobacteria > Hyphomicrobiales > Phyllobacteriaceae > Mesorhizobium > Mesorhizobium sp. P160219. The sequence continues at coordinate 3,614,437 of NZ_JBYNWG010000001.1, forward strand.
GGTCAAGGGCGAAGACGGCAAGCCGCTCGGCCGCGTCACCGTCGACGGGCTGGTGAAGCGCGCGGCGAGGCCGGCATGAAAGGGGCCGGTCTAAAAGCCTGGCTGCCTTCGCTGCTCAGGCTTGCACTGGTGGTGCTTCTCATAGCCTTCGTCACCAATCCCGGCTGGTTCGAGCCGCTGTTGAAGCCGCTGACCGAAAACAATGCGCCGGCGATCTACAATCAGGGCAGCCTGCTGACGCTGACCCTGCTGCATCTCAGGACCGTGCTGATCGCTACCGTCGCCGCAACCATCGTTGCCGTGGCGCTTGCCATCCTGGTGACCAGGCCGGCGGGCGCCGAATTCCTGCCGCTGTCGCGCAGCTTGGTGAACATCGGCCAGACCTTTCCGCCGGTGGCGGTGCTGGCGCTGGCGGTGCCCGCCGTCGGTTTCGGCGAGAAGCCGACGCTGATTGCGCTGTTTCTCTACGGCCTGCTGCCGATCTTCGAGAACGCGCTGACCGGCCTCACGACACTGCCCGGCAACATCATGGAGGCCGCGCGCGGCGCCGGCATGACGGGCTGGCAAAGGCTGATCAAGGTCGAATTGCCGCTGAGCGCGCCGATCATTCTGGGCGGCATAAGGCTGTCGGTGGTGATCAGCCTGGCCACGGCGACGATCGGTTCGACGGTTGCCGCCAAGACGCTGGGCGAGGTGATCATCGCCGGCCTGCTGTCCAACAATCTCGCCTTCGTCCTGCAAGGCGGCCTGATCGTCGCGGCGCTGGCGGTGCTGATCTATGACGGACTGTCCGCCATCGAGCGCTATACGGCGCGCAAGATGGGGCAGGAGACTGGCGACTGACCTTCGCTGGACTGCGGGCAAAGCATTGACTGACGCAGCGTCATTTCAACCGATCTAATAGCAAGGCATCGGCCACGGGAATGTTCTGGCCTAAACCTTTTGGCTGAAAGCGGGGCAAAAACCGAACAATATCTTGACGTTCCGAGCCCTGTTTCGCATACACCGCTGCGAAGGACGGATTCCGCCTAGGCTTATCCGCTCCCCGCACCAACGGCCCAGGGAGGGGTTCTTTTGGGCCATCAATCGAGGAAAATTCGGCAATGACCATCATTTCTGCCGTCATCGCCTGCGGCTTGCTTTCAATCCTTTACGCCATCTGGGCGACACGATCGGTTCTTGCAGCCGATCAGGGCAACGCACGCATGCAGGAAATCTCCGCCGCCATCCGCGAAGGCGCGCAAGCCTATCTGGCGCGCCAGTACACCACCATCGCCATCGTCGGCGTGGTCGTGCTTGTGCTCGCCTGGTGGCTGCTCTCGATCACCGCCGCGGTCGGCTTCCTGATCGGCGCCGTGCTCTCTGGCGCCGCCGGTTTCATCGGCATGCACGTCTCGGTGCGCGCCAATGTGCGCACCGCGCAGGCGGCGTCCAACAGCCTCGCCGCCGGTCTCGACATCGCCTTCAAGTCGGGCGCCATCACCGGTATGCTGGTGGCTGGCCTCGCGCTGCTCGGCGTGTCGATTTACTACTATATTCTGACCGGCCCGATGGGCCTGCAGCCCAATGACCGCATCGTCATCGATGCGCTGGTTTCGCTCGGCTTCGGCGCTTCGCTGATCTCGATCTTCGCCCGTCTGGGCGGCGGCATCTTCACCAAGGGCGCCGACGTCGGCGGCGATCTCGTAGGCAAGGTCGAAGCCGGTATTCCCGAAGACGATCCGCGCAACCCGGCCACCATCGCCGACAATGTCGGCGATAATGTCGGCGACTGCGCCGGCATGGCCGCCGACCTCTTCGAGACCTATGCGGTGACCGTCGTTGCCACCATGGTTCTGGCCGCCATCTTCTTCGGCGGAACCGCCGCTCTGGGTGCGGCGATGCTCTATCCGCTCGCGATCTGCGGTGCCTGCATCCTGACCTCGATCGTCGGCACCTTCTTCGTCAAGCTCGGTTCCAACGGCTCGATCATGGGCGCCCTCTACAAAGGCCTGATCGTCACCGGCCTGCTGTCGATCGTCGGTCTCGGCGTCGCTACCTCGGCAACCGTCGGCTGGGGCGAGGTCGGCACCGTCGCCGGCATGACCATCATCGGCAAGAACCTGTTCATCTGCGGCCTGATCGGTCTCGTTGTGACCGGTCTTATCGTGGTGATCACCGAATATTATACCGGCACCAACAAGCGCCCGGTGAACTCCATCGCCCAGGCCTCGGTGACCGGTCACGGCACCAACGTCATCCAGGGACTTGCGGTGTCGCTCGAATCGACCGCACTGCCGGCAATCGTCATCGTCGGCGGCATCATCTCGACCTACCAGCTCGCCGGCCTGTTCGGGACGGCGATCGCGGTCACCACCATGCTCGGCCTGGCCGGCATGATCGTCGCCCTCGACGCCTTCGGCCCGGTCACCGACAATGCCGGCGGCATTGCCGAAATGGCCGGCCTGCCCAAGGAAGTGCGCCACTCCACCGACGCGCTCGACGCGGTCGGCAACACCACCAAGGCGGTGACCAAGGGCTATGCCATCGGTTCGGCCGGCCTCGGCGCGCTGGTGCTGTTTGCGGCCTATTCGAACGATTTGAAGTTCTTTGCCGCCAATGGCGACAAATATCCGTACTTCCAGGGCATGGGCGATGTCTCCTTCGACCTCTCCAATCCCTACGTCGTCGCCGGCCTGATCTTCGGCGGTCTGATCCCGTATCTGTTCGGCGGCATCGCCATGACGGCCGTCGGCCGTGCGGCCGGCGCCATCGTCGAGGAAGTGCGCAAGCAGTTCCGCGAGGATCCGGGCATCATGGCCGGCACCTCCAAGCCAAACTATGCCCGCGCCGTCGACCTTCTGACCAAGGCGGCGATCCGCGAAATGATCATCCCCTCGCTGCTGCCGGTGCTGGCGCCGCTCGTCGTCTATTTCGGCGTGCAGCTGATCTCGGGCTCCAAGGCGTCCGCCTTTGCGGCGCTCGGCGCCTCGTTGCTCGGCGTCATCGTCAACGGCCTGTTCGTCGCCATCTCGATGACTTCGGGCGGCGGCGCCTGGGACAATGCCAAGAAGTCGTTCGAGGACGGTTTTGTCGACAAGGACGGCGTCAAGCACCTCAAGGGGTCCGAAGCGCACAAGGCTTCGGTCACCGGCGACACGGTTGGCGATCCCTACAAGGACACCGCCGGCCCGGCGGTCAACCCGGCAATCAAGATCACCAACATCGTGGCGCTTCTGCTGCTGGCCGTGCTCGCGCACGGCTAAGGCAACGCCACTGCTTCAGGAACAAACCCGCGGGAGCGATCCCGCGGGTTTTTGTTTGAGATTTACGCTGGTGGCAGTCAACCCTCATCCGGCTCGGTCCCCACATCGCCGCGCTTGCTGTAGCGATCCAGCAATTCTCTCACGCCAGGTTCGCGCTCAGGCATCGGCGCCAGGCCACGCAGGCGCCGCAGCTTGGCAAGGAAGGCGCCTCGCTTATACTTGCGGCGGAAGGCGCGGGCGCGGGGATGGATGCCAAGAGCCGCCATCAGCCTGCGCCTGAGATAACTCGATGCCGCCAGGCGAATGGGTTCGCCCGCGCAGCCAAGGATTTTCACGCGCAAGGCGTCCGGCGTCTGCATGGCATCCAGAAGATCCTTCTGTTCCTGCGCATTGTCGCCGAGATAGGAACCCTTGCGTATGCCGGAATGCAACTTGATCACCGTGAGGTGCGGCATCGTCGCGATCACCGCGCCCTTTCGCCATGCCCGAAACAGCCAGTCCTGCGAGCTTTCGCAAAAGCACTGGCTGGCGGGTCGCCAAGGTCCGAGCAGGCTGAACGAAGCGCGGCGAAACATGTGTGCCGAGCCAAATCCTTCCGTCGTGACGGGGTCGTAATAACCATCCTTGCCGATCCCGAAGATCGAATTGACAGGATTGCCGGCCGCCGACGGCGGCTGGATGACGGCACCGCGCGCCAGCACCACGTCGGCGCCCGAGGCGTCGATCCAGCCGGTCATCGCCGCCAAATGGTCGGGAAACCACAGATCGTCGTGGTTGAGCAAGGCGACGAAGCGGCCACGCGCCCTGGCAAAGCCGATATTGTTGGGACCGGACTGTTCGCCGAAATTGACAGGAAGATCGATGTAGACGATGCGGGCATCGTCAAATTCAGCGACAACGGCCGCCGTATCCGGCCTGCAATCGTCGCCGATGACCAAGGCTTCCCAGCCTTGCAACGTCTGGCGCATGACGCTGGTCAATGCCTGCCGCAGTGCTGCCGGCCGGTTGTGCGTCGCGATCACGATCGAGACCAGCGGTTCGCCGCCGGCCTGATCGCGCTGCGCCGATGCTTCCACGCTACACCAGTCTGTAGGGAATGTGGTCGGTGTCTGGCGGCAGGCGCCAATGGTCGGGCTGATCGTAGGCATAGGCCTTGTCGACGAGGTTGAGCAGCACCGCCGTCTCCGCTCCGAGCGAAACAACACCGTGCCATATTCCGGGTGGAATGATGACGACCGCCGGGCGCAACGGGCCGATAATCTTGTGCCAGACGGCGCCGAAGGTCGGCGAGGCCTTGCGTCCGTCAAACAGCGAAATGCGGACGCTGCCGACGCAGCAGAACAGCCGGTCGGTGGTCACCGCGTGTGCATGCCAGCCAGTCACCGCGCCGGGATACAAGGTCCGTTGGAAGACCTGGCCGACCGGCTCCGAATCGAGCTCCCACTCCTCGCGAAAGATCTCGGTCAGATAGCCGGTGGAGGTTGCGACCGGCCTGATCTCCTTGACCCTCACGCCATCGATCGCCACCGGCTCGATGGGTATCCAGTCAGGCGTGACCACCTGGCCGTCAGCCGTTCCGGTCGCCATCCAGCCTGTCGGTTTTGTCCGGTTTTTGTCCTGCACGGATGCTCCCCCAATTCAGCGTGATGCGCGATTGGCCAGCACGGTCTGATACGAATTTGACCGGTCGCTGGCAAGTACGCGTCAAGGTTTGCTGATGGGTTTCGACCTCACGGCACTTGATGTTTCCGACGCATCGGAGGGCCGCATTGCCCAAAACGTCGTTCCGTTCTGCCCAAGCCCGGACCGTCCGCCTGCTTTAATACCCCGGCCATTGGCCAGGACATTGCGATCGACGCGGTGTCCGCCGCCCTTGCGGCGATTTTGGCCAGGGAAACGACATTTCGGCAGGGAAAAGAAATGGACATTTTTTTGATGACGGCTTCGCTTGCGCTGGCTGGAATTATTGCCGGCATCTACGTCTCGGGCGTAATCCACGATTTTCGCATCGATGATCTTACCGCCGGCCAGTACATGGCCATGCATCAGATGCGCGACCGGACGTTTACCCGGGTGATGCCGTTAGTCAGGCTGACGACGCTGGTGCTGATCGCGGCGATGGCGATGTTTGCGGTCGATGCCGGCCTGCCGCGCATCCTGACCATCGTCGCCGCGGCGCTGGTGGTGATCGACATTGGCTTCACCGTCAGCCGTCAGGTGCCGCTCAACAAACAGGTGCAGAGCTGGACGCCGGTGACCATCCCCGATGATTGGGCTCAGACGCGCGACAGCTGGGCGGCCAACCACAATCTGCGCCTTGTGCTTGGACTGGCCGAATACGCCTGCCTGTTTGCCGCGGTCATCCTGACGCTCAGCCGGTGATTCAGTTTTCGCGGAACGCCGCGGCATGGGTCGGCACTTCTGCCGGCCGCCGCCGTTGAAAACAGGAGTATTGCCATGCTGCACCACGCTTCATTCAACGCCCGCGATCCGCAGGCCGTCGCCAGCGTCCTTCCCGAAATGCTGGTCGCCACTGCGGTTCGTGCGCCGTCGCCGCCATTCCCGCAGGGCGCATGGTTTGTCTGCCTCGGCGACGATTTCGGCTCGCTGATCGAAATCCTGCCGTGCGGCACGGTTCTGGACCAGCAAGCGCCGCTCGGCATCGGCTTCGACCCGAACATGCGCCTGCTCCGGCTCGCATGTGCTGCTCAGCACGCCCAATTCGACCGAAACCATCCAGGGCATTGCCGCCCGCATGGGCTGGCATAGCGGGCTGATCGATGCCCGCCTGTTCAAGGTGCTCAAGGTCTGGGTCGAGGACGAAACCCTGGTCGAATTCCTGACGCCCGAGATCGCACCGCTATACCGCGCGACATTCGCCTGGGGCGGCATGGCGACACTCGACGCCAAGCTGCGCGAGCTGGAGAGCCAGATGGCGGCAGCGCTTGCCGCCAAGGCCGCGAACCAGTCGGGCCGCAAGGATGACCAACCGGCCGGTGCAATGAGTCCGTGAGCACCGGGGGGCGCCTTCTGCTGACCTCCCGAGGAGAGTTCCCAAACGGCCGCCGAGGTCAACCGGCGCCGGCGCTGTCGCCGGCTTCCGCCTTCAGCCAGTTGATGAATGATCTGGCAGGCTCCCAGGCGGAGATGGACGGGTGGACGACGACGTAGTGGTTCCAGTTCGTCGGTATGTCCGTTGTCAGGAGGCGGACGAGCCTGCCTGTGCGCAAATCGCTCTCGACCAGCGACTTCCTCGCGATGGCGACGCCCAGACCGCTCGCCGCCGCTTCGACCGCCAGCAAGGTGCCGTTCAGATTCATGCCGTCGCCAACCGTATCCAGCGGCAGATTGTTTCTCTCGAACCAGTGGCGCCAATTGGCGCCGCTCTCGTCATTTTCGGCCGTCGTGTCGAGGATGCGAAACAGTCGCAGCACATCGTGCTGGTCTCTGACCGGGCCGTTGGCGGCGAGATAGTCGGGACTGACGACAGGAAAGATCGCATCTGCCATCAGCCATTCGGTCTTGACGGCCGGATAGTGTCCGCCGCCGAAGCGCAATGCGATGTCGACTGTTCGCTGCGAAAGGTCGACGACTGCAAGATCCGCATTGATGTCGATCTCTGTTTCGGGATGCTTTTTGCGAAACCTGTGCAGGCGCGGGGCCAGCCAGCGTACGGCATGCGAAGGAATGGCGGTGACCCTCAGCCTCGTGCGCTCGTTGCGCGCGACACTCGCGATCGTGCTCTGGATTTCCAGCAATGCGCGTCGCACGCCTGCGGACAATCTTTCGCCTTCAAGCGTGAGTTCGACGCGGCGGACATGGCGGGTGAACAGAAGCACGCCGAGATCGGCTTCGAGATCGGCGATGCGGTGGCTGAGCGCGCTTGGCGTAACATTCAGCTCATCGCCGGCGCGCTTGAAGCTGCCCAGCCGGGCAATGACCTCGAAAGCCCGAATGGATTCCAGTTGTGGAAGCCGTCTTGTCATTTGCCGTTACCCTATCCTGCCCATGGGTTCCTTAGCATGAATGAACTAAGCTCATCCATAGCTTCGTAAATAGTCTTTTGTCCAAGTGCGCAAATCATTGTAGCCATCCACTGCCCCCCGATTGCCGCCGTCGGAATGAGAGGCCGTTCATGGAACGAGCCTCGACTACGAACGACAGTGAAATGAAGACAATCGCTTGGGAGTACCCCATGACTATTCGACCCCCCGAGTTTGCGCATGCGCGCTTTTCGACCGCCATGTGGCCCCGAGCCGAATGGAGAAACGTCTATTGCGACCTGTTGCGCCGGATGGTGACCGACATGGATTTTAACGTCACGGAGGAAAAGCTCTCCGTCGACGCGACCATCCTGCGGCTGCCGGGCGTCGGCATTGCCAATTCGAGGACCACCGCCTTCCGCACCATCCGTTCCAGCGCCATGGCCAAGGGGACCGATGACTACATTTTCTTCATGTGTCTGGAGGGCGCTGCCACCTTCTCGCATCTCGGCCGCGAGGCCAGCATCGAGGCCGGCCAGGCAATCCTTCTGTCCTCCTCTGATCCGCATGTGATCGAGCGGGCGATGTCGCATCATCTCTTCATCACCATCCCCAAGGCAGCGCTCGGGCCCGTGGCTGCGAATGCGGATGCCGCCCTGATGACGCCGATGTCATGCGTGGGCGAAAAGTTCTTGCTGCTGACCAGCTATGTCCGTCTGCTGATGCAGGAGCCGAACCTGGCCGCGTCCGAATTGCGCTGGCTTGCCGCCAAGCACATACAGGACCTTGTCGCGGTCGTGGTCGGGGCAACGCAGGACGCCACTGAGGTCGCCGCAGGCCGCGGCATACGCGCCGCGCGGCTGCGCGCCATCAAAGCCGATATCGAAAGCAATCTGGCTTCCGGCGATGTCGGGTCCGACGCGCTGGCCGGGCGCCACCGCGTCAGCGCGCGCTATATCAGAAAGCTGTTCGAGGGTGAGGGTACCTCGCTGTCGCAGTTCGTGCTTGGCCGGCGGCTGGCGCTGGTTTGCAGCAAGCTATCCGACCTGCGCCTGGCACACCGCACCATCGGCGCCATCGCCTTCGACGCCGGCTTCGGCGATCTCTCGACCTTCAACCACGCCTTCCGCCGGCATTTCGGCATGACGCCTTCGGAAGCGCGGCAGAGTGCGGCTGTGCACCGCGCCTCGCTGGAGCCCGGCGGCCGAACAGGCCACGCGCGGCAAAGCGCGACGGGTGTTGCGGCCGCATGACCTCAAAACAAAAGCCCGCAGGATCGCTCCCGCGGGCTTTTGGTCGCCTGAGATGGTGTCGCTTCGGGGGAAGCAAAAATCTAAGGAAGGCGGTCGCTTCTTAGGCGCCGCCGCCAGGAATGGGGGGCGCCAGCTTGCTGGCGCCTTTGATGATCTGGCTGAGGAAGTTCTGGTCCTTGCCGCCGGTCGGCGTGGTGCGCGAGATGAAGTCGAAGATCTTGCCGTCCTTCAGACCGTAATTGGCAATCTGGGTGACGCGCCCGTCCTCGCCAAAATAGACCGCGAGCACTTTCTGGTCGACCAGGCGCGGCTTGTCGAAAGCGACATAGCGCTTGCGCGTTTGCGAAATGTAATAGAACGCCTCATTGTCGAAGGTGGCTTTCGTCGATGGCGTGCCGAGCGCCAGAAGCACCTGTTCGCGGCTGGAGCCCACCGGCACCGAATCGACAGCCTGCTGGTCGATAACATAGCCCTGCGTCAGCGTCTCGCTAGGGTTAAGGTCGCCGAACATCTTGGACGAATTGCAGCCCGACAGCGCGGAAGCCACCAGCACCAGCGAAACCGCGGCGGTGGCCCCAGGCAGAAAAGTCGACTTGAATTTCAGCGCGCGCAACAACAACTCCATTAGCTGGCCGCAACTTGCGCTGGGCGGCAAAACCGGTAAACCAGCTTGCTTGCCGATGCAACAAGGCCCATTCAAACAATCGGTCCCCAGGAGACCACCCTCAATGTTCCAGCGCCTTTTTGGCCGCGAACGCAACGCCAACCGCGCTATCACCGAGGCGCTTTACGCACAAATCGTGGCGGCGGCGCGGCAGACCGTGTTTTATTCCCACTGGAATGTGCCGGATACGCCGCTCGGCCGTTTCGAGATGCTGTCGCTGCATATGTTCCTGTTTCAGCACCGGCTGCGCGGCGAAGAGGGCGTCGCGCATGAGGTCGCGCAGGTGCTGATCGACGAGTTCTTTCTCGATGTCGAGCATTCGCTGCGGGAACTGGGCGTTGGCGATGTCGGCGTGCCCAAGCGCATGAAGAGGCTGGCCAAAATGTTCTACGGCCGTACCGCCGCCTATGACGACGCGCTGGAACGCAGCGACCGCGACGCGCTTGCTGCCGCCCTGGCGCGCAATGTCAGACCCGATGCCGGCGCCTGGCCGCAAGCCTTGCCGCTGGCGTCCTATGTAATCGATGCCGCAAGGCAGCTTGAAGCACAGCCGTCCGAATCGATCGTTTCCGGTGCCGTGGCGTTTCCCGTCGCGAAAGCGGAGTGAGGAGGGGAGACCAAGATGAAACATGTGGACACGCCTAGCCCGGTCTCATTTGCGGCCAATGTCGGCCGCCTGCCGCACAAAGGTTTGCAGGTGGTGATCGACGCCGACGCCGCGCAGCGCGCAATGCTTGCGCGCGAGCACGAGCTGCTTTCGGTCGAAAACTACCGTGCTGAGCTTTTGGTGGCGCCGTGGAAGCGCAATGGCGTCAAGGTCAGCGGCCGCGTCGAGGCTGATATCACCCAGGCCTGCATCGTCACCCTTGAGCCGGTCGCGGCCCATATCGACGAAGAGGTCGAGGCGCTGTTCCTGCCCGAACAATCCAAACTCGGACGGCAAGGTTTCGAAGGCGGTGGCGAAATCCTGCTCGACGCCGAAGGGCCGGACAGCCCGGAAACTTTCTCCGGCGACACGATCGACGTCGGCGCGCTCGCCGAACAGTTCTTCGGGCTGGCGATCGATCCCTATCCGCGCAAGGCAGGCGCCTCGCTCGATGCCGCCGGCCCGAACGAGCCCATCGAGAATGAATTCCAGCAAAAGCTGCGATCCTTGCTTGGAAAATCCTAAAACACGAAGCGATCGGAGAAAAGCCGGTTGTGCGGCAGCCCAAAACCGCTATTTTCGCCGAACCTTCGCGAGCCCCCGAATTTCGCGAGTTTAGTATTTCTTTCGCGGGCCATGTGCCCTGGCCCAAGCTAGTGAGATAAAGACCGCGTGATCAGGATTTCCATCGATGCCATGGGTGGCGATCACGGGCCAAACGTGGTCATCCCGGCACTCATGACGGTCGCCGTCAGGCGTCCCGACATCCGCTTCGTCATATATGGGCGCGAGGAATTGGTGCGCCCCGAACTCGCCAAATTCCCCAAACTGGCCGAGGTCAGCGAGTTCCACCATTGCGAAGTCGCGGTCAGGATGGACGACAAGCCGAGCCAGGCGCTGCGCCACGGCCGCTGGAAGTCGTCGATGTGGAAGGCTGTCGAAGCAGTCAAGAGTGGCAGCGCGCAGGCCTGCATTTCGGCCGGCAATACCGGCGCGCTGATGGCGATGTCGAAATTCTGCCTGCGCACGATGGCGACCATCGACCGTCCGGCGATCGCGGCGATCTGGCCCACGATGCGCGGCGAGAGCGTGGTGCTGGATGTCGGCGCCACCATCGGCGCCGATGCGCACCAGCTGATCGACTTTGCCATTCTCGGCACCGGCATGGCGCGCTCGGTGTTCGGCATCGACCGGCCGAAAGTCGGCCTGCTCAATGTCGGCGTCGAGGAGATCAAGGGACAGGAAGAGGTCAAGGAAGCCGGGCGCATGCTGCGCGAGGCCAACATGGCCTCGATGAATTATCATGGCTTCGTCGAGGGTGACGACATCGGCAAGGGCACGGTCGACGTGGTCGTCACCGAAGGATTTGCCGGCAACATCGCGCTCAAGACGGCAGAAGGCACTGTGCGCCAGATCTCAGGCTATCTGCGCGCCGCGATGAACCGCACGCTGATGGCCAGGATCGGCTATGTCTTCGCCAAGGGCGCTTTTGACCGCCTGCGCGAAAAGCTCGATCCGGGCCGCTCCAATGGCGGCGTTTTCCTGGGTCTGAACGGCATCGTGGTAAAGAGCCATGGCGGCGCCGATTCGGACGGTTTCGCGGCAGCGATCGAGCTTGGCTACGATATGGTGCGCAACAATCTGATCGACCGCATCGAGGCCGATCTCGACCTGTTCCATGCGCGCAACCCGCATGCCCAGGCAAGCAGGAAATCCGACGCCACCGTCGACGAAAAGGAATAGGAAAGAGCTTTGATCAGATCAGTCGTGCGCGGCACCGGTGCTGCGCTGCCCCGCCGCATCATGAAGAATGCCGATTTCGAAGGCATGGTCGAGACCTCGGACGAGTGGATCGCCCAGCGCACCGGCATCCGCCAGCGCCATATCGCCGCCGATGACGAGACGACGGCATCCCTGGGCGAGGCGGCGGCGCGCGCAGCGCTCGACAATGCTGGTCTTGCGCCTGCCGACATCGACCTGATCGTGCTGGCGACCTCGACGCCCAACAACACCTTTCCGGCGACCGCCGTCGAGATCCAGAACCGGCTCGGCATGCATCACGGCTTTGCCTTCGACCTGCAGGCGGTGTGCTCGGGCTTCGTCTATGCGGTGACCACCGCCGACCTCTACATCAGAGGCGGCCTCGCCAAGCGCGTGCTGGTGATCGGCGCGGAGACCTTTTCCCGCATCCTCGACTGGAGCGACCGCTCGACCTGCGTCTTGTTCGGCGACGGCGCCGGCGCGCTGGTGCTGGAAGCGGATGAGGGCACTGGCGGCATTGCCGACCGTGGCGTGCTGGCGATGAGCCTGCGCTCCGACGGCGCCCACAAGGACAAGCTTTTCGTCGATGGCGGTCCCTCGACCACCGGCACCGTCGGCCATCTCAGGATGGAAGGCCGCGAGGTGTTCAAGCACGCCGTCGGCATGATCACCGACGTCATCGAGGCGACGTTTTCGCAGGCCGGCATAACCGCCGACGACCTCGACTGGTTCGTGCCGCATCAGGCCAATAAACGCATTATTGACGCTTCGGCCAAGAAGCTCGGGATTGCTGAGCAAAAGGTGGTGGTCACCGTCGATTTGCACGGTAACACCTCCGCTGCTTCCGTGCCGCTAGCGCTTTCGGTGGCCGTCGCCGACGGTCGCATCAAGAAGGGTGATCTCGTGCTCCTGGAAGCGATGGGCGGCGGCTTCACCTGGGGCGCGGTTCTCGTTCGCTGGTAAGTGCCGAACGGTCCGGTTTCGGTCCTTGACCTTGCCGGATCAATTACTTAGGCTCTGCCTTTACCTGTATCGATTTATGTTTTTTGAACTGATGGGACGGTCGCATGGGGGGAAAGACACTTACGCGCGCCGACCTTGCCGAAGCTGTTTACCGTAAGGTCGGCTTGTCACGCACTGAATCGGCAGAACTCGTCGAAGCGGTGCTGGACGAAATCTGTGAAGCCATCGTACGCGGCGAGACGGTGAAGCTGTCGTCCTTCGCCACCTTCCACGTCCGTTCCAAGAACGAACGCATCGGCCGCAATCCCAAGACCGGCGAGGAAGTGCCGATCCTGCCGCGCCGGGTGATGACCTTCAAGTCGTCGAACGTGCTGAAAAGCCGTATCCTGCGCTCGCACCAGAACAGCAAGGCCAAGGGCGGCAAATAGGTTCTGCCGCAGGCTTCGGTTGAAAACGCCGGGCCGTTTTGACGCCGGGCTTGAATATTGTTTCATAAACCGCTGAAATGATACCCGATTCGGTAGACTGGGCCGGATCGCCGTCCAGCGTGAGGATTTCGCCCATGGACAAGAGCCCCGACGCTTTCCGCACCATCAGCGAGGTCGCGGAGGATCTCGATCTGCCGCAGCACGTGCTGCGCTTCTGGGAAACCCGTTTCAACCAGATCAAGCCGATGAAGCGCGGCGGCGGCCGCCGCTACTACCGGCCGCAGGATGTCGAACTGATCAAGGGCATCCGCCACATGCTCTACGACCAGGGTTACACGATCAAGGGCGTGCAGAAACTGCTGCGCGAGAACGGCAACCATTTCCTGGTCGCCATCGGCAATGGCGACATGGCTGCCGTCGAAGCGATCTCGCAGCGCAGGCAGGCCGATCAGGTGCCGCTGACGCCAGCCGCCCAGCCGCGCGGCATGGATGACGAGATGCTGGTCGGTCAGCCCAAGGTAAAACCCAGCCGCCGCTTTTTCGGCCTGGGCAAGACCGAGGAGGAAGGTCCGGTCCAGCCCGGCGCATCGAAACTGTCGCGCGACAACCGGGCCTTGCTGCAGGAGGCGCTGTTTGACCTCCTGGAGTGCAAGCGCCTGCTCGACCAGGTGCGCTAACCTTTCAGCTGCCCTCGGGCAAGCAGACCGGAACCGGTTCTGCGGCCATGCGTTTGGCCTTCTCTCAAAAGAAGGAAAAACAATCATGGTATCGCTTTCGACCCTCTCCGATCTCGATCTCGAAAAGCAGGTCGCGACCCTTTCCAAAGAGCTCGCCGCGTTGCGCAAAGTCGTGGCCAAACGCGGCGGTGCTTACTACGAGGACGGGCGCGATGCCGCTTCGGACTATTATGGGCAGCTTGCCGACCTTGTCAGCGATGCGCTGCCGGCGATCAGGAAGCAGGGCAGGGCGATCGAAAAGACGGCGCGCGATCGTCCGGCAACAGCCGCTGCTGTTGGGTTGGTCGTGGTCGGCCTTCTCGCCAGCTTGTTGCTCAGCCGGCGCTAAAACAATTCACGAAAACAAAAAGAAAATGGCGGCCGTCCCGCGGACGACCGCCATTTCCCTGATCTCCGGCCGATTACTTGGCGAGCTTGATCTTGGCCTGCGGCGAAACCTGCGCGGTCTGGCTGCACTTGCCATAGACAGTGCCATTCTTGTCCGTGGCGTCGGTATAGGTGCCTTTGCACTCGATCGAGAGCACCAGGCAATGACCGGAGCCCTTGCAAACCGCGCCGCCGTCGCCCGTGGGATGCGTGCCGTTGGCGAAAGCCGAGGTCGGAACGGAAGCCGAACCGAAGGCCGAGACGATGAGGGCCGCGGCGAGCGTGATGCGCTTGGAGTTGGTCATTTGAGCATTTCCTTCTCTGGATCGAGGATCGCCACCATGGCGTCCTTCTGTGTTGGGATCGCCTTCTCGGCGTCCATGCCGGTTAGTGCGGCCTCCAAAGCAAAGGTTCATGCGTGGTTCGAATTTTCTTCGCGTTTTTTCGCGACGTCGATTTTTAACCTTCGCCAACGGACGGCGCCTGGCGGGGCCGGCATCGATCATGCATTTCGCGTGAAGGGCGCTGACGTAGCAGCGCGGCATCCCATGCGAAGGTCACACGGTGGCGTGCCCAAATGGCCGGCCAAGACCTAGTCCGCCCCCGGCTCTTGTCAGGTGGCGGCAGCAGTCATTGCCGCCACTTGGCACCGCGCTTTCTGCCACTCCCGGCTGCGACTATAACGCCAGTCCAAAGGTACCGGCGGAGGAGACGGGCGTGGTCGCAAATTACATCGACGAGTTCATCATGTTCTGCGCTGGGTTGTGGATGACAGGCGTTGGTTTTGGGCTGCTCCAAAGTCCTTTTCAGGCCCAGCAAGGTCAGCAGCCATGGTGGCTGCAGGTCGCGAAGCATTTCAAATGGATGGGACCGCTTTTGATTTTGATCGCAATAGTGCTCGCGTTCGCGGCGCCGTCCTAGCGGGTTCCGACAGCATTGAGAGACCCGTGGTGTCCTGCAACTGGCAACCGCTGTGTTGTCGGCCTTGCGCCTGATACGTTCGTTGGGGTGCGCTGTGGTTGCTCGCGTTCTGGCGCATCGGCGCCATCGAATCCTGCCTTCAGCTTTTCCACATGTCGCCTGGCAAAAACCAACGGGAAGGCGGCCTTGGCGAGGACTCCAGGGCCAGCCTTCCCCGTTGGGCAAGTCGGCCGTGTCAGGCCTTCTTGGCCTCCACCTTCTTGTGGTGGTGGTGGTGGTGGTGGTGATGGTGATGGCGGTGATGCTTGTTGTGATGATGATGATGGTGGTGATGCTTCTTGTGCAGCGGTGCTGCGTCGGCGCTGCTGGCGCCGATGAGCGGCAGAGAGACAGCCAGGGCAAAAGCCAGCCCGAGAGCCGACAGGAGGGACTTCTTCATGACTTCGTTTCCTTTTCTGCGCGGGCTGAATTTGGCCGTCACCGAGCAAGATCGGTGCCGGTGAACCCCGCAGTCATGACTATCGCCTCCGAACTTTTCGACAGTTTTTCCGGACTGTAGAATTTTGTTTCTGGATTGTGTCTGGCGGCTTCGTCGGCAACTTACATCGGCGGAATGACGCCGTTGGTGCCGACAACGACCCGGCCCGCGGTCAGCTTGCCGTCACTGCCGCGCTCGGCGTTGATGAACACCACAGCGCCAGGCTTGAGGTCGGCGGGCGTCGCCGGCGCGAAGGTCACCACCGGCGTCGTCTGCGGGATCGCGATCTGCTTTTTCTGGCCATTGTCGTAGGTCAGCGTCACCGTGCGACCTGCAATCTCGGTGACATCGGCGACCGTGCCGTTGGTCATCCGGCTGTTGGGCTCGAGATCCCACGGGCGGTCGCCTTCGCCGGCGCCCTTCAGCGCGGCCGGGAAGATCACCACCTCAAGCGCGCCGCTGCCGCCATCGGCCTTCGAAACAGAGGCAATGCCGAGGAAATCGCCTTGCTTGATATCCCCGGCATCCGCCTTGGCGACGCCGGAAATCTTCCACCCTTCAGCCAGGGCGATGGCGTCGGTAGCGCCTTCGCGGGTCTTCACCGTCAGCGTCGCTCCGGCAAAGGCGGTCACCGTGCCGCGAATGCGCACGGCCTCGGCGGCTTGCGCCGCGACCATGCTCGCGCCAGCGAGGCCTGAAATCGTGGCGAGCACGATGGCTGATGTCTTGAATGTCATGGATCTGATCCTCTTGGGAAAAGCTGGCCCGATGCGGCTGCCAGCAACATCAGGCTAACGCGCGAGCGGCGCAAAACCGCTGAACACTTCGGCGTGCGGCCCTTCAAAAGAACTTGATTGGGAGATCGGGGCGGAGATCCTATATGTGCCCTGGCGCCTGCGGTTTTGACGCCGGTTCACGATGCTGTGACGGTCGGTTTGGGCCTTGGCAAATCGCCGTCAAGCGGGCATTGTCCCGGCTCTCAGGCAACACCCTATCATTTGATCCAAAACTCTTTAGCCCCATGGAGTTGCCAATGCCCCAAACTGCAAAACACGAACCCTTCTCCAGGCTGGCGGCCGACGTTGCGCTCGAGCACCCCGGCCTCAAAGCCATCCGGGAGACAAAGGGATACAGTATTGAAGAGCTTTCCCTGACCTGCGGTCTGTCGACCAGCGAGATTGCCGACATAGAGAGCGGCAAGGACACCGATCCGACGAAACTTCGCCGGATCGCCGCAGCATTGCAATTGCCGGAAACGGCCCTGATCGATGCCCCGGCGCCCACGGCGCCTGTGGAAAACCGGTCCGTTTCATAAACAACGGCCAAGCGTCGTTCAACAAGCCCGCCATGGTTTGCCCTGGCGGGCTTGTTGCATTCGCCCAACGGCGAATGTCACTTCTTGCTCGGATCGTCCGCCGGGTTGACGTAGGTGATCGCGAACGGCCCCTCGCCATGAACCTGGACGATCGTAGCGCTTGTCGTCCAGGCGTAATGGTTCATTCCCTGTGGGGCTACGCCGAAGCCGCTGGCGGTCAGTTCGATGCCCTTGGTCTCGTCGAGCTTGTCGCCCATGCCGATATGAAAATTGCCGGAAATCACCGTCACATATTCCGAGGTGGGATGGTTGTGCGCGGCAATCCTGTAGCCGGCCGGCAGCTTCAACCGCAGCACGTAGATGCCATCCTTCGAGGGGTCCCCGGCGATGACAGCCATGTCCGCGCCGGCGGGCAAGACAGCAGGAGCAGGGCCCCATTTGATGGCGCCCGCGTTTATCGGCATGTCGTCGGCAAGCAGCGGCGCCGTCCCGATAAGCAGCAGCGCCAGAGCCGAGGCGAACTTGAGCATGATGATCTCTCCGGTTGGTCGTGGGAGCACAGCATCAGCGCCGGCCCTGATCCATTGCGACCTACCAATGCAGCAGCCCGAACACATCTCCCGCACGGGGGATGCGCCTTGTGTTGCTGACATGCGGCGCGACCCGCCCGGCCTGGTACCGCTGCAGCCGTCGAGGGGCGGGGAGGTTGCCGCCGACCGAGCGTGAAGCTATCCAGTGTGAACGCTAACCGTTTTCGAATGGGACAATGCCGAGATGAGCCTTGAATCCGTGCGCGCCTTCCTGGCTGCCCATGCGCCCGATGTCGAAGTGCTCGTCACCGAAGCGAGTTCGGCGACGGTGGCGCTGGCGGCTGAGGCGCACGGCGTGGAGCCGGCGCAGATCGCAAAGACCATCTGCCTGCGCGTCGGCGGTGCGACGATGCTGATCGTGGCCGGCGGCATGTCGAGACTCGACAACCGCAAATTCAAGGACCGCTTCGGCGGCAAGCCGCGCATGCTTGACGCCGACGAGGTTGTCGCGATTACCAGCCATCCCGTCGGCGGCGTCTGCCCATTCGGCCTGCCGGCGCCGCTGCCGGTCTATTGCGACGTCTCGCTGCGCGCCTTCGATGAAGTCGTGCCCGCGGCCGGCGCCACCAACGCCGCTGTAAGGCTCAGCCCGCAGCGCATGGCACAGATTGTCGGCGCCGAATGGGTCGACGTCTGCCAAGGATGAATGTTGGTGATTTGAGAAGCAGGACCTTTGGGGGCAAGTCCTGTCTAAAAATGGTCGGAGTGGCCGGATTCGAACCGACGACCCCTTGACCCCCAGTCAAGTGCGCTACCGGGCTGCGCTACACTCCGGACCGCGCAAAGCCATATATTTTCAAGGGGTATGGTGCAAGCGCTAAAACGGCGCGCCGGGCCTGAAAGTCGCCAGCATTCGGCCTTGTCGCCGCAACGCCAAGGCGATATGGCTCGCGCAGTATCGATACGAAGGATTGCGCGTGGCAAATTCCTGTTTTTTTCTGGCGGCCGACGCCAATTATTTTCCGTATGCATGCTTGGCGGCGCGCAGAATTCTGGATGTTTCGGGAGAGGCAACACCGGGATTCATTCTGCATGTCGGCGCACGCGATGCCGATATGCGTGTTGCTGAACGCCTGCTGACGAACCGTCTTCGCATAGTGGACGTTTCGGGGCTGTTTGCGGAGGCTGGCCATACTTTCCGGCCAAGCAATGTCGGCACTTTTGTTCGGCTTTTCGCCGACCAACTGCCTCAGTTCGCGGACTATGACCGCATCGCCCATGTCGATTGTGATGTTCTGTTCAATCGAGATATCGCCGACCTGGTGGGCCAGACACTTCATGCTCCGTTGTTGGCCGCTCACGACGATTACATGTATTTCCGCCCGGGCTATCGGAACAAACTGTCGATGCAGCCGGGGGCGCCTTATTTCAACGCCGGCATCATCGTCTTCAACATGCCGCCGGTGCGTCAACAGGGACTTTTGCACCGCGCCAGAGATGTTGCCGTTGCCGGGCAAATGAACGATCAGAACGCGCTGAACATCGTCTTCGAGGGCAAGTGGCAGACGATGCATCCGAACTGGAATTTGATGTCCAACGATACGAACGAATTTCGGTTCGCCCAAGCCTATGCCCGGCATTTCGCCGGCGGCAAGCCGTGGGGGAGCCAGGTCGACGTGGAACTTGAGGCGCTTGCCGTCTGGCGCGGTCTGGCAAGGGATACGCCTTGGCTCCAGCCCTTCCGGCAGCGCATTCCCTTCGAGCGAGGCGTCATGAGGCGATTCGCTCGCAGATTCGACGGCATCATGGGGATGTTGCCTGCCAAGGATCGGTATCGGCGGCGGGCAAGGTATGATGGAAGCAAGGTGCATAGGATTTATGCCGAGCATGCCCTTGCCGGTGCGATGGCCGTGCAGTTTCCTGAAATACTCGGCGGTTTCGCTTGAGATATTCGCGACTTTGATCCGTAAGGCGCAGGGCAGGAGAATTAGACTGTGTCGCAAAAGCCATGCTTCTTTTTCGCCGCCGATCAAAGGTATTTTCCGTACACCTGCTTGGCGGCGCGCCGTGTGTTGGATTTGTCCGGCGCCGTCGACGGCTTTATTTTGCACACCGGCGTCATTCCCAGTGACGACCGGTCTGCCGGTGAGCGTTTGCTCGAGGGGAGGATCGGCATCATCGACGTAACGAAGTTCATGGAGGCGACAAACTTCAACCGCGGAACGCACCCAACCCTTGCGACCTACATCAGGCTGTTTGCCGATCAATTGCCGGAGTTCGAACCATATGACCGCATCGCCTATTCAGACGCCGATGTGCTTTTCAACCGATCGATAGCAGATCTCTGCAACACCCCGCTCAACGCTCCGCTGCTGGCCGCACACGACGAGCAGACCTATTTCGACGTAAAGTATCGACAGCATTTGCCGATGCAGCCAGGGGCGCCGAAGTTCAATGCCGGCGTGCTGGTGTTCAACATGCCGCTGGTCAGGCAGGAGGGGCTTCTGGAGCGTACCCGGCAGTTGGCCTCCGAGCAGGTTTACGGGATGGATCAAGGTGCGTTGAACGTGGCTTTCGAGGGCAGGTGGCAGACGATGCACCCGTTCTGGAACGTGATGACCAACTACACCAGCCAGATCCCTTTCAGCCGCTGTTACGCCCGCCACTTCGCCTGGGGCAAGCCCTGGGACCGTCCGCCGATCGGCGTCGAGGTCGACGCCATGGCGATCTATCGCGATCTGGCGAAAGGCACTCCCTGGGCCGGCCGTTTCAGCAGCAACTGGCCGATCAAGAGAGGCATACTGAAAAACCTCGGCCGCAAGTTCGACGCCATCAGCGGGATTTTGCTCAACGACGAGAAGCGCAAGCGACGGGCGCGGTTCGACGCCGAAAAGGTTAGCGCCATCTTTGCCGATCACGCCGACAAATCGATGCTGGCAGTGCGGTATCCCGAGCGGGTGACCGGTATCGCGAGATAGACGAAATCGTCGGTCGCAATTCGTTCTGAAGGCGAAGTCATCCGAACTCGGCGGCTTTCCCATCGGTTTAGCTTGCCGCCACCGCCCGCAACCCGCGCTGATGCCTGTATTCCAGCGCGATCGCGCCCCAGATTAGTCCGAGCAGCAGGTAGACATGGCGCCAGTGGTCGATGTCGATGAAGGTGCCGAGCCCGATATTGCCGACGAAAGCGACGTAGGCGCAGAGCAGATAGGGCTGCCACGGCCGGTCGCGCAAAAGAATGCGGAAACCGGCCGCGATCGTCCACAGCGTCAGCGACAGGAACGAGACGAAGCCGAGCCAGCCATAATCCATCAGCGTCTTCAGCCATATGTCGTGCGTGTCTTCGCCGAAAATGGTGCCGAACACCAGCGGGCCGATGCCGAGCGGATGTTCGAGCGCCATCTCGAAGCCGATCGTGTAGCGGGCAAAGCGGCCAAGGCGCGCCGTGTCGTAGCTCTGTTCGAGCTGGGCGCGGCTGGAAAACATCTCGCCGACGCCGGGCAGCTGCAGGATGACGATCATGGCGACCACCAGCAGGGTGACGGCGGCAATGCTCATGATGATGACGCGCAGCCGGAACTTGCCGCTGTTGCTTTGCAGGAACAGGGCGCCGGTGAGCAGGATGGCCGAGACGGCGAACATGCCCCAGGCGCCGCGCGAGAAGGAGAAGAAAATGCCGGCGGTGATGATCAGCAGCGGCACCGCCAGAAGCGGCATGCGCGCGATCGAGCCGGTCAACAGGAGATAGAGCAGATAGATGCCGGGCAGCACCAGGAATGGTCCGAACACGTTCGGATCCTGGAAGGCGCCCTGGGCGCGGTCGTATCTGGTGAAGATTTCAGCGCCGGGGAAAGCGTGGAAATAGCCGGCAATGCCGAGCAGCGAGGTCACCACCGCGGAGACGACATAGGCGATGAAGATCAGCCGGTAGAGGCCGGGCTGCACCGCCGTCACCGACGAGAAGAACACCGCGGTGAACGCAAGAAACAGCGAGACGGCGAGATAGAGCGGTGTGTTGGCGAGATCGGCCATCTGCGTCATGGCAATCATGCCGCCGATGTTCATCGTGATCAGCAGCACGAGCAGCGGCACGGCCGCGCGCGATATGCGCAGGCCAAACAGCCCCCACACCCCGATCAGCCCGACCATGAAAAGATCGTAAGGCGCCGGCTCGTCGATGACGAAGCCTGACAGGAAGACGCCGAAAAACACCGCGCCCGACGATATCAGCGCGATCAGCTTGGCATTGACCGCAGCCTGCGGCACATCATGGGAAATCGCGCTCAATAGGCGTTTTCCGTGTTGAGCAGCCGCAGCGGCGTCATGAGCAGGATGCGCAGATCGAACAGCATCGACCAGTTCTCGATGTAATAGAGGTCGTATTCCGTGCGCATGCGGATCTTCTCATTGGTGTCCATCTCGCCGCGCCAGCCATTGATCTGCGCCCAGCCGGTAACGCCGGGCTTGACCTTGTGGCGGGCGAAATAGCCGTCGACCACCTCATTGTAGAGAAGGTTGTGCGACTGCGCGGCAATCGCATGCGGGCGCGGGCCAACCAGTGACAGCGTGCCGAACAGCGAGTTGAAGAACTGCGGCAGCTCGTCGATCGAGCTCTTGCGGATGAAGCGGCCGACGCGGGTGACGCGCGGATCGTTCTTGGTCACCGTCTGCTTGGCGGTCGGGTCCGACCGGTCGGTATACATGGAGCGGAATTTGTAGACTTCGACGATCTCGTTGTTGAAACCGTGCCGCTTCTGCTTGAACAGCACCGGACCCTTGCTGTCGAGCTTGATGGCGATGGCCGTCGCCAGCATCACCGGTGAGAACAGGACAATGCCGATCAGCGAGAAGACGATGTCGAAGGCGCGCTTGGCGACCGAATCCCAGTCGTTGATCGGCCTGTCGAAGATATCGAGCATCGGCACCGAGCCGATGTAGGAATAGGCGCGCGGGCGAAACTGCAAAGCGTTCGAATGCGCCGAGAGCCGGATGTCGACCGGCAGCACCCAGAGCTTCTTCAGCAGCTGCAGCACGCGCGTTTCGGCAGTCAGCGGCAGCGACACGATCAGCATGTCGATGCGCGCGATGCGAGCGAATTCCATCAGCTCCGAAATGGTGCCGAGCTTGGGATAGCCGGCCACGATCGGCGGCGAGCGCTTGTCGCCGCGGTCATCGAAGATGCCGCAGATGCGGATGTCGTTGTCTGGCTGCTTCTCGACCGAGCGGATCAGCATCTCGGCCGCCTTGCCGCCGCCGACGATGACGGCGCGGCGTTCCATGCGGCCGTTGCGCGCCCAGCGCCGGATCAGCTTCGACATCACCAGCCTGAGGCCGAACAGCAGAAGCAGGCCGACGACAAACCAGGTGCCGAACAGCAGACGCGAATAATCCTCCGACATTTTCATGATGAAGGCCGTCAGCGCCATCAGCGCGAAGGTGCCGGCCCAGACCATCAGCACGCGGCCGAGATTGGAGATCGGTCGCATCAAGGCGGAGATCTGGTAGCAATCGCTGACGTCGAGCAGCACCACGGCCACGAATGACGCCGCGGCAATGGTCAGCGGATATTGCCAGGCGAGATAGTTGAAGAAGCCGACAAAGTGGAAGTAGAGCGCGAGCCCCGACAGGAACAGCAAGCCGAATTCGACGATGCGCAATACGCCGCTGACCATGACCGGCGACATCGTATCGCGCCGGTATTGCGAGGCGACCTGGCGGGCAACACTGTTCATGCCGCCGGGCGTGGGGCTCTCGGCAGGACTGTCGAATTTGCGCACCGCATCGGCCGAAAAGCGGCGCGTGGGGTCGGTCTCGTTCATCGGGTTTCCCACAAGCTTCCGCGATGACGATAGCAGAAAGAGAGCTAAAAAAACCTTGAGACAACTTGTGGTTTTGGACGGTCGTCTATCTGTTGAGCGCGGCGAAATAGGCCTTTTCGATTTCGGCGGCCATCACATCGGCGCCGAATCGCGCCCTGAGCCTGGCGGTGTCGGGCATGACGCGCCGGTATGCGTCGAGATCGCGCAGCGCTTCACCCACCTTGTCGCCGAGTTGGCGCGGATCGGGACGGATCAGGGCAGGGGATCCCTCACCGAAGATTTCGGGAATGCCGCCGACGGCCGTGGCGATCATCGGCCTGCCTGCGGCCAGCGTCTCCAGCACGATATAGGGCATGGCTTCCGCGCGCGACGGCACAACCACGAGGTCGGCCAGTGCAAAGGCCTCCCTGGCTGGCATAGGCGGCAAGAAGCGGACCTGTTTTCCGAGGCCCAGCCGTTTCACCTGCGCATGGTAGCGCGGCAGGTCGTCGCCATCGCCGACCATGACCGCGGTCAAGCGGCGCTCAAGCTGGGACCCGGCCAGCACCAGCGCGTCGATGAAAATGTCAGGCCCTTTGAGGTCGCGCATCATGCCGATGTAGAGCAGGTCGGCCGCGTCGGGCTGCGCGACCACCGGTTCGAACTCGGCGGCGCGCAGGCCGTTATAGACCAGCGTGTTCGGGATAGGCGGTTCGCCGACCTTCCTGCGATAGGTGCGCCGCTCATAGTCGGAGACGAACAGCAGGCAGTCGGTGAAGCGCGCCATGAAGCGCTCGAGCGCGAAGAACAGCTTCCCGGTCGTCGTCGTTTCATCATAGTGGAGGGAGCCGCCATGCGGCGAATAGAGGCGGGCTACGCGAGACCTAGATACCCGCAACAATGAGCCGAACAGACGGGCATAGGCGCCACCTTTGGCGCCATGTCCGTGCAACACGTCCGGCTGCAATTCCTTGATGATCCTGTAAGTGCGCCAGGCCGAGGCGAAGTCGCCCGGCCCGACATGGCGCTGCATCGGCGTGCGATGGATGCCGAGCGCCAGGCTGTCCTTCATCTGGTCGAACAGGCGTTCCTCGTATTCGCCGCCGGTGGTCGAATCGCAGACGATGCCGACAACATGTCCGGCGGCGAGCTGGGCCTCCGTCAGGTCGCGCACATGCCGGAAGATCCCGCCGACGGGTGAGCGAAAGCAGTGGACGATCCTGAGCTGGTCCGCCACGTTGATGTCAGAACAGGCGTTCGCGAACGTAGACCGTGTCGCCCGGCAGCAGCGGATCGGAGGTAACCACCCGGCCTGTCATCACCTTGCCGTTGATGTCGCGGGTGATGTCGACGCTTTCCTGGTTGGCGCGCGGCGAGAAACCGCCGGCAATCGCGATGGCCTTCTGCACGGTGAGGCCCGGCACGTAGGAATACTGGCCGGCGGCGCCCACTTCGCCCATGACGAAGATCGGCCGGTAGCGATCGATCTCGACCGACACGTCGGGGTCGCGCAGATAGCCTTGGCGCAGTTTGTCGGCGAGCGCTTTTTCCAGCTGCTGGGCCGTGTGGCCGCGCGCCGGCACCGCGCCGACCAGCGGGAAGGACATGTAGCCGGACTGATCGACACTGTAGGTGTTGGTCAGACCGTCCTGTTCGAACACGGTGACGCGGACACGGTCGCCGGCGCCGAGCCGATAGGGCTGGTCGAGTACCTCGTGGAAGGCCGCCGGCGTCGGCCGGTAGCTGGAGCAGCCGGCGAGGATCGACACGGCCAGCAGAGCGCGAAACAGACCAGCAGCGCTTTTCATGATCGGACACACACCTTCGTCGCTATGGCCGCCAGGACACGGCGGCAAACCTTAAGGATCTGGGTTCGTTATCATCCTGTTAGGGTTAATGGCCGGTAAAGGGACGCGGCCGATTTGGCGGCAATCGACAAAAAGCCGTATAGTTTTGCTGGCTTTGTTTACCGGATGTCAGCAAACCCTAACAGCTGCTTACCGCGATCTTAACGGCTGAGTTACCATAGTTGTTTACGCTACCATCTAGCCTCATGTTCCGGAGCAGGAATGCATGTCCGACCAGTCCGCGGCCGCAGATGTCGATGTCGACCTGAGACAGCTCTTCGCCAGCCTGGCGCGGAACTGGCTGCGCATTCTTGTGATCACGCTTCTCGTCACTGGTCTCGCCTTCGCCTTCGCGTGGCTTGCCACGCCGCATTACAAGGCGACGACGCAGCTGAAAATCCAGTTGAGCGAATCGGCCTATACGCGGCCTGCCGGTACCAATGAAGACGACAAACCTGTGCTCGATGCGGAAGGTGTAGCAACCGAGGTTCAGGTCATTTCCTCGTCCGACATTCTCAATAAGGTGGCTGGCAATCTGCATCTGGGCGACAAGCCCGAGTTCAACGATGCGCTCGGCATGTCGCCGGCAGCCCGACTTCTTGTCATTGCCGGACTGAAAAGTGATCCGGAAGAAATTCCGCTCGAAGAGCGCGTGCTGACGAAGATGCGCGACAAGCTCAATGTTTATGGCGTGGAAAAGACCCGCGTCATCGCCGTCGAATTTTCCTCGGAAGATCCCCAGCTTGCCGCTGACATTCCGAACGCCATCGCCAAGGCCTACCTGGCCTATCAGGCGGACGCCAAGACCACGTCGAACGCCGCCGCGACCGCCTTCCTCGGGCCGGAGATCGAGGAGCTGCAGAAGCAGGTCAGGGATGCAGAGGCCAAGGTCGCGGCCTTCCGCTCCGCTCAGTCGGACCTGTTGATGGCTGGCAACAATTCGGTGCTGGCGACACAGCAATTGTCCGAGCTGTCGAGCGAGCTGTCGCGTGTGCGCGCCAGCCGCGCTTCGGCCGAGGCAACGGCCGAAAGGGTGCGCCAGGCTTTGCAGAATGGCGGTTCGCTGGACGCTGTACCCGAAGTGCTGTCGTCCGATCTGATCCAGCGGCTGCGTGAGCGTCAGATCGAGCTCAGGACCAACATTGCCGATCTTTCCACCACTTTGCTCGACAACCATCCGCGCCTGCGGGCGATGAGGTCGCAGCTTGCCGATCTCGACGGCCAGATCCGCAACGAAGCGCAAAAAATCATGCGCGGGTTGCTGACGCAGGCGCAGACCGCCCAGGCGCGCGAAAACCAGCTGATATCGGACGTCAACAAGCTGAAAGCGGCGTCGTCGCGGGCCGGCGAGGAGCAGGTCCAGCTGGATGCGCTGCAGCGCGAGGCGAACGTCCGGCGCCAGCAGCTTGAATCCTATATGGCGAGCTTTCGCGAAGTGTCCTCGCGCAAGAATTACCTGCCGGTCGATGCCAGCGTGTTTTCCGAGGCGCGCGTGCCGTCGGAACCCTATTTCCCCAAGCTCGTGCCGATCGTCGGCGCCGCCTTAGTCGGCTCGCTGCTGCTGATGTCGGTCATCACGCTGCTGCAGGAGCTGTTTTCCGGCCGCGCCATGCGCCCGGCGCCCGGCGCCCGCTTGGACCGCATCGAACAGGTTGCGATGCCGGCAATGTCGGCGCCGGTCGTCGACCCGGAACCGGCCGCAGTCGTGGCCGAGGAGGTGGTCGATCAGCGGACGGCCATGGAGTCTGAACTGGCGCCCGAGCCGGAGCAGGAGCCGGCTCCTTCAGTGCTGGAAGGAGCAGCGGCTGCCGATCCAGAACCGCAAGCCGAACCTGAACCTGTCCGCTCCAGCCTTGGCGAGATCGATGTCGAGAAGGCGGCGGAGAAGCTGATCGCCAGCGGTGCTGCGCGCGCCATCTTCGTCTCGCCCGAAGGCGATGAGGCCGCGGCCTCGGCAGTGCTGGTAGCGCGCGAAGTCTCCGACGCCGGCCTGCGCGTGCTGCTGCTCGATCTGACCGCATCGGGCGCGGCGTCGCGGCCGATGCTGGACAGCGGACTTTTCCCCGGCATCACCAATCTGCTGGCTTCGGAAGCGCAGTTCAGCGACGTCATCCACGCCGACCTCTATTCGGACTGCCACGTCGTTCCCGTCGGCACCGCCGATCCGGTGCGCGCCATGCGCGCCGCCGACCGGCTGCCGATCATCATGCAGTCGCTGACCACCGCCTATGATCTGGTCATCGTCGAATGCGGACCGGCCGATGCGCAAGGCATCAGCCGACTGGTCGGCGACAGCACCGAGGTCTTCATGTCCATGCTGCAGGCGGACGATGAGGTGGCGCAGGCCGCCGTCGAGCTGATCGAAAGCGGCTATCCCGACCTCACTCTGGTGACGCCGATCGGCCACGAGACGCCGGGTAACCCCGTGCCGGGACGACGTAGCGCCGCCTGAGACATCAGACAATTCGACTTAGGCGGCGCTACTACGGATCGGCTCGTCCATCGCCCGCCGGCTCCCGAAAAACCAAGCCTGTCAGCCGGCGCCGGGATCTACCCCAACTCCAGGGTCGTCACGCCAAATATTCGGCGCGAGTCGACCTTCGGAGGCGGGCCCTTGTACATGCGCGTTGTGGTGAAGGTCGGCCTGAAACCAATTGCTGAAAGCGCCGTGGTGAAATCGAAATTTTCGGCAGGAACGTCGATATGCAGGTCGCCACCTTCGCATGCGGCAGCCAGACTGCCCATGAGCTGCATCGCCGTCTCGGTGTCGTCGGCAAACAGCGGGCCGATCTTGTAACCCGAACGGCAGGGACGAGCCACGGCGTAGCCTATGGTGCCGAGTGAACTGATCGCGGCGAACCCGCAATGCGGCGGCTGCGCCCAGCGGTGCAGGAAGGCTCGTCGAGGCGCGGGGAAACAGCGGGCGTCATAGGCGATGATGTCGGGCACGAGTTGCGTGGTTATCATGCGCACCCCTTCGCTTCGGACGGGCGGGGTCGCGATACGGCCGCTGAAGCGGATGGTTTCGTATGCCGAGTTAAAACCAGTGCGGCGATAATTCGCCAGCTGCGCGGCGACGCCGTCGAGGCCGACCGTTCGGCCGGCCAGCCTGGCCATGCCCGCATTCCAGACTGCTTTGCCATGGCCTTTGCCGCGCATGTCTGGTCGGCAGATGTAGAGACCGATGAAACCGAAGTTGCCGCCATAGGCGACAGCCGAGATGGCGGCGGTCATCTCGTTGTCGACAAAAGCGCCGATGAACCCTTCAGGATCGGTTGGCCGGAACGCGGCGGCATCATCAAGGCCAGGGTTCCAGCCTTCAGCCGCCGCCCAGTCGATGAGAACGGTCAGTTCCGGCGGAGACAATGCGCGGACGGTAGGCTTCATAGCGTTCACTCCGCGGCGATCACCCCCGGCGAGAAGGATTTCAGCACGCCGCGATAGGGCTTGGCCAGCGGACTGGCATAGGCGCCGCGCTTCGAGGTCGACAGGCCCAATGCGATCAGCGCCTCGGCCTGTTTGAGGGCGGCGCCGACGCCGTCGATGACGGGCAGGTCGAACTCTTGCTGCAACCGGTGTGCCAGGTCGGCCATGCCGGCGCAGCCGAGCACGATGGCCTCGGCGCGGTCTTCCGCTATGGCGCGGGCGATCTCGGCGCGCAGTTTCTCGACAGCGCCGGAAGCAGCGTCTTCAAGCGAGAGTACGGGAATG
Source organism: Mesorhizobium sp. P160219 (assembly GCF_057786095.1). Taxonomy (NCBI): domain Bacteria; kingdom Pseudomonadati; phylum Pseudomonadota; class Alphaproteobacteria; order Hyphomicrobiales; family Phyllobacteriaceae; genus Mesorhizobium; species Mesorhizobium sp. P160219. Next base: position 3,643,083 of record NZ_JBYNWG010000001.1, read on the forward strand.
TCGGCGGCGCGCACGCGGGCACGCCCGGCCATGCCGTAGCGCTGCACCAGCCCCTCGACAGGGACACGCGAGCGTTCGGTGGTCGTCACCACTGTGAAGCGCTGGGCAATGTAGGAGGCGACACTGAGTGCGGCCTCGCAGATGCCGATGACCGGAATGGAGGCCATGGCGCGTGCCGCATCCAGGCCGGTATCGTCGAAGCAGGTGATGATGGCGGCCTGAGCCCCCGCACGTTCGCCGGCGGCGATCTCCATCAAAAGGCCGGGCACGGCCAATGCCTCGTCATAATAGCCCTCGATCGAGGCAGGACCCATCGAGGAGGTGACCGCGATCACCTCGGTCCCGGCGCCGGCAACGGCGCGCGCCGCCGCCGCGATCGTCTCGGTCATGCTCGCCGTCGTGTTGGGGTTCACCACCAGTATCTGCACGATCAAACCCTGGCCCGCTTGCGGCCGACATAGAGGATGGCGCCCAGTGTGGCCAGGATCACCAGGAAGGAGAACACGGTGGTCACCGTGCCCAGTGCGTAGAGCACCGGCGTCGTGACATTGGTGGTCATGCCGTAGATCTCGAGCGGCAGCGTGTTGAAGGTGCCCGACGTCATCAGCGTGCGGGCGAACTCATCATAGGATAGCGTGAAGCCGAACAGGCCGACGCCGATCAGGCTCGGCGTGATCATCGGCAGCACGACATGGGCGAAGGTCTGCCAGGACGAGGCACCAAGGTCGCGCGCGGCTTCCTCGTAAGCCGGCGAAAACCGGTTGAAGACGGCGAACATGATGAGCACGCCGAAGGGCAAGGTCCAGGTCAGGTGCGCGCCGAAGGCTGACGTATACCAGGCCGGGCGGAAGCCGACCTGCTGGAAGACGACGCCGATGCCCAATGAAATGATGATCGAGGGCACGACGAGGCTGGCGACCGCCAGGTAGAACAAAGCGGTGGCGCCGCGAAACTTCTGGCGGAAGGCGAGGCCAGCGAGCAACGACACCACCACGGTGACGATCATCACCATCAGGCCGAGCACGAGCGAGCGCTTGAAGCTGCCGCCGAAATCGCCGACCGCCTGGCGTTCGAACAGATTGGCGAACCAGTGCAGCGACACGCCGTTGAGCGGGAAGGTGAGGCCGCCGGTCTCACCCTGGAAAGAGAGGATCAGGATCGCCGACAGCGGGCCATAGAGGAACAGCACGAACAGGGTGAAGAAGACGGCCAGCACGTAGAATCCGGCGGTGCGTTTTTCGTGGCTCACCTCAGAGCTCCTTGCGGATGTCGACGATGCGCAGGATGCCGGCGACCATCAAGAGCACCAGCACCAGCAGCACCACTGCGTTGGCGGCCGCAGCCGGATATTGCAGCAGCGACATCTGGTTCTTCATCATCAGTGCGACCGACGCGCTCTGGCCGCCCGACATCACCTGCACGGTGGAGAAATCGGCCATCACCAGCGTGACGACGAAGATGGTGCCGATCGCCATGCCGGGCTTGGCCAGCGGGATGACGACGTTCCACAAGACCTGCCAGCCGGACGCGCCGGCATCGCGCGCGGCCTCGACCAGCGAGCGGTCGATGCGCATCAGCGTGTTGAAGATCGGCGTTACCATGAACAGCGTGTAGAGATGCACCATGGCCAGCACCACGGCGAATTCCGAATAGAGCAGCCATTCGATGGGTTTTGGCACCAGCCCCAATTGCACCAGCGTCGAGTTGATCAACCCGTTACGGCCAAGCACCGGGATCCACGAGATCATGCGGATGATGTTGGAGGTCAGGAACGGCACCGTGCAGACAAGGAACAGCACCATCTGCATGGCGGTGGTGCGGATATGGAAGGCGAGGAAATAGGCGACCCAGAAGCCGATGAACAAGGTCAGAGCCCAGACGATGGCAGCGAATTTGATGGTGTTGAGATAGGTCTTCCAGGTGACCCATGATCCCAGCACGTCGGAATAGTTCGTCGTCAGGAAATCCGGATACATGGCGGCGAAGTCATAATCCCAGAAGGAGACGACGACGATCATGATGATCGGCAAGAGCAGGAACGCACCGAGGATGAGCGCCAGCGGCGCCGATTGGAGGTAGGGCGTGACGGCACTGATGGAGAAGCGCCGGCGTCTGGCGGGCTTGGCTGCTGCGATGGCGGGGCGTTCGAGCGCGACTGTCATTGGGAAAATCCTCCGCGTGATCGCGATGACTTGCGATCCTTCGCGCCCCCCTCTGTCCTGCCGGACATCTCCCCTACGAGGGGGGAGATCGAACTCTCATAACGGCCTTCGCCAAACTCCAACGTTGCTAACGAAGAGCCGGCCATGACGCTGCCAATCTCCCCCCAAGTGGGGGAGATGTCCGGCAGGACAGAGGGGGGCGCGAAGGATCGCAACATCACAGTGAACGCGTCCGCTCTACGCCGCGATGAACTCGTTCCAGCGCTTCACCATGTAGCGGTCCTCGCCCATGACCGAGTTCCAGCAGGCGACTTTGCCCATACGCTCTTCGAACGAGCCGCCGTCGCGCACGGCGCCGGCCTTTTCCATGACGGTGCCGTCCGGCGCCTTGATCTCGCCCTTGGCCGGCTTGCCTTCGATCCAGTAGCCCCATTCGTCCTCGGACATGAACTTCTTGGCCGAGACCATATTGGCGGAATAGTAGCCCTGGCGGTTGAGATAGCCGCCGACCCAGCCCGACGTATACCAGTTGATGTATTCGTAGGCGGCGTCGAGCTCGGCGCCCTTGAGATGGGCGGCAAGGCCAAGGCCGCCGCCCCATGACCGGTAGCCTTCCTTGAGCGGCTGGAAGCGGCAGGCGATGCCCTTGGAGCGGACGGCGGCGACGGCCGGCGACCACATCGACTGGATGACCACTTCGCCCGATGCCATCAGATTGACGCTCTCGTCGAACGACTTCCAGAAGGCGCGGAACTGGCCGGCCTGCTTGGCCTTGATGAGGAAGTCGATCGTCTTGTCGATCTCTTCCTTGGTCATGTTGCCCTTGTCGGCATATTTGATGCTGCCTGTGGCCTCCATGATCATGGCCGCATCCATGATGCCGATGGACGGGATGTTAAGGATCGCGGTCTTGCCCTTGAAGGCCGGGTCCATGATGTCGGCCCAGGTGGTGATGTCGCGGCCGACGAGGTCGGGCCGGATGCCTAGCGTATCGGCGTTGTAGATCGTCGGCACCATGGTGAACCACTTGGTCGGCGCCTTGGCGAAGGTCTTTGAGTCCTGCGCTTCGACATAGCCGACCGTGTGCGGCGCGGTGCCCTGGGCAATGATGCTGTCGGGCGTCAGCTTGCCGGTTTTGAACAACGGCACCAGCTCGTCGTAGTATTTCAGCTTACTGACATCCATCGGCTGCAGCACGCCGCTCGGGAACACCTTCTTGCAGATCCAGTATTCGATGTCGGCGATGTCATAGCTGTCGGGCTGGGTCACGGCGCGCTGGGCGGCCGCGTCCGAATCGGTCGCCGTCATTTCCAGCGTGATGCCGAGGTCGGCCTTGCACTTGTCGGCGATCGCGTTCAGGTTCGACACGCCGGTGCCGAACTGGCGCAGCGTGATGTTGGACTGCGCCCAGATGGTCGGGAAGCCTGTAATGGCGCCCGAGCCTGCGGCGAGGCCGACGGCGGCCGCACCTGTCTTGAGCAACGAACGTCGCGAAATTCCGGTCTTTGTTTCTACTGTTTTTGTCATTCCTATTCCCCTGTTTTGTTTTGCTTCGTTGAATTCATGAATGAAGGCGGCCGAGGACGATGGCGTCCTCGGAATCCCAGGCGAGCGGTACGGCGTCGCCAAGGGCGACGGGTTTGGCGAAGAAGTCGGAATCGTCGATGATAACGGTGAAATCGTCGATGCCGCCGCCGGTGACCGACAGCTTCACCGTGGCGCCGCGATATTCGATGTTGGAGACGATGCCGGTGAAGCCGAGGCCGGGAGAGGGTGCTTCGCCGATGCGCACATGGTCGGTGCGGATGGCGATGTCGATCGGCGTGCCCACCTCCTGGCCCGCCTCCCGGCCTTGCCCGCGGGCGGCGAGCGAGGCGCCACCATTGACGTCGAAGACGACCATGCCGTCGCGCGCGCCGGTAACCCGGCCGGAGATGACATTGTGGTCACCCATGAAGCGCGCGACGAAGGCGGTGGCCGGCCTTTCGAACACATCTCGCGGCGGCGCCGCCTGTTCGATGCGGCCGTCATTCATCACCACGATCAGGTCCGCCAAGGCCATGGCCTCTTCCTGGCTGTGGGTGACGTGGACGAAAGTGATGCCAAGCGAGGTCTGCAATTTCTTCAGCTCGGCGCGCATGCGTATCTTCAGGAACGGGTCGAGTGCCGACAGCGGCTCGTCGAGCAGCAGCGCCTCGGGATCGGTGATCAGAGCGCGGGCGAGTGCAACACGCTGCTGCTGGCCGCCGGAAAGCTGCGCCGGCCGGCGCGTCGCATAGGCCTCCATCTGCATCAGCTTGAGCATGTCGAGCGCCTTGGCACGGCGCTGCTCCTTGTCGACGCCCTTCATCTTCAGGCTGAAGGCGACATTGTCGACAAGGTCGAGATGCGGAAACAGCGCATAGGACTGGAACATCATCGCCGTGCCACGCTTTGCCGGCGGCAAGTCGGTGACGACGATGTTGCCGAGGCGGACATCGCCCGACGAAATGCTTTCGTGGCCGGCGATCATGCGCAGCGTCGAGGTCTTGCCGCAGCCGGAGGGGCCAAGCAGGCAGCAATAGGTGCCTGCCGGTATCTTCAGGCTGATGGCCTCGACGGCAGTCGTCGTTCCGTACACTTTCGAAACGGAGACGATGTCGATCTCGGCGGCTTTGGACATTCAGGCTTCCCCGTTTGGTCGCGTCAACCAATGCATTATGCGTGCCAATCGGCGAGATTCGGCCAAGCGTTTGAATCATCAGCAAAATCGGAATTCGTGCCCACTGCCTAGCCGGTGGGCTATCTTGTGCATTGCACAAATTATGGGCGATTGTGCGCGATCCGCGCAAGAATCGTATGCAATCTTTTTTGGCTTCGTGTCCACTTTGCCTCTCGTGCGCAGGCGACGAGTTGCGCTAGAAAGAGGCTGGGAACCATCATCGCCATGAACATTGCCGATCAGATCCATTCCGCCGACAGCGCCAACCAGGATCGCGCCCAGGCGATTCGCGACAATCTGCGGGACGCCATCGTTGACCGTCGGCTGACGCCCGGCACCAAGCTGTCGGAAGGCGAGGTCGGCACGCTGTTCGACGTCTCGCGCACGGTCGCGCGCGCGGCGCTGCAGATGCTGTCCTTCGAGGGGCTGGTGCGTACCGAGCGCAACCGTGGCGCCTTCGTCGCCAACCCTACGCCCGAGGAAGCGCGCCAGGTGTTCGCATCGCGCCGGCTGATCGAGCCGGGCATCGCCATTGCCGCCTGCGGGCGGGTCACAGCCACCGATATCGCTGCGTTCCGCGCGCAGCTCGACGAGGAAGGCCGCTTCATCGCCGAGCGCGGCCCAACCGCGCGGCGCTCCGAAATCAAGGCATCAGGCGATTTCCACCTGCTGCTCGCCTCCGTCGCCGGCAATGCCATCCTGCAGCGCTTCATGGAGGAGCTGGTGGCGCGTTCGTCGCTGGTGATCGCCCTTTACGGACGATCCGGCGTGTCGGCCTGCGGACACAGTGAGCACACGGAAATGGTCGGCGCGCTGGAAAGCGGCGATTGCGGGTTGGTGAGCCGGCTGATGCTGCACCATATCGACCACATCGAGGCGGATCTCGACCTGCGGGTCAGGGCCGGCCCGGCGCTCCGCGAAGCGCTGAATTTCTGAACGCTAGTTTTCGTCGTCCGTGGGAGCGGGCGCTGCCTGTCCGGCGGCCTTGCGGCGCAGCATCTTGGTCAGCTTCCAGACCGTCGGGTTGTTCTTGATGAAGGCTTTCGCCCGTGCGCCCTGCCGCAGCGCCGACGCCAGGGCGCGTCCCTTCAGCGTCAGGGGCGCCAGCACCTCGAAATGCTGGGTCTCGATATCGCACCAGAGCCGCTTGTAGGGCTCGTCGCCGACCGAGAAATCATAGACATCGAAGCCTGTTTGGCAGGCTTCCTCGATGATGTCGAAGAAAAGGAAATCGCCGGGGCTGGTGTGGCCGAGATCGTCCTCGGCGATGGCGCCGAATTCGCAGATCAGGCGTTTGCCCGAGCGGCTCGAGCCGGTGATTGCGCGCAGCTTGCCGGCCACTTCGAGCCCATGCAGCACAAAGGCCGGTTTCTCCTCGGCCAGCGCGCCGGCGAAGAGGGCACGGAAGAAAGCCCGCACCTCCGGCTCGCCGAAGACATTGGCGATGCCCATCTTGGCGAAGCGGAACTCCTTCATCTCGAAGAAAGCGTCGAGCAGCCGGTTCACGTCTTCGGGTGTCTGCGCCTCGATGCGGCGATGAACGCCGACCGCCTCGAACTTGCGTGTCTGCGAACGGTGCTTCTTGCGCTTGCGCTTGCCGCCCACACGCGACAGCAGCGCATCGAAACCACCGTCGAGATTGACGGCGAGCGACAGGTTTGGGCTCGGAAAGTTGGAGAACGCCGCCAGCGGATTGGCAACGCCATCGAGGTCGGGCAGAAGCCTTTCCAAGGCAACGAGATCGATGTCGGGACGCGCCTTGCCGATCGCCGTCACCAGCCTGCGGATCCCCCCGGCATCGGCCTTTGCCAGCCATGCCGGATCGGCGGCGGCGAAATTGCCGTTGGCATGGCGCCCGCCCATGAAGCGGGCGACGCGGAATGGACCAGTTCGCGTGATTTCCAGTGCCAGTGCAAAGACCGGCCTGTCCTCGATTGTCAGCGTGGCAATGACGGCATCGGGATTGGCCTGCGCCGTCCAGGCACGAACCCAGGCCGCGCTTTGCGCCGGCGCAAACAGCGCCGAACGGCAGAATTCGCCGTAAGAGGCGAGCGCGGCAGCATCTGCGATCGACACCGACAGACTGGTCTGGTCGGCAGCCGGCGCACGCGCAGACGCCTTGCTTGCGGCGAGCCGATTGCCGTCAAATGACGCGGTGGCGTCAACCATACCTCAATCCTTAAGGCGTATTCGTCGCGATCAGGAGTTCGCGTCGGCGCGTTCCGTGCTTGGATCGAGCCTAGGCGCAAAAGGTGAATGAATGATCGACGGTGGTGAGGCAGTTCGGAAACTGGCGCTTAATATCGCCCGCTTTACCGGCCTTGCACCGCTGGCCAAGCCGTTCGTCGGCGGCATTGGCGCAATCCTCATGTTGCATCGGGTCACCGCCACGCCGGAGAAGCCGGACGGCGTCAACCGCCACCTCAACATCGCCCCGCGATTCCTCGACGCTCTCGTCGCCGACATGAAGGCGAGGGGCTATGCCTTCGTCACCCTCGACGAGGCGATCGAGCGCATCAAGGCCGGCGGCAAGGACGGCCAGTTCGCCACCATCACCGCCGACGACGCCTATCGCGACAACATGACCGAAGCGCTGCCAGTGCTGGAAAAGCACGACGCGCCGATCACCATCTATGTCGCGCCGGGTCTGATCGACGGCAGCGCCGATTTATGGTGGGACGTGGTCGAGGATATCGTCAACGCGCGGGAGCGTTTGACGCTGGCGACGCCGAAGGGGCCGGTGACCATCGACTGCTCGACCCACGGCAAGAAACTCCACGCCAATGCGCGTCTGCATGCCTATCTGACGCTCGAGGTGCGCGAGGAGGATCAGCGCGCTGTGCTGCGCGATCTGGCGCGCTCGAACGGCATCGACCTCGATGGCTTGCGCCCAAGCACGCTGATGACTTGGGACGATATCCGCGCCGTGGCCGGGCACAGGCTGGTGACGATCGGCGCGCATACGGTCAACCACCGCAATCTGAAGCGGCTCGACGAAGGCGATGCGCGCCATGAGATCGTCGACGTCAGGCGCCAACTGCAGGCGCAGCTCGGCGAAGACCCCCGTCATCTCGCTTACCCCTATGGTTACGCCAGCGCTGTCGGCTGCCGCGAAGTGGGCTTTGCCCGCGACGCCGGCTTCGCCTCGGCGGTGACCACTCGCCACGGCGTGCTGCACGCCGAGCACGCCGGCTTCCTGCACGCGCTGCCGCGCATTTCGATCAACGGCCGCTACCAGAGCGTCGCCCATATCCGCACCATGTTGTCGGGCTTAACGACGCCGCTGGCCAATGCCGGCAAAATGGTGGTCACCATCTAACCTGGGGCGGGCTCTTCAGCCTTTCGGCGGCGGCTCCAGGATCAGCCATTTGATGATGCCCATCGCAGGCAGCACCCAGAACAGGCCGCTGAACAGGAAGAACAGGAAGTGCACCAGCGGGCTGGATTGCGACAGCTGCGCGACCGCTATGATCGACGCGACCAGCGCATAGATGATGACCAGCGCCACCAGCAGGAAAGTTCCGATCAGCTTTTTCAGGCGGATGGGCATGAGCGTTCTCGTTGATCGCCTCCGCTTAGGCCCAACCGCGCGCCTGTGCAACCCGGGAGATGCGGCGCGACGGCGTGCCGCGCCGTCCGGTCTTGTCAGCCGGGTTGCGATGGTTCACCAATCCGCCACGTCAACCTGCCGGGACCAACCATGGCCGCCATATCAGCCGCCGCGCCTTACATTGACCGCGATCGCGACTTGAAAAATCGGGCGCTGGTGCGCGGCTGGCTGTATGTCGTGCTTCTGGTGCTGTTTGCGCTGGTGCTGGTCGGCGGCGCCACCAGGCTCACCAATTCCGGCCTGTCGATCACCGAGTGGAAGCCGATCCACGGTGTGATACCGCCGCTCAATGACGCGGAGTGGCAGGAGGAATTCCAGCTTTATCAAAAGATTCCGCAATATGCCGAGCTCAACAAGGGCATGAGCCTGGACGCCTTCAAATCGATCTTCTGGTGGGAATGGGCGCACCGCATCCTGGCGCGCAGTGTCGGCCTGGTCTTCGGCCTGCCGTTGCTGGTCTTGTGGGCGACGCGCCGCATCGAGCGCGGCCTTGGGCCAAAGCTGGTCGGTATTCTGCTGCTTGGTGGCCTGCAAGGCGCCATCGGCTGGTGGATGGTGGCCTCCGGCCTGGTCGACCGCGTCTCCGTCAGCCAGTACCGGCTGGCGACGCATTTGACGCTTGCCGCCCTGATCTTCACTGCCACCATGGTGGTCGCGCGCGGGCTGGCGCCGCATTCGGAGCCTGCCGCCGGCCGGTCGACGCAAAGACTGGCCGGTTTCATCGTGCTGCTGGCGCTGGTCCAGATCTATCTCGGCGGGCTGGTCGCAGGGCTCGACGCCGGCCTGAGCTACAACACCTGGCCGCTGATGGACGGCAAGATCATCCCCGGCGAGCTGCTGCTGCTCGAACCGGCCTGGCGCAATTTCTTCGAGAACCCGAAGACGGTGCAGTTCGTCCACCGGCTCGGCGCCTATACGGTCTTTGCCATCGCGCTCTGGCATATGATAGCGACGCGCCGGCGGCTGCCGGGCACGACACACGCACGCCGCGCAACGCTGCTGTTTCTGCTGGTGCTGGTGCAGGCCTCGATCGGCATCGGCACGCTGCTGATGCAGGTGCCGCTGCACATGGCGCTGACCCATCAGGCCTTCGCGCTGGTCCTGCTGGGATTTGCCGCCGCCCACTGGCGCGGCAACAAGGGCGCCTATCCACTGCCAACGCGGCCGCCCATGAACGCAGGTACATCGTCTACGGTGTCTTGGCCGTCGCAATAATCTATTTCGCGAACGAACTGCCTCGCTACGTCTAAAGCGCGAGGCTGCGCCGGTCAGAAGCTGAGCCGCACCTTTCGGATCACTCCCGCAACCGACAGCTCGCGGTTCTCGTCGACCGCATTCTCGTCCTCATGATGCCATGCGGCCGACAGGCAGCCATAGGCGATGGCATGGTCGAGAATGGCAGCCGGCGTCTGGCCGAGTGTCCTGGCGAAGATCTCAGCCATATGCGCGATGCGCTCGGGATCGAGGCAGAGGTCGTCGCGCCCCAGTGGGTTGTAGAACAGATTGGCGGCGTCGAAGCCGGGATCGCCGAGCACGCCCTTCGGGTCGATCGCCAGCCAGCCGCGCGCACCGTGCAAAATGTTGTCGTGATGCAGGTCGCCATGCAGCGGCTTGACCGCATGCGGGGCATCGAGCAGCCGGTCCGCGATTTCGGCGGCCTCGATATAGAGGCTGTGCTCTCCGGCGTCGCGATCGGCTCCGGCCTTTTTGAACAGGCTGGCAAACCGTGTCCGCAGCGGCTGCAGGTCCGGCGGGGCAGGGTGTCTTGAGGGCGAGAACAGTCTCCCCATCAACTCGGCCGCGATTGCGGTCGCGGCGTTGTCGCCTTCTTTGGCCAGAACGTCGGAAAGCAGGGTGTCGCCGGCATATTCGAGCAGCATGCGGTGGCCGTCCCGGCCAAGCAGCCGCACCGCGCCTTCGCCGCGCCGCCATGCGAGATAGTGCTCGCCGCGCAACTCGTCCTCGACATCGTCGAATGGTTTGAGCGCCTTGACGATGGCCGGCGAGCCGTCCTCACGCCGCACCTTCCAGATGCGGCTCGAAAACGTCTCCGCAATGAGCTCGGGCGCGCTGATCTTCCAGCGCTTTGGAAATGCAGGCGCGTCCATTCAGAGCGTGATGCCGAAAAGTGTTAAGCGGTTTTCGGGCAACATGCTCTCTCCAACTGAATTAAAGGCCGAGCATCAGATCCATGTTCTGAACGGCAGCACCCGAGGCGCCCTTTCCGAGATTGTCATAGACCGCAATCAGCAGCGCCTGCGCCCTGTCGTCATTGGCAAAGACATAGACCTTCATGCGGTTGGTGCCGTTATAGACCTCGGGATTGATCTCGGGCAGGCGCTCCACGTGCTCGTAAGGAGCTACCTCGACCACGCCGCCCTTGATGGCGGCAAAATGGTCGGCGATTGCCGCGTGCAGTTCGGCGCCGACCGGCACATGGTCGAGCCCGCCGAGCTGCAGCGGCACCACTGTGATCATGCCTTGGGCGAAATTGCCGACCGCCGGCTGCATGATCGGATCGTGCGACAGCTTCGCATAGGTGCGCAGCTCCGGCACATGCTTGTGCTGCAGGGTCAGCCCATAGACCTGGAATTCAGAGGCATCCTCGCCCTTGGCGACATAGTCCTCGATCATCGGCCGGCCGCCGCCCGAATAGCCCGAAATGCCATTGACGGTGATCGGGAAATCCGCCGGCAGCAGGCCGGCGGCGACCAGCGGCCGCAGTGTCGCGATCGGTCCTTGCGGCCAGCAGCCGGGATTGGCGACGCGTTTTGCATTGGCGATGATCTTGGCCTGGCCCTTTTCCATCTCGGCAAAGCCATATTCCCAGCCCTCGGCTACGCGATGCGCCGTGGAGGCGTCGATCACCTTGGTGGTGTCGTTGGCAATCAGCGATACGCTTTCCTTGGCAGCCGCATCCGGCAGGCACAGGATGGCGACATCGGCTGCATTGAGGAACTCGGCGCGCGCCGCCGTTTCCTTGCGGCGCTCGGCCGGGATCGAGATGATCTCGAGGTCGCCGCGCTCGGCCAGCAGCGCCCGGATCTGCAGGCCGGTGGTGCCGTGTTCGCCATCGATGAAGATTTTCGGTTTCATGTGCCCGTCAATTCCCTGCTAATTCAGGCCTATATGCCCTGGCCATGGTTTGCCGCGCCATGGTTGCCGCTGTTCAGCTCTTCCGCCCGCGCTTTTCGCTCGGCCACCAGGCCGAGATAGTGCATGGCCACCATCGAGCCGGCGATCGCCGTTATATCGGCGTGATCATAGGCCGGCGCAACCTCGACGACGTCGGCGCCGACAATATCGACTTGGCCGAGCTGGCGCAGCGTCGACAGGATTTTCGCCGAGGACGGTCCGCCGGCAACCGGCGTGCCGGTGCCGGGCGCAAAGGCCGGGTCGAGGCAGTCGATGTCGAAGGTGAGATAGGTCTTCCTGCCGCCGGTGCGGTCGACGATCGCATAGGCGATGTCGGAAGCCCGCATCTCCTCGATCTCGTGACCGTAAAGGATCTTGATGCCGAACGTATCGGGGGCATGCGTGCGGATGCCGATCTGGATCGAACGATCAGGATCGATGATGCCCTCATTGACGGCGCGCCCGACGAACGAACCGTGGTCGATGCGCTTGCCATCGTCAGGCCAGGTGTCCTGATGCGCGTCGAACTGCACCAGCGCCAGCGGCCCATGGATGGCGGCATGCGCCTTGAGCAGCGGCCAGGTGACGAAATGGTCGCCGCCGAGCGACAACAGGAAGGCACCCGATTTCAGGATCTTCGCCGCCTCGCGCTCGATCGTGCCTGGTGTCTTCTGGTGATTGCCCGAATCGAGCAGGCAATCGCCATAGTCGATGACGGCGAGATGCTCGAACAGGTCGCGCGAGAACGGATATTGCGGGTCGTTGTCGAGGATCGCCGAGGCGCGGCGGATCGCCTGCGGCCCGAAGCGCGCGCCCGGCCGGTTGGTGACGGCGGCATCGAACGGAATGCCCCACACGACGGCGTCCGCGCCCTTTGCATCCTTGGTGTATTTGCGCCGCATGAACGAGAGCGCGCCGGCATAGGTCGGCTCGAAGGAAGGCCCCGTCTTGGAGCGGGCGGTGAACGCGTTGTCGATGGTCTGGTTCGCCATTACGGGTCCTTCTTTGTTCATCGGGCTGCCACAACTACAGAACCGGCACGCAAGATGCCAGTCACAGCTTGGCGAAGGACTTGTATCGCCAAGGTGCAAGGCCCGGCGGCTTCCTCTCCGGCGGCTGCGGCGATGAACTGGCGGTGCAGGCCGGCATGCCGGCCGAGACCACGGTTTCTGGGCCGAACGCGGCGCCACCATCATCCAGACCGACGAACCGAAGGCTGCCATTGGCTGGCTGGGGGCCAACGGGTTTAGGGTGCCTTATGTGGATGAGGCGAAGCCGGCCGAGCCGCGAATACGGCGAGTATCAATTAGTAATCGTACGTCGGCGCCATCACCCCACCCGGCGCTGCGCGCCGACCTCCCCATCGAGGGGAGGTAGGGCGTTGGCGCTTTAGATTCCGACAGTCGTAGCGATTGCGAGGCATGCAAGGCTGCCGCGACCTCCTACCTCCCCTCGATGGGGAGGTCGCGCCGAAGGCGCGGGTGGGGTGACAGCGCCGCCCGCAAAATCTTCACGCCGCTTTCGCCACCCCATCCAATTCCCTTAGCACATCGGCCGACAGCTCCAGTTCCGCCGCCGCCAGGTTCTCTCTCAAATGCCCGATCGACGACGTCCCCGGGATCAGCAGGATGTTCGGCGAGCGGCGCAGCAGCCAGGCGAGCGCAACCTGCAAGGGTGTGGCGCCGAGCCGCGCGGCCACATCCGACAAGGTCGACGACTGCAGCGGGCTGAAACCGCCGAGCGGGAAGAACGGCGTGTAGGCGATACCGGCGCGCGCCAGTTCATCGATCAACCCGTCGTCGTCGCGATGCGCCAGATTGTACTGGTTCTGCACGCAGACGATCTCGGCGATCCCACGGCCTTCCTCGACCTGCGCTGGGGTGACGTTGCTCAGGCCGATATGGCGCACCAGACCCTTGCGCTGCAGTTCGGCAAGCGCGGTCAACTGCGGCTCGATCGAGCCCTCGGCGGGACCCATCACCCCGAACATGATGCGCAGATTGACGACATCCAGCACCTCAAGACCGAGATTCCTGAGATTATCGTGCACGGCCTGCTCAAGTTCCTTGGCGGAATAGGCAGGCAGCCATGAGCCGTCGCTGCCGCGCCGCGCCCCGATCTTTGTGACGATGACGAGGTCTTGCGGATAGGGCGCCAGCGCTTCGCGGATCAGCTGGTTGGTGACATGCGGGCCATAATAGTCGCTGGTGTCGATGTGGTTGACCCCGGAGGCCACCGCTTCGCGCAGCACTGCAATGGCCGCGTCATGATTCTTCGGCGGACCGAAAACGTGCGGGCCGGCAAGTTGCATGGCGCCGTAGCCGAGCCGTTTCACGGTGTGGCTGCCGAGGGTGAATGTGCCGGATTTTTGGATGGTGGACATGGTCGGTCTCCTTTGAGGAGGCGAAGATAGACGCTGCTCAACCTCGGGATAATAAGGTACAATCCGTACAGCTTGTGCGGAATGGCGAACAATGATGGACCTTGGCGATCTGAACGCTTTCGTGACGGTGGCGCGTGCCGGCGGCTTTCGCGAAGGGGCTCGCGCCGGCGGCGGCAGCGCGTCGGGCCTGAGCGAAGCGGTGCGCCGCCTGGAGACGCAGCTCGGCGTCAGGCTGTTCAACCGCACGACACGCAGCGTCGTTCCGACCGACGCAGGTCTCAGCCTGCTCGGACGGCTTGGCCCGGCGCTGTCGGAGGTGGAGGCGGCCCTCGACGTGGTCAATGGCTTTCGCGACAGGCCGGCTGGTTCGCTGCGCCTCAACGTCCCGGTCAGCGCCGCGCGGCTGATATTGCCCGACATCGTTCCGGGCTTCCTCGCCGCCTATCCCGGCATTCGGCTGGAGGTCATCGCCGATGAGAACTTCGTCGACGTGCTGGCGGCGGGCTGCGACGCCGGCATCCGCTATGACGAGCGACTGGAGCAGGACATGATCGCGGTGCCGATCGGACCGCGCGTCCAGCGCTTCGCCACTGGCGCCAGCCCCGCCTATCTCGAGCGCCATGGGCGGCCGCAGCACCCGAGCGACCTGCTTGGCCATGCTTGTCTGCGCGGTCGTTTTGCCAGCGGTGCGATGCTGCCGTGGGAATTCGAGCGCGACGGCGAGGTGGTGCGTGTCGACACGACGGGGCCGTTGATCGTGCGGATCGGCGGGGCGAGCGATCTTGCCGTCCATGCGGCCATTGCCGGCAGCGGCATCGTCGCTCTCTTCGAGGGCTGGCTTCGCCCTCACTTCGAAAGCGGCGCCCTGGAGCCCGTGCTCGAACCGTGGTGGCAGAGTTTTCCCGGACCATTTCTGTACTATCCCGGACGGCGTCTGGTTCCAGCGCCGCTACGGGCGTTTATCGATTACATCAAGGCCGGCAAGTTCTGAGACTTGAACCGAGGCCGGCGCCATCACCCCACCCGGCGCTTCGCGCCGACCTCCCCATCGAGGGGAGGTAGGGTGCCGCGTTTTTATGGTCGAACTGGTTTGCTAGCCGCTGGACCATCGTGGATTGTCCGGGCGGCAAAACTGCCGCGACCTCCTACCTCCCCTCGATGGGGAGGTCGGCGCGAAGCGCCGGGTGGGGTGACTGCCGAGACCCAAAAGAAAAGGCCGCCCGGAGGCGGCCTTTCGATGTCTGGAACGTCGCAGCGCTTAGCGCTTCGAGAACTGGAAGGAACGACGGGCCTTCGCCTTGCCGTACTTCTTGCGCTCGACGACGCGGCTGTCGCGGGTCAGGAAGCCGCCCTTCTTGAGCACGGCGCGCAGTGCCGGCTCATAGTAGGTCAGCGCCTTGGAGATGCCGTGACGAACGGCACCGGCCTGGCCGGACAGGCCGCCGCCGATGACGGTGGCGACGATGTCGTACTGGCCGGCGCGGTTGGAAGCGATGATCGGCTGGTTGAGGATCATCTGCAGGACCGGACGCGCGAAATAGGTCGCGAATTCCTTGTCGTTGACGACGATCTTGCCCGAACCCGGCTTCACCCAGACGCGGGCGATGGCGTTCTTGCGCTTGCCGGTGGCATAGGCGCGGCCCGACTTGTCGAGCTTCTGGACATGGACGGGTGCTGCCGGCTGGGTGTTGGTGTTGCCGGTGGCGGCGCCCAATTCTGCGAGCGAGGAAAGCTCAGCCATCTTATGCAACCTTCTTGTTCTTGGCGTTCAGCGCGCCGACGTCGAGGGTGACGGGCTGCTGGGCGACATGCGGATGTTCCGTGCCTGCATAGACGCGGAGGTTCTTCATCTGACGACGGCCGAGCGGCCCGCGCGGGATCATGCGTTCGACGGCCTTCTCGACGACACGCTCGGGGAAACGGCCCTCGAGCAGCTGGCGCGCGGTGCGCTCCTTGATGCCGCCGGGGTGACCGGTGTGCCAGTAATAGACCTTGTCGGTGAACTTCTTGCCGGTGAACACCACCTTGTCGGCATTGATGACGATGACGTTATCGCCGTCGTCGACATGCGGGGTGAAGGTGGGCTTGTGCTTGCCGCGAAGATGATTGGCGATGACAGTGGCGAGACGGCCGACGACGAGACCCTCGGCGTCGATCAGCACCCACTTCTTCACCACATCCGCAGGCTTCTGCGAAAAGGTTGCCATGGATTTTCTGCTTTCGATTTTGACCTTCCGAAGAAGGCGTTTCTTGTTGCTTGGATTGGCGACAAGGCACTTGCCCGCCGCCAATAACAAAACGGCGGCCTTTGCGGGCCGCTGCTTCGTGACGGCTTATAGGCGAGGGGGTGGTGCACGTCAAGGCGCGGGAAAAGCACGTCTGCTCGTAAAGTGTAATAAAAACAAAGGGTTGATCAAAAGGTATTATTTTACCACATCGGCGGCGCGCTTCGGCGGGATCGAATAGGTGCCGGTCGCATGCGCTACCGTGTGTCCCTTCGGTCCGGCGACGATGTCGATATCGAACACCATCAGGCTCTTGCCCAGCTTCAGGATGCGGCAATGGCCGTCGATCGGCCCGGCTTCGGCCTTGCGGACAAAATTGATGTTGAGGTTGACGGTAACCGAAAGCGCATCCGGCCCGGCATGGCTGAGCACGCAGACATAGCCGCCAATGTCGGCCAGCGTGAACAGCGAGGGCCCGGACACCGTGCCGCCGGGACGCAAATGCCGTTCGCTGGCGTTGAGCCGCACCGTGCAGCCGCCGGGAAACACATCGAGCGCCTCATACGACGTGAACTCGTCGTTGAGCTGGGGGTAGACGCTGGCCATCAGCGCATTGACTTCAGCCGCCGTCAGCACCGGCTTGAGATTGTCCTGGGCGGGCATGTCGGTCTCTCGTTCTATGCCGGGCCTGTATGAACGCAATGATGCGCTTCTGGCAACACCTCTGGCGCAAGCGATGGGTGTTGATGAAACTCGATCCGATATTAGATAGTCTGGCGGCGCCCGGCGGAATCGCGGAGACCCTTGTCATGGCCGAAATCCTTTCGATCAAACCTGTTGCCATAGACGGGCCGGTCATCGCCGGGCTGGACAAGGGCGTGCTGCGCCTGACGCTCGCCAATCCGCCCGCCAATGCCTTGTCGCTTTCCGTCATGGCGGCATTGAGCGCCGAGCTCGACCGTGCCAAGGCCAACAAATCGGTCCGCGTCATCGTCTTGGCGGCCGCCGGGAAAGTCTTCTGCGCCGGTCACGATCTCAAGGAAATGACCGCGCGCCGCGCCGACGCCGACAAGGGCAAGGGGTTTTTCGAGCAGACATTTTCGGCTTGCGCGGCGTTGATGCAGCAGATCGTGCGCCATCCGCTCCCGATCATCGCCGAAGTCGATGGCCTAGCCACCGCTGCGGGGCTGCAACTGGTTTGCAGTTGCGACCTCGCCATTGCCTCGCATGAAGCGACCTTCTGCACGCCGGGCGTCAATATCGGCCTGTTTTGTTCGACGCCGATGGTGGCGCTGTCACGCAACGTGTCTCACAAGCACGCCATGGAAATGCTGCTCACCGGCGAGACCATCGATGCCGCAACCGCCAAGGAATTCGGCCTGGTCAACCGCGTCGTGCCGCGCGAATACCTGAATCAGATCGTCACCAAATACGCGCAAACCATTGCCTCCAAATCATCTCTGGTGGTCAAGACCGGCAAGGAAGGCTTTTACGCGCAGGCCGAGATGGGATTGGCGGACGCGTATGCCTATACCGGCCGCGTCATGGTCGAGAACATGCTGGCCCGCGACGCCGAGGAAGGCATCGGCGCCTTCATCGGCAAGCGCAAACCGGAATGGACGGACGAATAGGTTTTCGATCCATGGAACCGCGCATCTCCATCATCACCATCGCCACCGACGATCTCGAGCGCGCCGTGCGCTTTTACGAAGGCATGGGCTTGAAGCGCCACGCCGGCATCACCGATGGCGTCGCCTTCTTCCAGATGGGCGGCGCCATTCTCGGCCTGTTCCCGAGGCCAAGCGCCGAGGAGGATTCAGGCATTGCCTTCGCCGCAGCACCGTCGGCGGTCTACCTCGCCTACAACACCCGCTCCGATGCCGAAGTCGACGACGTGCTGGCGGCCGCCGAGAAGGCCGGCGGCAGGATCGTCAAGCCGGCAGGCCGCGCCTTCTGGGCCGGCTGGTATGGATATTTCGCCGATGCCGACGGCCATGTCTGGGAAGTCGCACACAATCCGGCCTTCCCGATCGCGGATGACGGCACCATCTCGCTGCCGGACTGAGCGTCCGCATGGGCTATCGCAAGCAACTGACCCGGCTTAAGGCGCCTTATCTCAAACGCATCCTGATTGACCCCGAGCGCGTGGAAGATTGGGACAAGTATCCCTGGAACCTGCCTCTGTTCCGCGGCCGCGAATTCGAGCTCGAATTCACCACGCCGATCACCATCATTGTCGGCGAAAACGGCACCGGCAAATCGACGCTGCTGGAAGCGATCGGCGCGCTGGCCGGTTACGACGAAGCCGGCGGCGGCAAGGGCTACATGCCCGTCGACCACTCCGGCGCCATCGACGAGAGTGGTGCAGCGCTTGCCGACACGTTGCGCGGCCACTGGCTGCCGAAGGTCACAGCGGGTTGGTTCTTCCGCGCCGAATCTTTTTACTCGGTTGCCCGCTATCTCGATCAGGCGGCGCTGGAATCTGGCGGGGCGCCGCCGGATTTCCTGTCCTGGTCGCATGGTGAAGGGTTCATCCGCTTCTTCGAGGAGCGCTGCCGCCGGCAAGGTATCTACATCCTCGACGAGCCCGAAAGCGCGCTGTCGCCATCGCGGCAGATCGAGCTGCTGAAGATGCTGCGGCGCATGGACCGGTCCGGCACGGCTCAAGTGATCATGGCGACGCACTCGCCGCTGCTGATGGCCTGTCCGGGCGCGCGGCTGTTCCGCATCAGCCGCTTCGGCCTCGACCCCACAGATTTCACCGATACCGATCATTTTCGCATGATGCGCGACTTCTGCACGGACCCGCAGTCCTTTATGGAGGAAGCACTGAGGGAGACCGACGAGTGAATCACGATAGCTACGACAATGCCTATATCGGCGGCATCCTCAATTCTGTGAAGACCATCGCCATGGTCGGCGCGTCGGCCAACGATGTCAGGCCGAGCTTTTTCGTGCTGAAATACCTGCTGGCCAAGGGCTTTTCGGTGTTTCCGATCAATCCGGGGCAGGCCGGCAAGGAAATCCTCGGCCGCATGACCTATGCCAGCCTTGCCGATCTGCCTGAACCGGTCGACATGGTCGACATCTTTCGCGCCTCCGCAGCGGTGCCCGGCATTGTCGATGAGGTGCTGAAGCTCGACCCCTTGCCGAAAGTCGTCTGGATGCAGCTTGGCGTGCGCGATGACGAGGCGGCCGCGCGTGCCGAGGCGGCCGGTATAAAGGTGGTGATGAACCGCTGCCCGAAGATCGAATATGGCAAGCTGTCGGGCGAGATCGGCTGGACCGGCGTCAACTCCGGTGTGCTTTCGTCGAAGAAGCCGCTGATGCGGTCGGGATTCCAGAGTTTCGGTGTGCGCCAGAAGTAAGGCAGTGAATGGTGAATGGTGAATAGAAGGATTTTCCTGGAAGCCGGGTAAAGCCGCATATGAGCGGCTTGCAATCAAGGTGGGACTGGCCGACTTTGCGACCACCATTCATCGCTCACCATTGACCATTTCATCATTCACACGTTTACCGCTCAGGGAGGTTTTCGATGACCCGCACGCCCGGTTTCAACACGCTCGCCGTCCATGCCGGCGCCAAGCCCGACCCGGCGACGGGCGCACGCGCCACGCCGATCTACCAGACGACCTCCTTTGTGTTCGACGATGCCGACCATGCCGCCTCGCTGTTCGGGCTGAAGGCCTTCGGCAACATCTACACCCGCATCATGAACCCGACCCAGGCGGTGCTGGAAGAGCGGATCGCGGCGCTCGAAGGCGGCACGGCTGCACTTGCCGTTGCTTCCGGCCATGCCGCACAGGTGATCGTGTTCCACAATCTCATGCGGCCTGGCGATAATTTCGTCGCCGCCACAAGGCTTTACGGTGGTTCGATCAATCAGTTCGGCCATGCCTTCAAGAATTTCGGCTGGGAGGTGCGTTGGGCCGACACCAACGACGTCTCCACCTTCGAAAGCCAGATAGACGACAAGACCAAGGCGATCTTCATCGAGAGCCTGGCCAATCCCGGCGGCACCTTCGTCGACATAGAGAAAATCGGCGACATCGCCCGCAAGCACGGCTTGCCGCTCATCGTCGACAACACGCTGGCCTCGCCCTATCTGGTGCGGCCGATCGAGCATGGCGCCGACATCGTCGTCCATTCGCTGACCAAGTTCATCGGCGGCCACGGCAATTCGATCGGCGGCGCCATCGTCGATGGCGGCACGTTCGACTGGTCGAAATCCGGCAAATATCCGATGCTGTCGGAGCCGCGCCCCGAATATGGCGGCCTTGTCCTGCACGAAACCTTCGGCAATTTCGCTTTCGCCATCGCCGCGCGCGTGCTTGGCCTGCGTGACATCGGCCCGGCGATTTCGCCGTTCAATGCCTTCCTGATCCTGACCGGGCTGGAGACCTTGCCACTCAGGATGCAGCGCCATTGCGACAATGCGATCACCGTAGCCGGCTGGCTGTCCAACCACCCCAAGGTCGCCTGGGTCAACTATCCCGGCCTGCCCAGCGACAAGAACAACGCGCTGCAGAAGAAATACTCGCCGCAAGGCGCCGGTGCTGTCTTCACCTTCGGCCTGAAGGGCGGCTACGACGCAGGCATCAAGTTCGTCGAGGCGCTCGAACTGTTCTCGCACCTCGCCAATGTCGGCGATACCAAGTCGCTGGTCATCCATCCGGCCTCGACCACGCATCGCCAGCTTTCCGACGAGCAGAAGGTCAAGGCGGGTGCCGGACCGGACACGGTCCGGCTTTCCGTCGGCATCGAGGATGTCAACGACATCGTCGCCGATCTGGAACAGGCTTTGACCAAGGTTTGAATTTTTTTAGTGAGTAGTGAGTAGTGAGTAGTGAGTAGTGAGTAGTGAGTAGTGAGTAGTGAGTAGTGAGTAGTGAGTAGTGAGTAGTAGTCGGTATTCACTAGTTAGCAGTGATTAGTGATCAGCCACCCGCTCGAGGGAGCGCTTTCCGCTCACTACTCACTACTCACTACTCACTAGTCACTACTCTGCACTACTCACTAGTCACTAATCTGTTGGAGGCAAACCCTGTCCGCGCATTACTTGGCAATATCGACCGACAGCGTCGACGCCGAACATGGCGCCCCGGCGCCGGATCGTCTGATTGCGGGCGATCCGAAGTTCCGCACCTGGAATGTCGAGGAGCGCGATGGCCGCCTCTATGCCGGCATCTGGGAAGCGACGCCGGGCAAATGGCGCATCGAATATGACGAATGGGAGTTCTGCCACATCCTGTCCGGCGTCTCGGTGGTTGCCGAGGATGGCGGCGAGGCGCGCACGGTCCGGGCCGGCGACAGCTTCGTGCTCAGGCCAGGCTTCAGGGGCAGCTGGGAAGTGCTTGAAACGACCCGCAAGGAGTATGTGGTCAAGCTCTGATCTCGCGGCGCGCTTGGACTTCACAAAAGCCGATCGATGTCAGTGTCGGAAAAGCCGTATCCGCTCATCATCTCCCTGTGCCAGGGACTGCCAAGCAAATCACTGAGGCATAAGTCGACGCGCTGGAGCAGGGTGGCACTGCCTTTGGCGAGAGCGAAAGCGCCGGGCGCTGGCTGTTTTTCGACTGCCGGGACGTCGACGACGTCGAGAGGCGCGTCGGGTCGCCGGCTCAGATAGCCGCGATGCGCGAGCGCTACACTCGCATAGGCATGCACCACGCCGGCCGCGACGGCGTTAGCTGCTTCGGCCTGGGTGGCAAATATCCTTAGCCGTTCGGGCTGAATAGCGTTTTGCAGGGCCGTCCGGTGCTGGATCTGGCCCGATATGACGCCGATCAGCGCCGTCCGATCATTGGCGACGGACCGATAGCCATCAAAGGCGCGGGGATTGTCTTTCGCGACCAGCAATCCATCCGCCAGCATCCAGATCGGCCTTGTGAAGTCGACCAGCTTCCGGCGGTCTTCGGAAATGAACAGGCCGGTGGTCATGTCCCACCCCTTCGGCAAGCCCAGGCAGCAGCTCGGCAAACTCGGTCTCGATGGGCAAAAGTTCCAGCCCGAGCGTCAGGCAGACCCTCTTGGCCAGTTGGGCATCGCTGCCGCCCAGACGTCCCGATCCGTCGATAAAGCAGAAGGGGTGGTTCCTGTAGAAAGGCGAATCTCATTTTCTCGGGCATGCGTCGGCTCCGCCGTCCTCACAAGCTCACAGTGAGCTTTTCCAGCCCATGGAAATGATAGGTGTCGCGGAAGCGCGGCTGCTCCGCAAGATGGAGTTGCGGCTGCCGCTCGAACAGGGTTTTCAGCGACACCTGCAACTCCAGCCGCGCCAGCGGCGCACCGATGCAGAAATGGATACCGGCGCCGAACGAGACATTCTTCTGGTCTAGTCGGCCGGGCCGGAAGGCGCCAGGTTCGGCAAAGGCAAGCGGATCATGATTGGCCATGCCGAGCAGCAGGCCGATCGTCTCGCCCGGTTGTACGACAACCCCCGATGTCACCTCGACCTCCTGATAGGCGTAGCGGGTGAACATGTGCAGCGGCGCGTCGAAGCGCAGGCACTCCTCGACCGTTGCAGCGGTTGCTTCCGGCGAGGTGAAAAAACGGCCGGGGTCGCCGCCTTGCGCCAGCAACGTGCGCACGGCGTTGCCGGTTTGATGGACGGTCGCCTCGTGGCCGGCATTGAGCAACAGGATGGCGGACGAGACCAACTCGTTTTCCGACAGCTTCTGGCCATCCTCCTGCGCCGCGATCAGCAGCGACAGCAGGTCGTCGCCAGGCTTCTTGCGCCGCTCGGTGACATAGCCGCGCAAAAAGTCGGAAAAATCGTGCGCGGCGCGATTGGCCGCTTCCTCGGTCTCGCGCGTCCGGCCATGCATGTACATGGCCACCATCCGGTGCGACCAGTCGAGCAGTTGCGGCCCCATTTCGACCGGCACACCGAGCATTTCGGCAATGATGGTGATCGGCAAAGGTGCGGCGAAGCTGGGCAATAGATCGACCTGGCGCGGTTCGAAACGGTCGATCAGCTCATTGGCCAGCGCCTCCACGCGCGGCCGCAGCCGCTCGACCTGGCGCGAGACGAAGGCGCGGTTGACCAGGGTTCTGAGCCTGGTGTGCACCGGCGGCTCCAGCTCCAGCATCGAATTGCTCTCGATGCCGTCGAAAGCGGCCAAATGCGAGCGATCCTCGCCGATGCCGCGGCTGTCGGGAATGCCGGCCGGGTTCTGGCGACCGAAGCGGCGGTCGCGCAACAGCCGGTTGACGTCGTCGAAGCCGCCAAAGCACCAAAAGCCGAATTCCTCCCAGAAGAAGGCATTCGATGCGCCATGCAGGACGGCATAGGCGTCGTAGGGGTTCTGGAAAAACGCCGGTTCGTGCGGATCGAGCCGCAGGCGGCGCGTGGCTGGATCAAAGGCGAGGTAGGGCGGCATGGATGTGGTCATGCCAGACCATTACCGCGGCTTGCCGGCTTGGTGCCAGACCGGATGTTGGCACCCGACGGCCCTATGGATTGAGCCAACCGAGGCGGACCTCGGCGAAGTACCGAAGTCTAATCCTCGCAATGCCTGGCAATATGCACGCGGCGCCAGCTGGTCGAGCCTTCCTGCACCACCACCCGGCGCGCCATCCTCTGGTATGACGGCGCTATCTGGGTGACGTGCCGCCGCTCGGGCCGCACCAGCACTTCATGGGCGACGCTCTCATATTCGGCCGGCAGCACAACCCGGCGGGTGCGCTCCGGTTCAACCACCACTGTTTCGGCCACACGCGCGTAGCGGGCCTTGCGCCACACCTTGCACAGCACCTTGCGGCCGTGGATGACGCGCCATTCCCAGGCATAGCCGCCATCGTCGACCTGGACCGTGCGGTAAACGGTGCGGGTTCTCGCCGGTACGATGTCATAGGTGACTCGGGGCGGCGCGATCTGCTCGACGCGCTCCATGGTGCCATAGATCGGCGGATCATAGTCGACCAACTGCCCGCCGGGACTGACCATGACGTCTTCATAGACGGTGTCATAGAGCGCCGGCCTGTGCACCGGCTCATAGCATTCGGCGGCCCGGCCGCCGGCAACCGCATCGGACACCATGCCGAGACCGGCAAGGCCGGAGATGGCGAGGCAAGCAGTTTTCCTGATCATGGCACTCCCCCTGTTTGAACCCGAAACGTGAGGTTCAATGTTGAATTGTAGGGGAAGGTTCTCCGGGGGAAAGCGGTTTCGCCGCATTTCGTTAAGCGACGCGGTTAAGGAATTGCTACACCGCAAAAACGCCGCTGGCCGCGTTCGGACTTTCCCTTGCGCGGAAACCTTGATTCGACTTAACCAGATGGCTAGGAGGAGGCGGCCTTGCGCTAGGGTGAGCCGGCATCCTATTTACATTCTAACCATCAAGAACCGATTCTGCCCGATGTTCCGGCGCCGGAATCCCCATCTCCAAAAAGGGTAGTCCATGAAGAACCCCGTCGAAACCTACATGAACCTCGTTCCGATGGTGGTCGAGCAGACCAATCGCGGCGAGCGGGCCTACGACATTTTCTCGCGCCTGCTGAAAGAGCGCATCATTTTCATCACCGGCCCGGTCGAAGACGGTATGGCGACGCTGGTTTGTGCACAGCTTTTGTTCCTCGAGGCCGAGAACCCGAAGAAAGAGATCAATCTCTACATCAACTCGCCGGGCGGCGTGGTGACCTCGGGCATGGCGATCTACGACACCATGCAGTTCATCAAGCCGGCGGTGTCGACGCTGTGCATCGGCCAGGCGGCGTCGATGGGCTCGCTGCTTCTGACCGCCGGCCACAAGGACATGCGTTTTGCCACGCCGAACGCCCGTATCATGGTTCACCAGCCTTCCGGCGGTTTCCAGGGCCAGGCCTCCGACATCGAGCGGCACGCGCAGGACATCATCAAGCTGAAGCGCCGCCTCAACGAGGTCTACGTCAAACACACCGGCAAGAGCTACGAAGACATTGAAAAGACGCTTGACCGCGACCATTTCATGACAGCCGACGAAGCCAAGGATTTCGGCCTCATCGACAAGGTCATTTCGTCGCGCGAGCCGGTCGAAGGCGCTGCGGCATAATCGCTGCATGGCAGTTGGGTGGCGGGATAACGCGCTTTTGCTGGGATTTGCGGCATTTCGGCCACAATTGGCTGTTCCCTCGGTGGATGGGATTGCCTACGTTAAGGCTATGTTGATTTTCGACGGCTTAGCTTTGTGCAGGGTTGGCGCGAATCATTGCGACGTTTTCTGATTTGTGTTTCGTACGGAATGCGTTGCGGGAGCCGGGACACTGGCGGCGGCGAATTCCCGCGATAGATAGAATATGCGCCCTTTCAGCCAGACCATCGGCGGGCGGCCATGAAAGGACAGGAAAATGAGCAAAGTCGGCAACAACAGCGGTGATTCGAAGAACACGCTTTATTGCTCGTTTTGCGGCAAAAGCCAGCACGAGGTGCGCAAGCTGATCGCCGGCCCAACGGTGTTCATCTGCGACGAGTGCGTCGAGCTATGCATGGACATCATCCGCGAGGAGAACAAGACCTCGATGGTGAAGTCGCGCGAGGGCGTGCCGACCCCGCAGGAGATCCTGAAGGTTCTTGACGACTATGTCATCGGCCAGCCCTACGCCAAGCGCGTGCTGTCGGTGGCGGTCCACAACCACTACAAGCGCCTCGCGCATGCCGGCAAGAACAACGACGTCGAATTGGCGAAGTCCAACATCCTGCTGATCGGCCCGACCGGCTGCGGCAAGACGCTGCTTGCCCAGACGCTGGCCCGCATCATCGACGTGCCCTTCACCATGGCCGACGCGACGACGCTGACCGAAGCCGGTTACGTCGGCGAGGACGTCGAAAACATCATCCTGAAGCTGCTGCAGTCGGCCGACTACAATGTCGAGCGCGCCCAGCGCGGCATCGTCTACATCGATGAAATCGACAAGATCTCGCGCAAGTCCGACAACCCATCGATCACCCGCGACGTGTCGGGCGAGGGCGTGCAGCAGGCGCTTCTGAAGATCATGGAAGGCACCGTTGCCTCCGTGCCGCCGCAGGGCGGCCGCAAGCATCCGCAGCAGGAGTTCCTGCAGGTCGACACCGCCAACATCCTGTTCATCTGCGGCGGCGCCTTCGCCGGGCTGGACAAGATCATCTCGGATCGCGGCAGGAAGACTTCCATCGGCTTCGGCGCCATCGTCGCTTCGCCCGAGGATCGCCGCACCGGTGACGTGTTCCGCCTGGTCGAGCCCGAGGATCTCTTGAAGTTCGGCCTCATCCCCGAGTTTGTCGGCCGTCTGCCGGTCCTGGCGACGCTGGAAGACCTCGACGAGCCGGCTCTGATCCAGATCCTGACCGAGCCGAAAAACGCGCTGGTCAAGCAGTATCAGCGGCTGTTCGAGATGGAAAGTGTCGACCTGACCTTCCATGAGAATGCGCTGTCGGCGATCGCCAAGCGCGCCATCGAGCGCAAGACCGGCGCCCGTGGCCTCCGCTCGATCATGGAAGCGATCCTGCTCGACACCATGTTCGAACTGCCCGCCCTGGAAGGCGTGCGCGAAGTGGTGATTTCGGAAGAAGTGGTGACCGGCAGCGCCCGGCCGCTCTACATCTATTCCGAGCAGAAGGAAAAGAAGGGCAACGTCAGCGCCTGATCTGGCATCTGGCCTAACCTTTTTATGGAACGGCGCCCGCGGGGCGCCGTTTTGCTGTGGTGAGGTACCGATCCTTGTGACGGAGTGGATGAACGAACGTGTCGACCCTTGATCTTTGCCCCTCGTGCATCCAACTAACATCGGAAGGCCGTGGTGCCGAATTCTGTGCTGTAAAACTCCCGTCACAAACGGTGGTAGGCGGAACGATCCTCGGTCGTTAATATGAGATTCGCGGTTGGCTCGATTAGCGGCCGCGACATGAAAGGTTGGACAATGGCCAAAATATCCAAGGCTCCCAGCGACGGCGTCTTCGCAGTCCTCCCACTGCGCGACATCGTGGTGTTCCCGCACATGATCGTTCCGCTCTTTGTCGGGCGTGAAAAATCGATCAAGGCGCTGGAAGAGGTTATGGGTCAGGAAAAGCAGATCCTGCTTGCCACCCAGATGAATGCCGCCGATGACGATCCCGAGCCCGATGCGATCTTCGACATCGGCACGCTCGCCAATGTGCTGCAATTGCTGAAGCTGCCCGACGGCACCGTCAAGGTGCTGGTCGAAGGCGCGTCGCGTGCCAAGATCGTCTCGTTCACCGACCGTCCGGACTTCCACGAAGCTACCGCCACGGCGCTGGTCGAGCCGGAGGAGGAAGAGGTCGAGGTCGAGGCGCTCGCCCGTTCGGTCGTCACCGACTTCGAAAACTACGTCAAGCTGAACAAGAAGATCTCGCCTGAAGTGGTGGGCGCCGCCAGCCAGATCGACGACTATTCCAAGCTCGCCGATACGGTTGCTTCGCACCTCGCCATCAAGATCCCCGAGAAGCAGGAGATGCTGGCCACGCTGTCCGTCAAGGAACGGCTGGAAAAGGCGATGGGCTTCATGGAAGCCGAAATCTCCGTCCTGCAGGTGGAGAAGCGCATCCGCTCGCGCGTCAAGCGCCAGATGGAGAAGACGCAGCGCGAATATTACCTCAACGAGCAGATGAAGGCGATCCAGAAGGAGCTCGGCGAAGGCGAGGACGGCCGCGACGAGGCCGCCGAGATCGAGGCGCGCATCAAGAAGACCAAGCTCTCCAAGGAGGCCCGCGAAAAGGCGGAAGCCGAGTTGAAGAAGCTGCGGACGATGTCGCCGATGTCGGCGGAATCGACCGTCGTGCGCAACTACCTCGACTGGATCCTGTCGATCCCGTGGGGCAAGAACTCCAAGGTCAAGCAGGACCTGGCGTTTGCGCAGAACGTGCTCGACACCGATCATTTCGGCCTCGACAAGGTCAAGGACCGCATCGTCGAGTATCTCGCCGTGCAAAGCCGCCAGAAGAAGCTGAAGGGGCCGATCCTGTGCCTCGTCGGCCCTCCCGGCGTCGGCAAGACCTCGCTCGGCAAGTCGATCGCCAAGGCGACCGGCCGCGAGTTCATCCGCATGGCGCTTGGCGGCGTGCGTGACGAGGCCGAGATCCGTGGCCACCGCCGCACCTATATCGGCTCGATGCCCGGCAAGGTCATCCAGTCGATGAAGAAGGCCAAGAAGTCCAACCCGCTCTTCCTGCTCGACGAGATCGACAAGATGGGCCAGGACTTCCGTGGCGATCCGTCATCGGCTTTGCTCGAGGTGCTCGATCCCGAGCAGAACTCGACGTTCATGGACCATTACCTCGAGGTCGAATACGACCTATCGAGCGTGATGTTCGTGACGACGGCGAACACACTGAACATCCCTGCGCCCCTGATGGACCGCATGGAGATCATCCGTATCGCCGGCTACACCGAGGACGAGAAGATCGAGATCGCCAAGCG
Source organism: Mesorhizobium sp. P160219 (assembly GCF_057786095.1). NCBI lineage: Bacteria > Pseudomonadati > Pseudomonadota > Alphaproteobacteria > Hyphomicrobiales > Phyllobacteriaceae > Mesorhizobium > Mesorhizobium sp. P160219. Next base: position 3,671,691 of record NZ_JBYNWG010000001.1, read on the forward strand.
TCACCTGATGCCCAAGGTGATCCGCGATCATGCCCTGCAGCCGAAGGAATTCTCCGTCGGCGAGGACGCGATCCGCGGCATTATCCAGACCTACACCCGTGAAGCGGGCGTCAGAAGCCTGGAGCGCGAGCTGATGAAGCTCGGGCGCAAGGCGGTGACCGAGATCCTGAAGACGAAGAAGAAGACGGTGAGCATCACGGCGGCGAACCTCGCCGATTACCTCGGTGTTCCGCGCTTCCGCTTCGGCCAGGTCGAGGCTGACGATCAGGTCGGTGTCGTCACCGGTCTTGCCTGGACGGAAGTCGGCGGCGAGCTGCTGACGGTCGAAGGCGTCATGATGCCCGGCAAGGGCCGCATGACGGTGACCGGCAATCTGCGCGACGTGATGAAGGAATCGATCTCGGCGGCGGCCTCTTATGTCCGCTCGCGGGCCATCGATTTCGGCATCGAGCCGCCGCTGTTCGACAAGCGTGACATCCACGTCCACTTGCCCGAAGGCGCCACGCCGAAGGACGGTCCGTCTGCAGGTGCTGCCATGGCGACAGCCATCGTGTCTGTCATGACTGGTATTCCGGTCCGGGCCGATGTGGCGATGACTGGCGAGATAACGCTTCGCGGCCGCATCTTGCCGATCGGCGGCCTCAAGGAGAAGCTGCTCGCCGCATTGCGCGGCGGCATCAAGAAGGTGCTGATCCCGGAAGACAACGCCAAGGATCTGGCGGAGATACCGGACAATGTGAAGAACGGTATGGAGATCATTCCGGTCTCACGTGTCGGCGAGGTTCTAAGGCACGCGTTGGTGCGCATGCCGGAGCCGATCGAGTGGGTCGAGCCGGTCAATCCGCCGGCTTCCACCGATACCGTTGACGATGCTGGAAAGTCGCTTGCACATTAGAAACTACTAAAGTTGCAGTGCACAAAGAGAGAGCCGGGCCTTGAGCCCGGCTTTTTCATGTGAAAAACCCACCTTTTCCGGGCTTTTTTCAACTTATTTCCGGCTTTTTGACTTGGGTTTGCGAGCGCTTCTTTCTAAAGTCCCTCTCCTGCCGGATGAGTCGAAAGTTCCGGTTTTCTCATGGAAGGGAATTTTTATGAACAAGAACGAACTGGTTTCCGCTGTCGCTGAATCCGCGAGCATTTCGAAGGGTGACGCACAGTCGGCGGTTGAGGCGGTGTTCTCCGTCATCACTGGCGAACTGAAGAAGGGCGGCGATGTACGGCTCGTCGGCTTCGGAAATTTCACCGTCTCCAAGCGTGCGGCATCGACTGGCCGCAACCCGCAGACTGGCGCGGAAGTGAAGATTCCGGCGCGTACCGTGCCGAAGTTCTCGGCCGGCAAAGGCCTCAAGGACGCGGTCAACTAAAAATTTTTTCAGAGAATGTTGGAAAGCCGGGTTCGCCCGGCTTTTCTTTTGCCTCGATCGCGGCAAGCCGTCAGCCCGCTGAGGCGAGCCTTCAGCCCACCGGCGCATCCGCGCGCATCAGGCCTTCCTGCTTGAGGTCCGCCCACAGCGCCGCGGGCAGCTTGGCATCGAGCAGGGCGCGGTTGCTTTCGACTTCGCTCGGCCGCTGGCCGCCGGGGATGACCGACACCACGGAGGGGTGCAGCAGCGGAAACTGCAGCGCCGCCTCGATCAGCCTGACGCCATGGCGCTGGCAGACGGCCTCGATGCGCCCGACGCGATCCATGATGTCCCTTGGCGCCTCGGAGTAATTGTAATAGGCGCCTGGCTTCGGCCCGGTCGCCAGGATGCCGGAATTGTAAGGACCGCCGAGAACGATGCCGATGCCGCGTTGCTCGCAGAGCGGCAGGAAGGTGGCAAGCGCTTCCTGTTCCAGCAGCGTGTAGCGCCCGGCCAGCAGGAACAGGTCGAAGTCGCCACGCTCCGCCAGCGTCTGGCAAACCTCCCATTCGTTGATGCCGCCGCCGAAGGCCTTGATCACGCCCTGGTCGCGCAGCGCAACCAGTCCGTTGTAGCCCGAGGCCATGAATTCCTCGATGCGCTGGTCTGACGCCTCCTTGCTGCCATGGGTGAAGATGTCGAGGTCATGGACGAAAAGGATGTCGATGCGGTCGACGCCAAGCCGTTCCAGCGACGCCTCGAACGAGCGCATGACGCCGTCATAGCTGTAGTCGTAGACCTCCTTGCGCGTCGGTGTGTCGAAGAACTTGCCGATGCCGGTTCGTTGCTCCGGCGGGCAGGCGCGCAACAGGCGACCGACCTTGCTCGACAGCACATAATCGTCGCGCTTCCTGCCGCGCAGGAAGGCATTGAGCCGTGTTTCGGCAAGGCCCAGGCCATAGAGCGGCGCGGTGTCGTAGTAACGGCAGCCGGTCGCCCACGCCGCCTCCAGCGTCGCGTTGGCATCCGCGTCGGGGACGGCGCGGTAAAGGTTGCCGAGCGGCGCGCTGCCGAAGCCAAGCTCGGTGAAGTCGAGGCCGCCATTGCCGATGCGGTCGAAATGCCGTGTCTTCATGTCGTGCTGATTTCCTGGATTGATTGTCTGACATGACACTATCACGCCGCTGGCTCAGCAAAAGCCGCCATGGCCGTTGGACAGGCATTTTCCCGATGATAGCATGAACAAAAACAAGCCTTTTCCGAAAGCGCGCAACCGGAAATCACCGGCCACAAACCCGGCCCGACAGATGGGACTCTCATGGCGAATGCCGGCTCGGATATGTTTTCGACCGCCCTGCAAGAGCTGGGCGCCGTACTGGCGCGCGTCGACGAAGCCGGCATCGACATCGCCTGCGAAACCCTGGCCCGCGCGCAAAAGATCGGCGTCTATGGCTGCGGCCGCGAAGCGTTGCAGCTCAAGGGTTTCGCCATGCGCCTCTATCACCTTGGGCTTGAGGTGTCGGTGGTCGGCGACATGAACACGCCACCGCTTGGCGCAGCCGATGTCTTCCTGGTCAGTTCCGGCCCGGGCGAGACGACGACGGTGCTCACCTTGATGCAAGTCGCCCGCCAGGCCGGCGCCACCGTGCTTTTGCTCACCGCCGAGGCAGGCAGCAGTGCGGTCGCGCTTGCCGACTTCACCTTGCTGATCCCGGCGCAGACCATGGCGCGTGACCAAGGGCCGCAAAAGACATCGCTGCTGCCGATGGGCTCGGTCTTCGAAGGGGCGCTGTTCCTGCTGTTCGAGGTCATGGTGCTGAAGCTCAAGGCGCTGACCGGCCAGTCGTCCGAGGCCATGCGCGCCCGCCACACCAACATGGAATAGATCATGCGCTACGAACTGATGCTGCCGCACCAGATCCGCAAGGCGATCGCCGAGAACTGGCCGGTCGCTCTCCCGCTCGGCGTGCTCGAATATCACGGCGAGCACATGGCCGTCGGCATGGACACGCTGGCCGTCGTCAAGACGCTGGAGCTCTACGAGAAGGAGGCCGACGTCGTCATCCTGCCGGCTTTCTACTACGGTGCGGCGAGCTATGTGGTGGCAGCACCCGAAGGCAACGGCTCGGTGCAGGTCGGCGGCAACCAGCTGGCGCCGTTCGCCGAAGAATTGTTCTACAGCCTGCTGCGCATCGGCTTTCGTAACATCAACGCCATCATCCACCACCAGACCGAGAACTTTGCCGCCGGCATGCCGACCGATCTCGCCTTCAAGGCCGCCGGCCGCCAGGCGATCTTCCGCTTCCTCGAGAAGCAGCGCGGCGAGGGCTGGTGGGGCTCAGACGAGATGGCCGATTATTATTCCGGGCACGCCGCCGGCGAGAATTTCTTCAACTGGGTGCAGGTGCACCCGCTAATGTCGGCTGCCATGAACGGGAAGTATCCGTTCGATCACGCCGGTGTTGGCGAGACATCATTGATGCTGGCACTGTGTCCGGAAGCGGTCGATGCCGGGCGTTTTGGCGAGAATACCGCGTGGTATACGGCCAGTGCGCCGGAGGCCTCGGCGGAGCTGGGGCGAAAGGGTGTGGCGATGATCATGGATCACCTGAGGGCGATATTGGGGCGCTAGCAGACAAAGTCGCTCTGTAGCGATCCTTCACCCCCCCCTCTGTCCTGCCGGACATCTCCCCCGCAAGGGGGGAGATCAGATGTCATTTCCGCTTTCGCCAATCACCTACGTCGCAAGAAAAGCGATGCAGCCAAAGCTGCCGATCTCCCTCCTTGCGGGGGGAGATGGCCGGCAGGCCAGAGGGGGGTGCTGTCCCGCCGAGGTCAACAGTAGAGGGGCACGCCGCCTCTCGCCTACTTCACCGCCCCCGCCGTCATGCCCATGATCAGATAGCGTTCAAGCGCAATCCCGATGACCGCCAGCGGTGCGATCGCGGCGGTGGCAAGCGCCGCCATCGACCACCAGTTGATGCCTTGCGAGCCGGTCTGGCTCGCCACCATCACCGGAATGGTCTTGGCGTCGGTCGACGTCAGGAGTGCCGCAAAAAAGTACTCGTTCCAGCACAGCACCATCGCCAGGATGAAGGCGGCGACCATGCCCGGCAGCGCAATCGGCATGACGATGCGGAAAAAGGCGCCCCAGATCGACAGGCCGTCGACCAGCGCTGCCTCCTCCAGTTCGACAGGGATCGAATTGAACTGGTCGCGCATGATCCAGATGACGATCGGCAGCACCATGAGCGTGTAGAGCAGGATCAGGCCGATGCGTGTGTCGAGCAGGCCGACCTCGCGGTAGAGCACCAGGAAGGGCAGGGCGAGCACCACCGGCGGCAGGATCAGCTGCGACAGGAAGAAGAAGGAGATGTCCTCGTTCTTGAACCAGGCGAACTGATAGCGGTACCGGGTCAGCCCATAGGCGGCGAGGCTGCCGATGACGATGGCGAGGCTCGATGCGCCGACCGAGGTGATGACCGAATTCATGAAGCGCTTGAAAAACTCCTCCCGCACCGTCGAGGTCTGGAAGATCGAATCCGGCGACAGGCCGAGCGAGCGCCAGCCCTTCCAGTCCGGTTGGAAGTCGACGAACGGGATGAGGTGTCCTTGCGTGACGTCGACCGCAGTCTTGAACGAGGTGGTGATCGTCCAGTAGATCGGGAACAGGCAGATGAAGGCCCAGAACGCCAGCGCGCCATAGATGAAGATGCGATTGGCCAGAAAACCTAGCGGTGAGCGGATTTCCGAGGCAGTATAGTCGGTGGTCTGGACGCTCATTGTGCCTCGTCAGTTCACGTTGCGCACGAAGCGATTGGCCAATTTCAACAGCCAGGTCACGAACACGACGATGATGACGAGATAGGCCATCGCCAGCATGGTGCCGTAGCCGACATTCGAGCGGTCGCGGTATTCGCGGTAGATGAAGCTCGACACCGAATCCGTGGCGCCGCCAGGCCCGCCGGAGGTCACGGTGATGATGATGTCGGCAAGCTTCAGCTTGAAGATGATGCGCAGGATCACCGCCGTCACCGACACCGGCAGCATCAGCGGGAAGGTGACCTGCCAAAAAGTCTGCCATGGCGTGGCGCCGTCGACGCGCGCTGCCTCCAGCACGTCGCGCGACATCGCCTGCAGGCCGGCAAGCAGCATGATCATCATGAACGGGATGAAGGTCCAGGCGTCGAGCACCATGATCGAGATGCGGGCGGTGATCGGGTTGGAGAAGAAGGCGGGGTTCTCCCAGCCGAGATGGCGCGCCAGCGTCGCCGCCGGCCCGAAACGGTATTCCATCAGCGATTTGCCGATCATCCAGGATACCGCGACCGGCGACAGCATCAGCGGCATCAGGAAGACGACTCGGAAGAATTTGCGCGCCCGGATCTGCGCGTTGAGCAGCAGCGCCAGGCCGAAGGCGATGACATATTCGACCAGCACGGCGAGCACATAAAGCACCATGTTGAACAGCGCGTTGCGGTAGTAGGGATCGGCCAGCATCTGCCAGAAATTGTCGAGCCCGTTGAACTTGCGGCCGGAAAAGGACGACAGGTTCCAGTCGGTCAGCGCGATATAGAAGCCGAACAGCGTCGGGAAGATCACCATGGCGATGGTGAACAGCAGCGCCGGCAGCAGGAACAGCGCGCGCTGGCCGTCCTCGCCGCGCGTCAGCACCTGGCCGATGCCGAGCGCCACGCCCCACAGAACATAGGCGTAGACGATCGGACGCCAGGTCTCGAAGCCGAGCGTGGTGATCTCGTTCTTGTAGAGGATCTCAAACGCGATCACCGCCAGCAGGCCAAGCGTGGCGGCCGCCATCAGGGCAAAACCCGCCCGCTTGCGGGCCGGCGAGATCAGATCGGCTGGGCCGGCGTTGGCCGGCCATGCATTGGTGGTCTGGTCTGCCACGCGTCCCCGTCCGTTTAAAAAATCAAGCCTGCGACCGGCCCGAGCCGGTCAGGTCCGGCGGCTTGCACCGCCGGACCTGTTGTCACGATAGGATCAGCCTACACGCCGAGCGAGGCCTTGTAGAGCTTGATCTGGTTTTCGCGGCCGATCTGGTCGGTCAGCTTCTCCCAGGCCGCGGCAATGGCGTCGGCGCCTTCCTGCGCCTTCATCTTGCCGGCGAATGTGTTGGCCAGAATGTCCTCGGCAGCCGAATAATACTGGAAGATGCCGGGGATGCGCGGCTCGATCGCCGCGTTCGGATGGTTGTAGCTGTCGGCTTCCGACTTCAGATACGAGGTGATGAACGCCTCGTCGTAGCCTGCCGCCACCCATTCGGGAATGTCGAAATGCGAGTTGCGGTAGGGCTGGAAGCCGGACGGATACATCGCCGTCCAGATTGACAGGTCCTTGCCGCCGAGATGAGCGGCGGCCGACCATGCCGCTTTTTTCTTCTTTTCGTCAGTATCGACGCGGGCCATGACGTAGACGCCCCAGCCGAGATAGGCGCAGTTCGGCGCATAGTTCGGGCCGCTGGCGAGTTTGTCCCAAGCGCCGGTCTTGGCATTGTAGACGTCGTCGGACCCCGGCAGGATCGAGAAGCCGGTGACGTCGCCGATGACCGAGCTATCATTGGTCTTGACGTTGGAGCCGACGTCGCCCCACCAGGTGACCATCGAACCGGTGCCGGCCAGGAACTGCTGGAAGGCTGTCGTGTTCGGGTCGGCGTTGATCTGGTCGGCGGGCTCCGACGGCAGCGCGTCGATGACGTCCTGGATGGCGCGCACCCAGGCCGGATTGTTGATGCGCGGCTTCATCGTGTCGGCATCGAACAGCCAGGCCTTGTCGTCGGGATGCTTGGCATAGGCGGTGGCGCGGCTGCCGAGGAAGTAGAAGCCGAAACCGCCCCAGGCCTTGGGCGCATCGAGATAGCCGAAGACGTCCTGATCCTTGAACTTCTTGCCCTTGAGGAATTTTGTGACGGCCTGGACTTCCTGCCAGGTCTTCGGCACACCCCATTCGGTGGCCGCGCCGCCGTCCTTCCACGCCTTGGCGAGGTCGGCATCGGCAAAAACGTCGGTGCGGTAATTGAAGTTGTGCGCATCGCCATCGACGGTGATCCGGTACTGCTTGCCGTCCCAGGTGCCGACCGGCGGCTGCAGATAGGCCACGACATCCTTCATGTCGATCTGCTCTTTGACCCAGTCGGGCATCTCGGACGTCAGGCCCTTGCCGCAGACATCGCCTTCGAAGGGCGCGCCCATCTCGATGATGTCGAAGTCGACGGTGCCGGTGGCGATCGACTGCTGCAGGCGGGCATTGTAGTCGGCCTGCGCCAGGTCGATCCAGCTGATCTTGGCGCCGGTATAGGCCTCCCACGGCTTCAGGAAGCCGCGGAACAGCACATTGTGCAGGTTCTGGTTGTTGAGGCCCATGAAGGTGAGCTCGACGCCGGCGAATTCGCCTTCCTTGACGTTGGCCTTGGTGGCTTCCAGGCAGAGTTCGCCGACCTTCTGGAAATCGGCATCCGTCGGCTGACCCTTGCCGACGCCGGGGATCTGCAGAATTTTGGAGCGTAGCTCGCTGGCGGCTTCAGCCGGGCGGGTGAAAGCGCCGAGCCCAGCGCCCGATGCGGCGGCGATCGCGGCCATCGAGGCCGCGCCTTTGAGTATGTCACGCCGGGTGGCACCCGCGCGGACGAGTTTTTCGTACAGACCGACTCTCATCTATTCCTCCCAGAACAACAGTCGTGAATTAAATGCCAATCCCTCCGACGCCGAAACGTCGGCGGTTCTCCTTTATCATACGGGGACGTGGGACCCCACCCTGCGTCGCCTGGAGCTCCGATTTTCGGATAAAAATCCGACTGCCGGATTGGCAACAGCTAATATTTGCGTAATCGATTACCTTGTCAACACGAATGGCTTTTTATCGATAACATACCGACTTGCCCTTGCCGGTGGCAATGGCTAGCTTCACCGCGAGAAAAGGGGGGACGATGGCTCAAGTCGCGATCAGCAATGTGGCCAAGGCGTTCGGAACCGTCAAGGTCCTGCACGAGGTCAGCGTCGATATCGCCGATGGCCAGTTCGTGGTGTTGGTAGGCCCGTCGGGCTGCGGCAAGTCCACGCTGCTCAGGATGGTGGCCGGGCTGGAGACCGTCTCCGGCGGCACGATCGCCATTGGCGAGCGCATCGTCAACAATCTGCCGCCGGCCAAGCGCGACATCGCCATGGTGTTCCAGAACTACGCGCTCTATCCGCACAAGACGGTGGAGCAGAACATGGCGTTTGCGCTGAAGCTGCGCAAGACCGATCCGGCCGTGGTCGCCGAGCGGGTCAAGCGCGCCGCCGACATTCTCGACCTCAATCCGTACCTGAAACGTTATCCGCGCCAGCTCTCCGGTGGCCAGCGCCAGCGCGTCGCCATGGGCCGCGCCATCGTGCGCAATCCGCAGGTCTTCCTGTTCGACGAGCCGCTCTCCAATCTCGACGCCAAGCTGCGCGTGCAGATGCGCACCGAGATCAAGGAACTGCACCAGCGGCTGAAGACCACCACCATCTACGTCACCCACGACCAGATCGAGGCCATGACCATGGCCGACAAGATCGTCGTCATGCGCGATGGCCGTATCGAGCAGGTCGGCGCGCCATTGGAATTGTTCGACCGGCCGGCCAATCTGTTTGTCGCCGGCTTCATCGGCTCGCCGTCGATGAACCTGCTCAAAGGCGTGGTGCGCAAGGGCGACAAGGTCGAGATAGCAGGCACGCTGTTCCCGATTGCTGCCGGCAGCGCCGCCAAGGAGGGCCAGGCCGTGGTCTATGGCGTGCGGCCCGAGCATCTCGAAATCCATCCCGACGGCGTGCCGGCAAAGATCTCGGTGGTCGAACCCACGGGTTCCGAAACGCTGGTCTTCGTGCGCTTCGGCGACAGCGGCGAGATGGTGGCGCTGTTTCGCGAGCGCCACGACTTCAAGCCCGGCGACACGCTCAATCTCAAGCCGCGCCTCGACCAGGTCCATCTCTTCGACGCCGAGACCGGCAACCGGCTCTGATTTCCAATCGACTTTGACCAAACCTGTTTGACGAGGACTGCCATGCTCAAAGGGATCAACCCATTGCTCAATGCCGATGTGCTCCAGGCGCTCAGGGCAATGGGACACGGCGACGATCTGATCATCGCCGACACCAATTTCCCCGCCGATTCGGTGGCAAAGCAGACCGTGCTCGGCAAGCTGCTGCACATCGACGCCTCGGCGGCCGATGTGGTCAAGGCGGTGCTGTCGCTCTATCCGCTGGACACTTTCGTCGACGATGCGGCCGCGCGCATGGAGATCGTCGGCAAGCCGGACGAGATCCCGCCGGTGCAAAAAGAGGTGCAAAAGGAGATCGACAAGGCCGAGGGCAAGGCCTGGCCGATGATCTCGGTCGAGCGCTACGCCTTCTACGAGCGCGCCAAGAAAGCCTATTGCGTCATCCAGACCGGCGAGCGCCGCTTCTATGGCTGCTTCGCCTTTCGCAAGGGCGTCGTGCCGCCGGACGCCGAGTAGGGCCATGGCGTCGGGCAAACCTGTCGTCATTCTGGGCGTTTTCGTCGCCGACACCGCTTACCGGGCCAATCGACAGCCGCGCATGGGTGAAACCATTCTTGGTAATTCCTTCAAGCTGGGACCTGGCGGCAAGGGCTCGAACCAGGCGGTGGCGGCAGGCAAGCTCGGCGCCGACATCACTTTCCTGACCCGGCTTGGCGTCGATGCTTTCGCCGACATGGCCAAGGCGACCTGGGCAGAGGCGGGCGTGAAATCCGCCGTCATCGACACGCCGCAAAGCTATACCGGCGCGGCCTATATCTTCATCGAGGAGACGACCGGCAACAACGCCATCATCGTCAGCCCGGGTGCGGCGATGCTGATCTCGTCTGAAGACATCGAGGCCAATGCCGGCCTGATCCGTGGAGCCGGCGTCTTCGTCACCCAGCTCGAACAGCCGATCGACGCGGCACTGCGCGCACTCGAGATCGCGCGCGGGGCAGGGGTGACCACCATTCTCAATCCGGCGCCCGCGGCCAAGCTGCCGGACCGCATCTACACGCTGTGCGACTATGTGACCCCCAACGAAACCGAGGCCGAGGAACTGACCGGCATCAAGGTTTCTTCGATCGACGACGCTCGCCGCGCCGCCGACAGCCTGCTCAAAAAAGGCGTCGGCTCGGTCATCATCACGCTCGGCGAAAAAGGCGCGCTGCTGCACACGGCCGCTCGGTCCGACCATGTCCCGGTGGTCAATGCCGGCCCGGTGGTCGAAACCACCGGTGCGGGCGATGCCTTCAATGGCGGCCTGGCCGCCGCACTCGCCAAAGGCGTGGAGCCGCTGCAAGCCGTCCGCTTCGCCTGCGCCGTCGCCGGCATTTCGGTGACGCGGCCGGGTACGGCGCCATCCATGCCGACGCTGCATGAGGTCGAGGCGCTGCTGGCCAAGGGGTGACGTCGTTGCGGGAGAGATCGAATTCAGATCCGACCGGATCTGAATTCCCACATGCAAGACCATGATTTTAGACGATTATGTCACATTTCTCCTGAGGAGAAATGGCGCGAGTGACGGGGCTCGAACCCGCGACCTCCGGCGTGACAGGCCGGCGAAAACGCCTGATTAATCAACGACTGATTCAATTCCTTACGCTCTCGAATTTGCGGGAAAAAGCGCGAAATTGAAACTTGCCTATCAGAACTCCTCGTCAACTCCGCGAGGTATTCACTTTGATCGACGCCTCCGCTGCTGCCAGCCTAGCGGTTGGACCGGGACAGACTGCTCCCGGCGACTTCTGGATCGGCTGGAGACGGCAGATCGATGCGCTCGCTTCCGCCGGATTCCGGGTCATCGTTCCCGACCAGAGGGGCTACAACACCAGTGACAAGCCGAAAGCCATCCGTGAATACACGCTCCCCAAGCTCGTCGGCGATGTCGTTGCCATCGCCGACGCGCTCGGCATCGGAAGGTTTCACCTCGTCGGTCATGACTGGGGCGGTATCGTCGCCTGGGCCGCAGGCGCAAAGCTGCCGCACCGCCTGGAAAGGCTCGTCATCCTGAACGCGCCCCATCCCGAGGTGCTGCTTGCCCATTCCTTGCGATCTCCGACCCAGTTCCTGCGGAGCAGCTATGCGGCCTTCTTCCAGTTCCCCTTGCTGCCGGAGGCTTTTCTGGGGGCGGGGCGCTCGGCTCTGCTGGCACGGGCGCTCATCAAATCCAGCCGAACAGATGCCTTCACGGCGGAGGAAATCGCAGAGTATCGGCAGGCCTGGGAACGGCCGGGGGCGCTGACCGGCATGCTCAACTGGTATCGGGCGCTGCGCTTCCGCCCAAGCCTGAAGGAGCGGATCACGACGCCGACCCTTGTGCTGTGGGGGATGCAGGACCAAGCTCTGGAATATGGCCTGGCCGAGCGCAGTCTGGCCCTTTGCAACGATCGGGGCCTGCAGACGTTCGAGAAGGCGACGCATTGGGTACAGCGCGAAGAGGCCAGCGCGGTGAATGCCGCGCTTCTGGCGTTCCTGGACGGCTGAGATGCCGTTCCGTTCTGTAGGTGGCCTGATTCGCCGTGATCTCCTGACCGTGCTCGCTGCCGCGGTCACAACCCACCACCTTACCTCCTCTGCTGATGCAGCATTGGCAGAGGCCTCAACGGAGCATCCGATGCCACACGTCGTCCTTCTCGGGGATTCGATCTTTGACAACGCTGCCTATGTCGCGCACGGGCCCGACGTAGTGCGGCAGCTGCGGGAGCGGTTGCCGGAGGGGTGGCGTGCAACGCTAAACGCCGTCGACGGCGCCGTCACAAGCGGCGTCGAGCGGCAGCTTGAACGGCTCCCCCAGGATGCTAGCCATCTTGTCGTCAGCGTCGGTGGCAATGATGCTCTTCGTCATGCAGGGATTCTGGAGCAGGGGGCCTGTTCGGTGGCCGAGGTTCTGGACAGGATCAGCGATATCCGGGAGGAATTCGAGCACGACTACTGTACGATGCTCAAGGGGGCGCTGGGCCAAAACCTACCCACCGCTGTCTGCACGATCTACGAGGCGCGCTTTCCCGACCAACAGCGTCGTAGACTTGCCGCAACTGCCCTGACGGTCCTCAACGACGTCATCACCCGGGCGGCGTTCTCGCGCGGTTTGCCGCTCGTCGACCTGCGCTTGGTATCGAATGAGGACGCGGACTTCGCCAATCCTATCGAACCGTCAGTGCAAGGCGGCGCGAAGATCGCGGCAGCCATCGCGGCACTTGTAGTCGAGCACGATTCAGCCGGACGTCGGTCGGTGGTCTTCGTCGGCTAAACGGCGTAATCCCGCCCGATCGTCTGCACTCCCGATGGTCGGTCGGACTGAAAGCAACAATTCAGACGGCCAGCACGATCTTGCCTTGAATACTGCCGTCGGCGGCGCGCTCATGTGCGCGCGATGCCTCGGCCAGCGGGAATGTGCTGTCGATGACGACACGCACAAGGCCGTCGTCGAGCAGGCGGGCGGCTTTTGCCAACTGCGCGCCATTGGATCGAACCTGTGTGGATGAGACCGTGATCCCCAGCCTCTCTGTCTCTTCGTGACCAGCGAAGCCCAGTGGGTTGACCAGGAACAGCGCGCCGCCCGGCTTCAGAACATGGAAGAAGCGCTCCATGTCCGCGCCGCCCACCGCGTCGAGGACAAGGTCGACGTCTCGGACGACATCTTCCGCCGCGGTTGTCTTGTAGTCGATGAATTGATCCACGCCGAGATCGCGCATCAGCGCCTCGTTCTTGGCCGATGTCACCGCGATGACGCGCGCGCCCCGCCATTTCGCCAACTGGACGGCCAGATGCCCGACACCGCCTCCGGCACCATTGATGAGCACCGTCTTGCCGTCGAGGGGCACCGGCTCATGCGGTAAGGGCTGGAACGGATTCGGCTCGTCGTGGCCGAGTTCGATCAAGAACTGCCATGCCGTCAGAAGCGACATCGGCGCACCAGCCGCATGAATATAGTCGATGCCGGCTGGTTTCAACGCAACATGCGATGCCGGCACACTGACATAATGCGCGTAGGCATTGCTACCCGTCATCAAGTTATCGGGGAAGCGAACCATTGCGTAGACCTCGTCCCCGATGCTGAACTCAGCGACGTCAGCGCCAACCGCTTCAATGACGCCCGACACGTCCGTGCCGAGAATCAGTGGGAAGGACGCGTTGGGTCGCCATTCTGGCGGCAATGCGCGATAGCCATCCCGCAGATACCAGTCGGGCGGATTAAGCCCGGCCGCCTGGACTCGGACAAGCACCTCGCCGGGCTTCACACCCGGCCTAGGCGCGTCTTCGTACACCAGCATCTCGGGACCACCGAATGCGTGCAGACGGACTGCCTTCATCTTATCGCTCATTGGTGAAATCTCCGCTCATCCATGTCATTGGAGCGAATCTAGCGGCATGACCGCCGGTTGATAATCGGTGCCGATGGCGGTTAAGTAATGCCATGGCGGAACATATCACTTTGGATCGGCTCACTGGCATCATCGCCTTCGCGCGTGCGGGATCGCTCGGCAGCTACACGGCAGCGGCGCGCGCGCTGTCGATTTCCCCGTCGGCGGTCAGCAAGAGCGTCCAGCGGCTCGAGCGGCATTTAGGAGTGTCGCTGTTTACCCGTACAACGCGCTCGCTCACCTTCACGCCCGAAGGGCGCGACCTGCATGAGCGCGCGCTGCGTCTGCTACGCGAGGCGGAGGAAATCGAGCAGGCGGCAATGACCGCGCGCTCCGAACCATCGGGCACGTTGCGCGTGGCCGCGTCGCTGCCGATCGGACTCCACCTGATTGCTCCGGCTTTACCGGCTTTCCGTCGGCTCCATCCGAACCTGATCGTCGATCTCAGGCTGGGTGACCAGTTGGTGGACATGATCGAGGAAGGGATCGATGTCGCCATACGCATCGGTGATCTGGCTGACACCCGGCTACTATCACGCAAGCTCGCACCCCATCGGCTTTGCTGCTTCGCCTCGCCAGCCTATCTCGAGGAACGCGGCACACCGACCCATCCCGATCACCTGGAAGGGCACGACACCGTCAACCTTCGATATCAGAGCACAGGCCAGGCCTTTCGCTGGCCCTTCCGGATTGGCGACCGTGAAATCGAGATCGTGCCCAATTCCGGTGTGGTCGCCGATGCCAGCGATGCCGTGCTCATCATGCTGGCAGCCGGCGGTGGGATAGGCATAGGCGCCTCCTTCATGGCGGCTCCCTATGTGAAGTGCGGCGAACTGGTCCCAGTGCTGTCCACGTTCGCGGTCGAGCGAAACAATGTCACCGTGCTCTGGCCGGCAAGCCGACGCGCCAACCCCGCCGTGCGCGCCTTTCTGACCATGCTCGACGCCGCTTTCACTCTGCGAATGGCAGCTTCAAGCATCGACTGATCTGGCGCGGAAGGGTCGCTAAAGGGCGAAAGCGGTCAATCACTGCTGATTGGCTGAACGGCAGCTATTCCGGGCACAACGTCCAAAAGCTGCTATTCCGTTTCGGCCCCACTACAGGCCGCCCCTCCTCGTCGAATAGCATTAGACTAGTTGATCGGCTACAACGACCTAGAGTGCTAGCAACGGGGAGGGCACATGTCGGCGAGTGCTTACGCATTGACTGGCTTCATCTCGTGGGCGCTGGCCCTGCTGATCGTGATGTAAGTTATCCGGAGCTACCTGGTGATCTCTGGGCAAGTCCCGGCAAACGGCTTTACGCCAGATAACGGAGTCCTCTCCCCGTTTATGCGGAGGTTAGCCCGTGCCCACGCCAACTGCATTGAAGGGCTTCCAATCTTCGGAGGTCTGCTCGGAGTCGCGATCATCATTTCAAAGACAGATGTCACGGATCCCTTGGCCTCCACGATGTTAGGCGCACGTATAGTGCAGTCGGTGATCCACCTCGTCTCAACCAGCCAACTCGCGGTCAGTCTCAGGTTCACCGCGTTCGTTGTGCAAATGGTGATTGGTGCGTATTGGTGCTGGTTGCTGTTGATCTGAAGAGTGGCGGAGCCCCGACGCAAAAGTGGGCCACCTCGATTCCGGGAGCCTTGGCAAACCCACTCCGGATCGTGACCCGAAAGACTGTCCCTTTTGACAGGCGAGCGAACCGCAAACTGGTAGTGGCAAAACCGCCGTTGAGGCATGATATTGCTGTTGGATTTTGGGGCTACTCCCCAGCTTCGGAGAAGGATCGGCGTTCAGAGAGCAATTTGCACGCCTGGGCGCTGCGGCGCTCCCCAGCTTTTGGCCACACGCACGCCCTGCAAACGCTCGGCTCAAGAGCGCCTGGCAGCGGAGCAGAGAACTGTTGGACTTTGTGAGTGTTAGAGGGAGAGGAACTGAGATTCAACCTTCTCCACCTGCACTTGGTCCTTGCACGCTGGCCTCAGCAGCACCTAATCCTGCCACGCAACCTGGAGGAGCAAGCCAGTGCTACCGAGCTATGTAGACACCGATCGGCTCGCGCTGTAGCCATAGGCCTCCGCCCGTCGGGGTTCACCGGCGTCGGGGTGGGGGGCCGGCCTAGGGGGGGCCCAGCAACGCGCACGTCAGCCTAGCTATCTTTCGAGTCGCCGGGTCCGGAGACCGCCAGGCTGGATTATACCCGACAAATCTTGATAGGCTGCCGTTCTGGGGGTCGCACGATGAACGAGGTTGAAAAGCTGGCCGTCGAGGTTGTCGCGACCGGCCTTGGCTGGCCCGAGGGCCCGACGGTGCTGCCCGATGGCCGAATTGTCATCGTCGAAAGCTATCGCAGCCAGCTGACGGCCATAGATCGCGACGGAAGTGCTCGCCAGTTCGCGTATGTTGCCGGAGCGCCCAACGCCTGCGTTCTCGGATCGGATGACCTGCTCTATGTCTGCCAGAACGGCGGCACGACCGGACCTTGGCGGGCCGCGGACATGACGACGCCATCGATCCAGCGGGTTGCCGAAGGCGGAAAGCCGGAAATCCTGCTGAGCGAAGTCGCGGGCATTCGGCTCAATGGGCCAAACGATCTTGTATTTGCTGCTGACGGCCGGCTC
Source organism: Mesorhizobium sp. P160219 (assembly GCF_057786095.1). NCBI lineage: Bacteria > Pseudomonadati > Pseudomonadota > Alphaproteobacteria > Hyphomicrobiales > Phyllobacteriaceae > Mesorhizobium > Mesorhizobium sp. P160219. The sequence goes on from NZ_JBYNWG010000001.1 coordinate 3,688,032, forward strand.
ATCTTCAGCGATCCCGGCACATACAACCCGGGGAATCCGGACCCAAGCTACATCTTTGCCGTCAACCCCGACGGCAGTGCGTACCTTGCTCTCGGCTTCGACAAGCCGACCTTCCCCAATGGTGTGGCGATCGAAGCCGACGGCTCGATCATTTGGGGGGAGTCCTATACGGGGCGCGTCAAGCGGCAGCGTCCGGATGGTTCCGTCGAAGACCTGGGCCGCTTGCCTGGGCCCAATCCGATCCCGGACGGGCTGAAGGTCGGAGCCGATGGCCGCCTTTATGTCACGGATATTGCCGCCAACGGCATTCACGTTCTGAAGCCCAACGGCACAGAGGAAGGTTTCTTCGTCTGCGGCAAGGCAACGACCAACTGCGTCTTCTCGGGCGAGATGCTTTGGGTGACAAATGCCGGCGTGCTGGCGACCGGCAGCGATCCCTCCTTTGAGGGAACACTCTCCTGCGTGCGTGTTCCGGGAGGTGGTGGACCGACGCATCATGGTCGCATCGGCGGAAAGCAACCGTGAGTAGCTCCTCGTCCGCCTCAAACACAGGCGATGACCGCGGTGCCGGCGGTGCGGCATCGTCTGCTTCGATGGCGGCGTTGAAGTGCCTGTACAGCGTGGCCACGGTCCGCGCCGCCGCGCGGCGGACTTTGCCACGCCCGGTGTTCGACTTCGCCGATGGCGGTGCCGAGGATGAGCGAACGCTGCGCCGGAACGAGCAAGCTTTTAACGAGGTTGCCATTCTGCCGCGACCACTCAACGGTGCAACGACGCGAGACCTTTCCCTTGACCTCTTCGGCGCGAAACTTGCCATCCCGCTGGGCATCGCGCCAACCGGCCTGGCTGGGCTGTTCTGGCCCGACGGCGAGCGCGCAGCCGCCCGAGCCGCAGCGGCCGCAGGGACATTCTACTGCGCCAGCCACGGATCCGTCTGCACGCTGGAGGACATAGCAGCCACCGGAAGTAGCCCACGGTGGATGCAGGTGTTCGTCTACACCGATCGTGGCTTCACCCGAGAAATGGTGCATCGGGCGCGTGCCTCAAGCTACGACGCGCTGGTGCTCACCATCGACAACCAGATGCTTGGCAACCGTGAACGCGACATCCGCAACGGTTTTGCCATCCCGCCGCGCTTCGGTGTGGCCGGAACCCTCGCGACCGCCACCAAGGCGGCGTGGCTTCTTCGTATGCGCACCCGACTCCCGAAACTGACCTTCGGCAACTACGCGCGCCCCGGGGATACGGCGACGGTCGGTGCATTGGCGGGCCGGATGGCCGCAATGCTCGATCCCGGACTCTCCTGGGCCGATGTCGACTGGCTGCGCACTGTCTGGTCCGGACCGTTGTTGCTGAAAGGCGTCCTGCATCCCAGCGAAGCCGCCGAGGCTGTAGCCCGAGGAATCGACGGCATCATCGTATCCAATCATGGGGGACGTCAGCTTGACGGCGCCGCCGCATCCCTGGACGCGTTGACGGCAGTTGTCGCGGCTGTCGCCGGCCGCGTACCAGTGCTTATCGACGGCGGCATCAGGCGAGGCTCTGACGTCGTCAAGGCCCTGGCGCTCGGTGCCTCGTGCTGTCTGATCGGGCGGCCGCAGTTGTGGGGGCTCGCGGTCGCCGGCGAGGAGGGGGTACGCCACGTGCTCGAACTCTACCGCAAGGAAATCGACCGCGTCATGGGACTGATGGGCGCGCGGAGCCTGCGCGACCTCGGGCCGGACTGTATTTCGTTCGTTCAGGGAATGGGGCCGCTACATGATTGAAGACCCACCACTGCTCACCATCAAGCGCCGTTTCGAACGGCCCGCAGCAGAAATCATCAGTGCTTTTGCGGGCGTGCCGGTTAGCCAGGTCGTAGACGCGATGGGGGGACGCGGCGCCTTACATTATGCGATCAAGCCACTGTCGCCAGCTACTGCGACGATGGTCGGCGTCGCCGTGACCTGTCACTGCGGTCCCGCCGACAACCTCGCCCTTTTTGGAGCACTGGATGCCGCAGCAAGTGGCGATGTCATCGTCGCGGCCACCGACAGCTTTGCCGGTACGGCGGTAACTGGCGATCTCGTGCTCGGCATGGCGCGCAACAAGGGGGTCGCCGGCTTCATCACTGACGGCCTCGTGCGCGACGTTGTCGGGATCGAGGCGGTCGGGTTGCCGGTTTACTGTGCCGGGATCATTGCGAACTCGCCTGCGCGCAATGGTCCAGGCACGGTCGGATTCCCGGTGGTGGTGGGAGGAGTGACTATCTCGCCGGGAGACATACTGGTCGGCGACCGCGACGGTCTCGCCGTGGTGCCTCGCCTGGAGGCTGAGACGGTGCTGGCCCGGCTCTCCGCCATCAGGGCGGCTGAGAAAACTCTTGATGGCCTGGTGCGGCAAGGTCTCGAGATGCCCGACTTCGCCGAGGTCGTCCTCAAATCGAACAGGGCGCGCTTCGTTGACTGAGATGTGAGCTTCTCTAGCTGCGGGACATATGAAGCGCAACACGATTTCGTCCTTCCGATTTGGCACGAAACAGAGCCAAATCGGCGGCATTGACGAAATCGTTTGGCGTCTCGTTCTCGGTGGGCACCGCTGTTGCGACGCCGACGCTGATGGTCACGCGATCCGGGCCGTGGGGTATGTTCAACTCTCGCACGCTCTGGACGAGCCGCTCGGCGATCGCACTGGATTGTTCCAGTATAGTGTCGACCAGCACGATGACGAACTCTTCGCCTCCGTACCGCGCAGCGAGATCCGTGGAACGGCCGGAACCGCTCTGGATTACGCGGGCGATTTGCTTGAGCACATCGTCGCCGGCCATATGGCCATAGGTATCGTTGTATCGTTTGAAGTTGTCGGCATCGATCATCAACAGCGACAGTGGGGACTGTGCGCGAAAAGCGCGTTTCCATTCAGCCGCCAGATATTCGTCAAAATAGCGCCTGTTACCGAGACCCGTCAGGCCATCGATCCGCGTCAGACGTTCAAGCTCTAGATTTGCACTGATCAGCTGTCGCTGGCTTTCCCTCAGCGCTCGGTGTGCCGAGTCTCGCTGGACGTGATCCAGATAGGCCCGCGTGTGATATCGAATGCGTGCAATCAACTCGATACGATCCGGCAGTTTGACGAGATAGTCGTTCGCGCCCGCAGCGAAGGCTTCGCCCTTGGTGGCTGGATCTTCCTTGCTCGACAGCACAATGACTGGAACCGCGCGTGTCGACGCATGCTTCCTGTATTCTCGCACCAGATGTAGCCCATCCACCCCGGGCATGACGAGATCCTGCAGGATGACGGTTGGCTTTACCTCATCCGCGACCGTCATCGCTCTCAACGGGTCGGTGCAGAAGTGTAAGGAAATATCGGGCTCGTTGGCTAGGGCGCGCCTGACCGCCTCGCAAACCATGATCTGATCATCGATGAGCAGAACCATGGATGAATAGTTATCTGCGAGTGGCGGGACCAACTCTGGTTCTTGCGTCATCGGAAGGGGCCTTTCACGTGGAGCGCTCGCAGGCTTCGATTATACGTGAGCCGATCGCACCCAAAGGAAGAATATCAACAGCCGCGCCGATGTCGGCGGCGGCCTTCGGCATGCCATAGACGGCACTGGTTGCTCTATCCTGCGCGATTGTGAGATGTCCCTTGTCACGGAGCTGTCTCAGCCCGCGCGCACCATCCCTGCCCATGCCTGTGAGCAGAACACCAATCACCGAGCCAGGCCACCATTGCGCCGCACTTTCGAAGAACACATCTACCGACGGCCGATAGACATTGTCCTTGGGGCTGGGCGTATAGCCAAGTTGCTGAGCTGACTTGAAAACCAGATGATCCGCAGAACTGGCAACGAGAACGGTGCCCGCTTGAGGACTGTCCCTTTCCCCCGCCGGACGGATCGGGAGACGCGTATGCTGCCCTAGCCAATCAACAAGGCCTGGAACGAACTGAGCATCGAGATGCTGGACGAGCACAATCGCGCCGCGAAAATCAACGGGAAACGCGCTCAGGACTGCGGCAACGGCAGCCGGCCCGCCCGCAGAGGCGCCGATTGCTATCACGTGTCGAGTTGACGGCTCAGCCGCACGTGACATCCGCCTTTTTGCCTGGGTAGGCGCATCACCGATCAACTTGCCTATCGTTCGTATCTTGTTCGTCAAAAGCCGGGCGGATTGCGAGGACGCGTTGCCTTCGATGCCCACCGACGGAATATCGACTGCGTCAAGCGCGCCATGACCCATTGCTTCGTAGACGCCGGCGAGGTTGGCTTCGATACTGGCGGTCACCAGCAAGATTGAGCACGGGGTTTCCGCCATGATTCTGCGCGTCGCTTCCACGCCGTCCATCTCTGGCATCGCTAGATCCATGAGTATCAGATCCGGCAGATCACGTCTGCAGACCTCGACCGCCTCACGCCCATTGGTCGCGATCCACGCGACCTGATGTTCGCCGGTCGACAGGACCAGTCGACGCAGAAGTTCAACCGCCATCGGCATGTCGTTGACTACGCCGATTCTCATTCGCTGGCTTCCAATCTCGATCTCATTCAGCCGCCTCGCCAATCATGTCCACGACGGCATGGATCAGCGCCTCGTCCTGAAAACTACTCTTGGTCAGATAATAGTCCGCACCTGCGTCGAGCCCGCGCGCGCGATCTTCTTCCCGATCCTTGTATGAAACGATCATAATGGGTGTGTTCTTGAGATCAGCGTCCTTTCTGATCAAACTCACCAGCTCGATGCCATCCATGCGAGGCATGTCGATGTCGGTGACGACGAGATCGAAAGGACCAGACCGGACGGCATTCCACCCGTCCATGCCGTCTACCGCCACTTCGACCTCATAACCGTAATTGCCGAGCATCTTGCGCTGGAGTTCGCGAACCGTCAGTGAATCGTCAATCACGAGCACGCGCTTGCGCCTGCTCGCTTCGGGACCGCCCGCGGCGCGCCGAAGAGCTCGAAATCCGCTGGACGATGCAAGCTTTTCCACCGATCGGATCAGATCGTCGACGTCGAAGATCAGAACAGGCGAACCGTCTTCCATCAGGGCCGCTGCGCTGATGTCCTTGATCTTGGCAAACCGTGGATCGAGAGGTCTGATCACTAACTCGCGTTCCCCGAGAAAACGGTCAACGATCAGGCCGTACGCATCGCCCCGACCCGCATCCACGACGACGACGGATAGTTCGTTCGGTTCCGATCCGGGCTCACCTCGATCGAGCACCTCGCGAGCGGTGACCAGCCCGATCTGTCGATCGTTCAATCGAAAATGCGGCCGGCCCTGCAGGACGTTGATCTCCGTCCGCTGCAGTTTCAAAGTCTTGGAAATGGCAGCGAGTGGAAAAGCATAGGGCTCTCCATCGACATCGACGAGCAGCGTGCGGAGGACCGACAGTGTCAGCGGCAATTGCAGTTGAAATCGGGTTCCGTGGCCAAATTCTGAGGAGACGCTTGCGACTCCCCGGACTTCCTTCGTCATGGCTTGCACTGCATCGAGCCCCACACCGCGACCTGAGACGTCGGTAAGGCCCGCTTTCATGGAAAAGCCTGGCAGAAACAGAAATGCGAGCAATTCGCTTTCGCTGAGTGTTTCAGCACTTTCCCTGGTTGCAAGTTGCCGGGCGACGACGGTCTCGCGCAGCTTCGAGAGCTCTATCCCCCTGCCGTCGTCCACCACGGCTATCTGCAGCAGCCCGGCATTGTGCCTCGCTTCGAGCCTGATGAGCCCCTCTTCAGGTTTGCCCATCGCGAGGCGCTCCTCAGGCGGTTCAAGCCCATGGTCTACAGCGTTGCGCAGAAGGTGCCCCAAAGGGGCATCGAGCTGCTCGAGGATATCGCGGTCGATGCCGGTCGAGCCGCCTACGATCTCCAGTCGCACCCGCTTGCCAAGGGTACGACCGAGGTCGCGGATCATTCTCGCATAGTGTCGCACGCCGTCCTCAAAAGGCCGCATCCGGCTCGCCAACGTTTCGTCGTACAATCTGTTGGCAAGATCGGTCGCTTTCCGATCCACTGAATCCAACTCATCGAAACGCTCCGCCAGGAACGCTTGGCTCAACCGAAGCTTTCGCTGCGCTTCAGCCAGCGCCTCCACCACCGCCGCATCGTTTGAAACCGGCGGCAGCACTGCATGAAGATTGTCGAACGCACTTGCGAGATCCGATTGAAGTCGCTTCAGCCGTAGCAGCCCGTCAGCGAATGGCCTGAGCCGCCGAGCTTCCATCAGCGACTCGCCAGCCAGCCCGAGCAATCGGTTCAGGCTGTCTGCCGTCACCCGAACCATTCTATCAGAGCCGATGCTGCCGTGGGCTTGCGGTACCGCCCCAACGAGGAGGTTCGCTGAAGAGGTCGTCGCCAGTTGCTCCTGGGCATGATCTGGAGTTGCGAAATCAGCTGCAAAATCTTGGGGACCGGGCTTTGCCTGGGGGAGGGACAACCCCTCGAACTTCGCGAGAAAGGTTTCGACTTCTGAGTTGGCGCTCTCGCTCGATGATCCCGATGCGATCAATTTCAAAAGGTCAGAACCTTGCAGAAGCGCGTCTATATGCTCCCGTCGCACCCTCAGATGCCCGCGTTGCGCTGCGACCAGGCAGTCTTCCATCGCATTTGCAACTTTGACTGCGGGCATCAGGTCGATGATGCGGGCAGCTCCTTTCAGGGAATGCGCGGCACGCATGCATGCTTCCAGGGCGTCGGCGGCGATAGGATCGCGTTCGAGTGCCAGAAGTCCAGAGGTCAGAGCCCGTGACTGCGTCTCCAGTTCGGCCTGGAAGAGGCTGAGCATCGAAACCTGGCTGAAGTCTTCATCTGTCATGCGATGCTCCGATCCAGCATCGTGAGCAGTTGTCGTGGATCGAGACAGCCAACGGCTCGTCCTTGCCATGGCAGCACGGCAACCGTAGCGGCCGACAGTGCCTTGCCAATCATGGCCGGAACAGCGAGAGTGTCGCGTTCCTGGTACCGATGTAAGCCGTGGATCTCATCAACCATAAAAGCAACCCGCTTGTCGCGCTCGCCTACCACGACAAGGCGGCGAAATACCTTGGTTCGTGTGCCTTGTTCCCCTTCCTTGCGCTCGTCTATCCCGAGCAATTCGGCCAGGGAAAGGCAAATGAGCAATTCACCACGGACATTCGCAATGCCGAGCAGTGCACTGTTCCTGCGATGTGGAAGTGAATGAACGCGACGAGATTCAGCCACTTCATGAAAAATACCGACTGGAAGTGCCAGCCATTCCTCCCCCAAACGGAAGAGAACGGCCGTCTGCAGCGCGTCGTTGTCTGCCGAATCGATCGCTGCACGACCAGCGTTGTCAGGCCATTCGTCGCGAGATGCCGAGGGAGCTGCACGGTCGAGGAGGCGTCGTGCGATCTTCTTGTAGGTCGGGCAATTGCGGCAGTGGAGATGCTGCTCTAGTAGCGGACATGACTTGTCACCCCGTACGCCTATTTGCCGCCAGCAGTCGTTGATTTCGATCTGCTCCACCGGCTGAGCGATCCTTGTCGAAGCCGCCATCAACTGCCGCTCCTTTTCTGGACCCGACCCAGCCGGCCGGCCAGCGCCTCGGCGCCGTTATGGTCGCCTTGCTTGCTAAGCAGCAAGGCCAGATGGACAAGAGCTTCTCGATGATTTGGCGCGAGATAGAGCGCCTTGCGATAACTTTGCGCGGCTTCGGGTGCAGAACCATCCGCATCCTGGACGAGGCCCAGCAGGTAGAAGATTTCTGCGGAAGGACCGAACTCCCTGAGATGCGCCAGGGCGACCTCCTGTGCCTCCTTTACGCGTCCTGCATTGGCGATCCGTTCAACCGCGATGAGGCTTTCCGAGGCGCGTGCAAGCGGCTTGGCCGGAGCCTGCCCGCGGCCTTCATTGCCAATTGTCGGTCGGAACGGACGAAGAGGCTCGCTCTTGTTGACCTTAGGGCTTGGCGTCCGCACCGGGACGGCGGCCGAAACCTTCGGCGCCGTGGTCTTGACGGGCTCCGATTTCAGAAAGGCGAAGGCCAATGGCCATTCAGCGGAAAGAAAGCCATGCACCCTTGGAAGAGCTGCTTCCGCCGGACCGACCAGAAGAAGTCCGTCTTTGGCCAGCAGGTCCTTCAGGCAGATCAATGCGCGATCCTGCAGCTCTCGATTGAAATAGATCAGCAAATTGCGGCAAAGCAGGATGTCATAGACCTCTTGCCCGAAAGGCGCGTGAGAACCGAACAAGTTTCCTACCATGAACCGAACCTGTTTCAGCACCCCAGCAACAGGCCGCAACCCGCCCTCGGCCGCTTCGAAATAGCGATCCTTGAATTCTAAATGGCTGCCGCGAAACGAATTGCGGCCATAGATGGCGTGTTCAGCCGTCGCGATATTGCGGCTGCTGACGTCCACGCCATCGATCTTGAACTCATGTGCCTCAAAGCCGGCATCGAACATGGCCATGGCGACCGAGTAAGCCTCTTCGCCGGTTGAACATGGCAGGCTCAGGATTCTTATCGGCTGAGCAGGCTTGTGCGCGCGCGCATGCCGCGCCAGCATCGTGAACGCTTCTCGGTCGCGAAAGAACCAGGTCTCTGGGATCACCACCGCATTGATCAGCTCCTGCAGCTCCTGCGAGGAACCGGCCAAGTGTTGCCTATAGGCCTGAGGGTTGGTTATCCGGCATGCTTCCATCCGTTCTCTGACCGCCTGACGAACCACTGTCGGACCAACGCTGGCACTGTCCAGTCCAATGGTTTCCGTCAGGAGCTTTTCTATTGCTCCGGTCATTGATCACCTATTGCCGCCTGGCGGAGCAAAGCGGTACGAATCTCTTCCGAAAGCAGCGCTTCCACTTTGACCCACTGAATGATCTCCAAACCATCGGAAGCCACCGGCCCAAGATAGGGCGGGGTTCCTGGTTCCAGTCCGAACGGCGCGAAATCGCTCGGGTCTCGCTCGATCGTATCCGTCACCCGTTCCGCGATCAGCCCCAGCAGGCGTCGCTCGCCATCATCCGCCGGATAGCGCGTCACAACGATCCGGGTGCTCAACAGGCGCTCCGATGGTCGGCCAAGCGCAAGAAGGGTGACATCGATCAGGGGGATGGGTATTCCGTTATAGCTGACCAAACCCACCACACCATTTGGCGCACCCGGAAGAACTTTCACGTCGATATAGGGCAGCACCTCTTCAATTTTGTGGACATCGATCAAGTAGCGATCCGGACCCATGTTGAAGGCGAGGAATAGCATTGTCACCTCCTACTGCCGGCTCGCTATGCTCGTAGCTTGAACCTCGATATGCTACTTCGCATGCCGCCTGAGACTTGATTGAGCTCGTCGATCGCGAGCGTCGATTGCTGAAGGGACTCGACTGTTTGCTGAGCTGCCTCGCTTAGCTGGGTTAGCGTGTCGCTGATCTGCCCCGCGCCGGTCGCCTGTGCTTGCATGCCTTCATTGGCGACTTCGAAACGTGGCACCAGCCCCTGAACCTGCTGAATGATCTCGAAGAGTTGCCCGCCGACCTGCTGGATGTCCTGCATACCCCGACGGACCTGCTCGGAAAACTTGTCCATGCCCATCACCCCGGCCGCGACTGCCGACTGGATGTCCTTGACCATTTGCTCGATATCGTAGGTGGAGACAGCTGTCTGGTCCGCGAGCCTTCGGATTTCCGTCGCCACCACTGCAAAACCCCGGCCATATTGGCCTGCCTTCTCCGCCTCAATGGAAGCGTTGAGCGACAACAGGTTCGTCTGATCGGCCACTTTGGTGATGGTCGTCACCACCTGATTGATGCTGCCGGCTTTCTCGCTCAGGATCGCCAGTTTGGAATTGATCGCGCCAGCCGCTTCCATGACCTGCTGCATGGTTTCTTCCATACGGGTCAGCCCCGCTTGCCCCCCGCCAGCCACGGCAGCGGTTTGTTCGGCAACTGTGGAGACCTCGTTCATCGTGCGGACCAGTTCGTTTGATGTGGCGGAGATTTCCTTGGCTGTCGCTCGGATTTCTGTTGTGGTCGCTGCGATTTCAGTCGCAGTTGCCTGCTGTTGCTTGGAGGTGGCGGCGATCTCAGTTATCGACGTGCCGACCTGTATGCTGGACCTTTGAACCTGACCAATGAGGGTTGTGAGATCGTCCGCCATTGCGTTGAAGCCGTCGGCAAGCACGCTGAATTCGTCTCGGCGCCTCAGATCGAGCCGTTCGCTGAAGTCGCCTTGCCGCATCAATTGAACCGCGTCGACCAAACGGGTGAGCGGACCTGTAATGGCGCGAAACAGCTGGTAACCCAAAAGAAGGGCTAGCCCGAGGGCTATCAACAAGCCAACGCTCAAACCGACTTCGGCCGTTCTGACGATCGAGCTGATCCGCTGCGTCGCGCTGTTTGCCTCGCCTCTGTGATCCTCAACCATGGCCTGCAGAGCGGACTGCAATTTTACAAAGATCGGCTCTACTTCGTTCTTGATAGCTGGGCTTTCATTGGGAGTTTCACCTTTCGACAAGGCAGCCCGGCTTGTTTCCAGCACAGCAGTTTCAGCCAGACGGAATTGGTTGGCGAGTTGTTTGACGGCTGCATAATTCTGCTTGTCGATATCGGAGACGATCGTTGCCTCATAGTCGTCCATCGACCGCTGCACCTGGTTGCGATTGGTCGTGATCGCGTTTGCAACCGTGCTTCTGTCTGACGGGTTGTCCTGAAGGGCATATTCCTGAAGCAGACTATGGGCCGCCATCTGGCCCGTCATGATCTCGGTACTGTGATAAAGGTCCGGAAGGATGCCCTTCTCGACCTCAGTCGCCTCCTCCCCCGCCTGAAGAAACCAGGCGTACGCGATGAGGGCTATCACGGACATGACCACCAGAACGGCTGCGAAACTGACGAGGATGCGGTGGCGTATTGTCAGACTCTTCATGGAACCGGTTCACCAATGGGGGGCATCGTGGGCTGCGCGACAAGCGCTCGTTCCGACATATTCGAAAAGGTGCGTCGAAAAGCGGTAGTCTGATGCTGAATGGTTTCTTTTCCGTTCCATAGCTAATGATGGCGAGGCGGCTCGCCAATCGGCGCCGCCAGAAGCGGTGGTCAAAGGACGACTGCCGTCCACGCACATCAGCCCGAGATCGGCTGGATGGCACGCCGCGTCAGGAGGAGCGTGGACGAGCTGCTTGAGGCCACGAATTGAATGACGGCAAGAAAGCCGACGTCCTGCTTGCTGCCCCTAAGCTGCCAGGCGGGAACGCGCCTCATATCAGCCGTCCAGCATGATCGTCGCACTGAAAGCGGATCGCCGAAACCACATGTCGCAAACTGGCCAGCGCGTAGATTGGCGCCGAGTACGGGTTCGACATGCGCAGGTGACGATAACTAAATGGCAAGCGCCCCCGCCTGAGGCCCCTCAGGACTAAAATGATCTTGAGACAGTTTCAAATGCGCATCCTCAAGCGGCGGCCGCCAACCGCACAAGGATGAGCACAACGTGACGAGCGCTCTGGAGCGTAGAGGGGACTAACCCGACAATCCCTTCCTTTGCGACATTGCGGCGGGGAAAAAGATTACGAGATGGAGCAGGCGTATTGCCAAAGGGGTCCAGCAGCGAGAGTTCGCGTTTTCCGCCTCGGCTGTGAACCCGCTTCCATTCGCTGATCTTGCTCAGGTCGAGGTCTACTTGCCATCGAGGGCTCATGTCCCAGCTCATAAGCAGGCGGTTGGGTAGGTCTCGGCCAGCACACGGCCCGGTGGCACTCTGGGGTCCACACCGCAGGTTCAAACTGACCACCGACCCAGGGTTCGAAGACCGTTCCCGATCGGAACACCGAGCAGATTGTGCTCGCTCTCCCTCAAGTTACTGAAATCTTCGTGAAGACATTGAAGGCGTCGCAAAGGACGCCTGGACAACGACGGAGTCGCTTTAAGGGCTGCCACCGGATGCTTAGATCTCGTTGACAAGGGGTGCTATGGGATCATAACGTACCTGATTGGTATAACAGGTATGCCACATGATCGGAGTTCTGATCAAGCAGCGGAAGCTTTCGGACGAGGTGGCAGCGCACCTCGAACGGATGATCCGAGAGGGAGAGTTGGCCGAAGCCGACCGTCTCCCATCTGAACGGGAACTCATGCGGCAGTTCGGGGTAGGGCGGCCTTCCATCCGTGAGGCGCTGCTGCATCTGAGCAAAATGGGCCTTGTCGAGGTAAAATCGGGGGAGCGTGCCCGCGTCACTCGACCCACTCCTCAATTCGTGATTGACGCCCTTTCAGGGCCGGCTCGGCACATGATTTCGGCGCCGGGAGGGGTTCACGACTTCCAGAGCGCGCGCTTGTTTTTCGAGGTCGGTCTTGCCCGCAACGCCGCTGTGCATGCTACCCCGGAAGACATTGAGAGCCTCAAGGAGGCGCTCGAACTCAACCGGCAGTCGATCGGCGATCTGGCGCGCTTCGAGCGCACGGACGTAGACTTCCATTACGTGCTGGCGGTAATCACCCGCAATCGGATCTTTACAGCTATTCACGCGGCCTTGGCTGAATGGTTGCTCGAACAGCGTCGCACCACATTGGCCAAGGGTGAAGACCGCAAGGCTTACCAGGCTCATCGCGAAATCTTCGAGGCCGTCGCCGCGCGCGATCCAGACGCGTCAGAGACGGCCATGCGCAGCCATCTCGAATATGTGGCCAAGCGGTATCTGCAACTTGCGAGGCCCAAGTGATGACCGGATTTGTCGTCTGGGTCGATTTCCGCCTGAGGCCTGGTGCCCGGGACAGATTCCGAGAACTTGTCGACGCCAATGCGACCGCCTCGATGCGCACCGAGGCCGGCTGTCGCCGCTTTGACGTGACGGAGGCGCGCGGCGAACTGGATCGGGTCCTGCTCTATGAGATTTACGATAGCGAGGCCGCATTCGAGGACCACTGCCGCACCGCTCATTTCGACGAATTCAATACGCAGAGCGCGCCGCTCGTCGTGACCAAGTTGGTGACGACCTGCGACCTCGTTCTTGAAGCCACGCATTGAAGCGAACATAGGCGGATTGGCCCATTGGGGCGAACGGGAGGAAGTGCATGTCGGAGCCAAGTCTCAGGGCGTTAGCTTCTCACAGGCGGGTCAAGCTCGGTACGCTCGTCGCCGAGTTCGCCACGCCGGGAATCGGTCACATCCTGAAGTCCGCTGGCTGCGATTTCGTCTTTTTCGACATGGAGCATTCGGGATTTAACTTGGAAACGCTGAAGAGTGCGATCCGTTATTTCGAGGCGGCCGATCTGCCGGTGATGGTTCGTGTGCCATCGCAGGACTACCATTTCCTCGCCCGCGCCATGGACATGGGCGCCGAAGGCCTGATCGCGCCGATGGTGAGCAGCGTCGAACAGGCGCAGCACATCATCAACTCCATGAAATACCACCCTGCCGGCGCCCGCGGCGTGGCGCTGCAGATCGCTCATGACCGTTACCGTCCGGGCTCGGTCGCTGACAAATTCGAGGCCGCCAACAAGCGCTCGACGTTCATCTGCCTGATCGAGACCGCCGACGGCGTCAAGAACATTGACGGCATCGCGGGACTGGACGGGGTCGATTGTCTGTGGGTCGGACATTTCGATCTGTCCGTCTCGCTCGGCATTCCTGGCGACTTCGCCCACCCCACTTTCACTGCTGCAATGGCCAAAATCGTTGCCGCCGCCAAGAAGCACAACAAATCGCTTGGACGCTTGGTGCCCAACGTCGCCCAGGGACACGAGTTCTACGCACAGGGCTTCGATTTCATTTGTTATTCAGGCGACGTTTGGGTCCTGCACGACGCGATCGCCGACGCGGTTTCCAAGATCCGGGCCGGGTGCCAATAGGAGCGGAGGAGACGATGGACAGCGTGAAATTCAGGGTGGCGCTTTCCGGTGATTTCCGCAGGCCGGACGGCTCGCCGACCTACCCAGATTTCGATCTGGAGCCGCTGCGCAATGCGACAGGTGTCGAGATGGTGTTCCTGGAGTCAAACAGTCCGCTTCGCGCCGACCAACTTGAGGATTTCGATGCGCTGATCCTCCTCGCCCATCGTTTCGATGCCACGAGTGTCCCCAGGAGCGGCCGCCTGGCCGTCGTTGCCCGCTTCGGGGTCGGCTACGACACTGTCGACGTTGAGGCATGCACCGCAGCCGGTATTGCCTTGGTCATCACGCCCGATGGCGTGCGACGGCCCGTCGCCGTATCCGTCGTCACCTTCATGCTGGCGCTGACCGGCAAGCTGCTGACAAAGGACGCGCTCACCCGCAAAGGGTCTGTTGGTTTTGAGAAGCGCTCCGAACATATGGGGGTCGGCCTCGTCGGGCGTACGCTTGGGTCGCTGGGCATCGGCAACATCGGTGCCGAGGTCTTCCGCTTGGCGAAGCCCTTTGACATGCAATTCATCGCCCATGACCCGTTTGCCGACAAGGGGGTCGCTGCCGACCTGGGCGTCGAGCTGGTAGGGCTGGAGGATCTGTTTCGCCGCGCCGACGTGCTGTCGGTGAGTTGCCCCCTGTCGCCCCAGACCCACCACATCGTCAATGCCGAGCGGATCGCCCTGATGAAGCCGACAGCTTACCTGATCAACACCGCGCGCGGCCTGATCGTCGACCAGAAAGCGCTGACGCAAGCACTGCAGGAGCGCCGCATCGCCGGCGCCGGTCTCGACGTGCTGGAACAAGAGCCTCCCGCCGCAGACGATGCGATCCTCAAACTCGACAATGTCATCCTGGCGCCGCACGCGCTTTGCTGGACCGACCAGTGCTTTGCCGGCAACGGTGCCGCGGACGTCAAAGCGGTAATGGAGGTGCAGCGCGGTCGCGAGCCGCGCGGCGTGGTCAATCGCGAGGTGCTTTCGAGCGAGCTGTGGAAGACCAGGCTGTCTGGGCTCGCCGCCCGCTTTGGAACCTAGGAGGACACTGATTTTCGGCGCGCCGCCGCGGCCTGTTTGCGGCGACCTTACGGGAGGAAATGCTTGACCGCTGCGCCGGCGGACGAGTGAAGCAAAAGGAAAATGGGAGGACCAAGCACTATGAACGATCGTGAAAAACATGACTTTCAGGCAGGCCTCGAAGCAGAGGTCGACGCCTTCATGCGCGGCGAAACCACCCGCCGAACTTTCATCACCCGCTTCGGTCAGATGACCGGCATGTTGGCCGTGTCCGGCCCGCTGCTGGGGATGATGACCGATTGGGCGCTGGCGCAGCAAACATTGGAATTGGCGGACGCCACGTCGCCGCTCGGCCAGGCGCAGGCCGCAGCCCTGAAAGCATCGAAGGAAGGGCCTGCGGACGGTTCCGCCTTTCGCGCGGCGGAGGCGGCCAAGGCGCATTCGGGCGTCACCCTCAACATGACCTACGAGGCTGGCCTGCAGGCACTCGACCCGCGCAATTTCAGTGGGCCGATGTGGGAGCAGCTTACCGGGATGAAGTCGAATGTCGTCGAGCTGTCGAACCCGGACCAGTACTCCAAGGCGGTCGCCGAGCACATCGCCGGCTCGGGTGCCTATGACGTCCTCGACATCTCGCCGGCCTGGACGCCGTCGCTAGCCGATGGCGGCGTCATCGCCCCTCTAGACGACTACATCGCCAAATACATGAACCCGGCGGACCTCGAGGACTATCATCCCCTGTACAAGGCGCTGCCGACCTACAAGGGCAAGATCTGGGGGTTCTTCGACGACGGCGACATGTTCGCTCTCTACTACCGCAAGGACATTTTCGAGGATCCGAAAATGATGGAGGCTTACCAGGCGAAGTTCAACGCCAAGCTTGGGCCGCCCAAGACATGGGAAGAATATGCCCAGATCGCCCAGTTCATCACCGACCAGATGGCGCCAAAGGTCTATGGCGCGGGACATTTCCGCAAGGCGGGCAGCCCCGGCAATCAGTTCGACTTTCTGCAGCAGTACCGGGCCAACGGCGGAAAACTCTTCGGCGACGACATGAAGGCAGGTTTGGTTTCGGATGCCGGCGTCAAGACGCTGACAAACATGCTCGCCGCAAACAAGGCCTCGATCCCCGGCAACAACGAGCTCGACGCCGTCTCCTTGTGGGCGGCTTTCCTGACCGGCAAAGTCGCGATGATCTATTCCTGGCCTCCTAGCGGCCGTATGGCGGCGAACTATTCGCAGTCGGCCACGGCAATCAACTTCATTCCGCAGTCCCAAATCGCCGGCAAGGTCGGCTATGCCGTGGTTCCGGGAAATCCGGAACATGCCACCGGCTACAACAAGGCACTGTCGGCCGACTCGCCCAACCCTGAGGCGGCGTATCTGTTCATGCAGTGGGTATGCTCGCCACCCGTCTCGCTGGCACGTTGCATGCTGCCCTACGCGCTACGCGACCCGTACCGCATCTCGCACTTCAAGTCCGAGCTCTACGGAGCGCTCTTCCCGAGTGCCAAGGAGTACCTTGCCAACCTCAACAACTCGGCAAACGTCGGTCTGCTCGACCCGATCATGCCAGGCGCGCAGGACTACTTCTTGAGCATCGATCGCATGTGCACGGCGGTGTGGGCTGGTGCGGATCCGAAGGCGTCGCTTGAAACGGCGGCCGCCGAGTGGAACGAGACGACCGACCGACTGGGTGTGGATTCGCAGAAGGGCTTCTACACCGAGTTCTTGAAACTGCCTGGCGCCACCGCCGACAACACGGTGGAAAAACTTGGCATGGCGGTCACCCTCTGAAGGGAGGCGGACTCTCTGGAGCAATTGGTGTTGCGGGCGCTTGGCTCGCAACACCTCCCCGCTAAGCGGCGATTGGATACGCCTATGCAGCCCACAGCCACGATCCGCCATTTGAAGGCCGCCGGCGCACCGCCCCGGCTGTCTGCCTTTGCCCAATGGGCTGACCGTCATTTCAAGTGGCTGCTGGTCGCCCCCGCTGTGCTGCTGATATTGGCACTGTCGATCTATCCGCTTCTGTTCTCGCTGGTGGTATCCTTCATCAACTACGACTTCCAGGTGCCGGGCCACGCCTTTGTCGGATTGAAGAACTTCGAGCGGGTCGTGTTCGATCCCGTAGCACGTTGGTCGCTGTTGCTGACAGCATCGCTGTCGGGCATCAGCGTCGCTATAGAGTTCGTTCTCGGCCTCCTGGTGGCGCTGACAATGGTGCGCAGCTTTCCGGGCCGCGGTGTGATCATGTCGATCCTGATCGTGCCGCTGTTCATCAGCCCGGTCATCGTTGGCCAAGCCTGGACGCTGCTCTTACAGCGGCCTTTTGGACCGACCAACTATGTCCTGACGCAACTATTGGGGCAGGAGGTTACGATCGGCTGGATGACGGAGCGCCCGTGGCTCTACGTCTCGCTGATCATCGCCGATGTCTGGCAGTGGACGCCGTTCATGTTCGTCATCCTGCTCGCCGGGCTGACCGCAATCCCACCCAATCTCTATGAGGCGGCAGAACTCGACGGCGTCAACGCCTGGCAGGTTTTTTGGGCGATCACGCTCCCGCATCTCGGGTCGATGATGCTGCTGGCGCTGACCTTCCGTCTGCTCGACGCAATCCGTATGTTCGATACCATTTTCATCATGACAGGGGGTGGCCCAGGAACACAAACCTACACGGCCTCCTATTATCTTTATACCATAGGCTTCACGCAGTTTCATCTGTCGCAGGCAACAGCAGGAAGTTGGCTGTTCCTGATCTTTACGGCGCTCATCGTGACGTTGCTGGTGCGTCGGCTCTTGAAGGTGGAACCGGTCTGATGGCCGCCGTCGCGCCCGCCCGCCGCAGGAAACGCCGGTCGTTGCCGATCGGCCGAATTCTGCTGCTGGGGTTCTTCCTGGTGTTCGTGCTGTGGCCGCTCTACTGGATGTTCAACACCTCCATCAAGCCCAGCGACGACTACCTCACCGTACCGCCTGTCTGGTTCCCCGCCGCTCCGACGCTTGTCCACTACAAAGCTGCGCTGTTCGCCTATCGTGGTCTCGACGGGCTCATCAACAGCCTGATTATTTCGCTTTCGGCCACGGTGCTTTCGGCGCTGCTCGGCACGCTGATGGCCTATAGCCTGGCGCGCTACGACACCGGCGGCAAGCATCTGTCTTTCTGGGTGCTGTCGCAGCGCTTTTTGCCGCCGATCGGGATCGTGCTGCCGGTGTTCCTGATCTATCGCCAGGTCGGGCTCTACGACACTCATGTCGGCCTGATCATCGCCTATACGGTCTTCACGCTGCCGGTGTCCGTTTGGATGATGTTTGCTTATTTCCGCGGCATGCCCAAGTCAATGGAGGAGGCGGCCCTCGTCGATGGCTGCACGAGATGGGAGGCGTTCTGGCGCGTTGCCGTGCCGCTCGCAGCACCGGGCATCGTCGCGGCGGCTGTCTTCGCCTTCATTGCATGCTGGACGGAGTTCTTCTTCGCTCTGATCTTGACCAGCCGAACTGCCTTTACACTGCCAACGGTCTTCCGCGCCTTCATCGGCTTCCAGGGCGCGCAATATGGCGAAGCCGCGGCCCTTGCCATCGTCTCCCTTGTGCCATCGATCGCCCTTGGGGTCCTTGCTCAACGTCATCTGGTGCGCGGGCTGACGCTCGGCGCCGTTCGCGGTTAGGAAAGCTCCCGCATGGCCGAAGTCAAAATTACCGGCTTGCACAAGCGCTACGGCGCGTTCCATGCCGTGCGCGGCATTGACCTGGACATTCGCGACGGCCAGTTCACCGTTCTGGTTGGACCGTCCGGCTGCGGCAAGTCCACGCTGCTCCGGACCATCGCCGGCCTGGACGAGATATCGGAAGGCACGATCGAGATCGGCGGCGAGGTGGTCAATGATTTCCGGCCGCGCGATCGCGACGTGGCAATGGTGTTTCAAGATTATGCGCTCTATCCGCATATGAGCGTGGCCAAGAACATTGGCTTCGGCCTCAAGGCTCGCAAGATGCCGAAGCCAGAGGTCGAGGTGCGCGTGGCCGAGGCGGCACGCATGCTTGGCATCACTCCCTTGCTGGGGCGTTTTCCGCGCCAATTATCCGGCGGCCAGCGCCAGCGCGTCGCCATCGGCCGCGCCATAGTCCGCAACCCGCGCATCTTTTTGTTCGACGAGCCGCTGTCCAACCTCGACGCACAGCTTCGCGACGAAATGCGCGGCGAAATCAAACGCCTTCACCAGGACATTGCGACAACGATGATCTACGTCACCCATGACCAGATCGAAGCGATGACGTTGGCTGACCGCATCGTGCTGATGCGCGACGGGTTGATAGAGCAGCAGGGCGCGCCACTCGAGTTGTTCGAGCACCCGGCCTCAACGTTCGTCGCTGGGTTCCTGGGTTCGCCGCGGATGAGCTTCCTGCCAGGTACCCTTGCCTTGGACGCAGGCGCCGCTGCCATCCGGCTCGCGGATGCACTGCTGCCTTTAGCGCGCGGCAGGGGGCTGAAGGGCGTCGCGGACGGACAGCAGGTGCTGCTCGGGTTGAGGCCAGAACACCTCACTCGTGCGCACACTGCAACGCCGGAGCAGGGCACGTTTCGCTATGAGGCAACGATCGACCTGCTGCAGCCGACCGGCTCGCGCAGTTACGCGACATTCCGACTGGCCGGCGCGCCGGTGATGGCTGAGCTGCAGGCGCACGATGTCAGCCGTCCGGGCGAGAAGCTTGCGATCGACATCAACATGAACCGGGCCTCGATCTTCGACGCCACGACGGAGCGCGCAATTTGACCTCGGCAGCTTCCCTGGCAGTCCGCTTGTGTGGCACCGAAGAGCTCGAGGCACCGCTGCGCACGCTGCGCGCCGGATCCTTGTCGGTCGCGTTCGACAATGGGGCGTTGCGTTACATCCACGTTGGGACGATCGAGGTCTTGCGCGGAATCTCGTTTCTTGTACGGGACGAAAACTGGGGAACATGTACCACCGTTCTCGATGATCTGCGGATCGACGAGAGGCCGGATGCGTTCGCCATTGAATACCGTGCAACATGTGCTGCAACATCCGGCCGCCTGATTTACCGGGCGCGCGTCTCAGGCCGTGGCGATGGTGCGCTGTCGTTTGTGGCGGAGGCAGAGCCCGAGACCGACCTTTTGACGAATCGGACCGGCTTCGTCGTCCTTCATCCGATCGAGGGCTTAGCCGGCAAGCCGATAAAGGTGCTGCATGAGGATGGTCACGACGAGCTATCGTTCTTGCCGGACCACATCGATCCAAAATGTCCGTTCACCGACATCCGGGCGTTGTCGCACGAGATCGCGCCTGGGATCTGGGCGACATGCACCATGGAGGGTGATGCCTTTGAGATGGAGGACCAACGCAATTGGTCTGACGCCTCGTATAAAACATATGTCCGCCCTCTGCGTCGCCCGTGGCCTTACAGACTGCCCAGGGGCCAGAAATTCACGCAGGCCGTCCGGCTTCACGTGTCAGGAACGCTCCCTGCCGGGACGTCTGAAAATCGCAATCCACTCATCAACCTGACGATCGGCGGACCGGTCGGCCGAGTGCCCCGCACTGGCGTCGGCGTCGCCGCCGACGAGGCAAAGCACGCGCTCGAAACCCCCGAGCTCCTACGACGAATGGCTCCCCAGTGGATGGTCTGCCAGGTCGATCTCCGGATCGCACACGGCCAGGACGAACTAGAAAGCTACGCCGCGCTCGCACGGCTGACCGGCGCTGGAGTGGTCCTCGAGATTATCACCAAGGGCACGCGCGATCCATTCGGCGAATTGGCGCCGGTCGCGGATGCTGTCCACTCACTCGGCCTCAAACTAGAAGCTGTCTCCGTCTTTCCGGCGCAGGACATGACATCCGTACAGCCGGGAGCACCGTGGCCGACTATGCCCAGCTTCCACGAAAGCTACTCCGCCGCTCGCCGGGCTTTCCCGGGCATCGCGCTGGGCGGCGGCATGGCCGCTTACTTCACCGAACTCAACCGCAAGCGTCCGCCAGCCGAAGCGCTCGACTACGTGACCTTCACCACCTGTCCCAGCGTGCACGCCGCAGATGATGTCTCGGTGATGGAGACACTTCAGGCAATCCCCCATCTAATCCGCTCCGCGCATGCTTTCATGGGGGAACGCTTGCCACTGCGTATCGGTCCCATCCAGCTCGGCTGCCGTGAGAACCCATACGGAAAATCCACTACGCCGAATGAAGCGAACGCTCGCGTCTGTCTATCGCGCATTGATCCTCGTCAGCGCGGGCTGTTCAATGCGGCTTGGACTGTCGGATATTTCGCGGCCTGCGCTCGCGAAGGAATCGATGCCGTCGCGTTCGGTGACTTCGCCGGCCCCTTTGGCCAAATCCATAGGAAGGCTGATTTCGTGCAGCCATGGTATGACCAGCAGGATGGCCCAACGGTCTATCCCGCTTTCCATGTCTTGGCTGGTCTCTCAAAGCTCGGCGGAGCCACCTTGCTGTCCGTAGGAACTTCCGGCTGTGACGGCGTCGTGACGATCGCGGCTGAAAAAGATCGCCGCGTGACCCTGTGGGTCGCTAACCTTACCGCCAAGACGCAATCTGTGAGGCTTTCGGATTCGCCGAGCAGCGCCCGCATTGCTCTTCTCGGCGCCGAGCAGTTCGAGCGGGCGGCAACCGATCCCGACTTCATGGAAAGTTCCGCAAGACCGCTGGATGATCAAAGCATCTCGCTTGGCGCCTACGCCGTCGCGCGAGTCGACCTCGATCGATCGTCTTAGGCCTAGCCGATGTTCGCTGTTTGGCCAAACCCCCGTCAAAGATGAGGGTGGTAGTTCCATACTCTAAGGCAGCGCGCGGGATCCATCTCGCTTATACGTTCTACTATCGCGACGCCGACCAGGCTCGCCAGGTTCCGCCTGCCGAGACGCCAAGTTTTGAGGCCGCTCGCGCCGAAGCGATCCGTTGCGTAATCGGGCGATGACGATATGACCGGATGGTTAGTGTGCATGCGCGATCAGGCAGGCAACGAGCTTTGCACGATCAGCGTCTGCGAGGCCGAAGCCGCACCGCAAACGGAAACAAGCCGGTTAGGCAGCACCGCTCACGTCTGTGTCGATACGCCAGCCCTTATTCAATTAGATCGTCGCCGGTCGGAACTTTTGTGATGTTGAGCCCTTGTCCATTGAACAGTGGAGGTACCAATGGCTAACCTGGGAAAATTGGCGATCGCGATGCTCGGCGTCTTGGCATACCAAAATCGCGACAAGATCGGCGACATGATCCGTGGAGCGGGTGATCGCAACCCAAATGATCCGCAAGGCGGGATTCTGGATCAGCTTTCAAAAGGCGTTTCGGGGACCGCGCTTGGCGATATTCTCGACCGGTTCAGAGGGGCAGGCGCCGGATCGAAGGTCGATTCGTGGGTAGGCACCGGGCCGAACGAGCCGATCCAGCCAAGCGAGGTGGAAGCAGCCATAGACGAAGAAACCCTGACTTCCCTCTCGATGCAGACCGGCCTTTCGCGCGAGGAACTCATAAGCCGGATCACGCGAGATTTGCCTGAGGCCGTCAGCAAGATGACGCCTACTGGTGAATTGCCCGTTGAGGCGCCGAAAAGCTCCGGTGAGACGACCTTGCTCGACGACGTGCCATCGCACAGGACGCAAGCGAATTCAGGCGGTCAAAGCGATATCTAAGGTGACGGCTATCCATCAGGGAGAGATACTAAAGCGTACTGGCGCGCGAGTTGGCATGATCGGGCAGGGCGGTCACGGTGGTCATACAGCAAACGTACTTGCCGAGTTGGATCTATTGGCCGCGCTACTCGATTCCCGCTGGCGCATTCCAGGCACATCAATTCGTTTTGGACTGGATGCGCTCGTAGGTCTGGTTCCCGTACTCGGAGATGCGGCGACGGGCATTATCTCGGCCTACATCGTCTTGCGAGCTCGAAACGTCGGTGCCGGAAATGGGTTGGTCGCCCGCATGCTAGGCAACGTGCTGCTGGATACGCTCGTAGGAAGTGTCCCAATTCTCGGCTCGATCTTCGACGTCTATTTTAAGGCGAACAATCGCAACATCAGACTGCTGCGCCGTCACATCAACAAGTGAGGCGGATAAGCAATCGTCGCGATGCAATTCTTCTAAAAGGCTCGGAACCGACAGGGGCGCTGGGGCTTGAGTCGCGATTCCTGGAGTCGCGAGCATATGACCAGTGCCATTGACCGGCTTTCGTTCATCGAGTTCCAATCGCCCACACTGGTCGAGAAAGCTCCCGAAGGCGGAGATTGGCTTCACGAGATCAAATATGACGGCTACAGGACGCAGCTGGTCGTTGAAGGCGGAAAGGCGCGAGCATTCACACGTCGCGGCCACGATTGGTCCCACCGTTACAAGAGGATTGTTCAGGCCGCGGCAAGCCTGCCGGTCAAATCCGCTATCATCGATAGTGAAGCTGTCGTCCTGGGCGACACCGGCCTGCCGGACTATCAAGCCCTGGAACGTGAGCTGGGCAACCCAAGTTCGCTGCGGATGACTCTCTACGCTTTCGACCTCCTGTACCTCGATGGCCGTGATCTACGGGAACAACCGTTAGTGAAGCGCAAGGCTGCGCTGAAGAAGCTGCTGACCGAAACCGAGCCAACCCTGACTTATGCCGAGCATCTGGAGGTGAACGGCAATGATATGTTCGACCATGCCTGCCGGATGGGCATAGAGGGAATCGTATCCAAGCGAGCGGATGCTCACTACCGCTCGGGCGTCCAGACCAGTTGGGTCAAGGTCAAATGTGTCAAGAGCGACACTTTTCCAATCGTGGCTTTCGTCGAGAAACTTGGCGCGCAGCCGCGCCGCATCGCATCGTTGTACATCGGCAGGCGAGAGGGCGACCGGCTGCTTTATGCCGGGAAGGCCCAGACCGGCTATACGCTGGACGCAGCCCGGCGCGTTAGGGAGCGGCTTGATCCGCTTGTAACCGCCAAGTCACCGCTGTCGGAGCCGATCAAGAAGCCCAAGGCGACATGGGTCGAACCAGACGTTCTTGCCGAGGTGCAATTCAGTGGCGTGTCGGACCGGGGCATCTTGCGTGAGGCGGTCTTCAAGGGACTCCGCGAGGACCTTCAGGCAATCCCGCCCAAGCCTCCGTCGCCCTCCAAGCGGAGGTCGGAAGGCCAACACGGCGTCCCGCGCGAGAACATTCTCCAGCTGCTACCCGATGCGGTTGCACCTTCCAAGGAAGAGCTGGCAGACTATTGGCGGCGGGTCGCTGATCAAGCTCTAGTTGATCTGGTTCGGCGACCGCTGAAGCTGGTCCGCCACGCCTCCGGCGCAACCTTCTATCACAAGGGACCGCTACCTCGGATACCGGCGTCCGTACATCAGCTCCGGGTTCAAAAGCGCGAAGGCGGCGAAGGCATTCGGGTATGGATAGATGACATGGATGGTCTGCTTGGCTTGGTCGAGATGGATGCCGTTGAGCTTCATCCGTGGAACGCGACGATTGATGACATCGAACATGCGGACCGGCTCGTCCTCGACCTCGATCCCGGAGAAGGCGTTCCATGGGACGATGTGATCGAGGCCACGCTGGCGCTACGGGGCATCTTGGAAGCGGCAGGCTTGGAGAGCTGGCCAAAGGTCACTGGCGGCAAAGGCATCCACTTGATGGCCCCGCTCGTTGCGAAGATGACCCATGACAGCGCCCGGAAACTGGCCAAGTCGCTCGCCCACCGTCTGGTTGATACCGATCCTGACCGATACCTGTTGTCAGCTGACCCCGCAGCCCGAGGAGGCCGGATCTTTCTCGACTATCTCCGCAACGGACAGGGCAATACCGCAATAGGCGCTTTTTCCCCGCGAGCGCGGCCCGGCTTCCCAATTGCCCACCCGGTCACATGGAAGCAAGTCGAGGCGGGCATCCGGCCAGACGTTTTCACGCTCGCGCAGCCTTTCAGACCCGCTCGTCGAAAAGCCGCGTGATGCGTCGCGACCATCAGCCGGTATCAGCGAGTTTCCTTGCCTCGCGTCCGAGCCTCTTCCGGTCGTTGCCGTGTTCTCTGATTAGCTCGCGCGTTCTGGCGTGATACGATGCTGTTTGGCGAAATAGCCAACCTCATAATCTTCATCGACTGATACACGGTTGCGATCTCGAAAATCACGCTTGCTCTTATCGTCTGCCATCATCTTTCCTCCTGATCAGAGAAACAACGACCGACGTTGTATGTTCCCGGCGCCTCACTTCGGCCGCCAGAGGCGCGGGCTGTCCGACCGTACTGGGGCCGCAGCCATTGCGAAGGTGATCTGGCGAAAGTTGGTTGGCCAAAGGCAAGGGTGATTTCGTTTGCTGTTCGGGATAGCTGACCGTCGATCGAGCCTGTCTGCGGGCCTCTTGGTTTTTTACGACGCCAGTCGGAACCCAGACGGGTCGCAGATGATTCAGATGCGCATCCGGGCTATCAACGAGGATCGTGAGCAAAATGGCGGGGGGTGACCACGAAGGCGACAAAACTGCGCTCCGGGAGCCCAAGGTTTCGTCTAGGACGCATGACCCGGGTCACAGCGCCGCGGCACGAGTTCGACTTCATCACCAAGGTCGGCCGCATAGACCACGCCGGAGCTCTCGCAATGTTGCAGAGGCATATGGGAGATATAGAGGCGGTCTTTTTCGGAACTGATGTTTTGGCTAAAGCGCTAGACCAGCCTGCCGAGTGACGCTCAGTTAATCCCTATCGCGGCGCCCAGCCAGCCTTTCCGTTGCCGCTCAGTAAGCCGGCACAAGGCGCGTGTTTCGCAACGGCAAGGCCATGGTGAACTGCAAGCCGTCACGATGGTAGTTCAATTCGATCTTGGCGTTGCATTGCACGGTCACGACTTTTTCCAGAAGTGTCGTGCCAAACCCCCGGCGACTGGGCTGCTCGACTTTCGGCCCATCTCGTTCCCGCCAGTCAAGATTGACGATCTGTGTATCGCCGGACCCGCCTAACGACCAGCGGACATCAAGGCGGCCTCCCGTTTGCGAAAGCGCGCCAAACTTCGACGAATTGGAGGCCAGTTCGTGGAAAGCCATCCCGACAGGGACCGCAATGTCGGCGACTAGCGCTACGTTCGGGCCTTTCAGAACGATACGCGGCCTGTCGCGCGTCTCATAGTGGTCAAGCTCGCTTTCGAGCAGCTTGTGCAGGGAGGCAGTCTGCCAATAATCGTCGGTAAGCATCGAATGGGTCTGGGCCAGGGAAACGAGCCTGGCTGAAAAATCGCGTACGAAATCATCGACGTTGCCGCTCGACTTGGCCGTCGCGCCCATCATGGCGCGAACGTTGGCCAGCGTGTTCTTGACGCGGTGATGCAGCTCGCGGATGAGCAATTTCTGCCGATCGGCGACCTCCCGCTTCTGTTCGATGTAGGACTGGACCTCACGCTGGCGGGCGCGGGCACGCAAGGCGGAGCGCACCGAGTTGGCGAGGCTCGAAGCCAGAAATGGCCGTTCAAGCACGATCAGATAGCGGTCCAGAAATGCCATCCGCGTGTCGACTTCGTTCCCCCGCATCGTCAGAAGCACGATCGGAAAATCCGACCATGCGGGTTGGGCTTCAAGCCAGGCCGCAAACTGCGTTCGATCGGAACTGAGCAGGGCCTCCTCGGCCACGACAAGGCACTGAGCCTCGTCGAGAAGCGGCACTGCCTCTTCCAAGCTGCCGCACACACGCGAGGCAATCTGGTTTGTAGCCAGGATGGAGGCCGCGATCCTCGCGTCACGGCCAAGCGGCGCCAGCACGAGAACGGCGGGGCTGGACGACATCACAGCGCCTTATCCCTCAGAAGGTCTGTCGGCTTGCCTTCAAATTCCGGAGATCCCATCAGGATGCCGCGGAATTGTTCCAGTGGCTCACCTACGGCCACGCCGTTACCGCCGATTTTAAACTCACGAATCGTCTCTTCGTGGGGGCCGACACGTTTCTTGACAACGGAAATCGCGCGTCTCAACTGACCTGCGTTCTCGAAGAAGCGCAGAAGCATGATGGAATCGCAGAGATAGGTCATGTCGACCGGCGCTGCCGTTTGCCCAAACAGCCCGTGATTGGCCAGCAGCAGGATCGTCGCCACTGCCTTCTGATTGAGATAGGTGAGGATCTCGTGCATCTGAAGCACCAGATGTTGTTCTTCGGACATGGCATTGAGATAGCCAGTTAGGCTGTCGATCACGACGATCCGCACATTGGATTCTTCGACGGCCGCTTGGATGCGCGAAGACAATTCGCCTGGTGAAAGCTCAGCCGGATTGACAGATTCAAGCATCAGCGTGCCGTCCTCGGCAAACGGCTCCAGGTCCATGCCGAGCCCGGCGGCGCGCGCCAAGAAGATGCGCTTTGTCTCGTCAAACAACAGCACCAGCACACGCTCGCCACGCTCGAGTGCGGCATAGCAATAGGTGCAGGCAATGGTAGACTTGCCAACGCCAGACGGCCCCATCAGCATCGTGCTGGTACCACGGGCCAGCCCGCCGCCAAGCAGGGTGTCGATCCGGTTGTTGCTCATGGCCGGCGTATCATGCTCGGCCACCTCATGCTCGGCTGCAACGAGCCGCGGATAGGCGATAACGCCGCCTGGGCGAATGACGAAATCGTGAAAGCCGCCCCGGATCTGCACGCCGCGCATTTTGATCACGCGTAGCCGCCGACGCTCTCCACCATAGACGGGCGACAGCTGCTCCATCCGAATGACGCCGTGACTGATCGAATGCAAATTGAGGTCATCCTGCTCAGCGGTCAGGTCGTCGAGCATAAGCACCGTCACATTGTTGAGCATGAAGAAGCTCTTCAATGCCAACACCTGGCGCCGATACCGCAGTGACCCTTGCGATAAAAGTCGAATTTCAGAGAGCGAATCGAACACCACGCGATCGGGTCTGACGCGTCCGATCTCGGCCATGGCAGACTGCACGGTTTCGCCGAGTTCCAATTCCGAGGAATGGATCAATGTCTGTAGCTGCGCAGGATCGAAACTGAGCTCCGGCGGCACAAGTTCAAGAATTTGCACCCCCTTCAGATCCCAGCCGTGACGGCCAGCAACCGAGAGCAGTTCGCGCTGGCTTTCTGACAAAGTGATGTAAAGGCATGTCTCGCCATTCTTGGCGCCCTCGATCAAAAACTGGAGGCCAAGAGTGGTTTTTCCAGAACCTGGTTTCCCTTCGATGAGATGGGAGCGGTTCCTGGCGTAGCCGCCACGAAGAATGTAGTCGAGGCCGCTAACTCCAGTTGTGATCGCCGAGGCGTCGTCTCTGTCCAACTAATCCCCCAATGTAATTTCGAGAACCAGATAACGACGGGCACCTTTCGCGGTTCCACGTCTCTCGGTGAGCGCCCTTGTCGTGAGACTCACGAAAAGGCGACAAGAGACGCGGCAAAAAAGGGCGCCGTACCTCTCGGAGCCCTTTTTCAAGTTCAGTTTGGAACCGGCGACCTACCAGCCTTGCCGGCCATACCAGTCATCGATGTCGCGCCGAGCGCGGTCCTTCTCAATGCCGTAGCGCTCCTGAATCTTGCCTTCCAACTGATCGCGGTTACCGGCAATACGGTCCAGATCATCGTCTGTGAGTTTGCCCCACTGTTCCTTGACCTTGCCCTTT
Organism: Mesorhizobium sp. P160219; assembly: GCF_057786095.1. Lineage (NCBI taxonomy): Bacteria > Pseudomonadati > Pseudomonadota > Alphaproteobacteria > Hyphomicrobiales > Phyllobacteriaceae > Mesorhizobium > Mesorhizobium sp. P160219. Next base: position 3,716,454 of record NZ_JBYNWG010000001.1, read on the forward strand.
ACCTGCTTCCAATTGCCTTCGACACGGTTCCAGTCCATGGCACCTATCCTTGTTTGTTTCGGACTGAGAAAAACGCCGTAACGCTACCGGAGTTCCCGTCAAGTTTGAGCAGATCGACCGATCGAAGCGTGGCGAGGTAGGCGGCCCCGAAGCAACCCGCTCTGGAACGCGATGATGGCTTGCCGCGCCGGCTGTGTTCTCCACACTCTTGGCCACAGTCGCTCGCGAGACCAGCTTCGTTGGACAAACAGCGACAGGGATAGCGTGAAGCCAACTATGCTGCGTTGGTCATCCAAGCCTGGCGTCAGATACTAATTCTTGCTGTCGGGAGCCATGTTCCCTGCGGCTTTTGCCCTGAAGCGCCTTACCCGGCTGCGTGTGCCGCAGCTCTCATCCGAGCACCACCGTCTGCGCCCGCCACGCGAGGTGTCGATGAAAAGCCAACCGCAGTTCGGCCCGGTGCACTCGCGCACGCGGCGGCGGTCATTCCTGGACACCAAAAACTCGGCTGTCTCAAAGGCCACGCGGTGGCCGATCGTGTTCAGACTGGCTGCGTCGGTCCACTGCCAAGCGAGGCGGTCGCCGGACGGGAAAAGCGAGCGCTTCGGTAGGGCTAGGGCGACTGCATCGCGCACGATTTGCAAAGCATCGTCCGGCACCCGGGCGCCTGCCGCCTCGGCCTGGAGAGCCGCGTAAACTGCCTCGCGCAAAATCTTGGCCTTTTCCAATGCCGCCTCCGCAAGGAGCGGGCGGGCGGGAGCCTCCGCGAGCAGTGCTCGCGCCTCATCGACGTCGATCAAATCGGCACGTCCAGCCCAGACGACCAGGTCGGCATAGGTCTGCAAGAGGTCTGGCCCCCACACATCGCGTCGCGCGTCGACCGTGTTGACGAAGTCCAAGCAGGGGTGACCGCCAACCATGCGCATGTCGACGATAGTCTTCGCACCATCCATCCCGGAAACATCGGTTGGCGGAACCGTATTGGCAAGAGGCCGTTGTAACGAAATAAACGTCTTTTGGCCGTTACGACGAACCAACAACGCCCAGCGAAGGCTGCTTCCGATGAACCGCAACACAGCGACATTTCTGGTTTTATGTGTGATCTGGGGCACCACGTGGATCGGTATCAAGGCAGGGATCGCCACCGTGCCGCCTCTGATGTTCGCAGGCACGCGTTTTACAGTAGCCGGCTTGCTGATCCTCAGCGCGACGCGCCTAAGGGGCGCTGCTCTACCACGGGTGGCGAAAAGGAGTTGGCCGCGTCTTTTCGTTGTTACGTTGTTCATGATTCCGCTTTGCTATGGCCCACTCTTTTGGGGCATGCTCTACGTCGATACGGGCACCGCGGCTGTTCTTGAGCTTTCGCTGACCCCCGTCACGCTGCTTGGGTTTGCGTTGCTTCTGGGGGGACGAACGCTATGACGGCCGCAGGCTCTTTGCGATTTTGCTCGGTGCGGCCGGTCTGTGCGTCCTGTTCGGGCCCGAAGCCTATGCTAGTTGGACACACGCAGACCAGCAGGGCAGGGGGCTCCGGCTGCTGGCGATGACAGCGGTGGCGTCGGCAGCTTTAATCTATGCATGGGGTTCGGTGCTCGCGCGGCCGCTTCTTGAGGTATATTCATCGGACTTCATCGCCGGCTTCACCACCCTTTTCGGGGGCGCATTCCTAATTCTCATCTCACTCGTTGTGGAGCCAGGCGCGACCGCGGCTCTAAAAGGCAATTGGGGCTGGCCGGCCTGGGTCGGGTGGCTGTTCCTCGTGCTGTTTGGTTCGTTCATAGGCTACACTCTATTTATCCGGCTCCTGCACGAAATCGGCGCCTCGCGCGCCGGAGCATTTGCCTTCGTCTCACCCGTCATTGCCGTCGTGCTTGGCATCATCACCTACGGCGAGGAGGTTAGCCTGATCGACATCATCGGCATGGCTATCATGCTCTTCGCAGCGTTTCTTGCGCTACGCGAGCGCAAACAGGAAACATCATCCGCTTCCCCGCCGTTGATTCCACGCTCCGCGCGGGCTGATGGCAGAATATGAAAGACGGCGCGCGCATCCAGCCGCCAATCAGCCTTGAGACGGAAAAGCACAAGGTTCGCGTCTATGCGAAAAGAGGGCTGTCCCGGCAGCGTATCCCGCCTACCACCGGCGGCGAGGAAAGCTCCAGCTCATATGACAACACTAGTCGGCGAGGGATTTTGCCGAGTTGCTGTCAAGATTGCAGGCGGGATTTGATGGAAAAATCGCGAGGCTGCAATCAGCGACCTATTCGTTCCGATCGCGATGCAGGCTATCCGCCAACGCGTCGACAAAGTGTCAGCCGCATCGCTTCAGTTCCGCCACCTGAACGCCGAGACGGAATGCCTGACCATCGGCATAAGAACGTGCATAGCTTTCTGCTTCGAACGGAAACGTCAGGGTGCTGCCGTAGGCGGTGATGCGGACCGTCCACTTCTTGTCGCGAACGAGTTCGACCGAATTGTCGGGCGACGTCATGATTTCCTCCGGCACCAGCAAGGCGAAGGCACGGATAACGTCGCAAGGGTCGTTTGAATGCAAACAATCCGACACGCTCATGTCGCTTGTTCTATACGCCCAGACTTTCTCTCGATTAGAGCAGCGCCCGGCTGCAATGTCGGTGGCGTTAAGTCCCCTAGCTGCCAAGACCTTTCCCATTGGGTCGGTCCCCTTGCGGCCTCACGCAGCGACCTTTCTGAACCCAATCGCCGAGATCGTCAGCCCGCAGTGTCTTCGAGAGAATAGCCGGCAAGCCGCAGGGTGCGAATGGCAACTCTGCGACGACTGCTTCAACAACTTTCGCGACTGGCTCATGTGAACGTCGACCACCTGGGCGCTCACACTGGCTTTCTGCGACCAGCCAGCTGCGATGAATTCATCACGGCTGATCACCTTTCAGGATTCTCGAGCCATGTGGCGCAGCAACTTGAACTCGATCGGCCCAAGAGGAATTTTCCCCGGTGCTGCAAAGACGGTGGTATCGAGCTCCATCTCGACGCCGCGATATGTCAGTGGTCTGCGCTTCTGGGCCAATTTTCGTGACGGTAGCCCAATCGCGAGCCTTCGCAGGTGTTCGAGGAGCTATTGCGGCGCAAATGGTCTGATGAAGCGTTCGTCGACCCCGGGCTGCAACAGCCGGTGCTGACCTTCAGCACCTGGGGATATCAAGGCGACACAGGGCAGGGAATTGGTCCGGGCATCCCGCTTCAGCCGGCCGCTCCCGTCGCCAGCTCATTGTCTGGCCGACAGTCCAGCACAATTCCCACGCACCGGCCTTTTCGCGGCAAGACCTAGCGCGTCATCGATCGAGCGGGCCAGCTTGCTGCCGAAGCCATCCACCTGCCGAATGTGGCTTAGGAGCAGATAGAACTCCGCATGCTGCGAGGGAGATGCACCGGCCCGCGGCTCCGTCGAACTCAGCGAGGGAAACGGAGGTCAGCTCTTCGCAGTCCAACTTCGAGAGCAGACGTTCCTGGATTGGCCTTGGCACATTTGTGAACGGTCGATTCCAATGGCTGTCAAAGAGTACGGCGCGACATTGAGGGCGCAGCGAACCACCTCGAAACCGGTCGAGCTAGTAGCCGGGCCGGGTCAATCCGAGACAATTTCGTAGTGAAGAAGCTGGGCTTCGTCGAGTGCCGACTTCACTCCAGGCGAGATGACGCCGCAGCCGAAGAGGATAATATCTTCACGGCGTACGAATACTTCATGGCCCAGTCCCATGGACACAAATGTGCCCGAAGAGCTTCGTTCGAGAAGCCGAGCTCTGCCATTCAATATGGTGAAGGCGGCGTGGCGCCTCGATACCCAGGGCCGCTCGAGGATGTTATCGCATTCCGCCGATCTGCCGACTGTCACGGATTCGCCGTTTCGACAGGATCGCAGCTGATCTCTGTAGCGGATGACCAGATGAATCTGCCGCGGCAGGACCGAGCGTCTATCTGTAGTGGCGCCATGGCTGGTGATCTGCGTACCGGGGCCCCCATCGTCGCTCCACAGGTATAGACATCGAAGAACTCTTGCTTCCCCTTCAAGGCCATTTTGTCGAGGAGCCGCAGGCCCTTGCGGCTTCTCGGGGAAAGGGCTTCGCAGAAGCTCTGGCTGATCAGCACCTCTCCGGGGTTCGCCGTGGTGGACAACCTTGCGGTGACATTGACAACGTCACCGAATATCGCGCCCCGCGCGCGAATGACCGCCCCGAAATGCAATCCGATACGGGCGCTCAACGGCCCTTTAGTCAGTTGATGGGTAATTTGGCAGACGGCCCTCAGCGCCATTTCCGGGCTCTCGAAGAGGCTGAGTATGTCATCGCCTTTCGAGTAAATGAAATCACCACGGTGCTTGGCGACAATCTCGCGCATCGTGTCCAGGCAATCCGAGACCTGCTGTAGAGCGGCATCGTCTCCGATCCGCTCATAGAGCGGCGTGCTGCCCACGACATCAGCTAAGAGGACTGCGGCAAGAAGCGTCTCCTGATCCATCGATCTCGTGTCCGACCCGAAAACTCAGCGTGCGTGTATAACACACGAGGTCGCCTGCAACATATCTGCTCGAGCGCCTTGGATCGGTGCGATGCTTCAGGTGATCGTGGCGGGTTGGACGGGCGTATGCCATTCGTCGGCTTCGTGCCGACATCCAGAACCCTCTTCGCCCCAATCGTTCGCGACCTCGGTGCTATGAGTGGACTTGGTCTTTTTAGGTTCGGAAAGGCTGAACGAGTTGCAACGGGCGACGGCCTTCTCATGCACCATCAACCACGACCCGATCTCGTCCCTCCGACTTCGCGCGGAATAGTGCCAGATCGGCGGCTTTGACGAGATCATTCGGGCTCTCGTTCGTATTTGGGACCGGTGGCGACGCCAACGCTGTGCTTTGCGATAAGATCACGGATCCATTGATCAGATCTCAGGTATATTCTCTTTGAAGATCACCTGAAGTCGTGGTTGATGCGGTTCATAGTTCAGGTGCCTGACAGAGTGGCTTAAAATGTTGAGCGCTTCCCGCGCCTCGACGCGCGGATTTTGATCTATGACCGCATCGAGCGTCCCATCCAACAAAAGTTCCTTGGTGCCGTCTGTCACCTCGTGGCCGAGAAAGAGAATGTCTTTGGCGCGTCCACGCTCCTTGAGCGCCCGAGCGATGCCGGTGTTGCCGGCGCCGACATTGTAGATCGCGGCAAGATCGGGGTGCCGGTCCAGAAGCGCTGATGCTTCCGAATAAGCCTTCTCTCGGTCATCCAGCATTTCGCGCATCTCGACGATCTTGAGATTGGGCGACTCCTCGGTCAAGATGTGCCGGAATCCCATCTCGCGTTCCTCATGGCCGCGATAGGACAGCGAGCCGGCGAACAGCGCCACCTTGCTTGGGCGTTCCGATCCCATGAAGCGGTTGAGCAGATAGCCGGCCAGCCGCCCCGCGGCGCGGTTGTCTATGCCGATATAGGCCACTCTCGGAACATGCAGGATGTCGGAGGCGATGGTCACCACCTTGACGTCATTGGCTGACAGCGAGCGGATCGCCTCGCGCACCGTTGGATGATCCAGCGCGATCACGCCGACGCCTTGTGTCTGTCCACGCAATTCTTGCAGCAGGCGGGCGAGCCGGTCGGGGTTGAAGCCCTCTATGGTGGCGATGTGGACGTCGAGATCGGGGCGCGCTAGGGCCTGCGCTTCGATGTGTCGATGCAGCATCTTGATGAAGGAATTGGTGCCGGCCGGCAGAGCGAAGTCGAGACGGATGACCTCTCCGGGTGAGAGCCTGGGCGGCGCTCCGTTCGGGCCCTCCGCGATGTAGCCGAGGCGCTGCGCCATTTCGAGCACGATCTCACGCGTGCGCGCCCGCACACCGGGCCTGTTGTTCAGCACGCGGTCGACGGTGGCGGCGGAAACGCCGGCTTCCCGGGCTATGTCAGTCAAGGTGGAACGCACCGTCTTCATCTCCTCAATGCATCAGATCGCACAATGCCGCTAGCCCGTCCGACGGCCACAGCTGCCAGCCATCAGCGATTCTGATGGGAAATGATGTATCGAGCCTTAGCCGATGCGCAAGGAGGTTGGGCTAAATCGCGTCGCCCGGCGTGATAGTCGCGTGCCAGAAAGGCAGATTTCCCATCAAATCGAGGCATTGTGCCCGTGTGTCGACCTTTGCATGACGTATTTACTCCGCGGTTGCGGTGTTACGATGTATTTTGAGTATTTATGATGTTGACAGCCTTCCGGTGCTGCCGTCAATATCCCTCAATGGGCTCGTGGAGGAAACATCGGCCCTGAGGGAGGAATTCCAATGTCTGATTTGATCCGCATATCGCGACGCGACTTGTTGGCGTCCGGAGGAAAGGCCGCGGCGTTCGTGGCTGCGGCCGGTATCGCACCGCAATTCATCCGTCCCGGCCGTGCCGTTGCGGCCGACGCGCTGGCGCCAGGCATGGTCGGCGGCCCCACCGGTTTCGAGGGCGCAGAGCGCTATCAATATGGCGCCGACACGCCGGAAGGCCGTGCCGTTGAGGCGGCCAAGGCCTTGAAGGGAGCTGGCAAGGCACCGGCCAAGATCGTGCTTGGCCTGTCGGATGGCTCGATTGGCCAACTCACACAGCCTTTCCCTGCGGGTGCGCCGTCGATCAAGGAGCTGTGGGAAAAGGAGACCGGCATCCAGATCGAGATCGTCGGCCTGCCGAACGGCCAGGAATTCACCAAGACGATGCAGGACATCTCCACCAAGGGTGGGGCCTATGACATCTACTCGACGGAATGGAGCCGCCTCGGCGACCTTGCCGAGACCGGCGGCATCGCCAAGCTCGACGACTTCGTCGCCCAGTACAAGCCCGAATGGGACGATCCCAAGACCGGCTATGTCGACGGCGCCAAGGGCGTGTCGCTGCTCAACAAATATCGCGGGTCCAACTATGGCGTGTCGCTGGACGGCGACTTCCAGACCTGGGTCTACCGCACCGACCTGTTCGGCGACGCTGCCGAGCAGAAGGCGTTCAAGGACAAATTCGGCTACGATCTGGCGCCGCCGAAGACCTGGAAGCAGCACAGTGACATCGCGGGCTTCTTCCAGCGGCCCGACAAGGGCCTGTTCGGCTCCACCGACCTGCGCAACCAGGGCTGGGGCTACACCAACTGGTATCAGCGCTATGTCTCGATGGCATCGCCCAACCAGTTCCTGTTCGGCGACGACGGCAAGCCGCTGATCAATTCCGAGCACGGCATTGCCGCCACCAACGAATATGTCGGCTCGCTGGTTCATCACTCGCCGGACGCGATCTCCTGGGGCTGGCCGGAGCAGTATGGAAATTTCGCCAAGGGCGGCGCGGCGATGACCTGCGCCTTCTCGAACCTGCCGAAATTCCTCGACAATGCCGGCAACAAGGATTCTGCCGTCACCGGCAAGATCGGCTCGATGCTGCCGCCCGGCCGCGAAGTCGACGGCAAGCTGATCAGCCGTTCCGTGCTGTGGTTCTCGCTGACCGGCATGGTCTCGTCGCAGTCGAAAAACCAGGAGGTCGCCTACCTTTTGCTGCAGTGGCTGGGCTCCGCCCGCATCTATGCCTGGATGAGCGCCAATCCGGGCGGCTATCTCGATCCGTTCCGGCTCTCGGATTTCTCCGATCCGCTGGTGCGCCAGACCTACCACGCCTACCACATCGACGTGGTGCGCGAGACCGTCGCCCGCACGGTGCCGACGATCAACTATCCCGGCGCCACCGCCTTCCACAACGCATTGGACGAAAATCTGATGGCGTCGCTGACCAAGGCCAAGACAGCGGAACAGGCGATGGCCGACACGGAAGCGGAGTGGAAGAAGATCGCCCGCCGCATCGGCGAGGACAAATTGCTCGAAGCCATCAGGACGAACAAGGAGGCCTGGCCGACGGTTCTCGACCCGATCAGCTGATCCGTCTCCCTGGATCAGCGCTGGAGGGGAGGAGCATCTGTTCCTCCCCGCCGCAGTCAACGCCACCCGCAAAGCAGCCAGATGAAGCGTTCCGTCCCCTTCGAGATATTCCGCTACGCCGCGATCTTCGCGGCGATGGCGGTGACGCTGGTACCGATCCTGTGGATGGTGTCGATGGCCTTCAAGCCGATCGCCGAATGGTCGGCGACCGGCGCCGACCTGACATGGTGGCCGAAGAACCCGACGCTCGGCAATTTCCAGTTCGTCTTCGGCGAGTCCAACAACAATCTGATCGTGGCGCTCGACCGCACCGCGCTGAAGCCGATCCTGTCGTCGCTGCTGTCTTCGGTGTTCGGCACGGCGATCGCAATGTCGGCGGGCACGGCTGCGGCCTACGGGCTGTCGCGTTTCGGCTCCGGCCAGAACCTGCCGCTGGCGCTGATCCAGCTCAGGCTGTTTCCGCCAATGGCGGTGATGATCCCGGTCATGATCATGTGGGCCTTCCTGAACTTCACCGACAGCTGGTTTGGCCTGGCCCTGATCTACGGCATCGTCACCCTGCCGTTCGCTTTCTGGCTCATGAAGACCTTCTTCGACGACATGCCGCGCGAGATCGAGGAAGCGGCGCTTGTCGAAGGTTGTTCGCGGCTGCGCGTGTTCACGCGCATCACGCTGCCGATGATGCGCGCACCGCTGGCCAGCGCCGCCCTCTTCGTCTTCATCCTCAACTGGTCGGACTATCTGATCGCGCTGCTGCTGACGACGCGCGAATGGGTGACGATCCCCGTCTACATGGCCTCGCTGTCCTCCTCGATGACCGGGCAGCTCTATGGCGCCAAGGCCGCGCTCGGTCTTATCGCCGCGGTGCCGCCGGTCATCATGGGCATCGCCATCCAGCGCCATCTGGTGCGCGGACTGACGTTCGGCGCGCTCAAGCAATGAGCGCGGTGACCGTGACTGTCTCAAAGGACGCAAAGGCCGCGCTTGGCAAGCCCGCGCTGCGGGACGAGGGAGCGCGGCTGGGATTCCGGCTGACGCTGCCGGCGCAGGTTTTGGTGCTCTTCATCTCCGTCTTCCCGCTGCTGATGCAGCTCTACATCAGCGTCACCGACTGGTCGCCGCTCTCCGGCCTCGGCTGGTGGAACGCATGGGAGATGTGGAACAGCTTCGCCAACTACACCGACCTTGCCGCCGATGCGCGCTTCTGGAGCGCGCTGAGGCGCACGGCCATCGTCATGGTCGTGTGCGTGCCCGTCGAATTCCTGCTTGGCCTGGCATTGGCGACGCTGTTCGCGGACGATTTTCCGGGCAAGCGGATCTTCTATTCGATCCTGCTGATGCCGATGATGGTGGTTCCGGCGGTGGCCGGCTACATGTTCTTCATGCTGTTCCAGTCGGGCGGGCCGCTGAACGACATCCTGTCGGCACTCAGCGGTTCCCGCGTCACCATCGCCTGGCTGTCTGACCCCACACTGGCGCTGATCGCGGTGATCATCGCCGATATCTGGCAGTGGACGCCGCTGATGTTCCTGATCCTGCTTGCCGGCCTGGTCGGCGTGCCGCAGGACCAGATCAAGGCGGCGACCCTGCTCGGCGCCAACCCGTGGCAGCGCTTCGTCACCATCGTGCTGCCGAAGATGAAGACGATCATCATCATCGCGCTGGCGATCCGCGTCATCGAGAACTTCAAGATCTTCGACACGCTCTACATCATGACCGGCGGCGGCCCCGGCGTCGCCACGGAGACGATCTCCGTCTACATCTACAAGGTCACGACGCAGGACCTGATCTGGGGCTATGTGGCGGCGATCGCGCTGGCCATCCTGGTCGTGCTTTCGATCGTTGCCGTATTCGCCATGAAGCGCATGGCGCGGGCAAGGCTGGTGCCGGCATGAGCGCGATCCAGCTGCGCAACCTGGTCAAGACCTTTGGCGAGTTCACGGCGCTGAAGACCATGGATCTCGACGTCGCCGATGGCGAGTTCATGGCGCTGCTCGGGCCTTCGGGCTGCGGCAAGTCGACGACGATGAACATGATCGCCGGCATGGAAGAGCCGACCAGCGGCAAGATCCTGTTTGGCGAGCGCGACATGGCCGGCGTGCCCATGGGCCGCCGCGGCGTCGGCTTCGTTTTCCAGAACTACGCCATCTTCACCCACATGACGGTGCGCCAGAACCTTGCCTATGGGCCGCGGATGCGCGGTGCGGCGAAAGCTGAGATCGACCGCCGCGTCGGCGCCACCGCCGAGCTGCTGCAGTTGACGCCGCTGCTCGACCGCAAGGCCGACCGGCTCTCGGTCAACATCCTGCAGCGGGTGGCGATCGGGCGCTCGGCAATCATGGAGCCGGCGATCTTTCTGCTCGACGAGCCGCTGTCCAATGTCGACGCCGCCTTCCGGGCGGTGATGCGGACCGAGCTCAAGCAGCTGCAGCGCCAGTTCAGGCAGACGATGGTCTACGTCACCCATGACCAGCTCGAGGCCATGACCATGGCCGACCGCATTGCCGTCATGGATCACGGCGTGCTGCAGCAGGTGGGAACGCCGCTGGAAGTCTACAACAATCCCGCCAACGTCTTCGTCGCACGCTTCATCGGCGCCCCGGGCATGAACCTGCTGAGGGGGAGGCCGGCGGAGAGCGATCGGGGCCTGGTGGTCGATCTCGGGCCGCTGGGGGTCACGCCGACGCTGCCGGATGAGCTGGCCGCCACCTTGCGCGGATCGCGCTCCGAGGTGCTTTACGGCTTCCGGCCCGAACAGGTGTCGCTGGTGCAGAGCGGGCAGGGCCTCGCCATGCCGGTGAGCTTCGTCGAGCGGATCGGCGCGAGGACCGTCGTCCATCTCGGCGATGGCGAGACCGCCGTGAAGGCGGTGTTCGACAATAATGTCGGACTGTCGATCGGCGAGCTTGCCGTCGTCGCCCCCGTGGCATCGTCCGTGCGTGTCTTCGATGCCCGCAGCGGCATTGCGACGAAGGCAGGTTGACATGGCCGATATCGTCTTTCGGAATGTCAGCAAGCGCTACGGCACGACGCTCGCCGTCGACGACGCCTCGTTCACCGTCAATGACAACGAATTCTTCTGCTTCTTCGGGCCGCCGCTGGCGGGCAAATCGACAATCCTGCGCCTCGTGCTCGGGCTGGAGACGCCTGATGCCGGAGAGATCCTGATCGGCGGCAAACCGGTCAACACCGTCTCGCCGGCCGAGCGCAATGTCGCCATGGTGTTCCAGAACCTGGCGCTGTTCCCCCATATGAGCGCGCGCGACAATGTGCGTTTCCCGCTGGTCGAGCGCAAGGTCGCCGAGGCCCAGGTCGAGAAGCGTGTCGCCGACGTCGCCGCCAAGCTCCACATCGGCCATATCCTGCACAAGCCGCCGGCGCAGCTTTCCGGTGGCGAGCGGCAGCGCGTGGCCATAGCCCGCGCCCTGGTGCGCGACCCGAACGCCTATCTGATGGACGACCCGATCTCTGCGCTCGATGCGCGGCTGCGCGAGGAAACGCGCGTCGAGCTCAAGCGCATCCAGCGCGAACTCGGCAAGACGCTGATCTACGTCACCCATGACCAGGAAGAGGCGATGTCGATCGCCGACCGCATCGCCATTCTGGAGAATGGCAGGATCCGGCAGATCGGCGCCCCGTCCGAGATCTACGACCGCCCGGCGAACACCAATGTGGCGCGACTGCTTGGTTCGCCTGTCATGAACATCCTCAAAGCCGTGCGCGGCGACGGTGGCATCGAGGCCGCCGAAGGCGCGGTCAGCATCGACGATCGCGCTGCTCCGGCCGACGCGATCGAAATCGGGCTGAGGCCGGAGGACATCAAGGTCCGGCCCTGGGTCGACGGGGGCGTTGGCCGCCCGGCGCGCGTATTCGAGGTCGAGCCGCTTGGCGGCTACACGGTGGTAACGCTCGCCGCCGGAGAGGCGCGGCTGAAGGCGCTGCTGCGCGGCCAGCCCGACATCAGGCCGGATGCGGCGGTAGCGATATCCTGCGAGCCGGCCCGGGTGCATTATTTCGGGCAGGACGGAGGCGCGTTGGCGAGATGATCGCGGCTGCGAAAACAGAATTGCGGGAGGAAGACATGGCGAGCGAAGGCTTCGAGCCGGACGTGAAGGTCCGCACGAAAGAATACCGTATCGGCTGCATCGGCGCCGGCATGATCATGGCCGAGTGCCATCTGGCAGCCTATCGCGAAGCGGGGTTCAACGTGATGGCGATCGCCTCGCGGACCCGTTCCAATGCGCAGAAGGTCGCCACGCGTTGGGACATCCCGACCGTGCACGACACGCCGGAACAGCTGATCGAGGATTCTGAGGTCGAGATCGTCGACTTTGCCTTTCCGCCCGACCAGCAGCCGGCGCTGATCCGCCATGCGCTGAAGCAGCCTCACATCAAGGCGATCCTGGCGCAGAAGCCACTGGCGCTGTCGGTCGATGAAGCCGTGAAGCTGCGCGACGAAGCATCAAAGTCCGGCAAGATCCTCTCGGTCAACCAGAACATGCGCTACGACCAGTCGATGCGCGTCTTGAAGCAGATCATCGACAGCGGCGCACTCGGGGACATCGTCTTCGCGCAGATCGACATGCATGCCATCCCGCACTGGCAGGCTTTCCTTCAGGACTACGACCGGCTGACGCTCGCCAATATGAGCGTGCATCATCTCGACGTGCTGCGCTTCCTGTTCGGCGATCCCTCGGAAATCACCACGCTGACACGCAAGGACCCGCGCACGACATTCGAGCATAGCGACGGCATCACCGTCTCGACGCTGCGCTTTCCCTCCGGCGTGCTCGCCGTGTCGCTGGAGGATGTCTGGTCCGGACCGCGCCAGGAGGGCTATCTGGACGACCAGCACATCAACTGGCGCGTCGACGGCACCAAGGGTGTCGCCAAAGGCACGATCGGCTGGCCGAAAGGCGCTGCCTCGACGCTGACCTATGCCTCGACCGAGACGACCGGCGGCGAATGGGTCAGCCCGAGCTGGGACACGATGTGGTTCCCGCATGCCTTCATCGGCGTGATGGAGCAATTGCAGCATGCGGTAAAGACAGGCGCGCCGCCGGCGCTCTCCGTCGCCGACAACGTCAAGACAATGGCACTGGTCGAGGCCGGCTATCGCTCGATCCACGAGGGCCGCACCGTCAAGCTTTCCGAAATCTCGATAAAATCAGCCAACTGAATCGCTTACAGGGAGGAATTCACATCATGATGCAGGCAGGTATTTTCACGGGCTATTTCCCGTACGGCCTCGAAGAGACGGCAAAGAAGATCCGTGCACTCGGCTTCAACACAGTGCAGCTCGACCTGCATTTTAGGGATATCGATCTGTCGGCCGGGCAGATCACTGAGGAAAAGGCCAAGCAGGTGCGCGACGTCTTCCGCGACAACAACCTGCCGGTCTGCTGCATCTCGGGCTACACCAACATCATCCATCCCGACAAATCCGAGCGCGACAAGCGCGTCGGCTATCTCAAGGAGATCATCCGCAACGCCCGCAGCTTCGGCTCGCCCTACGTGATCTCCGAGACCGGTACCTACAACACCGAATCCGACTGGGTGCATCACCCGAAGAACAAGACCGAGGAAGGATTCGAGGAATGCCGCAAGGTGATCGCCGAGCTTGCCCAGACCGCCTATGACCATGGCGCGGTCTTCCTCCTCGAGACCTACGTCAACAACGTCGTTGGCTCGGTCGAGGAGACGGTGAAGATGTTCGCCCACGTCGACCATCCCGGCCTCGGCCTGCTGATGGATCCGACCAACTATTTCGAAACCCACAACATCGACAGGATGGACCAGATCCTGAACCAGGTGTTCGATACGCTGACCGACAAGATCAAGATCGCGCATGCCAAGGACGTCAAGCGTTCGGGCAGCGACAAGTCGGAAAAGCATGCCGACATCGGCGACGAGGATGCGATGGAGAGCCACACCTTCCGCGGCGTCGGCGAGATCGAGCTGCCGGCGCCCGGGCTGGGATCGCTGAATTACGATCTCTATCTGCAGCGGCTGGCGGAAAAGCACCCAAACATCCCGGTCATCATCGAGCATCTCTCGGAAGACGACGTGCCGCGCGCGAAGAAATTCCTCGACGGGAAGTTCCGCGCCAACGGCCTGTGAGCGCCGGTTGCGCCGCCGGCGCATGGCGGCGCAACTCCAACCAAGGGAGGAATGAATGTTGAAATTCGCATTGAAAGTGGCTGCCGCGGCAACGCTGGTGGCCGGGGTCTCCTTGAGCCTGCCGGCATTCGCGCAGGACGGCCAGAAGACCTTCTATCTGCTGTCGCATGGTGGCCCTTCGGACGCGTTCTGGATCGACTGGAATGCCGGCGCGACCAAGGCCTGCGACCAGCTCAAGGTGACCTGCAAGATCTCGTTCAGCGGCGGCGACATGGCGGCGCAGAAGGAGGCTTTCAACTCGGCGCTCGCCGCCAAGCCGGACGGCATCGCCACCACCTCGGCTCAGCCCGGCCTGTGGACGGAGGAGGTGAAGGCCGCCAAGGCCGCCGGCATACCGATCGTGTTCTTCAACACCGACGATCCGGCGACCGGGCGGCAGGCCTATGTCGGGGCCGACCTCAGGGAAGCGGGCGTCATCTGGGCCAAGTATCTCGTCGACCACAAGATGGTGAAGCAGGGCGACAAGGTGTTCCTGCCGGTCGAAGTGCCGGGCGCCAGCTACCAGCAGCTCGAGACCGAGGGCATCGCCAGCGTCTTCGATCCGCTCGGCATCAAGTACGACGTGGTCGATTGCGGCACCGACCCGGCCGGCATCATCGCCAAGATGACCGACTACATGGTCGCCAACAATCCGCCGGCAATCATTGCACTGGGCGATTCCGTGGCAGCAAGCATCAAACGCGTCTTCGACGGGGCCGGTGTGTCGGCCGGCAAGGTCCCGGTCGTCGGCTGGGGCAACTCAAAGGAGACGGCCGAGGCGGTCAAGTCCGGCTTCGTCAATGCTGCGGCCTGGCAGTACCCGTCGGCGCAGGGCTTCATGCCGGTGGCGCTGCTCGGGCTTGCGGCCTCTGGCGAGCCGATCGGCTACGACATTCACACATTCAGCCTCTACGACGCCTCGAGCGTCGAGCCGATCCTGAAACTCTACAACAAGTGACGACAATCGGCGCCCGCCGCGAAATGGCGGGCGCCGGACGAAACGCATGATCCTGACAGATATGGCAATCACAGCAGACGACGACACGCAGCGAGCGAAGGGCAGGTCTGCGCTGCTGCGTTCGCCGCAATTCTCCTCGCTCATCATCCTCATCGTGCTGCTCGTGGTGTTCGCCATCGCCGACGGCAACTTCCTGTCGCCGCTCAACATATCCAACATGATGGCGTTCCTGCCCGAGCTCGGCATCATCGCTCTCGGCATGACGCTGCTGCTGACGGCGGGCGAGTTCGATCTGTCGGTCGGCGCCGTGTTCGGCCTTGCGCCCGTCGTGGTGATGCTGCTGGTGCAGAATGGCGGTATCGACATCGGCGTCGCCCTCCTGGCCGGGCTTGTGCTGTGCATCGCGATCGGCGCCATCAACGGGCTGATCGTCACCAAGATCGGCATTTCCTCGTTCCTGGTCACGCTGTCGATGCTGCTCGTCGTGCGCGGCGCGGCGCTCTACATCACGCAGGGATTCCCCCTGAAGTCGTGGGACCAGCCCGGCTTCTTCGTCACGCTGCTGGCCGGCAGCTTCAATGTAGGCTCGTTCCGGTTCTACATCTCGCTCTGGTGGTTCATCGGCCTGTCGCTGCTGGCGATTTACATCCTGCGCTACGCCAAGCTCGGCAACTGGATCAGCGCCATCGGCAGCAACCGCAACGCAGCGGTGGCGCGCGGCGTGCCGGCCGACGCGGTCAAGATCTGGCTGTTCATCCTGACCTCGGTGGTGGCCGGGCTGGCCGGCATGATCAGCGCGTTCCGGATTTCGGCCGCCTCGCCGGTGGCCGGCACCGGCTACGAACTCGAAGTGATCGCCATGGTGGTGGTCGGCGGCACGGCGCTCACCGGCGGGCGCGGCACCATCCTCGGCACCATCGTCGGCGCGCTGATGCTGCGCGCCATCCGCAACGGCATCGTGCTGATCGGTGTGCCGGGCTTGGCATACAACATCTTCGTCGGCGTCATCATCCTCGCCATGCTCATCCTGCACGCTTTGCTGCAGAAGAACGCCGCAAGGAGCTGAGGATGGAAGTGCTGCGTCTGCAAGACCTGCAAAAGTCCTTCGGCAACGTGCGTGCGCTGAAGAACGCCTCGTTCGCCCTCAACGAAGGCGAGGTGGTTGCCCTGCTTGGCGACAATGGCGCCGGCAAGTCGACGCTGATCAAAGCGATCTCCGGCGTCTTCCCGGCCGATCACGGCGACATCTTCGTGCGCGGCGAGAAGGCGTCGATCCGCTCGACGCGCGACGCGATGGACCTCGGCATCGAGACTATCCATCAGGACACATCGCTCGCGCCGGACCTCAGCATCGCGCGCAATCTTTTCCTGGGCCGGGAGCCGGTCAATTTCGGCTGGCTCGGCGTGTTCGCGCCCCTCGACCTCGCCAAGCTTCGCAACGCCGCCTCGGCGCTGCTGAAGCGGGTCGGCATTTCGAAAAAGCTCGATGCAGATGCGCTGGTGAGCACGCTCTCGGGCGGTGAGCGGCAATCGATCGCGATCTCGCGCGCCATGCAGTTCGCCGCCAAGGTGATCATACTCGACGAGCCGACCAACAATCTTGGCGTCGAGGAAACCCACGGCGTGCTGCGCTTCGTCAAGGAGGTGCGCGACGCCGGCCACTCGGTGCTGCTCATCACCCACAACATCCACCACGTGTTCCAGGTCGCCGACCGCATCATCGTCATGCGCCGCGGCGAAATCGTCGCGGAACAGACGGTCGCCGACACCGACCTGTTGACGGTGGAAAGCATCATCACCGGCGCCGACATGTCGGCCTTGCTCAAGGAGGCGAGGGCAAAGTGAAGGACGTCGCATGGTAGAGCTTTACGGCAAGACGCTGTCGCGAAGGCAGGTGGCTGAGCGGTCCGGCATGCTGTCGCAGTTTGCCGGTGTGCGGCTGATGACGCTCGGCGACGGCGTGGAGCGCGGCATCCGGATGCTCGAGTTCCGCACTGGCTCCGGCCTGCGCTTCACGGCGCTGGTCGACCGGGCGCTTGATATCGCCGATTGCGACTTCCGGGGCCAGGCGATCGGCTGGCATTCGCCGAGCGGCTTTCGCCACCCCGGACTGCACGAGCATGAAGGGGAGGACGGTTTCGCCTTTGGCCGGTCGTTCTCGGGGCTGCTCGTCACCTGCGGCCTCGATCATATACTGGGCCGGCAAGACGTGCCGGCCGAAAGCTACAATTATCCCGGGCGCAAGCGGGTATTGCACTCGCTGCATGGCCGCATCGGCACCGTGCCGGCGCGGCTGACCGGCTACGGCGAGGCCTGGGACGGCGACCGCTGCGTGCTGTGGGCGGAAGGCATTGTCCAGCAGGCAACCGTGTTCGGCGAGGATCTCCATTTGCTGCGCCGCATCGAGGCCGATGTCGGCGGCAGCGAGATCCGGCTGTCGGACCGCGTCGTCAATCATGGTTTCAGCCGCACGCCGCACATGTATTTCTATCACGTCAATGTCAGCCATCCCTTGCTCGACGAGGGTTCGCGCTACCTGGCGCCGATCCGGGATGTCGTCTGGGCGGCGCACGCCGGCGATCGTTACGAGGCGCAGAAGGTCGGCTACCGAACCGTGCCGGCGCCGCAGCTGGGATTCAGCGAGCAGGTCTGGGAGCACGAGCTTGGCGCCGATGCGGCGGGCGAGGTGCCGGTGGCCGTCGTCAATGACCAACTGGGGCTCGGCTTCGAGGTCGTTACCCGCAAGGATCAGCTGCCCTGCACCTATCAGTGGCAGAACTTCCAGGCCGGCCTATATGCATTGGGGATCGAACCCTCGACGCATCATGTTCTGGGCAATCTCGCCGCGCGCGAACGGGGCGAGATGATCTGGCTGGACCATGGCGAAAGCCGCTCCTATGACGCCATGTTCCGGGTGCTCGACGGTGCCGGCCAGATCGCCGAAGCGGAAGCGAGGATAGGGTCGATCGCCCGGCAGCCGCAACAGGATTACCCTGCGCCGTCGGGCGCTTTTGCGAGACTGCAGGCGTGACCGGCTTGAAACACACGATCGGTTGCCCCGGCGGGCGGGAAGTGCGCCGGAATACGGAAGCAGGCGCGGCCCGGCCGACCCCAAGCGGCCCTTGCGGAGCGCAGGCGGGAAAGCGGAGATGACGATGACGGCAAGCAGGAAGCGTGACTACAGCCTGGTCGGTGAAAGCACCAAGCGCGCCATCGAGACCGGATTGGCTTCGGCCGAATGGTATCACACCGATGTCCCGCGCAAGGCGATCAAGGAGTTGATGCAACGCTCCGACGGGCCGGCGATCCGCGACACGATCATCTGGGTCGCGGCGATCCTGCTGTCGGCCGCCGGCATCGTATGGTTCTGGGGCACGTGGTGGGTGGTGCCGTTCCTGTTCGTCTATGGCGTGCTTTACGGCTCGTCGAGCGACTCGCGCTGGCACGAATGCGGCCACGGCACCGCGTTCCGGACGCGCTGGATGAACGATGTCGTCTACCAGATCTCAAGCTTCATGCTGATGCGCAACCCCGTGCAATGGCGCTGGAGCCATGCCCGCCATCACACCGATACTATCATCGTCGGCCGCGATGCCGAAATCGCCGTCATGCGCCCCCCAGATCTGCTGCGGGCGGCGCTCGCCTTCACCGGTATTCTCGATTTCCGCTATTCGCTGCCGGCGCTGGTGCGCCAGGCGTTCGGCAAGCTGTCCGATGAAGAGAAGAGCTATATCCCCGAGATGGAGCAGCACAAGGCGGTGATCGCTGCGCGCTGGCATGTCGCCATCTATGCGGCGACAGTCGGGCTGGCGTTGTTCACCTGGTCGCTGCTGCCGCTGGTGGTGATCGGCCTGCCGCGCCTCTATGGCAGCTGGCACATGGTCCTGACAGGGTTGCTGCAGCATATCGGCCTGGCCGACAATGTCGTCGACCACCGGCTGAACACGCGCACCGTCTACATGAACCCGGTCAGCCGCTTCATCTACTGGAACATGAATTACCACGTCGAGCATCACATGTTTCCGATGGTGCCCTACCATGCGCTGCCGAGGCTGCACGAGCTGATCAAGCACGACCTGCCGGCGGCGAACCCGTCCATGTGGCATGCCTATCGCGAAGTCTGGCCGGTGCTGCTGAAGCAGCTGCGGTACGAGGATTATTTCCTCAAGCGCGAATTGCCGCCGACGGCGCGGCCCT
The DNA here is from genome assembly GCF_057786095.1 of Mesorhizobium sp. P160219. NCBI lineage: Bacteria > Pseudomonadati > Pseudomonadota > Alphaproteobacteria > Hyphomicrobiales > Phyllobacteriaceae > Mesorhizobium > Mesorhizobium sp. P160219. Next base: position 3,735,677 of record NZ_JBYNWG010000001.1, read on the forward strand.
ATCGCGGTGAATTTCACCAGGTCGATATGTCGGCGGCGGCCGAATAGCGATCGCGAATTTTGCCGGACCGGAGATGGCCGACTGGATTGAAGCGTGCGCGGTGGACGACATCTCGGAAGAGGATGTCATCCGCTTCCATCTTCGCGGCCGCACCTTCGCGGTTTGCCGCTCGCCCGATGACGAGTTCTTCGCCACCGACGGATATTGTACGCATGAGAAGGCGCATCCGGCCGAAGCGCTGGTGATCGACGACGTCATCCAATGCCTTGAAGCATATTGGCCGCTTCAATTGCGGCCGGCCAGGCCAAGGGCGCGCCGGTCTGCGTCAATCTCGCGATCTATCCGGCGAGAATCGAGGCCGGCAAGGTGATGATCCAAATCTGACGCGTGGTAACCCGGTCCAGCACCGCGTTTAGCAAAGCAGAGTGACGTTTTCATGAGCCGAAAGAGACCGACCGTCGCGATCTGCGCGCGATGAAGCGCCAGCTGACCATGCTGCGCGTGCTGACCATGGACGTAGCCGGGGCCGTCGAGCGGGAGTGGGTCGATCGACGTGGTGCCGCCGGAGCTGTGCTGAACCCTATATCGCGATGCGGCCCCCAGCCTGTTCACCGTGCCGGGCTAGAATTTTCTTCGAGATCGGCACCGCCGACGATTTTCTTAGTTGGGCTTTCCGGCTCCGGGCGCCGACGCCATCATTGCAGCGCCGGCTATGCCACGGTCACCGTGCCCAGACATATGTGCTCGGCCCTTTGGACCCTGATCGACAACATCCTGATTCGCTGCTCCTTCTGCTGATCAGCTTTGAGGTGCTGATTGTGCGGTTTGATCCGCCAGCGTTGATACTGGGCGCTGCCGCGATCGAAGCGGAAGGACAGCGCCTGCCAGCGGCAAAACGACCGCCTGCGCAAGATCAGTTTGAGGGAAGGAGATGGAAATTATTGGTGCGCAGCGAGCGCGGCAAAGCTGCGCAGGTGATCGTGGCTGGAAAGCGTCGCTACAAAGGCGGTGCGTTTGTCAGTTTGGAAGCCGACACGCGTCCGGCAGACGACGGTGATCTCGCTGGCTGACTGCGGCGCGGGATTATTATTGAACGACGGCAGGAAGTAGGCTCGGTGCTACGCCGTGCGTCCAGGACTCGGGTTGGAGTGGACTATGGTTCGGGGTCACGATAGGAGATCTGCGCAGCCTCCAACCTCCAGCGCTTTCCGCATGTTGGGCAGGGTAGAACAGCTGCGGCAACGTCCGCTACTGCCGATCAGCCGATCTGATGATCGTCTATGGCGGCGGTGTCGATCCGATGATGGATAGGGAAGATAGATCAACAAAATCAAATATTTATGAGGGTTCGTGTGCAAATACTGCACACGCAAGTTCCGCTTCTCTTCTTTTTTCGTTCCTACGAGGGAGCTGCTTTTCGGACCCTCTTTTGCCGACGATATCTATCCGCTCCAATGCGAATGCTCACCAGGATGTCCGTGAACCTGATTGTTGTCTGCGGCGTCCAGTTTGCGTCGTTTGCGTCGTCCAGTTTGCCTGGGGAACCTGGATTCGAACCAGGACTACTCTAACAGAGTCAGAGACAGATTTTACCGTCCCTAGCAAAATTCGCCTCGTGTTGCAGTCGTGTTGCAATCTCCCGCTACAACAGCACGCGGGCCTCGATCTCGGCAACTGCCGTCTGATCGGCGGCATCTTCTTCGAACAAATCGCCGTTGTCGAACGTCACCGTGATCGAGCTATGCCCCATAATGGTCTGGACACGCTTCGGCGATAGCTTCTGTTCGATGAACAGGCTGGCCGCTGCATGACGCAGGCCATGGAAGTCGTACTTGGCGATTTTGAGAGGATCGCCTTCGGGATCGAGCCTTGTGGGGTGGAGCCGGAATATGCCGGCACCGACGAGCATCGGCGTCCAGACGCGCGCAAGGATGTTGTGATGGTCGAGCGGCGTTCCTTCGTCGGAGGGGAACACCAAGCCATCGGGACCGTTCGCAATGGCCAGGCGCTGCTGCTTCAGGGCGTTGATTGCCATGGGCGCCAGCGGCACGTCGCGCTCGCGGCCGAAGTCTTCGGAAGCCCGAAATCACCCCATGCGTCCACGCGGCCTTTCACCGTGAGGACGCCGCGCTTCAGGTCGGCGGCGTTCCATCTGAGGCACGCAGTTCGGAGGCGCGCAAGCCGCTAAATAGCGCCGTGACTATCAGGGCGCGGTGCTTGCCTTGGGCGGCGTCCAGTAACGTCCGCAACTCGGGTTTGGTCGGATCTCGGGCCGCTTCAACTTTCGCCGATCGTTCGTCTTCACCTTGGCGTTCGACAGCGGATTGTCGCCGCCAAGCCACGCCGCCTTGCTTCAACGAAGATCGCGCCGAGCGAACGCACAACGCGCTTGACCATGGCAAGCGATCGATCCTTCGCCAGTTCGTCAGCGAAGGCGTGGGCGTGCGGCGTGTTGAACTGCGAGAGCTTTCTGGCGCCGATCAGCGGCACGATGTGGATGTTGACGTGTTGGGCGTAGGCATCGCGCGTAGAGCGCTCCAAGCCTTCGGCGTCGCATCTTTCCAGCCACAGCTTCGATGCCTCTTTGATCGTGATCGAGGTGCTGTCTACGACATGAACGCCGAGCTGCAGGTCACGTCGCACCTTTACCAGATAGGCGTCGGCATCCTTGCGCTTGTCGAACTGCTTGGCGCGGCGATTGCCGCCGGCATCGAAGTAGTCTGCCAGCCACCGAACTCACCGGAGGGCAGGGTGCGCTTGCGGACCTGAGCCATTCCTATTCCTCGCGGTACTTTGGATGCCGTTGCGTGGTGTGGGAGCGAGCTTGCCAGACCGGATAGCATTCCGCCTCTTTCGCCAACTCTCTATCATTTCTTTCCGCGACGCTCCGATGGCGTCGAAAACCTCTTGGCCAATGGGGACGTCTCCGGAGGCGTATTCATTCGCAAGCTTGATTGCTTCGCCCAAATTTGATTGTGGGCGAATGGCGCAAGTTCAACCAAAAGATTGAACAGGTTATCCAGACCAGAACATTAGCGCCGACTAACGGTTAATGTCGGCAGTGTCCCGAATCATGATTGGCTGGAGCGATGGCGGTACCGGCGTTCGATCTTGTCTATTTTTCCCGCCTGAGGCGACCTGCTGGGCAGCGTCATTTCGTTGCTGGCGTGTTTGGTGCTCTACAACGCTTTGGCTACGGACGCCCGAACCGATAGGTCGGGTCTAACCCGCGATCGCGATTCCAAAGCCAAGGCCCAGGCCAATTGCGACGTCAAGGAACAGCTTGCCGGCCATGTCGATGCGAAGGCGCATACAGGGCGCCATGCGTCTGTGCGGGCGCTCTGAGGCCGTTGCCGATGTCATCGAAGATCGTTTCCATCGGTCGAGTCTCCGAATCTGTGAATCCCCTGTTTGATCCGTCAAAGTCTAACGATCAGGGAAGCGCCATGGAAAGCACGTGCAGTAACGGTTGATTCAACCATTGCTGGAGTGTGGGGTGGGTGGCGGCTCCGACAGCTCGGGGGTGGAACTGAGTGCCGAAGCCGCCTGCGCAGCCAAGGTTGGGGTTTGACCGCGCCGTCCTATTCTGGGACAGCGCGGTCAACGATTCGTTAAAATGATCCGGACCTAATTAAGTCGGTGCTAATTGCGCCCTTCGGCCTTTTTGCGTCAGCCGGGAACATCCTCGCTCCGAGGCTGTTCGGTCACACCCGGCTCGCGTTCTCAGCGGTCCTGCCGGTGACCAAGATGGCCCCTCACTCATCATGGTCGGCCCGCGCTCGGAAGCAGGCGCGGGCCATCCCTGAACAAGCCCGGCGTCTCCAGATGTCAGCGCCCTGGCGCGAGCCGGACTGCATAACGATTGCGGATGTGGCTGTTAAAATAGACGCCCTTGGCAAAGGCAGCTTTGAACGCAGCAACGGCCTCAGCAGGTACGTCCAAAAACTCGTAATGCTTCCCGCTCGCTACAAACCAAACCGAGAGAACCCTAGTGTTGGGGTCATAGTCGAACTTGCGTATCGAGGTCGACGGCATGGTATGCCATTCAAAAAACTCAGCTAGCCGAGTTGGCTAAAACTGTATTCGAATATGTGGCCGCGCTTTTCGTCGGCAACCCTGATCCAGATGGGCTCGCTGGTGCGCAGAGTGATGTCGCGATCCGTCGCTTCCCGCGCCGCCCTGATCGGCGTTGTCGCATGGACGATGTGGGTAGCCGTCACGGTATCGCCGTCCATTTCCTCAACGTGGTATTTCGGCACTTTTGGTCCTAAGCGTCCAGTTCGAGCGGCTCGTGCTCCGGATCGGCATGATAAGTGACCTGGCGAAAATCGCGCATGTCGATCTGTTGACCGCAAACAGGGCAAGGGAGGAAATGCGCGAGTTCGCTCGCGGGCGGGCCTTTATGTCGGTGCCCGACTAGTGGTCTGCCGAGATCAGATAGCCTGGTCATTGTTTCCGCAGCGCCTTGGCTACCCGCTCCAAAGTCTCGCGTTGGTTGCCGTGCTTCGCGATCAGCTCTTTGACCTGCTGGGGTGTGATGCCGGTCTTTGTTGCGAAATATTCAACTTCATAATCCTCATCGGCCGAGACCCGGTCCCGATCGCGGAAGTCCCGCTTGCTCTTGTCGTCGGCCATATCGATTCCTCCTTCGCTCATCCCGCAACGCCGAGTTGACGAGTTTGTTGCACCCAAGAGGCTGATTTCCAGTTTCGGAACTATTTTAGCTTAATCTTATTGAATCGCCGGAGGGCGGATCAGTGCATGCGTTTGAAGTTCATCGAGCCGTTGATGCCGACCCTTGTGGAGAACCCTCCCGAGGGTGAAGGCTGGACCCACGAGGTCAAGTTCGACGGCTACCGATCGCAGATGATCATCGATGAAGACGGCACACGCATTTATACGCGCAACGGCCACGACTGGACGGCGAAATATCGCGACCTGGTGAGAGAGGCCAAGCGCCTTGGTGCCGAAAGCGCCATTGTCGACGGCGAGATCCTCGTTCTGAACGACAAGGGCCTTTCGGACTTCGCAGCGCTGCGCAAAGCCATTACCCGCCGGCAGCACGACTTGTATTTTGTTGCCTTTGATCTGCTTCATCTTAACGGCCACGATCTGCGCGATATGGCGCTAGAGGAGCGGCGCGAGATCCTGGCCGGCATGATCGAGCCCGGCGGGCGTATTCAGTTCAGCGAGCCCTTGCCGGGCGAAGCGAAGGCCATCTTTCACTTGCTCGACAAGGCCGGACTTGAAGGCATTGGTGTCGAAGCGGAAGGACAGCAAATACCGAAGCGGTCCGTCGACCAACTGGCTGAAGGCCAAGTGGTATGCGATCGACGAGTTCGATCTGCTCGGCGTCGAGCGTGAAGCGGGCAAGCCGGCTTTCGCTCTGATGGCTGAGCGCGGCACCGGGCGCTATGTCGGAAGCGCATTCGTCACCTTGAACCGGGAAATTGCGCGAGAGGCTATGGAAACGCGTCCAGGAGCACTCAGGCACGACGCCCAAGGGCATCGTGAAGCGGCCGGCCACGCAATGGGTCAAGCCGAGGCTGATCGGCCGCGTGAAGCATCTGCGCGGCGAGGATGACCTGCGGCTTGCATGGCTGCAGGATTTCCGCGAGGATGAGGATCAATAGGAATTTGCTTTTTTGGCGGAACTGAGGGTTTGATTCCGCGTTCCTGCAGACTTAAGTTCCTATCTTGGGTAGGACCTTAGTCTGATTCGATGATTTCAAGAAACCTTGCCGCCAGTGCCAAAACCGTCTCCGCCTTTCTCAACTTGATGGGAAATGAGAAGCGGCTTTTGATCATGAACCACCTGGCCGGCGGCGAACTTTCGGCCGGTGTCCTCGCCGAGAAAGTTCAACTCAGCCAGTCGGCTTTGTCGCAGCATCTTGCCAAGCTCCGCGCCTTCGGCCTTGTCGGCACCCGACGCGACGGTCAAGTAATCTACTACTACTGCTCATCCGGCGCAGCGCGCGAATTGCTAGCCATGCTGGACGGCTTCCTGATGACCGGACGACCGCTCGCGGGGCCAGGTCCGCACTACGTCGCCCATAGACTTCGCCGGCTGCGAATGGCCTGAGAAGGCAAATCTAAGACCTAAACGGGGGCGACCCGAACCAGGTGGATCGCTAAGTTCGATGGACCTAACGGGGCACGAGCGGCCCGCGCCAGCCTAAAGCACAGCACGGGCCTCAACCGTCGACATCGGTTGGCAGCGGGAGACGCTGCAACCACCCAACTCACCCGCCTGACGCCTGTTCCCCGGACAGACAAAAAGCCCGCCGCCTATGCGTTTTGCGCGCAATTAGTTCGCGCAGTTCACTGGCGCTAGTTGACCATCTCGCGCAGCGGCTTTTTTCGCCTCGGCAGTACATAGGGCGGCCCAGCAGCTTGTTGCGGGGGGGCGCTAACGGGCGGCCACTGGGCCTGACCGGTGATACTTAGCGCCGGCTGGCAAACATATGGGCACTGCTACCAATGCCCACGAAACATACAAACGAAGGAAGGACGCGATCTAACCCACGATCGCCATTCCAAAGCCAACACCAAGGCCGACTGCGAGGCCCAGGAACAGCGTGGCGGCAACATCGAAGGCGAAGGCGCGGACGGGCGCCACAAGTCCGGCGGGGCTCCCTGAGGCCTGGCCGGTATCATCGGAAACCGTGTCCATGCCTTCATAGAAACGCCCGCACTGTGAATCCCCCTGGAACATTGTAGGCTCGAAACACTTGGGGCGATCGCACTGTTCCCATATCAGTGTCTCCCAAAACTGCCCACTACCTGAACGGTGGTGGGCTTTTTTGTACATTAGCGGAACCTGAAATTTGGGGGCATGTTGATAGAACGGCAGCGAGTGGGTGTTCGCTGCTGGTCGAGGTCCCGCAAGACTCGGCCGGGCTCGCATCACACCTGCCCCGGTACGGTGCGAGCCCACCGTCGCGACCAAGCGAGATCCCGTGTGTCGGTCTCTATTTGATACTCGGGGACGGCGGTTCATCATCACGATGGTTTATGGCACGTTGTTCGACATGCCGAGCGCCGGGCTCGGGCTGCAGCAAGTGCTGGTCGATAGCGGCGGCCTTGAACGCCGCAAATGCTACGGCCGGACTGCAGCTTCCATCCTTGGCCTCCGCGATCAATCGGCACGCATCCCTATAGGCCGCCGCACCCTTATTTGGCCACTGCCCCTGGAGCGCTTGCTCGGCCTCACAAATAGAGGAAACCGTCATTGATTTCCGGTCTACCAGCTTAACGAATAGCGGTAAAAAGGTGCCCATGGGCACAACCTCCCCGTCTTTAGTGCGCCGAACGCAACAAGAGCTTTTTGGTTTCCATGCCTATTTGATTTTTGACCCCATTTCAGCACAAGCCAATTGAATCGACGGATTGGGACGACCCAGCCATAGGGAATTGGCTTTCTAAAATTGTATGGAACCGTAGCGAGAACCGCACATTTCCTAATCTGAGCGGTCGATTCTTCGGATGTAGCCGTGACTATGGAAACCCGCTGTTGCGCGCGGATGGCGGGTTTTCTTGGCGTTGATCCGCTACCGGTAAGAGAGGCTAAGTCCCATGAAAGACCGGTGGGAACCTGACCACCAGTTCATTGAAAGCGCCCGCCGTGGCCAGCGCCGAGCGGAGAGCCAGCTGGAATCCCTACAATCGACCATCCAAGAGACACGCCGCGTACTAGAGGCTTCACGGAAGCTCCTTGGAAAAGATTGCCGAACGCAAAGACCATCCCCAGCCATAAGGGAATGGCCGGTGCAGTTGGGCAAGCTTGTGGGGGGCTTAACTGCACCGGCCACTGCGGGAAGACAGGAAGCCCCGCGCTGCCGAAGATATATGCGTATTAGGAACCGAGCGAATTATCTCGCAATGCCATCTTGAAGGCTCAACCGCGAAGCCAACTTAGTTCCGAGAGAATGGGCGGATTGGTGAACGCAATGTCGCACCCGGTAGCAGTGAGCATCTTTGGGCTTTGGACCTTGCCGACCTGCGCAAGGCGTTTGGAAAGTTCGCTCAAGAGCACGGGACAACGCCTCTTGAGCGGAACGAGCACACCAAGCTGTTCCTTGAAGAACGAAGGGAACGCTGCCAGGAACCGGACCCTACGGGCATTAGGACAATCATTCAGATCGTCAAGAGATGGAAGCCGAGGGCGACGAAGCCGCCGTCGAGCGCCCCTGAGAAATAGCCATTTTGCCGTATGAATCCGTTTTTGATTGAAGGGAGGGTTTCGACGCCTATAAAGATTGTGGTTACCATTGCCTTTTGGGAGGATGCGATGGTTGCAACGCCCATAGATATCGCTCAAGCGGCCACTGCGACTACCGCCACCTTGCTAAAGTGGCAGAAGTCCATGGAGGAACGCGCCACGTGCCAGAACATGGATCAATCGCGCAGGGCGATCCAAGCCTCTCGCGAACTGCTGAAGCGCCTTCGTCAACATCATCGCGATGACATGGCGCAAAGTTGGGAAGATGCCGACCCATCGTCGGCAGCTAGCGCGAGGCGACCAGAGCCGATGTGAAGGGAAAAGTTTCAGTGGCCTGTGCTTTGGGTCGGCTGTGCCGTTAGGCTTTGTCAACAAGCCGCGTTTTCCCCTTCGGCGCCACATAGCTCTCAACCAGCCGCACATACTCGGCGTCCACAGTCACCAATGGCCGGAGGCTCACGGTCACCTTGTCTCCATCGACGCGCGTGACCGTGCCGGTGACCTCCATATTCTGGCCGATCACGGCTTTCAAAGTCGAATCGACAACCGAATGCGGGAAGTTATAGGACGGGATCGTCACGCTTACGCGATCGGGCGTCACCCGGCCGCGCACAACCGCAGTGACGGCGACCTCATCGCCAACTTTGATATTGCCTCGAGCCATGTGCAAGACTCTGGGGTGGGCGGCTGCGGCGTCAAGATGAGAGGTTGCTAATAAACGAGCACACGCGGCATGAAGTTTCTCGACAAGTGGGTGGCCAAGCAGCTGCCCATTGTGGCGCTGGGGGATCCGATCACCATCGGTGACTTGAAAGATCAGTTGATGACAGCTGCCGAGAAGGCCGGCATCGGCGCCGACGAAATCAACGGCGAGGTTGAAACCGTCTTTGAACTGCTTGTGGAGGTGATGCGGCGGCGAGAGGTGCGCGAGGCTGGGCATTAGCCCGGAGGCTTCTCCCAAAGCCTGTGCCGGTCCTGTCCCGTTCCATTTTATGAACTGCGTCTTCCTGCCGGTGATGGTCTCGATCGACTTCAACAAGGGCCGCTGGACCTCACGAAGAGCTTTGTAGTGCTCGCTGTGGTACGCCAGGAGCGGCCGACGATGCTCTTGTGCAGCGCCTCGGCTGCCGCCAGGAAGCGGTCAATTTCCGCCTGTGAAAGCTGTTCGGAAGGTTTGGTTCTGGCCATTGGCGATCTCAGGTCATGGAGCTTCGCCGCAACAAGGACTATAATCCTACATGCCGAGCCGGCTCGCAAGCGCGTCGCTGGCTTACCCGGAAGGAAGAGGTAGGGCCACGGCGCCAAGCGCAGCCATCAGGAGCAACCACCCGAGCAACGGCAGGCCCGGCGACCTCCTTTGGACACACACACAGGGAACGAAAAGAAGGGCGCCGAGCCTTACCGGCGCTGCTTTGTGAGGGAGACGACGCCGGATGAGATGAGAGTATGCGATCATGCCAATCTCCGCGAACCATGCGAATGAACGAAAGCCGTGTGACAGCGCGGTTGAGACCAAGGTAGGCGGTGCGATCAGCTACGGTGCTGAAGGGCGGGTGCGGCTTCAGTCGCAATCTCTGCCGGTGGAGTTATAGCCGGACTTGATGACGCGCTCTGATCTTGTGATTTCATCCCGCAAGTTTGGCAGAGCCGATTTTCTGTTATGACTTCAGACGACAATAGTCGTGCCCAGCGTGTGATCGCGGATTTGGCCAGGGCGCAGACGTCATCAATACCCGCTTACGGCCGCTACGACCTCGGCGACAATGCCGCCCGGATCAGTGGGGTTCCTCGCCGAACTGCACCACGATGTAGTGGGGCAGGTGGGTGCGGCGCCGGCTGAGTGAAGGGTGATGCCAGGCACCGTTGCGGGCGTTGGCGCCGCTTGCGCTGGCGGTTCTCTAGGTGACGGCGGCGTGCCGCCGGAAGCCGCGTCGGCGCCGCTCTGGCCATAACCCATTCTTCAAACAGTTCCATCTTGCGTGCAGAGTGCGGTGATCTGGCTGACGAGCACCAGGCAGCGGCATCGGGACAGCGAACGGTGCCACCGACGTCCGGTACGGTCCGGTGCACTAGCCTGGCAGCTCGCGCACAAGGGCCAATGATGAATCGGCCGTCGTTGGTGAAAATCCAACAGAAGCATGCTACCAGCCAAATAGAAATAGCTAGAACCGCATGCGCCGGCCGACAGTTCCTTCAGGTCCGGCGAAGCTAAAGCAGCTGATTCGTTGCGTCAGGGGAGCTGGCGCGGCCAAGTATTCTAGTTGGATCTCATTGCCAGACGGCTCGCAAGCACCTCAAGTTCATCAAGCGTCAACTCAATCTGGTACCGGTATTGCGAACCGCTTGCATAAATGCCGCCGGCATCTATCGACATGATGACCGCCCCCGTTTCGGATCTGATATCGGCATCGCCCAACGGTCGATGGAAAATCGTTCGAGAAACACCTTCTCGTTTAGCAGGTCCCACTAGGATGCGCATTGCCTACCTCGCCCTGTTGCTTCGCCAACCAGGAAGCAGCGCCCTCGCGCCACGACAAAGCTTTAGAAGCAATTGCGGTGCCAAACCAAGGGTGTCCCAATATGAGCCAAAGATAGACGGCGCCATTCGGCGTTGGGGGACTGCGGCTTGGCTTCCGCTATCGCACGCAGCTCAACAAGACCGACGCGTCGGCGTCGCCAAAATCCTGCGCACTTGCTGGTCCCGCTGGGGCTATATCAAGTCGGAAAGGTGCAACCGAACGCACCTGCTGCTAACGCACCGGCGAAGCTGAAAGCCAAGCTGCTCTATCTGGAGAACGCCGTCCGCCACTCGTTAAAGTCGTTCGGCATCCGCATGGGGCAAGGTCGGAGGCGGCGCCTTCGCGCAGGCGGTGCGCAGGCTGCGGCCGAGTTGATAGACGACATGCTCACCGGCCCGCGCGCGCTGTGGCGACAGTACTGCCGGCTGCATGATCTGGTCATGAGGACCGTCGCGCGCTGCGAGGCATGCTGGCGCTTTATGGCGATCCGCGGCGTCAGCCCGGTGACGGCAACTTCTTCATGACAGCGATCGAGGACCCGACGCGCATTCGTCCCTCAGGCGACTCGCCGCCTACTTCGGCCTAGTCTCGCGGCCCAGGCACTCGGGCGCTTCGATCGATGTTCGAGGTCCCTATCTCAAAGGCTGGCGACGCCGACGTGCGGCGCGCGCTCTCCGAGGCGGGTGTCGGGACGGATGACGCGCTTCAAGGCAAGGACAAGATCAAGAGCTGGGGCCTGGAGATCGGCAACGCTCTTGCCATCGCTAGGCCTGCGATAGCGCGCAAGCTGGCTGCGTTCATTTACGCCATGTGGAGCGACTGCACATTCTACGTCGCGATGGGCGGCGGGTGAGGGTGACGCCGCGGGGCGCGCCCATGTCAAGGATCGCACGCTTCTGCCATGTAGGGGCAAGCCTACCAGGAAAGATTTCGTCGTCGCGCGAGCGGTTCGTCAGGTCACCTGCCCGCGTGTGGCTCGCCACCAGTCGACCAGGCGGGTGAGGCCCTCATCGAGGTCGATGCTCGCCTTGAAGCCCAGCATCTTTTCCGCCTTGCACGTGTCGGCAAGGCGCCGCGAGACGGGGTTCACTTTGCGCTCGGGCCCGTACTCCGGCTGAAGGTCGGAGTCCATCACGCGCAGGAGTGAGGCGGCCAGTTCGTTCAGGCTGGTCTCCACGCCGCTGGCGACGTTGAACACATCGTCCTCCACGTCAGAAAGCAGGGACAGGATGTTCGCTCGGGCGATGTCCTCGATATAGACGAAGTCCATGGTGGTGGAACCGTCGCCGAGAATCAGCGGCGGCTGGCCGGCGTCGATGCGGTCCATCCAGCGGATTAGAACCTCGGTATACTTACCATGCACGTCCATGCGCGGGCCGTACACGTTAAAATAGCGCAAAGCCACGTAGGGAAGGCCGTACATGTCATTGAACGAGCGCAACAGGCCTTCCAGCATGACCTTGCTGGCGCCGTACCAGGTGCGGTTGTTGTACGGGTGGTGGCTCTCTTCTGTCGGGAAGAGGTCGGCCAGGCCGTAGACCGAGGCCGAGGAGGCCGCGCAGATCTTCTTCACGCCCTTAGCCTGGGCGGCCTCAATGACGTTGTAGCTGCCGTCGCACATGACGCCCAGGGCTTCGCGCGGCTCGGCGGCGCAGGCGATGACCCTCAGGGTTGCCATGTGGATGACGGCGTCCATGCCGTCGGTGGCCCTGTGGACAGTTGCCACGTCGCGAATGTCGCCTTCGACGAGTTCGATGCGCGGGTCTTGCAGGGCGTCCTTGACGTTTTGCAGGCTGCCGCGGACCAGGTTGTCGAGGATCACTATCTTTTCCGGCGCGTGCTCCTTAAGCAGCAGGTCGATGGTGGTCGAGCCGACCAGACCGCAGCCGCCGGTCACCAGGATGCGAGAGCCTTCAAGTTTCATCGTATTCCCTGTCATCGGTTCGAGGCGTGTTTCCGGTTGAGTGGGGCCCGCTCAACGCTTGCTTGCAATTCGATGACCGCGGCCACGACCGCGTCCTGCTGCTGCTCCGTCAACTCCGGGAACATAGGTAGGGAGAGAACCTCGGCGGCGGCCTTTTCGGCGTGCGGGAACTGGCCCTGCTTGTAGCCGAGATCGGCGTAGGCGGGCAGCAGGTGAACCGGAATGGGATAGTGGATACCCGACTGGATGCCTTGAGCGTTCAGCGCCTCCCCCCAGCGCGCGCGGTCGGGCGTACGCACGGCGTAGATGTGGTAGACGTGGCGCACATCGTCGCGGACGAACGGGGTCGACAGGCCGATGCCGGCGAACATGGCGTCATAGCGGGCGGCCGTGGCGCGTCGCTGCTCGGTCCATCGGTCCAGATGTTTGAGCTTCACACGCAGGACAGCGCCCTGGAGGCCTTCCAGGCGATAATTATAGCCTTTGACTTCGTGATGGTACTTCCGCTCGGCGCCCCAGTCTCGCAGCATGCGAACCGCACGGTTGTGGTCGGCGATGTTGGTCGTCAGCATCCCGCCCTCGCCATAGGCGCCGAGGTTCTTGCCGGGATAGAAGCTGAAAGCTGCCATGTCGCCGATGGCCCCGACGCGCTTGCCCTTGTATTCCGCGCCGTGGGCCTGGCAAGCGTCCTCCAGCACCATCAGGCCGTGCTTCCGGGCGATGGCCATGATCGGATCCATGTCGGCGGGCTGGCCGTAGAGGTGGATCGGGATGATCGCCTTGGTGGCCGGCGTGACCGCGGCTTCGATCTGGGCCGGGTCGATGGTGTAGGTCGCAGGATCGATATCGACGAGCACGGGGGTCGCGCCTGTGTAGTAAATGGCCGCAACCGTCGCCACGAAGGTGAAGGGGGAGGTGATCACCTCGTCGCCCGGTCCAATCCCGGCGGCCAGCAGGCCCAGGTGCAGGGCGCTGGTGCCGGTATTGACGCCGACGCCGAAGGCCGCTTGCGAATAGGCGGCGAATTCCTTTTCGAATTCAGCGACGTCAGCGCCCAGGGTAAACTGACAGCTCTCCAAAGTGCGCTGAATGGCGGCATCTACCTCGAGCTTGATCGTGGTGTACTGGGCTTTCAGATCTACGAACGGGATCATATTAGGCTGCATCTTTGCGTCGCAGGTGCACGGTTTCGCCACGCCCGCGCATGGAACTGGTGGCGGCTTCGATGATCTCCACCACGCGCAGGCCAAGCCGGCCATCTGCGATGGGAACCCTCTTTTCGACGATGCAGTCGATCCACTCCTGGCCGGCGATACGCAGGGCCTCGGTGGAGTCGAGCTTGGGCGCCCACATGTCGCCCGTCCGGTAGCCGACGCGCATCTCGTGGATCTTGGCCGGGTCGTCGGTGAAGGAGACGCCCTTGTCGTAAACCTTGACCTTCTCGGACGGCTCCAGATCGTCGTAGGTGATCATCTTGTTGGAGCCGCCGACCAGTATGTTACGCACCTTCACCGGAGCTAGCCAACTCACGTTGATGTGCGCCATCATGCCAGAGTCGTAAAACAGCGAAATGTAGGCCAAATTTTCCGGGGTGCCGGGGAAGTGGTTGATACCGCTGGCCGAAACGGCGGTCGGATGTTCTTCGAACAGACGGTCGATGATCGCGAAGTCGTGGACCGCCAGGTCGGATATGACGTTTACGTCCCTCTGAAAGAGGCCCAGGTTCACCCGGGTGGCGTCGTAATAATAGATCTGGCCGAGGTCGCCGGCGGCGACGATGTCGCGCATCTTCCGGACTGCACCGGTATAGATGAAGGTGTGATCGACAATCAGGGTCAACCCGCGCTTGTCCGCTTCATTAACCAGCATCCTGGCCTGTAGCGAGGTTTCGGTCATAGGCTTCTCGAGCCAGAGATGCTTGCCGGCCTTCAGCGCAGACATGCCCAGTTCGAAGTGGCTATTGACCGGCGTCGCCACGGCGATGGCGTCGATCTCGGGATCTTGGAACAGGGCCTGGACGTCCCTGGTGGACTGCACACCCGGATAGCGACGGTTCACCAACTCGCGCTTCTTGGGGTCCAGGTCGGCGACCACGCGGACCCGGGCATCGGGGATCTCCATGAAGTTGCGCAGGAGGTTCGGCCCCCAATAGCCGTAACCGATGATGCCGATATTGATCATATTGACTACCCTTCACTCCGCCCCCGCCCACCGGAGTCTTGGAGGCTTGTTGGAGCCTGTCGTTGGTTGAGAAGGGATGCGCCGATCGCTCAATGCCGTGCCACCTCGACCTCTTCACAATGCAGTTTGAAGCTGCGAAGCGGTGCGGTCACTATGGCCGTTGGGTCATCAAGACCCCCTCAGGATCATCCAGCCAGGCGAGGGCAGGGCGCCGGATCTACCTCAAATGATCTCTCCGAATACACCAAAGGATCGCAATTCGGTGTACGAAGCCGTGCCGAGAGGGGCCGAGGGGGGTCAGCCAGTCTTTGCGGTCCTTACGTCTCCGACCACACGGGCTGGCACGCCGGCAGCGATGGCGAAGTCGGGGATGTCACGGGTGACGACGGCGCCAGCGCCGATCAGGGCCCGTTCTCCGATGGTCACGCCCGGGGTGATGGTGACGTTGGAGCCGATGGAGGCGCCCTTCTTGACCAGGGTCGGCTCAATTTTCCAGTCGGCTTCATTCTGCGCGCTCCCGTCCGGGTTGGTGGCTCGGGGAAGACGGTCGTTGGTGAACATCACCCCATGGCCGATGAAGACCTCGTCCTTGATGGTTACGCCCTCGCAGATGAAGGTGTGCGAGGAGATCTTGCAGCGCTCGCCGACTGAGGAATTCTTCTGGATTTCGACGAAAGCGCCGATGCGCGAGCCGTTACCGACCTCGCAGCCGTAGAGGTTCACCATACTGGGGTGGTGGATGACGACCTCGCCACGCAGCACCACACTGTCCGAAATAGGCATCGCTTCCCCCTGGAACTGTCTGTCACGTGCCATCGCCTGCAAATCGGATATGATCCTTGGTGCGCCGCTGAAGCGATAGCAGCGGTCGGCTACAGTTCTATGTAACCTGCTTTGTCGCTTGGCAAGCCTTCACCACTAGGTATAACAAGTTCTAGGGCAGGCCGCGACCGTGGGGGGAAGGATGCCGGAGACGATGCGATTTGAAGCCGTGCGCTCCGATTCCGAGGTGGCGCGTATGCGTCACAACTATGAAGAGTTTCAAAGCCTTCGGTGTGAGGCGGAGCGCTGTCTGGAGGCTGACGACCTCAACTCCGCGGCGGCCTATGTAGAGGCGGCGGTCACGCTTGCACGCAAGCGGCATTGCGGCTTTTATCGGTCCGAGCCGCTTGAGCAAATCCTGATCGAGATCGCGCGACGGACACTCGCCCCGAAGGCCGAAACTGCGCGACCGACGCGAACGAAGATCGGCCGCGTGCTGCATGTGGCCACCGCCTTGAGCGAAGTCGGCGGCTTGACGCGGATGATGCGCCGCTGGATCGTCGCCGACGAGAGCCGTCATCACTCCCTGGCCCTGTTGCGCCATCCGGGGAAGCCGCCGGCCTCGGTGCGCCAGGCCGTGGAGGCTCGTGGCGGACATATCCACGTAATCGGCGCAACACGCGGCGGACCGGTGGAATGGGCCAGCGCGCTCCGCAAGTTGTCGCTCAATTTCGACCTGGTCGTCCTGCACGTCAGCAACGAGGACCCGACGCCCAGTATAGCCTTCGCCGACGAGCGCAACCGACCGCCCGTGGTGCTGGTCAACCATGCCGACCATGCCTTCTGGGTCGGGCTCTGTGTGTGCGACCTGATCGCCAGTTCGCGCGTCTCGGGCGAGCGTCTGGTGGTGGAACGGCGTGGGATCTCGGCTAAGCGTCACGCCATCCTGCCGATCCAAATCGATCCGCCGATCCGCAAGCACAGCCGGGCCGAGGCGCGCCAGAAGCTCGGCATCCCGGTCGACGGACCGCTTCTGGTTTCGGTCGCGCGCGGCGTGAAATACCGGACGATGGGCGGGGTGTCGTTCGCCGACATGCATGTCGAGGCACTGCTGGCCCGATCCGATGCGCGGTTGTTGGTCGTCGGGCCGGGCGAGCCGGCCGATTGGCAAGACGCCATAGCGGCGACCGGCGGGCGGATCATTGGGCGGCCGGAGACGCCCGATCCTTCGCTCAGCTTCGAGGCGGCGGACATCTATCTCGACTCTTACCCCTTTGTATCGATTACCTCGATGCTGGAAGCCGGCGGGCTGGGCGCGCCCTGCGCGACGCTGTTTCCCTATCCGTTGGATGCTAACGTCATGAGCACCGATATGCCTGGGCTGGCGCCTACCATTGGCTTCGCCACCTCGATGGCGGAGTATAACCGCATCCTGGCGGACTGGCTCGCCGACCCGCAGGCGCTGCGTCGGCGGGGCGATGAGACGGCGGCCAATGTCAAGCGGCTGCACACCACGCCGAATTGGATCGAAAGCCTGGAGGTTCTCTACGCCAGAGCCGTCGCGATCCCGCCAGTCACACCGCTGCGTGGGAATGGCGCGCCCGCGAACGAGGAATTCTACGAAGGATATCCCGACATCCTGCTCAACGAGGTGTTCGGCGAGTTCGACAGCGCCGAGGCGATCCTGAAGCGTTCCCTGCGCCTGATGGCGCTGCCGGAGCGGCTACGGGTATGGCGGCGCCTGGCGCGGACCAAGAGCTTCGACGGGCCTTGGGACGCAGTCCGCAACCTGCTTCCCGAATGGCTGCCGCGGTCGGCGAGCCGGCTGAGGGGCGACAGCTGGATGTGAGTTTTAACGGCATGGTTTGCCCGGCGTCCCTTCGTCGGGCGCGTCTGCGACGCGAGATCGATCTTCAGATGCGACCCGCACACCTTATTCCCAGTACCCCTATAGCCTGAAGGGCTGTCAGTCAGGCAGCCATCGCGAATTACACTTTTGATTTAGCAGGCTGACAAAAACATACCGGGATACCCTTTTTGACTCTGGTCTGTTCAGCACCTCATTCTGATACGTTCGACGGAACAGAGCCTGTTGAGGCCTTGCTTTCCTTCTGGTGAGGATTGCGTTTGACGGGATGGGTATGGGTGCCTCGGGTTTCGACATGGTGGCGTTGGCGTCAGAAGTCATACTTGCCATGGGGCCTGCAATTCGACACCGACAGAAAGAACTGAGGCGAAGGTGAATATGATTGGGCGACCGCCGAAGATTCTGAAGCGGGCTGTCCGCGCCTTCGGTGTCGAAAGGCGTCATCTGGTCGGCGCACGCATGGTCCTCGAACGAGAGGGCATGTCCGTCCTTGGCCGACGCGTAAGCCGTTCGGGCGGCCGTATCCTGGCCTACCACTCGGTCGGCCAGCCGCTGATGGATCACAACGACGTGCCGCCGAAGCTGTTCCGTCGCCAGTTGGAGTGGGCCGCGGCGCGAGGCTACCGGTTCGTCCCGGCCTCGAAGATCGCTCGGACGGGGGGCGACCCGATGGACCTTGCCATCACCTTCGACGACGGTCTGCGCAGCGTGATGACCGAGGCCGCGTCAATCCTGAAAGACTTCGCGGTTCCCTGGAGCCTTTTCGTCGTCACCGACTGGAGCGAAGGCGGGTCTCCCTGGCCGACCGACGAGGTTCTAGGCTGGCGCGATCTGGAGCGCCTGGCCGCCGACGGCGCCGAAATCGGCAGCCACTCCGCAAGCCATCCCGATTTTGGACAGCTGGACGGCGCCGCCGCCCGTGAGGAATTGGACCGCTCGCGCACTATGATCGAGGCCCGGCTCGGCTTTGCGCCGACCTCGTTCGCAATTCCGCTCGGCCAATCGACCAACTGGACCCCGATCGCCATGCGGGAGGCCAAGGCAGCAGGTTATGAGCTGGTGTACGCCCAGGCAGAGGAGACGCGTTCGGCTGGCACCATCGCGCGGACCTTCATCACGCGCTTCGACAACATGCGGGTATTTTCGGCGGCCCTGGCGGGCGTCTTTGATCGGTGGGAGGAATGGGGGTGAGTCAGGCGCGCATCGTCTCGGTAGTCGTCCCGACCCGCGACCGTCCGCAGTACCTGGACCAGTCGCTGGCGAGCATTCGCGCGCTCGAAGGCCCGGATCTGACGTTTGAGATCCTTGTTGGCGACAACGGCTCCAACCACGACGCCACCGGCGCAGTGACACAGGCCCATGGCGCGCAGCACCTCATCGTGACGACCGCGGGCGCTGGCGCCGCGCGCAACGCCGCGATGCAAGCGGCCTCGGGGGAGTTCCTGGCGTTCCTGGACGACGACGACGTGTGGACCGAGCAACATGTGCGGCCGCATTTGCAACTCTTCGATCGCCAGCCGGAGGTGGAGGCGGTCTTCGGTCAGGTTGTGATGGCCGATCCTAGTCTGCGGCCGATCGCGCCTCCCATCCCCAATGACGTGCGCCCCGACGGCGATCATCTGAAGATGATGCTGGACGGCTACTTCCCGCAGATCGGCGCCACGATGGCGCGTATCGCGGTACGCGACGCCTACGGTTATTTCGACGAGACCCTGCTGGCCGACCAGGACTGGGACTGGCATATGCGCGTCGCCAGCGGTGGGCATGTGGAGCATGTGGCCGTGCCATGCGTCTTGTTCCGCCAGCGTCCGTCGGGATCCTACGACGCCTTGGTCCTGAGCCGGATTCCCTATACGCGCAGGGTGTTTATGCGGCACGCCATACCCGTCTGGCGCAAGTGGCGCTCACCGAAGGAGTGGCTGCATTCCTATTTCGCCACGCTCTTGGGATTCTACACCTATTTCGCCGATGCGGCGGTGGAGCGGGCGGCCAAGGGGGATGCGAAGGGCGTGCGGTTCGCGGTGCGTCATGCGCTGCTGGTGTTTCCGTTCCGGGCGGTTAGGCAGCTCGTGAGGCCGACGCCGTTGCGCGCGGCGTTCTTCTGGTCGATCGGCCTAGGCGCGCGCCCGCCGGCCGTCGAGGACGCGGCGCTGGACTGAACGCGCGTGGAGCTTAAGGATCGGATGGGCATGCACGACGCCAAGGACGCGCCGAAGATCAGCACAGGTGCCCCGGCCATTAGCATCGTCATCGCCACACACAACCGCAGCCACGAGGTCCTCGAAAACGTCGACGCCCTGCTGCCGCAATGCGTCGGCCAGGCGGTGGAGGTCATCGTCATCGACAGCGCCTCGGCGCCAGCGCACGCCGATGTGCTGGAGACCCTGAAGGCGCGCCCGGGACTGAGCTTCATACGGCTCGACGAGCCCGGCGTTGCCCGGGCCCGTAACGCGGGTTTCGAGGCAGGCAAAGGCGATTGGATTGCATTGCTGGACGATGACGCGGTGCCGCGGCCCGGCTGGGTACAAGCGGCGATCACCTACGCGGCCCGCTGTGACGCCCAGACCGCCATCCTGGCGGGGCGGGTGGTCGCACACTGGCCCGACGACGCCAGCAGTCTTGAAATACCGCCGAGCCAGCTCGGACCGCGAGCGCGCTTGTTGTTGTCGGTGGTCGATGAGGACGGCTTCCGCGACACGACCGATCATCCCATCGGCGTCGGCGCCAACTTGTTGTTCCGCCGCAGCGCGCTTCAAGCTCATGGTGGGTTCGACGTAAAGACCGGTCGGGTCGGCTCGAACCTAGCCAGCGGGGAAGAGGCCCAGATGATGACCGATCTGATTGGAGCAGGTTATCGCTGTTGGTACGCGGATGCCTTCGTCGTGGACCACAAGGTCGATGCTGGCCGTCTTACGCGCGCGTGGCTCACAGAGCGCGCGCGCAAGGAAGGCGAGGTGGAACTGAGGGGTTTGAAAACGCCAGGCCAGAAGATCGCGCGAGCAATCAAGATGATCGTCG
The DNA here is from genome assembly GCF_057786095.1 of Mesorhizobium sp. P160219. Classification (NCBI taxonomy): domain Bacteria; kingdom Pseudomonadati; phylum Pseudomonadota; class Alphaproteobacteria; order Hyphomicrobiales; family Phyllobacteriaceae; genus Mesorhizobium; species Mesorhizobium sp. P160219. Next base: position 3,756,169 of record NZ_JBYNWG010000001.1, read on the forward strand.
CCACCCCGGTGCTGGCCGCGTTCCAGATGCTCGACCGGCCCGAACGCGAATATTACCTGCGCCTGAACCACAACATTGGTCTGCTGCGGAAGCTGTTCGGTCTGGCAAGCTGAGGGGGGGGCTCAGGCGATGGCCGGCGCGGCTTTCGGTGTCGCCCGATGGGCCCAGGCCATGATTGGTCGTTCAAAGAATCGCCAGGAGACGGTCGCCAAGCCGATGGTCAACACAAGTTCGATGGGGGCCGAGATCCAGTCCGGCGCTTCGAATGCGACGCCGAACTTCCGGGCCGCTGCCTCGACGTTGTAGAAATGAATGAACTCGTGGAAAACGTAACAGCCGTAGCTTATGCGTCCCAGGTTGCGCAGGGGCCTTGTGTCCAGAAGGGCGACGAAACGCGAGGCCTGGTTCCTCGCGATCTGGAAGACCAGAAGCGCGGCTGTAGCCGCGACTGCCGGCGCATAGACGCGCCAGACGATCTCGTCCTTGAGGACTGTCAGGGGCAAGATGAGAAGCGCCAGGGCGGCGATGCTCTGGGCCGCCGTGGAAACCAGCCATGCCGGTACCCGCCGGTCGAGGTTCAGTCCTGCCAGACCACCCAAGGCGAGATAGCCAAAGCCGATCATGGGATTCAAGCCGATGACCTTGGACGATGCTCCGGCCCATTCGAGGCCCGCCTGAGTGATGAGACCCACAACCACGAAAGCAACGCAGATCTGACCGGCGGCCTTGCTGTGGGTGAACAGCAGCAAGGGTGCAAACAGCACATAGAATTGCTCTTCGATCGCCAGCGTCCAGAAGTGGTTGAAATGGCCTACCCAGTGGCCGGTCGTGAACACATAGATGTTCGTGGCGTAGAGCAGCATGGCCTGGGGCGCGCCGCCTTCGAAGCCATCGAAGTGAACGTACAGCGAGGCGATCAGGAAAACGCCGATCGTCGCGTAATAGACGGGGAATATCCTGGCCGTGCGTCGAAGATAGAATCGCCCCAGACCCGCAAGCGTTGTCGTCTCGCCAGCCTCGACTGCCACCCGCGTGCGAGCCAGGATACGGGTGATCAAGAGGCCGCTGAGCCCGAAGAAGAGCATCACCCCGTCGCCGCCAAGGGATCCATACGTCCCTTGATGAAACTTGTGGCTAATGAATACGAAGACGAAGGCGATCGCGCGCAAGCCATCAAAACCCTTGATGCGGCGTTCGTCGTCGAGTCGCATTGGTCGTAGCTCCGCCCGCTTCTACGTGGCTCTTTGCCGGCCAGGGGACAAGGCAGCGGTTGCGCTGCTGGCCTCGGTGCCCTCCCGCGCCGTCAATCTGGCGCCCAACCGCAGAAGCGGCCGCTCGAAGAAGTGCCAGGAGAGCGTCGCCAGCGCGATGGTGATGAAAAGCTCCAGGGCCAGTTGAACGTTAGCCGGCGCGTCGATCTCCAGATGCAGCTTATGGAGCACCGCCGTGAGGTCGTAGAAATGGACGAACTGGTGCAGGATATAGAAGGCATAGCTCACCCGGCCGAGCGAGCGCAGCGGCCACAGGTTGAGGAAAGCCACGACCGGGGTCTGTTGGTTACGGGCGATCTGGAATAGGAACAAACCGGCCACAGTGCAGGTCAGCGGTCCGAAGACGTTCCATGCGTCCCGGAAATATCCGAAGACCAGCGGGATCGCGATCAACGCCAGGCCAGCCGCCGCCTGGGATTGCGCACTCACCAGCCATGCGGGCGGCTTGAAGTTTTTCAATGAGGCGAGAAAGCCGCCGACGCCGAGCATGCCGAAGGCGATCAGCGGATCGACGTGAATGGCGTTCGGGTGGGTGTTCACCGATACGAGCCAAGCCAGCCTTGCCGCGCCGGCGAGCATGAAGCCGATGCAAATCCGAAGCAGGTATTTGCGCGGGGTGAACAGCAGGATCGGCGCCAGGAGCAGGTAGAACTGCTCCTCCGCCGACAGCGACCAGAGGTGACCGAAATGACCGTGGGCCCCGGTCGGCGTCATCTCGATATAGATGTTGGTGCCATAGAGGGCGTAGATCGTCGCTTCCACGCGCGAGAAGCCGACGAATGAGGTGAACAGCGAACCCAGTGCGAAAACACCGAGACAGGCGTAATAAAGTGGGAAAATGCGCAGGCTGCGGCGCAGATAGAAGTCACCCATCGACCGCCAGGTCGACTGGACCCCCGCTTCGACCTTTGCGCGCATCTCCGACAGTATCGAGGAGATGAGCATGCCGCTTAGCACGAGAAAGAGCCAGACGCCGACGGAACCATAGGAATCGTGGTGCGGCAGGGTCGTTTTGTGGCTGATGAAGACCATCAGGACGGCGATCGCGCGCACGCCGTCGAAGCCGGCGATACGATCTTCCGCCGGCCGGGCGACGGCCTTGGCCGACCGGACGGCGAAAATCGCGCCTTGATCAATGGTTGCCATGGGTCAATACTCGAGCCGATGCTCCGCAACCGAGACATGGTTCGGCCCCGGGGGCCGTCAGACTTTCTTGGTTATAAACGCCTAACTCTTTGTCACATCAATTCGGCCAGAAGGCGTAGGCTCTGAGCGTGACGGTGCAGGCGTACGTCTCGCCAAATTGAGATCCTGAAAAATGTTGTTTGCGCGCCGGTCGTCTATAGGTGGGTTACTCGTCTCTTCCAGACGATGGATCAATGAAAAGAAGCGTAACGATAACATTTCTCGCAGGCCGAGCTTATCTCGCAGCACAACATACGCTTCGGCTTGACTGGACGCTAAGCTGCATTGTCGCACTGCCACAACTGGTGATTTAGGGTAGATGAATTTGCTGTAGGCCACCCGCCGGAAATCCCTATATTGAATTCAATATTTAAGCGTTAGCGTATATTATCGAATGGCGGGTGCGACACATTTTGGAGTTTCCCCGCCGAAAATGTCGGGCCACACATTGCTTGCCCCATTGCAATGGGGCCGGAAGGTTGTTTCAGAGCCTGTCCGCTGACCGAAAGCGGTATCCGTATGGTAGGAACCCAACTGTCCCAATACATCAGGCACGCCGGCCGTCGGTATCTGCATCCCACAATAGGACAAGGTGAGCCACCGGCTTTGTCGTGATACGACCACTGCAACTTCTCGCACCGAGTAGGTCTTTCGTTCTGAGGATCTGACATGATTCCGATCATCAAGCCCACCATGGATCTGGCCGAGGCCGAGGCGGCGCGCCGCGTCATCCTGTCCGGCTGGGTCACGCAAGGCCCCGAGGTGGCGGCCTTCGAGACGGAATTCGCCACCTTCACGGGCGCGCCGCACGCTGCGGCCGTCTCGAACTGCACCACGGCCCTGCACCTGGCCTTGCTGGCGGCGGGGGTGAAGCCCGGCGACGAGGTGGTCACGGTCAGTCACTCCTACATCGCCACAGCCAATTCGGTGGCCTATTGTGGCGCGATCCCCGTCTTCGTCGACATCGATCCGACCACCTACAACATTGATCCGGCTCTGATCCAGCACGCGTTTTCGGCCAAAACCAGCGCGATCCTGGTGGTCCACCAAATGGGCTTGCCCTGCGACATGGCTGCTGTGGTCGACATCGCCAAGGCTAGGGGCTTGCCCCTAATCGAGGACGCGGCCTGCGCCAGCGGCAGCGAGATCTTCTGGAACGGTCGATGGGAGAAGGTCGGCAAGGCGCACGGCGACGTGGCCTGCTTCTCCTTCCACCCACGCAAGATTATGAGCACCGGCGATGGCGGTATGCTGACCACCAAGCACGCTGACTGGGTCGCCAAATTCAAGTCGTTGCGCCAGCACGGCATGAGCGTGCCCGACACGGTCCGCCACGGCTCGACCCAGGTGATCTTCGAGACGCACCCAGTGCTCGGCTACAACTATCGCATGACCGACATCCAGGCCGCTGTCGGCCGCGAGCAGCTCAAGCGCCTGCCCGGCATCGTGGCCCGCCGCCGCGCGCTTGCCGCCCGCTACGCCGAATTGCTCGGCGAGGCGCAATGGCTGGGCCTGGTGCGCGAGCCGGCCTACGCGCGCACCAACTGGCAGAGCTTCTGTGTCCGTCTGCCGGACTCCGCCGACCAGCGCACTGTCATGCAGGCTATGCTGGATGCCGATATCGCCACCCGCCGCGGTATCATGTGCGCTCACCGCGAGGACGTCTATGCCTCCCGGCCCCTGCGCATGTCCTTGCTGGAATCGGAGGCAGCCCAGGATCATACCATCGTCCTTCCCCTCTATCCCCAGATGACCGATGAGGATCAACAGAAGGTCGCCTCGACCCTGATCAAGGCTACCCGGGTTCAAAATCCAAGGCCCATGACTCCAATTCTGGAATTCAAGCGAGATGTGATGGAGGTCCCACATCGGGGCCGGTCTGTGCGAAAGTGAGAGATAGGAATGGCGAGCATCCGGCGCGCGGTGGTCGCGGTCTATTTCGAGAAGTACGCCACCCTCATCCTGAATTTGGCGACGCTGTATGTTTCGTCGCGGTTTTTGACACCCAACGAAATCGGTGCTGCCTTCCTTGGCGCCAGCCTCGTCGCGCTCGCCGAGGGTATGCGGGACTTCGGCGTCACCAACTACATCGTCAACGCCGAAAAACTCTCGAAGGGGGAAATACGCACTGCCTTCACCTTGATGCTGGCGGTCGCCGTCGTCCTTACGACCGCCTTCGTCGCGACGGCGGGCCTCTATGCCGCCTTCGCCCACGAACCGCGTCTGGAGAACTTTGTCCGCACCGTGGCATTCGGCTATCTGTTCTCCAGCATCGGTTCGCCGATCGTGGCTCTGCTTCGCCGCGACCTGAAGTTCTGGAGTATCGCGGCCATCAACCTGGGCTCCGCTCTCGTCGGCAACATCACCACAACTGGCCTGGTGATGATGGGCTTCGGCTATATGAGCTTCGCCTGGGGCTCGCTTAGCTATCCGCTCTCCACCTTTGTCTTTGCCGTCCTCATGCGCCCGGACCTGTCCATCTTCCGGATCGAGCTCACAAAATGGCGCGAGATTCTGGCGTTCGGCGGCTTGAACACCGCGACCGGCCTTCTGACCACCCTCGGGGAGGTCATTCCAACCTTCATGCTGGGGCGGGCCAGCGGCAGCACCGATGTAGGTCTCTACAGCCGAGCCCAACAGGTCACACAGATGCCCAGCCGCCTAGTCATATCGGCTATCTCCGCGGTGGCCCTGCCAGGGTTCGCCGCCCATGCGCGCACGGGGCGTCCCCTCAAGGCCCCCTATCTCAAAGCCGCCGCCAGCCTGACCGCATTCCACTGGCCGGGCCTGGCGATGGTCATCCTCTTCGCCTATCCCCTGGTGCACACCCTACTGGGACCAGGATGGGAGACCTCCATCCCGCTGGTGCAAGTGATAGCGGCCGCCACCATGCTCTGCTTCCCCGTCCCCCTTATGTTTCCGGCCTTGGTAGCCGTCGGCGGCATCCGAGACACGGCCAAGGCCTGGATCATTTCCCTGCCGATCACCAGCCTGATCATGATCCTGGCGGCCCAGCATGGCCCATTTATGCTAGCGCTCTCGATCTTCGCCACCACGCCGATCCAGGTGGGCGTCGGCCTCTGGTTCCTGATGCGGCGGCTGAAATTGAGCGTCGGCGAATATCTGCGCGCCCTACTGCCCAGCGCCGTCGCCACCCTCGCGACGGCGCTGGGCCCGCTCGTCGTCATCGGACTGAACGGCCTCGACATGAACCTGTCGGTCTTACAGACTGTCCTGGGCGGCGGGCTTGGCGCAGTGTTCTGGTTCCTGGCCATGGGCTGGACCCGTCATCCGTTTGCCGCCGAACTGGCTTATCTGCTGGGCAGGATCCAGGCCTTGGCGCCTGTGCGCCTGCGCGCGCCCTTTGCCCACCTCCGGCGCTTCCTGGGTGAGGACACCGAACAGGGGCAGGCGCCTGCGCCGGCCGACGCGAACACCGGCGGACCGCTTCTTCGAAGGATTGCCTGGATGGCAGACAAGCACTGACTGCAGGGGGAACCGGTGATGAATCACTCTGACGCCATGGATTCTGCCGGCGCGAAAGCCGCCGGCTCGGATTTCAAGCGTGCGTTGGGCCATCTCGCCGCGCCCGCCGTGATCTCCGCTGCCCGCATCGTCACCCCCTTAACCTCGCGGGGCGTTAAAATCGCCTGGTTTGATGTCTGGAACTCGACCCTCGACCAGGTCTTAGACGACCTACCGGCAATTCCCGGCTGCGACCGCGATCTCTATCGTGAACTCACCCAGCCTACGAGCGTCCAGAAGCGCCACGCCCTGGCGACGGAGAGCGGCCGGCCGACCGCGCTCATCTCGCTGCGTCGCCGCCGCCGGTACTGGGAGCCCGTCGCCTATCAATCGCTTTCCGGCGTAATCGCGCCCACGTCCTCTCCCGCCGCTCTTGGTCGGGCGCTACACGCCCTGGGTGTCGAGGTCCGGGTCGAGGCGGGGCTCGACAAGAGCGTCGTGGATCTCAAGCCGCGATCCTACTGGTCTCCAGACAACTACCGCGTCGACCTGCAGGGCGACTATGAGGCACTCTGGAGCCGCAATCACCGCAAGAATGTGCGCAAGGCCCGCCAACGTTGCGACGAGTTCATGCGCCTTCGCGTCGACGATGTGGGCGACCTGGAATGGTGCTGCACCCAGTGGAGCCGCGTGTGGGAAAGCAACGACGCCGAGGAGACGGTCGCCGCGGAGGATCGTCTGCGGTTCTGGCGCGCCTTCATGAAACGGCAGACCGCCGACAGTCCGATCCAGTTCCACACCTTGCACCTGCTCGACGGCGGTCGGCGCACGGCCGGCACCGTCCTGATGTGTCAGGACGGTGCCGTGCTCGGCCAATGCATCGTTCGCGACCCCGAATACGACGGCTTTTGGGTCGGTGTCCGCATAATGCAGGCTTCGATCGAATGGGCGGCAAGCGCTGCGTATCGCCAGTTCGATCTCGGTTCCGGGCAAGACTACAAGCAGAGTTGGGGTCAGCCCGTAGCCGGGCGTTATGGTGCGATCTTCCGCCCACTTGCGGTCAGCGCGCTCTATCGGTTCGGACTTCTGTGACGACGCAGCGACATTAGCCGATTGAGCAAACGGATCGAGCTCTGCATTGCTGAGGACGACCGACCCGCCCCCAGTGCTAGCCCAGAAGCCAAGCAGAACTTCACCGGGTGCCACAAAGCCGGGGAAAACGGCTCTGAAAGGTGTTACTTCGAAGGTCCTAATATTACCATCGTTCCAGCCGGCAACGCCACCCAGGGAGCCGGTGAGGCCCGATGGTCAGACAAGTTGCACCCCAACAGGCTGTCGGGCCGCTTGCGCGGATTCCGCTCCCGGCCAAATGAGCGCGTGCGGCCCGCTGCGGGGTAGCGGCACCGCCGCCGGACCTGACCGGCAGGATCCACTTCGCGCCCGGTGACAACGATTATGTGCTATTGATTATATAAGAAGAATTCATCCAAACGAATAATGAAGGAGTAGAGGCGAAGCGTGACTGGTATCAGGCGTACTCCGAATAAACGGCAAATGTGGGACCTGCAGGCCATATTGCCAGCTAATCCAGGCTGACGCAGCTTTATGCCCGATCTTACTTGCTAGGCTCAAGAAACACGCAAAAGCTTGCCTAAGCGGAGCGGCAGGTTCGGACTGGTTTGTAGCTCGGCGCAACTCTCTTTCCATCGCTGCAGCTATTCACCAATGGGAATTCCGTTGCGGCCAGTCCAGCGCTCGAGCGCGCTTTACCAAAGCGAGGGTTCCAAAGGCTAAGGCGCCCGGCGCTCAACTCTTGATGTATTCGCCGTCGAATCCAGCGAACTTCGCCAGACCGCGGTAATCGAGCAGGCGGACATGGCCCTGCCGGAATTCGAGAAACTTCCGCTCGCGAAGTTCCCGCAGCATTCGATTGACGTGGATCGGAGTAAGGCCAAGGGCGTCAGCGAGGTCGTATTGGGTGAGCGGGCAGTCGAAGCCGTTGCGGTCAACTGCGCCTACTCGTTGCAGACGCGCTGTCAGCTCGAGCAGCAAATGTGCTGTCCGCTCTAATGCGTTGCGTCGTCCTGCGCTGGCAAGGTGCTGAGCCATAACCGCCCCATTGCGCAAGAGGGCTCCAACGATGAACGCGAACAGACGAGGCGATTTCATAGCCGCAAGCGTCAATGTCTTGGTGGGTGCCACCAGCAATGAAAGTTCAGTTTGAGCTACGAATGTCCCAATAGAGCCGCTTCCAGGTGATTGAGACAGAACGACATCGCCAGTCAGGGCAAAATCGAGAATTTGTCGCTGCCCGTCCGGAAGCTCATGGGAAATGCACCCCCAACCCGACTCGACGACGTAAATACGATCGTTGTCGTCACCTTGGCTGAAGATTACCGCGTCGACTAGATACCGCTTCGCGGCGAAGCCGAGGGTCTTGATCAGAGCGGCGTCGTCATCGTTAAGTCCAACGTATGACAAACTGTGCTCATCTCCTCTCGAAAAAAAACGTGAAGCCTGTGTCATCCCTAACCCTACCCAATTCCTATGTACCCTCCTGAAACTCATCATGCATATTAAATTTTAGCTTATGAGCGTTCTTTCAGATCTCGCCAAAGGAAGGTGCCACGACATCAATCTCCTGTCGAAACCTGGATCGGAATAGGCCACGGGTCGATTGATGCCGCCTAGAGCTTGTATTATCTATGACTTACTCCTCTTAAAATTCTCCCTCATTGACTCAACGATCTCACTGGCAACGAGACAGCTCCGATTGTCCGCCTGGTCGGCGGCATTGCGCAACGTCAGGGACGCATCCCGCAGCAGGCCCCTGATCTGCGCCGGAGATAACAACTCCGATGCTTCAAGTTCCAAGAGGACCGATTCACTCACATGCAGCGCTGCAAGCGCAACTACCCGAGGTCTTGTTGCAAGCAGCTTCAAGAGATCACCACTGCGCCTGTCCCGCGATTTCTTTTTTGCCATCGTCGCCCTTCAGCTGCCCGGACAAAAAGCTTCTACTTCCCACACTTTGATAAGTTTACGCCGCCAGAAGCCGGGAGACCCTCGTGTTTGTGGGCGCGGCCTCTGCTTAAGGTACCGCAGTTTGCCATGGTGACACAGAGGCAAGAAGATACCGAATTAGCGGTACCTCCCACCGCATCAGCGCGAACGGTGAGAAGACTCCCTGTTTGGAGTAAGATCTGCCGCGTCGTGACGCGATGAGCAGTCGCTTTCTTCAACCATAATTCTGCTTCGCAACAAGGCTGTCCGCTTTCAGAGAAAGTCCCGGAAACGCCTGAACCTGCCCCTCAGTCTTGTCGAGATATTGCATCAATGCCGTCACCAAATGGTAGAAGATGCTGGCAGGAACCTCCGTCGCCAGCGACCGACCGCGCTCGTCGATCCTGTCCATCCACAGGCCAAGCGGCGCGGGATCGATATGCCATCTGAAAAGGCGCGCGACGCGAGCTTCGATCTCGGGTTTCAGATCAGGCCCACCGATGTTGTCCAACGCGATCGCCGCCTTGATGGCTTCGCATTGAGGCCAGCTGCGCGAGAGCCTGTCGAGAGGCATCCCTTGTCTCGAAACGGCCGCATAAGCCAGCCCTGTGGCTCGATTCAGTCCGCTGGCGACCGCCGACGAATAGAGTTTCCTCGCGTAAGCAGCCAGATCTTTCTGTCCGGTTGCCCGCGCGAAGTCGACGAGCAGGGAGGCCCATTCGAAATGGTGCCCAGGCTCGGTCCACTGTCCCTTGTCTCCGGGCAACGGCAGCCAGTCGGCATCGAAATATTCGCCGAGCGTCCAACTTTCCTGGTCGAAGAAATGGCTGCGGAATAGATCGATGATGCGAGCCGCTCGACGCAGATATGCGCGATCGCCGGTTGCGGTGTACCAGGCAAGGAATGATTCGAGCATGTGCATGTGTGGGTTCGAGGACCGAACCCCGTTCCAGCCTGGTGTCTCGAGGAAGCCATTTAAGCTCCCATCCTCAAGGTGCGAATCGATGAAATGAAATGTCTCCTGTGCAAGCTGAAGGGCAGGTTGGTGGCCGCAGCGATAGGCATGAGCAAGTGCCAGGAGCACGCAGGAATGGTCGTAGGCATCCTCCGCCGGATCGGCCACGCTTCCATTGGAATTGAGGGTGCGTACCCAGCCTCCACGATCTGTGCGGCCGTATTTTGCGATGAAGTCTATACCATGATCGATGAGCTTGTCGGCGGCCCCCGTCCAGCCACGTTCCTTGGCCACAGCGAAAGCATAGATCTGGCGAGCCATCGTGCGCATCCGCTTGGGTTTGCCCAATGGCCTGGCATCGAAACCGAGCGCTTCGTGGAAGCCGCCATGCGCGTTGTCGACGCCTGCGTCTGACCAAAGCGGAAGGGTCTCGTTGAAGAGCCAGTGCTCGACGCGCTTGCGCCATGATCCGCTGACAATGACCCGGTCTTCCGACGCTGTGAATTTCGTCTCGAGGCGCCCGCTCTTCTCAAGTTGCTCGACGACCTTCTTCACATTCTGACTATGGCTGACCGGGGCGATGAATATGGCGTCCGGCGTTGCGACCACCGCCACATCCTTCATTCCTATGACGGTGAGCAGCCGACCTTGGCTTCTGAGGTAGGAGTTGTCGCAGTCCATGGCGACGACATCGCCCATTACGACGTTGCCGTTTCCGTCCACGGGGCTGGCCTCCAGCAAGGATTGCCACGACCCAAGATCGTTCCAGCGGAACGAAGCCGTCACCATCGCGATGCCCCGCGCATGTTCCATGACTGCATAGTCGATCGATGTGGAGGGGACAGCCGAGTAGAAGCCTTGCGGCAGGTAAACGCCCGACACATCCACCTTGGCAGTGCTGAAGGCGCGTTCGGCGGTTTCCCAGATCTCCGGGTGAAACTCGAGCAAAGCCCTCCGCATCGTGTCGGCACGAAAAAGGAAGATACCAGCATTCCAGTAAAACCTCCCCGACGACAGATATTTTTGCGCCGTCTCGATGTTCGGCTTTTCGACAAAGCGTGAGACCGCGGCTGCGCCGTCACCATTGGCCGCAACCTCAATGTATCCGTACCCGGTCTCTGGATGAGTGGGCTTGATGCCGAACACGACAATGCTTCCCGAGCCGGCGGCGGGCATACCCGCTTCAACGGTCTCCCAGAACTGCGTCTCGGTCGATATCTCATGGTCGGAGGGAACCACGAGCACAAGCGCTTCGTTGCCGTGCTCCGAAATCGTCTGCAGTGTCGCAATGGCGACCGCTGCGGCCGTATTGCGGCCCAGCGGTTCGAAAATTGGCTTTCCCCCGTTCAGACCGAGCGAACTAATGTCGGAGATGACGCGTTCGGCATGGCGTTCGGATGCTATCAGATAGATCGGCGTTTCGTTGTCCGGCCACGCCTTCAGGCGCCGAACCGTCTTCGCCAGCATAGAGCCATCCCCCGAGAGATCGTGGAATTGCTTAGGATTGTCTTCGCGCGAGAGCGGCCACAGCCGGGACCCGACCCCGCCGCTCATAACAAAACTTACGATCCGGTGTGCCATGCTTCGGTTCCTCTCAGAATGTCTGGTTGTAGGCTCCGACCTCTGGATTGCGGCGCAGGACGGCGTCGATCGCCTCGAACATCTGTCGACGTCGCTCCGACGAGACGGGGCTTTCGACGACGACGACAATTTCGGGCTTGTTCGACGAAGCCCTGACCAGACCCCAGGTGCCGTCTTGAGCCACGACACGCACCCCATTGACGGTAACCAGATCAACAAGCGGCTGCCCCGCAAACTCGGTCCCGTCCCCCTTCATTTTCATGAAGTCGCCCAGGACCTTGTCGACGACGCCATATTTGACTTCGTCGGGACAGTGGGGGGACATTGTTGGGGTGCCGAAGGTCACGGGCAGGGCGCGGTAGAGTTCGGCCAGCGTCCTTCCCGGATTACGGTCGAGCATCTCGCAGACAGCAATCGCCGTGATAAGGCCGTCATCATAGCCACGCCCGATCGGCGGGTTGAAGAAGAAGTGTCCCGATTTCTCGAAGCCGGCGATTGCGTTAAGCTCGGCTACCCGCCGCTTGATGTAGGAATGTCCCGTTTTCCAATAGTCCGTGCGCGCGCCGTTTCGCGCCAGAACTGGATCCGTCATGAAAAGCGCGGTTGATTTCACGTCCACGACAAAGGTGCATTGCGAATGCAGGCTGGAAATGTCTCGCGCCAGCATGACGCCGACCTTGTCAGCGAAGATCTCGGTGCCCTCATTGTCGACGACGCCACAGCGGTCGCCGTCGCCGTCGAAGCCGAGACCCAAATCGGCACCGGTCTCCAGAATCTTGTCCCGGATGGCATGCAGCATCTGCATGTCTTCGGGATTGGGGTTGTAATGCGGGAAGGTGTAATCGAGCTCCACGTCCAGTGGGATCACGTCACAGCCGATGGTCTTCAGCACCTGTGGCGCAAATGCGCCAGCCGTCCCGTTGCCGCAGGCCACGACCACGCGCGGCTTGCGTCGAGCCGTCCTTCCGGCAGTCAAGTCGTCGATGTATTTCTCACGAAATCCGGACACGAATTCGTAGCCGCCGCCACCGACAAGATCGAAGTCGCCGTTCAGTACGAGCGCTTTGAGGGCTGTCATCTGGTCAGGACCGAATGTTAGCGGTCTCTGTGCGCCCATTTTAACTCCGGTCCAGCCGTTCTCATTGTGGGAAGCCGTGACCATCGCAACAGACGGAGCGTTGAGTGCGAACTGGGCGAAATAGGCGGTCGGGGAAAGCGCCAGGCCGATGTCCTTGACATGTGCGCCAGCCGCCATCAGCCCTGAGACCAACGCCATCTTTATGGACATTGAATAACTGCGAAAGTCGTGACCCGTGACGATCTCCGGGCCGACCCCCATTCGGCGGATCAGAGTGGCGAGACCCATTCCCAGTGCTTGGGCGCCCATCAAATTGAGCTCGGGCTCTTTCTCCGAGCCAGGGTGGCCGAACCACCACCGCGCATCATATTCCCGGAAGCCAGTGGCTTTGATGAGAGCATTGTTCTCGAACGCGAATGTGTTTGGCCTGGCTTGGGCGACTATCGTTAAGGTCACGGCTACCGCTCCGGGATTGCGCCAATATTCCTAGCATGGCCGCGAACCTCGGCCCCTTCATGAATTCGGGTAGCGCTACCCCGCGGCTCGTGCCGCTTCATCCAATAGGTGGTGCCGATCGATGATCGAAAGGATATCTCGTCCAGGCATGGCGGTCGCGTATCGTGGGGGTAGGCCCGCATCGGGCGCCAACATCAATTGTGGCTCTGTAGTGCCGCTGACATCATTCGGATTCTCCTTTCACAAGAACGTCGATGATAGGCGTTTCCAGGCTTTGGCGCGTGCCCTCGACCTCATTCAGCCGGAGATCGAAAGGGAATCGGAACGACTTCGCCAAGCTCGGAAACGAATGACAGATTGTGCCGCATTTTGCCTGGAGGCGACGGAAAACGGGGATAGGGGCGAACGTCTTTCAGCCAAACTGGTTATCCTCTCGCACGATCTTGCGGCAAACCAAGCACGAGAGTTGCTGCTGGAACAGCAGAAGTCATTTCTAGCCAAGATAAGGGCCGGTCTGCCGCGCATTCTTCATTCGCAAAGGATGTAGGTCTACGCCAATTGGCGGCGTTTACCTTCCCCCACGTCGGCGTAGTCTTTCTGCAAAAGCCGGGATCGCGGGCCCCGGCTCTTATGAGAACATCGGGCGGACGCCATGAAGCTCTGTATCGGGCGGCGTGCACGAAGGACTCTCCCATGCCCGCCGGAGACGTTTGAATGAACCGCTTGTTCGCCAACCAATGGCCTTTGGCAACCAATCAGCAGGCCAATGTCGGACAGGAATTCGTCGGCCTCTCGGACATAACCGGGTTTTTGAGACATTATGTCGGAACAATTACGGCCTGCCTTGCCGCGGCACTCCTGGTCGCATGGTTCTACGATTTGACCACCGATCCGGTTTTTACAGCCAGCGCCCAGATATTGATCGAACCGAAGCTACCGCAACATTTGCAGGAGGGCGGTGAAGTAAATCTGTCATTGGACACCGCACAAATTGAAAGTCAGATCGCAGTACTGCAATCTGAAAAGATTGCTTCGATGGTAATTGATCAGTTGAAATTGATTGAGGATACGAGTTTCAATCGCCCCGAGACACCGATGTTGCAGGAAAGATTCAGGAAACTCAAAGATATAATGGTGCAGGCTTTAGGGCTTGAGAAAAGCGCACGGCTGAACTCACTCTGGGGGCATATCGGCTTAGGCGCTCCGGAGTCGACCGCAAAGCTGACCGATTACCAGAAGTCCCGTCTCAGCATGCTGATTTTCCTCAGTGGCCTCGATGTGCGAAGGGTAGGTGTCTCCTACGCGATAGACATATCCTTCACCTCCGCCGATCCGGAGGGCGCCGCCAAGATTGCGAATGCAACGGCTGACGCCTTCGTGCATGAACAGATCGACACCAAGGCCGATTCGGCAAGAGAAGGTGGAGCATGGTTGGAAAAACGCCTTCAGCAGCTGCGCACCCAGATGAACGAGGCCATGGCAAGGGCGCAGGCATTTCGCTCTCGGCACGATTATAGCGTAGGAGGTGGTGCAAGTGCCGGTGGCGGCGTTAATTCTGAACCTACTCTCGAAGAACTCGAGGTAACTGCTGACACCTATCAGAAAATGTATGAGAGCTTTCTGCAGGCTTACACCAATTCGGTAAGCCAGCAATCCTACCCGGTTGCAGATGCAAGAGTGATCACTGCCGCGACGCCGCCGCTTTTTCCAAGCGCTCCAAAACCGAAGCTGGTGTTGGTCTTCGCTGGCGTCGCAGGGCTCATTCTCGGCATTGGCCTTTCCTTCGCGCGGCATTCGTTCGACTGGACCATACGATTGCCACGTCATGTCCGCGATAATCTGGGAATAGAGTGCGTCGGAGAACTACCGCCCACGAGCAGGCGCAGGGAATTCGGAAACGTCGACGAAGTGACCAAGCATCCGTGGTCGCGATACAGCCAGAGCCTAAGGAAAGCGCGAACCGAAATCAGCTTGGCGGAAACGAACCATCCGGTGAAGTTTCTTGGACTAACCGCTGTTTCGAACAACAGTCAGAAGACTTCCGTAGTCAGCAACCTCGCCACGCTCTATTCGATGTCCGGTCTAAAGACGTTGGTGATTGACGCTGATGTTCGCAGGTCGACGATTACCACAAGACTGATTGGGCACTCAAACGTCCAGAGCAACGAGTGCCTGGATCCCGCTCGACACAATATCATACGCGCTCTGGGGCGGCGGTTCGACGTTCTTTCAAGTTCCGTCGTGGATGCAAAGAACCTGCTCGTGCCAAGGAACATGCAGGTTTTCCTTTCTGAAGTTACTGCTGGGGACGCGGCAGGCTACGAGTTGGCCGCTTATGATATCGTCATCGTTGACCTGCCATCGCTTGAATCCGGGGCGGATGACCTGGTCGTTGGATCCGTGCTCGACGGTGTCGTGGTGGTTGCGGAGTGGGGAAAGACGCACGTCGACGCACTGCGGGAACTCGTGAGAACACTTCAGGCCTCCAGGACGCCTATACTTGGCGTGCTTCTCGCGAACGCGAGGGTAATGACGTCCAAGCACCGTCGGGTTGCCGCTAAGCAGAGCGCTTTCGGAAGCCGGCAAAGCGTGTAGAGCAATCATATGTGAGGATAGGGGGTAGCCCCTGGAGTATCGCGCTACCTCCTTTGCATTTCTTGCCGGCACGTTCCGTCCTTGGAAGACTGTCGAAGTTAATCAACGAGAAACAGCGACCGTCACATGACAAACGCCTTCGAAAAGCAGCACCAGGGTGAGGCGCTTTGGAGCCAACCCGTTGTGCCGGCCGCGATCGAAAGCAGGGCGATCCTGCATGTTGTTTCTGCGCGTGACTACGCCAGCACCGGAACGGTGTTGAATGAGCTGCCGGGTGTCCTCACCGGAAAGACGAACCCTCCGATTGGAGGCCTCCTCAAACGGATCATGGATCTGGCCATAGCCGGCGCAGCGCTCGTTTTGGCCGCGCCCGTCATGATTGTCGTCGGTCTGTTGATCAAGGTTACGGCCGGCGGTCCAGCCGTATTCTCGCATAGGCGAGTAGGCTTGGGTGGAAGCTCATTCAATTGCTATAAATTTCGCTCGATGGTCGCCAATTCGGACGAGGTTCTGAAGGCATATCTCGAGTCCAACGCCCACGCACGCAAGGAGTGGGAAGAGACCCACAAGATCAGGAACGATCCCCGCGTTACGCTTTTCGGGCGACTGCTGCGCAAGTCCAGCCTGGATGAGCTTCCCCAACTCATCAACATACTGCGCGGTGACATGAGTTGCGTGGGCCCAAGGCCGATCGTCGAGGACGAACTCAGGCGTTATGGCGAGCATCAGGCAGAGTACCTCGCAGCAAGGCCGGGGCTCACCGGTCTTTGGCAGGTGAGTGGAAGAAGCAGCATGGACTATAATAACCGCGTTGCGCTGGACAGCCACTATGTGCGGAACTGGTCGATCTGGCTTGATATCGTGATCTTGCTCAGGACCATCGTCGCGGTCATGCGGGTCGGCAGGGCCTCCTGAAACGTCGAACGATCACTTCTCGTTTCGATTGCAGTAGTGCGACAGAGACAAGCCTGCGAGGTAGGCGCAAGCCAAAAGAAATATCAAAACCAGAGATTTGCCACCAGTCACATGGCCCCACAGGCCTAGGCTATTCCAGGCAAGGATTGCGATCAGAAGCACTGCAGTCGCTGCCAGCAGCGCGGCAGCCTTGAAGCGTAGACCCAGAAGTATCCCTGCCACCGATACGGCCAGTATGCTTGTGAGCACCGATATCTCCAGTGGCACCCGCAGAAGGAGTTGGCTTTCCGCGGCGGGGAGTTCCGTCAGGGGCCGAGACCCACCGTGCGCCAACTGATAGGCGGCCTAGGAGTGCAAGGCAAGTGCTAGATACGGTGCTTCGGAATGCTGTTTGCGGTATTGCAAAGGGGTACTTGTAGAGCCACATATTTTTGGGTCGCAGCCCCATGCCTAACGCCCCAGCCATCCAACCCCACCTGCAACAGGTGGCGGTCCTGGTGAGCATCGACGGAGCCAGGATGCTGGCCTGGTTCGCGCCAAGCGGATCTGGTCAGTTCGTAGTTCCAACAGCAGTGGTGTCCGCCTGGACGCTTGCATCCGCTGCAGGCAAGCTGTCCAAGCCAGACTGCGGCAGGGGGATTTCGACCTTGATGGTATCGCCCGGCTCGACAAGGGTTGTCTCTTGGGCAGCAAGTTCTTCCGTGCCGGTGTCTTTCGGCCTCACAATGGTGAAGATCGGCTTGGCCCTCGCCGCACTCTGCCTTAGCGCCAGCAGAGCGGGCACAGCGACCTGCGTCTCGCTCAGCAACTGCACTGCGGTGTCGGATTTGCTGGTCACCTCGTTGAGCTGCTGCTGTGTTTCGCGCAAGCCCTCGGCGACCTCGCTGGAACGCTGATTGCTAAGGTTGAGTATTTCGATGTCTGTCTTGCTCATCTCCTGCCTGACACGCAGCATCGAGGTCTCGGCCGCTAATCTGTCGCTCTGCATCTGGGCGACAGTCCCCTCCAGCGCAAGTTCCCGTGGTGCAACCGCAAGGCCCTTCTGCACGAGATTCGAGACACCCGCGAGCTCCTTTTGGATGAGCTCGATCTGTTTGTCATGGAAAGTCAGCTGTTGCTCGAGCGAGGCCAGCTCCTGTTGCAGGAAGTCCTTGAGGTCTCGCAGTGAACGGAGCTGGGTCGCCAGTGCATCCTTTCGGATATCGAAAATCTTGCGTTCCTGGTTCATTGCAAGGGCAACGGTTTCGTTTGAAACCCTGTCCCTCAGTTCAGGGGGGAAAGCGATGTCGTCACTGCCGGCCAGCTCTGACTGCAACCGCGCTTTGCGTGCGAGCAGGCTGACATTGTTCAGAGCCAGCAGCCCGACATCGCCCCGGGCCGTGATGAACTCTCGTCCAAGCCGAGACACATCATCCTCGCGTATCGGCAACCCGCCGGCGACCCCAAGCGCCTGCAGCACTGTCAGGCCGGGCCTGTAGGGAAACTCTCCGGATTGCTTGACGTTGCCGACCACATAGAACGGCCTGTACTGGGCAATCTCCACGGCGACATCCGGCTGGCGGCCGAGTCCCATCTGCTGCATCAGCCGATCGCCTATGGCGCGGGCGAGAGTCCCAGGAGCGGTGCCCTCCGCGCGTATCTGCCCGACAAATGGCAGGAAGAGAGTCCCGTCGGCACCGACAGTGAAACTGTCGTTGAGAGCCGCCCACTCGAAGATCACATCACGCGATGCGCGCCATTCGTAGACTTTGAGCCTGACCTTGTCCTGCGGCCCAAGCAGGTACTCCGCGGCTGATGCCGGATACGGACAGACAGAGGCTGCCGCCAATGAAATCCCTGCCGCTGTTGAAAGCCATTTCCGCATTGTCTTCACCGTCGTCAGATCTTCAGGATGTATTCGGGTTCGATGCGCCCCATGGCGATATGCAGGATCGCGAGCGCGTTGCCGCTGAGACGACCTCTGCGATCGACATATGGCTCGGGCCAAAGGCTCTTTGCGAGGTTGGCCGCAATGTTCCTGAACATAAGGGGCAGTGCGAAAGAGGCTGGAACTGACCCCTTCTTTATCAGGTAGATCGCATTGACGACCTGGGAGTAGCCGAACCGCTTTCCGCTGACGCGGCCCGTTTTGATTCCGAGATGAACGCCCGTGATCGACGTCACGCATACGACGCGGCCTCTGGATCGCATTTGACTTGTGAAGTCGATGTCTTCTTGCCAGCCGTAGAGGACCAGGCGCTCGTCAAAGCGCAAATCGCCAACCAGCGAGGAGCGGAGCGACATATTGCATCCGTAGGCACCGACATGGTCGACCACGGACGCTCCATTCGGTTTTAGGCCCTCGGCTTCCCTCAGCGCAGCCTCTGCATCGTCCCAGGTGAGACCAGCATTGGTGGCGCCGTCTCTGACGACCCTGCCCATCACAACCGCCCATCCGCGATTTCCGGCAAAAGCCTGCTCGATCTGCTCCAGGTACTGGGTGGATGGAACGAAATCGTCGTCGAAGAATGTTATGATGTCGAAGCGCCGCAATGAAGGCACGAGAGCGGCGTTGCGTTGCGCAGCCAATCCTTTTGGACCGAACACATTCGACACAGGGAAGGGGCAGCCGTCCGGCAGGTCGATGTGTGTGGCGTCGGGTGCCGACAATATGACTTCGTCGGGAAGTCTTCTCTGGCTGCCCAAATATCCGAGCAGGCGAGCTACTTGCTCGCTGCGGCCGAGGGTTGGGATAATCACCGCAAGTTTCATGTTTCGTCCAGGCGTCGCTCCCCCTGACCATATTATGACGCGATGGCTCAAACAGCTTGAATAAAAGTGGGCGCGACCAACGCGGCCTACCTCATCGAGTACCAGCTTTTGACGTACTTCCTGCAAGCGGGTCACGACCATAAGCGGTAGGCGCATACGCGCCGGCAGCGGTCGGTGATCGATCGGACAACTTGCGATGGTCCCCGCACAAAACGGAAACTCGGGCTTAAAAGAAAGGGGAGAACCATGCTCCATGAACGTTCTTCCGACCTGGCCATCGCGGCCAAGGTCGAAATGCCGATTGAGGAGTTTCCGGCTGCCCCGGCGCCCGACTTCGACAGATATGCCAGGATAGCGGTCGTTCACGACTGGTGCCCAAATTTCCGGGGCGGCGAGCGAGTTCTGGCGCAAATCTGCAAGCAGCTTCCCAATGCAGAGGTATTCACACTTTTCGATTTCCTCCCGGCCGAGGTGAAGGAGCAATACTTCCGCGACGTGCAATTTCATGCCTCTCCGGCCAACCGGATCCCTCTGGTGCGGAAATTCTACCGGTCTCTCTTCTTCTTTTGCCCGTTTCTGATCGAGCAGTTCGACGTGACCGGCTATGACGCTGTGATCTCGTCGTCGGCCGCATTTTCTCGTGGCGTGATCACAAGGCCTGATCAGCCGCATCTGTGTTATGTGCACAGCCCTGTCCGCTATGCTTGGGACGAGCAATTCTCGTATCTTGAGCAGGGCAAGCTCGGTTTCGGTCCGAAGGGAATACTCTACCGCTATATGCTGCACCGTCTGAGGACCTGGGATACGAGAACCGCGCACGGTCCAGACCTGATGCTGGCGAATTCCAACTATGTCCGTTCTCGGATCCGCCACATCTACGGACGTGACGCAAAGGTTGTTTTCCCGCCGGTCTCGCTGAAGGAACTGCCCTGTGTCGAGGACAAGGACGATTACTACGTCTCGGCGTCCTTCCTGGCCCCCTACAAGCGCACCGACCTCGTGATCAGGGCCTTCAACGAGATGCCGTCGCGACGGCTGGTCATAGTGGGCGAAGGACAGCAATCGGCCAGCCTGCGGGCGCTGGCAGGTCCTAACGTCACATTCTCGGGATTCCTTCCTCGCAGGGACTATATCGATACGCTTGCCCGAGCGAAGGCGATGGTCTTTGCGGGTTGCGAGGACTTCGGCATCGCGCTCGCCGAGGCGCAGGCCTGCGGGACGCCGCTGATCGCTTTCGGGAGAGGCGGCGCGGTCGATATTGCACGCAGCCTGGGGTCAAATTCCGAGCCGACGGGGGTGCTGTTCAAGGCTCAGACCATCGATCACCTCAAGGAAGCGGTCAAACGGTTCGAGGAAAACAGCCACCTCATCACCCCGCGGGCCTGCGCTCGGAACGCGCAGCGCTTTTCCGAAGAGAATTTCGACCGCGCCATGCTGGACTCGATCGGAGCGGTCCAGGCACTTCACACGATCACGTGAGTTCACGTAACCTGACTATCCTGGTCTCTGGATCGATACCGTCGGCAAGAGCCATCGCCTGCAGGTAGCGCAAGGCGCTCGCTCTCCAGCTATATGCCAAGGCTCGGGCTTTTCCCTTCCTCATGAACTGCACGCGTAGCGCCTTGGAATTGCGCAGCCCCATGAAACGGTCGAACCACGCCTGCGGGTCGTTGGCAGCGGCATAAAGAGCTGCGTTCCTACAGACCTCGGGCAGGCTGGCGCGTTCGGACACGACGACCGGACAGCCCAGCGCCATTGCCTCGACAACCGGAAGACCAAAGCCTTCAGTTAGCGAAGGAAAGGCCAGGCAAAGCGAGTCCATCAGCAAAGCAGCCAACTCGTTGTCGGAAATGCGTCCGAGCCAATGGATATTTTGGGCTTCAGCTCTGGCTGATCCTGTTTTGAAAATGTCCGAATCCGACATGCCGACGACCGCGATCTTCAGTCCGGCCTTGCCAAGGCGCTCGGCCATATCGAGAATGAGCTTCACATTCTTGTGAGGTGCGGCGCCGCCGATCATGACGATTGTTTCACGCGAGGCCGCCAATCGTGTCGCCGCCGAATGTTCAGGCTTCCATCGGAGGACATGTTCATGACCGTTGGGGGCAACGAAGGCCCTCTGCTCCGCAACGATGCCCAGCCGAACCAGCTCGCCTAGCGAAAAATTGGAAACGGTCGAAATGCTGCATGCAGTCTTGCCGAGGCAGGGTAGCAGCGCTTTGTAGGAGGTCCTGAAGCGAAGTGAATAGCTCTCTGGGGCATTCCAGACATTTGCATCATGAATGCAGACAATGTGCTTGCGCGACAGAAGCGGGCCGGTATTGCACAGGCTGAGGAGCCCGCCACCCCGAAGAGAGGCGGCTAGCCGGGTCTGCTCCCATAGGTGCCCACCCCTGCTGCCTATCTCGCAACGTTCGATGGAATTGATCGCGATGTCTGAGCTGCCAGGTGGGCAGTGAAGCCTGAGTTCCAGCCCACGGGTGAGCGGCGCCTGCTCGGCGAACAGGGCATCCAGCGCACGCACGATCTCTCCGGCATAACGCTGGACGCCCGTTGTCGGTTGGGAAAGGAAACGCCCGTTGATCGTCCACTGCCGTGCCATGTCACCCTCTCCATGTCCCTAGTTTGAAACCGTCAGCGCGTGGGGTCACCACAGCCGTTGGGTCGTGCGGACGCGCGCAGCATCATCCAGGCAGGCGAGGGCGAGCGTTGGAGCTACCTCAAACGTTTGAGGGTCGCTGCGGTTCAGAGAGTGTTAGTCTGGATGTTGGGGCGGCAAGGCGGGGGACGTGATGATCGGCAAATCTGAGTTCGATGCGGCGCCGGCGGTGCAATCGGGGAATTTGAACGGACACAGCGTTGCCGCCGTGGTGGCAAGATCGCTTCCCGGAGGCTCGCAGTACCTGATTGGCCATCCGGGCCGGACATTGGCGGACTTAGTGCCGCCAAAGCGCCGGTGGACGATAAACGGTGATTTCACCACGCTTCGACGCAATGGGATAGCGCGTTATGCCCACGAGGTGACGATGGCTCTCGACGCCCTTATTTCCGAAGGGCATCCCTTGGGTCGCGACCTTGAGATCGATCTCGTGGTGCCGCGCCAGCCTGCCGAGCCTCTTCATCTGAAGGCAATCGCGGTGCGGGTCGTCCCCGAATTCAACAGGCCTCGACTTCCCCAGTTCTGGGTACAGGCGCAGTTGCCCTGGCATGTGCCGGGAGGGTTGGTGAGCTTTTGCAACCTCGCACCGGTCGTGCTGAGACGCCAGATCGCATGCATCCACGACATGCATACAAGGTTGATGCCGTCGAGCTACGGGCGAGGGTTCCGTTGGGCTCACCGCCTGATCCTTCCGCTGCTGGGCAGGCGGGCTGCACGGATCACTACGGTTTCGCAACTCTCCCGCAGTCATTTGGTCGCGTTCGGCATAGCGCGCGAGGAGAACATTGTCGTTACTTACAACGGCAGCGACCATGCTAAGAAGTGGGACGCGACGATATCATCCTTGGCTGTCAATCGGGGCAGGCCATATGTCGTTTGCCTCGGCCGGCGGGATCAAGAATACAAGAACATGGGGCTTCTCGCTAAGCTCGCATCGTTTCTAGATGAGATGGGCCTCGATCTGTGGATGCCGGGTGACATCGACGAAACCACGGTCTTGCGGCACGTCCCGAAAATGCCGGCGAACATCATCCTTCTTGGGCGCATAAGCGATCACGACTTCAAAAAGGCGCTTGAAGGCGCCCTCTGCTTCCTGTTTCCATCACGGATCGAAGGCTTTGGGTTGCCCGCTATCGAGGCTATGGCGTCGGGTTGCCCGGTCATAGCCTCGACTTCGCCCTGTTTGCCTGAAATCTGCGGAGATTCCGCACTCTATGCCGATCCGGACGACGTCCAATCATGGATCGAAAACGTTCGCCAGCTAGCGGTCGACCCAGATATGCGCAAGCGAATGGTTGGCAAGGGCCATACCAGGGCGAGCAGCTATTCCTGGCGCTGGATCGCTTGGAAATATCTCGAGCTTATGATCCAGGTCGACGCCGATTTCGGGGAAGTCTACGGGTAATTGACCGCGAGCGCAGTTACCCCGTTGGTTAGCGCACATCGCAATCAATTTGAGTCATCCTCGGCAGTCACCCCCCGCTCATCGGGGTGCTAAATCGGGGCAGCGGCACTCCAATGGTCATGCCGCTTGATGGCTAGGTTGTAGCCTCCAAAGGAGGTAACGCGAAGCTTCCCATATCCATTTTGACCAATTGCTCCCGTGTCCCGCAGTTCCGACAATCCCAATATTGATCGTCGTGCAGGGAGGCATGATCGCCATGTCGTTTCGTTTCGCAGCCGCGACTGCTTTGTTGCTGATAGCATCGGCGCCCGCATCCGCCGATTTGCTCTGGGGCGTGAACGGCCATCCGGTGATTTCCTACCCGGATGTTCCGATCGAAAAACAACTCGATTTCGTCAAGAACCTCGGTCTCAAATCATACCGGGTCAACATCACCGCCGCAGATCAAGGAGATACCCTTGCTCGGGTCGTGAAGGCCGGTAAAGAAAGAGGGATCGAAATACTCCCCGTGATCACGCCGGGACTAGACCTGGACAAGCACGATCCGGAAGAACTCTATAGTCAGGCCCGGCAATTGGCGGTCGTCCTTGGGGGCAGGTTCAAGAACGATATCCGCGTTTGGGAACTCGGCAATGAGATGGAAATCTATGCCATCATAAAGCCCTGCGAGAAACGCGATGACGGATCACAATATCCATGCAGCTGGGGGCCTGCAGGTGGAACCGGAGCGCTCGACTACTACGGTCCGCGTTGGGTGAAGGTGAGCGCTGCCCTCAAGGGCCTGTCCGACGGCATGACAGCAGTTGACCCGAGCATCAAAAAGGCAATGGGTACGGCTGGATGGGGCCATACCGGCGCCTTCGCGCGGATGAAACAGGACGGAATCGCCTGGGACATCTCGGTCTGGCACATGTACGGGGAAGATCCGGAATGGGCTTTCCACGAGATTTCCGCCTACGGCAAACCCATCTGGGTCACCGAATTCAACAACCCCTACGGAAGTCAGCACAGCGAGCGGCAGCAGGCCGACGGCGTCAAACAGGCAATGACACGGCTTCGCGAACTCCAGGATACGTACAAAGTCGAAGCGGCGCACATCTACGAGTTGCTGGATGAGACCTACTGGGCGCCGAGCTTCGAAGCCAATATGGGGCTGGTTCGACTTAGCAAGAACAACAACGGCAAATGGATAGCCGGTGAACCAAAGCCTGCCTACATGGCTGTTCGCGACATTACCCGTGGCCCGCAGCCGTTGCCCAAGCCACACCGAGATTGCGCCCCTGAAGCAAAGTTTGCCGGCCGGTTCACCTATGTCCATCAGATAAATTTTGCCTATTGCCTCGTCCTTGGCCATGATGGCGATGCCGCAGGGTTGGATCGGTGGTCGCCAGCCCTCGAGAACGGAGACGCCACGCTCACTGCCGTGATCATGGAAATGTTCCGCTCCGACGAATTCGAGGCCAAATATGCCACGATTGGCCTTACCGACCGAGCCTATATCGGCTTTCTTTACCTGATGCTGCTGGATCGCCCCGCAGACAGTTACGGCATCGAAACCTATTCCCGTCAGTTGCGGGCAGGATCAATGACGCGTGATAGCATTGCCCTTGGCATCGTCAGCTCGAGCGAATTCAAGTCCCGACATGCTGCCCTGCGCAACGCCTCGGATGTGCCCGCGCCCTACTAAGCAGGACAAGACGCTGGTTATGGCGGCGGCATTTGCAAGTCCATTGCTCCGCCTCCGGCCACAAAAAGCGCCGGCAAGTCGATTGCCGCGATCGACATGCCAGGCCGAGATCATCAGACAGATGCATCACGTCGCGGACTTGGACCCGAAATTGCTTGTTGCGGTGGCCGCGACACACGCATTGTTACTATTGGAACCGATGTGTACCGCTCTTTAGACGGTCGGCCAGGCGTGCACGAAGCCCCGAGGGAACGATATTCGTCCATAGGTGCAATCATTGGCAGCCTTTTTGGTAATCGCGGAATCTTGAGTGGACATGGAGGATTTTCGTTGAGGCTGGAGTGTCCTGCACCCAGCAGAGCCTCGTCCTGGCAAAACTATCATTTGCAGCATCGGGCATGACAACTGATTCCAGGTGGTTCCCACCCACCGCCAAGGGGAGGAAAACCATCGGTGCGCCGAGGGTTGACCTCGGCGCACCGCCTGAAACCACTCACTCTTGCGCGAGAGCGCCTTCCCCGAAAAGATCGTTGACCTTATAGGCGACTTCCGTCCTATTCGTCGCCTTCAGTTTTTTCATGATATTTCGGATGTGCACCTTCACCGTGCTTTCGCGCAGGTTCAATTCGTAGGCTATGATCTTGTTCGCCTTGCCGCGCCGAAGCGCCTGAGCCACTTCAGCTTGCCGATGCGTGAACATAGTCGTCAACGGACGCGTGTCGCGGCTGCCTGAATCGATCAGATGGCGCATGGACAAAACGCTGCTGGCCGGTACAAAGATGCCGCCAGCCGCTGCAAGATTGACGGCTTCGACACAGACATCAATACCAACTGAAGTCGGGATGTACCCACGTGCACCGCATTCAAGCGCTGTTAGTATTTGCCCGAGATCATCTGTGTCAGACAAAATTATTACCGGAACAGAGCTGAACTCTGAAGAGATTAATCTAATCTCATCTGCAATGCCGCGGTCGGCTAATTTACGCCCGCCAAGGTTGAATAGAATGGCAGCCAGAGAAGGATAAGACTCCTTCTTTATGCGCCATTCTTCGATCGCACCCATGGCGGCAATGGCCATACCGAGATCATGGTCTTTAAGGGCTGATGCCAGACATTCCCGGTCCAGGGCCCTTCCGTCCAGGATAAGTAGGCACTCTTTGTCGGCTTGTTCGTTACCCCTTCCCGTACTGTTCAAAGCAGCTTCTCGTTGACTTGCCGAATCGAAACTATGCAGTCCGATTGCAGAAACCATACTAGTACCCCAACTTTGCCTATACACAAAGCGACCCTCTGGCGGTCGCCATAACCCCCTCACAATTCCTGGATTTTTTGAAGTGTTCTACCCGTGAAGGCTTAGCCGGATCTCTCCAGCTTAGACGCTCATCATTTCCCTCTATGCCACCTGGAATTGTGTAGATTATGCTATACAAGCGGGTGCTAATCTAAGTTAATTTTCGGTGAACTTTTTTCTCACGTCATAGAACTCGCTGATGCGCGGCCAACAGGGGCTGGTCGACACGCTCACTTCATTGAATAACAGTTCGAGATTGGCAGAGCTGTCATGCTCATCCGATAGGCGGAAGCTGGGCAGACACTCCTCGGTGGCAAACTACCCCAAAGGCTTCGTTGACGAGATACGTTGCCAAGACGAACATGGATTTGCCGGCGTCTGCCCGGGCTTACGCGGTCTGTCTGCGGATATAGCGAAGACAGGATAGGGGAGCCACTCGCCCGCCCCAGTGGCTCCCCTATCGTTTTATGGGAGCGGCGCGCCGGGACAGCAAACAAGAATCCGCCTGCCAGCTTGGCTGGCAGGCGGATAGATGCTCCTGGACTTAACGCTTGGACCTCAGGCGTTTCCCTGGGGATCCGTCTCACTCAGACACCGCCCACCCCTTGCATCGCTGGAGGTCACGGTTTCGAAGGCATCGATCAACTTCTTGGCGGCTTTGTTGGCAACGTGGGATTCGGGATACTGGGCGGTCACAGCCCGCGCCCGTTCGTAAATCTCCCTGAGTTGCATCATCTGCTTAGGGCCAAATGGGCCATGTATAACACGGGCGGTCATACCGCTTATCCTCCTCATGGAACTCTCGAGAACCCACCCCGTCACCAAGAGCACCCAATAATCTCCAACTTAACACGTCATTTCACGATTGTAAGCACAACCTGCCCGCTGGCCTGTGTATAAGAGTGACGTTTCGCGCCGTCGAGGCGTTCTTTAGGGTGCGTTTGCCAATTATCCGTTTGCAGGAAGGGGTAGGCCGGAATCGGAACGGCCGGCGGGTCGAAGGGTCCCGGACGTGTCGGCCTATGCCGCGCTTTGCTTCTCAAGCTGCAGGCAACCAACACGACATTTGGGCACCAGGCTGGCAGCCATTTTATCAGGCTCACCGGCAAAATAACTTTGCGCCGTGGGATCTGCCGCTGCTCGGGGCTACGGCTTCCTGCGGAAAGCAGGACTACGCCGTTTGGCTCTCTTGCCCAAGCTATGCACCTGTCGAATGATGCACTCATCGGATAGCGTCTTTCGAACGCTAGAATGACCAACAGGGAGAGAGGCTCAGTCAGCAATGCAGGTTTCTCTGCCGGGTCTTCTGGTGTGCGCGGCCATTCTGATCATTGCATACTATTCCCGAGGAATGCTGATAGTTGGGCTGATTGCTTCCCAGGCATTCGGCGCTACCGCCGTTATGACCCTGACTTTTTTGGGTGGGTCTTCTCCGCTCATCTACACCATGTTCGAGGCTCTGCTCGTCGCTGCCGTCGCTGCCAGACGACATATATGGATCGACTTAGGAAAGGTGTTTGGGAGCATCCGCGCGGTCTGGGTTCTTGCGGGCGCTATGGTTTACGCAGTTATTGGAGCGTGGCTGTTTCCAAGGTTCTTCGCCGGGCAGACGGCTGTCTTTGTCCAGTCGAAAATCCGCGGCACCGTCGTGGAAGCTTCGCTGGCTCCGGTTTCAGGCAATACCTCTCAGACAGGCTATTTCATTCTCGGTGGGCTCACGACCATCGCGCTTTGCACCCTGTTGCTGCACTCTGACAGGATAGACCAGCTACGCCGTGGGTTCTTTTTGTGGTGCGGCCTGCATGCTGGCATGGGGCTGATTGATTTCGTCAGCAAAAATGCCGGCGTGGGCGACGTACTCGCCCCGATCAGAACCGCCAACTATGCGATCATAAGTGACGCCTACGAGGCCGGTTTCGCACGCATCACAGGACCTTTTTCCGAGGCCTCTTCGTTTGCCGGCGCCTCCCTGGCCTGCTTGGCATTCTCCTATACATACTGGAGAATGACCAGGTCCCGTCTCGCCCAGTGGCTGTCGGCCATCCTGCTTTTCCTGACCATCCTGTCGACGTCCTCGACCGCCTATGTTGGCCTCACTCTGCTGTGCATTCCGGTCGCCCTCTCAATGTTGGCATCAGTTCTCAGGGGACGAGTCGAGCGGGAGGAGATATTGATCACCGTCCTGATGGTGCTGGGCGTGGCCCTTGTTATGGGCGTGAGCCTCTACCGGGCCGACGCGCTGGATCCCTTCGTCAGGCTCATCAACAGCACCATCATCAACAAGGCAGCTTCCGCCTCGGGCAACGAGCGCACCTATTGGAACCTCAAGAGCCTGCAGTCGTTCGTTGACACCAGTGGCCTTGGCGTGGGCTTCGGCAGTTCCAGGGCATCGAGCTGGCCGATCGCGGTTCTGTCCCAGCTTGGCTTCTTTGGGTCTCTGATGATGGCCATGCTGCTCGGTGTCCTGACCAGGGGATTGGGCGGGGTACAACAATGGGTGACGCCTGAGACGGCTGCAGTCGCAATGAGCATCAGGAACGCCGCCTTCGCCGCCATAATTGCCAACTCGGTGTCGGGCGGCAGCGCTGACCCAGGCCCCATCTTCTGCATCGCAATCGCCGTCGTCTCCGCCACCAGGGTCAGCGCCTTACGCATGGCAGCAGGATTTGAAAGACACAATCGCTATCAGGCGGCACAGCCCATGCCTGCTATCGATGCCGCTTAGGCGACCGGAACGCTACGCGACGCCCAGTGCCACTCGAGTTGTTTTGCCAGCGATGCCGGAAAATCGGACTACTGCTTTCGTAGCCATTCACTGCTTCGCCGACTCCTTGTGATATTTGCGCGATCTCAGCAGCCGTATGCAGTGCCATGTGTCTTTGGCTCTAGGACGAGCTGATAAATGTAGGCTTGCGTTGGCAGCGGGCAATTTGCGATTGTGATATCGCGAGGCCTGCCCTTTTGGCAGCTACTCCAGAGGCGAGGTACGCCCACGCCTCAACGAAACGTCCGGCCTGCTTTATCCGCCCAGCAGCAGGCTTCGCCAGCCCTGCAGGAAGCGCTGTTTAGAAGCGCGCGAGGCAACGTCCCGCAGTTCGCGGCTGGCCTGTGCCTTTTCGCTCGAACTGCGTGAAAGCGCTTGCCGCATCGCCTGTCCGATTGCAGTCGTGTCGTGTGGAGGAACTTGCACGCAGACTCCTTCCACCGCTTCCACCAATGCACTTCTCTCGGAGACGATCGGTAAGAGGCCCATATGGGCCGCCTCCAAGGCGGGCATTCCAAACCCTTCCAGAAGGCTCGGCAGAACGAATGCCTCAGCGTTCGCGTAGAGCCATCGCAACTGGCTGTCCGGCACATATCCCGGCAGCACCGTCCCTGGTATCGATTTCGCAAGATCGATGATCTTCTCGCGGCCGTCGCCTCGCGAGCCGCAAAGCACGTATTTGATACCTTGCTTGTAGAACCCGCCGTTTCGATATGCCTCAAGCGCCGTGATCTGGTTCTTGCGTGTTTCAAAGGCGCCGACAGTCAAGAAGAATGGCCCTTTGACAGCAGGAAGGGATTCCAGGGATCCATCAAACAGGCCCGTACGCACGTACAGCGGAATGGTGATCAGGAATCGGAAATTTGACCCATAGATGGAGACGAAATTATCCTTCGACCAATCGCTGACGAAAACAATCCCGGGCCTGTGTCTGCGGATTTTTTCATATGCGACACGGTAATTCTCAACGGTTCCAGGGTCATAGAGGAAGCTGTGGCTCAAAGGGCCGACGTCATGGCAGAGCACGACATCTTTTTCAGCCAGCTCTGACCTCAGCACAAAGAGCGGATCGAGAAAAACCCGGCTGTAGCCATCAGCGGCTTTGCTGCCGATCAAGCAATATCGGCTATCCTTAAGCCAATTGATTTCCAGCATCATCAGCCTTGCCGCGATCTTGCGCGCCAGCCCTCCGGGAGCCACCGCGCCAAGTCTCCAATATCGAACCCGTGCGTGCTGTGGTACGAACTCCTGGCAAAGGTCCTTTGCGATATGCCAAGCACCAGTCCGGTTCAATATCGATAACGAGTTTTCAAAGAGTGGACGACCAACGGCGAGAGCCCCGAAGGGTTCGGAACAAGTCGATCCAACTCTTCCCGCCGCCCTCCGTGGACCTTGCCGCTTTTCAATATCCAACGACCGTTCTCCAGATAGGGGTATCGAACCCATTGACGGCATTCATCCAATGCCACGGAAAAAATTGTCGTAAGTTTCAGTATGGTCGTGAAAAGGTATCGGGTAGTGGCTTTTTGTCAACGGAACCAGAGGACAAGAGGCTCCTTTAAAGGAGCAAGTTGGGTCTAACCTTATTGATAATAGTTGCCGCAGCGGGAATTCAGCCCAGCAAACTCCGAGCGTTCTTGCGCTCGCGATCATCCGCAGGCATCAGGCTGACTGTGCGTCATCGCTGGCGGCGCGCTATCACATCTGTTGCCGTGCTGGCCCATGTGGGTGGTACCGTCTCAGATGTGCTCGCGCGCGCCGATACGGCCACTCGGCGCCAGGGATGAGGGCAGGGATGAGGTGCACTCCTTTCCCTGCCTTCAGCATCGCGAAAGTCGTAAGCCCAGCCAGATAAGCATACACTGAAAGGCAGCGGCGCGGACGGCCCCAAAATCGAGACCTTCATCGTGGTCGAACACGGAGGCTGTCGGCCTTCTTCGACATCCTCGATCCGAGCCCGCGTCCATTCAGCTCCGATGCAGACTGCGCCAGGCTGCCGGCCTCAGCGCGATAAGGCACGATCTGTAAGTCGGCGATAGAGCGCTCTGCCGCCCCCGGCTCCTTCCATCATTCAAAAACAACTTAGATGGATGGGTGTTTGGTGTGGATAAGCCTTCAACGGTCATTGGTCCCGCGAGGCAGGCCGAGCACTCTTGCCGTATGAAGGCGGAGTACGTTGAACTAGTCTTACTGGAGCAATCTCTTGCCAACGCTGGCGGGATGACCCGTCCGTTTTTCGATCGAGTGAGTGATGTCGCCGAGAAAACGGACGGTTCCATCCTGTTCGATGTTCGCGTCGATGGCGACATGCGAATCCAGAGGTTGGCGGCAATTGGGTATGGTGCAAATGGCACCGTCGCAATCATTATGGACAAGCAAGGGCAACTTAGCTCCGCTCCGATAGACGGCGACGAGGACAAAATTGTCGAACTAACCGTGTGGTGTTCTCTGCCGATGGCTGAGCAAGCCCGCGTTAGCTACACGGGCGCCATCGCGCTTTTGCTTACGAAGCTTCGTCAGGCGGGATTCCTTGAATGAAATGGCCGCTTAAAGGGCCGCCGTTCAGCAAATCGAGCAGAGATGGTATGGGGAAGCGACTCGCCTTTGCCGAGCTTGGCGCCGTCAGCACGGTCACCCAGGCGCGCATTGCGGACCAGAACTCGACGGCACGACCCAGTTGATCGGCAACCAGATGAAGGAAAACGGAGCACGGATATATGACCGCCAGGGGGGCAATTGGCTTCCGCACCAAACCTAGAATCCGCTGGATTCTCATTCGTGGCTGACATGCGTTTGGCGCGCTCGCACTATGCGGGTCTCAACCCGGGGCGAGTTCGGCAAGTTCGTCGGCCGCTTCACTAATACCGAGTGCTGCTGCGCGCTCAAGCCATAGGCGACCGGCTGCCGGGTCGCGCTCCCCAGCGATACCCCTTGAGAAATAACGCCCGAGCATGAGTTGGGCTTGGCCGTGCCCACGTCCAGCAGCGGCGGAGTACCATTTCTGCGCCGCCGTTTGGCTGACCCGCACGCCCTGGCCAGTTCCATACATCGCGCCAAGTGCAAACATCGCTCCGGCGTGACCGTCGAGCGCGGCCCGCTCGAACAGCTGCATAGCTACCTTTGGCTCACGCGCGCCACCGCGGCCATTGAGCAGCATCTCGGCAAGCGCCACCTGGGCGTCGAGCAGGCCGGCATTGGCCGCCCGAGCAAACCAGAGGCGGGCCTGCGATAGGTCGGTCACCACGCCGCGTCCATCTTGCAGGAGACGGGCGTACATATATTGCGCCTCGGCGACACCTTCAGCCGCGCGCCTTAGCCATTGCGCCGCTTGGCCCTCGTCCTGGCGGACGCCAACGCCATTGGCGAAGCAGAGCCCAAGATTGAACGCGGCGATCAGGTCCCCCGATGAAGCGGCCGCTTCGAACCATCCGGCAACGCTTGCACGATCATCCGGCTCGCCGGCTCCTTCGAGAACAAGATTGGCGAGATCGACCTGTGCTTCCTGATTGCCGCCAAGTGCAGCGGCGCGTAGCCAGCGTGCCCCTTCTTCGAGATCCTGAGCCACGCCGTTGCCCGTCAAATAAAGCGAGGCCAAAGCGCGGGCGGCGGCCTGATGGCCCGCTTCGGCCGCCCGCCGATACCAGTTTGCGGATTCTGCAAAATCCGGCCGCTGCGTTTTTACATAGCGATCGCCAAGGAGATAGGCAGCCTCAATATTGCCCGCCAATGCAGCGCGCCGCATCCACGCCTCTCCAGCAGATATGTCCTGGTCGACAGATGCACCATCAATCAGTGCCAGTCCCAACCGGAACTGAGCGGAGGGAAGGCCTTTTTCTGCAGCAGCCTGATAGAGTTGAACGGCTGCGTTGATGTCGCGCACGACGCCGAGCCCGTGCTCGGTAAGGACCGCGAGAAGGTAGATTGCGGTCGGCAGACCGGCGTCGGCGGCGCGTCTTACCTCGTTTGCAATCCTGACCCTGTTTTCACGTTTGCCACTACGGGCGAGCGACAGGGCAAAGCCGAGACACCCCTCGGCGCAGCCGGCAGAAGCCGACTTCTCGTACCATCGGTGCGCCGCATCTGCATTGCGCATTGCTTTGGGACCGCTGGTAAGTATATAGCCGAGGATCGCCTGTCCGGTGGCCGAGCCCGCCTCAGCCGCCTTGGTGGCAAAATCGAACGCCGCTGTGAAGTCCGGTTTGCCCGAGGAATCCGCCATGAACAATTGGTCGGATTCGGAGCCCTTGCCGTCGCCTTCCTTAGCCACCAGCCCGGTCAGGTAGAGAGCAGCGAGCAGCGCTTGCGCATCGGCGCTCCCGTGGTTGGCTGCCCGCAGCAGCCATCGCGCCCCTTCCATACGGCTTGGCGGCACACCCGAGCCTTCGAGATAGCAACGCGCGACCCGGTACTCGGCCTCGACGATCCCCGCGCGCGCCGCGGTCGCCATCAGCGGAAAGGCTTCTGCGGGCTTGCCGCTGTCAGAGAGCTGGATCGCTCGGCGCAACGCTGCCGCCGGGGAGGCCAAGACAGTCAGCCGATCCAGGATTGTCATCGATCCGAGCCTCCGAAAACACCCTGCGCTATGGCTCCCGCATGGCTTCCTGGCCGATCGGGAGCATCACACCGAGAATATATTTGAGCACTGTGCGGCGGCCGACCTTAACGTCGGCGGTCACCGGCATGCCAGGGCTCACGGTGAAACCGGTAGGCACGCCGTGGAGGGCGACTTGGTCGATGGAAATCCGCGTGCGATAGAACGGTTCGGCGTCCGAAGGCAGCATGGCCAGTGAGCTGTTCGGATCGCGCGCCTGATCCTGCGCAGAGAAGGAATCAGGGCTGAGCGTCCGCACGGTGCCATGAGCAAGGCCGTATTGCGAATAGGGGAAGGTATCGAACTTGATGACCACCGGGTCGCCGATATGCACAAAGCCGCTGCTGCGGCCGACGATGTTTGTCTCGATTTCAAGCTGCGCGTTGGCCGGCACCAGCGTAATCAAGCGCTCGCCGGACTGCAGGACCGAACCGACCGAGACCTTGGCCACGGATTGAACGATCGCGTCTGCTTCGCTCTTCAGCTCGACCAATTGCTTACGCAGCTTTGCCTTGTTGTGAAGTTCACGGGCGTCCGACATGCGCGAACTGGCTTCGGACAGGCTCTGTGAAACATCCGCTCGCCAGCCCTGAATATAGCCGTCGCGCTCGGCGGCCACCGCCGCCTGCTGGAGCTTTGCGGCTTGCGCGGTCTGCTCGGCATTGCCGAGCGCCCGGGACATTTCCGCGCGATTATCTTCGGCGAGCAGCGTGTTGAGGCGGCTGCCCACCTGCCTTGCTTCGAGCTGCTTGCGCATCTCTTCGATCGAGCCCGCGACCGCGAGCCGCTGGCGGTAGCCATCTGCATCCGATAGCGACCGCGAGATTACGGAACTGAGTTCGTCGCGCTGCCGGTCGAAATTCTCGACCTTGGCGTCATAGACCGCCTTGCGGCGCTCAAAAATCGATGCCTGCAAGGTCCAGCTTGGGTCGAGACCGTCATAGTTGAAGGTCTGGCCGTCCGCTTCGGCTTTCAACCGCGCGACTTCAGCTTCAAGTGTCGAAACCTGCATCCCGAGCGCCGCCAGATCGGCAGAAGCAAAAGTCGCATCGAGGCGAGCAAGCACCTGACCGGCCTGCACGTGCTGTCCCTCACGAACGTCGATCGAGCGCACGATCGCCGTCTCCAGCGGCTGCACGACCATATTGGGCGATTTTGACACCACGAGTCCTCTGGCCGTTACAACCTGATCGACCGGTATCAGTCCGGCCACGGCGATCAGCGCGATGACCAGGCTCGCGATGATCCAGACGATGCGCCGCGCCGCCTGCGGAATAGGAGCATTGGCGACAGCCGTCGACGGCCACTGGAATTCGAGTATGGCTGGCGTCGTCAGATCCCTCGTTTCCATCCGATGCCGCCGAGAGGGGAGGGTGATGAGAGAGGTGCTACTCATGGGTTACCGGACCTGAAGCGCATCTGAGTCGTGGCATCGTCAAACCAACCGCGGTGGGATGGCGACCGGGCGGCCATGACGGCCGTCGAGGTGCCGGTTTTGCTGCGACCACAGCTGACGATACAGCGCGCAGCGCTCGAGCAGTGTCGAGTGCGGCGCGACGTCAAGGACCTTACCTTGATCCATAACCAGGATGTTGTCGCATTCTGTTAGCGAGGACAGCCGGTGCGAAACGATGATCATCGTGCGGCCGCTGGCGATGCGCATAAGATTGGCGCTTACCACTGCCTCGCTCTCCGGGTCGAGCGCGCTGGTCGCTTCGTCGAGGATGAGAATGGTCGGGTCGTGGATGAGGGCGCGTGCGATCGCCAGCCGCTGCTTTTGACCGCCTGACAAATTGGGCGAACCTTCCTCGATATAGGTGTCAAAGCCATTGGGCATGCGCTCGATGAATTCCTGGGCGCCGGCGAGGTGCGCGGCGCGCATGGCATCGGAAAGCGTCAAGCCTGGACGCCCGGCGATGATGTTATCGCGGATCGACCCGCGAAAGAGAAAATTGTCCTGCAGGACCACGCCGAGCCCTTGACGAAGATGGCGTAGGTTGATCTCCTTGAGGTCGACGCCATCAAGTTTGAGGAAGCCACTGTAGTCGCGGTTGATTCCCTGTAGGAGGCGCGCGATCGTTGATTTTCCCGAACCGCTACGCCCAACAATGCCAAACATGCTGCCGGCGGGAATGTGGAAGCTGACCCGGTCAAGCGCCGGTGTCTTTGTAGCGATGTAGCTGAATGTCAGGTCGCTGAAAGTGACCTCGCCCACAAGCCTGGGTCTCAGGCCGGTGGAATTCGAACTGCTCTCCAGCGGCCGGTTGAGAACCGAGGCCGCCTCGCCAATAGCTGCACCGACCTCCTCGTAGTCTTCAACCAGTCGGGCCAGGCCGACCAGCGGCTGCGCTACGCGCTGGGAGATCATCATGAAGGCAAACAGGCTGCCAACCATATAGCCCGAGCGGTCGTTCAATGCGAGATAGGCGCCGATCAGCATGGTGCCGAGCACCATGACGCGTTCGATCGGCGTGACCAGCGTCTGCGGCCAGCTTGCAAGCTGCCCGAAGGCGAGGCGAGCCTTTCCGGCTTCCGCTACGCGCTCATCCCAGAGCGCCTTGCGCTGCGGCTCGAGGCCGAGCGCCTTCACTGTCTTGATGCCGACGACAGTCTCGCCAAGCGCTGCCGACTTCCAGGTCTCGGCTTCGACCACTCGCTGGTATCTGCGGCGCAGCGGTCTGAGAAAGGCAAGGATGATCAGCATGATCACGGCCGCGCACGCCATTACCACCCAGGCGAGCGTGGCATTGATGTAGAACATGACCGGTATCAGCACGCACAGTGTGATCAGATCCAGGAACGTGCTGAGAAGTTTTCCGGTCAGGAACTCTCTAATACGATAGACTTGGGCCAGATGATACATCGTCTCGCCGGCCGGATGACGCTCGAAATAGTCGAGCGGCAGGCGCAAGAGCCGGCTAAAGACGTGCAACTGCAGCTTGGTGTCCAGACGGGCGCCGACGACGTTGATGATCAGTCGCCGCGCATGGCCAAGAAGTGTCTCATAGGCGAAGACCACGGCAATCACCGCAGACAAGAGCAGCAACGTCGAGATGCTGTTGAACTGCAGCACCTTGTTGACCAGCGTCATTACGATGAGTGGCGGCAGGATGGTCAGAATGCTCAGCGTGAACGAGGCAATGGCTATGTCGCGCAGGGGCTGGCTTTCTAGCCGCACCAGTTGGGTGAGCCAGTGAAGGGTGAAAGGCGCATCCGCCGCCACGTGCGACCGTGTCGCGCGCAGCAGCACCGCCTCGCCCGTCCACACCCGCGACAGCCGAAGCTCGTCGATGGGGGTGGCCTCACCGTCGTCCGGCGCGTCGGCACCTTTGAGGAAGACGACATTGCGCTCCGCACTCGCTCCGGTCAGGAGGGCCGCGCCGCCATCGCTGAACAACAGCACGACCGGTCCGGTATCCTGGAAGCGCAAAAGATGTGACCAGCGGATACGCAGGGCACGCGCCCACATGCCGGCGGTCTGCGCCCATTCGGAGAGATCGGTAGCGGTCGGAACCGCGCTCGCTGTCCTGAATTCGTTGGGGTCGAGTTCGACGCCATGATAACGCGCGGCCTGCAGTACTGCCTTGATGCGTGGCCCGATCTGGTCGCGCTCGGCGGGACCGCCGGGGGTCCGCGCCGCCGCGTTGTGGCCGCCCGCTTGGCGCGCTGCGACGTCGCCTTCGGCGTCGGCACGGATCGAGGCCGGCTGGTTTTCGGCGTTTACGGGCACGTTTACCATGGACTTCTCATCCGGTACGCAGGGCGAGGGTTCGAAAATGCCCAAGCCGAGGTATTTGCCGAGGTTTCCGGCAACGCCGCATTATACTTCGAACCGACCGGCCACGCGACTCTGATGCCAATCCCTGTTTGAAAATGATGAACGCGCGAATTCCGCTCTCCCGCGAAGTCCGCGCGTACGTTTCGTCCTGTGTGGTCATGGTGGCTGACCATGGTCGGGAACCCAATAACCTGGAATGATCAGCGCGCGGGTCCGCTTTCCAGCGAAGCCCGCGCGCCTGGTTTAATCTGGACCATTTCCTGTCCAGGTTCACTCACTGCTCACTCATGCGGCTTCAGAATATCCTTCAGAGCCTTCTTCACTGTGTCGTCGGTGTTGGCGTAGCCGGCGCCCTGCTTGGTCTTGTCCGAGATCAGGTCGGTGCTCGCACCAAACGGCTTGTTCTGGTTCTGACCAAATCCACTGATCGTGTTGAGGACATTCAGGAGGTCGGTCGTCACCGAACTGGCCGCCAGGCCAACAAGCTGCCGGAACGACGCATGGCTGACGGCACCACTGTCGGTCGAGCCGGATTGCAGGAACTGCGTCGAGTCCTTTAGGCCCAGCGTATTGGTCGTGACGTTTGCTTTGTGACCAGGGCCGTTTTCGGCATTGTTATGGTTCCCGGAATTACCAGGTGCATCCTGATCTCCGTTGCCAAAGCCGTTATTGCCATGGTGGTGGTCACCTGTGTCACCGCCCGCTCCGGTCGCTCCGGTCGCTCCCGTCGATCCGGCTGAGCCAGTCGCTCCGGTCGAGCCAGTAGAGCCTGTTGCACCAGTTGAGCCAGTAGCTCCGGTCGAACCGGTTGCTCCCGTGGAGCCCGTTGCACCAGTCGAACCTGTGGCTCCCGTGTCGCCAGTTGCACCTGTGGCGCCGGTCGCACCAGTCGCGCCGGTAGAGCCCGTTGCACCAGTCGAGCCTGTCGCCCCGGAATCACCTGTGGCTCCGGTAGCACCAGTCGAGCCAGTCGAGCCCGTTGCACCGGTCGCGCCGGTATCACCGGTTGCTCCGGTCGAGCCAGTCGCTCCGGTCGAGCCAGTCGAGCCGGTTGCTCCGGTCGAGCCAGTCGCCCCGGTGGAACCGGTTGCACCAGTCGAACCTGTAGCTCCAGTGGAGCCAGTAGCCCCGGTATCACCTGTTGCTCCGGTCGCTCCGGTTGCACCAGTTGAACCAGTTGAACCAGTCGCGCCGGTGGAGCCAGTAGCCCCGGTATCACCTGTTGCTCCGGTCGCTCCGGATGCACCAGTTGAACCAGTTGAACCAGTCGCGCCGGTATCACCGGTTGCTCCGGTCGAGCCTGTCGCACCAGTAGAGCCGGTGGCGCCGGTCGAACCTGTCGCTCCCGTATCGCCGGTCGCACCTGTGGCTCCGGTAGCACCAGTCGCGCCGGTCGAGCCCGTTGCACCGGTCGCGCCGGTATCACCGGTTGCTCCGGTCGAGCCTGTCGCACCGGTAGAGCCGGTGGCGCCGGTCGAACCTGTCGCTCCCGTATCGCCGGTCGCACCTGTGGCTCCGGTAGCACCAGTCGAGCCAGTCGAGCCCGTTGCACCGGTCGCGCCGGTATCACCGGTTGCTCCGGTCGAGCCAGTCGCTCCGGTCGAGCCAGTCGCTCCAGTAGAGCCGGTTGCTCCGGTCGAGCCTGTCGCCCCGGTATCACCGGTTGCTCCGGTCGAGCCTGTTGCACCAGTAGAGCCGGTGGCGCCGGTCGAACCTGTCGCTCCCGTATCGCCGGTCGCACCTGTGGCTCCGGTAGCACCAGTCGAGCCAGTCGAGCCCGTTGCACCGGTCGCGCCGGTATCACCGGTTGCCCCGGTCGAGCCTGTCGCACCAGTAGAGCCGGTGGCGCCGGTCGAACCTGTCGCACCAGTAGAGCCGGTGGCGCCGGTCGAACCTGTCGCTCCCGTATCGCCGGTCGCACCTGTGGCTCCGGTAGCACCAGTCGCGCCGGTCGAGCCCGTTGCACCGGTCGCGCCGGTATCACCGGTTGCTCCGGTCGAGCCTGTCGCACCGGTAGAGCCGGTGGCGCCGGTCGAACCTGTCGCTCCCGTATCGCCGGTCGCACCTGTGGCTCCGGTAGCACCAGTCGAGCCAGTCGAGCCCGTTGCACCCGTCGCGCCGGTATCACCGGTTGCTCCGGTTGAACCTGTCGCTCCCGTATCGCCGGTCGCACCTGTGGCTCCGGTAGCACCAGTCGAGCCAGTCGAGCCCGTTGCACCGGTCGCCCCGGTATCACCGGTTGCTCCGGTCGAGCCTGTCGCACCGGTAGAGCCGGTTGCTCCGGTCGAACCTGTCGCTCCCGTATCGCCGGTCGCACCTGTGGCTCCGGTAGCACCAGTCGCGCCGGTCGAGCCCGTTGCACCGGTCGCGCCGGTATCACCGGTTGCTCCGGTTGAGCCTGTCGCTCCCGTATCGCCGGTCGCACCTGTGGCTCCGGTAGCACCAGTCGCGCCGGTCGAGCCCGTTGCACCGGTCGCGCCGGTATCACCGGTTGCTCCGGTCGAGCCTGTCGCACCAGTAGAGCCGGTGGCGCCGGTCGAACCTGTCGCTCCCGTATCGCCGGTCGCACCTGTGGCTCCGGTAGCACCAGTCGCGCCGGTCGAGCCCGTTGCACCGGTCGCGCCGGTATCACCGGTTGCTCCGGTCGAGCCTGTCGCACCGGTAGAGCCGGTGGCGCCGGTCGAACCTGTCGCTCCCGTATCGCCGGTCGCACCTGTGGCTCCGGTAGCACCAGTCGAGCCAGTCGAGCCCGTTGCACCGGTCGCGCCGGTATCACCGGTTGCTCCGGTTGAACCTGTCGCTCCCGTATCGCCGGTCGCACCTGTGGCTCCGGTAGCACCAGTCGAGCCAGTCGAGCCCGTTGCACCGGTCGCGCCGGTATCACCGGTTGCTCCGGTTGAGCCTGTCGCTCCCGTATCGCCGGTCGCACCTGTGGCTCCGGTTGAACCAGTAGAGCCAGTCGCTCCGGTATCGCCGGTCGAACCTGTGGCGCCCGTTGCACCGGTCGAACCAGAAGCACCCGTCGCGCCAGTCCCACCAGAAGCGCCCGTGGCGCCGGTCGCGCCAGTTGCGCCCGTTGCACCGGTCCCACCCGAAGCACCTGTCGCGCCCGTCGCACCGGTCACACCTGAAGCACCCGTGGCGCCAGTGGCGCCAGTGGCGCCCGTTGCACCGGTCCCGCCTGAAGCACCCGTGGCACCTGTCGCGCCAGTCGCACCCGCGCCTGTGGCGCCCGTCGCGCCGGTCGCACCCGTTGCGCCCGCGCCGGTCGCGCCTGTGGCTCCGGTCGGACCGGTGGGGCCTGCCGGGCCTGTCGCGCCTTGGCTCGTAACAGCCAGGTTGCCGCCAACAAATGTATCACCGTTTTTGCCGTTGTTGGTAGAATCGGGGCTGAACGCGAACGCAGTTCCGCCGGCGTTGTGTATAAGCGTGCCATATATGTTAAAGCCGCTGTCATATATTGCATAGTCATGCAAAGTATCTGGGATCGAAATCGTTATAGCAAAATTTGGGGCAACAGTATTAGCCGAGGATGGAAGAACGAAGCTGCCGACAACGGTGTTGGTTGTTGTATCGATAATGTAAAATGTATTGATGCTCTTACTGCTTCCGGATGAGACAGTACCAGTGAGCGTCAAATTGCCCCCTGCCAGGACCCCAGTGTAGGCCGCCACGCCAACGGATGTCATCGGCGGCAAGCGCGAGCCGGCCGAGTTTTCGGGCATCTCCCATGAGCCGCCCAGCTTGGCTGCGCCAACCAGCGACCTGGATGCGCAAACGTCCGCGCCGATGGCCTCTTGCAGCGCCGTTACGAAGGTCTCGCCCGCAACCCCCGATGCCGTCTCGCAGCTCCACAGCCGCAGTTCACCGTCCGCGGCAAGCGCCCTGCCGATTGCGGCAAGATCCTCAGCATCTTCCTTCAGTGTAGCGGCCGACCACTCTCCGGCTGTGAAGCTAACCCGGCCAGGCGCGCCATGCGCCATAATATGGATCGCGTCGAGCCCTTCATGCCCTGCGAGCGCCGCAGCGATCTGCCGCGCCGCCGGCCAGCGGCCGTCGAGCACAATCGCTTGAACCTCGGGGCGCACGTTGCCGAGAACCGTCTGCAGGTCGGAGACTGAAGGATCGACAAAAAGAATTTCAGAGGCACGGGCCATGACTGGCTCCTGTTGGCTTCGAACTCAGTTCAAGCGGAAACCGCCCACCGGCCTGGCCGGCGAGCGCTCGGGATCAGCGGCTTGAGAGGCCTCATCTTCCGGACGGTCCGACGGCGCCGTCGGGATGTTCGACAGCGGGGCTCTCTACGCGGAGGAAGCTGCAGGCCTGGAAATTCCCGCCATCGTCAAACGTGCCAATCGCCAATGAACCGGCTGCGGCCGGAACCTTGACGGTGACAGCGACGGCGAGGCTTCGCTTGACGGCCTTGGGAAGAATGACTTGACCGACGACGGCGCTCTTGGCGGTGTCCAGGATAAAATATGGCACATTTTCGGTCGTGTCGCCGATGGGCAAGACGCCTCTCACGGCAACTTCCATGACCGCAAACCCCGTTATATAGCTCATGATTTCCTCCTCCGTCGGCAGCGGCTGCGCCGCCGTTTGTCTTGTTTCGTGCCTAGGTTTCTATCGCTGCCGAGCGCCCGCGCCAGCTGAGGCCTGTCGCAGCTTCTACCGGCGCTCGAGCCGCGTGCATTGAGCAGCCAGCAGCTCCGCACACCAACGGGCGCCGTGCAGGGCGACGAGCAATACTTCTCAAGCGCCAGGCAATCTTTGCTGGCGGTCAGGTGCAGATAATTGGGGGATTGATCGAAGCAGAAAGCTGCGTTGCGGACGCATCGTTTCGCACTTGGTATCACACCAGCCACAGCCAACTCCCAACACGCGTCTCAACTTGCGAGGGAAATCGACTACTTGCGAGGGAACATCAGGTTGGGAAAACGTTGGATGACGTCTTCCTTGCGCCAAACACTTTCTGCGCCCTCACGCACGAAGTGGCACTTGCTCCAGATACTCTCCTGGCTTCGCAGACAACGCGAACCGACAGGCCTACTGCCCGGTCCACG
Source organism: Mesorhizobium sp. P160219 (assembly GCF_057786095.1). Classification (NCBI taxonomy): domain Bacteria; kingdom Pseudomonadati; phylum Pseudomonadota; class Alphaproteobacteria; order Hyphomicrobiales; family Phyllobacteriaceae; genus Mesorhizobium; species Mesorhizobium sp. P160219. The sequence goes on from NZ_JBYNWG010000001.1 coordinate 3,798,662, forward strand.
GAAACCCTCCCATACACAAGACATTAGTAAATTATAAAATTAGCAACTTGTAAATAACCTGTTTACAATTTGTTAATTGCCCAACCACGATTTACTACCTTGGAAAACATCGAGATGGCGCGCATACGACCAAATGCATCGAAAAATCCGGGGCTTAAGATACACCACCTTCGTTATCGACGAACGCTTGATATCGCGGCGGGGTGTACATGGCGATCGAGCCTACAGGGCAATTCGCAAAGCCTCGCCCAGGGTGACCGCGAGACCCTTGCTGCGGCGGAAGGTGCTGGCTAACAATGGATCACGCTGAGGTAGCATCCAGATGGCCGAGGCAGGGGAAAATGTGCATGGGACATGAAGGCCGGATAAGTCCGCACTGGAACGGATCCCTGTCCCCGATGGCACCATGGCACAAATGTAACCGCTTCAGCCCGCAGTCATGGGGGTCGAAAGTCAGCATATGACAAGCGGTATGCGCCTCTGCCTTAACATGATCGTCAAGAACGAGATGGCGAACCTTCAACGCTGTCTCGGGGCGGTTGTCGACCACATCGACTGCTGGGTCATCGGCGACACCGGCTCGAACGACGGAACCCAGGATTTCATCAAGGCGTTCTTTGCCGTCCACAACCTGCCTGGCGAGCTGCACGAGTTCCCGTTCCACAATTTCGAGCAGGCCCGCAACGCCGCGCTCGATCACGCCTATGCCTCGCCGCTCGCCTATGACTATCTGCTGTTCGACGATGCCGACATGGAGCTGATGGTTGAGCATACGGGGTTCCGCGAGGGGCTCGACGGCCCGGGCTACCGGCTGTTGCAGCGGTCGGATTCCGGCCTGGCCTATTGGAACACGCGCCTTGTCAAACGCGACGCCGGTGCCCGCTACCATGGCGTGACCCACGAATATCTCGACGTGCCCGGTGGCGTGCAGGAACTGAGGGGTGCCTGGTACAAGGACCACGCCAGCGGCTCGAACCGGGTGGACAAGTTCGAGCGTGATGCCAGGCTTTTGCTGGACGCCCTTGAGAACGATCCGGAAAATCAGCGCTACTGGTTCTACCTGGCGCAGTCCTACCGCGACGCTGGGCGGACGGCGGAGGCGGCGGTGGCCTACGCCAAGCGTGCCGCGATGGGCGGCTGGGACGAGGAGGCGTGGAATGCCCGCCTGCAGGAGGCGCGCTGCCTGCGCAAACTCGGCGACGAGGCTGGCTTTGTTCAACAGGCGCTTGCCGCCTTCAATCAACGGCCGCAACGCGCCGAGCCACTTTATGACCTGGCACGGTTTTACCGCGAGAAGGGGATGAACGACGCCAGCGTGTTGTTCTCCGAAGCAGGGCTGGCGATCAAGCGGCCGGAGCAGGACATCCTGTTCCTCGAGGATTTCGTCTACACGACAGGCCTGCTGGAAGAATTTTCCATTGCGGCAAACTACGCGCACGATCCCGTGCGCAAGGACCGCGGTTTCGCGGCATGCAACTGGTTAGCGCTGGACCGTAGTATCGGCGATGGACCCAGGGATCTCGCGTGGTCCAACCTGTTCTTCTATGTGCAGCCAGCCAAGACAACGATGCCGTCGTTCAGCGCTCATCCGATCGTTTTCGCTGCGCCCGAGGGCTACAGGCCGTCAAGCCCCTCGGTGGCGCGCCTGGGCAAGGAGATTGTGCTTGCTCAGGCAGCGGTGAACTACACCACAAGCGAAGACGGCGTCCATCTCCGGACGAAAGGCGGCGAGGCGATCCTCGCTCGGAATTTCCTTCTGCGGTTGACCAATGGGCTCGCCGTCCGATCGACAACCGAGATGCTGCCGCCGACAAACATGCGCGAGGCCGGCGTCGAGGACCTGCGTCTGTTCGCCTGGAAAGGTAAGCTGTGGGGCTCGGCCTCCGTCCGCGATCTGGCGGACAGCGAGGGCAAGCAGGTCATCATGCGCGTCGACGACAGCGAAACCAGCCACCACCGGATGACCGACCTGCGCGTGCTGCCCGCGACGGGGCCGAGTGCGCACGACGGGAGATGGATGACGCAGGTCAAATCAGGCGAAGCCCGCGAGGAGCGGCTGCAGTTCGTCTATTTCGGCGATCCAGTTCGGGTGGCGGATGAGCAAGCTGAAACGATCAGCGAGAGCTCTCCTGGAATTGCGGCCCAACAATTCAGCGGCGTAAGCCAACAGGTCGCTTTCGCCGGCGGTTGGCTAATGTTGATTCGCGAGGTGCAATGGAGACCCTCCGAGAGCAGGCGATACTGCCTGCATCGGTTTGTTTGGTTCGACGCAATGAACCTGCTGCAAAAGGTGAGCCGTCCCTTTTACTTCAAGGAAAAGGGCGCCGAGTTCGCTGCCGGATTGGCTTGGCATCCCGATGAGAAGCGCTTGCTGATTTCCTACAGCGTTGCCGACAGCGAGTGCTGGATCGCGACCGTCGATGAGGCGGATGTGGGAGGGATGCTAGAGGATGTGGATCGCCTGTCTTCGGGGGTGGCTGATCCAGGAACGAAGCAGACACTGTCGACGCCGGCCTTTCGCGCCCCTCCAACGAAAGCCGCGATCAAGCCTGGCCGCGCCGACGGTGGGGCCATGGGTCATGCAAACCGGGCGCCGTTGGAAGGTAAGGACTTCGGCACCGGCAGCATGAAGTCGACAGAAGAGATCTTTCATGAGCTCGCGCCGTTTCTGCGCGACGTGGATTCTCCGCTGGAACGACGGCAACGATCGCGCCAGTTCGACGCGCGGATTTATCCCTTCCTTGGCAGCGACGACACCGCACTTCCGCAGATCAACTGCTTCTATGAAGCGATGTCCGACAAAGCTGAGCATCGTACCTTGATTGGCGCCACAACGTCGATGCGAGCGGCTGGCCATCCGGTGCGGGTGTGGAGCTATGCGCCAGAGAAGCTCGAATTCCTCGTCCCGCACGGGATCGAGGTCCGCAATGCCGACGACGTCATGCCGCGGGCCCTGTTCGAGCGCATCGTCGCCGGCTCCGAGATCAGATATTTCAGCGATATTTTCCGCTACGCCCTGCTCTACGAACATGGCGGCCTGTGGATGGATTCCGACGTGATCCTGCTGCGGCCGTTCCCCTTTCGCGGCGATCACTTTTTCAATCTGCAATGGCGGGGAGCACACAAGGGCCACTTCATCTGCGGCAACGTCATATACGCCAAGCCCTACAGCCGCCACCTCAGGGCGCTATACGAAATGTCGCTGGAGCGTTTCCATGAAGCGCGCGGCAAGGATTTCGGCGACATCGGCCCCAAGCTGCTGTCTGACTACATCGCCTCCGATGCGGGAGCCGAACTGCGAGAACGGGTGTTCAGCCCGATGTTCTATAACGCGATCGATTGGACGGAGATCGACCGGTTCGACAGGCCGATAGCGGAATTGGCTGACTATCTAAACGATGATCGCGTGTTCGGCATCCATCTTTGGACCGCCCGCAACGACGCCCGGCCGGGCGGCGAAGCGGCCCCGTTGATCTCGCTGCTGATCAGCCCGCTCGACAGTTTCCCCACATTCACAAGTCTCGCCGACCGCTTCAATACCGACAAGAACCGGCACACCGGGAACCGACACGCCTATGCCCGGATCTACGATCGGCTGCTGTCGAGCAGAAGGCTGGCCATGAAACTCCTCTTGGAGATCGGCCAGTCCACCAAGCAGGCACAAGGCAACCGGACCGAGACGCCTTCGGTCGACCTGTGGCAGAGCTATTTTCCGTTCTGCCGGGTGATGGGCGTCGACCGGACTGATTTTTCGCAGCTCAACAACGAAAGATTCAAGTCGTTCGTCTGCGACCAGTCCAAGCTCGACGATCTGCGCGAGGTGGCCGCGAAATTCGGACCTGGGTCGCTTGACGTGATCGTCGACGACGGCAGCCATGCCTCGTTCGACGAGCAGTTGACGCTGCGCGAGTTTTTCCCTCTGCTCGCAGGGGGCGGCTGGTACTTCCTCGAAGACCTTGACTGGCAGCCGCCGGGCGAGGATCTCGGCAAGATCACGCTGACTAAGACCCTGCTGCGGGAAATCCAGCAGCACGGCAGCGCGCGCTCGGTCGATCCGCTGGGCGTGAGCGCGCTTGCCGGTCAGTTCGCCGAAATCCTCTTCTTCGACAGCCACTACGAACTGAATCGGGCAAAGCTGCTCGGTGGCTTGGTGGCTATCCGCAAGGGCCCGTCGGGCATGTCCGCCAGGCGAAGTCTTGCACCAGTGCGTGAGTGAGCAGAGCGCCGTGAAAGTCGCTGTCTACACCATCGCCTTGAACGAAGCCGCAAACGCGGAGCGCTGGGCCAATTCGGCCGTCGACGCCGACTATCGCATTGTCGCCGACACGGGCAGCACCGACGATACGGTGGAACGGCTGACCGCTGCCGGCGTTACCGTGCACAGGATAGCGGTCCGCCCATGGCGTTTCGACGATGCCCGCAACGCCGCCATGGCACTGATCCCGCACGACGTCGATGTGTGCTGCACAATGGACATGGACCGGTTCCTTGAACCTGGCTGGCGGGCAAAGCTCGAGGCTGTCTGGACTCGCGAGACGACAGCCCTTTATTGTCAGACAGTGTACAGAGCGAGCGTCGACGACCCGACCCCACTTCGCAACTGGCCAGCGAAAAACTTTCATCATCGCTGGGGATATCGTTTCAGGCGGCCAGTCCACGAGGCTCTGGTCTTCACTGGAGAAACGGAGGTCACGGCGAACAGCAGTGACATTGTCATGTTCGAGGTGCAGGACCTCGCCAAGCCAACAAGGAGCAGCTACCTGCCGCTGATGGAGGTGGCACTGAAGGAAGACCCCGAAGACGCTCAAATCTGCTTCTGGCTCGGACGGGACTTGATGTGGGCCAACCAGCAAGAGCGGGCCGTTTCGCTGCTCGAGCGCTACCTTGAATTGCCAACAAGCAGGTGGGCGGAAGAACGCTCCGAGGCGATGCGTTATATCGCGCGCATGCGGCCGGAGCAGAAATTGTCCTGGCTGGACAAGGCCCGGATGGAAGCGCCGCACCGGCGTGAGATCTGGCTCGACCTGGCAGAGGAGTTCCACAGCAAGGCCGACTGGCTGAATCTGTTCTGGGCCTGCACCAATGGGATCGAGAAGACGCACCGCACCGGCAGCTATCTGGACGAAGCGAACTGCTGGGGTTTTCGATTGTGTGATCTCGGTGCGATCGCGTCGTGGCGCCTCAATGTCATGGACCAGGCGGTGGAGTGGGGGCAAAGGGCGCTAGAACTGGATACGGGCAATCAGCGGCTAAAGGACAACCTCGATTTTTTCATTAGACACCGAGACGACTTGCGGGCAGGGGCATGAACAGTCCGTCCTACAAGCCCGCGCGGCTGTTCACGGCGTTCGGCACCGTCATATATGTCGAGCCCTTAACGGGTGAGTTGCGACACGGCCCTGTCGAGAGCAGCCCGGCGAACGCATTTTTTGAGTCGAGCAACCGTTCGGGAGGTGCAAACCGGCAGGGTCGCCTGATCCATGCCGTCAACGGTTCGGCCGAACCGATCTCCTGCTATTCTGGCACCTGCTTTTCCGTCTCACAGTCGCAGCGCGAAAACCAAGCCGTCGATCCCACGATATTCGAATTCATTCCGCTAGAGCGTGGTTTGCTGGCGCTGAAGTCCGGCGGAGTTTTTCTGTCGGCCATACCTGACGGTCAGATGAGGCTCAGCGCTCCTGTTTGCAGCACGTGGGAGCTATTCGTCGCGTCGGAGAACTGGTGCACTGACATCGCCGGCTTGGGCGGTGAAATATTGCGCGCCGCTGGACCGGAATTCGACAGGAGCGGGATCCATGGTTACATTATTCATCCGGTCATAAGGGCGAGAACAAATAGGAATTCTAAACGACCGAGAGTACTGATATATGGCTATACAAAGTGGTCTCACGGTAGGGTTTACTACGATATAATGCGTAAATTACATGACCTTGGGTTCATTGTAGATATACTTGATTGGCAAATAAATAATATCGATCAAGTCGAGTACCTTTCAAAATACTACGATGTGTGGATGAGTGCCCTCGATGGAGTGTCCACGTTGGTGGATCGATATCAAGTTCCATACGATCGAATAATTGCCATTTCCCACCACGAATTCGATATACGTATGCTTGTAGAACAGAAGGGAAAAGACGTATTCGACAAGTTTGCAAATTATGGTGTAGTTAGTGAATCGGTGTATTCAGCCTCGATGATGCTAGGCATACCGAGAATGCCAGAGGTCGCATCGCTCGCTATAGACTATCAGAGCTTCTTTAGTCCTTTGCCAGAACGGCTAACGACAGTTGGCTACGCCACATCAATGTCCGTACAGACGTATGGTGTGGAGTGGAAGCGCGGAGACCTTGCCGAAGCGGCAGCGGAGGAGGCCGGGTTGATATTCAAGGTGGCCGGCTCAACTGCAAACCAGATTTCATTCCACGATATGCCGATTTTCTATCAGAGCGTCGATGCAGTTGTAACAAGTTCGGTTAACGAGTCTGGCCCGTTATCGGTTATGGAAGGGGCAGCTGCGGGAAGGCTTGTAATCGGCACATCTGTGGGCCACTTTCCTCTCAAGGCTTATCAAGGAGGCGGCATAATTGCGCCGATCGAGCCCAGCAAATTCAAGGCCTTCACCAGTGCCACTCTGCGCTACTATAAGGAGAATCCCGCTGCCTTTGTGGAAAAGTGCTATATGACGAGGGAAGCTGCGCGAAAGTTCGACTGGCAATACTCGATTGATGAGTGGGTCGATCTGATCGAACGACCAGGATCGCCTGCCAAGTCTTCTCGCTTAGCCACTCGAACTTATATCGACCAAGGGTCAATTAGCCTTGCGCCTGTCGCCTTGCAATCAAATGGCGAAGCTGGACCACCATTGATTCACTTGATAAACCTGGACCGCAGTATTGCACGACTTTCTAAATATCAAGCCAATAACCCGCATCTTGTCAGAAATACTTTGAGGGTATCAGCAATTGATGGTGCGTCAGTTGACAGAGATCAGCTAATAAAGGAAGGATTTATTACTGAGGACTGCACTTACCTTCCAGGTTCTCTTGGATGCGCTTTGTCTCACATCAACCTATGGAAGTTGGCGGTTTCAGAAAATAAGATAATTACTGTTTTTGAAGATGATGTTCGTGCGTCATTTGACTTTCTTACGGAATCTGCCCGCATTCTCTCCAACGCACCGGCGGACTGGGACATGATAAAGTGGGGTTTCCTCTTTGATCCGCTCTTCCTGTGGTTGGATTTCAGTTTCTCGAAAGCTAAGCTTGAATTCTATGATCGTCGATACAGCAAGCAAGGCACCTTGTTCCAATCTGACAAATCCTCTCGGTCTCTTATTAGGATAGCGCACTCTTTTGGTCTGCAAGCCTACTCACTTACGCCAAGGGGGGCGCAGAAACTTCTTGAACGATGCCTGCCTTTGAAAAAAAGAACTATTCCATTTCCAGGAACTGGAGTAATTCTTGAGGATACAGGTATCGACTGCGCGATGTGTGCGGCGTATAGCTCGATGCAAGCGTTCATCTGCATGCCGCCGCTTGTCATTGCCGATGATGAACAGCTTTCTGAGCGAGAAGCTGCGGACCGAGCTCATTGATTTGATGACTCTCAATAAAACTTTCTCTGAACGTCACCATTAAGAATTAAGAATATGGAGCAAGCCCTAATGCGTCGGAGATCGCGGCAAATTTTCGCTTTACCGGCTCCGATGAGGCCATGATCCTTTCACGCCGCTTGGTAAAAACCGCGTCGAACTCAATCGCATCGCCGTCAAAATGCTTTATTTCGTTAAGCTTCCGTAGAGAAAATCCAAAATCATCAAGGAGTGAAACGATATCACAAAGTAATTTTTGACCTATATATATGGGTGTGACGTGTGTTTCCAATTCAACGGCTAGGCAAGACTCCAGAAGGCGACCGAATCCGATAAGTACTTCGTATTCGAAGCCCTGAACATCAATTTTTACCATGTCCGGTGAGGGCGCGCTCTGGGTTCGGAAAAATTCGTCAAATCGAACACATTCGACCTCTTGGGTGCCGATCGTAGTGAAAAGTCGTCCTATGGAATACCGCTGCAACACCTCTGTATTTGGCGCTCTCAGTGATGAGCAGTCCGATGAGGCAGCTATGTGTAATTTTTGAGTGCCAGTGGAATGCGCTAGGGCCTTCTCTATTACTTGAGCGCCAGGGATTCGGCCAAGAGTTTCCCTTATCGCGGCTGCCTCCGACGGTATCGGTTCGAAAACCATCGGCGTAATCCGATCGGCTCTTAGCATCCACTGGATCTGCAGGCCCCCTTGGCCGCCGACATCGACAATCGTGATGCGCTCCTCCGCTGGCACACTAGACAATTCAGCATTTGCGTCAAAGGTCTCAACCAGAACGCTCATGAGGACAAATTGCTCATGTCCTGTACCAGAATAGACGGGCTTGCGGTTGTTGGAGCAGCCAATTGATAGTGTTGGGTGGAGATTCAGAAAATGTATGTCGATATCAAAGACATCCTCAGCGACATGATCAACCGATATACTTATACTTATGCCGTTATCTAGGATAATTCCACTAGGAGATATTTCGGCGACATCAATAGAACCGTAGTGGTGGACGTAGAAATTGGTGGTGCAATTCACGCAAAATTTTACGCGACACTTCACTCTAACAATTCTAAAAAGAAAAGCTGGATCTTGCAATCGCAAGAGGTGCCAGCTATGTCGTTCTGTATCCGAGACGACAAGAAATTCGCCTTCTAGGCGAATAGACATCTCATGCGCCACCTGCCAATTTGAAAAATCATCTCCGCTGTAAGTTTGCGAAAGGATAGCCTCGCCCACTCCTGATGCCCTATCTGCTCCCCGAGCCTTCGCCATTGGTGGATAGCATGGTAGATTAAATCTGGGCGGTCGGACATCAGGAATCGAAGTGCGACGACGAGATTTCGTTACACTCTTGGGAGGCTCGGCGGCCGGCAGCCTGATTTCTGCGTCGTTGACCGATCGGGACGCCCTCGGGGAAAGCTACGCGACCATGGCACCGACTACTGCGTCCCCATCCCTCCTTTCAGCCCCGTTCGAACTCGCCGGCGACTGGGGCCACATGCCTCCGCGCGCGGCAGATCAGGTCATCGAGCGCACGCGGCACGCCTGCCTGGATGGCGTCCGCCTGCTCTCCGATCGCCAGCCGACGCGACTTCGTGTCGACGAGCACACTTCCGGGCAGCCGGCGATCTGGCTGCACCCCGACGGCAGCAGCATGGCGTGGATCATTGTCGACATAGGCGAACGCGACTGGTCAAAGCTCGCCTACCAATTCGGCCATGAGCTCGGCCACGTCATGGCAAACAGCTGGCAGGCGGACGCCAAGCCGGCGCCGCCCTGTCAGTGGCTCGAGGAGGCGTTGGTCGAGGCCTTCTCGCTGCGCGGTCTCGGTCGCTTGGCAAAGGACTGGAAAGAGAATCCGCCATTTGCCGGCGACAACGCGTTCGGCGATGCCATCGCGGCGTATCGCGACAACATCGCCCGCGGCTACGCGGCGCTCGCCGACAGCCAGGGGCTGAGCCGCGACGCCGCTGCCTGGTTCGGCGACCATCGAGGCGAGATCGAAATACCCGGCCTCAATCCGTTTGCTCAAGCAATGTCCCGAACCATCCTGACTGAGTACGAGGCGGCGCCCGACTGCATCGAGGCGCTGGGCGCAATCAACCGATGGCCCGGCCGCACAGGTGTACCGATCGCCGAGTATCTGAAGCGATGGGAGGCGAGTTGCGCCGAACTGCAAGCCTCGCCCCGACTGCCGGTCCGGCTGCGCGAACTGCTGCACATTGCTTGATCGGTAAGGGGGTGACGAACAAACCAGCCATCTCTGATCTTCGGAACTGCACCGAAGGAGGCAATTGCGAGCGTTGACGCGCACGAGACAGCATCCTTCCGCGAAGCCTTGCACGGGCCGCGGCAGACCAATGGCGGCCGTTGAGGCTTCCTTGATCGTCTCCCGAAGACGTTCGACTTGGCGGCATGATCACCGGATTGATCCGAAGCAGGCACTCCCCCTTTGCGAGCGTACTGCTTTAGAATGATCTAATATAGTCGATTGCATGGCAGTCGTCGTTCGCGGAGCGGTATATGGTGTGTAATCGTTGGTTGCCAAACCATTAATTCAAAGTGGTGCGCCGGGAGAGCTTGTCATGAAACTATCGAACCTGATCAAACGTTACGACAATGTGGAAAGAGCCACCGAGGAACTCGAGACAGAGCTAGTCGAGGCTTTGAACATCTCCCTGAGCCTTGACGAGGTGTCACCATCAGACGACGGCAGTGCCTCGAAAGACAGCCTCGCAATAGGGACCGATGCCCTGCAACCCGAGGGCACTCCCAACGAAACCCCTCGCCAGCTAACTTCGCATACGCAGAGCCGGCTGGCTGCTTTGAGCTCATTTGAGATGCTCTTTCAGGATGCGGATGGCCATTTGGAGGATGTCAAAGCCAAGCTAATGGAGGTTGCAACTTCGCACCACTACACACGCGAATTTTTTCAGATCCTTCAAGCGGACTTCTTTCGTGCCAACGAACTGGAAGTGGCAAATGCCAACCTGACGAGAGAACACATGGTCCTGTCCGAACAGCTGCACGATGCGATGAGGAAGCAACGTGAGCACGACAGCGCGTTCGGAGCCATACAGCAGCGCGAAGTATGCTTGGTCCAGGACAGGGACGCTCTTCGTAGTGCGCTCGCCGCCGTAAGGCTGGAACTTGTAGAAGCGGCCAATACCATCGCAATAAGGGAGGTGGACTTCGGCGAGGCGGCCAAAGCTCTTTCGGCCAGAACAGCCGAGGCCGATAGACGGGCGCGCGAAAACGATACCTTGCGAGAAAAGCATGTCAAACTCTCGATCGACCTCGACAAGGCGCAAAAGCGGGAAGCTGAGGCGAGGCGGAGGCTTGATGAGCTGTCGACGATCCACGCCAACGATGCGGTGCGGCATTCCGAACTGCTGGCTGCGCTCGGCAAGAGCGAGAAGGACGAAACGCGGTTGCAGAAGTCGCTTGAGATCGCGCAGGCGAAACTGTCGGAAATGGCAGAGGCCGCACGCATCATGGAAGATGACACGGGAGCCGAACGTGCACGCAGTCTCGCAGAGATGCGAGGTTTGCGATCTGAAATTCAAAGTCTTCAATTGCGACTGGATGCGGCAACGAACGAGGCAAGCGTAGCATCCAGTGAAATCGCCAGGCTGACGGCTCAATGGAGCGATACCATGGCCGAAAAGCAGGTTGCGGATGAAAGGTATTCTGATCTCTTGAAAGAGAGCGAAGCCCACATGACGAACCTTTCGAAGCTGACTGCGGACCTCTCGCACATCTCGGCGCAATACGCCTCCGAGCAGATGCAGCACGAAGTCCAGAGGCAGGAATGCGAAGATTTGCGGGCAGAAATTGTTGCGCTTGGTACGCGGGTCAAGGAGTTGCTGCCCTATGAGCGTTTGCACAAAGTAACGAGTGCAAGGGAGCGTGAGGGCGTTGTTGGTGTTGGCAGCATGGCAGTGGAACCAACCCGCTCCACAACCAGACGACGTTCCCGCCCAAGCTTGCGTGCAGCGTCGTAGGGAGCGACGGCGGTACTGATGCTGGTGGTCACAAAGTGATCCTTTTGGGCGCACAATCCAGCGCCCGGCGTTCCGTTCACACTTGGCTCTAGTAGAACCGAAGACAGCAAAGCAGGCGTGCGAACTTTGTCTGGCCCGCTCGTTTTTTCCGACCTCAAAGAAGCAGCGACGCAACCGCCGCATCACAGTTCCGCAGCGCAGCAAGCGCGGGTAGTTGAAGTCGATCTTGCCTTCGAGAAGTTTGGCAGCGACACATCTGCTTCACTACCAGCAGAGATCACGAAGGTCATAGAGGAGGCCCTTCGAGCGCAGGGCTGATGGGTTGACAATTGATCCGGTGTGATCGTGCTGCGGTGCTACTACAACCATGAACGCCCGACGGGCGCATCACCCATTCAACGCTTCGACTTCGTCAGGTCGCAACTTTGAGTGTGAGATCGTCGAGCCCGCGCCTGGGCATGGTCGAGAAGGACGTCGAGGTCCTGCTCAATGGGACATTCTTGCCGATGTTTCATCTTTGACGAAACCCCGGCCGGCGTGGACGTCGGAACCAAACGTGAGGTCCACGGCCTTCTTTGCCGAGCTGTTGAGTGGCGCAGCGATCCTTTGATCTCGTCCTACCTGACGGAGGTCTATGAGTCAGCGATCGCCGTGTTGTCACCTGTCGCGGACGCGCTGCCTGAACTTTCGAAACCCCGGTTCAATCAGCCAGGACGACGTCCTGGCTGCCGCCATTGACAACTAGAGGAGAACTCCATTTCTGACACGGGCCCCCGCAATCAGGTTCGGACTGCAGCGTATCCGTTTTGGTCGCCTTACAGTCGGCTTCGCCTATCAAGTTTCGTGGATGGCCGGGGCGCGCGCGTGTGCCTGGCGTGGTCGCGGACCGTTATCCCGATGGCGACGCCCAGACCTACGGCAAGGCCACGACAATCTTGGCGACCATATCGAGGGCGAAGGCGCGGACAGGGCGCCACGCGTATTGCGGCTCGCTGAGAGCGGTTGGGGGAGAGATCGTCAAAGATTGTTTTCCGGCAGTTGCGCGACCTGACCTTCTGGCAACTGGGCTCGCTCGGCGGCGCGACCTGGCCGAAGATCGCTTCCGTCGGACCGATCATCGTTTTGGCGGTGGCGGCGATGCCGTTCCTGGCCAAAAGCCTCAACGCGCTGGCGCTCGGCGAGGCGACGGCCGGCCATCTCGGTATCCCGGTACAGCGGCTGAATACACCGCGATCGTTAGCGTCTCGCAGCGGTCGGCGCCTCTGTCGCAGTCAGCGGAGGCATCGGTTTTGTCGGCATCGTCGTGCCGCATCTGCTGCGGCTGCTGATCGGTCCGGACAACAGCTATCTTTTGCCGGCATCGGCGCTGCTCGGCGCCTGCATGCTGCTGATCGCCGATGCCGTTGCCCGATTGGTCGTGGCGCCGGCCGAACTGCCGATCGGCATCGTCACCGCGATCGCCGGCGAGCCGTTCTCCTCTGGATTCTGCTGCGCGAGCGCGGCGTAATCGACTTGTGAGATTTGAAACATATGAGGCCGGCATGATCGAAGCACGCGATGTCTCGGTAGCGATCGGCGGCAAGCGCATTGTTACCAATGTCGATTTCGTCGCGAGGCCGGGCCAAATTGCCGCCATCGCCGGACCGAACGGCTCGGGTAAGACGACCTTTTTGAAGGCGTTGTCGGGCGATCTGGCGTCTACGGGGACAGTGGCCAACGACCGCGACCTCTCGCGATGAAGCCAGTGGAGGCCGCGACCGTGCGTGCCGTGCTGGCGCAGGCATGGTCCGATCCTGATTGAACCGTATTCGATGTGAATCCCTCTTTTGTTCCCATGGCAGGCCGTTTGCACGCGCAGTAATAGTTGATTCAACCGCTGCTGGTATAACGTGGGATGTGGGTGGCGGCTCCGATAGTTCGGCGGGCGCTGAGTGCCGAAGCCGCCTACGCAGTGGGGTCCGACCGCGCCGTCCTATTCTGGGACAGCGCGGTCAACGTTTCGTTAAAAATGTTATGAGGTAATTAAGTGCGTGCTAATTGAATCGCCGTTCGCGATTCGGTGCATGCATGCTTGTCCCAGCAGTTGGTTTCGCTGCGCTGGGTTGGTGGTCCTTTGAAAACTGATCCATTTCAGCGCTAACAAAGTGACACCGCTCTTGCATAGATATTTGCCGGCTGACCCCGGTCCTGATCCGATCATTGATCCAGGTCAGGCTCGCCGGGCTCGAGGTGGTCGGGGTATCGCCCGGCGAGCTGTCTACCAAGCACGGAACGCTCTGGCCGCGGGGACGGCCCGGCTTCTTTGGGGGTAGAGAGCAGCCGGGCCTAACCGGCTGGGGACTGGGGACATGGCCGGCTGCCAAGTTATATATGCTGATGCTAATATGAACGCACCACACCTTTATGGACTAAGCGAAGGTGGAGCATGCTCGACGAGTCGGTGGCGACCTGTTGTGAGCGTGTTTGAAGCGCCTCACTGCTCAACGGTGTTTCACCACAAAAGCCAAGACCAAGGCGCTGGCCTGGGCGAAAAAGATCGGCGACAGGTGAGGGTCGACGAGATCACCCCGAAGCGCCAATCGCCATTCTGGGCGGAAAAGTCTGGGGCCGGCGCCCTCCTTTTGAACCTGAACAAACCAGAAGGGCGCCGAGCCTTTTTACCAGACAGCGCTTTGAGGGAAGCGGCGCCGAGTAGCAGGAGTGTATCTCTCTCGTTAGAGTTGTTGGAACACAGCCTTTTGGACGATGGCCCGCAGCGAACGCTCGAGAAGCCGGCGCCAGGTGGGATCTGCTGGGCTGTGCGGCGGCGGCCAAGCAGACATCTGGTCCGCCGCAGCTGAAGTCATGACCTATTCGGTCGATCGGCGTTATGGCGTGATCACCTAGGAGGCCCCGCGCGCAAGCTGGCTGCCGCCGGGATCGATTGACGACTTGGGATGGAGAGCGGTCAGCGGGAACGCGCGCCCGCAGGACCCTCCGAGTGAATTCGAGGACGATCGACTACACGCGGAGTTCGGAGCCCCTGGACTAACATCGAGGCTGGCCTAATCCACCTGTTGGATGAACTCGTGGGTGCTGAGTGTCTGAATGGTTTGTCGTCGGTGAGTAGACAGCGCCGCCATTGACTAAGCGATGCTCTTTCGTTCTCGGCCTATCTGTCGGCCACTCTTGGCGTCGAAGCCGACCATATTCTGGTATTCAACGACGGTATTCCTGTCCGCTGGTGCCACAGCATCTGTAGCGTCCAAGTTCCTGCGTCATTTGTCGTCCTATTCGGCCAGTCGCCGCGATCCCCAGGGCAGCATCGCCGATCATGTGCAAACGCAAGCCTCGGCCCGGCTACCCAATAACAGTGGGGAGATCGTTGCTTGCAAAGACAGCATCATCGGACGTGTGAGGCACCTGCGCCGCGAGGAAGGCTTGCGTCATTCCTCTGCAAGATTTCAGGGAGGCGCTTGCCGCCCAAGGGTGGCGCGATTTAAGACGGTCAACCTTCCCCGGCGATTTGACGACGCTGCGTGGCCGGCTTGTCGGGCATCATCGGCCGCCTTTAGATGAGACACCGCCGTCTCGACGGGTAGGCTCGGCGGTGTTCGGTTTTTCTTCGGTTCTCTTCGTCCAAAGCGTGTGGAAAAGCGCGAATGAAAACAAGAAATATCCAACCTGGAATATGATCAAAATCAGCAAGGTCCATGCAAGCGACTTCCAGAACGAACCCGTTGCTAGGTAAATCCATAACGCCACCACGGTCGACGTGGCAAACATCCCGACCAAGAATCGCGGAAAAAACATTTATGTTCAATGCCGCCCCATAATTGGACCGACCGGTCTCTCGTCTACTCCCAGAAGCATTTAAGATTTCACTAAATTAGTTATTGCGCAAGCGCCACGCTGAGTTAATGAGTCCTGCGCCAATCTGGATGACGCAGGCCAGCACGTGCCAATAGCGAACAAAATGAGAACAAAGAGTCAAGCATGCCCTTGACGAGGGAGAAATATGTTCCTTGTTTCTGCGTGATCTGGAGCAGCAAAGCGACCATGGCTTGGCGTCAATCGCCGTGGATGGCGAAGCAACGGCAAAAACCGCGGAACACAATTTTTGGGTCGAGGTCTGGGATCGCGAGGAGCAGGTTTTGTCCGAAACCATTTCGCGTTCCCCCGATTCATCGGTGAGTCAGGCAGCCTGGCAAGCTGCCATCCGGCGCCGGCCGGGCATGTTGCTGATCCACTACAACAGTCGGCATGTGATGGAGAAAATCCTGACACCAGGCGAGGTCAAGATCCCACCGCAGGCCATC
The DNA here is from genome assembly GCF_057786095.1 of Mesorhizobium sp. P160219. Lineage (NCBI taxonomy): Bacteria > Pseudomonadati > Pseudomonadota > Alphaproteobacteria > Hyphomicrobiales > Phyllobacteriaceae > Mesorhizobium > Mesorhizobium sp. P160219. The sequence continues at coordinate 3,814,556 of NZ_JBYNWG010000001.1, forward strand.
ATTGATGGCAGCGTTCATGCGGGCCTCGATGTGGCGCTCGGCGATCTTCGCGAATGGCATGTGTTGCGGGCTTGGTGCAGATCCTGTTCGCACCATGCAACGGTAAAGCCTGCCGGGCTCATCGAACGCTATGGAAAAGGCGCTCTGTTCAGTTCGGTCGAGCGAGCGCTCTTCTGCACAAGTTGTGACAGGGGAGGGCCTGTCAGGTTGGAAATTCACAAACTGCAACGCAATTGAGGGGTGAAGATGCAAGACCTCATCGATTTCGTCCAGGCCAACTCGGCGCTGGGTTGGGCAATCCGATCGCGATCAGCAGCCGGACTGTCGAGAGCCGGAAATGCGCGCGATCTCCGCCGGTCGGCTTCGGCGCATAACATTGCGGACCACCGCGGACGGGGACAGTCGGCCCCGCGTCCCGTCCTGCGGCCGGCGCTATGCTGACGCTCCTACGGCTGTCCCGTTCACCGCCCGCGGCGGGGGCGAATTTCCTCCGTCCTACGCGCGGCAATTATCCGCTGTTGCGGACGCGCGCAGGACTGCGGTTTATACGCCGTTTTTCTAAGAGCGCCGACGGTCGCCGGCGCGAAGATGCTTGGGGATGGAACCGAATCCGAGGCAGGGTATTGAATCGCACTATGTACCCGAGTTCCGCATGGCGGCTGTAGATGGCACCCCTAGCAAAAGGCGCACACGGCGCAGAGACTCGAACTCTATCCCCACCTATCCGCTGCCTGAGTTTCGGTCCTTCCAGCTCTGCACATTGACTGACCACATACCGGTGGGCGGGGATTGGCTCTTCGAGATGAAGTTCGACGGCTATCGTGCCCAAGCAGCCATCTCCGGCTCGAACGTCGTCGTCTATACCCGCAATGGCCACGACTGGACCCGACAGTTCAAGGTCATCCTGCCGCCGCTTCAGAGACTGACCAAAGGCGCGGTGCTGATCGATGGTGAGATCGTCGCCATCGACAGTCAGGGCCGCACGAACTTCTCCATGCTGAAAACCGGCATCGCCGCGGGTATGCCCCTCAAGTTCTACGCCTTCGATCTGCTAGAATTCGATGGCGAAGATCTGTCTACCCTGCCGCTCCTTGAGCGCAAGGCGCGACTTGAGTCCCTGCTGGGCGCGCGCCCCCCTGACGACAGCCTGCAATTCTCCAGCCACATCGTCGACCAGGGCAGAAGGGTGTTCGACGCCATGTGCGAGGGCGGCCACGAAGGCGTCATCGCCAAGCGTGCCGACAGCTCCTACGTCGGCGACCGCACCGGGAGTTGGCTCAAGATCAAGTGCACGAAGCGACAGGAATTCGTCGTCGGCGGCTACCGCCCAAGTGATACAGGACGTGGCATGGCATCGTTGATCCTCGGCACTTACGAGAATGGCAAGCTCATCTATCGCGGCCGCGTCGGCACGGGGTTCACCGCGGCGATGCGCAAGGACATCCTCGCGAAGCTCGAGAAACGCCGTATTGAGAAACCGGCTTTCGTCTCCGTTCCGAGAGACATCGCCCGCCGTGCCCGGTGGGTGAAGCCCGAGCTAGTTGCCGAAGTCACCTATGCCGAAGTGACACCGGACGGCAGCTTGCGACATCCAAGCTTTGAGGGCATGCGCGAAGATAAGCGAGCCGACCAGGTGGTAATGGAAATGCCGAAGACGCCGGCAACTCTTGGCTCCGCCAATCTCGATCCCGGAATCGGCAAGGAGATCGCCGCTGCTGTCGGCGTCAAGCTGACGCATCCAGACAAGGTCATGTATCCCGGGACCAAGGTGACCAAGGCCACGCTCGCCGCCTACTACGCCGTGGTCGCCGAGAAGCTGCTGCCGCACATCCAGGATCGACCGCTGTCGCTGGTGCGCGATACCGATGGCGACCTGCAGCAGACCTTCTTTCAGAAGCACAGACTGCCCGGCATGCCCAAGGCCATCCATGACGGCCAGTTGGACAAGATGTCCGGGAAGGAAAGCCGCATCTTGTGGGTCGATGACCTGGCTGGGCTGATCGCAGGCGTCCAGATGAACGTGCTCGAATTCCACATCTGGGGAAGCCTGCGCCAGCAGCCGGATCTGCCGCATCGCATGATCTTCGACATCGACCCCGACGAAGGCTTGGGCTTCACTGCCGTCAAGCAGGCAGCCCTCGACATTCGAGGCATTCTGGAAGCGCTTGGACTGCAGTCGTGGCCGTTGCTGTCCGGCGGCAAGGGCGTTCATGTAGTCGTGCCACTCGTCCCCGAGGCCGACTGGGACGAGGTCAAGAGCTTCTGCCAAGACTTCGCCGAACTACTGGCCCGTACAGATCCGTCCCGCTTCGTCGCCAACATGAGCAAGGCGAAGCGCAAGGGCCGAATATTTCTCGATTACCTGCGCAACGGCCAGGGCTCCACTGCAATCTGTCCCTGGTCCACTCGGGCACGCGCGGGGGCGGCGTGCGCGGTGCCCGTCAGTTGGAAGGAGTTGCCCTCCTGCGAAAGCGCCAACGGTTTCGATGTTTTCGCCGCCGCCGCGCGGGCTCAGTTGCCCGAAGCCTGGGAGGGCTATTTCGACGTCGAACAAACGCTTTCCGATCGCATCCGCCACGCAGTCCGGTAGCAATAAGCAAACTAGATGGTTAGCGACATTTGATTTGGCGCGGACCGCCTTTGCCCAAATTCGAAAGCGTCCCCCTTCTACGGGAGGTCCCCGCAACGCCGTCTAGAGTGAGAGTACGGACCGGTTTGCCGTGACGGGTGAGGGCTGGAGGAGAGGCCTCCGGCGCCCGTCGCGGAGAACCGCGATGTCCAGACATTACGCTCGCGCCGGCGCCGACCGGACAAGCCTCTATGACGATATCACCAACAAGATCATCGCGGAGCTGGAAGCCGGCCGCTTCCCCTGGGTGCAGCCCTGGGGAACGACGGCGGGGCAAGCTCCCCTCGTCATGCCGGCCAATGCCACGACTGGCCGCGCCTATTCCGGGATCAACGTGCTGATCCTGTGGGGTGCGGTCGTAGAGCATGGCTTTCCCGTCCAAAGCTGGCTGACTTTCCGCCAGGCGCTATCGCTGGGCGGCCATGTCCGCAAGGGCGAACACGGGACCACCGTCGTCTATGCTGACCGCTTCATTCCTGACGATGAGAAGCATCGCGCGCGGGAGACCGGCGAGGCAGCACAGGCCATACCGTTTCTGAAGCGCTTCACCGTGTTCAACGTCGCGCAATGCGAAAATCTGCCAGACGATCTGGCCGCGGCTCCGCCTGCACCGGAACGCGGACTGATCGAGCCTACAGTCGAGGCGCTGATCAAGGCGACAGGTATCGATTTCCGCATCGGCGGCAATAGCGCCTATTATGTGCCGGCGCACGACTACGTGCAGGTGCCGCCTCCGCAGGCGTATTTCGAGACCATTGACTGGCACCGCACCGCCCTGCACGAGCTTGGCCATGCGACCGGCCATCCCTCCCGCATCGGCCGTGACCTCGGCGGCGCGTTCGGCACAAAGCGATATGCTTTCGAGGAACTGGTCGCCGAAATGAACGCAGCCTTCTGCTGCGCCTCGCTAGGTATTGTGCCGACCGTGCGCCACGCCGATTACCTGGCCTCCTGGCTCGATGTCCTGCGCGAAGACAACCGCGCCATCGTGCGCGCCGCCTCCCAGGCCAGCAGGGCAGCCGACTGGTTGCTCGCCTTCCTTCCGCAACCCGACAACGGAACCAGGGCAGGGCCCGCCAACGTCGATGAGATCGAAACCGAGAAGTGGGCGGCATGATCGTTCTCACCGAGGAACTGCGCGTGCCTGCTCGCCAATGGCCGCGGTCGCGACGCCGAACACGTATCCGTGGTGAAGCTCTTCAAATCAACTCGGCGAAGGAATTTGGCTCCAACCGCGCTCGAGATGACGTCGATCCGGCTGCCTTTCGGCATCGGCATCGAACGCGACATGCTCTTTGGCATCGACCTGCCGATTTCCCTCTGGGCAGAGGCCGTCCGCCGGGGCGGAAACCTTCGCGACGCCGAACGCAACTCGACCATGCCGGCCAATCTGGCCGAGACGGCGAGTGAGATCTCAGCTTAAATCCGCAAGCCGCAGATGCGCAAAGTCGTGTCTGCGGCCCTGTCCCCACCTCTGGATCTTCGGTGCGTCGCGGTCCTCAGAGTGAGAGGGCTGCGCCCGTCTTTTTTGCGGGTTTGGAGGTCGAGAGAGTTTCGGCCGCCCGTCGCGGAGATAGTCCACATGGCTACGCCCAAGCAGAAGATCACCCTCAACGCTTCACGTGACATCCCCTTCAACAAGCTGATGCTGAGCCAGTCCAATGTCCGGCGCATCAAGCGCGGGGAAACCATAGAGGACCTCGCCGCGTCGATCGCTCGGCGCGGCCTGCTCCAGAGCCTCAACGTCCGGCCAGTGTTGGACGGCGAGGGCAACGAGACCGGCATGTTTGAGGTGCCGGCTGGCGGGCGCCGCTATCGCGCGCTGGAGCTGCTGGTCAAGCAGAAGCAAATGAGCAAGACCGAGCCAGTTCCCTGCGTCATAAGCGACGCCCACAGCGCGGTCCCGATCGAGGAGGATTCGCTGGCCGAGAATTTTCAGCGCGAAGATTTACATCCGCTCGACATGTTTCGCGCCTTCCAGACACTTCATGACCAGGGCGCGAGCCATGAGGAGATTGCCGCACGCTTCTTCGTCTCCGCAACATTCGTGCAGCAGCGCCTCAGGCTGGCCAGGGTTTCGGCCAAGCTGCAGGAGATTTACGAGCAGGATGGCATGAAGCTCGAGCAGCTCATGGCGTTCACCGTGACCGACGATCACGCCCGTCAGGAGCAGGTCTGGGAGGCGCTCGAAAACTCCTGGTCGAAGGAGCCGCAGCAGATCCGGCGCCTGCTGACGGAGACCACTGTGCGGGCAAGCGATCGCCGGGCGCTGTTCGTCGGTGTCGACGCGTATGTCGCTGCCGGCGGCGTGGTGCTGCGCGACCTGTTCGAGGCCGACAATGGCGGCTGGCTGCAGGACCCGGCTCTGCTCGACCGCTTGGTCGGCGATAGGCTGAAGTCGATCGCCGACGAGATCGCGGCGGAGGGCTGGAAGTGGATCGTGGTCGATGCCGATCTGCCCTACGGGTACAATCACGGTCTGCGGGCAATCGCTGGCACCCCCGTCGGTCTGACCGACGCGGAGCGGGCGGAACGCGAAGCCCTGCGGGCGGAGTACGACCGGCTGGAAGCCGAGTATGGCGAATCCGACGAACTCCCCGACGATGTCGATCAGCGCCTCGGTCAAATCGAGACCGCGCTTGAGGCCTTCGAGAGCCGGCCGATGCACTACGATGGGGCCGAGATCGCCCGCGCCGGTGTGTTCATCAGCATCGATCGTGATGGCGATCTCGTCGTCGATCGGGCCCATGTGCGCCCCGAGGACGAAGCGATGCAGGCGGTCGACGGCCACTCGGCCGAGCCAGGTTGCGCCACCGAGAACGAAGACAGCAGACACAATCCTTCGGCCCGCGCGATTATCACCATCGGCGCGCAGGCGTCCGAGCCTGAGGAGGATGACGGCGACACCATCAAGCCGCTACCCGAGCGCCTGGTCATCGAACTTACTGCCCATCGCACGTTGGCGCTGCGCAACGCACTGGCCGAGAACCAGCATGTGGCCATCACGGCGCTCTTGCACCGGCTCGTCCTCGACACCTTCGGTCAGCGTTGCGCCATCGGCTGCGTCGAGGCCTTCGTCCGACATGTCCACTTGCCGTGGCAGGACGTCGGTCTCAAGGACAGCCCTGCGGCCAAGGCCGTCCATGAGCGCCATGAGGCATGGAAGAGCGACATTCCACTGGATGACGACGAGGCCCTATGGGCGTGGCTCGACGGACTCGATGAAGCAAGCCGGCAGACGCTGCTGGCGCATTGCGTCAGCTATGGGATCAACGCCTTGTTCGAACGACCCAATCCCTACGGCAGCGGCGTTTCCCAGCATGGACTCGATCAGCGCCGGCGTGAAGCCGATCGGTTGTCCCGTGCCACCGGGCTTGACATGGTAGATGCCGGCTGGCGGCCGACGGTGGATAACTATCTCGGTCGCGTCACCAAGTCCCGCATTCTCGAAGCCGTGCGCGAAGGCGCCGGCGACCAGGCCGCCCAGCTTATCGACCATCTCAAGAAGGCCGACATGGCCAAAGAGGCCGAGCGCCTCCTGGCCGATAGTGGCTGGCTACCCGAACCGCTCCGCCTTCGCGGCAATGACGCCGCCCGGCCGAATGTGGGCGAGGAAGCTGACCTCCCCGAATTCCTGGCCGGTGATGACGAGGACGGCTCGGCCACCCATGAGACTGCCGCACACGCGGTCGCCGCCGGATAGCACCGTCGGCGGAGTGGCGCGGGTCGCTCGGCCCTTTCTTCTTCACTACGAGTTCACGCCGTTCGCTCATCTTGCCGACGGCAATCCCTATGATGCCTACCTGCCGCCCGATCCCGACAGCGCCAATGGTTTCCTACAGAAGTCGGGGCCTGACGGCGGAATATGATCGAGATCGGTTGATACCGGCAAGCGCTCCACCTCATGGCGGGGCGCTTGTTTCATTTTGGCTTCGGTGGAGGCCAGAGAGGGAGAGGCGAGCCGGGATGGTTTTGAATCCGCACGGTCCAGAGAGAGCGCCGCGCGGCTCGATCCTGTCCCCGCTCTCCCGAGGTTCACACCATGTACATGATCTCGCCCGCTGTGGCAGTTCCCGCAGCCGCGCCGCTCCCGCTCCCCCAAACCGGTGCAGCCGGCGCTATCTTCGCCGCCGCCGGCCTTCTGCTTCCCCATCTCGAGCGCGGCGACAGCATCGACGCGCCAAAGTTGCGCGCGGCGATGGAAGCCGCATTCGGCGCCTCCGACGCCGCCGGCGCCTGGGACTGGAAGCAGGCCTACGATGCCTGCGAGGCTGCGACGGTCCTTTTCCTGCGCAAGTACGGAAAGGCGTTGTTCCGCAAGGCCGCGTCTCCGGCTCTCCGGCTGTCAGCATTGTCGAAGATCGCCCGGCTCATGCCGACGCATACCCGCCGATCCGAAGAAGCACAGACCTTCCAGCAGTTCTCGACGCCGATTCCGCTCGGCCTGGTCGCTGCAACGGCCGCTGCCATCACGCCGGCCGACCGTGTGCTGGAGCCTTCCGCCGGCACCGGGCTGCTCGCCATCCTGGCCGAGATAGCCGGCGCCTCGCTCATTCTCAACGAGCTTGCCGAAACCCGCGCGGCACTTCTCTCCGGCCTCTTTCCGGCCCTCTGCGCCAGCCGCTTCGACGCCGCCCAGATCGACGACCATCTCGATCCCGGCGCCGTGCCGAGCGTGGTGCTGATGAACCCGCCCTTTTCGGTCATGGCCAACGTCGAGGGCCGCATGGCCGACGCGGCCTGGCGGCACATCGCCTCGGCCCTGGCGCGCCTTGCGCCCGGCGGGCGGCTGGTGACGATTACCGGTGCGAACTTCGCGCCCGACCACCCGGCCTGGACCGCCGCCTTTACTCGCCTGCAGGAACGTGGCCGCATCGTCTTCTCCGCCGCCATCGACGGCTCGGCCTACGCCAAGCATGGCACGACCTTTCCGACACGCCTCACCGTCATCGACCGGGTGCCGGCGGACGATCCGGACGTGTTCCCGGCAGATCAGGGCGTTGCCCCGGATGCCGCGACGCTGATCGCATGGGTCGGCGAGCATGTGCCGGCACGGCTGCCGGTCACCATACCCGCAGGTGCAACTCCCACATCGTCGTCGGCCGCACCCCGCACAGTGCGCGGCTATCTTGGTCCCACGGCAAGAATAACACCGCGGCCACCGCTCACTGATCCCGATGCCGTTGAGCTCGCCTATCAGGTGCTCGACTGGAAGGCCGCCGAGGGCGGCCACATCAGCGACGCCATCTACGAGGACTACGCGCTTCAGGCGATCCGCATTCCCGGCGCGCAGCCGCACCCCACCCAACTCGTGCAATCGGCGGCCATGGCCTCGGTCGCGCCGCCCAAGCCGAGTTATCGGCCGCGCCTGCCGAAGAACGTCCTTGACCTGCTCTCGGACGCGCAGCTCGAGACCGTCATCTATGCGGGCGATGCTCACGCCGAGTATCTCGCCGGCGCCTGGACGCTCGACGATACCTTTGACGTAATTAGCGCGGCGGCAGATGACGCGGCGCGGGCCGTGCGCTTCCGGCAAGGCTTCATGATCGGCGACGGTACCGGTGTAGGCAAGGGCCGCGAGTCCGCCGCCGTAATCCTAGACAATTGGATGCAGGGCCGTCGCAAGGCCGTCTGGATCTCCAAGTCAGACAAGCTCATCGAGGATGCGCAGCGCGACTGGTCCGCGCTCGGCATGGAGCGCTTGCTGGTCACCCCGCTCTCCCGCTTCCCGCAGGGCAGGCCGATCACGCTGGCGGACGGCATCCTGTTCACCACCTATGCCACGCTGCGGTCCGACGATCGCGGCGAGAAGGTTTCGCGGGTCAAGCAGATCGTCGAATGGTTGGGTCCGGATTTCGATGGGGTCATCATCTTCGACGAGGCGCACGCCATGCAAAATGCCGGTGGCGGCAAGAGCGAACGCGGCGACGCCGCTCCCTCCCAGCAAGGCCGTGCCGGCCTGAGGCTACAGCACGCCCTGCCGAATGCCCGCATCGTCTATGTGTCGGCGACTGGCGCCACCACCGTGCACAATCTCGCCTATGCCCAGCGGCTCGGCCTCTGGGGCGGCGAGCATTTTCCATTCTCGACCCGCGCCGAGTTCGTCGAGGCGATCGAGGCTGGCGGCGTGGCGGCGATGGAAGTACTGGCACGCGACCTCAGGGCACTTGGCCTCTATACCGCCCGCTCGCTCTCTTTCAACGGTGTCGAATACGAACTGCTCGAGCATGAGCTGACGCCCGAACAGGTCCGCATCTATGACGCGTACGCTGGGGCCTTCGGCGTCATCCACAACAATCTCGATGCTGCGATGCAGGCGGCCAACATCACCGGCAGCACCGGCACGCTCAATGCCCAGGCCAAGTCGACCGCGCGCAGCGCCTTTGAAAGCGCCAAGCAGCGCTTCTTCGGCCATTTGTTGACCAGCATGAAGACACCGACCCTGATCAAATCCATCACCGGCGATCTGGAGGAGGGCCATGCGGCCGTTGTCCAGATCGTCTCGACGGGTGAGGCGCTCATGGAGCGGCGGCTGGCCGAGTTGCCGACCGAGGAATGGAACGATGTTCGCGTCGACATCACGCCGCGCGAATACGTCCTCGACTACCTCGCTCATTCCTTCCCGGTGCAGCTCTACGAGCCCTTCACGGATTCGGAGGGCAATCTGTCGTCGCGCCCGGTCTACCGCGATGGCCAGCCGGTCGAGAGCCGCGAGGCGGTCGCCCGGCGCGACGAGCTGATCGCGAAACTCGCCAGCTTGACGCCTGTCCCCGGCGCGCTCGACCAGATCGTCCAACATTTCGGCGCGGACCTCGTCGCCGAAGTCACTGGCCGCTCGCGCCGCATCGTGCGCAAGCGCGACCGCCTGGTCGTCGAGCACCGAGCAGGGTCGGCAAATCTGGCCGAGGCGCAGTCCTTCATGGACGATCAGAAGCGCGTTCTGGTGTTTTCCGACGCCGGCGGGACGGGTCGTTCCTACCATGCCGAACTCTTGGCACGGAACACGCGGCTGCGTGTGCATTATCTGCTCGAAGCCGGGTGGAAGGCCGACACCGCCATCCAGGGCCTGGGCCGCACGCATCGGACCAATCAGGCGCAGCCGCCGCTGTTCCGGCCGATCTCGACCAATGTGAAGGCGGAAAAGCGCTTCCTCTCGACGATCGCCCGCCGTCTCGACACGTTGGGCGCAATCACGCGCGGCCAGCGCCAGACCGGTGGCCAAGGGCTGTTCCGGCCAGAGGACAATCTTGAAAGCCACTATGCCGGCGATGCCTTGCGGCAGCTCTATCTCCTGATCGTACGCGGCAAGGTCGAGGGTTGCACACTCCAGCGTTTCGAGGCGGCGACCGGTCTCAAGCTGATGGACAACAACGGCATCAAGGACGAGTTGCCGCCGATCACCACCTTCCTCAATCGCCTGTTGGCGCTGACCATCGAAGTGCAGGGCGTGCTGTTCGGCGCCTTCGAGCAGCTTCTGGCCGCTCGGATCGGTGGCGCCATCGCCTCGGGCACCTATGACACCGGGCTGGAGACCCTGCGGGCCGAGAGCTTCGTCATCACCGACCGGCAGGTCATCTACGCCCATCCGCGCACCGGCGCCGAAACGCGGCTGCTGACGATCACCCAGCGCAAGCGCAATCGGCCCGTCATGCTCGATGCGGCGCTCCATCACCTTCGCGATTTGCGCGCCATCCTACTGATCAACGAGCAATCTGGCCGCGCCGCCGTGCAGATCCCAACCACCAGCATCATGCTCGACGACGGCGAGATCGAGCCGCGGGTCCGCCTGATCCGGCCAATGGAAGGCCAGAACATGCCGCTCAAGGCTATGGGCGAAACCCGCTGGGTCGAGGCCCACCGTGAAGCTTTCGCTGCAGCATGGAATGCGGAGGTCGCCGAGACTCCCGAGTTTGCCGATGCCGTGCTGCACATGGTGACGGGCCTGTTGTTGCCGATCTGGAAGTGTCTGCCAAACGAGTCGACCCGCGTTTTTCGACTTCAGACCGACGAGGGCGAGCGCATAGTTGGTCGCCTTGTCACGCCGGCCTGGGCCGCCAACGCCACGGTGACAGGCGTCGCATCGCTATCGCCCGAGCAGGCGCTCGCGGCGCTGATCGACGGGCGGACGATCCTTGATCTCGCCGAGGGTCTCCAGCTTCGCCGCAGCCGCGTCATGGGCGCGTGGCGCATCGAACTGTCGGGCTTCACCGACATGATGCGGGAGCGCCTCACCGCCTACGGTCTCTTCCACGAGATCATTTCGTGGAAGCTCAGGATGTTCGTGCCGATCGACGCCAACGGGCTCGCCGTGCTGGAGCGCGTGCTCGACCGCTTCCCAATCGAGCGGGTCAGTGAGCGGGAGGCTGCATGATGACGCGTCACGCTGCATCCGACCTCGCACACCGCCTCGCCGAACATGCCGAGGCGGTGTGCCGCCACTACCTCTCCAATGGCCGTCGCCAGGGCAACTATTGGAGCGTCGGCGACGTCCGCAATGCGCCGGGCCGCTCGACGTTCGTGCGTCTGCAGCCATCCCCGAAGGGACCGCCAGGCAAATGGACCGACGCCGCTACCGGCGAGCATGGCGACCTGCTCGACGTCATCCGCGAATCCCTCGGACTGGTCAACTTCCGGGACGTCGCCAATGAGGCGCGCCTGTTTCTCGCTATGCCAGATGCCATGCCACCCCGACCGGCCGCGCCGATCACGCAGGTCCCCATTGGATCTCCGGAAGCGGCTCGCCGACTGGTCGCCATGTCGAAGCCCATTATCGGCACCCTCGTGGAAACCTATTTGCGTGGACGTGGCATTGCGACTTTGTCCGGCACCGGATCGCTGCGGTTCCATCCGCGCTGCTACTACCGGCCCGGCGATCATGGACCGACCGAGACCTTGCCGGCAATGATCGCTGCTGTCACCGACCTTGATGGACATTTGACCGGCGCGCACCGCACCTGGCTCGCACCGGACGGCACCGGCAAGGCGCTCGTCGACACGCCGCGTCGCGCAATGGGTGACCTTCTGGGTCACGCCGTCCGCTTCGGTGCACCCGGCAGCGTCATGGCGGCAGGCGAGGGCATTGAGACGACGCTGTCGCTCAGATGCGCCTTGCCCGATATGGCGATGGCTGCGGCACTCTCGGCAGCCCATCTAGCCGCCATCCTGTTCCCGCCAACCCTGCGCCGGCTCTATGTCATCCGCGACAACGATCCGGCCGGTGACGGTGCCCGCGACAGCCTGCTCGAGCGCGCGACGGACGCCGGAATCGATGCAATCGTGCTGTCGCCAGCGATGCAAGACTTCAACGAAGACCTCAGCCGCTTCGGACTTGCGGCCTTCCGGGCCTCGATTGCAGACCAGCTCATGCGCAAAGATCGCATCCGATATCTGACACAGGCGGCATGAGCCGGGAGGGGAAGCGCGCGGCGCACGGTGCCGGTGCGGCGCATGGATGAGTGACCCGCCGGCAGAGACCCGAGACCCGGCCTTCGAGAGGGCGATCGGCCCACGAACTGGCCGGCCAGGCAATGGCGGCGGCCGACTATTTTCCGGCGCGCGCGACTGGTCGCGAATGGCAGCGATCGGGCGCGACGCCTTTCCATCGCGAGGCAAAATAGTCGGCCGCCGCCATCCTCCGCTGCGCTCCGGCCCTCCGCATCGCTGCGGGTGTCGGACCGTCCCGCCCGTGGGCTCTCGTCGCCATGAAGGCCGCGAGGGTCGCGGTCAAACCGACGGGAGCATCCCCATGAGAGAGCACGACGACACTGAACCGCACCACGCCGCTTCTGCGACCGATCACATCCTCACCGAACTCCAGCTCTATGGCTGGCGACCATTTGCGGACGAGCCCGATCCGCGACCGCTCCCCGGTGGCGACCAAGTGGCCGGAGCCGTGGCCGACATCTTTGACGCCCTCATCGTCACCCTGGCTGACACGCGCCTCGAACCCGACCTCGATGACTTGCTCTGGTCCCTCACCAATGTCTTCCACCGAGCTGTACAACGGATCGAGCGGCAACTGGAAGACAACGAGCAGGCCCAGCGCTGTCTGCAGCGCGAACAGGATGGCAGCGAGATCAAGGCGGTTGAACTCGAGACACTCACCGCCCAGGGCCAGACCATGATCGAACGGCGGGGCGCCTTCGAGCTCATGCGTGACCAGGCCGCCGAACACTACGATCAGTACACCGGTTCTGCCTGGCGACCGCGCACGGGGTCGATGGTAAACCACCACCATCTCACCGCCGCAATGATCGATAGCCGCGACTTCCTCGCGGCCAGGCGGCGCGCGGAAACCGAGGTCATGTTGCCGGCCGGCCCCAAGATCGCCTTCTCCGGCGGCGATACCGCCGATCACGAGATGATCTGGGCAAAGCTCGACCAAATCCGCGCCAAGCACCCCGACATGGTGCTGATGCACGGCGGATCACGCAAAGGCGCTGAAAAGATCGCCGCCCGCTGGGCCGATCATCGCAAGGTGCCGCAGGTCGCCTTCAAGCCCGACTGGAGCAGACACGCCAAGGCCGCTCCCTTTAAGCGCAACGACCAGATGTTGGCGGTCATGCCGATCGGCGTCATCATCTTTCCCGGCACCGGCATTCAGGAGAACCTCGCCGACAAGGCCCGCAAGCTCGGCATCCCGGTCTATCGATTAGGCGGCTCGTGAGCGCCCCCTTTGACCCTAGATCTTAGTCCAGGTTGGTCACCGCTATTCCACAATCTCACCGATGTGGAGGTATGTCTTTCACGACGCGAACGGCGGCTTCGCGCCTCATGACAGTCGGTTCCCCGGTTCAGTCCATTCACCAAAAGCGGGCGTCGCCAAACGGCCAGCCCTCAGGCTGTTATGTTCGCGGCAAATGCTCAGCTGGGCCGAATGGATGAGGCGCGACGATACCAGGCAAAATTCTGGGCACTCCGCCGGACTGTCACGAGTCCTCGAAGCGCAGGCCGATCTTTCCCGCTGCATGTTCCTGCACGCGTTCGGAAAAGCAGATCCTGCCAGGCTCGGCGATCCTCTCCAGACGCGCGGCGATGTTGACCCCCGCGCCCAAGACGTGACCGTCCTGTTCGATGATGTCGCCGACGATCTTGCCGCGATGCGTGGCAATACAGGGATCGAGGTGGTCACGTTGATGGCTGTTCAAGCGCTCGAGGGCACCTTCTTCGTCAGCGCCCATCAGTTGACTGTACCCGGCGAGGTCAGCCGCAAGGATCGCCGAGAGCTTGCGCTCGACCCGACCGATTTCCATCCAGTCCCTCTGCAAGGCGTCAGGATCATATTTGCCCAGGTCAAGCGATCCAAGTCCGCTCTTCCGGTTTTCTTTGGGATCGCGTCAACCATGTCGGGCGCACCCGTTCGTACGGAGCAACTGGCGCTCCGCACGAGGGACAGGGCAACTCACTGGTGACTGGGTGCGTGCCTGACGAAGCTCTTCGTTTCGGCTGAGATAAATGCTCTCACTTAGGGAACATCGCAGGTTCGTCGAAGTTGGAAAGCTACGGAGGACGTGCACATGAACAGTGTCATCTATCTTATCGGCCTTATCGTTGTCGTGCTCGCGGTCCTCTCCTTCCTCGGTTTTCACTAGGTGGCCTCATGCAGCATGAGAACGATCAGGGCGGACAGCCCACCGATTTCGACAAGGCGAAAAGCGACGTCTCCGACAGACTTCGCCAGGAAAATGAGCGTGCCAGCGAGTTGCTTCACGACGCGCGGGACGAGGTGACCCGTAAGGCTGGCGACTTGCATCTGAAGCCACGCATGTCATCTCCGACAAGGCGGAGGAGGCGCAGCGCGACATCGGATCGAGCTTGGCGGCGTTGGGTGGTGCACTGCGAGCCGCCAGCGATCACCTTGCCAGCAACGATGAAAGGAACGCATCGAAGTTCGCTTTGGATGCTGCCAGTGGCCTTGAGCGGCTTTCATCGTCCTTGAAACAGAAGCCCTTTAGCCAAGTCCTTGATGACGTGCAGTCCTTCGGCCGGCAAAATCCCGGTGTCCTGCTTGCGGGATCGGTGTTGGCCGGATTGGCTCTCGGGCGGTTCATCAAGGCTTCTCCGCCGGCAACGCCCGATTCTGAGGCCGCTCCGGGAGGCCTCAGATCACACACCGATCAGCCACAGGGTTGGTCCGCTGATCGTCCACAAGATTTTGGCGTGGTCGGCGATGATGGGGCCACGCAGATCGCGGAGCAGGACAGATGAACACCCAGGACAATCCCAGCCTTGCCGGGCTAGTCACCGATTTGGCCCAGAATGTCACCACTCTGGTGCAAACCGAGGCGAGGCTGTTTCGGGCCGAGCTCTCTGAAAAGCTTACCAAAGCCGGAGCAGGTGCCGCGGAAGTGCTGGGCGGCGCGATTTGCCTGCTCGCCGCGCTCTTGGTGTTGCTGCAGGCGCTCATTATCGCGCTGACGCGGGCAGGGCTTGGCGCGGGGTGGTCTTCCCTGCTGGTCGGTGTGGTCGTGGCGGTCCTCGGCGTCATCCTGCTGCGGACCGGGACGGCCAGCATGGCGCCTTCGGAACTTACCCCCGACCGGACCCAGGGACAGCTCAAGCGCGACGCGAGCGCGATTAAGGAACAGGTGAGATGAACGAGAAATCCGCAGCCGAACTTGAACGCGAGGCCGAGGCTGCTCGCGCTCGGGTGATGGAGACCGCCGAATCCATTCGAGGCAAGATGACGCCTGGACAATTGCTGGATGAGTTCACCGGGCTGTTCTCGGGAGGGGAGAGCGCGGCCATGCTCAGCAATCTCAGAACGCAGGTCCGAGACAATCCTTTGCCGGTCACCATGGTGGGCGCAGGTCTGGCCTGGCTGATGTTCGGCAGCGGTACCTCAAACACCGCCCACCGTTCGGCTGGCTATCCATTGCCTTCAGCGCCGGGACGACATGATGTAGCAGGGGAGCCCGGCGGGTTGGGCGGCATGCTCTCCGACGCCGCGGAATCGCTCTCCTCGAGCGCTGCCAGCGTCGGCGACACCATATCGAGCACCGCAAGAGCCGCTGCGGCGGGTCTGACGGGAAGCGCTGCCAATGCAAGCTCGACGACTGGGGACATGGCGGCGAAAGCCAGCCGCTCCGCGCAAGATCTGTTGGAGGATCAACCCTTGGCCGTAGCGGCCGTCGGTCTCGCCATCGGCGCCGCTATAGGTGCAATGCTGCCCCATACCGCAACGGAGGACGAGCAACTAGGCGCCTATGGCGACAAGCTTCGCGATTCCGCCGAAACTTTGCTCGACAGGGGCCTCGATGAGGCCAAGCAGGTCGCCGCCGACGCCTATGAGACCATCAAGCAGGAAGCTGGCCGGGAACATATGGAAGCAGACACGATGGCCGATCAGATCGGCGAGATCGTGAAGTCCACAGCAGACAAGACCGAGCATGCCTTGCGCGAACGAATTTCCGATACGTCTCAGCGCCAAACCTAGCTTGATGATCCTGGATCAACGATAGCCGGCCTCTCCAGAAAGCGTGATAATGGTCGCGCTGATCGCTGCGCGTGGAGCTCGATCATGCCCTTCAAAGCACGTGGAAGATGGGCGGACGGGGACTTGATTCCTGACCACCTTGCAACCTGTCAGATTTTCCGACTGGCCAGCAATCTTGTCAGCCAGTCAGGATCCATTTCGGGAACAGAGGACAAAAGCCGTTCGGTGTAAGCGGCATGCGGAGGTGTGAGAACCACGCTCTTCAATCCCTGCTCGACGACTTTGCCGCCGTGCATGACGACAATCTCGTCTGCTATCGCGCGCACCGTGGCAATGTCATGGGTAATGAAGATGTAGCTCATCCCGAGTTCACGCTGTAGGCGCATCAGAAGCTTGAGGATCTCCTCCTGCACAATTTGGTCGAGCGCGGATGTGATCTCGTCGCAGATGATAAGCTCCGGTTCGGCAGCCAATGCCCGCGCAATGCAGACGCGTTGTTTTTGGCCACCTGATAGCTCGCCAGGTAGACGTTCCAGAAAATCCTCGCTCATCTCGACCATGTGCATAAGTTCGCTTATCCGGCGATCTCTCTGCGCGCCTTTGAGGCCGAGGTAGAATTCGAGTGGCCGATCTAGGACTTCTTCGACCGTTTGGCGGGGATTAAGGGCGTTGTCGGGCATTTGATAAATCATCTGGACGCGACGCAGAACCTCCTTGGGCCGCGCCTTCAGGCTCTTGGAAAGGAGTTGGCCTGCGAAAGAAATCGAACCCGAACTTGGCGGCAAGAGTCCGGTAACGACTCGAGCGAGCGTCGATTTCCCAGAACCGGATTCGCCGACCACAGCGACTGTTCTTCCGCGCGGAACCTTGATGGAGACATCCTGGAGCACCTTGACCCCTCCGGCATAAGCCGCGGTGACGTTGTCTATCGTCAAGAGATAGTCATCGGCTGGAACTTCGGGCTTGGCGAGCTTGCGGACTGCCCAGAGCGTCCTCGTATATTCCTGGCTGGGCGAGGCCAGCATCTGGCGTGTGTCAGCCACCTCCACGGTAACTCCGTGTCGCAGAACCATGATGCGATCCGCCATTTGCGCCACCACCGCCAGATCATGCGTTACGTAGATTGCAGCAGTACTGAATTCCTCAACGATGTTGCGAATGGAGGCAAGGACTTCAACCTGCGTGGTCACATCGAGCGCCGTTGTTGGTTCGTCGAATATTATGAGGTCCGGTCGACAAGCCATTGCCATCGCTGTCATGGCCCGTTGCAACTGCCCGCCTGAGACCTGATGAGGATAGCGAAAGCCTATGCTCTCGGGTTCTGGGAGCTGAAGACGTCGATAAAGATCCACGGCGCTCCGGTTCGCCTCTTCCCGGCTGACGATTCCATGCGCCACCGCGGTTTCGACGGTTTGTTCCAAAAGTCGATGTGCCGGATTGAAGGAGGCCGCCGCGCTTTGCGCGACATAGGCAATGCGGGAGCCCCGGAGACGACGGCGCCCCTTTTCATTGACTGCCAGGAGATCAATCCCGTCGAACAGAACCGAGCCCTGTGTGATCCGGCAGCCCGGTTTGGCATAGCCCATTGCGGCAAGGCCAATGGTGGACTTGCCGGCGCCTGACTCGCCGATTAGGCCAAGAACCTCCCCCCGCTTCAGCGTAAGATCGATCCCGCGGACGATGGGATGCCACTGTTCGTCCGAGGATCCCTCCACATGCAGATTGCGGATTTGCAGTAGATCCTTTCCTTTTTCGCGTGAGCCTGGACCGCTACTTTTCATCCCGCAACCCGCTTGTTGCGTGCAGGAACCAGTCCACAACGAAGTTTACGGATACGGTAAGAAGAGCTATCGCGCCGGCCGGAAGCAGCGGCGTGACATCGCCGTAAGTGATCAGGGTTGCGTTCTCGCGCACCATTGATCCCCAATCGGCCGTCGGCGGCTGAATACCGACTCCGAGGAACGACAGCGCCGCGACTGTCAGGAACACGAAGCAGAATCGCAAGCCGAACTCGGCGACCAGTGGAGGCATAACATTGGGAAGAATTTCCTTGGCGATGATCCATCTCGGTCCCTCGCCGCGCAATCGCGCCACCTCGACATATTCCATTACGGCCACGTTAAGCCCAACGGCGCGAGAAAGCCGAAAGACACGGGTGGAATCGAGAAGCGCAATGATAACAATCAGGCTGGTGATCGACGAGCCGAAGATCGACAGAAGCACCAGCGCAAAGATCAGACTCGGGATCGACATCAGCACGTCCACCGCACGCGACAAGATCTGGTCGAGCCACCCCCTATACAATGCGGCAAGGAGGCCGAGCGACACGCCTACCGCGAAGGAGAGCAATGTAGTCGCGACCGCGATAGCGATGGTGTTGCGCGCACCGTAGATCAAGCGAGTGAGCATGTCGCGGCCGAGCTGGTCGGTTCCCAATTTGAATTCCTGGCTCCACGGCGCGAAGGCTTCGCTGAAGACCTGCGTCTCGCCATATGGGGCTATCCAGTGCGCGAAGACCGCAACAAGGACGTAGCCAACGATCACCACGATGCCGAACCATGCACTGAGCGGTGCCTTCTTCAGCGCTGTTTTCGCCCGGCTGGCACGCGAGCGCCTCAGCCTCTGAACCGCCGCGATAGATTGGGATCTGCTCATCGCGGGTGCAAGAGCCTGGGGTTGGTGGCAATGGAAATAATGTCGGCCAGCAGGTTGAGAAGGATATAGGTCGCGGCGAAAATGAGGGCACAGGCCTGGACAACCGGAACATCCCTGGATTTTACCGCATCAACCATCAGCTGGCCGATCCCGGGATAGACGTACACGACCTCGACCACGACCACTCCGACGATGAGATATGCCATATTGAAGGCTACCACAGTGACGATGGGAGCCCAGGCATTGGGCAGGGCATGCCTCAGCACGATCACCATCGGGGACATTCCCTTGAGGCGCGCCATATCGATGTAGGGGCTTGCCAGCATGTTGATGATGGCTGCTCGGGTCATGCGCATCATGTGGGCCACGATTACAAGCGTAAGGGTGATTGCCGGCAGCGCCACTTTCCAGAGGTGCTCCCGAAATGGCGTCTGATCGTTCACATTCGACAATGTCGGAAATTTGGGAAACGCATTGAGCGCCCAGTTCAGTGAGATACTGAGCCAATGGGGCAGGGATTGAGCGAAATCGGATCCGATGAACGTGTCGCGCGAGATCACAAGGTAGGCGAGCATATAGGCGACGAAAAACTCCGGGAACGAAATGGTTGTGAGCGTCACTGCATTCACCAGCCGGTCGAACCAGCCGTTGCGATACAGCGCGGCGAGAATGCCAAGCCCGAGCGCCAGCGGAACCGCTATCAGCGCGGTCACCGCTGCAAGGAACATCGTATTGTAGAGGCGCGGAGCGATGATCTCGGCCACGGTTCGCCGATATCCGGTGCGGCTCGCAAACGAAGAGCCGAAATCGCCATGGAGCATTTGCGCGACCCAAACGAAGTAGCGCTCGACAGGCGGACGATCGATGCCGATTTCCCGCTGAAAGGCGGCGACCGTTTCGGGCGTCGCCGACTGCCCGAGCGTGGCCTTGGCGAAGTCGCCCGGAAGCATCGCGATCGCAGAGAAGATGATGATGGACACGATGAACAACGTGACAAGGCCGAGGCCAAGTCGCTGCAGAACCGTTCTTGCGACGGGGTTCATGTGAGTGGCGTTTCCTTTGGGCGGCAAACCCTGCACTCGGAGCAGCCGACCGGAGCCTCACAACCATCGCGGCTCCGGCCCGCCATCTCATGCCGTGGCGATCCACCAGCGTTCGGCCATTTTCAGTCCATCGTTCTCCCAGTTGGGCGCCACTTCGCCATGTGCGAGCTTTTTGGATTGGGCGCTGACGAAATTGTTGAAGACCAACACGATGCTGCCGCCATCGTCGTGAGTTAGTTGCTGCATCTCGGCGTACATCGCCGCTCGCTTGGCCTCGTCCGTCTCGGCCCGCGCCTTAACAAGCAATTCGTTGAAATGGGGATTTTTCCAGAACGACTCATTCCAGCTGGAGTCGGCGGCGAAGGCTTGCGTGAACATCCAGTCGGCAGTGGCCCGACCGCTCCAATAGGAAGCGCACCAGGGTTTCTTGAGCCAGACATTGTCCCAATAAGCGTCCTCGGCCTCGCGCACGACATTGACGTCGATGCCGCACTGGGCTGCCGTCTCGCGAATAAGCGAAGCCGCATCCACCGCGCCTGCAAAAGCGGCATCGGCGACCGAGAGATCCACCTTCAGGTTCTCCATTCCGGCCTTTTTCAGATAGTGTTTGGCTTTTTCAGGATCAAAACTGTGTTGCGGCTGCGGATTCGTAGCGAATTTGATCGCTGGCGCGATCGGGTTGTCGTTGGCGACAGTGGCGTGGCCGAGAAAGATCTTGTCGACAATCTCCTGACGGTTGATCGCCGATTTCAAAGCCATTCGGACGTCTGGATTGTCGAACGGCGCCACCGTGACATTCATCGGCAAGGTATAATGGCCATAGCCGGTGACCTCGACGATCTCCACCTTGGGATTGCGTTTCAACATGCCGAGGGTCTTGAGGTCGGCGCGGCCGATATAGTCCACCTCCCCTGTCGATAGCGCGGCCATCCGAGCGGCGAGATCGGTGATTGCGATGAACTCCACCTCGTCGAGATAGGGTTTGCCGTTTTTGAAGTAGTTCGGATTGCGCTTGAGTTTTGCCGAAACTCCGGGCTGGAAATTCTCAAGCACGAAAGCACCGGTGCGAACGCCCGACCCCCAATCCGCTTTGCCGTCCTTGGCCGGCATGATGACAAGATGGTAGTCACTCATAATGTAGGGGAAGTCGGCGTTGCCGCTCGTGAGCGTGAAGACCACCGTTTCCGGGCCATCCGCCTTGATGCTTGCGACGGGCTCCAGCAGCGGCTTCGCCGCCGATTTGGTTTCCTCGCCCATATGATAGCGCAGCGAAGCCACGACGTCGTCCGCGGTCACATTCTTGCCGTTGTGGAAAGTTGCGCCCTTGCGAAGCTTGAAGGTCCAGGTTTTGGCCCCATCCGACGATTCAAAGCTCTCGGCCAGGTCCGGTTGGACGTTGCCTTTCGCGTCGACCTCGGTGAGGCTGTTGGACATCGAGCCCGAGAACGCGGTTTGTGTGAACGTATCGGGGTAGCCGGCCGGATCGATTGAATCCGTCGTCGCGCCGTGAGCCATGCCGAGCTTGGCGAAGCCGCCGTGCATCGGTTCGGCACGCGCCGTGGCGACGAAGAGCGTGTCGGCGGCGGCGACGGTCAGCCCCGCAGCCAGCCCAAGATGAATGAAGTCGCGGCGGGAGACTTTGCCGCCACCGATCAGGCTTTGCGCGATACCAAGCTTGTATTCAGATTCTGACATTTGACTCTCCCATTGCGGAGTTCTCCGCGTTATTTTCTTCAAGCACCTGCGAACAAATCTGCTAGTTGGTTTCGGCCATCTTTCTTCGAATTTTTCCATCCCAATCGGCTTTTGGGCCAATCAGGCCGTCACATAGATGCTGCCGGCTTCGACGGTGACTGGAAATGTGCGAGCGCGAATGGACGGATCGACCAAGGCTTCACCTGACTTGATGTCGAATTCCCAGCCATGCCAGGCGCATCGGACGATCTCGTTGTCGCGATGATAGATGAATTGCGCTTGTTCAACTGGCGCGGTTGTCCCGCATTGCGGTCCCTCGCAAAGTGGAGCGCCGCGGTGCGGACAGACATTCAGCAGCGCGTGGAATGAATTTCCGATGCGGAAAATCCCGACCGAAAGGCTGCGGATCTTGGCGATAAACGGAGATCCTGTTTCGATCTCGTCGACGCGGCAGATATATGTTTTCTCGGGCATCGTATGCTTCCTCAGGCGGCATTCGCGGCTTGCGCACGGGGGATGCGTTTGTAGACTTCCAGCGCGTTCAGTCCCATGATCTTGCTTTTCCACGCAGGAGGGATTTGCAGCGTGTTGGCATCGTCGTAATCCCAGTGCGGATAGTCCGACGCAAACATCAGCGTGTTTTCCCCGTCCATCGCTTCGAGCGTGGACCAGAGATGTTGGATGTTTGCAGGCTGCTCCAGCGGCTGCGTGGAAAAGCGGATGTTGCGCCGGCAATATTCCGAGGGCAGCATCTTCAGCCATGGCGTCTCTTTGCGCAGCGCTTTGTAGTCGGCATCCAGGCGCCACAGGACCGACGGAACCCAGGCGACACCGCACTCGATGATCACGAAGTAGAGGTCCGGCCACTTCTCGAAGACGCCATGGGCGATCATGCTTGCCACGTGCGACATCGCGGACATGTGCAAAATGGCATGCGTTTCCCAGAAGAATGTCGTGGGCGCAGGCGCAATGGCAGTTGAATTCACGCCGCCATGCCCGCCCAGATGTATGGCGAACGGCAACCCTACTTCAGCGCAAGCTTCGTAGATCGGATGGTAGAACGGGTCTCCATACGGCTTGACGGACCCTTGGGAAGCGAGAACCTGGACCATACGCGGATAACTGCCCAGACGGCGTATCTCGGCGGCAGCGAGCTTCGGATCCTGTGGTGCGATGATGATCGAACCCATGAAACGATCGTCTTTCGGCAGCCATTGGTTGATCTGATAGTCATTGTAGGCGCTGACCAGGGCGCTGGCATAGTAAGGATTGGCGAGGGTCGACGCCTCGATCGGCTCATCGCCGGTGAGGATCGCCACGTCGACTTTGTACTTGTCGAGGTGCTTCTCTTTCATGATGAGATAATTGTCGGCTTCCGTCTTCGGACGGACGTCCTTGCGGGAGAAGTCCTGCGGATGAAACCAGGGGCGATGGCCATGCGGAAATGCGCCGACTGGACCTGTTTTCTCGCCCTCGGTGAACATGTCTTTCCACAAGCCGGAAAGGTATGGCGTCAACACGGTGGCGCTTGACCAGTAATTGTGACAGTCGCAATCAACTATGAACACTTTGTTCCGCTCCGTGGCCCGTCCCGGCGGTGCGCCGGCCGATGATCTGGTGCAGCTTCCCCCTTGAGTATTGTTTGATCAAGCTTATGGTAGGCAGGAACATGATCGAATTTTTCGATCGGGATTTCCATGCAGCTTGATCACATCGAAACCTTTCTCGACATCATCGAATCGAGAAATTTCAATCGCACCGCAGATCGGTTGGGCTTAACCCAATCGACAATCAGCACCCGCATCAAGAACCTGGAGAGCGCAATCGGATCTGAACTGTTCCAACGCGGACGCGCCGGGGCAGAGCCGACTGCCGCAGGGCGCCGGTTCGAAGCCTACGCAAGATCTCTGGTATCCACTTGGTCGCAGGCTCGCCACGATGTCCGGGCCTTCAACCGTTTCGAAGGCACCTTGCGCGTTGCCGCCCAAGTGGGCATGACCCGCTCAGTCCTGCCCGGGTGGGTCGAAACCCTGTGCCAAGCACTTCCGAAGTCCTCAATCCATGTCGAGTCGGATTATTCGAACCAGATGGTCAGCGACCTCAGCATGGGAAACCTGGATATCGCGGTGCTTTATGCCCCCCGCTACTTGCCTGAGATCGCATACGAGCACCTGATGGTCGAGGAATATTTAATGGTTTCGACTGCCGCCAGAAACCTGTCGGACGTCGATCCCGACACCTACATCCGCCCAGGCTACACCGTCGTGCTGGAGAAAACGCACGCAGAGATGCTGGCTCAATTGGCGATCTGCCGACTTTCGACCGGATCGGAAGCTCTGGCGGAGATCATGCTCCGGCGAACGGGCGGCACTTGCTACATGCGCAGCGATGATGCGCGCAGGTTTACCGGTGAGATTCCATCGTTCCTGGTCGAAGGAGCGCCGACCTTGCACCAGCCAGTCCATACGGCGATACTGGCACGCCGCAAACACGAACCGATCATTCGCAAAGGCATCCGTGCTCTCCATCTCGCTGTTATGTCGCTGGAGGTTTAATCGATATTCCCGATCATAACGCTGGGATAATATTGCTGTTCAGCGGGGTAAGAACTGGCATGTTCGCTCGACCTAACGCCGAGCCGCACGATGAATGCATACGCCTCCATCCAAGCCTCAGATGTCGTGCCCACCATGCGTCAGCGGCGATGGGCACAAAAGACGCGAGATATAGTGCTCTGCCGTCGCGTGATAGACGAGACGCACGATGTGAAAACATTTGTTCTCACATCTGCCGCTGGTCGGATGTTCTGCTTCAGCGCGGGCCAGTATGTTCTCGTGCACCTCAGGATCAACGGCGCCACAATAACGCGCGCCTACTCGGTATCGTCACCGCCGACGCGACCGCTTGATCTTCAGATCACCGTGAAGCGAACGCAGGGCGGGCTCACTTCCAACTGGATCCATGACCATTTGACGCCGGGCAGCGAGATCGAGATCGAAGGGCCGCTCGGTTCGTTCGATCTGGATAAATTGCCGTCGGAGAAACCTGTTTTCCTTTCGGGCGGGAGCGGCGTGACTCCGACCATGTCAATGCTGCGTGCGCTTACAGACCGCGCAGACGACAGGGAGATCCGCTTCATTCACAGCGCGAAAACCCCAGGCGACATCATCTTCCGAGCGGAACTGGAAGCACTTGCCGCTCGCTTTCCCAATGTTCAAGTGACTTTGGTTTGCGGCCAGGGAGGTCCCGCTTGGACGGGTTCAACCGGCCGAATTGATGGTCGGATGCTGCTGAGCTTGGTTCCCGATCTTCACAAGCGCACCGTTTTTGCCTGTGGGCCCGAAGGATACATGAAGACGGCACGCGCCTGCCTTGATGCAATAGGCTTCCCGCCGGCGCAGTATCACGAGGAGAGTTTCGGAGGCAGCAATGGTTCTCGGTCGGAATTGGGCTTGGCGATTTCGTCTTCGGTCCGTTTTGTCCGCTCGGGTGTGGAGCATCGCTGCGCGCCCGGAGAGACCCTGCTGGACGCGGCGCGGAACTGTGGCATCTACATCCCAACCGCCTGCCAGCAGGGCGTTTGCGGAACGTGCCGAATAGCCAAACTATCCGGCGAGGTTACCATGGACGATTTGGGCGGACTGAATGCTAAAGAGAAATCTGCCGGCTATGTCCTGGCATGTTGCAGCCGCCCGCGAGGGACGGTTTTGCTCGATGCTTAGCTCGGCGTTGTTGACTGTTGGAAGATTCCGTCGGCGCACGCATCGGCGTCAGGGTCTAACCCAACGGCTCGACGCTCGAAGCTGTCAGTCCGTTATCGGCCCCCAAATGAGACGTTGGAAGCATTGAGGGCAGGGGACAGTTCGTGGCGCAAACGAGATAGCAGCTCCGAGTAGTCATCGCTGTTCGCGAAACGGTCGATTTCTGGACATCGCAATGTCGGGTATGGACTAACGCGCTATCTCGGCTCGAGGACCCATTCAGGTACGCGCCTGACATTAGGTATTGAGCATAGATCCGTGCGTCCCGGAAAGCGGACGCGGCACGATCCGGGTTAGGCGAGTAAGATACGCTCGATGACGGCGGCGCGCGCGGGAACGTCGCAACCAAGGATGAAGCTGTTGCTGGAGTCGAGCGGGCATTCACGCGGCCATGCCGGAGCAGATCGGCGCTACGACGGCCCAGCAGCCTTTGTCGCGGGGGGTTGTGTGCGTCAAGTTCTGCAAAATGGGGCAACCATGATGCTGGTCCTGCGGCTTGGCGCAGAGCGACCAGGGATCGCCATTTCCGATGCCAGCGCCTAAGCCTTTTATGAGACCTAAGCGCAGCTTGCCGGCCGCAGCATGGTCCCAATTTGGGACGAATAGTTTGGCACCCATATTGCACCCACATCTTTCGCCGGCTGATCCCCGGTCCTGATCGCGTACTCTGATCAGGTGTAAGGCTCGCCGGGCTCGAGGTTGTTGGGGTCTTCGCCCGGCGAGTTGTCTGCCAATGCGCAGTCACAGCCACATGGTGACGCCATACTCCGAAATGCCGCAAGCATTCCGCGGTTGTGCATCGCCCGACCAAGGTCGATCGGTATGGGACTTCAGTCGCGCTAAAGGGGGATACGGTCTGCGACTCCGGATTTTTTGCTAGATTTCAGAGGGTTACAAAGCGCTTCGCAGTCGTCAGTCGCTCATTGCAACAAGCATTTATCTAAAGTTCATTCAGTCGAATTAGGAAACTCTTATAAGCCGCTCTATAACGAATCGGCGAGGTGGCTATTCGCCTGAGGAGGTACCATGACATCCCGAAAAACCCTTTTGGCGGCGCTTGCCGCGCTTGCGCTAGTGACCGCTCCTGCTTTCGCTGGTGCGGGTGGAAACGGTGGTGGTCACGGCAATGGTGGTGGTCACGGCAATGGTGGTGGTCACGGCAATGGCGGTGGTCACGGCAATAGCGGCAAGTCCGGCAACGGCGGCGGGAAGTCCGGCAACAGCGCTTCGCACGGCAAGTCGGCATCGGCTCACGCCGGAAAGAAGGCCTCGGGCGAAGACCAGGTCGCCGTCGACGACATTGAGGTCGCCGCGACGCCTAAGGACAAGAACATTCACGCCAAGCTTGGCCGGCTGAACTCGCTGCAGCGCAACATCAACGCTTATATGAACTCCAAGAGCAAGAAATTCGCCGGCATTCAGGCTTATGTGACAGCTTCGGCTGCCGCCAAGGGCGCCCAAGCCGCGGTAGATGCCGCCCAAGCGGAAGTCGACGCGTTGAACGCCAAATTGAACGACCCGAATACTCCGGCCGACCAAGTCCCGACCCAGGAGCAGATCGATGCAGCGCAGGCGGCGCTCGATGCCGCCAATATAGCGGCGGCCGATGCTGCTGCCGCCGTCCCATCGCTGGATGACGCGCTCGCCGATATGGCCAACAAGCCGGTCGACGCCGAGGTCACCGAATGGGCCAACAGCGTGCTTGCCGAGAAGATCGACGAGATGGCTTCCAAACAGGATCCTGCGCCAACGCCGTAAGACCGGTCACCGCTGAAACGACCTAGTCGAACGTGCAAGCCGCCGGGTCACACCCCCGGCGGCAGGGAGACGACGAGCTTGCCACCTTTTCTCCTCTTTGAGGGCGACCCCTAAACAAGCGGAGTCGCTACCGACGCTTAGGAACAAAAGTGCCGAAATACCGTGTTGAGGAGATCGCAGCCGATGCCGTGACGGCCACCCACACCGTCAACGCGAAAACTCCGATCAGGGCGGCGCGCGAAGCGGCGGAACGCGAGGTCATTCTACGCCCGGCCACATCTTCGAATACAGCTCAGCCTGTAGGGCGGTCCATACCCGGCTGGCCGCGGCTCACGCTGGTTTCTTGAAACGCACCATGCCGTCGACCTCGATGCGCAAGTTCGACTATTGACCCGGACCAGGGTTCTCTCGGTCTGTTTGAGCGAGGGGGGAAGCAATACGATTTCCTGGGCGTGCCGCTTGAGGCGTTTGTCGCGTTCAAATCTGCCCCACCAAGGGCCGCTATTCAACAATCACATCCGCAACCAACTATGCATTCCGGCTCGCCCAAGAAAAGGCTGCAGGCTCCTTGGACGATTAAGGGAGGTTCTTTCAGAAAAACGGCCCGCGCTGATCGAAGGGCGCGGGCCGGTCCGTTGCCGCCGGTCGGCAGCGGGAGGCATCCATTCCGGCCGGTGCAAACCAGCCCCTCCCGCCACAATTAGCAACCTTCGGCAGTCGTTTTCATCTGTCCAGGGGCTGCGGACTTGGCACTGGTGTCATCCTGTTGACCAGGAGCGGCCTGCTTAGCACTGCCACTCTGCTGGCCGGGCGCACAGTCCTTCGCTGAGTTCGAATTGGTCGACTTCGTTGTGGTCGAATCCGTGTTGTTATCTGTCGTCGGCATCGTTGTGGTAGTGGAGGAGCCACTCGACGTCGTCCCTGTTGTCCCTGTCGTCCCCGCGAACGCAAGCCCGCTGGAAAGAGCCATCATGGCAGTGGCAAAAAGAAGCCGTTTCATTCTTCATCTCCTAATGGCAAGTAATGTCCCTTCCATTCGATAACGGGGGATGCGAAGGATCGGTTCCAACGCGACCTTGTCTTGACCGGCAGCTTTGGGGCGGCCGTTAGCGGACTGGCAGCCTTCACACGGCGGATCTTCGGTAGCTGACATTCCGGCTAGCGCGGACATCGCCTTCCCCATGGGCAGAAATTAGTCTCCTGGGGCCCGCCCACGTTTCTCTCAAGCCACCGATTTCATGGCCGACAGGTTATCACGATGTGTCTGAAGGTGGAGAAGCTGATCGTCGCCCCTTGGTTGTGCAGCCCTTCAGCCGTGGGCCAACCTCCGAACACCCTTGAAAAAGAACTTGAAGTCGTCCCGCACCAGAGCGAACGTCTTCGGATGATCGGGATAACACGGCGGTCACGAGACACCTGTTCCCGCGTCTTTTGCTCGCTCGCCGGCGCAGCGGCAAATTGATCATAGACGGTACTAAGTGGTCTTGCTGCTCCGGCATCTCGCCGTGAGGAAGAAATGACGCTGAGGATGCCCAACTGTCGTCGGGTCCGCTGGCCGCGCTTATGGGTCACGCGGCAGGCGTTGCAATCCCTTCTAAAGCGATGATCCTGGTGTTAGCGGAACGTTTGCGGATCTCGATCAGCCGGGCGTATTCCGGCGAATTATACCAGCCCATCAATGACGCCATGTCGGGGAATTCGACAATGACCAGTCGGTGTGGATCCCAATCACCTTCCAAAACCTTGGTGGCGCCACCGCGGCCCAGGTACCGCCCACCGTACCGCTCTTCGGTAGCGGGAACGTCCCGCCGATATTCCTCGAACAAGGCAGCGTCTTTTACGTCTACATCCGCTATCAGATAGGCAGCCATCTGTGTTTCCTCCTTAGACCCCGCTCGCCCTCCTCGGCTTCGGCGTCGTCGGTCCGCACCCTAACGACGATCTCCGTGGCGACATCCAGCGCCAGCGCGCTTTTCGATGATTGTTGGCGCTGCCACGGCTTTCC
This sequence comes from Mesorhizobium sp. P160219, assembly GCF_057786095.1. Classification (NCBI taxonomy): domain Bacteria; kingdom Pseudomonadati; phylum Pseudomonadota; class Alphaproteobacteria; order Hyphomicrobiales; family Phyllobacteriaceae; genus Mesorhizobium; species Mesorhizobium sp. P160219. The sequence goes on from NZ_JBYNWG010000001.1 coordinate 3,843,537, forward strand.
TTCTTTCGCATGGTTCGCAAAGATTAGCATGATCGCTGCTCTCGTGTCTGGCGGTCTCCCTCAAAGCGTCATCGAGCGCCCTTCAGATGAGACACCGCCGTCTCGACAGGTAGGCTCGGCAGGGTTCGGTATTTCTTCGGTTCTTTTCAACCAAAGCTTGTCGAAAAGCGCGAATGAAAATAGGAAATATGCAACCTGAAAGATGATAAAAATCAGCAAGGTCCATGCAAGGGACTTCCAGAACGAATCGGTTGCTAGGTAAGTCCAGGTCGCTACCACGGTCGACGTGGCAAACATCCCAATCAGTAATCGCGGAAAAAACATCATGTTCAATGCCGCCCATAGCTGGACCGACCGGTCTCACGTCTACTCCCCAGAAGAACGTAAGGTTTCACTAAATTAGTAATTGCGCAAGCACCAATGGCCAGAACCAAACCTTCCGAACAGCTTTCCCGGGCTGAAATCGAGCGCTTCCTGGCGGCAGCCGAAGCGCTGCACAAGAGCATATTCGGGTCGCTGTGCGTACCACAGCGAGCATGCCAAGCTCTGTGAGGTCCATCGACCCCTTTTGAAGGCGATCGAGAACATCACCGGCCACAAGGCGCAGTTCATCCAAAGGAACGGGACAGGGCCGTCTCAGCCGCGCGGGAGCCGTCTGGCTAGCCGCCGGTCAAGTCCTATAAGCTCGGATGCGAAGCTTCGCTTCTCTTCCCGCAGGGTATTGCGACGCATTTTAAGCGCTTGAGTTTGCCGACGGTCTTCTCGAAGCGTACACTTTAATACCTGGGGTGGCGAAGCCCGCCAGCCGAGTGGTTGCCCTCCGCTCGCAGCCAACCGGCTCCGTGGCTCGGTGAATGGCTAGCACTGTCGCAGCAGTCCTCCGAACGCAGCCCGCCATGGCGGTGGCCGGCTTAGCAGTCTGATGCCCCCTCGCGGGCGAGATTGTCCACGTCGAGCGGATTGCTGACCAGTTTCAGCGCGCCGTCCGGGTTGCGCGGCCATTCCGCTTCCGGGCGATCCCAATAGAGTTCTACCCCGTTGCCGGGGATCGCGCACATAGATCGCCTCCGAGCCGCCATGGTCATTCGCGCCGGTGAGCGTCACCCCTGCTGCTCGCAGGCGGCGCAGCGCAGCCGCCAACGCCGCCCGTGTCGGATAGAGAAAGGCGACATGGTGTAGGCCCGTCGTGCCAATCGGGGGCGCGGCGCCGCCGCGGCTTTTCCAGTTAGTGAGCGCCAGATGATGGTGATATCCGCCCGCCGCGAGAAAGGCAGCCTCCTCGCTTAGCGACATGGTGACGCCGAACCCGAGGGCACCGCAATAAAAGGCTAGCGATCGCTCGATGTCGGCGACGTTGAGATGGACGTGACCGACCCGAACGCGCGGGTTGATGGCATATTTTTCGACGACGCTGGCGGCGTCATTGGGATTGATCGATTGATCGTTCATGGCCTCCGCTCCCCTGCTGGCGATTTCCACAAGCGAAATCATCGCGCAAATGCATTGCCCGGAAAATATGAGATGACTGGAATGAGCATCCCGTTTTCTGCATAATCCGGGAATGCGCATCGACGAGATATGTGTCTTCATCAACGTCCTCGAGGCAGGGAGCTTTGCCGGCGCGGCGCGCCGTCTCGGCATGCCTGCAACGACAGTGAGCGCCAAGGTCGCGGCCCTGGAGCGACGGCTCGGGCTCTCGTTGATCCAGCGCACGACCAGAAAGCTGCGCGCTACGCCCAAGGGCCAAGCCTATTTCGAGCGGTGTCGCATCGCGCTGCGAGAAATCGAGACCGTCGAAGCTGAGCTTCGCGCAGAGTCGGCGGGGATGGACGGACAGCTTCGGCTGACGGCGTCAGTGGATATCGCGCAGACGCTTCTACCGCCTGTTATTGCAGCGTTCCGTAAGGCTTATCCGGCGGTCGCCGTTGATCTCGTCGTCACCGACCGCGTTGCCGATCTCGTCGCCGACGGCATCGACCTCGCCGTGCGCGTCGGCCCGTTGCGCGATTCCAGCCTGATCTCACGCGCTTTCGTGACGGGTCCTTCAGGACACTTCCAAGGCCTACCTCGGCCGCCGGGGCACACCTGTCTCACTGGAGCAACTCGAACATCACGATCTAATCGCCCTCAGCAAGGCATGGGCGCGACCGCTGCCGATGCTGGCGGGCGACCGGAAGATCGGTGTTGACCTGACAGGGGGCCTCACCTGCGATGATCTGCTAACGGTGAGGGCGCTCGTGGCGATAGGATTGGGCATCAGCTTTCTTCCAGGCTATCTCGCCCATCAGCTCGATCTGGTGCGGGTACTCCCCGAACTGCGTTCACCGTTTACCGGCCTAGTCTTTGCTTATCCGGCACAGAAGTGGGCGCAACGACACCGGTCGCACCTGGTGCAGATGTTCGACAGCTCCGTGGTGCGCGGTCATGTCTCGGCGGTAGGGGCAAAAGGGCCTAGGCGATAAGATAGGTATTGCCCTGCGGAATCGGGTGGGATTCTAACTGCGATGACACACGAATTGCTTGCAGACGACGGTTGGGCCGAGACGATTGAGCTTCTCGGCGGCGAAGATTTGCTTACGCGGAGCGCCCGCGAGACGAAGGCGTTCCTGCGTCCGCAGGGCGTTCAATCGGCGCCCGATTTGTTGCGCCTGACGCGCGGCGGCTTCTCGACCAAAATCCATCTGAAGACACCTAACGCGTTCATTGGACAGCGACCCATTACTTGGCCCGCCGGCTCATGTTGGCGGGCTTTTTTGCGTCAGTCGGGAACAACCTCGCTCTGAGGCTGTTCGTTCACACCCGGCTCGTTCTTCAGCGATTCCTGCCGGTGACCAAGATGTCCTCTCCACTCGTCATGGTCGGCCCGCGCAGCCTCGGAAGCAGGCGCGGGCCTCATTCGCCGTCATTGCTGTGTGCTCGGTGCGCAACCGCTTCTTTGAATGCGCGTGCTGCTGCATCGCAAGCGACACGTGAGGAGCCGTTCACGGACAGGATGATTTCGGCTGCCTTCACGGTCAAACCGTGTTTTTCGGCGAACTCTGCGGCTGTGTATGCGAGTTTTGTTTTTTCGCTACTCCGCATTTCTGACTCCATAGATCTCTTGCGCCTCGTGCAAGCTCTGTCGGGCCTGTTGCAGTGATCGATGCAAGTTCGCCAGCAATTCGTCGGCGTCGGCCGTCGGACTGCCTTCGTGATCCAGTAAGCCGACGATAATATCCTGCTTGGAAACGATGCTCTCGTTGTGAACGAGTTGGCCCATAAAATATATGAGCCGGCTCTGTGCCGGTGTGGGCATGGGCCTTCTCCCTGGTCGGGCGAAAGCCTGATGATCGCTCCCAAGCGCCTCGTGCCTGTTTGTTTTTGATTTTTCGAGGCGACCGCAGCAGTGTGCGCTCGTTAGCAGGCCATGGCAACCGGCCAGGCAATTGCAGCATCCACGCTGCGCACGCCGCCCTGACCGCGCGTGCCGGCCCCTGGCGTCGCTCGGCCGCTACTTCAGTGTTTCCGGTTGACAATCGTGGTCGGCGCACCGCATTTTCGCATTGAGGGACAAACGTGGGGAACCCTGCATGAAGAAGCCTTATCAGAAGCCGGAACTAAAGAAGCGCGAGAAGCTCTCGGCCGTAACGGCTGTGTGCACGCCATCAACCTGCACCGATGAGTGAGAACCTTTAGGCCCAAGGCGCTTTGCCGAAATTCGCTAGAGAGGGACTGCAGTGAAGAAAGAATACAGCAAGCCAGTACTGACCAAACGTGGGCGTCTCAGCGCAGTGACGGCGCAATTGGCACCCAGTGTTGAACCCAGAGGAGCCTAGGCAAACCCCTGCAACAAAGCCAGTTGGCTTCGGCGGCGGGCTTTTCCGCTTCCAGGCGCCGAAACTTATCTTCGCGTGCCTGTCACAACGAGCCATGCGGTTTCCGTGCTCGGTCTCCGCACTTCAGGGTCGCTGAACCCTGCCTCTCGCAAGGCAGCAATGACCTCATCCGGCTCGCGAGGTGTAAAAATATCGGCCGGCATGTTCATCCGGTCCATATGTGCCTTCGGGAGGAAGCCAAGCACGACGCGACCGCCTGGTTTGAGGACGCGATGGAGCTCTGCGGATCCAGCTCTAAGGCTTTGCCAGAAGTACACTGTGTGGACGCTGAGAGCCTTGTCGAATGTGCTATCCGGCAAGGGCAAGTCCTCGACTAGCCCGGTTCGGAACTCGGCTCGTCCGACGCGCACTGCATCGGCGAACCGGTGGGAGGCAGCGTTCACGACATCCTGCGAGCGGTCAACACCGCAAACGAATGCTGCCTCACGGATAAGTTGCGGCAGTAAAACTGCGCCGCCGAAACCGACCTCCACGGCACGATCTACCGGGACCAGGTGCACTTGATCGAGAGCGTAGCCGTTGAGCCGGGCATTGCCCCGGTTCATTCCGGCCCGGACCAGCCAGCCGCCGGTTCGGTCGGCCAGGACAGTGGTTTCGCTATAAATCGTGGCGCCATCCGATCCCACCCATATTCGGGTCATCTAGCCACCATGCGCCTAGAAGCGGCCGCCCCGCAAACGCTGCTTCGATAGCGATGACCAGTTGGGTTGTGCTGCGCTCTTAGGCGTCGCATTCCAGCGGCTGGTGGTCCGGTTGCTCGTGCCACATCACCTGGCGGAAGTCGCGACGGTCTACCTTTTGCGCGCAAATGGGGCGCGCATAGAAATGCTCTTCCCAGTCAGGTCATGTGGCTTGCCGGGGATGGGCGGTCCGAGGTTGGCTATTCTGGCCGTGCCCGACCGAACCCGTCGTAGCGGCAAAACTTCTGCAAGGCGTGCCCGTTGTCCGATCGCCCGCTCGCATTTTTTGTACCATATATTCGCGGCTTCCATTAGCATCCCCTCATGGCAACTCTGCGGTACGGCGTAAGGCGGGAACCGGATGGGACGTGGACGGTGTTCGACGTGTTCACCGGGCTGCCGGCTATTGTAGCGGGCCACCCATCTGTCGACCTTCCCGACATGGAGTATGCCGAAGAGCTGGCGGCCATCCTGAATGCCAACGACCTGAAGCAGAGGCTATCTCAAGGGAGGTTCCCCGGAGGGTTCGCCTGACTGAAGTGGCATTAGCCCCCGTTGTATGCCCATCCAGGATGGTTCGTCCGATCCGAGCAAGCATTTGTTATTGATCTACCGACTACGACGGTCTTAAATCGACTTGCCATTGCGTTTCGTAGGGAGGATGTGATGAGCAACGTGGTGTCAATTCGCAAGGCCACGCCTCGCGTGGAAGTGGTCGGAGCCAGTGGCGAATGGGTCGTCCGCATCATAGAGACCGACCAGGAAATTACACGCTCATTCGGCCTGGAATCGTTTGCGCTGTCCTTCGCTGAAGGCCAGCGGATACGGCTACATCTCGACAAGGTTGTGCGGCTTCAGGACCCTCCTGCGGCTAGGTAACCTCAGTACCTGGACGGTGTTGGACGATTCCATGGCTGGTGAGATGCTTGCGGTGTGACGTCTCTCGTCCGCCGGACGCAAGGGCGGCGGGCACCTTTTGAATTGACAAGGCGCGGGCTGATTGACAACCTTTGGCTGTAAATGCGCTTTGCCTCAAATTTCCACTGGAGGGACTGCATGAAGAAAGAATACAGCAAGCCAGTACTGACCAAACGTGGGCGTCTGAGCGCAGTGACTGCGCAATTGGCACCCAGTGTTGAACCGCGATCCACATCCTAAGCAAACCACGGCCCTGCAACAAAAGCCCGCTGGCTTCGGTCGGCGGGTTTTGTTCTGACGCGTGGTAGGAACCGGCGATGAGGCTGTTCCTCGTCGCACTCGTTGTTTTGTCTTTGATGGCCGTCGGCTTCTGGCTGGCGGCCCAGTTGTTCCTGCCTCACTGATCGAGCTCCAGCGGCTCATGATCTGGTTGCTCGTGCCACATGACCTGGCGGAAGTCGCGCTTGTCGACCTGCTGGCCGCAGATCGGGCATGGGTGAAATCGATCGTGCCCGTCCTGCGGTTGGTGTGGCTTGCCGGGCTTAGGCGGTCCAAGGTCGGCTATTCTGGTCATGCTCGAACGAACACGATTTCGCGGCAAAAGTTCCTTCAGTTGCTCTTCTCAGTTGGTGAAAGACATCGCACCAAAAGCGATAGTCATCTGGTCGACCGTCGAAATGAGCCTCCAAAGCGCACTGCGCCACGGCGGTCGCCGCTTCCAACCCGTAGAGATCGACCGCAGATTGAGCGGCCTGATCTCGGTACATGCGAGGCGAGGAGGAATTGCAGCGCACCTATTTCGTCTGGCAGGTCGGACTTCATCGAATCGGAATGGAGTTTTTAGACATTCGTTTATCTATTCGTGGTTTCTAATACATATGGCATCCAACGCGTTCACCCGGATTTGGTTTGCTTTGAGCCGCCTAAGGCGCGCCACGAACGGTAACGTTGCCGTCATCGTTGCCTTCACCTTGCCGGTCGTGGTTGGCGGCGCCGGCCTCGGTGTGGAGACATCCTTCTGGTATTACAGCAGCCTCAAGCTGCAGGCCGTTGCCGATGCCGCGGCCTATGCCGGCGCGCTCGAGAAAGTCGCGGGTTCCGATAACCCGACCATCATCGCCGCCGCCACGCAGTCCGCGACCTCGAACAATTTTGCCACGCCGGGCACGATCCAGGTCAACACGCCGCCATTGTCCGGCCCGAACACCGCGAAGAAGGCAGTGGAGGTCATCGTCAAGCAGAACCTAGATCGCTACTTCACGGCGATTTTCAACCAGGCGCCCGTTGCCGAACAGGCAAGGGCGGTGGCGCTGATCAATGACGCCTCCAAAGCTTGCGTGCTGGCGCTCAGTCCGTCGGCCTCCCAGGCTGCGCTCTTTTCCGGCAACACCACCGTCAACCTCACCGGCTGTTCGGTCATGTCGGACTCGATTGCCTCGGACGCCATAAAGACGCAGGGCTCGGCGGTGCTCAAGGCCGACTGCCTGATCACGGTCGGCGGCATGGTGCTGAACAATCCAGCGACCACAGTCTGCAAGTCCAACATCACCCGAGCCTTGCCGGCAGCCGATCCTTTCTCCGGCTTGGCGACGCCGACAGCCGGCAACCCTTGCAAGAATGTCAATGGCAACAAGACGTCGCAAACACTCCAGCCTGGCACCTACTGTAGCGGCATGAGCCTCAGCGGCAACGTCACCCTGCAGCCCGGCGTCTACGTCGTGCAGGGCGGTATGAAGGTCAACGCCAACGCGGTCGTCGCCGGCAGCGGGGTAACCATCTTCATGGCAGGCAGCAACACCGTCAGCATGAACGGCAACGCCAAGGTGACGCTGAGCGCGCCTACCTCCGGAGCCTATTCCGGCGTGCTGTTCTACGGCGACAGGACCGGGACTGCGGCACAGAGCACCTTCAACGGCACAGCGGACTCGCTTTTGACCGGCGCCATCTATTTCCCCAGGCAGCAGGTCAACTACCTTGGCAACTTCTCGGGGAACGGCGGCTGCACTCAGGTCGTCGCCGACACCATCCAGTGGTCCGGCAGTACGACCATCAAGCAGGACTGCACCAGCCTCGGGATGAAGAACATTCCGGCGACGCAATCCGTTCAGCTCGTCGAGTAGCGGGATGGGTGGGCGGACCTTGCGCATTGTCCTGGACAAATCCGGGATAGCTGCCGTCGAGTTTTCCATGTTGCTGCCCATCCTGTGCCTCGTCTGCCTCGGCATCGCCGACGGCTGGTCCTACGTAACGAGTTACCTGCAGATGCGCGCGGGCGTCAAAACCGCGGCCAATCTCGTAATGGCCGGCGCGTCCAATGACACCGGAACGCAGGCGGTCGCGCTTTCGAGCTGGAACGACAAGCCCGAGGACGCCGCGGTCGTACTGGTCCGCTCCTATTTGTGCGGCGCCACGGTCGTGGATGCGACCACCATTTGCGGCGGAACGAAGCTGCCGACCGTCTTCGTCCAGATAACGGCCACGGGCACCTGGGTGCCCCCGTTTAACTTCGGTGTCTTCCCGGACCCGCGCGCGATCAGTCATCAGCAGGTGATCCGTGTCCGCTGAAAGGATCGGATCCAGGTGGCGCCGTGACTGCTCCGGCGCAGCCGGGCTGGAATTCGCCTTGATCGCGCCTTTCCTGGTGATGCTTTTGTTCGGAATCTTCGCCTTCGGCTGGGCCATGAATGCCGTGTCGACCGTCCGCTATACACTGGAAACCTCTTCCCGGGCGCTGCAGCTGAACAACACGCTTTCGCAGAGCGACATCCAGGCCATCGCCACGCAGAAATTGGTGAACCTGGGTCTGAAGAACGTCATTGTGACGATCGCGACCGACCCTGCCAGCGGCGGTTTCAAGATGGCGCATCTGACCGCCAGCTATGCCTTCGTCATCGCTTTCCCGTATTTCGACCAGTATCCGATAAATTACGCCACGACCGTCACGGTGCCTCTGGTTGCTAGCTAGGCGTACGACCGGCTTTCGTTGAGTTGGCGGCCCTGTATTCAGCTTCCCAAGGCAATGCGTCGAAGTCGGGCTTGTGCCCCGCTTCACGGTAGGCGGCCTGAGTGAGGAAACCTGCTTTGTCCCGCTCCACAACGCAAACAAATGGCGGAGTGCCCGGGCACCTATAAACGCCTACAGCTTTTTCCATGCAACAGGTGTGCTACGGGTGCTCGGAGATGTCGTCCTTCATTACGATGACAGAACAAGAGCGAGGACAGCAGCGGCCCGGCATCACTGAAAGGGTGCGGGTTGGTAAAATTCGTACAACTCTTTTCATTGCGGAGAGAGTTTCGGCGAGCTTATTAATGTGTCGTTTGCCATTGCCTTTTCTGGGAGGCTGCGATGGTTGCAACGCCCATAGATATCGCTCGAGCGGCCACTACGGCCACCTTGCTGATGCGCCAGAAGTCCATGGCGGAACCCGCCACATTTCGCCGGGACATGGATCAATCGCGCAGGGCCATCCGAGCCTCACGCGAGCTTCTGAAGCGCCTTGGTCAACGTCGTCGCGACGTGGCGCTAGGCTGGGAAGATGCCGACCCGTCTACTGTTGCCGTCTCCGCCTTTCAAGCCGACGTTCTCCGATGTGCATTCCGAGCCCTAGTAGGGGAAACGGGTACGCCTGAGTGTCAATGGCGCGATTTAGCCAAGGCCCTGGTGCGCGATTTCACTGGGTGCGAGCTGATCGAAACTGGCTTGGTGGATTGGATCGTCAGCAAGTAGCCGCTGCCCGCCAGCGGCCCAGCAGCGGTCTGCGGGGACTTTGCAGCGGACGCGCTGGGCCTGACCGGTGGGGCGGTGTGGTATCCGCCGGCTGGCGAACATATGCGCCTCCTGCCAACGCCAGCGAAACATCCAAACGAACGAGGCGATCTAACCGCGATCTCGCCATCCAAGGCCAACACATAGGCCGATAGCAAAGGCCTATAATCGCTGAGAGAACGAAAATGGCCGACGCCATGGTTGGGGAACCCGGGTGGGTAGGCGCCGGCCACAAGCGGAACAAGCCCGCCGCGCCACACACATGGCTGATTTGTCATCACGTGGTTATGGTGTTCGCGCAGGGCTGCACCAGCGGAACTTAGTAAACGCCGCTTGGTAAGCGATCCTCGACGCGATCGTTCATCGCCACGACGACTTGGGAAACTTGACGGCTGCAGCCTTCTGCCATGTCAAGCTCAAGTCGTTAACAGCGGCCGCCCGGTCATGAGCAGGCATGCGCCCATCCTAGCATATCGCGCTGCCGGTTTCGCAAGGCGCAGCAGCAAGGGGAGGCGACCAGAGCCGATGTGAAGGGGACTAGTCAAGCTAATATTCGCTTGCGCTAATTTAAATGTGCCGTAACGTCATGCTCAGCATTTTTGGGGAGGAGCAACGGTGGGGAGTATGATGAGAGTAGCTGTGTTTTGCGCGGCGATCGTGATCGCTGGGACTGGTGTCGCTATAGCCAAGGAGAAGAAGGTGGTGGTGAGTGACGCCACGGACCTTTGCTCTACGAAGCACTCTGCCAAGAAGCAGGTGCTCGAACTGGACTGCAGGCCGACCGGAACCGCCAAATTGCCGGCCGATGGAACGCCGGAAAAGCCGCGCCTCGGATACGACACCGATCCGTGGCTGGTTAAAGGCCTTTAGAGACTAGCCGCTGGCAATACAGCGCAGCTAAGGGGAATGTGCGCTGGCGGTGAAGCCTTCTTTGTTCTCTCATCGGTGGAACATTGTCGCCTGGAAACGCTTCGGACGGTGCACTGCCCCATCAGTGCAACGTTCCCTTCCTTGTTTGCACTGGCCGGCTGCCGAAAGGTGGCCGGCTTTTTTGTATATAACCGCGACCTGATGTTTGGGATTGTTGATGGACAGCCGCGAGTGGCCGCTGCTGGCCTAGCGTCTAGGATTGGAATATGTAGAGGCGAGATCACCAAGGCAGGGATGACCAGACTAAACAGCGGTTTCGTCTTTTAGCCGCGACGCCGGCGATAATTGAATTCAGAAGGGCGTCGGCCCGGCTGCACAGCTGGGCCAAGGCTGGAAAGAGTTCCGCTCCCGCCCAGCACGATACGCATCGCACCTGGGCGCAAGCGGTACCAATGGCTCGCCTATTCCGCCGCGCCTTTTCGGCAGGAAACCCTCGGCCTCATCACAATGGAGGGCGACATTCGCAGCGCCCTATGGAACCATCCAGAGTGACATAGGCTGTTTCATGGAACTTCCTGATGACATCAGGAGGCCTGTTAAGCATGCCAGTTGTTCGCGCTCGTAGCTCAGATGCAGGTTGGAGCTCTGCCTAGTGCGCCAGTATCGGAAGCGAGAACTAGGAACCGGGAGTGCTGCGGATAGATTGCCGCAGTCGAGCTTTTATCAGAGCATGGCAAGGGCTGCCTTTCTCTCCACGTTGGCGGTCGTCCTGTTGCTCGCGCTATTGCCAGACCACTTGCTGCACGCGTTGGCCTTTACGTCTCATCACGACAAGCTCAACCACGCCGCCGCGTTCGCCACCTTGTCGGCTTTGGGTAGCCTCGGCTGGCCCCAACAGGTGGTCCGGCTGGCGGTTCTACTTGCTTTTACGGGCGCAGCGATCGAAATCCTTCAAAGCGTCACAGGGCGTGACATGAGTGTCTTCGACTGGTTTGCCGACTGCGCCGGAATGGCATACGGGCTGAGAACCATGAGCTGGGTGAACGAGATTCTGGGCGAACCGGTTATTTGATCGCCACAGCTCCGCCTTACCGCCGCCGTCTTGGCCCACTTGCCAGCCTCACGCCCGCGGCCGCCTTCGAACCCTCGCTATTTTTAATTTCCGACGCAAAGGCCGATGGGTTTCAGGGCCGCTCACCATTTAGACTTAGGTCCGATTCTTTCCCGCAAATGGCCGAATCCGGAAACATTTCTCCTTCTACTTTGTTGCAGTGGCCGTGCCGCTGAGGAGAACATGCACAGTGCCTCTATCAAATGAACTGCGCGACGTACCTTTAGAATTCCAATGCCCCTCCTGTTCACGCCCTATGGTGAGAAGGGGATCCTGGCTGAAAACGATTGCCGGTTTCAAATGCGATAGTTGCAGGTCCAGAGTGCGGATCGGCTACGAAGAGAACTGGCCATATTCGACCGGCACCTTAAGCGAGGCGCGCCGGATCTGGGCCGACGACCAATGGAGTGCGATCCCGGCAACGGTTCCTGAGAGTGTGTCGGCAATTCAAGCTCCAACTGCTTGCGGTCTGCCGCAAGTCCAAGCTTTCATCTGGTCGCAGGGTCAGGCGGCTCTTTCGTCCGCACGGAACCGATGATGGCGAGAGGTTTCGATGCGTCGGAGCACCGAGCAGGTCTACACGTTTTTCGTAGCGACCACCAATCTCTAGCTGACCACTTCAACGCTTTGACGAGGTGCGAGCAACTTGATTTTCAATAGTCTTTTTCGGGCCAACATGCGCGCCGCCTCTGCGATGCGGCCTCCGTAAGCATCGGCGACGAATGATAGCGTCGACAGGTCAATAATGAGGTCGTCGATCGCGCCCGCCAAGACACTGGACCCGCGCCCAAATTGATGCACCAGCGCCCGCACTTCCTTAAGTGCCGTCGAGGCTTCACCCGCATCCAGCAGCGCCTCGATGTCATCGAAAATCTGCATCCCGACCCTCCCGCTTGAAAACGATGGCAATTTCGCGCGAAAAGAAAGCGCCTGCCAAGGTGCTCGCGCACGAAGGCGGCTATTCAGACAACAAGAAAGCCCTGGTGGACCCACGATGAAGGGCGTCCATGGAGGGCGTTCAGCGAGACGCAACCGAGATCCGGCGCGACATTAAACGACAGCGATGCTTGAGCCGCGCTCTCTTACGAGCAATCCGAGCAGCGCCCAGCCGCCAGCCGATCGAAGATGTACGCCAAGACCGACAAGCTGGTGCAGCGTTTTGCCAAGGCTGAAGACGCGGTGAATCGCTCAGCGAAGACATGACCGGGGTGAAGGCGGCCACTGCCGAGGTGACCCGGTGGAAGTTGATGGGCCTCGGCGCATTCGGCGCAGCGGCGGCGCTCGCGTCGCTAGTTACGCCCTATTGGTCCTATCTGGCGCGTGCTGCGTGGCGGATCACGAGTTCTATCCGTGCTGCTAAGTCAGCAGAATTCCACACCACCTCCGGATAGGCCGTCTAGATCCGGTAACCGCACATTCTTGAGCACATTGTACGATTGTTACGCAAAGCAGCGGCCGCATCGACTCTCATCATCTTGGAACTACATTGCCACAATGGCACAGCTCTTTGAATCCGCCCCAGTGAGCGCTTCATTTCAGATGATCGTGGACCACTATGAGACAGCGGTTTCACTCCAGGAGCGCATTGTGACTCGCGCTCGACAAGTCGGCTTGTCAACGAAAAGCGATGACGAATTCCTGGAGTATCTGAATGCCGTCTTAGCGCGGGCGCGCCAAAGCTTGGCTCGCGCTGATCAACGCAGTTGTTAATAAATGGGACATCCGCGGCCCGCAGGCATACAGTGTGCTATCGACGGCAACTCTAAGGGCGTCCGTCGGCTGTGAGCGATCAACATGCTTCCGCCCCAATAGGGAGAGGGAGCTATGACAGACTCCAGTTCACGAACTCACACTGCCGCGCAATGCGACACCCGCCAAAATTCCATCTATCGCAATTCGCTGCTGCTTCGAATGTGCTCGGCAGATTTGGCCTTGCTGCAACCTCATTTGGAAAGCGTCTCCCTTGGACTGAAGACGCATCTCGAAGTGGCGGGGTCTCCAATCAGAACCGTGTACTTCTTCGAGAGCGGTCTCGGGTCAGTGGTGGGCGAACTGCGGCCTGGTATTGAAGCTGAGATCGGAATCATAGGTTGTGAGGGTATGACCGGCTCAGCGCTTATCATGGGCGATGACCGGTCAACGCACGATTGTTACGTCCAATTAGAGGCCCGAGCCTTTGTTATCGACGCGGGCCTCTTCACCAAGGCGCTTTTGACAAGCCCAACCCTGCGAAGTTTTCTGCTCCGCTACGTTCACTACTTTCACCTCCAGGCAAGCTTCACCGCGCTCAGCAATGCCCGGATGAACATCGTCGACAGGCTCTCAAGATGGCTGGTGATGTGCGATGATCGCGTCGACGGGAACAGCTTTGCGATTACGCACGAGTTCTTGTCAGTTATGCTCGGTGTCAGGCGGCCCGGCGTCACCATAGCGCTGCAAACCTTGGAGGGCCAAGGTCTGATACGCTCAATGCGAGGAGAGGTAGTCATTCTTGACCGAGCGCGTCTGATTGCGCTGGCTGATGGGTCATATGGCAGGGCTGAAGCCGAATACGCTCGGCTAGTCGGCAAACTGCATTGACCCCAGACGCCGCGCCCGTGGCACTATCCTGAGTGCCCCTGCAACGGAGCCCGCCGGCTGAGCCACGGTGTTTTTGCGTCAGGCGGGAACATTCCCGCTCTGAGGCTGTTTGGCCACAGCTGGCTCGTTCTTCAGCGGTCCGTGCCGGTGACCAAGATGTCCTCTCCACTCGTCATGGTCGGCCCGCGCAGCCTCCGAAGCAGGCGCGGGCCATCCCTGCAGCGTCGCCAGACGTCAGCGGGCTTTTTATCATTCGCCGTTTATCATGGAAGATTTGCAAGTTCGCGCCTGCGACGTTGCGCCATTGGATCAACACGTCCATGGGACGATCATCAGGCCTCCGCTCGAAAAGCCGGGTATAGAACTCCTCCGCTTTGTCCATCCTTGGCGAGCACGGCGTAAATTCCTTGGATTTGCATTCAAAAATTGATTCCACCCATAATGAGCAAAGGGCGGGTCCCGTTCCAAAATGGGGTGTTTGCGGCAACCTGCTTTGTACGTTTCCGGCTCTTGCCTTTTTCGGAAAGTGACCCACAGAATAGCTGGTGAGGTTCTATCTCTCTGGGAGGATGGGATGGACGTTCAAGCACCTGTTCGGCCTGTGCAGCAAACGGCCAAGGAGCTGGTCCGCGAGGTCCTGTTGGGTTCTCAACCGGGCAATATAATTTCCCTGAAGGCGACCATTGCAGCGGTGCGCGAGCGCGGCCATGATCTTCGTGAGACTGACTGCCAGTTGGTCGGAATGATCGTCAATTCAGCCTCCGTTTGGGGACTGTTCATCGCCTTTGACGTTCGAGAGGCTTGATGCCCCACCGCTGGTTCAACCCTCCGGTTTATGTGAAGACTGAGCGCCCGGGGCTTCGCCTTGGTGTCAACCGAGTTGATGCCGCCGCGGAGGGGCTTCTAAAGTGGTCCAATCGTGGCCCCAAGTGGCGGCTGGCGGCTGAGGCTTGCCTATCTGCGATGGATGGCAAAATGCCGGGTAACGACTTCCGGCTGCTGTTCGAAGCCGCAGCCGATGAAGAGGAGATGCTACTGCCGGATTAACAACGCTATACGGACGGGACCATGCGCGTCTGTTCGCGTTGGCGGTCGGCGAATTAACTTGAATAATCTGACGCAAACGGCTGTGGCCATTGCTCTGTTTTGACCTTTTGTGTTACCTATTGTGCTTCGTTCCCGAGCTTCCTTTTCGATCCCTTGAAGAATACCGGAAAGAACGGGTTCGCGATGTCCGACACCAGAACAATAAGCGAATCGGAACGACCCCGGCGAAAATCAATTGCTTGTCGATTGAACTGAAATCCGATCGACCTTACAGCCTCGTTCACGCGGGTTCGGGTATCCTCCCTCACGTCGCCTGTACGCTCGAATTTCTGCTTTTGGGATCCGCTGGGGCCAGCTCAAAGACCGACGAGGCGCTTAGCCGACTGGCGGCTCATCACGAGAGCGGTCCGGCAGCTTTAGGAGTAGTAGATTTGCAATATGGGTGCCAACTATTCGTCCCAATTGGGACAGGCTGCGGCCGGCAAGCTGCGCCTAGGTCTCACAAAAGGCTCAGGCGTTGGCATCGGAAAAGAGGCGGCTGCTAATTCTGAATGACCGATATGAGGCGCATGCGGTCCGGCAGTATATGGAACGAGAGCAGAAGGTCTGCTTCTGGTGCAAACCAGCGGAAAGGTGCCATTCCGCTGGTGGCGCGATCTTGGCCGCAACGACGTTGGTTGCCGCTGCCTGAAAGCAGACACGGTGGTACCGCGTTGGCAGCTTTGGCGCCTCAAAGCGATATTGAGGCTCAGGACGGTTTTAATCTCACCTCGACCAATCAGCTTGGAAAAGCGGCGATAGTCCGGATGCTCGTACCGCCAGCGGCCGGCGGAGATCGCAGGATGCACGCCAGCTTCCTGCGCCGCCTCCAACACCTCCTCCGTGCTGTTGTCCTTGTCGGTGCAAACGAGCCAGCCTCCGCTTCTATGGTTTCCGAACGAACTAAAATGATCTTGAGAAAACCATTATCAAATGCGCGTCCCGAAATGGGGGCGAAGGCGATGCGAGCGCATCGGAGCGGAAGTTCTATGCCGGCGACCCTCCGCGGAAGTCGGTGCGAAACTCCTGCCACAGCCCGCAACCGGAACATCACATGTGCTGGTGCATTGCTAGTGAACGCCAATTCGACTGGGGCGAAAAATGCATCGCGGGATCACAAATGCATGGGCAATGGTGCGAGAAGCCGTCGTTGGGTTCGTCAACGACAATGCTCTCAGCCATGGCGCAGCAATCGCTTTTTATGCCACAACATCGTTGGCGCCAATTCTGCTCATCGTGGTTGCAATTGCGGGTCTCGCATTCGGTCACGAGGCAGCGCAAGCGGCATTGTCCGCCCAAATCACAGGGATGATGGGTACAGAAAGCGCAAATATCCTGCAAACCGCACTGAAGAGCGCATCCGAAAAGCCATCCGGCGGCACTTGGCCGGCGGTGATTGGCATCATCACCTTGCTTGTGAGCGCTTCCGGGGTCTTCGGCGAAATACAGCAGTCTTTGAACATGATATGGAAGGTCGAAGCGCAGGGAAGTTCGTTGTCGCGCCTGGTGCGCGCACGTGCGGTAAGTCTGGGACTGGTCACCGCACTTGGCTTCATGTTGCTCGTCTCTCTAGTCGCGAGCGCGGCGATTTCGGCCCTAGGCAACCTCATCAACGCACAGTTGCCGTTCGGGACACTTGTCCTGGGCGTTATCAACGCGGTCGTTTCTTTTGTCCTCCTCGCAGCTATTTTCGCTGCCATCTTCAAGATCTTGCCTGATCGAACCCTGGAATGGCGGGATGTCTGGATTGGCGCTGTTGTGACTGCTGCCCTGTTCACGCTCGGGAAATCGCTTATCGGTTGGTATATAGGCTCCAGCGCGGTCGCGGCCTCATATGGGGCCGCCGGTGGGCTGCTCGTCATCCTGTTGTGGGCTTACTACTCGGCGGAAATTTTTCTTTTTGGTGCGGAAATCACTCGCGCCTATTCCATTCGACACGGCAGCAGGTCCGATCAGAAGCTGTGCTTCACAATGGTTGACCTGCAAGAGATGCCACTATCGCCGGCTGATCCCCGGTCCTGATCGCGTACTCTGATCAGGTCTAGGCTCGCCGGGATCGAGGTGGTTGGGGTCTTCGCCCGGCGAGCTGTCCACCTGCACGGAAAGTACTGGCCGTGGGTTTGCCCATCAGCCGTGACTTATGCAATATCGGTGCGGTTAAGCCCACAAGCATGCCCAACTGCACCGGCCATTCCCTACGGCTGCGTATGGTCTTCGCGCTCGGCAATTTTTTCCAAGAGCTTCCGTGAAGCCTCTAGGACACGGCGCGTCTCTTGGATGGTCGATTGTAGGGATTCAAGTTCTCTCTCCGCCCATCGCTGGCTACGGCGGGCGCCTTCGACGAACTGGTGGTCAGATTCCCATTTGTCTTTCATGCCTCTCAACGAGCGAGCCGGGGAACTCGTTCTAGTATACTCAAGGCCGATTGCCCGCTGGCTCACGCTGGCGGGCTTTTTTGCGTCAGTCGGGAACATCCTCACCCTGAGGCTGTTCGGTCACACCCGGCTCGTTCTTAAGCGGTCCTGCCGGTGACCAAGATCGCCCCTCACTCATCATGGTCGGCCCGCGCTCGGAAGCAAGCGCGGGCCATCCCTGAACAAGTCCGGGGCAACCGGCCAGGCAATTGCAGCATCGATGGTGGCCGCCGGCCGCCTTGACCGAACTTGCGGGCCAATTCCTCCTAGGTTGACGACGAAATATCGGTAGCAATTTCTACAATTTTCAATTTGGCTGGAAACCCTTTCTACCCGCAAGCGTTGAATTAGCACGGCTGCATTCAAGCAGTTGCATTCGGAGGAATTTTGATGAATTCGAAAATGCTCATTCTCGGCGCGACATTTGCCCTTATGACCGGATCGGCCTTTGCCGGCAGTTCCACTGGCACGTCTGCGCTCGACGATCCTGCAAAAATGTCTCCTTTCTTCACGGACAGCAGCATGAAGACCATGAAGTCTGAGGCCGAAGCGAAAACCGCTTGGTCGGCTATGTCTCAGGAGGATAAGGACGCTGTGATGAAGGACTGCGCTGACGCAGATATTGCGAAGGCCCATGAGAACTTCTGCAAAGCTGCGATGATGATGGGCAAATAGGCCCAGCACCTAGCTTAATATAATACGCGCCCGCTGGCCCGGCCGGCGGGCGTTTTCGTTTGCCCTCGGAACCTGGTCAATTCGCACAGTTGCTCCCCTGCGATGGCGCGGGCCGCCTCGAATCTGAAATTCTGTCAATCGCCCGACGCGGCTGCTGCCCTCCCTGCCGCGAGCCGGAATGCATAACGATTGCGGATGTGGCTGTTAAAATAGACGCCCTTGGCAAAGGCAGCTTTGAACGCGGCAACGGCCTCAGCAGGTACGTCCAAAAACTCGTAATGCTTCCCGCTCGCTACAAACCAAACCGAGAGAACCCTGGTGTTCGGGTCATAGTCGAACTTGCGTATCGAAGTCGACGGCATGGTATGCCATCCAAACTCAGCTAGCCGAGTTGGATCGCCAGCTACAGGCTGAAACTGTATTCGAATATGTGGCCGCGCTTTTCGTCGGCAACCCTGATCCAGATGGGCTCGGTGGTGCGCAGAGTGATGTCGCGCTCTGTCGCTTCCCGCGCCGCCCTGATCGGCGTTGTCGCGTTGACGATGTGGGTAGCCGTCACGGTATCGCCGTCCATTTCCTCAACGTGGTATTTCGGCACTTTTGTTCCTAGGCGTCTAGTTCGATAGGCTGATCGTGATCCGGATCGGAATGATAAGCGACCTGGCGAAAATCGCACATGTCGATCTGTTGGCCGCAAACAGGGCAAGGCATGAAATGATCGAGCTCGCTCGCGGGCGGGCCTTCATGTCGGTGCCCAATTATTGGTCTGCCGAGATCCGATAGCCTGGTCATTATTTCCGCAGAGCCTTCGCTTCTCGCTCCAGCGTTTCGCGTTGGTTGCCGTGCTTCGCGATCAGCTCTTTCACCTGCTGGGGTGTGATGCCGGTCTTTGTTGCGAAATACTCGACTTCATAATCCTCATCGGCCGAGACCCGGTCCCGATCGCGGAAGTCCCGCTTGCTCTTGTCGTCGGCCATATCGATTCCTCCTTCGCTCATCCCGCAACGCCGAGTTGACGAGTTTGTTGCACCCAAGAGGCTGATTTCCAGTTTCGGAACTATTTTAGCTTAATCTTATTAAATCGCCGGAGGGCGGATCAGTGCATGCGTTTGAAGTTCATCGAGCCGTTGATGCCGACCCTTGTGGAGAACCCTCCCGAGGGTGAAGGCTGGACCCACGAGGTCAAGTTCGACGGCTACCGATCGCAGATGATCATCGATGAAGACGGCACACGCATTTATACGCGCAACGGCCACGACTGGACGGCGAAATATCGCGACCTGGTGAGAGAGGCCAAGCGCCTTGGTGCCGAAAGCGCCATTGTCGACGGCGAGATCCTCGTTCTGAACGACAAGGGCCTTTCGGACTTCGCAGCGCTGCGCAAAGCCATTACCCGCCGGCAGCACGACTTGTATTTTGTTGCCTTTGATCTGCTTCATCTTAACGGCCACGATCTGCGCGATATGGCGCTAGAGGAGCGGCGCGAGATCCTGGCCGGCATGATCGAGCCCGGCGGGCGTATTCAGTTCAGCGAGCCCTTGCCGGGGGAAGCCAAGGCCATCTTTCACTTGCTCGACAAGGCCGGACTTGAAGGCATGGTGTCGAAGCGGAAGGACAGCAAATACCGAAGCGGTCCGTCGACCAACTGGCTGAAGGCCAAGTGCTATGCGATTGACGAGTTCGATCTGCTCGGCGTCGAGCGTGAAGCGGGCAAGCCGGCTTTCGCTCTGATGGCTGAGCGCGGCACCGGGCGCTATGTCGGCAGCGCATTCGTCACCTTGAACCGGGAAATGCGCGAGAGGCTATGGAAACGCGTCCAGGAGCACCCAGGCACGGCGCCCAAGGGCGTCATGAAGCGGCCTGCGACGCAATGGGTCAAGCCGGGCTGATCGGCCGCGTGAAGCACTTGCGTGTGGAGGATGACCTGCGGCATGCATCGCTGCAGGACTTCCGCGAGGAGAACAAATAGCAGCTCCACAACTGGCCATCGCTTTTGCGAGAGGCGCGCATCCCAACGCCGCAAAGGCCGAGCTGAACGCGATACCGCAGGAACTCGCCTCACGCTGATCAACGGTTAACACGGCTAAGGACGCCTAACACTGTCATTGCAAAGAATAGGAAAGGAGTTTTTAGACATTCATTCATCTATCCGTGCTTTCTAATGAGCTATGTCTTTCAGCACCTTCACCCGGATATTGGAGGATGTCGTGGATGATAATTGATGCCGCCAGCGGAGGTTTCCGCATGGCACATCTTACCGCCGACTACGCCTATCTGATCGCGTTCCCGTTTTTCGATCAATACCCAATCAATCACTCAACGACTGTCACCGTCCCGCTGGTTGCGAGCAAAATCCCGCCGGCCTTGGTTTGGAAAAGGGGCCATCCTGGATGCGAATTATGACAAAGATTTTTGAGATCCTGGTGGGAAGCATGGCGATTGGAGCCGTTCTCGCAAATCTTTGCATGCCGGCGAACGCCGCAGTTGGCGACGACGGAACCACTGCCCCCACTGGCACGAGCGGTGCCACTGTCGGAACCGAGTCCCCCGACCATCCGACCAATACGGATCTGCCTCGCATTGTCGACGCTATGTCGAGCGCCGAAATCACTCGGTTCAAGAAGCGCTGCATCGACGTGATCGAGAGCCGGGGCGTTTATGATCGTGACCTGCGCCAGCTCTGCCTGCTGATCTGGCGCCACTAACCAAACCGTTCGCAAGTGCCGGAGCTGTCGACATGACACTCTCCAGTTCCGACAGTAGAGGCCCGCCCACCGAAAGGTTGGCGGGCTTTTAGCTAGCGGCCCTTACCCTACGGTTGGGTAAGTGTTTCCGCCCGATTATCCGCGCCCTAAAAGCGCATCCCCTCGATGCCATCTTCACGCACTTCCCAATCATCCCCACCGTCTAAGTCCGAATGCTTGGCCCTGAAGGTTTCAAGATAGTCGACTATCTGAGGGTCGTTCGGGTCGAACGCTTGCCAATGTGGATCATCATCGACGTTGGCCAGATCGAGAAACTCGGTGATGTCCACCCCGCCATTGAGGGCGGCGACGCCAGAGTTCAAGCCGATGTATCTCAGGTTGAAGTCAAAGCGAAAATCGGGTGACCGGAAGAACTTGGCCCTGTCGCAGTCCGGGAAAGGCCGGGCTCGGAAGTGGTCCATCAAGCGCTGCTTTTCAGCGATGCCTTCAGTAACTGAAATCATGTATGTTTCCGGCCGTGACAGACTTTCGTTGATCCGGCCGGCCGGCTTCCTCATGGCGCCCCAGAGGTGAGGCAAGCCAATTGCAGAGAAGAAATCCTGACCGATCAATTCGCCGGGCCAAAATTTAGGGTTGTATGGTCGAACGACAACACGATCAGGTCCGAGCGCCTCAACAAACGGTCGCAGGATTTCGTAGAAATCAAGTTGATATTCCGCGACTTCGATGGGGCCCGTCAGGTAGTCTTTGACGCATTGCGCATACACGCTCTCAAGCAAGTGATCGAAGCGCCGCAAATAGAACACCACCTTCACCTCGGCGCCAATATCCAACAGACCCTGAAAAAAAGATGGATGAGTGCTGGCTCGCGAAAATTCCTCGCCTGACATCAGCAACGTCTCGCAATCGGAATCGAGTGCGAAGAACGCGCCAACGTTCTGCTCAAACGATTTGCTGTCGTCGTAACCGATTGCGGCTATGCTGTGCTGCGGCCCGAACGCTTCATTGGCCGGGTCGTGGGGGTCGGGGTAATGGATCGAGTTCCCCGCCAACAGATCCCGATTGGAGGCCAGGCTCGCCTGAAGATAAGAGCTTCCAGTCTTGTGAATTCCGCAATGCAAAATAAACTTCTTATAGCGCCTCAATGGCCGCCACTCCCGTTCACTCCTGATTGTTTATCAGGCGCCACTGCGTGCGCTCGGGACCATACCATGGACCGCAGTTGGTGGCATTACCCCGAATGCATACGGCAGGGCAGATGACGGACGCTAGTCCGCGGCGACATTGCGCCGGTGCTTCCAATCGAACGAAACGCCGGCCGGGGCCAGGCGGTAAGTGCTCTCGCCGGAGGTGGATCAGACAGTATGAGCGGCATTGATCTGATCTCCAATCTCGCAGCGACCATGGCTCCGGTCATGGAGCAGATGGGCGTTATCGCAGCTTCAGAACTCGGTCCCGAAACGCTGCAAGATCGAATTCGCGCCGAGGCTTATGCAAGCGGAAGCGTGGTGGTCGGCCGATATGAGGTGGGCTGCGTGGTCACGACGAATGTAGGCACCACGGTCATGCGCCCGCGCTCCCCTCGTCCAGCCCGCTCGAGCTGAAATTGACTGCTCAACGATGGAGGCGGAGAAGGCGCACTAGAGCGGTCCGACCGCTACAGCGATAGCGCCATCAAGACAGCGCTGCTACGTCAGAGCAGCAGGTGAATTGTCACAAGCTCGATGATCAGCAAAACGGCGCACACCGTGCCCGCAAGGGCATAGCCTCTCCAATAGGCACGGATATCCTGATCGGTTTGGAATGCTTCTAGCCAGAGCCCGTCGGGGAAGACGCCAAGGCAAATTGGGATAGGCATCGCGGCTGGCACGATTGTATCAGGTGCTAAAGCATCTCTGCCCAACATGCAGGCGGCTCTCTGACCGCGAAGAACGCATATTAGCCTGCGCTAACTAATGGCGAAAGCCCTTCATCGAAATATCGCCGGCCTGTCCTGATTGTCTCTTTGGTTCTTTCAAACTGGGCAATGGCGTGTCGCCGCAGGAGAGCGGGACAAAGAACAACATCGTCTAGCCCCCTTGACCTGCCAAGAGGCATCTGAACAGGAAAAGGTGACGAAAAGCGCCAGGCGGCGCCGCAAGGCGAAGCTGTGTACGATCTGGAGCTCGCTACCGATCAGGTCATAGCTGGCTCCGGCGCCCCCCAGACCATCTGGCCGCTGGCGAAAATATGCGATCCTGCTAAACTTATCCCGTGTGAACACACATGAATGGGGGCTTTGTGCCGGTATCATATGACCTCATTGGCAAGACAGCCGTCGTAACCGGCGGAGCAAAGAGTATCGGCAAGGCAATCGTAGAGCGCCTTGTAGCGTCGGGTGCCTCAGTGCACGTGTGGGATCGAGATCAGATCGAACTGAAGGGTGTGGTGTCTACGAAGGTCGATATTACCAGCCGCGATCAGGTAACCCATGCGATCAACATGATCGTCGATCGTGGCCTGCGTATAGACGTTCTGGTTAACAACGCCGGTTATCTAGGAACCCTTCACCCGTTTGACCAACACGAACCTGCAGACTGGCGAAGCATCATCGAAACCAATCTGATCGGCACGATGCAAGTGACGCAGTTGGTTTTGCCCCACATGCGAAAATGGGGTGTTGGCCGCATTGTCAATATGGGCTCTTTGGCGGGCAAGGAAGGACTTGCCAACCTTGCCGCCTATTCAGCCTCCAGCGCAGGTATCGTAGTCTTCACAAAGGCGCTTGGGCGTGAGGTTGCCAATACAAACATACGCGTGAACTGCGTCGCTCCTGGGCCAATCGATACTGACATGATCCGAAACCTCGGGGTCGCAGCTGTCGAGACAATGATCGCCGATAGTCCAATGAACCGGCTCGGCCGGGTCGAAGAAGTTGCCCACATGGTGGCCTGGCTGTGCTCGGACGCCAGCAACTTCAATACCGGCGCGGTATTCGACATGTCGGGTGGGCGGGCGCGTTACTAAGCGCCGACTGTCTCGGTGCTTTCAGGTGGCCCGGCGTCACCGTGGACCAAATACTCCCACCCCTAAACGGCGACCTATGTGATCCCCTCATGGCAACTCTGCGGTACGAGGTAAGGCGGGAACCGGATGGGACGTGGACGGTGTTCGACGTGTTCACCGGGCAGCCGGCTATTATGGTGGGCCACCCTTCTGTCGACCTTCCCGACATGGAGTATGCTGAAGAGCTGGCAGCCATCCTGAATGCCAACAACCTGAAGCATAGGCTATATCACGGGAGGTCCCCGAAGGTTCGCCTGACCGAGGTGGCATGACAAGTTAGCCATTCAACCAGCCTTCGTACTGCCCATCCAGGATGGCTCGTCCGATTCCGAGCAAGCATTAGTTATTGAACTACCGACTACGACGGTCTTAAATCGACTTCCCATTGCGTTTCGTAGGGAGGATGTGATGGGCAAGGTGGTGCCAATTCGCAGGGCCACGCCTTGCGTGGAAGTAGTCGGAGCCAGTGGCGAATGGGTAGGGTCGTCCGCATCATAGAGACCGACCAGGAAATTACACGCTCATTCGGCCTGAATCGTTTGCGCTGTCCTTCGCAGAAAGCCAGCGGATACGCCTGCATCTCGACAAAAAGCTCTGGGTGAACGGTGCTAAATCCCCGAGCCGTCCAGTTGCTGGCTGTCTTGCCTCCCCAGGGCGCCGGCATGGAGGCTCGGTTTCGGCAGTAACGTCGAGACGATGCGCTCGACGAGCCTGAAGGTCGATCGTGAAAAATCGGACGCTCAAAGCTCCTGCCTCGGGCCGCGTTCTCGCCGCTCAATGATCGTCGAACTGCCTGCGTAGGTGATCAGGTGAAACCAGACCTATTCCTCGCCCGTCACGCCTCTCTTTCAGCCGTGCGACGACTACATGCTGGCCGCTTTCTGAGGATTTTCACCGCGAAGCTGACGGTCCGCTTGCGGCCCCATCTCAGTCATACCGATCACAGGCAGGGCGTGAAGCGCGCGTCGCATTGCGAGTAGGGAAGGTAGTGTGCTGAGAGTTCTGCAATTCGCTGAGAGAGGGCGGTCATGGCAGGCTGGTGATGTTCAACGTCACCGATTCCCTGGAAGGAACGCCACCATGACCAAGACAGAAGGTAAATCGACCAGCGCTGCCGTCAAAGACATTCTGCTTTCGAACCCGGAGGGGCTGCACGAAGTGATCCGTGCGGTAATGCAGGAGGTTCTCGAGGCCGAGATGGAGGAGGCGCTGGGTGCTTCGAAGGGCGAACGCACGCCTGAGCGCCTTGGCTATCGCTCGGGTTACTACGGCCGCACCCTGGTCACCCGGGTGGGCAAGCTTGAGCTGCGGGTTCCACAGGACCGGGCGGGTCACTTCTCCACCGAGCTGTTCGAGCGCTACCAGCGTTCGGAGCGGGCCTTGGTGGCAACGCTTGCGGAGATGTATGTCCAGGGCGTGTCGACCCGCAAGGTCAAGGCGATCACGGAAGAGCTGTGCGGTCATGCCTTCTCGGCTTCGTCGATCTCGGCCATCAACAAGCGCTTGGACGAGAGCCTGAAGGCGTTTGCCGAACGACCTCAGGAGCCGTTTCCTTACCTCATCCTCGATGCGCGCTACGAGAAGGTGCGTGAAGCCGGTGTTGTCATGAGCCAGGCGGTGCTGATCGCGGTCGGTATCGACTGGGACGGAAGGCGCCAGATCCTGGCCGTGGAGATGGCCAATCGCGAGAGCCGCTCGGCCTGGAGGGACTTCCTCGTCGGCCTCAAGGCGCGCGGCCTCAAGGGCGTCGAGTTGGTTGTGTCCGACGATCACGCCGGCCTGGTCGCGGCGATCGGCGAGGTGATCCCCGAAGCCGCCTGGCAACGCTGCTACGTGCACTTCCTCAGGAACGCGCTCGATCATCTGCCGAGGAAGCACGGCGACGACTGCCTGCAGGAATTGCGCTGGCTCTACGACCGGCGCGATCTCGCAGAGGCCAGGGCTGATCTTGCCGCATGGCTGTCCAAATGGTCCGCCCGCTACCCGCGGCTGACCACCTGGGCGGAAGAAGCCATAGAACAGACGCTGACTTTCTTCCGGCTGCCGCGTCAGCATCACAAGCACCTCAAGTCCACCAACATGCTTGAACGGCTCAACGAGGAAATCCGCCGGCGCACCTATGTCGTGCGCATCTTCCCGAACGCCGAAAGCTGCCTGCGCCTGCGCCTGGTCAGCTGGCCGTCGAAACCAATGAAAACTGGATGGAGGCCAACCGCTATATCAACATGGATGATCTGCGCGAGCACAAGAAGCTCGCTCTACGCCAAGCCGCATGACCAGTTTCATGATCGCCCATTTTGCAGAACTTGACGCACACAACCGTAGGGAAGGGCGGATTTAACCCCCAAAACACCCGCGACAGAGATGCTCAAGTCACGCTCTTCAAAGCCATTCTGATTAGACGTGACGCTGCGTTCGCAAAGGGTATCGAGCGGGTTAGTTATGTATGAAAACTGTGACGCCCCGATCGAGCACGGATTCGCACGCATATTTCTCTAACCCACGCCTCTCGGGCGAATGAACCGCCTCTCTGCTTACTCTGGCCGTGCCGTCTTCTTCTCCCGCGGCAGTTCGCGTCTTTGTTTGCAGACGACCACGATCGATTTGTCCCAGCGATCCACTCGCCGCTGGGATAGATGATTGCTTTGCTGATCTTGAGGAACGATGGCCTGATCCGCATGCAACGCGCCCGTTCGAAGAGTCCCGTCGCTTACCTGGCCGTGACAGCGAGCGATGACTTATTCAGGGGTGAGCAAGTTGAGGGTCAGGCATTGGCGGGACAGATAGCAGAGTTGTGCAACAGATTGTTGCACCCGCGACCACGTCGGTAGAGACCCGAGGAGAAATGTCGGCGGCATCACCGCGGACGCTCGTGGTGACCCGAAGCTCTCAATAGAGCTCAATGACCGCTTTGCGTCTAATATGACAGGTCGAGCGCGCTACCCTCTTGCCTGAAAACCGGAACGGCCGGTTGCCGAATGGCTAGTTATCCAGAACCAATCTGACTTTCTGGGCGAGAGCTTGGAGGGTAGCGGGTTTCTGCAGGAGTTGAACGTTTGGATCGATGATCCCATTGCGAACTATGGCATCACGTGCGTAACCGGACGTAAAGAGCACCCTCAAGTCAGGCCGCAATTCAACGGCAGCATCCGCAAATTCCCGACCGTTCATTCCGGGCATGACAACATCCGTCAGCAGCAAGGAAACGTCTCCTCGATCCTCAAGAATGCGCAGGCCTTCAACCCCATTCTCAGCAGAAATCACCGAATAGTCGAGATCCTCGAGCATTTGCATTGTCAGTTGTCTTACACTCGCCTCGTCCTCGACGACGAGGATCAATTCCTCTGGCTTGCCATTGGCAACGTCTTGGCTGTTCGCCCGCCGTGCTCCATCGGCGGGACCATTGTGCCTTGGCAACCAGATGCTGATGGTAGTCCCCACCCCCAGTTTTGAATCGATTTTGACATAGCCACCGGACTGCTTGACGAAGCCAAACACCTGACTCAGCCCAAGGCCGGTTCCCTTGCCGACACCTTTGGTGGTAAAAAACGGCTCGAAGGCTCTTTCCAGAACCTCCGCGCTCATACCCGAGCCCGTGTCCCTCACCGCAATAAGGACGTAGGGGCCGGGGGAAATGCCATGATCTGCAGCAACCGACTGGTCGACCAGGAGTGCAGAGGTTTCGATTGTCAGGGTTCCGCCCTCCGGCATGGCATCGCGAGCGTTGACCGCCAGATTTACGAGGACATTTTCGAGTTGGCTGGGATCAGCGAGCACTGCACCGTCATCGGATTGCACGACCGTATTGAGTGTTACGTGCTCGCCCAGGGTCCGGCGCAAAAGCTCCGACATATCCTGCACCATCCGGCCGACGTCGAGGGATTCAGGGGAAAGCGGCTGCTGCCGGGAAAAAGCCAGTAGCCTTTGCGTCAGCATGGCAGCTTTGTGGGCACCCTCGGTCGCGGCTGCGATCAGTTGGTGCACGCCGGGCTCGCCGCGGTCGACGCGCCGCTGGATCAAGTTGAGTCCTGAGATGACAACTCCCAGCATGTTGTTGAAGTCGTGCGCGATACCGCCCGTGAGTTGCCCCACCGCCTCCATTTTCTGGCTTTGGCGCAGCTGATCCTCCAAATTCCTGCGGACGTTGAGGGGGAGCCGTCATCTGATGCTGGCCTCCGATCCAGCCAGCATCTTGAATCACAAAACCACTCTCACGGGAATCCCGCAGATTCAGTCAAAATCTGAACTGCTCTAAGCGTCCATTCAAGCGGCTCGTGATCTGGTTGCTCGTGCCACATCACTTGACGGAAGTCGCGGCGGTCAACCTGCTGGCCGCATATCGGGCCAAAGGTCGAAACGGTCTTGTCCGTCTGCCGGCGAATGTGGTTTGCCGGGGATGCGTGGGCCAAGGGCTGCTATTCTGGTCATGCTCGAACGAACACGATTCCGCGGCAAAAGTTCCGTCAGTTTGGTCTTCTCAGTTGGTGAAAGACATCGCACCAAAAGCGGAAGTCATTTGGTCGGCCGTCGAAATGTGCCTCCAAAGCGCAGTGCGCCACGGCGGTCGGCGCTTCAAGCCCATAGAGTTCGATCGCAGATTGAGCGGCCTGACCTTGGTCGACGAGATCGGCAATCTTCAAAGCCGTAAATCAGCGCTCCGCATTGCGAGCCTTCCGGTATGAGTTCCGAGCCTAAGACGCTCCTGAGTAGGCTTTTCGCCCTTATTATTTTCTCTGCCGCCGGCGCCACTGTCTATTGTCGGTGGCGAGGCCGCTGCCACCTTCTGAGCGGGCGAGCGATGGAGTGCCTTCGACGGTGAAGACGATTCCGGCGTCTTCAAACGCTTTGCGGATCGCCGCGATGTTGTGGGGACGCGATTTCCTGAATCCGTTCTCAAGATCGCTGATGGCCATTTCGCTAAGATCTGCCTTTGCGGCAAGTCGCACACGCGACCAGTTCAGTAGGGCTCGTGCTGCTCTGGATTGATCTGCTGAGAGTACGGTTCGGCTGTCCATAAACAGTCGAACATTCAATATCGCTTAAATGTTCCTCTTGACCTTCTGCGATTTCTAACGGCGTGATGCCGGCCTCTCGGGTAACGCGGCGGGGTTTTCCAATAACTTTGCGGAACGCTGATCGTCACGCCGCAACGTCTTCTTTTTCGGCTTGGTCTTCTCAACCAGATCTGGCCTTTTCGCTATCAGGTAGTCAGCCTTGTTCGTTCGATAGTCTTCTTTGTGGATGGACATTTCTACAATCTCCATTGTGGAGATCAACGCGGCTGGAAGCCGACAAGGTCGATCCGAACGGCGCACCGTCCTAATACGAGTCTTGTCGACCATACCAGTCGTCGACGTCTCGCCGCACGCGATCCTTCTCAATGCCGTAGCGTTCCTGGATCGTACCTTCGAGCTGATCGCGGTTGCCGGCTATGCGGTCGAGATCATCATCAGTGAGCTTGCCCCACTGCTCCTTGACCTTACCTTTGAATTGCTTCCAATTTCCTTCGACGCGATTCCAGTCCATGATGGCGATCTCCTTTCGTTGTCCTTTCGAATAACGGTCGTATGGCTGTCAGGTTCCGCTGCAGGTAAGCGCGCTTGCTTGTGATCTAGCAATGGAACCTAATGCCCGTCGACCGCATGTGTGCGCCGGCCTTTTCCGGTTTGGGAACACAGCCGGCCTTTTGCCGTTGGTCTGGAACAGCTTCGCAAGGAAATGCACGTGCTCGCCGATCCGGGCATCTGGGTCGCGTTGGCGGCTGTGTTCATCCCTTATGGAGTCGGTGTCGCACTGCTTCTGAGGGTAGCCGGTTGATGGACCTGCCAGCGCTGCTCTGGCGTCAGATGAGCGGATTTCCATAGAAGCCGCCTCAACTTGGCGGCGGGGGGTCTTCGCGTTCGGCCATCTGTTCCAAGAGCTTCCTTGACGCAGCCAGGACGCGGCGTACGTGGGGAGTTGAGTTCGCCGACCATATCGATGGCGAAGGCGCCGGACAGGGCGCCACACGTCTTGGCGGGGCGCTCTGAGGGCGTTGGCGATGTCATCGAAGATCGCTTCCATCGGTCGAGTCTCGAACGCCGAACCTGTGAATCCCCTGTTTGTTCCGTCAAAGTCTAACGATCAGGGAAGCGCCATTGAAAGCACGTGCAGTAACGGTTGATTCAACCATTGCTGGTAAATTGTGAAATGTGGGTGGCGGCTCCGACAGTTCGGGGTGGAACTCAATGCCGAAGCCGCCTGCGCAGCCAAGGTTGGGGTTTGACCGCGCCGTCCTATATGGGACAGCGCGGTCAACGATTCGTTAAAACGTTCTGGAACTAATTAAGCACGCGCTAATTGACTCGCGGTCTCGGGAGTCAGTGCATGCGTGAAGTTCATTCCTCCGATGGTGCCGATTTTGGCGGGACAGGCCTCCCGAGGGCATTGCACAGCGTCACGTACCGGCCGCCGCCTTCGTCTTCCCTCTTCTTAGAGATCCGCCATTCGTTGGGCGAGTGGGTTGTTCGCATCATAGGGAGGAACGGTGAAACGTATTCCCGAGCATTCGAATATGAAGCAGATGCCGTCGCTTTCGCTGGCGATCAGTCTTCTCGTCTAGGATTGGAAGCTCCCCCGAAGCGAGCAACTTGACGAAATCAGCGAGAGACGCGCTGAAGCAGAGCGACTATCTGTTTCGCGGTCTCGTCGGTCCCGATCACTGGCGACTGTCGTGCGTCATCTTTCTGTATGATCGATGACGCCTGTTCGGGGGTGGTATCATCCTCCAGGTCGAACTCACGGACTCCGATGGGGGTTCTTGCCTTACATCTCACACATGGATTTTTGGTGCGAAGCCAATTCATAGTGATTGGGCCGACGTGCGGCCTGATTGAAGGTCAAAAGCTACTTCGGCGGCTGCGAACAGCCTAGTCTATGACCTCGCCACCGAACAGCCGGAACCTAAGCGCTTAATGGAGCTTAAGGCTCCATGAGTACACGCGGTATCAATTTCCTCGATCGCTGGGATCGGCAACAATCTCCCCGAAACGGCGAAGGCCGACACGGTTTCGATAAGTGAGTACACACACAAATTGTACGCCGACGCTAAGGCGCTCGGGATCAGGCGCGAAGAGATCGACGAAGAAGTTGACAGCCTATATCGGACGCTGGTCGATGCGCCTTCGGAACTTACCCCCCCTATAAATTAGCAGGGGAGGCACGGCATTCTTCAAGCCGTCGCTCTTATCCTTTCCCGATAGCTTCACCGGACATCGCGCTGGCCGACACCTTCTTGCGCAATGCCGCAGTGTGCCTCGATGGCGCTGACCGGGCGGCGGATCTGGGCAGGCGCAATGCGGCCCTTCACGCCATCGCCATCGCCATTGAATTGCTCCTGAAGTCGCATCTTCTCAGAACAGCGACCGACGATCGCTGGAATCGCCGCCATATCGGGCACGATCTCGGCAAGGCCGCTCGTTACGCCGAGAGAGCTGGATTGGGCCTGCCACCGCAACTGCACAGCGTCATCGCCCAGCTTCATCCTCATTTTCAGCGTGGCGGCTTCCAACGGGACCCAGCGCGTTCATGGCCGCCCGGTTTCTCGCTCGACGCCCGCCACATCGCGCGGCGGCTTGCTCAGACTCTCATGGAACATAAGCGTCGCGCTAACGACGCCGCTGCTCCTGACTTGAAGATGACCCCACCCCCGCGATCCATTGCGCTGATCCTTGGTCCAGCCGACGGCCTGACGCCATCAACCCGCAAGGGGTCGGACTACGCGAAGCGTGCCGCCGCTCCGGCTTCGCCTTCGCGGTGATTGCGGCCATCCGCCGAACACATCGGGCGCCTGTCAGCGGGGGAGGGTCCTCCGCTTCAAACAGGAGCCGGATCGATGTCCCTCGCCGACGCACATGCATTCGCCTTCAGCCTCGCCGCCACCCTCATGGTAGCCATCGTCATCTTTCGCGCCGGCGACGGCACTCTCTCGGTCGTGCCCGCGAACGAGTATGACGGCGACGACAGCGCCATCATCGGCGAAATCGACCCGTTCGCCCCATGACGGAGCGGAATCGCGCCAAGAACACCGGCGGGTTTCGCCCGCCCTTTTCCCTTGCTATGCTCTGCGCTGCGCCGAGGTGGTGGTGGAAGGCGCAATCGCCAGAGGTATTCTCTCGGAGACACCACCATGATCATCCTCGGCATGTTTCTTTGTATCGCGGCCATCGGCATCCTGTGCTGGTTGCTCTTCACGCTTGCTATCTTCGCCCTTCCGTTGTTCGTCGGGGTCAGCGCAGGCACCTGGGCATTCAACACCGGTGCCGGCTGGCTTGGCGCGATCCTCGTCGGTAGCCTCGCAGCCGGGTTGACGCTCGGCATCGGCCAAATCCTCCTCGGCGTTATCAGCTCCATGTGGGCGAAGCTGGCGATCACGCTTGTCTTCGTCGCGCCTGCGATGGTTGCCGGCTACCATGCCACCCATGGCATCGCGAAGCACATGATGCCTTCGGAAACCTGGCAGGTCGTCTTCTCCGTCATTGGCGCGACCGCCGTCGGCGTCACGGCATATCTGCGGGTCGCGGGCATGACGTCAGCCGACCAATCCGGCAGGGACGTGGTTCGAGCCTAGACCCCCGCGGGCGGCGCAGGTGGACCAGACCGACGAAGGCCTAGCCTCCTCATTATCGGTGGTTGGAGCAATCGGGTTCCATGCCAGGATCGAGCAACGGCCACGTGCCGGCGCGGCCTCGTCTGGGACTTGGACTTTCTTTGGTCGATGCCCATGGCAGACCGACAAGTCGGTAGCAGGACGGCAGCGCGCGCGGTGGCGGCGGCGTTGCAGGTGCGCGGAATCTGTGCCTGGAATGCGTGGGCGATGCCGGTGAAGCCTGTAGCGATCTGCCGGAGGCGCGTTGCACGCCAACGTCTCCGTTCCCAATCTGTCCCAAGAGCGCTCCAAACGGCCTCTTCAATGGGCTGATCTGGCCGAACGACGGCTGAAGCCTCGACCGCCTAGGCCGCAACGGCGCATCTCGACTTTCTTCCCCTGCCGGCTCCCACCCCATGCCGCAAGCGCATGGGGACCCCGAGCGCCGCCATTCCTCGCGAGACAAGAAAGTCGTTCCTGCGCCGTCCTCCGCGTTGCTCCGGTCGCAAGCGATGCGTCGTCGGTCGCCTTCGGCCACCCGATCGCCATCGAGGCCGCATGGTGCGGGCTCGGGAACAGAAAACGGAGACTTACAATGGCTACCATCGGCACCTTCAAGAAGACCGCCTCGAACGAATTCACCGGGGACATCGTCACCCTCAGCGTCCAAGCCAAGAACGTGCGCATCGTCCCAGACACACGCGCCACCGGCGAGAACGCTCCCAGCCACCGGGTGCTGGTCGGCCGCGCCGAGATCGGCGCCGCCTGGTCGAAGACCTCCAACGAAGGCCGCGATTACCTGGGTCTCAAGCTCGACGATCCGAGCTTCAACGCCCCGATCTACGCCAACCTCTTCGACGACGAGGAAGGGGAGGGTTTCTCGCTCATCTGGTCCCGCCCGAACGCGCGGCGGGGTGACTAAGGACCCGCGCAGGCCCCGGCCGGAAGGCCGGGGCCTTCTTCCGCGGACGTCCGGTTCGATTCACTCAAGCCGAGAGCGATGCCGAAACCGCATCGCCTGATGCTTATCAACCGTCCTCCATCGGCGCTGTTGTTTCTATAAAATGCAGGCTTTCACTGTG
Source organism: Mesorhizobium sp. P160219 (assembly GCF_057786095.1). Lineage (NCBI taxonomy): Bacteria > Pseudomonadati > Pseudomonadota > Alphaproteobacteria > Hyphomicrobiales > Phyllobacteriaceae > Mesorhizobium > Mesorhizobium sp. P160219. Next base: position 3,876,970 of record NZ_JBYNWG010000001.1, read on the forward strand.
AAGACGAGGCAAGCGATGATCGAGCCGTTTGACGAAACCGCGCCGACCAGTGACGAACTCACCGAATACGATCGGGACCACGTCAAGCTCTATATGCGCCTGCTTGACGCCGCCGACGACGGCGCGGACTGGCGCGAGGTGGTCGAAATCCTCTTCGGCATTGATCTGACGAAGGAGCCACAACGCGCCCGGCGCATCCACGACAGCCATCTGGCGCGAGCGCGCTGGATGGCGCGTGCAGGCTACCGTCATCTCTTGCGTCGACCCGGCAACTAGCACCACAGCGCCTGTGGTTCGCGGGTGATGCCGAAGTGGCATCACCCGATGCCCGGCAAGGGTCTTCCGCCAATCGCTACAACCCGGAATCGTTTGGAGGCGGGGTCTACGCGTTGTTTGCGAGGAGCTCTTGGATGAGGCCGGATACGTCGCATTGGCGAGACAATGCCAGCTATGATTATTTTGATACATTACCTATCGAAGGGCTCGCCTGGGAGTGTCTGCGGCGTCACCAACCCTATCAACGGCACTACCAAGCGCTCCTTACCACAAGATCCGAAAAAGCACCCTTCCACCCTGAGGCACAGCGGCAGTGGGGGTTGCGATTTCCCGGCCACGCCGGATTTGTCCGCCTTGGCGCAAGACGTTCTGTGGTCGCCTGACGTCGATCCAGCTGTGGTTTCTCTCGTGCCGGCGCCGGAATTCCTGTCGTCCTTGCGATCGGCGCCGTTGACCGGCCTGGGCGTGGTCCACGACAGCCCGGAAGGACGCCACACTGTCCATAGTGCAGGTGTCGTCACCCAACTTCTCCTTCTGCCCGGCAGTGACCCGCACGGTCACCTGGCGGCGCTGATCCCCTTGGACGCAGAAACATTGGGACGGATCGAAGCACTCACCCGTTTCTGGCGTTCGTTGCAGGGGCGCCCCAAACCTTCGGACACGCGGATGACCCCGCAGCAGCGCCGCCGCTTTCGTCTGATGATGCAGGCCGCTGACGGCCATTCGAATGGCGCGAGCTACCGCGACATTGCCGTCGCCCTTTACGGGTCTAAGCGCGTCGCTGCCGATCCCTGGAAAACTTCCGCACTGCGCGACGCGGTGATCGGCCTGGTCGAAGGTGCCACCGCCATGATCGGCGGTGGCTATTTGCAAATCCTGCGTCATCGCCGCCGATCCTAGCGGGTCTGGCCGCGCAAAAGGGGTGGAGTTTTAGCCCCCCTCAACTTCCCCATCCCTGACGAAGCTTACTCTCCGCCACCGTGGTCTCCGCCCACCGCTGAACGCCAGCGGCTGCCCAAGACCCCACGGAGGTTCGACCCATGCGACCCGATATCGCCGTTTTGCCGCCGCGCTTCCTGCGCACCAAGGAGGCCGCGGATTTCCTCAGCCTGTCCGCCCGCACGCTCGAAAAGCACCGGACCTATGGCACTGGTCCTTCCTACCGCAAGCTCGGCGGCCGTGTCGTCTATGCCGTCGACGATCTTCAGGCGTGGGCCGAACGCGGCGCTGTCACGTCTACATCCGATCCGCGGGGGTCGGTCCTGCCGGCCAAGCGTCACACGCCGACGCCGCCGACGCACGGCGGACGATACGCACGCTGACCGCGCGCGGATTTCCAATGGTGGCTCGAAACCAATCCCTTTCGGAGCGCGGGCAGCTCGACCTGTTCAGGGCGCTGCCTGGCGACTTCGCCCCACGAGATGCGCAGGATCTCATGGCCTATCCGTTCTTCTCCCTGTCCAAGACCCATCGCGTCGCGCCAATCGACTTCACGGCCGGCAACGTCACGATCCGGGTCGAAGCCGTGCCCGATCATGGCATGGCGACCATCTGGGACGCCGACATCCTGATCTGGGCCGCAAGCCAGATCGTCGAGGCGCGCGACGCGGGCCTTCGCACCTCGCGCCTGATGGCCGCCACGCCCTATGAGATTCTGACCTTCGTTGGCCGCGGCAAGAGCCTGCGCGACTATCAGCGCCTGAAGGCGGGGCTTGACCGGCTGCAGTCGACCACCGTCTCGACGACGATTCGTCAGCCCGCCGAAGGCCGGCGTCACCGCTTCTCATGGATCAATGAGTGGCAGGAGCGCATTAATCGCCATGGCAAACCCGCGGGGATCGAGTTGATCGTCCCCGACTGGTTCTACCAGGCAGTCCTCGATGAGGCGCTCGTGCTGACGATCGATCGCGCCTATTTCGACCTGACTGGCGGGCTGGAGCGCTGGCTCTATCGGCTGGTGCGCAAGCATGGCGGACGCCAGCGCGACGGCTGGCGCTTCGACTTCCGTCACCTTCATCAGAAATCCGGCAGCCTGTCGCCCTACAAGCGCTTTGCCTTCGAGCTGCGCGACATCATCCGCCGCCAGCCGCTGCCCGGCTACACCCTTGCGCTGGAAGTGGAGATTGGCGGCCGGGTTCTGCTTGCCTTCGAGCGGATCGGCTCCTGTGGAAGGCCTGTGGACGGCCTCGTGCTATCGGGAACCGGACCCATCGTGCCATCGGGAACCGCAGGCTCGTGCTATCAGCAACCGAAACGGCGCCTAACCGTAGGAAAGCAAAGCCGAAATCGCGCCCTTAACTTAGACTCTAACCCAGATTCTAACTTTGAAGCACGCGCGCAAGATGGGCAGAGGCTCGTACGGCGAGCCAGCCACGCACTCAGCGTAACCATCAACAACACCCCCAACACGTCGACGGTTTCTGGCGGTCGCATCACGGCAACCAGCGCTTCCGAAGGTCCGACTCCGCCGCTTGATCCGCGCTCGGGAGCCGCCCGATGAGCGCCGCACCCCTAAATCGAAAGAGCCGTGTCGGGAAGGCAACTTTGACGCTGCATCTCGCCGGTGAATTGACCTGCAAGCGAAATCAGTTCGCGACCTTCGTCGTGCGGCCGACCATCGACATGACGCCGCAGGTGCGCGACCGCATCGCCGCTTTCGAGCACGACGTCATCGTCGCCAACACGCTGCGCGCGAGGCTAGCGCGCGCATTTCCCACCACATCAGGAGAACCGAAATGATTGGCATTGCGGCTCCCCGCATGCGCGGCGCGTTCCCGGCGACGCACCACGCTACCGACAATCTCGTCCATGTCGAACTGACCTGGGTCGAGAAGAGGATCGAGAACTGGATACGGTTCGGCACGCACGCCCAGGAACAGATCGTTGATCGTCGCCGGCGCATCCTGTCCTATCGCCCCGGCGCGGTCTTCGCGTTCGTTCGCTGGGCCGCGAACGACTTCGGAACGATCATCTCACGCATCGATATCGTGCGTGCGGTCGCACGTGGCGAAGCCTATCAGACGCTCCCCTTCGTGCGCCCCGGCGGCGACATCCTTCTGAAGGTCGAGAGCTGGCCCAAGGTCGAACGCGTGCTGCAGGCGATCGACGCCATCCAAGCCCTCGGCATAGAACCTGAGTCGGTATCGACCGATCATTGGCGGCACATCCATAACCGGATAACCGCCGGCCACGCGCCGCGCAGCTACACACTCGACCAACATCGTGCCTTCCTGCTGCGCAAGAGGACCGAGCCGTGACGCGCGCAGCGATCATCCTGGCCAGCGTTGTCGCAACCATGGGCGTCGGCTATCCCGGCCTCACTTCGATGCCCACGAAGCTCATCTGGAATGCGTCAGCCAGCGCACCGATCGGCTTCTACACGATCGACTTCGACGGGCCGTTCGAAGTCACCGATCTTGTGGCCGTCGACGCGCCCGAGCCACTCGCGACGTTCCTCGCCGATCGCGGCTATCTGCCGAGGGGCGTGCCACTCCTGAAGCGCATCCTTGGCGTTTCCGGGCAACGTGTCTGTCGCTCGAACCTCACCATCACGGTCGATGGAAACGAGACGGGCATGGCGTTGAAGCGTGATCGGGCGGGCCGTGGCCTGCCGGTCTGGCAGGGCTGCCGCCGCATCCCGACAGGGGAAGTCTTCCTGATGAACCGGCAGGTCCGCGACAGCCTCGACGGACGCTACTTCGGCCCCACCTCCACCGCCCAGATCATCGGCCGCGCCGTCCCGCTGTGGACCGACGAGGACGGCAACGGCCGCTTCGAATGGTGCGCGCCAACGCGGTGAGCGCGCGACCAGCGGCGCGCGTCGTGGCGCCAGTCTTCATCACCGCACCACTCGAAAACAGGAGCCTGACATGCAACAGATCGGAGAATTCACGCGCCAGAAGACTGGCTATAGCGGGCGCATCCACACGCTCAGTCTCAACCTGGATATCGCCATCGTGGCGGCAGAGGCGAGCGAAACGGAGAATGCGCCTGACTACCGCATTCACGCCGCAAGCGAGGACGGCCCCGAGATCGGCGCCGGCTGGAAACGCTCCAGCGAAAAGGCCGGAGACTATGTCTCGATCCAGCTCGACGACCCGACCTTCGCGCAGCCGATACGCGCCAACCTCTTTCGCAATGGCGACGACAAAACCTCCTGGTCGCTGCACTGGGGGCGACCGCGCGACCGTAGCGAGAAGGATTGAACGATGCGCGCTCGCCGTCCGTCGACGAGCCATCGCGGTGCGCCCGGGCCGCTTCGCGCTGCCCGGCGCATGGCTCTGCTCCTCCTTTGCGGCCTGTCCGTTGCGACCGTCATGCCGGCGGCGACCTTGGCGCAGGAAACACCTCTCACACGATCGTCGCAACGCGATCCGTTCGGCGCGCATATCGCAGAAGCCTCGCGCCGCTTCGGCGTTCCGACCGCGTTGATACGCGCCATCATGCGCAAGGAAAGTGCGGGGGCTGTGCGCGCCGTGTCCAGCGCAGGCGCCCGCGGCTTGATGCAGATCATGCCCGGCACATGGGATGAACTGCGTGCCCGTTGGTCGCTCGGCCGCGATCCGTTCGATGCCCGGGACAATATCCTGGCTGGAACGGCGTACCTGCGCGAACTGCACGATCGCTTCGGCTCTCCGGGATTTCTGGCCGCCTACAATGCGGGACCTGCACGCTACCAAGCCTACCTCACTGGGCGTCCGTTACCGGCCGAGACCCGCGCCTATGTCGCAGCATTTGCGCCCCTGATCGGTGAAAGCGAGGGTATGCGCCCTTTCGCCGTTACGTCTGTCGAGGCCATTCCGTGGAAGCGCGGCTCGCTCTTCGTCGGTCAGCCGGATCGCATACAAGCTGTCGCTCTCGTGCCGAGTGAGCGACCGCCAAATGACGCGAGCTCTCCACCCACCGTGCGCGATGTCTCCGCCATCGTGCCGCTGTCCGAAGGCCTCTTCGTGGCGCGAGCCGGCGACAGGATCCAGCCATGAGCGCACATGGGCGTCTTCGCGCAACCGCGAGCCCCAGCGCACCGTGGCGTGGATGGAGGCGGAAGGTGGGCAGAACAACCGGAAGATGGCGAGATAAAAGGCCGCGAGGTGCGGCGTCGATCGGTTGTGCTGTTTCAAGAGGTTATGTGGCATTTCCGCGAGGTGCGAACATGTGGCGCACCTCGCCGGAACACCGTTTCACCTGTGATTTCGGTGCCTTGAGACGATGTGCGGATCTTCACGATGACTGACGAGGATGGTTTCCGCATCCGGCCCGGCCGTATCCGCTCGCCCAGTGCCCAGCGCGCCAAGCCCTTCATCGCGCAGGCGCTTGCCGCCGCCCAGAAGGCGGGCGCCCGTATCTCTCGCTCCGGCCGGATCCGTCCGGGTAATCGCTCGACCTTCGGGCGTGGCCGCTCGGCGAGCGTGCGCGCCAATCGTCTCCTCACCGGCCGCTCGCGCACCGTGATCATCAAGACACGGCTGGTGCGCCATCACGCGCGCGGCGCCCCGCTTGCCGCCCATCTCAGCTATCTGCGCCGCGAGGGCGTCACCCGTGACGGGGAGAAGGCAAGGCTGTTCGGGCCGAAAGTCGGGGAGGTGGATGACGGTGCTTTTGCCGAGCGGTGCAGCGATGGTCGGCACCACTTCCGCTTCATCGTCTCGCCGGAAGATGCCGTCGACATGGCGGACCTCAAATCCTTCGCCCGCGATCTGATGGGTCAGATGGAAAAGGACCTCGGCACGAAACTGGATTGGGCTGGCGTCGATCACTGGAACACCGACAACCCGCACCTTCACATCATCCTGCGCGGCCAGACTGATGATGGGCAGGATCTTGTGATCTCCCGCGATTACATCAAGGAGGGGATGCGCGCCCGCGCCGCCGACCTTGTTACGCAGGAGCTCGGCCCGCGCACCGATGTCGACATCCATCGCAATCTGGAGCGCCAGGTCGAAGCCGAACGCTGGACCCAACTTGATCGGCAGCTTGTTCGCGATGGCCGCGACACAGGCGTTGTCAATCTTGCGTCCCCGGCGAACGCTCAGCCCGATGAGTATCACGTGCTGAAGGTCGGGCGGGTGCGCAAGCTCGAAACCCTTGGCCTTGCCGAACAGGTCGGCCCAGGCCAATGGATGATCGGCGAAAAGGCCGAGGAGACGCTGCGCGAGCTTGGTGAGCGCGGCGACATCATCAAGCGTATGCATCGCGCCTTGACAGAACAGGGCATCGAGCGCGGCGCGGCGAACTATGTGCTGGCGGCGGAGCGCCTTGACTCGCCTATCGTCGGTCGGCTGGTCGACCGCGGCCTTGATGATGAGCTGAAGGGCAGTGCCTACGCCGTGGTCGATGGCACCGACGGCCGCACCCATCACATCAAGCTGTCCGATCTCGATGCCGCCGGCGACAGCGCTCCGGGTTCCATCGTTGAGCTGCGCAAGTTCAGTGACGCGCAGGGACATGGGCGCGCAGCACTCGCTGTCCGTTCCGATCTCGATATTGAGCGGCAGGTCACCGCCGCCGGCGCGACCTGGCTTGACCGCCAGAACATCGCCCGCGAACCGACTGCGTTGGCGGAAGGCGGCTTCGGCGCCGAGGTGCGGCAGGCGATGCAGCGCCGCGCCGACCATCTGGTCGAACAGGGCCTCGGCGAGCGACATGGCCAACGCACAACCTTCACCCGCAGCCTCATCGACACGCTGCGTCGCCGCGAACTGGAGACGCTCGGCGAAAAGCTCTCGGCCGAAACCGGCCAGGCCTTCAACCGCGCCCGCGGCGGCGAATATGTCACCGGTTCCTACCGGCAGCGCTTCACGCTCGCGTCGGGCCGCTTCGCCATGATCAATGACGGCCTCGGGTTCCAACTGGTGCCCTGGACGCCGTCCCTCGAAAAGCATCTTGGCCGCCACGTCTCGGGCACCGCTCGCGATGACGGCGGCATCGACTGGAGCTTCGGCCGCAAGCGAGGCCTCGGCCTCTAACCTCATGTTGAAGAAAGGACCGCTTCTATGTCCGCCACCAAGATACTCTGGGGCCAGATCCTCGCGGTCTTGATGATCGTGCTGATCACCATCTGGAGCGCGACGCAATGGGTGGCCTGGCGCCTGGCGTTCCAGCCCGAGCTCGGCAGGCCATGGTTCCATGTCCTGGGCTTTCCGTTTTACCTTCCGCCGTCCTTCTTCTGGTGGTGGTATGGCTTCGATGCCTACGCGCCGTCGATCTTCGTGGAGGGAGCCTTTATCGCGGCTTCCGGCGGTTTCGCCTGCGTCGCCGTCGCCATCGGCATGTCGGTCTGGCGGGCGCGCGAGGCCAAGAAAGGTCGAGACCTACGGCTCCGCCCGCTGGGCCGACAAGCAGGAGATCAAGGCAACGGGCCTTCTCGGCTCCGATGGAGTGGTGCTTGGGCGGTTTGACCGCGCCTATCTGCGCCACGATGGACCGGAGCACGTGCTGTGCTTTGCGCCCACACGTTCGGGCAAGGGTGTAGGCCTCGTCGTCCCGTCGCTGCTGACCTGGCCGAGTTCAGCCGTCGTCCATGACATCAAGGGCGAAAACTGGCAACTCACCGCGGGTTTTCGCGCCAGGCATGGCCGGGTCCTGCTGTTTGATCCGACCAATCCGAAATCCTCTTCCTACAATCCACTGCTCGAGGTGCGTCGCGGCGAATGGGAGGTCCGCGATGTTCAGAACATCGCCGACATTCTGGTCGATCCCGAAGGCTCGCTCGAGAGGCGAAACCATTGGGAGAAGACCAGCCACGCCCTGCTGGTCGGCGCGATCTTGCATGTCCTCTACGCCGAGCCGGACAAGACGCTTGCTGGCGTGGCCGGTTTCCTCTCCGATCCGAAGCGTCCGATCGAATCGACGTTGTCCGCCATGATGAAAACGGCGCATCTGGGGGAGGCCGGTCCGCACCCGGTCATCGCCAGCGCCGCGCGGGAGCTCTTGAACAAATCAGACAACGAGCGCTCCGGCGTGCTGTCCACCGCCATGTCGTTCCTTGGCCTCTATCGTGATCCCGTCGTGGCCGAGGTCACCCGCCGCTGCGACTGGCGCATCACTGACCTCGTTGACGACAAGCATCCGACGACACTCTACCTCGTCGTGCCGCCGTCCGACATCAGCCGGACCAAGCCGCTCATTCGCCTGATCCTCAACCAGATCGGCCGCCGCTTGACTGAAGATCTGCAGGTGAGGGCGAAAGGGCACCGGCTGCTCCTGATGCTCGACGAGTTCCCGGCGCTTGGCCGCCTCGACTTCTTCGAGTCGGCGCTCGCCTTCATGGCCGGCTACGGGCTGAAAAGCTTCCTGATCGCTCAATCCCTCAATCAGATCGAGCGGGCGTATGGCGCCAACAACTCGATCCTCGACAACTGCCACGTCCGGGTAAGCTTTGCGACCAATGATGAGCGCACCGCCAAGCGGGTGTCCGACGCTCTGGGAACCGCGACCGAGATGAGGGCCATGAGGAACTATGCCGGCCACCGGCTGTCGCCGTGGCTTGGTCATCTCATGGTCTCCCGCTCCGAGACGGCTCGCCCGCTGCTCACGCCGGGTGAAGTGATGCAACTGCCGGCCACCGACGAGATCGTCATGGTCTCGGGTGCGCCGCCGATCCGCGCCAAAAAGGCGCGCTATCATGAGGATGCTCGCCTCCGGGAGCGTATCCTGCCGCCGCCGGTGCTGACGGCGGCGGCGGAGGAGGGGAGGCCCGACGACTGGACCAGACTGCCTCTGCCTTCCCGACCGCAGATTGCCGAAGCCATGTCGGCGCCGTTGGCCACGGATGACGACACAACTGATTCCGAGCGTCGTCGGCAACCCGAGCTCAGTCGCGTCGAGCAGGTCGTGAAGCCTTCGACCGAGAATGAGTTCGAGATCGATCACCTGGATGACGTGAAGGACGAGGTTGCCCGCAACCGTCGACTGACGCGCCTGATGCAAGGCGTTGCGCGGCAGGCGTCGCTCGACCCCGGCGACGGCGTGGATATGTGAGGCTCCCATGGTAAAGCCACCCCGCAAACAACGCCTGTCCGTCTATCTCGATCCGAAGGTCATGAGCAGGCTGGCCGAACATGCGGCGCGTCGAGATTTTTCACGGTCGCTCGTCGCCGAGGCGGCCATCGAGTCGTTCCTCTCACCCGATGCCGCCGAGCGACAGGAGGCGGCGATCACCAAGCGGCTCGACCAGCTCGATCGCCGCATGGCACGCCAGGAGCGCGATGTTGGAATAGCGGTGGAGACGCTCGCCGTTTTCGTCCGCTTCTGGCTGGCGACAACACCAGCGTTGCCCGAGCCCGCGGGGCAGGCTGCCCATGCCAAGGCGGGCGAGCGCTATGATGCCTTTGTCACCGCGCTCGGCCGGCGCCTGGCAAAAGGTCCAAAGCTTCGCCAGGAGATCTCCGAGGATATCGATGGCGGCCTGGACACAAACCAGCCCGGCGGGCCCGTGGGCTAAATGGACGGGAGGACTGAGATTTTGCAAGCCTCGATCAGGATTCTTGGTTGAAAATTATAGTCTGTATGCTATAAGGCAGGAGAATGAAAAACCAAAAGCCCACGGTGTGGATGGGATCCTCGAAGGGCGACCTGCGCGAGTTTCCGGTCGATGTTCGCCGGTTGATGGGTGTCGCAATCAACGACGCCCAGAATGGTGAGGAGCACCCGGCTGTCAAGGCCCTGAAGGGCTTTGGGGGCCGCAGCGTCCTCGAGGTGGTCGACGACTTCGACGGAGATACCTATCGGGCCGTCTATGCCGTGCGCTTTGCCGGGGTGATCTACGTGCTTCATTGCTTCCAGAAGAAGTCGAAGAAGGGCAGGGAGACACCCAGGCACGAAATCGATCTCGTGACAGTGCGATTGAAGGCGGCCGAGGCTCACTACCGCGAAAACTATGGGAAAGGAACAAAGTCATGACAGAAGACATCACCGCCGAAGTGAGCAGCGGCAACGTGTTTGCGGACCTCGGCTTTGACAATCCCGAAGAGGAATTGCTCAAGGCCAAGCTGGCCCGCGAGATCCGCGCCATTATCAAGCGCCGGCGCCTGACCCAGGCGAAGTCGGCTGAACTGCTCGGAATGAAGCAGCCCGACGTCTCCGCGATCGCGACCGGGCGCACGGGGAAGTTTTCAATAGACAGGCTGGTTCGCTGTCTGGACCGGCTCGACTACAAGGTCGACGTGGTGGTTCGCCACAAGCCTCGACGGTCAACTCGTGCTGAAGCCGCTTGATCAGACAGCTTTGCCTACGAGCGGACAATTGATTGTCCAGGTTTGGATGGGCGCCACCGCAACAGGACGGTAGGATTAGCGAAAAGCACGCACGAAGGTGGACACCCTTCGTCAGACCTACGGCGACAATTTCGCAGCTGGGCTTCGCAGCGACTTCGAGGCTATCGACGGTGTTGCAGCGCGCCAGCGTCGGCTCTCTAAGCCCCGGACCTAAGGCGCGCGCTTAGACCTCAATCCAAGCGTAGGCGGCACCAAAGATCCCGAGCGTCAGAGCAATAAACCAAGCCCATCCCTTCAACGAGGCGCGCACGTCTTCAGGCTTTGCGCCTTTTTCGTTGTCGTAGTCGTCCATAATCAGGCTCCATGTTTTCGATCTTGGCTGGGTACAAAATCAAGAGACGCTGGGCACCCTCGCAGCTGTCGCAGCGGATTCGCCTTTGTACGGCGTGACATGCGCAGTCTAATACGTGGATTACGGGTCCCGTCCTGTCGAGGACCATAATATAATCGCCGTACCTAAAGCAGAACTAATAATGGCCGCCTTGCGCCGTTTACGTCGGCACCGCCAATCTCCTGTATTTGCACGCTACGTCACTACGCCTCGACATAGGTGTTGAAACCACTCGAGATACGGCTCTCTTAATCATCCCCGTCCAGGGGCCGCCGATGTTCCCCGGATCGAAACGGGGACAGGATGGCAGCTTCGCCTCACAATTCAGAAGGTCTGGCTCGCGGCGCACGCATGTTGCGCACAGCGCTCGGACCCGCGATCGCGCGCTATCTCGACGACGCCGGCATCGTCGAGGTGATGCTCAATCCCGATGGGCGTTTGTGGATCGATCGCCTGTCCGAGGGTTTGTCCGACACAGGAGAGCGCCTGTCGGCGGCGGACGGCGAACGCATCGTTCGCCTCGTCGCTCATCATGTCGGTGCCGAAGTCCATGCCGGCGCCCCACGCGTCTCGGCGGAGTTGCCCGAGACGGGCGAGCGCTTCGAGGGGCTTCTTCCTCCCGTCGTCGCGGCGCCCGCCTTCGCGATCCGCAAGCCCGCCGTCGCCATCTTCACCCTTGAGGACTATGTCGCGGCCGGGATTATGTCGGCGCGCCAGGCGGACACGCTGCGCCAGGGCGTTGCCAACCGCGCCAACATTCTCGTTGCAGGCGGCACCTCCACGGGCAAGACCACGCTGATCAACGCGCTGCTCGCTGAAGTGGCCAAGACCGCCGATCGCGTCGTCATCATCGAGGATACGCGCGAACTGCAATGCGCCGCGCCAAATCTCGTGGCAATGCGCACGAAAGACGGCGTCGCGTCTCTATCTGATCTTGTCCGCTCATCGTTGCGCCTGCGCCCCGACCGCATCCCGGTCGGCGAGGTGCGCGGGTCCGAGGCGCTCGAACTGCTCAAGGCCTGGGGCACCGGCCATCCCGGCGGCCTCGGCACGATCCACGCCGGCAGCGCCATTGGCGCGCTCCGCCGCATGGAACAGCTCATCCAGGAAGCCGTCGTCACGGTTCCACGCGCTCTGATCGCCGAAACGATCGACCTGGTTGCCGTCCTTTCCGGCCGCGGTTCCGCGCGCCGGCTGTCCGAACTCGCCCGTGTCGATGGCCTGCGCCCGGACGGTGATTACCGGGTCGCGCCAGCCGTCCTCGATGGCGACGAGGGCCCGACCTTGCTCGTCCAAAACCCTGAAGGAGAAAATCCATGATCCAACGCCTGCGCCTCACGCGCCATCGTCTCGCCATGACAGTTACGGGTGCCACGCTCATCCTGGTGATGGCCGCGCCCGCCCATGCCTCCGGCTCGTCGATGCCGTGGGAACAACCGCTGCAACAGATCCTCCAGTCGATCGAAGGCCCGGTTGCCAAGATCATGGCGGTGATCATCATCATCGTCACCGGCCTGACGCTCGCCTTCGGCGACACGTCGGGCGGCTTCCGCCGGCTCATCCAGATCGTGTTCGGCCTGTCCATCGCTTTCGCGGCGTCGAGCTTCTTCCTGTCGTTCTTCTCGTTCGGCGGCGGAGCGCTGGTCTGATGGCGGGCGCTGTCGAACAGAGCGGCCCAATGCCGGACTACGCAGTGCCGGGTTATGCGGTCCTCGTGCACCGGGCGCTGACCGAGCCGATCCTGCTCGGTGGCGCCCCGCGCGCTATTGCCATCATGAACGGGACGCTCGCAGGCGCCGTGGGGCTGGGACTGCGTCTCTGGCTCGTCGGCATCGCCTTCTGGGCCATCGGCCATGTCGCCGCCGTCTGGGCCGCCAAGCGCGATCCGCTTTTCGTCGACGTCGTTCGCCGGCATTTGCGCATCCCAGCGCATCTCACTGTTTGAGCGAGGTCGCACCGATGATGAACCTTGCCGAATATCGCAACCGTAGCAGCCGGCTCGCCGACTTCCTACCCTGGGTGGCATTGGTCGGCGCCGGCGTCGTCCTCAACAAGGATGGCAGCTTCCAGCGGACCGCGCGCTTTCGCGGCCCCGATCTCGACAGCGCCGTTCCGGCCGAACTGATTGCCGTCGCCGGCCGGCTCAACAATGCCTTCCGCCGTCTCGGCTCCGGCTGGGCGATCTTCGTCGAAGCGCAGCGCCATGCCTCGACCCGCTATCCCGACAGCAGCTTTCCGGATGCGGCCTCCACGCTAGTCGATGCGGAGCGAAAGGCGGGCTTCGAGGAGGCCGGCGCGCATTTCGAGTCCAGCTACTTCCTGACGCTCACCTATCTTGCGCCCGCCGAAGACACCGCCCGCGCGGAAAGCTGGCTCTACGAAGGCCGCGAGAAGAAGGGCCTCGACCCCAACGCGGCGCTGACCGGGTTCACTGACCGCAGCGACCGCGTCCTGCGCCTTGTCGAAGCCTTCATGCCGGAGTGCCGCTGGCTCGATGACGCCGAGACGCTGACCTATCTGCATGGCTGCGTCTCGACCAATCGCCACCGTGTCCGCGTTCCCGAAACGCCGATGTATCTCGACGCCATGCTGGCCGACCAGCCGCTGACCGGCGGGCTCGAGCCGCGGCTTGGCGCGTCGCATCTGCGCATTCTCACGGTCACGGGATTCCCGACCGCAACCACGCCGGGTCTGCTCGACGAACTGAACCGGCTGGCGTTTCCGTATCGCTGGTCGACACGCGCGATCCTGCTCGACAAGACCGATGCCACCAGGCTGCTGACGAAGATCCGGCGTCAATGGTTCGCCAAGCGCAAGTCAGTGGCGGCGATCCTCAAGGAGGTGATGACCAACGAGGCGTCCGTCCTCGTGGACACCGACGCCGCAAACAAGGCCGCCGATGCCGACATGGCGCTGCAGGAACTCGGCGCCGACTATGCCGGCATGGCCTATGTCACCGCGACGGTGACGGTGTGGGACGATGATCCCAACATCGCCGACGAAAAACTGCGCCTGGTCGAAAAGGTCATCCAGGGCCGCGACTTTACGGCGATTATTGAAACCATCAACGCCGTCGACGCGTGGCTCGGCAGCCTGCCGGGTCATGTTTATGCCAACGTCCGTCAACCTCCCATCTCCACGCTCAATCTCGCCCACATCATTCCGCTTTCCGCGGTGTGGGCGGGGTCGGAACGGGACGAGCATTTTGCAGCGCCCCCTCTGCTCTTCGGCAAGACCGAAGGCTCGACCCCGTTCCGGCTTTCGCTTCACGTCGGTGACGTCGGCCACACGCTGATCGTCGGCCCGACCGGCGCGGGCAAGTCCGTGCTCTTGGCACTGATGGCGCTGCAGTTCCGCCGCTATCCAGGGTCACAGGTTTTCGCCTTTGATTTCGGCGGCTCGATCCGCGCGGCGGCACTCGCCATGGGCGGCGACTGGCATGATCTCGGCGGCGATCTCAGCGATGGGGCGATCGACAGTGTCAGCCTTCAGCCGTTCGCCCGCATTCACGATGTCCCCGAGCGCGCCTGGGCCGCCGACTGGATCGTTGCGATCCTGACGCGCGAGAATGTGACGATCACCCCTGAGGTCAAGGAGCATATCTGGACGGCGTTGAGCTCGCTGGCGTCCGCGCCTGTCGCGGAGCGCACCATCACCGGTCTGGTCGTGCTGCTGCAATCAAATGACCTCAAGCAGGCATTGCGCCCCTATTGCGTCGGGGGTCCCCATGGCCGGTTGCTCGATGCCGAGCGCGAGCATCTCGGATCGGCGTCGGTCCAGGCATTCGAAACCGAAGGACTGATCGGAACGGGCGCTGCGCCCGCGGTGCTATCCTATCTCTTCCATCGCATCGAGGACCGGCTCGATGGCTCGCCAACGCTTCTCATCATCGACGAAGGCTGGCTTGCGCTGGACGATGAGGGTTTTGCTGGCCAGCTCCGCGAATGGCTGAAGACGCTGCGCAAGAAGAACGCCAGCGTGATCTTCGCCACGCAGTCGCTCAGCGACATTGACGGCTCGGCAATCGCGCCCGCGATCATCGAGAGCTGCCAGACCCGTCTTCTGCTGCCGAACGAGCGCGCCATCGAGCCGCAGATCACGGCGATCTATCGTCGCTTCGGCCTCAACGATCGGCAGATCGAGATCATCGCGCGGGCGATGCCGAAGCGCGACTATTACTGCCAGTCCCGACGCGGCAACCGGCTGTTCGAGCTCGGTCTGTCGGATGTGGCGCTCGCGCTCTGCGCTGTGTCCTCGAAGACCGACCAGGCCGCGATCGCACGCATCTTCGCCGAGCACGGCCGCGACGGATTCCTCGCAGCCTGGCTTAGCCATCGTGGCGTCGGCTGGGCCGCTGAACTTGTTCCCGCCCTAACCAGCCCCGCCCTCACCAACAAGGAGAAGTCCCCATGAAACTGCGCCGTTCCCTTGGCATGCGGTTCGCCGCCGCACTGCTTGTCGCACCCGCCGCATTCTCGCCCTTCCTGGCGACGCCGGCACACGCCATCATCGTTTTCGATCCGTCGAACTATTCGCAAAACGTCCTGACGGCAGCGCGCTCGCTCGAACAGATCACCAACCAGATCACCTCGCTCCAGAACCAGGCGCAGATGCTCATCAACCAGGCGCGCAATCTCGCAAGCCTGCCGTTCTCCTCGCTGGAACAGCTTCAGCAGTCCGTGCAGCGTACGCAGCAACTGCTCAGTCAGGCGCAGAACGTTGCCTATGACGTGCGGCAGATCGATCAGGCCTTCCAGCAGAAATACGGCAACGTCTCGCTATCGGCTTCGGATCAGCAACTCGTCGCCGACGCGCGCTCGCGCTGGGGCAACACGGTTGGTGGCCTTCAGGATGCCATGCGTGTGCAGGCGGGCGTCGTCGGCAACATTGACACCAATCGCAGTGAGATGTCGGCACTGGTCGGCCAAAGCCAGGGTGCGACGGGCGCGCTTCAGGCAACACAGGCCGGCAACCAGCTCCTCGGGCTTCAGGCGCAGCAGCTTGCCGATCTCACCGCTGTCGTCGCCGCGAATGGTCGGGCGCAAGCGTTGCAATCGGCCGAGCAGGCCACCGCCGCCGACCAGGGCCGGGAGCAGCGCCGCCGCTTCCTGACGCAGGGCTCGGGCTACCAACCCGGCAGTGCGCAGATGTTCTATGGCAAGAACTAAGGCCGGAGCGATGGATGGCAAGATCCTCGCTCGTGTCAGTGCGGTCGTCTTCATCGCGGTCGCTTTGACAGTGACCGCAATCGAGATGAGCAGCGAGGACGACGAGCCTGACGCCCTTGCGACGGGGGACCGTTCCGTCGCGCCACAACACCCACTCGCGGCCGAATTGCGCCGCTGTTCCGGGATCGGCGAGGCCGGTCCTCGCGATCCCGGCTGTCTGAAAGCGTGGGCAGCCAGCCGGCGCCGGTTTCTCGGTCAACGTGACTCGGCAACCGCGCCTGCTCCGGTAGCGCCGACAACGCTGTTTCCGAATGTGCCGCCGTCAGCCGACCGGAAAGAAGGGAAGCGGGCGGATGTGACCGCTCCCGCGATGCAGGTCGAGCCGCCCCGGCCGGAGGCTCGCTGACATGGGCGGCATGGGCGTCATCGACCATTTCCTCGAAGTCTTCACGCGCTACATCGACAGCGGCTTCGGCCTGCTCGGCGGCGAGGTCGGGTTCATCGCGACGACCCTGATCGTCATCGACGTGACGTTGGCTGCGCTCTTCTGGTCCTGGGGTGCGGACGACGACATCATGGCGCGCCTCGTCAAGAAGACTCTGTTCGTCGGCGTCTTCGCCTATCTCATCTCCAACTGGAACAATCTCGCCCGCATCGTCTTTGAAAGCTTCGCCGGGCTTGGCCTGAAGGCCTCGGGTACGGGTTTTACCGTCAACGATCTCATGCGCCCGGGCAAGGTGGCGCAGACCGGGCTCGATGCCGGCCGGCCGTTGCTGGACTCGATCTCGAACCTGATGGGCTATTGGTCCTTCTTCGAGAACTTCATCCAGATCGCCTGCATGTTCTTCGCCTGGGCGCTGGTGCTGCTGGCCTTCTTCATCCTGGCAATCCAGCTTTTCGTCACGCTGATCGAATTCAAGCTGACCACGCTCGCCGGTTTCGTGCTCATTCCCTTCGGTCTGTTCGGCAAATCCGCCTTCATGGCCGAGCGGGTGCTTGGCAACGTCATCTCGTCCGGCATCAAGGTGCTGGTGCTCGCCGTCATCATCGGCATCGGCTCAACGCTCTTTTCCGAGTTCACCGCGGGGTTCAGCGGCAACACGCCGTCGATCGACGATGCCATGGCGATCGTGCTGGCCGCGTTGTCGCTGCTCGGCCTTGGCATCTTTGGACCGGGCATTGCCAACGGTCTCGTCTCCGGCGGCCCGCAACTCGGTGCGGGCGCGGCTGTCGGGACCGGGCTCGCCGCCGGCGGCATGGCAGCAGTGGGCGCCGCCGCCGCCGGTACCGTCGTGTCCGGCGGCGCGGCTGTCAGCGGCGGTGCTGCAGCGGCGGCCCGTGGCGGTGCCGCCATGGCGGGCAGGGCGTCCACAGCCTACGGCCTCAGCGCGGCCGGAGAGTTCTGGCTTTTCTGGCGTCGCATCCGGGCTCGGCGGTGTCATCAGAGCCGGCGCCCAAGGTGCCATCTCACCGCTCAAGCGTGCGGCCAATAATGCGGCAGGCAGCATGAAGCACAGCTACCAGTCGGGCGCTCGCGCTGCCTTCGAGACGACGGGCGGGTCATCCACGGCTGGCACAATCGGTGCGAACGCGCCCGAAGCCGGCTCCGCACCCGTCGCGTCCTCCGCAACCGAAAGTCAGCCAGCCTGGGCGAAGCGCATGAAGCGCTCGCAACAGATGACCCATGGCGTCCAGGCCGCCGCCCACGCCGTTCGCAGTGGCGACAGCCATGGCGGCGGCTCCTCGATCAACCTCTCTGAAAGTGACTGAGCATGTTCAAACGACCGTCCACGCACTACGGCAAGTCCCCACAACCCGAGACCCCCTACCAACGCGCTGCTCAGCTCTGGGACGAGCGCATCGGTTCGGCTCGCGTGCAGGCGCGCAACTGGCGCACCATGGCCTTCGGTTGCCTGGCGCTCGCCGCGGGGTTCTCGGCCGCGCTCATCTGGCAATCCGCCAAAGGCTCGATCGTGCCTTGGGTGGTGCAGGTCGATCGTCTCGGCCAGGCGCAGGCTGTGGGACCTGCGGTCGGCGACTATCAGCCGAACGATCCGCAGATTGCCTTCTACCTGGCGCACTTCATCGAACAGGTGAGGTCGATCCCCGCCGATCCGGTCATCGTGCGGCAGAACTGGCTGCGCGCCTACGACTTCGCGACGCAGGGCGGGGCGCTGGCTCTCAACGACTATGCGCGCGCCAATGACCCGTTCACCAAGGTCGGCAAGCAGCAGGTCGCCGTCGATGTGTCGTCGGTCATCCGCGCATCGCCGGTGAGCTTCCGAATCGCCTGGGTCGAACGCCGCTATCAGGACGGCTCACTGGCTTCCACGGAGCGCTGGTCCGCCATCCTCACCATTGTCGTCCAGCCCCCGCGCGACGCTGATGCGCTGAGGAAGAACCCGCTTGGAATCTACATCAACGCCATCAACTGGTCGAAGGAGCTTGGACAATGATGCCCGTACTCTGCAAAGCCGCCCCCTGGGGGCGTCCGGTTTTCCTCATCCACGCAATGCCGGCCTTCCGCAAAATGGCCCTTCCAGCGCTTTTGCTTTGCACTTCGGCGCTTGCGGGCTGCGCCACCAGGCAGAAGCCGCCGGAGATTTCCTATGACGATCCGGTCCCGGCCGTGCATGCCGTCGATCCGCCACCGCCCGTCAAGGTGGTGGAGCTGTCGAAGCCGCTGCCGCTTCCAGGCCAGTTGAAGCCGGTCGGCAAGGCCGCAAAGCCCGACCCGGAACCGACCGATCCGACCGCGCGCGTGAACTTGGCCAATGCGGCCGCGCGCGTCCAGCCTGTCCGCAACGGCTTCATCAACTCGATGCAGGTCTATCCATTCGTCGATGGCGCGCTCTATCAGGTCTATGCCTCGCCGGGGCAGATCACCGACATCGCGCTCCAGCCCGGCGAGCAGCTCGTCGGTTCCGGTCCCGTCGCCGCCGGCGACACCGTGCGCTGGATCATCGGCGATACCGAGAGCGGTACGGGCGCGGCCAAGCAGGTCCACATACTCGTCAAGCCGACGCGCGCCGACCTTCTCACCAATCTCGTCATCAATACCGATCGGCGTACCTATCACATGGAACTGCGCTCGACGCCGTCGACCTATATGGCGTCGGTTTCCTGGCAATACCCGCAGGACCAACTCATCGCCTTGCGCAGGCAGAACCAGCAAGCTGAGGCTGCACAGCCGGTCTCGACAGGCATCGATCTTTCTCGCGTCAATTTCCGCTACGAGGTGACGGGCGATCGCGCACCGTGGCGGCCGCTGCGCGCCTTCGACGATGGCAAGCAGGTGTTCATCGAGTTCCCGCGGGGCATCGGCCAGGGTGAGATGCCGCCACTCTTCGTGGTAGGGCCGGAAGGCGACACGTCCGAGCTGGTCAACTATCGCGTGCGCGGCAACTACATGATCGTCGACCGGATGTTTGCCGCCGCCGAGTTGCGCTTCGGCGCCGGCAAGAACCAGAGGCGCGTCCGCGTCTCCCGCACCGATGGGGTAAGGAGCAGTCGATTTTCATGGATGCATGGCCCTGGTGAGACCCCGCCAGCGACGAACCTCCGAACAGGCAGGGGAGGGTCGTCATCATGAGCGACAAAATGGATCCCGGGAAGAAAGAAGGCCGGGGGCCGGCGAATGACGCCCGGCCGGAGGCACCGGTCGAGGATGACGCCCGGCCGTTGACAGGTGAGCCGGCCGCGGCCATGCGGCTGCGCGCCGAGCCGTCGCGCGTGACGCGTCTGTCCCGCAAGGCGTTGGCCGGATTGGGGCTCGCCGCTAGCCTCGCTGTCGGCGGTGCGCTGATTTACGCGCTTCAGAACCGTCAGCAAGGCCAGGGTCAGGAGCTCTATTCAACCGATAATCGTTCGACGCCCGATGGGCTCGCCGGTCTGCCAAAGGACTATACGGGCGTTCCAAAGCTTGGCCCACCGCTTCCCGGCGATCTCGGCCGCCCGATCCTCAACGCGCAGAATGGCGGCCCGGCGAACGGAGCGCCGTCGTCGGGCTCGGTCGGACCGGATCCAGAGGAACAGCGCCGGGAGCAGGAACTGGAGGCGGCGAGGACCGCGCGTCTGTTCGCGTCCACGCAAACGCGGCCCGCTAGTGACGCGACTGTCGCTCGAGCCACGACAGACACCATGCCACAAACCGATCTCGCCAACCTTGGCCTCGCGCCGCAGTCAGCGACGCCCTCGGCGCAAGACCGCCAACTTGCGTTCCTCGACCAGCCGCCTGACAAGCGCACCGTCTCGTCGGATCGTGTTGCGGCGCCGGCGTCGAAAAACGTCCTGCAGGCGGGCGCCGTCATCGCAGCTGCCCTCATCACTGGCATTCGCTCAGACCTGCCCGGTCAGATTACCGCGCAGGTGACGGAGAATGTCTATGACAGCCCCACCGGACATATCCGTCTCATTCCGCAGGGGACGCGCCTCATCGGCCAGTATGACAATGGGGTCGGCTTCGGCCAGCGTCGCGTGTTGCTGGTATGGACCAGGCTGATTTTTCCTGACGGCCGCTCCATCGTTCTGGAACGTGAGCCTGGCGCGGACGCTGAGGGCTATGCCGGTCTCGAGGACGGCGTCGACTATCACTGGGGCGAGTTGTTCAAGGCTGCAGCACTTTCCACGGTTCTGAGCATCGGCGCGCAAGCAGGCTCATCGGGCCAGGAGAGCGACATCATGCGCGCTCTTCGCCAGGGTGCTTCCGACAGCATCAGCCAGACAGGCCAGCAGATCGTCCAGCGGCAGCTCAACATAGCGCCGACGCTCACCATCCGACCGGGATTCCCGGTGCGGGTGATCGTCACACGCGATCTCGTGCTCGAACCTTATGGGGGCTGAAATGGCCAAGCTGAAACTGGGGCCAATCGCTGACGACAAGCCTGTCAAGGTCATGGTGGAACTCCCTGCGGCACTGCACCGTGATCTGACGGCTTATGCCGAGATCCTCGGCCGCGAAGCGGGGCAACGGCCCGCCGATGCGCCGCGCCTCATCGTTGCGATGCTGGAGCGGTTCATTGCGACGGATCGAGGCTTTGCCAGGGCAAAGCGTTCGGAGGGTGGTTAGAGGCTGGACGACTGAAGTCAAACCGGGTCAGTCGCACCTCCCAGTCATGGCGTGACTTCAGAAATCGCGCCGCGGCGTCCCGAACTTCCTCCATTGACAGGGGTAGGCCCGGGTCGCGTTGCGGCCACCAGGTTTCTTGCGGTCCCAACCAGGCGCAGAAGCGCACGCTTTGGGTTCGATTCCAGCCACACCGCCTTAATCGAACTGATGCTGTGCTGACCGTCAATGGGTTTCCATACTGTAGCGTCGATGGCGACTGTCCTGGCAAAACCTTCGCCCGCCAGAGTAACGCCTTGACCGAGTTGCACCTTGAGGATGACCGTCGCTTCGCTCGCGCGACATATTTGAATAGCGGGGCCACCACTTGCGGCAATCTTTTCCAACAAAACCGGATCCAGCGGCGATCCGACCGAAACCAGCAGGCAGGTATCTGCAAGATCTGCCCATGTGACCGCAGACCTTTCAGCAAGCGGATGGTAACAGGGCAGGAGAATGAACAAGCGCTCGTGTCCAAATAGCTCGCTGCGGCATAAGGCGCCGTTCTCGAGCCCGTGCGTGAACACGATGTCAAGGCGCCGGCGACGTATTGCCGCCAGACACTGATCATGGGGAACGTCCTCGATGGCGATGCTCACGTCCGGATGCAAGCCGCGAAATCGATCGACAAGCCGCGCCACGAACGCCCGTCCTATCTGACCGCACAACCCTATCTTGACTGTTTTGGCATCCTGGTCGCCAGGACCACCTCCGGCCATGGCATCTTGCAACCCTTCATAATGAGCCCGGACGAGGTTAGTCCAGGCCCGGCCTGCTTCGGTCAGCCGAACGCCATGGACGTCGCGGTCAAACAACTGCATGTCCAGCAATTGTTCGAGAGCAACGATGTTGCGGCTGACACAGGATTCCCTCACCCTGAGAACTCTTGCGGCCTGCCTGAGGCTGCCATGGTCGACAGCCGCGAAGACATGGTCCAAACGACGCAACGTGTTGTTGACCTGTCTCAAGGCACAGGAGCCAATTCCTGCGCGGCGGCGACGCTAACCGGCAGGGTCGGATACAAGCTGGTTTCGTAGACGTACTCGTGCGGAATGGCCGGAGCGGCCATCTGGGAAAGGTATCGGTTCAGGTTTTCCTCGCTATTGCTCGCCGCGAGACTACAGAAATTTCCGCTGTTCCAGGTCAGGGCGCAGTAGCTGAAATGCGCGCGTATGGCGTCAGCCATCTTTGCCAAAGTCACCTCATTGCCGAACATCGTATTCAGAACGAGGGTTTGCTTTTTCTCGATTTCGTCTGGGGGAAAATAGCGCGCCTTGAAGCCGAAATCCTTCTGGTATTCGCGACGCCTGTAGTCCGGCTCCTCTGTAGCCCGGAACTTCTCGACGAAGACGAAGATTCCGTCCGGCTTGAGGTGCTGTGTCACGAACTCGATCTGTCCCACTCTGTTCGGCGAGTACATCTGAAAGGTCGTATCTTCCAGAATGATATCGAAACCGTGGGCGAAATTTGCCAGTCGCGGATCCGAGCCCAGGACGTCCTTTGTCAAATGATGGAAGGGACCAATGAAAAAGTCGGCGTGCGGTGGTTGGCCATAAGCCATGAAGCATTTGTAATTCTCCGCGTTCGGGCTGCACGACAGTGAGCGTACCTGCCCATCGGACAGTTCCGACAGTGTCCTCGCCATCGTGCCTTCCGCTGTTCCAAGGCTATATAGCGAAAGCGGACCACCACGATGCCGTGCGTATTTCAGCACTGCGTAGGCCATCCGGCACTCTTCCTCTAATCTGTAGGGAATGCTGCCGTGATAGTGCTGGTCGAAAAAACCTTGTCGTGCCGCATGCAGGCTGACCAAGCCGTGCAGCAGTTCATCGCTCGGCAGAAGGCGGGCGTCCGCGACGGGCTTGCGGATTGGCATCCCGCTCTTGCCAGCGGCGGTCGCGGCGAAAAAGCCGGCTAGTCGGTTGATCCGTGGGCCATCGTCGCACTCAGCCAGAAAGTCGTCGAGTCCACGCATCGCAGTATGCCTCCAGCACCGTTCCGTTGGTGAGATGCCGATACGTCGATAGGGGAAATGCCACTAAGATAAGTGGGGTCTAATATTTCGCCTGGCTCAAGTATTGGCTGAGCCAACTCGTAGGCCTGCCGGATACAGACGGCTTTCGCTCGTTTGCCATTTTTTCGCTAAAGTCACATCTTCTACCAATCCAGAGTTATTTGCGTGTTGTTCAGCAACCAATGGTTCGCCACATCATGCGACGACTGGCCACTCGCCAGTAAGGAGGCTGTGGATACGTGAATACTCTTGCCCTCGACCCGACCGAGAATCGCCGTTCACGGCACCAATCCCTTGCCCACAAGTATGAGAGTTGGGGGAGCGTGCGGGCGGACGTAGTCAAAAGAACCGGGCTTGAGCGTCAGGAGACAAGGCTCCTCCAGCCAAACCATGTGTTCTTGATGAACCTGAAGGGCACGGCGTCCCGCGGAGAAGACATTGTGGATGGGCGCCGGATTGCCTTTTTGCCGCGCCGGGCCGGTTCGATAATCTTCATGCCGGCCGGCAGTGATTGGAATGGATGGGACGAGGGGGAAGCGACTGCTTCCTATCTCCTGGTCTCGATTGAAAAAGGGTTCGCCGACGAGGTGTTTGCGGGAATGGCTCGCCATCGCCCGGCAGTGCTGCCGCCTTCGATCGGGTTTCGGGACGGCACTGCAGAGTTGGCGTTGCAGAGGATTGCTTTGGAGCTCAAGCAGCCTGACCCCATCAGCGCAACCATGGTGGAGTGCCAGGCCACGCAATTGCTCGGCCAAATGTTAAGGTTGAACGGCGTCCATCAGGAGCCGGCAAAAGGCGGTTTGTCATCGTTCGATCTCAAGCGGGCAGTGGACATGATCGAGACGTTGTCGGACGGCAGACCTACGCTGGCCGATCTGGCAAAAGAAATTGGGGTTAGCCGGTTCCATTTCTGGAGGGCCTTCAAGCAGTCGACAGGCATGACGCCGCACGCATTCATTGCGCAGCGACGGTTGGAGCAGTCCGCGGACATGCTGCGATCGACCAATCTGTCGGCGACCGAAATCGCGATGGAATGTGGTTTCGGCAGCTCCAGCCATTTCGCGACCGCCTTCAAGCGGGCTTTCGGTGCGGGCCCGACGGAATTTCGTCGTAAGTGGCGAATCTAGGTCGCCGCTTGTCGTTCTCAGCAAGTATCGGAAAACCCCAACATCACAGTAAAGCAGGCTTGGCGGAAGAAGGTATCCATCGGCGGTCAGCTCGGATACGCCGCTCATGTCAAACCTGGTTCGAAATCATCATGCCAAAGGGCGGGCCGGCCGGTCCAATCCGTGCCTCGGATTCCTGGCCAGCACGCTATCGGCGGCCGTTGCCCGAAACGGCTTCTACATCGCCTCCGCCTGGATTGTCGTCGAGCGAGGATACGGAACCGCCGGCGTCGCGACGTTCCTTGCGATCGTCAGCGTTGTCGAATTCATGGCGAGCCCTTTGGCCGGCGTAGCGGCGGATCGATTTGACAGGCGGTGCTTGAACGTTGCGGCAGACCTCAGCCGCTTTCTCGTTATGCTGGCTACCGCTTGCGCGCTCCTCTACATGGACGTGTTTCTGATCATCTGTCTGTCAGCGGCCCTCTTTTCGTTTTGCGACCGTGTCGCCCTTACGAGCTCTCAATCAATGATCCCCGTGATAGCTGACGGCCGCGATCTTGTAGCCTCGAATTCCGCCGTCTTCTTCGTCATGCAGGTCGGCAATCTCGGCGCAGCTCTGCTTGCAGGGGCTTTGCTGCATGAGCGCTCCCCAGCCCTACCATTCACCGTTCTTGCTGCTTTCTTCCTGTTTTCAGCGGGTTGCCTAGCCTTGATGCGGCTGCAACCGGTTTCGCTCGATGTCCGCACCGCCAAAATCTCGGCAGCCCAAATCGATCTGAGCCTGCGTCGTCTCATTGTCGTCTACGCGCTTCTCTATACAAGCGCGGTGCTTGTCAGCGTCGTGGGATCTAGCTTCGTCCAGGAGCAGAAGGGTACTGCCGTGGATTTCGGCTACCTCGAGGCTGCATGGTCGGCGGGCTCACTGATCGGTGCGGTCTCTCTATTCCGGATTGAAAGATCGATGAGCACTCATGCGCTCCATCTCATGCTTTTGGGCTTAACGGCGCTGGTACTCATGGCGCTGGCATTTCTGCCCACGCCCTGGACAGTGATCCTTTTTGCCGCGCTCGGATTTATATACAATCTTGGACGCGTCAGCGTTGAAGTCACATTGCAGACGCGTGTGTCGGATTATCTGTTGGGCCGGGCAAAAGGCATCATGCATAGTGTGGCCGTGGTGCTCGGATTACTCGTGTTCGGCATCGCCGCCGCAGTAGGAAATCGAGCATTTCCTTCGACGATTTTCTTCAGCTTTGGCGTAGCGCTCCTCATCAGTGTTTCGTGTTTGAGCGTCAGTGTCGTTCAGACGCAAGAAAAAGGTGAATCGTGAGGTGGAAGAGCTAACAGCAGGCGTAGATGCGAAACAGGCAGTCCTGGGGTCGCTGACGGCACTCTACCCCTGGATGAGCCCATACCATTCCCGGCCGATCCGCGATTATGCGTTTCGCCTGTTTACGGCGCCGGCTTCGGTTCCCATGCCAGAAATCCGGCTCCGAGCCTTCACCAAACTACTCGACATCATCAGGAAGGCAGCGACACGAAACGGGTTGTCTGCCGATACCGCCTCAGAAATCTGCAGGGATTTCGAAAGGCGCCGCGTGTTGCAGACAGGCCCTCATTTGTTTCTCCTCATGGAGCCAGAAGCCTATTACACGCATATCTTCAGCCTCCTTGGTCTCTCGGCGCACGGATGTTCGACCTACGTTTCCTACGCCGTTTCGACGGTGAATCTCGTCGAAAAGCCACGCAAGGGGCCAGGCTGGCTCACCGTTGACGGGAAGCCGGTCAACGTCTTTGGCCTGAGCCGAAGCCGGATGATCGGGTACAGCCTGCTAGCCGGGCGGGGACCCTATAAGTTCGAGTTGTTACCGACGGAACCAAACACTGGGGGCGACGCGCTCACGCTGCTTCGTGCCCTTCTGCCGAAGACGCAATTCGAGCGGCCCGCGCATGCCATCAAGGCAGCCAATCTTACGCTTTGGCCAAAAATGTTCGGAGGCCACTTTTCCTTCCTGCAGATCGACGACGAGGACATCGCCGACCTGGTGGCCGACCATCTGTCGGACGAAAATTCCTGGCTACGCATGAGACTGCTGGAAGACCCGAAGTTCGCCTCCAATATCCTTGCCGGCCTCGACGGACTCGCGTCTGGCCCGTGGAGTGGCTGGCTCGCTCGGGGTACTGATTTCTTCTGGTTCTATGAAAATGGCAAACGCCTTCCGCTGCGTCTGGTCGCCGGAGAACTCATCGATCCCGCGACCGGTATGAAGGTGGCGTGCTTCACAGCCCCCGATATCCTTGAGCGGCTGGCAAATCGCAGCCTTGTCCCGAATCTCCTGCTGATGTTTCTGGTTTTGTCGATCCTGCCCGGCGTGCGCGCGCTTGGAGGCAGCTATCAGCCGATCTATTACCCCCTGATGCGCTATGTCGTCTCCCGGGCGCTCGAGGCCACAGGCGTGGATGAAGATCTTCAGCAGGCTCTCGCAAGCGACGACGTACCGGGTGCTTGGGGACATCGGGTAATTGAGTGTGATGATGATCCGCTCGAGCTATTCCTGAAGGGCAGGAACGGCGCGATGAGTGATCTCATCGGCCGTTTGGGCGACATTTCCTTCGCCGAGGCTTGTGGAAGCATGAAAGGCTTCGTGACAGACCCGTCGTGGAATGAACTTCACAGCCGACTGCGGCAGGGGTTGGTCACGCCGTCCGATGCGGAATGGGCCTTTTCCTGAAATGTTTTATGCGCTTCCGCAACTGGCATGCGTGTGCCGGTTTGCGAACGGCTGCTTCGCGCCTGATTTCGGTCGTTCGGGACGCGCTGACGGTTTCCTGAAAAGGTGCCTGTCCGTTCAGCCTATTGTCTGGCGAGGAGATCGGCACAATTCGGCATCCGCCAGCGTAGCCGTAATTCGTCATCTCTCACCGGGTTGACAATCGCTCCTCAGGCGCCATGCTGCAGTGCAACATGGCTAGCGACGAAACCAGCATCATCAAGTCGTCGCGCATCGAATGCCTGGACGGGCTTCGCGCGCTTGCGGCGATCTGGGTGCTGGTCGGGCACTGCATGCTTTTGACCGGCTGGCAAATTCCGATCGTCGGCGAGCCGGATCTCGGCGTCGACCTGTTCATCATGCTGTCCGGCTTCCTGATGGTGTTCCACTATCAGCTGCGCCAGGAAAAGGAGCCTTGGCAAAGACCGGAAACCTGGCTGAAATTCTGGACGCGCCGCTATTTCAGGATCGCGCCGCTGTTCTATGTCATGCTTTTCCTGGCGCTGGCGCTTGGCCCCTATCTCTACGATCGCAGGATCATCATCGACGATTTCCTCTCCAGATCGCACCAGGCGCCGGAACGCTACCTCGACGGCAGCCTGAAAAACATCGTCGCTCATCTCACGTTCCTGTTTGGGCTGGTGCCGAACCTCGCCTATCGCACGCCGCTGCCTGACTGGAGCCTGGGGCTGGAGATGCAGTTCTATGCCGTGTTCCCGGCCGTCATGCTGCTGGTGCGCAGGCTGGACTGGATCAGGAGCGCCCTTGTGGTCGCGGCGGCCGGCTGCGTCATCGTGTTTGCGATGCGGCTGTTGTCGATCCATTTTCCGATGCCGTCCTTTCTGCCGCTCAAGATACAGATATTCCTGTGCGGGATGCTGCTGGCCGGAGTCGTGCATCAGAGCCGACCGAGGCCGTTCCTCTATCTGGCATTGGCCATGCTTTTGGCGGCGCTGCCCTTTGGCGGCGACCAGGGGCTGGGCAAGCTTCTGGTGCGTGAAGCGCTGGTGGCGGGCTTCTTTGCGCTGGTTCTCTACCGCATGCTGCCTGGAAGGGCGGGAATGTTGGCGCGAGCGATCGCCGTGACGTTCAGCAACCGGTTCTTCCACCTGATGGGCGAGCTTTCCTTCAGCATCTACCTGATCCATCTGCTGGTGCTGCAGCCCGTCGCGGCGTTCGTCATCAGTGAGTTCGGCCACGAACTGTCGGCGCCGCTGCGCTTCGCCATCGTCGTTGCCGTTGTGCTGCCGACGGTGACGTTGCTGTCCTGGATCACCTACACTCTGATCGAGGTCCCCGGCCAGAAGGCGGGCCGCTTCGTTGTCCAGCGCTTTGGCCGGAAAATTGAGCCGGTGCTCGAGAAGACCCCGGCGGAGTAGGGCGCCAAGCGCGACGCATAACCACTGACGTTGCCTGCTCTCTGTTAGTGGCCCGCAACCGGAACATCACATGTGCTGGTGCATTGCTAGTGAACGCCAATTCGACTGGGGCGAAAAATGCATCGCGGGATCACAAATGCATGGGCAATGGTGCGAGAAGCCGTCGTTGGGTTCGTCAACGACAATGCTCTCAGCCATGGCGCGGCAATCGCTTTTTATGCCACAACATCGTTGGCGCCAATTCTGCTCATCGTGATTGCAATTGCGGGTCTCGCATTCGGTCACGAGGCAGCCCAAGCGGCATTGTCCGCTCAAATCACAGGGATGATGGGTACAGAAAGCGCAAATATCCTGCAAACCGCACTGAAGAGCGCATCCGAAAAGCCATCCGGCGGCACCTGGGCGGCGGTGATTGGCATCATCACCTTGCTTGTGAGCGCTTCCGGGGTCTTCGGCGAAATACAGCAGTCCTTGAACATGATATGGAAGGTCGAAGCGCAGGGCAGTTCGTTGTCGCGCCTGGTGCGCGCACGTGCGGTAAGTCTGGGACTGGTCACCGCACTTGGCTTCATGTTGCTCGTCTCTCTAGTCGCGAGCGCGGCGATTTCGGCCCTAGGCAACCTCATCAACGCACAGCTGCCGTTCGGGACACTTGTCCTGGCCGTTATCAACGCGGTCGTTTCTTTTGTCCTCCTCGCAGCTATTTTCGCCGCTATCTTCAAGATCTTGCCTGATCGAACCCTGGAATGGCGGGATGTCTGGATTGGCGCTGTTGTAACCGCTGCCCTGTTCACGCTCGGGAAATCGCTTATCGGTTGGTATATAGGCTCCAGCGCGGTCGCGGCCTCATATGGGGCCGCCGGTGGGCTGCTTGTCATCCTGCTGTGGGCTTACTACTCGGCGGAAATTTTTCTTTTTGGTGCGGAAATCACTCGCGCCTATTCCATTCGACACGGCAGCAGGTCCGATCTGGACGCTGTGCTTCACAGTGCTTGACTTGCAACATACGCCACTAACGATAAAATCGACTAGGCGCGCGGCACGCCGGCTGGCTGCCTTCGCGACGCCACCCGCATCATCACCCGTCGGCGCCGACCGCATCACCGAGCAGGGCACGCGAGCTGGATACGGTCGACGCCATATGATGAGTGCACGGGTCGCTGGTGGGTCAAACCATCGCGGTCACAGTTTGAGTTGGTTGGGAAGACGCGGTTCAGCGGCGACGCGGACGGCGCTTGCGTATCGGCTTTGATCTCGCGCGCCTGCCGTCCGGCGCCTTCTTGGCGGCAGCGGAGCGGTATAGGTTCATGAGGTCAATCAGGAGCCGAACAATGGCAATTGCAGTTGCAGCATCGAGCCAGCCCGCAATGCTGTTGAGCATCGGGATTGTTCTCCAAGCTTACGACGTGAAAGCGGTCGAAGGACCTTGGCGGCAGTGCAACTCTTCGCCTAGGCAGGGAGTGCCACCTAATCGTTGTGGCACTCAGTTGCCAGCCACCATGACATGAAAAAGGCCTCCGAAGGAGGCCTTTGGATGGTGTGAGCGAGAATCTCCACCAAACAAATTATCCCACATTTTATGCATGCAGCGCAAGCCATTCGGCTTGGCCAAGGCGCGCTTGGCGCCTTGATGCTTGGCACCGTGACCGTCACCCCGCTCTTCAGCCGCAGCCGATGGTCGCTGTCGGCACTTTCAGCTGCGGCAATGCGATGTCATTGTTGGCGCCATGAAACCAGCGCTTCACGTCGCTTCCGCGAAATGGGATCCTTGCAAGCACCAAGCGCAAGCTCATCAGCCAGAGGGTGTAATGGACTGAGCGGGCGTTCTCATATTGTGAAACGCCGAACGGATCCCGGGTCCCTGGAAGAGCGGCAGCAAACGTCAGAGAGCCGCACTTCCAGGGAGGCTGGATCAATAGTCGTTGTTGTAATAGCGATCATCGCAAGGCGCCGTGTAGATCCGGCCGCGGCGGTCCTGGTAACGGCAAAGCTGTTCGCCGCGGCGCTGCGGCGTGGTCGACTGGCCGATGACGGCGCCGAGCAAGGCGCCGCCGGCGGCACCCACGACCGTGCTTTCGGTGTTGCCGCCCAGTGCCTGGCCGGCGAGGGCGCCGACACCGCCGCCAATGAGTGCGCCTGTGGTTGCCCTCTGCTGCTGTTCGGTCTGGGTCGCGCAGCCTGCAAGTGCTGCAGTCATGAGCACGGCGGCAATGGTTTGTCTGATGATCATCTTGGAACTCCTTTGGAGCCCCAAACGCGGATCGGGGCGAATGGTTGCCAGTTGCTGGCGCATTGCGGCCAAACGGCGGCACGCCCGCTCACGAAATGAGACGTGGTTTCTCGGGCCTTGAAGACAATGGTTGCCAAAGCGGAAACGGCTTTCGCGAACAGGTCGGTAGCGCCTCGGTTTGAATCCGTTGAGGAGCAGCTAGGCTGGCTCGTCGCGTATGGCCTTTTTCGCGGCGGCGGTCAGGAATCCGACCGGCTATAGCCATGGCGTTCCGCATATCGATCTATCTGGTCGAGGACATCTTCGGGAATGGTGACGTTGACGCGCACCACCTTTGTGGTCTCGGCTTTGAGCGCTACCAGGACGGCGACCCGGCTGAGATTGTCATTGTTCGACATGACATCTTCCAGGGATGATGGCTCGGGAATGGCTTCGCCATCCTCGACAAGGCCTTCGAGATGGAAGGCCAGGGCCTCTTCGGCCATGGCGCGGGCGTCGTCGAGGCTGGTGCCGGCGGTGACCACGCCCGGAAAATCGGGAAAGGATACGCCGAAGTCGCTGTCCGCTTGCTTGTGGATCAATCCGATATAGTGACGCACGGGTCGGTTCCCCCAAGGAGCGGCTTCGAGGCTCGATCAGACTATCGAGCCATTCGACACAAACTGTCGAGGTATTCCTAATGGGACCGTAGGAAGCTGCCTAGTAGGTTGGGCATGCCCCAGGCAGACATTGCCTGGGCAACGGTCGAGAGTGTGGGGAAAGTGCCAAAGTTAGATGGCGGGCACCAGACTGTGCCTAGAGTTCGCGCCGCGCAGTACGTGCGCATGTCGACGGAACACCAGACCTACTCGATCGACAACCAAGCGGATGCCATTCGCGACTATGCCGATATCATGGCTTACGACATTGTCGCCACTTACGAGGACCTCGGTCGCAGCGGTTTAAACCTTGGAGGGCGCCCCGGTCTTCAGAAGCTGTTGGCCGATGTAGAAAGTGGGCGAGCCGATTTTGAGACGGTTGTGGTCTATGATGTAAGCCGGTGGGGGCGTTTTCAGAACATTGATGAAAGCGCAGCCTACGAATACCGATGCCAGATGGCCGGCGTGCGTATCGAATTTTGCGCCGAGCAATTCGCAAACGACGGCAGCATCGGGTCAGACGTCCTCAAAGCAATCAAACGGAGCATGGCTGCCGAGCAGAGCAGAATGCTCTCGCAAAAAGTCTTCATCGGCCAGGCAAGGTTGATCCGGCTGGGCTTCCGGCAGGGCGGGAAGGCCGGCTTTGGCCTGCGGCGCCTGCTTGTCGATCAACACGGCCGCTCAAAATGCATCCTTTCATCCCACGAATACAAGAGCCAGCAGACGGATCGAATAGTTCTGGTGCTCGGCCCGCCTGACGAGATTGCGACAGTGAAGTGGATCTTCAGTCACTTTGTCAGAACACGCAAGACAGAGCTGGAGATGGCAAGACTGCTCAACAAGCGCGGCGTGCTCAGCGATTTGGGGCGACCATGGACGCGGGAATCCGTGCACTCGGTGCTGACCAACGAAAATTACATTGGCAACAGCGTCTGGAACAAGCATTCGGCCCGGCTGAGAAGCCATCAAGTCCGCAATCCCCCCGAACAGTGGGTGCGGGTGGAAAACGTCCTGGAGCCGATCGTCGACAGCAAACTGTTCGATCGGGCGCAGATCGTGCTCAAGACCATCTATCGCCACATGACCAACGACGAGATGCTGGCCGCCCTTAGGGCGCTTCTGGCTCGCCGTGGCGCCTTGTCGTTGGCCATGATCGACGCGGATCCCGGATGCCCGCCGGCCCAACGCTACCAGTGGCGTTTTGGAACCATTGTCAAAGCCTATGAACTGATCGGATACGAGCCATCCAAGAACTACCGCTTCATCGGCGTGAACCGGCACCTGGAATCAATGAGGCTGCAGATTATCCGGGATCTTGTGGGCGCGATTGATAAGCAGGGCGGGGTTGCTGCCCATGACATGGCGATGGACCTCCTGCGGATAAACGAGGAGATCACGGTGGCGATTACAATGGGCCGATGCAGGGTTTCCGGCTTCGGCTATCCTCGCTGGTTTTCCAAGGCCGATAAACGGCCACTACCCGACATTTTCGTCCTGATCCGTATGAATCCCGGCGACCTGACCATTCGGGACTATTTGATTGCGCCTGCCCACGAGATCGCGGGTAAATCGGAACTGCATGCCATCAATGGGATACCGCTGGACAGCTATATTTTTCCCACGCTCGACCCCATTATCAGGTTGGCAGAGCGAGAGCCTGTCGGAGGCGTGGCTTGGTAGTCAAGCGCTTAGCCAAGGACGCCGCCTACCGTGCGTTGGAAAACGGTGGCGACAGACATGCGAGCAATATTGTTGCTGGCGCATTAGGGTCCAAGAAGAGGCTTCGTTCACACGAATTTTTGGCGACCTACGATGCGGAATGCAAACGCATGCGCGATTTCGTCACGCAAGCGGCAAAGTCTGAACAGAGCCTAGACCGGATAGTAGCGGCGCTCCACCTGATGATGCGCGACAAGCAATTCTGCGCCACGCTGGTGTCCGAGGGCTTCAGGACAATGCCAAGCCTACTGGCACATAGGTTGCGTGGCGCGACCCGCGAGCCGCAAATGTTCTGCTCTCCCGGAAAACCCGCTTCCGAGACAGGCGAGAACCGGAAAGCCGTTAACGGAATTTGCCCTGATGTCCTCGACCTGCTTCGGGACGCGCCGGTAAAAACAAAAATCTTCGGGTTGCTCCAGAAGGTGCTGCCAGCCAGGCAATTGGAGATTGCCCGGCTGATGGTGGCGATGGACCGGGTCAGGATCACCTACGCGAGACTACTCGTCGCTCTGACACCGCAAGCCCTGCTGGTCGAGGGTTTTAATCTCTCAACGATCACCACACAAGCGGAAGACCAGCGCGGCGCGATGGTGCTCGATGTCGGCGCGGTAAGCCTTGCGGTTCTCAGCGCCGCGGAACGTCATGGCCAGGTGGGCCTGGAGCTTGTCGCAGCCAACCGCTTTTTCGACCGGTTGATGGATAATTCCAGAGTGGTGCGGTATCTCGCCCGGACCTTTCCGGGGCATTTTGAAGAGTTTCACAGCTTCTCGATGCCATGCCTCGAACAGGGGCGCTAGATGGTCGGACGTCAACTCCTATAGAAACCGATCGCCGTCGCCGGGATGCAAACAACAGAACCAATGTGACTTCTGTCCAGGCCTCGAAAAGCCAAACCCGCCGAGCTTGCCGCAGCCAGAATGCTCGCAAAGCGATTTTCGATCGGCTCTCGGCCGCGCGGAATCGCTGTCATGTCTTCGGCAAGCCGACCCGGTTCGTTGCTCATAGCGGGTTGATCGGCCCAACGAGGCCGGGATGGTCGTTGGGCAACTTGTTGACGGCGCTGGTGTTCACCTCACGCCCAACGCCATTGAACTGCAGCTGACCGTCGATGTCGTGGCTGAGAATGTCCTTGAGGCTGTCCTTGGGCGTCGCCGGGTCCAGCCAGGCGTCATAGTAGGCCGGGTCGAGAATGAGAGGCTGCCGATCATGCAACTGCTTCATCGGTTCTGCGGCAGGCTCGGTGATGATGGTGCAGCTGGTTATGTTGAGATTGGAATTGTAAGCCCAAAGCCCGGCGAACGAGAAAGGCGCGTGGCCTGGCTGGTAGATGTGCCAAGGGTCTTTCTTGCCGTCGGCTGGCGATATCGTCCACTCGTAGAAGCCATCGGCAGGGATCAGGCAGCGCTTGGACTTGTAGGCGTCGCGGAAGGCGGGCGCTGTATCGATGCCCTCAATCCTCGCATTGAACATAGCCGCCTTGGGCATTTCCTTTGCCCAGAAAGGGACCAGCCACCAGCGCCCTTCACGGAGCCTGTGGTTGCCATCCTCACCGGCAGTGACGAATGGGACATCCTGAGTCGGCGCGATGTTGTACCGGGGCTCGTCGTTGCGGCCCGTCTCCGCCGGCGCAGTCAGGCGGTAGAGCCGGTGGATTTCCGACCACGACAGATATTTGGTGTAACGTCCGCACATCGCTCTGCCTCAGTTGCGCAGGAGTTCAGGCACGCTGAGCGGGCCAAGGTCGGAATTCTCCTATACTCGTCGCTGCGGCGCCAGACGCCGCGTATCTTGGCGGCGGTGACCGATTGATTGCCTTCGCCAGTAGCCTTGCGGAAGGCTCTGGGCGACCACAGAGTTCCCCTTGGTGTGCGCCGTGGAGGCAAAAAGGGCAAAGTCGACGACGATCATGCCATGTCCCTCTCACTGCGGACTTAGCAAAGGCTCTCGCAAGGAATGCCGTCCTTGTCGCGGTCGAGCTTGCCGCCCCAAGAGCAGTTGGCCAAATACCAGTTCGCCTCGTTGCATGAGCTGATCTGGGGACAGGTTCGCTGTGGCTGACAAGAATAGCTCTGCGCCACCTGCCCATTACGCATGATACCGAGTGGTTGTTTTGCTGACGGCCTGGTGGTGCCGTTCGCATGCTCTGCGCGCCAATCCCATGGCGCCTGAAACGCTCCAGCCCACAGACCGACCTTCGCCGCCTGGGCCTTCGCCTGCTGTCTTGCGTAGGCTCCGTGGCTGTAGCGCGGCCAATCTAGTGCCAAGCCCCGCTCGACAAGCCAGCTCTGGACGTTGCGACCGTCGGCGCGATCGCAATCCCCAACAAGCCGGCCGTACCGGTCTCGGTTAACAAAGCTGCAATGCAACGGACGCGATGCAGCCAGGAACTCGTCCAAGGCTTGGGCAGCATGGCGCCCGCAGGCGTATTCGAAGCCCTTAGCGTCTTCGCAATATTGCTTACTCTCGGGCGCATCGATGCCGTTGAAGCGGATGCGCTGTCCGTGGATCTCGATCGTGTCGCCGTCGATCACAGACGCGACACCGGCGATCGGCGCCGGCTTCGAGCCGAACCAATTCGATGCATTGATCTCTGGCAAACTTTCGCTGTGCTGGATGGCGGTTTGCGCGACCAGAGCGCCAGCCGCTACCGCAGTCACCAAAATCAGGCGCCGCGGCACATTCGCCCATCGGTGCGCACGGCTATGCTTGGCACCGGTTCGCTTTCGCCAGCGATCAGATCGATTGTCGTATCGGTATTTGTCCACGCCCTCATCCCCGCAGAGAGGATGCGACTGTTTCAACGAAGAGTCCAGAAGACGAGACGCGCGGAATGCTAGCCCCGAAGCCGATGCGTGCCGACGCCCCCCTCGACTTCGATCTCGGTTAAGGGGGTTCGATGACCTGTTGGGGTGCATTCGGCTGTCGGGCCTGACCGGCGCGCGCCGAAGGTGCGTTCACGCGGGAAAACCGGCCTTTCTGAAGCCTGACGTGAAAAGCTCGAGGTCGACTTGGTGGGCGAACGGGAGACGTGAAATTAGCCGGATAGTCAGGTCGTGTTCCTCATCTGTGCTTCCTGAACTTCAGCACGCGCCTTCTGCGTCTCCCCCAAATGAGCGTACGCCGCTGCGAGAAAGACATGAATGAAGAATTGGTCGCCGGCCTTCTGATACGAACCGACGGCCTCCGAGTACCTTCTTAGCAGGAAGAGGGAGCTGCCCTTCACCTCCCAGAACCATATTGGAGGTAACGGGTCGCGCAGCAGCGCAGATTCAAGCACGTTCAGCGCGCTCTCGGCCCGGCCGCCGTAGTTGAGCCAGCTTGCGTAGTCCCCCGCTATGTTCACGTCCAACGGGTTTAATGAGCGCGCTTGCTTGAAATGCACTCCCGCGTCGCTGTGCTGGCGCATGTGCGTAAGCACCAGGCCCATGCTCTGGTGACAGACGCCATCGCTCCTGTCGAGAGCGAGCGCCGTTCGTGCCGAGTCCCAGGCGTTCTGTAGCGTCCGCGGATCGTTGTCGTACCAAAATCTGCCGACGAGCGCCTGCGCGAGGAAGGCGTGGCCTCGAGCGAACGTCGCATCGAGCTCGACACACCGGACGAATAGGGGCTCGGCCATGTCCAGTTCATACCGGTAGAACTGTGCGCGCCCCTGCAGGTAGCAGTCGTATGCATCCCAATCGGCCGGAGGCTTGCGTCTGGTCCTGCTCGTCGAATCGGCCTCCGCCTGGCCTTCGACCATCGAGGCGATGAGAACCGCAACCTCGTCTTGCAATGCGAAGATGTCGTCGAGGGCCCTGTCGTAGCGTTGGGCCCACAGGTGGGTACCGGTGGAAGCGTCAATCAACTGTGTGGTGATCCGAATGCGATCACCGAGCTTTCGTATGCTGCCTTCGACGAGGTAGCGAACTCCGAGTTTGCGATGGACTTCGGCAATGTCCAATGCCGGATAGCGAAACTGAAAAGATGAATTCCGCGCGATGACAAGGAGGGAGCGGAACCTGGCCAGCTCCGTAATTATGTCCTCGGTTATGCCATCGCTGAGATACTGCTGGTCCTGATCGCCGCTCAAATTGGCAAAAGGCAGGACCGCAATCGACGGCTTGCCGGACCCTGGTATCGGTCTGCGGGATGCGCTCGCCACCGGCTCGACAGTCCCGGTGAAGCGGTAGCCGACGCGAGGCACCGTGGCGATCCACTCGCCGCCGTTGTCAGCCGGACCGAGTGCCTTTCTCAGTGTCGCTATTTGGACCGTAAGGTTGCCTTCCTCAACGGCGGTTCCCGGCCAGGACTTACGTTTGATTGCTCCGCGCAAATGGCCGTAGCCGGAAACATTTCTCCTTCTACTTTGTTGCAGTGGCCGTGCCGCTGAGGAGAACATGCACAGTGCCTCTATCAAATGAACTGCGCGACGTACCTATAGAATTCCAATGCCCCTCCTGTTCGAGCCAATGGTGAGAAGGGGATCCTGGCTGAAAACGATTGCCGGTTTCAAATGCGATAGTTGCAGGTCCAGAGTGCGGCTCGGCTACGAAGAGAAGCTGGCCATATTCGAGCGGCACCTCAGAAAGGTGAGCGCCAGCACAAAGTCAGTGAACAACCGCCCTTGTTAGAGGCCGCTTTAGAGATCGGGTGCAGAGGGTACACGGGCTTTTCCCCTTTATCCTTTTCTCTCCCGGCCGCGCCACCGTCTATTATCGGCGGCTAGGCCGCTATCACCTTCTGAGCGGGTTAACGATGGAGTGCCTTGGACGGTGAAAACGATTCCGGCATCCTCAAACGCTTTGCGGATGGCGGCCATGTTGTGGGGACGCGGTTTCCTGTATCCGTTCTCAAGATCGCTGATCACCATCTCGCTAAGATTGGCCTTGGCGGCAAGTCGCACACGCGGCCAGTTCAGTAGGGCTCGTGCCGCTCTGACTTGATCTGCTGAGAGGAGAGTTCGGCGTTCCATAGCAAGTCGAACATTTAGTATCGCTAAACTGTTCCTCTTGACCCTCTGCGATTTCTAACGGTGTGAGGCCGGCCTGTCGCAAGCCGTCATTGATTGTAGCTGCAACCTTTCGGACGGTTGTTACCTCGGCTCCAACAAGACGTGCTGCCTGCATTCTTGCTTGGAGATCAGCCAAGCGGGCAACCAGGGCTTGCGTCCTCTCGAGTTCAGGGTTCGTCATGTTCATTGTCCAGCTGAGTGGCAATTTGAATTTGTCCGGCTGAGTAGCGTTTGAATGCACACATTCGCCACCCAAGGGTGGCGAGCGTGGGTTCGTTCGAAATCTCAGTCGTAAACTTTCACGATCTTGCGGGTGCCCGGATCGACCAGGACCGTGCGGTTGTCGACCACCACGTAACGGTATTTGACGTTCGGGACCTCGTGGATCTCCACAGTTTCCGGCAGAGCTGTCCCGACGTTCAATTCCACGCCGGGAAGGTTCACCGAAGCCAAGGGCTGCTTCTTGACATACTCACGGATGACCGTGTCCTGTTCCGGCTGGATGATAATGTCGTCAGCGGCGGCGGAGCCGATCCCCGCCAAGAGCAACATGGCTGCGGCGGTGTTCACAAAGTGCATCTTCATATCTTCTCTCCTGCAAGGACCGGCACACGACGATCATCGTCCGCACTGCCCGGCAACCAACTTTGAACCGGGGTAAACGTTCCCGCCTACGCACCTTTGTCTAATCCGAATGGTCTAAAGTCCGACCGTACAACGCAATGGTCTTACCTTTGGACTAGGCGGAACGGATTAGGGCTTCAGGTTGTTGGTTCTCCACAACGGGAGAGAACAAATGGATCAAAGTGTTGGCCAGGCGCTTT
Source organism: Mesorhizobium sp. P160219 (assembly GCF_057786095.1). Lineage (NCBI taxonomy): Bacteria > Pseudomonadati > Pseudomonadota > Alphaproteobacteria > Hyphomicrobiales > Phyllobacteriaceae > Mesorhizobium > Mesorhizobium sp. P160219. The sequence continues at coordinate 3,915,794 of NZ_JBYNWG010000001.1, forward strand.
GGTTGCTCGCACCGATTTTTGCAACAGCCGTTACCTTTCTGGTAATGGCGGTCGTCCTTAGCTGACATGTCTTGGATCGGCGCAGCCAGGTCCCTTCCTGCGCTGATAGGATTCGCGAGTTGCTTGAGCGGCTGGCGAATCCTCTATTTTAAGTGCGCTAGGCCTGCTCCTTCAGCAGGCGGGGCGCTTCGTTCATCTCATGTAACTTGGGAGGTTTACTATGGATCGGCGATCCTTTTTGACAGCGATATGTGGCGTTGCCGGGGCAGCAGCCTTTGCAAGCGCGGTCCGGCCTATCAACGCATTGGCCGGTGTTCCAGCGGCCAAAAGCGGTATTCTCGAAGAACTCGACGCGCCAGACGCCTTCGACAACGAAGGTACTCACGCGGAAGTGGAGCCGGTCAACCATCGGCGCTACTACGACCAAGATTACGACCCAGACTACGACCCAGATTACTACCACCGGCGCCGCCGCCGCCGGCGGGGCTGGAGAAGAGTCTGCCGTAGTTACTGGCGACACGGGCGCCGTCGGGTCCGGTGCTATCGCCGACGTGGTCCTTCGGTCGTCTTGCGATTTTAGCCAGTTGGCTGTTCTCCCCATGGCCCGTTCCGGCTAACGTGCTGAGAACGGGCCGGTACGATTCCTTTTGGTGACAAACGCAATCCATCTGTCCAAGGGCACTCATCAGCAGGGCCGGTGGGCCTGACGTACAGCTCTTGGGGTGTCGCTGTGCTCTTGGGGTGTCGCTGTGGTGCGCCAGGAGCGGTCTGACGATGCTCTTATGCAGCGAAAGGTTTTCGGAAGCTTGATTCTGGCCGTTAGGCCGCGGGGCCAAGCGCAGCCATCAGGAGCACCCCGCAAACGATGAGCAACGGGCCGGGTAGGCCCGGCGACCTCCTTCTGACACACGGGGACAGACCAAGAAGGGCGCCGAGCCTTACCGGCGCTGCTTTGAGGGAGACGACGCCGGATCAGATGAGAGTATGTGATCATGCTAATCTCTGCGAACCATGCGAATGAAGGGAAGGCGTGTGCGCTTCTTCGTTATCCAGCCACGAACCTTCGCCTTTCGGACATGGCGGTCCGTCGCTCGATGGAAGATGAGATTGAACGCCTGATCTCACTGCTCGACTTCGTAGAGCCCCGACACGGATCTTGAACCGTATCTGTCCGGTGGCATCGAAGTCGTCGGCACCGATGACAGGGAAGGCGACGACGAGCCCGAAGCCGACGATGCCGATTATGATTGCCCTGGGTTCATAGAGGGAGGGCAAGGCCTATAACTTTCCGGTCGAGAATGAGCAGCCCGCTGCCTCACCGTGGCTGGCTTCAGTTTTTGTGTGGCACGATGTAGCGACTGCTCACCGCACCCGCCCCTGTGCCCCGCGTGACGACAATCGTGCTATACCCGGCTGGAACGGAACCTGTAGCGGAGGGATCGATCGAACTGCATCGCCCCACGATCTCCCCGTTGGGAGCGCCCTCGAGCCTCACGGCTAACGCCAACTGGCATCTGTCAAGCGATCCGAACATGGACGGTGATGTGTCGAGTGGCTTGCAGACTCTCTGGGCGGGACTGCAAGAAAGCAAAATCATCACAGCTGCAGTTGCCGGATCCATTCGTGAAGCTCCGTTGTTCGACGAGCCTCAACGCGGAATAACGAGCTTTGTTTCGCAGGTGCTAAAATATGAGTTTTCTGGTCTGGCACGGTGGCGGGCTTTTCATTGTCACAGCTTTCGCCTTTCAAATCGTTCCGATCCGGAACGGCAAAACAGCCATCGCCGAGACACACCGAGGGGATCGCGATGGCCAGAAGGATGCCGCCGGCCATGTTCACCATCAACTTGAAATCCATCGGACCTCTCCCTCTTATATGCCGACACTCGGAAACTCGTGAAATCAACATGGGTGAACAGGTTGCGAACATGCTGCTACGGTTTTTGCAGAGCCAGGAGATGAGACGAGACGGACCAGCACGACAGGGACTAGCTCTCGTCGCAACAAATTGACACACAAGGACTCGACGGAGTTGAAGGGCAAGGGCAGGGACGCCATCAAGCGAATTTCAAAACCGGTGCCTTGGCCGACGGGTAATCGCTGATAACATCAAGGTATGCCCTGAGGTGACGTCACAAGGCAGTGTACTTGGGTGCCGATCGGCGGTCGGGTTGTATGATGCCGGCGTGTTGGCCGGTTTAGAATGGAAGCTTGATTTCGCCGACCGAGAGAGGCCTACCGGCCGCTATCAGCGCCGCAACCGTCTCTCTGTCCTGTTGCCGGCGCTTCACGAGGCCGTTCAGCACCCTGTCGAGAGATATCGCGCCGGCGCCGGCTATGGCCAGGACGAACATGCCGCCCGCTATGGCGAGATCCTTTTCGAAATGGTGTGATCGGGACCGTGCTGGGGATCCCGGTTCTGGCGGGCTCGTCGGCTATGCCTCGGGCGAGGCTCTGCGGCAGGTTGGCCGCGGCAACTTAGCGCGCCCCTTGCCCGCCGGGGGATCGGGCCGCCGGCCGTCGGCTGCGTCCTGAGCGAAACCCTGGGCCAGCCCCTCCTAGGGTACAGGCGAGGGCGGGCTTCCGCCGTAGCTCTGGTGACTGGCGGGCACTTCGACAGGGCGACAACGGGAACGTACGCCAAGGCATTGACCTTGTTCGCTGTTGCGGTCGCGGCGATCATGGTAGCCTTTCCGCCGAACCTCCAAATGGACCTAAGTCCTGAAAGACTTAAAGCCTGATTACGCCTACTCTTCGCAGAATTTCACGGTTGATCGCTTCGCCAGATTGGCTGAAGCTCCACACGGGATTTGCGAATTTGCGCGGCCGAGTTCACTGTGTGGACAACGGCTCATCCCATAGCAAGAAGAATCGTGATGCCTGAGGGTTCGAAGTACGCGTTAGAGTTGCTTCGAGAAGGCGCGGAGTTCACGCTTTACCGCGGAAGAGAGCATGGCAACCACATGCCGATCTTGGCGGTAACGGTAGCTGGTGAGCAGCCGTCGATTCAGAATCTCCGGCGGCTCGAACACGAATACTCGTTGGCGAGCGAACTCGATTCAGCGTGGGCGGCTCTGCCCCTCGGAATGATTCGTCTTCAAGGCCGAATGCTCCTCATTCTTGAGGACCCAGGTGGTAAACCCCTGGATCAGACAGTTGAGCAGCACAAGGGACACCCGATCGACCTGGTCCGCTGCCTGCATGTAGCCATCGGCCTGGCAGCCGCGCTTGGTCAAGTCCACCGGCAAGGCCTCATCCATAGGGACATTAGGCCGGCGAACGCACTTGTGGACGACTTTGGTCGCGTGTGGCTCACCGGTTTTGGGGTCGCGTCGCGGGTCCCCCGCCAGCGTCAGGCGCCCGAGGCGCCCGAATTTATCGCTGGATCACTCCCATATATGGCTCCCGAACAGACCGGGCGGATGAACCGTTCTATCGATTCTCGGAGTGATCTCTATTCTCTGGGTGTCACGCTGTACGAAGTCTTGACCAGCCGGCTCCCGTTCACCGCTTCAGATCCGATGGAGTGGGTTCATTGCCACATTGCGAGGCGCGCCGACTCGCCCAGTGAGAGGATAAGCCAAATTCCACAGGTGCTTTCGTCAATCGTGATGAAGCTTCTCCTGAAGACCGCAGAGGAACGCTATCAGACCGCCGGGGGTGTCGAGGCTGACCTGCGTCGCTGTTTGATGGAATGGCAGCTGCATGGTCGCATCGAACCATTCTCGCTCGCCGCGCACGACATGTCGGACCAGTTGATGATCCCGGAGCAGCTCTATGGGCGGGAACGTGAAATCAATTCCTTGATCGCGTCCTTTGATCGGGTCGTGGCCGAAGGAGTCTCGGAACTCGTCCTGATATCGGGCTATTCCGGCGTCGGCAAATCCTCCGTGGTGAGCGAATTGCATAAGGTCCTTGTCCCGTCGCGCGGACTTTTCGCAGCAGGCAAGTTCGACCAGTTCAAGCGCGACATCCCATACTCGACCCTCGCACAGGCCTTCCAGAATCTGGTCCGGCAGATTCTCGTCAAAAGCGAATCGGAAGTGGACCAATGGCGGCGTGCCTTGGCTGAGGCGGTTGGATCGTACGGACAGCTGATCGTCAACCTCGTTCCCGAAGTCGAGTTCCTCATCGGCAAACAACCGGCCGTTTCCGACCTGCCACCCCAAGAAGCGCAGAATCGATTTAAGGTGGTGTTCCGCCGCTTCCTTTGCGTGTTCGCCAAGCCGGATCATCCGCTCGTCTTGTTCCTCGATGATCTGCAATGGCTGGATACGGCCACGCTCGACCTCATCGAGCATTTGATCACGCATTCGGAAGTGCGCCACCTTCTACTGGTTGGCGCCTATCGGGATGACGAGGTCGGTCCCGCACACCTTCTTTTGCGAACACTGGTTGCAATCAAAAAAACAGATGCGAGGGTGGGTGAGATAATCTTGGCTCCCCTCGGTCTAAAAGACGTCGATCAGCTTATCGCGAGTGCGATGCAGTGTGACATCGAGCGGGCACGGCCGTTGTCGCAGCTCGTTCAGGAAAAGACTGGCGGAAATCCATTCTTTGCAATCCAATTCATGGCCGAGTTGGCTGATGAGGGTCTGCTGATGTTTGACCCCGTCGCGCAAGCTTGGCGTTGGGAACTCGATCGCATCCACGCAAAGGGTTATACTGACAACGTGGTGGATCTCATGGTGGAAAAGCTGAAGCGTCTTTCTCCGCCTACCCTGGAAGTGCTGAAACAACTCGCTTGTTTAGGCCACGTCGCCGACACCGCCACCCTGACTCTGGTACAGAATGGACCAGAGGAAGCAATGCACGCGACACTCCGGGAGGCTGTCTATACTGGTCTTATCGATCAGCTGGATGGCGCGTACAGGTTCCTGCATGATCGAATTCAACAGGCGGTTTATTCGCTCATTCCCGACGAGCACCGCGTTGACACCCACCTACTCATCGGCCGCAAGCTGCTGGCGAACATGTCGGGTGATCAACTCGCCGACCATCTGTTCAATGTCGTTGCTCAGCTCAATCGGGGCGCTGCAGTGCTGACCGACTCGCGGGAGAAAGCCCAACTGGCGACACTCAACCTGCGCGCCGGGAGAAAGGCCAAAGCGTCGGCTGCCTATGCGTCTGCGGGCGTGTATCTTGCAGCCGGACTGGCCATGCTTGACGAAAAAAGCTGGGACAGCCTGTACGAGCTGACGTTCAGCCTCTGGCTCGAACGTGCGGAGTGCAATTTTTTGATCGGCGATTTCGAAGAAGCCGAGCAATTGTTAGTAGAATTTTCGCAACGCGCGGCGTCGAAAGTCGATCTTGCGATCACCTACCGTCTGAAAGTCCTTCTCCACACTCTGAAATCGGAAAACGCCCAAGCAGTCGAGAGCGCACTCTCGTGTTTGCGGCTGTTCGGCATTGACGTCGCGGCGCACCCAACCCCGGCGCAGGTCCAGGCCGAATACGAGATGGTCTGGCAGACCCTCGGCGGACGCCCGATCGAAAGCTTGCTTGATCTGCCACTGATGACGGATCCAGAAATGCTGGCCGCGATGGACGTGCTCTCAGTGCTCCTCTCCCCAGCTAACCATACTGACTTCCATTTGTGGTGTTTACTCGCGTGCCGGATAGCGAAGGTGACCATGGAGCACGGCACAAGCGGCGCATCTGCCCATGGCTTTGCGGATCTCGGTCAAATCCTTGGACCAGTATTTCGCCGTTACAGCGAGGGTTATCGATTCGCGGAGCTCGCCTGCCACATCGTTGATAGACACAACTTCGCGGCGTACCGTGGAAAGGCCTACCACGCGAAAGGTGTAGTCGCCGTCTGGACGCAACCGATCTCAACCTCGATAGATTTTCTGCGAACGGCCTTTCGCATAGCGACCGACACCGGTGACCTGACCGTCGCCTGCTACTGCATGGACAAGTCCGTCACCAATTCTCTGATGCGGAACGATCCGCTCGACGCGGTGTGGCGTGAGTCGGAAATGGCCCTGGACTTTGTCCGGAAAGCTCGGTTCCACGACGTCGCTACCGTTATCGTGGCCCAGCAACGCTTCATTGCTACCATGCAGGGCCGTACCTTCACCTTCTCCACCTTCAGTGATGCGCAGTTTGACGAAGCGGACTTCGAAACGCAGATCGCGGCTGACGCAACGGCGACCGCGGCGTGCCTATACTGGGTCCTCAAGTTACAATCCCGGTTTCTGTCGGGCGACTGCGTCGAGGCGCTAGCGTCAGCCGAGCGGGCGAAAGAACTGCTTTGGGCCGCACCCGTTCATTTCCAGCGGCTCGACTACTTCTATTACAGCGCGCTGGCGATGGCATCATTGTATGAGAACGCTTCCGCCGGCGAGAAGCGAACATGGGATGATCTCCTGGCGGTGCATCTGGAGCAACTGAGAGAGTGGGCCGAAATATACCCACCAACGTTCGGTGACAGGCATGCACTGCTGGCTGCGGAGATCGCCCGTATTGAAGGACGGGACGCCGCGGCCATGCACCTTTACGAGCGGGCTATTTCCTCGGCGCGCGACCAAGGTTTCGTACAGAACGAGGGGCTGGCCTATGAGTTGGCGGCCGGGTTTTACAACGCGCGCGGCTCCGAGACATCCGCCAATGCCCATCTGCACAAGGCCCGGCGTTGTTATCTCCGCTGGGGCGCCCACGGCAAGACGGCGCAGCTCGATCGGCTTTATCCACACCTGGCCGCCCCAGAAGGACAACATGATGCCGCAATCGTTGGCTCGCCGGTTCAACATCTGGATGCTGCGAGTGTCGTAATAGCCTCTCAGGCTTTGTCCAGTGAGATCGAGTTGCCCCGTTTGATCGAGCGGCTGATGAAGACCTTAATCGAGAATGCAGGCGCGGATCGCGGCCTGTTGATTCTGCCATCAGGGGATGAATATCTGATCCAAGCGGAGGCGCGAGCGAGCGCAGATCAGATCGACGTCATGATGCGTCAAGAACCGATCACACCGATCACCTGTCCAGAATCGCTCGTCCGATACGTCATCCGTACACGCGAAAGCGTGATTCTCGATGATGCCTCCAAACCCAACCTGTTCTCCGTTGATGACTATCTGCGTAAACGACAATCGAAGTCTATCCTCTGCGTGCCGCTCATCAAACAAGGAGAGTTGACCGGAATTCTTCTCCTTGAAAATGCGCTGACTTCACACGCGTTCACACCGGCACGAATTACTGTGTTGGAAATGCTGGCGGCGCAAGCGGCGATCTCGCTCGAGAACACACGCCTCTATAGCGATCTCCAAGAACGGGAGGCGAAGGTTCGACGCCTTGTCGACTCCAATATAATTGGGATATGCATCTTTGATCTTGACGGCCCCATCCTGGAGGCCAACGAGGCCTTTCTTCAGATCGTGGGATATAACCGCGAAGTTGTTATTTCGGGCAGCCTGAGCTGGAGCTCCTTGACTCCGGCCGAATGGAGGGGAGCAGACGAACGAGCCTTGGCGGATATGGCTTCTACTGGCACCTGCAGACCTTACGAAAAGGACCTTGTTCGGAAAGACAACAGCCTCGTGCCCGTGCTTGTGGGTGGGGCGACCTTCGACGAACTCCGACATCAGGGCGTGGCCTTCGTTTTGGACCTGACGGAGCGAAAACGCGCCGAGGCAGAGGTGGTGCACGCCAACCGCGTGGCAACGATGGGCCAACTCGCCGCGTCCATCGTCCACGAAGTCAATCAACCTATTGCTGCTACGCTTATGAATGCTGGAACCGCGATGCGCTTGCTCGACCGTCAGCCGCCAAATTTGGAAGGGGCCAAGTACGCGATCGACCGGATTATCAGGGACGGAAAGCGAACCGCTGATATTGTGAGCCGGATTCGTGACTTCTCCAGGAATGCGCCGGCACGAAAGGAAGACTTGGATGTCAACGAAGCAATTTTGGAAATTGCGGCCCTAGCCCGCATCCCAATGTCAGAGAGAGGGGTCTTGCAGAAGATGCAACTGGCAGAGGGCCTGCCGCACATTTTGGGGGACAGAGTCCAATTGCAGCAAGTGATCCTGAACTTGATCATGAACGCCATCGAAGCGATGAGCGAGGTTGGGCAGGGACTGCGCGAATTGTCGATCAGGACCAGCAAGGCTGAGCCAGACGGAGTGCTGGTCGCGGTAAGCGATACGGGTCCGGGTCTGTCTCAGGCCAATCCCGATAGCATCTTCGAGGCGTTCTACACGACCAAGTCCAGCGGTTTAGGGATGGGATTGCCGATCTGCCGCTCGATCGTGGAAGCGCATGGCGGCCGTCTCTGGGCAACGCCTAACAAACCTCGTGGCGCCGTGTTTTGCGTGATGCTGCCAATCGGAAAAGAATCGGCTTAGAACCCATCTGCGGCTAGGGCCGCTAAAGGCGAACGCAACTGGTTGGGCCGCCGAAACTACCGAAATCAGCGGCGTGCTAGTTGGAATTCGCGCCAGCTGTAACGCTCTGACTACGGCCAGCGACCTCACGATTCCAGAAAAGCCCTTTCCTCAAACCGATGACAGGTTGCCGGGGCGATGACGACAGTGCGTAAGCACAGCTCCAGTTGCAGATAGAGGCCATACGTTTTCATTGGAGGCCGGGGGCTACCCGTACGGCAACCGTGCCGCCGCATATATTCCGTGCCTATGCCAGCGCGCCAGCTCGATGGCGCAATGGCTCGGCTCTACAATCCGTGACAGAAGCTGACAGAACCAGCATTCAGGTGACCACTCGGCCATGCGAGCGCACAACGTTTGGCCTCGCGCGCCGCCAGACACGCATCCATTGGACCCCAGGTATCGCCGATACATTTGTACCGACGAGGACGGCGTGGATGCGCCCGCCCTTGGCGCTGTCGTGCCGCAAGCGCCTCAGGCATCAGTCCAGAGGTCACGTGGCGGAGCCTCGGGGTGCGGTGAGATGCGCTTGACGCGGGAGCATACCAAGGTATCGGCGATACCAACGTCCAATAGAGCCGACCGGCACTTACTGGCCTCATGGGTTGATGCTGGCTCGACGCGAGCAGCTTTCGCCAAATTATGAGGAGGTACAGATGTCACCATTATCTTCAATGTCCACGCGCCGGGAAGTTCTCGTAGCATCCGCCGCAGGGGCTATTGCAATGATTGCCTCGGCGGGTGTCGCCGGGACGATTTCGACGAGTGGCGGATCTGCCGCCATCCGCCCGTTCCGTATCCATGTTGCGGACGCCGATCTCGTCGACCTCAAGCGGCGTCTCAAAGCCACGCGTTGGCCCGAGCGCGAGACGGTGAACGACACCACCCAAGGCGTTCGGCTCGCGACGATGCAGGCGCTTACGCATTATTGGGAGACCGAATACGACTGGCGCAAATGCGAGGCCTATCTGAACGGGCTGCCGCAATTCGTTACCGAAATCGACGGGCTGGACATCCACTTCATCCACGTCCGCTCCAAGCATACCAACGCATTGCCGATCGTCGTTACCCATGGGTGGCCCGGCTCGATCATCGAGCAGCTGAAGATCATCGGCCCCCTGACCGATCCGACGGCCCACGGGGGCAGCGCCGCCGACGCCTTCGACGTGGTCATCCCTTCGCTGCCGGGTCACGGCTTCTCGGGGAAGCCGACGGCGGCGGGCTGGGACCCAATCCGGGTCGCGCGAGCCTGGGGCCAACTAATGACGCGCCTAGGGTACACGCGATATGTGGCGCAGGGCGGCGATTGGGGAAATGCCGTCACCGAGCAGATGGCCTTGCAGACGCCGCCGGGTCTTGTCGGCATCCACACGAATATGCCGGCCACCTTGCCCGATGAAGTATCGAGTGCGCTTGCTGCGGGTGGCCTCGCGCCGTCGGGGTTATCGGCCGACGAACGCTATGCCTGGGATCAGCTTGACTTCTTTTGGAAGCATGGGCTGGCCTACGCCCAAGAGATGGCGAACCGGCCACAGACGCTGTACGCGCTGGCCGATTCACCTATCGGGCTGGCAGCCTGGATGCTCGACCACGATGCACGCAGCTATGACCTGATTGCCCGCGTCTTCGACGGAAAGTCCGAGGGTCTGTCCAAGGAAGACGTCGTCGACAACATCGCACTCTACTGGCTGACCAACACCGCGGTCTCATCGGCGCGCCTTTACTGGGAAAGCAAGCTCGCCTTCTTCGCGCCGAAAGGCGTACCCCTGCCCACCGCCGTGAGTGCGTTTCCAGACGAGATCTACACGGCGCCGCGGAGCTGGACCGAGAAGGCGTATCCCAAGCTGATCTACTACAACCGTCTCCCGAAGGGAGGTCATTTCGCGGCCTGGGAACAGCCGCAGGTTTTCGCCAGCGAGCTTCGGGCCGCGTTCGGGTCGTTGCGTAGCGCCTGACCAGTGCGCTGCAGACCTGCCTCGGGCCCAGGTAAGGGAGATGTGCGCGGCGGCCCGCCGTCCTGTAGGCGGGGCGGCGGCCTCTGCTTCATGACGTCATCGTCGATGAATCGTCATCGGCGGATGGTTGGTCAACGGCGCTGTCCTCTAAAGGTGTGACTGGGTAGCCGGGTTTTGCGTATGCAGCGGTTTCATGCGGATTTGTTCCCGATGTAAGGAATGGCAAATGAGATGCTCGCTCCCCCATTGTGCACTGTCGCGATCGAGAACTCTGCGTCGCCAACGTCGATACGTCCGACAGCCGGTCACTGTATAACAAGCCTTCGGGCGCCCGGACGACGCCAGTGCCAAATCTCGCCTGGCCGAAGGGTCCTTCCAGCGAATGTGCGAGGCTAAGCGCTGTGAGATTGAGAAGATCTCTCATCGATCCCTGAAGGTGCTTGGCCTCCTCGGCCGGATTTTCGAACGTTGCCATATTTGGCAATTTCGTTGGCTCCGATTGATGCGTTTGAAACGGGAACAGCGGAAATGCTGCGTCTCAAGGAAATCATCTCCTAAAGAGTGGGAGAGAGGACGCGAACGTTTTTGCATCCTTTTTGATCGAGCGTTTGCCCGTCGACCGACAAAAAACGCCCCAGACCAATACCAAGGTGCTATGGATTTTCGGAATAGCAGGGGCCAGCGTTAGCATTGGCGCATTAAAGTCCAGTGCTTGTGGAGTTGCGTGGGTACGTCAGCGTAGCCTATGGTGCTTTTAGGGCGCTCAACTGTATCGAGTGGCTAGTGTTTGTGTATTCTTCAATGCGGGGACCAAGGGTATCGCGTTTTCATGCCATGGATAAAGAATCGCTTTGACCGCGACCATCGAGTGGTTCAGATGGCGGGTCTTTGTGGTCCTGGTCACCTTAGTTGCCAATGGGATCCCGACGGGGTGTCGACGGAGCGCATTGACGAGTTGACTCCTCGCACAGCTGCTGGCGCCGACCGATGCGTCGGTCAGTTCGATATCGTTGAGCAAAATCCGTTCTTAGCCACCACGCAGGAGTTTCTTCAAGGACTTCTGCAACGCGGTACCGACAAAGCGCTCTCGCACCGAACCGCAAGCTGATCATGTATACCGATGTTCTCGCCGAGAATAAACGGCTTCAGCGCTGTCTCAGGGACTTGGGCAGTGTTATGGCGCTGTCCAGCGACTGGGTTGGCGGCGAGTCATCCCTGATCGCCGGTCAATTCCTCGAGTTAGTCCTCGGCATGTTGGACCTCGACTTCGCACACTTACACTTGAAGAGCGCCAGCAACGACTCGCCACTAAAGGTAACGCGGCTGTCACAATGGGCGCGCAGCGTGGCCACATCGGAGAATTTCGGGGCGATGCTCGCGCCCTTGACGACCGCCGAGGCGCCGCAACGACTTACGGCTGGCGGCAGTGTTCTTACGATCCTGCCTATGCGCCTCGGCGTGCTTGGAGAGTTCGGGCTGCTGGTGACGGGATCGCGGCGGGAGGATTTCCCGCGCGACACCGAGACAGTTCTCCTGAGAGTCGCGGCCGCCCAGGCGACGATCGGCTTGCAGGCGGCTTTACAAATTAGCGAACAGAAACGCTTTGCCCATGCAGAGCAAGCGCTCGCTGCAAACGAACGTAATCTTGCACAATTCCTAAACACGATTCCCGGTCTAGCGTGGTCGGCCCGGATCGACGGCTCGGCCGAGTTCTTCAACCAGCACTACCTCGACTACGTTGGGCTTACGGTCGACGAGGCGCTTGGGGCGGGCTGGGTGAAGGCAGTTCATCCGGAGGATCTAGAGGGGTTGATTGCGAGTTGGCATGCAATGTTGGCTTCACGTCAGGCGGGCGAAGCGGAGGCTCGGCTCAAGCGCTTCGACGGGGAGTACCGCTGGTTTCTGTTTCGCACAAATCCTCTGCACGACGAGGCCGGCGGCCTTGTCAAATGGTTTGGTGTCAACGTCGACATCGAAGATCGCAAAAAGACCGAGGAAGCGTTGCGCGCCGGGGAGTGGAACCTTCGTCAGCTAACCGAAACCATCCCTCAGATGCTGTGGAGCGCTACGCCGGATGGATCCATTGACTACTGCAATGCGCGTTTGTTGGATTACACCGGGTTCTCGGTCGATGAAATCATCGGCGGTGGTTGGACCAAAATGCTACACGCCGACGATGTCGAACGGGCCCGCAAAGTGTGGCTTGCTTGCATTGAGAATGGTGCGCCCTATCAGGTCGAAGTGCGGACGTTTCATGCTGCCGACGGCAGTTATCGCTGGGTCTTGACCAATGCGTTGCCACTCCATGACGACTTCGGTCGAATCCTGCGATGGTACGGTAGTTGTATCGACATCCATGATCGAAAGGAGGCTGAATCAGCTATTGCAGCGAGCGAGCGGACCCTCGCACAAATCATCGATACGATTCCGGTCTACGTTTGGTCGGCTAGTGCCGATGGTAGCACCGATTTTCTCAGTAGCGGCTATCTCGAATATCTCGGAATTGGGCGGGATCAGATGCAGGACTGGCCCTGGTCGGCTGTGGTCCATCCGGACGATCGTGAGGCAAGCGCCGGTGTTTGGAAGGACTTGTTGGTTTCGGGGCGCGCTGGTGAAGTACAAGCCCGGTTCCGTCGTTTCGATGGGGAGTACCGTTGGTTTTTGTTTCGGGCAAATCCGCTTCGGGATGGAGCGGGAGCCGTCAAGTGGTTCGGAGTTACGATAGATATCGAGGAATTGAAGCGTGCAGAGGAAAGGTTGCGCGCCAGCGAATGGAATCTGCGTCATCTCACGGAGACCATTCCTCAGATGCTATGGAGCGCCAGACCTGACGGGGCGATTGACTACTGCAACACGCGTTTGCTCGACTATACCGGATTGGCTGCCGGCAAAATCACGGGCGACGGTTGGAAAAGTGTCGTTCATGCCGATGATCTCGCCCAAACTGCGCGCGCGTGGTCCACGAGTATCGAGACTGGAACGCCATATCAGGTGGAAGCGCGCCTCGTCCACGCTGCCGACTGTTCGTTTCGCTGGTGTCTAACCACAGGCCTGCCGCTGCGTGATGAAGAAGGGCGTATCCTCAAGTGGCATGGCGTATGTGTCGACATGCATGATTGGAAAGAGGCGCAAGACGAACTCCGCGAGACCCAGGCGGCGCTCGCTCACTTAACGCGCGTGATGACCATGAGTCAGCTTACAGCATCGATTGCCCACGAGCTAAATCAGCCTTTGGCCGGCATCATGACGAACGCCGGTACGGCCCTGCGCATGCTGACCGCCGATCCGCCGAACGTCGACGGAGCTCGTGAAACCGCAACGAGAACAATCAGAGATGCTCAGCGCGCATCGGAGGTAATCTCTCGGCTACGGGCCCTCTTCACCAAAAGAACCACGATTTCTGAGGTCGTAGATCTGAATACCGCCGCACAAGAGGTAGTTGCACTATCATCGAACGAATTACATAAACGCAATGTAAGCCTTCGCGTTAATTTTACCCAAAATCTGCCACACGTTATGGGTGACCGCGTTCAGCTGCAGCAAGTAATCCTAAACTTCATACTGAATGGCGCCGAAGCGATGGATGAAGTAATGGATCGGCCGAGAGAATTGTTGGTCTCGACGGAGCTGGAACGAACGGGCCATGTTAGGGTTTCGGTCAAGGACGCGGGCGGCGGTTTCGATCCTGCTGTAGCCGAGAAGCTCTTCGGCTCGTTCTATACGACCAAAAGCAACGGAATGGGCATCGGCTTGTCGGTTAGCAAAACCATAATCGAGAATCATCAGGGGCGTGTTTGGGCCGAACGTAATGATGACCTTGGCTCCGCATTCTACTTCTCCGTTCCTTCTCTGATTGCGGGAATATCCGTCACCAATTCTTAAACACGTTCCGCCGAGTTTGGGCGATAATTCTGGAAATGCACAATGATACCACGAGCCTACATCGCTGTTGTTGACGATGATGAGTCCGTTCGCGAGTCTCTGCCGGATCTAATCGGTGTCTTTGGGCATGAGGCCGAGGCATTCTCCTCGGCGGAGGAATTCCTGGCTTCTAAACGGGTCGATCAAACTAAGTGTTTGGTTCTTGACATCGCAATGCCTGGTATGTCCGGCATCGAGCTCCAACGCGAGCTGGCGCTCCAAGGTCGGCAGATTCCGATCGTTTTTATCACAGCACATGGTGATGACCGGGTCTGTCAGCGTCTGCGTCAGAGCGGGACAGTCGAATGTCTGCTAAAACCGTTTACTGACACTGCGCTGCTTGATGCTCTCAACGCTGTTCTCCACTGACCGGTTCAGGATGTTGCGGACGTCGCAGACCCGTGCTCTAACCGCTGCCCAAGTACCTCCGAAACTTTCGCGAAGTCTTCGCCGTCATGATAGTTGACGCGGAGAATGGCCGCGGACATGTCGTTCTGCGCCTCGCGATGACCGATCCTACTCGGCGGGATGGCACTGAAGCATTGTGCAGCCAAGGATTTCATTTAGTGAGAGGGTTCGCCTTCGGGCCATGGGAATTTCAAGCCGGCTTTTCGTTTTGGGAAGCACGGGCGGCCGTCTTTTCCCCCGTACTCCTGGGTCGCTGACGAACGGACTCTCCCTGACACAAAAATCGCGGCAGGCGCTCGCATCCTTCAAAATGCCGATCGCGTTGCTCTGCCCAATTTCACCGGGTTCATGGCTACCGCATGCGATGCCGTGGTGATCGCGTCCAAGTCATCGAGGCCTTCCGGCAAAGATCGAGCCCGTCGAGCGAACGATCAATCCGCAGCGCTTGGGCGAGCCTTCCCGGTCCTCGCGCCAAGTCGCGCAAGCGCTCAATGCTTCGACATTTGCCCGGATGATCTCGATGCGTTCGAGCGGCTCGAACGCCGTGATCAGGACGCCGATGCCGGTGCCCGGCGTCTCGTTCGAGACGTTGAGCATAGAAGGTGCCGTAGGCGAGATAGACATAGGCATGCCCGCGCTCGAGGAACAGCGAGCGGTTGCGCGGCGTCATCCCGCGATAGCCGTGGCCGGCGGCGTCGCCGATGACATAGGCTTCGGTCTCGAGGATGCGACCGCTGGCGACGCCTTCCGGCAACTCGCGAACCACTAACTTGCCAATGAGATAGCGGGCGAGGGCGGCCGTATCGTTCGGCAGCTCCGGGGGCGGGCGAGTGGGCGGCGGATGACCATCCTTTATGGCGGCCAGGGTTCAGGGAATCCGCTCGACCCATTCCGCACGCGAAGGCCCCGGCTCGAACGGATCGCCGAAATACTGGGTCTCGCGAGCCACCTTGCCATCGAGAAACTCCATGATGCTCACTGCGTAGGACGGCCGCCCGTCATAGGTCAGGACAAATTCCGTGACCCAGAGGTCGCCCGTGCCGATGATGCGCCGCACCGTGAAGCGTTTCTTGTTCGGCTGCGCGGCGCGGGACGACTGAATGCATCGCAATCCGCGAATGCGCTCGCCCGATTGCGGATAATCGAGCACCGCGTCCTCCCGATAAACCTGATGTTCCGCCTCGAGATCGTTCGCATCGGAGGCGGCCCAGTGGCGATCCAGAGCCGCTCGTATCTCCGGTCTTCCATATCAGATCTTCTTACCCCCTAAGGCCTAACCTCGCACAGCGACTAAAGCTCGTCACCTTGCCAGCCCGCTCTCGCGCCCCGACAATCTTCGAATTCATTTCATTTCGCGAAGTGTTTGAGCGCGCGTCTTTCCATAGGGATAGAAGAGCTCCTTACGACCCGTCTGCCACGCAGCCTTGAGTTCCGGGCTGGTGATGTCCCAATCCGGTCGGCATTTCACGGTCACCGCTCGCATGTCCTGCCGCAGTTCCTCCACGGTGGGTCGCCCGAAAAACCAATACCCATTGTAGACCTTGGAGACGATGAGGCCGGGTTCCATGACGATAACGTGAGGGATCATGGGGTTGTGCGCGGGATCCGTGTACTCGGCGATGTCGAGGTCCTTCTGGATCACGCGCCGCGAGTCGGAAAGAAAAGGCCAATGAGCGCCAGCGCTCAATCGATACTCGTTTGTCTCTAGGAGATTATCCGTGGTGATGGTGACGAGCCGGCAATAACCCACCGCCATTTCGTGATAGAGCTGAACAAGCCCTTCCGCCTGCCGTCGGTCCCTAGGACAGTACCCACCTCTGCCGAGAACCAGGACCATGGGGTCTTCCCCCTGCAATTCGGAAAGCCTTCGTCGCACGGCGCCATGATCCGGTAACTCATAATCCGGAAAAATCGATCCTGGAATGATGTCGGAACGCATCTGAAAGCCTCACTGAGTGTCCCGGAGGTTGAGAACCATTTTGGCCGGACGGACCAATGAAAAGCCGGAAGAGGTATCAAAATCCATTATCCGATGGTGTCGCCGATACCATGGAATAATGGTTACTCCAGCATCGAATATAGGTCGCTAGGCTAAGGCTGAGGTTGCTGAGTCTTAGCACAATGCACCGCTTGCCAAGCCAAAGGTTCGGCGCCGGCCGCCGGCTTGTTCAGGGTTTGCTCCACTTGATGGTGAATGCATCGCGGGTCGCAGACATTGCCCGTCATTGCCTTGAAGCGTTTGAGTTGGCTTTTTCCCATCGCGCGTTTCGATCTCCGTCACCAAAATCGACACCAAGGCATAATAGACGTTCGTGTTGTCCGGGGGCATGGTCCGCCACGACGTAGACCCGTTCTGTTAGGCGACAACGGCCATGGAGAAAACCGACGCATCCGCTTCCTTCGCCGGATATGAACTCGGCGGAGCGCGTCATGGCCGTGCTTTCTTCAACGGCGATGACGAGGCGTTTCGCGTGATTGCCGCAGAACAGAAGAAGCACTGTGCAAAAGCGAAGAAGTGGTCGTGACAAGTCAGCACAATTTTAAACTCATCATCGATACCATTCCTGCGATGGCGTGGTCAGCTCGGCCCGACGGCCCCATTGAGTTTCTAAGCCATCCCTATCTTGAGTACACGGGTCAATCCATTGAGCAGGCGAGGGGTTGGGGCTGGACGGCCGCGGTCCATTCTGACGACCTGGATGGGCTGATCACCATATGGCAGACAATCATAGCCTCGGGTAAGGCCGGGGAGACCGAAGCGCGATTGCGCCGATTTGATGGAAGTTATCGGTGGTTTCTTATCCGCGTTAACCCGTTGCGGGATGAGACTGGCAACATCGTCAAATGGTATGGGGCGAACACTGACATCGATGAGCGGAAGCGGGCTGAGGACAAGGCCATCGAAGCTGAGGGCGAGCTACAACGGACTATCGACGGCATACCGGCGCTGGTTGCGACCTATAACGCGGATGGCTCGCGAATTTCTATCAACAGGCGGGGACGCGAGTTCACGGGGCTCTCTGCTGAGGATGTGACGAATGGTAGGTGGAGAGGCGCAATCCACCCAGATGACATCGGACTTGAAGAGAGCAAATGGCGCGCATGTGTCACGGCTGGAGAACCGTTCGAACATGAATACCGAGTGCGAGCGGTCGATGGTACGTATCGCTGGCACATGGCCCGTCGCGTGCCGCTCCACGACGACGCCGGTAAAGTGACCCGCTGGTACGGCATGAGCCATGATATTGAGGGTCGAAAGCAGGCGGAAGCGTTCCTCGCGGGCGAAAAGCAACTGCTGGAGATGATCGCATCGGGCAGTTTGCTTCGCGATGTTCTAAGCGCATTGTGCGAATTTATTGAAGGGGCCGCGCCTGATTGCGTATGTGATGTTCACCTGATCAATTGGAGCAACTCGACATTTGAATATGCCGTGGCTCCTTCTCTGCCTTCCGCCTACAGCGACCCGATTGCGGGGATGCCCGTCAGCGGTGAGCTTTTGCCATGTGGCATAGCGGCTTCTCAAAAGATACAGGTGGTAGCGGTGGACATCGAATCCGATCCGCGCTGGTATACGTCGCCTGTTCGGTCCCATGTTCTGCAGCACGGATACAGATCGGTCTGGAGTACGCCGGTCTGTTCCAGGGAAGGGCGGGTGTTAGCCACCTTTTGCATCGTCCAACGAAAGCCAGCGGCCCCATCGCCGCACCACCAGGATCTCATTGCGCACGCAACGCAGATCGCCAGCATCGCTATCGAGCGTTCCCTGACCGAAGCAGCGCTTAAGCGGACCGAAACTTTGCTCTCGGAAGCTCAACGTCTGAGTTCAACTGGTGCGTTCTCGTGGCGCTTGGACACAGACGAGATCGCATTTTCCGAGGAACTTTATCGTATCTTTGAATTTGACCCGAATGTCCCTGTGACGCTCGACCACATCAGTGGGCGAATCCACGCGGACGACATTCCGTCACTAACTACGCAAATGACCCGGATTCGCAGCGGTCAGAGCTATCTGGGCTACGAGATTCGGCTACGGATGTCGGACAACAGGGTAAAGTATCTCCGCACTTTCGGCCGGGTCATCCGTCATCAGGATGGCCGGATGGAATGCCTTACTGCAGTTCAGGACGTCACAGAGCGCCGGCAGGCGGAAGAAGCCCTTGGCAAGGCTCGGTCTGAACTCGCACATGTCACCAGGGTTACGAGTCTCGGAGCGTTGACCGCCTCGATAGCACATGAAGTCAATCAGCCGCTGTCGGGCATCATCACCAACGCGAGCACCTGCCTTCGGATGTTGGCCGCCGATCCGCCAAATGTTGACGGCGCACGTGTGACGGCACGTCGCACGATACGCGACGGCAACCTTGCCGCCGATGTGATCGCGCGACTGCGTGCGCTCTTCAGCAAACAAGCCCCTACGATCGAGCCGGTAGATTTGAACGAGGCTGCACGCGAGGTAATAGCATTGTCGGCGGGCGACCTTCAGAGAAGTCGCGTGGTTCTGACCTCCCAATTCCCTGAGGGGCTTCCCCTCGTCGCAGGCGACCGTGTTCAACTTCAGCAAGTGATTATGAACCTGTTGCGAAATGCTGCGGATGCGATGAGCGGCGTCGAAGATCGGCCCAAGCGGTTGGTGATTAAAACTGAACCCGACGGAGAGGATTCTGTGCGTCTCTCGGTAGAAGATGCAGGTACGGGGTTCGGCGCCGATGGTCCGGAGCGGGTATTCGAGGCTTTCTACACAACCAAGAATGAAGGCATGGGGATAGGTTTGTCCGTCAGCCGCTCCATTATCGATAACCATTGCGGGCGCCTGTGGGCGGCAGCGAATGACGGCCCGGGGGCTACGTTTACGTTTTCCGTACCCGAGTATTCCAAGTGCCAGTTGTCAGCAGGGGACGTGGCTCTAAGCGCGGGTGTCCGAGGTCGGCGACGCTCAAAGGTCAGTGTGGGGGTTAGATGAAGCTTACGCATGCACTCGTGTCGGTGGTCGATGACGATCAATCCGTACGTGAGTCCCTACCAGATTTGCTGCAGGAGTTCGGCTTTAGCGTGAAGGCATTCTCTTCAGGGAAGGAGTTCCTCGCATCTGATGCCGTCGATAAGACCAAGTGCCTCATTCTCGATGTTGCCATGCCTGGCATGACGGGACCCGAGCTGCAAGTCGAGCTGGCACGTCGCAGCAAGATGATCCCGATCATCTATATCACCGCGCAAAGGGATAGCACGATCCGCCAGCGTCTCATCGAACAGGGTGCAGTGGAGTGTCTGTTCAAGCCGTTCAGCGATCAGGTTCTTCAGGACGCGCTTATTTCGGCGCTCCGTGATCCTTGAACCTGGTAGATTGTTAATGCCATCTCAGGAGGATAATTTGCGATGTACTCTTATCTGGCGGTTCAACGAGACGGTGCGGCGAGATCGTCAACCATGTCGGACGAAACACCTGTCGTATTCATTGTCGACGACGACGTTTCGGTACGCGAATCGTTGGAACTACTCATCTGCTCTGTGGGCTGGCGACCAGAGACGTTCGCCTCAGCAAAGGCATTCCTCGAGCGGTCACGTTCGCTGGTTGCGAACTGTCTGATCCTCGACGTGAATCTTCCTGATCTGAGTGGGCTCGACCTGCAGAAGCTCATATCTGTCGACCGTACCGACATGCCCATCATCTTCATAACCGGCTATGGCGACGTACCGATGACGGTAAAAGCGATGAAAGCTGGGGCTGCCGAGTTTCTCACCAAACCATTCAACGACGAGGAACTTTTGGGTGCGATCAAGCTGGCACTCGAAAGAAGTAAGACCGCACTTGCTCTGGACTCTGAGTTGCACGTCCTTAGGGATCGTTATGTATCGCTCAGCCGACGCGAGCAAGAGGTTATGACGCTGGTCGTGCGTGGTCTCTTGAACAAGCAGGTCGGCTTTGAGCTTGGCATCAGCGAAATCACAGTCAAGGCACACCGTGGCCAGGCTATGCGGAAGATGCAGGCCCGCTCGCTGGCCGAATTGGTGAACATGGCGGCCCGACTGCGCATCACTGAGTAGAGGTTTCTCCGCGCGCGAACTATCGTGCAATCGCCATCGCGGTGAGAAGTCTCATCAATGCCAAGGTATTGGCGACACCATCGTCCTATCGCTTTGGCGACAATGTTCCTGCACCTATATCCATAGTTTCGAAGTAATGTGGAATTGTTGGCAGACCGGCTGGCGAGGCAGGGGGGTGTTCGTCAGTATTTTCGAGAGAGATGGTGTTTGGCATTGTTAAATATGTATCGGTGTCGAAAGTTAATCTCTTTCAACGGTGTCGATCTCGACGACCAATGAGGTGGAGATAGCAATGGACAACTCTAAACCTAGAAAACCAGTGATACTGTTTGCCATTATTGCATTGTTATGCTTCTCAATTAGTGTGTTCGGGCAGAATTCAAAGCAATCCAGTGATTATAGCACGCTGCTTGCAACGACGCCAACTACGAAGACGGCGAAGATCCGCCTGACGCGGAAGAGTGAGGCCTACTGGGAAGTCACTTTCGATAATCCGCCGCTCAATATAGTTGGCCCGTCCGAAGTCCGCGAGCTTGCAAAAATTGTGGGCCAGATCGAAGCGGATCCGAGGGTCAAGGTCGTGGTGTTTGACAGCGCGGTGCCGGACTATTTCATCGCTCATTACGACCTTTTGAGTCCTCTTAAGGACTCCAGCGGTATGAAGCCGGGGCCAACGGGCATGCATCCCGTGCCGGATATCATGGTGCGCCTCAGCCGCCTGAGGGCGGTGACGATTGTTTCAATTCGCGGACGGGCGAGTGGCATCGGGAGCGAGCTTGCGCTAGCGGCAGACATGCGCTTTGCAAGTCGGGAAAAGGCGGTCGTGTCGCAGTTTGAAGTTGGCGCCGGCTTCGTCCCTGGGGGCGGCCCTATGGCGCGACTGCCTCGGTTGGTCGGCCGCGGCCGCGCTATAGAAATGTTAATCGGTGCCGAGGGCTTTGATGGCGAACTTGCCGAGCGTTACGGCTATGTGAACCGGGCGCTGCCCGATTCAGAATTGGACGGTTTTGTCGACGCCTTGGCGACGCGCATTGCTTCGTTCGATGGGCAGGCGATTGCCGACACCAAGAACCTGATCAACCAGGCCAGTTTGCCCCCGGACTCCGAAATGCAGCCGGGCTGGGACGCATTCATCACTTCTGTACAACGACCTGCGGCTCAGGCGCGTGTGAAGGTCCTTGTCGATGAAGGGCTGCAGCAGCCTGGGGATGTCGAGAAGAACCTGGAGCAATATACCGCCAAGTATCAGGAGTAATTTGCAACGTGGAATTCGATGGAGCGACGTGAGGCGTGTGAAAAGGACTGATCATGATTCAAATGCGCAAGGAGACTGATAGTCTGGGCGAGGTGGATGTGCCAGCCGATAGGCTCTGGGGAGCCCAAACGCAAAGGTCTCTCGAGTACTTTTCCATAGGGAAGGATTTGATCCCTCGCGAGATGATCGCGGCTTATGCCGTCCTTAAGAAAGGCGCTGCCAATGCAAACTACACTGGTGGGCGACTCGATGATCAGGTCCATCGACTGGTCGTCCAGACATGTGACGAGATCCTTGCCGGGCGACATCAAGACATGTTTCCCCTGCATGTCTGGATGACGGGTAGCGGCACCCAGTTCAATATGAATGTCAATGAAGTGATTTCTAACCGGTGCTGCCAGCTGGTCGGGACGGTCCTTGGCAGCAAGACACCGGTACATCCGAACGACCATGTCAACATGGCGCAGTCGTCGAACGATTCATTCCCTTCCGCGATGTACATCGCTACGGCGAGCAATGCCAAACAGCGACTGATGCCGGCGGTCAAGCAGCTCTACGAAGCTCTCCGCTGCAAATCGGAGGAATGGAAGGACATCGTCAAGATCGGCCGCACCCACATGCAGGATGCGACGCCGCTGACCTTGGGCCAGGAATGGTCGGGATATGCCGAAATGCTCGCCGACGATCTGGATCGGCTCGAGACTTCGCTGGATGGCGTCTATCGCCTCGCCCTTGGCGGTACCGCGGTGGGCACCGGGATCAATTCGGCACCAGGTTTCGCAGAAGCGGCCGCAGCGGAAATCGCGAGGCTGACCGGGCTTCCCTTCGTAACGGCGCCGAACAAGTTCGCCGTTCAGGGCGCTCACGATGCGCTTGTGCAGTTTTCTGGCACGATGCGCACGCTGGCAATTTCCCTGTACAAGATCGGCAACGACGTCCGTCTCATGTCGTGCGGACCGCGGGCCGGCTTCGCCGAACTCATAATACCGGCGAACGAGCCGGGCTCGTCCATCATGCCAGGCAAGGTGAATCCCACCCAGGCCGAAGCACTAACCATGGTGGCTGTGCAAGTGATGGCCAATGACGTCGCGGTCGGATTTGGCGGAGCGAGCGGCTACCTCGAGATGAACGTCTACAAGCCCCTGATCATCCACAACATCATTCATTCGATCACGATCATGGCCGACAGTTGCACGAATTTCCGCAAGTTTCTGGTCGAGGGCACGCAGCCCAACAAGGACAAGATCGCCCAATATGTGAGCGAGTCGCTGATGCTCGTGACCGCGCTCTCGCCTGTTGTCGGCTATGATAAGGCTTCGAAGATCGCGCACTATGCGATGGACAACGATATGACGCTCAAGGCGGCCGCGCTGAAGCTCGGCTTCGTTTCCGAAGCGTTGTTCGACCGAGTGGTTGACCCGGAGAAAATGGTCAAACCTTTCGTCGCAACCTGCGCCTAGGATCGCGTCAGTTCGTCAGACGCGGGATTCGGATCCGCTGCCGGCCTCGGCAGAGGCAGTCATCACTTCAACCCAGGATTTCTAGGAGGACCCATGAGCATCCCCCCTGTCGTGTTCGGCGAGGCGGCACTCGCGTTGCAGATTGGTCAACCTCGATTCAACGCCAACTGGAAAAGTTCCGAGCATCGATTTCGGCGCCTGCTGTCCGAGTTCATCGGCACGGCAGGATTGACCTTCGTATTGTCGGCTGGCGCTGCCATCCTCGTACTGTACGGCGGAATAAAGGTTGAGCCCATCATCGCTGCATTTATCCTATCGGCGATTTCCGCGCTTTGGCTGGTCGTGGCCATCTATTTCCTCGGTGATATCAGTTCGCACTTCAATCCTGTCATGACATTTGCCTTTGCATTGCGCGGCGACATGGGTTGGCCAATGTGCGCGGCCTATGTCGTTGTGCAGTTAGTCGCGGCCGCAGCCGGATCATTTCTTGCCCGCTCGTTTTTTGGCATTGAAGGCAACCTGGCAGCCACCGTCCCGCAAGCTGGGCAGGCCATGCAGGCGGTTTTCTTCGAGGCCATCCTTACGTTTGGCATGGTTTTGATGGTGCTTTCGATGGCAAATGGCCCTAAGCTTAATGGCCAGTTCATCCCCATTGCGGTGGGTGCTTACGTGATGTCGCTCGGGACGTTGGGCGGCCCGTACGAAGGAGGCGCGATGAATCCCGCCCGCGCCTTCGGTCCCGACCTGGCCCGCGGCGATCTGTCCACCTGGTGGGTCTATGTTTTGGGACCGGTGACCGGCACAATTGTTGCCGTTCTGGTAGCCAACGTGCTCCGCGGCCCGGCCACGGCTCAGGAAGCCCAGGCAGCAATGGGAACGCCGCGGGGTGAGGCCTGAGCATTCGGCGGACCTTCGCGCCATCCGTCGAGGATAGGATGTCATAACCCGTAGGGTCTTTGAGCAGATCTGGGTCCCTTGACGTGCTCACGCTGGAGAACGCGTTCTGCGGACCAACACCATCCAGTCCGCAAAGGAGCTATTGATCTTAGCGAAGACGCATAACTCGGCAAGAAAGACCTTTCTGGCCTCGAGGCGCCATTCCGTTCGTCCTCGCCGGTGGACCGCAATCGGGATTACTCCGACCACGAAACCGAACATTGAATTCGCTTTCGTCGATTTGGCCAATCCAGCCGGCAGCCTGGAGCGCGCCGCCACGGCACCAAGGTAGTATCTCACAGGCCGCTTTCTAAGTGCGAAACCTCCTTGAGGCGTAAGAGCTATTGACCCGACGGTTGGCAGCGATAGCGGCCAAGAGCGCGTCACGTTTGAACGGATTCAGGCGACGCGCTTTAGGATCTGTTTTCATGCATGTCGTCATCACAAAACCGCTGCGCACTTTTGCGCGACATGCATCAGACCCTCGATCCACCTACCGGGACTGAGGATCGACGGCCAAGCAACCTCCTGGAGAGGATAAGGCAAGGCGCCGCGACCAAGAACAACAGCACAATCGCCAAGAAGGCCTCGTTGAAGGAAATGGTGACGGCTTGCCTGTCCACGGCCTGCCGCAGAACCAGCAGTGCGCCTTTACCAGCAGCAACACCGTCGAGCCCCCTAGCTCCAAGTTGGCCCGCCACTGCCTTCAGGCGCTCTTCGAGGACAACATCGCCAACATCCAGGTGCGATGCCAGTACCGTCCGATTATAGGCAAGTTGTCGATCGAGATAAGTCTGCAGGAGAGCCGTGCCAGCCAGACCACCAACCTGCTTGCCAAGATCGAAAAGACCGATGCCGAAGGGCAGCGCTGTCGCAGGAAGTTGCATGAACGCAATCAGCGTCAAGCTCACGAACAGGAAACCCAGTCCAAAGCCGCGCAGGAGCAGTGGAAACTCCAAATCCACAGCTCCGCTGTCGCTTGTCGAACCCGACATGAGCCACATTGACGAGGCGAAAAACACGATCCCGACAGGAGCCAGAGCAAACGGACTTATTCCGCTTTTTTTTACGCCGATTCCTGCAATTACCAGCGAGCAGCCCAACATTGCTCCACTCGGCAGGAGAAGAGTTCCAGCATCCGTAGCTGTGAAGTTGAGGACGTTCAAGGCAAAGGCGGGGATGAGAAAGGCGCTGCCGGATAGGGCAAATCCGGCTACCAGACTGGCGACAAGGGCGAAGCAATAGTCGGGATCGCCTAAGGGCGACGCGGGAAGTATCAGACGATCCGATGCAAATTGGAACTCCCACAGCAGCAGCAGGATGACCGCCAGCAGACCGGTCAGGGTGAGAAGGATGATGTGCCCGTCGTCGAACCAATTGAACCTGCTGCCTTGTTGCGACACATAGGTCAAAGAGGCTGCGGCGATTCCAGCCAGCGCGATCTGGATGTAGGGGATGCGGATTCTGTGGCGGACCGTTTGTCCGCGGTCCGCCGCGAGCATGACGAGGGCGAGAATGCCCATCGGCACGTTGCTCAGGAATATCCAGTCCCACGAAAGGTGGTCGACAACCCAACCTTGGAGCGCTGGTGTCAATGTCGTTGGGGCCATGACGGAGCCGAGGGCTAAGAGAGCTTGCACAATCGGTTGCTGACGGCTCGGGAAACGAAGGAACAGCAGTGTCTGGCCTGCCACGAGCACGGTCGCGCCGGCAAAACCCTGAACGATGCGGCAGACGTCAATCCAGGCAATATCGACGGAAGAGATCATTGCGGCAGATGCCAAGAGAAGCGCGACCGTGCCGGCGCGCAAACAGGGCGTAGGCTTTAGCGCTGCAACAAACAGCGGCGCGACCAAAAAGCCGGTCAGCTTGGCCGCGAGAAATGCGATGTCGAAAGTCGCGAATTCGTCGGTCGTGGCATGTATGTCGCCCAGCATATCCAAGCGCCCAATAGAGAGCGCCGTGCTGGCGATCGAATCCATGACGGCTGTCAGTACAACTCCGGTCAAGACCATCGCGGCGCCGAGCACCTCGGGCTTAGTCAGTAACGGTGGCGGTTCGATCTGACGGCTCATTGTGCCGTACCGGGCCGATTATCCGCAAGGTCGCCGACCGGGTTCGAAGTGGTGGTCGCGGGATCGGTTCCTCTGCCCACCCGGACGGCAATGCGGGCTGAAAGTCCGGGAACCAGCCGACCAGGCAACGGATTGTGTGTAAGTCTTATCTTGACTGGAACGCGCTGGACGACGCGGATGAAGTTACCCGTCGCATTGTCCGGTGGCAGCACGCTGAAGGCAGCCCCGCTACCCGGGGCGAAGCTGTCGACGATACCATCGATATGAACGTCAGGGTACTCGTCGATCACCACCTGAACAGGCTGTCCAACCTCCATTCGGCCAAGCTGGGTCTCCTTGAAATTGGCGACGACCCATATACCCTTGACCGGAACAACGTCCATCGCCGGGGTGCCAGGCGTGACGTAGCGTCCGACGCGAACTTGCCGGTTGCCGATGACACCGTCGATCGGCGACAGGATGACGGTATTGGCGAGATCCATCCTGGCCAGACTAACGGAAGCTTTCGCCAGAGCCATCGCTGCTTGGGCGCCGGCGAGTTGGGCGTCGAGCACACCAAGCTTCAGCCTCTGCGCCAGAGTATTGGCCGCCTGGGCTTTGTCCCCCGCCTCGGCTTTTGCGAACGCGGTCTGCGCATCCTGGAGTTTTTGTTCGCTGGCCGTCCCGCTCTTTCGCAGAGCCATGTAGCGGTCAAGATTGGCGCTCGACAACAGCAAATCCGCTGAGACCGAGCGCTGCTGCGCCACCGCTTGTTCGATCAAGGCATCTTGCAGTTTCTGCGTTGCTTCAATGTTTGCGATCTCGGCCTGTCGGGTCGCAAGAGTGGCAATGGCTTCGTCGAGTTTCGCTCGGTAATCACTGTCGTCGATGCGAAACAGAAAGCTCCCTTTGCTAACGTCGGCGTTGTCGCCAACTGCAACTTCCACCACATAGCCGGAGAGCTTGGGCGCGATACTCGTTATATCGCCGCGGACATAAGCGTTGTCGGTAGACTCTTCGGAACGGCCGTGGAAATACCATTGCCAGACCCAGGCTGCCGACAGCGACATCGTCACAGTCGCCACCACTAGAATAGCGGTCTTTCGAGCCCAGCCTATTGGTGCTTGCGTTGATTTCTGCGAAGCCACCAGGCCGAACACAGGAGACGCCGCCGGTTGCGGTCCGTTGTCACTCCTCAAAGCCGATTGCGTGGGTCCTTCAAAGCCTTCAGCTCGGAGCATCTCAACGATCCAATCTCCAACATGCGGGGCAGTCGATCTTACAAATTGTCTGACCATGCTCCGAGGATTGCCGGCTACGCGCAGAGCGGGCTGACTCTCCGGCAAATCCTCTGAGACCACGCTTCGCGCTACCCCCCCGCGGATCGTCACATAGCTACGACCCCCGGCTGAGCTCCCGGGTTGCCAGGTCGTCAGTCGATACGAAGGCTCTGCTCCATCGCGTAACACTGGTCCCAGATGAATACGTCATAGCCGGCCAGTCGGGACTGCCACTTGGGCGTGACGGCATTGACGCATTTCACAACGACGCGGTCGATGTAGTTGTCGTAGACGGCCCAGAGATTGGGCTTGTCCTCGGCTTCCATTTCCTCGCCTGGGGGCGTTGATTTGAGGGCAGCAACGGCAGCTGACTTCAGGTCATTCATGAACTCGAGCTGCGTACGTACATCGGAATGAGTACCCACGCGATTGACATGACCTCCGACGAGCGTTTCGAACGGCAATGTGTCGATGTACGCCACCTGGTCGAAGTAACCGGGGATGTCCTTGGCAAGCGCAAAGCGACGCCACGGCATCCAGCCAGGGAAGATCACGTCGACCACCATCAGGACCTTCTGCTCGGGAGCATAGATGAAGATGTTTCCTGGCTCATGGGGGCTGCTGCCGGGATAGCTCAGGTCGAGAACCTGGCTACCGACGTTCAGGGTGTAGTGATCCTTGAACGTGACCGTAGGCAAAGGCCGCCTCGGATCCTTGGCTCGTTCGAGCAGCCGCAGGGTCTCTTCTTGGGCGATGATGATTGGATGACCGCCGAGGTCGATTACGCCGCCAATATGATCTACGTGCGCATGGCTGTAGACGATATGTGTGATTGGTCTGTCGGTCACCTCGGTGATAGCCTGACGTATGTGGGCCGAGTATCCCGGA
Organism: Mesorhizobium sp. P160219; assembly: GCF_057786095.1. Taxonomy (NCBI): domain Bacteria; kingdom Pseudomonadati; phylum Pseudomonadota; class Alphaproteobacteria; order Hyphomicrobiales; family Phyllobacteriaceae; genus Mesorhizobium; species Mesorhizobium sp. P160219. Next base: position 3,944,376 of record NZ_JBYNWG010000001.1, read on the forward strand.
GGTGCGTCGACCACGACGACGCCGGTTTCGTACACCAGGAACATCGACTGGTAGCCGTTGTCGGTGACCATGTAGAGGCCACGGCCCAACTCTTGGCTCCGGTATCCCTTCTTCGTCTCGATGGCCGGGGTTACGTCTTCCTTGGGAATCGGAAGATAGTGGTCAACGCGCGTACCTATCGGCGCCAGCGATGGCATACTCTGGTAAGGGGCGCCAGACTGTCCTGGCAAGGTCTCGGCGCGGGCGCTTTGGAATGGCGCCGAACTGAGTCCGACAGTGATCGCGACGAAGCCGACCTTCGCCGCTACCGCCAAAAGATTCGAACGGAAGAGAAACATAACAAATCTCCTGGTTGATTGATGTCTGCAGGGACATTTGTCGAAAATTCGAAGATTGGTTATTATGCTTAGGTGTCGCGGGTACCATGGTATTAGAAATACCCTGCGGCCCTCGGCACCAGCCCACGCCTTCGAACAATCGCCCTGGTATGGTCTTGAGTTTGTCGGGCGGATGCGGCGCGAGAAATCTCACCGCTGTCGCTTCCTCGTCTTTCGTATGGCCTGCGGTCGGACTTGATGTCAGATCACATGGCCTCCTCGCCGGCGGGCGGCCAGCGTCTCCAATCGCTGGCCCGCGATGCGTCGGGAACACTGCAACCCTGCCGATACCAACGTGCAATAGACTAATCTCCACCGAAACTGGATGCTGTGTTCGGAGCGAGGAGCACGGACGGAGCGCGGCGCGATGCCAGCAAGATCACTAACGGCCACACAACGTGAGTTGCTCGCCGCGACGGCGATTGTCGGGATCATCGGCGCGCTTCCGGGGACGGTTGAAGCATGGCGTCGCGAGGGTTCCTCTGAGGTGGCGCCCCGCATGTCGATGAAAGCCGAAGTCGTGATCAATGGAAAGTCATGCGGCGATAGCATTGAGTAATTGACGCGGTCGCTGGCACTGCTCACGCAGATGTACTTGGGCATGCCCTGCCGCCAAACTAAGGAGCTCGACATGAGTGACGATGTAGTGCGCAGCAAAACTGCGAAAACAGCGATGATCGACCTGAAGTTCGAGGCCGTGGTTATCCCCGTTTCGGACGTCGATCGTGCCAAGCGTTTCTATGGCGGCCTGGGGTGGCGGCTCGACGCCGACTTCCCTGTCGGTGACACGTTTCGGGTTGTACAATTTACGCCCCCGGGTTCACCGGCCTCGATCCACTTCGGCACCGGCCTCACGTCGGCCGCGCCCGGCTCGGCACAGGGACTTTATCTCATTGTGTCCGATATCGAAGCAGCGCGCGCCGAGCTTGTGGCGCGCGGGGCCGACGCCAGCGAAGTGTTCCACCGTGCTGGTCCTGGACAGCCGGCAATTAGCGGCAAGGATCCAGAGGGGCGCAGTTATTCCTCGTTCGCCTCTTTCAAGGACCCGGACGGCAACGGGTGGTTGTTGCAGGAAATCACTGTGCGGCTGCCGGGACGCGTGGAGGCCGGCGACACGACATTCACCTCGTTGAATGAGCTTGCAGGTGCACTCCGGCGCACCGCGGCCGCGCATGGCGAGCACGAGAAGCGGACAGGCGGAACACGCGATGAGAACTGGCCCGACTGGTACGCCGAATACATGGCAGCGGAACAGATCGGGCAGCCGCTGCCGACGTGAGCAGGGGCGTAGTTGCTCCTGGCGCGATGCAGGATAGCTGTGTTTGCCGTATGCCGCGCGAGACCATGACGGTACGGCGCCGACACGGATCGGTGATCATTGGTTGCTTGTCTGTGACCAATCGTAAAGTATTGTTGATACAAAGGTGTGATGGATTTAGGCTGTTTTAGGTATATACTTAACTTATGTGAATAAATTGGGTTTATCGAGGAACAAATGATGTCAGCGATATCGCTATCACCAACTCGACGTGATGTCATTGTTGCAGCCGCCGCAGTTGGAGCGGCCAATCTGGTGCCTAGGGCTCTGCAAGCAGCGGTCGGGCAAGAATTTATCCGTCCGTTCAGTATTCATGTCCCGACTTGGGCGCTTGCAGATCTTCGCCGGCGTATCAAAGCTATAAGATGGCCGGAACGGGAGACCGTCAATGATCGCTCCCAGGGCGTCCAACTAGCAAAGCTGCAAACGCTGGTCGAGTATTGGGGGAGTCGTTATGACTGGCGCAAGGTGGAGACGAAACTGAATAAATTGCCGCAATTCATTACTAGTGTTGATGGAGTAGATATTCAATTCGCGCACGTCCGCTCCCCACACGAGGGGGCAATGCCCTTGCTTATGATGCATGGTTGGCCAGGCTCGATTGTGGAGCTTTTGAAAGTCATAGGCCCCCTGACCAATCCCACTGCGCATGGAGGGCGGATAGAAGATGCATTTCACCTCGTCCTTCCGACCATGCCGGGTTACGGCTTCTCGGGTAAGCCGTCTGCGACCGGTTGGGGTCCGGCGCGGATAGCTGGCGCGTTTCACGAGCTAATGCTCAGGCTGGATTACAACGAATACGTCTCCCAGGGAGGCGACTGGGGCGCGATCGTCTCGCAGGTGCTGGCCGTTCAGGCTCCGAAAGGTCTTCTCGGCATTCACGTTAACATGCCCGGGACTGTACCCCCGAGCATTCTTCGGCATCTCCGTAATTTCGACCCGGCCCCGGTGGAATTATCGGATCGGGAGAAGAGCGCCTACGATCGGCTGCTGCATTTCTACCGCGACGGTTTCGGTTATGCGGCTATGATGAATCAGAGCCCGCAAACCATCGGCTATGCCCTCTCCGATTCTCCGGTCGCAATGGCAGCTTACTTCTACGACAAGTTCGCGGAGTGGACCGATAGCGACGGAGAGCCGGAACGGATCTTCACGTATAACGAGATGCTGGATGCCATCTCCTTCTACTGGTTTACCAACTCAGGAGCTTCATCATCGCGGTCGTATTGGGAAGGCGCGCAAGCAGGCGGTGGTCCGTTTGATGCGTTCGACATCCCGAAGGTCCCTGTAGCGGTCACCGTCTATCCGGCCGAAATCTACCGCGCACCGAGGAGTTGGGGCGATAGAAGCTTCGGTAACGTCATTTACTGGAATGAAGTGGATAGAGGCGGTCATTTCGCGGCGTGGGAGCAGCCTTACGTCTTCTCTAACGAGCTCAGAGAGGCGTTCAGACCGCTACGCCGAGCAATCTGAGGCGAAAGAGGCGATTCTCCCCGCATCGTCTTCGCCCAGTAGCGCGGCCGGGTCGCCCCCCACCCGGCCGCGCATTTTAGTTGCACGTGGGGCAACAACGGACAAACCATTTCCTGAGGAGGTTTGAAAATGGACAGCATCCCACAACAAATTGACCACAATCGCCGCCGCTTACTAGGCACGGCCTTTGCCGCGATGACTGCCTTTGAACTGGGGATCGAGAAGCCAGCGGCGGCGAGATCCGCTGTCAGAAGTACAAGCAAAGAACTCCCCAAGAAAGCGGTACAAGAGCTGTTGGGTTCATTAAGGCAAATTGACGCCGGTTTGCTTAACATCGGATACGCGGAGATGGGATCTATGACCGGCGCACCGGTGATCCTCCTTCATGGATGGCCATACGACATCCAAACTTATGTCGGTGTCGCGCCTTTGTTGGCCTCTAAAGGTTATCGCGTGATCGTACCGTATCTACGAGGGTACGGCACAACACGGTTCCTTTCCGATGGCACCATGCGCAACGGGCAGCAGTCCGCAGTTGCCTTGGACGTCATTGCGCTGATGGATGCCCTCAGAATAGAACAGGCTATTCTTGCCGGCTGTGACTGGGGCGCCAGAACCGCCAATATTGTCGCTGCGCTATGGCCAGAGCGGTGCAAAGGAATGGTTTCAGTGAGCGGCTATTTGATAGGTAATCAGCAGGCAGGTAGGCAGCCGCTGCCACCGAGCGCGGAACTGCAATGGTGGTATCAGTATTACTTTGCAACCGATCGTGGGCAGGCCGGCTATCGGAAATTTACGCGCGATTTCGCAAAGCTGATCTGGCGTCTTGCATCGCCGCAATGGAATTTCGACGATGCGACCTTCGACCGTAGTGCTGCCGCGTTTGACAATCCCGATCATGTGGCGATCGTGATCCATAACTACCGCTGGCGTCTCGGCCTGGCCGAGGGCGAACCTCAATATGAGAACCTGGAGAAGCGGCTTGCGCAGGCGCCCGTCATCACCGTGCCTACAATAACGCTGGAGGGCGACGCCAATGGTGCTCCTCACCCGGAAGCCAGCGCCTACGCGAAGATGTTCTCAGGGAGGTACTCTCATCGACTGATCACGGGCGGCATAGGGCACAATCTACCCCAGGAAGCTCCGCTGGCTTTCGCCGAGGCCGTAATCGAGGTCGGTGCGGTCACGTGATTGCCCGACACGGAAATTTTCTTCCACATGCACCCAAACAATTCCTATCCGCTGCCTTAGAGATCAAGGACGACGTCTCCATTTGGCTGGGAACAGCAGATCAAGATGTTGCCGCTTGTTGGCGGATCGATTGGATCGGGCCGATAGGCGACTGTTCCAGCCACAAGCCCGGTCTGGCAAATGTGACAGACCCCTGTGCGGCACGACCATCGCGTGGGGACGTCGCACGCTTCAGCAATCTCAAGCAGACTCTGGAATCCTGAGCCCCAGCGGACGCTCAGGCCGCTCCGTGCGAACGAAACCAGAGGTCCCGTACCGTCGGTTTCGGCAGGTAGATGCGGCGCCCGGCCTGGAGCGGCGGCAATGCCCGGGGTACTAGAAGGACCTGGGCCGAACAGCTCCGTGTAGACCCGGTCGGCGCCGACACCCCAGGCTGCAAGCGCCGCGCTCAGGTTGCCCGTAAAGGCGGATGGTCCGCACAGATAGAAATTGGCATGGCGCGGAATGTCCAGTTTTCGAAGTACCTCGATGTCCAGGCGTCCGAGGGCATCAAAATCGACACCTTGCCTGTCATCTGGATCGGGCGCGCTGTAGCTTATATGGCTGTGACTGTTGGGCAAGATTTTCAGCAAGTCTCGAACCTCTTGGGCAAAGGCATGCTCACGGCTACATCGAGTGCCGTGGAGCCACCAGACTTCCCTCGTCGAACCTGTTTCCGCCAGTGCATGGAGCATCGCAATCACGGGCGTGACGCCCACCCCGGCACTTAGAAGGACGATTGGACGATCGTCCGTCCGAAGAGTGAAGCTGCCGCGTGGTGCGCTTACGTCGAGCACGTCGCCCATTTCGACCCGGTCGTCTATGTAGGCACTCACCACTCCATGGAGTTCCCGCTTTACGCTTATTCGGTAGCAGCGCTCACCAGGTCCGCCCGACAAAGAATAACTGCGCATTAGGGCCGGGCCGTCGGACGCCACCTGCAGGCGCAGCACGACAAACTGTCCAGGGAGTGCTGCTGTGAGGCGGGATCCATCAACGGACTCTAGCACCAGCGACATCACACTAACGCTTTCGGGGATCTTGTGCACCACGCGTAGCGGGCGAAATCCTGTCCACGCAGGTGGTGGTCCAGACATTGGATCAAGTCCGGCATTGCCTGTCCTGGCATCGCGGTCTTCGTTTTGTGCTAGCATCGCCCGGAAGGATCCCTGCCAGCCTTCGCTTAGCGCCGGGATGCGCAACGCCCGCTCGATCTGGCTGTGAGGGTGGCCTGGCAAATATAGCAGCGCATTGACCTCTGACACAGTCATCCGTTCAGGGCCGATCCCGACCTGGACGATCTCATCTCCAGCCTCGACCTGGCCTTCTTCCAGGACGCGCAGATAGAAGCCGGGCCTGCCTCGCGCAACCAGCAGCGCGGCCATGCGCGGCTCGTTCATGCGAATACCGACCCGGTAGCAAGTGACGCGCGGTTGGGTCACTTCGAACAAGGCGCTCCCAATCCGATAGCGGTCGCCGATGCATACCTCATCGTCCGACAGGCCATCGACTGTGAAATTCTCCCCAAACTGGCCGTAGGAAAAGTTCTCGCGGCCCAGCTCGCGTTGCCAATAATGATAGGATTCCGATTGGTAGACCAAAACCGCCCTTTGCTCGCCGCCGTGCCCCGCCAGGTCTCCCTGCCTGTCGCCATCGACGTTGAGCCGTCGTACCTGACGTGGGCCTTCAACCGATGTTTTCCAGACTGCGGTGTTGACGGTCTTTCCTTGCCAAGGAATGCCACGCGGCAAGCCCACATTGACCGACAGCAAGCGAGCCATCACTGCGCCCTTTCTGCCAGCCACTGCCAGCCCGTTCCGCTCACCGAGCAACCAAAGAGGGATGCTCACCGTCAGCGCTTACTATCGCAAACTAGCACGTGTAAGCATGGAAGCGATCGACACCAAAGTATTGGTAATACCATCGTTCAATATATTCCAACTTTGACAGCTGTCAGTACTCAGTTGGGTGAACACCGTTGATTGATGCCGGTGCGGAGTATCTGTTTTGAAGACGTAAACGCTGGAATTCTGGGTTTCGACCTTGTCAACCAATTTTCCCTTGAGGAGGATATGACGATGTCACATCATTATTCAGGTCCCAATTTTGTGTTCCCGCGGGGAGATGCGCGTCTGGATCTCACTGATGTCTATGCCTTTACGAAGCCGGGCGACGCCGTTTGGGGCTCCTTTTGCACGCGCTGCGTCGGATTGTGCGCGGGAGTTGTCTGAAACAAACGGCGAGGAGAGTGCTCCTGGCATCCGGTTAGCTTGTCCTCGGTCAGGGCAGGCCAGCGATGGTGCGTCCGCTTCGGAACGCAAAAAAATGTTTGTTCAGCAAACGGAGGAATGGAATGTCAAGTCTCCAAGTAGATGAAAGCATATTCGACGTCCGGGGGAACAATCCGCAAGGTGGTCTCGCCCTGCAGATCTCGACTGCCGGTATCGTCCATGACCTTGGTAATCTCATTCAGGTGGCTTCATCTGCGTTGAACCACCTGGGTCGAGACCCGAATATCGCAACGGCTCCGGGCGCAGGGGTGGTAATTGCTGGCGCCAAGACCGCTCTGGAGAGAGCCGGTTGTCTTGTCAGGCAGACCATCAGGACAGCCAGAGAAATCGAAGGCGTAATTTCAAATGCTAACGTGGGCATTTGCCTGGCCGACGTCGAAGCTTTTGTTCGAAGTGCTTGGGATGAAAACATCCGTGTCGAGGTTTGCGTCGGCTCCAACCTTCCTTTGGTAAGGTGCGATCGCGTCGGGTTGCAAAATGCAGTCCTCAACCTTCTGCTCAATGCACGCGATGCGATGCCCGACGGCGGTTTGATTTCAGTTCACGCGTTGGTATCGGAGAATTCCAAGGGGGTGGATGTTCGGGTTGAAGACCGCGGAATTGGGATGACCAACGAGACCATGGTGCGAGCATTTGATCTCTTCTTTACGACAAAGGGCGAGGGATTGGGTGGTGTTGGATTGCCGATGGTCAAACGCTTCGTTGAAGAAGCGGGAGGAAGCATCGATCTAAAAAGCATCCTCGGGTCAGGCACAGTCGTGACGCTGAAATTGCCCGCAATGCATTAGGAACTCGTTCGGGGAGTGCGATCAGGAGTTTGGTTGCAAGCCTGTGTGATTTCAGGGCAGATTCGTGAGGTGCAGTTATGAAAGAGTGGTCCCAATCTGACGTCGGCGCAGCGCAAGGGAGTGGACTCTGCTCCAAGGAAATAACCGCATTGAAGTGTCAGGCTGTTCTCGGTCTGTCGGCAGAGGGATCTCTAATAGCCCGGTTTCCAGCCTCGTTCTTTGCTATCGGCCTCGGGGCAAGTTCTTTTGCCGTTATGTGGGAGGTTGCGCAACAACTGTGGGCGATGCCGGTAGGAATTGTTGTTGGGGTTATGATACTGGCCATGGGCATATGGACAGCTCTTTTGACTTTATATGGTTTGAAGTTGTGGTTAGCACCGTTGGCGGTGCAGGCGGAACTCGCGGATCCCGTTCAGAACTGCTTTCCTGGTCTTGCGGGTGTCGGGATGATGCTGACCGCCGTGAGTGTATTGCCCTTCAGTGCGACAGTGGCCGCTATACTGCTGTGCATCGGCGGGGCGTTTGCAGTGGCATTCGGGCTTTGGCATTCGCAATTGATCTGGAAAACGACCATCGCTCTGTCCGACGCGACGCCTGCCTTATACTTGCCTGTTGCGGCCGCGTCATTCGTTCTCAGCATCGGCCTATCGACATTCGGACATTCTGAATGGGCTCAACTGGCTTTGGGTGCGGGGCTCTTCTCGTGGCTAACAATCGATTCCGTTTTGTTCTACCGGCTCTATTTTGGCGAGCCACTGCGAGACCAGATCCGGTCTACCTTGGGAGTTCAACTCGCGCCTCCGGCGGTGTGCTCGCTCGCCTATGTTAACTTGTCAGGTACCAGCGAAGACGTTTTTGTTCACTGTCTGATCGGTTACGCAATGCTCCAGGCTGTTATCGTCGGCGGCGTACTGCCGCGAATTGTCCGCCGTTTTTCTGCCGGTCTTTGGAGCGTCAGCTTCGGCGCCACGGCATTGGCAACCACGATTGAAAAACTGGCGATCCGTGGGGAGTCAGGCTTTGCTGGGTGGTTGGCTCTTCCAGTTTTTGCGGCCGCAAACCTGCTAGTTATGTGGCTAGCCGTTAGAACGATCATTCTGGCCATGACCGGCTCTTTACTTCCGGCGCCTATAGGTGGGCAAAAGGAGCGATAGCAGGCTGAAACCGTCGTCCAGCGGTGTCGAACAAACAGACGCGATTGGGCTGCACCCGAAGCCAGATCATATCGTCGGGTTGCACGTTGATCCGCTCGTGAAACATAGTCACCACGGTCTGTCCTCCGACGCTCGCGGTCACTTGCGTTTCCGGGCCGAGGGGCTCGACGACTAGGACCCCGGCCGGGATACCCGAGCCTATCGGGGCGATAGTGAAATATTCCGGTCTGATACCGTAGAACGCTTCCGTGCCGGAGGGCCTTGAAACGTTGTCGGGCAGCGGCAGTACGATGCCGGCATCGGCTATGAAAACGGGCTGGCCGTCGGCGCTGTCGAAACGGCCTTTCAGAAGGTTCATCGACGGCGAGCCGATGAATTCGGCAACGAACATGCTCTGCGGATCATCGTAGAGGTCGAGCGGCCGGCCAACCTGCTCGACATGGCCGCCATTCATCACCACGATCCGGTCGGCCATGGTCATTGCCTCGACCTGGTCGTGGGTGACATAGATCGTGGTGGTGGCAAGACGGCGATGCAGGCTCTTGATCTCGGCGCGCATGGCGACGCGTAGCTTGGCGTCCAGATTAGACAACGGCTCGTCGAACAGGAAGACCTGCGGTTTGCGCACGATCGACCGACCCATGGCCACGCGCTGGCGTTGGCCGCCTGACAGCTGGCGCGGATAGCGATCGAGCAGCGGCGTCAGTCCCAGTATCTCAGCGGCGTCCGCAACACGCTTCTGCTTCTCCGCCTTGGGCGCACCGGACAGCGTCAGTGAAAACGCCATGTTCTCGGCCACCGTCATATGCGGATAGAGCGCGTAATTCTGGAACACCATCGAGATGTCGCGTTGTTTGGGAGCCAGATCGTTGACGACCCGCCCGCCGATGCCGATCGTCCCGCCAGTGATGTTTTCCAGCCCCGCGATCATCCGCAGCAGCGTGGATTTTCCGCAACCGGACGGGCCGACGAGCACCACGAACTCGCCGTCTCGAATGTCGACGGAGACGCCATGAAGCACCTCTACCGGACCATATGCCTTGCGGGCCTTATCGATCGTGACATTCGCCATCAGACCGCTCCGACCCGAATTTCGTTGCATGACAAGGCGCCTTCATGCACCAGCAGGCCAATGCCGCCATCATGGAAAGCCTCGGGGCTGCAGTCTTCCGCAAAAAGCGATATGCCGTCCGCCTCGAAAGTGATGCGCTCGCCCTTGGCCGCCACTTTCATCGATATCGATTTTTCGAATTCGGTATTGAAGGCGGTCTCGGCGAGCACGTCGGTGCTCTCGTCTCGGACGCGCACGATCTGCATCCTGCCGTCGCGGGTGACGCGGGCACCATAATAGCGGCGCAGGCCCTGCGCCCGGACGGCGAAACCGCCATAGTTGCCGAGATGTAACATCACGTCGCCGCACACCTGGTAATCGGCCCACTGGCGCGTGCCATGGATGATGATTCCTTCGCCGCTATTCTGCGAGATCCGGAATGCCGCCGGATAGCGCTTGGAGAAGAAGTCTGCGCCGTTGACCCAGGACAAGCGCCAGAAATCGCCGTCGCCCGCCGGGCGCTTCAGCGTCAGCTCGGGCGTGCCATCCCATCTGACGTAGTCGACAAGCAAGCGGCCATCAGCGCGCTTGCCTGTGCTAGAAATCGCCAGGCCGAGTTCGGCAATCGGCTGGCCGCCCGTGTCCGGCAAAGCCCATTCCAAAACGGCCTCCTTGCCCGGCTCGATGATCACCGAACAGCCGTCGACATTGCGCCATTCGTCATGCTCGTCGTAAACGCGTGCCCGCAATCTTACCTCGACAGCGCCGCGGTTCTTTTGATCGGCAACGACGCGAGCGCGCACGACCTGACCGGGATAGACAAGCGGCGTTGCCATCAGGTCGTAGGTGCGCATGTTGAGCATTTCGCGCGGCGAGAAGGTCGGAGTGGTTACGACTGCGACCTGAGTAGGCCGCAAGGCTTCATAGTCGATTGCGAGAGCACGGGCGGCTTCGAACTCGGCATTGCCGATGCGCAGCGCAGAGCTGACATCGAGGCCGGTCTGCGGCCTGAAGCCTTGCTGGCTGCCCGGCAGCGAGAAATGGAACTGCGCGCCGGCCTTGGGAGCATCAAATTTTTGCCTGCCGGCCAATTGCAGGCCGAGGTTGGCGAGGAAATAGGCCTGGCGAACCGCGTCGTTGATCGAGTTGCCGCCATCTGCGGACGAGATCAGCAAGCGGTCAGCGATCGGCCCGCGCCAGTCCGGGCCTTCGTCCAGCCCTTCGAGCCCATTCATGATGCCGAGCAGGCAGCCGACATTGCCGGCATTGCAATCCGTATCCCAGCCCGACGTGTTGACGATCATCTGCGCCCGCTGGAAATCCTGCGGTGCATAGAGCACAGCCATGATCATCAGCGCATGGTTCGGGACGACGTGGCAGTTGCCGGGATATTTGTCGTAGCCGTAGTGTTGTTCGATCTTCTGGCGGGTGTCGCGCCAGTCGGGATGCGCCTTGTGCCAGGCCCTGATATTGGCGATCAGACTGGCGATCAGGCAATCCTGAGGTATCTGGCTCAAACCGGTATCGATCAGGTGGTCGATGTCCGACGAGCCGAAAGCTTCGGCCTCCATCGCCGCCCAAAGCATCGCGGCGTAGACCGACTCGCCATCATGGCTGACCTTGCCAGCCTGTTCGGCGAGCCTTGCGGCAAGTTCCGGCTGGCGCGGCGCGACCATGGCCCAACCATCGATGAAGATCTGTGCACCGATCTGTTCAGCAACCGCCTGGCCGTTGGTTGCAATCGAACCGGAATGCGGGGCCGAAATACCCTTCTTGAGGTTAAGCCATGCGGTGTGTTCAGTGGAATTGCCGTTGCCGCCCCACCACAGGATAGCGCGCTCCTCAACGATGTAGTTGAGCCAGGCCTTGCCGATTTCCTCGGCCGAAAGGCTTGCCTTGATGCCATAGTCCTCCAGGGCACGAACGAAGGTGAAGGTACCGGCGACATCGTCGTCGGTGACGACGAGCGGCTGGTTTAAACGCTCATGCACGTAGTATTCGATCGGGCCGAGCTCATCCATGATCTTCTGGTACGTCCAGCCCTCGAAAGGGCGGCCGAGATATACCCCCACCAGCTTGCCGAGGACGCCGGCATAGACGCGTTCGAGATAATCATTGGGCAACTGCATCGTTCACTCCACAATTCGAAACGGGATTGATTAGCCCTTCACCGAGCCACCGGCCATGCCCTCGATGAAACGCTTCTGCATGAAGACGAAGAGCAGGACGACGGGCACGACGATGATAAGGGCGGCGGCCATGATCTCACCCCAGTCGGAACTGTACTGGCCTGAGAGCAGATAGAAGGCGATGACGGCGGTGACATTCTCCTGCCTCTGCAGGAAGGTCGTCGCTATCAGAAACTCGTTCCACGAATTGAGGCCGATGATGAGCGCCACCGTGAGGATGCCGGGCGAGACGATCGGCAGCATTACCCGCCAGAAAACCTGCCAGGAGGTGGCACCATCGACGATCGCCGCTTCCTCGAGTTCCTTCGGAACTGCGATGAAGTAGGTCCTAAGCAGCATCACCGCGAACGGGCTGTAGAGTGCCGTGTAGATCAGCGAAACTCCGAAAATATTGTTGATCAGGCCGAGCTTGGCGAAGCCGAAATAGAGCGGGAAGATGTAGAGCTGGATCGGCGCCGTCGTCGTTGCAAGCAGGTAGAAGGTGAAAATCTTCCAGGATTTGACCTTCTTGCGGGCCAGCACATACGCTGTCAGCGACGAGGTCGAGCAGACCAGCACGATCGTCGTGCCGCTAACGACAAGGGAGTTCACGAAGGTCTTCGAAAACTTCGCATGGTTCCAGGCATTGACGAAATTCTGCCAGCGGATCGGTCCTGGCAGGCCCAGCGGATTTTGTACAATCTCAGCAGCCGGCTTCAGGGAGTTGAGTACCAGAAGTGCGATCGGAAACAGAGCGATGAAGGCGAACAGGCTAAGAAGCGCATAGGAAACGATTAGCGTCAGGCGGCTTTCGACAAGGCTCATTGCTCCCCCTCCCGCGTCTGGATGCGGACGTAGAAGAAGGTGCCGACCAGCCCGAACAGGCTGATGACGAGCGCCGCCGCCGCCGCTTGCCCGACATTCAGGTCATAGAACGCTTTTCGGTAGGCGAGGGTAGACAGGAGCTCGCTCGAAAATGCCGGGCCGCCCTGGGTCATGATGTAGACGAAGTCGAAGGCGAGGAACGACCAGATCACCGTCATGATCATCATGAGTGTCAACGTCGGCCGGATACCGGGCAACAAGACGTAACGCATCATCTGGAAATACGTGGCGCCCTCGACTTTCGCGGCCTCGATCTGTTCCTGCGGAACCTGGCGGAGCGCGGCGAAGAAGATGACGCAAAGGAAACCCCACCAGTGCCAGAGATCGACAGTCGCGACGCCGAACAGCGCAAGCGGCGGCTGCGTCAGCGGGTTGGGGATTGGCATGCCGTATTTCTTGAGGATGCCGAAGATCCCTGTCACCGGGCTGTAGATCATGCCCTGCCAGACGCGTGCGGTGATGGCGGTGGCAATGACGACGGGGAGGAAATAGACTGTCTGGAAGAAGTTACTGCCGCGGCGCACGATCAACAGCATCGATGCGGCGGCGAGACCCATGAGGATCGGCACGGTCAGGAAGACGAGCGTCCAGACCATGTTGTTGCCGAGCGCCGACCAGAAGACGCGATCCGCCGCCAATGCCCGGAAATTGCCGAGGCCGGCAAAGGTCGGCGCTGAGATGCCGTCCCAATTGCAGAAGGCGAGAGCGGCCGTCAGTAGTGCCGGAACGAGCACGATGACGACGTTGATGATCATCGTCGGAACGATGTAGAGTCGATGCATGGAGTTCCTCCGGGGAAGGGCGACGCATATCGCGCCACCCTGAGCGGTCAGGCGCGGGGCGGGATTGCAGGCACCTTGCCCGCGTCCTTTTCCTGCTTGAAGGTCTCGTCGAGCTTCTTAAGGAAATCGGCGGACGAGGTTTTCTTGAGCCAAACCTCTTCCATGCCGCTGACCAGATAGGTGTCAGTCGCGGGTGGCAGGAAAGTCCACGTCGTATAGCCATACTTGCCAGCGCCCACGGCGGTGGACAGCTCCCTCATCGCTTCGGTGTAGAGCGGCAGTACATTGTCCGACAGCTTCACCTTGGAGAGATCGGCAAGCGGCAGGTTCCATTCGCCTTGCCAGACCGAGTTCATCTTGCTGTAGAAATCGTCCTGGAACATGTAGTCAAGCACGGCGGCAGCACCGTCCGGGTTTTCCGACTTGGCATTGACCGAAAGCGTCGAGCCGATGCCGAGCGGAAAGATCGGGTCGCCCGACGCGCTGGGGAAGCCGACAAAGCCCGGCTCGGCATCGTTGTCGGGGAAATATGGCTTGACGTTGGTGAAGCTCCAGGTGCCCGTGGGCGCCATGCCCGCTTGACCGGTCGCAATCTGAGCGAAGGCCTGCTCGGAGGTCAGGGAGAAGTAATTGTCGCCATAATAACCCTTGTCCCACCACTCGGCCAGCTTGTCGATTGACGCGACGAAGGCCGGATCTGTCCATTGAATCGATCCCGCCAATGCCTTATGCACGGTTTCCGGGCCAGCGATCGAATTCATGGCTATCGAGACGTGCCACTCGTTTGCCGGACGCCAATCGGCATTGCCGGCGCCGAACGGTACAAGGGCCTTGCCCTTCATTTCATCGGCGAGTGCTTCAAGTTCCGCAATCGTCGTAGGTGCTTTCCAGTTGTTCTTGGCGAACAGCGTCTTGTTGTAGAAAAGCCCCAGCGTCTCATAGGTCTTGGCAAGCGCGTAGAGCTTGCCTTGGTAGCGGCCGAGATCGAGGAACAGAGGCAGCAGCCGTTCGTTCCAACCGTATTTCTTGGCATAATCGTCGAGTGACAGGAGTTGTCCGGCCTGCGCCATGGCGGCGACATAACTCGGGCCTGCGGTGAAGACGACGTCGGGTCCGGTGCCCGAGAGCATGGCGACACGAAGCTGCTTGTCGAGATCGGAGCCGCGGAAGTCAATGCTCAGGAGTTCTTCCGGATGGGCCGCGTTGAACGGGTCCACAAGCAGAGTCTTGAGATTGTCCTGATTTTCCGGCGATGCCGATTCATACCAGAAGGCCACGGGCTTCTGATCGGCCGAATAGGCGAGGCGCGGCAGGAGCGGCAGGCTTGCCAGACCAAGTCCGGCTTTCAGAATTGTACGGCGTTGCATGGTTTCTTCCTCCCAGTTTTGTAAGACGGCCAGCATCTAGATGGCTCGTGTCGAGCCTCGTTGGATAAGTTCAAAGGGCATTTCCAGCGCGGTTCCCGCACCGGTCTTGGCGCCGCGAAGCCGCTCCATCAGTGTCTGTGCCGCGCGCGCGCCCATTTGCCATTGAAACTGCGCGACTGTGGTCAGCGGCGGCGTCACCAGCTTCGCTGCAGGAATGTCATCGAAGCCGACGACAGCGATCTCTCTGGGTATCTCGATGGCGCGCTCGCGCAGCGCCTGCATGACGCCGACGGCCATCAGGTCATTCGCGGCGAATATCGCTGTTGGCTTAAACGTGCTTGCGAGTATTGCTTCGGCGGCGCGCGTGCCGCCGATCTCCGAGAATTCCTCGTCGATGATCACATGCGCGGGATATCCCACCTTGGCTAGGGCCGAGCGATAGCCGTCGATACGCGTGGCCTGGGGGCCGCCTCGGCCCGCTACCATGGCAATGCGCTCGTGACCCTGGCCGATCAGGTGGTCGGTGACCGCTAGCGCGGCTGCCCGGCTGTCGACATAGATGTCATCGACGACGATTTCGCCGCCGCGTTTCTTGGAAGACTCGATCCGCACCACCGGAACCCCTGCTTCGACCAGAGGGCTGAAATCGTTGGCACGCAAGGTAAAGAAAACGCCGATCACGCCATCGACGCGACCCTGCCGCGCCCAGTCGAGGAAGTGCCGCTCGCGTTCAGGTGTGCCATCGGTGTTAACTGCGATGACGTCGTAGCTCAGGCCGTCCGTCACGGATTGGATGCCGCGGATCAGCGATGGATAGAAAGGATTCGTGATGTCGGGCACGATGCAGGCAATGGTCATCGAACGGCTCGTCTTCAGCGCTTGCGCAAAGCGGTTTGGGACGTAGCCAAGGTCCTTGGCGGCCTTCGTGATGCGAGCCCACGTATCCGCTGGGATCGAAGAAGCGCTACCACCGCCCAGCACCATGGAAACCGTGGCCTGCGAAACCCCGGCTGCCCTTGCCACATCCTTCTGCGTCGCCCTGCCGTTTGCCATTCCCACCCTTGTTGATACGTATTACTGATACGTATCACTCCTACCGGGTTTCCTTTGGGTGTCAAGCTCGGTCGATTACATAGTTACGGCGCAGCCGGGGCATCGCTTTACGTCGACTCCCGACCTCGGCCACCGGACCTCTGGCGAATTTGCTTGCGTTGCGCTTAGCGGACAGCGGCCTCGGCGATGGCGACATCCTCTTCGGCAGTGCCGCCGCTGACGCCGACACCAGCATACACCTTGCCATCTTCGTCAACCACAGGAATGCCTCCACCCATGGGGCAAAAACGGCCGCCGCCCACTGTGGTCAGCGCATACAGCGATTGTCCCGGCTGCACGAGCGGCAGGATGTCAGCCGTGCGCAGGCGCACGAGGGCCGAGGTATACGCTTTCCGCTCGGAAATCTCGAGCGCGAAGACGGGCGCCCCGGTCATCCGGTGCTGAAGCACCAGATTGCCATGAACATCGATGATGCACACTGCAACGGGCACATTGGCCTTTGTCGCCTCTGCCTCCACACGTTCGGCCAGTGACTTCGCTTTCGTGAGCAGATCCATGGGATTGTTCCTTTCTTTGAGGGGGTGCCGTCGCCATCGGCAGCGGTCTATCGCGGCGGCAACTCGCCTAGGTGGAAAGCCAGCCGATTCTCGACATCTCCCGGCGCCTGGAAGCCCTTGGCGGTCAGCGCTTTGATCCCCTCCTGGGCGGCGGGCCGGCTCAGTGAAGCTATGCAGGATTCCCAGCCGGCGCCTAGCTCGACATCCGGACTCAGGCTGGTGTTGACCAAGCGCTTGGTCTGCGCGATCGCCCACTTGTCGAACCTGGAGATCCGCGTGGCGAGCGCATCGACATAGGCGTCGAGCTCTGCGTCGGGCAGCGCCTTGTTCACGTAGCCATACGCCTCTGCCTGTTCGCCACGGATGTCCTCAGAGGACAACAGAACCTCCATGGCGCGATTGCGACCGATGAGATGCGGCAGGCGGGCCATCGGTCCACCGCCGGCGACCATACCCACGCCAACCTCCCACTGGGAAATAATGGCCTTTTCCTTGCTAGCGAAAGCCATGTCGCAGGAAAGGGTGATCTCGCTCCCGTTGCCCGTAGCGCGACCCCGGATGAGGGCGATCGAGGCGACCGGCGCGCGCGTCAGCCGCACAAGAAAATCCGGCCAGGGCGGCAGGCCCGTCGGCCCGGGCGGCAGCGCGAGCATATCCTCGATCCGCGCCTTGAAGTCTGAATGGTTGAGGAAGTATCCGTCGACGCTACTGTCGAACACCACGACCCGAACGTCTTCGTCAGCCTCAATGGCGTCAATCAGATGTGTGAATTCTTGCACCATCTGTGGACCCATGACATTGAGCGGGGCATTGTCGAACGTGACTCGCCAATAGGTGGGCGTCCGGCGTGTCAGGCGAATCTGCGAGGTAGTTGTCTTGGCGTCCACTGGAAACTCCTTCGATGTTTACATGCTCGATGCCTCGAACATGAGGCATTGGCTCCAGGCCCGCGAGTGGACGAACGTATCGCCAAGACCATGGTGTCGGTCTGGCAGGGCAGGGCCGACCGCTCGGTGATCAAACGGACTACCGACCCGTCTGAACAGTGGCCGTGCCGTCGCCATCGCGCTGCAAACTTCTTCTAACAGACCTCCACCGGGATAAGCGCTGCCTCGGGCGAACTGTGTGGTCATCGTGCAACATAGGGACGTAAGGGACGGTGGCCAACCGAACAGGCGATGGCGCAGCCCGGCGCGAATCTGAATACCGGTCTACTTCTTTCGCCGCACGGCCGCCTTCGGCGGAGGGTCGATGGCGCCGGCCCTGACGCGAGGGGGCTTAAGCGCCGGCGCACCGGAATCCTTTACGATCGTCAGGCCGCGCGGAAAGAACTGAGTGTTGTGCTGGCCGCGCCCGATATTGATGATCGCGGCTCCCTTCAGATGCTTTTCCAGCATCGCCAGCACGCGCCTCAGCGAGGGTCCGTCGAACGCATCCATCGCTTCGTCGATGATCACCCACTTCGGCTGCCGCAACGCGAGCCTGGCCACGCCCAGCAGGCGCTGTTCGTCATCGGCCAACTCATGGTCCCAGCGCCCCACGCGGTCGAGCGAAGATGACAGCCGTTCAAGACCAACCTCGGCCAGAACGGCCGAAATGTCGGCATCGTTGGCGGGCGCATGCCCATTCGCGTGATTGAGCACCTCTCGCAACGTGCCGGCCGGCAAATACGGGACACGCGGCACGAAGATGAGGGTTTCTCCAGCGGGCAGGCCGATTTTCCCTCTGCCCCATGGCCACAGGCCCGCTATGGCGCGGAAGAACAGCGTCTTGCCGGCGCCTGGCTCACCGGTGATCATCACGCGCTCGCCGGGACGGATCTCGACATGGCTGTCTGAAAGTTTGGTGCAGCCCTCCGGCGAGGCCACTTGGAGCTTCTCGAACGTCAGGCTGCCATTGGCGTTGTCGCCGAATTCGATCCGCTTTTCCTTGTCGTGCAGCACATCGGTTTCATCGAGCGCGATGCGGAAGTCGGCAACACGCATCAGCGTGGCGCGCCAGTCGGCGATGCCGCCGATGTTGTTGATGAACCAGCGCAGGGACGAATGCACCTGGTTGAAGGCACCGACCGCCATCATCAGCCCGCCGAAACTGATATCGCCCGAAAAATAGACCGGCGATGCCACCAGGATCGGCGCCACCACGGTGATCCAGCCATAGGTATCGGTCACCCAGGACAGGTTGATCTGCGCTTTGTAGATGTTTCGCATCGCGCCCAGCACCGTGCCAAGGTCGATTTCGAGCCGTCTCTTGGCATCGGCTTCGCCGTGATAGAGCGCGATGGCGTCGACATTCTCGTTGACGCGCACCATCCCGGAACGCAGCTCGGCCTCGCGGGTGTAGCGGTCGCTGTTGAGGCGGATCAGCGGCCGCCCGACCAGCCAGCTCAGCCAGGAGGCGATGCCGGCATAGAGGAACGCGGCCCAGACCATGTAGCCCGGTATCGCCAGCGACCAGCCGTTGATGTGGAAGACGAAGCCCGACGAGAGTTGCCAAAGCACGCCGACGAACGACACCAGCAGGATGAAGGATTGCAGCAGGCCGACGCCGAGGTCCGTCGACAGATCGGACAGATGCGCGGCATCCTGCTGCATGCGCTGGTCGGGATTGACGCCGATGGCGCCGGCATTGGCGAGCCGGAAGGCCCGCGCCGGCCGCATCCATTGGTCGATCAGGTCGAGCGTCAGCGCCTCGCGCAGCTTCAGCCGGATCATCTGGTTGAGCCAGGTCTGAGCGATGTTGAGCAGCAGCAGCGTGCCGGCAATCACGGCAAAGATCATCAGCTGATGCAGGAAGGCCGCCATGTCGCGACGCGCCAGCGCATCGTAGAAAGGCTGGTTCCAGCGGTTGAGCAGAACCTGGCCGATCGACGTCACGACGATGACCGCCATAATGCCGACCGACGTCCAGACCAGCCACTTGCGCACCGGTGAGCCTATCAGCGCCCGTTTGATCGTCGCCACCTGATCGCGCAGGCTGCTGGCTTCCACGGCTACGGTGATCGGCTGAACAGTGGCCTGATTGTCCATTTGGTCAGTCTTACCGAGATCCTTGCGTTCATGTGCGATGCTGAACCAGATGAAGAGAGCCGACGGCCGCCGCTCCCCAACCAGTCCGCCACCCCAGAACTACAGACACGTTCGGTAAATTCCGGGCGACGCAATTTTCCACCTTGATCACGAAGGTTCCACGTGGCGAGACGATACTGCCGCGCCTACGTCCCTCGGCCCGGCGGCCGAGCGCTGTCGGCGACATGGACTTCGGTCACTTGGATGTCGGTTCAGCGATGCCGACACGATGCCCGTACTGCCCGACACGGTCCATAGCACCTTGGTGTCGGTGGCAGGTTGAGGGCCGCCATCCCGATGCGGTAAGTCTTCAGGCGTGGTTACGGTGATTGCGGTCAAATCCGGCTTGCGTCAATTCGCTCGTGAAGGCCTGACTAAGATGCAATCGCGTCCCTGCGAGCGCGCCTATACCTTCGTCTGATTGGATCAGAACACGGCATTTCGTATTCTGACGTATCGAAAAGACGCCGGTGCGCGGCCTGTAGAGAGACCTGGGATCATGACGCAACAGTTGAGCAAGACAGCCGGCTCGGATCGCTTCCTGCGCACTCCGACAGATCTTGGTTCCGACGCGACCCGCGACATCGCTGCCGGCCTGGCCGGTCTGCTCGCTGACGTCTTCACCTTGTATCTTAAGACCAAGAATTTTCACTGGCACATGAGTGGTCCGAATTTCCGGGACTATCACCTCCTGCTCGACGAGCATGGCGATCAGATCTTCGAGATGACCGACGCGATCGCCGAGCGCGCGCGCAAAATCGGCGGCACCACGATCCGTTCGATCTCCGATATCGCGGGACGCCAGCGCATCCTCGACAACAATGCCGACTATGTTGATCCGCAGGACATGCTCGCCGAGCTTCACGGCGACAATAAGCAGTTGGTGGCCGAGCTGCGTCGCGTCCATGAGCTGTGCGATAGCTATTCGGACATTGCCACCGCGAGCCTGATCGAAGGATGGATCGACGAAAGCGAACGGCGCGGTTGGTTTCTCTACGAGATTTGCCGCGCCTGAGCGAAAAAGCGGGCAAGGCGGCGGATGCGATTCTGCACGCCCGGCAAGGATCGCGCATTCGGTGCTGATGCAACGTCCTCCAGTTGGAGTGCAACGCGGTCGGGGGCATTTTGCTGACCGCTGGTCGGGTGGCATTGATCCGCATCGACTTTCCTGCGCGAAGTTGGCTCAAGCTCATGGAAACGCGCGCGTTCTGATAAGAGCGCAGACCGCGTTGCTGGCAGTTTTGGTGTAGAAGCTTTCGGGTGCAGAAGCTAAGGCGTGATCAGAGGGAAGCGCACACCCGCAACCGATCCACACGGGGTGAATTTCCACTGCACAGAGCCGCCAAGTTCCGCCGTCAGCGCGCGTATCAACCGCCACTCATGTCCCTCAGGCGGATCAGAGGCGGCGCATCCGTCGTCGCAGACAACGCACCAGGCGCTGCTGCCACTCCTGTTCAGTGTGACACGGATGGAACCCTGGCGATCCTTCAGGCCACGGCGAGCCGCGTTGCGGACAAGTTCGGAGACGATCAGACCGACGCGCCAGCACCGCGCGGCCTCGAGCGGGATTTCGTCCATTGCAACGGTCAGCTGAATGCCCCGCTCGCTGAGGTATGCGCGCGACAGGCTGGAGCACAACTTCCCGACATGATGACCGAGGTCGATGTTTTCCTCGGCGATCGGTACGAGAAGGGATCGATGCGCCTCAGCCATCGCATGCAGACGGTCCGCGGCGCGCCTCAACGCTGGCGCGGCCGTCGCTTCTCCCCGGGACGCGGCCAGCGACAGGATCGCGATCGCTTCGCTATATTCGTTGATCACCCGGTGGCTGATCTCTTCGAACAGATGCGATGCCAGCGGCTGGTCCGACGCGGGTGATGGATTCGCAAATCCAGTTAGCATGGCCAGATCCTCCGGTAACGCCGCCCCACCACAAGAGCGCCATTCGCGATGTTCTGTAAAAGACCACAGCAGACCCCGTCGAAACGTTCCATTGCGCCAAGGTGTCGGCAATACTTAAGACGGAGGTACGCCGCGTGGATTGGCGCTCTGAGTATCTCCGGGCAAAGCCCGTGCGGGCGAATTAAGACAAATCTCCGCCCCATATTGGTCGGCACTGTGGGGCGCCGCTCGATTACCAATAATGTGGCGACAGTCACGTTATTACCGCCAATATCAAAGTATCCGCGACACCATTGGACAATGGTTGCAGGCCTTGATTGTCCACATGTTCACTCCGGGAAGAGACGCGGCGCAGCTGGGTCCGTGGTCCCCAACATCATCGAGGTCTGTGATGCAAACTGAACAAAAAGTGGTTCTCATCACCGGCGGGTCGCAAGGCATTGGCGCGGCGCTGGTTGAGGCCTATCTCGGCCGGAACTATCGCGTCGTTGCCACCTCTCGCTCTATCAAACCTTCCGATCGATCGGATTTACTCGCGATCGCGGGCGATATCGGCAACCCCTCTACGGGGCCGAGGGTGGTCGAGGAAACACTCCAGCGTTTCGGGCGGGTCGACACGCTGATAAACAACGCCGGCATCTTCCTTGCTAGCAGTTTCACGCATTACTCGGCAGAGGATTACGGCCGCGCGGTCGCGACCAACCTGACCGGTTTCTTCTTCGCCACGCAAGCCGTGATCGCCGCAATGGAACGTCAGGGCGGCGGCCACGTCGTCAATATCACAACGAGCCTTGTTAAGCAGGCCAGTTCAAAGGTGCCATCGGTGCTCGCTTCGCTGACAAAGGGCGGGCTCGACGCTGCGACCCGGAGTCTGGCGATCGAATATGCCCGCAGCGGAATCCGGGTGAACGCCGTGTCGCCGGGCGTCATCAGGACGCCGATGCATGCGCCGGAGACGTACGAGGCGCTGGCGGGCCTGCATCCGCTCGGCCGCCTTGGTGAGATTTCCGACATCGTCGGCGCGGTCCTCTACCTGGAGGATGCCCCTTTCGTGACGGGGGAAACCCTTCATGTCGACGGCGGCCAGAGCGCTGGCCACTGACCCCACCAGTCAAAGGAGAGTCTTCATGCCTATTGTTACCGTCCAGCTCACGCGCGAGGGCACCGAGCCCGGTGTGGACCATGTTACAAAGGAGCAGAAAGCAGCCATCTACATGGGCGTGAGCGAGGTACTGCTCGACGTTCTCGGGAAGCCGCTGGACTGGACGTGGGTAGTGTTTGAGGAAGTGGAGATGGAGAATTGGGGTTGGGGCGGAATGCCCGTCGCCGAATACCGCAAGCTGTTGGCAGTAAAGGGCGTTTGAGTCCCACTGCGTCTCCCCCGAAAGGCATGCCGGTGTTTCAGTTGACATGGTTTGCCTTCGACGTCGGCGACCGTGACGTATCCCACCGTCGAGGTGGATCGGTTGGGACTATTCTACCGTGAAGCGGGCCCGTGCGATGCGTTGACCATCCTGCTGCTCCACCGCTTCCCGTCGTCGTCGCGCATCTAGGATTCGCCGCTGCCGCTGCTCGCCGACCCGCTATCACTTCGTTGCGCCCGACTATCCTGGTTTCAGCCGTATTGGCAGTGAAGTGGCGCTGGCCGCGGACATACGCTTCGCCTGCCGCGAAAAGGTAATTATTTCGCAATTCGATGTCGGCGCGGTATTTGCCCCAGGCGGCGGGCCAATGCCCCAGGTGCCACGCGTGATTGGGGTAGCCGCGCTATGGAGATGCTGGTGGGGCCGGCGAATTCAACGGTGAGTTGGCGAAGCGCTACGGCCATGTGAATCGGGCGCTGCCCGGGATCAGACCAAGGCGCTTCAATAGACCAAGGTATCGCCGACACGTTCGTCCAATATGAAAGGTCTCCTGCGCCAGCCTAACTCTGCGACACAACGAAAATAGGAGTGATCGCAATGCGCCGACAAAAATGGCCTGCCGTGCGAGGTTTAGCGACCGCAGTTTCGGCGGTAGCGTTGGTGGTCAGCAGCGGCCAACCCGGGCGAAGCTCCGACCATTTCGACTCTCCGGCCATGACCGGCAACCCGCAGGCAGATATCGGCGATGTCTATGCCTGGACAGCGTCAGAGGGCGATCGGTTGAACCTGGGCATGACCGTTGTCGGGCACACCTTCTCGGACCGGCTCCAGTACATATTTCGCATTGACAGCGGGAAGGCGTTTGGCCGCACTACTGCCTCGACGGAGATCATCTGCCGGTTTCCCGCGCCAAAAATGGCAAGCTGCCAATTGGGCACCGTGGATTCAGTGGAAGGCGATGCCAGCGACGCGGAGGGGCTGGAGAGCCGCAACGGTCACTTCCGGTTGTTCGCCGGGTTGCGGGACGATCCGTTCTACAACAACGTCAAGGGGTCATTGGCCGCCTATGGGGTTGTGTTGGCCGCGCTAAAGAGCGGTGCCGCGCAACCCGACGAAGCCGGATGTCCGCAGCTGGACGAGGAAACCATCGCAAAGGTTGGCGACCAATGGCGCCATACCGACGGCGGCCCGGCCACGAACCTCCTCGCCAACTGGACCGCCTCCGCCATCGTCGTCTCGGTCGACCTTGCGGTCGTGTCGAAGGGCGGGGCGATACTGGCGGTGAGGGGTTCATCGACAACATCGGCCAAGACTCTCGATCGGATGGCGCGGCCGTTCGTGGGCAACACGCTGCTCGGCGTTTCACCCTTCTCAACTGATGATGCGAGCGGTGACGAGCGGGAAGCGTTCAACACGGCGAGCGCGAAAGCCAGGATGTCGTATATGGCGCGGATCGAGAAATCTCTGGCGTTCCAGGACAGCCTCGACGGCAAGTGCGGCAATCAGTTGCTTACGGAAAGGTCCCCGGCACCGGCACAACGCTACCATGCCCTTGCCACCATTTTCGTGGACGATCGCCTATGGGTGAACAGTGCGGCGCGGGTCTGCCGGCAGTTTCTAGCGGTCGAGCTCGCATCACTGGCCAAACTTTCGCAGTTCGACGGCGATTGCGGTGGTCGCAGCCCGACCTACGACACGCCAAACATGTGGCGGTCGTTGCTGGTCAGCGGGACGACGCACGGTATCGCCTGGGACGGCTTGCGTGGCGACGAGTATCCGGCT
This sequence comes from Mesorhizobium sp. P160219, assembly GCF_057786095.1. Lineage (NCBI taxonomy): Bacteria > Pseudomonadati > Pseudomonadota > Alphaproteobacteria > Hyphomicrobiales > Phyllobacteriaceae > Mesorhizobium > Mesorhizobium sp. P160219. The sequence continues at coordinate 3,968,986 of NZ_JBYNWG010000001.1, forward strand.
TCGGCGACGATCTTCCCGTTCCTGGCGCCGCCCGATCCCAAGGGCGTGGACCATTGACCGTGAGGATGTCCGACCGAAACTTTCGAATGTCCGCGGCGGTGGCGGCCGTCGCCGGTGTGCTGCTGATGTCCGGTTCGGCGCAAGCGCATACGGGAACCGGACTGCCCGGGGGATTCGGTTGGGGGTTTTGGCATCCCCTGAGCGGCGCTGACCATCTGCTGGCAATGGTGTCGGTGGGTCTTTGGGGCGCGTTCCTGGGGCGCCCTCTCATTTACCTGCTGCCGGTGGTCTTCCCAACGGTCATGGCAGTCGGCGCGGTACTCGGCATGGTCGGGTTGCCGGCACCATCGGTGGAGATCGGCATCGCGCTATCGGTTCTGGTGCTCGGGAGTTGCATCGCCCTGGCCATCAGGGCTCCCGTATGGGCCGCGGCCATCGTGGTGGCTGCCTTTGCGCTGTTCCATGGGTACGCCCATGGCAGGGAGCTGCCGTCGGCACCCGATCCCGTCGCCTACAGCGCAGGTTTCGTCCTCGCGACCGGCCTGTTGCACGTTGCGGGCATCGGCATCGGCGCGCTGAATGCTCATCGCTGGGGTAGTATTGCGGTACGCCTGGTGGGCGGTCTTATCGCCGCTGCCGGCTTGTGGTTTCTCCAAGCGGCGGTGAGCGTGTGAGGGGCGGAGCACTTCCTCCAGCCCTGCTGCTGGCGGCGCTGGCTCTCGCGCTCGCTTTTGCCACGCCGCGCGTTCGGATCGTCAGCCTCATTGCGTTGGCCATCACGCTTGGCGCGCTGTCCCAACTGGAGCTTCCGCGCGGCTGGTTGGAGATCGCCTTTCTCGGGTGCTGGGCAACCACCGTGGTGAATGCCGCCACTGTGCACTTGCCCGGCGGTGTTGGGTGGCGTAGCGGGCTCGCCCTCTCGCTCAACTCGGGGGTGTGGGTCACCGCAGTGGTCCGGCTCGCCGGCTCGCCATCGGACCTGCCAAAGGCGTGCTTGATGTTGATCGTGCTGATACCCGCCGGCTGGCTGGTCGCTCGGCGGGCGCCAATCGCCGTCAAGGTCGGGTCGAGTTGGCTCATCGCCATCGCCATTCTGTGCGCCACGCTGCCGTTCCTCCCCGTTACACCGGGCTACTTGCCCGATCATCTCGAATAGAGCGCCGCCATGAACCTTGATCATCCCAAACGCTCCATTCGACGCCGACGCGCGCGCTTGGCGCTCGCAATCGTGCTGTGCTGCGGTGGCGCGCCGGTTAATGCCCATGACTTCTGGGTCCAGCCAAGCGCGTTTTGGCTGTCGCCCACGGCCATCACGACCATGACGCTGCAGGTAGGACACGGTCCTGCCCGCCAGCGTTCACCGATCACGCTTCGCCGCATCATACGATATGAAGCGTTTGCTCCAGATGGGTCCAGGGTCGATCTCAAAGAGCGATTGCAATTGGGCGCGCCGTCAGCAGATGGATCCTTCGTCTTGCAGAAGTCCGGTGCCCATGTAATCGTCTTCCAGACGGACGATCGCGCCCAAGTGCACCTCCCGTTCATCAGATTCAACGATTACATCAAGGCCGAAGGATTGACGCCGGCGATAGACCTACGGGTTCGGCTCAATCGGATGGACCGCGACGGATCGGAGAATTACAGCCGGTGCGCGAAGTCGATCGTGCAGGTGGGGGGCGCAGTTGAGGGTAACCAGTCGCAGGCCACCCGTATCTTAGGCTTGCCCCTCGAGATCGTACCGGATCGCAGCCCCTATGCGCTGCCACGATCCACCACGCTTCCCGTGCGCGTTCTTTATCTCGGGCGGCCGCTGGTGGGCGCGTTGGTGAAGCTGACGCGCTTGGAGGACGACGCCGTGCCGTTCGAGATGCACCGCACGGATCACGCGGGACGCGCCACCTTCGCCATGCCGTCCGGTGGGACTTGGTTGCTGAATGTCATTTGGACAAGGGTCCAGCCGAGCTCGGCCGAGACCGATTTCGACACGACGTTTTCCAGCCTGAGCTTCGGTTTTTCACCGAACCGGGCAGTTCGGGTTCCTTAGCCATGGCGGCTTGAGCCTCGGAAGCGCCAGCTGCCGTGTGCGAGCTACGTTGCTGCCAGCGCATGGTCACGAAAGACGTCGTTCATGGCTCCAAAATCCTCTGGTGGCCGGGTGCGGGCCAGATAGAGCTGAAACGGGTGCGAATAAGCATCGTGACGCCGCGGCCACCATACGCTTTGCACACCAGGGCTATGATAATACATGCGGACCATATTTTCCCAGCCGTGCCATTGAGCCGGCTCCAGAATCCCAGCCTCGCGCTGGTACCAGGCATTCTCCGCGAGCTTGAAATAGGAGAAAAGGAAGTAATGCGCGATGATCCGTTGCTCGCGGCTCGACGCGTTCCAATCCTGAGTTACAATCGCCAAGGCTTCGCCCAGGGCCGGCGCTTCCATCCCCGGAATATTGAGGCAGGCGATCGACGTGGAAAGCGAGTCGATGACCGCTAGTTTTTGAAAACGCACGCTTTGCCGAACCTGAAGTCCGACGAAGAACAGCGAACCCAGCACCCCGAGTGCCGCAATTACCTGGCCGAGGGAGGCAGCGTCTTGCAGCGACATTTTGGTCTCCTCGTCCAGGCCGTCTTGGCCTTTAGAATGTCAGCTCGCTCCTTCAGCCCGGCCCCGCTCGGCCAAGCGGCCGCTTATGTGGGTTCGGGCAATGCCGAACCCAGTTCGCCGCTCGGCCCGCCGGCGATCAGGCCCTTCATTTGGGCGCCGACATTGAACTCCTCGGTCTCATCGACTTTCTGGCGTCGCCCACCCGTGTAGTTCCACGCTGCTTCCGAGATGTAGTGGCTGCTGACAATGATGCCCTCGCTTGCGAGGAGGGGCTTCAAACCAAGCCAGTCGCCGCCCAACCCGATTGGCTCGCCAACTTGGTTCGGCGCCGAAGGAGGCCCGGCCGCCGACCCATCATCCTCGGCATCCGTAGAGATCCCAGTCGTACCAGCTGATTGTCCGCGAGCCGCTCCGGCAAACGCGACGGGCGCCTGAAACGTAAAAACGGTGATCATCTTTATTGCCCGGGTCACTCGCCCTCCGTCGGAGATCAAGACCTTCTTCAGGATGGGAGATCGTAGCGAATGTTGATAGGGCTATTGTTCCTTGGTATTGCTTCGAAAAGGTATCTGAGCTCCAATACGAAGGGTGTGATTGTGTACGTCGTTCGATCGACCCAATTCTTGAGATCGGGTTTTCGGTAAAAGAACGGAGTGAACGATAGCATTCAAAGTACGGTGATCCTCGCGCTCGCGGGGCTAGGCTGCCTGGTGGCGGTGAATTAGTTCAGTGGCCGCTAGATCGGTGGTCGGCACCGTCTCCGATACCAAGCCAGCGGATGATAAGCAGTTCCGTATTACACGTGTCACCCGGCCTATTGGCGAGTGACCATCAATCGGCTGCCCTTCAATATCTCTGGCCCGACGCGGGACCGGAGTTAGCGCGCGTTCTGACGTCCGGCCGCTTACCGGCACTGCCTGATCTTTTCGTGCGGCTGAGCCGGGCGCCGGTTGTGTCGATCGTCTCGATCCGTGGCCGGGCGTCGGGCGTCGGCAGCGAAGATCTCGGCTACAGCCACCGCGATCTGCCGAGCCAGGCCGGCCACGATGCCCCTTTCATGGCGCGCATCAAATCCGGCACTGAGGCCATAGGACGAAAGTATCAGTAACGATTGAAGAGGCGACGCGAAGAGCCAAGGGGGTAGGGCCCGCACCACCACCTTCGCCCTTCTCGTTCTGAGGCGCGGCACAGGACCCCTATTGAGGTAGGTTCTCGGCGTGCCAAGGCGTCGCCCGCGCCGGGTCAGAGACGGACCGAGACCAAAGGCCAACTTAAAACCCGTATCAGGGAAGCCACATTAAACCTGTCGGCGCGCGCCGTGGCGGCCCGGGAAGACTTTGAAAACTCTCTCAATAGGAGTCGCGGATGCCCCAAGTACGCGTTGAGGATGAAATCTATGAAATGCCCCCGCACAACGGCTTTATTGTCGCGCATTTTCTGACAGTCGCCGACATTGAACGCTCGGCACGATTCTATGAGATGGTCTTCGGAGGCCGCATCCTGAGCCTGGGCGATAGCAGTGGCGCGCCGGGATACATACAGATCGCCAACACGTGGCTCATCGTCAACATCGGGGGCGGCCCCACACCTGACAAACCGTCGGTGACGCTCGGTGTTCCCCGCGATCTTGATTCATTCAGCAGCTTCATGAACATCCGCGTTGCTGACATCCACGGCTGCTATGAACGCTGGCAAGCCCGGGGCGCTGAATTCATCACAGAGCCGATGGAAAAGTACGGCGAGACTCGCTGCTACATTCGCGATCCAGACGGCTACATCATCGAAGTGGGTCAGAGTAAGCCGGGTGTCGTTTACGGTTAGCCTTGGAAGGACGCACCAGTCCGCAAAGATCCGCTTTTCACTATAGATTGCTGGGCTGTACGGCGAGGGGTTTGTCGGCGCGGGGCCGAGCGGTCCGGAGCCCGGCGCGTAGTATTATCTATGTTACCCCACCGGGCTTTCTGAACCATTTCGGCGGCGGCACGGATGTCGCGTTGGAAACGGCAGATGGGCTGTGTTGCATGGCCGCGTCAGAGACGTCGCTGCGATGATAAGCCTGTCTCAAGCGATTATGGCCAACGGCAGAACATCACGATGGCGCTGGGGCTGAAGGCGGTGTTTCTGGTGACCACCATAGCCGGCTTAACTGGCCTGTGGCCCGCCACTCTGGCCGATACCGGCGCGACGGTGCTTGCGACGGCCAACGCCATGCGTTTGCTGAATTAGAACTGTACGCTATGGTCGCGCCCTTATATCTGGCATCGTTCAACTCGCCGGCGGCTGAGAGAAGCGTGCTCTCATCCCTTAGGAGAGCGCTATGGATCTACATCTTGACACGACAAGGAACGCGCTTTTGCAGCGCCTTGATCCCGCTGATCTGGACAGGCTGGAGCCGCGCTGAGGCTCGATGGGCTGAACATGCCAGGCGACTCTTTTAAAAGCTAACCGACAGAACCAGACGACGACATAATCGGCCACGTCATCGCACGAAAATAATCGTCTCAAGCTCCGTCTGCAGCGGTCCGCAATGGATGCCTTCCCGCTGTCGACCAACGGCAACGGTCGGGGCCGCGCTTTCCTTCCTGGGGTGGCGTGGGCCGCTTCGGATCCGAAATTGTGTCAATCGCCCGACGGGCCTGTTGCCGCGCCTTCCGCGAGCCGGAATGCATAACGATTGCGGATGTGGCTGTTGAAATGACGACCTTTTGCAAAGGCAGATTTGAACGCAGCAAAGGCCTCAACCGGCACGTCAAGAACTCGTAGTGTTTCCCGCTGGCCAGCCGCTTGACGACGTCAGGATAGAGCTGCCGGCGCTCCGGCCAGGTGTCGGGAATCGCCTCGGCTTGCAACTTCGTGCGGGGACGTTGATCAGTTCCATGACCTGAGGGTGCGGAACTTTTTCCGCCGGCCAGCCCGCGCAACATGCCGTAGCCGCAGCCTCATCGGCTTCCAACCAGACCGTGGCAGCGCGATCCTCGTCCTCGGTAGGCTTGTCGTCTTCTGGAAAGCCTTTGATATCCCAGCCTTCCAACGCGAACAGTCCTTCCACGCCTTGCAAAGCCGTAATGCCGGCGCGTGCAAACACCGTTTCGGCTGCCGCGATTGCACCTGGACGCTCGACGATACCTTTGACGTGGTTAACGTAGCTGACGCGATCGCGTCCGGCCCCTGGAGTGGCTGGCTCGCGCGCGGTACCGATTTCTTCTGGTTCTATGAAAATGGCAAACGCCTTCCGCTGCGTCTGGTCGCCGGAGAACTCATCGATCCTGCGACCGGTATGAAGGTGGCGTGCTTCAAAGCCCCCGACATCCTCGAGCGGCTGGCAAACCGCAGCCTTGTCCCGAATCTCCTGCTGATGTTTCTGGTTTTGTCGATCCTGCCCGGCGTGCGCGCGCTTGGAGGCAGCTATCAGCCGATCTACTACCCCCTGATGCGCTATGTCGTGTGCCGGGCGCTCGAGGCCGCAGGCGTGGATGAAGATCTTCGGCGGGCTCTCGCAACCGACGACGTACCGGGCGCTTGGGGACATCGGGTAATCGAATGTGATGATGATCCGCTCGAGCTATTCCTGAATGGCAGGAACGGCGCGATGAGCGATCTTATCGACCGTTTGGGCGACATTTCCTTCGCCGAGGCATGTGGAAGCATGAAGGGCTTCGTGTCAGACCCGTCGTGGCATGAACTTCACAGCCGGCTGCGGCAGGGGTTGGTCAAGCCGGCCGATGAGGAATGGGCTTTTTCCTGAAATGTTTTATGCGCTTCCAGCCCTGGGATGTATACGTCGGATGGCGAATGGCTGCTTCGCGCCTCATGTCGATCGTAGCGACCGGCTTCGCCGCTTCCTAAAAGGGGTCATCACAGGCGGGGCGCCGGAAGGCACTATGGCGCACTTAGCGATCAACCGCCCTGCTATAGCTCTTGCAGCCTCCAAAATGGCCTTCTGTAACCGTTCGTTCGCGAAGATGGTCGAAGGTACTGAAGAAACTGGGGCTGCCGTGGATGCGGAGAAGCAGTCACCTGATATTCGCGTTTCGTAGAATCTGGGTAGTAAAAGATGAAGGTCATCTCACCTAGTCTGGATCTAGTGTAATGGACACCGAGCTTCTCAAGCTTCTGCCGTTCGTCGACAATGGGAAAACCATCCCTGGCGATATGATGCTGCGGCTGCTGAATGGCGTACATGATCGTGCCGATGGCGAACCCCGGCGACTTGCAGCAAACGAGATTCTAAGCGGTGCCGGCGATTACCTGCCAAGGCGGGGTTATCTCTCCGACTTCATTTCTGGAAAGCTGCCACAGACAGAAGCGGTCGCGATCATCTCCAGCAGGAAGAAGTATCTGGAAAGGATGCGGTATCTACTGCCAAGCATCCTGAAAATCCTTGGAGTCCGCGAAGGGCGCAACCTCAACTCCATAATGCTGCGGATCGACGATTGCTGCCATGACTTTCCGATCGTAGCAAAATCAGCTCACGAGAAAAAAGTCAGGAAGGCAATTCGGACGGATATCGCCCAAATCAGAAATTTGGCGCAGGAACTGCGGGCTACCTTGGAGAAAGCGGAAACGCATATCAATCATGAGCTTGAGCAGCACGTCGCGATCCTGAGGGACGAGCAACAGGGGGTACCAAGCTCGGGTGTCGAGGTGCTCAACCAACAGCTTGATTGGCTGCGGGTCGCTGCCGACATCGCGCTCTATCGCGATGATGTTGGGGAAAATGGATTCTATGTCGGCGACAATAAGGCCAAGACGCATGTCGTTGAATGCGCATACGACATGGCGATCTGGTATGGGCGGCCAGCTTTCGTCACCACGCCGGGTTCGGATTTTTCGTTCTTATGTGCGCTGCTGTTTGAGCTTGCAGGCGGCGGGCAAGACGCCAGCCTAGCCGGCGCCATCAGTAAATTTGCCCGAAGCGCTCTTCGCAAAAAACTCGATTCCGATGCAGAAGAATCGCGGCAGGAAAACAGCGACGATTATTTAAAACGCGCTGAAGGCCCGTGGCGATCTCTTTGCGAGCTCTTTTCTCGTGAGGCGTCGCCTTGATGGCAGGAAAATCCCTGCAAAAGTCATCGATCCGGCGAAGAACAGACTCCAGACTTCCGCTGTCTTTCACATCAAAAAAAGACAAGAGAACTGGAATCAGAGAAGCAGCTCGCGTGAGGTAAGCCTTTCGGTGGCGAATTGCCTCTAGGGCCTCATCATCTGTCCCCCGGGCAGAGATAAACCAGGACAGTTCAAGCGGGTGCAGATAGACGCCTGCCTCGGACATGATCTCCTCGGCGGCATGACGATACTCCGAATCGTCTCGGGCACACGCGGCCGTATTGAAAGCCTCGATCATCAAGTCAATCGGGATCGGCAAGTGAGATTTAATGTATGGGGCCAGCCTCGAGAGCATCATCCTTCCGGCATACGTGAAATTCGTTAGAGTTCGTGAAAACCTATGTCAATTCCTCGTACCGACCCAATTGAACGACAACGTACGATTAAGTTCAATGGCTCCAGCAGCACAATCGTCCGGCTGCGGGAAACCGCGTCAGACCGAAAGTTACTCCAGCGCCTGCTTTTCGAGGTCCGATGCCCAAAGCGGATAGTCCGCTGGCGGCCCCAAAGGCTGCCGGGCGGCAATGCGCCTCATTCGGTCCGAACCGAACCACAATCTTCCCGAAAGCGGACATAGCTGACGGCAGTCCCCCGAGGTTTCAATGATCTTTATCAGCCTTTGCGGCTGAGTCCTCCCGCTGCTTGAGCTGCTTCTTGCGAAGCTGGCGTCCCTCTTCGAGGAACTCAAACGGAAGTGCGTCCAACACCTCCCTCAGATTCGCGGGGTCGTCACGAGCCCAGAGATAGAACGGATCGACCAGCTCGAGAATCGTCGAAACCTTCGCCCACTGAAGCGGCTTTGGGGACGATAACAAAAGATCACGGTGAGCGATCGCTGCCGCTTCGAGGCGGCGTTGACGAAGCGCCGTGCGGGCGGCTTGCTGTACAGTGGGCGAGGCGTCACTCGCCAGTTGCTGAAGCCAGGGTAGTGGGACGCCAGGGGGAACCGCAGCGGCCAAGCCTGCCGCTATTTTGCGGTCACTTGCGCGCGCGGCGCTCGCGAGAGGGGTCACGAGAGCGGCCAGAGCATCGCCTCCCAAATGCACGCGCAGCCGGCGTTCGACTTGGAGGCGCAGCGAAGGCTTTGCATGTCGATAGCGCTCAAGTAGCTCGGGGCCAGCCCGCGCTGGGTCGATTTCAAGCATGAGATCGGCCGCTGTCGCGACCGCATGACGGCTGAGTAGTCGCTGTGCGGCGAAATAGGCCTCGTCGGGCTCTTCCTCCCGCAGATAGTCGATGGCCGTGATCGCATTCCCGCGGTCGAAGCCAGAATAGCGATAGCTCGCGCGCACCAGTTCCTCTTGCGCCCAGCTGTCGCCGGCAGCGGCGAGCAGCCGCAGCTGACCACCATCCACCACCAGATGACCATTCGCTCGCGATCGTCGAAGATACTCCACCACCGCAGCTTTCCCGGCGGCATGATCGAGAAGTGCCGTCAGATACCTCCTCGGCGACGTAGAGGCGCTGCCGAGGTCTCGGCCCGAAAGCCAGTCAATCACGGTTTGCCTCGCTTCATCGTCGCCGGCCTCGGCCAAATACGTCGCGACGAACTGCGCTTCCTCGTCGATCTTGTCCGCAAGCATCTTGCGCGCAAGCGGGAGTAGCTCGGGGCTGTAAAAGCGAAGCGCGCGGAAGGAGGCCAGAATCCTGTGCCGAACGTGGTCGGTTGTCGCTGGCGCTACATAAATTGGGACCAGTGGGAGTGCGTCCTCGGCGTCCTCGAGGAAGCCCGTGAGGGCTGCAGCCATGTCGCGCGACTGTGGACCCCCCGCTGCGAGTAGATCAGCAATGCGAGTGCGCAAACCCGACATGTCGCGATGGATCGAGCCGCGCATTTCTGCCGCGTTCACGTAGATCGGAGTACCGGCACGAACCATCGCCTCGAGCTGTGGGTCGCAGCAGTGCACCGCCAGCGCTTCCATTCGCACGACTTGGTCGAAGGATTGGGTGTCGGGATCAGCGGGCGACTCTGCGAGCGCGACCGCAACCCGGTCATCGCTAGACCAGCGTGCAGCGATGAAGCCGTCCTGACGACCGAAAACGTTCGGCCTAGCTAGCTCCGCAAGGACCAACCCGTCGTAACCGTCCCCCGCGATCATTGCGAGAATCCGCTCGCACTCGTTGCCCGTGATATCGCGTGTCATCGACGTGCGCCCCCTTCGGGCGGCGGCGAACCGCACGAGCTGCGCCTCCAGCTCTGTGCCGGCGCGATTACGCAACGCCTCGAACTGCCAACGCTCGCAAAGGCGCGGCAGAAAGCTCAACGGGTGGTGAAGCCGCCCTTCTAGACCGTCGGGGTGGGTGTTGTTGTCATTGAAGACCCGCAGCTTCTCGGTAAAGGCGTCGAGCACCTCGTCAAGCGTCCGTGCATCCATCGCTTCAGGATTCAAGCTGTAATAGAGGATAATGTTCGTGAGCGGATCATCGCTGGTGGCGGCGCGCGCGCGGATCGCGGTAGCAAGCCCATCAGGGTCCGCCGCGGCGAGCTCATCGAACCACCAGTTAGCAGCCCTCCAACCGTAATCGTCGCTGCCCTCCGCGATCTGGCGAATTGCGTCTTGAGGTGCGAGGCGGGCGCGGCTTCGTAAGACGCGATCTTGCGTCCAGTCTTCCGAGTCCGGGATAGCATCCAGCACAGGGGTGAGTGACGATTCGCGAAAATAGCCGATTGCTTCGATGAGCGCGGTGCTCGGAGTCGGCATCAGCGCTACGATCCGATCACGATGCCGCTCCCAGATTTCCGCCGCCAGGTCGCTGTCGACGGTTTTCTCATCCTTGAGCATCCAGACCAATTGATTGATCGCGATGACGTTCGTCTCGGTAGCAAGCTTGGCGTCGAGCCAACCGGGTTTCGCGCTGATAGCGAGGTGAAGCGCATCCGAACTCAACTGCTGCCGGAACATAGCAGGCGCGCGCGCATCGACGTCTCTGCCAGCTCTGACCTGATCGTAGGCGGTCGCGCGGGAGAGATGTTCATTCCAGATCGCGTCGAGTGCGGCGGGCGCGGGAACCAGGCGGGCCGCACGTAAGCCCATATCCACCTTGCGCTCGACCTCCGCGGCGACTAGGCGGGCGATCAGTTCCCCGAACGGCCAAGGATCAGACACCGCGACAGCCGCAAGGGCGAACGGGATGTTCCGTGGGATGTCCCAGTCCCGCTCTTCATCGAACGCACCGGACGCAACAATCTCCAGCGCAGGCAGAATCTCGGCTCCGAGACTGCCGAACCCGTTTCGCCACTGATCCTCTGCGCGGGAATCCTGAGGAAGCCGCGCAACATGTTCCCAGATGAGGTGGGCAACGAATTCGGGTTCACATTCGCGCGCGAGCAGCCACAGCGCGTCGAAATAGACATAGCCCAAACGCGAACCGATCGGCTCCTTCTTCTTTGTCTGGAGCCCATTGATCGAGGCGAAAAGCGCTTCAGCCTGCGCGGGTGAAAGCTCATCCTCCTGGATCTTGTCCGCCAGCGACTCTGCGATCGCCCAATTAAGCATCCGGTCTGATGCAAACAGGATGCGGTCGGGCACGGGCCGGCGAAGCAGGCCGACCTGCTCAAGCCTCAACACCGCCTGATCATCGAGGTTCACCCCGCGCAAGTCGGCGATGCGCCATGGATAGTGGCTCTTCCCGGTCAGCAACTGAGCCGCGAGCGACCGCAAGGCATATTTGTCGCTTGGATGGTCGGACTGTTCGCGCGCCTGAAGGCTCGCATACTCCCAGTAAGCACTGAAGAGCTCATATTCGGAAACGCCGGCCCAGGATACGCGCTTCGGGAGCTGCACAAAGATGCTCGCATGGACCGGCTTCAAGAGCAACTCGAAGACGTCGTCCGGCATCGTCTCCAACGACTCGGCACGGCCGTGATGCTTCAGGAAGCGATGCAGATCCGCACTACGGAAGTTGCCGATATCGATGACCTGAACACCCTGGCGGATCGACTGGATCACGTAGGTGATGCGCGGCTGGGCGGAAACTACGACGCGCACACCATATTCGTCCCACTTCGATCGGGCGAGTCGCTGCGCGAACTCACGATCCTGCACGTCATCAATATAGACAGTTAGCCAGATGCCGTCGTCGTTGCGGAACGCGTCTCCCAGGTTCTTCGCCATGACCGCGATCGTCCCGCGCTCTGAATGTGCTGGTTGCCAAATACGTTCGCTGATGCCGTCGGCGACCTCTTCGATCTTCTTGGGCGAGCGCATCACGATCGCGAGCTCCCCGCTCGCGATCTGGTTGAACGCTAGCTGGGCGAGCGTCCAGGTTTTTCCCTGCCCGGATTCCCCGGAAAGGGTCGCGAAGGTGGAGGTCACCATCGGAAGTGCTCGACGCGCTTGTTGCTCTGGCACGTAGCCGATGAGATCGGCATCCTTGTCGACATGACGGGCGAGAAGTGTTGGCAACGACTGGATATGGGCGAGTAGGCGATGGGCCTGCGGATTGATCAGCGCGAGTAGCTCCGCAGGTGTCAACTTCGCGCCATCCGTCGAGAGCGTCATCAACTGCCCGACAAGCTGAAAGCGCTTGTCGCTGGCGACCTCGCCTGGCTTGAGCAGGGGCGTCAGCGCCTTGTCGATTCCATTCTGAGTGGCCTCGGCTGCGATGATCTCGATCTCAAATCGGTCGAGCAGATGCTGCAGCTCGGCACTTATAGTGGTGAGACCGGCGGACTTTGCCAGGCGCTGCTTGAACGCGGCCGTTGTGAGACGAGCATTGCCCCAGCGATGCCGGCGGTGAGAGTTTGGATCTCGCGAGGCGAGGTAGGATTGGAGCGGCGCAAGCCCCTCTGCGTTATTCGTCACGAAACGGAATTGCTGGTCGGCGTTCAGTCGAACTGCCTTGAGCAGGTCCGGAAAGACTTTCGCGGCGATCTCACCACTTGTCCATTTGCGGCGGCTGGCGCGCATCTTCACCTGCTCGACGATGTCTCGCGGACCGCCAACGACCTGATGGTCGCCACCGTCAACTGGCTCGAGGTGAAGGACCATCTGAGTGCCGTCGCTAAGCGGCGACAAAGTCAGGCTCATGTCCAGACCAAGTTTGATGCTCCGCAGGATCTGGAGAAGGAAACCTGCGATCGCCTGGCGTCCGGCTGTTTCAGAGTCCAGGTTGATGCCGATCAATGCTCTAGTTGACGACACGAACTTATCCATACCTCCTCCTTCGAGAGTCGGTGCGACGTCTTCTGGCCCTCGTGATAGCATGAATCAGGCAGGGGAAATTTGGACAGGTCTTTGGCTCCCGCGTTTCGTACGCGATGCTCGATAGTTGACGCCCGGATCCAGGCTCGATAGCGCAATTCAATCTTCGCTAGCCGGCGGGTGTTTCCGTGCGGGGTGCCACTGTGGCCGGCGGTCTGAAACGGCTTGTTGAAATCACATCACGTGCCGGCAAACCAAGGCTCTAACTGGAGTGCCGTCCGCAGATTTGTCTTTACTACCTCGGGCGCGCGCCAGATGTATGTAGCCGCCATAGCCTTGCCCTCGGGAGACAACGATTGCAGGTGAGCCATGGCGTTTGGAATAGAGAAATCCCTGTGTGTAACTTTCTTGAAATTGCTAGCCAGCCCCGTCCAAACTACGACGTCAAACCCTTTGTCGGCACCCCAAGGAGCGACCGTCTCCGGAACTTGCGGACTACAAGTCCGGCTTCCGTTAGCGAAATGATAGCCGATCCGTCACAGGATAGTGCTTTCCCGGCAGCGCAGATCCGCCACAGCGTCATCCGGATTTTTCCTTGAGCTGACAGCATAACTAGTCTCGCAGGCTGTGCCGTGTTCGTTGTCGACTACCAGCGTTAGCGCGCCTTTCCGGCTTTCGGAAATACGAGAGAATTCTAGTTGCAGAACTGGGCCACCTGGCAGCCACCCGTCATGGTGCGCGTCGAATTCCAGGTGCTTGTCCCATATGAGCGAACCCCATCCCAGTATAGCGATCTTCGGCTCCTGTTTTATTTCGGTCATGTGGGCACCGGTTCTGACTTGGGTTGGGTACTGAGTTCTGGTTGCCTCGGTTCAGCGTATGTCTGGTGGGTAACCTACAACGGTCTGGGGGCCTTCCCTGAGGATAAGTGAGCCACGAGAGGGGTTGTGCACGCAAGTCGGATCGAACGCTTTCATTATATTAAATCTATGACTAGACTGTGGTCAACAAACATACAAAAGCGCGAATGCGAACAAGTACTCCGGGGGGGCTGATGTGGTCGGATAACGAAACTGATCGTGACTTTCTTAATTTTCGTTATGTCGCCGACATCGCGGCTGAGATGATTGCACAGGCCGATGGTCGGCCACTTTCGCTCGGCGTGTCTGGGAGCTGGGGCGTCGGCAAATCGTCGATGATGAAGCTGCTTGCGCAATCCCTCCGGGAGAAAAGCAACGACAAATTCCTATTCGTCGAATTCAACGCGTGGCTCTATCAAGGCTTTGACGATACCAGAGCTGCTCTAATGGAAATTATCGCCCGCGCGATCCTGGCGCGGGCCGAGGAGCAGAAAGGTACTGTCGGCAAGGCGGTCGAAAAGGCGAAGGGCCTGCTTGCCCGCGTAAATTGGTTCCGCCTTGCCAGTGTAAGCGCAACCACAGTGGCGTCTCTCGCGGTAGGCCTGCCGCCGATTGGGCTGCTGGCGGAAGGACTTTCTGCTTTCAAAGGGCTTTTCGATGGCTCAGCAGGTCAGAAAGACATCGATCAAGCCGCTGACGTGGCGTTAAAGGCCGCAGAAGGCGGAAAGGGTTTGATGGGTCCGGCGGTCGTTCCCGCAGGTCCGACACCTCCGCAGGCCATTCATGATTTTCGCGATGCCTTGGAGGACACGCTTCGCGAGCTGGATGTAACCCTGGTGGTTCTGATCGACGATCTCGATCGCTGTCTTCCGCCTGCCGCGATTGCGACGCTTGAGGCGATGCGACTCTTTCTATTCTTGAAGAAGACAGCGTTTGTCATCGCAGCCGATGACGCTGTCATCCGCGAGGCCGTGCGCGCGCATTTCAAAGGCATGACGCTGAATGATGACCTAGTCACTAATTACTTCGACAAGCTGATCCAGGTGCCAATTCGCGTCCCACCCCTCGGGACGCAGGACGTCCGCGCATATCTCATGATGCTCTTCGTCGAGAACAGCACGCTGCCGCAAACAGAAAAGGACAAGGTTCGCACTGCAATTAGTGAACGCCTTGGCGAAACATGGACCGGCAAGCGGGTCGATCGCGCATTCGTGGCCTCTCAGATTTCCGGGGCCACGCCTATCCTGTCGGCCCAACTGGATTTGGCAGACCGCATCGCTCCGATTCTAACGACTTCGTCGAAGATTGCGGGTAATCCTCGCCTGATAAAGCGTTTTCTGAACACACTATCCATTCGCATGTCGATGGCTCGTGCCCAGAAGGTCAGCGTGGACGAGACGGCCTTGGCGAAGATGTTGTTGTTCGAGCGCTGCGGATCGGAAAAGGCATATGCCGAGCTCCTTGCCGCCATCAACGAGAGCAGCGATGGAAAGCCGGTCTTTCTGGCACCTTGGGAGGAAGCTGCCCGCAAGAATGCGGAAATCCCGAAGCTCGAAGGGGATTGGAATAGCGAGTTCGTACGCGAGTGGCTGGCGCTGCAGCCGCCGCTTGCAGATCTGAATCTGCAAGGCGTGGTCTATGTAAGCAGAGAGCACACGCCGATCATCACAGCAGCCGACAGGCTTTCGTCGGAAGGCGCAGAACTTCTTGAGGCTGTCGTAAAGCTCAACGCGGAGAGCGCGGCTGTCGGCACGAAACTGAAGGCTCTTCCTGCGCAAGAGCTTGGGATCATTACCGAGCGCATTCTCGGGCGGTCCAGAACGCTCAATACATGGGGCACACCGAACGAGTTGTTCGGATTGCTGACGCTTGCCCAAGCGACCGGCGAACATGTCCAGACGATCACAAGATTTCTCGCTGGGCTACCTGGCCCGCAACTTACGGCGGCGATTGTGCCTCTGCTTGCCGATAAGCCATGGGCAACGTCCGTCTTGAGCGGCTGGGCAAGCAAAGCCGATATCAAGGACCCTGTGAAAAGAGCCATCGCCGCGGCGTCGAAGAAAGCGGGGAAATAATGGGCACCTCCACGTCTAGCCGTGGGCCGGGTAAAGATGTCCCACTAGTTCCCGAGTGGGTTCCGGCAGCGCCCGGGCAACCGCAGCCGCCGCAACCCCAGCCGCCGCAACCGACTCCCGCCGTTCCCGGAGTGCCCGGTCAACCATCGCCGCCTGCGCCGCCGGCTCCACCACCTGAACCTCCACAGCCTCCGCCGTTGCCGCCACCCGTTCCGAAAGCGCCGCCGCGGCGATTCCAGCAGGCGCGCACCAATCTTGGGCGCTTCGCCCGTAGCGGCTCGCAGGATGACCTCAGGCGTGGCCTTGGTCATTATTCCCGTAGCGGTCTCGGCGGATCATCCACGGCCGCGCGGCGTATGGGCGGAACGGCCCAGAGAGCAGGCGGGCTCTTTGGCGTGCTCGACGCGCTCCGGACAGGAACGCCAATCCCGCCAGGAGTGGCGGTGGACCCGGCACAACTCGTAGGCAAATCGCAGAGCGAAATCGCAGATATTATTGCCAGCGCACTTGCTCCCGTCGACGGAACTCAAGATGGCGAGGCAGCGCGCGATTCAGTGTCCCGATCGCTCTCTGAGTTGCTCGACACAGATCCTAACGCCGAACTCACAAATCTGAATGCGGCGCAGATCGATGCGGTGGTTGAGGGCTATATCGCGCACGATCTTGCTCATCGTATCGAACTCGATGTCGGAAAGGCGGTCCTCGACAAGGCGGATTCCTATTCGGAAGGCGTCGAACGGCTGCAGGAGATGAAGTCTTATGTGCGTCAGGAGGTAGCCCGTGCTTTCAGGGCGCAGCGAGCCGCGCAGCCAATGAACAGACAGAATGCGACGGCGATGTCCAATGCGATCCTGCGCGGCACATTCGAAATTTTCGAGAGCTACCTATGACAACAGTTGGTTGCGCTCCAGCCGGGACGCCATTGCCGCTCGGCATTGATACCCCCTTCGTCCTGTACGGCCATCGACCCTCGCCAAATATCGGAGCTGTCGGAGCAACAATCCCGCCGGTAGTACGAGCGCTCGGTCTGAGTCCTGCGGCACGCGCCTGGGATTTCTTGTCGATCGCGCTTTCCGTGATCGCCGCAGACGAAAGCACAACCCGAACGACAAGCGCTGATGGATGGACACGTCAGATCAAGCTAACGGTTGCTGTGATCGATCCACATTTTTGGAACACTGCCGCGCCGCGACTTGAGGAAGCTCTTCGCTTCTTGACCGCCGACATTTGGAAGCTGGAATTCATCGAAGGAGGATACCTCCCGGGGCCGCCCAATCCGATCAAAGTCCGTAACGAAGATGTCGTCTGCTTGCTGTCCGGTGGCATGGACAGCCTAATCGGTGCGATCGATCTTGTGGCGGCAGGTCACGTGCCTTTCTTGGTCAGCCAGATTGCCAAGGGCGACAAGCACGACCAACGCGCCTTCGCTCAGCGGATTGCCAAGCAGGCGATGCACCTGCAAGTAAATCACAACGCCTCACCACCGGGGCCGTCGGAAAGATCGCAACGCGCACGATCTATGATGTTTTTCGGTATAGGGATTCTCGCCGCAACATGCCTCCAAAGCTACGGGAAGGGCGCGGCTGTTGAGCTTTTCGTCCCCGAGAACGGGTTTATCAGCCTCAACGTGCCGCTAACGCCGATGCGTCTTGGTTCGCTGAGCACACGCACGACCCATCCGTTCTACCTCGCGAAGATTCAAGAGGTACTCAATGCCGCAGGGCTGAACGTGAAGCTGGTCAATCCGTACCAATACAAGACGAAAGGGGAGATGCTCGCCGATTGCAAGAACCAGCCGCTTCTGCAGCAACTCATCGGATCTTCCACCAGCTGCGGCCGCTATGCCCGCACCGGCTTCCGTCAGTGCGGTCGCTGTGTGCCATGTTTGGTAAGGCGCTCGTCCTTTTTAAAGTGGGGTGTGGCTGATACAACGCCCGCCTACAAATATGATGCACTCGGAACGCCGGGCCGCCGCTTCCGGGACTTCGATGACGTCCGTTCGGTCGCTGTCGCGGTACACACGGTTGACACTCTCGGCGCGGAAGAATGGATAGGCGGCGCCTTGAATTCGGCGATCGTCGGAGATACGGCGTTAGCCCACGGTGTGGCCGAGCGAGGGCTCGACGAGCTCAAGAAATTTTTACAAGTGCAAGGCGTCCTTTGATCGATTTTCATTGCCACATTGACCTGTTCAAAGATCCGGAACCGATCTTGGACGAAGCCGAAAAGAAAGGCGTATACGTTCTCGCGGTCACAACCACGCCGAAAGCGTGGACCGGCACAAAGCGGCTCATCGGAGACAGACGGCGTATTCAGATCGCTCTTGGCCTCCACCCAGAACTGGTGCACGAGCGCCACACGGAGATAGCTCTCTTCGAACATTTTCTGCCGGAAACGAACTACGTCGGCGAGGTCGGCCTCGATGGCAGTCCGTATTTGAGCGGGAGCTTTGAGTTGCAGATGAAGACTTTGCGGCGGATTTTGCTGGCTTGCAGCAACGCAGGCGGTCGTATCATCAGTTTGCACTCGCGGCGTGCGGCCTCGAAAGTCTTGGATCTCTTAGAAGCTGAACCGACGGCTGGAACTCCGATCCTACATTGGTTCTCGGGGAGCACTCGCGAACTTCAGAGGGCCATTCAGCTGGATTGCTGGTTTAGCATCGGGCCTTCCATGATGGGGTCAGCTAAGGGAAGGAAGCTCGTGGAATTGATGCCGCGCGAGCGAATTCTAACTGAAACGGATTCGCCGTTCGCCCAGATGAACGGCGCACCTTTATTTCCTTGGGACGTGGCCATGGCATATCCGGTTCTCAGCGAACTCTGGAACTGCTCGGAGGAACAGGTGGACAAGCAGATTCTATCAAACCTGCGAAATTTAAGTAGGGTTAGGGGAACGGCTCGCGGCGTCTGAGCGCTTTTTTTGCGGATGTCAGCTTCGCTTCTCAATGGAACGGCAGCTATCCTACCATCCATCGACGAAACCGGATTGTCTGCTCCCGGCCCCAAGCCGGTCCTTGGTGCGTGCGAACTCAAATGTCCGCTTTTTGGCGCGAAAGGGGCCGGAAGTTGGTGTCTGCAACGGGTCACCTAAACCGAAGTATTTGTCTTCAATTCGCACACCAGGATGGCTTCAGATTTGGGCAAATCGCACGAAACGGTGCGTTCGCCGCCGCTAGCGCCGTTTGGCCAGGCGCACGCCAGCACCGCCGCCGTTCTCCGGAATAAATTCTATACCGGCAGCTTCGAGCGCTTCACGAATGGCACCGAGGTTGTTGCGATGTGGGACGCGCAATCCTCGTTCGAAATCCACAACCGTAGCGCGCGAAACACTTGCAGATTCTGCTAGTTCAGCTTGGCTCCAGCCTAGCATCGCTCTGGCGCCTCTGCATTGCTCCACCGAAATTTGGCTCATCAGTTAAAATCAGACTTTTTGGTTGACTTTGGAGCGAATGTCAGCTTAAATGACGGACGTTAGACAATTTGCAATCTGGTTGACGGACGGATGGTGCAGCATCTGCCCAGGCCAACCACAACCAAACTTCAGCGAGCTCGGATCATGGCTGATTCCGACAATATCACGACTTTGCCTCTCGTCACCCGCAGGAGGGGACTTGTGGAGATTGCAATTGCGAGAAACCCTATCTTTCCGCGAACGGGACATTCAAACCTGAGGATCTAAGAGCCGAACACCTTCACCCTTTTGACCAGCGGACAAGAATTCGACGCCCGCCTTTATCAGGGCCGCCTCGATGGCCTGCAAAGTGCTGATCCGAGAATCTACTTTGCCGTTTTCCAACCGGGCCAGCGCATTCAGCGACACAATTGCCTTGTCAGCAAGCTCCTGCTGCGACCAACCAAGCAAGGCTCGTGCGGCTCGAATCTGTCGTGGACTGACCATGAGTCCACAATCGGCAGGCAGATTTTCTTTGCCACCTATAGGGTTAATTTGCACCCAATAAGGTATATTAAACGGCGATTCGACCTGTAGATAACATCGGTGCGAAGAGCCCGGAGCGTACGCGACAGACTCTCTATCTGCTGACTAGTGGAGGATCGAAAGGCCTTGTTGAAACCGCAACGCTCCGTTCTCCTTCGGACGGGGCCGAAGCCAAAGATCGAGAGTGACCCTCATCCCGCCGACCAGCATGTCGGCAGGCAGATTGCGACGGTTCGCGTCCAATCGGACGTCTCCCAAGCCCAACTTGCCCGGTCCATCGGCATCAGTTTCCAGCAGCTCCAGAAATACGAGAACGCGAGGAACCGCGTGAGCGCGTCGATGCTCTACGAGATCGCTACGTCGCTAGACGTTCCCGTCAGCCGCTTCTTCGACGGCCTGCCGGGAAACGATGAGACCTGCATCGAGGCGCGGCCCCTGCCGGTCGATGAGCGCCTGGATTTCATTGCCAGCGCGGAAGGGCGGCGCCTGATCGAGGGGCTTGTGCACCTTCCGCCGCGTGTGCGCGGTCGCGTCTCGTCCCTGATCGCAGCGTTAGGAGAAGAACTGGCCCTGCTAGACACAAAGGCGGATAGCGAGACGCCCGGCGAATCCCCGCCGGCCGAATGCAGGACCTTCTGACGACAGGTCGGGTCCGTCAGCCGAATTTTTGGGCAGCGGGCAGGGCGATGCGGCCGCAAGCCGAGGACATTTCGATTTCGACGCCGAACGCCCGCGAGCGGGTCGCGAATCCTTCGAGGATCTCTCGCGCCGCGCTTCCAGTGACGGCGACGGGTACCAATCTGCCCGTTGCCGATCCGAGAGACTGAGCTTCCGCGCCGATCGCAACGGGCAGGAGGTCTATTTCTGCGAGGTTTCCGCCCGCATCATAGCGGCAGGCGGCGACGATGCTTTGCCAGACTTCCGGTGGATCCCATTCGGTTTCGCCGGGATGCACGTGGAATAGGAAATTTCCGAGGCCGTAGAAGATCGGCGAGCCATTGTAGATTTCCACGGCCTGCAGCACCGGCGCGCCGTGGCTGACGAAGAGGTTGGCGCCGGCGTCGATGCACATCCTGGCAAAGGTCTGCACCCAGCGCGGCACGTCCTGCCAACCTGGTTCCCAATGATGGTGATGCAGATAGGCGATGACGAAATCGCCTTGTGCCGCGGCATGCCGGATGGCGGACAGGTGGACACTCGCGCTTCGCTGATCGACTTCGATCAGACGGCCGAAATCTGCGGCTTGCGTGAACACCGTGCCGTAGAAATTGATCTCCGTGCCGGCCGACACCGCCACCGGGTCCTCCGGTTGCGCATAATTGGCCAGTTCAAAGGGGGAGCTTTGCAAATGCGCGCCCAGCCTTGCCAGTCTGCTGAAATGCCCGTCCGGCACCCCCATCTTGCGAACGGTGTTCAGACGATTGACGCCGGGCCGAGCCGGCCGGAAGGCCGTGCGGTCTTCGGCATACATGTTGGTCGGGCCGGGGCCTGCATCCATCGCCAGAAGCGCGACCTCGCACGCGCCCAGCCGGTGGCGGCCCGGTTTCCTCGCGTCCGTCTCGTTGGCTCCGATGCCGGCATGCAGGAAACCGCGCGCTTCCACCTCTTCCAGCGTCGAGAGGATGCCGCCAGCTCCGAGATCGAAGGCGTGGTTGTTTGCGAGCGCAAGCGCGTTGAAACCGATCGCTTGCAATGCGTCGAGCACTTCAGCCCTGGAATATCCGAAGTATTTGCCCTTGGTCGGCCACCCGCCGTGCTTGCCGAGGATCGTCGACTCGAAGTTGGTGAAGACGACGTCGCCTTGGCGCAGAAAGTCCGTAACCGCGATGAAGCGTTCGTCTTTGAGGTCACGGATGTCGTGCTTGATCAGGGATTGGCCGGTAACGACCGCGCAGAACTGGTCTTTCATGGAACTCGCCTTGAAGGAGGGGAGGGCGCCAGCGTTCAAGCTGGCGCCACGTCAATGTCGAAGTCGGTTGCCGCCTATTGCGAGATGGCCGGCGAGATATCGCTCTTGAACCATTTCAGGCTCAGCCCCTTGATCGTCCCATCCTTGGTGGCCGCGTCGATCGCCGCGTTGAACTTGGCGAGAAGGTCGGTATCGTCCTTGCGCATGCCGGCGCCGACGCCTGGTCCCCAGAGCCCGCCTTTCAGTTCAGGGCCGAAAAACACCACATCCGAGCCGGAAGGCGTCTCCAGAAAATCCCGCCAGGTGAAATAGTCGGCCAGACCGCCGTCGATGCGACCTGCGGCAAGATCGAGCTTCATGTTGTCCTGGCTGTCATAACTGCGAATGGTCACGACATCGCCCAGCATTTCCTTCACGACTGCTTCCGAATTTGACGAGCGCAAGGCCCCGATCGCCCTGCCGGCGAGTGTCGATCTGAGGCGTTCGATTGTCGCCTTTTCCTTGTCGCCGATGCTCGAGAGGTTGACCTTCTGCTTGATGTCGCCAGGATCGAGACCCAGGTCCTTGCGCACAACGAACTGGTTGAAGCCGGTGGCGTAGGGAACTGAGAACGCGATCTTCTGCTTGCGTTTTTCCGTGATCGCCATGCCAGACATGATCACGTCGAACTTGCCGACAAGCAGTGCCGGGATGATCCCGTCCCAATCCTGCGGGACAAAGGTACATTTGATCTCGATGCGACGACACAGCTCCTGTCCGACATCGATATCGTAGCCGTAAAGTTGACCGTTCGCGTCGGTAGAGTCCCAAGGCGGCGAAGCACCTTCGGAGGCGATCGAAATGACGCGCTCGCTTTGCGCGCCGGCCGGGAATACCGACATCAGGGACGCGATAGAAACGGCAATAGCTACGGGTATGCGCATGATGCACCTCTTCGTTGGTTTGGATGGGAAGGGCAGTTCAAAAGCCGCGGCGTCAGGGCAGGGGTGGCATCGTGATCTCGTGATCAGGCAAGGCCGGGCGCAAGCGCTGCTTTCGTCGATGCACCGGATGGCCGTCGGTCGAAAGCCATCGCTCCAGAAGCTGGATCGCTTTTACGGCGATCGAGGTGAGCGATAGGTAGATCGCTCCGGCGACGATGAAGATCTCGTACGGCGCGAACGTGGTCGACACCATCTGTCTCGCCATGCCGGTGATCTCGAGCAGCGTTACGGTGCTCGCAAGGGACGAACCCTTGATCATCCCGACGATCTCGTTGCCGTAGGCCGGGAGCGATATCCTGAAAGCGATCGGGAAGGTGACCAGGCGAGCGATCTGGAAGCGTTTCAAGCCGAGAGACGTGGCCGCCTCGGTGACACCCTTAGGCACGGACTGGAGACCACGGCACAGGATCTCGGTGGTGTGTGCCGCGCTGTTCAGCGAAAATGTCAGAAGGGCGCACCAGAAAGGATCCCGCAGGATGACCCAGAAGATGCTGGCCCGCACCCCCTCGATCTGAGCGAGGCCGTAATAGAGCAAGAAGAGCTGAACAAGCATCGGCGTTCCGCGGATCACATAGGTGTATGAGAGCACCGAGAGCGAGAGGCCGGGGCGTCCGAAAGCGCGCATGAAGGCCAGCGGCACGGACAGAAGAAATCCGGCCGTCAGCGACAGGACCGTCAGGGTCAATGTGAGACCAACGCCCGAAGGCAGGACAACCATTGCGTCGAACATCAAGCCGAGGTTCATGGGTCGCTCCCTCCTACCGGCCGAGTGCCGGATAGCGCCGCTCAGCCAGCCGGATCGAAAGCAGCGTGACGGTGGTCAGCGAGAGATAGAGAGCGGAGGCCGCAAGGTAGAAGGTCAACGGTGCGCGCAAGGATCCGGCCCCCACATACGCAACGCGCATGATGTCGGTCAGGCCGACGATCGAAACCAGTGCGGTATCCTTGAAGAGCGAGATCCATAGATTGCCGTAGGCAGGCAGCGCCAGCCGCAGCATTTGAGGTCCGATGACGAACATCCAGCGTTGCCAGGCGTTCAGGCCAAGCGACTTTGCCGCTTCGGTTTGACCCGCTGGCACCGCCGCGATCGCTCCGCGAAACACTTCGGTCGCATAACCGCTGAAAACGACCGAGAGCGCGACAACGCCTGCGGTGAATGCGTTCACCTCGACATACCGGCCGGCGATCTTGCTGGCGAGCGTGGTTCCGCCGAAGTAGATGAGCAGGATAATCAGAAGTTCTGGTACACCCCGGACGACTGTGGTGTAGGCGGTCACGACCGCGTTGAGGCGCGGTTTTGCCGTGCCCTTCGAAATCGCCAAAAACAAGCCAAATGCCGTACCCAGGCAGCCGCTGACTAGGGCCAGGCTGATGGTCACGGTGAGTGCGACAACAAACTGAGTAGTAAAACCACCCATGGGGCGCTTTCCTCGACTCGCAATTACCGCAGGACACGCCGGTCTTTATCGCCAAGACCAAGTCGTATAACCCAAGGTTGCGAATTGTTATATTTGTAATTTGGAGTTAATTTGAGATATTCGCTAATTCTAGCGCTTCAAATTACACACTCAATCTATAATTTTTATTATTTTATCTATAACCAACCGTTATATACTAAGGCGGTTCGTTGCTCCTAGGTTGGCGTGATCCGCTTCCCGGGTAGCGTTGTCAGGGAAAGGTGCGCGGGGATGGAGCTTCTGCAGAGCGACCTCAAGCTCCGTCAGTTGAAGGTCTTCCGGGAAGTGTTGCGGGCCGGTTCGACACGGCGAGCAGCGGTTGCGCTCGGGATAAGCCAGCCGGCCGTCAGTCAACATGTGAAGCAGCTCGAGACCACGCTCGGCATCACACTGTTCAAGCGATCAGCCAACCGCATCGTCCCCTTGCAGGAAGCCTGGGAACTCCTGCGAAACGTGGAACTTGCCCTGACGTCCCTGGATCGGCTGGAAGCGTCGATCTTCGCAATGAAGAACGAGGAAAAGCAACGGATCGCGATTGCCGCGCCTTCTGTTTTCGGTTTCGTGACCTTGCCCAAGGTCGTGGCGATCATCCACTCAAAGACCGCTTCGAATGTCCGGTCGATTTCTGGAAGCTACGAGCAGATCGGCGAACACATCCTGGCCGGCCGTGCCGATCTCGGCATCTCGAGACTGCCGCTGGATCCACGTCTGTTTGAGTGGGCGCCGCTTGGGTCGGCTCGCAACGTATGCATCTTCCATCCCGACCACCGCTTTTCGAAACAGACCTGTATCGAGGCGCAAGACCTGGCAGGCGAGACGATCGTCGATATCGATCCCCAGTTCGCCGCTCATCAAATGAACTTCAACGCCTTGCGCTTCGCCGGCGTTGAGCCAGACATACTGGTGGAATTCGATTGCAACGGTCACGAAGCCGGATACGTCTCGGCTGGCCTGGGCATTTCGATCACAAACGAGATCATCGCGCGTGAGTACGCGGCGTTTCAGCTGGGAGTAAGGCCAGTAGAACCGTCCGCGCTCTATCACTACGTTGCGATTTGGCAGAGGGGCAGGACCTTTTCCAACGCGTTGAATGTATCTCTCGAGGCCACAATCGCTGCGTTTTCGAATATGCCGACTACGAGAGGGTGAATATCTCGTGAGGGATGGTGGCCTGCGATACTGCGTCTCCGGCTTCCCCGGGGTCCTTTTCACTGCTGGAGATGGTGACGTGTCCGCCGGAGCTTACCGCCTGGCTTCTGGTTAGGCGCGCTTGAACGGTGACGTCTGTCAGGACCACCTGATAACGGCGCGATTACAAAGGAACGCCAGCAGGTGTTGGAAAATGGCGGCGATTAAGGCTGCCCTGTTGCTCCTGCTTGCCCGCGAGGTCCTCACTTATTGGATTTCTTTGGATATTGGCTCGAGGAACAAGAGATAGGACCGATTAGGATCGGAGCCTGCGGGCCACCCGAGGATCACCGACTGCATCTGAGGTATTCTCTTGGCAGCGATACTCTTCACTTATTCGTAGACCAGCACATAAGTGTTGCCGACACTATCGTTCAATGG
Source organism: Mesorhizobium sp. P160219 (assembly GCF_057786095.1). Classification (NCBI taxonomy): domain Bacteria; kingdom Pseudomonadati; phylum Pseudomonadota; class Alphaproteobacteria; order Hyphomicrobiales; family Phyllobacteriaceae; genus Mesorhizobium; species Mesorhizobium sp. P160219. Next base: position 3,994,629 of record NZ_JBYNWG010000001.1, read on the forward strand.
ATTTGCGGCCGCCGTCAGTCGATTACTAGCGCATTCAACACAGGAGATATGCCATGCGCGATCAAGGGCTTAGCAATTCACGTGTCGCAGCAATCATCAAAACGAAGAACGAAGTCAGCGTCAATCAGGCGCGGTGGATACTTATTCCGCTGTTCGGATTGTGGATCTTGGTTCCCGCTGCGGGCATGATCCTCGGGTGAAGAAATGACCCCGGCTGTGAGTGCAGCCAGGGCGCTGGAGAAAGTCCGATCCGAACTGCACGCACTACTCGGATCATGAGCCTGTGCTGCTCTGACCGCATCGATTGCGCACGAGGTACACCAGCGGGTTTCAGGCATTATCGCCAATGCCGGCACCTGCCTCGGGCATTGGCGGCTGATCGACAAAACGTCGATGGAGCGCTGGGAATTGCGCGGCGTTCCATTCGGGACGGCAATCGGGCGGCGAGGTGGGCGTCGGTACAAAAGTATTGCCGATACCAACGTGCAATAGCATCCAAAAGATTGCGTAGGTCATCTCCATATCACTTCTGACCCTCGTCAGATGTACCTTTGGACGCCCATCGTCATTGGGACGATGGCGAAAACAAGAGAGGTCTACACCATGAACATCAAAGCGATTGGTCTCGGTGCATTTGCACTTTTTTGTGTCGGCAGCACAGCCCTCGCCGGCGCACTCGACGTCGTCGACAACATCGGGCCATTCTACACTGACGCCTCGATGAAGGCCCTGAAGCCTATGCCTGAGTTCAAGGCGGTCTTCATGGCCAAGCCGAAGCCCATGCGCGAAATGATCATGCGCGAATGCAACGACGCGGCGATGAGCAAGCCCTACGCCGAGTTCTGCGCCAACGTGAATGCCCTCGGCGGGATGAAATAGTCCCCGTCATTGCCCCCGCGAACGGCGCCTAAAATGATGGCGGGCAAGCCCGCCATCAATTTTCCGCGCGGAAGACCACAATCAAACCATGGAGGGAGTTCGCGCATGAAGACGAACCTCTTGTTGGCCTCGTTCCTACTCATCACTTCGATTGGGCTGCCGAATGGCAGTTTTGGGGCCGACGCTATGGGACTATCGATGAGTTCCAAAGGATCGCAGGGCTCATCCGTCCAGGGCTCGATTTTCGGCTGGTTTGCCGGCCAATCGGAGTTGGCGTCAATCACGCAAGCCGAAGAGTGGCTCAATTCGCCACCACTGACGCCGACGGCACTCCGTGGAAAAGTCGTCCTTGTCAGTTTCTGGACTTACACCTGTATCAACTGGATGCGCGCACAGCCCTATCTCCGCGCTTGGTCGGAAAAATACCGAAACCAGGGGTTGGTCGTGATCGGCGTCCACTCGCCGGAGTTCCGGTTTGAGAAGAACATCGACAACGTCCGCCGAGAGGTGAAAGCGCTGGGGGTCGACTATCCCGTCGCCGTCGACAGCAAGGGAGCGATCTGGAGCGCTTTCAACAACAACTTCTGGCCGGCATTCTATTTCATCGATGCTCAAGGGCGAGTGCGTGATCAGCATTTCGGTGAAGGATCCTACAACGAGTCCGAGAAGATCATTCAGCGATTGCTGGCAGAGGGTGGCAACGAGGTCGGAGGCAGTGATCTGGTGTCGGTCGATGCGCGCGGCCTCGAAGCCGCAGCCGACAAAGCCAACCTGAAGTCTCGGGAAAATTATGTTGGCTATGAACGTACCCAAGGCTTTGCGTCCCTTGGCGGAGTAATTCGCAACAAGCCGCATCTCTTCGAAGCGCCGGCACAGTTGCGCCCGAACGAATGGGCGCTTACGGGCGACTGGATCATGGGAAGCGACGGCGTGTCGGCGAAAAGGGCCAATGGCCGCATAACGTACCGCTTTCACGCCCGCGATCTGCATCTTGTTATGGTGCCGGCATCGCCGGGATCGTCCGTAGAGTTCCGCGTCCTTGTCGATGGTCACCCACCAGGCGGATCTCACGGACTTGACGTTGATGAACACGGCAACGGAACGGTAAGCGAACAACGCCTGTTCCAGCTTATCCGACAACTAGGGCCGATCGTAGATCGCCAATTCGACATCGAATTTTTTGGCCCCGGCGTCGAGGTATTCTGCTTCACGTTTGGCTGATTACCAAGCTGTCGCCGATCCCCGCGACCTCCTTGATCGAGCCGAGCAAAAGCGGGATTACCAGTGGACGCTCCATTCTCTCAATTGGGCGCGGAAATTCCTTCTTTTCATCATCTTGAATAACAGCTGTCTAGAGGCGTCAAAGCTAACGCTGGCTCATTCAACCATAACCTTATCCGCGATATTTAGGGCAGAGCATCAGGAAAGCTGGTGCCGCGAATATGCCGCCTGTGGCGCCCGGGCGTAGCGGCTCCGAAGCCGCCGATTATAAGTATTCTCGCCCTGTGGCTGCCGATTCTGCGATTAAGAATTGGATGAATAGGCATGGGGGAGAAAGGCCGCTATTCTAAGCCTCGTTCACCTTCGATGCAGGAATAACGAGATCACGGAGTAGGAAAATCGCATGCTATGCGACAAGGCGCCCATCCCCTGCCCGATGGATGGTGAATAGAGTTGTGGTGTCATGAGCCAAACCCACACACTACAACCGTCATCTATCCGCTTCCCGGTGCAACCGCGGCTGGTACCGGCGATCAAGGCGGCGCGTTATCTGCACCTGACGCTGCGGGAATTCATGGAATTGCTGCCCTCGTTGCAGGATCAAGGCTTTCCCAAGTCCTGCCCAATTACCGGCAACTACGACCTGGTTGCGATCGACGCCTGGTTGGATCGACGCGCGGGTCTTGCAGGATCAGGATCCGGCGCGCAGTCTAGCATCGACATTGCAAGAGCGAGGCTGGCGACCCTTGGGTAAGATCAAGTTGAAGCACTACGTCATTCGTAAGGGCAAATACGGCTACTGGCTGCCGACGCCTAAGATGATCGAAGCTGGCTTCGAATGCATTTCCTGTGGAATCGACGGGCCTAAGGCCTGGACGATCGCCAGGGAGTGGGAAGACCGCTGGCAGGAATTTCGCAAGGGCAGGGAGCCGTCGCGCCTGCATGTATGGCCAAAGGATTCGATCGGCGACGCCTTCGCACGCTACCGCCGCATGGATGCATGGAGGCGCAAGCCACCGCGCACCCGCGAGGATTGGGAGCGCGGCTGGACCTTCATCGAGCCGTACTTCGCCGACCTGCCGCCAGCCGACATCACGCTCGAGCTGCTCGACGACTGGTATGGCCGTCTGCTGCGGGTCAAGGGGGTCGACACCGCCTACCGTGCCGTAAAGACGTGGCGTTCGCTCTACAATGTCATGGCAGGCATGAAGCTATGCCCACCTGGCTCCGACCCATCGCAGGCGATCCGCCGCCAGACGCCAACACCGCGGCACCAGACGTGGACGGCAGGCGAGGCCGTGCGCATGGTCAAGGGCGCCTGGCGCGCCGGCTACCGCGGACTGGCGTGCATCATCGCCGTTGCGTGGGACACGAGCTTCTCACCGGTCGACGTACGCACGCTCACACCGGCGCAGGCAATGCAGACAGCACAGGAATGGGGTTTTCTGATTGCACGCAGCAAGAGTGGCGAGGCGGCTTTCGGCACGCTGTCGTCACGCACGCAGCGCCTGGTGCTGGCCTATGTCGAATCATTGGGCGTCACCCTGCTTGACGATGCGCCGATCTTTCGCTCGCGCGGTTTCGCGCCGGGCCCGAAGGGCGGCCGGCCGCGCGCCGGCGTGCCTTACACGAAGGATTCCCTGGTCGACGACTTCGCCGATCTGCGCACGCTGGTGTTCGGGACAGCGGAGAAGCGGCGCCTGATGGACATGCGGCGTTCCGGCGCGGTCGAGGCGAATGCCGGAGGCGCGTCGGTCGAGGCAATCTCGGCCAAGATGGGCAATTCGATCGACGAGAACAAGGCGCTGCAGAAGACCTATATGCCGGTCAATCTGGCCGCCGTCCGCTCAGCCGATGCCAGCCGCCGCAAGGGCAGAACGCTGCTTGGCCTGGAACGGAACGAATACAGAAAGTTGAAACTCTCCGGAGAATGAGAGTTGAAACTTTTCAAGGGGCGGTAGCTAACCCCTTGAAATTAATGGCGCGAGTGACGGGGCTCGAACCCGCGACCTCCGGCGTGACAGGCCGGCACTCTAACCAACTGAGCTACACCCGCGCATTGGACGAGCACGTGTCAGCCGTGTTCGTCGTTGGGGCGGTGGATAAGGGGTTCGCCACCGGGTGTCAAGCGCAGCTGGACAGCATAAACGCAAACAGGAGAAGGTTTTTTGACGGGCGGCACTTTGCCCGCGAAAACCACTGTGCGGCTAAGCTCGCAGCTGTTCATTTGGCCTTGCGAAGCCGGTTGCGACCGCTTAAAGGTCCGGCCGGAGCGGGCGATTAGCTCAGTTGGTAGAGCGCTTCGTTTACACCGAAGATGTCGGCGGTTCGAGCCCGTCATCGCCCACCATCTAACATGCTGAATTTAAATGAATATTTTATCGCACTGAATTGACCTCCCTGCCAGTGATGGCGGATCTAGCTACAAACTAGCAACTCTATGCGGTGATTCATATGCCGTGTCAGCAGGTCCCTGAAGTCGACGGTTGCCGCAAATATCACTACTATCGGATGGCCCTTCCACCGCCAAAACCTGCAGGCTCAATATCTCCTACATTTGCTTTCCCGCTATGCCCGGCAGGTAACCGTACATGCCGACTGCGGACTAGATGACGCCATGGATTTGAGCTTCACGTTTCGCCGATATCAGCCGTCGTTCTTCCTGGGCCAACGCCGCAAAAACATGCTGCTGGATTCCTGGCGTGGGGCATCTCGGCACGACCAGCTGGACGCCGTTCTCCATCACGGCTGCGATGAAGCTGACACGTCGTGAGAAGCGGTTTAGGCGGGCAATCTATAGTGATGCACCCGCCATTTTCGAAGCGACGATCGCCTTTGCCAGTTCAGATATTAGATCGTTCCTGCCTGATTCTAACTCGACAAACTCTGCGATCACCGACCCACTGGGCCTCGGCAAATGGCCGGACAATCTGCTGCTGAGCGTCTAACCCAAGCCCGGGCTTGAACTGCTGCTTCGTGGAAACCGGTAACAGCCGACATATTTCATGGGGCCTCGTCAAACGTAAACGCCAGTTTACGTTTGACGACGTCACCCATATTTCGCCCGATGATACCGCTTTGGCTTTCACGTCATTCTGCACCACTGACCGTCTAGTGAATGGTGCACGTCCCCGGTCACAGCTGCTTGAGCAGAGCACTATCGCATGGGTGGCGGGTAGGCGGCCGAAACCATACCGATTGGCATGGATTTTGTTGGGTATTGATTGCGTAATTAAGCTACCGCTTGTAGACTGCCGGAAACAGAAGTCGCGTAATATGCCAGGTAGGTTTGGATGAGACTGCTGAATCGCTGGTCTCCGAGAATTATAGGATTATTCGCCTGCGTGCTTGGCATCGTCACAGGCAGTCAAGGGTATTCTGCTGTTAATCCAATGCCGAGCGCAGAACAGATGTACACAGCGTTGTCCCTGTGTGCTTTGAACGTCAACCTTAAGGTAGATGCCGATATCAAGGGCTCTTTGAAGTCGTTGTTTGAGGATGCCTCGGCCAAAGGCCGATTCAGCGTAGAAACGACAACAGCATTCTTAGGGCTCTTCCCCGATACCGACAAGCTAAAGGCATATCGTGCCTATCGCGGGTGTATGTTTAAGACGTTGAATTTAACCTCGGATTCGATATGCGCAGACTCACCAGCATCACATTATACGCGCATTGCGATGTCTAGGTTCATTCTTGGCCCTGGCGTCAATCAAGAGGACTTGTACTCGACCTCGCTTGCGTCTCTCTTAAAGGCTTCGCGCAAGTATCGTTTGGTGCTGTCGGAGCAAGTCCAGCAGACGTTGGAACAATTATCTGACTCAGACCCGCTAATGTCGCTAGCGATGGCGAATGACACAACAGAATGCGCCAATCAAGTGGACCAGGCGTTTCTTCCGTCGGTCAGCGTCTTAGGAGATAAGGTTGTCATTGCTATTAAGATTGTCGATGTAAGAACGACGCAGGTGTTGCGAATAATAAGAGTCCAGGGAAGTGACAGAACAATCGATTCGTTTGACCAACTAATGCTGTTTACGTGGCGTAAAATTGAGGATGGTCTAGCTCCGGAGTCGTGGATATGGAGAAATGGGATTGGATATTGCGACAGGCTAAAGTATATTATCTCAGAAGTCGGCACCTCATCTTGCAAGGAAGGCACTGACGACCGTTTTTCTTTGATGGAGGACGGACGGACTGGAAACAGCTTCATCGATAATTGCCAACAGACTTGGCGCCGAAATCAAATGGAGCCTGTGTGTATGTTTCAATGCGTCGGCGGCCGGCCGACAGATGTTAGCCTTTACAAGCGTCTCGATGGAAACTCAGTGATTGAGCAGCCGCGCTCGTCGAGTGAGCAGCGGGCTTTCGTGGAGACATTGATGAGAAAGTACGGGTTCAGTGAGGAAGAGCTAGCCAAATTCAACATCAAGTCGATCTATCCAGACCAGGAGTTGAAAGATCCCGAAACGATATTCACGTCGGCTATTCGAGATATTCAGGCATGCCTGCCCGCTTGGAAGAATGGGATAGTGGCTAGTGGTGCAGATCAAAAGAACGATTCGAAGAATATTATGTTCTACAACGAGGATAAGCGGTTAATTCTAAAACTCAGCGCATTTTCAAGTGACAATACACGTTGGAATTTCGTTACGCTTACGTTCCAGTAAGTGACTTAGCCCAGTGCCGAGGGCTCGGAGTGAATAATAGGCCGATCGAAAAAAGGGAAGGAGAACTGCATTGCAAAGGAGAAGCGCGGTAATCGCTCTGTATTTTGCGCTGTTATGCCTCTGTGCGGCTTTGATCATTGGCAGCGAGTTCCTCGGCGCAACGGTACGTGCCAATCTCCTGCCTATTGCGTCGGACGGGTTCAAACTGGTGCTGGGCGCTTTGGTAGGTGCGCTTTCTGCATTGATGGGCATTAAGGAATCCGGAGAACAAAAATGATAGTTAAAGGAATAGCTCGCGTATTGGCAATACTTCTGCTGGGAACTGTTGGCGCGTCTTCTCAGACGGACGGAAACACGATGTATGATCAAATTAGCACCTGCGCGGCCGGTGCAAATTTTGACATTTCGGCAGACCTAAAGGGTTCCTTAAAGGACATATTCTCGGGCCAAGGAGCTGACGGTACCGCAAAAATAAGCACTCAGACGGAGTGGCTTAAGCTGTTTCCAGAAAAGGACCGACTTGAAGCAGCCCGATTGTATCTTACGTGCATAAGCGAAGGGCGTCCAAAGGTTGCGAAGTAGCCAGTGAGGAATCCGGTTTAGCCTGCCCGGCGCTCGACTCCATGTCTGCCGTCAGAGTTCAAACAAATGTCTGGGTCCTAGTCCATTTCGTCGTCGAGGTGTTGTAGACGTCCGACCTCGTTATCGATGGGCACATCTTCATTAAATTGAAAGAGAACGGTCGCGCGCGTGGAGGCAAGGTCCGGCGACATGGTGTCAGAAAACCAACTACCAACCGATGGCCTGGCCATATTTTCCTTCGCACACCGCCTTCCATAGGGCTTCACGAATCACGAATACAATGTCGAACTGGCTGGGAAGGTCAGAAAAGTCTCCCAAAGGCACGGGTGTGTCATTCCCAAGGCGGGTATAGGGATTCGTGGACCCGCAATGGACCCGATCTTTTTCCTGAGTGACACTGGTGTACACGAGCTGTTTTCCTTGACCGGGAGCTTTGTAGTCTGCCGATGTTACAGAGACATCAAATAAACCGTCGCCCATTGCGCCAATTTCGGTCACCCATTCTCGTGTACAGTCGTCCTGCTTGCAGGAATCGACAAACAGATCTTCAGAGCGAGCGGATGCAACCAGTAGGAAGCTTATCAAGATTCCAAAAAGGGAGCCCAACGACGGATATTGGATCAAGCGCCGAATCCTTCAACCGCCCCGCGGCTTCTCGCTGAAAAATAACAGTTCCAGTTCGACCAGACCAGGTAGGTGTCAGGATGCATCTTATAAATGACCGTGGAATGTTAGCTAAGCACAAAAAGGAAGGACGTTCGAGCTCGCCTTCCGTCGACCCGGCGCGCCATTGTGGTCATTTTTTTCGTGATCGCGGATGAGTCGTTCTCAAAGCCGTTGTGAGGTCGTGGCCGCAGACCGACGTCTCCCAAGTCAGAAGACGATCGGGATCCATCAAGGATATGCCAATGTTGGTCTGATGACCTATTCACATAGTTGATAAACTTAAGCTCAGCGCTTCCGCGATTGTTAGCCGTACGGATATACGGAAACTCGTGGGCCGGAATTGTTCCCGAATTCGGGGTGCGGCAGGGCTTACCCAGGAGGCCGTCGCGGAACGCGCGAATTTGAGTCAGCAATACATCAGTGAAATTGAGAACGGGAAGCGAAACCCCAACGGTGATGATCCTGATTGACTGGGCCCAGGCGCCCCGGGGTGACCATGTGGAGCTCGTCAGACCTGAGGATCAATTCGACCAGAAATCCTGAAATAACATCATTCAAACAGGGTCGTCATGTCCTGCTTTTCGGCTTGAAAATAGGACTAAATGCCTATAATCTTGAGTTGTCTTCATCTTTGGAGCACAACCCAAATGTCTGGTCGTCAGGCCAAATTCGTCACCGATTTAATGTTGCGCAAAATGCTCACACATTCGCGCGGATCCTCCACCCCAGTCCGAGACCAGGTGATGATTCTGCTCTCTTGTAAGGCCGGATTGCGAGCCTGTGAGATTGCGGGCTTGGAATGGTCGATGCTCCTCGATCCGAGGGGGAAGATCGGGAATTCGCTTGTTGTTGAGGATAGGATCGCAAAACGGCAATCCGGGCGTCGAATTCCCCTTCATCATGATCTCAGGAACGCATTGTCTCGATTACGGAAGATTGGACCGGACATTGGTCCCGTCATTCGTTCGGCTCGCGGTGGTGCAATGAAGCCGAATAGCATCGTCAATTGGTTTGTCGAACTCTATCGAGAACTGAACTTCGAAGGCTGTTCGTCCCATTCAGGACGCCGAACCTTTATAACGACGGCAGCACGATCCGCGCACCGCGCGGGAGGATGTCTTCGCGACGTCCAGCTCCTCGCGGGTCATCGTTCGCTGTCGATGACACAGACTTACATCGACGGCGACACCGATGCCCAACGCCGCATCGTTTCCATGATCTGAGATATCGAAGATGCCTGACCGAGACGACGATGTCCGTAGACCGATTTCGCGCGCGCGCATTTTGAGGATGCCGGTCGCCGAGAAGATCCCGGCACCGTTCAATCAAGGAGATTTGGATAGCCTTTGTGGGATCTATTCCGTCATGAACGCCGTCCGATTTCTTTGCCCGGAGTTGGGACGTCAGAGGTCGATTGGCCTTTTCCAAGTCCTGTCAGAGAGTTCTGACGACAAACCGGGTGACGGCCCATGAGACTGTCGGACTGGGTATCGAAATTCCGACCGTCCATGCTCTCGTCGAGACTGCCTGCAACTACCTCCGAGAGGTACTCGAGACGTCGATCATCGCTGCGACATTGACGTCGAAAATCCGTCGGTTCGACGATCTGTGGGCCGCGTTGGGTGAGGGCTTGGGCGACAATCAGGTCGCCATCATCGGTCTCTCTGGTCGCTACGATCATTGGACGGTTGCCTATCGAATGACCGCGAGAACGATCCGGTTGTTTGACTCCGACTCGATGAAAGTTTTGCAACGGGCGCGGTGCTCGCTCCGCGATCCGAGAGTTCCTTACCAGATTGATCCGGACGAGATCATTCTCATTCGAAGGGGAGGAGGCGTTGATAGTAAAATCTAGTAGAATTTCGGGTGATCGCTCCCTCAGTGTGAAATGTCTCTTTTACACCGAAACCGACACCGCCAACGAGGGTAGTACGGTTGCCAGAGCGGAACTAACTCGGTGACGCTGGATGAGTATCTCGCCTACCGCAAAATGGTCGCAGAACTCGATCCGGACGCGATGGAAAGGGTCAAGACGAAATCACCGCCGACGGACGAAACCGATTTTGCCCTGAGGGTGTCGTACGTCATTCTCAACAGTGGAATGAGGTGGACAGTAGCAAAGGACATCTGGAACCGGATGAGGCCGTCACTGATAGGGACAGGGGATGTAGGAAACACTTTCGGTCATCCGGGAAAGACGAAGTCCATCAACTTGGTGATGTCGAACAGGTCGGAGTTTTTCGAGGGTTTTAGATTGGCCTGGGAACAGGGACCGGAGAAGGTGATCGAATTCTGTCGGACACTCCCTCACATTGGCGAGATCACGAAATACCACTTGGCAAAGAACCTCGGTGTTGACGTGGCGAAGCCCGATGTCTGGTTGGAAAGGGTTGCGAGCCAATCGGGTGAGACGGTCCAAGAGTTATGCGAACGACTGTCGAAACAGTCGGGGGACAGCGTCTCGACCGTCGATTACGTGATTTGGAAGACGTGTCAGCAAGGATGGTGGCGCGCGGGAGCATTCCCGGCTGACGAGCCCGCGGCTGATTGATTGTCCCTGACGGGCTAACCACACCAAACAAGAACTTGAAAGCGGAACTGACCGGCGATGGGGCCGGCCAGAATGGATCACCTATGTCCAAGAAAGGAAAGACCATGACGAAACAGAAGCCAGACCTCCTCTTCGGGGAGACTCATGATATCAGCAGGGCTCTCGACGGGACTGTCCTCAAGACCAGATCACTGAACGACGACCTGAGGATCCACCGCCTCGGTGGGACGATTGTCATCACTTCCGGGATATCCGCGCTCGGTCCATCGACGGTTAGGAACATTATCTCGGCCATCACCGCGTTCGACGGTTTCACACCCGAGAACGATCCGTATGGCGAGCACGATTGCGCGGTCATGACGGTCAGCGAGATCAAGGTCATTTGGAAGATCGACTATTACGATCTGAGCCGTCGATACCACTCCCCTGACCCAACTGACCGAAATGTTACGTCGAGGGTGATGACGATCATGCGAGCGGACGAGTATTGACCCCAGTCCTCGCGGTGACGCTTCGGAGACGGAGGAGGCAGCCCGATCGGCTCGTTGATGGATGGGACGGATACATAAATATAGGTCGAAGCCCGCATCGCTCCGCAGGACTCGACCAACTGGACAGGACGTGACCCTTTAGCTCTCTGCAATGCAATCAGCTTGTACCGCGGAACTGAACGGCAGCGCCAACGAGATTTGCGCCGGTCTCAGTGTCGACAAGCGAAGCGGAGCGGGCTTCTAGTCAGTCTGCCGCGAACTGAGTTGAGAGAAAATCAAAGGCCTGACCTGGCACCCGGCATGCCCGTTGAAGCCTTCATTTCGACCGGCAAGGCGGACGACGCTTGCCCGTCGTCAATGCCGTTCATCGTGTCGCCGTTTGCGGCAAGCAAGTAATGGAGCTATCATTACAACCTACAGTGCGCTGGTGGCGCTACTGCAGCGCCTTATACGTAGTACCCGCTGGTCGTAAGCATGATATCGCGGGTAAAAGAAAGCTCCAGGCCGTCTGCGCGACCAGAGTTGTGGGGTATACTTCGACGAAAGACCGAATATTGGGGGGTATTATGGCAGCAACAACGGGGCCAGGAAACGGAATTGGCCGTCTCGATATAATAGCGGAGCAGGAACTGGTCAAATTTAATTATCGGGTTCGACAACGCCTGCCTAGGCGTTCTATTGAGGCTCCTAGCAAGGGCCCTAGCACGCGATTTCTGTTGCAGCGCGGCATTGACTATTTTCGGAGTGCTTTCCGCTCGGATAAGACGTCCGACGAATGGCAGAAATTTGACCGCGATTTTGAAGAATTTTTTAGAGCCACCTCGATGTCGAAGGCTGCTCCCGGGGCAGCTAAATACCTAGAATCGGATCGAACTTCGCCAATCGAGCGTTACAATAATTCGGCACTCTTGCGGTCGAGATTTGCGAAATTCCGCGGTAGCTCGGCGCTGGACATGATTGGATCGACGGCTGTGCAGCCGTTACTTAGAGAAGAAGTTTTGGACGAAGTAATTTTGGATGAAACCGGATTGCGCATTTCGGCCGCTGCCCGGAGGTTTGTCGTCTTGTTAGATGAACATTCCGACGCGTTGCGGAGCGTCGTGGTTCTAGATCCAAATTTCCATTCCACCACGCCGATAGTCATCTCTCCAGGGAAATACATGCCTTTGTTTGAGTATCCGGACGTGGCGACGCTAGAACGAATGCGGAAGGTATCTAGCGATTTAATTTGCGATCCGGTAAGTCTGGCCGAAGCAATATGGATCGCCCAACCAAGTGTAATCGTCGCATCTGCTCCTAAGATGATCAAAACGTGCGTGCCCAGGCCGCCTTGGAGCGCCGTGTCAGGTCGGGAAAAGTCGACAGTAGGCGCTTTGGCTAGAGACGCAGGTGGAAGGCTAGGGGTGACCGTGTGCTTTCATGGTTCCGGGCCTATCGGAACCCAAGTGAAGATAGGTAACGATCCGGATTTTTATGAGGGAGAGGTAGCGAAAGCGAGCGAAGTAATGGACACATGTTTTGTACCGATTGGCGATAATTGGCGACCAAATGCGGTCTGTGGAGTTGCAGGCTTGTTAGCTGAGCGCGCGCCTGGAAGAGCCGAGTCGCATCATTTCTTCGGGTTTCAGCAACAAGGTCCAAAATATACCAAGGTTATAGCAACCGATTGGGGTGTTCCGTTCCCGTTCAAAGGTAGGCAGCTTTGCATTCAAACTGCACCAGATACCAACCACGGAGATTCTGGGTCGGCTCTTCTAAACGCCGACGACAAACTAGTCGGCTTCGCGTTTCAAAGGACTCCCTACGGCGGCGCATCGGTTGTCGATTTTGCTGATTGGATTTGGGCACCATCGGCCCTGAATGAACTCGAACTAACTCTGTTGAAATAGGAGTGCCGCGTGTCAACAGCCCAATGGCTAAACGACTTGATCAGCAAAGTGGCAAAAGAGGAAACGGTTGACTTTATCTCGACACCTCCATTAACCGTGGGGGGGAGAGATCCGGAATTTCGATCGCTAGTCCCCGAGGAAACTTATCTTTCGGTGAGAGTGAAGTCCCTTCGTCTGCCGCTCCGGCGCAGAGGCGTTGCCAAGCTGCACGGAGTAGTGCACACCTTTGCAAACCTCCCGGGCGCAGGCCAAGAAGCGACAGAATTTGCAAGTGCAACCACTCCCACGGCGCTGTTCGGGCTCGATCCAAAGAACGTTTCGAATATCTTGATGATTGATAGGCAGGTTGTTGGTCCGACGCCTTGGCGGGGTGGTGATCTAAGGCTGCAGATCGGTCTATTTTCCGTGGTTGAACAAGACTTGGCTGGGCCGTTCCTCTTAACTATGACCGCCCTCTCGGACAAGGTCGGCGTAGCATTCGTTACACCGTCTAAGCCGTTCATCGAAGTCATTAGTTCTGCGGTAGGTGCCCTGACGAGGCAGGTCGGATCTGTAAAACTGGAAATTGGCATGGATAGAACGTTCCAGGTTCCAAAGCCGGGCCACTATGCTTTGATCGCGTCCTCGGTAGGCGAGCTTGCGGGCGCAAAGATGGACTTGGATCCAGACGACGGGAAACTGAAGGTAGATGGTCAACACTACGAAGATAGGCCCTATTTGGTTTTCACTATCGAGGCGGTTGAGAAGCAGGCTCGCTGGGGTGAAATTGGTGAACTCCGCGACGCGTACCGGCTTGTAAATGAAGCGGTTCGAGCGAACGATCAATCAAAGGTGAGAGATGCCATGACTAGCTTCCGACTTCTTACGATGTCTTCGCCAGATCTAATCGCCACTGATGCTTCCGACCTAATAAAAAAGGTGGATGCAAAACTTAGGCTAATTTTTTCTTCGCCAGTAGTTAGCTCAAAGGACATGTCTCAACCTCTGCCTTCGTTTGAGGAACTTGGGCTATACAAATAGTCTGGAGCAAAGGGCGTATCCCAAGCGTCTATGCGAACCGCCAACATTTTCTCCATTTGTAGCGGAGGGGTCTAGGGATAGGCGTCTTCATGCGGGTCGTTGCTAGGTCTGTGCGAGCCAATAGCCCCATGACCCGACGGGTGCGGCATGGGCAGCGCGCCGCACTGGGTGGACCGAGAACGCGTAGAGCCGGCTCAATCTAAGAGCGCCGGCTCGTTCAGCACTGTTAGTCGCAGAATGACATGGCACCGTAGTTGGCACCGCCATGATGCAGCCCCGGTAACCGGGCCGCGTTTTCATCAAACGCCGCGTAAGGCCACACCAGTCCGAGCCAGGCTGGGATGGCTGAGTTCGCGATGACCATGGGCCGTATCAATCAAGTCACTACGACTAAACCGACCTGCTCCGCACCCCCTAGCTTCATCGTCGCCGACCAATTTGCCCACAGTCAACGATGGTCTAAAGGCATGATTTACATGGCCGATATCTCGGCGGGAGCTGGTGTCGAACACGGTGTCTCTAATGAGGTCGGGCCCATGGGCAACGAAACTAAGCAGGATCTACTCGACTATAGTCCCTCGCAGCACTCTAATCATCGTTCCGGGTCGTACTTTCCTGTGCACAGAGAGCGCCGGGCGTTGCATTGCGGATCGAATCGGCGCGGTGATGGCTATTACCTCGTCATCTTCCAGCGGCGGCGAAGCATTTGCTTGCGGATTAATGTGCGACCACAGAGGGACGGAATGATACGGATTCTCAACCGCACCCGAAGACTTCGTTCGATCTTGACAGTGCTCCCGATCATTTTTGCCAGCGCGTGTACCACTGACCCTGACTCTTCGATGGTCCTGCGGGCCGATCGGGTGAAGGCTGCAGCTAGCAACAGGGCCGACGTGGTAGCTTCGATAGCCCGGTATTCAGGCCTCCCTGAAAGGCCGGGTCTGGAATCGCCTGAATGGAAACTGGTGGTCCTGGGGGGCTACGACTATGTCGACGAGGACCTTTGCAAACCCTTCTTGAGCAACCTGTTTGCTGCCGAGCGGAATTTGCGCGCTACGCGCAACCAGATCTCAGATGTTGGTACGGCGGCCATGGCCATAATGTCGATCGCAGGCACATCATTGGAAGCCATAGGTTATGTCGCTGCTTCCCTTGGTCTGGCCAAATCGACGATAGACAACTACCAAATCGTTCGTCTGGTAGATCTTGGACCATCACGCGTTCTTCAACTGGTGAACCGGGCTCAGTCTGCCTATAAAGAGCAGACTATAAGACGCGCCGGCGAGTACACCAATCAGGTGTCGGCCATGAATGCGATCGCCGGATACCTCGATCTTTGCCGCGTGCCGACGATCGTGTCGCTTATCGACAAGGCCGTCGACAACACAGACTTTGTGGCCGACACCTCGAGTAACTTAGCTGCCCCGCAGCTTCTCACGGTGGGTGGTATGCAAGTTTCTCCGAATGCTGCTCTAAGGGAGAACGAGCGGGGTCAAGCAACCTTCGTACCAAAAAGTCCCGAAGCGCCGGTCGTCGTAACACCAAAAGGGAGCACGAAAATCAGCGGCGCGATAACTAACTTCGAAAGGCAAATCGACTTTTCGGACGGCAAGCTCATTCAGCAGGCGCTTTGCGTGCCGGATGATGGAAACTTTGGAGGGTTGGAGAGCAAAACAAGGCTAGCGATCGCGCAGTTCAAGCTTGCTTGGGGCAACGCTGTCACCATACCAAGCGGCGATGCCCCAAGAACCATCAATGGTCCAGATCAGCGCTTGGCTATTCTGTCGAAGGGATCGCAGGCGCTTTGCAATACGTGGCATGGCCATACGTTTGAGATGTTCCTCTTCCCAGAAGCTCAGAACGTCAGGGAGTTCAAAGAAAATCTTATTGCAATAATGAATGAGGAGAAGATTTCCGCCGAGCTGGTCGAAAAGATAGAAAAAGATGACAAGTTCGGAATAAATCTACGTGAGGCGATAAAAGCGTTCCAGCAAAGAAATCAGCTTCCAACTACAGGCATAGTGGATGACAAGACTTATGGTCTGATAGTGAGGGCACGTTCATGACTACGACAATCGCAAAGTTTGCCTTCTTTCTCAGATCGACTCCTGGTGGAGATCTTACCGACCACCGCGTTTTGGCCGAAACGGAGTTGACGGTGCTCGGTGAGGCAAATTCTGCGGACGGCAAGAAATGGATCAATGTTGACGACCTTGGTACAGCAGGTTGGACGCGCCCGGATAACCTGCGTGAAACGGCGCTCGTCCGGTCGATAGAAGAAAAGGAACTCGCTGCCGTAAGCGTTGCTGTTGCGAAGGACCTCCAGACGAATGCAGGCTACTTATTGGCTGTTGCCCATGTGGAGAGCCGGGACGACTGGCGAAACGGAGTTCTAACAGCGAACGTGGACAACAAGGGCGCGTTTGCCCCCTATCGGTTCACGAAGGATAGCTGGAAAGTGATCGCGGAAAGCGATCGCGGGCGGGAGCTGGGATTGCGTGAAGCGGGACTGAATTTCCCGGATCAGCAGTCCCTGGCGGTGGGACTTAAGAGCAACCAGGATTCCGAAGTTCTAACAAAAAAACTGGAACGCTTCGTCACCTCACTCGACCTCTACCTGGCCCATATCTTTGGGGTGACGGCTGCGATTGCGCTGCGGGAGCCTTCCTCGCAGGAGAAGAAGCTCAGCGACATTCTGGATAAGCTTGGCCTTAGCGCAGACGAGTTGCAAGACGTGTTAGCCAATCGTGGGTTGCTGACGATGAATGCGGGCGCTGAAGCGATCGTGTCCACGTTCCTGGAGCGTTGCAGAGCTGCACTGCAAGCTGGTTTGGATCGGGCAGCGACGCTCCTGCGCGATTTTTCGATCGAACTGCCCGATAGTTCCGACGCCAGCTTCAATGATATTCCCGCCGACTTCAAAGGTGTCGTGATCAAGGTCGAGCCTGACGACGTCGATGCGCTGGGTCGCTTGTGCAGCAAGGAGGTCGGGGTCTTCAAGATGTTTGGAGAACAGGTGCTTGTCGACGGGGTGGGCGCAGTCGTCGATACAGTTTTCAACCGGATTGTCGATGACTCCACCGAATTCGAGAATACCATCCAGGCGGTCATTGACGAGAAGTCTCAGTTTTCACCAATGTTGGAGACGCCACACAAAACCTGGCGCGAATTGCCACATTCTGAGGAGGTGTCTGCCATAGTCGACGCGCATTTGAAACGGCGCGCCTTGGGGGGTTCCAGCGTCGTTTTGGGCGCCATGCACTTCTTCAATCCTCACGCATCAAACCCGGACTGGGGGCCAGAGGTAAAGGCACATCCGACATTCATTGGCGGCAATCCCGATACCAACTCTGTACACTATCATGGTTTTCCGAAAAAACTGGACGGATCGCTCTACAAGCCCACGGGATCCTACGTGATCTTCCATGCGGGCAGGGGACATGCATTCAACGGCGATGGCTCCGCAATGGCCGCTCTTTCAGTCCCGACGGACGACGAAGATGTAATCAAGCTTCTGCGGGAACATATTGCCAAGAGCAAGGTTCGTTTCCAACCTCCGAAAGACAAGCTCCGGGGCATGCTCCTGGGGACGGGAAACGATGGTTTTGCAACTCCACTCCTCCGGCGGCTGGTGCTTCATCTGGCAAGTGTTGTCGATACCTTTATCGAAATAAGTTCGATCGTTCGCCCTGGCGGCGGCAGCTTCCATCAAACGGGGCAAGCCGTGGACATTGGCAATGAGGATGTTGCCGGGAAGCTGCTGCCAAAGGTTGCAATACAATCAGTCGTCGATCACTTCGGGATCGATGAGATTATCTTCGATTCTCGCAAGATTGGTTTCAAGACAAACCGTTTCAACTTCGACGGCGGCAGCCCGCACACCTTCGATGACACTACGATCAACCAACATGGAAACCATATACATTTCGCGGTTAAGGCTTAAGATCAACATCCCATACCCAGCCATGTGAACTGCCTGCGCGGGACTGTCAGGTCCTCATCCGTCGATCGATCGCCGCGACCACCGCATCCAGCTTCGGGCGTCGCACCGGTGCCTGTCGCCCGTACCCGAGCTGACAGTAGCAACCACATTCCATTGGCCGCTTTGGTTGCTTTGAGCAACTTATAGACCTGCATAGGTTGCGACACAGCGCGGTCCGGATGAAACGCCTAGCCAGTAACGCCCGCCATCGGTTCGTCAAACCCACAACATGGAAGAAACGCGCGTTCTGAAGCGTGTTGACTGCGCTTCGATCTCGAAGGGGGCTGGAAAACGTAGACTAAGTTAAAAAATGCTGTGATTGTTCAGGAAATGGGCGTAGTAGCAATTGAATACTCATCATGGGCATGTTTCCATTGAAGGAGACTTGCGACCATGGCCGCTGAGGAGGGGCTCGACGTGGCCAACGGCGACAGTGCCGAAAATGCGGCTTACGACCGTTTAAGAGAACGTGCCCTGGCGGTACTGCTCGGCGGCGTTTCTGATAACGAACGCGCCGACATTCAGCAGTTCGTGCGCACGCTCGATGAAAAGACGCTCAGTGCAGTCGAGGCGCAGAAAGTCCTGAAAGCTATCGTGTCGGAGTCGAATGCACTGCTCCCAGTCACGCGGGGACCGGGATGGTGGAACGTGGCGTTCGATGCATTGCAGTCTCCGCCGTTCTATTTCTTCTTTGGATGTCTTCTTCTCGCTCTGGCCTTTTTAACGTCGCAAGAAGGGCTGAACACTTCGCTGACGTTCCTTGTGGCAATGCTGGGCGTGGCGATCCTGTTATATGGCACAGGATCGCAGGCTATCGGAACCTTTGGACCGAACCCGGAACTGGCGGCGCGGTTGCTTCAGGCTCGCCAGGAGGAAAAGCCTTCTGCGAAAAAGCTTGTGGAACCCGCTGAGGGGGACGAGGCTCCTCAGCCCAAGGCACCCGACCCACCGCCAGGTGCGCTTCCGACAGCGATCTCTCCCGGCGCAGCGAACCTGGTGGTCGCGGGCGGCGCGGCTGTGCTCACGGCATTCTTCGGTTGGGGGGTGATCACCTACCAGAATCAAATTCGGCAAGTCTTCCGGGACTATGATCAATACACCAGGGTGAGGCTTGAGTTCTGCGATGCTGCGGTGAGCGAATGCACCGATCCCAACGTGCTTGACAATGTCGCTCTCAAGGCGCCGGAGCCGGGCCGGTCGGAGTTGACGGATGAAACGCTGCGAAAAATTGTCCAGAGCGCCTATCTCGAGACCGGGCTTGGCGAGCGCGCTTACGGCAAAGCGGACGACAGCGGGTTGGAGTTCATTGTATTCGACCGTGACCTGGGGGATAGTGGCAGAATCAAGCTCCACGGAGCCTCGGCTGAACAGGGTAATACCAAGTACGCAGCCGACCTTAGCTACTTCAGCTTCCGCGACCTTGCCGGCAGCGACGAGAAAAACGACCAATGCCTCGTTCGTGTGTCGCAGGATTCCTGTCTTTTCATCATCACGGTAAGGGATGCGGTCGACGTCAATCGAGTGCCCCGCGTCGTTATTCGCGCGGTACTTAGTGCTCAATCGCTGGTGGTTCAAAGCGAGGACCCGGTGGTACCACGATGAAGATCCGAGAGACAGCGATCTGCCTGTCGATGGCGCTGATGCTGTGCGCAGGTCTTGCGCGCGGGCAGACGGTGAGCGGCCAGCCGCCGCTCTCGGACGAGGCGCTTGCAGGCTGGTTGACCACCTTTAAGGAAATCGACAAAGAGAGCACTAGCGGCGGACTTAACCTGGCGCTTGTATCGCACCTCAATGCCCTTAATGACTGGATCCGTACACCGGACGACATCCGCCGGTTCAGGGAGTCGAAGAATGACGACGACATCGTGCGCGGACTCATTCCACTCGCCGCCGGGTTGAGGTCGGAGACCCGTAGCCCGGCAACATTGGTCCTTGGCAACGTAGTCGACAATACCAACGTATGTTATGTAATCGCCTTTCTTGCCAATACGCCTGACGTAGGCGCGGACGGCCAGTACAATCTGCTGCAGGTGACCCGGCAAGTAGCGGGCTATGCTTTCAGCGATACCGCGGCCTGGATCCAAAAACTGGTCGAGTTGAAAGAAAGGGAGCTCAAGGCCCAGTCGGATGTCGAGAATACCGCGCGATTACTCGACCGCATAAAGGATGCCCTCGGCAAGCGGACAAACGGTCAGCTACTGACCCTGCGTAGCTTCAATGAGGCGAGCTTCAAGAGGTGTATTGCCGAGCTGCCCGCCGCGTTTACCGGCGAGCAGGACGTTGCGCCTCTCTTCCCGGAGACGATAGCCGATCTGACCACAGACCGGATCCGACAGCGATTGTTCAGCGATCAGCGGCGAGAGTATGCCACTCATCTAGCGATGCTCTATGACAAATCCGATGAACCCGGCCGAGCGACACTCGTGAAAGCCGTTGTCGATGCGATCATCCCTCAGAAAGAGGATCCGGAACGACGCTATCGGGTCAACCTCTATGTCGCGGTGGCGTTCACCCGTATGGCATCTGGGGCCTTGAAAGATCCTGTACAGCAACAGGTGCTTCTGGCGCTCAGGCAGAGCGTTGAGTACCGCGACGATCCGACCTTTGCGCAGAATGTCAACCAGGCGATCGCAAAGCAGGGATTATAGTGGCTCGACGCAATCAGTCTGGTTGAGACATCTTGCCGCACAATCGAGGCATTGTGTGAGACGTCAGGCGAGGGCGCGAGTGATCCCAGGACTTACCGCGGTGAAGTCTCGTACCTCGCTCATCAGAGTGTGATCACAAGCAGGACAAATCTAGTCCGCAACGAGGCGCCGCCCGCCTAAGCAGCGCCCTGGCATGCCGCGCCAGTGACTTTCTCGCCTAAAGCCACTCGATTTTCAGAATCGGATGCAACTCGATGCCGTTAAGGGGCGAGGCACCGGTGGCGCCATGGATGCGGTCAAACAACCCGACGCCGGTTATGCGCGCGGAGGTCGGCTTCACCTTCGCCTCGAAGGTCGGCATCTCCAGGACATCGTCCAGCGGCGTGCGGAACGAGACCGGCAGCCTCTCCATGGCCATCGGCAGCATCAGGAATTGATCGTCGCTGACAGCGTTCCGCGGCACCAGCGTGTCATTGAGTTGCACGAAGTCGTGCGGTGACAGCGGCGCGATCAGCTTGTCGTCAACCGCCCGCCTGACGTCCTTGATGTTCTGCAGCCACGGCGCGGTCGAGTCGATAAAGGGCGGACTCGGCGTCGGAACTTCGCCGACCATCATCTTGCCGCTCGCCCCTTGCAGGACCAAGTGATAATCCCCGTCCTTTTCCAGCTTGACGCCGATCACGTCGCATTCGATGCGCCACACCGTGAACTCCACCGGCCCGCGCCGACGTTCCTGGTAACGCGGGAAGAGCATGGTCGGCGGACGCATGTCCGCCGGCCGGCCAATCAAGTTGAGTTCCTCGATAGTCGTCTCGACGATGCCGGTGGCGAGCTTCTGGCCGCCGATGACATTCTTACCGACAAGCGCGATGTCGCGATCGGTGCCGGTCTTGATCGACCAGCGCTCCACGCCGGGCTTGGTGACCATCTTCAGTCCGACTACCATCTCTTGGTCGGCCGACATGGCCTGTTGCCCCTCTGCGACGCACGCCGCCTTGACCGCCACCGCGACCGCCGCCGGTACCGCGGCGAGCGTGTTGACGTCACCGAACGGCGCCTTGAGGTCGTCGATCCCTGGAGGTGGCAGCGCCGGGGGCGGCGGGGGCGGTGGCGGCATCGGCGGCATGCCCATGCCTCCTGCGCCATCGCGCGCGCGCCCGAACGTCACGAAGCGCGGGGTGACGTCGCGGTTCGATCCATTGCCCGGCCCCTTCATCGTGTAGCCGGTGGCCGCAAACAGCTTGCCGCCGGGATGCACCGGCCGCACCGTCAGATAGTCTCCCCATTCTCCCTTGCCGGTCGAGGGATCGCCGATCGGGCTGCGCTCGCCGTTGGCGACGATGAGGTGTTTTTCGGAACCGGTGAGCAATCCCACGACATGGCTCGGGAACTGCTGAGCGCCGCCGATCATGTAGGAGATGCCGATCTCGCCGTCTACGTTGGTCGACAGCGCGCCGTAGCAGGTGGCGGCGTCGGGATCAAACACGTTGACGTTGTCGATCAGGCTAAAGCCGGGAAGGCCAATCCGGGCCATCTGGATGAACGGTCGCGCCCTTCGATTGGACCGGGCATCGACGCTCCATGCAAACCACAGCTCGTTGCCGGAACGCGTGGCGCCCGTGATGCGGGGGTCGGCACGATCCAGCCATCTGCGGTTGTCCGGTGTGCGCGAGATGTAGCCGTTCCCGCCCAGCCAGCGCGCTACGGCAACCTGCGTCTTGGTGGGAGCCGCCGCATTCTCCGGCCACGCAAACACGGCGAGCGTGCTTGTATCCTGGTGAGCGGCGAAATAGCCGACATTGCTAGTGTTTTGCGCAACGCGGAAGCTCTGCAACTCCATTGAGACGAAATGGGTTTCTGTCGGATTGCCGGCACGGATGCTGGCCAGGCTGATGCGCACGACCGCCGAGCCGACATTATTGCCCGCGAAGATATTGGTGGTCATATAGAGAAAGTTCTGGCCGACGGCGAGGTCGGGAAAGTCCAGGAAAGCGCCGGGCACGCCGAGCATGGCGGTGGTTATGTCAAACACCTTCCAGCGGCCCTTCGCGACATCAGCTGTTTTGGCGAAGGCCAGCCGCTGGATATTGTCGCCCGATTCAGGACCATACTGCAGCAGCCATACGAACATATCGAGCTCAGCTACGTACTGGACCACCTGGTCGCAGCAGAAGCGAATCTTGGGGTCCGGCCGCGGGAACGCGTTTTCCGGGTTCATGTATTGGAAAGTCGCGCCGCCGTCGGTGGAAACCGCTGCGTACCAGTTGCCGGTGTAGAGCACGATGTCGCCGTTGATCGCGCAGCTCGGCTCGCCGACGTTGGATGCGGTGCTGTTGGTCACCGGGCCGGTCAGCTCGGTGTTGCGCCACAGCGCTATCTCGTCGCCTGCGGCGCGCGCCGCCATGGAGGCAGGGGCCAGCCGGATCTCCTTCGAGACACTGTGAACGTCGCGCTCAACCCCCTCGCTGATCAGCGGCAGCAGATGCCGGGGGTGAATCCGCTTCGGCCTCTCGATTGCGGGCGGGGTCTCAAGTAGCGGAACCGCCTGAACCGGCAATCGGCCGGCCTTGGCGGCACGCGTGCCTCTGCCTGAACCTCTGCGGCTGCTGCTTGCCTTGGCCATCTCGTTCCTCCATTCGGCGGCTCGTTAATCTCGCGGGAGCTATTCGGTGCTGGCCCTCTCCGTTCAGGCTTTCTTTTCCGGAACCGGCGGCAGCGGACGGCGCTGATGAATGGATCGCTCTTCGCTCGGCGGCGGAGGCATCGGCTGCAACGGCACTTGATGCTCGCCCTGTGGACGCAACCGCTCGGGCTTGCTCGTCCCCGGCTTGCCGTCGTCGCGCGCCTTGCCCGGATCGCCTTTTGAATCCTTCGAACCCTTGTTAGGCATCGCGGACCTCCTGTTCGTTGGAGTGGCCGATAGCGCCCTGGGGCGGCTGGACCGCGGCGTCTATTCGAAGCGCCTCAGCCGGACCTTGCGCGCTTCCATGCCACCAGCACAAGGCCCGCGATCACGATAGGAACCATAATCAGCGCCGCCTCGAAGGAGCCGGAACCGCCGTCGGGGGATATTCCGAATATTTGTTCGATGAAGTCCATGACCTGATCCTCGTGGATAGGTGTAGTATTCATCCGTTTTCGATTTCAGTTCAACCTAAATTTCTTCTGACAGAAGATTGTGCCAAAATAACCGAAGGTGGGAATACAGTCCGCAGCCACTCCAGCATTTTGGGTAGGGCCAAGTTTGAGCCTAGCCTTGCGCACTTTGCGTAACCGGCGGCGGGGCTAGTGGAGTGCCCCCAACGAGATTTCGGTTCTCGGCCTCTGCCTCCTTTCGACGTTGAACAGCGAAAAGATAGGTGACGAGGACGCCGGTAACAGCAGCCAGGATCCCAAGGCATATCGAGACCGCTGTCGATAAGTCGTCGATAGACATGCCTGTACCCAGCATGACACCCGGGCGGTTCGAATACGTGAAAGCCCCGAACGCCGCTACCATGGCGATGGCATAAATCAAGATCGGGCCCTTCACAAGGTAGCGCAAGAGGTCGTTATCCGCCGTTACCGGCGGCGGAGGTGTCATAAAAGCGAAGTGGGCTGCGGATCCCAGATATCCAAGGAAAACGGGCGTCACGATCTGCAAGAGATTTATGCTCTGTTTGAACTCGAGCGGTACTCCGATTGCCGGGGCCACCAGCAAAAAGAAAATCTGGACGCCGGTGACGATAAGACTCGCCAAAATCAACCATTTTCTAGCATCGGCTACTGTCATTTTCGTCCCCCGTCACTGGCACACGATGGTATGGTCGTCGGCGCTTGTAACTTGCCCACATGCAGCGACAATGGCTCTTTTGATACGGCTATTGAAAACGGTCGCATACGCGTCTCGTTGCCCGTCATCCAAACCCCGATACTCGAAGATCTTCGACGAAGCCGTTTTGCAGATAAGTGGGTTCGTGCTGGCCCTCAACTGGATACTGTTATCTTCCGTTTGCGCAATATTCACATCGAGATCAAGCGCTTCTCTCCACGTCGGAAGTATTGTCGAATCCCGAAGGCCAGATGTTGATCTAATGTCAATATAGGGAATATTATTTGACACTTCGCGGCGA
This sequence comes from Mesorhizobium sp. P160219, assembly GCF_057786095.1. Taxonomy (NCBI): domain Bacteria; kingdom Pseudomonadati; phylum Pseudomonadota; class Alphaproteobacteria; order Hyphomicrobiales; family Phyllobacteriaceae; genus Mesorhizobium; species Mesorhizobium sp. P160219. Next base: position 4,019,334 of record NZ_JBYNWG010000001.1, read on the forward strand.
CTGACAGCCAGAGCAAAATCATCAACTAGCAACGTTTGTACCGCATCCGCAAAGCCAACAATACTTTTTTGCGTGACTATGTTATACTCAATATCTATTCTCCCAGACGGAGAAAAACTCGCAGAAACATTGCAGAGATTGATGTAGTTGTTGGAGGATTTCCCATCGCGGCCGCTGGTACGACGATACACCCTATTCGCTGTTACAACGGCGACCGTAACGCATTCGTGGGGAGGTCCAGACCTGCCGTCAACGGTACTCACTGAGCACGAGGCGAAGTGCGTTTCGTTAGGCGGACTATCGGAAGCTTCGACCAGTATCCGACCTTCAACCGGAACGCCATTGAGCGCCTCTCCATACTTGGCCTTGATTTCGTCCATCGAAGATGGCAACCATTCGTCATCATCGAGATAGTCGCCGTCGCAAGAAAAACTTGGGTCGGCAAGTCGCTGACTGATCCTGAGGGTGCTACATTGTTCAGGATTTTTCCCGCAAGTTGCGATGTCACGCGACAGATTCGCCGCGCTTGACTCTACTTCGCTCAACAATACAGGTGTTCCACAGGATGCCGCCGGGTGATCACCTTCACAGCGGATGGGAGCTTTGTAATGGATTTCAGAAGGCTCAGCACCGGAGCTAATTCCCGAAACCATCACGAGCATGAAGAGGTTGACAGAATAAAAGTATGTCTGGACACGAAGAGGCATGCCTGTACACCCCGATTGCAGACAATATGCAGCCTTGGGGCATCAGGCGCAAGCCTACCAGTAGAGAATGGATATGGAATTGATGCTTGGTCGACTGCTCCGGTTTGATCTGTCCGTGACCGGGAGCATGCTGCGGATCGGCCGATAGATCACGCGTCCATTTGCGCAGCGCGTTCTCGTGGAGATCGAGGGTCGCGGGCCGCCTGCGCCATCCCCACGCCTCGACCCTTTCACCTGCCTCACTGCCTCAAGCTTGAACTCGCGGCCAAAGTTCCTTGTAAAACGCGAGAGATCGGCATGAGTGTCCGCTACTGGCGATCTACCAAGAGCTACCGGTTTCGGTGAAAAAAAGCTGACGGTAGTATCCTTGGAAAGTCCGACAGTGTGAAAACCCAATTTCACACTGAGACCGTTGTCGGGAGCCACGGAGTATATGTGGAATGACCGGTGTAGCGGATCCTTGCGCCGATAGCCGCTAGTGCGACAGGGGCGCATTGATGTCCTCCGGTACTTCGTCTCGAACACGATCGAGAAGAGCGGCTTAACGCCCGATCGGACACATTTGATATGGAAACTTTATTCCCTCCGCAGCTTCCGGCACTCAGAGCGCGAAGCCACCACGAACTATTACGGGCTCATCCTCGCATCCCTTGAGCAGTCCGGCGAGTTGGCCCAGGGAGGTGTAACTATCGACTGTCGTCCAGCAGCATCTCCGGGCTGATTGCTTACGAGCTGGAGGAGAGGCGGTTCAAGCAGAATGCCCGGTTGCAGACCATCCTTGGCGTATTGACCCGCGTTCTTATCCAGGTTGGCATCGCCCAGGTTGTAGTCAGCTATCTCGCCGTACCAGCCAGTTAGGACGTCAGGGCTCTTCCGTCTCGGCGATCCGGTAAACCAGGCCGTCCCGTTCGCGGTGCATGCTTATTTCGCGGAAGGCTTTTAGCAATCGTACCGCTGCAGCGATCCTTCGCGTGTCTCTTGATGTCTCAGGGAATTCGCTGCGTGGACCTTCGATCTGGAATTCAAGATTGATCTGCCACTGCGCCTCCTTAGCGCGTGCAGCAAGCTCCTCTAATTTGCGTATCATCGCAGGCGTGACCTGTTAGTTGTCGATTGCCCGTTCTACGAGGTTTAGGCTCTCGGACAACCGCCGGTCTTTGATGGCTTGCTCGATGACAGAGCGAACGACCCTCGCCTTCTTTTTGGCTTCGTCCAGCGCCAGCTTGATTAGCAGTCCTGGTTCGAACACATGCGCGAGCTTCTTGGCGTTGCACCGCCCGCACGCGGGCAGCAGGTTCTCGTAGGAGTTGAGGTCGAACGTCTCAGGTAGTCCGAACGCCGCCAGCGTCTCCTCCAGCTTTTCCCGATCGTCTGCAAGGCTTTCGGGGATGATCCCGGAGCGCGAGGCTTTCGATTTCCAGCAAGCGTTCGCGATGACGTTAGGTCGATGGATGGGCCACACCAGTTAAATTCACTGGCGCTATGATGTAAGTGAGTTCGACCGACTGACCCGGCGGGCTGTGTTGTACGCTCTGTTCATGATGAACACTAACGCTGCCAACCAATTCCCATTGCCATTAGCTTGGCTGATTGTTGGAAGCTTTAGGCACGCAATTCTGTCTCTGGTGTATTTACAACTCTCTGCTACAGGTGCTGTTATGATTCTGATAGGCTCAAGGCTTCAGTTCAAACCCAATGCCTTGAGAGCCGCCGTCTTTGGATCCCCGAAGAACACTGGATCGACGTGCTCCATGACGTCAGCCGTCACTTCCATAAAGCTACGCTTGTTTTCTATCGGTATAAGGGCACGCTTGGCGCCGTTATCCATTCCAACCTGAAGCGGTTCGACCAGCGACCGTACGCCCTTGATGTTTCCCTGCACGCTGAGATCGCCCATTATGAGTGTCGCGGCAACGGCCGGTGCCTTCTTGAGCGCGGAAAAAGCAGCGACGAAGAATGCGAGGCCGATCTCACCCTCTGCGCGATTGTGCATCAGGTCGATGACTTCCACATGCAAATCGGATTCATCCATTTCCCGAGCAATCGCGAGTTCGCCCTTGCGGGTGAGCATGTAGCTGAAGGCTCGATTGATCGACTCCTTAGTCGCACCGTTGATGCCTCCGGCCATTTTGAGCTTACCTGAACCCGTGGAAAGGGAGACCTCGATCCTGAACATGCCGACCGTGCCATCAGCGCCAACGGAAGCGCTATAGACGCTTCCGGGCGCAAGGGGATCGGAGGAAATCATGTTCTTGCCGCCCTGTTCGGGGACGCCGACGAACCGCTCTTCGCCCGTCTCGATGTCGCTGTAGCTGAAAGACGTGTGGTAGTACTCGAAAGAGCCCATCTTCTTGAGCTGCTCCTTGACCCGGCGTCGGCCCTCCATCGCGAAGTCGAGAAGCTCAGCGATATCCGCCTTCGCTGCTTTGCCGTGCGGATGAATGATCTTCATCAGGCCAGAGACCGTTTTCTTGACCGCCTTGCGATCACGGGTGACAAGGTGCGAACCCATCGTGAAGTGGCGGTCGACGATCTCAGTGAAGTTATGCCTCCGCAGATCGCGGAGTGCCTCGGCCAAGTAGTCCACGACGAAGCCATAATGGTCCGTAAAGAGATCATTCCGCATCTTTGGGATCTCCCATCCAGGGAGATAAAAGTGCAGTCGATCAATGAACGCCATGTCGTCGCGAATTACCGTCGGCATGGGTTCGAACAGGTGGCCGGTCTGCACCATGACGTCGATCGGCTGGTTGGTGTTGCCGAACATGGCGATACTTGCTTCGCCCGTGGCCGCCTCCTGACCGCGCTGATATGTGCCGGACTCGCAATAGGTCTTCATCGTAGTGATGACCTCTTTCGGCATCTTTTCGAGGTCGGCCACCTCGTCGAAACCGACAACGTCCCAGATCTGCACGAGACCTTTGGACTTACCTCCCATGTGGCCGAACAGGTTCGCCACTGTGGTCGGGCCAGTCATGAGGGCCGTGTAGGGTGAGACTTCCTGCGTGACGTAGCTCTTGCCGGTGCCGCGGGGACCCAGTTCGACAAGGTTGAAGTTCCGCTCGGCAAGCGGAACGAGACGCGTCAGAAACAAGAGCTTGAGCCGGCGCGACATCTCGCTCGGCTCGTAGCCCATACTCCGAAGGATCAGGTCGATCCACTCGTCGGTCGTGAACTCAGCTCGAATCCTCTGATACTCATTCAGGTCGAAGGCCGCGATCTGGATGGGGGTCAGCTTCTCGATCCGGAATGGATTCTTCCCCTTGTTTTCTTCGTCGTACTCGAAGCGCATTTCCACCTGCGCCCAGATACCCCCGGTTAATAGGCGTTCGTAGTCGCGGATATAGTCGGTGGGAATGCGAACGAACTTGTTCCCGAAATTGCTCAGTTCCGCCCAATAGTCGGAGTCCACCAGGCGGACTTTCACCTTGTCGATGAACGTCCAACGACCCTTCTCCTTGACCTTACTCTGAGCCTTCATGGATTCGTCGGCACGGATGTAGTTGTTGGCCAGGGTATCGTTGACTACACCCAACCCCATCTGAATCGCCATCTCGTCCGATGAGGCGCAGTACTTTCCCAGCAGAAATTCCAAGACAAACACTGGCACGTTGGCGCCGGTCTTGACCTTGCGCACTAGGTCCTTGCGGACGACCTTACCCGCGAACAGCCGGTTGGCCTTATCGTCAAGCTCGTCGCGGACTGGAACACTCATTATCTAAACTCCGAGCCGGACAGGTATCGCGGCCGGCGAGGTATAGAGCACCGCGTCCGTTTCCGCATCGAGGACCTGGATCTTCAAGGACTCAGCTTCATCGTTGATGAGAAGGAAGGCAACGTTGATCGGAGCTCCCGGCTCGACGACCAACACGCCATCTTCGATGGGACCGGTTGAGGTCATCTTCGCCGAGGCGACCTCTCTACCCTCGGCGATGGCAACAGGCCGAACCCTTCTGGCCTCAGCAAAGAGCCCCCCACTGCTTCCGCCCAACGCGATCTCGACCGAGAAGATACGATTTGTCACCGTGTCGAATCCTAGCTTGACTGACAGTGCGTTCTTTTCAACTTTCTGCGATCCATCGCCCGTCATCCGAACGGTCAGAAGCGGGATCACCAACTCCTGGAGTGAGGCCCCACCATGATGGTAGGCGAGATCTCCGCCGGCCTTAAATACGGACACGCTCGCGGGGACAACCACATCGAGATCAGAGTCGTAGCCGAGTTTGACGCCGGTCACACGGATGCTTCCCGGAGGCGTTGCGCCGCCGCGCCCGATCCAACAGCGGCGATGGAGTTCTACCTGCCCCCCGGCAGGGCCGTCGATACGCATCGACTCTTCGCGCTCGGACCCGAAAAACAAGTGACCGTGGTCGGCAGTAACGACGGCATTCTCGATGCCGACGGAGGCCAGTTTTTGCAAAGCCCTGGCCACATCCGCAACTACACCGCCCATGATGCTGCGCGCGTAACGGTTCTCGGTCGATTCACCTGCTTCATCGATCTCGGAAGAGAGCACAACCACGACCTGGGCGCCTGCGACTTTCTTCTTCGTGGCTACCGTCCAGGTGACGACATCGCTCAATCTCAATGTGACAGCGCCCGGTATTTTCGCCTGCAGATACTTGAGGCGTGCCTCCCGGTTGTGCATGAAGGTGCCGTCGATCTGTGAGCCGAGTTTCCCATTCTTTTCGACTACAGAAAAGCTGGAAGATGCACCAGGAAGCAGCGCGGCCATCCCGACGGGAGTAATGGACGGCATGGCAGCAATCGCCGGTACGAGCTTGACCTCGCCTAGCTTCTCGAGGCGTGCCGCCAGCTCCACACCGATCTCATAGCGCATGGCATCCACGATGATGTAGGCGACCGGCTTATGCTGGTTTGCAACGACGTCGGACCAGATCGCGGTCTGATGCACGACGCCGGGCACGGTCCATCCCGCGTTGGCATAAGCCTTTACGAAACCCTCAGCCATCTTGCGGGCAACGCCATCGTACACAGACCGCATCTTGGCGATGGCTTTTTCATCGAGATCGTCGTCATCGATAGCGGCCAATAAGGTCTCTAGTTGGCGCTGTGCTTGGTCAAGGCGATACCAGCCGCTTCCGTCGCCTTGGTCCGATGTATAGCGATCAACCCACTTTTCGGGCTTCCCATTGGCCTTGGAGATCGTCGCCTCGACCCTGGATGCCAGCCCTTCCATCTCCAACATGAGACGGCATGCTTCCCACACACCTTTCCTGGCGGCACTTCGATCGACCCAGAAGCTCTGCGATCTGGTTCCCAAGATCTCCCTTGCGGCATCGGCCTTGCCCGTGGCGATCAGTCTGAAGCACTCCCGAACGACAGAACGCTCCTCAAAACGAAAAGTGTCGATGGAACCCAGGTTTGCGCCCGGAGCGCTATGCTCACCCAAACCGAGTTCGCTTTCGACCTGGTCGGCGAGTGTCTCATAGGCATCAGCGTGCTTAAGCTCGCGCAGACTCTCGGCAATCTTTCTGACCGCCTTCCGTTGGGTCTCGGTGTCTGGAACCGGGACGGTGCCCAAGGAGATGGGAGCTTCGCCAGTCAGGTCGAGACGAAATTCGTTCGCCAACACGTAGCGGGCAACGTTGCTCCGCAGGCGAGCGAGGGTTGCATCATCCGGGAGGCTGAGGCCGATCCTACCTTTCACAATGCGGCAAAATTCTTCAACTGCGCCTTTCTGCTCGATTTCTTCGTCGCGTTGATCATCGAGAATCCAAGCTGCAATGAGCGGGAGAGACTCGGATTGACCGAAAATGCCCTTGAGAATTGAGGCCCCTTCCGCAGTACTGGAATCGTTCGCCAGTTTCGCGAAGTCTGAGTAGGTAAGAGCCTCGTTCTTCACTAGATCGTCGATGGCGACGTCGGTAAATCGTTTCCGCAGGGTTAGGCGGGCCATCTGTTGGAGAGGTGGTTGGGCGTAGTACATCCCTGTCTTCTCAAGCTCCAGCAGGAGTGATCCCTTCTCGTGCCTGCGGACACCTGGAAGATAGATCACGACATCCTCGACGCTATCACCACCGGTGATCGACTCGACAGCATACCGCACTTCCAGGAAGGAACCGCTAAAGCGAACTATCTTGGCTCGACGGCCGCCGAAATCGCCGATCGGCAAACCGTCCTGCTTGGCGCCTTCGACCATCTCGTCGAAGAACGGGACGAATTCCTTCCGCTCATCGTACATCACCACGATTTGGCGGTTCTTTATCTTCTCGCCAATCTGACCGGCGATGTAGTCGTGGAGTGCATGCATCGCCATGTTCCTAGCTCGCCTTGGATTTTCGACCGCCTCTGGTAACCAGAATAGGTTCCGGCGCTTGCAGTAGGCTCTTGAGAGATTCTTTGACGGCTGGGATGGTGCGTTCGGCGATCAGGTCACCGACTGATCTAACTGGCGAGGTGCGTGGTTCCCATTTGCCGTTTTCGTCCTTGGCCCACAAGACGCCTTCCAGATCATGGGCGATTGCAAGGCTACGGTCTTCTGCGCATTTGGCCACGACCCTCTCGGGCCATAGTCGCATCGCCAGATGGGTCCAGTCGTAGTCCCCGCAAATGAGCGAAGCCCAAGTGGCGCGCAGCTCCTTCTGCCAAGCGCGGTTCTGCGGGACCAAACGCCAGAGAGGGCTGAAGTTAACGACTACGCCGTCATCGAGATCAGGGTCCCACAGGGGCGCGACGCGCTTGACCTCATCCAGCAGGGCCGACAGTTCCTCGACGAAAGCCGTCTGGTTCTCGATGGCGCGACTCTGGATGGTGGTCGGCATGAGCCCGGCCTCAGCGCGCAGGGACTCCAACTCGCGCCGCTCATGGGCCAGCTTGGGTTCCACATAGTCGTTCCTGATGCGGAACAACGTGTCCTTGCCGAAGGCGTGAACATAGAGCCAAACCGAGTAGTCGGTCGAGGGTGTCGCCAGCTGCCAGTAGATCGGCGCCTTACGGCGGCTCTTGGAATACATGCGGATGTGAGCGGGAAAGAAATCCTTTGCCAGGATTCGTCGCAACTTGTCCGGCGCCGGCGGCGTCTCACCCACGCGGTCGTAGACGGCGGTCACCCGGGAGGTGAGGTCGTCGGGATGGCCTGGATCATCAACGAAGACGCCTGAGGTTGGGATGAATGGCAAATCGCCCACGGGGAGCATGCCGGGACTATTCGCCGGCAACGGGTCAAAGGGATCGGGTTCCCGAGGTGTAGGGCGCTCGCCGGTGGCGAGGCGGATGTCGAAGCGGCCGAAAGCCACCCCTATGGTCCAGGAAAGAACTTCCTGGTCACCGTCAGTGCTCACTTCGTCGCCGTCATCGCTTTGAGGGGAGGCTACAGCACTTTTCGTTTCTACTTCTACGTCAAGCTCAATTTCAACAGACTCGCTTCTACTCCAGGACTCCAGATTTGTGCGATCTTCGCCTAGAAATCCATAGATGCCAAAGGCGATGTCATTAAGTCTATCTGACAGGTCGGCCTCGTTTTGGTACGTCGGAGCCTTTCCTCTTGCCTCAGAAATAGCTTTTGGAAGCAAATACAGCCTTGATACCTCGGTTGCGCTATGGATTCGCCTTTTCTCATCATAAGCTTTCTTGAATACACCCTCCAATGCCTCACGGTCCACTTTGGAGAGATCTGGCAGCGGTACCGACGAGACATACCCAACTTCATATTGCAGCGTGCGGTCGGAGCCCTCGCCGCCTCTGGGCAGGAGGAGGTGCAAAAGCCCAATATATGCGTCAGAGTTCAGAATTGCGGTCAAAGCCGGCAGATCCGCGTCATCCTCACAAAAGAGCATCGTTCCGGTGTGGCTAAAAATGCTTCCTGGACCCACCAAGGAAAATCCACCCCGCTTAAACGGGCGAGAAGGCCACGTAATTCCCGGTTTGAAATAACTAGCTACGCCCTGAGGCCGTGAATTTTGCTTTCCGGTTATAGGATCATAAAAATTGGTTATTTCGTAGCCGCCGCGCGCCCAATTTACAGTTAGATATATATTTGACGCATACGGCGAGTAAGCGCCACCCTTTGCCATGGGATACCAACTGCGGTTGAGATTCAGAGCCTCAACCTCCCACCAGGCGCGGACAAATCTAAAGTCGTCAGCCGTAGCCAATCCTTGGCGCGCAGTGCGCCCGCTCGACCCCAACGGCGGGAATTTTTCGAAGCTCTGCCTAATGGCAGTACTGGCCCAATAGGCAAATGGCGCTCCCGGGATTCGGCCGAATTCGGAAGGGGACACGTCAACTACTCGATCATCTCTGGTCCTCAAGCTCTCTAGAAGAACAGCCCCTTTTTTCTCAGATGCAACGTCAAGCAAGCGCACAAAGATTGTCACCAGACGGCCTCCAGGCAATAGGCTGCAGCCTCGACTTTGGCTCCGTCGAGGACCCCATAGCCGAGATCAGCCACGATTATTGGAGGAGCGTCCGCTAGCAGGACCTCCTCGCGCCATTGCTTAAGGCTAGAATTAAAGAACCCGGACCGAGACGTGATGGCACCCAGCCGGCCACGCCCAACAAGCATCTGAACGCCTCGTTCGACGAATGCTGCAAAGAGGTTGGATTTGGATCTCGAATAGGCGCTCTCAAATACCTTCTTCGCGTTCAAGCTCCCCGTGCCAAAAGGCGGATTCATCAGCACGACATCGAACCTCTTGGACGCCAGGTCAGCCAGGGCAAACCCATGCGCTGCATCGTCCGCGAACAGGCGCCGGCGTGTGACACCAGCTCCGCTGGCGGCGTCGGCATAGTCTTCCAGCGCACGGAGCACGAGCCGCTCCGCCTTTCCCCAGAAGTCCAGCCCTTCGCCGGGGACTAACCGGACCACCTTCTCGCTTTCCGTTCGCAGGCGGTCGCCAACTAAGCCGAACTCAGAGATGCGGAACAGGGGCATGTCCGCCTCCCATTCTGCCCGCGCCTTTTCTATGGCCTGCGCCAGCGTGCGTTCGATCTTGAGCAACACGCCCAAGTCGCCCGCTAAGGCCATGTCGTCCCAAACGGTTCCTACCAACGAAGCAAGGCTATCGGCCATCGCCCTATTCGTGTGCACAGGTCGTCCCGCCGGGATGTCCAGCGCCCGGCGCATCAGACCCTCCAGCCGGTCCTCCCTCAGCTCGCGGAGGAACTCATCGCGCAGGTCCTGTTCGCCCGGCATGGGTTCGGCGATGACGATGTTGGAGCGTCGGATCGGCCTGCGGGCTGCACGGTCGACGCCGAATTCACGGAAGGCACGCTGGGCTCGCATCCACAGGGCCAGCTGGGCGATCTGGGCGCAGCGGGGGTCGATGTCCACGCCGTGCAGATTGTGCGCCAGGATCAGCCCCGGTATCGCCAGCTTTAGGGCATCCAGGTCGGGGTAGTCGGCGCGCAACGTTGCTCCGGTCACGTCGCTGGGCGGCGAGCCGGGATCGAACCAGGCTTCCTGGTAGATCGTCACCAGCAGATCGAAGGCATAGAGCAGGAAGTGACCCGAGCCGCAGGCGGGGTCGAGCACACGCAGGTCGCGCGGATCTTTGTTCGCCCGCGGCATCCAGACCTCATCCGGCCTGCGGACCATGTATTCGCAGATCTCAACTAGGCCGGTCTCGCCCCCCCGCATCTCGTACCAGATGCGACCCAAGGTGTTGTCAGTGAGAAACTGGACTACGTAGCGAGGGGTGAAAAATTGGTTGCGCACGGCCAGCTCGCGGCTGTTGCGAGGCGCTTGGCTAGCGTCGCGCATCGCCCGCCGCTCGTCCTGGCCATTGAAGTACTGGTAGACCCAGCCGATGGTCTCGTCCTCAGCCCATACCCCCGCCAGGGCCGATGCATTGAGGATGTCGAGCAGCTCCAGAAATGCTGCGCGCCGGGGCCAAAGGGCCGAGGCGGCATCGCGCCGGTCGAACAGCACCTTCACCTCGGTCGAGAGCTCGTCGAAAATGCTCTCGATATAGAGCCGATACCCACTGCCATCAGCGAACTTCGCCCCCGTTGCGAATGCAAGATACTCGTTGACAAAGCCGGACGACGCGTCGCCCTTGGTGATGCACTCTTGGACCAGCCTGCGGGCCTCAAGCATCTTGAGGGCGACGAAGCGATTTAACGTAGTGAAGGCCGCGTCTCTGATGTAGTCGGCGACAGCATCAGCGGGCTTCATACCGGCCATGCGTTTGTGCTCGAGGGCAGCCACGATCCTGGAGCGCAAACCCTTCTGCTGGCCAGTCAGATGAACGCCTGGCCGTTCGCCGACACGACCGTCGACCATGACGTCATAGTCGCCTTGCAGCTGTTCTGCGAAGTCTGCCTCTAGTATCAGCCGCGCTCGTTGGGTGGCACGCTCGATCGCGCTACGGGTTTCCTTCTCCATCTGACTTACCGCACGATCACTTTCTTGCCGGCTCCCAGGAGCTTGGTGAACTCCTCCCGAACCCCCGTCAGCGCCTGCTCGAGCTGCTCTTCATTGTCTATGCCGCCTGCGAAGAACTTGGAAACTGACACTGTCGCAAGCCGCTCGCCTTCCAGGATCTGATGAATTCGCTCAATCGCCGAGGAAAGCCGCCCCTCGCACGCTTCGGTCTCAGATCGAAGATGACGAATTGTTTGATTGTTGAAGTTGCGGTCCGCAGACTGGCGAAGGTTTTTCGACACCTGCTCCTGCTGTGCCTCTGTCAGCCGCTCCCAACCGGGCGTCTGAGTCAGGAGCTGCAGCGCGTCCACGTAAGCGCTGATGCGACCGTCGAGGGCAGCGCCATAGCGCTTCCCGTATTCTGACTGGATAACGGTCGCGGCCTGCTCAATCGCCGCGATCTCGCGGAAGAACGTCTCCTTGCTGAGCCGATCCACGAGTTCCGATCCCTTGGCCGAGATCGCCTCGTCGATATCGGACTCCTCTCGAAGGACAAGAAGCTCGGTGACAACCACCCGCTTGGCGCGGTCCAGGTCCTGAAGCGCCGGCGCGGTTAATGCGTTCGATAGGTCTGCCGCCCGTCTGATCGCGTCCTTGACGGAGCGATGGCTGGCGTTGAAGGTGGTGATCGCATTCTCCTCGCTCCCGCGTCGGATGGATTTGATCTCGCTGACCGCGGTCTCAAGCACGTTGGCGCCGGGCAAGCCATGCACCTGCAAGGTGCTCATGACCGTGCTGATGGCGTCCTCGTGGCGTTCGACCTCGGTTCGGATTTCGGCAGCGATGGCCTGCTGCGAGATCTCCTTGAAGCCGGTACCGAAAGTCGATTTGAAGTTCTCGTCGGCCTCGATGAGTACTCGTTTGTCGATGCTTTTTTTGGGCCGGAAATTAGTCGACCTGAACAGGTTGTTACTGCCAAACGAATCCTTCGCCTGGGTACTTGTGGCGCTGTCGATGGTCACTCCCTTGGAGACGGCTTCTATGCTGCCGGCACGAAGCAGTGACAATGCCAACAGGCGGAGTACCTCGAAGTCCCAACCAAACGGAGCTTTCGAGAACTCGTCTTCCAGCCACTTGCCTGTTGCCTGCTCGCCATAGTTGGCGCGGGCTTCGATTTGGGCAAGGATTTCCGAGAGCGGCGTGACGTCGGTCTTGAAGGTCGGCTTGCTATTCTCATCCCGTAGCAGACGAAGCTGGGAAAACACGGCTGGAAGCCCGTTTAGATTCTCGGCGACGAACAGGGAATCGAGCCCCTTCTTCACATCGACGGACTTTGCCGATGCCTCCGAGAATCGGTCGTAAACCAGCGGCAGCACGACACCAAGCGTCGCCGACGCAGTCTTACCAACGTCGGTGGCCGAGCTATCTGGGCTGCGATCGTTCCCACGAAAGAACATCCGACCGGAGAGCGCGGCGGCCCGCAGCCGGCGCTTCAATTCGTCCTCATGTCGACGAAGACGCTGCTTTTCCTCTCCAATCAGAGCAGCGCCATCGACAGTTGTCATATCGCGGCCCTTCTTCTCGATCATCTGCTGCGAGCGGAACGTTTCGCGGACCTCGCGCTGGATATCGCCATCGATCGTGAAAACCCAGAAGATGGAAGTGGGTTCAGTCTGGCTCCGGACCCGAAGTTCCTCTGCCAGCTTGGCCGCTGTCGCCGCATCCTCGGCGATCTGGATGTTGAAGGTGATGTCGCCGCCGACCTCTGACCTACCGTTGATCATCAACCCGGCCTTGAACTGCTTGGTGTCGCCAAGATTGAACACTGGCGCCGGCGACCAGAAGCTGTTGATCGTCTGCGCATAAATCCGATTGGTGTCCCCCACTTTGGGATCGAACGAATTGCGGGTTTGATCCCAGTCGTCCTCAGCGGGAGTGGGAATCTGATAGCCGTCCTTCTTGTTTCGTACGAACAGCTCCTTCTCCAGCAGAGCAAGTGCTTCACGAACCTCGGCCAGCCGGGAGTCACCGTCGACGCTGGCATGCAGCGCAGCAGCAATGTTTTCGGCAGAACGATGCACGGACCTGACGAATTGCAGCAGGCAAACCGCCTTGGCAACTGCCGGTGCCAGGGGATGAGATATTTTGGACGGGATCAGCGCAATCTTGGCGCGAATGTCTGAAGCGATATTGCCCTCGACCAAGTCGTAGATTTGATCGAGGCGAGCGAGGGCCCCTACCTCGGAATCCGCGAGACGGGTCTGGGGATGAACGAGGAGCTGCTGGGCGAGCTTGATAATGGTGCGGTTGGCACCACCAACGTGCTTGCTGGCACCACTTTGTGTCCTCAGGCCGGAGACGATCTGGATGATGAGATCGATCTGATACGGCAGTAGCGGATAGAGGTCGATGAACGACTGACGGTCAATTTCGGGCAGCGTAATGTCGGCGCTAAGCTTGGTGTGTTGCACCAATCGGCCGCGATTGACCTCGTAGAGTGCGCCGAGCTCTTGTTCTGCACTGCCCAACTTCAGCAGCACACGTTGGCTCGTGACCTCGGAAATGTCAGACGGCTCGAGATGCACTTGCAGCGGGAAGCGATCCATCAAGCGGGCGAGCTCGATCTTCGAGTTCTCGAGACCGCTCACCAGTTCGTTGAGCTTCTCCTGGGACGTCACCACGATCCAGTGCTTGCCACGCCCCTTGACGCCGAGTTGCTGAACAACCGCTTGCAGGTCGAGCATCTTCTGCACGTCCCGCGCGACGAACTGTCCGACCTCGTCGATCACGAACATCAGCGACTGACCGGGTCGGTGCCTGGCCATCAATTCGACAATACGGTCGGCGAGCTTGCCTGGCGATATGTCGGTCTTGTTATTGGCCACGTTGGCCCAGCTGTCGGGAGACGAATACGTCCCTGGCTGCATCCGGTGAAGTGTGCTGCTGGCCTCGCTGGTCGCGAACATGAGGCGCTTCTTGGCGACGTCCCATTCCTTGCCGATCTCGGATTGGAAGGTTGCCTTGAAATGGTCGAAGCTGCCCTGTTGTTCGAGATTGATCTCAAGCTCGGACAGATCAAGATCTTCCGAATAACCCAGGCTTTTCAGGAACAGTCGGTACATGATCTCGCTGAGCATCTGGTTGCCGCTACGAATGCCGCGGTCGGTCGAGACGTCGAAGATCACAGTGTGGGTCGGGATCTGCTCGTTAATCGTCTTGAGGACGACCGCGAGCTTCTGGTCATGTGCCCGGGCGATGAAGCGATCAGCAACCGGTTGACCCAGAACGCTGCGGTTCTCGACGACGAGACCAAGATTTTTGGCGAAGGATGACTTGCCGGACCCGAAGAAACCAGACACCCAGATCGCGATGCCTTCGTGCGGCTTCTGCGGCGTCTGCTGGTAAGCCTCCATCACCTCGACGAAATACCGCTTGATCGCATCGGTGACGACATACTCGTCGATTTCCGCCGCGATGCTCTCCTCCGCGACCTGGTCGACCTTGATTACTTCCTCGATCTTGCGATCAATGTTGTTGGCAAAAAGCGTCGATATCTGCGTCATCAAGGAAACCCTCAAAAAATCTTCGGACGATAATTGTGCTCGGCGTCGAGTACGCCCATAAACCGAAGGCCTGCGGCGCCGTCGAGATCGCCCGGATAGAATAGTATTGTTGGGATTTCGACACGTCCCTTGAGCTGTTCGAGCAGCGAGAACGTGCGGTAGACCGGGAACAGGGCACCGGTACGCACGATGAGCGCGACATCCTTCTTGGGATCGGGGTCGGGTGGCATGCGGTTGGCAACTAGATCCACGAGGGGCATGCGTTCCGCCAGGAGGGCATGAACATCCTCGATGGTCTTGTCGACTCCAAAACGCTTTTCTAGATCGAACCATTCGCTGAGTTCGCCCTCCGACTGCAGCGCCTCGATCAGGCAATCGGCAAGGGAAATCCTGACCACGCGCTTTCCAGCGAGATCGAGACGTGTTTGTAGGCCGGTGACCGCAGCCCTCAACGCCAGCTCCTGCGATGGATCATATTGGAAGATCGCGTAAGGCATGTCGTGGTAGGCACCGATCTTCTCGCGAGGGTCAACCATCTTGAGGATGGGTTCGAGGTCACGGGTGAGCCGAATCTGGAAATCAGTCATGAGGTGATACTTTCGGCAAAGCCCAGCGCCGATTTTTGCGGCAGCGTGAGTTGAACGAATGTTCCCGCAATCTGATAATCGAGTTTCCGGTATTGGTGCAGGCGAAGCAGTGTTCGGTGAACATCTTCCGGCCCCATGTAGGCCAATCGCCAATACTTGCTGCTTGGTACTTTGGTGTAAGTGCCCTCGAATCCGGCGATTTGGTGGACATAAAACAAGAAGACGTCGTTCGACATGGTAATGGGCGCAAAGGTCTTGATTGGCCCGTTCCCCGATAGCATCCCCAAATCTCCAGCCGTCTTGAGGAGATCGCGAGCTGTGCGCTGAACCCCGTAGTCGGACAGAGGCTTCTGCGGGTTTTGGGCAGCCCAGGCATCTTTGGCCAGCTCGCGGACGTCCTCGGAATTAAGGTGGTACCTCCCGGACTGGTACTCGTCATACAGCCAATCCAGCGCAAAGCGCCCAAAAGGCTGCTCGGTTGCTCCAATCCACAGGCGCCAACAATCGCGCCAGTCCAACAACGGCAGACCGCGTTCTGCCAGCACTACTAGCGGCATCAGCAGATCGAAGTGCTTTAGGCGGCGGCTGATAGTGGTGACAACCTCTCGTTCCCAGCCGAGGCTGCGGAAAATTCCGCGGAGTCCTTGTGCAAGATTGTCCTCCATCGCGACTGAAAGGTCCCAGCCAGCGAATAGCCGATAGGTTTCCTCGACAAGAGGTCCCTTTCGAAGCAGGCGTTGGGAGAAGATGGTCGGAGCGGTCATTCCGAACCCATGCGGGCGTAGGGTACAGAAAGGTCGCCAATGGCGGACAGTGAAAAGGCGAGGCCAAGAAGCGCGACCGACCGCCGGTCTCGTCCAAACAGGCTCGGAAGTTGTACCGACTTGCCTTCGTTTGAACGACGAAGGGTAGCTGCCTCTGCGACTTCCTCATCAGTCACCAATTCAAGGCGCGTGAGGACGATGCGAGCGTCTGCTGTGTCGATGGCCGCGATCTGGTCGAAGAATGGCGCCCAAACGGGAGCATCGTCGAGCCAACCCTCCCATCGAGCATCGAACTCATCTTCGATCGCGTCGGACAAATGCCAGAACGTTGCGCAATGCGGAGGGTCGAAGACTTGGGAGCAGCGATGGGCGGCAACAGCAAATACCGACCTTGCTTGAGCGAAATGGTGGGTCCTGGGAAAACCTCGGCTCAGCATCTTCGATCCGTAGGACCCAAGCTGACCGTCGGTGTTCCACCACTTGCCCACGTCCATCTCACCGCAACGCGCAATGCAGGTACGGATCTTCAGCAGCCATTCCAGATCGAGGTTGTTATCCAAAGTCAAAACCCTCCCGACGCACACGTAGCCGCTCGCGTCTTATCGAGCAACTGCCTACGTCGGCGGCACGTCTTATGGCCCTCGTACCGAAATCTTGCCATGCGGCGTGTTGCTATCAGCCGTCGGGAGATGCAGCGGGCGGAAGCCTAGTTCGTCGATTCCCGCGCCGGATTGCCGTCTTTACGCCGGGTCGCAACCGCTTGCTTGGCATGAAGTCATCGGCTGTGAAGCCGAATTTCAGGCCGACTCGTCCCAATTCGACGAAATGTCGGCGAGTCTCGGCGGAAAGTGGGTTTCGACAAGGCGCCACTTGCCAGGCTGGAGGCGAACGGGATGTCGGCAAAGGAAAATCGGTTTGGCAGCCGACACCCCAAAACGGGAGTCCTCCCGGCATTGAAGGAGGGGTCTCAGTGTGAAACACCATTTTCACACTGAGGGCGTTCGCGAGGACGACGGCTGCTGAAGAGCGAACGATCGGGAGTGCTTGAGACAACAAAGCGTCTCGCGCCCCGTCTTCCCTCGGTCTGAGTGAATGGCAGATCGTGCATCGTCAGGCGGATGCTGCGGAAGCTGCCGCTTCAGGCGAGTCGGCCTGGTGCGTAGAAGCACCTGCCGGCAAAGGCAGCGATGCTCCGCACCGCCTCCCACGACAGGCCTCGATAGGTCCAACCGCTTTGATCTCGGTCAGCAATCGCCTACATGAAGCGCATGGCTGATAGAAATCGCGCTCCTCGTGCTGCCTCGACGTTGCCTGTGCGCTGCGGACATCAAAATAGCTCGTTTGGTACTCGCCAATTATATCGCCAGGCACAAGCCTCCAGAAGGCATCCACACGGTTATCGTCGCCGGGCGAAAACACGATGTTTGTGCGCTGAACAATGTTGACCGACCCCGCCGCGATCAGTGTCGGCCCAGTCGCTAACCCGTTCGATTTCTCTGATTTAGGGTTGTCGGAGCGTTTCGCAGGATCGCGTTCTCTATGAGGAAGGGCAAGTGCGAAATCGAGATCGTGAAACTCAGCTTCACGAACATCGCCTCTTGCCGTTGATCGAAGGCTCGCCTTGGCGACGTAGTCATGGTCAATTGTAAGGTCGCAGATGATACGTTCGATAAGTGGACGAGCTGTAGGATCAACCAAGACCACAAGAGTTTGTAGCGTCGTCCTCTTGTCCGAGGGCCGTGGCGTTCCAGGAGACCGGGGCTTTGCGAACTCAATGCTAGCCACCCCCTCTCGGGGATCCAAGCAGTACAGTCGAGAATTCGTTACCGTATGCGTAGCGTTTTCGATCGGTAGTGCCGTGCCTTCGGCGACGAGAGTTCTGATACGTTCCACGCCCGGTGCTATCTGCGCTAAGTATCTCGATCGGTTTGGAAAGACACAACCGAAGACCGTCCGCGGCGATCCATGCGGCCCCCTCCGAGATTATCCTGTCGCCATTTGCTGGTGCCCGGTACCGCCCTGGGAATTTCTCCGCAAGGGCGTTTCGAATCGCTGGCATGTTTACCATTCCACCCGTGGCGAGGCAGAACTCAACGTCTCTTGTCTGTAGATCAGATCTGTCGAGAATTTCGTCGATACGGCCGAGGCCCCGCAGCACAAGATCCCTTGATAGAAAATTCAGTTCATCGCGGGTGATGCCTTCCAAGAGATCTGAGGATGGGCCGTCTGCCTCAAGATACCCGTCTATGATAAAGTCCGTGCTCTCCTTGTCCGGATCAGAGAGATCGATTTTGGCGTTCTCGCATTGGTTCAGAAGCCGAGCTGCCATGCCGGGACGTTCTAGGGCAACTACGTCGGCCAACTTCCACGATTTACCGTGCTTCTCACGGACAAGATTGCGCAGCCTCTCATCAAAGCGATCGCCGCCGACTTCATTGTCGCCGAGACTATCGATCTGCAGGATCATGCCATCTCGAATCCTACAAAGAGTGAGATCGAGCGTCCCGCCGCCCCAATCGAAGACAAGCATCGTTCGGTCTTCGTAGCGTGCTATTTCGCGATCCATGTTCGGTTTTGATCGCAGGTGGGCATAGAGTGCAGCCACTGGCTCGTGAACAAACTGCACGACACCAATGCCGGCCTTCGCTGCCGCCATGCGCAAGGCCCTGCGTTGCGGACCGCCGAAATTAACCGGTATCGTCATCACTGCTTTCGTCACGGTCTCTCCAGCGCGGCCACCGCGCGCCTTGGCGGCGTCTGCGACTAAATGTTTCAAGACCTCGGCTATTGCGTCACATGGATCGATGACGAGGCCATCAACGTATATCGCGCTATCTTGGCGCAGTGCCATTTTGGGTGACCTGACGAAACCCGGAGGGGCGCCTTCAGAGGTGATGTCGAGGTAACTGCGAGCTTGGCGTCCGACGACGATTTCGCTTCCGCGATACCAGAGTACCGACGGATGCGGCCTGTTGGTCTCTATTTCGACCAATGGGATCGGACGACCTTGTTCGTCAATGAGCGTCACCAAACTGTTTGTTGTTCCGAAATCTATTCCGAAAATCTGACCACTCATTTGCCGATCCCCGTTATTGCGTCAATCGCGGAAATAATGCGCCTCTCCGCGGCCTGAAGTCCTCGCAGACTTCCTTCGTCGGCTCGTTTCATAGCTATCTGGACGGCCTCGGCAGCGTCTACAATGAGCCCCTTCACTCTTTGCAAAGACGTGGTGACGTCAGCCTGTCTCTGGGTGGAAGAATGAGCGT
Source organism: Mesorhizobium sp. P160219 (assembly GCF_057786095.1). Taxonomy (NCBI): domain Bacteria; kingdom Pseudomonadati; phylum Pseudomonadota; class Alphaproteobacteria; order Hyphomicrobiales; family Phyllobacteriaceae; genus Mesorhizobium; species Mesorhizobium sp. P160219. The sequence goes on from NZ_JBYNWG010000001.1 coordinate 4,038,548, forward strand.
GGTGCCTCCTATCGCTTTCCGCCTTCGTTCTTTCTTCTTCGAGCTGTCGCTCTAGATCGGCCTTTTCATCCTCCAAGCGATGAATCGCCTCTTTGTCACGAGCCGTCCGCTCTCGTAGCTCATCCAATGCACCCTTTAGGTCAAACCTCTCACGCCGCTCGACGTCGCGTTCGTGCTTTGCAGCGCGTATCTGGTCGTTGATGAGATGGATAGCCGCAATACTTGCCTGAAGTTCAGCCTTGCTACCAATAGACACCGCTCTTCGGACACGCCCTTCTACATCGCCTTCAACGCCGACGAAGAGGTGGTAGATCTGCGCGACAACATCAGTCACATCCGCGTTACGGCGCTCGAGGAGCCAAGCAATTGCAAGTCGTAGATCATTCTCGGCACGCTTTGCATGTTGCCGGCTTTCCCCGAGAAGCGCATCGGAAATGGCGGTGATGACATAACTCAAAATCCGAGATGGCGACTCTTGGCTCAGGTTAACTTGCGCTCCGACCAATGCGTTGATTCGATCATGGATGAACGGCCAGCCCCATGTGGAAACCGGCCTCAAACTCGACGCGTGGGTGACAAGCTGCCAGAGCCGCGAGCCTTCTTTGTCGTTCTCAGCGACAGCCGCCTCGGCGATCCTGATATCGTCCGGATCGAACCTGCGAAGCTTCGCCGCCTTCAGCGCCCTAACGAACGCTGCAACCTGAACAGCGTTCGGTCCAAAATATACTTGCAGTCTCGGCTCAACCGTAGTCTCGTCCGCATCCTTTTCGGCATGCGCGTCTATAGGTTTCGCATCGTCGGGAACCGAAAGACTTCCCCCGCCGCTAGGTTCCTCAAGGATGGATTGGTTTGTCCATGCTGAATCGTTGTTGGAGGGCGGACCTGCCTTTCGTGAAAGAGTAGCTGTTCCTTCTTTCTGCGGTTCCGTGTCACGCGACGACTGGGCGTCCTTAGGATGCTTATCGCCTTGTGGCTCACCCCGCGGGTTACCCTGACCGCTCGGGTCGATTTGATCTCCACTCATTCGACGTCCTGCCCATTTTCTGCGAGCGCATCCGCAGCCCACTGATCGAAGGGATAAATGTTTGCAATTTGCTGGAGCGGATAACGTGCCGCTTTCCGCCTACCGAGTCGCAATGCGGTCACAGCCCAGTAGGCGAATACCTTTCGCCTATCATCAATAGGGAGAATATCGCTAGCCGCGAATGAACGACATTCGTCTTCCAACAGGTCGCTCCAGCGTTCGGCGGCGGCCATTCGGCAGGCCAGGGCAATTATGCGACTTGTACCGTGGTCGACCGGACACAGGCGCTCGTTTCGCGTCGAGCCGTCGAAACGCTTCATCGACGCTATTTCCGTCGGTCCGCGCAACATGGCATACGCAATCCCAATGTTTCCCGGAGAGGCACCGGCGCGCCCCGAGATATCGTTCCGCATTAGTCGCACGATCGTGCAGATCATCGATGCGAGCTTGCGTTCCACTTGCTCCAGCTTTTGAAGTGCCTCTCCGAAGCGTTCCGAATGCATCGCGTAGGCGGAGAATAGGGAACCGTCGTTCAACCGTTCCTTCAGCAGAAGGGCATGAACATACGCATAGAGGCCTGTGGCATATTCGCTCGCTACACCGGCGCAGCGTGGATCCTCAAGGAACACCCGAATCATATCTGGTGTAGGCGAAGACCGAATAATGTGATGGCGAAAAGCCTCTTCAACTCCAGCAAGCGAAGTCTGATCGGCGACACGAAATTCCAGGCGATACGCCGACACGGCGGGCGCCATTTTTTTGTCGGGCCGATTCTCGAGCCGGACCCTGACAAAAGAATCCACTGCCGCGTCCAGGACGGCCGGTAGTTCGCTCGCCAGTATCGGCTTCTCGGCAGCGCCGTCGATTGCAACGAATGCACTCGTGCAGTTGGTGACGACAAATGACCCCTGCGAGACAATTTTACGATCGACGCCAACTTCATATCCGTTCCACAGGAGGGCCGGCCGCTGCAATCGATGTTCGCTCGACGCGTGCCGCTGCATGGCAGGAAAATCTGGATAAGCGGCATCGCAGAACGGGCAGATAAAAAGGAGAGGTGCCCGACCACCGGGAGGCGGAACCACTTCAGTGTTGGAGTAAATAGCCTCTTGGCTGTCCTCATAGATCCAAGTGATGCCCATCCCACTTCCGTTCCCCAACCTACCCTGTGATTGAATTAAGTCTCTGCATTGTGGGAACGCAAGCAAATGATGCAGATCGGAACCGATAATGCTCTCGAATCGGCTTAGAGTCGCCACTCCTAGCTTTGGGGGAGCCACACGGCGCAGGAGCTCCTGACGACAGCGATCCTGGTCGAAATCACACCTCCAGAATGTTTGTCTGCAATTCGGCTAGGTACGAGCTGTCGGGCGAATTTGTTCTTCTAGATCCTCGTAAAATCCATGCAAAGCCATAGCAGTATTGAGCGCTTCTCGGATCAGGCCATCATTCATCTCTACAAAGTTTGCCGGCGGGCTGCAAACTCGCATTGTAATCACCCTTGTTGCCCCGAGATCGCGCAGGACAGGATTGCTCAGCGCGACGTTGGCAAGCGCTGTCAGGTCGACGGAACTCGGCGGTATTATCAAAGCTCCTGGCCAGAATGAAAGGTCCACTGTCGCCTTCTTGATTTTCCAGTCGATCGTGACTTTCGGCGGAAGGGTCCCTTTGAATACTACCCAATTGGAATTGCTACCTTTGCCGCCCGGTCTCTTCATGTCGAGAATCGGATATTCAGTGTTCGCAATCTGGAAAATTCGGTCCCAAAGAGACGTGACGGCGGGCGCCTCGACGAGAATGTACATGCTTCGTGCCTGTTCGATCGCCCGTCGAAGGAGCCTCGCCCGATGATAAGAGCGGGGCGCTCCGTCGGCTTCCACTGCAGAGGCGATATCTTCGTAAGAGACTGCCGCGTCGAAAGAAGCCACATTCGGATCCCCATCTCGAGAATAGTCTTTCGGAGCGATCAGCATTGAAAAGGCGGCGTCGAAGGGGCCACCAGGGGACACGAGCGTAGCAACTCTCTCTCGATAACGTTCTGGCTGCCTTGGCTGAAACGAGGCATCAATCTTGTTCTCGATCAATAGGGCGCATCTCCGCGATCCAACTGAGAACGTAACCATTACGTCAGTCTCGCCGGAATGATCGACTACAGATAGCTGACAGTCCTGAACATCCATGACCTGCGGCAGCTTCAGCGCTTCCGCGACGAGCCGGCGGACTGACGAGTTGAACAGAAGCTCTTCCTGCAGCAGTACGTCAATGTCCCGTTCGTAGAGGCGGGGTAGGAGACCAGAAGGCTCGATATCGTTCATTCTTGCGCCCGCCGATTTGGTGTAACTAATTGGAACCTAGAATTTCATTCGCCTATGTCTCTTGGCAGCCGTAATGATCTCGTCGTTGTCGCTCAACACAAGGTAGGTGTTCAGTCGATCGGAAAGCTTCGCGTACCGGCGCCCTAGCTCCTCCTTAGCCCGAGATCTTGCCTCGTCATCCATGAAACATACATCGGCCCCGCGCCGGCGCTTTCTCCGTCCGTAGGCGAGTATGGCCTCTACAACTTCAGGTCTGATGCCCCTTTGCCGACAACGAATTTCTGCGTGGTGCGTGTACACGATCTTTCCTCGCTCCTGTTCCATCTGAAAGGTAGGAGAGGGGGATGCCAATTTCTGTCATGTAGCCTTCCATTTAAAGGCCGAATTGCCACAGGTTAGTGTTCAACGCATTGCGCACAGTGAAATGATGATCCGATGACGGTTGGGTCCCAGATTTATGGTGTCCCTGCACCCGAGAGATTATTCGGCGGCTTCTGTTTCCGAGGTGCCGGTCAGTCGACCCCACAGAAGCTGCAAATCGTTATTCTCGCGCGGCAGAATATCAAGGAATGCCTGGGGGATGCGGATGGCAAAATTCATCCGGTCCGGCGGCCGCTCCGGGCGCTTCAGGCCGCTGAGCGGCTTCCAAGAGTTTGCGGATAGTGGCGGGCCAGGATCAGAAGCAGCCCAGACCCAATCGACACGTCGCTCACATGCGAGAAGGTCCTTGAGTGGGTCCCAGCACCAACAGACCCTGAAGCCTGATGTAGCGTCGGGGACGAGCAAGGCCATCAAATATCGCTTGGGATTATCCTGTGCCTTCCGGCACTCAAGTTCGGACCAATAGATGCGTTCGGTTGATAGAGTCTTGATTTCAATGTGCCATTCGGCACGATCCGACGACAGTACGACGTCGCTCTCGCGGAGTGCGTCGTCCCGAACGTTGAAGGTGGGGATCCAGCCGACGGCGATGGTCTCCTCGAGACGCCTGGCAAACCACTCTTCACCCTCATACCCCAGCGTTCGTGCTCGAGCGGCGACTTGAGCAGCGATTGCGCGTCCTGGATTGCCGCCTCCGCGCAAGTCGACGCCGCCCTCGTAGAGTGGGCGCTTACGCAGAAAGGCGGATCGTGCGGAACCCGCGCGGACACCGGCGGACGGAAATTGCAACGGACGCTCGTCTAATTTCGTGCCTCGATCTCCTTGGGAAATGTAATCTCGACCTTGCCCAACTCCCTCGCTGTCGTCGTCCTCGTCCCCGTCCCCGTCCCCTCCCTCAGAGCCAAGGCCAACTTTCCCAGGTATCCCGAGGGAAGGTTCCGGCGGCGCTCCAGGCACCAACGGTTCGGCCAGGCGCGGCGCAAACTCAGAATCCGACACTTCATCATCGGCCAGTCTCAATTCCTGAAGACGATAACTCGGGATTCCGCCTTCCTGCAGGATGGCGATTACCTCCTGAGCGGTGCCTGCCTTGAAGATTTGTGCGAACCATAGGCGCAGATCAGCTGAGTTGCGAAACCGGTCAGCGCACGCCGTCGCTAGACCTTCCCATTGACCGGCTTCAAGGTTGATCAACCATCTGCCGTCAATACGGAAGGCGGCTGCAGAGTGGCGCGAGATGACCTGACCGGCCAGGGTCAGCGTCAGAGACAGTCCTTGCACAGAGCGGAGGATGCCTGGCTCCGCCCATTTTTCTCCTTTCCGTTCGCAGACGGCGGCTAGAGCCCGACGTCGAGATTTGAGCCTGCTCTCGAGGCGCGCAGTGATTTCGATCGGTCCGTCCCGGAAATCTGGGGTCACCGCGACTAGATCGCTTGCTTTCCTAATCTTCAACCGTTGCACCGAGCCGGTCCCTCGATCGAGCATCGGCAGAAACAACGGCTGGGTTGTGAGTAGCGCAGCATGCACATCGTGGGAGGCAAGCTTTGGGTTATCGATCCAAACGACCTCCTTTGTGGGCACAGCCATCAGCTTGTCGATTGTTGCTGCGACCACCCGCTTTGGCGTGCGAGGTTGGTCATCGTCGAATTTGCGTGAGACGAACTCTTCGTAAAAATTGCGGACGGCTCGCTCCGAGATTGATCCTCCGGTCGCGACGTGTTCAGCGAGGCTATCTGCCCAATCGAGCCATGGCTCCCATATATCGGGGAGTTTTTCCTGAACCTTGAGTTGGGACACAAGCAGCTTCTTCAGACGTGAGCGCTCCCCCAACGGGAATGATCCGACATCCAGAGTTGGCGTGATCCCGATGAGCCCACGATCCGCCCAGTAGAGGTCGCGTGGTGCGGCCCGATTCTCTGGGTGCGTAAAGCTCGGTCGACAAGGAAGATAGGCCTCTCGCTTCAGCTGGTAGTCTGCACATGATCCAAACGGGTAGGGCCTGTGCGTCAGGCTGGCCCCCCAAACCTTCGTGTAAGCCGCCGAGAGCTGCGAGACGGCAGGCTGCAGCGCCTCGATCATTCGTAACAAGCGTGGTGGGCTCACTTCAGCAACGGCATCTGGGAATCCGTCCAGGTACCAGTCGCATTTCAGGTATTTGAGGGAAGTTTCATCTATGGCAGACCAATATCTCGGATAGCATTTAAGGCCCGGATCTTGGAGGTTTTCGATCGACCGGACCTTTGGCTCCCAAGAAACCCCTAGATATCTAAGGAGAGCCCGCCAACGACCTTTGCCTATGGCGGTAGCCTTTGACGGCATGCCGATGACGTTCCTGCCCTCCTGTTTTCGGAAATACTCTGCCATTTCATGGCTCCCACCTACCTCGCCGCTCGCGTAGGCATCTGCCGAAGCAACCCAATTTGAGCCAAACGGCACTCGCGCGACTGCTATCAACGCAGCACGCGCCGGGTCGTTCAATTCCGTTTTTCCTGGGATGAACGGTTCGATCTTGGCCCATTCCAGATCTGGCATCCAGGCCGCGAGGGTCTCAAGCGCTTCCCAGCCGCGTTCGTCCCAGTCCTTAGCCGACCAATAGCTCAAGGCAGGCGCGAGGCAGTAGGCGATGACGTCTTTGATGTCCCCCAAGAGGCGATTCTCGACCAGTGGGCTCCACTTCTTCAACTCGTCACCCGAAGCAAAGATCGCTTTTGCAAAATCGGAATGAAGGTCGTCTACGAAAAGCCAAGATGGCCACGTGGCTGGGCGGAACTGAACCAGCGGCCGCTTATCCGCCAGTGGCCTTATTTGGCCGGCGTGAACAAACCAGAACGACGCCTTGACGAGGTGCGCCGACGCACTGTCCGTTAGATAGCCATCCTCAAGGCAGGCATGACGAACCACACGAGCTGTGTTGAGACACTCCTCGAGTGTGTGGCAGCTTACAGTGCCTAGAAGCTCTGCATAGTCGGAGACCCGCAGGGTCTCGGCACCGAATTCGCGCAAAGCCGATGTAGCCTCGACAACAGCTGCCGAGCAGAGTCGAGCCTCCTTGATCGGCTTCAACCGGCGATCCAACACCGAAACGAGGTCGTGAGACCAAATCCTAGCGTTAGCCGGTGCTACAAATCGCCCGCCATGAGTGGGCACGAAGTCCGTCCCATGGACTGCTATCCCAAGCGCGCGCTCGATCTTACGATCGAGCCGAGTAACATTGGCGGCAGGCAGCTTCGCCAGCGGTCGGAAGAGTTCCAGAGCGGAAGCAGGCTCCAAAAAGGCGGCAGCATGGCTTGCCAGATCGCCTAAGGCCTCGAGAAGCAGCGACTGGTGCTTCGCGCCAGCCAAAAGGTGATTGCGATCACTGCGGAGTTCGAAAGCCGCATGTACCAGGAACGGTGCTGAGATAGTCTCGTGAGTTGGGAAGAAGACATGGATCGGGATTTCCGAGCGGGCCGGTATAGCAATTTTTCCTTCCACCTTAACGGCGATGGCAGCACTGAGGCGCTTCGATCCATCGGCCGGCGCCTCCCAAAGCTTCGACCAGATCCGCCATTCTTCTGTTTGGCTCTCGCTGTCCTCCAATGTCGAAAGAACCGCTCGGACGGCCATACCATTGAGATTTCCGCCCTCCTTGCTCATTAGGCGAGCCGATCCATTGCCGAATTGGATTTCAACGGAGGTCAAGTGTTGGCAGAGAAGCAGAAAATGTGGAGCAAGATTGCGGAGCCTTTGCTCGACTTCCTCTCGGGTTTCCTTGCCTTTGTGCGGAAGCTTGATTACCGTTGCAAAGCCCCTAGCGCGAAGCGCTTTGACCGGTTTGTCGGGGAGCGCTGTATGCGGCAACCTGAAGACCAGCCGCGGTGGCTTTTCAACCAGCTTACCAAGCATAGTTGCCGATCGATCCGGATCGAAAGCAAAATGGAACGGTCCTGAATGCACTTCAGGCCGATCGGTCAGCTCCAGAACGGACTTGAAGCCTAGCCCCTTTGCCCCGATCAATTCACTCGAGGGACTGCCGGCTGGAGCCATAGCATCGTCGGCATTCTGGAGCAGCTCCCAAAGAGCGCGCCCCGCGTAGTCTCGTCGTGTGGCATTTTCCTCGTTGACGTGGGCGTTTAAGTCATTGAGGTTCTGACGGTAAAGTTCCAAGCGCTGGTTGCTGATGGCGCTGGCTAGCTCGTCGTCCCGGCATCTGTAGTTGTCGACCGGCGCGCCTTCCGCCTTGGTACTAAGATATTGGTTCGAGATGGAGATCACGCCCAGGCGATCCATCGGGCGTCCAGTATTGGCGAAATAGATCGCTTCGTCAGTGATGGCGATTTTGACTCTGTCGAGCATTCTCGACCTCCAATACAATCTCGCGTCCGGTGAGTTAAAAAGTAGGTTATGCGTGCGCTTCGCTTGAAATTATTTGCCAGCCGGCGTCTTTATTCATCGCGATTCCTGTATATCATAGTATATCCAATTCTCCTTCAGGGCCCAAGCTAGCAGAGGAGGATGTCAATTCCTGTCACGCAGCCCGTTCGCCTGAATGGGTAGATGGCTGCTCCTGAGTCAGACCGTATTCGCGCAAGGCGCAGACCGTGTTGACGAGCCGCATCTCGCGCACGCTGCTACAGGGAACCTCCAGGAGACGCGGACTGGCGAAAACAAGCGCAAGCACTTGCGCGCGCGAAACGGCGACATTGATCCGGTTGAGGCTGAACAGGAACTCGACACCCCGAGGTATTTCATCCCCCGACGAGGTCGTCATCGAGACCATGCAAACCGGTGCTTCCTGTCCCTGGAATTTGTCGACCGTTCCGATACGGGTCCCGGCGGGCAGCGACCTTTTCAGCGCATTGACCTGTGCGTTGTAGGGCGCCACGATCAAGATATCGTCCAGCGACAAGTTGCGCTCCAAGCCATCGCGGTCGCGAAACCTCGCTCCGACCAAGCGATCAAACTCGTTACGGATCGCAGCAATTTCTTCTACCGAAACCTGTCTGTTCCCCGCATGTGGAACTTGCATAAGATGGACACCTGACGATCGATCGCCACGATCAAGAAGGAGAGCCTGCTTTGCTGCGCTGTCATCTGAGGCGAGGCGGCTCTCGTAGACGATGTCGGATATGAATTGGCAGACGTCTGGGTGCATTCGCCGCGACACGGGTAGGAAAATACCCATGTCGGTAGGAACTGTATTGTGACCGGCCAGCAGATATTCAAGAGACGAAAGTCCGCTTTCTCCGGGATGAGCACCCTGGATTGGCTGTGGCAACTGCATCGGATCACCAACCAATACGATGTTATTCGCACAGGTCCCCATCGCCACGATGTTCGCCACCGAAACCTGCCCAGCTTCGTCGACGAACAGGTAATCGAACATCTGTTCGAATTCTGGCCGTGAAAAAAGCCAGGCCGTTGCACCTACTACCGACGCAGAGCGCAGCTGGTCGTCATCGTTTTTGGATGCCACGTAAATCGACCGGTACTCATCGCTAAAGCCATCGCCACCCTTCTTTGCGACCGTGATGTTGATCCCGGCGTCGTTGGCTCGGTCTATGACAGCGCAGAGAAGGTTGTCGATCGCTTTGTGACTATTGGAAGCGACTGCAACCCGCTTTCCTCGCTTAGCGAGATCGATAATCGTGCGGGAGCTGACATAGGTCTTACCAGTGCCCGGAGGGCCCTGTATCGCGATAGTTGAACAATTGAGGTCACCCAACGCTCTGACCGTTTCGGCGACGACTTCTCGAGATGGATCGATGATTGTGAGCTGCCGATGGTCACTTGTAAAGTGAGGTTTGGAGCGCTCAAGGAAGTCGAGGATGGCCGGGAAATGTCGATCGTCATGGATGACGGATGTCACCACTCGTCGGATGGCACCTTCGATCTGACGGGTGTCGAGCGGTCCAGAGGGAATGAGCGCTGTACAAATCGGCGTTTCGTCGAACCGACCCCTAGGAAAGGCCACGATCGCTGTGTTGTGAACTCGGTCGAGTTCAACCAGCCTAACCGACACTGGCAGTCCCTCTAATTCGACATTGCAATCGCCGATATCGAGTTTTGTCTCCTGTTCCGGGAACTCATAGGTTCGCTGCCAATAACTGCCCATCTTCGAGCTCGACGAAACGGCCCTCAGCCCGCCCAGACAGTCGAGATCGTCGATGAGTTCATCCAATTCGGCGCTGACCTTGTCGAAGATCGACCACCATGAAGGCTTCTTCTCTCTTGGGTGAAAATAGACGAGGTCAAGCAGCAAGTCAGCCATCCGATCCCCCAGCCGATCACGAACTGGCTGCAGCCTTTCGCGCAGTTGGTCGCCGGCCACTTGCTCGGTATCAACTCTCTCAAAATCGATGCCGCTTCCGTCCTCGTTAGAAGCCCGCCATTCCATATCGTGTGGACGAACCGCTGAGACCAGCCAGTCGCGAAGCAACTGCGTAGAGACACAGTCGATACGATTGTAGTCTCGGATTTCATCAAGAATCGCCTGGTCGCCTGTTTCGCGCCATTTTTCATAAGCTACAACGCTGCCGCCGGCGGTCTTTACCTGGCCGGTGCGTTGTTCCATGTAGAAAACTTCAAGATTCTTGAGAGAGTAGGCCGGTTCTGAAGCGGTCAGACCGCCGGAAACAACCCGATAAAGGTCGATGAAGCGGTTTTGCCGCAGCAGCTGATCCAGTAGCGCTTCGCCGATCCCGTGGCTGCTCGTAAGTCTCCGCAGCGCGGAAATTTCGTAGGCTGCGTAGTGGTAGATGTGCGCCCCAGGGAACCGGCGAAGCCGATCTTCGAAAAATGCCATCAGATGGCGCAACGCTTCTTTTTCCTGGACACGATCGTGAGCCCAAAAGTCCAGGAAAGTGTTATCACCTTCGCCGTTGAACCAGACGCCGTGCAGATATTCCAAGCCATCTTCGTAGAATGGATCGCCCTCGATGTCGTAAAAAAGGTCTCCCTCGTCCGGCCGAGGAAGCAGTGCAAGTCCGCGTGCTGGGTCAAACGGCTTCAATTCGAACGCTGGCGGGCCGCCGGCGCGCCGGGCAGACTGCAGCCGAGCCTGAGTTTTGAGCCTCGTAAGTGTCGCCTCGGCAAGCCTCGGCACCGGCATCTCGCGTCGACCAAGAGCAGTCATGGTCGAAATGCCAACCGAGGTCAGCTTGTCTCGCTGGCCTTTTGCGATCCCGGCGACGAGAGTGAGACTGTCAGTATCTTCCCAATAACTCTTGCAGACTTCTCTCCACCGACAAAGCTGGCACATCCTGACCGGATCAGGAGATGTCGCCTGCGGGTTAGCCACGAATGCTTCCAGACGCGTACGCGCCTGACGGGCATAGGCGGAATATTCTTGAAGCCGGAATGAAAAGCGCTCGCCGTTGCCTAGCTCGATATGGGCTTGGTCGGGGTCGACTCCCTGAATCTCGGCAAGCAAATCCGAATAGAGAACAAGCTGCAGGATGTGCTTCGGGTCGGGCTTCCGCTTCAGTTTGGTATCGACCACTTCATAAGAAAAAGGACCTAAAGCTGACGGCTTGTCCACCTTGATGAGGAAATCTGACCAACCACCCCACTGTGCCGAGAGGAGGGCGCCTTGGAAAAGAACGTCCGCGCCTTCGCTGAGTGCTTCTCTGGTAGCATTCGCTGCGGTGCGCAGATCGATGTCTCGGCTGAATTCGATTATACGGCGACCTTCGGAATGTAGCTTGGCGAGGTAGTTTGCTTCGTGCGCATCGCCATATTGCTGAAGGAGCTTCGCATCTTCAGTGTCCTCAGCTGGCGTCAGCCGCTCACCCCGCAAACTGCGCAGATCCATCGCCGTGGCATGCACGCACCCCATGAAGCGCATCAGATCCGATGCGGACAGCAAGATGTCCTTGCCTTCCATCTTCATGTTAGATTCCCCACAACCGATGATAATAAAGCTGTAAGCAGTGGAGATGACAATAGCTGTCACCCGAAACGGTAAACGCCGATGTCTTTCGAAAAAGCGCAGCAGCTCATCGATCTTGCGACTTACGTAGCCGCGCATCGTATGGGGGTGACCACCGACGATGTCATTGACCGGCTCGGCGTTTCGAAACGCACGGCCCAACGGATTCTCCATACGCTCGAACTTAGATTTCCGGATACGGAAACGCATTTCGACGACGAAGGCCGGAAAAGATGGCGCCTGGATACGGCTGCCCTCCGCGATCTCCTCACGCTCACTCCAGACGAGCTGGCTGCGCTGGACATGTCGATTGGGACACTCGAACGCAACGCCCAGGGTGTGGAGGCAGACATGCTGCGGTCGCTTAGGGAGAAGATCGTTGCCCTGGTACCGCGTAACAGAATTGCTCGCCTGGAGACAGATCACGATGCCCTTCTTGAGGCGCAGGGTCTAGCCGCCCGTCCCGGACCTGTCTCGCGGCTGGCTCCTCAAATCGCCGCCACCATAGCGACGGCTTTGAAGGGTTCGGAGCGACTCCGGATCATCTATCAGTCTCGTGGCACTGCCGTGCCGACCGAACGCATTATCGAGCCGTATGGTGTGTTGATCGGAATCAGACGCTATCTTGTGGCAAAACCTAGATTGGATGCAGGTGATAGCTTCCGGCATTATCTTGCTGAAAAGATCGAGGGGGCCGAGTTAACTGGAGAAATCTTCGAGCGCGACCCCAGCTTCGATATCAATCGGCATGCCCGCCAGGCATTCGGAGCCTTTCAGAATGACAGCGAGTTTGGCGAGGTCGTTTGGAGGTTCAGTTCAGATGCCGCTCCACAGGCCCGCAGCTTTCTTTTTCATCCGGATCAGGTGCTGGAGGACCAACCTGACGGCTCGCTCCTAGTGCGCTTCTCCGCGTCGGGGCACCTCGAGATGTGCTGGCATCTTTATATGTGGGGCGACAAGGTCGAAGTGATAGGTCCCCAAGCCCTTCGTCAGATGGTGCACGAGTATCGGCGATCGGATTTCCCGTCGCTTCCATAATCTGGCGATCCATCCGTCCGAATCATGCAAAGTGCGTGACCACTAGCTGGTGACAGGTTTTGTCACCGGACTATGGGAATGAAACACACCCCTGGCTGTTTCGACGGCGGGCGTGTCAAGGAGCATTGAGTTTATGGTTTATGAGAGTGTGCTAACCTACGGGAATTTCGGGAAATCTGTTGCCAACAACCACTTCTATATAACCAGCTTCATTCACCAGCTGCCTACTGACGTGTTCGGCGGCAGCACCAAGGACAAGGCGGCGCCGCGCAGCATGCTCCTTGAGTACGGCTCCCTCCAAACGGAAACCGACGTCCCTACTACCAGGGCCGGCAATCCACGGCTTTTCTTTCGCGATCGGGCGTTCGTCGCCGACTTTTTTCGGCACACTACGGCGGAGCCGGGCGATGTAGTCGTCCTGGAACGGGTGTCTGACTATCATCTGCGGTTGTCTCTGAGGAAGCAAGGCTCAGCCGCAACGTGAGAAAGCGGCGGTAGAAAAAGGCTCGAAGGAAGGGGAGGCCAAAATGGAACCGACGATCTGCTGTCCGAAATGCAAGACGGAAATCAAGCTGACGGAGTCTTTGGCGGCCCCATTGATTGACGCCACGCGGCGGGAATTCGAAGAGCGGCTGGCAAAGAAGGATTCCGAAATCGGAGCGCGCGAGGAAATGGTCCGGCGACAGTTGGAAGACGTCGCGAACGCCAAGGAGACTGTTGATGAACAAGTGGCAGCAAAGCTTGCTGCCGAATGCGAGCGGATTGGGGCGGAGGAGGCGAAGCGCGCCACACTTAAGGTCTCGTCGGATTTGGAGCAGCGTGCAAAGGAAATTGGCGATCTGAAGGAACTGCTCCAGCAGCGCGATGAAAAGTTGGGGGAGGCGCAGAAGGTCCAAGCAGAGACGCTCCGCAAAGAAAGGGAGCTCGATGACGCACGTCGCGAACTGGAACTAACTGTCGAACAGCGCGTGCAAGAATCGGTAGTCAGCGTGCGCGACAAAGCGAAGAAGGAGGCGGAGGATGGCCTTCATCTCAAGGTCCGCGAGAAGGAGGAGCAAATCAGCTCAATGCAGAAGCAGATTGAGCTTTTGAAGCAGCGAGCCGAGCAGGGATCGCAACAGCTGCAGGGTGAAGTCCAGGAACTGGAGTTTGAAGCGATGCTTCGACAAAAGTTTCCACGTGATCAGATTGAACCAGTGGGAAAAGGCGAATTTGGTGGCGACATCATCCAGCGGGTGATGGGACCGACGTCACAGCTGGCCGGCACGATACTGTGGGAGATCAAGCGCACCAAGAACTGGAGCGGAAACTGGCTGGCAAAACTGCGGGACGACCAGCGCGCCGCAAAGGCAGAGGTGGCTCTTATTGTGTCGCACGCCCTTCCGCAGGGGATGGATCATTCGTTCGATCTTATCGACGGCGTTTGGGTGACCGAACCACGATGTGCGGTTCCAGTGGCCATAGCTCTGCGTGAATCGCTCATTTCCTTGCTTGGCGCGCGCCATGCCGGCGAAGGCCAACAGACCAAAATGGAGATGATTTACGGGTACCTGACGGGCCCGCGTTTTCGGCATCGCGTGGAAGCAATCGTCGAGAAGTTCACCGACATGCAGGAGGATCTCGAGAAGGAGCGCAAAACCATGACGAGGTTGTGGGCGAAGCGTGAACAACAGATCCGCGGTGTGGTTGAGGCGACCGCAGGAATGTATGGCGATCTTCAGGGTATCGCCGGGCGGCATCTGCAGGTCATTGAAGGACTCGATCCACTGATGATCGAGAGCTTGTCCCAGGAGGAGATGGGATTGGGAGCCTGATTGACCCTCAGTTGCAGATTTCATCTCAAAAGACCAAGTTTGAATATCACCAGCCACTGTGGAGAGTGTTCTCAGTGTGGAATTCCAGTTTTACACTGAGGGGGTTCGTCCACGCCTTTCGCGACGGGGATGTTGAGATGTTTGAAAAGATACTCTGGCGCAGGTGCGAAGTGAATGTTCCGTATGATCCGTCTGGGTCGACAGGCAATCAGTGGGGCAGTGCTGACTGCAACACTTGTTGCCTTCTTATCCTCGAATCAATTTGCCGCCCTGGAGCTGGCCTTTGATTTTTGGGATCCGTTCGCGATCTCACAATATCGCCTGAGTCGTCTTTCCACTAACGACTATGAAGTATCCATCGAACAAGCGCTGGAAGAGGGGGATGTTTCTGAGGCTAACAGCCTTGTGAAGCTCGCCCAGTACAATGGGATCCAATTGCCGCCGGATCTGGTGGACCGGGCGCAAGAAAGCCCTTTTGAATTCGGACTGCGAAACAGCAAAGATTTCCTGGACGGCGCGATTACCGGACAAGTGACGACTCCAGCCTCTATCGGAGGGGTTTTGGCGGCAGATTACTTCGGTGTCGGCGATATCCGCGATGCAGTTATCCAAGGCAACCATCTTGTCCGTAGAGAAGACTACGACAAGCTCACGCTTGGGCTTTCCCTAGTCGGTCTAGCGACGAATGTTCCAGGTTCCGGACCGATCGATATCGGGTTCTCGCTATTCAAAAACGCCAACAAGGCGGGGAAGCTATCGAAAGCGCTGCGCACGCGCCTAGGAGCCATATCCGCTCGTCTGATTGACGTTGAAGGCTTGAAACGAGGACTTTCCCGGACCTCACTGCCGTCATTCAAGACTCCTTCGGTTGCGGCCGTTCGCGCGGCCTTCAGGGAGATCGACTGGCATAACGTGGCGAAGGGCGACTTCTCGGGATTCAGAAAACTGATCTCCGAAATGATGCCTGTCGACATCAAGGCTGCAAAGGAAGCCTTTAGCGGCGCGGTTCGCAAAGAGATGGTCGAGGAGGTAGGTATACTGGCAAGCTCTGCAACCGGAATAGCGTCTAGCGGAGGAATAAAGGCGACATTTCGAGCGCTGGAATATGCCGACGATGCCGAGGATTTATCCCGGTTCCGATCCTTGGCAAGGCGTACGGGTGAGAGAACCTCTGCGGTCCTGAAATTGCTAGGCAAAGGCGCGATCAGGCTTGGGGAACTGGTTTATTTGGTCGTAACGGTTTTGATTGCGGCGATAGGTTGGTTCGCTGGCGCCTTGTGGTTCGTGTTTTCTTTGATTCGGACCTCACGCAACTTAGTTAAACGCGCGGGGGCGAGCACATGAGTTCAAACGGACGTTCAAGACTGGCGTTGGTAGCGGCGGGGATTGGTGGGACTGCTGTCGCAGGTTTTGGACTTGCGTTCGGCAGGGACCTTTACAAGAAAACAAAGAAGAACGTCGAATTGATCGCGCTCCTTTTGGCAGCGATTTTTTGCCCGTTCATCGGCGGACGGGGTCTCGTCCGGGGACATGATCGAGGGATATTCGGAACCATCTTCCTGACCGTTCTTGGAAGTCTGCTTTTGATCGTGGCGGGCTTTTGTGCCGCGACCCTCTTGATGTTCGGGGTCCTCGCCTTCGTCAATGATGGCAATGCTCACAGTCCTCTTCCTCTTGCACTGCTCGGCGGACTCGTGGTGACCGCGATCATCGCAGGGATCGGTGTCGTGGCTGGGGTTTTTCAGCGACCGAAACGGCTGAAAATGATCGCCGTAGCCAAGTTCAACGAGCGGTTCCTGAAGGAAAACGGCTTTCGCGAAACCGATGGGGACGACATCACTCACTATGACGCCTATGACCATTCATTGCGCTTTCTGGAGGCCCACCCGGACCGTCTCGTCTTCATGGCTGTTGGCCTTCGCGGAAAGCGGGCCTTCATCGATTTAGACCAGGACGGCCGAATGGTGAGCTATTCGGGCGTTAAATAGCCAACATGAGGCCGAGGAGCATGGTTCCAAGCCGAGGGGCTAGATTTGGGCTGGGGGCCTGAGCCAAAATGAAGCTCTGTATCCGTCGCGGCAGTAAGGAAATCGGAGGAAGCTGCGTCGAACTGGAGCAGGACGGTCACAGGATCTTGCTGGACTTGGGACTCCCACTCGACCTCGAATTCGAAAGCGCAACCTTACCAGCTGTCAGTGGCCTGCAAGAGGCAGACGACGGGCTGCTGGGGATTGTTCTTAGTCATGGCCACCGAGATCACTGGGGCCTTCTTCCGAAACTCTCCCAGCCGATCGATGTCTATGTCGGCGCCAAGACTTTATCGATCATGCGTGCTTCGAAGCCGTTCGTCCCAGGCGGCTACGCTCCAGAGAGCGTCATCGTGTATCGGGATCGCAAGCCTTTCCACGTTGGCCCTTTCAAGGTCACCCCATATTTAATGGATCACTCCGGGTTCGACGCCTACAGTCTGCTGGTCGAGGCTGGGGGAAAACGGCTGCTGTATTCCGGGGACATAAGAGGGCATGGCCGAAAGGCCGCCCTGTTCGAGCGCTTTGTGGCAAATCCACCAAATTCCGTCGACGTAATGCTGATGGAGGGATCGAGCCTTGGTCGGCTCGCTGAAGGCGACCGGTTTGAGACAGAAGGCCAGATCGAAAACCGGTTGCTCGATGCGATGAACCAGACCACGGGGATGGTATTGGTGGCCTGCTCGGTTCAGAACATCGATCGCGTTGTCAGCATCTACCGGGCAGGAAAGCGCTCAGGTCGACAACTGATAGTTGACGCCTATGGGGCGGAGGTCCTGAGAGCCACGGATACCGCCTCCATCCCCAAGCCCGCAGAAGGCTGGGACGACGTAAAAGTCTATATTCCAAAATACCAACGACGGCATCTGGCCCAGAATGAAATCTCTTATCTGGTCGACGGCTATAAAGGACTACGGATATTCCCGGAGAAGTTATCGGCGGCAGCGAGCAGGTCGGTAATGATCGTTAGACCACGGATGCTAGCCGACCTAAGTGAGTTTGGGGCGTTGAACGGAGCACGCGTAATCTGGTCTCAATGGGATGGGTATCTCGCTCAGGAATCCGGCATCAGGTTTATGGCTAGGTGCCGCGAACTTAGCATCCCGATGGAGACCATCCACACCTCAGGCCACGCCGATATCCAGGATCTCCAGCGATATGCCAAGGCGGTCAACCCTGGCAGACTGATACCGATCCATACATTCTTTCCGGATCGGTTCGGCAGCTTGTTCGACAATGTTGCACCAACAGAAGATGGCAAGTGGGAGCAGATTTGAATGAGGGCGGTTTCGGAGGAATTTCTCCATGATTTGAAGGACGGGATGCTTCGGCATCTAACAGAGCGTGTGCGCGTGGACGACACTCTCATGCTTGCGCTCAGGGGGGCCTCGATCAACATCTACTACAGGGGCGGCAATCTTATGCGAATCGCGAAGAAGAACCCTGGCAGCTACCGAGCGACGTTCGACGTGAATTACGCCGGGAAGAATGCCTTCCCTGAGCAGCTCGCGTTACTCGAACAATTGCCTAAGTCGATTGGAACGGAGGCAGACTGCCAGCTTTGGCTGAAATCCTTTCCACATCTCAAGGAGATCATGAACAGCTACCTTGCCAAACATCCCAAGTTGGAACGCGAATTCCAGCAGCTTGTTGCATGGGAAAATAACCGTTCGCGCAATGCGAACGGGACCGAATACTTCATAACGGACATCGAATACGATGGCGGCGCGGGTTCCGGGCGGTTTGATATGGTTGGCCTTAGATGGTTGGCCAAGGACAAAAAGACAGGAAAAAAATGTGGTCCAGTCTTCATAGAGATGAAGTACGGAGATTCTGCTCTGGATGGAAAGGCGGGTTTACAGAAGCATCTTGCGGATTTGAGCGCAACTCTACGCGATGAATTAAGAAGTGAGAAATTGAATAATATGATTGAGAGTCAATTCCGCCAGTTGGATCAACTTGGGCTACTGAGATTCAATCGTGCTAAGGTGTTTGACGGAGTTACGGTGTCGGGTAGGCCAGAAGTTATAATTATTATCGCAAACACGAACCCAAACAGTACGATTCTCCGTAGATTAATTGGCTCCGTCGACGAGCCGGTTGATTTCGAGTTGAGGTTTTTTGTTGCAAGGTTCGCCGGCTATGGTCTGCACAGCAAATGCGTCGTGGGTCTGCGAGCTTTCCAGGCGCTCTTGGACAGTGGTGACCTCCAGTGACCAGCACCCATACGCCACCATAGATTCTGCTTCGGCAAGATTTTTTGCGGACGCAAAGGCTGAATTAGACGCTCAAGAAAGGTTCTGGCTTGGCAAGACCAAGGAGAACCTATGGCCTACGTTGAACACAGAGAAATCCCGCGATCGACCATTATCAGGCTCGCGGGTCTATTGCCCCTGGTAGGGGTCGACTACGCCAGTCGCGACTATGACGCAGACCTTTTTAGAGCCATCGACCCACGCCCCGTTCGGCGGGGCACCGTCATGAACAATGATGTGACGTTGAGCGCTTTGCCTCCGGATGCACTTGATGCGGAACTCAAGTTGCGAGAACTGCTGCCCGCTGTCCATGAAGACTGGGTCAGCGAAACACATATATTCGAAGTCGACTATGTTGAGGACGACGGCGTCCATGTTGTCGAAATGGGACGTCACGGCTACTTCCGCCCCGACGGTGAATTCATAGAAAGCCCCCGCCTCGAATTGATCCCTCACTTCACCACGAAAGTGGACGATGCCTTGAAATTCAAGGATCGAGTCTTCGGCTCTTACCTCCGCCTTACGATCAGCGAGGAGGACAACGTCAATTGGGGAACGGATTATCGAGTTTGTCTCATCGATAGTCAGCGTAAGGTCGCCCATGCACACAGCACGTATGATCCTCCGCACGCTATCGTTGGAGCTGTGCTAGGAGCCATGCTAGCCGGATGGACGCACAAACTGCCGCCTTTTGAAATCAAGGAAGATGGGGACGATAATGTTTGAGCCGTGGGTGGGGGAACGATTTGGTGTTGCCGACAACATCGTGGGCGGAAGACGGGTGCTCTGTGTCGGTGAATCGCACTATGCAGGCGAACATCCGGTAGGCAGCAAAGTTCCTGAGATGACTGCTGATGCGATGAGGCTCTACCAATCGAGGCCGGCCGGTGAGCGCTGGGTCCGGACCTTTGACAACGTCGCTTGGGCCGTATCTGGCAAGAGTCGTGAAGAACTCGAGTGCGATGGCAAGCGGGGCGAATTTGAAGTCTGGAGTTCACTAGCCCTGTATAACTACATCCCAAAAGTGCTCGCCAAAACGCCTCGATCCAACAGGCCTACCCCCGAGCAGTTTCAGGACGGCAAGGCCTCGTTCGAGGATGTGCTTCAAGCGACGAACCCCCAAGTGCTGTTGATCTGGGGTTACGAGCTTTTTCCATGGATAATCAGGAACCACTATCCTGAATACGATGGACACCCATGGTCGTTCGCTGGCGAGTGGATCGATCTGCCCCGAAATCCACCTATGCGCGCAGTGCGGATGCAGCACCCATCGACCGGATACTCGCCGAAGGCGTGGCACGACGTTATCCAACGTGCGGTCGATCTGTAGCCTTTGTCAGACAAGGGGCCGGCAGCAATGGACTTTTCAGTGTGAAATACCCATTTCACACTATCGGACTCTTTGACGGATTTTGAGCGCCAGACCGCGGTCTTGAAGGGCGCGGCTATTATCCGCGAGATGAACGGCAGCTTTGCGCCTCAAGTCGGCGGCTCGGGCTGTTTGGTGTCTAGTCAGTGAGCAGACATTTGGTACGCAAAGCGTATTGTCTGCGTCCAAAGCAGTTCACGCCTCCTGGTCGCATTTAGCTGGTTGGGGCGATGTGAGAACCTTCGAGGGCATTCAGCGCCTCTTCAATTTGGCGGGTATCTCGATGCAGCAATCCAACCAGCGATACCAAACGGTCCGGAGCCAATCGCGCACTCGTCATGTTAATAGCAGCGATTGCATCTCTTCCGCGAGGCAAAATGGGAACCGCGAGCGCCGAAATGCCAGCGACCAGTTGACCATTGTCGAACGCGTAATCGCGATCTCTAATCACCGTTAGCGCCGCACGCACCTTGGTTCCTGGGAGGTTTCCGTACCGGCGATAAACGCCTGCATTTGTGCCGCAAACGCCCGCATTAATGCAGGGCCATCCTGTGTGTCACCTCAGCAGTACTCAAACGTCCGGCCTGCCACTTTGTCGGACAGAATAATCCGGGTGGATTGTTCGCGCTCGACGTTGGCGTCAAGGGCCTCACACTGCCGGCATTCAACGGCTAGCTTTTGCTTTGCACTTCGCCACAAACATCACTGGCGGCCACATCAGCCCTTTCCACTTTGCGACCGGCCAAGCATGATAGATCTGAAATCGCCTGCATGATGATCTCCTCGACGTTCGCCCGTTCCTCACCAGTGATCGGGAGGCGTGGTTTTCGGACATGCTCTGGGGCGCCGTACACCAGATGCTCGGCAAGTTTTATGTACTGGACCAACTTGACGTCGGTATCGAGATGAAACGCCGGCGTCAGCAGCCGGTACAAAGGAAGGGCCGTCGCGAAGTCACCGCCTCGTGCCGTGTTGAACAGGGATACGCACTCGGCTGGCCATGCATTCGTCATGCCAGAGACCCAGCCAATGGCACCCAGCGCCAGGCTTTCAAGGATCAGATCGTCCACGCCGCAAAAGATATCGAAGCGATCGCCGAAGGCGTTAAACAGGTCGGTGACCCTGCGGATGTCACCGGTTTCTTCCTTGACGGCCACGATGCCGGGTACGTCGACCAGCGCCTTCAGCGTTTCGACATCAACGTCAACTTTGTAGGCAATGGGGTTGTTGTAGATCATGACCGGCAGATCGCTCGCCTCGGCCACCGTTTTGTACCAGGCGACGGTCTCCTGGCGGTCGGTGCGATAGGCGAGGCTAGGGAAGGTCATTAGGCCTTCGGCTCCAAGCTTCTGGTAGTTGCGAGCCGCAGCCGATGCATTGTCGGTGGACAGCTCCGCAAGGCCCGACAGCAGCGGCACCCGTCCCGCGACGACTTCTTTCGCGGCGCGAACGACAGTGTCGCGTTCCGACTGAGTGAGCGTGGCATTTTCGCCAAGCATCGGCAGCACGATCACGCCGGAGATGCCATTTTCAATGAGCCTATCGATGCTGTTCTGGGTAGCTTCGATATCGATCGCTCCAGATGCCTGCATCTTCGTGGTGACAGCGGGAAATACGCCTGTCCAAGTCATATCAGATCTCCAGTTTTTGCAGGCACCTTAGCCGGCATTGTGTGTTGGACGTCAGGTTGAAGTGTCGTCGCCGTCTGCCTTTGGCTCTGCCTCAAAACGATAGTCGGCCATGGCGCGCGCAGGTGAGATCTTTCCGTTGGCCAGGTCGGTCGCGATGGAGTCTCGGCCGCGACTTGCCGGGTCGCCCCAACCACCGCCGCCAGCCTGTTCATGGCGGATCACGGTGTCCTTGCCGATCTCCAGCGTCACCTTTGCCGGCAGCACGCGCCATTCGCCGTCTTGTTTCAGCAGATTCCTTGAACTCGCCGCCGCCTGGCCGCCGAACAGCCCATAGGGCGAATGCTCGTGACGGTCGGCGCGCAATTGCAGGACCGCCGTGTCCGCCTGCAGGCGATATTGCCGCACCAGTCCTAGCCCGCCACGAAATTGCCCGGCGCCGCCGGAATCTTCTCGCAGCGCATACTCCTCCATCATCACGGGGTAGCGCGCCTCGATCGTCTCGATAGGCAAGTTCGACATGTTCTGGCTGGGATTGGTGATACCTTCGATGCCGTCCTTGTCGGACCGACCGCCCCAGGCACCGTTGATCATATCCACCAGGATAAAAGGTTTGCACTCAGGCCCGTGATAGCCGCCGATGGCGACTACTGTGTTGCCGCCTTCGCCTGCCGCCATCAGCCGCTTCGGCGCGATCTGTGCCAGAGCCCCCATCACCGTGTCGACGACGCGGTAGCCAGTCAGCGCCCGCGCCGCCACCGGAGCTGGCATGTTCGGATTGAGGATCGATCCCTCCGGCGCCGTCACGGTGATGCAGCGATAGACGCCGGCATTGTTGGGAACGTCGTGGTCGAGGGCGCAGCGTATGGTCAGATAGGTCGAGGACTTGACGAAAGAGAGCGTGGCATTGATCGCGCCCTTCACCTGTGGCGATGAGCCGGCGAAGTCGACCCACAGATGGTCGCCCTTCACCGTGATCCGACAGACGATCGGGATCGGCGCGGGCGAGAAGCCATCGCCGTCGATGTAATCGGTGAAGGCGTACTCGCCATCCGGCCAGCCGGCGATCGCCTTGCGCGTCAGTTCCTCGCCGTAGTCGATCAGCCGGTCGAAATAGGCTTCCAGTTCTTCGCCGTACCGCTCGAACAGCCGCAACATCTCGCGTTCGCCGATGTTGCACGTGGCGTATTGCGCATCGAGATCGCCGAGCACCATGGCCGGCAGCCGCACGTTCTTCTCGATGATATTGAACAACGTCCTGTTGGGCAGGCCGCGCTCATAGAGCTTCATCGGCGCGATGCGCAGGCCTTCCTGGAAAATCTCGGTCGAATCCGACGCATTCGAGCCCGGCACCCGGCCACCGACATCGCAATGATGGGCGATCACGACGGAAAATCCGAGCAATCGTTTGCTGGAAAAGATCGGCTTGAACATGAAGATGTCGGGCAGGTGCATGCCGCCGTCATAAGGATCGTTGAGCACGATCACATCGCCCCGGAACATGTCGTCGCGGAAGCGCTCGACGATCACGTCCATCGCGTCCGGGACGGCGCCCAAGTGCAGGGCGACGGTCTTTGCCTGGCTGAGGATCCGCCCTTTGGCATCGCAGAGCGTCACCGAATAATCGAGAACATCGCGCACGATCGGCGAGCGGGCGGTGCGCATCACCGCGTAGGCCATGTCGTCGACGATGGTGTCGAGCCCCGACTTGATGACCGCGAACGTGATGGGATCGATGGCGGTCATCAAGCAGCCTCCAGCGTCGCGATCAGGCTGCCGGTCGCATTTGGTTCGACCCGGATTCCGGGCGGGATAACAATAGTGGTGTCCGCGCCCTCGATGATCACCGGTCCGGAGAGCGCCGATACCACTGACGCACGTGGTACGATCGTCGTCTCGATCGCCGCGTCGCGGGTGAAGTGCACCATGCGCCTCTCCTCGCGCGCACCGACATCGGTCCGTGCGGCCTTGAGCGAGGTGAAATCGAGCGGCTCCGATATCCGCGCGTGGGCATGCAGCCGCAGCGCCACCGCTTCCACCGCGTCGTTTGGCGTGTAGCCGTAGGTGTCGCGATAGGCCGCGATGAACGCCGGCCGCAGGGAAGCTGCGTCGAACGCACCGGAGAACGGTATGGACAGCGACGCGTCCTGTCCCTCGAGGCGCAGATCGATCGCCTCGCTGAAGCCGACCGTCTCGGCCGCATAGCCCTGTCTTGTCAGCGCCACGGTAGCGGCCGCGCGCATCTCGCGCCGCAACCTTTCAACCACTTCAAACCCCAGCAGATCGAGCCTCGCTTGCGCCGACCGCAACTCGTGATGTTCGATGCTGCCGGCCAGCATGCCCATTGCCGTGAACACCCCTGGCGACGGCGGAAACACAACCCGTGTGATGCCGAGCGTTCTGGCGAGATCGCAGGCATGCACCGGACCCGAGCCACCGAAGGCAAGCAGCGTGAGGTCGCGCGGATCGAGACCCCGCTCTACCGTCACGGCACGGATGGCGCGAACCATGTTGGCGTTGGCGATCTCCCGGATCCCGCAGGCCGCCGCTGCCGCGGAGAGCCCGAGTGGGCTTCCCAGCGTCTTGTCGATCGCCATGCGCGCTGCCTCGACGTCCAGCCTCAGCGTGCCGCCAGCCAGTCGCGGCGGCAAGTAGCCAAGCACGACATTGGCATCCGTTACCGTCGGCCGTGCGCCGCCCAGCCCATAGCAGACGGGACCGGGATCGGCGCCCGCCGAAATTGGACCGACAGTGAGCAGGCCGGCGGCGTCGATCGCGGCGATGGAACCGGCGCCGTTGCCGACCTCGGCCACATCCACCGTCGGCACCCGCATCATGTAGCCGCCGGCCTTGATGAAGCGCGATGGCACCGACATTCCGGCGCGGAACTCGTATTCATGCGTGCGGCTCAGCACGCCCCGGTGGATGAGTGCCGCCGATGCCGTCGTTCCGCCCATGTCGAAGGCAACGAGATTGGGTTCGCCCAGAGCCGCGCCCAGGCGTGCGGCACCGACGGCGCCTGAAGAACGACCCGACGATATGAAGAAAACCGGCTTGCTCTGCGCAGTGGTGGACGCAGACAGGCCGCCATTGGAATTGCCGATCAACAGCGGCGCGGTGACACCCGCCGACCGCAATTTATGCTCGAGACGCTCCAGATACCCCTTAAGCGGCGGCAGCACGTAGGCATTCACAGCCACCGTCGAGGTACGTTCGTATTCGCCCGCTTCGGGCAGCACGTCGACGGAGGCCGTCACCGCGATCTCGGCGAAAGCCTGCGAGAAGATTTGCGCGGCGCTGCGTTCATTCTCTGGGTTCTTGTAGGAATTGAGGAAGCAGATGGCGACGGACTGGATGCTTTCGTCACGAAAGAAGGCGCCCGCCCTGAGCACGTCCTCGGCGACGACCGGTGTTTGGATGGTGCCGTCCGCCAGCGTCCTCTCGGCCACTTCCAGCCGGTATCGCCTGGCAACCAGCGGTTCCGGCTTGTCCCAGGTCAGGTCGAACATGCCGGGCGTGCGCAGCCGGCCGATCTCCAGCACGTCGCGAAACCCCTTGGTCGTGATCAGTCCCGTGCGGGCGCCAAGTTTCTGCAGCAGTGTGTTCGAACCGACCGTTGTCCCGTGCAAAATCTCAGTGAGGGCGGCGGCAGGGATGTCGGCGGCAGCCAGCACTTCGGCCATGCCCGATATAACGGCGTCCTCGGGTGCCGCCGGCGTTGAGCTAACCTTGGCCGAGAAGGTGAGGCCGTCATTTCTGAGCAGCACCAGATCGGTGAACGTGCCACCGATATCGACGCTGAGCCGTGCCGACTGCATCATTGGCACGCTATTTGTCGGACGCGAGCTTGCCGCCCACCGCCCAATCGTGCTTCTCGACATCCTCGAAAATGATGTCGATCACGTCAGGTCCGCATTTGAGGATGCTCGCCGCTTCGCGCGTCACGACCTCGACGAATTCGCGTTTCTGATCGATGCTGCGTCCCTTGAGCAGCCTAACGCTGATTGTCGGCATGATGTCCCTCCGAATTCCTGGCCTATAGCCACGCGTTGACATGCCATGGCGCGAACTCGTCGTCGCCGTAGCCGAGCAGTTCGCTCTTGGTGGCTTTGCCCGAGGCGGTGGCGATCATCTCGCGAAAGATCGCTTCGCCCATCTCGTCGATCGACCTGTCGCCATCGAGGATCGATCCGCAATTGATGTCCATGTCCTCTTCCATGCGGGCATACATTTCGGAGTTGGTCGCGAGCTTGATCGAGGGTGCCGGCCGGCAGCCGAAGCAGGAGCCGCGCCCGGTGGTGAATGCGATCAAATTGGCGCCGCACGCGACCTGACCGGTCGCCGACATCGGATCGAAACCGGGCGAGTCCATGAACACCAGGCCGCGCTTGTCTATTGGACGTCCATAACCGTAGACCTCGACGAGGTTGCTGGTGCCGCCCTTGGCCACCGCGCCCAGCGATTTCTCGAGGATGGTGGTCAATCCGCCTGCCTTGTTGCCTGGCGAAGGGTTATTGTCGAAACCTTGCGGTTCGCGGCTGGTGTAGTCGTCCCACCATTCGAGCAGCCCGATCAGCCGCTCGCCGACTTCCTTGGTCACGGCGCGTTCGAGCAAGAGGTTTTCAGCACCGTAAATTTCCGGTGTCTCCGCCAGGATCGCCGTACCGCCGCAGGCAACGAGACGGTCCACCGCGGCACCGAGTGCGGGATTGGCGGAAATTCCCGAAAAGCTGTCGGAGCCACCACATTGCAACCCGACCATGATCTCGCTCGCAGGGACCCTCTGTCGTTGCTTCTTTGCCGCCTTTTCCAGCATGGCTTCGACCATCTCGATGCCGCGCGAAATGCTCGAACGGGTTCCGCCGGTCTCCTGCATCACCAGCTTGGCCAGGTCGTCACCGAGCTCGAGTTGCTCTTCGTCGATCAACTGGTCGATCTGATTGTCCTCGCAGCCAAGCCCGACAAGCAGCGCGCCAGAAACATTCGGGTGCCGCGCGTAGCCCGCGAGCGTCCGCCGAAGCATCTTCATCGACATAGAGCCATCGGCGACGCTGCAACCTGACTTGTGGGTCAACGCGACCACCCCGTCGACGCCCGGGTAGGGCAGCAACCGCCTCGGATCACGGAAATGATCGGCGATCATGCGCGCGACCAGCGCCGAGCAATTCACCGAGGTCAGGACGCCGACATAGTTGCGTGTTCCAACCTTGCCATCCGCGCGAAGATAGCCGTCGAAGGTCGGGATATCCGATGGCAACCGCACTGGCGCATTGGATAGCCGTGTGCCGATCGCACGCCCTGCCATCGATGCCTCGAAACCCATATTGTGAAGGTGGACATGCGCTCCAGCGGGGATAGCGGCCGTCGCCAGACCGATCGGCTGGCCGAGGCGGTGGATCACCTCTCCCTGTTCCAGCGGTCGCAACGCTACCTTATGGCCGAAGGGGATAGCGGTGGTTGCAAGCGGGCCAAACGGCACCAGGGTCTCGCCGGCATGGATGTCGCGAAGCGCCACGGCCACCTCGTCGTCGGGCTTCAGCTGTAGAACCACGCTTTTCACTTCGGCCATTGCCCACTCCTAGGAAAGCAATCAAACATAGTTTTGCCTGATTGTCAGCAATCAGCAAACATAAATCTGTGTGCCACCTTCAGGGCTCTCTCGTCCCCAGCGGCTTTGGGTGCCAAACAGCATTTCCTCAGTGGCGATGAGCTATCGTTAATTGTCAGCAATGCCGGTTGCGTGGGCCAAGGCGCCGGAATATGTAGTTGGCACCGTTGGCCATGAGTCGATTGATGACGAAGCTTACAAGTCTCAAGTCTGAAAAGCGTCTGCTCGACCGCAGGGCCGCCGACCAGATACGCTCGCATATACTCGAAGGCGTGCTGCCGGCCGGCGAACGGCTGCTTGAGACCCAACTGTCCGAGGAACTTGAAGTCAGCCGCGGCACAGTGCGTTCGGCACTGGCGCAACTGGCCAATGAAGGTCTTGTCCAGCAGGTGGCCTTCACCCGCTGGGAAGTTTCGGGCACCTCTACCGTCGATGCCTGGGAAATCTACACGCTGCGCGGCGCGCTGGAAGGGTTGGGCGCGCGCCTTGCCGCGGCCAACGTTAGCGAAACAGATGGAATGCGCCTGCGTGCCATTGCCGACGACCTGCTGCACGCCATTCGCGAGGGCCGCTTCCAGGATGCCACAGGGATCGATTTCGACCTGCACGGGGCGATTATAGAGCTAGCCAGGCATGAGCGCCTGGCCGAACAACACCGCTTCATCGTCCAGCAGGTCCGCTTCCACATGGTGCAATCGGGCTTTCTGCCCAACGACTATGAAGAGCTGATTGCCGAGCACAAGGCGTTGATCGAGGCGGTGATCGCCGGCGATGCGGACCGGGCCGAGAAGCTGGCGCGCAATCATAACGATGCCGAAGTCAAGCTGCTGGCGAAACTGTTAAAGCAAGGCGGCAGCGCCAAGCCCATCCGGGAAAAGGCGTCCTGAGGGCGCCACCTGCAATATGACAAGGCCGGCTATCCAGGCGTTTGGAGCGCGGCGCGCAGATTGTCGCTGAGGATAATCTTTTCGCCTTTGAAACCGCCCAAAGCGGTGCGCATCAACGCCAGGTCGATCTCGGCGCTGTGTTCGCGCGAGTAGCCGTCAAACGCCGTGGCATCGCCGGGATAGCGTCCGTGCGGGTGCTGGTAGAGGTCCATTCCGGCTATCACGATCCGTTCGGCTCCAACTGCCGCGGCCACGGCAATCATCAGCGCACCGTTGGTCGGGATCATTGGTCCGGAAAGATCTGCGAGCGTCGGATCGAAGGCATCAAGAAAAATATAGCCAGCCGAAGGAGGACGCATCGCCCTCGTATGGCGCATCAGGATTGGCCGGCCGATCGCAGCGGTCGGAAAGGTGATGATCGGCCGCCGTCCAGAACCGGGAAGGTCGGGATCGGCGGTGAAGACGACAGCGGGCTCCGTCATCCAGCCGCGCCCGCGCCAGTTCCAGTTGACGCGAAACAGCGCGGCATCGCGATGGTCCGAAAGTCTCGGATCCTCGGATGATGGACCGTTGCCAAGACAGACTATCGTTCGTGGATTGCCGAGCCGCGTCTTGAGGTCGGCCAGCGAAGCGATACTACTTCCACCCAGCAGGTCGATCAGGAATGTGCTGGTGGAAACCGGACGAGCCGGCAAGTCGCGGGGCGGCAGCATTGTCGCGACCGTCCCGGCTGTCATGGGGTCGTTGCTGTCGAGGACGCCGGCCTTCCCAAATTCCGCGTTCAGTCTCGCCGGACCGATGACCAGGATCGCTTCCAGACGACGCCGCCAAAGCCCGGCGCCCGCTGGATAGGGCAAGGGCAGCACCAGTTCATGAGGATATCGCCGGCGCAGTTCCGAGAGGTCTTCGGCCGCCGCTGCCAGCACAAGCCGATAGCCGGGTCGCTGCCGGAGCGCTGCATCGACCGTCTCATAGACCCGGCCGATCTCGTCCGGCGTGCCTGCCAGCACCACTGTCGCGCGGCCTTGCGGCAAAAGCAGCCCGAAGCGCTGTAGTTGATCGGCAAAACTCATCGCACCGCCCGTGCCATTGCGGCCAGCCTTACGGTCCCGGCGGCGAAGGCGCAATGCCTTGCCTATTGGATCGCGCCCCGACGAAACGACTCAAGCGTAATTGACGTAGATAGTCTTCTTCTGGAAATAGGCGTCCAGCCCGTACTTGCCGTCCTCGCCTCCGATGCCGCTGTCGCGGATGCCGGCGTGGTGGGCATGCACGGCGTCGCCGCCGGGCCGATTGACATAGATCTCGCCGAACTTCAGCTCTCGCACCAGCCGCATCACCCGGCGCATATCCTTGGTGAAGACGTAGGCCGACAGGCCGTAGTTCGATTCATTGGCAAGCCGCAGCCCTTCATCGAAATCACCGACCGTCATCACCGGAACGACAGGGCCGAAGACCTCGTCCTGCATGATGCGCATCTGATTGTCGGTGACGGTCATCACGGTTGGCTCGTACCAGTGTCCGCGCGCGAATTCGCCCTCTGTCAGGCGCCGCCCGCCGGTCAGCACTTCAGCACCGGTGGAGCGTGCCATCTCGACCATGCGCTCGACCTTGTCGAGTTCCATGCCGCTGAATTTCGGCCCGACATCTACCAATGTGGTGGGATCGCCGACCTTTAGTGCCTTCACCGCGCGGGTGAACTTCTCCAGGAATTCGTCGGCGACGCGCCTATGCACATACATGCGCTCGTTGCAGATGCAGATCTGGCCGCAATTCTCGAAGCGCGACAGCACGGCCGCGCGAACGGCTGCTCCGATGTCGGCATCCTCGGCGACGACGAAGGGCGCCTTGCCACCGAGCTCAAGCCGCAGCAATTTGAGATCTTCAGCAGCGGCACGGAAGATCTCCTTGCCGGCGCGCACACTGCCGGTGAGCGTGATGAGACGTGGGATAGGATGGCGCACCAGGGCCGCACCGATGCCTTCGCCGGTGCCGCTGACGACATTGATCACGCCAGGCGGGAAGTCGAGCTGCGAGGAGAGCTGCGCGATCTCCAGCGCCGAGATCGGCGTGCCCTCATGCGACTTGATGACGATGGTGTTTCCGGCGAGCAGCGCCGGACCCATCTTGCGGCACATCAGCGCCGCCGGATAGTTCCAGGCCGTCAGGCCGATGACGACTCCATGGGCGACACGCTGGATCCAGATCTGCTCGTCCGGCACATCGGACGGAATGATGTCGCCGGTGATGCGGCGTGCTTCCTCGGCGGCGTAGGTGAGATAGAGCGCCGCCCCCTCGATTTCGCCGCGCGCCTCGTGGATCGGCTTGCCTTGTTCGGCAACGACGATGCGCGCCAGCCGTTCGCGGTTTTCGAGGATCAGCCGCGCCAGATCCTTTAGCAATTGCCCACGCGCCGCCGGCGGTAGGGCTTCCCAACCAGGCTGGGCGGCGCGAGCGGCCACCAGCGCCCGGTCGGCATCGTCCGCGCCGCCTTTCGGCACCGAGGCGATCACCGCCTGCGTTGCCGGGTTTTCGACCTCGATCCATTCCTTGATGGTGGAATCGACCCATTCGCCATTGATGTAGTGGCGGTAGCGATCGGTGCCTTTGACCAGTTCCTTCATAGCGGGCATGTCATGTCCTCGGGGTAATTCAGTGGAATGTTCCTACCGGCACGTAGCCCGCCATCTCCGGCAGCCAGAGCGTAATCTGGGGCACGAAGACGAGGACGAAGAGCGCTAGGATCAAGATGAAAAGCAGCAACCAGACTTCGCCAAGAATGGTCGCGACCTTTATGCCGGTAATGCCTGATATGAGGAAAACCAACTGTCCCATCGGCGGTGTAATTAGCCCGATCATCATATTCACCGTGGAGACGACGCCGAAATAGACGGGATCGATGCCAAGTTCCCGCACGGTCGGCATCAGGATCGGGATGACGATCAGCAGCATCAGCAAGGTGTCGAGCAGTGCACCGAGGATCAGGAACAAAACCGTCACCAGCAGCATGAACATCAGCGGGCTGAGGTCCAGCGAGGCAATCCAGCTTCCGAGCTGATCCGGTATCTGCTCTGCCGCGACGACGTAGTTCATCAGCACGGCACCGGCGATGGTGATCGCCACGATAGCGGTCGAGCGCGACGATTCCATCAACACATTGAACAGGACCTTTGGCGACAGTGTCCGATACCAGAACAGCGCGAGCAACAGTGCGCAGAAAGCCGCCACCGCCGCGGCTTCGGTCGGAGTGACCGCGCCCGAGTAGATGCCGCCGAGCAGGATGACGGGCAACACCAGGGTCGGTGCCGCGTCGCGTGTCACGGCAATCGCTTCTTGCCGGGTTGGCTTCGGCTGTGTCGGAAAATTCTGCAGCCGCGCCTGCACTGCCACCACCGCCATCATGACCAGCGCCAGAAAGATGCCGGGGCCGACACCCCCCATGAAAAGATAGCCGATCGACGTGTTGGAAACGACGCCGTAGAGCACCATCGGGATGGAGGGTGGAATGATCGGTCCCAGGATCGAGGATGCCGACGTCAGCGCCGCCGCAAAACCGGGGCGGTAGCCGGCCTTGATCATCATGTCGATGGAGATCTTGCCGGGACCTGCCGCGTCCGCCAGCGCGCTGCCGCTCATGCCGGCAAAGATCACGCTGGCGACGATGTTGACATGGGCGAGCCCGCCCCGAAACCGGCCGACGAGGAGGTTGGCGAAGCCGAACATCTTGTCGGTCATCTTACCGGCATTCATCAACTCGGCGGCAAAGATGAACAATGGCACCGCTAGCATGACGAAGTTGCCGTAGATCCCATTGAGGCTCTGGCTGGCGACCAGGCCCATGTCGCGGCCGGTGATGACGAAGTACACGATGCCGGAGGCCAGCATGGCGTGGCCGAGCGGCATGCCGGCGAACATCCAGACGAAGAATAGAACGAACATCACCTCGACGGCGAAGGACATGAAAAATTCCTAGATATGCTGTTCCCAACCGGGTCGTAACAATTGCCAGAGGCGCCGAAGTGCGCTGACGACTACGGCGACGAGGAAGATCAGGAAACTTCCGAACACGAACTGCATGGGAAGATGCAGCAAGGTCGAGTGACGATTGCGAAGGAACAGGATGTAGTCGAAAGTGCCGGGCAGGGCGGCAAGGAACACCACCGCCAGGGAAAGCGTCACGAAGATCGCCAGGGCTCGTCGCGACCGGGGTGGAAACAGGCCGTAGATAACGTCGAAGACGATGTGCTGCCGCTCCTTGATCAGTATGTCGCTCGTCCAGAACACGATCCACACATAGGCGACCACGCAAAGCTCGTTCGTCCACGATATCGGCGCGTTGAAGACGTAGCGGGCGACGATGCCGATGACGAAGCCGGCGAACATCACGGCAAAAGCCACGACGCTCACCGACTCCGCCAGTCGCTTCCAAACGATGGCCAAGGACGGCATCAACCGAGCTTAGGCAGCGCCGATACGATCAAGCATGCCCTTGGGCCAGGTCTTCGAAAAGTCCGAATTGACGAAAGCATCGAGCACATGTTTTTGGAAAGCCGCGACGTCGGGGGTCGTCACCCTGTTGCCGTGTGCCTCAAGGAACGCCTTGCCATCGTTTTCAGTGGCGATCACGCCGTCGTCATTGACCTTCTTGGCCACTTCCTCGGCCGCGAGGATCGCCTTCTTCTCATCGTCACTGAGCCCGTCCCAGAACGCGGTCGGCATTGTGAAGAAGACATTCGCAACCTGGTGGCCGGTCAGCACGACCTGTTTCGACACCTCGTAGAACTTTGAAGCGATGGCGTCCGGCAGCGGGTTTTCGAGGCCGTCGATCGTGCCGGTTTGCATGGCAAGATAGACTTCCTCGAAGGCCAGCGGCGTGGCGCTGGCGCCAAGCGCGTTGCCGAGGAATTGCCAGGCAGCCGAACCCGGCATGCGCAGCTTCACGCCCTTGAGATCCGCCGGCACATTGACGGTGCGGGCTGTCCGCAGGATGACATGCCGCGTGCCGAGATACTGGCTCCTAAGGATCTGCAATTTCAGATCGCTCGCCACCTTGTCCTTGAATTCCTTGCCGATGTCGCCGCCGTACACCGCATCCAGGTGTTTGGCATCGCGGAACAGATAGCCGGTGGTGAAGATCGAGAATTCCGGGACCAGTTCCGAAATATCCGAAGGCGAGGTGAGAGCGATTTCGAGATTGCCGCGCTGCATCGCCTCGATTTCCGTGCCCTGCGCGAACAGCGTGCCGTTGTAGTGCAACTGTACGTCGAAAGCACCCGGCATCGACTTGTCGAGTTCCGCCTTGAACGCTTGCAGCGCCTTGGATTGCCATTCTGTGTCCGGACCGGGCGTCGAGGCACGGATGACCTTGCCTGCCGCGAAAGCGAGCCGCGAGACGAAGGGCGCCGCCAGGACGCCCAAGGCGCCGGCAACTACCGTGCGGCGGCCAACGGCACGATTAAGAAATGAAGACTCCTGTTTGCTCATGCTCTTCCCCTCTGCGTCGCTGTTGGGGCGCCTTCGATGGCGCGCGACCTGACGAACGGATGGTTTCACCACAGCTACAAATCGTCAAGCTGAATGTTGACAATAGGCAATCAATCATCATTTGTTGGAGCCGGAGGGCACAAACTGCTCTCAAACAGACGAGCGAGCCCACTATGAAGATCCAGACGCCAGCCCTGCCGAGGATCGATTGCTTCATGGTCGCGGCGGCGACACCGCTGACGACCGACCTGCACCCCGACATCAAACTGCTCGTCCGTCACATCGAGATGCTGTTCGGTGCCGGTTGCGACGGCATCGCGCTCTTTGGCACGACGGGCGAGGGCACCGAGTTCTCGGTGGAGGACAGGACAGAAGCACTCGATGGCGTCATTGCCGCCGGTATCGCGCCAGGTCGGCTCATCGTCTCGGTCGGCGCACTGTCGATCCCGGATATTGCACGGCTGGCTCATCATGCGCTGGACCGTGGCGTTGACAGCCTGCTGCTGATGCCGCCTTGCGTCTATCGCGGCGGCATCACCGAGGACGGCACCTTCCGCTTCTACGCGACTGTCATCGACCGTATCTCGCGTGTCGATCTGAAACTGTGCCTCTATCATTTCCCGGATATTTGCGGCGTCCCACTGACGCCGCGCGTCATCCGGCGGCTGGACGAGGCCTATCCGGGGATCATCAGTGGCGTGAAGGACAGCGGCGGGGACCTGGATTTCACCGAGGCCTTGATCGGCCGCTTCTCGCACTTGTCCATCTACACGGGCTCTGAGACCCATCTACCGCAAACGCTCGCGGCGGGCGCGCGCGGCACCATATGCGGCCTCGGCAACGCCATGCCGCGTCTGATGCGGGCGATGTTCGACGCGCCGACCGCCTTCGATCGCCGCAAGCTCGTGCCGGCCTTGTTGGGCGGCGACTCCATCCTTTCGAGGAAACCGTTCCCGGCCTCGGTGAAGGCGGTGCTCGCGTCGGCCAGTGGCGAGCCGGGTTGGAAGCGGGTTCTACCGCCGATGTCGGAAATAGCCATGCCCGAAAGAGACTGGTTGCTGCGGGATTTCTTCAGTTGGGAGCAGAACCTGCCGCCGGCTTGGCGGACCTTTCAGCCTAGCGAACAGGAAGACCGCTCGCAAGTTGTCAAGATGAAGCGCGCCTGAGCTGTTCTTCTTGCTGCCGCTGGCAGCCGCGTCGGTACATGTGATGCAGAAAGCCGACGCGCCCTAGCAATTGGCGAGCTAACCGGACCGAGGAGAAGGCGCCAACACCGATCAGCGATGACGATCGTGGGGACCGGCGATTTAGCCTCGCCGAGGGAGGTAACGTCAAAGTTACTTAAACAGCCGGTCGAGCCGCAGCGCGGTTTCCCTGTCTTGCTTCTCCAGCGTGCGTCGGGCGGCCTTCTCAGCCCGTTCCAGAAGCGCTGCACCCTTCCCGCCGGCGAAAGCTAGGTCCGGAATCGTTCGGGCTCCCATGACACCAACCATCCGGACGGCATTGCCGGGTCGGATCTCGCGCTTTTTCTGCCTGAACCGTCCGGTAGCTACCGTGAAGATCTCCCCCGTCTCCCCATCAACATCCAATGTCTTCATCGGGTACACGTTGTGCTCCGAGCAGGGGGCCTTGAGAGCGTACCATACCCGCCCAAGGATCTCGTCGGCCGTGAACGTCGCAACGTGCCCTGCCGGTACGCCCGGAAGGAGGGAGGGGCACCGCTTGGTCACCCTGTCCACGCGTTCTTTAACGGCTTCGCTTTCGACCCCCCAGAGGATGGCGTGGATGTGCCAAGAGACCACTATCTCCCGGGCGATGCCGGCCTTCGCAAGGTTCGGGTAGACCGCAGCCTCTACACAGGCGATGAAGTGACATTTCCCGAGGTGACGCCTGGCCCACTTGATGATGCGCGCGACATCCATGGCCGAGGCTTGCGAGATGGGGACAGCGAACCTTGCTGGCGCCAGGGTGACGAAATGATACGCAGCTTTCTTGCTCTTGTTGTTGACTGTGCGCTTGAAGGTCCTTTGCATGGATTTGGCGAAGGCGATACGGGACCTTTTGTTGATGGCGTATAACTGTTTGGCCGCCCTTTCGAGCATCGCGTCGCGCAAGTCGATGTTTAGAAGCTCCTCGCCTCGCGGGGTGAGAAGTTTTTTGGTGATGGCCTCATCGATTTTATCATGTGTTTTAATGAAAACGCGCTTGGTTAGCATCGGTTCTCGTCTCATTGCAGGTACCTTACAAAAAAATAATAGCTATATGAACATATAACTAAATATCTATAGTTATTGTGACACATATAGCTATTATTACGTGAATTATTCATGTTATGTAATTAGTGTATTACAATAACTTATGTCGCTTTGATGTCGTAAATACCAATTTCGATCGCGCCGCTTTTTGCTTTTTTCACCTTAGCCGACAACCTAAATTTTGTGCCTGGGGTCATTGCCGCGATTTTCTTCGCCATCTTCTGGTTCTTCAGGTCAAACCGGCAGTGCGGAGTCTTTGCTGATTTCGGCGCTCCCTTTTTTCCATTTTTCAACGTCGCGCCAGCCTCTGCTAAGCGCTTTAAGCCGCCGTCATTGATGATGGACGCAACTTTTCGCAGGGAGGCATTGCGGGCGAAAAACGGCTCCAGAAGCCGGTAGAGGCGGCTGGCCCGTCTAGTTGCCCGTTTGCTGCCAAATCCAACAGCGATCCTTGCGGCGGCGCGCAGTGCGTCTTCTGGGTGACTTGCACGTGGTGCGAGTCGCTTCCAGTCTTGCCACTCGGGGTGCCGACAAAACTCAACCCATGACGATTTGTCCTCGACGAGGAATCGTGAGGCCGCGTAAACGGCAACCGTCGATCCCCTGACGTGGTCATGATATGCAAGCGAGAGTGGGTTGAACTCTGACCGAATCTTGACCAGCACATTTGCGACGCCGTCCTGTTTTCGCAAACGCTTGCCGAGCTTTTGGATGCCGTCATCGCGAGCATTTTTTGAGGTCCGCAAGATGGACCTTGCGAAGTTTGTTTCCGCGTTGATCGGCGCGAGACGGATTACCTTCTGACGTGATTTCACGGCAGTTTCCTTTCGTTAATGTTGGTGACTGTTGGACAAAAGTTGGAGATCGCCGAACGAGCGAATGTCGTTCGATGTGATCATTTACGACGGGTCGAATTGCTGTCGGACTGAGCTATCGCTGAAGCGAATTGCGCCTTGCAGTGCGGACGCGTGTGTGCAGCTCAGTGACCGACATTACCTGATGTGATGCTGATCAATTTGCGTCCGAAGAGTCTGATGTCGATAAACGCGTTGCGGCGTTCTCGAATGCGATCACATCGCTCATGCGATATCTCACTGATGAGCTGATTTTCAGAAATGGAATTCCATTTCCGGCGACGCGTTTGTTCTGTAGCGTCCTCGTTGAAACGCCCCAGCGAACTGCTAGTGTTTTCTCGTCAATCAGGCGATCGGACAACGCATTTTCAGCTGCGTCGATTTCAGCTTTTTTAAATTGAGGTTGCTGCACAACGTGTACTCCTTTGTTCGAGTGCACACGTCCTTTACGGCGGCGAAAATCGTCGAAATCACGCGCAGAAATTCGGCGCGCATAAATGCACATGACGCGGGTCATTGCGGAATCGCGTGCATCAAATTTGGATTTCAGTTTTCATTGTTTGCTAAATTCCGCGCGCTTCGAAGTGCGCGCGATTGATTTTCGATCCGTTGAAAACGGCCGTCTTTACGGCGGCGAAAAATGGTCGACGTCACGCGAAGAAGTTCGCGCGCGGATAAACGCAGGCGATTCCAGTTGTTGCGGAATCGCGCGCTCCAAATTTTCGTTATCCGCTAAACTCCGCGCGCGGGTTCACATTGTGCGATTCATTTCATGGAGGCGGAAACGGCGGTCTTTACGGCGGCGAAAATCGTCGCGCGGAAATTCGCGCCCATCATCTGCGAGAGGTGCGTCAGCACGCAATTGCTCGCAATCTCTCGATGCGAAATTTTGTTGATGACATATTATGCACCGCTTCAAAATTCGTGCAGCGCATTTCCGATCATGCGACAAACAGCGGTCTTTACGAGCGAAAAATCGAATCCTGTGAATTGTCCAAAAACGCGTTTCCGCACGTGCGCACAAACCGCGTCAGCGCTTAATTTCAATTTTCATTTTTTCGGAAATTTCCGTTGCAACGGCTTCTGCAGCCGATGCTAGCGCTGCGTCTGGTCGATGGATGTATCGAGAAGTTACCCCTCGACCTTTGTGACCCAACAATCCGGCAATCGTCGAATCGGAATAGCCCAATCCTGACGCGACCGAAGCGAATGTGTGACGGAGGACATGGCATGTCACCCCCGTCAGCCCTGCAGACGCGAAGAAGCGCGGGGCTTCCTTGTTCAATCCCTGGTAGTTTGAAATGCCCTTGGCGCCAGGGAATACAAACGGGGACGATTCAATGACCGCTTGCTTGCAAATTAAGTCCGACGCCTGACTTCCGATGGCGCGCAAGCTGTATCCTGATTTCGTGTCAGAGAGACGGAGGCAGTGCTGGTCGCGGTCGAACTCGGACCAAACGAGTTTGGTAATCTCGCTTGATCGGCAGCCTGTCACGCAGAGAAGCTCGATGATCGCCAGGGCATAGGGATGAAAGGCTTTGTCGGTCTGGTCTTTACCTTTGCGGAGCATGGCTCCCAACGCTGCCAACTCATCATAGCTAAGAAAGCGCTGTTTTGCCTCGCTTCGAAACCGTCGGACGCCATGAACTGGGTTTTTGTCAACGATGGCTTCGTCGACGGCCCAGGTCATTATTCCTGACAACAGGTCAGCCACACGGGCTGCGGCGGCTGCGCCTCCGGTAACCCGTGCGCGACCTCTTGCTTTTGTTTTGACGTCGGTTGCCGACTTGCCCAGGGTTACGTCTTGGATAAGGCGCTTAACGACCTTGGCATCGACCTCCGTGACCGCCGTAGTGCCGATCAGCGGCTTGATGTGTCGCTCGATGCGGCCAATATCGATTTGCAGCGTAGAGCCCTTCTTGGGTCTGTTAAACCTTGTCAGAATGGCTCCCGCGGTTGCCACTTCCATATAGCGGTCGCAAAGATCAGAAACCGAGAGTACCGGCGTCTCGTCTTTGGCATTGCGTTTGGTTTGACCAGGATCGATTCCCGACGCGACCAGGCCAAAGAACCTTTTGGCTTCAAGACGCGCCTGGTCGACGGTCCAGGGGGATCCAAACCGTCCGATCGTGTACCAGCGCTGGCGGCTGTTGATCGAGTACTTGATCACGAATACCGCATCGCGGCGCTGCTTACGAACGCCGAAACCGACAACGCTTCCCCTACCCGAATCCCAAAGGACTGAGTTTGCGGCGATTGTGTCTACGTCCGTCTTCGTGATCGCCATGAGCGTCCCTAGCTACAAACTAGCTACTAGTATCTCGGTAAACAGCGGGGGCCACAAGGTAGCGCAGCATTAAAATATCAAGTAAAAACAGTGTGAGAGGGTGGGCGCGAGGAACGCAAGGTAGTCAGTCGTGTTCGTTTACACCGAAGATGTCGGCGGTTCGAGCCCGTCATCGCCCACCATATCCCGGCCGACCATATCTCGAATGCCGGGCGCGGCCGCAATGAGCCGCACCCGCACTTCTTTCCCAGTGCAACCTATCGCTTGACGTAGCAGTTCTTCTTCACGCGGCGGATGGGATCCTCGCCAAAGGCGTCGACGCTGCATGTGACGCCGTTCCTGAATACGCCCTGGACGTACTGGCCACGCGCCCCGTATCTCACCACTTTGCGGCCACGGAACTCGCAGAACCGCCCCTCCGAGGCGCAGGCCACCCATCTGCCGCGGCCCTGGCCGTAATCATTATCGCCGTAATTGTCATCATTGCCGTAATTGTCGTCGTCGTTGTCACCATAATCATTACCGCTATCGCGCCTCGCAATATAGCAGGCCTTGTCGCGGCCGGGCGCCGGGTCGCCGAAGACGCGATTCGAGCAAGGCACGGAACGACGATCGAAGAAGCGGGAGGTGGTCTGGCCGCGCGCGCCGTAGACCACTTCCGAGGGGTAGGGCAGGCGGCACGTGCCGCCTTCATCGGCGCATTTCTGCATGCGCTGGGCCGACGCGGTGGCG
Organism: Mesorhizobium sp. P160219; assembly: GCF_057786095.1. Lineage (NCBI taxonomy): Bacteria > Pseudomonadati > Pseudomonadota > Alphaproteobacteria > Hyphomicrobiales > Phyllobacteriaceae > Mesorhizobium > Mesorhizobium sp. P160219. The sequence continues at coordinate 4,078,415 of NZ_JBYNWG010000001.1, forward strand.
GGGAAAAGGATAGAAACTGACGAGGCCAGGCCGACCAGGCAAATGAATGTAAACGTCATCCGGATCAAAGCAGTGAAGGTTTTTGACATGATTTTGTCTCCCGTTCGATTCGACCAGCATGGTACAGCTGCCTTGTTAAATGCACGATGAATGAAAGCCCTCGCGGAGGCAGCACAATGATCGACCATCCACGGCGGCTGATGTTACAGCTGCTATTGGCATTGGCAATCTCTGGTATTGGGCGCTTCGCCTATGCGGGGAATGTGGGCGACGGCGTCGACCAGCCCGCCGCCAAGGCAGCCTTGCTCAAGGCCTATCCCGGCCTTTTCACCATTTCGGGCAATGTCCTGACCTGGACCGACGGCACCACCATGGTGTGGAACGACGGCAAGGCGCGCGACGCCGACGCGCTGCTGGAGAGCCCTGACATCGAAGACATGTTTCGCTACGTCTATCCCGGAGCAGCGGAGGGCGCCCCGGTCCCGGCGGAGGATTTCGACCCCGGCCGCATCCGCAACGAACCTTTCTTCGAGAAGCTTTACGGGGCAAGTGCCGCCGAGGTGGGCAAGCACATCGCCAACGTCAAATGGTTGCCGAAGCTCGGCAAGAAGACCGTGCAGGTCACCAGGATTTTCGGCATCAACGACCGGCTGGGCAAGGTCTCCGCTGCGCTTGAGGCGATGCCCGCGGAGCTGAGCCGTTACGGGCTCAAGCCCGGCGGCGGCTTTGTCTGGCGGCCGATCGCCGGCACCGACCGGTTGAGCGTTCACTCGTTCGGAGCGGCCTTCGATATCAATGTCGGCTTCTCCGACTATTGGTACAACAACAGGAACAAAACCAACCCGAAGGCCCACATTCCCTTCAAGAACCGGATTCCGCTGGAAATCGTGGAATTGTTCGAGAAAAACGGCTTCATCTGGGGCGGGCGCTGGTATCACTACGACACCATGCACTTCGAGTACCGGCCTGAGTTGCTGCTGTACAAGAAATCCGGCTGATCACGGCGGCAGCAGCCGGAAATCCTTGCCTTCGGGCAGCAACTGGCCGCCGTCGACGACGATGGTGGTGCCGGTGATGTAGCTGGCATCGTCGGAGGCGAGGAACAGGAAGGCGTTGGCGACGTCGCGCGGACTGCCGAGGCGTCCGAGCGGGATCGAATCCTCCATGTTCTTGATGTAGGCGGCGCCGCGATGCAGCTCGATCGCTTCGGTCAGGATGTTGCCGGGCTCGACGCCGTTGACGGTGATGCCGTAGCCCGAAAATTCCAGCGCCGCCGAGCGGATGAAGCCGTTGATGCCGGCCTTGCTGGCGGCATAGTGGCCGTGGCCGGGGCTGGTGACGTGCGGACCGGTGATCGACGAGGTGTAGAGCATGCGCCCGTAACCTTGCACCTTCATCGGCGCCAGCGCCGCCAGCGTGGCGTTGAACGTGCCGCGCAGATTGACCGCCATCACCCGGTCCCAGTCGTCCGGGCTGGTGTTTTCGATCAGCTGCCAGGGATAGATGCCGGCATTCTGCACGACGATGTCGAGGCGGCCATGGCGGCTCAGCGCCAGCGCCACCGCAGCTTCTGCATCGGCCATTTGCGAGATGTCGGTGCGAATGAAATCCGCGCCGAGCTCGTCCGCGGTCGCCTGGCCGGCTTCGGCCTCGCTGTCGGCCAGGACCAGCCTTGCGCCTTCCTCGGCAAAGCGCAGCGCAATGCCCTTGCCGATGCCGCGCGCGCTGCCGACGATAAGCGCGACCTTGTCTTGCAGCCGTCCGGTCATGTGAGCTGTCCTGTCATGCGAGTCTTTGGCGAATGGTTTGCTTGAAGGCGTCGAGCAGCACGGCGGCGAGCACCAGCAGGCCATGGATCACCTGGGTGAAATTGGCCGGCAGGCCCATCAGGTTGATTGCCGTGTTGATGGAGGAGAGCAGCAGCACGCCGGCATAGACGCCGGGCAAGGTGCCGACACCGCCTTTCAGGCTGACGCCGCCGATGACGACCGCGGCAAAGGCGTTGAACAACAGCCCGGTGCCGAGATTGGCGGTGGCGCCCGAGGTGCGGATGGCGAGCAGCCAGCCGGCGAGGCCGGCAATGGCGCCGGCAAGTACGAAGGCGATGATCAGATTGCGGTTGACGCGGATGCCGGCGCGGAAGGTCGCGGTCTCGTTGCCGCCGATCATCACGAGGTGGCGGCCGAACGGCGTTTTGGCCATGATCAGCGAGAACAGGACGAAACAGGCGACCGCGATCCAGGCGGTCAGCGGCAGGCCGGCCATTCGCTGGATGCCGAACCAGCGGATGGCCGGCGCCAGATCCTGTGCCGAGCGGCCGCCGGAAATCACCAGCACCAGGCCGCGCACCCAGATGTAGGACGCCAGCGTAATGATAAAGGCGCTCATCTTCACCTTGACCACGAGATAGCCGTTGAAGGCGCCGATGAGGCCGCCGACGGCCAGCGCAACCAGCAGCGAAACCGGAACCATCAGCCATTGCGGATTGAGCTGTATGCCCATGCCGATGCCCGATGAGCAGAACAGGATGCCGACCGCCATGGCGCTGAGTGCGGCCACCGATTCCACCGACAGGTCCATATGGCCGGCAATGATGACCAGCGACAGGCCGATCGACATCACGCCGAGAACGCTCGAGGCCTCGATGATGTTGGCGAAGATGCCGAGCTGGAAATAGTTGGGGACGAAGACGGAAAAGACAACCAGCACAAAGATCAGCATGAACCAGACGAGGTTGTCGAGGACGAACTCCAGGGCTTTGCGGCTGCGCGGGTTCATGGGCTGATCCGGTTGGCGCCCCCGAGAAAATCAGGCTGAGAAATCAACTCGATTTCATCGGGTTCAGGCGCGGGTTTAGGTTCGCCACGGTGTCCTGCAACGCGGCGTCGTGAATGGGCAGGCTCCGGGCCGCAATGGCCCGGAGCGCTTCGCTAGGCGACTATTCGACAGACTTGATCGTGTCCGTCGGCGGCTTCTGGTTGCCCCAGAAGGCCGGATTGTCGACGTTTTCCTTGGTGATGGCGGCGCCCGGGATCTTGATGTTGGGGCCCCAGCTCTCCTTGGTCACGGTCGACTTCAAGCCGAGCACGTCATACTCGCCAGGCTTGATTTCCTGCTTGCCGGCGATCTTGTCCATGAACATCGCCACGGCCGCGGCCTGCGCGTAGAGCGGCTGCTCGACTTCGACATTGAGCCAGCCCTTGCGGATCAGGTCGAGACCGACCGGAGCGCCGTTCGAGCTCATCAGCATGACGTCGCCCGGCTTCTTGCCGGCGGCCTCGAGCGAGGCGACGGCTGCGACCGACAGGTGCGCGGCATGGCTGAAGATCAGGTCGATGTCGGGGTTGGCGAGCATCTGGTCGGCAACGATCGTGCCGGCGTTGCTGGCTTCCCATTGCATGGCCGGCAGCGAGATGATCTTGACGTCAGGAAACGCCTTCAACTTCTCCTCGAAACCCTTCTGGATGTCGAGCGTGTAGGGATCGCCGGGATCGCCGAGCACCTGCAGGATCTTGCCCTTCACCGAACCGTTCTTGGCGGTCAGAAGCTTTTGCGCCTGCTCGGCGGCGACGTAGCCGATCTCGACCGTGCCCGCCACCGAGGTGAAATCGGACGGGGTCGAGGTGATCTGGCGGTCGAATTCGACCACCGGGATGCCGGCCGCACGCGCCGCTTCGATGGACGGCTTCAGCGCGTTGAAATCGACGGCGGCCAGGATGATCGCCGCCGGCTTCAGCGCAATGACGTCGTTCATCTGCGATTGCTGCGCGTCGGTCTTGTTGTCGGCGTTGAGTGTTTTCACCTCATAGTCGACCTGCTTGAGGAACAGCTCCAGCGCGCTCACCGAGCCGGTCTGGAATTCATCGAGCAGGGTCGGGACCATATAATAGACGGTGCCCTTGGTCTGGGACATTGCCGGCGTGAGCGAGGCAAGAGCCAGTGCCAGGATACCGAAGACAAGAACCAGTATTCGCTTCATGTCGTTCGCTCCTCTTTTATACCGGACCCCTCTTTTGTCCCTCAGCCTGCCGGTCCGGCACCGGCAAGCGTCTCACCGGTGATCATGTTGATCACCGCATCGGGACTTGTTTTGTTGCGTGCGACATCGCCGGCCACGACGCCTTGCCGGATCACCACGATCCGGTCGGCGACCTGGAAAGCCTGTTGCATGATGTGGGTGATGATGACGACGCCGATGCCCTGGTTGGCCACCTGGCGGATCATCTCGAGACCGCGCCTGGTCTGCTCGACGCCGAGTGCCGCGAACGGCTCGTCAAGCAGCACCAGCTTGCCGCCCCAGTGCACGAAGCGGTTGAGCTCGATGGCCTGGCGTTGGCCGCCCGAGAGATGCTCGACATTGGTGCGCAGCGACGGAATGCGGGTGCCGGCACTTGCCAGCGCCTTGCCGACCACGGCCTCCATGGCGCGCTCGTCAAGGATGGGGACACCGAGCACCTTGCGGGTGATCTCGCGGCCCATGAAGAAGTTGGCGACGACGTCGACATTGGTGCAGAGCGACAGGTCCTGGTAGACGGTCTCGATGCCGGCAGCCTTGGCCTCGGCCGGCGTCTTCGCCAGAAACTCCTTGCCCTCGAACAGCATGCGGCCGGAACTCGGTTCGAGGCCGCCGGCGATGATCTTGACCAGCGTCGACTTGCCGGCGCCGTTGTCACCGAGCAGCGCCACGACTTCGCCCTTGCCGATCGAGAAGCTGATGCCCCTCAGCGCATGGATGGCGCCGTAATTCTTGGTGACGTTTTCGAGTACCAGCAGCGGTTCGGTCATGCCGCCACTCCCTTGCTGTGCATGAGGTCTGGCCGGCGCTCGCGCTCGGCAATGAACATCTGGCCGAAGCGCGGCGAAAGCACGCCCGAAACGGCCAATGCGGCAGCGCCCCGCAGCACCGAATGCTTGCCGCCGGTCGCCACCGTCACGCGCGGTGTCTTGCGGTCGCGCCGCGCCGAGACCGAATTGGGAAGCTGTCCCGCCGCGCCGACCAGCTTTTCGAGCAGGTCGGTGGGGGCAAGCCCGCCGAGGATGACGGTTTCGGGGTCGAACACATTCTCGATGGTGACGATGGCGTTGCGGAAGATCGGTACGATCTCGGCCACCCAGGCGGCGTCGCTGATGTTGCGGCGGCGACGTGCTTCGAGCGAGAGATACCGTTCGAGGCAGCCGCTGTTGCCGCATGGGCAAGGCTCGCCGCCCGGAACGGCAGGGATGTGTCCGATTTCGCCGGCATTGCCCCAGGCGCCGCGCATCACCGCGCCGTCATGCACGATGACGCCGCCGAGGCCGACGCCGAAATAGAGGTAGTAGTATTCGGAATAACCGGAGCCGAGACCGTAAAGCCGTTCGCCCATGGCCGCCGCGGCCATGTCGGTTTCGAAGAAGGCCGGCAGCCCGGTCGACGCGGCCAGCCGTTCCGGCAGCGCGACATCCTTCCAGCCGGCCATGGTCGTCGGGCCGACGAAGCTCATCGACTCCACGCCGAACGGTCCAGGCAGCGCCATGCCGATGCCGAGCACGCGTCCGCCGGGCCGCAGCGCGGTCAGCTCGGGCACCATCGCGCCGATCAGCTCGAAGGCATGGTCGGGCGTCGCATGCGGCGCCTCGCGATGCATGCTCTCGATGACATCGCCGCTGAGATTGATGAGCGCCGCGTCGATCCCCAGCGGGGTGAGGTGGACGCCGACGGCATAGCCGCCCTCGGGGTTGATCCTGAGCGTCGCCGGCGGCAACCCGCGTCCGCGCGGCTCTTCGCGCAGCGACAGCACATAGCCATGCTCTTCGAGTTCGCGAACGATGGTCGATACGGTCTGGACGGTGAGGCCGACCCGGCTGGCAATGTCGCCGCGAGCTATGGGACCGTGAAGGCGGATGGACTCCAGCACGATGCGCCGGTTGTAAGGCCGCCCGAACTCCTGATTGGTCCCCCGCAGTGCCATGTCCCGCGCCCCTTAGGAAGGCCAAGACTTGCACAGGCAATTTATTCAGTCAAATGGAATTCAAAAATAAGTCGCGACGGTTCCCTGGCGCGGTGCAGGACCTGTCCCATTCGTCGCGCTGGCCGATTGCAGCCGGGCTGAAACCACCGCAATGGTGAATGACGTCAGGCGGGCGCGGGGCTCGCCGGCCAACAATCCAGCAGGAAAACCGATGATCGAATTGCCTTTTGCGCGCGATGAGTACCAGCGGCGGCTCAAGAAGATCCGCGCCGAGATGGCGGCGCGTGGGCTGGAACTGCTGGTCGTCAACGATGTCGCCAACCAGCATTACATCACCGGCTATGACGGCTGGTCGTTCTACACGCCGCAGATCGTGCTGGTCCCGATCGAAGACGAGGCCGAGCCGGTCTGGATCGGCCGCGCCATGGATGCGGCAGGCGGCTTGCTGACGGCCTGGATGAAGCCGGAGAATGTGGTCGGCTTCCCCGAAGACCACGTGCAGCGAGCCGATCGCCATCCGATGGACTGGATGGCGGCCTGGATCGTCGCCAAGGGCTGGGGCGCGAGACATATCGGCATCGAGCTCGAAGCCTATTATTTCTCGCCGAAGGCGCATGCCCGGCTGGTCGCTGGCCTGCCCAATGCGAAATGGCACGACGCCGATCTGCTGGTGAACTGGATCCGCGCCGTGAAATCCGCGCCGGAAATCGCCTACCTGCGCAAGGCGTCTACCTTGGCTGAAGCAGCTGTCGCGCGGGCCTTCGAAGTCATCGCGCTAGGCGTGCGCGAATGCGATGCGATTGCCGCGATCCAGGCGGCGCAGATTGCCGGCAGTCCAGACTTCGCCGGCGACATCACGGCACTTCCGCCGACGATCCTCGGCGGCGAGAATGCATCGGCTCCGCACATCATGTGGAGCGACCGGAGGTTCGGCAAGGACGAAACGATTGCGCTCGAACTCGCCGGCGTCTGCCGCCGCTATGCCGCAGGGCTCGCCCGAACGATGCAGCTCGGCAAGACGCCGGCCCGTGTCGCCGACACCGCAAAGGCGGTGATCGAAGGCATGGATGCGGTGCTCGACGCGGTCAGGCCGGGGACCACAGCCGAAGCGGTCGAGGCCGCATGGCGCAAGGTTATCCAGCGCTACGGGCTGAAGAAGGAATCGCGCATCGGCTACTCCATCGGCGTCGCTTATCCCCCGGATTGGGGCGAGCACACGATCAGCCTGCGGCCCGGCGACAAGACCGCGCTGCAACCCGGCAACGTCCTGCACTCCATTCTTGGCATGTGGATGGATGGCTGGGGCATCGAGATCAGCGAGACCATTCTGGTGACCGAGACCGGCCATGAGACGCTGACCAAATTCCCGCGAGACATCCATGTCAAATCCTGACCGGTCGGCAGCACCGGGCGGTGCCGCGCCCCCGCATCGATGCCGGAATTCTCGATCGGATGGTCGAGATCCGCCGTCATCTGCACCGCCATCCCGAATTATCGAACCGCAAGATTGGGACGGGAGCTTATCTCAGGCCGATGCTGGCCGGGCAGGGGATATCAGACATCCGCGACGTCGCCCGCTACGGCCTGGCCGTCGATATTGTCGGCTCCGGGAGGCCGTCAATCGCAATGTGGCGATAAGGTGATGCATGCCTGCGGCCATGACGCCCATGGCTCGATGGGCTTCGCAGTGGCCGTGCATCTGCCTCAGCCCAGGGACAGTTTTGTCGGCACGGGTCCGCGCTTGGTGCGACCCTGGATCGCGGAACCAGCGGGCAGGGCGCGGCGAAGTTGGGCAGCAACCAGCCTGGCTTGACCCTACAGATACTGCTCAACCTTCTTGCCGACGGTCAGGAAGCGCAGCGGGTCGATGGCCTCGCCATTGTGGCGGACTTCGTAGTGCAGGTGCGGGCCGGTCGAACGGCCGCTGCTGCCGGTTTTGCCAATGATGTCGCCGGCTGCGAGTTTTTGGCCGACGGCAACGTCGATCTCGCTCAGATGGCCGTAGCGCGTGGCAAAGCCGTTGCCGTGATCGACCTCGACCATGCGGCCATAGCCGCCGTTCCAGCCGGCCTTGGTAACGATTCCGGCCGCCGTGACCTTGGCTGCCATGCCGACCGGCGCGCGGAAATCCATGCCCGAGTGCAGGGCAGCGGTGCCGAGGATGGGGTCAGTGCGCACGCCGAACGGGCTGGTGACGGAGTGGCCCGGCGCCGGGTTGGCGAGCGGCAGCCGCCGCGCCTCTTTCTTCAACTGGTCGAGCGTATCCAGCGCCTCGTCCAGTTCCTTGACCTTGCTGTCGAACATCATCGAGCTGTCAAGCGGGATCAGCGGTCCGCCGACATCGCTTTCGTTTTTGCCGAAATCACTGTCGACCGGCAGACCGGCCGCTTCCAGCGCCTGGGTGATGGCATCGGCGTTCTTGTAGGCGTTGTCGGCCAGGGTTTCGATGCGGGTGAGTTGCTGGCTTTCGATAGCCTTCAGTGAATCATTGATCGAGACGAACAATTTGTCGGCACGGTCCGCAGCCGTTTCGCTGGGCAGCGGATCGGAACGTGTCGACCACAGCGAGAATGGCCTGGTGTCGCCCGAACCAAGGCTGGCGACCGAATAGGCGAGTGGCTCGCCGCCAGTCAGTTCGGCATGTTCGTCGGGTTTTGTTGTCGCTGCGGCATCAGCGGTTGGCAGCGTCCCGACTTCGTTTTCGGCCCGCTCGAGAATCGGGCCGAGGCGGCCATGGCGCTGGCTGAGCTGGCTCTGCCGCTCGATCAATTCGCTGACCTTGGTTTCCATCAGTTTTTGGTCGAGAAGCTGGCGGCTGGTGATGCGGTCGACCTGCGCGCGCAATGCGGAAATGCGATCTTCATAGGCCTGCTGCATGCGCGCCTGCCGGGCCGTGGTGGCGCCGATCAGATCGTCGCGCAGTACGAGATAGGAGGTCGCCAAGAGATAGCCGATGGCGATCGCCGCCAGTGCCGAGCCGAGAAAGGCGACGAGCCACGGCCGGATGGTGAAATGCCGTATTTCATTGCCCCGCGCAATGATGACCGTATGCGGCTCCTTGCGCCTGCCGAAGACCGCTGACTGACCGGTTAGGTTCACGGGACCAAGCTTTCGTTACGACACCAACGAAGCCCGATTACACATTATTAGGGTTAACAAAGTTTTGCCGTCGCGGGCGCGCTAGTGACCAACGGTGTCAGCCAACCGCATTTATGTCTTATGCCCCTAATGCACTGCGCGGCGTTGGCCAGATCGGTGGCGCCTCAAAGCGCGCGCACCGCCTCCAGCACTGCTTCGGCATGGCCTTTCACCCGGACCTTGCGCCAGATCCCGGCGATCCGCCCGTCCTTGCCGATCAGGAACGTCGCCCGCTCGACGCCCATATAGTTGCGGCCATACATCGTCTTTTCGACCCACAGATTGTAAGCCTCGATCACCTTGCGCTCCTCGTCGGCAACCAGGCCGACGGTGAGATCGTATTTGGTTTTGAACTTGTCGTGCTTCTTCACGCTGTCCGGCGACAGGCCGATCACCACGGCGCCGGCCTTTTCGAACTCCGGCTTCAGCTGCGAAAAGCTGATCGCCTCATTGGTACAACTTGTGGTGTCGTCCTGCGGATAGAAATAAAGTACAACGGGCTTCCCCCGCATCGAGGCAAGGCTGATCGAGCCGCCGCCGTCGCGCGGAAGATCGAATTGCGGCGCAACGTCGCCAACGTCGAGATCAGCCATATCGATGCCCTTGTTTGAGGTTACGCGGCCCTAAATCAAAGAGATAGAGCATGATGTCTGGACAAACGGAAACCGTTTGTCCGAGAAAACCGCCTCACACTTTTCGGCATCATGCTCTAGCCTGCGTCGTTATAGTGTCGGGCGGGGATTCGTCCACGATCGAATTCGCACAACGGAAAATTGCGTGGATCAGGAAGAACCGCAGCACGAGAAAATCCGGTTCAGGCGTGACGAGATCACCGACCTGGGGGCTTTCCCGTCCGCTTGCCGCGTGCCGCCGCTCGGCAAGGCACGGATCGGCCGCGGCTTTCGCATCCTTGCCCGGCTGTTTGCCGGCATTGGAGCCCTTGTGCTGCTGGCGGCGGCCGCCGTCTACGTCATCGGCGCCACCGGCATCGGCAGCGAACGGCTGCGGTTGGAAGCCGAAACGGCGATCGAGAAACTGGCCGGTTTCGACGTCAAAGTCGCCGTCGGTCCTGCCAGCCTGACACTTGACGGATCGAGCTTCATTGCGCTGCAGGTCAAGGATGTCAGCGTCGAGACGGCCGACGGCAAGCCGATGGCCGATGCCGGGCGCGTCCGCTTCGGCATCCGGCTGGTCCCGCTGCTTTCGGGCGAGGTTCGGCTGACCAGCGCCAGGATTTCCGACGCCCATATCGTCACCGCGGCAATGCCGTCGGGTGGTGACTGGATAGCGCGCCTGCGCAATCAAGACGGTCTCATCGATCCGGAAAAACTGGCCGCCGTCGTCTTCAGTGACGTCAATCGTGCACTCGATGCCGTGCGCGAGGATTCGATGCGCCGCATCGATCTCAAAAATGTCGCGTTCGAGCTGCCCGAGGCCGGATCGGTCAAGCTGGTCACGATCGCCAACGCCACGGTGCTGCAGTCAGGCCCCGGCAGCATGGAGTTCTCGTCCGAGGCGGATGTCGATGGCCGCGCGCTCACCGTCACGGCCACCGCCACCCGCGATACGAGCTCGATGCGCGTTACCGCCTTGAACGCCGCCATCGACATGGCGGATGTCGCGGAGACAACGCCGGCGGCCGGCGGGCGAACCGGCGCGATGGCTTTGAAGCTCACGGGATCCGAAGGCTCGGGCGAGACCAATTCGCGGCTGACGGGCTCGCTGTCGCTAACCGGCTCGGTGCTCGACCTCGGCACACGCGGGCTGTTGCCGGCCGATGTCGATGTCGACGCCGCCCTTGTCTCCGGCTCCAACAAGATCGATGTCGGCAGGCTGGTTCTAAAGACCGGGCGCTCGGCGTTCAATTTCGCCGGCTCGATCGGGCCAAAGCCGTCGACCGGCGCGGCCGGCGAGGAGCCTTCCTATCGTTACGACCTGACCAGCGACGGCTCGACGCTGGCGCCTTCGGAATCGCCCGAGCCGGCGCTGAATTTCTTCGCCCGCATCGCCGGCGTCTATCAGATCAAGAGCCGCAAGCTTGTCGCCGACCAGATCGGCATCAGGTCGGGATCGGGGAGCGAAGTGCTGGGAACCGCTGCGGTTTCCTTCATCGACAACGGACCGCCGGGTATCTCGGTGTCGCTCAACGTCCACGACATGGCGGTCTCGCACGTCAAGCAATTGTGGCCCTGGTTCTCGGCCAAGAACGCGCGGCTGTGGGTGCTGCAGAACCTGTTTGGCGGCCGCGTCGTCGATGCCAGCCTGCAGTTCCAGGTCGTGCCGGGGCGTCTCGGCAACGGCGTGCCGCTTTCGGCCGACGAGGTGTTCGGCCGCTTCCAGGTCGAGGGCTCGCGTTTCGACACCGCCGGCCGCATCCCGCCGATACGCGATGCCGTCGGCGTCGTTTCCTTCCACGGCAACGATGTCGACGTCGCGCTGTCGTCGGGCAGCGTCTATATGCCGAGCGGCCGCACCGTGGCGGCAAGCAATGGCACACTGTCGGTAAAGGCGGCAAACCACCCGCCGGTGATCGGCGCGCTCGACATCGACGTCGCCGGCGAGGCGCCGGCCATCGCCGAACTTGCCTCCTACGAACCGATCAACGCCATGCGCCATGTCGGCATCTTGCCGGACGACCTGTCGGGCACGGTGACCGGCCACGTCAAGGCCGACATTCCGTTGCAATCCGGCGTCGACACGTCGAAGCTCGATTGGCTGGTATCGCTCGACTACAAGGACCTGTCGCTCGCCAAGCCGTTCGAAGGCCAGATGGTGACCGATGCCGACGGCTCGATCGAAGTCGGGCCCGACAAGGCGGTGATCTCTGCCAAGGCGCGGCTGAACGGCATTCCAGCCGAGCTCGATCTGGTCGAGCCGCTCAGGGATGACGGGCCGCCGCGCAGCCGCAAGGTGGCGCTTGTGCTCGACGAAAAGACGCGCGCCATGGCCATGCCTGGCCTGTCGCCGCTGATTTCCGGCACCATCAAGGTGGCAATCGACAAGAGCGGCGAAGGCGGCAGCCAGAACGTCGACGTCGACCTGACGAGCGCCAGGCTGGACATTCCCTGGGCAGGCTGGAGCAAGGGGCCGGGCATTGCCGCCAATGCCACTTTTACCATGACCAAGTCCGGCGATACCACGACGCTGTCCGACTTCGACCTCGACGGAAAGAGCTTTTCGGTCGAAGGCAATGTCGTCCTGGTCAAGGGCGCGCTGTCGTCGGCCCGCTTCAGCAAAGTCGCCTTGAACCGGGGCGACGATGTCGCCGTGACGGTGAAGCGGTCGGGCAAGGGCTTCGCAGTCGATGTCAGCGGCAACGCGCTCGATGCCCGCTCGCTGATCAAGCAGTTCACCTCCGATGTCGATACCGCCACCAAAACCACCGGCACGGACGCGGTTTCGGTCAGCGCCGACGTCAATTCGCTAACCGGGTTCCATGACGAGGTCCTGTCCAATTTGAAGCTCGACTACAGTGCCGCCGGCTCCAGGGTGAACAGGCTCAAGGTCAGCGCCGCGGCAAGTTCCGGCGCCGCCATCACCATCAGCAATACGGCAGGCAATGGTGCTCGCGCGCTCACCATGAAGTCGGCCGACGCAGGCGCCATATTGCGCTTCCTCAACATCTACGAGCATATGGAAGGCGGATCGATCACGCTGGCGCTCAGCGGCGCAGCCGACGGCCCGATGCGTGGACAGGTCGATTCGAGCAACTTCTTCATCGTCAATGAACCGAAGCTCGCCTCGATCGTCTCGACCACGCCAACCGGCGACAGCCGCAGCCTGAACGAAGCGGTCAAGGGCAAGATCGACACTTCGCGGGTAAAGTTCGAGCGCGGCTTTACCGAGATCGACAAGGGGTCGGGCTATTTGAAATTGGCGAATGGCGTGCTGCGCGGCCCGCGCATCGGCACCACCTTCCAAGGCACGCTCTACGACCAGAACAACAATATGGACATGACCGGAACCTTCATGCCGGCCTATGGCCTCAACCGCATCTTTGGCGAACTGCCGCTGGTCGGCGCGCTGCTCGGCAATGGCCGCGACCGCGGGCTGATCGGCGTCACCTACCGGCTTAAGGGCAACGCCAACAAGCCGGTGCTGGACATCAACCCGCTATCGGTAATCGCGCCGGGCATTTTCCGCTCGATCTTCGAATATCGCTGAGGATCCCAGAAGACGGGTCAGACCGGCCGCACCAGAACGTGTTTTTTCTTGCCCACTGAAAGCTTTGCGACGTTTTCCGGACTCAAATCAAGAGGCGTCACCATCCGCCGGTCGTCCGCCACCGGCTGGTCGTTGAGGCGCACGGCGCCACCCTGTATGTGACGCCTTGCCTCGCCGTTTGACCCGGCAAGGCCCGCGCTGACCAGCAGCGACAGGATGCCGATGCCGGCTTCCAGCGCGGCGTCGTCCACTTCCACGGTCGGCAGCGTTTCGGCCGTCACGCCTTCCTCGAATGTCTTGCGCGCAGTTTCCTCGGCCGCGAGCGCCGCCTCGCGGCCGTGCACGATGGCCGTGGTTTCGGTGGCCAGCACCTTCTTGGCCTCGTTGATCTCCGAGCCGCCAAGGGCGGCCAGCCGCGCGATCTCCGACAGCGGCAGCCGGGTGAAGATCTTCAGGAAGCGCTCGACGTCGGCATCCTCGGTGTTTCGCCAGTACTGCCAGAAATCATAGGGCGAGAAGAGGTCGCCGTTCAGCCACACCGCGCCCTTGGCCGATTTGCCCATCTTGGCGCCCGACGATGTCGTCAGCAGCGGCGTGGTCAGCGCATAAAGCTGCGGCGTGCCCATGCGGTGGCCGAGATCGACGCCGTTGATGATGTTGCCCCACTGGTCCGAACCGCCCATCTGCAGCCGGCAGTCGTGGCGGCGGCTGAGCTCGACGAAATCATAGCCTTGCAGGATCATGTAGTTGAATTCGAGGAAGGACAGCGACTGTTCGCGCTCGAGCCGCAGCCTGACGCTGTCGAAGGTCAGCATCCGGTTGACCGAAAAGTGGCGGCCGACATCGCGCAGGAACTCGACATAGTTGAGCTTCATCAGCCAGTCGGCATTGTTGACCATGATGGCGTCATTGCCAGTGTCGCCGAAGCGCAGGATGCGGCCAAAAATTCGCTTGATGCCTTCGATGTTGGTGGCGATCGCCTCGGGCGTCAAAAGGCTGCGCTGGTCGTCGCGGAAGGACGGGTCGCCGATCATCGAGGTGCCGCCGCCCATCAGCGCGATCGGCCGGTGTCCGGTCTCCTGCATCCAGTAGAGCATGGTCGCCGATATCAGATTGCCGATGTGCAGGCTGGTCGCCGTGGCGTCGTAGCCGACATAGGCGGTCACGGTTTCCTTCGCGAAAAGTTGATCCAGCCCGGTCTCATCCGAAATCTGGTGGATGAAGCCGCGCTCGCTCATGACGCGCAGGAAATCGGACTTGAAGGCGGACATTGTTTCTTCCTGAAAGCGCCGGGTCCGAACGGCCCGGCATGGCCTGAACGCGGGCGTTTAGCATCCAAGCGCGTCAAGCAAAAGTGGTTTCCGATTTTGCGCCGGCATGGACAGCCTATTCTGCACTGCCGCGCATGCTTGCTTCATCCTGTCGGCTGGCGTAATGAGGCGCCGCGCCAACGGGTTCGATCCGCTGGAACGGCACCGCACGGCATCCACCGAATGCCATATCTTGTGACAGAGCCCGACGCGATATGCCGGACGCATTGATATCCATCGTCATTCCCTGCCGCAACGAGGCGGCGAACCTGCCGCTGCTGATCGACGAGATCGAGGCGGCGATGACCGGGCGCGACTTCGAAATCATCGTCGTCAATGACGGTTCGACTGACGACACCGCTTCGGTGCTTGCCGCTGAAGCCGCCAAACGTCCGTTTCCGCTTCGGCAGCTGCGGCACGAAAAATCCGCCGGCCAGTCGCTTTCGGTGCGCTCGGGCGCTTGGGCGGCGCGCGGCTCGATCGTCGCCACCATCGACGGCGACGGCCAGAACGACCCGCAATATATCCCCGTTCTGGTCGATGCGCTGCGTCGGGCAGGGCCCGATTTCGGCGCCGCGCAGGGGCAGCGATTGAAGCGCCGCGACAGCAAGATCAAGCAATTGGCATCGCGTTTCGCCAACTGGCTGCGCGGCGCGATCCTGCATGACGACACCCGCGACACTGGCTGCGGCCTGAAGGCGATCCACACCGATATCCTACGCAAACTGCCCTTCTTCGACGGCACGCATCGTTTCGTTCCGGCCCTGGTCATCCAGGAAGGCTACCGCGTCGTCCATTGCGACGTCGTCGACCGCTCGCGCCGCCACGGCAAGTCGAATTACGGCATCTTCGATCGCGGCCTGCAGGGCGCGCTCGATCTCGCCGGCGTCTGGTGGCTTCGGCGCCGGCGCCGCAGAATGCCAAAGGTAGAGGAAATCACGCATGGCTAACGTGTTTCAGGAATTGGCGACCTGGCTGCACCAGGTTTTCGTCAAGCAGTTCGACGCCTGGGTTCTGCTCGGCTTCGTTGCCCAGTTCTTCTTCACCATGCGCTTCCTGGTGCAGTGGATCGCTTCGGAAAAGGCCAAGCGCAGCGTCGTGCCGATCGCTTTCTGGTTCTTCTCGCTGTTCGGCGGCGGGCTGCTGCTCGTCTACGCCATCCAGCGTGAGGATCCGGTGTTCATCGCCGGCCAGGCCATGGGCATGGTGATCTATGTCAGAAATTTATGGCTCATCGCCAATGAGCGCAAGGCGGCGATGACCAAGGTCGACTGAGCCACCAGTCCCGCCAAATCCAGTCTGTCCGGTGTTGACCAGTCTGTCCGGTGTCGAAATGAGCAGGAACTACATCTTTCTCTTCCTGTTCAGCCTGATGATGACGGCGTCGGGACTGGCCTCTTTGCCGCCGCTCGACCGCGACGAGCCGCGCTTCGTCCAGGCGACCAAGCAGATGACGGAGACCGGCGACTATGTCGACATCCGCTTCCAGGACGCGTCGCGCTACCAAAAGCCGATCGGCATCTACTGGCTGCAATCGGCGGCGGTGACGCTGAGCGGCGAGGGGGCACAGGCGCCGATCTGGATTTACCGGCTGATCTCGGCGCTGGGCATCGCCATCGCCGTCGTCGCAATCGCCTGGACCGGGGCCAATCTGTTCGGCGCCAATGCCGGTCTTGCCGCCGGCCTGGTCATGGCGGCGATTTTCGCCACCGCCTTCGAAGGCCGTGACGCCAAGACCGACGCGATGCTGCTTGCCTGCTGCGTTCTGGCGCAAGGCGCGCTGGCGCAGATTTATCTGGCATCGCGCCGCAACGAGCCTGTCGCCGGCCATCTGCCGTGGATTTTCTGGGCTGCGCAGGGCGCGGCTATCCTCATCAAGGGGCCGATTGCACCGCTGCTGTCGGCGCTGACGGTGCTCACGCTGGTTGCTTTCGAGCGCGACTGGCGCTGGCTGGCGAGGCTGAAAGCCGGGCGTGGGCTGATTCTGGTGCTGTTGATCGTGCTGCCTTGGCTCGCCCTCATCACCTGGAAGAGCAACGGCGCCTTCCTGCAGCAGGCCGTCGGCAAGGATATGCTCGGCAAGGTCGCGCAAGGCGAGGAGTCGCACGGCGTTCCGCCGGGCTTCTACGTGCTGACCTATTGCCTGTTCATGTGGCCGTTCGGCCTTGTGGCGCTCGGCGCCGGACTGCAGGCGCTCAACCGATTGCGCGACGATCCGCGCCTGCGTTTCTGCCTCGCCTGGTACGTTCCGTTCTGGCTCGTCTTCGAATTGATCCCGACGAAACTGCCGCATTATGTGCTGCCGGCCTATCCCGGCATGGCCCTGCTCATCGGCTGGCTTTTGACGCTGACGCCGCAAGAGGCAAATGCGCCGCTCAGGCGCTGGCAGACATGGCTGTGGTGGGCGACCGCATTCGGCACCGTTCTGGTGACAGTCGGTCTCGCCGTGCTTTGCGTCGGTGCGCCGATCTATCTCATGAAGACATTTTTATGGTGGAGCGTTCCGGCCGCCGCGGCAGCATTGGGCGCCGGCTACCTCGCTGTTTCGCGCCAGACGCTGGTGCCGCTGGTCCGCATCGGCGGGGCTGCGGTTTGCGCCGGTATAACCTACGCCCTGCTGTTCGGTGTCATCGTGCCGTCACTGAAACCGATTTGGATGAGCCGGGAAATCGAGGCTGCGGTTCGCGCCGATCGTCCCTGTGAGATGAGCGTGCTCGCCTCCGCGCAATATCACGAACCGAGCCTGGTATTTCTGGTGGGCACAAAGACGGTACTGACCGATGTCGACGGGGTTGCGCAACATCTGCTTGGCGATCCGGCCTGCGCGCTGGGCCTGGCGCCGGTCGGCGATGAAAAACGGCTGGATGACCTGCTGGCAGGGCAAGGCAAGAAGGCCAGCCGCGTCGCCGAGATCGACGGCATCAACTATTCGTCAGGTGATAAATTGTCGCTCGGCCTGTACCGTGTGGCGAACTGATAGCTCTTCAATGATCGCGCCGAGCTCCGCATGTTGATGAAGTCGCCATCGCCGGCGCGTGCCGCTTTGCCTGCCATGCTCCGGCAGTCTGTCGCTAATTTCCGCGATACTTTCGGGATTGTACGGCATCGCCTGGCGACGCGCCCGGCGCGCTACCCGAAAATCCTGTGGTCGGTCTGGGTTGTGGCCTGGCTTTTGCTGACGATCGCGGTGTCGCTCCGTTTCGACCATCTTGCAGGGACCATGGCGAGGGAGTGGGCTTCAGGCTCGACCAATGTCTTCCGCATCGCCGCGTTTTTTACCTTCTTCGGCCTAGGCGGCTGGTATCTTGTCCCGTCGGTATTGGTGCTGATTGCCGCGAATCTGACGGATTGGCGCAGCCTTTCCCGGCGCGCGCGGATGACCTTCTACAACTGGACCTGCTTTGCTTTCATGGTGCTGGGTTCGATCGCACTCTCGGCCATGGTCGTCAACGTGCTGAAATATGGCGTGGGCAGAGCCAGGCCGATGAATTTCGACAAGCTCGGCGATCTGTCGCTGCATCCTTTTTCCTTGGAGGCGCGCTTTGCCAGCTTCCCGTCCGGCCATGCCACGACCATGGGCGTCATTTTCGGCATTGCACTGCTGTTGTTGCCCCAGCGCAGATGGGTGCTGCTGGCAGCAACCTTGTCGGTCGCATCGACCCGGATCTTTATCGGCGCGCACTACCCGAGCGACACTGTCGCCGGATTCGGCCTTGGCTGTGCTGTTGCCATCGTCTGCGCGATGGTGCTTGGCCGGCTGGGATGTATCTTCCGCTACACGGCGTCGGGGTTGCCGGTGGCAAAAACTACGTTCCGCCTATTCCGTCGGGCTCGCAAACCAAACCAAAACGATGCGCCGAGACAAGACGAATTTCCGCATTGGAGCAGCGCCGGCAAGCAACTGAATTGCTGACGCCTTTGGAACCATCTAAGACCACCCCAGCTAGCTGTCGATGCCACCCCAGCTCCGCACCAGCCGAGCCATGTCAGGCGCGCCGGCGGCGTCCTTCTCCAGCCCTTCGGCGACACCGACGCGGTCGGCGACAGGCCGGTTCTGGCTGACTTTCCACTTGCCGCTGATTTCGGCGATCTCGATCTCAAGCCCGACAATGCCCTTGATTTGCGACTGGATGAAGGTCGGCGGCGCATCGGTCACCGCCCAGGGTGCCTCGCGGGCGCCTTCCTGCGACAGCGTCAGCTCGGTGATCTGCTGTGCGATCCAGGCGGAATCCTCGATCACTCTGACGGTTCCTCGCACCTGGACAATGGCGTAGTTCCAGGTCGGCACGACCTTGCCGGTCTCGCGCTTGGTCTCGTACCAGGACGGCGTCACATAGGCGTCGGCGCCCTGGAAGACGACCAGCACCGGCGATGTCGGATTGTCGGCCAGCTGACGCCATTGCGGGTTGGCCCTGGCCAGATGGGCGCGCAGCCGGCCATTCGGCCCAACCTCTGCATCAAGCAGGAAAGGAATGGCATTGGCGACCGGGCCATCGGTGCCGTTGGAGATCAGCAACCCCAGCGGATGCGTCCGGATCAGCCCGTGCAGGACGTCCGGCCGCGTTTCCTGGAAATGGGGAGGCTGGTACATGATCGGTCATGCCTTCTTGCGCTGGCTGAACCGGCATTGTGCACCGTTCAGCCGAGCCGCGCCACATGTCAGGCTGGCTTCACCGTTTGGATCAGCCGAAATGGCATTGTCGCGCCCATGATGGGCACGACTGTGACGGCATCGGACCGGGAGTTTTTGTTTTGACGCAATTCCGGACGGAAAACCCGTTTGCACTTTTCCTGGAATTGCTCTTAGCGCAGCCGCTTCGGCCGCGGATCGGACAATTCGCCGGCCAGCCGTCGGTCGAGATAGTCGGCGCATTCCTCGAGCAGCAGATCGGCGTCGTTGGCGAAGAAGTGGTTGGCGCCGGGCAAGGTCTTCTGCGTGATGGTGATGCCCTTTTGCGTGTGCAGCTTGTCGACCAGGCCCTGCACATCCTTGGGCGGCGCCACCTTGTCGGCATCGCCATGGATGATCAGACCCGATGACGGGCAGGGCGCCAGGAACGAGAAATCATAGGTGTTGGGCTGCGGCGCGATCGAGATGAAGCCCTCGATCTCGGGCCGGCGCATCAGAAGCTGCATGCCGATCCAGGAGCCGAAGGAATAACCGGCCACCCAGCAGCTCTTGGAATCCGGATGCAGCGACTGCACCCAGTCGAGCGCTGCGGCGGCATCCGACAATTCGCCGGTGCCGTGGTCGAATTCGCCCTGGCTGCGGCCGATGCCGCGGAAGTTGAAGCGAAGCGTGGTGAAATCGCGCTTCTGGAACATGTAGAAGAGGTCATAGACGATCTTGTTGTTCATCGTGCCGCCGAATTGCGGATGCGGATGCAACACGATGGCAATCGGCGCGCTCTTCTCCTTGGAAGGCTGGTAGCGGCCCTCCAGGCGGCCGGCCGGACCGGTGAAAATGACCTCAGGCATGAAATACTCCAAATGGCATACGAATGCGCGGCGCCCGGAACAATTCTTACTCCAGCCCCAGCCCTTCCGGGCCTTGACGCAGGGCAAGCGTCTTCTTAGAAGCTAGTTTAGAATTGTTCAAAACTGGATAGCCAGCCGTGACGGCCCGGCCATCCTCGCCGCAAGCCGCGTAAATAGGACGTCTTGCCTTGCAATTTCAAGGAAATAACGCGCTATCCTTGCGGAAAGGGTCTTGACGGGATCGATTGGGTGAAAATGGCCGCAGCACGCGCCTATCTCGACTACAATGCCAGCGCGCCGCTCATTGCCGAGGCGCGCGAGGCGATGATTGCCGCGCTCGATCTCGTCGCCAATCCGTCGTCGGTGCATGCCGAGGGGCGCGCGGCGCGGCGCTTGATCGACACTGCCCGGCGCGATGTGGCAGCGCTTGTCGGCGCCAAGGCCGAGCATGTCGTCTTCACCTCCGGCGCGACGGAAGCCGCATCGACGCTGCTGACACCGGATTGGCGGATGGGCCGTGGCACGGCGCGCATGAGCCGGCTCTATGTCTGCGAGGCCGACCACCCTTGCCTGTTGAACGGCGGCCGCTTCCCGGCAACACAGGTTTCGCAGATCGGCGTCGACGCCGATGGCATCGCTGACCTCGCTCAGCTGACAGCCGCTCTGGCCGCGCATGACAAGGCCGAAGGCCTGCCGTTGGTCGCGATCCATGCGGCCAACAACGAGACCGGCGTCATCCAGCCGATCGAGGCAATCGCTGCAATCGTCAAGGCGGCGGGCGGCATTCTGGTGGTCGACGCGGTGCAGGCTGCGGGCCGCGTTCCCATCGATATGTCAGCGGCTTACGCCGACTATTTGATTCTGTCTTCGCACAAGATCGGCGGCCCCAAGGGTGTCGGCGCCGTCGTTGCGGCAGCCGATCTGATGATGCCGAAGCCGCTGATCAATGGCGGCGGCCAGGAAAAGGGCCATCGCGGCGGCACCGAAAACCTGGCGGCCATCGCCGGCTTTGGCGCCGCGGCGCGGCAGGCTTTGGCTGGACTGAAAGACGTCGAAGCGATCGCGCAACGCCGCGGCGAGGTCGAGAAAACACTCAAAACGCTGGTGCCGGACGCAGAAATCTTCGGAACCGGCGCGCCAAGGCTTGCCAATACGACATTCTTCGCTATTCCCGGCATCAAGGCCGAGACGGCGCAGATCGCTTTCGATCTGGCTGGCGTTGCGCTGTCGGCGGGATCGGCCTGTTCGTCGGGCAAGGTCGGGCCGAGCCATGTGCTGATGGCCATGGGTCATGGTGACAGCCTCGGGGCTTTGCGCGTGTCCATCGGTCGCGCAACGAGCGCCGGGGACATCGAACTGTTTCGTACGGCGCTGGCCGAAATCGCCCAGCGCCGGGCGGGCAGGGAACAAGCCGCCTGAAGGCTACAAAGAATTCAGGCCTCGCGGCCTGGTAGAGCCGTGCGTTTGCAACTGGCCGGGTGAATTCCCGGCCGAGACGCACTATATGAAACTTACGCCGCCTTCGGCGCCTCATGGGCAGCCCTCGGCGATGCCATAGTTTGAAAACTGTCGGGCCTTGACCCCGGCGTGGATGGAGAACGCTTATGCCTGCTGTGCAGGACACGATCGATCGGGTCCGAAAGATCGACGTCGACCAGTACAAATACGGATTCCAGACAGAGATCGCGATGGACAAGGCCCCCAAGGGCCTGAGCGAAGACATTATTCGCTTTATCTCGGCCAAGAAGGATGAACCGTCCTGGATGCTGGAATGGCGTCTGGAAGCCTATCGGCGCTGGCTGACGCTGGAAGAGCCGACCTGGGCGCGCGTCCATTATCCGAAGATCGATTTTCAGGACCTCTATTACTACGCGGCGCCCAAGAGCACGCCCGGCCCGACCTCGCTGAGCGACGTCGATCCCGAGCTGTTGAAGGTCTACGAGAAGCTCGGCATTCCGCTGCGGGAACAAGAAATCCTCGCCGGCGTGCAGAAAACCGACGTCTCCGATCTCGAGGAGCCCAGCGACAATGTCTACAAATCGGGCCGTGTCGCCGTCGACGCGGTGTTTGATTCCGTTTCCGTTGTCACCACGTTCAAGAAGGAACTGGCGCAGGCCGGCGTCATCTTCTGCTCGATCTCGGAAGCCATCCGCGAGCATCCGGAGCTGGTGCAGAAATATCTCGGCTCGGTCGTGCCGACATCCGACAATTTCTACGCCACGCTGAATTCGGCTGTCTTCACCGACGGCTCGTTCGTCTTCGTGCCCAAGGGCGTGCGCTGCCCGATGGAGCTGTCGACCTATTTCCGCATGAACGAGAAGAACACCGGCCAGTTCGAGCGCACGCTGATCATCGCCGAGGAGGGGGCTTACGTCTCCTATCTCGAAGGCTGCACGGCGCCGCAGCGCGACGAGAACCAGCTGCATGCCGCCGTCGTCGAACTGGTGGCGCTCGACGATGCCGAGATCAAATATTCGACGGTGCAGAACTGGTACCCCGGCGATGCCGAGGGCAAGGGCGGCATCTACAATTTCGTCACCAAGCGCGGCGACTGCCGCGGCCACCGTTCGAAGATCTCGTGGACGCAGGTCGAGACCGGTTCGGCGATCACCTGGAAATATCCCAGCTGCATCCTGCGCGGCGACAATTCCTCCGGCGAGTTCTATTCGATCGCTGTGTCGAACGGCTACCAGCAGGTCGATAGCGGCACCAAGATGATCCATCTCGGCAAGAACACGTCGAGCCGCATCATCTCCAAGGGCATTGCCGCCGGCTTCTCGCAGAACACCTATCGCGGCCAGGTCTCGGCGCACCGCAAGGCGACCAACGCCCGCAACTTCACCAATTGCGATAGTCTCCTGATCGGCGACCAGTGCGGCGCGCACACCGTGCCCTACATGGAAGCCAAGAACTCGACGGCGCAGTTCGAGCATGAAGCGACGACGTCAAAGATTTCCGAGGACCAGAAGTTCTACGTCATGCAGCGCGGCATCCCGGAAGAGGAGGCGATCGCGCTGATCGTCAACGGCTTCGTCAAGGATGTCATCCAGCAGCTGCCGATGGAGTTCGCGGTCGAAGCGCAGAAGCTTATCGGCATCAGCCTCGAGGGCTCGGTCGGCTGACCGGACAATATATCCAGGAAAGAAAAAATGCTTGAGATCAAGAACCTGCATGCCCGCATCGTCGATGACGGCACCGAGATCATCCGCGGCCTGAACCTGACGGTGAAAAACGGCGAGGTCGCTGCCATCATGGGTCCGAACGGCTCGGGCAAATCGACGCTGTCCTACATCCTCGCCGGCCGTGAGGACTATGAGGTCACCGAAGGCGACATCCTCTATAACGGCCAGTCGATCCTCGAAATGGATCCGGCCGAGCGCGCCACCGCGGGCATCTTCCTCGCCTTCCAGTATCCGATGGAGATACCTGGCGTCGCGACCATGGAATTCCTGAAAGTGGCGATGAACGAGCAGCGCAAGGCGCGCGGCGAGGAGCCGCTGAAGATCCCGGAATTTTTGAAGCGGGTGAAAGAGGCGGCAGCCTCGCTCTCGATGGAGATGGCGATGCTCAAGCGGCCGCTCAATGTCGGCTTTTCCGGCGGCGAGAAGAAGCGGGCCGAGATCCTGCAGATGAAGCTGCTGGAGCCAAAGCTCTGCGTGCTCGACGAGACCGATTCCGGCCTCGACATCGATGCGCTGAAGATCGTCTCGGACGGCGTCAACGCGCTGCGTTCGGCCGACCGTGCCATCATCGTCATCACCCACTACCAGCGCCTGCTCGAGCACATCGTGCCCGATAGCGTGCACGTCCTATACAAGGGCCAGGTGATCAAGTCCGGCGACAAGTCGCTGGCGCTCGATCTCGAAGCCAATGGCTATGCCGGCGTGATCGGCGAAGCCGCGTGAGACGCCAGAAGGCCATTTTATGCTGAAAGGCGGGGCAAAACTGATGAATATGCATACACAACCCCAGCGCACGCAGGCCGAAACGGCGCTGATCGACGCCTTTGGCGAGCGTCTGTCGTTGCTGCCGGGTGACGGCGCGGTGATGCTGAAGCGCGACGACGCCATTGAGGCAATCAAGCACGGGCTGCCGACGCGGCGCATCGAATCCTGGCATTACACTGACCTGCGCCGGCTGTTGACTGCGGTGCCGGCGTTCGATCCGACGGCCGCCGCCAAGGGGCTGGCGCCCATCGTCGAAGGCTCCGCCGTGCTGGCGGTTCTGAACGGCGTCTCCGGCGCGAAATTCCCCGCGATCGAAGGCGTGACCATCCAGCGCCTGTCGGAAAAGCTGACTGACGGCTCGATCGCACCGGGCCTCGATCCCTATGGCAGCGATGACGCCATCGGTGCGCTGAACACCGCCTTTGTCGCTGACGGCTATTTCGTCGACATTGCGGATGGCACAGCACTGGAAAAGCCGATCGAATTGCAGAATTTGCAGGCCGGTGGCCAGGTGCATGTGCGCTTTCCCGTGCGTGTCGGCGCCGGCGCCAAAGCTGCTCTCGTCGAGCGTCAGGCCGGCGAGGGCGCGGCACTGGGCAGCTCGGTCAGCCAGCTCGTTCTGGGCGAGGGTGCGGACGTTACCTGGCTGATCGTGCAGGAGCAGCCGGAAACGGCCACGCATCTTGCCCAGTTCAAGGCGCATCTCGGCAAGAATTCGAAGCTGACGCTGTTTTTCATGAATGCCGGCGGCAAGCTTGTGCGCCAGGAGATCGTGGTGAAGACCACGGGCGAAGGCTCCGACTTCAAACTGCGCGGCATCAACCTGCTCGCCGGCGACACCCACACCGACGTGACCATGGTGCTCGACCATGCCGTGCCGCATACGACGTCGACGGAAGTGATCCGCAATGTCGTGACCGGCAAGGCGCGCGGCGTCTTCCAGGGCCGCATCAACGTCCACCAATACGCGCAAAAAACCAACGCCAAGATGGCCTGCAACACGCTGCTTTTGTCGGACGATGGCGAGTTCTCGACCAAGCCTGAGCTGGAGATCTTCGCCGACGACGTCATCTGCGGCCATGGCGCGACCGTTACCGAGATCGACCACAACCATCTGTTCTACCTGATGGCGCGCGGCATCGACGAGAAGAGCGCCCGCGGCTTGCTGGTGAAGGCGTTCGTGGCCGAAGTAATCGAGGAACTGGACGACGAAACCATCGTCGAGGCCCTGGAAACAAGGCTGGACGACTGGTTCGTGGCGCACGGGTAAGCGCCTCTTTCCCTTCTCCCCTTGTGGGGTCCGAAGGACGGGCGAGGCAAGTGACTCGCCCCGGGCGGTGGCCGAGCGAAGCTCGGTCGGATGAGGGGTGCGTGACGAAGTGAGGCGGTGCCTCAAGAGAGCTTGTAATGGACCAGAAGATCGAAACAACCCCATACGACGTCGAGGCGATCCGCCGCGACTTCCCGATCCTGTCGCGCGAAGTCTACGGCAAACCGCTGGTCTATCTCGACAATGGCGCCTCGGCGCAGAAGCCGCAGGTGGTGCTGGATACGATCCAGCACGCCTATTCCCAGGAATACGCCAACGTCCATCGCGGCCTGCATTTCCTGTCCAATGCCGCAACCGACGCCTATGAGAAGGCGCGCGAGACGGTGCGCCGTTTCCTCAATGCGCCAAGCACCGACAACATCGTCTTCACCTCCAACACGACAGCCGCCATCAACACCGTGGCTTACGGCTATGGCATGCCCAATATCGGCGCGGGCGACGAGATCGTGCTGTCGATCATGGAGCACCACTCCAACATCGTGCCGTGGCATTTCATCCGGGAACGGCAGGGCGCCAAGCTGGTCTGGGTGCCGGTCGACGATCTCGGCATCTTCCACATCGAGGAATTCGAAAAGCGCCTGACCGACAAGACCAGGCTCGTCGCCATCACGCATATGTCGAACGCGCTGGGCACGGTGACGCCGATCAAGGAAATCGTGCGCATCGCGCATTCGCGTGGCATTCCCGTACTTGTCGATGGCAGCCAGAGCGCCGTGCACATGCCGATCGACGTCCAGGACCTCGACTGCGATTTCTTCGTCTTCACCGGTCACAAGGTTTACGGGCCGTCCGGCATCGGCGTGCTTTACGGCAAGAAGGATATTCTCTCGGCCATGCGCCCTTTCATGGGCGGCGGCGAGATGATCGAGGAAGTGACGGAAGACGTCGTCACCTACAACGAGCCGCCGCACCGCTTCGAGGCCGGCACGCCGCCGATCGTCCAGGCGATCGGGCTGGGTACAGCATTGGAATACATGGAAAAGATCGGCCGCGAGCGCATCGCCGCGCACGAGGCCGACCTCAAGACCTACGCGCACGAGCGGCTGCGCGCCATCAACTCGCTGCGCATCTTCGGCGACGCGCCGGACAAGGGCGCCATCATTTCCTTCGAATTGCAGGGCATTCATGCCCATGACGTGTCGATGGTGATAGACAGGCAAGGTGTTGCCGTCCGCGCGGGCACCCATTGCGCCCAGCCGCTGTTGAAACGCTTTGGCGTAACCTCCACATGCAGGGCATCGTTCGGCATGTATAATACCAGGGCCGAAGTCGACGCTTTGGCCGATGCGCTGGAAAAAGCGCGCAAGTTCTTCGGGTGACAGGTTCTTTGGATGACGACCATGGATGATGCGAGCCACACCACCGCGCCGGAAGCGGCCGTCAATCCGGTGGTTTCCGCCTCGGCAATTCCCGCCGACGAGCTGGCGCGGCTGACCGACGACATCGTCTCGGCGCTGAAGACGGTCTATGACCCGGAAATACCGGCCGACATCTATGAGCTCGGCCTCATCTACAAGATCGACATCGAGGACAACCGCGCGGTCAAGATCGACATGACGCTGACCGCGCCCGGCTGTCCGGTGGCCGGCGAAATGCCCGGCTGGGTGGAAAACGCCGTCGGCGCCGTCGAAGGCGTCTCCGGCGTCGAGGTCAACATGACCTTCGACCCGCCCTGGTCGCCCGACCGCATGTCGGAAGAGGCGCAGGTGGCGGTGGGCTGGTACTAGGTTGACTGAGGTTGGTGCACTTGCACCAGTGGTAAAACTTCACCATTTTAGGTGAGGAATCATTCGGCAGGCCTTGAACCTGCATGGAATGGAAGAGGAAAAAGAATGGGACGCTTCGCCGTCATCACGATGACCGAAAAGGCCGCCGACCGGGTGCGCGAGATCGTCGCCACGCGCGACAATGCGCATGGCATTCGCCTCGGCATCAAGAAGGGCGGCTGCGCCGGCATGGAATACACGGTCGACCTGGTGACCGAGCCCAATACCAAGGACGACCATATCGAACGCGACGGCGCGCATGTCTATGTCGCGCCCGAGGCTGCCCTTTTCCTGTTCGGCACCGAGATGGATTTCGAGCAGACGACGCTGCGCACCGGCTTCACCTTCCACAACCCGAACCAGAGTTCGGCCTGCGGCTGCGGCGAATCCGTCGAACTGAAGCCCGCCGACCTGAAGGCGCTGGCCGAGGCGCGCGCTTCGGCCTGATCTTCCTTCTCCCCGTTCACGGGGAGGTGAGGAATGGTCCGCGCAGCGGGCGAAAAGCCAATTGCTTGGCTTTTCGAATGACGAACGGCCCGAAGGGCCGGATGAGGGGCAGCGCTGACCATCGGAAGTCGCGCTCCGCGCCTCCCTGCTTACTTCACCCACATCTTCGTCCGCTTGTGCCAGTCGGCGATCGATTCCTCGGGATAGACGTCGAAGACCTTGTCCTTTTTGCCGATCACCGGCTCGACCCAACTCGCCTTGTATTTCAACATCAGATGCACCTTCTCCGGCGGTTTCGGCAACTCGCTGTCGATTGCCGAGGCGAAGGGGTGGACCAGGTCCGGCCATGTCGGATCGTAGAGCCAGAGCGCCGAACCGCACTTCTTGCAGAAATTGCGCTCGCCCGTCGAAATCTCGCACTTTGGATGCTCGTCGTCCGCGATCTCGGCCTGGTAGACGCCGAGATTGCGCTTGCCCTTGATTTTCAGCGTCTTGTAATCGGCGCCGAGATTGATGGCGAAGCCGCCGCCGCCCTGCTGCTTGCGGCAGATCGAGCAGTAGCACAGCATGAACGGCACCGGCGTGTTGCTCTCCACCTCGAAATGGACGGCATCGCAGCGGCAGGATCCCTTGAGCAGCAGCGGCATGACAGAACTCCGACGGATGGCTCTCAACTTGCCAGCATGGTTTTTGGTTGCAGCCATGGCAAGCCCGGTGACATGATTGCGGCATGGACAATGAACGCATCGAAGAACTGTTCGAAGGCCTCGGCCCGGTCAGTATCCGAAAACTGTTCGGCGGCAAGGGTATCTATTTCGACGGCGTCATCGTCGCCATCGTGCTGCGCGGCGAATTGCTGCTCAAGGCTGACGAGCAAAGCGCGCCCGACTTCGAAGCCGCCGGCTGCAAGCAATGGACCTATACCGGCACCCGCCACGGCAAGCTGGTCGCGATGCCGTACTGGAGCATTCCCGACGACGCGTTTGATGATCCTGACGAGATGAGGGTGTGGGCGCGCCGGGCGTATGAGGCGGGACGAAGGGCGGGGAAGTGAACCGGGACCGCCGCGTTTCTTCCCACCCCCCTCTGTCCTGCCGGACATCTCCCCCGCAAGGGGGGAGATCAGTTGTCACATTGGCCTTCGCTAATCACCAACGTTGAAAATGGGAGCCTGCGGCTAAGCTGTTAATCTCCCTCCTTGCGGGGGAGATGGCCGGCAGGCCAGAGGGGGGTGCTGTCCCGCCGACGTAGGCGATCCTACAGCGCCGTCGCAATCCTCGCCGCCAGCCGCGCATTGTTCTCGACCAGCGCGATGTTGGTCTTCAAGCTCCGGCCGCCGGTCAGTTCGAGGATTTTGCCCAGCAGGAACGGCGTCACCGCCTTACCGGTCACATTCTGCACTTCCGCCGCCTTCTGCGCGGCCTCGATATAGCCGGCCATCTCGTCGGCCGGGATTTCATCGTCCTGCGGCACCGGGTTGGCGATCAGCATGCCGCCGACCAGGCCAAGTGCCGCCCTGGTCTTGTAGAAATGCGCGATCTCTTCCGGTCTGTGCAGGGTCAGCGGCGCGCGGAACGGCGAATGCCGCGACCAGAAGGCCGGCATCGTCTCGCAGCCATGGCCAATCACCGGCACGCCGCGCGTCTCCAGCACTTCCAGCGTCTTTTCGATGTCGAGAATCGCCTTGGCGCCGGCCGAGACGACGATGACCGGCGTGCGCGCCAACTCGTCGAGATCGGCCGAGATGTCGAAGCTCTTTTCCGCGCCCTTGTGGACGCCGCCAATGCCGCCGGTGGCGAACACCTTTATCCCGACCATGTCAGCGGCGATCATGGTGGCGGCGACCGTGGTGCCGCCGGTGCGGCCTTGCGCCACCGCAAAGCCGAGATCGGCGCGCGACAGCTTCATGGCGTCGCCGGTCATCGCCAGCGACTCGCGCTCGCCGTCGGAAAGCCCGATCTTGATGCGGCCGGCGACCACGGCGATCGTCGCTGGCACCGCGCCATTGTCCAGGATTATCTTTTCGACATTGGCGGCCATGGCGCCATTGTCGGGGTAAGGCATGCCATGGGTGATGATGGTGCTTTCCAGCGCCACGACGGGGCGGCCAGCGGCGAGCGCCTCGGCCACGGGCGCGTGGAGGTCGATGAAGGGGCGGGCGCTTTGCGGTGTCATGATGGTCTCCGATCCGGAGATCCGCGCGTCCGCTTGGACGTCGCGCTCCGGCAATGGCAATTGGCCGCCCTCATGCCATTTCCTGCGCGTCGGGCACAAGAGCCAGTGCCTCGGTGAAGGTCGCAATCGTGAAGGCCGGAACCGCGTCGGCGCTTTCAATGGCCAGCGTGGCGGCGGCAACGCCCTCGCGCAATGCCTGGCGCAGGGGCAGGCCGCGCAGCAGGGCAGCGATGGTGGCGCCGGCCAGCGCGTCGCCGGCGCCGGTGACGTCGGCGACTTTTCTCGGCGCCGGCGGCAGGATAGAGAAGGCGCCGGCTTCGTCGAATCCCAGCACCGGGCCGTCGCCCGCCGTCACCACGCCACTGGTGAGGCCGCTGCAGCGCAGTCCGTCGACGGTCTCGCGCTCGGTGGCATTGGCATCGACGCCGGCCAGCACCATGGCCTCGCGCCGGTTCATGAAGACCTGCGCGAGTTCCTTCAGCACCGGTATCAGCCGCACCACCTTGGCCGGCGAAATGGCGATGGCGAACACCGGCTTGCCGGCGGCGAGCCCCACCAGCCGCTCCAGCGCCGTTGATGGCAGATTGGCGTCGCAGAGCACCGCATCGGCCTCGGCGACCACCTCGCGCACCTTGGAGCGGCGGATCTGCTTGGGGAACGCCAAATCGTAGAGCGCCATATCGGCAAAGCCGGTGATCAGCTCGCCGTCGCGATCGATCAGCGCCGTGTAGCTCGGCGTGGTGCGGTCGAGGAACACCGCCGACAGATCGGCAATGCCGGCCTCAGTGATGGCGCGCGCAACCGTCTCGGCCGAGGCATCGCCGCCGCGCACCGACAAAAGCGAGGCCGAGACGCCGCGCCGCACGAGGCTGCGCAGCGCGTTGAAGACGCCGCCGCCGACATCCTCGCGCATCGTGCCGGGGTTGGACGCCGCCGGCACGTAAGCACCGGACACCTGACCGCGCCGGTCGATATGGGCGCCGCCCACCGCCAGTATTTTTGCTGATTTCACCATGTAGGCGATATGACCTTTGTTATTCGAACCAGACAAGCGCTAGGCTGTGCGACGGAGCTTCGCAAGCAAGCCAGCGATTCGGGCGGAGCCAAACCGCCGGAGCGCCTGGCCCAATGGTGGATACATCCGGAAACGAAACCATGAGACAAAAAAAGAACAAATCCGGATAAAGATTGCTTTTCAGATATTTGACCCCTCTTGCCAAACGAGAACAAAAAAGGTACAAATAGGGCAGGGATTACGGATTGTCCGGCCTTCATTGACGACCAAGGGGTGATGTATCATGGCTCAGAATACTTTGCGGCTTGTAGAGGACAAAGCGGTGGACAAATCAAAGGCTCTGGACGCGGCGCTGTCGCAAATCGAGCGCGCCTTCGGCAAGGGCTCGATCATGCGGCTGGGCGCCAACGAGCAGGTCGTCGAGATTGAAACCGTGCCGACCGGATCGCTTGGCCTCGACATCGCGCTTGGCGTCGGTGGCCTGCCGCGCGGCCGCATTGTCGAGATCTACGGGCCGGAAAGCTCAGGCAAGACGACACTGGCGCTGCACACAGTTGCCGAAGCCCAGAAGAAGGGCGGTATCTGCGCCTTCGTCGATGCCGAGCATGCGCTCGACCCGGTCTATGCCCGCAAGCTCGGCGTCGATCTGGAAAACCTCTTGATCTCGCAGCCGGACACCGGCGAGCAGGCACTGGAAATCTGCGACACGCTGGTGCGTTCCGGCGCCATCGACGTTCTGGTGGTCAATTCGGTGGCCGCCCTGACGCCGCGCGCTGAAATCGAGGGCGAGATGGGCGATTCGCTGCCCGGTCTCCAGGCTCGTCTGATGAGCCAGGCGCTGCGCAAGCTGACCGCCTCGATCTCGCGCTCCAACACCATGGTCATCTTCATCAACCAGATCCGCATGAAGATCGGCGTCATGTTCGGTTCGCCGGAAACCACGACCGGCGGCAACGCGCTGAAATTCTACGCTTCGGTGCGCCTCGACATCCGCCGCATCGGCTCGGTCAAGGACCGCGACGAGGTCGTCGGCAACCAGACCCGGGTCAAGGTGGTCAAGAACAAGCTGGCGCCGCCCTTCAAGGTGGTCGAGTTCGACATCATGTATGGCGAGGGCGTCTCCAAGACCGGCGAACTGGTCGATCTCGGCGTCAAGGCCGGCGTGGTCGAGAAGTCCGGCGCCTGGTTCTCCTACAATTCGCAGCGTCTCGGCCAAGGTCGCGAAAACGCCAAACTGTTCCTGCGCGACAATCCCGACACGGCGCGTGAGATCGAACTTGCGCTGCGGCAGAATGCCGGGCTGATCGCCGAGAAATTTCTTGAAAATGGTGGCCCCGAGCGCGGCGAAAGCGACGACGGCTTCGAGGAAGAATCCGGCGCCATGTAGGGCACGGCCAGAGTTCGGCCATAAATCCAGTCTATTATCCGATGCTTAAGTAACCGAGTTCTTTAGTATTGCGTTTCAAACCGCCGGCCTTCGCGCCGGCGGTTTTCGTTTTTGGGCAGCGTGAAGCCGGCTTGGCAGTTGCCGGATTGGCCCAATTCCGTGTTTCTGGACAGGGTGGGGCGTGCCCGCTAAAAGGCCAAGTCAATCTTCTAAAAAGCAGAGACCAGTGTCCGCCGGCCGTGCCGGCGGTTTTCGCGAAAAGGCAGCACTCATGAGTGGCGTGAACGAGATCCGGTCGACATTCCTCGACTATTTCCGCAAGGAGGGCCACGAGGTCGTGGCCTCGAGCCCGCTGGTGCCGCGCAACGACCCGACGCTGATGTTCACCAATGCCGGCATGGTGCAGTTCAAGAACGTCTTCACCGGCCTGGAGAAGCGGTCCTATTCGCGCGCCACCACTGCGCAGAAAAGCGTGCGCGCCGGCGGCAAGCACAACGACCTCGACAATGTCGGCTACACCGCGCGCCATCTGACCTTCTTCGAAATGCTCGGCAATTTCTCCTTCGGCGACTATTTCAAGGAGCGCGCCATCGAACTGGCCTGGAACCTGATCACCAAGGAGTTCGGGCTGAACAAGGACAAGCTGCTGGTCACCGTCTATCACACCGATGACGAGGCGGCCGGCTTCTGGAAGAAGATCGCCGGTTTCTCCGATGACCGCATCATCCGCATCCCGACCTCCGACAATTTCTGGGCTATGGGCGACACCGGACCGTGCGGGCCGTGCTCGGAAATCTTCATCGACCGTGGCGAGCACATCTGGGGCGGCCCTCCCGGCAGCCCGGAGGAGGATGGCGACCGCTTCCTTGAATTCTGGAACCTGGTGTTCATGCAATATGAGCAGGTCACCAAGGATGAGCGCATCGACCTGCCG
Organism: Mesorhizobium sp. P160219; assembly: GCF_057786095.1. Classification (NCBI taxonomy): domain Bacteria; kingdom Pseudomonadati; phylum Pseudomonadota; class Alphaproteobacteria; order Hyphomicrobiales; family Phyllobacteriaceae; genus Mesorhizobium; species Mesorhizobium sp. P160219. Next base: position 4,111,454 of record NZ_JBYNWG010000001.1, read on the forward strand.
CGGCCGTCGATCGACACCGGCATGGGCCTGGAGCGCATGGCCTCCATCCTGCAAGGGGTGGAGAGCGTCTTCGAGACCGACCTGTTCCGTCATCTGATCGATGCGGCCTCGTCAGCGCTCGGGCAGGGCCCGGACAAGGAGACGGTCGCCTCCTTCCGCGTCATTGCCGATCATCTGCGCTCGTCCTCCTTCCTGGTTGCCGACGGCGTGCTGCCGTCGAACGAAGGCCGCGGCTATGTGCTGCGCCGCATCATGCGCCGCGCCATGCGCCATGCGCAGTTGCTCGGCGCCAAGGAGCCGTTGATGTGGAAGCTGGTGCCGGCGCTAGTGCGTGAGATGGGCCAGGCCTATCCCGAACTGCTGCGCGGCGAACAGCTGATTACCGAGACGCTGAAGCTCGAGGAGACCAGGTTCCGCAAGACGCTGGTGCGCGGCCTCGGCCTGCTCTCGGAGGCGACAGATACGCTGCACGCCGGCGATATGCTGGATGGCGAGACGGCGTTCAAGCTCTATGACACGTACGGCTTCCCGCTCGATCTGACGCAGGACGCACTGCGCCAGCGCAACATCTCGGTCGACCTTGCCGGCTTCACCCATGCGATGGAGCAGCAGAAGGCCGAAGCGCGCAAGCATTGGGCTGGCTCCGGCGACGCGGCCACCGAGACCATCTGGTTTTCTGTACGCGAGAAGGCCGGCGCCACCGAATTCCTCGGCTACGAGACCGAACAGGCGGAAGGCCTCATCCAGGCCCTGGTCAAGGACGGCAAGACAGTCGATAGCGCCGGCAAGGGCGACGCGGTGGCGGTGGTCGTCAACCAGACGCCGTTCTATGGCGAGTCGGGCGGCCAGATGGGCGACACCGGCATCATCTCCGGCGAAGGTTTCTCGATCGAGGTTTCCGACACGCAGAAAAAGGCCGACGGCCTGTTCGTGCATCTGGGCAAGGTGACGAACGGCACGGTCAAGCCAGGTGCAGCCGTCGAGCTGAAGGTTGACCATGCGCGCCGCACCCGGCTGCGTGCCAACCATTCGGCAACGCATCTGATCCATGAGGCGCTGCGCGAGGTGCTGGGCACCCATGTCGCGCAGAAAGGTTCGCTGGTCGCGCCCGAGCGCCTGCGCTTCGACATCTCGCACAACAAGCCGATCTCGGCCGAAGATCTCGAAGAGGTCGAGCGCATGGCCAACGAAATCGTCGTCCAGAACAGCCCGGTGACGACGCGCCTGATGTCGGTCGATGACGCCATTGCCGAGGGCGCCATGGCGCTGTTCGGCGAGAAATATGGTGACGAGGTGCGTGTCGTCTCGATGGGCACCGGCGTGCATGGCGCCAAGGCCAATAGACCCTATTCCGTCGAACTTTGTGGCGGCACCCATGTCCGGGCGACCGGCGATATCGGCCTGGTCCGTGTCGTCTCCGACAGCGCGGTCGCCGCCGGCGTGCGCCGCATCGAGGCGCTGACCGGCGAAGCCGCGCGCAAACATCTCGATGAGCAGGACAGGCGCCTGAAGGCAACTGCGGCCGTGCTGAAGATCTCGCCGGCCGACGTGCCGGCGCGTGTCGAGACGCTGCTCGAGGAGCGCAAGAAGCTCGAGAAGGAGCTGAGCGAAGCGCGCAAGAAACTCGCGCTGGGCGGTGGTGCCGCGGCCGATGCTCCGGCCACCACCGAAACCGTCGCCGGTATCGGCTTCCTCGGCAAAGCGGTTTCCGGCGTGTCGCCGAAGGATTTGAAGCCGCTGGCCGATGCCGGCAAGACATCGCTCGGCTCCGGCGTCGTCGTCTTCGTCGGTGCGGGCGAAGACAACAAGGCAAGCGTCGTGGTCGCCGTGACGGACGATCTCGTCGGCCGCTTCAGCGCTGTCGATCTGGTGCGCGTTGCCTCGGCCGCATTGGGCGGGCAGGGCGGCGGCGGACGGCCCGACATGGCGCAAGCCGGCGGTCCGGACGCCTCGAAGGCCAATGATGCGATCGCCGCGGTGAGGGCGGCGCTGGAGGCAGCCTGAAAGCCACCCTATGTCGTATCTGGTTCGTGTGCGGCTTTCCGGCCTTCGCCGCCGTGCTTGCCATTCTGTGGCTGATAGTGGCAAGCCGGCAATCAGCTCTTAGACGGTCCGTCTAGCTAGTCTAGTTCTTTTCGCCGCCTTCAGGGCGCGCGTCATTCTGCTGGAATCGCCCCAGGTGGACAGCCAGATCAGCACGTCCGTGGCGATCGAAATCAGCGACCGTAAAAAGTTCAGCGCCGGGCCGGGCGATTTCAGCTGCTCTTCGGCGTGATGGAGATGGGCGAGCTCTTCCTCGCGGATCGCCAGGATGATGCCTTGCAAGTCGTGGTCGCGATTGGCGAGGAAAAACAGCTGATCGTCCAGATGGCGATGCACCGCCGCTTCAACCGCCGCCGTGCAGGCCCAGATGCCTTGCGGACCGAGCAGGGCGGTGACAGAACCCAGCAGCCAGCCACCCCAGCTCCAGAATTGCATCACCCGGCACGGTCGCGCCTTCCGCGCCGGCATGGCGGCACGGAAGGCGGCGCAATGCGTGCGCTCGTGCCCGAGCATCTCCGACAAGGATGGCACGCAATCCGGCCAGAAGCGCCTGGCGACAAGAATCTGCGCCGAATAGATCCTGATCGCACCGAACTCACCGGCGTGGTTGACCCTGACAATTCTGGCGATGGTGAGCGCGTCCTGGCGAGATGGGTCAGCCATGGCCCGAACCCATATCAGCCCGCCGCCAGGCTCGGACGTTTTGCGATGCCGTCCCACCAGGCCTGGATGTCGGCGAACGCCGCAAGCAGCTTTTGCCCGTCGGCGACCTTGACGAAATAGGCGATGATGGATGCCGCATGCAGGTCGGCCAGCGTCAGCTGGTCGCCGAGCAGCCACGGCCCGGGAGGCTTGAGTGCGGTGAGCACCCGCAGCACCGTTTCCGCCTGGCGCAGCCCGTTGGCGACCAGTGCCTCGTCTGGCGCTTCCTTCTCAAGCCGCTCGACGGCGACGTCCCAGACCATCGATCTGTAGGCATAGGCGTCGAGCATGCCGATGATCTGGTTCATCGTTGCGCGGGTGCGGGCGTCTTTTGGCTGCAGTGCCGGGCCGTCGAACGCCTCGTCGACATAGCGGGCGATTGCGCTGGTTTCGAACAGGCGAAACCCGTCATGCTCGACGGCCGGAATGCGGCCGAAAGGGTGATGCTCGAAGTACCAGGCGGGAGTGCCCTCGGCGGCAAAGACATCGACCGGCACAAGGTCGTAGTCGATGCCTTTTTCCGCCAGCACGAGGCGGACGATGCGCACATAGACGCTGTAGTCCGCCCCGTAGACGACCGGCTTGGCCATGGCTGCCGGCTTACGCCATCGCCTTCTGCAAATTCTCGTCGATCTTGTCGAGGAAGCCGGTGGTCGACAGCCATGGTTGGTCGGGACCGATCAAGAGCGACAGGTCCTTGGTCATGAAGCCGCTCTCAACCGTCTGGATGCAGACCTTCTCCAGCGTGTCGGCAAATCGCTTCAACTCGGCATTATCGTCGAGCTTGGCGCGGTGGGCGAGGCCGCGCGTCCAGGCGAAGATCGAGGCGATCGAATTGGTCGAGGTTTCCTCGCCCTTCTGGTGCTGGCGATAGTGGCGCGTCACGGTGCCGTGCGCGGCCTCCGCTTCCACCGTCTTGCCATCCGGCGTCATCAGCACGGAGGTCATCAGGCCAAGCGAGCCAAAACCTTGCGCCACCGTGTCGGACTGGACGTCGCCGTCATAATTCTTGCAGGCCCAGACGTAGCCGCCAGACCATTTCAGGGCGGAGGCCACCATGTCGTCGATCAGCCGGTGCTCGTACCACAGCTTCTTCGCCTTGAACTCGGCCTCGAATTCAGCCTCGTAGACCTCCTGGAAAATGTCCTTGAAGCGGCCATCATAGGCTTTGAGGATGGTGTTCTTGGTCGAGAGATAAACCGGATAATTGCGCAGCAGGCCGTAATTCAGCGAGGCGCGGGCGAATTCGCGGATGGAGTCGTCGAGATTGTACATCGCCATGGCAACACCGGCGCCGGGTGCGTCGTACACGTCGTGCTCGATCACCTTGCCGTCCTCGCCGACGAACTTGATGGTCAGCTTGCCCTTGCCGGGGAAGCGGAAGTCGGTGGCGCGATACTGGTCGCCGAAGGCATGACGGCCGACGATGATCGGCTTGGTCCATCCCGGCACGAGACGCGGCACGTTCTTCATGATGATCGGTTCGCGGAAAATGGTACCGCCGAGAATGTTACGGATGGTGCCGTTGGGCGACTTCCACATCTTCTTCAGCTTGAATTCCTCGACGCGCTGCTCGTCGGGCGTGATCGTCGCGCATTTCACACCGACGCCCCATTTCTTGATGGCATTGGCCGAATCGATGGTCACCTGGTCGTTGGTGGCGTCGCGGTGCTCGACGCCGAGGTCGTAATATTCGAGCTTCAGGTCGAGATAAGGGTGAATCAGCTTGTCCTTGATGAACTGCCAGATGATGCGGGTCATCTCGTCGCCGTCGAGCTCGACGACCGGGTTCGCCACCTTGATCTTCGCCATGAAAAGAATGCCTCGCTTTTGGGGAACTAAACGGCCTTGCCCGCATGGCTTCGGCCGGGGATGCGGAGCGTATATCAAAGCCTATTTGGCCGCGCAAACGCCGATCCGTGCAGAATGGGTCGTCTGTGCCGCGACCGGTGTTTTGCAAAAGCTTCATTTTGCCGAGCGGATGTGGCAGGGAACGCTGAAATGCCGCAAACAGCAGTTCATTGAGATCATGTCCGCCGTCGATCATCCTGAAAACGCATCCGCCGCCGGGCCGGCGATCATCCTGGTCGAGCCGCAGCTCGGCGAGAATATCGGCATGGTTGCGCGCGCCATGGCCAATTTCGGCCTTGCCGAACTGAGACTGGTCAACCCGCGTGACGGCTGGCCGAGCGAGAAGGCGCGCGCCGCCGCCAGCCGCGCCGACCATGTCATCGATTCCGTAACAGTGTTCGGCGATCTGGCGTCCGCCGTCGCCGACCTCAACTTCGTCTTCGCCACCACGGCGCGGGAGCGCGACGGCTTCAAACCCGTGCGTGGTCCGGTCGAGGCGGGCAGGGCGCTGAGGGCGCGTCAGATGGCCGGCCTGCGCACCGGCATCTTGTTCGGCCGCGAGCGTTTTGGGCTCTACAATGACGAGGTCGGGCTGGCCGACGAGATCGTCACCTTTCCGGTCGATCCCGGCTTTTCGTCGCTCAACATCGCCCAGGCCGTGCTGTTGATGTCCTATGAATGGATGAAATCCGGCCTGGAGGACGAGACGGCGACTAATTTCTCCAGTCCTGAAATGAAGCCGGCGAGCAAGGAAGAGTTGCACGGCCTGTTTGCCTATCTCGAAGGCGCGCTCGAAGCGCGCGGTTATTTCCGCCCGGCGCCCAAGAAACCCAAGATGGTCGACAATCTGCGCGCCGTCTTGACGCGCGCCGGTTTCGCCGAGCCGGAACTGAAAGTGCTGCGCGGCATCATCTCGTCGCTCGACCGGTTTTCGCCGGCCATGCCGCGCGGTGACGGCTCGCCGGGAGACGATCCAAGGCGTTTGCCGGCCGCTGCGCGAAAACCCCAGGCAGATAAAGAAGATTAGAAATCGCTAAGCTTCGAACGGCTGAAGTAACCGAATTTTATTTGCTTATCATCCATTGTTGTCAAAACGGTGGGGTGGCAGATGTTCACGTCCAAAATCGGCCGTATGCGCTTCTTCTTCTATTCCCTCGGCGTAGCCCTGCTCGAGGCCGTTCTTGCCGTGCTGTGCATCGTTGGCACGATCGGCTTTGAGGGGCTGGTCAACTCGGCGCCCGGTCCATCGCGGCAAGGGATGGCAAGCGCGGTTCTGATCGTTTCCCTCCTGGCTGTGGTCATGCGTGCCAACATCGCCTGGCGACGCAGCCGCGACGCCAACGGCAAAGCCTGGATCCTGTGGTCCTACATCGTGTTCTGCGCCATCTACGCCTTTCTGCAGGCAGGCACGCTGCTGGTCATCGATTTCAACAATCCGGAAAGCACGTCCAGCGGTTTGAACCTGCTTGCGCTGTCGATCTTTGGCCTTTGGTGCACGATTCTGGTGGCTAAGCCGGTGGCGGGCATCAATATCGACGAACTGACATCGGTTTTCGATTTCGATGGCGATACGCCCATGCCTGCGGCATCCAGCCGGATGGCCAGCAGCGCGGCACAGTCTTCTATGCGCAACGCCACACCGGCCACGCGCTCGGTGCCGTCCGCCCAGCCTCTGGGCCGTCCGCGGCCCGCCGGCTTCGGCAAGCGCGGGCTCTAGAGCAGCCGAGGCAAGGTCGTCTTCGCCGGCTTTGCGTGGAAGTTGCTAACATTCGCCACTTCAAGACCATGATGGTTGCAGATAGAACGGCATTGGCCAATGACCGCCAAGCCTTCTGATCCAGCCTCTTTCATGGTCCGATATCAATGAGCCACCGTCCGATACTGATGTTCGATTCCGGCGTTGGCGGATTGACCGTGCTGCGCGAAGCGCGCGTGCTGATGCCCGACCGGCGCTTCGTCTACGTCGCCGATGACAAGGCCTTTCCCTACGGCGCCTGGGAAGAGCCGGCGCTGCAGGCCCATATAGTCGAGCTCTTCGCCAAGCTGCTCGACCGTTTTGATCCGGAAATTTCGGTCGTCGCCTGCAATACCGCTTCGACGCTGGTGATCGATGCGTTGCGGGAAAAATTCCCTGGCCATCCCTTTGTCGGCACGGTGCCGGCAATCAAGCCGGCTGCCGAGCGCACCCGGTCCGGGCTGGTCTCGGTGCTGGCGACGCCGGGCACGGTGAAGCGCCAGTACACGCGCGACCTGATCGGCAAATGGGCGCAGAAATGCCATGTCCGGCTGGTCGGCAGCAACAATCTGGCCGGACTGGCCGAGGCCTACATGCGCGAGGGCTTTGTCGACGAGGAGGCCGTGCGTGCCGAGATCGCACCGTGTTTCGTCCAGCATGACGATTTGCGCACGGACATCGTCGTGCTCGCCTGCACGCACTATCCGTTCCTGGCCAATCGCATGCGCAAGACCGCGCCCTGGCCGGTCGACTGGATCGACCCGGCCGAGGCGATTGCGCGGCGTGCTCTGTCGCTGCTTCCGGCTGTCGACGGGCCATTGCCGCAAAGCGAGCCCGACATCGCCGTCTTTACCTCGGGAAAGGCGGATTTCGCCATCAGCCGGCTGATGCAGGGTTTTGGATTGAGCGCGCGCTAATGCATGTCGCCCAAAAGTGCGCAGCGGTTTTGGGACAACGACATGCAAAAAACAAAAAAACCAAAGCGCGTCGCCGACGCGCTTTAGACAGGTTCGAAGACAATGACGCGCCGATCCGGATCGGCCGAAACAAGCCTTAGCGTCAGGCCATCGCCCTGCCTGAACCCTGAGGCCTTCACATTCGCAACGACAGGCATGTCCGAGAGCTGAACGCGCGCACGCTGATCACCGACGTCGGTGACGACGGCCTTGAATGTTTCACCCACGCGCCCCCTCAGCATCACCGCCTCGGCAAGGTCGATGGCCGCGTGGTTGATCTGCGAGGCGCGGGCGCCTGCGCGGCCCATCACCTTTGGCAGTCCGGAAAACGCCTCGGTAACGGCTTGCGGCACCGGCTGGCCGTTGACGATGGCCAGCACGCAGCGCACGACATAGCGATCGGCCAGCCGCCTCAGGGGTGCGGTGGCGTGGGCATAGGTCGCGGCCATCGCCTCGTGCCAGGGGACAACGCCTTCTTCATAGGGTTGGTAGGACGCACCGGAGCCGGCGCGGCGGATTTCCAGCATCAGCGCTGCCTGTTGCATGTTGGTCGGATCGAGGGTTCGCTGATAGTCGGACAGGCTGGTCGAAGGAGGCCAGGACAGGCCTAAGGCCCGTGCCGCGCTGCGCAGTCTTTGTACTTTGGAAGCATCGGGCGGCGCCATCACCCGGAACAAGCCGGTCCGGTGTGCCAGCATGGCGTCGGCAATCGCCATGTTGGCGGCCAGCGAAAGTGCTGCGTTGTCTTGCTCGGATTGCAGCAGCGGTCTGAACGCAAGCTGGAATGTGCCATCGGCAAGCTGTTCCACCTCCTGCTCGGGCGGGTCGACGCGCGAAGCGCCGCGACGGTCTTCGGCCGCCGCCATGCGCCGCGCGATTTCGGCGAAGCCGACTGGGACGTCGGCGGCCTGCACGCTGTCATAGCCGAGCTTGGCGCGGCTTTGAATGATTGCCCGCTCCGCGCCATCCAGCCTTACCGCTCCGTCCTCGGCAATCCGGACCGTGAAGATGACAGCCGGACGCGGAGCGCCGGGCAGCAAGCTCGCGGCGCCCTCGGCAATGACCCGGGGATAGAGCCCGGCCTTGCCGTCCGGCAAATACAGGGTTTCGCCCCGCGCCCAGGCTTCGCGATCCACCGCGTCGCCGTCCGCGACGAACCAGGCTACGTCGGCAATCGCATAGTGCAACAGAAGGTCGCTACCGCTCGCTTCGATCGAAAACGCTTGGTCAAGATCGGTGGAAGCCGCGGGATCGAGCGTCACGAAAGGCATCGCCGTGCGGTCGGCATGCTGGTCGGGCACGCGCCTGGCCGCCGTCTGTGCCATGGCCATTACATCAGGGGGAAATGCCTCCGGCACATGGAACTCGGTGCGGATTTTCGCGAGGCCGGTGGCGAGTGCCTGCGAGGGATCGTTCAACGATTTCATGGCGCCGTCCTACACCGGCGTTGCGGGCACGGGAAGGTGGTTTTGCCGGCAGTGCCGGCCGACCATGGGCAGGCATGAGCGCGGAACGGAAGTTGACCGCCAGCGCTGGAACCGTCGCCGGAGCGCAACGTTTCTTCCTCTGGCAGCAAAGGAGGAGCCGATATGCCTGCAACCTCAAAAGCACAGCAAAAGGCCGCTGGCGCAGCCCTGTCGGCCAAGCGCGGCGAGACCAGGAAGAGCGAACTTCAAGGCGCGTCGAAGTCGATGTACAATTCGATGAGCGAAAAACAGCTCGAGGAATTCGCAGAGACCAAGCGCAAAGGCCTGCCGGAGAAGAAATCGGCAGACTGAAACCTTGAACCGAGTCGATAAACAAAGCCCGTGGCCGAAACCACGGGCTTCTTCGGTTCAGGCCAAGCCCGAAACCCCTGACGTCACCAGCAGCGCTTCACCTTGTAGCGGATGACCTTCTTGTGGCCATGCCGCCAGATGACCTTCTTCTTCACCACGACATGGCAGGTCTGACGATGCTTGTGGCCCTGCCAATGCTTGGCCATCGCTGGCTCGGGCACGGCGATCGACATCGTCCCGGCCAGGACGGCTGCACCGACCAACGAGAGGAAAAACTTCTTCATGCGACTTCGGGCTCCTTTGGCTCCAGTCCCTTCCTAAATGCCGTCGGCGCAACAACCTCCCGCCGCATCCGGCACGGCACTCAACGCCAAAGACGTGATATGGTTGCCGGGCCCAGCGCCAGCGACGCGCTTGACTCTGCTCAAATCTCCGTTTAACGAGCGCACCAACACCGGGCCGCAATGCCCGGTTGTTTCTTTTGCATGGCAAGCCCGGGAAAGCAGGTTTATCGTTTCCTGGGTTTTGTCTAGACTGACGTGTCCCGTGGGTTTTCCGCCGCGTTGCGTGGGAAAACCCTGTCAGGCCTCGAAAACGGAGGCCAGAGGAGGGCGCGTTTCCTTCACCCGGACCATGAGGCTCCGGGTGGTTTGTTTTGAAAGGGAATGCGATGAGCAAGCGCGAATCCGCGAAGTACAAGATCGACCGCCGTCTCGGCGAAAACATCTGGGGCCGCCCGAAGTCCCCGGTCAACAAGCGTGAATACGGCCCCGGCCAGCACGGCCAGCGCCGCAAGGGCAAGCTTTCCGATTTCGGCCTGCAGCTGCGCGCCAAGCAGAAGCTGAAGGGTCACTATGGTGATGTCTCCGAAAAGCAGTTCCGCAAGGTCTATGAAGAGGCTGATCGCCGCAAGGGCGACACCTCCGAGAACCTGATCGGCCTGCTCGAGTCGCGTCTCGACGCGGTCGTCTACCGCTCCAAGTTCGTGCCCACCATTTTCGCGGCTCGCCAGTTCGTCAACCACGGCCACGTCAACGTCAACGGCAAGCGCGTCAACATCGGCTCGTACCGTTGCAAGCCGGGCGACGTCGTCGAAGTGCGCGAAAAGTCGAAGCAGCTGGTCATCGTGCTGGAAGCGGTCGGCCTCGCCGAGCGCGACGTGCCGGACTATATCGAAGTCGATCACAACAAGATGGTCGCGACCTTCTCGCGCATCCCCGGCCTGGCCGACGTTCCGTTCGCCGTGCAGATGGAGCCGAACCTGGTCGTCGAATTCTATTCGCGCTAAGCGATCGCTTTCTGCGATACCGGAAAGGGCCGCCCGTCGAGGCGGCCTTTTCTTTGTCGGCCATGTCCGCTAATCCGGCACTCTCGGCTATGGAAAGCGACAAGCCATGAACATGCTGGCAGACATCGAAACAGTTGAACCGATTGCTGAAGGCGGCTTCCATCCGCTGTTTGCCGACGTGCCGTCATCGGTCGAGTTCAACAAACTGCGTAAGCGGCTGTTGCGGTTGACCCGTCAGGCGGTCGAGGATTTCGCCATGGCGAGGCCCGGCGACCGCTGGCTGGTGGCCTTGTCCGGCGGCAAGGATTCCTACGGGCTGCTGGCCGTGCTGCTCGATCTCAAATGGCGCGGGCTGCTGCCGGTCGAGCTGCTGGCCTGCAATCTCGACCAGGGTCAGCCGAATTTCCCGAAGCACATTTTGCCCGATTACCTCGATGCGCATGGCATCGCCCATCGCATCGAGTATCAGGACACCTATTCGGTGGTCACCGACAAGCTGCCTCAGGGCAGCACCTATTGCTCGCTGTGCTCGCGGCTGCGGCGCGGCCATCTCTATCGCATCGCGCGCGAGGAGGGCTGTTCGGCGCTGGTGCTCGGCCACCACCGCGAGGACATTCTCGAAACCTTCTTCATGAATCTATTCCATGGCGGCCGCCTTGCCGCCATGCCGCCAAAGCTGCTCAATGACGACGGCGACGTCATGGTGCTGCGGCCGCTGAGCTACTGCGCCGAGGTCGATCTGGAAAAATTCGCGGCCGCTATGAAATTCCCGATCATTCCCTGCGATCTCTGCGGCAGCCAGGAAGGCCTGCAGCGCAACGCCATGAAGGCGATGCTGGACGATATGGAAAAGCGCATGCCGGGCCGCAAGGATACGATGCTGCGCGCGCTGTCCAACACCAGGCCGTCGCATCTGCTCGACAGAAAGCTGTTCGACTTTGCCGCCCTCAATGGCAGCCTCAGCACAGGACAAGACATTTCCGATGATATTTGACGACCAAGCGATCGACTGGCTGGCCGAGCTTCTCGCCGATGCAGCCAGGGCCGAAATCATGCCACGCTTTCGCCGGCTGGGCGAGGGCGACATCAGGCAGAAGACCTCGGCCGCCGATCTGGTGACCGAGGCCGACATCAACGCCGAGCGGCTGATCACGGCCAGGCTGCGCGAGCGCTATCCCACGGCGATGATCGTCGGCGAGGAAGCCTGTTCCGACAATCCGGCCCTGCTCGAGGGGCTCGGCGATGCCGACTTCGCCTTCGTCGTCGACCCGGTCGATGGCACCTTCAACTTCGCCTCCGGCGTGCCGCTGTTCGGCGTCATGCTGAGCGTCGTCGTCAAGGGCGAGACCGTCGCCGGTATCATCCATGACCCCGTAGGCCGGGACTGGCTGATCGGCGCCAAAGGCGCCGGCAGCCATATCCGCCATGCGCATGGCACGCTGGAGACGGTGCACGTCGCGGATGCCGTGCCGATCTCACAGATGACCGGCTCCGTCTCCTGGCAATATCTGGCGGAACCGCAACGCTCGCTCCTGGCGCGCAACCAGACCAAGACCCTGTCGCAGTTCGGCTATCGCTGCGCGGCACATGAATACCGTCTTCTGGCCAGTGGCCATGCCCATTTCGTCGTCTACAACAAACTGATGCCATGGGACCATCTGGTCGGTGTGCTGATCCACGCCGAGGCCGGCGGCTACACCGCGCGGATCGACGGCAGCGCCTATCTGCCCTCGCATATCGACGGCGGCATTCTTGTCGCCCCGGACAAGGAAAGCTGGCAGGAGTTGCGCAGGGAACTCTGGGCGCAATAATCGGCCCAACTGCTGGTAGAGGCTTTCGTCAAGTATATTGGCTCTGTTATAGTGTCCAATCTCTCGCGAAGTCGGAATCTGCGAAATGAAACATCGGTCCGCAATTGTTGCAACGGCGCTTGCACTTGCCTTGGCCGCCGCTGGCGCCACTGAGGCAAGATCGCAGGAACGCGCGTGCGGCAGTCGCGATCCCGTCGATACCATAGACGAGATGTTTTCCGCGATCTTTGCCTGTTGGCAGCCGCCGCCTGGAAGTGCTGGCATGACCCTGACGCTGAGTTTCTCAATTCGCAAAAACGGCACGCTGATGGGCAAACCGCGCGCCACTTTCTCCCATATGGGAGATGATGCCTCGCTCAACCGGGTCTTTGTGTCATCCGTGCTCGAAGCGCTCGACAAGGCTCTGCCGATGCCTCTTTCGGACAGCATGGGTGGCGCCATCGCAGGGCGCCCGCTGTTCCCTCGTTTCACGGCAGTGATTGGCGGCGCATCCTGAAACGCGTCGCTTGAAGGTGGCTGCGGTCTGAGACAAATAAAACTCGTAGCGCAGAACAGTTGCTCAATGCAGGTCGGTGACGTGCCCTGAAATGGGTGGGTTGTGCGGCTGGAACATCTTGCCGCGCTCGGCGATCAGGATCATCAGCAGGGCCGCGACCGAGACGCTGCAGAAGCCGGCGGCAAGCGGCGTCACCGTGCCGTTGAAGGCCTGGCCGATCAGCGTGCCGAGGATGCCGCCGAGAAAAGTCTGCATGAAGCCCAGGATGGACGACGCGGTGCCCGCCAGTTGGCCGAGCGGCTCCATCGCGAGCGCGTTGAAATTGGCGCCGAGCGCGCCGAACGGGAGCATCGCGCTGGCGAAGAAGGTGATGAACAGCCAGAGTGGCATCTTCATTTGAAGCGAAACGGTGAGCCAGGCAAGGCTGATCACTAGGAACAACAGCAGTGCGCTCTGCGACAGGCGGCGCATGCCGATGCGGCCGACCAGGCGCGAGTTGAGGTAGTTCGAAAAAGCGAGAACGCCGGCGACACCCGCGAAGATGACAGGAAACAATTCGCCGACATGAAAAATGTCGACATAGATCTGCTGTGCGGAGGCGATGAAGCCGAACATGGCGGCGAAAATGAAGGTGCTGGCAAAGGCGTAGCAAAGCGCCATGCGGTTGGTGAGCACGATGCGGAAACCACCGACGACGGATGAGACTGTCAGCGGCCGGCGGTACTCCGGATGCAGCGTCTCCGGCAGCCGCAGCAGCGACCACGCCGACACGATCAGCGCTCCGACGGCCATGGTGACGAAGATCCAGTGCCATGTTGCGAACAGCATGATGAACTGGCCGATCCCAGGCGCGATCACCGGGATGGCCATGAACACCATGAAGATCAGAGACATCACCTCGGCCATGCGCCGACCGTCGAACGTGTCGCGCACGATCGAGACGGCGATGACGCGGGTCGCCGCCGCACCGATGCCTTGCACCAGCCGGCACAGCAGTAGGACGGCGAATGACGGGGCGATGGCGGCAGCTGCCGCCGCCACGACATAAATCGCCAGCCCGGCAACGAGCGGCGCGCGGCGCCCGAACCGGTCCGAGATCGGTCCGAAGAAAAGCTGTCCGCCACCGAAGCCCAATATATAGGCGGTGATCACATACTGGCGGTGGTTTTCATTCTCAACGCCAAGCGTGGCGCCGATTTGCTGCAGTGCCGGCAGCATGATGTCGATGGCCAGCGAGTTCAACGCCATCAGTGCCGCGCACAGCGCGATGAATTCCCAGCGCGGAATAGGCAATTTGCGTGCCTGTTGCGGCGCTTTTGCTGGCTGGTCCACGGCGGGTCCGATCTTCAAAACGAATATGCGCCGGCATGCCGGCGCATAACTTCGTCCTCACTCCGATAGGGGGAGGTAACATTTTGCCGGGGCGGGGCTGCCCCGTCTCAACTCAGAATCAGGCTGTCGCTTTGACGCTGACGCCCTTGTCGACGAGCAACGTCTGCAGCTCGCCCGCCTGGAACATTTCGCGGATGATGTCGCAGCCGCCGACGAATTCGCCCTTGACGTAAAGCTGCGGGATCGTCGGCCAGTTCGAATATTCCTTGATGCCTTGGCGCAGTTCGGCCGAGGTCAGCACGTCGACGCCCTTATAGTCGGCTCCGATGTAATCGAGGATCTGGACGACCTGGCCGGAAAAGCCGCACTGCGGAAAACCGGGCGTGCCCTTCATGAAAAGGACGACGTCGTTGCCCTTCACTTCGCTGTCGATGTAGTCGTTGATGCCGCTCATGAGATATCCTTTCACGCCTGTGGGAGTCAGGCTCGAAGCATAGCCATCAAATAAACCCATAGATGGGCCGAAACAAGATGTTTGCGCCGCCGTCGCGGAAATGGCGCAAAGGATCGCCTGTCTTGGGCCAAGCATCCGACCCGATTGCAGCCTTCGGAACATGATGAGAAGACGATATGGCGCCGCCCTTCCGATCGCCATCCTGCTGGCGGCGATTGCCGTTGTGTGGTGGCCGAGACGCCCGGAGCCGCCGCCGCTGGTCATTGGCGGTGACCTGCCCGCGCCTTGCCGGAATGTCGCCTTCGAGGCGGTGACCTATGTCGTCTGCGAGATCGATCTTCGCGCCGACAGCATCGGTGTTTTCCACGCCGGCGCCGATGGCAAGCCTTTTGGTTCGCTCGAAGCCTTCGACAAGGCGGTTGCGGGCGAGGGGAGGCCGGTGCTGCTCGCCATGAATGGCGGCATGTATCACGAGGATTTGTCGCCGGTCGGCCTGCTGGTCGAGAACGGCAGCGAAAAGTCGCCGCTCAACCTTGCCGATAGCGAAGGTAATTTCTTCCTGAAGCCGAACGGCGTCTTTCTGGTCGGCAAGGACGGCAAGGCGGCTGTCATGGAAAGCAACGCCTATGCCGCCGCCAAACCCGATGTCGCCTTCGCCACGCAGTCGGGCCCGATGCTGGTGATCGATGGCCAGATTCATCCACGCTTCGAGCCGAACGGAACCTCGCGCTACGTCCGCAACGGCGTCGGCGTGCGCGATGAAAACACCGTTTTGCTGGCGATCTCGCGGTCTGAGGTAAGTTTCGGCAGCTTTGCGCGGCTGTTTCGCGACGCGCTACAATGCCGCAACGCGCTGTTCCTCGACGGCGCGGTCTCCGCGCTGTCGGATGGCGACAGGATGATTGTCGGCGGAAGATATCCGGCAGGGCCGATCATTGCCGTGTTGGCAAGCCAGCCGCCGACGCGCTAGGCCAGCCTGGCGTCAGTCCGGCACACTGGTCTGCAACGCCAGCGCGTGCAGCACGCCGCCCATATTGCCCTTCAGCGCATCATAGACCATCTGGTGCTGCTGGACGCGGCTCTTTCCGCGGAAGCTTTCGGCCACCACTTCGGCTGCATAGTGATCGCCGTCACCGGCGAGGTCGCGGATCGTCACCTTGGCGTCCGGAATGCCGTCCTTGATCAGTTTTTCGATGTCGTGGGCATCCATTGCCATGGCAAAATCCTGTTCTGGGCGGCTAGGCACGAGTGACTCGGACGGCAGCCTAAAGCCTTTCTGGTCCGGGTTGAAGCCGTTCTGTCGGGACGCAGTGTCTAAGGGCCATCCTGCCGCGGGTGAACCACACCATCTTCTGTAATGTCGTCGCGGGTCGAGAACCCCCGGCCAAGGCTGAACACCAGGACATAGAGCGGGATGTTGAGCGCCAGGGTGATAATCGGGAGATAGCTGGTCATCTGCCACAAGGGCGAAAAGAATGGTTGGCCATAGCCGTCGCAGATCAGCGATGACCCGTATTCCCACAGCGCGCCGGTAATGACCGCAATGGCAAAGAGCTTGATGCAGGTGGCGACATGCCTTGCGCGCGCCGGGTTCGGCAAAAGGCGGCTCCACAGCACCAGGCAGACGATGGGGATCGCATAGATCAGACTTTGCAAGGCCAGCATCTGCAGTGTGCCATTGGCCGCCTCAAGGAACTGGTCACGCCTTTCCAGCAGCGGACAGACCTCGCTCGAGGTCGTCGACAGCAGGAAAAAGACGAACGGCCCGAGGAACCAGAAGAAGAACAGCGACGGCCAGAAGACGACTGTGATCAGCGTCCGGGCTGCCAGGCTGGTCAACTGGACTTGTCCATGAAGTTCGGGAACCAGCCTTCGTGGGCGGCGGTCAATTCGCTGACCGGGATCGCCCTGGCATCGCCGAGCTTCAGTTCGTTTCCACCGGTCGAGCCGATCCATGGCGCAAAGATGCCGAGCCTGCTCTGTTCGTCGCGGATGGCGTCCCATTCCTTGCTCTTCGGATCGACGGACAGCGTCAGGAGGTAGCGGCCCTGGTCCTCGCCGAACCAGACCGGGATCGGGTCGGTGCCGGCGAGCCCCGGAATGGTGGCGCCGATGCCGGACGCCATCGCCATTTCGGCCAGGGCTATCGCCAGGCCGCCATCGGAAAGGTCATGCGCCGCGGTGACGACACCCGACGCGATCAGCGCGCGCACATGGTCGCCGACGCGCTTTTCATGCGCGAGGTCGACGGGTGGCGGCAGCCCGTCGGTCCGACCGTGAATGTCTCTGAAATAGGCGGACTGGCCGAGATGGCTGCCCCAGCTTGCGGGTGCGCCCACCAGCATGATCATCTGGCCCTCGGCGGCGAAGCCGATACGGGTCATCTTCGACCAGTCGGCGATCAGCCCGACGCCGCCGATGGTCGGCGTCGGCAGGATGCCCTGGCCGTTGGTTTCATTGTAGAGCGAGACATTGCCCGACACGATCGGGAAGCCGAGCGCCCGGCAGGCATCGCCAATGCCTTTCACCGCGCCGACCAGCTGGCCCATGATCTCAGCCCGTTCCGGATTGCCGAAATTGAGGTTGTCCGTCGCCGCCAGCGGCAGCGCGCCGGTGGCGGTGAGGTTGCGCCAGCATTCGGCCACAGCCTGCTTGCCGCCTTCATACGGGTCGGCCTCGCAATAGCGCGGCGTCACGTCGGAGGAGAAGGCGAGCGCCTTGGTCGGATGGCCTTCGACGCGCACAACGCCGGCGTCGCCGCCCGGAAGCTGCAGCGAATTGCCCTGGATCAGCGTGTCGTACTGCTCCCACACCCACCGGCGCGACGACAGGTCCGGCCCGCCGAGCAGTTTCAACAGCGCATCGGCGACATCGGCCTTCGGCGCATCGCCGGCGGCAAGCGCCGCAGGCTTCTTCGGCTCGACCCAGGGGCGGTCATATTCCGGCGCCTTGTCGCCAAGGTCCTTGATCGGCAGGTTGGCGACCTCGTCACCCTGGTGAATGACGCGGAAGCGCAGATCGTCGGTGGTCTTGCCGACAATGGCGAAGTCGAGGCCCCATTTGTGGAAGATCGCCTCGGCTTCCTTTTCCTTCTCCGGGCGCAGCACCATCAGCATGCGCTCCTGGCTCTCCGACAGCATCATCTCATAGGCGCTCATGCGCTCTTCGCGCACCGGCACCTGGTCGAGGTGAAGCTCGATACCGAGGTCGCCCTTGGCGCCCATCTCGACCGCCGAACAGGTGAGGCCGGCCGCACCCATGTCCTGGATGGCGATGACGGCGCCGGACGCCATCAGTTCAAGGCAGGCTTCGAGCAGGCATTTTTCGGTGAAGGGATCGCCGACCTGCACGGTCGGGCGCTTCTCGTCGATCTTGTCGTCGAACTCGGCCGAGGCCATCGTGGCGCCGCCGACGCCGTCGCGCCCGGTCTTGGCGCCGAGATAGACGACCGGCAGGCCGACGCCCTTGGCTTCCGACAGGAAGATCGCATCGGTCTTGGCGAGGCCCGCGGCAAAGGCGTTGACCAGGATATTGCCGTTGTAGCGGGCGTCGAAATTGACCTCGCCACCGACCGTCGGCACGCCGAACGCATTGCCGTAGCCGCCAACGCCGGAAACCACACCGCTGACCAGGTGCCTGGTCTTGGGATGGTCGGGTGCGCCGAAGCGCAGCGCATTCATCGCCGCAATCGGCCGCGCGCCCATGGTGAAGACATCGCGCAATATGCCGCCGACGCCGGTCGCCGCACCCTGGTAGGGCTCGATGTAAGAGGGATGGTTGTGGCTCTCCATCTTGAAGACGACGCAGTCGCCATCGCCGATATCGACCACCCCGGCATTCTCGCCCGGACCCTGGATGACCTGAGGCCCGGTGGTCGGTAGCGTGCGCAGCCATTTCTTCGAGGATTTGTAGGAGCAGTGCTCATTCCACATCGCCGAGAAGATGCCGAGTTCGGTAAAGCTCGGTTCGCGCCCGACCAGGTCGAGGATGCGCTGGTATTCGTCGGGCTTCAGCCCATGCGCGGCGATGAGTTCCGGGGTGATCGGCACGGAATTAGAAATGGTCATGGGCGGCGATTGATGTCCATGGGAGAGGGGAATTTGAGTCCCCTCATATCGCAAGCTTTGGCGTGATACACCCCATTGGATGACGAAAAACGCCGGAAAACCACAGGGCGACGATGGTAGCGGGGAGCCGTTGGGGAACGCTATGGCATCCCGGCCGTTAGGCCTCAAACCAATCAGGAGATTTCGACATGGCCACCAAGCAAGGCAAGAAAGACAATCGCCTCTCCGACAAGGAGGCAATGCATATTGCCGAGACCACCGACGTTTCGCCCAAGCAGGCCAAGGACCTGGCCGAGAAGCACGGCAAGGACAAGGGCGCAAAGGAAGCCAAAAACTTCAAGGCAGAGGGCTGAACCTGAGATCGGTACACAGGCGCACGGTTTAGCGCCAACGATTTAGGACGAACTGTCGTAGCCGGCGCGGCCTTCCTCCAGCAGCCGCCGGATCACCGCGACGCCGCCGGTGATGTCCTCGCGCCGCCTTGGCTGCGAGACGCCGAAACGCACGCCGTGAAAAACCTGCTCGGAACGCCCCGCCTTGAACTCGTCCTCGTCGTCGAGGAGCACGCCATTTTCGAGGCATGCGCTCCTGAACGTGCCGGACAGCCAGGGATCGGGCAGCGTCAGCCAGACGAAGGGCACGCTGCCGTGTGACTTGAAGGCGAAACCCGCCAGTGTCTCGCGCACGATGGCGATGCGGGCGGCAATTTCGGCAATGCTGCGTTTGCGGATATCGCCAGCCTGCCCAGACAGCACCAGCCGCGCGTTCACCTCCGCCAGCAGGAACGGCATCCCGCCGGTCATCATCTTGTGGGCGACGCGGATGCGATGGCGATAGGCGGGCGGGCAGGAGAGCCAGCCGCCGCGAACACCTGCCGCGACCGATTTCGACAGACCGCCGGCGACAATGGTGCGCTCGGGTGCATATTCGGCGATGAGCGGCGTCGGATCTTCGGTCAGGCCGCCATAGAGATCGTCCTCGATGACGATGACATTGTACGCGCGCGCGACGCGAGCGATCGCCTCGCGGCGCGAAACCGACAGGATCGCCAGCGTCGGGTTCTGCACCGTCGGCATCAGGAAAATCATCTTCGGGTGCTTTTGCGCGCAGACGCGTTCGAAATCCTCGGGATCGAGACCTTCCTCGTCCGATGCGACAAGTGCAATGCGCCGCCCGATCAGCCCGGCGCTGCGGGCGATCTGCGAATAGGTGAGGTGCTCGAAGGCGACATAGTCGCCCGGCGTGGTCAGCGCCGCGATCGCCGCCATCACCGCGGCATGTGTGCCAAGCGTGGGAACGATGGTTTCAGCAGCCGGACGGAACGAATTGCGCGACAGCCAGCGGGCGCCGGCCTCGAACCAGCGCTCCGGAAAATCCCTGGTGTAGCTCGATATTTCGTGCGGGTGATCCTGCACCGTGCGCGAGAGCATGTCGGCGACAATGGCGCCCTGGCCGATGTCGGGCGCGGCAGTGCTGTCGAAACGCAGCTTGCCGGGCGGCGCATCGACATAGCGCGTGCCTTGCACGGCAGGCTCGGCGAATTCGGGTGACGCTTCCGATTGCTGCGCCAGCACATAGGTCCCGCGTCCGACTTCGCCGCTCACCAGGCCGCGCTCGCGCAGCAGCTGATAGGCTCGGCCGATCGTGCCGACCGTCGTGCCGATATCATAGGCGAGATCGCGCTGCGGCGGCAATTTTGCCCCGGCATCGATGACGCCCTTGTCGATGTCCGACTCGATGCTGTCGGCAAGGCGCTGGTAAAGCGGGCCGGAACCGATGGTGAGGTCAGGGAGCCAATTTGTCATGGTGACAATTCTGTATATTGCACCAGATCGTGTGTCAATGCATATCAGAACCGTACCAAGATGGGTACAATTTGCAAGGTTGGCAGAAAGACAATGGATACAATCGAGACAATCCGCTGCGCGGGCATTGAATTGGTCGGGCCGCGCCCGTCCAGCCGGCGAGGCTTTGTCGGCCGGATCGTGAATGTGGTCAGATCGCTGGCGCGATGGATCGACGTGCTGATCGAGCGCCGTCGCGGCCGCCTGGCTTTGCTCGAAATGACCGACGAGCAACTCAGGGACATCGGTGTGTCGCGTGACGACGCCCACCGCGAAGGCATCAGGCGATTCTGGGACTGACCCGGAGCCCGGTCAGCGGCGCGCGCCGGATGTTCTTATGCGTGAGACGCCCTTGTCGGCAAGCACAGCGAGGATGCACAGCACCAGGAAAACCCCGGTGACGGCCAGCGCCGCAAGCGCGACGTTGGTCGTGCCGTTTTTCGCAACGTCGAGGAACGGGTAGGGCACTTCGTCTGCGATTGGTGCGCGTACAAGCGCATAGGCGAGATAGGCGATCGGATAGGCCATCCACCAGGAAATGTCGCTCCATCTCGCTCTGCCGTCGGCACCTGCTATCAGCCACCACAGCACGAACAGAACCGGCGTCACATAGTGCAGCAGCACGTTGCAGAGCAGGAACAGCCCCTGCGGCTGCCAGAGCTGCGCCAGAACCGTCGCATAGACGATGAAGACAAGCGCGATGGACACGGCGACGCCGGCCCGCATCCGCGGTCCGGCAAAGGCGGGCAGCCAGGCGTAGCCCGAAGGCGACAGCAGCGAGACATGGACCAGCACCGCACCGATGTTGGTCAGGATGGTGAAGAAGCTGAACAGAAAGACGATGGAGCCGAGAAAACTGCGGCCGGCCTCCATCGATGCCGGGATGGTGATGCACGCTTGCAGGACAAGCCCGGCCAGACCTATGACCAATCCCGCAAACTGCAGGAAGCGGCCCATGGCGTCAGGCGGCCGCGTTGCAGGAGGGGTTGCCCGTTTGCCAGCGCGCAATGTCGGATCCGATGCGCGCGCCGAGCGGATCGTCCATCAGCGGACCGAACACGTCGACGCGGCTGGAATTGCCTTGCGCCTGGACGACCAGCAGCGGCTTGCCGCCATAATGCTTGGCCGGCACCAGCAGGAAGCGGGGCGTGCCGCTGAACGAATTCAGCTCATTGGCCATCTGATAGGATTTGAAGGCGGGATCCTTGCTGGCGATCCAGCATTTGTGGGCCGATATCGCCACCTGCTCCATGGCCAGCAGCGAAGCGCTCTTGCCCGTGGGGACCGGCGCGCTCTTCGGGCTGGACTGGCAGGACGCCAACGCCAAGCCGGCAGCAGCCAGGGGACCTAGGCGAACAGTCGTCAGTCTCATGGTCAACCGCCCCCGCGTTTTTAAAGGAATTCGAAGAGATATCAGGCGGCGATGCCGAGTGCGCCTTCGAACAGCGCCCGGCCGTCACTGCCGCCATGCGCGGCCTCGATCAGGTTTTCCGGATGCGGCATCAGGCCGAGCACATTGCCCTTCTCGCTGACGATACCGGCAATGTCGTTCATCGAGCCATTAGGATTGGTGCCCTCGGCATAGCGAAACACCACCTGTCCTTCGCCTTCGAGACGGGCAAGCGTGTCGGTGTCGGCGAAATAATTGCCGTCATGATGCGCAACCGGCGTGCGGATGATTTGGCCCGGCTGATAGCGGCGGGTGAACATGGTGTTGGCGTTGGCGATCTGCAGCTTCACCTCACGGCAAACGAATTTCAGCGAAGCATTGCGCATCAGCGCGCCGGGCAGCAGGCCGGCCTCGACCAGAATCTGGAACCCGTTGCAGACGCCAATGACCATGACGCCCTTGGCGGCCTTTTCAGCGACTGCCCGCATCACCGGCATCCGCGCGGCAATCGCGCCGCAGCGCAGATAATCGCCGAAGGAGAAGCCGCCGGGAATGGCGATCAGGTCGACATCGGGGATTTCGGTGTCGGTCTGCCAGACGGTCGCCGGCGCCTGCCCGGAAATCTTGGTCAGCGCCGCAATCATGTCGCGGTCGCGGTTGAGGCCGGGGAGAAGAACGACAGCTGATTTCATATCAAGCGATCTCCACCGCGTAATTCTCGATCACCGTATTCGCCAGCAGCTTGTCGCACATGGCTTTCAGATCGGCTTCAGCCTTGGCCTTGTCGGTCTCTGAGAGCTCGAGGTCGAAGACCTTGCCCTGACGCACCTGGCCGACGCCGCCGAACCCCAGTCCGGACAGAGCGTGCTCTATGGCTTTTCCCTGCGGGTCGAGCACGCCGTTCTTGAGGGTGACGGTGATGCGGGCCTTGATCATGCTGGACAGGTTCCTGTTCGAAGACTTAGCAATTCCAGGAAAAGTCTGAAGCGGTTTTTCGTCCGGAATTGCGTCAAGAAATGAAGACTTAGTGCGGCTTGCCTTTGAGGCCATCGGTCGAGGCGACGAGCACCGGGCCGGTCGGGCGCGGCGGCTCGTTCTCGTTCATGATGCCAAGGCGGCGGGCAACTTCCTGATAGGCTTCGACGAGGCCGCCCATATCGCGGCGGAAACGGTCCTTGTCGAGCTTGTCCTGCGTTGCCACGTCCCACAGCCGGCACGAATCCGGCGAGATCTCGTCGGCAACGACGATGCGCATCATGTCGCCCTCGAACAGGCGGCCGCATTCGATCTTGAAATCCACGAGCTGGATGCCGACACCCATGAACAGGCCGGAGAGGAAGTCGTTGACGCGGATGGCCAGCGCCATGACGTCGTCGATCTCCTGCGGGCTTGCCCAGCCGAAAGCGGTGATGTGCTCTTCCGACACCATCGGATCGTCGAGCGCATCGGCCTTATAATAGAATTCGATGATCGAGCGCGGCAGAACGGTGCCTTCCTCGATGCCGAGGCGCTTGGAAAGCGAGCCGGCGGCGACATTGCGCACCACCACTTCGAGCGGAATGATCTCGACTTCCTTGATCAACTGCTCGCGCATGTTGAGCCGGCGGATGAAGTGGGTCGGAATGCCCATGCGGTTCAGATGGTTGAAGATGTACTCGGAAATGCGGTTGTTGAGCACACCCTTGCCGTCGATGACCTCATGTTTCTTCTTGTTGAATGCGGTCGCATCATCCTTGAAGAACTGGATAAGTGTGCCCGGTTCCGGTCCCTCATAGAGGATCTTGGCCTTGCCTTCATAAATGCGGCGGCGATTTTTCATCTGATTTTTCTCTGGATTTGCGGGCAGGCGGCAAGCGACCAGTTCCTGTCCGTCTGCCTAAATTGGTGCGGCGACGGGTGGGGTTCAATGCCGGGTCTATCCCAATCACAGCGTTTGCTCAATCGGCAAATCCTTTCCATCGACCGCTTTCAGGAATGAAATGCCGCAGCGCAGCAAGCGATGTAGCATATTGACCGGCCCGCGCCCTTTTGGTTTGTGCTGCGGCAGCACACATATCCATCACCAACGCGAATCGATTTCATCGGAGGGAAGCCATGAGCAGCATGAAAGACCGCGAAGAGGGTTTTGAGCGCAAATTCGCCTTCGACGAAGAACTTCGCTTCAAGGCTTCGGCACGCCGCAACAAGGCGCTTGGCCTGTGGGCAGCCGAAAAGCTGGGCAAGTCCGGCACTGACGCCGACGCCTATGCCAAGGAAGTTGTGGTTTCCGACATCGAGGAAGCAGGCGATCACGACGTATTCCGCAAGATCCGCAAGGATTTCGACGCCGCCGGCGTCGACCAGTCGGATCACCAGATCCGCCGCACCATGGACGAACTGATGGCGCAGGCGATCGAGCAGATCAAGAACACCTAGAGCGAGTAGCGCTGGACCAATCGACCGCCCGGTCCAGCCGGGCGGTTTTTCTTTGCCTTTTCAGCCTTTTCCGGCTGAAACTGTGCGTAGGCCTGTTACAAGGCTCTACCCAACGAGGAAAGCACCCATGTCCCTGAAGTCACGCCTGGCGGCGGATGAAACGCTGTTCACCGCCTGGTCCGGCGTTCCGGACGCTTTGACGGTCGAAATCATCGCCAAGCAGGGTTTTGACGCCGTCACCCTCGATATGCAGCATGGCGGACACCACGAAGACTCGGTCTTGCGCGGCCTGGTGCCGGTGCTGGCCGCCAACAAGCCGGCGCTGGTGCGCATTCCGGTCGGCCGCTTCGACATGGCCAGCCGCGCCCTCGATTTCGGTGCCGAGGCGGTGATTGCACCGATGGTGAATTCGGTGGCCGATGCAAAACTCTTTGCCGCGGCGATGAAATATCCGCCGATGGGCGAGCGCTCCTGGGGCCCGACCTATGCTTTTCCGCGCCATGGCAAAGGCGACCACGCCGAATGGCTGCGCGACACCAATCAACGCACCATGGCCTTTGCCATGGTCGAAACGCGCGCCGCACTCGATGCGCTGGACGGCATCCTCGACACGCCGGGCATTGACGGCATCTTCCTCGGCCCATCGGATTTCTCCATCGCCTGGTCGAATGGCGCCACCGTCAATTCGACGCTGGAAAGCATGATGGAAACCGTCGCCTCCATCGCCGAGCGGACGCGCAAGGCGGGCAAGCATGCGGCGATCTACGTCGTTGAGCCGGCGATTGCCGGCCGCGTCGTGGCGATGGGCTACCGGCTGCTGGCGATGGGCTCGGACCATGCGCTGATTTCGCTCGGCGCAAAGATACTCATCAAAAGCATGAACGATTCGATAAAGGGCTGAGGCGTGGTGCCTTGCCCGGTCAGGCCTTGAGGTCGGTCAGGAACTTGGCGAAGGTCATCGACCCTTCCGGCCACGGGCCGAAGCCGGCATCCTCATTGAGGTGACCGGTTTCGCCGGCATCGATGAACAGCGAACCCCAGGCAGCGGCAATGTCCTCGGCAACCTCGAAGGCGCAGAACGGATCGTTGCGGCTGGCGATGACGATGGACGGGAAGGGCAGCGGTTCGCGCGCATAGGGACCAAAGGTCATCAGGTGACGCGGCCTTATCTCCGGGTTGGCGACGTCGGGCGGCGCGACAAAAAACGCGCCGGCGACCGGCTTCCTGAACTGCGGAATGGCCTGCACCGCGGCCGCCACACCGAGCGAATGGGCAACGATCACCACCGGCCGCTCGGCCTCGTTGACAGCGTTCGCCACGCTCGTCGTCCAGTCCTCGCGCACCGGCTTCGACCACTCCGCCTGTTCGACCCGACGCGCTGTCGACAGTTTCGACTGCCAGCGTGTCTGCCAGTGTTCAGGGCCGGAATTGGTGTAGCCCGGCACGATCAGAATATCTGCGTCTTTGACTTTCATGGCGCTGAGATAGCGAGCGGCCGTGTCTCGTGCAACCCGCGCTGACGCATGCGGTGCATCACAATTGTGAACAACCTGTTCGATTCTTTCCATCTTGTGTGAACGATCAGGATCGACGATTTGAGGCAGGAAGAGATGGACGACAGAATAGACTGGTGGCGCGGCCTGGGATAATGCGCTGAACGGAGAGTTTTATGAGCGAACTGCCTTTTGCCGCGACGACCCCCGTCAGCGTGTCACGCGTGGGCCTGAAGGCGCGCGACGCCGAAGGACTTGCCGATTACTACCGGGCTGTTGTCGGCCTGCAGGAATTGAGCCGCGCCGATGGCGCCATCACGCTGGGCGCTGCCGAGCGCCCGCTGCTGGTGATCGAGCCTGATGCAGCGGCCAAGCCCGACGATCCGCGCAGCGCCGGCCTGTTCCACACCGCTTTCCTGCTGCCCAGCCGCGCCGATCTCGGCCGCTGGATAAACCACGCCGCCGCCAACAAGATCCGCATCGAGGGCGCCTCCGACCATCTGGTCAGCGAGGCTCTCTACCTGACCGACCCCGAAGGCAACGGCATTGAAATCTATAGGGACCGTCTGCCGCAGGAGTGGAAGTGGAACGGCGACAAGATCGCCATGGCGACCGAGCGGCTGAACCTGGCTGCCGTGGTTGGCAGCGTGCCGGCCGGTGACGCCGGCTGGCAGGGCGCGCCGCAAAACAGCATTGTCGGCCATGTCCATCTGCGCGTCGGCCGGCCGGAAGATGCCGAGGCCTGGTGGCACGACGAATTTGGCTTCGACACGGTCGCTAAGTATGGAGGGCAGGCGGTGTTCCTGTCGTCGGGAGGCTACCACCATCATATCGGTGGCAATTCGTGGCACAGCGCCGGCGCCGGGCGCCGCGATCCGTCCCGCTCAGGGCTGGCCTGGGTCGAGATGCGCTCGGACAGGACAACCGCTGAAACCACGCGGGAAGATCCGTGGGGCACGGTGATCCGCACCGTGCCGGGCGCCGCCGGCTGAGCGCCCGCTCGGTTCTTACAAGGAATTGGCGGCGTAGCCCGTCAGCAGCCCATGCGCCCAGCTGTCGAAGCCGGTGGCTGTCGCGCGGCTGGACGCCTCGGTCCAGTCATAATTGACCACGTGATGGCTGAACGACCATTGTCCGTCCTTGCGCGTAGCGAGGGCGTAGCGGGCATGCGGACTGCCGGTCACGGTCAGGCCGGGGAATGCCTGGACGCCGACGCTGCCCGGATTGAGGATTGTCCGGTTGTCCGACAAGCGCACAACGCGCGGCGTATGTGTATGGCCGCACAAGGTCAGCCCGGCGCCGGCGCTGCCGAGCTTGTGCCTGATCTGCTTTTCATTGGACGGGTGGAAGTGGCTGCCTCCATCTTCCTCGAGCAGGAACACATTGTCGTCACTGGGGCTGCCGTGGCAAAGCAGGATGTCCGGGGTAGGCGACAGGGTGACCGGCAAGGCCGAGAGCCAGGTCAATGACGCCTGGGACAGGCATTGGTGGGTGAAAGCATCGACGTCTTCCAACCCGGAAGCAGGCGGCTCGACCAGCACACGGTCGTGATTGCCGCGCACGGTCGGCCAATTCTGTGCAATCAGATATTGCGCGGTTTCTTCAGGCCATAGCGGCCCGGAGAGACAATCGCCCAGATTGACGATTATGTCGGGAGAAGCGTCTTTGATCTGCGCATGAACCGCCTCAAGCGCGCGCAGGTTCCCATGGATGTCGGAAAGGACAGCCAGCCGCATGGAAGATCCTATCCGAAAACCCGCTTGAAGATCGTGTCGACATGCTTGGTGTGATAGCCCAGGTCGAATTTCTCGCGGATCTCGGCTTCGGGCAGCGCTGCGGTGACTTCCTTGTCGGCCAACAATTCCTCAAGGAAATCAGCGCCATGTTCCCATACCTTCATGGCGTTGCGCTGCACCAGGCGGTAGGCGTCCTCGCGGCTGACGCCGGCTTGCGTCAGCGCCAAAAGCACGCGCTGCGAATGCACAAGGCCACGGAACTTGTTCATGTTCTTCAGCATGTTGTCGGGATAGACCAGCAATTTGTCGATGACGCCGGTCAACCGCGACAGCGCGAAATCGAGTGTTATCGTGGCGTCCGGGCCGACCATGCGCTCGACCGAGGAATGCGAAATGTCGCGCTCGTGCCAGAGCGCCACATTCTCCATCGCCGGCAGCGCCATGGAGCGCACCATGCGGGCAAGGCCGGTGAGGTTTTCGGTCAGCACCGGGTTGCGCTTGTGCGGCATTGCCGACGAGCCCTTCTGGCCCGGCGAAAAATACTCTTCCGCTTCCAGCACCTCGGTGCGCTGCAGATGGCGGATCTCAGTCGCCAGCCGCTCGACCGACGAGGCGATGACGCCGAGCGTGGCAAAGAACATGGCATGGCGGTCGCGAGGGATGACCTGCGTCGACACCGGCTCCGGCTTCAGCCCAAGCTTTTTCGCCACATGTTCTTCGACATAGGGATCGATGTTGGCGAAGGTGCCGATCGCGCCCGATATGGCGCAGGTGGCAATATCCTCCCGCGCGTGCACCAGCCGCTCGCGGCAGCGTGAGAACTCGGCATAGGCCTGCGCCAGCTTGACGCCGAACGTGGTCGGCTCGGCATGAATGCCGTGGCTGCGGCCGATGGTGATGGTGTCCTTGTGCTCGAAGGCCCGGCGTTTCAGCGCGGCGAGCAGGCCGTCGAGGTCGGCCAGCAGGATATCGCTGGCGCGGCTGAGCTGCACCGCAAGGCAGGTGTCGAGAACATCCGATGAGGTCATGCCCTGGTGGATGAAACGCGCATCCGGCCCGACGAATTCGGCCAGATGGGTGAGGAAGGCGATGACGTCGTGCTTGGTCACGGCCTCGATCTCGTCGATCTTGCCGACGTCGAATTGGGCGGCGCCGCCTTTTTCCCAGATGGTTTTGGCGGCTTCCCTGGGAATGACGCCGAGCTCGGCCAGCGCATCGCAGGCATGGGCCTCGATCTCGAACCAGATGCGGAAGCGGGTTTCCGGCGACCAGATGGCGACCATTTCCGGCCGGGAATAGCGAGGGATCATCCGTCAGTCCTGATGTGTCCGTGGTTAAGTGCGCGTCCTAACAGAGGCGGACCGAATGCTCAACGCTGCTGGCGCGCAAACCACACGCTGGCGGCGGCAAGCGCGATGAATCCGAGCGGAAAATAGAGCCTGATACCCAGCACCACGAATTGGTAGAGCGCCGTCAGCGAGGTGAAGACCAGTTCGAACGCCCACCGGGCGGTGAAGGCCTCCGCGTGCCATTCGGCATAGTAGGAGCGGTATTGCAGCGCAAACAACCCGCCGGTGAAGGCGAGCGTCGTGGCAAGCAGGCAGACGAAGGCGGCGGCGAACGCCACCTCCCAATGCCGGTCGAGCGAGACCAGCCGCGCCGCGAACAACCCGACGGGAAAGGCCAATGCCGCGCCGGTCGCAAACAGCAGGGCGACGAAGCGGATCTTTTCCGGGGTCTCCCAATTGTCGAGCCAAAGACCGGTCAGCGCGCTGGCGCCCATGGCCATCGCCCACAGCAAGGCGCCGACAAGCGCCGTGCCCGTCGATGGTACGGCGCGGCTGACGCGATTTCCGGCGCGCTTGCGCCAACTGGATTGATCGAGCGATGTCACAGGCGTCCGGTCACGGCGATCCAGCGAAAATCCGGCCCTTCGAAGCCGTATTGGCGCACCGCGATCAGCACCGCATAGGCGCTGATGCTGTCCATCGAGAACGTCTGCACCGCGCCGATCCTGTAGCCGTTGGGGCAGCCACGGCTTTTCGGGATCGATTTATCCTCATGCAGCAGATGGGTCCGGCCGCCATCCCTGGCCTCGATCCGCAGCAGGCGAAAACCGTTGACCTCGCCCTGGCTCTGGCAGCTTTCGGTGTCATTCATGCCGATCTCGTCCAGCCGGAATTCCAGCGGCGGGTCGACCGGCGAAAAGATCGGCCGTGGGTTGACCACCATGCGGAACGGGTCGGCCGACAATTCGGTCACCGGGTTGAAGCCGGCGGTGATGCCGCGGTTGGCGGTAAGCTCGGCCTGGGCAATGATTGCTTCGCCTTTTTGCCTGGCTTGCTGACGGGCCGTCTCGAGCGAGGCGGTCTCATCCTCCAGCCGGACCCGGATTGGCGTGCCCTTCAGGAACGTGTCGTCGGCGGTGTTGATGTAGTAGCGATTGGCATAGGGAAAGCCCGAACCGTCTGCCACACCATATTCCTCGAAGGTGAAGACGCTGCCATCCTTGCTGAAGCCGAGGATTTCAAGCTCGGCGACATCGCCCGCTCGGGCGGCCATGGCGGATGCGAGATGGACCAGCAGGCAAACGCCAATCAGGACGAGATTTCGCATCGGGGTTCCGCTCCGCCTGCCGTGGTTCGATCGTTCCCTATCACGAGACAGTCAAAACATCGTGCTATTCGAAAGGCGATGCATCCAATTTCGCCTCTGTTTGTTATCGTCGATCGTTTTCAAAAGGAGAACACCCCATGACTGAGGCCAGCAAGATTCGCGAGCATATGGAAGTGGTCGGCGCCGACGGCGTTCACATCGGCACCGTCGACAGGGTCGATGGCGAGCGGATCAAGTTGACCAAGGCCGACAGCGGCGAGGGCACCCATCAGGGGCATCACCACTACATTCCCTTGAGCCTGCTTGCCGAGGTCGAGGGCCAGAAAGTCTGGCTGTCGGCGAATTCGGATGTCGCGGTCAGCTTCGAGGAAGAGGAGTCCGACCCGACCTGACTGAAAGTCAGCGCGACGACCACACCGGAAACAGATCGCCATCGGCCGGCGTCGCGGCATGGATGCCGCGGCTGATGGCGCGCGCCATGGTGGCGCCGGCGGCGGCAAAGAAATCGACGGCATCGTCGGCGCTGAGTTCTATGCCGCTCTTCCCCGTCGCCAGCGCGAACACCAGATCGCCGTCAGCCGGCGTGTGCACGGGCCAGATGGCGCGCACGAAGCCGTCATGCGCTGAAATGGCCAGCCGCTTGGCTGCCGCCTTGGTCAGCACGGCGTCGGTGGCGATGACGGCGATGGTGGTGTTGCCACCGGCCTCGGCTTGTCCACCGACACGCTTGTCGCGGTATTTCAACAGGATCCGCCTGGCATCGTCCGGCATTGGCGAGGGATAGCCAAGCCCGCCGAACTCATCGCCGATCTCGAAGGGCGCCGCCCAGAAATAGCGGGTCCGCGCGATCGTTACCGAGCCGGTCGGGTTGGCGGCGGCGAGTGCGCCGATGGTGACGCCGCTGTCGAGCACAGTCGAGGCAGAGCCAAGGCCGCCCTTCAGCCCGGAACTCAGCGCCCCGGTGCCGGCGCCGATTGTGCCGAGCGGAAAGTCGACTGTTGCCGCCTGGGCGGCTTCGTAGCCGAGGTCGCGGTAGGGAGGATAACGGCCCCAATCCTTGTCGCCGCCATTGCGCAGGTCGAACAGGATCGCCGCCGGCACGATCGGCACGCGAAAGCCGCCAACATCGACGCCAATGCCTTTTTCGCGCAGCGCTGCCTGAACGCCGGAGGCGGCGTCGAGGCCGAAGGCCGAGCCGCCCGACAGCACGACGGCATGAACCGCCTCGATGGAATTGTGCGGTTCGAGCAGGTCGGTCTCGCGCGTGCCCGGCGCGCCGCCGAGGATCTGCACGCCACCGACCGCCGGTTCGTCGCACAATACGGTGGTGACGCCCGATTTCAGCCTGGCGTCCGACGCGTTGCCGACGCGCAGGCCGGCGACATCGGTGATCAGATTGCGCGGCCCGGTGCGAAACATCAGTTCGTCTCCGCCGGCACGAAACGCGTCCCGTCGAAGCGGAAGGCGCGATAGAGGTTTTGGCTCAGATCGCCTTTGTCGTCGAACCGCAGCGGGCCGATCGCGGTGGTGAAATCGTTCCCGGTTAGCGCGTCGGCCAGCCCCTTGCCCGAGGTCTCGGGCGCGGCCGAGGCCGCCTTGGCAATCTCCACCGCCGCATAGGCCGGCAAGGCATAGCCATCCGGCGCGATGTTTTTGGCCGTAAACGCCGCCAGCACCTTGGGATCGGCGACATCGGCCCATTCCGGCGGCGCGATCATCAGCGTGCCGACGGCGTAAGGCACATCGCCGGGTGGCGTGCGCAAATTCTCGCCGCCGGCAAAGACAATGCCGGCCTCGAGCTGGCCGGCGTCGCGGCCCATAATGGCGATGTCGTCGCCGTCGCCACCGGCAAAGACATGCGTGGCGCCCGCCTTCTTCAGCCGCCCGATCAGCCCGATCTGGTTGTCGAGCTGCGGCCGGAACGTGTCTGTGAAGACCGGCTTCAGCGCTGCCTGCTCCGCTGCGGCGCGCAGCGTCTCGGCGATTTCGCGGCCATAGATGGTGCCGTCATCGACGATGGCGAACAATTCGCTCTGCCACAGCCGGGTCAGGATGGCGGCCACCGCATTGCGCTCGTCATCGCCGCGCGGCCCCAGCCGATAGACCGGCCAGCCGGTTTTGGCGCGGCGATCGGTCAGGCTTTCGGTGCGCACGCCAACGGTGATGACCGGTATGTCAGCGTCCTTGAGGATCGGCAGCGCCGCATGGATCGCCTCGGTGCAGAGGAAGCCGACGACGACCTTGACCTTCGCCGCCGCGAACTCCCTCGCGGCGGCGGCGCCGCCATCGGCTGTGCAGGCATCGTCGACCGTCCTGATCTCGGCGCCGTTGGCTTCTGCTGCCAGGGCAGCACCCGCCTCAATCTGCTTGCCCAGGATCGCCGACGGACCGGACAGGGGTGCGGCGACGCCGACAAGCAAAGTCTGCGCGCCGGCGCTTGCCGGCAGCAGCCAGAGCAGTGCCGCTATTACAGCTGTTGGGGGTCGCATTCTGACGACGAATTCCTCCGTGCCGGTCGCATGCTTCCAGCGTCTCTTCCGCCAAGACCTAAAGGCTGCCCGCCCCAGGCGCAACACGGGAATTTGCGGATTGGCGTCAACCACTTCGCTTGTGGCCTATTGTGTGCCGCCATATATAACGCTTGGATTCCCGCTTATGGAAAATCATCGGTGTTGAAGTTGAACGACATAGGGCCTCAGGCCTATCGCGACGCGATGGCGCATTTTGCCGGCCACGTCCATGTGGTTACCACCGACGGGCCCGCCGGCAAACGCGGCACGACGGTGATTGCCGCCTGTTCGGTGTCGGACACGCCGCCGACGGTTCTCGTCTGTCTCAACCGCGAGAATGCCAAGAACGAGCTGTTCGTGCAAAACGGCCGGTTTGCGCTGAACACGCTGGCTTCGCACCAGCAGCCCCTATCGGTGGCGTTTTCAGGCCTGACCGGGCTGTCGGCCGATGAGCGTTTCGCGCTTGGCGAGTGGGATGTCATATCGACGGGCGCGCCTACCCTGAAGGGCGCTCTTGCGGTTTTCGACTGCGAATTGATCGACACCAAGGATCTCGCCACCCATCGTGTGCTTTTTGGCAAGGTGACAGGCCTGCGCATGGGCGATAATTTGCGGCCGCTGATCTACCACGCCCGCGACTACCACGTGCTGCAGAGCGGAGCAGAGGCGGCAACGGAGAAAGAATGACCGAGCTGAAACCGCGCCCCGAGCCGCGGACGATCGACGAAACGCTCGATCTCCTGACCAGCGCGGACTACGTCGCGGACCGCTCGCTGGCAACGGTGCTGTTCCTGTCCCTGCGCATGCAGCGGCCGCTGTTCCTTGAAGGGGAGGCCGGCGTCGGCAAGACCGAGATCGCCAAGGTGCTGGCGCAGGCACTCGGCCGCCGGCTGATCCGCCTGCAATGCTATGAAGGGCTCGACGTCTCGTCCGCTGTCTATGAGTGGAATTACGCCGCGCAGATGATAGAGATC
The DNA here is from genome assembly GCF_057786095.1 of Mesorhizobium sp. P160219. Classification (NCBI taxonomy): domain Bacteria; kingdom Pseudomonadati; phylum Pseudomonadota; class Alphaproteobacteria; order Hyphomicrobiales; family Phyllobacteriaceae; genus Mesorhizobium; species Mesorhizobium sp. P160219. Next base: position 4,144,945 of record NZ_JBYNWG010000001.1, read on the forward strand.
CGCATGGAGGAGGCGGCAGGCTCGGTCGACCGCTCCGACATGGAGCGCAATGTCTTTTCCGAAAAATACCTGATCCGCCGCCCGGTGCTCGATGCGCTGACCGGCATGGCGGGTGCGGCCCCGGTGTTCCTGATCGATGAGCTCGACCGCACCGACGAGGCTTTCGAAGCATTCCTGCTCGAAATCCTGTCCGACTTCCAGGTGACGGTGCCTGAGCTCGGCACCATCAAGGCGGAGGAGCCGCCGATCGTCATCATCACCACCAACCGCACCCGCGAAATCCACGACGCGCTGAAGCGGCGCTGCCTCTATCACTGGGTCGACTATCCCAATGCCGAGCGCGAGCTGGAGATCGTGCGCCGCAAGGTGCCGCAGGCCAACAGCCGACTTTCCGCGGAAGTGGTGTCGTTCATCCAGAAGCTGCGCCGGGTCGAGCTGTTCAAGGCGCCGGGTGTCGCCGAAACCATCGACTGGGCCGGCGCGCTGACCGAACTCGACAAGGTGGCGCTCGATCCCGAAACCGTCTCCGACACGATCGGCGTTTTGTTGAAATACCAGGACGACATTGCCCGCATCGGCGCGGGCGAGGGCCGGCGCATCCTCGATGAGGTCAAGGCCGAACTGGCGGCTGCGGAGTAGGGCAGTGAAGGCGCCGGGTGCTTACCCCAAAGAGACCGACCCCAGAGAGGCGACGGAAGACGGGCGCATCGCCGACAACATCGTCTATTTCGCCCGCACCTTGCGCAAATCCGGCATGCGGGTCGGGCCGGCTTCGGTCAAGGATGGGATCGAGGCGGTGCTGGCAGCCGGCATCGGTTCGCGCGACGATTTCTACTGGACGCTGCATGCCGTGCTGGTGTCGCGGCACGAGGATCACCCTGTTTTCGACGAAGCCTTCCGGCTGTTCTGGAAATCGCGCGAGCTGATCGAGAAACTTCTGGCGATGTTCTCGCCTGTGGCGCCCGACACCAGGGAGAAGCAAAAGCCGCGCGCGGCAGAAAATCGCGTCAGCCAGGCCATGTTCGAAGGCCACGAGAAGAATCGGCCGGTCAGGGAAATCCCGGAGATCGAAGTCGACGCCCGGCTAACCTTCTCCGGGAATGAAGTGCTGCGCGGCAAGGACTTTGCCCAGATGAATGCCGACGAGATGGCAGACGCCAAGAAGGCGATTGCCCGGCTGCGGCTGCCGTTCGACATGGTCCGTACCCGACGCTTCAAGGCAGACCTGCATGGCCGCCGTATCGATCCACGCGCCATGATGCGCTCGGCCGCGCGCACCGGCGGCGAACTGATCCTGCCGAAATTCCGCTCAGCCCGCGAAGTGCATCCGCCGCTGGTGGTTCTCGCCGATATCTCCGGTTCGATGAGCCAGTACACGCGCATCTTCCTGCACTTTCTGCATGCGCTGACCGAAAAACGGCGGCGCGTGCACACCTTCGTCTTCGGCACGCGACTGACCAATCTCACGCGGCAGATGCGCCATCGCGACCCCGATGCCGCCCTTGCCGACTGCTCGGCGGCGGTGAAGGACTGGTCGGGCGGCACCCGCATCGGCGATACGCTGGCGGAGTTCAACAAGCACTGGTCACGCCGCGTGCTCGGGCAGGGCGCGGTGGTGCTTTTGATCACCGACGGTTTGGAGCGCGACGATGTTTCCGGCCTGTCGGAGGAGATGGATCGCCTGCACAAATCCTGCCGGCGGCTGATCTGGCTCAACCCGTTGCTGCGCTTTGACGGTTTCGAGGCCCGCGCCCGCGGCGTCAAGGCGATGCTGCCTCATGTCGACGAGTTCCGCTCGGTACACAATCTCGATGCGCTGGCCGACCTCTGCGCCTCGCTGGACAAGAAATCCGCCGCTTCGGTCGATCCGCGTCGCTGGCAGGACGCTGGTGTCAGGCGCGCCGCATAGCCATATTGGATTCCGAAAACAGGCTCCCAGAGAAAACAGACTTTGAGGCAAGCGATCATGGACAACAGCATCTATCTCGATGAGGCCCGCGACCCCTTGATCATCGCGGAAGGCTGGATGAAGGACGGCAAGGATGTCGCCATCGCCACTGTGGTCGAGACCTGGGGTTCGGCGCCGAGGCCGGTCGGTAGCCATCTGATCATCGACGCCGAAGGCAATTTCCACGGCTCGGTCTCGGGCGGTTGCGTCGAGGGCGCGGTGGTGAGCGAGGCGATCGACGTCATCGACTCGGGGAAAGCCAAGATGCTGGAATTCGGCGTTGCCGACGAAACCGCCTGGCAGGTCGGCCTATCCTGCGGCGGCCGCATCAAGGTCTATGTGGAGCGGCTCGGTTAGGCATGGATCCCTACGCTCTCAAAGCCCTCAATGCCGAACGCCGTGCCCGCCGTGCGGCGATCCTGGTGACCGATCTCGGCGACGGCCGCGACCGCATCGTGCGAGAAGGCGACCAGGTTGCCGGCGATCTCGGCCAAGCGATCGCCAAGGCTTTCCGCACCGGCAATTCGGGTTCGGTCGAGGCTGAAGGGCGCACCTTCTTCCTCAACGCGCATTTGCCGCAGCCGCGCCTGGTGGTAGTCGGCGCCGTCCATATCAGTCAGGCGCTGGCGCCGATGGCCAGGATCGCCGGCTATCCCCTGGAGATCGTCGATCCGCGCACCGCCTTCGCCACCCCGGACCGTTTTCCCGATGTAGCACTCCATGCCGAATGGCCGGAGGATGTGCTGAAACGCCAGCCGCTCGACAGCTATACGGCGCTGGCCGCCGTCACCCATGATCCGAAGATCGACGATTTCGCACTGAAGGCCGCGCTCGACGCCAACTGTTTCTATGTCGGCGCACTCGGCAGCCGCAAAACACACGCCAGGCGCGTCGAGCGCCTGCTGGCGCTCGGCGCCAGCGCCGACCAGATCGCCCGCATCCACGCACCGATCGGTATCGACATTGGCGCGGCGAGCCCGGCCGAGATCGCCGTCGCCATCCTGGCGCAGACGATCCACGCCTTTCGCTCGCGCGGTCTCGAAGCCAAAGGCGCGGCGGCGTGAAGTTCGGGCCGATCCCGATCGATCAGGCGCAAGGCGCGGTGCTGGCGCATGCCACGACGGCGGGCGAGCGGCGTTTCCGCAAGGCGCACAGGCTGAGCACGCAGGACGTGGCGGTGCTGAAGGCGGCCGGCATTACCGAGATCGTCGTGGCGGTGCTTGCCGCCGATGACCTCAGCGAGGATGCGGCGGCCGAAAAGATTGCTGCCAGCATGGCCCACCGCAACATCGAGGCAAAACCGGCCGCGACCGGCCGCGTCAACCTCCATGCCAAGGCCGCCGGTCTCTTCACCGTCGATGCCGCCATGATCGACGCCATCAATGCGGTCGACCCGACCATCACCATCGCCACGCTGGCGCAGCACGCGCCGGTTGAGCAGGGCCAGATGGTGGCGACGGTCAAGATCATCCCGTTCGCCGTTGCCTCGGCCCTTGTCGATGCGGTGACAAAGATCTGCGCCGGCGGCGAGATCTTCGCCGTCAACGCCTACCATCCGGTGCGCATCGGCGTCATTCAGACGATGCTGCCCGGCATCAAGCCCAGCGTGCTCGACAAAACGCTGCGCGTCACCGAGGCCCGGCTGGCACGCTCCGGCGGTCGGCTGACGACGGAGCGCCGCACGCCGCACGAGATCGCGCCTGTAGCCGAGGCAGCGGCCGCGCTGGCGCGCGACAACGACATGGTGGTGATCTTCGGCGCCTCGGCGATGAGCGATTTCAACGATGTCGTTCCGGCGGCGATCGAGGCAGCAGGTGGCACGGTGATCCGCGCCGGCATGCCGGTCGATCCCGGCAATCTGCTGGTGCTGGGCACGCTGGACGGCAAGCGCGTCATCGGCGCGCCCGGTTGCGCCCGCAGCCCCAAGGAGAACGGTTTCGATTGGGTGCTCGACAGGCTGATCGCCGGTCTCGACGTCACCGCCAAGGACATCGCCGGCATGGGCGTTGGCGGCCTCTTGATGGAAATCCCGACCAGGCCGCAGCCGCGCGAGCCGCTGCCGGCGAGAGCCGGGCTGAAGGTCGAGATCGTGCTTCTGGCCGCCGGTCGCTCCAGCCGCATGGGCGGGCCGAACAAGCTTCTGGCGCTGTTCGACGGCAAGCCGCTGGTGCGCCGCACCGCTGAACGGGCGCTCGATTCCAAGGCTTCTGCCACCGTTGTCGTCACCGGCCATCAGCGCGAGCGGGTGCACGCCGCGCTCTCGGGCCTCGACGTGATCTTCGCCGACAATTCGGATTTTGCCGACGGCCTGTCCTCGTCTCTAAAAGCCGGCATTGCCCGCGTTGGAGCCGAGGCGGCCGGCGCCATGATCGTCCTCGGCGACATGCCGGGTATCTCATCGGCCGATCTCGACCGGTTGATCGAGGCCTTCCGTAGGGACGGCGGCCGCTCAGTGGTGCGTGCCGCCCATGACGGCCGCCGCGGCAATCCGGTGCTGCTGCCACGCGCGCTGTTTGGAGGCATCGCTCACCTCGAGGGCGACACCGGCGCCCGCCATCTGGTCGAGGCCGAGGGACTGGATGTCATCGACGTCGAGATCGGCGACGGCGCGTCGGTCGACGTCGACACCCGCGAGGCGCTCGAAGACGCCGGCGGCGTGCTGCAGGATTGACAAAGCGAAGCCGAAAAACGCATGCCTTTAGCATGGCTCTCTCTTTACTTGCCTCAGCGCTTCTACCCCCCTCTGGCCTGCCGGCCAGGCCGGCAGGCCAGAGGGGGGTAGCCGCGTTCCATACCCTTCTGGTTTCACTTCTTTTCTTGTTCTCCGCCGCCCACGCGGACGCGCTCGAACTAAAACCCTACAAGGATGACCTCTTCGCCTATCCGGCGACGCTCTCGTCCACGGACAAAGGCGCCTACACCGTCATCGACTATCGCGAGATGCGCGACATCAACGACCGCGACGAGGTGCCGGAAAAGCGCGTGCAGGCTAAGTATACCGACACCGGCGTGCGCAAGGTGCAGCGGGATTTGATGCTGAAAACCGATGCCGGCGATGTCAGGCATGTCGCCGTCGGCAAGACCGAAGGCGCCGGCATCATCGTGCTTTACCTGCACGGGCAGGGCGGCAGCCGCAAGCAGGGCGTCGACGACTTCACCTTCGGCGGCAATTTCAACCGCATCAAGAACCTGATGGCCGGCAATGGCGGCCTCTACCTCTCACCGGATTTCACCGATTTCGGCGACAAGGGCGCGGCCCAGGTCGCGGCGCTGATCGGCCACTATGCCGAGGCTTCGCCGGACGCGAAAATCTTCGTCGCCTGCGGCTCGATGGGCGGCATGCTGTGCTGGAAGCTGGCCGGCCGCAACGATACGGGACGGCGCATAAACGGGCTGCTGCTGCTCGGCTCGCTATGGGATGACAGTTTCCTGTCGAGCCCCGCCTACAGGCGCCATGTGCCGGTGTTCTTCGGCCAGGGCAGCAAGGACCCGGTCTTTCCCGTGGAGAAGCAGGAAGCCTTCTTCCGCTCCATCATTGCGAACTCGAAAGCCTATCCGACCCGGTTCGTCCGGTTCGAGACCGGCACCCATGGCACGCCGATCCGCATGGTCGACTGGCGCCAAACGCTGAACTGGATGCTGTCGAAAGCGCCCTGACGCATATCGCCCAGAGGTGCCCGTTGGTTTTGGCGATCATGGTTCGGCCGATATCCTTGCTGGTGTAGGCTGATATGATCCAACAGATCGGAAGCACAGCGATGGACGCTCACCCCTTCAAGATCCAAATTCCGAACGAACAACTTGAAGATCTCCAGCGCCGGCTTAGCGCAACACGATGGCCAATTCCGCTAAGCGAAGCGGGCTGGAGCGATGGGGCCGACCTGCCGTTCATCAAGCGTCTTGCGGATTACTGGCGAGACCGCTTCGACTGGAGAGTGCAAGAGGCGCGGCTGAACCGGCTGCCGCAATATCTGACGAGGCTGAACAACCTAGATGTCCACTTTGTCCACCAGCCAGGCAACGGACCGGCGCCGCTGCCGCTGATCATAACGCATGGCTGGCCCGGCTCCTTCATCGAAATGGAACACGTCATTCCATTGCTGGCAGACCCAGCTGCCCATGGTGGTGACCCGGCCGACGCTTTCCACGTGGTAGTTCCCTCTTTGCCCGGATACGGCTTTTCGCAGGCGCCGACGGAACCAGGCTTCCATTCCGGCCGCATCGCGGAGTTATGGGTACAGTTGATGCGCGGGCTCGGCTACGACCGCTTCGCTTCCCAAGGAGGCGACATCGGCGCGGGCGTTTCCGCCTGGATGGCACGGCTCCATTCCGAAAGCGTGCTTGGCGTCCACGTCAATTACATTCCCGGGAGCTATCGGCCACCTTTGGGTGCAGGTCTGCCACCTGTCACCGTTGAGGAGCAGGCCTTCCTGGACAAGGCCGCGGCCTGGACGGCAACGGAGGGCGCCTATGCCCATCTGCAGGGCACGAAGCCTCAGACGCTTGCTTATGCGCTGACAGACTCGCCGATCGGTCTCGCAGCCTGGATGATCGAGAAGTTCCGTAGCTGGAGCGATTGCGACGGTGACGTGGAGCGCACCTTCGGCATGGACACGCTCCTTACGGATGTTTCGCTCTATTGGTTCAGCAACGCGCTCACCTCGTCCTTGCGGCTCTACAAGGAGAATCGACTGTTCCCTCTTGCGTTCGAGACGCTGGAACGCGTTTCGCCGCCATTTGGGGTAGCGCTTTTCCCTCGCGAGTTGCCGATGCCGCCTCGATCCTGGGTGGCGCGGGTCTTTGACGTTCAGCGATGGACATCGATGCCGCGAGGCGGCCATTTCGCTGCGCTGGAGGAACCGAGTCTTCTGGTCGAGGACATTCGCGCCTTCTTCCGGCCGATGCGTTCCCGGCCTGAAACGAGAAGGCGAATGTGAAGGACTGCTTGAGCGCGGCGGTTCCTGATAAGATCCCTACGGCGCGGTGTTGTAGTCGACCACCGTCTGCGGGTTCTCCTCGCCATCGTAAGACGCGTCCACATCATATTGGACGAGGGAAAAATCGCCGTTACGGAACAGGTATATCCCTTTGTCCGAGGCGTCGCCGATGCCGCGCCATTTGTTGAACGTGGTCAGCGTCTTGGCGTCTTCGTCATATTCGGAATTGGCCGCCCAGCCGGTGGTGCGGAAGCCGATGATATCCATGCCCAGCAGTTTGCCGTCGCTGTCATTGTTCTCGTAACGGATATCCATTTCGGGCTCGGTGAACTGCAACTGCCGCACGCCCGATACTTCGTCGGTCATGTAGTAGACCGAACTTGCGTTATAGGCTACCGCTTGGCAGTAGAACTCGAAAAGCCGCGTTTCCTTGTCGGGATCGCTGGCAGCCGCGTCCTTTGCCTTGTATTTGATCGAAAAGATGTTCGGCTCCTCGCCGAGAAACTGCTTGTCACACTGATCGCCATAATCGGCGGCGAACAGTTTCTTCACGTGCTCGAGTGCGGTGTCCTTCTTCGGCGGCGGCGGCCCGTCACCACAGCTTGGCGGCAGCGCCTCCTCGAAATCGGCCTTGGACGGCTTCAGCGCGCCCTTGTCGATAAAGATCGGTCGGAACGGCGGGGCCTGGATCTGAGCGCTGACCTGGCGCAGCGTGTAGCAGCCGGCGAAGACCGCTTCATTGCCGTCCTTGTCGGTGGCGCGGATGGCGACAGGAACGCTGTAATAGATGCTGCCGGCCGCACCTTCATCGGAAATGGCGCCGGTTTCGACGTCGACCTTGTAGGTGCCGTCATAGCCCTTGACGAAGGTATCAAAATCCTTTGCCGGCTTGGTATCGCCGTAGTAAGCCCAGGCGCGGGCGAATTCGTGCCGGTTGATGGCGCTGTAGAGCGAGCGGATGACGGCTGCGGCGTCTGACCTGTCATCGACGTAAGGGGCCTGGTCATCGGCTGCCGGTTCATCGTCGGCGAACACAGCCTGGCCGGATGCGGCAAGGGAGCAAAAGGCGGCCGCTGCCAGAAAGACGCGTCTCATCGGAGAATCTCCACCACGAAGGAGTCTATCATAGAGATTGCGGCGACGTGGTGACGCTTGAAAAATCCTCCGGGAAGGCGCTACGTCCCGCCGTCGGCGCTTCAGCCGCAATGGAGATTTGAACGTGACACTATCGATGTATGAAGCCTCTGTGCCGGTGTTTTCGGCCAGGCTGAAGGCGCTGTCCGGCGTGCTGTCGGCGGCCGAACAGAATGCAACCGAGCGCAAGATCGACCCGCAGGTGTTTTTGACCGCGAGGTTGGCGCCCGACATGTACGCGCTGGCCAGGCAGGTGCAGGTCGCCACCGACCACGCCAAGGGCGCGCCATCACGGCTGGCCCGTCGCGAGGTGCCGAAATACGAAGACAATGAAGCGACCTTCGCCGAGCTTCAGGCGCGCCTGACCAAGACGCTCGATCTGCTGGCGTCATTCTCGGCCGCCGAATTCGATGGTTCGGATGAAAGGGTGGTCGAACTGAAGTTTGGCCAGCGCGAAGCCTCGATGCCCGGCATGCAGTATCTGCTGCATGTCGCCATGCCCAACTTCTATTTCCACGTGACCACTGCCTACGACATCCTGCGCCACAACGGCGTGCCGCTGACCAAGGGCGCCTATCTCGGTAATCGTTGACGAATTGCGCTTTGCGAGGTTTCCCGGCCGCTGCCGGGAAACTTCGTTTGACGCTGGTTCAGCGCCAAGGCCTTGATCAACGCGGTGACATTTCGCGCGCGATGCGCGGGAAATCGGCCGGCTTGACGCCGATGTCGGCGCGGTCGGCATTGCTCATCGAGTGCAGCAGCGCCAGGGCGGAACGATAGCGCTGATGCTCCTGCGGACGCGGACGGGCAAACATTTCAGTGAAGAACCCCATGATTCGGCCCCTTGTTGATCCTCCACGGCGCCGAATATAGGAAATTTGTGAAGATTGTGCAGTGCAGCATTTGCATGGCAGCCATGCCCGGCGAATTTTTTTCGGCACAATTGCCGCGTGCGCTGAAACTTGTGGCGCATCCCCACCGTATGCATAGACGCTGGCACATGGCCGGCTTTTCCTCGCCACTCCTGGCGAATTTCCGGACTGCATGCAAATGCAGTCCGGCTTTTTGTTGGGTCTTGCGCATCGCCAACTGGGCCCGCCCAAACCTCGCAAACGCCTAAACTGGTTAAGATCAGCAGCATTCATTTTTAACGAGCCGGTTCTATGCTGCGACCGGCTCTGTTCGCACGCTTAAACGAGGGGGAGGCTGACATCGGCGCCAAGCGGGATTTCGCTTCCTTGCTCGACGATCTGTTCGTTGCCTCCGACAAGGATGAGGCGGCGGAAGAGACGAGCGCGCGGCCGTCGATCCCGTTCGACTATCTCTCCGTGGCCGACGAGCTTCATTCCGGGCGCATCAAGGTCTCGGGCGAAACGTTCGCAGCCGAATACCGCGAGGCGGGAGCCGATCTCGCCGCCGAATTCGCAGCCCTTCTCGATCATGCCAAGCTGGCGCTGGCCGGCGAGGAGGCAAAGCCCGAGGAAAAACTGCCGCCGATCGATCCCGACGCAATCACCGTCGAACTCGGCCTCGATCATCCCGTCAAGAGCGCTGACCTTGGCCGCATGCGCCGCAGCTTCGCCTTCGCCAACCACCCCGACCGCGTCGCGCCGCATCTGCGCCAGCGCGCCATGATCCGCATGCAGGTGGCCAACATGCTGATCGACGAGGCCAAGCGGCGCGCGCTGGCCGGCGCAAGGCGCTAACTTTTCCTCCTTCACGTAAAAGTCGGTCCGCTGAGGGTTGGAGAGCGGCGCCGCTTTCCCTATAGATGCGACTTCCTTCCCCGCGCTGTCGCGCCCAGCATTCCCGCCGGAGAAATTCCATGCACAAACGCCGTCTCGGTCGGACCGATCTTCTTGTTACCCAGATCTGCCTGGGGTCGATGACCTGGGGCGAGCAGAACACCGAGGCCGAAGGCCACGCGCAGATGGATCTGGCTTTTGAGCGCGGCGTGAATTTCATCGACACGGCCGAGCTCTACCCGATTCCGCCCAAGGCCGAGACGCAGGGGCGGACGGAGAAGTTCATCGGCAGCTGGATGAAGGCCAAGGGCAACCGCGACAAGGTTATCCTGGCCTCGAAAGTGGTCGGCCGCACCGCCAACAGCTGGTTTCGTGGCGACCGTCCATCGAAACTGGTGCGCGCCGACATTTTTGACGCCATCGACAAATCGTTGGCCAAGCTCGGCACCGACTATCTCGATCTCTACCAGATCCACTGGCCGGAGCGCGACATCCCCTGGGGCGCCAACCCGACCCGCGTCGGTGCTGTGCCGCGCCGTGCCGATGCCGTCGGCGCGCCGGCCGGCGCGACGCCGATCGCCGAAACGCTGGGCGTCTTCGAGGAACTGGTGAAGGCGGGAAAAATCCGCCATCTCGGCCTGTCGAACGAAAGCTCGTGGGGCGTCATGCGCTTCATCGCCGAGGCCGACAAGGGCGTCGGCCCGCGCATCGTTTCGCTGCAGAACGCCTACAATCTGGTCAACCGCACGTTTGAAGTGAACCTTGCCGAAGTCTGCGAGCGCGAGGATGTCGGCTTTCTCGCCTATTCGCCGCTGGCGCAAGGCTATCTCACCGGCAAATACGACCATGGCGCGCGACCGCAGGGCTCGCGCTCGCAGCTGTTCAACCGCGGCCAGCGCTACGAGACGCCGAATGCGGCGGAAGCGCAGCTTGCATACAACGAACTGGCGCGCTCCTTCGGCCTCGAACCGGCGCTGTTTGCCAACGCCTATGTCGCCAGCCGGCCGTTCGTCACCTCCAGCATCATCGGCGCGACCACGATTGCCCAGCTTGAGATGGCGCTGTCGTCAGCCGACGTGACCTGGACCGACGAGATGCAGAAGGCCGTCGACGCAATCCATCAGCGCGTCGGCAATCCGTGCCCATAGGCAAGCCGTTCGAACGAAATTGCCGAGCAAACACAAGGGTAAGGGGACAGCAATGGATTTTCCGATCGAGACCGTCAGGGGGAAATTTCCGGCGCTGGACCTGACCGACAAGGGCCGCCGGCGCATCTATCTCGACAATCCGGCCGGCACGCAGGTGCCACAGGCGGTTGCCGATGCGGTGGCGCGCTGCCTCCTCACCACCAACGCCAATCTCGGCGGTTATTTCGAAACCACGCTTGCCGCGCAACAGGTGGTCGACGGCGCCCATGCGGCGATGGCCGATTTCCTGGGTGCAGCGAGCGCTGAGGAAATCATCATCGGCGCCAATATGACGACGCTGACCTATCACATGTCGCGCACGCTCGGCCGCGGCTTCAAGCCGGGCGACGAGATCATCGTCACCCGCATGGATCATGAGGGCAATGTCTCGCCCTGGCTGCAGCTGGCCGAGGACCTCGGCCTTGTGGTGCGCTTCCTGCCCTTCGACGAGAACAGCTGGCAGGTCGAGGAGGCGGCGCTCAGCGCTCTGCTTACCGACAGGACAAAACTCGTTGCGCTGAACTATGCGTCGAACCTCACCGGCTCGATCAACCGGGTCAAGGCGCTGACGGCCATCGCCAAACAGGCCGGCGCGCTCGTCTATGTCGATGCCGTGCAGTTCGCGCCGCACGGGCTGGTCGACGTGCAGGATCTCGGCTGCGACTTCCTGATCTGCTCGGCCTACAAATTCTTCGGCCCGCACATGGGCATATTGTGGGGCCGCCGCGACATCATCGATGCGCTGAAACCCTACAAATGCCGTTGCTCGTCCAATGGCCTGCCGGAGCGCTTCGAACTCGGTACGCCGCAGATCGAACTGATGGCCGGACTTACCGCAGCGGTCGATTACTTCGCCGAACTCGGTGCTGCGGCCGGCGAGGGCGGTTCGCGAAGGCAAAAGATCGCAAAGGCATACGAAGTGTCGATCGCCTACGAAAACCCGCTGGCGCTGAGGCTGATCGATGGGCTGTCCGCCATTGAGGGCCTGACCATCCGCGGCATCACAGATCAGAAGCGTGTCATTGAGCGCGTGCCGACCGTGTCCTTCACCGTCGACGGCATCGTGCCAGAGACGATCGTGCGGCAGATGAATGCCGAGAACATTTTTCTATGGTCGGGTCACAACTACGCCTGGGAGATCGTCCACCATCTCGGCATTCCGGCCGAGCAGGGCGTCGTGCGCATCGGTATTGCGCACTACAACACGGCGGCAGAGATCGACGAGACGTTGGAAAGCGTGCACCGGGAGATCGCCATGCTGAGGCAGCAGCGCTAGTCAGCTATCGCTGTTTGCCGCGAAACCGGTGAGGAACGCCGTGAGATTGTCGCCGAGCGCGTCGCAGAGATAGCCGCCTTCCTGGACGATAATCGTCGGCAGGCCAAGCTTGGCAATTGCCTCGCCGATCCGCGAGAAACCGGGCGTGGTCACCGAAAGCCCGCCGAACGGATCGCCCTCGAACGCATCGAGACCGAGCGCCACGACCAGCGCGTCCGGCGAAAAGGCGCGGATACGCTGGAACGCCACTTCGAGGGCCTCCAGAAACGCCGCGTCGGCTGATTTGCGCGGCAATGGCAGGTTGAAATTATAGCCGAGGCCCGGACCTTCGCCGCGCTCATCGGCATGGCCCCAGAAGAACGGATAGAAGCGCACCGGATCGGCGTGCAGCGACACCGTCAGGACGTCGGAACGCGTATAAAAGATGCCTTGCGTGCCGTTGCCGTGATGCAGGTCGACATCGAGGATCACCACCCGCGCTGCCTGCTTGCGCAACACCTGGGCCGCGACCGCTGAATTGTTGATGAAGCAGAAGCCGCCGGCGACATCGGCAAAGGCATGATGGCCGGGCGGCCGGCAGAGCGCATAAGCGGCAGGCGCGCCTGCCATGACAGCTTCCGCCGCTTCGACCGAGCTCCAGGCGCTCCACAGCGCGCTTTGCCAGGTTTCGGCGGAGATCGGGCAAGCGGTGTCGGCCATGTGGTAGCCGGCCTGGCCGACCGCCGAGGCCGGATAGGACCCTGTGCGGGCCAGTGGATGGATGTTGGGGATGACTTCCGCGGATGCGCCCTCGATGCGCTGCCAGCGCGCAAAAATGTGTTCGAGGAAGGCGAGATACTCCGGCGTATGCACGGCCGCCACCGGGCCTAGGCCATGTTCCCTGGGCCGCTCGATCATCAATCCGGCGGATTTTGCGCCGGCTAACAATCGCTCTACCCGCTCCGGCTGTTCGGGATTGGGCTGCGGCGCACCGCTGGACAGAAAGGCCTTCGGGTCGTGGCGTTTCTGCTCCTCGGCAAAGAAGGCTTTCATTCCGCGTCCCCATCCTGCGCTGCATCGGCAAAGGCGAAAAAGGCATCGCCAACAATCTTCTGCGTCTGCTCGTAGCTCGACCAGGCGATGCCCAGCCGCTCATAAAAAGCCTTGGCGCCGTCATTGTCGGTGTCGACGGACAGCCTGAGATAGGCGCCGCCATCCCGGCGGCAGTCGCGCGCGACCCGGCGCAGCAGTCTTTCGCCGATCTTGCGGCCGCGAAACCGGTCCTCGACGTAGGCGAGGTCGAGCAGGCGCTGCGTGGCTTTCTTGCCCTGTTCGATCGGCCGTAGAGTTTCGGGATCGGCAACCATCTCGGCGCCGGTGAGCAGGCCTTTGCCTCGGACATCGGCGATGAACGGAAAACGCTTCGCCAGCGCTTTCAGCCCGTCCATCAGCACGTCGCCCATCGCGGCGGCATTGGCGATCAGGTCGAGGCGGTCCATCTCGCCGAGCACGGCGAGCCCGGCCGCGCAGGCGAGCGGATTGCCAGCATAGGTGTGGCCATGCTGGAAGCCGCCCGACGCCAGCAGCGGCTCGACCAGCCGCATCGGGGCGGCCAGCGCGCCGAGCGGCGCATAGCCGGAGCCAAGCCCCTTCGACAGCGCGACGATGTCGGGCTTGCAGTTCCAATGGTCGCCGCCAAGGAATTTTCCGGTGCGGCCGGCGCCGCTCATCACTTCATCATGGATGAGCAGGATGCCGTAGCGGTCGCAGATCTCGCGTATACGCGGATAATAGCTGTCCGGTGCGACGAGGGCCGAAGTCGCCGCACCGCCGATCGGCTCCATGATGAAGGCGAGCACGCTGTCCGGGCCCTCGGCCTGGATCTTCTCCTCCAGCATGTCGGCATAACGGACGCCGCGCTGCTCCATCGAAAGATTGTCGCGGTCGCGCCATGCCGTCGGCGCCGGCACGGTCGGCATCACCCGCATCATCGGTGTGAACGTTTCGGCCAGCGCATCGTCGCCGGTTATCGAAAGCGAACCCAGCGTGCCGCCATGATAGGAGGGAAAACGCGTGATAACCTTCCAGCGCTTCGGCTGGCCGGTCGCGACCGCCCATTGCCGCGCCAGCTTGATGCAGGATTCCGTCGCCTCCGAACCGCCGGAGACGAAGAAGATTCGGTCCATGCCCTCCGGCAGTTTGCCGGCGAGCTCCCGCGCCAGTTCTTCCGCCTGCTCGTTCTCGAAATGCAGCCGGTAGGCGAAGGTGGCGCGGTCCATCTGCCGCTTCATGGCGTCCAGCACATTGCGGTTGGAGTGACCGATATTGGCGACCATCGGCCCGCTCGATCCGTCGATGAAGCGGCGGCCGTCCTGCGTCCACATATAGATGCCTTCGGCGCGGTCGATCAGCGGCCGGCGCAGGCTGGAGAGGTAGAACAGGTGCGATGGCGCGCGCGTTTCTGAACCAGTTGATGAGGGCTTCTGCATGTCAGGTCTTTCCGAGATAGCGGTCGATTACATTCCTGGTCACGCGCTCGACCATGGGATCCTGCCTGAGCAGGCCGGCGACCCATTCGCAGCTTCCGGCGTGGAAAACCTCGCCCTTGCCGCGCGGAAAATTGACGATCATGCCGTTGCCGCGTTTGACCTTTTCCAGATTGGCGTCGGTCGCCTCGCCAAACAGCGTTTCGGCCGTAAAGCGGCCATCCTCGTCGGCGAGAAACTGGTCCTCGATCGGGATATCGGCGCTTTCCTCGACCTGGCTCGCCATGCCGACGGCCAGCACCTGCAGCCCGTCAGGCGCACCGCTGTCCGGTGTCGGATAGGGCAGGCCGCCGCGGATCTCGAAATCGAGCCCGTCGACCTCATAGCCATAGACATGACTGTCGGCGCCAAGCAGGTCGCCATAATAGATTCCGGTGCCGGCAAAGGCCCAATGCTCGGGCCGATAGACCGGAAAGCCGCGCACGCCGCGCGGCGCGCAGCCGCCCCAGCCGGCATAGACGCCCCTCGTTGCGTTAAGGCCGAAGGTCAGAGCGCCGGGACGGCCGATCTCCGGCGCTTCCCAGGAGTTGGTGGCGCGGGTGACGTCGCCGCCATAGGCCGGGTCTTCGGCCCGCGCGCGGTATTTGTAACAGACCTGCCGGCGGCCTTCGTCCTCGAGCCTTGTCTGCCACATGAAATTGCCGGCAAAGCGCGCCGCATGGCCGCCGCGCTCGACGTAGCTGTCGACGGCGTCCCGCATCTCCCAGGTCCAGTACTCGTCATGGCCGACGAAGACCACACAGTCATAACCATCGAGGATTTCGGGCGAGAAGTGCAAATCGTGCTGGCTGGCGAGATCGACGCCATAGCCGGCGCGCTCGGCAAAGCGGAAGAAGTGGCTGTCATAGCTCGCCCAGCCGGAGGAGGTGTATTTCTTCGAATGTCCCGTGGCGTACGCCCATTCCATGTGCGGATAGCGCGGCACTGTTTTCGGCGGCACGGCAACCTCCAGCGGCACGCGCGGCGCGTCCTTGGGCAACACCACGAAGCCACGGCACCAAGGCCGCTGCGTCGACACCATGCGCGCATACTGGTCGCGGCCCGGGCCGGTGATGCCCTGATAGGCGTTGGAGCCGCCCCATGTGTTGTAGGACAGCCAGGTGCCGGTCGCCGCCACCTGCAGCACGCGACCGGGTTTGCTGCCGGGCAGGAGCGCGACGATGATGAGGTGATGGCAAAGGATAGCTTTGCCGTCGCGCCCGTCTGCCGTCAGCGTCAGCCGATAGGCGCCGGATGGCCAATCCTTGCCGATGCGAAATTCGAAAGACGCCTCCCAGCCGCAGCCTTCGACCGAGCACTGGTCGGGCGTATCCTGCCAGCGCGCCGAAAGCCCCGTTTGCTCGAAGACTTTTGTCTCGCTGCCGCCGTCGCGGACAATGACAATGCTGAAGCGCGGCACTGTCGAACTGACATGCAGCGTCACGGTCTCGCCGGCGCGGTAGGAAAAGCGGTTGGAATAACACCAGATCTCGCCGCGCTCGCCGTCCATTCCCGGCCATTCATAGTAATGGCCGCGCACTGCCTCGCGGCGCTGCTCGGGCGTCAGTCCGAAATCGGGAAATTCGGTTGGCAGATGGGTCATGAACACCGGAAAAGTGACAGGCCGCCATTTCGGCCATCTGCCGGCCAAGCGTCAAATGGAAACGATCGGGCCAGCAATTGCATACGACACAATTGCTTGGCCGCTCTTGGCCGCACCCGGCAAACCGACTATCTCAGGCGAGGCGGTATGTTCCGCCTCGGGAGCCGGCATGCTGAGAGTGCAGAAGGTCAAGGTCGACGACATCTACGTGCCGACGGCGCGCAAGAAGACGCTGCATCCCGAAACGGTCCGGCACCTGGCCGAAGACATACTGGAAAACGGCATGAAGACGCCGATCCAGGTTCGCAATGACGGCAAGCGCCACATCCTGGTCGAGGGCCTGCACCGGCTGGAAGCCGCCAAATGGCTCGGCGAGACCGAGATCGACGCCTATCTGGTGCAAGCCAAGCGCCACTGAGGCGCGCGACCCGATCGACAAACAGCCAAACCGGTCATTCCTCCGCGGATTTTTTCGCAGGGCATGTCGGCACGCGGCGTGCTTGCTCGTCCTTGGGGCGGAACCCGAGGAGACCGACATGTCCAGACCAATCTATTTCGCCATTCTTGCCTCGGTCGCTGCCTTGTTCGTAGCGCCCGGCCCAGCCAATGCAGAGGAGACCAAGCCCGCCATGACCACCGAGGCAACAGCCATGCCGAAGCCGGAAAAGTCCGGCCTGCTGCCGATCGACGGCCTGAATTACTACTATGCCGTCTACGGCAAGGGCGAACCGCTGCTTCTGCTGCATGGCGGCCTTGGCACGTCGGACATGTTCGCGCCGCTGCTGCCGAAGCTGGCGGAAAACCGCACCATCATTGCCGTCGACCTGCAGGGCCATGGCCGCACCGCGCTCGGCGAGCGACCCTTCAGCCTGGAGGGGATGGGCGACGACATGGCTGGTATCGTCAAGGCGCTCGGCTATGACAAGGTCGACGTGCTTGGCTATTCGCTGGGCGGCGGCGTCGCCTTCCGTATGGCCGTTCAGCATCCCGAGACGGTGCGCCGGCTGGTCCTGGTCTCGACCGGCTTCGCCGCCAATGGCTTCTATGACGAGATGCGCGGCCAGCAGGCGCAGGTGAGCGCGGCCGCCGCCGATTTCATGAAGGACACGCCGATGTACAAATCCTACGTCGCCGTCGCCCCACGTCCCGACGATTTCCCTAAACTGCTCGATGCGCTGGGCAATTTCATGCGCAAGGATTACGACTATTCCGCCGATGTGGCGAAGCTGAAGATGCCAGTTATGCTGGCCTATGGCGACAGCGACATGTACAAGCCCGAGCACGAGATCAGGTTCTACCAGATGATCGGCGGCGGGCTGAAGGATGCCGGCTGGATGCGTGAGAACCTGTCGCAGAACCGGCTGGCCATCATTCCCAACCGCACCCACTACGACGTCTTCTTCGCACCGGAACTGACGGCCGCGGCACTGCCCTTCCTCAATTGCGAAACCAAGGTGAAGACCTGGGACGAAGTCCTCAGCGAAACGAAATAGCTTGCCTGAGATACATGCCGGCCGTCTCGAAGAGGCGGTCGGCTTTTTTGTGCCTGCGAAGCTACAGAGCCTTGGCGCAGCGATTGGTCCTATCGGCGCAATCGATGGCGCCATCACGGCTTTTCAATTGACCGAAAGGTACCTGTCGATATCTTCAAGAGACATTCAGTGCGATGGGTTCGAATGATGACGAAATACCAGGGCGGATGCCATTGCGGGGCAGTGCGCTACGGCACCGAGGCGGCGCCGCTCAACCAGCGCGTCTGCCATTGCCGGCGCTGCCAGAAGGTCATAGGCGCGGCCTTCAACGCCCGCCTTTTGTTTCGCATCGACGATGTCACCGTCGAGGGAGAGGTGGCGACGGTCAACACCTCTCCGGACCTCAAGCGCGGCTTTTGCGCCGCTTGCGGCACCACGCTGTTTTCCCGACGCGACTCCGCCGGCATCGTCGGCATCACCACCGGCTCGCTCGACGATCCCTCGCTGTTCAAGCCGGAAATGCATATGTGGACCGCCTCGAAGCAGCCTTGGCTGCAGCTCGATGACGGCCTGCCGCACCATGAAGGCGCGCCGCCTCCGAACTGACGCCGGCCTTACCGGAAATTAATCCCGAAACCACGACATAGCCGGCAAAGCGTCATTGGCGGGCCATGATTGGCTGCCTATCTGTCGTCTGCGGGCCGGTATCGAGGAGACGACCGATGAGCGACAGAATCAGCACCCTGGACGAGCTTTTGAGCGATCCGATGGTCCTCCTCGTGATGGAGCGTGACCGCGTGCGCCCCGAACAGGTTCGCCTGCTGCTCGAACGTGCCCGCCGCCCGGCCGCCGACGAACCGTCGGTGCCGCCGGCGCATGTGGTGGCCAAGACCTGTTTGCAGCAATGGCTGGGAAGGTAAGGCTATGATCCTTCGTCATCCTCGGGCTTGACCTGGCTTGACCCGAGGATCCACGCCGTGACGTCGGCCGAAGTATGTCGCGGTCGAGAATGGCTTCCTTGCTCGACCCGTTTCGCCCAAACTCAATCTTGAACCGTCTTCATGCCATGGATGTAACGGCATGGATTTCCAGGGTCTGCGCGACGTCGCTTCGCGACTGCTTCGCCCTAGAATGACGAAGGTAGGTTATGGCCGCCGAACATACCCCGGCCAATTCCTAACAACTTGATTCAAACTTTGTTGGTAATTTCTCGTTAGTAATCGAGGCCGGTTTGTCCGGCGGCGTCTGTTTGCCTTCGGTCTGTTGTGTTTTGCGTACAGGTCCAGATGCGGATTTCAGGCGTCGTCAGTTTCATGTTGGCATCGCTGTGGCTTGCCGGCTGTTCGTCCACAGCGGGCGTCGATGGCTTGCAGCCGTCGAACGAGACGACCAGTTCGGTCGTGCGTCCGAGCGCGCCGGTCACCGCGGCTCCGGCGGGGACCGCCGACCTCGCGCCGATGCGGTCCGACATGGTGGCCGACAACGCTGTGGCCGACAATGCGCCGCCCTTTTCCATGGTCGAGGAAGAAGAGGCCATCGTCGCGGGCACGCCGCAGGGGAGCACCAGACCACAGCTCGAGCCCGCCGCTCTGATGTCTGCGCCGAAGCGGTTGACGCGCGCGGCGCCGGCCATGCTGGCCTCGCCGGTCACCCGCTACGGTTTCCGCGACGCCAAGCCGATCAATTTCGGCAAGGCTTCGCCACGCTACCTTGCCGTCCACGGCGTCGA
Source organism: Mesorhizobium sp. P160219 (assembly GCF_057786095.1). Lineage (NCBI taxonomy): Bacteria > Pseudomonadati > Pseudomonadota > Alphaproteobacteria > Hyphomicrobiales > Phyllobacteriaceae > Mesorhizobium > Mesorhizobium sp. P160219. The sequence continues at coordinate 4,164,480 of NZ_JBYNWG010000001.1, forward strand.
CGTCTCGCGCTGGCAGGGCAATGTCAACTGGGGCAAGCTGCGTGCCCAGGGCGCCAACTTCGCCTATATCAAGGCGACCGATGGCGGCGACCATCTCGACCCGATGTTCATGAAGAACTGGCGCAATGCCGACGCCGCCGGGCTGAAGCGCGGCGCCTATCATTTCTTCTACTGGTGCCGCACCGCGGGCGAGCAGGCCGACTGGTTCATCCGCAATGTGCCGAGGGTCGAAGGCGCGCTGCCACCGGTAATCGATGTCGAGTGGAACGGCGAATCTTCCTGCAAGCGGCGGCCGTCGCGGGCCACCGTGCTGGAAAAGATGAAGGTGTTCATGGACAAGCTGGAGCGCCATTACGGCCAGCGGCCCATCATCTACACCGCACCGGATTTCTATCGCGACAATCTCAAGGGTGCGTTTCTCGATTATCCGTTCTGGCTGCGCGCCGTGGCGCGGCATCCCTCAAAAGTCTATCCCGGCCGCAAATGGCTGTTCTGGCAGTACTCCGGCTCCGGCCTGTCGCACGGCGTGACCGGCCGCATCGACCTCAACGTCTTCCATGGCGACGAGCGCGCCTGGCGGGCATGGGCAGGCGGGCAGACGACCGTCGCCGACGCCGACTGAACGTCAGGCCGGTGCCGGTGCGCCTGCGCTGCCTGCCGCTGCGCCTTGGGTTGAATTTTCAGCGTCTCGCTAACGATCCGCTCACTGTGTCCTTTAGCGGTATCGCAACAGCCTTCCGGTAACGTGCCCGTGATCGGGTTTCGGAGGGGTCCATGCGCAATCCAGTTGTGGCTGTCGCTCTTGCCGCCGCTGTCGGCTACGGGTTTTTCAGCTCGCTCGGCCACATGCCGGGCGGAAGTGGCACTTCGCTGGCCGAGTCGAAGCAGAACGTCGTGTCCTATTCCACCGAGGACAATGCGATGCAGGCCGCCAAGGACAGCGGCCGCTCGACCCTCAAGCGCTTCCACGAACTGATGGACGCCGGCACACCCGGCACCTACACGGTAAAATTCCCGCTGACCCAGAACGGCGCCACCGAGCATATCTGGCTGCAGCTGGTCGGCTACAGCGACGGCTCCTATATCGGCCTGCTCGCCGACGTCCCGGTCAATGGCAACAAGTACAAGATGGGCGACAGGATGACGGTGACCGAGGCCGACGTCGAGGACTGGATGATCAAGAACGGCAAGGTGATCTATGGCGGCTACACCACGCGCCAGGCGCTTGCGGATATGCCGAAGGAACAGGTTGCAAGATACGGGTTGACCTTCAAGGACTGAGGGTTGAGGCGGGGGCGAGTTTTATCGCGGTGCCTAGAGGGCTGTCGCGCTTTTCGCGTTCGCGTATCTCTGCCGTCTGCGCCAGCACCCAGTCGCGAAACACCTTGATTTTGGGCGCGTTGCGGCGGCTCTCCAGATGCACCAGCCAATAGCCGTCGCCGTCCGATCCAAGCACGCCGAATGGCTGTATCAACTGGCCCTTTTCCAACAGGGCGCTGTAAAGGTTTTTGGTCAGGATCGCGGCGCCCTTGTCGGTCAGCGCCGCCATCGCATCATAGGCCTGCGTACCCAGTTTCGGGCCAGCGATGACGCGATCGGGCTCGAACGGCACGCCGGCAGCCTTGAACCAGATTTCCCACCAGGGATCGTCGGCACAGCATAGCGGCAGTTGGTAGAGATCCTCGGGGCGGTGGATGCCGCCGACGCTTTCGGCGAGTCTCGGGCTGAGCATCGGCGTATAGTCCGCCTTGAACAGATAGTGAGCCGTCAGGCCCGGCCATTTTCCACTGCCGGTGCGAATGCCGACATCCATGTCGCCGCGCGTGAAATCGACCAGCCCGTGCGATGTATTCACCTTCACGGCAAGATCGGGATGCATCAGCTGGAATGTTCCAAGCCATACGGCCAGCCAGTTCGATGCGAAGGTTTCCATGGTCGTCACCGACAGCACGCCGGTCGCTCCACCCTTGGTGGCGACCCATGCGTCGGCCAGGGTCGAGAACGCGCCTGTTGCGTGCGGCGCCAGCTGCTGTCCGGCCTCGGTCAGCGCGATCTGCCTTGTTTTTCTTATGAAAAGCGGCGTTCCGGCACGTTCTTCCAGCACCTTTATCTGATAGCTGGCAGCTGATTGGGTCATGCCGAGTTCTTCGGCTGCCTTGGTGAAACTGCCCAGCCGGGCCGCGGCTTCAAAGACTCTGATGGCTCCTAATGGTGGTAGTTCCCAGCTCATGACGCATCAATCCCGCTGATGCATACTACGCGACGTTCGATTGGAAACCAAGCCCGGAAAACGGCATGCTGCATTCATCGGATCAAACTGGAGGATACGGCAATGACCACCGCCATCGCTCTCTACAACACGCTTCGCCGCCCGGTGCTCGACCTCTTCACCGCGCCGTTCAGGCCTCGCAAGCGCGGCCTGCTCGACCGCCGCTCGCTGTCGGACCATTTCCTCAGGGATATCGGTATGCTTGACGGACGCGTGCCTCCCGGCACCATTGGCTAAGCAAGCTCTTTGACCAGGGGAGGGAAAGATGACTGTGTTATCCGAGGATCTGGCGAAGAGCCGACAAACGATCAACGCCTATGAGGACTATGCCGAACGCTACGACGCTCTGGTGCGGCACGTTCCGAACCAAAGAGAACAGAACTGGCTAAAGCGCCTGGTGAAGATCGCCGGCAAAGGTGGCCGGATTCTGGAAGTCGGTTCGGGACCCGGATACGATGCGGACTTCGTTGAAGGGCTCAGTGTCCAGGTTCGGCGCACAGACGCAACGAAGCGGTTTCTCGAGTTGCAGGCCGCACGCGGCAAGCATGGTGAGGTTCTCGATCTCATCACCGACGATCTCGGCGGCCCCTACGACGCGGTGCTCGCATTGTGCGTCCTGATCCACGTGCCGCGCGAGCAGGCCGACCAGGTGCTTGCCAAGATTGCCGGGTCGCTGCGGCCGGGCGGCGCCTTCCTCGTCTCGATGCGCATTGGCGATGGCGAGAAGAGCGGCGAATATCATACGGTCTACTGGCGCAGGGACGACTTCGCGGCCCGCCTTGAAAACGCCGGGCTGGTCCTTGTCGGAGACGAATTCAACGTCGGCCGCGATCGCGAAGAGTGGACCACCTTTCTGGCTGTGATGCCGTCATGACGCGCCGCGGACTGTTTTTGTTCGTGCTGCTCAGCCTCCTGTGGGGCATTCCCTATTTGTTGATCAAGCTGGCGGTTGCCGAGGTGTCGGTGCCCTTCCTGGTCTTTGCCCGAACAGCCGTCGGCGCCCTGGCGCTGCTGCCCTTCGTCCTTGTCCAGCGCAGTTTCGGATGGCTGAAGACACATTGGCGGGCGGTCGCCGCATTCTGTCTGGTCGAGATGATCCTGCCATGGGGGCTGATCACCCATGGCGAAGTCAGCATCGACAGTTCCACCGCCGGACTGCTGATTGCCATGACGCCGGCCGTAACCGTCGCGCTCTCAAAGCTGATGGGCTCGGATGAGCGGCTGGGGATACGCCGCTGGACTGGCCTTTTCCTCGGTTTTGCCGGTGTCTTCGTGCTGGCGCTGCCGACCTTGGGTGGCGGACTTCTCGCGGTCGTCGAGATTCTCATGGCCGCAGCCTGCTATGCCTCGGGTTCGATCATCGCGTCGCGCTGGCTGAACGATGTGCCGGCTACCTCGCTGACGGCAGTCTGTCTGGCAGGGGCCGCGCTGATCTACGCCGTGCCGGCGGCGTTGGCCTGGCCGGCGGCCAGGCCGTCGACAACGGTGGTTGGCGCAATCCTCGGTCTTGGCGTGTTTTGCACGTCGATTGCCTTCGCCACCTATTTCCTGCTGGTGCGGGAGATCGGCCCCGAACGGGCGGTCGTCATCACTTATGTGGCGCCCGCCGTCTCCGTGGCAGCCGGCGTGCTCGTCCTTTCGGAGCCGCTCGATATCGGCATTGTCGCGGCCTTCGCGCTCATCCTGTGCGGATCATATCTCGGCACGTGGCGCGCTCCGCCAGAACCGTCCGTGTCCGCGACCTCGGCAAGTTGACTGGCGGCCGCCAGCCGCCGTCAGAAATAAGGGCGCAGGTTCTCGCGAATGCGGTCCAGCACCGTCTTTCCCGATCTATCAGCGGTGAAGGTCTTGCCGGTGATGGTCTCAAAGGCCTGCGTATAGACACGCGACGTCTGCTCGATGAGTTCGGCGGGGATTTTCGGAATACGGTCCTTGTAGGGATCGCAGCGCGCGGTCACCCAGGCGCGAATAAAGTCCTTGTCGAAACTTTGCGGCCGCTCGCCTGCCTTGAAGCGCTCCTCATAGCTTGCCGCAAGCCAGTAGCGGCTGCTATCGGGCGTATGGATTTCATCGGCAAGGATGATAGTGCCATCCTTGTCCGTGCCGAACTCGTATTTGGTGTCGACCAGGATCAGGCCGCGCTTGGCGGCCAGCGCCTTGCCGCGCGCAAACAGCGCCAGCGCATAGCGCGAGACTGTGTCCCATTGCTCTTCCGACAACAGGCCGCGCGTCAAAATCTCGTCGCGCGTCAAGGGCTCGTCATGACCGCCATCGAGCGCCTTGCTGGTCGGTGTGATGATGGCCTGCGGCAGCTTCTCATTGTCGCGCAGTCCGTCCGGCAGGCGGATGCCGTACATATCGCGTTCGCCGTTCTTGTATTTCGTCAGCACCGAAGTGCTGGTGGTGCCGGCGAGATAGTCGCGAACAACGATTTCCACCGGCAGAATGTCGAGCCTGGTGCCGACAACGACATTGGGGTCGGGATAATCGAGCACATGGTTTTGGCAGATGTCCGCCGTTTCCTCGAACCAGTAGCGCGCCGTCTGCGTCAGCAGCTCTCCCTTGAGCGGTATTGCGGTCAGGATCACATCGAAGGCGCTCAGCCGGTCGGTGGCGATGATGATGCGGCGGCCATCCGGCAGATCGTAATTCTCGCGGACCTTGCCTTTGTAGTGGTTCGGGAGTTCCGGAATGAAGGCATCCGAGAGAACGCGCAGTGCTGTCATCCTGGTCTCATGGCTCCTAACAGTTTGGGCGACTCTTAACAAAGTTGAGGGGGCTTCGATACCCGAGGAAGGGCGGTTCGTCCTTTGCGAATAATCAAGACATTGCCTTCGCCGTGCTATCTATTCGCAGCTTCCGGCACTCCTGGGGGACGCGGTGGACGTAGAGCTCAAATTTCTGATTGTCGGGTTTGCCTGCGCGATCGCGGGCGGTCTGTCGTTCATCACCTTCGTCAAATGGCGCGAGGTGCAGGCGATGAGCCACTGGCTGCCGGCGCCGGGCAAGATCATCTCGTCGCGCGTCGAGGCGCGTGAAGTCAGAAGGTCGGGCGTCGGCTCGGACAGCAGCGACACCACCGAGATGCGCAATTTTCCGGCGATCACCTTCGAATACAAGGTCGGTAAAAAGAAATTTCAAAGCTCGCGCTACAGCGTGAAGGAGAATCTGGGGAATTTCGAAGTCACCGAAACCCTGGCGCAGTTTCCCACCGGCGCTGAAGTGACCGTCTTCTACAATCCGGCCGATCCGGGCAAGGCCGTGATCGAACGCACCCTGCCGGACGGCGCCTTCAAGTTCATGGTCAAGCTCTCGGCCGGGCTGGTGATCGGCACGGTGGTGTTGGTGTTTTCGCTCGGTGGCGTGCTGGAGGCGATCCGGCCGCACCTGCCCAAGCCGCAGAACCTCGGCGCCGGAGCGCTGCTGCTGTTCATGGGCCTGATGATCCTGCGCATGGCCTTCGTCCAGAAGTCGCTTGCCGAGCAGGCGGCAAAATGGCCGGTCGCCCCCGGCCGCATTGACTCCTCGGGCCTGCAGACGCTGCGAAACTACAGCAGCCATCGACGCTGGAGCACCGTCTTCAAATCCCGCATCGTGTACAGCTACGGCGTCGCAGGCCAGCACTACACCTCAGACCGCGTCACCTTCGGCGCCACGGTCACCGCTTCAATGCCCGGCCTCGTCAGCGGCCAGGCGCGCAGCTATGCCGAGGGCGGCAAGGTCGACGTGCATTACGACCCAGCCAACCCCGCCTCGGCAGTGCTCGAATGCAGGGTGCGCGGGCTTTGGCTGCTGTGGGTCTGTTCGGCCGTGTTTTTGGGCGGCGCGGCTTGGCTGGTCGGTTTTATCTGAGGCGCCACTTTCATGACGAGACATCCAATGATCGTTCGCAGGCTGGCCGTCGTTTGCCTGGCTCTGCTCGGCGCCGTGCAGGCAGCGAGCGCAAGAGAGTGTCTGCTAAGCCACGCCACCTACCGCGAGCCGCGTTCGGGCGCGGTGTTGCAATTCCGGCCGCTCGACAATGAACCGGCGGCACTGACGGCCGAAGTGTTTTCGGTGACCGTGCCCAACACCGACACGCGCTTGCCGGCCGACATCACCTGGACCAATGGCAAAAATTCGCTTCCGCTCGGCACCATCCACCACGCCTGCACCGACGACGACCGCGAAGCGGGGCTGGAGGACGGCAGCGGTCTCTGCCGGATATGGATGGGCCAGGTCTATGCCTTGACCGGAGGCGGCGCCGAGCAGCTGAATTCGCGCGAAGCGACACCGGCGCCCAAAGGGCTTTGCTGCCCGATTTCGGCGCGGCCTTCACCGAATTTGCCGATTTCGCCAATGCCAATCCGGACGGCTCGGCCTGGGACGCCTTCACTTTGACAGGATGCAGCGATGAATAACGCCATGAGACCGATTGTCTGGATCTGCACGCTGTTTGCCTCGGCGACGATATCAGCCGCAGCGCGGGCGGACGAGCTGGCGCCATCGCGCCCGCCGATCGACAAATGCGTCTGGGAAAAACTGACCGACAAGACGGTCGGGCTGGCCGCCTGGGTGCAGCGCTGCGATTTCGGCTTCCGCCAGATCCATTTCGAATTCGCCGGCAATGCGCTCGCCATCAAATACAGCGACGGCGGCGCGCCCGATCCGCTGGTCGTGGTGTTCGACATCAAATCGGGCGAAACCGCCGAGGCCGCGGTGCTGCGCCTGTTGCTGGAAAAGACCGACAAATCAGTCAGCGCTCGCTGCGTACTGGCGCCTTATACGCAGGGCACCGTGCCCGCCGGCGTCAAGCGCTACACATTCAACCCCGACGCCGCCTACGCCAAGGAGCTGCAGGCGCTCGCCAGTGATGAAGTTCCCGAACCGCCCTGCGGCGACTGGGGCGAAATGCCCGACGGCATCCAGTACTTCGAGGTGCCGGCGGGCGAGGGGCGGAGGGTGCTGTTCGTTCGGGCGGGGCAGGACGAGCCGTTGTTCGACGAGCAGACGCTGCGGATGTTGCCGTAGGGTCTATGTGCGCGAAACCGACTGTAACCGTGCCGTGCGCCCTGACCTGCGCGCTAATGGTTGATCGTGCGTCACGCTTCGGACAAGTTTGATCGCCTATGACCACTACAACAGACAATGAGATGTACCAATGGCGCTGCTGACGATTGGCTATGAAGGTTCTGAAATTGACGACTTCGTATCCGTACTGAAGGCGGCGAAGGTCGAATTGCTTGTCGACGTGAGAGATCTACCTTTGTCGAGAAAACCAGGCTTCTCCAAAAATTCGCTCAGGAACCATCTCGAAAACTCTTCGATCGACTATAGGCACACAAAAATCCTTGGTGACCCCAGAGAGGGGCGGTTGGCTGCTCGGAGCGGTGATCGTCCGCGGTTTGAACGCATCTTCAGAAACCATATCGCAAATGAGGCAGCCGGGAAAATTATCCGTGAATTAGCACTGCAGGCGGAGACAAAGAACATTTGTTTAATGTGTTTTGAAAGGGATCACAAAGACTGCCATCGATCGATTATTTGTGAAGAGATATTGAAAGTTAAGAAGAGTTCAATTAAAAATATTGGTGTTCCGAAGGGCTTTCGTCTAAAGGCTGCGTGATTGGCATCTCTCTCTCGGCGTGACTCTGCAGTGATTTTGGTAAAGGCAGCGCCACGAGTTGGAGAAACTCACGGCGAGCTGGTCTGTTGTGCAGGGCTAGATTTCAGCGGTAACTGGATTCGGCTATATCCAGTAGCTTTCCGGACGCTAGAAGATGCTCAGAAGTTCGGTCGGTGGGATACCATTGAGTACGGCTGGAGCCTTCCTAAAGGCGACCAAAGAAGAGAGAGCCGAAGGCTAGAGCATAAATCTCTCGTAATAACAGGCAGTTTGTCCGAAAAATCACGGGCTCAATTCTTAGCGCGGCATGTCGTTCCTAGCCTCAACACTGAACTGGAGGAAGGTCGAAGTCTGGCGCTTGTTCGACCGAAGAATGCTGAATTCGTGATTGAAAAAAAAGATCGCGCTACATTTGAGGACGAGAAAGCGCGATTTCGTATGTGGCATGACCAGGAGGCTAATAGCCTGTTTGGATTTCTGGATAAGAGCTTAGTTCCGTATGAGCCGGCTCCATTTCTTTTCAAATATAAATACGAAACGATGGACGGGTTGCGGGAAGGAACTTGTCAGGATTGGGAGATAGAAGCCACTTTTCTCAAGTGGCAACGGCTCTATGGCGAGACCGACACGCTTCAAAAGATGACCGAAAGATTTGGGGTTGAGTACTCGAGAAAAGGTTTTGTTCTCGCGATGGGTACTCACAAAGCCTATCCGCAATGGCTAATTAATGGCGTGATCCGGCTCGACCACGGAGTTGAGAACGAAATCCAACAATCGCTTTTTTAAAGGCCTATACGAAATCGGCCCGATCTTGCGACCGGGCCGATGATGTTGCGTTTTAGCGCTAGGACTTTCCTCAGCTGCACCCGCTCGTCGATCCACAAGTATCGCACTTCTCGCAGGTTCCGTTCCGCACCATGGTGAAGTTGTGGCATTCCGAGCATTCGTTGCCGGTGTAGCCTTGCATCAAGGATTGCTGACGCCGCGTAGAGGCAAGCGCCTTTGCCTCGGCCGCTTCTTTCGCTGCTTCGTCGGTGAACAACCCGGTGGGGTCGGCAGCCTCCTCGGAAACAATATCTTCGACCAATTCCTTGGCTCGCTCCTCATAGTCGCGCTTGTAGGCGATGGCTTCGTCGCTTGCTGGTTTAAGCGCCAACACGTTGGAGCCTGAGAACGCAGTTGGAGTGACCCGGGCAGGGGCCGCGGCAGGTGATCCAGCAAAGCCCTTGGGTTCGCCACCTAAGCCCGACACCAACTTCACTGGTGACGCGCCGCGGGTAAGACCCTTCGAGAACGGCGTCGCCTTGCCTTCGTTGATGCCGCGTCCGAGCGCCGTCTTGTCGAAATCCGACTGGTCGACATGGGCGAGGTCGTGGCGGCCGAGGTAGGACACAGCGAGCTCGCGGAACACATAGTCGAGGATCGACGTCGCATTCTTGATGGCGTCATTGCCCTGCACCATGCCGGCCGGCTCGAACTTGGTGAAGGTGAAGGCCTCGACAAATTCCTCGAGCGGCACGCCATATTGCAAGCCGAGCGAAATGGCGATGGCGAAGTTGTTCATCATCGCCCGGAAAGCAGCGCCTTCCTTGTGCATGTCGATGAAGATCTCGCCGATGCGGCCGTCATCGAATTCGCCGGTGCGTAGGTAGACCTTGTGGCCGCCGACGACTGCCTTCTGGGTGTATCCCTTGCGGCGGTTCGGCAGTTTTTCACGATCGCGGTAGAGGCGTTCGATGACGCGTTCGACGATCTTCTCGGTCACTTGCACGGCGCGCTGTGAAGCGGGCGCCGCGATCAGCTGCTCGACCGCGTCGTCCTCGTCGTCCTCGCTGTCGGCGAGCAGCGACGAATTCAGCGGCTGCGACAGCTTCGAGCCGTCGCGGTAGAGCGCGTTGGCCTTCAGCGCCAGCTTCCACGACAGCATGTAAGCGCCCTTGGCGTCTTCCACCGTCGCATCGTTGGGCATGTTGATGGTCTTGGAGATGGCGCCGGAGATGAAGGGCTGTGCCGCCGCCATCATCTGGATGTGGCTGTTGATGGACAGCGAGCGCTTGCCGATCTTGCCGCACGGGCTGGCGCAGTCGAACACCGCCAGATGCTCGGCCTTGAGGAAGGGCGCGCCTTCCAGCGTCATCGCACCGCAGACATGGATGTTGGCGGCTTCGATGTCCTTCCTGGAGAAGCCGAGCGCCGGCAGCATCTCGAACGAGAAGTCGTTGAGCTGCTCATCGGTGAAGCCGAACGTCTCCTTCACCCAGTCGGCGCCGAGCGTCCACTGGTTGAAGACGAACTTGATGTCGAAGGCCGACTTCAGTGCTGCATTGAGCGCCGCGATCTTGTCGTCGGTGAAGCCCTTCGCCTTGAGCGAGCCGGGGTTGACCGCCGGCGCCTGGTTCATGTTGCCGTGACCGACCGCATAGGCCTCGATCTCGGCGATCTGGCTTTCTGAGTAACCCAGTGTGCGCAGCGCTTCCGGCACGGCGCGATTGATGATCTTGAAATAGCCGCCGCCGGCAAGCTTCTTGAACTTCACCAGCGCGAAGTCGGGCTCGATGCCGGTGGTATCGCAATCCATGACCAGGCCGATCGTGCCGGTCGGCGCAATCACGGTCGCCTGCGCATTGCGGTAGCCATGCTCTTCGCCGAGTTCGATGGCGCGGTCCCAGGCAGCCTTGGCGTGCGTGGCCAATTCCTGCTGCTTCAGGTCGGACGCGACCAGCGGCACCGGATTGACGGCGAGCTTCTCGTAGCCCTGTTTCTCGCCATAGGCGGCACGGCGATGGTTGCGCATGACGCGCAGCATGTTCTGGGCATTGCGGTCGTAATCGGCGAAGGCGCCGAGCTCGCCGGCCATCTCGGCCGAAGTGGCATAGGCAATGCCGGTCATGATGGCGGTGAGTGCGGCGCAGATGGCGCGGCCCTCGTCGGAATCATAGGGAATGCCAGACGTCATCAGCAGGCCGCCAATGTTGGCATAGCCGAGGCCGAGCGTGCGGTACTCGTAGGACTGCTTGGCGATCTCCTTCGACGGGAACTGCGCCATCATCACCGAGATTTCGAGGACGACGGTCCACAGCCGCACCGTGTGCTCATAGGCGGCGATGTCGATCGTGCCATCGGCATTGCGGTAGGGCAAAAGGTTGATCGAGGCGAGGTTGCAGGCCGTGTCGTCGAGGAACATGTATTCCGAGCACGGGTTGGAGGCCCGGATCGCACCGGCCGAAGCGCAGGTATGCCAGTCGTTCATCGTCGTGTTGAAATGCAGGCCCGGGTCGGCCGACGCCCAGGCGGCGTAGCCGATCTTTTCCCAGAGGTCGCGAGCCTTGAGCGTCTTCAAGACCTTGCCGTCCTTGCGGGCGGTGAGGTGCCAATCGGCGTCGTCCTCGACGGCGCGCAGGAAATTGTCCTTCAGCGACACCGAATTGTTGGAGTTCTGGCCGGAGACGGTGAGGTAGGCGTCCGAATCCCAGTCGGTGTCGTAGGTCTTGAACGACATCGCGGTGTAGCCCTGCTTGGCGAACTGGATGACGCGGTAGATGTAGTTCTCCGGCACCGCCGACTTCTTGGCCGCCTTGATCTCGCGCTTCAGCGCGGTGTTGATCGACGGGTCGAAGCAGTCGTCATCATGGCCTTCGCAGTTGATGCAGGCCTTCATGATCGCTTCGAGATGTTTTTTCACGATCTTGGAGCCGGTGACCAGCGACGCCACCTTCTGCTCTTCATTGACCTTCCAGTCGATGAATTCCTCGATATCGGGATGGTCGGCGTCGACAATGACCATCTTGGCCGCACGACGCGTGGTGCCGCCCGACTTGATGGCGCCCGCCGCGCGGTCGCCGATCTTGAGGAAGCTCATCAGGCCGGACGAACGGCCGCCGCCCGACAGCTTTTCGCCTTCGCCGCGCAGCATCGAGAAATTGGAGCCGGTGCCCGAGCCATATTTGAACAGACGCGCTTCACGCACCCACAGGTCCATGATGCCGCCTTCGTTGACGAGATCGTCCTGCACGCCCTGGATGAAGCAGGCATGCGGCTGCGGATGCTCGTAGGAGGACTTCGACTTGGTCAGCTTGCCGGTAAACGGGTCGACATAATAGTGGCCCTGGCTCGGGCCATCGATGCCGTAGGCCCAGTGCAGGCCGGTATTGAACCATTGCGGCGAGTTCGGCGCAACGCGCTGGGTGGCGAGCATATAGGCGAGTTCGTCGCGGAAGGCGCTGGCGTCTTCTTCCGACTTGAAGTAGCCGCCCTTGTAGCCCCAATAGGTCCAGGTGCCGGCCAGCCGGTCGAAGACCTGGCGGGCGTCGATTTCGGAACCGTAGCGCTCGGCTTCCGGCAGCTTGGCAAGCTCGGCCTCGTCGGCGACGGAGCGCCACAGGAAGGAGGGGACGTCGTTCTCCTCGACCTTCTTCAGGCGCGCGGGCACGCCGGCCTTGCGGAAATACTTCTGCGCCAGGATGTCGGCGGCAACCTGCGAGAACTGCGCCGGCACATCGATATTGTCCAAGCGGAACACCACCGAGCCGTCCGGATTCTTGATCTCCGAAAGCGCCTTGCGGAATTCGATCTCCGCGTAAGCTGATTGGCCTGGCTTGGTGAAACGACGCTCGATGCGCATTGGTCCGGTCCCTTTTGTCTATATATAGCGCTTTTCCCTGGGGATTTCTGCCCCCAATGCGAAACGCGCATGTCCGCCGTCTGCCGGCGTTCGAAAACACCGGCTCTCCTCGTGGCAGTCTTCGTCGCCTTGCTGGTCGAACTTCTTGCGAAGCCGCTGTTCCAACTCTGCGCCGAACCCTGCGGGTCCCTCAAAACTGAATTTTTTCCTCAATTCCCTCGACCGAGGGAAATTCACACTATCTAGCGTCGAACCTGCCTGCAAACACTAAATATAGTGTTAACAGACAATTTATTCCAGTCCGACAAATCTCCCTTTTCGCTCCCGAAGCCCCCACGATCCAACGCTTCCGCCAGCCTCGTAAACAGGCGGAAATCATGGCCAAAACGCACAAAATCCGGGAAAAATGACCGGGCTCGAAACTCTCCGGTCGCGCCCTCAACAAGAGCACATGGCACATAAAGGGCGACTCGGTTTGCGTCGTCAAGGATTCGTTTGCGTAGCTTTTGTGACCCCAACATCTTGTGTGTCACATATGTGGATAACGGGGACAAAAAGCGGCTGAGGAAAGCCCGATTCTGCCGGCGTGGACCGCTGGTGAGCGGTTCACCCGAGACAGGCCCGGCCGGATTCTGGCTCACAGCCTTTTCATTTTAGCTGGCGTGCATTATGTCTTTGGCGTCGCGCGGGGGCGCGTCTTGTCAATTCCAAGAGCATCCGTTACGCCCCGCCCATGACAGTTACCGTCCGTTTTGCCCCCTCACCAACCGGCCGCATTCATATCGGCAATGCCCGCACCGCCTTGTTCAACTGGCTGTTTGCCATGAACAACAAGGGCCGTTTCATCCAGCGCTTCGACGACACAGACATTGCCCGCTCGAGGCAGGAATTTTCCGACGCCATCCTCTACGACCTGCACTGGCTGGGGATTTTTCCCGACGCCACCGAATACCAGTCGCGGCGCTTCGAAACTTACGACGCGGCGGTGGAGCGGCTGCAGAGAGCCGGCGTTGTCTATCCCTGCTACGAGACCCCCGAAGAACTCGACCTGCGCCGCAAGGTGCGCCGCACGCGCGGCCTGCCGCCGGTCTATGGCCGCGAGGCGCTGGCGCTTTCGCAGCAGCAGATCGCCGAATACCGCTCCGATGGCCGCCGGCCGCACTGGCGCTTTCTGCTGCCGAATTTCACCAGCGATCCGCTGCAGCCCGAGCGCACCGAAGTGCACTGGAACGATCTGGTGCGCGGCGAGGAAACCGTCGATCTGGCCTCACTGTCCGATCCGGTGCTGCGGCGCGAGGACGGCACTTATCTCTACACGCTGCCTTCGGTCGTCGACGACATCGAGATGGGCGTCAGCCATGTCATCCGCGGCGACGACCACGTCACCAACACCGGCGTGCAGATCGCGCTGTTCAAGGCATTGGGCGCCGAGCCGCCTGTCTTCGGCCACCACAATCTCTTGACCACGGCCTCGGGCGAGGGCCTGTCGAAGCGCAGCGGTGCGCTGTCGATCGAAAGCCTGCGCGAGGAGGGCATCGAACCGATGGCTGTGGCTTCGCTGGCCGTCCTTGTCGGCACCTCGGAAAATGTCGCGGCGGTGCATGACATGCCGGCACTGGCCGCGCGCTTCGATCCCGCCGCCACGTCGAAATCGGCGGCCAAATTCGACCCGGACGAGCTGTTCGTGCTCAATCGTGCGCTCATGCACCACATGCCGTTTTCCGAGGCGCAGGATCGGCTGATCGTGCTCGGCATCTCCGGCGACAAGGCCGAGCCGTTCTGGCTGGCGGTGCGCGGCAATCTCGACCGGCTGAGCGACGCGGTCGGCTGGTGGCGCATCCTTGCCGACGGCCCGCGGCCGGCGCCGGAATTTTCCGACGAGGATCGCGACTTCCTGCAGCAGGCCTTCGACCTGCTGCCGGAAGAGCCGTGGACCGGCACGGTCTGGAAAGACTGGACGGCCAGGATCAGGGAAGCCAGCGGCCGCAAGGGCAAGGCGCTGTTCATGCCGCTCAGGTTGGCCCTTACCGGACTTGCTTCCGGGCCGGAGCTTGCAGATCTATTGCCGCTGCTGGGTCGGGAAGGAACGCTGGCCCGACGACCCTGACCTTGCGCTGGTCCGGCGGGATCAGCGACACCGGCGACACCACCGGCTTGACGGCAAGGCGCTTGATGGCGGCGCGGTCGAGCCCGCCTTGTACGTTCGCCAGCGTCTCCGGATCCGCGCCCGGATCGGGTTTGGCCGCCGGCACCGGAATGAATGGCGTTGTCTCGGTATCAGGCTGCGATTGCTCGGGCGGTGGCGGGTTGCCGCCGATGATCTCGAAATTTCCGGCCTGCGCATTGCAGCCACAAGCCAGCGGCCGCGACATGTTGGGCTGTTTGTAGAGATAGGCGGTCGGCAACTCGCTGTAGGGCCTGCCGGTCACCGACGACGTCATGTTGGCCGAATCGTCTTCCATGCCGCGCGAATAGAACACCTGCATTTCGGTGCCGGGGCAGCTCGATTCGCAATTCTTCTGATCGCGCTCGAAATCGCCGAGCGAAGCCGAGTTCGACATCGGGAAGAAATAGCCGTCGCAGGTGCGCACGCAGCTCGTATGGAACTCGCCGCCGACCGTCGGGAAATCCGGCACGCCGGGCTGATTGAGCACCCGGCGCACATTGCGCTCCTCGCCGGGATCATCGGGCTGATCGAGCGTGTCGATCTGCCGGTTGCCGCCGAAAAGCTGGTCGAACAGATTGCCGTCGTCGGGTTCGCGGCTGGCTTCCTGCAGCGGCTCCCGGCGCGGCGCGGGCTCGTCGCGGCAGCCATTGGCGTCGAGCGCGGCCAGGATGCGGCCGCGGTCGCCCCGCGAGCCGCCGCCGGCAAGCTGCGCGCGCTTGGCTTGCAACGCATCGAGATTGGCGTTCATGCGATCGATGCTGCTGTTCAGCGCAGCACATTGGCTGACATTGCGCGAAAACAGCGAAAACCCGCAATTCGCATCGCTCGCACGACCGCGCACCTTTGATAGCTGTTCGAACTGGCGGGAGATGGCCTTGTCATACTTCCGCACCATGCTGGAATTGCCGCCGCCATTCGATGAAGAAGCAAGCTCGGCTTCCAGTTGACGGCAAACGCGGGAGGCGGCCTGCGGTTCAGTGGTGGCGACGGCCGAAAGCACAAGCGCTCCGAGCAGCGCAGCCAGGTGCTTCAGCCTCCATCGTCCGCCCGTCATTGCCCGAACCCCGCTTGCCTGCCTGTCTACCGGATTCGCCGTTAACCGTTCCCTCAATCTACAACCAAAGATGGTCTTAGCCCATAGACGCGTTGCAGGAGGCGTTTGGATAGAGCGGCAACTGTGCGATCTCACCGCTGCATGAAAAAGGCGCAATCGCCCCGGAATTATCCCACGATCCAGCAATGCCCCGGGGAGCTGGCATGATCGCGATTACCCGTCGAACCGCGCTGCAGTTCGGTCTGTTGTGCCTGGCGGCGCCCGCCGCCCGGGCGCAGGAAAATCCAGCCGCTCCGGACTGGCGCAGCAAATTGGTCGAAGCCGCGCGTGAGCAGATCGGCGTCACCACCTTCTACGACCCGGCCTATGTCCGCCTCGACTATCCCGGCGGCGATGTCGCGCCGGATAGGGGCGTGTGCACGGATGTCATCGTGCGCGCCTATCGCCGCGCCTTCAATCTCGACCTGCAGAAACTGGTGCATGAGGATATGGCCGCCAATTTCGCCGCCTATCCCAAGACCTGGGGCCTGAAAGCGACCGACCGCAACATCGACCACCGACGGGTCGGCAATCTTGCCGCATTTTTCGGGCGCAAGGGAGTTTCCTTGCCCGCCAGCGAGTATCCTCCCGACTTTCAGCCGGGCGATATCGTCACCCAGATGCTGCCCGGCAACCTGCCGCACATCGTCATCGTCTCAGCCGAACGCTCGGCGGACGTGCCGGAACGAGCGCTGGTCATCCACAATATCGGGGCGGGCGCCCGCGAGGAGGACACGCTGTTCGCCTTCAAGCAGACCGGGCATTACCGCTTCGCGCCTGCGTGAGAAACTCAGCCGAAATGAACCACCGCCTGCGCCTTGTGCGCCGCCTCGACCACCGCGAGCGCCGTCATATTGACGACGCCGCGCGACGTCACCGACGGCGTCAAAATATGCGCCGGCTTGTCGGTGCCAAGCAGGATCGGGCCCACATGCAGCGCATCCATCATCGTGCGCAGCGCGGTCAGCGTGATGTTGGCGGAGTCGAGGTTGGGGAACACCAGGAGATTGGCTTCGCCCTTCAGCCGCGAATGCGGATAGACGCGCTGGCGCAGATGCTCCGACAGGGCTAAATCGGCATGCATCTCGCCATCGCATTGCAGGTCGGGCGCAACGCGCGCCAGGATCGCCGCCGCCTGCCGCATCTTCAGCGCGCTGGGTGAATCGCGCGAGCCGAAATCCGAATGCGACAGCAGCGCTGCCTTCGGCTCGATGCCGAAGCGCTGGATTTCCTCGGCCGCCAGAATGGTCATTTCGGCGATCTCCTCGGCCGTCGGGTCGACCGAGACATGGGTGTCGGTGAGGAAGATGATGCCGCGTTGCGAGATCAGCATCGACAGCGTCGACAGGTCGCGGTCCTTGACGCCTGCGCGTGGTCCGATGACCAGCGTCACATTGCGCAGATGCCGCTCGAAACGACCCTCGAGGCCGCAGATCATGGCGTCGGCATCGCCGCGCTTCAGCGCCAGTGCCGCAATCACCGTATTGTCGGTGCGCACCATGGTGCGCGCGGCCTCCGTCGTCACGCCGCGCCGGCCGGCAAGCTCGATCAACAGGTCGACATAATGGCGGTAGCGCGGATCGTCCTCAGGGTTGATCAGGCCGAAATCGACGCCCGGCTTGATACGCAGGCCGTAGCGCTTCAGCCTGACCTCGATGACATGCGGGCGGCCGATCAGGATCGGCTCGGCAATGCCTTCCTCCAGCACCACCTGGGCTGCGCGCAGCACGCGCTCGTCCTCGCCGTCGGCATAGATGACGCGCTTGGCGGTCGACGCCTTGGCCGACGAAAACACCGGCTTCATCACCAGGCCGGAGCGGAAGACGAAGCGGTTGAGCTGGTCGATATAGGCGGCGAAGTCGGTGATCGGCCGGGTCGCGACGCCGGTGTCGCAGGCAGCCTTGGCCACCGCCGGCGCGATGCGCAGGATCAGGCGGGGATCGAAGGGCGAGGGGATAAGGAAGTCGGGTCCGAAGATCGGCGTCTCGCCGGAATAGGCGCGGGCGGCGACGTCGGATGGTTCCTCGCGGGCAAGGGCAGCAATTGCCCTGACCGCGGCCATCTTCATCTCCTCGTTGATGGCGCTGGCGCCGCAGTCCAGCGCACCGCGGAAGATGTAAGGAAAACAAAGCACGTTGTTGACCTGATTGGGAAAATCGGAACGGCCGGTGCAGATCATCGCGTCGGGACGGGCGGCGCGCGCGACCTCCGGCATGATCTCGGGATTGGGGTTGGCCAGCGCCAGGATCAACGGCTTAGGCGCCATATGATCAAGCAGTTCCGGCTTCAGCACGCCGGCGGCCGACAGGCCGAGAAAAACGTCGGCGCCAGGGATCACATCGGCCAGCGTGCGCGCCTCGGTGTCCTTCACATAGGGGTCTTTCCAGCGATCCATCTCGTCGGTGCGGCCCTTGTAGGCGACGCCGAAGCGGTCGGTGACCCAGATATTCTCTACCTTGGCGCCAAGCGAGACCAACAGGTTGAGGCAGGCGAGCGCTGCCGCACCGGCGCCTGAGGTGACGATCTTGATGTCGGAAATGGTCTTGCCGGCGAATTCCAGCCCGTTGAGCACGGCGGCGGCGACGATGATGGCGGTGCCATGCTGGTCGTCATGGAAGACGGGAATGCCCATGCGGGCCTTCAACTGCGCCTCGACCTCGAAGCATTCGGGCGCCTTGATGTCCTCGAGATTGATGCCGCCGAAAGTTGGCTCCAGCGCCGAGATCGTCTCGACCATGCGCTCTATGCCCGGCGCATCGATCTCGATGTCGAAGACGTCGATGCCGGCGAATTTCTTGAACAGCACCGCCTTGCCTTCCATCACCGGCTTGGAGGCGAGCGGGCCGATATTGCCGAGGCCGAGAACGGCCGAGCCGTTGGAGACGACGCCGACCAGATTGGCGCGCGCCGTGTAGTCGGCGGCGGTCGCCGGATTGTCGCGGATTTCGAGGCAGGGGGCGGCAACACCAGGCGAATAGGCCAGCGCCAGATCGCGCTGGTTGCCGAGCGGCTTGGTTGCCTGAATCTCGAGCTTTCCCGGCCTTGGATGCTTGTGGAAGTAGAGGGCGGCTTCGTCGAGGTCCGAACGTGCCGTTTTCTTGTTCTCGCCTTCCATGCGGCCGCTCCCTCAAACCTGCTTTGCAGCCTTTTAGCACGCAAAAATGGTTTTTCGCGACGCCAAATAACGCAAGGGCGGCTAAAACAACCGGGGCCGAAAAGACCGAATTATTTCAAACGGTTGCGCGGAAATCCTGCTGAGGATGCACTGAGCCCTTCAGAACGCGCTGACATAGAGGCCGCCATCGACCGGGATGTTCTGGCCGGTGAGATAACCGGCATGGACCGAGCACAGAAAGGCGCAGATCTGGCCGAACTCTTCCGGCGTGCCGAGCCGCTTGGCCGGAACGTCGGCGCTGATGCGGGTCTTGCGCGCTGCGGCCGCTGCCGGGTCTTCCATCGTGCCGGCCTCATGCGGGCCGCGCAGCCGGTCGGTGTCGAGCTTGCCCGGCAGCAGGCTGTTGATGGTGACGTTGCGGTCGATCACCGTGCGCGCCACGCCGGCCAGGAACGAGGTCAGCCCGGCTCGCGCGCCGGACGACAGATCGAGGCCGGGAATCGGGACGTAGACCGACAGCGAGGTGATGTTGACGATGCGGCCGAAGCCGCGCTTGGCCATGCCGTCGATCACGGCCTGCACCAGTTCGATCGGCGTCACCATGTTCTGCGTCACGCCTTCGAGGATCTTTGCGCGGTCGAGTTCGCGGAAATCGCGCAAGGGCGGGCCGCCATTGTTGTTGACCAGGATATCCGGGTCGGGGCAGGCGGCAAGGAGCGCGTTCTGCACGTCGGGTTTCGAGACGTCGCCGACGATCTCGGTCACCTTCACGCCGTAGCGTTCGCGCAGTTCGGCTGCGGTTTTTGCCAGCAGCTCGGCATTGCGGCCGTTGACGACGAGATCGCAGCCGGCCTCGGCCAGCGCCATGGCGCAGCCGCGGCCCAGCCCTTTGCTCGATGCGCAGACGATCGCCTTCTTGCCCTTGATGCCCAGATCCATGACGATTTTCTCCTGTGAATGGCGCGGCACGCTAGCCCTTTGGCTGGCCCAATCGCAACCGTCATACGGTTGTTGCATGAATCGGGGCATAGCCTGCGCGAAAGCAACGGTGACGATCTGATGTCCGGTACAGAAACCCGCACTTTCCGCAGCATGTTCATATCCGACCTGCATCTCGGATCGAAGGCGGCCAAGGCCGAGTTCCTGATCGATTTCCTGCGGTATCACGACGCCGATATCATCTATCTCGTCGGAGACATCGTCGACGGCTGGCGTCTGCGGCGCAGCTGGCATTGGCCGCAGAGCCACAATGACGTCGTCCAGAAACTGCTGCGCAAGGCGCGCAAGGGCACCTCGATCACCTATATCGCCGGCAATCACGACGAATTCGCGCGCCAGTTCCAAGGCGTGCATTTCGGCGGCATCGTCGTTGCCGACCGCGCCATCCACGAAACCGCCGATGGCAGGCGCCTGCTGGTCATCCATGGCGACCAGTTCGACACCGTCGTCCACAATGCACGCTGGCTGGCCTATCTCGGCGATTACGCCTATGACGCGGCGATGCTGGTCAACCGCGCGGTGACGAGGCTGCGCCACCTGCTTGGGCTTCCCTACTGGTCGTTCTCGTCCTGGGCCAAGGTCAAGGTCAAGAAGGCGGTCAACTTCATCGGCTCGTTCCAGACCGTGCTGACCGAGGAGGCCCGCCGCTCGCACGTTGACGGCGTCATCTGCGGCCACATCCATCACGCCGCGATCGAGACTTATGAGAATGTGCAGTACATCAACACCGGCGACTGGGTGGAGAGCTGCACGGCGGTGGTCGAACATTTCGACGGCAAGATGGAGATCATCCACTGGGCGCTGGTGCTGCCCGAAGCACCGGACGAGCCGTTCATCCCGCTGCTCATCGAAGACAGGGTCGTCGAAGCGGCATAACCCTCCTGTTAATCGACTGGTCCAGGCAGTTTCGGACCGCTTTCGCGCATGTTAAGGGATCGATCTGCGTTGCAGCCCTTTGTGCAGCGTAATTGGATCGATTCATGTCGCTGCCGCCGCTCTCGCCCAAACAACTCGTCAAGCCGCGCCATTTCGAACTGCGCATGAGCCTGATCTTCGCGACATTATTCATGTCCCTGGGAACGCATGTGCCTTATTTCCCGCTGTGGCTGCATGCCCAGGGTTTCCACGCCGAGCAGATCGCCATCATCCTGGCGGCGCCGATGTTCCTGCGCGTGGTGACGACGCCGCTGCTGACCGCGCTGGCCGACCGGGCGAAGGACAGGGCCGATGTCTATATTGCGCTGGTGGCCGCGACGATGGTGCTTTCCGCCGGCTATTTCCTCACTCCCACCTATGCGGCGGTGCTTGCCGTATCGCTGGCGCTGACGGTGGTGTGGACGCCGCATTCGCCGATCGCCGATTCGCTCGCGCTGTCGGGTGTGCGCCGCTTCGGCTCGAACTACACCGCGATGCGCAAATGGGGCTCGATATCCTATCTCTGCGCCAATGTCGCAGGCGGCTTTATCCTCGCCTGGACGAGCCCGCAGGCCGTGCCGGTAATCATCTTTGCGGCATTGTCTGCCGCGCTCGTCGCCGGATTGCTGGCGCCGCGGCTTGGCCGCCCGCGCCGCGCTTCGCCGCTTTCGGCCGCCGACATCCAGCATCAGGCGCCGAGCCTTCTCAATCCGTATTTCCTGTATTTCACCCTCGGCGTCGGCATCATCACCGCCAGCCATGCCTTCCTCTACGGCTTTGTCTCCATCTACTGGAAATCGGTCGGCATCAGCGATTCCGTCGTTGGCCTGCTGTGGGCCTGGGGCGTAGTGGCCGAGGTCTGCATGTTCGTGTTTTTCAACCGTATTTTTGCCTCGGTCTCGGTCGTCAAGGTGATGCTGATCGCCGGCATCGGCTCCATCGTGCGCTGGATCGCCTTTCCGCTGATCTGGCCACTCGGGCTTGGCGTCGCCGGTTTCTTCGGCGTCCAGACCCTGCATTCGGTGTCGGTGGCGATGGTGTTGATCGGCCTGCAGAAGATGATCGGCGAAACGGTTTCGGAAGAACGCACGGGTGCGGCGCAAGGCATTGCCTATTTCTTCAACGGCTTCTTCATGGCGGCGGTGACGCTGGCGTCCGGCCCGCTTTACGAGCGCTACGGCGTCGACGGCTTCCTGGCGATGATCCCGATCGCCATCGTCGGCCTGGCGCTGATCGGGCTCGCCGCGCGTTCAGCCCCACAGCATCCTGTCAGGCGGTGACACCAGCGACCCCTGGTACACGAGGCCGGGCTGGCGGTCGCGGGCAAGCAGCAGCGGACCGTCGAGGTCGACGAAGTCGGCGCCTTGCGCCAAAAGCACTGCCGGCGCCATCGCCAGCGACGTGCCGACCATGCAGCCGACCATCACGCCGAATCCCAGCTCCCGGGCGCGGTTGCGAAGGGTAAGGGCGGCGGTCAGGCCGCCGGATTTGTCGAGCTTGATGTTGACGGCGTCATAGAGGCCGACAAGCGTTTCGAGGTCCTTCGCCTCGTGGACGCTTTCGTCTGCGCAGATCGGCACCGGATGCGCGATGTGGCGCAGGATGGCATCATGGCCGGCGGGAAGCGGCTGTTCGATCAGGGCTATGCCATGTTCGGCGGCGAAAGCGAGATTCTCGATGATGTTGGCATCGATCCAGCCTTCATTGGCGTCGAGGATGATGCGGCTGTCGGGCGCCGCTTCGGTCACGGCGCGGATGCGGGCCATGTCGTTGTCGCCGCCAATCTTGACCTTGAGCAGCGGCCGCCCGGCATTGGCGCGGGCTTGCGCCGCCATTGCCTCCGGCTCGCCCAGCGACAGCGTGTAGGCCGTCTCCAGCGCCGACAAGGGCACAACGTGGATGGCGTCCGCGACCGCAACGCCGCTGATCTTGGCCTCCAGGTCCCACAAGGCGCAATCGATGGCGTTGCGGGCAGCACCCGCCGGCATCGCATCGAGCAGTTCCTTGCGGCTGATGCCGCCTTCTATCTGCCGGCGCATGGCCTCGATGGCGTCGCGCACCCCCTCCATGGTCTCGCCATAGCGCTTGTAGGGGACGCATTCGCCCCATCCGCGATTGTCCCCATCACTGATCGTGCAGGTAATGACTTCGGCTTCGGTCTTCGACCCGCGCGAGATGGTGAAGGTGCCGGCAATGGGAAAACGCTCGGCCTCAACCGAAATGACACGCGCCATAATTTTCTGCTCCGGCTATGCGACAACGCGTCGTCGGCAAATCGACAGGTACGACCCGTCAGGCTAAACAGGACGCCATGTTGACCATCGGCAAACGCGACGCAAGCGGCAACGCCGCCAAGGAGGCCGACCACCAGCCCCGCGTTGCGGTCGGCGAGGAGGGCGGCGTCCTCGGCTGCGCGTTCTCCGGCATCTGGACGACAACGACAGTGGCGCTGATCGACGCCGAGATGCGCAAGATCGAGCAGCGCAAAGGCTTCCAGACGCTCGCTTTGGATCTTTCCCACATCGAGAAGATGGACACCGCCGGCGCCTGGCTGATCGATCGCCTGGTCAGTGTCTTCGAAAAGAAGGGTGTCGAGATCAAGATGCAGGGGCAAAGCGATGTCGCCTCGATCCTGCTCGGCGCCGTTGGCGAAGCTGTCCGGCGCGAGCCCGAATCGCGCGGCGTCCGGCGCCCCAACATCATCCTCCGCGGGCTGGAGGCGGTCGGCCGCCGCATCTATGAGATGCGCGATGATTTCCTCGCCTCGATGAACATCCTCGGCGCCACCATCGGCGGCGCCCAGATGAAGCTCGGGCGCGGCCATGCCATCAATCCGGCGGCGATCTTCAACCAGATCGATCGCATGGGGGTCGGCGCCATCCCCGTGGTGGTGCTGATGTCGGCGATCGTCGGCGCCATCGTCGCCCAGCAGGGCGCCTACCAGCTCAATTATTTCGGCGCCAACATTTTCGTTGTCGATCTGGTCGGCGTGCTGATCCTGCGCGAACTCGGCGTGCTGATGACCGCCATCATGATCGCCGGCCGCTCCGGCAGCGCCATCACCGCCGAGATCGGCTCGATGAAGATGCGCGAGGAGGTCGACGCGCTGAAGGTCATCGGCCTCAACCCGATCGGCGTGCTGGTGTTTCCGCGCCTGGTGGCGCTGGTGATCGCGCTGCCCTGTCTCACCATCGTCGCCAATTTTGCCGCTCTTGGCGGCGGCATCCTAGCCGCCTGGCTTTATTCCGGTATTGCGCCGACGGCCTTCATCGACCGGCTGCGCGGGGCAATCGATATCAGCACCATCTTCGCCGGGCTGATCAAGGCGCCGTTCATGGCCATGATCATCGGTACCATTGCTTCCGTAGAAGGCATGAAGGTCGGCGGCAGCGCCGAATCGCTGGGTCTGCACGTCACCGCCTCGGTTGTGAAATCGATCTTCGTCGTCATCATCCTCGATGGCCTTTTTGCCATCTTCTACGCATCGATCGAGTTCTGACATGATGCACAGAAACTCAAAGGCGACCAAAGCTGTGCAGGGAATGGAAGAAGACGATATCGTGCTGTCGGTGCGCGATATCACCGTTTCCCTGGACGACAAGCTGATCCTCGACAAACTGGCGCTCGACATCAAGCGCGGCGAAATCCTCGGTTTCGTCGGCGCCTCGGGCGCCGGCAAATCGGTGCTGCTGCGCACGATTCTCGGCCTGCTGCACAAGCAGTCCGGCACGATCAAGCTGTTTGGTCTCGACCTCGAAAAGGCCAGCGACATCGAACGGTTGCGCATCGATATGCGGCTTGGCGTGCTTTTCCAGCACGGCGCCCTGTTTTCGGCGTTGACCGTGCAGGAAAACGTGCAGGTGCCGATGCGCGAATATCTCGATCTGCCGAAGAAACTGATGGACGAGCTGGCCTTGCTCAAGATCGAACTGGTCGGCCTGCCGCCGGACGCCGCGCAAAAATTTCCCTCGGAGCTTTCGGGCGGCATGATCAAGCGCGCCGCCCTGGCGCGGGCGCTGGCGCTCGACCCCGATATCGTCTTCCTCGACGAGCCGACTTCCGGCCTCGACCCGATCAGCGCGTCCGAATTCGACGAACTAGTGGTCAAGCTGCGCGATACGATGGATTTGACGGTCTATATGGTGACGCACGATCTCGACACGCTGTTTACCGCTTGCGACCGCGTGGCGGTGCTCGGCAACAAGAAAATCCTGGTCGAAGGCACGATCGGCGACATGCTGAAAAGCGAAGAACCGTGGGTCAAATCCTATTTCCGCGGAAAACGGGCTCGGCAACTTGATCTTGCCGCGCGCGCATAGACATAAGTGGGGCAATGGAAACCAGAGCCAACTACGTAATTGTCGGCATTTTCACCCTGGCTGCAATCCTGGCGGCGTTCGGGTTCGTCTATTGGACCGCCCAGATCGGTGATCGCGGCGAGACGGCGGAGCTGCGCGTGCGCATTCAGGGTTCGGCCTCCGGCCTCGGCCCCGGCAGTCTGGTGCTGTTCAACGGCGTCAAGGTCGGGGTGGTCAAGCGCGTCTATTTCGACCGCAATGACCCCAATGCCGCCATTGCTACGACCG
Source organism: Mesorhizobium sp. P160219 (assembly GCF_057786095.1). Classification (NCBI taxonomy): domain Bacteria; kingdom Pseudomonadati; phylum Pseudomonadota; class Alphaproteobacteria; order Hyphomicrobiales; family Phyllobacteriaceae; genus Mesorhizobium; species Mesorhizobium sp. P160219. The sequence goes on from NZ_JBYNWG010000001.1 coordinate 4,189,850, forward strand.
AGATCGACCAGACAACGCCGCTCACCAAATCGACGCAGGCCGATATCGGCATCGCCAGCCTTGCCGGCCAGGTCAACATCGAATTGAAGGGCGCCGATCCAAAGGAACCAAATCTCCTGGAAGAGGCGGCAAAGGAAGGCAGGACCGCCGAGATCGTCGCCAATCCATCGGCGGTCACCAACCTGCTGCAGACTGCGCAGAATATCTTCACCCGTGCCGACAAGGTGCTTTCCGAACTCGAAGGTTTCACCAGGGATGTGCGCGGGCCGCTGACCCAGACCGTCAAGAACGCCCAGACATTTTCCGATGCGCTGGCCAGGAATGCCGACGGCATCGACAAGTTCCTGACCGCCGTCAGCGCGCTGTCGGATGAGCTGAAGGGTGTTTCCGGCAAGCTCGACGGCACGCTGAAGGCTGCCGAAGGCCTGCTCAATGCCGTCGACAAGGACAAGATCAAGAGCATCGTCGCCAATGTGGACGCCGTCACCGCCAATCTGAAGGAGACCAGCGGACAGCTCGACGGCGTGATCAAGAACGTCGATACCGCGGTCGGCTCGGTCAACGATTTCGCCACGCGCACGCAAGGCACGCTGGCCAAGGTCGACAATGTGCTCGACGGCATCGATCCGGCACAAGTGCGCGTGGCGCTCGCCAACATTCAGAAGGCCAGCGAAAATGCCAACAAGGCCGCCGCCGACATCGCCAAGGTGACCGACAAGTTCGCCGACCGGGCCGACGACATCGACGAGACGATCAAGGACGCCAAACAGCTTGCGTCGCGCCTCAACGATGCCTCGGTGCGCGTCGACGGCATCCTGAAAAGGGTCGATACGCTGCTCGGTTCGGGCCAAGCCGACGGCGTCATGGCCGATGCCAGGGACACGCTGAAGTCGTTCAAGCAGGTCGCCGACACGCTGAACGCCCGGCTTGGCACGATCACCGACAACATCGCGCGCTTCTCGGGCCAGGGCCTGTCGAATGTCGAGGCGCTGGTCCAGGACAGCCGGCGTTCGATCAGTCGCATCGAAGAGGCGGTGACCGATCTCAGCCGCAACCCGCAGCGCATCCTGTCGGGCGGCGACGGTGAGGTCCGGCAGTTCGATGGCAGGGCACGGCGTTGACTTCCGTGCACGCCCGCAGCAATTACATGGACCGCGGATGCGGATTCATCATACGATCCGGGGACAGTGGGGATCACGCGTGACGTTCGGGTTGGGTGGGTATAAATCGGCGGCCGTTTTGCTTGGCCTGACGCTGGCTGGTTGCGCGGCGTTGGGAGGCAAGCCGGCGCCACTCGATACGTTCGAGCTGTCCGCCCCGTCGATCGACGCCCATGGCCACAGCCGCCGCCAGATCCTGATCGCCCAGCCCTCCGCGCTCAAGGCGCTGGACAGCCAGAACATCGTCATCAAGCCGTCAGATCGCTCGATCCAGTATCTCAAGGGCGCGCAATGGGCCGACCGGCTGCCGCTGATCGTGCAGGCGAGGCTCGCCGAAACCTTCCAGCGCTCCGGAAGCTTTGCCGGCGTCGGCAAGCCGGGCGAGGGGCTGGCGATCGACTACCAGGTGATCGTCGAGATCCGCTCCTTCGAAGTCCGCGTCAATGGTGGCGAGCATGCCGAGGTCAATCTCTTCGTGCGCATCCTGAACGACCGCAACGGCGAGGTGCGCGCCTCGAAGAGCTTCACCGCATCCGCTCCCGTCTCGGGCAGCGGCAATCCGGCCTATGTCAGCGCGCTCGACAGCGCCTTCGGCGAGGCGGCGAAGGATATCGTGAGCTGGACGGACTCGGTGATCTGAGCGAACCCGGCGAGGCGCTTGAGACCCAGGAACCTTAGCCGCCTGCCAGACGGTTGGTGACCAGTTCTGCCTTCATCCAGTGGGTTTCACTCTGGACATGTCCTGCCCGTACATATTTGCCCATGCGAATGGGCATGTCTGCCTCAGCAAATGCTTCGGCAACCCTAGCCACAAAGCCTTCTTGCTTGGCCTTATCCAGGGACGCAGCCAGATTATCGAAGAGGTTGGGGCTGAAAGGCCCACGATAGAGCGTGGGAACAGGAGTGATGCCCAGTTCCTCAAACCGGGCCAGGGTCAAATCCCACGGTTGAATCTCGGTCCCGATGATCCATGCAAAGCCAAGAAAAAATGACGGCAGCGCATCATACGCAGCCGAATGTCGGGCATAGAGGTTCTCGCCGACAATCCGTTCATCGTCAGCAAGTTGCGGTGAAACATTTGCTGCAAATGCCTTCAGCCAGTCTCGGGATGGATGATAACGGCTATCGGGACTGCGCGCGTGAGAGCCATCGCGATGAAGGGTTGTGTTCTCTCCATCCATCTTCTCGGTGACCACAAGATCAGCCACCCTTAGTCCTTCAAGCGACGCCATGACCTTGTCGTCGCTGGTGGCTCCGACCGATATCGGCAGATGAAAGGTGCGACCGTATTTCCTCATGCTGGAGGCATAGCTTGCAGCCCATCGCGCCAGCAAGGGCAGCCTGAGTTCTTTGCGCTCGTCATTGTTCGATCCATGACAAACGAAAAAGGCGGGAAATTTCCCGCCTTTTTCATTTTGATGCAGCAATCGTAGCTAGTGCAAACGGCCGCTCGCATGGGCCAGCATGGTGTAGACCTTGCCGGTGTCCGACGTCAGGTAGGTCTGCGCCATGATGTTGTCGCGGTCGTTGCGCGAGACGTCCTTGAGCAGCTTCTCGAAATCGTCGCAGTAGCGGTCGACAGCGGCGCGGAACTCCGCCTCTGCCTGATATTTGCGGCGGATTTCATCGAAGGTTTGCTGGCCCTTGAGCGTGTAGAGGCGGCGCGTGAACACGTCACGCTCGCCGCGCCGGTAGCGGTTCCACAGCTCGATAGAGGCGTCGTGGTCGATCGCCCGGGCGATATCGACCGAGAGCGAGTTGAGCGACTCCATGACATGCAGCGGCGAGCGCTGGGCGGGAGTTGCGCGCGGTGCTTCCGCGGGCGCTGCCGGCCTGGCGACTTCCTCCTCGCGCGATGCCCCGGTCAGGAGATCGCGCACCCACCCGCCTTGCGGCGTGCGGGCGTTGGCGTCGCGCTGGCGCGGTGCTTCGGCAGGGCGTTCGATATCGAGCGTGCCACGCAGGCCGCCGAGCGGCGCCTGCGGAGCAGGGCGCTCCGGCTGTGGCGCCGGCGGCGGGCGGCGTACCGGCTCGGCCGGGCGCTGCACTGGCGCCTGCGGCGCCGGGCGCAGGGCGCGCGGTTCGGCATTGTCGCCGCCGCGTCCCGATTTCGCAACGATGTCCGAAAGTTCCTTGAGCGCGTTGATCTGCTCGGCAACGGCACGGCGGATCGCCGAGGTCGATTCCTTGGCCTCTTCCGGCATCTCGATGACGCCCTTCTTGAGCTCGGCGCGGGTGAGGTCGAGCTCGCTCTTGATCGAGCTTGCGGTGCGCCGCATCTCCTCGGTCGCATCGGCGAACCGGCTGGTTGCCGAATCGACCACTTCCGTTATGGCGATGCGGATCTTGTCGGCTGATGCCAGCGTCTTGCCTTCGGCATTCTGCATCGTCTGGCCGACAAGGTTTTCGAACGAACGCATCACCTTCTCGAGGTCTTCCGACTTCTTGACCAGGCCGACGGCGAGATCTTCGAGCGACGATTGCCGCTCAAGCGTGTGCTCCAGATTGCTCTGCGCCGAGCTCAACAGATCCGAAGCCGAGGACAGCAAGCGGCTGTGCTCGTCGAACTTGGTGGCGATCGAGGCCACTTCGCGCAGGGTCGACGACGACAGTTCGGTAAGCCGCGTCGTGTTCGAATCGACCAGGCGTGCCGAGCTGGCGAAGGTCTGCGCGGCCTTTTCGGTGGTTGCCGCGAAGCTTTGCGTGCTGCCGCTCAGACGTTCGTCAACCTGGCCGAGGTTGATCGCCGCCTGTTCGATCAGCTCACCAAGCTGCGAGCTGGAGACGCTCATGCGGCCGATGAGGTCGGCGACGCTATCGGCGAGCGACGAGCGCGCGCCTTCGACGGCCGACAGCGTTTCGGCGGTGCGGCTGGCGAGCGCGTTGACGAGGGCGGCATTTTCGCTGCGCAGCTTCTCGGTCGCGCGTTCGGTGACCTCTTCCATGCTCTTTTGCAGTTCCGAGCCGCCCTGGGCGAAGCGCTCGACCAGCGGCCGCGCGGTTTCGTCCAGGATCTTCGCCATCTCGGCCGAACGCGCCGCCAGCATCGTGTTGAGCTCGCGGGTATTGGTGCCGATTGTCTTGGCAGCGTCGTTGGTGCTTTGGCCGATGTGCTGGCCGACCGCGGTAAAAGTCTCCGCAATCGTGTTGGCGCGCGAGATCAGCTGAGCTTCTGCGCTGGAAACCTGCTCGTTGAGCTTCTGGCCCATCGTCTCCGTCGTATAAAGAAGGCGGTTCTCGACGTTGGCGACCTGTTCCTCGACGCGCGAAGCTGCGGACGCAACGCTCGCGGCCAGCCGCTCATCGGCGCCGGCAAGAGCCTGCTCCATCTCGCGGGCGTGGACGGCAAGTTCCTGGCCGGTCTGGCGTGCACGTTCGGCAACACGCTGCTCGGTGCTGGCGAAGGCGCCGACGATGTTGTCGGCATGCTCGCCGATCGTCGAAGTGGAGTCGGCGATGCGCGACACCAGGCGGTGATCGGCCTCGTCGAAGATGCGGCTGATCTCGGTGGCGCGGGCTGACAGCGCGTCCGAACCCTCGGCGATGCGCGAGATCAGCTGTTGGTCGGCGGCGTCGAAGATGCGGCCAAGGTCCGAGGCGCGGGCGGCCAGCGCTTCGGCGGATTCGCCGATGCGCATGCTCAGCCGCTGGTCGGCACCCTCGAAGTTACGCAGGATGTCGCCGGCGCGGTCGGCCAGCGACTGCGCCGTCTCGACCGCGCGGGCGACCAGCTTCTGGTCGGCGGCGTCGAACGTGCCGGCGATCTCGCCGGCGCGGGCAGCCAGCCGTCCGGCCGTTTCTTCGGCGCGGGCGAGCAGCGAGTTCGACGTCTCGTCATGCCGGGCAAGCAGCACGCTCGTCGTGTCTTCGGCGCGAGCAAGCAAGGCATTCGTCGTATCCTCGGCGCGAGCAAGCAGGGCGCTCGATGTGTCCTCGGCACGGGCGTGCAGACGGCGATCCGCGTCCTCGAAGGTCCGGGCGATGTCCTCGGCCCGGGCCAAAAGGGCGGCCGAGGTCTGCTCGGCACGCTCGGCGATCTTGCGGTCGGCATCACTGAAGGCAGCACCGGCCTGTTCGTGCAGCGCGCTGGTGACTTCCATCACCTTCTCACGGAGCGCGCCGGCAACGAAGACGGCGCTCTTTTCAAGCACGCTGCGGACATTGTCGACACCCACCGACAACGCGCGCTCCATGGTTCCGGCGCGCTCTTCGATGATGCCGGTCTGCTTGCTGAAGGCCTGCTCGATTTTCTCGACATCGGCAGCGATTGCCGCCGAGATATCGGTGCTTCTGCCGGCAATCTGGTCGATATGGCCCGACAGAGACCGGTCGACGTCCTTGCGTATGTCGGCGAGCTTTGCCAGATCGTCTTCCAGCGCCTGGGTCAACATGTTGCGGCCTTCGGCCAGCTTGCCGACATGGCCGGCGATGATGTCGTCAACCTCACCGCGGCTTGCCGACAGCTTCTGCAGGTCGGCTTCCAGCGCACGTTTCAGGATGTCTCGGCCCTCGGCCAGCTTCTCGACCTGGCCTGCGACCAGTCCGTCGATGCTCGACCGGCTCTCGGCCAGCTTGGCGAGGTCGTCCTCGAGAGCCTTCGACAGCGTCGCGCGATCCCGGACGAGCTTGTCGCTGTGACCCTCGATCAGGCTGTTGACATTTTCCAAATCCGCTTCCAACACCCGTGCGAACTCGCCACGGTTTTCGCTCAGCTTCTGCGACTGGTCGGCAATGGCGCTCCTGATCGCATTGAGATCGGCTTCGAGCGCCCGTGTGAGGATGTCTCGGCCCTCGGCGAGCTTCTCGACCTGTCCGGCGACCAGCCCATCGATGTTGGAGCGGCTCTCCGCCAGCTTGGCGATGTCGTCTTCCAGTGCCTTTGAGAGCGCCGAACGGTCCTGGACGAGCCTGTTTTGATGATCGGCCATGATGCCGCTGACATTGTGCAAATCGTCCTGAAGCGCCTGGGATAGCGTCGAACGATCCTGGACAAGCCGGCTCGAGTGGTCGGTGATCAGGCTGTTCACATTCTGAAGGTCATCCTTAAGCGCCTGGGATAGCGTCGAACGATCCTGAACAAGCCGGTTCGAGTGGTCGGCGATCAGGCTGTTCACATTCTGCAGATCGGCCTCCAGTGCCTTGGAAAGCTGACCGCGCTCTTCCGCCACCTTGTCGGAATGACCCGCGATGGCGCCCTTGATGGTGTTGAGGTCGGCTTCGAGCGCGCGCTTGAGGATATCGCGGCCCTCGGCCAGCTTCTCGACCTGGCCGGCGACCAGCCCGTCGATGCTCGACCGGCTCTCGGCGAGCTTGGCGAGGTCGGCCTCGAGCGTCTGTGACAACAGGCCACGATCGTCGGCAAGCCGGCTCGAATGGTCGGAGAGCAGGCCTCTGATGCCGGACAGGTCGTTCTCCAGCGCCTTGCTGAGTTCGGTGCGGTCCTCGGCCAGTTTCGCCGAGTGGTTCTCGATCACGCCCTTGATGCCGATAATGTCATTTTCGAGCGCCTTGGTCAGGATGGCGCGGCCTTCGGCGATCTTTTCAACCTGGCCGGCGACCAGCCCGTCAATGGAGGCGCGGCTGTCGGCGAGCTTGCCGAGATCGGCTTCCAGGGCGCGCGACAGAATGTTGCGGCCTTCGGCCAGTTTACCGACATGTCCGGCGACCATTTCGTCAATGATCGTACGGGCTTGCACAAGTTTTCCGGAGTCTTCATGCAAAGCCTGGTTGAGCCGGTTGCGGCCTTCTTCAAGCCGCTCGAGATGGCTGCCCAGCGACGCGTCGATGGCGGCGCGCGACTCGTTGACCTTGCGCAGATCCTCTTCCAGGGCGCGCGAGATCAGGTTGCGGCCTTCGGCCAGCTTCTGCACCTGGTTCGTTACGGCCGCATCGATGCCGGCGCGGCCCTCGGCGAACTTCGCCAGGTCCGCCTGCATGGCAGCCGCCATGCGTTCGCGGCTTTCGGACAGCTTGCGGCTGTGGTTTTCGACGGCGTCCTCGATGCCGACACGGGCATCGGCAAGCCGCTGGATGTCGGTGTCGAATGAGCGCGACACGACATGGCGGGCGGCTTCCATGCGGCCGGCGAAATCGCTGGCGCGGGCTTCGAGCATCGACGAGGTCGACGAGACGATGTCGGCCATGTCGGCGCCGATCTGGGTCTTGCCCTGATCGATCATGGCCGACAAATGATCCTTGCTCTCGGCAAAGGTGTGGGCGATCTCGCGGGCGCGCTCGACCAGCGTTTCGTTGATCTGGCGGGCGCGCGCCTCGAGCGCGGCGTTGAGCTTCTGCGTGCCGGTATCGAGTGCTTCGGCGCGGGTCTGAAATTCGCTGATCAGCGCCTGGCCGCGCTCGGCCAGTGTCCGCTCGATGCCGTTCAGGCTGGACTCGAATTCCGAGCTCAGGGTGCGGGCGGCGCCGCCGAGCAGCGACACCATGCCTGTGGTGCGGTCGTCGAGCAGGTCGGTCAGCGACCGGGTCAGGCCGTCTGTGGTGTCCGTCAGCTTGGCGATGCGGGTGTCGAGCAGCGAAGCAAAGGCTTCGCCCGATGTCGACAGCCTGTCGGTGATTGAATCCAGCCGGGTTTCGACGGAATCGAAGATCGACATCGAGCTTTCATTGATGCGGTCAATCAGCGTGTCGCCGGAATTGGTGATCGTCATCGACAGCTTGGTCGACGCGTTGAGGATAGAGTCGCGAATAATGTCGGAGGCGGCGCCGATCTCGTCCTTCAGCGTTTCATGCGCGCCGGTGATCGAGGCGCGCACGCGCTCGGCATGAGTGACGACGGCTTCGCGCTCGCTGCCCAGCCCGTCGACCAGCGACCGGATGCGCGATTCATTCTCCGAATAGGAGCGTTCGATCTGGTTGACCTCGCTGTGGACCAGCGTTTCGAGCTCGACGGCGCGCGCCAGCGTGCGCTCGATGCCTTCGCCCATCGCCGCCACTTCACGGCGAACGGCCTGGCCGATCATCATCACGCGATCCTGGGCGAGGTTTTCCGGCTCCGCCAAGCGGAAAGCCACCTCCGTCATCGACTGCGCGGCAATGCGCATTTCCTGCGCGCGGCGGATCATCGCCGCGAAGGCCCAAAACAGGACGACCGGTATGATTGCCGCGATCGCCAGGCCGATCAGTTCAGGGCGGGCCAGGATTTGATCGAATGTACGAATTTTCCAGATGCTGGGGCCAAACAGCAGATTGGCAAGGCCGCCGGCGCCGGCGATCCAGGCCAGCGACACGAACGCCACGACCCAATAGATCGTGCTCGACGCGCGCCGGTTGAGGCTGTGCAGCAGCGTCTTGTAATCTTTTTGGCGGTCATCGTTTGCCGGCTTGAAGCCGGCTGGCTGGGCGCTGTTGCGCGATTCGACCGGGCGCAGCTCGGCGGGCTTGGCTGCCGGCTTCGCACTCTGGTTTTGTTGGACGGACGCGTTTTGAGCGGGAGCGGGCTTCTGGGGGCGGCCTTCGCGCGCCAGTTCGTCCGCGGCCTGCGATATCTGCGCTTCCAGATCTTCCATCGACGCCGCGATATCGAGATCGCCGCTGCCGTCTCCGCTGAGATCGAGGTCTAGCGCCTTTTCGAGTTCCCTGGCTACGTCGCTGTCGAGAGTTCTGGTCGTCGTTGGTTTCTTCGCCATGCCTTCGCTACCCTGTACTAGCTGCCGAGGGACTTCTTATTTTTGCCTGATTCTGGCTCGTCTTATCCCACGCAGGAGGCTGAAAATGGACCTTCGTATCGTAATGACACACAGGGGTAAAGAAAACATGCATTCCGCGAGATACGTAAAACTTTAAATATAAGGTTAACGACAACGTGATCTAACCGCCTCAACGGCAACAATTTTCCAGCCCATTCATTAACGCGTTGGCGACGGAAATCGCCTAGTTTTTTCGGCGATCGGCACAAGGAGTTTCAAATTGGTACGCGGTGAAAGCGGCATTGCCTTCTCAATGCCGGGCGGCGATGCGTCGGGACCGGCCCGTTCGCGCCCAGTGGATCTGGCCCACCTGGCCCGTCAGACTATGGGGGATCGCGCCCTCGAACAGGAGGTATTGGCGCTGTTCGTACAGCAGGCGCTTTCCGTCCGCGACAGAATAGTCGATGCCGATGTCAGGGAGCGACTGCTTCTGGCGCATGGGCTGAAAGGTTCGGCGCGCGGGGTCGGCGCCTTTGCCATCGCCGACTGCGCCACCTCGATCGAACAGCAGCCGGAAGATGCGCGCATCCTCAAGCGCCTCGGCACCCTGATCGAGGAAGTGCGCGATTTCATCGCCGCCATCAGCCGGTAATGGCTGCCGCTCGGCAGCGGCCACCGGGATGAATCGACGGGGCCAGGGCGTGCTTTGGCCAGCTTTCCGAAAAAACGTCACAAAGCGGCGCTTTCGCGCCGCAGTTGACTTGTCCGGTGGAGTGATTATCTCGGCTGGGACTCCCTTCAGGTGACAAATGACCAAGCTGACCTTCATTGCCCATGACGGCACTCCTTTCGATGTCGAGGCCGAAAACGGCTCGACCGTCATGGAGAATGCGATCCGTAGCGCGGTGCCGGGCATCGAGGCAGAATGCGGCGGCGCCTGCGCCTGCGCGACCTGCCATGTCTATGTCGACGAAGCCTGGACGGCCGAGGTCGGCGAGCCGGAGGCGATGGAAGAGGACATGCTGGACTTTGCCTATGACGTCCAGCCGAACTCGCGCCTGTCCTGCCAGATCAAGGTGCGCGACGCGCTTGACGGCCTCGTCGTGCGCGTGCCGGCTCGCCAGGGTTGATCTCCCGTACCATCTGATTTTTCCCGCCGCCGCTTGGCAGCGGGCCAATGCTCATGCAGTCTCGCGCCAGTTTCGCCCCAGTTTGACAATGAGGCTCGCCTGGCATGACCGATGTAATCAAGACGGACGCACTCATTGTCGGGGCGGGGCCGGTCGGCCTGTTCGCCGTGTTCGAACTCGGCCTCTTCGACATGAAGTGCCATCTGATCGATATCCTCGACCGGCCCGGCGGCCAATGCGCCGAACTCTATCCGGAAAAGCCGATCTACGACATTCCAGGCTGGCCCTCGATCTCGGCGCAAGGGCTGGTCGACAGACTGCTGGAGCAGATTCACCCGTTCAAGCCGGATTTTACCTTCAACCGCATGGTCTCCAGCCTGGAAAAGCTGGACGACGGCTCATTTCGGGTCACCACCGACGAGAACGAGGTGTTCGAAGCCAAGGTGGTGGTGATCGCCGCCGGTGGCGGCTCGTTCCAGCCCAAACGGCCGCCCATTCCCGGCATCGAGGCCTATGAGGGCAGGAGCGTCTTCTATTCGGTGCGCCGTATGGAGGAATTCCGCGGCCACGACCTCGTCATCGTCGGCGGCGGCGATTCCGCACTCGACTGGACGCTGAACCTGCAGCCGGTGGCAAAAAGCGTGACACTGGTCCACCGGCGCGCGGAATTCAGGGCGGCGCCCGACAGCGTCAACAAGATGTATGCCATGCAGGAGATGAAGCAGCTGGAGTTCCGGGTCGGCCATGTGAGCGGCCTGACCGGCGCCGACGGCGAGCTGGCCTCTGCTACCATCAAGGGCGGGCCTGACGGCGACATCGAGGTGCCGTGCACGCGCATGCTGCCGTTCTTCGGCCTGACCATGAAGCTCGGCCCGATCGCCGAATGGGGGCTCAACCTTCATGAGAACCTCATCCCGGTCGATACCGAGAAATTCCAGACTTCGGTGCCAGGCATCTTTGCCGTCGGCGACATCAACTGGTACCCAGGCAAGCTGAAGCTGATCCTGTCGGGTTTTCACGAGGTGGCGCTGATGGCGCAGGCCGCCAAGCGCATCATCAGCCCCGGTGAGCGCATCGTCTTCCAGTACACGACGTCGTCGACCAGCCTGCAGAAGAAGCTCGGCGTCGTGGAGTAGGTCCTACAGGGCTTTCCGAATCACTCCACCAGAACGACTGGCGCCTCGGCGTCGTCGCGGCCGCGCAGTGACTTCTCCGGCATCAGCGCCAGCGTCATCAGCGCCAGCACGAGCGTGACGGCCGCGGCAAGGAAGATCATCATGAAGGGCGTCGCCGAGACGATCTGTCCGGCAGCCGGCGCGCCTTCGCCGGCAAGCGGCAGGCCATAGCCGAGCGCGACCGCGCCGAGCATGGCGACGCCGAGCGCGCTGCCCAGCGAACGCAGGAAGGTCAGCACGCCGGTGGCAACGCCGAGATGCGCGCGGTCGACGGCGTTCTGCACCGATACGGTGGCGACCGGGAAGGTGGTGCCGCTTCCAAGGCCGATGCAGATGGTCAAGAGCTCGACCACCAGCAGCGAGGCGCGGCCGGCGACCAGGCTGAGCACGCCAAGACAGATAATGGCGAAGAGAACGCCGACCATGGCGATACGCTTGTAGTGGAAGAAGCGCGGTATCGTGCGGCCGCTGAAGGTCGCGCCGGCGACCGTTCCGAGCAGCAGGCCGAGCATGGCAAGGCCCGACTGGCTGACCGACAGGCCGATGATCGACTGCAGATAGACCGGCAGGTACACCGACAGGCCGATATTGGCGGCCTGCAGCAGGAACATCGACGCCGTGCCGGCAAGCACGATCGGATTGCTCAGCACTTCAAGCGAAATCAGCGGCTCGGCCGCACGCATCAGCCTGAGCGCGAACGCACCCCAGAAGACCGCCGAACAGGCGAGCAGGCCGACGATCTCGCGGGAGACCCATGGATAGGCGCTGCCGCCCCAGTTGAGGGCCAAAAGCAGCAATGCCGTCGCCACCACCAGAAGCAGCGCGCCCGGCGCGTCGATGCGATGCCGCTTTGCGGCGACCGGCAGTTTGCGCAGCGGCTTGTTGATGATGGCCATGGCCAAGATGCCGAGCGGGATATTGATCCAGAAGATCAGCGACCAATGCAGATGTTCGGCAAATCCGCCGCCGAGCAAAGGCCCGGCGATGCTGGCGACAGCCCAGGTGCCCGAAATCCAGGCGGCATAACGCGCGCGTTCACGCGGCGGCACGAGGTCGCCGATGACGATCTGCGCCAGGGCGAACAGGCCGCCGCCGCCCGCACCCTGGATCGCCCGGCCGACAACCAACACGAACATGTTGGGGGCCATGGCGCTGACCAGCGATCCCAGAAGGAAGATCAGGATCGCCGCATAGACGGTCGGCCGGCGGCCATAGACGTCGGAAATCTTGCCGTAGAGCGGCGCCATGGCCGTCGCCGTCAGGAGATAGCCGGTCACGATCCACGGCAGGTAGTCGGCATGGCCGAGCGAACGCCCGATGGTCGGCATGGCCGGCGCGACGATTGTCTGGTCGAGCGCCGCCAACAGCATCGACAAAAGGATGCCGGCGATGATGACGTTCTTCTCGCTTTCCGTCAGCGGTGCGGCGGGAGGCAGCCTAGCCGGCTTGTCGACAGCTTGGTCCATATCATTTCATCCATAAAGTTTGAGAGCGATTGCGCGGCGCCAAATGGCCGCTCCGCTACGCGCCGCCTCAATTGGTCTTGATCTGGTGTTTCGAAGCTCGCGCCTTGCCAGCCTGACATATCTTGCGAGCCTGACATATGTCGTCCCGTATAGGCCGATTTCGACCTATGCCCGAAAATTTTCTGGGGCTGGCCTCATGTTTCGGCAGAATTGGCTTGGTATCGCCGTGTTTCAGCCGGGCGGAAGCTGGCCGTTCTCGACGCGCTGCATGCGGTAGCGCAGCAGCCGCAGGATGCGGCTTTCGAAATTCACGCCTTCCACGCGGTCGAAGCGCAATTGGTCCTGGTCATGCCTGGCGAGTTCGGCCGCGGTGATCTGCGCCGCCTTCGCCTTTGCCCCGGCGCAGGTCTTTTGCGCAAAGCTCGCGTTCAGCGCGTCTTCGAGCAGACGGCCGTGGTTCTTGGCGATCTCGACATGACGCTCCTCATGGCGCTTGATGTCGGCCGACAGGGTGTCCCAGAACAGCCTGACATCGGGATCGGCCTTGCGCGGCCTGCGCCACTCCGGAAGGATGACCTTGACCTTGACGGTAACGGCGGCCTTGGCGATGCGGCAGGTGTCTGCGGTTTGCGCGTAGCTGATGCGGGTGGTGAACGCCATCTGGGTGGCGCCTGGATGCCGCATCCCGGTGCTTTTCACCTCGGGTCCATGCTTCGACAATTGCGTCTCGATGTCATCGAGCGTGCTGCCGCCGATGGCAAAATAGCTGTAGGTCTTCACCAGATTGGCAGCATTCGCCGGCAGGACGGTCAAAGCCAGGATCAGGGCGCAGAGCAGGGGTCGTTTCATCATGTTGCCTCTTCACTCACCTTGCTTTACGGCCGTTGCCGGCGCAACGGAATTGATCTTCCACCGATCACGCATCGTTGATGGATTGCAAGCGCTCGATGAGCCACATGCCAATGAGCCACATGCCAATGAGACACATGGTTGAAGGACAATGACGACAAGGCGATGGCAACTGGCGCATAAGTGCCATCTCGACCTTGGCGAGAAAGCCATTGTGGTCGGCATTCTCAACGTCACGCCCGACAGTTTTTCGGATGGCGGACTGTTCATCACGCCTGACCAGGCGGTGGCGCAGGCGCACCGCATGGTGGAAGAAGGCGCCGCCGTCGTCGATATCGGCGGGGAATCGACGCGCCCCGGCGCCTCGCCCGTGACGCCTGAAGAAGAGCAGGCCCGCATCCTGCCGGTCATCGCCGCGCTCGCCAGTTCAGGCGAAGCCCTGATTTCGGTCGACACCTATCGCGAGGAAACCGCGCGCCTCGCCGTCGCCGCCGGCGCGCATATCGTCAACGATGTCTGGGGCTTGCAGCGTGAACCCGGCATCGCCCGCGTCGCCGCCGAGACCGGCGCCGGACTGGTCATCATGCATACCGGGCGCGGGCGGCAAAAACTGCCCGACGTCATCGCCGACCAGTTTTTGTTCCTCAAGGCTTCGCTGGAAGTCGCCAGGCGCAGCGGCGTTGCGGACGATCATATCGTACTCGATGCCGGCTTCGGCTTCGCCAAGGAGACGGCTGAGGAAAACCTCGACCTGATGGCGCGGTTTTCCGAGCTTAAGGAGCTCGGTTTTCCCTTGATGGCCGGCACCTCCAGAAAACGCTTCATCGGCACCGTCACCGGCCGCGAAGCCGGCGCGCGCGCCGCCGGGACGGTAGCCACCAGTGTCATTCTGAGGCTGAAGGGCGCCGATCTGTTTCGCGTCCACGATGTCGCAATCAACGTGGACGCACTGGCGGTCGCCGATGCTATGCTGGCGCGCGAAAAGCCAGGACGCTGAGCCCAGGACACTAAGAAATGTACGTCATCCGCATGAAGAACTGCGCCTTCTTTGCCCGGCACGGCGTGCTGGATGAGGAAGAGGCGCTTGGCCAGCGTTTTTATGTCGATGCCGAGTTGACGGTCGAGCCCAGCCGCCCGCTGGAGGATGATTCCATCGAGGACACCGTCAATTACGGCATCGCCTTCACGGTGATTGAAAAGATCGTCACTGGACATCGCCGCTTCCTGATCGAGGCGCTGGCGCTCGAAGTGGCGAAGGCGCTGACTTCACGGTTCCCGCAGATCAGGAAGGCCGAGATCACCGTGCGCAAGCCCAACGCACCGGTGCCCGGCGTGCTCGATTATGTCGAGGTGACCGTTGTCTGGCCAGAGTAACAATAACACGGTCTATCTCAGCCTTGGCGGCAATCTTGGCGATCCCTCGGCCTCGATGGCGGCGGCGCTGCGCCTGCTCGACGCCGACGAGAGCACGCGCGTCGTCGCCGTCTCCTCACTTTACCGCACGCCGCCCTGGGGCAAGCTCGACCAGCCGGATTTCCTCAACGCCGCTGCCGAAATCTCGACCTCGCTGGCGCCAAGGGCGCTGCTCGACCTCTGCCTCGAGGCCGAGCGCAAGCTGAAGCGGGTGCGCGAGGAGCGCTGGGGTCCGCGCCTGATCGACATCGACATATTGGTGTTCGGCGACCGCACAATCCACGAAACCGGGCTGGAGGTGCCGCATCCCCGAATGGTGGAGCGCGCCTTCGTGCTGGCGCCCTTGGCAGAGATCGCGCCGGATCTGGCGGTGGGCGGCAGGAGCGTGACCGAGCGGCTCAGCGCCGTCGATACGTCAGGCATAGAGCGGCTGGCTT
This sequence comes from Mesorhizobium sp. P160219, assembly GCF_057786095.1. NCBI lineage: Bacteria > Pseudomonadati > Pseudomonadota > Alphaproteobacteria > Hyphomicrobiales > Phyllobacteriaceae > Mesorhizobium > Mesorhizobium sp. P160219. Next base: position 4,205,123 of record NZ_JBYNWG010000001.1, read on the forward strand.
CCGGCCGCGATTGGTGGCTGGGTTAACCGGAGAAGCCGCCGCCATCGAGAAATGCCTGTTCGTCCGCCGTCGTCTCGCGGCCAAGCATCTTGTTCCTGTGCGGAAAGCGGCCGAAGCGCTGGATGATGTCGCGGTGCTCGATGGCGTATTTCACATACTCCGGCGCCCTGGCGGTGGTGAGCTCGACCGATCTGTCCTGGTCGGCGGGCAGTTCCGAATGTTCGTAGGGCAGGTACAGGAAGACGCGCAGGTTTTCTTCCAGCGAAAGGTCATGGCCGGCCGCAATCGCCTTGGCGGCAAAGTGCCGTGCCAGCGGATCGGTGGCGTACATATGGCCTGAGCCGCGAAAGCAGTTGCGCGGAAACTGGTCGAGCAGGATCATCAGCGCCAGCGAACCCTCGGCATGCTCCGACCATGCGTCGCACTCGCGCCGCGCGGCGGCAAAGTGCAGGTCGAGAAACCTGCTGCGGAAATCCGCGTCGAAGACGTCGTTCTTCTCGAACCACGCGTCTTCGCCGGCCTCGCGCCAGAATTTGGTGACGGCGAGCGCGCGCTCATCCGATGCGGTCATCAGCTTTCCCCCTGATCGGCGGGCTCGGGCTTGTGCAGCACGCCGGCCGTCTCTTCGTTCAGCGCCTGGCCGGGCCGGCGCGGTTGCGTCAGCGGCGTCGGGATCGGCGTGCCGGTATTGCCCCTGAGGAAACGTTGCCCGGCGCGGACGCCTTCGGCCAGCTGCGTCTCCAGTCGGGCATTGTCGCGCCGTCGCACATCCTCGATGACATCGGCGACATCTTCCGGCTCGACGCCCAAAACCTCGAGCGCGGAACCGCCGAAGACGAGGGCCGATTCGAAGGTCTCGCGCAGCTGGAAGTCGACCCCGGCGCGGATGAGCGACAGCGCGGTGCCACGATCGAAGGCACGCGCCAGGACAGTCAGCAGCGGGAACTCCGCCTTGATCAGTTCCGCCATGCGCACGGCGGCGTCCGGCTTGTCGACGCAGATCAGCACGGCGCGGGCGCGGCCTGCACCTGCGGCGCGCAGAATGTCGAGCCGCGTGCCGTCGCCATAATAGACCTTGAAGCCGAAATCGGCGGCCGCCTGGATCATTTCGACATCATTGTCGATGATCGACACGTCGATGCCGCGCAACAAAAGCGGCTGGCTGGCGATCTGGCCGAAACGGCCGAAGCCGATGACCAGCACACTGCCGGTAAGGCCGTCGGCGATGTCGACGCCTTCAAGCGACTGCTCGTCGCGCGGCGTCACATATTTGAGCGCAATGATGGCCAGCGGCGTCAGCACCATGGAGATGATGATGATCGCGGTCAGCGTTGCGTTGGCCCGGCTGTCGATGATGCCAACCGCCGCCGCGGCCGAATAGAGGACGAAGGCGAATTCGCCGCCTTGCGCCATGATCACGGCGCGTTCCAGCGCTTCACGATGACCGCTCTTCAGCAAGCGGGCGACGAGGTAGATGCCGAGCGCATTCATCGCCATGTAGGCGACGACATAGACGGCGATCAGCCGCCAGTTGTCGGCCACCACATGTAGGTCGAGCGACATGCCGACGGCGAGGAAGAAAAGGCCAAGCAGGATGCCGCGGAATGGCTCGACGTCGGCCTCCAGCTGGTGGCGGAAGGTCGATTCCGACAACAGCACGCCGGCGAGGAAGGCGCCCATCGCCATCGAGAGGCCGGAAAGCTGCATGACCAGCGCCGACCCCAGCACGACCAGAAGGGCTGCCGCCGTCATGACTTCGCGCGCCTTGGCGTCGGCCAGGATGCGGAAGAACGGGTTGAGCAGATAGCGGCCGGCCACCACCAGCCCGACGATGGCGCCAAGACCGATGCCGATTTCGGTCAGCCTTTGCTGCAGGGTCATCTCGCTGCCGCCCGGCGCCAGGAAGGCGACCAGCGCCAGAAGCGGCACGATTGCCAGATCCTCGAGCAGCAGGATGGACACGATGCGCTGGCCCTTGGGGCTGGCCATCTCGCCACGCTCTTCCAGAAGCTGCATGACGATCGCCGTCGAGGTCAGGACAAAGCCGGCGCCGGCAACGAAGGATTGCGCGATCGGAAAGCCGCCGGCGAGACCAACACCGGTGAGCAGCAAGGCGCAGACGCCGACCTGCAGCGCGCCGAGGCCGAAAATCTCGCGGCGCAGGCCCCATAGCCGCGACGGCTGCATCTCCAGCCCGATGATGAACAGGAACATGACCACGCCGAGTTCGGCGACATGCAGGATGGCTTCCGATTCGGAAAAAATGCCAATACCGAACGGGCCGATGACCACGCCCGCGGCGAGATAGCCTAGGATCGAGCCCAGCCCCATGCGTTTGAAGATCGGAACGGCGACGACGCCTGCGGCAAGCAGCGCCACCACCTGAATGAGATCGCTGCCCGATGCTTCCGCTGCCATGCCTCTTGTCCCTGTGTCCGACAGCACTCCTTGCATGCACCGGGAGCGGGAGGCAAGGGCGGGAAGCCTGCCAGGATGGGTAGGGTGCCGTGGCAGCGATTCCCCGGTGGAACAACAGTCTGCGCTTGCCTGTCGGACGGCCGGTATCTATATCTGACAAATGCCTGATTATTCGTCCCGGCCGTCGCCGCTGCCACATATCCCGATGGATGCGCTCAGCGAAGTTCTGCAAGACTTTCGCTTGAGTGGCGTCAACTATGGCCGCTGCGAACTCCGGCACCCATGGAGCATAGACTTTCCGCAACAACAACTGCTTCGTTTTCACTTTGTCGGCCATGGTCCATGCTGGATTCACACCGAAGCGCAAGGCTGGCAGGAGTTGCGCGATGGCGATCTGGTGCTGCTGCCGCAAGGCATCGCCCATCGGCTGGCGAGTGCGCCGGACGTGGTGGGCGATTCGCTCGAGGGCTGCCAGGTGATCAAGTTGGGCGGCAACGTTTGCGAAGTGATACGGCAGGGAACGGGCGCGACAAGCACCCTTTTCTGCGGCTCCATGTCTCTCGGCTCCTATGCGCTCAATCCGTTGATCACGTTGATGCCGCCTCTCATCAAGGGTTGCGACGTGGCCGGCAATGACCCGATGGTCGGCCCTTTGCTGGCGGCCATGACGGTGGAGGCCGCGCAACCGCAGATGGGCAGCGCCACCATCCTGTCGCGTATGGCGGATTTGCTGACAGCCAGGCTCATCCGGTGCTGGGTCAATTGCAACGGCGCATCGACCACCGGTTGGCTCGCAGCCATCCGCGACCCCCATATAGGCCGCGCTCTGGCGGCCATGCACCGCGACCCCGGCCACAACTGGACGCTGGGAAGCCTCGCCGGCGTGGCAGGCCAATCGCGTTCGATTTTCGCCGAGCGCTTCAGCGCGGTATTGGGGGAGGGTGCCGCACATTATCTCGCCCGCCTGCGAATGCAGCTTGCCCGCGAATTGCTGGGCCAAAACGGCTTGTCGGTTGCCGAAGTCGCTACCCGTTTGGGCTATGATTCCGAGGCGTCCTTCGCCCGCGCGTTCAAGCGCATCACCAATGTCTCGCCAGGCGTTGTGCGTCGCACAATTCCCGGACGAATGGATATGAATTTCGGATTTTAAGGTACATAACATCCGGGCGGACTCGCCTATCTAAGATCTCCAACTGTGGAGATCTTTCCGTGACGGACACAACATTACAGCTTGAAGACGCCGCAATCGGCCTTGATGCCGATGCACCAGCCGCGTGGAGCGCGGCCACATGGTTTGCGGTCCTATCATTGGCGGCCACCAGCTTTGCCCTGGTGTCAGCCGAGTTCTTGCCGGCAGGTCTGTTGACGCCGATGGCGCGCGATCTCGGCATCAGCGAGGGAACTGCCGGACAGGTCGTCACCGCCACCGCTTCCGTTGGCGCCGTGACGGCCATGTTGAGCAATGTTCTCATCGGCCGATTGAACCGCAAGGCGGTGCTGGTTGGCCTCATGGCCCTGGCGGTCGGTTCCAATATTCTTGCGGCGCTGGCGCCCAATTTCTGGCTGCTGTTGCTGGGCCGGGCCGGGTTGGGGATCGCTCTTAGCGCTTTCTGGGCACTTTCCGTTGCCGTCGTGGCGCGGCTGGTCGGCGCCAATGCGACAGGTCGCGGCATGGCGATCGTGACCCTCGGCGTCTCGCTCGCGACCATTGCCGCGCCGTCGATGGGTGCGTTGATCAGTGACTGGCTGGGATGGCGCAGCGCGATGGCCATGACGGCGGGGCTGGCCGCGCTTGCCATGCTGCTGCAGCTTCTCAGCCTGCCGACCTTGCCTGCGGCGGCAAGCAACAGCCTTGCAGACGTCTTTCGGCTGACACGGCGGCGTGGCATCCAACTCGGCATGCTTGCCATTGTTCTGCTGATGACCGGGCATTTTGCCGGCTCGGTCTATGTGCGCCCGTTCCTCGAACAGGTGACGCTCCTCACAACCGGGCCGATTGCCCTGGCGCTGCTCGGGTTCGGCATCGCCGCTGTGATCGGCAATATTGCCGGTGGCCGCCTGGCCGACACCAACATCCACATGGCCCTCGCAGTTACCGCCGCGTTGATGGCGTTTGCGGCACTCGCTTTGGTGCTTTGGGGCGCGCAAACCGGCGTTGCCTTCGGCTTTGTTACGCTGTGGGGCTTCGCCTTCGGCATGGCGCCGGTGGTGCTGCCGACCAATATGTCTCGCGCGGCATCTGATGCGCTGGAAGCAGCAGGCAGCCTGATGGTCACTTCCTTCCAGGTTGCCATCACCGTCGGTGCGGTTGTCGGCGGCTATGTCGTGGACACCTATGGCGCTACGGGACCTTTGACCCTAACCGCCGTCCTTGCCGCGGCGACGGCCGCACTGGCGCTGCTGCAGCCTCGTGGCTGAAACCTCGCTTCGTCTGACACGGGCGGCCTCAATCAGGCCGTCCGCGCCGTTGCAGCAGCGCTGCACAGGTTTATGCGCCGCACACGTTGCGTTTTGCCGCAATCGGCGGCTATGGGACGCCAGGCTTCGGCCGTTGGAAGGCAGCGACGATCAAGTTCTGCCTTCGTGAGGAGAATGACTGACATGAAGAAGTTTTTGCTCGTCGGCGTGGGTGTCGCCATGCTTGCCGCATCGGCCTGTTCGAAGGCGCCTGAATGCACGCAGGAAATCGCGGCCAAGAAGGCGCAGGAAATGACCGCCGCGCTGCAGGAAGCGATCACCAAGGATCCGACCAAGGCCGCCGACCTGACCGCCAAGGTGCAGGCTGTGACGACCAAATATCAGGGCGCCACCACGCCGGCCGACGCCTGCAAGGCCTATGACGATCTGACGGCCGCCATCAAGGGCTGATTCTTCGTTCGGAAATTGAGGAAGGCGGTGGCTCGAGTAGCCGCCGCCTTTTTTGCTGGTGTTCTTAAAGCGCATCGCGCTGACACGGAGGACCGCCGGCACGCACAGGACCATGACACGTTGGCCTTGCTGTGGCTTGGGCCATCGGAGACGCTGACATCGTCGGTTGCGCGCCACATGTCCGGTCGCGGCAGAAAGGTGCCGCCCGAGCGGCCCGTGCTTGAGGAGCGCCAACCTGGCCGCAAGGTGGCGTGTCCTTCCCGACATCGAGCTGAGCGGAACAGCTCAGCTAACGCGCAGTGCAACCCCGTTCCGCGCTTTTTTCGGGGAACCGCTTGAGAGTCAGTTTTTGGCGATGGAGCCGACTTCGACGGCGTCGACGCGCTTGAGGCTCATGCCGATGACCGGCACCAGCTGCTGGTCGACGCGCACGGCGATGGTCACCGTCATCGAATTGTCGTCGGGAATGCGGGCCTGCATGACGCCGCGCAGCTGGTTGCGGTTGATGGTGAAGACGACTTTGCGGGCATCGACCACGTTGCCGCCGATGATGTCCAGGCCCGACCCCGCGGCGCCGCCCATGAAATTGCCCTTGTAGTCGCGGCCCTTGCGCTCGACGGTCGCCGACATTTTCTGGGTGAAGACACCGACGCGGCAGTCGCCATCGAGCGTCATGCCGGTCTTGTTGTCCGGCGTCGAGCCGTCGAAGCTGCAGGTGAACTTCGTGCCCTTGTATTTGCCGGCGATGATTTCGCCCGGGCCGACCCATTTGCCTTCAACGGTGCGGAAGAACTGCTTGTCGGGCTCCGCTGCAAAGGCTTTCCCGGTCGGGCCCAGAGGTGCTGCAAGCGCGACCAGGGGCAGGACGCAGGACAAGATTACGCTTTTCATAGACGACACCCGGCAACAAGGAGGCTGTTGTTGGACGACCATGAACAAGATTGGTTAATGCTTGGTGACCGCGAGAGGGCGTTCACTTGGTCGAGGCGGGTGCTTCATTCTCTTTTCTGGCCGCAAACGAGGTCAGCGCCGACAGGAAATCGCCCATACCCGGCCGCCTGCCGGCAATGAAGGGCAGGGGCCGCGCCGTCTCCATGGCAGCAATGCCGATACGCGCCGTCATCATGCCGTTGACCACGCCTTCGCCGAGTTTCGCCGAAAGCCGTGCGGCAAGGCCATGGCCGACGATCTGCTGGACAAAGCTGTCGCCGACGGCGATCGAGCCGGTCACCGCCAGATGGGCAAGAACGCTGCGCGCCAGCCGGAAAAAGCCCAGCGTGCCCGGCCTGCCGCCGTAGAGTTCGGACAAGCGGCGGATCAGGCGCCCGGCCTCGAACACGACATAGGCAACGTCTACGAGTGCGCGGGGGCTGACGGCGGTGACCAGCGACACGCGTTTGGCTGCTTCGAGGATCATCACCTTGGCTCTCGCATCGAGCGGCCCGAGAATTTCGGTCTCGGCCAGTCGCACCAGATTGCCGCCATCGATGATCTCGCCGCGCAATTCGGCCAGGGAGCGCCTGCCGGCCGCGGTTTCGGGTTTCGCAGCGACAAAGGCCGAAAGCTCTTCGACGACGGCCCTTGCAGCCTTCGGATCGTCGCGGGCCACGGCATCGAGCGCCCGCTTTTGCAGTTTTTCGACCTCGGCCAGCCGGGCGATAGCCAGGAATTCGCGCACCAGCACGACTGCGAGGGCCAACACGGCAATTGCGGCCATTCCCGCTGCCAGCCACCCCAGCCACTCTGCGCGCTCGAACAGGTCGCGGATGAGCTGGTCGGTCCACAGGCCGACGGCGAGCGAAACCAGCACGCCGACCGCGCCGAAAAACAGGCTGGCAAACAGCGAGCGCCTGCGCGGCGCGGTCGCCGGCGGCGGTTCGGCGGCGACAATGTCCGGCTCATCGAAGACATCGATCTCGGCCGGCACGACGACGGTGCGCGGCTTGCGCGGCGGCTCGGCATGGGGGCTGCGCGTTTCCTGCTTCGGTTCGGCCTCCGGCTCGATGCGGAAAGCTGCCGGTCTGCGGGGCGCGGTCATGCCAGATGGTCTCCGATCAGGAACTGCAAGGCGCGGTCGAGCCTGATATGCGGCAGCGACAGCGTGACGCCTTCAGCGGTGCGTTCGAGCTTTGGCGGGCGAAAGCGCACGAAACGGATCGCCGGATCGTCGCTGCTCTGCCGGTGGTCGGCTTCCGAAACGTCGAAAACCGCATCAATTTTCTCCGGCAAGTCCCCGGGAAATATGGCGGTTTCGGCTTTACCATCAAAGGTTTCGCCGTTGATCTTCTCGCCTTCAGCGGCGTGCCGATGATCACCGGCAGGGTGTCGCGGCCTTGCTTGACCGTGCCTTCGCGCGTCGCGCGCACCGCCGCCATGGCGACCACATCGACATCGGCGCCGGTGAAATTTGCCCGCGCCACGGCGCGGTCGGCAAGCCGCCGCACGATTGCCTGCAGCCGGTCATGGCTTTCGTGATGCAAATGGTCGGCCTTGGTCGCGGCAACCAGGATGCGGTCGATGCGGCGTGAAAACAGGTCGGTGAGGAAATTGCCTCGGCCAGGACGGAAACAGGAGAGGATTTCGGTCACCGCGCGTTCCAGGTCGGCCATCGCGCCGGGGCCGGCGTTCAACGCCTGCATGGCGTCGATCACCACGATCTGGCGGTCGAGGCGGGTGATGTGTTCGCGGAAGAACGGTTTCACCACATGCGTCTTGTAGGCCTCGTAGCGGCGCTCCATCATCGCTTGCAGCGAGCCGGAGCGCGGCCGTTTCTCACCCTTGAGCAGCAAGGGCGCGAAGGTCAGCGCCGGCGATCCCTCGAGGTCGCCAGGCATCAGGAAACGGCCGGGCGGCAAGGTCGAAAGCGCCCGCTCGTCGAGCTTGCAGGCCTTGAGGTAGGCGGCAAAACTCTCGGCGAGGCGCCGCGCCGTCATCTCGTCGGCTTCGGCATTGGGTTCGATCCTCGCCGACAGCGCCCGCCAGTCCTGCGACAGGTCGGCCCGCACCGGCAGCATCGCCATCTCGAACGCCTCGCGCGAAAAATCGGCGAAGGATTTGCCGAGCAGCGGCAGGTCGAGCAGCCATTCGCCGGGGTAGTCGACGATGTCGACCGACAATCGGCCGCTGGAAAACATCCGGTTCCAACCGGAGGCAGACTCATATTCGATGGTGAGCCTGAGTTCCGAAATGGCGCGCGTCGAGTCCGGCCAGACACGGTCGTTGACCAGGGCGGAGATATGGTCCTCGTACTGAAAACGCGGCACGGCATCGTCCGGCTGTTCCTCGAGGAAGGCGCGAGCGATCCGTCCCGACTTCTGCGCCTCGAACAGCGGCAGGCGCCCACCATGGATGAGATTGTGGACAAGGGCGGAGATGAACACTGTCTTGCCGGCGCGCGAAAGGCCGGTAACGCCCAGCCGAAGCGACGGCGAAAAAAGCCCGCTCGCACGCCCCGACAGCGTATCCAGGGCAATTCTCGCTTCGTCGGTGAAAGTGGTCAGCGATGATGCCAAAATCTGTTCTCTCGAGGCTTCCGTTCGCCCGATATAGGCTTTGCATCTCCAGTTTGAAATGGCGCCTGGACCTGGCCGGTTTCCGCTCAGAGATCGGCGGGCGTCAGGAAGGCTTCGAGATAGCCCGAACCTTGCGCGGCGTCGGTGAGGGTACCGTCGAAGCGCACGACCGCAAGGCCGGAGGTCGGGAAACCATGGTTCATGATGGCCCGCGCGGCCTCGTCGCCATCGCCCGAGACCGCCATGGCAAGGTCTTCCGTCATCGGATTGTGGCCGATGACCAGCAGCGAGCCGGGGCCGCCATTGCTGCGGATGATGGCGAGGTAGCCGGCGGCATCCTCGCTGTAGAGCGTGTCGAAGAACAGCACCCGGCCGGTATCGGTGTGGCCGGCGATGCCTTCCAGCGTCTGGCGCGCCCGCTTGGCGTTGGAGCAGAGCGTGATATCGGGGATGTAGTTGCGGGCACGCATCGCAGTCCCCATCATTTCGGCATCGGCAATGCCGGATGCGTCGAGCGGGCGATCGAAGTCGCGCACGCCGGGAAGGGCCCAGCCAGCCTTCGCATGCCTCAACAGATACAGTCTGCTCACCGGACCCCCAATGGTGTGCTGCCCACCAATGACACAACTGGATTAGCCACGAGAAAGGCCTGAGGCACAATGGGCGGCGACGCCCAAGCGCAGCGAATCATGTGCGAATTCGCCCGCGCCCTTCCTATGGAAGGCTTTGCTGAGGATCGCCCGCGCGGCATTAACAATTGCGTGAAACGCGCGCGGATTACGCTTGTGCAGCCTTCTCTGCGCGAATATATAGGCGCCAAATTTGGGGTTGTTGGGTGAGTCGAATGAACGATATCGTTACAGCCAATTACGTACCCTCCGAAGACGAGCCGTTCATGAACGAACGGCAGAAATCCTACTTTCGCTTGAAGCTCGTCACCTGGAAGACCGACATACTGCGCGAAGCGCGCGAAACACTCGAAATCCTGCAGCAGGAAAACGCCAACCACCCCGATCTCGCCGATCGCGCTTCCTCGGAAACCGACCGCGCCATCGAGCTTCGCGCCCGCGACCGCCAGCGCAAGCTCATTTCAAAGATCGATTCGGCGCTGCAGCGCATTGATGAAGGCACATACGGCTATTGCGAGGAAACCGGCGAGCCGATCGCGCTGAAGCGGCTGGATGCGCGTCCGATCGCGACCTTGTCGATCGAAGCGCAGGAGCGCCACGAACGCCGCGAGAAGGTCTATCGCGACGATTGAGCCGCTGCCGTCAGGCAGGACTGTTTCATCAGAAATGGCCGGGTTTCCCGGCCATTTCTGTTTTTGGCCGAAGGGTTTAGTCCGCCCCCAAGTTAAAGCGCGTCGCGCTGAAACGGACGACACGCTTAAGCGGCGTTCGATCGGGAATTCGGCAAGATGTGACGGTTCGCCGGGCTTTATCGTTTCTGGCTGGCGAGTTCGCCGAGCAGCTTGGTCATCTCGTCGTCGAGAGACTGCGGTGCCTTCGCAGCCGGCTTGCTTGCCGGTTTGGGGTGCGAATCGTCGAGCGAGACCTCGAGCTCCCGCATCAGGGTATCGTCGATGGACTCATGCTTCGGTGGCGGGGCCTGCCGGGCAGTATTGGCGGCGGAGCCATAGGCCGGCAGCGGTGTCACATTGCTCGCCTGGTAGATTTGAGCCGGTTTCGGCGCCGGCGCGGCCTGGCGCGGCGGAACGGCGGCCGGAGCAGCCCTTACCGGTTGCGGCGGCGGCGCCTGCCTTGCGGGCGTGGCCGGAGCGGGTTGTGCTGCGCGCGGACGCGGCGCCTGTTGCTGCTGGCCAACACCGCCATCGCCGGTCAATGCCGGACGGCGTGGCGCTGCAAGCCTGATATCGCGCTCGACGACAACGTCGGTTGGGCCGCCGATCAAAAGCAGGTGTTCGATGTCGTCGCGACGGATGAGCACCAGCCGGCGGTGGCTGTCGACTGCCGTGGCGTCCATGACCGCCAGCCGTGTCTTGCGGTTCCTGCCGCCGGCAACGAAGGTGCCGAAGGTCAGGTTGCGGATCAGCCTGATGATGATGAGCACGATGACCAGCAGGACAAGGGCAGCAAACGTCCACAGCAGCGCTGCGGCATATCCGGGACCCGCCACATTATCCAGCCACTGCATCGGTGCCCCCAATCGGCTTTTGAAGTGGAGGGACACTAGACCGTTGCGGCCAGCCACCGCAAGTTGCCTTCACGCTTCGTGAACAGCTTGAAAACACCGACGCGTCATTTTTATCCGACATTTGCCGCCAAGGCCTTTTCCGGATTAGGAGAATGTGATTCAACCGGCCGGGGGCGGTGTCGGACAACTCACGAGCAGGGGGCATATGGCCAGGGAAACGCGCGGCGATTTCTATCCGGTACCGATCGTCGATCAGAACACGCGGCCAGGCGCGGTTACCCGGCTCATCGTGTTCATCATCGTCCTGACTGGGGCCGCGATCGTTTTCGGCATTTTCCGCGAGCGTCTTGGCGATCCGTTCCTGCTCGGCATGCTGGGCGTGCTTGCCATGATCGGCGTCGGCTTCCTGTTCGCCACGGCCATCGGCTTCGTGCAGATCGCGCCGCGTTCGACCGGGGACGAACTGTCGAAGGCCTTCGTCGATTCGATGTCGCAGGGCCTGATCGTCACCGACACCAAGGGCCGCGTCGTCTACGCCAACCGGGCCTACGCCGAGATGACCGGTGCCGCGTCGGCCGCCGATCTGAAGACGGTCGAAGGCCTGCTTTCCGATGTCCCCGAAGCTTCGGTGACCATATACCGGCTGGCCTCGGGCTTGCGCGATGGCCAGGCCGGCGACGGTGAGTTCCGGCTAGCACAGTCGATCCGGCCGGGCGCCGAACCCGGCGCGCGCTGGTACCGGGCGCGGGCCCGGACCTTCAGCGTTCCCGGTCAGCGCCTGCCGATGCTTGCCTGGCAGCTTGCCGATATCTCGCAGGAACGGGCCGAGCAGGAGCGTTTCTTCCTCGACTTGCAGAAGGCCATCGACCATCTCGACCATGCGCCGGCCGGTTTCTTCTCGGCCGACCAGGAAGGCCGTGTCACCTACATCAACGCCACGCTCGCCGAATGGCTGGGCATCGATCTGGCGAGCTTCACCCCTGGCGCCGTGACACTCCCGGAAATCGTCGCCGGCGACGGCATGGCGCTGGTGCGCTCGGTCAAGGCCGATCCCGGCACCACCCGCAACGCCGTCATCGATCTCGATCTGACGACGACAACCGGCGAGGCGGTGCCGGTGCGCTTCATGCATCGGGTCTCGGCCAGCCGAGAGGGGACCAACGGTCCGACCCGCACCATTGTGCTCAACCGCACCCAGGGCGAGGACGCATCGGCCGACCTTCGTGCTTCGGAAGTGCGCTTCACCCGTTTCTTCAATTCGACGCCGATGGCCATTGCTGCCGTCGACAATGGCGGCCGCATCCTGCGCACCAACGCGCCGTTCCTGTCGCTGTTTTCCTCCGTCGTCGACGGCGACGCGGTTGACCGCCGCGTGCGGCTGGACACCGTGATCCATGAGCGCGACCGGCCGGCCTTTGCCGCCGCCTTCGAGAAGGCGCGGCTGAGGCAGGCCGACATCGAGCCGATCGACACGCTGCTGCCCGGCAATGAGGAGCGTCACATCCGCTTCTACGTCAACGCCGTCGCCGACGGCACCGGCGAGGGCGCCGACGAATCGGCCATCGTCTATGCCGTCGAGACCACCGAGCAGAAGGCGCTCGAGGGCCAGATGGCGCAGAGCCAAAAGATGCAGGCTGTCGGACAGCTTGCCGGCGGCATCGCCCACGACTTCAACAATGTGCTGACCGCCATCATCATGGCGTCGGATCTTTTGCTGACCAATCACCGTCCGTCGGACCCATCCTTCCCCGACATCATGAACATCAAGCAGAATGCCAACCGGGCGGCCTCGCTGGTGCGGCAGTTGCTCGCCTTCTCGCGCAAGCAGACTTTGCGGCCGGAAGTGCTGAACCTGACCGACGTGCTTGCCGATCTCCGGATGCTGCTTGCCCGCCTGGTCGGCAACGAGATCAAGCTGAAGGTCGACCACGGCCGCGATTTGTGGCCGGTCAAGGTCGATATCGGCCAGTTCGAGCAGGTGGTGGTCAACCTCGCCGTCAACGCGCGCGACGCCATGCCGGCCGGCGGCGACCTCACCGTGCGCACCCGCAACGTCACCGCCGAACAATGCAAGAGCTTCTCCTACCGCGAGCTCACGCCTGCCGACTATGTCGTGGTCGAGGTCGAGGATAGCGGCTCGGGCATTGCCCCGGACGTGCTGAAGAAGATTTTTGAGCCGTTCTTCACCACCAAGGAAGTCGGCAAAGGCACCGGCCTTGGCCTGTCGATGGTCTATGGCATCATCAAGCAGACCGGCGGTTTCATCTTCTGCGATTCCGAAGTCGGCAAGGGCTCGACCTTCCGCATCTTCTTGCCGCGCCATATCGTGGAGGCGAAGAAGCCCGGCGACGTCAGCGAGGCGCCGGCTGCGCCGGTGAAAGCCGCCGACAGCGCCAAGGACCTGTCGGGCTCGGCCACTGTGCTCCTCGTCGAGGACGAAGACGCCGTGCGCATGGGCGGCTCGCGGGCGCTGACCTCGCGCGGCTATACCGTCCATGAGGCCTCCTCGGGCGTCGAGGCGCTGGAAGTCTTCGAAGCGCTCGGCGGCAAGGTCGATATCGTCGTGTCCGACGTGGTGATGCCGGAAATGGACGGACCGACGCTGCTCGGCGAACTGCGCAAGCGCCAGCCCGACATCAAGTTCGTCTTCGTGTCCGGCTATGCCGAAGACGCTTTCGCCAGAAACCTGCCGCCGGACGCGCAATTCGGCTTCCTGCCGAAGCCGTTCTCCCTCAAGCAGCTGGCCACCGTGGTCAAGGATGTGTTGGAGTCTTAGGGCGCCCTAATTCAAAGCTTGCGCAATGACGTGACGCTGCCATGATTGCAGGCGAAACGGGCGGCGGGTATTGGGGAGCATGTCGTGACGCCGCACAACGAGGCTGCCAGGGGCGACTATGCCGCAACGGTGCTGTTACCGGGCGATCCGCAACGCGCCGAGTGGATGGCAAAGACATTTCTTGAGGCACCGCGCTGCGTCAACCGCCGCCGGGGCGCACTCGGCTTCACTGGTCTCTATCGCGGCCGTCCCATCAGCATCCAGGCCACCGGCATCGGTGTCCCGTCCTTCCTGGTCTATGTGCATGAACTCCTGGATGTTCACGGCGTCAAAACGCTGATCCGCACAGGTACCTGCGGCGGCCTGACACCCCGCGTGCCGCTGCGCTCCTTGGTGATCTCGCAGTCGGTGCGCGCCGAAAGCGACCAAAGCGGCCAGGTCTTCGGCCTCTACGATGCTGCCGCCGGGCCCGATCCCGGCCTGTTCGCCCACGCTTTGGCCTGCGCCGCCCAGCTCGGCATCGACCACCAGGCCGGGCTGACCATCTGCAGCGACGTCTTCTACCACCCTGTAGGGCGCGACCGCTTTGCCGAAGCGCAGGCGCTTGGCGCTCTCGCTGTCGATATGGAAACCAGCGCACTCTACCGAATCGCGGCGCATTTCGGCGCCCGCGCGCTGTCGCTGCTGACCGTCGTCGACAACATCGTGACCGGCGAACAGACTGCCTATTCCGAACGTCAGGCGCTGTTCACCGATATGGCGCGGCTCGGGCTCGACGTTGCGGCGGAAGGCTAGCTTCCTCAGGCCGCTTCGCGCTTCGGCGTCAGCTCATCCATGTCTGGCCGGTGACCGCGCAGATAGAGCGCGCAGGTGGTACGCAGCATCGACGCGAAGTTGGGAATGGCGCCGTTGATCTCGATCGCCTCGTCATAGAGTTTTGAGATGAACTTCGGCGTCGTCAGGCCCTGGCTGTCGGCAATTTCGTCAAGCAGCGCCCAGAACGTTCCTTCAAGCTGGATACTCGTAGAGTGACCGTCGATGCGGATCGACCGGTTGATCTGTCGATAGCCTTCCGGATCCTGCCCGGCAAAAACCCTGCACATCCTTACCTCCCGATATTGTTGGTTTTGGGCGCAGCGTGTCGCGCCTTCAAGTTGTGGTTGTCCCTGCATGTTCGGCCTTGTGGGCCGAATCGGCAATCGGACTTTCGTCTTTAGGCGCTGGCATAGCAGCGATTGCAAATTTAGCCGTGGTAACCGGCTGCCACCACCTTTCGCGCGTGCCGCCCATAATCGCCTCCAACATGCAGCGGCGGAGACTGATTTGGCGAAGGCAATCCATTCCATGATCCGGGTTCTCCAAGAGGCCAGATCCGTCGATTTCTACAGAAACGCTTTCGGGCTCGACGTCGCCGACAGGCTGGATTTCGAGACATTCACGCTGATTTACCTTGCCAACGCCGAAACGGGGTTCGAGCTCGAACTCACCGTGAACAAGGGCCGCACCGAGCCTTATGGGCTTGGCGACGGTTACGGCCATCTGGCGGTCTCGGTGTCCGATCTCGACAGCGAACACGACCGGATCGGCGCGCTCGGCCTCAACCCCAAGAAGATCGTCGAATTCAACCGCGACGGATCGCTGATCGCCCGCTTTTTCTTCATCGAGGACCCCGACGGCTACAAGATCGAGGTTCTGCAGCGTGGAGGGCGCTTCCAGTAGGGGATTATCAGCCGCATTCAGCCGCGCGGCGCCAGCAACGGCGCTGTTCAAGGGCGCAAACAGCAAGCAGGGAGGAACAAATGGTCACGATCTATGACGCGAGGCTCTCACGTCGTGAACTTCTCAAACGCGGCGGCATCGGCGCGTTGCTCGTCATTTCCGGCAGCGCCGTCATCAGCCCTGAAAATGCCTGGGGGCTCGAGACATCAGCGCTCAAGCCCGAAACCATGGCGACGCTGATCCAGATGGCGCGCGACATCTATCCGCACGATCAGGTGCCCGACAAATACTACGCCATCGCCGTAAAAGGCCATGACGAGCAGGCCGGCAAGGACGCTGCCTACAAGACGATGATCGAAGACGGCATCGCCGACCTCGACAAGAAGTCGGGCGAGGGCGGCTATCGCGGCCTCGGCTGGGAGGAGCAGCGCGTCGCCGTGCTGCAGCAGATCGACGCGACGCCGTTCTTCCAGTCCATCCGCGGCGGCCTCGTCGTCAGCCTCTACAACCAGCAGGAGGTGTGGCCGATCTTCGGCTACGAGGGCGAATCCTACTCCAAGGGCGGCTACATCGCGCGCGGTTTCGACGACATAGAGTGGCTCTGAGCCCTTCCGTCGTTCTGAAACCCGGCAAACAGGAATTCATGGGAGGAAACCATGGCAGCTTCATTTGATCTCAACAACGATGGCGTGGTCGTGATCATCGGCTCCGGCGCCGGCGGCGGCACGCTCGGCAACGAACTCGCCCAGAAAGGCGTCGATGTCGTCATCCTCGAGGCCGGCGCGCGCCACGAATACGAGGATTTCATCAATGATGAGTGGGGTTCCTTCAGCCAACTCGCCTGGACGGACAAGCGCACGACGTCCGGCGACTGGCGGGTGTCGAAGGATTTCCCCAATTTGCCGGCCTGGATAGTCAAATCGGTCGGCGGCTCGACCACGCACTGGGCCGGCGCCTCGCTGCGCTTCCAGGAGCATGAGTTCAAGACGCTCTCGACCTACCGCAAGCTGGAAGGCGCCAACCTGCTGGACTGGCCGGTCACATTGGCCGAGATGGAGCCGTACTACGCCAAGGCGGAAGCCAAGATGGGCGTCACCGGCACCAATGGCTGGCCGCGGCTGCCCGGCAACAACAATTTCAAGGTGCTCAAGGCCGGCGCCGACAAGCTCGGCTACAAGGAATGTCATACCGGCAACATGGCAATCAATTCGGTCGAGCGTGATGACCGGAACTCCTGCCAACAGACCGGCTTCTGCTTCCAGGGCTGCAAATGGGGCGCCAAATGGTCGACGCTCTATACCGAGATCCCCAAGGGCGAGGCCTCCGGCCATCTCGAAGTCCGGCCGAATGCCATGGCGATCAAGATCAACCACGACGCCTCAGGCAAGGTGACCGGCGTCGTCTATGCCGACAAGGACGGCAAGCTGCAGGAACAGAAGGCCCGCATTGTCGCCGTCGCCGGCAACTCGATCGAAAGCCCGCGCCTGCTGCTAAACTCCGAGTCAGCGAAGTTTCCGCAAGGGCTTGCCAATTCGTCGGGGCAGGTCGGCAAGAACTACATGCGCCACACCACCGGTTCGGTCTACGCCATCTTCGACCAACCGGTGCATATGTATCGCGGCACCACCATGGCCGGCATTATCCGCGACGAGGCGCGGCACGATCCCTCACGCGGCTTTGTCGGCGGCTATGAATTCGAGACGCTGTCGCTCGGCTTGCCCTTCATGGCCGCCTTCCTCAATCCCGGCGGCTGGGGCCGTTCCTTCACCACCGCGCTCGACCACTATGATCACATGGCTGGCCTGTGGATCGTCGGCGAGGACATGCCGCGCGCGGAAAACCGCGTCACGCTGCACAAGGACGAGAAGGACGCGCACGGCATGCCGATCGCCGACGTGCATTTCGATGATCATCCCAACGACACGGCGATGCGCAACCATGCCTACAAGCAGGCCACAGCGCTTTATGATGCGGTCGGCGCGACGCGCTCCTTCCCGACGCCGCCCTATCCCTCAACCCACAATCTCGGCACCAACCGGATGAGTGAAAAGGCGGAAGACGGCGTCGTCAACAAGCACGGCCAGGCGCACGACATCAAAAACCTGTTCGTGTCGGACGGCAGCCAGTTCACCACCGGTGCGGCTGAAAATCCGACGCTGACGATCGTGTCGCTGGCTATCCGCCAGGCCGAATACATCGCTTCGCAAATGTCGGCCAAGACGATCTGAGCCGTCCTCCCGGATCGCTACGCGGAACGCGCATGGCGCGTTCCGCCCTTTTCCCTAGGACACTATGCGCCGACCGGCTGTCCGTCCTTGCGGCGGATGGCGACGACGGACGGCCGCGGCAATTGGCCATCCCTGAAGTCGGGCCACAGCGTCTGCGCCTTGTCGAGCGTCTCTGCATCTTCCGCAGGGTGCTGCACCGACAGGAACAAAGTCGAGCCGTCCGGCGTGAAGCACGGGCCGGTCGCTTCGGCGCCGTGCGGGCAGGTGAACAGCAGCTTCGGCAGGCCGCGCGCCGCACCTTCGGTGTCGACGCCATAGACGCCGTCCGGCAGGTCGAAATCATTGGCGCCGTCCGTCGCCACCCACAGCCGCCCGGCCGGATCGAAGGTGATGTTGTCGGGGCAGACGAACCAGCCATTGTCCGACGTATCCGGATGGAAGGTGGCGCCGACCTTGGCATCCCTGGGATTGCCGCAGAGCACGAACAGGTCCCAGGCATAGTTTTCGGCCGTGTGGTCGGCGTCCGCGCCGCGGCCGCCGGGCGGGATCAGTTCGACAATATGGCCCCAGAGATTTTCCGGCCGCGTGTTGGCCGGATTGACCTTTGACTGGTCGCGCTTCTTGTTCTTGGTCATCACCGCATAGACGCGGCCGGTCACCGGATTGGTCTCGATGTCCTCGGGCCGGTCCATCGGCGTGGCGCCGAGCGCATCTGCCGCAAACCGCGTCTTCAACAGCACCTCGGCCTGGTCGGCAAAACCGTTCTCGACGGTAAGCTTGCCCTGGCCGTGCACCAACGGCAGCCACGTCATCGAGCCATCGGCATCGAAGCGGGCGACCGACAGCACGCCATCGTCGAGCAGATCGGCGCCGGAGGCCGGGTTGGCCTTGTCATAGGCCTTGGCCGAGACGAAGCGGTACATATATTCGAAATAGTCGTCGTCACCCATATAGACGACAACGCGGCCGTCCTTGTTGAGGACCACGGTCGAGGCCTCATGCGACATGCGGCCAAGTGCCGTGCGCTTCACCGGCCTGGACTGAGGATCGTAAGGGTCGATCTCGACCACCCAGTCGAAGCGGTTGGCCTCGTTCGGTTCCTTGTCGAGGTTGAAGCGGTCATGGAAGCGGCCGCGGCCATAGATGTCGGAGCCGTCGAAGCGGTAACGGTCGAGCAGGTCGGCAGTCGGCGCCTTTTTCGGGTCGCCGCCGAAAATGTCGGACACGCCTTCCTCGCAGGTCAGCACCGTACCCCAGGGGGTGAAACCGCCGCTGCAATTATAGCTGGTGCCGAGCACTTTCGTGCCAGTCGGGTCGGCCGAAGTTTTCATCAGCGCATGGCCGGCAACCGGTCCGGAAACGGTCATTTCGGTGTTGGCGGTGATGCGGCGGTTGAGCGGGCTGTCCGCCACGCTTGCCCACTTGCCGTCCTTCAATTGCACCTCGACGATCGAATGGCCCATCGCGGCCATGCCGAGATCGACCTGTTCCCTGGTCATCGTCTTGCCGGCATCGCCCTCGGTCATCCCCGGAAACATCACATTGGGCGAGATGTATTCGTTGTTGACGCAGAGCAGGCCATGATCGGAATTCACCGTGCCCTTGGGCAGCGGCATGAAGGCGATGTAGTCGCAATTGTAGCCGA
This sequence comes from Mesorhizobium sp. P160219, assembly GCF_057786095.1. Lineage (NCBI taxonomy): Bacteria > Pseudomonadati > Pseudomonadota > Alphaproteobacteria > Hyphomicrobiales > Phyllobacteriaceae > Mesorhizobium > Mesorhizobium sp. P160219. Next base: position 4,224,443 of record NZ_JBYNWG010000001.1, read on the forward strand.
AGCGCTTTTCCTGTTCCTCCGCCGCGACCTTGTTGCCGTCGAATTCGGCGAGGCCGGCTGCAAGCGGGTCGCCCCAGCGCGCGACGATGGTCGTCTCATAGCCTTCGGCGGCGGCATGGGTCTTGCCGTAGACCCGTTTCAGCTCGGGAAAGCCGAGCGTCGACTGCGCTGTGGCGGCATGCGTTTCGCCGGCAAACAAGGAGCCGACAAAGCTGCCGCCGGCAATCAGCGCGCCGGAGGCGAGGCTGCCTTTCAAAAGAGACCGGCGCGAGACGCGCTCGGCAATGATTTCGCGGATGACGGGGGAGGATGAAGACGGTGCATTGGCCATGGTGTCTGCCTCTCAGGGTGGATGTTACGGCGCACCGTTGCCCTAGTCTGCCTAGGCAACATTCACATGACATAAGAGGAAGGTTTTGCCGCAACTGGGCGCGGCACTACGCATCGCTCAGCCCTTGGTGCAGGTCGAGGCGGTGAAGGCGCCGTCGGGCTGCTTCAGAATGATGTCGAATGACGGGGCGGTCTCGCCGTCCAGTGTTGCCTGTGTCATGGAGACGGAGTTGCCACCGGTGGTATAGCCGCCCAGCGGCCCGAGCCAGGTGATCTCGCCATTGGCATTCATCTGATAGTTGTAGCCTTGCGTCGCGGTGCCGAATGTCACCGGACCACTATAGACATTGCCCTTGATAGTGATGTCGCCGAGGTTGAGGAAGGCGCCGAGCAAATAGACCTCGCAATGATAGGTGCCGTCCGGAAGCTTGCCCTCGCTGAAATCGGCGCGCACGGCGCCGCTCGTTGCCATCAGCAGCAGGATGCCGGAAATGCATGAGGTGCGAGATGTCATGACGTCACTCTTTTGAAGGGCGAGCTTGCCCTATTTTTGCGCGGTACCGCAACATTGTTAGCCCGGAACACACGGCCGGAGATCAAAAACTAGGCATTTGTCTCAATTGGGCAAAAATTAGGCAAAAGCCATGTGCGCTGCGCAAATTTGCCTCAATCAATTTTCGCCGGCTACCACTGTTTTCTCGAGGCTAATATACCAACCGGCTGATAACGCTCGGCTATTCCATCTTCGTGAGCGGCGCCTTTGCGTTTGGCACGGCAGTTGCATTGCATTATCGCGGTGCAATCAAACAGCTTGGGAGTCTTCGGTATGAGGGGTAATTTCTCCACAATAACAAAAATGTTTTCGGCCGGCGTGGTCGCCGCCGGCCTGTCGATGTCGTCTCCGGCCCAGGCCGCCGAAGACACGATCAAGGTCGGCATTCTGCATTCGCTGTCGGGGACCATGGCGATTTCGGAGACGACGCTGAAAGACGCCATGCTGATGCTCATCGAAGAGCAGAATGCCAAGGGCGGTCTGCTCGGCAAGAAGCTCGAGGCGGTCGTTGTCGATCCGGCCTCCAACTGGCCGCTCTTTGCCGAAAAGGCGCGCGAGCTGATCTCGAAGGACAAGGTCGCCGCCGTGTTCGGCTGCTGGACCTCGGTGTCGCGCAAATCGGTGTTGCCGGTGTTCTCGGAACTCGACAACATCCTGTTCTACCCCGTCCAGTATGAGGGCGAGGAAAGCGAGCGCAACGTGTTCTACACCGGCGCCGCCCCGAACCAGCAGGCGATTCCTGCCGTCGATTATCTCATGAGCGAGGACGGTGGCTCGGTGAAGCGCTGGGTGCTGGAAGGCACCGACTACGTCTATCCCCGAACCACCAACAAAATCCTCGAGGCCTATCTGAAGGCCAAGGGCGTCGCCGCCGAAGACATCATGGTCAACTACACGCCGTTCGGCTTCTCCGACTGGCAGACCGAAGTCTCCGCAATCAAGAAATTCGGCTCGGCCGGCAAGAAGACCGCCGTCGTCTCGACCGTCAATGGCGACGCCAACGTTCCGTTCTACAAGGAACTCGGCAACCAGGGCATCAAGGCCGAGGACATCCCGGTCATGGCCTTTTCGGTCGGTGAGGAAGAACTGGCCGGTCTCGATACCGCGCCGCTGGTCGGCCATCTCGCTGCCTGGAACTATTTCGAGAGCGTCGACACACCCGAAAACAAGAAGTTCATCGCCGACTGGCACAAGTTCATCAAGAATGACAAGCGCACCACCAACGACCCGATGGAAGCTCACTATATCGGCTTCAACATGTGGGTGAAGGCGGTCGAAAAGGCCGGCACCACCGATCCCGACAAGGTCATCGACGCCATGGTCGGCGTGTCCGTGCCGAACCTCACCGGCGGCTATTCGACCATGATGCCGAACCATCACATCACCAAGCCGGTGCTGATCGGCGAGATCCAGGCCGACGGCCAGTTCGAGACCGTGTCGCAGACGCCCGGCCTCGTGATGGGCGACGAATGGTCCGACTATCTGCCCGATTCCAAGGACCTGATTTCGGATTGGCGCGCGCCTCTGTCCTGCGGCAACTTCAACGTTGCCACCGGCAAATGCGGCGGCAAGGGCACGAACTGATCCCTCCCGGGACCGACCGATCGTGGACGCGTCCACGATCGGTACCGCCAAGCGTCCGGGCGCTTCAGCCCGCCCGGACGCGGAATTTCCCCACAGAAGAGTATCTGAACGGATGATCCTGTTGCGCACTCTCGGCCTCATGCTGGTGTTCCTGGTGGCAAGCCTATTGCCGTCGAACGCAGCCGAAGCCGATCTGCGCGCCATCGTCGCCAAATTCGCCACGGGCACGGGCTTTGCCGCCACTGAGGCCGTCGTGCGCGAACTTGCCGCCACCGGCGATCCGCTGGTCGAGCGCCCGCTTGCAGCGCTCGCCGAAGGCAACCTTTACATCCGTAAAGCCGATTCAGCCGTCTTCGTCGGCAGTGAGGCCGCCGACAGCGTCACGCTGCTCGACCCGCTGAGTGGCGAGAAAGCCGGCGACGCCCCCAAGGCCGACATCACGAAGATCAAGGTCAACAACACGCTGCGTCGTGTCATCCGAGATGCACTGGGAACGCTGACGTTGCGCGCGAAAGATCCTTCTGTCCGCATCGCCGCCGCCGACACCATGTTCAAGACCCCCGATGCCGCCAATATCGAGCCGCTCGATGCAGCCATCGCCGCCGAGACCGACGCCAAGGTCAAGGCATTGTTCGAACAGGCGCGCGCGGCATCGGTGCTGGTCTCCGACAAGCCGGAGGCCGACAAGCTTGCCGCCATTGCCCTGATCGGCGCGCGCGGCGACCGCGACGCGGTCTCGCTGCTCACCGCGGTCGAGGCCAATGCGCAAGGCGCGGTCAAGGATGCCGCGACGGCGGCAATCGCCAGCATCAATTCGAGCCTGGCGCTGTGGGATGCCGGCCAGAACATATGGTACGGCATCTCGCTTGGCTCGGTGCTGCTGCTGGCCGCCATCGGCCTCGCCATCACCTTCGGCGTCATGGGCGTCATCAACATGGCGCATGGCGAGATGGTGATGCTCGGCGCCTACACCACCTTCGTCGTCCAGCAGGTGATCCGAACCTCATTCCCCGGCCTGTTCGACTGGTCGCTGGTGATCGCGCTGCCGCTCGCCTTCCTGGTTGCCGCTTCCGTCGGCCTGATCATCGAGCGCGGCGTCATCCGTTTCCTCTACGGCCGGCCGCTGGAAACGCTGCTCGCAACCTGGGGCGTCTCGCTTGTCCTGCAGCAGGCGGTGCGCTCGATCTTCGGACCGACCAACCAGGAGGTCGGCAACCCCTCCTGGATGTCGGGATCGTTCGATGTCGGCCAACTCGCCGTCACCTGGAACCGCCTCTGGATCCTGGTCTTCGCGCTCACCGTCTTCGGCGTGCTGCTCTTTGTTATGAAGCGCACGCCCTGGGGCCTTCAGATGCGCGCCGTCACCGCCAACCGCCGCATGGCCGCCTCGATGGGCATCAGGACGCCTTGGGTCGATGCGCTGACCTTTGCGCTCGGCTCCGGCATTGCCGGCATTGCCGGCGTCGCGCTCAGCCAGATCGACAATGTCTCGCCCAATCTCGGCCGCGGCTACATCATCGACAGCTTCATGGTCGTGGTCTTCGGCGGCGTCGGCAATCTCTGGGGCACGCTGGTCGGCGCCTTCTCGCTCGGCATCGTCAACAAGGTTCTCGAACCCTATGCTGGCGCGGTGCTCGGCAAGATCGTCGTGCTGGTGCTGATCATCCTGTTCATCCAGAAGCGCCCGCGCGGCCTGTTCGCGCTCAAGGGCAGGGCGGTGGAAACATGATCACGGGACGCTTCTTCGCCGCGGGTGCCGACCGTCGCATCGCCATCACTATTTTCATCCTGCTGACGGCCGCCATTATCGTGCCGCTGCTCAACCTCGCAGTGTCGCCGCAAAGCGCGTTCTATATTCCGTCCTACATCGTCGCGTTGACGGGCAAGTACCTCTGCTATGCATTGCTTGCCTTGGCGCTCGATCTCGTCTGGGGCTATTGCGGCATCCTCTCGCTCGGCCATGGCGCCTTCTTCGCCCTCGGCGGCTATGCGATGGGCATGTACCTCATGCGCCAGATCGGCTCGCGCGGCGTTTACGGCAATCCGATCCTGCCCGATTTCATGGTGTTCCTGAACTACAAGGAATTGCCCTGGTTCTGGACCGGTTTCGACCACTTCTGGTTCGCCGCCATCATGGTGCTGGCGGTGCCCGGCCTGCTCGCCTTCGTCTTCGGCTGGTTCGCCTTTCGCAGCCGCGTCACCGGCGTCTATCTCTCCATCATCACCCAGGCGATGACCTACGCGCTGCTGCTCGCCTTCTTCCGCAACGACATGGGTTTCGGCGGCAACAACGGCTTGACCGATTTCAAGGATATTCTGGGCTTCAACGTGCAGGCCGACGCCACCCGCTCGGCCCTGTTTGCCGCCAGCGCCATCATACTCGCGCTCGCCGTCTTCATCACCTGGGCGATCGTCGGCTCCAAATACGGCAAGCTGCTAATGGCGGTGCGCGACGCCGAGAGCCGCACCCGCTTCCTCGGCTGGCGGGCGGAGAACGTGAAGCTGTTTGCCTTCACCGTCTCGGCTGTCATGGCCGGCATCGCCGGCGCGCTCTATGTGCCGCAGGTCGGTATCATCAATCCCGGCGAATTCGAGCCGTCCAATTCCATCGAAGTCGTGATCTGGGCAGCCGTCGGTGGGCGCGGCACCATTGTCGGCCCGATCGTCGGCGCGCTGCTGGTCAACGCCGGCAAATCCTGGTTCACCGGCCTGCTGCCGGAGTTCTGGCTGTTTGCGCTCGGCGGCCTGTTCGTCGCCGTAACCCTGTTCCTGCCCAAGGGCATCGTCGGCATGTGGGATTCCTGGCGCGGTAACGCTCGGGCGATGCGGGCTGCAGCGATTGCAGAGGAAGCGGGCACAGACCCTGATGCCGCGCCGCCATTGAAGATCGTGCGCAGCGCAGCAACAACGCCCGGTGCCTGGTCCGCGTCCGGGCCTGAACCGCAGCCGGCGGAATAGAGCGATGTCGAAGTCCAACACCATCCTCTATCTCGACGGCGTCTCGGTCTCCTTCGACGGTTTCCGCGCCATCAACAATCTGTCGCTGGTGCTCGACAAGGGCGAGATGCGCGCCATCATCGGTCCCAACGGCGCCGGCAAGACGACGATGATGGACATCGTCACCGGCAAGACCCGGCCCGACGAGGGCGAAGTGTTCTTCGACGGCCAGGTCGATCTGACCCGGCACGACGAGGCGGAGATCGCCATGATGGGCATCGGCCGCAAATTCCAGAAGCCGACCGTCTTCGAAAGCCACAGCGTCGAAGACAATCTGATGCTGGCGCTGAAGGGCCCGCGCTCGATCTTTCCGGCGCTGTTCCATCGCCGCTCGGCCGCCGAAGCCAGACAGATCGACGACATCCTCGGCATCATCCGGCTGGGCGACAAGCGCCACGATCTGGCAGCCAATCTCAGCCATGGCCAGAAACAGTGGCTGGAGATCGGCATGCTGCTGGCGCAGGACCCGAAGCTGCTTTTGGTTGACGAGCCGGTCGCAGGGATGACCGATGCCGAGACCGAGGAAACCGCGCGGCTGCTCAAGGACATAGCGCGCGACCATTCGGTCATCGTCGTCGAGCACGACATGCATTTCGTGCGCGAACTCGGCGTCAAGGTCACCTGCCTGCATGAGGGCTCGGTGCTGTCGGAAGGCTCGCTCGATTTCGTCTCGGCCGACGAGCGGGTCGTCGAAGTTTATCTCGGGAGATGAGCATGGTCTGGCGGGTGCAATTCCATCGCTTCGACTTTTCGTTCCTCCGCTTCTGGAGAAGGCGCTGACATGCTCGAAGTTTCCAACGCCACGCTCCATTACGGCGCTGCTCAGGCGTTGCGCGGTGTGTCGCTGACGGCGGGTGCCGGCAAGATCACCTGCGTGCTCGGCCGCAACGGCGTCGGCAAGACCAGTTTGATGAGATCGATCGTCGGCCACCACCGGCTGACGAGCGGAAGCGTTGCCTTCGAGGGGAAGGCGCTCGACCGGAGCGCGGCGTATGATCGCGCCCGGTCGGGCATCGCATTCATACCGCAGGGCAGGGAGATCTTTCCGCTGCTGACGGTGCGCGAAAACCTGGAGTCCGGCTTTGCGCCGTTGAAGCGCGCCGACCGCAACGTGCCGGCGCATGTCTTCGAACTGTTTCCGGTGCTGAAGCAGATGCTGGGGCGGCGCGGCGGCGATCTCTCAGGCGGCCAGCAGCAGCAGCTCGCCATCGGCCGGGCGCTCGTCATGCGGCCGAAACTGCTGGTGCTCGACGAGCCGACCGAAGGCATCCAGCCCTCGATCATCAAGGACATCGGCCGCGCCATCCGCTATTTGCGCGATCAGGCCGGCATTGCGGTGCTTCTGGTCGAGCAATATCTCGATTTCTGCCGCGAGCTCGCCGACGAGGTCAACATCATGGACCGCGGCCAGATCGTCCACACCGGCCCGGCCGAAGATCTCGACCGGGCGGACGTCAGGAAGTTTCTGACGGTTTAACGCAGGTCGACGGCTGCACGGATCGTACACGTCGAAGATTGGCTGAAATGCCCACAATCACTTCGTCATTCTAGGGCGGAGCAAGGAGCGGAGCGACGCGCGCAGACCCTAGAATCCATGCCGCGACATCAGCCAAAGAGTGCCGCGATGCAGAACAAGATCGCTTCTGCGGCACATTGGCCATTCCACATTCTGCACCGTTAATGACGCTTCTTCGTCCCGGCATGGATCCCTGGGTCTTCGCTCCGCTTCGCGTCGCTACGCCCAAGGATGATGAAGTCGCGAAGGTCCGCACCCGTTGCGTCGGACTTTCGTCCGAGGCCGCCACACTCTGGCACGCCGAATACTACATGCTAGTCTTTCCTAGGCCTCGGTGAGTCGGCCGCTTCCGTATCAGTCTGGTTCTGTAGCAGATCGAGGGAATATGCTGGCTCAGCCTGCAAGTTCCACGCAAGCAAGCCACCCTAGCTTCCCTCGCAGTTCTGATTGTCGGTCAATGCGTTCAGATAATCTTGCCAGGAGAATGGGCTATGGAACGGTTCGTCGAGGACCACCAGAAACGACGGCTGACAGAGCGTGTCGACATCATCACCGCCATCAACATTCTGCGCTCGCAAGGCTACCAGCAGGATGAGCTGATCGGCGAAATCACCAAGGTTTTCTACGTCGACCTCGACACTTACAACGAGATCGTCATAGCGGCCTAAAAGCGCGTCGCGCCTGAACGGCCTCATGCGACGCGCTTTGGGGTGTTGTTTTACGTGTGGTGAGGTTCAGGCCGGCTGAATATCAGCCCAGCCTACCCGGCGCGCCGGAAGGCGAGCACACGGTTGCGGCCGCCGCGCTTGGCGCCGTAAAGCGCTTTGTCGGCGGCGCTGAGCACCTTGTCGAATTTGGTGCCGCCCTCGCTGCCGAAGGCGTAGCCGGCGCTGACCGTGCAGGACAGCAGGCGGGTCTCGGTATCGATCCGGCGCATGGCAAAACTGGCCCGGATCCGCTCGGCTATGAATTCCACCTTTTCAGGCAAGGTGCGATCGAGCACCAATGCAAATTCCTCTCCGCCCATGCGCGCGGCGACATCGCCCGGCTGGAGATTGGCGGTCAAATCCTTGGCGAACAGTTTCAGCACCTCGTCGCCGGTGGCATGGCCGAACTCGTCATTTATCGCCTTGAAGCCGTCGAGATCGAACACGATCACGGCGGTGAAGGACCGGACAGGTGTTTTGCCGTGCAGATCGAACAAAGCGCGCCGGTTGAGCAGTCCGGTCAGCGGATCGGTCAGCGCTTCGCGGCGATGATACTGCGCCAGGCGTCCCTGGTTGAGCGCCAGCGAGAGCGCGCCGATGCCGGTCATGCACGCGATGACGACGATGAGGCTGAAATCCTCGGCCCAGTTGCTCGGCGCATGGCCAAGCACCAGCCTGCCATCCCAGACAAGTGCACCGGAGCACAGCACGAAGGAAATTGCGGTGGCTGTGTAGAGCCCGGCAATGCCGAGGATCGGGGCAGGGAATTCGGTGCGGCCCTTCCAGTATTCATAGGCCGTCGCAAACAAAAGCAGCGCGGCGAAGGCATTCTCCAGCATGAAGCCCAGCCCGTCATAGCCAAGCGCCATCGGCGGCAAGGCGACTGCCAGCGAGACGCCGGCGCCGACAGCAATGCGGGGCAGCGGTGACCTCCCTGTCGTGAACTGATGGGCAGCGCCCAGCATGGTCGCGAAGCCGAGCAGCAGGAACGTGAAGCTGGCGAGGCCGAGCAGGCGTCCGGGCGCGTCGATATAGGCCTGGTAGGCGAAGACGTCGGCGACGATCAGAAGCACGCTGACCGCCCAGGTCAGCAGGAATTTTTCCGAGCGCGCGGTAAGCCAAATGCCGAACAGCGTCAGGCCGAGGCAAGCGGCGGAAAACCCGACAGCCAACAGAAGGGAACTGTAGTCGAGCGACATGCCCTCGTCCTTGCGCGCGGCGGCCGGCCTATAGAAAGGACCCGCACCGGATTTATGCAGGAAGGAGGTATCGATAAGGTTACGATGCGCATAAGCTATCACGCTTCTGTTGATCGTAGCAATTCTGGGTTGAAACCCTTTTCAAGGGAAAGCGCTACCCGGATTTCCGGGAAAACCGGTCCGCACTTTTCCTGGAATTGCTCCTAATGCATGTCGCCCAGAAGTGTGCCGCGGTTCTGGGACAACGGCATGCATCAAGACAAAGACTTAAGACTTAAATCGCGCCGTATGAATCCGTTTCAGCGCGACGCGCTTTAACCGATCAGCTCACTCGCTTCATCAGCGCCATGGCGCCGAACGGCGCGCGCACCTTGCCCTCGGTGATGAAGTAGACGAACACGTCGCGGGGTTTCACCGGCGCGTCGAAAGTCGGATCGGCGCGCCGCAGATCGGCCGGCTGCTTGCCTTGCGCCCAGGTCTTCACCCGCGCTGCCCATTCGTCCAGGCCCTTCGGCGTATAGCAATCCGGATTGTCGTCGCTGCCGGTCTGCAGCCGCGCATAGATAAAATCGCCGGTGATGTCGGCGATACCAGGATATTTGGCATGGTCGGCATAGACGATCGCCGCCTTGTATTTGCGCGCCAGGCCCACAAATTCCGGCACGCTGAAACTGTCGTTGCGCACTTCCAGCGCATGGCGCAGCGCCACGCCATCCTGCTTTTCCGGCAGCAGCTTCAGGAAGGCCTCGAAATCGTCGGCGTCGAACTTTTTCGTCGGCGCGAACTGCCAAAGGATCGGGCCCAGCTTGTCGCCCAGCGCGGCAATGCCGGAGCCGAGGAAGCGCGTCATGGACTCGCCGGCTTCGCCAAGCACGCGCCGGTTGGTGACGAAGCGATTGCCCTTCAGCGAATAGACGAAACCGTCCGGCGCCTCGCCCGCCCATTTGACGAAGGTCGGCTCCTTGAAGCTGGAATAGTAGGTGCCATTGACCTCGATGCTCGGTACCTGGCGGGTGGCGTAACTTAGCTGTTTGGCCTTGGAAAGCTTGTCCGGGTAGAAAGACGTATCCCAGGGTTCGAAAGTCCAGCCGCCCATCCCGGCGCGGATTGTTCCTTGGCTGATCATCGTCTTCCTCCCAGTTCTAAAAATGCGGTCAGGCTATTTTTCCAATCGGTTTGATCATGTCGACCACGGTCCATCCGGGACGGTGGGGATTGGCTCGGCGGCCCGTTTCGTGGAAGCCATAGGCCGTATAGATCTCGATGTTCCGCTCCATGCGCGAATTGGTGTAGAGCCGCACCTCCGGCACACCCCATAGCCGCGCCTGTTCCTGGGCGAAGTCGAGCAGCGCGGTGCCGAGTTTCCTGCCCTGGAAAGCGGGGGAGACCGCGACGCTGAAGATCATCGCATGATCGGGATGGCGCTCAATAACGATCAGCCCGGCGAGTTCCGCGCCGCTCTCCAAGAGCCAGACCTCGCCACGCTCGATGCGTGGCGCATAGTCCTCGGTGACTGGGAGCGGCGGCGCGCCTAACAGGGGCGTGTAGTGCTCATAGGCGGTCTGCGTCAGCGAGACGACTGCGTCGAGATCACCGGCAAGCGCCTGTCGGACTGTCATTCAAAGCTCTCCAGGCGCCCGACCGGTCTGTCAGTTACTCCGCCGCTTCGCGCTTGCCTCCGGGCCGCCGCTCCAAAAGCTCCTTCAGGAACTGGCCGGTGTAGCTGCGCTTTTCGCGCACGATGGCTTCCGGTGTGCCCTGTGCCACCAGTTCGCCACCGCCATCGCCGCCTTCGGGGCCGAGGTCGAGCACCCAGTCGGCGGTCTTGATGACTTCGAGATTGTGCTCGATGACCACCACCGTGTTGCCCTGGTCGACCAGTTCGTGAAGCACTTCCAGCAACTTGGCGACGTCGTGGAAGTGCAGGCCGGTGGTCGGCTCGTCGAGGATGTAGAGCGTCTTGCCGGTCGCCTTGCGCGACAATTCCTTGGCGAGCTTGATGCGCTGCGCCTCGCCGCCCGACAGCGTCGTCGCCTGCTGGCCGATATGGATGTAGCCGAGGCCGACCTGCTTCAGCGTCTCCAGCTTGTCGCGCACCCCGGGCACGGCGGCAAAGAAATCGACGCCTTCCTCGACCGTCATGTCCAGGACGTCCGCGATCGACTTGCCCTTGAACACGACATCCAGCGTCTCGCGGTTGTAGCGCTTGCCGTGGCAGACGTCGCACGTGACGTAGACGTCGGGCAGGAAGTGCATCTCGATCTTGATGACGCCGTCGCCTTGGCAGGCCTCGCAGCGGCCGCCCTTCACGTTGAAGGAGAAGCGGCCCGGCTGATAGCCGCGGGCCTTGGCCTCGGGCAACCCGGCAAACCAGTCGCGGATCGGTGTGAAGGCGCCGGTGTAGGTGGCCGGGTTCGAACGCGGTGTGCGGCCGATCGGCGACTGGTCGATGTCGATGACCTTGTCGAGGAATTCGAGGCCCTCGATGCGGTCGTGATCGGCCGGATGCTCGCGCGAGCCCATGATGCGGCGCGACGCCGCCTTGAACAGCGTCTCGATCAGGAAGGTCGATTTGCCGCCGCCAGACACGCCGGTGACGGCGGTAAAAGTGCCGAGCGGGATTTCGGCAGTGACGTTCTTGAGATTGTTGCCGCGCGCGCCGACGATCTTCAGCCGGCGGTTTTTCTTGGCCTCGCGCCTGACACCGGGCGTGGCGACTTCGAGCGCGCCCGACAGATATTTACCGGTGATCGAGTTGGGATTGGCCATCACCTGCTGCGGCGTGCCCTGGGCGATGATCTCGCCGCCATGAATGCCGGCGGCCGGACCCATGTCTACGACATAATCGGCATGCAGGATGGCGTCCTCGTCATGCTCGACGACGATCACCGTGTTGCCGATGTCGCGCAGATGCTTGAGCGTGTCGAGCAGGCGGGCATTGTCGCGCTGGTGCAGGCCGATCGACGGCTCGTCCAGCACATAGAGCACGCCGGTGAGGCCGGAGCCGATCTGCGACGCCAGCCTTATGCGCTGGCTCTCGCCGCCCGACAGCGTGCCGGAATTGCGCGACAGCGTCAGATAGTCGAGGCCGACATCGTTGAGGAAGCGCAGGCGGTCACGGATTTCCTTGAGAACGCGCACCGCGATCTCGTTCTGCTGGTCGTTGAGATGTGGCGGCAGTTCGGTGAACCACTGGTCGGCCTTGCGGATCGACAGCTCTGTGACTTCGCCGATATGCTTGCCGGCGATCTTCACCGCCAGCGCTTCCGGCTTCAGCCGGTATCCCTTGCAGACCGGGCAGGGCGTCGCCGACATGAAGCGCTCGATCTCCTCGCGCATCCAGGCGGATTCGGTTTCCTTCCACCGCCGTTCGAGATTGGGAATGACGCCCTCGAACGTCTTGGTGGTCTTGTAGGAGCGCAGGCCGTCATCATATTGGAAGGTGACCTCGCGCTCGCCGGTGCCGCGCAGGACGGCTTCCTTGGCCTCTTCGGTCAGGTCTTTGAACTTGTCGCCGAGCTTGAAGCCGTATGCCTTGCCCAGCGCTTCCAGCGTCTGCGCATAATAGGGCGAGGTCGATTTCGCCCACGGGCTGACGGCGCCGTCGCGCAGCGAGACGTTTTCGTCCGGCACGATCAGGCTGGCGTCGATGGCGCGCTGATTGCCGAGGCCGTCGCAGGTCGGGCAGGCGCCGAACGGGTTGTTGAACGAGAACAGCCTGGGCTCGATCTCCGGAATGGTGAAGCCGGAAACCGGGCAGGCGAATTTTTCCGAGAACAGGATGCGCTCATGCGTCTCGTTCTTCGATTTGTTGACCGAGTCCTCGCCGGTCTGGCTGGCGTCGAGCGGCCGGTCGGCGAACTCGGCCACCGCCAGCCCTTCGGCGAGCTTCAGCGCCGTTTCGATGAAATCGGCAAGCCGTGTCGCCAGGTCGCCGCGCACGACGATGCGGTCGACGACGACGTCGATGTCGTGCTTGTACTTCTTGTCCAACGCCGGCACATCGGCGATCTCATAGAAGACGCCGTCGACCTTGACGCGCTGAAAGCCCTTCTTCTGCAGCTCCAGCAGTTCCTTGCGATACTCGCCCTTGCGGCCGCGCACGATCGGCGCCAGCAGGAAAAGGCGCGTGCCTTCCTCGACCGCCAGCACCCGGTCGACCATCTGTGAAACCGTCTGGCTCTCGATCGGCAGGCCGGTCGCCGGCGAATAGGGGATGCCGACGCGCGCGAACAGCAAGCGCATGTAGTCGTAGATCTCGGTGACGGTGCCGACCGTCGAACGCGGGTTCTTCGACGTGGTCTTCTGCTCGATCGAGATGGCCGGCGACAGGCCGTCGATCTGGTCGACATCCGGCTTCTGCATCATTTCGAGGAACTGGCGCGCATAAGCCGACAGGCTCTCGACGTAACGGCGCTGGCCCTCGGCATAGATGGTGTCGAAAGCAAGCGACGATTTGCCGGAGCCCGACAGGCCGGTCATGACGATCAGGCTGTCACGCGGCAGGTCGAGATCGACATTCTTTAGGTTGTGTTCGCGTGCCCCGCGAATGGAAAGGTATTTATGGTCGGCCATCGCCGGTCGCCGCCTCAGGTCTGGTGTCAGTGGGATCGGCGGGTTTTCCCGGCCATTCCCTATGTAGGTATTTTTGCCGCCACGTCGAGAGACGCCACACTTCTCGACCAAAGCCGTTTAACCGTCTTTCGCGCGAACGGGCAAGCGGAAAGAACAAAGACCGAACACGCTCCTGACAAAGCTGTGCAGAAACTGACAAGGGTGTTTCAGAAACTGACCCTGACGTAAGCTCCCGGCGATCACATTTTCCGTAACCGGCTATTCAAGGTTGACGCCGTCGAATCAGGGGCGCACTCTGCCGGAGTCAACGGAGCCGGCCGTCTTTGATGGCCTCGCCGCCCATAGCGGCCTGCGAGACGCCGCAGGTTTTTGCGATTTGTGCTTCGGATTGACACCAGTCGCAACGGACATAGGAGCGGAGCATGACGCCACCGGATAGTCCCTTGAGGCTCCACCTGCTAGTGGAGCCGCGGCGGGCATAAGTGCCAGGTAGTTTCAAGGCATTGGAGTGTATGCGTCCAAACGAACGCATCGCGTCAGTCCAACAAACCACCAGACAAACCGTGACCTGCCGAATCCCACAAAAATCAGAGACGGCTAGTCGGATCGTCGGCTGAATGCCGCGAAGCATCCGAAATCAAAGTCGGTATAACACTACCGGCAGTTTGGATTTGGAATCCAAAAAAAGCCCCGACCGTTAGCGGAAGCAACGGCGGGGCTGTTCTTTTGCGAGGAAGTCGTCGGCGCAGGCTTTCTCTCCCGTATAGTAGCTGGGAGAAGGGGCTACCGGCGCGGCGGCTTGATCCCACCCGTGCCGACATCGACAGTGATGCTGCCGGAAATCCTGACATCGGTGTCGCCGATCTTGAACGTGCCGTTCTCGACGGCAGGCAGCGCGTCGTCCGGCTCCGGCTGCGGCGCGGGCTTGGCGATGCGGTAGTCGCCGGCCACGCCGGGCAGGGCGCCTTTCCGCGACGTGCTGGTGCTGCCCCCGGCAAAGGCCATGCTCGATGTCGCCGCCGTGATGGCAATGGCTATGGTCAGTCTGTTCAGGTGGTAGCGCATGGCAAGACTATAGTGCCGCGCTCAAGGCGAGGCCAGACCAGCGGCGTTGAAATTGAGGGAACACCGGCCTGCATTCAATCCGCCGATCAGGCCGCTGCCTGCTTGCGGGTGTCGAAGACGTGGTCGACGAGGCCCCAGTCCTTGGCCTCCTTCGCGGTCATGAAGAAATCGCGGTCGAGTGTGCGTTCGACCTCTTCGTGGGTGCGGCCGCAATGGTGAGCGTAGAGGTCGGCCATGTGCCGCTTGGTGCGCAAAATGCCTTCGGCATGGCGCTGGATGTCGGAGGCCTGGCCCTGGAAGCCGCCCAGAGGCTGGTGCAGCACGATGCTGGCATTGGGCAGCGCGATGCGCCGCCCCGGCGTTCCCGCCATCAGCAGGAAGGAGGCCATCGACGCGGCAAAGCCCATGCACACGGTCGACACCGGGCAGCTGACATATTGCATCGTGTCGTAGATGGCGAAGCCGCTGGTCACCACGCCGCCCGGCGAGTTGATGTAGAGCGAGATCTCCTTGTCGGGATTGTCCGATTCCAGCGACAGGAGCTGGGCGCAGACCAGCGCCGACATGCCGTCATTGATCTCGCCATTGACGAAGATGATGCGCTCGCGCAGCAGCCGCGAGAAAATGTCGAAGGCACGTTCGCCGCGGCTCGATTGCTCGATCACCATCGGCACCAGATTGGCAAAGCCGCTCATCTCATTGTCTCCGTTTTGATTTTTCCGGGTCAGGCAGCGCGCAGCAACAGGCGTGGCGCGTTGGCGGCGACAGGCGGTTTGGGCTTGTATGCGCGCAGCCAGAGCCGGCAGCCGGCGCCGGCCATCGCGACCGCAGGCGTCAGGACAAACCCGTCATGGACGATGCGCAGATGCGTGCCGCCGGAAACGGTGCGGGCGAGTGTGAAGGTGACGATGCTCTCCAGCTCCTCGCGGTTGGCGTCGCCGGAACGCTCGCGCCAGGAATAGCGCAGCAGGCGCCCCGGTTCGGCATCGAGCACTTCGCACTCGATCGGCTTCTCAGGCCCGGCAAAGGCAAAGCGGCTGCCGGTTTCCGGATTGATGTCGTTCGGCATCATCCATTCCGCCAAGAGGTCCGGCACGGTCAGTGCCCGCCACACTTTTTCCGGTGCGTCCGGCAGATCGCATTCGAAGGCGAGGGCATCCTTGGCGGTCTGCGTCTGCTTTTCGTCGGTCATTGGTCCATGTCCTTCAAAACGGCCTTCAGTCTTTCGATGCGCTCCGGCCAGAATGCGCGGTAGCGTTCGATCCAGCCGAGCAGCGGCTCGAGCCCTTGCGGATCGGCGCGATAGTAGGCGTTGCGGCCGGCGCGTCTTTCGCTGACCAGGCCTGCGCCGCGCAGCACGGCAAGGTGCTGCGACACCGCCGGCTGCGACACGCTCATGCCGGTGCGCAACTCCGACACGCTCATCTCGCCGGAAGTCAGCCGCTCGTAGACGGCGCGTCGCGTCGGGTCGGCCAGGGCGCGAAAAATCTCTGCTTCGATCATGGCAAAAGCATAAGTCGATACTTATCGATTTGGCAAGGGGTGTTTTGAATGCCGCGTATTGATTGGATCCTGCCGGGCCTCTAAGCCGTGGGGAACAAGATGGGCCGATCATCGCGAGGCAGGAGTAGTATTTATGAATTCCAACGTCGATCTTTCGTCCGCCGAGAACCTCAACGAGGCTCTGAGGCTCTATCGCCGCCTCGTACTCGGTATAGGAGCGATCGCCGTCATCGGTTTCGTGGCCGTGATCTTGTTGGCCAAGCTGGGTACGGCGCTATCCCCGCCATACGGGATTTACATCTTCGGCGAAGGATTGGGGACCTGGGGCCTGATCGCGGTGGTAGCGGCGCTCGTCGCTCAGGTGTGGTGGCACGGGCGCGCGATCGGGAAATTGCTGAATGACCCGGCTCTGAAATCTGAACCTGCAGTCGGGCTGATGTCGGCGCCAACCGTGATCGCACAGCGCGCCCATGCATGGGCATGGAGTGGAGCGGCTTTTCCGGTCCGTTGCCACCAGCTAAAAAACGGCGCTGACGACACCGCTTCTCGCCCCTGCGTGTCAGCTAAATCCACGCGCCCGCGTCGGCGATTGCTGCCATTCCTTGACAATCCGTGGTTAACAGTATAGGAACGAAAAGGGAACAAAAACCTTGTGGGAAAAGCCAGCCGCGGCAAGCCAGGATTGTGCGCGGCCTGTAAGGTGAACGACTTGAAATTTGTTTCGGATGAGCACGGAGAAGTGTCATGGCGGGTAGCGTCAACAAGGTCATTCTGGTCGGTAACCTCGGCGCGGACCCTGAAATCCGCCGCCTGAATTCCGGTGATCCGGTCGTCAACATCCGCATCGCCACGTCGGAAAGCTGGCGCGACAAGAACTCCGGCGAGCGCAAGGAAAAGACCGAATGGCACAACGTGGTCATTTTCAATGACCAGATCGCCAAGGTCGCCGAGCAGTACCTGAAGAAGGGCATGAAGGTTTACGTCGAAGGCCAGCTGCAGACACGCAAATGGCAAGACCAGACCGGCGCCGACAAGTACACGACCGAGGTCGTGCTGCAGAAATTCCGCGGCGAGCTGCAGATGCTCGATTCTCGCGGCGAGGGCGGCGGTCAGGTCGGCAACTATGCCGGCGGCGGCGCGAGCCGTGGCTCGGATTTCGGCCAGTCTGGCCCCAATGAGAGCTTCAACCGCGGCGGCAATAGCGGTGGCGGCGGTTCCAAGGGCGGCGGTGGCGGCGGCTCGTCGCGCGAACTGGACGACGAAATCCCGTTCTGAGCTGACGATAGTCAGCGATATCTGAGGAGAGGGTGCGATGTCGCTCGGACCGCTTCTATCGGCGCGCCCTCCCATTCCATGGCACGCCTTCGCGGCCCTTGCCGCGCTGGCCGTTGGCGCTACGCAACTGGCGCTGCCGAAAGGCACGACGCGTCATCGTGTCGTCGGCTATGCCTGGGCGGCGCTGATGATGGTCGTCGCCATCTCCAGTTTCTGGATCCAGCAGATACGCCTCGTCGGTCCGTTCAGCCCGATCCATCTCTTGTCGATTTTAGTGTTGATCGCCGTGCCGCTTGCGGTCTGGCACGCGCATATGCATCGGGTCGCCAAACATCGCAGGGTGATGATATCGCTGTATGTTTTCGCCCTGATCGGCGCCGGCGTGTTCACGCTGCTGCCGGGGCGGATCATGCACACGGTCGTCTTCGGCCAGTGACGCTTTCTGAAAGGAAGATTGCCGTGAAAGCACGGATTAAATGGGTCGAGGAGCGCACCTTCGTCGGCGAGTCCGGCAGCGGCCACAAACTGGTGCTGGGGACCGCCCCCGGGCCGGAAGGCAAGACGCCAGGTCCGAGCCCGATGGAGCTGGTGCTGATCGGCACCGGCGGCTGCTCGGCCTATGATGTCGTCCACATCCTCGAAAAAGGCCGCGAGGCGATCGAGGACTGTGTTGTAGAACTCGACGCCGACCGGGCCGAAACCGACCCCAAAGTCTTCACCCGCATCCATATGCATTTCATCGTCACGGGCCACGCGCTGTCGCGCGACAAGGTCCAGCGCGCCATCAACCTGTCGATCGAGAAATACTGCTCGGCCTCGGCCATGCTGGCCAAGACGGCTGTCATCACTCACGATTTCGAGGTCGTCGATACGGCGGTGGAGTAGGGGCTGCCGCTTACCCCGCCATCAGCGCCTTGATGCCATCCGCGACGAACTGAACCGCAAGCGCGGCCAGGATGACGCCGAGCAGGCGGGTGAGGATCGAGCGGCCGGTCTGGCCGAGGATGCGGTCGATGCGCTCCGACAACACGAACACCAGATAGGTGATGGCAAGGCAGACGAAGATGATGCCGACCAGCGCCGCTTGTGCTGCAAAACCCTGAAACGAGCCCGACAGTAGCACAGTCGCCGAAATCGCACCGGGGCCGGCGATCAGCGGGATCGCCAGCGGGAAGGCCGCGATGTTGTGGATCATGTCCTTGGTGATGGCGACGTCGCCGATCTTCTCCTTGCGGTCCTGGCGGCGCTCAAACACCATTTCGAAAGCGATGAAGAACAGCAAAAACCCGCCGGCGACGCGGAAAGCCGGCAGCGTGATGCCGAACACCGACAGGATGGAGGCCCCGGCCACCGCAAACAGCGCCATCACCAGGAAGCCGATGATCGAGGCGCGCACCGAGACCTGCTGACGTTCCTCGCGGTTCATGCCGCGTGTCACCGCGAGGAAGAGCGGCGCGAGACCTGGCGGGTCGATGGTCACCAGAATGGTGACGAAGGCGTTGAACAGGCTGTCGAAACTCGGCATCGCTGACCCCTCCCGCCGGGCCGGACCCCTGCGCCACGATAGTGGTAGAGCAAAGCCTGGCCGGTGGGAACCGTCTGAGATGCCGATACCGGAGATGCCGGCTATGTTAGGCGGCAGCGTTGCAATAGGCCTCCAGGCGATAGCCGTCGGGATCGACGATGAAGGCAGCGTAATAGTCCTCGCCATAGTCGGCGCGCAGGCCCGGCGCGCCATTGTCGCTGCCGCCTACACGCAAGGCGGCGGCATGGAAGGCGACGACACTCTGCCTCGTCGGCGCGGCAAAGCAGAAATGCAGACCGGACTTCTCGTCCGATGGCACTGGCCGCTCCGCGTCGTTCACCCACAGCGCGACGGCTTGCGCACCATAACCCAGTGAGCCTGGCGACTGGCCGAGGCAGGAATAACCGAGCGGCTTTAGCGCGGCATCGTAGAAGGGCTTCGAAACGTTGGTGTCGCGGACGCCGATCGAGACATGGTCAAGCATGTTTTTTCACCTTTTTTGCAATATGTTGCGTCATCAGTCCTGGGCGACGCGGCGCGCCAGGAACTCGACTTCGAGACGCCATGTCTTGCCATCGTCGTGCGAACGCTCGCCGAGCCAGCGGAAGCTGTCCTTGGTGATGCGCGAAAAGCTCCAGCGGACCGAGGAACCAGTGCCGTCGGCGCCGACCTGCACAATCGTGTCGCCTTCGGCGCGACCAAGCTGGCGGCTGTAGTATTGGTTGCGCGGGTCGCTCCAGAAGATGTGCCAGGCATCCGAGCCGGGATCATAGGCCCGCAGCGTTGTGCCATAGAAAGTCCATTTGCCGAGAGAAGGCGAGGGGCCGGCATCCCGCGCGGGCAGGATCCATACATCCTGGATCGCCCTGCCTTCCAGGACCCAGCCGAAATGCACCTCGCCGCGTCCGGTGAGAACCGTGCCGTCCTCGAGATGGCGCGTGGCCTCGAATGTCCAGGCGCCGACGAAGCGGCCGTAGAGATCCAGCTTTTCAGCCAGGCCGGGATTGGGGCCGTCGCTGTGGAGCGCTTCGGCAAAGGAGGATGCACCGATCATACTTGCTGCCTTCGTTGTGTCAGGAGGCTGCAAGCGATAGGCCCCGGCAGGGTGTCGCGCTTGGGAAAAATTGCTATCTTTCAAGCCATGACGACGAGCCAACAAAACCTGGCATCGGGGCAGGGTTGGTATGTCTGTGACGTGCTGTGCACGGCCGGCGCCGGCGACCGCCCGTTCGAGGAGGCGCACGACACCTTCTGCGTTGCCGCTGTCACCAGCGGCACCTTCCACTACCGCACCAGGCAAGGCGCCGCCATGCTGGCGCCGGGCGCGATCCTGCTCGGCAATGTCGGCGCCTGCTATGAATGCGGGCATGAGCATGGCGCCGGCGACCGTTGCCTGTCCTTCCACTTCGCTCCGGCCTATCTCGACCGCATCGCCAGCGACGTGCCCGGCGCGAGCAAGCTCGCCTTCGGCGTGCCGCATATGCCGCCCTTGCCGGCGCTGGCATCGCTGCTGGCCGAGGCGGAAGCGGCGCGCGAGATGGTCGACATCGACGCCTTTGAAGAGCTTGGCCTGCGAATTGCGGGCGCAGCACTGGCAGTTGCCGGCGCAGCACTGCCTGTGGCCAGCGATGCGGTGCCTGGCGTTCGACCGCCGAGCCGCCGCGACCAGAAACGGGTTGCTGAGGCGGTGCGGCAGATCGAGCTCAATGCCGACAGGCCGGTCTCGCTTTCCGAGCTTGCCTGCGCGACGGCGACCAGCCCGTATCATTTCCTGCGCACCTTCCGGCAGGTCGCCGGCATGACGCCCTATCAGTTTCTGCTGAGAACCCGGCTGCACCGCGCGGCGGTGCGGCTGCGCATGTCAGGCGATGCCATCTCGGCAATCGCCTTCGAGGCCGGTTTCAACGATTTGTCGACGTTCAACCGCCGTTTCCGGCGCGTCATGGGTGAGACGCCCGGCGACTATCGCGCCCGGCGGGTGGCTACCCGCTGACGCGTCTGTCTGCCTCCAGATAAGCTGTTGGCTTGGAAAACTGTCCTTCGCAGGCTTTTGCCCCTGGCGGCGGCGAATGCGTTATGGCCAAATCGTCGCAATCAGAGGTATCCATTTGAATTTACCACTGAAATCCTCATTGGAAAAGCACCACGAATATTGGAGTTTCGGCCGTGCTTCCTATATAAGCGGTCAGTGATTCCTGATTAGATTGTGATCCGATTTGACCGACCAAAAACCCCCGCGCGGCGCCGACGGCGGCCCCACCGGCATCGAGCCCATCTCCATCATCGAGGAGATGCAGAGCTCCTACCTCTCTTATGCCATGAGCGTCATCGTCAGCCGTGCGCTGCCCGATGTACGCGACGGCCTGAAGCCGGTTCACCGCCGCATTCTCTATGCGGCGCATGAGAGCGGCTATCACTGGAACCGCAAATATGTGAAGTCGGCCCGCCCGGTCGCCGACGTGATGGGTAAATACCATCCGCATGGCGACGCCTCGATCTACGACGCCTTAGTGCGCATGGCGCAGGACTGGTCGCTGCGCGTTCCGCTGATCGACGGGCAGGGTAATTTCGGCTCCATCGACGGCGATCCGCCGGCGGCGATGCGCTACACCGAATCGCGGCTGACCAAGGTCGCACATGAGCTGCTGGAGGACATCGACAAGGAAACCGTCGATTTCCAGGAGACTTATGACGCCTCCGACACCGAGCCGAAGGTGCTGCCGGCTCGCTTCCCCAACCTTCTGGTCAACGGTTCCGGCGGCATTGCCGTCGGCATGGCCACCAATATTCCGCCGCATAATCTGGCCGAGATCTGCAACGGCGCCATCGCCATCATCGACAATCCGGCGATCGATTTGCCGGCGCTGATGGAGATCATTCCGGGTCCCGATTTCCCGACCGGCGGCATCGTGCTCGGCCGTTCCGGCATCTACAGCGCCTATGCGACGGGTCGTGGCTCCATCGTCATGCGCGGCAAGGTCAATGTCGAGCAGCGCGGCAACGACCGTGAATCGATCATCATCACGGAAGTCCCGTACCAGGTGAACAAGGCCTCGATGATCGAGAAAATGGCCGAGCTGGTGCGCGACAAGCGCATCGAAGGCATTTCCGACATTCGCGACGAAAGCGACCGCCAGGGCTACCGCGTCGTCATCGAGCTGAAGCGCGACGCTGTCGCCGACGTCATTCTCAACCAGCTTTACCGCTTCACGCCGCTGCAAACCTCCTTCGGCGCCAATATGGTGGCGCTGAACGGCGGCAAGCCGGAAGTGATGAACCTGACCGACATGCTGAAGGCGTTTGTCAGCTTCCGCGAAGAGGTGATTAGCCGGCGCACGAAATTCCTGCTGCGCAAGGCGCGCGACCGCGCCCACGTGCTGGTCGGCCTCGCCATCGCCGTCGCCAACATCGACGAAGTGATCAAGCTGATCCGCACCGCGCCCGATCCGCAGACGGCGCGCGAGCAGTTGATGGAGCGGCGCTGGCCCTCCGGGGACGTGGAGTCATTGATTCTGCTTATCGACGATCCGCGCCATCGCATCAATGAGGATGGCACCTACAACCTCTCCGAGGAACAGGCGCGCGCAATCCTCGAACTGCGCCTGCAGCGCCTGACCGCGCTCGGCCGTGACGAAATCGCCGACGAGCTGAACACGATCGGCGACGAGATCAAGGATTACCTCGACATTCTGTCGTCCCGCGCCCGCATCCAGCAGATCGTCAAGGACGAGCTTGCCGCCGTGCGCGACGAGTTCGGCACGCCGCGCCGCACCGAGCTCACCGACGGCGGCGCCGACATGGAAGACGAGGACCTGATCCAGCGCGAGGACATGGTCGTCACCGTCAGCCATTCCGGCTACATCAAGCGCGTGCCGCTGTCGCTCTACCGGGCGCAACGCCGCGGCGGCAAGGGCCGCTCCGGTATGTCGACCAAGGAAGAGGATTTCGTCACCCGGCTGTTTGTGGCCAACACGCATACGCCGGTGCTGTTCTTCTCCTCGCGCGGCATCGTCTACAAGGAAAAGGTCTGGCGGCTGCCAATCGGCAATCCGCAGTCGCGCGGCAAGGCGCTGATCAACATGCTGCCGCTGGAGCAGGGCGAGCGCATCACCACCATCATGCCGCTGCCCGAGGACGAGACCAGCTGGGGCGAACTCGACGTCATGTTCGCCACCACGCGCGGCACCGTGCGCCGCAACAAGCTGTCCGAATTCGTCCAGGTCAACCGCAATGGCAAGATCGCCATGAAGCTGGAGGAGGAGGGCGACGAGATTCTCGGCGTCGAGACCTGCACAGACAATGACGATGTGCTTTTGACCGCCAGCTCCGGCCAGTGCATCCGCTTCCGCGTTGGCGATGTGCGCGTCTTCCAGAGCCGCAATTCGGTCGGCGTGCGCGGCATAAGCATGGCCGAGACCGACCGCATCATCTCCATGTCGGTCATCGAGCATGTCGATGCTTCACCGGCGGAACGCTCCGCCTACCTCAAGCGGGCAGCACTGGAGCGGCGGCTTGCCGCCGAGGTGACCGGCGAGGAAGAAGAGATTGCACTCACCAATGAGGAGATTGGCGAGGAGACTGAGCTTTCCGACAGCCGTTACGAAGAGCTCAAGGCGCATGAGCAGTATGTGCTGACGGTGACCGAATATGGCTACGGCAAGCGCTCGTCATCCTACGATTTCCGCCTGACCGGACGCGGCGGCAAAGGCATCCGCGCCACCGACGTGTCGAAGGTGGCCGAGATCGGCCAGCTGGTGGCGACTTTCCCGGTCGGCAATGACGACCAGATCATGCTGGTTTCGGATGGCGGCACGGTCATCCGGGTGCCGGTCAACGGTATCCGTTTCGCCAGCCGCGCGACCAAGGGCGTGACCATCTTCAACACCGCCGAAGGCGAGAAGGTGGTTTCGGTCGAACGGATTTCGGAGCCGCAGGCCGACGAGGATGTCGAAGAGGGTGTCATTGAGGCCGGCGCCGGAGATGCCGTACCGGACAGCACCGAATAGGTTTGAGCAACAACGCCGGCCCGATGGGCCGGCGCAAACAAGAAACTAGCAATAAATCAGTGGCGATGGTGGGGCCAGCGAGCGCCGAAACCTTCGAACCGCTTTGTGCGGACACGGACGCGCTCTGCCTCGCTATGCAATCCGAATGCGGTGGCGATCAGCATGGCGACGGTCATTGCGGTGGCGAGCATGTAGATCAGCATGTGCGTGTTCTCCTGCGCCTATCCAACGGTTAGATCGGGTTTTGGTTTCATCTTCCGAAGTGCAAACTAGCGAACGCGGCGTGAAGTCTTCGTGATCAAGGCATTCATCTGTCGTTCATGTCTGCGAAAAGGTTCACGCAGATGTTCCCAATCGCATTTGCCTTCCGCCCAATGCCCCGCTAGAAGCACCTCCCATGACCGATCGCATCGCCCTTTATGCCGGCTCCTTCGACCCGCTGACCAACGGCCATCTCGATGTGCTGAAGGCATCGCTGGCTGTCGCCGACACGGTATATGCGGCGATCGGCACCCATCCCGGCAAGACGCCGCTGTTTTCCTTCGACGAACGGGTGAAGCTGATCGAGGCCGCGACGAACGCCGAATTCGGCCGCGACGGAGCCCGGATCAAGGTCGTCGCCTTTGACGGGCTGGTCATCGACGCGGCCCGCAAGCATGGCGCCTCGATCATGATCCGCGGCCTGCGCGACGGCACCGATCTCGATTACGAGATGCAGATGGCCGGCATGAACGAGACCATGGCGCCGGAACTGCAGACGGTTTTTCTGCCCGCCAGTCCATCGGTACGCACCATTACCGCCACACTTGTGCGCCAGATAGCCTCGATGGGCGGAGACATCCGTCCCTTCGTACCGGCCGCCGTTGCCGGCGCGCTCACCGCCAAATTCGCGAAATAGTGCATGTCGCCCAAAAGTGGATGCCGGTTTTGGGGCAACGACATGCACCCTAACAAAGACCTTCGGAGATCCCTTATGCAGCTGAAAAAGCTCGCCTCGTTCCTCGTCGTGCTTGCCGGTCTCGTGACCGCATCCGTTTCGGCCTTCGCCGCCGAACCGGAAAACACCATGGTCATCACCTTGAAGAACGGCGACGTCACCGTCGCGCTACGCCCCGACCTGGCACCCAAGCATGTCGCCCAGATCAAGAAGCTGGTGCGCGAAGGCGCTTATAACGATGTCGCATTCCACCGCGTCATCAACGGCTTTATGGCGCAGACCGGCGACGTCAAGTTCGGCAACATGAAGAAGGGGTTCAGCCCCGAGGCCGTCGGCACCGGCGGTTCAGACCTGCCCGACCTGCCGGCGGAATTCTCGCAGAGCGAACATTTTAAGCGCGGCACGCTCGGTATGGCCCGTTCGCAGGACCCGAACTCCGCCAATTCGCAGTTCTTCATCATGTTCGCGCCGGCGCCGAACCTCGATGGCCAGTACACCATCGTCGGCAATGTCGTCAGCGGCATAGAGCTGGTGGACAACATCAAGAAGGGCAACGAGGCGGACAACGGCACGGTCAGTGAGCCCGACCGCATGATCAAGGTACGCATCGCCGCCGACAAGTAAACCTATCAAATCATTCTGTTTTCTGAGATAAAGGATATCCGACATGGCTGAGATCAAGGACCGCGAAAACGCGCTCATCCTGGAAACGACCAAGGGCAAGGTCGTCATTGAACTGTTCCCCGACCTGGCCCCGGGCCACGTCGCCCGGATCAAGGAACTGGCCCGCGAAGGCGCCTATGACGGCGTGGTTTTCCACCGCGTCATCGAAGGCTTCATGGCGCAGACCGGTGACGTCAAGTTCGGCAATTCGACCAAGCCCACTTTTGCCCCCTCCCGCGCGGGCATGGGCGGCTCGGAAAAGCCGGACCTGAAGGCTGAGTTCTCCAACGCCAACCATGGTCGCGGCACCTGCTCGATGGCCCGTTCGCAGAACCCGAACTCGGCCAATTCGCAGTTCTTCATCTGCTTCGACGATGCCGCTTTCCTCAACCGCCAGTACACGGTCTGGGGCCAGGTCATCGAAGGCATGGACAATGTCGACAAGATCAAGCGCGGCGAGCCGGTGGTCGATCCCGACAAGATCGTGTCGCTGAAGGTCGCGGCCGACGTCAGGTAAGGACAAACGAAGATGATGGGCTTGGTCTGGTCGCTGCTCGGCATCCTGTCAGGCGCCTTCATCGCCGTCCAGGCGCCGATCAACTCGCAGCTGGCGCGCGGCCTGGGGCTCCCGGTCGCGGCTGCTGCGTTTTCGTTCCTGTCGGGCGCGATCGTGCTTGGTATCATCTCCATTGCCGTTGTGCGGCTGCAGGACATCTCGCTCGACTGGAAGGCGCCGGCGCCTTGGCTGTTCATCGCCGGCGGCATGCTCGGCGGTTTCTATGTTACCCTGTCAACCATTCTTACGCCGCGCATTGGTGCAGCCGCGTTGATGGCGTTCCTGGTTGCCGGCCAGTTGCTGGCCGGCATGCTGATCGATCGCGTCGGCGTTCTCGGCGTGGCGGTGCGCGAGATTTCGCTCGGCCGCATCGCCGGCGCGGTGCTGCTGTTGGCCGGAGCGCTGCTCGTCCGGCTCTACTGATGCGCGTCGATCTCTTCGACTTCGACCTGCCGGAGGAGCGCATCGCGCTGCGCCCGGCCGAGCCGCGCGACAGCGCCAGAATGCTGGTGGTCAGGCCAGGCGAAGACTTTGCGGACCGCGCGGTGCGCGACCTTCCGTCCTTGCTCAGAACGGGCGACGTGCTGGTCTTCAACGACACCAAGGTCATTCCTGCCCAGTTGAGAGGCATCAGGCGGCGCGGCGAAGCGCAGGCGCAGGTCGACGCCACGCTGCATATGCGCATGGCGCCGGACCGCTGGCTGGCCTTCATGCGGCCGGGCAAGCGCATCGCCGCCGGCGACCGCATCCATTTCGGCCATGACGGCAATTCCTGTTTTCTCGGCCAACTCGACGCCACGGTCATCGAGAAGGGCGACGCCGGCGAGGCGTTGCTCGGCTTCGACCTCTCCGGCCCATTTCTCGACGAAGCGCTGCGCGCCGTCGGCCACATCCCGCTGCCCCCCTATATCGCCTCCAAGCGCGACGACGACGCACGCGACCTGACGGATTACCAGACAATCTATGCCAAGGAGGAGGGCGCAGTCGCTGCCCCCACCGCAGGCCTGCATTTTACGCCGGAGCTGTTTGCCGCGCTGGATGCAAAAGGCATCGAACGCCGCTTCGTCACCTTGCATGTCGGCGCCGGCACCTTCCTGCCGGTCAAGGCGGACGACACCGCTGACCACAAGATGCATGCCGAGACCGGCTCGGTCAGCGAAGCAACAGCCGACGCTCTGAATGGCGCCAAGGCGCGGGGCGGGCGCATCATCGCTGTCGGCACGACCTCGCTGCGCCTGCTGGAGAGCGCGGCACGGCCTGATGGCTCGCTGACCGCCTGGTCCGGCCCGACCGACATCTTCATCACGCCGGGCTATCGCTTCCGCACCGCCGATCTGCTGATGACCAATTTCCATCTGCCGCGTTCGACGCTGTTCATGCTGGTTTCGGCCTTCAGCGGCCTAGATACGATGCGTGCGGCCTATGCTCATGCCATCGGGAACAATTACAGGTTCTATTCCTACGGAGATGCAAGCCTGCTTTATCGAGCGGAGATGAGCGATGGACGATGATCTGCAAGCCTTTGATCGCGAGAGCCTGATCGCCGAAGTGAAGAAACTCCGTGCCGGCATACGCCAGCATCGAGATTCTACCGGCCATGATTTATGCTGGCATCATCCCAACCTGTGGGACCTGCTGCCGGAAAAGACCGATCCATCGATTGCCGTGCCGCCATGGCCGAAATTCATGCGCGGCTGCATCCAATACCGCCAGTCGCTCGACAGGCAGGCGCCAGGCGCGCCTGTCCATGACAAGGAATTCAATGGCTGAGACATTCACCTTCAAGATCCTCGCCACCGACGGCAAGGCGCGGCGCGGTTCCATCACCATGCCGCGCGGCGAAATCCGCACGCCGGCCTTCATGCCGGTCGGCACCGGCGGCACGGTCAAGGCCATGTATATGGACCAGGTGCGCGGCGTCGGCGCCGACATCATCCTGGGCAATACCTATCATCTGATGCTGCGCCCCGGCGCCGAGCGCGTGGCGCGGCTTGGTGGGTTGCATGAATTCGCCCGCTGGCCGCAGCCGATCCTGACCGACAGTGGCGGTTTTCAGGTCATGTCGCTGTCGAAGCTCAGAAAATTGACCGAGAAGGGCGTCACCTTTCGCTCGCACATTGACGGCGCTGCCTACGAGATGTCGCCGGAGCGCTCGATCGAGATCCAGGGCCTGCTCGATTCCGACATCCAGATGCAGCTCGACGAATGCACAGCGCTGCCGGCCGACCTCAAGCAGATCGAGCGCGCGATGGAGCTGTCGCTGCGCTGGGCCGAGCGCTGCAAGACAGCGTTCGGCGATCAGCCCGGCAAGGCGATGTTCGGCATCGTCCAGGGTGGCGACAACGCAGCTCTCAGGGTGCGTTCGGCGCAGGCGCTGAGCGCGATGGAGCTGAAGGGCTATGCGGTCGGCGGCCTGGCCGTCGGCGAACCGCAAGCGGTGATGCTGGATATGCTGGAGATCACCTGTCCGGAATTGCCTGACAACAAGCCTCGATATCTCATGGGCGTCGGCACGCCGGACGACATCGTGAAATCGGTGGCGCGCGGCATCGACATGTTCGACTGCGTGATGCCGACCCGCGCCGGCCGCCATGGCCTGGCCTATACCAGGCGCGGCAAGGTCAATCTCAGGAATGCCCGCCATGCGGACGATCCGCGGCCGCTGGACGAGGAGAGTGACTGCCCGGCGGCACGCGACTATTCACGCGCCTATCTGCATCATCTCGTGCGCTCGCAGGAGGCGCTGGGCGCGATGCTTCTGACCTGGAACAACCTGTCTTACTATCAGAAGCTGATGCAGGACGTTCGCGCCGCGATCGAGGCAAAGGCCTTCGAGGCGCGCACATCAGACATTTCAGAGGGATGGGCGAGGGGCGATATTCCGGTGCTATAAGCACATCTAGGTGCTGAGCGAATTCGCTGCGCGCAAGCTGCAG
This sequence comes from Mesorhizobium sp. P160219, assembly GCF_057786095.1. Lineage (NCBI taxonomy): Bacteria > Pseudomonadati > Pseudomonadota > Alphaproteobacteria > Hyphomicrobiales > Phyllobacteriaceae > Mesorhizobium > Mesorhizobium sp. P160219. Next base: position 4,253,370 of record NZ_JBYNWG010000001.1, read on the forward strand.
CCGGTGATTTGAAAGCTGCCGTCGGGCTGCTGTTCCAGCGTGTAGACCGCCTCATAGTCCTTGCCGTCGGTCCCAACGATCAGCACTTGCTGGATTAGCGAAGTTGGCCCCATCTGCTCGACCTTGCCGAAGGAATAGCTCTGCGGCTGGCGCACCGGCGGATAGCCGTTGGTCACCATGTTCATGAAGGTGTCGACGGTCGGAAAGATGCGCTTCACATTTGGAGCGGCGAAACTGTACGCCTTGGCGCCATCATTGGCGATGAGCGCCTTCAACTGACCATCGATGACGGCCTGGCCGGCCTTGACTTCGGCGTCGCCGGCAAGGGCTGCCGACACGAACAACGCGAACAGCAATGAAACAACTGCGAATGCGGTGCGGCGCATGGCCTGTCTCCATTGTCCCCCAACAAAACCTGTCCCGGGACGCATCATACCATACGCTTTGCGGAGCCTCACGGTTTCAGCAACCGCAATATTCGCCACGCAAGTGCCACATGATCATGCTTAAGCCTCCTTTAACGCGGGGCGCGCATCGTAGGGACGGGTGGGGACCCGTTCGCGCAACCAGGGGACGACCATGTTCAAGCAGCCGATCGACCGGCGCCTTTTGCTGAAGGGCGCGGCAAGCCTCGCAGTTTTGGCCCCCTTGCCCGCCTGGGCAAGCACTGGGCCGACCGTCACGGAAGTCGCCTTTGATCCCGCCATTCCAGCGCTCGGCAACCCCGATGGCGACGTCACCATCGCCGAATTCGTCGACTATCAGTGCCCGATCTGCAAGCTCGTCTTCGTCGAACTGAAGAAGTTGATGGAAGAGGACAGCGGCGTTCGGCTTGTGATGAAGGACTGGCCGATCTTCGGCGACGTGTCGCGCGACGCGGCGCGGGTGACGCTGCTGAGCGGCGAACACTATGGCGCGGCGGTCGATGCGCTGATGACCAACCAGCGCGGCCTTTCGGAACGCCGCACCAACGACATCCTTTCTTCCGTCGGTGTCGATGTGGCGATGGTGCGTGCCGACCTCGCCATCCGTGAACCCGATATCGACGCTGCCCTTGTCCGCACCGAAGTCCAGGCGACGGCGTTCAAGCTGCGCGGCACGCCAGCCCTGGTCATCGGCGGCAACTTGTATCGGCGCGGCATGCCGGTGTCCGAACTGAGACAAGCCGTCGCCAAGGCGCGCTCGGCCTGATGCTTGAAAGCCGGGCGGCAGTCTGCCACAAGGGCCGCTTGTGTGCTGAAGCTTGATCGGGACCGGCAATGAAGACGTTTTTCATGCAGATAAAGTGCGATCTGGGCAAGTCCTACGAGGTCGCCAGCGCGCTCGCCGATGCCGAAATCGCCTCGGAAATCTACTCGACCGCCGGCAATTACGACCTGCTTGCCAAATTCTACGTCGACGACGAGGAAGATGTCGGTCACTTCGTCAACGAGAAGGTACAGATTATTCCCGGAATCAAGGACACCTTCACGGTCGTCACTTTCCGCGCTTTCTAAAGCAATTCCAGGAAAAGTGTGAAGCGGTTTTCCGTCCGGAATTGCGTCGAAGCAAAAAGCCATGGCAGGTCGCCGTTGCCATGAAACGGTGAACTGCTATGGCCGCATCAGGCACTTGCCCGGCGACAAGGCAGAGCCTGATTAAGGTCCCGTTCCGACTGCCCGAATTTTGGGCAGTCGAAACATACTGATCGCCGATATCCTCCAAATCACCGATTGCGCTTGATTTTCTCCCGCGACGCCAGTGAAATGGCGTCACAGGGGAGTATGCGATTGGCAGCGTTCGATGAAATGCTTCCGGAAGTTTCCGGGCTGAGACAACCGTATACGGCTTACGACCGCTGGCTGAAGGAGCAGGATCCGGCCAGGCTTACCGAAAAGATGCAGGACGCCGAGCGCGTCTTCCGCAAGACCGGCATTACCTTCGCCGTCTATGGCGAGCAGGAAGCCTCCGAGCGGCTGATCCCCTTCGACATCGTGCCGCGCATCATCTCCGGCAATGAATGGCGAAGGCTGACGCAAGGCATCGAGCAGCGCGTGCAGGCGCTGAACGCTTTCCTCGACGACATTTACCACCGCCAGGAAATCCTGCGCGCCGGCCGCGTGCCGAGGGAGCTGATCGCCAGGAACGAGGCGTTCCTGCCGGAAATGATCGGAGTGCGGCCACCGGCCGGCGTCTACACCCACATTATCGGCGTCGATATCGTCCGGATCTCGGAGAACGAGTTCTACGTGCTGGAGGACAATGCGCGCACGCCGTCGGGGGTCTCCTACATGCTGGAGAACCGCGAGACGATGATGCAGCTCTTTCCCGAGCTGTTCCAGCAGATCAAGGTGCGGCCGGTGGAGAATTATCCGCAATTGCTGCGCCAGTCGCTGGCGGCAGTGCGGCCGCAAAGCACCAAGGGCGCACCGACCATTGCCGTGCTGACGCCGGGCAGCTTCAACTCCGCCTATTTCGAACATGCCTTCCTCGCCGACCAGATGGGCGTGCAACTGGTCGAAGGCCAGGATCTGCGCGTTGTAGACGGCCACGTCGCTATGCGCACGACCGAAGGCTACAAGCAGATCGACGTGCTTTACCGGCGCGTCGACGATTCCTTCCTCGATCCGCTGACCTTCCGGCCGGACTCGGCCCTTGGCGTGCCCGGCATCATGGACGTCTACCGCGCCGGCAACATCACCATCGCCAACGCGCCGGGAACCGGCATCGCCGACGACAAGGCGATTTATTCCTACATGCCCGACATCGTCGAGTTCTACACCGGCCGCAAGGCCATCCTCGGCAACATCCCGACCTGGCGCTGCTCGGAGCCCGACAGCCTGAAATACGTGCTCGAACACATCCATGAGCTGGTCATCAAGGAAGTGCACGGCTCCGGCGGCTACGGCATGCTGGTGGGGCCGGCTGCGACCAAGAAGGAATGCCAGGATTTCGCCAAGAAGCTGCAGGCGAAGCCTTCCAACTACATCGCCCAGCCGACGCTGGCGCTGTCGACCTGCCCGATCCTGACAGAAAAAGGCCTGTCGCCGCGCCATGTCGACTTGCGACCCTATGTTCTGGTCTCCGACCGAATCCAGATCGTGCCCGGCGGCTTGACGCGGGTGGCGCTGAAGGAGGGGTCGTTGGTCGTGAATTCCTCGCAAGGCGGCGGCACGAAGGATACGTGGGTGTTGGACGATTAGGTAGGCAGTAGGCAGTAGGCAGTAGGCAGTAGGCAGTAGAGGGACAAGAAATGCCATATTCCACAGAGATTCAAATGCTTACTAATCCCTACTCACTATTCCCTACTCACTAGCCCGAAGGGTCTTGCCATGCTTCTCGGCCGCACCGCCAACGGGCTCTACTGGATGAACCGTTATATCGAGCGGGCGGAAAACATGGCGCGTCTGGTCGATGCCGGCCTTCGCATGGCGCTGACCCGCACCCAGAGCGCGTCGGAAGAGTGGAATTCGGTGCTGCTCAGCGCCGGCTCCGACGTCACCTTCACGCAGAAATACAAGGACTACACCGCCGCCAATGTCGCCGACTTCCTGCTGCGCGACACCTCGAACCCGTCGAGCACGATGTCGGCGATCGAGACCGCTCGCAACAATGCCCGCATGGTGCGCACCGCGCTGACGCGCGAGACCTGGGAGAGCATCAACGAAGCCTGGATGGCCCTGAAGCGCATGCTGGCAAAGCCGATCGACGAGCGCGACCTGCCGAGTGTGCTCGACGCCATCAAACGCGAGACGGCGCTGATCCGCGGCTCGTTCTACGGCACGATGCTGCGCAACGAGATCTTCGACTTCTCACAACTCGGCACCTATGTCGAGCGGGCCGACAACACGGCACGCATCCTCGACGTGAAATACTACGTGCTGCTGCCGTCGATCTCCTGGGTCGGCTCGAGCCTCGACAACTACCAATGGGAATCGATCCTGCGCTCGGTGTCGGCGCACCGTTCCTATCGCTGGGTCTATGAGGCCGACTACAAACCCACCAACATTGCCGACTATCTGATCCTCAATGTGCGCATGCCGCGTTCGCTGACCTTCTGTTATCGTTTTCTTGCCGAGCATCTGAAGTTCCTCGGCGACGACTATGGCGACCGTCATGCCTGCCACGCCACCGTCGACAGGACACAGGCGATGCTGCAGGCAGGGTCGATCAAGGACATATTCGACGCCGGCCTGCACGAATTCCTGGCCAGGTTCATTCAAGACAACACCAAGCTTGGCGAAGAGATCGCACAAGATTACCGGTTCAATTGAGCATGATCGCGAACCGGAGGGCCGCGCTAGCGACAAGTGGGACCCGGTTTTCGGATAAGATCATGCTTACAAACGGAAAATAGGCATGCGGCTCAAGATCACCCACCGTACCGAATACCGCTACGACGCGCCGGTGCACTATCTGTTGCAGCGGCTACGCCTGTTACCGGTCAGCGGACCGACGCAGACCGTCTTGTCCTGGGCGCTGAAGATCGAGGGCGCGCGAGAGGAAGTCCGCTTTAACGACCATTTCGGCAACGATAACAGGCTGTTGAGCGTCGAGGGCGAGCGCGACTTCATCACCGTCGAGGCCTCCGGCGAGGTTGTCACGCGCGACACAGCGGGCGTCTCGGGTCCGCATCACGGCTTTGCGCCACTGTGGCTGTTCAGCCAGGAGACAGCTTTGACCATCCCCGGCGAGGGCATAAGCGAGCTTGCCGCGGCGGTCGGCAAAGGTACCGACATCGAAAGGCTGCATTGGCTGATGGCGCTGATCGTCCAGCGCGTCGCCTACACGCCGGGCACCACCAGCGTGACGACCCCGGCGGAAGAGGCATTGGCGCTGAAGACCGGCGTTTGCCAGGATCACAGCCACATCTTTGTCACCGCAGCCCGCGTCATGGGTTTTCCGGCCCGCTATGTCAGTGGCTATCTGATGATGGATGCGGCCATCGAGCAGGCGGCAAGCCATGCCTGGGCCGAAGCCCATGTTCAGGGTCTCGGCTGGGTCGCCTTCGACGCCGCCAACGGCATTTCCCCCGATGAACGCTATGTCAGGGTAGCCACCGGCCGTGATTATCGCGACGCCTCGCCGGTGTCGGGAATTCGACTGGGACAGGCGGAGGAACAGCTTGCAGTCACCGTCACGGTAGAGCAGTAGTCTCCGGCAAGATTGCTGCCTGAAGAGATTCCATGACTTATTGCGTCGGCCTCAAGATCGATCGTGGGCTCGTGTTCATGTCGGACACGCGCACCAATGCAGGGATGGATTCGATCTCCACTTTCAAGAAGATGCATGTCTGGGAAGAGCCAGGCGAGCGCGTCATCGTACTGATGTCGGCCGGCAATCTGGCCACGACGCAGGCCGTGGTCAGCCTGCTCGACGAGCGCACCAAGGCGGTGGCGGAACGCCACGCGACGCTGCTCGAGACCCCATCCATGTACCAGACGGTGCGGCTGGTCGGCGACACCGTCAAGGAAGTCATCGCCAGCTCGTCGCCTGCCGGCGAAAGGGCGGATTCCTATTTCAACGCCTCCTTCATCCTCGGCGGCCAGATCAAGGGCAGCCCGCCACGGCTGTTCATGATCTATCCCGAGGGCAATTTCATCGAATCGACCGACGACACGCCGTTCTTCCAGATCGGCGAGACCAAATACGGCAAGCCGATCATCATCCGTGCCTATGAAAGGACGATGAGCCTGGCTGAAACGGTCAAGCTCTTGCTGGTATCGTTCGATTCGACGCTGAAATCGAACCTGTCCGTCGGCCTGCCTCTCGACCTGCTGTTCCTGGAGGAGGACACGTTCACGGTGGGTTTGAAAAAGCGCATCGGCCAGGACGATCGATATTATCGTGCTATTTCCGAGGGCTGGTCGAACGCGTTGAAGACGGCCTTTGCCAGCCTGCCGGATTTTCCGGGGTAGCGCGGGAACCTTCGTCGCGGTTGCCTGTCTCTATTTAACATGTTAATCAAAATTCAAACGGCTGGCTGATCGGCGCGTCGGGAGGATCCATGGACAACGAGCAATTCCGCGACTGGTCGAGGCGCGCCGCCGAATGGGGCGCTGATTACCGCGCCGGCCTTCGCGATCGGCCCGTGCGACCTGCCATAGCGCCGGGCGAGATCTTCAGGAGCATCGAAGCTTCTCCGCCGGAGGCTGCGGAATCGATGGAGACGATCTTCGCCGATTTCGAAGCCAAGATCGTGCCCGGCATGACGCATTGGCAGCATCCGCGTTTCTTTGCTTATTTCCCGGCCAATGCAGCACCCGTCTCGGTGGTTGCCGAATATCTGGTCTCTGCGATGGCCGCGCAGTGCATGCTGTGGCAGACTTCGCCGGCGGCGACAGAGCTTGAGACGCGCATCGTCGACTGGATGCGCCAGGCGCTCGGCCTGCCCGAAGGCTTTTCCGGTGTGATCCAGGACTCCGCATCATCGGCGACGCTGGCCGCCGTGTTGACCATGCGCGAGCGCACGCTCGACTGGCAGGGCAACAAGAAGGGCCTTTCCGGGCAGGGCAGGCTGCGCGTCTATTCCTCCGACCAGGTGCACACCTCGATCGACCGCGCCATCTGGGTCGCCGGCATTGGCGAGGAAAACCTCGTCCGCATTCCCGTCGCCGGCACCTACCGCGCCATGGATACCGCGGCTTTGGAAGCGGCGATTGTTGCCGACCGCGCGGCCGGCCTATTGCCGGCCGGCATCATCGCGTGCGTCGGCGGCACCAGCACCGGCGGCACCGACGACATCGCTGAAGTGGCCGCGGTGGCCAAACGCCAGGGGCTCTATCTGCATATCGACGCCGCCTGGGCCGGATCGGCGATGATCTGTCCGGAATACCGGCATTTCTGGACCGGTGTCGAGGGCGCGGACTCGATCGTCTTCAACCCGCACAAATGGCTGGGCGCGCAATTCGACTGCTCGATCCAGTTCGTCCGCCAGCCGGAGGATCTCGTGCGCACGCTGGCGATCAAGCCGGACTATCTGAAAACTCGCGGCCATGACGGCATCATCAACTACTCCGAATGGTCGGTGCCTCTCGGCCGTCGCTTCCGGGCGCTGAAGCTGTGGTTCCTGCTGCGCGCCCATGGCCTCGAGGCGCTGCGCACCATGATCCGCAATCACGTCGCCTGGAGCGAAGGCATAGCCGGGCGCCTGGCCGAGGAGGAGGATTTCGAGCTCGCCAGCCAGCCGATGCTGTCGCTGTTCTCGTTCCGGCATCGCGCCGCATCCGGCATTGACTCCGACGAGCACAATTTGCGTCTGGTCGACGCCATCAACAATGACGGCCGTATCTACCTGACGCAGACGCGTGTCGATGGCCGGGTCGCCATCCGCTTCCAGGCAGGCCAGTTCGAGACAACCGCGGCCGATGTCGATACCGCCTTCACTGTCATCTGCGAGTGTGCAAGATCCCCGAAGGACTGACAGGGATTGCTCGGGTGGTTGCCGCCGCCGGGGCAAGCCAGCAAGGACTTGCGAGCAAGCATATGGCCGGAAGGGCCGAAGGGGTTAGCCAGAATCTGACGGGCGTCTGGAGCGAGCGCTATTTCTATCCGCGCGAACTGCCGCCGGTTTCCTTCGTTGCAACGCTGATCGAGACGGCAACCAGCTTGACGGGGATGACCCACGAACCGGCGGCGACCAGCACGGCAAGATACGCAAGCCTGCAGGGGCAGCGAGAGGGCAACGCCGTCTCCTTTACCAAGACATACGACAAGGCCGAATTGAAGGCGCACCCGATTCACTACAGCGGCATCATCAACGGTGATGCAACCGAGATCAAAGGCACTTGGCGAATCCCGGGATACTGGTCCGGCAATTTCCTGATGATCCGCTCGCCAGGTAAAGTCGCGGCTGTCACCCGCAAGGTGGCGGAGCGGGTCTGAGCCGTATCTGCCCGGTTCGCCTTTGCAATCATCGATATTTCATTAGCCGGCGTCTCCCTTTTCATTGCTTTCGTTTTCAGCTACAAACAAGAAAAACGAAAACGGGAGGTTCTCAGTGTATTTGTCGCCGCGCCATGCCGAGATCATCCAGATGGCGAAGGACCATGGCCGTGTGCTGGTCGATGACCTCGCCACGCATTTCAACGTGACGCCACAGACCATCCGCAAGGACCTCAACGATCTCTGCGATCAGCGGCTGCTGACGCGCATCCATGGCGGGGCCCTGTTCCCGTCCGGCATCGAAAACATGGAGTATGAGGCGCGCCGCAAGATTGCCGCCGACGAGAAGGAGGCCATCGGCCGCGCGGCGGCCAGGCTGATACCCGACAACGCCTCCCTGTTCATCAACATCGGCACCACGACCGAGTCGGTCAGCAAGGCGCTGCTCGACCATGCCGGGCTGATGGTCATCACCAATAATATCAATGTTGCCAACAGGATGCGCATCTATCCTTCGATCGAGGTGGTAATCGCCGGCGGCGTCGTGCGCGGCTCCGACGGCGGCGTTGTCGGCGAGGCCGCGGTCGATTTCATCAGGCAGTTCAAGGTCGACTATGCGGTGATCGGCGCCTCGGCCATCGACCATGACGGCGCGTTGCTCGATTTCGACTTTCGCGAAGTGAAAGTGGCGCAAGCCATCATCGCCAATGCCAGGCATGTCATCCTGGTGTCCGACCAGACCAAGTTCGAACGCACCGCGCCGGTTCGCATCGGCCATCTCTCGCAGGTAAACACCTTCATCACCGACCGTTGCGACATCCCGTCGGTGCGCAAGATCTGCGAGGAAGCGGAGGTTCAATTGATCGAAACGTCGCTCGGCTAAGCTATCGATCACGGTCCCGTTACATTTCGTTTGACATTCGTTCTTATTTCGAAATAATCCCGCTACGGTTTCGTAAAAACCTAAAAATGCTGCAATGCGAAATCGCGGGAGGGCTTTGTGGACGCAGTCCGTGACATCTTCGTCATCGGTGGCGGCATCAATGGCTGCGGCATCGCCCGCGACGCCGTTGGGCGGGGCTTTTCGGTATTTCTGGCCGAGATGAACGATCTTGCCAGCGGAACCTCCTCCGGCTCGACCAAGCTGATCCACGGCGGTCTGCGCTACCTCGAATTCTACGAGTTCCGGCTGGTGCGCGAGGCGCTGATGGAGCGCGAGGTTCTTTGGAAGAACGCGCCGCACATCATCTGGCCGATGCGCTTCGTGCTGCCCTATGCCAAGGGCCTGCGCCCGGCCTGGCTGATCCGGCTCGGCCTGTTCCTCTACGATCATATTGGTGGCCGCAAATTGCTGCCGGCGACCCGAACACTGGACATGTCCAAGGATCCGGCGGGCAAGCCGCTGAAGCCGCTGTTTCACAAGGCCTTCGAGTACTCGGACGGCTGGGTCAACGATGCCCGGCTGGTGGTGTTGAACGCGCGTGACGCCGCCGACCGCGGCGCCACCATCCGCACCCGCACGAAAGTCGTCGGGGCGCGGCGCGAAGGCGATCTATGGGCGATCCGCGTGGAAGACGTGCGGACGGGAGATGCCGACGAGGTCAAGGCCCGGCTGCTGGTCAATGCCGCCGGTCCATGGGTCGACCACGTCCTGTCGACCACCGTGGGCCAGAACGACGTGCACAATGTGCGCCTGGTGCAGGGCAGTCATATCGTCATCAAAAAGAAATTCGATGATCCGCGCGCCTACTTCTTCCAGAACAAGGACGGGCGCATCATCTTCGCCATCCCTTACGAGGAAGAATTTACGCTGATCGGCACCACCGATCGCGACTATCCCGGCGATCCGCATGACGTGAAGATCAGCGACACCGAGATCGACTATCTCTGCGCGGCGGCGAGCGAATATTTTGCTGAAGCCGTGACGCGCCCCGACATCGTCTGGACCTATTCGGCCGTGCGCCCGCTCTACGACGACGGCGCTTCGAAGGCGCAGGAAGCGACCCGCGACTATGTGTTGAAAGCCGATGGCGGCGAGGGCAAGGCGCCGATCGTCAACGCTTTCGGCGGCAAGATCACCACCTACCGCCGGCTGTCGGAATCGATGCTGGAAAAGATCGAAGGTTTTCTCGGCAAGCGCGGCAAGCCGTGGACGGCGAACGCGCCCTTGCCAGGCGGCGATTTCCCGGCCACCGGTTTCGACGCCCAGGTGGCGAAGCTGAAGAGCGCCTATCCTTTCCTCGACCAGCGCCTGGCGCGTCGGTTGACCAGGCTTTACGGCACGCGCGCGCAAGTGCTGCTCGGCCTCGCCAAGTCGAACGCCGATCTCGGCCGCAATTTCGGCGCCGATCTCTATGAGGCCGAGGTACGCTACCTCAGCGAAAACGAATGGGCGCTGACCGCCGAAGATGTATTGTGGCGTCGCACCAAGCGCGGTCTGCATCTCAGCCGCGAACAGGCCTCGGCGCTTGACGAATTCATGCGCGGCATAAGCCGGCGCCATGTCGCGGCAGCGGAATAGGGAAGGCGATTGATGCACAAAGCCTGGGAGGAGGCATCATGCTGGAACTGAGAAACGTGACGAAGATGGTCGGCGCGGTGGAGCATATCCGCGACGTGTCGCTGACGCTTCAGCACGGCTCGCTCAACGTTTTGCTCGGGCCGACACTGTCGGGCAAGACCAGTCTGATGCGGCTGATGGCCGGGCTCGACGTGCCGACCACCGGTTCAGTCTGGTTCGACGGCCAGAATGTCACCGGCATGCCGGTGCAGCAGCGCAAGATCGCCATGGTCTATCAGCAGTTCATCAACTACCCCGCGATGACCGTCTACGAGAACATCGCCTCGCCATTGCGCGTCGCCGGCACCGACCAGGCCAAGATCGACAAGGAAGTCCGCAACGCGGCAGGGCTTTTGAAGCTCACACCCTATCTCGACCGCACGCCGCTCAGCCTGTCCGGCGGCCAGCAGCAGCGTACGGCGCTGGCTCGCGCCATCGTCAAGAATGCCAGCCTGGTGCTGCTCGACGAGCCGCTCGCCAATCTCGACTACAAATTGCGCGAGGAGCTGCGCGCCGAACTGCCCAAGATATTTGCCGCCGCCGGCACTATTTTCGTCTACGCCACGACCGAGCCGCATGAAGCCTTGCTGCTCGGCGGCAATACGGCGACGCTGTCCGAGGGGCGGATCACCCAATTCGGGCCTACCATCGACGTCTTCCGCAAGCCGATCGACCTGGTGACGGCGAAAACCTTTGCCGATCCGCCGCTTAACACCATCGTGCTGGCCAAGAAGGGCCCGGATTTCCTGCTCGAGGGCGGCGTCAAGCTGCCGGTACCTGCCGAACTCGCCGGCATTGCCGACGCCAACTACACGATCGGCTTCCAGCCGCATCATCTGTCGCTCGAGCGGCCCAACGCCGCCGCGGTGCCGGTGCGCGCCAAGGTGACGATCACCGAGATCACCGGCTCGGAAAGCTTCATCCATCTCGATTTCGCCGATGCGCGCTGGGTCATGCTGACCCACGGCATCCGCGATTTCGAGCCCGACGCCGAGATCGAGGTGTTTATCGATCCGCGCCACATCATGGTCTTCGACAGCAACGGCAGCGCCGTCGCCGCGCCGAAGCTTGCGGCCTGAAGGGGAAGAAAGAGATGGCGCGCATCGACGTCAACCATGTCAGGCACTCCTACCTGCCCAACCCGCAGAAGGATGCCGATTTTGCGCTGCGGGAAGTGCACCACACTTTCGAGGATGGCGGCGCCTATGCGCTGCTTGGGCCCTCGGGTTGCGGCAAGACCACGCTGCTCAACATCATTTCGGGACTTCTGCAACCCTCGCACGGTGAGTTGCTGTTCAACGGCAAGGACGTCACCAATCTGTCGACGCAGGAGCGCAATATTGCGCAGGTGTTCCAATTCCCGGTCATCTACGACACCATGACGGTGTACGACAATCTGGCCTTCCCGCTGCGCAACCGCGGCGTGCCGGAGGCCGATGTCGACCGCAAGGTGCGCGAGACGCTGGAGATGATCGACCTGGCGTCGTGGGCGAAGAAGAAGGCGAGGGGCCTGACCGCCGACCAGAAGCAGAAGATCTCGCTCGGCCGCGGCCTGGTGCGCTCGGATGTCAATGCCATCCTGTTCGACGAACCGCTGACGGTTATCGATCCGCACATGAAGTGGGTGCTGCGATCGCAGTTGAAGCAACTGCACCGCCGCTTCGGCTACACCATGGTCTATGTCACCCATGACCAGACCGAGGCGCTGACCTTCGCCGACCAGGTCGTCGTCATGTATGATGGCGGCATCGTCCAGATCGGCACGCCGGCTGAATTGTTTGAGCGCCCGCGCCACACATTCGTCGGTTACTTCATCGGCTCGCCCGGCATGAACGTCATGCCGGTGGCGATCGACGGCAAGACTGCGACCATTGGCAGCCAGCGCATCGAGTTGCCCGGCGCGCCAAAGACCGCCGCTGGGAGCTCCGGCGCCATCGAACTCGGCATCCGCCCCGAATATGTCAGGCTCGGCCGCGAGGGCATGGCGGTTAAAATCAGCAAGGTCGAGGATCTCGGCCGCCACAAGGTGGTGCGCGCCAGCCTCGAAGGCCGCGAGATCGCCGCCGTCATTGGCGAGGACGAGAGCGTGCCGGCCGACCCAAAGGTTCGCTTCGATCCGGCCGGCATCAACATCTATGCCGATTCCTGGCTGGTTGAGATGGGGCGTGTCGAGATGGGGGCATAGATGGAAAAGACCTGGAACAACAAGGCCTGGTTCCTGGTGCTGCCGGTGCTGGTGCTGGTGGCGTTCTCGGCCGTCATTCCGCTGATGACGGTCGTCAACTATTCGGTGCAGGACACCTTCGGCAACAACGTCTTCTTCTGGGCAGGCACCCAGTGGTTCGAGGAACTGCTGTCGTCCAGCCGCTTCTGGGAAGCGATGGTGCGCAACCTGATCTTCTCCTTCATCATCCTGGCCATCGAAGTGCCGCTCGGCATATTCATCGCGCTCAACATGCCGAAGAAGGGGTGGGGCGTGCCGGTCTGCCTGGTGCTTATGTCGTTGCCGCTGCTCATTCCGTGGAACGTCGTCGGGACCATCTGGCAGGTCTTCGGCCGCAACGACATCGGCCTGCTCGGCTACTACGTCAACGCGCTCGGCATCGACTACAATTACGTTCAGGATCCGTTCGACGCCTGGGTCACCATCATCATCATGGACGTCTGGCACTGGACCAGCCTTGTCGTGCTGCTCTGCTATGCCGGCCTGGTTTCGATCCCGGATGCCTTCTACCAGGCGGCCAAGATCGACGGCGCCTCGCGCTGGGCGGTGTTCCGCTACATCCAGCTGCCGAAGATGCAGCGTGTGCTTTTGATCGCCGTGCTGTTGCGCTTCATGGATAGCTTCATGATCTACACCGAGCCCTTCGTCGTCACCGGCGGCGGCCCCGGCAACTCGACCACCTTCCTGTCGATCGACCTCGTCAAGACCGCGCTCGGCCAGTTCGACCTCGGTCCGGCGGCCGCCATGTCGCTGGTCTACTTCCTGATCATCCTGTTGTTGTCGTGGGTGTTCTACACCGTGATGACCAACTACGACGCGGAGCGCTGAGATGAGCGGCGCCAACGAAAGAGCCGACAGAGTGAGCGAAACCACCGCTTCGGGAAAATTGGCGAGCACGCTTTCGCAGGATCAGGTCGCCCGGCTGATGCGCAAGCGCGGCGAGGAATCGCGCTGGTGGTGGATCGTGCCGACGATCTACATCATCGTGCTTCTGCTGCCGATCTACTGGCTCATCAACATGAGCTTCAAGACCAATGCCGAGATCGTCTCCTCGCTGACGCTCTATCCGCATCAGCCTACGATCGCCAACTACGTTACTATCTTTACCGATGCGTCCTGGTATTCGGGCTACATCAACTCGATCACCTATGTTGTCATGAACATGGTGATTTCCGTGGCTGCGGCGCTGCCGGCGGCCTACGCCTTTTCGCGCTACCGCTTCCTCGGCGACAAGCATCTGTTCTTTTGGCTGTTGACCAACCGCATGGCGCCGCCGGCAGTGTTCGCGCTGCCGTTCTTCCAGCTCTATTCTGCCTTCGGCCTGATCGACACCCACATCGCGGTGGCTCTGGCGCACTGCCTGTTCAACGTGCCGCTGGCGGTGTGGATCCTAGAAGGCTTCATGTCGGGCGTGCCGAAGGAGATCGACGAGACAGCCTATATCGACGGCTACTCCTTCCCGCGCTTCTTCGTCAGGATTTTCATGCCGCTGATCGCCAGCGGCATCGGTGTCGCCTGCTTCTTCTGCTTCATGTTCTCATGGGTGGAGCTGTTGATCGCCCGCACGCTGACGACCACCGACGCCAAGCCCATCGCCGCCACCATGACCCGCACCGTCTCGGCCGCCGGCATGGATTGGGGCCTGCTTGCCGCCGCCGGCGTGCTGACGCTGATCCCCGGCGCGCTCGTCATCTGGTTTGTCCGCAACTACATCGCCAAGGGCTTCGCCCTGGGGAGGGTGTGATGAAACAAAAGCACGGGTTCATCCTCACCACCACCGCCAAGGGCTTTGCCCTGGGGAGGGTGTCACCATGAATCTCGACCTCACCTGGATGGCGTGGACGTGGCCGACGGCGGCGTTCTTCGGCACCATTCTTCTGCTGCTGTGCGGCATGGCGTTTTGGGAATTTGCCTCGCCGGGCGGCAATCCGCGCGTCGGCATCCTGCGCTTCGAGACGACGCGCGGCGACCGTCTTTTTCTGTCGCTGCTTGGCAGCGCCTTTATCCATCTCGCTTGGCTGGGTCTTGTCGGATCCAACCTGTGGTGGGCTCTCGCTCTCTCCGTGGTCTACGCCGTCGGCGTGTTCCGCTACGTATAGAGGGAGAAACTGTTGGATCGACCGCGTGCCGGCGGCCGCTCCAGATTGCACTTGAAACCTAAATGTGGAGGAAACCTATGCGACGGCAATTTTTAACATCAACAACTGCCCTTGTCCTGTTGCTCGGGGTAGGCAACGCCTACGCCGGAATGGATGAGGCCAAGGCGTTTCTGGACAAGGAAATCGGCCCGCTGTCGACGCTCGACCGCGCCGGCCAGGAAGCAGAAATGCAGTGGTTCATCGATGCCGCGAAGCCTTTCGCCGGCATGGACATCAAGGTCGTGTCCGAAACCATCGCCACCCACCAGTATGAATCGCAGGTACTGGCGCCGGCCTTTACCGCCATCACCGGCATCAAGATCACGCATGACGTCATCCAGGAAGGCGACGTCGTCGAGAAGATCCAGACCCAGATGCAGACCGGCCAGAACCTCTATGACGGCTGGGTCAACGATTCCGACCTGATCGGCACCCACTGGCGCTACCAGCAGGTCCGCAACCTGACCGACTGGATGGCGGGCGAGGGCAAGGACGTTACCAATCCGAACCTCGACCTGAAGGATTTTATCGGCACCTCCTTCACCACCGCGCCGGATAAGAAGCTCTATCAGCTGCCCGACCAGCAGTTCGCCAACCTCTACTGGTTCCGTTACGACTGGTTCAACGACGAGAAGAACAAGGCCGACTTCAAGGCGAAATACGGCTACGACCTCGGCGTTCCCGTCAACTGGTCGGCCTATGAGGACATCGCCGAGTTCTTCACCGGCCGCGAGATCGACGGCAAGAAGGTCTATGGCCACATGGACTACGGCAAGAAGGACCCGTCGCTCGGCTGGCGGTTCACCGATGCCTGGCTGTCGATGGCCGGCAACGGCGACAAGGGCCTGCCGAACGGCCTGCCGGTCGACGAATGGGGCATCAAGGTCAACGAGAAATCACAGCCGGTCGGCTCCTGCACGGCGCGCGGCGGCGACACCAACGGCCCGGCTGCCGTCTACTCGATCCAGAAATACCTCGACTGGCTGAAGGCCTACGCTCCGGCCGAAGCCCAAGGCATGACCTTCTCCGAATCCGGCCCGGTGCCGGCACAGGGTGCGGTCGCGCAGCAGATATTCTGGTACACCGCCTTCACCGCTTCGATGGTCGACGCCGGCGCCAAGGCGGTGCTGAACGACGACGGTACGCCGAAGTGGCGCATGGCCCCGTCGCCGCATGGCGTCTACTGGAAGGACGGCATGAAGCTCGGCTATCAGGACGTGGGTTCCTGGACGCTGATGAAGTCGACGCCGACTGACCGGGCCAAGGCCGCCTGGCTCTACGCGCAGTTCGTGACCTCGAAGACGGTCGACGTGAAGAAGAGCCATGTCGGCTTGACCTTCATCCGCGAAAGCACGATCCACGACAAGAGCTTCACCGAACGTGCGCCGAAGCTCGGTGGTCTGATCGAGTTCTACCGCTCGCCGGCCCGCGTTCAGTGGTCGCCGACCGGCACCAACGTGCCCGATTATCCGAAGCTGGCACAGCTCTGGTGGCAGGCGATCGGCGATGCCTCGTCCGGCGCCAAGACGGCGCAGGAAGCCATGGACTCGCTCTGCGCCGAGCAGGAAAAAGTCATGACCCGCATCGAGAAGTCGGGCGTCCAGGGCGATATCGGCCCGAAGATGGCCGAAGAGCATGACCTCGCCTACTGGAACGCCGACGCGGTCAAGAACGGCAATCTCGCGCCTCAGCTGAAGATCGAGAACGAGAAGGAAAAGCCGATCACCATCAACTACGACGAACTGGTGAAGAGCTGGCAGAAGTAATCTTGGCGTACGCGCCAGGATCATAGTGAACGGGGAGGCGGCATCTTGCCGTCTCCCCTGTTTGTATAGGCGAGCTACCGGGAGGACTAATGACCGGATACATCCTTGCAATCGACCAGGGTACGACATCGACCAGGGCGATCCTGTTCGACGGCGCGATGAAGGTCGCCGGCAGCAAGCAGCAGGAATTCACGCAGCATTATCCTGCCTCCGGCTGGGTGGAGCATGATCCGGAAGAGATCTGGGCAAGCGTCGTCGCGACGGTCAAAGGCGCGCTGAAGGCCGCCGGCCGCGAGGCCTCGGATGTGGCGGCGATCGGCATCACCAACCAGCGCGAAACCGTCGTCATCTGGGACAAGGCGACCGGCAAGCCGATCCACAATGCCATCGTCTGGCAGGACCGCCGCACCGCGCCGCTGTGCCAGAAGCTGAAAAAACACGGCCTGGAGAAAAAGTTCACCAAAAAGACCGGCCTGCTGCTCGATCCCTATTTCTCCGGCACCAAGATCGCCTGGATGCTGGACAAGGTAAACGGTGCGAGAAAGCGCGCCGAAAAGGGCGAACTGCTCGCCGGCACTATCGACAGTTTTTTGATCTGGCGGCTGACCGGCGGCAAGGTGCATGCGACGGATGCCACCAACGCCTCGCGCACGCTGGTCTATAACATCGAGAAAAATGTCTGGGACGACGAGCTGCTCTCCATCCTGCGCATCCCGGTGGCGATGCTGCCTGAGGTCAAGGATTGCGCCGACGACTACGGCGTGACGGAAAAAAGCCTGTTTGGCGCCGAAATCAAAATCCTTGGCGTGGCCGGCGATCAGCACGCAGCGACCATCGGCCAGGCCTGTTTCGAGCCAGGCATGATGAAATCGACCTATGGCACCGGCTGCTTTGCGCTGCTCAACACCGGCGCCGATCTGGTGCGCTCGAAGAACCGGCTGTTGACCACCATCGCCTATCGGCTGAACGGCAAGACCACCTATGCCTTGGAAGGCTCGATCTTCATCGCCGGTGCCGCCGTGCAATGGCTGCGCGACGGCATCAAGGTGATCGGCAAGGCCGAGCATAGCGGCGTTTTGGCTGCAACCGCCGACCCCACGCAGAACGTCTATCTGGTGCCGGCTTTCGTCGGTCTCGGCGCGCCGCATTGGGACGCCGAAGCGCGTGGCGCGATCTTCGGGCTGACGCGCAACTCAGGCCCGGCGGAGTTTGCCCGCGCGGCGCTTGAATCCGTCGCCTACCAGACGCGCGATCTCCTCGACGCCATGCGCAAGGACTGGAAGGGGGCATCGGCCAAAACCGTGCTTCGCGTCGACGGCGGCATGGTGGCCTCCGACTGGACCATGCAGCGGCTGGCCGATATCCTCGATGCCCCGGTCGATCGCCCGACCATTCTGGAGACGACGGCGCTGGGCGCAGCGTGGCTTGCCGGCTCGAAGGCGGGTGTGTTGCCGAAGGCGAAGGATTTTGCCAGGAGTTGGGCGCTCGAGCGCCGCTTCAAGCCGGACATGGATGCCACGGTGCGTTCGGCAAAACTGGCCGGCTGGCGCGATGCGGTGCGCCGGACGCTGAGCGCGTCCTGATTTCGCACTTAAGACCAAGTCCGCGAAAAGACGAAGCCCGCGCCCGTTGCCGGCGCAGGCTCCGTCCTACCCTAACTTCGCGCTAAACACATCAATAGGGCGAATTACACTGCCGCCGAGGGCCGTAGTTGGGCTGGAATGTGTTGTCCGAGGCGCGGTAGGAGCGATAGCGGTCGTAGCACCACTGCACATGCGCATCGCCGCCGTAAACGCGGTTGTTCTCGCTGTTGACGATCGCACCGGTGATCAAAGCGCCGGTGGCGAAGGCAGCCAGCGGGAACCAGTAGTCGCCGTGACGGCGATAGCCGCGGTGATATTCGCGATAGCCGCGATGGCCATTCCAATAGCTGCCGCCATCATTGTTGCGCGAGAACTGGCGGCCTACGCGGAAATCGCGATTGCCGGAATTGCGATTGCCATGGCGCATCCACCGCCAGTTGTCATGACGAGAATCGCCCACATTCACGATGTCGGACAAAGTTGCTGATGACTGGGGCACGAACATCTGGGTGGCATTGGCCGGCATAGCGGCGGCCGCAGCAAACGAAATTGACAGGGTGGTCGCCAGTAGACCCGTTGCGATCTTGTTCATGATCTTCTCCTTGAAGGGTGGTTGACGTCCCTTGTGAGACGAAAACGGCCCGCTCGTGCGATGGTTCCCACCAAAACAGTAAGTTGCTGATTTGTAATGTTTCTCGAATGTGGCGCGTGAGAAAAGGCGCGTCTCGCGCGCCAACAGATCGACGCGGCGACCACGTTGCGGGAGCGGCTCACCGGACTGGTGACGACGCAATTTGCGGCGCGTCGGGCGATGGCTAAAACCCCGGTGGAACGGCCATCTTTTTCCGGTTGACCGGTCGCGGCACTCTCCCTATGTTCCGCGCAATTTCGAGGGCGGCCTTTAGAGCCCGCGGGAGCGCGTAGCTCAGCCGGTAGAGCAACTGACTTTTAATCAGTAGGTCTCGGGTTCGAACCCCGACGCGCTCACCAATAACCCAAGTAAATCAAACGATTGTGGTAGGTGAGGGCGGTCTTTTGTGTCCGCTGAAATCCATGTCCGCACTATGTCCGGAAAACTGGCCATTGTTTCGTCTGTGACAGTGCGACACTCGCCTTGGTTGATGCGACATCACGAGGCGATCATGGGTGTGATTGAGGACGTTCGAATAGTCGACTGGCCGGCGATCCCCTCAATTCACGTCGACGGACTCAACGGCGGCAACTTAGCCGACAGGTGTGGCTTACTAGCTACATACAAGGTTGCAGGTTTATGGCACTAAGTTCCTGACATTGTGCTGGGGATTCCGATGAAAGCCTTTCTTTTCGCTTCACTTATCGCGCTTTCGGTGACCGGGCCGGCGATCGCCGCCGACACCATTACTGCTCCTGTGGACACCCCTGAATGGACCTGGCAAGGACCTTACGCTGGTATCTTCGGCGCGGGGACGCTGGAACACTACAAGATACATGAGCCGAACATTGGTGCCGGTGCTACCCACAGCCCAGGCTCGGCAACAATCGGCGGCTTTGCGGGCTATAACTTCCAGTCCGGCACGATTGTCTACGGCCTCGAAGGCGAGCTTGGGTATCGCTTCAAAAAGAACACCTTCAACGACATTCCAGGACCAGGCGTCCTCGACGCATCCACCGGGTTGTTCGGCTCTGTAAAGGGTCGAGTCGGCATGGACATGGGCGCGTACATGCCGTTCGTCACTGCGGGTGTAACCGCGGCGAAGTTGAAGACGTTCTATCCAGGTGGCGACGCGGAGCGCGATGCCACCTTGGTAGGCGGCATCGTTGGAGCAGGTTTAGACGTCGCACTCACCCATAACGTGTTTTTGCGCGGAGAGTATGATTTCTCCTTCTTTGGCAAGAAATCGCTAGAATATTGCGGTGGCGGGTGCACACTCGAACACACGGTTCAGACGCACGACTTCCGCGTCGGCGTCGCGATGAAATTCTAGCAGTAGAGAGATCGCCCGCCAGCGAAGCGTGAGCCGGCGGGCTTTTCGGGAGGCACTCTCTGGCCACAAGAAACCCGCCGCTGTGAGGGGGGCCCAGGGCGGCGGGTTCTGCACCTTGTATAGAGCGGCCATATTCCTGAGAAAGCCGCTGCACGACATAAACCCGCAGAGGCGGCTTTTGTTCCGGACAATTTTAAGAACCGGCCAGCACTTCCTGCGATTTCAGATCATCGCCCCACATCACCGTTTCGCCGTAGGTGTCTGGACAAGGCTCGGCGTCCGCGCCTTCCTCGTCGTCGGCGTTGTCTAGCTCCAGATCGCATGTGTCGCCCGCCGGCAGGTTGGGAGCGGTTCCGGACAGGAATGACTGCCCGCCGTTATGCGCCCAGCCAAGCGACGGCTCGTCGTCTGCGGTTTCCTCGTCGTCGCAGAAGTCGGCTTCCATCAAATCCAATGCCGTCACCAGCGACATCGCCCGGTCCAGGAGATCGTTGAGCCGCTTCTCGATCGACTGGCGGCCAGACGCGCGGGTCTGTTCAGGCGCTCCGAGACCAAGGGGTCAACCGGCCACCCTCAGAAGCAGTGCGACACCGATCGCATAGGGGATCAGCACTGCCGCCAAGGCGACCCACATGCCCGGATCGGCGAATACCTGCATCTGGCTGCGAAGCTGTTCCATGGCACCAAACGGCAAAAGACCCGCTGTGTTCCCCAAAACGCAAAAAAGCCGGCCACCTTTCGGCAGCCGGCCAGTTCCAACAGAAGGGAACGGTGCACTGATGGGGCAGTGCAACGCCCGAAGTGTTTCGAGGCTACAATGTTCCAAGGGGATTTCCATCGAATCCTGTTCGATCTAGAATCGGACCATGGAAGCGATCTTCGACTGTATCTCCAACGTCCACACAGAGCCCCGCCAGACGCATGACGTAACGTCAAGAATCAGATATCGCTTGTGTTGCGGCGGACCTGATTACCGTCCGGCCGGCGCTGATCAGGCAATCTCCCACTGCGGCGCCGGCCATTTTCGTTGCACCCCGCGCGGGAGCCGCCTTGGCTGACGTCCATTAGCTCCCGCTCATCTTGACCCCGGGCGCAATGTATTGTCCGTATCAACTCGACGAGTGAGGGCACTGCATCGCCATGTAGGCGGTCGGCCCCCGCGGCCGTCGAGCGATGTTTGAGGGAGCAGCGCATTGTTCGTCGATTACTACGAACTCTTGGAGATCAGCCCAAACGCCAACTCGGAGACACTTGAGCGAATATTCCGCTACTTTGCGATGCGCTATCATCCCGACAATCAGCAAACTGGTAACGAAGCCCGCTTCAGCGAAATAGTAGAAGCACACAACGTCTTGAGGGATCCCGTTAAGCGCGCCCAGTACGATATCTCCTATCGAGAGCATGCCGGTGAGCGGCTTAAATTGGTCGAGGAGGCAAGCGACCCCAAAGGGGTCGAGAAGGATGCTTTGGTCCAGGCCAAACTGCTTTCGCTGCTCTATGTGAAGCGCCGCCAGGATGTCGGCAATCCGGGCATTGGCGACGTCGAAATCGAACGGTTGTTAGGCTGTCCACCAGAGCATCTGGAGTTTCATCTCTGGTACATGAAGGCAAAGGGATGGATTGCAAGAATTGAGAACGGGACAATCGCGATCACGGTTGAAGGCGTCGATCGCGCCGATTCCGAACTGCGTCGCGATACCACCATTCGGCTCCTGAGTAGAGACTAGAGAGGGTATCTGCCCAAGATTCCGCAAGGCTTCAAGGGAGCCTCGCGCGTCATGTGCCTCCGGTTCCCGATTGCCGCGCTGCCCGGGCTCTGGACCTAACACTTTAGCGGTAGAGCTGTGCCTCGTTGCGGAATGCTTTGTCGACAAGGCTGTTGTTGGCAAACCCACCATCGACGTCGACGATCTCCAGGCTGATTGGTTTTTCACCAGCCGAAAGGTCGTCGGGGTCTTTGACCATCGCCGGCCAGAAGGCGCAGTTCATCAAATGGGACGGGACAGGACCGGCACAGCCGCGGGAGAAGCCTCCGGGCTAGTTCTCCTCGCGGAAGCCTGCAGTGAGGCGTGGCGGAGGTCCTCCTAGCCGCGCAGGTGCTTCACAGCTCAAGCTCATACGGGCACTCGGGAAGGGACCGAGTTTAAATCGGGTTATGGTTGCAGCGCGGATTAGACCATCAGGCTTAATTGCTGCGCTGTCATTCTGCGGGTAGGATCGGGGTGTGGTTAATGCCACTCTCCAGTGTGGTCGGCACCGTCACGTCACCCAACTGTAACGTTGCCCCCGACAGCGCCGACCACGCTCAATGTCGGCCGATTAGGCCGGGCCTCCCCTGTACGAAACCGTACCTTCGAACCTCCTTCGCTAAAAAGAGAGTAAATAACTCCCTTCGCCGGAAGGGAGGCCGCGATGGATCTAATAAAGCATTTAGAAACCGCACGTGCGGTGATGGAAACCAGCTTTCAGTTGCAGAGCCGGTCGATGACCGGAACATCTGCTTTCCGCAGCCACATGGACCACACTCGGCAAGCCATCCTAGAGTCGCGCGAACTGCTCAAGCGCCTTCGCCAACGCTACCGCGAAGATATGGCCCAGGTGCTCGAAGACGAGGACGATCTCGCGCCGATGCGCATATCGGGGTTCGATGCCGACGTTCTCCGCTCCGCATTTCAAAACCTAGTCAGGGATGCAGACGTGCCCGAGTGTCAGTGGCGCGTTGTCGCTGAATGCTTGGTACGCGAATATGTCGGGTGTGAGCAGATCGAAGCCGGCTTGCTGGATTGGATCACGAAGAAGTAGTGCCCGTTTTTGTTGCGAGAAACCCGCCGCGCTGGCCTGGCACGACGGGCTCGATTTGCGGCTACATCCTTTCGGCATCGACCGCAGTGTCTCAACTTAGGACACCAGAAATTGTTCCGCCGGCCGTTCAGCAACCTTCCGTAGTCTTTTTTACCTGCCCAGGGGCTGCGGAACTGGCGCTTGTGTCCTGCTGGCCAGGCGCGGCCTGCTTGGCGCTACCTGTCTGTTGTCCTGGCGCGCAGTCCTTGGCCGAGTTCGAATTCGTTCCGCTCGTGGTGGTCGAATCCGTTCCGGTCGTCGCTCCCTGGTCAGTGCTCGGCATCGTCGTAGTTGTTGAGGATCCGCCTGTAGTTGTCGAGGACCCGCCTGTGGTGGTGCTGGTCGATTGGGCAAAGGCGAACCCAGTTGATAATGCCGCAATGGCTGCAGCGCAGAGAAGCCGTTTCATAGTGAACTCCGTTTTCCGCAAACGTCCCTTCAGTGACGAAACATCTCAGGGAAACGACGGTTCCAAAATCGGGGCAAGAAACCACCGGGGATTCACATATTCGCGATTTGGATCTAGAATCTCGGGATGGAAGCGATCTTCGATGATATCGCCAGCGCCCTCAGGGAGCCCCGCCAGGACGTGTGGCGCCCTGTCCGCGCCTTTGCCCTCGACATGGCCAGCAAGCTGTTCCTCGCTATTGGCTTAGGTGTTGGCTTCAGAATGGCGCTGGCTGGTTAGCGTAGATCTGCCCCGGCGATGCGCCGCGTGAATGCCCGCTCGACTCCAGCAACAGCCTCATTCTTCGTTTGGACTGTTCCGCGCGCGCCGCCGTCATGGCAGGTCCAGAACCAAGTGCCTGCGGCTGGACCGTGCATCGTCTTCATGATGCGGCCGACCTTTTCCTGCTGGAACGCTGCGGCGAAATCGAAGGGCGCCGTCTGCCCTCCTATGACGGTCCGCGACCATGCCAGCCAAACGCGAGCACCTCGGCCGAGCACGAACTTGAACGCCTCATCCTGCTTCTCGAACGTCTGAAGAATTGCGCTTCCGTCGAGGACCTGAAAGCCGATTTGATAGGCGAAGCGGACGGTAAGGCGATCTGCTGGCATGGCTCCGATATAGCGTTCAATCTTCCTCGCGGAAATCCTGCAGCGAGGCATGCCTAAGGTCTTCCTCGCCGCGCAAGTGCTTCACGCGGCCAATCAGCCCCGGTTTGACCCATTGCGTTGCCGGTCGCTTCATTCCCTTCGGCGCCGGCCCAGCGTGCTCCTGGACGCGCTTCCATAGCCGTTCCCGGATTGCCCGGCTGGAGTTGATGAACGCTGAGCCGACATACTGCCCGGTCTTCCGATCGGATAGCTTTCGCCTCGCCGGGCAGCGCCTGGCTGAATTGGATGCGAATGTTGGCGGGGATCATGCTCTCGAGGATTTCACGCCGTTCCTGCAGGGCCATGTCCCGGAGATCGTGGCCGTTGAGGTGGAGGAGATCGAAGGCGACGAAATAGAGGTCGTGCTGCCGGCGTGTGATTGCCTTGCGCAGCGCGGCGAAGTCGGAAAGGCCGGCTTCGTTCAGGACGATGATCTCACCGTCTATGATTGCGCTCTCGGCTCCGAGCTCTGCGCTTGCGGCCACAATGTCGCGGTATTTGGTTGTCCAGTCGAGCCCGCGACGGGTGTAGATCCGCGTCCCGTCCTCGTCGATAATTAACTGGGAACGGTAGCGTCAAACTTCACCTCGTGAGTCCATCCATCGCCCTCGGGAGGCTTGTCCACAAGGGTCGGCATCAAAGGCTCGATGAACTTCAAACGCATGAACACACCTGCCACCCGGCGAACCAATTAGCATGTGCTGAAATGGTTCCTGGAATAAAAAACGATTGTGGACTAGCCACTAGTTTCGGTGGAGTAACCTACCACTTGCATTCGGCGTGCTTGACTCTGTTCGGCTCACAGTTCTTTCTTTGCGTCGTGGGGAGAAGTAAAATGAGAGTACACGCCTACAGGGTCGCTCAGCGCGGGCCTAGATCCCTAGAAGCTCTTTTGGATTGGCTTTGGGCGCGTCCTATCCACAACCGTTCGTTTGCTGGCAAGGCACCGACGATGCGGCTTGAAAGCTTAGAAAAGCTAGATGGATTTATTATGGCTGACTTTGCGGCTCCACGGCTAGGCCATGGACCGGGAAAAATGGCTCCGGCGGTGCCGGTAACGGCAATTGCGATGGAGGAAGGACACTCGTTCGCAGAAGATACTGCTTTCGTCGTGGATGCGGCAACGGGCTACATGGCCCTTCAATACAATCATGCAGGCCCCCGCCTGGGGAGCGTGCGCGATTATCTGTTCTCCGCAGACAAGGCGGCTGGGATGCCTGGTGGCGCACAGCCCTTAAGCGCGGACGCGTTCGGCTTCGGCGTTGGGTCCGTCCTTAGGCCTGAGGCCTACGCCCGTTTGCGGCGGTTTGGAATATTCCGATCCGTGGAAGTTGAGATCAGCCTCCCGGGCGCTTTGGCCGTTGACCTGGAGGAAGGCCGCAGCTTGAGCAGCGTTTTGAACGCGCCTTTGCCCGATGGCGTCGAGACGATGTCGATCAAACTGCAGTCAACCGCCGCACGGGGTGGTCAGCTCGCGGCAGAGGGAGTTTGGGGTATTGCTGACGACATCGTCCGCTTAGGAAATGCAGTGAGATCCGCCATCATCGTCGGAAAGGTGGACGACGATTCTCGTCAGGAGGAGGTCGATTTGATCTCGGAGAGGCTATCAACTGACGTGCGGATCCAGTTGGGCAACGGAATGAGATATGATAGAAATGACAGATGGAACGCACTGCGCAGAGCACTAGAGAGTTGGCGGGAAGCCGGGATGTTGCCGGTTTGAAGCTGAAACCCATCCATTTCGAGCGGTCCTGGCCGTACGTTGGGGCGGTGGCAGTTGTAGCTATCTGGCTCTATGTCGGAGGGGACAGCACTTTCCCTTCTGACCCACTGCCAATGTTGGCGGCGGCGGGGACCGTCGCATCCGTTTTGGTCGGATTCATCATCACCGCTGAGACCATTGTGCTCGGGCTTACGGGCACCCCTGTGTTCAAAAAGCTTGCTGCCACTGGGTATGCCGGGATGTTATTCAACTATCTGCATGAGGCGCTTTGGGGTGCCCTGTGTTTCCTAGTTGTGTCATTTCTAGGGTTCTTCACGTTGCAAGCGCCCACGCCACCGTTGCAAGCGGGGGGCGTCCCTGAGTGGTTTGCTACCCTATTTGTGGCATGCGCCGTTGGCTCCATCCTGCTTTTTGTACGGATATCCATAATTCTGTCTTCGCTGCTCAAAAACGCTTCCAAGTCTTAGCTGGCACCGGCTACCCGCGAAGTCTAAATCGAACGCAAAAAAAGCCCGCCAACCTGAGCCGGCGGGCCTTTCTGGATTTCGGTGGAGCAGAGCCCCATTGCCTCAAGCGTCGTGATGCTCGGGCATCTCTTTCAGTTGATCTTTGGTCCATGAGGTCACTGCGTGAACATCGCCATCTTCATCCCGCATGAAGTCCAACTGGCTGGCGGGCACGGAAACAGACTTAGCGCCGATCCCCAGAAACCCGCCGACATCAATCACGACCTGTGTAGCATCGCCGGCCCCATGCGTGTGTGAGACCGTCCCGATTTTCTCGTCGTCGGGGCCATAGATCGTGGCATCTTCCAGATTGTCCTGAGTCAGTTCCGTGCCTGTGAGCCGCACATGCTTGGTGTGGTCCATTGTCGGTATCTCCTCTCGGTCTAGACCATTCCAACAATCGAAATCTCCGTCCGTTCCGAAGAAAGGGCGATTTCCGCATCATTTCGGCGTCAACAAGGTGCAGTATCTCTGGCCGCCCGGTTTGGACAAATAGAACCGCAGACGAAACGCCCTCCGCTGAGTTGTCGGGCTGCGGGAGGCTTGTTGCCTCCGGACGACCTCAATAACAGCGAAACGCGGGCTCACCAAGAAAACCCCAGTAATCTTAGCCAGCCGGTCGCCCGGCATGAGGGACAAACTGAGCGACCAGTCTCTGTACGATCCCATTACCCACAAAGTTGCCAAGTGGCTCGAATATCGCTGATGGCGCGGAGACCGACAGGCCTCGCGCCAAGTTTTCCCGCAAATCCTGTCTATAACCGCTGCCCTACTCGCGGCGGCCGATCCGCCGCACGACGTTGGTGTCGCCCGGCAATGGCGCGAGTTCACGAACGTTCATGTGCTGCCTATGTAGCGCAGTCGGTTCGAGCCCTAGCGCATGCTTTCGGGTGGCTTTCATGGCCTTTTCCGCCACGTCTTTCAGTGGATCGGATTGATCATATCCTGAAAACGAAAGGGCGTGCGCGTTCCCGACCCTAAGCTGATAGGCATCGTCGCTCTCACCCTTGCGGTCGACCTGCAATCGTTTTGCCAGCGCGTCGCGCAGCCGCAGGCGGTGATCCGCGTCGCTTTCGTCTTTGGATCGCTGCGAATGCAGTGTGATAGCGGCGGCGGCCCATTGGCGTGCCCTGTAGGCCTTGCCATCCTCGTTCGCGTGCCGTTCGATGTGCATCGCGCGGCAGTCCGTGAGCATAGCCTTGCCAATGGTCTTGTTGCTCTTGCTGCGCGGGTCCTTCCGTGCGTTCGTTTCGACCACGGACCAAAGCCGAACTTCGAACGCCTCGTCGGTCTCACCCATGCGGACAGGGACAACGACACTGGCCCGCATCGTGCCGATCGTATCGACTACAGCCCGTCTAATCGCGCGAGCGTCGATTACAAGGTCCGCCCGGCCGGCCGCCAACGCCGCCATGTTGGTGCCTTCAATGGCGAGCATGTGCTCGTCGATCACCTTAGCGGTGTGACAGACGCCGGCCAGAAGCTCGAACATGGTCTCGTAGGCGTCGGCGAGCGGTGCATAGTGCTCGGTCTTGGCAGCGACGGCCTGCCTTCCGACCGTGGCGTTGCGCGAGGCTGTCTTGGCTTTAGCTAGCATGGCCTTCGTCGGCTCGACGGCGGCCGTGAGTGACTTGACCATCTGCTCGGCGTCGCGGAGATCGTTGTGCAGCTTTTCGATGTTGCCGCCGTTCAACACGACGTCGGCGCGGCTTTCATCGAGCTCGGCATACCGGGCCAGATATCGCGCGATGTCGGTTTCAAGGCGGTCTACGACACTCTGCAGCCTGGCCACCTCGGCTTTGAGCGCGGCGGCGTCTTCGGCAGCCGGCGCTGCGGGCTGGGCGTTCAGGAGTTCATCGAGGGGTGTCACTTCGCCCGGCCCGTAGGTCTTGATCTCGGGGCTGGAGCGTTCGGTAAGCTGCGCGAAGTCGAGATCGCTCATTTCGCTGGCCCGGCGGTGGGCTGGAATGCCGGCGCTCAGGGCCTCGTCGATCTCGTCGACTTCGCCGAGCTCGTCGCTGTCGACCGTTCGGGCGTTCAGCCGGTCGCTACGCCGGGAGTTCATCTTATCGCTCATCGCGAGCTCGTCGGGGTTCGGTGCCCACTCTCCGGTGATACTGGTCATGGTCGTGTCCTTTTTCGGGTTGCGAGGAAAGCGTTGATGCGGGCGAAATCTTCCAAGAACCACTGGGCCGCAGACGCGAGCGAGGGGGGTGTACCCATGCCGTTTCGGACAACTTGCTGTGGCGTGCGGTTGAAGGCTCCGCTGAGTTGCGCGAGCGCGTTGTTCACGGGCAGGGTGCGTTTTGTGATCAACATGGTCTGTTGTTACCCCGCGAGGTAACCGGCAATTGTGCCGGCAAGCCGCTTGGACGCCGCCGCAGTGGGCGCGCGACGAGATTTTGCTAGACCGAGATCGGCGAGTACCCGACGAAGTGTGTTGGTGGAGGTGCTGTAGGCGGCAGCGTTGATCGGCTTGCCGCCGGCCATGTCGCTTTCGGCCTGCTCGCAAATCACCGATAGGGTGGCAGCGCGGCGCAACAGTAGGGCTTGAGCGTCGGATGGCGCGCCGCCGATGGCGTCACTGAGCAGTGCCAGCACATCCCGATAGCGCCTAGCCACAGTCGAGCGACCGTCGACGCGACCGAGAAACAGCTGGCCGCCCGTGGTCAGGCGGCTTTGGGCTTCGACCTTAGCCGCTCTTACAGGCTTGTGCAGGGCTGCTACGTCGCTAGCTGTAGGCATATTTCACGCTCTGATCGCGGACATCGTGCGGACACGAGGCAGTCAGCGACCCATAAAGTCAAGCGAAATCAACATACTTGTCCATAACTGTCTACTGATAAAACATCAGTGGCAGCCGCTGTCCTGGCGCGTGAGGCGGATGGGGGGCGAGGACAAAAGTCACCACTCCGCTAGCGGATCTTCCATAGGCAGCGCTTCGCCGTCGTCCGTCTCGTTCTGCCAATCATGAGGCTCTTGGGGTTCGATAGGCTGACCCCGTGCGCCGCGGCTCTGTTGGTTTCGATGCCAGCTAGATACGTCGTCAAACTCGGAGCGATCGAGGGAAGACCTCTGGCGAGCTCGCCGGCGGTCGCTTAGGCGATCTTCAGGCCGAGGATGTGCCTCGGAGTGGCGGCCCACGGCCTCCTGATCTTGAGCGGGTCCTATAGCGCTCATAATCGGCTCGCCAGCCTCCAAGAGGGCGTCCGGTGCCACGGTAGCCGCTTCCGTTAGCAGCAAACCCAGCGTGGCGCGGGCAGCTGTTGCGTCGACGCGGCTCGGCCTTGGCGGCAGCCGCAGCCATTGCCGGTTCCTGGCGTGTCTAATCCCGTAAAGGCGTTCCGCTTCGGCCGCCCGGTTCGCGGCGCGTTGCGTCAGCCCGTCCTTTAGGGGTTGTCGCAAAGTTGTAACGTAACGTTGCATCCATCGGTGCAAAGTCATCCGACTGACGCCTAGCTCAGCCGCCACCTCGCCGAGCGAATGTCCCTGCGCCACGAGGTCCTGCAGTGTTTGCGCCATCTCAGGTTTGAAGAGACTAGGACGCGCCATCCGCTTCGCTCAACCTATCACGCGTCGCCGTCGTGCTGTGTAACCTGCGGCCCGCCGCGCAGCGCCAGCTCCGCGTCTTTGATCCATTTTCGAAGTTGCTCCCTTGCTCGACCGTCGTCAGGGACTGCAATCGCCTTGGCGTGTGGCGCCGAAAGGATCAGGCGCTGGACCTCGGCGAGAGCCGATCGCAGTTGCAGGTGGTCATCGTCTGTCATGGCAATCTCGTTCCTAAGCTGCGCGAGGTAGCGGTGGTCGTTCTGCAGAGGTTTTTCAGCCGAGTTTAGGTTTGTGCGGGTATCAGCGGGTATCAGCGGGTATGTTTTTGGCCATAAATTCATAGATGTCAGGTGTGGTATTGTAATTACTCCGACAGTTTTATTCGTTGGATCGAAAGCATACCCGCTGATACCCGCTGATACCCGCAAAGTGCCCGAGCATCGCCGCTGCTGCCGTCGCAGCTGCATTATCCGCCGCCCACTTCTGCCAGGCACCACAGGTTCTGCTTAGCGTGCGTGTCTCTTACGGATGTGATTTTTAAGCCGTCGACGACGCGTCCGCTCTGTTTCCCCAGCCATTTGCCTAACTCTCGCGTGTCGATTTCACCTCGGCCGGGCACTCCGGCCACTTCGAGCAGCGCCGCGTGCAGGCCGGGATTGTCGAGCTTGAAGCCGCCGATAGTCCCCTTCTTTTCCGCGAGCTCTTTCAGCCCGGCTGTGGCCAGCGGCTTGCCTAAGGCCGTAGGGTCAGGCCGTGCTGCCTCACCCTGCAAGGCGTCGCGCCATGCAGCGACGACTTGCCGAACCTGGGTCTTTTTCGGGTCGTCGACCCTCGCGGCTTCCATCGTATCGACAGGGTCGGTGCGACCGAGCCATACGATCGCTGAGCGAACCAGCCGTGACCAGTCACCGAACGAAGCCAGCGCCGGCAGCGTAGCGGGACAACCGGCCACGCTGTATGCGCGAACGATGGTAAGAGCTGCGGCGACGTAGTGGCCGCGGTCGGCCAGCACCATTTCGAACGGGTCGGCTTTGAACTGCCGCAGCTCTGGCCGCTCCATATTGGGGTCGAGAGAACAGGTGATCGATCGCCGAACGATATCGCCCACGATCTTGATATTGTTGCCGGTCGCGAACATGGTGGACCGGCTCTCAATCCGGACGTTCTTCGATTGACCCAGAACGCGGACTTCATTCACTGGCCTTTCAATGAACTGGCACAGCGCGTCGCCGTAGAGTTCGCCGTTCAAATTATCGATCGAGATCAACGCCTGCCCTTTCATGAGCGCTGAGCCGAGCCGCTTCTCCGTCTCTTCCTCTGTCCTGCCGGCCGCTATAACCGGGCATCGCTGCCCTGTGGCAATAGCGGACGCGAGGTCGACGATGTAGCTCTTGCCCGAACCGGCTTCCGGGGCATTGACCACGTGCAGTGGTGCGACGACTAGCGCACCACGCACCACCGGCGTGATCAGCCCGGACAGCGCCACCGAGCGGCTTGCATCATCTGCAAATGGAAACTCCGTGAGGAGCCCGTCGAGAGTGCTGAGCGCTCGCAGCGCGTCGCTTCGACTTGGCCTTTCAGATATCGCCGGCAGCGTCGGCGGGTCGATGAGGATCAGCCGTGTTGCTGGATCATAGCCCGGTTCACTCAAGATGGTTCCGTCGGGTCTCAGCGTCGGCGTGGTGATGACGCCCGCAACGCGCGGCAGCCGCCATTCGCCATCACGCGAAAGGATTGTTGCAGCGAGGTCGTGGGATGGATCGGTCGGCACGTAAGTCTTTTTGCGGGCATCCCATTTTTGAAAATTAGCGACACGGGACATATGGTCTTTGAGCGTGTCGGTCGTGGCTTCCGCAAACCTCGCCACCTTGGTTTTTCGCCCCTTGGACGCGTCGACTTCGTCGACGACAGGCCGCTTGATCCTTTCACCGTGAACGTAGAGCGGTGCGCCGGCGTCGATCAGCGCCGTTTCCGCCTGCGTCGCTAGTGTGTGCAGGATACCGGCCCTTACTGTGATGAGGGGGCGGTCACCGTCGCCGCGGTCGAGGCCTTCGCGCCAGTTCGGATTTGCCTCGCTCGCCATATAGAAGATCGTACCGGCGCCGATCTCGCTGGGCGGTGAGTTTGCAAAGCCTTCCCACCTCTCCGCGCAACATGCGTAGTCGTACTTACCCACCGCCTTTTTCGACCATTCATCGAACAGCTGAAAACCTTCGCCGCTGCCTTCCGACGCCCGCCACAGTGCCATTCCCACCTTGTTCCACTCGTCCCAGGAGACGTTGTCGTTTGGGATGACGGCCATGGCCGCCGATAACAGTTCGATGCCGGCATGTGGGTCGTTGCCGGGCTTGTGGTTGCCGGTATCCCCACGCTGCGATGCGTGGGTCAGCTTCACCCAACCACGCTTTTCGAACAGCCGGTCGACGGCATCGCAGATCGCGTAAAGTTGCTGTTTCGTCACCAACGGCAGTTTGTCGATTGGCGTGTTGGCAGGTGACGCGTCGACCCATGAGTATTTAGCGGCCACCGTATTGCCGTCGGCTTCAAACGAATGGGTGCCGATCACGCCTATGTACCGCTTGCGCGTGCCGCCGAAAATTTCGAGCTGGCACTTGTTCTGCTTCATGAACGCCTTTCGCTCTGTAGGGGGCATCGCTGCGACCTTCTCAAGGTCCGTCTCCGGCGGCAGCCAGGCACGCGAAGACATACTGTCAAAGTCGCCTTCGATGCGGGCCAGTATTGTGAACTTGTGGCCGACACTGTTGCGAATGAGCAGCGGGTTGCGCTCGTCGTTCAGGTCCGGCGCGCCGTTCATGATCTCTTCGAATGCTAGGTCGGACATTTCCTTTTGGTAGATGTCGCCGTCGAACGCGATCAGCGGCGGGGTGATAATCACTCCGCTGGAGCCGCCCTTACGCGACCGGCCCCACTTGATAATCATCTCCGGTGTCGGTTCGAGGGTCTGCCATGCGTCATGCAGCGGGGTCGCCTTGTCGCGGGTGAGCATGACGAGGTAGCCGTTCGCCAGTGCCGCAAGCCGCCACGCCGTCAGGTCGATCAGTTTTGTAGCGTTTTCGGCCGTCGCGGTGTCGAGAATGTTCATTGTTCTTAGTTCCATTTCAATGCCGTTCACGGTTCGCTCTGGCGGCTCGGCAATCGCAGCGAGCCCGTCGGCGGGCTCGGCGGCGCCACTTCGGGGTGTTTCTGTGTTGCCTTCCTTGGGGTTTTGTGCGCGCTGCCGGCAGTGCTCCACCCTTCCAGTCATTCGCGACGGCGGTTTCGCTTAATATGCCGCGCGCCGTGGATTTGGCCTGCGCTCGCGTCGGTCGAGCCATTCGCGCACTGCGACAAGGCGATACAATTTACGCCCGCCCACCATGAGGCTCGGTATGCCGTCCGGCTGATTTTCGTATCTGGCAACCGTGCGCTCAGAGCACTTCAGCGCATCTGCGAGCGATGCCCGGTCAAGGTAGCCGTTAAGAAGGACGTCAGTGGTGTTCATCTTGCTCTCCAAGGGTCTGCACAACACCGTGCGTTGACAATGGATGACAAGATCGTTGAAGCCAGCCTGTAGTAAAAGTAGGGTCTATTTACAGGATTTGTCTTCGAGGTGTTTTGCCCAGATTTCCGTTACGCAATCGAGCGTCAATGGCGCAGGCGGTCCGTAAGGTTGAGCCTGCCACCCACCACGGCAGTGGTAATCGTAAACTTCGGTAGCCTCGGGGCTAGCTTTGCGGTGGCGAATGTTGTCTCGCAGGTTCTTTAGCTGCTCCCAAGGCTGCAACTCTCCGTCGCCAAGTTTCATACGGCCGCCAGTTGCCTTCGCCACGTCCCTGCAAGCCTGCTCAAGCGAGATATGTTTCTCCGCCACCAGGGCGTCGACCGCTGCTACCGTCAAGGCCTCGTCCACCGCCCGCTGGAGTGGCTTTGCCCGCCGTCCTTTTTTCCGACGTTCGTCCAGGATGTCGACCAAGAACCGGAACGGCGCTTCCAGCTGTTCGTCGTGGAGAAAGTCCGATACGGCGGCCAATGCCATGTTGGCGCTCTTCTCGCGGTCAATGGCATAAGCGCCCGCGGCCGCCCTCAGAGCGTCCATCAGCCCGTCGCGGCGCTGTTGCTCAGCTCCGCTGATAATATTGGCAATCCCAGCCCTAAGATGGTCCATAGTGCACCTCTTATTCCGTCATCCAACCCCGGTACAGATCGACGCCGGCCACGTAGTGCCAAACCCACCGCCATTCTTGCACCATGGCCTCGGCTGTCTCCTGGGAGGTGCTTCCGGTCGGAAGCACGCCCTCGTCGAGGAGGTGCTTGGCGACCGCCTTCTGCGTTGGTGGAGCGGCTCGCGGATACCTCGCCTCGAAAAGGACCGCAGCATCGTAGGCCTTTTCCCAGCCAGCTCGGATCGGTGCCGCGCCAAGAAGTTGTACGGCCATCACTGCGATCCCTTGCGAGTGGCGACGTCCGGCGACTTGGCCGCACCTTCCTGCGGCTGTTGCGGGGCGCGCTTTGTTAGCGCATCGAGCAAGGCCTGATCTTTAAGCCGGGCGAGGTCTGCCTCGTCCTGCATCGCTTCCATAAGGTCGTCCGCCGCCTGCTGTAGCGTCTTCATCGTCAAGCTCCTTGCCTGATGGGAAAAATCTCCGCTGACGTCGCGCCACTCGCGCTCTCGCCCGTTGGCATCACAATCGCGCCGGCTCGCTCAGTTGCCTGCCGGAGCGGGTCGTCCATCAGGTGCGCATAGCGGGCCGTGGTGGCCGGCTGCGAGTGCCCGAGCAAGGCACCGATGATCGGTAGCGACAGGCCAGCCGACGCCAGGACGGAGGCGTAGGTGTGCCGCAGGTCGTGGAGGCGTGCCGTTGGCGTCAGGGTGACCCGCTCCTTGCCTTTGCTGTCCTTTGCAGATGTCGCCTGCACGATCCCGGCAGCGACACAAAGCTCACGCCATGCTCTTTTGATCTCGATCCGGTGCGGGCTGCCGCGGCCGGGGAACACGAAGGGCGACAGGTCTTCGCCACGCTTCGCGGCTGCCTTCTCTGCGGCGGCATGGATGGCGACGAGGAGTTGCCGGGCAGGGGCGGAGAGGGGGACGCGGTGCAGTGTCTTCTGCTTCGTGGTCGAGCCTGGTTTCGTCCACACGCCATCCTTGATGTCGAACTGATCCCACTTTGCGGCCTGGACCTCGCCACGGCGCGCGCCGGTCAGCAGCAGCAGCCGCACAATGTTCGCGGCTTGTTGGTCCTCATGCTCGGCAAGCGCCTTGGTCAGGGTCGCCAACTCGGCGATAGACAAATACCGATGGCGCTTCTGCTCATCATTGCGCTCGACGCCCTTGGCGGGGTTGTCTGCGCGCCACCTCCACTTGATGGCGAGCCCAAACATCTTCGACAGAACGGCCACCGTCCTGTTTGCTAGATAGGGCGCGCCTTTCGAAATCTTTCGGTGCAGCTCATCGATGTCGGAAAACTCGACCTCAGCAACCTTCTTGTTTTTCAGGGCGGGCAGGATGTGGTTCTTGATCAAAGCCTTGTAGTCGCGAGAGGTTGAAGCTCGCTTCTTGGTCAGATGTTCTTCTTCGAAACGGTCGCACAGGTCGGCCACGGTCTTTGCGTCGCGCGCCGCGGCAACGTCACCCATTGGATCAGCGCCCACATCAACCTGCTGCTTGAGGCGTTTCGCTTCCTCGCGTGCGGGACCGCTTTTCCAGTCTGGGAAGGAGCCGATCGTATATCGGCGCTCCAGGCCGGAGCGAGTGCGGTAATTCAAGATGAAGGCCCGCGCGCCAGCCTTGGTAACGCGAACGCCAAAGCCCTTCACGTCGTCGTCATAGGTAATCTTGTTTCCGCTGGCGGGTGCCGGTAGGTTCTTGATCACGACATCTGAAAGCTTCACGTCAGGCTCCTGTGTCCGCACTGTGTCCGTCGGCCCGACGGCTAGCAGTGTGCGGTTATTGTCTCACAGTGTCCTGATTTGTCAAAAGGTGTCCTATAGAAATCAATGGCTTATGTGCAGACGCGGATAAAATCAAATGAAAGCAACAGCTTGCCCAAAAGGCCAAAAAAGAACTTTTAATCAGTAGGTCTCGGGTTCGAACCCCGACGCGCTCACCAGAAATATTTCGTGCGGAAGTTGCCCTGTCAGCAGCCCCCATCGCCCCCTACAATCGCCGCCCGGTCTTGACGTAGAACAGATGAGCGCAGGCGCGGTCGATCTCGATGCGCATCTGCTCGCCCTGTTTCAGTGCCAGCCGCTCGCGGAAAAGGCAGGAGATTTCTTCTCCGGCGCAGTTGACCCTGGCAAAGATTTCCGAACCCGTTGCTTCCAGAAGCACGATCGTGCCGGGGATTCCTTTGGCGGTCGTCGCTCGGATGTGTTCGGGGCGGATGCCGTAGATGAGGTCGCCGCCGGGTATGTTTGCCAGGTCGATGCCTTCCGGCAGCGGCAAGATCAGTCCACCGGCGCTGCGGAAAACACCTTCCTCGACATGGCCGCGAATGAAATTCATCGCCGGCGAGCCGATGAACCCGGCAACGAAGAGGTTGGCCGGGCGATCGTAGAGATCGAGCGGCGCGCCGATCTGCTCGACAAGGCCGTCATGCAGCACGACGATCTTGTCGGCCATGGTCATGGCCTCGATCTGGTCGTGGGTAACGTAGATGGTGGTGGTTCCCAGCCGCTGGTGCAGCGCCTTGATCTCGCCGCGCATCTGCACGCGCAATTTGGCGTCGAGATTGGACAGCGGCTCGTCGAACAGGAACACCTGCGGGTCGCGCACGATGGCGCGGCCCATGGCGACGCGCTGGCGCTGGCCGCCGGAAAGCTGACGCGGATAGCGGTCGAGCAGCTTGTCCAGGCCGAGAATGCTGGCGGCCCTGCCGACGCGGCCGGCGGTGTCGGCCGGATCGGCTTTCTTGATCTTCAGGGCAAAGCCCATATTGTCGGCCACCGTCATATGCGGATAGAGCGCGTAGTTCTGGAACACCATGGCGATGTTTCGGTCGCGCGCCCTGAGATTGTTGACGAGGCGATCGCCAATGGCGATCCTGCCGCCCGAGATCGTTTCCAGTCCGGCAATCATGCGCAGCAGCGTCGACTTTCCGCAGCCCGACGGCCCGACCAGGATGACGAATTCGCCATCGGCGATGTCGACGCTGACATCGTGGATGATCTTGGCGGCTCCGAAAGCCTTCTGAACGTTGTTGATTGTTACCGATGCCATTGGATTTCTCCCGGAAATGAGTGATGTCGGGGCCGTGCCTCAGCCGCCCTTGACGGCGCCTGCGGTCAGCCCGGCGACGATCTGCCTTTGCGCGAACAGGGTCAGCACCAGCACCGGCAGCGTCACCACAAGTGCTGCGGCGGCGAGCGGACCCCAGCTCACCTGCTCGTAGGAAAGCATGTTGTAGACGGCGACCGGCAGCGTGCGAGTCTCGCGGCTGGCGAGCACAATGCCGAAGACGAAATTGTTCCATGAGAAGATGATCGACAGGATGAAGGCGACGACAATGCCCGGCTTGGCGATGGGCAAGGCGACCAGCCGGAAC
This sequence comes from Mesorhizobium sp. P160219, assembly GCF_057786095.1. Lineage (NCBI taxonomy): Bacteria > Pseudomonadati > Pseudomonadota > Alphaproteobacteria > Hyphomicrobiales > Phyllobacteriaceae > Mesorhizobium > Mesorhizobium sp. P160219. The sequence goes on from NZ_JBYNWG010000001.1 coordinate 4,290,729, forward strand.
ACCTGCCAGGAACTGGCGCCATCAATGTTGGCCGCTTCTTCCAGCTCCATCGGCGTGGTCTCGAAATAGCCGATCATCACCCAGACCACGATCGGCACCGTCACCACCAGATGGATGATGATCTGCGGCCACAGTGTGCCGAGAATGCCGACCCACTGGAACAGCAGGAACAGCGGAATGAGATAGGAAAGCCCCGGCGTCATGCGGGCGATCATGATGACCACCGCCGAGCGTTCGGCCTTGAGCCGCGCGATGCCATAGCCCGCCGGCACGCCGATCAGCAGCGCCAGCAACGTTGCCGTGCCCGTCACCAGAACCGAATTCCAGAAATAGAGCAGGAAATTGTTCTCCTCGAATACCTTCACATAGTTCGACCAGGCGAGATGTTCCGGGATCAGAATCGGCGGGTATGCACCGTTGTCGATCTCGAACTTCAGCGACAGCGAGACCATCCAGAGGAAGAACAGGATCGCCGGCGAGACGAAGACCAGAGCCGCGAAAAACAGCCCGATCCGGTTGAGCAGCCGTGAACTCATCTATTTGCCCTCCACCCCGATCCATTGGGAGCGCTGGCGCAGCATCAGCAGGATGAAGGACAGCGCGACGATGACGATGAAGAACACCACGGCCATGGCCGAGCCATAGCCGATGTCGTAGTAGGAGAAGGCGGTGTTGTAGAGATAGATGTTGATGGTTTCCGAGGCCGTGCCCGGTCCGCCCTGGGTCATGGCATAGATGATGTCAAAACTTTTCAGCGCATCGATGGTGCGGATGATCATCGCGATCATCAGGAACGGCGCGATCATCGGCAAGGTGAGATAGCGGAATTGCTGCCAGGCGTTGGCGCCATCGATCTCGGCGCTCTCGAAGGGCTCGCGCGGCACGGAGGCCAAGCCGCCCAGCACGATCAGCATCACCAGCGGCGTCCACTGCCATGTCTCGACCGCAACCAGGGACGGGATGACCGTCCTGGCATTAAAGATCCATTCCTGCGCCGGGATGCCGACCAGCGACAACAGATAGTTGAGCACGCCGAGCTGGGGATGGAACATCATCGTCCAGACCAGCGCCACGGCGACTGGCGTTGCCATCATCGGCATGACGAAGACGCCGCGCAACAGGCCGCGCAGCGGAAATTTGGCGTCGAAGATCAGCGCCGCGACAGTGCCGAGGAACATCGGCGCCGCAACCGAAAGCGCCGTGTAGGTCAGCGTATGGAAAAGCGATTCCCAGAAGCGTTGGTCGACGGCCAGCCGCAGGTAATTTTCCATCCCGGCAAAGCTTCGCGCCTGGCCGAGGGTCCAGCGGTTGACGCTCATCCACAGTGTGAAGGCCCAGGGAAAGACGATCACGGCGCCGACGACGACGAGCGCCGGGACGACGAAAGGCCAGTAGTTGGGAGCCAGCCGGATGGTCTGGCCCCCTTCGATGGCTTGCGTCGTCACCCCGGTGCGTTCTGGGGTGATGGCGGACATCAGCCTTGCTCGCTCCGGTCGAGCACCGGCTGGAACTGCTCGGTGGCCTTCTTCAGTTCCTCCGCCGGATCGGCGCCGGCGATCAGATTGGTCAGCGCCACGCCATAGATGTCGCGGAACTCGGTGACCGGAATGATGACCGGCAGCGACAGCCGGCTGACATTGCCCGAGCCGACCACGGCATCGAGCCAACTCGCCGGCATGGTGACGCCTTCGCGCACCTTGGGATTTTCCAGCACCGACTTGCGGAACGGCACGCCGGCACCCGCCTGCAGCAGGCGCGCGCCCATGGCGGGCGAAATCGCCCACTGGCAGAAGAGGTAGGCGGCCTCCTTCTTCTCGCTGGTGGCCGTCACGCCGAGGCCGTCGCCAAAGGTGCCGGCGGCATGCGCCTTGGGCCCCTTCGGCATGACGCCGTAGCCAACCTTGCCGACCACTCGTGACTTTTCCGGATTTTCCATTGGCGGGGCAAAGCCGACGCCATCGAACCACATCCCGATCTTGCCTTGCAGGAAGGCGGACTGGGCTTCGGCCCAGTTGAATCCGGTGACGCCTGGAGGCGCCGACTTGGTCATCAGCCGCTGGTAGAGGCTGGCTGCCTCGACCGCCTCGGGCGAGGTCGTGCGCAGCTTGCCCTTGTCGTCGAGCGGCGTCATGTCGTAGCCGAGCATAAGCGACGTCCACACCGGCGTGTTGGCGTTCTTGAGGCCGCGGCCGACAAATCCATAGGTGTTGGTCGACGGGTCGGTCAGCGCTTCGGCCGCCGCCACCAATTGCTCGAAGGTTTCAGGGTATTTGAGGCCCTTGGCCTCGAACAATTCCTTGTTCCAGTAGACGATCCAGTAGTCGACTGAGAACGGCAGCGAGCGCAGCACGCCCTGGCCGTCCTTGGCAAACAGCATGCCGGCATCGGCGAAATCGGTTTCCACCAGCGCAGGATCGGTCAGGGTCGGGTCAGCGAGATAGCCTGATATGTCGGCCAGCCAGTCGCCCTTTTCGAACTGGCGCTTCTGCACGTGGTAGCTCAGATGCACGACGTCGAAGCTCGGTTTGCCGGAGCTCAGTTCGATCACCGTCTTCTGGCGCTGCTGCTGTTCCGGCGTCGCTTCGGCATTGACCTTGATCCCGGTCAGTTCCTCGAACTCGGCGATGTATTTTATCAGCGTGTCGCTGCGCGGGCTTTTCACCAGATTGACGTCAAGCGTCGTTCCCGCAAAGCGCTTCCAGTCGACGCCGGCGGCAAAGCTTGGGCGAACGCCCGCAAAGCCGGCGGCGGCAAGCGCCGCGGTTCCCTGAAGCAGTTGCCTCCTGGTTGGGTTGAACAGATTGCACGACATTTCTTCCTCCCGGTTGTTGTCGTTATCGATTGCATCGCGGACCGCGGTGCGGCTCAGGTTTCCTCAGATCTGCAGCGCCAGCCGGCGCGCCTTGTCGATATGCAGACTGATCGCCTCGACCGCCTTCCCTGGATCGCGGCTCTCCATGGCTTCGATCACCGCCAGGTGCTCGCGCATGACCGGCACGACGCGCCCGTCGATACGGAACCGCTCCTGGTGGATCAGGCGGATCTTCACCGAATTGACCAGATAGGCCTTGGCGATGATCTCGTTGCCCAGCGCATCGATGAACGTGTCGTGCATGGCCCAGTCGATGGTCTGCGCCTTGGCCTCCATCTCCGGCGTCGGGGTCTGCGCAAGCGCCTGGGCATGCATGTCCTCATGCTCGCGCCGCAAGCGGGCAAGCTCGGCATCGGAGGCGCTGACCGTAAACAGCGCCACCGCTTCACGCTCCATGAACAGGCGGAACTGAAAGGCCTCGCGGATCAGGCTGATATCTATATGGGCGATCTGCATGCCGCGCTGCGGAATGGTCGTCAGCAGTCCTTCCGCCTCGAGACGCGGCACGATCTCGCGAATGGCGCCGAGCGGCAGTCCGGTGAAGGCAACCAGCTCACGTTGCGACACGAACTGGCCTGGCTTGAAGTCGCGCGCCAGCAAATGCCGCGTGAAGCTGGCATAGGCCTTCTCCCTGAGGGTGGTCGGTTCGTTGCCGTCTTCCATTTCGGCGCGCTTCCCTTTGCCGGTCAGGCCGGTTCCCTGGCAAACAAGCTGTCATAGGCTGAGGCAAGCTGCTGCTGCCCTTGCAACGCGATCGGCTCCAGCGGCGGACGGACCGCCAGCCAGCGCTCGTCGCCGGTCTTACGCGCCACCATCACCTTTACCGCCGGGGTGACCGGATATTTGAGCAATTCGAGCACAAAACTCTCGACGCGAGGATCGTCGCGCCCGTCCTCGGCCATGGCGCGGATTTCGCCCGGGACGAAATTGGCCATGCCCGAGATTGCGCCTTGAGCACCCAGTCGCACCGCACGCGCCAGATGCCTTTCATCGCCGATCAGGATCACCAGATCGCCATGGGCGGCAAGCAGCGCCTCGCTGTAGCTCCAATTTCCACCGGAATCCTTGACCCCGGCGACCACGTCGGGAAAAGCAGTGCGCAACCGGCCGATCAGGCCAAGCGAAAGCTGCACCATGGTAACCGAAGGGATGTTGTAGAGCAGCACGTCACGGGCGAGGGGGCCGAGCGCGGCAAAGACGGCGGAGAACCAGCCGAAAAGGCCGTCCTCGCCGACATTCTTGAAGTAGCTCGGCGGGGCCAGCAGAATGTTTCGGGCGCCTCGCTGCAAGGCATGCTGTGCCTGTTCGGCGGCGTCTTCGGCGGCGTCGACCAGCACGCCGGCAACGAGTTGATGCGGCAGGATTCCAGCAGCCAGCATGGCCTCGGTCACCGACCGCCGCTCCGTCGTGCCCACCGATGCGCCTTCCCCTGTGGTGCCGAAAAGCGTCACGCTGCCGCAACCCTGCGCCAGGCAACTTTCGGCCTGAGCGATCATGGGGGCGGTGGCGATCTGCCCGCGGGCATCGAAAGGCGTGGCGAGAGCGGCCGAAAGGCCAAAGCGTGATGTCACCGGAAGGTCTCCGAAGCAGGTATGTATGCTGTGCTAGCACACTAACATGTTAGTCGTAAATTGGGGTGGTGCGCTTTTTTAACAGCGGAGGCCCCCCACCTTTTTTATCGAGAGGTTCACGGGTTCAAGCCATGGCGGATCGAGACCATTGGCGAAACAGCAGGATGGCCCAGTGTTCGGGCGCGGAGCGGCAGCTCCAACCTTGTCCCCATCCCAGTCGATGGCTAAACTCAGCCTTTCCCAGGGGAGGTTCTGACATGACACTTCAGCTTTCGGCGGATGCTGTCGCTCCTAAGGCGGCGGCGCCTCAAAAGTACCTCTTCGGCCCGGTCGCCGATTTCCTCATGCTGGGCGGCAGCGCGTTTCTCATCCTGCCGGTGCTGTTTCTCGTTCCGCTCGAATATGAGGGTCCGGTGGCCGCAACGATGGTGATCGTTGCCTATCTCGTGAACTATCCCCACTTCGCCCACTCCTACCAGCTTTTCTACCGCAATTTCGGGCGCAAGGTGACGGGCGACGGCTACGACAGGAGCCTGCAGCTTCGCTACATCTTCGCGGGCATTGTCGTGCCCCTCGCCATGGCCGGGTTCTTCGCCTATGGCGCGGCGGCGGCGAACACGCGCCTGCTCGGCTATGCCACCAACGCGATGTTCTTTTTCGTCGGCTGGCACTACGTCAAGCAGGGCTATGGCATGCTGATGGTGGATGCGGTGCTGAAGCGCAAATTCTTCGACGACCGCGACAAGAAGGTGCTGCTGGTCAACTCCTATGCGGTGTGGATCCTGGCATGGCTGCAGACGAATACCGCAGTCACCCAAGGCAAATATTACGGCCTGGACTATTACACCTTCGCGGCCCCTTCCTGGGTCACCAACATCGCCATGCTGGCGGCCGTTGCGTCGACGGCGGCTACGCTTTTGATGCTGGTCAATCGCTGGCGGAAGAACGGCGGCGGCCTGCCTTATAACGGTCTGGTGGCCTATGTCGCGTCGCTCTATCTCTGGATCCTGATTGCAAGGATAAACCCGCTCTGGCTGCTGATCGTGCCAGCGCTCCACTCGCTGCAGTACCTCGCCGTGGTCTGGCGCTACCAGACGAACGTCGAGCGCGACAGCTTGGACGCTGAAGGCGATCCGCAGCCGAAAATCCTGTCCTTTCTTGGACCCCTATACAGGTTTCGGCTCCTCGGCTTCATCGTCGGCGGCACGGCCCTTGGCTATCTCGGCTTCTGGCTGATCCCATCCGCGCTGACGGCCTTGATCCCGTATGACAGGCAAGTGCTGGGGTCATCGCTGTTCTTCTTCATCGTGCTGATCTTCATCAATGTGCACCATTATTTTCTGGACAATGTGATGTGGCGCCGTGGCAATCCGGAGGTATCGCGGTATCTGTTCCGCTGACTGATGCGCAGACTGTCGAGCCCGGGTTTCATCAGCTGTCGAATATGCCGTTGCCAGCGTGATCGTCAGTGCAACGGAGAGCCCTGGAATGGCGGAGTGCTTTTCCGAGAGCCGCCTGGAAAAATACCCTGCGGTGGCATCTGTACCGGCGTTGGCGCCGCCGGCGTGCCATCGATCATGAAGATGGACATTGAGGGCAGCGAAGCCGAATGCCTGGAAGCCATCCTCGAAGCTGGGCTGCAAGATGCTGTCGGCGCCATTCTGGTTGAAACGCACGACCGGGTGTCGCCAGACATAGCGCATCGGGTGGAGCGCATTCGCCAGCGCATCGCCCAGGAAACATCCGAAACATCAATCTGGAATGGATCTGACTGCGCGCCGTCGTTGCCCGGCAACCGACGGCCCCAGTTTGCTTGATCTGCTAACTTTAGGACAACCCGACCAGGGAAAGCGCCTTGCGCCGGACCCGCTTTGCCAGCAGGCGCGCGAGTTCTGTTGTCGACTGGATTGGCGGCTCGACATAAACCGGGACCTCAACAGGGACCTCGACCACCACGGTCTCTCGTTCCGGCGTCTTTGGTGCGGGCGAAAACATTGCGTGGCGTTTTTGCTGCACGTGGTCCGGGAAATGCTAGGCCGGCTTGCGCTATAGGACGTTTTCCGGCAATGGAAACGCAACATCGGGGCGTTAGCGTAGAAATGATTGATGGATTGCGTGTGGCGGTGATCATGCCCGCCTATAATGCGTCGGCTACACTGGAGAAGACCTACTTCGCCTTGCCGATGCAATTGATCGACGACGTTATTCTCACGGACGATCTCTCGAAGGACGATACTGTCGGCATTTCGCGACAGCTCGGCATTCACACAATCGAGCATTCGATCAACAAAGGCTACGGTGGCAATCAGAAGACTTGTTACGATGCGGCGCTGCAGCGCGATGCCGATATCGTCGTGATGCTTCATCCCGATTATCAATATTCGCCCAGGTTGGTGCCGGCGATTGCCTCGATGGTCGCCTCTGGCGAGTATGATTACGTCTTTGGTTCGCGCATCTTGGGCAAGGGTGCCCTGCGCGGCGGCATGCCGGTCTATAAATATATCGCCAATCGCTTTCTGACCCTGGTTCAAAACATTCTGATCGGTCAGAAAATGTCGGAGTTTCACACTGGCTTTCGGTGCTGGAGCCGGAAAGCGTTGACCGAGATTCCTTATCACCGGTGCTCGGACGACTTTGTGTTCGACAATGAGATGGTCTGCCAGGCCGTCTATCTCGGCCTGCGTGGTGGCGAGATGTCCTGTCCGACGAGATACTTCCCGGAGGCGTCGTCGATCAACTTTCGGCGTAGCGTCGTCTATGGCTTGGGTGTCTTGAAAACCGCGGCGAAGTTTCGCCTCAGCAAACTGGGCATTCGACAAGATCCGTTATTCGTCGGGAGCAATATCTGATGAGGCGTCGGACACGAATGGCCCTCGGTGTGGCGGGCCTTGCGATGGTTCTCGTCCCCGCGGCGCTGTCGGGCTATCTCGACGATATCTTGCGGATCGCCAAAGCGAGCGTTCAGCAGACAGGGCTGTTCGGTTTCGTTGCGCTGGTCGTGATGCAGTTTCTAGTGGCCGCCACCGGCATATTGCCGGCGTCCCTGCTCGGGATCGCAGGCGGAGCGGTTTACGGATTCGCCGGTGGATCGGCAATGGCGCTCGTCGGGACTTTGGCCGGCGGCATCGTCGGCTACTACGTAGGCCGAAAGGGTCTGCAAAACGTTCCTTTTACCAACACGAAAATTGTTGGCGGCCTCGACAAGGTCAAACAGTTCCTTGCCGCTGACGGCTGGCGATCGGTTTTTCTGATCCGCCTGTCACCGGTCGTTCCCTTTGCCGCCACAAGCATTGCGCTGGGCGCGAGTGGAATTCGCCTCGCCGACTACGTGATAGGAACCGCAGCGTCGCTTCCCGCCCTTTTTGGTTATGTCTATGTCGGTTCATTGCTCGGCAATGCGGCGTCTCTCGAATCGCCTGAGTTTCACCAGGTTTTTTTGCTGATGCTGGCTGGAGGTGTTATTGCAGGCGCGACGTTGGTCGGCAGGTTCGTCATGTACCATCACAATTCCGAAACAACCTGATGTGCTTGTTAGCAGTGGTATTCTCCACAGTCCGGTAGCTGTACTCCGCCTGCTCCGGGGTAATTTACAAGCGTTTGCGACGGTGACGTGAGATGGGTCGTTGCCTGCGAGGACCAACTGGTGTGGGACGGTGTGAAGAACAAGCCGTCGACCATGGCGTTGTAGTCTCGATTTGCGAGGACCGCGCATAGGCAAATAGCAACCGCCGCGACCCTTGTAACCAACCTCCACGAAGACGCCCAAATCGCCAGAACGATCAGAAGTGTTGCAACTGGCGCGAAGTAATACCTGAAGCCAGATCCTGATTGGAGCAGTGACTCGGCACCTCCGACGGCGAGAATCGCAGTAGCCGAAAATTGCAGCGCAACGATCGGGACGAGCAGCAGGATGGGCTGGCGGCGGGCGAGGAAAACTGCAGCTCCAAGCACGCCAAGGAACACGATGGCAGCTGCTATCAGTTCAAGCGTACCCGGTGTCAAGTTGCTGAAAAACAAGGCCGGCCAAAGGATCGCACCACCCACCTTGAGCAGGAACAGGTCTGGCAAGCTTGCAAAACCGAGGAACGTGAACGGCCGTACGGCCAAGCCGGTATTCGTTGCCGGCAACAGTGCGCAGCCGATCTGCGTCGCCAATCCAGGAATAGACCAAACCAGAGGTCGGACAAGATAAGGCTGCCGTAGCACAAAGCCGGCAGCCGCCCATATGATAAGCGCGAAAGCTGCGGGGGTTCCTGTGAACGGCAGCACTAGAAGAAGACCGATATGAACGCGATTGAGCGGCTGTTTGAACGCCAACGACCCAAAAACAAGCGCGGCATAAACAGGTCCCCAGCCTTTGATGTGCAGTGCCGTTCCGAATGTTTCCGATGCGGTGACGCAATAGAGCGCGGTCGCAACCGCCAACAGGATTCCGGTTCGCCACGATATCGATTGCGTTGTGCCGGCGACAACAAATGGAAACAGCAAAGCCACCAGAAGACCGGAGCCGGTGTCAACGACCGGCCACCACTGAAGTCCGGCCGACACCGCAACGGCTGAAGATAGGTTTGCCGCTAGATCGTAGTAATTGCTTGCCGGGTTGAACAGAGCGGCTAACGGACCGTTCGCATAGGCATAGCCGAAGTACAGAGGGCCAATTTCAGCCCAAACCCTGTAGAAGGTAAGCAACGCCGGGGCTCTTGCCGCGACCAGGATCGCAAACAGTATCCCTGCGACGATGGTACACTCGGTCTTGCCCCTGGGGGATAACGAATCGTCTGCCCGGACATAAAGGAAGCTCAACCCTGCAAAGGCGAGAAACTCAACCAAAGTAAATGCATTGAACGGTGTCGACATCTGCCCCCCGGCTGGATGGCGTGGCGCCCCACGCGGTCTGGGGCGGTGATACAGACGGGATGGCGAAGAGTAAATGGCTACTTTTGCTACCCGCTCAGCGGCGCTCCAGACAGCCCGAAGACGAATTCTGCGGAGCTAGATCAAGTCCAGGATGTTCGGGTCGCCGCGCTCTGCCCGGAAGCGGTCTGCCCATTCGAGGTTTGATGCATCCCTTTGCAGCTCAACGGTCACGTTGCCGGGGTCCAGCCTGGAGGGCGGCTTCAGGCCCATCAGCTCGGCGACCTGACTGACGGCGTGGCGAGGGTCCTCGATCATTGTCTCGTATTCGAACCGCAAGGGCTCGATACCGGTGCGCGCAAAGAACATCTCCCAGCGGGCTCGTTCACGAGCAAGGGCGTTGAGCTGGCTCTGGATCAGTCCAGCGTCGAAGACCGGCTTCTGGGCCATCGGTTGGCTCGATCGGTATTGTCCTGTCTGCAGCGCGCGTGCCCAGGAAATCGCTTGGCCAAGCAAGTCGCGTCTGGTGAGCAGAACGAAGCGAAGATTGGGAAGGGCATCGACCCAGTTCACCTCGCCCGAAATCCAGTCGTGCTGGTGGGCAAATAACTTCAAGCCGTAGATGCCGTTGGGAGTGGCGCCCATGGTAAGGATCTTCCAGACCTGGCCGGCGATATCCTTGGGGTAGTCCGGGTCATCGAAATAGCGCCGCCCGCCCCAATTGAAATATTCCAGCGGATGTCCGAGCAGGCCCGTGCCGCTCAGATGCTGGCACAAGAAATTGCTGCCGGATCGTGGCGAGGTGCAGATGCTGTAGCCACTCAATTTATCGCGGTCCAAGCCGTCGAGCCCTGTCAATGTCCGGCCCCTTTACGCGCCCGAAGGAGAAGCTTTCTGATGAACAAGGGGATCATACCGTTGTACAGCCGCTTTATCTCGTCCACAAAATTTGAAAGGTTCGAAAGCTGTTCCTCCACCCGGCTCAGCACAGCCGGGTTGTCGCCCAGCGCGGCGGCTCGCGAGACAGCCTCGTCCAGAACAAGCTGCTGGGTTCTGGCGTTCTGTTCGCCAAGCTTCTCCAAAACTCGCGAGTTCGCGTGGGACTGAGCCAGAAGCGTCGCCAATTCGGGCGCATCCGGCCAGCCGTGCAATTCTTTCACGATATGAAACCATCTTCGGCGTGGATGCGAGACCCCGATCTCTTCGATCCACACGGCGGTCGCAAGCGCGCGCTCATCGGGATCCAGCCCCCTGTCGGATCGCAGCACCTGATCATAGATGCGCAGATGTTCCTCGATAAAATACGCATCGCCGGCCGCCTTCCGAAAATAGGTGGACACCGCCGCGGCATCGTTCGCACCGAAACCGGATATCGCGCCCAGAAGATTTTCGACCGTGGTCGGCTTGGTCAAAAGCCCAACGCCCAGATTGAAGCGACGCCATGCCTCCATGTTTGCGCTGCTTAGCAATCCCGCGAAACCGCGCGCGTCGCAAACCACGACGGAACAGCCGACCGCAGCTGCCTCGATGGCCATCCGGGCGGTTGCGAACACGATGTCGTAACCAAGCAGATCCTGTTCCAGCTGCTGCGAAAACCGCCCGGTGGCTGGACCTAGCTCATCCAGCTGGATGCCACTTCTCGCACAGGCCTCACGAACCGCCGCCTGGTGCTCGAAATTCTTGGTCAGCAGCAGGCCTCGCGCGGGTCTGGCGGGGAGCGGTGGGCGCTGTTTGAAGCGATTGAGATCGACCGCGTTGTAGACAAGGCTCATCTGGTCGGCCGGTATGCCCCTCGACAGGCATTTGGCTCGGCACGCCTCGTCGACCGCAATCCAATGGCGTATCTGGGGATGCAGCATCGGCGCTTCGACTTCAAAGAAGGCGCTGTGACAGGAAAATACCGCTGGCACGTCGGGAAACCTGGCGAGCGCAGTCAGGCAGGGCGTCAGATGCTGGGCGTGAATGACATCGGGCCTTTCGACGATCTCGGCAATCCGATCGACGACATGATGCCCGCGCCGACGCATTCTATCGGCCATGTCGCCCAGAGTGGGAGCCAGCAGCATGGTCTGATGGCCGGCGTCGCGAAGCCCGTCGGCCAACAGTTCGACGACCGCTTCCGATCCGCTGTTTCGCGACAGGGAGAGATTGGTGATAAGAATTCGCAACGGGCGATTCCTTGCTTGCGCACTACATCTGATATGAGAGAGAAAGGCGCATGAGTTTCTGGCAGCGTCTTAAGTTGAAGCCGCTGACCAAACAAGCTTCGTCAGCATTGTCGCGGCCAAGGTTTGCTCCTGAATTTGTCCCCAGGCCATTCGGCTCGATCGGACCAGAAACTGGATTGGAGCCATTGTTGCCTGAAAAGTCAGGAGAAAAACTGGAAAACGTGCTGATTCTCGCTCACCCCGGGCACGAACTCAGGATCCACCATTGGCTCGAGATCGCCAAACCAAGGGTCTATCTTCTGACCGACGGATCAGGCGGCAAGGAAACATCGCGAACCCGCTATTCGCGCGATCTGGTCGAAGCTGCGGGCGCGACACGCGGCGCGGTGTTTGGGGAAATTCCGGATGGCGCCTGGTACGAAGCGCTGCTGGCCGGGAACCATGATTTCCTGATCGACGTGTTTTCGAGAGTGCGCGCCGATCTAACGACCGCAAAGAATGTCCAGATCGTATCGGATGCGGTCGACGGCTATAATCCCATACATGATCTTGCCTTTGCGTTTGGCCAGGCCCTCTGCCGAGGACTGCGAAAGACGGCACAGGTCGGCAAACAGCTTTGTTCCGCTGCGGTTCCAAATGTGGCGGGACGTGTCGAATCGGCAATTCAGCTTTCCCCGGCCGCGCGGGCGCGGAAGATAGCGGCTGTTGAAAATTATAGTCCCCTCGCCGATGAAGCGCGTCGGATACTCGAGAGGGATCCGCAATGCTTCGACAGGGAAAATCTGATGTCCCAGGATTTTGACTGGAATTCCTCCTGGACACCGGAGTGGGAGCGCATTGGTAAACAGCGCGTTGCCGATGGCCGCTACCGCCAATGCATTACATACAGGGATAATGTCCAACCCGCCGCGCGGCGCCTCATGTCTGAAAGTGCTGCGGTATTTGCGGCCGCAAACTAAGTCTCAGGCTTTCACGAAACCAGTGAGACATTGCCGCCGGCATGGCGCTCGATGCGGCCGGCAAGGTCGAGTTCCAGCAGCACCATGGAGACTTGCGCGGCGTTGAGGCCGGTGTGGCGGATGATCTCGTCCACGCCCACCGGCGTTGGGCCTAGCACTTCGAGCACGCCGCTGCGTTCGTCCTCACCGGGCGGGGGAGTTGCCGAAAAATCGGGTGCCTTTTCTGGCGGCGCAATGCTTCGCGTTCGCGTGCCCGCCAAGGGTGCGATCGCACCGGAAACATCGGCCGCCTCGGTGACCAGGGTGGCGCCGTCCTTGAGCAGGCCGTTGGAGCCGGCGCAGCGCGGATCGAGCGGCGAACCCGGTACGGCAAAGACCAGCCGGCCCATCTCGCCGGCCAGGCGCGCGCTGATCAGCGAGCCGGAGCGTTGCGCAGCTTCGATGACCACCAGTCCGAGGGCGGCGCCCGCGACAAGCCGGTTGCGGCGCGGAAAATCCTGCGCCCGCGGCTGCCAGCCGAACGGCATTTCCGAAATAACGGCGCCGCCACGCTCGGCAATGTCTTCGCACAAGCCGATATTTTCGGGCGGGTAGGGGACATCGAGCCCACCGGCCAGCACACCCACTGTACCAGTCGAGAGACTGCCCTGGTGTGCTGCCGTGTCGATGCCGCGCGCCAGGCCGGAAACGATGACGTAGCCGTCGCGGCCAAGATCCGCCGCCAGCATGCGCGCCATCTTGATGCCGGCGAGCGACGCGTTGCGGGCGCCGACGATGGCCACCGCCGGCAGGCGAAAGACGGCTGCCTCGCCCTTCACGGCAATCAGTGGCGGCGGATTGTCCATGTTTTTCAGCATCGGCGGGTAGTCGGCCTCGCCGATGCCGACGAAGCGGGCGCCGTTTTCACTGGCTGCGTCGAGTTCCGCTTCGGCTTCCTCCACGGAAGGAATGCGCATGATCCTTTTGGCTCCGCCCGAAATCATCAGCTCGGGCAGCATCTCCAACGCCGCCTCCGCCGAACCAAAGCGGTTGATCAATTCGCGAAACGAGGCCGGGCCGACATTTTGTGTGCGGATCAGCCGCAGCCAGCTCAGCCGCTGCCGGTCGCTGAGGCGCGGCCCGGCGGCGGGCTTGCTCAACCCTTGGCTCCGATCTTGCCTTCGGTGCCGGCAAGAAGGCGCGAAATGTTGGCGCGATGTTTGAAGATGACGATCAGGCTCATCACCAGGAACAGCCCGGCGGTCTCAGGTGTGCTCCAGAAATAAAGCGCGATCGGCACGATGACCGCCGCCGTCAGCGCTGCCAGCGAGGAATAGCGAAACAGAAAAGCCATCGCCAGCCAGACGACGATAAAAATCAGCGCCACATGCCAGCCGAGCGCGATCAGCACGCCGAGATAGGTCGCCACGCCCTTGCCGCCCTTGAAACCGAGCCAGACCGGAAACAGATGGCCAAGGAAGGCGCCAAGGCCCGCCCAGAGTCCAAGGCCGGCCCACAGTCCGTAGTCGTGTCCAAAATGGCGCGCGATCATCACCGCCGCCGTACCCTTCAACGCGTCGAGCACCAGCGTCGCGGCGGCGAGGCCCTTGTTGCCGGTGCGCAGAACGTTGGTGGCGCCGATATTGCCGGAGCCGATTTTGCGCACATCGCCGAGGCCGGCCGCGCGGGTGATCAAGAGGCCGAAGGGAATCGAGCCGAGGAGATAGCCGAACAGCAATGCCAGGATAACGTTATAACTCATTGTTTGCCCCCGCATTTCCCCAGCAACATATCGGTCTGCGACGTGGCGCGATCGCTCTAGCTCGAAAACACTGTGCGGCCCGCCACCAGCGTTTGCAAGACCATGCCTTGCAGCCGCGCACCTTCGAAGCAGGTGTTTTTCGAGCGCGAGCGGATGCCGCTTTCACTCACGATCCAGGGTTCTTCAAGGTCGATCAGCGCAAGATCGGCCGGCGCTCCCGGCTTCAGCGTGCCGCCCGGCAGGCCGAACAGCCTTGCTGGTGCGGTGGACAGTGTTTCGACCAGCCGAAGTAGCGGCACGTCGCCATTGTGGTAGAGCCGAAGCGCTGCTCCAAGCAGCGTCTCCAACCCGATCGCGCCGGCAGCTGCATCGGCGAAGGGAAGGCGCTTGGTGTCGACATCCTGAGGGTCGTGCGAGGAGACGATGATGTCGATGGTGCCGTCCTTGACCGCCTCGATCATGGCCAGCCGGTCTTCCTCGGCGCGCAAAGGCGGCGTCAGCCGGAAGAAGGTGCGGTATTCCCCGACATCGTTTTCGTTCAGCGACAGATTGTGGATCGCCACGCCCGCCGTGACATTGGCCTGGTCGGCTTTCGCCCGCGTCACCGCTTGCGCTGCCGTCGCCGTCGAGATCTTGGCCGCGTGGTAGGCGCCGCGCGTCAGCCGCGCCAGCGCCAGGTCGCGCTCCAGCGGGATGGACTCGGCCTCGCGCGGAATGCCGGCAAGGCCGAGCCAGCTGGCATACAGGCCTTCATTCATCACGCCTGCCGAAGCGAGGTCGCCATCCTGTGTCTCATGTGCGATGACGCCACCGAAATCGCGGGCATAGGTGAGAGCCCGGCGCATCACCAGTGCGCTGGATATTGTGTGCCGCCCATCGGTGAAGGCGACCGCACCGGCCTCGCGCAACAGGCCGAATTCGGTCATCTCGCGACCGGCGAGGCCTTTGGTGATCGCCGCCGCCGGAAAGATGTTGACGCTTGCCGTGTCCCGGGCGGTGCGCAGCACGAATTCGACCAGCGCGACATTGTCGATCACCGGGTCCGTGTCGGGCATCATAACGACGGAGGTAACGCCGCCGGCCGCCGCCGCAACGCTGGCCGAAGCGATGGTCTCGCGATGTTCGCCGCCCGGTTCGCCGATGAAGACGCGCGCGTCGATCAGGCCGGGAATGATTGCCTTGCCGGCGCAGTCGACCACGGTGGCTCCCGCCGGCAGGCCCTGGTTCAGGGCAGCCTTGCCGGCGGCAACGATCTTTTTCCCCTCGACGATCACGGTGCCGACCTCGTCGATGCCGCGTGACGGGTCGACGATGCGGGCGCGCTCAAAGACCGTCGTGCTCATGCCACCCGGCCCTCGTTGCGGCGCGGGTCGAGCAGCGCTTCCATCACCGCCATGCGCACGGCGACACCCATCTCGACCTGTTCCTGGATGACGCTTTGGGGACCGTCGGCGATTTCGGACGCAATCTCGACGCCGCGGTTCATCGGACCGGGATGCATCACCAGCGCGCCGTCCTTGGCGGCCTTCAGCTTTTCGGCATCGAGGCCGAAATAGCGGAAATATTCGCGTACCGAAGGCACGAAGGCGCCTTCCATCCGCTCACGCTGCAGGCGCAGCATCATCACCACGTCGGCGCCCTTGAGGCCCTCGGCCATCGAGCGCGAGACGATGACGCCCATTTTCTCGATGCCGGTGGGCAGCAGCGTCGACGGCGCCACGACCCGCACCTGCGCGCCAAGCGCGTTCAACAGCATGATGTTGGAACGCGCGACGCGCGAATGCAGGATGTCGCCGCAGATCGCTACGATCAGTTTCGACAGCGGCCCCTTGGCGCGGCGGATGGTCAGCGCGTCGAGCAGCGCCTGCGTCGGGTGTTCATGCGCGCCGTCGCCGGCATTGACCACCGAGCAGCCGACCTTCTGCGCCAAAAGGGCGGCGGCGCCCGCAGACTGGTGGCGGATGATCAGGATGTCGGGCCGCATGGCGTTCAGCGTCATCGCCGTGTCGATCAGCGTCTCGCCCTTCTTCACCGAAGAGCTCGCCACCGACATGTTCATGACGTCGGCGCCGAGCCGTTTCCCGGCCAGTTCGAACGACGACTGCGTGCGCGTCGAGGCTTCGTAGAAGAGGTTGATCTGGGTGCGGCCGCGCAGCGTCGAGGTCTTCTTTTCGGACTGCCGCGAAATGGCGACGGCGCGATCGGCCCGGTCGAGCAGGAGCTCGATATCACCGGGGGAAAGATCGCGGATGCCCAGAAGATGGCGGTGAGGATAAAGCGGCAGGGACGAAGCGTCGGTCATCTCAAGGCGCTGCTATAGGGGGGAGAATTCCTTGCCGCAAGCGCCAGCTTGGGATTGCGGCCTTTCTCCCCGGTATTTTCGTCGCGCGCGCCGCCTGGCTTGGGCTATATCTAGCCGATTGCTTCGGATTCGAAGCCTTGTGATGATAAGGCCTTTCTACCGTTAGAAGGCCCTTCTACTTTCAGAAGGATTGGGCGTGACCGACGACGTGACCAACCAGCCGCCGCCGCTGACGGGCGGCAACGCCTGGCGGGGCGATCCGTTGCTGATCCAGCTTGCCGAGCGTTTTTCCGATCCGGTGCGCAAGGACCTCGACGGGCTTGGCCGGTTCGTCCTGACGCAGGAGGCGCAGGAGCTGGCGCGCCTCGCCAATGTCGAGACGCCGAAGCTCCGCACGCATGACCGTCAGGGCCGGCGCATCGACCTCGTCGAATTCCATCCGGCCTATCATGCGCTGATGCGCCGCTCGGTTGCCGGCGGCCTGCATTCCTCGATCTGGGAAAACGGCGATAGCGAGATCGGCCGTCGCCATCAGGTGCGCGCCGCGCGTTTCTACCTGACCGCCGAACTCGAGACCGGGCATCTCTGCCCCATCACCATGACCAGCGCTTCGCTGGCCGCCCTGATGGCCAGCCCAAAGCTGTTTCGCGAATGGGCGCCGCGCGTGACGACGCGCAAATACGACCAGAGCCAGAAGCCGCCGGTCGACAAGGCCGGGCTGACGCTCGGCATGGGCATGACCGAAAAGCAGGGCGGCACCGACGTGCGCGCCAACACCACACGGGCCGAACGCGCCGGCAGCGGCTTTTATCGCCTCACCGGCCACAAATGGTTCATGTCGGCGCCGATGTCGGACGCTTTTCTCGTGCTTGGACAGGCGCCGGAAGGGCTTTCCTGTTTTCTCGTCCCGCGCATCCTCGGCGACGGTTCCGGCAACGGCTTCCGCTTTCAGCGGCTGAAGGACAAGCTCGGCAACCGCTCCAACGCCTCATCGGAGGTAGAGTTCGTCAACGCCATCGGCGAGATGGTCGGCGAGCCCGGCGCCGGTATAAAGACGATCATGGACATGGTCACGCTGACCCGGCTCGACTGCGCCGTCGCCTCGTCGGCAATCATGCGAGCGGGGCTGGCTGAGGCCGTGCATCACGCCCGTCACCGCCAGGTGGCCGGCTCGACGCTGATCGAACAGCCGCTTATGCAGCGCGTGCTGGCGGACATGGCGCTCGATGTCGCCGCCGCCACGGCACTCTCGTTCCGACTGGCGCGCTCCTTCGACGAGGCTGCCGGCGACCGCGGCGAGGCTGCTTTTGCCCGCGCCATGACCCCGGTGGTCAAATACTGGGTCTGCAAGATCGCGCCGCCACTGCTCTATGAGGCGATGGAGTGCCTCGGCGGCAATGGCTATGTCGAGGAAGCGCCGCTCGCCCGCTACTACCGCGAAGCCCCGGTCAATGCGATCTGGGAGGGCTCAGGCAATGTCATGGCGCTCGACGTGCTGCGCGTGCTCGGCCGCGCGCCCGGCCTGTTCGAGGAGGTGCTGGCCGGCATCGACCGCGATCTCGGCGCCGGCGGACGCGGAACCATTGGCGTGCTCAAGGCGGCCATGCAGGTCGCCGGCACCGATGAGGGGTCGGCCCGCCTGCTGACCGAACAGCTGGCGCTGTCGGCGGCAGCTGCGGAATTGCGCCGGCTGGGGGCAGGGCGGATTGCGGACGCCTTCGTCGAGACGCGGCTCGCCGGCCAGTGGCGCAACACCTATGGCATGCTCGATTCGCGCCACGATGCGCGCATGATCATCGACACGCTCTATCCGCCGGTGAATTGAGGGCCTTCCGCCAGGCCGTGAACGAATTTGCCTGCCTGTGGACAGCCGTTAACCTTAACGAATGGTTTCCGTTGCAGCCGCAGGCCGCAGACCCCACTGTCTTTGTCACCAAAGCAGGAATGCCATGCGGCACATTTTGACGTCCTTTCTGGCCTTGCACTGGGCGCTGGTTTTCGCCCTGCTGGCGTTCATCTGTGTCGATGGAAACCGCGGCGTTGCGGGCGCTCTGGGCGTGCTCGGCGTCGTCGTGGAAAACACTCGTCTGGCCGATCTCGACAATGCTGCCGTCGTGGCGCCGCTGGCCATCGCCTTGCTGGTCGTGGCGGTGCTGTTTTGCTGGGTCTTCGTCGAGAGCCTGGTTAACGCCGCAGCGAGCCCGGACGAAGCCGACAGTGTGGCGCGGACCGCCTTCATTTCGGCATCCGCGGTGTTGTCGCTCATCCTGATCGGCGGCGCAGCGCGAGGCATCAACGGCCTGTTTTTGGTTGTCGCCGTGCAATTGGCGGCACTTCTGGCCTCCTATGTCGCCATGCTGGCCGAGCGGAGGTCGGTCTTCGCTGTCATGGTTTCTCGGGAGGCAGAGAGCCGCGCCACCGCCCATGCCATGGCCAAGGGTGCCGCGCACGGCTCCTTGCTATCGCGCATTTCCGGCCGTCCGGACATTGGTCCCAGCGGTCGCAGAGGCGGCTCCAGCCGCAGGGACGGTCACTGATGCGCACGCTGTTCGCATTGTGGGCCGCGCCACTCGCTCTGTTCTGGGGCTGGTTCTTCCTGTCGCTCAACGACATCAATTTCGGCTACGTCATGCTCAGCCGGCAGCTGCATGATTTCGTGTTTCAGCTCTACGGGCAGATGCTGGGCATCGATCCGGCGATCATTCCGGGCATGGTGGCAAGGGCCTGCATCTTCGACGGCTTCCTGCTGATGGCATTGTGGGCGTTTCGCCGCCGCCGCAACATCATGGCCTGGGTCAGGCGGCAGGCGGGGAATCCGGTTCCGTCCGATCGCGTGGGTCAAGCGACTGGAGCCGGTCCAGAACTCCCTGCAGAATAAAGGCCGCAGCCGCCGAATCGATCTTGCCGGCGCGCTTTCGGCGCGAGAAATCCATCTCGATCAGCGTCCGCTCCGCCGCCACCGTCGACAGCCGCTCGTCCCACAGCACAAAGGGCAGGTCGGTTATACCTGCCATGTTGCGCACGAAGGCGCGCGACTTCTGGGCGCGGGGACCTTCCGAACCGTCCATGTTGATGGGGAGACCGAGTACAAACGCGCCGACATTGTCCTTCTGCAGCTGGGCGAGCAGCGCTGCCGCATCCAGCGAAAACTTTTTGCGCAGGATGACCGCGCGCGGATGGGCGAAGGACAGGCCGCGGTCGGAAACGGCGACACCGATCGTCTTGTCGCCGAGGTCGAGCCCGGCCAGCGTCCTGCCGCCCTCCAGCCGTGCCGGCAGATCCTCGATTGCTATGATGCCCAACGGCTTTCCCCAACCAGTTTTACCGTGACCCAGTCTAACCGTGACCCAGACTTGCCGTCACAAAGAGCGCGACACGTTCTTTTGAACCGCGAGCACACTATGTCACTTTAATTTTGCTGCCGGCGTTCTATCTTCCGGCGCAACCAAAATCGAGGAACACGATCGATGAAATTGACCTGGTACGGACATTCCGCCTTCCGCGTCGAGACATCAGGCGCGAACATCCTGATCGACCCCTATCTCGTCGGCAACCCATCATGGACGAGCGGCTGGGAGGGGCCGGCGGAAGGCGTCACCCATGTGCTTCTGACCCACGGCCACAGTGATCATGTCAGCGGCGCGGTGGAGGTGCTGAAGAAGAGCGGCGCCCAGCTGGTCGCCAATTACGAGATCTGCATGTACCTGGTCGGCAAGGGCGTCGACGGCAAGAAGATCAATCCCGGCAATCATGGCGGCACCGTCGATTGCGGTGCCTTCACCACCACATTCGTGCAGGCACTGCATTCCTCGTCGTTTGGGCTCGATGGCGGCCAGAACGTCTACCTCGGCAATCCCAACGGGCTGGTCCTGCATTTCCCGGAGGACAAGACGCTCTACCATATGGGCGACACCGACATCTTCTCCGATATGGCGCTGATCGAGGAATTGCATGAGCCGAAGATCGGCCTCGTGCCGGTCGGCGACCGCTTCACCATGGGCGGCGCGGTGGCGGCCCTGGCCTGCCGGCGCTTCTTCCACTTCGACACCGTCGTGCCATGCCACTTCGGCACCTTCCCGATCATCGACGCGACGGCGGAGAAGTTCGTGGCCGGCCTCGAAGGATCAGGTGTCGACGTAGCCTTGCCAGCCATCGGCCAAACGATCACACTATAGAGCGATCGTTGAAACGATCCCTTGTCGCAAAGGGGAATTAAACCATGGGTTTGAGAGAGACTCTTTGCGTTTCGATGCTGGTCGCTGCGTCGCCCGCATCCGCCGCCGAGGACTTCATCAAGGGCGTTTACCTCCAGACCCAGGAGCTTTGCGCGCAAGCCAAAAAGGACACGCTGCAGACGCTGATTGACACCGGCAATGTCATCTTGTCGGCGGACGGCCTGCAAAGCGTCGAGTATAATTGCGAGTTCGTCCAGGTCACCAAGGCGACGCGCTCGCCGAGCTGGGCGGTCACTGCCATCTGCCAGGAGCCGGGCTTTCTCTTTCCCGATATACTGTCGATCACGCAGATGAACGCGACCCAAATCGACATCGTCTCGGTGCGCCCGACCGCCGACGAAGGCGAGCAGGCCGGCAATGGCGGCAGCTATTATCTGTGCGAGGGTGTATCGCTGCCCTAGGCTGAAATGCCGCCCTGGCATGAACGGGCTCTATCCCCAAGCACGATCGATGTTGCGCGGCACGCGCCACGCCGCTATAGCGCCATCTGGTTTTCCCAAAGGCTAAAGACATGTCCGTTGATCTGCAAACTGTGAAGCGCGTCGCGCGTCTCGCCCGCATTGCGGTGAGCGAGGAGGATGCCGAGCGCATGACCGGCGAGCTGAACGCCATTCTGGGCTTTGTCGAGCAGCTGAACGAGGTCGATGTCTCCGGCGTCGAACCGATGACATCGGTGACCCCGATGGAGATGAAGAAGCGCCAAGACATCGTCACCGACGGCAACAAGGCTGCCGATATCGTCGCCAACGCGCCGGCCACTGACGAGAATTTCTTCCTCGTGCCGAAGGTCGTGGAGTAGCTGGCCGATGGCAATCGAGATCGCCGTCGAAACGCCGCTGCAGGACGATGTCCGCGCTTTGGTCGAGGAGCTCAACGCGACGCTGCTCGAACTGACGCCGCCGGAGCATTGCTACCATCTGACGGTCGAGCAGATGGCTGGCGACGACACCACCGTGTTCATCGCCCGCGACGACGGGCAAGCCATCGGTTGCGGCGCGCTGAAGCGCCATGATGCCCGCGTCGGTGAGGTCAAGCGTATGTACACGCGGCCTTCGCATCGGGGCAGGAAGATCGGCGCCAAGATCGTCGAACATGTCGAAACGCTGGCGCGCAGCGAAGGGCTGAAGCGTCTGGTGCTGGAAACCGGCGACCGCCATCCCGCCGCCTGGACCGTCTATGAACGCGCCGGCTTCTCGCGCTGCGGGCCGGTGCTGGATTATCCCGATTCCGAGTGGTCGGTGTTTTACGAAAAGAGCCTTTGATGAGCGAACTGACCCATCTGACAATTTCGCAGGCGCGCGCCAAGCTGCGCGCCAAGGAGATTTCTGCCGTCGAAATCACCGAGGCCTATCTCGGTGCCATCGAGCGCGCCAATCCGGTGCTCAATGCCTACATCGTCGTCACCGGCGACAAGGCGCGCGATATGGCCAAAGCTTCCGACGCCAGGCTCGCCAAGGGCCAGGGCGGTGCGCTGGAAGGCATCCCGCTCGGCATCAAGGACCTGTTCGGCACCGAAGGTATCCACACCCAGGCCTGCAGCCATGTGCTGGACGGCTTCAAGCCGCGCTACGAATCGACCGTCACCGCCAATCTGTGGGCAGACGGCGCCGTCATGCTGGGCAAGCTTAACATGGACGAGTTCGCCATGGGCTCGTCCAACGAGACCTCCTATTACGGCCCTGTCGTCAATCCGTGGCGGCGTTCGCGCCTCGACACGGTGGTGATGCCGACCACGCATCAGGGCGATGGCGGTTTCGTTTCGGCCGGCGGCACCAAGACCGCGCGCACGCTGGACAATGCCCAACTGGTGCCCGGCGGCTCCTCGGGGGGCTCGGCTTCCGCCGTCTCGGCTTTCCTGTGCGCCGGCGCCACCGCCACCGACACCGGCGGCTCGATCCGCCAGCCAGCCGCCTTCACCGGCACCGTCGGCATCAAGCCGACCTATGGCCGCTGCTCGCGCTGGGGCATCGTCGCCTTCGCTTCGTCGCTCGATCAGGCCGGCCCGATCGCCCGGGACGTGCGCGATGCCGCGATCATGCTGAAGTCCATGGCCTCGGTCGACCCCAAGGACACCACTTCCGTCGACCGGCCGGTGCCGGATTACGAGGCGGCGATCGGCAAACCGATCAGGGGCATGAAGGTCGGCATTCCCCGGGAATACCGCGTCGACGGCATGCCGGAAGAGATCGAGGCGCTGTGGCAGAAGGGCATTGCCTGGCTCAGGGATGCCGGCGCCGAGATCGTCGACATCTCGCTGCCGCACACCAAATACGCTTTGCCGGCTTATTATATCGTTGCGCCCGCCGAAGCGTCATCCAATCTGGCGCGCTATGACGGCGTCCGCTACGGCCTGCGCGTGCCGGGCCAGGACATTGTCGACATGTACGAAAAGACCCGAGCCGCCGGGTTCGGTCGGGAGGTCAAGCGTCGCATCATGATCGGCACCTATGTGCTGTCGGCGGGCTATTACGATGCCTACTATCTGCAGGCGCAGAAGGTGCGCAATTTGATCAAGCGCGACTTCGAGACGGTTTTTGCCGACGGCGTCGACGTCATCCTGACGCCGGCGACGCCGTCGGCCGCCTTCGGCATCGCTGACGAGGACATGGCCGCCGATCCGGTGAAAATGTACCTCAACGACATTTTCACGGTGACCGTGAACATGGCCGGACTGCCGGGCATCGCCGTGCCTGCCGGCCTCGATGCCAAGGGCCTGCCGCTCGGCCTGCAGCTGATTGGCCGTCCCTTCGACGAGGAAACCCTGTTCCAGACAGCCGCCGTCATCGAGCAGGCGGCGGGAACCTTCCAGCCGGAGAAGTGGTGGTAGCATGCCGCCTCCGTCTCGCATTTCCATCGTCGAGACGGGAAACGAACTGCTGATCACGAACCCGCCACGCACCTCGGATTTCAGGACAGTCTTTGTCCTGATCGGGGCCGCGATCGTCGCCTACACCGGCTACATGGGATTGACGGATATGTCGTCCGCAACGCTCACCAGCGGCACGCTCGGCCTGCTGTCCTTCGTGGCGGTCATTGCCCTCTTCACCTATTTCCTGGGCAAGGATTTCATCTGGCGGGTGTTCGGCAGGGAAACCCTGCGGCTGACCGACACTGCAGCCGTGCGCTCGGTGAGGGGTTCCTTGCGAAATCGGTGGTCACTGCCTTTGAAAGGGCATCTTAGGGTCGAAATCCTCGACCATACCTATCCCACGGACGAAGTGGGACTGTCGGAAGTCATCAGCTTGACCAACGCGAACGGCGTCCTTGTTTTCGGCAGGGAGTTAAGCCGCCTCGAAGCGGAAGCGGTAGCGAGTGCGGTCGAGCACTTCACCGGCCGTCACAATTTGAGCTGGAGATAGGCAGGCAATGTTCTTCTATCTCTCCAAGGTATTCTGGTTCTTCGTCCAACCACTCAACCTGGCGATCTTCCTGCTGCTTGCCGGCTTGCTCGCGGCGCTGATCGGCCGCCGGCGATTGGCGGCGACGGGCAGTGTGTTCGCCTTCCTGATTCTGGCGCTGTCGGCCTGGACGTCGCTTGGCGCCATGATGCTCAATCCGCTCGAAGAGCGCTTCCCAAAGCCGCCGCTGCCGCGGAAGGTCGACGGCATTGTCGTGCTCGGCGGCGGCTTCGAGGGCGCCATCAACTTGGCGCGCGGCGGCTATGAGCTGAATTCCGGCGGCGACCGCATGGTCGAGGCGGCGATCCTTGCCCGGCGCTTTCCCGAGGCGAAAGTGGTTATCTCGGGCGGCACCGGTGAACTGTTCATCGATGGCGAGGGGGATGCGGCCACCGCGCCGCGGCTGCTCGGTGCGCTTGGCGTCGACGCCGATCGCCTGATGCTCGAGAGCAAATCCCGCAACACCTATGAGAATGCCGTCTTCACCAAGGAACTGGTAACGCCGAAATCGGGCGAAACCTGGCTGCTGGTGACCTCCGCCTTCCACATGCCGCGCGCCAAGGCGCTGTTCGACAAGGCCGGCTTTCACACGGTCCCGTGGCCGGTCGACTATCGCACCTCGGGCAAGGAAGGCTTTGGCCTGTTTCGCGACAACGCACCCGATTCGCTGCAGACCACGACCGTGGCGATCCGCGAGTGGATCGGGCTCGCCGCCTATTGGCTGTCGGGCCGGATCGACCAGCTTTTCCCCGGCCCGGGCGGCTGACCGATCACGGCTTGCCTTGCGGCGGAAAAGAACTGACGCCGCACCAGCACTGCCAGTAGCAGCAGCGTCGACAGCACGAACACGATCGGGTCGACGAACCAGCCGAGATAGCCGATCGAGAAGAACACCGCGCGCAGGCCTGAATTGAAATGCTTGCCGGCCAGCATGTTCATGCGCGCCGCGCGCCACACCGCCGTTTCGCTGACCGGGTTGCGTGACGCCTCGCCATAGGGGATCGGCACCGCGCCGATCAGGATCGTGCAGTAGTTGAAGAGACGGTAGGCCCAGCCGAACTTGAAGAAGGCGAAGGCCAGGATCAGCACCAGGCCAAAGACCTTGATCTGAAAGGCGGAGCGCGATGAGGTCGCGTTCAACGGCAGGTCGTTCAGCACGGCAAGGACCTGATCCGAGGCGCCAAGCAGCGCGAAACAGCCACCGAGCGCAATCAGCGAACTGGAGGCGAAAAAGGCGGTGCCTTGCTGCAGGCCGCTCATGATGGCGGTGTCGACGATGCGGATTTCGCGCTCGGCCATGGTGCGCATCCAGGCCTCGCGCTGCACGTTCATGGCCATCGTCAACGACACCCGGCTGACCAGTCTGCCGTCGGACGCCAGCGTATGCAGCAACCATGCGAGCAGGAAGAAAGCCAGCGCCGCCAGATCAGCCGTCGACAGATGGAAGGAATCGCCCATGCCGCCTTTTACCACAGGCAAAGCGGTCAGTTCGATGCTCCAATGCATGCGCCCAGAGGTGAGCTGCGGTTCTGGGACAACGACATGCATTGAAACAAGAACTTAAAGCGCGTCGCATGAATCCGTTTCAGCGCGACACGCTTTCAGCCGGTGATGTCGCTGCCGGAGCAAACAAGGTCGGCAGGTGCAGCGCCGCAATCCGCAAAACAGCACAAACATCATGGAAAGTCCTATATGTAGGTCTTGATCCCATTCCCGGAGACGGCGCAGCGTGTTTCTTTCGGTTTTCGACCTGTTCAAGATCGGCGTCGGACCGTCGAGTTCGCACACGATGGGACCGATGACAGCGGCGCGGCGGTTTCTCGACGAGATCGCCGGAGACGACTGGCCGCGCCCGGCCGGCGCGAAAGTTGATCGTCTGGGCGCCAGCCTGCACGGTTCGCTCGCCTATACCGGTATCGGCCATGGCTCGGATCGCGCCGTTGTCCTCGGCCTTGCTGGCCTGACACCGCAGACGGTCGATCCCGATCAGGCCGAAGGCATCGCCACGCGCATCGCCGCCGAGAAGCGGATATCGCCACACGGCCATCCCTCCTATCGCTTCGACCCGGCGACGGATCTGGTGCTCGACCGCAAGACGCCGCTCACCGGCCACGCCAACGGCATGGCTTTCTACGCTTACGATGCCGGCGACCGGCTGCTGCTCAAGCGCATCTATTATTCCATCGGCGGCGGCTTCGTGGTGTCCGAGGAAGAGCTGCAGCGGATGAAGGTCAAGGGCTCGGTGACCACAGAAGGCAAGAAGGTGCCCTATCCCTTCAAGAACGCCGTCGAGATGCTGAAGATGGCAGGCAAAAGCGGCCTGTCTATCGCCGACATGAAGCGCGTCAATGAAGAGACGCATATGTCGCGCGAGGAGCTCGACAGCGGCCTTGATGCGATCTGGGGCGCCATGAAGGGCTGCATCGACCGCGGCCTGTCGCAGGACGGCATCATGCCGGGCGGGCTGAGAGTGCGCCGTCGTGCCCGCATGCTGCACGACAAGCTGCAGGAGCAATGGCAGCAGAACAAGCCCAACCCTTTGCTGGCCAATGACTGGCTGTCGATCTACGCCATGGCGGTGAACGAAGAGAACGCGGCCGGTGGACGCGTCGTCACCGCGCCCACCAATGGCGCGGCCGGCACATTGCCGGCGGTGCTGCGTTACTGGCTGCATTTCCACCCCGAGGCTGACCAGCCGAGCATCCGCGACTTCCTGCTCACGGCCGCCGCCGTCGGCGGCATCATCAAGACCAATGCCTCGATCTCCGGCGCCGAAGTCGGCTGCCAGGGCGAGGTCGGCTCGGCCTCGGCGATGGCTGCCGCGGGTCTCTGCGCCGTCATGGGCGGCACGCCCGAGCAGGTCGAGAACGCCGCCGAAATCGCGCTCGAACATCATCTCGGCATGACTTGCGATCCAGTCGGCGGTCTGGTCCAAGTGCCTTGCATCGAGCGCAACGCGCTCGGCGCCGTCAAGGCGGTCACCGCCGCCTCTCTGGCGATCAAAGGCGACGGCGTCCATTTCGTGCCGCTCGACGCCGCGATCGAAACAATGCGCCAGACGGGCCTCGACATGAACGAGAAGTACAAGGAAACCAGCCTTGGCGGGCTCGCCGTCAATGTCGTGGAATGCTGACCGCGCAACGCCACTGGCACTGTGGAGAAGTCGGGCAGGGCCGTTGACGCAATCGCGCGCCGGACTAAACCTTAAGCGATGGCACTCAATCTCCTAAAACTGTGCGTCGGTTGCGACAGCGTCGAGGACCTCGAAGAATGGATCGCCTTTCGCGTCGATGAGCGCCGCCGCGCCGGCGAACCCGCCGAGCACTGGCACACCACCCGCATGGTGCCGGCGCGCGGCGCCGAGGTGACCGATGGCGGTTCGCTTTATTGGGTGATCAAGGGCAGCGTGCAATGCCGCCAGCTGATCACTGATATCAGGCCCTTCACCGACGACGAAGGCATCGGCCGTTGCCGCCTGATGCTCGACCTCGACGTCGTGCGCACCGACTGGCAGCCGCGCCGCGCCTTCCAGGGCTGGCGTTATCTCAAACCTTCGGATGCGCCCGCAGATATCGGCAAGGGCAAGGCCGGAATGGTCGAGATGCCGCCGAAACTGAAGCGCGAGCTCGCCGATCTGGGCTTGCTGTAGAGCCAAGGGCGCGGCCGCTTCTCCCAGAGCGTCGAGCGCTGGCCCTTCATCTTGTCCAAGGCTGGACTTGCAAGGGAGCCGACAACGCCACATCTTGCTTCTTATGAGCGACAAGAAGCAGCGCGTGCCCGCAAGGGCCGATCCTGCGCCGGTCAAGCCTCAATCCAATGCCGGCGAGATCGACGCCTTCATCCGTCAGGCCCGGACGCTTGTCGCGACCGGCACGGGCCGGCTGATCCTTGCCCTCGACGCAACGATGAGCCGCCAGCCGACCTGGGATCTCGCCATCAAGCTGCAGGGCGAAATGTTCGACGCCGTCGGCAAGGCCGGCACCCTCAGCGTCCAACTGGCCTATTTTCGCGGGTTGGGCGAGTGCCGCTCGTCGGCTTTTGTCGCCGACACCAATGCCCTGAAGCAGCTGATGACGCGGATCGACTGCCGTGCCGGCCACACCCAGATCGGCAAGGTGCTGGCGCATGCGCTGAAGGAAACGGCGGCGGCCAAGGTCAATGCTCTGGTCTATATCGGCGACGCCATGGAAGAGGATATCGACGACCTGGCGCAGAAGGCCGGCAGCCTCGGTCTGCACGGCGTTCCCGTCTTCGTCTTCCAGGAAGGCCATGATCCCGGCGCAGAAAAGGCGTTCAAGGAGATTGCGCGGCTGTCCAAAGGGGCTTGGTTCCGATTTGATCGGCGGGCTGCCGCGACCTTGGCCGGGCTGCTTTCGGCGGTTGCCGTCTATGCGACGGGTGGATTGAAGGCGCTCGAGGCAAGGGACAGGCCGGGAGACCGGCTGCTGATCGAGCATCTCAGGGGCGGCGGGAATTGATGGGCGCTATCATTGCACTTGTTGCACTGTTTCTGGTGCTGCTCGGCGCGGCGACGATCTTTGTCCGCGCCGATGCGCAAAAACTGGCAAGCGGCATGCGCACGCTCGGGCCGGTGCTTCTGGCGCTGGTCGGGCTCGCCGTGCTGGTGGTCGGGCGCGAAGGCATTGCCGGCCTCATTCTGGCCGCGGCCCTTGCCTGGTACGGTTCGATGCGAATGAAGCGGCCGTCGGTCGGGCCGGCGCCCGGCAAGCGCTCGACGGTGCGGACCGCCGCACTGGAAATGGAGCTTGATCACGATACGGGCGGGCTTGAAGGCCTGGTTCTGGCCGGCCGCCATGAAGGCAAGATGCTGGGCGCGATGGGCCTGGCCGAGCTGCAGCAGCTTTACCGCGAACTCCCCGGCGACCCGGAGAGCCGCCAGCTCCTAGAGACGTATCTTGACGGCCGTTTTCCCGTCTGGCGCAAAGACGCTGAGGCGAACGGTGGCGAAGGGCTGGGTGTTGCGCCATGTGCGGGCGCCATGACTAAGGAGGAGGCCTACAAGATCCTTGGTCTTGAAGCGGGGGCCGCCGCGGCGGATGTCCGCAAGGCGCACCGCCGCCTGATGCAGCGCCTGCACCCCGACATCGGCGGCACGTCTTTCCTGGCGGCGCGGATCAACGAAGCCAAGGACGTCTTGCTCTCCAATCACAACTAGTCTCCTTCGACGCAGTAAATTTCCGGGAGATGGTTCCGACGCCGCCCTACTGTTGGACGGCGTAGCAGGCGATTTTCTTTTTCTTCAGGGCATTGCAGGCATTCCAGGCCGCGTCCTTCGAGCGGAAGCCGCCGAACCGGGCGCGGTAATAGGTCTCGCCATCCTTTTCGAAGGCGACGGTGAAACCGGAAGCAGCCCCAAGAACTTTGGGCGCCAGCTTGGCGGTCTTGTCGAGGAAAGCCTGGGCTTCGGACTGCTTGGGCGACGACGCCACCTGCACCGCCCAACCAGCCGGCACCGAGGCCGTGTTGACCGGGTCGACCGCCTGTGGGGATACAGGCGTGGGTTCGGCATAGGCAGCCACAATCTGCGCAGTTTCGACCTTCGGCGCCGTCACGATGACGGTCTTGACCTTCCTGGTCTTGACGACGGGGGCGGGCTCTTCGACCGCGGCCACCGTCTGTTCGTCGGCAGACTGGCCTTCAGCAGACTGCTCGTCAGCGGATGTCGGATCGTCATTGGACGCTACGGGATCGTCTTCAACGATCGGCTTGCCATCCGGCGTCGGCGCGTCATGCTTGGGCAGGAAGACCTTGGCCAGCGCCTTGACCGGATTGTCACCGCCGGCCTTGGCGACCAGGGCGCCGCCGCCGCGGGTCGATGCGCGCGGCATGTAGGCGTTGATCAGGCCGGCCATCTGGTTGTCGCGGCTGCGCCCCGAAGTGCCGCCCATGACGACGGCGACGAGGCGGCGGTTGCCATCCGAAACCGACGAGACGAGGTTGAAGCCGGAGGCGCGGGTATAGCCGGTCTTGATGCCGTCGACGCCCTTGATGCGGCCGAGCAGACGGTTGTGGCCATTGATGCGCTGGCGGCCGTAAAGGAAGGAGCGCTGCGAGAAATAGCCGTAATACTGCGGAAAATGTTCCCTGAGCGCTATGCCGAGCATCGCCATGTCGTGGGCGGTTGTGAACTGGCCGGGATCGGGCAGGCCGTTGGCATTGCGAAACACGGTGCCGTCCATGCCGAGCGCGCGCGCCTTGGCGGTCATCATGCGGGCGAAATTGCTTTCGCTGCCGCCAAGCAGTTCGCCGAGCGCGGTCGCCGAATCATTGGCCGACTTGGTCACCATCGACAGGATGGCGGTCTCGACCGAAACCGCTCCGCCCGCCTTGACGCCGAGCTTGGTCGGCGGTTCGGCCGCCGCTTTGGCCGAGAACGGCACGGGCGTGTTCCTGCTGATCCGGCCCTTCGCCATGGCCTCGAAGGTCAGATAGAGCGTCATCATCTTGGTCAGCGACGCCGGGTAGCGCCGGCCGTTGGCATCGGACGAATAAAGCACCTTGCCGGTCTTGGCGTCGACGACGATCGCCGAAGACCTGGCGGCCATCGAGGACGCGGCATCCGCAACGACAAATGACATCGCCAAAGCGAGGATCATGATCGTTTTGAGGGAAGATGCGGATTTTGAACCGAAGACCGACAACGCCTGACGCACTGATAGTTCCTTTGAAACTCATTGCCCTGGAGGCGGCAAAGGGATCCGACCTCACTTGTCGTCAAACTATCGCAGCCAGCGTTACCAATCCGTTTATGGTAACCGGCGCGTTCACCATTTTACTCGGGCTTGAGTCTTTCTTTATTCGAATTTGAGCTGTTGCCGGCGCAGCGCGGCCTGATGCCGCTGAAATCTTGACTTTTGTGCAGCGCACAATATATTCTCGTGCATTGCACAACCGCGCTCAGGCAAGGGCGCTTCAAAACGCCAAGGGAAACGTCAAATGACCCAGACCTACGAGGACTTCTCGAAATACGGCAAGGAGTTTGCCGATACCGGATTGAAGAGCTTCACCTCGCTCTCCAAGGGCGCGCAGGCGATCGCCACTGAAGCTGGCGAATACACCAAGAAGAGCTTCGAAGCCGGCAGCGCCGCGGTCGAAAAGCTGTTCTCCGCCAAGTCGCTGGAAAAGGCGGTCGAGATCCAGTCCGACTTCGCCAAGCAGAGCTATGAGAGCTTCGTTGCCGAGGCGACCAAGTTCGGCGATCTCTATGCCGATCTCGCCAAGGAGGCTTACAAGCCCTTCGAATCGATTGTCGCCAAGGCGAAGTAATTTCGCTCGAGAATACCAGGCACGGCCTTTCGGGCTTGCAAAACAGACCCGGTCGCGGATGCGCGGCCGGGTTTTTTCATGCCGGTTTCAATTCCGGGGCTTTGGCGGTTCACGATTTTGAAAATCGCCTCGGTTTGCCCACCTAGCCATATTGTCAGCTAACAAGAAGGGCTTAAAATCGTCCATCGAACACCTACATATCGAACTCGCCATGGGGATTCGAAAGAGGCAGGATTACGTGACTTCAGGTTTGACTGCCACAACAAGCGTGGTGCGGATGCAAAGTGACGGCGACGGCAATGAGGCCGGTCGCGGCACAGCCGTCATTACGCGCACGAAGACCAAGACCAAGAAGCCCAGCCTTTACAGGGTCCTCATCCTCAACGACGACTATACGCCCATGGAGTTCGTGGTTCACGTCCTGGAGCGTTTTTTTCAAAAGGACCGCGAAGCCGCCACACGCATCATGCTTCATGTTCACAATCATGGGGTGGGCGAGTGCGGGGTCTATACATTCGAGGTGGCCGAGACCAAAGTGTCTCAGGTCATGGATTTCGCCCGACAGAATCAGCATCCGCTGCAATGCGTGATGGAGAAGAAGTGAGGTAACATGCCGGCTTTCTCCCAAGGCCTGGAAAAGGCGCTTCACCAGGCGCTGACGCTCGCCAATGAGCGGCACCATGAATATGCAACCCTAGAACATCTGCTGCTCGCCCTCATCGACGACACCGAGGCGGCCGCCGTTATGCGCGCCTGCAACGTCGATCTGGACGAGCTGAAGCACACCGTTCTGACCTATATCGACACCGAACTCGACAATCTGGTCACCGGTTACGATGAGGATTCCAAGCCGACCGCCGGCTTCCAGCGCGTCATCCAGCGCGCCGTGATCCATGTACAGTCATCCGGCCGCGAGGAAGTGTCCGGCGCCAACGTGCTCGTCGCCATCTTTGCCGAGCGCGAGAGCCATGCCGCTTATTTCCTGCAGGAACAGCAGATGACCCGCTACGACGCGGTCAACTACATCTCGCACGGCATCGCCAAGCGCCCCGGCGCATCGGAGACGCGCTCGCCGCGCGGCGCCGATGACGAGCAGGGCGGCCCGAATGGCGCCGAGCCGCAGGAGGAAGGCGGCAAGAAGAAGCAGCAGCAGGATGCGCTGACGGCTTATTGCGTCAACCTCAACAACAAGGCCAAGGCCGGCAAGATCGATCCGCTGATCGGCCGCGAGAGCGAAATCAACCGCACCATCCAGGTGCTGTGCCGCCGTTCCAAGAACAACCCGCTCTATGTCGGCGATCCCGGCGTTGGCAAGACGGCGATTGCCGAAGGCCTGGCCAAGCGCATCGTTGAAGGCGATGTGCCCGAAGTGCTGCAGGACGCCACCATCTTCGCGCTCGACATGGGCACGCTGTTGGCCGGCACGCGCTATCGCGGCGATTTCGAAGAGCGGCTGAAGCAGGTCGTCAAGGAGCTCGAGGATTATCCCGGCGCCGTGCTGTTCATCGACGAGATCCACACGGTGATCGGGGCCGGCGCCACGTCAGGCGGCGCGATGGATGCGTCGAACCTGTTGAAGCCGGCGCTGTCTTCGGGTGCCATCCGCTGCATCGGCTCGACCACTTACAAGGAGTTCCGCCAGTTCTTCGAGAAGGACCGCGCTCTGGTGCGGCGCTTCCAGAAGATCGACGTCAACGAGCCGACCATCGAGGACGCCATCGAGATCATGAAGGGCCTCAAGCCCTATTATGAGGAATTCCACAAGGTGAAGTTCACCAACGAGGCGATCAAGGCTTCGGTGGAACTGTCGGCCCGCTACATCAACGACCGCAAGCTGCCGGACAAGGCGATCGACGTGATCGACGAGACCGGCGCCTCGCAGATGCTGGTGCCGGAAGCCAAGCGCAAGAAGACGATCGGCATCAAGGAGATCGAAGCCACGATCGCCACGATGGCCCGCATCCCGCCGAAGACGGTTTCGGCAGACGACGAGAAGGTGCTGCAAGGCCTCGACATCGAGCTGAAGCGCGTCGTCTATGGCCAGGACACCGCCATCACCGCGCTGACCTCGGCGATCAAGCTGGCGCGTGCCGGCCTGCGCGAACCGGAAAAGCCGATCGGCTCCTACCTGTTCTCAGGCCCGACCGGCGTCGGCAAGACCGAAGTCGCCAAGCAGTTGGCTGCCTCGCTCGGCGTCGAGCTGATCCGCTTCGACATGTCGGAATATATGGAACGCCACACCGTCTCGCGGTTGATCGGCGCGCCTCCCGGCTATGTCGGCTTCGACCAGGGCGGTCTGCTCACCGACGGGGTCGACCAGCATCCGCACTGCGTGCTCTTGCTGGATGAAGTTGAGAAGGCGCATCCGGACCTGTTCAACATCCTGTTGCAGGTCATGGACCACGGCAAGCTGACCGACCACAACGGCAAGCAGATCGACTTCCGCAATGTCATCCTTATCATGACCACCAATGCGGGCGCATCCGATGCGCAGCGCGCGGCGATCGGTTTCGGATCGACCAAGCGCGAAGGCGACGATGTCGAGGCCATCAACCGGTTGTTCACGCCGGAGTTCCGCAACCGTCTCGATGCGATCATCCCGTTCGGCTCGCTGCCGGTGCCGGTCATCCATCAGGTGGTGCAGAAGTTCGTCATGCAGCTCGAGGCCCAGCTCTCCGAGCGGGGCGTCACCTTCGACCTGTCGCCGGACGCGATCGCCTGGCTGGCCGACAAGGGCTACGATGAACGCATGGGTGCGCGGCCGCTCGGCCGGGTCATCCAGGAGCACATCAAGAAGCCGTTGGCCGACGAGGTGCTGTTCGGCAAGCTCAAGAAGGGCGGCACGGTGCGCGTCACCGTCGAGAAGAAGGAAACCGGCGAAACCGGCCTGAAGCTCGAATCACTGGCCGACGAAGCCCCGGTGCAGCCGAAGCAGGAGCCGGAAGAGACGCCGAAAGCCCGCAAGGCAGTGGCCAAGAAGCCCGTCGCCAAGAAGGCGGTGGCGCAGAAGCCTCAGCCCAAGGGCAAGGACGAGCCTGAGCCCAAGGGCAAGGATGGCGGCAAGCGCAGCCTGGTGCCGCAACTGCCGCGCAAGAGCTGAAAGGTTCGCCTATGAAGGGCCCGGTGACGGGCCCTTTTTTCATTGGCTGGCCGGTTTGCCGACACAGCGCCCCTGCTTTTCAGGGCAGATGTTGTTAGGTCAGGCGGCGACGCCCTCGGGTGCAAACTTGCCCAGGAAGTACCCGCACGCCTTCCAGATGGCGATCGAGATCAGAACGCTCGCATAGCCATCCACGGCGCGGCAGCTGCTTCTACCAACGGCTCTGATGTCGCAACCGAATGTTCCACGATTTTGAAAACCCAAACGCATCCCGGTACGGCGCGCGTTATCACGGGTGGTTTGATATTTCCCTAACCGACGTAATGGATTGTGGCTGAGCTCATCGCCTTGAGGCGCACGCCACCTCAACCGTTCAGCGCTGCCCGGATCCTGGCCGCGTTCTCAGTCAGCACTTCGGGCTTCTCCATCTGTCCCGTATGCGGCTTGAGCGCGATGCCTTCGAACCGCGGGATGACATGGACATGCAGGTGGTAGACGGTCTGGCCAGACGCCGGTTCGTTGAACTGCAGGATGGTGACCCCGTCAGCGCCGAAAGCCTTTTTGACCGCCAGCGCCACCTTCTGGACCGTGGTGAACAGCCGGCCGAGCGTCGCCGGATCGGCATCGAGCAGATTGCGCGACGGTGCTTTGGGCACCACCAGCGTGTGACCGGGGCCTTGCGGCATCACATCCATGAAGGCGACCACGGCATCATCCTCGTAGACGCGGTGCGACGGGATTTCGCCGCGCAGGATCTTCGCGAAGATATTGCTGGGGTCGTAAGCCTCGGTCATGGCGGCGCTCCGGGAGTATGCTCCCGGTGTAGCGAAGCTGTCCCGGACCGGCAAGATGGTCCGGCGATATCGACAGGCGAGGGCAGGGCGGATCGCTATTCCTCAAGATCCTTGCGGAACGGCGTATGCTCTTCCAGAATTTCGCCCATCCGCTCGACCTCGCGCCGCTCACGCCGGAGATAATCGGCCACAGCATTGCGCAGGCCGGGATGTGCGATGTAGTGCGCCGAATGCATGGTCACGGGACGATAGCCGCGCGCCAGCTTGTGCTCACCCTGCGCGCCGGCCTCGACCACCTTCAGCTTACGCTCGATGGCGAAGTCGATGGCCTGATGGTAGCAAACTTCGAAATGCAGGAACGGGTGGTCCTCGATGCAGCCCCAATTGCGGCCGTAGAGCGCATCGGAGCCGATGAAGTTGATGGCGCCGGCGACATAGCGGCCATTGCGCTTGGCCATTACCAACAGGATATCCTGGGACATGCGCTCGCCGATCAGCGAGAAGAACTTGCGGTTGAGATAAGGCCGGCCCCATTTGCGGCTGCCGGTGTCCATATAGAAGGCGAAGAAATCGTCCCAGGCCCTTTCGGTCAGGTCCTTGCCGGTCAGCCGGTCGATCGAGATATCGTTGGCGAGCGCCTCGCGCCGCTCCTTCTTCATCGCCTTGCGCTTGCGCGATGCCAGCGTAGCGAGGAAATCGTCATAGGTCGAAAAGCCTTCGTTGAAGAAGTGGAACTGCTGGTCGGTGCGGTGCAGGAAGCCGGCTGCTTCCAGCGTTGCAACGTCGCTTTCACTGGCGAAGGTGACATGCGCGGAGGACACGCCGAGCTTTTCCGTCACCGCCTTCAGGCCCGCTGCGAGACCGGCCTTCACAATGGCGCTGTCCTCGCCCTTGCTGACCAGCAGGCGAGGGCCGGTGACCGGAGAGAACGGCACGGCGCATTGCAGTTTCGGATAGTAGTTGCCGCCGGCGCGTTCGAACGCATCGGACCAGCCGTGGTCGAAGACATATTCGCCCTGGCTGTGCGATTTGAGATAGCAGGGCACGGCGCCCAGCAATCTGCCTTGGGCATTTTCCAGTCTGAGATGATGACCTTGCCAGCCGGTACGCCGCACGGCGCAGCCGGAATCTTCAAGCGCGCTCAGAAAAGCATATGAAACGAGAGGGTTATAGCCATTTTCTGTGTCGCTGCGGGTTGTGCCGGTAAAGCCGTTCCACTCGTCGCAGGTGAAGGCATTGATGCCGGCGGCGACGCGGATGGAAAACTCCGCATTCGCCGTTTGCCCGTCGCCTTCATCACCCTGATCCATGGGGCTTATTTAAGCTCTGTCGGGGCCGCTACAAGTCACGTTTCAGGCACTTCCATCAGGCGACACTGACAGATCGGGTTCGAACCCTTCGAACGTCATCTGGTCGGCGTATTTGAAAGTGAGATCCACCGCCGGCTGGTCATGCACCGTCCAGGTGATGACAGGCATTTTAAGCCTTTCGCGCACGAAGCTGACGAACGGGTTCGGCAGATCGCCCGCGGCATAGGAGGTGAAGGCGAGGTCATGTGCCAGCATGGCAAAATGCGCCTCGATCAACTGATTGTCCCTGCCGTAGGCGGTCAGCCCACCCGGAATGCCAGGCGCATCCCTAGGGAAGTCGCGGACCAGCCAGTGGTCGAACGACATGATCGCCGCCTTGCCCTTGTAGCGCTCCAGCATCTTGCCGACGCTTGCCACCAAGCCCTCGTCGTAACCGGGCACACCCTTCAGTTCGACAATCATCGGCACACGGCCGTCGACCAGGTCGAGCGCTTCTTGCAGTGTCGGCACATGGTCCTTGGTGCCGCCGATCCTGAGCGCCGCCAGTTCCGCTGCCGTGCGCTGCCAGACAAAGCCGTCCTGGCCGGTCAGCCGCTTGAGGTCGCCGTCATGGATGATGACGGGAACGCGGTCGGATGAGAGGTGCACGTCGCATTCGATCGCATAGCCGCGCTCGGCGGCAGCAGCGAAGGCCGACAGCGTGTTTTCCCAGCGCGTCTTGTTCATGTCGTGAAAGCCGCGATGCGCCACCGGCCGGGCGGTCAGCCAGGAAAGGTCGGTCATTGTCTTGGTCCTGCTCATGCGACCTCGAAGACGGCTTCGATTTCCACTGCGGCATTAAGCGGCAGACAGGCGGTGCCGACGGCGGAGCGGGCATGCTTGCCGCGCTCGCCAAGGGCCGCGACCAGGAAATCGGAGGCGCCATTGGCGACCAGATGCTGCTCGACGAAATCCGGCACTGATGCAACAAAGACGGTGATCTTGACCAGCCGCTGGATTTTTTCGAGATCGCCAAGTGCTGCTTTTGCCTGCGCCAAGATGTTGATTGCACAGTACTTTGCGCCTTCCTTGCCGGTTGCCGTGTCGACGTCGCGGCCGAGCAGGCCGCTTGCCTGCAGCTTGCCGTCCTTGAGCGGCAACTGCCCGGCGGTGAACAAAAGATTGCCGGACCTGCAATAGGGCACATAGTTCGCGGCGGGCGCTGCGGCGGCAGGTATCGTCACGCCGAGATCGCTTAGCCGCTTTTCGATTGTTTCACTCATGGTATTTCCCTATTGCTTGGAGACGCCGCGCTGGCCGGGCCGAAATTGCTATTTTTGCCTCGCTTCCGCCACGACTTTTTTTAAGCTGGACCATCTTTACCTGCGGCCTGCCATCAGCTGCGACGATCGGAGCCCCTTATGCGCGCAACGCGCCTTGCCTTCCACGCCGTTCTCGTTCCGGTGCTGTTCTCGATGGCTCCGGCCTTTGCCGTGCCGGCGCTGCAGGCGCATCGCGCCGTCTACGATCTTACCCTCGACAAGGCGTCGGACCGCTCGGGCATCACCGGCATTTCCGGCCGCATGGTCTATGAGTTCAACGGCTCGCCCTGCGAGGGCTATACGGTAAAATTCCGTTTCGTCACCCAGATCGCCACCGGCGACAACACCAGGCTGACCGACCAGCAGACGACCACGTTCGAGGACGCCGAAGGCAAGACCTTCTCGTTCGTGACCAAATCCTTCGTCGACCAGAACCTCGACAAGGAGGTCAAGGGCACCGCCACGAAAGAGACCAAGGGCCTCAAGGTCGACATCGACAAGCCCGAGAAGAACAGCCTGGAACTCGCCGCCACTCAGTTCCCGACCCAGCATCTGGTCGAACTGATCGGCAAGGCCGAGAAGGGCGAGAATTTCTACGAAACCAGCCTGTTCGACGGTTCGGAGGATGCCAACAAGGTGATGACCACCACCGTCATCGTCGGCAAGAAGGCCGAGGGCGACAAGGCCGACCCCGAAGCGCCGGCGCTGGCCAAGCTTGCAGGCGACAAATACTGGCCGGTCGACATCGCCTATTTCGACGAGACCGACAAATCGGGCGAAGAGGTGCCGGAATACCGCATCAGCTTCAAGCTGCACGAGAACGGCATCACCCGCGACCTCACAATGGACTATGGCGAGTTCTCGATGACCGGAAAGCTGGTCAACCTGTCGCTGTTCGATCAGACCAAGCCTTGCCCGGTCTCGAAATAGCAACAATGCGGCGCTGGCCACGGCAGGCTTGATGGCAGTTCCCGATGGCGGTCTATGTCGATGCGGCGATCTGGAAATGGGCCGGCCATCGCTGGTGCCACCTGATGGCCGACGATACGGACGAACTGCATCGTTTCGCCGCCGAGCTTGGCGTCAAGCGTTCGTCCTACCAGGGGCCGCCCAGGACATCGGCGCCGCACTATGACATAACCGGCTTCGAGCGCGACCGGGCGGTGCGGCTCGGCGCCATCGAATGCAGCCGCGAGGAGATCGTTGCGATCTTCAGGCGCGTACGGGTACCCAACGGAAAGGGCCGATCGTGACCCTAACGGCATTCCTGGCTTATTGCCTTGCCATCACACTTGCCGCCGCCACGCCGGGACCGGCGATGTTCACGGTGATCACCAACGGCGTGGCACGCGGCTTCCTGCGTGCGTTCGTCGCCGGAATGGGCATTGCCGCCGGCGATGCCGTGCTGGTCACCCTGGCACTGCTCGGGCTGGTGGCGCTGGCCCAGACCTTCGAATGGGTGTTTCTCCTGTTGAAATACGCCGGTGCGGCCTACCTGATTTTCCTCGGCATCAAGATGTGGCGGGCCGCGGCCGCGCAATCGGCCGCGCAAGGAATCCCCCAAACCGGATTGTCGCGGTCGTTCCTGCTTGGCGCCTCCGTGGCGCTCGGCAACCCGAAGGCGATCCTGTTCCACGCCTCGATCATGCCGCTGATCCTCAACCTCGACACCATGACGTTTGCCGACGGCCTGCTGGTGGTGGCAGTCGTCGTCGGCGCCAATATTCTCACCATTGGCATCTACGCCGCGCTGGCGGGCAGGGCATCCGGCTGGCTCAGGACGCCCGAACGCATGCGGCTGATTAACCGGTTCGCCGGCAGCGCCATGATCGGCACCGGAGCGCTGATTGCCGCACGCTGAGCGATGAAGCACCTCACCGCTTGCGTTTGCAGCGCTTCCCCTCTATATGCGCGCTCATTCCACACACGGACTTTGGTGTCTGCCCGGGAGAAATCCGGCTGAAACCTCCGGTGGCGTTCGAGGACAAAGTCCAAAAATGCCTGTGTCCGTGGAGGCTAACCGGAAAAGGAACTAAGAATGGCACTGCCTGATTTCAGCATGCGCCAGCTTTTGGAAGCTGGCATTCACTTCGGCCACCAGACCCACCGCTGGAACCCGAAGATGGCGCCTTACATCTACGGCGCCCGCAACAACATCCACATCATCGACCTGTCGCAGACGGTGCCTTTGCTGCACCAGGCTCTGAAGCAGGTTTCCGACACCGTTGCCAAGGGCGGCCGCGTGCTGTTCGTCGGCACCAAGCGCCAAGCGTCCGACATCGTCGCCGACGCCGCACAGCGTTCGGCCCAATACTATGTCAACTCGCGTTGGCTCGGCGGCATGCTGACCAACTGGAAGACGATCTCGAATTCGATCCAGCGCCTGCGCAAGCTCGACGAGATGCTGGCCGGCGAAGCCCAGGGCCTGACCAAGAAGGAACGCCTGAACCTCGACCGCGAGCGCGAGAAGCTCGACAAGGCGCTCGGCGGTATCAAGGACATGGGCTCGACGCCCGACCTGATGTTCGTCATCGACACCAACAAGGAAGCGATCGCCATTCTCGAGGCCAAGCGCCTCGGCATTCCGGTCGTTGCCATCATCGATTCGAACTGCGATCCGGACAAGATCGACTTCCCGATCCCCGGTAATGACGACGCGGCGCGCGCCATCCAGCTCTATTGCGACCTGATCGCCAAGGCTGCCATCGACGGCATCGCCCGCCAGCAGGGCGCGCTCGGCGTCGACATCGGCGCCTCGGTCGAAGCTCCGGTCGAACCGGCGCTTGATCCGGCTCCGGCCCCGGCTGCGGACGCTCCGGAAGCTTGACAATCGAAGGCCGGTTGCGGCCTTCATCATTCTCATATTTGGCACGCTAGACGGACGCATCACCGAGTACCGGTGGTGCGTCGGTGCATTTAAAACAAAGAGGCGACAATGAGCATTTCGGCTGCACAGGTCAAAGAACTCCGCGACTTGACCGGCGCGGGCATGATGGACTGCAAGGCGGCGTTGACCGAGACCAACGGCAACATCGAAGAGGCCGTCGACTGGCTGCGCAAGAAGGGCATTTCCAAGGCCGACAAGAAGGCTGGCCGTACTGCCGCCGAAGGCCTGATCGGCGTCGACTCCGGCGTCCGCGAGGCCGCCATCGTCGAGGTTAACTCCGAGACCGATTTCGTGGCCCGCAACGAGCAGTTCCAGGAGATCGTTCGCAATGTCGCCAAGGTCGCGCTTGCTTATGGCACGACGGAGGCTGTCTCTGCCGCAAAGTATCCGGGTTCGGACAAGTCGGTCACTGACACCATCAAGGACGCCGTTGGCACCA
Source organism: Mesorhizobium sp. P160219 (assembly GCF_057786095.1). Lineage (NCBI taxonomy): Bacteria > Pseudomonadati > Pseudomonadota > Alphaproteobacteria > Hyphomicrobiales > Phyllobacteriaceae > Mesorhizobium > Mesorhizobium sp. P160219. Next base: position 4,331,947 of record NZ_JBYNWG010000001.1, read on the forward strand.
TTGGCGAGAACATGAGCTTCCGCCGTTCGGCCAAGCTCACCGTCCCGCACGGTGCTGTCGCAACCTACGTCCACAATGCGGTTGCCGATGGTCTTGGCAAGCTCGGCGTTCTGGTCGCGATCGAGACGACGGGCAATGAGCATGCCGCCAACGCCTTTGGCCGCCATGTCGCCATGCATGTCGCCGCCACCAACCCGCTGGCGTTGACCGCCGAGCAGATCGATCCGGCAGCGGTCGAGCGCGAGAAGGCGATCTTCGCCGACCAGGCGCGCCAGTCCGGCAAGCCGGAAGCGATCATCGAAAAGATGGTCGAAGGCCGCCTGCGCAAGTTCTACGAGGAAGTCGTGCTCCTCAAGCAGGCCTTCGTGCTCAATCCCGACATCACTGTCGAGCAGGCGCTGAAGGATGCCGAGAAGGACATCGGCGCTCCGGCCAAGATCTCCGCCTATCTGCGCTTTGCGCTGGGCGAAGGCATCGAAAAGGAAGAGACCGATTTCGCGGCGGAAGTCGCGGCGGCGGTGAAGAAGTAGTTTTAAAAATAGCCCCGAAAAGGGCTTCTCAGCTCAGGCAACTCGGCCGGGTGTCCGCAAGGATGCTCGGCCGATTTCTTGTGCGGTGTCGATGAAGGCCCTGAGCTTTGGCGCCATCGACGCCCTGCGCGGGAAGTAGAGGAAGAGGCCGGGCTCCTCGATCGCCGTTTGCGGCAGGATCTGAACGAGGCGGCCGGCGGCCAATTCCGCGCGCACCAGCGGCTCGAACACATAGATCAGCCCGACGCCGGCAAGCGCAAGGTCGATCGCGGCCAGCGAATCGGTAACGATGACCGTACCCTTCGTCTCGGCCACGACATCCTTGCCGTCCTCGGTCAGGTCCCAGCGATAGAGTGCGCCGGAGCGCACAAGCCGGTAGCCGACGCAATTGTGGTCCGAAAGATCCGTCACACCGCGCGGACGGCCATGCCGGCCGACATAGGCGGGGGAGGCGACGATCACGGCGTTGAATGGCGGCGTCAGCCGGACCGTGACCATGTCCTGTGCGATCATCTCGCCCAGCCGGATGCCGGCATCAAAACCCTCGCCGACAATGTCCACCAGCTCCTGGTCGATGAGCAATTCGATGGTCACATCAGGATAGCGTTCAGCCATCGCGGCGACCACGGGAGTGACGGCAAGTGGAACGGCGATGTTGGGAACGTTCAACCTGAGCAAGCCGGAGGGCCGGCCCTTGATGGCTCGGATGCGGTCCATCCGGTCGGCGATATCCTGGAGAGCAGGGGCTGCCGTCTCCACCAGCGCCTTGCCGGCTTCCGTCAGCGAGACGCTGCGCGTGGTGCGCGCAAACAGCGGCTGGCCGATCCGCCCCTCCACGAGGCGCACCGCATGGCTGACGGCGGATGGGGACATGCCCAGTTCGGCCGCGGCAAGCGCAAAGCCGCCGCGTCGGGCAACGGCGACGATGACAGGCAAATGACTGAGCAGATCCCGGTCCATTCATGCATGATATCGCATAGTCCTTGCAAACACTTCAATCTTCTCGATGCCGACAGGCTGACCCATATTGCCATCACCGATGCACAAAGGAGAAGAGAGATGGATGCCTTGAAACACGCTACCTTCGCCGCAGGCCTTGCCCTAGCGCCGGTCGATGCCGGCGGCGCCGAGCCGTCCGGTTGGCGCGCGCTCGCCGACGAACGCGCCGTCATCCGCATCGCCGATGCCATCGACCGTGCCGTCGATGCGCAGGACTGGAAGCTTGCCCGCTCCTATTTCGCCGACCGTGTCACCGTCGACTTCAGCAGCCTGTCAGGACAGCCTGCCGCCACCATCCCCTCCGACAATCTGATCGGTACCTGGGCCGGCAACCTCAGGGGCAGCAAGACCAGCCTGCATCTGCGCACCAATCACCAGGTGATCTTTGAGGCGGACGCGGCGACCGTCTCTTCGAACGGCTATGCCTGGAACCGGATGGAAGGCAATGGCGACCCGCTGTGGGAAGTCTGGGGCACCTACGAGCACCATCTGGTTCGCTCCGGGACCGGCTGGAAAGTCGACGGCTTCGTTTTCCGCGCCACGCATGAGCGCGGCAATCCCTGGGTCAAGATGACGCCTGGCCAGTGAGCCGGCGTCAAGAAATCAGGATAGGAAAAACACCATGACCATGAGCTATTACACACTGGGCAACAGCGGCCTGCGCGTCAGCCGGCTGGCACTGGGCACCATGACCTTTGGCACCGAATGGGGCTGGGGCGCGGACAGGGAAACCGCGCGCGCCATGGCCGACGCCTATGTCGAGGCCGGCGGCAATTTCTTCGACACCGCCGACCTCTACACCGGCGGCACAGCCGAAACCTGGCTCGGCGAATTCATCGCCGAGCGAGGCTTGCGCGACAAAGCGGTGATCGCCACGAAATTCACCTTCAACGCGGAGCCCGGCAATCCGAACGCCGGCGGCAATGGCCGCAAGAACATCTTGCGCGCCGTGGACGCTTCCCTGAAGCGGTTGGGCACTGATTATATCGACCTCTACCTCCTGCATGTCTGGGACGGGCTGACGCCGGCCGAGGAGGTCATGCGCACGATGGATGATCTCGTGCGTGCGGGCAAAATTCGCCATGTCGGCCTGTCCGATGTGCCGGCCTGGTATGCTGCCCGCGCGCAGACGATCGCCGAGTGGCGCGGCTACGAGCCGGTGTCGGCCCTGCAGCTTGAATATTCGCTGGCGGAGCGTTCGATCGAAAATGAGTTCGTGCCCTTCGGCACCCGCCATGGCGCAGGAATCATGGTGTGGAGCCCGCTGGCCAGCGGGCTGCTCAGCGGCAAGTACCGGCCGGCGCAGGACGGCCATGTCGGCCGGCTCGACGGCTTTCGCAACACCACTCATCCGGGGTTCCAGAAGTTCACCGAGCGCAACTGGGCGATCGTGGCGGAACTCGAAAAAGTGGCCGCCGAACTCGGACACAGCATGGCGCAGGTCGCGCTCAACTGGGTGGCAACGCAACCGGGCATCGCCACCGTGATTCTTGGCGCCACCAAGCTGGCGCAGTTGCAGGACAATCTGGCGGCGTTGGATTTCACGTTACCCGCCGAGCTTCGCGCGCGGCTGGATACGGTCAGCAAGACACCGCCGCCATTCCCGTACGCCTATTTCGGGTCCGACATACAAGCCCGGGTTACCGGCGGCGCCGTGACCGGCGACAAGCCGTTGGGTTATGCGCCGCCGCTGCTGGTCGAGGGCGACGCCGTCAGCATCACCAGCAACTGACGGGCCGCGACGGGAAGGCGGAATTGGGCGAGGGGCGCCGCGTGACATCGCGGCGCCCTTCGTGTATCGGAACTCGGCATCGCGCCAGCGGCGGCGCCCGCGCGAGGGCGGCCTGCCCAGGCTGCCACACGCAATAATGACGAGGTCCAGATGACGGCAAAGCCCCTCTATCGACGTGTCCTGCTGAAAGCGTCGGGCGAAGCGTTGATGGGCGAGCAGCATTTCGGCATCGATGTCTCGGTGGTCGACCGAATCGCCGCCGACATCGCCGAAGCCCGCGCACTTGGTATCGAGGTCGGCGTCGTCATTGGCGGCGGCAATATCTTTCGCGGCGTGGCGGTGGCATCCAAGGGCGGCGACCGTGTCACCGGCGACCACATGGGCATGCTGGCCACCGTCATCAACTCGCTGGCGCTGCGCACCTCGCTGAACAAGATCGGCGTCGACGCCGTCGTGCTGTCGGCTATAGCCATGCCCGAACTTTGCGAGAGTTTTTCCCAGCGCCAGGCCACCGCCTATATGAACCAGGGCAAGGTCGTCATTTTCGCCGGCGGCACCGGCAATCCGTTCTTCACCACCGATTCGGCCGCGGCCTTGCGCGCCGCCGAGATCGGCGCCGACGCGCTGTTCAAGGGCACCCAGGTCGACGGCGTCTATTCGGCCGATCCCAAGAAGGATCCGAATGCGACCCGCTTCGAGCGCATCAGCCATGCCGAAGTCATCAACAAGGGCCTTTCGATCATGGATACCGCCGCAATTGCACTTGCGCGCGAAAACAACATCCCGATAATCGTCTATTCGATCCACGAAAAAGGTGGTTTCGGCGATATTCTGCGGGGCGGCGGCCGTTGCACGATCGTCGCCGACGAATAATCCGGAGTATACTCTCCTAAAAAGGCTCAGTTTTCGAAAGAGGGTCCGGATATAGGCCCTAAGCAGTGAACCCGGATCAAACGGGTCGAGGAGACTAAGATGAGTGGTGAGTTCGACGACCTCAAGCGGCGCATGGATGGCGCGATCGCCGCCTTCAAGCACGATCTGGCTTCGCTGCGCACCGGCCGTGCCTCCAGCAATCTGCTCGACGCCATCCAGGTCCAGGCCTACGGCACCACCATGCCCATCAACCAGGTGGCGAACGTGTCGGTGCCGGAGCCGCGCATGATCTCGGTTTCGGTATGGGACAAGTCGATGGTCGGCGCGGTCGACCGTGCCATCAGAGAATCCAATCTCGGCTTCAATCCGATCGTCGACGGCACCAATCTCAGAATTCCGCTGCCCGAGCTCAACGAGCAGCGCCGCAAGGAACTGGTCAAGATTTCGCATGGCTACGCCGAGAACGCCCGCGTCGCGGTGCGCCATGTCCGTCGCGACGGCATGGACTTCTTGAAGAAGGCGGAAAAGGACGGCGACATCAGCGAGGACGATCAGCGCAAGCGCTCCGATCAGGTCCAGAAGCTGACCGACGAAACGATCAGCACCATCGATCACCTGCTTTCCGATAAGGAAGCTGAAATCATGCAGGTCTAGGGTCGGCCCACACCGGCCCGAAAGCGAGACAATGGCAACGCCCGCGCATGTCGCGATCATCATGGATGGAAACGGACGCTGGGCCAAGGCGCGCGGCATGCCGCGGCTTGCCGGCCATCGCGCCGGCGTCGAAGCGCTGCGCAAGACGGTGCGCGCCGCGCCCGGTCTCGGCATTTCCTTCCTGACCGTCTACGCCTTTTCGTCGGAAAACTGGTCGCGGCCCAAGGCCGAAGTCAGCGACCTGATGGGGCTTTTGAAGCTGTTCATCCGCCGCGATCTGGCCGAACTGCACCAGAACGGCGTGCGCGTCAGGATCATCGGTGACAGGGCGGGGCTGCAGCCGGACATCAGGGGCCTGCTCGAAGAGGCCGAATCGCTGACTGCGCGCAATGAATTGCTGACCTTGGTCATCGCCTTCAACTATGGCGGGCGCGACGAGATCGTGCGCACGGCACGCAAGCTCGCAGCCGCAGTGGCGCGCGGCGAGATCGACGCAGAGGCGATCACGGCAGACACTTTTGCCGGCGCCCTCGACACCGCAGGCATTCCCGATCCGGAGCTGGTCATCCGCACCAGTGGCGAGCTTCGGCTGTCGAACTTCCTTCTGTGGCAGGCAGCCTACAGCGAACTGGTTTTTCTGCCTTGCTACTGGCCTGACTTCAGCCGCGAACACCTGGCCGACGCATTGCGCGATTTTGCTGGCCGCGAGCGCCGTTTTGGCGGGCTTGCCGCTCAAGATGTCGCTGCCTCGTGATCGGCGGCGGGATGAACAATCTTCAGCTTCGCATCGTCTCGGCGCTGGTGCTGGCCGCAATAGCGCTTGGCCTGACCTGGTTGGGAGGGCTGTGGTTCCGCCTGCTTTGCGCCGGGATATCGGCGGTCATCTTCTATGAATGGGCGCGCATGTCGCGCCCCTTGGCCGGTGCGACCCTCGGCTTCATTCCCGAAGCGCTGCTTCTGGTTTTCGTCGTCGCCCTGGTTGCAGGCGTGCCGGCATCGTGGCTTCTGTCTCTTGTCCTGGCCATGGTTGTGGTCGCTGCTGTCGGCGCCCGTATGCGTGGAGCGGCGCAATGGGATGCAGCCGGTCTTGCCTACGCGGCTTTGTCCGGCTTATCGCTGGCGCTGCTGCGCGGCGGCGACCATCCCGGCCTGGTCGCAATCCTGTTTCTGTTCGCCGTGGTCTGGGCGACCGACATCTTCGCCTATTTCGTCGGCCGCTCCGTCGGTGGGCCCAAGCTCGCGCCATCTATATCCCCCGGCAAGACGCAGAGCGGCGCGCTTGGCGGCGCTGTCGGCGGCGTGGCCGCCGGCGTGCTTCTGGCTGCCGCCGCCGGGGCCGGCAATCTTGGCGTCCTCGCCTTGGTTGCGCTGGTGCTGTCGATTGTTGCCCAGGCTGGCGATCTCTTCGAATCCTGGGTCAAGCGCCGCCACGGCCGCAAGGATTCAAGCGCGTTGATACCCGGGCATGGCGGTGTCATGGACAGGGTGGACGGGCTTGTCGCGGCGGCTTTTGCCCTATACGTGATCGGCTGGATTTCGGCGGGCGCCGATCATCCGGCGCAGGGGCTGTTTCCGGCTTGAGTGATATTTCACGGCGAAGAAATGGCGCACGCCACGGATTCGCCTGGATTGATGTCACAGTCGCGGCGACACCTTTTGCCGCGGGTGAATTTGAGGGCATGAGTTGAACGAAATTCTTCACGCGTTTTTCAGCACGGAAGGCTTTGTCCTCGGCACGCTGGTGCCGTTTCTGTTCGTGCTGACCGTGGTCGTCTTCATTCACGAAATGGGCCATTACCTGGTCGGCCGCTGGTGCGGCATTGGCGTGAAGGCCTTTTCGATCGGCTTCGGCCCCGAACTTCTCGGCTTCAACGACAGCCACGGCACGCGCTGGAAGCTCTGCGCCATACCGCTCGGCGGTTATGTCAAATTCGTCGGCGACATGAGCGCCACGTCGAGCCAGCCGAGTTCGGAAGATCTGGAAACGCTGACTGACGCTGAACGCAAGGTCGCCTTCCACACGCAACCCATCTGGAAACGCGCCGCCACGGTGGTGGCCGGACCGCTGTTCAACTTCCTTTTGACCATTGCCGTCTTTGCCGTGCTGTTTTCCCTCTATGGCCGCCCTGTGTTTGAGCCGATGGTGGCGGCGGTCACCGCCGGCAGTCCAGCCGCAACGGCCGGCATTTTGCCAGGCGACCGATTCGTCGCCGTCGACGGCAGCAAGGTTGAGACCTTCGCCGACGTCCAGCGCCTAGTTTCGGGCCGCGGCGGCGACGCCATCACCTTCACCATGTTGCGCGAGGGCAAGGAGGTCACGGTCGTCGCGACGCCGGAGCCGATGGAGCAGCTGGACGCACTGGGCAACAAGGTCAAGGTGGCCGTCATCGGCGTCGTCAACAACAAGGATGTCGGCCAGCCCAGGCTGATCACCTACAGCCCTGTCGGAGCAGTCGGCGCCGCGGTCGAGGAGACGGGGCACGTCATTCAGCGCACCGGCCAGTTCCTGCAGCGATTCGTTGTCGGCCGCGAAGACAAATGCCAGCTGGGCGGCCCGATCAAGATCGCCAAGATGTCGGGGCAGGCGGCAAAGCTGGGCTTCCTATGGCTGGTGCAACTCGTCGCCGGCCTGTCGGTCGGGATCGGAATTCTGAACCTTTTGCCGATTCCCCCCCTCGACGGCGGCCATCTCCTGTTCTACGCACTCGAAGCCGTTTTCCGGCGTCCGGTATCGGAGCGGATGATGGAAATGGGATACCGGGCCGGCCTCTTTCTGGTGCTGGGATTTATGGGCTTCGTCTTCTGGAACGATCTGTTTGGGTGCTGAAATCATGAAGAAATTTGGCTTCAGCACCGGCAATGTTGAGACGCCGTTTACCATGCACGGGGGTATGCGTGACGCGAAAGCCACGCATCAGGGTTAAGTAATTACAAATTAACCAGAAGCCTTGCGTGTAGGGAAAATCCGGTTAATACGGTAGGAGAAATTACCGCACGTCCGGTTTTCTCGCCGTGGGGACTTCGAGAAAAGGTACAAAAGCCCGATGAAGGCAGCATCCAAATTTTTGAGCGCCGCGTCCGCGGTGGCTATGTCCGCCGCTCTGGTTGTACCAGGTGCGCTCGCCGTGCAGTTCGTTGCCACATCTGCGGCGCAGGCAGCCGTTGTCTCGAGAGTCGAGGTCAGCGGCAACCAGCGTGTCGACGCCGACACCATCCGCAACTACATCACGATCAAGCCGGGCAAGGCGTTTTCCAGCGCCGATATCGACGATGCGGTCAAGGCGCTGTTCGGTACCGGGCTGTTCTCGGACGTGCAGATCAATCAGGTCGGTTCGACGCTGGTGGTCAAGGTTGCCGAATATCAGGTCGTCAACCAGGTTCTGTTCCAGGGCAACAAGAAGCTCAAGGACAATGCGCTGGCAGTCGCCGTGCAGTTGAAGCCGCGCGGGACGTTTTCGCAGGCAACGCTGGACTCCGATGTCGAGGCGGTGAAGGCTGCCTACAGGCGGATTGGCCGCGATGACGCCACTGTCACGACGCAGATCATGGATCTCGGCGACAACCGCGTGAACGTGGTCTTCAACATCAACGAAGGCGGCCGCACCAAGATCGCCGCTGTCAATTTCGTCGGCAACAGCGCCTATTCGAGCCGCCGCCTGTCCGACGTCATCGCAACCAAGCGCTCGAGCTTCTTGTCCTTCGTGCTGCGTGACGACGTCTATGACGAGGACAAGCTCCGCGCCGACCAGGAATCGCTGCGCCGCTTCTATTACAATCACGGCTATGCCGACTTCCAGGTGGTCTCAGCCGTCGGCGAGCTCGACGACACGACCAACCAGTACACCGTTACCATCACCGTCCAGGAAGGCGACCGCTATACGTTCGGCGACGTCAGCGTCGAGAGCACCATTCCCGAAGTCGACTCGAAGGCGCTGGAATCGGTGGTTCAGACCCACAAGGGCGACGTCTACAACGCCAAGAATGTCGAGGACACCATCATCGCGCTGACCGAAAAGGTCGCGGGTTCGGGCTATGCCTTCGCTCAGGTGACACCGCGCGGTGATCGCAACTTCGAGAACCACACCATTTCGGTCGTCTATACGATCGACCATGGCACCAAGGCCTATATCGAGCGCATCGAAATCCGCGGCAACGACCGCACGCGCGACTATGTCATTCGTCGTGAGTTCGATGTCAGCGAGGGCGACGCCTTCAACCAGGTACTCATCCAGCGCGCGAAGAAGCGACTGGAAAAGCTAGATTACTTTGAGAAAGTCGACGTTTCGACTGTCCCGGGTTCTGAGCCAGACCAGGTCGTGCTCGTGGTTGACGTAGTCGAGAAATCGACCGGCGAGTTCTCGGTTGGCGCAGGTTATTCGACAGGTGGCGACACTGCCGGTCCGTCCGTCGAAGGTTCGGTCGCGGAGCGCAACTTCCTCGGTCGCGGCCAGTACATCAAGGTTTCGGCGGGTGGCGGCAAGAATTCGCGGGACTACAGCCTGTCCTTCACCGAACCCTATTTCCTGGGGCGCCGTATCGCCGCCGGCTTCGATATCTTCCAGCAGACCCGCAACTACGACCACTATGACAGCGAGACGCTGGGTGCGACGGTGCGCTTCGGCCTGCCGATCACCGACAACATCTCGACGCAGTTGGCGTACAATATCGCCCAGGAGAAGTACAAGCTCGACGACGGTTGCGATGATACTCCCCACGATGAGATTCCGGACGCTGACTGCCACATTTCTAAAGCCATCGTCGAGGGCATCAATGATAGCCCGTGGATCAAGTCGTCGGTCAGCCTGGGACTGGTCTACAACACCATCGACGACATGAAGAGCCCGCATGAAGGCATCTACGCCACCACGACCGTGGAAGTGGCCGGCCTTGGTGGCGATGCCAAATTCGTCAAGGTTACCGGTCGTGGCACTGTCTACCAGACGCTGTCCGAACAGCTGGATCTGGTTGGCCTGATCTCAGGCGGCGCTGGCCATATTCAGGGCTTCGGCGGTGACGGCTTGCGTATCTTCGATCAGTTCCAGAGCAGCGACCGCATGATCCGCGGCTTCGAGTATGGCGGCATCGGCCCTGCCGATATTACGCCGGGTTCTGGTGGTGATCACCTCGGCGGCACCACCTATTTCAATGCGTCGGCGGAAGCTCAATTTCCGATACCGGTCATTCCGGAAAGCTTTGGTGTGCGCGGCGCTGTGTTTGCTGATGCCGCCACACTGTACGGCAGCAAGATCGACACCGCCGGCGTCGATCAGGCCTCGGTCGATATGAAGTTGCGCGCCTCGGTTGGTGTCGGCTTGTTGTGGTCATCGCCCTTCGGCCCGATCCGCATTGACTACGCGATGCCCGTCAAGAAGGAAAAGACCGACGACGTGCAGGAATTCAACTTCGGCATGTCGAGCCGCTTCTGATCTTGCGGTAACGATGCTTCCGGGCCGTTGGGGTCCGGAAGAGAATTGATCCGACCTAGCTGGATATTGCTTCTGGAATGACCGATCCGGTGTTCTTCGCGCCATCACGCCGGTATACGGCCGGCGAAGTCGCGAATCTGACCGGCGCGTCGCTCGTTGATTCCGACCTCGCCCACATATCGATCGATGCGTTGGCGCCAGCCAATGAAGGCGGCGAGGGTGCGCTCGTCTTCGTCGACGGCAAGCGCAATTTCGCGCTGATGCAGTCGCTGAAGGCGGCGGCCGTGTTTTGCCCCGCCGAGTTCGCGGGCAAGGCGCCGGCCGGCATTGCGGTTCTGGTGCATCCGCGCCCGCAGCAGGCCTTCGCCATGATCGGCCGGCTGCTGTTCCCGACAGCGGCTACGCCGGGACCGATGACCAGCGAAACCGGGGTCTCGCCGCAAGCTCATGTCGATGCCACGGCGCATATCGAGGCAGGCGCGATCATCGAAGCCGGAGCGGTCATCGGGCCGCGTGCTTCCATAGGCAGCGGAACAGTCATTGCCCCCCACGCCGTAATCGGTCCCTCCTGCCAGATCGGCCGTGACGGCTACATCGGGCCGGGTGTCAGTGTTCAGTACGCGCTGATCGGCAACCGCGTCATCATTCATGGCGGCGCCAGGATCGGCCAGGACGGCTTCGGCTTTGTCGGCGGCGCCAAAGGACCCGAGCGTGTGCCGCAGGTCGGCCGCGTCATCATCCAGGACGATGTCGAAATCGGCTCGAACACGACCGTCGATCGCGGCGCCATGTCGGATACGGTCATCGGTCAGGGCACCAAGATCGACAATCTGGTGCAGATCGCCCATAACGTTCGCATCGGCCGCAATTGCATTATTGCCGGGCTCTCTGGTATTTCCGGCTCCGTCACCGTCGGCGACGGTGTCACCATGGGCGGCGGCGTTGGCCTTGCCGATCATTTGACCATCGGATCAGGGGCCAAGCTTGCTGCAAGAAGCGGGTTCATGAGCAACGTGCCGGCGGGCGAGATCTGGGGAGGCTATCCGGCGCAGCCGATGGCGGAAGCCATGCGCGAGATCGCCATGCTGAGGAAGCTCGCCAGGACGCGCAAGCAGGGCGAAGGGGGAAGTAGCTGAGATGGTGCCGGCGACGCTCGAAGCGGTCGATATATTGGGGTTGATGAAGCTTTTACCGCATCGCTATCCCTTCCTGATGATCGATCGCATCATCGAAATCGACGGCAATGATTCTGCCATCGGCATCAAGAACGTGACCATCAATGAGCCGCATTTCCAGGGCCATTTCCCGGATCAGCCGGTGATGCCGGGCGTGCTCATCGTCGAGGCCATGGCGCAGACCGCCGGCGCGATCTGCATCCGTAACCTCAACACGGAAAAGCCGTCGCTGGTCTATTTCCTGACCATCGATAATGCGAAATTCCGCAAACCGGTCGTCCCGGGCGACCAGTTGAAAATCCACGTCAAGAAAATCAAGATGCGCGGCAACCTGCTCAAATTCGCCTGCGAGGCCATGGTGGAGGGCACAAAGGCCGCCGAAGCCGAGATCTCGGCAATGATGGTTACCGGCTGACGGTTCGAAATGCTCATGAAAATACAGACTTCAATCCACCCCTCGGCCGTCATCGAGGCCGGCGCGCAGATCGGCGAAGGCGCCGCAATAGGACCTTTCTGCTATGTCGGCGCTGACGCCGTGATCGGTGACCGCGTCGAACTGGTCAGCCATGTCTCGGTGCTGGGCGCGACAACCATTGGCGCCGCGACCAAGGTCTATCCAATGGCGACACTGGGCGGACCGCCGCAGAACACCAAGCACAAGGGCGGCCGCACCACTTTGGTCATCGGCCAGAACTGCACGATCCGCGAAGGCGTGACCATGCATCTCGGCACCGATTCCAGCCGCGGCGAGACGACCGTCGGCGACAACGGCAATTTCCTTGCCTATGCCCACATTGCCCATGATTGCGTCGTCGGTAAAAACGCCACCTTCGCCAATGGCGCGACCCTGGGCGGCCATTGCGAGGTCGGTGACAGCGTTTATATCGGCGGCCTCAGCGCCGTTCATCAGTTCGTGCGTGTTGGTGACAACGCCTTTCTCGGCGGCTGCTCGGCTTTTGTCGGCGATGTCATTCCCTACGCCATTGCGGTGGGCAATCGCGCCAGCCTGCGTGGACTCAACATCATTGGCCTGAAGCGCGCCGGGTTGCCGCGCGCAGAAATCTACCTGCTGCGCAAGGCTTACAAGACCATCTTCGACCGCTCCCGCACTGTCGGCGAGAACATCGAATTCGCCAAGGCCGAGTTTGCGTCGTCGCCGACGGCCATGAAAATCATCGATTTCATCACCAGTCGCGGCAAGCGGCATTTTGCCGTCCCGTCGCTTAAGGGTGGCGACGGCGACGATGCCGATGACGAAGGCTGAGGCCACTTCAACGGGCCTCGAACTTGCGCCGGACGCCAGGGTCGGCATCATTGCCGGCGGCGGTAGCTTGCCGGTCGAAGTTGCCGCCGGCCTGGCGGAGGCCGGACATCGGCCTGTCATCATCCTGGTCGAAGGTCAGGCCGACCGTCAGTCCGACCTCACAATCTATGAGCGTGAAAGCCTTGCGCTGGAAGACATCGGCTCGCTGGTTGCGTTGCTGAGGCGCCGGCGGATCACCCATCTTGTGCTTGCCGGCGAGATCAGGCGCAGGCCGCGGTTGGTCGACATGCGTCCGAACCTTGGGCTACTGGCACTTATACCCTCGCTCGCCATGGCGCTTGCCCGCGGCGATGACGGGCTGTTGAAGATATTGACCCGCGGCCTGGAGGCACGGGGCGTCAAGGTCGTCGGTGCGCATGAAGTCGTGCCCCGGCTCGTCGCGGCCGAAGGGCCGCTGACCAAAGCAGTGCCGCGAAAGTCCGACTGGCGCGATATCGAGGCGGCACACGCGGCGGCAAAGGCCATCGGCGCGCTCGACATTGGCCAGGCGGCAATTGCCATCGGTGGCCGCACTGTTGCCCTGGAAGGCGTCGAGGGCACCGACGGACTGCTCGAGCGGACGCAGCAGTTGCGCGGCCATGGCAGGCTGGCCGGCAAGACGCGCGGTGTCCTGGTCAAATGCGCCAAGCCTGGCCAGGAATTGCGTGCCGATCTGCCATCTATTGGCCCCCGGACCGTCGAGGCGGCGCATGCCGCGGGGCTCGCCGGCATTGCCGTCGAAGCCGGCCGTTCGCTCATCCTCGAAGGCCCCGCCGTTGTCGCGCACGCCAATGCGCTCGGCCTGTTCGTGTTCGGCCTGCCGGCTGCGGGGGCTGTCCATGGCAGCTGAGAAGCCGCTGAAGATTGCCATCGTCGCCGGCGAAGAATCCGGCGACCTGCTGGGCGCCGACATCGTGCAGGCGCTGAAGCGCATGACCGGGCGCGAGGTGCAACTCGTCGGCATTGGCGGGCGGCATCTGCAGGCGCTCGGACTGGCGCCGCTGTTCGATGGCGCCGAGATCGCGCTGATGGGGCTCAGCGCCATCCTGCGTGACTTGCCGCGCCTGATGCGGCGGATCAGCCAGACGGCAAGTGCTGTCGCCGCCGAAAAACCCGACTGTCTGATCACCATCGACAGCCCTGATTTCTCGCTGCGCGTCGCCAAAAAGGTCCGCGCCGCCGATCCGTCAATCCCGACCGTCCATTATGTCTGCCCGAGCGTCTGGGCGTGGCGGCCGGGTAGGGCGGCCGCGATGAAGCCCTATGTCGACCACATACTGTGCATCCTGCCTTTCGAGGTAAAGGAGCTCAGCCGTCTCGGCGGCCCGCCCGGCACTTACGTCGGACATCGCCTCACGCATGATCCAGGCGTGCTGGGCGCGGCCAGGGCGCAAGCCCAGCCACGCGATCTCTCGGCCGATCACGTCAAGACGCTGCTCGTCCTGCCAGGGTCGCGGCGCGGCGAGGTCAGCCGGCTTATCGGTCCGTTCGGCGAGACGGTGTCGGCGCTGCGCGCGCGTGGCCACCGGCTGCGGCTGTTGCTGCCGACGGTGCCGCATGTCGCCGAACTGGTCAAAACGTCGGTGGCGCGCTGGGATCAGGAGCCGGAGGTCATCCTTGATCCCGAGCGCAAATGGCAGGCCTTCGGCAAGGCCGATGCGGCGCTGATCGCGTCTGGAACGGTTTCGCTGGAACTGGCATTGTCGGGTGTACCGATGATCTCTTGCTACAAGTTCGATCCGATCATGCTGATGGCGCAGAGCCTGATCACGGTGTGGAGCGCCGCTTTGCCCAACCTTATCGCCGACCGGACGGTCGTGCCGGAAAGCTACAACCAGTATGTGCGGCCGCACTATCTGGCGCGGCAGCTCGAGGCACTGTTTTCAGACACCGCCTACCGCGCCTGGCAAAAGGACGGCTTTGCCGAAGTTGCCAGGCGTATGGCAACCGACAAGCCGTCCGGCGATATCGCCGCGGATGTCGTTCTTCGCCACATCGGGAGAGCGAATAAGGCTTAGTAAGGAGTGAACGATGAATAGTGAATAGCGAATAGTGAATAGTGAATAGTGATTAACGCGCTCTCGCTATAATCAAGCTGCTACTTACTACCTGCTACTTACTACCTGCTATTCACTACTTACCATTCACCATTCACTCTCTTTCACCTTTTCGCAATCGGCACGTAGTCGCGTTCCGGGGCACCGGTATAGAGCTGGCGCGGACGGCCGATCTTCTGGTGGGGATCCTCGATCATTTCCTTCCACTGCGCGATCCAGCCGACGGTGCGCGCGACCGCGAACAGTACGGTGAACATGGTGGTGGGGAAGCCCAGCGCCTTCAGCGTGATGCCGGAATAGAAATCGACGTTCGGATAGAGCTTCTTCTCGATGAAGTAGGAATCGGTCAGCGCGATCTTTTCCAGCTCCATGGCGATATCGAGCAGCGGATCGTCCTTGATGCCGAGTTCGCCCAGCACCTCATGCGCCGTCTTCTGCATGATTTTCGCGCGAGGATCGTAGTTCTTGTAGACGCGATGGCCGAAGCCCATCAGCCGGAACGGATCGTTCTTGTCCTTGGCGCGGGCGATGAATTCCGGGATGTGGTCGACATGGCCGATCTCGCCCAGCATGTTGAGCGCCGCTTCGTTGGCGCCGCCATGCGCCGGGCCCCACAGGCAGGCGATGCCGGCGGCAATGCAGGCGAACGGATTGGCGCCCGACGAGCCGGCAAGGCGCACCGTCGAGGTCGAGGCGTTTTGTTCGTGGTCGGCATGCAGGATGAAGATGCGCTCCATGGCGCGCGCCAGCACCGGATTGATCTTGTATTCCTCGCACGGCACCGCAAAGCACATATGCAGGAAGTTGGCGGCGAAGTTCAGCTCGTTCTTCGGGTAAATGAAGGGCTGGCCGATATGGTATTTGTAGGCCATGGCCGCAATCGTCGGCATCTTGGCAATCAGCCGCATCGAGGCGACCATGCGCTGATACGGATCCGAAATATCGGTGGAGTCGTGATAGAAGGCCGACAGCGCGCCGACCACGCCGCACATCACAGCCATCGGATGCGCGTCGCGGCGGAAGCCGGTGAAGAAGCGCGACATCTGCTCGTGCACCATGGTGTGGCGCGTCACCCGGTAGTCGAAATCGTCCTTCTGCGCCTTGGTCGGCAGTTCGCCGTAGAGCAGGAGGTAGCAGACTTCGAGGAAGTCGCCATGCTCGGCCAGCTGGTCGATGGGGTAGCCGCGGTGAAGCAGGATGCCGGCATCGCCGTCGATGAAGGTTATCGCCGACTCGCAGCTCGCCGTCGAGGTGAAGCCGGGATCGTAGGTGAAGGCGCCGGTGGTGTTGTAGAGCGCACCGATGTCGATGACGTCGGGCCCGACCGAGCCGCTCCGCACCTTGAATTCATGCGTCTTGCCGGCCAGTTCGAGCGTGGCAGTCGACGGGTGCGTCGTCTTGCTGCCGGTTTCCAGTCTCGTCGCAGCTTCGCTCATTCTCAAACTCCTTCATCTTCCTCATGCCGGCAAGGCAATTCCTGCAAACGACACGTCGAAATCACCGGAATGCGCGAACTCGCCACCGCATTTAGGAAGTGCGTGCCAGATTGGGCCAAGGCCTAATGTTGCACTGCGAAACCCGCCTTTCAATGCCAATCTTTTTGGGCCAGCTCGCTCCTAATCGATTTGATCCGCAATCCGCGCCAGGCTTTCCTCGCGGCCAAGCACGGCAAGCACGTCGAACACGCCGGGCGAGGTGCTGCGGCCGGTAAGGGCCGCCCGGAGCGGTTGGGCCACGGCGCCGAGCTTGTGGCCGCCGGCCGCTGCGAACTTGCGCACCGCGGCTTCAGCCGCGGCAGCCGACCAATCGCCCGAAACAGTCTGCAAAGCGGCATGTGCGCCGCGCAGGATCGCGCGCGCGTCGGCACTGAGCAGTGCTGCCGCCTTCTCGTCGATCGGCAGCGGCCGCTCGACGAACAGGAAGGCAGCGCCATCGGCCAGTTCCACCAGCGTCTTGGCGCGCTCTTTCAGGCCAGGCAAGGCGGCCAGCAGCTGCGCCTTCCTGGCGTCGTCGAGACGGGCGGCGATAGCAGATCCGCCTTCGAGGTATGGCAGAGTGGCGACGAAAATGTCGAACAGCTCGGTATCGGCCATCTTGCGCATATGCGCGCCGTTGATTGACTCGAGCTTGGCGAAGTCGAAGCGCGCCGCACCCTTGTTGACATCGCCGATGTCGAACCACGAAATCATGTCCTTGATCGACATGATCTCGTCGTCGCCATGGCTCCAGCCGAGCCTTGCCAGATAATTGAGCAGTGCCTCGGGCAGATAGCCCATGGCGCGATAAGCCTCGACACCGAGTGCGCCGTGCCGCTTCGACAGCTTGGCGCCGTCGGCGCCGTGGATCAGCGGGATATGCGACATCGACGGGACGTCCCAGCCCATGGCGTTGTAGATCACCGTCTGGCGCGCGGCGTTGGTCAGATGGTCGTCGCCGCGGATGATGTGGGTGACGCCCATGTCATGGTCGTCGACGACGACGGCATGCATGTAGGTCGGATTGCCGTCCGAGCGCAGGATGATGAAATCGTCGAGGTCCTTGTTGGGGAAGCGCACCTCGCCCTGCACACGGTCGTGCACCACGGTTTCGCCCTCGGTCGGCGCCTTGATGCGGATGGCGCCCTTGACGCCGGGAGGCGCCTCCGAGGGGGCACGATCTCGCCACTGGCCGTTGTAGCGCGGCGGCAGGCCCTTGGCGCGTGCGGCCTCGCGCATCGCCTCGAGCTCGGCAGGCGTCTCGTAGCTGTAATAGGCCTTGCCCAGGCGCACCAGCTCCTCGGCCACCTCACGGTGGCGCGGCGCGCGCTCGAACTGCGATATGGCCTCACCGTCCCAGGAAAGGCCGAGCCAGGTCAGCCCATCCAGAATGGCCTGTGTCGCCGCCTCGTTGAAGCGTTCGCGGTCGGTGTCCTCGATGCGCAGCACCATCGTGCCGCCGGTGTGCTTGGCGTACAGCCAGTTGAACAGCGCCGTGCGCGCGCCGCCGATATGCAGATAGCCGGTGGGCGAGGGGGCAAAACGGGTGACGACCGTGTCGGACATGGAACTCTCGGGAAGCCTTGGAAAGCGGAGCGTGATCGCGCGGACTTTCGCGCTTTGCGCGTTCATGTAGCATAGGGGGTCTGGGGCGCAAGGGGCAGACCCGATGGCTGGATGAGGCCGGGGGCACGTCGGCAATTATCGGTTGCGTCAACTGGCGGTGGAGCCTTGTAGCACAAAAATCTGTTCGCACCTCCGCGCAACCTCATTTGGCAGCAGCGTCAATGTCTGGGTTTCATTCGGCTGCAGCGCCCGTCACAGTGCCTGGAACATCGCTGCGACGGTGGTAGCCCCCTCTGACGAGCGGACATTTCTTCACGGATGCGGCACTGCCCGACACAACGCCGCCGTGACAGCGTTGGCTTGGTCACGCATATTGACCTTTCTGCAATCATTATCGTGAACACCGCAACTGTGTGCGGTCCGGCCTCGCCACGAAGGAGGAATGATTGAAAGAAGGACTACCGATGACCAGAAACGCCGACCATACGGAGGGTGATCCGTTCTACCATGGTACCCGGGCGGATTTGAAACCCGGGGATCTGCTGAGCGTCGGCCACCCTTCCAATTTCAGAGGTAAACCACTGTCATGGATCTATTTCACCCAGACACTGGAAGCCGCCATCTGGGGAGCAGAGCTTGCAACGGGTGACGGTCGTCAAAGGATTTACATCGTAAAGCCGACGGGGTTTTTTATGGATGACCCTAACCTGACCGATAAAAAATTTCCCGGTAATCCGACGAAATCCTACCGCTCCCGTGATCCGTTGCTCATCCTGGGGGAGCTCGCTGAATGGCAGGGTCATACACCGGAACAATTGAAGGCAATGCACGATGGGCTTGCTCGCCTGAGGGCGGAGGGCCGGGATATGATTGAGGATTGAGCGTCCTTGGCGAGTGATCGTCAATTCCGGCGCGGTGGACGCGACCGCACGGACTTTCGCACTTTGCGCGTTCATGTAGCATAGGAGGTCTGGGGCGCAAGGGGCAGACCCGATGGCTGGACGTGGCCGGGGCACGAAGGAAGGCGAAGGCGGCGAGGCAAGCGTCAGCGAACGCTCGCTGTTTGCCGATAGTCCCTATGCCGAGCCGCTGCCCCTCGCGCTGCCTGAGCCGCATCCCGGCATAGCGCCCGCGCTGCCCGGTCACGCCTTGCCGGCGCAAGTCACAGCGCCCGGATCTATCGCCCGACTGCGCAGACGGCTTCGCCGCCCGTCATGGCCCGCGCTCCGCCGCAGCCTTGCCGTGGCCGCCAACACGGAGCTCGACCGGGGCGTCGCCTTCCTGCTGGTCCCGGTTTTCCTGGCAGCCGGCGTCATCGTCTACTTCTCGCTGGCCGGCGAGCCGGGCTTTGCGCAGCCAATCGCCATTGTGGTGCTGGCGACATGTTGCGCTGTCGCCACGCGATCGCGGCCGAGGACGCATCTGTTCTGCATGGCCGCGATGCTGTGCGCGCTCGGCGTCGTCGCCGCCAAAGTCGAGACTTGGCGCGCCGGAACGCAGATGCTCGGCTCCGAGATTCAGACACGGCTGACCGGCCGCGTCGTCAGTCTCGAACAGATGGAAAGCGGCCGCATCAGGCTGACGCTCGATGTGGTTTCGACCGCTTACCCCGAGCTGCGCTACGCCCCGGAGCGGGTCAGGCTCTCGGCGCGGACCGTTCCCGCCGATATGACCGCCGGCTCCCTGATCACCGGCTATGCCAGGCTGTTGCCGCCGACCGGTCCGGTGCGGCCGGAGAGCTACGATTTCTCCTTCGACAGCTATTTCACCGGTATCGGCGGCAGCGGCTTCTTTCTCGGCAATCCGAAAACCATTGCTACGCAGGGACCGCCGCCGCTGACCGCGCGGCTCTCCTCGGCAATCGAGAACGCGCGCGAAAACATTGCCGACCATATCAGGGGCAAAATCGGCGGCGCCGAAGGCGAGATTGCCGCGGCGTTGATTGTCGGGGTGCGCGCCGGCATCCCGGACGAGGTCAACGAAGCGATGCGGCGCACCGGCATCTACCACATCATCTCCATCTCCGGCCTGCACATGGCGCTGGTTGCCGGCACCATCATGGCGTTGCTGCGTGGCGCCTTTGCGCTGTTTCCCGATTTCTCTTCGCGCCGCCCAGTCAAGAAATATGCAGCAGTGGCAGCACTCGTCTCCATCGCCGCCTATCTCGTCATTTCAGGCGTCGTGGTTGCCGCCGAGCGCAGCTTCATCATGCTGGCGGTCATGCTTGTCGCCGTGCTGTTTGATCGCGCCGCACTCACCATGCGCAATCTGGCGATCTCCGCCATTGCCGTCATCCTGGTGTCGCCGCACGAGGTGGTCGGTCCCAGCTTCCAGATGTCGTTTGCTGCCACCGCCGCCCTTGTCGGCGCCTATGCCGGCTGGGCCGATTACCGCGCCGACAAGGTGAGAACGCCGCCGGCAAAGCGCTCCTTCGTCGGCTTCCTGTCGCGAAAATTCGCGCTGGCCATGGGCGGCCTCGCCATGACCTCGATCATCGCCGGCAGTGCAACCTTGCTGTTCGCCATCTGGCATTTTCAGCGTGTGTCGCCGCTCAGCCTGATCGCCAATCTGGCCGTGATGCCGATTGTTTCGTTGATCGTCATGCCTTTTGCCGTGCTCAGCGCACTGGCGATGCCGTTCGGCGCCGACGGGCCGTTCCTCTATGTGATGGGCAAGGGTCTGATGGCGATGATCGCTATATCGGCCTGGATTTCCGAGCGCTCGCCGGTCGACGCCGTCGGGCTGATCTCCATCCGCTCGGTGCTGTTGGTGGCGGTCGCCCTCGTCATCGCCACCATGGCCACCACCTGGCTCAGGTTGGCGGCCGTGCCTTTCGCGCTGGCCGGCCTGTTGACGGTGCCGCAGGTGCTTACGCCCGACGTGCTCATATCCGAGGATGCGCATCTGGTGGCCATGCCGATCGGTGGCGGCGAACTCGCCCTCAACCGCGAACGCTCCAACGAATTCACCACGGACAATTGGAAACGGGCGCTGCGGGCCGAAACCATTATCCCACCTGAGATTTTCGAGTCAACAGATACGCGGTTCGATCTCGATCCGCTCGATCTGCCGCCCGGCTCGCCCTTCTATTGCACCGGCGATCTCTGTATCGCCCGGCACCCTTCCGGAGCCATTGTAGCGCTTGCGAAAGACCGCAAGACGGCGCGGCCGGCCTGTGCCTTCGCGAGCCTGATCGTCATCGATGACGCCACCGCCTACAATCCGTGCCGCGACCCGCTGGTGCTGGTCGTGACGAAGAAACAGCTGGCCCGCGACGGCAGCGCCGCCGTCTTCTTCGATCCGCAATCGGCAGCTGCAGCGCCAACCATCCGCTTCGCCGTCGACAAGCCGTATCGCCCCTGGCACGAGCAACGCCGCTTCTCCCGCGAAGCGCGCGGCCTGCCGCCTTACAACCAGCGTGAAAAGTACAAACCCAAGCCGGCTCAGTAGCGCCGGATCAATCCGACAAGCTTGCCCTGCACCTTCACCCTGTCCGGTCCAAAAATGCGGGTCTCGTAGGCCGGGTTGGCGGCTTCCAGGGCGATCGAGGCGCCCTTGCGGCGGAAGCGTTTCAGGGTCGCTTCCTCATCGTCGACCAACGCCACCACGATCTCGCCGGGGCTGGCTGTGTCGGCATTGCGGATGATGACCGTGTCGCCATCGAAAATGCCGGCCTCGATCATCGAATCGCCCTTGACCTCGAGCGCGTAGTGTTCGCCGCCCATGATCATATCGGGCGGCACCGAGATCGAATGGGTCTGATGCTGGATGGCGTCGATCGGCACGCCGGCGGCGATGCGTCCCATAACCGGGATTGAAATCGCGGAAACGGCATCGTCATTGCCGGCCGACATCGAACGCGACGGCGAGCCCGGCTTGATCTGGCGGCCGAGACCGCCTTGGCCCAACGCGCCTTGTCCTTGGCCGCCTTGCCCTTGGCCGGTTTGACCAAGACTGCCCTGAATGACGCTCGGCGAAAACTTCCTCGCCGCATTGAGGCCTGGTGCGATCGAGTCGGGCAGCCGCAGCACTTCCAGCGCGCGCGCCCGGTTCGGCAGCCGGCGAATGAAACCGCGCTCCTCAAGCGCCGTGATCAGGCGGTGGATGCCGGACTTGGAGGCGAGGTCGAGCGCTTCCTTCATCTCGTCGAAGGACGGCGGGATTCCGCTCTCCTTCAGGCGTTCATGGATGAACATCAGAAGCTCATGTTGTTTGCGCGTCAGCATCGCGGCCCCCAAGGGTTCTGAAACCAGAATCAGAAAAAACAAACCCAGAACAAACACTATCTGTTCCAGTTGTGTTCCGCAACCTTTTAAAGTTTAATGAATGTGTTGACGTTTTGTTCAGCGTAACGTTCGGCGCTGCGAGCGCCGCCTGCGCCCAGTTGCCAGCAACGGGGTGAAACGAAGACAAAGTGCCCTGCGTCGTCGGCTACGATCGCCGCTTCCTTTTCGGACGGGGCTGCGCAGCATCCGCGCCGGGTTCGCTCTGGGCATAGACCTGCAGCGTGTAGCCGATGTGAGCGGTCATCAGAGTTTTCGCACGTTCGACGTCGCGATCGAGGGCCGCTTCCATCAGGGCGGTATGGTGTTCGATCGCCACGGCGTCGCGCAGGGCCGCCACGGCCTTCCGGTGTCCATCCGTGCGGCCGGCGGCGGCGCGCAGCGTCGGGGCCAGACCCAGAAAGCGGTGATGGCGATGCAATTGGTCGGAAATCGTCGCATTGAACTGCTGCAGCCAGCTGGATGTCGCGGCACTGAGCAGGGCCGCATGGAAGGCATCGTGTTTTTCGTACCACGCGTCGACCGCATCATCCGATGGATCGTCGAGAACAGACCCGCACCGTGAGAGACGATAGTGGGCGGCAACGACCGCGTCTTCCCACTCACGGTCGCCTTTCTCGATCGATTCCACCAGCAGGGGCAGTTCGACCACCAGCCGCGCACGCGCCAGATCCTCGAGCTCCGCCCGAGAGACGGGAGCGACCGCAAACCCGCGGTTGCTGATGGCGGTCACAAGCCGTTCCGCCTCCAGCCGCGACAGCGCCTCGCGCAACGGCGTCCAGCCGATGCCGTAGGTGTTGCGCAACGTGCTCAGCTTCAACGGCGCGGCAGGCGCCAGCCGGGTCGCAAGAATATCGCGCCTGAGCAGGCGATAGGCCACTTCCGTCTTCGAGGTCTGCTCGTCATCCAGCATCGTGATCCATCAGTCATAAACGCTCGGCGGATCATTATATATCAAAGCCTTTCAATGGGTGAATTATATATAATGTTTGACAGTTCAAGGGCGACCACTCAAGATCGCCGGCATGTTTGGGCGGCAGGCTCCGCCGCGCGCGTTTGTCCATGGAGGGGCGCCGGATCATGAGCACGACACCCGATCTCGCTGCAATCGAAGCAATGGATGCCGCCGATCCGCTGCGCTCCATGCGTGAACGCTTTGTCTTGCCGCAAGGCGTAATTTATCTCGACGGCAATTCGCTGGGTGCCGCGTCACCAGCCGTCTTCAGCGAATTGCAGCAGGCCGCCACGCAGGAATGGGCGCACGACCTCATTCGCGCCTGGAACACCGCTGGCTGGTTCAACATGCCGGTGGAACTGGGAGATCAGCTCGGACGACTGATCGGCGCGGCTGACGGGCAGACGGTGGTCTGCGACACAACCTCGATCAACATCTACAAGCTGCTGCACGCCGCGCTCGGCATGCGGCCGGCTCGGTCGGCCATCGTTGCCGAGGGCGACAGTTTCCCGACCGACCTCTACATGGCCGAAGGCGTCGCCTCGACCCGGCCGGGAACGCGGCTGCGGCTGGAGGGCGTCGACGCGGCCGCAATCGAGGAGCTGATCGACGACAGCGTTGCCGTCATCCTGGTCAACCACGTAAACTACAAATCCGGCCAGTTGCGCGACATGGCGGCGCTGACGCGCAAGGCACATGACGCCGGCGCGCTGATCATCTGGGACCTCTGCCACACCGCCGGCGCCTTGCCGGTCGAACTCGACCGTGCCAATGCCGATTTCGCTGTCGGCTGCACCTACAAATACCTCAATGGCGGCCCGGGCTCGCCGGCCTTCATCTACGCGGCCGAGCGCCACCATGGTGATATCAGGCAGCCGCTCAGCGGCTGGTGGGGCCATGCGCGGCCCTTTGCCTTCGAGCAGGGCTTTGCCGTCGGCAGCGGCATCCGCCGCTTCCTGTGCGGAACGCAGCCGGTGCTGTCGATGCGGGCGCTCAAGGGCGCGCTCGATATCTGGAACGACGTCGACATGGCGGCGGTGCGCAGAAAAAGCATCGCACTGACCGACCTGTTTATCCAGCTCGTCGAAGCCAGATGCGGCGCCTACGGCCTTGAACTCGAAAGCCCGCGCGACGGCAGCCAGCGCGGCAGCCAGGTGTCGTTCCTCCACCCGCATGGCTACCAGGTGATGCGGGCGCTGATCGAGCGCGGCGTGATCGGCGATTTTCGGGCGCCGTCGACCATCCGTTTCGGCTTCACGCCGCTCTATGTCGGTTATGGCGATGTCTGGCAGGCGGTCGAAGCGCTGGAGGATATTTTGCGCACCGGCGCCTGGCAGGACGCCCGCTTCGCGGTGAAGACCGCGGTTACGTGAGAAACTAGAGCAATTTCAGGAAAAGTGTGAAGCGGTTTTCCGTCCGAAATTGCGTCAATCAAAGAGCTAGAGCATTTCGCCGTTTACGTTAAACGGTGAAATGCTCTAGAGCCGGGTGCGGACCGTCCAGAGCTCCGGAAACAGCACGACCTCCAGCATCTTCTTCAGATAGGAGGCGCCTGAGGTGCCGCCCGTGCCGCGCTTCAAGCCGATGATGCGCTCGACCGTGGTGACGTGGTTGAAGCGCCAGCGGCGGAAATAATCCTCGAAGTCGACCAGCTTCTCGGCCAGTTCGTAGAGCATCCAGTAGCGCTGCGGGTCGCGGTAGACGGTTTGCCAGGCAGCCAGCACTTCTTCGTTCTCGACGCGCGTCTCGCGCCAGTCCGTGCGACTGGCGTCGGCGCCGATGTCGAAGCCATTGCGCGCCAAAAGCAGAAGCGCCTCGTCATAGAGCGACGGCGTGGCCAGGATGGCTTCCAGCCTGTCCGTAAGGTCGGGCCGGTGCTTGTGCGGCCCGAGCATGGCAAGGTTGCGGTTGCCGGCCATGAACTCGATAGCGCGGTACTGCCACGACTGGAAGCCCGAGGATTGGCCGAGCGCGTCGCGAAACTCGGTGTATTCGCTTGGCGTCATCGTGCGCAGCACGTCCCAGGCATTGTTGAGCTGCTCGAAGATGCGCGCGACGCGAGACAGCATCTTGAAGCTCGGTTCGAGGCGGTCGGCGCGGATTGAGCGGATCGCGGCGCCGATCTCGTGCAAAGCGAGCTTCATCCACAATTCCGATGTCTGATGCTGGATGATGAACAGCATCTCGTCATGGGCCGAAGACAGCGGCGCCTGCGCATCGAGCACCTTGTCCAGCTGCAGATAGTCGCTGTAGGACATCCGCTCCTTGAACGACATCTGCGCGCCATCGGACGCCGGATCGTGCGGCTTAATCAATTGCTCTTCTCCGCGCGCAACCGGAATCGCTGGATCTTGCCGGTCTGGGTTTTGGGCAAGGCGTCGATGAACTTCACCGAACGCGGATATTTGTAGGGCGCGATCGTTGCCTTGACGTGGTCCTGCAGGCGTTTGACGGTCAATGCGTCCGGCGAAACACCTTGCACAAGCACGATATGCGCCTCGACGATCTGGCCGCGCTCGCGGTCCTCGGCGCCGGTCACCGCGCATTCGGCGACGTCGGGATGCGAGAGCAGCGCCGCTTCGACCTCGGGGCCGGCGATGTTGTAGCCGGCGCTGACGATCATGTCGTCGGAACGCGCGGCGAAGTGGAAGAAGCCATCCTCGTCCTGCGTGAACGTATCGCCGGTGAGGTTCCAGCCATCGCGGACATAGTCCTTTTGCCTGGCATCGGCCATGTAGCGGCAGCCGGTCGGGCCGCGCACCGCCAGCCGGCCGGTAGAGCCGCGCGGCAGCTCCCGCATCTCGTCATCGACGATGCGTGCCTGATAGCCGTCGACGGGTTTGCCGGTGGAGGCCGGCTTCATGTCGTCGAAGCGGTTGGAGATAAAGATATGCAGCATCTCGGTGGCGCCGATCCCATCGAGGATCGGCTTGCCGGTCTTCTGTGTCCATTCCTCGAAGACAGGCGCCGGCAGCGTCTCGCCCGCCGAAACCGCGACGCGCAGCGAGGACAAGTCAGCGCCTTCATCCATCGCCTTGAGCATGGCGCGATAGGCTGTCGGCGCGGTGAAGGAAATGGTCGCTTTGTAAGTCTCGATGATGTGGATCATGTTGGGTGGCGTCGCCTGTTCCAGCAGCGTCGCCGCGGCGCCGAAGCGCAGCGGGAAGATGGCGAGCCCGCCAAGACCGAAGGTGAAGGCAAGGGGCGGGGAGCCGACGAAGATGTCGTCGGGCGTCACCTCCAGGATTTCGCGGGCATAGGCGTCGGCGATGATCAGCAGGTCGCGATGGAAATGCATCGTCGCCTTCGGCACGCCGGTGGTGCCGGAGGTGAAGCCGAGCAGGGCGACATCGTCGCGGCCGGTGTTGACGGCAGTGAAGGTGACCGGCTTGTCGAGGGCGGCGCGGTCGAGTTCCGCGTCATGGTTGGCCGTGCCGTCGAAGCCAACGACCTGCTTGAGATACGCACTGCCCTTGGCGCAGGCGGTCATCTCGTCCATCAGCCTTGTATCGCAAAGCGCAACCGTGATTTCCGCCTTGTCGACGATCTTGGCGAGTTCGCCGGCGCGCAGCATCGGCATGGTGTTGACGACCACCGCGCCAACCTTGGTGGCGGCCAGCCAGCAGGCGACCATGGCCGGGTTGTTGGCCGAGCGGATCAGCACCCGGTTGCCCGGCTTGACGCCATAATTCTCGACCAGGGCATGGGCGAGCCTGTTGGTCCAGTCGGACAGTTCCTTGTAGGTGCGGCGGCGGCCATTGCCGATCAGCGCGGTGTGGTCGCCGAACCCTTTTTCGACCAGCCTGTCGGTCAATTCGACGCCGGCATTTATGTGGTCGGGATAGTCGAAGCCGTCGAGCAAAAACTCCGGCCATTGCTCCGGCGGCGGCAGGTTGTCGCGCGTGAATGTGTCGATATGCGCTGATGGCCCAAGCATTTTCGGCTGCCCCTGTCTGCCTCGCGCCCATGGCTGAACAAGGCGCAGGATCGCACCAGTCGAAATTTGTTTCAAGCCTAAAATGTTTTTAGATCGCAGGATTGACGCCGCCCTGTTCGGCGGCCATTCCTGTCGACTGAACTGAAGCCATCCGGGAGGGATGCAGATGCTCCAACATCGTGTTGCCGATTGGGACAATGCCTACGCCAACGGCGACAACATTGCCGGCAGCAATCGCTGGCCGGCCGCGTGGGACACACCGGCACAGGCTTTTCGCGACACAATGTCGGCGTCCGGTCGGGCCAAGCTCGACATCGACTATGGCGACAGCCCGCGCAACAGGCTCGATCTGTTCCTTCCCGATGTCATGCCCAAAGGGCTCGTCGTCTTCATCCATGGCGGTTACTGGAAGGCGTTCGACAACAAGCCATGGTCGCATCTGGCCAACGGCGCGGTTGCCAATGGCTTTGCCGTGGCAACGCCGACTTACACGCTTTGTCCCGACATACGCATTTCCGGCATCGTCAGGGAAATCGCGGCGGCGATCGGCAAGGCGGCGACGATGGTCGGCGGGCCGGTGATCCTGACCGGGCATTCCGCCGGCGGCCATCTCGCCTCCAGGATGGTGACGACAACGACGCCTCTGGCCGCCGATGTGGCCGGCCGCATACGCAATGTCGTCTCGATCTCCGGGGTTCATGATCTGCGGCCGATAATGCGGACGGGGATGAACGCGACACTGGCCATCGATGAAGCGGAAGCACTGGCCGAAAGCCCGGTTCTGCTGCGCCCCATGCAGGGCGCGCGCATCACCTGCTGGGCCGGCGGCGGCGAGCGGGCGGAGTTCCTGCGCCAGAATGCGCTGCTTGCCAACATCTGGATCGGCCTCGGCGCCACGACCAGCACAGTGGTCGAGCCGGACCGGCATCATTTCAGCATCGTCGACGGGCTTGCCGATCCGACACATCCGCTGACGCGGACATTGCTGGCGGAGTAACAACCAGTCTTATCTCTTGGAATTAACGGCTTGGATCCGCGACCTTCAGCGCAACATCAGAACGCTGCAAGCAGCGCCTGCTTCTGCCGCCGGAGCGAAGGGCTCGCGCACGATCAGGCCGTTGGCGTCGGCCAGCATTCTCAGCATCGAGGAATCCTGGATGCCGAACGGCGTCGCCACCAATGCGCCGGCTTCTTCCCGGACCACGGCGCGCACATAGTCTTGCCTTAGATCATTGGCCGGCATCGCGGCGCCAAGCTGAGCCTGGCGGATGTCCTGCCGGTGGGGACGGCCGCCGAGCTGCGCCAACAGCGGCTTCAGGAACAATTGCGAGCAGACCAGGCTCGCCACCGGATTGCCGGGCAGGCCGATGCACCTGATATCGCCCAGCCGCCCGAACATCAGCGGCTTGCCCGGGCGCATGCCTAGCTTCCAGACGTCGAGCTTCATGCCTTCGCCGGTCAGCACGTCATGGACGAGATCATGGTCGCCGACCGAGGCGCCGCCGAGCGTGACGATGACGTCGGCTTTCGCATCGACCGCCTTTTTCACCAGCGCCGCGATCGCTTCCTTGCGATCGGCCGCTATACCGAGATCGAGCGCGCGAGCGCCGACCGACTGCGCCACAGCAGCGACGCCATAGGCGTTGGACGAGATGATCTGGTCGGGGCCAGGTTCGCTGCCCGGTGGCAGCAATTCGTCGCCGGTGGCGATGATGGCGACCAGCGGCCGTTGCACCACGTTCAACCGGGGATGATTGGCCGACGCCGCGAGCGACAATGCAGCCGGATCGAGCACGCGGCCTTTCTCCAGCAGCACGTCGCCTTGGGCAAAATCCAGTCCAAGGCGGCGGATGTTGCGGTTCTTCGCCGTCGGTTCGGTGACCTCGATCCGGCCGCCGCCGAGATCGCGAACATTTTCCTGGATGACGATGGTGTCTGCGCCTTCAGGCAGCGGCGCGCCGGTGAAGATGCGCACGGCTTCCGCCTTGCCGACAGCGCCGTCAAAGCCGCGCCCTGCAGGCGCCGTGCCGATCACCGAAAGCCTCGCCGGGAGGGTCGCCACATCCTGCGCCCGTGCGGCATAGCCGTCCATGGCAGATGCATTGAAAGGCGGCTGGGTACGCAGCGCCACGACCGGCTCCGCCAGCACCCGGCCGGCCGCATCCGCCAGCGCGACGCGTTCACCGGGCAATGCCACAGCGCCGTCGAGGAGGCGTTGAAGCGCCTCGGCGACCGGAACCAGCGCCATTACGAACCCGCCCTGTAGTCGCCCGACTTGCCGCCGGTCTTTTCCACCAGCCTGATGCCGGAAATCACCATGGCGCGGTCGACCGCCTTGGCCATGTCGTAGATGGTCAGGCACGCCACCGACGCCGCGGTCAGCGCCTCCATCTCGACCCCGGTCTTGCCGGTGACGCGGGCAAGCGCGGTGACCCTAAGGCCGGGCAGCGTGGTGTCCGGTTCGATGTCGACCGACACCTTGGTCAAAAGCAGCGGATGGCAGAGCGGAATCAGCTCATGCGTCTTCTTGGCCGCCATGATGCCGGCAATGCGCGCGGTACCGAGCACATCGCCCTTCTTGGCGTCGCCGTCGAGGATCATCTTCAGGGTTTCGGCCCGCATCGAGACAAAGCCCTCGGCGACCGCCGTGCGCGTCGTCTCCGCCTTGTCGCCGACATCGACCATGTTGGCCTCGCCCTTGGCACCGAGATGGGTGAGGGCGGCTGCCATCCTCAGATGGCCTCGGCCTTCGCCTTGCCTGTCAAAAGCAGCCGCGTTGCCGCAGCGACATCCTCTTGCCGCATCAGGCTCTCGCCGACGAGGAAGGTGCTGATGCCGGTCTTTTGCATCCTGAAGCAATCGTCGTGGGTGAAAATTCCGCTCTCGCTGACCAGCAACCGGCCGCCCGGCACCATCGATGCCAGCCGTTCCGAGGTCTCGAGGCTGGTCTCGAATGTTCTGAGATTGCGGTTGTTGATGCCGATCAGCTGCGACGACAGTTTTACCGCGCGCTGCGTCTCGGCCTCGTCATGCACCTCGATCAGCGCGTCCATGCCGAGTTCGAACGCGGTCGCTTCCAATTCGCTCGCCAAGGCATCATCGACGCTGGCCATGATGATCAGGATGGCATCGGCGCCCCATGCGCGAGCCTCGTAGACCTGGTAAGGGTCGAACAGGAAATCCTTGCGCAGCGCGGGCAGGGACACTGCCTTCCGTGCATTGGTGAGAAATTCCGGCGCGCCCTGGAAGGATGGCGCATCGGTCAGCACCGAAAGACAGGCGGCACCGCCTTTCTCATAGGCCTGCGCCAGTGCGGGCGGGTCGAAATCGGCACGGATCAAGCCTTTGGAAGGGCTTGCCTTTTTGATCTCGGCGATCAGGCCGAAGCTGCCCGATCTGCGCTTCGCCTCAAGCGCCCTCAGAAAGCCACGCGGTGCGTCGGCATCCCTGGCTCGCGCCTTGATCTCGGCCAACGGTATCCGCGCCTTCGCCGCCGCGATCTCGTCGCGTTTGTAGGCCTCGATCTTGCGCAGAATGTCAGCCACGGCTCATCCGTTCGAAATCTCGACCAGCCTGTCGAGCACGCCCAGCGCCCGGCCGCTGTCGATGGCCTGTGTGGCCGCGGCCATGCCGTCGGCAAGCGTCGTCGCCTTGCCGGCTACCACCATGCCGGCGCCTGCATTCATCAGCACCGTATCGCGATAGGCCCCGGCAGCACCTCTCAGCATGTCGCGCAACGCCGTGGCATTGTAGGCGGCGTCGCCGCCGCGCAACTCGTCCTTGGTGTGGCGCTGCAGGCCGACGGCTTCCGGGGTGAGCGTGAAATGGCGGATCTCGCCGCCGGCGAGTTCCGCCACCTGCGTTTCGCCGGTGGTGGTGATTTCGTCATAGCCATCCCCATGGACCACCCAGGCATGCTCGGTGCCCAACGCCTTCAATGTCTCGGCCACCGGCACGATCCATTCCGGCAGGAACACGCCGACCATCTGTCTGCTGACGCCAGCCGGATTGGACAGCGGTCCGAGCAGGTTGAAGATGGTACGCGTGCCGAGCTCGACGCGGGTCGGGCCGACATGCTTCATCGCCGGGTGGTGCGCAGGTGCGAACATGAAGCCGACGCCGGCATCCTGGATGCAGCGGCCGATTACCTCTGGCGGGATATCGATCTTGACGCCGAGCGCGACCAGCACATCGGCAGCGCCCGTCAGCGACGACAGGCCCCGATTGCCGTGCTTGGCGACCGGCACGCCGCAGCCGGCAATGACGAAGGCCGAAGCGGTCGAGATGTTGACTGAATGCGAATTGTCGCCGCCGGTGCCGACGATGTCGATGGCGCCCTCAGGAGCTTCGACGCGCAGCATCTTGGCACGCATGGTGGCGACGGCGCCGGAAATCTCGCTCACCGTCTCGCCGCGCACACGCAAGGCCATCAGGAAGCCGCCGATCTGGCCCGGCGTCGCGTCGCCAGACATGATGATGTCGAAAGCTTCGCGCGCTTCCTCGAAGGTAAGCCCGGTTCCCGTGGCGACCTTGGCGATATGGGTCTTTAGGGCGCTCATTGGGCCAAGACGTTCATTGGGCTAGGGCCTTCATTGGGCGAGGGCTTGGGCAACGGCGGCCTGGTCGACGCTGACGGCGTACTGCGTCTGCAACTGCGCCACCAACTGGTCGAGCAGATCGTCGGACATGCCTTGCGTGAAGGATTTTTGCGCATCGTCGGGTACCGAGCTGGCGTCGGCTCCGGCCGGCTCGAACACTTCGGCGACCTTGAACAGGATCTGGCCGTCGCCGGTGGGCGAGGGGATCAGCCCGGTGCCGCCTTCGCCGACGCCGAACATCGCAGCAGCACCCTCCTTGCCGAAATCGACATCGTCGGCCTCGCGCTTGACGCCGCGCTTGGTCTGCTTTTCAAGCTTCAGTTCGCCGGCGATGACGTCGAGTGTGGTGCCAGCCTTGAGGCGCTTGTCGAGTTCGTCTGCTTTCGCGGTCAGCCGCTTGGTCGTTTCCTCTGTCGTCCAGTCCGCCACCACGCGCTGGCGGACTTCGTCCAGCGTGCGGTCGCGAGCCGGCGTGATCGATGTCAGTTCATAGAACACGAAGCCGTTGTTAGGCGTGGTCAGGGCTTGATTCTCGGTGTTGGGCTCGGCTTCGAACACCGCCTTGATCAGGTCCGGCGATGCCGGCAGGTCCTTGATGATGGTGCCGTCCGGCTTGAGGCCGGTGCGGTCTATGGCCTCGACGGTGACGTCCTTGAGCTTCAGTTTGGCGGCGGCTTCGGCCAGCGTGCTGCCGGCGGCGCGGGTGTCTTCGTAATTGTCGTGCACGTCGAGCAGGATGCGGCTTGCTTCGCCAAGCGCCAGATCCTTGCGGATCTGGTCTGACACTTCCGCCAGCGGCTTCACCGTTTCCGGTTTGATCTCGGTAACGCGCAAAAGCACCGGACCGAACGCGCCCTGGACGACCGGGCTGACTTCGTTGACGGCAAGCGCGAATGCGGCATCGGCGACCGCCTTGTCGGTGATCTTGTCCTTGGAGAGCGTGCCGAGCAGCGTGTCGGCCGGGGTCTTGCCCTGCGCGGTGACGATCTTGTCGAAAGTGGCGCCCGTCTTCAGCGAATCGGATGCCGCCTTGGCGGCGTCCGCGGAAGGAAACACCAGCTGTTCGATGGTGCGCATTTCCGGCGTGGTGTAGCGGCCCTTGTTCTTGTTGTAGTCGTCGCTGACCTGCTGGTCGGTCACGGCGCCGACATCCATGATGTCTTCGGGCTCGAGCCGGACATAGGAGAATTTGCGGTATTCTGGCGCCGCGTAGGTTTTCTTTTTGGCGTCGAAATAAGCCTGAAGCACGCTGTCGGATGGCGCCTCGATGGGCTCCACCAACGCCTTTGGCAAAATCAGATAGTCGATGGTGCGGTCTTCGCCCCGATAGAGCGCAACTGCCTTGAAGAAGGTGTCCGGAGCCTTGAGGCCGTCCGAAACCGCTTCGACGATCTGCTGGCGCACCGCCACCTGAGCCCGGTTCTTCAGATAATCATCCGGCCGCATTCCCAGTTCGCGCAGGCGGGATTCGAACAGCCGGCGGTCGAACTGGCCATTCGGGCCCTGGAAGGCGGGTTCCTGCCGCGTCAGTTCGGCCAGCCTGTCCTTGGAGAAGCCAAGCCCGAGCTTGCGCGCCTGTTCGTCGAGGACGGCGCCGGACACCAACTGAGCCAGCACCTGGTTGTCGATGCCATAGGCCTTGGCCTGGTCGCGGCTGATGCGCTGGCCGATCTGCTGCTGCAGCATGGCGATCTGGCGATCGTAGGCGAGGCGGTACTCGGTGATCGACACGGTGGTGCTGCCGGCGGTGATCACCGCATGATGGCCAGCCAGGAAGCCGCCCGTCATCCGCGTGGTGACGCCCCAGGCAAGGAAACTCAACACCAGCAGCGACAGCAGGGCTTTCGCGACCCAGGTCCCTGCCGCGCTTCTCAATATACCAAGCATTGTTACTTCCGATTTTTGCGCAGTTTTGCGTGCGCCCGAGTCTGAAACAAGCGCAATAGCGCCCTTCCGGCTCACTGTCGATTGCTTTGTGGCCTGATTTTGATAGGGAGGGCGAGACCCCAATGTCGCCCGGAGAACCAGATCCCCATGACGCCAGGAATTCGACCGCTCGTTGCCGGCAACTGGAAAATGAACGGCACCAGCGCTTCGCTGAACGAGCTCAGGATGATCGGCAACGGCTTCATGAGCGGGCTCGACGCAGAGACCGAAGCATTGGTCTGCGTGCCGGCGACCTTGCTGTCGCGCGCCGTCGAAATCCTGTCGCGCACGCCGGTGCGGGCCGGTGGCGAGGACTGCCACATCAAGGAAAGCGGCGCCTTCACCGGCTGTGTCTCAGCCGAGATGCTGAAGGATGCGGGCGCCAGCCACGTCATTGTCGGCCATTCCGAGTGCCGCGAACAGCGCAGCGAGGACGATGCCATCGTCCTCGCCAAGGCCTCGGCGGCGTGGCGGGCAGGGCTCGTCGCCATTATCTGCATCGGCGAGACCAAGGCGGAGCGCGAAGCGGGCACAGCACTCGACGTGTTGTCGCGGCAGGTCGCCGGCTCGGTGCCACCGAGCGCAACGCCCACCAACACCGTTATCGCCTACGAGCCGGTATGGGCTATCGGCACCGGCCTGACGCCGACCGCCGAAGACGTGGCGGAGGCGCACGCACATATCCGCCAAAAACTGGCGGAAGCGCTCGGCGCAGTCGTGGCCGGCAAGATGCGCATTCTCTATGGCGGCTCGGTCAAGGCGTCCAACGCAGTCGAACTGCTGGGCGTCAAAAACGTCGATGGCGCGCTGGTTGGCGGCGCCAGCCTGAAGGCGTCCGACTTTCTCGCCATCGCCGAGGCATACCAGAATATCGCGTAGGCCCCGGAATTTCGGTCATCGACTTATGAACGCAGCAGTTCGGCGGAAATCGTTGCAAAGGGCGCATTGCTTCCCATATTCCGGCCACGGGCTTGGAAATGCCGTTAAAGCATTGTATGGAGCCGCCTCCAAATCACCGGCCCTGATCGCCAGAAAGCGGCAGGGCTTGCCAGGATAAAATATGGAAACCGTACTGATCGTCATCCACCTCATGGTCGTGCTCGCCCTTGTCGGCGTCGTGCTGCTGCAACGCTCCGAAGGCGGTGGTCTCGGCATTGGCGGCGGTTCCGGTTTCATGACCGCGCGTGGCGCCGCCAATGCGCTGACGCGGGCGACGGCGATCCTGGCCGCGGCCTTCTTCGTGACGTCGCTGACACTCTCGATCGTTGCCCGCTATGGCGAAAAACCGATCGACATTCTCGACCGCGTGCCGGCCGACAGCGGCAACGGCGTGCTCAATCAGTTGCCCGGCACGACGGCGCCGACGCCGCCTTCGGGCAACACCGCACCGGCCGCGCCCGCGGCCAACGGCGCCGCCACGACGCCGCCCGCGACGGCTCCCGCCACCACAGCCCCGGCGACGGCTCCATCTCCGGCGACGCCACCTGCAACCGATTCGGCTGCGCCGCCGGCTACCAATGGCGTTACCTTGCCGGTCACGCCGCAGGTTCCGAACCAGTAGTCGGTACGGTCAGATGCCGCGATCTGTTGTTGTTTCAACACAGTCGCGGCAAATGGCACACGATCACGAAGATTCGACCGCACCCCGTGCTTGAGGCCCGTACGCCACTTCGATTATAGATTGCCGGCGGCACTTTCTGCGCCCTTGGGGGGCGCCGGGCGACGCCGTGGGCAACAAGCATTGAACGATCGGATCTTCGCCATGCAGCTTCGCAGCTTCATTTTCATGGGGTTTTGTGCCGTATTCGGCATGAGCTCCGCGGCCTTCGCCGGCACTCCGGCAATGACCTCACCGCAGGCGGTTGGCAAAACCGCTGTCATCAACGTCGCCGCCAAGAGCGATGCGACGCAGCTGAAGCTTCTCAAGAAGAAGAAAAACCCGAGCCCGGATGATCTGGCTCAGATCAGCAAGCTCGAAGACAAGATCGCCGCCGACAGGGATCTCGCCCGCGTCAAGGCGCTCGAGGCCCGCAAGCTGGCGATGCGCGATGCGGCGAAAGCCAGGGCCGATGCCCAGCGCCAGGCGTTCCTGGCAAGCAAGGGCAAGCCGGTCGTGGTTGCCGACGCCAAGCCAGGCAAGAAGACCACCAAGATCATCGCTCCGGTTGACCCGATCGCGCCGATCGAGCCGATCGAATCGGCTGAACCGCTTCCGGCCGAAGCGATGAATATCGCGCTGACCGGCAACAATGGCGAATTGCGCAGCGAGGCCCCAGGCCAGAAGCCGACGAGCGGCGGACTGTTCGCCGGCCTGTTCGGCGGCACGTCCTCTGCCTCGTCGATTGCCTATCTCCCCGAAACGCGCGCGCTCGACCAGGCTCTCGCCAAGCGGCAAGCCAAGAAGCAGTTCAAGGTGAAGCCGGAATTCGTGCCGCAGGACGTCGAATTCAGCGGCTATGAGCCGGGTACGATCGTCATCGATACTAGCGCGCGCCGCCTCTACCTCGTCGAATCGGCTTTCACCGCCCGCCGCTATGCGATCGCGGTCGGCCGCGAAGGCCTGCAGTTCAAGGGCAAGGTTGCCGTTGGCGACAAGCAGGAATGGCCGCGCTGGATCCCGACGCTCGACATGCAGAAGCGCGAACCCAAGCATTACGGCCAGTACAAGGACGGCATGCCCGGCGGCGGCCAGAACCCGCTCGGCGCCCGCGCCATCTATCTCTACGACGGCAAGAAGGACACGCATCTGCGCATCCACGGCACCATCGCGCCGCAGTCGATCGGAACCAGCGCTTCCAATGGCTGCTTCCGCATGATCAACGAGCACGTCATGGACCTCTACAGCCGCGTCAGGGTCGGCACCAAGGTCGTCATCATCTGACGCTTTCACAAACCTGCCGAAAGGGCCGGCTTTTGCCGGCCCTTTTGTTTTGACCAAAACACCAGTCTCGAACCTCGGGACTATCGCGCCTTCTCTGGAAAAAGCCTCAGCGGCGGTTTTTTCTCTGGCGGAATCAATTCGGCCGCGTTAAGCGATGACTCCCATGGCGCGATATGTATTCATCACAGGCGGCGTGGTTTCCTCACTTGGAAAAGGCATCGCTGCAGCGGCCCTTGGGGCTCTCTTGCAGGCGCGAGGCTATCGCGCACGCATCAAAAAGCTCGATCCCTATCTCAATGTCGATCCCGGAACGATGTCGCCTTACCAGCATGGCGAGGTTTTCGTCACCGATGACGGCGCCGAGACCGATCTCGATCTTGGCCATTACGAGCGCTTCACCGGCCGCTCGGCCAACCAGCAGGACAACATCACCACCGGCCGCATCTACAAGAACATTATCGAGCGCGAACGGCGCGGTGACTATCTCGGCGCCACCGTGCAGGTCATTCCGCATGTCACCGACGAGATCAAGAATTTCGTGCTCGACGGCAATGACGACTATGATTTCGTGCTGTGCGAGATCGGCGGCACGGTTGGCGATATCGAGGCGATGCCGTTTCTCGAGGCGATCCGCCAGCTCGGCAACGATCTGCCGCGCAACAACGCCGTCTATGTCCACCTGACCTTGATGCCTTACATCCCCACGGCCGGCGAGCTGAAGACCAAGCCGACCCAGCATTCGGTCAAGGAACTGCGCGGCATCGGCATCGCGCCCGATATCCTGTTGGTCCGCGCCGACCGCGCCATCCCCAAGGAAGAGCGCAGAAAACTGTCGCTGTTCTGCAATGTGCGCGAAAGTGCCGTCATCCAGGCGCTCGACGTGCCCCACATCTATGACGTGCCGATGGCTTACCACAAGGAAGGGCTCGATTCGGAAGTGCTGGCCGCCTTCGGTATCGATCCGGCGCCGAAGCCGCGCATGGAGCCCTGGCAGACCGTGTCCAACCGCATCCACAATCCGGAGGGCGAGGTGACGATTGCCATTGTCGGCAAATACACCGGCCTCAAGGATGCCTACAAATCGCTGATCGAGGCTTTGTCGCATGGCGGCATGGCCAACCGCGTCAAGGTCAAGCTCGACTGGATCGAGAGCGAGATTTTCGAGAAGGAAGACCCGACGCCGTGGCTGGAAAAGGTGCATGGCATCCTGGTGCCCGGCGGCTTCGGCGAGCGCGGCTCGGAAGGCAAAATCCTGGCGGCGAAATTCGCCCGCGAGCGCAAGGTGCCGTATTTCGGCATCTGCTTCGGCATGCAGATGGCCTGCATCGAGGCAGCGCGCTCGCTGGCCGGCGTCGAACACGCCTCGTCGACCGAATTCGGTCCGACCGACGAGCCGGTCGTCGGCCTGATGACCGAATGGCTGAAAGGCAACATGCTGGAGAAGCGCCGCGAAACGGGCGATCTCGGCGGCACCATGCGGCTTGGCGCCTATCAGGCTGAACTCGCCAAGGGTTCGAAGATCGCCGACATCTATGGCGACACCCAGATTTCCGAGCGCCATCGCCACCGCTACGAGGTCAATATCGACTACAAGGAGCGGCTGGAAGATTGCGGCCTGGTGTTTGCCGGCATGTCGCCCGACGGCGTGCTGCCGGAAACGGTCGAATACCCCGACCATCCCTGGTTCATCGGCGTCCAGTACCATCCGGAGCTGAAGAGCCGGCCGCTTGAGCCGCATCCCCTGTTCGCCAGCTTCATCTCGGCCGCGGTGGACCAGTCGCGACTGGTCTAGGGCCACGGTGAGGTTTCGCAGCTGATGCAGACCTATGTTGCGCTGCTCTACAGCATTATCCTCGGCGAAGGCCGCCGGGTCGTCATGGCCGACCTCAAGGCGATGGCTGAACAGCTTGGGCTGAAGAACCCGCGCACCCTGGTGGCGACCGGCAATCTGGTCTTCGAGACACGGGCGACCGGCATCGCCAAGCTGGAACAGCGGCTGGAAACGGCCTTCGAAAAAACCTTCGGCCGCAACGTCGTCATCATCGTGCGCACTGCCGAGGATTGGCTGAAACTTGCCGCCGGCAACCCATTCCCGGCCGACTTTGCCGAGGCAGGCGATCAGGTGGCTGTGCGGGTGATGCGCAAGCCAGCGCCAGCGGATGGTGTGGCCGCGCTCCAGGCCTATGCCGCCGAGGACGAGAAGGTGGCTTCGGTCGATGGCGACATCTGGGTCGTCTTTTCGCGCGAGCGGCCAAGCTCGCGGCTGCTCGCTGCCATGAACCACAAGCGCATGGGCATCGGCACCGCACGCAACTGGAACACGGTGCGGAGGTTGGCTGAGATGGTAGGGAGTAGGGAGTAGGGAGTAGGGAGTAGGGAGGAGGGAGTAGGGAGTAGGGAGTAGGGGTTATACTATTCCCTACTGACTACTGACTGCTCCCTATCTCTCATTTCACGCCTTCGCCGTCCTGGCCCCTGCGCCAAGGGCGGCGGTGCGAAGGACGTAGTAGATGACCCCTGCAATGCCGACGCCGAAGAACCAGCCATAAACGCCCCACCATGCCGGCAGCAAGTTGGTGAAGTTCGGCAGGACCGAGGAGAAGATGGCGCCGATGCCGGCGGCTATGAAGGCGTTGATGTGCCAGCCGCCCTGGAAGCGGAACTCGCCATCTTCGCGGTACAGTGCCTCGACGTCGACCTCGCCCTTCCGGATCAGATAGTAGTCGACCATCATCACCCCGAAGATCGGCCCCATCGTCGCGCCGATGACGTTGACGAAAGATGCGGCACTGCCTTCCCACGGCGCGAAGGGATAGAGCACCAGCGCGATTACGGCCGCGATATAGCCGCCCTTCTTGAAGTCGATCTGCCGCGGAAAGACGTTGGAGAAGTCGAAGGCCGGCGAGACGAAGTTTGCCACCACATTGATGCCGAGCGTCGCCACGGCAAAGGTCAGGGCTGCAAGCGCTGCCAGGAACCAGCTGTCGAATTTCGCCGAGATCTGGTCGGGATGCAGAAGCACTTCGCCATACACGTCGAAGGCAGCGATGGTGGTCACGCCGGCGACCAGCGAGAACAGGATGAGATTGATCGGCAGGCCCCAGATGTTGCCCTTGCGCAGCGATGCCTTGTCTGGGGCATAGCGGGCGAAATCGCAGAAATTGAGATAGAGCGCCGAGAAATAGGTGACCCAGATCGCCGCCACCGCAAACAGCGACGTCCAGGAGCCAGGGGTTCCGGGTACGCCGGCATCCTTTGTCTTGTCGAGCAGCACATCCATCGGGATGTCGCTGGTAAAGGCAAATCTCCCGGATTTTACACAGAGATAGATCGCCAGGATCAACATCATCACCCACACCGCCGGTCCGGCCCAATCCTGGAAGCGGCGCACCGTTTCCATGCCGTTCTGGATGATCAGCAATTGCAGTGCCCAGATGACCACAAAACAGATCACTTCCAGACCCGTATGGCCGAGGAAATGCGTGTTGGCGTTGAAATCGGCGAACCATTGCGAGCGGATCAGCAACGCCACGATCGCGCCCGATGCCGCCGCCGTCTGCGCGCCGTACCAGAAGCAGGCGACGATGGCGCGCACCAGGGCCGGAATGTTGGCGCCCCAGATGCCGAAGGAGGCGCGCGCCAGCACGGGGTAGGGCACGCCGGTCTTCACGCCGGCATAGCCGACCATGTTCATCAGCGCGTAGATGATCAGCGAACCGATGCCGATGGCGATGATGAAATTGACGAAGCCGCCGCAAAACAGGAACAGGCTTGCGGCGAGATAATAGCCCCAGAGGCTGTGGACGTCCGACGTCCAGACGTTGAAGATAGAGAACGGCCCCCAGTTTCGGACTTTGGCCGGAGCCAGATCCTCATTGTATAGATCAGGTGATGCGCCTTGTATGGTCACTGCGATGTCCTCCCCTTGATGCCGCACGCGCCCTCATGCGTCGACTGCGCAGGTTATGCCTGACGCAGGGGAACCGGCAAGCAATCCATTTGCCGGCTTTGGCCTTAAAGATATTCAATGAGAACAGCGCTTATCGAGCGGCTTTTGGCGAAGGTCGGCGCAATCGCGGCGATCTTGATTCGATCTGCAGGCGGCAGCGATCAGGACGCTTTGCGATTGAGGGCAGTGATGCATCGAAATTGGCGGCAAGCCAAGCTATCGCGCAGGTGACATCATCGAGCCTGTATTGGGCCACGGTCGGCCCACGCGGCTTGACCCGGATCGAGATGCCGCCGGCCTCGTTGATCGCCTCGAAACCGTTTTCGTCGGCGGTGTCGTCGCCGAGAAAGACCGGCCGCCGTCCGGCAAAGGGCGGGATTGCCATGAAACGCCGCACGGCAGCGCCCTTGGCCGCTTCGAGCGGCATGAGTTCGACGCCGGCGTTGCCCGGGATAACCCGATAGCCCTTGGGAAGCTCGGTCAATGCCTGTTCGGCAAGATGCGTTGCCCTGGCCAGCAGATGCGGCGCCGCACGCGTATGGATGGCGAGGATCGGACCCTTGCGCTCGATATGAACAAGGCCGTCATCCAGTTCGGCTTCGATGGCG
This sequence comes from Mesorhizobium sp. P160219, assembly GCF_057786095.1. Classification (NCBI taxonomy): domain Bacteria; kingdom Pseudomonadati; phylum Pseudomonadota; class Alphaproteobacteria; order Hyphomicrobiales; family Phyllobacteriaceae; genus Mesorhizobium; species Mesorhizobium sp. P160219. The sequence continues at coordinate 4,372,874 of NZ_JBYNWG010000001.1, forward strand.
TCGGCAAGGGCAGCTATATCGGCGGGAGCATCGGCGGTAACGACCGGGCCGTCCGGCGTCAGCCGGTGTTCCAGCCCATAAAGACCCGCAACACGCAGCTTCAACGGATGAAACAGGCGGTCGGCGCCTTCGACCGAGCGGCCGGTGATAAAGGCGACAGCGCCGTCCAGCCGTTCATCGACGATGCCGAGGAGGTTGCGCAGTTCGTCGCTCACGGACACGGCGTCGGGGTGCGCCGCGTGCTCCAGCAACGTGCCGTCGATATCGAGGAAAAGCGCCCATTGTCCTTCCGGCAGGTCGGGTGCGGTTGGCAGGCCCGGTGCTTTCGACAGGCTATTCATGACGCCACCTTCCGCATGCGGTCGAACAGCGAGACGATGTTGGTGTCGGTGTTTGCGGGCCGCTCGGCGACACTTGTCGCTCTTTCGAGGTCGCCGCGTTTGCGCAGGCGCGCGGCATCGAGAAGCATGCTGCCGGCCCAGCGAAAGACATTGTTGTCGCGCACTATTTCGCGCATCGGGCGCATGCGCTCGCGTTGTTCGTCCGGTGACATGGTCAGCGCCTGCAGCAACACCTGGCTCATCATCGCCGCGTCGTAAGGATTGACGATCAGTGCTTCCAGCAGTTCGCGCGACGCGCCGGCAAACGTGCTGAGCAACAGCACGCCCTGTTCGTCGTCACGCGCGGCGACGAATTCCTTGGCTACGAGGTTCATGCCGTCATGCAGGCTGGTGACCATGCAGATGTCGGCGGCGCGATAGATCTCATAGACCTGTTGCTGCGAATGGTGCTCAGCCACCATGACCACGGGCTTGTAGCCGTCATGACCGTAGCGCTGGTTGAGCTCGTTGGCATAACGCAGGCATTCATCGTGCAATTGCTGGTAGGCCGGCAGCGTGCCGCGGCTTGGGGCAGCAATCTGCAGGAACACTACCTTGCCGATCCACTCGGGGTGGCGCGTAAACAATTCGTCCAGCGCATGGAAGCGGTCGAGGATGCCCTTGGTGTAGTCCAGGCGCTCGACGCCGACGCACAGCTTGACGTCCGCCGACAGGCCGAACCGCTCACGCAGGCGGGCGCGGCTTTCCTCGACCGGTGGCAGTTTCGCCAGGAGTTCGGCCGGCCATTCGATGGAGATGGGATAGGCGTGCACCAGGGTCGTCCGCCCGCCATACGAGATCGCGGCGTCGGCGCGCTCGATGCGGCTTTCCAGGAACCGGTCTACGCTTTCAGTGAAATTATTGGCATGAAACTGGGTGTGAAAGCCTATGATCGAGCTCCCGAGCAGTCCATCAAGAACGCGTTCGCGCCATGGGCAGATGCTGAACACTTCGGAGTTCGGCCACGGGATGTGCCAGAAGGTGATGATGATCGCCTCCGGCAGGCGCTCGCGGATCATGCGCGGCAGGAGCGCGAAATGGTAATCCTGAACCAGCACGATCGGCCGCTCATTGCTCGCCTCGGCAACCACCATATCGGCGAATTTGCGGTTGACGGCCTCATAGGCCTCCCAGTCCGAGGCACGGAAGACCGGCCGGGTGAAGGCGATATGGCAGAGCGGCCAAAGCCCTTCATTGGCAAAGCCGAGATAGTAGCCCTGATATTCGTCGTCGCTCAGCCACACGCGGCGCAGCGTATAGGACGGATTGTCCGGCGGCACCTGAACCCGATCGTTGCTATCGACCGTCAGACGATCCGCAGTTCCGCCGCCATAGGCGATCCAGGTGCCGCTGCAGGCGCGGGTGATAGGCTCAAGCGCCGACACCAAGCCGCTGGCCGGCACCAGAAGCTCGACGCCGTCGTCCTTGATGTTGTGGATATAGGGTTCTCGGTTCGAGACGACGATGACCTGCGCGTTCGGCAGGTCGTCGGCAAGTATCTTGCGCAAAGTGTCGGGCGACCAGTTCACCAGCGCCGCGTCGGGAGATTGTCCGTTCTTCTCGAACTCCCGCAAGACCTTGCGCGTCGCTTCCGATGCGACGTCCTCGCCGGCAGTCGGTGCAACCGTCGAGCTATGGCTACGACGTTGCCTGGAGATCGATAACAGAACGGCTAGAACCGAAAGGCCAAGGCTTGCAAGGATCAAGACCCAGAGCAGGGCCATGCCATAATCAGTCATTCCAATTCCAACTCAATTTTGGCCGTCAGGGCCTTTTCTTCATGGTTCGATTTGAGTGTTCGCAGCCGACGATCGCCCGTGAGAACCTGTGTTTTTTGCAACGCACAAACCCTGGGATCGGTTCCCGTTGAAAGCCGTTCCGATCATGTCCGCACGATCAGCGGAACCAACCCCTCATGGCGGTCGGCGAGAAAGGCGACGACGCGGTCGCCGACGCGCTGAAAGGTAAGATCGACCCTCTTTTCGCCGACACCCAGATGCCTGAGCGTCAGCGTATCGATGCCGATCGGCAAACGGGGTCGAGTGACGTGGATTTCGCCGTTCCAGCCGTCGATTTCCAGACCGAGGCACGCCTGCATCAGCATGAAGGCCGAGCCTGCCGACCACGCTTGCGGCAGGCAGGCGACGGGGTAGGCGATCGGTGCTTCGCCCGGCGAGCGGGTAAAGCCGCAGAACAGTTCCGGCAGTCGCATGTTGAAATGCACTGCCGATTCGAACGTGCCGCTCATCAGCCGCACCACGCTGTCACGCTCGCCGAACCGCGCCAGGCCGGCGCCGCACATCGCCGTGTCGTGTGGCCAGATGGAACCGTTGTGGTACGACATCGGGTTGAACAGCACAGCATCGTCGGAAAGCGTTCGCACTCCCCAGCCGGAGTGGAAGGAAGCCGAAAGCAACTGGTCGGCGACCATCTTAGCCCGCGCCGGTTCGGGCAGGCCGACGTAGAGCAGGTGTCCGGCATTCGAGGTGCGCACCTTGCACGGCTCTCCGGCGCCGTCGATCGCCAGCGCATAGAACCCGAGATCGTCCAGCCAGAAATCACGCTCGACGGCGATCCGCATCTCTTCCGCGCGATTTTCCCAGTGCTCGGCCTGCGCGAACTCGCCCCGGCGGCGGGCGAGAGCGGCAAGGCCCCTGAAGGCTGCGAAGACATAACCCTGCACTTCGACCAGCGCGATCGGCCCCTTGGGAATGCGCCCGTCGGCGTGGAAGACGGAGTCGAAGCTGTCCTTCCAGCCTTGGTTCGCAAGGCCGGATTCGGCGGCGCGCTGATAGGTGACGAAGCCGGTTGCGCGGCTCGCCTCTTCCGTCCACTTGGCGGCGGCGCAGAGAGATGGCCACAGGCTGGCGATGAAGTCCATGTCGCCGGTGCGCTCGGCATAGGCGCAAGCGAGGTGGATGTAGAGCGGCGTGGTATCGACGCCGCCATAGTAACGGCCGAAAGGCAGCTCCTGCAGCGCCACCATCTCGCCCTTGCGCGTCTCGTGCATGATCTTGCCGGGCTGCGAGTCGCTGAAAGGCGATGTTTCGGTCGCCTGGTGCTGGGCGAGGAAGGCAAGCACGCCGCGCGCCAGGCCGGGGTTGAGCCATAGCATCTGCAGCGCCGAGATGACGCCGTCACGGCCGAAGGCCGTCGAAAACCAGGGGATGCCGGCATAGGGGTAAGGGCCGGTCGACAGTTCGGTGGTCAGCAAGGCGACATCGGCGCGAGCGCGTTCGACCCAATCGTTGAAGACGCGGCCCGAACTGTGCACCGTCGCGCCATGGCGGCGCTTGGCCCGCATGCCGAAACGGGCGCGCGCCGCGGCCGCCCGGAAGCGGTCGCGATCGGGCGTTTCGGTCAGTTCCGCGCCGACCTCGACGTAAAGCATCTTGCTGCTGCGTTTGGTCACTGCGATGAGGAAATCCGCGCGCTCGGCGCTCAACTGGTCCGGCGGCTGCGAGAACGAGATCGCCGACACCCGCGCCAGCCCGTCCAGTCCGTCATAGCGCAGCAGCACCGAGGCAGGATCGATCTCCGCTGCATGCGCCATTCCGCGCTTCGGCCGGGTCGAACCGCGGACCTCGAACATGTCGCGGAAATCGGCGGCAAAATGCAGCGAGACGCGGATTGCCGAATGCTCCTGGCTGTAGTTGGAAAGGGTGATGCGCTCGAACAGCCGGTCCTGCCACAACAGCCTGACGCGCTCGATATGGATGGCGCCCTGCGGGATGTCGCGGCCACCGACGCTTTGCATCGGCAAATTGGTCATATTGCTGGTGAACAGCACATTGTCCTGGCTGAGCGAGGCGCCGAGCAGCGATGTCTGCCGGCCGCCGACGGTGAGCCTGAACTCCGACAGCACCCGCGTGTCGTCACGGAAGAAACCGTCGCCCGCGCCCCTGATATCGCCGTAGGCATCGGCCACGGCAAAACAGTCGCCTTGCTTCAGGGCAAACAGCCGGTGCGGCTCGCGCGGCGCGGTTTCGTCCAGGGAGGCAAGGGCCACGGCAGGGTCGAGCTTGCGCTCGTCAAGTTCGGTCATCAGTCACAAATCTCTGTTTCAGGTTCGGAACGTCCGCCGTCGTTCACGACGCTTTCGCTTCGGCCGGGGCGCCGATGAGACGCGCATAGGCAGTGAGATAGTCGCGCGCCATCCTGTTGGCGGAGAACCGACTTTCGAAGACGGCGCGCACCTTGCGCCGGTCGAGTTGCAGCAAGGGCGGCACCGCGGCGACCGCGGCATCGAGAGAATCGACGACAAATCCGGTTACGCCATGGTCGATGACTTCCGGCAACGCACCGCAGTTCCAGCCGATGGTTGGCGTACCGCACGCCATCGCCTCGATCGCGGCAAGGCCGAACGGCTCGGGCCAGTCTATCGGAAACAGGAGACCAGCGGCATTGCCGAGGAATTCAGTCTTCTCACCCTCGGCGATCTCGCCGACATAGTCGATGCGGTCGCCATCGATCAAGGGCTCGATCGTCTCATGGAAATAGGCGCGATCATCGTCGCCGATCTTGGCCGCCAGCTTGAGCTTCATGCCCGACCGCAAGGCGATGTCGATGGCCCGGTCCGGCCGCTTGTCGCGCGAAAGCCGGCCGAGAAAGGCAAGGTATGGTTCGCCCGCCGCCGTCTCGAAGGTCGGCTGATAGAGGCCCGTCGGCAGCCCGTGATGGATGGTGGCCAGCCAATTGGCATTCGCAAGCCCGGTCTTCTGGCTGTGTGAGATCGAGACCAGCGGAAAGCGCGGAAAGCGCTCATAGGCTGGCGCCAGATCGACATAATCGAGCCGGCCATGAGGCGTTGTCACCGTCTTGTCCGGCATGGTCTCGAAGAACGAGAAATGCAGGAAATGGCTGAGATGAAAATGAATGATATCAAAGTCGTGGGCTCGGTTCCTCACATCGGCAAGCATCGCAAGATGCGCCGCCGTGTCCGATTTCAGTGGACGCGGATCGAGGCGTAGCGCGCGTTCGCGACCTGGTATCAGTCTGGCCGACGTCCGGCTGTCGCCGCTGGCGAACAGCGTCACCTCATGGCCGAGTTCGACCAGCCCTTCGGTCAGATAGGAAACGATGCGCTCGGTGCCGCCATAGAGAAGGGGTGGCACCGATTCGTGCAAAGGGGCGACATGGGCTATGCGCATGGTTTGAACGTGTCCCTCAAGGCAATCACGAGAGCGAAATGCATCAGCCGGCCTAACGTTCCGGACAAAAGCGGGCGTCGGCAACCCAAGCCCACCAGCGCAGATTTTTTTGCAATAAGCGGAACAAACGCGCCATCCGCGAATTTAGTAGGGTTGGTTCGCGCTGCGGCCGACCAGGGAGAGAACAAAATGGACCGCTTGCATTTCTTTACGCCCGTGCGCATTGCGCGCGGGCAGGGACACCCCGTCGAGGAAGTCGATAGCGTTGCCGAAGCGATGGTCTTTTTGCAGAAATGGCCATTGGGACGGCGTGGGCCTGTGTATCAGTGCGCCGTGAATTGCTGCTCCGCGGCCCTGTCGGGCAGAATGTCGGCCGAAGCAGCCAGGAAGGCGTTTACGGGCTTTGCCCGCATCACCCGGCTGCTCGATGATGACATGGCCCTGCCGATGGGCGGCGAAAGCATGGCGGAAGTCCACGCGCTGAGGCGCTAGGCGCCGGTCCAGCCATTTGGCTATTGAACACCCGGGCTTTGGCGGCGCGGGCATCATCTTTTCCGCACCGGAGTATTCCGGCGCGGCCCTTCACCTCATGGGCCACACTGTGCTTTCATGCGGCGTTTCGCATGACCGGTGGGTGACGACCATCCACGGGCGGCCCGAACGTGGAGGGGTAGACAATGCCGAGACTGATCCTGGGAACACTCGGCGCTATCGTCATCGCCCTCATCTGGGCGGTCTTTGCCAGTTTGATGGGCGCGCCATCGATCGTGATCACGGTCGGCGCGGTCGCCATTGGGGCCGGCGTCTACACCTACGTCGACCGACGCTCGACTTGACGCGTCCCCGGTCTGCCGCGCGCTCGACCAATTGCACGCCGGTGTTTGACGCGCGCGGCAGTCGCGGCGGGCATTCTTCAAAGATGAGCTTGCTGGCCGCATAGAGAGCCAAGGCGCAGACAGGGCGCCACACGTCGGACCGGGCTCCGCGAGAACTTGGGAGAGATCGTCAAAGATCTTTCAATCCGGCCAATGTAGATCGAAACGGCGAATCCGTGGATTTCCGGTGGAACATCGTCGCCTCGAAACACTTCGGGCGTTGCACTGCCCCATCAGTGCACGTTCCCTTGTTCTGTTGGAACTGGCCGGCTGCCGAAAGGTGGCCGGCTTTTTTGTATATTAGCGGAACCTGAAATTACGGGGCTTGTTCTGCATGCGGCAGCGAGCCCCTCGCTGCTGGTCGAGGGCCGTAACCCTTGGCCGGGCCCGCATCGCTCCGCCAGTGGTGCGGGCCCACGGCCTCCGGTTTTTCCGGGCGTCTCGACTCGCTGATCCTCACCCTGGTCCGGCTATGCATGTCACTCAAAAAAAGGCTCGGTTGTGAGACAATGACATGCACACGCGGCGCGCTTTAGCACAATCATTCACAAAGCCGTGGGTTCAACTGTTGCTACCCTTCTTGGCTGGATTGTGCGAATGATGACTGTCCTTTTCACCGCCACCCCCTGAAACTCGGCTTTTGGATCGACGGTCTTCATCCGCCGGGGGTTTGTTGACCTGCAGGGGTTTTCTGGCGTTCTCGTGCGATGCGCCTGGCCCGCCCTGCCGGATCGTGTTCGGGTGTTTCTTCGATGTGGACATGATCACCGATCCTGCTGACGGCCCTGATGAGTGGTGTTGACCTTGGTGTTGGCTTGCTGCCCTTGGCGCTCCGGATCCGGCGCTCCGTGAGTGCCGTGCTGGGCATCATCGTGGCTAACCTGTCGCCCTTCTCCTCGACCCTTCTGGCTCTGGTTCTCAGGCGGCACGGGCGGCATTTTGCTCGACATCTGCATCTCCTTGGGTTGGTCTCGTGACTCCAAACCGTGATCGTGGGGGGAAGTTCCGTCTGCTTCGTCAGCACCTGTGATTTCGGTGCCGACGGAATCTGATTCCCAACGCGGATTTCAACGAACGGCAGCGGCCTGCCCGCGTCGCCCCGCCAGTGGTGCGGGCCTGCAATATAAATCCTAAGCCTGGGCTGCTATCGCAGTTTATTGCGAGCTTCCGGCGACTTGCGTAGCGGGCTGCAGTGGCTTTCAGGAGAGCAGCGTGTTGTACCCGGTCAATTGGAGCGACCGAAATACAGTGCTTGACCACGTTGCTGACATGATCGGTGACGAGCGCGGTGTCGCGCCTGGATCGCGGCAGCAGCCTCTGGTCCGATCTGCCTGCAGCTGATGGCAGCTAAAACGACGTCAAAAGACCTAAGCCTCTTTGATCGCCCTCGCTGCTCGCACGAGCGATGACCAGTCAGCTCCCATGGCTGAGACAAGGTCTCGAGCATCTTCGTCTGATATTCCGGTACGGTCTACGAGCTTCCGTGCCAGCAATTCGAATGCCAATTCTATGATCGTCATAGCTCAGCCCCTACGAGAGTGCCCGTGACGATAGCTTGCAAATGGGTCTTCCGCATTTGCACATGTTAAGCGACCATCACGAATGTCTCATGTACCGCAGAATGTCTGCAGGACGCGCTCATCCGGGCGTGGCGGCTCAGCAAAGCGTTCCATTCCCGGCTGCTCATCCAAGGGACGGCTGACGACCGCCAGAATCTCCTCGAACGGTCTGAAGTCGCCGCCCAACGCCGCCTGGATCATCGCCTCGATGCGATGATTGCGGGGGATGAATTTGGGATTGACCGATTGCATGGCAGAACAGCGCGTGGCCATGTCGCCCTCGCTTGCGATGCGCTGGCGCCACCGCGCCGACCAGGCATCGAATGCACCTGGATCCTTAAACAACTGCCGCGCCGTGCCTTGGCCGTCCGCAGCGTCGAGGTCATCGCCCAGGCGCCGGAAGCCGAGCGTAAAATCCGCTTCGCCGCGAGCCAGCACATCCAGAAAGTCGGCAGCGAGCTGCAAGTCGCCTTCCGCTTCGGTCAGCAGTCCGAGTTTTCTGCGGAAGCCGCGCTGCAACACAGCCTCATAGGAGGCCTGGAACGACCTCAGCACCTCTTCCGCTTCAGACACTGCTTCATTCTCGTCCGTGCTCATGAGCGGCAGCAGGGTCTCGGCAAAGCGCGCAAGGTTCCATGTGGCGACACGAGGCTGGTTGGCATAGGCATAGCGGCCGGCGCGGTCTATCGAACTGAACACCGCGCTGGGGTCATAGGCGTCCATAAAGGCGCATGGACCATAGTCGATCGTCTCGCCCGAGATCGACATATTGTCGGTGTTCATGACGCCATGGATGAAGCCGACCAGCATCCAGCGCGCCACCAGGTCCGCCTGTGCGGCGACAACGGCCTCCAGCAAAGCCCGGTACGGCCGTGCTTCCCCCGCGAGCTGTGGGAAGTGACGCTGAATGGCATAGTCGGCCAATATCTTGAGCGCCTCGGTGTCGTGGCGCGCGGCGAAATATTGGAACGTGCCGATCCTGATATGGCTTGCCGCCACCCGTGTCAGGACGGCGCCGGGCAGCCGGACCTCGCGATAGACCGGGTCGCCGGTGAGCACCGCCGCAAGGCTTCGCGTCGTCGGAATGCCGAGCGCCGCCATCGCTTCGCTGACGACATATTCGCGCAGGACAGGGCCGAGTGCGGCGCGGCCGTCACCGTTGCGCGAGAACCGCGTTGGTCCCGATCCCTTCAGCTGGATGTCACGGCGAATGCCGTTGACGTCCACCACTTCGCCAAGAAGCAGAGCGCGCCCGTCGCCGAGTTGAGGCACGAAGTTTCCGAACTGGTGGCCCGCATAGGCCAGAGCGATTGCCTGCAAGCCTTCCGGAAATTTGTTGCCGGCCAGCATCGCCACTCCATCCGGGCTGGTAAGCAGGTCGGCATCGAGCCCGAGTTCCTCGGCGAGGGGCCGGTTGAACCGGATCAGCCGCGGTTCGGACACCGGCTTCGGATCTGTTTGCGCGAAGAAGCGCTCCGGCAGTTGCCCATAGCTGTTGCTCAGGGCGGGAAGCCCCATCTGAATGACCGGGGGTTGTTCAGCAGTCGCAGGTGACGTCATGACAAGCTGTCTCTGAAGAGGGGTTCAACAGCTCCCTTCTCGAGGAGCCTGTGTTCATTTGTGCATATAGGGACGCAACGTCGTTGGTGCCATCCGGATCCATCAGGCCGGCACGGGATACAAGCTGGGAACCACCCGCCTCGATTATCGAGGTTCGGGCTGCCGTGGGACGCCGGGCCGTGGCGGAATCCAGAGCTGACCCCCGCATCGCCACTATCTCCGAACTGAGCACCCGGCAATCTAGTCAGTGCGGGCGGGCAATGTCGGGGCAGGGTCTGCCTTGGGTGGCAGCGGCTCTCTCGGGGCCGCTCCCGGCGACGATGTTGAACCCGGTTCGACTCGCTCCTCGGCGATGAGCCGGGCGCCACGCTCATAGGTCAGGTAGCGCCAGAGCCACTGGATCGAGACCTGAACGCGGTGCTGAAAACCGACGAGCAGGTAGACATGGATGAGCGCCCAGGCAGACCAGGCGAACCAGCCTTTCAGTTTCAGCCTACCCGATTCGAACACGGCAGCGTGGCGGCCGACAATGGCCGTGTTGCCTCGATTGCTGAAGACAAAAGCGGGCAGCGTATCGCCAGCATCTATCCGGCGTGCCAGTGCCTTGCCGAGGTGCTCGCCCTGCTGCTTGGCGACCTGGGCAAGACCCGGCAATGGCTGGCCGTTCCCATCGAGGACCAGTGCGACGTCGCCAAGCGCGAAGACATCGGGATGGCCGACGACCTGCAGGTCGGATTCGACCTTCACCCGACCGCCGCGGTCGAGCCCGACACCAAGCTGGGCGACCAGCGGAGAAGCCGCCACCCCGGCGGCCCAGAGCGTCAAGGCCACCGGGATCACCTGGCCGCCGACGGTGATCTGATGCGCTTCGATCGCCTCGACCCGGTTGCCGAGCGCGACCTCGACGCCAAGGCTTTCAAGGCGCAGACGTGCATATCTGGAAAGCTCCGGGGCGAATCCGGCGAGCAGACGCTCGCCGGCTTCTACCAGTATGATCCTTGTCTTCTCGGGCCGGATGTTGCGGAAGTCGCGCGCCAGTGTGTGCCGGCTGAGTTCGGCGATCGAGCCCGCCAGTTCGACACCGGTCGGGCCGCCGCCGATAATGGCGATCGTCATCAGCCGGGATTGCTCGACTGGATCGGTGGTCCGTTCCGCGTGCTCGAACGATAGCAGCAGCCGTGACCGGATCGTGCGCGCGTCCTCGATGGTCTTCAAGCCGGGACAAACCCGAGCCCAGCTCTCCTGGCCGAAATAGAATGGCTGCGAACCGGTGGCCAAGACCAGGATGTCGTAGGGGACCGTGGTCCCATCGGCCAGCACCAGTATCCTGGCTTCGGTGACGATCTCGGTGACATCGCCGAAGAGAACCTGAACCGAGGGATAGCGGCCCAGGATCTTGCGGATTGGCTCGGCGATGTCAGGCGCCGACAAGGCGGCGGTTGCAACCTGATAGAGCAAGGGCTGGAACAAGTGGTGATTGTGGCGGTCGATGATCGTCACCCCGATTTCCGCCTTGCCGAGCGCCTTGGCAACCTCCAGACCGGCAAAGCCTCCGCCGACCACGACGATGCGCGGTGTCAGGCTCCGGCCGTGGCTGCTCTCGGTGGCGAACTGCATGCTTGATACTCCCCTATCCCTGTCCGGAAGTCATAGCCTGGCAGGAGTGCCTCGCTGCTGGCTGGAGCTACTGCTCATTCCGGCGGCATCGGTCCAGGCGAGGCATCCGGCAATGACAGGCGTCGTGCTGACCACAAGGGCGCCGCGCGCGTGAAGGGATACCAACCCGCCATGAGACGCGGTCGACCGCCCAGATGGTGCCGCTGGCGTCGACCCATTTGAGATGGGCGTCGGCGACTTCAACGGCCCGCATCATCGCCGCCGGTTCCATCCCGGCCCGAAAGACGATGATGGAATTGGCGGCACCGTTGAAGAACGGGCCGGCGCCGGCTGCCAATCCCGCGAGCAGGACGATGCTGGTAAGCGCTGCCGAAGCACCGCGTGCCGGTCCGCCGCGGTTGGGCAGCACCAGCACCAACACAAGCGGCACGATGCCGAAGATGACCAGCCACGCAATATCCCAGGCGAGCGGCAAGTCGCTGTTCATCTTGATCCGGTGCAGACCCAGCAGCCAGTGAAACACGACGGCATCGACGACATGCCAGACGCCGAACCCGGCGAAGGCGAGCCGCAGGATCTCCGTGGTGGTCCCGGGCCGCGCGCCGGCCGCCCTCGCGGCCACCAGCAGCACCGTGCCTGCGACGGCGAGCACATACATGAAAAGATGGAAGAGGCCGTCGGCCATGATCTGGAAGCGCAGGTCGGAACCCACCGGATCGGCGACGCCCGAGAGAAGATGATGCCATTGCAGGATCTGATGCAGGACGATGCCGTCGAAGAAACCGCCGAGCGCGAAGCCGAGCAGCAGCCAGCCGGCTCGCGTTCTCGGGTCGAGTGTCGCGGTGATCGCGTCCATGTCAGGACCACCGGCTCCAGGCCGGGGCGTTCAGTTGCCTGGGCACCGACATGTCCGGCGGCATGGGGTCATGGAAACCATGACGCGCCTCGAGCCAGAAGGCGGATATCAGCCCACCAACCACCGTCGTCAGAACCAGTGTCGCAGCAATTATCGCCAGCATGGACGTCGATCCTCAGCCGCGCAGGGTCGGCCGCGCGGAACCTAACCGCGGCTTCCGTGGAATGTTCCTACCGCCGGTTCGGTGGAGGGAACAATCAAGTTCCAGCACGGTTCGATGCTGGCGACGGACGGCTCAAGCGGAGAAGGTCATGAACGAATATACGGCGGCAGATCCGGACGGTCTCGACAGCCACCAGCCGACCGGCATCACCCGATGGCTGTTTTCGACCAACCACAAGGACATCGGCACACTCTATCTGGTCTTCGCTTTCATCGCGGGGGTGATCGGCATGCTCTTGTCGGTGAGCATGCGAATCGAGCTGCAGCAACCCGGGATCCAGTTTTTCCCCGGACTGGCGTCGATGATCTACGGTTACCAGGGCGACGCAGCGATCGACGCCGGCAAGCAGCTTTACAACGTCTTCACCACGGCCCACGCGCTGATCATGATCTTCTACACTGTGATGCCCGCCCTGATCGGCGGCTTCGCCAACTGGATGGTTCCGATCATGATCGGCGCCCCCGACATGGCCTTCCCGCGCATGAACAACATCTCGTTCTGGCTGCTGCCGCCGGCATTGATGTTGCTTTTATTGTCGATCTTCATGCCCAGCGTCCCCGGCGGTTATGGCCCTGGGACCGGCTGGTTCCTGTACCCGCCGCTGTCGACCTCCGGCCATCCCGGTCCCGCCGTGGATTTGGTCATCCTGTCTCTGCACATTGCGGGCGCCTCCTCGATCCTGGGAGCCATCAACTTCATCACCACCATCTTCAACATGCGCGCGCCGGGGATGACCCTGCACAAGATGCCCCTGTTTGTGTGGTCGATCCTCATCACCGCCTTCCTGCTGCTGCTGGCTCTGCCGGTGCTGGCCGGCGCCATCACCATGCTCCTGACCGATCGCAATTTCGGAACCACGTTCTTCGCGCCGGACGGCGGAGGCGACCCGCTGCTGTACCAGCATCTCTTCTGGTTCTTCGGCCACCCGGAAGTCTACATCATGATCCTGCCGGCGTTCGGCATCGTCAGCCAGGTGATCTCGACCTTCTCGCGAAAGCCGATCTTCGGGTATCTCGGGATGGTCTACGCAATCGTGGCGATCGGGGTGATCGGCTTCGTCGTCTGGGCCCACCATATGTACACCAGCGGGATAGGCCTCGACACGCAGCGCTACTTCACCTTCGCCACGATGGTGATCGCAGTGCCGACCGGGATAAAAGTGTTCTCCTGGATTGCAACCATGTGGGGCGGTTCGGTCAGCCTGCGGACGCCGATGCTCTGGGCCCTCGGCTTCATATTCCTGTTCACCGTAGGCGGGGTGACGGGCGTTCAACTCGCAAATGCCGGCCTTGACCGTGAACTGCACGACACATACTTCGTCGTCGCGCATTTCCACTACATACTTTCACTGGCAGCGATCTTCGGCATCTTCGCGGGCTGGTATTACTGGTTTCCGAAAATGACGGGATGTCTCTACAATCCGCTTCTGGCTGGGGTCCATTTCTGGACGACCTTCGTCGGCGTGAACCTCGTCTTCTTCCCCCATCACTTCCTTGGATTGGCGGGCATGCCGCGTCGCTATGTCGACTATCCCGACGCATTCGCCGGCTGGAACATGGTGTCCTCTTATGGATCGTACCTGTCGGCCGCGAGTGTCGTGATTTTCCTCTTCGGCATCTTGGAAGCTTTCTACCGGCAAAGAGCCGCCGGCATGAACCCATGGGGGCCAGGAGCTACCACATTGGAGTGGGAGCTGACCTCTCCACCCCCTTTCCATCAATGGGACAGGCTGCCGCAAATCAGATGAGGCCGGGTTGTCGAACTCCTTTGCGCAAGCCCAGCCCGGTTCCCCGCTGAGGGCAAACTTCAGCCTGCCGGTGGCAGACGCTGGCTGCAGCAGGGAACCGGATCGCTATCTGAAGCTGATTAACAGCACAGCGAACAAGCTTGCGAGCGCGACTGACCAGCAGAACAACCAATTGGCGATCAGAAGAAGCGATTTGAGCACCGTGGCATGGCAGTAATCTTCGATGATCGATTGCATTCCAAGCCGCATGTGAACGCAGCTTACGAGAATGAAGCCAATAAGGGCTGGCGCGACATAGATCGATCCTACGACGCTGAGGACGGCGTCTCGAGGCTCACCGACCAGCATTATAACGACCGCGACGATGTAAATGACAAGGATCAACAGGGCAGCAGATGTCAGCCGCTCCAGCATGAACGTTTCGGTTCCGTGTTTCGCCGATCCAAGGCCCCGCACTCGAGCTAGCGGAGTTCTGATTGAGGGTCTGTCAGCCATGGCGTTTCCCCAAAATTACTTGGTTGCCTTGCGCGCAACTCAAGCTGTTGCTGTTTCGATGCCCGGGCCGTCGGTGCCGACGGATAGTGGGCAAGCACGGTCTCCAGTCGAGCAAGGCGGGCTTTGTGGGCGTTCAGTTCGTATCCTGAACGCCATCCAATTTGCCTGGGTCTGCCATCTCTGCATAGCTCGCTTTCAAGCAGCAAGATACGAAGGCGGACCGCGTCGATCTCCTTGACAAGCGCGGCCTTCACCGATTTTCGACTCTGCATGGCTGTAGTTCCGGTGCAAGGATGGTTCCAAACCTGACGCGTCTGGAAATGTTCCCGGGTGCCGAAGGCGTGCTGAAGATTAATGCCTCAGTGCTGCACCCGCACAATGGGTCGCCATGAGCAAAGCCGGGCACTAGCTCAACGGCCGCGATGTGCCCGGCGAATGCTTGTGAAAACGAGCGAACGCCTGGCCCGCCTCGTCCCGAGAGATAAGTAACCCCTCAGAACAGCGACCGCACGTGGCCGAGATGACCAGAGGGTGTTCTTGGGCCAACATATGTTAACGGCCACTGTTTCTCTCTCCTGCAAAAATATTTGGGCTGAAAGGCCGGGAACTAACCGATCCTCCGGATGTTGCGGAGTTAGTCAGGAGAAACGGACTATGTCGGACAAAGAAATTCATCGGGGCGCCTCGCGTTTTCGCCCTATCCGCGTCGTGGACGCCCGCGTGTTTCGCGGGCCGCACCTCTATAGCATGACGCCAATGGTCCAGATTCGGATCGACCTCGGAGCCCTTGAGGCGTTCCCGACAGACAAACTGCCCGGGTTTTCCGAACAAATCGTCCGACTGTTGCCCGGCCTTGCGGGCCATGGCTGCAGCTATGGCGCCGCCGGCGGCTTCGTCCGCCGCATGCAGGAAGGAACCTGGCTCGGCCACGTCGTCGAGCATGTCGCCCTGGAACTGCAGAGCATGCTCGGTCACCGGGTGACACGAGGAAAGACACGGTCGGTCAAAGGCAGTCCGGGCACTTATAACGTCATGTTCGCCTACAAGGACGAGCTTGTCGGGCTGCTCGCCGGGCGCGTCGCGCTCGAACTGGTGGACAGCCTGCTGCCGGCCAATCTCCATGGTGTCGAGGGGCTCGGCGACATTGCGGAAACGCAGGGGCCATTCGAGTTCGCAGCCAGGCTGCAGCAGCTCAAGCTTCTGGCCGGCGAGCGTGCCTTGGGGCCTACGACTGCTTCCTTGGTGCGCGAGGCCGAGAGGCGAGGCATTCCGGCGGCGCGGATCGACGACAGCAGCCTCGTGCTGTTTGGTCACGGAAAGCATCAGAAGCGCATCCGCGCCAGTTGCAGCGACCTCACTTCCGAGATTGCGACCGAGATCGCCTCGGACAAGGACCTGACCAAATTCCTGCTGCAACAGGCCGGCCTGCCGGTGCCACGCGGGGAGCTGGTGCGATCGGCGCAGGACGCAGTCGCGGCGGCAGCACGGCTGGGCTACCCCGTGGTCACCAAACCACTCGATGGCAATCATGGAAGCGGCGTCAACATCGGTCTGGCAACAGAAGACGAGGTCCGCTGGGGCTTCGAACAGGCGCGAGAACACAGCCGTAGCGTTATAGTCGAGCAGCATTTCGTCGGCTCGGACCACAGGATCCTGGTGATCGGCGGAAAGGTGGTGGCGCTCGCCGAGAGGGTTCCGGCCCATGTGGTCGGCGATGGCCGGAGTTCTGTCGCCGAGCTCGTCGAGGAGACGAACCGCGACCCACGAAGGGGAGAGGGCCATTCCTCGGTATTGACCCGCATCGAGATCGACGAATGCGTCGAGCATTTCCTGTCAAAATCGCAGCTCACCCTGGCGAGCGTTCCAGCGCCGGGTCAAATGGTGCTCTTGCGGCCCACCGCCAATCTCTCCACCGGTGGGACCGCGATCGACCGAACGGAAGAAATCCATCCCGAAAACGCGCTGATCGCCAGGCGGGCGGCACAGATCGTCGGCCTCGACATTGCCGGGATCGACTTCGTCTGTCCCGACATCTCACGGCCGGTGAGCGAAACCGGCGGCGGCATCATAGAGGTGAATGCCGGTCCTGGCTTTCGCATGCATCTCGAACCCTCGTCGGGGCGCGCCCGCAACGTCGCACGGCCCGTGCTCGATCTTCTCTTCAAAGGCGGCAAGGACGGCCGGATTCCGATCTTCGCGATCACGGGAACCAACGGCAAGTCGACCACTGCCCGGATGCTGGCGCACATCCTGCAGGCGAATGGGGCAACCGTCGGGCTCACCTCCACCACCGGCGTCTACTTGAACGGCGAGCGGATCATGACAGGGGACTGCTCCGGTCCGCAGAGCGCCAGGATCGTGCTGCGCGAGCCGGGTGTCGATGTCGCGGTGCTGGAATGTGCGCGCGGCGGCATCCTGCGCGAAGGGCTTGCCTTCGATGCATGCGATGTTGGCGCGGTTCTGAACGTCCACGGCGACCATCTCGGGCTGAGGGGCATCGACACGATCGAGGACCTGGCGGAGGTGAAATCGGTCGTGGTCGAGTCCGTCCGCCGCGGCGGATGGAGCATTCTTAATGCCGACGACGTCCACACGTCCGCAATGTCGCGAGATGCCGGCGGCAGGATCTGCTACTTCTCGCTGGCGAGCAGGAGCGAGTGGCCCGGTTTCTTGCGCAGCCACCTGGCGGAAGGCGGCCGCGCCGTGACGCGGGAGCCCAGCAGCGACGGCTGGGACATTTTCATCCACGAGGATGGGGAATCGATGTTCCTGATGAGCGTCGACGAAATTCCCGCGACCTTCGAGGGTTCGGCCGAATTCAACGTTGCCAACAGCCTGGCAGCCGTCGCTATGGCGCATTGCCACGACGTTCCGGCGGCAACGATCCGGGCGGCGCTGGCGGAGTTTGGCACCTCGTTCGAGCAATCTCCCGGTCGCCTCAACGTCTTCGACGGGCATGGTTTCCGCACGATCGTCGACTATGCGCACAATCCGGAGGGGCTGAGGGCGCTCGGAAAGCTCGTTTCCCACATGAGGCGCGGCTATCAGCGCACGATCGGCCTGGTCGCCATACCGGGCGACCGCCGCGATTGCGACATCCGCGAGATGGGCGCGATCGCTTCGCGGATATTCGACGTCATCGTCTTCAAGGAGGATGAGCAGGAGCTGCGCGGCCGAGCCCCCGGAGCGATCGCCGGCTTGCTGCGGGAAGGTGCCTTGAACGCCGGCTGCGCCCCAGGCCGCATTCACGCCGTCTGTCCCGAGAAGGAGGCCGTCGACGTGTGTCTCCGGCTTGCACGGGAAAACGACCTTGTCGTGCTGACCGTCGACGACGTTGAAGCCGTGTGGCGGCAAGTAACCGGCTTCGGAGGCGCGACGCCTTCGAGGGGAGGGCCCGATCAGACCCATATTCGCCATCTGAGGGCTGGCTGATGTGGTCGCTGATCCTGCACGGCGGCGCCAAGGAGATCGATCCGCAAGAGGAGGAGGCGCATCGCAACGGATGCATCGAGGCGCTCGAGGCAGGTCGGGCCGTCCTGGCCGGCGGCGGAACGGCGGTCGATGCCGTGGAAGCTGCCGGTCGCGTCCTCGAGGCCGACCCGACATTCAATGCGGGATATGGAAGTGCCCTCAATTCGGACGGCGAGGTCGAGATGTGCGCTGGCCTGATGGAGGGCAGGGACTTCAATGTAGGTGCCGTCGCAGTGATCAAGGGCGTGCGCCATCCAATCAGTGTCGCGAAGGCCATGCTGCATGAGGAGCCGATCCTGCTGGCGTCGGAGGGGGCCCGGCGTTTCGCCGCCGACAAGCAGCTGGAGCTTTGCGATCCGGCGGATTTGATCACGCCGCAGCAGCGCGACGCCTCCAGCAAGTCGGAGGCGAAGGATACGATCGGTGTGGTTGCCCTGGATCAGTACGGGGACATCGCCGTGGGCACTTCGACCGGCGGACTGGACGGCAGTGCTCCGGGTCGTGTGGGGGATTCTCCGCAACCCGGTTGCGGCTACTATGCCGACAACCAATTGGGAGCCGTCGCCTTCTCGGGAGACGGTGAGCATATTGCGCGAAAGGCTCTCGCGGCCCGTGTCATGCAGGCACTCTCGGCGCGGCAGGCATTGTCCTCGGGGCAGGCTGAAGGCGGCCTGGAGCAGGTGCTGAATCCCGCGCTCAAGGAAGTCGAGGCGATCGGCGGCGAAGCCGGAGCCATCGTGCTTACCGCGACCGGCGTGTCTGGATGGGCGCATAACAGCAGGGAGTTCGCAGTCGCATTCATGACCAGCGAGGACAACCACCCACACGTTTTCCTGCGCAAGAAAGACGTGGACAAATGACCGACAAGAAGAAAAAACGATCCTCGAACGGTAAAGTCGGAACGCTCGTCATCATCGGCGGCCACGAGGACCATGATGGCGATCGTGTCATCTTGAAGGAGGTGGCGAGCCTGGTTCCGAACGGCCGCATGGTGCTTGCCACCATCGCGTCTCATGAGCCGGATGGCTATCTCGAGAAGTATCAGAGGTCCTTCGGTGAACTGGGCATCAAGGATGTCATCGAGCTCTACGTCAACGACCGCCTCGAGGCAGCTCATGAAAAGAAAATAAGTGCGCTCGCAGACGTGAGTGCGGTGTTCTTCTCCGGCGGCGACCAGCTCCGGATCACCAGCCAGATCGGCGACACGCCCATCGACGAGCGGGTGCACGAAATCTATGAAGCCGGAGGCGTCATTGCCGGCACCTCAGCGGGCGCGTCGGTCATGAGCGACACGATGATGGTGAAGGGGCCGAACGCAGCGTCCTTTCGGATCGGCCACATTCGGATGGCGCCGGGACTGGGCCTGCTGCCGAATGTCATCATCGACCAGCACTTTGCGGAACGGGGCCGCATTGGGCGGCTCATCGGGGCGGTGTCGCAGAACCCGCGCGTCCTCGGCATCGGCATCGATGAAGACACGGCGATCGTGGTGAAGGGCGAGATGTTCAAGGTCATCGGCAGCGGCGCTGTCTATCTGGTCGATGCAGCCGGCGTGACCCATTCCAACATCGCGGAAGGTGAGCCTGATGCCGCCCTTTCGATTCATGATCTGAGGGTTCACGTGCTGAGCTCAGGCGATGCGTTCGATCTCGCGCTGCGACGGCCGGTGGGGATTCCTTAAGAGTTCGCCGCACTCAAGTTAATGGTGTGGTGCGGTCCGCGTACCGGCCCCTCGAGCGGTGCCGATCCACGCGCGAAAGGCGCTAAATATGTGAAGCTGTTCTCCTATCTGAAGCAGCCCAACTTGGATTGTCGCATTGTTGCGGGTCCGGCAGGATTACAGACGGCCTCTCGTCGGCTCCAATCCCGCAAAGCTGAAGACCTTCGCTCGCCCGGCGTTCTGTCGGGCTAACCCCGCCGGCGACTGGCCTGAATGGCAGCAAAGGTGACCGGACGAAATCCCCATGCGTCGACGCCGACATCATGCTGGCGCGTCATCGGCTTCAGACGGCCGTGCGAATGACCGTGCAGGTTTACCGATCTCTTGCCGATGTGGTTCCAGGTGCGAAAAGGATAGTGGCAGAGAACCAGCAAGCTGCCCTCGACAGGAAGCTCCATGTAGTGGTGCACGCTCGCCCAGGCCGGGTCGCCAATGGTGGCAGCGCTGTCATTGTTGCCAATTATCAGGTGCTTGGACCCGTTAAGAGACGACAGCAGTGAAGACACGGTCTCGGCTGGGCCCTTGGCGAAATCGCCGAGGTGCCAGACCTCGTCGTTCGGGCCAACGGTTTCGTTCCAAAATGCAACCAGCGCCTGGTCATGCTCGACCAACGAGGCGAAGGGACGCCGGTCGAGGCGCAGAATGCGCGGATCGTTGAAATGCGTATCGGAAGTGAAGAAGATCATGCGCCGCAGCCGGCTGCGACGCGCGACCGGCGATCGCCTCTAACTGCCGGAGCGCTCTTCGGCTTCATCATCGATCCCGATCGGGGCTTCCCTGAGCATCTTGAGTGCCTCTTCCTTCGTAAGGCCGCACTTGCGCGCGAAGTAGAGCGCCTCGATCGCCTTTTCGCGATCCGCCGTAGATTTTGCGTGCTGTTTGGGCTTTTTGCCCATCGTTCTCTGCCACCTTCCGAGGCCACCAAACCATCACAGTGCCGCGTTGTTCCCGTGCATGGGCTGACCTGCCGGACTGCGCGAATGCCGATGTCGCCGGCATCCCGCGAGCCCCGGACAGCGCGTATATCAGCCGGCTCGCGACAACGGCGGAGCGACTCCAACCCCGACAGCGTGAATTCAAACGAAAGCCCGCGCCGTGGGAGGGGCCGGCGCGGGCGATCGGGCTACCGATCTTGCAGCGCGGGGGTCGACCGCTGCATGGCTCGAACTGTGCAAGCGAGCATTTGTTCCGGGCCGCATGCAAAGCATCGGCGTTTCATTGCAATTCTGGGGGACACAACCAGCATTTCGCTTCAGTCCGCCGCCGATGTGGGAGGATGAATACCGCCTTGCGCTAATTCGTCCGCCCTGGACACGAAACCAACCGCGCATTGAGCGCGTAGCTTCGGCGATTTAAAAACACCTGCACTGGAATATTTCCGGGCGCATGGAACATCTCCGGCCGCTGATGTTTAGGCCGGAATGACGATGATCTCTGTTCTTACAATGATTTACTCTCTCGCCATCTTTATCGGCGCGAAGCGGCGCAACCTCTTGGTGAATGCGAAACTCGATAGAGTTTTGCGCAATATGGCTGGCGCAGAACTGAATCAACGTGGCCAGTAAACCGCAACACCGCCGGTTCCAGTTCACAGCCAGTGTCCTCGCGGCCGCTACCTCGGTTCGGGTGGCAAGCGGCTCGGCAGGACTGCAAGGGCCGCCCCCTCTGGGCTGGCTGGTGCGTGGTCGATCCGATTTCGTCGATGAGGGCGGAGCACGATGCTCCCGCAGTGCGCCGTGCTGGCTCGAATTGCGGGGCCGCGTCCACGATCCGCTCACGGGGCACGCACCTTTAGGTCCGGCCCACGCGAGTGGCTTCGGAGGACCTATCCATGAACGATGATGATCCTATAAATTCGCTCGCCAATGCAATTCGTCATCGCAGCGCAATTTTGTTTGTGGGGGCGGGGGTATCGATCAGCATCGGACTTCCGTCTTGGGAGAAGCTCATCGAGCGAATGGCAAAGGAGCTCGGCGTCGACGATGAATTTTCCACGCGACGCGATCGTTTTCAGACCTTGGCCGAATACTATCGGATCAAGCATGGCAGCATCGGACCACTTCGCAGTTGGATGGACAGAAACTGGTCTGTCGCCAAGGAACGGATCGAGAAATCGGAATTGCACCGTCTCATCGTGACGCTCGATTTTCCCGTCATCTATACGACGAACTATGACCGGAACCTGGAACTCGCTTTTGAAATCCACGGTCGAGAGTACGTGAAAGTGGCCAACGCACGGCACGTTGCGCAGGCCCGTCGAGGCATAACGCACATCGTGAAATTTCACGGCGACTTTGACGAGGACTCTTCCCTTGTCCTCACCGAAACCGACTATCTTGACCGCCTGTCCTTCAATTCTCCCCTTGATGTCCGCTTTCGCTCCGACGCTCTCGGCAGCACGATCCTGTTCATTGGCTATAGCCTCTCCGATCCAAACATCCGGCTGCTGTTGCACCGGCTTTGGCAAACCTGGCACCGGTCTGGATATGAGAAAGATCGTCCCCCTTCGTTCATCTTCATGCCCAGCCGCAACCCTGTGGAGGAGGCCGTGCTTGGGCGCTGGGGTATTTCGGTGCTCGTTGGCGCAGGTGATGATCCTGAAGCCGGTCTGACGGATTTCCTCAGGCGTTTGGTGGAAGCGGTCGCGGTGACCTGAGGCGCGCTCCCCAGTGGACCGTGGTTGGGTTTTCGCAGGTGCGCGGTGACCGACGAACCGGGCGGTGGCCGACAGGCGCCAGATCGGCGACTGTTGGAGCCACGACTTCCACAATCAATCCCGCAGCGATCATCGATCTCCGGCGTCAATTGCCGGCAATATGCACAAACCAAGTCAATCGTCGTTTGCACATCATCCAAGCAAACAACTTCGGACGGGGTATGCATGTAACGCAAAGGCACGGAGAGCACCCCACTTGCGACGCCGCCGCGGTTCTGCTGCATGACACGCGCGTCGGTAGGGCTTGAGCTGCCCACCGCCTGAAACTGATAAGGCAGGCCCTCTTTCTCGGCCACCGACTTCAGCAGATTGAACACCACCGGGTTGGTGTTCGCGCCTTGAGTGATTGCCGGCCCTTTCCCAAGGTCCAGTTTGCCCTGATCCTCGGCGCGAGCGCGCGGATAGTCCATCGCCACGCCCATATCGATTGCGAGGCCGGTTCGAGGCGCGATATTGAACGCCGAGGTCATCGCGCCTCGGGAACCGATTTCCTCTTGAACCGTACCCAGGATATAGAGCCCCACGCCGGGGTGAACGCCTCCCTCCTCAGAGAGGCAGCGCAGCACCTCGGCGCCGATGAGGAGGCCGACCTTGTTGTCGAACGCTCGTCCGACAGCAAGGTTGCCCTGGAGCGCTGCAAACTCGCCATGGATAGTCACCGCGCTGCCGACCTCTACGACCTTCAACGCTTCCTCTCGCGAACTCGCGCCGATATCGATCCACAGTTCCATCAGCGAGGGTGTTTGAGACGTGTCAGAGGCTTTGAAGGTCTGGATTGCTTTGCGACCCACGACCCCCAGGATCGGCTCTTTGCCGTGCACCCAGACACGCTGGCCGATTTCAGTGGCAACGTCCGTTCCACCTATGGTGCTGAAGAACAGAAAACCGTCATCGTCGATGTAGTGGACGATGAAGCCGACCTCATCCATGTGCCCGGCATACATGAAGCGCATAGACGCCTCAGGATTGATGATCGCTGTGACATTGCCCATGACGTCCGTCGTCAACCTGTGGGCATACGGACGAACATACTCGCGGAAAAGCTCCGCTACAGGTTGCTCAAAGCCGCTCGGCGACGGGGTCGCCACAATTTTCTTCAAGAACTTGAGTGATTTATCGCGCATGAAGCTGACTTTCACAGTTCATGGGTGGAGGGCCATTCGAGCATGGTCATACTCGTCGGGCTTCGCGCCAATTTTGGCCTTCTTCGGTGCGATCGCCCGCGAATTGGTCAGCCCAAGGCAGGTTGTGGAGCCAGGCTTCGCGCCGGGGGGTCCAAAGCTCGTATGCCGGGAGAAGGTCGTTTGGCGCATCATCGAGAGTGCCGATCATGATCTCGGCTTCGTCGTCGCGGAGGTTCACCACGCGCGACCCGCATGCCGGACAAAAACCTCTGCCGTTGAATGCAACAAGCTCGCCCTTGCACTGGTAAGCCGACCGCGGCCACACGGCAAAGGCACTGTAGGTGCTGCCGCTGGTTCTCTTGCAATCCTGGCAATGACACAAGCCAACGCGCAACGGCGCGCCGGTGACAACATACCTCACAGACCCGCAAAGACAGCCGCCGGTCCGCTCTATCTTTTCAACCTTGCCGTTCATGGTCGCCGGAGCCATGAGTGAGGGAAGCGTGTTGGACTCGGCTCTGCCGTTTGCATCCGAGGCGTCAAGTTAATCGGCAATGTCTTCAACAAGGCCCAACTCCAAAGCTCTGGCTGCCATCAGGTAGCAGTTGGTCAAGGCATGGTCGCGCAGCTCTTCCAGCGATGTTCGAGAACCTTGGACGAGATCGGCGAACCCTTCATTCTCGAGTCGCTCTGCCGTTTCCAACAGCGCAAGTTGTTCGCGAACGATCTGAAGACAGCTTCGAATTGGTCCATTCAGAACCAAGTCTTTCTCAAGCCTTCTTTCATGAATCAGCAGGACTGCTTGCGGGCAAAGGAACCTGCAGGCTTTCGGGAAAGCGGCAAGGACCGTTACCCCGGCAGAGTAAACCGTATTCTTGCCAATGATGTAGCCGTTGCGGCCCGAGTGTTTCAGAAAAAGCTTGAACTCTAGAGCTAGACGTCGCGCGCCGTCGGCGTCGCCTCCGGGCGTGTCGATTTCAACGTAGAGATCGTCTTCCCCGGAACGCACGGCTTTCAAATCGTCCAAGGCTTTGGTGACGACAGTGTCATCAATCAAGCCGTGTATACGCAAGTTTGGATCGAACAAAAGCCGGTGAAGGTCTGGAGCGGGCGGCGGGGAGACGGTGTGTTCGGCTGACTGGGGCAACAGATCCATATAGACATCCTCACTATGGGGGCCGAACTTAGTTGGTACCCTTTTGTTCCCTTGAGGGAGTTCGAGCGGCGGTGATCACGACCGCGTCTCTCTGCGGCTGTTGAGCTCCCTCTTGCATTGCAGATCGTTTTCGCACCAGGCCCGGTAGAGGCACCTCAGCCGCTGGGTTGGCTCCATGGGCATATCGGGCATTTGCCGGAGCTGACGCAGTCGCTTTGCTGACTTCTGCTACGTCCGGGACCAGTCCTGTGGACGGTTGAACTCGACGGCCTCAATGGTTCCCGGCTGCTGCCTTCCGGACCCCCGCGGTCGGGCTGTTTTTCCTGGCCGTGCCATTTTTCCGGGGGGCTGAAACAAACAGCTTTGTTGGCAGTTCTAGCGTCCGGAGCACCGGCTCCGCGCGGCGCGGCCGAGCGGCCGGGGCTGTCCGGCAGGAGGTCCAGCAATGTCTCACGATATGCAAAGACGATTTGCAACGCGCTTGATCGCGGTTGCGCTGATGCTCTCGGCCAGTGGCGTGGCGCCTGTCCTGGCCCAGGATACCCCGACCGACTTCACGGCGATCATTCAGCAGAAATTGCCGGCCGTGGTCGCGATCACGACCCGGGAGGTTGTCCAGGAACAGACGACGGCGGGCGACTTTACAAGTCCGTTCGACGGCCAGGGCCTCGGACCCGTTCAGCCACAGGTGAGGGAGGCGCTTGGCTCCGGATTTGTGATCAGTCCCGACGGCTACATCGTCACCAACAACCATGTCGTTGCCGATGCGACAGAGATCCATGTCGTATTTTCCGACAAGGAAACGGCGCCGGCGCAATTGGTCGGCCGTGACCCCGCCACCGATATAGCGGTGCTGAAGGTCGACCCGCGGCCCAACATGACCACGACCAAATGGGGTGACTCGGATGCAATGCAGCCGGGCGCATGGACAATCGCGATCGGCAGTCCCTTCGGACTCGGAGGGACAGTCACTGTCGGCGTTCTGTCGGCCCGCTCGCGAGACATTCAAGCCGGGCCGTACGACGATTTTCTCCAGACGGACGCGTCGATCAATCGAGGCAACTCGGGCGGTCCGCTGTTCAACGCACGTGGCGAGGTGATCGGCGTCAACACCGCCATTGTCTCGCCGTCGGGCGGCAGCATCGGGATCGGATTTGCGGTGCCATCGCGCACCGCCCAGAGCATCGCCGACCAGTTGATTAGAACCGGCCGGATCGAGCGTGGCTTCATCGGGGTCCGCCTGCAGGACATCACGCCGTCGCTGGCTGAGGCCCTCGGGATGAAGGATGACAAGGGCGCGCTGGTTGCTTCGGTCGAGCCCGGCAGCCCGGCGGAGAAAGCCGGCTTGAAGCCGGGTGACGTGATCACCCGGTTCAACGGCAAGGGCATTGAGGGTGTCCATGACCTCACGCTTGCGACGGCTAGCCAGAAGCCTGGCAGCAAGGCCACTCTGACACGGAGTAACGGCGGCAAGGACCAGGAGATCGCGCTTGTCATCGGTGAGCGCAAGGATGCGGAGGTGAAGACCGGCGCTGTTCCCGACAAGAGGTCGGCGGCCGAAGGCCTCGGCCTATCGCTCAGCCAGATTCCGGATCAGGCGCGTCAGCAGCTCGGCATCAAATCAGGAACGACCGGCGTCTTCGTCGTGGAAGTGGCTCCCGATGGCCTTGCCGCCCGGAGCGGATTGCAGCCGGGCGATGTCATCATATCGGCCAACAATCGCCGCGTGACGGAGCCTTCGGACATCGTCGAGGAGTGGGCGAACTCTCGCCGGCAGAGCAAGCCCATCCTGTTTCGGCTGGAAAGGCAGGGGCAGTCCGTGTTCGTGGCGGTCGCCGGGAAATGACCGTCTCCAGGACGACCATGTGACTGCACCACGATCCGCTTGCGGATCCCGCTCCAAGGGTGTCGGACCCCAGGTGCACCGGGGAAGCATCGCCGCAGAAAGTCTGCGGGATGCGCTCATTGGGCCGGGTGCGCAACGCGCACTGATTCTGCAGCGCCAGAGCTCTTTTGAGCTCATCGTGCTCGAAGGCGCTCGCCATCCTCAGGCAGTTTCGCGCCTTGCCGTAAGCCGTGCCTGGAGAAGGACGACGACGAGCAAAAACAGCCCGCGGATCACCGACTGCCAGTAGGCTGACAGCGAAATCCAACCCATGCCGTTTTCGAAGTTCAGGACGTTGAAAAGGATCCCGAGCAACAGCACGCCGGCCAGCGTGGTCAACACCGAGCCCGAGCCGCCGGTCAGCAGCGTCCCGCCCACGACCACGGCTGCGATGGCAAACAGCTCCCAGCCGACGCCCTCGATCGGCTGGCCTGCGCCGAACTGAGAAGCGAGGACGACGCCGGCGAGCCCGGCCAGGCACCCGCTTGCGACATAGACGAGAAATTTGACGCGGTCAGTGCGCAGCCCCATCAGCCGCGAGGCATCCTCGCCACCGCCGATGGCCAGCACCGTCCGTCCCGTGCTGGTGTAGTTCAGGACCACTGAGCCGACGGCATAGGCAACCAGGGCGATGACTGCCGGAATCGGGAAAATCCAGAAATTCCCTTGGCCGATGGCGGTGAAACCCGAATCGTAAGACACCGAAACCGTCTGGTTGCCGGCCAGAAGCAGCGCCGAGCCGCTTGCGGCCAGCATGGTGGCAAGCGTGGCGATGAATGGCATCAGGTTGCCGCGTGTAACCAGGAGCGCGTTGATCAGCCCGGCTGCCAGGCCGGCGCCAACGCCCGCTGCAAGGCCTGCCACGATGCCGTGCGGGCTCGCCAGGGCTGACGCGACGCTGCCCAAGGCTGCGACGGAGCCGACGGACAGGTCTATGCCGCCGGTCATGATCACGAAGCACATGCCGAGCGCGACGAGCGCGAACATCGAGTTGTAGCGCAGAACGCTCATCACGTTGAAGAGGCCGAGGAAGCGGTCGTAGCGCAGGAATCCGAACAGGACGAGGGCTGCAAGCGCGATGACGACACCGTAAGTGCCGATGATGCGAACCAGTCTGGCGCTGTTCATGGATTACACCCGGTGTTGCTGCTGCAGCCAGACGGCGAATGCGATGATGCCGGCCTTGACGACGAGCGCAGCGGCGTCGGGTACGCCATTGGCGAGCAGCGTGTAGCGCACCAACTGGATGGTCAGTGCGCCCAGCAGGGTGCCGATGATTGTGGCCTTTCCGCCACTCAACAGCGTGCCGCCCACCGCGACCGCCGCGATGGCGTCGAGTTCCATGCCCAGCCCCACGAGATTGGCGTCGCTGGAGGAGTTGATCGCAATGACGACGAGACCGGCTAGCCCCGCGCACAGGCCGCTGATCGCATAGACAGCGAGCTTGATCCTCGATACGGCGATGCCGGCGAGTTCAGAGGCCTTTTCATTGCCGCCGACCGCCAGGATGCTTCGCCCGAACACCGTGCGGTGAAGGGCCCAAGCGGCCACCGCAACCAGCACGGCCATGATGATGACCTGCGCGGGAATGCCGAGCGGGCGGGCAAGTCCGATCCACTGGAATTGCGGCACGCGGAAGGTCTGCAGATTGCCGTTGGTCATGACCTGCGCGATCCCGCGCCCGGCGATGAACAGCACGAGCGTTGCAACAATAGGTTGGATGCGGAAACGCGAGACCAACCAGCCATTGAACAGCCCGAACAGGCCGGCGACGAGGATCGAGGCAATCATCGCGACGGCTACCGCCAGATAGATGTTTCCGACCGGGAAGATCGTGCCCATGAAGATCATCGGCGCCAATGCGCCGGAGATCGCCATCAGCGAACCAACCGACAGGTCGATGCCGCCGGTGGCGATCACCAGGGTCATCCCCACCGCGACGATCACAATCGTGCAGACCTGGGTTAGGTTGACGTTGAGTGTCTGCAGCGTCGCGAAATTGCGCGTATAGGCAAGGTTGAAGACCACCAGCAGCACAAGCGCGATCACCGTGCCGTAGCGCGCCAGGAAACCGAACACATCAAAGCGGCGGTTTCCAGCGTCGTTGGCTGCGGATGGTGTGGCCAGATCGCTCACGCTGCCTCCTTCGCCGCGCCGCCATGCGCCATCGCCGCGAGCACGTCCTCCTCGTCGGCTGCCTGGCCTTCCAGTTCGGCCACCCTCACTCCTTCGCGCAGCACGAATATGCGGTCGGCTCCTTCCATCACTTCCTCGAGTTCCGAGGAGATCATCAGCACGCCGAGCCCGTCATCGGCAAGCTTGCGGATGAGGCGCTGGATCTCGGCCTTGGCCCCGACATCGATGCCGCGCGTCGGCTCATCGAGAATGAGCAGCTTCGGGTTCATTGCCAGCCAGCGGGCAAGCAGCACCTTTTGCTGGTTGCCGCCCGACAACTCGCGGACCTTCTGGTTAGGCCCCGAGCATTTGATGTCGAGTTCACGAATGAAGCGCTCGACGATCTCCTTCTGCCGGGCCTCGTTCAGGATGCCATTGCGGCTGATTTTCGGCAGCAGTGCCAGTGTTATGTTCTCCGCGACGGTCATTTCCGGCACGATGCCCTCGGCCTTGCGGTCCTCAGTGCAGAAGCCCATCCCTGCGGCGATGGCATCAGCGGCACGTGCGGGATGGTAGGACGCGCCCTCCATCGTCATCTCGCCTGCGCTCCGGCGGTCGGCGCCGAATACGAGGCGGGCTGTTTCGGTGCGGCCGGCGCCGAGCAAGCCGGCAAAGCCGGCGATCTCGCCGCGGCGCAGGTCGAAGCTCACGTCACGCACCAACTGGCCGGCCGCCAGCCCTTGCGCGGTAAACAGCACATCACCGATCCTCGACCGATCGCGTTCACCGAACGCGGTCGCATGGCCTTCGACGGCTGCGACGTCGCGGCCGAGCATGGCCGCGACCAGCTCCAGCTTGCCGATGTCGCTCATCGCCGCGCTTCGTACCGTGCGGCCGTCACGCATGATCGTGACCCGGTCGCAGACCTCGTACAACTCGTCGAGCTTGTGGCTGACGAACAGAACGGAGACGCCGTCGGCCTTGAGCTGACGGATAACGCTGAACAAGACCGAGACTTCACGCTCGTCCAGCGAGGAGGTCGGCTCATCCATGATCACGAGGCGGGCGGAAAAGCCGATGGCGCGGGCGATCGCCACCATCTGCTGCGTGGCGGTGTTGAAATCGCTGAGCGGGCGGCGCACGTCGATGCCGATCGAGAAGCGGCTGAGCAGGCGCTCGGCTTCCGCATGCATCGCGCTCCAGTCGAGCAGGCCGCGGCGGCGCTTCTCGCGTCCAAGGCAGATGTTCTCGGTCACCGAGCGCAGCGGTACGAGATTGATCTCCTGGTAGATGGTGCTGATGCCGCTGACCTGCGCCTGATGCGGAGACCCAACTTCGAACGGCTTCCGTTCGAACAGCACCTGCCCCGCATCCCGGCGGTAATAGCCGGTGAGCACCTTGATAAGTGTCGATTTGCCCGCACCGTTCTGGCCGATGAGTGCGTGGATCTCGCCCGGAAGAACCTGGAGCGAGGCATCGGCCAGGGCAGGGATGCCGGCAAAACGCTTCTGGATGTCACGCATGTCCAGGAGCAGCGCGGCTTGGTCCGGCTGAGCGGTCATCGTCAAACTCCCAAACCCTACCCGCCGAAGCGGGTAGGGCAACTGGAAAGAAAGTGGATATCAGAACGCAATATGGAAGTCTTTCT
Organism: Mesorhizobium sp. P160219; assembly: GCF_057786095.1. Lineage (NCBI taxonomy): Bacteria > Pseudomonadati > Pseudomonadota > Alphaproteobacteria > Hyphomicrobiales > Phyllobacteriaceae > Mesorhizobium > Mesorhizobium sp. P160219. Next base: position 4,403,171 of record NZ_JBYNWG010000001.1, read on the forward strand.
TCGCGTTCGTGGCGTCGAAGAAGGCATCCTCGTTCTTGATGAACGGCGGGATCTTCTTGCCGGCCGCATAGTCGGCCATCGTTGCGAAGGCCTTCGGCCCGAACAGCGGGCTGCAAGCGCAGATAGCGCCGATCTTGCCGTCAATGATCGCCTGGACGCCTTCCTTCTCGCCGTCGATCGACAAGATCAGCACATCCTTGCCCGGGGTCTTGCCGGCTGCTTCCAAAGCGGCGATGGCGCCTAGCGCCATCTCATCATTATGCGCGTAGATGATATCCGCATCAGGGTGCGCCTGAAGCAGCGTCTCGGCGACCTGCCGGCCCTTGTCGCGGGCGAAGTCGCCGGACTGCGACGCCAGGATGGTGAACTGCGAGTGCTTGGCGATGAAATCGTCGAAGCCTTTCTTGCGGTCGGTAGCGGCCGAGGCTCCGGTCGTGCCTTCCAGCTCGATGATCTTCGACTTGCCATTGGCGTTCTTGACCAGCCATTCGCCGACGCGGGTCGCCTCCTCGATGAAATCCGAACCGATGAAGCAGACATAATCCTCGCCCGGCTTGGCCATGGTGTGATCAACGTCGCGGTCGACCAGAAACACCGGTATGCCGGCATCGCGCGCGGCAAGAATGACCGGCACTAGGGGCTTGTCTTCGCGGGGCGGCAGGAAGATTGCGTCGACGCCCTGCGCGATCATCGAGTTCACGTCGGAGGCCTGCTTGGCCGACGAACCGGCGGCATCCGTGTAGACCAGCTGATGGCCAAGCTTGGCGGCTTCGTCCTGCATGCTCTTGGTCTCGGCAAGACGCCACGGATTGTTGCTTTCCGTCTGGGCGAAACCGACCTTGTACTTGTCCTTCTTGGCGAGCGGCGGGAGCGCCGCGAAGGCGCGTGAGCCGAGTGTCAGCGCGACCGCGCCGGCGGCGGAGCCAACCAGTAGTTCTCGACGGGTAATGATCATGCTCTTTCCTCCTTTATTGTCGCTTTCAGCGACTGTGTAATTTCCTCACGATATCGGCCCAGACGGCTTCGGCGATGACGCCGTCGGCAAGCTGGGTCAGGCGCTATGCCGCCTCCAAAATAAAGTCGGCGCAGCGGTCGCCCAGCATCATGGCGGGCGCCGCCGTATTGCCGGCATTGATGTTGGGGCAGGCCGACATGTCGGCAACCCGCAGATTGTCTATTCCGCGCACGCGCAGCGCCGCGTCCAGCACCGCCATCCGGTCGCTGTCCGAGCCCATCCGGCATGTCCCGGCCGGATGGTAGTTGGTCTTCACAAAGCGCTTGCAATGCTTTGTCATGGCTTCGTCGCTGAGATCATCCTGGCTTGGCACGGCAATGGCCTTGACCCGATCGGCGAGCGGCTTGGTCTGAAAAGCCTGCAGGAAATAACGCTGGCCGGAGATCATTTCCCTCATGTCGTCGGGATGTTTAAGGAGGTTCGGCGAAACGATCGGCATGTCCTTCGGATCCGCCGAACGCAGCCTTACGAAACCGCGCGACTTTGGCTTCACCACCACTGTCGTCACGGTAAGCCCATAGGTGTTCTCGACCAAGGTCAGGATATCGCGGTCCAGATAGACGTGCGGCACGCAGAAGGCCTGGATCGTCGGTTCGCCCTCGGGATCGGCCGGATTGACGAAGGCTCCGGCCTCCACCCCCGCTGACAGGATCGTGCCGGTGCCGAAGAGCTTGAAATGCAGGCCGTTCCTGATCATCCTCCAGCCTTGGCCCTGCCTGAAATAGCCGTATGGGCCGTTTGCGGTGGCGATGATCGGCACCTCCGGATGGTCGATCAGGTTTTCGCCGACCCCGGGCAGGTCGGCGACGCAGGAAATGCCGTGCCCGGCAAGCGCCTCGGCGGGGCCGATGCCGGACAGCATGAGCAGTTTCGGCGAGACGAGGGCACCGGACGAGACGATCACGTCGGCATCCGCATGGACGGTATGCTCGGCGCCCGACGCATCCGAATAGACGACGCCGGTGACCCGACCGTTTTCGATCAGCAGCCGGCTGACTGTGCAATTGAGTTTCAGCGTCAGCTTGGGATCATTCGTCAGCGGCTCGATGAAGGCATAGGCGGCGCTGCTGCGCTTTCCCCGCCGGTTCATGAACTGGTAGAAGCCGACCCCGCGCTGCGACGGTCCGTTGAAGTCATGGTTGTACGGCAATCCAAGGCCTTGGACGGCCTGGACGAACCAACGGGAAACATCATCGATGTGGCCTGGATCCGAGACCAGCAGCGGACCTTCGCTGCCATGCAGTTCGCCGCCGAGGCGGTTGTTTCCCTCCATGCCGGTGAAATGCGGCAGCACCGCCTGCCAGTTCCAGCGTACGCCGGCATTGTTGCCGCGCAGCAGCTCGTCCCATTCCTCATAATCGGCCGAGCGGCCTCGCATGTAGACCTGGGCGTTGACCGAGGTGCCGCCGCCCAGCACGTTGCCTTGCGAGATTTCATGGACGCGGCCGTCGAGATGGGCCTGCGGCTCGGTGCGGTGATAGCGCATGAATTTCGAGCCGTTGATCATCTTGAAGATGCCGGGCGGCATGTCGAGCAAGGGGTGATGATGGGAATGGCCGGCCTCCAGCAGCAGGGTTCGCCGTCCCGCTTTGACAAGCCTTGCCGCCGCGACGCAGCCGGCCGCTCCGCCGCCCACCACGATATGGTCGTAGGACTGCGTCATGCTTCCGGCGCCTCACGGCTTTCGAATGTTCCGCGGACATACTCCCAGGCCGCCGAGAGGTGGTTGAGTAGCGCCCGCTCGGCGCCGTCAGGATCTCGCTCAAGGATGGCCGTGCAGATTTCACGATGGCTGAGGAAATTCACGCGGTTGCGCTCGGGCGACCGTGGCATGCGCATCCAATGCGGCGACAGCCAGGCGGTAAATGCCTTGTGCACGACGGGCAGCACCGGGTTGCGCGTGATGTCATAGAGCGCTGCGTGGAACGCCACGTCCGTCGCATAGAATTTCTCGGAATCCGGGATGGCCGCCTCGTTCATCGCCAGCGCCGCCCTCAAGGCTGTGACGTCATCCTTGCGGGCATGGATGGCGGCGTTGCGCGCCAGCGACGCCTCGAGGAAGACGCGCATGTCGTAGAGGTTCTTCACGCCCGCCTGGTCGCTCAGCAGATGTCCTACGATGCCGTCGAGGGCGCCGAGCGCGGCATCCAGGCCAGGCCGGCGCGCCACGGGCCGGAACCGCGGACGCGCTTCCACCAGGCCGCGGCTGGCCAGGCGCGCAATCGCCTCACGCACAACGCCCCGGCCCACACCATACTCGATCATCAGTTCGCGCTCGGCCGGCAGGTAGCTGCCGTCGCCAAGCCTTCCGGACGTGATGTCGGCCTCTATGCCGGCCACCATCGCGTCGGCCGCGCGGGCGGCGAGAATAGCCGCGGGCATCTCAGGACGCTCTTCCGTATCCAGCAAGCCTTTTCCTCCCAGATGGTCCTGTTATTAGAAGGTAAATCGGACCAAAGCACAAGCGGATTGATGCTTTTGTAGGACCAAAAATGACGGATTGGCTTCAGAACCGCTGAAAGATCAGCCACATTGTTGCCAGTCAGCGCTGCCGGTGCAATTATGGTCCGATGAAAAAACGTGAATGGAGCGCAGCATGAGCCGCACCGAAATCAAGGAAGTCGAGACCCGGCTGTTTCGGGTCCCACTGCGTGAGGTGATGACCGATGCCAAGCACGGCGCGCACACGCATTTCGAGCTGGTCACCGTCACGCTGAGGCTTGCCGACGGCACCGAGGGCACAGGCTACACCTACACCGGCGGCAGGGGCGGCTATGCAATCAAGGCAATGATCGATCACGACCTCGCGCCGTTCCTCAAGGCACGCGACGCAACGCAAATCGACACGATCTACGACGGCATGCTCTGGCACATCCACTATGTCGGGCGCGGCGGCATCGCTTCTTTCGCGATCTCGGCGATCGACATCGCATTATGGGACCTCAAGGGCCGGCGTAGCGGCCTGCCGCTTTGGCAGATGGCGGGCGGGGCCGGGAAGAGCGCCAAGGCCTATCGCGGCGGCATCGACCTAAACTTCACCCTCGATCAGCTTTTGGCCAGCATCGATTCCTATCTCAATGCCGGCTTCACCGGGGTGAAGATCAAGGTCGGCAAGGACGACCTTGCCGAGGATGTGGCCCGGGTGAAGGCAGTTCGCGAGCGCATCGGCCCTCATGTCACCTTTATGGTTGACGCCAACTACGCGCTGGACGTCCCGCGAGCGATCGAGGCAGCGAGAGCATTCGCCGCCTACGATCTGCTGTGGTTCGAGGAGCCCATCATACCCGACGACTATGAGGGTTACGCCAGCATTGCCAAGGCGACCGGAATGCCCCTGGCAATGGGAGAAAACCTGCATGTCATCGAGGAGTTCGAGCATGCCTTCGCTTGGTCGGATCTCGCCTACATCCAACCCGACGCCTCCAACTGCGGCGGGGTCACGGGCTGGCTGCGCGTGGCAGCGCTCTCACGCAAGGCTGGCATTCCGGTCTGCAGTCACGGGATGCAGGAACTTCATGTCAGCCTCGTTGCAGGTCAGACAAATGCCGGCTGGGTGGAGGCGCATAGTTTTGATATTGACCATTATACCACTGAGCCGCTGAGGCTTCAGGATGGTTTGGCGATAGCACCCGACGAGCCTGGAGTGGGCGTTGTCTTCGACTGGCGGAAATTGGCGGATTTTCGCCAATAGCGCCCCCTGAACGGCGGCACGGCCGCTGCATTTTGTCCAGATCCTGCTTCCTCGTTCCGGCAACGCGGAGAGCGCTTCGCCGAGGAAGACTTCGACCGTCTGAAGAACGAACTCGCCGCCGCCGCTGCCAGCGGGCATACCACTTATCGGATGCCACACTTACATTTGTAATTGCAGCGACGCTTCACCGGCTTTAACTCACGCGATCATAGCAGCGACACGACAAATGCAGGCGGCCGCCCGAAAACGGGCAGAAGCTGCAAGCATTGGGTGCGCCTGCAGGGAGGCGGCGATGATTGCAACGCGTACGGACACTGCGCATGCGGTTATGGAGGACTTCATTCTATCACGGCACCGCTCACCGGTCCGCGAAGTTGGATTTTACGAGGCTATGAGTCAAACCCGACAAGCGATCGCCACATCGCGCGAGGTGCTGAGGCGCTTTCGCGAACGTCAGGGCGACGACACTCCTCGAGCAAAGAATACAGACCGTGGTCCTGTCGCCGTGTCAGCCTTCGATGCCGACATCATACGCGCTGCATGCCGAGATCTGATCGCGGAGATGAACGTGCCCGAGTGTCAATGGCGCGAGCTGGCGCGAAGTCTGGTGCGCGAATTCGTGGCCTGCGAGCAGACCGAAGCCGGTTTGGTGGATTGGATCGTCCGCCGGCCAGCGATGACGGAGACGGACGAGGCCGGCCGACCGGAGCCAGCCGGCGAGGCGGCGAATGAGCCAGGAGTCAGTCGACCGCAATCAACGCGAGCAAACAGGTCTCCCGGCGACTTGTTGCGCGGGAACTGCGGTGATCCGAGGATCGGAAACTTTGGCGAGCGGCTTGGACACATCTGATCCTCCTCGTCTCTAGCGTCGGGCTCGTGTTCGCATTTGAAGCATGTAGTGAGACTGGCCGATGGCGTGACCTTTCGTTGAGTGGAGACGAATGCGTCCAGCCCACTGTCCAAGGCACGGCGACGGCCATGTCGCGTTGCTCCCGGCCTTCGCTCACAAAGGAGCCCAAGCCGGATGCCAACCATGCTGCATTAGGCCAATGGGAACAATTTGCGCGGGCCGAGCTTGGGCTAGCGTCGTACAGAGGTGCAAGTATGCAAGATAATTTTGACCGAGCTTCATCCGTCGCCGAGGTTGCGGAATCATTCGTGAGATCCCGGAGGCCGTTCTCTGTCGTATCGACCCGGGATGCGGTCACGATTGTCAGGAAACAGGCAGCTTTTTGCGAGCATACGGATGGCGAGCTTGCGGAGTTGGTGGCGGCAATTGCGGTCAGGCATGGTCGATTGGTCGCGTTCGATCTTGATCTCGACGACACAGGCTTGGAGATCGGTCGCGCAGCATAGCCAACGCCTCACGCAATGAGATAGCCACCGTCAACCGGCAAAATTGCCCCAGTGATGAACCCCGCGAGCGGCGAACACAAGAACAAGGCGGGGCCAGTCAGGTCGCCCGGCGTACCCCAGCGACCCATCGGAGTGCGTTTCATCAATTCCGCGTTGCGAGCTGGATCGGCCCGTGGCGCGGCGGTCATGGCGGTCTCGATCCAGCCAGGCGCCAATGCGTTTACGCGAATGCCATCCCCGGCATAGGCGATCGCAAGTGACTTGGTAAGTTGCACGACCGCGCCCTTGGATGCGGCGTAAGCCGGCGCATGAGCCGCGCCGAAAAACGCGAACATCGATGCGATGTTGACGATGGCGCCCCCGTTCGAGAGTGCCCCTCGGAACGCGCTCGCACTCCGCATGGAGCCGGTGAGATTGATATCGACCACCGTTTCGAAACCCTGGACAGTGAATTCGGCGGCGCGCAGGTTTACCCCTGCGCAATTTACGAGCGCTGCAACGGATGTGAACTGACTTGAATATCCTTCGACCGCAGTCATGTCCCGGACGTCGAGTACTGAATACGAGACGGCGGTGCCGTATGCACGAGCGGCCGCCACCTCGGCGGCCGTCGCCCCCGTCGCGTGGACGATTGCCCCGGCCCCGGCGAACGCCATGGCGATGCCGTTTCCGATGCCTGTCGTGCCTCCGGTAATGACGACGGTCTTGCCCGCGAAGAAGGGCATGGCCCATATGGAATCGGTCACCAAAAAATCTCCTCGTTTCGCCTCTGTGGCGGAGCGCGAACTCACCGCAGCGGAAGGCAAACGGGCGGATGTCTACCGTACGAATTGATCGACGAAATCGTCACCGAGACCCACGCTCGCATAGTGATTTCTGCACATGTCGATCTTGGTGAAAACGTCCTCGAAACCAATCTGCTTGTTATCCTTGTCCAGGTAAACCATGCAGCCGGAAATGTTGAAGAAGGTGATCATCTCGGGCACGTCGCTTGGAACCGTGAGCGTGTGGATTTCACCGGGCGGCTCGAAAACGTAAGATCCCGTCTCTGCCACCCAGTCGTGTTCAAGATAGTGCCAACGCCCCTTGATCACATAGCCATGCACGGGGGCCGGATGCAGATGACGGCTTAATATCCCGGCCCGGCGTACGCGGAGCAGATTGCACCACTGCCCTTGCATTGTGTTGAGCATAAGTGGTCGGAACCACACGCCCTCCGCCTGTGGGACCCAGACACGCTCGTCTTCGGGGACGGCAGCGATCGCGATCTCTTTCGGTGCCAGGGGATGGGCGGAGCCGTTGAAGGATTGATACATAGGAACCTCTGTCGCCAATTCATTGGAGTCCATATCAGCGCGATCCTAACAACTGGGCCGAGTTCTGCCGAGGCGCAATCGGGCGCCCACGCATTGGGAAAGTTGTCGGCGCGCGCCCGCCCGCTGCCGCGACCGCAAGCGGGAAGGGTTTCGGGATGGTCCGTTGGGCGTCGAAGACGATCAGTGGGTTCCTTCTTGCCTTATCATGCGGCTATCCGGGAGTGCACCGGGCTGGTCCTGGTCTGGAAGCCCCGGTTTCGGACTTCCAAGGCCAGCAAGGCGAGTTCGACCTCGTCCAATCGCGACGGGCGTGCATTTTCCGGCATGCCTTCGGCGGTGGCCAGGTCGATCAGGTACTCGTTCCAGGCCCAGTTCTTGAGCACAGCGCGTTTCTCGTCGGGTGCGAGCACCGGGTCATCCACAACCTCCATCGGAGAGGCGTAGAATGTCTCCGGCTCGGAAAGCGCCGTCTGTATGTGCGCTGCCTGTGCGCCGGCGCCATAGCCGTGGCTTGCCTGGAGCCAAGCCAACTGCAGCCGCTGCCAAACCAGGTCGGAAAAGGCCTGTTTCTCCTCCGATGCATGCTGGCGCGTGACCTTGGCCTGGGAAGCAGGAGGTGCAGCCTGCACGACATAGTTGAGGCCTTGACGCTCGGCATAACGGATCGCCGCTTCCAGCGTCGGAAAGTTCAGTTCAACCTGGGTCAGGGTGTCTCGGCCACCGGTATAGCCCATCAGCGGCTCGATGAACGGGGCTGTGCGGCGTTCGAAGACCAATCGCCAGTCCTTGCGGGGCTTTGCCGAGGTCATGGCCGAGCGGCAGGGCTGGTAGATCCGCGCCGTTGCGCCGTCCGGAAACACTGACCGTCCCATTGACAAAGCCGGCCCGTCTAGACGAGGCCGATTGTCATTGTCCGGCCGGACGGACGTCTTGGTTAGGTTTCTGTTGTCGCTGCTTTGAACTGTCTCCATTGCCTGTCCCTCCCGTTATGAAGGGTCGCACGGGCAGCGGCCGTAAGGGCCGCCACCCATACTGCATCCGTCAGTTCTTCCCGTTGATTGCGATCCGCTTGGCCTTCGCCTGCGCCCGCTCGGTCTTGGGCAACGTCACGGTCAGCACCCCGTTGTTGAAGGCGGCGTTGACCTTGTCTTCTTCACCCTCGTAGCCGAGCGGAATGAGGCGCTCGAAGCGACCGTAGAACCGCTCGGAGAACTGCCGGTCCTTGTCCTCGGTCTCGGAACGCTTCTCGCCTTTAAGCTTGAGCGCCCCATTTTCCAGCAGGACTTCTATGTCGCTCTCGTCCAGGCCAGGTATTTCCGCCGTGACGCGGACTTCCTTGTCCGTGTCGGAGATTTCGACACTCGGCCAACTGGCGGCGAAAGAGGGACCGAAGGCCGGCAGTCTGGCGCCAAAGCTGCGGAAGGCGTCATCGAACAGCCGGTTTACCTCCCGGTGGAGGGAGACGAAGGGGTCTCGATCTCCGTCGGGGAAGAGACTGGGCGCCGAGTTTCCGTTGCCCCGGCCCCAGGGGATCAAGTCACGTACGCTCATTGTCTTTCTCCTTTCGTAGGTCTCTGAGCCGGACGGGACGCCCGGCTCAAGCGAAAGCCTTCATAGTGGATTGCTCAGGCGGCCAGCTTGTCGGTCTCGATCTTGGGAGCCTCGATCTTCGGCATGGGAGCCCCGCTGGAGATTTCGATCTTGCGCGGTTTCATCTCCTCGGGAACCTCGCGCTTGAGATCGATGCTCAGCAGCCCGTTCTCAAGGCTGGCGCCCTCGACTTTGACATGATCGGCCAGTTCGAACCGACGCTCGAAAGCGCGCCCGTTGATGCCGCGGTAGAGATACTGGCCGTTCTCATCGCCGGATTGCGACCCGCTCAGAACCAGCATGTTGGGCTGGTGGGTGACGGTCAACTGGTCCTGCGGGAAACCGGCGACCGCCATCGTTATGCGATACTGATCATCATCAACCTTGGCGATATCGCAGGGCGGCCAGTTGTCGAACGAGGCCACACGGCTCGCACTTTCAAGCATGTCGACCATGCGGTCGAAGCCGATGCTGGACCGGTATAGAGGGGTAAAATCGAGGTTTGTCTTCATAGCCACATCCTCCTTTGAGCAACATGGACAACAGAAGGCACCCAAGAGCCTTGCCGCCTCCTGGTGTTGCCGGCCCCATTGGGCGGCCGGCGACCATCAATTTAGAATCGCGACTTGCACCTTCAAGAGCAAGAATAGGAAAATTTTCATCGGCAATCTGGGCGAACGCACCAATGCCACCCCTTCCGCCGGCGGGGTCACTCGCCGACGGGTCCATGGTGCAAGAACAACTACGTCGCCCTTAAATCCGATCGACGAATGGTACGAACGCGGCCACTGCCGCGCTGTCACTGCAGTCAGGACCGGCACGCTCATCCGATTGATCCAACTGTTGCAACGCATCCATGATCGTGTCGAAGCTGGCCGGTTCACCCGCTCGCGGCAGCATGCGAAGCGCTGGCACGGATTCTACGGCGCAGGCATCCGATGCCCATGGCGAAAGAATGGCGCGCTTCTCCTGATCGTCCAGGGCAACATCGGCCAAAACGTCGTGGGGATGTTTGAAATGCCGCGCCGGATGCAGCAAGCGGTCCAGAAAACGTCAGGGCCCCACGGGTTCAATCGATGCAAAATAGCTCGAAATGGGTCCTTCCATGGATGGTCCTCCGCTTCAGACAATCTCATGCGTGTTTGGCGGCTCTCGCCAGCGGCTGTCGCGATCACGACCAGGCAGATCATCCAGGAACGACGCTCAACGACCTTCCCTAGGTGATGTCGATACCGAGACTCATCGTCCGGCACCCTGGGCGGCTCGATCACGACCGATGCGAACGAGCCGTTCGCGATCGAGGGTGGCGATGCTGCACTTCCCCAGATGTTCGGAGCATAGCGAGGGCTGCGGCCTTGGAGCGGCGAGGGGACTTGCCTACATCGCACATGTCGTCGATATGGAGGTCGATGAGTTCGCCGAAGGCTTCAGGCGCGCTAACAGGGCTTTGTCGGCGTCTCACTGCGATCGACTTGGTGTCGGTGCCCCGGCGCCGCGCAACGTCGCGTTGCAGGAAGGTCTTGCTGACGCAGCGTGTGCGGCAGGTTCTAAGGTTCTGATGTTAAACAGATGCTGAAAATCAAATCAAATGTTTATGAGGGTTCGTGTGCAAATACTGCACACGCAAGTTCCGCTTCTCTTCTTTTTTCGTTCCTACGAGGAGCTGCCGAAAGGCCTTTTCGGACCCTCTTTTGCCGACGATACTATCCGCTCCAATGCGAATGCTCACCAGGATGTCCGTGAACCTGATTGTTGTCTGCGGCGTCCAGTTTGCGTCGTTTGCGTCGTCCAGTTTGTTGGGGGTCCTGGAAGCTTTTCGAACTTCCTGCGTCGCGGGTCAGCCCGAATTGCGCTTGCTTATGGACTCGTTAAGCCTGTGGTCGGGAGGCTCGGACCGCACCGGCCCACGATATCGCGTCGGCGGCGCCGCACCTATTAGATCGCTTATGGCTGGCTGCTGCTCAACAGGGCGAACGTCTACGACGCCCGCCTTCCGCATGAGCCAGGCAGGACACAGTTCCTTCAGTACCGATTTGAGATAGTCGACCATGCAAAGGCAACGCGCGTTGCCGCCTGCCGGTTCCGCCGCCGACTTGGCGCTCACATACCGAGCGTTTGAGCGCTTCCGACACGTCGAGCCGCCTCAGCGAACAACTCAGCCGCTGCTTGCACCTTATCGGCAGCCTCTTCGACCCGATCGAAGCGCGTCAACACACGACATTGGAGCATCGACAACCGCGCCGCATGGTAAAGCTCGCTGCGCTTGTGACCGTCCAAGTCCAAGGATTGAAACAGCATCGTCATGGCGAAACCCCTCCCCTCCGGTGCCCGGCTCTCGTCGAAGGCCGGGCCGTTAGACTGCGATCAATAGTCGGTGTCATAATCGTTGTTGTCGTCCTGCTGAATGACGACGTGACGGCGGTGATGCATCGGACGGTTGATCGATCCGGTGACCACAAAGTCGCTGGACCGGTGATGATGCCGGCGCCAGGCGCGCTCGCCATTGTCGTAAAACGCCTGCTCGCCATGATGGCGGCGATGGAGACGGTGTCCGTTCCGATAGATGACCACACGGTCGTTATTGTTGTCGTCCCAATAATGGCGGTGGTGATGTCGCTGGGTCTGGACGACGATGCCTTCTTCTGCGGACGCGACCGCAGGCGCAGCCAAGCAAAGCGCCAATGCGCCAAGGATGATGGTCTTCATTTCGAGTTCTCCAAAAACCTAAAACGCCCTTCGGTAAGGAAACTTTGCTCAACGACTTTGGTTCCGGCATCGATCGAGACGTGCCCATGAGCACCGTGCGCAAACTCGCAGCGATCAGACGCCAACTCGCGCAAATAGCGGCGCTCGTCGCTGAGATCGAAACGGAGTTCGAGGATCGGAGTTCTGGAGATTGGGTCGAGACGGCGGTTGCCGCCGAGGCTCTCAGCCAGAAGATCGGAAAGGTTTCGGCCGGCGCGTCGGCGGCAGATGGAAAGCCGAGGTAGCGGCTAGGCGGGAATATTTTCGGCAAACGTGACAAACGCGACGGGACGCATCGCGTTTGCGATGGACATAATGGCAATGAACATCGCTGCCAAGATATCTCGCTCTTCGAAAACGGCCAGCGCCGCTTACTTCAGATCAGCACTGAAGCTCCCGAGACCGACCTCGGAATTCGTCGCGGCGGAAAATGCCTACCGCAAAGAACCGACGCTCGGCGGAGTCTGAGCGGCAGGCTCGAAGCACTGAAGATCGAAGCCAACATCGACAACCCTTCCAGGGCGAAGATTCCGACGCCCGGCACCGATTCCTTCAAGGACCAGACCGGCGGCGGCCGGCACTTCGAGAAGATTGGGGTCACCAGTGCGCAGCCGGCCGTTACAACTGCAGGTCCAATCAGCCGGACATGCGCCGATTTCAACGGCATCACCAGCCAACTGATAGGCGCGAGCATCTCCAATTTCGTGAGGCTGTCGTCCGGCTTTGTGATCTGTTCGGGCTACATCGATGCCATCAACACCAACAACACCAACAACACTGGCGCAGGCAACGCCGCTAACAATGACATCCTGTGGGGTGACGACGCTGGTTATTTGCAAATGGCACTTCTATCCCGGGGCCCATTGGCCAAGGATCGAATTTCGTGTCGTACCCTTGGCAGGTTCCCAGTACTGCCATTTCGACCGGCGTGCCTGTGGTGACGACATGGCGCCACGAAGGCGGGAGCCTCTATTCTCCGTCAATGGCATCGAGGCGTCCGTGGCGTCGGGTAATACCATCAACGATTTGACGACGCGCAAGATGTGCCTCGGCAAATCGGTTGGCGGCTATCTCGACCGCAGATTTTTGAGCTTGCAACGTTCTCGACGGTACCGAGCGCACCCGAGAGGGACACCGTCATTGCCGATTTCATGGCCCACATCGGTGCAGTCTGATGGTTGCGGCAACCTTCTGGCCATGATGTGCAACCAATCGCGATGCGCTAGTTTATGAGTTCGAAGCCTGCGACTAGACCCACGCTGCGTTCAATCTGGGCAGTGTACAGCCCTTTGTTCGCCACGTTGCCCCAGATGTAGAACACGGCGACAGCGGCAAGGATCAACAGAAATATTCGCATGATCTGCGCCTCGGTAACGTGGTTTGCCCACGGCGCCTTAGGCGAGTTGAAGGTTTCGGCCCGAGTCCGCGCGCATCCTCAACACCAGCAGGCGCGTCGCTGCGAATGGCGTCAAGACAATAAGCGCCATCGTGGTGTTGACTAAGAGCGACAGCAAACAGATCGAGCTTTGGGCGTAGCAAACGGATTCCATGACGTTCCCCTTTTCCATCGTTACTGGTGGCCTCCGTGCGGCAAGAATGATCCTGGTTCACGAGAAATACAAGCAGTTGCTAATACGTTGATATTTCCCCTAGGGTTGGGGCAACGATGCGAAATCGACGCCGGTCAGTTGTTTGGATAGCGATTGCCCTTGTCCTGGCGGCGTTGGCGATCACGGCGGCGATCATTGGCTTTCAGAATTTACAGCGCTCGTCACCGATCATGGTCTCGGCTGTCTCGGCCTTTAATAGTGGGGGGCTCGTCCCTGGCCCCACGGTTAAGGCGCCCTCGAAAAACCTTGGTGCTGTTGCTACCGGTAGGGATATCTGGCTCGAAGTCTCATGGAAGTTTTTCGGGGAGTTGCGGACGCTGGATACCGTAACTGTCGGCGACCTTCGGGCAAGGCGCCTGGTGCGCAGTCATGATGTGCCCTCAAGCGCCAATTCCGAGATCTGGTTCATATCAGCCGGCAGCGGCGACATATTGGAAAACACAACGTCGACCGACATCGGGTTCACTTTTGATGGCGGCAACCCGTCTGTCACGGCGCAGATTTACAGAGTGGTTGGAGCTTCTGAGATACCTGCCGCGATAGCTGCAGAAAGCGGCGACAGGATTACCATCACCATTCCAGCCGATGGCATCGCTTTTATCTCGCTCATCGCTTCCGGCACCACCTCCGGGTCCATGAGCAATGTCACCGAAGATTTTAGTGCCCTTTGTGGAAAGGATTTCCTTGGCATCCATGCATCAACAAGTTCGACCTCCGCTGAATCAGAGACTGCTACGTTTTCGGGAAACTCAACGGCAGATTTTGCTGCTGTCGCACTTCAGTCGGCCGCAGCGAGATAGCTAACCAGCCAGCGCCATTCCAAAGCAAACGCCTAGGCCGACAGCGAGGCCAAGGAACAGCTTGGCGGCAAGATCGAGGGCGAAGGCGCGGACTGGGCGCCACACGTCTGAGCGGGGCTCTCTGAGGGCGTTGGCGATATCATCGAACACCGTTTCCATGGAATGATTCTAGATCGGAACTCCGGGAATGTGAATCCCCTGTTTGTTCCACTTTCGCCCCCATTGGGCAACCTGCACGGTTCGCCCGAAACCGTGCAGGCAGCAAAGGTGGCTTAACGCACCACTCTTAAGCCACTCGACTCCAGCCACGCTAGTGCCGTCTCTGCAAAGGTCGCGCAATTGTCCAAAGGATCATTGTTTTCATAGAGCGTGGCTTGATAGGCTGCTGCTATGCCTTCAAAAATGGCGGTTAGAACTTGGTCGCGGCCTCTGGCGGCGTCAGCGGCCGGTTCAACAGTCATCTTTGGTGTTTCTGGGTGTTTGCCTTCCATGAGGAAGTCGAGGAGCGCCGACACCAGCCACTCCGCGCTGTCCCTGTCCAGTTCGAGGAAGGTTGTGTGGTCGTCATCGGTCACCAGTTCCAGTGCGCCTCGCAATGGATTCCGCGATACCACCGTCACGTTACTATCCTGATATTCGACAATTTTGGTCATCACTTTGCTCCATGTTTTTTAGTGGCCGCAACGCCGCCATGGGCGCGGAAGCCGGATTGTTGTTGTTTGGAGTTGTGCTTGGGCAGCCGTGCTGCTCGTTGTCTACGACGTAAGGGCTCCCCCCTCGTCGGTTATCACGCGGCTTGATTTCCAAAGGTGCCCGGGCCGCTTCTCTCAAGGCACGCAGTGAAGGTACCTAACCCGCTCGGGCAGTCAAGAGGGCGGAGGGGGCAAGCCATGCGGCTGGCACCAACCGCTAGCTAGGCTGCCTCGTTATTCTCACCCTTGGAACATTGTGGCCTCGAACACTTCGGGCGTTGCACTGCCCCATCAGTGCACGTTCCCTTGTTCTGTTGGAACTGGCCGGCTGCCGAAAGGAGGCCGGCTTTTTGTATATAAGCGGAACCTGAAATTTGGGGGCTTTGTTGATAGAACGGCAGCGAGTGGGTGTTCGCTGCTGGTCGAGGTCCCGCAAGACTCGGCCGGGCTCGCGTCACCTCGCCGGGCGGTGCGAGCCCACAATCGCGGGCCATCTGGTCCGCTGCTTCAGCTTGGGCTTCATCAGAATGAAGGGCGACATGGTTCATCCGAATGTAGAAATTTGCGTTGGGGGGAGGTGAGAATGAGGCTACCAGGAAATGTGTTGGCTGGGAGAACGCCGAGGTGCAGTGCGGTCCGCGAAAGCGATCAATGAGGTTGAATGCACAGAACGTGCCGCCAAGACAGCCAGGTTGAAATCGCTACGCTTGGCTCAGATCTTGCCAGAGGCCGACCCGCACTTTTCGTTCAACGAGGAACTCGACTGCTCGGTACTTGTCGCCGTGCTGGCTCGGGAACCGCATAATAATCCAAAGCGGCCCGAATCCCATTCTTTCCGGCGGCTGCCCCTGCGACGAGGCCTTTGATCTCCTCAAGCAGCGCCGTTAGGCTTTGTCAACAATCGGCTTTTTTCGCCGTGGCGACCCCACATGGCTCTCAACAACGCGCACGTGCTCGGCGTCGACAGTCACCAGTGGCCGCAGGCTGACGGTTACCTTGTCGCCGTCGATGCGCGTGACCGGGCCGACTAATTCCATATCTGGCCGATCACGGCCTTCGAAGTCGAATCGACAACCGCATGCGGGAAGTCATAGGAGGGAATCGTCACGCTTATGCCATCGGGTGTCACCCGGCCGCAGGCGGGTGCAGTGTCAAGGATGAGAGGTTGCTAACAAATGAGCGTCCGTGGCCTGAGGTTTCTCGATAAGTGGGTAGCCAAACAACTGCCCATTGTGGCGCGGGGAGACCCCATCTCGGTTGGCGACTTGAAAGACCAGTTGATGACAGCTGCCGAGAAGGCCGGGATTCCTGCCGACGAGATCAACGGCGAGCTTGAAAGCGTCTTCGAATTGATTATCGAAGTGAATCGTCGTGTCGCCGAAAGGGTGGACTTAGCCTGAGGCTTCCCCGACGTGCCGGTCATGTCCTACATGCCGGACTGCCTGACAAGGGGCTCGCTTACCTAACCGGCCAGCGCCACGCCAATGCCATCTCAGAGCAAATGTAGATCGACACCGCGAATCCGTGAATCCCCGGTTTGTTCTGGTCATGGCTTCTGCGCCGGTCGGGTCACACAGCGCTGGTGCGTTCACCCCTCCGGCTGGGCAGGGTCCGGTTCTTGGTGCCGCTCTCGTTCTTTTTCGAGGAACAGCTTGGCGAGTTCGCCCCACTCAGGATGATCCGTGGTCTTATGCTCCTCTACGAACTCGAGGAAAGCCTTGCGCAAAGCGTCAAGGTCGAAAACCCAAGATGCTCCGCCCATTCCGTCGTCCATGCCCGCGACTCTCAACGGTATTAGGTTGTCCTCTCGTTTGAGCCTTCAACAGGGATTCCCTGAGTTTCGGATTGGGAGCGCCTACATG
The DNA here is from genome assembly GCF_057786095.1 of Mesorhizobium sp. P160219. NCBI lineage: Bacteria > Pseudomonadati > Pseudomonadota > Alphaproteobacteria > Hyphomicrobiales > Phyllobacteriaceae > Mesorhizobium > Mesorhizobium sp. P160219. The sequence goes on from NZ_JBYNWG010000001.1 coordinate 4,419,848, forward strand.
CTTAATTGCGCGATCGCTAATATGAGTATATCTTAGGCAACGCGCGGTGGCCGGTGCGGCCCCACACCCAAAGACTGCAGCGACCATTTCTGTGGATGGGTAGTGCTAGCCGATGCGACATCATGCTGCAGCGATATTTTAGAATCGGCTAATTGCGCAATCGCTAAATTAATGAAACGCGGAGGAATGTATTTTCCACAGTTTCTGGTCGGCATGTCTGCCACCGCGATCATTGTGGCGATCTGGACCTACATCGAAGCCGGTTCAATTTGGACCGCGCTCGGCTGTGCGGTCCTTGCGCTGATCGTTCTGCAAGTCGGGTACGCCGGGCTGGTCGTTTGCTTGATATACTGGCGATCATCGGAAGCGGCTGACTCGACTAGTCGAATTTCGGTCGCGGCTCAAGAGAACGTCGACGGCATCTGATAGCCCGCGATCGTCTCGGCATGGTCACGTGACCCTGGGGCAGCAGTTTTGCCTCGCAGTGCCGCCAGCAAGTGGGCCTACAACGTGTTTGCGGTGACAGACACCTACCCCGAGCTTCGGGCTGAAAGCCTTATCATTGATCCAGACGCGGAACTGGAGGACGGGTGCGTTGTGGTCGCCATGTTTGGAGGCGGTCATCCGCAAACCATGAGCTGGCGCAACAATCACGGGCGAGGCTATGGGGGCCGCTTTGCCGCCAAGGGAAGTCTGCACGAGACGTTCCTTCTCGATTCCATGGTGTGCGGACGAGGGCCATCTTCTTGCATTCGCATCCTCGGCCGGGTGTTCGGCGACCGGCGGCGCTTCCCGCGCTACAGAACCTGGAACGATCCAGTTTGCTTCTCGAATAATTTGGCTCGCTCCCTCACGGTGGCGGGCTTTTTTGTTGCTCAGCCCCAACGTCTCGACGCCGGGCTGCGGAACGCAAACGTCGTGATGTCGTCACGGGAAATCCCGATGTCGCTGAGCATGTCGTCTGGTGACTTGCTCAACTCGTCCGCCGCCTTCAACATCGCCTTCTGCTCGGCTCGATGACGGACCCAATCGGCAAGGGGACCAACTGCGACAAGACGAAGATTTACAAGCATAGGAAGGTTCACAAGCATCGGGACCACTCCCTTTACCCCTGCAGGAAACTGCACGTAGCCTACGCCGATACGTCGATGCGTCCGTGACAAACCTCACAGTCCGATCCGACGGGGCAAAAACTGCCCGGACGCCTGACGGTGGCGGGCCTTTTATATATTAGCAATGCATAAAATTCGAGAAGGTTCATGGCATGGTTGTTAGCAAACTCGCTGCTATCGTGCGACGCAGGTCTCGGTGGATGGTGTGCTGGAATGCGCGGGGCTGGATGGATCAGGGGTCTGATGGAAGCTGACGCTCGCGATCTGCGGAGCGAGATCAGTCTGCTCCAAATAGACTTGATCGCTGCCGCCAACTCTCAGGGTAAATCCAGGCTGCATGACGTCGCGCACACACTGCGATGCCAGAAGGCGCGGCTGGAACGTCTGGAGGAGTGCCTCGCTTCAATGACGTCGAATGTCCGGCCAGAGGCATCCGCAACCCCGCCCCATGAAGGCCGGCCGTAAAAGGCAGCTCATCATTTCCGAAAGAGAACCCGCTGCCTCACGGTGGCGGGCTTTTTATTGCTCAGCCCTTGCCGGCAGCGTCTTGTCCGTGTTGCGGCGGAAGGTCATGCGAAGCCGGAAATTTTTTTGCCAGGAATGGTCGCCTCCGCGCCGATCGCCGGCTCCCGAGGCAGATCACCACCAGGCGACTCCTGCAAAAGCAGATAATTTGGGAGACTGTGTGCAGAGAGCGCACAGATTCTTCTTCCCTTCCTTTTTTCGATCTGGAACCTGCCATTGAAGCGATCTTCGATGATCCTACCAATGTCGTTAGGAGCGCTGGGGAACGCATGGCACGCTGTCCAGGCGCGAACTGAGGCGGGGTGGCGGGCGCGGCCGCGAGCAGGAGACCCTGGCGGTCTTCGCCGCACGGGTCGGCGAAACCATGCCGCGTTATGAACTCGCCGGTGACGATTCCGAAGTCGGTGAGCGCACCATCGACTCCAGATCAACCCCCTGCACCGCAAGATCGAGCGCGATCCGTCCAATCCGGTCTGGCTGCAGACGGTGCGGGGTATTGGGGACAGGCACCACTGATCGCTATGTACGGCGCCATTTTCGGACGAACGTCTTTTTGATGATTGGGAGCGGTGGCGGTTCGGCGCTGATAATTGTTGGTGTCGCCGGTTTGTTGACAACAGCCGCAAACGGGAACGCCACGGCACCAACAATCAATCCAGCCGCCAACCAGGCAACTGTCGACCGGTAATCCTGTATCATAGCGCACCCTCAATAGGCAGATAGACTGCCAGTTCGGCACTAAGCAAAGATTACGTCGGTGCGCGCTTCGTGCAGCAAAGCGGACTGCCGAGGTTCAATTAAGCTGATCCAGGATTCCTGAGCTGCTCGCCACCACCCAACTCCCGTAAATCTGGAAACCGACAGCGCCAATCGCAGCTGCCGAAATCGGCACGCCAAACGGCACGACGCCCTTCCTGTCCATATGCTGGACATAGACGCGAAACGCGCCTTCCGGCAGCAGGAACGGGTTTTTCATGACCGCCACCGTGGCGACGGCGAAAACCAATAGCAGCACCGAGAAAATGGCGAGACCGCTTCCACCGGTCAGAAACGGGACGACCGCAATCAGCTTGACGTCGCCGGCTCCAACCTTGCGCAAAATCCAGAACGGGAAGAGCGCGACGAACAGCAAAATTCCGGCGATCAGGCTCAATCCCATATCCCACCACGATCGGCTTGCTATGGAAACAAGCTGAAGCGATCCCAGCCCGAGACACAAAAGCAGCAGCACATGACGGTTGGATATCTTCTGGGATGAGAAGTCTATCCAGGCGACCCATGCCAGCAGAGGGATCGCAAACGCCTTCAGCAGCAGCGAAGCGGCAAACAACATACAGGCGCTCTACCGCTCGACGTTCTGCACGCTGGATGACAGCAGCTTCAGATTGTTGACCACGGTCGGATCGTTGGGCGCCAGTTCGTAGGCCTTGAGGAAATTCGCGCGTGCGTCCTGCAGCTTGCCGCGCAGCAGATAGGAATAGCCGACATTGTTGTAATATTCGGGCGTCGCGCCGACCAGCTTGAAGGCTCGGCCATAGGCCCGATCGGCGAGGTCGAAGCGGTGGATCCGGTCGCATGAGGCGGCCAGTCCCATCCAGGCGCCACCATCATTGGGGGCCAGTTGCGTCGCCTTGAAGAACAGGGCGCCGGCATTGCCGTAATTTTCTGCACGGAACTGATTTTTGGCCTCGGCGACGGCCTGGTCCGAGGCATAGTATTCGACGTCGCCGACCGTCTTCAGCCCGTCGAAAGCATCGCCAAAGGACGTTACGTCGCCTTTTGAGGGCTCATTGGTGCGAACCACACCATCGGGATCGGCCGTCTGGCAACCAGAAAGCGCAACGATCAGCAGACTGGCGGCGGCCACGAGGCGCATTGGCCTTATCATCTAGTCTCCCCAAAGGTCGTCCGACCCGTTTCCTGACCAAAGCACATGTTCATCTAGAAGAAAACGCCTCTCATTCGAATGATCACGGGTAACATGATCACCATCATCACCACTGGGAAGATGCACAGCCCCAACGGAATCATCATTTTGACCGGCAGCGAATTGGCGCGTTCCTCTGCACTCAAAATCCTTTGCCCACGCATCTCGGCGCTATAAACACGCAAGGCATCGGTGAGGCTGGTGCCGAGTTCTTCTGATTGACGGAACAGGACAGCCAGTGCCCGCGCCTCGTCAAGTCCAATGCGATCTGAAAGTTCGCGGAGCGCTTCCCGCAACGGCTTGCCAGCACGCAATTGCAAATTCATGATCGACAGCTGTATTCCTAGCCACTTGTGGGTGGCGGCCATTTCATGGCTGACGCGTTCGACTGCGCCCTCCAGGCTCATGCCGGCATCGGCGCAGGTGATCATCATGTCCATGAAGTCGGGGAAGGCTCGACGATAGATCTGTTTCTGGCCGTTCTCGAAACGGTCGAGCAGAATGGCGGGAATAACCATGCAGGCGAGGCCGAACAGGGCAGAACCGGCAAGGGTGATGAAGCCTGGCAGGTGCGGCGGCAGAACCCGCGACAAAAGTGCGTACATTGCCAGAAAACCGACGCAGACCGCGACAAGGCGGGATAGCGTATAAATCAGCGGTGCGCTTGATTGATAAAAGCCGGCGCGAAACAGCTTCGCTTCCAAGGCGTTTGGCTCTTCCCGCTCCCTCTCGATCGACTTGAAGTAGGCATCGACCGGCCGTTGCGCGGCAATCTTGGCAAGCTCGTCTTGTCCGAGCATCGATCGGCGGTCAGTAATTTCTTCGCCCATCAGGCTTTGCACGACCAGCTTTCGTGTCTGCAGAGCGGGCAAGAAGACAAGCGCACCGAACAGAAAAAGGGACACCGCCGCCACAAAGACGGCGATAGACACCAAGAATCCCAGGTCCTGAATGTTCGAAAACACTTTGTTCGTCGCTCGCAGTTAAAAATCGAAAGTAACCATCCGGTACATGATGTAGTCGCCAAGCAGCGCCCACAACCCAAAAATCAGAAATATCGGGAAGATAAGCGGATTGCCCCAGACGGCGCCGTAGTAAGCTGGGGAAAGGACTTGAAGTGTGAAGAACATCACAATAGGAAACAAGGAAATGATCCACGCGGAGACGCGACCTTCAGCCGAAAGCGCCCTGATTTTCATTCGCAATTTCTGCCGCTCACGCAGCACCGAGGAAAGATTGGCCAGAATTTCGGTCAAATTGCCGCCCGTCTTGCCCTGGATCGACAGCGATACCGACAGCAGTTGAAGGCCCTCGAAGCCGACACGCTGCGAAAGCTTTCGTACGGCCTGCTCGATGCTGAGGCCAAACGTGATTTCATCGGAGACGATGCCGAACTCGGTGCCGAGCGGATCGGGCATTTCGCGAGCGACCAGACCGATCGCGACCGAAGCAGGGTGTCCGGCCCGCAGCGAACGAACGATCATGTCGAGCGCATCCGGCAGCTGTTTGGCAAATTTCCGGATTCGTTTGTTGCGGGCGCGCCGGAGGACGAGGAGCGGCAGGACAAGCCCTACGATCAGAAAGATAAGAAGCGACGCCGAAGCGGAAAAATTGATGAGTATCAGCAACACCGCCATAGCCAGCCCTGCAAGCAGAAATGTTGCGGCGAAGGTCAACGGATTTCCGGTGATGCCGGACTGGGTATAGAGCCTGTTCAACCAGACCAGTCCAAAAAGAAAGTCGCCGGAGTCCGTGAGGCCGCGTTCTCGCAGCAACCCTTGCAACGTTTGTTCGGCCGGAACCTCGCCGACGAGCCGCTTCAAACGGTGATTAATTGCTAGAGACCGGGAGCGGCGGCCAGCAAATGAAAGATAAAGAGCTTCGCCGGCGAGAATGACCGACGCTGCCGCCAGCATATAGATGAAATACAGTAGAGCTTGACCAGTTGGCATCAGAGGGCAACCTGCGGGTTGAAGGCGTCCTTGGCAAAATGATGGCCAAGCGTCGCGGCCTCCGGAGCGAAACGCGGACGGACACCCGTTGCGCGAAAATCGCCGATAATCGCGCCGTCCGCAGTGACGTCGCGTCGGACGAAGTGATAGATTTCCTGAAGCTGAACGACATTGCCTTCCATGCCGGTCAGTTCCGATATCGAAATGACCCGTCTGCCCCCATCCGAAAGACGCTGCGTCTGCACGATGATGTCGATGGCCGAGGCGATCTGAGCTCTGATGGATTCGTGTGTCATCGGCATGCCGGCCATGCCGACCATCTGCTCCAGGCGCGAGATGGCGTCTCGTGGTGTGTTGGCATGGATGGTGGTCATCGAGCCTTCATGGCCGGTGTTCATGGCCTGCAGCATATCGAAGGCTTCCTCGCCCCGCACCTCGCCGACGATGATGCGGTCTGGCCGCATGCGCAGTGCGTTCTTGACCAACTCACGCTGACGGACCTCGCCCTTGCCCTCGACATTCGGCGGCCGTGTTTCGAGCCGACCGACATGCGGCTGCTGCAACTGCAGTTCCGCCGCATCCTCGATGGTGATCAGGCGTTCCCTGGAGGGAATGTAGCTCGACAGCGCGTTGAGCAAGGTGGTCTTGCCGCTGCCGGTGCCGCCCGAAACCAGGATCGATTTGCGCGCCTGGACGGCGATCCGTAGCAGCTCGATCATCGGCGGCCGGATCGAATTAAATGCCATCAAACGCTCGAGCGAATAAGGGTTCTTCGAGAATTTTCGGATCGAGACCAGCGGGCCGTCGACCGATATCGGCCGAACCGCGATGTTGACGCGAGAGCCGTCCTCCAGCCGCGCATCGACCATCGGCGACGATTCATCGACACGCCGGCCGATCGCCGAAACGATCTTGTTGATGACGCGCAGCAGATGCGCCTCGTCACGAAACCGGATGGCCGTCTCCTCAACCAGGCCACGCCGTTCAATGAAGACACGCTTGTGGGTGTTGATCAGGATATCGGTAATGGAATCGTCCTTGAGCAGCGGCTCGATCGGCCCCAGCCCTAGCATCTCGTCCGCCGTGTCGCTGGTCAGTTGATCGAGCTCGCGCGCATTAAGCGGCACGTTTCGGCCACGAACGAACTCACGCACGATCGGACGGATCTCGTTCAGGATCTCGTCCTTTGAGGCATTTTCAAGAGCGGTCAGATTGAAACGATCGATAAGGTGCCGATGAAGTTCGACCTTGAGTGTCAGAAAATCGTCGCCGCGCGATTCAATATCAGCGGCCGGCGAAAGGGCCGGAGCGGCAGGCAGTACCGTCGGCTGCTCGGGCCTTGTCGCAGCCTGCTGCTCGCTTGGTCCCTTGATAAACCGCCCCAGCATAATCCCTTATACCCCCGCTAGCCCTTATTAGCGGAAACTAAACGTTAACCAAGCGAGGCACAAGCGCTGGAGGGTCTCACGTGAGACCAATGCTTTCAACATAGTTAAGGAGGGCGCCAGAAAAATATCGTTTTATTTCGATGCCGCGCGCTTCACCGTCTCGCCAACTTCCACCTCACGGGACCTTTCATACCGCAACAAATGAGATGCGGGTGAAAGATCCCCGTAAACCCTTAGATATAAAGGAATATGCAGATTGGCTAATACGACTGTCGTTTTGCGTTGGCTGCGGCCAAATTGTGAACGAATGGTTAAGGACGGTTGAAAATCCAGCCGAATCAAGCTCTTGTTACAATCCAAATGGTTTTTGAGTTCGCTAGTTCAGGTATTGGAAGGTTAAGGAACCGTTAATCCGTTTGACTCTGCTTTTTCGTGGGACCTAGGATTGAGGTGACGGGGGATGCTTGGGTATGGGGTTCATCCTTGGCTCTGTCTCGTCGGGTTCAAACCTCCAAAAGGGAGACATTGACATGAAGAAGCTCATGACGGTGACCCGGCAGTTCCGCGACGATGAGAACGGCGCTGCCATGGTCGAATATTCCATCCTTATCGGCATCATCGCCGTTGCATCGATCCTGACGGTCCTTGCAATTGGCGGCTGGGTGAACGGTCGCTTCTCGGCGCTCTGCACCGCGCTCGACGGGCACCCGACCGGCACGTGCAATGCCGCCCTCGGCACCGGCAGCTGATCGCCTGACTATTACACTCAGGCCCGGATCGTTCGAGCCGGGCCTGAGTCCGATCGCAGCGGGCGAATCCCGCATCGGGGCTTGGGGCTTGGGCATGCGCGCCAATACGCTTATCATGATCGTTCTCGCCGGCGTATTCGGCGTTCTGGCAGTTGTGCTGGTCAATATCTGGCTCGCCGGCCAGCGTAGCGCCATGGCGCAAACCGGCCTCGTTGACCGCAGCACAGTCGTCGTAGCGGCAATGCCGCTGAAGTTCGGCGACGCGCTCACCGCAGATAAATTGCGCGAAGTCGCGTGGCCGGCAGGTGCGGTTCCAACGGGCGCCTTCAAGACAACGAAGGAGGCTCTGGCAGGCGAAGGCACGAGGCAGGCGCTTCAAACCATTAGCGCGAACGAACCTGTCCTCGCCAGCAAGATCACCGGCCCAGGTCAGCGCGCCACGCTTTCGGCTGTGCTCGGCCAAGGCATGAAGGCCGTTTCCATCAGGGTGAACGACGTGCTCGGCGTTGCCGGCTTCGTGTTTCCGGGTGACCGGGTCGATGTGTTGCTGACACGCACGGTGCGCGGTGACGATGGCGCGGACAAGAGTTTTGTCGACGTGCTGTTGCAGAGCATGAAGGTGCTCGCCATCGACCAGGTGGCGGATGAAAGCAAGGACAGCCCGACGGTTGTGAAGTCGGTGACGCTCGAGGCCAGCACCAAAGATGCGCAGAAGCTGACACTGGCGGCCGGCGCCGGGCAGCTGTCGCTGGCGCTTCGCCAGGCTGCGGCCAGCAAGGGCGAGACGACCGAACGCGTGACGCTTTCGGATCTGACCGGCGAAACGCCTGACGACGTTTCCAAAAGGCAGGCCGAACTGGATAAGCAGGTGGCGGCCGACGCCGCGGCCGCAGCTGAGCGCAAGCGCGCCGACGACAAGATTGCCGGATTGACCCAGGCGGTGGACAGAGTGGGAAGCCGCCTCGACGAGTTGGGCAAAGTGAAGCCGACCGTGGCGTCGGCGCCGGAAGTTAAGGAAGTGGTAAAATACGTACAGCCGGAACCGCCGAAGAATGTTACTGTGGGCGTGTTTCGCGGCGTAAAGCTCGAATCCTACGATGTGCCGCGACAACCATAGCAGACACGCGGCAATCGAGGGCTGCCGGCGGCAGTGATTGGGGAGATAGGATGCAGGGGTTTTGGGCTAGGATGGGGGCGGCCGCGTTGTCCGGTCTGGCTGCGCTGGTGCTATCGGGCCTTGCGGCCGATGCGGCTGACCGTTTCATCGACGTGTCGACCCCCAGCGTCCATCGCGTCTTCCTGCCGATGTCACAGTCGGTGACGCTCCAGGTGAGCGCCAAGCTCGGCGATATCGTCGTCGGCGACGAGAAGATCGCCGATGCCCAGCCGATGACCGACCGAACGCTTTATGTCATCGGCAAGAGCGCCGGCACCACCACGGTCAATCTCTTCTCCCCGGAAAAGCGTTCGCTGGGCGTCATCCAGATCGAAGTCGGTGTCGACGTCAGCGACATGGCGCAGGCGATCCGGCAGGTGGCGCCTCGGGCGCGCATCGAAATCGGTTCGATCAACGGCAAGGTCAGGCTTGGCGGTCACGTCAAGGATGGCGCCACGCTGGCATCGATCCTTGAGGTGGTGCAGCAATATGGCCCCGACGCCATCATAAATTCCGTCATCGTCGACGACAGCCAGCAGGTGAATCTCGAGGTGCGTGTGCTCGAGGCCAAGCGCAATACCGGGCGCGACCTCGGTGTGTCGATCAGGAGCACAAACCGTAGCGGCACGTCACGCACCGGAACCGGTATTGCCGCCGTCGACGAAGACGATGTGGTGCTTGGACCGGGCGGTCTGCTTAGCGGTCTACTGTCGAACAGTAGTCCCTTCGCGGCGCTGATCACCCGCGTCATCGACAGCAACATCAAGGTCGACCTGATCATTGAAGCGCTTGAGGCCAAGGGGGCTGTGCGCACGCTGGCTGAGCCCAATCTCACCACGCTGTCCGGTGAGCCGGCCAGCTTCAACGCCGGGGGCGAAGTGCCTATCCGTGTCGTCGGCACCGATGGCGAGGTAACCATCACGTACAAGCAATTCGGCGTCAATCTGCTGTTCACGCCGGTCGTACTCGACGACGGCAAGATCCATATGAAGCTGGCGCCGGAGGTGAGCGACCTGACCGGTTTCACCACCGCCGGCGACCCGATCTTCACCAACCGCAAGCTGGCGACCGTCGTCGAACTGCGCGACGGCCAGAGTTTCGCTGTCGGCGGGTTGTTGTCCAGCAAGACCACCAAGCTGCAGAACCAGGTGCCGTGGCTCGGCCAGGTTCCGGTCATCGGCTCACTGTTCCGCAATTCGAGCAACCAGAAGGAAGAGACCGAACTCGTCGTGATCGTCACGCCGCATATCGTCCGGCCGGTGAAACCCGGCGAGCAACTGGCGACCCCGTTCGATAAGACGCGGCCGGCCAACGATCCGGAGTTCTTCATCCTCGGTCAGCTCGAGGTGAACAAGGATATGATCCGCAAATATGAAACGGGAGACGGTGTGACCGGCCCCTATGGCCACATGCTGGACTTCAAATCGAAGGACAAGATGCTCTATGTCAAGAAATAGCGCCTTGGTCCTCCTCTTGTGTGCCGGCGCGCTGTCAAGCTGCGCCGCCGACTATCTGAACCACTACGATTCGGTGACGCTGGCCGCCGGCGATACGCAGAAATACAATTCGCTGCTGCAGGCGGTCGATCCGTTCAATCCGAACGCGAAGAACACACATATCGAAGGCGACGGCGCCCGAGCAGCCGCTGTTGCACAGGGCTACAAATTTCCACCGCCACCACCGCCACCGCCTGCGATAACGGTCAACGTCGGCGGGTCGGGTGTGACCAACGGAGCGAATTGAACAGAAGGATGCGGTCGCGATGCGCCGGGCGGGACGAGGGCCAGGTGCAAGGAAGCTAGAGAGTAAGGTCATGTTGGGGACCATTAGGGCGTTCTGGAACGATCAACGCGGCGTAGCGATGATCCTTGTCGCAATCATGCTGCCTGTGCTGGTTGGCTTCGCATTGCTGGCGATCGACATGAGCCGGGCAAACAGCCTTCACAACGACCTTCAGAAGGGTATAGACGCCCTTGCGCTTGCGACAGCCGCGGAACTGGATGGCAGATCGGATTCGATCATCCGAGCCAACCTGGCGAAGACGACCCTTGTCACCAACAAAACCAAGTTTTCGACGTCAGGAGATCACACACTCGCCCTGTCTGATGTAACGGTAACCTACCTGACCGGCATTCCCGCCAGCGACACCATCAGGTTGAGCGCTGCCGGCGTCGACTCGAACGGAATCAACTGGGCCAGTACTGACCCCGCAGCCGTGTCTTTCTCCTTGGTGACGGTGAACGCTTCTGGCTTGGCGGACGGTGCAGGCGCCTTCGCAACGATCTTTCCTGCAAGCTTTATCGGCGGCAACGACACTATGGACATCCAGCCCCAGGCCGTGGCCGGGTTCGTCCAGTCGATCTGCGAAACCGTGCCGGTCTTCATGTGCAATCCGTTCGAGACGTCCGACACCTCGACCAGCAAGACCATCCAGCAGGCCTTTGCATCGGGGGAAACCTACAGCCGCGAGTTCCGTATCCTTAAAGTCGACAGCAATCCCGGGCCAGGCAACTTTGGCTTGCTCGACAACAATCTAACATCCCTTCGCGATGCGATCGCCATGGGTACCGCCGGAACCTGCTATAACCGCAATGCCATTACCACCAAAACCGGCGTCACGCTGGGGCAGGTGGGCGCCGGTCTTAATGTCCGCTTCGATCTATACAGCGGCTCTTTGAGTAAATACGACAAGAACTGGGCTTATCGACCGGCATCCAACGTCCGCAAGGGGCAGCAAAGCAATACGTGCAACAAATACGATCCTGCGACCGATGGGCCTCCCGCCACGGCGTTGCCGCTTCCGCCCGGAGCCTGGGTTGCTGGCAACAACGCATATTCGCAGAAGATCACCAACGCCACGACATTCTACGGCGATTACTGGTCTAGCAATCACAAAACCAGCGTCCCTAGCATTCCCAGCGCTACCAACCCGATATCGAAGACGGCCCCGGCGTCTCGATACGACGTCTACAAATATGAAATCGCGAACGGCCTTGTTGGCGATAAGTCAAAGGGGCCGTCAAACGAGAGAGGAACGCCGGCCTGCTTCAAGGGCACCACCCCGACTTCAGATCCCGATCGGCGGCTGCTCAACATGGCTATCGTCGACTGCATCGCTAACCAGGCCAAGATCAACGGGCATACGCAGCTAAAGCCAGACGGATACGCCAGTGTTTTCCTGGTCGCGCCTATTGCGAAATCTAACGCAAGTGACGACCCAGACGGCACCGGCGCCGAGAAGCCGATCAGCCTTGAGATCGTCGACGTCGATGGCGGGTTTGCCAATAACACGCTCGTCGATAAAGCATTCCGCAACGAAGCCCAGTTGTACCGGTAGAGCCGACATGACCAAGCTTAGGCAAATCATCCGGCGGTTCCAGGGCGACGAAAGTGGCGCCGCGTTGGTGGAAGCCGCGCTCACTATACCACTGGTGTTGCTGTTATCGGCTGGTGTGTTTGAGTTCTCCAATATCCTGAACACGCGCCTGCTTCTCGAAGCCGGCGTTGAGGATGCGGGGCGCTACATGGCACGGTGCAGCAGTGACTGGGAGACCTGCAAGGGGCTGGCTCAAAACCTTGCTGCCAATGGGGCGGTCGCCAACGGCAGCGCCAGGGTGACCGGATGGCAACCAACGGCAGTTGCGATCACCAAGGCCGTCTCGCTGGACGCAGTTGATGTGGCCACGGGCACGCAGCTTTATCTTAGCAGCAAGAGCACTGTCGATGTCGTGGACGTCAGTACATCCTATTCTTACCCGGATCTCGGATTCTTGTCGTATCTCGGCTTTGGTGCTCTTACCCTTAGTGTCTCCCATCAAGAACGAGTTATCGGATGGTGATGGGAAACCGAAAGTTTTGCGCCGAGCAGTCGGGCACTGCGATGGTCGAAATGGCCATCGTTCTGCCACTACTAATGACGGTTCTGCTTGGCTTCGTCGATTTCGGCTATGCCTTTTACCAATGGAACGCTGGAAATAAAGCAGTGCAAGCCGGTGCAAGACTGGCGCAGATTTCTACACCTGTAGCACTGGGCCTTCCATCTGAGACGCTAACGCAAAGCGATGTAACCAAAGTCGGAACCGCAGTGCCGGCCGGCACGTATGATTATGTCTGCACTGCAAGCGCAGCAGGTGTCGCATGCTGCAGTATCGGAGGAAGCGCGTGCCTACCCGCGAATGCCAGCCAAACCTCGTTCGACGCGATCTATGACGGTACCGCCAACCGTGCCGGAATGCATGACTTTCTGCCGATGCTGCAAAAGTCAGAGGTGCGGATCGAATACGCCGCCTCCGGCCTCGGTTACTGGACGCGGCCCAGTGGGCCGGTGCCGACCATCACCGTCAGCATCACCAATCATCCGTTTCAGTTCTTCTTCCTGGCCGGACTGCTCGGATTCGGAAACATCACCATGCCCTCCATGCTGAGCACGGTTACGGGCGAAGACATGAAGAGCACGTGGGCACCATGAACGCCATCAACACCAAGGTTACACCGACCAAGCGCAAGCAGGTGGCGCTTTTCTCGTCGGATGCGAATTTCAAGCGCGATGTGGCGACGCGGCTCGATGCGTTGGCGATCTACGACGTCAGGGTTTCCGAGACCGGCGACTTCCTTAGGGGGCCGCCCGCGGATACGCGCCCCGGCATCGTAATCCTCGACCTTGGCAATGGCGAGTTGCTCGGAAGGCCGGGCATCGTCGAGGCGCGCGCGCTTTGGGCGACCGTGCCGCTGATCGCGGTCTCCGACGAGCTGTCGTCGGAGCAGACGCGGGTGCTGGTGCGCATGAACGCTTCGGACTGGCTGCACAAGCCGCTCGATGGCAAGGAACTGCTCAACGCAGTGACTTTCCACGACACCGGCAACCAGGGAACGAAAAGCCGCATCATTACCTTCATCAGTGCCAGCGGCGGCGCCGGCGCGACGACGCTCGCTCTCTCGGCGGCCGAGTTCCTGTCATCGAAGTCGAAAGAGCGGGCGGCTTCCACTTGTCTGGTCGACCTCGATTTCCAGAGCGCCAATTGCGGCGCCTATCTCAACCAGTTCAACCAGTTCGACCTCGGCGGCATCATCGGCCAGCCGGAGAGGCTCGACGTCGAGCTGATGGATGTCATCAAGCTCTCGCGCCCGTCCGGGCTGACGCTCTATTCCTTCGAGAGGCCGCAACTGCCTTTCGAACCGCAGGGCAGTGATTTTGTCTTCCGGCTGCTGGACCTCGTCGCCTACCGGTTTGACGACATCGTCATCGACCTGCCGAACATCGAGACGCCTTGGCACAATTCCGTGCTGTCGACGAGCGATGAGATATTCATCGTCTTCGAACTCAACGTCGCCTCGCTGCGGCAAGGCAAACGGCTATACAAGAAGATCCGTGAGTTGCGTGGCAATGCTGTCAGCATCACGCTGGTCGCCAACAAGCACAAGCGCAAATGGTTCGGCAACCATTTTTCGCGCAGCGAACTCGAAAAGATCTTCAAGGCGCCGCACATCAAGTCGGTCGCGCTGGACAATTCGCTTCTCACCGATGCGTTGAACCGTGCTATCCTGCCTGCCGAGGTGGATGGGCGTGCGCGCTTCAACAAGGACCTCAAGCGGATGTTCAAAGAGCGGCTCGATGACGCTGCTGCCAAGTAGGTATCGGATCGTCCTTGGGTTGGTCTGCGCCATGGGCATGGCGCTGACGATGTCGGTCCAGGACTCCGCCAGCGCGCGATCGGCACTTTCGGATCGGCCGCCGCTGCCGGCAATGGGCCCCAGCCTGCGCAAGACCGTCGCCTTTGAAACCAGGGAACAACCCGGAACAATCGTTATCCGCAAGGGCGAGAAAGCGCTTTATCTGGTGACCCGACAGGGCCAGGCGCTTCGCTATCAGATCAGCGTCGGACGCGACGGATTTGGCTGGACCGGGGTAGTCAAGGTGGGGGCGAAGACCGAATGGCCGGAATGGCGCCCACCCCGCGAAATGCGCGCCCGCCAGCCGGACCTGCCGCAAATGGTGCCTGCCGGTCCCTACAACCCACTCGGCGCCAGGGCGCTCTATCTCTCTCGGGACGGGCGTGACACGCTCTATCGGATACACGGAACCAACGATCCCAAGGGTGTTGGCTTCGACGGAACATCGGGGTGTTTTCGCCTTACCAACACCGATGTGATCGATCTCTTCAAGCGCGTCGCGATCGGCGCAAAGGTGGTGGTTCAATGACGATGATCAGCGAACCGGACATGCCGGCAATCGAGATTGGGACAGCAGCCCGCATTGGAGAGCAAGCTGCCGTTGTGAAACCGAGCGACAGAAGCATTGTCGGCGCCGTCATCATCGGCACGTCCCTGCTCACTTTGGTGAATATGATAGCCGCGGTTTATCTCTACCGCGGCATCAGCGATATGCGCTTTCTGGAAGGGCGCCTGGAACAACTCGGGACGTTCGAACAACGAATCGGCAGCCAGTTGGATACGGTCAACAACGGTTTTCAGAGCCGATTTGAAAAACTGGACAGTCAGCTGCAGAGCAGCTTTGGCGAAATCAACCGGAGCATGGCCCGGCTGGCACAGAACCAGCCTCTTGCACGTGACGAAGTCATGTCGAGCCCAACGGAACCTTCGATGGTCGCGACCGGCAGCATGGCGGAGGCGCCTGCTGTTCTCGATGGTGAAGACGCGACCGAGCCCAGCGTCGTCGATACACCGCGTCCGCCCAAAAGGAGGATTGCAGCTGCAGCGCCTGCCCCAAGCCCCGACTACCAGCGCATAGAGCAGGCCGACGGCAAGGTTTACTACCGGAAGATCAACTAACGCCGGAAAAAGGTGGGGCTATCCTAGAGATCTCGCTGCAGAGCAACGAGCCTAGCGGCCAGCGCTTCGGACCGCTGTCGGGTTTCGCTGAGGAAGATGACATGGCAGTAGGCGCATGCCGTCACGCCCAGAAACAGCACAAGACTGTTGTTCAAGGTGAAATCGACCGTAAGTTGGAACGGAAGGCCGCCGGGTACCGTGAAAGAGGCGATCGTGCTGGCTGTTTCGGAATGGCTGGTGACAGCGATCATCAACCCGGCGAAAAGCAGGGCGACGTGGTTGGCAAGGAAGAAGAACGCGGCCGACCTTCTTGTGCGGCACGCCATCCAGCAAACCATCGACGCGGCGGCCAGCATCAAGGCATCAAGGACCATCGACGACCCGAGATAAAGATCGACCTGTTGCCAGAACATCGTCGACAGCGGCCTTAGTTCAAGCCAGATCCGCCACATTGCGGGACTGGCCGGATATGCTCCCAGCAAGAAAGTCGCCATGCGCTCCCCTGCCAAGATCAGCAGGATCAGAGCTGGGAAGGCAAAGAGCATTATCGACTTGCGCTTCATGTCACCCTCGACAAACTGGCAACAAGATAGCTTGCAGAGATTGAGCGAGGCTTAACGGAGCGTTGGTGGTCCTGCGGCAGCGCAGCCAGCGGCGCAAGCCAGCTGCATATCAGAAAGCGCCATGCGCCATTAGTTGTTTTGGCTGAGCACGAGCGTCACCACCTTCGGCTCGACTCGTTGCAGACATCGTTCCGGAATATTGGGCCACATCGCCTTGGCGCATCCCTCTTCGCCTGGCGCCGGCGCCAGCGAGAGTTCTGAGCTACGGGCTTCCTCGGCGGTCGTAAGGAAGACCTGTGTAGCCAGCGCGGTCGCCATGGATACCTGGACGAGGATAAGGGCGTAAGCGAAACTTCTGATCATCCGCTCGAAACGCTGAATTCGCGAGCTGGTTCCAATGGCCTGCCCACCGGGTAACCACGATCGCGATTTTTGGCTCCTCGCAGTGAATTTTGCCATTCAATACCGGCGGATGTTGAACGAAGTACGCGTCTTGTCCTTGGCCGCCTTTCCAGAATACGACGCGTACTCGCGAAAGGTGCCGATGCTCGTCCCTTTTTCGCGAAGGTTGACGCTAGCCGCGCATTGATGGCCAGCAGTCGGGGTCGGTTCCGGTAGGGCGCGCGCCGGCATTCATCGCTGATCCGGTGCCGCTTGAACGTCCGCTCTTGACACCCTTGAAACTAGAGGCCCCCGAATTCGCCTCCGAATGTCAGTAATTGCGAGAGCGCTTCGGGCAATCCCGGAAAGAGCAATCCCACTTCAATCGCGATTACCGCGAGGACTTGGAGCAGGACGATGCGAGCGAGGCTGGAGCGGAACGGCTCCTTGCGCGTCTTGTGCCGGATCGTCTTTTGCGCGATCACAGTCCCGATGCTACCGCCAATGATGGCGAGTGTAAGAAGCGTCGACTCTGGAATGCGTTGGGCACCGTTTTTGGCCATAGCCTTGTCGAACGACATGGTGGTGTAAGCCAGCAAGTTTACCGCGACAGCGTAGCCGATGACCCCGATTGCAAACTGCCCCGGCATGCGCTCCTCCACCTTCGGGCCAGTATAACCTAAGCCCGCTAAATCATCGGATGGCAACGGGCCCATCTAAATGGGCTATCTGAAACGTCGTCATGGTGACACGAAGTGACCGATGAGCCTGTCGAGTTCATCCTGCGTCGGGCGCCTGTCGCGCTGATGGGCTTTCCAACCACGCGAAGCCTCTTCAGGGCAATACGCGCGAGATCAACCGGTTCGACCTTGACGGGCAGACCGTGCACCGCAGCGGCATGAGCCAGAATGAGTTTTACAAAGCCAATGTCGATGCCGAGCGTCATCGGTCCGGCACCTTGGGCGGCCCGGTCGCGACCAAAACGAATGAGCCGTTCGCGATCAAGGGCAGCTATGTTGCACTTCCCCAGATGTCTTTGGAGCATATCGAGGGCTGCGGCCTTGGAGCGGCGAGGGGACTTGCCTACATCGCACATGTCGTCGATATGAAGGTCGATGGGTTCGCCGAAAGTTTTCAGGCGCGCTATACGGACTTGGTCGGCGTCTCACCGCGATCGACTTGGCGCTCGGTTTAGGTTGCCCAGCGCCTGGCGTCGTCTCGGCGCAGAAAGGTCTCGCTAACGTAGCGACCCTTGCGACGTACTTGGACACGCCATGAACCGGACGAGAGTTTTGTGTAGGTGGCCATTTTCTCGTGTGCGCTCCGTGTGCACTGAGAGATCGAAACGTGGCGAAAAGGGTCGTATTCTGGCGTAAATTCGCGTGCACTCGGGCTGCTCTAACGATTTGATGTTAAAGAAAAAATGCTGAAAAATCAAGATCATAGACTGGCTATTGCACCCATGATGGACTGGACCGACCGGCATTGCCGGTTCTTCCACCGCCAGTTGACGCAGCGTGCGCTGCTCTACACCGAAATGGTGGTGGCGGACGCTGTCATCCATGGTGCGCGCGAGCGGCTGCTTGGTTTTGACGAGACCGAACATCCGGTGGCACTGCAGCTCGGCGGCTCCGATCCGCAAAAGCTGGCCGAGGCGGCGCGCATCGGCGAGGGCTTCGGCTACGACGAGATCAATCTCAATGTCGGCTGTCCGTCCGACCGCGTCCAGTCCGGCACGTTCGGCGCCTGCCTGATGAAAGTGCCTGACCTCGTCGCCGATTGTGTGGCGGCGATGAAGGCGGCGGTGAAAATCCCGGTGACGGTCAAATGCCGCATCGGCGTCGACGAGCAGGATCCGGAGCCCGCGCTCGACGCGCTGGCCGACGGCGTTTTCGCGGCCGGCGCCGACGCGCTGTGGGTGCATGCGCGCAAGGCTTGGCTGGAGGGTCTGAGCCCGAAGGAAAATCGCGACATCCCGCCGCTCGACTATGACAGGGTCTATCGCCTCAAGGCGGGAAAATCGAACAAATTCATCGGCATCAACGGCGGCGTTCAATCGCTCGAAGAGGCGGCTCGCCACCTCGATCATGTCGATGGCGCCATGCTTGGCCGCGCCGCCTACCACACGCCAGGCATCTTGGCCGGCGTCGACGCGGCATTCTACGGCGACAAGGCCGGCGCCTACGATTTTGCCGCGCTGATCGACACGATGGCCGACTACGCCGCGCGGCATATCGAGCAGGGCGGGCGGCTCGGCCACGTCACCCGCCACATGGTCGGGCTGTTCCACGGCCTGCCGGGCGCGCGCCGCTTCCGGCAGATACTGTCCACCGACGCGACGAAACCCGGCGCCGGACCGGATGTGCTGAAGGCAGCGTTCGCTGCCGTCGATTTCGACCGTGTTGAAAAGGCCGCTTAAGCAGTTCAGTCGCGCAGAATCATCCGGTCGCCGCGCACGTCGAAACCCGACAGGGAACCGATGAAGTTCATGCCGAGCAGGCTCTGGCTGAGCGCGCCGGGCGCGGCGACCATCACCTGCATGTTCTTGCGCACGATGCCGCCGATCGCCAGTTCGTCGGTGCGCACCGAAGCGGCGCGTGCCATGCCATTGGCGGTCGAGACCGGGACGGTGAAGCTCAGCGCGGCCGGATTGAAGCCGGCCGCCTGCGCGTCTTCGGCGGTGAGCACTGTACTGGTCGCGCCGGTATCGACGACGGTGCGGATCGGCGCGCCGTTGATCGTGATGCGGGCCTCGAAATGGCCGCTGTCGGCCTTGTCCAGGGTCACGGTGGCATGGCCGTCCTCGACGCCGAGCGCCAGCGGGCTGCCGGGAACGAGGCCCGCCGTCACCCGGCTGGCGAAATCCTGCAACTCGTAGCGGTACTGGTAGCCGGCGACGAGCGCCAGCACGATCAGGGCCCACGTGCCGAGATTGCGGGCCATGACGCCGAGCGGCCTGCCGGACCGGACAAGGCCGGCGCTGACGAGCAAGCCGATCGCCCCCAGCCAGACCAGACGGCTGAAATCGTAATTCTCGATGCCGAACGTGCTGCCGGCGTCGTTGTTGATCATCAGCAGCACCAGCCCGAGGCCGATTGCCGCCATCACGATCCAGAACAGTCGGTTCATTGGACCTGCCGCCTCAAGAGAGGACGTCGCGCTCGCGCGCCATGCGGCTGCGGCGTGTTTCCCGGCGCGGCCGGCGCTCGACCGTTTCCAATCGGGCCGGCAACTCGGCCATGACGCTGCGGCGTACCTCCGGCGTCATCCCCATCCAGGCGCCGATTTCATCGCGCGTGCGGCCACAGCCGAAGCAGAAGCCGGTTTTCATGTCGATCGAACAGACCAGGATGCACGGGGATTCGATGGCCGTCATGACTTTCTCTTGAAGGTTCCGTCCGGAATCCCTCGTTCCATCTCCACATGGTGCAACGGCAAAGCCAATGCAAGCCCTTCGGAATGCGGCGCGGGCAACCGCTTTCGCGCCAATGTCGAGGGGAGTTGTGCCGGCCGGGCAAGGCGGTTATGCCGCTGATCAACCACAGGGAATGATCAGGACCGACATGACCAGCGCGCTGCCCTTCGACGACTTTCGCAATCTGCTGGCGAGCCTGCCGCCTGCCGATACAGTCGCGGAAAACAGGGTGCGCACCCTGTTTTCCAAGGCCGACAAGCCGAAAGCCTCGCTTGGACGTATCGAGGACATCGCCGCCTGGCTTGCTGTCTGGAGCGGGCGCGCCCCGCCGGCGGTGAACCGGCCCCTAGTGGCGATCTTCGCCGGTAACCATGGCGTGACCCGCCACGGCATCTCGCCGCGCCCTGTCGCTGCGACCGCAAACGCCGTTGAGCTGTGCGCCGCCGGCGGTGCGGCAATCAACCAGATTTGCGTCGCCAACAATCTTGGCCTCAAGGTGTTCGATCTGGCGCTGCACATTGCGACCGCCGACATCACCGAGGACGCCGCCCTCGACGAACGCGGCTGCGCCGCCACCATGGCCTTCGGCATGGAAGCCATTGCCGGTGGCTCCGATCTGATTTGCCTCGGCGATCTCGGCGTCGGCAACTCCACCGTTGCGGCGGCTTTGTGCGCCGCCCTGTTCGGTGGCAGCGGCGCCGACTGGGTCGGCCCCGGCTCCGGTGCCGACGCGGCCATGCAGGCGCGCAAGGCTGATGTAGTCGATGCAGCCGTCGCCTTCCATGGTGCGGCTCTGAAGGACCCGTTGGAAGCACTGCGCCGGGTCGGTGGCCGCGAGTTTGCGGCCATTGCCGGCGCCATCCTCGCCGCCCGGATGCAAAAAATCCCGGTGCTGCTCGACGGCTTCGCCGCGACCGCTGCCGCTGCCGTGCTGCATGCCGCCAACCCGGGTGCGCTCGACCATTGCCTGCTGGCCAGCCAGTCGCCCGAACCCGGCCAAAGGCTTGCCGCCGAGCGGCTCGGCCTCGGGCCGCTGTTCGATCTCGGCATCAGCCACGGCGAAGGGGTAGGGGCCGCCCTTGCCGCCGGTCTGGTCAAGGCGGCGGCGCTTACCAGTTCGGGCATGGCGGCGGCGGTCAAAGCCTAGAACAAGCTGTCAACGTCGGCGGGCCGCCGCCACGGTCTTGGTTGGCAGCGCCGGCAGTTCCTCCATCACTCGGGCGAGCGGGAAGATGGCGATTGCCTCGGTGCCTTCGCGCAATTTCGACTGAAGTTCGAATTCGCCGCCATGCATGGCGAGCAGGCCCTGCACAATCGGCAGTCCGAGCCCGGTGCCCTGTTCGGCGCTCTTGATGGCGATCGAGCCCTGGCCGAAGGCGGACAGCACGATCGGGATTTCGTCTTCCGGTATGCCCGGCCCATTGTCCTTGACCGAAATGTACTGGCCGCCGCCCGCCGTCCAGCCGACGCGCACGCGAATTTCGCCGCCGGTGGCGGTGAATTTGATGGCGTTGGACAGGAGGTTGAGCGTGATCTGCCGCACCGCGCGCTCGTCGGCGAACAGCCGCGGCAGGGCACTTTCGAAATCCTGGACGATGCGGATGTCCTTGTTGCGCGCCTTCAATTCCATCATGTGGCAGCAATCTTCGGCGATGTTGAGCAGCATCACCGGCTCTTCGTTGAGCTGATAGCGGCCGGCCTCGATGCGCGACAGATCAAGGATTTCATTGATCAGGTCGAGCAGATGCTGGCCGGAATCGTGCACGTCGCGGGCGTAGTCGCGATAGGTGGGGTTGCTCATCGGCCCGAGCACCTCATTGGCCATCACCTCGGAAAACCCGAGAATGGCGTTGAGGGGTGTCCTCAGCTCATGGCTCATAGAAGCAAGGAAGCGCGACTTCGCCAGATTGGCGTCTTCGGCCCGCCGACGAGCTTCGTCCGACATTGATTTCGCTGTCTCCACCTCGGCGAGCAGCGCGTCCTTTTCGGAGCGGAAGGACAGAAGTATCAGCGACGAGCGGTTGAGATGGCGCGCGATATAGGCAAAGAACGGCAATGCCGCGACCAGCAGGGCGACCATGATCGTCCCGACCGGCACCCAAAATTTCGTTTCAGCATAGGCATAGACCGCCACCGGAACGACGAAGGTGGCAAGCAGAGAGCCGCGCAAGGACGACGCCATGATAGCGGTCGCCGCCATGGCCAGCAGCAGCACCACCGCCTTGGCGGCCTGGAACTGGTCGATCTGGCAGGTGGCGCAGCCGAGCCATGCGAACCACGCCCAGCCGAGGCCGCACAGCGAATGTCCGATCAGGAAATCCCTGCGGGTGTGAACAGGATTGAGCTCGGCGGCTTCGGTGCGCTCGACGCGGCGCGCCATGAAGGCGACGATCGAATAGCAGATCAGGGTGAACAGCGCCCAGACGCTGATCTGTTTGTCCACACCGGCCAGCAGCCCGGCCGCCGCGACCGCCAACACCAGCAGTGGGATGACGGCTGCGCCGCGCACCATGGTCCCGGCATGCAGCTTCAGCAGTTCACGGTCGAAGTCGAGATTGCCAACCTGCTGCGAAAGACGGTCGCGCGTCTTGCGCACCGCGCGCGCCACATCGCTGTTGCGGTGCGGTTTCCGGCGGTCCACAATGAATTTATCCGCTGTGTTCGAGCGTAGCAGAGGCATGGAAACTTCGATTTATGCGCGCAGCGATCTCAATTCGTTAAGCTACGTTCGAATGATTAAGAGACTGTTTGCCATATGAGCCGTTCGTGGTCGCCAAGGCCGCGCCGGCGATACTATCCGCCGCCGCCGCGAAGCCTGTGGCGCAAGCTGCTGGATTACGCGCTGACGGTCATTCTGCTCGGCCTGCTGATCCTGCTCGCCGCACGCCTCGACCGTTTCGAGACGCGCAAGGCGGAAGGGGTGGCGATCGTCAACGATGGCGATTCACTCACTCTTGGCACCGAACGTATCCGCATGCGCGGCATCGACGCTCCGGAATACCAGCAGATCTGCCGTAGGGATGGCGCAGACTACGCCTGCGGCAGGCTGGCGCGCCAGGCGCTGGTGCGGCTGATATCAGGAAATCCGGTGACCTGCAGCGGCTGGCAGCGCGACCGCTACGGCCGCCTGCTCGGCGATTGCAAGGCCGGCGGCAAGGATCTCAACCGGGCCCAGGTTGAGGCCGGCTGGGCCATTGCCTATGGCGATTTCGACACCGAGCAGGCCATTGCCCGCGCCGGCAAGGTTGGCATCTGGGCCGGCACGTTCGATGAGCCGCAAGACTGGCGCGAAAGCCACCACGGCGGCCCGCTCGAAAGAAAGCACGGCACCCTGGCTTCGGTCGGTGACGCCTTGCGAGAGATGTTTCGCTTCTGGTGACGAGCACTATAGTTGAAGGACCAGATCGGGAGGATAAGCATGAAACTGTTCGACGGCGGCCGCGCCCCCAATCCGCGGCGCGTGCGGGTTTTCCTCGCCGAAAAGGGCATCGCAGTGCCGCTGGTGCCGGTCGACATGGGTGCGATGGGGCACAAGCAGGAGCCGGTCAGGTCGCGCAACCCGCTGCAGCGGCTGCCGGTGCTCGAGCTCGACGGCGGTACCATCCTCACCGAATCCGTCGCCATCTGCCGCTATTTCGAGGAACTGCATCCCGAACCGGCGCTGTTCGGGCAAGGCGCGCTCGGCAGGGCCAAGGTCGAGATGTGGCAAAGGCGCATGGAGTTCAATCTGCTCAGCTGCGTCGCCCAGGCTTTTCGCCACATCCATCCGGCGATGAAGGAATGGGAAATTCCGCAGATCCCCCAATGGGGCGAGGCCAACAAGGCGAAAGCGGTCGAATTCCTGAAACTGCTCGACCCCGAACTGGCAAACCGCGAATTCGCCGCCGGCGACGCCTATTCGATCGCCGATATCACCGGCATGATCGCCATGGATTTCATGAAACCGGCGCGCATCAAAGTGCCGGACGAGTGCACCAACGTGCTGCGCTGGTACAGCGCCGTCTCGAGCCGTCCGAGCGCTTCCGCCTGATGGAGGCGGAACTCGAACGCTTGACGGCAAAGGTCCGCGCCTGCCGCATCTGCGTCGACACTCCGGTCGGCAGGCCACTGCCGCACGAGCCGCGCCCGGTGCTGCTGCCATCATCCAGTGCCCGCATCCTGCTCGCCGGCCAGGCGCCAGGCACAAAGGTGCATTTGTCGGGCATGCCGTTCACCGACGCGTCCGGCGACCGCTTGCGAAGCTGGCTGGGCGTGACAAGCGAGGAATTCTACGACACGGATAAATTCGCCATCGTGCCAATGGGGTTCTGCTTCCCCGGCCAGGACGCCAAGGGCGGCGACCTGCCGCCGCGCCGAGAATGCGCGCTGGCCTGGCGCGCGCCGCTGATGGCGCTGATGCCGCAGATCGACCTCGTTTTGACAATCGGCTCCTACGCGCAATCCTGGCATATGGGCGCCACGCGCCGGCCGTCGCTGACCGAAACCGTGAAGGACTGGCGCACCATCTGGGATGCGCCGGCCAGCCTGAAAGTGCTGCCGCTGCCACACCCGTCATGGCGCAACTCAGGATGGCGGAAGCAGAATCCATGGTTTGAAATGGATTTGCTGCCGTTTCTGAGATCGGAAATCCGCTATCGCATAGATTAGACTTTAAGCAAGATATCGCTCGCTTTTGTGCCATCCGGCAGAATTTCTTTCTTGTGAAAGGTCGAAATAAGAGGGAGTATAGCCAATCTATTCCCAAAGCGCGTCGCGCCCGAGGGAACGCGGCCTGCACCAGGAGCACCTCAATGGATCGCCTCGACAGAAAAATTCTCCGCCTCCTGCAGGAGGACGCGACGCTCGCGGTTGCCGATGTCGCCAAGAAAGTCGGCCTGTCGACGACGCCGTGCTGGCGCCGCATCCAGAAGCTGGAGGAAGAGGGAGTCATCAAGCGGCGCGTCGCCATTCTCGACCACGAAAAGGTCAATGTGCGCGTCACCGTCTTCGTGTCGATCCGCACCAATTCGCACAGCCATGAATGGCTGCGGCGTTTCTCGGAAGTCATCCAGGAATTTCCCGAGGTGGTCGAATTCTACCGCATGAGCGGCGACGTCGATTATCTCTTGCGCGTCGTGGTGCCCGATATCGCCGCCTATGACGCCTTCTACAAGCGGCTGATCGCCAAGATCGAGATCCGCGACGTGTCGTCGTCCTTCGCCATGGAGCAGATCAAGTACACGACCGAAATGCCGCTCGACTACATGCTGCTGGACAAGGAATCCGGCGCCAACGCGGCCTGAGCGCGGTTGTCCGTGACTGGGCGGTGACGCTGCACAAGCCGGCGGCGCTTAGTTTTTCTTTTTGTTGAGGAAACTCCAGGGCGAGTTGACCGGCAGCGTGATCGTGTCCGGCACCGTGTCGACTGCCACCACATCGGCTTTGCGTACGGTGTAGCCGGACTGGATGATGCTGACGCCGTCGAGAATGAACAACTGGCTCTTCTCCAAGCCGGGCCGCAAGGCGCCGGTCACGGCAACCGACTCATAGGCCTGCGACATCTTGTAGGGACGGGCCGGCGTCACCAGCACGATCTGGTTGGGCGGCGGCGTCGGCATGTGGCTGCAAGCGCCTGTCCACGGCACCAGCAGGAACTGGTAGACGAGGTCGCCATCGCGGTCGACCGGCAATGCATAGCCGGCTAATTGTACCATCTTGTCCTGCAGGTTGAGCGACAATGTCTCGCCACGATCGGGCAGTTTTGCCGCAATCATCGGCAGGCCGGCATCTTCGGCCACCGCCTGCGTCGCAGGACGCAGATCTTTCCAGAAGATGTGCGCGGTTTGGCCTGAGGCGTTGGTAGCGGTGAACACCAACAACGCGGCTGCAAGCGCCAAGGTCGATTTGAGAGGACTGCTCATCGGCCGCTTCCTTTGTGCAGGAGTAAAGACGCCGCGGCCGATCGCGTCAACGCTCGAGCCGCATCACATGTCTGCGAGAGCCGGCCATGCCGACCTCATGGAACCCGCGAGCGATGAACACGCCGCGAAACCCCATGAAACGGTAGCTCGGCGATGCCTCGTCGACCGGGTAGGCCTCGATCACGCCGGCGCCCTTGGCAAAGGCGTGATCTATGGCAGCGTCAAGCAGCGCTGCCGCCAGCCCGCCGCCGCGCAGCGCCCTTGGCACATAGAAGCAGACGATCGACCAGATGCCGGTCTCGTCATCGTCCTGTTGCGACGTCAGCTTCCGATAGGTCTGGCGCGGCGCGACCGAGCACCAGCCGACGGTCTTGCCGTCAATCTGGGCCAAGATTCCCACCGGCGTACCGGCCTCGACAAGCGCCATCATGGCCCGTTTCAACTCGGCGTGCTGGACATGCTCGCGGCGGCCGGGCAGGGGCCGCCAGGCCATGCACCAGCAATACTTCGGACCGCCTTGCGCTTCGAAGAGGCCTTCGAAATCGGCGCGCGTCTGCCGCGTCACCTCGGTGAACCGGACGTTGGCTAGGTCAGCCTTTTCTGGCGGCGATCCGCTCGACGATCTTGGCATTGGTGAGTTCCCGTACGGCGTCCTTGCCAATCCAGCGCGCCGTCTTGTCGGCCGACTGGGCCAGTCGTTCGGCCACGGCAAGGGCAGCGCCGTGCATCTCCAACGATCGCTTGCCGATCGAACGAAGCGCCCAGTTTGCCGCCTTCTTCACGAAATTGCGGCTGTCGGCGGCATGCGCTTCGATGATCGGCAGGAAGCCGAGGAAAGTCGCCACCGGCTCCTGCTTCCGGTGCACGACGGACCACGCCATCATGGCAAAGGCCGTGCGTCGAACGAACTCGCGCTCGTCCGCCGCGAACTCTTCAATCAGCTCCTTCCAGGCGTCCGTGTCGACGAAGAGATCGGAGACGCCGTCGACGATATCCCAGGAATCGAAGGACGCGGCCCATTGTCGTGCATCCGCGGCTGAGAAGCGCTTCGGGTCGGCCGTGACGGAAGCGATGAACTGCGCTTCCATGATGCCGGTCTGCCAAAGTTCGAAAGCTCGCTCGTGGTTGCGCTTGATCTTTTTGGCGATCTGCCGCTGCATGCCATGCGAGATGCCGAGCGCGCGCTCGGTCTTGATACCGTAGCGCAACATGCCGCGGCGATTGTCCTCCGAGCCGATCGAGCGCAAATGGGCGACGATCTCATCGGCGCTCGATTGGGGCGAAAGCTCGGCCATTGCGAACGCTTATTTTTCCAGGCGCGCCAGCAAGGACGAGGTGTCCCAGCGCTTGCCGCCCATCGCCTGCACATCCTTGTAGAACTGGTCGACAAGGGCGGTCACCGGCAGTCTCGCGCCATTGCGGTCGGCTTCATCGAGGCAGATGCCGAGATCCTTGCGCATCCAGTCCACGGCAAAGCCGAAATCATATTTACCGGCATTCATCGTCTTGTGGCGGTTCTCCATCTGCCAGGACCCGGCAGCGCCCTTGGAGATGACTTCGATGACCTTCTCGATGTCGAGCCCGGCCCTCTTGCCGAAGTGGATGCCTTCGGCCAGTCCCTGCACCAGCCCGGCAATGGTGATCTGATTGATCATCTTGGTGAGCTGGCCGGCGCCCGACGGCCCCATCAGCCCGACCATCCGGGCAAAGGCGTCGATGACCGGCCTGGCCTTGTCGAAGGCAGCCTGCTCGCCGCCGACCATCACCGTCAGCACGCCGTTCTCGGCGCCCGCCTGCCCGCCGGAAACCGGCGCGTCGAGGAAGGAAAAGCCGGCCTTTTCAGCGGCGTCGGCCAGTTCGCGCGCCACTTCGGCCGAAGCGGTGGTGTTGTCGATGAAGACGGAGCCTTTTTTCATCGCGGCGAAGGCGCCATCGGCCCCGGTCGTCACCGAGCGCAGATCGTCGTCATTGCCGACGCAGGAGAAGACGAAATCCTGGCCCTCTGCGGCGTCCGCCGGCGTCAAAGCAAGCTTGCCGCCATGCTGGGCCACCCATTGTTCCGCCTTCGCCGCGGTGCGGTTGTAGACGGTGACGTCGTGGCCGCCTTTGTTCCTGAGGTGCCCGGCCATGGGATAGCCCATCACGCCAAGACCGAGAAATGCCACAGATGCCATGGGTTTGCCCTTCAGACGGAACGGAATTGTCTTGGACAGCTCTAGGCTCTACGCGCCATTCGTCAAGACGCGCATGAGCCGATCGACTGGTACAGCCGAACGCTCAGCGGATCAGATGAATGGTGATCCGTCGCTCGATCCATTCGACGCCGTGGCGCAGGATCTCGACCATCACCAGATAGACGATGGCGACCCAGACATAGGCCTGGAAGTCGAAGGACTTGGCGTAGGCCAGCTTCGCGTTGCCCATCAAATCATAGACTGTGATGATGGCAACGATGGCGGAGGCCTTGATCATCAGGACGAGTTCATTGCCGTAGGGCCGGAGCGCGACGATAAACGCCTGCGGCAGGATGACCTTGCGCAGCGTCTGCAATTTGTGCAGGCCGAGCGAAGCAGCGCCCTCCCATTGGCCCCTCGGAACACTTTCTATGGCGCCGCGCAGGATCTCGGCCTGGTAGGCGGCGGTGTTGAGCGCGAAGGCGAACACACCGCAATTGAAGGCGTCGCGGAAGAACCACCACAGTCCGACGGATTCGAGCTGCACCCGGAACGAGCCCAGGCCGTAATAGACGAGATAGACCTGGACCAGCAGCGGCGTGCCGCGGAAGAAGTAGACGTAGCAATAGGCCAGGACGGACAGATAGCGGTTCTTCGACATGCGGGCATAGGTGACGGGCAGCGAAAAAAGCGCGCCGAGCACCATCGAGATGGCCACCAGCGCAAGCGTGGTTCCCAAGCCCTGCAGATAGGCCGGCGCGTATCTGGCGAAGAATTCGCCATTCCAAGCGTAAACCAGATAGACGGCGATGCCGATGCCGAACAGGATCCAGAAGCCGACCAGCGCGTAGCCGACGATACGGGCCCGCGGCCAGCCTCGCGCCCGTGGTGGTGGCTTCTCGATGTCGACGGCGGCGCGCGTCACGACGCTCATCGTGCCTCCCTCCTCCCGAGCGAACGCAGGATGAAGCCGGTGGCGATCGACGACAGGATGGCAAGGATAAGGAACACCATCGCCGCGACGCTGTAGAACAGGAAGGAATGTTTGGTGACACGGGCCGCCACGCCGGCGTTGCGCAAGGTTTCAGCCAGGTTGACGACCGACACCAGGGCCGTGTCCTTGAGCAGGCTCAGCCAGCAATTCTCAAGGCCGGGGAAGGCGATGCGCAGCAGCTGCGGCAGGATCACCTTGCGCATCGTCTGCCATTTCGACAGCCCGATCGCATAGCCGCCCTCATACTGGCCCTTCGGAATGGCGCGAAAGGCCGAAAGGAAGACTTCGCTGGAATAGGACGAAAAGATCAGCGACAGCACGATCATGCCGGCGAGGAAGCTGTCGACATCGACCGTCGCTTCCGGCCTGAACAGACGGATGACATACTGCAAGAGGATCGGCATGCCGAAGAAGAACAGGAAAAGCGTCACCAGTTCCGGCAGTCCGCGAAACACCGTGGTGTAGATGTTGGCAGCCACGCGAAGCGATGGCTCTTCGGATTGTTTCGCCCAGGCGACGAAAAAGCCGATCGTCAGGCCGATCGGCAGTGTCGCCAGCGCGAGCGCAATGGTGACCAGTGCGCCATAGGCAATATCGTCAATCCAGCCATCGGGTCCCCAAGTGAGAAGTATCCATATGTTCTGGCTTGGCATTGACGGGTCTTGTCTCCACTTCTGTCAGGCCAAGGCGGCAGGAGGAAACTTCCCCTGCCGCCTTGTTCAGACGATCAGGACTCGGCGCCGAAGACGTCGAACTTGAAGTACTTGTCGTTGATTTCCTTGTACTTTCCGTTGGCGCGGATTGCGTCGATGGCGCTGTTCAACTTGTTGACCAGATCCGTCTCGCCCTTGCGCACGGCGATGCCGGCGCCCGGTCCAAAGATATCGACCGGCTGCGGCGAAGGCTGGCCGAGAATCTTGCAGCAGGCGCCATCAGGCGAATCCAGGAACTGTTGCAACACGACGATATCGTCCTCGATCGCGTCGAGACGGCCATTGGCGAGATCGGCCTGCTCTTCGGGGCTGCTCGGATAGCCCTTGACCGTGCTGTCCGTATAGGTTTTCGAGGCATAATTGAAATGCGTCGTGGTGGTTGCGACGCCGATGGTCTTGCCGGCCAGGTCTTCCTTGGTCACGCCCTTGAGGGTCGAATCCTTGGGTACCGCGATCGCCGACGGCGTGTTGTAGTATTTGTGGGTGAAGTCGACCTTCTCGGCGCGCTCCGGCGTGATCGACATCGAGGCGACGATGGCGTCGAACTTGCCGGCCTGCAGGGCCGGAATGATGCCGTCCCAATCCTGGGCGACGAAGGTGCACTTGACCTTCATCTCGTCGCAGAGCGCCTTGGCGATGTCGATGTCGAAGCCCACGAGCTGGCCGTCGGAGGTCAGGTTGTTGAATGGGGGGTAGGCGCCTTCGGTGCCGATTCTCAGGGTCGTTTCCTGAGCCTGGGCGACGCCGAGCGTCAGCAGCGCAGCCGATGCGGCGAGCGCGATACGCAGTGCAATACGCATGATAGTCCTCTCTTTATGGCTCCCGGCCGTCGTTCCGGAACGGCTCTGTGGGGCGGTGCTTTTGACCGCCCGCTGGCGCGATACTCCCACTGTTTTCGGGAGAAAAGCAACTGCAAAACCGTTGCTTGCGGGATTTGCGGGTCCAGCCAATGCCGACGCCGGGTTAATGCATGTCGCCCAAAAGTGCGCAGCGGTTTTGGGACGACGACATGCATAAATAAAACAACCTGAAGCGTCGCATGAGGCCGTTCAGGCGCGACGCGCTTAGACAATGCAACGGCTGAAGAGGGCGGCTGACCCGGGCGAGGGCAGGGGCCTCAAGGTTTGAGGCCGGTCATGCGCTCGATGAAGTCGGCTATCCCTCCCGAGTCGTCGAGATCGAACACAGGCAGGCTTTCGCCGGTAACCGCGAAGTCGGCGGCAATCGCCACGATATGTCCGTCGTTGGCCGACAGCGGCGAGCGGTCCTTGGCCTCCCGCCGCCGGGTCTCGATCTTTTTGTGCGCCTCGCGCTTGTAGCCTTCGACCAGCACGATGTCGCACGGGGCCAACCGCGACAGGACCGTCTCCAGCGTCGGCTCGTCCTCACCGCGCAATTCATGCATCAGCGCCCAGCGTTTGCCCGACACCACCGCGACTTCGGTGGCGCCCGCCTGGCGGTGGCGAAAGCTGTCGGCGCCAGGCTTGTCGATGTCGAACTCATGATGGGCGTGTTTGACCGTCGACACCGTCCAGCCGCGCCGGACGAGCTCTGTGACCAGCTTCTCGGTCAGTGTGGTCTTGCCGGAATTCTTCCAGCCGGTGATGCCGAAGATGTTCATGGGCCGATGCTCTGCAACAGACGCTCGGCCACCGCAAGGTCGTGCGGTGTGTTGATGTTGAAGAACGGGTCGATCTCGTCACTGCCGTGGGCCAGCAACGGAAATTCCACTTCGACACAGTCGTGCCGCTCGATGAAGGCGGAGACGCGCCTGTTGTCCTCGTCGATCAGGAAATGACGCAAGGCCTCACGCAGCCCGAGCGGCCACAGCGCGAAGGTCGGATGCTGCCGGCCGCCGGAACTGGCAACCGCAATCGAGCCTGGTCGCTCGTCAACAGCCGCAGCCAGCCTCACGACCAGGTCCACCGGCAGGAACGGGGTGTCGCCGGCGGCCGTCGCCAATGCCTTGAAAGCGGTATTCGCTGCCGCCCATTCGAGGCCGGTGAGGATTCCGGCAAGCGGTCCGGCATAGCCTTCGACCATATCGGCGAGAACCGGAAGACCGGCCGCGGCGAAGCGCGCCGGGTCACCATTGGCGCTAAGCGCCAGCGATCCGACCTGCGGCGCCAGGCGGGCAACGACATGGTCGAGAAGCGGACGCCCGCCAAGCGCCAGCAAAGTCTTGTCGCCGCCGCCCATGCGCCGTGACAGGCCTCCGGCCAGGATAATTCCTGCAATGTCTTGGCTCATGGCCAAACTATATGCCGTCCGGCGCCATGTCGGGTCCAGCGCTTTCGGCTGCGGGTTTTTGCCGGCCGGCGACCCGCTCGCGATAGAGCGCGTAGAGGCCGGAGCCGATGATGATGGCGGAGCCGAAGATCATCGGCAGGTCGGGAACATCGCCGAAGATGATGAGGCCAAGCAGCATCGACCAAAAGAGGGCGGTGTAGCGGAATGGCGCAATGAAGGAGATGTCGCCGGCCCGCATTGCCATGATGATGAACTGGTAGCCGATCAGCACCAGCACCGCCGCCAATGCCAACAGTGCCGTGCCTTTGCCGGACATCGGCGTCCAGCCACCCATCGGCGACAGCAGCACGGCGCCAACGATGGTCATGGCGATTGCCGTTGCCGTCGACACCAGCAAGGTCGGGATAGCCCTCGGGATGCGCTTGGTGGCGAGGTCACGTACTGCGCAACAGGCGACGCTGACGAGTGCGTACAGCGAATAGACGCTGAAGCCTTCGAAGCCTGGCCGCACGATGATCAGCACGCCGCCGAAGCCGACGGCGATCGCCAGCCAGCGCCGCCAGCCGACCGCTTCGCTGAATACGAGTGCCGCCCCCATCGTCACCGCCAGCGGCAGCGCCTGCAGCACCGCGGAGACATTGGCGATCGGCAGATGCGCCAATGCGACAAGGAAGGCGACGGTGGCGCCGGCCTCGGCGACCACGCGAAGCGCCACCAGCGGCTGCAGCATCGAGCCCGGCCGTGCGAGCGCACCTTGCTGCCAGGCGAGCAGGCCGACCAGCAGCGACGCAAAGGCGCCCCGCACCAGCATGACTTGCGCCATGTTCATCGATTCCGACGAGAACTTGGTAATGGCGTCGTTGAGGGTGAAGCCGATCATGGCCACCATCATGCACAGCGCGCCGCGAATGTTTGGGGAAAGAGGCAAGGGCGTTACCGGTTTTGCAAGAGCAATTCCAGGAAAAGTGTGAAACGGTTTTCCGTCCGGAATTGCGTGAAAACAAAGAATAAAGCGGTTCGACGTTTCGGCGAAACGGTGAACCGCTCAAGCCTGTAGCAGCCGGCGGCAAGACAGCAACGTCAAAGAAATAGGCCAAGGATTTTCACCCGTGGCCAATAGAAATCCCTGAGAGGGCTGGCTGGATGACCAGCAGGCTCATTTCGGCGTCAGCACCTCGGTGCCGCTGCCGTTCTTGCCGGCGATGGTCCACAGGCCGTGCAGCGAGCCGTCATCCTCTACCTTGTAGACGACAAGACCGATTTCCTTGCCCATGACATAGCCGGCGGAAAAGGCATCGTCGTTGCGCATGCAGATGCCGTCCGACGATGATCCGCCGGTCTCCCAATGGATGGTACAGGTGGTCTCGCTGGTCAGCGTGATGGTGGCTTCGCCGCCATATTTCGAGCCGTCGAAATTGGTGCCCGCGACGGTGTAGCTGCCACCGATGGACTGTGCTGCTGCCGGCGCGGCGGCAAACCCAAGCATTGCAAGAGAAAGTAAGAATGTGCGCATGTCGTATTCCCCCAAACCGAGCGACGAGCCGCTATGTCCAGGAATCTAGGCTCGAACGCGCTTGCGGTAAATCCGCCAGCTATATGCGCATGAGACTTTTTCTGGTGTGTGTCCGAAAAGCTCACGGTCCTTTGAGGCTGCCGGCAATGGCGCCGACCAGCGGATCGTATTTCGCTTTAACGGCCGGCGGATAGTCGATCCGCACGGTGCGGATGACGCCGTCCTTGCCGAACAGGCGCCGTTCGTAAAAAATCTTGCCATCCTTCAGTCCCGACAGCACCGCCCAGTTCTTGCCGGTCTTGCTGTAGCTGATCTGGTAGCCCGCTTCCTTGATTGCCTTCTCCTCGGCGACGAAGCTCTTTGGGGTGTCGTCACTGACGTTGAAAATACCGGAGCAGATCAGGCTGGCGCCGTCGGCGCTGAGCCACTGCTGTCCGTCGCCATTGTACGGCTCGGGCTGGCGATCGGTGAAGATGTCGTCGGGAAAGGTGCAGACCGTGCCAAAGCGCGCATTGGTGTAGGTGAACGGCGCTGCATTGGCGCTGCCTGCCGCGATCAGTGCAACTGCCAATCCAATGGAAAGACGCTTCATTCGATGTCTCCAGCCGACAATGGGAGACATTCCTTGCACCAATCGCGGAGAAAATCAGCCGCCGGTGACGCTCATATGTCTCGACACCGACGGGCGGCTGGTGCGGCGGTCGATGATGAAATCATGGCCTTTCGGCTTGCGGCCGATCGCTTCGTCGATGGCAGCAGCGACCAGTTCGTTGCCTTCGGACGCACGCAGCGGGGCGCGCAGGTCGGCGGCATCCTCCTGGCCCAGGCACATATAGAGCGTGCCGGTGCAGGTCAGCCGCACGCGGTTGCAGCTTTCGCAGAAATTATGCGTCATCGGCGTGATGAAGCCCAGCCTGCCGCCGGTCTCTGCGACATGGACGTAGCGGGCCGGACCGCCGGTCTTGTAGGGGATGTCGCTCAGCGTGAACTGGCGCTCGAGCGAAGCGCGCAGCAGCGACAGCGGCAGATACTGGTCGGTCCGGTCGACGTCGATCTCGCCCATCGGCATGGTTTCGATGACGGTCAAGTCCATGCCGCGGCCATGCGCCCAGCGCATCATCTCCGGCAGCTCGACGTCGTTGAAGTCCTTCAGCGCAACGGCGTTGAGCTTCACCTTCAGCCCCGCCGCCTGCGCGGCATCGATGCCTTGCATGACCTTGCCGAGATGGCCCCAGCGGGTGATGGCGTGGAACTTGTCGGCATCGAGCGTGTCGAGCGAGACATTGATGCGCTCGACACCGCAATCGGCAAGCTCGGCGGCAAAGCGCGACAGCTGCGAGCCATTGGTGGTCAGCGTCAACTCTTCCAGCGCGCCGCTCTTCAAGTGCCGCGACAACTGGCGCACCAGATGCATGATGTTCTTGCGCACCAGCGGCTCGCCGCCGGTGAGGCGCAGTTTGCGCACGCCCTTTTCGATGAAGACGGTGCAGAGCCGGTCGAGTTCCTCGAGCGACAGCAGGTCCTTTTTGGGCAGGAACGCCATGTCCTCGGCCATGCAATAGGTGCAGCGGAAATCGCAGCGGTCGGTGACCGACACGCGCAAGTAGCTGATCGTGCGACCGAAGGGATCGATCATGTCCATGCGTTCAAGCGTTTCCAATGCTGCGAGTGGTGCCGTTATATACGGCTATGTGATACGATCCAACCCGCCATTCAAGATAGCCGCTCTCGATCTTTGGTGACATTCCCCGGCCGACATCCGATGTCGGCCGGGTCCAAATGGCCTTTTCCGCTCGCGCGAAGCAGCGTAGGGAATGGCGGATCGATGCGGGATGCAGAACAATGACGGCGCCGAAGGAACTCAGGGTCTCGAAGGACAGAAAACTGCTGTCCGTCACCTTTCCCGATCATCGGCCGTTCGAACTGCCGGCCGAACTGCTGCGCGTCGCTTCACCCTCGGCCGAGGTGCAGGGCCATTCGCCGGACCAGCGGGTGACGGTTCCCGGCAAGCGTAACGTTGCTATCCTGAAGATCGAGCCGGTCGGCAACTACGCCGTGCGCATCACCTTCGACGATTTTCACGACACCGGCATCTTCACCTGGAATTACCTGCACACGCTTGGCCACGAAAAGGACGCGCGCTGGAATGCCTATCTCGCCGAGCTCCAGGAGAAGGGACTGAGCCGCGACCGCTAGTCGGCACTGTCCGCAAAACGTCATTGACTGGGGGTAACGCCGGCAAAGGTTCGGAGACGGGAAAATGTCTGACATCACCACGGTCGAACAGCTCGAAGCCCTCTACGGCCTGCCCGGCGAAGCGTCGACGATCAAGGAACTCGACCACGTCATTCCCGAATATGCCGCCTTCATCGAAGCCTCGCCTTTTGTCGCCCTGGCGACGAGCGGGCCGGAAGGGCTGGACTGTTCGCCGCGCGGCGATCTCGCCGGCTTTGTGCGCATGCATGACCCGAGAACGCTGATGATGCCGGACCGACGCGGCAACAACCGCGCCGATTCGCTTAAGAACATCATCCGCGATCCTCGCGTCGGGCTGCTGTTTCTTGTGCCGGGTTCGGGCACGACGCTGCGCGTCAACGGCCGCGCCCGCATCGCCACCGACGCCGCGCTTTGCGCCTCCTTCGCCGTCGAAGGCAAGCCGGCGCGCTCGGTCACCGTGGTCGATGTCGATTCGGTCTATTTCCAGTGCGCCCGCGCCATCGTTCGCTCGGAGCTGTGGAACCCGGCAAAGCACGTCGACCCGAAATCGCTGCCGACACCCGGAACAATCCTGGAAGTCACTAGCCGCAAGAATATCGATGCCGGTACTTACGACAAGGAATGGCCGGAGCGGGCGAAGAAGACGATGTGGTGAGGTGGGAGGCGCGTGGATCGAACGGCTCAGGTATCCTTCAGCACGTCATAGATCTTGCGCATCTGTTCGCCGATCATGTCGCACTGTTCCGCTGTCGACTGGCTCATCGCCTTTTCGATCAGCGCCATATGCACCTTCAGCGCCTTCATCAAAAGCTCCGTGCCGGCCTCGGTAAGCGTCAGCCGCAGCACGCGCTTGTCCTTCTCGTCGCCTTCGCGGCGCAGCAGGCCGCGCACCTCGAGCTGCGGCAACAGCATGGTGATGTTGGAGCGGCCGACCAGCAGTTTGCGGGCGAGATCGTGCTGCGACATGCCGGGATGGCGATAGAGGTTCATCAGCACGTCGAGCTGCGCCGGCTTGAGATCCAGCGGCGCCAGCTTTACCGCCAGCGCACGCTCCAGCACATGGCAGGCGCGCGCCACCGCGACCCAGTTGCGAAAGCGCGGGTTGTCCCAGGGCAGCTCTTGTTTAATGTTCATGTTTGAACTATTATGTTCATGCTTGAACGGAATGGATGGATCGCCACTATGGCATCATTTGGACTGAAGGTCATCCGGGGCGTGTTCCGCGCCGCCGAGCATGTGGCGCCCCGCCTGAGCGGGCGCGCCGCCTTCGAACTGTTCTGCCGCACGCCGAGCGTGAAGGCGCTCAGTGACGGCGAGCGGCGTGCGGTCGACCGCGCCGCCGGCTTCATGGCCGAGGCGCGCCATCGTCGGCTTACGACCAAGGCCGGCTGCGTCATGGTGCACGAATTCCGGCCCGAGCCGGGCAGGGCGTCCGCCGGCACGGTGCTGGTCGTCCATGGCTGGCGTTCGCGCACGGAATATATGCGCGCTCTGATCGAAGGTTTTCGCGATGCGGGCTACCGGGTCGCCTCGCTCGACCTGCCGGGCCACGGCCAGTCGCTGGGCCGGCATCTCAACATGATCAATGCGGTCGAGGCGGTCAGGGTCGCCAGCGAATGGTTCGGTCCGTTCAAGGCGATCGTCGGCCATTCCTTCGGTGGCGCCGTCGCCGCCAATGCCATTGCCGGTTCGATCAGGGGTATCCACCCAGTGGCGGCCGAGCGGCTGGTGCTGGTGGCCGCGCCAAGTTCCCTGCCGGCGATCTTCGCCGACTTCAGCCGCATGCTCAACGTCGGCCCGCGTTCGCAGGTTTCCATGGCCGATCAGGTGAAAAGGTTGTCGGGCCGGCCGCTGCACGAATTCACCGGCGATCGCCAGCTGGCCGAAGCGCCGGTGCCGACTCTGGTCATCCACGCGCCGGACGACCGCGAAGTTCCGGCCGACCATGCCAGGCGCTACGCCGGCGCCGGCAGCCATGTGCGGCTGCACTGGGCCGATGGGCTCGGCCACCGTCGCATTCTCGCCGACAAAGGTGTCATCGAACGCGCTGTGACCTTTGTCAAAAACGAGCGCGAGCCGATGCTGCATTGATTCCAATCGGTGTATTGTCCGACACCGACAACGCCGGAGCGGTGAGCTAGCCCTTCTTCTTGCCGCCCGGCTCGACGGGCAATCCGGCCGCCTTCCAGGCGGTATAGCCGCCAAGGATGTGCTTGACCGGCGACAGCCCCATATCCTGCGCCGTCTTGGTGGCCAGCGCCGAGCGCCAGCCGCCCGCGCAAAAGAAGACAAAGCTCTTGCCCGAGGCGAAGAACGGCTTGTGGTAGGGGCTTTCGGGATCGATCCAGAATTCCAGCATGCCGCGAGTGACATGTTTGGCGCCGGGGATCTGGCCGTCCCGCTCGATCTCGCGTGGATCGCGCAGGTCGACGAAGATGGTGTCCTCGTCGTCGAGCAGCCCGGCCGCTTCCTCGGGCGAGACCACCTCGATCTCGGCATTGGCCTCGTCGAGCAACTCGCGATACCCTTTTTTCACGGATGATCCCTCCCGGCGCATTTCGCCGCCGACTGGATTTCCAGCACAAGCTCCGCGCTTTGTCACGCTGTTCCGACCAGCCCCTGCCACGCCGCCATCGCTCCGGCCACTGTGGCCATCAGCGCGTCGCACGAGGCGCCGTCGCGGGCCTGGATCGACATGCCGTGCTGGACCGTCGCATAGAAGGTCGCCGCCGCGTTGCTGTCGAAGCCCGCCGGCAATTCGCCTTCCGCCACACCGCGTTCCAGCCGTCTCAGCAAGAGGGTGTGGTTTTCGGCGCGGCGGCGGCGCAAATCATCGCAGATCGCGCCGCTGCTTAAATCCTGGTGCAGTGCGCCCAGCGCGATGAGACAGCCCTGCGGGCGGTCGTCCTGAGAGTACGCTTTTGCCGTCTGGCTCAGGAAATTCTCGATCGCCTGGCATGCCGTCGGCGCTTCGTCCAGCGCGCTCCAGATCTCGGTGCCTTCGTTGCGGGTGTAATACTCGGTCGCTTCCAGAAACAGCGCCTCCTTGCTGCCGAAGGCGGCATAGAGGCTGGGCGAGCTGATCCCCATCGCCGCGGTCAGGTCGGCGATCGAGGTGCCCTCATAGCCTTTGGCCCAGAACAGCTCCATCGCCTGCCGCAAGGCGGCGGTTCGATCGAAGGTGCGGGGACGGCCTCTTTCCGGCATGACGATCTTTTCTGTGTTGACCGATACATAATTCACTTGACGTCGCGAGGCAAGGTTGCCAGATTTATGTATTGATCGTTACATAAAAGGAGCATGACATGTCAGCGAACGGATTGAACGGCAAGGCAGCACTCGTCACCGGCGGCAGCCGCGGCATTGGTGCTGCGATTGCGAAGCGGCTCGCGGCCGATGGCGCCGACGTCGCCATCACCTATGTCAACAGTGCGGCGCCGGCCCAAGCTGTCGTCGCCGAGATTATAGCGGCAGGTGGTCGCGCGATCGCCATCCAAGCCGACAATCGCGACGCCGCCGCCATCGAAGGCTCGGTCGCCGAGGCGGTGAATGCCTTCGGCCGGCTCGACATCCTGGTCAACAGCGCCGGCATCTGGCGCGCGGCGCCCATCGAACAGATGTCGCTGGCCAACTTTGACGAGACCATTGAGGTCAATCTGAGAGCGCCGTTCGTGGCCTCGAAGGCGGCAGCGGCTCACATGGGCGAGGGCGGCCGCATCATTTCGATCGGCAGCAATCTGGCCGAGCGCGTCACCGACACCAGCCTCAGCGCCTATTCGACCAGCAAGGCTGCGCTGGTCGGCCTGACCAAAGCGCTGGCGCGAGACCTCGGTCCGCGCGGCATCACCGCCAACGTCGTTCATCCCGGTTCGACCGACACCGACATGAACCCGGCCGAAGGC
This sequence comes from Mesorhizobium sp. P160219, assembly GCF_057786095.1. Lineage (NCBI taxonomy): Bacteria > Pseudomonadati > Pseudomonadota > Alphaproteobacteria > Hyphomicrobiales > Phyllobacteriaceae > Mesorhizobium > Mesorhizobium sp. P160219. Next base: position 4,459,468 of record NZ_JBYNWG010000001.1, read on the forward strand.
CCGCATGCCGAACACCAGCGGCGGAAGATGGCGACGCCCCGCTTCGGCAAGGCTGACGAGATCGCCGGCATGGTTGCCTGGCTCGCCGGTCCGGAAGGGCGCTTCGTCACCGGCGCCGCGCTCACCATCGACGGTGGCGCCAACGCCTGAAGCAGCAGCCGCTTTGACCGGTCTGGGGCGGCAACGCCGCTCCAGACGTCACGATGTTGTGAAACCGTTCTGCAACAGGCCCGCGGAAATTTATGGAAGCTTAACGAAATCGGTATGAATCGGTATAGTAGCGCCTTACATCCGCCATGCGGTTGGCAAGATCGTCTAGCGGCGCGGAACGGGAGCCGGCTTGCAGCCGGAGCGGGTGATTAATGAGATTCCTCGGAAATAAAGCCGCCGTGATGCCGCTTGCAGTAGCGGCAGCACTGGCCTTCGGTGTGCCGCAGGCAAGCGCGCAAGGCCTGTTCGACATGCTGTTCGGCGGTGGCGTCAAGCACAGGCCGCAAGGCGAATTCCCGCCGCCGCCGAAGCGCAAGCCGAAGCCCGCCGTGTCGGGCGGTGGCGGCACCAGGATCAGCAGCCCGTCCTACTACACCTACAAGGCCGACCGGCTGGTGCGCGTCGACTTTGCCGCGTTGGTGGCAGCACCTCCCCAGGTGGCAACAGCTGAAGACGCCGCCTTTGTGCCGTCGGCGACCAGCACTGCCTTCCGCGAAGCCGTTGCAGGCCTCAGCGACTATGAACTCTATGCCGAGCCCGATATCGCCAAGGCACTGATTGCCTATTACTCTGCCAATCCTGATTTCATCTGGGTGAACGAAGGCAATCCCAATGCCCGCGCCCAGGATGCGGTGCGGGTGCTTGGCGAAGCCGCAAGCTATGGTCTCACGTCGGCCGACTACACGGTCGAAGTGCCGGCAGCCAACGCATCGGCGGTCAATGCCGATGCCCATCTGAAGGAACTCGTGCGCTTCGAGATGGCGCTGTCGGCGCGCGTGCTGCGCTATGCCCGTGACGCCCAGAGCGGGCGCGTCGATCCCAATCGCATCACCGGCTACTATGAATTTCCGCCGAAGCCGGTCGACATGGAAGGCGCGCTCAAGACGCTGGCTCACACCCAGGAAGTGCGCACCTACCTCGAATCGCGGCACCCGCAGAACGCGGAATATCAGGCGCTGCGCGTCGAACTTGAATCGCTGCAGGCGAGCGCCGAAAACGAAATCGTGGTCGATCCCAAGCTGTTGCTGAAGCCCGGCGAGACCAGCGCCGAACTGCCGAAGCTGCTGACGCTGATCGCGCGCAATCTCGACGACGAGATGGGCGGCGCTTATGGCGAGATCCTGTCTCGTCTCGGCACCAGCGATGTCTATGTTCCCGAACTGGTTCCGATCATCAAGGCCGTGCAGGTGAAGGCCGGCATGAAGGGCGATGGGGTCATCGGCCCGCGCACCGTCGCCTCGCTCGCCGGCGCATCCAAGGCAGACAGGCTGCAGAAGGTGCAGGTCGCGCTGGAAGAGTTGCGCTGGCTGCCGTCCGATCTTGGTAGCCCGCGGGTGTTCATTAACCAGCCCGCCTTCACCGCCAGTTATATCGACAATGGCGAGGAGAAGCTGAAGACCCGCGTCGTCATCGGCCGGACCACCAACCAGACCGCCTTCTTCTTCAAGGAGATCAAGCAGGTCGATTTCCATCCCTATTGGGGCGTGCCGCAGTCGATCATCGTCAACGAGATGCTGCCAAGGCTGCGTGGCGATCCGGGCTATCTCGACCGTGCCGGCTACGAGGTGACCGATTCGCGCGGCAGGCGGGTTCCCTCTTCCTCGGTCAATTGGGGCGCCTACGGCGCCAACATTCCCTACAGCGTGCGCCAGCAGCCGAGCGAAGCCAATGCGCTGGGCGAACTGAAGATCCTGTTCCCCAACAAGCACGCCATCTACATGCACGACACGCCGCAAAAATCCTTCTTCCAACGCGATATGCGGGCGCTCAGCCATGGCTGTATTCGCCTTCAGGATCCACGTGGGATGGCGGCGGCGGTGCTCGGCGTCTCGGTCGACGACATCGCCGAAAAGCTCAAGCACGGCCATGCCAGCGAAGACGTGACACGCACGATTCCCGTCTATGTCTCCTACTTCACTGCCTGGCCGGACCTGTCCGGCAAAGTCGAATATTTCAACGACGTCTACGACCGCGACACGCGGCTGATGCAGGCGCTTGACGCGACCGAAGCGGTGCGTTCGCCGACGAGCTGAACCAGCGGAGTTCCTCGTTCAACGAAACGAGGAACTCACTTTGTCTCTCTGGTTTTATTAGATTTTTGGCCGATAGACGGTCGGCCGTTTCCTGCGATCAGCGCTGGATGAGCGGACGCCGGAAGCCGGCGTCGCGGCCCGCGATCAGCCAATAGACCAGACCGGCTACGAGGCCGGCGGCGGCGATGATGCCGATATCGGCCCAGTGTCCGGCATCCTCTTCCGCGGCCGGCCAGACCAGGAAAAAGCCGGCTGCAGCGGCAGCGGCGCCAAACAGCATGTGCACCAGGAAATTGCGCAGGGCAAAGAATTCGGCGAGCAGCGCGAAGATCAGCGTCTGCAGGCCGGTCAGCACGATCGTCAGGAAATAGACGACCATGCCGAGCGGCGGCCACAGCAGCACGACAATGGGCGAAAATTGCATGGCGCCGAAATAGTCCGGCGCGTTGGGCAATACGGCGAGTGCGCAATATATCGCCACGACCGCGAACAATCCGATCAGCACCGAAACGAAATAGCCGGCAAGCATCATCAGGATGCGCTTCAAAACATGCTTAACCATGGCCATGCACCCCCGCGCCCTGCAACTGTTACGCGCACTCAGCCATCAAAGGCGGATCGGCGCAAGAGTGCATCCAGCAGTGCTTTGCGGCAAATCTTCAGGCGCCGCCGCATAGATGTTGTGAATCCGGCAAAACCCATGTGCCTTTTATCGTGAGGTCGACGCCGTAATAGACCCGCCCGCGCTCGTCGCCCTGCGGACAATCCCTCGGGATCGATATCAGGCACATGACGACAGGATCGCCGGCTTTCGAACTGGCAAGGCCAGGCTCCCGCTCGTAGGAAACCCCGGCGCCGCCATTGCTGAACCGCGCCAGGCTGCCGGCTTCAGGGCCGGCGGTTTCCAGCGGGTCGTCGCCGAGCCGCGTCGTCAGCGCGGTGATGTGGGTCAAGGCGCATTGGCCGATCGACGAGGGCAGGGGCTGGTCGGGGCTGCCCGGATGGCGGGCCGCGGTGTCGAGCGCCTTCTTGCCGATCAGGGCGATGTTGTAATCCTGCACCCAGGACGGCGCATTGCCGTAGGTCTGCAGCGCATTGTTCTGGGCGCTGACGATGCAGGCGGCATCCTGCCCGCAGGCGTTCCTGTCAGTGATGAGCGCACGGGCGATCTTGCGCTTTTCGCGGCCAAAGGCTGGCTCGAAACCCGTAAAGGCCTTGGCGACCAAGGCATCAATTGCCGACAGTTGCGGGTCGGCACAGATCGCCTTTTCCACCGGCAGGCTGGCTTTGCGGCAGTCGAAGGACGGCCCGTCGGCACGCGCTGGACCAAGGCAGACCGCCCCGCCAGCAAGTGCGACGACAAGCGCAAACGAGTTGGCAATTCGATTGGAAGAAAGCATGGTCGCCCCGTTGTCCGACAACTGCCACCATCGTAGGCAAAAAACGCGGCGGACGGAATTGCCGAAGCGGTGCGGTATCGGCGCTATTTCGGTTCGGCGGTCACGGGATCGAAGGTGATTTCGACTTTCGCCTTGTCGGCGGTGTAATAGGTCACGGTGTAGCCGTCCTTGTCCCAGTCGACCTCCTTCACATAGCGAAAGCCGTCGCGCTGCTCGACCTTGGCGATGATTGCCGACAGTTTCTGGGCATTCGTCGGCGGCAGCGGGCTGTCATCCGCGGCAAAGGCCGTCGAGCCGGCCAGAACAACGACGACACCGGTCGCCAGAACAAGATTTCGCATGATTACCCTCATTTCACGTTGGCTGAACCGCACCGGAAACTCGCAGGCAGCACAGTTTGTTCCGATAGCTGACGTCGCGCAGGTTCCGTGAAGCCCTGGATCGCGGCGATCAGAGCGACGGCACGCCCATATTTGCGCCAACGGCCGGCCAACCATGAGTGCTGCCACGGCCCGCGCTGGACAACCCGATGGTGGTAGAGCTTTGCCAAAGACCCTGCTAGACTTCTGGTCCTGGCGGGGTGGCATGGCGCGCCAACCCCGCCGGAATCTTCATCTCTCAGCGCGCGGCGAAGTGTTTCAGGAACGGGTCGTCGCCTGTGCTGGACCAGAACCAGAAAGGGAGCGGGGGCTCGAACATGGCTGTACGGAACTACACCCGTCAGCTGGCGACAATCATTTCTATCGATGCCGTCGGGTTCTCGAGGCTGATGGGCATCGACGACGAGTCTGCTGTCGCGGCATTCGAGGAACGGCGCGACATCATCGCCGACAGCTGTGGCACATTTGGCGGCCGCACGTTCGGCGACGCCGGCGACAGCATCATGGCCGAGTTCGGCAATCCGATCGAGGCGTTGCGCGCAGCCTTTGATTTCCAGGGCCGCATCGTCGCCCTCAACGCCGAGGTTGCCGACGATATGCGCATGCCGTTTCGCGCCGGCATCAACACCGGCGACGTCATCGTGCGTGATGGCCGCCTCTACGGCGACGACGTCAACATCGCGGCGAGAATCCAGGAATTCGCGCCGGGCAACGGTCTCGCCGTTTCGGAGACGACCTGGCACCATGTGAAGGACAAGACGGCGGCCGATTTCACCGATCTCGGCGAATTCATGCTGAAGAACATCGCCTTGCCGGTGCGCGTTCTGATCGCCGGCCGCAGCGGCAACGGATCCTCGCCGGCGGCGTCGTTCGCGGCCATTCCCCAGGCCAATGCGCAGCAGAAGCTGTCGTCCAAGGGGCCGCCGGCGATCGCCGTCCTGCCCTTCCACGCCGATGGCGGCGAGCATGACATCGGCTACATGGCCGACGGCATCGCCGAGGACATCATCTATGGTCTATCCAACACCAGATGGCTCTCGGTCATCGCCAAGGGCTCCAGCTTCCAGTTCCGCGACGACACGCTGGGCACGCGGGTGATCGGCAACGCGCTCGGCGCGCGCTACATCGTCAGCGGCACGCTGATGCGCAATGGTGGCCAGATCCGCCTCAACACCTCGCTGGCCGACGCGTCCAACGGGCGGCTGGTGTGGTCGCAGCGCTTCGATCGCGATCTGGTCGACATCTTCAACCTGCGCGACCAGATCGGCGCTGAGATCGTTTCGATCCTCGACAAGGAGGTCGACCGGGCGGAACAGGCACGCACCTTCCAGGTTCCCTGGGAAAGCCTGGAGACCTGGCAACTGGTGCGACGGGGCCGCTGGCACATGAACCGGCGCACCCGCGGCGACACCGAAACCGCACTCGAGTTCTTCCAGAAGGCCTACCGCGAGGACGCCAACTCGAGCGCCGTGCTCAACGAACTGGCGTGGTGGTATTTCTGGCGGGCATGGCTGCGTTTCGGCGACAGCGACGATTTGAACAAGGTCGAGCAGTTTGCCCGCAAGGCGTTGCTGGTGGACAGCCTGGATGCGCGCCCGCACGCCCATCTCGGCGCCGTCGACATCATGCGCGGCGAACCGCGGTCGGCCGTCGACCATCTCGAGGAAGCGATCCACATCAATCCGAGCTTTGCCTTCGCGCGCTCGGCCATGGGCAGCGCCCAGCTGCTGCTCGGCAATGCCGCGACCGCGATACCGTTCTTTCTCGATACCGAGCGATTGAGCCCGTTCGACCTCTACCGCTTCCACAATCTGGGGGAACTGACGGCGGCCTATTGTTTGGTCGAGAACTGGCCGGCGGCGATCGCTGCCGCTGACCGCTCGCTCAACCTGTCTCCCGGCTATTTCTATTCCAGGTTCCTGAAGATCGGCGCGCTGATGCGAAGCGGCCGGCCGGAACAGGCGCGGCGCGAGATGACCATTTTCACCACCCGGCATCCCGATTTTTCAGAACAGCGTGTGCGCTGGATACCGTTCACCGACAAGGCCGCGAACGAGATCCTCGTCGCCAATTTCCGACTGGCCAAATGAACATGGCGTCAATGCTGGCTGGAACATGGACCAACTGTGAAAAGATTCACATACGTGCAACCGATGCAAACCTAGGCGTTGAACGGCCGGCATCGCAATAACGTGGATAGCCGGGGGGCTTGAACGCGCATGACCGAACTGAAGTATTTCGACGCTATTCGCGCGGCCCAGAAAAACCAGCGCCCGCTGTCGGAAATGCCGCCCTTCGATCTCGGCCGGATCCGGAAGACAGGGCTGATTGCGCGCATCGTCGGGTCTCTGGCCGAAGACCCCCGCTGGGCGCTTTCCTTGTTGCGGCGTTTCCGGCCGACCGGCAAGCTCTTCGGTGTTCTCGTGGTCACCAAGAACGCCGATGTCCGCGACATATTGGAGCGCGGCGACGAATTCCAGACCCCATACGGCCCGGAAATGACCGAGCTTGCCCGGGGATCCAACTTCATCCTCGGCATGCAGGACGGCGCCGACTACCGGCGCATGAAATCGTCGGTGCTGAGTGCATTCCCGCCGGCCGAGGTCGAAGCCGCCGTCAGGCCGATCGCGGCGCGTCATTCGCAAGAGATCATGACGCGCGCTAGCCCCGGCTTCGATGCGATCTCCAGGTTGATGAAGATCGTCCCGGTGCACATCTGTCGAGATTATTTCGGCGTCGAGATCGACGATGAATCCGAATTCGCCGACTGGGCGATCGCGCTGAGTGCGCTGTTCTTTTCGGACCCGACGGCGAGCCCCGTCATGCGCGAACTCGCAGTGGTGGCGGGCGACCGTCTTCTCAAAGTCATCGATCGCTCCATCCAGTCGGCCAGGGACCGGGGCTTGAAGGCCGAGCAACCGCTGGCGAGGCTGGTTGTCCAGATGGATCAGGGCCGCCTGTCGCGGGACGACCTCAATTCGATCATGCTGGGCATGATCGCCGGCTTCGTCCCGACCAATGTGTTGGCCGCCGGCAATTGCCTCGACGTGATCCTGTCGCGGCCCGACGCACGGCAGGCTATCGATGCCGCATTGACCGAAAACGATACCGCCAAGCTCGACAGGGCCGTCCTTGAAGCCATGCGCTTCAAGCCGATCTGGGTCGGCCCCTGGCGCTACACGGCCCGCGACGCGATCATCGGCAAGGGTACGCGCCGCGAGCGCCTGGTGAAGGCCGGCACGGTGGTGATGCCGGCGACGCTGTCGGCGATGTTCGATGCCGACGCCGTGCAGAACCCGGACCAGTTCGACACATCGCGCCCGCATCGCGACTACATGGTGTTCGGCCACGGCATTCATCAGTGCATCGGCGCCGAGATCGCCAGGATCCAGATCGGCGAAAGCCTGCGCGCCCTGTTCCAGAAGCAGGGCGTGCGCCGCATGCCCGGCAAGGCCGGGCGCATGACCCGCATCGGCGCCTATCCCGAAACCCTCAAGGTCGATTTCGAACGGGCAGAACTCTGCCGCACCGTAACGCAGTCTATGGTGACGGTGGTCTGCCCGGTCACCCGGTCCGCGTCGCTGGATGCTGTCCGCGACAAGGTTGCCAGCCTCGGCAACCCGGCCGTCGAAGAGATCCGCACCGCGCTCGACATTGCCGGCACCGTCCACTTCACCAGCCTGACCGTGGTCGGCACCGGCGAGATCGGCGCTGATTCCGGTCAGGAAAAAGGAGCTCTGGTTCTCGAGATTTCCGGTGACGGCAGCATCGACGATGTCATCGACGCAGTCACGCACGCCATCGGGCACCGGCTGCGGCCGATCTTCAAGGAGGTCTGCGATCTGCGCGATGGCGGCGCATTGAACGATTTCCTGCGCAAGCACAATGTCGACATATCGCCGTCTTTCGGCAGCAATGCCGGACTGGTGTTTTCGGGCACGCCGGGGCACTCGGTCCAGCGTATCAAGGCCGAGCAGCAGCTTTTCGAAGCCGTGCGCGACATCGTCGAGCGGCCACGCAAAGGCGCCGGCAACGCTCCTGCCGTGCTCGCTGAAGTTCGCCAGCGTGTCCAGTCATTAGGGACGTTTGCCTGGGCGTTCGAGCCGGCCGAAAGCCTGCTCGAAAAGCCGCCGGGTCATTGGGGCCGTGCCCTGATGACGACGTTGCTGGTGCCGCCGGTCTTCGTCACGGTGGCGATCATCTGGGCTGCTTGCTGGTACATGACCTACGGTGTGGTGTTCGGCAGATCTATCGACATCAGTTCCCAGGAAATCTCCTTCACCGCCATAGCCGTAGCAATCACCTCACTTCTGTTGTCGGGACTCGGAATGTTGGTGGCAGCGGCGCTGCTGGCGTTTTCGTGCTTGCTGGCGCTGCGACGCCGCGAGGACAGGGATCGGCCGGAAAGCACATCGATCGGCATATCTGAATTGAACGCGATACTCGTCAAGGAGGGCCACGCGGCACAAAACCATCTGACTGCGATTTCGACGATGAAGGCCGGCATTCTGCGGCGGCTGGCGCTCAGGTTTTCTTTCTACCTGATCTCGATAGCTGCCCAGAAGGTATTCAAGCCAGGCTTCCTCAACACCATCAACACCATCCATTTCGCCCGCTGGATACTGCTGCCCGGCTCCAACCGATTGATGTTCTTCTCCAACTACGGCGGCAGCTGGGAAAGCTATCTTGAGGACTTCATCGCCAAGGCGTCCGCTGGCCTGACCGGCGTGTGGAGCAACACCGTGGGCTATCCACGCACACGATGGCTGTTCCTGGACGGCGCCCGCGACGGCGATCGTTTCAAGCGCTGGGCGCGGCGCCAGCAGGTGCCGACCCTGTTCTGGTACTCCGCCTATCCCCAAATCAACACAGAGCGCATCCGGATCAATTCCCGGGTCAGGCGCGGCATTGCTTCCGCCGTCGGCAACGAGGCGCGCGACTGGCTGAGCTTGTTCGGTTCGCTACGGCGCCCGGCGAGCGAAACGACCACCGTTCAAAAGACCACTTCGCTGCTGGCCAATATCAGCTCTGCCTTTCCGGCGCCTCTCGAACAGCAGCTGGAAACCGGCGAGATCCAGTCCATCTTCTTCGGCCCGCTCGGCCCGCTCGCTTATTCGCATATGCTTGCGATCCGGGTGCCGGACAAGTTGCCGGCGCCCAAGCGCAGAGCCTGGCTCGATTTCGTTGTCGAGCAGACGAGTTTCGGCGAAGGCAGGCCCGCCGGGCGAGCTATGATAGTCGCCTTTGGTCCCGGTGGCCTGCGGCAGTTTGGGCTCGACGAGGGTGTGGAGGGCGATCCACTGGAAACATTTCCGATCGCCTTTCGCCATGGCATGGGCAATCCCGAGCGTGGGCGCATACTGGACGACCGAGGCCGCGACGGCCCGGACGAATGGGAGTGGGGGTCGTTGGAGAACCCTGTGGACCTGGTCATCGTCTGCTATGCTGAAGACCCGGGACGGTTGAAGACCGAGATTGCCACCGTGAGACGAAAGACGACCGGTGCAGGCATGAAGGTCGTCGCCGAACTGCCGCTCGCCGTAAACCGGGGTCCGACCGACACGAAGACGAAATCGTCCGACGGGGCAAAGCGTGACGATCGGTCGGAACGTGGGCCAGCCTACGAGCATTTCGGTTTCGCGGACGGGATTTCGCAGCCGATTGTCCGGGGCACGACCCGCGCCAGCAGGGGTGCTGCATCAATGCATCTGGTCGCGCCCGGCGAGTTCCTGTTCGGCTATCGTGATGAGCATGGGTTCTATCCAGCCTCGCCCTCGGTAAGCGCATCACGCGATCGGACTGGAATCCTTTCGCAGGTGCGCCGTAGCCGGCTGATTCCGGGCCTGCCGCCACCGCCGCGCGATTTCGGGCGCAACGGTTCATTCCTGGTTATTCGCCAGTTCGAGCAGCACGTCGACGTCTTCAACAACTACTGCAAAAAGGCTGCAGCCTTGGTCGCGAGCCAACTCGGCAACCAAGCCATCACGCAAGACTGGATTGCCGCCAAGATGCTCGGCCGCTGGCAGAACGGTAGCTCGCTGGTGCGCAACCCGGATCATCCGGGACGCGTCATCGACAACAACTTCGCCGCCGGCGCCGAGGATCCGCAAGGCCATCGCTGCCCGCTTGGTGCCCACATTCGCCGTTCCAACCCACGCGACTCGCTGGGTGAGGACCGCGATACGCAGATCAATATCGGCAAGCGCCATCGTATCCTGCGGGTCGGCCGCACCTATGAGAAGCAGGACGGTAAGAATGGCAAGGTCGAAAAGGGGCTGCTGTTCATGTGCCTCAACGCCGACATAGAGCGCCAGTACGAATTCATTCAGCAGACCTGGGTTTCGTCGGCCACGTTCCAGGGCCTCGTCGCTGAAAAGGACCCGACGATTGGTTCGCGCGGCGGCGATGGCAGGTTCACCATTCCGTCATGGGAAAAGGTCACGACGCTCCGTGACATGCCGCAATTCGTCACCACCAAGGGGGGTGGATATTTCTTCATGCCCAGCCGCTCGGCGCTGCGCTACCTGATTTCGCGGCTCTGATTCGGCGTCAGTCGTCGTCCTGCGACTCGGCGATGTGGCGCAGTGCCCCGGTGTCGGTGATGCGCAGGCCGCCGCGTTTGATGGCAATGAACGAGCGGTTGCGCCAGTCGTTGAGCGTCTTGTTGACGGACTCGCGCGTGGCGCCGAGGAACTCTCCGAGTTCCGATTGCGAGATCGGGATCCAGCCGGCGCTGTCGGCCATCACCTTGGCCAGGAAGACCAGGCGTTTGGCGAGCCTCGCCTCGATGCCGAAGAAGGCCTGATCGCCGAGTTCGCCGCTGACCCAGCGCAGCCGGGCGCACAGAAGTTCGATCATCGCGCGTGCCAGCGGTGGATTTCTCTCAATGCGATCAAAGAGTTGTATCCTGCTGAGCGAAACCAGCTCGCAAGCGGTCAGGCAGATGGCGGTGGCGGTGCGTGGCCGGCCGTCCAGGGCGCCGATCTCGCCCACCAGACTGCGCGACAGCTCGATATTGGCCACCAGCTTCTGTCCGCCGGGCGAATAGATCGAGATTTCCACCGTGCCGCTCATCACCCCGTAGATCCGGTCGGCGGCATCTTCCTGGACGAACAGATGCTGGCCGGCGGCGTAGCGCTCGACCTTGCAGCCGCTGAACAGGATATCGAACAGCTTTGGATCGATGCGTGCCAGGCGCGGCAGATCGTTTCTGTCGTTAGGGCCGCCAAAAGCCATGTTCCAAATTCCCAATTGCCGCAATCGGCGAAGTTTAAGGCCCGAAGTCTAAGGCAAGAGTGCACCGCGTCAAAGGCCGGCGTTCATCCCTTGCGATTACGCCTTGTAAAGGCTTGGCGCCGTGGTCGCGCCCAGTGCCTGGCTCGTGCCGGGCGGAAAGCCGCCTGCACGCGCGGCGAGAGGAGCCGCGCGTGCAGGCGGCAACTGATAAAAATGGATAGGTGATAAAATTTCTGTAAAACCGAGCGGCCGCAATGGCCCTTCCACCCGTTGCGATAGGTGGGCGCAAACAGCGTGAGCGTCTGTGACGGAGATCACATACGGCATCGCTGAAATAATGCGAACGTCATACATCGCGCGAGCGACTGCCGGCAAAGAGACATGCCGACGTTGCGCTCCGGTCATCTTCGACGCGAGTTGATTTGTTTCCTTGCCTGCCGGTCAGAATTGCACCAGTCTAAAATGGGGCAATACAGTTCTTTACTTGGACAGAACCTTTGGGGGCGACTATGCCGGTCAGCAGAGAGCAGCGAATCCGTCAATATCTCGATCTCGTCACCGGGGGCGAGGGGACTGAATCGGTCCTCGGCAACGTGGAGACGATGGCAGGCGGCGCTCTGGAATCCCTTGCGCCTGCGGAAGCCGGCAAGGCGGAGGCGGCGTTTGAATCGGCGCGCGCTGGCATGGAGAGCCTCGCGCGGGGCGCCGAAGTCGCGCCCGAGCAGCTTTCCGATCTGGAAGCCATAATCATCCCGGAGTTGCGACCGGTCTATGACATCAAGGATGGCACCTTTACGACGCTGACTTTCGACGGCGCTCCGACACCTGGCCATTCGCTGTGGACGAAGCTTACCAGCGAGGCCGCATCGAAGCAGCGCATCGAAGCCGCCCTGCCGGCGATCGGGCGTATCGAACTGTTGTGGAACACCAATATCCCTTACGGCGGCACGGGCTTCGTCGTCGGCCGCAACCTGTTGATGACCAATCGTCATGTGGCGCAGATATTTGCGGACGGCCTTGGCGACCGCAATCTGCAATTCATCAACGGCCGCGCCGCCGGCATCGACTTCAAGCGCGATTCGGCGGCGGGAAACGTCTTCAAGATCCGCAATGTCCGGATGATCCATCCCTATTGGGACATGGCGATCCTCGAAGTCGAAGGCCTGCCCGACAACATCACGCCGCTGTCGCTCGCGGTCGCCGACGCGCGCGATATGCTGCGCCAGGAAGTCGTCGCCATCGGCTATCCCGCGTTCGACAATCGCAACGCGGTCGATGTCCAGAACGAGCTCATGCGCAATCGTTTCCAGGTCAAGCGCCTGCAACCGGGCATGCTGCAGGGCGGCTTCGATACGGAGAGTTTCGGCAAGATCGTCAGCGCGGCGACACATGATTGCTCGACCACTGGCGGCAACTCCGGCACCGCCATGATCAACCTCGCCACCGGCGAGGTCGTGGCGCTGCATTTCGCCGGCCGCTATCTCGAGCGCAACTACGCCGTGCCCACCGGCGCGCTCGCCAAGGACCAGCGTGTCGTCGACCTCGGCCTCAATTTCGCCGGCGCCGCCAGCGGCGGCCCCAACGGTTGGGGCGCATGGTGGACCAAGGCGGACAGTGGATCGCCGGCCGAGGGCGTAAACCTGGTTGAAGCCGGCGGCGTCCAGCAGATCCCGGGCGTCGCCACCCAGACGCCTCCATCCGGAGGCGTCGTCGTTTCGCCGGGCGGCAGCGTCACCTTCGAAGTGCCGTTGCGCATCACCGTCTCGCTCGGCGCAACGCCTGGCCATGAAGCGGTCACGGAATCGGTCGAACGCGAAGCGGCCAAGCCGACCCCTCCAGGCGGCGCATTCGTTCCCAAAACGGTCGCGGACTATGCCGGCTATAAGGGCTACGACGAGAAATTTCTCTCTGGCGGCACTAAACTCGCACCGGTCATTGTGCCAATGCCTGAGGCCACCGACCTCTCAGTGCTGGCGCCGCTCAAGGCCGGCGGCACGCAACTCGACTACCAGAATTTTTCGCTCAAGATGCACGCCAAGCGGCGGCTGGCGCTGTTCACCGCCTCCAACGTCACCGAGGAGAGCAATCTGCGCGAGCCGGAAAAGGGCCGCAACTATTCGCGTGGCGGCCTGTTCAGCGAGCGCTGGTTCCCGGATCTGCGGCTCGACGACAAGTACCAGATCCCCGACGTCTTCTACACCCAGGATCAGGGCGCCTTCGACAAGGGTCATATCGTCAGGCGCGATGACGTGGCCTGGGGCAGCACCTTCGAGCTGCTGCTCAGGGGCAATGTCTGCTCCTTCCATGTCACCAACTGCTCGCCCCAGGTCGAAGGCTACAACCGCTCCGACAGCGGCGAGAAGAACTGGGGCGATCTTGAGAACCACGTCCTGTCGGAGGCGGCGAGCGAGCGGCTTTGCGTCTTCGCCGGGCCGGTGCTCGCCGATGACGACCGGACCTTTGCCGGCAAGGGTCCCAAGGGAACAAGTCTTCGCGCGCCGGTGCCGCGCCGTTTCTGGAAGGTGATCGTGGCGCGCGTCACAGACGGGCTCGCCAGCTATGGCTTCGTCCTCGAACAGGATCTGTCGGACACGGAGCTGGAGTTTGCCGTCTCCGACGAGTTCATCGGCGCCATGTACCCGCTGACCGAAATCTCCGAAATGACCGGCGTCAGCTTCGACAAATCGATTGTCGACGCCGACCAGTACGAAACGGTTCGTGGCGGCGAAATTGCAATGCGGGCGGGATCACGGAGACGAAAGAAGAAGGCTTAGGCTCGCGCGGCCCTGCGATGCCTTGCAGGGAACACCATGACCGAAAGGACGCAATCCAAGCCGACCTCCCTGCTGCCGGCCACGCGCCCCCGAGCGGTACCAATTAGCGCCAACACAGCGGAGATCTGGATCAGCACATAGCTGACGGCGAGCCGGGCACCGGAAAGAAGTCGTTCGTCAAAAAGCCGTGATGCAGCGCTTCAAAATAGCGGCGATAATACGGGCCGGTTTCACTCAAGGGGTTTACATGCGCACGCGCTACGCCGTCATGCTTGCACTTTCCGTGCTTTCCATTCCTGCCGTCTCCATCCCGGCGCAGAAGGCACGAGCGCTGGAGCCTGAAAAATACACGGTCTACTGCGCCAACGATCACATCGAGGTTTCGTTCTGGGATCTCGAGCAGATGAAGGTGCGGAACGGATCCGATGTCTGCCAATTCCAGAGCTACACGAGCTACTCAAGCGCGTTGAACTTTGCGCAGAAGAATTTTGGTGGGGAAGGGGCGAGTTGCAGCTGCTAGGAGTGCTGGCTTGGAGTGTGCTGTTCCGGGAAAGAAAATGGTGGGCGATGCAGGGATTGAACCTGCGACCCCACCCGTGTGAAGGGTGTGCTCTCCCGCTGAGCTAATCGCCCGCTCGTTGCCCGAAGGCCAAGCGAGCCGCGATATAAGAGAGGCATGCGGTTGAAGTCAAGGCGATGCGCCTGCCTTCTACGCCTGAAATAGGCAAGGGCGGACGCTGCCGCGCAATCGCCCGTTTCGCTCAGCCGGCCGCAGCTGCAATCAGCCGTTCCGCCAGGTCGAGCGTCAGCGCGTCGAAATGCGAAATCACCGCCGACGGCTCGAATTCTCTGACATGGCGGTCGGTGTAGCCGAAATCGACGGCGACCACCGGAATGCCGGCGGCCTTGGCCGTGTCGATGTCGGTCTGCGAATCGCCGACCATCAGCGCATGGTGCGGGTCACCGCCGGCGAGCCTGATGGTTTCGGTGAGATGGCGCGGGTCGGGCTTGCGGAAGGCGAACGTGTCCTGGCCGGCGATCGCGGCGAAATGCTTTGTCAGGCCGAGCGCCCCGATCAGCGCTTTCGAATTCGCCTCATATTTGTTGGTGCAGATGGCAAGCAGGTAGCCGGCCTTCTCGAAGCGGGCGATCGCCTCGACCACGCCGGGGTAGGGGCGCGACTTGCCGGGGATGTTGAGCGTGTAGTGGTCGAGGAACAGCTTGAGCAGCCGGTCGTGCTCCTCCACCGCCAGCGACTTCTGCTGCGCGGTATGCGCGCGCTCGATCATCACCCGTCCGCCCTGGCCGACAAAACGCCGGAAGCCGGCCTCGTCGACAGCGGCAAGCTCGCTGGCGGCAAGGCTGTGATTGAGGCTGTCGAGCAGATCCGGCGCCGTGTCGATCAGCGTCCCGTCGAGGTCGAACACGATGATCGGTTGGGTCATGGCCTATCCTGTGGCTGATGCATTGCAGGCAGGCGATAGCGGCTGCGCTTCTTTCAGGCAAGCCGGTGGGAGCCAAAGTCTTTGACCCTGCGGGCAAAAGTGCTAGGAGCGCGCATCCAGAAAAATCAGAACCAAGCCAAACCCCCGGGGTGAGCATGAATGCGAGGCAGTTGAAAGTCGAGGCCGCGCGGGCTGCCCTTGCCCATGTCAGCGACGGCATGCGCATCGGCATCGGCACCGGGACGACGGCCGACGAATTCGTGCGGCTGCTGGCCGAAAAGATCGCCACCGGCTTGTCCGTCATCGGCGTGCCGACGTCGGAGCG
Source organism: Mesorhizobium sp. P160219 (assembly GCF_057786095.1). Classification (NCBI taxonomy): domain Bacteria; kingdom Pseudomonadati; phylum Pseudomonadota; class Alphaproteobacteria; order Hyphomicrobiales; family Phyllobacteriaceae; genus Mesorhizobium; species Mesorhizobium sp. P160219. The sequence goes on from NZ_JBYNWG010000001.1 coordinate 4,475,271, forward strand.
CACTGCAGCCCTTTGCCGCGAACTTGGCGTGCCGCTGTCGACGCTTGAGGAAACGCCCGAGCTCGACCTCACCGTCGACGGCGCCGACGAGATCGACGCGGCGCTGACGCTGATCAAGGGCGGCGGCGGCGCGCTTTTGCGCGAGAAGATCGTCGCGGCGGCATCTCAGCGCATGATCGTCATTGCCGATCGCTCGAAGATGGTCGACACCCTTGGCCGGTTTCCCTTGCCGATCGAAGTCAACCGGTTCGGCCTGCGCGCGACCGAAATCGCGGTCGCGGCAGCGGCCAAAAGTCTCGGCCTTTCCGGCCCGGTTACATTGAGGATGACGGGGGGCCAGCCTTTTGTTACAGACGGCGGCCATTTTATCCTCAATGCATCTTTTGGCCGCATTCCGGATACAAGAGCGCTTTCGAATGCTCTCCATGCCATTCCTGGTGTGGTCGAGCATGGTCTTTTCATCGGGCTGGCGTCAGCGGCCATCATCGCCGGCGGCGACGGCATCCAAACCGTCCATGCCGCCCGAAAACCAGGGAGTTCTACCGATCATGATGTTGCATAACCGGGTTCGCAATCTTTGCGCCGTTCTGGCGGCTTCGGCCGTTTTCGCCTTCTCTTCCCCGGCGTTCTCGCAGGAGATCACGGAATCGCATCTGAAGGCGGCACGGGCGGCGGTCACGGCAATCCACGCGACCGACTCGTTCGACAACATCCTGCCGCAAGCAGCGGCCTCGCTCGAGCAGCAGCTCATCCAGAAGAACCCTGATATGCAGGAGCTGATCGGCAAGACCGTCAGCGAGAAGGCACTGGCGCTGGCCTCGCGCCGTGCCGATCTGGAGAAGGAAGCAGCGCTCGCCTATGCCAAGGTGTTCTCCGAGAAGGATCTCACCGACATCGCCGCCTTCTACAATTCCGATGCCGGCAAGAAGCTGCTCGACAACGGCCCCAACGTGACGCGCGAACTGGTCAAGGCCGCCGACATCTGGCAGAACGGCCTGGCGCGCGATCTCGCCCAGCAGGTCGGCGAAACGCTGGCAGCAGCCGCGAAGGCCGCTGCTCCGGCCGCGCCTGCGCCGGATAACGCAACTGCCCCCGCCGATGGCGCTGCACCTGCCGACGGCGATGCGCCCGCAGACGGTGACCAGCCGGAAGCGCCGAAGAACTAAGACGTCTGATTTCGCCACCGGCATCCTTGCCGCTGGACCAGAAAGCTCGGTGGAAACCGGGCTTTTCTTTTGGCTTCATGCGGCCTACCTGTCGCAAACATTTCCTGAGGCAAGGAACAGCAGCATGGCCGGTTACGACTACGATCTCTTCGTCATCGGCGGCGGCTCCGGCGGGGTGAGAGCGGCGCGCGTGGCGGCAGCGCTCGGCAAGCGTGTCGGCATCGCGGAGGAATACCGCTATGGCGGCACCTGCGTCATCCGTGGCTGCGTGCCGAAAAAACTCTATGTCTATGCCTCGCAATTTCCCGAGCATTTTGCCGACGCCGCCGGCTATGGCTGGACGGTGCCGGAGGCGAGCTTCGACTGGCCGACGCTGGTCGCCAACAAGGACCGCGAGATTGCCCGTCTGGAAGCGATCTACGAAAAGAACGTGAAAGGCGCCGGCGGCGAGACGTTCCACTCGCGCGCCATGCTGGTCGACCCGCATGTCGTGCATCTCCTGGGCGATGACCGCACCGTCACCGCCGACCAGATCCTGATCGCCACCGGCGGCCGGCCGGCGCCGCACCCGGCGCTGCCCGGTCACGAGCATTGCATCTTTTCCAATGAGGTTTTCGACCTCAAGCAACTGCCGAAGGCGATCATGATCGAGGGCGGAGGCTACATCGCCGTCGAATTCGCCAATATCTTCCATGGCTTGGGCGTCGACACCACGCTGGTCTATCGCGGCAAGGAGATACTGTCACGCTTCGACATGGACCTGCGGCACATGCTGCACGAAACCATGGAAAAGAAGGGGATCAAGATCCTCTGCCACGCCGTGTCGGAATGGGTCCGCAAACGGCCGGACGGCAGGCTGGATGCGTTGGTCACCGGCGGCAAGGTACTGACGATCGACCAGGTCATGCTCGCCATCGGCCGCCTCCCAAACACCGAGAATATGGGCCTGGAAGGCGTCGGTATCGAGCTCGGCATAACCGGCGCCATCGTTGTCGACGAATATTCCCGCACCAACATCGACAACATCTGGGCGATCGGCGACGTCACCAACCGCGTGCAGTTGACGCCGGTGGCGATCCACGAGGCCATGTGTTTCATCGAGACCGCATTCAAGGGCAATCCGACCGCGCCCGACCACGACACCATTCCGACCGCCGTCTTCTCACAGCCGGAGATCGGCACCGTCGGGCTGTCCGAGGACGATGCCGTCAAGCGCTACGCCGATATCGAAATCTACCGCGCCACATTCCGGCCGATGCGGCACACGCTGTCGGGCCGCGACGAAAGGATGCTGACGAAGCTGGTGGTCGATGGCGCCACGCGAAAAGTGCTCGGCGCGCACATCCTCGGGCCGGACGCCGGCGAGATGGCGCAGTTGCTCGGCATTCCGCTGAAGGCCGGCGTCACCAAGGATGATTTCGACCGCACCATGGCCGTCCACCCGACGGCAGCGGAGGAACTGGTCACCATGTACAAGCCCACCTACCGCGTGAAGAACGGCGTGCGGGTCGATTGACGCCCGCGCGCTCGATCTTGAAGAACCCCCCATGGCAGCCGCTGTGCCACCGCGATGGGAGGCCTGAAGCTTATTACAACAAAGTGCCGCGCAGGATGACCAGCGCCACCGAGAAATAGATCACCAGGCCGGTGACATCGACCAGCGTGGCGACGAACGGCGCCGAGGCGCTCGCCGGATCGAAGCCGATCCGTTTCAGCGCGAACGGCAGCATCGACCCCGACAGCGAGCCGAAGGTGACGATACCGACAAGGGCTGCCCCCACGGTCGCCGCGATCAGCGGCCAATGCGGCCCATAATCGTAGAAGCCCATATACTGCCAGAGCGCGATGCGGCAGATGCCGACCACGCCAAGCATGGCGCCGAGTACCAGGCCGGTTGGCAATTCGCGCAACGCCACCCGCCACCAGTCACGAAGGCCGATCTCGCGCAGCGCCAGCGCGCGAATGACGAGCGAGGTCGCCTGCGAACCGGAATTGCCGCCCGAGCTCATGATCAGCGGAATGAACAGAGTGAGCACGATCGCCTTCTCCAGTTCGCCTTCATAGCTTTGCATGGCGTTGGCGGTCAGCATCTCCGAGATGAACAGCGCGCACAGCCAGCCGCCGCGCTTCTTGATCATCGCGAGAAAGCTCATCTTCATGTAGGGCTCGTCGAGCGCCTCCATGCCGCCGAAACGGTGCGCGTCCTCGGTCGTCTCCTCGATCATGATGTCGATGATGTCGTCGATGGTGACGATGCCGAGGATCTTGCCGTGGTCGACGACGGGAACCGCGAGCAGGTCATATTTGGAGATCGTCTGCGCCAGTGTCTCGCGATCGGTCAGCGGCGTCACCGTCACCGGGGCGCGATCCGGCGCCACCGACAGGATCGGATCGTCCGGCTCGCCGGTGATCAGCCGGCGCAGGCCGGTCGAGCGCACCAGCACATGCGTGTCTGGATCGACGATGTAGATGGCGTAGACGGTCTCCCGCGTCCGCTCCACCTTGCGGATGTAGTCGAGCGTGCGCCCGACGGACCAGTCCGACGGCACGCTGACGAATTCGGTCGTCATGATCGAGGCGGCGCTGCCTTCGGGATAGCCGAGAATGGAAAGCAGCGTTGCCCGCAGCGGCGGGACCAACCCGCCGAGCAGCTCGGAGCTCGCCGGTTCGTCCAGTTCGCGCAGGATATCGGCGGCGCGGTCGACCGACATGGCGGTCAGGAGCTTGCACGCTTTGGCGCGCGGCAGCGCCTCGGCCAGATCGGAGGCGCCGTCGAGTTCAGGCTGGTCGAAGATCTCGACCAGCCGCTCGAACGGCATTTCGCAAAGCAGTTCTATCGCGGTATCGCGAGATTCCCGGTTCAGGGCCTCGACGACATCGGCGACGTGATCATTGGCAAGGATACGCGCGATAGCGACGGCATCGTCGCTTGCTACGACGGGGGTAAATTCGTTCATGGCTCACTCCTTGCCGTCCGGCGGGACGTGAGCCGTTAGAGGTCACATCGAGGCGGACGGCGGTTGCGTTCGACTACTGTCGCCAGGCATGGCGCGGTGACCTTTCTGCTCGCGGGTTCGAGTTGGAATTCAGCGAGCGGGCGCAACATAGGAGCGCATCTTGGCGAGTCAATCGCGGGGGTGGCGGAAAACAGCCGGGAGCCGCCCAATCGCGAGACTGTGATGATTATTGAAGGGGGAGGGAGCGAGTGCCCCGCCGCCAGTGGCGGAACGCGCTTCGGCGTGGCTGCTATTTCTGCTTCAGCCGGCGTGAAAAACGCATCCATTTGTCCTCGACCGGCCGCGGCTGCGTAAGGATGGTGGTGAGCTCGCGCGGAAGGTTCGGAACAAGCGGCCTCTTGGTGGCGACGCCGTCGGCGATCGCGACCACGCTGTGGTAGAATTCCTCGCCCGAGGCCGAGCGTGGCGCCACCGCCTCATGCATGATGCTGATCACCGTGACATCGGGACAGTTGTCCTTGATGGCCTGGTGGAAGGCGATCTTGCCATCCGGATCGAGCGCGCCGGTCGCTTCGTCGAGGAACAGCAGTCCCGGTTGCTGCAGCACGATGCGGGCCACCACCAGCTTCTGCTTCTGGCCGCCGGACAGCAGCTGGTCCCAGATCTTTCCCTCGCGGCTTTCATCGGCCATGTGTTCGATGAAATCGCCAAGGCCGGCCTTGTGCAGGGCTGCCGCGACCTGCGCATCGCCATAGTCGTCCTCGGAGCCGGGCAGGCACACCAGCTGCTTCAGCGACACCTGCTGCAGCTTGACCTCCTGGGCGGCATAGAAGCTCCTCACACCGTCAGGGAAGACGATGGTGCCGCGGCCATAAGGCCACAAGCCGTTGATCGCCTTGATCAGCGAAGTCTTGCCGCAGCCGGATTCGCCCTTGAGGAATGCCCACTCGCCGCGCCGAAAGCGCAGATTGGCTGCGCTCAGGAACGGCGTGGCGTCTTCACCCTGATGCGCCAGTTCAAGCTTCTGGATGGTCAGGCCGAAGACCGGGTTCTGGCTGGCATAGTGGAAATCGGAACGGCCGGTCTGGCTGTAGAATTCCTGCGGCTGTTGGACGTTTTCAATGGCGTGCGCCAATTCAATGACGCGCTGGCTGTTGGCCCGCAAGGTGGCGAGACTCGGCATGACATGGATGAACCAGGAACATTTGCTGATCAGCGCGTTGACCTGCTCGGAACCGGTTATGTAGCCCTTGAGGTCGACGCCGTTGTGGATGAACGGCACCAGACCAGGTCCGTAGGCGACAACTTTGGCCCCGACGAAATTATAGACCGATTCGAATCCCGCATAGAGGGTGTTGACGATGTTGAGCTTCGACCAGGTGGTATCGATATCCAGATAGAGCCGTCCATGTATCGTCTTTTGCACGTCTTCGCCTTGCGACGCCGACACATGGAAACTGCGGCGCAACAAGGTGATCAGCTCGCTGCGATAGGTGCCTTCGGCCTTCTGCATCCTGACATTGAGCCACTCCAGCATTCCGCCGAGTTTGATCGCGATGCAGGTATTGACGGGCACATAGATGGCAACCGCCAGCAGAGCGAGGACGGCGCTGCCATAGCTGCCGAGGGCATCCAGGCCTTTTACCTCCACGGAATTCGCCAGCAAAGCGCCGCCGACAAAATAAAGTGAGGTGAAGACGCCGAAGACACCTTGGGCAAGCCCGATGGCGCCGCCCGCCATGTCTTTGATCGATTCCTGCAAGCGCTGATCGATGTTGTCGGGCGCAGCCACATCTGGCGAGCCATTCTGAGCGTGGTAGTGCGTATGGTTGGTATCGAGCAGCGCCGCATTGAAACGCGCGTTCAACCAGGCGCGCCATTTGCGATGCAATGTCGCCGATACAAATTTGCAGGCGCCTATGATTCCCATGTCCTTGAACACGACCAGCAGGACAAGCAGGCCGGCATTGGTAAGCACCGATTCAAGGGGCGTGGTATTCGCGGCGTCGTGAAAAAAAGCGATTGAGGCTGCCAGTTCGCCCGCCAACACGGTAAACCACACGTCCGCCTTGCTCGACAGGGCTATGATGAGTGCGAGGACGACGGTGAGAGCCCAGGCTTCCCTCCACCGGTCCGAGAACCAGTAGGCCCGCATCAGTCCCCAGAAGGTCCGCATCGACGATACTGGCGTCAGGGGCGACGGCCCGGCGGGGGCGTCGCGGTTCCAAAGTGCCGATATTGAACGTCGCGGTCTGTCGACCCGAATCACAATCCCGCCCAAACCTTTTTTAGTTTTGTTACGGATAGTAACACCAATTGATCATTTTCTATGAATTTTATCCCGGCGAATGTGAGGCAGCCCACCCCCGTTGCTATGAGGCAACAGTTGGTGCTGCGAGACCGCCGTCTTTGGGCCGAATTTGTCCTTTGTTTCAATGTGTTGTGAGAACGCTTAGATGTGCGAAAATATTCCCTGGGGGAAGGCTCATACACGGCTTTGTGACCAAAAGGCCTGCCCGTCGGCCGGTTTTCCCACCGCGCGCTAACCGGATCGCCCGAAAAATTGCCGTCCGTGATCGCCCCAGGCCGCCCGAATCATTTCACTGGCCATCATGGTTGGGCACGCAAGATCGTCGCTCCTGTAAAGCGACTGTTCATGAGGTGGCACGCGCTTTTTAGGGTTGTGTGCGTCAAGTTCTGCAAAATGGGGCAGCCATGATGCTGGTCATGCGGCTTGGCGCAGAGCGAGCTTCTTGTGCTCGCGCAGGTCGTCCATGTTGATGTATCGGTTGGCCTCCATCCAGTTTTCGTTGGTCTCGACGGCCAAGGCCCTGACCAGGCGCAGGCAGCTTTCGGTGTTGGGGAAGATGCGCACGACATAGGTGCGCCGGCGGATTTCCTCGTTGAGCCGCTCCAGCATGTTGGTGGATTTAAGATGCTTGTGGTGCTGTCTCGGCAGCCTGAAGAAGGTCAGGGTTTGTTCGATGGCATCCTCGGCCCAGCCTGTCAGGCGCGGATAGCGTGCCGACCATTTGGCAAGCCATGCGGCAAGATCAGCCCTGGCCTCTGCGAGATCGCGCCGGTCGTAGAGCCAGCGCAATTCCTGCAGGCAGTCGTCGCCGTGCTTCCTCGGCAGATGATCGAGCGCGTTCCTGAGGAAGTGCACGTAGCAGCGTTGCCAGGCGGTTTCGGGGATCACCTCGCCGATCGCTGCCACCAGGCCGGCGTGATCGTCGGACACAACCAACTCGACGCCCTTGAGGCCGACGAGGAAGTCCCTCCAGGCCGAGCGGCTCTCGCGATTGGCCATCTCCACGGCCAGGATCTGGCGCCTTCCGTCCCAGTCGATACCGACCGCGATCAGCACCGCCTGGCTCATGACAACACCGGCTTCACGCACTTCTCGTAGCGCGCATCGAGGATGAGGTAAGGAAACGGCTCTTGAAGGGGGCGCCTGGCAAAGGCAGCGAGGCTCTCGTCCAGCCGCTTGTTGATGGCCGAGATCGACGAGGCCGAGAAGGCATGGCCGCACAGTTCTTCCGTGATCGCCTTCACCTTGCGGGTCGACACGCCCTGGACATACATCTCCGCCAGTGTCGCCACCAAGGCCCGCTCGGAACGCTGGTAGCGCTCGAACAGCTCGGTGGAGAAGCGGCCGGCCCGGTCCTGCGGAACCCGCAGCTCGAGCTTGCCGACCCGCGTCACAAGGGTACGGCCGTAATAGCCCGAGCGATAGCCAAGCCGTTCGGGCGTGCGCTCGCTCTTCGAGGCACCCAGCGCCTCGTCCATCTCGGCCTCAAGCACCTCCTGCATCACCGCACGGAGCACTTCGTGCAATCCATCCGGGTTCGAAAGCAAAATGTCTTTGACGGCAGCGCTGGCGGTCTTAACTTCAGTCTTGGTCATGGTGGCGTTCCTTCGCGGGAATCAGGTGACGTGAACAATCACCAGCCTGCCATGACCGCCCCCTCTCAGCGAATTTGCAGAACTCTCAGCACACTACCCTTTTTAGCTGCAGCTCAACACCGTTTGACAATCAAGCGCACTGGAATGAACCTTGCCGGGCACTGTCGGCACCGATGCATGTCCGGTCCCCAACAAGGAAGCTCCCCAATGCTTGCACGCGCAGCCGTTCCCGCAATGGTGACGCTCTTTGCCTGGCTGCCTCTTGCGCATGCCGTCAGCCAGACCATTCCGGCAAGCGCCGAAGGGCAAATCGAGTTCAATGCTCCGTCCGGCAACATCGGCTGCATCTACACGCCGAAGGGCGGCACCAGCACCTACGAACCACAGGATGGCGGTCCGGAACTGAGCTGTTCGCGCGTCGAGCCCAGCTACGTCACCGTGATCCTTGGGCCGAACGGCCCGGCGACATTGATCAAGAATCCGGGAGAGCAGGGCTGCTGCAGCGATGTCGCGAAGCTGGCCTATGGCAACAGCTGGAGCAAAGGGCCGTTTACCTGCCAGTCGTCAACCAAGGGACTGACCTGCACGGGCAGCAACGGGCATGGCTTCTTCCTCAGCAAAGCCAAGGTGACGGTGAAATAACTTCGGTCAGCCGGCCTTTTCCAGCTCGCCCTTGGCCTTTGCGGCCGCGACTTGGCGGATGGCATCAGTCAGCGTGTCGGCGTCCTGCGCGCCCATGACGGCGTATTTGCCTTCGAGCAGGAAGCACGGCACGCCAGTGATCCCCATCCGCGATGCCGTGGCGATTTCTGTGCGCACCTCCTCGACGTCGGCATCGGTCGGCAGGAGCGTTTCGACCACGGCAGCGTCCATGCCGGCCTCGCGGGCGGCATCGATCAGCACGGCGTGGTCGCCAATATTGCCGCCTTTCTCGAAATACAGTTGGAACAGCCGGCGCACGAGCCGGTTCTGCACGGCTTCACCGGCGGCACCGGCCCAGCGGATGACACGATGCGCGTCCAGCGTGTTGGCGGCGACCTTGATGGCGTCGAAAGCGAAATCGATGCCTTCGGCTTCGCCGAGCGGCTCTACGCGGGCATGCATCTGACGGATGCGCTCGTCGCTGCCGAATTTGGCCAGCATGTATTCGCGCCGGTCCTTGCCCTCGGGCGGGATGGTCGGGTCGAGCTGGAACGGCCGCCAGCGCACATGAACCTCAACGTCGCCGGCAGCGGCAATCGCTTTATCCAGCCGCTTCTGGCCGACGAAGCACCAGGGGCAGACGACGTCGGAAACCACGTCGACGGTAATGGAATTGTCATCGCTCATCTTGATCTCCTGCAGCCGAACGTTTCAGCGAGACCGATCTCGGCCACGCTCAGTTCGGCTTGCGCCACCAGGTCGGCCATTGATAACCGAATATGGGCGTCTTTTTGGGATGGTCCAGGTAATTCCAGTAAGCGAGCCATTGCTGCGCGTTGTACTGCATCGGCACCATGTAATTGCCGGAGATCAGCAATCGGTCGAGCACGCGCACGGCGGCGACATAGTCTTCCTTGGTCCGTGCTCTCAGCATCGCGTCGATCGCCGCGTCGACCGCCGGATCGGCGACGCCGGCCAGATTGAATGAACCTTCTCTTTTGGCCTCTGAAGAACCCCAGCGAAGGTTCTGCTCCATACCGGGAGACAGCGAGTTGCTGAACCCGCTCGACCCGACAAGAACCTCAAAGTCGAAACGCTGCTTGCGCGACTGGATCTGGTCGGCCTCGAGGCTGCGGATGGTCACCGCGATGCCGATCTTTTCCAGCGAGCGCTGATAGATGGCGGCAAAGCGTTCCTCGTCCTGCGACGCCGTCAGGATCTCGAAACCGAACGGGTTTCCCTTGGGATCCAGCAGGACGCCGTCCCTAACGGCGTAGCCCTGGCTCTTCAGCAGGTCGAACGCCAGCTTCAGTACCTTGCGGTCCTGGCCGGTGCCGTCATTCACCGGCGGGCGCCAGCTGCCGTCCATGACATCGGCCGGCACGCGGCCGGGGTAGGGCGCCAGCAGCGCCTTTTCCCTGTCGCTGGCGGGATGGCCGAGCGCGGAAAGTTCGGAATTCTGCCAGTAGCTCATCGTGCGCGTGTACTTGCCGCCGAACAGGTTCTTGTTGGCCCATTCGAAGTCGTAGAGCATGCCGAGCGCGCGCCGCACCTCCGGATTGGAAAACTTCTCCAGCCGCGTGTTGAACAGGAACCCGGTCACCACGGGCGGTATGCCGGTGTCGAAGGTCTCGGCGATCACCTCGCCGCGATGGAAGGCGGGAAAATCGATATCGCGCTCGCGCTTGACCGGATCGCCCTCATCGTAAATGGCGCAGATGCCTTTCTTGAACGCTTCCGTCTTGGCGTTGGCGTTGAGGAAGTACTCGATGGTGATCTGATCGTAATTGTCGAAGCCGCGCTTGGAAGGGATGTCCTTGCCCCAGTAATTTGGATTGCGCTTGAAGACGATGCGCTGTCCCGGCTGCACCTTGTCGATGGTATAGGGACCGCTGCCGATCACCGGCTTCAACGTCGTCTTGTCGAAGGTATCCTTGTTGAAGGCGTGCTTTGGGATGATCGGCGTCAGCGCGATGATCAAGGGGGTCTCGCGATTGGCCTTGTCGTTGAAGGTGAAGCGCACGCTGTGATCGCCGGTCTTTTCGAGCTTGGCGATCAGGCTCATGCGGTCCCTATAGGGCGGGCGGCCCTTGTCGGTGAAGACATCGTAGGTGAAAAGCACGTCATCCGGCGTCACCGGCTCGCCATCGGACCACTTTGCATTTGGGTTGAGATGGAACTCGATCCACTTGCGCTCGGGATCCATATCGGCCGTGTCTGCGAGCAGGCCATAGAGGCTGAAGGCCTCGTCGTAGTTGCGCATCATCAACGGCTCGAAGACGAGATTGCCGAAAATGAGGTCCTGCATGCCGCGCGCCGTGGTGCGCAGGCTCTTCAGGATGAACGGGTTCAGATTGTCGAAGCTGCCGACGACGCAGTAAGTGATGTTGCCGCCCTTGGGCGCATCGGGATTGACGTAGTCGAAATGCTGGTAGTCGGCTGGCAGCGCCGGCTCGCCCTGCATGGCGATGGCATGTTTCGGTTCCGACATCGCCACGCCGGGTGCAAAGGCGAAGAACGAAATTGCGGCGATCAGCCAAACAAGAATGCGGCCCATGACCGTCTCCTTACTGGGCGGCTTGATGATTCGGAGTGCACCCTAACATGGCGCCGCGGCGCTCCGGCCAGATACATCAACCCAAATCGCACGACCCAAATTGCGAGGCCAAGAATTGCAGGCGGCGGGCTGGATTCGGCTGCTCATGCAGTGTAACACGCGCTCCGAAGTCATTCTGTTGCCTCAATTCGGCAACAGGTAGCAGGACCACACGGCGCGAAGAAGCCGGTCCCGGGATCATTTGAGAGGAAATGCACGACATGACGAGCCTGAACAGCAACGCATACCGCCTTTCGGTCCTGGCCGCGGGCGTGGTCGGCTTTCTGGGCGCCGGACTTCCCACCGCTTCGGCACAGCAACAGATTCCGCAGGGTTGGTTCAAGGCCTGCACCAAGCAGGAAGATGTCGACATCTGCAATGTCCAGAACATCATCACTGCCGGCAACGGCCAGTTCGTCACCGGGGTCAGCCTGATCGAGCTGAAGGGCAAGGTAAACCGCAAGGTCTTCCAGGTCACGGTTCCCCCAGGTCGCCTGGTGCCCCCGGGCATCGCCCTGCAAATAGACGCCGGCAAGGCGACGAAGCTGGATTATGTCATTTGCTTCGCCGACCGTTGCGTTGCCGAAGTGCCGCTGACCGACGCGCTCGTCGCGTCCTTCAAGAAGGGACAGGCGATCACGCTGACCTCGATCAACTTCCAGAGTCAGCCAAATCCAATCAAGGTTGCCTTGACCGGCTTCAGCGGCGCCTTTGACGGCGCGCCGCTGCAGCAGTCGGACATCGAGGATCGGCAGAAAAAACTTCAGGATTTCGTCGTCAAGAACAACCAGGACTTCGCCAAGAAGCTCAAGGACGAGCAGGCCAAGGCCAAAGCCGCCAACTAATCGCCGGGACAGATACCGGAGCGACAAAAAGCGGGGTCATGCCCCGCTTTTTTGTTGCCGTCACGTCGATGCAAGGTGATGTCAGTGTCTCGACTGGCGTTTTGGCTCATAGCGTCCGTCGGGCCGCTTGTCGAACATCTCGCCGATCTGTGGATGCCGGACCGGTTCGCCCGATTGATCCTCGAGCAGGTTCTGCTCGGAGACATAGGCGATGTATTCGGTTTCCGAATTCTCGGCGAGCAGATGGTAGAACGGCTGGTCCTTGCGCGGCCGCACGTCGGCCGGGATGGCTTCGTACCATTCGTCGGTGTTGGCAAATTGCGGATCGACATCGAAAATGATGCCGCGGAACGGAAACAGCCGATGACGAACCACCTGTCCGATCGAAAATTTGGCCGTTTTCATCATACTCACCACTAAGCCTCTAGAGCGCCCGGCGTCCCCTCGAATGTGCGAAGAGCGCTCTAAGACTTTGAATTTACACACACCGTGGCCAAAAATCGAGCCCGACTTAGGTCTGGGATCAGGCTTTATTTGGCGCAGATGGCGTGTCAGTTCAATGCCGAAGCGCTTGACGCCCGATGAAGCTACGGGCTAGCCCGGTCCAGGGGTTTCGGGCCAGGGCAAAAATGTCTGACGTCGTCGGTCTTGTTCTTCCGTTCTTCGGGCTGATTTTCATCGGCTTTCTGGTCGCACGCATGACCAGGCAGCCGCTGGAGGCGCTTGGCTGGATGAACACTTTCATCGTCTATGTCGCGCTTCCTGCCCTGTTCTTCCAATTGCTGGCCCGCACGCCGTTCGAACAGTTGACCGAATGGCGCTTCATCTTCGGCTCGGTATTTTCCACCTACACGATCTTCTCGATCATGTTCGTATGGTCGGTGACGGCGTCGCGCGGCGAGATCGCCCAGTCGACGATCAAGGCGCTGGCCGCGGCCTACGGCAATATCGGCTATATGGGGCCGGGGCTGGCGCTGCTCGCCTTCGGCGAACAAGCGGCGGTTCCCGTCGCGCTGATCTTCTGCTTCGAAAATATCATGCATTTCGCCATCGCGCCGATGATGATGGCGCTGTCGGGCGACGACAAGACATCGCCGTGGCGGCTCATCCTCGGCGTAGTCAGGAAAATCGTCCTGCACCCGTTCATCATCGCGACCGCGCTTGGCGTCGGCGCCGCCTATCTCGGCTTTCACCCACCGCAGCCGGTCGATCGCCTGCTTGAATATCTTTCGCGGGCAGCCGCCCCTTGTGCCCTGTTTGCCATGGGCGTGACGCTTGCGCTCCGGCCGCTCAACCGCGTGCCGCATGAACTGGCGTCGATCGCGGCGCTGAAGCTGATCCTGCATCCATTGCTCTGCTACGTCGTGCTGAGCTGGATCGGGAACTTTTCCGAAATCTGGGTTTTTTCAGCCGTGCTTTTGGCGGCATTACCGACTGCAACCAACGTCTTCGTCATCGCCCAGCAATATGGCGTCTGGGTGCAACGCGCCTCGGCCAGCGTCATGATCACCACCTGTCTCTCGGTGCTGACGGTGACCGGGCTGCTCTACATGATCCGCCACGGCATCTTACCGCCGGACCTGTTTCCCTGAACCGCCGGTAAGCGCCGCAAAGCCGCTGCCCGGCCTCAAGCCTTCGCGCATGAAAAAGGCGCGCAGCGGCGCGAAACTGCCGAGCACATTGAGGCCGGCGCTGCGTGCCATCTGCGCCGGCAACATGTCCGACAGCAACGACATGTTAAGCAGGTTGACCGCGCCCGAACGCGCCAGAATGTCGGGACGGCGCCTGGAATCATAGGCGGCCAAAGCCCTTGCGGCGCCAGGGTCGCCGCGATTTTCGCGTGCGATTCCAATCAGATCCTCGACGTCCCTGATGCCGAGGTTTAGACCTTGGGCCCCGATCGGCGGGAACACATGTGCAGCCTCGCCGACCAGCGCCACACGGTTTTGCGCGAAGCGCCCCGGTGATGCCGCTGAAAGCGGGTAAATTTGTCGGCCGGGCTCGACCGACACCCGGCCCAGCATCGACTGCATCTGCTGCTCGACACGCTCGGAAAGCGTCGCGTCATCGAGTGCGGCGAGGTCCTTCGCCGCCTCCGGTTTCACCACCCAGACGAGGCTGGAGCGGTTGCCGGGCAGCGGCACCTGGGTGAACGGCCCGGTCTCTGTGTGGAACTCGGTCGAGGTGAAGCCGTGTTCGCTGCGATGGCCAAAATTCAGCACCAGCGCCGCTTGGCGGTAGGATCGCACCGAGGCCACTATGCCTGCCGCCTCGCGCGCCGGCGACAGGCGCCCATCGGCAGCGACCGCAAGCGCGGCCGAGACTTCGCGACCATCAGTCAAGACGGCATGCGCCTGATCGGCGTCCAGACGCCAACTCTCGACCATCGACGTCAGCCATTCGATGCCGGGATGGGCCGCGACGGACTTGGCCAGCGTCGGGTTCAGCGCACTATTGGGCAGGTTGAGCCCGAACTGCTCCTCGCCGATCTCCATGGCGCGAAAAGTCACCACCGGGCTGCGGATCAGCCGGCTGGTCGCATCAACGATGCGCATGACCTTCAGCGGCGCGGCCTTCGGCGCAAGTTCGGCCAGCACGCCCAGCCGATCGAGAACCTTGAGAGCAGGGTTCATCAGCGCCGTGGTCCGGCCATCGGGCCCGCCTGCTTCGGGTCCGACCAGGGTTACCGGAAAGCCCGCCTCGGCGAAACCGAGCGCCGCGATCAGTCCGGCAGGGCCGCTGCCGGCTACCAGTATCCGTGCTGTCTCGCGATGATCCAAATTGGACTTCCAGTTTGCGATGCAGGTGTCTACCCATGGATATAGGTCAGACCATGCGGCTTGATCAACGCGGCGATTAGGCTCATTCGGTTGTCATGACCGGCCAGCAGGACGATTTCAGCCATCTCGACCGCGCCGGCCGCGCCACGGCAAGCCTGGCCCGCAGCCCCCGCCTGACGGTCAACATCGCCATCGCCGGCGGCATTCTGCTCGCCTGGTTCATTCTCGGCGCCATGGCGATCCGCGGCGCCGAAGCCCGGCTCCCCGGCGTACCAGGCGATGTGGTCCTGCGATATCTGCCGCAACTGCCGCTGCCGGATGTCCTCGACCGCTTCTTCGGCATGTGCCTGACGCCCGCACCACTTGATGCCGGCGGCGCACCGGTTCTGGCGCTGATCGTGATGTGGTTTTTGATGGCCGTGGCGACGATGCTGCCGTCGGCGGCGCCGATGATCCGTACCTATTGTGAAATCGCCGACACCGCCCGCATCAAGGGCGAGCCGGTGGCCCATCCGCTGGTCCTGGCTGCCGGCTACCTCTCGACATGGCTTGTCGCCTCTATCGGCTTCGCGGTGCTGACGTTGCTCGTCCACGCATTTACGTCCTCCGCTCGATTGCTCGATCCGGTGAGCGGCCTTGCCGCGGCGGCCGCGCTGCTGGTTGCCGGCCTCTACCAGTTCAGCAGCCTCAAGCAGGCCTGCCTGACAAAATGCCGGAACCCGTTCTCGACACTGTTTTCCAACTGGAGCGCGGAGCCGGGTGGCATCTTCCGGCTAGGGCTGAAGCAGGGCCTGTGGTGCCTCGGCTGCTGCTGGGCGCTGATGCTGGTGATGTTTGCCGTCGGCGCGATGAACGTGTTCTGGATGGCGCTGATCGGCCTGTTCACCTTGATCGAAAAACAGACCACCGGCAGCCTTCCAACCCGAGTGGCCGGTGCGATACTGCTTGTCTGGGTAGTCGCCCTGCTAGTAGTCTCGGCATGACGGGGGAGAATTCCATGGCAGAGCAAGGCTGGGCAATGAAAGGAGAGCTCGTACTCTCCTGCAATTGCACGGTTTTTTGTCCTTGCGTGCTGTCGCTTGGCAGCCATCCGCCGACGGAGGGTTATTGTCAGACCTGGGCGGGCTTCCGCATCGACGCAGGCCATTTCGGCGAGGTCGACCTGTCCGGCCTCAATCTCGGTCTGGTCATGGAAATCCCCGGCTTTATGAGCCGCGGCAACTGGACCGCAGGCCTGTTCATCGACAAGCGCGCCTCCGTCTACGCGGTGAAAGCGCTGACCAGGATCTTCACCGGGAAGGCCGGCGGAACAACCTCGCTGTTGTCGATCCTTGTCGGCAAGTTCCTCGGTGTCGAGCAGGTGCCGATCACCTACGAGACGCGTGACAAGACCCGTATTTTCCAGATACCGAAGATCATCGACGGGGCGGTCACACCGATTCCCGGCAAGGATCGCGAGAAGGATACCGTGATCGGCAACTCGGAATACTGGATCGCGCCGGAGATCATCGTGGCCAGGTCCGACAAAAGCAAGATGCGGGCGTTCGGCCACAACTGGAACTTTGCCGGCCGCTCGGCCGAAATCTGCAAACTGGATTGGCGGGGCCCGTGAGCAAGAACACAACCGCCAGGAATGCCGCCAAAAAGATCACCGACCGGATACCCAGGCCGAAGAAAAAGGTCACCTGGCCGCAGGCGCGGGCATTCTCGGTGCATCTGTTGACCGCGTCTGGCTCGTTCCTGGCCTTCCTGTCTCTGGTGGCGGCAAGCGAGCAACGCTGGACGGCGATGTTCTGGTGGCTGGGGCTGGCGCTGTTCGTCGACGGCATAGACGGGCCGATCGCGCGCAAGCTTGAGGTCAAGGAGATCCTGCCGACCTGGTCGGGCGAACTCCTCGACAACATCATCGACTATGTCACCTATGTGCTGATCCCCGCCTTCGCGCTCTACCAGCGCGGCTTCATGGGCGAAGGGCTGTCTTTCCTGTCGGCGGCCATCATCGTGGTGTCCAGCGCCATCTATTATGCCGACACCGGAATGAAGACGAAGGAGAACTTCTTCAAAGGCTTTCCGGTGGTCTGGAACATGGTCGTGTTCACGCTGTTCGTCATCGAGCCGGGACAGTGGGTGTCCTTCGGCGTCGTCGTGGCGGCCGGCATCCTCACCTTCGTGCCGATCAACTTCATTCATCCCGTGCGGGTGGTGCGGCTGCGGCCAATTAATCTTGGCATGACGCTGCTCTGGTGTGCTTTCGGTGCGCTGGCGCTGGCGCAGGCGGCCCTTGCCGCCTTCTACGACCAGATCGGCGTTTTGGGCGAACAGGTCGGCGTCTTTACCAAGGTCGGCATCACCATCACCGGACTTTACCTCGCCTGCATCGGCGGTATCATGCAGTTCTTCCCCAAACTCGGCGCCAAGCCGGACACTAAGAAAGCCTGACCGCAGGAAAGCCCACAAATGTCCAAAGCAATCCGTATCCACGCCCATGGCGGTCCGGAAGTCCTGACCTATGAAGACGCCGATCCGGGACAACCCGGCGCCGGGCAGATCCTGGTCAGGCACACCGCGATCGGCCTCAATTTCATCGATGTCTATCACCGCATCGGCCTCTATCCGCCGCCCGGCGGCTTCCCGCTGATCCCGGGCGGCGAGGCGGCAGGTGTGGTTCTCGAGGTCGGCGCAGGCATCGACTGGCTGAAGCCGGGCGACCGCATCGCCTATGCCGTCAATGTCGGTGCCTATGCCGAACAGCGCATTGTCGCCGCCGACCGCGTGGTCAAGGTACCGGACCGCATCAGCGACGAACAGGCCGCCGGCATGATGCTTAAAGGCATGACGGCGGAGTATCTGTTGCGCCGGACCTTCAAGGTGAAGGCAGGCGACACCATCCTGTTTCATGCCGCCGCCGGCGGCGTCGGGCTGATCCTGGGACAATGGGCAAAACATCTCGGCGGCACCGTCATCGGCACGGCAAGCTCAACCGACAAGATCGAGCTCGCCAAGGCGCATGGCTTCGACCATGTCATCAACTACAAGGAGCAGGATTTCGTCGCCGGCGTCGCCGCCATCACCGGCGGCAAGAAATGTGACGTCGTCTACGATTCGGTCGGCAACGACACATTCCCGGCCTCGCTCGACTGTCTGAAGCCGCTCGGCATGTTCGTCTCTTTCGGTCAGTCCTCTGGACCGATCCCGTCATTTTCGATGTCGCTGCTGGCGCAGAAGGGCTCGCTGTTCGCTACCAGGCCGACGCTGTTCGTCTACAACGCCAAGCGTGAAGACCTCGAAATCTCCGCCGCGGCATTGTTCGATGTGGTGTTGAGCGGTGCGGTCGAGATCAAGATCAACCAGCGCTATGCGCTGAAGGACGCCGGCAAGGCGCAAGCCGATCTCGAAGGGCGCAAGACCACGGGTACGACAATACTGATCCCCTGACGGAGGTTTGCCTTCCTTTCAGTGCTTTGCCGCGGCGCCCAGGCACTGTTTGCACGAAAAACCGGTCGGTCGGTTTGTTGTGCGAAACGGGCCTATCTTTACCCCTTGAGTTTCCGCTGAAATTCTTGAAGCTCTTTCAAGGTGGGTGCTGCTTTCGCACGAGAGCGGCCAGCGCATACGATGTTGGCGGGAACACAGAACATATCCGGAAACCGGATGGGAGGCACTGTGAGTGCAGATCATGATGGAGCGAACCTGCTTGAGGTTCGTGGCCTGACCAAGATATTCGGCACGCTGACTGCGTGCGATCATATCGACCTCAACATCGCCAAGGGCGAGATCCACGCGCTGCTTGGCGAAAACGGCGCCGGCAAGTCGACGCTGGTCAAGATGCTGTTCGGTTCGCTGGAGCCCAATTCCGGCGAGATATTCTGGAACGGCGAAGCGGTGCGGATCACCAGTCCGGGCATGGCGAAGAAGCTCGGCATCGGCATGGTGTTTCAGCACTTTTCGCTGTTCGAGGCGCTGACCGCGGCCGAGAATATCGCTCTGTCTCTGGATGACGGCTCACCGATCAGCTCGATCGCGGCCAAGGCGAGGGCGCTTTCCTTCAGCTATGGCCTGCCGCTCGATCCGGACTCGCTGGTCGGCGATCTCTCGGTCGGCGAACGCCAGCGCATCGAGATCATCCGCTGCCTGTTGCAGACGCCGCAGCTCATCATCCTCGACGAGCCGACCTCGGTGCTGACGCCGCAGGAAGCCGACAAGCTGTTCGAAACGCTTGAGCGCCTGCGCTCGGAGGGCAAATCCATCCTCTACATTTCGCACCGGCTGGAAGAGGTCAAACGCATCTGCGACCGCGCCACCGTGCTGCGTCACGGCAAGGTCGTCGGCCATTGCAACCCGCGCGAGGAAACGGCTTCGTCGCTGGCCCGCATGATGGTCGGCAACGAGGTGAAGGCCGTGGTGCGCGCACCGGCCGAAGGCATCGAGGCCGCGCAGCCGCTGCTCGAAATCCGCGCCCTCAGCCGCAAGCCGGCAACCCCGTTTTCGATCCCGCTGAAGAATATCAACCTCACTGTGCGCGCCGGCGAGGTGATCGGCATTGCCGGTGTCGCCGGCAACGGCCAGGGCGAGTTCTTCGAATCCGTCTCCGGCGAGGTGCTGCAGCAGGACGCCGCATCCGTGCGCATCCGCGGCAAGGATGCCGGCTCGCTCTCGATCACAGGCCGGCGGCTGATGGGCGCTGCCTTCGTGCCGGAAGAACGCCTCGGCCATGGCGCGGCGCCACGCATGAAGCTTTCGGAAAATCTGCTTCTGTCGCGGCACGCCACCGACGGCAAGGTTTTTGTCGGCGCCGGCGGCACGGTCAAAAGCGGTGCGGTCTATGCCGCCGCCCAGCGCATCATCGTGGCGATGGACGTGCGCAAGAGCGCGCCCGATCCGGAAGCCGCGGCCCTGTCGGGCGGCAATCTGCAGAAATTCATCGTCGGCCGCGAACTCGACCGCAGCCCTGCCGTCATGGTCGTCAACCAGCCGACCTGGGGCGTCGACGCCGGTGCCGCCGCCCACATCCGCCAGGCGCTGATCGAACTGGCGCGCAGCGGCTCGGCGGTTCTGGTCATCAGCCAGGACCTCGATGAGCTGTTCGAGATTTCGGACGCGATCGCGGTCATGCACAATGGCGAATTGTCGAAACCGCTGCCGATCGCCGAGGCAACTTTCGAAAAGATCGGCCTGTTGATGGGCGGCGCCGAGCCCGGCCACGCCGAACATGGTCTGGAGACGGCATGATGCGCCTCGAACTCGTCAAACGCCCGCAGCGCTCGATGCTGTTTTCCGCGCTGTCGCCCTTCATCGCCTTCGCCCTGACGATCATCGCCGGCGCGGTTCTGTTCGCGTTGCTCGGCGTCAACCCGCTGAGCGCATTCGAGATCTATTTCATCGAGCCGATCAGCCAGGTCTGGCAGTTGCATGAACTGGCGATCAAGGCCGCACCTTTGATCCTGATCGCGGTCGGCCTGTCGGTCTGTTACAAGGCCAACATCTGGAACATCGGCGCTGAGGGACAGTTCATCCTCGGCGGCATTTTCGGCTCGGCCATTCCGGTGCTGTTTCCCGGGTTCGAAGGCCCGCTTGTGCTGCCGCTGATGCTGTTGTTCGGCATGGTCGGCGGCGCCGCCTATGCGGCAATCCCTGCTCTCCTAAAGACGCGCTTCGGCACCAACGAAATCCTGACCAGCCTGATGCTGGTCTACGTCGCCCAGCTTTTCCTCGACTGGCTGGTGCGCGGCCCCTGGCGCGATCCGCAGGGCCATGGTTTTCCGCAGACGATCCAGTTCAACGACTCGGCGGTCCTGCCGGAACTGATGCCGGACGCCGGCCGTGCCAATTGGGGTTTTGTCTTCGCGCTTGTTGCAGCCGTGCTGATCTGGGTGCTAATGAGCCGCCTGCTCAAGGGTTTTGAGGTCCGCGTGCTCGGCTCCAGCCCGAGGGCAGGGCGCTTCGCCGGCTTCGGCCTCAACCGCATGGTCTTCTTCGCCTTCCTGCTGTCAGGCGCGCTGGCCGGGCTTGCCGGCATTTCGGAAGTCTCCGGCGCCATCGGCCAGCTGCAACCGGTGATCTCGCCCGGCTACGGCTTCACAGCGATCATTGTGGCGTTCCTCGGCCGGCTCAATCCGCTCGGCATCGTCGCCGCCGGCCTGGTGCTGGCGCTGACTTATCTCGGCGGCGAGGCGGTGCAAAGCGCGCTCGGCATTTCCGACAAGGTGGCGCGTGTGTTCCAGGGCATGCTTTTGTTCTTCGTGCTCGGTTGCGACACGCTCATCCATTACCGCATTCGCCTGGTCGGCATGGCGCTGACGAAAAGCGCGGCGAAGCTTGAAGCCGCGCCGAAGTTGAAGGAAGCCCGCTGATGGACATCGCCGTCAACATCCTTTTGACCATCGCCACGGCGGCAACGCCGCTTTTAATAGCGGCAATCGGCGAACTCGTGGTCGAGCGCTCCGGCGTGCTCAACCTCGGCGTCGAAGGCATGATGATCATGGGCGCCGTCGGCGGCTTCGGCGCCGGCTATCTCACGGGATCGCCCTGGATCGGCCTGTTGGCGGCAATCGCCATGGGTGCCGTGTTCTCGCTGCTGTTTGCGGTGATGACGCTGTCGCTCGCCACCAACCAGGTGGCGACCGGCCTGTCGTTGACGCTGCTTGGCCTCGGCCTGTCCGGCATGATGGGGACCAGCTTCGTCGGCCAGCCGGGCGAGCGGCTGCCAAACCTCTACGTTCCGGTGCTCACCGACATTCCCGTCGTCGGCAGGCTGTTGTTCGGCCAGGACCCAATCTTCTACATCTCGATCGCGCTGACGGCGGCCGTCATGTGGTTCCTGTTCAAGACCCGCACCGGCCTCACCCTGCGCTCGATCGGAGACAGCCACACATCGGCACATGCGCTCGGCATCAAAGTCATCCGCTACCGCTATCTCGCGGTCATCTTCGGCGGCGCCTGCGCCGGCCTTGCGGGCGGCCACCTGTCGCTGGTCTACACGCCGCAATGGGTAGAGAACATGAGCGCGGGCCGCGGCTGGATCGCGCTGGCGCTGGTCGTCTTCGCCTCCTGGCGTCCGTGGCGCGTGCTGGCCGGCGCCTACATCTTCGGCGCGGTGTGGATCGGCCAGCTTCATGCACAGGCATTTGGCATTCCGGTGCCTTCGCAGCTGCTTTCTTCTCTGCCCTATCTGGCAACCGTCGTGGTTCTCGTTCTAATCTCGCGCAACAAGCGTCTGACGATGATGAACACGCCGGCTTCCTTGGGGCAGCCATTCGTTCCGGATCGTTGACAACAAAAACAAACGGGAAGCTCCAAGGCTAAACTCAGAGAGGTAACACAATGAAAAAACTGCTTATCGCGTTGATGACCACGACCGCCGCCATGTCACTGGCGGCGTCCGCACAGGCCGCCGACAAGTTGAAGGCATGCTGGGTCTACACCGGCCCGATCGGCGATTTCGGCTATTCCTACCAGCACGACCAAGGCCGCCTCGAGGTGGAGAAGGCGCTCGGCGACAAGGTCGAAACCGCCTATCTCGAGAACGTCTCGGAAGGTCCCGATGCCGACCGCGCTTTCGAGCGTCTGGCGCGCGAAGGCTGCAAGATCATCTTCGGCACCTCTTTCGGCTTCATGGACCCGGAAGTGAAGGTCGCCAAGAAGTTCCCCAAAGTGATGTTCGAGCACGCCACCGGCTACAAGACCGCTGACAATCTCGGCATCTACAATGCGCGCTTCTATGAAGGCCGCTACGTGCTCGGCCAGATCGCCGCCAAGGAATCGAAGGCAGGGGTCGCCGGCTATATCGTTTCTTTCCCGATCCCCGAAGTGGTGATGGGCATCAACTCCTTCATGCTCGGCGCGCAATCGGTCAACCCGAACTTCAAGGCCAAGATCGTCTGGGTGAACTCCTGGTTCGATCCGGGCAAGGAAGCCGACGCGGCCAAGGCGCTGTTCGACCAGGGCGCCGACATCATCGTCCAGCACACGGATTCCACTGCGGCACTGCAGGTGGCGGAAGAGCGCAAGCTGCACGGCTTCGGCCAGTCCTCCGACATGATCAAGTTCGCGCCGAACGCGCAGCTGACCTCGCTGACGGACGAATGGGGGCCGTACTACATCAGCCGCGTCCAGGCAGCGCTCGACGGCACCTGGAAGCCTGACAATGTCTGGCTCGGCATCAAGGACGGCGCCGTCAAGCTGGCGCCCTTCACCAATATGCCGGACGATGTGAAGGCGATGGCCGAGGCAACCGCCAAGAAAATCGCAGATGGCTGGAACCCCTTCACAGGACCGGTCGCCAAGCAGGACGGCACGCCGTGGCTCAAGGACGGCGAAGTAGCCGACGACGGCACGCTGCTCGGCATGAACTTCTATGTGAAGGGCGTCGACGACAAGTTGCCGCAGTAAGTATCGGAAACGCAAAAGAGAAGGGGCGCCGCCCGGCGCCCTTTTTCACTTCGCGGGCTGCACGCTTCGACTGCGAAACCGCGCCGAGGGCTGTGCCAAAAATCCGATGGCGCCGGGAGGCGCCCTTTTTGGTAATTTTCTAAACCGCCGAGCCGTAAAGGTCGTAGGCGTCGGCGCGGTCGATCTTGACCGTGACGATGTCGCCTTGGCGCAGCGGGCGGCGCGACTGGATATGCACCGAACCGTCGATCTCGGGCGCGTCGTATTTTGTCCGGCCCTTGGCAGACGTGCCATGCGCCTCGTCGATCAGCACCGGCAGGCGCTTGCCGACCTTCTTGGCCAGCTGCGTCGCCGAGATCTTCTGCTGGCGCTGCATGAAGCGATGCCAGCGCGCTTCCTTGATCTCCTGCGGCACCTGTTCGAGGCCGAGATCGTTGGAGCGGGCGCCGCGGACCGGCTCGTATTTAAAGCAGCCGGCGCGATCGATCCTGGCCTCGTCCAGCCAGTCGAGCAGCATCTCGAAATCCTCGTCGGTCTCGTCGGGGAAACCGACGATGAATGTCGAGCGTATCGCCAGATCCGGGCACACCTCGCGCCAGCCGCGAATGCGCTCCAGCGTCTTTTCGCCATGGGCTGGACGGCGCATGTTCTTCAGCACCTGCGGCGAGGCGTGCTGGAAGGGGATGTCCAGATAAGGAAGGATTTTTCCATCCGCCATCAGCGGGATGACATCGGCGACATGCGGGTAGGGGTAGACATAGTGCATGCGTACCCAGATGCCGAGCTTGCCCAGCTCCTCCGACAGGTCGAGGAATTTCGCCCGCACTTCGCGGTCGCCGAACATCGACGTCTGGTACTTGATGTCGATGCCGTAGGCGCTGGTGTCCTGCGAGATGACCAGCAATTCCTTGACCCCGGCCTTGGCCAGCTTCTCGGCCTCGCGCAGCACATCGGCCGCCGGGCGCGAGACGAGGTCGCCGCGCAGTGCGGGAATGATGCAGAAGGTGCAGCGGTTGTTGCAGCCTTCGGAAATCTTGAGATAGGCGTAGTGGCGCGGCGTCAGCTTGACGCCTTGCGGCGGCAGAAGGTCGATATAGGGATCGTGGCTGGGCGGCGCCGCCTCATGCACCGCGGCCATCACGCTCTCATAGGCCTGCGGGCCGGTGATGGCGAGGACGTTGGGGTGCTTCTCTCGGATGACGTCCGGCTCGGCGCCGAGGCAGCCGGTGACGATCACCCGGCCGTTTTCCGAAAGCGCCGAACCAATGGCGTTGAGCGATTCGTCGCGGGCTGAGTCGAGAAAGCCGCAGGTGTTGACGACGACAAGGTCGGCGCCGTCATGCTTGCGTGCGATCTCATAGCCTTCGGCGCGCAGGCGCGTGATGATGCGCTCGGAATCCACAAGCGCCTTCGGGCATCCAAGGCTGACGAAACTGACGCGAGGCGCAGACATGAGAAAACATCCGGGTTTTTCGGGATCGGCGGCCAGTACCACACTTATTGCGGCATTGGTATGGGCAGCGGCTGCGGCGAACGCGACCACTGCCTCCGGCAGATACCCATGCTGCTACAGAAGCTGTGGGACCGGCAGCGTCAGCTCACCACAGGACTGACATGCGGCCAGACCTCGACAACGCCGCGATAGACCATATCGATCGCGACGTAGAGAATGATCAGCAAGCCGACATAGGCGATCCAGCGGTGGCGATGCAGCAGCTTGGCAATGAAGCTCGCGGCCAAGCCCATCAAGGCGATCGACAGCACCAGGCCTATGACAAGCACGGGAAAATGATCGCGCGCCGCACCGGCGACCGCCAGCACATTGTCCAGCGACATCGAAACATCGGCGACGACGATCTGCAGGGCCGCCTGGCCGAGCGTCTTGCGCGGCGCCTTGCCACCCACCGTTCTGTCGCTGTTGAGGTCGGAATCGGACAGCGCCTCGGTCGCCTCGAACTCGTCGGCATGCGACGTCCGCAGCTCGCGCCACATCTTCCAGCACACCCACAACAAAAGGATGCCGCCGGCCAGCAGCAGGCCGACAATGGCAAGAAGCTTGACGGTGACGGCGGCAAACAGGATGCGCAGCACCGTCGCTGCCAACACGCCGATCAGGATGGCTTTCTTGCGCTGCTCGACCGGCAGGCCGGCGGCGGCAAGGCCGATGACGATGGCATTGTCGCCGGCAAGCACCAGATCGATGGCGATGACCTGGAGGAGGGCCGTCATGCTTGCAGCGCTGAAAATGTCCATCGACCGGAGCCCCTTGCTGTATCGGCGTGTTCGTCGTCGGATATGCCGACGCCCTAACGTGTATGGTTCCCGCGCGTCAAGAGACTGCCGGCGCAATTCCAGGAAAAGTGCGTAGCGGTTTTCCGTCCGGAATCATGCAAAAACAAAGAGTTAGAGTGGGTCAGCTGCTCTGTAAAAAGCTGAACCGCTCTAACGGCCGACGCTGAAAGCCACGGGAATAGGGAAGGTCGTTCTGCCAGAGAGAATTCTGGTCGCAGCGAATTCAGTCGTAGAGATTGTACTTCGCCCAGTCGGCTTCCGGAATCTCGTCGCCGATGCGGTAACGGAACTGCAGGACCTCCATATGGTCAGGCGCCGTCTCGCATTTGAACTTCAGCCGGTACCACTGCCCCTTGCTGCGGAAGGCAGCGCCCGGGCTGCGGATGGCATCGGCCTTCATTTCCGGCGTCGCGAAGGCGTAGGCGACGACGCGGTCTGCCTTGTACTTGTGGTCGTCATGGCTGATGCGGTCGAGCACTTCGGCGTCGCATCTCTGCTCCAGCCGGGTCTCCGGGTCGAGTTTCAGCAGGCCGGCGCGCAGGGCGGCGTCCATCGCGTGGGCGGGCCAGGCCAGCGTCACCGAGGCCAGCGCCGCAAGGAATAGTTTTTTCATGGGCGGGAGAACGACCATAACTCGCGTGAAAAATCAACCGGAGTGCCATTTTGGGGCAGCCGGATATGCGCGGAAATCGCCGTTGGCCGGGCAGGGTGTTTTGACGCAGCCGCTTTGATACGTCGCCGGCGCCATTCTTATTTGTCCGGGCTGCCATGCACCGATTGCCTGTTTCGCCGTCTTTGCGCTTCTCGCGATCGCGGCACCCACCGCCACGGCCGCAAGGCGATATAGACAGCGAGGAAGGCTCTTTGTGCAAGGCCGGCCTCGCTGTGCCAGACCTCCCTTATCCCCGCCGCCCGCAAGGCCCTTCGTTGGGTGCTGTTGCGGTCCCAGCGCCGGCTGATGCTGCCCGCCCGGTAGTATTTGTGGCAGAGCACTTGCGGCACGCGGACAAAGCCGCCGAGCAGCGACAGATGCAGAAGCCAGGTCCAGTCGGCGCTGAATTCGCCTTGGCTGTTGGGCTTGATCCCGCCGCTACGGTGGAACGCCCAGGCCCTGAATATCCCACGATTGGGAACCCACCATCCATGCGGCTGGCGCGCCATCGCCCGGCCACGCGCAAAACCGTCCTGCAAGCCCTCCAGCAGGTCGAACTTCCACGTGGCACTTTCGCCGCTGACTTCGATCACTTCGACGTCGCTGAACGACAGTACGGCCGCGGGATTGGCATCGAGCGCCCGCACCAGCGCCTCGATATAGGTTGGATCGATGACGTCGTCATGGAAGGCAAAGAACATCAATTCGCCGCTGGCATTGGCCATCAGATCGTTGGAGTTCTTCAGCCATCCCAGGTTTTTGTCCCGGCGGAGGATACGGACATCGTCGCGGCCGCCGGCGAAGGCTGAAACGATCTCGAATGTCGCGTCGGTCGAATTGTCCTCCCCGACCAGGATCTCGATATTGTCCCAGGTCTGCGCGGCGAGGCTGTCCAGCGTACGCGAAATGAATGCCGCCGAATTGTAGCATGGCACCAGCGCCGTGACCTTCGGCCGCCAGCCGGATCGAAGCTGGACTTGTTTCTGCGCTACCTGCTTCGCGCCGCCCTGTTCTGTCTCACCCATTCACTCGATCCCGCAGATTTGCCGCGCCAGCCTGTCGGCAAGCCACGGCGCCGTCGAATATTTACCTGTGTCGACCGAGATGTAGTTGCCCAGGCGGTTGACCCCGAATTGGTCGCGGCGATGGATCGTGGCTTTCGGGTCGCTGAGCGAACCACGCCCTTGCGCAAACACGAAGCCGCCGCGTACCTCAAGCTCCTCGGCATCGTCGAACATGCTGGAAACACTGGGCAACAACCGGGCGAGCGTGGCGCGAACGTTGCCGATGAACCGCTGTCGTGCGTCGGCATCGAGCGCTTGCGGCGTTTCGATCGACAATTCGCCACTCTCCGCAAGCAACCCGCTCGGGTACCAGGAGAGATAGAAGTTGCGCCCGTCATAGTTTTTTATGTCGCCGAACGGGCCAAGGGCGACGACCGCGCACGGCACATCGACAGGCTGGCTGGTGCGGCCGAACAGGCAAAGCCTGTAGCGGTGCGACCATCCGGGAACCGGCTCGATGCCGGCCGTGCGGTCGACAGCCAGCCGCCCCTCCCAAAGGCAATTGACGACGATGTCGAACGCCTCACTTTTTTCGCTTGCGACCGCCACGCGCCATTTCCTGTCAATTCCGTCCACCGGCTGTGCCGACAGGACTTTGGACGCCATCCGCAAGCTGATATTGGGTTCACCCCGAAGCGCCGCGCAAAGCCGGTCGGCAACCCATCGCGTGTTGACGGATCGCTCCGGCACCTGGAAGCCCCCGACGATCTGGTCCGAGTTGGTGACATCGGCCAATTCAGTTTTGGAAAGCCGATTCGATCGCGCCGCCGATACGTCGGCAAGGTAGCTGGTGGCGTCAGCGTGGCTGCGCACCAATACATCCACACGTTCAAAGATCGCCCCCAGCGCCTCGGCAGCGACGATCGAGTTGCGATGGACCAGATAAAGGTCTTCCGAAAAGGTCGTGTGCGCTTCCAGATTGCTTCCGATCAGCTCGGAAACAAGCCTGCCGAAACACAGTCCTCCCGAAAGCAGATGCCGGGCGGTCAGCAGCGAGGGATCGTTCCCGTAGAGATAGCCGAGATGAATCTTGCCCTCGTTCCAACGGCTGGCGCAGGCCATCGGCTCGCTCTCCTTGTCGAAGAGGGACACCGCGTAGCCTCTGCGGGCCATCATGAGAGCGAGGCTGGCGCCCATGATGCCGGCGCCGAGAATAGCCATTCTGCCGCGAGGCGCTGTCATGTCCTGGCGCGCATCGCGGCCTCTCCTTTCCCGATGAGTGTCATCAGGGGTTCGATACGTAGTTTTCAGGGTCGTATTCGGTATCGCAGAAAACCAGCAAAGACGGGTTCTCCCCTTCATAGGTCTGCAGCGCCCACACCGGGGCATCGACCAGCACCGCGCGGTTCGATGCGGTGAGCGTCAGCCGTTCGGTCTGTTCCTGATAGCGAAATTCGATGCCGATCTCGCCCGACAGCTGCATCATCAATTGCCGGCCCGAGCCGTGTGCATGTCCGCCCCGCGACGTGCCGCGCGGCGCGGTGACGACGAACGCCCGCACGGCTTGGAAATTGTAACCGCTGAACTCGATAGCGGTCAGCATTCCCCTGGGATCGCAATGTAACGGAGTGGGGATCTCGGTGACCTTGCCGCCAAAGAACGTTCGATGCTGCATAACGTAAGCCCGCCAGATGCCGGTCGAAATTTACCTCAGACTAGCGCTTATATCAAAAGGCAGAGAATACAACCACTTAGGCGGTGTTTTGGGACACAGCAGCGGATCGATGTCGAGCTCGGCCTCAGGCCGATACGGTGCCGACTACCGAAGGTCGCCGCGCCGTCACGACTTCTGAGTCGCGGCCGAAACCACGGCTTAAGACCTTGGTCCGAGCGGTCTAGGACCTTTGAGTTCGGAAGGCCGGCCGGTCCCAACGAGGGTGATCTACTTCAGCAATTTCAAAGAGTTATGCTGGTTGGCGTTTCGCCGGCCGGCCGCTTCGTTGTCGCAATGAAAGCACAGCTATATCCAAGTTTACCCTTTGTGTTAGCGATTCCTCATGTTGCCCGCTATAGCGGTTAGTGGCGGTGGCAATCTCGGAGGTAGTTATGACATCCCGAAAGACCCTTTTTGCTGCATTTGCGGTGTTCTCGCTTCTGGTGTCGCCGGCCCTGGCTGCTGCTGGTGGCAACGGCCATGGTAACGGCCATGGCAATGGTAACGGCAATGGCAATGGCAATGGCAATGGCAATAGCGGAGGAAACGGTAATGCTGGCGGCAATGGCGGAGGCGGCGGTTCGCTCGGCAAGTCGGCATCCGCCAAGGGCCAGGTCGCCAAGGCCGCTACCGGTTCAGTGTCCAAGGAAAAGAATATCCATGCCAAGCTGGGCCGATTGAACTCACTGCAGCGCAACGCCAACGCCTTTATGCACTCCAAGAGCAAGAACTTCGCTGGCGTGCAGGCTTTTGTGACACAGTCGGCAATAGCCAAGAACGCTCAATCGGCGCTCGATGCCGCTAATCAGGCGGTTGCCGACGCCAAAGCGGCGCTCGACGCGCTGAATGCGAAAGCGGCTGACCCGAATACCCCGCCCGAAGATGTCCCGACGCAGGCCGACCTCGATGCAGCACAGGCAGCGCTCGATGACGCCACCCAGGATGCGGCCGCTGCTCAGACCGCCGCCACAGCTGCCGCTGCCAACGTCCCATCGATCGATGCAGCCCTTGCCCAAATGGCCAACAAGCCCGTTGACCCTGAGGTGACAGATTGGGCCAATAGCGTACTTGCCGACAAGATCGACCAAGTAGCCGCCAAGCTGGCGCCGGCCGCGCCTTAAGGCCCCATGCGGCGGCAGCGATCCAATCGACGATAAGCCGTCGGGTCCGCCCGGCGGCTGCACCTTTCTCGCCTATCTGCAGCGTTGGTCCCAATGCAGGTCCGAGATTCTGGTCATGGCTATTTTGCAAAATCTCCAGCCGGGCCGCCGTCCTCAAGACTGAATTCATGCGTGCTTCGCGCATCTTCATCGACCACACGAAACCAATGCTCCTGAAGCGCTCTAGGCGACACCCTTTGGCCCGTGACCTTCTCTACCGCAGATAACGGATCATCGGCGCTCGTGGCCTGAGTTGAGACACACTCCTCTCCATGCCACTCTTCCACCTGGTACTCTGGCATGCCGGCCTACCTACCGCTCCCCAGAGCCTTCGCTTCCCGCTCCAGCGTCTCGCGTCGGTTGCCGTGCTTCGCGATCAATTCCTTGACCTGCTGCGGGGTGATGCCGGCCTTGGTGGCGAAATACTCGACTTCATAATCCTCATCGGCAGAGACGCGGTCCCGATCGCGGAAGTCCGTCTTCGTTTTGTCGTCGGCCATTTGCTTTGCTCCTGGTTGAATGATCAACCGCAACGTGCAGCCGCAGCCTTTTGTTGCAGCGGAGCCCGGATTTCCGAAACGGTCACATGGGAAAACGGCCCTCAGTCGCAGGAGGTGCTGGTGTTGCTGTAACTTTGAACGGAACGGTTCTTCTCCTTGACGGTTGTGACGTGAAGGAGATGCCTCATGTTTGAAAGTGTGATGTGGTTGATCGTCGTTGCTGGTGGGCCACTGTTGCTGGCCCTATTGATGGCATACGTTCTTATGACCCGACGCCACCGTGGTCCTGCAGAACGCATGGAAAGCGACCGCGCGACCAAACGGCTCTATCGCCAGGACGAACGTTGATCCTGAGGCTGGGGCAACGTTTGCGCTCACGCTGGCCCGCTGCCTCGCGGTGGCAGGCTTCTTCGTTTTAGGAAGTTAGGAATAACTTAGGAAAGATTTGGCCCTCTTTGAAAATACAGAGGCAATTCAGCACGGTAGCCAAATATCTGGCGGAGGGAGTGGGATTCGAACCCACGGTGGGCTTGCACCCACGCCGGTTTTCAAGACCGGTGCCTTAAACCGCTCGGCCATCCCTCCAACGTGACTTTTCAATCATCTAGGAACATCAACCGACCCAGTGAACGACAGTTGGTATCGAATGATACCTATCCTTCCGGACCAGCTTGCGGTTCATTTCTCTAGAGCGTTGCCCATCGCCAAGTCAACCATCGGCGCTGCCATGGATAATAGGGGGTGGCGTTCGTTACCCGAACGGAGCTGCGAACCCGTTTTCGAAGGAGCCGGGATCTAATTGCGATCCTTGCTGCCGACCTGCACAAGTTGCAGAAGACCCAGCACGACAAGTGCGAGCAAGGTAGCCAAAGCCGCGATCTGCCAGAACCCGAGCCCAACCGCCAGGCCTATGGCGCCTGCCAGCCACATGCCCGCCCCAGTGGTAAGCCCTTGAACCTCGCCCTTGGAGAAGAAGATCAAGCCCGCGGCCAGAAATGCCACGCCGGCAGTCGTGGCTTCGATCAAGCGGATAGGATCAATGGCGATTTCCTGACCATCGAAGACGTGAAGATGAGTAATCTCGATCGTGAGGATCGCAATTAGAGCCGTCGCAACACAGACCAGGATGTGTGTCCTCAATCCGGCCGGTCGGTTACGCCATTCGCGTTCGATCCCAACGATGGAGCCAAGGACGGCCGCGAGCAAAAGCCTGGCTGAAATTACGGAAAAGGGCAGCCACGTCTGTTGCCCGAAACGTTCAATGAATTCATCCATGAGGCGCAGAACGTATCTCGGGTCGGTCGGTTCCAGGCAGCCGCGCTTCATGCCACAGGTTCACTTCCAGACTCCAAAGGACAGAGGTCTCGGATGCCTCCTCACAGGCGCCCGGCCAGCCCGGGACCTGGCCGCCACATTCCTGCCCGGTTTCGGACACAATCGATTAATACGCTGATAAACAATTCCTGCGCACAAGGGATGGGGATTGGCGCGTCGCAGGCATTGCTCATCTGGCTCCGCCGAAATTCTAGAAGCGGCGCCTGTGTCGAGACGGTAGGGGACATCGGAAAACATGCAGACCACGACGCATCGGCGTCTTCGTCGCGCTCCTGCTTTGGTGTTGTGCGCTCTTTCGGCTGCGTTGCTGGCCGCGTGCGCGTCGCCGCAGTCCGAGCCGAAAGCCATGGTCTACAAGAAGCCTCGCTCGAAGGAATATTTTGCCGAGACCGAGTACGGCGTGAAGGCCAGCCCGCGCGTTCAGTACATGCGGCGCGGCGGCGGCCGCGACCAGTTGGGCAAGCCCTATCAGGTGCGCGGCAAGTGGTATTACCCCAAGGAAGACAAGCGCTACGCCAAGGTCGGTCTCGCCTCCTGGTATGGCGATGCCTTCCACGGTCGTCTCACAGCCAATGGCGAAGTCTACGACATGACCCATCTGACCGCGGCGCATCCGACCATGCCGCTGCCGAGCTATGCCCGTGTCACCAACACCGAGACCGGAAGCTCGGTCATCGTGCGCGTCAACGACCGCGGCCCCTATCATGAGGGACGCATCATCGATGTCTCGGAACGCGCCGCGCAAATGCTCGACTATGCCAAGGTCGGCACGGCCAGGGTCAAAGTGGAATATATCGGCCGCGCGCCGCTCGACGGCGACGACGACCAATATCTGGTCGCCTCCTATCGCCCGGGCAACAACCGCCCGGACCCGTCCGATGGCTTGCCGACCGGCGTCATGGTGGCGATGAACGGACCTTCGCCGAGCCTATCTGTTGGCGCACCCCCTGCCGTAGTGCCGTTTCCTGGTCAGTTGACGAATTCCGACACACAGCCAGTGATGTCGATGCAGGCACCGGCCTCAAGCGATGTGACGCTGCCTGAATTCGGGCCGATCGTGCCTCAGCGCCCGGAATCGTCCTTTGCCGTGGCTTCGCTCTCCTATGCGGATGAGCGCGTACAGCGCGCCGACGTCTTTGCAGCGCTTGACGACCAGGGCATGTCGCCAGCCGACATCCTGCAATCGTGGAAGAAATCCAACCCGCAGGCATTGCCTGCCGTTTCCGACTATGTCGCCGCCGGATCCTTCGACGATGCTGCCGAGGCAAAGCGGGTGGCTGCGGCTCTCGAACCGTTCGGCAGGACCGAAATCCAGAGCACCGAACTCGACGGCAATGACTGGTACGCGGTCAATCTCTATCCGGATGGCCATGGCAATGTCGACGACCTCTTGCGCGCGGCATGGTCGCATGGCGCGCCGGACGCGCTGGCTGTGCGCAACTGACCAACAAAGGCACGCCGGTTTTGTCATTGCGCGGTTGATCCGCCGGGAAGAAGCCTGATAGCGTTGCGGCAAGTTTCTGCCGGCTAACAGTCGAGCCTCTTCATGCGATTTCGCCTTTTCCACCCTTTTGCCGGGCTTTTTGGCCTTGGCTTCTTGCTTGCCGCGCTGGTTCCGGCCAACGCGCAGCTTTTTGAGACCAAGGCCACGCAGGCATTCATGATCGATGCCGAAACCGGCACGGTGCTGTTTTCCAAGGATGCAGATCAACCGATCCCGCCGGCCTCGATGGCCAAGCTGATGACCATGGAGATGGTCTTCAACGCCATCAAGTCGAAGCGCATGAGCCTCGACGACACCTTCGTGGTCTCGGAAAATGCCTGGCGCAAGGGCGGTGCGCCTTCGGGAACGTCGACCATGTTTGCCAAGCTCAAATCGGCGATCCGGGTCGAGGACCTGATCCAGGGGGTGACCATCCAGGCCGCCAATGACGGCTGCATGGTGCTGGCCGAAGGCATGGCCGGTTCGGAAGAGAATTTCGCCGCGCAGATGAACGATCGCGCGCGCCAGATCGGGCTGGCGAAATCCACATTCGTCAATTCCACCGGCCTGCCGGCCGACGGCCAGCAGACGACGGTGCGCGAACTGGCGCAGCTTGGCCTGCATATCTGGCGCGAATATCCGGATCTCTATCTCTATTACGGCCGGGCCGATTTCACCTGGAACAAGATCTCGCAAAAGAACCGCAACCCGTTGCTGGCCATGGGCATCGGCGCCGACGGAATGGCGGTCGGGTCGAGCGAGGCGGGCGGCTTCGGCATTGTCGGCTCGGTCAGCCATGACGGGACCAGGGTGTTCGCGGCGATGAGCGGATTGGCCAACGACCGCGAGCGCGCCGAGGAAGCGCGCAAGCTGCTCGAATGGGGCGTCCGCTCCTTCGAGAAGACTGAGATTTTCGCCAGCAACGAAGTGGTCGGCGAGGCCCAGGTGTTCGGCGGCGCCAAATCCAGCGTGGCGCTGAAGGCAAAGGCGCCGATCGACGTCCTGCTGCCGATCGCCAACCGCGACAAGCTGACCGCCAGGATCGTCTATCAGGGGCCGGTATCGGCGCCGGTGGAGGAGGGGCAACCCGTCGGCGCGCTGCGCGTCTGGATCGGCGATACGCTGAGCCAGGAAACGCCGCTTTTCGCCGCCGAATCGGTCGGCGTCGGCACACTGCCGCAACGCGCGTTTGATGCCGCCAGGGAACTGGCCGTAGGCTGGCTGCGTTGAGTTCCTGCGGCGTGGACCTTTTCTCAGGCGCGGACTAAGACACCAGCGCAAAGCAGGACAAAGGCCTTTCGATTGGCAAGCGGATTTTTCATCACCTTCGAAGGCGGCGAGGGAGCCGGCAAGTCGACGCAGATCGAGCGGCTGGCCCAGAAGATGCGCGCCAAGAAATACGATGTCCTCCTCACCCGCGAACCCGGGGGGTCACCCGGCGCCGAGGCGGTCAGGCACGTGCTCCTGTCCGGCGCCGCCGAGCCTTTCGGGCCGAAGATGGAGGCGCTGCTGTTTGCCGCCGCACGCTCCGACCATGTCGAGCAGGTCATCCGGCCGGCGGTGGAGCGCGGCTCCATCGTGCTTTGCGACCGTTTCCTGGATTCGTCGCGCGTCTATCAGGGCGTCACCGGCGGCCTCGATCCGGCTTTCATGGAAGCTCTGGAGGAGGTCGCCATCAACGGCATGATGCCGGATATGACGCTGATCCTTGACATTGACCCCGCCGAGGGCTTGCGGCGCGCCACCGCGCGGCGTGGCGCCGAGGACGGTCCCGACCGCTTCGAAAAGGAGACGCTGGACATCCACCAGCGCCGCCGCGACGCCTTCCTGGCGATCGCAACCGCCGAGCCGGACCGCTGCATCGTGATCGACGCGTCGGCGCCTCCCGCTACGGTGGAGGATGTCATCACCGCGGTGGTGTTCGCCGCACTTGAGGCGAGGGCGCCCGCGCGCAACCGACAGGCGGCGCCCGCATGATCTTCGAACGCATCGCTCCCGAGCAGCACGACACGCTGGACGGTGTACCGGAGCCGTCCGAGACGCTGCGCCTGGTCGGCCATGAGCAGGCGGCCGCGATGCTCGCTGCCGCCTATCGCTCGGGAAAACTGCCGCATGCGGTGATCTTTGCCGGGCCGATCGGCATCGGCAAGGCGACGCTTGCCTTTCACCTGGCGCACCATCTGTTGAAGCATCCGGCCTTCGACCAGGCGCCGGATGTGTTTGCCGTTCCCGATCCGGCCTCATCGCTGTTTCGCCAGATCGCCACCGGGGCGCATCCCGGCGTGCTGCATCTGACCAGGCCGCTGAACGACAAGACCAAGAGCTTCAAGACGGTCGTCACCGTCGACGAGATCCGCAAGGTCAACCGCTTCCTGTCGCTGACCTCGCATGACGGCAGCTACCGGGTGGTGATCGTCGATCCGGCCGACGACATGAACACCAACGCCGCCAATGCCTTGCTGAAGAACCTCGAGGAGCCGCCGAGCCGCACGCTGTTCATCCTCATCGTGCATGCGCCGGGCAGCCTTTTGCCGACCATCCGCTCGCGCTGCCAGATGGTGCGGCTGACGCCGCTCGATGCCGGCAGCCTGATGAGCGTTCTGGAAACCGTCGAGCCGCCGCCACCTTCCGATCCTGCCGCGCGCGCGGCACTGGCGGAACGGGCAGGGGGCAGCGCCCGCAATGCGATCCTTCTGACCCAATATGGCGGGCTGGAGATTGCCGGCACGCTCGACGCCCTGGTCACGTCGGGCAGGAGCGACATCGCCGGCGCCTATCGCCTTGCCGAGGCCGTCGCCGGCCGCGACCAGGCGATCCAGTTCGACATCTTCAACCGCCGCGCGCTCGATCTGCTCTCCACCGGCGCCAGTGAAGCCGCGCTGGCTGGGGATCTCGCGCGGGCGAAAACGCTGTCCGACACTTGGCACGAGGCGCTGAACGCCATATCTGAGACCGATACCTACAATCTTGACAAGAAGCAGCACGCCTTGACCATGATCGACCGCCTGAATTCCGCAATGCGAATGTGACCGGTTTCGGCATTGGGGCGGGATGGCAATCGCCGTCTCGATGCGATATCCACCGCTCACATTCATTCGGCCATTCATGACGGTTAATTCATGTCACGCGACACATTCTACATCACGACACCAATTTTCTATCCGAACGGCAAGCCGCATATCGGCCACGCCTATACGGTCATTGCGACCGACGCGCTGGCCCGCTTCCAGCGCCTGGACGGCAAGGACGTGCTCTCCCTCACCGGCACTGACGAACACGGCCTCAAGATGCAGCAGACGGCCGAGAAGGAAGGCATAACGCCACTCGCGCTTGCCGACCGCAACTCGGCGATCTTCCGTTCGATGACAGAGGTCCTGGGCGGCTCGAATGATGATTACATCCGCACGACGGAACCACGCCACTACGAGTCGTGCCAGGCGATCTGGAAGGCGATGGCGGCCAATGGCGACATCTATCTCGACCGCTACAGCGGCTGGTATTCGATCCGCCAGGAAGCCTATTTCGAAGAGAGCGAAACCACGCTCGGCGACGACGGCGTGCGCCGCGAGCCGCTTGGCTCGCCGGTCGAATGGAATGAGGAGGAAAGCTACTTCTTCAGGCTTTCCGCCTATCAGGACAAATTGCTTGCGCTGTACGAAAGCCAGCCCGATTTCGTCGGTCCGGCCGAGCGCCGAAATGAGGTGATGAGCTTCGTCAGGTCCGGCCTCAAGGACATCTCGGTCTCGCGCACGACCTTCAATTGGGGCGTGCCGGTGCCCGGCGACGACAAGCATGTGATGTATGTCTGGGTCGATGCCTTGACCAACTACATCACCGCTGCCGGCTATCCCGACACCAAGGCCGAGCAATGGCGCTACTGGCCGGCCACGCACATTATCGGCAAGGACATCGTCCGCTTCCATGCCGTCTACTGGCCGGCTTTCCTGATGTCGGCCGGCATCGAACTGCCGAAGCGCGTCTTCGCGCATGGCTTCCTGTTCAACCGCGGCGAGAAAATGTCGAAGTCGGTCGGCAATGTCGTAGACCCCTTCACCATGGTCGAGCATTACGGCCTCGACCAGGTGCGCTATTTCTTCTTGCGTGAGGTGCCATTCGGCCAGGACGGCAGCTACAGCCATGACGCGATCGTCAACCGCACAAATGCCGATCTCGCCAACGGTCTCGGCAATCTGGCGCAGCGCTCGCTGTCGATGATCGCCAAGAACTGCGGCGGCGTGGTGCCGCATCGCGGCGAGCTGACCGAAGCCGACAGCGCGATCCTCGACCAGGCGGTGGAAGCGCTGGGTACCGCGCGCCAGGCGATGGCGGAACAGGGCATCCATCTCGCGTTGGCGGCGATCTTCGGCGTTGTGGCGGAAGCGGATCGCTACTTCGCCTCGCAGGCGCCCTGGGCGCTGAAGAAGACCGATCCGGCGCGCATGGAAACAGTGCTGTGGACGACCGCCGAACTGGTGCGGCGCGTGGCATTGCTGTGCCAGCCCTACATTCCGGGGTCGGCCGGCAAGCTGCTGGACCTGCTGGCGGTGCCGGCGGACAAGCGTGACTTCGCGCATGTCCATGCCGACTATGCGCTGGTGCCCGGCACGGCGCTGCCCGCGCCGGAGGGCGTGTTTCCGCGTTATGTCGAAAACCCTGAGGCGAGCGCCTGATGCTCGTCGACAGCCATTGCCATCTCGACTTTCCGGATTTCACCGAGGAGCGGGCGGCCATCGTCGCCCGCGCCAAGGCTGCCGGTATAGGTCACATGGTGACCATCTCGACACGCGTGAAGCGGTTTGCGCAAGTGCTTGAGATTGCCGAGAGTTTCGACGAAATCTATTGCTCGGTCGGCACTCATCCTCACAATGCCGGCGAAGAGCTGGATGTGACGGCTGAGGACCTTGTGCGCCTGTCCGCGCACCCGAAGGTGGTGGCGATCGGCGAGGCCGGGCTCGACTATTTTTACGACAAGGCGCCACGCGATGCGCAGGCGCAGGGCTTTCGCACTCACATAGCGGCCGCGCGCGAGACCGGCTTGCCGCTGGTGATCCATTCGCGCGATGCCGATGACGACATGGCTGCCATCCTCGAAGACGAAACAGGGAAGGGCGCCTTCCCCTTCATCCTGCATTGTTTTTCGTCGGGGCGACGGCTGGCAGAGGTCGGCGTGGCGCTTGGTGGCTATGTGTCCTTCTCGGGCATACTGACCTTCAAGAACTCCGCCGATTTACGCGCCATCGCAGCCGATGTGCCGCATGACCGGCTGCTGGTCGAGACCGACGCACCGTATCTGGCGCCGGTGCCGTTCCGCGGCAAACGCAACGAGCCGGCCTATATCGCGCATACAGCCAAGGTGCTGGCGGAGACGGTCGGCGTTGGCGAAGCCGAGATCGCGACGCTGACGACGGCAAACTTCTTCCGGCTGTTCGGCAAGATGCCGCGGCCCGCCGGGCTCTGACGCATGAGCGACCGGCTGCGCCTCACCATCCTCGGCTGCGGCTCGTCACCTGGCACGCCGCGCATCACCGGCGATTGGGGCAATTGCGACCCGGCCAATCCGAAAAACCGGCGTACACGCTCAGCCGCGCTCGTCGAGCGGATAGCAGCCAACGGCGCCAGAACCACGGTCGTCATCGACACCGGGCCTGATTTCCGTGAGCAGATGCTGATGGCGGCGGTCCGGCGCATCGACGCCGTCGTCTATACGCATCCGCACGCCGACCACATCCACGGCATCGACGATCTGCGCGGCTACGTGCTGGAGCAGCGCCATTTGATCGATGTCCATGCCGACCAGCCGACCATGCTCAGGCTGCGCGAAGCGTTCGGCTATTGCTTCGAGACGCCGCTTGGCAGTTCCTATCCGCCGATCGCCAGGCCGCACATCATCGATCACGCAAGGGCGGTGACGATCGAAGGCGAGGGCGGTGCCCTCACCCTCGAGCCGCTGCCGCAGATCCATGGCGACATCATTTCGCTCGGCTTCCGCATCGGCGGGCTGGCCTACTGCCCCGATATAAGCGACTTCCCGGATGCCACCGCCGAGCGGCTGAGCGGCCTGGAAATGCTGGTCATCGATGCCTTGCAGTACCATACCCATCCCAGTCATCTGTCTCTCGGTCAGGCGCTTGGCTGGATTGAAAAACTGGCGCCGAAACAGGCCGTGCTGACGCATATGCATGTGCCGCTCGACTATGCCACGGTGAAGGCCGAGGTGCCGGCCAACGTCACTCCGGCCTATGACGGCATGGTGATCGAAATTCCTTTATGAGACAGCATGATACGAGCAGATCTTTATAAGGACGTTCGGTTCTTCGGCGCGAAGATCAGCAGCGTTCCAATCCGCTCATAGCCCATGCGGAGATAAAGCAGCGCTCCGGCACGCGTCGCCAACAGCATCGAGCACCGCGACCCATGCGCTTTGTCGTCATGCAGCATTTTGGCCATCAGCGCCTGGCCGATGCCTCGACGCCGGTGCGAAGGCTCGACAAACATTGCCGAGCACCATGTGGCGCCGACGGCGTCTATGCTGCGCAGACGCCCGACGATGGCGTCGCCATCGAGCGCCACATACCGGCGAAACGGCGTATCGTCGCCGAGTTGATCGTCTGGAAGTGGCCGCCTGCGTATCACCTTTCCCAGTTGTGCAGCGCGTTCAGCCGTCCTCACGCGTTCGATAGAGACGATTGCTGGCGGGTCTGGAATTTGGCGCAGCGACTGGATGAAAAAGCCTTCCGTCCGCAGCAGCCGGTAGCCGAGCGCCTTGTAGGCCGTTCGCGTCGGTTCGTCCGGGCCGTCATTCGCGATCACGACCGAAACGGCAAAGCCCGGCCGCGCATGCTGCCGCACGATGGCATCGGCTTCCTCGGCGGCGACGTCATGGACGATCCATTCTTCGCCACGGTAGTCGCGTGCATTCTTGCGCTCGGCATCGCGCATCAGCCACAAGGGTCCGACGCGGCTGGCTTCGTATGGAAAGGTGCGGCTCTTGTCGGTGCTGAAGCCGTGCACGAACACTTCGATCGCCGCTTCGATGTCACGCTTTCTTGTCGTCATCGACACAGCGTAGCGTTGGCCATCGGCTCAAGGCAACACGCGTCGATCATGCCAAGCCCTATGAAAGTCCGCGTCCTTTCCCAGCTGCAGCCTGATGCATAAGTTCCATAATCTATCTTATGCGACTTTCATATGTGGCTGCTGCTTCCATTAGCGGCGTGCCAATATACGCCCTGCTGACTGAGATGCAGGCCGGCGGCTCACTGGGCGGTCACCATCCCATGGTTGCGATACAACACATGATTTGCCGACAACGTCCCAACGGGTACCCTCAGGGGCATCCATCTGCCAGCGATCTGGCCTGCTGACGCGCGGTTCGTATAGCTTCCCCGAATGGATTCGTTCCCCGAGGTCATCACTCACAACTACGATCCCCGTCGAGACCGTGCAGAAATATTTGCGAGCTGTCCGAAGAGCAGGCAGAACGGGTTCTTGACGAGATCAGAGCGTCTGGGCTGCGCGCTATCAAAGCAAACTACTTGGAGAGGCGACGATTAACGGAGGAATGGCTCATTCGA
Source organism: Mesorhizobium sp. P160219 (assembly GCF_057786095.1). NCBI lineage: Bacteria > Pseudomonadati > Pseudomonadota > Alphaproteobacteria > Hyphomicrobiales > Phyllobacteriaceae > Mesorhizobium > Mesorhizobium sp. P160219. Next base: position 4,516,265 of record NZ_JBYNWG010000001.1, read on the forward strand.
GAACGGCGCCGACTGCTTGGGCCCACGAAGCTAAAGCGTCCGGTCTATTTCTTTCTTGGCGACTTTGCCGACGGCAAAGACCCGTCACGGCCAAGCTCACTCGTTATGCGACTGCGAGAGTTCCCACTGGAGACGCTCACTTTCACCTATCCGGACAGCATGGCAAGTCTTCCGATCGCGACGCGTGACGATCTTCGCCCCCAACGAAAGCGATACCACGGGCAAGTGTTTACTCTTGGTGAGATCGAAGCCGTCGTGGCCGAATTTGGGATGCCCGGTGAGCGCTGGAAGACCGATCCAACGATGAAGTATGACAAGTTCATCGAGGTGCAGGTATGGGATGATCGCCTCATTAACGAGCGGCTGCTTCAGGTCGATTCCCCCCTCTCCCCTTATCGATTGGGATGGCGCCTTTCGCAAAGGCCTCGACTTCCTGCTCGACGGGCTGGCACCAGGATAACGAACAGGAGCGTCATCCCGAGAAGCTTTCCAGGAGGCCGCTGAAGGCTGCTGCGATTGCAACAAGATGGAAGACGCCAAGGGCCAGCCATCTGGAGCCGCCGGCGCCCGCAACAAATGCCCCATAGGCGGGAAACTGCAGCGCAGCCAATCCGATAGAAAGGCCGGTGATCGTTGTGTTGGTCAACAGCGTTGCCAGCATGGGGACCGGATAGAGAAGTCGCGCCAGCCCATAGTCGCCATGCCCGGCTCCGGCCGAATAGAGCGCCAGGAAAAAGGCGACGGGCGTGATGCCGAGGCCGACAAGGAACCCTGCCCGCGAGGAGAATTTTGGCGACGTCATCTGGCCATGGCCATGGCAGCGGACGGGTCGCGGTCGTCAGGCGCGAGCTTGGACGAAGTGACAAGCAGCTTCTCCTGATCCGCCCGCGACTTCGGCTCGATCGCGATTTGCAGCAGAGGCCAGGGCGCGGCAGACTTTTCCATCATGACGCCATGGTTGCAGATCGATCCGATGACCGCAACGGAGGGGTCTACGCCCGGCCGGCCGCCCTGCCCGTCCCTTTCGCTTCCTGACTGTGGACGCGCGCCAGGAAATCGCGCACCAGCGGAAGTGCCTCATCGAAATGCGTTTCGAGCAACCAGTGGCCGGCGCCATCGATCAGATGAAGCTCCGCTTCCCGCAAATCGCGCTGGTAGGCATGCGCCGATTGTGCCGGCATGTAACCATCCTCGGGGCCCCAGACAATGAGCGTTTGCGGTTGGTGCTCGCGCAGATAGCTCTGATAGCGCGGGAACCAGCCGAGGTTCGCCTCCAGCTTCTCCATCAGGCCGACCGCGACCCGCCGGCGGATCGGCGTGTCCATCAAAGGCCAGTGGAGTTTCCAAAGATCGGGAGGCACGCGCTCGGCTACAGCGTCATCCACCTCTCCGACAAACTCGTGCCGGAAGCCCTCCTCGCTTACCGCCTCTTCCAACGGCCGATGCTTTTCGGGCGTCTTCTCATTCCAATAGGCTTTTATGGCGGCGTATTTCGGCCCGAGAACGTCCTCGTAGATGTCACCGTTCTGGATAATGAGTGCGGCGATGCGCTCGGGATGTGCGATGGCGTGGCGCAGTCCGATCTGAGAGCCATAATCGTGCAGCCAGAGCGCATAGCGCGACGTGCCGAGCGCATCGGCGAAAGCTGTCAGAAACCCGGCATAGGCATCGAAATCATAGCCAAAGTCCGACATTTCGGGCGTGCCGCTGTAGCCAAAGCCGGGAAAGTCCGGCGCGAATGTATGCCAGCGATCGGCAAGTGCCGGCATCAACCTTCGGAATTGATAGGACGAGCACGGATAGCCGTGCGGCAGGAGAAGGACGGGAGCATCAGGCGGGCCGTCTTCGCGATAGAAGATGCTGTTTCCGTCAATGTCGATCCGGCGATGTTGCAATTCTACCTCCTTGCTCAAAGCTTGCCTGCCACTTTGTTTACGGTGCTCCGGCAAGAAGGTTCCTTTGAAGTCAGGGCGTGACGGCTTCCGGCTGTCCATTCCCCGACAGGATCTGCAGCGTTCCGCGCGTGGCGTTGCGGAACGCATCGTCGAAACTGACGCCACGTACCTGCCAGCGATACTCCTTATCCTTGAAGCTGAGCCGCCAGTCGCCGACCCAGCCCAGCGCTTCCTGGCGCCATACCAAAGTGCCGGCAAGCAGGGCATCGCCATCCAGCGTGTTGGCCACGTCGGCGAGCGCGACGTCGGACGGCCGAGGCAACTCCAGCGGCAAACCGGTCCGGTGCGCCGCGTCCGCCAGCGCAACGCGCATATCCGCCGCAAGCTCGCCGCCGCCATCGCGCACCAGCGTGAAGCCGTCGCCTTTCATCGGCCTTACATCCAGCAGTGCGACGATTTTTGGCCGCGGCACCGCCCACGGTTTGCGCCCGAGCGACGCCAGCAAGGCATCGATCTTGTCCGGGTCGAAATCGGCGGTGATGTAATGCGGCCGGTCGTGGGTGCCCTGCTCGTCATGCGGTGGGCGGTTGTTGAGCAGGTCGCGGTAGCCGACACCAGTGACATAGTCGGCCGCGTGCCGGCTCATGTCCGCAACACGCGGGTCGCCGATCAGCCGCGGGTCGCCGGAAACCTTGACCAGCACCTCTTCAAGGCACGGCGCCAGGCCCCACGCCCGGTTCTCCTCGCCAGTGCCGCTGGTCACCGATTGCGCGCGGTAGAGGCTGGCGGCGCGGTCGATGTCGGCGGCAGCGACCGGAAAGACAATCAGCACAGCCAGCGCCGCTGCCACAAAGCCCAATTTCAAGCATCCAGGCACCCGCCGACCCTCCCGAAACGGTCCGGAACATCCGTTGGAGCCATACTCCTGATCATCAGGGAATTTCAAGGTGCCGCCCATCAAGGCGTATCGCCGACGATGCGCCGGTGTACGCCGTCCAGGCTCTCGGTGAGCGCCTCGAACACGTTTCGCGCCGTGAGTTCGCGAAGAACCTGTTCGTTGATGCCGCCGCGCGTCGCATAGTCCTGCGCCAGATGCATGAAGTCGGCATCCGGCGACATATCAGGAGCGCTTCCCAAGGCTTTGAAAAGCGATGCGATGTAATCGCGCCCCTTTCCTTCCTCGACGCCATTCTTCTTGAGCCAGCTGTTGATCGTATCGAGATATCTGAAGTAGCTGGCATAGGTCGCGGTGACCACGCTCAGCGCATTGAATTCGGCTGGGTTCTCGACCTCGATCACTTTCCCCAGACTGCCGAACAAGGCAGCGACAGTGGCATCCGGCGGGCAGATGATCGTTGCCCCCAGCCGGTGGGCAATCATCGGCATGGGCAGCGCTTTCGTCACCTGGTGCGCGGGTGCGGTCAAGCCGGCAATCTCCTCGCGCGGCAGCGTGGCGATCAAGCTGATGAGGTGATGCTCGCGCCGAAACCGCAAACCCGGCAGGACGTCATGCGCAATTTGCGGCCGGACAGCCAGCATGACTAGGTCGCATTGATCGAGAACCGCCTGATTGTCATCAGCGATACACACATCCGGATAACGGGCTGCCAGCTCTGCGGCGATCTCTTCATTGCGCGGCGACAGCAGCACGGAGACGGAGTTATCCGCGACGGATTTGAGCCCGCTGACAATGGCCGCTGTAAGGGCACCCGTGCCGATGAAGCCAAGTTTCATCGCGCCTGTCTCTGGTTCATCGGTCACAGCGGCGCATGCTCGAGCCGTACCTGATAGCTCAGCACGCGCTTTTCACCGGGCGCGATCAGCATCACGCCCGGCTTGTCCGCGAACTCGCCATCGAAATCCACGGGGCTGGCAAGCCCGTGCCAGGGTTCGATACACAGGAACGGAGCGCCGCCCGGCTTCGACCAGATGCCCAATTCCTTGAAACCCTGCCACGACATCTCGATCGCCGCACCGTTCGCGGCGGCATAGCGCACGCTGGTGCTGGCCGGCCGGTCGAGGATCACGGCGTCTGCCTCGAACAGCTGTTCGGAAAGCGCCAGCGTTTTGCCTTCGATGGGCGTCGGCCGCGGTGCAGCCAGCACCAGGCCATCCTTCAGCCGGCGGATCGGCGCCGGCTCGTCCTGGGCAAAGGTCAGGTGGTAGTCGGTCTTGGCGAGCCCCGGCTGCAATGGCCAATTGAAAGCCGGATGTGCACCGATGGAGGCTGGCAGCGTCTCGTCGCCGGTGTTGGCAATCTCGAAGCTCACACCAAGTTCGCGACGCTCGAGCGTATAGGTGATGGCAAGGCGAAAGGCGAACGGATAGCGCGTGCGTGTATCGGCATCGTCGGTCAACACCAGCGTGCAGGATCGGGGGCTCGCGTCAGCCCACACAAATGGCTTGTCGCGCGCAAATCCGTGCTGCGTCAGGGGATAGACCTGGCCCCCATGGCGGAGCTGGTCGCCCTTCAGCCGGCCGACGATCGGAAACAGCACCGGCGAATGCCGCCGCCATTCCGGCCCGGCCTGCCACAAAAACTCCAGACCCTCGGCATTGCGCAAGGAGACGAGCTCGGCCCCCTGCCCGACAATGGTTGCCGAGATGCCGTCGCCGTGAAGCGTCACTTGTTCCATGCGTTCTCGCGGAAAGCTGCGTGCGAGCGGCAGGTTAGCAAAAGCCCGCATGGGCTCAAGGGCGCAGCGACATCGCGCTGATAGCGGAGCGATGTCTCCACGGCAAAACGACAGTGGCCGGAGATTCTCCTCCGGCCACTGCGAGATCGAGATTGTTGCCTTGCTACGGTTCGACTATTCGCGCTCGCCGGTGAAATTCAGCAACAGCTGGAAGATGTTGACGAAGTTCAGGTACAGCGACAGCGCGCCGAAAACGGCGAGCTTCTGCTGCGATTCCGCGTCGAAATTCTCCGCATACTGTTCCTTGATCGTCTGCGTGTCCCAGGCGGTCAGGCCGACAAAGACGGCAATGCCGATCACCGAGATGGCGAACTGCAGCGCGGTCGAGCCAAGGAAGATGTTGACGACGCTGGCGATCACCACACCGATCAGGCCCATGATCAGGAAGGACGAGAACTGGGTCAGGTCGCGCTTGGTCGTGTAGCCGTAGAGGCTGGTGGCGCCGAACATGGTGGCGGTGATGAAGAAGGTGCGCGCGATGCTGGTGCCTGTGAAGACCAGGAACACCGAAGCCAGCGACAGCCCCATCACCGCACAGAAGGCCCAGAACATCGCCTGGGCGCTCGCCGCCGACATCGTCTGCATCTTGAACGAGAACAGCAGCACGAAGGCGAGCGGCGCCAGCATCACCACCCATTTCAGCGGGCTGGAAAAGATCGGCACGTAGAGGGCCGGCGTCGAAGCGACCACCATGGCGACGATGCCGGTGACGACGAGGCCGATGCCCATGTAGTTATAGACACGCAGCATGTGGCTGCGCAGGCCCTCGTCATAGACGGCGCCGGCGCGCGCGCCAGTGCCCATGCGGTATCCGAGGTCAGGGGTATTCATTGCGGGTTCTCCTTATGTGGTCTCAGTAAAGTGTCCTGATCAGTAAAGTGTGTTGGCAAGCGTCTCGGCGGCGCGGTCGAGGTCGTGGACATCGCTGCGCGCGACGACCGCGTACGCGACCTCGCCGATCTGGAAATAGGCAGAGGAGATGTCGCCGGAGGGCGCGATGGCAGGCTTGACCACGTCGAAGGTTCCGGGCCGGATCGCAAACAGCGAGACCAGCCCCATATCCTTCGTCTCCAGCGCCACCTCGACGCTCGGCCCGAAGCGCGACGGATAGATCTGCACGTCGCGGACCTTCCAGTCCTTGGGCAGCAATGGCATGACGATTGCGGTGGCGGCGCGGATTTCGTCGCCATTCAGCTGCGAGGGCATCGCCTCGCGCATGAGCGTCGTCTTGTGCGCCCGGATCGCTTCTTCGACATAGGCGGGCGGCGGCGGCGAAGCCACAACCTTGGTCACCAGCAGCGGCCCGAAGAGGCCGTTCGCCAGCCAGCCGGCAGCGACAAAGATGGCGACCGCCGCCGCCCGCTGCAGCACGGCGAAGACGCGGCGACTGGCCAGCCCCCTGCCCAGCCGGCGCGCGACTTCAGTCGTCGCGGGCCGCGCCATTCCTGTGGATGCGGCCAGCGCCAGACGCAGCTCGTCGCGCGTCCTCAAATCGGACATCACCCGGGCCGCTGCCTCCGGACGAGCCGACAGGAACGCCTCGACCTCAATGCGGCGCGCGACATCCAGCTGGTCGTCGACATAAGAATCGAGATCGGTATTGGTCACCGGGTCCCGCAACAGGTCGGTCATGACGGGTCTCCCACGATCCTCAGATGGCTTTTGGCCGGCGAAGGTGCAGCGTTTTCCATCTCGCGCAGTGCTGCGCGCGCCCTGCCGATGCGCGACATCAGCGTGCCCAGCGGCACCCCGCTGGCGTCGGCGGCCTGCTGGTAGGAAAGGCCCTCGATGGCGACCAGATGCAGCGCCGAACGCTGCTCCTCCGGCAGACTGAAAAAGGCCTCGCGCACCTGCGCCAGTCGCACGGAATGTTCCTGCGGCGCCGGCGTGCTGGCATCGGTGAGATAGCCGGCCTGCTCGACACGCGCTGCTTCCGACCGGCGCGAGCGCATCTTGTCGATAAAAGCGTTGTGGACGATCGACAGCAACCATGCCCGCAGATTGCCGCCCGAGCGGAATGTGTCGCGCCGCTCGTAGGCGCGCACCAGCGCATCGTGCACCAGATCCTCGGCGTCAGTGCCGTCGCGCGTCAGCGAACGTGCGTAGCGCCTGAGCGAACCCAGCTGTCCGACAATATCGAAGCGTGGCATCGACCGTTTCATGCCCCGTTTACGAAACAGGCGGGGATCTTAATCCATCGCCACCAAAACTTTTTTGCGTCGCCACAATAGGCATCATGCAATCAGAAGTTCGCTGCGCACTTACCCATCTCCCGTGCGGCAGATGTTTGCTTTATGGATGAAGTCTAGCCTTATCCGTCTGTCCTAGGAGCAAAAGATGGCCAATGGTAGTCGTGTAACGGGTTTTGCAGCGTTGCCGATCGTCGGCAGGGTGTTCATCATCTTTGGCATTGTCGGACTGATCGCTTCCGGCGTGCTGGCCATCGTCGAGATGTACGGCCCTCGTACCGCTTCGGCGACAGGCAGGATTGTCGCCGCCGAATACAATCCCCGCATCGAGTTCTCGACCGCCGACGGCACCGTCATCCGCTTCAACAATGCCGTCCACAGCTCGTTCTGGGGTGATGGCGACAGCGTCCCTGTCGCTTACGACCCAACCAATCCGCAAAATGCCTCCGTCGACAGCTTCGCCGGACGCTGGTTCCTTGCCGGGCTGGCCGGCATGCTCGGCGGTTTCTCCCTGCTGACCGGCATCGGTCTCGCCGTGATTGGACGGGTGCTTATCCGGCGGATTGGAATGAACCCGTCGCCATAGCCGCCGACCCCTGCCGTACAGACAAAGCTTGGCGTAACGGTCCAGTACGCTAGCGGACTGGCGCAGATGGAAGCACTGGCGAAACGCGGCCGCTTTGCGTATTACTCCGCCGCCATTGGAGCCGTATTGATGTTCGAGACCCTGCAACCTGCCCCGGCCGACAAGATCATCGCCTTGATCGGCCTCTATCGCGCCGATCCGCGCCCCGGCAAGATCGATCTCGGCGTCGGCGTCTACAAGGACCGCGACGGCAGGACGCCGGTCATGCGCGCCCTGCGCGAGGCCGAGAAGCGGTTGCTGCAGGACCAGGACACCAAGACCTATCTCGGCCTTGCCGGCGACACCGGCTTCAACACGGCGATGGTCAAGCTGGCCTTCGGCCCCGCTGCCGACATGACGCGCATCCGCGCCGCGCAAGCGCCTGGCGGTTCCGGCGCGCTGCGGCTGGTGGCGGAGCTGTTGAAGCGGACCCGCCCCGACGCAACCGTCTGGCTGTCGGACCCGACATGGCCGAACCACCCGCCGGTGATGCGCGGGGCCGGCCTCAAGGTGCGCGATTATCCCTATTTCGATGCCGTTTCCGGCGCGGTGCGCTTCCACGAGATGCTGGCAACGCTTGGCGCAGCCGAGCCCGGCGATATCGTGCTGCTGCATGGCTGCTGCCATAACCCGACCGGCGCCAATCTCGATATCGCGCAATGGGCCAGCGTCACCGATCTTGTCGTCGAGCGCGGGCTGTTGCCCTTTGTCGACATTGCCTATCAGGGCTTTGGCGAAGGCCTGGACGCCGATGCGGCCGGCTTGCGCCTTCTCGCGGGCAAGGTGCCTGAAATGGTCGTTGCCTCGAGCTGCTCGAAGAACTTTGCCGTCTACCGCGACCGCGTCGGCGCGGCGATGATCCTGGCGAAGGATAGCGCGCAAGCCGATGTCGCGATGAGCCAGATGCTGGCGGCGGCGCGCGCCATGTATTCGATGCCGCCGGACCACGGCGCCGCCGCCGTGCGCACGGTGCTGGAAGATGATGGCCTTCGCGCCGACTGGGAGGCGGAGCTGGAGGAGATGCGGCTGCGCATGCTGAGGCTGCGGGTCCAGTTCGCCGACGCGCTGCGCCGGCAGTCCAACTCCGACCGCTTCGACTTCATCGCCAGCCATCGCGGCATGTTTTCCAGGCTTGGCCTGACCGAGGCGCAAGTCGAGCGGCTGCGTGCCGAGTGTGGCGTCTACATGGTCGGCGACAGCCGCATCAACGTCGCCGGCCTGCCCGAGGACGGCATGGATGACCTCGCCAAGGCGGTTGTGTCGGTACTCGGCTGAAGCTCGCTGTGGACAATCTCCCCTCTCCGGCTGACGCCGTTGGCCGCACGACAGGCAGCGGGATAGCATTCGCCGCATGAAACCTTCGCGCGACATTTCCCGGCTGATCGAGATCATGGCGGCGCTCAGGGCGCCGAAGACCGGCTGTCCCTGGGACATCGAGCAGGATTTCTCGACCATCGCGCCCTATACGATCGAGGAAGCCTATGAGGTGGCGGACGCCATTGCGCGCGGCGATCTCGACGATCTGCGCGACGAACTCGGCGATCTCCTGCTGCAGGTCGTCTACCACGCGCAGATGGCTGAGGAAGCCGGCGATTTTGCCTTCGGTGATGTGGTCGAGGCCATCACCACCAAGATGATTCGGCGCCATCCGCATGTCTTCGGCGACGAGAAGGCGCGCAGCGCCGGCATGGCAAAGGGCATGTGGGAAAAGATCAAGGCTGAGGAAAAAGCCGAAAAGCGAAGTGCGCGCCTCGCCCGCGGCCTCGACCCCGAAGACCATGGCAAGGGTTTCCTGGACAGCGTGCCCGTCGCCCTGCCCGCTTTGACGCGGGCGCTAAAGCTGCAGGAAAAGGCAGCGCGTGTCGGTTTCGACTGGAGCGAGGCAGCACCCATCCTCGACAAGATCGAGGAAGAGATCGGCGAGCTGCGCGAGGCACTGGCTAAGGGCGAAACGGCTGAGATCAAGGACGAATTCGGCGACATGCTGTTTGCCGTCGTCAATCTGGGGCGTCACCTCAAGCTCGATTCGGAAGCGGCGCTTAGCGGCACCAACGAAAAGTTCCGCTCGCGCTTCCACTATGTCGAGCGCGCGATCGATGCATCGGGAAGCACGCTCGAAAAAGCCACGCTGGACGAGATGGAAGTGCTCTGGCAGCAGGCCAAGGGCGTGAAATAATCAGGCTTACTGCCTGTTTTTGCGGTGCAATCGGCTTTCGATCTCTTGCCGGGCGGTGTGCGTGGCCTTGAGTGCGATGGTCGCGCTGCCATCCTCATTGTCTACCCGCGAAACGACGTCGCCATTGCGGTATAGCCAGTCGACAAGGCCGAACTGCGGCGGTTCGATCGTCACCGTCAATTCCTCGAGTTCGCCCGACATCCTGGTCTCGATCAGCGCCTTCAGCGCATCGATGCCTTCGCCGGTGACCGCCGAGATGGCGATCGGCGGCGCCTTGTTGGCGTCAGTGCCGTCGGCGAGCAGGCGCTCCCGGTTGCCGTCGTCGAGAAGGTCGACCTTGTTCCACACTTCGATGACGCGCTTGGCATCGCCGGCATCGACGCCGAGATCGGCGAGAATGCGCTCGACGTCCTCGGCTTGCGCTGCGGTATCCGGATCCGAAATATCGCGCAGGTGGATGACCAGATCGGCCTCGACGACCTCTTCCAGCGTGGCGCGGAAGGCGGCGACCAGATGCGTCGGCAGGTCCGAAATGAAGCCGACTGTGTCCGACAGGATGATCGGCGTGCCGTGCGGCAGGCGCACGCGGCGCAGCGTCGGGTCGAGCGTTGCAAACAGCATGTCTTCGGCCAGCACGTCGGCCCCGGTCAGCCGGTTGAACAGCGTCGACTTTCCGGCATTGGTGTAGCCGACAATCGCCACCACCGGGAACGGCACCTTCTTGCGCTTGGCGCGGTGCAGGTCGCGGGTGCGGCGCACCGTTTCCAGCTCATGCTTGAGCTTGATGATTTTTTCCTGCAGCTGCCGCCGGTCCGACTCGATCTGGGTTTCGCCGGGGCCGCCGAGGAAGCCGGCTCCGCCGCGCTGGCGTTCAAGGTGGGTCCAGCTCCGCACGAGGCGGCCCTTCTGGTAGTTGAGATGGGCAAGTTCGACCTGCAGCGTGCCCTCCTTGGTCCGCGCGCGCTCGCCAAAAATCTCCAGTATCAATCCGGTGCGGTCGAGCACCTTGGCATTCATTTCTTTTTCGAGATTGCGCTGCTGCACCGGCGTCAGCGGATGGTCGACGATGACCACCTCCGCGTGACCCTCTTTGACGATCTCGGCGAATTCCGCGACCTTGCCACTGCCGAGCAAGGTTGCCGGGCGTGGATCGTTGACGGTGACCACCGCCGTGTGGATCAGATCCAGGTTGATGGCGCGGGCAAGGCCGACAGCTTCGTCGTGGCGCGCATCCGCCGAACGCGTCAGCCGTGGACGGTTCGTTTCGTCATCGTTGCGCTGATGCCGGGTAAGCACCGGCACAATGACAACCGCCCGGGTCGGACCTGTGGCTTCCGTCCCGGAATTATGTGCTGGTTTCCCGCGGACGCCGCGGTCCGCGTCTTTTTCACGTGCCAATCAGGCGCCCTGGCTTTCCTCGCCATCGAACATCTGAACCGGCTGGCTCGGCATGATCGTGGAAATGGCATGCTTGTAGACGAGCTGGGAGTGGCCGTCACGGCGCAGCAAAACACAAAAATTGTCGAAGGAAGTGACCACGCCGGTCAGCTTGACGCCGTTGATGAGAAAGATGGTGAGTGGATTTTTGCTCTTGCGAACAGAATTCAGGAACAGGTCCTGAAGGTTTTGCGATCGTTCCGCCATTGTTCTTGTCTTTCGCCGATCCCCTTCGGTTTGCAGGCTAATGCGCCAAATTAGCGGGCACATGTCAAGCTTGCAAACACCCCCTTGCCGTCAGTAACGACAAGCAGAACGAGATATATTGATGTGCAGTCCGTCTGTGCGGTTATCAGGCTGGACTTTTTTCCGCAACGTCAAAAAAGGCTTGCCGCAATGAAAGTGTTATCGAACCGGGGTGCCCATTGGCGACCGCGGCACCGTCGATTGCCACGACCGGCATGGCGATTGTCGTTGCCGAACTGATGAAAGCTTCTCGCGCCGCCTTGGCTTCAGTGACTGAAAACCCGCGCTCCTCGATCGTCAACCCGAGCTTTGCCGCCACTTCGAACATGGTCGTGCGGGTGATGCCGCGAAGGATGCCATGCTCCGCCGGCCGGGTGACCAGAACGCCGTCCCTTGTAACGATCCAGGCGTTGGACGAGCCGCCCTCCTTGACGTTGCCATCGGTGTCGACGAACCAGGCTTCCTGGGCGCCGGCCTCCTTGGCCTTCTGCTTGGCCAGCACGTTGGGCAGCAGGCCGGTGCTCTTGATGTCGACCCGGTCCCAACGGTTTTCCGGCACGGTGATGACCTTGATGCCCGCCTCGGCTCGCTTGGCGGCCGCCACCGGGTCGGCCTTTCTGGCCGTAATCACCAGCGATGACGGTGTATCGGCCGGGAAAACGAAGTCGCGGCTGGCAACACCGCGCGTAACCTGGACATAGACCAGGCCGTTGACGACGTGGTTGCGCCCGACGATTTCGCGCAGAAGAAGCGGCAGCACGCCCTTGGTGACCGGCCAGTTGATCGACAATTCGCTAAGCGAGCGGTTCAGCCGGGCAAGATGGCGCGGCATGTCGACGACAAAGCCCTGCGCCACCTCGCAGACCTCGTAGACGCCGTCGGCGAACTGATAGCCGCGATCCTCGATATGCACGGCAGCGTCGGCATGGGCGACATAGCGCCCGTTCACATAGGCAATGCGCGGCATGGGTTATCCCTCAGAACAGTCTCGCTATTTCTAGGCGATTCCGCCGCTGCCGTAACCGGCAATTGCACGGGCCACGGCCCGCTGGACCAACAACAATGGGGATCAGACCCCCAGCGACTTCAGTTTCCGGTGCAGCGCCGAGCGCTCCATGCCAATGAATTCCGCCGTCTTCGAGATGTTGCCGCCGAAACGGTTGATCTGGGCGATCAGATAGTCCTTCTCGAACTGTTCGCGCGCCTCGCGCAGCGGCAGCGCCATGATGTGCTGGTCGGACTGGTTCGGCGTGCGCGGCATGACATCGCCGATCTCCGACGGCAACAGGTCGGCGGTGATCGGCGCATCGATATCGTCGCCACGCGCCAGGATCATCAGCCGTTCGACATTGTTGCGCAGCTGGCGGACATTGCCCGGCCAGTTGTGCGCCTGCAGCACGGCAAGCGCATCGTCGCCGATGCGGCGCGGCTTGATACCGGCCTGGCGCGCGATCTGCTTCATGAAATTGTCGACGAGATAGGGAATGTCCTCGCGTCGCTCGGCCAGTCCCGGCACCATGACCGGAACCACCGCCAGGCGGTGATAGAGGTCTTCGCGAAAACGGCCGTCGGCGATCATCGCCTCCAGGTTCTGCGAGGTCGAGGAGATGATGCGGACGTCGACCTTGACCCGCTTGGTGCCGCCGACCCGCTCGAACTGCTGTTCGACCAGCACGCGCAAAATCTTGTTCTGCGTCTCGCGCGGCATGTCGGCCACTTCGTCGATGTAGAGAATGCCGCGGTGCGCCTCTTCAAGCGCGCCGACCTTGCGCTCGGTGCCGTTCGATTCGGTGCCGAACAGCTCGATCTCCATGCGCTCGGGCGTGATGTTGGCCGCGCTCAGCGTCACGAACGGCGCGCCCTTGCGCGTCGACAGCGTGTGGATGGCGCGCGCGGCGAGCTCCTTGCCCGAACCGGACGGACCGATGATCATGACGCGGCTGTTGGTCGGCGCAACGCGCTCGATGGTCTGGCGCAGCTGGCTCATCGCCGACGACATGCCGATCAAGTCGAAAGTTTCGCCGCTGCGCTGCTTGAGGTCGGACACCTCGCGCCGTAATTTCGAGGTTTCGAGCGCCCGCTCGGCGATCAGGATCAGCCTGTCGGCCTTGAACGGCTTCTCGATGAAATCATAGGCGCCGCGGCGGATGGCCGACACCGCTGTCTCGATATTGCCGTGGCCGGAGATCATCACCACCGGCAGGCTCGGATGCATCGTCTTGATCTCGTCGAGCAGCGCCAGCCCGTCGAGGCGCGAGCCCTGCAACCAGATGTCGAGGAAAATCAGCCGCGGCGCCCGGTCGGCGATTGCCGCGAGCGCGCTGTCGGCATCGAATGCCGTGCGGGTTTCATGCCCTTCGTCGCTCAATATGCCCGCGACGAGTTCACGGATGTCTTCCTCGTCATCGACGATGAGAATATCAGACGCCATTACCGACCTTTTCAGTTTCTCGTTCGTGTTCCGTTTCGCCTTGACCGCGTGGCGGCGCGGTTGCGGCAGCTGGCGGCAGGATGATCGAGATCATCGCGCCGCGTCCACCGTGGAAATCCGCGGGCGCATCGTGCAATTCGAGCCGCCCGCCATGGTCCTCCACGATCTTCTTGACGATGGCGAGACCGAGCCCGGTGCCCTTCTCGCGCGTCGTCATGTAGGGCTCGAGCAGCCTTTGGCGGTTCTCGCGCGGCAAGCCTTTGCCATTGTCGATGACGTCGATTCTGATCGCGCCATTCTGCCGGGCAGCTTGAATCCGGATTATGCCGTGCGAACCGTCCTTTTGTTCCAGCCCGTCAATCGCCTCGGCCGCGTTCTTGATGACGTTGCCGAAAGCCTGCGCCATCAATCGGCTATCGAACGTGCCCTTGAGCGGTTCGTTGCCGAACACGCGTTCGAAAGCAATGTCGGCGCGGCTGACTTCGACCAGGAACGACGCCTCGCGCAGCGATTCACGCAGATCGATGGCTTTCATCTCGGGCTTGGGCATGCGGGCGAAAGCCGAGAACTCGTCGACCATGCGGCCGATATCCTCGACCTGCCGGATGATCGTGTCGGTGCACTGGTCGAAAATCTCGCGGTCCTCGGTGATGACCTTGCCGAAGCGTCGCTTGATGCGCTCGGCCGAGAGCTGGATCGGCGTCAGCGGGTTCTTGATTTCATGTGCGATACGCCGCGCCACATCCGCCCAGGCAGACGAGCGCTGTGCCTGGACCAGATCGGTGATGTCGTCGACCGTCACGACGTAGGATTTCTCCTCCTCGCCATCGTCGCCGGCCTCGATGGTGATCTGCACGTTGAAGGTACGCTCGGCGCCGGTGCGATAGAAGGTGACCTGCTCGCGATAGACCGGCTTGCCGGATTTGCGGCCGATCTCGAAGACACGGCCGACATGCGGTAGCACGGCGGACAGGTTCTGCCCCAGCGCCGCCGTGGCCGACATGGCCAGCATCGTTTCGGCCGATTTGTTGACGATGGAGACGATGCCGTAGGGATCGACGCCGATGACGCCGGCGGTGACGCCGGCCAGCACCGCTTCCGAGAAACGACGCCGTTCGTCGATCAAATCCTTGGCCGACAGGATCTCGTTGCGCTGCGATTTAAGCTCCAGCAGCATCTTGTTGAACGTATCGCCAAGCGAGGCGACATCGCCGTCGGAAGGCCGTACCGGCACGGCGACATCGAGATTGCCGGTCGCAACCTCGTCAGCCGCGCCGATGAGCTGACGGATGGGCCGCACCAGACGGTCGGCCACCGCTATGCCGGTCCAGATGGCCGACAGGATGATGATCAGCGTCAGTGACAGATAGGGCAGCGCGAACGCCACCTGCGACGTCCGCCTGTTGTCTTCCAGGCCGCGATATTCGGCGGTGTTGGACTGGACGATCGCCCTCGCCTTGATCACTTCGGGGTCGACCAGGCGATTGGTGTAGAGGTAGAGTCCTTCGATCTCCCGCAGCTTGATGATGGCGCCCATGATGTTGCGCGTCTTCGGCTCGATCAGCACCGGCTTGCCGTCGGCCGCACTTGCCACCGCGCCCTCAGGCGGTGCCGGCATGGCGAAGTCCGCATCGGTCTGGGCACTCACGACAAAGGAGCCGTCTTCCCTGACCAGCGCCGCATGCACCAGGCTTCTGCCGACGGCTTCCTTGTTCATCAGGTCGAGAAAGCCGGTTCGATCGAGGCCGTAAAGCGTGCGCGACGCATCGAGATCGTAGGCCATCGACAGCGTCGTGCCCTGAAGATTGCGAGCGTTTTCCTGCACATAGGCGTCGGCGATCGACAGCGACGAGTTGACGATCGCCTTGGTGCGGATCTCGAACCAGCGGTCGAGGCCGATATCGAGCGTGATCGAGGCGATGATGGCCACCATGATGGCTGGGATGGCCGCGACCAGCGCAAACATCGTCACGATGCGCACATGCAGCCGCGACGCCGCCTTGCCGTGCCGGCGCGCCATGGTGATGCGATGCACCTCGCGGCCGACGAGGGCAATCAGCGCCAGCACAAATAAGGCATTGGCCGCAATCAGCGTCAGCGTTGTGTTTGCGTCTGGCGTGATCGGCGTGGCGCCGACAAGAATCGCAAACGAGATTGCCGCCGTAACCAGCGCGCCGGCAATTGCCACAACGCCAGGCAACGCAAGCAGCCGCCGTCCATCCCTCTGGCCGGATCTGCTGAAAAGCGGTTCGTTTGATGTCAGAGCTTGCGAAGCCATGTCGCCGTCTAAGAGCCAGTGATTGCGTTGGATGTATGCAACGCATTGTGGCGATTATGCAACAAGTGTGGCCGTGACGGAAATCTTTCGGCCGCCGATCCCCTGAAAAGGGGATGACCTCGCGTCACTTCGGGCAGCAGGCGCTCATGGTCTCGACGATTTGTAGACGTTGACGCCCAGCTCGCGAATCTTCTTGCGCAACGTGTTGCGATTCAAGCCGAGCAATTCGGCCGCCTTGATCTGGTTGCCGCGCGTTGCCGTCATGGAAGCGAGCACCAGCGGATATTCGACCTCCGACAAGATGCGTTGATAGAGACCTGCCGGCGGCAAATCACCGGCGAAAGAGGCGAAATAGCGCTGCAGGAAGTGCTCCACCGCCTGGCCGATGGACAGATCGTCCGGGATCAAATTGCCGCCGCCGGGAACGACCGGCCTTTCGCCTGTCTTCAGTTCGGCTTCGATGATTTCGGCTGATATTTCGTCCTGCGAATAGAGCGCCGCAAGCCGGCGCACCAGGTTTTCCAGCTCGCGCACGTTTCCCGGCCACGGATAGCGCTTCATCAATTCGATGCCGCCGGTCGAAATGCGCTTGGTCTGCAAGCCTTCGCTGGCGCCGATCTTGAAGAAATGCCGCACCAGATCGGGAATGTCTTCCGACCTCTCACGCAAACCCGGCAGCCGAAGCGGCACGACGTTCAGGCGATAGAACAGATCCTCGCGGAAAAGCCCCTGGTTGATCAGCGTGCGCAGATCCTTGTTGGTGGCGGCGACGATGCGCACATCGGTCTTGATCGGCGTGCGCCCGCCGACAGTGGTGTATTCGCCCTGCTGCAGCACGCGCAGCAGCCGCGTCTGCGCCTCCATCGGCATGTCGCCGATCTCGTCGAGGAACAGCGTGCCGCCCTCGGCCTGCTCGAAGCGGCCTGTCGAGCGGTTCTGTGCGCCGGTGAAGGCACCCTTCTCATGACCGAACAGTTCCGATTCGATGAGGTCGCGCGGGATTGCCGCCATGTTGATGGCGACGAACGGACCGCCTCGGCGGCGGCCATATTCGTGCAGCGCGCGCGCCACCAATTCCTTGCCGGTGCCGGACTCGCCCGAGATCATCACCGTCAGGTCGGTCTGCATCATGCGCGCCAGCATGCGGTAGATGTCCTGCATGGCGGCCGAGCGGCCGACCAGCGGCATCGCGTCAGGCTGTTCTTCCGGTCGCGTATCGATCTTCGGTCGGCGCGGCTCTGACAGCGCCCGGTTGACGATGTTGAGCAGCTCGGTCAGGTCGAACGGCTTCGGCAGATACTCGTAAGCACCTGTTTCGGAAGCACGAATCGCCGTCATGAAAGTGTTTTGCGCGCTCATCACGATGACCGGCAGCTCCGGCCGGGCCTTCTTGATGCGGGGCAGCATGTCGAAGGCGTTCTCGTCCGGCATGACAACGTCGGTGATCACCAGATCGCCCTCGCCCGCCGCCACCCAGCGCCACAGCGTCGAGGCGTTGGAGGTCACGCGCACCTCATGGCCGACGCGCGACAGCGCCTGATTGAGCACGGTGCGGATGGCCGCATCGTCGTCGGCGACGAGAATATTGCCGCGAACCGTCATTTGCGGTCTCCTTCGCCTTCATCATCGGCAGTGTCGATGGGTGTTTCTTTCCAGGCCGGCATCAGGATTCGGAAGGTGGTGCCGCGCGGCGTCGAATCGCATTCGATGATGCCGCCATGCTCGCCGACGATTTTCGCCACCAGCGCCAGGCCGAGCCCCGACCCGTTCGGCTTGGTGGTGATGAACGGATCGAACAGGATCGGCAGAATGTCTTCCGAAACGCCCGAACCATTGTCGCGCACGCAGAATTCAAGCGGCAGCGACACGCGGTCCTGGGTTCCGGGAACGGAAACGCGGATGCCCGGCCTGAACGCGGTCGACAGCACGATCTCCCCCTGTGGGTCGCCGCCGATGGCCTCGGCGGCGTTCTTGACCAGGTTGAGGAACACCTGGATCAGTTGGTCGCGGTTGGCGAAAACCGGAGGCAATGATGGATCATAGTCCTCCAATATCCTGATTCTCTTGGCAAAACCGTTCTTCGCGATTGCCTTCACATGGTCCAGCACGACATGGATGTTGACGGGATAGCGGTCAATCGGCCGCTCGTCGGAAAACACTTCCATGCGGTCGACCAGGGAGACGATACGATCGGTCTCGTCAGTGATGAGGCGGGTCAGCGCGCGATCCTCGTCGGACGCCGAGAGTTCGAGCAGCTGTGCGGCGCCACGAATGCCGGACAGCGGGTTCTTGATCTCATGCGCCAGCATGGCGGCTAGGCCGGTGACCGAACGCGCGGCACCCCTGTGTGTCATCTGGCGGTCGATCTTGTCGGCCATCGAGCGTTCCTGGAACATCACCACGATTGAGCCTGGGAATTCCGGCACCGGCGCGACATAAAGATCGACGACCTTCTCGATTCCGAGACGCGGCGATGACACGTCGACACGGTATTCGTTGACCGGCGCACGGCGCTCGCGCACCTGGTCGACCAGCTGCAACAGCGGGCTGCCGAACGGGATCAGCTTGGAGAGTGTGTTGCGGGCAAGCATGTTGGCACTTGAGCGGAAGAAGTCTTCCGCATCGGCATTGGCGTAGGTGATGAACCCGTCCGGATCGACCATGATGACGGGACGGCGGATGGTGTTCAGCACTATACTGGCGGCATCCGCCATGTCGGAGCTCGGTGTGACGGTGGCGTTCATGCGGCGCTCCGCAAGGGCGTGGCTTCGCCGGAAAACACCTCATGCAGCAAGGCAATGACGCGGGGGGGTTCGAAAGAGGTGAGGATGGCTTTCCGCCGCCCATCGGAAACGCCAGCAGCGTGGCGGTCGAGATACCAGCCGAGATGCTTGCGCGCCTGGCGCAAGCCGCTTTCGACGCCGTAAAGCGTCAGCATGTCCTCGTAGTGGGAAACGATGTAGTCGGCCATGGCTTGCGGGCTTTCCGGCACGCCGGAGAGCGCGTCGCCCGCAGCCGTCGCCGCAATGCGGCCCGCCGTCCATGGCGCGCCATAATGGGCACGACCGATCATCACCGCGTCGGCGCCCGACTGTTCAAGGATTTCGGCGGCCTCCGCGGGCGAGCCCACATCGCCGTTGGCGACCACCGGGATCGAGACGGCGTCCTTGATGCGGGCGATGGCGCCCCAATCGGCCTTGCCTTGATAAAACTGGCAGCGCGTGCGCCCATGCACGGTCACCATTTTAACACCGGCCTCTTCGGCGCGGCGCGCCAAAACGGGTGCATTGAGCGCATTGTCGTCCCAGCCGAGCCGCATCTTGACCGTGACCGGCACCTGGACCGCGCCGATCACCGCTTCGATCAGCGACAGCGCGTGGTCGAGATCGCGCATCAGCGCCGAGCCGGCATAGCCGCCGGTCACCTTCTTGGCCGGGCAGCCCATATTGATGTCGATGATGTCGGCGCCCTCGCCGGCAGCGATGCGCGCGCCCTCGGCCATGTGCTCGGCCTCGCGGCCGGCAAGCTGGACCATATGGACGGGCAGCCCGGAATGACGGATGCGCAGGTCGCAGCCGGCCCTGCCCTTGGCAAGCTCGCCGCTCGCCACCATTTCCGACACGACCAGGCCCGCGCCATGCGCGTAGGCGCGCTGCCGGAACGGCTCGTCCGTTATTCCCGACATGGGCGCGAGGAAGACGCGGTTGCGGATCGTCACGCCGCCAATGTCGAGCGGCGAAGCCAATTTTGTCACTTCAGGCATGCACAAAAACCAAGCATATCGGATTGCTGCACATTCTCTAGCCATAAGAAAGGCATTGTGCAACGCGCAATGACGTCACATTGCGGCGCATTTGGGAAAATGCTGGCCTTCGCAATAAGCCGCGACTAAGCCTCTCGGCATGACAGACGCAAGCGAAAAACCGGCCGAGGCGACGACCGACAAGGTCGGCTTGGTCATCGTTGCAGCCGGCCGCGGCGCGCGTGCCGGAAAGGCCGACGGGCCGAAGCAATATCAGCGCATCGGTGGCCGTGCCGTGATCGCGCGCACGCTGGAGACTTTCCTGGCGCATCCCGAAATTGGCCCCGTCGTCGTCGCCATCCATGCCGATGACCGAGCGCTTTTCGACAAGGCAGCCGGCGCGTATGCCGAGCGGGTTACCGCCGTGGTCGGTGGCGAGTCGCGCCAGGCCTCGGTCCGGCTCGGCCTGCTGGCGCTGAGGGAACGTACGCCCGGCCGTGTCCTTGTCCATGACGCGGTGCGGCCGTTTGTCGACACGGCCCTGATCGACCGTATCATCGCCGCCATTGGCGAGCGCCAGGGCGCGCTGCCCGCTTTGCCCGTCGCCGATACGCTGAAGCGCGAGTCGGGCACCGGCATGATCGAGGAGACGGTGCCAAGGGCCGGCCTTCATGCCGCGCAGACGCCGCAGGGCTTTCCGTTCTGGCCGTTGCTCGCCGCGCATGAAAAGGCCCATCATCTCGGCAAGGCGGATTTCACCGACGATGCCGCGATCGCCGAATGGGCGCATATTCCGGTGAAAATCGTCGAGGGATCGCCGGACAATGTCAAATTGACCTGGGCAAGGGATATCGCGATGGCGGATCAACGGCTTACTGGCGAGCGTTTTCCAGACATTCGCACCGGCAATGGCTATGACGTGCACGCCTTCGAGGCTGGCGACCATGTCACTTTGTGCGGCGTCGCCATCCCGCACGGCAAGAAGCTTTCGGGCCATTCGGATGCCGATGTCGGCCTGCACGCGCTGACCGATGCGCTGCTCGCCACTTGCGGCGCCGGCGACATCGGCACGCATTTCCCGCCTTCCGATCCGCAATGGAGGGGCGCGGCGTCGAAGATCTTCGTCGAGCATGCGGCCAGGTTGGTGCGCGAACGCGGCGGCCGCATCGCCAATGCCGACATCACGCTGATCTGCGAGGCGCCGCGCGTCGGCCCGCATCGCGAGGCCATGACCAACGCGTTGTCGGCGATACTGGGCATTTCCAGCGATCGCATCTCCATCAAGGCGACGACCAACGAAAAACTCGGCTTTGTCGGCCGCGAGGAAGGCATCGCCGCCATCGCCACAGCCAGTGTCGTCTTCCCCGGGGAGGTTCCCGCATGAACAACAGCGATCTTGCCAACGCCCTGCTCCAGGTCTGCCAGCAGCGCGGCATCATGCTGGCGACGGCCGAGAGCTGCACCGGCGGCATGATCATCTCGGCACTGACCGACATTGCCGGCTCGTCCGCTGTCGTCGATCGCGGCCTCATCACCTATTCCGATGAAGCAAAGATGGAGATGCTCGGCGTCTCGCCCGCCACACTCGAGGCGCATGGCGCCGTCGCGCGCGAAACGGTTCTGGAGATGGCGGCGGGCGCTCTGGCGCGCTCGCGCGCCGGGCTGGCGCTTGCCGTCACCGGCATTGCCGGCCCAGGCGGCGGTTCGCCGGAAAAACCGGTCGGCCTCGTCTGGTTCGGAGTTGCCCTAAGACGTGGGCCGGTGGCTGCCGAGCTCAATATGTTTGCCAACAATGGCCGCGACTTCATCCGCCGTGAGACGGTCAAGCATGCGCTGGAGATCGGCCTGCGCGCGCTCGGCGACACTCATGAGATGGGCGTCGTTCCGTAGATGACGTCCGCACGTTTTTCGAAGGCTTCGGAAAACATGCGGAAGGCGCGATCGAACATGGTGCCCATCAACACGCCGAGGATACGGCTCTTGAACTCGTAGTCGATGAAGAAGCGGACGTTGCAGCCGCCGCCGTCGGCCGGCTCGAAGCGCCAGATATTGCTTAGATATTTAAACGGCCCATCGATGTATTTGACGTCGATGGTGTTCTCGTCCGGCTTCAACAGCACTTGCGTCGTAAAGGTCTCGCGGATCGCCTTGTAGCCGATGCTCATATCGGCGAGGAGAATGGTGCGGCGATCACGCTCCTTGCGAGAGCGCACCGTCAGCGCCTCGCACAGCGGCAGAAATTGCGGATACGTCTCGATATCGGCGACCAGCGCAAACATCTGCTCCGGCGTGTGGGCAACGCGGCGTGTGGCTTCGAATTTCGGCATTGAAGCAGGATTTAACTGGCTTTTTTGAGCTGCGCCTCACGCGCCGCCCGCAGCCTGGCGAAATCGTCACCGGCATGATGCGAGGAGCGCGTCAGCGGGCTCGACGCCACCAGCAGGAAACCCTTGGTCTTGCCGATCGTCGCGAAGGAGCTGAATTCCTCCGGCGTGACGAAGCGGATCACCGGGTGGTGCTTCTTCGACGGCTGCAGATACTGGCCAATGGTCATGAAGTCGACATTGGCCGAGCGCAGGTCGTCCATCAGCTGCAGGATCTCGTTGCGCTCTTCGCCGAGGCCGACCATGATGCCGGACTTGGTGAAGATCGACGGGTCGAGCTCCTTGACCCGCTGCAACAGCCGGATCGAGTGGAAATAGCGAGCACCCGGCCGCACCGTCAGGTAGTTCGACGGCACGGTTTCGAGATTGTGGTTGAAGACATCGGGCTTGGCCGCCACGACGATCTCCAGCGCGCCTTCCTTGCGCAGGAAATCGGGCGTCAGGATTTCGATCGTGGTCAGAGGTGTCGCTGCCCGGATCGCCCGGATAACCTCGGCGAAATGCTGCGCGCCGCCATCGGCGAGATCGTCGCGGTCGACCGAGGTGATGACGACATGGGTCAGCCCCATCTGCTTTACGGCATGCGCGACACGCGCCGGCTCATCGGCATCGAGCGCGGTGGGAATGCCGGTGGCGACATTGCAGAAGGCACAAGCGCGCGTGCAGATCTCGCCCATGATCATGAAGGTGGCGTGCTTCTTTTCCCAGCACTCGCCGATATTGGGGCAGCCGGCCTCTTCGCACACCGTGACCAGCTTGTGCGACTTCACGATCTCGCGGGTTTCGGCATAGCCCTTCGACATCGGCGCCTTGACGCGGATCCAGTCGGGTTTGCGCAGCACGTCCTGATCAGGCTTGTGTGCCTTCTCGGGGTGCCGCAGGCGCGGCGCGTTGGCGATCGTGTCGAGGACGGTGACCATCTCAAACCTGACTTGTTGGCGTCTGCCCGTCGGCATTCGCCCTTCTGACGTCATCTAGGACTTTTCGGTGCAAAGAAAAAGGCCGCGGCGGCGCATGCCGCCATAGCCTTTTTCGCATAGCGGGGATCCAGAGCAATTCCAGGAAAAGTGTGACACGGTTTTCCGTCCGGAATTGCGTCAGAAGAACGAGATAAAACGGCGAGCCGTTTTATCGGCGAATGAGCCGCCCGGCAAAGATCAGCAGGCAGGCGCCGATGAAGCCGGTGATCAGGTAGGCGAGCCAGCCGACACCGAAGGGTTCGATGTTGAGCGCCCTGAGAATTGCGTTCAGCACCACCGCGCCGACAATGCCCATAATGATGTTCATCAAGACGCCGGTATTGCTCTTCATGACCATCTCGGCCAGCCACCCGGCCAAACCGCCGATGATGATGGCCGCAATCCAGCCCACGCCATTCACGTCCATATGCCAACTCCTCCAGTGTCAGGTGAAAATGCATCCGGAAACGAACTGTCTTGCCGTAAGGTTCCTCCGGCGCATGCCTCTGAGTCTCGCGGCACCAATTTATCACGCGTTGAGCGCACGGCCATAGGCATCGAGCACGCTTTCCTTCATCATCTCCGACAGCGTCGGATGCGGGAAGATGGTGTGCATCAGCTCTTCCTCGGTGGTCTCCAGGTTCATCGCCACGACAAAGCCCTGGATCAGCTCCGTCACCTCGGCGCCGACCATATGCGCGCCGAGCAGCTGGCCGGTCTTCTTGTCGAAGATGGTCTTGATGAAGCCCTGGTCCTCGCCAAGCGCGATCGCCTTGCCGTTGGCGCCGAACTGGAAACGGCCGACGCGGATGTCCTTGCCTTCGGCCTTCGCCTTGGCTTCGGTGAGCCCGACCGAGGCGACCTGCGGGTTGCAATAGGTGCAGCCCGGGATCTTCAGCTTGTCTGTCGCATGCACGCCGGGGAAATTGGCGATCTTCTCGATGCAGACCACGCCTTCATGCTCGGCCTTGTGGGCGAGCATCGGCGGTCCGGCGACATCGCCGATAGCGTAGATGCCGGGAACGTTGGTCTTGCCATAGCCGTCAATGACGACGCAGCCGCGATCGGTCTTCACGCCGAGCGTCTCGAGGCCGAGATTATCGATGTTGCCCTGCACGCCGACGGCCGAGATCATGCGGTCGGCGGTGATCTTCTCGACCTTGCCGTCCTTCATCTCGACATGGGCGGTGATCGAGTTGGCACCCTTCTCGACCTTGGTCACCTTGGCCTCGAGGATGATTTTCATGCCCTGCTTCTCGAACTGCTTCTGCGCGAATTTCGAGACCTCGGCATCCTCGACCGGCATCACCGCCGGCAACAGCTCGACCACCGTCACCTCGGCGCCCATGGTGCGGTAGAAGGAGGCGAACTCGATGCCGATGGCGCCCGAACCCATGACCAGCAGCGACTTCGGCATCTCCTTCGGCACCATCGCCTCGAAATAGGTCCAGATCAGCTTGCCGTCCGGCTCGATGCCGGGCAGCGCGCGCGGCCGGGCGCCGGTGGCGAGAATAATGTGCTTGGCGGTATAGGTGCCCTCGCCCTTGACGCCCTTGGGCACCGGCGGCTGCGGCTCCATCGGTTTCTTGGCCGTCTTGGAGACGACGATCTCACCGGGCTTGGAGAGCTTGGCCTCGCCCCAGATAACGTCGACCTTGTTCTTCTTCATCAGGAAGGCGACGCCGCCATTGAGCCTCAACGACACTTTGCGCGAGCGGTCGACGACAGCGGCCGTGTCGGCGCTGACCTTGCCGCCTTCGAGCTTCAGGCCGTAGTCCTTCAGATGATCGGAATAGTGCATGATCTCGGCCGAGCGCAGCAGCGCCTTGGTCGGGATGCAGCCCCAGTTGAGGCAGATGCCGCCGAGATGCTCGCGCTCGACGATGGCAGTCTTGAAGCCGAGCTGGGCGGAGCGCACCGCCGTGACATAGCCGCCGGGGCCCGAGCCGATGATTATGACGTCGTAGGATTCTGCCACGGGGTTTCTCCCTGATTTTCTCTAGAGTTCCAGCATCACACGCACCAATGGCGCCAATGCGTCACCTATATTGCGCGTGTTTTCGGCATCGAGATGGACCCCGTCGATCGGTGTGGTCTCGGCCACCGTGCCGGCATCGAAAAAGCCGCAGCCGGCCTCGTCGGCGAGCGCGGAATATTGCGGCGCCAGCCGCTTCGAGGCCTCGTCGCCGCCGGCAAACATTTCCTTGAATTCGGCATTGTCGGTGCGGCTGACCGCTGGTGGCGCGACGATCAGGATTTGCGGCGCGGCCCAGTCGAACGGATAATCGTGGCCGCGCACGATGTCGATCAGCCGCTGCACCCCCTGCTTGGCCGCGACCGGATTGCCGTGGATCCAGGGCTTCATGTCGTTGGCGCCGAGCATGATGATGATCAGGTCGAGCGGCGCATGGCTGGTCAGGATCGTCGGCAGCACCTTGGCGCCATTGCGGTCGGCACCAGCCAGGTGATCGTCGAAAGCCGTGGTGCGGCCGTTCAGACCTTCGGCAATGACTTCGATATCATCGTCGCCCAACGCCGCCTTGAGCACGCTCGGCCAGCGATCTTCCAGCGCATGACGCCCGAGGCTCGCCGCGTCATAGCCCCAGGTCAGGGAATCGCCGTAGCAGAGGATCGTCTTCATGCACCCGCACCCGCCTCCGCCCTAAGCCCGCGCCGCACGCGCCATCCCACGAACAGCCACTGCACGATAACCGTGGCGATGCTTGGCAAAAACAGACCGGCGACAACGGGGAGATCGCCCGACCACTGGGCTTTGCCAGGCGGCTGCGAGAAGGTCCAGGCAATCAGCCCGATTCCGGCCAGCACGAACAACGAAACCCCAACAAGCCCCGTCAGGTTTATCGCCCTTTGCGGGTTTGGCACGAACTGCGCGATGAAAAACGCCACGGTCGCAACGATGGTGACCAGCGCCGAAACCATGAAGACCAGGATGTATTCGGAATTCGCATTGGTGACGATTGCCAGCCACAGCGCCACCAGCCCGCCGGCCAGGCCGGAAAGGATCAGGGCGAAAAGGCTGGTGACGAATTTCCGCACAGCCTTTTTCCTTCCTAGACCAGCATGCCCATCGGATTTTCGATCATGCGCTTGAAGGCGACCAGAAGTTCGGCGCCGAGCGCACCGTCGACGGCGCGGTGATCGGTCGACAGCGTCACCGACATGATATTGGCGATTCTGATCTCGCCATTCTTGACCACCGGCCGCTGCTCGCCGGCACCCACCGCCAGGATCGTCGCATGCGGCGGGTTGATGACGGCGGCAAAGTCCTTGATGCCGAACATGCCGAGATTGGAGACAGCCGTCGTGCCGCCCTGATATTCCTCAGGCTTCAGCTTGCGGCTGCGGGCACGGCTCGCCAGATCCTTCATCTCGTTGGAGATAGCGGACAGTGTCTTTTCGTCGGCGTGGCGGATGATCGGCGTGATCAGGCCGCCGGGGATCGACACGGCAACGCCGACATCGGCGTGCTTGTGCTTGACCATGGCGCTTTCGGTCCACGACGCATTGGCATCCGGCACCGCCATCAGCGCCATCGCCATCGCCTTGATCACCATGTCGTTGACCGACAGCTTGTAGACGGGCACTTCGCCCTTGTCGGTCTTCTTCATCGGAGCCGCCGCATTGATCTGTGTGCGCAGCGCCAGCAGCGCATCGAGCTCGCAGTCGAGCGTCAGGTAGAAATGCGGGATGGTTGTCTTGGCCTCGACCAGGCGGCGCGCAATGGTCTTGCGCATATTGTCGTGCGGGACGAGCTCATAGGACCCTTCGGCAAACAGCTTCAGCACCTGTTCGTCCGACATAGCCTTGGGTGCCGCAGCCGGAGCCGCAGGTGCCGGAGCGCCGGCAGGTGCGGCTTTCGCGGCCGGTGCAGCCTTGGCGCCACCGCCGGCAATCGCCGCCTCGACATCGGCCTTGACGACACGGCCATGCGGGCCGGTGCCACTCACAGCGGACACATCGACGCCGGCGTCCTTGGCTATGCGCCGCGCCAGCGGCGAGGCGAAAGTGCGCTCGCCTGACGATTGGCTGATCTCCCCCCTTGTGGGGGAGATGGCCGGCAGGCCAGAGGGGGGCGCGACAGACTGAGAGGTCGGCGGGACAGCGCCCCCCTCTGTCGACTTCGTCGACATCTCCCCCACGGGTGGGGAGATTGACGCCTTATCCTGCTTGGCATCGGCTTTCGCGGGCGCGGCATCGCCACCACCCTTTGCCGCCGCCCCTGCATCCTCGCCTTCGCCGGCGAGAATGGCGATCAGCGCATTGACCTTGACGCCTTCGGTGCCGGCCGGAACGACCAGCTTGGCGACCGTGCCCTCATCGACGGCCTCGACTTCCATCGTCGCCTTGTCGGTCTCGATCTCGGCGATCACGTCGCCCGGCGAAACCTTGTCGCCCTCCTTGACCAGCCACTTGGAAAGATTGCCCTCTTCCATCGTGGGCGAGAGTGCCGGCATGGTGATGTTGATTGGCATAGTTACTCTCCCTGCAAGCCAGCCGGGCTAACCACGGCAAGTTCTAGACGTTTGCCTTTGAATTCCTTGCCAATCGATCGGGCCAAGAAGAAATTCAAACAAAGGAATGATGCTACAAGCCCAAGGCATGCTCCCCCAACAGAGCTCAGTACCTGAATTGCCTCATGGCGAAGTCCAAAAAAACCGCCAATGAACCCAATGACGAACCCAACAATCGCGCCAGCAACAAATCCACAAGCGATACTAGACAGGAAGCTCCGCCAAAATAGAGACCAAGCTATTCTCCTCACATCTGCCATCGTCGCCATTTCTGCCTCCCCCGCAAGAAAGACCGTCAGCGATACGTGACGGCTTTGACCGCCTCTATGACCTCGCCGACATTGGGCAAAGCCAGCTTTTCGAGGTTCGCCGCATAAGGCATCGGCACGTCCTTGCCGGCGATGGTGATGACCGGCGCGTCGAGGAAATCGAAGGCGCGCTGCGAAACCTGGTTGGCGATGTGGTCGCCGACCGAGTTCTGCGGGAAACCTTCTTCCACCACGATCAGGCGGTTGGTCTTTTTCACGGAGGCAATGACGGTGTCGAGGTCGAGCGGGCGGATGGTCCGGAGATCGATGATCTCGGCATCGATGCCCATGCCGCGCAGTTCGGCTTCCGCCTTGATGGCATAGGTCATGCCGATGCCGAACGAGACGATGGTGACGTCCTTGCCCTGCTTGTGAATGCGCGCCTTGCCGATCGGCAGCACGAAATCATCGAGCTTCGGCACGTCGAAGGACTGGCCGTAGAGGATTTCGTTTTCAAGGAAGATGACCGGGTTCGGATCGCGGATCGCCGCCTTGAGCAGGCCCTTGGCGTCGGCAGCCGTGTACGGCATCACCACCTTCAGGCCGGGAATATGGCTGTACCAGGCGGCATAGCACTGCGAATGCTGGGCGCCGACGCGGGCGGCCGCACCGTTCGGTCCGCGGAACACGATCGGTGCGCCCATCTGGCCGCCCGACATATAGAGCGTCTTGGCCGCGGAGTTGATGATCTGGTCGATCGCCTGCATGGCGAAGTTGAAGGTCATGAACTCGACGATCGGCTTCAGGCCGGCCATCGCCGCACCGACGCCGACGCCGGCAAAGCCGTGCTCGGTGATCGGCGTGTCGACGACGCGGCGCGGCCCGAATTCCTGCAGCAGCCCTTGCGTGATCTTGTAGGCGCCCTGGTATTCCGCGACCTCCTCGCCCATGACGAAGACATCGCCGTCGCGGCGCATTTCTTCAGCCATGGCATCGCGGAGCGCTTCGCGCACCGTGGTCGAGACCATCTCGGTGCCGGCGGGAATATCCGGATCGGCGGCAGGTTTGGCCGCCGGAGCGGCGGGAACTGCCTTCGGAGCCTCGCCGGCATCCTGGGGAGCCGCTTTTGTACCTTCCTCGGCTGCATCGGTCCGCTGACCGCCAGCGGAAACGGCATCCTGGGTGGAGGCAGGCTTGCCGCTCTTTTCGACATCGCCTGCACTTTCACCGTCCTGCAGCAACACGGCGATCACCGCGTTGACCTTGACGCCTTCGGTGCCGGCGGGAACCACGATCTTGCCGATCGTGCCTTCATCGACGGCTTCGACTTCCATCGTCGCCTTGTCGGTTTCGATCTCGGCGATGACATCGCCGGCGACGACCTTGTCGCCCTCGTTCTTCAACCATTTGGAAAGATTGCCCTCTTCCATGGTCGGCGAGAGAGCGGGCATGAGAATTTCGATCGGCATGTCCTTGCCCTCCCGTTACAATACGATGTCGGTCCAGAGCTCGGACGGATCCGGCTCTGCGTCGTGCTGGGCAAATTCGGCGGCGTCGGCGACGATGTCGCGGACTTCCTTGTCGATGTTCTTGAGTTCGTCCTCGGTCGCCCACTTCTTGGCCGTCAGCCGCGCCTTGACCTGCTCGATCGGATCATGATCCGAGCGCATCTTCTGCACTTCTTCCTTGGAGCGGTATTTTGCGGGATCCGACATCGAGTGACCGCGATAGCGATAGGTCTGCATCTCGAGGATGATCGGACCGTTGCCGGCACGGCACCATTCGGTCGCCTGATCGCCGGCGGATTTGACCGCACGCACATCCATGCCGTCGACCTGAATGCCGGGAATCTTGAACGAGGCGCCGCGATGCGAAAAATTGGTTTCGGCCGACGAGCGCGACACCGAAGTGCCCATGGCGTAGCGGTTGTTCTCGATGATGTAGATCACCGGCAGCTTCCACAGCGAGGCCATGTTGAAGCTTTCATAGACCTGGCCCTGGTTGGCAGCGCCATCGCCGAAATAGGTCAGCGACACATTGTTGTTGTCGCGGTAGCGGTTGGCGAAGGCGAGACCGGTGCCGAGCGAGACCTGCGCGCCGACAATGCCGTGGCCGCCGTAAAAATGCTTCTCCTTGGAGAACATGTGCATGGAGCCGCCCTTGCCCCTCGACAGGCCACCACGGCGTCCGGTCAGCTCTGCCATGACGCCGCGCGGGGAAAGTTCCATCGCCAGCATGTGGCCATGGTCGCGATAGGCGGTGATCATCTGGTCGCCGTTGATCAGCGACATCTTCATGCCG
Source organism: Mesorhizobium sp. P160219 (assembly GCF_057786095.1). Classification (NCBI taxonomy): domain Bacteria; kingdom Pseudomonadati; phylum Pseudomonadota; class Alphaproteobacteria; order Hyphomicrobiales; family Phyllobacteriaceae; genus Mesorhizobium; species Mesorhizobium sp. P160219. The sequence goes on from NZ_JBYNWG010000001.1 coordinate 4,546,404, forward strand.
GTGACGACCGCTTCCTGGCCGATATAGAGGTGGCAGAAGCCGCCGATAAAGCCCATGCCGTAGAGCTGGCCGGCCTTTTCCTCGAAGCGGCGGATAAGCAGCATGTGCCGGTAGGCGGCAAGCTCCTCGTCCTTGGTGAAGTCAGCCGGCTTGGGGGCGGAAAGCCCCGTTGATTTGGCGGACGTCGATTTAACGGATTTGGCAGGCGCTTTTTTGGCGGCGGTGGCCATGCATCACTCCCTGTTGGCGTCTCTTTGCGGACACTAAAGCACACCATGTCTGCTCCGGGGAGGATCAGCTCCTCCCCACCGATTGGAGGGAAGCTAACATGCGAGACCGCGTTTCGCCATGCAGAAAAATGCATGGCTGGCATGCGCCTAAACGCCCAGAATCATTAGAGATAACAGCGATTAACTGAAACTTGGTTATTTCGAATTGGCCGGCAGCATGACGGTGATTTCATCGGGCTGGGACAGATTGAGCGCCCGGCGTGCCTGCTCGTCGAGCATATCCTTTTCAAGCGTACCCTCATGCATCAGCTGGACACGCCGCTCCAGATCGACCCGGCGCGCCTTGATGGCATCGTACTTGGCCTGCAATTCGATGGTCTGCGCTTCGAGCTGATATTTGGAATTGATGCCGAACTCGCCATGATAGGCATGGAAGCCGAAATAGGCCAGGAACGCCACGCAAAGGGACGGGATGATCAGCCGGCCGGTGTTTCTCTGCTTGTGCTGGCGTGTCCACATGGTCGCAATCCTTTGACCGCCATTTGTCGCTCGATTGTGCTTAATGGACGGTTACGGACAGGTGCATTAGCCAGCGGCCGCAACGAAAAAGGGCGGGAAAATCCCGCCCTTCCATCGTTTTCGCCAGTTCGGCAGAATTTAGGCTTTGACCACCGACTTGCCAGCGTAGCGCGCCTGCTTGCCGAGCTCTTCCTCGATGCGGATCAGCTGGTTGTACTTGGCCATGCGATCCGAGCGCGACAGCGAACCGGTCTTGATCTGCCCGCAATTGGTGGCGACGGCGAGGTCGGCGATGGTCGAATCCTCGGTTTCGCCCGAACGGTGCGACATGACTGCGGTGTAGCCTGCCTTATGCGCGGTCTCGACAGCGTCGAGCGTTTCGGTAAGCGAGCCGATCTGGTTGACCTTGACCAGGATCGAATTGGCGACACCCATGCGGATGCCGTCGCGCAGCCGCGCCGTGTTGGTGACGAAGAGGTCGTCGCCAACCAGCTGCGTCTTGTTGCCGATCAGGTCGGTCAGGTACTTCCAGCCCTCCCAGTCGTCCTCGGCCAGGCCGTCCTCGATCGAGATGATCGGATAGTCGGCGGCAAGCTTGGCCAGGTACTTGGCCTGCGCCTTGGGATCGCGGGTCCTCTTCTCGCCCTCATAGACGTAATTGCCGTCCTTGAAGAATTCGGTCGCCGCACAGTCGAGACCAAGCGCGATCTCCTCGCCCGGCTTGAAGCCGGCCTTCTCGATCGATTCCATGATGAAATCGAGCGCCACCGGCGCACTCTTCAGATTGGGCGCGAAGCCGCCTTCGTCGCCGACATTGGTGTTGTGGCCGGCATCCTTCAGCTTCTTGCGCAGCGTGTGGAAGATTTCGGAGCCCCAGCGCACGCCTTCGCGCAGCGTCGGCGCGCCGACCGGCAGGATCATGAATTCCTGGAAATCGATCGGATTGTCGGCATGCGCGCCGCCGTTGATGATGTTCATCATGGGCACCGGCAGCAAATGCGCCTTGGTGCCGCCGACATAGCGGTAGAGTGGCAGGCCGGCGGCTTCCGCTGCTGCCTTGGCGACCGCCAGCGAAACGCCGAGAATGGCGTTGGCTCCGAGCCGGCTCTTGTTGGGCGTGCCGTCGAGCTCGATCATGGTCTGGTCGATGTGGATCTGGTTTTCGGCTTCCATGCCGCCGATCGCCTCGAACAGCTCGCCATTGACGGCCTCGACCGCCTTGAGCACGCCCTTGCCGAGATAGCGGGCGCCACCGTCGCGCAGTTCGACGGCCTCATGCGCGCCGGTCGACGCGCCCGACGGCACGGCGGCGCGGCCCATCGAGCCGTCTTCGAGAACGACGTCGACCTCGACGGTCGGATTTCCACGGCTGTCCAGGATTTCACGCCCGACAATGTCGATGATGGCGGTCATTGCGATGTCCCCGATTGATCGATTGAAAGCGTCGCGCCCCTCTTAGCCAAAGTGCCGCAAAAGGCAATCAGGAATGGCATGAAATAATAGTGACGATCGCCCCATGCGCTCAGGCCGTGGGGCATGGGCGACGCCATCTGAACGCAAACAGCCCGCCCAGACGTCATATGTCTGGCGCGGCATGGGGTGGGTGCCCCGCCCCTGCGGCAATGCCTTTGTCACGAAACCAGGCGGCACACAAACTCCACCCGATGCTTCAAAAGAGGCTACCGCCAACGTGACAAACTTCACAATGCAGAGAATTCGAAGATGTTAGGGTCACATCTACAACGCGAACTATTTGGCGACCACAGTGAAATCAACAAACTTGAACTCTTTGGGGAGGCGGCAATGGCAGCGATTTCAGGTACTGGCTGGGAACTTCTTATTAGTCGCCAAGTCGAGCATACGAGGGGCACCAGACGCAGGACAGTTGGTACCTATAAAGTCTTTCACAACGGCACGGCAGTAACGGGTCTATCGGGGTTCGTGTGTGAATCTCGCGGCCCAGGCGACAATTCCAAAGAAGACAATGGCAGGCGCATCGAGCCCGGCACCTATCCGCTGGCGACGCAGGCCGGAGGCAAATATGTGACCATCGGCTACACTGGCGGCAAGACGCCACCCAAACCTGGACTCGAACTGCTGAAGACCAACAAGCGCACCGAAATCCTGATCCATCCGGGCGTCAATTTCCTGTCCAGCGTCGGATGCATCAACCCGACGAAGAAGGTGAGCGGTCCTCTTTCCGACATGGATTTCACGGAGAGCCGGACACGCGTAATCGCCCTCATCGACGATTTGAAAACCTTTGCCGGCGGTGGCTTCCCGAAAAACAACGGCAAGCGAATTCCCAATGCTTCGGTGGTCGTCGAAGGCGAACCGGTGCTGTCGACCGAGAGTGTCGAGAGCGTGCTCGAAGCCGTTGCGGGCGATCCGAACAAGGGTTTGCCAGCAGCGGTCTTCCAGAAATTCGCGCCGAGACCGGCAAGCGGTTCCAAGCGAACAATCTATGACGGTTACATCGGCGCCTTTACCTCCGACAAAGGCCTCAAGACACTTGGCGATCATGGGGTGTGCAACAACTATGATCGGCTGATGCATTTCTTCGCTCAAGCGGCGATGGAAACCGGTGGCTTCACCCTCATTCGCGAATCCCTGACCTACACGAACGTGGCGGCAATCCGGAACGCATGGAGGTCGCGAGCCGCGGGCAAGACCGATCAGTGGATCGAGGACAACCTGCTGCGCAAGCCGCAAGCCCTGGGCGACTGGGCCTATGGCGGCCGCATGGGCAATGTGAAAGGAACGTTGGACGGCTTCAATTTCCGCGGCGGCGGCACGTTCCAGACCACCGGGCGCGACGCGTACACGGCCAAGGGCAAGCTCGCCAAGGTTGACCTCGCCAATCATCCTGAACTGATCGAGGATCCGCAGACTTCGCTGCTCGCAGCTTGCGCCGAATGGAAAGGGTCAGGCTGCAATGCCTTTGCCGATGCCGGCCTGATCAAAAAGATCTCGCGCGCGATCAACGTCGGCAACGCCAATTCCGCCACGCAGGCCAATGGCGAAGCGGATCGGATCGCCTGGCACGAAAAGGTTTTCAAGGCGGTGAAGAATGCCGGACTCCTCGGCTGAGCATGCCTCGGATCACGTTCGACAACACCACGTCATCATAATTCAGAGATAACAATCTCTGTGTCGACTAGGATGGTGATGCGCGGGGCGAAACAGGAGGAGTTTCGCCATGTCCGAGTTGAGCGGTATCGTGAGTTTGTTCCTGATCGCGGCGGCGTTCCTGACGTCCTGCGATACGCAGCAGCCGCCAAGGGCGGCGACGCAGCTGTCCACGTTTCATGCGGCAGAATAATTTAGAAACTGTCGGGTTGCACTGAAAAGGCCCCCGTTTCGGAATTCGGGGGCCTTTTCACGTCAGGCGTCAGCGCAGCTGATCAATGCCAATACGGCGTGACCTTGTAGTAATCATAGGAAGCATCACGCGCGGCCTCGCCATCGGCGCCGGCCAGTTCATTGATCGAATAGGCGGGTGCTGCCTTCAGCTGCTCCTTCGAGAACGGCACGACATAGCCGCCCTTGTCCTCGTCATAGTCGAGGCTCGCCCACGGAATGGCGTGATACTTCTCGCCAATGCCGAGAAATCCACCGAACCCGATAACCGCGAACATGATGCCGTTCGACGTCTTGTCGAGCATGATGTCCTCGATGCTGCCGATGCTCGTGCCTTCGGTGTTGTAGACCGACGTGCCGATGACGCGCGAAGCGGCGATGGCTTCGGTGTGGCCTGTCTGGGTGGTCATGGCTGCTGCTCCTCATGTCGTTGATCGATACTTTGACAATGAGGGGCGCGGGCGAAAGTTCCCGTTTTTTCGAGCGGCGGGCGGTTACTCCGCGAGGATGAACGTCACCTTCATGTTGACGCGATAGGCCGCGATCCTGCCGTCCTCGACGACGATCTTCTGGTCCTGGATCCAGGCGCCTTCCACGTTCTTCAGGGTCTTTGAGGCGCGCTCAATCCCCTTCTCGATGGCGTCCTGAAAGCTCTTTTTCGACGACGACGTGATTTCGGTGACGCGGGCGACGGACATGGCTTCCTCCTGCCAAGACGCTCATTTGCAGCAGCGAGCCTACAGCCGGCTTATGCCTTCCACAAGCAGGGCAGCGCGCGCGCCATCGCCGAATCCATCAGCCTCGGTTCAGGTCAGCAGCATTCTTGGCGATGCGGTCGAATGCCATCAGTCTTTCGAGCAGCGCCGGCATGTCCTTCAGCGGCAGCATGTTGGGCCCGTCGGAGGAGGTCGAATTGTCGGGATCCTGGTGGGTCTCTATGAACACGCCGGCGACGCCGACGGCAACGGCAGCCCGCGCCAGCGTCTCGACAAAGCGGCGCTCGCCACCGGAGGAACCGCCCTGCCCGCCCGGCTGCTGCACCGAATGGGTGGCGTCGAAAATCACCGGCGCGCCGATCTCGGCCATCACGGGCAAAGCCCGCATGTCCGACACCAGCGTGTTGTAGCCGAAGGAAGCGCCGCGCTCGGTGGTCAGCACATTGGGGTTGCCGGAGCCGGTGATCTTGGCCACCACGTTCTTCATGTCCCAGGGCGCCAGGAACTGCCCCTTCTTGACGTTGATCACCTTGCCGGTCTTGGCCGCGGCGACCAGCATGTCGGTCTGGCGCGACAGGAAGGCCGGAATCTGCAGCACATCGACATGGTGCGCTACGATCGCGCACTGCTCCTCGGTGTGGACATCGGTCAGAATGGGAAGCGAAAACGCCTTGCGCAACTCGTCGAACACCGGAAGCGCCGCGTCCATGCCGGCGCCGCGCGTTGCCGACAGCGAGGTGCGGTTGGCCTTGTCGTAGCTGGTCTTGTAGACGAGGCCGATGCCGAGCTTGCCGGTCAGTTCCTTCAGCGCGCCGGCCATGTCGAAAGCGTGCTGGCGCGATTCGAACTGGCACGGGCCGGCGATCAACGCCAAGGGCCCGCTATTGTCGAAGACGACGTTGCCGACGGTTACCGACGAATTCGGCGCCAGCGAATTGGGCCCTTGCGGCTTGCTCATGGGGTCTCCCGGAAGATGAAAGCCGCGCCCTGTCCGGATGCCGGCTGCACGACGATTTCGTTGCCCGCTATATCGTGCCCGACGGCGTTGTCTGCAAGCAGCCTCGCGACAGCGCCGACACTGCGGGCCGAAAAGACGATCGCGGCGAAGCGAAGGTCCGTCGGCGCGCCAGCCGACATGCCGAAGCGCTCAGCGAAAGCCGCGGGCTTGAGAACGCTCAAACGCGCGTTCGCCAGGTCGAACGCCGTGCTGCTCCTCTGCCTCGAACCCGTCGCTGTCTCGATCAGGTGGCGCTTTTCGGATGGCACGCCGCTGACCGCGACGATTTCGGCAATGCCGGTCACGCCGTTGGCATGGGCCTGCAGTGCCGTACGGTCGATTTGAGGGGCGTTGATCCGCTCGCAAGCGAACAGAAAGGCGTCCATCGTCTCGGCGCCGGCGGCGAAAGCCAGTTTGAACGAGGCCATGTCGCTCTTTCCGGCCGTGTCGGTGAAGGCGCGGGAAAAGCTCAGTACATCTCCCGCCGACAGGCCGGCTTTGATAAAGCGCGCATGGTCCGCATCGGCATCGTCGGTGGCCAGCACCACGGCGGAAAAGCCCTCATCGCCCAGCCTGGCGCGATAGAGCCGGTCGCGCGCGACAAAGACATTGCCACCGGCAAATGCCTCGTCTGCAGCCTGTTCATTCCCGACCGCCAGCGGTTCGAGGTAGGTGCCGTCGGCGAAGAAGACGCAGCAATTTTCGGTGCCGAAAGGGTGGATGCCGGTTGGTGCGACGATGAAGCCAAGCGATGTCAGCCGCGCCCGCGCCACGGCGAGGCTCGCCGTCGGCAACACAAGATGGTCAAGCGGATGGATCGTGCTGGTCATGCCGGCGCGGTGTGCATCATTCCGGAAATCGGTTCAAGGCCTCTTGCCAGCCCGATCAGGCCATCGCCACGACATCGGCCGAATAGCGCAATTCGCGCAATGGTTTGACCCGACTGGTCGTCTCGGCATAGAGCGGGTGCGCCTTGTAGGCGGCAAGCGCGGCATCATCCTCGAACTCGGCATAGACGACCACGTCGATCGCATCCGACAGCGGATCGACCTTGGTGTTGAGCGTCACCTCGAAGAGGCTTGAATGCGGGATCTTGCCCAGCGCGAGCAAGCCCGTGCGCACGGCCTCGACATCGTCCTTGCGCCGCGCGCTGAAGAAAACGATATGCCGGATCACACCTGCCTCCACGTTCGATTTGCGGCATGTTTTGTGTGAGCGGGACCGTCGCGTCAACCGCCACGATGTCGCGCCCGGCAATGCCGGCAGGCGACTTTGCAGAGGCGCAAAAGCTAGGCTTTGCCGGTGACGTAGCGCACGACGCGCGACATTTCCCTGACCGTCGTGTCGAGATAGCGGCCCTGATTATAGAGGCCATCCCAGATCAGGAAAAAGGCGATGGCGGTGATGACGATGACGTAACGCATGGCTGAAACTAACGTATGTGGCTGTTCCTAACCATAGCGATTTCACCGGCGGTCGCTCGCCCTCACCGATTCTGGCCCCAGGCACGCCACCTGGGCCAGTGCCGGGCACGGCTTGCCTCTTGAAGTTCCGGTCGATGCGGTGGAAGATTGTGGCGAAAATTTAAGCAGGCTACGGCGTTCGCGCCTGGCGAATGAAAGTGGAGGATGTGGAGGCCGGCAGATCTTGCGCCGCCCCCGCGGAAGTCCAGGGGGGTGTGAGATGGCTGTCAGGGAATACAAAGGCATCGGCGACGCCATCAGGCTGGACGAACTCAATTTCGCCGAGATCGTCAAGGGCCTGCCGGCCAAGGCGCGCATGGTGCTGTCGGCGGCGATGAAATTGCCGCGCGGTTCGCTGAAGGTGAGGATGCCGGATGGCCGGGCGGTGCTTGTCGGCGGCAACGGACCCGGGCCGGATGCCGAGCTGGTGTTGAAGAACTGGCGCCTGCCCGGCCGTGCCTTTTCCGGCGGCACCATCGGCGTTGCCGAATCCTACATGGACGGCGACTGGGAAAGCCCTGATGTAACCAGCTTCCTCGAACTGTTCGTCGTCAACTCGGCCGTTGGGGAACGCATTGCCGGCGGCGCCAACTGGCTCATCAACACGGTCCAGCGCATCCGCCACTGGTTCAACGAAAACACCCGCACCGGCTCGAAGCGCAACATCTCGGCGCATTACGATCTCGGCAACGCCTTCTACAAGCAATGGCTCGATCCCAGCATGACCTATTCGTCGGCGCTCTATGCGACCGGCGCCAACGACCTGGAAAGCGCTCAGGCCGCCAAATACCGCGCGCTGGCCAAGGATACCGGCATCGGCAAGAAGGACCATGTGCTCGAGATCGGCTGCGGCTGGGGCGGTTTTGCCGAATTTGCCGCGCGCGAGATCGGCTGCCGCGTCACCGGCCTGACCATCAGCCGCGAACAGCACGATTTCGCCAAGGCGCGCATCCAGAAGGCGGGACTGTCTGACAAGGTCGACATCAAGCTGCAGGATTACCGAGACGAAACGGGCACTTACGACCGCATCGCCTCGATCGAGATGTTCGAGGCGGTCGGCGAAAAATATTGGCCGGTATTTTTCGGCAAGATGAAGGCATGCCTGAGGCCCGGCGGCACCGCCGGCCTGCAGATCATCACCATCAACGAGGCCGCTTACGACACCTATCGGGCGCGGCCGGATTTCATCCAGCGCTATGTCTTCCCAGGCGGCATGCTGCCGACGCCGTCGATCCTGAAGACGCTGGGCAGCGACCATGGCCTTGCCCATCTGCGCGAGCGCGTCTTTCCGGACGACTATGCCCGCACGCTTGCCGAATGGCGCAACCGCTTCTGGGCGTCGTGGGAAAAGATCGTCCCGCTCGGCTTCGACGACCGCTTCAAGAAGCTTTGGGAATTCTATCTCCACTATTGCGAAGCCGGCTTCAGGGCCAGCTACATCGACGTGCGCCAGGTGGTCTACAAGGCCTGATCCGAAGCGTGATTGAGCGGGCGTATGCCCGCTCGTTTTCCCTGTTAGCTGCACGTTGCCTCAAAGCAGGATGCGATACTTCGCAAACCCGGATTCGCCCTCGCCGGCCGGCTCGATCTTGAGCGATTTCACTCCCGATATAAAATCCTTCGCTTTGGGGCCGGTCTCGAACACGACGCTGGTGCCGGGCAGCGGCGTGAACGACCAATTGTCGTCGGCCGAGGGATTGATCGTGCCTTCGCTGACGACGTAGCGCACGATCACGTCGCGGTTGGTGTCCGGCGCCTCGTAGATGATCTTCGAGGCATTGATGTCGGGGAAATTGCCGCCACCGCCGGCGCGGTAATTGTTGGTGGCGACGACGAATTTCGCTGCCGGATCAATAGGCTTGCCGTCGAAGCTGAGGCCGACGATGCGGTTCGAGCCGGCATTGGCGACGCCACCCTTGGCATCGTATTTCGGCAGCTGCGACAGGTCTATTCCGTAGCTGACGCCATCGATCACATCGAAATTGTAGGACGGGAATTCGGTGTCGATGAGCGCCTGGTCGGCCTTGCCCGGCTCGATCTTCCTGAAAATGCCGGCCGACATTTCCAGCCATTCCTTCACTTGCGCGCCGGTGATTTCGACGGCGCGCACCGTGTTCGGATAGAGATAGAGGTCGGCGACGTTCTTGATGGCGAGGTCGCCCACCGGCACGTCGGTATAGTAGTCGGCGCCGTTGCGCCCGCCGGCCTTGAAGGGTGCTGCCGCCGACAGCAGCGGCACATCCTTCCACTGCGTGCTCTTCAATATGTCCTTGAGGTACCAGCTCTGCGCCTGGTTGACGATCTGCACCGACGGATCGTCGGCGACCAGCGCGAAATAGGAATAGAGCGGCGCCGAGGTCTTGCCGACCGGTCGGCGGACATAGGCAAGTGTCGCCTCATGGTCCGCCTTCAGCGCATCGACGACGCGCTGGTCGTCCGCCACCGTCGGCTTGTTTGCCTTGTCGACGCGCTGGTAGATCGGCCTTGCCTCCGATGTGGCCGAGGCTACGCGCCATTTCGATCCGTCCCGTTCCAGAAGCAGATCGATCAGTCCCATATGCGAGCCCCAGAACCCCCCCATCACGGCGGGCTTGCCCTGCAGCGTGCCTTTCTCGGTGTCGACGCCTTCGAGCGCCTGAAAATCCTTCTTGCCGGGGAAGACCAAATGCTGATGGCCGGTGAACACCGCATCGATGCCTTCGACGCCGGCGACGAAGAAGGAGGCGTTCTCCATGCCGTCGCCCTGCTTGATATCGATGCCGGAATGCGAGAGCGCGATGACGATGTCGGCGCCCTCCTCCTTGATCTGCGGCACCCATGCCCTGGCCGCCTCGACGATGTCGCGCGTCCTGACATTGCCTTCCAGGTTCTTCAGGTCCCAGACCATGATCTGCGGCGGCACGAAGCCGATGATGCCGATCTTGATCGGCTGCTCGACGCCCGACCCGTCCTTGATCTTCTTGTCGAGGATGACATAGGGCTTGAGGTAGAGCTTGTCGTCGCGCGGGTTGGCGGCAAGCTCGGTGCCGCGGATCAGATTGGCGCAGACGAACGGGAAATTGGCTCCGGCCAGCACCTTGTCGAGGAACGACAGGCCGTAATTGAACTCGTGATTGCCGAGCGTCGAGCATTCATAGCCCAGCAGGTTCATGCCCTTCATGATCGGATGCAGATCGCCTTCCTTGAGGCCCTTCTCATAGGCGATGTAATCGCCCATCGGATTGCCCTGCAAAAGATCGCCATTGTCGATCAGCATCGCATTGGTGGCTTCCTTGCGCACCGCCGCGATCAGTGAGGCCGTCCGCGACAGGCCCATCGTGTCGTTGGCTTTATCGGCGTAGTAGTCGTAAGGCAGCACATTCACATGGATGTCGGTGGTCTCCATGATCCTCAGATGCGCCTGGTTGGCCTGCGCGCGGGCGGAAAACGGATGCAGCATGATCAGCGCCCCGCTGGCGGCCGCACCGGCAAGAAAACTACGGCGGGAGACGGGGTTGAGCAAATGTGACATTGGTTTTCCTTCCCAGCGACGTGACAAGATCCCAGCCCCGGGCGGAAGCTTCGCGCCGAAAACCGGCCATGTCCATCGGGAAGTCAGTCGATCAGCAAAAGGTGACGGCTGGATGAATATCCTTGGCCGCGGTTGAGAACCTCAGCCCTTGTTATCATCGCCCTGGGTGATCAGTCGCGCGCTCCGCTGGCCGGTGAAATAGATCCATAGCCAGCTAAGCGACACCGACAGCCGGTTGCGGAAGCCGATCAGGAAGTAGATATGCGCCACGCCCCACAGCCACCAGGCAAGCCATCCCGTGAGCTTGATCCGGCCGAAATCGATCGCGGCTGCCCACTTGCCGATCGTCGCCAGGTCGCCGGCATGTTTGTAGCGGAAAGGGCGCGGCGCGCCATCGCCGGCCAGCCGCGCCCTGATCGTCGCGGCGACGTGCTTGCCCTCCTGCTTGGCGGAAGGCGCCACGCCTGGCACCGGCTTGCCGTCCGGCCGCAAGACATGCGCGGTGTCGCCGATGACGAAGATTTCAGGACTGTTCGGCACGGTCAGATCGGGCTCGACCATTACCCTGCCCGCCCGGTCCACCGGCGCTCCCAGCCACTCTCCAGCGGGCGAAGCCGCTACGCCGGCGGCCCACAGGATGGTTCGCGCCGGCAGATGCGTATCGCCAAAGACGACGCCTTCGGCATCGAGGCGCGTGACGGCGCGGCCAAGCTCGACCGTGACGCCCCGCCGCTCCAGCGCCTTGCGCGCATAGTCGGACAGCTTTGGCGCGAAATTGGCGAGGATCCTGTCTCCGGCCTCGACCAGCACCACACGCGCCTCACGCGTGTCGATGTTGCGGAATTCGCCGCGCAGCGTTTCGTGCGCGAGTTCGACAATGGTGCCGGCAAGCTCCACGCCGGTCGGGCCGCCGCCGACGATGACCAGTGTCAGCAGTGCCTGGCGCTTGGCCGGATCGGTCTCGCGCTCGGCCTGCTCGAAGGCGAGCAGGATGCGCCGGCGAATGGTGGTTGCGTCTTCAAGCGTCTTCAGCCCAGGCGCGAAAGGCTCCCATTCGTCGTGGCCGAAATAAGCATGACGCGCGCCGGTGGCGAGCACCAGCGTGTCGTAGGGAACAGAACTGCCGTCCTCAAGCAGCACGCGTTTGCCTGGACGGTCGACGCCGGTGACGTTGCCGAGCAGGGTCGTCACGTCCTCGCGCTTGCGCAGCAGATGACGGATCGGCCAGGCAACTTCCGAGGTCGCCAGCGAGGTGGTCGCCACCTGGTAGAGCAGCGGCTGGAAAAGGTGATGGTTGCGCTTGTCGATCATGGTGATGCGCACGGGTGCGCCGGCCAGCGCCCGGGTGAGTTCGAGACCGCCGAACCCTGCGCCGACGACAACGACATGATGGCTGGTTTCACTCATCGCATTCACCCCTGTTTGTCTCTCTTTATCTAGTGATTTTTGTGCACCGCAACAATGTCGCGGCGCGCTAGACTGCCGCGCGTAAGGCTGCCCAGGACTCGTCGCCGGATGTCGCGAATGCCTATGTCGGCAAGCCTGGACGGGTATAGCTTTGCAGGGGCTGGAACCACGGGAGTGAAGCATGGCCAACGACGATGACAAAGATCGCAAAGGGCGGGCGCAATATTCTTCTCCGCCTTGCTTCATGCACGAACTCGATCCGGAATTTCGCGCGCCATTGACCGACTGGACCGATGTGCGCCGTTGGCGCAAGGCCGAGCGCGAGCGTCTGATCGCGGCACGGTTGGCGGTTTCCGCCGATGCGCGGGTGGCGATGTCGCGGGCTATCGCCGAAGGGCTCGACGCGGCAATCGGCGACATTGCCGGCCGCATGGTCAGCCTCTATTGGCCGTTTCGCGGCGAGCCGGATCTGCGGCCGTGGATGGCGTCGATCAACCAGCGCGGCGGCCGCACGGCACTGCCAGTCGTCATCGAGAAGGGCCAGCCGCTGATCTTCCGCGCTTATGTACCCGGCGACCGGCTGGAAAAAGGCGTCTGGAACATCCCTATCCCCGCCGAAGGCGACCCGGTGCTGCCCGACATCGTCATCTCGCCGATCGTCGGCATCGACCCGCAAAACTACCGCCTGGGCTATGGCGGTGGCTTCTTCGACCGCACGCTGGCTGCCATGCCGTTCAAGCCATTGGTCATCGGCGTCGGCTACGAACTGCAGCGCATCCCCACCATCTACCCGCAGCCGCACGACATCCCGATGGACCAACTGGTGACCGAGGTATTAAAAGCCTAGCGTGATGAGATTCAGAGACCCTCCGTGTGATCGCACATATTCATAAATATCACGCTTAGAAAAGATCGCCGTTGGTGTCATTCCCAGGCAACTGAGGAATATCCGCCTTACCGGCATCTTTATACTCGACCAACAAACGAATGCGGCGATACACACTGAACAGAATTTTCAGCAAGACAAGCGGATCTCCGGTGCGCGCGTGTAGCGCACCTGCAGACGGAAGCTCAATCAATCGGGCCATGTCATTGGCATTGTCGGCGATTATCTTCACCTCTTCAGCGGCTTTTCTAGTATCCACTTTATTTGATTTTACGCACAATTCCGTGCACTCCGCTACTCAGTTCCTAAGCCTCTCCGCTTCTTCTCCATCGCCGCGCGATCAACAATCGCGCAAGGCAAAGGACGAACTGATCTTCATCACGTGCGGCATAACAGACAGCCACTTCTTGTGGATGCGTTGATAGCCCACGAGGTGCTTCGCCGCGATGCGCAGGATGTAGTCGTATTCACCCGACATCAGGTGGCAGGACAGCACATTTGGGCAGCACTTTATCGCCGCATCGAGGCCGGTTGACCGCCGTGTAGCAACACAAATGTTACGTGACAAAAATCCGACGTGGTCGATAAATACTCTTTAAGGGAACCATGCTGCAGCGAACCGCTTCGACATGCGCTTCGGGCGGATCCAACAGTGTCGAGCCGCTCTTGAATTGGCTGCTTCGCAACGGGTGGCGAGATGATCGGACGAACCATAGCAATTACCCTCGCAATTGCGTTTTCCCTTTCGCCTTTGCATGCGCAACCACGGCATCGTTTGCCGAGCGGCTACAAATGGGGCCGCTGCCTGCTTGTTGTTGGCGGTCAGACCCGCATATCCGGAAGGTGCTCTTATCAACTCGAGCAGGGCGGCGATTTCAATATCCAGGGACCGAAGCAAGTTTTTGCAGGGATCGACTATCCTGATCCGCATAGTGGCGCTAGTGAAATGTCTAAAGATTACTGGGCGGATGTCTACAAGGACGGTGATGTCTGGGCGGGCTATGCAAACTCCGACATTCGCGCCACCCACGGTGATGAACGCTGGGAAGAACTTCGCCGCGAAGGCGCATGCTATATCGGGAAGGACGTCCGAGTATGTTTGTGGCGTTAAGCCAGTTCCGGCTTCATTCCCATGGCGGTCCGATCGACGATCTCGCGCAGGGCAAAGGATGAGTTGATCTTGGTCACATGCGGCATCGCCGACAGCCACTCCTTGTGGATGCGCTCATAGTCGACCAGATCCTTGGCGGCGATGCGCAGGATATAGTCGTATTCGCCCGACATCAGGTGGCACGACAGCACATTGGGGCAGCGCTTGATCGCCGCCTCGAAATCCGACAGCGTCTTTTCGAACTGTCCCGACAGCGATATGTGCACGATCGCCGTCATCTGGTGGCCGAGCGCGGCATTCGAAAGCCGGGCGTGATAGCCGCGGATGGTGCCGGATTTCTCCAGATTGTCGAGCCGGCGCGAACAGGCCGACTGCGACAGGCCGACCCTTTCGGCGAGCGCCGCATTGGGTATGCGGCCATCCTTCTGCAGTGCCTCGAGAATGGCGATATCGATCCTGTCGAGCGGCATTTCTCGTGATTCCTGCGAAATTTCCTTGATTTCGCGCAACGATTATCGAAACGCGTGACCCCGCGCAAGCGCATTCGCAAACACCTGCGCAACGATTTGTGGTTCACTCGGTTGATACAGGGAACGAGCCCGAAGGGCCGGATCAGGAGAAGACTATGCGCGTCGGTTGCCCCAAGGAAATCAAGAACCACGAATACCGCGTCGGCCTGACGCCGGGCTCCGTCCGCGAATATGTCGCGCATGGTCATGAAGTGCTGGTCGAAAGCGGCGCCGGCGCCGGCATCGGCGCCGATGACAATGCCTACCGCGCCGCCGGCGCCACCATCGCCAGGACCGCCGCCGACGTGTTCGCCAAGTCCGACATGATCGTCAAGGTCAAGGAGCCGCAGCCCAACGAATGGGCGCAGCTGCGCGACGGCCAGATCCTCTACACCTATCTGCACCTGGCCCCGGATCCGGAGCAGACCAAGGGCCTGCTCGCGTCCGGCGTCACCGCAATCGCCTATGAGACCGTAACCGACGACCGCGGCGGCCTGCCGCTCTTGGCGCCGATGTCGGAAGTTGCCGGCCGCCTGTCGATCCAGGCCGGCGCGACCGCGCTGCAGAAGGCCAATGGTGGCCGCGGCGTGCTGCTCGGCGGCGTGCCCGGCGTGCTGCCCGGCAAGGTCACCGTGCTCGGCGGCGGCGTCGTCGGCCTGCATGCCGCCCGCATGGCGGTCGGCCTCGGCGCCGACGTCACCATCATCGACCGCTCGATCCCGCGCCTGCGCCAGCTGGACGACCTCTTTACCGGCCGCGTCCACACCCGCTACTCCACAGTCGAGGCGCTTGAGGAAGAATGCTTCTCGGCCGACATCGTCGTCGGCGCCGTGCTCATCCCGGGTGCTGCTGCACCCAAGCTGGTGACCCGCGAAATGCTGTCGGGCATGAAGAAGGGCTCGGTGCTGGTCGACGTCGCTATCGACCAGGGCGGCTGCTTCGAGACTTCGCACGCCACCACCCATGCCGAGCCGACCTATGAGGTCGACGGCGTGATCCATTACTGCGTCGCCAACATGCCGGGCGCCGTGCCGGTGACCTCGGCGCACGCGCTCAACAACGCGACGCTGCATTATGGCCTGCAGCTGGCCGACAAGGGCCTGAAGGCGCTGGTCGACGACCACCATTTGCGCAACGGCCTCAATGTCCACAGGGGCAAGATCACCAATCGCGCCGTGGCCGAAGCACTCGGCTATGAGCTGGTCGAACCGAAAGTGGTTCTGGCTGCCTGACCTGACCTGGCATTTTGCCTCCCTTACCCGCCGGTTGTACCGGCGGGTTTTTCTTGGCTACAAGACCGCAAAACGCCCGCTCCAGGGCAAGGTGCAGCCCCTCTCGACAGCGCTTTTGCCTGTCGATGTGACATTTTTGTCATTCCAATATTAACGAGCATCCTGTTAGAACACGGACGGGTTTGTTCTATGCTAAGGGGCTAAAATGTTTATTTCTGCTAAATCCGTTCTTCTCGGCGCCGTTTCGGCAATGGCTTTGATATCGGTAGCGCATGCCGCCGACGTTGTGCAGCCGGTGGAAGAACCTGCCGGTTTCAACTGGAGCGGCGCCTATGTCGGCATCGGCGGCGGCTTCGGCGCCACCGTGCACCGCATCAGCGTCGACCCGTTTCTCGACTTCAATGGCATCGGCGGCAACGGCGTGTTTGGCGAAGTGACCGCCGGCTACGACTACATGGTCTCTGAACGCTTCCTGCTCGGCGGCTTCATCGACGCCAACATCGGGAATATCGGTCCGTCGATCAGCCTTCCGGGCGCTGATATCGACCTGACGAACGCTTATGGCTTCGACGTCGGCTTGCGCGCCGGCTATCTCTTGAACCCCAGTACGCTCGGCTATGTGCTCGGCGGCTACACTTGGAACCATTTCAAGCTCGAGGGTTCGGGCTTTGCCGACGGTCTTGATTTCACGGAGAACCGTGGCGGCTATGTCGTCGGCGTTGGCATGGAAACCGTGCTGCGCGGCAACTGGACGATTAAGACCGAGTACCGCTACGCCAACTATGGCGACAACTCGGTGGCTGACCTCGGCATTATCGGCGGCCCGGGAACCTCTCTGGATGTCGAGCCGTCCAGCCACACCTTCCACATCGCGGCCAATTACCGCTTCGGCGCCCAGAATGGCGGCGGGGCCTCGTTTGCTGCTCCGACCTACAACTGGACCGGCTTCTATGTCGGCGGCGCGCTTGGCGCCGGCACCGTGGTGCATGACCTGACGCTCGCCAGCGCCCTCGAATTGGATGGCATCGGCGGCGAAGGCGTGTTCGGCGAGGCGAGCATCGGTTACGACCATGATTTCGGCGGCTGGGTCGCCGGCGTTCTGGTCGACGCCCGCTATTCCGGCATACGCTCGAAGCTGGACATTCCGGGTGGGTCGATCAAGGGCGATGCCGACTATGGCTTCGATGCCCTGGCCCGCATCGGCGCCAAGGTCAACGAATCGACGCTGGCCTATGTCCTCGGCGGTTACAGCTGGCAGCATTTCGACCTGCATGCCTCCTCGCCCGTTGGCGACATCGTCGACTGGGGATCGAGCGGCTTCTCGGTCGGTGGCGGCCTGGAAACGGCCGTTTCCAGCAACATGACGCTTGGTCTCGAATACCGCTATTCGCAGTATGAGAAAGAAGATTTCGGCTCGGGCGGCTTCCTCACCGACGAGCCTTCCTTCCAGACCGTTCGCGTCGGCGCGAAGTATAAATTCAACTAAACGCCGCACACACACACGGCGAAGGCCCGTCGGTCAATTCCGGCGGGCTTTTTCTTTGCGCAAAATTCCTGGCGCCGGAATTGAACAGGCTGGCGGACATCAAAAAAGCGGAGCCAAAGCCCCGCTTCCTCGGTCATCGAGATCCCCGCCGGTTCATCCGCGGTCGGCAATCCATCGACGCTGGTCTTTTACCGAGAGAATGCGACGGGAGTACGACAAGTCCCAACCGCCATCGGCGTGCGTCGCCATGCCGGCGAGGATCGCGATGCTGTGTGAAGTGCTTCACATCCGCAATTCGAAAAGCATGCGCAGACAGGGATGCCAACTTGACGGATCGAGCCGTCACACGGTTCCCAACTGCCCGCCAGACCACCGGCGGGCATCTTTTTGTCAGAAACGCTCGATGCGGCACTGATAACAATTGTTGCGCGCCGAGCGGACGTGGACATAGGCGATGTCAGCGCGCTCAAACAGCGTCTCTGCCCGCGCCGCAATGCCGCCAGTCGGAATGACGCCGCCGCTGCCATAGACGATGCGGTCATCCGCACCATAGCCGCGCACGATATAGTCGCTGCTCTCAAGCATCTCTGGAAGCGCTTCTGTCTCGGCTGCGCGTTCGCATTCCTGCGCATGCAGGAAGATCGGTCCTGTCTCGGCGTAAGGCTGCAACGCCGGAAACGGCCGATAGGCCATGATCAGATAGCCATCGCCTTCGGCGACGTTTCTCAGGCAATGCCGGCACGGCACCCCGTCGCCATCTGAAACCTTCCGCTCCGGCGTTTGCCCGTAGGCGTCCGGCCCGCCGCGCTGCAGCGCTCTCACATCTTCTGTCGGCAAGGCTTTGAACTGGACGGTCATGGCTAAATCTCCGGTGTGGTTGACCGGAAATTATGCCCCCGCCGAGGTGCTTCCCACCCGATTCCTGTCAACTGTCAGCAGCCCGGCCAGTCTCAGGCCGGACTGCTTCGGCATTGGGCAGGTCCCGCGCCGGCTCAGCGGATGAAATCGTCGAAGCGGCGCAGCATCACCCGGCGCCTGCGCCAGTTCTCGTCCTGGGTCCGCACGAGCAGGAATTCCTCGCCATGAACGGTCGGTTCGGCCTTCAGTCGGAGAAAGTCACGGCCGCATGACGCTGGCCGAGCGCTCGGCGAACGACAGCGGATGCACGGTCTCCTTCTTTTGCGCCACCGGCGCAAAACCGAGCTTCTGGTAGAGCGGCAAGGCAGCCGGATGGTCGAGCGTGCAGGTCTGCACCGTTACCCGTTTCGGCCCATACGACCATGCTGCGGCAATCGCCGCACCGAGGAACCAACGGCCGATGCCTTGCCCGGTCGCATGTTCCATCATGCCGAAATAGGCGAGCTCGACTTCCTCTGGCAAATGCGGCTTGAGGTCGAAGAAACCGGCCGGCGCGCCGTCGAGATAAAGCACCCTGATGTCGCGGTCCTCGCGGTGGATCCCGGCGGCAAGCTCGTCATCGTCCAGCCTCAGCACATTGACCCAATGCCATTTGCGCCCGACCCGATCCATCAGATAGCGATAGAAATGCAGCGGAATGTCCTTGGTCCTGAGCAGCGCGATCTGCCTGTTGTAGGGCAAGGGCGGCGAATAGGCCGGCGGCACATGCATTTCCAGAAACGTGACCGTGACCTCGATGTCGTCCAGCGCGCCATTTTCCATCGCCATCATTCCTTGCCCGTCACCACGGGCGTGTCTGCCAGCCCGCCCCATTCCGTCCATGAGCCGTCGTAGAGCCGGTTGTCGGTGTGGCCGAGCGTCTCCAGCGCCAGAGTGACGACAGCCGCCGTGATGCCGGAACCGCAAGAGGTGACGACCGGTTTCGACAGATCGATACCGGCATCCTCAACGGCCTTGCGCAACTGGTCCTTCGACAACAGCGCGCCATCCAGCGACAGCGCCGAATAAGGCAAATTGTGCGCGCCGGGCATGTGGCCGGAGCGAACACCCGCGCGGGGCTCTGGCTCGGCGCCGGTGAAGCGGCCCGCGCCTCGGGCGTCCGCAATCTGGCTCTCGCCAGTCTCGACGATGCGGCGCATGTCGGCAAGGCTGGCGACGCGAGCGGCATCGAAATCGGCATGAAACACATTCGGCGCGATCTTGGTCGGCTCCGCCGTCACCGGCCGGCCCGCCGCCTTCCAGCGGTCGAAGCCGCCGTCGAGCACATAGACCTGGAACACGCCCATGACGCGGAACATCCACCAGGCGCGCGGCGCCGAGAAGAAACCCGGACCGTCATAGACGACAATGGTGTCGTCGGCCGAAATTCCCATGGCGCCTACATATTGCGCCAAATGCTGTGGCGAGGGCAGCGTGTGCGGCAGCTTGGCATCAGGATCGGAGGCCGCATCATGATCGAAGAATCGCGCGCCCGGAATATGCGCAGCCTCATACTCGGCGCGCGCATCGCGCTTCTGCGCCGGCAGATACCAGGATGCATCGACGATCGTCAGGCCGGGCTCGCCAAGACGGCTCTGCAACCAGTCCGCATCGACGATGAAAGAGCTGTCATCGGCCATTGTTCTTCTCCTGCTCCGCCTTGGCGAAGCATTGCTTCCTGTTGACCATGATCTTCCCCGAAAACCGGCTTCCACTTTTCGGGATCATGGTTCGTTCAAGCCACCGGCATTGGTCCGAAGCGAATGCGAAAACGCCGGTTTTCGCGGCCCTTCTTCTCGATCTTGCCGATATGGATTTCACCGACTTCGCCGGTGCTTTTGACATGGGTGCCGCCGCAGGGCTGGCTGTCGATCGAAGCGTTGTCGCCGATGCAGACCAGGCGGATCTTGCCGGTGCCGGCGGGCGGCCGGACATTCTTGGATTTCACCAGGCCAGGATTGGCTGCCAGTTCCTCGTCGGTGATCAGCCTGATGAAGATCGGATGATCGGCTCGCACCAGCTCCATCAGCCCGGCGGTGACGTCTTCCCTGGTGAAGCCGGCATCGGGAGCGTCGAAGTCGACGCGGCTGTCATCTTCGGAAACCGCGGCACCGGTAATCGGAAACGGACAGACGACGGTGAGCAAATGGCAAGCTGCGTGCATGCGCATCAGGAGATGCCGCCGCTCCCAGTCGATGGCGAGTTTCACCTGCTCGCCGACCTCGGGTGCCGGCTGCTCCGGCGCCGGCACATGGATAATCTCGTCCTTGGTCTCGCCGGTGATGGTGGCGGCAATGGCGATGCGGCTGCCGTCGGCGCGCTCTAATGTTCCGGTATCGCCAGGCTGGCCGCCCGATGTGGCATAGAAGATGGTCCGGTCGAGAATGATGCCGCCGCGCTCGTTGATGGCGACAACAGTGGCGTCAGCCGCTCTGAGATAGGCGTCGTCGCGAAACAGCGCTTCTGTTCTGTGCGCCATCAGGCGACCTTCTCATACGGCACCGAAATTGTGCTGCGCTCATCCATCCAGCCCGGCACCGGCAGGTTCTTATCCCGCAGGAATTCCGGGTTGAACAGCTTCGACTGGTAGCGCGTGCCATAGTCGGCAAGGATGGTCACGATGGTGTGGCCGGGGCCAAGCTCGCGCGCCAGCCGTATCGCGCCGGCAATGTTGATGCCGGTCGAACCGCCGACGCACAGGCCTTCTTCCTGGATCAGGTCGAAGACGATCGGCAGCGCTTCCTCGTCCGGCACCTGGAACGAGAAGTCCGGCGTGAACCCATCGAGATTTGCCGTGATGCGCCCCTGCCCTATCCCTTCGGTGATCGAGCTGCCGTCGGACTTCAATTCGCCACTGGTGTAGAAGGAATAGAGCGCCGCACCCAGCGGATCGGCGAGTGCGATCTTGACGTTGCTGCTCCTGGCCTTCAGCCCGAAGGCGACGCCGGCCAGCGTTCCGCCCGAACCCACCGCCGAGACGAAACCGTCGACCTTGCCGCCGGTCTGCGTCCAGATTTCTTCCGCCGTGGTGCGGATATGGCCGTCGCGATTGGCAACGTTGTCGAACTGGTTGGCCCAGATCGCGCCGTTCGGCTCCGACCTCGCCATCTGCTCGGCCAACCGCCCCGACAGTTTCACGTAATTGTTGGGGTTCTTGTAAGGCACCGCCGGCACTTCGATCAGCTCGGCGCCAAGCAGCTTGATCGTGTCCTTCTTTTCCTGGCTCTGGGTGTCGGGAATGACGATCACTGTGCGATAGCCCAGCGCCTTGGCGACCAGCGTCAGGCCGATGCCGGTATTGCCTGCCGTGCCCTCGACGATGACGCCGCCCGGCTTCAACAGCCCGCGCTGTTCGGCGTCGCGGATGATGAACAGGCCGGCGCGATCCTTGACCGACTGGCCGGGGTTCATGAACTCGGCCTTGCCCAGGATCTCGCAGCCGGTCTGCTCCGAGGCCTTGTTGAGGCGGATCAGGGGCGTGTTGCCGATCGCTTCGATCACAGAACGGGGCATCCGGGATTCCTTATGTAGCTGCGGCGAGACCCTAGAAACCCGAAGCGTGCGTTTCAAGGCAAGAATTCGCCTGGTCCAGTCGCATTTCGGGCACTGCAATCTCCCGCGGCCGGACATCGCGCGATGACGATCATTTCAACCAGTACGGAAAAGCGCTCTTTTCATTCGATTTTTTCACCGCTAGAGCACTAATGACAGATCGGCAGGGCGCAGAATGACACTTTACCGGGCCAACCCGAAGCACGGCGTCGCCTGGATAACCGGCGGCAGCAGCGGCATCGGCCGTGCGCTGGCAAAGGACCTCGCGGCAAAGGGCTTTGTCGTCGCGGTCACCGCACTCGACGGCGACCCACTCGACGCGCTCATCGTCGAGACGGCGCAGATGCCGGGACGTGTCGTCGCCTACCCTTGCGACGTCACCGATGAGCCGCGCATGGCAAGCACGGTGGCGGCGATTGAAAAGGAGCTCGGGCCGATCGTGCTCGCCGTCTTCAACGCCGGCAACTACATCGCCACGCCCGGCGAAGACCTCAGGGTCCGCGACTTTCGCCAGACCTTCGAGGTCAACTATTTCGGTATCATCAATGGCCTCGTCCCGCTCATGGAGCGCATGCGCATCCGTGCGCGCGGCCATATCGTGCTTGTCGGATCGGTTACCGCCTATTTCGGCTGGCCGACCACGGCGGCCTATGGCGGCTCGAAGGCGGCGATCAACATCCTAGCCGAGTCGCTGAAATACGATTTCGACAAGATGAATGTCCGGATCCAGGTGATGAATCCGGGCTTCATCGACACCCCGCTGACGGAAAAGAACATGCTGCCGATGCCGGGGCTGATGCCGGTCAACCGCGCCTCGCGCCGCCTGCTGCGCGGCATCGAGCATGGCGGCTTCGAGGTTACCTTCCCTCACCGGCTGAGCTGGGGGCTGAAGTTGCTGGCACTGCTGCCAAGGCCAGTCTGCCGGTGGTTCATCAGCACGGCGACCCGCTGGACAGGGCGGCCGCTGAATTTCGACCGCAAGCCGCCGAACGAATAGCTGTCCACAGCCCCGGCTGTTGCCTGACTGCACCGGCCGCCATAGCTTTAGAATTGTCGTGGAGTCTGAGATGGGGCGGCGGATCGTGCTTGCGGTGCTGGGCGTCGTCATCATCCTTGTCCTGGCCTTCCTGCTTGGTCCGCGCGTTCCCGTCGACACAACAATCAGCTTCGACCCCAAGGTGATCGGCGACGATCCGCAAGCATATATCGCGCGTGAAGAGGCTGCCGTGCCCAACGTCCGCGACGGGCTCGAGAAAGAAATCATCTGGGCCGATCCGATGGTTCACGCCAGGACGCCATTGGCGATCGTCTATATCCATGGCTTTTCGGCATCGAAGGGCGAGGTTCGCCCGCTGGCCGACGAGGTCGCCGACCAACTCGACGCCAACCTTTTCTACACCCGCCTCACCGGTCATGGGCAGGACGGCGCCTCGATGGCGCAAGGCAGCGTCAATGCCTGGATCAACGACTACGAGGAGGCGCTCGCCATCGGCCGGGCCATCGGCGACAAGGTGATCGTCATCGGCACCTCGACCGGTGGATCGCTGGCGGCATGGGCGGCGACTGAGCCTGGCGCATCGGACGGCGTCGCTGCAATCGCATTCATCTCGCCGAATTTCGGCATCAGGGCTTCAGGCGCCGAGCTGCTGACCATGCCCTGGGGCAGGCAGATCGCCGAGTTCGTCGGCGGCAAAGAGCGCAGCTTTACGACCCGCAACGCGCTGCACGAGAAACTCTGGACGCACACCTATCCAATGGCGGCCGTGCTACCGATGGCGGCGCTGACCAACCTTGCCTACGCAGCGCCTGTGGAGAAGGCAACCATACCGGCGCTGTTCATCTTCTCGGATTCCGACAAGGTGGTGCGCCAGGATCGCACCCGCGAAATCGCCGGCCGCTGGGGCGCACCGCATGAACTGGTGCCCGTCGACGACAATGGCGATCCCGACAACCACGTCATTGCCGGCGACGCGCTGTCGCCCTCGACCACGGCATTCCTGGCGCAGCGGATCGTCGTGTGGGTTCAGGCAATTGCCGGGCAGCCCTAAACGAAAAAGGTCGGCCGAAGCATTGCCCCGGCCGTCCTCATATTCAATCGTCAGCAATCAAGCCAGGCTCGACGAGCCTGACCGGTTCGTCTGATCAGGCAGCCCGCGCCGCGGGCCGCTTGCCGCCGAAGCGGCGCTTGTTGTTGCCCTTGAAGGCCTTGGCGCCTTCCGGCTTGCGCTCGCTTGCACCCGCAAAGGCCGGCTTGTCACCAAAACGGTTCTTGGCGAAGCCGTTGTTCTGGCCACCGGGCCGCCTGCCGTCGCGACGGCCATTGCGGTCGTTGCGATCATTGGCGGGCTCGAAGCGCTCGTTCTTTTCGGCCGGATTGCGCACCGGATCCGGGCTGCCGAGATGGTCGGCAACGATCGGCAGCTTGCTGCGGATGATGCGCTCGACCTGACGCAGCTTGCTGTTTTCGGAAGGATCGCAAAGCGTGATGGCGATGCCGTCCATGCCGTTACGGCCGGTACGGCCGATGCGGTGGACATAGCTTTCGGCCTCATCCGGCAGATCGAAATTCACCACATGGCTGATGCCGGGGACGTCGATGCCGCGCGCCGCGATATCGGTCGCCACGAGAATGCGCACCGAGCCCTCGCGGAAATCGTTGAGCGCCTTCTGGCGGGCGTTCTGCGACTTGTTGCCGTGGATGACCGCGGCCTTGAAGCCGTCGCGTTCGAGGTCCTTGGTCACCCGGTCGGCGCCATGTTTGGTGCGCGAAAAGATGATGACGGACTTCATTGCCTCGTCGGCGAGCATCGTCGACAGCACCTGGCGCTTCTGCTTGGTGCGGGCAAAGACGACGCCCTGCACGATCTCGGCGGCCGCGGTGCTCTGCGGCGCGACTTCGACGCGGATCGGGTTCTTCAACAGGCCCTTCGCCAGCTCGGCGATTTCATTGGGCATGGTGGCCGAGAACAGCACCGTCTGACGGTCGGGCGCGGTCGCCTTGGCGATCCGCTTGACGTCGTTGATGAAGCCCATGTCGAGCATGCGGTCACCCTCGTCGAGCACCAGCCATTTGGTGTCGGAGAGAATGAGGTCGCCCTCGCGCACCAGGTCGGTCAGGCGGCCGGGCGTGGCGATCAGGATGTCGACGCCGGGCGCAACCTTCTTCACCTGGCTGAAGCGCGAGACGCCGCCAAGCACGAGAGCGGTCGAGACATGCGCGCCCTTGGCGAGGATCTTGATGGTGTCCTCGATCTGGACGGCGAGTTCGCGCGTCGGCGCCAGGATCAGCGCACGAGTGGTCTTGGCTCGGCGCTTGGTGCCGAGCGCGATGATCTTCGACAGGATCGGCAGCGCGAAGGCAGCGGTCTTGCCCGAGCCGGTCTGGGCGATGCCGAAGATATCACGGCCTTCCATCTGCGGCGGGATTGCCTGCGTCTGGATCGGCTTCGGCTCGGTGAAGCCGGCGCCATGCGTCGCCTTGAGCAGCGCGCCCGTGATCCCAAGAGCTGCGAAACCGGTGAGGTCCGCAGTGTTGCCGGTCGAGATTGCGTTACCGGCTGAGGTGTTTTCGTTGGTCAAAATAGTCTTCTTTCACGCGGTCTTGGCCGCAAACATCGATGGCGGCAGGGCGCAACCTGCCGTCGAAAAATTTGATATGAAACGACAAGGCGGGCGGACGGAAACGTCCACTCGGCTGCGCTGTCGTGCCCGCAGGCGTCATGCCACGGGGCTCTTTCGCCACTTCGTGATGTATCGGAAAGAGGGGCCGATATACCGGAAAGAGGGAAAACAGACGCAACCAGTCTCATTTGTCGAGAAGGCCGGAATCTCCGGCCCAAGCGCCTATGGGCTGCATATGGCTGAGTTCGCTCCGGAATGCAAGGGGCCACATGTTGCAGCGCAATAATCGAGGCCGAAAGCGGCGCTTGCACACGCCTGCAGGCATCATTACCACAAATGCAGCTTCCATTTCTGGAGACCGAGCGATGAAGGACGTGCTGAAGGAACTCGAGCGCCGCCGCGAGATCGCCCGCATGGGTGGCGGCCAGACCCGCATCGACGCCCAGCACAAGAAGGGCAAGCTGACGGCGCGCGAACGTATCGAGGTCTTTCTCGACGAAGGCTCGTTCGAGGAGTTCGACATGTATGTCGAGCATCGCTCGACCGATTTCGGCATGGAGAAGACCAAGATCGCCGGCGATGGTGTCGTCACCGGCTGGGGCACCGTCAATGGCCGTCCGGTCTATCTGTTCGCCAAGGACTTTACCGTCTTCGGCGGCTCGCTGTCGGAGGCTCACGCCGAAAAGGTCATCAAGGTGCAGGAGATGGCGCTACGCAACCGCGCGCCGATCATCGGCATCTACGACGCCGGCGGCGCCCGCATCCAGGAAGGCGTGGCGGCGCTTGGCGGCTATGCCGAGATCTTTCAGCGCAACGTGCTGGCCTCCGGCGTCATACCGCAGATTTCCGTGATCATGGGGCCGTGCGCCGGCGGCGACGTCTATTCGCCTGCGATGACCGACTTCATCTTCATGGTGCGCGACACCTCTTATATGTTCGTCACCGGGCCGGATGTGGTGAAGACCGTCACCAACGAGACGGTGACGGCCGAGAGCCTTGGCGGCGCGTCCGTCCACACGACCAAATCGTCGATTGCCGACGGCGCCTACGACAATGACGTCGAGGCGCTGTTGCAGATGCGCCGGCTGGTAGACCTTTTGCCCGCGTCAAATACGTCGGAGCTTCCTGAGATCGAATGCTACCAGTCGGTCACCGACCATGATCTGTCGCTCGACCGGCTGATCCCAGACAACGCCAACAAGCCTTACGACATCAAGGAGCTGATCCTCAAAGTTGCCGATGAAGGCGATTTCTTCGAGATCCAGCAGAACTTTGCCAAGAACATCGTCACCGGTTTCGGCCGCGTCGAAGGCCGCACCGTCGGCTTCGTCGCCAACCAGCCGATGGTGCTGGCCGGCGTGCTCGATTCCGACGCAAGCCGCAAGGCGGCGCGCTTCGTGCGCTTCTGCGACTGTTTTTCCATTCCCATCGTCACCTTCGTCGACGTCCCCGGCTTCCTGCCCGGCACCGCGCAGGAATATGGCGGCCTGATCAAGCATGGCGCGAAACTCCTGTTTGCCTACGCCGAGGCGACCGTGCCGAAAATCACCGTCATCACCCGCAAAGCCTATGGCGGCGCCTATGACGTGATGGCCTCAAAACATCTGCGCGGCGATATGAACTATGCCTGGCCGACGGCGCAGATCGCGGTGATGGGGGCGAGAGGCGCGGTCGAGGTCATCTACCGCAAGGATATCGGCGACGCCGAAAAGATCGCAGCTCACACAAAGGCTTACGAGGACCGTTTCCTGTCGCCCTTCGTCGCCGCTGAACGCGGCTATGTCGACGAGGTGATCATGCCGCATTCGACCCGCCGCCGCATTGCCCGGGCACTGCGCATGCTGCGCAACAAGGACATGCAGAACCCTTGGAAGAAGCACGACAACATCCCGTTGTAACATCCAATGTCGCGACTGATCATCAGCGCCGGTCGGCGGTTTGGCAGGTTCACGGTCCTGTTTTTTGTTGTTCCCGCTCTCATCATCTTCTGCGTCTGGATGTCCCTGCTCGACAACCATCCAATCTGGTTTATCGCCAGCGGCTTCGTCGTCATGCCGATCGCCACCACGGCCTTGGCATTTCTGTTCGGCACATTGTTTGCGGGCTTCCGACGCAGCAAGATCAAAGGCGTCAGTGAAGCAGAAGCGCCCGGCCTGTGGGCGCTGTGGCGGAGCGTCGCCGGACCGCACCGTGCTGCGCGCACGGTTGTCATACTAGAGGGCAACCTGAACGCCAGCGTGCGCGAAGAGCGCACGCTTCTCGGCCTTCTCGGCAATCGGCTGTTTCTAACCATTGGCATCCCTCTCCTCGCAGTGACCGATGAAAGAGCGCTTGCCGCGATCCTTGCCCATGAGGACGCGCATGTGCGCAACAAGGATACCAATGGCAGCCTCAATCTCGCTGAGTTCGAAAACGGTTTCGGATTTGTCTTCGAGTATGCCCCGCCCGGAACCACGATCACAGGCAGCCTGCTCCACGCCGCTATCGGCTGGCTGTCGCAATCGTTCGAGCGGGAAGAAATCCGGCTTTCGCGCGAAGCGGAGATCAAGGCAGATCGACACGCGGCATCCTCCGGCGACGCCGAGCACGCCGCACGCGCGCTGTTGCTTCTTGCCACGGCAGACGTGCATTTCACGGAGACGGTCTATGACCCTTTGCAGCATGAATTGCGAGGTGCTTTGCGTCCGCCGCGACCGCCGCTCGAGCGCATGCTGGAAGCTGCCGGCCAGCTGCGAGAACCCATTTGCCTCGATGTTTGCGCCCGCAAGGCGTGGGCAAGCCCGGATGACGCAAAGTCCACCCATCCATCATTGGCTCAACGGCTGGCGGCGCTTGGCTACACGGAGCCGCCCGACCTGGACCCGATCGCCGTGACCGCGCTCTCGACGCTGCTGAACTCGAGCGTAGCACAGCGCCACATTTCGGAATTCGACACCAAATGGACTGCGCGGATGGAAGACTATCTCCAGCGCTGAACTGGTGGTCGCCCAACTCGCAGGCTCACTCCTCTTCCGCCGCCCCGAACCCCGCATCCCTGGGGGCGCTGGTCGCGCTCGCCCAGGGCGTCGCGTGATTATCGATGCGCATCTGGAAGATGAAATAGGTCGGCGAGCAGTAGCCGATGCCTTTCACCTTGGCAGCACCCGGCGTGTCCGGCGGCAGCGACTGGCACATATAGTCCTCGCGGCAGAAATGATCAGCCGAGCAGGCTGGACGGTTGCCGCGGTTGACCGCGCCGCCGAGGCACTGGTCGAAATTGTTGGTGGCGACGCAGGTGTCGAATTTCTTGCCGCCGACCATGCCGCAAATTTCCGATGGCATCGGCTTGCCCGTCTTGAATGCGGCGAAGCTGCGGTCCTTGTCGTCGCAGGCGCGATAAGCGATGCCTGCCGGTACGCCGATTTTCGGTGGCCGGCAGGTGTAGGCGGTCCGCGAAAAGGTCGGCGCAAAAGCCGCGAACTGGCCGGTGATCTTGTAGCGGTCGTTGAACGGCTGAGACGGGTTGCTGGCGATCGACCCGGTCAGGCAGGGATGGCCCGAAAACATCTTTGGACTGTCCGTGGGCAACAGACATTGCGCCAACGCGGTATGCACGCCTGAAGCCGTCGCGAGCGGCGTGCAGACGGTGCCGCCACCGCATTGCCAGGTCGCGCCGAAGCGTTTTGCATCATCCGGCATCAGGCACGGCATCGCCATCTCGGCCGGGGCGTAGTCGACATCGCCGGCATCGGTCCATGTCGCTGGCGGCGCGAAGGACAGCGGCCGGTAGCGGTTCGGCTCCTTGCCTTCTTCCGTCGCGCGCAGCCAGGCCTCACGTCGCGGAATCTCGGCATGGAGATGCGGCGAGATGCCGACCTCGATCCGGTTGAGAGGCGACGTCGTTTTGTCGTCGAGGCCGATGAAGTGAAAGCCGGCCGTCGAGCCCGCCTGGTGGCAGCCCTGGCAGGCGCCATTGTCCAGCCGCTCGACCAGCGCCTCCGGTGTCCGCACCAGCTTTAGCGCCGCATAGTCCAGGCCGGCGAAATCCGCTGGCTGGAACAGCGGCGTGAACGGATGGTTGGCCTGTCTCGCGCTGCCGAAGGTCGACCACGAAATGATTTTCTTCGCCAGGAATTCGTCGGGGATTTCGTAGACGCCGAGATCGACCGCCGCGACATTGGCGATGACATAGTCGGCGAGCCTTTTCTTGAGTGCAGCATCGTCGGAGAGCCGCGCGACGTCTGGCGTATTCTCCAGCGGATTCTCGCTGACGGTAGCGCCATCGATGCCGAAGATCCGCATCAGATAGGCCGCCTGCCCGCCGAATTGGGTCTCCTGTCCCGAGGGAAAACGCACCACCTGCGCATTGAGTTCAAGCTGCTTGAACGTCAGTTCCTCCGGTGCCAGCGGCCCGCCGGCCAGCCAGCCGGCATCGACGTTTTCGTCGATCTGCGGTGTCCAGCGCCCGGCAACGCCGACGCAGCCGCCATCGGCATCCGGCGCCACGCTGTAGACGGCGTTGAAATTGAATGGCAGCCGCGATGCCAAAACCTTGCCGTTCTTGCGGAAACTGTAGGCCAGGCGATAGATGAAGCGCACCTCGCCACAGCTCTTGTCGCCTTGCAGCGCGGTGAAGTCACGCCGGTCCAGCCGGTTGACGACGCCGACCAGGCGGAAGCGCGCGGCCTCGGTCTTCAGCCAGCGCATATCCATGATGCGGCCGACATTGCCGTCGGTCACCTCGTAGAGCGTGCGCCCGCCGGCCTTTATCTCGGCCCGCAGCGTGGCAATATCGGCCGCCACCATGTCGACAACAGCACGATAGGCCGGCACCTCGCTGTAGAGCGTCTTCAGATCGTCCGCGCCGTCGACGGCGAAAATGCCGGCGAAGCCAAACCCCTTGGCATCGAGGGCGGCGAGCACCGCCGGATCGTCGACGATGGTCACCGGCTGCTCAGCGCGCACGCCATGCGAGGCGAACAGCGCGATGATGGCTGCAATGGCGAGCGCGAAACGCTTCATCCGATCGGCACCTTCTGCCGTGCCTCGACAAGTTCACGCAGCACCGGCACCAGCGCCAGCGGCAGATCCTCGGCGATCAGACCCGGTCCGAAGCGGCTGCCGGCCTCGGCATGGATCCAGACCGCTGCGCAGGCGGCCTCGAATGCCTGCATGCCCTGCGCCAGCAGCGCGGCGACAATGCCCGCCAGCACGTCGCCGGAACCGGCGGTGGCGAGCCATGGTGCACCATTGGCGTTGATCACCGCGCGGCCGTCCGGCGCCGCGATGACGGTGTCGGCGCCCTTGTAGACCATGATGGCGTTGGCTCGTTCAGCGGCTGCGCGCGCCTTGGCGAGTTTCGACTGCTTCTTGTCCTTCGCGATGTCGGGAAAAAGTCTGGCGAATTCGCCTTCATGCGGCGTCAGCACCAATACCGGCGCCAACGGGAGCAGCGCGGCGTCGAACAGGGCCTGAGGCTGATGCGCCAATGACGTGATGGCGTCAGCATCCAAGACAATGGCAGGGCGCTGAATTCCGAATGAACTCGTCGACGTGCGGTTTAGGTCAGCGACCGTCGCGATCAATTGCAACGCGAAATCCCCCACTTTGGGTTTCGGCCCGAGCCCTGGTCCGAACACAAGTACTTCGGGGTGCCTCGCCGACAAAAATTCCTGCACTTCCTCCATCGAACCGGCCTCGCGCAGCATGATCGATGTCAGATGCGCGGCGTTTACCTGCATGGCATTTTCAGGCGAGAGCACGGTCACCGCCCCTGCCCCGGCTCTGGCTGCAGCCATCGCCGACAGCCGCGCCGCACCTGTCGCGCTCGGCCCGCCGGAAAAGACGCTGACGTGGCCGCGCTTATACTTATGTGTATCGACCGCCGTTTTCGGAAAACAGTATAGCCAGAAGTCAGGCGTGTTCTCGAACGTCTTGATCTTGAACTCATCGACGATCGCATCCGGAATGCCGATATCGGCGACGATGATCTCGCCGCAGAGGCTGCGCCCCGGCATCAGCAGATGGCCGGGCTTTTTCCGCACGAACGTCACCGTCACGTCGGCCTTGAAATAAGCGTTGCTCAAGCCGGTCTCGCCCGACACACCAGAAGGCAGATCGATTGACACCACAGGCACGCGCTCCGCCGCGGCCAATCCTGAGACGGCAGAGGCATGCAGGGATATCTTCTTCGACAATCCCGCACCATAGAGCGCGTCCACGACGACTTCACCCGGTTCCGGGTAGCAGTGTCCGATGTGCTCGACCGGCAGATTGCAGGCCTCGGAAGCTCGCGCCGCATCACTCCCGGGCTTCTGCTTGCCTTCGGCCCAGAGCGTCACATTCACACCAGCCTCGGCCAGCAACCGCGCTACAACATAGCCGTCGCCACCATTATTGCCGGGGCCGCACAGCACGTGCACGCGGCTTGCTGCGGGATAGCGTGCCAGGACCACAGCAGCGACCGCTTCGCCGGCGCGCTGCATCAGGCCATAGCCGTCGAGCGGACCGGCCGCGATCGCCAGCCGGTCGACCTCGCCCATCTCGGCCGGCGACAGGACTTCATTGCTCATGGATTGCCGATCCCGCATTTCGTTCAAGGCCGACCCTTTGTCCCTATCGAGCATTGTCCAGTTTCGGATTCGAAGCAAACGGCCAGGTGCTGCGTTGGCGTGCGGCCAATCCTTTCGCAGACTGGTGCCACGGATCCGCGCGGGCCTGCAAAATGCGCAATCTGCCTAATTATCGTGCAGACGCCCGAAGCGGCAATGTGTAGGCTTCGGGCAGCTTTGCCGCAGCCGAAGCAGAGGATGACGCGAATGTGCATCCCGGCGCGGCGCGGCATTGGAATTGCGCGAAACCGCTTCGCGTGGGCTGAAATTGGCACAGTTCGTGCTTGATGGAGGCGCAAGCGGGGCGCACAACCCGTTTTTTTGGCAGTGGAGGCCACTTTTTACATGAAAAAGATCGAAGCGATCATCAAGCCGTTCAAGCTAGACGAAGTGAAGGAAGCGCTTCAGGAGGCCGGTCTGCAAGGCATTACCGTGACCGAGGCCAAGGGCTTTGGCCGCCAGAAAGGCCATACCGAACTCTATCGCGGCGCCGAATATGTCGTCGACTTCCTGCCCAAGGTGAAGATCGAAGTCGTGCTGGGCGACGACGCCGTCGAAGGCGCCATCGAAGCCATCCGCAAGGCGGCGCAGACCGGCCGCATCGGCGACGGCAAGATCTTCGTCTCCAACATCGAGGAGGTCGTTCGCATCCGCACCGGCGAAACGGGGATGGACGCCGTCTGAGCTTTCTGATTTCAGATTAACGTCTCCTCGAAACGTCATCACACAGGGAAGAAACGACATGACGACAGCCAAAGACATCATGAAGCAGATCAAGGACAACGACGTGAAATTCGTCGACCTGCGCTTCACCGATCCGAAGGGCAAGCTGCAGCACGTGACGATGGATGTCATCGAGGTCGAGGAAGACATGTTCGCCGACGGCGTCATGTTCGACGGCTCCTCGATCGCCGGCTGGAAGGCGATCAACGAGTCCGACATGGTGCTGATGCCCGATGCGGACACCGTCCACATGGATCCGTTCTTCGCCCAGTCGACCATGGTCATCCTGTGCGACATTCTCGATCCGGTCTCCGGCGAATCCTACAACCGCGATCCGCGCGGCACTGCCAAGAAGGCCGAGGCCTACATGAAGGCCGAAGGCATCGGCGACACCATCTATGTCGGCCCCGAAGCCGAGTTCTTCGTCTTCGACGACGTCAAGTACAAGGCCGATCCCTACAACACCGGGTTCAAGCTGGACTCGACCGAACTTCCGTCCAATGACGACACCGACTACGAGACCGGCAATCTCGGCCACCGCCCGCGCGTCAAGGGCGGCTACTTCCCTGTGCCGCCGATCGACAGCGCGCAGGACATGCGCTCCGAAATGCTGACCGTGCTCGCCGAAATGGGCGTGCGCGTCGAAAAACACCATCACGAGGTTGCCGCTGCCCAGCACGAGCTCGGCATCAAGTTCGACACGCTGGTCCGCAACGCCGACAAGATGCTGATCTACAAATATGTCGTGCACCAGGTCGCCAACGCCTATGGCAAGACGGCCACCTTCATGCCGAAGCCGATTTTCGGCGACAACGGCTCGGGCATGCACGTCCACCAGTCGATCTGGAAGAACGGCAAGCCGACCTTCGCCGGCAATGAATATGCCGGCCTGTCGGAGTCGTGCCTGTTCTACATCGGCGGCATTATCAAGCACGCCAAGGCCATCAACGCCTTCACCAACCCGCTGACCAACTCCTACAAGCGCCTTGTGCCTGGCTATGAAGCCCCGGTGCTGCTCGCCTACTCCGCGCGCAACCGTTCCGCCTCCTGCCGCATTCCGTTCGGCTCGTCGCCGAAAGCCAAGCGCGTCGAGGTCCGCTTCCCCGATCCAGGCGCGAACCCCTACCTCGCTTTCGCCGCCATGCTGATGGCCGGCCTCGACGGCATCAAGAACAAGATCCACCCGGGACAGCCGATGGACAAGGATCTTTACGATCTGCCGCCGAAGGAACTGAAGAAGATTCCGACCGTCTGCGGTTCGCTGCGCGAAGCGCTGCAAAGCTTGGACAAGGACCGCGGCTTCCTGAAGGCCGGCGGCGTCTTCGACGACGACCAGATCGACTCTTACATCGAGCTCAAGATGGCCGAAGTGATGCGCTTCGAAATGACCCCGCATCCGGTCGAATACGACATGTACTATTCGGTCTGAACGATAAGCCTCAGCGACAAGGAAAAACCCCGGCGTCAGTTCAGACGCCGGGGTTTTTGTTTGACCAATAGCAGACCGTAGACGTGGTAGCAGCAGGCTACGGCGCAGGCTTACGAAGCCTGCGCCGCTATAGATGCTTAGGCGGCCGCCGAAACCTGGGCGCTGGTCGAAACCTCCGCGATGGTCTTCAGGATCTGCGAAGCGATCTGGTAGGGGTCGCCCTGCGAGTTCGGGCGGCGGTCTTCCAGGTAACCCTTGTAGTCATTGTTGACGAAGGAATGCGGCACGCGGATCGAAGCGCCGCGGTCGGCGATGCCGTAGCTGAAGCGGTTCCACGGAGCGGTCTCATGCTTGCCTGTCAGGCGCTTGTCGTTGTCCGGGCCGTAGACGGCGATGTGGTCCATCAGGTTCTTGTCGAATTGAGCCATCAGCGCTTCGAAATAGGCCTTGCCGCCGACTTCGCGCATATAGGCGGTCGAGAAGTTGGCGTGCATGCCCGAGCCGTTCCAGTCGGTGTCGCCGAGCGGCTTGCAGTGATACTCGATGTCGATCTCGTATTTTTCGGTCAGGCGCTGCAAGAGATAGCGGGCCATCCACATCTGGTCGGCGGCCTTCTTGGAGCCTTTGCCGAAAATCTGGAATTCCCACTGGCCCTTGGCCACTTCGGCGTTGATGCCTTCATGGTTGATGCCTGCTGCGAGGCAGAGGTCGAGATGCTCCTCGACGATCTGGCGCGCGATCGGGCCGACATTCGAATAGCCGACGCCGGTGTAGTACGGGCCCTGCGGCGCCGGATAGCCGCTCTCGGGGAAGCCGAGCGGACGGCCGTCCTTGTAGAAGAAATACTCCTGCTCGAAGCCGAACCAGGCGCCCTCGTCGTCGAGGATGGTGGCGCGCTTGTTGGACACATGCGGCGTCACGCCATCTGGCATCATCACTTCGCACATCACCAGCACGCCATTGGTGCGGGCCGGATCGGGGAACACGGCAACCGGCTTCAGCACGCAATCGGAGCTATGGCCTTCGGCCTGCTGCGTCGAGGAACCGTCAAAGCCCCACAGCGGCAGCTGCTCGAGCGTCGGGAACTCGGCGAACTCCTTGACCTGGGTCTTGCCGCGAAGATTGGGGACCGGCGTGTAACCATCGAGCCAGATATACTCGAGCTTGTATTTCGTCATTCTAGAGCCTCTCGTTGCTTGATCACCGAACCTGGATGACGTCGGCGCGCCGAGCCATCCAGCAGCCCAGCTGCCGGTCGATAAAATGCAAATCGTGTGCCACTTCAGTTGGTCAGGGTGCGGCAAAAATACCCTTTCATCCCGCCGGTGATGGCAAGCCGCCTAAGCAATGCGCCCGGATCAATCAAAGGCAGAATTTGCTTAAATAACAGGCAAATGCAGATCTTTCTTTAGGCATCTTGCCTAAAAGGATTGCAGGACCTACCTTGATGGAAAGATGAATCGAAGAGCCTCTCCAGAAGAAAGGAGACCGACCATGGAAATCACCTCAGCCCGTCCGTCGGCCAAAATCCTGATGTTCCCGGCGGCATCGCGTGTAACTGCCTCAAATTTAGGCGTAAAGGCCAAGTTTGCGGCAGAGCTTGCTTCGCTGCGCGATCACCCGCTTGCCCATGGCGAGGCCTGGTATCATGAGGCCGCCATTGCGGAGGCCGAACAGCCTCGCAAGAGCTAGGCGTCTTCCGCGCTGACAGATCGAACAGGCCCACAAATCAAAAACCCGGCGCGATCGCTCGCGCCGGGTTTTTTGTTTGATACAGAGCCGTCGGCTACTGCTTGGTATGCAGGTCGGTGCCGAGCGTATCCCTGACGAAGATCATGCCGATGATCAGCGTCACCGCCGCGATCACCACCGGATACCAGAGCCCGTAGTAGATATCGCCCTTGTAGGCGCTGAACGCGAAAACGATCGCGGGCAGCAGGCCGCCGAACCAGCCATTGCCGATGTGATAGGGCAGCGACATGCCGCTGTAGCGGATGCGGGTCGGGAACATCTCGACCAGGATCGCGGCGATCGGCCCGTAGACCATGGTCACATAGAGGACCAGGATGAACAGGATGCCGATGACCTTGGCCCAGTTGACCTGTGCGGGGTCGGCAAACATCGCGAACGCGCCCGCTGCCGGAACGCTGTAGACGGTCACCTCGGTGGCGCCCGCGGCCTCATCCTTGGTCAGCACCTTGTCCTTGATCGCCTGTTCGGTCGGGACCGCGGTCTTTTCGCCGGCGCGGATGGCTGCCGCATCGAGCTTCAGTTCAGGATTGGCCGCGACAAAGGCGTCGAGCTTCTGGTCGGCAACCTTGGCGGCAGCGCGCTTCAACGGGTAACCGCCACCCTGAAGCGCGAGGTTGATACCCTTCTTGAAGGCAGCGTCGCTTGCAGCCTTCTTGTCGCCCGCGGCCTTGGCATCATAAGACGCCACGGTTTCGCTGCCGATCATGACACTCGCCGGGGTCCCCGCCGCCGCGGTAGAGACGATGTCGTAAGGCACCGAGTTCTTGGCAAGGAAGTCGGTCGCGATATCGCACGAACTGACCGGTACGCGCGTGCCGGTCGGGTTGAACTGGAAGTTGCAGTCTCCCGGAGCCGCCGTCACCGTGGCGCGCGTGTTCTGCTGTGCGGTGGCGAGCGCCGGATTGGCGGCCCAGGTCAACGCCTTGAACAGCGGGAAGGTGGTGACGACCGCCAGCGCAAGACCGGCCATGATGATCGGCTTGCGGCCGATCTTGTCGGACAGCCAGCCGAAGAAGACGAAGAAGCCCGTGCCGAGTGCCAGCGCAATGGCGATCATGATGTTGACCGACTGCGCGTCGACCTTGAGCACATTGGCCAGGAAGAACAGTGCATAGAACTGCCCATTGTACCAGACCACGGCCTGACCGGCGGTGAGGCCGAACAGCGCCAGGATGGCGATCTTGGCGTTTTTCCACTGGCCGAAGGCTTCCGACAGCGGCGCCTTGGAACTCTTGCCCTCCTCCTTCATGCGCAGGAAGGTCGGCGATTCCGAAAGCGACAGCCGGATCCAGACCGAAATGCCCAGCAGGATGGCCGAGACCAGGAAAGGAATGCGCCATCCCCAGGCGTTGAAGGCGTCCTTGCTTACGGAATTCTGCACCAGCAGGATGACAATCAGCGACAGGAACAGGCCGAGCGTCGCCGTCGTCTGGATCCATGACGTGTAGAAGCCGCGACGGTCATCCGGCGCATGTTCCGCGACATAGGTCGCGGCGCCGCCGTACTCGCCGCCAAGCGCCAAGCCCTGCAGCATGCGCAGCGCGATCAACAGGATCGGCGCCAGAATGCCCAGTGTCTCTGAGCCCGGAAGCAGGCCGACAAGGAAAGTCGACAGACCCATGATCGTGATGGTGACGAGGAATGTGTATTTGCGGCCGACGAGATCGCCGATGCGGCCGAACACCAGCGCGCCGAACGGGCGCACGATGAACCCGGCGGCGAAGACCAGCAGCGTGAAGATGTAGCGGGTGCTTTCGGGAAACGAGTTGAAGAAGGTCAAGCCGATCGCGCCGGCCAACGCTCCGTAGAGATAGAAATCATACCATTCGAAAACCGCGCCCAGTGAGGAGGCGAAGATGACCTTCTTCTCCTCTCGTGTCATGCCGCGGCTGGCTCCGCCGGCGGTCGATGCCAATGCCATTGAACTGTCCTCCCGTGAATCGTCTGCCTTCGACGCTGGGCGTCATCGTCGGCGTTCCCTCCGAACGCGACTCGAACCAGCCATCGGCGTAAAAAATGACAGAAAGCGACCGCCGGAGGCAGACAGACCTTGGATTTATGACTTTGGTATTAGGTGCAGTGCGGCAAAGGCCGAGGATCAGGTCTTCAGCGCATCGAGCAGGCCGACGGCCGCCATCATGTCGCGTTTGCGGGCCGAGCGGCGTGCGACAGCCTCGGCATCCTGGCCCCAATGCTCGATCTGCCAGTCCTCGTCGACATGGCCGGCGGCCCAAGCCGCATCGCCGTCGAGCGCACCGTAATCGACCGCCAGCGCCAGCAGCGCCGACCCGGTCAGCGAAGTCATGACATGGATTGCGGCCAGCCGCAGCGGCTCGGCACGCTGGGCAAGATGAGCGCCGAGCACTGCGATGCTCTCGCGCGGCTGCTCGACATGGATGATGCCCTCGGCGAGATTGAACCGAGCCCCTAATGTCACCCTCGCCCAGTCGATCACCGGATCCCAATGCTGGTTCTGCCGCTCGACCAGCCCCTGCGGCGCGTCGGCGCGGTAGCAGGTCAGATCGGACGAGGCGAAGCGCAAGACGTCCTCCAGCACCGCCTGCGGGTCGCTGGCGACCCCGTCGATGGCGGTGTTGGCCAGACGCAACACCGGCATCGTGACCGGGTCGATGGTCTCGCCCTGTGCAGCGAACTCATTGGCGACCAGGGCGGCGGCCTTTTCGGTCGGCAGCGCCAGCAGCGCCTTGCCCGGCGTGCGCACCGGCTTGCCGTCGAGATGGACGGCAAAACCGTCTTCCACAGCTGCGACCGACACGTCCTTGTAGAAGCGCTTCGGCAGGTGCGTCTTCATCTGGATCTGCGCGCGGCGCACCGGATCCGGATCGGACAGATGCTTTCCCGCTTCGAGGTCGTTGAGGATGTCACGCATGGTCGAACTTTCTATCCAGGTACCTGCTTGCGCGCCGGCCGGTTGACGATGATCAGGCCGACAGCGATCAGCCCAAGCGCCACAAAGATCCTGGTCGTCGGCGCCTCGCCCAGAATGATAGCGCCGCAGAGGACGCCGAACACCGGCGACAGAAAAGCGAAGCTCGACAGGCCCGATGCCGGATAGCGCCTGAGCAGCCAGAACCACAGCACATAGGTGAAGGCAACTATATAGAGCGACTGGAACAGCAGCGCCAATGTCGGCAAGGCAGTCATCGCGCGGATCGGCGGGCCGGCGAAAGGCATCACCAGGACACCGACAATGGCCGCACCGGCCAGCTGATAAAGCAGCAATTTCTCGGCACTGGTCTCGACCAGTTTCGAACGCTTGATGACGATGCTGGTCGCCGCCCACAGGATGCCCGAGCCGAGGCTGAGCAGATCGCCCATCAAGGTCACGTCTGTGCCGCCGGCAATCCCGTCGGAAAACACCGCCACCAGGCCGCAGAAGGCGAGAACGAGCCCGCCAAGCTTGCGCGCGTTGATACGCTCACCGAGCAGGAAATGGCCGCCGATCAGGACCCAGAACGGCATGGTGTTGACCAGCAGCGTGTTGCGGGCAACGGTCGTGTATTCCAGCCCGATATAGAGGCACAGGAACTCGACGCCGAACAGCACGCCGACAATGATGCCGGCGACAAGCGACCCGTCGGCCTTAAACAGCCTGATGCCGCGCAGCCAGCACCAGCCGAGCACACAGAGCCCGCCGATGATCGAACGTGCGATCGAGACGAAAACCGGATCGAAGCCGGCATAGGAGATCTTGGCGGCGACGTAGTTCAATCCCCAGGAAAAGGTCAGCCCGACCATGATGGAAGCAGCAGCCAGATCGACCGCATCGCGGCGATCCAATGCCGAGGCAACGCCCAATGTCAGTCCTCCGCGCTGGCGTCGTCGAAGCCGATCAGGTTCCAGCTCTGGCGCATATGCGGCGGCATCGGCGCGGTGACGTCGATGACGCCCTTGTCCGGGTGCGGAATGACGATGCGGCGCGCATGCAGATGCAGGCGGTTCTGAATGCCGCCCGGAAAGTCCCAGTTGGTGTCGGCCTCGAAATATTTGGGGTCGCCAAGGATCGGGCAGCCGATATAGGCGGCATGAACGCGCAGCTGGTGGGTGCGGCCAGTGTACGGCTCCATTTCCAGCCAGGTCATCGTCTGGGCCGCCTGCTCGATGATGCGATAGTAGGACACGGCGTGGTCGGCGCCCTTTTCGCCATGGGCTGCCACGCGCACGCGGTCGCCGTCCTCGGTCGGCTCCTTGATCAGCCAGGTCGAGATCTTGTCCTCACGCTTGGGCGGGACGCCCTTGACCAGCGCCCAATAGGTCTTCTTGGTCTCGCGCGCCCGGAATGACTCGGAAAGCTTCATCGCCGCAAGCCTGGTGCGGGCAACCACCAGCACGCCCGACGTGTCGCGGTCGAGCCGGTGCACCAGGCGCGGCTTCTCGCCCTTCTGGCTGCGCCAGGCCTCCAGCATGTCGTCGACATTGCGGGTGACGCCCGAGCCGCCTTGCACCGCCAGGCCCGCCGGCTTGTTGAAGACGAAGACTTTTGGATCTTCGTGGATCAGCATCTTGGCCAGCACATCGGCGTCGCCCTGGTTGCGGATCGAGTAACCCGTAAGCGCACTCTCGCCCTTCTTGTCGACCTCGAGCGGCGGCACACGCACCACCTGGCCGGGCTCGACACGGCTGTCGGCCTTGACCCGGCCGCCATCGACGCGGATCTGGCCCGAGCGCAGCAACTTCTGCAGATGGCCAAAGCCGAGACCGGGGAAATGGGTCTTGAACCAGCGATCGAGCCGCATGCCCGCCTCGCCGGCCTCCACCGTGATCTGTTCTACGCCTGCCATGATTTTCGCTTTATCCGTTTCTAGCGCGTGACCCCGAAAATCTACTCCGGCTTTCGGAAAGGATCATGCGCAAGATCAAAGTTTCTGCAGCGCGTCCAGAGGATGCGGCGTGCTCCAGGTCGGGGCAATAACACTATGAAACGGTTCTTGCGAGCCAAAGTCCCAGAAACAGGGCGATAATGGCGCCAACGACGCTGGCCAGCGCATATCCCAACGCCGGCAGCGTCGCTCCGCGCTCCCACAGGGTCGCGAAATCGAGCGAAAAGGCGGAGAAGGTGGTGAAGCCGCCAAGGATGCCGGTGGCGACGAACAGCCGGAGCTCATTGGAACCGCCGCGCCGCATCAGCGCGGCGATGAACAGCCCCATGGCAAAGGAGCCGACGATGTTGATCGCCATCGTCCCCCAGGGGTAGTTGGGGCCGACGAGGCGCAAGGCGCCGATGTTGGTAAGGTGGCGGATGCCGGCGCCGATGCCGCCGCCGACCACAACGAGAAGCAGATTGAACATGCCCAATCCCTTCAGGCCAACGCCTCAGGTCGTCTCGACCTTCTTTGCCTTGCTCGAGCCGATCATCTTCCAGTTCTTGTAGAACATGGAATTGATGCGCTCGACGGTGACCGAAACGATGGCCAGAAGTCCGGCGATGAAGCCGGGGAACGGCGACGGGCGGATGATGTCCATGAACACGCAGTAGCGGCGTCCGTCATACTCGTTGACCGAGCGGTGCAGCAGCGTGTCGTCGAAAATATAGAGTGGGTTGTCGTGCCAGTAATTCCTGGCGCCGTTGCATTCGACGAAAACCTCTGCCTTCACCGGCAAGAGATTGTAGAGGATGCGCAGGCTGAGCCGCAGCGGTCCGAAATGCCAGGAAGTCAATTCCTTGCCTCTGAAGACAGACACGGCAATGGTCTTGATGTATTTGAAATCCTTGTTGAATTCTGCGACATTGTCGATCCGGTGCTTGCCGTACCACTGATAGACATACATGCCGCGACGACCGGTGCCGAAATTGGCGTCGATATCGGCGATGATCTCGTCCTTGCGCGCCTTGAAGACGTCAAGAACCTCGTTGACCTCGCGCTGATAATCGGCAGGAAACTGCTCCAGCTTCCACACACCCGGGTTGCGGTAGCAAACGAGGTCCACCAGCAGATTGAAGGGCGACAGCAGCCAGGTGAAGATGCCATTGCCGAGGAAATAGCCGCGCAACAGCGACAGATCCTTGCTGGCGTTGCGCAGCACATCGATCAGGCCGCAGACGATCCAGATCGTGGTCAGGATCGGAATGAAATAGAAGCCGAGCGCGAGCAGCGGGACAGCAATCACAGCCTGGCGAAGCGTCTTGCGAAGGGATTTTGTCATTTCTGTTCGCGCGGCGCGCTGTCCCCGTTCCGAATTATCGCCCGTCCTGGCAGCCTCCCGGCCGAGTCATGCGACGTGATAGGGCTTTTTGTCATGCGGTACAATCACACTGCTGTGACTGGCGGGGACAGAATTTCAGTTCATCGCGGGCAGGCCGAGTTCGTCCCGTTTGTCCCGCGCGCCTATTTTTCCCGCTCGCTGCGCAGCTTTGCCCAATAGTCCAGCCGTTTCTTGATATCGCGCTCGAAGCCGCGTTCGGGCGGATCGTAAAAGATCTGCCGGCCCATCTTTTCGGGGAAATAGTCCTGGCCGGAAAAGGCATCGGGCTGGTCGTGATCGTAGCGGTAGCCGGCGCCATAATCCCCCTCTTTCATCAGCTTGGTCGGCGCGTTGAGGATGTGCTTGGGCGGCAGCAGCGAACCGAACTCCTTCGCCGCCCGCGTGGCTGCCTTGAAGGCGGTATAGACGGCGTTGGATTTGGGCGCGGTGGCGAGATAGACGGTGGCCTCGGCGAAGGCCAGTTCGCCTTCGGGCGAGCCGAGGTAGTCGTATGCGTCCTTGGCGGCGTTGGCGATAACCAGCGCCTGCGGGTCGGCCAGCCCGATATCCTCCATCGCCATGCGCACCAGC
This sequence comes from Mesorhizobium sp. P160219, assembly GCF_057786095.1. NCBI lineage: Bacteria > Pseudomonadati > Pseudomonadota > Alphaproteobacteria > Hyphomicrobiales > Phyllobacteriaceae > Mesorhizobium > Mesorhizobium sp. P160219. The sequence continues at coordinate 4,589,190 of NZ_JBYNWG010000001.1, forward strand.
CGGCGGCCGAGATAGAGCGGATCCTCGCCGGCGTCGAACATGCGGGCAAGATAATAAAGCGCCGCGTCCGGATCGGACCCGCGCACCGACTTGTGCAGCGCCGAGATCAGATTGTAGTGACCGTCCTGGCCCTTGTCATAGATCGGCGCGCGGCGCTGCACGATGCGCTGCAACCCTTCGGGATCAAAAACCTCGCCGGGTTTGGCGGCGCGCCAGACTTCCTCGGCCAGCGTCAGCGAGGCCCGGCCGTCGCCATCGCTCATGCGGATGAGCATCGCCCGCGCCTCGTCGTCGAGCGGCAGCGCCCTGCCCTCCGTCTCCTCCGCCCGCGTCATCAGTTTGGCGATGCTGTCCTCGCCCAGCGAGTGAAACACCAGCACCCGCGCTCGCGACAGAAGCGCGGCGTTCAGCTCGAACGATGGATTTTCGGTGGTGGCGCCGACCAGAACAACTGTTCCATCCTCCATGACCGGGAGGAAAGAGTCCTGCTGGGCACGGTTGAAGCGATGGATCTCGTCGACGAACAGCAGCGTCTGGCGGCCATTGGTGCGGCGCAGCTTCGCTGCTTCGAACACTTTCTTCAGGTCGGCGACGCCGGAAAACACCGCCGATATCTGCTCGAAAGCAAGACGGGTCTCGCCGGCCAGCAGCCGCGCAACGGTAGTCTTGCCGGTGCCGGGTGGCCCCCAGAAAATCATCGAGCCGAGCGAACCGGAGTTGATGAGCCGCGTCAGTGCGCCGTCGGGGCCGGTCAGATGCTCCTGGCCGACGACCTCGCCAAGGTTTTTCGGGCGCAGCCGATCGGCCAAAGGCCGGCCGGGCGGCGCTCTTTCCGGTTCATCGACGCTGAACAGATCGGCCATCTAGGTCTTCTGGTTGGAGCACGATCCTCAGAAATGGGAAGATCGCCTCAGTAACGCAACACCTGGCGCAGTATCTGCCCGCCGCGCTCGACGGTAAAGCGCCACCAGCGCGTATCCTGCTGGGCAAGCTGCGCCAGTGTCGCCGCCGTATCGACGGTGGTGCCGTTCACCTCGCGCACGATGTCGCCGGGCTGGAAGCCGAAATCGGCAGCCGGCGAATCGCGGTTGATGTCGACCACGGTGACGCCCTTGAGGTCGGTGCGCAGGCCAAGCCGCTGGGCGAGCCTGGGCGACAGTTCCGCGACCTTGGCGCCGGAGAATGGGCTGCGGCCATGCAGCGTCACTTCCGACGCCTTGGCGCCTTCCGGCGCGCGCTCCAGTGCGATCTCCATCGTCGCCTGCTGGCCCTTGCTCAGGATGGCGAAGGTCGCCTTGGTGCCGATCGACAGGGTCGCCATGCGGTAGTCCAGCGCCTCGATGCCTTCGACGGTCGTGCCATTGAGCTGCAGCACGACATCGCCGGGCTTCAGCCCTGCCTTGGCCGCCGGTCCGGCTTCCTCGACCGACGACACCAGCGCGCCGGTCGGCTTCTCCATGCCAAGCGATTCGGCGATCTGAGGTGTGACCGCTTCGAACTCGGCGCCTATATAGGGCCGCTCGAAGAAATCGAGCCCGGCCTTGGCCGCATCGGCGAAGGCACGCACCATGTTGGCCGGGATGGCAAAGCCGATGCCGATCGAGCCGCCGCTGCGGCTGTAGATGGCGGTGTTGATGCCGACCAGCTGGCCGCCCATGTTGATCAGCGCGCCGCCGGAATTGCCGGGATTGATGGCGGCGTCGGTCTGGATGAAATAGCCCGAATCCGAAACGCCGATATGGCTGCGGGCAAGCGCCGAAACGATGCCGCTGGTGGTGGTCTGGCCGACGCCGAACGGATTGCCGATGGCCAGCACCAGGTCGCCGACCTCGAGCGCGTCGGAATCGCCGATGGCGATCACCGGAAACGGCTTGTCGGAGGTGATCTTGAGCACGGCGAGGTCGAGCGTCTCGTCCTTGAGCATGACCTTCGAGGTGAATTCGCGCCCGTCGGCGGTCGCGACCTTGACCTCGTCGGCATCCTTGATCACGTGGAAATTGGTGACGACGACGCCGCTCGGATCGACCAGCACACCCGAGCCGAGCGAGGATTGCGCGCGCGGCTGTGCGCGGCCAAAAAATTCCTCGAAGAACGGGTCGCCGTCAAAGGGCGACGTGACCTTGGCCGTCTGCGAAGCATAGACATTGACCACGGCCGGCGCCGTCTGCTTGACCAGGGGGGCAAACGACAGCTGCACCTCTTCGCGGCCGAACGGCACGCGCTTGTCGGGACCGGAGGTGCCGTTCTCGCCCTCGACGCCATGCAAGAGGTCGGTCAGCACATCGGAGAGCCCCGGATCGGCTGGCTTGGCGGCGTCCTCGGCCAGAGCCTGCCTGACTGTCGGCGCGGCTGCGAACGCCATCATGGCGAAGAGCAGAACAAGAGACAGTCGGTTGGCGCGCATTCGCGAATCCTCCAAGGCAAGTTCGGGGGCATTGTCCCGACGATTGTGCAGAATGAAAGGCTAATGCACTGAAATGCGGCGATTGTCGTGCAAAAGCACTTGGCCGGCAGGCAAAAAAGCCTGGCGAAGCATGCCCTCGCGACAATGCAAAAAAGGGGCCCGAAGGCCCCTTGAAGTCATTCCTGAAAAACCGAGCCTTATGCGGCAGCGGCTTCCTCGTCGGTGCCTTCGGCCTCGATGCGGGCGCGGTCGCCGGCGCCCTTGGCCGAGGTGTCGCGATCGACGAACTCGATGACTGCCATGGCGGCATTGTCGCCGTGGCGGAAGCCCGCCTTCATGATGCGCAGATAGCCGCCATTGCGGGTGGCGTAGCGCGGCGCGATCGTGTCGAACAGACGCTTGACGACGCCTTCATTGCCGATCTGGGCAATGACCTGGCGGCGCGCATGCAGGTCGCCGCGCTTGCCGAGCGTCACCAGCTTCTCGACGATCGGACGCAAATCCTTCGCCTTCGGCAGGGTGGTGACGATCTGTTCGTGCTCGAGCAGCGACACGGCGAGGTTGGCGAACATCGACTTGCGATGGCTAATGCTTCGGGCGAAGCGGCGGCCTTTAAAACCGTGGCGCATGGCTCTTTTCCTTCTTCAGTTGTTCAAGAGGCCGTGGCCTCTGATGGTTTTCCGCATGACCGTCGGATCGAGCGGCCCACGCCGCCGATCCTTGGAAATTCATGCTCAATATTGGTCTTCGTAACGCTTGGCGAGGTCTTCGATGTTTTCCGGCGGCCAGTCCGGCACTTCCATGCCGAGGTGCAGGCCCATCGCCGCGAGCACTTCCTTGATCTCGTTCAGCGACTTGCGGCCGAAGTTCGGGGTGCGCAGCATCTCGGCTTCGGTTTTCTGGATAAGATCGCCGATATAGACGATGTTGTCGTTCTTCAGGCAGTTGGCCGAACGCACCGAAAGCTCGAGTTCGTCCACCTTCTTGAGCAGCGCCGGGTTGAAGGCGAGCTCGGTGACGGCCTCGGTGGCGACTTCCTTCTGCGGCTCGTCGAAATTGACGAACAGGCCAAGCTGGTCCTGCAGGATGCGGGCAGCGAAAGCCACCGCGTCCTCCCCCGAGATCGAACCGTCGGTCTCGATAGTCATGGTCAGCTTGTCATAGTCGAGAACCTGGCCCTCGCGGGTGTTCTCGACCTTGTAGGAGACCTTCTTGACCGGCGAATACAGGCTGTCGACCGGGATCAGGCCGATCGGCGCGTCTTCGGCGCGGTTGCGGTCGGCCGGCACGTAACCCTTGCCGGTGTCGACGGTGAATTCCATGCGGATTTCAGCGCCCTCGTCCAGCGTGCAGATGACGTGGTCGGGGTTGAGGATCTCGACGTCGCCAACCGTCTGGATGTCGCCAGCCAGAACCGCACCCGGGCCCTGCTTGCGAACGACCATGCGCTTGGGACCATCGCCTTCCATGCGGATGGCGATTTCCTTGATGTTGAGGACGATGTCGGTCACGTCCTCACGCACGCCGGCAATCGACGAGAATTCATGCAGAACGCCGTCGATCTGCACGGCGGTGACAGCCGCACCGCGCAGCGAAGACAAAAGCACGCGGCGCAGCGCGTTGCCGAGCGTCAGGCCGAAGCCACGCTCGAGCGGCTCGGCGACCAGCGTGGTCAGCGTCTTCTTCTTCGACGAGAACTCGATCTTGTTCGGCTTGATCAGTTCCTGCCAATTTTTCTGGATCATGATGCTTTCCTTCCGTTGACCCGCCACCATCCAATCGTGGCGGGCGACCTGGAGTGCCGTGGAGGAGCGCCTTGAGGCGCTCACGCGGCGTTCGGTAATGTCTTAGACGCGGCGCTTCTTGCGCGGGCGGCAGCCATTGTGCGGGATCGGCGTCACATCACGGATCGAGGTGATGGTGAAGCCGGCCGCCTGCAGGGCGCGAAGCGCCAATTCACGACCGGAGCCGGGTCCGCAGACCTCGACTTCGAGCATGCGCATGCCGTGTTCCTGGGCCTTCTTGGCGACGTCTTCGGCAGCCATCTGGGCGGCGAACGGGGTCGACTTGCGCGAACCCTTGAAGCCCTGGGCACCGGCCGACGACCAGGCAATGGAATTGCCCTGCGCGTCGGTGATGGTGATCATCGTGTTGTTGAAGGTCGAATTGACGTGGGCAACGCCCGACGAGATGTTCTTGCGTTCGCGACGGCGAACACGAGCGGCTTCCTTGGCCATGATAGTCCTTTCAGTTGATCTCTACACCGCCGTAATGCCAGCGGCTCCACCTTTGAAAGCGAGTAGTGAGCAGGGACCAGCGAATAGGGAACCCCTACTCGCTAATGGCTACTCGCTATTCGCTCACTTACTTCTTCTTGCCGGCAATCGACTTGGCCGGGCCCTTGCGGGTGCGTGCATTGGTGTGCGTGCGCTGGCCGCGAACCGGCAGCGAACGGCGGTGACGCAGACCGCGGTAGCAGCCGAGGTCCATGAGACGCTTGATGTTCATCGACACTTCGCGGCGCAGGTCGCCTTCGACCTGGTAGTCGCGGTCGATGGTCTCGCGGATCTGCAGCACTTCCGCGTCCGTCAGCTGGTTGACGCGGCGCTCGGCCGGGATGCCGACCTTGTCGACGATCTCCTGGGCGAACTTCTTGCCAATGCCGTGAATGTACTGAAGCGCAATGACGACGCGCTTGTTGGTCGGAATGTTGACGCCGGCTATACGAGCCATATTCTTCTCTTCTCCATGTGGGACCGGCCGGCCTTCAAAACAAGGCATGCGCGGCGCTGTTCAAATTACCCCGCGTCCGGTGGAGGCCGGCCCTTGCGGGAGTTCCCTAGTTTCAATGCGGCTGCCTTGCCCTTGCGGACAAGCAAGCCTCATGCCTGATAGGAAGACGGGCCGCCATAACCCAGCGAACCGTTCCAGTCAAGCGCAATCTCTACTTTGCCGTAACGGTTTCCCGCGTCACCGCCGCGAGCAGCGCTTCAATCTCCGCCGTCACGGTCTCGACAGGGGCCATGCCGTCGACACTCCTAAGCGAGCGTTTGGCATAATAATAGCCGATCAGCGGCGCGGTCTTCTTGTAATATTCCCGCAGGCGCTCTTCGAACACCACCGGATTGTCGTCCTTGCGCACCGGCTGTCCGGCGGCCTTGGCGTCGTCGGCGCGCTTGACGATGCGGCCGACCAGCGCTTTGTCGTCGACGACGAACTCGATCACGGCATCGAGGCCAATGCCGCGCTCGGCGAGCATCGATTCAACCGCATCAGCCTGCACCAGCGTGCGCGGATAGCCGTCGAGAATGAAACCGTTGATGCAATCGGGCTGATCGATGCGCTCGGCCACGATGGCGTTGACGATGGCGTCGGAAACCAGCTCGCCGGCGTCCATCACCGCCTTGGCGCGCTTGCCGACTTCGGTGCCGGCCTGCACGGCCGCCCGCAGCATGTCACCCGTCGACAGCTGCGGTATGCCGTATTTTTCTACCAGTCTTTGTGCTTGCGTCCCCTTGCCCGCTCCTGGCGGCCCAAGCAATATCAATCTCATCTGGCCTTCTTCCCCCCGCGCAGCTTCGACTTCTTGATCAGGCCCTCATACTGGTGCGCGATCAGGTGACCCTGGATCTGCGCCACCGTATCGAGGGTTACACTGACCACGATCAGAAGCGATGTGCCACCGAGGTAGAATGGTACGCCAGTCGCCGAAATCAGGAACTCGGGCAGCAGGCACACCAGCACCAGATAGATGGCGCCGACGACGGTGATGCGCGTCAGGACATAGTCGATGTAATCGGCGGTGCGCTCACCCGGACGGTAGCCCGGAATGAAGCCGGAATGCTTCTTGAGCTGGTCGGCGGTGTCCTTCGGATTGAACACGATGGCCGTGTAGAAGAAGGCGAAGAACACGATCATTGCCGCATAGAACAGCATGTAGAGCGGCTGGCCGTGGCCGAGCGAGGCGAGCACGGTGCTTGCCCAGGCCGGCAGGTTTGTCGTCTGCGAGAAGCCGGCGACCGTTGCCGGCAGCAAAAGCAGCGACGACGCGAAGATCGGCGGAATGACGCCCGACGTGTTGAGCTTCAGCGGCAGATGCGAGGTATCGCCCTGGAACATGCGGTTGCCGACCTGGCGCTTCGGATACTGGATCAGCAGGCGGCGCTGCGCGCGCTCGAAGAACACGATCAGCGCGATGACGATGATAGCCAGCACGATGATCGCGAGTATCAGCCCGGTCGATAGGGCGCCGGTGCGGCCGAGCTCCAGCGTGCCGGAGATGGCGCGCGGCAGGCCGGCGACGATGCCGGAAAAGATGATCAGCGAAATGCCGTTGCCGATGCCGCGGGCGGTGATCTGCTCGCCCAGCCACATCAGGAACATGGTTCCGCCAACCAGCGTGACGACGGTCGAGATGCGGAAGAACATGCCGGGATCATTGACGATGCCGTTGCCGCCTTCCAGGCCCACCGAAATGCCGTAGGCCTGCACCAGCGCCAGGAGTACCGTGCCGTAGCGCGTGTACTGGTTGATGACCTTGCGGCCCTGCTCGCCTTCCTTTTTCAGCGCCTCCAGCGACGGAATGACCGAGGTCATCAGCTGCATGATGATGGAGGCTGAGATGTAAGGCATGATGCCGAGCGCGAAGATCGCCATGCGCTGCACGGCGCCGCCGGCGAACATGTTGAACATGCCGAGCACGCCCTTGGCCTGCGAAGAGAAGGCCTGCGCGAATGCATCCGGATTGATGCCGGGCAGCGGGATATAGGTGCCGAGGCGATAGACGAGCAGCGCGCCGACGGTGAACCAGATTCGCTTCTTCAGGTCCTCCGCCTTGGCGAAAGCCGCAAAATTCAGATTCGAGGCTAGTTGTTCAGCAGCCGAAGCCATGCCTGATTCTCCGCTAGAGCATGATGCCGAAAAGTGTGAAGCGGTTTTCGGACAACGTCATGCGCTACTTCTTTGATTTGTATGTCACGCTCGATGCCCGCAGCTCAGGCGGCGCGTGGCACCGAAGCTCACGAGATAAGCTCCGGGCTCTAAACATGCAAGCGGCCGCGTTGACGCGGCCGCCTAATTGATTGGATCAAAGCGCAATCGTGAACAAAAACGGATAGCGTTCCTGCCGACCGCGCTTCAAATTGCCGTTACTCCGCTGCCGCTTCCGGCAGCTTGACCGAACCGCCGGCCTTTTCGATCTTCTCGATCGCGGCCTTGGAGGCGCCCGCGACGTCGAAGGCAAGCTTTGCCTTGAGCTCGCCGTCCGAGAGGATGCGCACGCCGTCCTTGACGCGGCGGATGACGCCGGCGGCAACGAGCGCCTCGGCCGTCACGGTCGCCTTGGCGTCAAGCTTCTTGGCATCGAGCGCCGTCTGGATACGAGCCAGCGACACGACGACAAAGCTCTTGGCGAAGATGTTATTGAAGCCACGCTTCGGCAGGCGCCGATAGAGCGGCATCTGGCCGCCCTCGAAGCCGTTGATGGCAACGCCGGAGCGCGCCTTCTGGCCCTTGACGCCGCGACCGCCGGTCTTGCCCGAGCCGGAGCCGATGCCACGGCCGAGACGCTTCTTGGAGTGCGTCGCGCCGTCCTTGTCACGCAGATCGTTGAGTTTCATCTGGGTTCTCCTGCGCTTTTGCTCAGCCCTCGTCCACGACGCGGACGAGATGCTGGACGGCAGCGATCATGCCGCGCACCGAGGGAGTGTCCTCCAGAGTGCGCTGCTTGTGCATCTTGTTGAGGCCGAGGCCGACCAGCGTCGCGCGCTGTTCCTTCGGGCGGCGGATCGGCGAACCGATCTGCTCAACGGTGATGGTCTTGGTTGCTTTCTTGGCCATGGTCAAAATCCCTGGTCAGATCGACTATTCTTCAGCCGCAACGGCGGTGCCGCGGCGGGCCTGAAGGGTCGAATACTTGATGCCTCGTGCAGCAGCCACATCCTTGGGATGCATCTGGCTCTTCAGCGCGTCGAATGTGGCACGAACCATGTTGTAGGGGTTCGACGAACCCATCGACTTGGCGACCACGTCATGCATGCCGAGCGTCTCGAAGACAGCGCGCATCGGGCCGCCGGCGATGATGCCGGTACCCTGCTTGGCAGCGCGCAGCAGCACGCGTCCGGCGCCCCAGCGTCCTTCGACGTCGTGGTGCAGCGTGCGGCCCGAGCGCAGCGGCACGAAAATCATGTCGCGCTTGGCCGACTCAGTTGCCTTGCGGATCGCTTCCGGCACTTCGCGCGCCTTGCCGTGACCGAAGCCGACGCGGCCCTTCTGGTCGCCGACGACGACGAGTGCTGCAAAACCGAAGCGACGGCCGCCCTTGACGACCTTGGCGACACGGTTGATGTGGACGAGCTTGTCCACCATGCCGTCATCGCGTTCTTCACGATCGCGGCCGCGGCCGCCATCCCTACGTTCCTGTGCCATATCCTGTTCCTTGTTTTTTTCCGGAAGCACGGTTGCTGATAAGATCCGGTGCGCCTCTTTGGGTCACCGGGGGCGAATTATTTTTCCTTGCATGATCTTGTCCGAAAAGTCTGCAACTTTTTGCTGCGCTGACCTTCGGTTCGGGATCAGGCAATTAGAAGCTCAGACCGCCTTCACGGGCAGCCTCGGCCAGCGCCTTGACGCGGCCGTGATAGATATAGGCGCCGCGGTCAAAGACGACTTCCTTGACGCCGGCCTTCGAAGCACGCTCGGCGATCAGCTTGCCAACAGCGGCTGCTGCCTCGGTGTCGGCGCCGGTCTTGAGCGAACCCTTGAGGTCCTTCTCGAGTGTCGATGCAGCCGCGATGGTATGGCCCTTGGCATCGTCGATGACCTGCACGTAGATGTTCTTCGACGTGCGGTGAACCGAGAGACGCGGACGTTCGCCGGCGACCTTCTTGATCTGGCGGCGGACGCGCTGCGCGCGGCGCTGGATGGATTCCTTGGTAGCCATGATAGTCTTCCTTGCCTTCAAAAAACGGGGGCCGCCATGTGCGGTAGGCGAAAGCGCCTCCCGCGACCGCTCCCCGCGGCGTTGCACTTCTTTGGCTTGGCCTTTTCCGAAAAGTCTGCAACTTTTCGGGGCCAGGCCTACTACTTCTTCTTGCCTTCCTTGCGGACGATCTTCTCGCCGGCATAGCGGACACCCTTGCCCTTGTAGGGCTCGGGACCGCGATACTCGCGGATCTCGGCTGCAACCTGGCCGACCTGCTGCTTGTCGATGCCGGTCACGGTGATTTCCGTCGGCTTCGGCACGGCGATCGTGATGCCGGCCGGCGTCTCGTAAACGACGTCGTGGCTGAAGCCAAGCGCCAGCTGCAGGTTCTTGCCCTGGAGTGCCGCGCGATAGCCGACGCCGGTGATCTCGAGCTTCTTCTCGAAACCGTCCTTGACGCCCTGCAGGATGTTGACGATCTGCGTGCGCGACATGCCCCACTTGGAGCGGGCGGTCTTGGTCTGGTCACGCGGCTGGACAGCGATTTCGCTGCCTTCCATCTTGACCAGCACTTCGTCGTTCACCACGAACTTCAGCTCGCCCTTGGGGCCCTTCGCCGTCACGGTCTGGCCGTTGACGGTCGCGGTCACGCCCTGCGGCAGCGAAACGGGTTTCTTTCCAATACGAGACATTTGGTTGTCCTCGTCACTTCTCTTGTTTCAGGTCTGCCGAATTAGAAAATCTGGCAGAGGATTTCGCCGCCGACATTCTGTTCGCGTGCTTCGTGATCGGCCATCACGCCCTTCGGCGTCGAAAGGATGGCGATGCCGAGGCCGTTGGCGACGTGCGGGATCGACTTGGCCGAAACGTAAACGCGGCGGCCAGGCTTCGAGACGCGGGCGATTTCGCGCACGACCGGAGCACCGTCGAAATACTTCAGCTCGATTTCGATTTCGGACTTGCCGTTGTCGAAGTCGGTCTGGCTGTAGTCGCGGATATAGCCTTCAGCCTTCAGCACGTCGAGGACGCGGGTACGCAGGCGCGACGCCGGCGTCGAAACGCTCGACTTCTTACGGCCATACGCGTTGCGGATGCGGGTCAGCATATCGCCGAGAGGATCGCTCAATGACATGTTATGTCCTCCTTACCAGCTCGACTTGACCAGGCCCGGGATCTGGCCGTTATTGCCGAGATCACGAAGCGCGATGCGCGATACTTTGAGCTTGCGATAATAGGCGCGCGGACGGCCGGTAACTTCGCAGCGGTTGCGGATGCGGATCTTGGCCGAGTTGCGCGGCAGGGCAGCAAGCTTCAGCTGAGCGCGGAAACGCTCTTCCATCGGCTTGGACTGGTCCATGATGATCGCCTTGAGCGCTGCGCGCTTGGGACCGTACTGGTCGGCAAGCTTGCGGCGCCTGTTGTTCTTCTCGACTGAGCTGGTCTTTGCCATTTCAGATTTTTCCTTTTCTCGCTGCCGTTACTGGCGGAAGGGGAAGTTGAAGGCCTTGAGCAATGCCCTGGCTTCGTCGTCCGTCTTCGCAGTCGTACAAACGATGACGTCCATGCCCCAGATCTGATCAACCTTGTCGTAGTTGATCTCCGGGAACACGATGTGTTCCTTGATGCCCATGGCGTAGTTGCCACGGCCATCGAAGCTCTTCGGATTCAGTCCGCGAAAGTCGCGGACGCGCGGCAGTGCGATGTTCACGAGACGGTCGAGGAACTCGTACATGCGTTCCTTGCGCAGCGTGACCTTGGCGCCGATCGGCATCTTCTCGCGGACCTTGAAGCCGGCGATCGAATTACGGGCGCGGGTGACGACGGCCTTCTGGCCGGCGATCATCGCCAGGTCTTCGGCCGCGATCGAAGGCTTCTTCGAATCCGCGGTCGCTTCGCCGACGCCCATGTTCAGCACGATCTTGTCGATGCGCGGAACCTGCATCTCGTTCTCGTAGCCGAACTGCTCCTGCAGCGCCTTGCGGATGGTCTCGTTGTAGACCTGCTTGAGGCGCGGCGTGTTCTGGGCCTTGGACTGTTTGCTTTCAGCCTTGGGCTTCGTGGTTTGAGCCTTAGCCATTGATGACTTCTCCCGAGCGCTTGGCGACGCGCACCTTCTTGCCGTCCTTCTGGAAGATGAAGCCGACGCGGGTCGGCTTGCCATCCTTGGGGTCGGCGAGCGCGATGTTCGACAGCTGGATCGGCGCTTCCTTGGTGATGATCCCGCCCTCTTGGGACTGGGACTGCTTCTGGTGACGACGGATCATGTTGACGCCGCGCACCAGCGCGGTGTCTTCCTTCGGCTGAACCGAGAGGACTTCGCCCGAACGGCCCTTGTCCTTGCCGGCCAGCACGACGACCTTGTCGCCTTTTCTAATCTTTTGCATTGGTCCGGCTCCTTACAGCACTTCAGGCGCGAGCGAGATGATCTTCATGTGGTTCTTGGCGCGGAGTTCGCGCGGAACCGGTCCGAAGATACGCGTGCCGATCGGCTCTTTCTTGTTGTCGACGAGAACGGCCGCGTTCTTGTCGAAACGGATCACGCTGCCGTCCGGGCGGCGGATGTCCTTGGCCGTGCGAACCACGACCGCCTTCATCACATCGCCCTTCTTAACGCGGCCGCGCGGAATGGCTTCCTTGATCGACACCACGATGATGTCGCCTACGGAAGCGTATTTCCGCTTCGAGCCGCCCAGCACCTTGATGCACATGACACGACGGGCGCCGGAATTATCCGCGACGTCGAGGTTTGTTTGCATCTGAATCATGACTGGCCGCCTTCTTCTCTTCTAACGGGACGGGCTCAAAGCCCCTCCCCGGTCTGTCCTAAATTCGGTTTGTTACGCCTGGTCCGAAGACACGACGATCCAGCGCTTGTCCTTGGAAATCGGCTTCGATTCCTGGATGAACACCTGATCGCCGACCTTGTGGGCGTTGTTCTCGTCGTGCGCCTTGTACTTCTTGGTCATGCGCACGGTCTTCTTCATCACGGGATGCGTGAAGCGCCGTTCGACCTTGACGACTACCGTCTTCTCGTTCTTGTCGCTGACGACAGTGCCCTGCAGAATGCGCTTTGGCATGATTTTCGTCCTTAAGCCTTCTTGGCCGCGGACTTTTCCGCAGCGATGGTCTTGATACGCGCAATGTCCTTGCGAACCTGCCGCACGCGCGCGGTCTTCTCGAGCTGGCCGGTGGCCTTCTGGAAGCGCAGGTTGAACTGCTCCTTCTTCAGGCTGGCCAGATCGTCGGTCAGCTGGTCCTGGGTCTTCGTCCGGATGTCTTCGGCTTTCATGATCAGCCCGTCCTTATTCTGCGATGCGCTGTACGAAGCGCGTCCTGACCGAGAGCTTGGCCGCGCCGAGACGCAGCGCCTCACGGGCGGTTTCTTCGTTGACGCCGTCGATCTCGAACATGATGCGGCCCGGCTTGACGCGCGCCGCCCAGTAATCGACAGCGCCCTTGCCCTTGCCCATGCGCACTTCGGTCGGCTTCGACGTCACCGGCACATCAGGGAAAATACGGATCCACACGCGGCCGGCACGCTTCATCTCACGAGTGATCGCGCGGCGGGCCGCCTCGATCTCACGCGCGGTGACGCGGTTCGGCTCAAGCGCCTTCAGCCCGAAACCACCAAAATCCAGGTTGGTGCCGCCCTTTGCGGTACCATGGATACGGCCCTTGAACTGCTTGCGGAACTTTGTGCGCTTTGGCTGCAGCATCGTTCTAACTCCAAATTCCTAAATAATCAGGCGTTTTCGCGACGACGACCGCGTTCGCGATCGCCACCACCGCCATGCGCAGCATCACCCTCGGTCGCGCGACGCTCCGAAGCCATCGGATCGTGCTCGAGGATTTCGCCCTTGAACACCCAGACCTTGACGCCGCAGATGCCGTAAGCCGTATGCGCTTCGGCCGTGCCGTAGTCGACATCGGCGCGCAGCGTATGCAGCGGCACGCGGCCTTCTCGGTACCATTCCATGCGCGCAATCTCGGCGCCGCCGAGACGGCCGGCGCAGTTGATGCGGATGCCTTCGGCGCCCAGGCGCATCGCCGACTGAACGGCGCGCTTCATGGCGCGGCGGAACGCGATACGACGCTCGAGCTGCTGGGCGATCGACTGGGCGACCAGGGTCGCGTCGATTTCCGGCTTGCGCACTTCAACGATGTTCAAGTGCGTCTCGGACTTCGTCATCTCCATCAGCTTCTTGCGAAGCTTTTCGATGTCGGCGCCCTTCTTGCCGATGATCAGGCCCGGGCGCGCCGCATGGATGGTGACGCGGCACTTCTTGTGCGGGCGCTCGATCACGACCTTCGAAATCGCAGCCTGCTTGAGTTCCTTTTCAAGATATTTGCGGATCTTGATGTCCTCATGCAGCAGTTTGCCGTACTCGCCGGTGTTCGCGAACCAGCGCGAATCCCAGGTGCGGTTGATGCCGAGGCGCAGACCGATCGGATTGACTTTCTGGCCCATTATGCGGCCTCCCCTTTTTCTTCGACTTCACGAACGACGATCGTGAGGTGCGAGAACGGCTTTTCGATACGGCTGGCGCGACCGCGGCCACGAGCATGGAACCGCTTCATGACGATCGACTTGCCGACATAGGCTTCCGCCACGATCAGCGCATCGACGTCAAGGTCGTGGTTGTTTTCCGCGTTGGCGATCGCCGATTCCAGCGTCTTCTTGACCGTGCCGGAAATCCGCTTGGCCGAGAATTCGAGATCGGAAAGCGCTGTCGCGACCTTCTTGCCGCGGATCAGCGCGGCAACCAGGTTCAGCTTCTGCGGGCTGATACGGATCGTGCGCAGAACGGCGCGCGCTTCGTTGTCAGCAAGCCTGCGCGGAGCTTTGGCCTTGCCCATGATTATTTCCTCTTCGCCTTCTTATCCGCGCCGTGACCGTAATAGGTCCGGGTCGGAGCGAATTCACCGAACTTGTGACCGACCATGTCCTCGTTCACCGAGACGGGAACATGCTTCTGTCCGTTGTAGACACCGAAGGTGAAGCCGACGAACTGCGGCAGGATGGTGGAGCGACGGCTCCACATCTTGATCACCTCATTGCGACCACCTTCACGAACCTTGTCCACCTTCTTGAGAAGGTAGCCGTCGATGAAGGGGCCTTTCCAAATAGAACGAGTCACTTGGCGTTACCTCTTCTTAGCTCTTGCGCTGATGGCGCGAGCGCAGGATGAACTTGTCGGTCGCCTTGTTGGACCGCGTCTTCTTGCCCTTGGTCGGCTTGCCCCACGGGCTGACCGGATGACGGCCACCGGAGGTGCGGCCTTCACCACCGCCATGCGGATGGTCGACCGGGTTCATGGTCACGCCGCGATTGTGCGGGCGCTTGCCGCGCCAGACCGTGCGGCCGGCCTTGCCGTCGTTGATGTTGCCGTGGTCGGGGTTCGACACGGCGCCGACGGTGGCCATGCAGGAGCCGTGAACGACACGCTGCTCGCCCGAATTGAGGCGCAGGATCGCCATGCCCTGGTCGCGACCGACCAGCTGGCCGTAGCCACCCGCCGAGCGGGCAACCTGGGCGCCCTTGCCCGGCTTCAGCTCGATGTTGTGGACGATCGTGCCGACCGGCATCGAGGCCAGCGGCATCGCATTGCCCGGCTTCACGTCGACCAATTCGCCGGCCACGATCTTGTCGCCGGCGGCAAGGCGCTGCGGAGCGATGATGTAGGACAGCTCGCCATCGTCATACTTGATCAGCGCGATGAAGGCGGTGCGGTTCGGATCGTATTCAATGCGCTCGACCGTGCCGACGACGTCGAACTTGCGGCGCTTGAAGTCGATGATGCGGTACGAACGCTTGTGACCGCCGCCGATGAAGCGGGCCGTGATGCGGCCGTGATTGTTGCGGCCGCCCGACTTGGTCAGGCCTTCGGTCAGGCCCTTGACGGGCTTGCCCTTGTAGAGGCCCGAGCGGTCGACGATGACCAGCTGGCGGGTGCTCGGCGTTACCGGGTTGAATTTTTTAAGTGCCATTGTCCTGTCCTCGCGGCCTAGCTCAGAGACCCGTCGCGACGTCGATCGACTGGCCGTCGGCCAGCGTCACGATCGCCTTCTTGACGTCGCTCTGGCGGCCGATCGTGCCGCGGAAGCGCTTGATCTTGCCCTTGCGGACAAGCGTGTTCACGGCCGTAACCTTGACGCCAAACAGCGCTTCGACAGCAGCCTTGATTTCCGGCTTCGACGCCTTCTTGGCGACGTTGAAAACAACCTGGTTGTTCTCGGAAGCCATGGTCGACTTTTCGGTGATCGCCGGCGAGACGATCACGTCGTAATGACGGAGGTCGGTCATTTAAAGCGCTCCTCGAGAGCCTCGACGGCGGCCTTCGAAAGGACCAGCGTGCCGCGGCGCAGAATGTCGTAGACGTTGATGCCCTGGATGGGCAGCACGTCGATGTTCGGGATGTTGGTCGCCGCCAGCTTGAAGTTCTGGTCAAGCTCGGCACCGCCAATCACCAAGGCATTGGTCAGGCCCAGCGTCGCGAAATTCGCGATCAGCGCCTTCGTCTTGGCCTCGGTCAGCTTCAGCTCGTCGATGATGATGATCGACGCGCTCTTGGCCTTGGCCGAGAGAGCATGCCGCAAGCCCAGAGCGCGCACCTTCTTCGGCAGATCGTGCTCGTGGCTGCGAACGACCGGGCCGTGGGCCTTGCCGCCGCCGCGGAACTGCGGAGCGCGTGCCGAATGGTGACGGGCGCGGCCCGTACCCTTCTGCTTGTACATCTTGGCGCCGGTGCGCGCGATTTCGGCGCGGCCCTTGGCCTTGTGCGTGCCCTGCTGCCGTTTGGCCAGCTGCCAGCGCACGACGCGCTGCAGGATGTCCTCGCGCGGATCAAGGCCGAAAATCTCCTCGGAGAGTTTCACCTTGCCGGCGTCCTTGCCGCCAAGCGTTGTGATCTTGAGATCCATTATTCTGCTCCCTCTGCGGCCGGAGCCTCGTTCTTGGCGCCACTCTCGGCGGCAACGGCGCGGATCGCGGCAGGCTTCGGCGCATTGGCCGGCAGTGCCACCTTGGCCGCATCGCGGACCAGGATCCAGGCGCCCTTCGATCCGGGAACCGCACCGCGGATCAGGATCAGGCCGCGATCGGCGTCGGTCGAAACGATCTCGACATTCTGTGTGGTGACGCGGGTGTCGCCCATGTGGCCAGCCATATGCTTGCCCTTGAACACTTTGCCCGGATCCTGACGCTGGCCGGTCGAACCGTGCGTACGGTGCGAAACCGAGTTACCGTGCGTCGCGCGGCCACCACCCATGTGGTGGCGCTTGATGACGCCCTGGAAACCCTTGCCGATCGTCGTGCCCGTCACATCGACCTTCTGGCCGGCGACGAAGTGCTCGACGGTGATCTCGGCGCCGACATCGATCATGTTGTCGGCGGAGACGCGGAACTCGGCGACCTTCGCCTTCGGCTCGACGGAAGCGGTCGCGAAATGGCCGCGCATCGCCTTCGACGTGTTCTTCACCTTGGCAAGGCCAACGCCGAGCTGGACGGCGGTATAGCCGTTCTTCTCCTGCGTGCGCTGAGCCACGACCTGGCAGTTCTCCATCTGGAGAACGGTGACGGGAACATGTTCCCCGGCATCATTATAGATGCGGGTCATTCCCACCTTCTTTGCAATCACACCTGAACGCATCGGTTCAATTCCTTTAGAGTTCCGGGCCAGGGGCACCGCCCCTTACCGCGCTCTCATTCCCTTAGAGCTTGATCTCGACGTCGACACCGGCGGCCAGATCGAGCTTCATCAAAGCATCGACCGTCTGCGGGGTCGGATCGACGATGTCGAGCAGACGCTTGTGCGTGCGCATCTCGAACTGCTCGCGGCTCTTCTTGTCGACGTGAGGCGACCGGTTGACCGTGAACTTTTCGATCCGCGTCGGCAGCGGAATGGGGCCGCGGACGTTTGCTCCGGTGCGCTTGGCCGTCGACACGATTTCTTTCGTCGAGGCGTCGAGCACGCGGTGATCAAACGCCTTCAGGCGGATGCGGATATTCTGTCCGTTCATGCGTCACTTCCTTGTTCTGGCGCGGCGCGGGCAAATCCTGCGCCCGCGACAGATCGGTTTAAGTCTAAATTACTCTTTGATGGTGACGACGATGCCGGCACCGACGGTGCGGCCGCCTTCACGGATGGCGAAGCGCAGCTTCTCTTCCATGGCGATCGGCACGATCAGCTCGACATCGACCGTGATGTTGTCGCCGGGCATAACCATTTCCGTGCCTTCCGGCAGCGACACGATGCCGGTCACGTCGGTCGTGCGAAAGTAGAACTGCGGACGGTAGTTGGTGAAGAACGGCGTGTGACGGCCACCTTCGTCCTTGGTCAGGATGTAGGCTTCGGCCACGAACTTCTTGTGCGGCTTCACCGTACCGGGCTTGGCCAGAACCTGGCCGCGCTCGACGCCTTCACGATCAACGCCGCGCAGCAGCGCGCCGATGTTGTCGCCAGCCTGGCCCTGATCGAGCAGCTTGCGGAACATCTCGACGCCCGTGCAGGTCGTCTTGGTCGTCGGACGGATGCCGATGATTTCCAGTTCCTCGCCGACCTTGACGATGCCGCGCTCGACGCGGCCGGTGACGACCGTGCCACGGCCCGAGATCGAGAACACGTCTTCGATCGGCATCAGGAACGGCTTGTCCAGCGGACGAACCGGCGTCGGGATGTAGGCATCGACCGCAGCCATCAACTCGCGGATCGCGTCTTCGCCGATGGTCTTGTTGGAATCTTCCAGAGCAGCCAGAGCCGAACCCTTGACGATCGGAATGTCGTCGCCGGGGAACTCGTTCTTCGACAGAAGCTCGCGAACCTCGAGCTCGACCAGTTCGAGCAGCTCGGCGTCGTCGACCTGGTCGACCTTGTTCAGGAACACCACGATCGACGGCACGCCGACCTGACGGGCAAGCAGGATGTGCTCGCGGGTCTGCGGCATCGGGCCGTCGGCGGCCGACACGACCAGGATCGCGCCGTCCATCTGCGCGGCGCCGGTGATCATGTTCTTCACATAGTCGGCGTGGCCGGGGCAGTCGACATGGGCGTAGTGGCGCGCTGCCGTCTCGTATTCGACGTGCGCCGTCGAAATCGTGATGCCGCGGGCCTTCTCTTCGGGCGCCGCATCGATCTGGTCGTAGCGCTTGTACTCGCCAAAATACTTCGTGATCGCCGCCGTCAGCGACGTCTTGCCATGATCGACGTGGCCAATCGTGCCAATGTTCACATGAGGCTTGTTACGCTCGAATTTACCTTTTGCCATGTGATGTCTCCAATCTGCTCGCCCGTACGGGCCTTGAATTAAGTTACCGATGCAACCCGTTCAGGTTACGCGTATTTCTTCTGGACTTCCTGGGCGACCGCGGTCGGCACAGGCTCATAGTGATCGAACTGCATCGTGTAGGCCGCGCGGCCCTGGCTCATCGAGCGCAGGTTGTCGACGTACTTGAACATGTTGGCCAGCGGCACCATCGCGTTGATGACGACAGCCACGCCGCGAGCTTCCTGGCCCTGGATCTGGCCACGACGGCCGTTCAGGTCGCCGATGACGCTGCCGACGTAGTCTTCCGGGGTCACGACTTCGACCTTCATGATCGGCTCGAGCAGCTGCACGCCAAGCTTGGGTGCGGCTTCACGGAAGCAGGCGCGGCCGGCGATTTCGAACGCCAGGACGCTGGAGTCCACATCGTGGTAAGCGCCGTCGATAAGCGTCGCCTTGACGCCGATCATCGGGAAGCCCGCGAACGGACCCGACGACATGACGCTGTTGATGCCCTTTTCGACACCCGGGATGTATTCCTTGGGAACCGCACCGCCGACGATCTTGGTCTCGAACTCGAACTCCGAGCTTTCCGGGTTCGGTTCGAACACGATCTTGACGCGAGCGAACTGACCGGTACCGCCGGTCTGCTTCTTGTGGGTGTAGTCCTGCTCGTGCCTGCGGGTGATGGTCTCGCGGTAAGCCACCTGCGGCGCGCCGACATTGGCCTCGACCTTGAACTCGCGGCGCATGCGGTCGACGATGATGTCGAGGTGAAGTTCGCCCATGCCCGAAATGATGGTCTGGCCGCTTTCCTCGTCGGTCTTGACGCGGAAGGACGGATCCTCGGCGGCCAGGCGGTGAAGGGCGAGGCCCATCTTTTCCTGGTCGTTCTTGGTCTTCGGCTCGATGGCGATCTGGATGACCGGATCGGGGAATTCCATGCGCTCGAGGATGACCGGGTGCAGCGGATCGCTGAGCGTGTCGCCGGTGGTCGTGTCCTTGAGGCCAGCCAGAGCGACGATGTCGCCGGCAAAGGCTTCTTCGACGTCGGCGCGCGAATTCGCATGCATCTGCAGCATGCGGCCGATGCGCTCTTTCTTGCCCTTGACGGTGTTATCGACCGAGATGCCCTTGGTCAGCTTGCCCGAATAGATGCGGGCAAAGGTCAGCGAACCGACGAACGGGTCGTTCATGATCTTGAAGGCCAGCATCGACAGCGGCTCGTTGTCGTCGGCATGACGCTCGATCTCGGCGTCGGTCTTGGCGTCGACGCCCTTGATGGCGGGAACATCGGCCGGCGACGGCAGATATTCGACGACGGCGTCGAGCAGCGGCTGCACGCCCTTGTTCTTGAAGGCCGAGCCACAGAACATCGGGTAGAACTTGACCGCGATGGTGCCCTTGCGGATCAGGGCGCGGATCTCGTCATTCGACGGCATCTTGCCTTCGAGGTAATTCTCGAGGGCCGTCTCGTCCATTTCGACAGCGGCTTCGATCATCTTCTCGCGGTATTCTTCGGCCCGGGCCTGAAGGTCGGCCGGGATCTCGACGACGTCCCAGGCAGCGCCCAACGTCTCGTCGCGCCAGACCAGCGCGTTCATCTCGACGAGATCGACGACACCCTTGAACTCGGTCTCGGCGCCGATCGGCAGCTGCATGACGACGGCATGCGCACCAAGACGCGAGCCGATCATCTCGACCGAGCGGTAGAAGTCGGCGCCGATCTTGTCCATCTTGTTGCAGAAGATCATGCGCGGAACTTTATACTTGTCGGCCTGGCGCCAGACAGTCTCGGTCTGCGGCTCGACACCGGCATTGGCATCGAGCAGCGCAATGGCGCCGTCGAGCACGCGCAGCGAACGCTCGACTTCGATGGTGAAGTCGACGTGTCCGGGAGTGTCGATGATGTTGAAGCGGTACATCTTGCCGCTGCGACCCTTCCAGAAGGTCGTGGTGGCGGCGGACGTGATCGTGATGCCGCGTTCCTGCTCCTGCTCCATCCAATCCATGGTGGCAGCGCCGTCGTGGACTTCGCCGATCTTGTGCGACTTGCCCGTGTAATAGAGGACGCGCTCGGTGGTCGTCGTCTTGCCGGCGTCAATATGCGCCATGATACCGAAATTGCGGTAGTCTTCGATTTTATATTCGCGGGCCATCTTGGATGCCTTCTCAGTCTCGTTCGCGCTTTACCAGCGGTAGTGTGCGAAAGCGCGGTTGGCTTCTGCCATCTTGTGGGTGTCTTCACGCTTCTTCACGGCGGTGCCGCGGTTATTGGCCGCGTCCATCAGCTCGCCGGAGAGGCGGTCGACCATGGTGGTCTCGTTGCGGTTGCGGGCCGCGGCGATCAGCCAGCGGATCGCCAGGGCCTGACGGCGCTCGGGGCGCACATCGACCGGAACCTGGTAGGTAGCGCCGCCGACGCGGCGCGACCGGACTTCCACATGCGGCGCGACATTGTCGAGCGCCTGATGGAAGACGGTGACCGGCTCCTGCTTGGTCTTCGACTGAACCTGGTCGAGCGCACCGTAGACGATGGTCTCGGCAACCGACTTCTTGCCGTCATACATAACGGCGTTCATGAACTTGGTAACGATCAGATCGCCGAACTTCGGGTCCGGATTGATCTCACGCTTTTCTGCACTGTGACGACGCGACATGGCTTTTGTCTCTCAATCTCGTAGCCCGACGCATTCAAGCAGCGCCAGGGCCGGAAAATCTTACTTCGGACGCCCCTTACTTCGGACGCTTGGCGCCGTACTTCGAACGGCGCTGCTTGCGGTTCTTCACGCCCTGCGTGTCGAGCACGCCGCGGATGATGTGGTAGCGCACGCCCGGAAGATCCTTGACGCGGCCGCCGCGGATCATGACCACGGAGTGTTCCTGAAGGTTGTGGCCTTCGCCGGGGATGTAGCCGATCACTTCAAAGCCGTTGGTCAGGCGGATCTTGGCCACCTTGCGCAGTGCCGAGTTCGGCTTCTTCGGCGTCGTTGTATAGACGCGCGTGCAGACGCCCCGCTTCTGCGGGTTCTGCTGCATGGCCGGGACCTTGTTGCGCTTCACCGGCGCAATGCGCGGCTTGCGGATCAGCTGGTTGACGGTAGGCATTAAACCCTCTTGTCTCTCAATTCCGTGTCTCGCCCGGTCAGGGCCGCTCAAAGCGCCAATTCCATACGCAAATTCGGGCCATAAACCGCGCCTCGCGGTCCTGCCCGAACAAAATGCAGAGGAAGCGGGAACCGCTTCATGCGCGCCGGAAATGTCTTTTCGCTCGTAAAACGAACCCTGTTTGAGGCAAACTCCAAAGCGTGTCGCTTCGGAAGGGAGAGCCTCACATCGGTTCTGACTGGGCGGCTTCTACTCGCAAGACCGTGAACCGTCAACCCCGGCACGCCAAATATTGCGCGCTGACGACGGCTTGGCAGCCATGCGAAAAACGCATGTAATTTTCTTTCTTCGTTTTGCAAGGCAGAGGAAGAAAGTGACCGGGGCAGACAAGAAAGTGACCGGCTTTTGGCTGTCATGCGCGGGTTCTTCATGGCAAAAGGCGCCATGGACAGCCCAAAACCCCTCGCCCGCCCCCGCCTCAAGAGGAATCAGCCCGTGAACGACAATGAGGAACGCCCGGTCACCATCGTCACCGGCCGGGTCTGGAAAAAGAAGGGCGGCAAGCCGGAAGGCGTCCATGTGATGCTGGTTGCGCCCGACGACGATTCGGCCGTGCGCCGGGTGCTCGAATCGCTTGCGGCCGAAGGCTATGCCGAAGTCGAGCTCGACCAGATCGGCGATATGGACGGCGAACCCGACGAGGAGCCGCATCTGTCAGCCTTTCAGGGTGCCCTCGAAGGTGAGGTGTCGATCGTCACGTTTGACGTGCCGCTCTGAGCGTCACAGGCTGCTTGCGCCTGTACCGCGCCGGCTTGCCCGGCACCGGTTCTCTGCTAAGAACCAAGCGACTTAACAAGCCAAATTCGAATCCGCGGAGTCCCCATGCCCTCGAACAATGGTCCCATCAAGCTCGGCATCGTCGGCGTCGGCAAGATCGTGCGCGACCAGCATCTGCCGGCAGTGGCCAAGGATGCGGACTACCGCCTCATCGCCGCTGCCAGCCGGCACGGC
Source organism: Mesorhizobium sp. P160219 (assembly GCF_057786095.1). Taxonomy (NCBI): domain Bacteria; kingdom Pseudomonadati; phylum Pseudomonadota; class Alphaproteobacteria; order Hyphomicrobiales; family Phyllobacteriaceae; genus Mesorhizobium; species Mesorhizobium sp. P160219. Next base: position 4,611,896 of record NZ_JBYNWG010000001.1, read on the forward strand.
AAGGTGGACGGCATCCCGAATTTTCCGACCATTGAGGCGATGCTCGACGCGGTGCCCGACCTCGAGGCCGTCTCGCTGTGCATGCCGCCGCAGTTCCGCTACGACGCGGCACGCACCGCGCTGATGGCGAAGAAGCATGTTTTCCTGGAGAAGCCGCCGGGCGCCACCGTCAGCGAGGTCGAGGACCTGAAGCGGCTGGCGGCAGCCAGTGGCGTCTCACTGTTCGCCAGCTGGCATTCGCGCTACGCGCCGGCGGTGGAAGCCGCGCGTGCCTTCCTGGCGTCGGCCAAGGTCAACTCGGCCGCCATCGTCTGGAAGGAAGATGTCCGCCGCTGGCATCCGAACCAGGATTGGATCTGGGCGCCGGGCGGTTTCGGCGTCTTCGATCCCGGCATAAACGCACTGTCGATCGCAACCCACATCCTGCCGGCGATGTTCATCACCTCGGCCGTCCTCGACTTCCCGGAAAACCGCGCCTCGCCTGTGGCGGCCCACGTGACCTTCCGCACCTCGGATGGGTTGCCGGTGACCATGGAGCTCGACTGGCTGCAGACGGGACCACAGAGCTGGGACATCCGGGCGGACACCGACAAGGGCAAGATGGTGCTGTCCGGCGGCGGCACCAAGCTTGCCATCGACGGCAAGTTGGTTCACGACGAGCCGGAGGCCGAATACCCCCAGCTTTACCGGCGCTTCGCCGAAGTCGTACGCGACGGCGTCTCCGATGTCGATTTGGCACCCCTGCAGCACGTCGCCGACGCGTTCATGCTCGGCAAGCGCAATGTGGTGGAAGCGTTCTTCGATTGAGCGATGAGTTCTGCCGGACCGCAGTCCGGACACTCACCATGCAGCCTTACTCGACGATCGCAATCGCAAACCCGTCATAGCCTTTGGCGCCGACGGTCTGGATGGCGGTGCCGTCCAGGCCATTGTCGCCGCCGATGAAGGAAAACGCACCGCGTGCGCCTTCGACATACGCGTCACGGCCATCGTCGTTGAGCACGGTGCCGTCGCGGATGACGTTGTCGCAGATGATGACCGTCCCCGGCCGCGACAGGCGCATGGCCCATGACAGATAATTCGGATTGTTCGGCTTGTCGGCGTCGATGAAGATCAGATCGAACGGAGCGGCATTTTCGGCAACCAGCGTCTCAAGCGACTGAAGCGCGGGGCCGATCCTGAGCTCGACCTTGTCCGACACCCCTGCCCGCTCGAGATTCGAGTGCGCGACTTTTGCATGATGCGGCTCGAGTTCGAGCGTCACGATCTTGCCGCCGACGGGCAATCCCCTTGCCATCCAGATGGTCGAGTAGCCGCCAAGCGTGCCGATCTCCAGCACCTTCCTGGCGCCGCTGATGCGGACCAGCAGCGACAGCAGCTTGCCCTGCGCCGGCGATACGTCGATGGCCGGCAGGCCCTGGTCGCGGTTGGCCGCAAGCACCGCTTCGAGGATGGGATCTGCCTCGAAGAGAGAGGAAACGATGTAGTCGTCGACGTCAGTCCAAACCTTCTTGCTCATGTTTTCCTCGATTCGATTGGGGGTCAAAACGCGAAAAGGGGCCACTGGGGCCCCCTTCCTTCTTCTCGTCCTACCGCGCTTACTGCGCGGCGTTGACCATGTCGGTCAGCATCGGCTCAGCGACCTCGACACCGGAGGCCTTGCGGCGCTCGTCGATGATCAGTTCGTCGCGCGAGGTGGCGATGCGCCGGATCTGGCTCATCGTGCCGCCGGTACCGGCCGGGATCAGCCGGCCGACGATGACGTTTTCCTTCAGGCCCTGCAGCATGTCGGTCTTGCCGGCAACCGCAGCTTCGGTCAGCACCCTGGTCGTCTCCTGGAAGGAGGCGGCCGAGATGAAGGACGGCGTCTGCAGCGAGGCCTTGGTGATGCCCAGCAGCACCGGCTGGCCTTCGGCCGGCTTCTTGCCGTCCTCGACCAGGCGCTCGTTGACCTCTTCCAGTTCGATCACGTCGACGTGGTCGCCCGGAATGTAGGTCGAGTCGCCCTGCACCGTGATCTCGACCTTCTGCAGCATCTGGCGAACGATCACCTCGATGTGCTTGTCATTGATCGACACGCCCTGCAGACGGTAGACTTCCTGGATTTCGTTCACGAGGTAGGAAGCAAGTGCTTCCACGCCCTTGATCGCCAGGATGTCGTGCGGCGCCGGATTGCCGTCGAGGATGTAGTCGCCCTTCTCGATGACGTCGCCGTCCTGGAGATGGAACGGCTTGCCCTTCGGGATCAGGTATTCGACCGGCTCAAGCGTCGAGTCATGCGGCTCGATGATGATGCGGCGCTTGTTCTTGTAGTCGCGGCCGAAGCGGATCGTGCCATCGATCTCGGCGATGATGGCGTGATCCTTCGGACGACGTGCCTCGAACAGTTCGGCAACACGCGGCAGACCGCCGGTGATGTCCTTGGTCTTGGCGCTTTCCATCGGGATACGCGCCAAAACGTCGCCGGGACGAACCTGCGAACCCGGCTCGACCGAAAGAATGGCCTCGACCGAGAGCAGGAAGCGGGCGTCGCCGCCCTTCGACAGCTTGCCGACCTTGCCCTTCGGGTCAAGGATGGCGATCGCCGGCTTGAGGTCGTTGCCGCGTGGCGTCGAGCGCCAGTCGATAACCTCGCGCTTGGTGATGCCGGTCAATTCGTCGGCCGTTTCCTGAACGGAAATGCCGTCGACCAGATCCTCGTACGACACCTTGCCCTCGATTTCGGTGAGGACGGGGCGGGTATAGGGATCCCATTCGGCGATACGCTGGCCGCGCTTCACCTTGTCGCCATCGTCCACGAAGATGCGCGAACCATAGGTAAGGCGATGCGAGGCACGCTCCTTGCCGGCTTCGTCGAGGATCAGCACCGCCATGTTGCGGCCCATGACCATCTGCTGGCCGTCCGAGTTGCGCACCACGTTGCGGTTGCGGATCTCGACCTTGCCCTCATACGAGGCTTCAAGGAACGAGCTGTCCACCACCTGCGCCGTACCGCCCATGTGGAAGGTACGCATGGTGAGCTGGGTCCCCGGCTCGCCGATCGACTGCGCCGCGATAACGCCGACGGCTTCGCCCTGGTTGACCGGGGTGCCGCGGGCAAGATCGCGTCCGTAGCAGACCGCACAGACGCCGATCCTGACCTCGCAGGTCAGTGCCGAGCGAATGCGGACCGACTGCACGCCGGCCTTTTCGATCTTTTCCACGTCACGTTCGTCCATCAGCGTTCCGGCCTTGACCAGAACCTCACCCGAAACCGGATGCGTGATGTCGTCGAGCGAGGTGCGGCCCAGCACGCGCTGGCCGACCGAAGCGACGACCTGACCGGCATCGACGATCGGCTGCATGGTGAGGCCCTTGTCGGTGCCGCAATCCACGGAGTTGACGATGCAGTCCTGCGCCACGTCGACCAGACGACGGGTGAGGTAGCCCGAGTTCGCCGTCTTCAAGGCGGTGTCGGCCAGACCCTTGCGGGCGCCGTGGGTCGAGTTGAAGTACTCGAGCACGGTCAGGCCTTCCTTGAAGTTCGAGATGATCGGCGTCTCGATGATTTCACCCGAGGGCTTTGCCATCAGGCCGCGCATGCCGGCGAGCTGACGCATCTGGGTGGGCGAACCACGCGCACCCGAATGCGACATCATGTAGATCGAGTTCATCGGCTTTTGACGGCCACTGTCCTCGAACTCGACGGCCTTGATGCGGGCCATCATCTCGTCGGCGACCTTTTCCGAGCACTTGGCCCAGGCGTCGACGACCTTGTTGTACTTCTCGCCCTGCGTGATCAGGCCGTCATTGTACTGCTGCTCGTATTCCTTGGCCAAAGCCTCGGTGTCGGAAACCAGCTTGATCTTGGCGTCCGGGATCAGCATGTCGTCCTTGCCGAACGAAATGCCGGCGCGGCAGGCGTGGCTGAAGCCGAGGGCCATGATGCGGTCGCAGAAAATGACCGTCTCCTTCTGACCGCAGTGGCGGTAGACGGTGTCGATCATCTTGGAGATGTTCTTCTTGGTCATCTCCTGGTTGGCCGTCTCGTAAGGCACATTGACGTTCTTCGGCAGCAGCTCGCCGATGATCATGCGGCCAGGCGTGGTGTCGTAGATTTTCGACACGACCTTGCCTTCGGCGTCGACCGTGCGGAAACGACCCTTGATCTTGGAGTGCAGCGTCACCGCCTTGGTCTCGAGCGCGTGCTGGAGTTCGCCCATGTCGGCAAACACCATGCCTTCGCCCGGCTCGTTCTGATTGACGATCGAGAGATAGTAGAGACCCAGGACCATGTCCTGCGAAGGCACGATGATCGGCGCGCCGGAAGCCGGGTGCAGGATGTTGTTGGTCGACATCATCAGCACGCGGGCTTCAAGCTGCGCTTCCAACGAGAGCGGCACGTGAACGGCCATCTGGTCGCCGTCGAAGTCGGCGTTGAAGGCCGTGCAGACCAGCGGATGCAGCTGGATCGCCTTGCCTTCGATCAGGATCGGCTCGAACGCCTGGATGCCGAGGCGGTGCAGCGTCGGTGCACGGTTCAACAGCACCGGATGCTCGCGGATGACCTCGTCGAGGATATCCCAGACTTCCGGACGCTCCTTCTCGACCAGCTTCTTGGCCTGCTTGACGGTCGAGGAGAACCCCTTGGCGTCGAGGCGGGCGTAGATGAACGGCTTGAACAGTTCGAGCGCCATCTTCTTCGGCAGGCCGCATTGGTGCAGCTTGAGCTCCGGACCGGTGACGATGACCGAACGGCCCGAATAGTCGACGCGCTTGCCGAGCAGGTTCTGGCGGAACCGGCCCTGCTTGCCCTTCAACATGTCGGACAGCGACTTCAGCGGACGCTTGTTGGCGCCGGTGATGACGCGGCCGCGACGGCCGTTGTCGAACAGCGCATCGACGGCTTCCTGCAGCATGCGCTTTTCATTGCGCACGATGATGCCGGGGGCGCGCAGCTCGATCAGCCGCTTCAGACGGTTGTTGCGGTTGATGACGCGGCGATAGAGATCGTTCAGGTCGGACGTCGCGAAACGTCCACCATCCAGAGGAACCAGCGGGCGCAGGTCCGGCGGGATCACCGGAACCACCTTCATGATCATCCATTCCGGACGGTTGCCGGACTCCATGAAGTTCTCGACGACCTTGAGTCGCTTCAGATACTTCTTCTGCTTCAGCTCGGACGTGGTCGAAGCCAGTTCCGAACGCAGGTCGCCGGCGATCTTCTCCAGGTCCATGCCGGCCAGAAGGTCATGAATGGCCTCGGCGCCGATCATGGCGGTGAACGAATCCTCGCCATACTCGTCGACGGCGATCATGTACTCTTCCTCGCTGAGCAGCTGGTGCTCCTTCAGCGCGGTTAGGCCAGGCTCGGTGACGATGTAGTTCTCGAAGTAGAGGACGCGCTCGATGTCCTTCAGGGTCATGTCGAGCAGCGTGCCGATGCGCGACGGCAGCGACTTCAGGAACCAGATGTGAGCGACAGGTGCCGCCAGCTCGATGTGGCCCATGCGCTCGCGGCGAACGCGCGACAGCGTGACTTCGACGCCGCACTTTTCGCAGATGACGCCCTTGTACTTCATGCGCTTGTACTTGCCGCACAGGCATTCATAGTCCTTGATCGGCCCAAAAATGCGCGCGCAGAACAGACCGTCACGCTCCGGCTTGAAGGTGCGGTAGTTGATGGTCTCCGGCTTCTTGATCTCGCCGAACGACCAGGACAGAATCTTCTCAGGGCTGGCGAGCGATATCCGGATGGAATCGAACACCTGCGCCGGCGCCTGCGGATTGAAGAGATTCATGACCTCTTGGTTCATGCCGTTCTCCTTTTCGGGGTCCTCGAAAACCCCTTGCATCTAACGCGGGCCAAATGCCCGCTGAGTGGTCGGCCCACTGGCCGTAGAATTTGTCGCATCCGGTCGCGGCGTTCCGCGACCGGATGTCTTGCTTACTCGGCCGCGCCCCTATTCGGCAGCATCTGGCAGCCGGACAGGGTTGTCGTCGAGCTTGGTATTCTCCAGCTCGACATTGAGGCCGAGAGACCGCATTTCCTTGACGAGCACGTTGAAGCTCTCGGGAATGCCGGCCTCGAACGTGTCGTCGCCGCGCACGATCGCCTCGTAGACCTTGGTGCGGCCGGCGACATCGTCCGACTTCACCGTCAGCATTTCCTGCAGCGTGTAGGCGGCGCCATAGGCTTCCAGCGCCCAGACCTCCATTTCGCCGAAGCGCTGGCCACCGAACTGCGCCTTGCCGCCCAGCGGCTGCTGGGTAACGAGCGAGTAAGGACCGATCGAACGCGCGTGGATCTTGTCGTCCACCAGGTGGTGAAGCTTGAGCATATAGATATAGCCCATCGTCACCTTGCGATCGAACGGCTCGCCTGTGCGTCCGTCATAGAGCTGCGACTGACCGCTGGTGTGCAGGCCCGCCTGCTCCAGCATGATGTTGATGTCGACTTCATGCGCGCCGTCGAACACCGGTGTCGCGATGGAGACGCCGCGGCGCATCTGCTCGCTCAGGCGAACGATGCTCTCGTCGTCATATTCGCGGACCGGCTCGTTGCGGTCGTTGGCTGGGATGAAGCTCTCGAGCGTCTTGCGCAACGGCTTGATGTCTCCAGCCGTCTTGTACGCGTCGATAAGCTCGCCGATCTTCTTGCCCATGCCCGCGCATGCCCAGCCCAGATGCGTTTCCAGGATCTGGCCGACATTCATGCGGCTCGGCACACCCAGCGGGTTGAGCACGATATCGGCATGCGTGCCGTCCTCGAGGAAAGGCATGTCCTCGACCGGAACGATCCGCGACACGACACCCTTGTTGCCGTGACGTCCCGCCATCTTGTCGCCCGGCTGCATCTTGCGCTTCACGGCCACGAAGACCTTGACCATCTTCATGACGCCCGGAGGCATTTCGTCGCCGCGCTGGACCTTCTCGACCTTGTCCATGAAGCGCTGCTCGAGCGCCTTCTTGAAATCGTCGTACTGGCCACGCAGGGCTTCCAGTTCGCTCTGGAGCTTTTCGTTCTCCACCGCAAACTGCCACCACTGCGAACGTGGATACTCGTCAAGCGTGTCCTTCGACAGCTTCGAGCCCTTCTTGAAGCCCTTCGGCCCGGCAATCGCTTCCTTGCCGACGAGAACGTCGGAAAGGCGCGAATAGACGTTGCGGTCGAGGATCGCCTGCTCGTCGTCGCGGTCCTTGGCGAGGCGTTCGATCTCCTCGCGTTCGATCGCCATGGCGCGCTCGTCCTTCTCGACGCCGTGGCGGTTGAACACGCGCACTTCGACGACGGTGCCGAAGGTGCCCGGAGGCATGCGCATCGAGGTGTCGCGAACGTCCGACGCCTTTTCGCCGAAGATGGCGCGCAGGAGCTTTTCTTCCGGCGTCATCGGGCTTTCGCCCTTCGGCGTGATCTTGCCGACCAGGATGTCGCCCGGCTGCACTTCCGCGCCGATATAGACGATGCCGGCTTCGTCGAGGTTCTTCAGCGCTTCTTCCGAAACGTTCGGAATGTCGCGTGTGATTTCCTCCGGTCCAAGCTTGGTGTCGCGGGCCATGACCTCGAATTCCTCGATGTGGATCGAGGTGAAGACGTCGTCGGCCACGATGCGCTCGGAGAGCAGGATCGAGTCCTCGTAGTTGTAGCCGTTCCACGGCATGAACGCGACCAGCACGTTGCGGCCGAGCGCCAGATCGCCGAGCTCGGTCGACGGACCGTCGGCGATGATGTCGCCCTTGTTGACGCGGTCGCCCATGCGCACCAGCGGACGCTGGTTGATGCAGGTGTTCTGGTTCGAACGCTGGAACTTCATCAGCCGGTAGATGTCGACGCCCGACTTGCCGGGATCGAGATCTTCCGTGGCGCGGATGACGATACGCGTCGCGTCCACCTGGTCGACGATGCCGCCGCGGCGGGCGCCGATGGCGGCGCCCGAGTCACGGGCAACGATCGGCTCCATGCCGGTGCCTACGAACGGCGCTTCGGCGCGCACCAGCGGCACGGCCTGACGCTGCATGTTGGAGCCCATCAGCGCGCGGTTGGCGTCGTCGTTCTCGAGGAACGGGATCAGCGCCGCGGCCACGGACACCATCTGCTTGGGCGACACGTCCATCAGATCGACGTTTTCGCGCGGCGCCATCATCACTTCGCCGGCGCTGCGGCAAATGACGAATTCGTCGACGAAACCACCATTCTTGTCGAGCTCGGCATTGGCCTGCGCAACGTGGTGCTTAAACTCTTCCATAGCGGAGAGATAGACGACCTCATTGGTCAGCTTGCCATTGACGATCTTGCGGTACGGGCTTTCGATGAAGCCGTACTTGTTGACGCGCGCGAAGGTCGCCAGCGAGTTGATCAGACCGATGTTCGGGCCTTCCGGCGTCTCGATCGGGCAGATGCGGCCGTAATGCGTCGGGTGCACGTCACGCACTTCGAAGCCGGCGCGCTCGCGGGTCAGACCGCCCGGTCCAAGTGCCGACAGGCGGCGCTTGTGGGTGATCTCCGACAGCGGGTTGGTCTGATCCATGAACTGCGACAGCTGCGAGGAACCGAAGAACTCGCGCACGGCGGCAGCCGCCGGCTTGGCGTTGATCAGGTCCTGCGGCATCACCGTATCGATCTCGATCGAGGACATACGTTCCTTGATCGCGCGCTCCATGCGCAGCAGGCCGACGCGGTATTGGTTCTCCATCAGCTCGCCGACGGAACGCACGCGGCGGTTGCCGAGATTGTCGATGTCGTCGATCTCGCCCTTGCCGTCGCGCAGTTCGACCAGCGTCTTGACCACCGCCAGGATGTCGTCCTTGCGCAGCACGCGCACGGTGTCCTCAGCCTTGAGCTCGAGGCGCATGTTCATCTTGACGCGGCCGACGGCCGACAGGTCGTAGCGCTCCGAGTCGAAGAACAGCGAGTTGAACATGGCTTCGGCGGTTTCAAGCGTCGGCGGCTCGCCCGGGCGCATGACACGGTAGATGTCGAACAGTGCGTCCTGGCGGCTCTCGTTCTTGTCGACGTTGAGCGTATTGCGGATGTAGGCGCCGACATTGACGTGGTCGATGTCGAGAACCTTGATCTCGCTTTCGCCCGTGCCGAGCAGCACCTTCAGCGTCTTTTCGTCGATCTCGTCGCCGGCTTCGAGGAAAATCTCTCCGGTGCCGTAGTTGACGATGTCCTCGGCCAGGTAATTGCCGAGCAGATCCTCGTCGGTCGCCTTGATCGCCTTCAGACCCTTTTCGCCAAGCGCTCTTGCCTGGCGGGCGGTGATCTTCTTGCCGGCCTCGACGACAACTTCGCCGGTATCGGCATCGACGAGGTCGCCAACGGCCTTCAAGCCGCGGAAACGCTCGACGTTGAACGGGATGCGCCAGTGGTCACCGGCGCGCTTGTAGGTGATCTTGTTGTAGAAGGTCGACAGGATCTCTTCGCCGTCCATGCCGAGCGCCATCAAGAGCGACGTCACCGGAATCTTGCGGCGGCGGTCGATGCGGGCATGCACGACGTCCTTGGAATCGAACTCGATGTCGAGCCACGAACCGCGATAGGGAATGACGCGCGCCGCAAACAAAAGCTTGCCCGAGGAGTGCGACTTGCCCTTGTCATGGTCGAAGAAGACGCCCGGCGAACGGTGCATCTGCGAGACGATGACGCGCTCCGTGCCATTGACGATGAAGGTGCCGTTGAGCGTCATGAGCGGCATGTCGCCCATATAGACGTCCTGCTCCTTGATGTCCTTGATCGACTTTGCGCCGGTATCCTCGTCGATATCGAACACGATGAGGCGCAGCGTCACCTTGAGTGGCGCGGCATAGGTCAGGTCGCGCTGACGGCATTCGTCAACGTCGAATTTCGGTCCTTCGAACTCGTACTTCACGAACTCCAGCATCGAGGAGCCGGAGAAATCGGAGATCGGGAAAACCGACTTGAAAACGGCCTGCAGTCCCTCGTCCGGACGCCCACCCTTGGGCTCCGCCACCATCAGGAACTGGTCATAGGATGCTTTTTGAACCTCGATCAGGTTCGGCATCTCCGCAACTTCCGGAATCTTTCCGAAGAACTTGCGTACGCGTCTGCGGCCATTGAAAGTCTGGGTCTGGGCCATCGTCGCTCCTTAGCTATAAACTCGGGGCGAGCCTCGCCGCGGCTCACCTTGCATGCGCGGCCACCTCGGCGGCGGCCCCTGATCTGTTTCCCGCCGCCTGGCGGCGACGGCTAAAACGGGAGAAAACCCGTTTCCTGAAGGCCGGTTTCGGCCCTCAGGAAAGAGGTTCTCGTACATCTCGCGCTACGCATCCTCCCCTCTGATGAAGGGAGTGGCGGACGGCGCGAGGCCGCCCGCCGCTTTTACGCTTACTTCAGGTCGACCTTGGCGCCGGCTGCTTCCAGCTGGGCCTTGAACTTCTCAGCGTCAGCCTTGGAAACGGCTTCCTTGACCGGCTTCGGAGCTGCTTCGACCAGATCCTTGGCTTCCTTGAGGCCCAGGCCGGTGATGGCGCGGACTTCCTTGATGACGTTGATCTTCTGAGCGCCTGCCTCGGTGAGGACGACGTCGAATTCCGTCTTTTCCTCAGCCGGAGCAGCAGCAGCGGCAGCGCCGCCGGCAGCGGCAACCGCCACCGGAGCAGCAGCCGAAACGCCCCACTTTTCTTCCAGAAGCTTCGACAACTCGGCCGCCTCGAGGACGGTCAGCTTCGAAAGGTCGTCTACGATCTTTGCCAGATCAGCCATTGTTGTATTCCTTCATCAGGTTCGAACGTGTGTTTGTGATAGCGAGGAACGGCCTCATGCCGCCTCGTCCTTCCGGGCGTAAGCGCCGATTACGCGCGCGACCGAAGCCGCTGGCGCATTGACGATCTGGGCGATCCGGGTTGCCGGCGTGGCGATCATGCCAACCAGCCTGGCGCGCAGCTCATCGAGCGACGGAAGTGTGGCGAGTGCCTTCACACCGTCGGCGTTGAGCGAGGTGGTGCCCATTGCGCCGCCGAGAATGACCAACTTGTCATTTCCCTTGGCGAAATCGGACGCGACCTTCGGCGCCGCAATCGGATCCTCCGAATAAGCGATCAGCGTCTGTCCCTTGAACAGGTCGATGATCGATGCGGAGTCCGTGCCCTGAAGAGCGATTTTGGCGAGACGGTTCTTCGCGACTTTGACGGTGCCACCGGCAGCGCGCATTTTCGACCGAAGGTCGTTCATTTGCGCGACGGTGATACCGGCGTAGTGGGCCACGACGACTGAACCAGCGCCTGCAAAAGCACCATTCAGGCCCGTGACGAGTTCGCGTTTTTCCGCTCTGTCCACTGCCTATCTCCAGTTGACCCCTGCCCCGCTAGTGGGACAGGCGTCGGGTTGCCTTTTTGCCGGCCGGGCCATCCATTACAGATCTCCCGAACGACGCTCGAGGATCCTGCCCCCTTTCGCCACATCGACGGCAAGCCGGAGATGCGCAGACAAAAGGCAAACACGGTTCGAACCTTTCATTGGAGCTTGTCGCTCCGTTGTCCGGTTTTCACCCGTCTCATGCAGGCCCAATTCAATTAAGGCTTCTGGGCCGCCTGCAATCTCGGACAGGATGTCCGGAAGCCTCTCGACTTCCGGTACCGGGCCGCCGACAAGTCGGAGGCCCGGAATTCACTTGCGGATCAGCGCCTTGGCAGCCGATCCAGATGTTCGTATCAAGACGCTGCGAGCGTCGAGACGTCGAGCTTGAGGCCTGGGCCCATCGTCGAGGTGACCGACACCTTCTTGACGTAGTTGCCCTTGGCGCCAGCCGGCTTTGCCTTGGTCACGGCATCGGCGAAGGCGCGGACGTTTTCTTCCAGCGCCTTGACGTCGAACGAGACCTTGCCGACGCCGGCATGAACGATGCCGGCCTTCTCGACGCGGAACTCGACAGCGCCGCCCTTCGATGCCTTGACGGCGGCGGCGACGTCGGTGGTGACGGTGCCGACCTTCGGGTTCGGCATCATGCCGCGCGGGCCCAGCACCTTGCCCAGACGGCCGACCAGCGGCATCATGTCCGGCGTGGCGATGCAGCGATCGAAGTCGATCGTGCCCTTCTGGACGATGTCGACCAGATCCTCGGCACCGACGATGTCGGCGCCGGCGGCGCGAGCCTCATCGGCCTTGCCGCCACGTGCGAACACGGCGACGCGGACCGAGCGGCCGGTGCCGTTCGGCAGGTTGACCACGCCGCGGACCATCTGGTCGGCATGGCGCGGGTCGACGCCGAGGTTCATCGCCACTTCGATGGTCTCGTCGAACTTCACCGTCGAACGGTCCTTGAGCAGCTTCAGCGCCTCATCAAGGGCATAGGCCTTGTTGGGGTCGATGCCGTCACGGGACTTCGATACACGCTTTGCAATCTTTGCCATGATCTCAGCCCACCACTTCCAGACCCATCGAGCGGGCGGAGCCCTCGACCATGCGCATGGCCGCCTCGACGTCGTTTGCGTTCAGATCCTTCATCTTCTGTTCGGCGATGGCGCGCACCTTGTCACGGCCGATCGTGCCGGCCTTGATCTTGCCCGGCTCTTTCGAACCTGACGTCAAGTTCGCCGCCTTTTTCAGGAAGTAGCTCACCGGCGGCGTCTTCATGACGAAGGTGAAGGACTTGTCCTGGTAATAGGTGATGACGACCGGGATCGGCGATCCCTTTTCCATTTCCTGGGTCTGCGCGTTGAACGCCTTGCAGAATTCCATGATGTTGATGCCGCGCTGGCCAAGTGCCGGGCCGATCGGCGGAGACGGCGTAGCCGATCCCGCTTTGACCTGGAGCTTGAGCTGGCCTGCAATTTTCTTAGCCATCTCTTTCCTGCCTTTATCTCATGTGCCGGCCCCAGTATCGGGAACACCGGCGGTTGCAGTCTGGTGGTGCGGTCCGCGCGGCCGGCTAAAGCCGCATTCGCCTCCCACCCGTTCATGGCCGCGCGCTTTCCGCGCCGCCTCCCCTTGCCGGCGAACCGGCGCAGGGTTTTCGGATCAGCCCTTTTCGACCTGTCCGAATTCCAGATCGACCGGCACGGCGCGCCCGAAGATCGATACTTCCACCTTGAGCCGCGCCCGCTCCTCGTCCACTTCCTGGACGAAACCGTTGAACGAGGCGAACGGGCCATCCGAAACGCGGATCGCCTCGCCGATCTCGAAAGTGACCGAGGGCTTCGGCCGCTCGACGCCTTCCTGAACCTGGTTCAGGATGCGCTGCGCCTCGGCTTCGGTGATCGGCACCGGCTTGGAGTCACCGAGGAAGCCGGTGACCTTCGGCGTGTTCTTGACCAGCGAGAACACCGCATCGGTCAGATTGGCCTTGAGCAACACATAGCCCGGAAAGAACTTGCGCTCGGCATCGACCTTGCGGCCGCGGCGGATTTCGACGACCTTCTCGGTCGGCACCACGATCTGCTCGATATCGGCGGACAGGCCCTTCTGCTTGGCCTTGTTCTCAATGTCCTCGGCGACCTTCTTTTCGAAGTTCGAATAGGCGTGGACGATGTACCAGCGCGCGGTCATTTCAAGACTTCTCCGTAATCGCCGGACTTAATGGCCGAGGCTCAGTAACCGCTCGATCGCGTAGCCCATGGCCACGTCGGCGGTGAAGAAAAAGATCATCGCGATGACCGCGAATACGAGCACCATCACCGTCGAGATCATCGTCTCCCGGCGCGACGGCCAAGTCACCTTGGCGGTCTCCGCGCGGACCTGCTGGAGAAAGACGAAAGGATTTGTGGTTTTCGAAGCCATATGCCGCTCTGTCTTCAAGACCCGTTGGCCGGGTCTCCTGGATGATCCCGCTGGCCGGGACGTGCCGCCTGGGTTCAAGTCGGCACCGAATCAGCGCCATTTCGCCCATGCAAATCGGACGCGTAAAGCCGGCTTCCCAGCTCCACGCGTCGCGTGTCTGTTGTGTCTACATAAAACCGATTCTTGATCCACGCAAGTGGCAAGTGTCCGCTTTATGACCAAACGCCGCCTCGGAACCATCCAGTCGTCCCGTCCCGGCTATCGGGGCCTTATGCCTCAGTTCACCCAATATGGCAAGCCGCCTGCCGTTTTTCAATGCCAGACCCTAATTCCGGAGGGTGCATCCGGAAGATCAGGCACGTGATTACAAGTTCCAGGAAATGGCGTTGGGGACGAACCTGCGACCTGCTGTTTTGGAAACCAAATGAAGCGCACGCAAGATTGGAATCCAGCTGCCCATGCCGAGGCAGCTGGATCTACCCAGGGTTAGCTCAGGCGCAGGCGAGTTCGACTCCGGCCACTGCGCCGATTCCGCGTGGCGGGCGTGGGCGCGGCGCGATCACTGCCGGGCACGGGGGCGGGTCGTCGTCATCGTCGGGGCCGAAAGAACGGCCACGACGCCGCCAAGCCTTGAGACCGCTGCGGCGCGTGGAGGGTCGCCAAGGCAGCACCCGGCCTGAAGTCTCTTTCCCCAGCGTGGGTTTCTCATCCAGAGCCTTCAACGCCCTCAGAATCTGGTCGACAGGGATTACCGTGCCGTTGTCCAGGCGGCGCAAGGCAGGCTGGTTTTCCACCGCGCAGGCATCGGACGCCCACGAGGAAAGCAGTGCCCGCTTTTCTCCACGGCTGAGGCGTGGATGGTTGATGACGTCGTCTGGATTGTCGAGCAGGCACAAAGAAGTTTCAATTTTGCCCGAGCGTGCCGCAGAAAGTGTCGGTGTCTCGTAGAAGTTGTCCATCTCCATTCTCCGCAATCTGGGCCTCCCGGCCGAAGCCGGGAGGCGGACCGCAGGGATAACTGAATCGATACGATCAGGCCGCTTTGCGGGTGCGTTCCGTATCCTGGGCGATCTGCTTGCCGCCCACCTGGGCGTCGCCGGCCCCGATGCTGATGCGGCGCGGCTTCAGCTCTTCGGGAATCTCACGGACGATGTCGATGGTCAGGAGACCGTTCTCAAGGTTTGCTGCCTTGATCTTCATGTGGTCGGCAAGTTTAAACGTCTGCCTGAAAGTGCGGTAGGCGATGCCCTGGTGCAGCAGCTGGCGTCCGCTCTGGTCATCAGCCTTCTGGCCTACCACGACCAGTTCGGGTCCATGCTGGGTCAGCTCAACCTCATCCTGGCTGAAGCCTGCGATGGCCATCGAGATACGGTAATCGTTCTCGTCGACCTTCTCGATGTTATAGGGCGGCCAGTCCGGACGCGTGCCGCTGTCGAGCATGTCGAAAAGACGGTCAAAACCGACGGTGCTGCGATAGAGAGTATCAAAGGTTCTCATAGCCACATCCTCCTTGAAGCAACATGGGTACAAGGGCGCCGCCCAGCAGCGCCGCCTTTTGTCAAGCCAATCGGCCTCGGCGGGAAACGAATTAGGAAGGGCTGAAAACCGGTTCAAGAGCCCTATTCAAAAAAATTCCAGAAGCCAGGCCAGCATCCCGCTTCCAATAATTCGCAGCCGCTGAAAAGCAGCTGGCGGCAGCAAAATAGGCCTATTCTGAATTGTGAACGCAAATGGCAATTGGCTCGCCAATGGCAGTTGAATCAAGGAAATCGGTT
Organism: Mesorhizobium sp. P160219; assembly: GCF_057786095.1. Lineage (NCBI taxonomy): Bacteria > Pseudomonadati > Pseudomonadota > Alphaproteobacteria > Hyphomicrobiales > Phyllobacteriaceae > Mesorhizobium > Mesorhizobium sp. P160219. The sequence goes on from NZ_JBYNWG010000001.1 coordinate 4,627,388, forward strand.
CGTGGAAATACGCCGACTTCGGCATTGCGCATCAGCGCTCTCGCTCTGCGCATGCCTTCGGAACGTCGCTCGTCGAGTACGCGGCTTCAGCCCAACCAAACGAGGAGCCAAAACAAGGCGTTTCTAAAATGCCGGATTCCAACGAGGAAAATGGCACGGGCAGCAGGGCTCGAACCTACGACCTGCGGTTTTGGAGACCGCCGCTCTACCAACTGAGCTATGCCCGTACGCGCGTTTCAGCGCAGGCGCTTCCTAAAAGCTTCCGGGCGCGCTGTAAAGAGTTGTCTGACGCGCTTTCAGATCCTTTGCCAAAATCCGAATAGGTGATGACCAGCCCGTCCCTGCCTATCTCGATTTTTCGCCTGCCTGAAGCCGCATGCCGGCGCTCAGCCCCCGGCCGGCGGCTTGTACGGCCCGCCCGGCACGCCCCAGCCCCAGGCCGGCATCGGTTCGGTCTGCGGGTCGCAGGTCTCGCCGAGGGTGGAATTCATCTTGGCAAGCCGTGACCCCCATTCGACATAGCCCATGAAGGCGGAACGGAATTCGGGATCGTCCGGCAGCCCGACCGCATCGGCGGCATCGGCAAGCAGGCTGATCCAGCGGCGGCGCTGTTCCTCCGTCAGATGCTTGCCCAAGTGATGCATGACCATCTCGCGATGGCCGCCATGCTGTTCGCTGTAGGTCTTGGGTCCGCCAAAAACCTCGCCGATGAAGGCCGCGACATGCGCGGGATGATCCGGCGACATGTGTTTGAACACTGGGCCGACCACCGGGTCGCGCGACACCTTGTCGTAAAAGGTTTCCGTCAGCCAGTTGAGGGCTTCGATGCCGCCGGCCCATTCGTAGAGTGTCGGGATGTCCTGGCTCATTGTCGATCCTCCGCCAGCCCGGCGCCGGCACGACGATAGCGGAAATCGCGCCCTGCTCAACCTGCCTCGATGGCGAGTGTGAACCCGCCGCGCTACAATTTGGCCGGCGCTTCGGCCTGGGCGTTGGGCGACGGCGCCACGCGGCAGTTCTCAGCTTTCGGCACCGACTTGCAGATGCCGGGACCCGTCAGCGCATCCACCGACTGGGGCCCGGTCGTCAGCCCGACCTCCAGCATCATATCAGGGTCGAGCTCACGCTCGGCGAAACGGTCCTGAAGCGCTGTGAACAGACGGGGGCTGATCGCCATCTCATTCAGATACGTCTTCACCAATTGCTTCTGTCCCATCAGGTAGAAGCTGAGTCGCGCCTGGGGGCCGACAAACCGTCTGGCGCCACCGGCCAGCATGAGCGCGCAGGCCGAATCGCAGTCGGCTCCGGCGTCGAAGCTCAGCCCGGCATAGATGCCGTCCTCGACCGGGTCACCGATATCGGTGCGGCCAACGGCGACGTCGAGCTTCTTTTCATGGATGATCCGTCCGGTCGCCAGAGCGCTGAACAAGTCTCCGCCTCGTGAGCTGATCACCACGGGCAGCCGCCGGTTGCCAAGCGTGTCGAGTAATTGGCGCAATTTTTGCGGTGTCTGAGGCGTGATCGCGCCTTGCGCAGAAATCCATTGCGGACACTGCGGCGTGCAATGCTGGTCGCTGCCGCGGACCACGACAAAGCTCATATCCACACGAGCCGCTGCGGGGTCCGGCAAAGGCTTTGTGACAGCGGCGGGCTTGGCTGCCACATTCGCGAGCTTGACTGCGACCGTCGTGGCAGCGACCGGCGGCGTCGGCTTGCCTGCCGGTCCAGGCACTTCCCGGCAGTTCGGAGCCGGCGGGTCGAACATGCACAAACTTGCTCTGGTAAACAGCTCAAGAGTGTCCGTGCTGGTCGCCAGTTTCATCGTCAGCATATCGTGGAGGCCGATCTGCCTGATGTCGCTCGCCGGCGTCGCCTTCATCAAGTCCAGCACGCCCTGCCCGATACCCATCTCTCGGAGATAGGCCGAGATCTTTCTCGCGTACCCCTTGCTCATCTCATAGGTCTTGTAGCTTTCACCTTGAGTGACCGTTTGCGTGGTGACCCGATATTTTTTGCCCCGTTTGACGCGATATGTGGTCCGGTAGTGCGTTGTGGAGGGGAACCAGGTGGTGGTGATCTGATGAACACCCAGATAGTTCCAGCCGCCGGCCACGCGGCGGACGCCACCGGCAAACATCAGCGGACAGGCGGAGTTGCAGCTGGCGCCATCAGACGCCCGGCCGAGATAGGCGGAACCTTTGCCGTAACTAAAACCACAACCATCCGTCCCGGGCCAACAGTCGGAAAACTCGGTCTTGCCTACGGCGATATCGAGCTTGTTCTTGCGGATTATCCGGCCAAGTTCGAGCGCTGCATTGACGTTGCCGCCAAAGGAATTGACGATGATGGGCAGTTTGCGGCTGCCAAGCTTCTTCAAGGTACGCTTGAGCAAGGCTGGCGTGCCGGCTGAGATGTCGCCTTCGGCGGAGATCCACTCCGGACAATTGGGCTCGCAGCCAGGTGCGCTGCTGCGCGTGACGACAAACTGCATCTCCGAGTGATCGTCGGTCCATATCGTCGGATCGGTCGGATAGAGCACTCCCTGCAGAGGGGGTACTGTCTGCCATGTCCCGGGGGAGGCATCCTCGGCCTTCGCGGCGAAGGCAGCCATCGCCATCGCGGCCACCGTCGACAGCCGGACCAGCCCGCGCCGCCACCGTCCCACAGTGTCTGAACGTTGTCCCAAAACCACGCCCGGCAAACCCCTCAATGCAATCCATAATAGTTGCGGCGACGGTGCTTGCAATAGCTTTGAAACAATCGTGCAATACTTGTGCCGCGCAACGCCGGAAACAAAAAGGCAGCCCCAAAGACCGCCCTTTTCCTGGTCCATCCGGCTGACACCGGCTCGACTATTTCTCGATGGTGATGACGACGCCGGCACGACGGTGCGGCCGCCTTCACGGAAGGCGAAGCAAGGCTTCTCTTCCATGACGATAGGCGCGATCAGCCATTGGACGACGGCACCACGCGGCAATTCTCAGGTTTCGGCGCCGATCTGCAGATGCTGGACCCCGTCAGCGCATCCACCGACTGGCGCCCGGTCGTCAGGCCGACCTCCAGCATCATGTCGGGTTCGAGCTGACGCTCGACCGAACTGCCCTGGAGCGCCCGGAACAAAGCGGGGCTGATCGCCATCTCGTCGAGGTAGGATTTGACCGCCTGCTTCTGCCCCATCAGATAGAGGCTGAGCCGCGCCTGGGAACCGACAAGCCGCCTGGCGCCACCGGCCAGCATGAGCGCGCAGGCCGAATCGCACTCGCCGTCGCCATCGACGCTCAGCCCGGCATAGGCGCCGTCCTTGGCCAGGCAATTCCACTCTGCCGGGTCGCAGCCGACGAAATCGGTGCGGGCAACGGCAACGTCGAGCTTCTTTTCATGGATGATCCGGCCCGCCGCCAGGGCGCCGGAGAGGTCTCCGCCTCGCGAGCTGATCACCACCGGCAGCCGCCGGTTGCCAAGCGTGGCGAGCAATTGGCTGAGTTTCTGCGGCGTCTGGGGCGTAATCGCGCCTTGCGCTGCAATCCATTCCGGGCAGTCGGGATTGCAGAGCGGGTTGCTGCCGCGAACCACGACAAAGCGCATGCCGTCATCGTGCGGCGCGCTCTCCGGCTTCACCGGCAGCGGCGCAGCCTTTGCCACGTCCGGCAGGCCGCCGGCTGGCTTGTTCTCCGGTATCTCCCGGCAATTCGGAGCCGGAAGGTTCAGCCTGCACAGGCTTGCGCTGGTCAGCAAATCTGCAGCGTCGTCGCTGGTGACCAGCTTCATTGTCAGCATGTCGCTGAGGTCGATCTGCTGGATGTCGCTGGCCGGCGTGCTCTTCATCGTCTCGATGATGCTGAGGTCGACACCCATCTCCTTGAAATAGGCGGACAGCTTGCGCTCCACCCCCTTGCTCATCTCGTAGGTCTTGTAGCTGCCGGTGTTCTTGCGGCTGACGACCTTCTTGCTGATGACCCGCTTCTTGCCTTTCACGATCCGGTAGCGGACCTGATACTGCACGTTCATCTGCACGATCGTGGTCGTGATCTGGTGGACGCCGAGATAGGCCAGCGGCCCGACCAGGCGCCTGGTGCCGCCGGCCAGCATCATTGGACAAGCGGACGCGCAATAGCTGCCGAGCACATAGGGGCTGCCGATATAGTGCGCGCCTCTGGCGTCGTTCTCCTTGCAGTTTTTCATCCCCGGCTCGCAGCCGACGAACCACGTCCTGCCGACCGCGATGTCGAGCTTGTTCTTGCGTATCATCCGGCCCATGGCGATGGCCGCATCGACATCGCCGCCCGGAGAGTTGATGACGATCGGCAATTTGCGGCCGCCGAGCGTTTTCAGGGCAGCCTTGAGCAGCGCCGGCGACTTGGCCGATATCGCACCCTCGGCCGATATCCATTCCGGACAGGTCGGCTCACAGCCCGCCGCGCCGCTGCGCACGACGACGAACCGCATCGGCGGATCCGGATCCGGCTCTGAATTTTTTGTCTCGGCCGCGAAGGCGGCGCTGCCCACGGCAAGCATCGACACCAGGCAGATCAGCCCCAGTGCCAACCATGGCCGACTATGCAAACGGTGCTGTGGAACCATCCGACCAAGCCCTCAACGCAATCTATACTGTAGAGGCTCACAGACTTGCAACAGAGATTGGGACCCCAAATAGGCACATCTAGCCAACGAAAAAGGGCGGCCCGAGGGCCGCCCCTATCCGTTTCGATCCGGCGATGCCGGGCTCGATTACTCTTTGATGGTGACGACGATGCCGGCACCGACGGTGCGGCCGCCTTCACGGATGGCGAAGCGCAGCTTCTCTTCCATGGCGATCGGCACGATCAGCTCGACATCGACCGTGATGTTGTCGCCGGGCATAACCATTTCCGTGCCTTCCGGCAGCGACACGATGCCGGTCACGTCGGTCGTGCGGAAGTAGAACTGCGGACGGTAGTTGGTGAAGAACGGCGTGTGACGGCCACCTTCGTCCTTGGTCAGGATGTAGGCTTCGGCCACGAACTTCTTGTGCGGCTTCACCGTACCGGGCTTGGCCAGAACCTGGCCGCGCTCGACGCCTTCACGATCAACGCCGCGCAGCAGCGCGCCGATGTTGTCGCCGGCCTGGCCCTGATCGAGCAGCTTGCGGAACATCTCGACGCCCGTGCAGGTCGTCTTGGTCGTCGGACGGATGCCGATGATTTCCAGTTCCTCGCCGACCTTGACGATGCCGCGCTCGACGCGGCCGGTCACGACCGTGCCACGGCCCGAGATCGAGAACACGTCTTCGATCGGCATCAGGAACGGCTTGTCCAGCGGACGAACCGGCGTCGGGATATAGGCATCGACCGCAGCCATCAACTCGCGGATCGCATCTTCGCCGATGGTCTTGTTGGAGTCTTCCAGAGCAGCCAGCGCCGAACCCTTGACGATCGGAATGTCGTCGCCGGGGAACTCGTTCTTCGACAGAAGCTCGCGAACCTCGAGCTCGACCAGTTCGAGCAGCTCGGCGTCGTCGACCTGGTCGACCTTGTTCAGGAACACCACGATCGACGGCACGCCGACCTGACGGGCAAGCAGGATGTGCTCGCGGGTCTGCGGCATCGGGCCGTCGGCGGCCGACACCACCAGGATCGCGCCGTCCATCTGCGCAGCACCCGTGATCATGTTCTTCACATAGTCGGCGTGGCCGGGGCAGTCGACATGGGCGTAGTGGCGCGCTGCCGTCTCGTATTCGACGTGCGCCGTCGAAATCGTGATGCCGCGGGCCTTCTCTTCGGGCGCCGCATCGATCTGGTCGTAGCGCTTGTATTCGCCAAAATACTTCGTGATCGCCGCCGTCAGCGACGTCTTGCCATGATCGACGTGGCCAATCGTGCCAATGTTCACATGAGGCTTGTTACGCTCGAATTTACCTTTTGCCATAGTCTCTTTCCTTGGACGGCCTTGACCTTCAGTTCAGTCGAATGCGGGGCGATTAGCGACTACGGCCGAAAAACACAAGTGCCTTGTGGCCGGGTGCGCTGTCCACTCGGTGCGAACCGATGATCCGATTGCGGGGATGTGGCACTGATATAGGAACGCGCGAACGGAAATGAAATGGGGGCTGCGGGCTCCAGCACCTGTTTGCTATTCCCGCCCATGTCCTGTCCCGCCCATGTCCTGGCCTTTGCCTGCCGGATGTGCAGCCGGCGCCTGGCCCATTGCCGCTGCGGCGGCGGTCTGATTTGGTTGCCCCATGCAATTCATACCGACCTCCATACGCGGCCCGCTGTTCATGATCGTTTCGACGGGGTCGTACCTCGTCAACGACACGATGATGAAGCTCGCCACAGCGGGATTGCCGTCCTATGAAGTGCTGTTCCTGCGCGGGGTCGCGGCCACGCTATGGGGCATGCCGCTGCTGTTCCTGCTGGGCTATGGCAGGCAGATCCCTTTGATCTTCGACAAACGCGTGCTGCGCCGCAACCTGCTCGAGCTGGCGGCCATCCTTTGCTACGTCGTGGCGCTGGCCAACATGCAGATCGCCGATTCGACCGCGCTCGGGCAGATCACCCCGCTTTTGATGCTGGTCGGCTCCTCCATCCTGTTCGGCGAACGGATCGGCGGCGTGCGCATGGCGCTGATCGGGCTCGGCTTCATCGGTGCGCTTATGGTGGCCCAGCCGACCATGCAGGGCATCTCGGTCTATGCGTTGCTGGCGCTCGGCAACGCGGCATTGGCGGCGGCGCGCGATCTTGCCGGCAGGCGGGTCGCGGCCGAAGTGCCGGGCATGATCGTCGCCATTTCCGCCGTCGTGGTGGTGCTGATCGGCGCGGGCGCCGCGCATCTCGTTTCCGAGCGCTGGGTGATGCCGGAAGCCCGGCACCTGCTGCTCATGGCCGGCGCCGGATTCTTCCTGATCTTCGGCCATTTCTTCATCTTCATGGCCTATCGCGTCGGTCCGACCGGCGTGGTGGCGCCGTTCTACTACTGCTTTACCGTCTGGGCGGTCATCTCAGGCGTGCTGGTATTCGGGCAGTTCCCGAATGCCCTGGCGGTCTGCGGCATCCTGCTGGTGGTCGCGAGCGGGCTGACCATCGTCTCGCTTGATGAACGCAAACGCAGGCTGACCGTCGTCGCCTGACCTTCAAGTCAACGCGTCGAAGCAGGTTTGGCCGTCCTGCGGTCAGCCAGTCGGCAGACTGGTGCCTAAAGCGTTCGCTTGCCGGAGAACTGGTGATAGGCCCACAGCACGACCACCGCGCCGATGACGGCGACGATCAGGCTCCAGATGTTGAGGCCGGTCACGCCCGTGGCGCCAAAGGCGCTGAAGATCAGCCCGCCGACGATGGCGCCGACAATGCCGAGCACGATATCCATGATCAGGCCCTGGCCGGTCTTGTTGACGATCTTGCTGCCGATAAAGCCGGCGATGACGCCGAGGATGATCCAACTGATAATGCCCATTTTTCCTCTCCATTCCCCCGCCGGCCGATCATGGTCACATGATTGTCAAAAGCTCAAGCCAACTTGAATTTCCGCCCGCATGCTCCATTGTAGCCGGCGGGACGGGCTTGGTCGTTATGGAGGATTGACCTATGGGACTTTTTGACAACGCCGTACCTGGCGGCAACATCACCAAACCGCTGATGATCGCGCTCGGCGCGCTGCTGGTGGGAAAGATGCTGAGCGGCAGAAGCGCCGAACAGACGAGTGCCGAAGAGACGGGCGAGCCCGCCCAGCCTCAAACGCCAGCCCCCACCGGAACCACGGCCTCAGGGGATGGCGGCCTGCTTGGCGGACTGGGCGGACTGCTCGACAAGCTCAAGACTGCCGGCCAAGGCAATGTCGCTGACTCCTGGGTCGGCACCGGACAGAACCAGCCGATCAACGCCAATGATCTCGGCAAGGCGATCGGCCCGCAGGTCATTCGAGAGATCGCGCAAAGGACCGGACTGGACGAGCAGGAGTTGCTCAAGCAATTGTCCACAGCCCTGCCCGGCATTGTCGACAGACTGACGCCGAACGGACAGGTGCCGCAGCAACACCAGGTCGCGTCCGCCTTCAACAGCTAGACTTCTGCGCCTGCATCACGCGCAAACACGCCCGGCACCGCCTTGCGGCTGTCGGGCGTTGCTGCGACCAGCGCCGCGAACCGCCTGGCAGTCGACGCATCGACCGGCGTGTAGACGGAAACCGAGAAATCACTGTCGCGGCCGCCCGGCTGCACGTGGCGAAATCGAACGACATCGCGCCGGCGACAGGGTGCCGGATGGATTTCCGCCAGATCGGTGGCTCGGCGATGTCGCGGCTGTTCCAGCACGTGGCGAACGCTTCGCTTGCCGCTTCCAGTGACGAAACCAGCGCAGCCAGCACCGGATCGCGAGTCATGGCGACAGTGGCAAGCCGGAACTGCGCCGCCGCCGAGCGCAAAACCTCCGGCCAGTCGACAAAGCGCTGCCGCCATTCCAGGTCGAGAAACAGCCGGGCGAGCAGGCTGCCGGACCACTCATCATCCGTCTCGAAATCCCCAAGCAGCACCGCCGCCGGATGGTTACAGGCGACGACCTGCCAGTAGCGATTGACGACATATGCCGGGTGCGGCGCCAGCCCGTCGAGCAGGCTGAGCAACGGCGCGCTGGGCAGGCCTTGCGCGCCGAGCCGGTTTCGCCAATCGAGATCGGGCCGCGCCAATTGGAAGAGATAGGCCTGCTCCGACCGGCTCAGTCTCAGCACCCGCGCCAGCGAGCGAAGCACCTGCGGCGACGCGTTCACCTCCCGTCCCTGCTCGAGCCAGGTGTACCAGGTGGTGCTGATCCCCGCCTGGGCGGCGACCTCTTCGCGCCTGAGGCCCGGCGCCCGGCGGCGGCCATTGGCGCCATCGATCCGCGGCAAGCGGTCCCGCCGCTCGCGCAGGAAGCGGGCAAGCTCATCGTGCCGTGGGCCGTCGTATGGCATGCAGTCACCTCCGATACCAGTATAAGCTATAGTCTTGTACTACTTTAAAGGAAAGCTAGGTTGCGGGCGATCGAACATCTGCCCACGGGACTTCGACAATGAATGCGCTCAATGAAATCCGTCAGATCGACTACACCGTCATCTTCGCCCGCGACATGGCCGCCATGCGGCACTTCTACGGGGATGTGATGGAATTTGATCTGCAGCGCGAACTCGGCGACAGGTGGATCGAATATCGGGGCGGCCCGAACACGCTGGCCTTGACCAGCCTCGGCATGATGTTCAACGACACGCCGCAGCAGCGGGATGCGCTGTCGCTTCAGCTGGCATTCCGGGTGGCGCCGGAGATGGTCGCTGCTTGCGCCGAGGCGCTTCAGGCCAAGGGCGTGCAGCCGGTCCTGCCGCTCACCGACCAGGAATGAGGCCACAGGACAGTGTTCTTCCGCGATCCGGACGGCAACGTTGTCGAGATATTCGCTGAGATCTGATGCGGAGTGGGGAGTTTGGAGCGGGTAGCGGGAATCGAACCCGCATATTCAGCTTGGAAGGCTGCTGCTCTACCACTGAGCTATACCCGCATCGTCCTCAAGGTTCGCGGGCTGGCAGTGGTGGAGAGGGTTGGATTCGAACCAACGTAAGCTAAGCTAACGGATTTACAGTCCGTCCCCTTTAACCACTCGGGCACCTCTCCAGCCTGCCGTCGAAGCCTTGCAACGAGGCATTCTCGCCGATCAGGTCGAAACCAGGGTTTTGTCCGAAATCAGCGAAGCGCCTTATGGCGGCAAGGCCAGTGGGTGTCAACCGCACCCCAAGGCAAAATGCGCTGATTTTGACAGCTCACCCGGCAAGCCGGCTTTCTGCCTGTATCCATGGCCCGGCGACGCGGCTATAGAAGCCGGCCATGAGCAATGACAACACGTCCAAGACCGCCAAAGACACCCACTACGCTAAGCTGCGTCGCGCTCATCGCGACGAGAAGGCCGGCGGCGCGCCTGCCTTCCGGCCGCGCCAGCCGGTGCCGCCGGGCGAGAACGCCGCCGACGGGCTGGTGCGGCTTTATGGCCTGCACACGGTGCGCGCCGCGCTCGACAATCCGCGCCGGCGGATCAGAAAGATGTTGGTGACGCGCAATGCCGCCGAGCGGCTGGCGATCGCCGACCTCGCCGCTTTGCCGTTCAAGGCCGAACTGGTCGAGCCGAAGGACATCGACAAGATCACCGGTTCGGACGCCGTCCACCAGGGCGTGCTGATCGAGGCCGAGCCGCTGAAGCCCAAGCGCCTTGACGCGCTCGGCGATACCAAACTGGTGCTGGTGCTCGACCAGGTCACCGACCCGCACAATGTCGGCGCCATCCTGCGCTCGGCGGTCGCCTTCGGCGCCGGTGCGCTGATCACCACGGCCCGCCACAGCCCGCAGGAATCCGGCGTGCTGGCCAAATCCGCCTCCGGCGCGCTGGAACATATCGACCAGGTCGAGGTGAAGAACCTCGCCGACGCGCTGGAACAGCTGCACGAAGCCGGCTTCCAGACCATCGGCCTCGATTCGGACGGGCCGGCCGAACTCGAAACGGGTTTTTCAGGCGAGAAGATCGCGCTGGTGCTTGGCGCCGAAGGCAAGGGCCTGCGCCAGAAGACGCGCGAGACGGTGACCACGCTCGCCCGCCTTGACATGCCCGGCGCCATCCGCTCGCTCAACGTGTCGAATGCGGCGGCGGTGAGCCTTTATGCGGCACGGAAATTCCTTGGAGGGTGAATGGTGAAATAGTGAATGGGAAAGCGTTCTTACCGTCACCATTCACCATTCACTATTCACCATTCACTATTCACCCACTTCATGCCCCGCCATCCGCTCCAGCGCGCGAACCAGCGCCGAATGATCCTCCTTCGCCCCGCCATTGGCGGCGCAGGAATTGAACAGCTGCTGCGTGGTCGACGTATTGGGCAGCGAGACACCGAGTGCCTTGGCGCCTTCCAGCGCCAGGTTGAGATCCTTCTGGTGCAGTTCGATGCGGAAGCCCGGCGCGAAGGTGCGCTTTATCATGCGCTCGCCATGCACCTCGAGGATGCGCGATGCCGCCAGCCCGCCCATCAGCGCCTGCCGGACCTTGGCGGGGTCGGCGCCGGCTTTTGAGGCAAAGACCAGCGCCTCGGCGACCGCCTCGATGGTCAGGGCCACGACGATCTGGTTGGCAACCTTGGTGGTCTGGCCGACGCCGTTCGGGCCGACAAGCGTGATGTTCTTGCCCATCTTTTCGAACACGGGCTTGGCTCGCTCGAACGCCTTGTCCTCGCCGCCAACCATGATGGTCAGGGACGCCGCCTTTGCGCCGACCTCGCCGCCCGACACCGGCGCGTCAAGATAGTCGCAGCCGAGATCGTTGATTTTCTTGGCGAAAACCTTGGTCTCGATCGGCGAGATCGAGCTCATGTCGATGACCAGCTTGCCCTTGCTCAGGCCGGAAGCGACACCGTTCTCGCCGAACAGCACCTCGGCTACCTGCGGGGTGTCGGGAACCATGGTGATGATGATATCCGCGGCCTTCGCCACTGCCGCGTGGCCGGTGATGCTTCTCAAGCCCTTGGCGACGAGATCGGCCGGCGGCTTCGAGCGGTGGTCGCTGGCAATGACGGCGTAGCCGGCATCCAGGAGATGCCCCGCCATCGGCGCGCCCATGATGCCAAGGCCGATGAAGCCGATGGTTTCCATTGTTTTCTCCTTTGTTGAGGCTGAGTTCCTTCGCGCCCCCTCTGGCCTGCCGGCCATCTCCCCCACTTGTGGGGAGATTGGCAGTTTCGGCGCCTCGCTCACCCTGCAATGTTGGGGAGCGAAAGCCGGGATGACGTCCGATCTCCCCACCTGTGGGGGAGATGGCCGGCAGGCCAGAGGGGGGCGCGAAGGAACGCGACTTCAATCGTAACAGCTAAGCCGCGGCACTCCCCTGCCCGTTAAGCTCCCGAAACCACCCCAGCCCAGCCTCCGTCCCCGCCTTCGGTTTGTATTCCGCTCCGACCCAGCCGGAATAGCCGATCCTGTCGATATGCTCGTAGAGGAAGGGATAATTGATCTCGCCCGTCCCCGGCTCGTGACGGCCGGGATTGTCCGCAAGCTGGATATGCGCGATGCGGCCGAGGTTGGCCTCGATGGTACGGGCGAGATCCCCCTCCATGATCTGCATGTGATAGATGTCGTATTGCAGGAACAGGTTCTTCGAACCGACGCGCTCGATCAGCGCCAGCGCCTGCTCCGAATAGTTCAGGAAAAAACCCGGTATGTCGCGCGTGTTGATCGGCTCGATCAAAAGCCGGATGCCGGCCTGCTCCAGTTTCTCGGCTGCAAACGCGAGGTTCTCGGCTAAAGTATTTTCCAGCACCGAACGATCCACGCCCTGCGGCGCGATGCCGGCGAGGCAATTGACCTGCTCGCAGCCGAGCGCATGGGCATAGCTGATCGCCTTGGCGATGCCTTGCCGGAATTCCGGCGCGCGGTCGGGCAAAACCGCGATGCCGCGCTCGCCGTTGCCCCAGTCGCCGGCCGGGAGGTTGAACAGCACCTGTGTCAGGCCGTTCTTCTTCAGCCGGGCCGCGACCACGTCAGGCGTATGATCATAGGGGCCGATATATTCGACGCCCTTGAAGCCGGCGCGGGCTGCGGCATCGAAGCGATCGAGGAACTCATGCTCGCCAAAGAGCATCGACAGATTGGCTGAAAAACGCGGCATTCTTTTTCTCCTTCTTCTGCTTGGCCCTATGCGTGTTGAGATTCAGGTCGGGCAGAGTCGAAAACGGTGACTTTCGAAAACCGGAGCGGAACGTACTTTCTGTACGTGAGCACCGGAAGCGCAGGAAGGCGCCGTTTGCAGGCCTGTCTCACCTGAATATCGGCGCGCCTAATCGAGCAACACAATCGCCGTTGGCGCATCCTCATGGCTTTCGGCAAGGTCCTCGAATTCGGTGATCTTGTCGATTTCCGTGCCCATGGAAATGTTGGTGACGCGCTCGAGGATGAATTCGAGCACCACCGGCACCTGGTATTCCTTCATCAGCCGCTGCGCTTCCTTGAACGCGCCGGCGAACTCTTCCGGTTTGCGCACCCGGACCGCCTTGCAGCCCATCGCTTCTGCGACCGCGACATGGTCGACGCCGTAGCCGGCCTCCGGATCGTTGGCGCGGTTGACGTTCTCGAAGGCCAGGCTCACCTCGAAATCCATCGCAAAACCGCGCTGCGCCTGGCGGATCAGGCCGAGATAGGCATTGTTCACGACGACATGGATATACGGCAGTTTGTGCTGTGCGCCGGCCGCCAGTTCCTCGATCATGAACTGGAAGTCGTAGTCGCCCGACAGCGCCACGATGGTGCGATCCGGATCGGCGGCGCGCACGCCAAGCGCTGCCGGCAGCGTCCAGCCGAGCGGGCCGGCCTGGCCGCAATTGATCCAGTTGCGCGGCTTGTAGACATGCAGGAACTGCGCCCCGGCGATCTGCGAGAGGCCGATCGTGGTGACGTAGGTGGTGTCACGGCCGAACGCCTTGTTCATCTCCTCATAGACGCGCTGCGGCTTCAGCGGCACCTGCTCGAAATGCGTCTTGCGCTTCATCGTCTTCTTGCGGGTCTGGCATTCCTTCGCCCAGCCCGACCAGTCGCGCAGCTTTCCTGCCGTCTTCCATTCGGTGGCGACGTCGAGCAGCATCTTCAGTGCCGCACCGGCGTCCGAGACGACGCCGAGATCCGGCGCGAACACCCGGCCGATCTGGGTCGGTTCGATGTCGACATGGATGAATTTCTTGCCCTTGGTGTAGACATCGACCGAACCGGTGTGGCGGTTGGCCCAGCGATTGCCGATGCCAAAGACGAAATCGGCTTCCAACATCGTCGCATTGCCGTAGCGATGCGAGGTCTGAAGCCCGCACATGCCGGCCATCAGCCGGTGGTCGTCGGGGATCGCGCCCCAGCCCATTAGCGTCGGGATGACCGGCACGCCCGTTATCTCGGCGAATTCGATCAACAGATCCGACGCATCGGCGTTGATGATGCCGCCGCCGGCGACGATCAGCGGCTTTTCCGCGGCATTGAGCATCGCCAAGGCCTTTTCGGCCTGGGCGCGCGACATTGCCGGCTTGAACGGGACCAGCGGTTCATAGGCATCGATATCGAATTCGATCTCGGCCAATTGCACGTCGACCGGCAGGTCGATGAGCACCGGGCCCGGTCGCGACGAGCGCATCAGGTGAAATGCCTTCTGCAGCGCCATCGGCACGAGATAGGGCTCCATGACCGTGACCGCCCATTTGGCGACGGGTGCGGCTATGGCGGCGATATCGACCGCCTGGAAATCCTCCTTGTTGAGCCGTGCCCGCGGCGCCTGACCAGTGATGCACAGGATCGGGATGGAGTCCGCCGCCGCCGAATAAAGCCCGGTGATCATATCGGTGCCGGCCGGGCCCGAGGTGCCGATGCACAGCCCGATATTGCCGGATTTGGCTCTCGTGTAGCCTTCGGCCATATGCGAGGCCGCCTCGACATGGCGCGCCAGGATGTGGCGGATCGAGCCCCTCGCCTTCAGCGCCGAATAGAACGGATTGATCGCCGCGCCCGGCACGCCGAAGCCGCAGGAAACGCCTTCCTTTTCGAGAACGAGAACCGCTGCATCGACAGCGCGCATCCTGGCCATGTCCAGCCTCCTCAAGATTGTTGGTTGGTTGACAATGCCAGTGTCGTTTTCATTTTTCAATTTTTTCAGAATAATTTTTCATTTCGAGAAAACCGCTTCTATACACTGATTCCCCTGGCTTTTTCGTTTTCCATAAATCCGGCCATCAAAATCGATGAAAAAGTTTTTCATTGCGATTTCGGCGAAACCGGCGACAATGCCGCCATGGAAACCAGCGAAAAACGCCAGCGCGGCCGGCCGCGCGCTTTCAACGGTCCGTCCGAGGCCGGTTCTGTACAGTCGCTCGACCGGGCCTTGCGCATCCTGGCCATCGTCGCCGAAGGCAGCGGCCTGTCGCTGAGCGAGATTTCGGCGCGCAGCGAGCTTGCGGCGTCCACCGCCTATCGCATGCTGACGACGCTGCAGAACCACGGCATGGTCGAATTCGATACATCGGACCAGCTGTGGTCGATCGGCGTCGAGACCTACCGCATGGGTGCCGCCTTCCTGCGCCGCCGCAAGCTTGTCGACCGGGCCCGCGTGGTCATGCAGGAATTGATGGAGAAGACCGGTGAAACCGCCAATCTCGGCGTCGCCGAGGACGATTGCGTCGTTTTCGTCAGCCAGGTCGAGACCCATCAGGCGATCCGCGCCTTCTTCCGCCCGGGCACGCGCAGCTCCTTCCATGCCTCGGGCATCGGCAAGGCGGTGCTGGCGCAGCTCGAGCCGGAACGCGTCGCCGCCATCCTGCGCAAGTCGGGCCTGCAGCGCTTCACCGACAAGACGCTGTCCGACATTTCGGCGCTGGCCCATGACCTGGCTGTCATCAAGCACCGCGGCTGGTCGGTCGACGACGAGGAGCGGCATCCCGGCATGCGCTGCGTGGCCGCCGCCATTTTCAACGAGTTCGGCGAGCCGATCGGCGGTGTCTCGGTCTCCGGACCGACGGTGCGGGTGACGATGGAGCGGCTGGAGGAGATCGGGCCGCTGGTGCGCGACGCCGCCGCTGAGGTGACGAGGATGATCGGCGGGTTCCGATTATAATGCGGAGAACGCTTCAGCTTTTGCTCGCCGCTTCACTGTGCGGATGCGTGGCGACGGCGCCCGAACCCGCCCCTGTCTCCCAGCAAGTCAGCGAGATTCCGATCTCGCTCGCTTTGGAGGAGACAATCACGATCGGCATTCGCCAGCATTTGCAGGATCCTGTATCCGCCAAATTCGGGACGATGCGTGCCGGCGAGCGAACGCTCGACGGCCGCCGCGAAATCCTGGTCTGCGGCCATGTCGCTGCAAAGACGTCGTCCGGTGGTCATACAACAGACCAACCGTTCGCCGCCAAGATCTATCCGGATGAAGGAAGCAGCTTCGAACTCATCGCCATGGGCGATCAATCGCAGAATGCGAGTGTTGCCCGCATCTGCCGTGCAGCGGGATTGCCGATCTCCGAACCGTAGCCCGCACCGCGGCGCGCTCAAATCAGGAAGGAGGGGCTGCGTACAGCCCCTCCTTTCCGTGTGGGGGTGCCTCCTCCTAAAGGCGGCAATAGTGGCGGTAGCCGTCATAGCCGACATAGGTGTCGGAGTACGGATCGTAACTGGCGTAGCGGTTGGCGCAGCGGCGGACGTGCCAGGAGCCACCCTCGTCGTCGACATAGACGGTGCGGGGCTGCTGGTTGAGCAGGCTGCCGAGCACGAACCCGCCGACGCCGGCGGCGATGCCGATGCCGATTTCGCGGTTGTGGTGATGGCTGTGGGCGGCCGACGGCTGGACGGTGCCGACCAGCGAGGTGGCGGCGACAGTGCTGGCGATAAGAGCGGAAGCGATTTTGCGCGTGAACATGACGATCTCCTTGTTTCGTTGCGAGAGGCGATCCATCCGCCTCTTGATGATGGGTCGTCGCGACGAGAAAAAAGGTTCGAAGGTTTTTGAGATTTCTTCTCGGGTCCGGCAAAAATCTGCTGCGTGCCGGTTTCATCGCTATCGAGGCCAAGCAAAAAAGGGCGGCCGAAGCCGCCCTTTCCGCGAGGCGGTCGTCTCGCTCAAAGGAAGATGATCACCTTGCCATGATGATGCTTGTGGTGGTGGTGCTTGTGGTGGTGGTTCCACCACCACCAAGGCTTTTCGTGGTGGTGGTGCTTGTGGTGGTGGTTCCACCACCACCAAGGCTTGTCGTGGTGCTTGTGATGATGGTGGTGGCTGTGAGCGGAGGACGACTGCACGGTGCCGGCGAGCGCGCCGGTGGCGACGAGAATGGCGACGAGGCCTGACGTAAGAGTGCGCTTCAACATGATGATCTCCCTGGTCGAGGCGACCATTCGCCTCTGGAGATCAGTCGTCGCGGTGCGGCGAAAGGTTCGAAGGTTTCAGCGAGTAGCGAGTAGCGAGTAGCGAGTAGCGAAATGGCTTTCGGGAGTTAAGACTTCCCTATTCGCTACTCCCTATTCGCTATTCGCTCCCGTCACCCCATGCCCGTAACGTGCCGCAGCCAGAAGGCCAGCACGATGAAGCCGATGATGGTGGCGACGCCGGTCCAGTCGATCTTGGCGCTCTTCACATCCTTGATGAGCTTCACCACGAGAAACCAGGCGATGACGACAAGCGGCAGGATGATGACAAGTCTGATCATGCGACACCCCGTTCGATGCGTTTGCACCTGAGAGATATGTAGGGATCGCATTGGCGGTTTTCAGCATGGCGGCCCGCCCACCTCGGCGGGGTCCATTAGCGATCGAAAACGGAGTTTTGTCTTTACTGGCGCACGAAATATGCTAACCGGAGCGCCGTGCCCTTGTAGCTCAGCTGGTAGAGCAGCGGTTTTGTAAACCGAAGGTCGGCGGTTCGATTCCGTCCGGGGGCACCACCCTTCACTCTTCGAGCTTCGGGTGGCAGGCCACTCGAAGCTCGTTAGTCGAAGGAGGACTGCCGACGGTTCTATTCGGCGGAGCTGGCAGCACGACATCAGGCCAACTCGCAGCCGTCGGACCTTCTAGGAAAATGTGGCAGCCTGTATGGCTGCCGTATCGCCGAACGTGTTCCTCACCCTAACCGACGTGTAGACGTAGGCGGCCCAGATCCCTGTGACTATGAAGGATGCCAAAGGTGTAACCAGAGCTCCTCCGGCAAGCAAACGGTTTACCGGGACACCCAGAACAGTCGATATCCAAACTGTGTCCAGTACGAATAAGAGAGGGATCGCGAACCACAGACATATGAACAGCTGCGGAAAGCGGTGGCTTCGCCGCAGCATCGAAACAAGCACGACCAGCTGAAGCACCAGAAATGCCAGATTGAGGGCTGCCTCGCCATAGATGGCCAAGGCCCCGTTGGGCACTGTAACAAGCTGTTGGTAGGTTTTGACCAGACTGGCCATATCGACAAGTGTGCGCAACGGCGAAAGGGACAGGCTGATCGCCAGCAGGATCAGCCAGCCGCCGAACCCCACGAGGTCATCTGGGCTCTGTGACGATTTGCGCGACGACCAGACGGCGAAGAAAACCGGCACGCCAATCAGCAACAGAAGTATCGCCCAATGCCACATTTACCCACCCTCGAATACATCCCTGGGTTGTTTAGCTCGCACCTCTGGATTGTGCAAGCGTTTTTACAGAGATCAAGGCATCGTAGAGATTTTCGGGTTTAGGTTTGCAGAGGACGCTTTCGTCGCTCGCAATGGCCGCATCTCACCCCAAGTCAAAATGCCGCGGAAAGGCCTGGTGCAGCAGGAGCAGCATGGTCTTGCGCAGCACGTCGGTGTCGCGGCTGGACGGGTTGAGATGGTCCCAATACCAGGCGCCATGCACCAGATAGTTCAGGCTCTCCGACAGCGTGTCTATGTCGACGCCGGTGTAACCGCCGCTGCGTGAAATCTCGATCAGCAGCTCGCGCGCTTCGGCCGTGTAGGCGAGATCGCTCGGTAGGCCGATTTCATTGTAGATCTGCATGCTCTTGCGGTCGCTGGAAAACACGACGAAGACCGAGACCCATTTCGGATGCTGCCGGGCAAAGCGCTGCGCGCAATCGACCGCGCCCAACACCCGCTCGACCGGCGACAGGCCGGGCGCCCGCACCAGCGTCAGCCACAGCGCGTCATATTGGTCGCTGAGATATTGCAGGACGGCCCGGAACAGGTTCTCCTTGCTGCGAAAATGAAAGACCACCAGTGCGTTGGACGAGCCGACATGCTCGGCAATGCGCTGCATGGTGACGCTGGCCAGCCCCTCCTCCGCGATGAGCTCGATGGTGGCGTCGATGATGCGCTGGACGCTCGCTTCGCCGCGCTCGCGCCGGCGGTCCTTGGGCGCGGCGTCGTTCGCCGCACCCTTGGCCGCCTTGCTTTTTCCCGCATCCGGAGTGGCTATGCGTTGCGCCATTGTCGTCAGGCCTTTCCCCGGCGGCCGAAACATCCCGCCGCTGCCTTGGCATGCCGGCGCCCTGCGGACTCACAGCGCCGGGCGTGTCCCGGCATTCGTGTACCACTGACCACGAGCCGTCTCATAGGCCATACCCGCCCGGAACACGTCAGCGTCGCTATAGGTGCGGCCGACAATCTGGATGCCTGTCGGCACGCCGTTGGCGGCGCGGCCCGACGGGATCGACAGAACCGGGCAGCGGCTCAGCATGTTGAACGGCGTCGTCATCACCCAGCCCAGCGACGGGTTCACCTCTCGTCCATTGATCTCGACCTTGCCTTTGGTCTGATCGAATTCCGCCGGCACTGCGGGAAGCGCATTGGTCGGGCAGATCAGCACGTCGTATTTTTCCAGCAAAGGCCCCAGCGTCAGGTACATCCTGGCCGCCACATCGAGCGTCGCGACAAAATCCGTCGCCTTCGACTTCTGCCCGTCCTGCGCGAACTGCCTGGCATAGCTGGTCATGTCCTTGCCGTTCTTGGCGAGCAGCGGCGACAGCGAGGCGCCGAAGAGATGTTCGAGATAGGCCATGCCGGCCTTGAGCACCTCGTCGCCCCAGCCGAGGTCCACCTCCTCGACGGTGGCGCCGAGCGAGCGGAACACATCGCAGGCAGCGAGCGTGTTCTTGCGCACGTCCGCATCCACCTCGAAGGACCCGAGATCCATGGAGAATGCGATCTTCCAACCCTTGATCGGCTTGTAGTCGAGCGGCAGGCGCAGTTTCGGGCGCAGCGTGGCGATGTCGAGCGGGCTCGGCCCGGCCATGACGTTCTGCAGCAGGATCGCATCCCCGACGTTTCGGGCCAAGGGCCCGGTGTGGCAGAAAAAATCGAGATTGAACGGCGGCTCATCGGGATTGCGGCCGTAAGGCGGCTTGAAGCCGACCAGGCCGCAGGCCGAGGCAGGGATGCGGATTGAGCCCGCTATGTCCGAGCCGGTTGCGATCGACGACGTGCCGGAGGCCAGCGTTGCCGCCGAACCGCCCGACGAACCGCCCGGCGTGAAATCCGGGTTCCAGGGGTTGCGCGTGACGCCCCAGCGCTTCGACCAGGTATAACCGGCGCAGCTGAATTCGGGCGTCGCGGTGCGGGCGTGGACGATGCCGCCGGCCTTCATGACACGCTCGTTCATGGTCGAGGTATGGCCGCCAATGGCGTCCCCGGACAGCAGCGAGCCATGCGAGGTCGGCTTGCCCTTGATGTAGCTCTCATCCTTGATGCCGATCGGCAGGCCCTCGAGCGCGCCGGTCCTGGCGCCTCTGGCGTATTTCGCCTCGGCTTTTCTGGCGAGATCCATCGCCTCGTCGAAATGCGTGAAGGTGAGGCAGTTGATCGTCGCCTTGGTTGCCTCGGCGCGGCGGATGGTGGCCTGCATCAGTTCCAGAGGCGACAGTTTCTTCGCCTTGAACAGCCGCAACGCCTCGCTGGCCGGCATGTAGCAAAGGTCGAGATCGGACATAAAAAATCTCCCGCGGCGGCTTTACGGCATCTGGCATTGGGGATGGCCGAGCCGCGATGCGCGGCCCGATGTTGGTCAGCTTCGGCCGGCGGCGCTGCTATTTCTGCAGATCGGTCCAGATCCTGGTGTAGAGCGCCTGGACGTCGGCGGGACAGGCCGACATGAATTGGCCCTTGTCGGCAAATTCGGCCGGAACATCCACTTCGGGCGCGCCCTTCATATCGGCCGGCAGGAAGGGCTCGGAGCCCTTGATGCCATTGGCGTAGTGCGCGAAGGCCGAGATCATCGCTGCATTCCTGGGGTCCATGATGAAATTCTGGAAGAGCTTGGCGTTCTCGACGTTCTTGGCATCCTTGAGCACCGCGACATTGTCCATCCAGATTGGAAAGCCCTCCTTGGGATAGCCGTAGACGATCTTGTCGTTCTCCAGCCGCTCGCGCAGCGATATGCCGTTCCAGTTGACGCCGGCGGCAATGTCGCCCCTGCCGAGACCGTCGACGGCCGCATAGTCGAGCGACAGCCATTTCGCTTTCGCCTCGATGAGCTTGTCATGCACCTTTTTCAAAAGCACCTTGTCGTCGGTGCAGTACTTACCGCCCTCATAGGCAATGGCGAGGAACATGATGTCTCCCATTTCGGGCACGACATTGATCTTGCCCACGAGTTCCGGCGGCGGATCGAGGAAAATCGCCGAGGTGTTCGGATCGCCCGCATAGACCGATTTGTTGACCGAGATGCCGGTCGTGCCCCATTGCCACGGCACCGAATATTTGCGGCCGGGGTCGAACGGCACGTCGACCCATCTCGGATCGACGTTTCTAAAGTTCTCCATCGTGTTGGGATCGGTTTCCAAGAGCAGGCCTTCGCTGATCCAGATCGGCATCACGCTGGCCGATGGAACGACGATGTCATAGCCGGAAGCGCCCTGGCGGACCTTGGCCAGAGCCGTATCGTTGAAGTCGTAGTCGGTGACGGTAACCTTGACCTTGTAGGTTTCCTCGAACTTCTTGATCAGGTCCGGGCTGGTGTAGTTGCCCCAATTGTAGATTTGGAGTTCGCCCTCGGCGCGGGCAATGCCGGTCATCGCCAGCAGCGACAGGCCGAGCGCCGTGGCGGTCGATTTCAACTGCATGCTTGTGTCTCCCATTGTTGGGACCGGCGGGATTGCGCCTCGAGTCCCTAAGTTCCCTTCGTCCTGGTGATCATTCACCGGCGAATGCCGGCTGACCAACTCGGTATCTCGGGCAACGGTATTAATTACTAAACATACAGTCAATATCTTTTAGCGACACAACTGCATCATCGGCACCGGCAGTGCGCCGGCGAAGCCGACATGATATGGTCAAGGTTGGGCCATTGATGAATTGGGGCAAGCCGTGGCGTGAGCGCCGCAGCCTGCAGGGCTTGGATCACGGTCATGCGCCTTTTTCTGGCGGTCGTGCTGCTGATGACCATGGCGCTCTTCTCCGCTGCGCGCGGCGAAGAGCGGATAGCGCTGGTTGTCGCCAATCCGACCTCTGAGGGCTCACCGGCAATCGCCAACGCCGACCTCAGTGCCGAACTCGTTGCAGCGACACTACGATCGCTTGGCTTCACCGTCCGGCAGGTGTCGGATGGCGACCGCGCCGATGTCGCGCGCGCCATGCATGATTTCGCCCAATCCCTGGCCAAACCGGACTCCGTCGGCATCTTCTACTATGTCGGCCACACCGCGCAGGCCAACGGCAGGAACTATTTACTGACGCGCGGCACCCGGATCGATTCAAAGGAAACGGTCGACCAGACGGCATTGCCCCTCGATCTGTTCATGCAGGCGCTCGAGGCAACCCCGACATTGAAGGTGGTTCTGCTCGACAATCCCGGCGATGGCCACAACCCTACTTCCGGCGTGATGCAGGGTCTGGCGGCGGTCGATCCCCTCACCCACGCCATCGTCGCTCTGTCGGCCAAACCCGGAACCGTTGCACTGGACGAAGCCCGCCCCGTCACCGTATTTGCCGATGCGCTCACCGCTGCGCTGGTCAAGCGCGGCGCGGACATAGCCATCATCCTCGCCTCGGTCAGGCAAACCACTATCGACAAAACGTCAGGCGCCCAGTGGCCATGGATGGCATATGGCCGCTCGGCAGACGCTGCCTTTGTGCTGACGCCGGACCAGGTGGCCGGCGCGGCACCGGCGCTGCCGCTTGTGCCGGAACCGGCACCGCCGGCGATGGCGAGCGGCGGCTACATCTCCGGGAGTGGCGGTTGGGAGCCTGATGGCAGCGACTACGCCGATGGCAGCGGTCAGGAGCCCTACCCCATGGACGTTGCACCGGGCTCCGGCAGTCCCGATGCCGCGATGGGCGACAGCGCCAAGGAGGCGGCGCTCTACGAGGAATACAAACGCCAGGAACAGCAGCGCCAATTGCAGGAAGAGCAGGCTCGGCAACGATACGAAGAGGAAAAGCAACGTCTTGAAGACGCAGCTGTGGCCGCTGCCCAGAACAATCTCGGCGGGACCTATCCGCAGGATGGCGGAGCCACCGGCGCCGAACCGCCCCCCGATAAGGCAGGGATCCCCCCTGAGGACGGCATGACATCGGCCCCGCCACCCGCGACCGGCGCCGAAAGTCCGCCGGAGGCGCAGGCGCCACCGAAACCAGCGCCGCCGCCCATCGACCAGGCGCAAAGCCCTCCTTCCGGCGGCGCCCTTCCACAACCCGAGACGGGCGCTGTCGAGGTGGTGCGCCATCCAACCATCGATGCGCCGGATGAGATTGTCGCCGGCGAGACGGTGACCGTTTCGATCGCCCTTACCGAAGAGCAATTCACGCCCGAAGTGAAGGTGAAGGCAGCGCCGGGCTCGTCGGTGACGGAAGATGGCGCCCTGGCCATGGCGATGCCGGCGGGAACCGAGCAATGGCCGATCGATATCGATCTGTTCGCCTCCGGCTTCGATCTCGCTGACGGCGGCAAATGGAGCCGACGGACGACGCTCTACCGCCAGGGCGACAGCGACTTCGTCCGCTTCGACGTCAAGGCGCGGCCGATCGCCAAGGACAGCAAGCCGGCCCAGTTCATCGCGCGCATCTACAGCGCCGGGAGGTTCCTGGGATCGGCATCGCGGTCGGTTATCATTCGCCGCACCGCGCCTGTCGAGGCAGCCGCTCTGAGCGCCACAGCCGAACGCTCCGCAGCACCTGCCATGCTGATGCTGGCCGCAGCGGCGCCGCAGCCGGCGGTAACTGGCAATGTGACGCTCGGCGGCGCAGCCGGCGATGACGTCCCCGATCTCGACGTGACCATCCTCTATGACGATCCGAGCGGGCTGGGTTCGGGGCAGATCATCATCCATTCGCCGCATCTGGCCGGTCCGGTGACCGATACGTTCTCGACGCCACCTGAGATGACGGCATGGCTGGACTCCGAATACCGCCGCCTGCTGCAGCTCGGATTGAGCCTGCGCGGCGCCGTTTCGCTGCAGCAGCCTGCCGCAAGCAGCGATACGGGGGCGCAAAAGCGCTTTGTCACGCTCGCCGCCGAAGGTTTTGGCGATGCGCTCTACCGCGACTATGTGCCGAAACCGTTCAAGGACGTGTTCTGGTCGCTGCGCGGCAAAGGCGAACTCCATTCGATCCAGATCACCTCGAACAGCCCGACGCTGCCCTGGGAATTGATCCGCCCGCGCAGCGCCGACGGCGCCGTCGCCGACGGTTTTCTCGGCATGGGCTACCGGCTGGCGCGCTGGGCTCCGCGCAGCAGTGCCTCACAGGTCGACAACCCGCTCGACCGCATGACCTTCACCGGCGTCGCGGCCGTCGCGCCCTCCTATCTCGACAAGCGCTCGCTGCGCTTTCAGCAGGACGAGATCGCGGCGCTGAGCAAGCTTTACGGCTACCGCCGCTTCGATGGCGATTTCACCTCTTTCGAGAAACTGGTCGGTGAAGTCTCGACCGGTTTCATTCATTTCTCCGGTCATGGCGAGGTCAACCAGCTGAGCAGTGGCCGGCCGGTCTTTGCCATCGATCTCGTCGACCAGTCGCTCGACCCCGATACATGGGCCGCGCTGGTCGCGGCCGCGCATGGCAAGGGCAATCCGTTCTACTTTTTCAACGCCTGCGACACCGGCCGTTCGCAGATGCTCGGCGGCTTCGTGCAGGGCTGGGGTCCGGCAGTGCTGGCGGGCGGCGCTTCCGGCTTCATCGGCGGCATGTGGCCACTGACCGACCGCGCGGCAGCGGCCTTCTCGACCGGTTTCTATGGCGGCATCAGCACGCGGATCAAGGACGGGCCGGTCTATCTGGCCGAGATCCTGCAGGATGTGCGCAGAGAATTCTACCAGACCGGCGATCCGACCTATCTCGCCTACACATTCTACGGCAACGCCAATCTGCGGATTGTCGCGCAGTGAGCGATGGATCGTCGTTGGTGGATTGGCTTCAGCCTACAACGCGTTTTGCGGGCATGGCACGCCGGCGCCGCCGCAGCGTGAGGCCATCGGCCTGGAGCTCATGTCTTCGGACTGCCGAACAAGCTCAGCAAAGAGAAGGGCGAAACTTCCCAGCATCAGGAAGACGATAATCAGGCGTGTCACCGGCAATAGACAGGTCTCGACTGGCTAGCCCCCCAGCCACCCATCCTCTGTCGGCTAACATGATCGATCAGGCTTTACGAGTGTTTAAGCTCGCTCTTAACCATCACATTCGCCGTTCCGGCGACATGAAGCGCGAGCCGCCGATTTCGTTTCGCCGCGGCCGCAACTGCGCCGGACGATGCCTCCCTTTGCAGATGCGCTTGCCCATGCTACCCCACGCAACCGCCGCCGACCGCCATCGGCCGACCGCCATCGGAATGTCATGAGCAAAGCCAATCTCGCCTTCGTCTCCTCCGACACTGCCGATGCCAAGGCGGCGATGGAGAGCCTGTCGGCCCGCTATGGCCAGGCATCCTTCGACGACGCCCAGGTGGTGGTGGCGCTGGGTGGCGACGGCTTCCTGCTGCAGACCTTGCGCGACACGATGAGCACGGGAAAGAAGGTCTACGGCATGAACCGTGGCACCATCGGCTTCCTGATGAACGAGTACCGCGTCGGGGGCCTCACCGAGCGCATCGCGGCCGCCGTCGCCGAAACGATCCGCCCGCTGGAAATGCTGGCGTTGACGCATGAGGGCGAGACGGTTTCGGCACTCGCCATCAACGAGGTGGCGCTGTGGCGTCAGTCCTACCAGACGGCAAAGATCCGCATCACCGTCGACGACCAGGTCCGCATCGAGGAACTGAACTGCGACGGCGTGATGATCGCGACGCCGGCCGGCTCCACCGCGTACAATCTTTCGGCGCACGGGCCGATCCTGCCGCTGGATGCGCCGTTGCTCGCGCTGACCCCGGTCAGCCCGTTCCGGCCGCGCCGTTGGCGGGGTGCCTTGTTGTCAAACAAGGCGACCGTACGCTTCGATATTCTGGAGTCGGAAAAGCGCCCGGTGAACACCGCCGCCGATCACACCGAGGTCAAGGCGGTGGCTTCCGTAACGGTCCGCGAATCGCCGACTGCGACGGCAACGCTGCTGTTTGATCCCAACCATTCGTGGAACGAACGCATTCTCGCCGAGCAGTTTCGCTATTGAGCCGGCGCAAAGAGTGACTACCTAATTAAGCATCGCGATTAAGCTTACCTTTTCACAATCGTGCCAATCCCGCCCGTTTCTGTTGACAAATCGCGGGCTTGCGCCTAATCGCAATACCAATCTTGCAGGCACGCTGTGCTTGCCGCGACGGATGCCGTTGCGCTTCCCCGAACCAGCCAAAGACAGCAACTCTTGTCCTCAGACACCACGACCGCTCTAGAAGCGTTGACCTTTTCAGACCTCGGCCTGTCGCCCAAGGTCCTTTCCGCAGTCACCGATGCGGGCTACACCGTGCCGACGCCGATCCAGGCTGGCGCGATCCCGCATGCCTTGCTCGGCAAGGATATTCTGGGCATAGCACAGACCGGCACCGGCAAGACGGCTTCCTTCGTGCTGCCGATGCTGACCCGCCTCGAAAAAGGCAGGGCCCGTGCCCGCATGCCGCGCACGCTGATCCTCGAGCCGACGCGCGAGCTCGCCGCGCAGGTCGAAGAGAATTTCATCAGATACGGCAAGAACCACAAGCTCAACATCGCGCTGCTGATCGGCGGCGTCTCCTTCGACGAGCAGGACAAGAAGCTGGAGCGCGGCGCCGACGTGCTGATCGCCACGCCCGGCCGTCTGCTCGATCACCGCGAGCGCGGCAAGCTGTTGCTCAACGGCGTCGAGATCCTCGTCATCGACGAGGCCGACCGCATGCTGGACATGGGCTTCATCCCCGACATCGAGCGCATCTGCGAGATGATCCCGTTCACCAGGCAGACGCTGTTCTTCTCAGCGACCATGCCGCCGGAGATCACCAAGCTCACCGAGAAATTCCTGCATGCGCCGGTGCGCGTCGAGGTGTCCAAGGCGGCATCCGCTGCCACCAACATCATCCAGCGCCTGGTCAAGTCCGGCTCCAAGCCGTGGGACAAGCGCGAGACGCTACGCAATCTGATAAAGGCCGAAGACGCCGAGCTGAAGAACGCTATCATTTTCTGCAACCGCAAGGTCGAGGTAGCGGAGCTGTTCCGCTCGCTGTTGAAGTATGACTTCGACGCTGGCGCCCTGCATGGCGACATGGACCAGCGCGCCCGCATGCAGATGCTGGCCAATTTCCGCGATGGCAAATTGCGCTATCTCGTGGCGTCCGACGTCGCCGCGCGCGGCCTCGACATTCCCGACGTCAGCCACGTCTTCAACTACGACGTGCCGATCCACGCCGAAGACTATGTCCACCGCATCGGCCGCACCGGCCGCGCCGGACGCTCGGGCAAATCCTTCACCATCGCCACCAAGTCCGACACCAAATACATCGACGCCATCGAGCGGCTGATCGGCAACAAGATCGAGTGGCATGACGGCGACCTGTCGACCGTGGTCGCCAGCGAAGGCGGCGAGGACGAAGCGCCCCGCCGTGGCCGTGGCGCTCCGCGCCGCGCCGGCCGCAAGGACGAGGACCGCAAGGCCCATGATCGCAAGGAGAGTGGCGAGCGCAAGCCGCGCGAACGCCATGCCAAGCGCAGCGACGACGCGCCAGCGGCAGATGCCGCGCGCGAGGAACAGCCGGTGGTAGCCGAGGCCGCGGTCGCCGACATCGGCGAACGGCATCAGCGCAAGGAAGCGATCCGCTCCGAAAACAGCGACCGCAAGGTCTCCGATCGCAACAACGAGAACCGCGCCCCGGAACGCGGCGACACAAGGCCGCAGCGCGCCAGCAACAGCCGCCCTGCCCGCGGCAACAACCGCGGTGAAGACAATGACGGCACCGTCGGCTTCGGCGACGACATGCCGGCCTTCATGAAGATCGTCGCCAAGGTCTGATTCCATGAGCCGCGGCGTCCCGAGGACGCGCGGCTTTCCTGGACGCGATTGGGATGCGAGATCTGGAGCCCGCTCAGGATCAATCAGCGCCATGCGCGGTAATCGCAAGACAGGCTCGATCTGCCCGATCTCTTCCGGCCTGGAGCGCTTCAAATACCCGTCGATGCTACAGGCTTTTGAGTTCCAGGCGGGATGCCAATAAATCCAGAAATGCCCGAACCTTGGCCGAAGATGACCGGCCTTCCTGCCACAAGGCATGGATCGGCACCGGTGCCGGCTCGAATTCCGTCAAAACCAGTTCGACGAGACCGTCGTCGACCAAATGTCTTATCTGCCACAGAGGCGAGAAGCCCAAACCCAGTCCGTGGATTGCGGCGGCATAGACCGAGGTCATCAGATTGGAGCGAAAAGCGCCTGCGACCTTCACGGTCCGGGGTTTCCCGTCGATCTGAAACGTCCATTCACCTGGACGCTCGTTAGCGGTTCTGATGATGCAACTGTGCTCACTCAGCTGGAAGGGATGGGCCGGCCGGTCGCACCGCGCGAAATAGGAAGGCGCGCCGAACACAACGCGCCGCAACGCTCCCAGGCGTTTGGCTTTCAAGTTGGAATCCGGCAAATCGCCGATGCGTATTGCCAGGTCGAGACCTTCGGCGCCAAGATCGGCAAATCCATCGGAAAGTTGAAGATCGACCTCGACCCGGGGAAATGTCCGCATGTATTCCGCGATGACAGGCATCAGGACGTTCGGGCCAAACAGAACCGGCGCCCCGATGCGCAGGACGCCTGCCGGCTCCGATCGTTGATTGATCGCCTGAAGTCTTGCGTCGTTTATTTCGTCGACCGCGGGTTTGATCCGGTTGAAAAAGGCTGCTCCGACTTCACTTGGTGTCGAGCGACGCGTTGTCCTGTGGATCAGCTCGACGCCGACTGATTGCTCCAGTGCCGCCAGGGACCGGCTGACCGACTGCAGCGAGCGGTTCAGCCGATGTGCGGCAGTCGTCAGACTTCCATGCTCGACGATCGCGATGAAAGCCTCGAAATCGTCCATCCGGCTCATGCATTCTCCCGACATTCGACATAATATATCGCAAAAACGGGTAATTGTAACGACAATTGCGACGTCGTACCTCTCTGCAAGTTGTCCCGCGAGGACAGGCTTGATGGAAGGAAATCGTCATGCAAGTAGCCAATCCAACTGTTCTGGTTGTTGGTGCCACAGGCCGAGTTGCGGGACTTGTCGTGCCTGAACTTGTCCGCCGCAATGCCAATGTTCGAGCGCTCGTTCGCGACCCTGCGAATGCCGAAAAGGCCCGGAAGGTGGGCGCATCCGAGGTTGCGACAGGAGATTTGCGAAATCGTCAGAGCCTCGAAAGGGCGGTCGCGGGCGTCGACGGCGTCTTTCACATTGGGCCGGCTTTTGCTCCCGATGAAGCAGCCATGGGCGTTGCCATGGTTGAGGCCGCCACGCGAGCAGGAGTTCGAAAGTTCGTCTTCTCGTCGGTGATCCAGCCTACCAATACGCGACTGAAGAACCATGCCAGCAAGGTGCCTGTCGAGGCTGCTCTCTACTCGACGACGATGGAATATACGATTCTGCACCCTGCCAATTTCATGCAGAACCTCGCAGCGGCCTGGCCGTCCGTCGTTGAACATGGTGTTTTCTCGGAACCGTTTCCAAAGACGGCGAAGCTGGCCCGCGTCGACTACCGCGATGTCGCTGAGGTGGCGGCGATCGCCCTAACCGAAGCGCGATTGTCCTACGCGACCCTCGATCTGTGCGCTGACGGCATGCACAGCCGGGAAGACATCGTTGCGATGATGAGTGAGGAACTTGGCAGACCCATCTCTTCTGGTGAGCCGACATTTGGCGAGTGGGCGGCCGAGGCACGCCTTCCCTACAATGACCGCCAAATGCAGGTGCTGGCCAAAATATACGCCCACTATGCCCACTATGGCCTTGGCGGAAACAGTCTGACATTGCGCGCCGCCCTGGGCCGCGAACCGCGTTCGTTGCGCGGCTTTATTCGAAACCTTGCCCAGCAAATGGCGCAGGCCGCCTGACTGCGCCCAGCCGCGCATACTTCCACTTTTCGAGAAGGAGATAGGTGATGCGACCGTCATCCCACAAGGTTTTGAAATCGAGGAAGCTACCGGCCTCCTACAATGCGCTGGTAATGCCATTCGTACTTTCCATCCTGATGTCGTGCATTGTTTCCGCGGTAGCGACGCTGATCAATGCGGGCTGGACAACCGGTTTCGTGGCGACCTGGCCGTATGCATGGGGAGCATCATGGCTAGTGGGCTTTCCAAGTCTGCTGCTGGTCTTGCCGATCGTGCGCCGTATCGTTGCGGCAATTGTCGATCAGCCGACCTCGTAGGCCTTGATTACGGAGTCCGACATGCCAAACAAGAACGGCCCTTGCGGGCCGCTTTTACCTTCGACTGACGGCTCGCAGCGCCATTGTCGACTTCCGCGACCAGATACCTGTCTTCATGCGGGCAGCCTTCATGCGCGCCGGCCCTCATGCCGATCGTCGTCCGAGCCTGACTCCCGAGCGCTCTCAAATGCAGCCGGCCAGCTTGCACTCTTGGCACGCTCCTATCCTGGCCCGTCCGTCACATCGGGCCGGGTGTCATCTTGGTCGGGTTTTCCAGCATCGGAAACTCTGCCTTGCTGCATTTCACGTTCGGGTTGGTCGGACTGAACATGCCGTTCGGATTGTCTCTGAACAGCCAGGCATGAAGGTCGTAGTGGACGAACTCCCTCGGAATGAGCGGATAGTGCCCTTCCATCGGTCCCATGAAGGTCTGGCCAAATAGTTTTGGAGGTTCCTTGGTGTCTGGCGTCAGGGGCACCAGCCATTCCACGCCAACCAATTTCAAGCCTTTCTTGGTCGGCTCGTAGATCAGCACATTGGGGCGCATCGGATCGAGTTTCTGACCGACACTCGGGACGTTGACGAAATGGATGCCCATAGCGCCCTTCGGATAGTCCATTGCGCCCTCGATCCTGTCCCCGCTGTAATAGACGCACCCGACAGTCGACAGATAAAGGTCGCGGACGGCGACCGTGTAGTCTTCATATTTGGCGAGCGATTTCTTCAACGCTTCGATGTCGGCTTTGTTGGCGTCCTCGGCTCGAGCCGTGGCCGCCGCGCACCAAGCAGAGACCAGACCTGTCAAAATGAGGACGCCGCAACGCCCAAGACGAGCTGTTCTTGTCATGCATTCCTCCCAGATTTCCTTATCTGGCCGTGCAGGACCGGGGCCGACTAAGTGACTGCATGGCCGTTTGTATCGCCCCATCCCCTCTGGAACCGCACCAATGCTAATCCCTTCCAAGGCCTCCGGAAAGGGATTATTAGAAATCTCTAATGCGTTAGACCTTTTGGCGGACCACAGGAGCCCAAAAAGAAAGCGGCCCCTTGCGGGGGCCGCCTTCGCATTTCGATGCCGAACAATTCAGGTCAGCGGCGAAAGCTGGATCTCGACGCGCCGGTTCTGCGCACGGCCGGCCGCCGTTCCGTTGGACGCGATCGGACGGGTCTTGCCGAATCCGGTGACGGCGAAGCGGCGCGAATCGACACCTTGGCCTGAGAGATAGTTGGCGACCGCCAATGCGCGGCGCTGCGACAGATCGAAATTGTGTTCGTCGCCACCGGTCGAATCGGTATGGCCGAACACGTCGACCGTGGTCTGCTTGAACTTCTTCAGCACCAGCGCAACCGAGTTCAGCACCTGGTAGAAGCCGGGCTTCACCGCATCCTGGTCGACGTTGAAAGTAATGTCGGACGGCATGTTGAGGATGATCTGGTCGCCGGTGCGGGTGACGCTGACGCCGGTGCCTTCGAGCTGGCGGCGCAGTTCAGCCTCGTTCTGGTCCATGGTCGCGCCGATGGCGCCGCCGGCCAGCGCGCCGATACCGGCGCCGATCAGCGCGTTGCGGCGGTCATTGCCGCCGGCAAGCAGGCCGAGGCCCGCGCCCGCCAGGGCGCCAAGGCCGGCGCCGGCTGCGGTGTTCGAAACCTTCTGCTCCCCGGTGTACGGATCGGTCGTGGTGCAGGCACTCACCAGCACAGCCGTCGCAACGGCGACGAGCACAGTCTTTTTCATAAGGATCGTCCCTCTCCAAAGCGCGGCCTTTGCGGCTCGCGCATATAAGCCCTTCTCCGGTCTTGTAACATGAAATGCGGCGAAAAACCGAGCGGCGAAAGCGGCTTCTCCCCGCTCGCGCCACACTTCCGCTTCGGTGGCTGGTGCTGGCCTACCAGAGGTTCTTGCCGTCAATGACGACCACCTCGACCTTGTCGAGGTCGAAATCGTCGAACAGCCGCGAATTGACTGAGATCTTGGGATTGTCGAAGTCCGGTTTTCCGGTCGACCAGTCCGGCGTTTCGGTGAAGGTGCCGCAGCCGCAAATGGCGCAAAACCCGTGTTTGACGGTCTTCGATCCCCATTGATAGAAGGAAACGTTTTCCGGCGAGCTGGTGAGCTTGAATTGCGACGGAACGTAGTAAGCCCACAGCGAACCGCGCTTGGAGCAGAACGAGCAGGTGCATTGTGTTACCGTCTCGGGCGCCTGCGAAACCTCGAACGTCGTCGCCTTGCAATGACAGCTGGCCTTGATGGTCATGAAAAGCTTTCCTCTCCGTTGCCCGCCACCCATGCGGCAAGGCACCATAAAGGAAGGCTCCTGACAACTGTCTGTCAGCAGGCTCCGGTCGATCGAGCCGAGCGGCGCTCTGGCTGAAGCAGGCCCGTCGTCACCTCCCAATCGTCGTCACCTGCCGATATAGGCGGCCAGTTCGTCCGGCGTCCCGTTTGGGAAAGCCTGTTTCAGAAAATCCAGGAACGCCGACACGCGCGCGCTGAGCAGCCGCCGGGAGGGGTAGAGCGTCCATAGAGAAATTTCGGGGCCGTCAATATCCCCCCAATTCACCAGTGTGCCGTCAGCCAGGTCGTGGGCCACCAACGAAATGGGAAGCCGTCCTGCGCCGATGCCGGCTCGCACCGCATCCCGGACCATGATCAGCGTCGACAAGGCGAGGACCGGCTCGATTCTAAGTGTTGCCCGGCCACCTGGTGTCTTCACCTGCCATGTTTGCCGCTCGCCTGTCCCGCGCGCAACGCCAGGAGCGGCGAGCCCATCGGTCGGGCGAGGAAGGTCCGGGCTCGCCACAACGACCAGGCGGTCGCGGAGAAACGCCCGTCCGACCAGGCTTTCATCGGGATCCGGATTGACCCGGATTACCAGATCGTAGCCTTCCTCGATCATGTCGACATGCCGGTCTTCGGTGGTCACTTCAAGCCTCACCTCAGGATACCTCAGGGCAAATCCCGCAGCGATCCTCCCCATTGCAGTCTGCGAAAAATGCAAAGGCGCGCTGATCCGCAATCTGCCCTTGGGTCTCTGACCGCCCGAGGCAATCGCCGATGCCGTCTCGTCCAGCTCGGCAAGCAACGCCCCCGTCCGCTCGAAGAGCGCCCGTCCTTCTTCGGTCAGCTTCAGGTTACGCGCACCCCGTTCGAACAGACGCAGATCGAGACTGCTTTCCAATTCGCCAACGCGCCGGGACAACGTTGCCTTGGGCCGGCCGGTGGACCTTGCCGCTTTGCCGAAGCCGCCATGGCGAGCCACGAGGTTAAAATCGGCAAGGGCTAAAAGATCCATGACTGTCCCACCAGCGAGACGACGTGTCTAAAATTGCCGTCTACTGGGCTCTTTGTGAGCCACACATATTGGGGCTGTCAAGCAACCCAACAGGAGAAATTCCATGACCATTCTCGTTACCGGCGCCACCGGCAATATCGGCCGCCAAGTCGTCGAACAGCTCGCCAAGCGCGGCGCCGATGTGCGTGCTCTCGTGCGCGATCCGTCGAAAGCCAGTTTTCCGGCAGGCGTATCCGTCGTGCAAGGCGACTTTCTCGATGTCGATTCGCTGCGCAAAGCCATGTCTGGCGTTTCCACGCTGTTCCTCTTGAACGCCGTGGTGCCGGACGAATTCACCCAGGCTTTGATCGCCTTGAATGTCGCCCGATCGGCCGGCATCGAGCGGATCGTCTATCTCTCGGTGATCCACGCTGACGTCTATGTGAACGTGCCGCATTTCGCGGGCAAGTTCGGCGTCGAGCGAATGATCGAACAGATGGACTTCAAAGCTACGATCTTGCGCCCGGCCTACTTCATCCAGAACGATCTGACGGTCGAAGACGTCATCACCGGCTACGGCACCTACCCAATGCCGATCGGCCCCAAGGGTCTCGCCATGATCGACGCCCGCGATATCGCCGAGATCGCCGCTCTTGAGCTGCTGCGTCGCGAACGGTCCAAGGAGCCGCTTGCGTTCGAGAGGATCAACCTCGTCGGTCCGCAGACACTGACCGGGACGGACATTGCCGCAATCTGGTCAGACGTACTCGCCCGCCCGATCAGCTACAGCGGCGACAATACGGAGGGTTTTGAGCAAAATCTCAAGCAGTTCCTGCCCGCCTGGATGGCCTACGACATGCGCCTGATGGGCGAGCGTTTCTTCACCGACGGGATGTTGCCCGAGGCCGGCGACGTCGAGCGCCTG
Source organism: Mesorhizobium sp. P160219 (assembly GCF_057786095.1). Classification (NCBI taxonomy): domain Bacteria; kingdom Pseudomonadati; phylum Pseudomonadota; class Alphaproteobacteria; order Hyphomicrobiales; family Phyllobacteriaceae; genus Mesorhizobium; species Mesorhizobium sp. P160219. Next base: position 4,661,812 of record NZ_JBYNWG010000001.1, read on the forward strand.
ACGGCACTTCTGGGTCGCCCACTGCGCCCGTATCGCGACTTCGCCTCAGCACTCGCTGCTTCCGTCTGACGCAAGCGCCTTCAGCACCAAGGCCGGCCTTCCGATGAGAACTGCCAACAGAACTCAGTAGGAACGCGGTGGCACGAACAGGCAGATCGTCTTGCCTGCGTCGAGGCCGGCCTGGTGCGCGCACCAGTGGAAATCGCCGTCGGGTGAGTCCTTGACCCGCTTGTCGCTCATCGGCACGACCTCCCCCGTTCCGGCGATGACATAACCCTCCGGCTTTTCCAGCACCTCGCCGGTATGGGTGGTGCGGCAGTCGTAGTTTGCACAGCAGGCGAAGGGATAACTCCAGCCTTGCGGCTTCGCCGCCGTGGGCTTGGCGTCATGGGCGAAGGCGGGTGCGGTCAGCACCGCCATCGCGATTGCAACGATCGGGGTGACGAACAAGGAAAACAGGAGTCGGCCAGCCGGTTGAACGGCTCTGGCCGATCGGAGAGTGGCAGCAGACATGGAAGCGTTCCTTTCACACGAGCATCAAGCGTTTCGCTTGCCCGTTCCCGGAACGTGTCTTCCCAGTGGCCGGATCGTCAGGTCGCAGATATGCCGCGTCCGGCCATAAATGCTTTTTCTCTTCCAGCGCTCGGATGCTGGGCTGATTCCTTGGCCGGCGCAAGAAGTTGCTGCGCGAGGCCGCACATCTACGCCGCCATCTGCAACCGCTGACGAGATCCAAGGCCAGGCTCAACTCCCGGCAGACGGGCAACGAAACAACGGGATTGGCCGTATGTGGTTCCAGCCTATACGTCGCCTGGACCGGCGATCACATGCCCTTCATATTGCGGCAAGTCGTCGGCGATGGTGAACCATGGCGCCTTGGAGCCGACGAAGATGTGCGCGGTCGGCCGGATCGTTGGATCGTCGACCAGCGTGCCCATGGCGACGTGGACATAGGCGCCGTCGCGGACCAGCGAATACAGCAACGAGCCGCAGCGGCTGCAATGCGCATCGTGGCCGCTGTCATCGCCGAAATGGATGAGCCCGTGATGCCCTTCGGCAAGGGCAAGTTTCTCGCGCTCGATGCCGGCGAAGGGCTTGAAGGCGGAACCTGTGGTGCGCCGGCAGTTCGAACAATGGCAGTTGGCGGCATAGACGAACTCGTCCGCCACTTCATACTGGACCGCGCCGCAAAAGCATTTGCCGGTGAGCCTGCGAGTCATGGTTCCTCCTTCGCTCCCCCGCCAAGGGATGTTCTTATTCAAGTCAGCCGAGTCGAAAGTGGCGGAAGCGCAGGAATTTGCCATTCGCAGGCCGGCCTCAGCTGAATATGGACATATCCTAGTCGAGGTCGGCCACGGCTTCACCGGCACCGCCCTCGATGCGCTGCGACAACGAAGCTTCCATGAAGTCGTCGAGGTCGCCGTCGAGCACGCTCGACGGGCTGGTGCTCTCGACGCCGGTGCGCAGGTCCTTCACCAACTGGTAGGGCTGCAGCACATAGGAACGGATCTGGTGACCCCAGCCGATGTCGCTCTTCGACGCTTCTGTGGCATTGGCCACCGCTTCGCGCTTCTTCAGCTCTTCCTCGTAAAGGCGCGAGCGCAGCATTTCCCAGGCCTTCGCCTTGTTCTTGTGCTGCGAGCGTTCGGCCTGGCAGGCAACCGCGATGCCGGTGGCGATATGGGTGATGCGAACCGCCGAGTCCGTGGTGTTGACGTGCTGGCCGCCCGAACCGGATGAGCGGTAGGTGTCGATGCGTACATCGGATTCCGAGACGTCGATCTCGATCCTGTCATCGACGACCGGGTAGACCCAGACGCTGGAGAAGGACGTGTGGCGGCGCGCATTGCTGTCATAGGGTGAAATGCGGACCAGGCGATGAACGCCCGACTCGGTCTTCAGCCAGCCATAGGCATTGTGGCCCTTGATCAGGAGCGTGGCGGACTTGATGCCGGCCTCTTCGCCGTCATGGACTTCCAGCACTTCGACCTTGAAACGGCGACGCTCGGCCCAGCGCGTGTACATGCGCAGAAGCATCGAGGCCCAGTCCTGGCTCTCGGTGCCGCCGGCGCCGGCATGGACTTCGAGATAGGTGTCGTTGGCGTCGGCCTCGCCCGACAGCAGCGTCTCGACCTGGCGGGCCTTGGCCTCGCCCTGCATCGAGCGGAGGGCTGCTTCCGCCTCGGCGATCACGCTCTGGTCGCCCTCTTCCTCACCCAGTTCGATCAGGCCGATATTGTCTTCCAGCGCCTGAGTCAGGCTTTTGACGCCGGCGATCCCGTCTTCGAGGCCTTGGCGCTCGCGCATCAGCTTTTGCGCTTCCAGCGGATCATTCCAGAGGCTGGAATCCTCGGCGCGCACGTTCAGGTATTCAAGCCGCTTTATAGCCTGATCCCAGTCAAAGATGCCTCCTCAGCAGGGTGATCGCCTGCCTGATCTCGTCGACAATATTCTGCGTTTCCGCGCGCATGGCTGGTTGTTCTGTCCTGTTTTTGAAGTGGCGCTTGGGTCGGCGCGATACATAGGCACGGCATTGCTGCCTGTAAAGCGAAATGGGCCGGCTCAACAAGCCAGCCCATTCGACGTAAAAAATCAGGTCGTCAGTAGAGTCCGCCGCCGGGTGCCTGGATAGCTTCCGTAGCCTGCGGCGATAGCGGTCCGCCGGCGCCGTTGGACCCGTCGGCGCCCATGCCGATCACCCAATAGCTGTCGGCGGGGCCGGTGCCGGGCTTGAAGGCTTCGATGATGGTGCCGGGATCGCCCGACGCGGCACGCATGCCGGTCTTGCGGTTGATCGCGACCAGGTTCATGCCTTCCGGCACCTTGAAGTCGACATTGGGCGTGCCGTCCAGCGCAACGCGCATGAAGTCCTTGAAGATAGGCGCCGCCAGACCACCGCCGGTGGCGCCATGGCCGAGACCGCGCGGCGTGTCGTAACCCATGTAGAGGCCGACGACGAGGTTCGGCGTATAGCCGATGAACCAGGCGTCCTTCTCGTCATTGGTCGTTCCGGTCTTGCCGGCGATGTGGCGGCCAAGCTCGGCGATGGTGGCGCCGGTGCCGCGCTGGACCACGCCTTCCATCATCGAGGTGATCTGGTAGGCAGTCATCGGATCGAGCACCTGCTCGGAATTGTCGACCAGTTCCGGTTCGGGCTGGTTGTTCCATTCGGGCGCGTTGCAGCCTTCGCAGCCGCGCTCGTCCTGCTTGAACACGGTCTTGCCGTAGCGGTCCTGGATGCGGTCGATGAGCGAGGGTTTGATCGACTTGCCGCCATTGGCCATGATCGAATAGGCCGACACCATGCGCATCACCGTCGTCTCGCCGGAGCCCAGCGCCATCGGCAGATACGGCGCCAGATGGTCGTAGACGCCGAAACGCTCGGCATATTCCACCACCAGCTTCATTCCCATGTCGTTGGCGAGCCGCACCGTCATCAAATTGCGCGACTTTTCGATACCGGAGCGCAAGGTCGCGGGGCCGGCCACCGTGCCGTCATAGTTCTTCGGCGTCCAGGTCGTGTTGCCGCTCTGGATGGTGATCGGTCCGTCCATGATAACCGAGGCCGGCGTATAGCCATTGTCGAGCGCGGCCGAATAGACGATCGGCTTGAAGGACGATCCCGGCTGGCGCATCGCCTGCGTGGCGCGGTTGAACTCCGACTGCGCATAGGAGAAGCCGCCGACCATGGCCAGCACGCGGCCGGTATGTGGATCCATGGCGATCAGGCCGCCCTCCACTTCCGGCACCTGGCGCAACGTGTAGGCGCCTTCCGACCCTTCGTTCTTCTGCACGAAGATGACGTCGCCGGGCTGCAGTACATCGGCCGGAGACTTGGCCTTGACCGTCTTGCCATCGACCACATGGCGCATGGCAAAGCTCATGTCTTCCTTGCTGACGGCGCCTTCGACGCGTTCCTTGACGATGTCGCCTGATATCTGCCGCGTCGGCTGCAGGCCGATGGAAAGGCCGGTCGCCGAGCTGTCGAGCACGACGGCAAGCGACCATTCCGGCACGTCTTCCAGCCCCTTGACGTTGCCCAGCGCCACGCCCCAGTCGCCGGAAGCATCGATATGCGTCACCGGTCCGCGATAGCCGCGCAGCGTGTCGTATTTGAGCAAGCCGTTCTGCATCGACTTGCGGGCGATGAGCTGGATCTTCGGATCGAGCGTCGTGCGCACCGAAAGGCCGCCCTCATAGAGCGCGTTCTCGCCATAGCGCGAGATGATCTGGCGGCGCACTTCCTCGGTGAAATATTCACCCGCAAACAGATAGGAGCCATTGCGGCGCGGCGTCACGCCAAGCGGCTCGGCCTTGGCCTTGTCGCCTTCCTCGCGCGTCACGTAGCCGTTCTCGACCATCTGGTCGATGACCCAGTTGCGGCGCTCGATGGCGCGGTCGGCATGCTTGAAGGGATGGTAGTTGTTGGGCCCCTTCGGCAGCGACGCCAGATAAGCGGCTTCCGCGACGGTGAGTTCGTTGACCGACTTGTCGAAATAGGTCAGTGCCGCGCCCGCAACGCCATAGGCGCCGAAACCGAAGAAGATTTCGTTGAGATAGAGCTCAAGGATGCGGTCCTTCGAATAAGCCTGCTCGATGCGGAAGGCCAGGATCATCTCCTTGATCTTGCGCTCGTAGGTCTGGTCCGAGGACAAGAGGAAGTTCTTCGCCACCTGCTGGGTGATGGTCGAGGCGCCGACCTGGCGCCTGCCCGAACCCAGATTCTGCAGGTTGACGTAGATGGCGCGGCCAAGCCCGGTGATGTCGATGCCGGGATGGTTGTAGAAATTCTTGTCCTCGGCCGACAGGAACGCCGCCTTGACCCGGTCCGGAACCGCCTGGATCGGCAGATAGAGCCGCCGTTCGCGCGCATATTCGGCCATCAGCGAGCCGTCGGAAGCATGGATGCGGGTCGTCACCGGCGGCTCGTACTTGGCCAGAACCTCGTAGTCGGGTAGGTCTTTCGACAGATGGCTGATGTATATCGCCACGCCCGCGGCGACGATAAGCGCCAGCGTCGTGCCGATACCAAAGAAATAGCCGATAAGACGAATCATGCCCGCTCCAGTCCGAGGTCCGGGAATTTCCTAGACGAAGCCGCCTTTCGCGCAAGCCTTCGCAACTGTCCCGATCCGTGATGGAAAACCCATGTCGCCACCATGTGGGCAAAATACGGCAGTGCCCGGTTTCGGCATCCCCCACCGGAAATAAAAGCGCCTAGTGTTGTCCCCGTGCAACGCTGCCTCCGGTCGTGGGCGGCGGCGACCATCTCAGCCTCCGGTTCCCGTTCCCATCTTGGCGGAGGCAAACAGGGCGACGGCGTTGGTGATGCTCTGCGCCGCCTTGCCGCGCCAGTCGGCGTCGAGCAGTTGCGCCTCATCCTTGGCGTTGGAGAGATAGCCGAGTTCCACCAGCACCGACGGCACATCGGGCGCTTTCAGCACTTTGAAGCCGGCCGAACGCTGCGGATTGTTGATCAGGCCGACGCTGGTGGACAACTGGCCGACCAGAGTGTGGGCAAAGCTCATCGAGAAATTATGCGTCTCGCGGCGGATCAGGTCGATCAGTATGTCGGTGACTTCCTTGTTGTCGTCCTTGATCACCATGCCGGCGAACTGGTCGGAGAGGTTTTCACGGTCGGCAAGCGCCTGCGCTTGCGGATCGGACGCCTTGTCGGAGACGGTATAGACGGTGGCGCCTCTGATACCCTTGACGCTGATCGTGTCGGCATGGATCGAGATCAAAAGGTCAGCCTCGTGCTGCCGGGCGATGCGCACGCGGTCATCGAGCCGCAGGAACTCGTCGGTGTCGCGCGTCATGAACACGTCGTAGTTGCCGACGGTGGCGAGCTTGTCGCGCAATTCAGTGGCAAAGGCCAAGGTCACGTTCTTCTCGATGGTGCCGTTGAGGCCTTCGGCGCCACCGTCGATGCCGCCATGGCCGGGATCGATGACGATGGTGAAGCGATGCCCGGGATTGGAGATCGGCCCTGTGCCGACCCTGGAGCCCTTGTCGGTGGAGACGGTCGAGCCAGTGGTCAGCGCCTGGTTGGCAAGGGCTTCGTCGAACTCGCGGTCGGAGGCTGCCGACATGTCGATGGCGATGCGATAGCCTGCGCCGTCCTCGTTCTTGAGCACCTCGAGCTTGTCGACCGAGAACGGCCCCTTGCCGGTCAGGATCAGCCGCGATCCCTCGCCCTGATCGCCATAACGCACCGCTTTGACCAGGCCGCGGGCCTTGGCGTCCTTCGCGCCAATGGCGAATCGGGTGCGCGGCAGGTCCACGACCAGCCGGTTGGGGCCGCGCAGCAGGAACCATTTGATGTCGGGCTCGCGGTCGAAATCGATGACGATGCGCATCTTGGTTGCGTCGCCGGCCATCTTGTAGGCGGTGGCGCCGAGTGGCGCATCGGCGGCGCGTGAAACCGGCGCAAAAGCAAGGCAAAGCGCCAGCAGCAACAGCACACCGGCAGCGCGCAGGAAACGGCCTGCACGGCCATGGCCCTTGTCTGTGGTGCCCGCCAGTCCCATTTCTTGCAGTCGCTCCTGGTTTGGCGCCTTGCGCCCGCGTGGTTGGTCGAAATGCCGGTCAGGCCGCAGACTCGATTAACGATTGGTATCCAGAGAAGGTTAACCAAGCCTTTTCATTGAGGATTAAGGCCTGTGCTTCCGTTACGGCACTGCTTTTTGCCGGCATCCGAAATCGGGGTTGCCTTCCACCCCGTCAAATCATAAAAGCGATGGTGGATCACTGCAATCCTGGAACCGCTTCTCCCGCAGCTTCCTGCTACAGGTCAGATGAAAGGCGGCTCCTTTCGCTTCCCGCGAAAAGGCTTCAGGTGATCGCGACGAATTTCGCAGGTGTGCGCCCGTGGCGGGGGAATCGCCTGCGTGAGGAAAACGGCCGGGTTTGTTCCCGTGCCGGCTCTGTATGAGCAAACAAGCTGGTCCGGTTCGTCCGGGCTTTGGTTCAAAAGGTTCTGCTGGTGACGATGGCTTCAAGCGCAATCATGGAAAGGTCCGCATCAAACCGCGCCATTGTGGCTGCGGGCGGCACCGCCATGGCGCTCAAGCGGCGTCCGGCGGACATTCAGACATCCGGCACCCACATCCCAGACACGCAGCAGCGGGCTTTGCCTCGCAAGCTGCGGCTGACGGCTGCCGGGAGGAAACGAAATAATGCCCAACAAAATGCTGATAGACGCCTCCCACCCGGAGGAAACACGCGTTGTCGTTATCCGCGGTAACCGTATTGAAGAATTCGACTTTGAATCTCAGGACAAGAAGCAGCTCAAAGGAAACATCTATCTCGCCCGCGTAACGCGCGTCGAACCTTCCCTTCAGGCAGCCTTTGTCGAATATGGCGGCAACCGTCACGGTTTCCTCGCCTTCAGTGAAATTCACCCCGACTATTACCAGATCCCGGTCGCCGATCGTCAGGCTTTGCTGCGCGCTGAAGCGCAGGAAGCCGAGGACGAGGAGAACGAGGACAATGACGGCGACGACCGCCAGAGCCGCGATCGCGGCCGGCGCGGCCGCCGGCGCGGCGGCAAGGGTCGTGAGCGAGGCGAACACAAGCGCGACGCCGGCGCCGATGATGAGAACGGCGAACATGGCGATGCCGGCAGCGATGCCGTCTCCGAAGCGCCTGCTTCCGAGCATGCCGCGGCCGATACCGCCGGGCATGACGATCATGCCGGGCATGGCGACAGCGAAGCCTCCGACGCCGAGACATCCAGGAGCGAACCGTCGGAAGGCGGCCCGACATCGATCGCGGCAAGCGTCGAAGCGGATGTGATCTCCGAAGCTGTCCCTGCGGCGGAGCCGGGTGACGAAAGGTCGTCCAGCGAGGCAAGTGGCGAAGCCACCTCCGGGGACAATGACCGCGGCATGCTGGAAGAGGTGCAGTCCTCGCATCCGGACGACCACGAGATCGAATCCGTAGGCGCCGAGGATGCGCTGGAAGAGGTGCGCAGCCGCCGCAAGCCGGTGCGCCGCCAGTACAAGATTCAGGAAGTCATCAAGCGCCGGCAGATTCTGCTGGTGCAGGTGGTCAAGGAAGAGCGCGGCAACAAGGGCGCTGCACTCACCACCTATCTGTCGCTTGCCGGCCGCTATTCCGTGCTGATGCCCAACACCGCACGCGGCGGCGGCATTTCGCGCAAGATCACCAGTGCGGTCGACCGCAAGCGCCTCAAGGAGGTCGTTGCCGATCTCGAAGTGCCGCAGGGCATGGGCGTCATCCTGCGCACCGCCGGCGAAAGCCGCACCAAGGCGGAAATCAAGCGCGACTACGAATACCTGATGCGGCTTTGGGAAAACGTCCGCAATCTGACGCTGCAATCCACCGCCCCTGCCCTCGTCTATGAGGAAGGCAGCCTGATCAAGCGCTCGGTGCGCGACCTCTACAACAAGGATATTGACGAGATTCTTGTCTCCGGCGAGGAAGGCTACCGCGAGGCCAAGGATTTCATGCGCATGCTGATGCCGAGCCACGCCAAGGTGGTTCAGCCGTTCCGCGACACGACGCCGATCTTCGTGCGCAACGGCATCGAGGCGCAGCTCGACCGCATGCTGCAGCCGCAGGTGACGCTGAAGAGCGGCGGCTACATCATCATCAACCAGACCGAGGCGCTGGTCGCCATCGACGTCAATTCGGGCCGCTCCACCAAGGAGCACTCGATCGAGGACACCGCTCTCCACACCAACCTTGAAGCGGCGGAAGAAGTCGCCAGACAATTGAGGCTGCGCGATCTCGCCGGCCTGATCGTCATCGACTTCATCGACATGGAGGAGAACCGCAACAACCGCTCCGTCGAGAAGCGGCTGAAGGATCACCTCAAGAACGACCGAGCCCGCATCCAGGTCGGCCGCATCTCGCATTTCGGCCTGATGGAGATGTCTCGCCAGCGCATCCGCGCCAGCGTGCTGGAATCGACCATGAAGCCCTGCCCGCATTGCGGCGGCACCGGCCATGTGCGCTCCGATTCGTCGGTGGCGCTGATGGTGGTGAGGGCGATCGAGGAATTCCTGCTCAAGGATTCGCGCAGCCACATCACGGTGCGGACCCCGGCGGCGACCGCTCTCTATGTGCTCAACCACAAGCGCGGCACGCTGGTGGAACTCGAAAGCCGCTTTGGCTTGACCATCACCGTCGAGGCCGATGATACGGTCGGTGTGCAGCATTACGCGATCTTCCGCGGCGCCATTGCCGAAAAGCCGGAAGGCTTTGTCGAAGCGCGAACCTTCCCGGCCTATGTCGAGCCGGAAGAGCCCGAGGACGAGATCGTCATCGAGGAGGAAGACGACGAGGTTGTGGTACAGGCCGAGCAGCCGCGCCAGGCGCAGCCGCAGTCGCAGCAGCAGCAGCCGAGATCGGCTGAGGACGGCGAAGGCCGCGACCGCAAGCGTCGCAAGCGCCGCAGGCGGCGCGGCGGCAAGGATCGCGAACGCGAACATGGCGATCGCGAGCATGGCGCCGAAGGTGCTTCGGTATCTGCGGCAAGCGACGACTTTGCCGCTGAACCAGGCGATGACGATGCAACACAGCAAGACGAAGCCCAGGTTGGCGCCGTCGAAACGATGGAAGCATCAGATGACGCCCAGGGCAAGAAGCGCCGTCGCGGCAAGCGCGGCGGCAAGCGCAATCGTCGCGAAGACGGCACGGAGACCGAAGCCGGCGAAACCGCCTCGGTGGCCGAGGCCGCTGAAGTCGGAACGGCCGCAAGCGAGCCTGTAGCAGCCGTAGCGGTTGAAGAAGCAGCGGCTCCCGCCGCGGCGAACGACGACGCTCCAGCCGAAAAGCCGAAGAAGAAGCGCGCTTCAAGGGCAAAGAAGGCTGTGGTGGAAGTCGCCGATGAGACGGCGGCCGAGGCTGCACCGGAGGCTGCCGTCGAAGCAGCCGCCCCCGCTGCGGCCGATGCCGCCACGGAAACGACCGTCGACGACGAGCCCGCCAAGGCTCGCCCGTCACGGCGCAAAGCCGTGGCCGCGGATACCTCCGCGGTGCCGGTGGTTTCCTCCAGCGTTGCCGACGAGGCAAAGGCCGAGGAAAAGCCGAAGCGCGCCGGCTGGTGGCAGCGGAAGGGCTTTTTCTAAGCTATTCAGCCGATTAAGATAGGTTCCTGACAAAAATCCCGCGCCGTTCAAACCACGGCGCGGGATTTTTGCATGCGCGAATGACGGAAGGCGTCAGGGGGCGAAAATCGACCAGTTCATCATCCTGGCCAGTTTTTCCAAGGCGATCGACCCCAGCTTGGAATTGCCGTTGGCGTTCAAGCCCGGCGACCATACGGCGAGCGAAGCAACACCCGGCACGATCCCCAATATGCCGCCGCCGACGCCGCTTTTGCCGGGAATGCCGACACGGAAGGCGAAATCGCCGGAACCGTCATAGTGGCCACAGGTCAGCATCATGGCGCCGATGCGCCGCGCCCGCTCGGCAGACACCACGGAGTGCCCGGTTGCCGGGTTTCTGCCGCCATTGGCGAGGAAGCGGCCGGCCAGCGCCAATTGCCGGCAGCTCATGGCGATGGCGCAATGGTGGAAGTACACGCCCAGCGCCAGCTCCGGTGCATGGTTGAGATTGCCGAAGGATTTCATGTAGTTGGCAAGCGCGAAGTTGCGATAGCCGGTGGCGCGTTCGGAAGCCGCGACCTCGCGGTCGATGATGATCGCTTCGTCATCGGCAAGGAACTGGATGAAGCGCAGGATTTCGCCGATCGCCTCGCGCGGCTGGTGGCCGGCAAGCAGTATGTCGGAGACGACGATGGCGCCGGCATTGATGAACGGATTGCGCGGAATGCCGTTCTCATGCTCGAGCTGCACGATCGAGTTGAACGGATTGCCCGACGGCTCGCGTCCGACACGCTGCCACAGCGCGTCGCCGACATTGCCGAGCGCCAACGTAAGCGTAAACACCTTGGAGATGGACTGGATCGAAAACGCCTGGTCGGCGTCGCCGGCGACCAGCACGCGGCCGTCATTGGTCACGGCGGCAATGCCGAATTTGTTCGGATCGACCTTGCCGAGCTGCGGAATGTAGGTGGCGACCTCGCCGCGATCGGAGCGCTCGGCCATCTCGGCGGCGACGTCGGCCAGCGCTTGTTTAAGATCCGGCATGCTCGTCCCCGCTATTTCAGCCAGCGCTCGATGCGCGCCATCGCCTCGACCATGTCGTCATGGCTGCCGGCATAGGAAAAGCGCATCGTGCGGTGTCCTGCCAGCGGATCGAAATCGCGACCGGGCGTCGCCGCCACATGCGCTTCGGCCAGCATTTTGCGCGCAAAGGCCATGCTGTCATTGGTATGCCGGGTGACATCGCAGAAAGCGTAAAAGGCGCCGTCCATCGGCGCCGCCAAGGGAAATCCGAGTTCCGGCAGGCGCCGCATCAACAGCTCGCGGTTCCAGGCATAGCGCGCCTTCACCGCTTCCAGCTCTTGGGTCGCCTTGAAGGCCTCGATCGCGGCGATCTGCGACAGTTCCGGCGGCGAGATGTAGAGGCTCTGGGCGATGCGCTCGATCGGCCTCACCAGAGCTTCCGGCAGCACCATCCAGCCGATGCGCCATCCGGTCATGCAATAATATTTCGAGAAGGAATTGATCACCGTCACGCCTGAGCCATGGGCCAGCGCCGTGGTGTCGGGCGCGGCATAGGCCAGCCGGTGATAAATTTCGTCCGATATCACCGCGATGCCGAGTTCTTCGGCTGTCCTCACCAGTGCCGACAACTCGTCGACGGGAATGACCGCACCTGTCGGATTGGCCGGGCTGGCGAACAACACACCCTTCAGCGGTTTTTCCCGGTGCGCCGATTTCAAATGTTCGGCATGAAGATAGGCGTCGCTGCCGAGCTCGATCTCGACGATCTGGATACCGAGCGCGGCCATGATGTTGCGGTAGGCCGGATAGCCGGGTGCTGCGATGGCGACGCGGTCGCCGGGATCGAACATCGCCAGGAATGCCAGATTGAAGGCGGCCGACGATCCCGTGGTCACGGCGATCCGGTTCGGCGCGACATCGATCCCGTAATGGTCGCCATAATGCGTGGCGATCGCCTTGCGCAGATCCGCCAGACCGAGCGTGTCGGTATAGCCGATGCGTCCGATCCTCAGCGCATTTGCGGCTGCTTCCCTCACGCCCACGGGCGCCGGATCGGATGGCTGGCCGACGGCCATGGACACAACAGGCACGCCCGTCGCCTTCAGCCGGTTGGCTTCGGCCAGAATGTCCATGGCGTGAAACGGCTCGACTTCACCGCGGCGCGACAGCGAAACTACCATTTGACCTCAATCTTTCCGTCCGGCCCGCCGCTCAAAGCCATCAACCGGCGGCAGCGCCGCACAAATGCCCGATTGATGTGAGGATCACAAGTTCGCCTAGTTTCGGTGCCGTGACTTTTCATCGTTCGCCCGCTCGTTTACCAGTGGACCTCATGCTGAGCCGACCCAAATCGACGATGTCCAAATCTTCCATCGGGAAGACAGCGCGCGGCTTCGCGACGCTTTTGCTTGCCGCCGCCGTCGCTGTCACCGGCTCGGTGACGGCCTTCGCGCAGGCGGTGCCGGTCGTGCGCGATGCCGAGATCGAGGCGCTGGTGCGCGACTATGCGCGGCCGATCTTCAAGGCGGCCGGTCTTGCCAATGACGGTGTCGATATCGTTCTGGTCAACGATCAGAGCTTCAACGCCTTCGTTACCGGGCGCCGGCTGTTCATCAACACCGGCGCGCTGATGCAGGCCGAAACGCCCAACGAGATCATCGGCGTCATCGCCCACGAGGCCGGCCACATCGCCGGCGGCCATCAGCAGAAATTGCGCGACCAGCTCGAGCGCGCCAAGACCATGGCCATCATCGCCACGCTGCTTGGCGCCGGCGCCATCGTTGCCGGCGCCACCACCAACAGCCGCGGCCTTGCCGGCGCCGGCATGGGCGTGGCTGCGGGCGGCGGCGAGATGGCGCAGCGCAGCATTCTTGCCTACCAGCGCACCGAAGAGTCGACCGCCGACCGCTCTGCCATCACCTATCTCAATGCCACCGGCCAGTCCGGCATGGGCATGCTGAAGACCTTCGCCCGCTTCCAGAGCGCGCTGTCGCTTTCCGGCACGCAGGTCGATCCCTACCGCATCAGCCACCCGATGCCGCAGGAGCGCATCGCCAATCTCGAAGTGCTGGTCAAGCAGAGCCCTAACGTCGACAAGGTCGATCCGCCGGCACTGCAGCAGCGGCACGACATGATGCGCATCAAGATCGCCGCCTATATGGGCGGCCAGGCCGCCGCCACGCGGCTGATCCGCAAGGCCCCGGGCAGCCTCGCCTCGCGCTATGGCGAAGCGCAGATGGCCTATCTCTACGGCAATCTGGGTGCAGCACTGACCAAGGCCAATGCATTGATCAAGGAACAGCCGAAGAACCCATACTTCCAGGAAATGCGCGGCGACATACTGATGAAGGCCAATAAGCCCAAGGACGCCGCGGACGCCTATGCCAAGGCGGTCAGCCTCGATCCGGTGAGGTCGGGCCTGTTGCCCGTTTCCCTCGGCCAGGCGCTGATGGCCATCGGCACGCCCGACTCGCTGAAGAAGGCGGTGGTGCAGATCAACAACGGTCTCGGGCGCGACAAGGAAAACACGGTCGGATACCGCTATCTCGCCCAGGCCTATGGCGAGCTTGGCAACATTCCGGCGGCGGAACTCGCCACCGCCGAGGGCCACTTTTATTCCGGCGATTACACGAATGCGAAAATTTTCGCCATGCGCGCGCAAAAAGACTTGAAGCGCGGCGAGCCCGGCTGGATTCGGGCGCAGGACATCATAAACTACAACCCTTCAGGCAAACTCAAGAAATGAACCTTCCGGTCGCCCGCGGCGACTAGGATAGACCGGAACCGGTAAAGAGGATGAGACGATGAACAAGGCAATATTGCTCGGCACGACGGGAGTGGCGGCTGCTCTTGCTATGCTCGCTTTCGGGTTCGTCGCCGGCAGTCCGCAGGTGGCCAAGGCCGGCACGGCGCAGACCGTGCAGACCGCCTCTGCCGACACCAAGATCGATCGCACTGAGGTCGAGGGCATTATCCGCGACTATCTCCTGAAGAACCCCGAAGTGCTGCTCGAAGTGCAGGAGGCGCTCGAGGCCAAGCAGAAGGAAGAGCAGCGCATAGCCAGCCTCGGCGTCATCGAGAAGGCCAAGTCCGAGATTTTCAACTCGACCTTCGACGGCGTCGTCGGCAATCCGAAGGGCAAGGTCACCATCGTCGAATTCTACGACTACAATTGCGGCTTCTGCAAACGCGCCATCGACGACATGCAGGCTCTGACAAAGGCCGATCCGGAACTGCGCTTCGTGCTCAAGGAATTCCCGATCCTCGGGCCGGATTCGCAAAAGGCCAGCGTCGTCTCGATGGCTTTCCACCTGATGCATCCGGAGAAATACGGCGAGTTCCACAACGCCCTGCTCGGCGGCCAGGGCCGCGCCACCGAGGCGGCGGCCATCAAGGTTGCGCTGTCGCTAGGCGCCGATGAGGCGAAATTGCGCGAGAAGATGAAGGATCCGACCATCACCGAGGCTTTCTCCAAGACCTTCGACCTCGCCAACAAGCTGGCCATCACCGGAACGCCTTCCTACGTGGTCGGCAATGAGGTGGTGTTCGGGGCGCTCGGCCAGGAAGTGCTGGCTGAAAAGATCGAGGCGGCGAAAGCCGCGCTCTGATCTTGCACGCGAGCCTATTTCTCACGGGCACATTTCCGCCTGTTGTGGACAGTGAAAGATCGCACTTGTGCTCTTTCCGCGGGCGGCTATGCCCATTATAGAAGGCCCTGCGCGCCGGCTTGAGGCCGGCGTCGGAAAAGGTCGGCATTTTTGAAAACGATTTTCGTCCTGAACGGCCCCAACCTGAACGCGCTCGGCAAGCGCGAGCCGGGCATCTATGGCGGCAAGACGCTTGCCGCGATCGCCGACGACTGCAAGCAGGCGGGCGCCGCGCTTGGCCTCGAGATTGATTTTCGCCAGTCGAACCATGAGGGCGACCTCGTCGACTGGATCCATGAAGCCGGCGACAAGGCAGCCGGCATCGTCATCAATCCGGGTGCCTACAGCCACACCTCGATTGCCATTCACGACGCCATCCGCGCTGTCGCGCCGCTGCCCGTCGCCGAAGTTCACCTCTCCAACATCCACGCGCGGGAACCATTCCGCCACGTCTCCATGGTCGCGCCGGTCGCTGTCGGCATGATCTGCGGGTTCGGGCCGCTTGGCTACTCGCTGGCGCTGCAGGCGCTGGCGGCACGCCTATGACCGGCCCACAAACAGAAGGCTCGAAAATGTCGATAAAGAAGACCGGTGTTGACCAGCAACTGATCCGCGATCTGGCGGGCATACTGAACGACACCAATCTCACCGAGATCGAAGTCGAGCTCGGCGACCTGAAGGTGCGCGTATCGCGCCAGGCGCCGGCCGTCCACGCCATCGCCGCACCGCAGGCCGGTTATGCTCCGGCAGCGCAGCAGCCCGCGGCCGGCGCGGCTGCCGCACCAGCAGTGGCCGATCCGTCCAAGAACGCGGTCCCCTCGCCGATGGTCGGCACCGCCTATCTCGCGCCCTCGCCCGACGCCAAGGCCTTCATCGAAGTCGGCCAGAAGGTCAAGGAAGGCCAGACGCTGCTGATCATCGAAGCGATGAAGACGATGAACCAGATCCCTTCGCCGCGCGCCGGCACGGTGACGGCGATCCTGTTCGAGGACGGCCAGCCGGTCGAGTACGGCATGCCGCTCGTCGTGATCGAGTAGAGCGGGCCGGATGTTCCAGAAGATCCTCATCGCCAACCGCGGCGAAATCGCGCTTCGGGTGCTGCGCGCCTGCAAGGAACTCGGCATCCAGACCGTGGTCGTGCATTCGACCGCCGACGCTGACGCCATGCATGTCAGGCTCGCCGACGAAAGCGTGTGCATCGGTCCGCCGCCGTCGCGCGACAGCTATCTCAACATCCACCAGATCGTCGCAGCCTGCGAGATCACAGGCGCCGATGCCGTGCATCCGGGCTATGGCTTCCTGTCGGAAAACGCCAAGTTCGCCGACATTCTCGCCGCCCACAACATCACCTTCATCGGCCCGTCGGGCGACCACATCCGCATCATGGGCGACAAGATCGAGGCCAAGCGCACCGCAAAGCGGCTCGGCATTCCGGTTGTGCCGGGCTCCGACGGCGCCGTCACCGATCAAAAGGAAGCTAGGCGCATTGCCGCCGAGATCGGCTATCCCGTGATCATCAAGGCATCGGCAGGCGGTGGCGGGCGCGGTATGAAGGTCGCCCTTACCGAGGCTGACCTTGAGATCGCCTTGCAGACAGCGAGCACGGAAGCGGGAGCCGCCTTCGGCGACGATGCCGTCTACATCGAGAAATACCTGGAAAAGCCGCGCCACATCGAGGTGCAGGTATTCGGCGACGGCGCCGGCCGCGGCGTGCATTTCGGCGAGCGCGACTGTTCGCTGCAACGCCGCCACCAGAAAGTCTGGGAAGAGGCGCCCTCGCCGGCCCTCAACGCCGAGGAGCGCGCCCGCATCGGCAATATCTGTGCCAAGGCCATCGCCGACCTCGGCTACTCCGGCGCAGGCACCATCGAATTCCTGTACGAGAATGGCGAGTTCTACTTCATCGAGATGAACACGCGGCTGCAGGTCGAGCATCCGGTAACGGAGGCGATCACCGGCATCGATCTCGTCCACGAACAGATCCGCGTCGCCTCCGGCGGCGGGCTTTCGGTGCGCCAGGAGGACATCAAGTTCAACGGCCACGCCATAGAATGCCGCATTAATGCCGAGGACCCGCGCACCTTCACGCCTTCGCCCGGCACGATTACGCATTTCCATACGCCTGGCGGTCTCGGCATCCGCGTCGATTCCGGTGTCTATTCCGGCTACAAGATCCCGCCCTATTATGACAGCCTGATCGGCAAGCTGATCGTGCACGGCCGCAACCGCGTCGAATGCATGATGCGGCTGCGCCGGGCGCTCGACGAGTTCGTCGTCGACGGCATCAAGACGACGCTGCCGCTGTTTCGCGACCTGGTCGGCAATGCCGATATCGCCAATGGCGACTACGACATCCACTGGCTGGAAAAGTATCTGGCCAAAGAGGAATAGCGCCCGACTTGCCGCTATGATGCCGCGATGACCCGTCCTTACGCTCCCGGCTATCGCATTCCGACCGACCTGTTGCTCAAGGCCTATGCCTCGGGCGTCTTCCCGATGGCCGAGAGCGCTTCCGACCCGGAAGTGTTCTGGGTGCGGCCGGAGACGCGCGGCATCATACCGCTCGATGGCTTCCACACGCCGAAGAGCTTGCGGAAGACAATTCGCAAGCACCCGTTCGACATCCGCTTCGATTTCGATTTCGAGGCGACGATCGACGGCTGCGCCGAAAAGCGCGAGGAGCGCCGCTCGACCTGGATCAACGCGCCGATCCGCGAAGCCTATATCGAACTGCACCGTCTGGGGCACTGCCATTCGGTCGAGGCATGGCGCGAGGAACGGCTGGTCGGCGGCCTCTATGGCGTCTCGCTCGGTCGCGTGTTCTTCGGCGAAAGCATGTTCGCCCGGGAAACCGACGCGTCCAAGACCTGCCTGTATCATCTGGTCGAGCGGCTGAAGGCGCGCGGCTTTGCCCTGCTCGACACGCAATTCACCACTGAGCATCTCAAACGCTTCGGCGCGGTCGACGTGCCGCGCGTCAAATACGAGAAGATGTTGGCCGACGCGCTGAAGGGCGAAGCCGTTTTTTATCCCTGATCGGAGACCGAGCGGCCGAGCCGGCTCGACCGGTGAAAGGGGTCAGCCCTTCGCGGTTTCCATCGGCGTCTGCGAATGGAACATCATCTTCCAGCCGTTGACACGGTGGACATAGCCAGTGCTGACCAGCGCCGCGTAGGGCTCGCCGTTTTCCCGTGTCGCATGAGCCTCATAGGTCAGCATGATAATGTCGCTGCCGGGCTCGATGATACCCTTGAGGTCGATCTGAAGGTCGCGCCAGCGGTTGGGCTTGGTCGCTGTCTTGGCCAGATCGGCATTGTCCATTGCCTGTGCCATCTCAGGAAATGCCACCAGGCATTCTGTGTCGACATTGGCGGCGTAGTAAGCTTCGTCGCCCGTCCAGAACCCCTTTTCGAGTTCGAGCAGGTCGTCTTTGCTGGCCGTGATCCGTTTGCTGTCCGACATCAGAATATCCTCCAAGCGCATAAATGCGTCATCGTCCATGGCCCAACGCATAGTTGCCACCACGGTTCCGGAGGATCAGTTGGTGTTGGTCGCGTCAGGTTCCGTGGGGTCTGGCTGTTCGGCGGCCGGAGCAGCGGCGGGCTTTGGCTTGGACGCGTCGACCTTGGGCGTCTCGGCACTGGCCGCGTCGGGCGGCGGCACATCCGACTTCTGCTTGCAGCCCTTTAGCCAGACGTCATAGACGGCGTGCTCGACGGCGTTTAGGCCGGGGCTCTCGGCGAACATCCAGCCGGTGAAGATGCGGCGGATCTTGCGGTCGAGCGTGATCTCGTCGACTTCGACGAAGGAATCGGTCTTCGGCTCTTCATTCTCCGGCCGCGAATAGCAGATGCGCGGCGTCACCTGCAAAGCGCCGAACTGCACGGTTTCGTCGATGTAGACATCGAAGGTGATGATACGGCCGGTGATCTTGTCGATGCCGGCAAATTCGGCGACCGGATTGGTGATGCGATCGGAGATTGCCGGTGCTGCCGCAGGCGCCTGCGCCGCGGCAAACGCTGTCGGGAACATGGCGACAGCGCCAATTGCCGCCAGTCCGGCCATCGATGTCAGGCTGAAAATGTTCATGCGGAGATACCGGTGGTTTGGGCCCGGGTGATTCTGTCACGCCCAAGGCTATTCGCCGTTGTCATATCAGCAAGCAGCTAAACGCCAATTGTGGCGACAAAGGACCGGCCGGCGGTCAAGAACCAGGCGTCCACGCATCGTAGTCGCCCGTCACCTGCGGACGGTGCTGATTGGTGAGCACGGAACCCTTCGGGCGATAAGCCGCCGGTGTTCCCGTGAGGTTCGGCTCATGCGCCTTTTCCCATTCGCGCGGCCGATAGTCGTCGCTTGGCGGCGCCACATCGACGCGGTGATGCATCCAGCCGTGCCAGCCCGGAGGGATCGCCGACGCCTCCGAATAATTGGCGTAGATGATCCAGCGGCGGGTGCGGCCTTCCGAATCGACGCCGCCTTCGTAGTAGACATTGCCGGCCCCATCCTGGCCGACCTTGTTGCCGTGGCGCCAGGTGTGAAAACGGGTTCCCAGCGTCTGGCGGTTCCACCAGGTGAAAAACTGCAGAAGGAAAGTTTTCATTCAGATCCTCGCGGGCGCGCGGCGGTGGCTGTTCCCTGCTTATGGCGTCAGGCCTTGGCGAAGGCAAGGGTTTTGCGGCGCCTGCGGCACTGACGGCATGCCGAAACGCTCGGTCATTGGCCGATCCATTTCGCACCTGCGAACCGACGCTTGCCAAGCCGGCTGCGTCTTCCTAAAGCTCTCATCGCCCGGCGCTGCCGCATGACCCCGAAAATCGAAATCGATTTTCGGAAAGGATCATGCGCAAACCAAAGTGCTACAGCGTCCTTTGCGCGTCCACGGGACGCGCGGCGCTGTAGTCAACGCCGGCTGCGGGAGGTGAGGAATGGCCTTAGCTGTCGCCAGGATCAGTGCGGAGACAATACGCGCCCGCAAGGGCGGCGTGCCGGTCGTATGCCTTACCGCTTACACCTATCCCGTCGCCCGCCTGCTCGACGATCATGTCGACCTTCTCCTGGTCGGCGACAGCGTTGCCATGGTGCTGCATGGCCACAAGACCACGCTCGGCGCCTCGCTGGAGATGATGATCGCCCATGGCCAGGCCGTGATGCGCGGTTCGTCAAAGGCCTGCGTGGTGGTCGACATGCCGGCCGGCAGCTACGAGACTTCGGCCGCGCAAGCCCTTGCCTCGGCGCGCCGCATCTCTGAGGAAACCGGCTGCGAGGCGGTGAAGCTGGAAGGCGGCGTCGAAGTCGCCCTCCAGATCGCCGCAATCGTCACGGCCGGCATTCCAGTGATGGGCCATATCGGCTTGCACCCGCAATCGGTGGAAAAGGACGGTGGCTACAAGATCAAGGGCCGCACGCCGGAGAATGTGGCCGCGCTCATGCGCGACGCCGACGCGGTCGCAAAGGCCGGCGCGTTTTCGCTGGTCATCGAAGGCACGGTCGAGACCGTTGCCGCCGACCTCACCCGGCACATTACCATTCCTACCATCGGCATCGGCGCCAGCCGCGATTGCGACGGCCAGATCCTGGTCATCGACGACATGGTCGGCCTGACGGTCGACCGGGTGCCGAAATTCGTCAAGGAATACGCCGATTTGCGCAGCGCTGTCGCCGATGCCGCGGCGCGTTATGCGGCGGAGGTGCGCAGCCGCACCTTCCCCGGGCCGGGCCACGTCTTTTCAGCCGCGAGCGACAAGGACAAGGCATGAACCGGCCCCCCATCCGCCAGCCGCTCGTCGTCGACACCGTGCGCGGCCTTCGCGCGCAGATCCGCGAATGGCGGCGCGAAGGCCTGAGCGTCGCCATGGTGCCGACCATGGGCGCTTTGCATGACGGCCATATCTCGCTGGTCGGGGCTGCGCTCGCAACGGCCGATCGCTGCGTCGTCTCCATCTTCGTCAACCCGGCCCAGTTCGCCCCCACTGAAGATCTCGACAAGTATCCGCGGCAGCTGGCCCGCGATCTCGACCGGCTGACCGAGGCCGGCGCACAGCTTGCCTTCACGCCTACGGTTTCCGAAATGTATCCGGCAGGCTTTGCGACGAAGATTTCGGTCGGCGGCCCGTCTTCTGGCCTGGAATCGGATTTCAGGCCGACCTTCTTCGAGGGCGTCGCCACGGTCGTGGCCAAGCTCTTTCTGCAAGCCCTGCCCGACTACGCCATCTTCGGCGAAAAAGACTACCAGCAGCTTTGCGTCGTCCGAAAGCTCTGCCGCGATCTTGACCTTCCGGTGGAAATCGTCGGCGCGCCAACCGTGCGCGATGCGCATGGCCTGGCAATGTCGTCGCGCAACGCCTATCTCGACGCCGCCGAGCTCGACGTCGCGCGACAGCTCAATGTCATCTTGCGCCAGACGGCGGCAGCGCTCGCGGCCGGTGCCGATGAAAACGGCGTGACCGGTAAAGCCACTGCCGCGCTTCTCGAGGCAGGCTTCGACAGCGTCGACTATGTCGCCGCGCGCGAGAGCCTGACGCTCACCTCGTGGCGGCGTGACGGCGATGGCCGCCTGCTTGCCGCGGCGTGGCTTGGCAGAACCAGGTTGATCGACAATGTGGAAGTTTACTCATTTATTCCCTGAAAAATTCCAATTCCGTTCACTTTGATTTGTATCGCAGAGCGGCCCGAGCGCTCTTAGACAACGGCTCATCAGGTACGTTCTGGCCAGCCCGTAAGCGCTCACGATACACCGAACGCCGCTGTGAGACGTTTCACAGACGTAACCAAGCCGGCTATGTTGTGTGCGACCCCAGGCAGAGACAGTGTGTGACCTGCCACTACGCTGCAATCCTTACGAGGCTCTACGTGTCTGTCCAGGCCAACATAGTCGGTCGCGCCCTGCCGCAGATCGTCGAGGCAATCTACGATTCGATTGTCGATGTCGGCCGTTGGCCATCGACGCTTGAATCAATCTGCAAATTGGCGCTCGGCCGGCTTGCCATGCTGGCGGTCGTCGATACGGCGAGAAACTCGGCCCGGTTTTCGACTTCCTGCGGCGATCCGGTTCTGCTTGAGCCGCTGCAGCGCGACTACGCCTGCGAGGTGCCCTTTTTCAAGGCGGTGCCGAAGATGGAAGTCGACATACCGTTGACCGTCGACAGCGTCTACGCCCTGCAAGGCCCTGACGCCCGCCAGAACTGGCTCGAAAGCCGCATCGTGCGCGAGTGGGTGGAACCCAACCGTCTCGACGATTTCTTCTGGGTAGCGCTGATGAAGCAGCCGGCGCGCACCGGCACGCTGATGGTGGTTACCGACAAGGACAGGCCCCAGATTTCAGCCAGGGATATCGACCTGATGTCCAGGCTCGCCCCCCATGTCCGGCGTGCGGTGACCATCGGCGACCTGTTCGAGGCCGAGCGGCGCAAGGCCGACATCTTTCGCTCGATCCTTGAGAGCCTCGACCATCCAGTGCTGATCGTCGCCGACGATATGCAGATCATTTTCGCCAATCCGGCAGCCGAAGCCCTGCTCACCGAAACCGCCTCAGTGTCCTCGGTGCGCGGCCAGCTGTCCTTCGCTTATGCCAACGCCAACACCGCCATCGGCCGCGCCGTCCAGCTCGGCACGCGCGACGAATTCGCGCTCGGACCGTCCGGCATCAACATTCCGCTGGTGAAGGCCATGTCTCCGGCGGTGGCGCATGTCATGCCTCTGGCGCGACGCGACATTTCGGCCCGCATGTCGCCGCGCGCCGCCGCGGCCATCTTCATTGCCGCCGCCGGCGCCGCATCAGTGCCGGCGCTGGAAGCGATCGCTGCGCTGTTCGGACTGACCGCAGCGGAAAAGCGTGTCGCCGGCCATGTCGCCGCCGGGCTGACACGGCGTGAAATCGCGGCTGCCAGCGGCGTCTCGGACGGCACCGTCAAATCACAGCTGGCAACCATCTTCGACAAGACCGCCACCGGCGACCAGCGAGAGCTGGAACTCCTGATGCGCGAATTGACGCCGCCGCTGCGCTCGGCCTGAAGCCATACTCGGAGCCAATCATCAAATTTTTCAACTATTTGCCGGTACGCAGGCGTAATCCACAATACCAAGCCGGCATCGTTGCAATTCGGCCAAAATCATGGTGCGGTTCTGCTCCGGTCCGGAGACGGTGCATCGTGCACGACCGGACGTGGAAAACCATTTCCTGGGCGGTCCCCGAACTTGATACCGACACGAATTGAACGGCTGCTGCCTTACCTCTTCCTGCTGGCCCTGCTTTGCATCGCGCTCGCTTTCCGTCCGCTACTGCCGGTCGACGAGACGCGTTATCTCAGCGTCGCCTGGGAGATGTATCTCGGTGGACATGTCTTCGTACCGACGATGAACTTTGCGCCCTATCTGCAGAAGCCGCCGCTGTTGTTCTGGCTCATCGATCTCGTCTGGAACATCTTCGGTGTGAGCCGCGCGGCGGCGATGCTCGTCATCTTCGCTGCCTCGTCGCTGGTCATCTGGCTGACGACACTTCTGGCCAAAACCCTGTTTCCCGAGCGCCCGGAAATCGCCAGTCGCATCCCCTGGCTGGTGGCCGGCAGCACCGTCTTTGTCATCTATTCGACCCTGATCCTGTTCGACATGCTTTTGACGGCCTGTGTGGTCGCCGCACTGCTGGCGTTGCTGGGCTTCGCCAGGACCGGCAACCGCTGGCAGGCGGTGCTGGCGGGTCTCTTCATCGGGCTCGGCGTGCTGGCCAAAGGCCCGGTCGTGCTCATTCACATCGGCGCGCCCGTCCTGCTCTATCCCCTCTGGCGTGACCGGCGAGCCGGCCTTGCCCCTTTGCAGTTCTTTGCCGGAGCCGGCCTGGCAATTCTCGCCGCCCTTGTCCCGGTCGCTATATGGCTGGCGCCCGCGACCATCCTGACCAAGGGCAGTTTCGTCTACGATCTCGTCTGGAACCAGTCGGCAGGTCGGGTTACCGGAAGCCTGCACAATTCGCATGGCCGGCCGTTTTACTTTTACCTGATGCTGTTGCCGCTCATGTTCGTGCCCTGGGCCTTTATCCCCCCGGTGTGGCGGCTGAGGCCGGTTGCCCGGATACGCAGCCTGATCGACACCAAATCCCCGGATCTGCGTGCCCTGCGCCTGCTGTCGTTCTCGTTCATTGCGGTGCTGCTGGTCTTCAGCGCCATATCCGGCAAGCAGCCGCACTATGTCGTGCCGGCACTACCGTTCGCGACCATTCTGCTGGGCTATTTCATGGCCGAGATTTCAGTCGCCAGGCTGAGGGCGACGGCCTTTGTCATGCTTGCCCTTTTCGCCATCGGCCACGCCGCCGCCTCGGCGACCGTGTTCAAACGCTACGATCTCACGCAGCTGGCGAGCTTCATCGACGAACGAAAGGACGCCGACTGGGCCGTCGCTTACGACTATCAGGGCGAGGTCGGTTTCCTTGGGCGAATAGAGAAGCCATTCGAGAACGCCGACAAGCCTGAGGAATGGCTCAAGTCTCACCCCGGCGGCTACGTCATCGAAAAGCAATCGAAAGATCCGGGCACATCCGAACAGATCGCCTTCCGGCAGCCGGTGGAACGCGGCTATCTGGTCGTGCTGAAAGGACAGCACTGAGCGTTTCGTCGGGCGCCTATCCCAGCGGTTTCTCGAAGATCAGCGCCGGCAACCCCGAACCGCCGCCGCAATCGGCGGTGCTGCCGACCGGCAAAAATCTCTTCGAACGGTAGAAGGCGATGGCCGGCACGTTGGCCTCTTCCACCTCGACGCGCAACCTGTTCGCCTCGGGAAAGCTGGCTTCGACCTCGTCCAGCAAGGCCTGGCCGATGCCTTGCCGCTGGCAGGCCGGCAGTACATAGAGCTGGTTCAGCAGCACGATCTTCGCATCCGTCGTTGCGGCGGCAAAAGCCATGCCGCCGATACGCTTGCCGTCATCGGCGACCAGGAATTCCGAGTTCGGCCTTGTCAGCCGCGCCTTGAGCGAGGCGATCGAATGCCAGTCGTCGGTAATTTCGATCACCCGCTGGGCGCCATAGATCGCGTCGTAGGTTGCGTGCCAGGTTTCGACCAGCAGCGCGCGGACAGCGGCAAGGTCACGTTCGCTGGCGGTGCGGACGAACATTGTTCTATTCGATACCGAGCTTGGCCTTGACCAGATCGTTGACCGCCTGCGGGTTGGCCTTGCCGCCGGTGGCTTTCATCACCTGGCCGACGAACCAGCCGGCCATGGTCGGCTTGGCGCGAGCCTGCTCGACCTTGTCGGGGTTGGCGGCGATCACCTCGTCGACCGCTTTCTCGATGGCGCCGGTGTCGGTGACCTGCTTCATGCCGCGGCTTTCGACCAACTGGCGCGGATCGCCGCCCTCGTTCCAGACGATCTCGAACAGATCCTTGGCGATCTTGCCGGAGATGGTGCCTTCCTTGATCAGGTCGATCACGGCACCGAGCTGCTCCGGTGTTACAGGAGCATTTTCAATGCCCTTGCCGGCCTTGTTAAGCTGGCCGAGCAGGTCATTGATGACCCAGTTGGCGGCAAGCTTGCCGTCGCGGCCCGAGGCCACCTGCTCGAAATAGTCGGCGATCGGCTTTTCCGACACCAGGATCGAGGCGTCGTATGTCGACAGGCCAAGTGAGGAGATCAGGCGCGCCTTCTTGTCGTCGGGCAGTTCCGGCAACTCCTTGGCCAGCGCGTCGACATAGGCCTGGTCGAACTCCAGCGGCAAAAGGTCGGGATCGGGGAAGTAGCGGTAGTCATGCGCCTCTTCCTTGCTGCGCATCGAGCGCGTCTCGCCTTTGACGGCGTCGAACAGCCTGGTTTCCTGGTCGATCTTGCCGCCATCCTCGAGGATGGCGATCTGGCGGCGCGCCTCGAACTCGATGGCCTGGCCGATGAAGCGGATCGAGTTGACGTTCTTGATCTCACAGCGCGTACCGAATTCGCCGCCGGGCTTGCGAACGGAGACGTTGACGTCGGCGCGCATCGAACCTTCGTCCATGTTGCCGTCGCAAGTGCCGAGATAGCGCACGATGGTGCGCAGCTTGGTGACATACGCCTTGGCCTCGTCGGCGGAGCGCATGTCGGGCTTGGAGACAATCTCCATCAGCGCCACGCCGGAGCGGTTGAGATCGACATAGGACAAGGTGGGATGCTGATCGTGCATCGACTTGCCGGCGTCCTGCTCCAGGTGCAGGCGCTCGATGCCGATCTCGATATCCTCGAACTCGCCCTGCCGGTCGGGACCGACCGAAATGACGATCGTGCCTTCGCCAACGATCGGCTGCTTGAACTGCGATATCTGGTAGCCCTGCGGCAGGTCGGGATAGAAATAGTTTTTCCGGTCGAAAACCGACTTGTGGTTGATCTGCGCCTTCAATCCGAGGCCGGTGCGGATCGCCTGCTTGACGCATTCCTCATTGATGACCGGCAGCATGCCGGGCATGGCCGCGTCGACCAGGCTGACATTGGCGTTGGGCGCCGCGCCGAAAGTCGTCGACGCCCCGGAAAACAGCTTTGCTTCCGAGGTTACCTGCGCATGGACCTCGAGGCCGATGATGATCTCCCAATCGCCGGTAGCGCCGGGAATAAAACGTTTGGCATCGGGCGTGCGGGTATCGATAAGGGTCATGGTGGCCTGCGCTTTTGGCTCGCGAAAACTGCGATTTTCGCGAATTTGGGTATCGGTCTTCGCTAGTGCAAACCGCTTCGCGAGACAAGCGCCCAAAGCAGCGCAGAGCAGTGGGCTGGCCTTTTCAGCCCCTTTCGGCCGCTCGGCAACCGATAGAATGAACGCCGCCGGCCGGTATTCGGACGGCGGTTTCTTCGTCAGGTCAGGCCGTTGCGATATAGGCCCTGATTTCGTCGGCCTCGCGCTCGACATCCTCGATGCGGCGCTTGACCACGTCGCCGATCGACACGATCCCGTCGAGCAGCCCATCCTTTTCCACCGGCAGATGGCGGAAACGGCCTTTGGTCATGATCTCCATCACCTCGTTGACCGTGTGGTTCTCGTTGCAGATCTTCACTTTCGGCGTCATCGCCGAGCGTACCGTTATATCAAGTGCGGCAGCGCCTTCCCTGGCAACGACCCGCACGATGTCACGCTCGGAAAGGATGCCGACGATCTTGCGATCGCCGTTGGTGATGACCAGTGCACCGATCTTGTGGTCGGCCAGGATTCGAATGGCTTCGCTGAGCTTTACATTCGGCCCGAGCGTGAACACGTCATGGCCTTTTCTCTCGAGAATTGCCTTAACCGTCATGGCGTCCTCCTCCTCCTGCTTGGCTAGCCAGCTCCCGCCCTGACCGGCTTCACATAAGAGTGAACATCGTGCGCCGTGATCGGTTGCTTTTCAAGTGTGCCAGTGGGGTGTGCCAGTGGGGTGCGCCAATAGAGTGCGCTAGTGGGGGGTGCGCTGGTCGTCGGGGATCTCCCATTCAGGCGCCCGCCAGCGCCGGTCGAACCAGCGCAATCCGAAGAAGCCTGCGACGAGGCCGCCAATGTGCGCTTCCCAGGCGATCTGGCCGGGTTCTCCGAGCCCGAGACCGTAAAGGCCGGTGGCGAGATTGATGACCATCCAGGCGCCGAGAAAATTGACGACGCCGCGCATGCGCAAAACGACTGCGATCGGCAGCACGGGACCGGCAAAGGCCGCCCTGCCGGAGGAGCGGTCGGTACGGAACCCGAAGCGAGCCGCCGCACCCATCATGCCCGATATCGCCCCGGAAGCGCCGACCAGCGGTGCTTCGCCGTATGGATGGACCGCCCAGAACAGCACCACCGCGGCCAGCCCGGTGGCGGCGAAAAACAAGGCGAACCAGAACCAGCCGAGACGGTTGGCCAGCGGCGACCCGAAGGCGGCCAGCGCAACCATGTTGATGGCAATGTGGGCAACGCCACCATGCATGAAGGCATAGGTGAAAGGACGGGTGAAGAGGAACCAGTCGAAACCGTATTGGCCGGTGTAGAGGACCGGAATGAAGGCGCCGTCGGTGAGCAATGTTATCTGCTGCTCTTCGGTCAGCACATATTGCTGCAGCAGGAAGACGGCAACGCAGATGCCGATCACCGCCAGCACCGCCGGTGGCAGGTTGAACACCGGCTCGCGGCGCGGCGGCGGCGCCTCCGCGGTCTGTTCGGTCTCCAGGGGGCCGGCCGGTTCGCTCATATGCTCTGATCCAGGGATTTGCGTGTCGCGAGCATCTAGGCCATGCCCGGACAAATCACAAACTACGAATCACAAAGCGCGAATCACAAACCGCGAATCAAAAAGAAGCCGTCCAACGTTTCCCTTGAACGGCTGGTCGAGCCCCCTGCTCCCCTAAAACTATTGACCGAAGTGCTGTTGGTCGTCGCGAAACGACCGCTTCTGGAGTGGTTTTGGTGTGCCATGGCAAGCCTGCGCGCGCAACGTAAACCACTTGTTAACCTTAACGCCCCCGACCCGTGAACAAGTCTTAACGACGCTGGCACGCATCCTGCTCCGGAACGCATGTAGGTCATCGGAGGGCGCCCTTTCTGTTCACCGATGGGACCATCAGACGGCAGAATGCGCGGAGTTTAATAGCATGAACCAGAACGGATCAATCGCGCTGTTCCATTATTGGAATCGCCTGCGTGGTGGACGTCCTGCCCCAAAGCGTTCGGAGATCGAACCTGCCGACATCAAGGCGCTTTTGGCCGACACCTTCATCCTGGAAAGGGATACGCGTGGCGAAGCGGTGTTCCGGCTTGCCGGCACCAGGCTTTGCGCCGGCTACGGCCGCGAGCTCAAGGGTTTTTCGTTCCCCTCGCTATGGCGTGAGAAGGACCAGCGGCTGGTGTCGCGCCTCATTCACGGGGTTTTCGAGCAGAAATCCGTGGTGCTGATCACTTATGAGGGGTTCAGCCGCAGCGGCCGTTCCAACCACTTCGAACTGCTTGCGCTGCCGCTCGATGGCGGCGTCGAGAACCCGCGCTGCCTCGGCGTCATCAGCGCCGTGGAAAAGCCGTTCTGGCTGGGCGCCGACCCGATCACCGATGCGCTGATCGATGCCATCCACGTCATCGATCCCGACAAGGACCCGATGTTCCTGAAAAACCGGCCGGAAATATCCGTTCCGTCGTTGGCTCCCGAACTCGAAGCGCCGGAGACCATCTCGGCGCTCGGTCGGTCGCGCCGTATCCGCCACCTCGTCGTGTTCGACGGCGGGCGCGAGCAATAGTCTCCAAGCCGGCGCTAATCTTAACTATCGGCGGCCCGCTTTTCCCCTTTGTTAACCTGCTTGGCTGTAGTTTTTGCCGAGATTCCACGCACGACGCGGGAATGCCAACGGGGTGTAGGCAGTCATGAGGTCAGCGGCGGTCGAATACGCACCGTCCCGCGCCGAAAGGCGTAATTTTCAGCGCGTCCGGGTCAAGATCTACGGGCGCTTCATGCTGGAGGACCGCACCGAG
Organism: Mesorhizobium sp. P160219; assembly: GCF_057786095.1. Classification (NCBI taxonomy): domain Bacteria; kingdom Pseudomonadati; phylum Pseudomonadota; class Alphaproteobacteria; order Hyphomicrobiales; family Phyllobacteriaceae; genus Mesorhizobium; species Mesorhizobium sp. P160219. Next base: position 4,690,972 of record NZ_JBYNWG010000001.1, read on the forward strand.
CACCCCTGCCAGGTCGTCGATATGTCGCCGGGCAATGTCGCGCTGCGCACCGAGCGCGTCGGCATGCCGGGCGAAAAAATCATTGCCTATATCGATCATATCGGCCGCATCGAGGGCGTGGTGACGCGCACTTCGCAGGACGGCTTTGCCATGACCGTCATTGCCTCGGATCGCAAGAAGGACAAACTGGCCGCGCAGTTGACCTGGCTCGCCAACAAGCATGAACTCGACCTGCCGGAAGACCGCCGCCACGAACGCGTGGCGCCGCGCAACCCGACAAGCGTGCTGCAGCTCACCGATGGGCGGCAGTACCAGTGCCGCATCATCGACCTGTCGCTGTCGGGCGCGGCGGTCGAGATCGACGTCAAGCCGGCGCTCGGCATCCAGGTGATGCTGGGCACCATGCGTGGCCAGGTGGTGCGTCATTTCGAGGATGGCGTCGCCATCGAATTCGCCGTCATCCAGCGCCCGGAAACGCTCGATTCCGAGTTCAACGCTCCGCGCGCCTGAACGATCGGCAACAGGCAGCAAAGACGAACCCGCCCTGCGCGGCCGGTTTTTGTTGCCGGCGTTCCGCCTGCCTCTGCAGCTTGTAGCGGCACTCGCAAATCCACGGCTCCACCCGGAATCCGCGCCTCCGACACCGCGGTTTTACGCCGAGACCCTGAACGATTTTATATTAAAATAGATCAAATTTTACGCTTATTCTATTGGGGTTTTACTCAATGTCTACTTCGGGTTTTTGCGTCAAATAAATCCAACGCTGTCATTGTCTCCTCAAACGGGGAGACTGACGAATGGCAAAGACGTGGGGCAAGCTGTTGCTCTTGGCAATGGCGATGCAGCTTCCCGCTTGGGGAACGGCGCAAGCAGCAGGACCGGCCTACATGCACACTGGCGGCCGCACGACACAGCCGGTCGGTCACTACGAATTCTGCCAGAAGCTGCCGCAGGAATGCGCTCAGCGCACGCCGAAGCAGACACCGGTCGAACTGACCCGCAAGCTGTGGGCGGCGATCGTCGACGTCAACAATTCTGTCAACACCCGGATCGTGCCGCGCACCGACATGGAAATGTGGGGCAAGGAAGAGGTCTGGTCCTATCCCGACAGCGGCTTCGGCGACTGCGAGGATTATGCGCTGGAGAAGCGCCGCGAATTGATGGCGCTTGGCGTTCCCGCCGGCAATCTCTTGATGACCGTGGCGCGCCAACAAAATGGCGACGGCCATGCGGTGCTGACCGTGCGCACCAGCCTCGGCGAGTTCATCCTCGATAATCTGGAGTCCAAGGTGCTGTCCTGGACCGACACCGACTACACCTACCTGAAGCGCCAGTCCGACCAGAATTCCGGCGTGTGGGTGACGATCAACGACGGCCGCGCCGACGCGGTCGCCAGCGTCCGCTAGGACGCCATTACAGAGGTCAAGCACATCGAATAATGCGACGTGCCTAACGAGAAAGCCCGGTCGAGTCCCCACCCTCCCCGTCCCCAACGACCGGGTTTTAAGGAGCCGGCCCCGTCCCCGGGCCGGCTCCACCATTTCAGACCATGATCCCGAACCGAAGGACCGCGTCAGCGAAAGCGAGAAACGATTTTTGCTGCGCTGACCCGCCGTTCGGGAAAGATCATCGTCAAACAGGAATAGAGTTCAGGCCTTCTTCAGCCCGGCCTTGAAGCGCTTGCCGTTGGCGACATAGTGCGCGGCCGAGGCGCGCAGCCTGGCGACCGCGGCATCGTCCAGCGTCCTGATCACCCGCGCGGGCGAGCCGACGATCAGGCAATTGTCGGGGAACTCCTTGCCTTCGGTGACCAGTGCGCCGGCGCCGACCAGGCAATTCCTGCCGATCCTGGCGCCGTTGAGCACGATGGTGCCCATGCCGATCAGGCTGTTGTCGCCGATCGTGCAGCCATGCAGCAAGGCGCGGTGGCCGATGGTGCAGCCTTGCCCTATCGTCAGCGGAAAGCCGGGATCGGTGTGCATCACCGTATGCTCCTGGACATTGCTGTCGGCACCGACGACGATCGGCTCATTGTCACCGCGGATGACTGCGCCAAACCAGAAGCCGGCATTGCGACCGACGCTGATGTCGCCGATCAAGGTCGCATCGGGCGCGATCCAGTTGCTGTCGGCATCCTCGAAACGGGGCGATTTTCCGTCGATTGCATAGGTCGGCATTTCCAGTCTCCGATTCGTCGCAGGCCGGGACAAACCCTAGAACAATCCTGGGAAAACCGCGTAGCGGTTTCCCCAGCAATTGCCTCAAGGCAAATACCGCGCCAGCGATTCCACCAAAAGCTGAAGCGCACCAGGAGAGCCAATGCCCCAGGAGGCAATGGCGATCAGCACGATGCCCAGCGCCAGCGCCCAGGCGATCACCGTGCAGCCGCAGGACACCAGCATCAGCATCGAAATGCGGCCTTCGCGCCGCGCATCGAGCGCATCGTTGGCGAGCATGAACGGACCGGCGCAAGCGGTCGCGGCCAGCGAGCGCAGGATGTACGCCGGCGACACATAAGGCTCGGCAAAGGCAAGCCGGCGGCCCGCCGCCAGTTCCATCACGGACCCGGTAAGCCCGCAGGCAGTGAGGCCGACTGCAGAAGCGAAGAGAACGGGCAGCAGCAGGCTCATCTTTACCTTCCGTTTACCATGAGATCGCACAGTCGCGTCCAGCGCAGCAAGAGCCGTGCCACGGCATGTGTGCCGCCCAGGGACAGACGGCGGCGACTATGGGGATTGCGATGAAGCAGGCAGCGACCGCCGAAGAGTTCAACGTCGTCGATTCCGTGCTGATGAAGCGGGTGTTCTATGCCTTTGCCGCACTGGCGCTGCTGTCGCTGGCGATCAGCCTTGGCGGAAAATGGTTCGGCCGCTCGATCGCCATGGCCGGCTACACCGACGACTCCACGGTCCACCGGGTGGTGATCGGCAACAATGTCATTGCCGTGCCGGCCAACGCCATCCGCTTCCTACAGGCGCGGCGCGACGGCATCGCTTCGCGCCTCGACCTCTATCTGCGCTATCCCCAGATGGACGGTTACAGCGAAGCCGCACGCGACGATTTCAACCACACGGGCACGGCCAAAAACATCATCTTCCTGTCGTTCGAACCGCAGATGATGTCGCGCGACATGAGCGGCCGTTTCGCGCCGATCTACAGCGCGCTCATCAGCCAGCCCGGCGCGCCCGGCCCCGGCGGCACGACGATTTACGGTTTTACGGAAAAATCAGGCTATCTCAACGAGGTGCTCGCGGTCGCCGGCCGGCCCGGCAAGGACCCGTTCGTCGCCCGCTGCCTGAGCGGACCGAGCGCCGAGGAATCGCTGGCGCCCTGCGAGCGGGACATCCAGGTCGGCGACAGCCTCAGCCTGACCTACCGCTTTCCCCGGGAGTTGCTGGGCAACTGGCCGGCGCTTGACGCCGCTATCGTTGCCGAGGCCACGCGCGTCTTAAAGACCGCACGGTAGCGGCCCTCTGCTTTTGTCATACACGGGCGCGAAGCCGCGCGGACCCGAGGATCCGTTCCATGCCCTTAAGGCAGCGAAGCGGTGCAGAATTACTGTTGGGAAGCAGCAGAGGCAGTTCTGGACCGCCACATTCCTGAGCCGAGGCCCGGAATGTATCCCAGGGTCTCAGCGACGCCGCTCTGCGGCTGCTTCTCCCCGGGATGACGATGGCGCAGCTGGCTGCCGCCAATCGCCGAAGTCCGTAGCCGTCTGGGCTCAGGCCAGATCGATGTCGAGGATCGCCATCGAGAAATTATAGTCGCCGTCGTCCTCGTCCTTGAAGACGATGCCGAGGAACTCGTCGCCGACATAGACCTCGGCCGAATCTTCCTTGCGCGGCCGCGCCTTCACCTCGAGTTTGGGATTCTGGAAGACGCGCTTGAAATAGGCGTCCAGCTTTCTGATTTCGTCCGGCTTCAAAAGTCTTCTCCGATCGTCGGGCTTGCTCGTTGGAACGCGCTTCTGGCACGTCGACAATGGCGATGTAAAGGCAAGCCGGCTGGATAGAACGCGAACCCTGGGGCCGGATGATTTCAGGTCGAATCCAAATCCGCCTCTAAATCAAGGAGGTAGAGCATGATGTCGTCCGAAAACCGCCTCACACGTTTCGGCATCATGCTCCAGGGGCAACGGCGCCGGCAACCGGACTCAGTCCGGCACGCCGGGTGTTGCAAATCAGATGTCGAAGCTGACGACCTGATCCATCGACTGCGACGGCAAAAGCTGGTCCATCTGCCGCGAAGGCTGGTCGCAACCGGTCTCGCCGACGACGCGGGCCGGTACGCCGGCAACCGTCTTGTTGTGCGGCACCGGCGACAGCACGACCGAGCCTGCCGCGATCTTCGAGCAATGGCCGATCTCGATATTGCCGAGAATCTTGGCGCCGGCGCCGATCAGCACGCCGTAACGGATCTTGGGGTGACGGTCGCCGCCGGCTTTGCCGGTGCCGCCCAGCGTCACGCCATGCAGGATCGACACATCGTCCTCGATCACCGCCGTCTCGCCCACGACGAGGCCGGTGGCGTGGTCGATGAAGATGCCCTTGCCGATGCGGGCGGCCGGGTTGATGTCGGTCTGGAACACCGAGGACGAGCGGCTCTGCAGATAGAGCGCGAAATCCTTGCGGCCCTGATTCCACAGCCAATGTGCCAGCCTGTGCGTCTGGATGGCATGGAAACCCTTGAAATAGAGCACCGGCATGATGAAGCGGTCGCAGGCCGGATCGCGGTCGTAATAGGCCTGGATGTCGACACGCACGATCGACGACCATTCCTTGTCGTCGGCCAGCATCGACTTGAACGTCTGGCGGATGAGGTCGGAGCCGATGTCCTGATGCGCGAGCCGCTCGGCGAGCCGATGGATGACAGCTTCCTCCAGGCTCTCCTGGTTGAGGATGGTCGAATAGAGGAACGCCGCCAGAAGCGGGTCGCGGTTGACCGCTTCCATCGCCTCGTCGCGGACCGAACGCCAGATCGGATCGATCGGCTGGACCATTGTGGGGCGGGAAATGCTGATGCTGTTCATCGACGTCTTGTCCTGCGTCCTGGCCGCTTGCCTATTCTCCGGCGGCACATATAAGCCAGATCATAGCACGATTGAACTCAATTTTCCTTAGTGCTCGGTGAAATGGATTTGGTTCACGGAAATTCAAGCCGCCATGGAAAACGAACCCTTGATCGACGCTCCGCTGAAACGCGCGCTCTCCGCGCTCTATCAAGCTCCGGATCGCCACTATCACAACCTCGCCCATATAGAGGCGTTGCTGGCGCTGGCGGACGAATATCGAGCATCGCTGCATGATTCCGGCGCCGTCGAAGCCGCAATCTGGTTCCATGACGCCATCTATGACAGCCGCGCCAAGGACAACGAGGCCAGGAGTGCGGCACTTGCGCAGGACAAACTTGCCGCCCGCACCGATCCGGAGCGCCTCGGCCGCATAGCGGCGATGATCGTCGCCACCGCCACGCATGAACTGCCCAGCCTTCAACCACGGTGCCTTGCCGATGAGAACGCCCTCCGCGACGCAGCGCTTTTCCTCGACATGGACCTGGCGATCCTGGGTGCGTCAGCCGACGCTTTCGACGCCTATGAACAAGCGGTCCGCCGCGAATATGGCTGGGTCGAGGAGCCGATGTGGCGCGCCGGTCGCGGCGCGATTCTCAAGACTTTCCTCGCGCGCCAGCATATTTTTCACACGCAGGAATTCCGCCAGAGGTTCGAGCCCCAGGCCAGGCAAAACCTGGCGCGGTCTCTAGAAACGCTCAAATCCTAATCCGGAAATGTCTCCATGCGCTGGGCATAGGCTTTGAAACCGGCGCGCCGGTAAACCGCTTGCGCGCCAGGGTGATCGAAGGTGTCGGTATGAAGCCAGATCCTTTGCGGCGCCCGCGACCAGATGGCGCGAAGCGCCTGGTCGAGCAGGAACGGGCCGAGCCTGCGACCCTGGAAGGCGGGAACCAGCCCGAAATGAACCAGCTCGACCTCAGGCTGGCCGACGCCGTTGAATTCGCACAGACCAGCGGCCTCGCCCTCGACGCGCAGCACATGGATATGTGTCGAGGGCAGCGCCAGCAGGCGCTCGAGGTCTTCCGCCGGCATGCGCAGCCGCTGGTCCCACTGCACCGGCTCGCCGACAGCGCGGTAGAGGTCGATGTAAGCGGCGCAGTCCAGCCTTTCCGGCGCCACCGTGGTCGCTGCTGCAGGGCTGACGCGTGCAGGCGCCAAATCGCGCGGGCGCATCTCCATGTAGGTGACGAGAAGATCAACCAAAGCGGCACCGCCTCCGGCTGCAAGCCAGACGAAGATCGATCACCTGAAGGCGCCAACGGACTTGGTGGCCGCCCAAACAAAGAACAGGCCGATCACCAACGACAGCCCGTTGAGGAGGATACCCACGATGCCGAGGACATGATTGTCGTTTGAACGTCCCAGTGCCATCAAGCCAAAAACCACGCCGGTGATGTGCGCCAGCGGCGCCGCAACGAGAAACACCACCAGAAAAACCCCGCCGAGGACGTTTTGAGCGGCCAGCGACGCCTCGCCTGGCATCAACGCCAGCGTGACCACCGCCGCAAAATCCATTGCGAACGCCAGCAGGGCCAGGATCACCGAGCGTTTGCCCAAGCTGCTCCGCCCCACCACGCCGGGCATTGCTATCGTGCTTCTTCCCCATCCGGCCATTACTCGTCCCCGATCAGGTGAAAGCGCCTATCGTCGATGCCATTGCCACAAGCAGCAGGAAGCCAACCGCCAGGGAGCCGCCGTTGAGCAGGATGCCGACGACCCCAAGCACGCGGCTATCGTTCGAACGCACCAGCGCCATCAGCCCGAAAATCAATCCGGCAATATGCGCGAACGGCCCTGCCAGCAGGAAAACCGCCATGAAGAAACCCGTGGCGATGTTCTGGGCACGCTCGGATGCGTGGGTCGGCAGCGCCACCATTGTGGTCAGCGCTATCACACCGGCACCGAAGGCGAGCAGCGCCAGGATGACGGAACGCTTGCCGAACTTGCTTGTCACGACGGGGCCCGGCAGAGCGTCGGCGCTTCTTCCCCATTGTGCCATTGTTTGCCACCCCTCGCCGGCCGCCCAATCCATATCGCCCGAAAATCGCTTACCGGTTAAAGCGGATTTTCGGCATAAAACTCCAAAACCCGCTGCTTGAAGGTCTTGTCGCCCACCGCCAGCATATGGTCACGGCCGTCGATGTGAAATGACTTGGCATTCGGCATCAGCGCGGCGAGCTCGTCGGGCGAGCCGCCGATATCGTCTGTCGTCCCGACCGCAATCAGCGTCGGTTGGGCGATGCGCGTCATGTCGTGTTCGCTGAGCAGTTCGCGCGACGTGGCGATGCAGGCAGCCAATGCCCGGCGGTCGCTGCGCGTCTGATCGGCAAAGGCGCGAAAGGAGCGACCGCGCGGATGGCTGGTGGCGGCCGGATCGTCGGCCAGCAGCGCCTCGGCGATCGGATCCCAGTCGCCGACGCCGTCGACCATGCCGATGCCGAGGCCGCCGAAGACCAGCGTCGCCACCTTGTCGGGATCGGACAGCGCCAGGAACGCCGCGATGCGCGCGCCCATCGAATAGCCCATGACATGCGCGCGGCCGATGCCGAGATGGTCGAGCAGGGCCGCCGCGTCCGAAGCCATTTTGGCCGGGGTGTAGTCGGCCTCGTCATAGCTTTTCGACGACGAGCCGTGGCCGCGATTGTCGAAGGCGATGGCGCGATAGCCGGCATCGTTCAGCGTCTTGAACCAGCCGGGCGATACCCAGTTGACATAGTGGCTGGAGGCAAAGCCGTGGATCATCAGCACCGGATCGCCCGCCCCCGACGCCGGCCGGCGGTCGAGGAAGGCGAAGTCGAACCCGTCATGGGAGAAGAATTGCATCGGGAGCGGCTCAGCCGGCGCCGGGCGTGGGCGCGTTGCCCTTGTCCGATGGCGGCATGCCGGGGCCGGACACAGTGCCGACGGCCGGATGGCGCAGCAGATCGCCATGGTCGATGCCGTTTTTGGCGGCGGTGCCGGCCTTGAGCTCCAGCACGAAGCGCACTGGCACACCCGGCGAGATGACTGCATCGGACAATGGAGTGCCGTGCTTGACGGCCCGGACCTTGCCGTCCTGTCCAACAAAGATCAGGTCGAGCGGCATCGGCGTGTTGTGCATCCAGAAGCCGACCTGCTTCTGCATCTCGAAGACGAACAGCATGCCATGATTGTCGGCCATATCCTGGCGATACATCAGGCCGGCCTCGCGTTCCGAGTCGGTGTCGGCGACTTCGATCGAAAAGGATTTATCGCCGCCTTTCGTCGCCACGACCAAGGGTGTCGGATCGACGGGAAGGATCATCGCCTGACCGCCGGCGATCGTCTGCTGGGATGCGGTCGGCTGCCCGGAATAGAAGTAAGCGCCTGCGGCTACCGCAACGATGACGCAGAGCGCGCCCGCTGTCAGCCAGTTCCTGTACGCCATTGGAAATCCTCGACCAAAGACCATGATCCCTAAAAGTGGTCTCAGGTATTCGGATAAGATCGTGGTGAAACCAAGAAAAAGAGCCGTCCTGAATTGGTCGACTGGAGTTCATCGTAAGGGCTCGCGTCCTAATGCGCGACCGGCAAGGTGCCCATATCGGGGTGAATCTCGGCAGCCATGAGGCCCTTGTCACCGCGTCCGAAACGCACCAGCACGACCTGTCCGGGCCTGAGCTCGGTGATGCCATAGCGGCGCAGCGTCTCCATATGGACGAAGATATCCTCGGTGCCCTCGCCGCGCGTCAGAAAGCCGAAGCCCTTGGTGCGGTTGAACCACTTGACCAGCGCCCGCTCGAGCCCGCTTTCCGGCGTCACCGCCACATGGGTGCGCTGTTCCTGCATCTCGGCCGGATGGATCGCCGTAGTGGTGTCCATGGACAGCACCCGGAACGCCTGCAAACCACGGTCGCCGTGCTTGACAAGGCACACGACACGCGCGCCCTCCAATGCAGTCTGAAAACCGTCCTTTCGAAGGCAGGTGACATGGAGGAGGATGTCGCCCGAAGAACCGTCATCGGGTAGTATGAAACCGTAGCCCTTGGCCACGTCGAACCATTTGATGGCGCCGGCGATTTCGACAAGGTCGGCGCTATCGCCGCCACTGTCGCGCTTCAGGGCGTCGTCAAGGTTCTCATCCCGCCTCGTGAAAGAGGCCTTATCCCCCATAAGAACGCCCCCTTTTTTCAAGAAAACCGCAAGTGATTCTTGACATTAGATTAACACCGCCGCTTCCGGGGTGTGCAAGACCTGCCGTGCCTTTTTTCACGGTTGAATACAGGAATAGCTGACTTGTTGTTTGCCGGCGTCGCTGCCGACAGCAATGACGATCCATCAAGGCGGTCAACCGGTCGGCAATTTGCAAGGGATTTCGCCGAAATCGGCAACCACTTGTGTCCGGCGCTTTGTCAAACCGGTGACCACTTTCAGTCCGATGCTCGTTGCCCTTCGGCGGGGTGGACCTTATGTTGCCTCGCAACCCAAACATCCCCGAGGAAATCCCATGCGCTACCTCCACACAATGGTCCGTGTCGCCGACGTCGATGTCTCGCTCGATTTCTACTGCAACAAGCTCGGCCTTAAGGAAGTGCGCCGCTACGAAAACGAGCAGGGCCGATTCACGCTGATCTTCCTCGCCGCCTCCGAGGATGTAGAAAGCGGCATCACTGAGAAGGCGCCGCTGATCGAACTGACCTACAATTGGGATCCGGAGGAGTACAAGGGCGGCCGCAATTTCGGCCATCTCGCCTATGAGGTCGACGACATCTACGCCACCTGCCAGCATCTGATGGACAATGGCGTCATCATCAACCGGCCGCCGCGCGACGGCAACATGGCCTTCGTCAAGTCGCCGGACGGCATCTCCTTCGAACTGCTGCAGAAGGGCCCGGCCAAGCCCAAGGCCGAGCCGTGGGCATCGATGCCGAACACCGGCACCTGGTAGCGATCACGCCATCTTGAGCGAGGCGGCCGCGCCGACAAGCCGGCCGCCTTTGCCATTTCGAGCAACGGCACCTATTTACCTGCCTGTCGCGCCAGCCAAACAAAGCCAGTGCCTCATCCAGGAGAATTCATTTATGCCGACCAGCCGTGCCGATGTCTCCACCGCATATGCCAGCCGCTATTTGCAGCAGTTGTGCAAGCACTGGGCGCACAAATTTCCCGTCGAGTTCGATCTGAACCACGGCACCATCGATCTGTCGCTCGGCCGCACGGTTCTCGATGCCGATGCGGCAGCGCTGCATATCACGGTGTCGACGGATGAAAGCGGATCGCTGGAGCGCATGGAGAGCGTCGTTGCCGATCACATCAAGCGCTTTGCCTTCCGCGAGGAGCTGACTTTCGAGTGGAAGCAGGCACCGGCGGCATAGCGTTATTTTGCACCGGCTTTGCCGGCCATCTCCAGCAGCGCCAGCACCGACCGCCAGTTGCGCGCGGTGCCCGGCACTTTCAGCATGCGCGGGATCAGCCCGGCGAACACCGATTTGCCGAGCCCGTCCGGCGCCTTGAGGTAAAGCACGTCGCCCTTGACCTCAAAGCTTTCCGGGCCGGTGCATTTTTCGGCAAGCTTGGCGATCTCGTCCGCCGTCGGCTGGCGCTCCAGCGTGTAGGCGTGCAGCTTGGTCGGATCGCCGGCGACTTCCGGATACGGATTCTCCTTCACCAACCGTTCGAACCAGGAGAGATCGCGCACCATGATGCGCGAATGAAAGCCCCATTTCTTCTCGAAAGCGGCTTCGATCTGTTTCGTCAGCGTGGCGGCGTCGCCCTTCCTGGCCCGGAACACGACATTGCCGCTCTGTACATAGCTGGCGACGTCCGAGAAACCGAACTCTTCGAAAAACGCTCGCAACTCCGCCATCTTGACGATGCGGTTGCCGCCGACGTTGATGCCGGAAAACAGCGCGACGAAGACCACCCTTCGCTCTTCGAGCTTCGGGTGGCAGGCTGTACCGCTCATATGATGAACCCGGCCAGGGTCTCGTTGTCGGTGATGTCCTGATAGTGCACGCCCTCGGCCTCGAAATTTGCCCTCAGCAGATCGAAGTTACGCCGGTCCCTGGTTTCGATGCCGATTAGCACAGAGCCGAAATTGCGTGCCGATTTCTTCAGATATTCGAAGCGGGCGATATCATCGTCGGGACCGAGCAGTTCGAGGAAGTCGCGCAGCGCGCCCGGCCGCTGCGGAAAGCGGATGATGAAGTATTTCTTCAGCCCCTCGAAGCGCAGCGCCCGCTCCTTCACGTCGGGCAGCCGCTCGAAATCGAAATTGCCGCCCGACACCACCGCGACGATGGTCTTGCCGCGGATTTCCTTGCGCGAAAAATCCTTCAACGCGTCGATCGCCAAGGCACCGGCCGGCTCCAGCACCACACCTTCGATGTTGAGCATCTCGATCATGGTGGCGCAGAGCCGGTTCTCAGGGATCAGCCGCACCGCCTGAGCGGCGAACTCCTTGAGGTGGCGCAACGGCTCGCGGCCGATCTCGGCCACCGCCGCGCCGTCGACGAAATTGTCGACATTGGCGAGCCGGACGCGCTTGCCGCTGGCGAGGCTCTGATGCAGGCTCGGCGCACCGGCCGGTTCGCAAAAGACGTAGCGCGCGTCACGTTGCTGATCGGCGAAATAGTGCGTCACCCCCGCGGCCAGGCCACCGCCGCCGACCGGCAGCATGATGATGTCGGGCATGCGCGCGCCTGGCATCTGGTCGGCGATCTCATAGGCGACCGTCGCCTGCCCCTCGATAATATCCTTGTGGTCGAAGGGCGGCACCATATGCGCGCCGGAACTTTCGGTGAATTCGAAGGCGGCGCGGTAGCAGTCGTCGAAGAAGTCGCCGACCAGCCTGATCTCGACGAAATCGCCGCCGAACAGCCGCGTCTTGTCGATCTTTTGCTGCGGCGTCGTCACCGGCATGAAGACCACGCCCTTCTTGCCGAAATGGCGGCAGACGAAGGCAAAGCCCTGCGCATGGTTGCCGGCCGAGGCGCAGACGAACAGCTCGGCCTCGTTGCCGGCGGCAAGCGCCTTGCGGAAAAAGTTGAAGGCGCCGCGGATCTTGTAGGAGCGCACCGGCGAAAGATCCTCGCGCTTCAACAGCACCCGAGCCCCCGTCTTCTTCGACAGATAGTCGTTTTCCTGCAGCGGCGTTTCGGGAAAGATCTCGCGGATCGCGGCTGCGGCGGTGGCGACACGGGAGGAGAAACTGTTCATGGCGCCGTCACCTCTGGATCGAATGGTTCGAAGGCGAAGCCTATTGCACAATTCGCCGTTTGCAGCCACCGATGCGGCGCGGCCGCTTTGACGCGCCAGCAGGAAATCCATTGGAGCCATCTTCATGCCTGTTTCGGCTGTCGCCCTGAAGACCGTAGACCTTCCTGAATTCGGCGAGCCAACAGTGATGCCGCTAGTTCAGCGGCGGACCTACGAAGCACGCATCGAGGCTCTGCTGGCGCGCGGCGCCAAGGCCGGGCTCGACGCCTTTGCCGTCTATGGCGACCGCGAGCACGCGGCCAATGTCGCCTATCTCAGTGGTTACGATCCGCGTTTCGAGGAGACGTTGCTGGTCATCGTCCCCGGCAGCCAGTCAAAGCTTCTCGTCGGCAATGAGGGCTGGGGCTATGCCGAAATCTGCGACGGGCCTTACGAGCGCGTCCTCTACCAGACCTTCTCGCTGCCGGCGCAGCCACGCGACCGCTCGGCCTCTCTATCCGACACGCTTGCCGCCTGCGGCCTGAAGGCCGGCCAGAAGATCGGCGCCATCGGCTGGAAGCCGTTCGGCCCCGGCGATGGCGGCTTTGGCGAGACGACGCTCGACCTGCCTTCCTTCATCGCCGATACGCTGCGCACACTGGCCGGCGACAGAGGCGCGGTGGTCAACGCCGCCAACCTGTTGATGAACCCATCCGACGGCCTACGCGCCATCAACGAGGCAGACCAATTGGCGTCCTTCGAATTCGCCGCGACTTTTTCCTCGCAGGGCCTGCGCAATGTGCTTGGGGGTATCGAGCCCGGCATGAGCGAATTGCGGGCCGCGCGGCTGATGGGGATCAACGGCCTGCCCCTGTGCTGCCACCCGATGCTGTCCGCCGGCAGGCGTGCGCCCTACGGCTTGCCTAGCCCGCGCCTCGACATCATCAAGCGCGGCGATCCTGTCACCATGGCCTATGGCATCCAGGGCTCGCTCAACGCCCGCGCCGGCTTCCTGGTCGAGAGCGCGGCCGAACTGCCGCGCGAGATAAGCGACTATGTCGAACAGCTGGTAGCGCCCTATTTCGCCGCCGTCGTCGACTGGTACGAGACCATCGGCATCGGCGTTGCCGGCGGAGCGCTGTGGAAAGCCGTGCATGACCGCATAGGCGACCCGTTCTTCGGCGTCTCGCTCAATCCCGGCCATCTCGTCCATATCGATGAATGGATGCATTCGCCGGTGTTTTCGGGCTCGGACATCAAGCTGCAATCGGGCATGGCGCTGCAGGTCGACATCATTCCGGCGACCGGAACCAGCTATTTCACCACCAACATCGAAGACGGTATCGCGCTTGCCGATGAGGCGTTGCGCGAGGAGATCGCGGCCCGTTATCCCGAGGCATGGCGCCGCATCGAGGCGCGCCGCGCCTTCATGGGCGATGTGCTCGGCATCAGGCTCAAGCCCGAGGTATTGCCCTTCTCCAACATCCCTGCGTTCCTGCCGCCATTCTGGCTTTCGCGCAACAGTGCGATGACCGTGGCTCGACGCTGACCACATTTCGGCTGGACACGACTTACTTCTGCCGCACTCTCACTGTCCGGGAGGTGCCGCGGGGGTATATGGGCCTTTTGGCCGGAGTGGAATTTTTGACGTGCGTTTGAAGACGATTTGCATTCTTGCACTTGCCCTGTTGATCGCCGGCTGCGGCGGCCGCAAAACCGAGGAACTGCTCGGCAGCGCCGTCATGTCCACGCCGGTGACCGAAATCTCGGGCAATCACTCGATCTTCATTGCCACCACACGCAAGAAATCCGACGATCCCAACAAAGTTTTCGACGGCGAACGCTCGGCGACGCTGAACTACGCCCGCGTCACCGTCACCGTTCCCGGCGTCCACCAGACCGGCCAGATCGAGCGCCGCTCGCGCGGCAAGTCGAACGACCCGGCGAAATACTTCATGGCTTCCGAGGTCGTCGGCTACGATGCGCAGCCTCAATTCTCAAGCGCGCTCAACGCCGACATCGCCGCGCGCGGCGGCCGCGTCATGGTCTTCGTGCATGGCTACAACACCGGCTTCGACGACGCGGTCTACCGCCTGACCCAGATCGTCCACGATTCCGGCTATCCCGGCACGCCGGTGCTGTTTTCCTGGGCATCGGGCGCCAGAACCACCGACTATGTCTATGACAAGGAAAGCGCCAGCGCCGCCCGCGATCAGCTGGAGGTGACATTGCGCATGCTGCAGCAGTCCGGCGCGCGGCGCATCGACATCGTCGCCCATTCGCTCGGAACCTGGGTGACCATGGAAACGCTGCGCCAGATGGCCATCACCGGCGACCGCGATCTCGGCGGCAAGCTCGGCGATGTCGTGCTGGCTTCTCCCGACATCGACGTCGACGTCTTCAAGAGCCAGATGCGCCGCTACGGCAAGCCGGACAAGCCGTTCATCCTGCTGCTCTCCGACGACGACCGGGCGCTGCGGCTCTCAGGCCTGATCGCCGGCTCGCGGCCACGCGTCGGCGACTACAAGGATGCCGCCGACCTCGCCGCTTATGGCGTCACCGTGGTCGACCTTTCCAAGGTCAAGGGAGGCGACAGCTTCAACCACACCAAGTTCGCCGACAATCCCGAACTGGTGAAGATGATCGGCCAGCGGCTGCGCGAGGATGATGGCTTTGCCAGCGACCAGACGGTGACCGACCGTATCAGCGCGCTCGGACAATAAGGCTGTCGCCTTGCGGCGACCGTCGCCGCGTGAGGTCGCGAATGCCGCTCGGCCCGATCACTTTCAACTGGACCGGGCCGGTCTCTGCCTCTACGACATTGAAATCGGCGCCAATGCGCCAGCGGGAGCCCGCGTGAACGAGCGTTGGAAGACTGTCCTGGTCCTTGCGTTCGCGCTCGCTGCCGCCGGCTGCGCCGGCCCCAACACCCATGACCTGTTGAACAAGACGACGGTTTCGGTGCCTGCCTCCGACATCGCGGCCACCCACGAAATCTTCGTCGCCACCACCCGCAAGCAGGCGACCAAGGACCCACGCCAGGTGTTCGATGGCGATCGCTCGCTGACCACCAGCTACGCCCGCGTCGACGTCACCGTGCCGAAGGTCCACCAGGTCGGCGCCATCGAGCGCGCCAAGGGCTCGGCAAATTCGAACCCGGCCAAGCAATTCACCGCCACCGACGTCGTCCACTATGGCGACGCCTCGCAATTCGCCAAGGCCGTCGGTGCCAACATCACCATGAATGGCGATCGCGCGCTGGTCTTCGTCCACGGCTTCAACAACGGCTTCGACGACGGGGTCTACCGGCTGACGCAGATCGCCCACGACACCGAATATCCCGGCACGCCGATCCTGTTTTCGTGGGCTTCGAGCGGCAAGACCACGGGCTATATCTACGACAAGGACAGCGCCAACGCCGCGCGCGACGACCTCGAGGCGACGCTCAGGATGCTCGCCAAGACAAAGGTCAAGAGCATCGACATCATCGCGCATTCGATGGGAACCTGGGTGACGATGGAAGCGCTGCGCCAGCTCGCCATCACCGGCGACCGCGATCTCGACGGCAAGCTCGGCCGTGTCGTCCTGGCATCGCCCGATATCGATGTCGACGTCTTCAAGAAGCAGATGATCCGCTACGGCAAGCCCGACAGGCCGTTCGTCATCCTGCTTTCCGCCGACGACCGTGCTCTGAGACTGTCCAGCCTGCTATCCGGCGACAAGCCGCGCGTCGGCGACTACGGCAACGCCGCCGACATTGCCAGTTACGGCGTCGTTGTGGCCGACCTCAGCCAGATCAAGGGCGGCGACCGCCTGAACCACGCCAAATTCGCCGACAACCCGTTCCTTGTGCAATTGCTCGGCGACCGTCTGCGCGCTCCAGCCGGCCTGGCATCGGACGAACCCACGCAGGGCCAGATCGACAATCTCGGCCGAGGCCTCGGCAAGGCAGTCGGATCCGTCGCCGAGATCATCATCACCACGCCATTCAAGGTGCTGACCATCGCCACCGGCGGATGAGAGCCAAGCAGCGGGCTGATCTCAGATAAAAAGATCGACCTTCTGGAACGTCGTCACGTCGATCAGGCCGACATCGGAAATCCTGAGCTCCGGAATGACGACCAGCGCCAGCAGCGAGTGCTGCATGTAGGCGTTGTTGAGCGAGCAGCCCATCTTGCGCATTGCTTCGGTGAGTTTCTCGGCCTTGGCCGCCACGATTTCGGCGCGCTCGTCCGACATCAGCCCGGCGATCGGCATTTCGACAAGCGCCAGTTCCTTGCCCTTTGAAAACAGCACCACGCCGCCACCGACCTCGCCCAGGCGGTTGACGGCCAGCGCCATGTCTTCCTTGTTGGTGCCGACGCAGATGATGTGGTGGGCATCATGTGCGACGCTCGACGCAATGGCGCAGTCGCCCATATAGCCGAAGCCTGAGACGAAGGCATTGGTGACGCCGCCGGTGCCGCGGTGGCGCTCGACCAGCGCGATCTGGCAGATGTCGTTGCGGCGGTCCATGGCGACCAGCCCGTCCTCGACCGGCAGGTCGGCCTCCAGCGCCCGCGTCGGCGCCTGGTTTTCGATCACGCCGATGACCCGCACCCGCACCTCGTTGGCGCCCTTGGGCGCCGCAATGTCGAAGTCGCCTGGCTTCAGCTTCTTGCCGAGCTTGACGGTGTTCTTCGCCGATTTGGGGTAATCATAGGCCGGGATGTCGATCTCGAGCTTGCCGCCCTTGGCCAGCCTGATACCGCGGCCATAGACCTCGTCGATGGTCATGGCGGCGAGATCGGCGACGATCAGCAGATCGGCCAGCCGTCCCGGCGCGATCGAGCCGATCTCGCGCTCCAGCTTGAAATGCTGGGCGGTATTCAGCGTCGCCATCTGGATCGCCGTCACCGGCTTCAATCCCTGTTGGATGGCGTGGCGCACCACCCGGTCCATATGGCCTTCATGCACCAGCGTGCCGGAATGGCTGTCGTCGGTGCACAGGATGAAGTTGCGCGGGTCGAGCCCGCTCTCGGTCACCGCCTTGATCTGCGAGGCAACATCGTACCAGGCCGAGCCCAGCCGCAGCATTGCCTTCATGCCCTGGCGCACGCGGGCGATCGCGTCCTCGGCGCGCGTGCCTTCATGGTCGTCCTCCGGCCCGCCGGCGACATAGCCATGGAACGGCAGGCCGAGATCGCCTGACGCATAGTGGCCGCCGACCGTCTTGCCCGCTCGCACCGTGGCGGCTATCTCGCCCGACATCACCGGATCGTTGGCCACGACACCGGGAAAATTCATCACTTCGCCGAGCCCGATGATGTTTTCCCAGGTCATCGCTTCCGCGACATCGGCGACCGTCAGTTCGGCCCCGGCATGCTCCAGCCCCGGCGCGGACGGCACGCAGGACGGCATCTGGACATGGACGTTGATCGGCATGGCGACGGCCTCGTCATGCATCAGCCGCACGCCGGGCAGACCCAGCACATTGGCGATCTCGTGCGGATCGATGAACATCGAGGTGGTGCCGTGCGGGATGACGGCGCGGCAGAACTCGGTCACCGTCACCATGCCGCTCTCGACATGCATGTGCGCGTCGCACAGGCCGGGCACGAGATAGCGACCGCCGGCGTCGACCACCTTGGTGCCCTGGCCGATGGCATGGCTGGCATTCGGCCCGCAATAGGCGAAGCGGCCGCCTGATATGGCGATGTCGGTGCCGGCTATGATTTCGCCGGAGTGCACGTTCACCCAGCGGCCGTTGCGAATGACGAGATCGGCAGGCTTGCGCCCCGTCGCGACGTCGACCAGATGCGTCGCCATCTCGGTCCAGGGCTTGGGTTTCGTCGCCGACGGCTGCTTGGCCATGAAAAACTCCTGTTTGCCAGACTGTGCCAAGCCGGCAAGGTTTTGGCCAGCGATCACGGACGAAATCCGCTCGATGATCGGCGGATGCGCTGCACCCGTTCACACCGGCGAGCGTCACGGCGGTCATTCAGTTTGGCTTGTGCCGGCACTTATGCTACTATTCTGCCGACGGTGCTGATTTGCGCCGACGACCCGCCGCGAGGCGGGTTTTTGTTGTGATGAGGCCGAAACCTCCTGAGGTGAAGTCATGACCCGGTTCCTGAAAGCACTCGCCTTCGTCACCCTGTTCCTGATCTCGGCCGGCTTTGCATCCGCCGAGGAACGTTGGCAGACCTTGCCCGAACCGGCGGCCATGCCCAAGCCTGAACAGAGCGGATATGCGCCGGTCAACGGCATTCAGATGTACTACGCCGTTTTCGGCGCCGGTGATCCGATTCTCCTGATCCATGGCGGCCTTGGCCATGGCGACATCTGGGCAAGCCAGGTGGCGACCATGTCCAAGACGCATAAGGTTATTATCGCCGACAGCCGCGGCCATGGCCGCTCTACCCGCACCGAGCAGCCTTACGGCTATGACCTCATGGCGTCGGACTATCTTGCGCTGCTCGACTATCTCAAGATCGACAAGACCGCTCTTGTCGGCTGGAGCGACGGCGGCATTATCGGCATCGACATCGCGCTGCATCATCCGGAGCGGCTGACAAGGCTCTTTGCGCAGGCCGCCAACGTCACCACCGATGGCGTCGATCCGGGTGTGCTGACCAACAAGACCTTTGCCGCCTATATCGACCGCTCGGGACGCGACTACAAGAAACTGTCGAAGACTCCCGACCAGTACGATGCCTTCGTGGCGCAGATCAGCCACATGTGGGAGTCGGAGCCGGCCTGGACCAAGGAACAGCTCGGCAAGATAACCACGCCGACTGCGATCGTTGCCGGCGACCATGACGAGGCGATCAAGCGCGAACACACCGAATACATGGCCTCCGTCATTCCGGGCGCCAAGCTCATCATCCTGCCCAACGCCAGCCATTTCGCCATGCTGCAGGCGCCGGACGAATATAGCAAGGCGGCGCTGGACTTCATCGACGCCAAATAGCGCCCCCCAAGATAGAGCACCCAGCGCAGCAACGGGTGCTTCCGATTGTTGAACAATGGGTTCCGTTTTGCGGCGAATAGGATTACCTTCCGGCAAGGCGCCTTCTGAACAGCCTTTTCGGAGAACTCGATGCGGTGTCTGACGATTGCCAGTGCCGGATTTCTGATCGCTCTGGCCGCGCCGGCATTCGCCGCCGACCCGATGGCGGTGCCGATGACCGAACCAGGCTTCGACTGGACCGGCTACTATGCCGGCCTGCAGGCCGGCTACGGCTGGGGCCAGTCCGACATATCAGTGACGGAAGGCGCGCCGTTTTCCATCTCGCCCGATATTGACGGCGGTTTCGTCGGGGGCCATGTCGCCGGCCTGTGGCAGTTCGATCAGGCGGTGCTCGGCGCCGAGGCGGAGCTCAATTATTCCGCCGTCGACGGTACGGCGGTATCAGGCCTTGGAAGCACATTCCGCACGGACATCAAGTGGTTCGGATCTGTAAACGCCAAAGCGGGCTTCGCCATGGACCGCGTGCTGGTCTACGGCGTCGGCGGCGTCGCCTTTGCCGGCATCGAAACGTCGCAAGTCGCGGGCGCGTCGTTCGCCGGCACACGCACGAATATCGGCTGGACCTTGGGCGCCGGCGTTGACTATGCGCTGACCGACAAATTCATCGTCGGCGCGCAATATCGCTATTACGATTTCGGCTCCGAGCACTATGACGTGGCGGAACCCTTCAACGATCGCGATCAGGATGTGAAGCTGAACGCGGTCGGTATCAATCTCAGCTACAAATTCTGAGCCTTCTCGGCGACTGAGATTTTGGCAACAACCAACTGTTTTGCCATCACGAACCACCTTTCATGAGTCCGACACTCGGCAAAAGATGGCTTGACGGGTTTTCGCTGGCGTCTGAAAAGGGCTGGCCTGCGGACGTGGCGGAATTGGTAGACGCAAGGGACTTAAAATCCCTCGATCTCTGATCGTACGGGTTCGATTCCCGTCGTCCGCACCATTTGAAATGCTTAGGATTTGTTCTGTAAGAACTCACTGGCTACCATAGAAAAGGCTGACGCGGGTAGCAACTGAAGAGGTTTAACACTCTTGCTGGAATACCTGCTGCAACACTCCTGTCGGTAGCGACCGACCGCGCGGGCCAGGTCAAGGCACTCCCTTAGGAGCCGGCTGGGGCCGCAGCGGCCTTAACCCGGTGGGCATGCTCCGTCGCGATTTTAAGAAGAGTTGCGGCCGTTTCCTGTGGCGTCCAACCTTGCGCTTCTGACGCAGTCACCAAGGCCGCAAACGCGGCTTCTAATGCGACTTCACAGTTCACCCCACGGTCTGGGCTATCCTCTGGCAATATCGGGGGTTCGACGGATTGGGACATGGTGACTTCTTTCAAAGGGGAAAACCCGCCGCCCCAGCCTTTTGCCACTTGAAAATTTCAGCAAAGGATCATTCCAGCTATCAGCAGCGTGATTAGAACTGACAACGGCACGGCCAGAAGACCGACCAACTCAACATTTCTTGTGTTTTGTCGCTTGTCCATCTTCGTCGCCCGCATGTCGTTGGCTTTGGCATCTTGCCGTCAACGTGCAGCTGTTGGAACCAACCACAAGTGCCGCTGATCGGAGATTCAGTCGGTGCTGCATATTAGCAACACATTGTGGAACGATCGGGCGGCATCAGCCAATTGCTTTTGAATGCGCTTGCACTTGCTTCGTACGATTCCGTACAGTTTCCCCCATAGGGGAGGCGGCCGATGGACCATGACGAGGAAGGCTACAGCATTGACGCCTTCGATTTCGATGTGGTGTGCGAGACCTTCAGGAGATCCGTTCGGGAGTTGAACCTGGCTGAAGAGCATTGGGTAGACCACGCGAAGGCGCTGCTACGGGAATTCACCGACAGCGCACCTGATGACGACATGATTAGCCGGATCGTCGGGCGCTAGTGGCCTATACAGCGGTAGTTGGTTAGAATCGTACCCCGGTCCTGCCACGGAAACCTTTTCCAAGGTTTGCCGCGTCATAGAGGCATCACAGAAGCTCCTGGAACAGATTGCCCAGCGCGGAGGGCCCTATAACGAAAAAGCTCGCCACCGTGAGGCAGCGGGCAGTTTTGGGAGAAACAGAAATGGGAACAATGGACCCCCGAATTGCCAACGGGCCATCGCCAATGCCGTCAGAGAGCCCTGCCTGGACGTGTGGCGTCCTGTCCGGCCCTCGCCATTGATTTCGTCGGCAAGCTTGTCTTTGGCCTCGTGATAGGTCTTGAAGTTGGCATGGGGATGGCAATCGCCGGCTGCCAAGGAGGCCGGCCGCTGGCCGACCCATCAGTTAGGCGTCCGTAGCCAGAGCGTTATAAAGCAGCAAACACGCCAGGATAGGAACGGCGCTGCCTAGCAGCTGGTCTGCCGTGAGGCCGGAAAAATAGACAAGATGAAACGTCACCATCGCTCTACCAATCACGGTTCGGAACACTGCCGAATTAACCGTTGGCCGACGCTAATGTTCCGCTCTGGACTCACTACCGCTTTGGAAGAATCCTGCATCAGCGCCCCGCCGACCTTGATCTCAACGTCCGTGCCACAAGGCTTTCCTTCGTTCGCATGGTTCGCAGAGATTAGCACGATCGCATACTCTCATCTCATCCGGCGTCGTCTCCCTCACAAAGCAGCGCCGGTAAGGCTCGGCGACCTTCTTGTTTGTCCGTGTGCCAAAGGAGGTCGCCGGGCCTGCCGTTGCTCATCTTTGCTGGTGGTTGCTCCTGATGCTGCGCTTGGCGCCGTCGCCCTACTGCTACCTGCGGGGTAAGGCCGGCGAGCCCTCTTGTCAGGCAGTCCGGCATGTAGGATTATAGTCCTCGTTGCGGCGACCCCTCAATGGAGAGCGCCAATGGCCAGAACCAAACCTTCGGAACAACTTTCCCGGGCTGAAATCGAGCGCTTCCTGGCGGCAGCCGAAGCGCTGCACAAGAGCATCGTCGGGCCGCTCCTGGCGTACCACGGCGAGCACTACCAAGCTCTACGTAAGGTCCATGGACCCCTGTTGAAGTCGATCGAGACCATCACCGGCCAGAGGGCGAAGTTCATCCAGTGGAACGGGACAGGACCGGCACAGCCCCGGGACAAGCCTCCGGGCTAAGTCTCCTCCCGGAAATCCAGCAGCTTGGCATGGCGAAGCTTCTCCTCGCCCTTTAGGAACCGCACGCGGCCGACCAGGCCCGGCTTTAGCCATTCGGCCTT
Organism: Mesorhizobium sp. P160219; assembly: GCF_057786095.1. Lineage (NCBI taxonomy): Bacteria > Pseudomonadati > Pseudomonadota > Alphaproteobacteria > Hyphomicrobiales > Phyllobacteriaceae > Mesorhizobium > Mesorhizobium sp. P160219. The sequence continues at coordinate 4,713,388 of NZ_JBYNWG010000001.1, forward strand.
GTCACTCTTGAGCCCTTTCGGCGCCGGCCCGCCAATCTTGCCTTGCACGCGGTCCCATAGGCGCTGGCGCTTGTCCGCCTTGAAGGTGACGAAGGCGCCGCCGGCATAGTGGCCTTTGTCGGCCATCAGCACCATGGCAGGCTTGCCGGCCTCGCGCTGCACGCCGATGATGTCCATCTCCTTTTCGGCATAGCACTTGATCTTGCGCCAGTTCGTCGTCGGACCCGACCGATACTTGCTGCCCTTCCGCTTTGAAACGATACCTTCAAGCCCAGCCTGGTCGACCAGATGAAAGACGGCGTCGCCAGTGCCCGGCATCGCTTCGCTGAACTGAATTCGGCCGCCGTCCGGGATCAACGCCCGGAGTATCTCGCGACGGTCTTCCACCGGCGTGTTCCGCAAGTCATGCCCGTTCAGGTGCAAGAGGTCGAATGCTAGCAGATACAGATCGCGCGAAGGCTTGCGGCTGGTCGCGGCTGATTGATGCGCATGGAAGTCGGATAGGCCAGCCTCATTGATCGTAATGGTCTCGCCGTCGATGATGAAGTCTTTCGCCTCGATCGCTTCCGCCTCACCGGCAAGTTGGATGTAGCGGCCCGTCCAATCATAACCGTTCTTGGTGATCAGCCGAATCCCGTCATCATCCTTGATGACCTGGGTGCGGTAGCCATCGAATTTGATCTCATGAATCCAATCATCGCCCATCGGCGGCGTGTCGACCAGTTCGGGTTCCATGGGCTTGATGAATTTCAGACGCATGCACTGACTCGCAGAACTGCGACTTCAATTAGCAATTGCTAAATTAGTTCCGGAACATTTTAGACGAATTGGATGTTTGAAGGGCTATGAAGATCGAAGCCGACCAATGCCGGGCAGCGCTGACGCTCATCCGGCGCACAATGGAAGAACTGTCCTCCTGGCGTGCTGCCGAGCGAAGAGATGGTCAATGGGCTCTATGGTCCGGAACTGATCCATGAGGCGGAAGCCATTGCCGCCGGCATCGTCGCAACCATTGACCAGCTGCAATTGCCCGTGATGAAACCGCCGTCCCCTAGTATCAAATAGAGACCGACACAGGGAAGGTCGCTTGGCCGCGCGATCGTGGGCTCGCAACGACCGGCGAGGCGATGCCGGCCTCACCAAGGGTTACAGCCCCTCGACCAGCAGCGAAGGCGGCTCGCGGCAGTGCAACGCCCGAAGTGTTTCGAGACGACGATGTCCACCGAGCGTAGCCAGCGCGCGTTGTGCTGCACAAGGACCGAGGCAGCGGCACGGCCGCCCGGGCTACTCCAAAGGCGGCTCTTCGCTCTGTGGAGCCAAAACGGTGATATCCATCCTGGCGATTGTCGATGCGGCGCGCCCCTGGGCGCCAGAAACCGTGTCGCCACTTTCTGCCGCCATTGCCTTGGCGCGATGTCCTACGCTGTCTGCGCTTTTGCCTGGCGCAAATCCTTCGCCCGGTTCTGTCTTTGCGGGTTTCGGTCGAGTTTCAGCTGCCTGCCGATGTTGGTTTCCAATCGCCGAGACCATTGATACCTCCCCTTGATGAGGCCGCGACTGTACCTGTCAAGGCTGTAGCGAGGCTGATCACTTAAGTGGTCGGGTTGCGCCCGCTCGTAGTGGCCCTCCGATCACTGGGCTCTCGATGCCTTGGCGCTCGCGGACGTCTGGTCGGGTGGGAAGTTCAAACTCAGCCGCCCTTTGCGGCACCGGTTTCGCCCGACAACTAGGAACGATTTCGGCCGCCATGTGTTACGCAATCATGAATCTCGCGGATCCCGGATCAACAATGGCAACCGATCTTTTCACGATGCAACTCGCTGATGCTCAGCAGCGCATCAAACAGACCGAGTTCGCGCTGGTACTCAGCGAGAAAATGGTGGCTGAGAACCTCGCTTTATCCAGCAGGATACGATCGGCGAGGCGCCGAGTCCTGAAGACCGGAGGGCCTCTGGCGACAGTCGACTCAACAAGCTGAAAGAGTTCTTCAAATGATCTCGACCCAGTCCGGACGTGGGAGAGCTTGCCGGTAACCTTAGCGGTAATCGGCCGAGTCGCAGCAGGAAGCGCGCTGAAAACTTGCTCCATGAAGACTGCGGCGTCGCTATGAATCTCGCCTTTGTGTTGCCGAATCCGATCTGCGCAAAGGCGCGTGGTCGAGACCAGGCAGCGGCTCACGAAGATTGATCCCAGCAGGGCAAATTGACCGCTACGGCTCAGTTGAGGCAGCACTTCGAAATCACGGCTATTGACCTGCTGAGCTATCAGTTTCCCTCGATCTCTAATCGTATGGGTTCTCCGCACCATCCTTCGCTCTTCGAGCTTCGGGGTGGCAGGCCACCCAGTAGCCGTCAAACGTCGAGATAGCCGGCGGCGACCAGCGTTGCCTTATATCGCCGGGCAAATCGGCTGGGCAAACGACTGAGGTAAGCTGACGCGCCAATATCCCAATGCGCGCCCAGTTCGCGGTCGAAGGCAGCCGGGTCGAATTGCAGCAAGCCGCTGCGTGGGTAGACCGTGAATTCTCCGAAGATCGGCTCCCCCTCCTCCTCGTAGAAATCGACACGCACCATGTCGAACTCGCTGCCGAGCGCCTCGGCTGCCTCGATCATCCGCGCCAGGCTCTTGGGAGGGGGAATTTCCAGGCTCGAGTTGATCGCGCCCTGGACGATGTTCAGCGGGCGCCAATCGCGATCCAGGTGGGCGGTATTCTTGACCGTGGAACGGAAGGCGACGACGACGATGTAGGCGACGCGGCCAGCCAGCACACAGAATTTGTAGTCGACCGGGTCATAGCCCTGGTCCTTGCCCACAAGTGCTTCGACGAAAACCCGCCGCTCTATGTGCGCATAGCTGCGCTCCAGCTTCCGGGCGCCATAGGTTTGGCCAAGGTATTCCGTCATCTCGGCAATGATCGCCTCCCGGTCGGCGTTGGCCGGATCGCGAACGATGACATTCATGGCGCAACCGTGGTTGCATTTGACGGCGTAGGGGATTTTCAGGTCATCGAAGGGGATCTGGCGCGGATCGTCGCCCTGCCACAGCACCTCAGGGATGGCGAGCCCGGGAAGCCGCTCCCTGACGATTTCCTTGGACTTGAGCTTGTCGAGAAGACCGGTAAAGCGAGGATCGTCATCGAAAATCTTGCGCCAGTGGATCTTTTCCGTGAACGTCACCGGGGCTGCAAAATTCGGCAGATGCCGCATCCGCTCAAGGAAACGCTGGGTCAACCGGCGGTAGCGGACAAGCAGCGCGGCGTTCAGCAACAGGAGAGATGCCCGCGCGCTGTTTCGCTTCAGCCATGCCTTTGCGCCACGCGCCATTCCGCTGTCCTTGCAACCTGCGCAACTTCATCCGCGAAGTGGACGTGCCACCCTGCCCGCAGCAGTGAGGCACGTCGAGCTTCGCCGAGCTAGCCCTTCATCGGGTACAGTTTCAAATGCTGGATCAGGATGATCGTCTTGGCATCGATGATGCGGCCGTCTGAAATGCCGGCCAGCGCTTCATCAAGAGGCATTTCCAGAACCTCGATGTCCTCGCCCTCGTCGGCCGCGCCGCCGCCGGCCGAGATGCGGTCGGCGGGTGAATAGCGCGCCACAAAGAACCACAGCCGTTCGGTGACGCTGCCTGGGCTCATATAGGGGGAAAACAGCCGCTCGATGTTCTGTAGGCGATAGCCGAGCTCTTCCTCGGCCTCCTTGAGGATGGCGGTTTCGGGATCGTTTTTGTCGAGCAGGCCGGCGCAGGCCTCGATCAGCGGTTCGCGGTGGCCGGTGACGTAGGCGGGGTAGCGGAACTGCCGCACCAGAAGCACCGTCTGACGCTCGGGATCGAAAGGCAGGATCACCGCGCCGTCGCCACGGTCGTAGGTCTGGCGAATCTGCGTCTCCCACTGCCCGTCGCGCCGGCGATAATCGAGGACGGTCTTCTTCAGAACCGCCCAGTCGTCGGACAGGACTTCCTCCGAGCGGATGCGGATACGATCTTCCATGATGAGCTCCAAGCTGTCGGCGCCATGGCGTAACCGCGAACGGTTTTGCGCGCAACCGAAACGGCGAAGCTTTCACCGCCTCGTGTCTGGTGCCGGCAACTGCCATCGCCTAAATAGCTGCAGTCCCTCTCCGGAGTTTTTTGATGACCGCAGCGCTTTTCCAGCCGATCGCCCTCGATGGCCTGACCTTTCCGAATCGTATCGCGGTGGCGCCGATGTGCCAGTATTCCGCCGAAGACGGCTCGGCCAGCGACTGGCATCTCTATCACTGGATGAACCTGGCGATGTCGGGCGCCGGCATGGTCACCGTCGAGATGACCGACGTCGAACGGCGCGGCCGCATCACCCATGGCTGCCTCGGCCTCTATTCCGACGACAACGAGGCGGCCGCCCGGCGCACGCTGGATGCAGCAAGGCGCGTCGCCGCGCCGGAAACGAAATTCGGTATTCAGCTTGCCCATGCCGGCCGCAAGGCATCCAACCGAAAGCCCTGGGAGGGCGGCGGCCCATTGCAGCCGGGCGAGGATCCCTGGCAGACCGTCTCAGCCTCGGCCATCGCCTATGACACCGGCTGGAATGTGCCGCATGCGCTGGAGGAAGATGAAATCCTGCAGCTTGTCGAGCGCTTCACTCAAGCCGCGAGGCGGGCCGAGCGCGCCGGCTTCGACTTCCTCGAGCTGCACGCCGCGCACGGCTATCTGATCTTCCAGTTCCTGTCGCCGCTTTCCAACCAGCGCACCGACCGCTGGGGCGGCTCGCTGGAAAACCGCATGCGTTTCCTCATCGAGATCGCCAAATCGGTGAGGAAGGCAGTTCCAAACCTGATGCTTGGCGCCCGCCTGTCGGTGAAGGACTGGGTCGATGGCGGTTTCGAGGTCGACGAGGCGATCGAGGTGGCCAAAGCCTTGAAGGCGCTTAATGTTGCCTATATCTGCTGTTCGAGCGGCGGCAATTCGCCGTTGCAGAAGCTGCCGACCGGCGCCGGCTATCAGGTGCATCTGGCCGAAGCGGTGCGCAAGGGCGCCGGCATCCCGACACGGGCTGTCGGCCTGATCGACGATCCCTCGCAGGCAGAGGCGATCGTCGCCGACGGCCGCGCCGACATGGTGGCGCTGGCCCGCGCCTTCCTCGCCGATCCGCGCTGGGGCTGGCGCGCCGCCGCCACCTTCAGCGAAAAAATCCATCCCGCGCCGCAGCTTGCCCGCTCGGTGACGACGATGCAGCATTGGACGAAGGGCTGAACAGGCAGCGCCGACGGATGCGCCAAACGCATCTGCTGGACAGATTGCCGCAGCTTCGCTTTAATCCGCCCGCTATAGTCCCTGGGGGTAGGCCGCCTTGGCGGCCGGGTTGGGAGCAAAGTCCATGGCATCAAGGGCAATCTATCCGGCAGCCGCCGCTCTGGTGGTCGCACTGTCGTTCGCCGCGTCGTCTCCGGTCGGCGCGCAATATTGCGAAGGCACGGTGCACGGCCTGTCCAGGCACTACGATCTGGATACCGGCAGCGGGTTTCTCGCCGTGCGCGCACGGCCGAACTCGTCGTCGCGCATGATCGGGCAATTGTTCAACGGCGACCACACCGAGATTTTCGACCGCCGGGGCAACTGGTACCAGGTCGAAATCGGCGGACGGACCGGCTGGGCCAACGCCCACTGGCTGCGCAACGACTGCGGTTACTGAGACCAACGATTGCGGTTGGTGAGACGTTTGGGCGCAGGCTGACGGCCATTTTTGCAACCATATTGGCTGCTTTGCGTTGCGGCCATCATGGATAACAAACCTTTTGAAACCCCGGTCGTGGTCGAACTCGGCCATGTCGGCAAATATCGCCAGATCCGCAGCACCCAGGAAGCGGCGGAGTGTCTGATGACGGTGTGGCCGCTCAATCGCGGCCCGCGCCATCGTGATGCTCTCGACACTTGCCTCAAAGTGCTGGAAGGTTATCGTTCGACGGCCGATGCACGCAGGGCTTTGATCGAAGCGGCCAAGGAATCGGAAGTGCTGGTTCCCGAAGACCGGCTGCCAGACGCCAAGTTGCATTGAAGCCCAAATTGCAATGAAAAACGGGCCGCATTGAGCGGACGGACGAACCGGAGGATTCCATGGCGAAGCTGACTTACAAGATCGTCGAGCATGACGGGGGCTGGGCCTACAAGGTCGGTTCGACATTCTCGGAGACATTCCCGACCCACCAGGATGCGCTGCGCGCCGCCGAGATCGCCTCGGCCGAACAGCAGATCGCCGGCGCCACGGACGGCATCCAGTATGAGGATGCCGAAGGCAAGTGGCACGACGAACTGGCCGACGGCCGCGACCGGCCGCAGACCGAAGTTTCCGACTGATCCTTGCCCCTCAGCTTTCGCTGCCGGCCATGGATGCTCGCCTAAGCAATTCCCTTGGGAATTGCGTGTCAAAACAAACAGGCGGGACATCCTGCCGGTCAGTCGAAGCCGCGGCTTGATCACTTGCCGCAATATTGATCGTTCACGTTGGGCCTCACATTTCCATAGGGTCCTGACGGGTCGGAGGCGCACGGCCCCGTAGCGCCGCCATAGCCTTGGCTGCCGTCGGCATTGATGCTGCCGGTGGTGCTCTGGTCGACGGTCGATGACTGCTCGTTCCCGAACGGCCACCAGCTGTGATGGTTGGAATACGTGCTGTCCGATGACTGCGCCATCGCCGATGTGGCAAGACCGATCGTCAGCACGGATGCTGCAAAAACTTTCCTGTACATTGAATTACTCCGTATCCGCCGCCTTGGGTGCGACACGGGGTAAAACCGGATATCAGCCGAATGGTTCAGTGAAATTGTTGTGAGGCTGTGGTGAGGTCTTGGCCGGCGAATGTCCGCTCGGCAATGCGCTTGATGAAGGCGATGACGCGGTCCGGCTCGACGAATTGCGGCATGTGGCCGAGGCCTTCGACCGTCTCGAAATCGAGCCCTTCGATCCTGTCCTTCATCGGCTCCCCATGTATGCGCATGGCGATGACGCGATCGGCTGTCCCGAAGAAAATGCCGGCCGGCATGGCGATCTCTTCATAGCGCTCTTCGATGCGGCCAAGATCCTGTTCGACCGCTACGAAATCGGTGGAGGTTGCATGGAAATGGCTTGGCCTCAGCCCGAGCCATCCGCCGCCATCGATCATGTAGTCGGCGGGAACGGCCTGCGGCGCGAAGATGAACTCCAGTGTCTGCCGCGCATATCTGAGGCTTGTCGGTATCGCGACGGTGTAGGCCATGATCCAGCGCCAAAGCCGCGAACGGATATAGAGCAGGCCCGCTTTCTCGCGGGCGCCGGCTTCCAGATGCGTCAGCGGCGCCAGCAAGGCGATGCCGGAAATCGCGCCGGGATGCTCCAAGGCCAGGGTCAGCGCGACGGCGCCCCCCAGCGAGTGCCCGACCACGAGCGGCCTTTCCAGCCCGAGTGTTTCGATGAAGCGCCTGATGATCTCGACCTGTTCAGGCAGACGGCCGGTGGCTCCTCGCGCGCGAACAGAATAGCCCGATCCCGGCCGGTCGAGTGCAATGAGGCGGTAGCCAGGGCCAAAGCGCTCAAACAGCGTGTGGCGAAACTGGTGGAGTTGCGCGCCAAGTCCGTGCACGAACAGGATCGGCCGTCCCTCGCCCGTTTCGACATAATGGATGCGGCTGCCGTCGATCTCGACGAAGTTTCCGCTGGCCGGCACCAGCCTTTCGGCCTTGGCGGCAATCCAGAGCGTAGCGGCCATCAGACAGGCCACGATGACGAGAGCCAGCACGGACAGGCCGGCGACAAGCCAAAGCAGAATCGATACCAGCATGTTTTCACCCGGGAAGCGGACCGGCGCGCACCATCACCCACTGAGGAACGCTCGGCAAGGCAGATGGCGGCTTGTGTCGGCATTGCCGCCAGTTCGATGGCGCGCTATCTCAGGCGACCTTCTTTCTGCCTCAGGCGACCTTGTCTGCCAACGGGCCTGTTTGCCGGAGCCTTCCATGCCTGAAATCGTCACTGCCGCCATGCTTGTCATCGGCGACGAGATTCTGTCCGGCCGCACCAAGGATAAAAATATCGGCCACCTCGCCGACATCATGACGGCCATCGGCATCGACCTGAAGGAAGTGCGCATCGTTCCCGACGAGGAGGACGAGATTGTCGCTGCGGTGAATGCCGTACGCGCCCGCTACACCTATGTCTTTACCACCGGTGGCATCGGCCCGACGCATGACGACATCACCGCCGATTCCGTTTCCAAGGCTTTTGGGGTGCCGTGCGAATACGACGCCAAGGCCTATGCCATGCTGGGCGAGAGCTATGCCGCGCGCGGCATCGAATACACCGAGGCCCGCAAGCGCATGGCGCGCATGCCGCGCGGCGCCGACCATATCGACAATCCGGTCTCCGTCGCGCCCGGCTTTCGCATCGGCAACGTCCATGTCATGGCCGGCGTGCCGGCGATTTTCCAGGCCATGCTCGACAATGTCGTGCCGACGCTGAAGGCCGGCACCAAGATGCTGTCGGCCACCGTCCATTGCCCGTTCGGCGAAGGCCTGATCGGCGGTCCCCTGGGCGACATCCAGAAGGCGCATCCCGACACCATCATCGGCTCCTATCCGAAATATGGCGACGGCAAATTCTGGACGGAGCTGGTGGTCCGCGCCCGCAGCCAGGAGGCGCTGGATTCGGCACGCAAGGACGTCGAGGCGATGGTGGCCGGCTTCACCGCCGCCAATTGACCCTGGGTTCGCGGACCATCGCCGGGCCGGAACCAAGCACCGCACTCCCACGTTTTCCCTCGGGCGCAGCACGCGCTGGCAGATTTGAGGGATTTCGCATGCGCTTCAAGACCATCGTCGCCATATTGCAGAACGAACAGGACGCCGAACGCGTGCTCGACTGCGCCATCCCGCTTGCCGACCGGTTCGAGAGCCATCTCATCGGCATCCATGCCGAAGCGCTGCCCGTTCCCTACACCTCGGCAACCGGCTTCCCCGACACTGAGTTCCTGCAGGTCTCCGCCGACATGAACCGCGAGCGCGCCGAGAAATTGCAGGCGCTTTTCGTTGGGCGGATCGAGAATTCCGGCCTTTCCTTCGAATGGCGCAGCCTCGAGAGCTTTTCCGGCGACAGCGCGCTGACGGGTATTTCCAGCGTGCGCGCCGCCGATCTGATTATTGCCGCGCAGCGCGAGACCGGGGGCGACACGAGCGCCGATGTCGACACGCTGGTTTACGATGCCGGCCGGCCAGTGCTGGTGGTGCCGCATGAGGGGCCGTTGGTCACCACATTCAAACATGTGCTGCTGGCCTGGAACGGCAGCAAGGAGGCGGCGCGTGCCGCCTTCGACGCGCTGCCCTTCATCATCGAGGCCGAAAAGACCGACATTCTGGTCATCGATCCGCCGGATACGCTGGATGACAACCCGGAAGCCGCCGGCGCCGAGATCGCCGCGGCACTCTCCAGGCATGGCGCAACGGTCAGCGTGTCGGTGCAGAAATCGGGTAATGCTTCGGTCGATGACGTCATCCAGACCCGGATCGCCGAGACCGGAGCCGACCTTCTGGTGCTCGGCGCCTACAGCCATTCCTGGCTGCGTCAGCTTTTGTTCGGCGGCGTCACGCGCACCGTGTTGCGCAGCGTGCCGGTTGCGGCCTTTTTGTCGCGGTAACTCCACAGCTGGCCCCGCCCTTGCCAATGCCCTGACTTTCCAGTTAATTCCGCGCGCATTCCACAATGTTGCGCGCGGAGTGCAGAATGTCCCTTCCCGAAAAAGCCTTTCCGGTCTCCTGGGACCAGTTCCACCGCGATGCCCGGGCGCTCGCCTGGCGGCTTGCCGGCGCCAACAAGGGTCAGTGGAAGGCCATCGTCTGCATCACCCGTGGCGGCCTGGTTCCCGCCGCCATCATCTCGCGCGAACTCGGAATACGCGTCATCGAGACGGTCTGCGTCGCCTCTTATCACGACTACACCAGCCAAGGGCAGTTGCAGGTGCTGAAGGAGATCACCCCGGCGCTGCTCGCCGATGATGGCGCGGGCGTGCTGATCATCGACGACCTCACCGACACCGGCAAGACGGCAGGCATCGTGCGCGCCATGATGCCCAAGGCGCATTTCGCCACCGTCTACGCCAAGCCGAAAGGCCGGCCGCTGGTCGACACCTTTATCACCGAAGTCAGTCAGGACACCTGGATCTACTTTCCCTGGGACATGGGTTTTACCTACCAGAAGCCGATCGCCGACGATCACGCCGGCTGATTCGCGCCAGCCCCCATTTCTGCCCAGACGGCCAAACCCGCCCCGTTTGCTATGAAAACAGGCACTGGAAGGGACAATATTCTGTCGAATCGACAGCTGTTGGCGGAGTTTGACGGGTCGGTGTGATGTTTTTTACTTTTAAGACTTACACTTGTCGGTAAGATTCATACGGCGGCTAACGATTCTGAGGGCTGGGGTAGCTTTCACTGATGCTGACGACACCGGCGACACACGACCATCTGGCTGAAAGGGTCCGCAAGCTCTTCGGCACTTCGCCTTGTCGCCTGCAGGTTGCCGCTTTGCCATGGCGCAATAACGAAGACGGCGTCGAGATCATGCTGATCACCAGCCGAGACACCGGGCGTTGGGTGCTGCCGAAGGGCTGGCCCGAGGCCAGGGAGCCGCTCTGCGAGGCAGCGGCGCGCGAGGCGGGCGAGGAAGCCGGATTGCGTGGCAAGATTTCGCTTTTCGAGGCCGGTCGTTACTTCTACGCCAAGGCCCTCGCGTCCGGCGAGGAAGTCCCTTGCGAAGTGCTGGTGTTTCCGCTGCAGGTCGAGCACGTTGCCGACCGCTGGAAGGAAAAGCGCGCGCGCACCCGCAAATGGGTCAATGGGGCCGAGGCCGTACGCATGGTCAACGAGCCGGACCTCTGCCAGATCATCGCCCATTTCTGCGCCGATCCCGACAAGTTCGTCGTTAGAGCCTAGCTCACAGCCACCGCTGCATAGTCCTGCGCGCCCGCACCGGTTCTTGCCCCGATTCCGGGCTCGGTGCTTCGCTCCGCGCGCCAGCAATCCGACACTATAAATCCCTCCCCTTCAGGCCAAGCTTAGCCACAGCTTGACATGCAGGTATTTACCTGCATATTGTGTCTTCAAGATGAGTGAGACCGATGGACGCCGACAAGGTTTTCAAAGCGCTGGGCGACCCGACCCGCAGAAGGCTGCTCGATCTTCTGTGTGAGAAGAACGGCCAGACGCTCGGCGAGCTTTGCCAAAACCTCGACATGGCAAGGCAATCCGCGACCCAGCACATCGATCTTCTGGAGGCGGCCAATCTGATCAGCACGGTCAAGCGTGGCCGAGAGAAGCTGCATTTCATCAACCCCGTGCCGCTGCACGAAGTCTACGAGCGGTGGGTGCGAAAATTCGAACGGCAGCGGCTGAGCCTGCTGCACGACCTGAAACAAGAACTCGAAGGAGACGACCAATGACCCGGGAAACCACCAGTTTTGTCTACGTGACCTACATCAGATCGACGCCACAAAAGGTGTTCGAAGCCATCACCAGGCCCGATATCGCCAAGCGCTACTGGGGCCACGAAAACGTCTCCGACTGGAAGCCCGGCTCGAAATGGGAACACATCCGCGCCAATGACGAACGGACCGTCGAACTCGTTGGCAAGGTCGTCGAAATCTCGCCGCCAACCCGGCTGGTCATGAGCTGGGCCAACGCCTCGCAGGCCGACGATCCGACCAAGCACAGCCAGGTGACGTTCGCCATCGAGGAATACGACACCATGGTCAAGCTGACCGTCAGCCATGACGAGCTCGAAGCCGGCAGCGGCATGGCCAAGGGCATCAGCCAGGGTTGGCCGGCCGTGCTGTCCAGCATGAAATCCTTCCTCGAAACCGGCACAGGCATCGACCTGTTCGCCAAGCCGAAATCGGCCTGAAGCAATCTGACAGCGGGAGAACGACAATGACCAGGCACTTTACCGGCGGCTGCGCCTGCGGCGCGATCCGCTATGAGGCCAGCGGCGAGCCGATCTTTCAGAATCACTGCCAATGCCTCGATTGCCAAAAGCGCAGCGGTACTGGCCATTGTTCCTATGTGACCTTCGGCCGGCGCGCTGACGTAAAGATCACCGGCGAGCCGAGCACGTGGCGGATGATCGCCGACAGCGGCAATGAAAAAGCCCAGGCCTTTTGCCCGACCTGCGGCACGCCGGTCTACGTAACGTTCGTCGCCATGCCGGAGGTGACGGCTATCCAGGCCACGAGCCTCGATGATCCCGGCCAGTTCGACCCGCAGGCGGTCACCTACACCGTGCGCGGCCACGCCTGGGACACGATCGACCCAGCGCTTCAGCCATTCGAGCGAATGCCTGGATGAACCAGGCAGAGCCCTATCCCTCGGATAGGGCTCTGCGTTCAGCTCAGATCACCAGGCCCTTGGTCAGTTCCAGCGCCTGCCGCTCGAACAGGCGGCGGTAGATGCCGCCCTTCAGCCGGATCAGCTCGTCATGCGAGCCTTCCTCGACGATCTTGCCACGGTCGAACACGAGCAGCCTGTCCAGCGCCCGCACCGTCGACAGACGGTGAGCGATGACCAGCGTCGTGCGGCCAACCATCAGCCGCTCCATCGCCTGCTGGATCAGCACTTCCGATTCCGAATCGAGGCTCGATGTCGCCTCGTCCAGGATCAGGATGCGCGCATCCGCCAGGAAGGCGCGCGCGATCGCCACCCGCTGGCGCTCGCCGCCCGACAGTTTCACGCCGCGTTCACCGACCAGCGTGCCGTAGCCCTTCGGCAGGCCGGTGATGAAGTCGTGCGCGCTGGCGAGCTTGGCGGCATGCTCGATCTCGGCCTGCGTGGCGTCCGGACGGGCATAGGCGATGTTTTCCGCCAGCGAGCGGTGGAACAGGATGGGCTCCTGCTGGACGATGGCAATCTGCGCGCGCAGCGACGCCTGTGCAACCTGGGAGATGTCTTGGCCATCGATCAGGATCCTGCCGCCGCTGACATCATAGAGACGCTGGATCAGCTTCACGAAGGTCGTCTTGCCCGAGCCGGAATGGCCGACCAGTCCGACCCGCTCGCCCGCCGCTATCTCCACCGAAAAGTCGCGGTAGAGCGGCAAGCGATGGCTACCATAGTGGAAGGTGACGTTATCGAAGGCGATGTGGCCATGCGTGATCCGGATCGGCTTGGCGCCGGGCCGGTCCTCGACGCCGAGCGGTTGCGACTGGAAATCGACCAGTTCCTCCATGTCGTTGACCGAACGCTGCAAATTGCGGATATGCGTGCCGATGTCCCTGAGGTAGCCCTGCAGCACGAAGAACGAGGTCAGCACGAAGGCGACATCGCCCGCACTTGCCTGGCCCCAGGCCCACAGCATCAGCGACAGGCCGATTACTGCCGTCCGCAGCACCAGCAGCATGGCGCCTTGCGTCGTGCCGTTGATGGTGCCGCGCGCCCAGGTGCGGCTGGTCCGCGCGCGCCATTTGGCGACGACCTTGGCAAGCCGCGTTTCCTCGCGCGTCTCGGCGCCGAAACCCTTGACCACGGCATTGCAGCTCACGGCATCGGCAAGCGAGCCGCCAAGCCGCGTATCCCAGATGTTGGCGAGCCGTGCCGCGGGCGCGACATAGCCGAGCGACAGCAGCGCCGTCACGGTGATGAACAGCAGCGAGCCGACTGCCACGACCAGCCCCATCAGCGGCCAGAACCAGCCGAGCAGCAACGTCGAGCCGACCAGCATGGCGACCGACGGCAGCAACGCAATCAGGATGGTGTCGTTGAGCAGGTCGAGAGCCCACATGCCGCGCGTGACCTTGCGCACCGTCGATCCGGCAAAGCTGTTGGCGTGCCAGTCGGTTGAGAAGCGCTGCACGCGATGGAACGCGTCGGCGGCGACGTCGGCCATCATCTTCAGCGTCAGTTCGACAATACCCATGAAAGCCAGGTTGCGCAGCACCACGCCGGTCAGCGCCAAAGCGATGAGCGCGGAGAACGCCGCCATTGCCGCATTCCACGCGACATCGTCAGCCAACGCACTGCTGGCGACGGCGTCGACCAGCCGGCCGGAATAGAGCGGCGTCAAGACGTCGGCCAGGGTCGACAGCAGGAAGCTGCCCATGATCAGCGAAAGCCGCCACGGCTGGCGCCGCCAGTGGCTGAGCGTGAAGCTAAGAACGCTGCGAAAGGCGCTTGCACGCAGATCGATTCGGAAACGAGCCATGTTGTCATCCGGGCGCAAATCTGCCCGGTCCCGGTAAGGTCTGAAATTGAAAACCGCGCTGGGCAATTCGCCCGGGGCTGCGGAGGTTCGGCATAGGTGGCGGCGCGCCCGATTTGCCGGGTGGCGACCGGCATCGGCAGAAGCCTGTGCTCGACCCGGCATCGGTGCGAAGGACAAACCTTCGCCGGACGCCAGGTGAGACCTAGGCTTCGCGGCCTCGCATTACCATGTGAAATACTGCCATTCGGACCTCCCGCAAGGCACTTGCGGAGCGGTCCTTATAGAGACGCCATGAAGGATCGCCAAGGCCGGGCACGTGGCAAAGCGTAACTGGTCCAACCAGTGAGGTTATCTTGCAACAACAGCCGGTCAACCCCCTCGCTATGCCTCATTCCGGGTTGCGATCGAGGCGCATGTAGCGGCCGTCGATCGATGCCTTGAAGCCCAGCTTCTCATAAAGGCCATGCGCGTCACTGGTCGACAGGCTCCAGTGCGAGACCGTGCTGAGTTCAGGGTGGTTGATGAGCGCCCGCACCAGTTGCGTGCCAATGCCTTGGCCGCGATGCTGCGGCCAGATGATGATGTCGGCGAGATAGGCAAACACCGTACGGTCGGTGATGGCCCGGCCAAAACCGACTTGGTTCCCATCGATATAGGCCGCGGTGCAGAACGAGTTGGCAAAAGCGCGGCGATGAAACTCATCGCTGCGGCCGGCGCCCCAATAACTCGCCATCAACAGGTCGGAGGTCGCCCGGAAGTCGATCCGTGACATGTCGAAGCTGATCTCAGAGTCGGGCATGGTGCCTCGCAAAGAATGAGGGCGGCCGAATTTCGGTCCGGCCCGTGGTTTGGTTACCGACCTGGCGCGCTTACGGCACCACGAGATAGGCCTTCTGGTCGGCGATCGCGATGGTCACGTCGGTGCCGGAATTGAACTCGACGAAATCGAGCTCCATCCCGTCGCTGAAGATTACGCCGCCCCTGCTCTGCCGCGAAGAAACCACCAGCGGCCGGTCGCGGGTGATGACGCCATGCACAAGCGACACGCCGGTCGTGTTGCTCGGAAATGGTTCGCGCACCGAAAAGAACAGCTGTTCGCCTTCGCGGTCATAGCCTTGCGGCGGCACGGTCGGCACGGAGTTGTCACCATAGGCCGCAGCCAGTCCCGCGGCGCCCGCCATCACCGAGCGTAGCCAGCCGGTAGAGCCGGCGCCCGTGGAGATGATAATGCCGCTCGACGACTGGCGCTCGGTCCTGCCGCCATAGGTCAATTCGTAGCGCGCCGAGACATGCGTCGAGGCGCCAACGAACAGATCGTTGAAGGCGATCAGCCGGCGTCCGTCATTGGAGCGCGCTTCGGCCATCACCACCGCCTGGCGCTTCGCCTTGCCGGCGATCGTCAGGCCGAGGACCTTTTCGGTATCGTCGGCATTCCACGGCAGCAGCACGCCGTCGAAAAGCGCCGGGTTCGGGTTGATGCCGATCAGCGGCTGGTACGGGAGGTACTTCGCGGTGTTGGACACCAGCCCGTCCTGACCGAGCGCGATCACCGCGTCGGAGCCGAATTCGAACTGCGGTACCAGTTCGCGGTCGAGCCGCAACTGTTTGAGGCCTTGGGGAAGCGAACCCATCACCCGGTCGAGCGCCTGGTGATAGACGTCATGCGCCGCCTTGACCGGGTCGAAATTCATGCCGGCCTGCCGGAGATAAAAGCGCGCCTGTCCCTGCGTGTTGAAGCGCGTCGTCAGCTCCTCCAGCTCGGTCTTGCGGGTGACGACGATCACCCGGTCGATCGGCCTGCCGCTCTGGTCGCTTGCCACCCGTGCTTGCCTTTCAGGACCCGGCTTTCGGCGTGGAAAGCTGGCTGAGCGCGCTGGTGAGCATGTCAGGCGTGATCGACAGATTGCCGACCGAACCGCCCTTTTCCGCCCAGGCCTTGAAAGCCATCGCCGTCAGCACGTGCGCCGGCGCCGACGAATAGACGGTGAGTTCGAGCTGTTGGGCCTTGGCTTGCGCCTCGGCAAGCGTCAGCTTGTTGCGCGCCTCGGTATCGACCAGCAGCTTGTTGCGTTCGGCAAGCTCGATTTCGGTCGCCAGCTCGCTCTGCTTGATCTCGCGCTCCTTCTCCACGCCCCAGGCACGGCGCCCATAGATCGCGGCATCGGCCTGGCGCTGCAGCGCCTCGCGATATTCGGTCTGGAGCGCCTTGCGGATCTCCGGCGTCGGCTGGACCGAGGTGATGTGAACCTCCTCGATCGACAGGCCGGCGGTCGCGGCAATCGGATCGTTGCGCAGGAGTTCGGCGAGATTGCCACCGAGCTTGGTCACCTCGGCCAGCGCCTGTTCCAGCGTCATGCTCGAAACCACCGCGCGGGCGCGGCTCTGTATCGCAAGCACCAGGCGCTCGGCGATCTTCTCCCGGCCGTCGCCGACGACGTCGGCACGGCTGAGCTTGGCGCTGAAATCAAAACCTTCGGCTGCCTTGAGTGGATCGATGATGCGGTAGCTGACCGACCCCTGGATTGCCAGATCCTGGAAATTCGCCGTCGTCTCGGTGAAGATGAAGGGGTTATCGAGCGACGTCACCGGCACCATCGCTATCGTGGTGCCGAACGTGCCGTACCAGAAGGAGATGCCGCGCCCCTGCTCCCTGATCTTGCCGTTCTTGAAGCGCAGGATGTGATACTCAGGTGTTCCCTTGAAATAGCTGATAAACATGCGTCCCCCAAGGTTCATCAATTTAATCAGATGTTTAGCCGCGATCCCTGAAACGGTTGGTGATGGGATAGCGGCGGTCGCGGCCAAAATTCTTCCGGGTGATCTTCACACCCGGCGCCGCTTGCCGGCGTTTGTACTCGGCAATGTAGAGCAAATGTTCGACGCGCGTCACCGTCGCCCGGTCGTGGCCGCGCGCCACGATGTCGTCGACGCCCATTTCGTTCTCGACCAGGCATTCCAGAATGTCGTCCAGCACCGGATAGGGCGGCAGCGAATCCTGGTCGGTCTGGTTCTCGCGCAATTCCGCCGACGGCGCCTTGTCGATGATATTCCTGGGGATCACCTCGCCTGAGGGACCGAGCGCGCCCGGCGGCACATGGCTGTTGCGCCAGCGCGACAGCGCATAGACCTGCATCTTGTAGAGGTCTTTTATCGGGTTGAAGCCGCCATTCATGTCGCCATAAAGCGTGGCGTAGCCCACCGACATCTCGCTCTTGTTGCCCGTGGTGACGACCATCGAGCCGAACTTGTTGGAAATCGCCATCAGGATCGTGCCGCGCGCGCGGCTCTGTAGATTCTCTTCGGTGATGCCTTCCTTGGTGCCTTCAAAAAGCTGCGCCAGCGTGTGTAGGAAACCCTCGACCGGTTCGAAGATCGGCACGATGTCATAGCGGCAGCCAAGCGCACGGGCGCAATCCTCGGCATCCTTCAGCGAATCCTCCGAGGTATAGCGGTAGGGCATCATCACCGCCCGCAGCCGCTCCTCGCCGAGCGCATCGACGGCCAATGCGGCGCAGATCGCCGAATCGATGCCGCCGGAGAGACCCAGCACGACGTTCTTGAAGCCGTTTTTATTGACGTAGTCGCGCAGGCCGAGCATGCAGGCGCGGTAGTCCGCCTCCTCGCGCTCGGGGATTTTCGACATCGGCCCTTCCGAGCAGACCCAGCCGTCGAACTCTTCTGCGTTTTGCGCGCCTGCGGCGACGCGGTTGCGCTTCCAGGTGGTGACGTCGACAGTTTCCTCGAACTGGCTCATCTGGAAGGCGAGCGTCTTGTCGGCGCCGATGGCAAAAGAGGCGCCGTCGAAGATCAGCTCGTCCTGGCCGCCGATCTGATTGGCATAGATCATCGGCAAACCGGTCTCGATGACCTGGCGGATAACGACCTGATGGCGCACGTCCATCTTGGCGCGGTAGTAGGGCGAGCCGTTCGGCACCAGCAGGATTTCCGCGCCGCTCTCGGCCAAGGTTTCACAGATGCCGACGTCGCCCCAGATGTCCTCGCAGATCGGAATTCCGATGCGCACACCACGGAAGTTGACGGGTCCCTGAGCCTCGGGCCCGGCCTGGAAGACGCGCTTCTCGTCGAACTCGCCATAGTTTGGCAAATCGAGCTTGTAGCGCTCGGCGAGGATCTTGCCGCCATCGGCGACGATGATCGAATTGTGGGTGCCGCTCTTGCGCTTCAGCGGCGTGCCGATGATGACGCCCGGCCCGCCATCGGCGGTATCTCCGGCGAAGTCTTGCGCGGCCTTCTCGCAAACCTTGAGGAAGGCCGGCTTCAGCACCAGGTCCTCCGGCGGGTAACCGGCAAGGAAAAGCTCGGTGTAGAGCACGATGTCGGCGCCCTGGCGGGCGGCATCGGCCCTCGCCTCGCGCGCCTTGGCAAGGTTGCCGGCGACATCGCCGACCGTCGGGTTGAGCTGGGCAACGGCGATGCGCAGAATATCGGGTGCGGTCTTCTGGGTCATGCCTGCGGTTTAGCGCGGCAAATTTGCCCGGGCAATGGCGTTCGTTTGGACCAATTCGGTGATCAGTCATCGCCCATATATTCCCGCAGCGATTGCGGCGAATGGTTCTCTCCGATCGACATCGCCAGAATGCGCGAGATGTGCCGGCGCGGCAGGCCGGTTTCCTGCGCCCATTTGTTGATCTGCGCCTGAATCCTGTCGAGATCCCTCTTCGACGTCGGACTTTCGGCGATGTCGAGGCCGGCGTCACGCAAAGCCGCGACCATATCGGCCGAGATGACGAAGGCGTCCCATTGCAGCCAACGCAGGAAATACTGGCCGGTGTTGCCGCCAAGCCGGCTGCCATGCTTGCCGAGATACGCCATCAGCCCGACCTGGTCGTCGTCAGGCCACTCCGCGAGGAATTTGCCGAAACCGCCATGTTCCTTCGACACACGCTCAACGAAGGCGGCGTTGTCGCGGACGGATTTGATCTTCTGCGGGTTGCGCACAATGCGTTGATCAGCCGTCAGGTCATGCCAGAAGTCATCAGGTTGAAACAACAGCCGTTTCGGCTCGAAATGGAGAAAGGCTTCCTCGAAGCCCGGCCATTTCTGTTCGATGACGCGCCAGACGAAGCCGGCGGCAAACACCCGCTCGGCCATCGTCGACAGGATGCGATCGTCCGTAATGTCGGCAACAGCAGCATTGTCAGGCGCCGGCCCGAGCAGCGAGGTCAGCACGGCGTCGCCGCCTTTGCGTTTTGCAGCACGGGCGCGAATCTTCGCGAAATCGGGCATCCTGCATCCTCGCGCCGCGCTTTTGACGAAACGCCATCTTCCTATATGCAAACGAGGCTGCCAAGCCGATGCTTTTCCTATGGAGACATCCATGCACAAGACCGTGCCAGAACTGGCCAACCGCTGGCTGAGGCGAACGCCGGAGGGCCTCAGCGAGCTCGAGCGGCGGGTGTTGCAGAGCACTGTCGACCGCAAGCCCATCTCGCAGGATATCAACGACAGCCTCACCGGCCTTCAGGGCGCCGGCGACCGGATCGCCGATGCCATTGCCCGCATCGGCGGCTCGTGGACGTTCATCCTGTCCTTCATTGCTTTCCTGGTGCTGTGGATCGGCGCCAATTGGTGGCTGCTCGGGCGAGACTCATTCGACCCCTACCCCTTCATCTTCCTCAATCTCGTGCTGTCGATGATCGCCGCCCTGCAGGCGCCGGTGATCATGATGTCGCAGAACCGCCAGGCCGCACGCGACCGCATCGACGCCGCGCATGACTATGAGGTCAACCTCAAGGCCGAGATCGAGATCATGGCTCTGCATGAAAAGCTGGACGAACTGCGCCACAGCCAGATCATCGGCGTGCGCGAGGACATCGCGCGCCTGGCCGAACAGGTGAACCGCATAGACGAAAAAGTGTCGGGCCGGCAAACCTCTCAATGACCGGGATCGTCCATCACCTCATCGAGCAATATGGGTTGATCGCGGTTTTCCTGGGCTGTGTCGCCGAAGGCGAAAGTGCGGCCATCCTCGGCGGCTTCTTCGCCCATCAGCATGTCTTCATCCTCTGGAAGGCTTTCCTCGCGGCCGCCATTGGCGCCTTCGTCGGCGACACGTTTTTCTTCATTCTCGGCCGCAGCTTTGCCGACCATCCCAGGGTGCTGAAACTGAAGGCGAGGCCCGGCTTCAACCACGCCTACCGTCTCGTCTCGTCCCATCCCAACATATTCGTCCTGTCCAACCGCTACATCTATGGCCTGCGCCTGGTCGGCGGCATCGCGGCCGGTTTCGCCAGCATTTCGGTAGCGCGCTTCGTTATCCTCAACGCGGTGTCGTCGCTGGTCTGGGCGGCTTTGTTCTGCGGCATCGGCTACGTCTTCGGCCTCGGCGCCGAGCAGATGATAGGCAAGGCACTGCTCCATCACGAACGGCTGCTGATCGCGCTTGCCATAGGTCTGGGTGTCGCCATCCTTGCCTGGCTCATCGCCCGCACCATCGCCGGTAAGGAGCGCGCCAAGGACGCCCGCGACAGCGAAACCACATCGTAAGGTTCAGTCGTCGTCCTCGACCAGAGCCCGGTCGCCGCGATCGAGGATCAGCGGGATGATGAGATCTTCCTCGTCGGCCAGATGCCGCTTCAGCATGGCGATCAGCCGGCTGTTCTCGTCCGCATAGGCGTCGGCGGCGAAGCGCTGCCTGTCCTCGCTCTCCTCGAGCGTGCGGATGAAGGCGTTCGCCGTCTCGGCGTTGCGCTCCAGCCCCTCATGAATGGTGTGATGGTCGGCATCGAGGATTTCGAAGCCGCGCTTCAGGCGCGGCTCCGCCTTGGCGAAAGCCGGGAAATATTGGTAGTCCTCGACATTGTGGTGGCCGTCGAGATTGCCGAGAAAGTGGTTCAGCCGCGGCGCGAACCAGCGCGCGAAATCCGGCGCCGTCAGCCTGCCTTCGCGATAGTCGCCAATGCCGTTGGTGAGCATGCCGCCCAGCTCTCGGAACATGTCGTGCCGCTGCAGCCACATGTTTGCCATGCCGTGGATGTTGGCGTGGCCCTGCCATGTCTCGCGCGGATATTTTTCCGCCAGCCAGCGCAGGTCTTCCGGCAGGCCGGCTCTTTCAAGCAGCAGAAAATTGGCTTCCACGACGTCAGTCTCCTTTGGTGACTAACATATGGGAGCGTTCAGATCAGATCGGTAGTCCCGTGATGCGCTCGATGAGGGCGATTCCCCAGACGCCGGCGACGATAACAACCGAAATCAGCACCGCCAGCGAGCCGCAGTCCTTGGCGAGCTGGATGTCGACGTTGAACTCGCGACTGAAGGCATCGCAGGCTGCCTCGATGCCGGTGTTCAGCACTTCGACCATGATGAGCAGCAGCACCGCGCCGATCAACAGCGCGTAGCCGCGCCACGAGACCGAGACGAACCAGCCGAGCGGCAGCGCCAGCACCAGCAGCATCAGTTCCTGCTGAAATGCCCTTTCGCTGGCGGCGAGCTTGCGAAAGGCTCGCACAGAATTGAAGTAAGCACCGATCAGCCGCTGCATGCCGCATCCCCTTCGAATCACCGGCAGGGGATATCGCAATGGCTGGATCAAGGGAATAAGGCAGCCGCCGCAAAATCACTCCTCCGCAACCTTGATTGTCGGCGTCGACTTCTCGAACTGCGGCAGTCCATCGTCGATCGTATAGTAATCGCCCTTGTCGCCGACAAAGATGTGGCATTGGCCTTCGAGCCCGGTCGGGTTGTCGAACGATCCGGCCAGAACTGAGACATAGGCATCCTGACCCGGCTTCCAGAACAGCACCGAGCCGCAGATCTTGCAAAAGCCGCGCTTGGCAAAGGAAGACGATTCGTACCAGCTGATGTTGTCGGCGCCGGTTATCGTGATGTCGCCGTCGGCGACGTTGGTCGCGGCGTAAAAATGCCCGCTCTGCTTGCGGCACTGCGAACAGTGGCAATAAATGACGCCGCGCAACGGCCCTCGCGTCTGGAAACGCACGGCTCCACACAGGCAAGATCCGCTGTGGTTGTTGCTCATCCCTACCTCCACCAGCCATCGTCCAGGGCTTCGCCGCTGGCCGAGAGGATTTCAGTTTTGCCGCAGCCGGGCACCGGCAAATGCGACATGGGGTGGCCGCGTTCGGACCTGACCTCAGGATCTTTGCAAACCATTTCTGCAGCCTGCGGTAGAACGGACGCGTTACCTGGCGGCACATTAAGGAAACTTTAGCGCCGGCGCATCTATGGTCGTTGCCAAGCGAATGTCGCGATTGGGGACGTGTCTTTCGCAGGATGATCCGAAATACGGCTGGCACTCTCCGGTCGGCGGCATCTCGCACGGTCTGCGATGGTTCCCAGAGGCAGAGTGAACAGAACATGCAGCCGGCAGCCGTCCAGACCGACCGAAACAGCGACATTGCAACAGCCGTTGTGGCGACCATGCGTCAGCTCGGCGTGCTTGGCCTGCCGCGCAATTACGAAATCTTCTACGAAGCACTGAAAGGCGCCAATCGCGAACTCGGCCTGGCCGTCGTCGCGCTGGGCAACCAGCCGACGCAGGACGATCTCGACCGCATCGGCCGCGCTTTCTTTGCCCAGCATCACGGTCCCGGCATTGTCGAGCAGGCGCGCGACGTGCTGGCCAGGGAACTCGAGGACATCGCCTTGCTGCTGCGCAGCGAACGTAGCCATATCGAGAAATACGGCAAGATCCTCGATGAGACGTCGAGTGGCCTC
This sequence comes from Mesorhizobium sp. P160219, assembly GCF_057786095.1. Taxonomy (NCBI): domain Bacteria; kingdom Pseudomonadati; phylum Pseudomonadota; class Alphaproteobacteria; order Hyphomicrobiales; family Phyllobacteriaceae; genus Mesorhizobium; species Mesorhizobium sp. P160219. The sequence continues at coordinate 4,736,272 of NZ_JBYNWG010000001.1, forward strand.
GCCAACCGCAGCCTGCTTTCGCAGGATCTGCTGCAGAAGGTCGCCAGCGCCATGGCGGCAGCCACCAACTCGACCCTCGACCACGGCAAGCAGGTTGCAACCACGCTGAGCGACAAGACGGCGGAACTGGAGAGCGTCAAGTCGAAGCTTGAGGAGTACAAGCGGCTCGCCGACACCGACCCCTTGACCCATATCTGGAACCGCCGCGCCTTCGACAAGCAAATCACGGCGATTTACACCTCCAACAAGGGGATCCTGTTCAACGCCCTGATCCTTGCCGACATCGACCATTTCAAGGGTGTCAACGATCGCTACGGCCACCCGGTCGGCGACAAGATCATCCAGATCGTCGCTGAAATCTTCCAGACCAGCATCCGTGAAGACATGTTCGTTGCCCGCACCGGCGGCGAGGAATTCGCGCTGATCGTCGAGGGCGCCAGCGAGGATACCACTTACGAGATCGCCGAACGCATCCGCGTGCTGATCGAACAGACGCCGTTCACCAGCAGCCAGACCGGCGCCAATTACGGCACGGTGACCGTTTCCATGGGCATCTGCATGGCTTCCGAAGCGGAAAGCCCGGAGGATCTTTACACCAAGGCGGACCGGGCGCTCTACCGCTCCAAGGTTGGCGGGCGCAACCGCGTCACCCGGCACTCGACAATGGCCGGCCGCACCGGCAAGAACTGGCTGCTATACAAGAAAGACTGACGCTTCGGCGTGCAGCTAATTCCCGGGCACAGGCAAATTTATCGGATCCCGCCTCTTTCCATATGAATTTCAGTGGACTATATTTTCCATGGAAAGAGAGAGGCCATGTCTGTTACACAACCCAATGCCGCCCCTGATCTCACCGCGACGGCGGCCGAAAACGCGGTTCTGACCAAGGCCACGCTGCGTGCCGCCGAACTCCTGGATATAACCGCCAGGGTGCTTGCGTCGATCATCGGCGTCTCGGAAGCCACGGTTTCACGCATGCGCAGGCAGGAATTCCTGCTGGAGCGCGGCACCAAGCCGTTCGAACTCGCGGTGCTGTTCGTGCGGCTGTTCCGTTCGCTCGATGCCATTGTCGGCGGTGACGAGACGATAGCCCGGGCATGGCTGAAGAACGCCAACACGGCTTTCGATGGCAGCCCGCTTGAAAAGATCCTCACCATTACCGGGCTTGTCGATGTCATTGCCTATCTGGACTCCCGACGCGCTCTCGTCTGAAGCCGTCCGGCTCGACGGCAAATACTGGCGCATGGTCGAGGCGCAGCACCGCGTCTCGACGCTGAAGATCGTCGACACGCTGGACGAACAGGCGCTGCTCGAGGATCTGATCGAGGAGACCAAGCCGCAGATCCCCATGGAATGCCGGCATCTCCACTATCTCTTGGCGACGCCCTTCCGCTACGGCTCGATCTATCCCTACGGCTCGCGCTTCCGCCGCGCCGGCCGCACCCTGGGCGTCTACTATGCGGCGGAGACGATCATGACGGCGGTCGCCGAAATGGCCTTCTACCGCCTGCTGTTCTTCGCCGATTCGCCCGACACGCCATGGCCGCGCGACGCCGCCGAATACACCGCCTTCGCCGCCGCGATCCGTACCGACAATGCCATCGACCTGACGCGGCCGCCGCTCGACCGCGATCGGGCCCATTGGACGCATCCGACCGACTATGCCGCCAGCCAGGCGATTGCCGATGTCGCGCGTGAGGCTGGGCTGGAGGCGATCCGTTACCGTTCGGCGCGCGACCCGAAGGGCGTCAATGTGGCGCTGCTGACATGCCGCGGCTTTACCAAGGCCAAGCCGCTGGAGCCGCACACATGGCGCATCCGGCTAGGCTCCCTCGGCGTCCAGGGGATCTGCGAATTTCCGGAAAGGCGCATCGAGTTTTCCAGAACCGCCTTCGCCAATGATCCCCGGCTCAACGGATTGCGCTGGGAACGCGGGCGTTGATCAAACGAAAAAGCGCCGGATTTCTCTGGCGCTTATCATTTCAATTCTGAAAACGGGTTCAGCCGTTAGCCACCTGCTTGTGCTGCACCGGATGGCTCTTCTTCAAGAGATCCGACACCAGGAACGCCAGCTCGATCGCCTGGTCGGCGTTGAGGCGCGGGTCGCAATGGGTGTGATAGCGGTCCTGCAGCTCCTCGGCGGTGATGGCGCGGGCGCCGCCGGTGCATTCGGTGACGTTCTTGCCGGTCATCTCGACATGGATGCCGCCGGGGTGCGTGCCTTCGGCGCGATGCACCTCGAAGAAGGTCTGCACTTCCTTGAGGATGCGGTCGAACGGCCGCGTCTTGTAGCCGGCAGCCTCGATCGTATTGCCGTGCATCGGGTCGGACGACCACACGACGCTGCGACCTTCCTTCTGCACCGCGCGCACCAACTTCGGCAGATGGTCGGCGACCTTGTCGGAGCCGAAGCGGGCGATCAGCGTCAGCCGGCCCGGCTCGTTCTCCGGATTGAGCAGGTCGATGAGCTCCAGCAGGCCGTCAGTCGTCAGCGACGGGCCGCATTTGAGGCCGAGCGGGTTCTTGATGCCGCGGCAATATTCGACATGCGCATGGTCGGGCTGTCGGGTGCGGTCGCCGATCCAGATCATGTGGCCCGACGTTGCGTACCAGTCGCCGGAGGTCGAATCGACGCGGGTCAGCGCCTCTTCATAGCCGAGCAGCAGCGCCTCGTGACTGGTGTAAAAGTCGGTCTCGCGCAGCGCGTAGTTGGTCTCCGAGGTGATGCCGACGGCCTTCATGAAGTCCATCGTCTCGGTGATGCGGTTGGCGAGCATGCCATACTTCTCGCCTTGCGGGCTGTCGGAGACGAAGCCCAGCATCCAGCGATGCACATTCTCCAGGCTGGCGTAGCCGCCTTGGGCGAAGGCACGCAGCAGGTTAAGCGTCGCCGCCGACTGGCGGTAGGCCATTTCCTGGCGGGCCGGGTCGGGAATACGCGACTTGGGGTCGAACTCGATGCCGTTGATGATGTCGCCACGGTAGCTTGGCAGCGTCACCTCGCCCTTGGTCTCATTGTCGGACGAGCGCGGCTTGGCGAACTGGCCGGCGACACGGCCGACCTTCACCACCGGCTGCGCGCCGGCAAAGGTCAGCACCACCGACATCTGCAGGAAGACGCGGAAGAAGTCGCGGATGTTGTCGGCGCCATGTTCGGCGAAACTCTCGGCGCAATCGCCGCCCTGCAGAAGGAATGCGTCGCCGGCAGCGACAGCCGCAAGCTGCTTCTTCAGCTTGCGCGCCTCACCGGCAAAAACCAGCGGCGGAAAGGTGGCGAGCTGGGCTTCCGTGTTCTTCAGCGCGGCGAGGTCCGGATAGGCAGGAACCTGCTTGATCGGCTTTGCTCTCCAAGAATTCGGCGACCATTTCGTCATCGCTGCACCCAAACGCTCTTTCCAGCAGGCTTTTGCCCGCCATTCCCGCCCCATATGGGGATGGCGGCTCCATACACGAAGCCGATTTTCTATTCTAGACCGGAATTCAAGCGCTGGCGAATGATGGGGAGCTCCATGCCGCGACCCACTTTGGCTTCTTATCTTCGCGACGGCTGTGCAATATCCCTTGGTGCCAGAATCGATCCTCACCGATGTAGTCGCGCCGGTCATCGTCCGCTGCGCAACAATTCTCCATGGAGTCCCTATGTCCGTGTCCGCCTACCTTGACCGCGTGCGCCGCGAGCAAGGCCTGTTTACGATCGAAGAGGTTGTTGGCCTGTCCGAGCGCGGCAACGTGATCTACGACCCCTACTCCACGCTGATTTCCGCAGGCGCCGTCATCGGGCGAGGCAACGTCTTCTTCCCCGGCGTCTACCTGTTCTGCACCGACGGTGGCGCGCTGGAGATCGGCGACGCCAACATTTTCCACGCCAACACACTGTTCGAAGCATCCGCCGGCGCAATCCGCGTCGGCTCACGCAACCAGTTTGGCGAAGGCGGTTTTACTGCAAAGGCCAACAGGCCGGGAGCCTCGATCGTGATCGGCGATCAAGGCCGCTATCTCAACGGCGCGGCGGTGTTCGGTGAGACGGTGCTCGGTTCGGGCAGCCAGCTTCTCGGCGCGATCACCGTCGACAGTTGCCGGCTGGAACCGGGCGGCAGTTTTCGTGAGTCCGACCCCGACCGCCGGGCCGGATTGCTGAAAGGCGCCGGCGCCGCGCGCGGCTTCACCGTGCCTGCCGGGCACGTCATCGTCGGCGCCGGCACGTTCTCGGCATCCGACCTGCAGTTGCAGTCGAATTTCCATCCGAAAGTCTAGGTGGCCACCAGCCGCGCCAACTGCGTCATGACGACAGCCGAGCCCGCCAGGCGCTTTTCCGCCGTCGGCCAGTCGCGGATGAAGACCACGCTGTGGTCGGCCCTGATCTTGGCCAGCGAGCCCTGTTCGCCGATGTACTTGACCAGCCCGACCGGGTTCGAAAACTCGCGCTTGCGGAAGTGGATGACGACGCCCTTGGGGCCGGCATCGAGCTTTTCGACATTGGCCCTCCGGCAGAGTGCCTTGATGAAGACGATCTTGAGCAGATGCTTCACTTCCTCCGGCAGCGGGCCGAAGCGGTCGATCAGCTCGGCGCCGAAAGCATCGATCTCCTCGGTGCTTTCGAGATCGCCAAGGCGGCGGTAGAGCGCCAGCCTGAGCTGCAGGTCCGGCACATAGCTTTCCGGGATCATGACCGCCGTGCCCACCGCGATCTGCGGCGACCAGCCGCCATCCTGCACCTCACCGGAATCCTTCACCTCGGCCACCGCCTCCTCCAGCATCTGCTGGTAGAGCTCAAAGCCGACCTCCTTGATGTGTCCGGATTGTTCTTCGCCGAGTAGATTGCCGGCGCCCCTGATGTCGAGGTCGTGGCTGGCGAGCTGGAAGCCGGCGCCAAGCGTGTCCAGCGATTGCAGCACCTTCAGCCGGCGCTCGGCGGTGTCGGTGAGCTTGCGATTGGCCGGCAGCGTGAACAACGCATATGCCCGCACCTTGGAACGGCCGACGCGGCCGCGCAGCTGGTAGAGCTGCGACAGGCCGAACATATCGGCGCGATGGATGATCAGCGTGTTGGCGGTCGGAATGTCGAGCCCGGATTCGACGATGGTGGTCGACAACAGCACGTCGTACTGGCCGTCATAGAAGGCGTTCATGATGTCGTCGAGTTCGCCCGGCGGCATCTGGCCATGGGCCACCGCCACCTTCAGCTCGGGGACGGATTCGCGCAGGAAATCATGGATTTCGGCGAGATCGCTGATGCGCGGAACGACATAGAAGGAATGGCCGCCGCGGTAGCGTTCGCGCAGCAGCGTCTCGCGGATGACCAGCGGGTCGAAAGGCGAGATGAAGGTGCGCACCGCCATGCGGTCGACCGGCGGCGTGGCGATCAGCGACAGTTCGCGCACGCCGGTCAAGGCAAGCTGCAGCGTGCGCGGGATCGGCGTCGCCGACAGCGTCAGCACGTGGACGTCGGTCTTGAGGTCCTTCAGCCGTTCCTTGTGCTTGACGCCAAAATGCTGCTCCTCGTCGATGATCAGCAGGCCGAGATTCTTGAACGAGATCGCCGACCCGAGCAGTGCATGGGTGCCGATGACGATGTCGACCTGCCCCTCGGCGATGGCTTTCTTGGTTTCCGCCAGTTCCTTGGCGCCGACCAGCCGCGAGGCCTGGCCGACGCGGATCGGCAGGCCGGAGAAGCGCTGCGAAAAAGTCTTGAAATGCTGGCGCGACAACAGCGTCGTCGGCACCACGACCGCGACCTGGAACCCTTCCATCGCCGCGATGAAGGCGGCGCGCAACGCCACTTCGGTCTTGCCGAAGCCGACATCGCCGCAGATCAGCCGGTCCATCGGCTTGCCGGCGCCGAGATCGTCCACGACGGCATCGATCGCGCCCTGCTGGTCGTCGGTCTCCTCATAGGGAAAGCGCGCCGAGAATTCGCCGTAAAGCCCTTCCGCCGGCACCATGGGCGGCGCGGTACGCATCTGGCGCTCGGCGGCAATGCGGATCAACTGTCCGGCCATGTCGAGCAGGCGCTTCTTCAGCCGCGCCTTGCGCGACTGCCAGGCGCCGCCGCCGAGCTTGTCCAGCGTCGCCTCGGCTGTGTCAGAGCCGTAGCGCGACAGAAGCTCGATGTTTTCCACCGGCAGGAACAGCCGGTCGTCGCCGGCATAGTGGATTTCCAGGCAGTCATGCGGCGCGCCGACCGCCTCGATGGTGCGCAGGCCGATGAAGCGGCCAATGCCGTGATCGGCGTGGACGACGATGTCGCCGGCCGACAGCGACGAGGCCTCGGCGATGAAATCCGACGCGCGCTTCTTGCGCTTCGAGCGGCGGATCAGCCGGTCGCCCAGAATGTCCTGCTCGGCGACGACGACCAGCTGTTCGGTCTCGAAGCCGGATTCCAGCGGCAGCACGGCGAGTACCGCCTGCCCCGGCTCGAGCTTTTCCGCCTCGGCCAGCGTCGCCACCGGCACGAGATTGCCGAGATGGTGCTCGGCCAGGATCTGGCCCAACCGGTCGAGCGAGCCTTCGGTCCAGCCGGCGACGATGACCCGGCGGCGCGCCGCGCGCTCGTCAGCGATGTGTTTTACGACGACATCGAAGACGTTGATGTTTGGGTCAGCCCGTTCCTCGGCAAAGCTGCGGCCATGGCGCGAGCCGCCATGGAAGACCTTCTTGGCCCCGACATCGGGCGCGTCGAAGGCGGTGAAGTCGATGGCTTCGCGCGGTCCGAGCGACGCCACGAGGTTTTCCGGTGAGAGATAGAGCAGGTCCGGCGCCACCGGCTTGTAGGGCACGGCGTCCTTCAACGCGGCGTCGGCCTGTTTGCGGCGCGCTTCGTAGTGGTCGAGGATTAGCGTGTGACGCTCAGCCAGCGCTTCGTGCGCCAGATGGTCGAAGATGACAGGCGCATCCGGCAGATAATCAAACACTGTCTCCAGCCGCTCGTAGAACAGCGGCAGCCAGTGCTCCATGCCGGCAAAGCGCCGCCCTTCGCTCACCGCCGCATAAAGGCCGTCGTCGCGCTGCGGCGCGCCAAAGGCTTCGATATAGGAGCGGCGGAAGCGGCTGATGGTTTCGGGGGTCAGCGCCACTTCACTCATCGCCTGCAGCGCCATCGACTTGCGCTGGCCGGTGGTGCGCTGCGTGGCGGCGTCGAAGACGCGGATCGATTCCAGCGTGTCGCCGAAGAAATCGAGCCGCAGTGCTTCCGTCCAGCCGGGTGCGTAGAGGTCGAGGATGCCGCCGCGCACGGCGAATTCGCCGATACCGCGCACCGTCGGCACTCGCTCGAAGCCGGAAATCTCCAGCCGGGACACCAGCGCGTTCATGTCGATTTGGTTGCCGGGCTTTGCGTGGAAAGTCTGCGCTTCGACCAGATCGGCCGGCGGAATGCGCTGCAGCAGCGCATTGGCAGTGGTCAGGATGACCGCGCGATGCGGCTTTTTTGCCAGCGCGATCATTGCCGTCAGGGCGTCGAGCCGCTTGGCGGCGGCATCGGAGCCTGGCGAAACGCGGTCATAGGGCAGGCAATCCCAGGCCGGCAACTCCAGCACCGGCAGGCCGGGGGCGGCAAAGGTCAGCGCCTCGATGATCGACGGCAGGCGCTGGCCGTCGCGCGCCACGAACAGCACCGGTTTGTCAGGCGCAATCTCATGGATCGCCTGCACCAGCGCAAAGGCTTCGTAGCCATCGGCAACGCCGTCGACGATGAACTGGCCGGCACGGCCTTTCGGCAGACCGATTTTGGGAATGAGGCTCATGGTTGCACGTTTAAAATGTCATGGTCCGGCGCGATGCCAGGATCTTTTGCAGGACGGCACAGTCGATATTCCTGGGAACCGGGCGTTCGCCGGTGACCATGGGCAGGAATTCGGTGTCGGGGATGTCGAGGAGCCTTTCATATTGGTCGATTTCATCGCCGGTCAAGGCGCCGATCTCGTTGTCGGCAAACGTACCGAGGATAAGGTCCATCTCGCGCATCCCGCGATGCCAGGAGCGGAACAACAGCTTGCGGCGCCTGATATCCAGCCCCTCGCTTGATCGTTTCGTCCCGGTCATCGTGCCGCATCCTTGCTTGGTGCGGCGCATATAGCGTGGATAGAGGGCGGTGTCAGCCTTGCAACGCACGGGTGGGCGGCTAAACATCCCTGGTGTGAAGAACACTCCTGACAACGCTGGTGCCGGACACCGCCCGCACTTCACCCTCCCCCTTGTGGGGAGGGTCGGCGAGCACGCTTCGCAAAGCGAAGCGAGTGAGACGGGGTGGGGGTGCGGCGCTGACCTACCGACTTCCTCGAAAGTTAGCCGCGCACCTACCCCCATCCCGCTCCGCTTCGAGGATCGACCCTCCCCACAGGGGGGAGAGTGAAGCCATGCGCCCCTCCCTCCTCGACCCTCTCTTCGTCCCGATCACTTCGCTTGCCGGCGTCGGCCCCAAGGTTGGCGCTCTGATCGAGAAGGTGGTGGCGGCCGATCTCGGCGAACGGCCGGCGCGCGCCGGCGACCTGTTGTTCGTTCTGCCGCACACCGTCATAGACCGCCGCAATCGTCCCGGCATCGCGCTTGCGCCGGCCGGCGCCATCGTCACGCTCGACGTGCGCATCGACCGCCACCAGCCGCCGCCGCGCGGCAACCGGTCGGTGCCTTACCGCGTCTATGCCCATGACGACACCGGCGAGATCGGCCTGATCTTCTTCCACGCCCATGCCGCCTATCTCGAAAAGGCGATGCCGGTGGGCGAGCATGTCGTCGTCTCCGGCCGCATGGAGTGGTTCAACGGCCGCCCGACCATGGTCCATCCCGACCATATCGCCCTGGTGAGCGAGGCGGAAACACTGCCGCTGGTCGAACCGGTCTATCCGCTGACCGCCGGCCTGTCGGGCAAGGTGCTGCGCCGCGCCATCGGCCAGGCGCTCGGCCGGCTGCCGGAATTGTCGGAATGGCAGGACGGCGCCTTCATGCGCAAGCAGACTTTCCCCGCCTTCGCCGACGCGCTCGCCCGCATCCACTATCCCGCGGACCCGATCGATGTCGCCATCGAGGGGGTGGCATGGCGCCGCCTTGCCTATGACGAGCTTCTCGCCGGCCAGGTCTCGCTGGCATTGGTGCGGGCAAAAGTGCGCCGCCTGTCGGGCCGGCCGCTCATCGGCGACGGTCGCATCGTTGAGAAACTGCGCGCAGCCCTGCCCTATTCATTGACCGGCAGCCAGGAATTCGCGCTTGCCGAAATCAATGCCGATCTGGCCGACCCCGAGCGCATGCTGCGCCTGCTGCAAGGCGATGTCGGCTCCGGCAAGACGGTGGTGGCGCTGCTGGCCATGGGGCGCGCAGTCGAGGCCGGTGGCCAGGCGGCATTGATGGCGCCGACCGAGATCCTGGCGCGCCAGCATCTGGCGACGATCACGCCTTTGGCCGAACAGGCCGGCCTGCGCGTCGCTATCCTGACCGGCCGCGAAAAGGGCCGCGAACGCACTGAAACGCTATCAGGTCTCGCCAGCGGCGAGATCGACATCGTCGTCGGCACCCATGCGCTGTTCCAGGAAACGGTGACCTATCACGACCTCGTCTTTGCCGTGGTCGACGAGCAACACCGCTTCGGCGTCCACCAGCGGCTTGCCATCACCGCCAAGGGCGACGCCCCCGACATGCTGGTGATGACGGCGACGCCGATCCCGCGCACTCTGGTGCTGACCGCCTTCGGCGACATGGACGTCTCCAAGCTGACGGAAAAACCGATCGGCCGCCAGCCGATCCGCACCGTCACGCTGCCACTGGAACGGCTGGACGAGTTGGTCGGTCGCATGCTGGACGCGGTTGCCGACGGCCAGAAGATCTACTGGATCTGCCCGCTGGTCGAGGAATCCGAAGAGATCAAGCTGATGTCGGCCGAGGACCGTTTTGCCTCGCTGCAGCCCTTGTTCGGCGATCGCATCGGCCTCGTCCACGGCCGCATGAAGGGTGCCGAAAAGGACGAGGCGATGCGCGCCTTCAAGGCCGGCGAAACCCGCATCCTGATCGCCACCACCGTTATCGAGGTCGGCGTCGACGTGCCGGACGCCACGATCATGGTCATCGAGCATGCCGAGCGTTTTGGCCTGGCGCAACTGCACCAGCTGCGCGGCCGCGTCGGGCGCGGCGACAAGCCTTCTTCCTGCGTGCTGCTTTACAAGGACCCGCTCGGCGAGACGGCAAAGCGCCGGCTGTCGGTGATGCGCGAGACCGAGGACGGTTTCCTGATCGCCGAAGAGGATCTGAAGCTGCGCGGCGAAGGCGAATTGCTCGGCACCCGCCAGTCCGGCACGCCGGGCTTCCAGGTGGCGCGCATCGAGGTGCACGCCGACTTGCTCGAAGCAGCCCGCGACGATGCAAGGCTGATCCTGTCGCGCGACCCGGAACTACAGTCTGAGCGCGGCGAGGCGCTGCGCCTGCTGCTCTATTTGTTCGGCCGCGACGAGGCCGTACGGCTCTTGCGCGCCGGCTGAGCGCCCTCGGCGATCAGCCCGCCAAGCGGCGGGTTGGCGAGATCTCCGTCGATCGGCTGGCCGTTCATCGTCACCATTTTCGGCTTGACTTCGGGCGCCACCAGCCCGGCCGAGACGATCAGCCTGGCGCCGTCCTCGATCGTCATGTCGAGCAGCACGATGTCGGATTTCGGCACGTACATCAGGAAACCGGTGGTAGGGTTCGGCGTGCACGGCATGAACACGGCGATCATCGGGTCGCCTGCATGGTCGAGCTTCTGGTTGATCTCGGTTTCCTTCTCGCTGGCGACGAAGACCAGCGACCAGACGCCTTTTCGCGGATATTCGACCAGCCCGACCTGGCGGAACATATCGCCCTTGTTCGACAGCACCGTCTGGAAAATCTGCTTCAGCGAACCGTAGATGCCGCGCACCAGCGGCATACGGCCAAGCAGCCGTTCGCCGAAATTGACGATGGCGCGACCGACGATGTTGGCGGTCATGAAGCCGATCAGCGTGATCAGCACGAGCGCCACGATCAGGCCGAAGCCGGGCACCGGAAACGGCAAATAGGTGTCGGGGCTGTAGCGCGCCGGAATGTACGGCTTCACCCAGGAATCGACCCAGCCGACGAACGACCAGGCGATATAGGCGGTGATCGCCAGCGGCGCGCAGACGATAAAGCCTGTGAGGAAATAGTTCCTCAGCCGGGTCATGCCGGAAGTTCTGGGAGCATCGGACATGGTTCACCGGGGATGCGGGTTGCAGCGCCACACTAGTGAAGCGGACGGCGCTTTGGAACTGCGAAGTTTTTTAGACCCCCGATGAGCGCCGACTACTCCACGGTCACCGATTTCGCCAGATTGCGCGGCTGGTCGACGTCCGTCCCCATGAACACGGCGGCGTAGTAGGCCAGCATCTGGATCGGCAGCGCATAGATGATCGGCGAGATGATTTCCGGCACGTCAGGCAGGATGATCGTCTCCATCGTCTTCAAGCTCACCTGAGCCGCGCCCTTGGCGTCGGTGATCAGGATGATCTTGCCGCCGCGCGCCGCCACCTCCTGCATGTTCGACACAGTCTTTTCGAAGATGCGGTCATGCGGCGCGATGACGATGACCGGCATGTTTTCGTCGATCAGTGCGATCGGGCCATGCTTCAGTTCGCCCGCGGCATAACCCTCGGCATGGATGTAGGAGATTTCCTTGAGTTTCAGCGCGCCTTCCATGGCGAGCGGGAAATTGGTGTCGCGGCCGAGATAGAGCACGTCCTTGTAGCGCGAGATTTCGCGCGCGATGCGCTCGATCTGCTCCTCGAGCTTGAGCACCTGGTTGGCGTAGCGAGGCGCCTCCGAAAGAGCGCGCACCAGCGTCTTTTCCTCGTCCTTCGAGATCGTGCCGCGGGCCACACCCGCACGCACCGCCAGCGAGGCCAGCACCGAAAGCTGGCAGGTGAAAGCCTTGGTCGAGGCGACGCCGATCTCCGGCCCGGCCAACGTCGGCAGCACGACGTCGGATTCGCGCGCCATGGTCGATTCGCGCACATTGACGATGGCGCCGATCTTCATGCCCGCCTTGCGGCAATAGCGCAGCGAGGCCAGCGTGTCGGCGGTTTCGCCGGACTGCGAGATGAAGAAGGCAGCATCATCAGCCGATAACGGCATTTCGCGATAGCGGAATTCCGAGGCGACATCGATGTCGACCGGCAGCCGCGCATAGCGCTCGAACCAGTATTTGCTGATCAACCCCGCGAGATAGGCGGTGCCGCAGGCCGAGATCGCCAGCCGGCCGATCTTAGCGAAGTCGAACGGCAGTTCCAGCGGCTTCGACACGCCAGAGACGAAATCGACATAGTGCGCCAGCGTATGCGAGATCACTTCGGGCTGTTCATGGATTTCCTTTTCCATGAAATGGCGGCGGTTGCCCTTGTCGACCATGAAGCTGGTCGACAGTGATTGCTGGCGCTTGCGGGCAACCTCTTTGCCGTCGATGTCGAAGATGGTGACGCCATCGCGGCGCACCACCGCCCAGTCGCCGTCTTCGAGATAGGTGATGGAATTGGTGAACGGCGCCAGCGCGATGGCGTCGGAGCCCAGAAACATCTCGCCATCGCCATGGCCGACGGCCAGCGGCGGGCCATTGCGGGCGCCGACGATGAGATCCTCGTCGCCGGTGAACATGATGGCCAGAGCAAAGGCGCCTTCCAGCCGCTTCAGCGCCTGGTGCGCCGCCTCGATCGGCTTCAGCCCTTTGGCAAGCTGCCGCGCCACCAGATGCGCTACGACCTCGGTATCGGTCTGCGACGAGAAGGAATAGCCGTCGCGGATCAGCTCATCGCGCAACTCGGCGAAATTCTCGATGATGCCGTTGTGAACGATGGCGACGCCGTCGGAGAAATGCGGATGGGCGTTGGTCTCGTTGGGCACGCCATGTGTGGCCCAGCGCGTGTGGCCGATGCCGATCGTGCCATCGAGCGGCTCGTCCTTCAGCCGGCGTTCGAGGTTGATCAGCTTGCCTTCGGCGCGGCGGCGGCCAAGCCGGCCATGCTCGATCGTGGCGACACCGGCCGAGTCATAGCCGCGATATTCCAGCCGCTTCAAAGCATCGACGATGAGCGGCGCGACTTGGCTCTGGCCGACAATTCCGACGATACCGCACATGCGCCTGCCCCCGATTCACCTGGAAAACCAGTCCCGATGGAAAACCAGCGCTATCTAGGGATTGCCGGCCCGCCGCGAAAGTCACTTTGCGTTTCGTCTGCTGTAACGGAACGCTTCTCAACCCGATGCACCATGACACACCGCTCTTGCAATCCGGTTACCGCAATTCCTCGGTTGTTCAATTGCTTCGGCGGTTAATGGCCGGTGCCGGCCTTTTTCTTCGCCGCTGCGGCAGACGCGAAGCGCTCGCGCAATTCCTTGCCCTTGCCGGGAATGGTCTTCTGGCGGGCGCGGCCGAAGGCCAGCGCATCGTCCGGCACGCTTTCGGTTATGACGCTACCCGAGGCGATGTAGCCGCCCTTGCCGATCGTAACCGGCGCCACCAGCGACGAGTTCGAACCGATGAAGGCGCCCTCGCCGATGTCGGTGAAAAACTTCGAGTAGCCGTCATAGTTGCAGGTAATGGTGCCGGCGCCGATATTGGCCCCCGCGCCCACACGGGCATCGCCGATATAAGTCAGATGATTGACCTTGGCGCCCTCCTCGATGACCGCCTGCTTGACCTCGCAGAAATTGCCGACCTTGGCTTTCTCGCGGAGATCGGCGCCTGGCCTGAGCCGTGCGAACGGACCGACGTCGCAATTGGCAGCGACGGTCGCGCCTTCGATGTGGCTGAAGGCGTGGATCTTGGCGCCGCCGGCGATTTTCACGCCCGGGCCGAACCAGACATTGGGCTCGACGATGGTGTCGGCGCCGATTTCGGTATCGTGCGAGAAATACACGGTGTCCGGCGCAATCAGCGTTACGCCCGACAGCATCGCCTCGTCCCGACGACGCTGTTGCCAGATGCCTTCCGCCTGCGCCAGCTCGGCCCTGTTGTTGATGCCGAGCGCGCTCTCGAAGCTCGTTTCGGTGGCGACGACATCGAGCCCTTTCGCACTGGCGATCTCGACGATGTCGGTGAGATAGTACTCGCCCTTGGCGTTCTTGTTGCCGACCTTGTCGAGCAGTTCGAGCGCATGAGCGCCGGCCACCGCCATCATGCCGGCATTGCAGAAGCCGATCTTCTTTTCCTCGGCGGAGCAGTCCTTCTCCTCGCGGATGGCGGTGAGCTTGCCACCTTTTTCGATCAGCCGGCCATAGCCGGCCGGGCTGGGCGGACGGAAACCGATCACCACGACGGCCGCGCCATCGGCAAGCTTTTGCCGCGCGGTCACCAGGGCTTCAGCATCGATCAGCGGCGTGTCGCCGAACATCACGAGAATGTCGTCATAACCCGTTGATATTGCACCGCGTGCGGCCAGCACCGCATGCGCGGTGCCGAGCCGCTTCTCCTGCACGAACGTCTCGGCCTTGGGCGCGAACTTCGCCGCTGCCTTGCGCATATCCTCGGCGCCATGGCCGATCACCAGCGCCTGGCTGCGGGCGCCGGCGGCCTCTGCCGCCCTCACCACATGGGCGACCATCGGCAGTCCGGCGATCTGGTGCAGCACCTTCGGCGTCGCGCTCTTCATGCGCGTGCCTTCACCGGCGGCGAGGATGACGGACAGGCAGGATCTCTGGCTCATGGAAGGACAACCATCTGAAAAGGGATCAGGAATCCGAGAGTGGTAGCATCTGGCGCATGCTGCACCAATGCGGTTAAATTCCGGTGAGGTGATGAGGCAGTTCACTCTCGATCAGCGGATCGCTACCCCAGCCGGCCCAGCACCGGAAAATTCTCGAGCAGCCAGTAGGACACCGTCTGCACGCCGCCGGTGAGAAAGAACACCCCGGCGACGACCAGCAGCGCGCCGATCGCCTTTTCGACGCGACCGAGATGGACGCGGAACCTGCCGAGGAAGCGCATGAAGGCGCCGGAGAACAGGGCAGCGATCAGGAACGGAATGCCGAGGCCAAGCGAATAGGCGGCGAGCAGCAGCGCCCCCTCGCCCACCGTCTCGCGGCCGCCGGCCAAGGTCAGGATCGGCCCCAGCACCGGGCCGATGCACGGCGTCCAGCCAAAGGCGAAGGCCAGCCCCATGACATAGGCGGCGACCATGCTGGCGGGCTTGCCCTGCGACTGGAAGCGCGCCTCGCGCGACAAAAGTGGTATGCGCAGGATGCCGAGGAAATTCAGCCCCATCAGGATGATCAGCACCCCGGCAGCCATCGCCAGCGGCTCCTGCCACACGCGCAGCCAATGGCCGATGGTCGAGGCGCCGGCGCCGAGCGCCACGAATACCGTGGAGAAACCGAGTACGAAGGCGAGCGAGGAATAGATGAGCGCGCCGCGGGCGCCGGCCTTGGCCGCGACGCCGGCACCGCCACCGCGAAAGTCGTCGACCGACACGCCGGCCATGTAGCAGAGATAGGGCGGCACCAGCGGCAGCACGCAAGGCGACAGGAACGAGATCGCCCCCGCTCCGACCGCGCTGACATAGCCGATGTCCAATGGCATTCCAGAACTCCAGATTCCTTGGCGCCGATATAGCGACGCAAAATCGTGTTCGCCAATCACCATCGTGTGGAATTTGGCTACAGATACGATCCGGCCGGACGAATTGTTGTCGGCCAATCCCAAGTTGACCAAGCCGGGGAAGAAATGTCCCTCGCCGAACGTTCACAGAGCGAAGCCGCGGTTTCTGCGCGCTTCGTCGGATCACCAGGGAGATTTCCATGAAAACGATCACCGTCGGCCTGGCCGCCCTTCTGCTCAGCACCGCCGCATCCTTCGCCGCCGAAGCGTGGAAGGAAGCGGAAGTCGCTGGCACCAAGATCTACACCGATGCCAACGGCATGACGCTCTATACCTATGACAAGGACGAGAAGGGCAAGACCAACTGCTATGACAAATGCGCCACCAACTGGCCGCCGCTGAAGGCCGAGGATGGCGCCAAGGCGGACGACGAATGGACCATCGTCGAACGCACCGACGGCACCAAGATGTGGGCCTATGACGGCAAGCCGGTCTACACCTTCATCAAGGACAAGAAGGCCGGTGACATCACCGGCGACGGTGTCGGCGAAGTCTGGCACATCGTCAAGGCCGACTGATCGTCCGAACCTCTATCCCGCACCCCATCGGCGGGACTCGGCTGGCCGCCGGCTCCAAGCGACCCGGCGACCAGTTCGGCATTTACGGGCAGCACGAACTGGTCGCGGCGCCTTTCCCGGTGGCTCGAAACACGAACCCTCCCAGACAAAAATTTTGTGATCTTCTCCATACACTCTAAGAGTGTATTGCGGCACACGCCTCCGCATTTTGGCCGCTTGCCCTTGACCGATCGCAAAAGCGCGGCCATGTGAGCGACCAATTGAATGCGTCACGCAGCGGAATTCTTCTGCCGCCCCACAGCTGATATGAGACCTCATGGACGTCGTCGTCGTCGAATCGCCGGCCAAGGCAAAGACAATCAACAAGTATCTCGGCAAGAACTTCAAGGTTCTGGCCTCGTTCGGCCATGTCCGCGATCTGCCGGCCAAGGATGGTTCGGTGCGTCCCGACGAGGATTTCGCCATGTCCTGGGCGGTCGACACCGCGTCCGGAAAGCGTCTCACCGACATCGCCAACGCGGTCAAGGATGCCGATGGCCTGATCCTCGCCACCGATCCGGATCGCGAGGGCGAAGCCATTTCCTGGCACGTGCTGGAGGTGCTCAAGCAGAAGCGCGTGTTGAAGGACAAGCCGGTCAGCCGCGTCGTCTTCAATGCCATAACCAAGTCGTCGGTGCTGGAAGCGATGGCCAATCCGCGCCAGATCGATGCACCATTGGTCGATGCCTATCTGGCTCGCCGCGCACTCGATTATCTCGTCGGCTTCACGCTGTCGCCGGTGCTGTGGCGCAAATTGCCGGGCGCCCGTTCGGCCGGCCGCGTCCAGTCAGTGGCGCTGCGCCTGGTCTGCGACCGCGAATCCGAGATCGAGCGTTTCATCCGCGAGGAATACTGGCAGATCGCTGCCCTCCTCGGCACGCCACGTAACGACAGCTTCGAGGCGCGGCTGACCGCGTTCGAGCGCAAGAAGCTGCAGAAGCTGGACATCGCCAGCAAGGCGCAGGCCGACGACATCAAGGGCATGCTCGAAGGCGCGACCTTCAAGGCTCTGTCGGTGGAAGCCAAACCGACAAGGCGCAATCCTGGCCCGCCCTTCACCACTTCGACGCTGCAGCAGGCGGCATCGTCGGGCCTCGGCTTTTCGGCGACGCGCACCATGCAGGTGGCGCAGCGCCTCTATGAAGGCATGGAGATCGGCGGCGAGACCACCGGCCTGATCACCTATATGCGAACCGACGGCGTGCAGATGGCGCCGGAGGCGATCGACGCCGCCCGCGACGCCATCGCCAAGGAATTCGGCCCAAGATACCTGCCGGAAAAGCCGCGCCAGTACACAGCCAAGGCCAAGAATGCCCAGGAAGCGCACGAGGCGATCCGCCCGACCGATTTCATGCGCACGCCGGCATCGGTGAAGCAGTATCTCGATTCAGACCAGCTGCGGCTTTACGAGCTGATCTGGAAGCGCGCCATCGCCAGCCAGATGCAGTCGGCCGAGATCGAGCGCACCACGGTCGAGATCGAGGCAGTCAACGGCGCCCGCACCGCGGAGCTTCGCGCCGTCGGTTCGGTCGTGCGCTTCGACGGCTTCATCGCCGCCTACACCGACCAGAAGGAAGACGACGCGGAAGACGAGGAAAACCGCCGCCTGCCCGAGATCCGCGCCGGCGAGCAGCTGGCCCGTCAGGCGATCAATGCCACCCAGCACACCACCGAGCCGCCGCCGCGCTATTCCGAGGCCTCGCTGATCAAGAAGCTGGAAGAGCTCGGCATCGGCCGTCCGTCGACCTACACCGCGATTCTGAAGACGCTGGAAGACCGCGACTACGTCACCATCGACAAGCGCCGGCTGGTGCCGCAGGCCAAGGGCCGGCTGCTGTCGGCTTTCCTCGAAAGCTTCTTCGAGCGCTATGTCGAATATGACTTCACGGCCTCACTCGAGGAAAAACTTGACGAGATTTCCGACGGCAAGCTCGCCTGGAAGGACGTGCTGCGCGACTTCTGGAAAGATTTTTCCGGCGCCGTCGCCGACATCAAGGAACTGCGCGTCACCGACGTGCTCGATGCGCTGAACGAGGAACTGGCGCCGCTGGTGTTCCCCGCGCGGGAGGATGGCTCGAATCCCCGCATCTGCCCGAAATGCGGCTCCGGCAATCTGTCGCTGAAACTCGGCAAGTTCGGCGCCTTCGTCGGCTGCTCCAACTATCCGGAATGTTCCTTTACCCGCCAGCTCGGCGACGCCGCCAACCCGAATGGCGAGAATGGCGGCGGCGAGGACGGCACCAAGGTCCTCGGCAACGATCCCTACACGGCAGAGGAAATCACGCTGCGCTCAGGCCGCTTCGGTCCTTATATCCAGCGCGGCGACGGCAAGGAAGCCAAGCGCTCCAGCCTGCCCAAGGGCTGGACGCCCAACTCGATCGACCATGAAAAGGCCTTGGCGCTGCTGTCGCTGCCGCGCGATATCGGCAAGCATCCTGAATCCGGCAAGATGATCTCCGCCGGGCTTGGCCGCTATGGTCCATTCGTTTTGCATGATGGCACCTATGCCAATGTCGACAGCATAGAGGATGTGTTCTCGATCGGCCTCAACCGCGCTGTCACCGTGATCGCCGAGAGGCAGCTGAAGGGCAAGGGCGGCCGCAATGGCGGCACTGCGGCGGCGCTGAAGGAACTCGGCGACCATCCCGATGGCGGCGGCAAGATCGTCGTGCGCGATGGCAAATACGGGCCCTATGTCAACTACGGCAAGGTCAACGCGACACTGCCCAAGGGCAAGGATCCGCAGTCGGTGACCGTCGAGGACGCGGTGGCGCTGATTGCCGAGAAGGAAGCCAAGGGCGGCGGCAAGAAGCCGTTCCGCAAGGCGGCAGCCGCCAGAGCCCCCACAGCCAAGAAAACCACTGCCAAAACAACCACTGGCAAGAAAACCACAGCCAAGAAGTCGGCGACCAAGAAGCCGGCGGCGAAGAAAAAGGGATAGCAGCGTGGCGCGCAGGATCACCGGTAGAAGCCACGGCGATCCGCGCACCGCCGACACGAGGGCCAAGGTCAAGGACGACTACAGGCCCTCGCGTGACGAAATCCTGCGCTACATCGCCGAGAACCCCGACCGCGCGGGAAAACGCGACATCGCAAAGGCGTTTGCCTTGCGCGGCGACGACCGCATCTGGCTGAAGGACATTCTGCGCGACCTGCAGGACGAAGGCATCCTGACCAAGGAGCGCAAGCGGCTGGCCCGTGTCGGCGCCCTGCCCCATGTCGCCGTGCTCGACATTTTCGGCCGCGACGGCGACGGTATTCTGCTGGCGCATCCGGCGGAGGCCGTCGGCACCGGCGAACCGCCCGTCGTCTCGATCCGCGTCTCGCGCGGCGGCAATGGCCCGCAGCCTGGCATTGGCGACCGTGTGCTGGCCAAGACCTTCCCGACCGACGAGGCGACCGGGCCTGCCTATACGGGCCGCGTAATGAAGATTTTCGAGAAGCGGACAGATGCCGTGCTGGGCGTCTTCCGGATCCTGAGGGACGGCACCTTCCGCATCGAGCCGGTCGAACGTCGCCAGCCCGAACTGATCGTCGACAAGGAATTCCAGAACGGCGCCAGGAACGGCGACCTTGTCGAGGTCGAGCCCGCGCGGGCCTCCCGGTATGGTTTGCCGCGCGCAAAAGTGCTGGCGGTGCTGGGCTCGCTGACCAGCGAAAAGGCGGTCTCGATGATCGCCATCCACGCGCACGACATTCCGCATATCTTCCCGGCCGACGTCATCGCCGAATCCGAGGCGGTAAAACCGGCGACGCTTGCTCACCGCGAGGACTGGCGCGACCTGCCGCTGGTGACCATCGACCCGGCCGACGCCAAGGACCATGACGACGCCGTCTTCGCCACGCCCGACCTCGACGAGAAGAACCCCGGCGGCGTGATCGCCACGGTGGCGATCGCCGATGTTGCAGCCTATGTCCGCTATGGCACCGCACTCGATCGCGAGGCGCTGAAACGCGGCAATTCTGTCTATTTCCCCGACCGCGTCGTGCCGATGCTGCCAGAGCGCATCTCCAACGACCTGTGCTCGCTGCGCGAAGGCCAGGACCGTCCCGCGCTTGCCGTGCGCATGATTTTTGCCGCCGATGGCCGCAAGCTGCGTCACACCTTCCACCGCGTCATGATGAAATCGGCGGCAAAGCTCGCCTATCCGCAGGCCCAGGCCGCGATAGACGGCCTTCCTGACGACAAGACCGGCCCGATCCTCGATACGGTGCTGAAGCCGCTGTGGGACGCCTACGCCATCCTGAAGCGCGGCCGCGATGGCCGCCAGCCGCTCGAGCTTGATCTGCCGGAGCGCAAGATCCTGCTCAAGCCGGACGGCACCGTCGACCGCGTCATCGTCCCGGAGCGGCTCGACGCCCACAAGCTGATCGAAGAATTCATGATCCAGGCCAATGTCGCCGCCGCCGAAACGCTGGAAGCGAAGAAGCAGGCGCTGGTCTACCGGGTCCACGATGCGCCGTCGCTGGCCAAGCAGGAATCGCTGCGCGAGTTCCTGCAGACGCTCGGCCTGTCGCTGGCGCGTGGCGCGCAGATGCGACCCGCCCAGTTCAACGGCATTCTCGAGCGCGTGCGTGGCGCCGACAATGAGGGGCTGGTCAACGAAGTGGTGCTGCGCTCGCAGAGTCAGGCCGAATATTCGCCCAAGAACATCGGCCATTTCGGCCTCAACCTGAAGCGCTACGCGCATTTCACCTCGCCGATCCGCCGCTATGCCGATCTGATCGTGCATCGCGGGCTGATTGCCGCACTTGGGCTCGGCCCTGGCGGGCTGACGCAGGACGAAGAGACGCGGCTGGAAGACGTCGCGGTGCTGATCTCCGGCACCGAGCGCCGCGCCATGGCGGCCGAGCGCGACACCGTCGACCGGCTGATCGCTGCCTACCTCGCCGAGCGCATCGACGACCGCTTCGACGCCCGCATTTCGGGCGTCACCAAATCGGGACTATTTGTCCAATTGCCGCAGTTTGGCGCAGATGGCTTCATCCCGGTGTCAAGTCTGGATGGCGATTACTATATATATGACGAAACCGCGCGATCGCTGTTCGGAGAACGCACCGGCAAGGGCTATCAGCTTGCCGACCGCGTCGAGGTTCGCCTGATCGAGGTGGCGCCTATGGCCGGCGCGATGCGTTTCGAGATGCTGACCGACCCGAAGCCCCTGCCCGGCTCCAAACGGTCGTTTCACAAGGCAAAAGGCCGCGCCCGCGCGTCGCAATCGCGCCCGGGGTCGCGCGGCAGGAGACGATAATGGCAAGCGAAATGGGAATCCAGAAGCAGGTTTTCGGCGGCGAACATCATTCGGGCCGAGTCGCCCGCCCGCTGTGGACGGCGATGAAGCGCGGCGCCCTTGGCCGCTGCCCGTATTGCGGCGAAGGCAGGTTATTCGCCGGCTTCACCAAAAGCGTCGACAAATGCGCCGCGTGCGGTGAGGAGTTCCACCACCACCGCGCCGACGACCTGCCCGCTTATCTCGTCATCGTCATCGTCGGCCACATCGTTCTCGGCGCCTTCATGGGCGTCGAGGCGACGTCGACGCTCTCCATGTGGCAGCACATCGCCATTTGGGTGCCGTTGACCATCGTGCTGTCGGTCGCTCTGCTGCAACCGGTCAAGGGCGCCGTCATCGGACTGCAATGGGCGCTCTATATGCACGGCTTCGGCGGCGAAAAAGACGGCACCGAGCCGCATCCCGGAACCTAGTTTGCGTCAGGGCAATGTCGCCTGGCGCAACATGCCGACCGTGAAAGGCCACTTTCGTTTGCCAGAAGTTTCCGCTAGGTCCTGCGCATGGAAGGTATGACCAAGGCGGAAGTCAGCAGGATGGACCGTGGCGCAGCCGCCCACAGCGGCCTGCCCATACGCCCGCGCGATGCCGCCACCCTGATCCTGCTCGACCGCGAGGGCGACGAGATTCTGGTGCTGATGGGCCGGCGCCATGCAGGCCACGCCTTCATGCCCGGCAAGTTCGTCTTTCCCGGCGGCCGCACCGATTCGGCCGACAGCCGCATTGCCGTTGCCACCCCATTGCTTCCGGAGGAAGAAGCCAGGCTGACCGCCGGCGTCGGCCGCATCAGCCCGTCGCGGGCCCGTGCCATCGCGCTCTCGGCCATCCGCGAGACTTATGAGGAAGCCGGCCTGCTCATCGGCCACAAAGGCTCGTTCGCAACCGACAAACGCGACTGGCAGGGCTTTGTCGAGCACGGCGTCCAGCCTTCGCTGGCGCCGCTGCGCTTCATTGCCCGCGCCATCACCCCGCCCAATCGCGTGCGTCGTTTCGACACCCGCTTCTTCAGCGCCTGGCGCAGCGATGTCGCCGTGGAACTGCCGGGTGGCGGCCCGACCAATGAGCTGGAAGAACTGGTCTGGCTGCCGCTCGCCAAGGCCAGAGAGGCCGATATCCCCGACATCACCCGAACGATCTTGCAGGAGCTGGAGACGCGGCTTGCCGGCGATCCGCGCCTGCGACCCGGTGGGTCCGTGCCGTTCTACCGGCTTGTCCGCAACCGCTTCGTTCGCGAAATTCTTTAGAGCAATTCCAGGAAAAGTGTGACGCGGTTTTCCGTCCGGAATTACGCAATATCAAACAGACAGAGTATTCAGGCATCACATGACGGTCGATACCCAGCAAGAGGGCGACGAGCGCGTACATTGGCTACCGATGATCGCCGCGATCTCGTCGATCAGCGTCGTCGGCATCGCCATAGGCCTCGGCATGCCGCTGCTCAGCGTTATTCTCGAGAGCCGCGGCCACTCGGCATCGATGATCGGCCTCAACACCGCGGTCGCCGGCCTCGCCTCGATCGCCGGCGCCCCGCTGGCCACGCCGCTGGCGATGCGCTTCGGCGTCGCCTGGACGATGATCGCCATGATCGCCGCCGGCGCGCTCGCCTTTGTCGGCTTCCACTTCGCGCCGGACTTCTGGATGTGGTTCCCACTACGCATCGTGCTGCACATCGCGCTGACGGTGCTGTTCATCCTGTCGGAATTCTGGATCAGCACCTCGGCGCCGCCGCGACGGCGCGGCCTGGTGCTCGGCATCTACGCCACCGTGCTGTCGCTCGGCTTCGCCGCCGGGCCATGGATCTTCGCCCATATCGGCAGCACCGGCTTCTTGCCGTTCGGCGTCATCATCGTCCTGGTCGCGCTGGCCGCAATCCCGGTGCTGGCCGCACGGAATGAAAGTCCCACAATCGTGGTTGACGGCGAAACCAGCAACTTCCTGCGCTATATCTGGCTGGTGCCGACAGCTACCGCCGCCGTGCTGGTGTTCGGCGCTGTCGAGACCGGCGGCTTTGCGCTGTTCCCCGTCTATGGCAACCGCATCGGCTATTCCGAGGCGGATGCAGCCCTCCTGCTCACCATGATCGGCCTCGGCAACGTGCTGTTGCAGATCCCTATCGGTATGATCAGCGACCGCGTCTCAGACCGCCGCTATCTGCTTTTGGCCTGCGCCACGGTCGGACTTGCCGGCACCATCTTCATGCCGTTCTTCGCCGGCAATTGGCACCTGATGGCGGCGCTTCTGTTCGTCTGGGGCGGCGTGGTGGCCGCCATGTACACGATCGGCCTTGCCCATCTGGGCTCGCAGCTCTCCGGCCATGAACTGGCCTCGGCCAACGCCGCCTTCGTGCTCTGCTACGGCGTCGGCATGGTGCTTGGCCCGCAGGCGATCGGCATCGGCATGGATGCCTTCGGGCCCTCCGGCTTCGGCTGGTCGCTCGGCCTGTTCTTTGCCGCCTATATCGCCTTGGTCAGCGCCAGGCTGATCCGCAAGATCTGGTAGCCTGTCCGCCGCAGCCTGCGCAATCCTGACCGGATGTCGCCCCTGCTGACAGAACCGTGTCAGGAGACCTCAGCTAAAAGGGTGTCCCAAAAAACCCGAGTTTGAGGATACGGCGATGATCGACAGCGGCTTTGAAACCACATCTCTGCGCATGACGCTTCTGCTGCTTGTCAGCTTCCAGGCCCCGGCAGCCGATGTCGACCGCATCATGGACGCCGTGGTCGCGATCGCGCCGCTGGCAATGGGCAAATACGACCGCAACGCCTATCAAACGGCGCACGGCATCGAACGCTACCGACCGCTGGAAGGTGCAGCCGCCGGGGTCGAAACCGAACTGCGCCGCCGCCCCGGCACCGTCGAGGTCTCGTTCGAGTTGCCCGACGACCAGGTGCTCGCCGCCCGCGTCGTCGAGGCAATTTTCCAGGCGCATTCCTACCAGGAGCCGGTGATCCGCATCCAGCCAATCCTCGCCAGCCGCTCCAAGGGCCTGGACGACCGCGCCAATCCGAATCGCTGGTGGAACACGACCGGGGACTGGAAGAAAGCGCTTCCAGTTAAGGAAGAAGCCTAGAAATCCGGCCCCGCTGAGGGCGAGCAACAGCGACCTTACCTTCTCTCCTTGTGGGGTGAGAAGCGGCCTCGTAGCGGACGAAAAGCCAATTGCTTGGCTTTTCAAGATTCGAACGCCCTGAGCCTCAGCCTCCATCGAGCCGGTGATAAAACCGGACAACCATGTGCTACCTAATCCGGACAACTCATGTGCTTACGACACAGGCAAGGCGTTGGGCTTGACTTTCCGGGCACGTTCTTTATGTGTCGCGCCAAGTTTCCCGCGTCCGGGTGTTTTCCCCCGCTCCAGCGGCCAAAACCCCACGAACATAACGGACTGATACAATGGCCAAAGCCGCAAACATCAAGATCAAGCTTCTGTCGACCGCCGACACCGGTTTCTTCTACGTGACCAGCAAGAACAGCCGTACCAAGACCGACAAGCTGTCGTTCCGCAAATACGACCCGGTCGCCAAGAAGCATGTCGAGTTCAAGGAAACCAAGATCAAGTAATCTGGTTTTCATACGCTCTGTCAAAAGCGCCGCCCCTTCGGGCGGCGTTTTTGATTCAAGGCCCCGAAAAGCCAGAACCCTCCGCTGTTTGGCGCGAAGTGCTCATCTCATTTTTTGGCAAAAAAGGGGGCCGGTCGGCGTATGGCAGCGGTACGAGGAGGCCACTATGTGCCAGCGCCGGCCGGCCGACCCCACGGACCCAGGAGATGCGGCGGACCTGAGCATCATGGGGTATTCGGCGAAGCGATGCGGCTGTCTACCCTCGTGCCCGCATCGCCCTTGTTCTTGCACCGCACATTTGCGCAACAATGTTTGAAAATCAATAGTTTCTTAACCAAGCCTGCCGAATCGCTTGGATTAAGGTAAATTCCTAACCCTGTCCGATTGACTGCATAATCGGTGGCCTAGCCTACGCTGCCTTGGCGACGACCCGGTTGCGGCCGCCACTTTTGGCTTCGTAGAGCGCCACGTCGGCACGTTTCATCAACGCCGCGACCGTGTCCGCGCCCTTCAGAACCGATGACACGCCGACGCTGACCGTGACTTCGATCGCCTTGCCTTCAGGGCCGATGGCAAAGGGCAGCTGGGCGATTTCGGCGCGAATGCGCTCGGCAACCTTCTCCGCCACCGCGCCGTCCGTGTCCGGCATCACAACGACGAATTCCTCGCCGCCGAAGCGGCAGGCAAGGTCGATGCCCCTGACGTTCTTGCGCAGCCGCCTTGCGAACTCGCGCAACACATCGTCGCCGCCATCATGGCCATGCGAGTCATTGACGGTCTTGAAGCGGTCCAGATCGGTGATCATCACAGACAGAGGCCGCCGCCGCGCCACGGCGCGGTCGAACAGCGTCTGCAAATGGCTGTCGAGGTAGCGGCGGTTGTGCAGCCCGGTCAATGCGTCGGTCACCGCCATCTCTATGGTCTGGGTGACGCTGGCGCGCAGCTGGTCATTGTAGCGCTTGCGGCGCACCTGCGTGCGCAGCCGCGCCGTCAGCTCCTGCTGGTCGATCGGCCGCATCAGATAGTCGTTGATGCCGAGTTCGAGGCCTCTGATGATGCGGCCCTCCTCGCCTTCGTCGGCAATCAGGATGATCGGCAGGAAGCGGGTGCGGTCGAGCGAACGCAATTGCGAACACAACCGCAGCGGATCGAAATCGGTAAAACCGGTCGAGATCAGCACGCACTCATAGGGCGCCTCGGCGGCCTGGAAGAAGCCGGCATGCGGATCGGTGGCAATGTCGAGCTCGGCGCTGCCGCGCAGCATGTTCTGGATGCGCTCAACCGACGATTTGCGCTCGTCGATCAACAGCACCTTCGGCGTGGCGTCCTCCGACGCGAAGCTGCGGCTCAACAGCGCCTCGATGCCGATGTTGCGGGTGGTCGATGCGCGCAGCCGCAGCTCGTCGGTCAGCGACTTCAGCCTGACCAGGCTCTTCACCCGCGTCGTCAGTTGCAGATCGTTGACCGGCTTGGTGAGAAAGTCGTCGGCGCCTGCCTCGAGGCCGCGCACCCGGTCGGCAACATGGCCCAGCGCGGTCACCATGACCACCGGTATATGCGCGGTCGCCGGATCGCTTTTCAGCCGCTTGCAGACCTCGAACCCGTCCATGCCGGGCATCATCACGTCGAGCAGCACGACATCGACCTTGCCGTTTTCGCAGGCCTCGATCGCGTCCGGCCCGTTGGAGGCCGTCAACACCTCGAAATATTCGGCCAGCAGCCGAACCTCGAGAAGTTTGACATTGGCAGGGATGTCGTCGACGACGAGGATCCGCGCGGTCATGTCACAAGGCTCCGGCTGAAGGCATCAGGCATCACCGAGATAGGATTTGATGGTCTCGATGAAACGCGGCACCGAGATCGGCTTGGAGATGTAGGCCTCGCAACCGCCCTGGCGAATGCGTTCCTCGTCGCCCTTCATGGCGAAGGCGGTGACGGCGATGACCGGAATGGAATGGAGGTCGTCGTCCTCCTTCAGCCATTTCGTCACTTCCAGCCCCGACACTTCGGGCAGCTGGATGTCCATCAGGATCAGGTCGGGCCTGTGCTGGCGCGCCAGATCGAGCGCCTCGAGCCCGTTGCGCGTGCGCACCGTTTCATAACCGCTGGCTTCGATGAGGTCGCGAAAGAGCTTCATATTGAGCTCGTTGTCCTCGACGATCATGACCTTCTTAGGCATCGATTTCCCGTCCCGGCCAGGCTTCTGCCCGAAGCCCTGCCGCTATGCGCCTTTGTCGAAGCACACCAAACCCTCGCTCACTCTTAAGGCAATATGATTGACGAAATGCAAACCCGAAGCGGCAAAAGCCATTCGGATTCCACCTCGAAAACCACATTGGATCGGGGCTGTGGCTTGCCGCAGGCGACGCTTGCGATTACTGCGGAAAAGAGACTCATTTCCGCAACGAGAAAGTAGTGATGGCAAACGCAGCGTCAATGCGCGAGGAAGCGGAAACCATTGCCGTGAAGGCACTGGGCTTCGTCGCCGCCGACCCCGAACTCCTGCCGCGCTTCCTGGCCATCACCGGCATCGAGGCGTCCGCCATCCGCCGCGCCGCGGCCGAACCGGGATTCCTTGCCGGCGTGCTGCAGTTCATCCTCGCCCACGAGCCGACCTTGCTGCGCTTTGCTGAGGAAACCGACACTCCGCCGGCCTCAGTCGGCAAGGCGTTGCGCGCGCTGCCTCTTGGCGGCGACGACCATGAGCATTCGATATGAGCGACGATCCCGAGACGGCACGCCAGATCGCCGAACTTGCAGCCGACGACCGGCCTCTGCTGATCCTCGATGTCGACGATGTTGTGCTCGAATTCATCCGGCCGTTTCCGCATTTCCTGAAATCGCGCGGCTTCGGCCTGACGCTGGCCTCCTTCCGCCTCACCGGCAACATTGCCGAAACGGCGAGCGGCCGGCTGATCGAACAGCCGGAGGTGACGGCACTTCTCGGAGATTTCTTCGATACGCAGGCCGACTGGCAGAGCGTTACCGACGGTGCCGAACAAGCGCTTGCCAGCCTCAGCGACCGCGTCGAGATCGTCCTTTTGACCGCCATGCCGCACCGGCATCGCGCCGCCCGCCGCGCCCATCTCGATGCGCTCGGTCTGCCCTATCCGCTATTGACCACCGAAATGGCCAAGGGACCAGCGGTGGCCAAATTGCGTGGTAGCAGAGGCCGGCCGGTAGCCTTTGTCGACGACCAGCCCGCCAACCTCATCTCGGCACGCAACTCGGTTGCCGACGCCCATCTCTTCCACCTGATGGCCGACAATTCGCTGCGCGCCTTCCTGCCGCCGGTGCCGGACGACATCATCTCCGTCGAGGACTGGCACGAGGCCGCGCCAAAGATTGCTAGCGCGCTGGGACTCTGAGTTAGCCGCCCCCGAGGTCAGTGCTCAAGGCTTCGTTGCTGTCCCAGGGATCGCATCCGGATCGGCGTTGTCTTCCCCGACCGGATCAGGCCCCTTCAGCATCGCGCCGTTGACCGTCACCGACCCATCATGCCTGGCGTTGATCACCCATTCGATACGGCCGTCCGGCAGCGTCTTGGCGAATCCCTTAATCGCAAGCGCCCCTGTGAAAGCCTGCGAGGCCTCCGGGTCAGATTTAGCCGCCGCCTGCAAGGTTTCAACGATCTTGTCGTAGCCGGTTACGTTGACGGTCACGCTCGCATCCGGCTTCTTGCCGGGGAACGTCATTTCGCCCTCCATGGCGACCTCGATGTCGCCGTTCTTCACCGTGCTGTGCCCGAGAACGAATTTTGGTATCTTGGCCAGGAAATTGGCGGAAATCTCGTCGCCGAAATCTGGCGGCAGCGGTGGATCCTTGCTGAAATCGAGGGTGTCGATGGTTTTCCTGGCCATACTGTCGAGATCGATGTTGGCGCCGCCGAAATTCAGGTCGAGATCCGTCGGCAGCAACGCAACGGTCCAACTGGGCAGCATCTGCTGCGGTATTGTCAGGCCGGAAACCTTGAATGCGTAGCTGATCTTGCCGTCCTTGCTGATGCCGTCCATGCCGACAACGGTGTTCAGCTGCGCCGCGCCGAAATTGCCGGCATATGTTTCAATGGCAAGGTTTTTGAATGCGTAGGTCCCATCGATCCGTTCCCATAGCGGCAGCGCACCGAGCAGAAGCGTTTTGAACTCTGCTTGATCGGCCTTCAGCCGGGCCTCGTCCTCATGGGCGACGGCGAACGCCAAAAGATCCAGAAGCGGCTTGGTCTGAATGGCCTTAGCGGTCACGTTCACAGCGAGCTCCGGTGCCCGGAGCGCTGCGATTGACCGGTCATCGATTTTGACCGTTTCGACGAAGTCCGCCATCGCCTGTGTGAAATTAAGATCGACGCCGCCGTTGGCCGACTTCCTGGCGTCAATTTTGGAAGAGCCCAGCCCCACGCTCAAATCGGTCAATTGACTGACTTGGCGCGACGTCATCGTCATGCCCGCAATCGAACTGGTGCCGCTGGTAAATGCCGCCAGTTCCGGGTCATAGACGCCCGTGAACTTGCCATCCTTGACAACGATTTGCCCGGTGTTCAGGCCATTTGGGCCATTTACCTCGATGGACCCAGTCGTAGAGAAATCCGAGGCGACATCCCAGCCTCCGTCGCTGCGCGGTTTGACCCGCAGCGTGACGGGCGGGAAATCGAACCGCTTCAGATCCTGCTTCGGCATCTTCGCCACAAGCGCCTTCACATCGAAGGTGATCTTGTAGGCACCCTCCTCGGCTGAGATCTTCAAAATGCCTTCATTGAGCGCCTGTTTGCCGACATAGCGAGAGAGCTCATCGGAAAGTTGCTTGGCACCTTGGGCATCGACAGCCTGGCCAAAGGCAGGAGCGCTGAGGGCGAGAAGGAAAGCAAGCGGCAAGACACGGTTCACAAAATTCTCCATTTGACCAAAAAGGAACGCTTCGTTCGTCTGCTATGACACCAACCTACAGCTTCCACAGGACATCAACAAACGCCGACGGGTAATTGACTACAACACCAGCCGCATCAGCGGCCGTCCGGCCTTGCGTTCGACAAGCCGCTCGAAGCCGGCCTTTTCAAACACACGCGACGAGCCGACGAACAGCCCGATCGAACGCGAATCGCGCGACACGTCGATCGGACACGCCTCGACCAGCCGCGCCTTGTTCTGGCGGGCAAAAGCGATGCCGCCCTCGACCAGGCGGTGGCTGACGCCCCGGCCGCGCGCGCTGGCGCGGATGAAGAAGCAGGAGATGGCCCAGACGCCGGGATCTACGGCGTCGGTTGGATCGACCGGCGCCGAGCCCCGGCCCCGATTGTTCCATTCGGGCACGTCGGCGCGTGGACCGATCTGCATCCAGCCGACCGCCTGGCCGTCCTCGAAGGCCAAAAGCCCCGGCGGCGGCCCGGCCTCGATACGCGCCTTGATATGATCCTTGTTGCGCTGCTTGTCGCTGGCCCGTCGGACCGCCGGCGCCATCCGGAAATGCGTGCACCAGCAGCCGTAACAGGCGCCCTGCTTGCCGAAAAGATCCTCGAAATCCGCCCATAGGTCAGGCGCCAGCGGCGCTATGGTGGTGCTCATGAGTTCTCTCCCGGCTAACCGCTTGTGGCGGCTTCCGTCCTGACGTACCATTGCATCTGTTCTCTTTATGTTCGCAGCGATGGCGGCCCCTGTCAACAATCCCGAGCACGGTTTTTGCCGCGACTGCCTGACCTTTCAGCGCAGCGATACCAGGCGCTGTGAGCGTTGCGGCAGCCCTCGACTCACCCGCCATCCCGAGCTCTACCAGCTGCATCTGGCGCATATCGATTGCGACGCCTTCTATGCGGCGATCGAAAAGCGCGACAATCCGGCGCTGAAGGACAAGCCGCTGATCATCGGCGGCGGCAAGCGCGGTGTCGTCTCCACCGCCTGCTACATCGCCCGCATCAAGGGGGTGCGCTCGGCAATGCCGATGTTCAAGGCGCTCGAAGCCTGTCCGGAAGCGGTCGTCATCCCGCCCAATATGGAGAAATACGTCCGCGTCGGCCGCGATGTCCGCGCCTTGATGCAGGCGCTCACGCCGCTGGTCGAACCGCTCTCCATCGATGAGGCGTTTCTCGACCTTGCCGGCACCGAGCGCCTGCACGGCATGCCGCCGGCGGTGGTGCTGGCGCGCTTTGCGCAGACCGTCGAAAAGGAAATCGGCATCACCGTTTCGGCCGGCCTTTCCTACTGCAAGTTCCTGGCCAAGGTTGCCTCCGATTTCCGCAAGCCGCGCGGCTTTTCGGTGATCGGCGAAGCCGAGGCGCTGGGTTTCCTGGCCGAACAGCCGGTGACGCTGATCTGGGGCGTCGGCAAGGCTTTTGCCGCAACGCTCGAACGCGACGGCATCCGCAGCATCGCCCAGTTGCAGCGCATGGAGCGCGCCGATCTTATGCGCCGCTATGGCGTGATGGGCACGCGGCTCTACCATCTCTCGCGCGGCCAGGACGACCGCCGTGTCGATCCCGACCAGGATGCGAAAAGTGTGTCGGCCGAAACCACTTTCGACACCGACATAGCTGAAATGGGCGAACTGGTTCCAGTGCTGAGGGGATTGTCGGAAAAGGTCTCGGCGCGGCTGAAGAAGTCAGGCATTGCCGGGCGCACCGTGGTGCTGAAGCTGAAGACGCAGGATTTCAAGCTGCGTACCCGCAACCGCCAGCTCGGCGATCCGACCCGGCTGGCCGACCGCATTTTCCAGACCGGGCTCGAGCTGTTGCGCAAGGAGGCGGACGGGACAAAGTACCGGCTGCTTGGCATCGGTGTCAGCGATCTCTCGGATGACGAGAAGGCCGATCCGCCCGATCTCGTCGACGTCGGCTCGCGCAAGCGCGCCATGGCCGAAAGCGCCATCGATACGCTGCGCGACAAGTTCGGCAAGAAGGCGGTGGAAACCGGCTACACCTTCGGTAAAGGCCGCAACGCCAACCCGCCGGAGCCGATCGAGGAGTGAGACGGCTTAGATACGCTTGAGATCGATGCGGCTCGTCACCACGTTGTTGCCGGTTTTCGGATCGACGTCGGTAACGGTCAACCGCATTCCGTCGCCGCTGGTTTTCTCGACCGTCAACCGCGCCTTGCGATCGCCATTGACCTCCGCCGCCCAGCGAATGCCGAGACTGATCGCGTTCCCGGAACGGCTGCCGGCGAGCTGCGCGGGCCCGGTGCGCGATCCGACATAGACGCCGGTGTATTTCGCCCCGCTGGCTTTCAGATTGGCGCTGATGGCGCGCGTCACCACGACAAGACCACGGCAATTGCCGTCAAGCGACAATGAGCTCGAGGTCGCGTCGGAATTGAAGGTGCAGGACACATTCACCGTCGGTGCGTCGGTGGTGACCTTGACTGTCCCCTTGCCGGAGAAATTCCCTTGCAAGGAGCTGAGAAAATTCGCCTCGTCGGCATGGGCCGCGGCGCTTGCAGTTAGCAGGCAGCCGGCTAGCAGAAACCGCGCGAATGATTTCATCGGAATCTCTCCCCCGTTGATGTTTAAGAAACGATGCGTCCAGCAATTGGCCAATACCGGGAACCAACGCCTGCCGTTGCGTCAGGTTCCACTTCCAGCATGGCTGTTTTGCAACGGGTCTGGCCCAGTCGAATGCGTCGCCTAGCGGTTGCGATGGAAGCCCCGGCTTGCGACATAGCGCCTATGGCACCTTCCCCATCGATCCCCAAAGCCGCGTTCTGGATGGCGCTGTCGATCGCCTCGTTCCTGGCGATGTCGGTCGCCGGCCGCGCCACGACCGCGGAGCTCAACGTGTTCCAGGTGCTGGAACTGCGCTCGGTGATCGGCTTTTTCATCCTGCTGCCGCTGGTGATTGTGAGCGGCGGCTTTGCGGCGATGCGCACGCAGCGCCCCGTCGCCCATCTCGCCCGCAATGTCATCCACTATACCGGCCAGGCGGCATGGCTTTACGCATTGACACTGATCCCGCTGGCCGTGCTGATTTCGATCGAATTCACGACGCCGATCTGGACGGCCCTGCTGGCGGTGGCCTTCCTCGGCGAAAGGCTCTCCCGACCCAAGCTGGCGGCGATCGCGCTGGGGCTGATCGGCGTGGTGATCATCGTGCGGCCCGGCGTTGGCGCCGTCGATCCGGGGCACCTGATCGTGCTCGGCGCCGCTGTCTGCTTCGGCATTTCGGTGGTCATGGTCAAGTCGCTGACACGCACCGACAGCGTCGTGCGCATCATCTTCTGGATGCTGATCATCCAGTCAGTGGTCGGCCTGATCCCGGCGCTTTATGAATGGCGCAACCCACCGCTCGAACTCTGGCCATGGATCCTGCTGATTGCCTTCACCGGCATGTCTTCGCATTTCTGCATGGCCCGCGCACTCGCCTATGCCGACGCGACCGTCATCTCGCCGATGGACTTCTTGCGCGTGCCTTTATCGGCGCTGATCGGCTGGCTGCTCTATAGCGAGCAGATCGACGCCTTCACCGCCGGCGGCGCCCTGCTGATCCTGCTGGGCAACCTGCTCAACCTGCAGCGCAAGGCGCCGCAACCAGCGGAAGTGGCTACGTCATAGCACCGCCGCCAATCAGCTTCCTTCGTCGGGGATGTTGAGGAGATGCCCGCAGGCCTTGCAATGCACGGCGTCCGGTTCGTGCCGCTGCAGGCCGCATTGTGGACAGGGAAAGAGCACCTTGGCCGGTCGGAAGATCGCTGTCGCCAGCCTGACGAACAGCGAGATGCCGATGATCATGGTGACGATTGCGGTCAGCTTGCCGGCAATTCCCGGCAGCACGATGTCGCCGAAACCGGTCGTCGTCACCGTGGCAACGGTGAAATAAAGCGCATCGACATAGTTTTCGAGGCCGGCGCCGGAGCGGAAGAAGAAGGTGTAGACGAAACCGGTGATGACGAAGAGAAACGTCAAAAGGTTGATGACCGCCTGGCTCGCCTCGCGCCATGGCCTTAGCCCGCGCATCTCGAAATGCCGCCACAGCGAGCCGCTGCGCGACAGCGACCACAGCCGCAGGATGCGCAGGAACGCCAGATTTGCCAGCGCCGTCGGCATCAGCAGCGTCAGAAGGATGAAGACATCGACCCAGGATGTCGGCTGTTTCATCAGCCGCAGCATGTCGTTGGAGGCTAACAGCCGGGCAATCAGGTCGGCGGCGACCAATGCGGCGACGGTATAGTCGAGCCACAGGAATGACGGCTTGTCCTGGAGCACCGGCGTGGCAACGAAGAAGGCGATGATGGCGAGGTCGATGATGACCGCCACCAGCTGAAACCGGAACGCCGCCGGCGTGCGTCCGTGATAGAGCTTGCGCAGCCGGTCACGCAGCCGCGCCATCGCTGAGCTTTGCTGCAATCCGTCCTTCTCGGCTGCTTTCATCACCAAGTGCGTAACTGTCCCAGCCGGGGCCGTCTAGAGCATGATCCCAAAAAGTGGGTGCCGGTTTTTGGAAAAGATCATGCTCCAACAAAGGGTTAGATCATGATGAGATTTCAACCAAATCTCATCATGATCTAGTGGCCCCGGTGACCGTCAGCCCTCCACCACCTTGCCGTCCGGCCCGACGAGGCGCCAGGCCGAGGCGGTGTCGTAGACGAACCGCTCCTCCGCAATCCGGTCACCACGCCAGCGCTGCAGGGCCACCTCTTCCAGCCGGCGCACGGTGCCGGCCTTGTCGACACGGTCGAAGGTCCAGCGGATGGCGACATTGTCGCCATCGACCAGGAATGTCTGGACAGGATGGGTGTGCATCTTCTCGATCCGGTCGAGTGCTGCCTGCTCATGCGCCATCAGTGTTTCCTTGCCGCGCCGCGGGACGCCGAGATTTTCCTGCATGGTGGCATCGTCATGGTAGAAGTCGGCGATCGCTTTGACGTGGCTGCCTTCGACCACCTCCTTGAGGAAGGCTTCGACGCGTTCGCGGCTGGGCATGATTGTGCGTTCCTGTGAAGTTTCTGCTCAACGCATGTGGTTCAAAGGAAGGTCAGGTCAACCACGCCCCGCACGCTGGCCCTATCGGCTGCAATGTCAGGCCCAGAGCATCTTTATGCCGTCATGCACTGGCCGACGTCGATGGGATTGCCGTGTATATCAGCGCAGCCTAGACGAGCTCGACTTCGACCACACCCGGCACCGCGCGCATGGCCGACGCGATCTGCGGCGAGATGCGGTAGCGGTTGGGCAATTCGATCTCGATCTCGCCCTGCGCCTCTTCTTTGATGACGATAATGCTTACCTGACTTTCCCCACGCTGGGTAAGCTGCGATTAAATCGCCGACGCAGGCCCGTCATTTCGAACGAAGATGCGCAGCGCCTTCTGGATACGGCTGGCCTCATCCTCCAGCGACTGCACCGTCTGGATGCGCAGATTGACCCCTTCGGGCCTATCCTCAGCCGAAACGGTGATCACCACCGAACGTCCGGGCTCGAGCAGATCGCGATACTGCGCCAACCCTTCCGAAAACAGCACGGCTTCATATTGGCCAGATGTGTCGGAAAAGGCGATGACGCCCATCTTGTTGCCGGTTCGGGTCTTGCGCTCCTGCTTGGTGGTGACGGTGCCGGCGAGCCGGCCCGCGGCGGCACCGCGTTTGACCGCAGCCGAGAACTCGCCCCAGTTCTGCACGCGCATCTTCTGCAGGGCCGCCTTGTACTCGTCGAGCGGATGCGCCGAAAGATAGAAGCCGACGACCTGGAATTCACGGTGCAGCCGGTCGGCGGCAAGCCACGGATCGGTCTGCGGCAAATTGAGCGCCTGCTGCTGCGCGCCGAGCGACGCGCCGAAAATGTCGTGCTGGCCCGAAATGGCATTCTGCTGCGCCAGCGAAGCCAGCCCCATCATCCGTTCGACGCCGGCCATCATCTGGGCGCGGTCGTGGCCGAAGCAGTCGAGCGCGCCGGCCATGATCAGGCTTTCGAAGACGCGCTTGCCGACGATCTTGGGATCGACCCTTTCACAGAAATCGGCGAGATTCTTGAACGGCTTTTCGCCGCGCATGGCGACGATGTGCTCGACCGCAGCGTCGCCGACGCCCTTGAGGGCCGCCAGCGAATAGTAAATGCGGTTCTCGCCGACCTCGAAATTGCGGAAGCTGGTCATCACCGACGGCGCCACCACCTCGATGCCGAGACGCAGCGCATCCTGGCGGAAATCGGCGAGTTTGTCGGTATTGCCCATGTCGAGCGTCATCGACGCCGCCAGGAACTCGACGGGGTAATGCGCCTTGAGATAGGCGGTCTGGTAGGACACGACGGCGTAGGCGGCCGCGTGCGATTTGTTGAAGCCGTAGTCGGCGAACTTGGCCAGAAGGTCGAAGATGAAGTCGGCCTGCGGCTTGCCGACGCCGCGTTCGACCGCACCGGTGACGAAACGCTCGCGCTGCTTGTCCATTTCGGCGCGGATCTTCTTGCCCATCGCGCGACGCAGCAGATCGGCTTCGCCGAGCGAATAGCCCGACAGTTCCTGCGCGATCTGCATCACCTGTTCCTGGTAGACGATGACGCCTTGCGTCTCCTTCACCAGATGGTCGATCTTGGGATGGATCGATGCCATCTCCTCTTCGCCATGCTTTCTGGCGTTGTAGGTCGGGATGTTCTCCATCGGGCCGGGACGGTAGAGCGCCACCAGCGCGATGATGTCCTCGATGCAGTCGGGCCGCATGCCGATCAGCGCCTTGCGCATGCCGGCACTTTCCACCTGGAACACACCGACCACTTCGCCGCGCGACAGCATGGCGTAGGTTTCAGGATCGTCGAGCGGGATCGTCGCCAGGTCGATCTCGATGCCGCGCCGGCGGATCAGCTTCACCGCCGTCTCCAGCACCGTCAGCGTCTTCAGGCCGAGGAAGTCGAATTTTACGAGCCCGGCCTGCTCGACATATTTCATGTTGAACTGGGTGACCGGCATGTCGGAGCGCGGATCGCGGTACATCGGCACCAGTTCCGACAAGGGCCGGTCGCCGATGACGATGCCGGCGGCGTGCGTCGAAGCGTGGCGGTAGAGCCCTTCCAGCTTTTGCGCCATATCGAGCAGCGTCTGCACGATCGGCTCCTTCTCGGCCTCCTCGGCAAAGCGCGGCTCGTTGGCGATGGCATCCGCCAGCTTGACCGGATTGGCCGGGTTCTGCGGCACCATTTTGGAGAGCTTGTCGACTTGGCCGTAAGGCATTTGCAGCACGCGGCCGACGTCGCGCAGCACCGCGCGCGCCTGCAGCGTACCGAAGGTGATGATTTGTCCCACCTGGTCGCGGCCATATTTCTGCTGGACGTAGCGGATGACCTCTTCGCGCCGATCCTGGCAGAAGTCGATGTCGAAGTCGGGCATCGACACGCGGTCCGGATTGAGGAAGCGCTCGAACAGCAGCGAGAAGCGCAGCGGATCGATATCGGTGATGGTGGTGGAATAAGCGACCAGCGATCCGGCGCCCGAACCACGGCCCGGCCCGACCGGAATGCCTTGCGCCTTCGCCCATTTGATGAAGTCGGCCACGATCAGGAAGTAACCGGGAAATTTCATCTTCTCGATGATGGAGAGCTCGAAATCGAGCCGCTCGCGGTATTGTTCGACCGTGTAGCCGGCGGTGGGTCCATGCGCCGCCAGCCGGGCGTCGAGACCTTCATGGGCCTGCCGGCGCAGTTCATCGGCCTCCGCTTTCAGCGCCACCTCATTGTCGGCGACATCGCCGCCGGTAAAGCGTGGCAGGATCGGATTGCGGGTCTTGGGATAATAGGAACAGCGCAGCGCGATCTCGACGGTGTTGTCGATCGCTTCCGGCAGGTCGGCGAACAGCCGCGCCATATCCGCCTGGCTGCGCAGGAAATTGTCCGAAGTCAGCCGGCGACGGTTGTCGGCGGCAACCACCGAACCCTCGGCAATGGCGATCAGAGCATCATGCGCGTCATAGTCGTCGCGGGCGGCGAAGAACGCCTCATTCGTGGCGACCAGCGGCAGATCATGGATATAGGCAAGGTCGACCGATGATTTCTCGATAGCGCGGTCATAACCGGAAACACGGTCCAGCTCGACATAGAGCCGGTCGCCGAACAGCGCCTTGAGTGCCAGAAGCCGCGTCTCGGCAAGATCTCGGCGATCCTCCTTCAGCGCCCGGCCGATCGGGCCGCGCGGCCCGCCGCTGAGGCAGATCAGGCCATCGCTATGGCCTTCCAGCATTGCTGACGTCAGATGCACGGGCTCGCCCGGCGGCGTCTCCAGATAGACTTGGCTGACCAGCCTGACGAGGTTGCTGTAGCCGGCCTCGGTGGCGGCGAGCAGCACCACGGCGTGCATCTCCGGACCATGGCGGCGGCGGTCGCGCTGCGCGTCGCTGGTCTCGCCGGAAAAGGCGAGATCGATCTGGCAACCGATAATCGGCTGGATGCCTTCCTTCACCGCCTTCTGGGCAAATTCCAGCGCGCCGAACAGATTGTTTGTGTCGGTGACTGCGAT
Organism: Mesorhizobium sp. P160219; assembly: GCF_057786095.1. NCBI lineage: Bacteria > Pseudomonadati > Pseudomonadota > Alphaproteobacteria > Hyphomicrobiales > Phyllobacteriaceae > Mesorhizobium > Mesorhizobium sp. P160219. Next base: position 4,774,708 of record NZ_JBYNWG010000001.1, read on the forward strand.
TGCCGGGCACTCGTCCTTGACGGCATGACCGACAACGGCGGCGACCTGCAAGGCGCCCTCGAGCAGCGAATACGCCGAATGCACCCGCAGATGGATGAACGGCCGCGCCGGCGCCTCCGGGCGCGCAGCAGCGAGCGCTGCTTCGCGCCTCAGGGGATCGCGTGGAAGTTTGTCATCCGCCATGATGTTTCAAATTGCTCGAAGGGCTTTGAGTCGATGGAGATGTATTGTCCCGGACCGGGCGATGCCAGTCCAGCACAAATGACCACCGACCACAGGCTTCCGTACCCAGCCGCACGGCTCAGAGATTGTTTCGAAATTCGAGTCATATGATGGTGGTTCCGAGAACCGGAGCGCAGCGGCCATTGGTCCGTGAGCACGGGAAGCGCAGAAACCACCTTCAGATGGCCGCCGGAGTAGAATTTCCAAACAATCTCTAGGCGAACTCCATGATCACCGCATCGACAGCCAGGCTGTCACCCGGCTTGGCGTTGAGCTTCGACACGACAAGATCGCGGTCGGCGCGCAGCACGTTTTCCATCTTCATCGCCTCGACCACGGCCAGCGTCTCGCCGGCCTTGACCTCCTGCCCCTCGGCAACCGCGATCGACACGACCAGGCCCGGCATCGGGCAAAGCAGCATCTTGGACGTGTCCGGCGCCACCTTCTCCGGCATCAGCCTTTCCAGCTCCGCCGTTCGCGGCAGCATGGCGCGCGCCGTCACCGACATGCCCTTCCAGGCGATGCGCAGGCCGTTCGGCAGCGGCCTGATCTGCGCCGTGACCTTGCGGGCACCGACAGTGCCGCGCCAGATGAGGTCGCCCGGCCGCCAGTCGGACGCCACGGTCAGCGCTTTGCCGCCATCGACCGACAGATCGATTTCCATCGGAATGGAGATCATGCCCTCGATGATCGAAGCCTGGAGATAGTCGTCGCCGAGCTTCACCACCCAATCGCGCTTGAGTGCGCCCGAATGCGGCGCCAGCCGCCCGCCCAGCCGGTCAAGCCGATCGCGGCGCAGAAGCTCGACCGCGGTGGCGATCGCCGCCAGCACTGCCTTTTCATCGCCATTGGGCACGATCGGCGCGAAGCCGTCAGGATATTCCTCGGCGATGAAGCCCGTCGATATCCGCCCCTCGCGCCAGCGCGGATGCTGCATCAGCGCCGCCAGGAACGGGATGTTGTGCTCGATGCCGTCGACGACGAAACTGTCCAGCGCTTCCGACATGGCATCGATGGCCTCGATACGCGTGGGCGCCCAGGTGCAGAGTTTTGCCACCATCGGATCATAGAACATCGGAATCTCGGAGCCTTCGGTGACGCCGGTGTCGTTGCGGATGACGACATCGCCGAACGTGCCCTCCTCCGGCGGCCGGTAGCGCGTCAACCGGCCGATCGAGGGCAGGAAATTGCGATAGGGATCCTCGGCATAGAGCCGGCTTTCCACCGCCCAGCCGTTCAGCGTGACGTCGCTCTGCTTGATGCCGAGCTTTTCGCCGGCGGCGACGCGGATCATCTGCTCAACCAGGTCGATGCCGGTAACAAGCTCCGTCACCGGATGCTCGACCTGCAATCGTGTATTCATTTCAAGGAAATAGAAGTTCTTTTCAGCATCGACGATGAACTCGACGGTGCCGGCGCTCTGGTAGTCGACCGCCTTGGCCAGCGCCACGGCCTGCTCGCCCATCGCCTTGCGCGTCCTGGCATCGAGGAATGGCGACGGCGCCTCTTCCGCCACCTTCTGGTTCCGACGCTGGATCGAGCATTCGCGCTCGCCGAGATAGAGGGCGGTGCCATGCGCGTCGGCCAGCACCTGGATTTCGATATGACGCGGATCGACGACGAACTTTTCGATGAAGACGCGGTCGTCGCCGAACGAGCTTTTCGCCTCCGAGCGCGCCCGGTCGAAGCCGTCGCGCACTTCCGACTGGCTCCAGGCAATGCGCATGCCTTTACCGCCGCCGCCGGCCGAGGCCTTGATCATCACGGGATAACCGATCTCGCCGGCGATCTTTTCGGCATGGTCGGCATTTTCGATGACACCAAGCCAGCCGGGAACCGTCGACACCTCAGCGGCCTTGGCGAACTTCTTCGATTCGATCTTGTCGCCCATCGCCTTGATAGCCTTGGGTTTCGGACCGATGAAGACAATGCCCTCAGCCTCAAGCGCGTCGCAGAAGGCGGCCCGCTCCGACAGAAAACCGTAGCCGGGATGCACGGCCTGCGCGCCCGTCTCCTTGCAGGCAGCGATGATCTTTTCAGGCAGAAGATAGCTTTGCGCGGCAGGCGATGGCCCGATATGCACGGCTTCGTCGGCCATTTCGACGTGCACGGCGTCGCGATCGGCGTCGGAATAGACCGCTACGGTGGCAATCCCCATCCTGCGCGCCGTCTTGATGACGCGGCAAGCAATCTCGCCGCGATTGGCGATCAGGATTTTCGTGAACATCGAAGGCGTTTCCTCGGTCTTTCGTCCTTCTTATGGGCTTCGGCAGCCGGGCTCAAGCACCGCCGGCAGCGCACCCATCAAGACACTCCCTGCCCGCCAGGGCCGTGCCGAGGGGCGAAGGTTGGGCTCGCCGACGACTGGGCCAAGATTTGCGCCATATTTGGTCGCCAAATCGGGTTGAAACAGTATAAAAACCCTGAAAGCCTGAAGACCAATCGCCTTGGGAGTAATTGCCTAATGAAAACCCGCGCCGCTGTCGCTGTCGCCGCCGGAAAGCCGTTGGAAATCATGGAGGTCGACCTCGACGGACCGCGCGAAGGCGAGGTGCTGGTCGAGATCAAGGCGACCGGCATCTGCCACACCGACGAGTTCACCCTGTCGGGCGCTGATCCCGAAGGCCTGTTTCCGGCAATCCTCGGCCATGAAGGCGCTGGCGTTGTCGTCGATGTCGGCAAGGGCGTCACCTCGGTCAAGAAGGGCGACCACGTCATCCCGCTCTACACGCCGGAATGCCGGCAGTGCCCATCCTGCCTGTCGCGCAAGACCAATTTGTGCACCGCCATCCGCGCCACGCAGGGCCAAGGCTTGATGCCCGATGGCTCCTCGCGCTTCTCGATCGGCAAGGACAAGATCTTCCACTATATGGGCTGCTCGACCTTCTCCAATTTCACCGTTTTGCCCGAGATCGCCGTCGCCAAGGTCAACCCGGACGCGCCCTTCGACAAAATCTGCTACATTGGTTGCGGCGTCACCACCGGCATCGGCGCGGTCATCAACACCGCGAAGGTCGAGCAAGGCGCGACTGCTGTCGTCTTTGGTCTCGGTGGCATCGGCCTCAACGTCATCCAGGGCCTGAAGCTCGCCGGCGCCGACATGATCATCGGTGTCGACCTCAACAACGACAAGAAGGCATGGGGCGAGCGCTTCGGCATGACGCATTTCGTCAATCCGAAGGAGATCGACGGCGACATCGTTCCTCACCTCGTCAACTTGACCAAGCGCGGCGCCGACCAGATCGGCGGCGCCGACTACACATTCGACTGCACCGGCAACACCAAGGTGATGCGCCAGGCGCTGGAAGCCTCGCATCGCGGCTGGGGCAAGTCGGTCGTCATCGGCGTGGCCGGCGCCGGCCAGGAGATTTCGACCCGGCCGTTCCAGCTGGTCACCGGCCGCACCTGGATGGGCACCGCCTTTGGCGGCGCACGCGGCCGCACTGACGTGCCAAAAATCGTCGACTGGTACATGGACGGCAAGATCCAGATCGACCCGATGATCACCCATTTGCTGAAGCTGGAAGACATCAACAAGGGCTTCGACCTTATGCATGAGGGCAAGTCGATCAGGAGCGTCGTCGTTTACTAAGTGCGATCAGCAAAAGTGGCGCCCGGTTTTGCGTCCGATCGCACACCAAACGGAGGAAGAACAAGCCGCCGACCGAAGGGCCAGCGACTGAAGTTGCACAGGTTCAACAAGGGAGGAAGATAATGCCTGAGAAACTGCATCCGAAAATCGACAATGGCCTGCCGAAGGAAAGCGCAAGCTTTGCCGGCGGCACGCTGGTCTGTGCCTGCACCAGCAAGCCGGTGAAGGTGAAGGTCAAGGGCCAGATCGCCCACAACCATGCCTGTGGCTGCACCAAATGCTGGAAGCCAGACGGCGCGGTGTTCTCGGTCGTGGCGGTCGCCGGCACCGGCGATGTCACCGTGACCGAGAATGCCGACAAGCTGAAGGTGGTCGACCCCTCGGCGCTGATCCAGCGCCATGCCTGCACCGGTTGCGGCGTCCACATGCACGGACCGGTCGAGCGCGACCATCCGTTCAAGGGTCTGTCCTTCATCCATCCCGAGCGCTTCCAGGAAGACGGCTGGTCACCGCCGGGCTTCACCGCTTTCGTTTCGTCGATCATCGAATCCGGTGTCGACCCCAAGCGCATGGACGGCATCCGCGGCCAGTTGAAGTCGATGGGCCTCGAGCCCTATGACTGTCTCAACCCCGGCCTGATGGATTACATTGCCACCTGGACGGCGAAGAAGTCGGGCGCGCGGCCGGCCTGACAGTACGAGATTTCTGGCATGGGGCCGGGTAACATGCCGGCCCCATGTCCGTTTTGGAGAGATAATGCCGGCACCCGCCATCTACGTCGACGCCGATGCCTGCCCGGTGAAAGCCGAGGTCGAGAAGGTCGCCGAGCGCCATGGCGTGGTCGTCACCTACGTCTCCAATGGCGGGCTGCGTCCGTCGCGCGATCCGATGATTCGCAACGTCGTCGTCTCTAAAAGCGCCGATGCCGCTGACGATTGGATCGTCGAGAACGCAAAACCCAACGACATCGTGATCACCGCCGACATCCCGCTTGCCGCTCGCACCGTGGCGCTCGGCGCGCATGTGCTTGGGCCAACCGGCCGGCCGTTCACGCCGGAGACCATCGGCATGGCGGTTGCAATGCGCGATTTGAAGCAGCATCTGCGCGAAACCGGCGAGAGCAAGGGCTACAATGCCAGCTTTGCGCCACAGGATCGCTCGCGTTTCCTGGGTGAGCTCGACCGTATCTTGCGGCGGGCTCTGAAATCCGTCACACCCGACCAGACGTGAAGCATCATCCGAGGTCGGGCTATGGCCGACACATCGCCGAATAACCCCTTGCAGCGGCACAAGCAGTTCTTTGTGTCGCTAGCCGTCGGTCTGGTCGTATTTGCCGCGGTATTGCCTTTGATTGGATCGCTCCCCGTCTCCACGCGGCTTGCTTATTCGATCTCGATTGCCGCCGATTCCTTCTTCGTCGTCTTCATCGCGCTCGTCATCGCCAAGATGCCGCTGCTGTCCGGCCGCTATCTCAGCAAGAACGCGCGCGAACTGGACCTCCCAGTGCTGGGCATCTTTGCCATCACGCTCGGCATCGTCGCCATGGCCATTGTCCTGCTGTTCCTTTTGATCAATCACAAGGATCGCGACCCCATCGAACTCGGCTTCGCCATGCTGTCGATCCCGCTTGGCTGGTTCACCATCCATGCCATGGCCGCCCTCCACTATGCGCATGTCTACTGGATGGACGGCGACGCGATCGATGCCGAAACCAAGAAGAAGATACCGGTCGGCGGCCTCGATTTTCCCGGCAGCAAACGGCCGGACGGTTGGGACTTTCTCTATTTCGCGACGGTGATCGGCATGACCGCGCAGACCGCCGACACCGCGATCACGACCTCGCATATGCGCCGCGTGGTGCTTGTCCATTCGATCCTGTCGTTCTTCTTCAACGCCGTCATCGTCGCCGCCGTCGTCAATCTCGCGGTGAGCCTCGGCAATTGAGTATCCGTGCCCGCGATAAACCCGTGCCCGTAATAAAAACGTGACCGCATGAAACATCGCTTTCGATAGCGACGTATTGGGAGGACAAGGACGAGCGCGGCCATCCCAGGATCGCGCAGCCGGAGGCGAGGAAAAGATGGAAACCATTACCATGAGTCAGCCCGGCGCAGGCGTCGATGCCGCCTCAACGAAGGATGCGACGCTGATCTACCGGCAATCGCGCTGGACCCGCCTGACGCACTGGCTGTGGGCGATCTCGCTGTTCTTCTTGCTTTTGTCCGGCCTGCAGATCTTCAATGCCCGGCCGCAGCTCTACATCGGCAAGCAATCCGGCTTCGAGTACAACAACACCGTCTTTGCCATCGGCGCCGAAAACACCGCCACCGGCCCGCGCGGCTATACCGAAATCTTCGGCCATCGCTTCGACACCACAGGCGTGCTCGGCTGGTCGGGCCCGGCCCGGCAGCAAACGTCGCGTGCCTTCCCGTCCTGGGCGACAATCCCGTCCTATTACGATCTCGGCACCGCCCGCGTTGTGCATTTCTTCTTCGCCTGGATACTGACAACCACCTTGGTCGTCTGGCTGGTCGCCAGCCTGGTCAACGGCCATCTGCGCCGCGATCTGGCGCCGCGCCTTGACGATCTCAAGCGGCTGCCGCAGGACATCATCGAGCACGCCAAGCTCAGGTTCCACCACACACGCGAATACAACACGCTGCAGAAAATGGCCTATGGCGGCGTACTGTTCGTGCTGTTGCCACTCATGATCATCACCGGCCTTGCCATGTCGCCGAGCATGAACTCGGTGCTGCCCTGGCTCAACGAACTGCTCGGCGGAAGGCAGACGGCGCGCACCATCCATTTCACGGTGATGGTGCTGCTGGTCGGCTTTTTCATCGTCCATATGATGATGATCCTCGCCGCCGGCCCGATCAACGAACTGCGCTCGATCATCACCGGCTGGTACCGCACCGATCCGCCAAGGCATGGCGACACCGAGAGGAGTGCGTGAGATGGCCAAATTCCAGATCAGCCGCCGAAAGTTCCTGACGGGCGCCGGCCTCGGCGTTTCCGGCATCATGTTGTCGGGCTGCGATGCCTTCGACAGCCAGCTCGGCATGGGCGACGGCCTGCGCAGTTTCCTCGAAAACGCCAATGGCCTGACCTACCGCGCGCAACGCTGGCTTGCCGGCCGCGATGCTCTGGCGCCGGAATTCACCGAGGCCGACATCCGCCAGCCGCAGCGGCCGAACGGCGTCACCGCGCCCGACGATGACACCTACAAGGGCCTGCTCGCCAACAATTTCGCCGACTGGCGGCTGGAGGTAACGGGCCTGGTCGAAAAGCCGCTGTCGCTCAGCCGCGAGCAGTTGGAGAACATGCCGAGCCGCACGCAGATCACCCGCCACGACTGTGTCGAAGGCTGGAGCTGCATCGCCAAATGGACCGGCACCCCGCTGTCGCTGGTGCTCGACCAGGCTGTGGTCAAGCCGCAGGCCCGCTATGTCATGTTCCACTGCCTCGACACGATCGATCGTAGCCTCTCCGGGGAAATCAAATATTATGGCACCATCGACCTGATCGATGCCCGCCACCCGCAGACGATCCTCGCCTACGGCCTCAACGGCAAGCCGCTGCCGGTCGAAAACGGCGCGCCGCTGCGCGTGCGCGTCGAACGACAGCTCGGCTACAAGATGCCGAAGTATCTCTACAAGATCGAGCTCGTCGACAGTTTTGGCAATATCGGCGGCGGCCACGGCGGCTATTGGGAAGACAATGGCTATGACTGGTATGGCGGGATTTGATAGGCCTCGCATTCTGACCGAGCACGATCTGACTCCGACCGAACCGAGCTTGCCTGAGGAAGCCGGTTTCGAGCGCGTGGCCGAACTTGGCGATTGGCCTGAAGACACTCCAATATCGTCCTCTGCAAAACGGTCGCAGAAAACGGCGCGGGTTAAGCAACCTTGTCGAGCAGCGGCTTGAGCGCCGGATGTATCTCCGGCGACGCGTGTATGATGAGCGCCAGCAGGGCGCGTTCGTTCTCGTGCAGCGGGCGGTCTGTGCCGATGCGATCGGCCAGCCATTTCGCCTCGCTGGCGTCGATCGTCTCGGCACGGCGCGCGAGTGCCTCGGCGGCACGGTTCTTCGACTCCCATTCGGCCTCGATATCGCCGGGCGAACGATAGGCTTCCATGATGCCGGCCAGTCCGCCCGACACCATGCGGCTGAAGAAGCCACCAATTTCGGGCTCGGCCTGGTCCAAGAAACTGTCACGACGCAGCGCCACATCGCGCGTCGGCGCTTCGTAGCCGGCCGAACACATGACGAAATTGGCGAGCGCCTTGACGAACAGGTCGTTCCAGGACGGGTCGTTGTGGGCCGCTGCGGTCTGCTCGTTGATCTGGAACAGCACCTCGGCCTCAACCCGTGTGATGGCGATGTTACCGTCGCCGCCATAGGCATGGAGAATGCGGCGCAACAGATCGACCTCTGCCTTGGCGACCAGCCCGGGAACCAGCGCGCCGCCGAGCATCAGTGGTCCCTTGCCGTCGACCACCGCGTTGGCGACCTGCTCGAGCGCATAGGCGGAGAGCCGGCCGGGCGATGATTTCGCCCTTTCCAGCACATGCACCAGCAGCTCCAGTTCGGTCACACTGTCGACCATTCCGTCGCGCGAGATGGTCTGGATCAGCCAACCGGCATTGTCTTCAGAGATATAGCCTGCCGGCTTTTCCTGGTAGACGATGTAGTCGGTAACGGCCTCGACGAAGAATTCAGGCCATTGCGGGCATTTGTCCGTCGCTGTCGCATCGAGCGCGAACAGTGCTTCAGCCTCGCCGCGCGTCACCACGCCGTCAGCGAACACTTCGCGACGCAGCAAGACATCTTCCGCCGTGATGCGGTCCTTCGAGGCCAGCCCCGCCACCGGCGCGCTCCCGATCCGTTCGCCCATCTGTCAATCCCCATCCGCCGTGCCCAACGCAATTGCCGGCCAAACCGTCAGCCCAGAATATCGCCATTGTCTTGAAAAACCGGCAAACGGCGTGGTTAACGAAGACTGTAAAGACGACGCGCTTTACGTGTCGCTGGCAGGTGACAAGGTGTCGCCGACAAGCTATGGATGGCGCGTCGAGGGCTTAAGTTTTGAGTCCTACCTGTTTGCGGGAGAGAGCAGCGCGAGCTGCCGCCGAAGGGGAAATCGCCCGAAATCTCTCAGGCAAAAGAACCGTAGACGGGAAAGACACTCTGGAAAGTCGGGGCTTGCCCCCGCGCCGAAGGTGTAAGCGTCGCCGACAGAGTTCCGGTTGCGCGAGTCTCTCAGGCTTCAGACAGAGGGGCACGGACTGGTCGCCAGCAGCGGCCGATTGCGTGCGACTCTGGAGATGACATGACGGGCGACGACACCAAACACCTTCCTCTCGAAGATCTGCACACCGCCGCCGGCGCACGCTTTGGCGCCTTTGCGGGCTGGTCGATGCCGCTGACCTATCCGGCCGGCGTGATGAAGGAGCACCTTCACACCCGCGAACATGCCGGCCTGTTCGACATTTCGCATATGAAGCTGTTCGCTGTCAGCGGACCGGGCGCTGCGGCACTGCTCAACCGCGCCAGTCCGCTCGATGCCGGCGCGCTTGAGATTTCACAGTCCAAATATAGTTTCTTCCTCAACGAGGCCGCCGGGATCATCGACGATCTGATCGTCACCCGGCTCGGCGCCGAGCGCTTCATGGTGGTCGCCAACGCCGGGAATGCGGTCGAGGACGAGAAGCATTTGCGTGCGCTGGCCGCGGACTTCGACGTCAAAGTCGATGCGCTCGACCGCGTCTTCCTGGCGATCCAGGGGCCGGAAGCCTGGGCTGCCTTGTCCCGCGCCGGCATCGAGACCGGCTCACTCTTGTTCATGCATGGCATCGAGCCGAAGCAAAACTGGTTCATGAGCCGCTCCGGCTACACCGGCGAGGACGGCTTCGAGATCGGCCTGCCGGAGGCGGATGCGCGCGCTCTGGTCACGAAACTGCTCGAGGACGAGCGTGTGTTGTGGATCGGCCTTGCTGCCCGCGACTCGCTGCGGTTGGAGGCCGGCCTGTGCCTGCACGGCCAGGACATCACGCCGGAGATCGATCCGGCGAGTGCCGGCCTGATGTGGGCGATCCCCAAAGATCTCCGCGCCGGCGGGTCCTTCATCGGCGCCGATGCGCTGCGGTCCATCCTGGAGCGCGGGCCGTCGCAAAAGCGCGTCGGCCTGAAGCCGGACGGCCGCCAGCCGGTGCGCGCCGGCGCTGCTTTGTTCGATGCCGACGGCGATCCGGCCGGCTACGTGACATCAGGCGGCTTCGGCCCGTCGGCCGGCCATCCCGTCGCCATGGGCTATGTGTCAACGGCCTTGGCCAAGCCGGGCACGAAACTGTTCGCCGACGTTCGCGGGACGAAAATCCCGGTCGATATCAGTTCCTTGCCCTTCACTCCTCATCGCTACCGCAAAGGATAATTCCGATGGCAAAAACCTATTTCACACAAGATCACGAATGGCTGAGCGTCGAGGGAGGCATCGCCACCGTCGGGATAACCGACTATGCGCAGGAACAGCTTGGCGATCTCGTCTTCGTCGAACTGCCTCAAATCGGCACCAAACTCAGTAAGGGCGACACCGCCGTGGTCGTCGAATCCGTCAAGGCGGCATCCGATGTTTATGCGCCGGTTGATGGCGAGATCACCGACGCCAACGGCGCGCTGTCCTCGGACCCGTCGCTGGTCAACTCCGCTGCGACCGGCGACGGCTGGCTGTGGAAGATGATGCTCGCCGACGAAGGCCAACTCGCAGGCCTCATGGATGAGGCCGCCTACAAAGCCCATATCGGTTGATATCAGGACCTATTGCCATGAGCGCAGCACTTACCCCCTTCTCGGCCCGCCACATCGGTCCTGATGTAAACGATGTCAGAGCCATGCTTGCCGTGATCGGCGTTCCCTCTGTCGAGACGCTGATCAGCCAGGCTGTGCCGCAGTCGATCCGCCTCGATCTGCCGCTGACCCTTCCCGCGCCGGCGAGCGAAGCCGAAGCGCTGGCCGAATTGTCGGCGATCATGGCAAAAAACACGGTGCTGAAGAGCTTCATCGGCGCCGGCTATCACGGCGTCCACGTGCCGCCGGTCATCCAGCGCAACCTGTTCGAGAACCCGGCCTGGTACACCGCCTATACGCCCTACCAGGCCGAGATCAGCCAGGGCCGCCTGGAAATGCTGTTCAACTTCCAGACCCTGGTCACCGAATTGACCGGCCTGCCGGTGGCTTCGGCTTCCCTGCTCGACGAAGCGACGGCGGTGGCCGAAGCGGTCGGCATCGCGCTGCGCCATCATCGCGACAAGCGCACCAAGGTAGCGCTGGCCGGCACGCCGCATCCGCAGACGCTGGACGTCGTGCGCACCCGCGCCGAGCCGCTCGGCATCGAGATCGATGGCGAGACCATCGACGACAACACCGCCGCCCTGCTGGTCTCCTGGCCGGACACGTTTGGCGTCTATGGCGACCACAAGGCGGCGATCGAGAAGGCTCGCGCCACCGGCGCCGTGGTCGTCTTCATCGCCGATCCGCTTGGTCTCACGCTGACCGACGCGCCGGCCAGGCTTGGCGCCGACATCGCCGTCGGCGCGATGCAGCGCTTTGGCGTGCCGATGGGCTTTGGCGGCCCGCACGCCGCCTATTGCGCCGTCTCCGACAAGCTGACCCGGCTGATGCCCGGCCGCCTCGTCGGGCAGTCGATAGACAGCAAAGGCCGTCCCGGCTATCGCCTCGCCCTGCAGACGCGCGAACAGCATATCCGCCGCGACAAGGCGACCTCCAACATCTGCACCGCGCAGGCGCTGCTTGCCAACATGGCGACCGCATACGCGATCTGGCACGGGCCCACTGGTTTGCAGGCGATCGCAGCCCGAATTCATGAGCTCGCCAACGGCCTCGCAGCAGGCCTGAAAACCGCTGGTGTTTCCGTGCTCGGCTCAAGCCGTTTCGACACGGTGACGGCCGAAGTGAAGGGCAAGGCAGCTTCGATCGCCGCTGCCGCTGAAAAAGGTGGCCGGCTGCTGCGCGTCGTCGATGCCGACCGCATCGGCATCGCCTTCGACGAAACCTCGACCGAGGCGGATCTCGAGGCTATCGCCGCCCTGTTCGGCGCCAAGTCCGGCGCTACTGAGGCCGGCGCGATGCCCGGCAAGCCGCGCGGCAAGGAGTTTCTGACCCAGCCGGTTTTCCGCGAAAACCACTCCGAGACCGACATGATGCGCCTGCTGCGCAGGCTAGCCGACAAGGATTTGGCGCTCGACCGCACCATGATCCCGTTGGGCTCCTGCACCATGAAGCTCAACGCGGCGGCCGAAATGATGCCGGTCAGCTGGCCTGTTGTCGCCAACCTCCATCCCTTCGCGCCGGCCAGCCATTCGGCCGGCTATCGCGCCATGGTCGGCGAGCTGGAAGGCTGGCTGGCGGAGATCACCGGCTTCGACGCCGTCAGCCTGCAGCCCAATGCCGGCAGCCAAGGCGAATATGCCGGCCTGCTCGCCATCCGCGCCTTTCACCGTTCGCGTGGCGAAGGCCATCGCACCATCTGCCTGATCCCCCAGTCCGCGCATGGCACCAATCCCGCGAGTGCGGCGATGGCCGGCATGAGCGTCGTCGTCGTGCGTTGCCTGGAGGACGGCAATATCGACATGGACGATATGCGGGCCAAGGCCAACGAGCATTCGAAGAATCTCGCAGCCCTGATGTTCACCTATCCCTCGACGCACGGCGTCTACGAAGAAGGCGCGCGCCACCTGTGCGCTCTCATTCACGAGCATGGCGGCCAGGTCTATTTCGACGGCGCCAACCTTAACGCCCTGGTTGCTTTGGCGCGGCCCGCCGATATCGGCGCCGATGTCTGCCACATGAACCTGCACAAGACCTTCTGCATCCCGCATGGCGGCGGCGGTCCGGGCGTCGGTCCGATCGGCGTCAGGGCGCATCTGAAACCCTATCTGCCGGGTCATGTCACCGAAGATTCGGCGCATGCCGTGTCCGCTGCCCCGTTCGGCAGCGCTTCCATCCTGCCGATCACCTGGATGTACATCCGCATGATGGGCGCCGCCGGCCTGAAGCAGGCGACGGAGACGGCGATCATCTCGGCCAATTATGTGGCGACGCGGCTCGCGCCGCACTTCCCGCTTCTCTACAAAGGCAGGCACGATCGCATCGCGCATGAATGCATCCTCGACACGCGCGTGCTCAAGGAGAGCGCTGGCATCAGCGTCGACGATATCGCCAAGCGGCTGATCGATTACGGTTTTCACGCGCCGACCATGTCGTTCCCTGTCGCCGGCACGCTGATGGTCGAGCCGACCGAATCCGAGCCCAAGCGCGAACTCGACCGGTTCTGCGAGGCGATGATCGCCATTGCCGGCGAGGCAGCGAAAGTGGCGAAGGGTGAATGGCCGCTCGAGGACAACCCGCTGGTCAATGCCCCGCACACGGCGGCCGAAACCCTTGCCGGCCAGTGGACCCACCCCTATTCGCGGCTGGAAGCGGCCTACCCCGCCGGCGATGTCGATACAGCGGCCAAATACTGGCCGCCGGTCTCGCGCATCGACAATGTCGCCGGCGACCGCAACCTCGTCTGCTCCTGCCCGCCGCTGTCGGAATATCTCGGCGCCGCCGAATAACACTCTGGCCTGTCAGGCTGAGCGCAGGGCCGGTCCGTCGGCTTTGCCGTTGAGGACAAGCACGCGATTTCGCCCGGCGTTCTTGGCCGCGTAGAGCGCCCGGTCGGCCTCGGCCAGCACTTCATCCAGGCTGCTGCCGTCTTCCTTGCCAAAGCCAATGCCGCCGCTGACGCTGCTGCGCAACGGCCCGCGCGGCGTCGGCACCACTTCCGTGCCGAAGGCGACGCCGGTCCTGCTGGCGAAATCGTAGGCCTTGTCTTCGGTCATCCGAGACATGACCAACGCGAACTCCTCGCCGCCCAGCCGGAAGGCGTCGACGCCAACCCTGTCATACTTCTTGATGACTGGGGCGAAACGGCAGAGCACCCGATGCCGACGGGATGGCCATAGACATCGTTGGTTCGCTTGAAGTGGTCGAGGTCGAACATGGCGACCGACATGAACGGGCCGAAGACGCGCTCGCGATAGAGCGAGTTCAAAGCCCGCCGGTTCATCAGACCGGTCAACGGGTCGGTCAGGGTCTCGGCCTTCAGTTCGATCTGTGCCTGCAGATGATGCAGCGACAGCGTCAGCGCGCCGAGAGCCGTCATGCAGGCGACCGCCACGACCGAATTCAACCGCTCGGCCCAATTGTCGGGTGCGACGCCGAGCACCCACTGGCCCTTGACCAGAAGCACGGCGCCGCAGAGCCCGAAGGATACGCCGCAGACGCCGCTTAGCGCCGAAAAGACCAGCAGAATGCCGCGATCCTGACCGCCCTTGATCCAGAACATCACCCCGATCGAGGCGAGCAGCACTGTTACCGTCGTATAGGTGAGGATGAAGCCGACACCATCGAAACCGAGATAGGTCACGCCGGCGCAGACAGCGATCGCGAGCATGGCCGGCAGGACAGGGCGGCTGTAATTGCGCACACCAAGATATTGCATGGCCGAAAGTGAAAGCGCCAGGAAACCGAGGCTGAGCAGCGCCAACGCTGCCTGACAAAGCAACGGACTGGGCTCCCTCGTGTAGCGCCAGAAGACGATGACGTGGGCGACAAGGACGAGAATGCCGCACGCCACCGTCAGCACGAAGCGTCCACGCGGCGCCGTGAACCAGATCACAAACATGGTGACGCTCAGGCATGTGCCCGACAGCGCAGCCGCCAGCAATAGCGAACTGAAATCCAGCATGGATGAGCGGCAACCTTTGGGATCATCGATTTGTGGCGCATCATAGGCATGCAACCGGCCGGAGATACCGTTTTCGGCCGGTTTTCAAAGCAAGCTGCCGACAGGGTTTACAAAGCGTCGACTGCCGTCCCGCGAAGCTCGGCACGCGAGTGTCCCTAGTCTCAGCCCTTGTTGAGCAGCGCCAGATTGGCGTTGATCACGCTCGGGTCGGCCATTCCGGCCCTTGCTTCCATGAGCAGCGCCCTCGCCTTCTTCTTGTTGCCGCGCAGCAGCTGCGAATAGCCCATATTGTTGACAATCTGCGGCTTGCGCCCGGCAACCTTCAAAAGCTGGTCGTAGGCGCGGTCGGCGAAGTCGAAGCGGCCGAGTTCGTCATAGGAGGCGGCAAGCCCCATCCATCCCTCGGCACTGTCGGCCTTCAGTTCCACGGCCTTGCGGAAATGCTGTTCGGCAAGGCCGTAATTGGCCTCGCGGAACTGCGCCTTGCCTTGCGCAAGGTCGGAGGTGCTGACGTCTTTTGCCACCGGTTGGATCGATGTGGTCTTGGTCTTGTCGACGTTGTCGGTCGTGCAGCCGCCGACCATCAAGACCGCCGCTAGCGCGGCCATTGCCGTGAAACTTCTGTGACGCATGCCCCTGGCCCCAATCGCCCGATTTACCGGGTCGTTCTCTGAGGAAGCAGACTACAACAGGGCGATTAAACTTCAGTGCGGAAACGCGCCTAAAATTTGGTTTCGGGCACAGAAGCCATTAACCAACCGAAGCCTATTCCGGCTCCAGCGCCTTGAGCCCCGCCGGAAACTGATAGCGCCTGCCGTCGTAGCGCAGCCGGTAGGTTCGTTTCATGGACCTGCCGGGATGGGACTGGCACTCGCCATTCTTGTCGACAGACGGATTGTCGGTGTCCAACCGCTCGAACACTGTGATGTCGTGATAGCCGTGATGTCTCGCCGGGCTCATCGCCAGGCTGACCCGGCTGGATTGAAAGGATCCTGCGCAATTGGTGTCGCCTTCGCCGCCAAAGCCGGCCACGATGATGCCGTCGAGCACCAGGCGCAGAGCACCGCCGTCAAGGGCATAGAGCCGCAGGTCGGTTTCACTGAAAGGATTCGGCTGCGAATGGTTTGCCATGTCGATGCGCAGGCCGAAGGCGCCGACATCGGGCGCCAATCTGTAGCGCCCGGTATCGAAGTCGATCCCGCGGATGCCGACGGCATCATCGGTCATCAGCCCGGGTTGGAGCAGGCGCTGGCGCACCTGCCGGGTCTTCCTGTCGACGACCAGAAGCTCGACATCGCCGACATGCCCGTCGTCGCTGGATTGGGAGCTGTCGATCAGCGGCACGGCGACCAACAACAGGTCGTCATGGGCGGGCCAGATCTTGCAGACCACGCCGAATGGCGCATCGCCATCCCAAAGCGTCTGGGCGATGCTGGTATGAGGTTCGAGCGTGAAGGAGGCGCCATCGGCACTCTTTTGGGCCTTGGGATATGCCTGCTGCACCAGAGCGGCAGCGTCGCCGCAATCGTCGGCCGCGGCCGAGGCCGGCGACAGACTGGCCGCGGCGAGGCCGAGGAAGGCGGTGCACAAGACTATTCGCATGGACGGCTCACTCATTTTGCTTTTTTCGGATTTTGCCGAAGGAGAGCGGCCAAACCGGCCGGATATGACATCCAGGCGAAGCGTAGTTGAAGTGAGTAACCGCAGAAAGCCGCCGGGCGGCCACTTGGTATCTACTGCCTTGGTATCTACTGAACCGCCGTCATTTTGACGATGATCGGGATGACGGCGATCATCAGCACCACCGGCAGGATGCACACCACCACCGGCACCGACATCTTGGCCGGCAAGGCATGTGCCTTCTCCTCGGCCAACGACATGCGCTTGTGGCGCATTTCGTCAGAGAACACGCGCAGCGCCCCGGCGAGGCTGGTGCCGAGTTCCTTCGACTGCTGCAAGAGCGTGGCGAAGGAGCGCACCTCGTCCAGGCTGAGGCGGTCGGCGAGCGCCTTCAATGCATCGTCGAGGCTGCGGCCGGCCCTGAGTTCCAGCGACACCAGCTGCAGATTCTGGCTCAGCGACGGATAGGTCTTGGCCAGTTCCTTCGAGACGCGCTCGATGCCGGCCTCCATGCTCATGCCGGCATCGGAGCAGACGATCATCAAATCCATGAAGTCGGGAAAGCCGTTGCGGTATTCGCGCATCTTTTCCCGCACCTTCTGGCTGAGCACCAGGCCGGGCACGAAATAGCCGGCGGCTCCCGACAGGATGATGAAGGTCCAGCGGCTGGTCGCGGTGGAATCGGCGCTGCCCATCCAATGGTTGACCAGGAACGCGCCGATCGCTGCGCCCACCAGGCAGGCGAAGCGGATCAGGAAGAATGTGCCGACCGCGCGCGGCTCCATATAGCCCGCCTGGATCAGCTTCATACGCAGCCGGGCGACATTTTCCGGATCGCTCTTGGCGTAGAATTCCTGCGCCCGCTTCACCGCCTTCTCGCGCACGACGCTCTGGTTCTTCTTCGGCGCCACCTCGGCCTGTTGGGGAGTCTTGCTGTCGTCGATCTTGAGCCGGCGCTTGAGATCGTTGCGGTCGCCTTTGGCCACCACCAGCGGCCATGCCACCGCGCTGCCGCCCAATGCCAGCAGCATCGCGGCTACCGGCATCAGCGACGTCGGCGCCAGCGAGGCAAGAAACTGGATCACCTGCTCCATCTCAGAACCGGAAGTTCGACATCTTGAACATGATGATGTTGCCCAGCATCAGCCATGTCACCGAACCGCCCAGCAGATACCAGGTCTTCGGCACATCCCAGACGCTTTGATAAAATTGCGGCATCATCACCATGATGGCGGCGAACAGCAGCGCCGGCACCGCCGTCAGGATATAGGCCGACATACGACCCTCGGTCGAAATGGCGCGCACCTTGCGGCGCAGCTTGCCGCGTTCGCGGATCGTCGTCGACAGCCCGTCGAGGATCTCGCGCAGATTGCCGCCCGAACTCGTCTGGATGGAAACCGCGGTGACGAACAGCGGCAGATCCTCCTGGCCGACGCGATCAAACAGTGAATTCAACGCCGAAACCAGGTCGGAACCATAAGTCACCTCGTCGGAGATAACGCCGAATTCGGTGCCGATCGGATCGGGCATCTCGCGCGACACCATGGAGATCGCCACCGGAACCGGATGCCCGGCCTTCAAGCCGCGCGTGATCAATTCCAGCGCCTCCGGCAACTGCACGCCGAAACGCTTCACCCGCCGGGCACGCTTGGAACGCAGCACAATTACCGGCAGCAGCGCTGTCAGCACCACAAACAGCAAAATGGCGAGCAACAGCGGCAGGCCGTACCAGAGCGCGACGAGCATCATCGCCAGCGCCACGCCCGTCGTCATCGTCAGGAATTTCGGCAAGGGCATCACCATGCCAGACTGCGTGCGCAGCGCGCGAAAACGGTCGGGCGAGAAGAATGACGTGCCGGAATCGAGGCCGCGTTCCTTGCGCAGCTGGATCAGCACCTGTTCCTGGCTGATCTTGTTTTCCTGCAGCTTCATGCGCCGGTTGATAGCCAGGCGCTTGTCGCTGCGGCCGGCATAGAGCAGATAGCAGCCTTCGGCGATCATGATGCCGGTCAGCGCTGCCGCGGCATACACGACATAGATCGGGCTGAAATTCTCGAACACCCGGCTACTCCTGCGGCCGGCCGGGTTCGAAATATTTGCCGGGGAATTCAATGCCCATATTGCGCAGGTCCTCGAGGAAACGCGGGCGAATGCCGGTCGCCTCGTAGTGACCGAGGATCTTGCCGTCGGCTTCCATGCCGGTGCGCACGAAGCGGAATATCTCCTGCATCTGGATGACGTCGCCTTCCATGCCGGTCACCTCGGCGACGCTGGTCACCTTGCGCTTGCCGTCCGACAGTCGCGTCAGCTGGACGATAAGGTCGAGCGCGCTGGCGATCTGGCTGCGGATCGACTGCACCGTCATCGGCATGCCGGTCATGCCCAGCATCTGCTCGAGGCGCGAAATGGCGTCGCGCGGCGTGTTGGCGTGGATGGTCGCCATCGAGCCTTCATGGCCGGTGTTCATCGCCTGCAGCATGTCGAAGGCCTCCTCGCCGCGGCACTCGCCGAGGATGACGCGGTCAGGGCGCATGCGCAGCGCGTTCTTGACCAGGTCGCGCTGCTTCAGCTCGCCATGACCTTCGATGTTGGCGGGGCGCGTTTCCATGCGCGCGACATGCGGCTGCTGCAGCTGCAGTTCGGCCGCGTCCTCGATGGTGATCAACCGTTCGTCTTCCGGAATAAAGGCTGACAATGCGTTGAGCATCGTCGTCTTGCCGGTGCCGGTACCGCCCGAGATGATGGTCGTTTTGCGGGCGTGGACTGCAGCCGCCAGCACCTCGGCCATGTTCTGGGTGATGGCGCCGAACTCGACCAGCTTGTGCAGGCCGAGCTTGTTCTTTGAAAACTTGCGGATCGACACCAGCGGCCCGTCGACGGCGACCGGGCGAATGGCGGCGTTGAAGCGCGAGCCGTCGAGCATGCGGGCATCGACCATCGGCTGCGATTCGTCGACCCGGCGGCCGACGGCGGCGACGATCTTGTTGACGATGCGCAACAGGTGCGCCTCGTCCTTGAACGGGATATGGACCTGCTGCAGCTTGCCCCGTTTTTCGACGAAGCAGTTCTGGTGGCCGTTGATCAGGATGTCGTTGATGTCGGGGTCCTTGAGCAGCGGTTCCAGCGGGCCGAGGCCGACCATCTCATCGACGATGTCATCGACCAGCGCTTCAAGTTCGACGGTGTTGATCGCCATACGCTCCTGGCGGGTCTTTTCCGACACGAACTCCTGCACCTGCCGGCGCATCTCATCCTTGGGCAGGCGCTCCAGCGCGACCAGGTTGATTTCCTCGAGCAGCAGCCGGTGGATGCGCACGCGGGCATCGAGCACCTTGTTGGCGCTTTTTCCCGGTGTTGTCTCCGGCTTCGGCGGCAAGGCCTTGCGGTTCGTCGGGATGACCACGGCGTGATGCGCGACCGGCGCCGCCTCGGCCGGCTTCAGCGCGCGGACGTCACGGTTCTGCAGGGTCGAGAAGCGGCTGGTCATCCGGCTTTCCTCTTCAGGAGGCCCCTGCCGATGCCGAACAGCGAGCGCGATTTCTCCGGCGTCACCACGGCTTCTTCCGGCAGGATGATCCTCTTCAGATCGTTGACGACATTGGCGTTCGGGTCGATCTCATGCAGCGGCACGCCGCGGTCGACCGCTTCACGCACAAGCCGGTAATTGTTGGAGATGCCGCCGACGAAATGCTCGCCCAGGATTTCCTGGACATCCGCCTGCTTGATGCCGTTGTCGAACATCTTCTGCTCGAAACGATTGACGATGACGTTCGGCTTCACTTCCTTGCCGGCCGTCTCGTAGACCGCCTGGATCAGCCGCTGCGTGTGGCGCAGGCATGGCACCGTCATTTCGGCGACGATGTAGAGCTTGTTGGAGCCGAGCAGCACCGTCTCCGTCCACGGAAACCAGGTGCGCGGCATGTCGATGACGACGTTATCGAAATAGGCCGAGACGAGATCGAGCATGCGCACCACGACATCGGTCTTGAACGAGCGCATTTCCGACGGATGCGTTGGCGCCGCCAGCACGCAGAGCCCGCTCGCATGCTTGGACAGCATCACATCCAGCAGCTGACGGTCGAGGCGCTCGGGCTGGTTCTCGATTTCGGTGATGTCGAAGCGCGGCTCGAGGTCGAGATATTCGGCGCAGGCGCCTTGCTGGAAATTGAGGTCGACCACGCAGGTCGACGCGCCGCGCGTCACCGAATGATGCAGCTGGAAGGCGGTCTGCAGCGCCAGCGTCGTGGTGCCGACGCCGCCGGCGGCCGGCATGAAGGTATAGATCTGCGACTCGGTGTTTTCCTCGCGCCCCGGCCCTTGCAGCGCGCGCACGACCGACCGCACCAGATCGGCGGTGGTGATCGGCTTGACCAGGAAATCGGCGACCTGGAGCTGCACCAGGATACGCACTGCGGCTGCGTTGAATTCCTGGGTGACGACGACCACCGGAACGCGGCCTTCAAGCCGGCGCATGATGCGCTGCAGCGACTCGATCTCTTCCAGCTTTGCCGCATCCATGTCGACGATGAGCGCGCCGAAATCGGCTTCCTGGACCTCGCCGCGCAGTTCGGTAATGTTCTTCTCGACGGTCGAAAGCTGGATCACCTCCGAGGCCGCGAACGCGGTGCGCGTATCCTGCGCAAAGGTCCGGTCGCTGGACACCAGCAGGATCTTCTTGGTCTTGATGCCGCTTGCCATTTTGTCAGCCTGTCAGGTCATTCCCGGTCAAATCACCGGGGCAAATCAATCGGTTGTCGCTGTCGGTTGCACGGCCTTGGCAGCAGCAGCCTGGTCGGCGGCGTTGACTGCCGCCTCACTGCGCTGCGCCGGCACCAGCAGCCTGGTGTTCTGGACGCCGTATTTCCAGGGATCGACCATCTGCATGGCCGTATTGGCGGCCTGTGCGTTGCCGGCGGCAATCGTCGGTCCCTCGGAGCGGACATAGTCGTCGCTGGTGCAGCCGCCGGCGAGGCCGGCGATCAGCAGGGCGATGCATGATTCCACGCGCATGGCTTCAATCCTTCGGCAGGTCGAGGAAATGCCCGACGGTGGTGACCGCGGCCGGCTGTGCCGTACTGCCGCTGGCCATTGCCACTGCACGATTGGCTTCGGACGATTTCACTTCCTCGGTGTTGTTGAGGAAATAGTCGACATTGCTGGCCGGCTGCGTGCCGTCGGTCGGCTCGAGCAGCTTCTTCGACGGATCGACCGGCTTGACCAGATAGGGGGTGACGATGATCACCAGATCGGTCTCGCGCCGCTGATAGGATTTGGAGGAGAACAGCGAGCCGAGCACCGGCAGCTTGCCGAGGCCGGGTAGACGCGATGTGGTAATGTCGTTCTGTGACTGCAGCAGGCCGGCGATCATGAAGCTCTGGCCATTCTTCAGGTCGACGGATGTTTTGGCGCGGCGCACGATAAAGCCCGGGACCGAGATATTGCCGATATTGTAGGAGGCCGAAGCGTCGATCGAGGACACTTCCGGCGCGATGTCGAGGCTCACCAGCCCGTCCTTGAGAACCGTCGGCGTGAAGTCGAGGCTGACGCCGTATTTCTTGTAGCTGACGGAAATCTTGCCATTGTCCTCGGAGACCGGGATCGGGAACTCGCCGCCGGCGAGGAAGCTTGCCGTCTGGCCCGAGCGGGCGATCAGGTTCGGCTCGGCCAGCCGCCTGGCGAGACCACGTTCCTCCAGCGCCTTGATGGCGACGTCGATCGACAGGCCGTTGGACAGCAGCCGGCCGATGATCTCGCCATTGCCGGCTCCCGGCACCGTGCCAGGATCGAGGGTGACGTCGCGCCCGCCAATGCCGTAAGCGAAATTGGCGCTGTATTTGGCGCCGAGATCCTGTCCGGCCTGGCGATTGATCTCGACGAAGCGGACGTTGAGCTGAACCTGCTGCGAGGACGAGATGTTGACCGAATTGATCACTTCTTCATTGCCGGAGAAGCGGCTGGCGATCTTGCTTGCCTTCTCGGCGGCGACCGCGTCATCGGCCTCGCCCGACAGCACGACGCGGCCATTGGCCGAGCCGACCTTGATCTTGGCGTCCGGCACGCTGGCGCGAATGGTGCTGGCCAGCTGGTCGGTGTCCAGCGTCACCTCGATGTCGACGGTGCCGACCAACTGCTTGTTCTCGTCGAACAGCGCGATGCCGGTGGTGCCGAGATTGTTGCCCAGCACATAGAAGGATTTGTCGGTCAGCGGATTGACGTTGGCGATCTCCGGATCGCCGATGACGATCTGGTAGAAGGCGGCATTGGTCATGACCGTCTTCGGCTTGCCCTTGGCTACCTTGATCGACGCATTCGTTGTGGACGAGACATGGACGATATCGTTGTCGGCCTTGGCTGGCGCACTGAGGCCGAGCATTGCGGCCGCGGCCAGGCAAGCCCCCACCGCAAGCGCCCGCATTGGGCGCAGCCCTTTCGTAGTTCGAAATGCATGAAGTCCCGACATCTGTCCCGTCCCTCGCCCGGTCCCCACCGGCAGTTATTGCTGGTCCCGCGCAGGAACCTGGTATTCTTCGACCTGCGTGCCGCGCGTCACGATGATCGTCTTGAATTTCGGCTTCTCAGGCTCCTTGGTCGCGGCAGTGAACAGCGCGCCGGCAGCGGCCTGGACGCCGGAGGCGACCGATCCGCCGAAGGACGAGATGGTGGTGACGCCGTCCTTGGCGGCCCCTCCGTCTGCGGCCGAGCGGAGCGACAGCGACAAGGTGCCGACGGTGCGGGCAAGCGCCACTTTCTGCGCGCCTTCGGTCGTCACCTCGATGGTGACGGAATTGGCGATCTGCGGTGCGGTCTGGCGCTCGTCGGCGCCCTGCCCCACGGTCAGCACCTTGGCGTCGGAGACGACAATCTCGGAGGTAACGGTCGATCCGGCAGCGCCCTGTGCGTTCTTGGCCACTTCCTGGATTTCGCCCGCATCGCGTGTCAGCACCACGTCGACCCGGTCGCCCGGCATGACGAAGCCGCCGACACCGGCGATCTCGTCGGTGCGGATTGTCACCGCCCGCATGCCGGGCGTCATCATGTTTGATAGCGTCGCGCGGCCGTTCGGCCCCGACAATTTGCTGATCAGCACCGGCTCGTTGACCTCGATCGGCGACAATACCACGCGGCTGCCTTCGGCGAGCAATGCATTGACTGTGGTGAACGCGCCCTGCGGCACCGAATCCTCGGACCATGGGATTTCGCTGAGCTGCGCCCGGTCAAGCTCCATGCCGTAACGCAGCGGCGCGTTGGCCACCACTATGGTCTTGAAGACGACCTTGGGGACGGCGGGCGCCGGGATCGACGCCGTTTTCTCTTCGGCATCGGCCTTGGCCTGGCTTTTCACCCAGAAATCCGCGGCAAAGATTGAAATCGCGCCGAAGACGGCAGCGATGCCAATCATCGTTATGGCCTTGCCCCTCACAACCAACCCCTGACATTCGTGGTCTTTTGTTTTGTTGAGGCGACGCTAGGCCGCTTTGTTAAAGATTCAGGAATCGCGGCCGCTCTCGCAGGACCTATTTCCGCCGGCTTGGTTATCGAAAGGTTTTAGGATAAGAAGGGTTTAATCCCCGAACGTAACAGGAACTTCCGTCGCTTGGCGCCGAAAAGCGTGGCAGTATCGACGGGTGATTCGCGGCACCGGATTCTATGGCAGGCATGGACGACAACAACGATCTTTTCGGCAATCTGGAAAAGCAGCCCCAATCGGCTCGGACACCGGCGCGGCCGGCCGACCCGCTGCTGCAGGCCACGAAACGTTCCGTTGCGACCAAGGACGGCAGCGAGGGCTATAGTGCCGCCGACATCGAGGTGCTGGAGGGGCTGGAGCCGGTGCGGCGCCGTCCCGGCATGTATATTGGCGGCACCGACGACAAGGCGATGCACCATCTGTTTGCCGAGGTCATCGATAATTCGATGGACGAGGCGGTCGCCGGCCATGCCACCTTCATCGATGTCGAGCTGTCGGCCGACGGGTTTCTGACCGTCACCGACAATGGCCGCGGCATTCCGGTCGATCCGCATCCGAAATTCAAGAAACCGGCGCTCGAAGTCATCATGACGACGCTGCATTCGGGCGGCAAGTTCGATAGCAAGGTCTATGAGACCTCCGGCGGTCTGCACGGTGTCGGCGTCTCGGTCGTCAATGCGCTGTCGGACCATCTCGAAGTCGAGGTCGCGCGCGGTCGCCAGCTTTACCGCCAAAGGTTCTCGCGCGGCGTTCCGGTGAGCGGGCTGGAGCAGCTCGGCGAAGTGCACAACCGGCGCGGCACCAAAATCCGCTTCCATCCCGACGAGCAGATTTTCGGCAAGGGCGCCGCCTTCGAGCCGGCGCGGCTCTATCGCATGACCCGCTCGAAAGCCTATCTGTTCGGCGGCGTCGAGATCCGCTGGAGCTGCGACCCATCGCTGATCAAGGAAAAGGACCAGACGCCGGCCAAGGCGGAGTTCCATTTCCCCGGCGGCTTGAAGGACTATCTCAAGGCATCGCTCGGCGATGATTTCCAGGTGACCCGCGAAATCTTCGCCGGCAAGAGCGAGAAGCAGGGCGGCCACGGTTCGCTGGAATGGGCGGTGACCTGGTTCGGCGGTGACGGCTTCGTCAACTCCTACTGCAACACAATCCCGACCGGCGAAGGCGGCACGCATGAGGCCGGCTTTCGCAATGTGCTGACGCGCGGGCTTCGGGCCTATGCCGACCTGGTCGGCAACAAGCGCGCCTCGATCGTCACCTCCGAAGACGTGATGATCTCGGCGGCAGGCATGCTATCGGTGTTTATTCGCGAGCCGGAATTCGTCGGCCAGACCAAGGACAGGCTGGCAACGATCGAAGCCATTCGCATTGTCGAGACCGCCATCCGCGATCCCTTCGACCACTGGCTGGCCGACAATCCGCAGGAAGCCTCCAAGCTGCTGGAATGGGTGATTGCGCGCGCCGACGAGCGGGTGCGCCGGCGCCAGGAAAAGGAAGTGTCGCGCAAGAGCGCGGTGCGCAAGCTGCGCCTTCCCGGCAAGCTCGCCGACTGCACGCAGAATGCCGCCGCGGGCGCCGAACTGTTCATCGTCGAAGGCGACTCGGCCGGCGGCTCGGCCAAGCAGGCGCGCGACCGTGCGAGCCAGGCGGTGCTGCCGCTGCGCGGAAAAATCCTCAACGTCGCCAGCGCCGGCAACGACAAGCTCGCCGCCAACCAGCAGATTTCGGACCTGATTCAGGCGCTCGGCTGCGGCACGCGCTCGAAATACCGCGACGAGGATTTGCGCTATGACCGCGTGATCATCATGACCGACGCCGACGTCGACGGCGCTCACATAGCCTCGCTGCTGATCACCTTCTTCTACCAGGAAATGCCGAACCTGGTGAATGGCGGCCATCTGTATCTGGCGGTGCCGCCGCTCTATTCGATCCGGCAAGGCGGCAAGGTTGCCTATGCTAGGGACGATGCGCACAAGGACGAGCTGTTGCGCACCGAATTCACCGGCCGCGCCAAGGTCGAGATCGGCCGTTTCAAGGGCCTGGGCGAAATGATGGCCGGGCAGCTGAAGGAAACCACCATGGACCCGAGGAAGCGCACGCTGCTCAGGGTCGATGTCATCGACGCCGTGGCGGCAACCAAGGATGCTGTCGACGCGCTGATGGGCACCAAGCCGGAAGCCCGCTTCCGCTTCATCCAGGAACGCGCCGAATTCGCCGCAACGGAAGTGCTGGATATCTGAGCGCCGGCCGACTCTTTGTTTTGACGCAGTTCCGGGCGGAAAACCGTTTCACACTTTTCCTCGAATTGCTCTAGCCTGCGCTTCCGATACGGAGACCAGCTTGTGATCTGGGCGCGGCTGAAGAGCTACTTCGAAACCAGTTTGGCGGGCCTGACGCAGCCGACGCGCTCGGATTGGATTTTCGCCCTGCGCACGGTTTCGGCCGGTCTGATCGCGCTTCTCGCTGCTTACGCGCTAAAACTCGACCACCCGCAATGGGCGATGATGACGGTCTTCATCGTCGCCCAGCCGGTCGCCGGCATGGTGCTGGCGAAAGGTTTTTACCGGCTGCTCGGCACGCTGGCCGGTGGACTTGCGGCGATCGGCATCACCTCGGTTTTCGGCACCAATCCCTGGCTGCTGGTCACGGCGCTGTCCGTCTGGATTGGGCTGTGCACGCTGGTTTCGTCGCTGCTGCGCAATCCGGAAGCCTATGGCGCCGCACTTGCCGGCTATACCGCGATGATCATTGGGCTGCCGGCTTTCGGCCAGCCGCACGTGGTCGTCGATCTCGCTGTCGCGCGCTGCGCCGAGATCGTGCTCGGCATCGTCTGCGCCGGCCTGACCAGCCGGCTGATCCTGCCCAAGCTGGCCGCTGACGCCATCATCTCCAGGCTGAAGCGCAGCATCCTCGACCTTGCAACCTATGCAGGCGGCGCTTTTTCCGGTGGCGACCCGGCGACGCTGGCCGGCCTGCACCGCAAGCTGATCACCGACGCCCAGATGCTGGCCGAGATGCGCGCCTATGCCCGGCTCGAAGCACCGAGCTTCGCCACCCGCGCCCATCCGGTCCGCCTAACCATCGGTCAGCTTCTCTCGGCGCTGTCGGCGGCGCGCGCGCTGCATTCGCATGCCGCGCCGAAAAACGCAGCGCTCATTCCGGTACGCTCCGAACTGCAGTCGTTGGTCAGCGAGCTGGCAGCGACGCCCGAGGCGCTGGACGACACGTCGCCCTGGGTGACGCGGCTCGACGCGATTGCCGGCAAGGCCCGGCAAATGCCCGACGCCTCGACCGATCAGGGCGACGACAGGGTCGGCACCATAACCCGCCTCACCATCGCCGCCGATTTCGCCGAAGCCTTCAAGCAGGTGCTGCGCGGCCTCGACGCCCTGCGCGCACCAGTGACGCGCCCGAGCCGGATGAACAGGCAGCAGCCTGCGCTGGTGGTGCACCGCGATTATCCCGGGGCTTCGCGCAATGCCATACGCGCGGCGCTGGCCACGCTGGCGGTCGCCGCCTTCTGGCTGACGACGAAATGGTCCGACGCGGCCGGCACCGTCATCCTCGTTGCCGTCGTCTCCAGTCTTTTCGCCGCGCGGCCTGACCCGGTGCGGGTGTCCTGGGGCTTCTTCAGGGGAACGCTGCTGGCTTTGCCCTTTGCCTTCCTCGTTGGCCAGGTCGCGCTGCCTGCCCTGCCCGGCTTCGGCTGGTTCACGCTGTTTGTCGTGCCGATCCTGGTACCGACGGCGCTGGGCATGGCCAATCCGCGCACCGTCGGCGTGGCGACGGCCTTCGCCATCAATTTCCTCGCCTTCCTCAGCCCGCATCAGGCGATGACCTATGCCCCAGGCCCGTTTTTCGCCGGCTCGGCGTCGGTGCTGGTCGGCATCCTGCTTGCAATCGGCGTCTTCATCGTGGTGCTGCCCGCCGATCCATGGCTCGCCGCCAACCGCATCGTGCGCGCCATGCGCGAGGATCTGGCCCGCCTGTGCCTGCATGAGCGGGTGCCGCGGCGTTCGGCCTTCGAGAGCCTTGCCTATGACCGCATCAACCAGCTGATGCCGCTGCTGCAGAATACCGGCAGGAAAGGCGATGCCATCCTGGGCGGCGGCGTCGCCGCCGTCACCGTCGGCCTTGAAATCCTGCGGTTGCGCGCCGCGCAGCAGAGCCCGGCCATTCCTTCCGAAACCGCGCTTTCGATCGACAATTTCCTGCGCGGCCTGGCGCGTGAACTGCTCTTTCGCGCACCCGGCGATCCGCAGACGGCAACCATCACTGTGGCCCGGCAATATGCAGCAGGCCTCTCAGAGCGCAGCAGCAGTGCGGATATGCTGCAAATCGCAGCCTCGCTGCGCATCATCGCCGCCGCGATCGAAGACTTTCCGGATTTTTTTGCGAGGGATCGCGGCTAGGACGTCAAG
Organism: Mesorhizobium sp. P160219; assembly: GCF_057786095.1. Lineage (NCBI taxonomy): Bacteria > Pseudomonadati > Pseudomonadota > Alphaproteobacteria > Hyphomicrobiales > Phyllobacteriaceae > Mesorhizobium > Mesorhizobium sp. P160219. The sequence continues at coordinate 4,802,847 of NZ_JBYNWG010000001.1, forward strand.
CCGCCGCTATCGCCAGCGCGTGGCCGCGCGCGTTTTCGCGTAGCGCATCGAGATGGATCGACTTGACCAGGCCGGCGAGATCGCCTTCGGCGGCCTGACCACCCAATTCCTTCAGCATCAGCCAGCTGACTTCCTGCACGCCGGCGACACGCTTGCCATTGGCGACCTCGCGCCAGATCTTGAGTGCCCGCAGAATGATGCCATGGGTGGGCGCGGCAAGGCCGGCGCTGCGAAACAGCGCCTGCAGCGCAACGTCCTGGCCGCCGGCAAGCAGCGCCCGCACCCGCTGCTCCGACTGCTGGCTGAGCGCAACCAGGGCCGAGCCGAAAAAGTCGACCTTGCCGTGGGCAATGGCACGGATGATGAAACTTGCGGTCAGGTCGCCGCGCAGGCGCAGATGTTCGATAAGTGCCGCATGTTCCTCCGCGCGCGTGCCTTCGACCAGCCGCACCGAAGCCTTGACGCAAGCATCGCGCGTGACGCGCTCGGCTCTGGCCGCCCCCATCAGCGCCATCACCAGCGGCGAAGCCTTCAGCGTTTCGCCGAGCTTGACCAGTAGCATGTGCCGGCAGTCGGCCGGCAGCCGCACATCCGTGACCATTGCCTCGCGCAAATGAGCGATATGGCCATGCCGCTCGGCGATGCGGCGGAAGGAGAGCGAGGCTATGTCGGCGCCGTCATTGGCGAGCAGCGCCGCACACGCTTCCGGTTCGCCGATCTCGGCGATCGCCGCGGCAACCGCCATCGAAACGACCGGCCGGTCGGCGATCAGTTTTTGCGTCGCCTTGTGCCCGGCCGCGACGCGGTCGATCAGGTCGGCGTCCGTCAGCAGCGGGGAGCGCGCCAGCACCAGGGCTGCCACTTCCGGCTGATCGGAGGCAAGCGCGCTGATGATCTGCAGCGGCGCGTGATGGCTCATCGACAGCGCTTCGGCCATAGCCAACCGCACCTTCGACGAGGCGTCGTCGAGCAGCAGCGTCAGCGCCGCTTCGGCCGCGCAACGGTCTTCGAAAGGCAGGTCGGAATTGACGTAGGCGCGGGCCAGCGCGCTCGCCGCCGCGGCGCGCTCCGAAACTCTCGCGGTGTAGATCCATTTGAGAAAATGGGAGACAACCATACTGCCTGCTACGCCCCTTGCCGGAAAGCTTCCGGCCCCAGGAATGACCCTAGGCAGAAATGGTTTACGAACGGTTCACCATGTTTATTAACTGGCTTGCGGGTGGCATGGGCAGCGCCTATCAACCGTCAGGCAGCGGAGGAGAAAAACGATGCCCGGGCTTTATCTCGAAGAGTTCGTCGTCGGACATGTCTTTCGGCACACGCTGCGCAAGACCGTCACCGAAAGCGATAACATGCTGTTCTCGGTGATGACGCTGAACCCGCAGCCGCTGCACATCGACTTCGACTTCGCCGCCAAGAGCGAATGGGGCAGACCGCTGGTCAATTCGCTGTTCACGCTCGGCCTGATGATCGGCATTTCCGTCAATGACATCACCGTCGGCACCACAATTGCCAATCTCGGCATGAAGGAGACGGTGTTTCCGCACCCGGTCTTCCACGGCGACACCATCCGTGTCGAAACGACGGTGCTCTCAGTCAGGGACTCGAAATCGAAGCCGGACCGCGGCATCGTCGAGTTCGAGCATCACGCCTACAATCAGAACGATGTGCTCGTTGCCAAATGCACGCGCCAGGCGATGATGATGAAAAAGGCGGCGTGATGCGCTCGCTGCTGTTTGTGCCCGGGGATTCCAAAAAGAAACTGGAGAAGGGTTTTGGCGCCGGCGCCGACGTGGTCATCGTCGATCTCGAGGATTCGGTGGCGCCACAAAACAAGGCGACGGCACGCGACATCGCGGCACGCTTTATCGCCGGCAACCGGCAGCAGACAAGCTCCGCCATCTATATCAGAGTCAACGACCTATCGACCGGGTTGACCGACGATGATCTGGCCGCCCTGGTTCCGGTCAAACCCGACGGCATCATGCTGCCGAAGTCGAACAGCGGCCAGGATGTCCAGCAGCTATCCGTAAAGCTCCGCGTACATGAGGCCGAAAACGGATTGCCGGATGGCGCGATCAAGATCCTGCCGATCATTACCGAGACCGCTGCTGGGTTGCTGGCCGCCGCGACCTATGCCGGGGCAAGCGCCAGGCTTGCCGGCCTCACCTGGGGTGCCGAAGATCTGTCGGCGGCGATCGGCGCGCAGGCTGCGCGCGACGACAACGGCCGCTACACCGATGTCTTCCGCCTTGCCCGCACCATGACCATCCTTGCCGCCGGCGCAGCTGAAGTCGCGGCGATCGACACGGTTTTCCCCGCCTTTCGCGACATGGCCGCCTTCGAAGCCGAATGCACGGAGGCCGAGCGTGACGGCTTTACCGGCAAGATGGCAATCCATCCGGCGCAAGTGCCGGTCATCAACGCCGCCTTCACACCGTCGGCGGAGGCAGTGCAACGCTCGCAGGCCATCGTCGCGGCCTTCGAGGCGGCCGGAAATCCTGGCGTGGTCGGCATTGACGGCAAGATGTATGACCGGCCGCATCTCAGGCTCGCCGAGCGGCTTCTGGCTCGCGCCAAGGCAGCCGGGGTTTAGTCCCGCGCCAGCACGATGACCCGGTCCTCCGGCAGGTAGGCCAGCGCTTGCGACTTCAACGGGTTGACGGTGACGCCGCCCAGAGCCCGCTCATCATTCTGCGCAGCGCGAACGCGCCTATGCCCGATGGCGATCTCGCCGCGCAGACGCGCCGATTCCGCGATCGTCCAGAACGTCACCGGATGGTCGATGGCGACATAGTCGCCGACCGGACGCATGTAGATTTCGGAGCCCTCCTCGTCGAGCAGATCATCGAAGATCGCGGCGAGATGCTGGTTCTCCGATGCCTGCGCCAGCATCAGGCTGACCAGCCGGTTGCTGACGACGAAATCATCGGCCTTAGTCACCGCCGCCAGCTCGCGGTTGCGCACGTCGATCATCTCGCTGACGATCGAGATGTGCGTGCCGGCATCGTCTGCGATTTTGCGCAGATGCAGCAGCGTCACCAGCGTGCGCGTATCGGCGGGCTGCGCTGCCATGGTCTCGCTGTAGCCAAGGACGAGCACGTGGTCGTAGGAAGGCACGTCCAGGCTTGCCAGTGCTGTGCTGCTCGACGTGTCGGTGATGCGGCAGGAAACCGACAGATTGTCGCCGACGACCGGCAGGCCGGCAACTTCCTGCTCGAGGCCAGGCGTATCGGCGGCGATGGTCAGGATTGACCCAGGTGCGACGTAGCGCGACAGTTCATAGGTTATGATCGGACCGCGCCGGTTCCAGCCAAGGATCAGCGTGCGCTCCGGCTTCGCCTCGATGGGCTGATGGCGAAGAATCGCCGCGGCATCGATCTTGGCTCCGGCGCTTCCCAGCTTGATGGCGGCATCGTCCTCGGCAATGATGATGGCGCGCATGTCCTTGCCGATTACCAGCTCCGACGGCGGGTTGAGATTGACGCGCCCCTGCTGGTCGCAGAGCCCGATCAGCGTGCAATGCTCATACGCCATCACTGCCTCGCCGAAGGTCTTGCCGGTGAGATCAGGCTGCTCGGTGGTGTAGATTTCGCAGCCGTCGAAATCGAGCAGCTCCGAATAGACGCCGCTGAGACCCGACTGCCGGCTCGAATGCACGACGATTCGCGAGATCAGCTGGTCGGCCAGGACAAGCTGTACCTCGGCCCCGCCGACGACGCGGGCGACCTCGGCGTTCTTTCCGTCGCGGATCTCGGCGGCGATGTTATAGGGCGCCGTGCGCCGGTTCGGGTCGTTGGCCAGCGCCAGCACCGTCTTGATCACCTGCGAATCCGGGTCGTCGCCGTCCGGCGACAGCACGATGATCGAGCGCGAGGTCTGCGGGTTGACGATGGCCAGATCGTAGAGGTCGGTCGGGTCGCCGCTGCGGCAGATGATGCGTGTATTGCCCAGTCTGCCGACTTTGGCGGCGATCTCGTCCTCCATCGCCACCTTGTCCATATTGGCCATGACGACAATGCGCGGATGGCGGCGGCTGGCATTGGCAATGACGAGTTCGGAGATGACGTCGAAGATCGACGGCGACCAGTTGAGGATGATGGTGTGGTCGCTCTCCAGCACCCGCGAACGGCCCTTGCGCAATTCATCGAGCTTGCTGTCGACGCCGGCGCTGAGCACGCCGATGAGGGCCGACACGACGAAGATGCCGGCGAGCGTGACAAAGAGCATGACGAGACGAAAGGCCCAGCCGGTGTCGCCGCCCATCGTGCCGGAATCGAGCGTGCGCATCAGCGATTCCCAGAATGCTTCGAAGAAGTTCAGTGGTTCGCCGCCCTCCGGCGCGATGCGGGTCACCGCAAGAAAAGCCGCGGCGGCGATGATGATCAGCAGCGAAGCGACGGCGAGCCAGCCGATCAGCGCGATCGGCCCGGCCGCCATGCTCTTGTCAAACCCATAGCGCAGCCGGGTTCGCAGCGAGTCTCGTTTCTTCATGTCGCCGGCGACCCCCAAAAAAATCCCCATGGTCGATGCGCCAACCCCCAACGCATCGCCGAAGCCACTGTCTTAGCCTGTGTTTAAATAAAGGGGAATCGCTTTCGGGTGTCAGCCGTTCCACGGCCCCGCATAATCGGCATAGAGCTTTGCCGGATCG